>NZ_FNBN01000003.1:219329-487157 GCF_900102545.1 Chitinophaga filiformis | reverse complement strand
ATAAGACCCCTAACGGGGTCTATTGCCGCGAATGATGCCGTTTGGTTCCCGCCATCCCATATTGTTTTCGAGGATTGCACCCGTTCCCGGGGTTGTCACCCCGCGCTACAAACAATAAGACCCCTACCGGGGTCTATTGCCGCGAATGATGCCGTTTGGCTCCCGCCATCCCATATTGTTTTCGAGGGTTGCACCCGTTCCCGGGGCTGTCACCCCGCGCTACAAACAATAAGACCCCTAACGGGGTCTATTGCCGCGAATGATGCCGTTTGGTAATACGCCTTTACCATACCTTAAGCATACCTTAAGTATGCCTTTGACATGCCTTTGACATGCCTTTAACGTGGACTTGATCATATCTTATACACGCCTTATACCCGACGTATACCAGACGCATACCCGACGCATAGGTGGAGTTGAAGCAGTATCAGCGAACAGTACAATAACTTTATTTTTAATCTTTGATTTTTGATAAAATAATTTACAATATGTCTCAGAATAATTATTTTCGTGCTGACCATGTATCTTTAATTGAGTAGTTATATTATTAGTTAATCCGGCATCTGAATTTAGTAACTATGGAAAAACCTGCCGCTGACAAAAGCAGTTAATCCAAGCGGGACCTACTGAAGATAAATACACGTTGTCCCAGTTTCCATATACACCTTCATTTGCTGTCGTAAATAAATTTGTTAACAATACCATATTTATCAAGCTAAACCTCAAGGATATGTCATTCAAAGCAGTATTGCGTTTAGATGGTGAAGAAATCAATGTACTGGATTGCCAGTTTTCTTTCGCTCAGCATACAGACCACAATGGAAAACCAGCCGCCCGTCCTACGGGAGGAGCACTGACCGTGCTACTGGAATCAGATGGAAATACAAACCTCTTTGATTGGATGATCTCCAACACACAGACTAAAAGCGGTAGTATCATCTTTTATCGTCGCGACGCGATGTCGAAAATGAAAGAACTGAAATTTACAGATGCCTACTGTGTAGAGTATGCTGAACATTTCAGAGCAGCCGGCGATATTCCCATGCAGATAAGACTTGTGTTATCCGCCCGGGAAGTGCAGCTGGGAAGCTCCACCTACCAGAACCCCTGGCCACAGTCCTGATACATTCATCACGTTCCATTGCATTGTTTTCCCTGCGATAACGCATCAATGTAAACATGTAATTCTTTAAAAACATGTATTCATGGCCCTGAAAAAATTCCCTGCTTTCAGCACATTGTGGTCCAGTTATCCACACGATTCCGAGGCGCCTCCCGGTAGTGCACATGCTATGCCCTGTGATGAAAAGGATAGGAACGGTTATTATAGTTACGAAAATCAGTGCGCCATCCGTATGTCGCACTGCCTCATCAAAGCGGGCATTTCATTGGCTAATTATACTGATCCGAAATGTAAACATGGTTATGCACGTGGTGCAGAAAGCCTGGCTACATGGATCTGGCGCAATTTTGGCGCTCCCCTCCAGGTAGATTGCGCCAACGCTGCACAAAAGAAAGATTTCATCAATAATCAATACTGGTCAAAGAATGGCATTATTTTCTTTAAAGATTTTTATGGCACCAACAACACAGGCGATCATATAGATCTCCTGTACCATGTCAATAAACAGATCCGAACGGCTACAGGTGATTATACCAACGACAGCCGCGTAAAAAAGATCTGGTTCTGGGAAGTAAACTAAAAACTGTATGAAGACATTACACATCGTTTGTATCTCACTGTTATGCGCTGCCACTACTGCCTGCGCTCAGACGCAGGCCGGTAAAATAGCTGTGCAGGATGCTGTGTGGATGCCCAAAGCCTACCTGGATGCCAGAAAAGTACACCCTCCGCAGGATACGTTCTGGAAGACGGTCGACTTTGCAAAATACCTCAGTCCTGTAAGCGCACTACGTATTGCCAATTCCAGCAAACAACAACAGGTCAGTGTGTATACTTATGGTGCAGAAAATTTCCCGATCGCTGTAACAGGAACCAACCACACCGGCACCCGCAAAGAATGGCTGCTGGATAAACCGATTTTCACCGGTGGACAATCTGCCGTATATGACAGTGTACACTTCAGCCTGATCAGTCACAACAACGACCGGACTGACCTCTGGGTAGGACTGGTATATGAAGATGGTAAAAAGGATTCCATACAACTGGCGCCCGTCCCCAAACAAGATGGGAATGCGCCCTTATGGATGCATACCAATAATTACCTCGCTTACTACTTTAAGGGAAAACAGTTTGAGATCTATGATGATAAAGGCGCGCTGTTATACGACAATGTAAAGACAGATTCCAATGGCGCGATCGAAGGATTGCCCGGGTATAAATCATGGAGTATTACGTCAAACAATATCTTCCAGATCATATCCGATAGCCAGGGAGATGCCAGTATCTCCAGTTTCAATGTTGCCTTCAAGGGAGAGGATATCTCCCTGCAACCCGAACAGGTAGCTGGAACGTTGAACAAAGCACTTGTATTAAAAGAGAAAAACAAATAAAAATTAAGTAGCAGGAATCAGGAACTTTTTAACATAGCAGGGTACGCATACCCCATTAGTAATTCCTAACATTTTTCCAATGGCACTGAATACAAAGACCTCATTTTCCATAGCCGGACAACAATTCGAAACGTTCAACACAATCGAATTGAGACAATACATTAATGACCATCACGAGTTTGAAATATATGTGAGCTATGACTGGTTTGAAAAACTGGGAGGCGGCATGTCTGGCGCTGCCAATAAATTCCTGGGTGAAGAAGTAGAAATCACAGTTGCACCGGCAGAACAATTGCCAGGCGTAAAAGATCTCATCTTTAAAGGACTCGTGACCAATATCACAACTGGTAAGGTCGGTGATGGCACACACGGACACTGTATCATCCGCGGGCACAGCCCCAGCATCCTGCTGGATGATGATCCGCATATTGCAGCTTATGAGAATAAGTCGCTGTCGGATATTATCTCCGCTACCGTCAAGAGTTATCCACCCAATGTGCTGAAAACATCCATCAACCCGGAGACTAAAGAGACCCAGAAGTATGTGGTGCAGTATAAGGAAAGCTCACAGACTTTTATTACCCGCCTGGCTGAACGCCATGGAGAATGGTTCTTCTATGACGGACAACAACAGATATTTGGCAAGTTCTCTCCACAAAAGGTGACACTGACACATCAGATAGACCTGCTGGATTTCAACATCGCATTGTCTGTACTGCCGAACAATGCAAAGCTGAATGGCTATGATTACCGCCAGGATAAAGTAGTGGAAGATACCACGCAATCCAAGGAAACAGGTAAGCTCAACGCCTATTCACAACATGCCAGTGATATCAGTAGTAAGCTGTACAGCCGCGAGGGGTTGTATAAAATGAACTATGCGTTTAACAGCAGCGCCAAATCGCAGATGGATAAGCTGGCCACCCTTCAGAAAAAAGGTAAGGTAGCGAAAATGGTAAGCCTCAAAGGCAGCAGCACCAATCCGTCTTTCCGTATTGGCGATACAGTGAGCATTAAAGAATCTGCTCTCGGGCAGGAACAGCATCACGGAGAGTTTATGATCACCAGTATTCGCCATTATTGCGGGGCCAATGGCAGCTATCACAATATGTTTGAAGGTATTCCTGCTGATGCGGCAGCCCCTCAGGTGAACCTGAGTAACATCCCTTATACAGAGCCACAATCCGCAGTTGTGACAGACAACAATGACCCTAAAGGACTGGGCCGTATCCGTGTACGCTTCCGCTGGATGCAACAGGGCCAGACACCGTGGGTACGTGTTGTATCTGCTTCAGGTGGCGGCGATAAAGGTATGTTCATCATGCCGGAAGTCGGTGAAGAGGTGATTACAGAATTTGAAGGCGGTAACCCGGAACAACCTTTCATAATAGGTGCTACCTACAATGGTGGTGCGAAAAGCAGTTATGGCAACGCTGGTAATGATATGAAGGCTTTGAAGACAAGAAGTGGTAATACCATCCTCTTGAATGATGCCACCGGTAGTATTACTGTAACCGACAAAAACGGCAGCAGTATGGCGATGGATGGAGCAGGTAATATCACCGTCAGCTCTCAGACATTAATCACTGTGAAGACAGAAGATCATATTGTGGTAGAAGCACCTAATAAGATTGAGCTGAAATCCAAAGAGATCCACCTGATAGGGTCAGAGAAAGTATTCATAGGTGAACAGAACGCCAGCATACTTGTGGACAATGCTGCCAACAATATTGAAAGCGGTGCCAAGACCATTACGTCTGCGGCAGAAGATGCCAATACGGTTTCCAGCCAATCCAACCTGTACATTGATTCGAAGAACTTTTATGCTACCGGTGAGCAGGTAGTGAAGATCGACAGTACTAAGGGGAATGTTAAAATAGATGGAAATACAACTACTGACATAGTAGGTGGCATGCTCAATCTGAATTGTTAAACACATCCTATGAACGAGCACAATCCTATAGCGCAATTAGTCAATCAGATCCAGCGGCAGTGGATGGAGAAAACTGCCAAGAAACCAGCACTCCGGTTTGTACGTTTTATCATCAAACCTGAAGAAGCGCGTGTATATGAAGGATTCTGTAAACTGGAATCTTCAGAACACGGGAGCCTGCCGGAAGTATTTGTTACCCAGCTCACCTCCTTTGAAGATGAAGATACTTTCAGCGCAGCCTTAATCAAAGACTGGCTGGACACCTACGAAAAAAGTATGGCACTGGTGGAACGGGTGAATGAACGGGCGCTCTTTACCTGGGATCCCCGTCCTTTTAAGCAGCTGCTGGAACGTCATAACGGTGCCCCTATGGACGATGTACTGTTATCCTTATTAGGTAGTTTCCGGCAGTCCTTACCACAGCAGCATAAACAACTCGTCCTTGCACTGATCCCCCGGCAGGTCAGCAGTACAAAGGCCATGAAGAACTGGATCGCTACCCTGCTGAAGAAAGGCATTCCTGCCGGTGTGAAACTGTTGGTGATCGATCATGTGAATGTGGATCACTTTGCTTTTCATGAGCGTCAGTTCCCCGATATGATCTGCAGTATCCATGTTCCGATGGACCTGCCCGGCGCTATACAGAAACTGGCTACCACCGGCAGTCCGAATGACCCGGAGATCATGCTGCGCAAGTGCGTATTTGAAATGGGCGCAGCCCTCAAGGATAAGGACGTAAAACGCCTCCACCGCTGGGGGCAACAGGCACTGGACGCCACACAACGGAGCGGCAACAAGGGCTTGTTTGCTACGGCCCACATCATGTATGCAGGCATGTTATTTCATTTTAAGAAAGACCCGAAAATACCTGAACTGCTGGAACGCGGCCAACGCATTGCCAAACAGGGTGTGCAGATGAACGACGGCGCCTGTTTACCACTCATGGTGCAGTTCTACGGCTATCATGGCGCCTATGCACAGATACGCCGCCGCTTTACAGAAGCTATCAACTGGTTCATTCAACAGGCAGAACTGGCCGAACAACATAAATTCTCACAACAGTCGCTGAATGCCTGGTACCAGGCAGCAGAACTATGCAGAAGAAAGGACAGCAGCAGATACTATGATGTACTTGAAAAAGGCTACAAAGCGGGTCTGCATTTAACTGACGAAGAGATCAGCGCCTCTATCTATATATACCTGCTACGTGATTACTATGACTATGCACATGCTCATCGCCAACATGATACGGTGCAGGCTATAGATGAAAAAATGGGCAGAGTGTTTGGCAATGACTGGAAATCAGATGTAGACAATATCAGGAAAAACCGCGAACCGATGATCCTTCCACTTGAAATGGAACAAACCGAGACGCTTCAGCCTCAAAAATAATTTGCTTATGCTGGTCAGCAATAAACACTTTATTCCCGTTATAGGGCTCGACATACATATTGTTATCCTATTGGGGTTTCCCATTCCCCTGCCCCATCCTTACATTGGTTTTGTACTTGACCCGATGGATTACATTCCATTTATGGGCGCCAGTACCAAAGTAAATCATGTACCCAGAGGCGTGAGCGATACAAGTGGTATCATCATCATCCTCTTCCATTTTCCGATGGGAGGACCCTGGCTGTTAGCCCCCATGATCGGCCATGATTCTGTTAACTTCTTCGGCAGTAAGAAGGTGAAAGCTGAGGGTAGATTACTCAGTCCTACAGGACATATGCTGATGACCTGTAACGATATTGGTATTCCACTCTCCCTGCAGCCGGGTAAGAAGTTCAAGCCTATCCCCAGCATGTACCTGCCTACCTCCTTCACTATTCCGCTTTCATTTGGTAAACCGGTGATGGTGGGCGGTCCTTATGTGCCCGACTGGGCAGGCGTATTGATGAACCTTGTGATGTCATTCGGATTTGGCGCGTTGATGAAAGGATTGGGTAAGATAGGCCGGAAAGGAATCACCAAATTTAATCACGCGCTGAAAGGGAAAATAGGCAGCAATAAACTAAGCAACGCATTATGTAAAAAAGGGTTTGAACCGGTTGACCTCGTACAGGGTATTGTCATTTATGACGGGACTGATTTTGAATTACCTGGTCCTATCCCTATCAAATGGGACAGATCATGGAATAGCGATAGCCCATTTACCGGCGCATTGGGACATGGCACCCACCTTTGTTATGATATGCGTATAGAGGAATTCCTGCATGACGATGCTGTGGTAGTATTACTGGGAGATGGACGTAGTGCCGTGTTTGATGCATTATATGGCAGTGGCGACAGCGATTATAACCGGCACGAAAGGATGACGCTGAAGCGCACAGATATCGACGAGTATCAGCTGTATAATCATGAGGAAGGATTGTATTACACCTTCCGTAAAGCATCTAAAGATATCACGCAGTATCATCTTTCCACTATTCACAATAAAGCGCAGTTCATGATCAGCTTCCACTATAATCATCGTGGAGCGCTTGTAAGGATCATAGACAGCGCAGGCAGGCATTTGCATATCAGCAGTGATACGGCAGGACGTATTACCCGTGTCACTGCACATCACCGTGGGCAGGAAAGGCCGCTCGTCAGCTATGCCTACAATGAAGCCGGCGATCTTACTGAGATCATCGATCCGCTGGGACAGACTACTGCCATCACTTACCGCGATCATCTGATGACAAAAAAGACAGACCGGAACGGGCAGTCTTTTTACTGGGAGTATGATAAACAGCGCCGTTGCGTGCATACATGGGGTGATGGCGGATTACTGGAAGGACGCATCGAGTATCATCCGAAAGAAGGATACAATCTTGTTACCAATTCACTGGAACAAACCACTACCTACTTTTATACACCTGATTTTGTAGTATACCAGGAGAAGGATCCGCTGGGATATTCTACGTTCACAGAATATACACCGGAGTTTGAAATATACAGGGAGATAGATGAGGAAGGTAATGTTACCGGCTATACTTATGATGATGCAGGTCGCTGTACATCTGTTGTAAACCCCGATGGCAGTCAGTCTGTATACGTATATGATGACGATGGCAATCTTGTAGTAGCTACTGATGCACTTGGCAACAGCAGGTCTTACGTGTTCCATAAAGACACTGGCCTGTTACACTCGCTGACCGATGCAGACGGGTCACTCCAGCTATTTGAATATAACGACCGGCTGCTGATAAGCAAGATCGATGGATATAAAGGGGGAACTACATTGCTGGAATATGATGAGGATTGCAATATCATCTCTCTTACACTTGGTGACGGAGGAAAGGCTTCCTGGGAATTCGATGCCTGGGGACAATGCCTGAGTGCGATCAACCCATTAAACCAGGAAGAACTGTTCCGGTATGATATCCTGGGGAGGGTAGTTGAAATAAATATGCCGGACGGGAATCGCCTGCAATTGCAATATGACGCATATGACGATGTAGTACGTCTTACCGACAAACAACAGGATGTAAAATATACTTACACTCCTCTTGGAAGTCTGAAAACAAGGGAAGAAAATAATGCCAAAGTGCATTTCCTCTATAATACGGAGGAAGAGTTAAGTGCTGTGGTAAATGAGCATGGAGAGACATTCAGGATCCATCGCAATATGCGTGGTGATATTATACAGGAAACAGGGTTTGACGGCATTGTGAAGCGCTATGACAGGGATGCTGCCGGTAAAGTGATCAGAGTGCACCGTTCAGGAGGCCGGTATGCCGAATTCGAACATAATGCCAATGGTTTACTGACCCGGACGGAATATAGTGACGGCAGTTGGGAACTGTATAACTATGACAGTAATGGTCAGCTGATTGAAGCAGTGAATGAATACGGTACTGTCAGGTTTGTCCGCGATGCGCTTGGCCGTGTCACGGAGGAGTGGCAGAATGGTTACCTGGTAAGCAGTGTGTATGATAAACAGGGCCGGCGTAAAAGCATTAGTAGCTCGCTTGGAGCGCATATTGACATCCAACGCAACAAGATAGGCCTCATGACTGGTATGCAGACCCTTGCAGAAGGTATTGCCAATCCCTGGTCGGTTCAAATCGAACGCAACCTGCTTGGATTGGAAATAGAAAGGACCTTGCCCGGCGGCATAAAAAGTCGGCGCACCTATGACCAGTCAGGGCTGCTGTCAACACATACTGTGACAAGTGGTGCGCGCACCACCCGTAGCAGACATTACCGCTGGGATGTAAATCAGCGCTTACGCCACATCGTCAATTCGCTGGAGAATGGCGCTATGGTCAGATATGGCCATGACGATTTCGGTAACCTCGCCTGGGCGCAATATGAGAACGGGCAGTTTGATTATCGGCTGCCGGATAAAACGGGGAACCTGTACCGTACTGCCGACCGGAATGATAGAAAATACGATGCCGGTGGAAAATTAAAGGAAACAGCTACGGCAAGATTCAATTATGATGAAGATGGCAACCTGGTTGAGAAGATACACAAAGACCTCTCAGTATGGAAATACGAATGGTATGCCAACGGCACACTTAAGAAAGTGATACGTCCGGACAAACGGGAAGTAAGCTTTGAATATGATGCATTGGGTCGACGGATAGCCAAAATATTCCGGCAGGATATTACCCGCTGGATCTGGCATGGAGATACACCATTGCACGAATGGACATATCCAGTTGCCGGCAGGCCGGTTACTGTGATAGACGACACCGGCAATGTGATCATCCAGCCTGAACCAGTTCCTGCAGCGTCTTTGACAACATGGATATTCGACGCTGAATCCGCCGTTCCGGCAGCTAAGATCGTTGACGGAAAAAGCTATTCGATTATTACAGATCATCTTGGCACTCCCTGCCAGGCTTTTGACGACGATGGAGACATGGTCTGGTCCTGCGAATTGGATATTTATGGAAAGGTACGTAAGTTAGCAGGAGACAAAACATTTATACCCTTCAGGTATCAGGGGCAGTATGAAGATGAGGAAACCGGTTTGTTTTACAACCGGCATAGATACTACAGTCCTGAAGAAGGCATCTATATCAGCCAGGATCCGATAGCCCCTTTTGGAGGCCTCAGATTCTACAGCTATGTGAAGGACCCCAATTCATGGGTTGACATATTCGGGCTAATACCCGGTCCGAAAAGTTTGCCTGATATTCCCGGCATATATATCATCACGAATGGCAACGAATCATATGTAGGTAGTGCGGGTATAGGCGACCAGGGTATGCGTCAGCGTGTTTCAGACACGGATCACCTCAACGCGCAGAAGCTGCTCGAGAAACCAGGCACCACTGTCCATTATGTGAAAGTCGATCTTGGCACCGCTACAGATCCCAGTGACAGGAACAATATGCTTCGGTATTTCGAACAGCAGGAGTATGAGAAGCAGCTGGATAGAGGTTTTACCATGTTAAACGACAACAAGAAACGTATCCAGGCAATTAAAAAGAAACCGAAGGCTGAAAGGCTGATCAGGGAACACGGAGCTAAGGCATCCAAGAGAAGAATTAAATGCAGATAAAACTGAAAATAAAATATGGAGCTTAAAGACAGTATTATTTCCACAAGGAAACGTGCTAACTATCCTTCAGGTAACGGAATTTATTGCATAGGCAGCAAAGAGAAGTCGAAGTTCTTTGAAGACGAGGAGGGTGCGACAAGACTTGCGTGGGATCAGGAGCCTGCAAGCGGCGACTATAAAAAGATCCGCGCAGTACGGTTATTTCCGACCAAGGCACAGGCCAGCAAAAACAAATTTCCTGCCTACATAAAAGATCTGGAACAACTGTCTTTCCTGGATATTCCTGTGTCATTCCTGCCACATTTAAAGCAGGAAGATCTCCCGGCGGGATTAAAGACACTTAGGATATCGAACACTGAAGAGTATGGAGAATTGGTGGCTAAGAAATTGCCCGAATGGCCAGACATCAAACTTCCTGAGTTGAAGGCGCTCATATTTTTCACCAGTTTTACCGCCACAGAGTTGCCTTCGCTGTTTAATATTTCACAGGAGCACGTTCCTTCTCTGGAATATCTGGAATGCCGGATGGATAAGAAGGGCCATATCCTGAAAGAAATAGCAAAGTTCACCTCTCTTCTCCATCTGGAAGTTGAATTTGCATACTCATTTGATATTATGTCAAACATAAACAGTCCTCTGCAAGCCTTGTCAATTATCGGTGCCGATAAAGGTTTTCCTACGGATAAACTTTCCCGGCTCACTCACCTTCAGACGACCTTCCTCAATAGCATATCAGCAGTGATAGATTGTAATGTCTTTACCACCTTACCCAATCTACTGGAAGTAAATGTGATCAATTCAAAGAAGATCGAACATCCGGAAGCATTACTCGCCTGCAAAAAATTAAAAAGCATCATGTTCACCAATTGTGGTCAGCCTTTTAAGAAGATAAAAGACCAGTTTACAGCGAAGGAGTATGACAGACTGGATATCAAATATTCGTAATGGGTGATTGCTATAGCGGGAGAGGTACTGCATAACTAAACATCCGCAGCAACAAAAATAATTAATGGCAAGCGAAACCGAAGAAAAGCGCCCGTCTTAGTAATTGAGACGGGCGCTTCACATATATCAGCAAATTATTTTACCGGCATATAGGTATAGATACTGTACTTCCCTTCCAGCATACCCGCTACTTCTTTTCTGAAACGCTCAGTGTCACCCTCACTACCACCCCAGAACTGACGGCCCAGGAGGAAATCGTTGAAATAAGCTTTCCAGTCGCTATACTGTAACTGTACCACCGGTGGCGCTTTTCTCAGCCATGCGGTTGCTTCTCCCCTATTAAAATATCCCGCCTGGTAAGCTACGCAGATGTTATTAATATAACGGGCAATATCCCAGGCTTTAATCCCCGCTTTGCTGAATTCAGTATAATGATCTTTAACGAACTGTATACCGGGAACGTCGGTCTTTGACAACTTATATTTAGCAAGATCAATAGCCGCCAGGTCAGCGCCGGCACCTCCGTTTTCATCCAGTACTTTACGATACTGCGCGTATTGCGCCTGGTGTCCTTCATCCAGTAACCAGTCTAATGATTTCTCCAGTTCTGCGGTATTGTGGATATCCCAGTAGTCAGCCAGTGTCGCTTTCGCCTCCTTACCATCTTTATCATCCTCCGGTTTAAACGGGAAAATAAAGTACCTGCTGTAGGCCGCCTGTATGGATTTGGAGAAAGTATCTGAGCCGGGTTCTCCCGCTGTTGCCGGTTTGATCAATCCATCAAAAGTACGCTCAGGCCCACCGTAACCATGTACGAAGTATACGCCGGCCAGCATAAAGGGATACAATTCATCATTCCTGATAATAGTCGCATTGCTGGTGGCAGCTGCCTGCTCCTGTTTGTCCTGCTTGTCCTGTTTATTGCTATTGCTGTTACATCCCGCCATGCTGATAGCCAGCAAACAGATGGCCGGGATGATATTTAACCGAATTCCTTTCATGTAGCATTGTTTTGTTGAATATAGAAGCATCAAATATAAAACTTTTCAAATTCTTTAAAACATGCTAATTGATTATCAATAACTTAATAAATACCCTACAAAATTTGTAGGGTATTAAAGAAATAGTCCTATATTTGTGTTGTCAATACAGGCAATCACATAAAATACAAGTTCACAATGCCTCACTTTACAGTATTAACGCAGTATAAAATGAAGACCTCTGCAGTCTGTTGTTGTAGCTGATACCTCATTGCCGCTAAGCATTTACCGGCAACCGTTTCATAAAAATCATTACGACCATTTATTTAATCACTGTTTACCAACCATCCCTTAAATTTATTTCGTATGTCTAACAACTTCGCCAGATACGCAGATCTTTCTCCTGAATTTGAACTTGAATATGTGAAGAAAGCCTATAAGAACAGGACTCCCATCAGCCCTTTACATGCGGGAGATACATTGCCTGCATTCCATATAAATAAGAAAAATATTATTGCCACTTCAGATATCTTAAAGTCTGTACAGGGTTTACAACCTGTTACACAACTGATAGATCGCCCGCTGGTACTGGCATTCCACTCCATTCACTGGAATGGTTATGGCAACAGACTGCTGAAAGAACTGAATGATATTTATGCAGACATCCGCGTAATGGGCGGTCAGCTGCTACTGGTAACTACTGATGAAAAGCAGTATTTCGATCAGGCTACAGCCGCATTGCAACTGCCTTTTGCTACTATCTGGGATCAGCATAACGTAATTGCCGGCAAAGCGGGTCTTCACTCTGCTACCGACCCTATCTGGGACAGGATATCAGGTGTGAATGAAGACGTACCGGTGCCTGCCATTTATGTATTGACGCCTTCACTGAAGATCGTGTACAGTGCGGTAGACCTGTGGCTGGAGAAATCAATCGAGAAGAGAGACCTGCTGTCTGCAGTGTACGAGGCAAGTCACCAGAGATCACATGGAATAGCTATATAGAACACATATCTGAAAAAATAGAATGGCCTGTCTGCTATAGTGGACAGGCCATTCTATTTTTATTTGTATCTTGTTGCTATGCGAACTACCCCTGAACAACCCACTCCCTCCGAAACAGAACCTGCCTCCTGGACTGCAGTCATCTGGATGATTGCAGTAGCATTGATCGGCTTTGGTTTTGCTATTTTCCGATTCCTCCAGTTTTCACAGGCAGCAGGCGACCTAAAAACCGTCCGTCTGACGCGTATAGAGCTCTATATTTACCGCGCTACCGGTCACTGGGGAGTAATAGCCGTTTTTATAATAATGGGCATTTTCGGGCTGTATAATGCCATTACCGGCATCAGAGACCTGCGCTCCAGGAAACAGTAATCTGCGGAGGCTTTGCATATGCTTCCCAGGCGTCTTCAGCTTCTTCTTTTGAGATATCGTTAGTGAATACGAGGACCCTGTAACACAAGCGGTAGCTTTGCCCGTATTTCAGTTCCCAGGACTTCATTTTAGTCGGACTGAAATTCATCATAATCTCCCCTCTTTCGTTATTCTCAGGCCATACACGTACGGGTTGTGGATAGTCGTAGTTGGACGGATGACTCATTACGAGAATACCGGTTTCCCCTTTATCTGTACGCCCGGTGATCTTAATCCAGCGGGCACGGGTGCTGTCGGCATCCTTACGGGTCTTTCCTTCTGAGGTGATCACCTTGCTGTTGTCAGCCTTCCATTCCGCTGTGGTACGGAGGCCAAAGCCGCCGCCGTAACGGTATTGTAACAGGGTGATACCGGATGTATCTGCGCAGCTCATGGTGTTGTCAATATCCCAGACACGGAGGGTGTTGCCATTGCTGTTAAATGCTTTGACATCCCATTCCTCATTGATGGCCACCGTTTCCTGTTTGCCGGAGAAGGCAATATGATCATGCAAGGCCTGAAACCCGCATAATACAGGCCCCTGCGTACGACTGATGAAGCCTTTGAAACGGACAGTACCTTCCTTTTTCTGAAGGTTCCAGAAATCGGTCTCCTTTCCTTTAAAAGAAGTATGCGTCCATGGGTTCCAGATCCCTACATGGTGCCAGTGGTCTTTGGGATGAATATTAGTGATGACCTGGCCATCAGGCGCCCAGAGCGGATGTATAAAACCACTGCGGCGATAAGCGGTATCTACGCCGGCAGGTGGTTCCACTATGTTGTAGTTGTATTGCAGGAGATGTTGATTGCCTTCTTCCAACACCAATGCACCGGCGCTGTCTTTTGCCTGCATACGAGCGATAGCAGGAACCGGTGCGCCTTTCACCAGTTCATATAGGCGGACCTTTCCCGGAGCTGTTTTACCATCCATTATCCAGTAAAGATACCTGCCGGCAGCAATCTGGAAAGGGACAGGCTTGCGGCGGCCCTGTTGTATTTCGAAGAACTGCAGGGAATCCTGCCGGGATATTACTGCATCTTTCATCAGGGTGGAAACAGGCAGGTTCTCACATTGACGGGCGCCGGCCTTTACACTGATACGGGCCAGCAACTGGGCGCTGGCCGGGAAAGCGCCTGTTAAGAGCAGTAAGACTACGCAAAGCACAGGTGTTGCCGATCGACGAACTGATTGGTGTCGCGCAACAGGAGAGGACAATAATTGTCTGTTTTTCATAACGGGTAACATTATTTGAGGGTAATAGTTTTATCTCAATACAGCGCCGGTACCGGGCCTGTCGGCATAGATGATACGTCCGTCAACGATCTTTACACCGTCGGAAGTATCTTCCGCCAGTAAGAGCGGACCATCCATATCCACGTAGTCCAGGTAAGGCAGCAGGTGGGCTACTGCTGAAGTGCCGACGGTGCTTTCATTCATGCTGCCGGTCATGACCTGCATGCCCAGGCGTTTTGCATGATCGATCATCCTGCGGGCAGGTGTAATGCCACCGCACTTGGTCAGCTTGATGTTGATACCATGAAAAAGCCCTTTACACCGCTCCACATCTGCTTCCGTAATGCAGCTTTCATCGGCTATGAGCGGCAATGCTGATGCAGTATACACTCTTTTCATGCCCTCTACATCTTCCGCCGGCATAGGCTGTTCAATGAATTCCACTCCCAGTGATTTAAAGGCAGTAGCATTCCGTAAGGTTTCATCCACTCCCCAGGCGCAGTTGGCATCTACCCGGAAGATGGCATCAGTATGCCGGCGCAGTTCCTTTATAATGGCAATATCATCCTGTGTACCCAGTTTGATCTTGTAGATCGGCCAGGGGAACTCTTTCAGCTTGCTGACCATGTTTTCCACCGTATCGATACCGATCGTATAGTCAGTCATCGGATTGTGCGAGATATCGAGTCCCCACACTTCATACAGTTTCTTATTCAGCTTTTTGGCATAGAGATCATGCGCGGCCAGGTCTATCGCACAGAGTGCAAAGAGGTTGTCTTTGAACAGTGGGTATAACAATTCCCAGAAGGCTTCGGGCGTCGTTAAGGTATGCCCTTCTATCACTGTTCTGTGCGCATTAATGGCTTCCATCAGGTGGGGCACGGTCATATGATAGTAGGAGTTATCAGCAGTTTCTCCCAGACCGCTGAGTCCATCCTGTTGCAGTTCTACCACCAGTAGTGGCTGCACGTCTTTGGATTTACGCGAGATGGTAAAGGTATGTCTGAACTTTAATTCGAACGGGTGTAGTGTCAGTTGCATAACACAAAATATAAAAATAGGCACAAAAAAAGAGGGCGAACCTTTTAAGATTCGCCCTCTTACCAAATATCCCTAAAATGCTTCTGTTACTTTACTTCTTCAAATTCAGCATCGGTCACGCCTTCGTTGCCGGCAGCGCTACCCTGTGGCTGTCCCTGACCTGCTGCACCACCGTTAGCCTGTGCTTCCTGTGTTGCTTTGTACAGTTCTTCAGAAGCTGCGGTCCATGCATTGTTCATTTCTGTAACTGCTGCATCTACCTGGGCGATATCGCCACTCTTATGTGCTTCTTTCAGTTTATTCAGGGCAGTTTCAATTGTGCCTTTCTTATCTGCAGGGATCTTATCACCATATTCTTTCAGCTGTTTTTCAGTCTGGAAGATCAGGCTGTCAGCCTGGTTGAGCTTTTCGATCTTTTCACGCTGTTCCTTATCTGATGATTCGTTCGCTTTTGCTTCAGCCTTCATCTTTTCGATCTCATCTTTGCTCAGACCACTACCTGCTTCGATACGGATATTCTGTGTTTTACCAGTGCCTTTATCTTTGGCAGTTACGTGCAGGATACCGTTAGCATCGATATCGAAGATTACTTCGATCTGAGGTACACCACGCGGTGCTGGTGGAATACCATCGAGGATAAAGCGGCCCAGTGTACGGTTCTGGTTTGCCATAGGACGTTCACCCTGCAGTACGTGAATTTCAACACTTGGCTGGTTATCAGCTGCAGTGGAGAAGGTTTCAGATTTCTTGCTCGGAATGGTCGTGTTAGATTCGATCAGTTTGGTGAATACACCACCCATGGTTTCGATACCCAGAGAAAGCGGGGTAACGTCCAGCAGCAGCACATCTTTCACTTCACCGGTCAGTACGCCACCCTGGATAGCAGCACCAACGGCTACTACTTCATCCGGGTTTACACCTCTGTTTGGTTTCTTACCGAAGAATTTCTCTACTACTTCCTGGATCTTAGGGATACGGGTAGAACCACCTACCAGTATTACTTCGTCGATTTCGGAAGTGTTCATGCCAGCATCTTTCAGGGCTTTACGGCAAGGCTCCAGTGTTCTTTCCACCAGGGAATCTGCCAGTTGCTCGAATTTAGCGCGGCTCAGTTTCTTTACTAAGTGTTTAGGTACGCCGTCTACTGCAGTGATATAAGGCAGGTTGATCTCTGTTTCCTGGGAGGAGGACAGTTCGATCTTTGCTTTTTCAGCTGCTTCTTTCAGACGCTGCCATGCCATTGGATCTTTGTGCAGGTCAACTGCTTCATCTTTCTTGAATTCCTCAGCCAGCCAGTCCATGATCACTTTATCAAAGTCGTCACCACCTAAGTGTGTATCACCGTTAGTAGATTTTACTTCGAATACGCCATCGCCCAGTTCCAGGATGGAGATATCGAAGGTACCACCACCAAGGTCAAATACGGCGATCTTGCTATCAGCATGTTTTTTATCCAGTCCATAAGCCAGTGCAGCGGCAGTAGGCTCGTTGATGATACGACGTACAGCCAGACCCGCGATCTCACCTGCTTCTTTGGTAGCCTGACGCTGAGCGTCGTTAAAATAAGCAGGCACAGTGATCACCGCTTCAGTTACTTCCTGACCCAGGTAATCTTCAGCTGTTTTCTTCATTTTCTGAAGAATCATAGCAGAGATCTCCTGAGGAGTATATAATCTGCCGTCGATATCGATACGGGTAGTGTTGTTCTCACCACGCGCAACTTTATAGCTCCAGTGAGGTATTTCATTGGATACCTCATCGAAATGGCGTCCCATGAAACGCTTTACTGACATAATAGTGTTCACCGGGTTAGTGATAGCCTGGCGTTTTGCCGGATCACCTACCTTTCTCTCACCATTTTTTAAGAAACCCACAACGGAGGGCGTAGTTCTGCGTCCTTCATCATTGGCAATCACTACCGGTTCGTTGCCTTCCATTACTGCAACGCATGAGTTGGTAGTTCCTAAGTCAATACCTATTATCTTTCCCATAATTGTTATTATTCTCGCTTGTAGTTGTAGATAGATTTTGTCTCCGAGGAAGCAAATGTCAATGATTATGCCAATGGACGAAGCATGCAAATATGTCAGTCTTTTGTGTCAGTTTACCGCCACCTTCTCTTCCCACACGTTTAATAAGATTAATAATGAACAATTTAGATGCAACAGGGGTTTTCTATGGTAAGCGTACGAAACCGACGTGCGAAATGCTCTAATGTAATTAAATCACCTGCTAAGTAATTAAATAACCGAGTAACCCTGAATGATTATGAAAAACACCTCATTCTTCCGGGCAGCGTGTATGCTGGCCTTTTTCACTCCACTATGCAGTATTGCTCAGACCACTGTAACCGGCCCTATTTTTACTGATGGCCCTGGCTACAGACGTTGGTCAGTTGGCGTCAACGGAGGCCTGCTGGCTGCGGTTGCTCCTACCGGCGGGAGTAATGATTTCACAAAATGGAAAGCTCAGGTCGGCTATGGCGCCTATGTAAAATGGCAGATTTTACACTCCCTGGGTATCCGGGCAGACTATGTAGGTGGCAAGCTGGCAGGCAATAATGACCGCAAATTGGGGAACGAAAAAGAACCCAACCGTTCCTTAGACCAGTTTGAAACCAAACTGAAGTGGTCTGGCAGCCTGAATGCGGTTGTCAATGTGGCCACCATCAACTGGATGTACAGAAAAAATGCCATACAGATATACCTGTCCGGCGGTGCAGGACTGGCAAACTATTCACCAAAGATCAGCGCAACACCCGGAGATAACCTGGTGGACTATAAAAAGAACGGAAGCATCACCGAGTTCTATGTGCCTATAGGCGCAGGGTTGAAGTTTAAACTCTCCGAAGCGGTGAACCTGGACCTGGGATATACCATGCATTATTTAGATGGGGATAACCTGGACGGATTTAACTACGGGCCTAATAAAGACAAATATTCCTACGGTTACGCCGGACTGGAATTCCCGCTGGGTCCACGTAATAAAGCACAGCTGAACTGGCAGAACCCTGCAAAGGTGATGTATGATGAACTGGCAACGCAAAAGGCCAACCTGCAGCGTGAACTGGAAACCAGCCATGCTGAAAATGTCCGCCTGAGTGCAGACGTGAATAAACTGCTGGCCGATGCAGACGGTGATGGCGTATCTGACTACTTTGATAAATGTCCCGGCACAGCATCCGGCAGTAAAGTAGATGGCAGTGGCTGCGAACTGCCGAAAGTAGAGACTAAACCACCTGCACCCACCCAGGTAATTATCACCGATGAAGACCGCCGGATCGTTAAAAATGCCATCCAGAACCTCGAGTTTGAAACCGGCAAATCCAGCATTAAACCCAGCTCTTATGCATCTCTTGACCGGCTGGCAGAAATGCTCAAGACCAGGGGATTCAGCCTGAAACTGGGCGGTCATACAGACAATGTGGGCAATGCAACGAAAAATATGGCCCTCTCCAAAGACCGGGCAGAATCTGTAAAACAGTACCTGGTGAACCAGGGTGCAAATCCATCCAGGATTGAAGCGGTAGGTTACGGTTCCACCCAGCCAATCGCCAGCAACAAAACAAAGGCTGGTAAGCAGAAAAACAGACGAGTAGAGTTTACCATATATTAATACTCAACATCCATAAAACCCTGTAAGGGCTGGCAGTTTTGTTGCCGGCCCTTTTTTCTGTATTATATTATTCCCTCTCCCGGGCTCCCCACCGGATTTTTTATACCTTTGACGTTACTTTTGGCATTAACCGTTTATCAGCATGAGTGTTGTACAATCCATCAGATCTGCTGCCGCCGCAGCAATCCAGGCGCTTTACGAACAGACAATTCCCGCAAAGGACATTGCGATCAATACTACCAAACCTGAATTCGAAGGTGAATATACCGTACTGGTATTCCCCTTCACTAAGTTCAGTCGCTTAAAACCGGAAGAAACTGCTGATCAACTGGGTAAATACCTTGTAGCGCATAACCCCGACCTCGTGACTGGCTACAATGTGATCAAAGGCTTCCTGAACCTGCAGATCGCTGAACAGTACTGGGCACAGTACCTGCAGCAACACTTCAATAACCGTAACATCGGTAAGAAGCCTTCCAACGGGAAAAAAGTAATGGTGGAATACTCCTCCCCCAATACCAATAAACCTTTGCACCTGGGTCACCTACGTAATAACTTCCTCGGCTATTCGATTGCAGAGATCCTGAAAGCGAACGGTTATGAAGTGATCAAGGCCAACCTGGTGAATGACCGGGGTATCCATATCTGTAAATCTATGCTGGCATGGCAGCTCTTTGCCCATGGAGATACACCCGAATCAACCGGTATCAAAGGCGACCACCTGGTAGGCGACTACTATGTAAAGTTTGAAACCATTCTGAAAGAACAGACAGAACCTATCATAGCCCGCGCACTTGAAAACGACTTCAAAGACTTCCAGGGTGCAGACCTGGAACGTATAGAGAAGCTGGTTACCCTGTTCCATAAGCCTGAAATAAAGGCCGATGAGGAGAAACTCTCCAAACTGAATGATGAGATCAAGGAACTGTCCCGTAAGCAGACAGAGATCATGCAGCAGGCGCAGATCATGCTGCAGCAATGGGAAGCAGGTAATCATGAAGTACGGCACCTCTGGAGCACTATGAACAACTGGGTGTACAAGGGTTTCGATGAAACCTACAAACGTCTGGGTATCGACTTTGATAAAATGTACTATGAAAGCGAGACATACCTGCTGGGTAAAGACCTGGTAGAAGAAGGACTGGCTAAAGGTGTACTGTTTAAGAAGCCAGACAACTCTATCTGGATAGATCTGACTGCTGACGGTCTGGATGAGAAATTATTGTTACGTGGCGATGGTACCTCTGTATATATGACACAGGATCTCGGTACTGCCCGTCTTAAATACGACGACTACCAGATGGAACAAAGCATCTATGTGGTAGCCGATGAACAGAACTATCACTTCAAAGTGCTGCAGCTGATCCTGAAGAAACTGCAGGAGCCTTGTGCCGATGGTATCTTCCATCTTTCCTATGGTATGGTGGAACTGCCACATGGCCGCATGAAGAGCCGTGAGGGTACCGTTGTGGATGCTGATGACCTGATCGATGAAACTATTGGTGCAGCGGCAGAACAGACCGCCAATTCCGGTAAGCTGAAAGATATGCCCGCAGAAGATCTGCAAGCGCTTTACAACATGCTGGGTATCGGCGCCATGAAATTTTTCCTGCTGCGTGTAGACCCTAAAAAGAGAATGGTATTCGATCCGAGAGAGTCTATTGACCTTCATGGCTTCACAAGCGTATTCGTTCAGTATGCGCATGCCCGTATCAAATCCATTTTACGTGAGATAGCACCTGACGCTGATAAACTGGAAGGCTACTGTCATAAGGGCAGCTTACTGCCGCTGGAGAAAGAACTGATCCTGCTGAACGAGCAATATGAAAGCGTGCTGGAAGAAGCCCTGAAAGAAATGAGCCCTTCTGTGATCGCTAACTATGTGTTCCAGCTTGCACAACAGTTCAACTCCTTCTATGCAGAGAAAGTGGAAGGTAAGTATACTTACTCCGTACAGGATGCAGAAACGCCGGAAAAGCAGAAACTCCGTACACAGATCGTTATGCTCACAGCAAGAACGATCGCGAAGAGTATGAAGCTGCTGGGTATTGATGTACCTGAAAGAATGTAATAACGTACTGTCTTATAAAACGAAAAGCTCCCTCTCCGGGAGCTTCTTTCTTTTGTATCTTTTTGCCTGATGATATTATTGTGTTACCGCCAGCGCCCTGTCACACAGCTCCTCCCCTTTTGCCACCTCTCCATTGCCAATGTATGATTTGCCCAGCATGAACAGTGCAAAAGCATTCTCAGGCTGAATGGTCACTAATTTATCCCAGTAAGTAATAGCAGCGCCATAGTTGCCAGCCAGGAAATAGTGGTGGCCCAGCGCCTGCATAGGTCTGGGATCGTTCTCCCGTAAAGCAAGACAGGATTGCAGGTGTTTTACACCTTTTTCTACCTGGCGGATATGCAGATAGGCTGTTCCCAGGTGCAGGTAATAATCTGCATCAGCAGGATGACCTTTCTTCTGTGCCTTTTCAAAAGCACCTACAGCGTTATGGAAATCTTTAGTATTAAAATATAGCACGCCAACTGCATACCAGGACGATGGCTGTTCTTCATCCAACCGGAGGAAATGCCGGTAATAACGGATGCTTTCATGGTATTCCTCTTCCTGCGCCAGGATCTCTGCCATTTGCAGGTAGGCTACAGAGTAGCTGCTGTCCTGTTGAAGGATTTCATTAAAACATTTCTTTGCTGCCTGCAATCTGCCTTCATGACGGCAGTTCACTCCTTCCCTGTAGAGACCTTTTAATTTATTTCCTGGAAAAGCCATAGCAACTTGCACGAATAAAACCATCCACACCAGCGGACATAAGACACGGACGTTCAACATAGAGTTTCATAGAGACATCCCAAAGATAACAAATTTATTGCATATCTTCTGCAGAGAACCCCAATGGCAGCAAGTGTCTGACGGTCTGAAGGATGAACACTTTCCCCGTTTGCCCACTCATAATGACCCGGATAGACTGCTGCTGACGACCTTCATATTCTGATAAGGTCTGCCGGCAGATGCCGCAGGGGGAAATGGGCGTATCATTACTTCCGGAAGGATTGTGATAGCTGATGGCAATGGTGAGTATAGGCACGCCAGGATAGAGGGATGCTGCAGTAGATAAGGCCACTCTTTCTGCACAGATGCCGGCAGGGAAAGAAGCGTTCTCCTGGTTTGTTCCTCTCACCACAATACCGTTGGCCAGTAAAATGGCAGCGCCTACATAAAAGTTGGAATAAGGGGCATAGGCCTGGGCAGTCACTTCCCGGGCTTCTTCCAGTAAGCGGAGATCTGCAGTGGGTAAAGCTGCGCTATCATGGAAGGAGTGATATTCAAAAGAGTGTTTACGGATGTCCATATACTAAATTACGAATTACGGATGACGAATTACAAGTTAGTGCTTGTAATTGGATGTCATGCGTAATTCGTAATTGAATATTCTTCAGCAACCTGGAAGCATATTGTAGCCTGTGCGTACAGCGCTTCCGGAGCATTTTATTTGATAGTTCTAAACAGCCTGCTCCAGCGGATGCTGCCATGGCCGTAGCTCATCCAGATGAGCCATGCTTTACCTACGATATGATCTTCAGGCACAAAACCCCAGAAGCGGGAATCCAGTGAGTTATCACGGTTATCCCCCATCATCCAGTAGTAGTCCATTTTGAAGGTATAGGTACTGGAAGGTTTACCATTGATGTAGAACTGCCCGTTCTTAGCCTCCAGTTTATTGCCTTCGTATACGCTGATGATACGGTCATAGAAAGCGATATTGGTGCTGTCCAGGTTGACAGTCACACCTTTCTGCGGGATATACAACGGACCGAAGTTATGTTCTGTCCACTGGTAGTGTGCTGTGTCATGCGGGAATACCTGTACATCCTGCCTTGGCGACTTTACATAAGGTCTGATCTCCTTTACAGCAGGCCATGTTCTTAGCAGGTTGGCCATGCCGGAGGTCAGGTCATACCTGAAAGTGCTGGAATCGTCCACACTGCGTGGAGACGGATCGATATTCAGTTCATCAAGACGGGTAGGATTCAGCGGATCGCCAGTGGTTCTTACCCAATATGTACGCTCGCTTTCCGGTGGGATCGGCGCCTGTACGCCATTCACGAAAACAACACCGTCTTTGATCTGCAATGTATCGCCTGAAACGGCCATACAACGTTTAATATAGTTCTCACGTTTATCGACAGGACGGGAAGTAACATGGTTTTGTTCCCATACATTATCACGTCCGTAAAATCTTACCAGCTGGTAGTAGCTCTGCTCCTGTTGTTCCAGGGCTACTGTATCGCCCTCGGGGAAGTTAAACACCACTACATCATAACGTTCAACGTCTGAAAAACCTGGCAAACGCCTGTATTTCCAATGTACTGCTTCGGAATAAGCTTTGCTATATTTAGTGAAAGGCAGTGTATGGTGTGTAAAAGGTACGGCGAGTGGCGTCATGGGAATACGAGGCCCGTAACTGATCTTGCTGACAAACAGGAAGTCGTTTACCAGCAATGTCTTTTCCATAGATGGGGTTGGGATAGTATAGGCCTCAAAAATAAAGGTGCGTATCAAGGTAGCTGCGATGATGGCAAAAATAGCGGCATCAAACCACTCTCTAACGGCAGATTTCTTCTTTGGCTGACCCTCTTTATTTCTTCTCCAAAAAGCCAGGTTCATTAAGATTCGTTTAAGATATTTAAAAGATCAAATATAATATTCTGTATTCTGCAAGCTAATTAATAGTGTTCAAAAGTTTTGCTAAAATAAGGGGATTAGGTTGATTAAATAAACTTTTTTACATATAACATAATTGGTTCAGTAGGAGTTTTGCATTTTATTGCAGCTCCTTTCTCAGGATCTCATTGATTTCTGTAGCACGGTTATACACCATAAAGTGACCACCTGTGGGAATTATATAATCGGCTTTAATAAGCTTTGAAGGGAAAGTCCTGTCCTTGCCGCCATGGATATGTACCAGTGAGGCCGGAATAAAGTCGTTCTGCCAGTTCACCACCGTCCGGATCCCCCAGCGAAGGTAACCATAGGCCGTTTTATTCATATACTCAGCCAGCAGTTCCTGTTCTTCAGCCGTTTCAGCATTCAGGAAAAGCTTTACCAGTCCTTTTCTGCGGGTGAAAATGATTGCATCCGGTAACCGCAGCAAATGCAGCAGACCTGTTTTTCTTACCCAGGCCAGGTAAGGAGGCTTTTCTCCGGTATTTTTAATACTGCTGATGAGGATTACTTTCTGTATGGGTCTTTGCCGGGCTATTTCCAGGGCCAGCATGCCGCCAAAAGAGACGCCCAATAATGTGACATCTTCATGTTCCATCCTGGCAGCCATCCGGGCTGCATAGGCGGGAAAAGTCTCCTGTGGCTCGGGCGTCAGCCAATCCAGGTAATGAACGGTATATTCCCCGGGGAAACTAAGGTTCCTGAAGATCCTTTCATCAGCTCCCATACCACTGATCAGGTACACATGCTTGTTCATAGGTCAATAACATGAAAAAGGGCTACCCGCTTTCGATGGATAGCCCTGATATTACTAAGCGTTTACTTTCTTTTTGTCCCTGGCCGGCAGTACATAATCATACACATCGTCTGCCATGATCGTTTTGCCCGAGAGGATCACAAGACGGGCTACCACGTTGCCCAGTTCCCGGATATTACCAGACCAGTTGTGCTGTTGTAAAGCCTTCATGGCTTCCTTATCGATGGTCTTTTTCGCCATACCATATTCCTGGCAGGCGCTTTCCAGGAAGTGCTCCACCAGTAGCGGAATATCATCCCGGCGATCGTTCAGGGAAGGCACATGGATCAGGATCACACTGAGACGGTGATAAAGGTCAAGGCGGAAGTTCTTCTCTTCCACTTCCTTCAGCAGGTCTTTGTTGGTGGCAGCTACCACACGTACATCGACGCTGATTTCCTTATCGCCACCCACGCGGGTGATCTTTCCTTCCTGCAGCGCTCTCAGTACTTTTGCCTGTGCGCTCAGGCTCATATCCCCGATCTCGTCCAGGAACAGCGTACCGCCATTAGCCTGTTCGAACTTACCAATACGTTGTTTTACTGCGGATGTAAAAGAACCTTTCTCGTGTCCAAACAACTCACTTTCAATCAGTTCACTTGGGATAGCGGCGCAGTTCACCTCCACGATAGGACCGGATGCACGGTTACTGCGTTCATGTATCCAGCGGGCCACCAGCTCCTTTCCTACTCCATTCTCACCTGTCACCAGCACACGCGCATCTGTAGGCGCCACTTTTTCTATTGTTTCCTTTATTTTCAGGATAGGGGCGGAAGTGCCGATCATTTCCTGTGTTTTGTTCACTTTACGGCGCAGGGTCTTTGTTTCTGTCACCAGCGTGCTTTTATCCATCGCATTACGCAGGGTGATCAGCAACCTGTTAAGGTCCGGCGGCTTGGAGATGTAATCGTAGGCGCCCTTCTTTACTGCTTCTACGGCCGTATCAATATTTCCATGTCCTGACACCATTACAATAGGCACATCCGGATTGGTTTCTTTGGCTTTTTCAAGGAATTCCAGCCCGTCCATCTTCGGCATCTTAATGTCGCACAGGATGGCGTCGTACTGCTTTTCTTTGAACATTTTAAAGCCCTCTGCCCCATCGGCCGCTTCGTCTACTTTATACCCTTCATAGCTCAGGATCTCAGACAACGTTTTACGTATGCTTTTTTCGTCATCAATTATCAGAATGTTGGCCATATCATTATTTTAGTGAACAACGAACAAAATTAAGGGAAATTACCTGATCCCCGCCCAAGATAACAAAATGAAGATAACAACGGCGCGCCCATCTCCGATATCGGCCATTTGTCTACTAACTTTATGGACTCTCGACATTAATACGTAATTTCATTAATCGTTTCCCTCAATCCTGTAATTCACTTGGATATGCAACAACTTTTAGAAGAATTAAGGCGGAGGCATCAGCTGGCTGCAGCTACTGCTTATCCTCCAACCAGCGCGGTGAACGACTTTGCCAACAATTTTATCAACTGGCTTTTTCCGGAATACACAGGGAAGGTGATGGCTGATATTGTGTTACTGGAAGAATATGCAAGCGGGCTGCAATCCGAGTTGCAGCACCTGTTACAGCCGATGCAACAACAGCTGCCGGCATCGGCTGAAGCGCTAAGCCGTCAGTTTATGGAACAGGCGGAAGTTATTTATGACGCACTAAAAAAAGATGCAGAAGCTATTTATAAAGGAGACCCTGCGGCTACCTGTATGTACGAGGTGATACGCGCCTATCCCGGCTTCTACGCGATCGCCTTTTACCGTATCGCACATGCATTACATCAGCTCAAGATCCCACTGCTGCCCCGTATGATCACCGAACGTGCACACAGCTGTACCGGTATCGATATACATCCTGCTGCAGTGATCGCACCTTATTTCTGCATTGACCACGGTACCGGTATCGTGATCGGTGAAACCACCATTATCGGCGCCAATGTAAAACTCTACCAGGGTGTTACACTGGGTGCATTAAGTGTGGATAAGGATATGGCGCGCAGCAAGCGTCACCCTACAATTGAAGACAATGTCATTATATATGCCGGCGCCACCATCCTGGGAGGCGATACTGTGGTAGGTCACCATAGCATCATCGGCGGAAATGTATGGCTTATAAAAAGCGCTGCCCCCTTTAGCCGGATCTATTACCGGGCGGATGGCAGTATTAGCGTAGTAGAAAATAGTTATTAAATGCATTCGATATTAGATCTTGTTGGTAACACCCCCATGGTAGCGCTTAAAAACATCAGCGCCAATCCAGGGGTTACAATTTATGCGAAACTGGAAGGCACGAATCCGGGAGGCAGTGTAAAAGACAGAGCAGCTTACGGTATGATCAAAGGAGCATTGGACAGAGGCGAGATCAAACCGGGCATTAAACTGATAGAGGCTACCAGCGGCAACACAGGTATCGCCTTAGCGATGATTGCCAGCCTGTTTGGTGTAGAGATGGAGCTGGTAATGCCGGAAGATGCCACCCGTGAAAGGGTACTGACCATGGAAGCCTTTGGGGCCAAAGTGACACTGACGCCTAAGGAAGCATCCATGGAAGGCTCTATTGACTATGCAAACGCACAGGTAGCCAAGGGGGGGTATTATATGCTGAACCAGTTTGCCAATCCGGACAACTACGGCATGCACTACAAAACCACTGGTCCGGAAATTTGGCGGGATACCAACCAGGGCGTCACCCACTTCGTAAGCGCTATGGGCACTACCGGTACCATTATGGGTGTATCGAAGTTCCTGAAGGAACAAAACAACCAGATACAGATTGTGGGCTGTCAGCCTACCGAAGGCTCCAGGATACCGGGTATCCGTAAATGGCCGGAGGAGTATCTGCCGAAGATCTTCGACAGATCAAGGGTAGACCGTATCATGGATATTTCTGAGGAGGAGGCGAAAACGATGACCCGCCGGCTGGCTAAAGAGGAAGGCATCTTCTGTGGAATGAGTAGTGGAGGCGCGGTGTCGGCAGCGGCAAGGATATCAAAAGAGCTGGAGCACGGGGTGCTGGTGTGTATTATTTGTGACCGCGGGGATAGGTATTTGTCGTCGGATCTGTTTGGGAATTAAAAAACGCCTCCGGTTATAAACAAAACGCCATCAACAAACCATAATAGGACTCCGTCAGGAGTCCATGTGTTTGTAGCCCGGGGTTTTCAACCCCGGGTCCAATGACGTGCCCCGGGTCCAATACGTGCCCCGGGTCAATGGGAAACCGGGTCCCAACGGAATTCCCCGCCCCCCGGAAACATTCGATATCGAACGGAAA
The DNA here is from genome assembly GCF_900102545.1 of Chitinophaga filiformis. Classification (GTDB taxonomy): domain Bacteria; phylum Bacteroidota; class Bacteroidia; order Chitinophagales; family Chitinophagaceae; genus Chitinophaga; species Chitinophaga filiformis. The sequence continues at coordinate 459,165 of NZ_FNBN01000003.1, read as the reverse complement.
ACAACACCGGAAATGGGATTTGCAAAAACCCATTCGGAAAATTATAAAAACAAAAAGCCGGTCTTCAACAGACCGGCTTTTTTTATCTACAGTATGACTGTTACTTCTTCATATACATCACTTCCTTCACCAGTTTCACTGTACGCTCTACATCAGGCAGATACAGTTTCACCAGGTTCGGTGCGTAGTGCATTGGTGCATCCGCAGCTGTGATACGGCGGATCGGAGCATCCAGGTAGTCAAAACCTTCTTTCTGGATACGGTAAGAGATCTCAGAAGAAACGCTGGAGAATGGCCATTGTTCTTCTACGATCACCAGGCGGTTGGTTTTCTTAACAGATTCCAGGATGGTGTACCAGTCCAGCGGACGGATAGTACGCAGGTCGATCACTTCAGCCTCGATACCTTCTTTTGCCAGTTCTTCAGCAGCACCCAGGGCAACTTTCATCATCTTGTTGAAAGAAACGATGGTTACATCTTTACCGGCACGTTTGATATCAGCCTTACCGATTGGGATAATGTATTCTTCTTCAGGCACTTCACCCATATCGCCGTACATTACTTCACTTTCCATGAAAACAACCGGGTCGTTATCGCGGATAGCCGCTTTCAGCAGACCTTTTGCATCATATGGATTGGAAACGGAGATTACTTTTAAACCTGGGATATTTGCATAATAGCTTTCGAAAGCGGTAGAGTGCTGTGCACCCAGCTGACCGGCAGAACCGTTAGGGCCACGGAAAACGATAGGACAACCTACCTGTCCGCCACTCATAGCCAACATTTTAGAAGCTGTGTTCAGGATCTGATCCAGTGCCAGTACGGCAAAGTTCCAGGTCATGAATTCCAGAACAGGACGAAGACCATTCTGCGCTGCACCAACACCAATTGCAGTGAAGCCCAGCTCAGCGATCGGCGTATCTATTACCCTCTTAGGGCCAAACTCATCCAGCATTCCCTGGCTAACTTTATAGGCTCCGTTGTATTCTGCTACTTCCTCTCCCATCAGGAAAACGCGGTCGTCACGGCGCATTTCTTCCTGCATGGCTTCTCGTAAGGCTTGTCTGAAAGCTATCTGACGCATGCTGTTACTCTTAAAGTTTGAAAGTTAATGCCTCATTTATCTTAAGGCAGGGGCAAAATTATTGTTTGTTGGCGAAAAAGCAAAGGAAAACTTCAGAGTGAGACGCCCCAGATTTTAAATACTATATATGAAATATTATATATATTAGCGCATCTACTGCCTCTTATAAGTTAATATCCTATCCTATGTTTACCATTACCGTCCTTTCTTTATGCTTTCTGGCGGCCATATCCTGTAAGATCAAAAAGGTCAAGGCGCCGCTGATAACGGGTTTGATCTGGTATTTCCACATCGCAATGTGTGCATTTTCCGTCCTGTGCCTGATACTGCTCTTCAGTGGCTATGGATTTAAAGGCACTTATACCGAGCGGGTGTTCTATACCCTATATGCGGGGTCCGGAATTATATTATATGGACTGACTCAGCAGGAAGTATCCGGAAAGTGGGTCTACCTGTGTGCTTTTTACGGTTTCCCTTTTGTGTTGATTTTTGGATTATTGCTACCTCCCCTGCGTACCCTGACAGTTATCGCAGGCCTGGGACTATTATCCGACGGGGAAATGAAACGCTATCCTATAGACGATGACTATGCCCTGCAGTCCAACTCGGTAGATATTATTTACCGTTATCCTACCTATAGCCTGGTGCAGGATAAATACTGGCTTTTCGAAAAGATCTCGGGGGATGTTGTAAAACCTGCAGGAAGGTTGCAGGCACTAAAAATGGAGAAAAGCGGGCAGGATAGCGTGCATCTTTATATGAACCTCTTCGACGAACCAGGAAGGATCCAACGGTATGATACGACCATCAGCCTGATACAATAAAATTGATGATCAGGGATTTACGTGACAGTTTCCTGTAAATCCCTGATCATCTATACTAGTTTGTTCTTTCGATAATAATCGCGCTGGCGCCGCCGCCACCATTACAAATACCTGCTACACCGTAACGGGCATTGTTCTGATGCAGGATAGAGCTGAGTGTCACGACGATACGCGCACCGCTGCAACCAATAGGATGCCCCATAGAAACAGCCCCTCCCCATACATTCACTTTGTCGGCAGACAGTCCCAGGTCACGCTCATTGGCGATCGGTACACAGGAAAAGGCTTCATTGATCTCCACAAAATCCATATCAGCCACTGTCAGTTTCGCTTTTTCCAGCGCTTTGGTAATCGCTTTCACCGGGGTGGTAGTAAACCATTCAGGCGCCTGGGAAGCATCTGCAAAACTGATAATTTTCGCCAAAGGCTTCAGTCCCAGCTCTTTCAGCTTCTCCCCGCTCACCAGTAATACCGCCGCTGCACCGTCGTTCAGATTAGAGGCATTGGCCGCTGTGATGGTACCATCTTTCTGGAAAGTAGGCTTCAGGGTAGGGATCTTATCGAAGTTCACCTTTTTATAGTCTTCATCTTCGGTTACAGTAACCACCTGTTTGCCAGGCACTTCCACCGGGAGGATCTCATTTTTATAATAGCCTTTTTCAGTGGCTGCCGCCGCTCTCTTATAGCTTTCTATAGCGTAGGCATCCTGTTCCTCACGGGAAATCTTATATTCTGTCGCACAGATCTCTGCTGCATTTCCCATGTGAAAGTCCTTGTAAGGGTCCCAGAGGCCATCACGGATGATGCCATCAGTAACAGCCCCATGTCCTAATCTGTAGCCATTACGAGCTTTATCCAGGTAATAAGGCACATTGCTCATACTTTCCATCCCTCCTGCTACCACTATGTCATTATCACCCAGGAGGATACTTTGCGCTCCCAGCATGATCGCCTTCATACCGGAGGCACATACCTTATTGACAGTAGTACAGGGCACATTGGTAGGAATGCCGGCATAGATACTGGCCTGATTGGCAGGCGCCTGGCCGAGGTTGGCACTGATCACATTTCCCATATACACTTCATTCACTGCAGTGGAAGGTACGCCCGCTCTTTCAAGTGCTGCTTTCATTACCTGGGCGCCCAGCTGGGTTGCCGAAAAAGCTGATAATGCGCCGTTAAAGGAACCAATGGGGGTACGCACCGCTGAAACTATATATATTTCTTTCATCCGTAGAAATTTTCGTTACGCCGGGGCGCAACTGTTAAGATTGTTTGGTTTCCACCAAATATAACGGAATTTCAGAAACGGGAGCCGGAGCGCGAAAGATTAAAAGCGGTACCCTACTTTAATCCCCATAGGGACGTTAATATCCCATCCTGTCTTGGGTACGTCTGCAAGATAGCTGCTGTTGTCTTCCAGGTAACTGTCTGCAGAAGGAACCTTGTTTTTAAAGGCAACATCCCGGTATTTAAGTCCCAGACCTATGTAAAATTCTATCATGAATTTATGTGACCTGTCAAAGAATAACTGGCACCCTACCTTACCGGCGGTCCCATAGATATTCTTGACTTTTTCATAGGCAGATATCTGTTCATAATCGACGTCCCATCCGCTGGGGTTTGACTTCACCGGCTGTATCCATTCTTCCAGGTAACTAACGCGCTTATATGAAATTTCCTGTGCGAAAAATAGTTTGTATACCTGTCCTCTGCCAGGTACATAATAACGTATTTCAGGACGGATACGGAAACCCTTGGCCATTGGCGTATATCTGCCCCTGATATTGTAATCCGCCTTTTCATCAATAAAGATCCAGGTGCCTTCCATCAACACACTCCAGTTCTTTTTATACCTGTATTCCAGCGCCAGCGAAACACCGCCATCAGGTTCTTTGAGTGTTACAAGATTGGTGCTGATACGTAGTCCGGTAAGCATGGACTCAGGCGTATTTCTCTGGGCTTCGGATGAAATAGTGATCAGTAAACAAAGTATAAGGATAGTAGATAGTTGTTTCATTTAGTAAACCAGTTGAGAGATTAACGTTGGAGATACGGGAGAAGAGGCTATACTATAACAGGCTATCTGCTTGTTGTCACGGAGGAATAAAAGGTTACCATTGTTCACTATATCTAAATAACCACCTGTAAAAAGGTCTCCTGCACTTTCAAACTTCCCCCCGGCAATATTTACTACTGACATGCTTTCACTTGCGGCTACATAAATGTAATTGCCTGCTATGACAAAAGCATTTGCCATGCCTACCTGCAAACGCCCTAATTCCGCAGCACCGGTCGAATCCTTTTTCAACCTGAATTTTATTAGTATAGAAGAGAGACCTCCACATAAATTTCTCCGGCTGGAAATAGCATATGCGGTATCGCCCCTTGCCCTCACTTTTAAGCAATGAGACAAGTTATTGAATAGAGAAATGTTGTCTAAACTGGCTGTATCATACCGGCCCAGCTGAGTACTATAACTCACAGCCAATTCCTTATTCAACAGAAAGAGGCTATCTACTTTTGCCCGCGGTAATGCTTTGCTCTTCGTGAGTACCGGCCGCTCTGGATATGCCAGGGAATACACCGCCAATGCATCTGAGGTCACCAGGTAAAGTTTACGATGGAAAGCAACCATGCCGGCATTGTTACGGGTACTGTTCTGGCTGGGTTCATCATACATGTCCTCTGGCCTGCGACATTGGGGATTATTAATTTTAGTCTTACGCCATCCTACCACTATTCCCTTTGAAGGATCTACGCACTCAAAATAAACACCCTTTCCCGCAGGATAATTCAGTTGTTTCCAGATGCCGACGATCCTTCCTACCGACATGTCCGCAGAAATTGTTTTCAGGCGGATGGCAATCAGGTCATCGTAATTATTCGCGTACAGATAATCACCCTCAATAGCAGCCACCTGGAACCCGGGAATACGCAGAAAGCCCGTTTTTATGGGATGAGCGGGGTCCTGGTAAGAAATGACATGTAATCCTGAATCAATTTCTTCCTGCAGTACAAGCGTACCTGCAGTAAATAATTTGCCCGGGTTCACTGTTTTTCGGGGCACCTGGAAACTGATCTGTTTCAACGAGGCTTCAGTACTGTAGATGGGAGCGTAGCCGTCTACCATTCCTCGTGCCCAGGGCTGATCATCATGGCAGGAGGCAAGTATGCTGCAGATAGTAAACAATAAGCTGGCTTGTAAAAGGCGAGTCATATATATAGGTTAGGTATTTTCATTGAAGCGTGCAAAGGTAAGGAGATGTTACACAGCCTGAGTTAAGAAAAAGTTAAAGGGCTTCTCTACAGCGAAAGAGGACAATATTGTATAAAAAAGGAAACCGTCCCAGATAACTGAGACGGTTCTTTCTTCAAGCATAACCGGCCTTAATGATACCGGAAAATTATTTACCAGCCACTGTTATTAGGCAAGGCGTTCGGATTCAATGAAGTTTCGCTTTGTGGTACCGGCCAGAGGTAGTCGCGGCCTGCATTAAAGCTGCGCTGTTCTACCAGTACATGCTGACCATAATCCTTTCTCGTCTGATCGTAGTTGTTCAGAATACCATATACCGGACCTGACATCACCGTTGCAGCAATCTTCCAGCGACGGATGTCAAACAGACGATTATCTTCCATTGGGAACTCTACGCGTCTCTCACGACGTACGGCATCACGCAGTGTTGTCTGGCTTGGGTAGTCAGCCGCTGTTACCGGAGGCATCATCACTCCCGGTCTCTGTCTAACCTGGTTGATAGCATCGTACACGCTTGCATCAATCTGGTTCAGCTCAATTTTAGCTTCTGCATAAGTCAGCAGTACTTCTGCATATCTTAACAATACCAGGTCATTGTAAGAGTTACTGTCCCAGTTACCCTGGATATCAGCAGGTACATATTTTTTGTAATAGAACCCGGTGAAAGAAGCATTGTTCTTACTCAATGCATCCAGGCTGGTTTTACTTGTCACATCGATCGTGATACCATTCACCTGTACACCTGGCACTACTACCGTCAGCTTCAGACGAGGGTCGCGGTTATCATAAGGATGTGCAGGATCATACAACGATGATTTGTCTATGGTCTTCCCATCAGTACACTCATAAGCATCCACCAGTGACTGCAATGGCACTACCTGCGACCATCCACCGATAGATGGACCACCTACCCATGTTGCAATTGCATTAGGCAGGGTACTTTTTACATAACGGGCAGACAACAGGATCTCTGAGCTGTTTTTATTAGTACCATTGAACAGGCTTACGTAGTCATTGTCAATCGCATGGGCATGCAGGTCTATCACTGCTTTGGCTGCTTCGGCCGCTTCTGCATATTTACCTTCATACAACAATACACGTGCTTTCAGACCTAATGCAGCGCCACGGGTAGCGCGGCCTACATTGTTTGCATCATATGTAACAGGCAGATATTTAGCAGCGGAATCCAGCTCTGCTGCAATAAATGTTGCTACTTCAGCGCGGGACGTACGTTTGTCTTTAAACTCGTTTATCGCGGGAGTTGTTGTTCTCAGTATCACATCACCATACAATCCGGTCAGCTGCTGATATGCATAAGCCCTGATAAAGCGGGTCTCTCCTTTCAGACGTCTGTTCAGGGAATCAGACAATGCTTTATCCCTGTCTATATTATCCAGCACATCATTACAGGAAGCGATCATTTTATAAAGGTTGCTCCAGAAGTTGGCAAACATACCGGTGCTTATAGATGCACTACCATTGCCTACTAATCTTACATCACTGGGCCAGTCGCTCCAGGAATAGCTATCGTCTGTAGCACAGCTGATGAATATGCGGTTGTCCACATCTCCCAAACGGCGGTAACAGTTATTTACAGCATTGATAGCATCAGCTTCTGTCTTCCAGTAATCATCCTGGCTCACAGCAGACTGGGGCTGTTCGTCCAGTGTTTTCTTACACGCGGATATTGCTGCCAGACCCGCGAAAGTGAATATAATTGCAAATTTCTTCATGGCCACTTAGTTTAAAATTGAACATTTAATCCGAAGGTGAATGTTCTCACCTGAGGGTAATACCTGCTGTCGTTTGGTGATTCCGGATCAATATCATTTGGCAGGGAAGAGAACGTCAACAGGTTCTGTCCGCTTACATAAACACGGCACCTGTCAAAGCCGGAACGTTTCATGATATGATCAGGTAAAGTATAACCCAGCTGCAAACTTTTCAAACGCACATAAGCACCGCTTTTTACCCAATAGGAAGAAGACTGATAGTTCTGTGTAGTGTTCAGTAATCTTGGGAAAGCAGCGCCCATGTTTGTTGGCGTCCAGCTATTCAGATGTTCCTCCCTGAAGTTACCATCATTGGAAGTAGGCGCTCTTTCTATTGCCAGTGTATTGATAGCTACTTTACCAACTCCCTGGAAGAAAGCAGTCAGGTCGAAGTGTTTATAGTCAGCCCCCAGGTTGATACCATATGTAAACCTTGGGATATTGCTACCCAGGTACACCATATCACCACCGTTACTCACAGATGCTTCCTTGATCTGCTTGTCATTGTTCTGATCTTTGTATATGAAGTCGCCGGGACCAGTAGTCGGGAACGGCTGTGTAGCGTGTCCTGCTACCTGCTGTGCATTCTGGAAGATACCTTCCACCTGGTAACCATAGAAGCCATTGATAGGCTGTCCTACAACAAGACCTGTATAAACGAAATTGTTATCTCTCTTGATAGCGTCTGTATTTTTGATATCCACCACTTCATTACGCACATCGGAGAGGTTACCACCTACATTATAGTTCAGTTCACCCAGCTTTCCACGATAGTTCAGCGACACTTCCCATCCCGTATTCCTTACCTTACCTGCATTCTGTGCGGAAGGATCCAGACCGACAGAAGGATTAATAGGCAGATACAGCAGGATATCTTTTGTATTCTTCTTATAGTAATCAAAGGAAAAATCCAGGTTCCTGAACACTGTCGCATCCACACCTACATCGGTCATTACAGTAGATTCCCATGTCAGACCAGAGTTCGGATAAGTCTGAATACCTGCAGTAGGATTCAGCGTACCACCAAATGGATAACTGTTATAATAGTATACTGACTGGTAAGGGTAGTTAACGCTTGTTTTGTTCACATCAAAGATCACGTCATTACCCAGTTCACCCCATGAACCACGCAGCTTCAGGTTGTTGATGAACTTCACATCCTGCATAAAGCTCTCTGATGAGATACGCCAGCCGGCTGAGAAAGAAGGGAACATGCCCCATCTCTGACCGTCTGCAAAACGGGAAGAACCATCACGACGGAGGTTTGCTTCAAACAGGTATTTATCATTGAAAGAATAATTCAATCTGCCGAAGAAAGATACCAGTGAATACGCAGTGGTATTACCGGTAGCAATCTGTCCTGCGGCAGCTCCCGCATCTATCTGCTCGATATTGCCATTAGGCATGTTTGACCTGTAACCGCTGAGGTCATCAGTAGTTTCTGTAAGACGGGAAGCACCCGCTAATAATGTAAAGTTGTGTTTGCCGAAGCTGTGTGTATATTCTGCCAGTCCCTGATAGTTCCTGAACCAATAGCCCTGATAAGCCTTCTTTACAGTATTCTGTCCCAGGGTCAATGTTTTTTCATTGGTAGGGAAGTCTGTGAAATAAGTCAGTGCTTTCTCGTGATAACTGTTATAGTCTGATCGGTAGTTAACGGATGCGAGGCCGGTCAGCTTTAAGCCTTTTACAAGGTTGTAAACAGCTTTGAAGTTGCCGGTAAAGAGATTGCTTTTATACTGGTACAGGCCACCTTCTTCCTGAAGGCGGATAGGGTTTTGCCCACCTCTTACGAGCGCCCAGGTACCATCTGAGTATTTATTGACAGAAAGAGGGTTCACAACAGCAGCCTGTCCGAACTGATACCATGCGGAACCGGACGCACCCTGTGGCTCCTGCCTGTCACCCAGTCTGGCTGCGATGTCTGCGCTGAAGGAGAGCTTTTTCGTGATATTGATGTCCGTGTTCAGACGAACAGTCAGACGATTGAAGTCCATGTTAGAGATCAGACCTTTCTGATCGAAGTAGTTGGTAGAGAAACGGTATTTCACATCTTCAGTACCACCGGATACACCGAGACTATGCTCCTGCTGAAATCCGCTACCTGTCAGTACATCATCCAGCCAGTAGTTGTCCGGGTACAGATCTTTATTACGGTTAGGGTCGTCGTAGGCAGCTATCTGCGCATCAGAATAGGTAGGATTTCCACCAGAGTTGGCAGCAGTAAGATTGACCAGTTTCATAAAGTCTTTCGCGCCCACGTATTTAGCCAGACGGGCCGGACGTTGCCATGCGAAGTAGTTGGAATAATTCACCTTTGCTTTACCGGAAGCGCCTCTTTTGGTAGTGATCAGGATCACACCATTTGCAGCTCTTACCCCATAGATAGCAGAAGATGCCGCATCTTTCAGTACAGAGATGGAGGCAATATCATTTGCGTCCACATCATTCATGTTCATCTGCACACCATCTACCAGTACCAGCGGATCATTGCTGTTCAGTGTACCGATACCGCGGATACGCACTGTACCCTGGTCTAAACCAGGTTGGCCGCTGCTGGTAGTAACTGTCACACCGGAAGCCACACCCTGCAATGCAGCAGATACCTGTCCCACCGGTTTCCAGTTCACATCTTTACCATCTACAGCAGCAATGGCACCGGTAACATTTACTTTCTTCTGCGTACCATATGCCACTACCACCACTTCTGATATAGCGGTAACATCCTGCGTCATTTTTACCATAATGGTCGTGCGGCCGCCGACGGTTACTTCCTGTTTGGTATAACCGATGAAGGAAAATTCCAGCACGGCATTTTCATTCGGCACCTGTAATGACCAGGAACCGTCAACACCCGTGGAAGTACCATTCGACGTACCTTTTACCAGTACCGTTACACCTGGCAAAGGCTGACCGTTATCGTCGGTCACCACACCTTTTACAGTGATCGCAGCGGGAGCAGCAAGAGGCGCTGCATTCATCACTGACTGTACCTGTGAAGCGGTGTTTTCCCGGTTACCGGCAGGAGGCGCCTCAGTGGGTTCATCATCCTGTGAGTAGATGATATAGAAGCCCTCTCCCATCTTTTTATACCGGAGTTTATTGGGAGTGATGATACTCTTCAGTTCTTCCTCAAGGGAAGATGTTTTGTTGTTTTCAACACGTGACAATTGCAATTTTGCGAGATTGCTCTTGTACATGAAGTGTACATTGTATTTTACTTCAAGCCCATCCAGCACATTTTTCAAAGATTTAGTCTGTGATCTTTCGAAGGGGCTGACAGGTTTACCCAGCGCTGCCAGGTCCTGCGCATCTGCCGGCATACTGCAATAACATGCCATGCCCATAGCAGCCATAAAGGCACTAATGAACTTGTTCATACATTTAAATTTGAGTGATTACCTCTGCTGCGGTCCCTGCATTCCGTTGTACACCGGTCTGCAGTATGTACTGCATTGTTTTTCTAATTAGTCTTTCTCAATAATAACGGTATTGTTGACGTGGCTAACTTTCAGGTGAAAAAGCTGTGAAAGTCCGTCCAGCAGCATGTCCATTTGCTGACTGGGCACTGTACCCGTAAATTCCTGATGTAATAATGAAGTGTCCCTTATCTCTACAGATACGCCATAAGTATCTTCCAACAGCTGCGCCAATTCAGCAAAGCTGGCATTTTCGAATTGCAGACTGTTTCTTTTCCAGGAAGAATAACGCTGTGTATTGATATGGTTCTTCACCTTTGTACGTACCTGTTCTTTGTATTCCACCAGATCTCCCGGTTGCATGATGATTGTTTCTTCCGGCGTCCGGCTGCTGTGCAGACGCACCTTTCCGCTATTCAGTACTACCTGCATACGTCCGTGACGGTCCACCAGGTTAAAAGTGGTACCCAGTACTTCCACATTCATTTTACTGGCAGTATGTACCTGGAATGAACGGGGTACGGCTGATGGTTTTACAGAGAAGAATGCCTCTCCTTCAATCCATACCTCCCGATCTCCGGAACCCTCCCAGTTGTTGACATAACGCAGGGTACTGTTACCATTCAGGGTAACTTCCGACTGATCCGGCAGGACTACAGTGCGTACTTCCCCATAAGCTGTCTGAATAATGGTGTTGCGATGATGATTATAAACTCTCCATCCACCGTAAGCAAGCATTAAAGTACCAGATAGTATAGCAGCCACTTTGAGACCTGTAAACCAACCTGGCCTGCGATGATGTGATTGTTCCTGACCGGTAGTATCCAAGATACGCTGGTAAAGCTCCTCCGACTGTAATGAGGACATCATGATATCCGGCTTTGCCGTATCAAGATCCTGCGTCATAACAGTATCCAGGTATTCCCTTCCCGCAGGAGTGGTAAACCATTCCAGTACCCTTTCATACTCCTCAGGGGTGCATTGGTTAAGCTGAAATTTATGCAGCAGACTTTGGTCGAATTGCTCCATAATGTGGATTACGATGAAAATATGACAAATGAAAAGTTACGCTCTATATAATACTACACCGGAGAAAATCAAAAGTATTATATGCGTTGAAAAAAAATTTCAGGAAAAGATAACAATGATGAAGGCCAGGCCAAGCAATGCACTCATCATGATCTTTAATGCATGTTTCAAGGCCTTGCTTGCCTGTGCATACTGAAACTTGACAGTATTAATGGACAATCCCAGTTGCCGGGCTACCTCCTCGTTACTGAGTCCTTCGTAGGAGCGTAGGCGGAAGATCTTTTTCTTCTGGGCAGAGAGGTTGTTAATGGCGTGGTCCACTACTTTGCGATAGTCATTAAAGATAACGGTAGATTCGGCGTCGCGGTGTTCACTGCTGGCATTATATACCAGTTCGTATTGCTTGGACAAACTGCGTTTATGGTCGCGTATAAGGTTCAGTACGTGGAACTTGAGGCATTTAAAGAGGAAATTGCGTACCCCCTGGGAAGGGTCCAGCTCTTCACGGTGCAGCCATACCTTCACGAATACTTCGTGTACAGCATCCTCCGCAGCAGTGGTGCTTTTCAGATATTTACACGCTGTGCTATATAATAGCTGATGATAGGCAGCATATAATTCTTTAAAAGCGTTGTGGTCACCGTCGCGTAGGCGTGCAGCCAGCTGTTGATCATTATTAACAATATGCATGGACACTGTTCAGATCCCCCTCTTTGTAAGTGCTGTTTTAGTTTTTTTAAAACGTGTTGTCTAAAATTAGATCATGATACTATTTTAAATAAATGGTAAATTATCCAAGGGAGATGTTTTTTTAACATCATCTATCCTGAATGAAAAAGATCCTTCCGATAATACTATCAGGCAGCACTGTCTATTGCAGCATCAACGGTACTTTACGTGTATTGTTATTGGTAATAACGATCCGGTGGCAACTCCGCGGGCAACGCTGAAAGCTCAGTCCCTGCAATACTATTTTTTTCAGTAGTGTATCAGCCCTGCAGATGGGGTTCGGGCAACAATGTATGATGGCAGCCCGGTCAAGCGCTGAAATTTATTTAAGTTTGCAGTCTGAATTAAGCGCCATTGATTTCACAGAATACCATACAACAGATACTCAGCCGGATTGACATTGTGGAGATAGTGGGCAATTTCGTGAAACTTAAAAAGCGGGGTGCCAACTACTTAGGGCTGTGTCCGTTCCATAACGAGAAATCGCCCTCCTTCACTGTTACCCCGAGCAAGGAAATCTTCAAATGTTTCGGTTGCGGCCAGAGCGGTAATGCCATCAAGTTCCTGATGGAACATGAAAAGTATTCCTATGTGGAAGCTTTACGCTGGCTGGCACAGAAATATGATGTACCTATTGAGGAAACAGAGGTAAGTCCTGAAGCCAGACAGCAGCAGATGATGGCAGACAGCCTCTACATCATCAATAGCTTCGCCCGTGAATACTTTTCCAATACCCTTTTTAATACCGAAGAAGGTCAGAACGTAGGTCTCAGCTACTTCGAAGAGCGTGGTTTTACCCAGGAGACCATCCGTAAATTCCAGCTGGGCTACAGCCTGAATACCTGGGATGCCTTTACTAAAGCAGCCCTGGGCAAAGGTTATAACCTGGAATACCTCCAAAAGACGGGACTGGTCACCGTCAGGAATGAGCAGCCGGGAGACAACTACCGTGGCCGTGTGATCTTTCCTATCCATAACCAGAGTGGTAAGGTACTGGGATTTGGTGCGCGTATTCTTGTCAAGAACGACCGCGCCCCCAAATACATCAACTCACCGGAAAACGAGATCTATGTAAAGAACAGAGTACTGTATGGTACCTACTTCGCCCGGCACGCCATTGACAAACTGAACGAATGTCTGCTGGTAGAAGGATATACAGATGTGATCTCCCTCCACCAGGCGGGCATTGAGAATGTGGTGGCATCCAGTGGTACTTCCCTGACGCAACACCAGCTCCGGCTGATCAAAAAATATACGAACAACCTGACCATCCTCTTCGACGGGGATAATGCCGGTATCAAGGCCGCCCTGAGAGGGCTTGATATGGCAATCGAGGAAGGTTTGAACGTAAAGCTGGTTTTAATTCCCGATAAGGAAGACCCCGATAGCTATGTACAGAAGATAGGAGCAGATGCCTTCCGTGAGTTTATTGCCAGTAATAAACAGGATTTCGTGCTGTTCAAACTGCAGATCTCCATGCAGGATGCAGGTAATGACAGCAACCGTAAATCACAGCTCGTAAATGAGATTGCGGAGACTATCTCCAAGATCGACAAAACGGAAGATTTTACCCGTCAGCAGGACTATATCCGCCAGTGCAGCCAGGTACTGAAAATCGATGAGCAGGGATTAATTAACCTGGTGAATAAGTTCATCCGTGAGCGTTTTCAGAAAAAAGAGAACCAGCAGGCCAGGGATAATGCCGCTGCCGCTCCACCTATGGACGATGACCTCTCTCCGGAAGCTATTGCCGCCATGGAGGCCATGGAGAATGGTGGAGAGCCGGCTGTTAACTTCTTCAATCCGGATGAGAAACAGGAGAGGGAACTGATAAAGATACTGCTGCGTTTCGGCGACAAACCTTTCAGTGAGGAAGATAAAAGCTCTGTGGCCGACTACATCTTCCATCTCCCTTACGATTTTGAATCGCTGGCAGACAATGAACTGGTAAAAAGGATCTTAAGGGAATACAAAGACATGTACGACCAGGATAGCCTGCCCGATAAAAAATGGTTCCTTTATCATAGTGACCAGGATGTTGCGAGTATGGTGGTGGCTATTATGGAAGATAAAGAAGCTGAACTGAGTACTGCCTGGAAGGACAAATTCGAGATAGATACAGTTTATGGCGACAATGCCTATCTGAAGGATACGATCTCTACGACCAACTATCTCATTCTGAGGAAGATCCGTAAAATGATCATTGAAAATCAACAGGAATTAGAACGGTCTACCGAAATGGATGAGCAGATCAAGTGTATGCAGATGAATATTCACCTGAAACAACTGGAATCCGAGTTGACAAAGGGGCTCGGAACGGTTGTATTCAAATAATTTGCGCCAAAATGACACCTGGTGGATCCGGACATTTTATTTCTTGCCAAATGAGAATATACAATTAAAAATCAGTAACTTAGGTAGGATTTCCGGCGTATCCGGGATACGATAACAATCCTTGTTCCTATATCGGTCGAACAAGCGTCGAAGAAGCGACCTTTTAGCGTCGAAGAAGCACTATCAAAATTTCAGACAAAAAACGCATTCACGGTTATGTATAAAAAAGGGGCCGACTGTCAGACAGTCAGCCCCTTTTTCTTTATTACAATCTCCTATTTGGAGGTGTTTTATTTCTCTCTTTCCCAGACCTGGAAGGTCAACGCATACGCATGCTTTTCATCTTTTTCATGACGCTCATTTTTCACCAGCTTCCATCCTCTCGGATCAAACTCGGGGAAATAAGTATCGCCGGTAACTTCTGCGTGCACACGTGTAAGATACAACCTGTCTATAATGGGAAGCGCCATTTTAAAGATCTCACCTCCGCCGGTAATGAAGATTTCCTCTGTTCCGAATGTCTTCGCTTTTTCAATACCTGCTTCCAGGGAAGGTACCACGTACAGGCCTTCAGCAGTATAACCCTGCTGGCGGGTGATCATGATGTTAGGTCTTCCCGGCAGCACGCGTCCCAACTCCTCGAAAGATTTACGCCCCATTACAATAGGCTTACCCATCGTCGTGTCCTTAAAATACTTCATATCAACCGGTAAATGCCAGGGTAGATGATTATTGATGCCGATTACATTGTTTTCGGAAGCCGCAACTATTATAGAAAGTGTCAAGTAGTAAACATTTAAGATTCAGAATAAGTACCATCCTTTATACAGCTACCGGCGCTTTGATATGCGGGTGATGCTGATAATTCAACAGCTCAAAATCTTCAAATTTGAAGCCGAAAATATCTTTCACTGCCGGATTGATCTTCAAGGTAGGCAGTTCAAACGGCTGACGGCTCAGCTGCAGCTTAGCCTGTTCCATATGATTGCTGTAAAGGTGTACGTCGCCGAATGTATGGATAAACTCTCCCGGCTCCAGGTCGCATACCTGCGCCATCATCATGGTGAGGATAGCATATGAGGCAATGTTAAAAGGTACTCCCAGGAATACATCTGCGCTGCGCTGGTAAAGCTGGCAGCTCAGTCGGCCATTGGCCACATAGAACTGGAACAGGCAATGGCAGGGACTTAATGCCATATCAGGCAGGTCACCCACATTCCAGGCATTTACAATGATCCTGCGGGAGTCCGGATTGTTCTTAATGGTCTTTACTGCTTCGCTGATCTGGTCAATGACACGGCCGTCCTTTGTTTCCCAGCTACGCCATTGTTTGCCGTAAACAGGGCCCAGGTCTCCATTTTCGTCCGCCCACTCGTCCCAGATGCTTACTCCATGGTCTTTCAGGTACTTAATATTAGTATCCCCGTTCAGAAACCATAACAGCTCATAAATAATGGATTTCAGGTGCAGTTTTTTTGTAGTAACCAGCGGAAATCCTTTCTGCAGATCAAATCTTAACTGTGCACCAAAGCAGCTTGTGGTACCGGTACCAGTCCGGTCGGTTTTCACAGCTCCCTGATCTATAATATGTTGGAGTAATTGAAGGTATTGTTCCATGGGAGCAAAGTAACGAATTTGTCCTTACTTCAACCGAATGAATTATTCACCGGATGTCAATAAGCCTCAACACAAAAATGCGTTTCACAACAGTAGTCTGACTGTTATGAAACGCAGTGTATATCTACGAATGACTTGTGTTAGGATAATCCCTATATCCCTCTCCGCTTCATTTCCCGGCGGATCAATCCCAGTTCCCGTCCCATTTGTCCGGAAATGGAAGTATTCTCCTGTGCCCTGCGCAGCAGGTACGGCATTACATCTTTCACCGGACCATAAGGCAGGTATTTGGAAACATGATAACCGGCATGGGCCAGGTTGAAGGTGATATTATCGCTCATACCCAGCAACTGGGAGAAGCTGACATGTGAATGGTCATGCGGCAGTTCCTGCTGATGTAAAAGGCTGGCCGCCAGCATGCTGCTCTGTTCATTATGTGTACCAACAAATACAGCCAGTTTATCCACACGTTCCATGCAGAATCTCACAGCAGCGTCATAATCCCTGTCAGTTGCTTCCTTATTTGGCTGGATCGGAGAAGGATATCCCATCTCTTCTGCCCGTTTACGCTCTTTCTCCATATAGGCGCCCCTTACCAGCTTGGCTCCCAGCAGGTATCCTTGCTGTTGTGCCTTTTCGAAGGATTTCTTCAGGAAAGCCAGCCTGTCATGGCGATACATCTGGAACGTATTATATACAATTACCTGTTCTTTATTAAACTGTGCCATCAGCTCATCTGCCAGGTCGTCTACCGGCTGCTGGATCCAGGACTCTTCTGCATCTATCAGCAATCCTATCTTGTGCTGGGCAGCTGCAGTGGCAATGGATAGAATACGGTTCCTTACACGGCCATATTCTGCCACTTCCTCCTGCGTCAGTGTCTCCCCGCTGTGGATCTTTTCCAGCAGGCTGAAACGGGCAAAGCCGGTTACTTTAATAGCAATGAACGGAATATTGTGATTACCTGCCGCGTATTCGATAGCGCGGATGAATTCAGGTACAGCGTGATCATAGTTTTCTTCCCCTTCCATGGCTTCCACCCCATAGTCCAGCACTACTCCTACGTGAAACTTCCCTAACACAGTGGCTGCGGCTGCTGCTTCCTGCAGACTTTCTCCTCCACAAAACTGGCTGAAAATGGTATTACGGATCAGTCCTTTAATAGGCAATCCCAGTTTCAGCGCCAATGGCGTTACCGTAGCCCCTAATTTCACCAACCAGGGCTTGCCAATGCTGCTAAACAGGAAGTCAGCCTTTTTTAATGCCTTGTCCGTCTTTGATTCAAAAGCTATGGCGGTATTCTCAAATGATAATGATAGCTGCTTTTCCATGGGCCGCAAAGTTAGTATGCCGACAGATTCCCACAAAAACGATCTGACAACAACAACAACCTGTTCACAGTGGTTTTGAAAACCTCAAACAAAAGTCTTCTTTAATTAAACAGAACACCTGTGAATTTCTTTTTATTTAAACCCAACAAAACTTCCGTCCTATATTTTTTTCTTTAATTTTATCCCTTCATCAAAACCAAACATTCCCAGTGCCTACTAAGCAAGCTAATACCAGGTCAGGTCGCAAATCGCTTTATATTGTTATAGTTGTACTATGTGTCATTGCCCTCCTCGCAGTATTCCTGCTACGGAGTCCAAAGGAGGTCCTGTCTTCCATTCGTGAAAAAGGACAGACCTACACTACTTACGAAGGGGTACTGGGAGAACGTAAAAAGATCTCTTTAGCAGACGGAACACCTGTTATCCTGAACAGCAATACCAAACTTCTCGTACCGGCTGATTTCGCTAAAAGCCATATACTGTTACTGGACGGAGAAGCTTACTTCGATTCCACTGCTTATCCGCTTACTGTAAAAACGAACATCCTGACCATGACCGTTACAAAACCTGCAGGCTTCAAAATGCGGTGTTTTGAATCACAACAGGGTGCAACTGCCTACGTCTTAAGTGGCGAAGTAAAGGTGAGCAAGTCCTATCATTCCAAAACGGACGATCAACCGGAAATGCTTGGCCCCGGCAATATGGTACTGGCTAATAAAGAAATAGACCTGATGGAAAAAGAAACCTATCAACCAATCGAAATGACGATCTGGTTACAGGATAAACTCATTTTCCACGATGAACCGTTTATGAATGCCGTTCGTAAACTGGAGGAATGGTACAGTACAGAAATCTATGTAGAAGGAGATCCATCAGCCGCCGGAGGGATCAATGGGGAATTCCATCAGGCGTCCTTAACGAAAGTATTGGAAGAGATCCGGCAGACAGCAAAGTTTGATTACAAAATCAACAAAAATAAGGTGACCATTCGTTTTTGAGCAAAAGGTAATGAATAGACGAAGATTCATTTCCCTCTTCCAAAAGCAAACAGCTGCTGTACAGTATTCTTCTTTCCCAGTATCATTGCTGTCAGTATTTCTGCCGCTATCTGGGCAAACGTAATACCATTGCCACCGAAGCCCAGCGCAAAATAAGTACGTGGCATAGCCGGATAACTACCAATGAAAGGAAGTCCGTCGGCGGTAGAAATAAAGGTACCCGTCCATTGAAACTCAGGTACGAAGCGGATATGCGGGAATTTCTTATTGAAGTCTTTTTGAAGGCTCCTGCCTTTTCTGCTGATCAGTTTATCACGCCGGGAAGGATTGTAATAATACTCATCCCTTCCTCCTACCAGTATGCGATTATCTTTCGTGCGACGCATATAGAGATAAGGATCCTTGGTTTCCCATATCAAGCAGTTGTTATGCCAGCAACAACTATCAGTCTGAATACTTTCACTGACCGTAGCATATGTAGAGTGCAGTGTAAGCAAGGGCTCCCTGATATATTGCGAGGCCTCGTAACCAGTAGCTATGATAAGATATTTTGCATTGATCCTGTACCCCTCTGAGGTCTTAACAATAACCCCATTCCTTTGATGGGCAATATCCACAACAGTAGTTTTGTCGTACACTGCTGCTCCTTTTTTTATATTATACTGATGTAGTGAATGAGTCAGCATGTAAGCATCTGTCTGTGCAGCCATACCAGAATAAATAGCACCCGGAGCGGCAAAGCCCATCTTATCTTTTACTGTTGCTTCATCCCAGTATGCAACATCAAAACCCAATGATTTACGTAGCACATATTCTTTCTTCAACCATTCCCGGTCTTTCTTATAAGAGGCCAGGAACAGACTATCCCTGCGATCAAAAAAGGGTGCCCTTATCTTTTTACAGATCTCTTCCAGCACGGCTATGGATTCATAACAGAGCCGGTAAGCTACAACCGCATTCTTCTCTCCTATTTTGTCTGATAACCGGCATAGAGGTACATCTATCTCATATTGTATTAATGAAGTGCTGGCACAGGTGCTGCCTAATCCTATCGTACGACTGTCGGCCACAACAACCGGTATGCCTGCCGCTGTAAGATAATATGCTGCCAACGCACCCGAAATACCACCTCCGGCAATCAATACGTCAGTCTGCACATCGCGATCCAGGCGGGGATAGTTAAACGGCAGTCCATATCTGACCAATGAATAAGGATAACCAGCATGAAGATCCAAGGGGCAATGCTTTAGTTAAGTATGAGCATCCAATTATTATACCGGGACAAACCCGGCATTTATTCAGCGTATACAGGCTACATGAAAAAGCCAGGAACATTATTGCTCCTGGCTCCTGATATCTTGTTTACTTATTGCTTTCTCAGCTCAGTTCTGCACCTACTCTCTTCAGCAGCTCCAGTGTTTTACGCACACCTTCTTCTTCGGAAAGTTTAGCGCCTTCATATTCGATACCGATATGACCTGTATAACCGGCATCCTTTACTATTTTCAACATTTTGCGGTAGTCTGTTTCCACGCAGTTACCTTCCGCATCAAAATCGTGTGTTTTGGCGCTAACACCTTTTGCGAAAGGCATTAATTCTGTTACGCCCTCATAGCGGTCATATTCCTCCAGGCATTTCGTAGCTGCCCAGCCCTGTGGCGTATTGTCTACAGGTTTGGTACGGTTTATACAGAAATTACCAAAGTCAGGCAAGGTACCACAGTTAGGCATATTCACCTGCTTCATGACACCTGCCAGCCATTTACCATTGGAAGAAGTGCCGCCATGATTTTCTACGATCACATTGATATTATGTGTATTGGCGAATGTTGACAATTTAGTCAACGATTCTGCAACTGCCTTAGCTACATCATCCGGTTTGCCTTCTCCTGCTGCATTTACACGGATAGCGTGACAACCCAGGTATTCTGCCGCTTCCACCCACTTATAGTGATTTTCCACTGCCTTCACTCTTTTCTTCACGTCCATATCTCCCATTTCTCCTTCACCATCGATCATAATCAGCACACTGCGTACACCATTATCGGCGCAACGTTTCTTCAGATCGGCCAGGTAAGCCTTATCCGTTGCTTTATCCTTAAAGAATTGATTTACATATTCAACAGCCTCAATCCCGAAGTCATTCTTAGCTTTCACAGGAAAGTCAAGATGTGATAGTTTTCCTCCGAATATAGCCTCGTGGAAAGACCATTCAGCCAGGGATATCTTAAAGAACAGATCCTTTGCTGTTTTATCAGCAGCTGCCTGTCCGGCGTTGGTGTTGGTACTGTCTTTGCTTTCCTTCGTGGAAGAGCCGGTATTACAGGCTGCCAGGACGGAGGGTAAAAGGCCCGCCCCCATGGTGTACAATGCCATCTGCCTGAGGAATTCCCTGCGTTGTTTAGGATTATTCATATACGTGGTTTTATATAACAAAATACAATTTTATGGGTCAAAGTAGATACCTTCAGAAAAAAACTGCAAAAAATTACCTCAAAAGAATAGTTTTTTCACATTTTGTGATTATCTTGATTTCCACTTGACACTGTAATTCCCCGTTTGTCTTTATTTATATATTCCACCTCGTTGATGTACAACATCACTGTTGTTACATTATAAATGATAAACTAAAGCCGTTCAACTTCAAGCTGGACGGCTTTTTCATTGGCCTCCTCCGGCGGATGTCTATGCCACCAGGAAGCCAGTAGAGAGCCGGTTACATTCATCAGGGGACCAAATACAGCCGGAGCCAGACCAATGGTAGCGATCTTCCCCATATTCTTTGCAATGGCCGTTGCCAGTCCGCCGTTCTGCATCCCCACTTCAATTGCTATCGTACGGCAATCCTGCTCATTCATCCTGATAAGACGGCACAGCCAATAGCCCAGTGTATACCCTGATAGGTTGTGAATGAGTGATGATAAAATCAGCAGTATACCTACGTCCAGCAAACTTTCACGCCCTTTAGCCGTGATGATAACGATAATAAAAGCAATGGCCGACATAGATATCTTAGGCATAATATTATCCAGCCATTTCAGCTTTCCGTGTAGGAAATGATTGAAGAGCAGCCCCGCTGCTACCGGCAGGATCACAATCTTACAGATGTCCCACATCATCGCCGTCACACTGATATCCACATAACTGCCAGCCAGCCACCGCATCAGGAAAGGCGTCACAAAAGGCGCCATCATAGTTGAAACTGCCGTCAGGGTAACCGACAGCGCCAGGTTGGCTTTTGCCAGGTAGGATATTACGTTGGATGCCATACCACAGGGTACGGTACCGATCAGTACCACACCTGCCGCTATTTCAGGCGGGAAATTGAACAGGTGAGCAAGCCCCCAACCTACAAAGGGCATAATAGTAAAGTGACATACCACACCTGTAAAAACACCCATTGGCATTTTGATCACACCATAGAAATCACGTACACTCATGGCAGTCCCCATCCCGAACATGATAATCTGGATAAGCGGTGTAATAAGTTTTGAAAGGTCATAGCCTCCCACAGTCAGAAAGTATTGGGGATAATACATTGCGGTTGTAACGGCTGCAAAGATGGTCAGCGTATACACAAAACCTTTCGTTTGCGCCCTTCTTGAACAAAGTATGGCCAGTATGACCCAGAATGCAATGATGAAAGGCCCGGCGGCGGGGAGTAATGCTGTCATAAAGTGGAAATAGTTTAATACTTAAAAATAATCACCAGGTTCTTTTCTCCAGCATCTTATCCAGCTCCTGGCGGGTCATAGGCTTTTTGCCAGCCTGCTTATGCTGCCATTCCAGGAATGCCTCCCTGATGGCGTCTGTCCAGTTATTATCTATTTCACCAGGCGTGTATTTCCCGGCTTTCACCATCTCAAATCCGAACTGGTCTTTCACCTGTATGAATGCGGCAATACCGATCACTTTTTCTGCCAGGTGTGCCGGTACAAATATCACCCCTTCACTGGAAGTCAGCACCAGGTCGCCCGGCAACACTACCGCACGGCCAATACGTATCGGCACATTCAAACCTGACAACATCACATTTTTCAGGAAAGAAGGATCCCAATCCCGCACCAGCGCATTAAACCCATCGATCTCCTTCAGCCCTTCCAGATCGCGCGCAGCGGCATTAAAAACCACACCATTACCTGAACGGGCATAAATAGCATTGCCGAGTGTAGAACCTATCAGCGTACCATCGGCTATTTTGCCAAAGCCATCCGCCACGTACACATCACCTTTTGATAACTGCTGGATAGGCCATGAATTACTGTTCCCTTTAAAACCTTTCTGCTGCCCCCTCTCCTTCATATGCGCTTCCACATCAGGACGGGAAGGAATGAACATCGCTGTTACTGCTCTGCCCACAATAGGTTTGTTATCATAGATCATTTTCCAGCCACCGTCAAACTGACAATGGTACCCCTCTCCTTCAAGAATGGTCCACACATCATCCAGGCTCACAGTACGTGCCTGTTCAATAACTGCATCAGGGATCTTCGGCCTTCCGTCAGCAAAACGTTCTCCTTTCCACTCTGTTGTAAGAAAGATCAGTTCCTCCCTGGAAATTGTCTGCGCCCGTAACCAACAGGACAGCAACAGTAATGGAAGGAAATAAAAGAATTTCATGTATCAGTATTTGAATGAAGAATAAAACCTGTTTTAAAACGCCTCGGGTTATTTAGTCACGGTGATCCCATTAAGGTCATACACCACTTTGCCTGCACGTAGCGTCGCCTCACATACCAGCTTACTATCTCCTTCCACACGCGTATGTGCATCTGTAAAACCAAACTTACCTTTTTCCACACGTAAGATGGCAATGTCTGCCACACTTTTTTCTGAAAGACTTCCTAATTCCTCATGGCGTATTGCCTGTGCTGCGGCTGAAGTGCCTGCCTTCACCAGCTCCTGCACCGACATACCCATATTCAGGAATTTAGACATCACATTCAGCATGTCTTTCATGTCTCCATTCATACTGCCGGTGTGAATATCTGTACTGATCGTGTTTGGATAAAAGCCGGCCTTTAATGCAGGAATAGCCTGTGAATAACTAAAGCTGGTACCTCCATGTCCTACGTCAAAGAGAATGCCTTTCTTACGGGCATCCTGCATAAACGGACGTAGTTTGCCATTATCATCAACAATAGACATACGGCCTTTTACTTTTGCATAAGCATGTGTAAAGATATCGCCGGGACGCAGATGCTTCATGAACAGTTCCTCCAGCGACAATGGCGGATTACTGCCACCGAAATCGATCATTACCGGCGTATTGGCCATGTTACCTGCTTCTACGGCACGGTCTACAGGTATCCATTCTGCACCTTCATAATGTGCTACCTTGATCCCCACTATCCATTGTTTGTACCGGCGGATAGTCAGTGCAGTCATCTTGGCATCCATATCCGTAAGGTCCTGTTCATACGGCCCACCACGCATACCACCGCCTACGATATTGATAAAAGCAAGCACTCTTGTCTTCGAATGCTTTATTGTCTGATCAAGAAAGATCTCAAAATTCTTCCATCCCGAACTACCTGCATCCACAACAGTGGTCACGCCGCAACGAAAAGTAAAACCATCCGGCGCGACTGCTTCATAACTGTTATTCAGATAACGGTTGGGAACTGTACCGAAGAAATTATGCGTGTGAATATCTATCAGGCCCGGCGTAACATATAAGCCGGTGGCATCAATTATTTTCTGTGCCGTAGCCGGGTCTATATGAGCAGCTACTTTTGCAATAGTATCATTTGTCAATGCAATATCCATGACTGCATCGATATTATTTTTCGGATCTATAACGTGACCACCTTTAATCAGCAGGCTATATTGCTGGGCCTGAGCGCCGGTGAAAATAATATTCACCGATACCAGGAGTACCAGGTATTGAATAATACTCCTCATGTCCTTACTTTTTAATGAGACCTGTACATGAATGAAAGACCCGGACAAGCAGCCCGCTGCAACAATATCAAAAACGCTACGTGCCCAGTATCAATACACGCAGTCCTTATCTACTGGCAGGAGCTCCCTGTTACCCGGCTTATGTAATCTGAATGAAATATGCTTTAAAAGAAAAAACAGGGCAGAGCTGGCAATTTCGTGCACTTTACCAGCCCTGTAATTCCCTGTAGGTGAAACACACCACCATTTATCAACCATGCGTTGTGGACAGCGCCATTTCTGCCAGTACTTTTTTGAGTTGCGTTGCCACTATCTTCTCCTGTCCGGGTACCAGCATCCAGGTAGTAACATTAAAGGTATGCTGGTTGGCTCCATCGGCTACTTCTATAGAAGGAGTGCCACTGCGGAGTTTTTGCCTGACCTCTGCTGCTGTAGCAGGGATCTTTGTGGCATCCCAGGAGATGTGCAGCGTAGGAATATGGTTGGCCACCGGAGGCACCACCACTTCAGTCGTCACACCCGACACTGTTTTTACAGCGTCGCTGATCAGCTTAATTTGCGCCTCCCACATTTTCCATTCTTTAGCATGATCAATGGCCAGGTACGTTTCCAGTGCCACGAGCATTCCTAATATCTCTTCTTTATTCACCTTTAGTCCTCTGCCTATCGTATTACCGCGGGGAGGCGCGCTTAATCTTCCGGCTTCAATATATTTCTTCCTTCCCAGCAGCAGGCCCGCGCTCTGCGGACCGCGAATGCCTTTACCACCGGAAAAACATACCAGGTCGTATCCCATTGCGGTATATTTGAACAGGTTCTCAACCGGAGGTACATCTGCCGCACAATCTATCATCGTAGGAATGCTATGCGCCTGCGCTATCTTCAGGAACTCCTCCACCTGCACCTTCCCCTCAAAATTGTTGGCATTGAGGAAGTACATCAGGGCCGTCTTGTCAGTGATCGCTTTTTCCAGCTCTTCACGACCACTTACATACACGATCCGCAGACCGGTATTTTTCAGTGCATGTGCATATGCGATATCATGCTCTTTCTGAATGATCACTTCCCTTTTCATGTCAGTGCCTTCCAGGAATGGCAGCTGTGCTACTTTCTTCTCGTCCATGCCGGTCAGTACACCGGCAGCACCCAATGTCATAGCAGCAGCAGCGCCGGAGGTAACAGTAGCATATTCGCAACGTAACAGGGTTGCAATACGCTGCCCTACCTTATCCTGCAGCTCATCCAGCAATACATACTCTTTCGAAGCATAATTGATGGCGCTCATCACTTCGTCCCTCATCAGGGAGCCTGTCATAAAAGTATATGTACCCGCGGCATTGATAAATGTGCGGATGCCGAGTTCTTTGAAATAGTCCTTTCCAGCTACTGTGGCATCTGCCGCTTCATCAGATAAGGGCAATAGTTTAGCACTGCCTGCAAATGCCCCCAATACGGGGATTACAGACATATTTTTTAGTAAGTCTCTGCGTTGCATATGTTAAAAAGAAAGGGTAAAGAAAAACATCCTCCTTATAGGGTGGCGATGCAATCCATCTCTACGAGAGAGTCGCCGGGTACACCTCCATAAACTGCTACCGTGGTACGGACAGGCGGATTGTTGCCAAACCGTCCTCTGAATACCTCATTCATCGCTTTGTAATCATTCAGGTCGTGCAGGAATACACTAACTTTCAGCACCTTCTCCATCGATGACCCCGCCTTGGTCAGTACTTTTTCCATTTCTTTTAATACGTGGTCCGTATGTGCTTTGATATCTCCTTCAAAGTGGGCGCCTATTCCGGCAATATAGACCGTGTTGCCATGGATCTTAAAACTGGAGAACAATGGCACTTCCTGGTCATAGATCACGGCTCCTTGCGGAGTGCTCTCCGGTAAGGCAGGAGCGGCTGCTCTGGCAATTGCGTTGACACCTGTGATTCCAGCCAATGTGGCTGCTATCTTCTTTAATACGGATCTTCTCTGGTTTAGCATGATTTAGTTAGTTTGAGATACGGGTATTTTATTGTTTATCCCACCATACGCGGGTTGTCATCAGGTTTGGTCCCTGACGGGTAATTGCTTCTGCCAGGCTACCGCTGTTCACGCTTTCTTCAGAAGGCGGGTATAACAGACGGCGGGGAATAGTACCACCAGTAGAATTGCCGGGAACATTTACCGGTGTCAAAACAGGATATCCGGTACGGCGCCAGTTAGCATGTATCTCCTGCTCATCCAGGAATAAAGACACCCATTTCTCCTGCCCGATCATCGCTTTCATCGCTTCTGCCCCACCAGTCAGCGGATGTGCCGCCTGATAAGCTGCAATCTTCTCCGGAGCAATCACGCCCCCACTGCCAAACAATGCCCAGTTACGCATAGAAGCCGCAATAGCATCTGCAAATGCGCCGGCAGCACTTCCTTCCCACCAGCCATTCACCCCTGCTTCCGCCAGCAACAGGTTCACTTCAGCGGCACTCATCAGGATGAAAGGAGCATTGTATTGAAGAATAGTAGCCGGATTAGGCTCGGAATAGCTGGTAAAATCAGCCGGCTTATTCAGCAGACCATTTTGCATACCTTTCTGTAGTGCGGTGCTGGTATCTGCCTTACCATTGTTCCATACTATTGCAATAACATTCAAACGGGGGTCATTGTTTGCCTTTAAAGCATCAATAAATGTCCTGGCCAGCTTTCCACCCTCTGTATTGCTGTTGCCATTTGCTACCGCATAGTCGTTTGACAGCATACTTGCTGCGGCAGGATTACGGTTGATCGCCTGCGATCCATCCACATACTTCATCGTAGCGATATCTCCGTCGGCAGTGATCACACCTCCGGCAATGGCTTTCTTCACCCATGTTTCAGCTAAATCCGGCGCTTTTCTCGACAGGCGCATACCCAGGCGCAGCATCAGGGAATAAGCGAATTTCTTCCACTTATTCACATCGCCGGAATAAATAAAGTCACCAGGACCGAAAGTAGCTACTGCAGGATCCAGTTTAGCTGCTGCTTCGTCCAGCTCTTTCAGCATGTCGGCATAGATATCTTCCTGTGCGTCGTATTTAGGTGTGAAATTATTCTCTGTATATCCTTTCACTGATGCAGAATAAGGAATATCACCATACATGTCTGTCAGACGGTGCATGATATACACCCTGAAGATGCGGGCAATCGCCAGCTTGTTACCATCCGCAGCATTATCCGGACTCAGCGAATTGATAGTGGTTGCTATTTCATTGACAGCTGTAGTATACCCTGTTGTGAAGTAATCATATGGATAAGTACCCTGCTGGAAATAATATTTATCACCGATACCAGGTACATCCTTATAAGTCGCAAAATGTTGCATGGAACCGCCACAGGCCAGTACGTCAGTAGCAAAATAGCTGTTTCCAAAAGCATCCAGCAACGCCTTACTGAACATATATTCAGGCTGTGCAGTGGACGATGCATCCGGATTGACATTCATTTCTTCGAATCCTTTATCACAGGACTGGAAAGCCAGCGTTGCTGCGATGGCTGTATATATTAAAAAGTTAAAGCGCATTTTCATCCGTAGTAGTTTTAAGAGATTAGAATTTCACCATCAGGTTCGCACCGAAGCTTCTTGTACGTGGAATACCGAACGCCTCAAAACCTTGTGCATTGCCATTTGTATAGCTGGATTCCGGATCGAAGTTGTCAGTCTTTTTATACAGGATGGCGAGGTTACGTGCCACAAACGAGATGGACGCACTCTGTACCACTTTTTTCAATCTCTCCTGTATCGGGATCTGGTAACTGAAGATCACCTGGCGCAGTTTTACAAAGCTGCCATCAAAGAGGAAGTGGTCTGTATAGTTCTTGGTATTGTCGTAGTAGAGACGCAGATTCGCTACCGGGATCGTGTTGTGATATTCATTACCATTCTGGTCAACACCATTCAGTTCCAGGCCGGTTTCCCTGCCTGCCAGTGTTTTCTTATGCAGACCGAAACGGGTAGCATATACATCTGTACCGGAGAATACTTTGTTACCAAACTTACCGTCTACTAAGATGTCGAGCGACAGGCGCTTGTAGCTGAAGGTATTGGTCAGACCCATTGTTAAAGGAGGTACACCATTACCTAATGCTACCAGGTCGCTCTTCTGCTCATAACCTGTTGTGCTGTTATATACAGTCTGTCCTTTCGCATTCTTTACAGTAGTATATCCTTTGATAATACCATAAGGTTGTCCTACTGTATTGTGGATGAATGCCCAGCTACCCACGCTTGTTGCCATCTGTAAGGTGGTGAGGCCTGCTGCCAGCTGTTCTACCTTGCTGGTATTGTGGGCCATATTGTAGCTTACAGACCAGGAGAAGTTCTTTGATTTAACAGGTGTACCGGTTAACAGTAACTCGATTCCTTTGTTAGACAACTTACCTACGTTCAGCAAAGCGTTGTTATAACCGGAAGCGGTAGATACAGCGGTGCTTACGATATCGTCTGTTGTCTGTTTCTTATAGTAAGTGAGGTCAATACCCAGTCTGTTATTGAAGAACTGTACTTCACCACCTACTTCATAGGTAGTAGAGGTCAGCGGTTTCAGGTTGGAGTTGGTAACCAGGTTCACACCGTTTGACTGT
Organism: Chitinophaga filiformis; assembly: GCF_900102545.1. Lineage (GTDB taxonomy): Bacteria > Bacteroidota > Bacteroidia > Chitinophagales > Chitinophagaceae > Chitinophaga > Chitinophaga filiformis. The sequence goes on along the minus strand of NZ_FNBN01000003.1, from coordinate 430,257 downwards.
GTGATCTGCTGTACCGGACGTCCCAGGTGACCACCCTGCACCATGGAATAAGTCTGGTTCAGGATGTAAGGATCGGGCGTAGCACCGCCCACTTGTGCCCATGAACTGCGCAGTTTTGCATAGTTGATCACCTTAGGTAGTTTAAACGCATCCGACAGCATGATACTACCACCTACAGATGGATAGAAGATACTGTTGCTCTTCGGACTGAGTGTAGAGAACCAGTCCTGGCGTCCTGTGAAGTTCAGGAAGATGATAGATTTGTAATCCAGGTCTACGGAACCGAATATGGAGTTGGTCGCTACTTTATTCCTGGTTGGTGTAGTAGTGGAAGTAGTCAGGTTGGTAGAGCTATAGAAGAATGGAATAATAAACTGTGTACCGGTGATGGCGGTCTGGTTAGAGTTGAAGCGACGGGCATTTACACCAGCCAATGCATTCACACCGATAGTACCGGCAATCTTGGTATTGTAGTTGGCAGTTACCATTGAGTTGGTTTCTGCTACTGCATTTCTCAGTTCACTGTATTCACCAGCTGCACCGGTTGTGTATACCGTACCGGTTGGAATAATACCAACATAGTTGTAGTTAAAGAAGTCACGGCTCACCGTACCTTTCACATACAGGTTCTTCAGCAGATCATACTTCACACTTGCCTGACCGATGAAACGGTTCTTGGTATCGTTATTCTTAAACCTGTTGACAACGAAGTAAGGATTGGATGCATACGCTGTTTCATTCCATTGGATCTCACGGCCTGTTGCATCATAACCGGGATCAAGGGCGCGGATATCCACTGTGTTGGCGATCATATAAACGCCCCAGTTGGGGTTACCGGTGGCATCCCCGGAACTGGAGCGGTTGGTCGCATTCTCAACATTATATTGCGCTACAGCTTCTATGCTCAGCTTTTTACCCAGGAAAGCATTCAGGTTCAGGTTCGCAATTTTCTTGTCGAACTTGGAGTTAGGAACGATGCTTTTACTGTTGGTATTGGAGAGCGAGAAGCGGAAATTAATATTTTCACTACCACCGTTGAATGCTACAGTATTGGTATAGGTAGCTCCTGTACGGTAGAAGTTTTTGATATTATCTCTCTGAGGAGAATAGGTATGCATTTTACCATCAAAAGCGATGTATTGCGTACCATCCATTTTAGTACCCCATGAGCGACGGCCATAGGTAATAGCCTCTGCCTGTGACGTTGGTTTCAATCCTTTATCACCCTGGCCATACTCGTACTGCCAGTCAGGCTTTACAGATGGTGTCTCCATCGTCATGGTAGTGTTATAGTCTACACCGATGCCCTGACGTGCGCGGCCTTTTTTGGTCGTGATGAGGATAACACCATTTGCAGCACGGGAGCCGTACAGCGCAGCAGCAGATCCACCTTTCAATACGCTGATGGTCTCAATATCATCCGGGTTGATACCGCCGATACCATCACCTCTATCCACGTTCTGACCACCACCACCAGTAGTAGGAGCGCCACCAGGTGTTGTATTATCTATCGGCATACCATTCACCACATATAAAGGCTGGTTCTCACTACCCAGTGAACTGTTACCACGGATGATCACACGGCTGGAACCACCGGGACCACTGGCCAGACTGGTGGCATTCACACCTGCTATCTTTCCGCTCAGTGCATTGGCGATATTCACCTCACGGGCCTGTGTGAACTCACTACCTTTTACTTCTGTTACGGCATATACCAGCGCCTTTTTCTCTTTCCTGATACCAAGGGCGGTTACTACCACTTCAGATAGTGACTCATTGGCTTCTGCAAGACTTACCGTTAAAGGAGCACCTGCATCTGTTACATTCACTTCCTGTTTGCTGAAGCCCATGGAGCTTACTATCAGCACAAAGGGAGGAGTCGCACCTTTCAGGTTCAGTTCAAAACTACCATCAGCAGCAGCCATCGTAGCTACGGATGTGTTTCCCTTGAGCACAATGCTGGCGCCGGGAATAGGTGCACCATCTGGGCCTGTTACCTTACCTTTCAGCTTATCTGCCATCAGGTTGTTTACATTCAGCACGGTAGCCGCTGTTGGCACATATATGGAATACTGTGTTTTGTTAATACGCATGTAGGCTAATGGAAAATCTGACAGCAGCAGCTTCAGAGCAGCTTCTGCGTCCATGTGTTCTGCTTTTTCTATTACATCAGCAGCTACTACTTTCCCATCCAATAGTCCCTCTTTGTAAGCGATACGTATATTCTGGAATTTCTTCAGCTTTATTAAAGCTTCTTTCAGGGACACTGTTGCGGATACATGTTTTACAGGGATCTTATCTGACTGCCTCATCGCGGCATACATCGTGGGCGTCTGTGCACCGGCAGACAGGGCAATACCTGGCAGCAGGGCACAAGAGAGCAGCCCCAAAACGAGATTTTGGTTCAAAATGTTCATAATTTTTTTTTACGTGTCCTAGTTTTTCCCGCGGCGTTTACGCGCGTGTTTTTCCCGCTGTTATTTTCCTGAAGTTATGACAAGCGCCTTCTCGGAAGGCTGCTCTATTTTGACATTCAGCGTCGTGGTAATTACAGTCAATAGTTCCTCTACGTTAGCTACGTTGATATCTCCCTCTATCTTTAGTTTTTTGATTGATTGTTCACTGACTTTTACAGTGTAACCATAATTGTCCTGCAGTGTTTCTATTATCTCACTTAGTGTAGCATCAGTAAACGTCAGCGGTACCTGTGTCCAACGTTTAATTGATTCCGGCTTATCTATCTTTTTAGTTAGTAATAAATGATTATCCGCATACTCGATATAATCGCCCGGCAACATTACCATAGCTTTCGGTGCAGCAGCGCCGCTGAATCCTACCTGGATCTTTCCTGTTACCAGTCCTACTTTCGTTTTTCCGTGGCGACTTCTTACATTAAAGGATGTTCCGAGTACTTCTATTGTCAGGCCATTGCTATGTACCAGGAAACGTTGTCCGGGTCTTATATTGGTAGTATCACTGTTCAGGTGTTTCACATCGAAGAAGGCTTCTCCATCTACCCATACTTCCCTGGCTAAGGTGGTATCCCATTTTTCATTGAAAGCAATGGAGGAGGAGGCATTCAGTGTCACCACTGAATGGTCGGGCAGAGTGATGGTTCGTTTTTCGCCATAGCCTGTTGCGATTGTTTCTCTTGTCGGCTTGCCCAGCTTATTAAAGAGCAGGTAGCCACCTACAGTAGCGATCAGCACAACAGCTGCGGCCCTTACCCATGTGCTCATGCGGCGGATCAGTGCAGGACGGCGGTTGTTATTGGCGGCTATGGTAGCGGTGATCCTTTCCAGGACATGCGCCTTATTGTCCCTGTTCTCCCACACTTCCTGCGAACGGTAAGTACGGATCACACTGACGGCAAATTCATAGTTGGCGGCAGCAGATGGGTACTGTAAAGGGAATTCGCTCCAGAACTGTGCTACAGGTGCATCCTGTTCTTTACCAGACGCCCACTTAATAAAGGCGTCATCGTCCAGGAAGTCTTCCAATCTGTATGTTGCATATTTCTCATTGTTCATCACGATATCCCCGATTTACTACTATTAGACATGACATGGTGGAAATTATCCCTCCGGAATCATCATTTTTTTAGAAAAATTGTTGGAGAGGAAAAAGAGTACACTTAAAATGGTCAGGAAACGCTTATCTGACACCTTCTGCAGGTTGTCGAGGGCCTTATATAATAATTTGTAGGTTGAGCTCATATTGATGTCCATGATGACGGCGATCTCCTCATAGGACATTCCTTCATAAAAACGGAGGAAGATAATCTCCTGCTGACGGGCAGGTAATGTATTGACCAGGGCAATCACCTGGTTCCTGAGTTCCTGTTCTTCCTGGCGGAAAGATGCATCGGGAATGAAATTCACAGTAAATCCCCCCTGTCCGGAGGCATTATCCAGTTCTACAAATTTGGACAGGGACTGTATTTTACGGAATAGTGCAGAGCGTAATGCCTTGTACAGGTAGTTCTTCACAGAGGCAGGATTGCCCAGCCGGGTGCGGGTGGTCCATAATCTTACAAAAAGATCATGTACTACATCCTGGATCAGGTCCGCGTCCTGCGTAAACTTGCGGCCATAATTGTTCAACAGTTCATAAAACTCGCCGTAGAGCGCAGTAAAGGCGTCCCAATCCCCCTGTTTAAACGCATTCCACCATAACACGTGGCTCTCCGATTGCATTGGCAGTAAGTTTAGGAAGACGATTGCCTAATAATACAAAAAAAATACCGGCCAGTGGTAACATTTTCGTTCCACATCAGATTTTTACGATGATATTTCTTTTATACATGATCCATACCGGGATGAATAGCAGCAACACCAGCGTAATGGCTGCGGCCAGAGATGCATTGAGAGGAGAAAACACCCCGGAATAGCCCCTGAACATCCCACCGGACATTCCTTTAAAGACCATGGGAACAACACCGGATAAAACATAGGCAGTAATAGCGTTTCTACCGAAAGCTACAAAAGGAGGCGTAACCCGCTGGTATTTCTGTACATCGACCAGCCAGTAGGATAATGCCAGTCCCATGGCTGCCAGTCCGCCGGTATAGAGTACAAAGGAGCTTGTCCACAGTGACTTGTTGATCGGGAAGAATCCATCCCATACCAGGCCTGCCAGTACCGACAGGAAACCTGCGGTAAACAGCCAGGACACCTTTTCAGCATCCCCTACATCCTTACGGCGTAGCCAGTCGCCCGTCATAATACCCAGCAACCCCGTTGAAATAGCCGGCAGCGTGCTTAAAATGCCTTCAGGGTCCCAGGTACGGGCCTGCTTCCAGAGATGCCGCTCTCCCATTACGGTACGGTCCAGCCATGCTGCCAGGTTAGTTTCAGGTTCCAGGTTCGCCGGACCAATACCTGGTACAGGTACTACCGTCATCAGGAGCCAGTATATCACCAGAAACGAAAAACAAAGCCATATGCGGGCTTTAGGACCTGTTTTGATATAGAGCAGAGAGATGATAAGAAAAACGATCGCAATGCGCTGTAAAACGCCTAAAATCCTCAGATTATAGAAGTCAAAGGATGGTATCAGACGAAAAGCCAGTCCGATAGCAAAAATGATAGCCGCCCGGCGGAAAATATGCAGGATCAGTTTTCCATGTCCGCCGGTATCTGCCTTACGGCTGCTCAGCGCAAATGTGACAGATACGCCTACCATAAACAGGAAAAAAGGAAATACCAGATCCGTAGGTGTGCAGCCATTCCATTTTGAATGTTCCAGCGGGGGATAAACGTAAGACCAGCTTCCCGGATTATTGACCAGGATCATAGCAGCCACGGTCAAACCTCTGAAAAAGTCGAGCGACAGGAGCCTTTGTTTCATTGACGTGAACGATTTGATTTCGGTTGAATCTTTGCCTTGAGGGTAAGATAATAGAATAATTTTTATATTGCACCATAACTGTATCTGGAAAAATATTTTCCACTTTCGTAACCCTGGTTTAGCCCGAAGAAAAACCTCATAGCATGTTAGTAAGTAATAAGCATTTTGTACCCGTTATTGGCCTGGACATTCACATCGTACTACTTTTAGGGTTTCCCATTCCACTGCCGCATCCATATATCGGATTTGTAGTGGATCCCATGGATTACATCCCTTTCATCGGTGCTACTACCAAAGTAAATCATGTACCCCGCGGCGTAAGTGATACCAGTGGCATCATTATTATATTCATCCATTTTCCCATGGGTGGTCCCTGGTTGCTGGCCCCACTGATCGGACATGATTCTGTCAACTTTTATGGCAGCAAAAAGGTAAAAACGGAAGGCCGGCTTATGAGTCCTACAGGCCATATGCTGATGACCTGCAACGATATTGGTATCCCCTTGTCACTGCAACCGGGTAAAAAGATGATACCCAAACCTAGCATGTATCTTCCTACCTCTTTTACCATTCCGCTCTCATTCGGAAAACCTGTTATGGTAGGTGGCCCCTATGTGCCCGACTGGGCGGGCGTACTCATTAATTTAATAGCATCTTTCGGTTTTGGTGCATTGATGAAAGGACTGAAAAAAGTAGTAACGAAATTCAACCATGCACTACAGAAAACCTTTGGCAGTAATAAACTCAGTAACTTCCTCTGTAAACTGGGTCTGGAACCTGTAGATCTCGTACAGGGCATCGTAATATATGATGGTGTGGACTTTGAGTTGCCCGGCCCTATTCCGCTTACATGGGCCCGCTCATGGAACAGCGACAGTCCCCATAAAGGCGTACTGGGCCATGCCATGCATTTCTCCTATGATATGCGTGTACAGGAATATGCGCAGGAAGGCATCACGCTCGTATTGCTTAAAAACGGACGCAGCGCTGTCTTTAGCTATACTCCTTCCGGTATGCCCGGCGAGTATAACCGGCATGAGCAGCTTACGCTCACACGGACAGATATCAACAGCTACCTACTCTATGACCAGCAAGAAAAACTTTTTTATACTTTCCATAAACTGCATCCTGCCGACAAGCAATACCGTCTTGTATCCATTCATGACAAGGCCGGATTTATCATCACCTTCCACTATAACTTCAAGGGTGATCTCCAGCGTATCATCGACACTGCAGGCAGACAACTGCATATAGAAAATGATAAAAGCGGCAGGATCATCCGGGTAACAACACAACATCGCGGACAGGAACGCCTCATGGTAAGTTATGAATACAATGAAGCCGGCGATCTTTCTGCCATCATCGATGCTAACAATAAAGCTATCCGGATGATCTACGAAGATCACCTGATGATACAAAGAACAGACAGGAACGGACAATCCTTCTACTGGGAATATGACCGGCAGCGCCGCTGTATCCATGCCTGGGGTGAAAAAGGCGTACTGGAAGGATATATCGCATATCATCCTGAGAAGGGATACAATGTGCTCACTGATTCCCTCGGCAACGAAACGACTTACTATTACACGCCTGACTTCGTGGTACACCAGGTGAAAGATGCACTGGGTCACTCCACATTTACAGAATACACGGAAGATTTTGAAATATACCGGTACATAGATGAGGAAGGAAATGCCACGGGCTTTTCCTATGATGAGTGGGGCAACTGCATTGCTCTTACAAAAGCCGATGGGGCCACCCGCTCATTCACCTATGACGAAGAGGGCAACCTGCTGCTTGTCAAAGATGCACAGGGCAATACCCGCAGTTATGTATACAATGAACATAATGGCCTGCTACATACTATTACAGAAGCCGATGGCAGCCTTATAATGTTTGAATATGATCAACAACAACTGCTGCGTAAAGTGGAAAGACTGCGTGCCGGCAGCACTTTACTGGAATATGATGAAGACCTCAATCTAACATCTGTCACACTACCCGATAAAGCCACATACAGCTGGCAATACGATGCATGGGGACAATGTATCAGATCCAATAATCCGCAGCAGGAGTCGCAGTACTTCCAATACGACGCATTGGGCAGGGTTACGGATATCAGAACACCCGACGGCAATCATATCCGGCTGGGGTATAATGCTTATGATGAAGTCATTCATGCAAAAGATAAACATCATGATATCCGTTTCACTTACACCCAGCTGGGTAGCCTGCAATCCAGGGAAGAGAACGGTACTAAAATACACTTCATCCTCGATACGGAAGAACGCCTTGTAGCTGTTGTCAATGAGCATGGAGAAAGCTATCGCTTTAAGCGGAATCAACGTGGTGAGGTCATTGAAGAGACAGGCTTTGACAATGTGTCCCGCTTTCTGAAAAGGGATGCCAAAGGAAATGTAATAAGGATAGATCGTCCCGGTAAAAGATCTACCATCTATGAATACGACTACAATTATCGCGTAACAAGAGCAGAACACAGCGACGGCAGCTGGGAAACATTTAGCTACAATCGCAACGGCCAGCTTGTCGAGGCCATCAATGAAAACAGCAGCGTCAGATTCGAGAGAGATGTATCGGGCAATATCGTGAGAGAATGGCAGAATGAACATGAGCTCAGCACTACATTCAATAAGTATGGTAAACGGCTCCATGTTCGCAGCAGCCTCGGGGCAGATATCCGGTACGAACGCAACCACAATGGCGTGGTAACCCGCATCACTACCACCGACGAAAGTATCGATGATCCGTGGACGGCACAGATCACCAGGAATCTGCGCGGCCTTGAAACAGAAAGGATACTGCCGGGCTGTATTGTGAACAGACGTGTTTATGATGATGCCGGTTTACCGGTACATCACAGCGTCAGCCATCATACACGCACAGTAAGAAGCAGGTATTACCGCTGGGATGCCAATCAGCAACTGCGGCAGATCATCAATGCACTCGATAAGGGCGTAAGCACCTTCAGTCATGATAGCTTTGGTCATCTGTCACGTGCACAATATGAAGACGGACAATTTGATTATCGTCTGCCTGATAAAATGGGTAACCTGTATAAAACACCTGAACGTAAAGACAGAAAATACACTGCCGGCGGACAATTAAAAGAAAGTTCACAGGCCCGTTTTGAATACGACGAAGAAGGTAATCTGACCCGTAAGATCACCAAAGAGGGAACGGTATGGGAATATGCATGGTATGGCAATGGCATGCTTAAGCAGGTGATCAGACCGGATAAACAGGCCGTTTCATTTGAATATGATGCCCTGGGCAGAAGAACAGCAAAGATCTTCAAACAACAGATCACCCGCTGGCTCTGGGATGGCAATGTTCCTCTACACGAATGGCATTATCCTGTAAAACAACGACCTGTTACTACAATAGACGAAGACGGGAATATCTTAACACCAACTGAACCAGTACCTGCTGAAACATTGACCACATGGACCTTCGAGGCAGATGCTGCTGTTCCCGCTGCGCGGATAAGTGCCGGTAAAAAATATTCCCTCATCGCCGATTATCTTGGCACTCCTTGCGAGGCATACGACGATGAAGGTAACAACGTATGGTCCTGTGAATTGGATATTTATGGAAACGTCCGTAAGTTAGCGGGCGACCGTCACTTTGTACCCTTCCGCTACCAGGGACAGTATGAAGATGCGGAGACAGGTCTTTATTATAACAGGTTCAGGTATTATAGTCCGGAGGAAGGCAGTTATATCAGCCATGATCCTACAGGATTATTCGGTGGCATTCACCTCTATGCATATGTGAAAAAGCCGGATGCCTATGTGGATATATTCGGCCTGAATCCTATCGAGTGGGTAGATCCAAAATCATTGAATTTCTCCCAGGGGTATGTCGGCCACCAGGTGGAAGAATATGCACAGGCGATGAAAGATGGTAACTGGGACTGGTCAAGAAGCCCGCTGGAGGTAGCAGAGATTGACGGTCACCGTGTCAGCCTTGACAACAGACGTCTGATGGCGGCACAAATGGCAGAGGTACCACAGGTGCCGATACGTATCGTCAACCTGGATGATCCCCGTCCTGATGGCGGTACTTATCGCAGCAATCTTGAAAAGAAACTGAATTCCAAACCGAAAAGAAGACCTGATCTTCAAAAAGCTGATCTGCGGCCGCATGGTTCACCCAATAAACCTACGATCGTATATCCGAATAAATAACATACACATGACGAACATCATACAGGAGCATTGGAATAATGACGAATTACCAGGTATAGACGCTATCGTTTTTGCAGATGGCACAGTGATCATCCTTGATTTTTATGCTGTGTCAACAGAAAGCGGCGGCAAGCTACATTATGTGTCCCCTCTCTGTGAAACCACATTGAAAAGCGTTGAAAAATATAATGACGACGTATGGACGCAAATAGAAAGGCATCCGGCTACACTCACACTTCCTGATGGAAAGAAAGTCTATTTTGGTGAGGGCGGTATGGGCAATGAAGGTTTCATAGCCCTTACAGAAAATGATGATCAGCTGATCTGGGCTTTATTCAGCAGCGCTACTAATCCCTTTACAAAAGCTGAATTTGTGAACGGCAAGATCCGTGCTTATTCAACTTATGATCTTTATTACAACATTGATATCCTTGCACCGGAAAGGATCGTCATTGAAGCGGCGGAGTAGTGCCGTTCTTATATGCCAGGAATGCCTCCCGCCCGTAATGATCTGCTTTGCGGGTCGTTTCCGGCAGGCGGTATTCCGTACACATTTTCAGGACCAGGCTGGTAGCTGTATCCAGTGAGATCTTATGTCCCACAGACACAAATACCGGATTAATGCCCGTTTGCGTGCGCAGTGCATTTCCGATATGCTCTCCATCATCTTCCGCCAGCAATGGACTGATGGAGCCTCTCTCTGTAGCGGGTTGTTCATAGGTCCCAAATAATCTTGTCTTGCCGCATCCGAGTGTGGGTTTATCCAACAGCACACCCATATGACAGGCCAGTCCGAAACGACGGGGATGCGCCCTCCCCTGTCCGTCGCAGATGATCACATCCGGATGCTGTTGCAGTTTCTTCCATGCTTCCAGCAGGACCGGCATTTCACGGAATGAAAACAGGCCGGGGATGTAGGGAAAGGTCACCTCCATACAATGTGTAGCCACTTCCACCACTTCCAGTGTTTGATAATCCAGCAATACAAAAGCGCCTGCAATGGCTTCGCTGTCCTTATCGTATTCCACATCTACACCTGCGATCAGTTTTATCTCGGCCGGCAAGTGGTCGGACAGGATAACCTGGCTTCGCAACTGCTGTTGCAGAGCAATTGCTTCCTGTTCTGTCAGATTTGAATTTATCATGTTTGTGCGTCCTGCTTGAAAGTTAAATATAGGGAAAACATCATGTCATTTCCCGTACAAGCGGGTGCCGGTTTGTAACTTTTCCCCCGGGTTCCCGTTATACACATTATACCTATTCCATAGTTATCAACCAGATAAATTGAAATGAAACAGATCTTTATTTATTTGTGCCTTATCTCTGTTATATCCTGTTTATCCTGCTCGAAGGAGCGCGGCAGATCTTTTAAGGGACTTGTAGCAGCTGCGGACAATTGCTGCTCATCTACAGAAGGGGGCAGACTTTACAAGGTTAACATTTTGGGGACAGACAGTACTATTACAACCGTATTACCGGCTGAGATCAATTTGGGCGACACCATTGCATTCAACATGCATGCTACAGACAAGCCTCCGGCAGTACTTTGCCTGGCCATCTGCCTGATGCCTGAAATGGTATGCTTATCAGATGTGAGTAAGGTACATTAACGGGGAGCTTATTTTTTGATAACCCCATCAAATTTTAATACTTTATTCAGCTCTTCCCTGATCAGCTGCGAAAATGAAGGTTTAAAAACTTCTGCCTTACCTGCATCGAGCACATATACCGGGGGATCATCTTCCTGCTGTTCGCAATCAAAGAAATAAGAAGAAAGTCCCTGCCACTGGCCAAAGAAGAAATGACTGTCTTTGATCACAAAGGCATCTGCGCCGGCGTTTTCCTGTGCCTTAACGGCATCTTTCCTGTTCTGTGCCAGGTAGGATACTTCGCTGGAGTAATTTCTGAGGATGCGGCCCTTTTTCTTGCCGAACATGGAGATAAATTCTACGTAGGCTAAGGGTAGCTTAACATTAAACTGCTGCTCGATCGCCTGGATCTCTGCTTCTTTAACTCCCTGAGGATCACCCAGGTGCTTCGCATATTGTTGTAAAAAGTCCAGATATTTTGCCATCTGTTTGTTCTGATATAGGGGATAATATTAATAATATTTTTTATAACATGAATGGATATTTGTGAAAATCAGGGTGTAGGGAATGAAAAAGGCTGTTCGCGATGACGAACAGCCTTTTAAAACAGTGGAGCAGCAGACATTATTCCTCCGCTTCAATAGTGATCTTCTCCGGTGTATGGATATCGATGTTAAAATAAAGATCGTAGGTAGAATAAACACGGATCTTACCATTCACAAATTCCCCACTGACAAATGGATTGGAGTCCGTGCAAAACAATGCCCAGATCAGCTGGTCATTATCTTCGGTAAGCGCTACAAATCCCTCCTGCCCCATCGTTCCTTCTCCGAAGTAAACTTTTCTTCCATCAGGCAGTGTGAAGGACGCCGGATGCGGTTGTATTTCTCTCCACACACCGCTATTATATTTTTCAACACTCTGCGCCGTGGTTTCACATATAGGGCTGGCATAATGCCGCTTTCCACTCTTCGTTGTTACAGCATAAAAATTAATCATGATCATGGTACCATCCTGAAAGAGAATGGCGTCCAGTCCTGGTATTTCACTTTTACTCCAATGCTCCTGGATGTTATTATTCATACATTTATTCTTTTGGCTTTTGGGGTACGACCTGAGGCTGATTAAATGAGCCATAAGGTCGCAAATCAATTTTCTCAAGCTCGGGATGATCCTCTGGTCTGGAAAACAGCTTTTTTGCCAGATTTTTGCCGTATGTGCCGCCGGCGGGACGGGGAGCATCCAGTTTTACAAGCCGTATGGGCACCTCTTTTTCACCAGCCAGTTGTGCGGCAAGTAAACGCCTGTTATCCAGACTTACAAGGTGGCCATCTATATTTGCTACTTCTAAGGGGCTCCTTGACCAATCCCATAAACCCGCTTTCATCTCGTCTATATATTTGTATACCTTATCCCCTACATACCCCTGAGAAAAACGCAGGGATTTTGGGTCTACCCATTGTATATGACTAAATGGTGATAAACCTGCATTATTAAGCCGTGAGACCCATTTCTGCAGTTGAGCAGCCAGATCAGTCTGATTTTTGTACTTGGCCCAATACAACAATTCTACAAACCGGGTCCCTAAGATATTAAGATCAACCGGATTTAATGCACTAAATTCCTTCTTACCCGCCATAATATCCTTCAGCAAAGCAGTACTATTGCGATCCTTACATGATCTCAGTAGTTCCTGAAACTTGTTCAGTTCCTCAGTTTTGCGAAGGGAAGGAAACTCATGCAAAATCACCCATACATCGGTAGAAAGTTTTCCTTCACTAAACTTCTTTAGAAGTTTCTCTTTATCTATATCACTTGCTGCATTCTTAAAATCATTAACAAAATCGCCATAATAGCCTTCCGGAATGCCGCTTTTAAACTTCTCTAAATTCTTACAGGAATTATGTACGACGATGCCTTCACTCCCTATACAATAATTGTGTGTAATACTGGTTTCAAAATTGTAAACCGTTACACTGGTATCGATCGGCAATACTGCAGTCAGTGTAGCAAAGGCATGTCCCGCCAACCTGAGACGCCAGCCTACCTTTAGGTCAATAGCGCTTTTCCAGCCATTCTCTGTAAGATAAGGATGCTCTGGTGTGGAGAAGATCGTATCACGGCCCGTAATGATACGCACCAGTTTCGAAGCATGTTTGGTGAAAGTATTCTTAACCTTCTGCCAGGTAGTATCGCCATTAGCCACCTTTACGCCAAGCACGGTATCATCTTCTTTGATCTGTTCAATAGGAATGAGACCGGCTTTCGTTCGCACGGGTGTTCCCGCTATAAAACAAGCGCCTCTTATACACTCCACACTTTTGTTAGCGCGTTGTACAAACATCAGGTCTTCCACCACTTCCTCCGCATTTTCTGCCGTACGGACAGGAATGTCATCCATGGTACCTACCAGACGGGCATCCTCTGCAAATGTCGTCGCTGTTTTATCCAGCACCACTGTTCCATCAGCCATGCCATGCATCACCTGTTGACCTCCATCATCTGTGAATTTGAGCAGGTTACCATTTCCCTTCGACTTCAGGAACTTTAAGTCTTTCATTTTGGCAACAGTGCCTGAAATCCCGTTGTATACCTGTTCTTTGATCACTTTATACCATGTCTTACCATATCCGGCTGCGGCACCTGCTTCTTCTATTTCTCTCTTAAACCGCAGGATCTGTTTCACTGCTTCAGGATCCTTCATCAGATACATTAACCCCTCTTTTTCCGCTCCGTAAAATGACTGAAGGAATTTTGTAGCTTCTGCTCTGGATAACCTGGCAATAACACCATTCGTTGCAGAAAAACCCAGATTGCCTAACTGCAATAGGGCAGTCACTTGATAACAGTCATTGATGAACTCAGCCAACTTGCTGTCCGGAGGTATCGCACCCGTTTCTACACCCAGATGTGCCAGCGCGGTTACTTTAGCACTGTATTCAACACCCTTGTAAACATAGTTAGCTACTTTTCCCAAATAGGCTAATTCACCTACCGGTGTCACCAGCGTGATCACATCAAAGGCCATTACAATGCCCTTACCTACCTCCTTGTTCAATTCCTTATCCGCTGCATATTTCAATACGATGGCCGGCAGGTACTGTGCCTTATGCTCATTTTGATCTGAGGATTCTCCTACCGCTGTTGCCAGCAATCCTATATCGGATTTATTTGTAAATGACACCAGCTGCCATGCCTTTAGCGTAATTGCTTTTCCTTCTACCCATTTTGGTTCACGGGGATACTTCGTCTCATAGTAACCAGCAATATCCATGGTGCCCATGGCAGGCAAAACAAGGTCATTCAGCAGCTTTTGTATAAAGGTGCTATTCCCCTTGGCATACTCACGCATAGACTTCTGCAGCTCAGTATACCCCGCCTCATTTTCGGGATATTCCAACTGCGACTTAATAATGGTGACCTCATCCCGCTTATTATCCAATGTTACCTCATAACTATTGGTACCGGCGGGAGGCGTAGCAAACAACTCTAGTGCATAGCTCTTATCCCATACTATCGTCCGGTCCAGTTTTCTGGGGTCCCTGTAAAAATCCAGCGCATCATCAGCAATAGCAGGCGATGATTTCGCAATGTTGATGAAAACCTGCATCAACCGTGTATAAGTCTTATCGCCGATCAGATGGTCTGATATGCCATTTACCAGCAGATGCAGGAGGGTTAACTCGCTGGTTTTGGCTGGTAATACCTCAGATTCTTCGGCGTCGTTTTCCCTTGAAACAAAGTTGTTCAGCTTATTAAGATCATCTCTCAATTTACCTGCGTCCTCTTCAAGGTTTGCGGTTGACAGGAGATCCACTATCATTGTTGCGCCGGTATTGGTAATTATAGCTTGTGATGCAAGCATTTTAACCGCATAAATACGTTGCTCATAGGTAAACTGGTCATAGGCATTCGCACTGATTGTTGACAGTAGCTTCTCCATCTCCTCACGGGTATTGACAGACGTTATCTTATCTTTTACAGATGGCAACAATGCAAAGTCTGAGTTATTCTCACTAATGACATCTATAAAACTTTTTATCAGCCTGTAACCCGTTGCTCCCTTCACCGTGGCCAGATGTTTCGACACTAACAGATTATATGATTGCACATCCGTCCCCTCCAGATTAGAATACCAGGAAAATATCTGGAGCTTCTTAAACCGGCGTTTCCTATCATAGATCCTATAGTTCACCATGCCGACACACACCGTATTGAACGCCAGTTTCTCACCATTTTCAGGTGGTGCAGCTACCAATGCTGTTGAAACTCCTTGTAAAATAGCTGTTGCATCCTTTTTGGCATTCTCCCCCATGTCTCCTTCTTCTGTTCCACTGGCGTCTCCTCTACGGTAACTCATCAGCGTTTCCAGATCAAGTCCAGGAACATCATAGATCATCGGTATAAAATCGATGGTAACGAGATACGTCCGTATTTTGGCATCAGCATTTGTGTTGCATTTCCTCAATTTCTCCTCCAGTTCATCGAGATCTTCACCAGCCGGTACGAGAAAGTCGCCAGCTGCCTCATCGCCGGTTATACTACCTGCACCATAGGTTATTTTTCTCTGTCTGATATATTCCTTATCCAGTTTCTCTATCTGTCCATCTATCAGGTCTGCCGTATTGATATGCAATACATAGTGATTCTGAGATGACAGTCCTTTTTCATCATTTAATTTATTCTGCAGGACCAGCTCCTTAAAAGCCATCCTGCCTCTTTCAATTACTTTCGCCATCAGGCTGTCCCTGTCCGGCGCTGCAAATCCCACATTGGCCTGCAACAACAGGATGAACAAGAGTATATATTTATGTAACATTTTCATATTACCAGCTTATTTATTCAACAGATCAGTAATTAATTGTTCCAGCTCGACTTTCAGATTATCAACGATCACCTCATCATCCACCTCATCGTTCCTTTCCGCTATGATGTAATCGACGAGATTCTTACCATTTATTTTCAGTACCTGGGTTATAAATGCATAATATTCTTTACTGGATATATGCTGGTCAAACATATCTACAACCGCCATTTTATTCTTCTGCAATTCCGCCTCTTTAAATGCGACACTCAGTTTTGAAAACTGATCTTCAGGTGCTGATACTTCTACACTGTCGATGGCGATAACAACAGCGTTCTGCCCCCGACTTGTGTTTGCAGGCATTGACCTTCCATCCAGGATCGCCTTCTTCGTTTCACTGATCATATCATTTAATGCTTTCCTGCTGGCATTGAAATCTTCATTGATCTTCGTACGCTTGCTGTCATTATAATCCGATTTCAGGCCTTTAACTGCCTTCACCAACATATCAGTAACCGACTTCACGAATTCTTCCTTCTCCTTATTTACTGCATCAACTTCTTTTTTCGCTTCTTCAAATGCAGCTGCTGCCTTGTCCTTCTTCTCTTTTGCCGCGGCTTTCTCCTCCGGTGTTTTCGCATTCTCATATTCTGCCTTCGCCTTATCGTAGTCGTTCTTGGTCTGCTCCAGGTTGTCCGCAGCTTTAGTAATACGCTCTTTCAGATCTTCCGGCAATTCATCCTCCGCCAGTTTCCTGATCTCGTCAGCCAACTCTTTCACCATCAGATAGTCACTATCTATCGTCAGATGCGCCAGGTCATTCACCACACTCGCCAGATCTCTTACGGCCTGTATCGCATCGTCAACCCCTACTACCTGTGCTGCCGTGCTATCGAAAGTGGTTTGTATCACACCACTCAGCAACTGGTGGCTGGTATTGACGGTGATATTGCTAAACTTCACTTTTACTCTCGTATCGCTCAGGAATGGGATCATCACATAACCCGTTCCCTGGAATGTGCCAGCGCCAGATACGCTTGTAAGACGCACAGGGAAATCGCCCGCCAGGATCTGATCACCGTTCTTCAATTCCTTAAGAGGTTCCTGGTTAGCCAGTTTGATATCAGGTAATAATCCACAGTTCTTATTATCAGTACTGTCTCTTGCAGGCATCTCAAAACCATGCTGATCGCCCATTGTTTTTATTGCTGCCACACAATAACCACCCACACGGTAGTCATAACTTCTGCCCGGTACCGCATCATAAATTGCTACATGGTCTTCCGTTGTTTTTATGCTGAACCATTCTGCGTTGTCTTTATTCGCTTCGCGATATTCTACTATGTATTCAGACATTTTGGGTTGTGGCAACCAACTGACTGTAACGACGTTTTCTTCTATTGTTGCCAGTACCTGCTGCGGCGGCTGGCAGTCTTCCTGTAATACAAACCAGAAGATCTCACTGTAACCATTGTTCAGGAATACATCATATTCATTGACGCCCATCTTCGCTTTTGCCTTTACCCGCCATGCATATCGCTTGCCCGGCAAGAGCGGAGGTTCTGCAGGTCCATACAATAACGTAGTGGTATTGGTAATGGTCTGATATAAGGGAGGCGAATTCAGGAATGCTGCCTCCGGTGCAATCACCGTATCCCACAACTCTGTCAACGTGAACTCATATTCCGTCTGGAAAGCAGCATTGGCGCTACTCATATGCCGGGGCGTCCAGTTAAAAACAATATTCAGGGGTTCCCTGAATGCCACACCCCCACCCTTGACAGGCAGGTTCAATAAAGGCGGCTGACTCATACTGATCCATGCAGGCGGAGAACACCCCTGCGTACTATTGCTGACCTGCTGGCCGCTCTTCACTTCTATCACCTCTACACAGAAAGTATAATAACCATCCGGCAGGAGGATGTTCGGCATCAGTTGTGAAGGAGGGATGCCCGAAGCGTCGAGATTATTCAACTGAAAATAAGGTTCCAGATCTTCCAGGCTTAGTCGCAGTGGAATACCGGCATCCAGTTGAATAGACGGATAATAAACATAGTCCTTATTACGCAGCACCGCATTCCCACCCTTGATAGTAAAGCGTAAGCGGACGGTTAATGTAGGATTCTGCAGGTCAGTGTTCAGCAGGGTGACAATCATTCTGCCCTGCGTACCTGTATAGAGATCAATCAGCTGCGGCGTTACAGGTTGCAATAACTGCACCTGCACTTTCACAGGATACTTCTGCGCGGCCGATCTGAAATAGCCGGCGCACAGCAGCACGCCTGCCAGCAGCGCTATACGGAATGTGTTATATATGCTGTTTTTCATTTTCTGATTGCTACATGTTTATGACAATTTCTCTGACCGCGTTGCCCAATGAAGTCCCGGGCAACAGGTAAGTGTTTGTCGTTATATTCAGCTGGTAATTAATGTTGAATTGTGTGGGCGCACTACAGTAAATTGTCCATTAACCGGGTCGGCTGCACCAATAGTGCTGTTTGTAAAACTGATAATGTGAATGCGGTGTATGCTATCTTTTGCAGTGTAAATAAAATCAGTAGCAACGGGTATTCCTACTTCTTTAAATGTCAACAACAGGCATAACCCCAGTCTGTAGGTTATCTTATTCATAGGTAGGGTCTGGTGTGCTTAGTACAAACGAAGACGAATATATTAAAATCACACTAAGATAGATATATTTTTTTATATATCTGTACCTATAAGCGCAGTGGATTCAGGACTATAAAAACTACCATTAAGAAAGAGAAAGAAATGAGGGAAAAGTTGCCGGTTTCTCCATACGTCAGTTAACGGTTATTGGATGAAAGGCCCTTCGCATTGGTAAAGCTGAGACGTATATGTTATACCGGTCCCAAATAAAATGCCAGAATGTAGGACATTTTACACAACAGTCTTGCTACAGTATTACCTGAGCACGGTGCTAACACATTGATATCATTATAATTTTAGGGCTATTCTGCCGCAGCAAAAAATTGTCATTATCTGCTAAAACCGTTTATCACAGCTATTCTTGCTATAGCTGAGTTTCGTGCATGGATGATCCCGACAGGCTGAGTGTGCTGCTGTACCCGATATTTACTGGTACGAAAGTGGTATAACATATATCCGAATGGCCTTTAACAATGTATCATCTAAATTTCACAACATGAGAAATGGTACACACGCGACTACAGGCAATACAAAAACCAGGGAAATAAAGACAGCTAAGCAGCATATGAATGGCAACAGCGCCAGGGATATCGCTGTTATTGCCGGAGTGAGTGCTATTGCCGGCTCCCGTACAACGCTGGCCCCTGCGCTCATCTTCCCTGAAAGTAAGATATTGACTTTAATGGCTGCCGGGGAAACTTATGTTGATAAACTACCCGGCATAGGCGACAGGATTGAACCGGCAGGTCTGATCAGCAGAGGTATCTCAGGCGCCCTTACCGGGGCCATCGTTAGCAAACGAAAACGTAAGAGTATGTGGCTGGGTGCTCTGATAGGCGCCGCAGCGGCCTGCGCAGGTGCTTACGTAACTTATTATGCGAGAAAGAAATTTGGAAAGATCACCGGCACACCCGATCCCATAGCAGGGCTGGTCGAGGATGTGGCAATGATCTGCCTGGGAAGTATTTTACTGAACGACGACCGAATATAGACTATGTATAAACCTAGAGGCCGTCCGCTTGCAGCGGGCGGCCTCGCTGTTGCTGGTGCAGTCGTCTGCCGATCATAAAGTTCCTTACCTCAAAAACTATAACTATACCCAAAGGTCGCCGTCACATTACTCGCTGTGCCCCTGGGCGTCCACCGTGTTTGATGCACCGCATTCATATTCAGGTTATGTTTTTTCATGAACATGTACGCCGCATTTACACGAAAATTCAGTACCTGCCCCTGTTGCTCTCCATTGCTGGCGCTGCTATTGTATGAGCTGTTAAAACCAGCCGTCATTTTCTTCTCAAATAACCGTGCGTTCATACCCAGCGTAGGGCCCAGTGTAAGAAAGTCATCCCTCCCAATGGTATTATAGCTCAGATTAAAAGCACCGGTAAAGCTTATCTGCCGCGGTATCAGTAACAAGGTATATGCGGTGCTTGAATTATAGAACCGCGACCCGTTACCTTTCCAAAGCACATCGTTCTGAATATCTGCCGCATCCTGTACATTCAGGTTCAGGTTGATGTTGTGGCTCTTGGTCTTATTGGCTTTTAGCATATAGGTAATCGTTAGTCCGGCACTCTGCGATATCTGTTTAAAGTTCAGCGTATCCATATTCTCATAGGGATTCGTCTGATTGATATAATCAAACTGCGGTTTTATGTGCGTGTAGGTCTGGAAGTTGGAATAGGTAAAGTTCGTATTCCATTTTTCATTGGGCATATAAGTCGCATTTATCGCACTAACCATGCGGAATGTGGCGCCGGCCTTGGTATGATTCAGATCGTCGCGCTGGTACCCCACATTGCCGGATATGGTGGCCTTATCATGCAGCAATGGTTGCGACAGATTCACAGTAATATTTTCCAGGTCATTATTCATATAGTAGGTGCCCAGCGTCTGGTAACCGGGATCTATACGCTCATAACCTAATCCTATCACACTTTTATGAAATGTGTAGTTCATTCCTGCTCTGATAGCTTTAAAGAACTGCGTATTCTTGATATCATACATAAATACGTTTTCCAGCAGGTTACCACGATCCGACCTGGTAGGATGATAGTCCCGTTTATCCAGTTTCATGGCACTGTTGGCGTATTCCATGGTAAATTCCAGTCCTTTGGCAGGCCGCAGCATACCGGTAATGCTCACAGCAAGGTTTGCTTTAGGAAAGATGTGCAGGCTATCCGGGATATATTGCATAGGATCTACGAAATCCTGGGCACGCAAAAAATTCAGGGACAGCGCATAATTTGGCTGCGTTAAGGAAAGCTTAGCGCCATAACCCATACGCCGGTATGTAGGCAATATGCCCCGATTGGTGCTGTCGTAATCTACTGCGCGCAGCAGTCGCCCGTACATCACGCTGATGCTCCAGGTCTGCTGTGGAGCGATATCCAATCCTACGCCCGTAAACTGATGACCGTTTAAGGTATAGGGAGAAAACGACATGGCTACGTCGCCTATGTGGGCAGTTACTCCTTTATAAGAGGGATGCAGGCTCAGACGGTTAGGTAAGGTAGGGTACGAATAACCTGCTCCGGCATTGGTCAGGTTAAACGAAAAAGGCAGATTGATCCGCCCCAGTATATTGGTATTAAGGCTACCGTTCAGGAACCAGGTAAACGGCTGCCTGCCGCCACCACTGCCGCTATTGAATACAGTACTGGCGTTTAGTCCGCCGTTCACTTTCAAAGGTCTTCCCTTGCCAAACAGATCCCGGATATGTTCCAGGTCTACCTGCTGCGCGGATGACAGCAGCGGTAGCAGTAATGCAGCAGTACACAGGTATAGGATACGGGATCTATTCATATTTCTGGACTTTAATATCCGCCACTATATAGGCTGTGGTGCCTTCCAGCACATAGTCCTTTATCTTAATGGCGCCTTTACGGCCATCTGCCGTCTGGAATAATATAATACGGGGTAATACTGTCTGATCAAATTGCAGGTTGCCGTTAGCGCCGGCTGGCAGTTGCAGGGCTTGCAAAGGAGCATCTGTCTGCATGTTGTCAAAATCGCTTACGCTGAATGACACACCACAATTGCATTGTTCCTGCCTGTTGATGAAACGCGTCACCGTAGCGCCGGGTATGGCGGAGAAGGTATAACTTGTAGCAGAATCCGGCGATACAAATTTGTTATAGGTAAAGCTGCGGCTCAGCCCAAAGAATACCAGGTCAATCTCTTTCCCCTCTTTTGTCAGATCATCGTTTTTGCGGTATACCTTTCGCAGGCGGGTAGAATAAAAACAGCCAATATCTGCATGCGCAGTGCTGATACCTAGTTTTACATCCGTAATAGTACGGAGGTGCGAATTAGGTTTTACTGTGATAGTTTTATTCACTGTTTCTGATCCCTTCCCATTAGTATTTGTCAATGTAATGGTATAGGTACCCGGATTGGCAAAGTATACCGTATTCGCAGAGGATGTATCGCTATCCAGCACACCACCTGCACACTGCCACTGCTGTGTAAGGTAGCTCACACTTTTACCACCGAGTACTGCTGTCAACGGCGCTTCGTAGTCGTCGTCGAATGGTCCGGGGTTCAGGGTAAAATCCGTATGTAAAGGAGACTTTACGGTGATGGTTTTGCTGGCAGTGAACTGTTGTCCGCCATTACTCACCTGCAGGGTAATGGTATGCGGCCCTGGTGTGGTGAAAGTAACTGCTGGCGGTACGGCGGTATTGGCACTGGCCGGATCGCCATCCTGGAAAGTCCAGTTATAACTGCTGGCGCCTGTGGTATGGTTAGTGAGTTTCACCTGTACGGGTGAAAAATCATTCACCTGTATCTCAGCATCAAAAGACACCTGTACTGCACTGTCCAGCACCAGTGTAATGGTCTTGCTACTCCGGGTGTCGTCATTCCAGGCTTCTAATGTGATCTTGTGCGGACCGGCCTGCGCGAAGCTGATGGCTCCCGGGTTCTCGTAGTCGGAGGTAGCAGGTTCGCCACCTTCAAAACTCCACTTAAAACCGGTAGCGCCAGTGCTGCGGTTGGCGATGTTTACAGATATCGGTACAGTATGCGAACTATCTGCCAGCACGTAGGCGAAGTCCACTGTAAGGGGCCGTGGCACTTCTTTGTAACATGCAGCCAGTAGCAGTATGAATATAGTATAGGATATTAGTTTCGTCTTCATATTGTTCGAAAGCTTATACTGCGTTTAGCTGTCAACGGTATCTCCTTCAGTAATTACTGAGTGATGATGATTTTCCTTATCTGATTGCCCAGCGGTGTTTCCAGCAGGAGCACATAAGTGCCTGCCGTGATATTCAGCTGGTAGCCTATGTTAAATTGCTCGGCAGCGCTTTCCTTACGGTCGTTCACCAACTGGTTGCTGATGATATTGAACAGGCGCAGACGGATCTCTGCAGCCTTATCCAGGGTCACACGCACGGTGAATTGCCCGCTATTAGGGTTAGGCAATACATCAAACGATGTGATGAACGGCTGTTGTGCGCCTCCGGGAACTGGCATAGACTGCGATTCCAGCACAGCAATGTCTTTCGTGAATACCTTTTCACAATTGCCGATATAGGAGTGCAGGGTGATGCGATACACGCCGGTATCCGCAAAGCGTAGTCCTGCCAGCAGCGGCGTATTCTGCAACACGGTAATGTTCTTGCTGGTTGGTATTTCCCATACAGTGCGTTCCGGCATCGGGGTGCTGATATTGATCAGCGATACATCCTCATTACGAAATACCTGTGTGGCTACAACAAATTCTGCCGAGATATCTGCTTTCAGTTGTTGTATGTTGATCGTATCACGGCCAATACAACCTTTACCGTCCATTACACTTACCCAGTACTGACCGCTTTGGTTGACCGTCACGGCCGGCATAGCCGCCTGGAAGGCAGGCTCTCCACCCCAGGTATAAGTAGCCGCAGGATCTGTTATGATAGCATTTACCGTATAGGTTTGATCGTTACAGAGTGTTATGTCGCCTCCCAGCTGTATCTGTAATGGCGACGGGTCTGGCAGATTAAAGGACTGCACACGTTTACAATTGTTAGCGTCCTGGATAGTAAGCGTGTATTTACCCGCACACAGCTGGCTTATATTGTTGCCAGTGCCGCCGTTGCTCCATGCATAGCGGTAAGGAGGAATGCCTCCACTGATCACCGTGTTAATAGCACCATCGCAATTACCCGCGCAAACCGGTGGTATGATGTCTGCATTTACCACAAGGCCATTGGGTATAAACACATCCGCGTTGTTTTGTGCTTCACAGCCGCGGGAATCTGTTACAAACACCAGGTAAGATCCTTCTGTTAAGTTGCTGATAGTACTGGTGGCTGCTCCATTCGTCCATTCATAACTGAAAGGTTCCGTACCACCACTAACGGTGGTCCTTACCTCTCCATCCTTTCCACTGGCGCAGGTCACCGGTGTGGTGGCCAGCTGCACCTGCAACAGTGCCGGCTCAACGAGCAGGAAGGAATCAGATACTTTATCAATATTATTTGCGTCTGTAATGATCACTCTATAGGTACCGGTTGTTAATCCGCTGGCTGATGGTGTTGTCTGACCGATAGCGTTATAACCACCACTACCCTTCTTATACCACGCAAATCGGTATGGCAGCGGACCGTTTATGCGCACGCCACCATCGGCGGTAGCTTTCAGCACGCCATCTGCAGTTCCCTTACAGGATACATAACGCTGTTCCGCGATGCTTACTTCTAATGGAGGTGGTTCCTTTAATGGGAAAAATCCTGTCAACGTACAGCCCTGCATATTCAAGTCTGGACCGGTATATTGAGCATCTGTAATGATAGCCTTGTAATCACCTGCAGGTATACCTGACAGCACGTTTTCATAAACGCCTGCCACTACCTGACCAACGCCACTGCCCAACGGTGTACCGTCTGCCTTTTGCCAGCTAACATTGTAGCTGCCATCAGCTTTAGCAGTACCACCTTTCAACTGTATTTTAATACTACCATCTGAGTAACCATAGGCAAGTGGTTGAGTCAATACTTGTTGCGCTATCTCTATCGGAGCAGCTGGTTGTTCAACTATGGAGTCCTCAGATAAAGGGCAACCATGGTAGTCAGTTATATTCACTGTATATGTGCCGGCGTGTAAACCAGGATTATACGCGTTCCGGCTACCATTACTCCAGTTATATTGGTATGGTGTTGTACCGCCGCTTACGAGTGCTTCCAACGCACCATTGCTGCCATCGTAACAGGTAGCAGGCGTCGTGTTGAATTGTACCTGTAAAGGAGCCGGATCTATGAGGTCTGTAGTATCGGATAGTATAGAGATGCCATTGGCGTCTGTAGCTTTCACCAGGTACTGGCCCGCAGGCAGGTCAACAGCAGTACTATCTGTTTGTCCGATAGCCACGGTTGCGCCGTTCGCCACCTGGTACCATTCATAAGTGTAATGCGGCGCGGGGTTAAATGGTACACCGCCGCTTATTATAGCAGTAAGCGTTCCATCGGCCTTGCCGGTACAGCTAACGCTGTCCGTGATCTGTATGTTGGCCACTAATGGTGGCGGTTGTCTTAGTGGAAAGGTATTGATGAGGGCACAACCTGTCCTGCTGTCTGTAGCAGCCACATTATAGTTGCCGTCTGTGACCGTCAGGGTGTAATCGCCGTCTGGCTGGTTGCTGATGGTGGTGGTATAGATGCCATTGCCATCTACAGTATTTGCGGGTGTTAACAAAGTGCCATCTGCCTTCCTCCACTCAACATTATAAGAGCCGTCTGCTTTTGGCGTACCGCCCTTCAGATGAACGGTAATGCTGCCATTCGAATATCCGAATGCTTTTGGATCGGTGATGGAAGTAGCATCCACCCCCAGTGGTGCGTCAGGTTGTTGAACGCTGAAGCTTATTTCCTCGTCTCCGGCGGCCGTCTTACCGGCACATCCGTTCTGGTCTTTTACCTTTATCAGGTAATCTCCCTTGGCGAGGCCTGTTATCGTGTTCTGGTTGAACGGCTGCGTGAGATAATCATTATCTGCACCCCCTTTATACCATGCTACATAACCACCAGCGCCTCCATTAATGTTAAGGTTGATACCGCCATCGCTACCGTCGTAACATTTTACAGCAATAGGAGCAGGCGTAGAGAAGATGACCCGTGTGGGTTCATCCAGCTGGAACTCGGCCGTACTTGCGTCGCTGTAACTGTTGGTGCCATTAATATTGCCGGTTACCTTTACCTGGAAGCGGCTGGCGAAAAGCGTGTTTGAAGGCCAGGTGTAAGTCTGATTGGGTTCCATGGTAACACCTATCTGATTAGGTTGGGTACCACCGATAACGTTCAGAAGGTCCTTGACTTCTACGTTTATTGTCTCACCAGTATACGCCGGACGGTCAAAGGTAACAATGAAACCGCCGTCACTGGCGCCGTTACAGGATATCTTCTTAGGAATAATGCTTGTAATGTGCGGAGCTTCCAACCGGCAGTCCAATGTAATAGTAGCGGATTCCCGGTCCTGGGCGCAAGCCGGTAGCATTCTAACCCGTACCAGTTTGGTGAGATATTTTTCCCATTCATTCCCCAAAAGGCTTTTGGCAGAGACTTGAAGAACGTTGGATCCCTGCTTGTTTCCAGGGGCGTTCTGCCAATTGCCATTATAGTCCAGGTATTGCCAGATGTATTGCTGGTTGGGTATCCCTGGAGTACCAATGATCCTGATCTCAGCGTCAGTAGGTAGTATATTGGGGCTTGGCCCGTCATATACCAGGTCATTCATGACTTTTCTATAAGTCACATGGATCTTACTGCTCGGGTCCATCGACGTGACAAACGGATTATTAATATTCCCGTCAAATTCCAGACCTGTATGACTGACAGGAAAAGTCTCTGTCCGCGTTAAAGCAGGCCAGGGGCCGATTCGAGCCCCTTTACTATAAACTTCTACGGATGATATTTTTTTGGGGGAACTGTGTATGACGCTGCCTGTCCTGTTGATGACTTCTCCGTTGGCAGGAATCGCAGTCGATATAAACTCGAATATCTTATCATCCTTTGTGCCATCTGTATAATTAACAGTCGCGTAATAGTTTAGCGCCAAACTGGCGGGATATACTTCCGTTGTCTGGAGCTGTAATTCATATGCATTGGACACAGGTTTAATGTCTATAAACAGCGTAGACGTAGAATGATAGCCAGCAAACATGTTACCAACCCTGGTACTAAAACAGGTACGATCGCCAGGCGGGAACATATAATCTCTTTCTTCTGAAGCCGCGGTATTGCAGCTGGCGAGTTTCCGCTTGCCATATATTGCAATCCCTGTTACCGGATTGTCCGAGGTAAAGGTGATCGTCTTGGGGGAAGGATACCACACCTCGCCCTTTTTGAGACCATCCAGGGATCCGGATGAGATAAGCCTTGAACCACCGTACTGCATAAAGGCATATACTTCATAGAGACTACCGCAGTCTGCTGTATTGCCATCGCCCATGATGTCGCATTTCACGGTCAGTTGGTACACCGCTGTTGGGTTCTGCGCGGCTAACCTGCTGGTAAACACCAACAGGGGAAGGAATAACAATAATAGGGCTCTTTTTATCATTGGTCGCATAGGTAAAAAGTATGCAGGGATTTAACTTGTTTTAACTTTTCTGAGCGGGCCTGCTCAGACCGTCTTTGTTCACAGCGCGTACGCTATACTCATAAACGGTATCGATCTTCAACGATTCCTCTTCAGTCATTTTCACGTTTACCGGAAACTATTTTCAGCAACTCAGCGGCCGTTCGCCAGCCGCTGAGTATAACTGCTATTCGTTTATTCCGACGTTATTATCTTTCCTGGGATAACTCAATCAGTGTTTTGGGAGAATTATGCAGGGTGCTGCTTGTCCGGTTGATGACATCTCCGTTGGTGGGAATCGCAGTTGTTAAGGAGGCAGGCTTAATAGTTATATGCAAATTAGACTGAACGTTATAGCCAGTAAATAAATCGGGAACGTTCACATCAAACCAGGCAATACTGCCCACCGGAAGGATGTAATCCCTTTCGCCGGCAGCCAGGGTATTACAGTTGCGGGCTTTCCTCCTACTCCATACGGCAATCCGTACTACCGGATTGTCCGAAGTAAAGGTGATAGTCTGCGGAGGAAAAGACTGCACCTGGCCATCGCTGAGACCGTCCAGGGATCCGGAGGTGATAAGCGTTTGATCACCGTGTTCCGTAATGGCATATATTTCATAGAGGCTGTTGCAGCTTGCCGTACTGCCGAACCCAATGATTGAGCCATCTACGCTTAGTTCGTACGCTGTGTTCTGCGCGGACAGCCTGCCTGTAAACGCCAGCAGGGGAAGGAATAACAACAATAGGGCTTTTTGTGTAATGGTTCTCATAAATAGAAGGTATGTAGGTGTTAATAATTTGTTTGAATTTTTTTAAGCGGGCCGCTCAGACCGTTTCTGTTCACGGCGCGTACGCCATATTCATAGACAGTATTGATCTTCACAGATTCGTCCACAACTGTTTTTACATTTACCGGAACTATCTTCCAGAGGCTCAGTGGCTGACCACCTGCTCCCTTGTATAACTGGTATTCGTTTATACCGGGATTATTATCTTTCCAGGATAGTTCAATGTAACGCTGGTCCCGGTTCACATAGGCATTCAGTGCTTTTACACTGATATTGTTCGGGTCTGCCGGTATGGTTACGGTAATAGGCTGGGTAGGCGGCGACTCAAGGCCGCTGCTGTCTTTCGCCATCATGATATAAGTATAGGTCTGTCCGCCTTCAATCAACCGATCTGCATAATATTGGGTACCATCATGAAATGTCTGGAGCAATAACCATTTATGGCTGGTATCTGCGCGGTCCCTCCTATACAGCAGGTGCGCAGCTACGTCTTCATCTCCGCTATTCACCCAGGATAGTTGTACCTGGCCATCAACTACCTTATAAGCACTGAATACCGGCGAAGTAGGCGGTATCACATCCGGTTTCTTTAGCTCCAGGACAGCAGAATAACCGGATTGATTATAATGTTTATCCAATGCCGCTACTGCATAGTATACTTTACTGTTAAGGAATTTTATGGGAACAGTGTCTTTGTAAACGGTCTTCATATAGATAGAGTCCACTAAAGGAGAAAGTTCTTCATTCAGTCTGCCGGCGCGGAATACTTTATATCCCAGCATATCTTTTTCCGCATTGGCTTTCCAGGTCAGTGTTACCACTCCACTACTGTCCACAGTACCAGCCAATCCAACGGGCGGCGCAGGCGGAGTAGAATCTACCGGTTGTACCAACACAGGGAATGAGGTTGTCGATTCGCCTTCTTTTGCCACTGCCGTAATAGTAAAGTAGTTGGATGGCAACAGCTGATCATATTGCAGACTGCGTTTATCCGGAGTAATATTTACTACTACGGTTTTATAAGGGCCACTTTCGCGTTCGGCCTGGTTTAATGCAAAGCCTTTGATCAATGCGTTACCTGCTGTTTCAAAG
Source organism: Chitinophaga filiformis (assembly GCF_900102545.1). Lineage (GTDB taxonomy): Bacteria > Bacteroidota > Bacteroidia > Chitinophagales > Chitinophagaceae > Chitinophaga > Chitinophaga filiformis. Next base: position 401,195 of record NZ_FNBN01000003.1, on the reverse strand, counting down.
TCCCAGGTAAGCGTCATTTTTCCCTGTGCGGAGATCTTGTTGCTGCGGATGTTCGGCACATATATCAATACCTGCCTTCCTTTGCCGGTAGTAGCTGCAGAAGGAGGACCCTTTTCACCGAATGCGGAAATACCTCTTACCCTGAACTGATACACTGTATTGTTATCTTCCAGCGAGTCAATAAAATACATGCGGGAAGAAGGCCTGTTCTCTTTTTCATTGATGTTGGTCACCGGCAATGAACGGGCCGGTTCAAAGGTCTTACCGCCATCTTTGGAACGTTCTACTATCCATGAAGTATAGTAGTGTTTCAACAGGCTGTAATCCCAGCTAAGTGCTACCTGTTTATCACCAAACACTGCTCCTACATCGCCAGGTACCGGCAGTGGCGCATAATCTTGTATGCCTATAAATACACCCCCTGAATCTACAGTCAGGCGATCTTTAGGCGCGAGTGAAATAACCCGGTACAGGTATTTCTCATTGGGACGCGCTTCTTTATCTTCCCAGCCCCAGCCTGCCATGACAGCGGCTTCAAAACTATTGTCTGCGGCATACAGGGAAAGTGAGAAACGCTGTTCCTGCTCGGCCGATTGTGCCATGATACTTGCAATACCATTATTACCACCGCCACCTACTTCAAAGTCCTTACCATACAATGCCTGTGCAATAATGGCGGCATACTGATCATGCTGCGCAATATTCTCCCACTCATTTAACGGTTTGGGCCGCAGCGGTTGTGTATTCAATACTTTAGCTTCCGGCGATGACAATAACTTCCCATCCCGGGTAACGGTATAACGGGTAAGCTGAAAACCATATTGATTACCGAGCTTCCAGGCACGGGAGGTCGTCATGCCCCATCGCAGCAATATGCTGTGCTGGCGGGCCCTGGCGGTAACCGCTATCCCGGCGCTGTCTTTATGCTGTGCGCGTAGCGGCGATACAGCGGTAAAGCATATAAGTATAAGCAGTATAGAAGATAGCCTGCGCATTGTCATTAGAAGCCCCTTGTTTTAAATGGATTATGATAATTGAATACAGCGCTGCTGGTTTTAGTCCCGTCAGGCAGCACATATTGGTATTTTACTTTGTAAGCGCCGTACCGTATGAAAGGGAAATGCCCGTTTATCAGGTAGTCATATTTCGCTGCCTCCTCGGTGCCCATGAACCTGTTCACTACTTTATATTGTAGCTCGGCGAAATCCAGGTTGTATACCTGTGGAAGATCGTAGAGGTACGGTAACCTTGTTTTTATCCAGCTGGTCACCTTGCCTGTAGATGCTTCTGCCAGATAAGTAGGCATCAGGATAAAGGCCTTGCTTGGCGTTATTCCAAATTCGTCCGTATTACGTTTATTAATGAATATCTCGTTATTGATAGGATAGTTGGCATACAACAGCGGGTTAATGTCGTTGGTAAAATACGCATCATCCATCACCGCTTCCACATTCACCATCGGTTTATAACCAGTGTAATTGTTACCGGTCATTTCTACTACTTCAAAGCCTTCATAGTCGCCTACGTCGGCCAGCAGGCGCACTACATCTGTGGATACTGTTTCACCGATACCATCCTTCAAACGGAGCGACTGCATCTTCTCTGCAAACGTGTTGAATTTGCTGGTACGGAATCCATAATGCAGCAATGATTTAGCCACATCGCCCCTGGAAACTGTCTGCGCCTGGTTGTTGGCAACAGCATAGCTGCCGTCTTCGCCTGCATCCTGTTGTTGCTGGTAAGCTACTACTTCATCGGTGCTTTGTGCACCCGGAGGGATGGCTATTACGTCAAACTGATAGGCCGTATTCGCCTTCAGACCCGTTGGTGTAAAATGAATCGTCTGTGAAGGGACGTCATAGGTCATATCTAATTTAGTTGTCTGACCGGCGGCATCTTTGAAATTGATCGCATACTTCCATTTGGCGTCGAACAGGTAAGCCTGTCCCATACTCAGGTTAATGATGCCTTTATCAGATTCATCTTTGTAATAGTATTGCTGGTTCACCACCGGGTACGCATAGGCGATGTTCTGCATCGGGATATAGTCCGGCGCAGTACCGGTAGTGAAGGTCACCGTTTCAATCTCTTCGCCCGGTTTGCCATCTACATAGGCCGTCTGCCAGGTTACGCCCACCCGCTCCTCAAATGCCACCTTTACCGTAGCTGTCAGCTGTTTTTGAGAAGGTAATACCTCTTTGGAGTAGAAGGAAACACCATCATTGTTGGCATTCCATTCCAGGCGACCAGGTATCGGCTGACCATTATCCATAACGGTAAAGGATGCCAGCCTTGCGCGGTAGGTCTTTGTGCCCTTGTCGTCGTCTACATCGAACGACTGCCCCATACGCATATTAAAGGCGGCTTGCGGTGCAGTGAATACATCCACTGCATCGGCATTAGTAGCTGGTTTTACGTCTGAGATAATCTTCACATCTACCGGACTGTTACCATTCATTACGATCTCACACTCTTCACCGATAACCACCTTCATGCGCATATTACCTTTTACAAGGCCGTTTAACACGCTGAATTTAACGGCCATATATCCCCTTACCCAGGTAGGATTAGGCAGTTTAGCCTGCATCAGCATAGCTGCTGCACCAGATATGAGCGGTATACGGGCCTTCACGAATCTCAGGTTTACTTTCACACCCAACTCACCCTGCAGGTACACGTATGCCTGACCGTTAGCGTACCAGCCATCTATGCCGATTTTCTCTGTACTACCAACGCAATGCGCATCCCCATAATCTTTCAGCATGATGTCAAAACCTAAGCCTGCCTTAAAGTTGGCATAGAGTATCAGGAAAGTGATATCGCCGGTTTCCACGCTAAGGTTAGCGCCAAATGCAAATCCCCGGCCATCGCCCAGTGCATTGGCGTCGCGCATATAATCCAGCTCCTCCATATCTACGCCCAGGATATCTGCCACTTCCTGCGGTGGTGGCGGAGAGCCGGGTATCTTATCACCCACCATCAGGTAGGCGCCTGATTTAATAGAAAGACCACCTATAGAGAACTTGGTACCTAAACGATTGGTAGGCGTTCCCATATGCAAATACCACTCGCTGGGTGAAATATGGATCACTGCCCAGCCGGCGCGGTTACCGCTGGAGTTACCCGTCAGCATACCGTTGGCTACGTTCATGTACATATCAAAGTTGCCGTGCAGTGTAGAGGTCGTGAAATCATATTGTATACCTACATAGGCGGTCACTCCCACTTCAGCGGGTAGATTCTGATCGCCCGCCAGCAACGAGGCTGCGCTTGAAGGATCTGATATTTTCAATTCCTCCAGTTTCTCGCCTGTGGATCCCAGTTGGGCGATCGCCTTCTGTTCCTGTTCCTGTATTTTGGCAAATTGTCTGGCTATTTTCCCTGTGATATTGCCCATCGGCACCGTGGCCAGTATTTTAGCATATCCATACAGGCCCATAAAGTTGATACCACCGCTGCGGTTAAACGCTACTTCAAAAGATACTTCTCCGTGTACTACCTTATCTTCTACCACATCAAACAGCACAGCGGCCTTAATGCCCAGTCCTGCGGTGGAATCCGGCACATACTTTACGCCTGTTGGGGAAGCAATAGTATCAATACCTTCTTTTTTCATCCGGTAATAGGCGCCGCCGCCGAAACCTGAGATTTTCAGGGGCGGGGCTATTGCGATGCCAGGCTTAAATTGGGCCGTACCATCTACAAACCAGTAGCGGAAATTCTTAGCGCCAAACATAGCACGGGTTTTTACCTTTATTTTCCCCTTCATGAAACTTGCGTCTACCTCGCCACTCACTGCGTCTCCATATACGGCGTCATCGTCATACACCTTCAGTGAACCGGATATCGACATGGCTTCACTCAGATCAGCATGCAGTGAAATAGCATCCAGCTTTACCTTATCAAATTTCCAGGTCTGTAAGCCTTTGCTGTTATCAAATTTTCCAACCAGTGCCAACCGTGTATCGCCGCCAAATTTCCCTTCCATCAGGTTAAAGCGTACCGCAATATTGAGGTTAGCCGTAGTGCTGTCCTTGGTTTCCAGGGCGATTTCCTTAATAGCTACAGGGAAATTGCAAATTGTATTTTCATCCCTGTATCCAAAATACTCGGCAGTGAGATAAGGAGCTTTTGTCTGCAGATGCAATCCCTGGAACATGATACCTTTAAATTTGGCAACAGGATTACCGTTGTCGTCTAATTTCAGCGACGATGCCAGGATCAGGTAGCCATTTAGCATGGCTTCCGGCTCAAAGTGCCCATTAGCCAGTTTTAACTGTACCCAGGAGTTTGGGTTTATCTGAGCTTTTGCCCGCCACACCATAAAATCCAGTGTGTCAAGATTGTTCAGCTTCAGTATATATTCATTATCAGCAGTAATAACAGCAGAATAGCCCAGTGGGGCTTTGCACATCGGAATGCCCAGCATACCGTTGAATGCTGCCCCTGTGAGATGGTTGGCCTCCAGATCTATATCGAAATGATCTACTGAAAAACGCCAGCCGGCGGCACTACCAGCCGATAATACATTATTACCAAAGAAGTTGCCGGTGATACCGTTATTATCGATGATCAGGTTTTTGCCACCAAACGAAACACGCTTATCGGGCTGGTCAGCCCGTGCAAATTGCTTAGGCAGGGTTACCTCCAGGTCAGACACATATACTCCCCGCCATAAGTTCGGGTCATCCTGTGGCAGGTAACGTTCCTGGTATTTTGCGGGGTATACCACATCGGGAGAGTTACGCAGGTCACTGCCATCATATACAGCTTTGCCTATACGGAATCCTACGCCTTTGAGGGGTGTTATTTCAAATGCAGGCAGGTCTACGCTTACGAGTATATCATTCCAGTCGCGTACTATCGTATTGAATGAGGCCTTTACCTGCGAGCTGTCTGTCGTTCTTTCTCCATCTGGTTTCAAAGGCACCAGCATACTCCGCGGGAACATCAGGTCTGCACTAAGCCCCAATTCCTTGAAACCGTTACAATCTATTGTTACATAGGTAAGGTCAAGTCCCTGACCGGTCTTCATATCCATACCACCCTTCAGTACCAGGGCTGCTGTACCGCCACCCAGTCGTACAGGTACATCACCCAGCAATACCAGTTTGGCATCGCCCAATATGCCGCCTTTATACGAAAGTTTAAGGCCTTTCAGACCAAAAAAGATCTCACGTGGCTCCTGTGGTATCTGCACTTTGGCATATACGGTCAGTTCCGCGTAGGTAGAATAAAAAATGGCATTGCTTACCGCGATCGTTACGGTAGTGTTACCAACGGTCTTAAAAAGCCCCATAGGTAGCTCATTCAGGTCGTCTGGCGAGATGGTGGATGTATAGCGATTACTCTTCTCTATTTTCTCAAATTCAGCCTTTGCTATGTCACGGTAGGCGTGGGCATTACTGTCAACGTCGTACAACCTTTGCAGGTTGGCATCGGTGAACAAACCGCTTTCTGGTGCGATCAGTGCTTCCGCCACCAGCTGTTTATCTATATCCGGAAAGCTGCGGCTTTCCATCATACTGGTGGCCATGACATTGGCCGCCGGTACATGGATTTTAACATAATCACTGTCCTCGGCGTGTACCGTAACAGCTTGACTTGTAATAAATAACGCCAACAGGCTAATGAAACGGTAACAGAAGTTTCGTAGGTAAGGTTTTACCATAGGGCCAATAATATAGGTATAGAGTTGCGGTGATAGCTCAGTTAACAACGATCAATTACTACAGAGAACAACAGGTTATTTCGTGTTTACAAACATCTCCGGGTACTAATATTTGGTGTAATATTAGTGTTTTTTTAACATTAATAAAATATTTTATTCATTTCTGCGTTGAATGCAGGTTTTCACGCTATTATCTGGCGTTAATGGTTGAGTCCGTATACATTATGAAAACAGATTTTTAATGTCGGGGACGGGGGATTATCCCATTTTCGGGAAAAAGAAAAGGTGCCTCTTGCATTGAGACACCTTCCTCCATTAAAAGTAACATTCACAATTATCTTCTTTCGTTATACACCCCGAATTCTGCAATAGCAGGAGGTGCACTGAATTCGTCAATCACTATACGTACACGTCCGCCCCACACGCTGTCGAAACGGTGTATTTTCACACGGCCTTCCTCCTGGCCTTTTGCCAACGGTTTCCAGGTGCCGTTATCTTCATATTCAAGATGGTATTTTTTGATATTGTTACCATCTTCCACGATGCTGATCATATTAAAGCGCTGTGCTTTGTCAAAATCTATTTCATACCAGGGCTGCTTCACTGTTGGATTAGACTGCCAGCTGCTGTTGAAACGATCGTCATTGGCAAAATCCATAATGTTCATATCATCACTCCAGCTGGAATTGCTACGCTGGAACTTGGCAATATTGGAAGAGATAATGGGTGCAATAGCAGGTGGCAGAGCAGGCATAGCACCTGTATTCTTCCAGCGTTTGCCCACTTCTTCCAATGCTTTTACAGCATTAGGGTCTATCAGACCTTCACGGTTAGGCGCTACGTTGAGGATAAAGTTACACCAGGCTTTATTCAGCGGCACCAGGATATCATCTACCAGTTTCACCGGATCTTTCACTGGTGTAGTTGGGAAATTTTCCTTCCAGAACCAGGCGCTGTTGATAGGCAGACAAGACAATGCAGGTAGCCTGTTAGCCTCTTTTGAGATATGTTGTCCTGCTCCCTGTTCGTAAGATTTGATATCTGTGTAAAATAAGGCCTCTGTCGGATATTTTGCCGCGTTGAGGTCCATTACCAGGCAATTAGGTTGCAGGCTCTTAATGAGGCGGTAAATCTCTTCAAAAGGGATGTCGTCATAAGAGATCCTGGACCAGGGTGCATCCCATCCGTCGATGATCAGCGCAGTGATGTCTCCATAGTTCGTCAGCAGCTCCGTCAGCTGTGCTTTCACCATCTCGATGTGTTTTCGCGTAATATCGTGAGGACGCAGCTTATGATGTGTATCCAGTATAGAGTAGTATAACATTACCTTCAGACCTTTGGCACGGAAGGCATTCACATATTCTCTCACCACATCTTTCTTATAAGGACTGTTCATCACGTTGTAATCAGTCGTCTTTGTATCCCAGATACAGAACCCGCTGTGATGTTTAGTGGTAAGACAGCCGTAGCTCATATTCGCTGCTTTCGCAGTTGCGGCCCACTGGTTACAATCAAGTTTTGTCGGATTGAAGAGTGATACCGGAGCTTCCGGATCAGGCCAATCCTGGTTGGCGAAAGTAGGAATGTTAAAATGGATAAACATACCGAAACGCAGATCAACAAATTGCTGTTGCAATGTAGCGAGCGGCGTTGCGGCTGTTTTAACCTGCGCCTTTAACATGGCAGGCATTAATAGTTGGATGCTCAGTAAGAGGCGTAAACAGAAAGTCTTCTTCATAATGAACTTTGATGCGATTTTGGATTTCGAGAACCTGATGTTTCGTGGATAAATTAATGCCAGATCGCTACTAAAATATAATAATCATCCTATGCTTTCTCCGTATGGTAATACAATATAACGAAATGCGAAATTCTCATTAGTGATGCATTTTAACAATTTAACAGGATTATACATGAGTACGTATTAAAATGTGGCATGGTGTTGGATTTATGCGGAGTACAAGGAACAACAGCAAGAGTCATTAAAAACAAACACAATTTGTATGAAACGTAGTGTCATATTATTAGCATTATCTAGTCCTATTTTATTATTCTCCTGTGTCAGTACGAAAAAGTTCAAGGCTTCAGAAGCCAGGTATGCTGAGCTATCCGGTAAGTATGCTAGTCTTCAGAGTAAACTGGATGATTGTCAGCGTAGCCTGCGCGATACTGCTTCTGCATTTGAACGTAGCAGAAACCAGAATGAAGAACGGCTGGAAGGTTTAAAACAGAACAATAATACCTTACTGAACCAGTTGAAAGACCTGTCTGTTATCAGTAATTCACAGGCAGAAAGTATCAAGAAATCACTGGATAATATAGGCGCGAAAGATGCTTATATACAGGACCTGCAATCGGCCATTGCGCGTAAAGACTCTCTGAACATGGCACTTGTGATGAACCTGAAAGGCGCTATTGGCAACCTGGATGATAAAGACATTAACATCAAAGTAGAGAAAGGCGTAGTGTATATCGATATCTCAGATAAACTGCTGTTTGAAAGCGGTAGCTACGATATCACTGCAAGAGCGAAAGAAGTACTTGGTAAAGTAGCGAAGGTATTGCTTAATCAGCCTGATATTGAATTCATGGTGGAAGGTCATACAGATACCAATCCTTTCAAGAGAGGCGTATTGCTGGATAACTGGGATTTGAGTGTGAAGAGGGCTACTGCCGTAACAAGAGTATTACAGAATGATTACGGTATTCCTCCTGCTCATATCACCGCTGCCGGTAGAGGTGAATATCTGCCTGTCGCCAGCAACGATACTCCTGAAGGAAGGGCTGCCAACCGCCGTACCCGTATCGTGATACTGCCGCAGCTTGACCAGTTCTTCAAACTGCTGGAAAAGAAATAAGAATATCATCCATTTCATTATAGCAAGAGGGCGTCTTCGTTATCGGAGGCGCTCTTTTCGTTATACCGTTGCTGCGATGACACTGCGTGTCTTTGTATCAAACACCAGGATACCTTCGCTGGTAGCGTCCAGTTGATTTACCAGTACACCGGTATTATCCCATATGCCCGACTTACCCGCACATTCAAACCCGTCAGACTCTCCTACTGCATTTGCCAGTAATACCGTCATTTCATATTGCTCTCCTATTTCTGATAATCTTGCAATCGCTTTATCAATCCCTCCTGTCGATTTCACCGCACTCGCGATATAAACAGCTGCACCACTTTTGTACGCGTCTTCCACATGTGCCGGTATTGACAGTTCATAACAGATGGCCAGCGCTACATCACTTTCTTCTCCCAACAAGCTAACAGTGCTCTGTCCGCTAACGAAGTAAGGATCTTCGTCTGCATGCAGGTATTTTTTCGTATATACATTCCTCTCTTCACCGGGCTGAAACAACACCATACTTATCGTGATCCCTGTATCCGCTTTCAGTGGCGCTCCCACTCCGATAGTTACATTCCTTGCATCACTGATATGCTGAAAATCGCTCAGGCATTCGTCATCGATACAAATTGCAAGGTCTTTGGCCAATGTGGGTTCATAACCTGTGATGGATAATTCCGGGAAGATAATGGTGTCTGCACCGTGAGAGATAGCCAGATCGATGATCTTTTTGTGGTTTTCTATGTTGCTCCGGATGTCTCCTTTTACTGCTTTTGCCTGTGCTACGCAAATTTTCATAGTCTGGTGAGTTTTTAGTGGATTCCGCGCTGGTTAGGATAGCGTAATATTATTGCTATATTTTAATAAAAAAAAGCCGTCCCCGATATTTTTCAGGACGGCTTTTTATTTATCTATGGTGCAACAGATAACCTAATTATTGTTGCTCAGCCTGGGTGTATTCACCACCGCAGTACGGTTAGTATTAGTGATAACTTTACGCTGTTGCAGGTCGAACCGTTGCCCCCGGCCCAGGAAATAGAAGGGGCCATCGGTATTGTATTCGCCCGTAGGGCTTTTTTGTTTTTCGTTAATATGCGCAATGTCGTAAATAGCTACATACGAGTTTCCGATCACTTCAAATGTATCTTTCTGCACCACAATAGCAGTACTTTCATCAATACCGATACCAAGCAGATCCGGATGCGCCTTAATAACACCTACCAGGTCAAACTGCCGGTTGCGGCGTAGGATGTGCTGGTCGATGGCGGTATGATGGATCAGGTCGAGCCCCTGTACATGATCTCCTTCCAGGATACCATTTCCTTTGGTATCTCCTCTCAGCAGGAATGAACCCTGGATGGTAGCTCCTGCGGATGTACCGGCTATTACACCACCTCGGGTCAGCACAGCTTTGATCTCTTTTTCTGCCAGTGTATGCAGATAAGCATCTGCAATCTTCCACTGACGTCCGCCGGGAAACCAGATGCCCGTCGCCTTTTTCAACGGCGCCACAAAACTTTCTGTGTTAGCAACTTTAGGCTCCCGTGTGTGCAGTACTGTTACCTGTGCTACGCCCAGGTCCTGCAGTAATTCTTTTTCGAATGATTTACCGGTAGCAAGAGCAGAATCTTCTCCGGCAGTTGGAATCACCACGATATTGGCGTTAGGACCGCCTGCCAACTCGATAAAGCGCGCCCATATTTCCGGGCCTACCTTACCACCGCCCACAATGATCAGGGCGCCTTTCTGAGGACCTACAACAGCATCAGTCGGCACAGCAGCTGTAGCTGAATTTGATGAAGGTACAGTGGTAGCTGCTGTCTTTTGCTGTGCTATAGCGCCGGCTGCTAAGAGCAGCATGCCTGCGAAAAAAAATGATATGATCAGCCGTTTCATTGGATCGTATTTAAAGGGTTTTATAATCATGTGTTGTGATACTAGTAACCCGGATTAGGATCCAGGGCTTTATCTGCCAGCAGTTCATCTGCCGGTATCGGAAATACATAACGGTTCCTGTCAGTCACACCCAATACTGCCGCTACTCTCCCGGTACGCACCAGGTCAAACCAGCGGTCGCCTTCGAAGGCAAATTCCAGCCTTCTTTCCTGCTCTATAGCCAGCAGGATCGCTTCTTTTGTATCTGCTGTACCGGGAGCTATACCAGCACGATCGCGAACCGCATTCAGGTCCTGCAGGGCTTCCGTCAGCTGACCATTCTTCGCCCTTGCTTCTGCACGTATCAGGTACAGCTCTGCTATTCTTATCAGGTAAGCTGGATCTGTACCGGTAGGCGTACGATAGTACAGCTTTCCGTACCAGAGATTACCCGGAGGAGCAGTCTGTCCTATCAGGGCATTTCTGTTACCACCAACAGTGGGATCATTCAACAAACTAACCAGTTGCGCATTAGGCGCCCATTCCCTTCTGCCTCCCAAGGCAGGCGGCAGCCACCAGTTGTAATGCCCGTTCTTAAAAGAGACGCTGTAGCCGATCTCAAAAACCGATTCTGCAGTCGCTACTACATTCCCCGCAAAGAAAGCGCTATAAGGCTTTAATAGCTGGTAATTGGCGGCATCACTGATGATCTTTGTGGCATATACATCAGCAGAATCTGTTTGTTCCCTATAAAGGAAATAACGGGCTTTCAGGGCCCATGCTGTTTTACGGGTAGCCCTATTCCTGTTGGTAGTAAGCGGCAGCAATTCTGCGGCTTTATTCAGGTCGCTAAGCACCTGCTGGTAGGTCTCCTCCAGGCTGCTCCTTTTAATGCCTGTATGATCGCCGGGCAGGCGTGTAGGCGTCAGTATCAGTTGTACACCGCCCCAGCCACGGGCCAGGTCAAAATAGGATAAGGCTCTCACAAAATAGGCCTCTCCTGTCAGCTGATCTTTCTTTGTTTGTGAAAATAGCGGATCGGAAAGTTTTGGAATGGCATCAATGATATAATTGGCGGAGAGGATGGTACGGTAAATAGCTGCCCAGGAGGATGCAACGTTGCCATTATCTGCTGTCAGCTGCCTGTTGGCAATTTGCTGGGGTGCAGACTGGGAACCTGTCCACTGAATATCTCCACCTGACAGGTAAGATAACGCAGGGAAATTGGAACCATAATAAGCATCACTGCCCAATAAGTTATAAAGCCCATTTACCGCTGTTTCTGCACTTCCCAGGTTGGTAATAGCTTCCGAGGCATCTACCTGCTGCTCTGGTTGTACATCGAGGAACTTCTTGCAGGAGCTGGTCAGGAGGGAAATACCGGCTAAAAGATATATGCTCAATCTCATGTTCGTCATTTTAAAGTGTAAGGTTCAGGCCAAATTGTACAGTACGCGGCTGGGGCGGTGTGCCCAGGTCATAACCCTGTACATTGGGATCAGAAGTAACATTGACTTCCGGGTCAGGCCCTTTGTATTTCTTCAGGAGCCAGAGGTTGGTGCTGCTCACGTAAAAGCGGATATTACTGGCATGAATGCGTTTGGCAATAAGCGCAGGCACGGTATAACCTAAGGTCAGGGAACTTAGTCTCAGGAAAGAACCATCTTCCAGGAAGCGGCTGACAGGATTCAGTGCATAGTTGTTACCGATAGTGGTGATCCTTGGAACATCTGTTACGTCGCCTGGCTTCTGCCAGCGGTTGAGTTGATTTTTGTTGATAGCCCTGCGATCGTCGCGCGTACCACCGGATTCATGGAAGAAACGATTACTGTTGTACACTTTATTCCCCCACTGAAAGTTGAAAAACACTGTAAGATCAAATCCTTTATAACTTACGTTGTTATTCAGTCCTCCGAAGAATTTTGGCGTCGCCTGACCAGTCATCTGCCTATCTGCAGCTGTGATCTTACCATCTTTATTCACATCTTCATAAACGGCATCACCTGTTTTCGAATCAACATACAACTGGCGGTATACGTAGAAAGAATGCATAGGATAACCCTGTGCCATCCGCTCCACAGAATAGGATGCATCGATCGGGATATTCAGCTTCTCGATCCTGTTGATATTGCGGGCGATGTTAAATCCTGTTTGCCATATAAAATTCCTGCTGCGGATATTAGTTGTGTTGATACCCAGCTCAAAGCCTTTGTTACTGATCTCTCCGGAGTTGCTGGCAATAGTACGAAAGCCGCTGCTGACAGGCAATGGCAGGTTCAGTAAAAGATCGCTGGTATATTTATCATACCAGTTAAATTCTATACTGATACGATCGTTTATCAACCCAAGGTCCAATCCGAGGTTCCACTGGCGGGTAGTTTCCCAGCCCAGCTCCGGGTTAGCCAGTTGCTGTGGGATAGTACCGGGGTTGTCAAGATAATTGGAACCACCTCCCCAGAGACCACGGGAAGCGAAATTGCCAATACCATTCTGGTTACCAGTCAGGCCATAATTCGCTCTTATTTTCAGATCGCTGATAACATCTACTGCTTGCAGGAAACGTTCTTCCTTTGCTCTCCATGCCACGCCGAGAGAAGGAAAATATCCCCATTGTTTGTCTGTACCGAATTTAGAGGAAGCATCTGCACGGAAGTTTACTTCCGCCAGGTATTTTCCTTCATAGTTATATTCCACGCGGGAGAAGAAAGATACCTGCCTGTTCTCTGCACGATTGGAAGACGCGGTAGTGGTAGCGGCTGATGCAATTTGCTTATATGCATCACTGGGGAAGTTAGTGCCCTGCGCAAATGTTTGCTGTGCGATATTGCCCTGGATGGAGTTACCAACAAGCACCCCCAGCGTATGCTTTTGTCCCGGGCTGGTTCTGTAAGACAAGGTCTGTTCATTCACCCACACGATGTTCTTACTTACGCTGGAAGTAGCCAGGCCTTTACTAGCGCTTCCCCTGTTTGTATAACTGTTCCAGTATTCATACTCATCATAGTCGTTATAGTCCAGGCTCCAGCTGGTACGAAACTTCAGCTTACGCAGGATGTCTGCTTCTGCGTATAAGTTACCGATATAGCGGGTACTGATGGAATGCATATCCGTGTATTTGATCAGCACATCCAGGTTATCAAAGCCTGCCCACTTCGCATAGGTGCCGTCATCATTGAACTTCGGCAGATATGTTGGTGTATGCAATGCGGCCTGCAGGATACCGCCCTGCGGACCATCTCCTACACGCGCATTGGTACGGCGGGAACGTGACAGTGAGTTACTTGTTCCTACACGAACCCTGTCATTGATCTGCTGATCGAGATTTACTTTCAGACTCGCGCGTTGATAGTCGTTCGTTTTGATATCAGCGAGTTGTTTGTTATAACCACCACTCAGGTAGTATCTTGTTTTTTCGTTACCACCTGACAGCGAGAGATCATAGTTCTGTATAGCACCTGTGCGAAAGATATCATGCAAACGATCGTATGTAGGCTGTTCTTCCGGCAGGCCGCGGCCGCCTTCCGACTTAGGCCGGAAAGGCCTTGTGGCGAAAGGTTTGCCATCATTGACCCAGGCTTCGTTGATAATAGTGGCATGTTCAGGACCAGTTACCAGTTCCCACAATTCAGGCGCCCATGCTACTCCCGCATAAGTGTTGAACCCTACTTTAGGGCGGCTGTTGTAGGTACCTCGTTTGGTAGTGATCAGCACAACACCGTTAGCTGCACGTGCACCATAGATGGCAGTAGCGGTAGCGTCTTTCAGGATAGAGATAGACTCAATATCCGCAGGATTAATATCCGCCAGCGGATTGTTGGCCTGTCCCTGTGTCGTTACTTTCTGTAGTGACTGGTTGTTGATGAATACGCCATCTACTACATACAAAGGATCGTTACCTGCGTTGATGGAAGTTGTTCCCCGTATACGAAAAAAGATACCATCTCCGGGAACGCCTGTATTGGCGCTGACCTGCACACCTGGTGCGCGGCCTTGTAACTGTTGATCAAAGCTAGCTACAGGCCTGTCTTTGATGCCTGCAGCTTTAATACTCGTTACGGCGCCAACTACGGCATTCTTACTTTGTGCACCGTAACCGACAACGATCACTTCGCTCAAAGCGCGGTTCATGGAAGAGGCAATGGTGGTGTCGGGAGGAGCTACAGTCTGTGCATAATTCAATAAGGGCTCCACCAGTAAGCATAGCATGATCAGGACGTGTAAACTTTTTTTCACATCGAACAATTTTGGTAATGGAATACTCACCGGCAGCAGTTGCCGGCGGAATGGAAGGTGCTAAAGTATTGATAGGTAATAGCCGTTTTGTGTTGGTGGGATACAAACGGGCTTTAGTCTACTAATTGTGTAGACAAAATTAGTTTAAAAAATCTTTTATCAAAATAAAAGGTAGAATTATTTGTTACTGTTTTTTTAATGAGTTTAAAATGCGATCCCGAATTGGAAACCTATGCCTATTGTAGCAGGATGATCGTTGCCGAAACGGGCAGGTACGGGTATTGCAACGAAATAGCTACAGTCTTTATTCTTTTTGATCACTTTATTCAGTACGGGAGTTAGTCCATATCTGCCTGATGTTTCAAATGCAGCGCGGCCGGCAAATGTGAATCCATGACCTAAGGCAACAAGCACACCGGGATGGAAGAGAAAGTTATTCATCTTACTGGTACCATTCGCAGCGCGGATAAAGGGAACGAACTCAAAGGAGAAACCGATCCGCTGGCTTTTCCAGATGTTGATACCTGTGGGGAATCCGCCGACATAGGCTCCGTTGAAGTTCCACTGTGCACCTCCGTCACCAAAATGTACAATAGGATGTAATATACCTACGTAACCGGTGATACGGGGATAGGTTGTTTGTGCGGTCAGTTGTAATGAAAAAATAAAGAGCAGTACGATAGTGATGATAGTTCGCATTATAAATAGTCGATTAAACTGCAATGCTATTTTAATCCGGCTGCGGAAAATAGAACAGAAATGACTATTTGTATGTTCTTTACCTTCTTTGTGAGAATAAGAAGCGTCCCGGTTTTGAGGCCGGACGCTTCTTGTTTAAATGGGCGTTAGATCACTTCCTCTGCTTCGGTAACATTACCCGGCAGATCGGTGGCAGTAATCTGGATACGCGTCCCCAATAATGAGGCATTCGCTGCTGTAGCTACATACTTCCAGTAGTTGCCGATATCCGGAACGGCGTCTCCTTGCTCCAGCTCCGCTCCTGCCGCAGACAGGATTGTTACTTTTACGGATTCGACGCGGACGACATCTTTCACCAGGGTTACGATCACATCACCTACCTGGCCCTTATATTGTTTCGTTTCAATTTCCAATATCCGTGGCGGTCTGGCTGCATCCCTGAAGGCTGCATTAAAAGCTGTTTGACCTCCCGTCGTAGCTTTCTCATACAACAGCTTCGTTGCTGGATCAGAGATTGCTTTCTGAGCGTATGCCGAACAACGTTCGAAATTCAGCTGTACTGCCAACTGCTCTTCAGTCGGCGGCTTCTTGCTAGGACCGCGCCTGGGGCCAGAAATTGTTTTATTCTTTTTTACGCTGAAGGTTACATTTCCAATAGTACCGGACGTTCCTTCCATCATTTTATTTTGTTTTATGTGTGCCATATTCTTTAAGTTTTTAAGATAAAAAATCAAGTTTTACTACAATCACTACCGCCGGGTATAGCAGGAGGCACCTCTCTCCTGTTACAGGTGCAGCCCCTTTGGCTGTGATTGATGACACAATGTTAGGAAGGATTTTGAGGCGGTTTTGAAGAAAGTACGTGAGCTGTCGAATTCGCAACGCAAGCTGTCGAATTTGCGACGTAAGCACCGTCACTTTCTGTACCTCCGAGCACTGTAAAAAGCGACAAAAAAGAGGTTCGTATATTTTTACCAAGTGGGATCTCCTCTCCCCCTTTCATGATAATACTGTCCAATCCTACACCTTTAATGTGTCTGATGGAAATAATATAACTTCTATGAGTACGGAAGAAAATATTGGGGGGAAGTTGTTGCTCAAGTTGCTTCAGACTATATCTGGCGGGTAGGGAACGGCCGTCTGTAAGCTTTAAAAGGAGATAGTGGTCTTGTACAGTAATATAGATGATCTGCTCATGAAAGACCAGTTCATAAATAGCGTTTTTTGTAAGGATCAGAATACCTTCTTTCATTAAAATTGGGAATCGTGAACAATTGGTGTCTAAAACGGGGGGAAAGAGCGCTGTGGAAGCTGCGTAGGGAATATAGTAGTAGGGATAGTCGTAGTCGGAATGGTAATGGTATAGGATTAGACTGACCAGTAATGGCATTACTGGGGTGGGAATTACCTGAAGCAAGATTCATTGAAATGGTGTTCATAGTTGAAACTTTTAATACTAAAAAAGATTATGGTTAAGTACCGGACCAGAATTAAAAATATCCATGTAATTTAATGAAAAATAATTATTTAGAGATCAAAATGAGACCTGAATTTTTAAAAATTTGACGTTATAATTGGGTTGAAATTCGTATGAGATATAGTAGAGATTCGCTTATCCTCCCTTAATCTTCCCTTTAAAAGGGAGGATTAAGGGAGGATAAGCGAATCTCTACTATATCTCATACGAGCCTCAATGTTAGATCTCGTATTACTCCAGACAATTTTATTCTATATCCTTAGCAGAAATGACCAAATGTGCAGGTACAACGGGAAACCGAATACCATTTACGGCAGAGAGAAAAATTTCAATGGCATTATATATATCTTACATTTGTAAATATGAAAAAAGAATTTGATGCCTTGTAACACCAAAGTGTTTACAAGTGAAGAACAAAAAGCTACTGAAAGAGACAACTGATAACAAAACCTACAAATGCGCTCATAAGCGTATATACGGTCGCTGTTGGATTTGTCCTTATCACGGCACATTCTGGAGCAGCTGCTCGGATATCCGTTGGAAACATTACTATTACTACGATGACAAAACCCTCGGGCCCGATGCCAGGCGGTTTCACAATCCACCTAATTGGAAGCTCGTCTCTAAAAACAAGAAACAGTGGATGAGAAAAAAGTTCATCTTTAATGAACTCTGGGATAGTAATAGAGTCTATTTTGAAATTGGGTGGGAGTAAAAAAGAAAGCCGCTTCGAAAATGAAGCGGCTTTCTTCTTATAAGTTATCAGTGTAACTGCTGGCTCATCCTGAATATCTCTAATGACTATCCAGATAGTCTTTAACAGCCGAATGATATACACTCATTCCAGGCCTGACTTTATAAGCACCTTTCTTTACAGGATCATTGATAATGCCTCTTGCATACGCTATTGCAGCTGTAAACTTACTGTTGGATTTCAACTGCAACTTCGAAGGAATGACATTGCTCATGTCGGGGTATTTACTGATAAATACCTTCCCCTTACGGGTTTTCAGTATAAAGCCCGGATCTATTTCACCGTGACCGAGCTTTACGCCGGTTAATAATGGATTTCTTGTTCTTGCCATAATTTTTTTATTTTAAAACTATGGAAATTAGAATTGCGGGTTTTACGCAATTCAAAAGTGGCAACATAGGTGGATTTTTTCTCATGCGGTTGAGGGACGCATAAAATACGCTTTCTCCAAAGTTTTATTTCATCTCCTAAGTAAAAAGACAGTACATAGAAGTAGATTTGTGTAAACAATGATACCAACGGAACCCACCATAATCCGTTTGAATTAACCCAAATAAATTTTTATGAACCCGAAGTTCAATATTCTGATCAATCCTTGTCTCTGTTGTTGCTACTCTCGTTATAGCTGCTGTTGTTGTTGACCTCAACAATAACAATTTGCGCTGACATAACATTTTCCAATTCTTACATCTCCATACCGTCTAAGGGTAGTATGTGCGTTGCCTTTATCAGGCTTTAGCGCTGTACTCTTCAAACTTTTTGCTGATCAGCAATTGCCTGGCATGATTGCAAGCTCGCCGGGAAATCTCCAAGATGGGGTAGCCGAAAACCATCGAAAAGAGTAGGCAATATTTATGTTTTCTAAGTTTAGTCTTTTGATTTATAAAGGCATTTGTTTTATGAAAAAAGCTCGTATTATTCTTTCCGCAGTGGCTATTCTAGCCGTAGTTGGTGGTGCATTCGCTTTCAATGCTGCTAAATTCAATGGTCTGAGAGCGTTCACTTACACAACAGAATACACAACCTTTGGCACTGTATACGCTGCAGCCGCTTCTGTTTATTTACCTATCACCCCTGCCAGGTTCATAACAGACGCAACTGTTAATCCGCTTACTACCGTATATAGCACTACTGGCACAACAACAACTGCATCAATTACATTAACTCAAGTTAATGGTACAGCTACCATTACATTCCCAGCATGGACTGGTGTGCAGGTTCCAGCTACCCACACAACCGCAGTTAACTAATTGATGTTACAATTTTAGAGTTTCGGATGGGATCACCCATCTGAAACTCTATCTTTATATAACATATGCTCAGAATTCTATAAAGAGAAGAGTATACGATTCAATCTTTACTGACCAACCGCTTTTTTAGAACTATCTATTTCCAGACCAGAATATATTCCCTTATAAACTGCAGGCAGACCACTTGTCATCCATTTAGGAGCCGGCTTACCTCTCAGATAATGATCAAAGAACTGTTGCTGTCTGGTACAAAAATCCAGAATATGATCAGGATCTGACAGCACATGATCTTCATTATCATATTCCAATAACCACACCGGTTTACTTACACGACGCAATGCCGTAAACAGCTCAATGGATTGCTCAAAACTAACTACGCCATCTCCCTGATTATGCATCAGCAACAACGGAGTGGTAACCTTATCGACTGTGAAAATGCATGAATTATCAATATATGTCTGTGTATTCTGAAAGGGTGTTGCACCTAAGTTATTCTGCCCAACTTCATGCATAAACTGCATACTGATGCCTCCAAATGCCAATAGGCCATACCCACTGATAAAATCACTATATCCCGCCGAAGACTGAGCAGCAGCAAATAAGTTAGAGTGAGTGGTAATATAGTTTGTCAGATATCCCCCGTGACTATGCCCCTGCAGTCCCATCCTTCTCTTGTCTATCCACGTATACTTTCCTGTCAGGTATTTAGCAGCGCCTTCAATTGTCTCCAGCGCAACCTGGCCTGTTTTACCACGCATCCGGTTCATATCCGGTATAAATATGACATAATCTCTGCTTACGTACCATGGAACATTTACATTCACAGCGCTTAATGCAGGTACTTTATACTGATATCTCTCAAAGCTTCTGCTTTCATAATAGTTAAATATAATAGGGTAACTTCCTGCAGGATCTAAATCCTCCGGCCTGTATAATACACCGAAATTCTGCTGATCTTCTTTATTAGTCCACTGTATAAGTTCAGCGACATATCCCTTATATCCAGGCTCTGATTGGATATCGGAGATACCAATAAAATGACGAAAGTCCTTTGTGAAAAAAATATTAGAGGGGCTTATATCACTTTGTCTTTGCAGAAGGAAGGCTGAAGATCTATTGGACTTCATAGGAGGAGGCACGTATCCATCAAGGACAATACCAGGGAAGTAATACAGGTATGGTCCTAAAAAATTTTTACCAGGGGCATTTATCGCAGACAGCTTTACTTTCGTAAATCCACTATATTTTGTTGATACTTCCATCCCAGTCAGGAGGATTGAATCTTTTAAACCGGTAAGCTCATATTGCGCTAATACTTCAACAGGCCTGAATTGAATTCCGTTTTTTCTCCCTGCTTTCCCGGTTATAGATACTGGCTTACTTTTGTTTTCCGGATCCACCTGCCATACATCAAAACTATCATACCCGATCAACGCTGCATCATCTTTTAGCCAGCCGGATACTTCAAATGAATTTCTACGACCCTGGGTACTTACAGATGCATTAACAATTATACCAGCAGCGATTTTATTTACCTTACCTGTTTTTATTGTATAGCAAAATGTTTCATTACTCAGATCGTCGCGCCAGGTAATATATCGTGCCTTTGGAGAAATGCCTGCTAATACCGGCTGCTGTACAGACGACGGAATGAAATCCCGTTGCTCACCCGTACGTAATGACAAGAGCCAATATTGAACCCGTTCTCCGTTCCAATAGGTTTCAAATTCATGGGTTTTATTTTTCAGGAGCACATATTCTCCCCTGACCTGCCCACTTATGGTCTGATGATCATTTTCGAGTTGTACAACATCTCTCGTATCAAGGGCAATTACTGCTGTATATTCGTCAGCAACGGTGTTATTCGATTGCTCAGATTGCAGATTTTTATCGCGGAAGCTCCAAATGCTCACTCCCTTTGTAATCAGGTTAGTGTCCTGCTTCAATAAAGCTGTACGTTCCCTTAACTTGAAAAAAACAAAGTTTCCATCATCGCTAAACCTGATATCATGCTTTAAGATTTCCAAATGCGGCTGTTTTCCTTTGGAGCGATCGTCAACAAGTATAGTCGCTGATGACGCCTGAGGGTGATACTCGTAAATAACCGTGCTATTCCCTTTTGTGCTTGAAAATATTAAATGTGAACCTGTCGCATTGAAGCTCACATTCCTTATTTCAGGCCCCGTAAAAAAAAACCTCTCTTTTGTGTCTTTGATATCTACCCATATAAGGCTATTATCTTTGTACAATACCAACGCAGTTCCCTGTTTATTTAAATAGCTGTCCCTGATCCCTGTATAGCGCCTCTCCTCTCCCCCTGACAAATTCCTTAACGTTAAGGTATCCCCCCTGCGAAAACAGAGATAGGTCCTATTCCCCTCGCCGACAACTTTAGGGTTGCGTGCGTGAACGAACCGGTATTCCTTCATCCCAGGTAGTTCTAATACATTTATATCATCCTTCCATTCAAATGCAAGATATTTACTGTCTGATGTAAACGCTGCACCTCTCACGTTCTCATAGCTGGCCTTTTTACGGCCATCATTGGTACAAACATAAAAGGTAGTACCATTAGCATCTGATTGTTCAGTATACCATATATAATTCCCGTCGTTTGAAATACCGTATGTGCCAAGTTTCCTTGTGTTTTTAATGGCATCTGTATCCACTTCTTTTTTCTGGGCTGATAGCTGGCTTATGCAAAGGAGTGAAGCGATCAGAAATCTAAAATTCAGTTTCATGTATTGAGCATAATTAAATTGTGTTCCTGGCTGAGGCCTATGAAAATACATTGTAACACCTGTAATGGCATAGCAGTGCATGCTTCCTGATGTACTGTTCATTTAACGCAAAAATGGCTTACAAGTACTATCTTAATTCAGAAAGAGGTAAAAACGGGGTGTAGGTTTTATTATTTGATATGAATTACACCATCTTCGTCTGTATAATAATCAATGCGATTGGTAAGTTTCAATCCGTCGAGGGTAACTTCTATTTTTTGTGATTTATCTATCAACCCGGTAAATCTTTGCCGTCCGGTTTCTTTATTATCAATAACGACAGTCTTTCCATACCACCTGGTCAGAACACTGCTTACTTCTTCCAGGGTAGCATCATTGATATAGTATTTACCTTCTCGCCATGCCAGTACCTCGGATGCATCAAATGTATCTGCTTTCACACCATCTACAGTAGTTACAGCTTCCATGCCGGGCTTTAACACAAGGCTATCAATCTTAGTTTTGATCTTTACCGCACCATTCACGAGGGCTATTTTCTGCACACCACCGCTATAGGTATTAACATTAAACTCCGTACCCAATACCTGTACTGTAGCCTGTGATAAATGCACAATGAAAGGCTGGTCTGGTTGAGGGGCAACTTTCACATAAGCCTCCCCATCGATGGTAACCTCCCTGCTATCATCAAGAAATTGTAAGGGGAATATGAGCCGGGTGCCAGAGTTAAGATGAATCTCGGTGCCGTCGTTCAAATGGATCTTATAGTCCTTGCCGGGCGGTACAATTAAGGTTGCCCGTTCCTTATTATTAGTATTAGTTGACTGGTAAGAAAGTGTACTACTCTGCGTACTGATAGCAACATGGCCGACATTCAGCTTTTCCTGAATAGTATCTAAAGCTATTTTCCTGCCATCCGGCAACTGTAAAACAACCTGCTTCGGCTCATTGCCTGCAGCGATGACCATTACCTGCTCTGTGTCAGAGGAAGAATGAAATGAAATATATTTTGCACTAAAAAAAGCGATCACACCTGCTACGGCCGCGATAGCACCTGATCTTCGTATAGTCCGGGTCCGTCTTCTTCTACGCTCTTCCCTGATAATATCCTGTGCAGTGAATGATTCACGGAGTTGCCTGCGGGCTTCCTGCACTTCAGAAGTCTGCAACTTGCGCATCATTGCCTGCTGCAACAGCCATAACTCAGGGTTGTTATCTATGGCATCCTTCAAAACAGCCTTATCAGACGGTGCAATTGTTCCGCAGATGTCCTGTATGATCAGATTCTCAATAAAATCTCGGTCTAAACTCATGATAACTTAATAACGCATAACCGGAGGAAAAGTACCTGGTAAGAGATCATTTCACCCAAAATTCAAGATTGGACCGAAGTTTTTTCAGCACGGTGGAAATAGTATTCTTTACTGTCTGAGGTTCAATCTGCAGCTCCTTTACTATCTCCAGATGACTTTTTCCTTCCAGATAAACGGAATCAAATATTGCCCGCTGACGATCTGTCAACGTACTAAATGCGGTCGAAAGCTGTTGGGCAAGCTCTCTGCTTTCCATTGGCTTTACAAAGGAGTAAGATGGCAACCCGTAGCTAAACTTCTCTTTACGCGTTTGTAATACCTTTCTCTTCCGGAGGAGTGAACAGCAGTGGTTTCTTATCAGCGTAGTCAGGTACTTATCAAGCACAGTGTCAGCCTGCAACTTGCTTCTAACACTCCAGAGCTTTATGAATACTTCCTGTACGGCGTCCCCTGATTCATCCAGATCGCCAAGCAAGTGGTATGCTTTCAGCAACAGCTTATCACGGTATATATCCATGACGTCTTTTAGCGCCTGTTCGTCCCCTTTTATCAGGCCTTGTAACAACGTATCTGGCAGGTAGCTGGTTTCATCCCTCATACTTCCTTCGGTGGTTGGTTATGGGATCTTCTTGTCCAATTCAGCTATAAAGTAACAATTTTTTAATTTACCGGAGAAATTTCAATGCCATGGCATTGTTCCCGTCTCTCAGAAATATTTTAATCTCCCATAGTACTTCTTTATCAGTTCTGCGTTTCATAATATGACTGGCTAGATTAATTAATCTGTAATGGGTTATACCAGTATTTATTTCTGTGCTTGCTTCTGCAATCGCCAGGGGGATTATTGTCTGTTTATTCTGCTTATTCTTTTCCCGATCATAACGATTAAGGCCGCCGTTCTAGATCTATAAAATGTCGTCAGGGTAAATATTTTAATCAAATTGAGCCACTTAAAGGAATGTAGCACTCATTGACTGCAAATTTAAATCGAAGGTACCAACCATTTTCTTCAACCAAATCTTTGCAATATGCCTGTAACTGTCCGCTTACGCAACCGGATCTTATACCTGTCATCAGTGTTTATTTTGAGTATGCAACTTTGCTTTCCGGCCAACGCACAAGGAAACGCTGATGTACCTGATAAGCGTATTTCTCTATCTGCCAGAAATACATCTCTTGGTTTTATTCTAAAAAAGGTATCAAAGATCAGCGGTATTATTATCTTCTTCAGCACCGAAGAACTCGCACCTTTTACTAATGTGTCGGTGAATGCCCGGGACAGGCTTTTCTCGGACATAATGCATGAATTACTGGACAACCGCGGACTTAGCTATGTTGTTGTCAATTCAAAGACTATCACGATCACAAGAAAAACGCCTCTGCATGTTCCTGCTTCAACAACTTCGGACACTACTATATCGGTTTCCGGAAAGGTGATCAATGAGAAAGGTTTGCCGGTCATAGCGGCATCAGTAGCTATCACTGGCACTTCAAAAGGAACTACCACAGACCAGGATGGTACATTCGTGATTAACGGAGTGTCCAGATCTGCTTCACTTACAATTTCAAGCGTTTCATTCTTAACACAGCAGATACAGATAAGAGGTCGAAGCAATCTGGGTGTAATACCATTAAAAGAGTATGTGTCTGATCTCGATGAAACAGTGGTAAAGGGTTATTACAATACCACTAAAAGATTAAATACAGGAACAGTTATCACGCTGAAAGGGCGGGAAATCAACCAGCAACCGGTGAGTAATCCTCTGATTGCTATGATGGGGAGGGTTCCTAACCTGGTTATTACCCCTACTTCAGGATTACCGAATGGAGCAGTCAATATTCAGTTGAGAGGTCAGAATAGCTTAAGTACCGGTTCATTCAGGTCAGAGCCCCTGATTATTGTGGATGGTGTTCCCTATCCCAATACATTGAAAGCAGGATCGGGATCATTCGGGCTGGTCAGGAGTCAGTTATCAGCGCTTAGTTTTGTTAACGTTAATGACATTGAACAAATAGATGTACTATCAGATGCCGATGCTACTTCCATCTACGGTTCCCGTGGCGGTAATGGCGTGATACTCATTACTACCAAAAAAGGTAAGGTTGGTGCTACCAGTATCAACATATCTCTTTCTACAGGCATCAGCCAGGTTTCAAAAAAATTAGACCTGCTCAATACGTCACAGTATCTGCAAATGCGCAGAGAGGCTTATGCCAGCAATGGCATAATCGCCCCCGACAAGCAAACCCAGGACAAAAACTATTCAAATTATGATCTGACCGTCTGGGATCAGAACGGATATACGGATTGGCAAAAAGAGTTTCTTGGAAGAACTGCAATGTCTTATAATGGCAATGTTTCTGTATCCGGAGGCTCTTCAACTGTTCAATACCTCGTGGGAGGGAACTTCAGTACACAGAAATATGTTTTTCCGGGTGATAATAAATTTGAAAATGGTACCGCTAACTTCAGTATTTCCGGTAACTCAGAAAACGGAAGATTTAAATCATTACTAAGCGGTTCCTACACATTCAATACTTCTTTTTCCAACAGTAGCGATTTTACAACGCTGGCAGTCACGCTGGCGCCAAATGCTCCGGCCATTTATACAAAGAATGGCACACTCAACTGGGAACCTGATCCGACTGCCACTAATAAAACCGGCACCTGGCAGAATCCTTACGCCCAACTATTACAAACGTCGCTGTCTAAAAACAATAATTTAAGAGGGAATACAGAATTCAGTTATAAGATATCGGAAAATATTTCTGCAAGAGTGTCTGCAGGGTATTCTGAAATAAGGACACGTAATCTGGGCATCACGCCTATTGCCTCTTTTGATCCGGCTGACACTACAGCCAGAGGCGCTTCATCTTTAACCAGCCTGCTTAATAAATCTTTCACGTTTGATCCACAGATCAACTATAGTGGTCAGATAGGTGAAGGAAAGCTGGACGGTTTAATCGGTGTAACAATACAAAACCAAGGCCAGGAAAATGAAACTATTTCCGGCACCGGTTATACAAGTGATGCTCTCTTAAAAAGCTTTGTTGTTGCTCCAAGTACTTATTCCACCAACAACACCTCAGAATACAGGTATGCGGCCATATTTGCACGCCTAAGCTATAACTGGCAGAATAAATATCTCGTAAATTTAACAGGACGCAGAGATGGCAGCAGCCGCTTTGGTCCGGGTTATCAGTTCGGGAATTTCTGGTCGACAGGCCTGGCCTGGATCTTTACGGAGGAAGAGCCTGTGAAAACAAAATTACCATTCCTGTCATATGGTAAACTAAGATTTAGCATTGGCACCAACGGGAATGATGGTATTGGCGATTATCAATATCTTGAACTATATCAGGGTCTTCCCAATGTTACTTATCAGGGCATAAGGCCTATTCGTTCGTTGGGGGTGGCTAACCCCGACTATCACTGGGAAAAGGTCCGCAAGCTGGAATTATCTTTGGAAACCGGCTTTTTTAATGATCGCCTGTTATTTACCACATCTTTCTGGAGAACCAGGGCATCAGATCAACTGGGAACCTACCGCTTACCCTCTACCGGAGGCGCAGTCATCATAATAGCTAACCAGCATGCAGAGATACAAAATAGTGGATGGGATTTCATATTAAACTCACGAAACATCTCCACCAAAAACTTTACGTGGTCTACCTCAGCTAATTTTGGTCTGCAGTACAACAAACTATTGGCAAATCCTGATGGACTGTATAATGGCTATGGGCTAAACCGCTTTGTTACCGTAGGCCAACCATTTACCGGGTTTGCAATCGCCTATATCTCCAAAGGCGTAAATCCGGCAACAGGTCTTTATCAGTTTGTTGATGCAGACGGAAATGTAAATACAGATAAAGACAACGGCAACACCCAGGGTATGAAGATTAACACAAAACCGCTGACCATCGGGCTTTCCAATACACTTTCCTTTAAAGGATTCGATCTGTCATTCTTCCTTCAGTTCACCCATCAGGCCGGACGTAACTATCTATTTGACTATACATTCATTTCAAGAAATCCTGGCTCTTTTTACAGTGAGCCAGGCCAGGAATATGGTAATATTCCTGTTGAACTGCTGAATAACTGGAAGAAACCCGGGAACATAGCCGCTTATCAAAAATTCTCGTCAGAAAATTACAGCGAACCTAATACACTCCTTTTAGACAAAGCACGTGAGAGTGATCTTGGATGGGTAGACGCTTCCTTTTTGCGTTTGAGAAATGTTGCTTTCTCCTATAGCGTGCCAACACATTTGATCTCAAAGTATCACCTGCAAAATTTTAAAGTTTATATACAGGGCCAGAATTTATTAACAATTACAAATTATAAAGGGCTGGATCCGGAAACACAGAGTGCATCCTCATTGCCTCTACTCCGGGTACTGACAGCAGGCATCCAGATAGGATTATAGCAATTAATGCTTCAATTATCACCTTATTTGATCAACGCCGTGACAGCTTAAAATTACAACTATGCAAATCGTTTATAAAACCAGATATATCATTCACTTAGTGTTCTTATTACTGACGGGATATCTTTGGAGCGGGTGTAAAAAACTGATTGAAGTCGATCTGCCAATTGACAAAGCCACATCCGAAATAGTATTCTCAAATACAAGTACAGCAGTTGCTGCCATGACTGGCATCTATGCGCGTATGGGAGCAGCGGATGATGTTTTTACTGATGTCTATGGACTATCCATCAGAACAGGACTAAGAGCTGATGAGCTTATCCCAACGAATCCTGCAGCATATCCCGACTACACCAATACAGTGACTGGTAGCAATAATGCCTGGACGATGTGGGAGGCAACTTATAGAGATCACATTTATAGAGTAAATAGTCTGCTGGAAGGTGTAAAGAAATCTGCAACCCTTCCGGAGGATACAAAACTCATCCTGACTGGTGAAGCTAAGTTTACCCGTGCATGGCTCTATTTTTACCTGGTTAACCTATATGGAGATGTTCCACTGGTGCTGACCACAGACTTTAAGGCGAACAGCACAATACCACGCACGGATAAGCAACTTGTCTATGAACAGATTGTAAAAGATCTGAAAGATGCACAGGAAGGCTTAAAAACTGAGTTTTTAGATAGGGACCTTGTGAGTTCCACACAGGAAAGAATACGCCCTAATAAAGCTGCTGCTACTGCACTCCTTGCAAGAGTATACCTGTATATGGGGAAATGGCAGGAAGCAGAAACAGAAGCAGGTAAAGTGATCAATGATGCCGACTATGAATTACTGGCTGATGTAAACCAGGTCTTTCTCAAAAACAGTAAGGAAGCCATCTGGCAATTGCAACCCAACCCACTTGACCAACAGGGGGCTAACGCCCCAGATGGAAGATCACTGATCAATCCGTCCCAGAGGAACCCGTTCTTTTATGTAAGCTCCTCGATATTGAATGCTTTTGAGCCGGATGATATACGCAAAACATCCTGGATTACGAAGAGCCCATCAGGACTAATTATTCCATATAAATACAAAGAGGGCTGGGCAGTAATGGAGCAAAAAGAATATACTATGGTGCTTCGCCTGGCAGAGCAATATTTAATCCGCGCTGAAGCTCGCACGCATCTTAACAATCTTACCGGTGATAATAGTGCAACATCTGACCTGAACGCCATCAGATCGCGCGCAGGGCTGCCAGGTACCAGTGCAGTTTCTCAGGAAGACCTTCTTGCTGCTATTGCAAAAGAGCGGCAAACTGAATTATTTATGGAATGGGGGGACCGTTGGTTTGATCTTCAACGCAGAGGCCAGTTAAATGCAGTTATGTCCGTTGTTGCCCAGCAAAAAGGGACAACCTGGGCGCCTTACAAAGCTTTGTTACCTATTCCATATGATGAATTCAGGTACAATCCAGCTTTGCGCGGCCATCAGAATCCCGGCTATCTTGAACAACCATAAGCGCGGGATAAGTTATTTGTAACCTTTAAAAAAAAGCACATGAAATATTATGTCCTATTTATAGCGTTTGCAACATCCTTTCTTTCTTCCTGCAAAAAAGAAGATGTAGATATATCAGGGTATACAGCCACTGTAACCCTTGTGAATGCCATTGCATCATACAATACAGATATTAAAATGAATTTCACCGGGAAGAACTTCATTTTCGCCAACTCCAAATCACTGAACTATTTTTACTCTGACGGCAAATATAGCTACGGCACCCTGACATTTGGCCTACCTGTGGGTAAGGTTCCCCTAAGTATCGCTTTAGCTAACGACACTACAAAACTTATATTTAACCAGGCTGTCACATTCGCTCCAGGCGATGTATATAGTCTTTTTATGCATGGTTACCCCGATAATGTAAGTGGACTTTTAGTGAAAGATGAAATACCAGTTCGTACTGATAGCACCACAGGGGTACGATTTGTAAATCTTTCTCCCAACAGTAATGGCTTTCGCATCAATATTTCCGGTGAACCTATCGGGAGTGCGGTAGATAACCTTCCATATAAGGGAGTATCAGACTTTATCTCATTTCCAGCGCAATCCTCCAACCAGGAGTATTTCATCGAAGTATATGATGCTGTTACAGATGAACTACTGACAGTTTTCTACTACTACGACATTGCGCGTTTGAAAAATATCACTCTTGTGATAAGAGGTTTGGTATATGATGGTCCGGAACTCGAGCTGGTTCGCATCAATCACTACTAATAACTCCTCTCGCTTTTAAACTCAAAATAAAATCTCACAACCTAATGTTTCAGAAAGAACGTACATCTCTTTTGCTGAGCCTGTGCTCCGCTTTTATCACTACAGCGGTCATGGCGCAGGAATCAACAACCTGGCAGATGCAGCGAGGCTCCATTGTAACTCGTTGGGCAGAGCAGGTCAATCCTGCAAAAGTATTGCCTGAGTATCCACGCCCTCAGATGGTCCGCCCCCAGTGGCAAAACCTGAATGGACTATGGCAGTATGTGATCACGGATAAAACATCGGGGCATCCGAAAAGCTATTCCGGCAAGATCCTGGTTCCTTACCCGATAGAATCTGCGCTGTCGGGGGTTAAAAAGCCATTAAAGGCGAATGAACTGCTTTGGTATAAGCGCGGTTTCGAAAAACCAGCCTTAAAAGCAAATGAACGACTACTGTTACATTTTGGTGCAGTTGATTTCGAAGCCACTGTTTATTTAAATGGTAAAGAACTGGGTACACATAGAGGCGGATATCAGCATTTCACCCTGGATGCCACTGACGCATTACAGGCAGGAAACAATGAACTGGTGATTAAAGTCTGGGACCCTACCGACCTGGGACCCAACCCTCATGGCAAGCAGATCATCAGTCCACAAGGTATCATGTATACACCAAGCAGTGGCATCTGGCAAACCGTATGGATGGAAACTGTTCCTTCTACATCTATTCAATCTGCCAGGATCACTCCTGATATTGATAAACAGCAGGTCCTTGTGAACCTTACCATCAGTAATAGTAAATCTTCAGATCTGACGGGATATACCGTAGCGCTCACCGCGAAAACAGGTGCAAAGGTAGTAGCTACCGCAAAACTGCCTGCCGATAAACCTGCACTGCTATCTATCACCAATCCACATTTATGGAGTCCGGATGATCCTTTCTTATATGACCTGGATATAAAGCTGGTCAAAAACGGTGAGACAATAGATCAAGTGAAAAGCTATTTTGGCATGCGTAAGATTGCTGTTCAGAAAGACGAAAAAGGTATAGACCGGATATTCTTGAATAATCAATACACGTTCAACCTGGGCACACTCGACCAGGGCTTCTGGCCTGATGGCTTGTATACCGCCCCTACTGATGCGGCGTTAAAATTTGATATTGAAGCCGCGAAAGCAATGGGCTTTAATACCATCCGCAAGCATATCAAAATCGAGCCTGACCGCTGGTATTATCATGCAGATAAGATAGGTATGCTGGTATGGCAGGATATGGTCAATCCTGGTAATGACACACAGGAAGGCCGTGCTGAATTTGAAAGGGAAAGCGCGGAGAATATTGCACAACTATACAATCATCCCTGCATCACGACATGGGTACTGTTTAATGAAAAATGGGGACAGTACGACCAGGAACGTTTGACCAGGTGGATCAAGGAAGCCGATCCCTCCCGTATTGTCAACGGTCATTCGGGTGAAATGCTGTACGTGAATGATGTGCTTCGCAGTCCTTCTCCCAATGCCTGGATAGGCTCAGATATTGCGGATGTCCACTCCTACCCTTTTCCAAGAAATGCCCCTGCAATAGCAGGTAAAGCGCGTGTACTGGGTGAGTTTGGCGGTATAGGTGTTCCCATAGAAGGACATCTCTGGAATGATCTGCAAACCGGCTGGGGCTATGATGGTGTAGTCACTCCTCCTATTATGCGAAAGCAGTATACACAGATGGTCGATTCACTCAAAGTACTGGAACAGGAAGGGCTAAGTGCCTCCATCTATACACAGCCGTTTGACGTGGAATCGGAGCAGAATGGCCTCATGACCTATGACAGGGCTATCATAAAACTCCCTGTGACTACCATAAGAAATATTCATGCAAGAGTATGGCCGGCAACAAAGAACTATTTGGCTACCACAAAAGGATTTTCGGCAACGGTAGCCGATACTATCAACAGGGACTATGCAGCCCGTCTGAAAGAGTATAAATCAGGAAAGAACGATTCTGCTTCCCTTCGCAGCCTTACCCTCATCGCTTTACAAAACAAAGATGAAGCTAACGCTGCCAGATTTTCTACTGAATATATAAACAAGTTAAAAACTCCTCTTCAGGAAAATAATCTGAGCTTTATAGAAAAGGTTACTACAAAGAAAACAGATCCCGGTTTTTCTATACTGGAAAAAAGTGTTTCTGTAGCAGGCATCGCTAACAGCCCAAGATCCATAACAGCTAAACTGGAAACGATCATCTTTGATGACGAGGTGAGAAGCCTGTTAACAGAAAAACCTGACTGGAATGAGGTAGAATCGGTCATCGGCCAGCATCAGCCATTAGAAGGAGAACTGATCCGCGGGCTTTGCGTAATCAGATACCTCAATGCTGCAAGTAGAGATCAACAGAATGCTACCCAAAATCTCGTAGAGGCAGCAACCCGTTATGATGACCGGTATCATTCCGGCGCTTATAACGACTGGGCCTGGACACTTTTTGAGAAGAGCAATAAGAGAGAAGAACTGGAAAAAGCAGTAGAATGGAGTAGAAAGGCTATAGGTCGGGAGACAGATCAGTTCCGTGTAGCGTCTACTATCGACACACATGCCAATCTTCTGTATAAACTAGGCAATAAACAGGAAGCATTGCAATGGCAGGAAAAAGCTGTAGCCGCCTCTCCGGGCGATACTGAGATCAAAGACAATTATGAAAAAATGAAACGCGGTGAACCAACCTGGCCAAACGCAAATTAAATATTATTAAAAGTTCCGGCATCTTATAACTACCCAGATGCCGGAACTATCTAACGTATTTCACAAGATCTATGGCCCTTAATACGCTTTCATAATATACCCAAACACCCCATGCGCTTCATCAGTAGGCCCCGCCACAAAGTATAATTGCGTTGCAGCCGTAGAAGGTATATTATTTTCAATCGCCCATAATCCATCAATAACAATAGGATTACTTCCTTTCATCAATGGTCCTAATAGCTTCCCGTCCTGATCATAGACATTGATCTTCCCATCTCCAAAGTTTGCAATAAGGATCGTATTATCTACTTCCCAGAACCCTGCTGCAGCGGCAACAATACCCCATGGAGCATTCAATGCACCCTGTGATGCAAATCTTTTTACGAAGGAACCATCTGGTTTGAAGATACTCACATATCCATTACCTTCACCTTTTACATCATCCTCTTTTGCTGCATCCTGTTTTGCATACAATACATACAGATTACCTCCTATCTCCCTGATATTAAATGGAGCATACCCCGCAGGAATATTAGGATCTACAAATGGTTTAGTGGTGACCATATGGAAATCCTTATCAAAAACGTCTATAGTTCCCGCATAAAAATTAGCGGCATACAGGAAATTTTCCGTACCATCTTTCGCTAAAGCCAGTCCTTTGTAAACCGCATGAGCCGCTGATCTGTCGGCTACAATAGCTGCTACCGCACCGGAGGCCCAGGCTAAAATAGTACCATCTTCTGTATCAAAGATAAATTTAGCCGGCGTACCAGCCAATGTAAAATCTGCGGTTCCATTATATACAATACCTGTAGGCTTTCCTCCGGTAGAATGGCCTGGAGATCCAATACTGACGGGCGACAGTAGTATGTTCCCATCTTTATCATAGACAGTACTTAGACCGGTACCATTAGCTGTTATCCAGATGACGCCTGCGGGATTAACAGCAATGCCCCATGGATTAATAAGATTGGCATCGACCTTGGTAGAACTATAAGGACCACCGCCAACGTCTGTAACAAGATTTACCTGGTTGTAATTCTTTGTAGCAGGAGGAGGATTATTGTCACCATACCCATTGCTCTTACTACAACCAACATTTAACACTAACAGCATTACTAAACTACCAAGGGCCCAAATGAAAGAATTTCGCGCTGATGTCCGGACATAGCTGCCTTTACGTGACCCTACATTTATAGTATTTATCACCGGACATTTCTCAAACAACACTATCATCGCTTATAATTTAACGGTGAATGAATATGTGTATGCTGCATAGCATACTGCATTACTATGAAAAAATGAACAATAACGGTATTTCCTACGCTTCATTATAAGGAGGAAAAACAGGACACAAGACGTCTAAAGCGCTGTCTCTTAATTAATACGTGTGTTTAGCTGGAAAAGTTGCCTTATCACGAGAGTATATTTTCAGCCGGTAATTCACCCCTCATACTATTTTGTCTTTACAATAACACCTATATCATAATACATTACCAATCAACGATGTTTAAGATAGTTTTAAAACATCCCGGCTAAGAGTATACAACAGGCTGAACGCAGAAATTTATCATGATGGAAAAACTTTTCAGCACACCCAACCTTTTGCCATCCGCCCACCGTTCATCATTGTATAAACATTTACTCTATGAAAAAACTTATCGGAGTCCTGGCCGTTACCGGGTTTATTATTTTCCTACAAAGTTCCTGCACCAAAGAGTCAATGCAGGAAAAAATGAAAGGTAAGGGGCTGGCATATGAAAACGATTCTATTCCTACAGATAGTATTCCACACGATACAATCCCTCATGATACAATCCCTCATGATACAATTCCTCATGACACCATTCCGCATGACAGTATTCCGTATCCACCGCATGATACGTTCCCTTATCCACCGCATGACACGTTCCCACATATCCCTAACCCACCACATGATACTTTTCCGTCCTATCCTCCCTATCCACCTCATGACACATTCCCGTCACATCCAACGTATCCTCCACACGATACGTTCCCTTCCTATCCTCCGCATCCACCCCGGCCACCGCATGATACGTTCCCGCATCATGACACATCTGGAATACGTAAAAGGTTCAGATAACGGCTGTAACTAATCTGGCTCAACAACGTTACAGTAGTCAAGGCCACAGTGCTACTGTAGCGGAGCAGGCTATATTTGCACTTTTACCGGAGACGCTCATAAGGGGAGCTATCCGGTAAAAGTCATTTTGTAACGGCACCATGCCGGCGTAGCATCAGAATAACTTATTGTATACCTATCGGAACAATTTCATTTGGAAGATATTCAGGAATTGATCAAACAGTGCGTAGCTAACGACCGCTTAGGTCAGGAGAAACTTTATAAAAAGTTTTACCCTGCTCTATTTCTGTTATGCCGGAAATTCTTCCCGGAACAGGCAGACGCACTGGAAGTGTTGAACGATGGGATGCTAAAAGTTTTTAAAAATATAGGATCATTTAAAGACGATAAGGGACAATTCTTCAACTGGGTATATACCATAGTACGCAATACGGCGCTGGACAAGCTTAAGAACGTTAAGTGGGCAGAACATGTGGACGTAGCCGGCATTGATATTTCCTACAGTGACAATCCACTTTCCGCTATGGAATCGGGAGATATTTACAAACTGCTGGATGTTTTACCGCCAGCCACCAGGGCTATATGCATTTTATTCTATCTTGAAGGATTTTCTATTAATGAGATATGTGCAAGATTACAACTGAGTCAGGGTACCGTAAAATGGCACCTGAGTGAGACCAGGAGCAAATTAAAGCCGGTATTATTAAAGTATTATTCTTAAAATGGCTGAGCAAAATTCGGGTGATATAAACTTCAATAAAGAGGAATTCCCAATTCCCATCCCGCCTGCCGATCAGGCATGGCAGTCCATGCGACAAAAGCTGGACGCGGAATTGCCCGTGCAGGGAAATTTGCCAGCCCGTGTGCATGTACGTTACCTGTGGATAAAGGGCGTATTTCTAGTAGCTGCTATAGCTGCAGCCAGTATTATCCTGTGGCAGTACAGCCGTAAGCATGATACACAGTTAGCATCTTCCGGCAAGAATAATCATGATACCAGTGAAGCTTATATACAATCAGTATCTCCTAAGTCTGACAATCGTGCATTGACAATATCAGAAAAGGAAGATACTGCGTTAGGGGACGCAACATCTTCAACAATAAACAGTACATCAGGTATTGCCGGCAATATTTCCTTATCTTCCTCTTCTCAGACTGATTCACTATCATCGCAAGCACAAAGATCGTTACAATCATCAACAACACTGCAGGGTTCAACACCATCTACATCATTACGGCCATCGTTAGTTGCGGGAAGGCTACATCCCGCCGCTGGGAAAAGTAAAACACAAGCTATTCCTGGGTCGCCGGCCATAGGCATGCAAACAATAGTATCGCCTACAATAGATGAACATCCGGAAATTATTTCTAAACAACAAGCAGCAACAAAACGACGTTTAAAGCAACTTGCTACTAATAAACATTCCCTGATCGAACAAAAAGCCGCAGCTAAGCAACAGGCAACAGACAACCAGCTGCCAAGGTCATTTTCAACTGAAGAAAAGCGTTCGAGAAAAACAGCTAATACACCTGTTTCCGAGCCACTGGCAATACAGCAACAACAGTTATCTACCGGCGGCTATACAAATACCGATAGACATCATCAAGGGAAGACCGAAGGCCACCCGCCACTACAATTATCATTGATACACCTCCCGATTGCAAGATATAATACCAGCTTACAGCGTAAAGCTGACCCGCTTGTACTACGCCAACCGAATAGTAAGCACATTGAAAACCGTTGGGCTTTGTATCTCCAGTTAAATATAGCGCTGCCATTATCTGATAGCGGTTACTATTTCGTGGGACCTAATGGCAAAAATCAGTTCTATCGTCGTCTCATCCCTACTGTAAGAGTTGAAAGGCAACTATGGAAAGGTGCATTGTCTTTGGATATACAACCTTCCGTAAGCGTTGTACCTAAA
Source organism: Chitinophaga filiformis (assembly GCF_900102545.1). Taxonomy (GTDB): domain Bacteria; phylum Bacteroidota; class Bacteroidia; order Chitinophagales; family Chitinophagaceae; genus Chitinophaga; species Chitinophaga filiformis. Next base: position 364,894 of record NZ_FNBN01000003.1, on the reverse strand, counting down.
TCCAATATCCCTTACGATGTTGGCTCCCAAACCTCTCCATTTGATACCACAAAGTCTTTATTAAAACAATCCGGCTGGGGAGTAGCGTTGCAGTATCAAATCCCTATCCATCATAAATGGCAGGTGGGTGCAGGCATACAGGCGTCTTTCCTGCAAAAGGCGCTTGTATGGCAGACGGTGAGGGATACTATGGGAATTGCAAAAAATGGCGCTTTTCCTGCCTCTAAGAAGGATCAACAGGATCTTTCCAGGGTAAGTGTCAATGGTGTAGCAGAAGTGGATTATATGGCCGGAAAATGGCAATTTGGGCTGCGTACGCTTGTGCCGGTTACGAAGATGAGTAAGACAAAAGATATTTCGGCCAGGCCCGTGAATGTGGAAGTGGTGGTGAGGAGGAGGTTGTGGTCAAGATAAAATATCTACTTTTTGATTTTATTGGATAAATTTGCATTTATATTGCAGAAATAGCCATTTAAAATCCAAATTTATGATTATTGAATTTGAGATAAGCAACTTCGGCCCCATAAGAGAAGCGAAAAAAATATCTTTCGAAGCGATCGCTGATGACCATCTGTCGGACTATTATGTCGTGGAGCCGATACCGGGTCTTAGGTTGCTTAAACTGCTGATAATTTATGGGCCAAATGCATCGGGCAAATCCACCTTGCTGGAAGCAATAGAGTTTCTACGGGAATTGTCATTAAATCCGGTGAATGATAAAAATGACGAATTAGAGTTCCAGCCCTTCCTCTTTGATAGTACTTCAAAATCCAATACGTCGTCACTTCAGATAGCGTTCCTGATAAATAAGGTACGGTACAATTATCATGTTGAATTTACCCGGCAATATATACTGAGTGAAAGGCTACAATATTATCCCAAAAACCGGGTAGCCGATTTCTATACCAGAACAACTGATATTGAAAATAAGGTTTCTAAAATATCGTTTGGCAGTACTTTAAAGGTCAACAATAAAGAGTTAGCCGTAATAGAAGGAAATACGCTTTGGAATATTACCGTTCTTGGCGCATTCAATAAAACCAATGTTAACATACCTGAACTCAATACGGTCATTAAATGGTTTAATGAAACATTGATGAGCAGTGTTCGACCTACCACCAACCTTTTTGGCTGGACCAGTGACAGAATCCAGGATGACCCTACATTTAAAACTGATATCCTCGGAATTCTCAAAAAGGCTGACATTCAGATTGATGGCATTGACATCAGAACAACTCAAAGAGAACTTGATGAAATCACACTTAACAGATTGGTCGCATGGTCTACTTCTGAAAAACAAGCAAAACAATTGTTAAAAGATAAAAAGATCACTACAAGAGATATCTTTTTTAAACATACCGTTAAGGAAGAGGGAACGGCAATATCTTATGAATTAATAAACAGTATGGAGTCAAGGGGAACATTACGTTACTATGGACTTAGCGGCATACTTAATACACTGATTAATTCAAACAAGATCATTACCATCGACGAATTGGAAACATCCCTTCATACAGATTTAATGAAACATTTTATATTGGTTCATCTTGCAAATTCCACTTTCTCACAATTAGCGATTACTACACATAATCTATCCCTCCTTGAGGATAGGGATGTTGTCAGAAATGACGCCATCTGGTTCACAGAGAAAAAAGAGAACGGGACAACTGACTTATATTCCCTGGCAGACTTTGATACCAGCGTTCTTAGAAAAGGGGCATCCATTATTAATTCATATAAAACTGGCAAACTCGGTGCAAAGCCTGATTTGGGCAGCATCTTTATATCTAAAAACCATGACTAGAAAAACATCACACAGAAATTTCAAAAAGGTAGTGGCAATTGTGGGTGATGGATTTACTGAGAAAATTTACTTTGATCAGCTCAAGGAACTGGAGCAGCTCGATGATGTCGTCATAAAACCCGAACTGCCGGGAAAAGCACACAAAGGCGGTTCTTACAAAAGAATTATTGAATCGGCAAAATCGTTAATTGAAAAAGGATACGATCATGTCTACTGTCTGATTGACTTTGATACAGTCATTTCAGAGAAGAAAATAACAGCGTTCAAAAATGACATTGCCTGCCTGGATCCGGATTGTTTCACGGTATACATTAATAATCCCTGTTTTGAAACGTGGATTCTACTACATTTTGAAAAGACCGCCAGAATGTTTGGCTCTTGTGAAGACGTCTCCATTAAGATACTTCCGCACATTAAGGGCTATAATAAGCGCCAGGATTATTTAAAAAGAAAAAACATTTATAAAGCACTCAGACCTCACTTAGATAATGCCATACAAAATGCGGCATCACTTGAACTTAACCGGTCCGATCATAGCGATAAAAAACCACGAGCTGAAATATTTAAGATCTTCAAAATACTAAACCTCTCACCCCCAAAACCGATTCAAATAGATAAATAGCCCATCAAACAAAACCCCTAAATTCCCTTTACTTCCCCCTCAACAACCTCAAATCACACTGCAACGTCGCCATGAAATACCTTCCCAACAAGTTGTTCTGACTCTCCGTCACCGTATTTCCTGATATGGACTGCGACAACCTCGACGTCTCATCCAATAAGTTAAACCCCTGCAAGCGAACAGTCAGTTTCCTTTTGAACAACATCTTCTCCAATGTAGCATTCAACATCAGCGGATTAGCCGACAAGGCACCACTATAACCACTATTCAACTGTTTATTCACATCAGCTCCCAGGCTGAATGTCTTCAGGAAATACACCTTTCCATTCAGGTTAAAATTCCAGGTGTGAATATTGGTTATATTATTCTCCTGTAGTACGTAAACGTTCCTGTTGTAAGTATAAGCCACACCAGTAGTCAGCTCTACAAATTCCCTCAGCATGTTAGCACGGAGAGACTGCGTAATCATCAAATTCTGACCTACTTTACGAACGTTATCCATGTACAGGATATTATTATTGTAAGAGCTGTTTCCGTCAAGGAACAAGTTGTATTTACCATCAGCGATGCGGTAAGACCATCCATAGATAAAGCGGAAGTTATAGTCGCCGTCAGTATTCAGGAAGCGGGTTTCCTGCTTGACCGTATTAAAACTGTCCTTCACAAGAGATACGTTCGTTACAACTTTATCTTGTGTATAGTTCCCAGAGAGGTGAACGAATAAGGTATTCATTCCCGCATTGCGGTAATTGAAGAAAACAGAATGTGCAAACGCCGGGCGCAGATCCGGGTTCCCGATGATAGGAAACTGTGCATTGGTCAGATCTGGTACCGGTTGCAACTGCTGGTAAGTCGGGAAGATCACATTACCGGAGTAAGAGAGGCTGACCATCGCCTGCTTCGCAAGTTTGTACTGAATACGGAAAACAGGCACCAACTTATTACTGCTGACCACCGCTTTGTTAGCCCCACCCGCCATACTACTCGTCAGACTGGCAGGCTGCAACCGCATACCAAATGTGTAATCCCATTTGTTTTTCGACCTGCGGAAGTTCAGCTCTATCTGATGCTGCACCATCGTGTAGATATATCGATTACTCAGAGAGTCAATGAAATTGATCTTACCATCAGGATTGATCCAGTGCGTTTCCTGTCCGTTATCAGTATGGTTATAGTTGACCGAATAACGCAGTTCCAGGCTATTGGCAGAATCCAGCGGCTCCACATATGATAGCTGGCCATTGGAAGTAAAGTTATTGTTCTTCTTATCAAGTATCTGATGCAATAAAGAATCCTTTGCAATAGTACTGTCGGGGTTATAGTACCGCAGACTGTCAACACCATCCTGCAGGTTATTGTTCTTCGTGGTATTGACATACAGTCCGAGGGAGACAATCCTTCCCAGTCCCTTGAAACGGTGAGAAGCGAACAGTCCTGCCAGGAACACAGGTGTAGTGTTGGTGTTCACACCGGTAGAGATCTGGTCCTTACGTTGTAATCCGCTTTGTATAGCGCTGTTCATACTGCTGTTGAAAGATTTGTTACCGCTGTAGTTCAGATTGAAATTGACCATATCCCCCTCTCTCGGTTTGTATTCAGCACCAACGTTGATATTGTAATTATCATTACGACTGCTGTTATTGCTGGTATTAATACTGGAAAGTGTTCCATCGGTAGTCACTGTTTTTGAAGTGCTCAGCGATTCCATATCACTGGTGGTACGCCCGCCAATGACGCCTACGTTCATTGAAAATTCTTTGGAGAAATTGCCACGATAGTTGGCGTTAACAGAGGAAGTGATGGTATTTCCTACCTGCGCACTGATATTGTTCGTATTACCATTAATTGAGAGCTGTTGTTTCTCACTGAAATAGTTTGCCAGTACAGCCGCGTTATACCGGCCATCATTGCCCACACCACCTAATGCCTGCCCCTGGTATACCTTTTCAAGATCTGCTTTCGTCTGGATATTGATGATCTTCTCCGGCTCTCCTACCTTACGGCCTGTTGCACGCGCCAGATCACCATAATCATCTATGAGCTGTATTTTATCAATGAGATCTACCGGCAGTAAGCGTGTGAGGGTCTTGATATCCGTGATCATGAAGTCTTTACCATTGATCCGTACCTTAGTGATCCTTTTACCCATGGTCTGTACATTGCCCTCCATATCCACCTGCATACCGGGCAGGCGTTTCAGCAGATCCTCCGCTACTGCATTGGCCCGCAGATGGTATTGATCTGCGCGGTATTCGATGGTGTCTTCTTTCATCACTACGGGCGACAAAGCACCTTTTATCACTACTTCTTTCAGTGTGCTAGTCTTGATGGATAGTTTAATAAGCGGCAGATCGATCTGAGTACCTGCTTCTTTATATGAGAATTCACGATACCAGGTATCGTATCCGATCACGGTAACGCGGATAGTAAAAACCGGCTGCGGTACATTCCTGAAAATGAATTTACCGGCATCATTACTGATAGTATGCATCGTATCACGGCCTGCCATCAGCCATACGTTGGCCCCGATCATTTCCTGACCGGTTGTATCCCTGATAGTGCCTGATACGTTATAGACAGTCTGTGCCAACAGGGTATGCAGACAGCAAAGGAAACAAATGAGCAGGAAAATCCTCTTCATAAAAAAACTGGGCTTCAATTCAATTTCAGACCTGTAATTGGGGATACTGTTGATTACGGGTTAACTGGATAACTTGCTAAATGGCTAACTTTAAACTATTCATGATTCCGGGGCGTCCTGTAAATGCAAAAGTATCCCAAAGTAATAAGCTACTTTTCTGTTCAATTTAGGCTTTTTTAGGGAGATAGCCAGTAAAAAAATGGTCGGACTGCATCATGTCTGCGGTATGGGGATAAAACCGGTAAAAAGCTCCGTGGGGAGCTTTTACACAGCTTCAGGTGTTTGTTCTCTTTCCATCATTTTACGCATGTTCAGCACAGCGTAACGCACCCTTCCCAATGCAGTGTTAATACCTACATTGACAATCTGTGCGATCTCTTTAAAAGAGAGGTCGGCATAATACCGTAAGATCAGCGCTTCACGCTGTGCTTCCGGCAAGCGGTCTATCAGTTCGTGTACAGAAGCATGCGTCTCCCGCGTGATGATGCGGTGCTCCTGACTGTACACGTATTTGTATTCACTGTTCGCAATATCATCCCTGTAAATAAGGGCAAAAGCACTCGTCTTTTTACGGAAATGGCTGATACAGCAATTATGGGCTATCCTGACAGCCCAGGCTATAAAGCGGCTGTTGTCAAGATAATGACCTTCATTGAAGGCATTGATGATTTTGATGAACACATCCTGGAATATATCTTCCGCCAGGCATCGGTCTTTTACCAACAGTATGATAGTGGTAAAGATCCTGTTCTTATGGCGATGTACGAGCACCGTAAAAGCTCTGTCATTGCCGGATCTGTACATTCTTATGAGTTCTTCATCTGTCAGGTCACAATATCTTTTCATGTCATTATTTTTTTAAAACTACCGGGCAAAAAAGAAGTTTGAAAATCGGCCGCCCTGGATAAAGCAGCCATCTTACATGTGGTTTTGATGGAGATGGTCATTAGTAAACTAGTTCTTAATGCCAAGAAGTGCCTGCACTTCAGCATAGTTGCTCCAGTTAATGTTCCTGCCACGACCAGCAGCATTACCCGGAACAATTACATATCTTACCTGGAATCTCTTATTACCGCTATTATCTGTCTGAGTGCTCACATTGAAGTTGCTGAACAACAATAGTCCTCCTTCTGTCAACACTTCCCTGATATACAGATCACCCTCCACATAAGGAATAGATGAAATGTTAGGCTGCGCAGCAGTATACAGGTTGAAATATACTTTTACAAAACCTGTGCTCAGCAGGTCAGCATTAATTGCTGCTACATCCGCTCCCCATACATATTCACCAGACGCTGTATCCAGCGCGAACTGTGTATCCAGCCAATCTGAATAAGTAATGTTTACAGATCCTGCGTCACCTTTGTCGCCCTTATCTCCTTTATCACCTTTCGGACCATTCTGACCCGCAGGACCAGCAGGACCCGCTGCGCCATCTTTTCCACAGGAAGTGATACCGATGATGAATGAGAACATACATGCAACAAAGAAGTAACTGGAAATTCGTTTCATAAGTAATTTGTTTGTTAATGTTTAATGAAGATGTTTTGTTAAAAATTTATATAGGTTGTGTCATGCTATCTGCTGCTAAAAATTATTTCTCGGACAAAGGTCGCCATAGCGGTTACCCAGCAGGAATCCGATCAATATCTCATGTGTACCTTTGCTGACTGTATTCAACGATGAAGTAGTATAGTCATAGGAATAACCAATATTTATCGTCGAACTGATATTCACACCCAGCATAGCGGCAAAGCCGTCTTTGATGCGATAGGACGCTCCCATCCATATGCGGTCCCTGTAGAGAAACTTGGCATTTACATCAAAGCTGACAGGCGCCGCTGTGACCAGTCTTACCATCACAGAAGGCAATACACTGACATCATCATTCATCCATAACCTGTAACCCCCTGAGAAGAAAAGGTGCGGCACCAGCTTTCCCCTGTATAGAGAATCACCCACTACTTTACCATTATCATAGGTCATTTCCTGGGGAACGATGTTCTGGGCCGCCGCACCTATATAGAAGTCAGCCCCGTACAATAACAGACCAGCATTTACTTCCGGACGCCACTTGTTCAGCAGGGTACTGGAAGCAACCACCGGATCGCCGGGCTGCTGGAATTGCAGCTTCGCAGCGTCTACTGATACGGATTGCATGCCTAAGGAAATACCACCACTCACATTCAACCGCGCTGACAAGGGAATGTGGTGCGCATAGGTAGCACTGAATGAGAACCTGTTTAAAGGACCGGTCCTGTCGTTCAGAATAGTCACTCCCAGCCCTGCATGTGAAGGCGGCGTGGTGTACTCCTGCCAGTAAGCTCTACCCCGCGGATTTTCGCCGGGAGGCGTCAAACCCGTTACACTCGCTGTAGGGTAATCACTTTTGCGAAGAGGACCGTGCACGGTTAAGTAAGTTGTAACCGGTGCACCATTCAGGCCCGTCCACTGGTGCCGGTGACTTGCCTTTACATCCCAGTAATTTTCAATACCTGCTACAGCAGGATTGATGATGAATGGATTCAGGATGTACTGCGTATAATGCGGCTGTTGCTGTGCATATATGCCGTGCGATAAGATGGTCAGCAGCAGCAACAACAATGGTTTTCTGTACATAAGCTTGTGTTTTTAAAGTGGTGTGCGGATAGCTTATTTATCTGCCGCTGATGATCCTGAACTCCGTTCTGCGGTTACGCGCACGGCCTTCAGGATTGTCAGATCCGTCAGGATTTGTATTAGGTGCTATCGGACGTGTGGCAGCATATCCTTTGGATTGCAGGCGACTGGCATCAATACCCTGACCTACGAGATAATCCACGCAACTCTTTGCCCTGGCTTCAGATAATTTCTCATTCAGTTCATTAGATCCTTTGCTGTCAGTATGTGCGCTCAGCTCAATCACGATAGCAGGATATTTCTTCAGCATCGCTACCAGTCTATCCAATGATGGGAAAGACGCCGGTTGCAGGTATGACATATTGAAGTCGTAGTAAATATTCTCCAGTACGATAGGTCCATCTGTAGTTGGTGGCTCTAACGCAATCACCGGTGGTTCTGGTTTTGGTGCAGGAGGAGGTGGCGGCGGTGGTGGCACTACTTTCTGCAGAGAGAAGAGCTCCAGGCAACAAGCCGCTGCACGGTCGGACGATAACCATACATTCTCCAGGATATTCTCCTTACTGCCTTTGCTGATGAAATACATATCATCTTTTACCGAGTTCACAGGATAACCAAAGTTCACCGGTGTGCTCCATACCCCTGCAGAATCTTTCGAGTAGAAGAAGTCGAAACCTCCCATACCTACCCTGCCATCTGTAGAAAAGATCAGCAAGTTGGACGCAGCATGTACATAAGGTGCTTCTTCATTCCAGGCGGTGTTAATCACCGGACCAAGGTTCTTTGTAAAGAAAGGCGTTCCTTCGCCATTCAGCTCTGCTTCCCAGAGGTCAAAACCGCCAACACCACCAGGTCTGTCGCTCGCGTAAATGAGGCGCTTACCATCAGGCGTAACAAACGGTTGTTGTGAACTATAACCAGGTACATTCAGGATAGTATCCAGCAATACCGGCTCACTCCAGGTATCACTACTCTTTTTACTGCTGTAGATAGCAGCGCTCTTCTTACCCTGCTTCACTGTCCACCGGGTCATAAAGAGTGTATTACCATCCGGGCTCAATGCGATCACTCCCTGGTCAACATCTTTTGGCTGTGCAATAGCCAGGAGGCTTACCGAATCCGGCTGTCCGGTAGCGTAGTTAGCGCTGTACAGACGGTTTACGAAGGCATGTCCTTTAGCCCCTTTTTCAGGTCTTGTAGAGGTAAATACCAGCACACTATCCTTAAACCATACTGGGGCATAATTAGCTCCGATAGGATTGATCACTTCCGGCGCCTTTTCTACTTTGTACATGTTAAGATCAGGTTTGTTCATCTCTGCAATAATGAAGCGGAGATTCTGCAATTCTCTTTGCGCTGTTTCGCGATAGTTATCCTGCTGTTGATATGATTCCAGGAAATAAGTGAATGCCTTTTCTGCCAGCTCATGTCTTCCCAATGCGCGCAATGCTACTGCATAATGATAAGGAGCCAGGGGGAAAGTAGCTTTATCAAATTCCATGGCTTCTGCATACCAGGGCACTGCTTTGCTGTAGTTATGTAAGAGCCGGTAACTCTCCGCCAGTTTATAGATAGCCTGTTGTTCGCTGCTCACACCTACCATTGATTTCTTGGTTGACGGCTGTGTATTGTATGGTCTGTAGGCCGCATTGCTTACAATTGTTCTGGTTCCTGCCAGGTATTTTTCATAATACGGAGCCGCGGAACTATACTCTGCGTTTTTGTAGTAATAGTCAGCAGCCCGCAGGTAGTTATAAGCAACCTGTGCTTTGCTTATTGTTACCACCGAAAACAGTACTGCTGTAAGAAAGATATGTTTCATGTTTCTCTTTTAATACGTGTGATGGATGAAGGTGCATGTTAGAGACGCGGACAAACAAACTCCACTTCCTGTGACCTGAAAAGCTTTCTGCCAATGAACGTGAGCGACAGTTCAAAACTGTTGGAGCCTCTGGCTATCTTACTCAGCTGAGATGTATTGATATCATAACTCACTCCAAGCGTAAAACTCTTATAGGTAAATCCTGCATGTGTGGATACAGCGTCTTTGAAGCGGTAATTCACACCCAGCAATACATCTGTCATAGGATTTACAAACAGCTGTCCGTAAGCACCGGCCATTTTTTCTTCTGCATTACCCTGTCGCAGGTAAAGCAGGTTAGGCGTTACACTGAACACTTCATTGATGGCCAGCTTCACACCTGCATGCCCTGTAAAGCGCATGGGGAAACGCGCATCGCCGGTCTTGCTGAACTGGTCGGTAGGGCGTGTAAGATGTGATACCGAGAAGCCGCCAAAGAGATTATACTTCTTTCCTGGTTCTGCATCGTAATACAGTACACCGGCGCCGGCATCAAATGAGGTGGATGATGTTCTGCTGAAAGCATCGCCACTGGGTGTACCGGGATTGTAACCGGTAATAGGGTTCCACTGATCGCCGAAAGTGAGCTTGGAAGCATCGAACTTACGCTGGATCATACCGAACTGTAAACCAAACACGATCCTGTGCGTACCGGCAGCACCTAAACGTACACCTGTATAGGAAGCACTTCCATAAGCAGTGGTATAGTTATAACCACCGTCGCCGGCTTTCTGATTCAGCACACTGGCGCCGAAGTTGAACTGTTTGTTGGTGGTGAAATCAGCCGCTACGCCATAAGTCGAGAACGGATCGCTGATGTTTCCCCATTGATTACGATAGATGGCAGATATACGATATTGGCCATCAAATGCACCGGTCAACGCCGGGTTAAGCCATGACGGATACACATAATACTGGGAGAAATGCGGATCGGTCTGCGCTTTTGCTGTATTGCCTGTGAAGATCAGAAAGGGCAATACCAGGATGATAGATAGTATATTTCTCATTTTGGTCGATATTTTTAGCGGTTGTTAAAGTAAAATGACTACATACCCGGTTAATGGTGCAAATCCATTCTTTAGTTTTATGATATAATAGTAGGTAGCCTGTGGTAATAAGTGACCCTTGTAAGTACCGTCCCATGGCGTTTTATAGCCTTCTGAGTAGTACACGCGTTGTCCGTACCGGTTGAATACTTCCACCGTACAATCTGCGTATTCAGCCAGGTTGGTCAGCTCCCATCTGTCATTTATCTGGTCGCCATTCGGAGAAAAAGCGTTGGGTACTGTTACGTGTTTAAATACTTTTACTGATAATTCATCGATAGCAATACAACTTCCTTCTCCAATAGCAGTCAGGGTATATACCTGGTCTTCCATCGGATACAGGGTCGGTCTCAGCGCTGCAGGGTCAGACAGTCCGTTGGGCGGCGACCATTGGAATTTCAATACAGTAGAATCATTTGCAGTGGCGTTGAATGTTACCGGCGTGCCTTGTGGTACGATGAAGGACTGTCCTGCATCTATCACCGGCTGCAGGTATACCACTACATTGCTGGTGAACGGTGCTGATACGCAGCCTGCGCCATTAGTTACGACCAGCTGTACGGGGTAATTACCCGGCTTACTGTAACGCTTCACAGGATTCTTTTCAGATGCCCCGCTACCGTCACCGAAGGTCCATGCCCATGAAACGATATTGTTATTGGCATCTACACTTCTGTCTGTAAAGACATTATCAGCACCCTGGCACAGTGTATCCGGTGCAACAGAGAAGTCGGCCAGCGGTTGTGTAAAGAAAGTATTCAGCAGCTTTTCTTTAGTAGCTGTACAGCCATATACTGAAGTAGTGATCAACGATACTGTATAATTGCCTGCTGCGCGGTAATTGTAAACCGGAGATGCAGTCGTTGACGTACCACCATCACCGAAGGTCCACTGATAGGTCAGACCCGCATTATCAGGAATAGTCGAATTGTTCGTGAACCTGGCCGTACCATCAGGTATACAAATGCTACCCGGTAATGCAAAATCTGTAACCGGTATAGCATGCACGGCTATCGTCCTGGATGCAGTATCACTGACACAGCCATTGTTACTCACTGTTACCAGCTTTACTTTGTATGCGTCCCAGGTGGTGTATGTCTTATCAAAAGGCGTATTGTCTGTGTGTGTTTCGTTGTTACCATCTCCGAAGCTCCATTTCCAGGTAGTAATGTTGCCGGTAGTAATGGTTGACTGGTCTGCAAAATTCACTGTCTCTCCCAGACAGATACTTTCGTTAGCCGTGAAAGCAGGTTGCGGTTTCGGATGCACGGTAATGGTAGCGGATATAGAATCCGCACAACCACCCTTTGTGGTGAACACATACCATACAGTATGCGTACCTGCTCCTGCCGTCAACGGATCAAACATACCCGCAGGAGATACGCCCGGGCCTTTATAAATGCCAGTACCCGTTACACCATTTGTTATACTGCCTTTTGCTACTGATATAATTCTCTTGTCGTTTACACATACTGCAGGTAGCGCTGTGAAGGTTAAACGCGGCTTCAGGTTGAAAGTGGCAGACACTGTTGTGTCTTTTGTACATCCCTGGGCAGTGGTAACAGTATATTTGATATTATACGTACCAAAGTTTGTATAGCTATGCTGTGGGTTTGCCACAGTGGAAGTATTAGGGTTTGCCGGCGTAGCATTAGCATCTCCGAAGTCCCAGGTATAAGTGCTGATAGCCTGTCCATCGGGTACCGTCGTTGTGCTGGTGAACTGTACAAGACCATTGGCATCCAGACAAGCTGCAGGATAAGTGAAGCCTAATACTGGTTTGGCATTGACCTGTATCTGCTTCTTCACCGTATCACTTACACACAGGTCACTGATCTTTACAACATGCGATACAGTATATGTGCCGAATTTGGAATAGTTGGCAGTCTGCGCTGTTCCTTTATCCAGTGAAGCAGTAGTATCATTTCCAAAGTTCCAGTACCAGTTCTTCATAGGAGCCGTACCACCATAGGTAGCTCTGTCAGTCAGCATAATACTGCCTCCTTCACAAAGTGCGGCAGGCACGGTAGTAAAATCAGCGACTGGTTTTGCTACTACTGTTACCGGAATGGTCGTATCCGCCAGACATCCTTCTTTGGAGATCACGCTTAGTTTAACATTCTGTTGTCCTACCGGGAACCTGCGCTTCACCAATGCACCGCTATCCTGTACTGCGCCCGGGAAAAGCCATTTCCAGCGATCAATATCATACCCGTTTCCACTACTATCACCTTTGAAGTAAACAGTATCCATAGTACAACCTGTGAAATCAATTTTAAAAGAGGCTGTTGGCTTACGTTTAACATCTACAGTAATTTTCACTTCTTCTTTATGATCACATTTTTCAATACTCGGGTGTGTATTGGTAATGGGAATCTCGTAAGTACCAATGGTACTGAAGAGATAAGTACCCGGTAAAGTATATTTATAATACGGTACGCCGTTCACCAGTTCTTCGCCGGTAGGCTGAGGATTGGTAAGAGATACGTCAGCATTGGGGGTGATCTGGTTTCCCAGCTTGCTGATGTTCCATTGCATGGCTGTCGGCTTGTATGCCAGGAGCACCGATAGTTCTACAGGCGTCTGTGTACAGGTAAATTCGTTTTTATAAGAGGAGGTGTCCTGTTCATTGTGAATAACACCTATTACGTTCAGGTTATTTATGAGAGTACCTGCATTATAGCCATAGCTTTCCACAGAGCCTAAACCATAGGTAACAGCTGTAAATGCAGAATCACTTTGTACAATAGCCTGCGCCTGGTTGGAATTCCATCTTTTTACAACTACTGAATAGCCAGCTTTGTTTGGATGCGGCGTAGTATAGGTCCAGGCATTAGGCTGACCATCAATCTTCAGTGTTTCCATTCCTTTTGTGGGAATGATCATAGTGAGATAATTCACCCATATACTCTCCCTGTTATTCCTGTAAAAACCTATGCGTTTAATGGATTGCTCAACAGGGCTGAGGTAGATCATTTCTGGATCTCCATCTCCACCTGTATTAGGACAGGCACCCGTGGATGCCATGTATTGGGCGATGAGAATTGGTTTGTCTGATTCTATATAATCAGGTGTGCTACTTTCAAATTCGTAGTAAGCATTATTCTGAAGACCGGTTAACTGCACACCATTACGCTTTACAATTGTAGTCGGATCTTTCACCACCACTTTATATGGATTGGTCATGAAACTACCTGCTGTATTATCCGTAGAAGTAGGTGCTGTGAGATAACGTTTTCCCCATGCCTGGGAAGGAAAGACCTGCTGTATATTGTTGTCGCCACTGGAACCGAAATTACCGGCACAGGCAATAGTAGTACGGCTACTGCCGGAGAATACGGCTATCGGGAAACAGGTATCATTTGCATTGGCGATAGACCTTATTGTAGTACCTGTCATTTCATGACCGGCACTACCTCCTAAGGAGGCGCCTATCACCTGGTAGATCTCTCCCTTATTCAGTGTAACCGTAAAAGGCACACCGGGCAGTTTACCGTTACGGGTTGGTACGGAGGGTGTGATCTCTACCCTGGTATTATTATCTTTCGCTACTACAAACATCCAGGAGAAACAGTCAAAATCATAGTCCTGCTGGCTGTTCAGTGACACATAATAGTAACCCCATGTATCCTCCGGCATCAGCATGGTAGCGCCCGAAGAAGCAGATCCATATATGTGCGCATATGCTACGATAGGTACATCACTCACGATATGGATCCCTTTTTTGGTAAAGAGCCCCTCTCCTCCTGTACCACCGAATGTAGGAGGTACTGAATATAACCTGGCGTCGAAGGTGCCTGTTTTGGGAATCTGGTCTGTAGCGATAACAGTGTTGGCAGGGATGCTGTAGGTTCTTGTCCAGGTAGTGCCATCTATATTCACGGTCACATTAGCCGGTTCTTCTGCACTCAGGTACAATACCATTTCCTGTGAGTTGCCCCTGTTGGGCTCCATAAACTGGTGGTGGCCATATCCTACCCAGAAACTTTTACCTCTGTTGGATAAGTTCTGACCCTGGGTTTGCAAACAAGTCAGCAGTATCAACAGGATACCTGTCAGACTGCGGAGCAACTTCCTGCTGCCAGTGCCCCCGCCCTGAGGCGGAGAGCAATAGCAAGCAAAGAATCGTCTGGTTGAAAGTAACGTCCATTTCTCCATAAAACCATTTTTAGTATTACCTCAAGAGGTTGAGCGTACCTTTTCTGTCTATCTGGGTACCATCAGCCAATTTCAGTTTGCAGATGTAGATGTATACACCGGAAGGTTGTGCCTTGCCTTTGTAACTACCATCCCATCCAAGTTGCTGACTGTTGGATTCGAATATCTTCTCACCCCACTGGTTGAATACCATGAAATGGATCTCTCTTACCACTGCACCATATACCTGCCATACATCGTTCAATCCATCTCCGTTTGGTGAGAAGCCTGAAGGGATATATACTCCATCAGGTAATGTTTTACCGGTAACCGCCTGGGATACTTTATCCTCGCAACCTGTAGCCTTCACCAGCAGTGTTACCGACTGCTGTGGTTTAAGACCTCTGATTACATGTTCAAGACCCTGAGCTCCGGAGGAAGGTGTGATCCAGGTAGCGCCATTGTCGAGCGATACCAGGTAGCCTGCTGCTCCGCTGATCTCATTCCAGATGAAGCGGATCATGTCCACTCCTACTGAATCTACTTTGAGCACCGGCGTTCCCAGCTGCGGCAATACCAGCAATACTGCAGGCGTACGCGCCATACCGGCACAACCACCTTTTGTTGTTTCTACATAGTATACCGCAGGGCTTGTAGCATCTTTTATTTCAAGTGTTGCACCTGCTTTGATCAATGCACCGCCTGTAGCAGCATTGTACCAGTTGTAAGAAGCATTCGGATCAGGGTTCTGTACTGAGAATGTAGCATCGGTATGCGCACAGATCCTCAGTGTGTCCGTATTGAGCGTAGCTGCTACCGGTTCGTTTACGTCTATTGTTTTCACGGTATCTCCCACACAACCGTCTTTTGTGATCACCTTCAGTTCCTGTGTATAGCTACCAGCAGCCGCATACTGTTTGGTTACGCTGCGGGTATCTGCTGTAGTACCATCGCCAAACTTCCATTCCCATTTACTGATCGCTGCATTGTTCTCACTAACTGCTGTTCCGTTGAATACAGCGATATCACTGATACAACCATTGTAGCTGATAGAGAAGTCAACCAATGGCGCAGCTATCACTTTTACACTCAGGTAAGTAGTGATACTGTTGTCACAGCTGGCTATATCAGGATTGGTTACTTTTACTGGAATCTGGTAAGTTCCAGGAGTCGTGAATGTATAATCTGTGCCGATCTCATACTTGTAGTAAGTCTGGCCATCGATCAACAGGGTGTCTGCAGGTACCGGGTTATTGGTTACCACATCTGCAGCAGGCTGTAGGTTGCTTACCTGGCTCAGTTGCCATGTCAGCGTAGCCGGCACCATTGGCAACAGTGCCGTGAGGCGGAACGGTGTCTTAGCACAGGTATAAGTACTCTTATTACCTGTTCCGTTATTTATGTTGGTGATTGCAGGCTGCACATTCAGGTTCCTGATCTGCATGCCTACGTTATATGCATAGCTTACGTCAGTACCAAAACCATAGGTGATAGCGGTGAAGGCAGAATCGCTCTTAATGGTACTGAGTGCATCACCAGCGTTCCAACGTCTTACTATTACCACATAGTTTGGTCTGTTCGGATGATTATAAGCGTAGCTGAATGCATTGCTACCATCTATCAGCAGGGAGTTCAGGCCTTGCTTATGGATCACCAGGGTAACGAAATTATAGCTTACCCCTGCTTCATTATTGCGGTAGAAAGTAGCCTTCTTCACTGCCTGCTCTACCGGTGTGAGGTAAACCATGTCTACGTCGCCACCCGGTGCATTGTTGCAGGAACCATCGATAGTGAAGTATTGTGCTACTGTTACCGGCTTATCGGCTACGATATAATCGGCAGTCTTACTTTCAAATTCATAGTAGCTGTTATTGATCAAACCTGTCAGCAGTGTATTGTTCCTTGTCACCACGGTTGCAGGATCTTTCACCAGTACACGATAGATATTTGTCATGAGGCGTATCGGGTCAGCCATACCGGAAGTTGGCGCCGTCATGAAGGTCTTACCCCATGATTGTACCGGCTGGTTCTGTTGGATAACGTTATCACCATCAGACCCGAATCCACCTGTACCACCGCAACCGAAGGCGGTATAGCTGTTACCGGAAAATACGGCTACCGGATAACACTTACCATTCGGATTCTGTACGGAGCGTACGATACTACCGGAGAGGTCATTGCCTTCATTCAGGCCTTTCAGCGCGCCTAATACCTGGTATACATCACCTCTGTTCAGTGTTACGGTGAACGGCTGGCCAGCTGCATGTCCGCCGATGGTGGCCTGTGATGGCGTAATCTCTACTACTGTGCTGTCATTATCAGCAATGATATAGAACCATGAGAAGGAATTAGCATCTCCAAGCTGGTGGGCCGGCATCGGACGGTATTCATAACCGTAAGTACCGACAGGCATCAGCAATGTAGCACCGGCTGTCTGTGAACTATATTGATGTGCATATGCAGTGATTGGTGCATCACTCTCTATGCTGATGCCGAAAGGATATAAACCCTCACCTGTCAGACGTGCATCGCTCAGTCCTGATTTAGGTATCATATCGGTAGTCAGGCTGGTATTGGCAGGCACCAGGTAATCCTTACCCCAGGCGGTGCCATTTACTTTCACCACTACATGCGCATCTGTTTGTCCGGCAACCAGATAAAGGGCCAGGTTCTGGCTATTGTTAGTCATGAACGACCTGTTGTGACCATACCCTACCCAGAAACGGGTACCGATATTTGAAGTATCTGCACTGGCAGGACCTTCATGTTCGAAGATCAGGTTGCCTCTTAAACCGGTGAATTTGTCGAGATATTGGAGAGCGGTATCAGCAATGATATTCTTCGCTACATCTACCGTACTGCTATCATTGACGATCCAGGTATTGGCAGCATTGGTTCTACCCAGGCGTACGTTCTTCTCTCTATCCATATATCCCAGCCAGGAATCCACATAGAACTGTTCCAGGTTGAATTTATACGCGCCACCACCAGTTACGTCCACATCTGTATAGAAGTACATGAAGGCTGTACCCGGCGCCAGGTTTGGCGGCATTACGCCAGAGTAACGTTTCAGGGTGATACCTGTTGGTACGGCTGTATTAGGATCCCATGTGATCTTCGCTACCGTATCAGAACCATAGAGGAACTGCTGGGTAATACCAGGAGCCGGTACAGCAGGAATAGCTTGTAGTACTGTCGGTTGTGCCGTTGGCAGGAATTCATAAGCCCCCATATCAGGCACACCTGCTGTTAAGGTTACTGGTCTGGATTGCCTGTTGATATCATGATCATTACCTGGTATCTGCACACCACGGCCATGGATAGCCCATACATCCGGATTACTCAGTTCAGGTTCCAGTGTGGTTGTATTTGCAAAGGCAGGTTTATACACAATGGAACTGATATCCAGATCAGAAGCAGCGATCCAGTCAGTCAGGTTATCATAATCATCACTTGTACCACTTCTTGAGATCAGTACCGGACCTGTTGTATAATAAGTATTGTAATCGCTGTTGATAAAGTTGCTGTACACTATTTCTGCTGCTACGCCGCCACCTTCATTGGAGAAGATATTGTTCCGCAGTTTCACATTGCCTTCAGTAGCATTCGTATGAGAGAAGTATCCCGCTACATTTGCACCTGCTGCGGTTGAAGCATTGTATACAGAGTTATTATAGTAGTTGATATTATTACCCTGGTTGCTGTACAGGCCATAGGCTACTGCACCGGTCGTTTTCACACTGATCACGTTATTTACCGTGGTGTTGTAAGTAGCGCCGTTGTTAGCCAATCCCCAGATCATGCCGGTATTGCCTGCTACTGCTGCTATTCTGTTAGCTTCTACTAATCCGGTAGCAGCTGCCGATGCCTGGCAATCCTGGAGCGCAATACCCCATACATTACCACTGGTGTTGCTGATAGTGACGGTATTGTTAGTTACCCTGTAAGCGGTATCACCATGAGTCAGTGCGATACCGTAAGCAGTAGCGGCCAGCGGATCTTTTATCTCAACTTCGTTTTTCGTCACTACCGGACGGGTTACGTTATTGATATTGATACCGTTTGTATACACACCACTTACCTTGTTACTGTCTATTACCAGGCCACGCACCTGCTCTACATCAGAAGGACCCGAGAAGAGAATACCACTGGCGCCATTCTTAATGGTGTTGCCACTGATGGTGATATTACCACCTTTGAAGTCTTCTGCGAATACGCCTACAGCATTAGTATTATCCACTGTTACGGCAGGAACATTGATCGTGTTGTTCAGCAGGCTGTCTTTGATAGCATTACCATCAAATACTACTGCACGTCCGTTGGTAGCACTGCTGGCAGTGATAGTAATATTCTTATAAGTAATATAGCTGGCACTGTCGAGCTTCAGTACATAGTTGCTAGCGGTTGTTCCTGCAAAGGTCAATATAACAGAAGCAGGATTGCCATTCTGACTGCGGAAGGTTACGCGGCTGGTATCTGATGCACCAGGGATCCTGTGCATGTATACCTGTTCTGTATAAGTACCCGGTACTACGTCGAAGATCACTTCGCCGGCGATACCACATTCCATTGCAGCTACGGCTGATTTGAATGAAGTAAAGTTCCTGTTACCTGTACCGGTCGGGTTAATGGTATAGATACCTTTGACGAGCGGCTGGTTCATATTTACTGAAGTAACTACAGACCACGCAGTATCTGTATTGCTACATACCAGCTGACAACGGAAGTAATTGTTAGTCCCCAGTTCTGTTTTGAATGAAGGGATGAAAGCTGTATCACTGATATAGATCCATGGACCTGTTGCAGAGTAGGAAGCCTGCCACTGATAAGTGAGCTTACCGGCTGTTGCATTATCTACCAGGTCGAGCGAGATCATAGTACCCATACAGATACCTGCGTTTGGATCTACTACTGCCTTACCTGCGTTGATAGGCGTCTGGCAAAGCGGCATGTTTATTTCGTAAGCACCCACGTCTGGTGTGGTAGTACTTCTTGGCTTACCCAGAATGTCAATAGCAATACCTTCCGGCGTACCAGTGTTATCCATCTTGTAGAATAATGGAGACAGGTTGCCACCGGCCAGGTTTGTGTAGATAGGATCGTAGTCTGTAGCAGAAGTATCCTGTAGTGTAGCCGTCTTCCAGTCAGCCAATGTTCTGCGGTCTCCGTTGAAGTCACCGGTATAGTTGTCCGTACCGCCGGCTTTTACGAAATAGTTATTGTTCTGATGGGAGACAGTTCCGCCATTTATCTCTATTGCATGTTTTGGGGCCGTTCCTGTACTTGTTACAGTGATATTGTTATTGGTGAATTTCACATTATCGCTAAAGTTGAGATAAGCGCCTGTGGACCCCTCCCACGTCAGATCACTTCCTGCACGGTCAACAGATACCGTATTGTGTGTAATAACTATGTTAGCAGTCCAGCTCACATAAATACCATAACGGCTACCACTGCTGTTCAGATTATAGATGATGTTGTTGACAACTGTATCTGGTTTTGTATCATCAATGGTCAGATTATCCAGTGAAATACCATAGTAGGTATAATCATCCGCCTGCGGCGTAGCATTGGCAATCTTATTACGGGCAATCTTAGCACCATCGGCACGTCCGCCAAGCGAGATACCATATACGCTCCAGTCGTTATCCTGACGGGTCGGACGGTCGATAGTATTCTCAGTTACCTGGTTGTTGACGCTGTATCTTACCTTGATACCGGCACTATAGTAGTCCAGTACCTTATTCCCCGCCACCACATTGTTCTTTGTTATACCGTTGCTGATACCCGTCAGCGTAATACCATAGTATCCTCCGGAAATCTTATTCTTAGTAAATACGTTGGCATCGCACCAGTTGTTGCCGGTTGAATTGTCCGCATCCTGATCTGAAGAACTAACAACGATACCATTGTATTGAGCATCTGTCGCGTCGGCTTTTGCGATGATCTCACAACGGGTAATGGTATTGCTGTCGGCATGATTGAACAGCTGTATGCCATAACCATAAGCGCCTGTACCTGTTGCATCTATGCGCAAGCTGTCGAACGTGATATGATCTGCCTTACGCAGTTTGATCACTGCTCTTTCCGCCGCGTTATCACCACTGAAATGAATGGTGTTGCCATTACCTCTGAAAGTGATCGTATTGATAGCAGAAGTACCCGGTATAGAATCCAGTATCAGTTGTTCTTCATAAGTTGTACGACCGGCCACTACTTCAAAGATCACCGGGCCGGATATGCCACACAGCATGGCCTCTTTAGCTGCATTAAAGCTTACAAAGTTAGTAGGACTGGCTGGGGTATTTTTGTCGATCGTATAAGTATTGCCTGGCAATGCGTTATTCACTGTCAGCAATACCGGTGCCGAATAACTGGTACTAACTCCACAGGTCAGCGAGGCCCTGTAGTACAACGTGCTTGTTGCTGTGATGGTAGTATCCGCATATTCTGATGGCGAGCCCAGGTTTGTGTAAGGACCGGCGGCAGTAGTGGAATATTGCCACTGATAGATCTGCGACATACCCATTGTGTTGCCTGTCAGACTCAGTATCACCTGGTTCCCCGCACACACTACCGGCTTACTCACCAGGGCGGTACCACCTGTAGGCGGCGTTACGCAGGGAGGAGGCGTGAACTCATATGCTCCCAGGTCAGGGGCGCTCACATTACGCGATGCGTTGTTGATATCTACCGCTACATTCACTACTGTGCCCCTGTTGTTCAGCATAGCACTGGTAGCAGAATAGTTACCGCCCACGATATCCTGGTAGAAAGGATTAACAGCAAAAGAGCTGGCATCCTGCAAACTGGCCGTCTGCCACTCACTCAGTGTAGGCAGGTTCTTTTCATAGAAACCAGTATACTTATTGGTGGCCAGGGGATTAATAAAGATGTCGTTCCTATCGGATATCACATCGCTTGTAGGATAAGCAGTACCAAAGTAAATACCGTATTGAGAGATATTCGAGGTGCCTGTCAATGTGATGATGTTGTTGATGAACTCCACACCTGCTGCAGAAGAACTCTGGTTATAACCCGCAATTCTTGAAGAGCTGGTGTTAGTAGTAGAGGTACCATCCATCGAGAGGGTATTATGATAGATCCTTACGTTGCTGGAGCCGTTATTGTAAATAGCATAACGAACACCATTACCATTCAGGCCATAGACCAGGTTGTTGATCACCTCATTTTCCAGACCGGTGATTGCATCCACATTTTCAAGCAGGATACCATAGAAAGCAGATGTACTGGTCAGCGCACCGCCAAATGGGTTACTGATCCGGTTACCATCTATTATCACTTTTGTACTCAGGTCTGTGAGGCCGATCGCAGTGAAGGTAGTTACACTGGTACGCGTTGCCCTGCTGAAGGTGTTATTCTTGATAATAGCATTGAACGCACCGTGTACATACACACCCCTGTTATAAAACTCACTGATCTTATTATTCAGCACCTTATTCCGCTGGTTAGCTACAGTGGAGCTACCTACCAGCGTAATGCCGTAATATCCGCCTGTAATGGTATTATAACTGAAGGTATTGTCATCACAACTGGCGGTTCCCCTACCCACCGGATCGGTATCAGAGGCACTGACTACGATACCTGCATAGGATGTGGAAGTAAGTGTTTGCTGGATAGGAATAATACAGCTGTCAATTGTATTGAAGTCTGCATCATTGATCAGCTGTACACCGAATCCCCATTGGGAAGAGGTGGTACCCTTAGGTACTATTTTAAGATTATTAAAAGAAAAATAATCCGCACCATTCAGCTTGATCACAGCAGATTCTGACTGTTTGGTGGGGAGATAGGTAATGGTTTGTCCTGCGCCATTGAATGTAATCGTATTGGTAGCGGATGCACCACTTACTGGTGTGATGATCAGTTGTTCA
The DNA here is from genome assembly GCF_900102545.1 of Chitinophaga filiformis. Lineage (GTDB taxonomy): Bacteria > Bacteroidota > Bacteroidia > Chitinophagales > Chitinophagaceae > Chitinophaga > Chitinophaga filiformis. Next base: position 342,269 of record NZ_FNBN01000003.1, on the reverse strand, counting down.
TCATATATACCACTACCCGGCGCTACGTTAAATACTACAGGACCATCTATACCGCATTTAATATAGTCATAAGCAGCATTGAATGAAGTAAAGTTACCGTTACCGGCAGGGGAGTTTTTATCAATGGTGAACCCACCATGGATGAGTGCCGGGCTTACTACCTGCACCGCAGTAGAGTTATCACTGCTACCGCTGGCGGTACAGGTTACCACACAACGGTAGTAGGTAGTTGCCGCCTGCGTTCTGTTCAGGAAAGCTGTATTAGCACCGGGAATATCTGTCCATGTTGTATTATTATCAGAAGATTGCCACTGGTAGGTTAACCCTGTAGCGGCAGTATTGCCTGTAAGACTTAGTGCAAAACTGTTATTTCCGCATATAGTAGTTGCCGAAGTAACGGTGGTACCTGCTTCAGGCACACCGGTACATGCTGCAGCGGGTGTATAATTCAGTATGATGTCAGGCCGGGTCGTCATCGTGCCGGAGTTGCTGGTGGTAGCAGTTCCACAGAGATTACCAAAACCGTCAGACCTGTATGTATGAGAGCCATTAAAACTCAGGCCTGTTGTCCATCTTACACTCGGATTCGATGTAAATCCCGCGCCGCCATTACATACTTCCACCAACAGGTTGTCAGTACCGTTCCAAAAGAAGGTTGGCGCTACGGCAAAACTATTTACACCGTTAACCGGCTGGTAGTTCACCGGACCGAATACAGCATTCCCTGAAGGCTCCCACGCATTGACATCAAGAGACGCTTTTGCTGTAGTAGCGAGCTTAATGGTATATGCGTCTATAGCGCCGGTATTGTTCACACTATTCACAGTAAACTTCACTGCGTTGATGAACCCTGGCTGCATACCTGCAGCTATCAGTTCACTGGCCCGGTACAGGTACTGTGCCCGGGAACCTTCATAATAATCCTGTAATGGGCAGGGATATACCGAACTACCATTGGCCCCGCTATTGGACCCGATCGTGATATCTATCTGCGCCGAAAGCCGCAGTACAGATAACAACAGTATGACCAGGTATAATGAAGCCTTGTATAATACAGAAACAGGCTGATTTTTCATGGCTGTTTGTTTTTAAATATTTCTTCTTGGATGAATGATAGGGTGATGATATTATTGCTGCCAGCTGATCCAGCTACGGGCATCTTTTGCATTCACCATATCAAAGGAAGTATTGCCTGTCTGCACAAAGTAAAATCCTTCACTCTCCTGGTATTTGGCAAGGATAAGGCTCATGGTAGCAGCTGCCGCATCGGGAGTCTGTCCCCAACCTCCGCCGGGGTAAGCGAAAGTGGCAGTGCCATTGGATCTGAATGTAGGCTTGAAGGCCGGACCATAGGCATAACCATCTGGTACGATACCGGCAAAGTCATAGCCTTCACCATAATTGGGGTAATAGAACATAAAATTGAAACCTGCAATACCGGCCACATTGTAGGCATCATCCACACCATTGACGTGGAATCCTGTTGTAGAGATCCAGTAAGAACCAGTTGATGCAGCCTGGTTGTACCAGCGCTGTCCTGCGGCCAGATCCAGTACCAGCGGTTTAATCACACCGGTGATAGTAGCAGTGTTTTCACCTGCTTTCAGTGTCATCTTTTGTCCGGCAGCATCCCACTTTATATCAGTAAATGAAGAAAAGGTAAGGGCGCCGTCACGGAAGGGGTTTGAGAAGGCGATACCGTTACCATCGAAGTAGTAACTAACACTAATCGCCTTTCCACCATCAGCATCAGGACGTACGAAACTGATCTGGCGATACAGCTTGTCAACATAGACATCATATTTGTTGTTGCCTACATTCAGCTGTTTGAAGTAAGTAAGGAACCGGGAAATGTTGTTAAACTCCCAGTTCCGTTTTTTATCGTAATAATCCTGTGCCTCCTGGGAGGTAGCTTTAACGAGAATGGCCTTGCTGCCATTCAGACGTCCTGTAAGTTTTATAGTGTCGCCATAGATACCATCTATAGCAAATTCAAAGTCAGAGAACAGTCCTTTTCCATAGTATCCTCCATTCTTGCTTGCATCGGGATCGCAGAGCACATGGATATAAGAGTAAGTGTCAAACAACAGGCATGGCTGCTGTAATGACTTCAGGCGGAAACTGCTTTGTCTCACCGTAATGGATGACAAAGAGTCGAAGTCTGAGAACATATCCACTCTATTCGCAGTATCAAATTTGAAATAGAATCCGAATGCCGTATTAGGCAGACCGGAAGGATATACCAGCGCCTTCCAGCCATAGGGAGCACCTGTCAACGCATCATTATATGCTGCCAGTGTTTTATTGATCCTGGTGTCCGGAGATTTATCAAAAACATCGTCATACTTCCGGCAGGAAGCAATTGTAACGACAATCAGTAAAAAATATAATGATAGATTTTTTCTCATAAGGAGTTCGAAATTGATCTGGTTGATAAAGCCTTAATACAGCAGTTGTACAATAGATTTCCTTGTATTGTCCTGCAGGCTGTAGAAATCAATGTTGTAAGACGCTTTGAAATAGTTCACCACCATTGCTTCTTTCTGCCTTAACCTGTCTTTGGCCTGTGCCTGGGAAGAACCATTTACACTGTATCCCTCCGGGATGCTGTTCACGATCCTGTCAAAACCAGCCTTTCCTTCTATCAGCATCATAGCGATCATCTCAACGAAGTCTTCACTTTCATTGGACATGGCATAGGCAGTTACAAAGCCATCTTTCCGGGCATCGGCATCTGCGATGTTATTCCAGTTGCCTGTATAATAACCGGCGCAGATCTTCTTGAATTCAGGAGGATACATCTTTGTCTGGTGGAGAATATGACCAAATTCATGTTCGATCACATGGAAGATCTGTTTCACATTGCCTGTATCTCTTTTGGTATAGCCGGGCATCTCCTTGGTACGGAAATCATTCAGCAGGTACATCACTACTTTACGGCCACCTTCTGCAGTACCGAGAGTGATGGTACCGTTGTCATTCCAGCTGGCGCTGCCTGACAGGATGAAGAATTTAGGGCTGTATTTCTTGAAGAAAATTTCACCTGCTGCATTGATGTAATTGTCGATCCATACTTTCCTGATGGCCCTGATAGCAGGAACTACCACTTCTTCTCTGGGTGGTACCAGTGTCTTCGTCACATCAAATTCAAACTGGTCCCATTTGTATTTCACTTCAATGTTGTAGGGAACAGTCATCGTATCGTGCAGCCAGGCATCTAAAGATCCCGGAACCCAGGTATCGCCACCCAGGCCCGGGATGTCTTGCACACCACTGAGATCATCATCTTCTTTTGAGCAGGCAGCTAATAGCACCATTGCAAACAGGAAGAAGAATATTTTTATGTGTTTCATATGTATGCGTTCTTTTTGTAAGGGTTGATATTATCTGGGATTCAGGGCTATACCGGAAGTAGTGGCCGATAGAGGGATCTGTAATACACGGCGTTTATCATCTGCCTGCAGTACCATCTGTTCTCCTTTGTCCGTGTAGTGCGTTATCTGCGCTTTATAGCGCTGAATGTCAAACCAGCGGTGTCCTTCCTGTACGAATTCAGCACGTTTAAAATCGAGGATAGTCTGTAGCAAACCATTCTTTACATCCTGGATGCCATAGTAATTCCTGATCTTCGTAGTGGTGATACGATGGGTAGAAACATTGTAGTTGTTGATACGTTTACTGGCGAAGAGATTCAGATCTGCCAGTACTTCTGTATTGTTGCCCAGGTAAGCATTAGCCTCTGCCCTGTTGAATAATACTTCTTCTGTAGTGAACAATGGCACCATTACATAAGGGTCTCCGATAGTCGCGTTCACCGATGCCTTTACAAAGTATTCTGTCAGTTTAGGCACGAAGTAATCTCTTGTGCCATAGTAGTACAATGGATACACAAAAGCGCCACCGGTTACATTACTACCCAGTATCTGCTGCTGAATGTTGTAGGTCAGGCCGTATCTGTACAAAGCCACATACCGGCCATACGTTGATTGTGTTTCTACCAGCAACAGGTTGGCTTTCTCAGAAGCCTTGGCATAGATATCCCTGATCACTGCCGGGGTCATTGTTTTATAGGTCGTATTCCATGGTCGCATATTGCTGGCCAGGTCATTGTTCGGGAATGCCTTATTAGCATACTCCACTACTTTCTGATAATCTTTCTTAAAGAGATAGAATCGTGTAGCGAAAGCATAAGCAGCCGACTTATTGAAATGATAGCGTGGCACAGCATAGTTCTCATCACTGATCAGCGGCATACCTGCCAGCAGGTCTTTTTCTATCATATCATACGTGTAAGCCACTGTCTTACGCTCATACTGTTTCATCACTACCTTTTCCGGCTCGGTTACATAAGGGATGCCCGGATCATTGGACGCAGTTTCCGCATTGTAGAACTTAGAGAAGAAAGTTACCAGCATGAAATGGGCATAAGCCCTGGCTACCAGTGCCTCTCCTTTCTGTGCCGAGTAACGGCTGGTATCTGCAGCAGCCTCACATGCTTTCAGTGCATTGTTAGCGGCGGCAATAGCGGTATAACAAGCCTGCCAGTAATACTCAGGAGAATCCTGTTCTGTAGCAGATACATCATTGAAGAAATAAGGATCCAGGTTAGTCCTGTCAATTACCCCAGCGCCTTTGTCTTCAACGTTATCACTCATCGCTTCTGCAAAAACTATATAGTTGGCCTGGGGATAGGCAGTACCCAGCAGCTGTGATACCTTGGCAGGTGTATCCAGTTCTGTCCAGCTGCTATCCGGAGATTTGTCCAGGTATTTGTTACATCCGGCTATGGTTATCAGACAGCCTCCTATGACTGCTACCCTTGTGAAAAATTTCGTCATAACCATCTTTATTTAGAGACCTACTTTTAGTGATAGAGTAAATTGCTTTTGTATAGGCTGTGCTACACCACCTGTGTTGAAGAACTCAGGGTCCTGTCCTCTCAGTTTCTTGTCTGAATAGATCAGCCATGGGTTAATGGCTGCTCCTGTCAGTGTGATGTTGTTGAAAGCAGTTCTTTTCAACAGTGTAGCAGGCAGCTGCCAGGTGAGCGATACTGTTTTCAGACGTATCATATCCCCTTTTGCCACACGGGCAGTGGAATAGTTATAGTTGTTGTAAGGATAAGCGCCTCCCAGCATCACCTGTTCCAGTCCGTCGAGAATAGATGGCGTCTGTGTTTCCTTCTCATCTCCCGGCATGATCCAGCGGTCATAGAACTCTTTCGGCATCGCATCCAGATCAGAATACGCTGTCTTGAAAGCTGGATACAGGCGGATCTTATTACCCCACTGGTAGGTCACGAATATGTTCATCGAGAGACCTTTATAATGGAAGGTATTAGAGAAGCCACCTGTTGCCGGCGGATCAACAGGGCCCTGGTAAACCAGGTGAGATGTATTCAGGTCTTGCAGAAATACATCTTTACTTACATCACCATGCTGGTTCACAAACTGCGGAGCACCTGTGTGGGGGTCAAGCCCTTTATATTCGAGAGAGAAAAGACCTCTTACGGGATAACCTTCTTTGTTACCACCTTCTGCTACCACCAGGTCGAAGATCCTCGGGATGTTCTTGGCATTGGTGATCTTGTTGGTATTATAACCGAATGTGACATTGGTTTTCCAGCCCCAATCCTTCTTTTTGATCACGTCGCCGCCTACCATCACTTCCATACCTTTTGAATCCATATCAGCATAGTTGGCGGCTTTGAAAGTTTCACCACCAATACCTGAAGTTTTGATAATGCTGATCAGGTCAAAGCTCTTACGGCTGTAGGCATCGATCGTAAAATTCAGTCGTCTGTTGAACAGGGTACCATCCAGACCGATATTGGTCGTGTACAGTTTTTCCCAGGTCAGATCATCGTTCTGCAGATGCGCTATTTTGATCACTGATTCTACCTCATCGAGATGAGTTCTTTTAGAGTTGATTGTCTGGAATACGATGTTGGAGTTGGTAGCAGGGCCCATACTCGCGGTCAGTCCATAGCTCGCTCTAAGCGTCAGGTAATCTACCCAACCCAGGTTCTGAATAAAGTCTTCCCTGTCGGCGTTCCAGGAACCAGATATACTCCACGTAGGCAGCCAGCGGGCGGTGCTGGATCTTCCCAGCCTGTTGGAACCATCGTAACGGGTGGTACCTGTCAGGTTATACTTATTGTTGTAGGCATAGGTAGCAGTTGCATAGAAGGCCGCGAAGCGATCATAATCTTTGCTCATACCATAGTAAGGAAAACTGCTCTCGATAGTTTGCTTCAGAATACGATAGTCTGTGAAAGGCACGCCGCCATTGTTATACTGATAACCGTAACCAGTGTTGGATGAATTCTGGCGGTCTGCATATTTTACCTGCTGTCCTATCATGGCCGTCACACTGTGACGATCGCCGATAGTAGCATTATAGTTTAAGCTGTTGCGGAAGTCGAAGTTGATCAGCTGATCTTCTGTGCGATTGTAGAAACCACCATAAGGCAGCACGATCACAGGTAATGCGTCCGGATTAGCCGGATCGTGGTAGAGGAACTTGTTGTTCTCTGCAATGGTTGCATTGTCGGCAGCGCGATAAGCATTGGCCATATTACTGTTCTCCGAGATCTGGTGTTCACGGGAGGATTTTACATAACGCAGGGCGCCTACAAATTCATAACGTAAGTTCTTAGCCACCTTCCAGGATAAGTCGCCCTGAAGACGGAGGTCCAGCATATTCAGGTTGAGGTAATTATTGGCCGATTCATTGATGATGTTGAATGGCGCATAATTCCTCCTGAAATATTCCAGGTTTCCATGCTCGTCATAGGCTGTTAAGGTACGGCTGGTATTCAGGGCATAACTGAATGGATTGATGTCAAAATCGCGGTCGTATTGACCTTCTACAGGGTTGCTGGTACGGCTCAACGCACCGGGCGCTCTTTGCTGACGTGCAGAGCCCAGTACAGAGAAGCCTGTGCTCACCCTGTCGGAGAGCTTATAGTTATTACGGAAGTTGAGTGTATAACGGCTTACTTTATCAGCAACGGTCCAGCCGTTGTCGTGGTAAAAGCTGGTAGAGAAGTAGGACTGTCCTTTATCTGTACCGGAGGAAATACTGAGGGAATGTTCCTGTATAAAGCTGGTCTTGAAGAGAATGTCAAACCAGTCTGTATTGGCGGATGCATATCTCAGCAGGAACTGGCGTTTAGCAGCGGGTGTATTCTCCAGTGGAAAATTTCCCTTATCATCTGCATTCAGCTTTTCATACATTTTACCATATACACCAATATCGCCGCGGGAAAGAATGTCAGAAGTGAGCATGCCCTTCCGCTCCAGCTCTGCCAGTACTGACATTTGCTGGGCGGAGTTCATGATATTATAATTGCTATAGTTAGGCTTCAGCTGCGTACTGTAGTTACCGCTGTAGGTCACAACCGGTTTAGCGCCGGCGCGTCCTTTTTTGGTAGTGATCACCACTACGCCATTCATAGCACGTGCACCATAAAGAGCGGTAGCTGCCGCATCCTTTAAGATGTCGAAGCTTTCAATATCGTTGGGGTTCAGACCTGCTACTGCGGAGCCGAGCAGTGTAGTAGGATCTCCACTGGTCAGCTGATCGTTTGAGATATTCACCACATCTTCCAGCACCACGTTATCTACTACCCATAGTGGTTTGTTATCCCCATTGATGGAAGTAGCGCCACGTACACGGATCTTGGGAGCAGTACCAAATGTGCTGGACACGTTCTGGATAGCCACACCGGCCACACGTCCTTCCAGCATACGGCTTACATCAGGCATACCATCTATTTTGGCTTCGTCCATTTTAATGCGGGCAGAAGAACCGGTGAATTTACTCTTATCAATATCCTGGAAACCTGTTACCACTACTTCCTGCAGTTTGGTTGTTTTCTCCTGCAGCTGTATGTTAATGACGCCACTCTTATAAGCTGCTACATTCACTTCCTGCTGCTGGTAACCGGTGAAACTGAATACCAGTATTGCATCGCCGGGAACGTTCTTCAGTTCGAAGGCACCTTTTTCATTCGTAGTAGTTCCCCTGGTAGCGCCTTTAATGGCAACGGCTACGCCGGGCAGTGGTTCATTCTTAGGAGACATCACTGTACCTTTTACGTCCTGCGTACGTTGTGCTACCTGCCGGTCGTTTTCCGGAACGGTGAGGTTGTCGATTTTTTTTTCAACGGGTCGTATCACTATGCGGTCGTAGAGCACCGTGTAGGATAATGACAAGGGCTTCAGTAATTTCTTCAGCAGATCGCCCACTTTTTCGTTGTGTGCGCTGACATCTACTTTGTTGGCCACAATCATTTTGCTGCCAGCATAGATGAAAGATACTTCTGCGAGATTGCCGATCTTGTCCAGTGCTTCTTTTAATAACACGTTCTTCAATTCGAGTGATATCTTTTTGTCGAGGGCATCCTGTATTCCTGAAGCAGCCGCCGGCACTGTGATGGCTTGTAACAACACAAGCAGTGCGAGCATCATCAGGTGGAGGGATAGGGTCGCCTTTTTGAGCATCGGTTATGATTTGATTTTGGTTCAATTCGGGAAATAGCATCCCCATTACCGGTCCTTGCGGGACCAGGGCAATAGCGCACCTGCTGCGGTGCAGTACATGTTTAGCTTACTGAGTTAACTTTATAGGATATAGTTAACCTGATGGCGTTCGTTCCTGGGTCGTCATAATGCGATTTAGTTTGGTTGTGTGCAATATTTATAAAACAAGCTGGCTAGCATACCGTTGGATATGCTCAGTACATTTATACTTATTAAGGCATCAGGTAGGTTAACTGCTAGTTGTGTCTTTTTTGTCTAATGACAGTTACCTCCGGCAATGATATAGCCGTTTCCATTTTTATCCTTATTGATTTTGGCGTTCAGCGACACTGCGATCAGATCGAGTGCCTTTTCCAGGTCATCCACAATGTTTACATCTCCGTAAAATGCACAGTGTTGTATCCTTCCGTCTACTTTGATCTCCGTATTATAATACCTCTGCAGGTCGTTTACTACTTTTATTACTTCTTCTCCATCGTAAATAAACCGTCCCTGCTGCCGCTGCGAATAAAACCTTGCATCGTCGGTGGCGTCAGACATTTGCAACAAATGAGTGTTACTGTTATATACTGCTCCTTTGTTGGCTGTGAGGATCACCTCTTTATCCTCCTGATTCTTTTCTCCTTTTGCTTCAACCTGGACCATTCCTGTCAGTACTACTACTTTCGCCTCTGTTACATTCCTTGCTTCCATATTAAAGGAAGTACCCAGTACTTTAGTGCTGATCAAAGATGAAGCAACTATAAAAGGGTGCTTATCATCTTTTTCTACGTTGAACAGTGCTTCTCCTGCAAGCGTTACACTACGGTCTTTCCTTCCATAGTTGCCGGTATATTTTAAAGTTGTTCCCGGTTCCAGCCAGGCAACCGAACCATCAGGCAGCGTAACTGTCTTCCTTTGCATCCCGGCCGTAACTGAAAGTTGCTTTACGGGTTTTCTGAGCAAGCCCAGAATGCCTGCCCCTGCAATCAGGATGATAATGGCAGCAGCGGCTACTTTCCAGCGACTGAAGCCGATCCATCTCACAACAGGTTCCGGTTTCCTGCGGGCGCTGATACGCTGGTGGATCTTTTCCAGTATACGCTCTGATTGTTCTCTTTCGAGAACAGGATCTGCACTGTGCAGTTCCGCATTATAAGCTTCTGCTGCAACTTCCTGCAGGTCTGTAAGATCGTTTTCATTCAAATATTGCAGCAGCCAATCCCGGTCTTCCTGTTTCCACTCCTTTTGATGCAACAGTTGCTTGAGGTATTCCTTCCTGTTCTGCACTATTTTGATGATTATTTATCCTAAATACGGCGACCCTAAGGATGTGGGTGGGTGCGTTTACGAGAATTATTACATATTCTTATTCATAATATGTCTGACTGTGGAAAGGTTGGTCTCTTCATGTGTCTTATATAATTATATAAGGGCCCTGCCACTGGTTCCGTGGCATTTACATTCTCTTTTAATGGCGGCCCATTATGGTTTACGAACTAATTTTTCATCATTAAGAGGAGCAACAGTACATATTTGTGTTCCTTATTCTTCTGTATGTACTCATTGATCCGGCTCATCGCGATAGATAAATGTTCTTTAACTGTATTTCTCGAAATCTTCAGTTCTTCTGCTACTTCATCGTATGTTTTGCCCTCCAGTTTACACAGAGTGACAATCTTCTGTTTTTTTGGAGAAAGCTGGGAAAGGGCATCCTCCAGTAAACGGTATTGTTCTTCATAAGCACCTGGATTGTCCTCCCAGTTGCTGGTTTCAATATTCAGATTGTATAATTCCTTATGGAAAGTGTGTTCCCGCAGTTTCTTCCGTACATAATCTACCGAGAGGTTAAAACTGATCACAAACAACCATCCGGCAACTGACTGGCCGGCATTAATGTCCTTTCTCTTTTCCCACAGGCGGGCAAAGACCTCCTGCAAAATATCTTCTGTTGCAATGGGTTCCTTAACAAACTTGAAAATATTTCGATAGACTGCCTGGTGATATTTCCAGTACAGGGCATCAAAGGCGCTTACATCATCTGCTACTAATTTTACTACTAACTCGGCATCTTGTGTATTCATATCACGTCGTTTATATAATTCGTACTTCCCAATACAAATTATACGGCAGTTTTAATGGCTCCGGGTTTTCATTACAATGTTAAATCTCCATCTTTTCGACATATAAAATAGTAACAATTCTTTTTATTATGTACTATTTTATCATAAAAAATTAAATTAAAAGTATTTGGAATGTATTTACTACTGTAGAAAAGGGAAAAAGGTAAAAAGCAAAAAGCAGGATCTACCACTTTAAGTAGGTGGTAGCCCTGCTTTTTACTTTTTTACACAATCCCTGCAAGCAGGGTGCTTATTATTGCTTAATGATCTTCCTTATTTCAGTATCCTTACCGTTGAAGATCCTGATCAGGTATACGCCTTTGGCTACACCTGACAGGTCAATCTTCTCACCGTTCACGATGCGTTTGGCAGGCAGTACAGTTTTACCATCCAGTGCAAACACGCTTACGTAGAGGTATCCTTCCTTAGTGGTTGCAGTAGTTCTCACTACTACATCATTTACAAACGGATTCGGCAATACGTTCAGGGTGGTACCCAGTTTGCTTTCAGCAGCGGCTGCTGAACTTATCTTTTCTATATACTGTAATGAGCCTGTAGTACGCGCTGCTGCTTTAGCAGTAGAAGGCTGGATCACGATAGAAGAGGTCCAGTCGTTCAGGTTCAGCGGTGCGCCATTGAGCGACAGATCTACCAGGCAGGAGAAGTCTCCTCTGAACAGATAGGCATCACCACCGAAGTTATCGTCTTTGTAAAGGATTGCTTCATAACCACTGGCCACTTTCAGGGAAGAGATGTCATCATTCACTACGCCTCTGGCCTGCAGCTGCGACAAGGTATAGCTACCTGCAGATAATCCAACTGCATATCCGCCATAGTTACAATCTTTGTACACTGTAGCTGCAGTTGTTGCAGAAATAGAACCTGTAATAGCATAGCTACCCAGGGAGCCATAGTTGGAATAACCGGTATTAGCAGGATTCAGATAACCTGTACCCGTTACAGATACGTAATAGGTACCTGCACCCAGCGTAGCGCTGATGGATGCAGACAGTCCTGTAGGATTGCTGCTGGCCACCACACCACCACTGCTGTTATACAATGTAGCCAGAATGTCCAGGTTTGGCTGACGGGTAGGTGTTGCAAAGTTCAGCGACACCGGACCACCACTGGTTGTAAAGCTGTAGAAATCTACATCACCGGTACGCTCTATCACACCATTAGTGTTTACTGTACCTCCTGAAATAACATTCAGCGCTGCTGCTGCGCCGGTAGAACCACCCGCATCATCGTTTCTGTAACCAACACCATAGGTGCTGCTGGCAATTTTCGCCAGGTCATCTTCCAGCTGGTTAGCACTGGTGTACTCACCTTTGCTCCACTGTACTACAGGTACATAGTAACCTACACCCATGATAGGCGCCCAGTTGCCATGACCTGCATAGTAGCCCTCTGCAGGAGTAGTACGACCATCGTGTGAAAGACCGAAGGTATGACCTACTTCATGGGAAGCAGCATCACCAGCGCCTTTTACGCCACCGTTGAATACCCAGCAAGGTGTTTCATTACCCCAGTTGAAAGAACCAACGTATGCAACACCACCAGCTCCGGGAGCGGCAGTATTGGTCGGCGTGAAAATACAACGCATTCTCCTGTTGGCAGGATAGGTATTATATACCGCTTCACTGTTGGTCACATTCAGTTTGAACGGACGGAAATCTTCACTTACCAGTTCCCACACTTCCTGCTTCTCCGCATCTGAAAGCGTTGAAGCCGCCGCATTGATAGGATTACCGTTGTTCCATAATGTACCTGATACATACTGACCGTCAAAGTCCAGTAATACCACGCCATTGGCTCCCGGAAGGCTTTGCAGTTCAGGCAGGGCCAGTGCGCTCAATACGCTGGTATTGGCCGGTGCTGTTCTTCCCCCTGTGCCTTCATCTGGTGCTTTATTATAATCAATACATAAAAGTTCATCCAATGGTACTTCTTTCACATAGGCGGTACCGGTTTTATCTGTATAATATTTGTAACCTTTTTTACTGCCGCGCAGGATGATATTTCCTGTTACTTCTCCATCTTTTACCTGCAGGTAGAAGGAAGAACCAGGTGTGTTCTCAATCTCACCGATCACTGACTCCATGTTTTTGCCATCTGTATGACGGGAGTTCACTTTACCTGTCAGCACAGCGCCTGCGCCTATTTTAAGTTCTGTAGCGCTTACCAGTCTTGCATGCGGTCTCTGAGCCTGTGAGCGGATATCCTGCAGAAGACCGGCAGGAGTGCCCAGGCGGTAAGGTTCTTTTTGCTGCGCATGTGTAAGCGAAACAGCCAGTAATGATAATGATGTACCTGCTATATATTTTAACATTTTGTTCATAGGGAAACTGTTTGACGTTTTTTAATAGTAGATCATGGTTTACAATTTGGTAATGCGGAACCAGTTAATGTTCCAACCACCTGACTGAGCGAAGATGCCGAAGTTGTAAGTGCCGGCATTGATAGTAACATTGTGCGATATGGTAGTCCAGTTCTGCCATCCTCCTGTAGAAGGAATATCCAGGTAACCGAGTACGTTTGCACCTGCATTTACATCCAGTGATAAACGGCCACCGCCATTCAGGCTGGCTACACGGTATTCTACCTTGTAAGTACCGCTGGTAGGAATAGTCACGGCTGGATAAGCCATCCAGTCGCCGGTTTCAATATAACCTACGTTTGAACCACCACCTGCATCAGTGGTAGCCTCGGTCTGTACGCCAGACATAGCGCTGTAAGACTCCGCCTGGATAGTAGTAGAGAAGCCAGGATTAGTACCGCCGCCGTTCTGGTATACCCGCACATAATCCACATACATCTTGGCAGGCAGCGCACCATTATTCACAGTAAAGCCAGGCCAGTTACCGCCGATAGCAAAGTTGAGCAGGATGAAGAAATCTCTCTGGAACTCTTCGGTACTTCCTACATTGTTAGCAATGTTGATCACGTTGTACTGTGCCCCATCTACAAACCATTTAATGGCGTTGGCGTCCCATTCAATGCTGTAGACATGGTACCCGGTTACTCCCACTGGCGTAGTGCTTCCATAGGAAGCATGATTGCCATCGGTGCCTGTCCAGTGTACAGTTCCATTTATTTCTGCATTCGTGTTCACATGTTCCATGATATCTATTTCCCCGCAGGATGGCCATCCAACCTGACCGATGTTGCTACCCAACATCCAGAAGGCTGGCCAGGAGCCCTGGAAAGAAGGTATCGCGATACGGGCTTCTATTTTACCATACTTCCATGATTTTCTGCCCTGGGTTTTCATACGGGCGGACGTATAGTTCATACCACCAAAGCTCTCCTGTTTGGCAGTGATCACCAGCTGACCATTTTCAATAGTGGCATTTTCCTGGCGATAGTACTGTAGTTCATTGTTGCCCCATCCTCCGGAACCGGTACCGGTTTCGAATACCCAATCGGGGCCTATACTGTTCGTAAATTCGTCCTGCCAGACCAGCTGCCAGTTCTGGGCTGATGCAGCGCTTCCTGCAAGCGCCAGACCAGCGGTTAACATGAGGGACAATTTTAGTGATCTCATCATAAAGGGTTTTGTTTAAATGGTTAATAAAAGGGACTGTGTAAAAAGGGAAACACTCTTTGCCGGAGGCCAGGGTTATATTATCTCTTCACGAATTTCCGGGTAACTTTCTTATCACCTTTCGTATATACCAGCAGGTAAGTACCGGCAGGAAGACCATCTACGCTGATGTTGCTTACACCGCCTTTGGCGTTCAGCACCTGTTTACCGTTCAGGTCATAGATAGTAATGATACCACCCGGCTGGTTGAAGTCACCTTTCAGGTTCAGTGAAGTAGCAACAGGGTTTGGATATAATAAAGGCGCTTTTTCAGCAACTTTGTTGTATTCAAACACCACATCGCTTGTATTTGCAGCAGCTACTGTTTTAGCTGTAGACACTTTAGTAATACGGAACCAGTTAATGTTCCAGCCACCTGACTGTGCATAGATACCTACAGAATATGTACCTGCAGTAGCTACATTCACGTTATGTGAAACAGTGGTCCAGGTCTGCCATCCACCGGTAACAGGAATGTTCTGGTAACCCAGTACAATTGAACCTGAGTTAAGGTCAAGTGATAACTGACCACCAGTGCTCTGGCTGGCCACCCTGTACTCTACCTTATAAGTACCGGAAGTCGGGAAGTTGATGTTGGAATATGCCATCCAGTCGCCGGTTTCGATGTAACCTACGTTAGATCCGCCGCCTTCATCTGTACAGGCTTCTGTCTGAACACCTGACATAGAAGTATAACTTTCTGCCTGGATCACTGAACCGGGCTGAGGATTCGTACCACCACTACGGTCAAGCTTCACCTGGTAGATAGCGCTCAGCAGGGAGTTACCATTGTTAACATCCTGAGACAGTTCCCACATCATGATACCACCACCCTGATCGAATGCCAGGTTGGTTTTGGACTTGATGGTAGGGATACCATTGTAGTAGTCGCTTCCGAAATAATCGGAATTTGGATTGGCTCCCTGGGACAGCAATGTTGCATAGCTGTTCCATGATGGACGGGCATAGAAAGGCACACCTAAGATTGCTTTTGCCTTAGGCAGGCCCCTGCCAACCCAGTAAGACAGCGACTGAGATGCATAATTGTAAGTAGAGTGTTCGTAATTATTATAGTCATAAGCCATGAGGTTCAGGTAATCAACTACATTGAATACTCCATTGAGGATGCTGGCGCCACCGGTACCAACAACAGCTGCTGTAAGCAGTTTTCCCTGGTTATGTAATGCAGTGGATAACTGCTGCATCAATGCCAGGTAGTTATTTGCGGATGCACCATTGTCCGGGTATTCCCAGTCGATGTCCACACCATCCAGTCCGTACTGATTTACGAAATTGATCATGGTATTGACAAAATTGGTACGATAGGACGCATTTGCAGCCAATGACTCAAATGCACCATCATCACCATTGTTCCAACCACCCACTGCTATCAGCACTTTCACACCATTGGCATGACCGCTGCTAACCAGACTGGATAATTTGGAAGGATTTTCGATGGCCTGCAGGCCACCTGTAGAAGTTGGTAATGCGAAGGCGTAATTAATGTGCGTCAGTTTACTGTACTGAATCGCACTTACACTGCCAGACCAGGAAGGCATATAACCTACTACCTTGAACTGGGCAAATGTCTGTACGGACATAAACGCACCTGCTGCCATCAGCAGACACGCCTTGATCCATTTCGTTGTTTTCATGCTTTACATTTTGAGGGATAAAAAATAAGCCGGTCATGAAACCGTGCTGCCATATTACAAGTTCCACCCATTGCCTCCGGACAAAGATGTGTTTCCCTTTAAACGCTCAAGTACAAGAAGTGTAGAGCAGAACTTGTAACAAGGATATATTTCAAATGGTTATTGCTTTATGAACTGGCGGGCTACTTTGCTGCCGTTCCTGTTAAATACCAGCGTATATACGCCCGGCCGCAGCCTGGACAGATCCAGCCTGTTAATGGTGTTCCTGAACGACATGACCGACCTTCCTGTCATGTCAAATACCTGCATGAATACGCCTGTTAAATCTTCATCGGCGGCCAGTATCAATTCGCTGTTTGCAGGGTTAGGATAAAGGATAAATCCTTTTACTACCGGGGCCGAAGAAAAACTGGTCTTCTGTCCTGCCTCATTAGCAGTTCTTGCGCCCGAACCTGCACGTATGATCAGGGAGCTTGCCAGATCGTTCCAGCCTTCATCCACAAGACAGTCATTGCTGGCTGTAAGCGCAAGGGAATTGCCGCCAAAGTTATCGTTTACGTAGAGGCGTGTACTATATCCGCTGTTTACTGTTACGGATGAAATATCGTCATTCCTGATACCAAAGGAACGTAGTCTGGTAAGGTTGTAATCGCCTACCGGCAAACTGATCGCCAGTCCACCGTAATTACAGTCCCTGTAAAAGGTCACCGCAGCTGTACTGAGCGTTCCACCACCGAATACATTCCTGATAGCTGTGGCATAAGCAGCTGTCTGTGAACTGTTATCAATATCATCATACAGCCACATAAACCCTCCTTTGATACGTGCGCTGCAGCTGTTCTTCCAGGTGTTCAGCTGACTTTGCACCTGTGACGTTGATTTCTCTGCATCCCATAATCCGGCATATACGGGTATAGTGCCAAAGTTCCAGTTGCAGGGAGAGTTGCCGGCGCCACCGGAATAACACTGTAAATCTATCCTGTCAATCGTTCCGGCACGCTGGTTATTGGTATTGGTAGCTACGCTTGTCCAGAAGCCGGAATTGGTATAGGGTACCAGGCTGACTTTAAAACCAAGATTGCCCAGCATTACCGCCAGTGCGGTAGCCGAGCTGACATCGTAAGTACTCTCATCATCAAAGCCGATAGCGTCCACCATCGGGAAGGTATTCCGCAATGCCTGGAAGTTACGGTACAGGATACTGCTGCTGCCGGTACCCTGTGAAGCAATGAGATTTTTTATGTTGGCGAAAGTAGAAGATCCCCAGGCGCTGAGACAGAACTCCAGCCTGTTGATAGTAGTGGGCGCAGACTTCAGTCGCGCCATGTCATCCACAAAATTGGGATAGGAACTGCCCCCCACATAAGCGCCATTCTGCACCAGGGGGAATTCCGCATTGAAGTTAAAATTACCGCTGGCATCGATGTGAATGGTCCACACCACTACATAGGTGTATCCTGAATTTCTCAGCTCATTGATGGCATAACTGCGGTTCTTGTAAATGGGGCCTCCTCCATAAATACCTGATTGCGCCAGCACCGTGAGGTGCCCGGCTGCAATCAGGACAGGAATAATAAAGCTCTTAAAAAGTACCTGTGTAAAATTTTTACTCATACGATGGAATTTTAGCGTCAACAAATAAATAAACAATTATTTCGAGGGAGGTGAAGGGGGCCTCATGGCCTGCTTCACAGAAAGAGCGCGTGAAATATAGTATTGACAGCAGATGTAAAAAGCAGCATAAGACTCTCTTTTGATATGGTTGATAGGTTGTTGGTTGACAGATAATCAGGAAAACAGAGATTAGAAACCAGGAATCAGAAACTACGGGCCGGGACCCGTAGTTTCTGATTTCCGATTCCTAAGTTACGGCTTACAGGCGTACTACTTTCGCAGTGCCCTTACGACCGCTCTTCAGATGATTTGTTTTCAGTATCCAGGAACCTGCTGGCACCTGAGAAACATCCAGATCAACTGTTTGCTGGCCTTTCGAGCCTGCGATATATTGTTTGCGGATCACAGCGGTACCACCACCAGTGCTCCACAATTCGATCAGTACTTTCTCACCTGCTGCAGCGTTGAACTGTACTTTCAGTGTAGTACCTGTCAGCGGGTTAGGGAATACCAGTACTTTCTCATTTGCAACGTTATCAGGTACCGGAGATACTGCTGCTACGGTTGCAGCACTTGCTCCGCATGCACCCAGTGGTTTCCACCAGTAGTCAGCTGTACCAGGCGTTACGTTATACAGACCGTTGGACAGGCTTTCATACAGGTTACCGTTGTATACCACCTTATCTCCCAGGTTGTACACCGCAGGGTATGGCTGATAAGTTGGTACACCTGCACAGTTACCGGTGTTACCACCGCCACCTACTGTGATAGTTACCGCGCCGCTGGTAGTTGAACCATTGCCGTTGTCGGTAGCTTTAGCAGTGATGCTGTAAGAACCAGCTGCAACATTGCTCCATGTGTAAGAGTAAGGGCTTGCAGTTGCTTCACCCAGTTTAGTGCTGCCATTGAAGAATTCAACTTTAGTAACAGTACCATCAGCATCTGAAGCAGAAGCCTGGATAGTTACTGTAGCAGGAGCTGTGAATGTAGCGCCGCCGGCAGGAGAAGTAATGCTTACAGCAGGGGCCTGGTTACCAGTACCGCCACCGCAATTGCGCACATATGCCCAAACCTGACCATCACCGCTGTGGGTATCAGGCTGTTCGTTCTGTGTCCACCATTTTGCGTTGTAGATCTTACCATTGTAAACTACCTGCATGTTAGCAGTGTAAACAGCTGTAGCTGACCAGGCGGCAATACCATCGCAGGTATTGTTACCTGTACCGTTTACTGTAACTGATACTGCAGAGGATGTAGCAACGGCACCGCCATTATCAGTAGCAACAGCTGTAAGGCTGTAAGTGCCGGCTGCTACGTTAGTCCATGAATAGGTATAGGGAGCAGAAGTGGCCTGACCTAATTTGGTCGCACCATTATAGAATTCAACTTTAGAAACAGTACCATCAGCATCAGATGCACTTGCAGTGATAGTGATGGAAGCAGGTGCTGTGAAAGAAGCGCCTGCAGACGGAGATGTAATGCTCACTACCGGAGACTGGTTGCCCGGAGTAGAACCGAAGAAATAAGGATAGTAGTTGGCAGCAAATTCGCTGTTATTTACTTTATCCCAGTTTACAGACCATGTCATGATACCACGCAGACCAGGATAACCAGCTGCTTTACGCAGTGTATAACCACCACCGTAAGATTGACCTTTGGTCAGATAGTTCAGTGCTTTCTTCACTTCAGCAGGAGCAGTATAACCGCTACCAGCAGCACCAGGAGCAGCAGGCAAACCGAAGGCTACCTGATCTTCACGCAGTGCAGGGAAAGTCTGGCTGGTACCTGATACAGGGAAGCCCTGTAACAGCATCTCAGTCATAGATACGATGAAATCAGCAGTTGCTGAGTTGTATACTTTGTTGTCCAGGCCCATTACAGAACCGGTGTTGTACAGCTGTGGCTGGATCCAGGACAGTTCGTTACGCAGACCATAGATGATAGGCAGATAGGCACCTACCAGCGGAGAATAAGTAGCGCCATAAGCTGTCTGTACATAGTATGTTTCAGGCGCCATTGTCAACAGACAGTTTTTACCCTGTGCCTTACGGTAAGCAACGATGTCTTTCACAGCAGCGATCAGGTTCACTACTTTAGGCGTAGTTGGCGACATGAAGTTATTATCACCATTGTTCAGCTGTAAAGAAGTACCACCTTCGATATCGATATCAAAACCGTCGAAATTGTAGCTATCCAGCAGATTCTTCATGCTGGTAATGAAAGACTGTTTGTTAGCTTCTGTAGCCAGCATGAGTGTACCGGTTTCACCACCCAGTGACAATAACACTTTTCTACCCTGCGACTGCAGTGTAGCGATATCAGCTTTGAAATCAGCTACAGTAGTACCGTCCGGAGTGAAGCTTACAGTAGAGTAATCGCTGCCGGTAGTACCGAAAGCTACTTCAATCACATTGTAACGGCTGTCTACATCGCGTAAGCGGATATATGGAGCAGATGCCAGGTTCCAGTTATGCCAGTAACCTACTACTACTTTGCCGTTAGTTGGAGGAGGATCAACAGTACCATTTTTTACGGTAACAGATACTGCTGATGAAGTGGTAGCAGCGCCTGCATTGTCAGTAGCTACAGCAGTAATGCTGTAAGTACCAGCAGCTACGTTGTTCCAGGAAATGCTGTACGGAGCAGCGGTAACAGTACCCAGGCTGGTAGCGCCATTGAAGAACTGTACTTTTGCAATGCTGCCATCGCTGTCTGTAGCGTTAGCGCTCACAGTGATGTTGGCAGGTGCAGTGAATGTTGCATTTGCAGTAGGCGCAGTCAGGTTCACTGATGGTGACTGGTTTGTTGGAGTGGTGCCATCAGCAAATACAGCGTTGATCTTGTTTACAAGCGGAGAAGTAGTGTTAGGACAATAGATAAGCTTGCCCTTAGCAACGGTGCTGCTGGTCATGTTCAACATGTCACCGAATACCTGCCAGATAATTACACCTGCCAGTCCATTGTCCTTGATATATTTAGCTTTCTCTCCTACTGAACGCTCGTTATCATAGCTCAGGAAATAGTTGCCTTTTGTTTTGTAAGGTACTTTTGCTACATCATCCCAGCCTTCAGTCCATCCGGAACCTGTCTGCTGCAGGATATAGCTGTAGTTAGGCGTACCATCCCACAGGTCTTTCTGCCAGTTGGTGTAATCAGCGCAGGTCTGGATAGGACCATCCGGCTGTACTGTTTCAGCACGTTTGGTTGTAGCAGCATTCAGTGCAGCAGCACCAGTAGTTACTACACCACGACCATAGAAGGGAGCACCAATGTTTACTTTAGACATGTTTACACCCAGGGCTTTCAACGCTTTCACAGTAGCGTCTACAGAGAAGTTGCTGTATTCAGCACCAGGATAGTCGTACAGTGGAGCATTGTGACCGGCTTTATTAGACCATCCGCCATTGTAGTCGTAGGTCATCATGTTGTAATAATTCATTGAATTATTCAGACGAGCCCAGTTAAAACCCTGCAGTTTAGCAGGAGCGGCGGCGAAAGCAGCTGTGATCAGTTTATTAGGACCGATAGCTGCTCTTACTGCTTCTACCAGTGCAGCAAAGTTATTGAAGTCAGCAGTGCTGTATTTTTCGATGTTCATACCGGCATCGTTAGGGTATTCCCAGTCGAAGTCGATACCATCAAAGCCCATATTTATCAGGTCTACGCAATTAGCTACAAACTTAGCGCGTTTGGTAGCATCAGCTGCCATTTCAGGATAGTGTTTACACATACTCCAGCCGCCGATGGAAGCCATTACTTTTACACCTTTTGCGTGAGCCAGGTCAATCAGGCCCTGTGCACCGCCCTGTTTAGGAACAGATAAAGGGAAAGCGCCGGTCTGACCGGTATTTACGTTTTTCCAGCCGCTGCCTTCATTGCGGTATCCCAGGGTATAAGCATAGCTGCCTTCTGAGATATAATATAAAGGAGCATCCAGTTCGCCTTTCAGCAGGAACAGGTCCCAGCTGCTGTAAATGTCTTCATTTAACAGTGCACCGGGTTCCTGTACGGCGCCTACCTGGTAAATGTTCTTGTTGCGGAAGTCGCCGCTGTGCAGCGAACCGTCTTTCGCCACACCAAAGAAGGAGAAGTTCAGGATGGTGTATTGTGAATAATCCACGTTCAGCTGGTTATACCCCCCTTTGGGCACAATTCCAGCCACGTCTTTCCAGGCATCCCATTGGGTGATATATCCTATCACCTGTTTGTTGTGGTTCTTTGTTGTCGCAGGCACCTGCGGAGTAACCTGCGCCATGAGGGGGGATAAGCCCAGCATGAGCAGCAACAGCAGGAGTGCATGCCTTACACGGTGGTACAGCAATGCGCTACGAAAGGTAAAGTTTACTTTCATTTATGATGGTTTTTTGAGAACGATATGGACCTATTGGTTTATTTCTGCTTACATCCAGGCCACAGGTTGTTATTACGTCGGGTTGCTCTCTAAGTAAGTTGTGCAGATCTAAGACCGGTCTTCACAGGCAAATGGTATTATTTTAAGGCGTATGGTTAATATAAAATGTCTCTTGAATCGCTCTTTTCCAGACTCTCTATAAAGGTGTCGTACCTAAGGTGTTAAGGTACCATCCCAAAAATAATTTTTTTTGTTATATGCAAAACGCCCTCCCGGCATAATACCGGGAGGGCGTTCTTTATTTTATTTTATATAATTCTATTTGTGAATGATTTTCAGCATGGTACGTCTTGCACGCATATACTGTTCATCCGTACAAGGTACACCTTTACCGCATGGATCATTAGGATCTTTACCGATGTTCTCGTAGTAAAGTCTGCTTGAAGCTACACCTTTCCTCACCAGGTAGTCAATTACGGCATAACAACGTAAAGCGGAGAGGTCTTTGTTATAGGCGTCAGATCCACGGCTGTCAGTGTAAGAACGTATCTGCAGTTTCCAGTCAGGATACTGGTTCAGCACTACGGCTACCCTATCCAGCAGGTTTCTTGATTTAGAGGTCAGGATGGCGCTGTTGTAGTCGTAGTAGAACTCCATGGTTTCCATTTTACTCTGGATAGCATGGTCCATTTCTGACATTTCAACATCCTGTTTGGTTTCCTGCGGGTGCGCTACTGCTACCGTTTCGATCTTCTCAGCTGGTTTCTCTGCTACCGGCTCCGGTTCGTATTCTGACTTCGTCTCTGTTACTGGTGGCGCTACTACAGGAGCGGCTACTACTGCAGGCGTTTTCACCGGTTTCTTGCCAGTTGATCTGGCAGGAGGTGTACGTTTAACCGGTGTTTTTACAGGTTCGCTTACTGGTTCCTTTACCGGTTCGCCCGCTGGTTCGTTTTTCGCTACCAGTGGTTCAGCAGTCTGGTGCTGTGTAGTAGCCACTGTAGTTGGAATATCTATCGGAGCGCTTACTGTCTGTTTCGGAGAGTGTACTACTGGTTCCTCAGCAGGTTTTGTCGGTGTTGACGAAGCTACTGTTCCAGGTAAGCTGATCGGTGCAGTTACCGTCTGTCTAGGAGAAACCACCACCGGTTCGTCAGGTTTCGGAGTAGCTACTCCGACTGATTCCGCTGGTTTTTCAGCAGGTTTGTTCTGTGCCAGTATTACCGGGTTTGGATTTGATCCCGGCTCCGGATCTTTATAAGGCTGGATACCTTCGTCATTGTTGAATCTCTCTGTGAAGTGCGTATCCATGAAGCGGTAAATATCGTCGCTGCCACCACCACCAGGACGGTTGGAAGAGAAGTAACCTTCATACATATTCGCCTTCATGATGAAACCCAGATCATCGCCACCGGAGTTGAACGGATAACGCAGGTTCTGCAGACGATGCCATTCAGTTCCCTTGCCTGCTACACGGAAGATGTCAAAACCTCCCATGCCCGGATGGCCTTTACTGGAGAAGTACAGCATGTCTTCTTCATTATAGGTAGGGAATGCTTCATCGAAAGGAGTGTTGATAACCGGACCACAGTTTTTAGGTTTACCCCATCTGCCGTTCTTCTGTTTTTCACTGAACCAGATGTCCATTTTACCCTGACCGCCTTTTCTGTTGGAAGCAAAGTACATGGTTTTACCATCGCGGCTGAGGGCAACATGACCGGTAGAATAACCAGTTGCATTGATCTCTTTCAGGGGTTCCAGTGGTCTCCACTCATCACCTGATTTCACAGACCAGAACACCATCATGGTACGTTCACCATTTACCGGACCGCGTTTCTTACGGTTGGCAATATCCTGCTGCCAGGAGTTCAGTGTTACGTAGATGGTATCTTCCCTGGGATTGAAACATACAGGTCCGACGTGGTATGGTACCAGGGCTAATAATTGCGGCACTACTTCTTCAACGAAAGTATTGGCCACACCCTGTGAATATTGTTTAAAGATATATGCTTTGTAGTAAGGCTGATTGGTACGTGTATCAATTTTCGGATTCTTCTCAGGCAGGAGGTTCATAGTCATCTTACGGTAACCGTTTGATACCAGCAGGAGACCTTGTCTTGTTACACCGCTTACATAGTCAGAACCGGAGGAGCTCAGCTCTTTGATATTTTCCATCGCCATGTCAAGACGGTTAGTCTTCCAGGCGATAGCACTATCACAGCCAGCCATCATAGCATTCGCCAGGCGGATACTATCCGCTTTTGAACTTTTAAATTTGGCTATCTGTTGTTTTGCTTCAACATATTTACCCGCGCTCTTCAATATTTCCCCGTACTGCAGGTGTGCCACTGGCGGACAATCAGGACGTTCGTCCATTTTCTCATACCAGAAAGCAGCGTCTTCATACTGACCGATTTCACGATTGCAGAGAGCGATGCGCTCCAGGAGATCAATAGAAGTTTTGGTTTTCTTCTTTGATATGATCCTGCCGTACAGGGATCCTGCAACAGCATATTCCTGTCTTTCAAAAGCCTCATCAGCCCTTACCCGCACGCTTTTCTGCTCCTGGCCAAACAGCATCACCGGAACCGTCAGAGTGGTGCACAATAATATCGCGTAACAACGTAGCATATCGAGATTTGATGATCTTTTAAATATTAAAAATAGCGGGGATTGGATGTGCTGAAAAGCTTTGAATTAAATAATAGACCAATTGAAAGTTCATGCGAACCACTCTGTATACCTGCCAGTTTGTTCATGCTGTAGTCATAGGAATAACCTACACGGAACTTGGGAGAGACATAATATTCAAGGATGGCGCTTGCCGCATTGGCTTTGTCAAGCGATGTATTGCTTACAACTGATTTCTTGTTGAATACAGAGAGGTTTGTTCTGTAGGAACCACCTATCCATAAGAGTTCATCAATGTGCATCATCAATGTTGCATCCAGACCAGCAGGACCTGCAAAGTCAGTTTTGAACAGTACTGATGGTTTCAGGTAAATTTTATCATTCACCGGGAACATGTAGCCAGCTGTTAAATAAACGTGCTGCTTTCTTTTGATACTTTCATATGTATATCCTCTCCATTTATAACCGGAGCTGCTGTATTTGGAAAAGAGATCCAGCGCAGAGACACCAATATAAAGTGAAGGAGTATAGTAGTAGATACCTACACGTGCATCGGGAGCGGTAGATTTGGCAGAACCATCAGGAATGATACGGTCGCCATTATCCAGGTAGACCAGGTCTTTACCACTCAGGCCATACTGTGTTGCACCCACGCCGATACCAAGGCAGAGGCGGCGGGTATCCTCTTCATCGAGGCGGATACGGTATGCATAGGAAGCATAGAGGGAAACCGCGCTCTGAGGTCCCAGGTTATCCATCATGGCCTGTACACCCAGACCAACGTTTGCGTCTTTAGCGCCTCTGTTCAGAGGACCATCCAGCGATACGCTGGCAGTACGTGGAGCGCCGTCTATACCAGTCCATTGCTGGCGGTAAGCGGCATTGAGATGCAGTACATCCTTATAACCCGCATATGCAGGATTGATGCTCAATCCGTTGAAAATATACTGGCTGAACTGGACACTTTGCTGTGCACGGGAACCTGCTGCCAGGCAAAGTAATAATACTACAGTAAACCATTTTTTTGTCATGTACATAATTGCACTTTTAGGATCACAGTTCATTATCTAATAATCATTACCCAACCTTTGTAAGTCTTTACCCCTTCGGTAGGACTGTTCAACTCAAGGCGGTAGTAATAGGTACCTTCGCTTAATCCTGTTGCATCCCAGCTGTTCTGATAGTCAGGGTTATGGTATACAACACCTCCCCAACGGTTGAATATGTACAACTGACTGTTAGGGTATTTATCAATTCCTCTTACTATGAAGTAGTCGTTCTTTCCGTCTGAGTTAGGTGTTACAACGTTGGAGATCACCATACCGGCAGCTTTACCGGCTGTTTTGATACTTGTTACGGTTCCCTTGTCGCAACCTGCTTCCTTAGGATCGCAATGATAGGTTGCTTTGGAAGTAGAGTCAGAGTTACCACCGATCTGGATCCTTGCTGTGTTGTCGATGCTCTTTATACCATCTGGTAAAGGATCAACTTTTACTTTAAAATGGAGTGTGGCAATCGCGCCGGCGGCCAGGTTATTTACCGCCCACATTACTGTGTTTGAACCTACCAGGTGGATACCACCATCTGTTGCAGATTCGAAAGTTGTCAGGGCAGGCACCGGGTCACTTACCT
This sequence comes from Chitinophaga filiformis, assembly GCF_900102545.1. Lineage (GTDB taxonomy): Bacteria > Bacteroidota > Bacteroidia > Chitinophagales > Chitinophagaceae > Chitinophaga > Chitinophaga filiformis. Next base: position 316,152 of record NZ_FNBN01000003.1, on the reverse strand, counting down.
GGAGGGTAGGGATGGTGGTGTTACCTGTGTTGCGTACATATATAATATATGACAGCTCTTCACCGGAGGTTACACTTGCTTCGCCGCTGGAGTTCAGTACTATTTTCCATCCTTCAAAAGAGACTACGCTCACGATAGGAATTGAAGTAGATGGTTTGCCTGCGCCATTAGGATCTGGCTGGTTAGGATCAGTAGCCAGGGAAGGCAATGTCGGAACGAATCCTTTACCGTTCCCGTTATTTACATAAGCTGTATTTTCTATGGCTTTCGCACCTGTCAGGTCTGTTGCTACCCTTACACGGAAGGAACGTACTGCAGACTGTCCGGGGTCCAGTAAAGGAATAGTCCATGTCAGCAGGTTGTTGGCATCAGGAGCCGCGTCGGGCGAATCGTAGAAGTTAGTATAAACCGGAACGTAGTCAGTAATGATCACATTCTGCAGTTGCTGTGTACCGGTATTCTGTACGTGTATTACATAAGTAACCAGGTCGCCTGACTGGATAGTACCGTTAGGACCAGTACCAGTATAGGTTACACTTTTCCAGCAGATGGAGTTCATACCGTTATCAACCGGGGTCCTCGTAGCAGGCCAGCCTTTGTCGGTACCTTTTGCTGCGTTGATGTTGTTGTCGACTGCCGGAGCGAAAGTGTGCATTAATCCGTTTCCATCTCCGATATCCACATACCCGGTGTTATTAATATAGTCTACACCGGTTAGAGTACCATCCACATTCACCGAAAATGAAACAGAGGTCTGTGCTCCGGGAGCAAGGGCCAGGTTGTTCCATGACAGCACATCATTATTCAGGGTACCTCCGGGAGAGGCGCCGTAGAAAATGGTGTGTATCGGCAGTGTGTCTACCACACGTACCGTCAGGGCTTCATCACCAGTATTTTTAATAAAGATCTTATAGTCGATCTGATCTCCTGTCTTTACTGCACCGTCAGCACCGGAACCGGTATATTGGTAGGTTACCCATATATCAACGGATTTGGTGTAGGGTTTACCATTTACGGTAACACCAGTAGCTACTTTTCCGGCTGTCGGAATATTTGCCTTCGCTGGCAACCAGGTCATACCTACTATAAAAAGTAGCATGAACAGGCAGCGATCAGACATCTTTTTAATATCGGTAAAGACCAGGCCAACTCGCTGCTGCATCGATGTTAGCAGATTTAAGCGAGAATTGTAATTTATGCGCATAGGCTTAGGATTACTGCAAATAGTATATTTTGAATGCTGTTGTACCAATGTATCGCTCTCATTAGAAATGCCGTCTACCAACTGTCCTCTTATTATTATATATATAAATCCGGGCAAGCCGGGGTTGGTGATCAGGCATATGGAATATCGCTCTCAGAGCAATCCACAATTCGTATAAGGCAGCGTTCTTCATTGGTTATAGGATTATGATTTATAAATATCCGACAGTCAAGGATATAGTAAATTCGAATATAAAAATATCTATATTTATTGATAAAACAATATCTTTTTAAAAATTAATGAGCGTTACCCCCTCCTACTTCTCAATTATAAATCAGAACATTACAAATGAAATCCGGGCTCATACCATGTATTTTGGCACATAAAAATGGCCATTTTCCGGGATCAAACACATGGTACTTTATATACATATGACCCCTTGTATTACCTTACTGACGGAGGCTTCAGGGCATTCAAATATATATTTTGTCTCATACAATAAACATGGGGTAGGTGAACGTTATATCTACCTCTGCCGCCTCTACGAAGAGTAGGGTTATCCACATTTTTTAACCTAAAAACGACCTGAAATGTGGATAACTTTTTATGCAGTGCTTGTACGCATATTTTCAAAAGGCCATTTTTTATAATATTATTTTACCCTAATCACATGAGATTATCCCTAACCCATGATTTACGGCATACAATTTCCATATGTAAACAAATCACTATATTTACTAATATAAATGTAGTCACCTAGATTACTTTACCAGGCCCGGCGGGAATAAGCAGTAAGTATATGCTCACCTTTTTTTGAGTACTAGCGCTTATTTTATATATGACGAAGATCATTAGTTGAAATCGCACCCGTTATTCTATTCATATTTACGCCACTGGAAAGACCATTCCCATATCTTCTACCTGAAAGACCATGTTATTAAACAGCTGATGGAAGCTGCACGCGAGACGGAAATTTAACTATGCCATACGTGTGTCTGCATCTACCGCTTAACTACTTAATATTAACCAATTAAAAATGCACACGACCATTCCATTCTGTTTTTATGAGAGTAATTCTGGCCAGCGGAGACCGGAGCCATTAAGCATGCCCGACAAGTATCCCCCATATATATGGGTATTGTAATCGGTTACATTCATACCTGTATGTCAACCTGCAAACACTTTTCTGATGAATACTGCAGTCTATAAAATTTTACTTGTAGATGAGGATCAGGTATTTGTAAGACAGACCCGGCAGTTATTGATTACCCAATCTTATGATATTCATACAGCGTCCTCAGAAGAAGAAGGAATCATCATCTGCCAGCAACAGCAACCCGATCTTATCATTTGTGGTGCACACCTGCGTGGAACAGGCGGGCATCATTTCATTATGGCTTTAAGGAACGATCCTGGTTTTGATCATATTCCGCTGATCTTTATCAGTGTAAAAGACAACAAACAGGAAATGCGCATGGCCATGAATCTTGGAGCAGATGATTACCTGGCAAGGCCGTTCAGAAAACGCGACCTCCTGCTCAGCATCCGCTCGCGGCTGGGCCGCTTTGCGAAGTTCAACCATGTGCATACGCCCGATGAAACCAGGAGTGTATCACTTGCTAACTCATCAACCGCACAACAGGCACTTTATCACCGGCTTGGCAAAGCTGAAAACCGCATCATTAAAATGATCGCGGAAGGCAAAAGCACCAAGCAGATGGCTGATGAACTGAATGTAAGCATCCGTACCATCGAAAATCACCGGTACAGGATAGCCGTCAAACTGGGTATTGCCGGACGCAATGCGCTGACTGAATTTGTGATCCGGAACATTATTCAGCAGCAGAAACAGTAGCCTGCCGGAATCCGGGTTAAGGGCCAGGAATCAGAAACGCAGTACAGCAGCACCTTTCAGTACTGCCACCTACAATGAATTGACTAAAATACCAGAATGTCAATTTGTATTCGTATTTTCTCATTCCTGACTCTTAATTCCTGATTTAAACTTTCCTGCAAGCCCATGATCAGATCTGTCCTCCTCATTACAACCATTTTCCTGCACATCTGCTGCTTAAACGCACAGCAGTTTTCCATGGAAGCTGTTACTGCTTATCCTTTCCCCTCCGTACTCACCAGCGCATCCACCGGTAGTGGTATTGCCTGGGCGCTGAATGAACAGGGGAAAAGGAATGTATATGTTGCAGCTGGCCCTGATTTTACTCCCCGGAAAGTCACCGGCTATACGCTTGACGACGGGCAGGAGATCAGTAGTCTATCCATTTCGTCTGATGGCAAATGGGTAGTGTATACCCGTGGAGGTGATCATGGTGGAAAAGAAAGCAGCAATCCTGTAAATGCAGCCCATCTGCCTATTCCTCCGAAAACGGAGATATGGTCAGTTCCTTTTGCCGGCGGTACGGCCAAAGTATTGTCGGAAGGCGACTATCCAGCCATTTCTCCGCGTGGCGACAGTGTTGCATTCATCAGGAACGGACAGATATGGATCGCTGCCATAGATGGAGCGACTCCTGCCAGGAACCTGGTTGCTGTAAAAGGTTCCTGCCACAGTATAACATGGGCGCCCGATGGCTCTGGACTGGCTTTTGCGAATAACCGTAATGATCATTCCTACATCGGCGTATACCGCAATGCAGCTACATCATTGCAATGGATGGCGCCTGGCTTTTCAAAAGACTTTTCTCCCCGCTGGTCGCCCGACGGGAAGCAGATTGCGTTTATACGTATACCCGGTACCGGTGGTGCAACAGATTCCCTGCTGGCACGGAAACACCAGCCCTGGTCCATCTGGACAGCAGATGCTGTCAGCGGAGAAGGCAAGCTATTATGGAAAGCACCCACTACACTACCCGGCTCTATCCCTACCACTGACGGTGGTACGAACCTCAACTGGCCTGCAGTCAACAGGATCGTGTTCCTCTCCTATCACGACGGATGGCCGCACCTCTATTCCATCGCGCCTGGCGGAGGTACACCGCTGTTACTGACACCCGGCAACTTCATGGTTGAACATATTGAAACTACTGCTGATGGTAAATGGGTCGTGTTCAGTGCCAATACCGGTGCTGCCCCTACGGACATAGACCGCAGGCATATCGCCCGCGTGCCGGTAGATAAAGCAGCCATGGAAATACTCACCTCGGGGGATGGTATTGAGACATACCCGGTCGTAACAGGCGACGGCCACACCATTGCTGCATTGACCGCTACCGCGCAACAACCCTTATTGCCAGCTGTGATGCCTTTTCAGAAGGGTACGCCCAGGGTAATAGGCAAAACACTACTGCCTGCCGGCTTCCCGGAAGCACAGATGGTTACTCCAAAACCGGTTACCTTCAAAGCGCCCGATGGCACTCTGGTACATGCGCAACTATTTGAACCGAAAGACAAGGCAGCAAAACATCCAGCCATTGTGTACATCCATGGTGGTCCGCAGCGCCAGATGCTACTGGGCTGGCATTATATGGATTATTATGCCAATGGATATGCAGTGAACCAGTACCTTGCCAGCCAGGGATTTATAGTACTGTCGGTGAACTACCGCCTGGGTATCGGCTATGGCTATGAATTCAACAAGCCTCCACATGCCGGCATCATCGGGGCAGCCGAATACCAGGATATCAAAGCTGCGGGCGAATGGCTGGCAGCGCAGCCACAGGTGGACGCTACAAAGATCGGTGTGTATGGCGGCTCTTATGGCGGCTTTCTGACTGCACACGCACTGGGCAGGGACTCAAAACTATTCGCCGCAGGCGTAGACATACACGGAGTACATAACCGTTCACAATTTCTACCTCCTCCAACCGCTAACCCGGCACCCGATGTTGATACAGCTTTAAAAGTCTCCTGGCTATCGTCGCCGGTGGCTTATGTGGATACCTGGACTTCTCCGGTATTGCTTATTCATGCTGATGACGACCGCAATGTAGAGTTCAACCAGACCATAGACCTGTTCCGCCGCCTGGAGGACAAAGGCGTACCCTTTGAGTATCTCGCCATTCCCGACGATACCCATCACTGGATGAAATACAGCAATGCCCTCAAGGTAGACGAAGCGACAGCGGCATTCCTGATCAGATATCTGAAATAAGCTTATTGTTTACCGATCTTACCCAGATGTGTGTCTTTAAAACCGGTTTCATACTTTAAACCGTAACCGAACATCCTGTCCATTACCGAATGGGCAAACAGGATGATACCGGTAAAAACAGCCCAGTCCTGGTGGAAATACAGACCTACCAGGTAGACTGCCAGTGCAACACCCTTATGGTGCACCAGGTTGTACACAAAAGCGCCGCTACGGTTGCCGGCCAGGTAGCCCAGCATAGACAGATCAGGTAACAGGATACATGCAGGAAACATCCACCAGGCATATGGCGACTGCAGATGAAAGGCAAAGATGGCAAGCAGGAAAAGCGCCAGTTCTTCCAGGATAAGTATGGTTTTCATTAATAGGCAGGTTTAAGCAGGCCCGCCATAAAGATAATTACTTATATGATTTGGGGATGCATCGACCCCGATCCGAGGGACGTCCCGGAGATGCGTCGTGTATACGTCGTGTATGTCTCGTGTTTGTCCCGGTATACGTCTGGTATACGTCTGGTACAAAGCGTATACCAGACGCATCCATATGATAGCATACTTGTCTCTCTTGTCAACTACCGGATAGTCTCCCCGAAGGACATCTCCTGGGTTGAGACAGCATGGAGATAGTGTACTAATAGTGTGGGAATAGTGTGGGACCTATAACCTACAGGCTCTCTACTATAGCATTACAGGCACTGTTCTATAGCCAAGGCTATAGAACGGCAGTCCTAATGTAGGACCAGAGAGCCTATAGATAGAATCGCACTATATTGCTATACTATACATACTATACTCATACAGGCATCATCCTGGTGGCAATCCCTATCCTGTTCCAGGAATTGATAGCCACCGCCGCCATCATTACCTGGGCGGTCAGTTTCTCTCCCAGTACCTGTATGGCTGTATTATAGGTGGCGTCGCTCACATGATGACTGATCAGGGTCACTTCTTCTGTCAGGGCCAGGATGGCTCTTTCCTCCTGTGAGAAGAAAGGCGTTTCTCTCCAGGCGTTCAGAGCGTAGATACGTTGTTCTGTTTCTCCCAGTTTACGCGCATCTTTTGTATGCATATCAATACAGTAAGCACAGCCATTGATCTGGGATGCCCTGATCTTGATGAGTTCCTTGTGCAATGGAGCGATATCCGTTGTACGAAGATATTTTTCCATCGCAAACATTGCTTTATAAGCTTCCGGTTCCACCTTTTCCATAACAAGACGCGTTTCCATGATTTTGTGTTTTTGTTGACACAAATTTCCAACACTGCCTGTTGCCAAAACTTAATCGAGTTCAAGAAAAGACTGTTCAGATTTTCTTAGCCCTGATCTTACTCAGGAATTCGGGGGTAAAACCCAGGTAGGATGCCACCATATATTGGGGGATACGCTGCAGGAATTCGGGATACAGGCTACTGAAATGATAATAACGTTCTTCCCCGGTAAAATCATAGATGTACCGGATGCGCTGCATAGAGGCGGCATATGCCCTTTGCAGGATTAACCTGAAATAGCGCTCAAGGGCTGGTATTTTGGCGAAAAGCTCTTCCTGAACTCTCCAGTCCAATACGGCCACTTCAGCGTGTTCCACGGCCTGTATGAAGTATTGAGAGGGTATCCTTCTATCCAGGCTGTCATAGTCGGTAATCCACCAGTTATCAATACCAAAATGAATGATCTGTTCTGATCCTTTTTCGTCAATGTAATACTTACGGAAAACACCTTTCAGAATGAAGTAATTGGCATTGCAGATAGCGTCCTGCCGGAGGAGGTATTCTTTCTTTTTTACCTCCTGGTATTGCATCAGGGACAATATGGTCTCCCTGTCTTCTTCCGTCAGTTCCACGAATTTGCTGATATGTGCTATAAGCCTTTGCATACACAATATTACGTCAAAGAAAGAAGGCTCCTGTACGGAGCCTCCTGTTTTAATATTTTGCGGCCTGTCCTTTGGCCGGAATAGATTCCTGGATAAACTTTCTCAGGTTCTCATTCGCTGCGGCCAGATCGTCCTTTCTCAGGTACATCATATGCCCGCTGCGGTAGCCTTCCCATTTCAGGCGGTCTTTCAGTTTACCGCCAGGGTCCATCTGCCACATGCTGTATTTGGCATTGAAGTAATCACAGGCGCCATCGTAATAACCCGATTGTACCAGCAGGTGCAGGAAGGGGTTCTGGGCGATAGCCTGACGCAGGTTCTCTCCTGTCCTGTTATCCTTCCCGTCCCAGGGATGTACATCACCAAACATGTTATACTTCAGGTCTGTTTTATAGTTCAGTTCTTCCCGCAGATAGATGTGAATAGCGGGTGTAAATGCCTGTAACCATGCCGTCAGCTCTGCGTTATAGTCCGGACTGGTACCGCCTGTCTGACGGTCAATACCCCTGTACCGGGAATCCAGCCGGCCAACGGTATACCCCTGGTCGCGCAGCAGTTCTTTCCAGAAAAGGTTGGTAGACACATCCAGGTTATTCTCCTGTACCACCTGCTCTTTCAGTCCGCTGTAACGGGCAACGCGGGCTCCGATGCTCTTACGTTGTGCATCCTCCAGCGCTCCTCCTCTTGACAAGGCTGGGATCAGCTCATTGATGGTGAAGTTTTCCACTTCGGGCAGTACATCCTTCAGATCTTTCTGCTGCAGATCTGCCGGCAACTTTTTATGGTACCAGGCAGTAGCTGTAAAATAAGGCAGTTTCAGGGCTGCATCCAAAGGTCCGTTACGCAGTATGCCCAGTTCTGTCGGCGATACCAGGACAACGCCATTAAGGTACATCCATTGTGCATCCTGGAGCTCCAGCGCCAATCCGGATACACGGGTAGTACCATAGCTTTCCCCTATCAGAAATTTAGGAGAAGCCCAGCGTCCTTTACGGGTCACGAATGTATTGATCCATTCTGCCAGGTATTTGATATCGGCATTCACACCATAGAATTTGCTGCCGGGAATATCTTTACTTACCGGACGGGAATAGCCGGTATTCACAGGGTCTACGTACACGATATCGGCAACGTCCAGGATGGAATGCGGATTGTCCCTCATGCCATAGGGCTGTACCGGATAGCCTTCATCATCTATATTCAGCATCCGCGGACCAGTATACCCGATCTCCATCCATACGGAGGGCGTACCAGGACCTCCATTGAAGGAAATCACCAGCGGGCGGGCAGATTTATCCTTTACATCATCCCGTTCATAGTAAGTGTAAAACACGCCGGCAACAGGCTTGCCTTCTTCGTCCCATACAGGGATAGTGCCTGCAGTTGCCGTATAGGGTACCCGCTGTCCCTTGATGGTCACTTCATGTTTCGTTACTACGGAAGAGTCAACATTCAATACTCTGGAAGGCGAGGGTTTCATCTGCGCCTGTGCCGGTAGTACAGCCACCTGTGCGATGACTGCACCTGCAAGCGCCAGGGGCAATAAGATTTTGTTGATCATAATTTGATTGATAAATGGTTTCGGGGTAAATATAATAGAAGCATTCGGCTATACAGCGAATTTTGGGATAAAAGGAAAAATCCTGTTCGCTGTTCGCGATCTACAAACAAACAATCTATGAATTCCCGGGTCTTTACCCTATTAACCACATGACTTTTACGGCGTCAGCTACCAGCGGGCGCCCAAACTGATACTGCACCCGCAGCGCACAGAAAATCGCCCCATCCTTCTTTGTCTATCACTACCTCTTCCCCGCGCCTGCCCAATATGTCCTTAAACCGCTTGCCGGCATAACGTTTTCCTATCTCCATATGTTTCGTACCCTCTTCTGAATTGGAGATTACAATGGCACAACCATTATGCTCCTCATCACCTTCACGTGTCCAGCCAATACAATTGGGATGGTCGAAATAATCCCTCTGCTGACCATAAGCATATTGATCTCTGGCAGCGAGCAGCTTGTCCAACCCTTCTACGGGCGCCAGCTCAATTTTGACATCCTCCCCTTCTTTATTTTTACCAGTGTAGGTTGCACCATACAGATCAGGATAAAAAACACAGGGATAACCATGCTCCCGCAGTAATATCAAAGCGTAGGCTATTGGTTTGAACCAGTTTTCCACAGGTGCTTCCAGCGTCTGTAGCGGCTGTGTATCATGATTATCGACAAGGGTTACTGCGAGCGCAGGTTGCTGCGATACCAAGGAGCCTTCAAAGATGGCAGTAAGATCATAATCCTTACCGGCTTTGGCAGCATCAAAGAAGTTATGATGCAAAGAGGCGTCAAACAGCGACATTCTGCCTTCAATAGCATCTATATATTTCAGTGCTGGTTCTACATCGTCGGCTGCCCAGTATTCCCCTACAACAAAAAACTTCTTACCGGTAAAATTCCACATATAGTCCAGCCATTCTGTAAAGAAGCCAGGGGTAATATGTTTCACTGCATCCAGCCGGAGACCATCAAACTTAATTGTATTGTAGTACCATTCTCCCCATCGTTTCAGTTCGTCCCGTACTGCAGGATTACGAAATTCAATATCGGCTCCCATCAGGAAATCAAAGTTGCCTTTTTCTTCATCCACCACATCTTCCCATTTCTCTCCATATTCATTCTGGATACTGAAGATGGCATCCTCGTCAGAACCGGTGATATGATCTACTCCTGTAAAACACTGATGATCCCATATAAATGTGGAGTGTGCAGCTTTGCGTCCGGGGAAAGTGAACCTGGTATATGCCTCTGCAAGAAGAGGATCCGAAATGAATTCATTCCTGTTTTCAGGATCCACCTTCCTGACAGTTATCCTTTCTGTTTCATCGCCTCCCATCAGGTGATTGAGCACTACATCCACATATACCTGCATACCTGCATTCTGGATAGCCTTAATAGCCGCTATATATTCCTGACGGGTGCCATAACGCGTGCGTACCGTTCCTTTCTGATCAAACTCACCAAGGTCATACAAATCATACACATCATAGCCACGACTATCAATACCACCGGCTCCTTTAAAAGCCGGCGGCAGCCAGATAGCGTTAATACCCATCGCCGCCAGTTTGGGCGCGTCGTTCTTTACTGTATTCCACCAGCTCCCATCTTCAGGAATATACCAGTGGAAGTATTGCATCATTGTACCGTTTTTCATTCGTTCTCTTTAATTGGGGAAAGATGTGAATGGCGGTACAAACCACATGCCACCATATTTACATGATGATCACATCTTCTTTCCGGGAGACAGGTGTGACTTTCAACTGTTCCATTTTACCATTGTTCACACGACCTTCAATAACGGTGTTATTGGGCGCATGCAGTTTAAACACCGCATTCCAGTCTGCCGGCCAGGCAGGTAGCAGATAGATCTTCTTACCATCTACCTGCAACAGCATTTCCTGTAAACCCGTCATGGCGGTTCCTCCCCAGTTATGGTCGGGTGTCCAGTCAAAGCCGGGGCCCCAGAAAGCGGGGAAACGATGAGGTCCGTCAGCAAATTTCAGTTTGGTGAGTGCAGCCGCCTCTTTCATTAGTCCCAGACGGGCGGCAAAGATGTTGTATTGTCTCCAACCTATATGACTCCGGAATTTCACTGCATGTGGATCATATTCCCATGTGTTGCGGGCAATATCCAGGTCGGGCTTACCCACTCCGTAGATACCCCAGGGGAAAACGGGGTACAATTGCGGCGTCTCCGTGTTCTGTACTCTTTCCCAGGCAAGCGCCGGCGCAATGGTTTTATGCCCTTCAAATTCCGTCAATGCAATAGGCGGTACCCTTTTTTGCAGCTGTTGTATCCTCGTCAGGCGGAGTGTATCTTTCTGTATCTCCGGTAGCTCAGACATCCTTTGCAGGATGACCTGTAAAGCAGCAATCACTGTCGTGGAGTTGTAGGTCATTTTGAAGGTTTCTGCCGCCGATGTAGGGAATAGTATATATTGCCCTTTCTCATTCAGTTCTTTGACGCCCCTTTTCTTTGCCAGCTGCCGGTAATGTTCATCATAAAAAGTAAGACAGCTTTCGATGAAGGCAATATGTTCAGGATTCGATATCCCTGTATAACGGTTCACATCAAGCATCATTAAGCAAAACTCAAATACCGTTTCCCACTGGTATTCCAGCCATGCGTTATATTCAACACCGGGATCAGTGCCGGGAGGTCTTTTAGGCTCATATTCGGTGATATTGGGTAATCCGAAGTTCTCTATCTGTTCTGTGAAGCATGCCCCTGCATGGTTCCAGTATGTTCGACTGCGGAGCTCTGCATTCTTTTTTGTCCGCAGATAAAAATCAAACTGCGTCTTCATCATATCTGTATCACCGCTTTTCAGTAAGGGATAATACACCAGCCGCTGATTCTGCGCTGTCATCGTACCGCCTCCCCACAAGCGGAAGTCAGGCGAGAAAGGGTATTGCTCATTGACATAGCGGGGGTCGAATGTAAAAAGGCCGCCATTGAATTTAGTCGGCCATTTGCCGAAGGCATTACATCCCAGCATATAACGGAACAGCTGATAATTACGTCCAACGGTCACCGCCGCGTTATCTTTACTGTCTATGAAAATGTAACTCCTGTCCCAGAACTGCTGCCACCATTCCTGTGTTTTACGACGTGCCATTTCACGGTTTTTGCCGGCAGTATTCATTATGCGTTGTAACCCATCTCTCCACTCATTGATACTGGCGCTTTGTGCTACTTCCAGCCCTATTGTGAGACGTTGTGTACGCACTGCTTTCCTGCTCTGCAAAGACCATCCGCGATAAGCCGCATCTGCATAAGTACCGGAATCCACACCAGCAGCTACCATCTGATCACCACGCATCATACCGCCGAAAGTATTGTTCTTTAAAGGATCATATAACTGATCTTTCACGGCCTCCATCCCTTCCTTCAGCACCGTATAGTTAAAAATATCCTGTACATCCCCACGATTGCGGTGACAAAAAACAACATCATTTCCATGGAAAGCTATGTCATCTTTATACGTTGTAATGGGGAACGATTGTAAGCGCTTATAAGAATTCATGCGGCACTCTTTAGTATCTGTAATAAGATGGTTGGCATACCTCCATGACTCATAGGTAGCAGTTACTTTCACGGCCCGATCATTCCTTATAGCCACATGCACTACGGGATTGAATACGTCTACCCATATCTCTATATCTGTATGTTCATCGCGGATCCTCACACTACCTTGCTGCAATTGTAACTCCTGCTTAAATCCCTTGATACTTAGCGGACCAGAAGACAATTTCAATCGTACTCTTCCCAGTTTCAGCATTGCATTATTCTCATCGAATGTACCGCTCCTTGAGAGATAGAATAATACATCACCATTTTCCACCCAGACGTTCAGGCCAACATCTCCTCCTCCGCAAGGCATGGCATCGGCGGCGCTTTTACTCTGTGTATCCCAGGATACATTATAACGGGAAACAGCCATTTGCTGCGCAGCGGCAGGATGACTGCGAAATAGTACAGCCAGGCTCAGACACAAGATAAACTGCAGGGCACTAACACTTTTCATAATACACGGAACGGAATTCTAAATACCTACTAAAATAAGTTGTTATGCTGACAATTAATAGATTATCATAAAAGAGGAATAATGTTATCTTTTTCAGCAGGCATGTATTTTATCATCAGAAATCCCTTAGCTTTGTACTACTATAGTGAACTACGCAACTTCTACTTACCCGCTGAACCTGCAATTCCTCTACAACGTTCCTGTCGACATACGACATAGCCATTAACGTTAATGCTTTAAGTCAGGTAACTCAATTTATTACAAGCATTATCACATACCCTTTTAACACGTATTATGATAAGTAGTATTGAACAACTTGCCGGTAAGAAAGTATTATTTGCTACTATCTCAACTGATGCCCATATAGATCCGCTGACAGGCTTAGCCAAGTATTTACAGGATTGTGGATGCGACGTAAGATGGTATGCATCGAAATACTATACCGCTAAATTCCACGAGTTATATATCTATCATTATACACACAGACAACATAAGGATGTACATGGTGAGAATGTAGATGAGATACATCCTGAAAGGACCAGGATCACAGACAGGGTTGCAAAGCTGAACTACGATATGACCAATATCCTTGCAAAACCTGCTGTTAAACACTTTGAAGATATCCGTCACATCTATGAAGTATTCCCTTTCGATATTCTCATAGTGGACAATATGTTCACTGCTGCTCCTATTGTTCGTAAGATACTGGGGGTGCCGGTGATTGCCATTGGTGTTATTCCATTGACAGAAGCTTCGAGAGACCTGCCTCCTTATGGCCTGGGCATGACACCATCCCACCATCCATTAGGAAGATTAAGACAGGCCATCTTACGTTTTCTCACAGATAAAATACTGTTCAAACAATCTTACAAAGCGTATGAACAGGTCTTCAGAAAATACGGCATCAGCACCAAAGGCGTCAATATGCTGGACAGCATTGTAAAGCATGCCGACCTGGTGTTGCAGATAGGCACTCCCGGGCTTGAATATCAGCGCCGCGATATGGGTAGTAACATACGCTATATAGGTGCCCTGCTGCCCTATTCGACAGGTAAAAAAGGAATACCCTGGTTTGATGAAAGACTACAGCAATACAGGAAGGTTGTGCTGGTGACGCAGGGCAGAACAGAAAAAGATGTCAGTAAGATCATCATACCTGCACTGGAAGCCTTCCGTGATACAAATGTGCTGACTATCGTCACAACAGGTGGATCACACACTGCAGCACTGCGCGCCCTATATCCCTACCGGAATGTCATCATTGAAGATTATATCCCCTTTAATGAGGTGATGCCTTATGCGGATGCATTTATTACCAACGGAGGATATGGCGGTGTGTTGTTAAGCCTAAAGAACAGGCTTCCTATCATTGCTGCAGGCACGGATGAGTGTAAGAACGAGACCTGTGCCAGGATAGGCTACATGAAATATGGCATCAATCTTCATACGGAAAGTCCCGGTGCGGATCAGATCAGTGAGGCATTTGACAAAATACTGGACACCCCTTTATATAAAACGAATATATCCAGGCTGATGGAAGAATTCAACCAATACGACCCTATTCCGCTTAGCGCAGGATATGTGGCAGACCTGTTGATGAAGCGGCCTGCATAAGACAATATGGTTTAATAGATATCAAACAGCTTTTGCTGTGGTGGCTGTTTTTTATTGATATTGGGCGATAGACTATTCTCCAGCTGCAGTATTTTCGTCAAGGGTGGTTTACTGGTGAAAATACCGGTGGGCTGCCCTTTTCTGATGCCCCTCACAAAACAATAGATCACTCCACCAAACTGCTTTTCATAGTTAAATGCATGCAGGCGGCTCTCCAGGTATTTCTTGGCAGCCAGTGTATAGATGAGGTATTGCAGATGATAGTTGTTCTCATTCATCGCAACAGATAAGGCAGCAGGTGAATAATCTTCCGGTGAATCTCCGAGGTAATTGGATTTCCAGTCCAGGATATAATACTTCCCTTCATGCTCAAAGAAGAGGTCCATCTTGCCATTCATGATCCCTTCCAGCTCATGACTGCCATGCTCATGGAAGCGGCGTACAATGACGCTGGTCCTATCGTCAGAAAGGCCATTCAGCATATCAGGGAAGAAAGCCGATACAGGAAAGTCGAATTCAAATTCAGGGATACGTTTATGCCAGATAACGGCTGACAATGGGAAAGTTTGTCCTCCTACTGTAATATCAGTATGTAACACATGCTCCAGCAACTGACGCAGCATAGGTGCATATACCTCCTGCTGTCCCGGTACAAAGCGGCGGATGGTTTCTGTCAGCCATTTCTCCCAGCGACTATCTTCAGAGAAATTGATATTCTCAAACAGGAAGTGTAAAAGGTTACCGGTCTTCGCTCCTCTCTTTAACGTGTGAAAAATGAATGTCTCATAAGGATCTTCCTGTTGCAACGGGCGCCCTTTCAGACTATGTTCTGCCTTTGCTGCCAGCATGGTATAGCTCATCTTCCGCCAGTTCTGCTCCTTCAATACAAACCTGACAGGCGTATCTGTACCGGTATTTACTACTGCTCCGGTATTCCGGTTAGCCTGCTGTTCCGGCGCTACGGGAAGGTCCTGTTCAAACTTAATAATATCGGGAGCTGGCATTGCTGCCACCAGTGCCTGCAGGAAAGTTAATAAGGTTGAATTGCTGTAATACTTGCTGTTGTTACGGAAAACAAAACATTTATATACGCCACGGGTAATGGCTACATACAATAAACGCCTGTTCTCCTGCTCTGCCTGACGGGCATAGGAACTACGTTGCTCATCTGTCATACGCTTCTTTTCCACACCCACATAATCGCCCGTAACAGGATCACGGAAGCTGAAGAACTCTGCATGTTTATTCTCTACAAAATCAAGGAAGGGCGCCATTACGATCTTGTATTCCAGTCCCTTACTTTTATGGATGGTTACAATGTTCACAGCCTCTTCATCACTCTCTACACGTTGTTCGTATTCATCTCCTTCTGTAGCCATACCATCTATGCCGCGTTTCAACCATGATACCAGTTCTGTCATGGATAGATTCTTACGGCTCTGGATCTGATGCACCAATTCTGTTAGCTGGAACAGATTGGAGATCACACGCTCACCGCTTTCCTGATGTGCATGCAATAGTATATTACGAACATTAAAGTCTGTAATGAAATCCATCATGGCAGTATAGATCCCATCCTGCTGCCAGCGGTTCTTATAATTGCCGAAATATGCCAGGGTGACTTCGTCATCCAACTGGAGTACGTCTTCCAGTTTCAGGTTCGTAAAGGGAGATAACAATGCGCGGTTAATAGAGGAACGGTTAGGCTCCAGCATTGCCTCCAGCAGGTATAAGAGGTAGGTTGCCTCTTCGGATTGTAATACCCTGGCATCATCTACGGTCACAGCAGGTACGCCCAGTTTAGCTAATTGAGCCTTCACTTCCCTACCCTGTCTGCCCGTACGTACCAGGATGCCGATATCGGAAGGCTTGACAGGACGCGTTGCCTCTTCATTGCCGATAGTATATTCGCCGCTTCTCAGTAGCAAAGCTACCTGCGCCGCTACACTCTCTGTCAGTTCATTGCTGTTGGAAGCATTAAAAACAGTGATAGGTACATCTGCTGCTTCTCCTCTGTATAAGAGCCCTTTTGTATTCCTCTCCGGGCTTTCTACTTTTATATAGTTGATCGCGTTCCCTTCACCATTGAAATAGAAGGTATCGAAATCATCCACCGGCAGGAAGAAGGTGTTCATGGCTTCTATAAATGGCTCAGAAGAACGGAAGTTATGGTTCATACCATACACATGCTGCACGCTGGCCCTGGCCTTAAAATATGTGAAGATATCCGCCTTACGCCATGCATAGATACTCTGCTTCGGGTCGCCGATATAAAATAGAATAGTATCTGTACCGAATGCTTTCTCGAAGATCTCGTATTGCATTCTGTCAGTATCCTGGAACTCGTCCACAAATACTGCTTTATATTTTTCCTGCAAGACTTTTACCAGTCCGGGGTTATTCTTCTCTACCAATGACCGGTGCAGGTTCGTGATCATGTCATCATAACTCAGCAGGTTATTGCGTTTTTTATAACCTTTCACACCTGCTGCAATTTCTTCTATCGCAAAGCAGTACAAGCGACTGATAACCTGCTGTACAATACCTTTACGCTCCTCATCCAGAGCAGCCACCTTATCCTGGCGCTCTAACAGATCAGGGAATAATTTAGCGATGTAACCGGCGGAACTGCGCTTTTCCTTTATAACACCAATGAATTGCTCCGGATTATCTACACATGGTAACAGGGCTTTCTTCGCGTACTGGTTTCCTTCGCACAATGCCCTCAGCTTATTTGTATTATCTTTAATAAAGATCAGTAAGTCCTTTTCCGCCGCATCTTTCTTCTCATCAACAGCATCCAGCTGTTGCAACCATTGCTCCTGCTCCTTTGCTTTAATTTCATACCGTTTACCCGGCTCATAAGCGTAATAACGCTTACCTCCCATATGCTCATTGAGGGCTGTATTGATGCCGGCCATCATACCGGGCTCCCAGATCTTTTCCAGTAAGCGGATATGCAGGGTAGTGACATGCTTACGCCAAAACTTCTGTACCTCTTCCTCGATCAGGGTGCGGGTATCCTGTATCATTTCGGCGCCAAACAGCTGATCAGTTTCAAAGGCAAATTCATTCAGTGTCTTCTGACAGAAACTATGTATTGTCAATACAGCTGTTTCATCGAGGAACAATACCGCATCTTTCAGCTGTTGCTGCACCTGTTCCAGGCCATTACGTTCAACTGCTTCTTCTACCAGCCGCAGGATGTTGTCATCCTTTATTTCCAGTCCCTGGCTGGCTTTATAGGCGTTCCGCACAAACAGGCGGATACGTTCTTCCAGCTCAGCCACCGCGGCCTTTGTAAAAGTCACCATCAGGATCTCTTTTACAGAAAGCGCATTCTCCAGTACCAGTCTCAATACGAGAATGGCGATAGAATATGTTTTTCCTGTACCGGCACTGGCCTCTATCAGGTTGCTATCCTGTAGTGGCACGGTGCCTGCGTCAAAATCCTGGTAGTTGATATGCTCAGTCATTGTTCTTGCCTCTATTAATTGTAATAACCCGGTATCACTTCTGCCAGTGGCAGCAGTACATGATTACAGATGATCTTGTAAGTATCCAGCGTGGCTTCATCATTGAAGAAACCGTTCTCATATTCACGGAAAATGTAAGGATCTACTGTACTATCGTCGCCCTTATCCAATGCCTTATCCACCTTCTTCACAAACTTGCTGAAATCCAGTTCTGCCACATCTGCGGGCTTAATGTCAAAGTCGGGATAGAATGGTGTGATGTGTTCAAATCCTTCCCTGAATATATCCATTAATGCAGTTAATCTACGTAAAGCTTCCTCCTGCTCCAGTGGCGCTGCCTCGAAGGCCTCCTGTTTACTGGCCCCCGAAATGAAACACATGCCTGTCAGTACACCTGCCGCCCTGCCCGCCAGGTAGCGGATATAGGCCTCTATCAGGTATTTATCCTCGCGTTTCGACCATGACACCTGCACCAGTTTACCATCAAACACACTATGAATAGTGCCTTTCAGCAGTGTGCCCTCTATATCCAGGTTCACCTGTACAGATTGTTCTTCTGCGCCATTGATACAGGTCCTGTATTTATCGCGCACCGGCTGCACTTCGGATTCAATCTGCTGCAAAGCCACATACGCCATATTCTTCAATGGCAGACGACCAGTCTTCACCAGGCGGATCTTCATGTTGGCAATGGCAGTTGCATCCATTTGCAGGAGCTCATT
Organism: Chitinophaga filiformis; assembly: GCF_900102545.1. Taxonomy (GTDB): domain Bacteria; phylum Bacteroidota; class Bacteroidia; order Chitinophagales; family Chitinophagaceae; genus Chitinophaga; species Chitinophaga filiformis. Next base: position 297,574 of record NZ_FNBN01000003.1, on the reverse strand, counting down.
CTTCAGATTCCACCGTTGCAGGCTATCCAGTTGAAAGATCTCCGTCTCATTCAACAATACCTGCTCATCATTATAGTAGATGCCTAGTACTTTGTTATAATATGCTTTGAAAGGATTTTTGAAGAAGCGCACCAGTTCATCCAGGTCTACTTCTTCCAACGCTAACGGCTCCATTACCTTACCCGCCCTCGTAATTGGACGTTCAGGCACAGTTGTGTTCAGGTAACTATACAAACGCTCATCTCCCGTCATATATTTCCTGCTGAAGCCTTGCAAAGGTTGTCTGGTTACCAGTTGATTTCTCACCAGGTCAGGTTCATCTGTACCGGATTCTATGTAATCCAGCAGTTCATCCACCAATGCGGAAGGCGGCATACGACTATTATCCTTGGCGCTCTGCCCTACATAACTGATGTATAGATACTGACGGGCCGACAATACTGTTTCCAGGAAAAGGTGTTTATCGTTATCCTTTACGTTACGATCACCTCTCTGTTTGTTCTTCTCCATCAGGTTAAAGCCGATGGGCTGCTCGCGACGGGGGAACTTATCATAATCCAGTCCCAGCATAGCTACAACTCTGAAAGGAATACTACGCATGGGGATCAGTGAGCAGAAGGTGATACCACCATTCACAAACAGGCCTGTACGGGTGGTACCGGTCAGTGTTTGCAGGAAGCTGTGACTGAACACATCAAAGGTTACCGTATCGCTCATATATTCGTTCAGCAGGTTGTAGTCTGCCAGCTGCTGCATCAGGGTATTATAATCTTCATCCACTTCCTCATCAGGCTCGTACACCATGTTGTGCAGCAGATTTTCTATATACTCTACCCACCCGCTGATGCTGCGTTCTTTCTTACGCTCTTCCACAGCCGTGATCAATACTTCTGCAAAGTGACAGAAGCGTATCACCTCGAGGCTATCGCCGCCTTCCAGGATATCCAACGGGAAGAAGCTGTCATCACCTTTACCATATTCTTCACCACCACTCATGCAAATGCCAAACATGATACGCCTGATACCATACTTCCAGCTCACGAGGAAGGTTTCATCTTCCTTTGCACCATGTATCCCAAAACGGATATTCGCCTGATCAACTACAGAACGAACCAATGGCACATTATTGATCCCAAAACGTTTCCTGATATAAGATGAATCCAGCAACTGCAGCACCTCTTCCGCTTTAAAATTCTCTTCATTGATCCTGAGGATGGCATGCAATGCGTTAAAGAGGTTATCACTATCTGCATAACTTTCATCTGCGATAGTATAACGGAACTTATAAGGTGCGTTGTTGAAGATTGCTTTGATATAAGGTGCATATGCATCGATATCCCTTACCATCACGACAATATCACGGGGAGATAAAGTTTCTCTTTTTCTATCGATGAGATGTACCAGGTAGTTGTACAAGACTTCTACTTCACGGGCAACGGTGTAACAATTATTGATGGTGATAGAACCGTCTTCAATGTCTTCCATGAAGATGGGATTCCTGTTCTCGTTGGCATTATTGAAAATATCATGCTGGATCTTATTCAGCAATGTATCTGGTTCCGGTACTACAATTCCTTCGCTGTCGTAGGCGTTGATAAAAGCATCATACTGGAAGAACAGTCCGAAGGTATCCTGTACTACACGTCCCCAGCCCATCAGCAACGGATTACCAGCTACGTCTGATTCCAGCAAAGGACGACCTTTTAGTCGCCAGCGGGCCTGTTGTTTCTCACTCTTATCATCAAACCAGTAGAGTTCCGGAGAAGGGTTGATAATGTGAAAATGCACATCGATGAAAGACGACAGTTCATGCAGTATCTGCACGTGGTATGCCGTGATGATGGAGAGACCGAACAGGTGTACGGTATTCATACGGTCTGCCAGCAGGGCCTGTTGATCGGGGTTCTTCAGCATATCGAGTATGTGCTGTCCGACGATCGTTTTATCCGGCAGCGCATTACCTGATACCTTCTTGGCTTTGCCCCAGAGATATTGCTGCCAGTCCATCTTTGCGAGTGGATCTTCCGCCTGTTCATTCCATTCACGGATCATTTCGGGGCGATAGATCTGGTACTGGTCAAAAAGGTCAGCTGTTCTTTCTGCCAGTGCCATTCTTTTCAGGTCACTATCCGGTTCAGTACTGTGATAATAAGTAGCTACGGCGGGATAGGTTTCGCGGAAGGCATCTTCTCCCAGCAGCTTATACAGCAGCCAGGTAAGGTTCCTGCCGGAAAGCATTTCAGTATAGTGGCCATCCATCAGGAAATAGATCTGATGGATGAGATCATTTGGTTTCAGGAAGCGGCAATTGGCAGCAATACCGAGGTATTCTGCCATTTGCAGTTTCAGCCAGTTGTTCATCCCTTCCGTTTGTGTAACGATGAGATGTTGTTCAAACACCCGGCTGTGTGAAGTTTTAAGTTCCTGTGCCAGTCCCATGGAGAGTATCTCCAGGGAATTGGACACTTTCAGATATAGTGCCATAAGTGTTATTCAATTTCAGGGATGGTCATCTGTAAAGCGCTGACCTATACCCGAGGCTCTTTCCACAAAACGTGCTGCTGTCTGCATCAGTATTGCTGCCGATGCCTGCACATACACCTTCTGTTTTGCCCTGGTCACACCAGTATACAATAATTCCCGTGTCAGGATAGGCACATCCTTCGCTTTTGGCAGGATCACCATCACTTCTTTAAACTCTGATCCCTGGCTTTTATGGATGGTCATGGCAAACACCGTTTCTGCCTCCGTAAGGTAGCCTGGTAAAACGGCCTTCAGCTCCCCGTTACTGTCTTCAAACCATGCCATGAGCACCCCTAGTTCATCCGGACGGATAATGCCCGTATCGCCGTTAAAAAGGCCATGTTCGTAATAGTTACGCGTCAGGATGATGGGTCTGTTCTCATAAAAGTCGGCATTCACCTTAATCAGTCTTTTATCATGCAGGATCTTTTCAATCGTCTTGTTAATGGCATACAGGCCTTCCTCTCCTTCCCTGATGGCACATAGTACCCGAAGATCATTCAGCAGCTGCAGGGCGGTACGGATATCATTCTCTACAATAAACGCGCTGTAACCTGATACAAAATCCCTGAACAACTCCTTCGAATATTCCTGATCGATTATCACCTGTTCATCTGCACCGGGGGGCAGAAAACTCTGTATAGCGGTCTGGTTATTGGCGATGATAGCTTTACTGAATTTACCGATCCCCTTCTCTCCGCTAAACCGGTGACTACGCCGCAGCTCTACCAGGTGCTGGAAAAGTGGATGTGGGTCCTGTTCTTTTACCTGTGTCAATGGTAGTTTCCTTTGTTCATCCGGGATAAAAGAATTGATCAGTGCCAGTCTTTCAGCCGTAAAGAGGTTCAGTGTACCCTGTGCCTGACAGAGATCACCGAATAAGCTGCCTGCTTCCACTGAAGCCAGCTGGTCTTTATCGCCCAGTAGTATCAGCCTGGTTCCTGCGCCAATGGCATCCAGTAGTTTGGCAAATAAAGCGACATCGATCATCGAGCATTCATCTACGATCACGACATCGAAGTTCAGCGGATTGTCTGCATTATGTACGAAGTAGGGACTATCTTTTTTAGACCGCAGCAACCTGTGAATGGTGCTAGGTGTCAGGCTCTGAAACTGCGCGGTGATCGTTTCATCCACCGGCAGCTGTGTATTCCGCAGACTCTCTGCCATACGTGCTGCTGCTTTCCCTGTAGGCGCCGCCAGTGCTACTTTCAGAGATGGATCGAGATTGTATAGTATCGCCAGGATCTTTGCAACGGTAGTAGTTTTACCGGTACCGGGACCGCCGGTGATAATCGTAAAATTGTTCAGCACTCCTGTTACGGCAGCACTGAGTTGCCAGTCCGCCGGGTCACCACCGTCGGCTTTGAATGCGGGACCTGCGGCAAACAGTTTACTGATGAATGCACGGTTTGTTTCCAACATTTCCAACCTTTCCCGCAGTACGGTCTTTTCAGTAGCGAGGAACTGATGGATGCGGTGCAGGAAAATCGTTTCATAGCGGAAGTACCGTTGCAGGTACAGCCGTTCCTGGTACAACACAAAGGGCTGTGTGTCACTGCCATTTTTTGCTACCAGCGGTATCTGTTGCAACTGTTTACTGCCGACTGGCAGGTTGTCGCAGAATGCAGGGAGTTCTCCACCATTTTCAATACGTTTATCCAGGTGCAGGCAGATATGGCCTTCACTCAGCTTTCTTGAAAGCAGGTAGGCGTACGGCTTTAGGGCCGGTATCTGGAAGTATTCTGCAAATTGCTGGTGGACGTCGTTGATTGTATGCATATCTCGTTTCGCTGTCTCTCGCCTCGCGGCTGAGGCAATCTGTGAAATTACGATTTTTATTGTTGTTGTTTCATAGGGGGATTTTCGGGTTTGTCTGGTGACGGCGGGAGGTTTCAGGCAATTGACAGAAGGGCTTGCCTGGGATTATTGGCATGGGTCAAAATTGGGTCGCGTTGGTATGCTTTATCCATGCCTTTGATATGCCTTTGATATGCCTTTGATATGCCTGTGATATGCCTGTGTGGTGGACTTGTAATCTCTCGAAGCAGGGATAGCTGGGATAAAAGTTATCCCCATTTGAGAGGAATATATGCACAATGGATTCTTAGTCTTTAGGCGTTGGACATCCGCCTTCAGGGCTCCTGGCTTCAGGTGGGACCCTGGCTGAGTTCTTTGAAGCTTCGTGCTATTGGCATTCTCAAGCGGATGGGCGGCAGGATATATATTAAACCCCTGGTAGGTCGTATCAACGTAGCTTCAAAGAACTTAGGCCAGGGTCTCCACCGAAGCCATCCGCGGGGCGTTCCACTTACATCCATGGACGAACGTATGCAGTGCCAAACGGGAATTTGTTTATAGAATAATAGAATCCAGATATGATATAGATATGAGGCAGGATGTCATATTTCCAGATTATTACGTGTTACCACAGTTACTACCGAAGGCCCTTTCCAAAACTTCAGATGATCCTATAGCAGAAAGACCTGTGTGAAGACGTATGTAATGCCAAAGCAGAGATTTAGCTTATAGCATTCGTTTAGCATATTTGATATGGCTCCCTGATTCATATTACTCACAAATATCACCGGACACTCATAAGTAGCGGGAGGCTTCAGGTGGAGACCCTGGCCTAAGTTGTTTGAAGCGAAGCCGATACGACCTACCAGGGGTTTAATATATATTCCGAAGCCCATCCGCTTGAAGACACCCAATAGCACGAAGCTTCAAAGAACTCAGCCAGGGTCCCACTCTGAAGCCGCAGCCGAAGGCCCAATAATATGGCAGGAAGCAACATAAATCCAAAGAAAAATACCCAATAGCGCTTCAAAGAACTCAGCCAGGATCCCACTCTGAAGCCGTAGTCGAAAGCCAAATGCGCCAAAAAAAGGCCCCCATCTCCGGAGGCCTCTAAAATATTACGCAGACAATATCTTATCCGGTGTAATAGGCAGCTCTCTTATCCGCTTACCTGTAGCATGATAAACAGCATTCGCAACTGCAGCAGAGAAACCGATCAAGGCGATTTCTCCCATACCTTTGGAGCCCATTGGATTGGTGACCGGATCTGGCTTATCAATGAAGATCGTCTCAATATGTGGAACATCAGCACTTACAGGAACATGATAGTCTGCAAGGTTATTGTTCACAAAACGCCCGAAGCGATGATCAATGATACCTTCCTCTGTGAGCGCCATACCGATACCACCGGTTACACCACCGATCATCTGACTGGCGGCTGTTTTAGGACTTACAATCCTACCGGAATCCGCTACGGTCACTACTCTTTTCACACGTACAACACCCGTAGCAGGATGTACCCGCACTTCTGCAAAGTGAATGGAGAAAGAATACAGGGAATATTTCTCCTGCTCTGCACCGCCCTTGGAGGACTTTGTTATCTCAAAGAAAGTCTTGTTCTGTTTAGAGAGTACCTCCTGCAAACTGTCAGACTTACCAGCAGCTGGCTTCACGGTGCCATTGTCGAAGGTCAGGCCGGCTTCTGTCAGCATACCCTTCAGGGCGGTACAGACGTCAAATACGGCAGATCCTACGGAGGATACGGTAGAAGAACCACCCTGACTACCTGAAGGCGGGAAAGCCGTACTACCCAGCTCAAAATGGATCTTTTCTATAGGCAGGCCAGTTACCTCATGGGCTATCTGCACCATGGCAGTACTGGTACCAGGACCGATATCACTGGTAGCGCTTTGCAGCAGTAAAGTACCATCAGCATTCAGCTGTGCACGACAGGTAGATTCACCACGGTGAGCGCCGAATACACCGGTACTCATACCATAGCCTACCAGCCAGTCTCCTTCCTTCATAGAGGCTGGAACCGGATTACGTTTGGCCCAGCCGATCTTCTTACTGCCAAGCTGATATGCTTCTTTCAGATTGTTGCTGGAAAATGGTTTGTTCTTTTCAGGATCCGTTTCTGCGAAGTTCTTCAGGCGGAATTGCAGGGGATCCATATTCACCTTGTAGGCCATTTCATCGATGGCTGATTCCAGTGCGAATGCACCGGTGGCTTCTCCGGGACCACGCATCCAGATAGGTACGCCTCTGTCAAGTGGTACGATGCGATATTTGGTGGTAACGTTCGGACAGGCATACATGAAGCGGGTCATGCCAACGGTTCCTTCCGTGAAGTCGTCGTAACTGGCAGTTTCACCGGTAGCTTCATGGTAAATGCCCATTAACTGGCCGTCCCGGGTAGCACCCATGCTGATATGCTGAATGGTGTATGGACGATGCCCTACCAGTGTGAACATCTGATCGCGGGTCAGTACGAGTTTTACCGGCTTTTTCAATGCGCGTGCAGCAGCGGCCACTGTTACTTCCTGTGGCCAGGTACGTAGTCCCATACCAAAGCCTCCACCAACGAATTCAGAGTATACCTGGACGTTCTTTTCATCGAGTTTAAAGGCGCCTGCCAAAGTACGCTGGGTGGATTTGACACCCTGTGTTTTGGCATATACGGTGAGCTTATCGTCTCCTTCCCAGAATGCGAGGATACCCGCCAGTTCCATGGGATTGTGTACTTCGATGGGAACAGTATAATCGGCCTTTAATACTACAGGGGCAGTATTGTGTGCGTTGGCATCAGTTCCGCGGGTATAGTCGCCCATACGGGGAGGCATGGCTGCCTTTTCCTTATTCTTCAGGAGATCGGTATGATGTTCGGCTTTATTGTAGGTAGCTGTTACCAGGGAGGCGGCATGTTGTGCACGCTCCAGGGTATCTGCAATGACTAAAGCTATAGGCTGACCGTTGAAGAGGATTTTATTGCTGCCTAACATGCGGTATCGTTCTCCGCCGGAAGGAAGTTTACTGTTATTGCCCTGTTCTGCCCAACCCAGGATGGCAGGCATGTTCAGGTGAGTGAATACCGCCAGCACACCGGGCGCACGTTCAGCGGTTTTGGTATTGATCGTTGTAATAGTGCCGCGTGTTATAGGGCTTGTCACCATCACACAGAATGTTACTCCCGGCACTTCAAATTCTGCAAAGTATTTTGCCTTACCAGTCACTTTGGCCCTGCCATCTACCCGGTTGATCGGCTCACTTTTTTTATCGGTTCCCATATGGTGGGTTTTTAACGTTTAGAAGATGTTATGCCTGTGCGGCAGCTGTTTTCAGCGCTTCCACAATTGTGTTGGGCGCTAAGGTGAGTTTGAATGCATTGCCACCCTGCGACTTCGCATTGGTCATTGCCATGCTGGCAGCCTTGCGGAAGTTCTCTTCTGTGGCGGACTTGCCTTTCAGCCAGGCCTCTGCTTCCTTCAAACGCCAGGGTTTATGCGCTACACCACCCATGGCCAATCTCACGTCGGCTATGTTGCCACCTTTGATCTGCATCGCTGCACCTACTGATACCAGCGCAAAGGCGTAAGATGCACGGTCGCGTACTTTCAGGTAATGCGTATGTGCTGACAGCTGGTTGAAAGGAATGTCTACTGCAATGATCAGCTCTCCCCGCTGCAGGTTGTTATCCTGCTCAGGGGTATCGCCTGGCAGACGGTGAAAATCTCCGAAGGGAATTTTCCTTTCGCCTTTAGGACCAGCCACTGTAATCACTGCATCCAGGGCAGTGAGTGCTACACACATATCACTGGGATGTACAGCGATGCATTTATCGCTGGCGCCAAAGATGGCGTGCATCCTGGTGAAACCTCCTATTGCGCCACAGCCGGAGCCGGGATTACGTTTATTGCAGGGCAATGCATTGTCGTAGAAATAGTGACAGCGGGTACGCTGCATCATGTTACCACCTACAGTGGCCATGTTCCTCAACTGCGGAGAAGCGCCTGCTTTCAGGGCCTGCGACAATAGTGGGAAATGTTTGATGACCAGCGCATTTTCCGCAACAGCAGTATTCTTTGCCAGCGCTCCTATACGAAGGCCGGTCTTTGTTTCTTCTATTGTGGCCAGTGGCACATTGTTGATATCTACCAGCCTTTCAGGACTCGTCACACCACTCTTCATCAGGTCTACAAGGTTGGTACCACCTGCCAGGAACATCGCAGTTTTATCTTTTGCCATAGCGGATATGGCAGATTCTTTAGAGGTGACCCTCACATAACTGAACTGGTTCATACTTTTTTCCCTCCCTGTTTTACGTCCATGATAGCATCTACGATATTGGAGTAAGCGCCGCAACGACAGATATTGCCACTCATGTATTCACGCACTTCATCTGGTGTATTGGCATGCCCTTCACGAATGCAGCATACGGCAGACATGATCTGTCCCGGTGTGCAATAACCGCATTGGAAACCATCATGCTCCAGGAAAGCCTTCTGCATAGGATGCAGGTTGTCTCCGTCTGCCAGTCCTTCGATGGTAGTCACATTCCGGCCCTCAGTGGTCAGGGCCAGTGTCAGGCAGGAGTTCACCCGCTGACCATCCACATGTACGGTACAGGCGCCACACTGTCCGTGGTCGCAGCCTTTTTTAGTACCTGTCAGATGCAGACGTTCCCGCAACAGGTCCAGTAAGGTAACACGTGGTTCTATCCTGACACTTTGTTTCACTCCATTGATGGTAACGTTCAGCGGCATTGTTTCAATAGCCGATGCGATCTGCTCATCAAGTCCCTTCTCAGCGGCTTTGATCACAGTGTCGGGCGTAAACGCCAATGCAGTGATCAGAGAGGATTTCTTCAGGAAAGAGCGCCGGGATGTACCGGTATGCTCCTCGTTTTTGAGTTGGTCATCCATAGTTTGCTTCAGTTTCAGTTTGACAGTATTGTGCGATTTCGTTGTTGTATAAAGCTTCCGGCAATTGCAGGTTTTCTGTTTTGTTCAATAGCTTCCTTCGTTCTTTGAATGGCGTTGCTTCAACATAATAAATTTTCTCAATAACGCGGGTCATGAAATGACGAATGGAAGATCTCAGCCCTGCAAGATATCAATTAAACCAACATCCCCGCTCCTAAGCCTTTACCAGCATGTATCGCCAGACACCCCGTTATATACATCTCCGCATAATGGATGTATGTAAGCGGTGCAGGCATTGCCAGGACAGCCGCCAAAACTATACCGGACGGTAATAACAGCTGCACTATTTTTCAGGATAGTTTGATACACGCGCTGTCAGCCACTCATCGTTTCAAAATTGCGTTTATACTCATTTTTTACTAGACTTGCCGGTACAATGAAGATCTCTCATTACATATTTCTTGGATTCGTATCCATCCTGGTACTGTTTTCCATCACTACATTCGTCAACTTCAGCTTGTCAAATGCCGTGATGGAGAACAATGATTACTTCACCCGGTCCACCAACCTGGTGCGTAACAGCAGCAGGTTCCAGCGGAATCTGCTGACGATGGTAAATGGGCTCAGGGGCTATCTGCTGACAGGTGAACACTCATTTGTGGAGGCTTATGACACTGCCAATACTGAAAATACGCAGATCCTGAAGGAAATGGAAGGGCTTATCACCGACCCGGCACAGAGCAGAATGCTCAGGGAGATCAAGGACCTGAATGATCAGTGGACAGAAGAATACACCGATCCGCTGAAACAGGCCAGGATGTCTGCCGGCATCAGTCGCGAGCACCTGGATACCTTCAACAGGGTGTATAAGGAGAAGTTTGCCTCCGGTCATGAAAGAAGCATACAAACGGCCCTGCAGCAACAATTCAAAGCATTCACTACCTCGGAATATGCTATGCGCGATATCCGGAAAGAGGAACTGGCGGCCTCTGTAACGCGCACCAACAGGTTATCTTTACTGCTGACTTCCACATCTATTATCCTTGGATTATTCATCATTATCTTCGTCACCCTGAAGATATCCCGCCGTATCAGGGTTATGACGGATATGGCCAACAATATCGCCAGTGGGCATTACGATGTGACTATTAAAGACCTTGGTAAGGATGAATTGAGCTCTCTCGGCAACGCGCTCAATCATATGGCCAGTGAATTGTCGGGGAATATTACCCTGTTAAAACGATCCAATGAGGAACTGGACCAGTTTGCCCAGATCGTGTCCCACGACCTGAAAGGGCCCTTGAGAGGCATCAGTAATGTGGTATCCTGGATTGAAGAGGATCATCAGCAGGAACTGACTCCCAAGGTGGCTGAATATATGGAGCTTATCAAAGGGCGTGTACACAGGGCTGAAAACCTCATTGAGGGACTGCTTTCCTATGCCAAGGCTGACAAGGAGGAGATTGAAAAGGAGGAGGTACAGCTCAATGCGCTTGTGAAAGAAGCGGTAGACAACCTGCCTGATACCGGTGATGTACACGTTGAGATCGGCGATCTGCCGGTTGTTTATGCAGAAAGATTATGGCTCTTCCAGATCTTCTCAAACCTGATCAGCAACGCCATTAAACACAATGATAAGCCCTCTCCCAGCGTTAAAGTATATTATAAAGAGCAGCCCGATCACTATGAATTTTTCATCGAAGACAATGGAAATGGTATTGAAAAGCATTATCAACAGCGGATTTTTATTATTTTTCAGACTTTAAAAGACAGAGATAGCTTCGAAAGCACTGGGGTAGGATTGGCAATAGTCAAGAAAATCATAGATCTGAAGAAACAACAGATCAACGTAATTTCTTCACCAGGCAAGGGTTCTGTCTTTTCATTCACCTGGTCAAAAGAGTAACAAATGCAACCGATTAATATTTTATTGGTAGAAGACGATAAGCTGGATGTGATAGATATTAAGCGTTCACTTGATAAATTGAATATCTTTTACAAACTGACCAACGCCAAAAATGGCGAGGAAGCCATCACGTTGCTGAATGATCAGATCAACCCTGATAACGGACCATTGCCGGATGTGATGCTGATCGATATCAACATGCCCAAAGTGAACGGCTTTGAAGTACTGGAATATATGTGCGACCGGGAGGAATTCAGAAAGATCAAACGCTTTATACTCACTACTTCCGGCGACCGTACAGACAAAGCTACCGCAGAGAAACTGGGTATATCAGGATATATCATCAAACCTTTAAAGCTGAATAGTCCTACTGCGATGGATGCATTTAACCTGATGATAGATCTGCTGAACTTTAAGAAGAATTAACCGAGGCACAACAGCATTACTTTCTTTCTCCTGCATACACATAATTTTCTCCTTTCGTCTCTGCTGCGGAGGATCTTTTTTTCTTCATAGCCGGCGCTGCTTTCTGTTGTCCTGTCAGTATCTCCTGCGGAATATACAGATGGCTTTTGGCCCTTGTAATAGCTACATACAACAGGTTGATCTCTTCTGACAGTTTTGAGATATTGACCTTGTCGATGTTCTCTGCCTGTTTCACTACTTTGTCGTATGTGATGAAGTCGTTCGTCAGTGTCACCTCATCATACTCCATTCCCTTGCAACGATGTACAGTGGAAAAGATCATGTCTGCTTTCTCCTTATCATCGTGGTCCAGGTGGCAATCTTTCAGTTTTTTAATATAACCGGGGATCTTCGTTCCATATTTCTTCACCATATCCACCAGCATACCCATTTGCGCCTCTCCTGTCGTTTTAATATACTCTTCCAGGTCTTCCATGCTGTCCATGCTGGCAATGGTCTTATCCCTGATACGGCCGATATCGCCTGTATAGAGATTTAAGATATCATATACGGAAGCGCCTTCATTGGCATATGTATAATTCTCCAGCCTGCCCTCAAAATAAATGGTTCTGATCTCTTTCTTTTCGATCAGCAGTTCAATCGCCTTCACCAGCAAGCCTGCATTCGTTCTTGCTACCACTGCACGGGTATTATTCTTACGGGACCTTCCGAAGCCGATGATCTTTACCGTGATGGGAGCACTGTACAACTTCTTCCACTGTATTACATAAGACGCCAGTTCTGCAATGTCCTGGTCGAAACGGAAACTGGTACTGAGTGTATATAAGGGATAATTCAGTTTATCGAGTGAATTCACCGCATGACGCCAGCCATAGATCTGCTGATGGCTGTCGCCTACCAGCACCTTAGTGCCCTGTTGTGAACGGAATACATCCAGCATGGCGCCGGAAGCATCCTGTCCTTCGTCAAAAAGAATAATGTCGTAGTCCAGTACAACACGTGCCAGCTGGAATTTCTTCAGGTAGAAATCGTGTGTGATAGGGATCTCTCCCTTGTTCATTTTGTCAAGGAATAAGCGGGTCTGGTACTGGATGTCCTTTTTGTATTTAGTGGCAAATTCGATGGCTTCTTTATCTGTCAGGATATCTTCATAGTCCAGGTCCTGCACTTTCGCAGGTGCGCTGTTGCAGAAGTAAGCGAGATAAGCGTTGATATGTGTAGCGAGGATAGATTCGGTGTGCTTGCCCTTCAGGCCCCGCAGATTCAGGATGTCTACGATCTCATTGACCTTGTATCCTTCACTTTTAAGCGTATAATTAGAGCCTCTTACGATGTAATAGAAAGCCAGCGAGTGCGCCGTTTCTACTCTCACATGGGAAAGCTTCATAGCTGCGAATTTCTTCTCTGCTTCCAGCTTAACGGTTTTGTTGAACGCGAGGTACAGAATGCGTTTGTCAGGCCTTGCCTTTGCATATTCGGCCAGTGTGGTGGTTTTACCGGCACCAGCTACGGCGATGATCCTGATGTCTCCTTTGCTTTTGATGATGGCGGTCTGCTCCTGGGTCAAATTCATGGGTGCGAAATTACGTCATATGGGATTATTATCATGGGGGACGTTGTCAATTAACGAGGGGTTATCATCGTACGGATTTCCCGGGGTTGTCACGCCGCGCTACAAACACCTGGACTCCTCCGGAGTCCTATTGCGGTTTGTTGATAACGTTATGTTTGATGATGATTTGTTAGTGACGTTGTCAGGCATACCATACATCATCGGGGGATAAAGACAGATAGATCTCCTCTCCTACACGGTGATGACTGTTTCCTGTTTTGACTGTGACTACGCTGGAGGGCAGTTGTACGGCTATTTCATAGATGCTTCCCATGAAGTGTACTTCCTTTACTGTTCCCTTCAGTGTGTGTTCTGCTTTATCAGTGATCTCAAAACGTTCGGGCCGGATGTACAGGCTTTTACCATTGACACTGATACCGGGAAGGCCTTTGAAATCCTTCGCTGATGTGGGAGGGATCAGGTTGTAGGCGCCAAACAGGGCAGCGGCATATTCATTTACCGGCTGACTGTACACCTGCTGAGGCGGTCCCTGTTGCAGGATCTGCCCATCTTTCATAACGATGATCTCATCTGCCCAGGACAAAGTATCCAGCGGATCGTGGGATACCAGCAGACAGGTGATATCGAGACGTTTGCCTATTTCATGGATCACCTTTTTCAATGTGTTCTTATGGATAGGATCGAGATTGGAGTAAGGTTCATCGAGGATGAGGAAACGCGGCGCAGTAGTGAGCAGTCGCGCCAGCGCCACACGCTGTTTTTCACCACCTGACAACTGATCATTTTTGCGTTTCATCAGGTGACTGATGTGACATATTTCATAGAGCGTTTCCGCTTCTTCGTCAGATAACGTATTGGCGTATGACAGGATCTCTTCCATCCTGTAGTGGTTGCGCAATTCATAGTGCTGGGAAAGATAAGCGATACCCGGCTGTCCTGGTAGCAGTCTTTCCAACGGACCTTTCACACGCACATTTTCAAACAGCACTTCTCCACCATCCGCCTGTGTGAGTCCACCTATTATTTTCAGCAAAGTGCTTTTACCTGATCCTGACTCTCCTGCTATGGCTATTTTCTGGAATTCCTTTTGTGTGAAGCTGACACCTTTCAGCACCTCCTGGTCTCCCTCCTGCTTGCGCACACCCGATACTTCTAACAGATTCATATAAAGCTAATATCACATAAAAAGCTGCAAATTACCATTTATACGGGCAGGAAGCAAACTATCGCTGCTCAGGCAGGGACTAAAAAGTTCAGTTCCCGCTTCAAAATGCTGACAATGTAGCTTTTGCCCTGTCCTGCTTTTATTAGTTCATCGTCAATATGGGCGTGTTCATCTTCCCAGCCTATCCTGATATTTTTCCCTTTGATGACAGGTAGATCATAATCTTTATGTGCAGCAGAGGTGATCCTATCCCTGATATATGCTGAAAAGGCTTTTCTTTTATCTTCTCCCAGCAATATCACTTCCATTTCTCCATCTCCCACATCGGCATCTGCATTAAGGTTTAATCCGGGGCCGATGGATCGGATATTCATGACCTCTACCATCAGGTATTTGCCGGAGTGGTCCACACCGTCAATCTCCAGCCGGCATTCCTGGGCAGTATAATCGGCTACAACATCATGCAGCATTTCCAGAGCCATTTTTAGTTTCTCTTCCGGCTCGTCTGGTTCTTCCAGTTGTTTCATGGCCGCCATCAATACCGGGAATATGCCAAATCCGAAGCCTTCGAGGAAGAACATTTCTTCATGAAAACCAGCTATCCTTCCTATATCGAATTTCTGAATATGCTGCCGGCGCCAGGATTCAATGATATCATCCGCATCGCCCATCAGGTGTAGTGACCTGCTGATGTTATTGGCTGTGCCCATGGGTAACAGGGCAATGGGATATCTTTTATCGCGTGCTTTACCATTGAGAAATTCGAGAATGACTTTTCTGACCGTACCATCCCCTCCTGCAATGATTATAAAATCTGCATCTGGTGTAAGTTCTTTGACCCATTCCTTTTTTACATTCGAGTATATACAACGGATGCCATGAGCACTGATCTGTTTTATCAGCTCATTTTCTGAATGGTCCTTATCACCCGCTTTGGGGTTGTGCAGTAAATGCGCTTTCATAACATATTATTTGCAAAAAGGATACCATGCCCCATGGCATGAATTTGGAGGCCGCATAGGTATGAAAATACTAATTACCAACGATGACGGCATTTACAGCCCGGGTATAGCTTTCCTTGCAAAGGTGGCAAGGAAGTTCGGAGAGGTAAGGATAGTAGCGCCTGATGTGGAGCAGTCTTCTATGGGACATGCGGTAACGCATTCCCGCCCGCTTTCCTTCAAGGCCTCTCCCATTAACTTTGAAGGTATAGAAGCGTATAGGGTAAACGGCACACCTGCCGACTGTGTGGCGTTGGGTACTCACCTGTATGCAAAGACGGATGTTGTGCTATCGGGCATCAATATGGGGCCCAATCTCGGTAACGGGATGTGGCATTCAGGTACGCTGGCTGCTGCCAAGCAGGCTGTACTACTCGGTATTAAAGGTATTGCACTGAGCACCCCCGTGGGTAAGTCAGAACCCAATTTTCCGGCTTTTGAGAATTATGTAGAAATGGTGCTTCAACTGTTGCTCGAAAAGCCCGGATTGAGCCTGTTTAACGTCAATTTTCCACCTCAGCCAAAAGGTATCCGGTGGACGCGGCAATCGGTACGCCTGTATGACGGAAAGATCGTACCCGGTACCGACCCCATGAACCGTAAACACTACTGGTTCACTGTTACTCCCCTGGAGCCTGCAGAGGAAGGTACCGACCGATGGGCCGTGGAGAATGACTTTGTTTCCATTACCCCTTTGCGGCTTGATCTTACAAACGAAGCAGAATTACAAGCGGCCCTTAACGGCCAATCCTGATAGAACCATGTACTTTTCGTCCTGGCAATCGTTTCCGGTCGCCAGGACATCCATCTCTCCCTACATATTTGCATTATAAATAATATTACTATATTTGCGCCCGCAACCCCAGTAGGATTGTTGTGATTGTATTCCGCCCGTACACAGAATCACCGTTTTACTGTATTTGTCAATCTGATTAAAAAGGAAACCGAATGCTATTCGTCATAGTGACGATGTTTAACCTATACCCATACAAACAATTTACAAACCATGAAAAAATTAGCACTCAGCCTGCTGGCTGCAACTGTGTTCTTTGCTGCATGTAGCAAAGACGATGAGAAAACTCCTGACCAATCTTCTGTAAATGGCCTCACTTACAACGGGGAATTTTTGGCGACTCCTTATTGTAACATCGTCCATGAGGATTTAGCTGGAAGGCAAATAAACTTTACGGATAAAGCATTATTTGGTAAGGATAGTAATTATACCGGTAATGTTACTGTCTTCGGTATTTCTTTCGACACTACTGAGATTGTACCAAATACGACTTATACCTATAAGTCATCCGGGGCTGCGGGCTTCGACAAAGCAAAGAATTTTTCTTATATCTACGGCTACTACAAACAGCCATTTGCCAATGGCGATTTCACTAAAGAGGCTGAAGATCACCGCCTGAATACCAGTTCGCTGATCAGTGGTTCTATCACTGTTAAGAAGACAGAGAAGATTTATGACATTGTATATGAGCTGAATTTCAAAGACAATCTTACTGTCAAAGGCCAGTTCAAGGATACCGTGAACGTTGTGCCTCTATAACTGAAAAAATTCTCCTACTTAAGGAAGACTGCCTGTTCGTATGGCAGTCTTTTTTTATTCCGCTCATCAG
The DNA here is from genome assembly GCF_900102545.1 of Chitinophaga filiformis. Lineage (GTDB taxonomy): Bacteria > Bacteroidota > Bacteroidia > Chitinophagales > Chitinophagaceae > Chitinophaga > Chitinophaga filiformis. The sequence continues at coordinate 280,636 of NZ_FNBN01000003.1, read as the reverse complement.
AAACTATTTATATATTTGTGTTATTATCGGTATAGACTACAAGAAACCTACAACTAATGAAGATGTCAACTCTCAGCCTTGCGGCTGCTATACTATTTTTATACTTTTCAGGATGCGTATACGGAGGTAATGATGGTGTAAATCCCCGTAATGGTTTTGTACTCAATGATTCACTTTTCCGCACGGAGTATGCTATCAGGAAGAACTGGACAGGCGGTGTTGAAGTTGCCTTTACAGATATGAAGCAATCCGCATCCTTCTCCGGCAAGGTACATACCGTTCAGTTCCTGCTGGAAACATTATCAGATAAAGTTACCTATACCTATATGCCATCCGATTCAGCGGCATTTGACAGGGACAAAAATTTTGATGTGGCATTACTTTACCAGAATGTCATCTATAAAGAGGGACAGGAAGTAACGGGAACAGGCGAGATCCTCAGTAAGCCAACAGGAGGAAGTCTCACTTTTGTACAGGGGCCGGAATATCAAACCTTCACATATGTACTTGAATTTGGTGAGCGCCGTATCACAGGTGTATACAAAGGGAAGGTTACAGTAATTGAATAACGACGCTAAACGTTGTTCAGATAAACAGAGAAATGAAAGTAATACAGGAATGGCTGTTCCGCATTAAACCGGGATGGCCATTCCTGTTTTACGGAGTTATCAACACATGGCCGCAACATCATTTCAGTTGCTATTTTATAACACTGTTATACCATAAAATAAATGCAGTAATGCAACAGGTCCATTGCATGCAGCATCAATGCAGCGAAGTCCTGAAATAACTGACAGCAAAGCATTACAGCCGACACTCATCTCTCACTTCTATCATCAATTTACAATCCTATTTAATAAAAAATAAAGGATTCAGTTTAAACAAAAAAAATAAATTCTCACAAATACATTCTACTTTGGCATCGTGAATTTTGATAATGAAGCTAGACACATTTTCATTTCCACGACTCAAAAAAAATTGTATAACCCGGATTCCCTGCAGGAAGTTCAAGAAACATTTGTTCGTTATGTAACTCAGTCCATGTGACCCGTTATCTTACGCCATTCCACCATTTTTTTGTTTTTCTTATGTAAAACCCAACCCCCATGTCTGTTAACATTCAGTTTACTAAAGGCAGTGGCATACGCCTTTATACTTCGCATGACGAAGAGTACATCGATGCCGTGTCAGGTACCTTTAACCTCTCTCTCGGATACAGTCATCCTGAAGTGGTAGAGATCCTGCAACAACAGGTAGAAGACCTGATACATGTTTCCTCCTCATTTACCGGCGATCTTGCTTCCAATGTGCTGCACAGCATTCTGGAACATGCTCCTGAAGGTATCACCGATGGCTGGATGCGTGATATCATTGGCTCCACTGCCAACGAAGGTGCTGTTAAAATAGCCAACAAGTTCAATGGTAAAAATGAAGTACTCAGCCTGTCCCTCTCCCATCACGGACAAACTCTTTTCACCACCAGTATTTCAGGAAATGCTTTCAGAAGAAAGTCATTCGCCAACACCATCTCTAACAAACATGCTATTGTGCCTGCGCCCTATTGCTACAGATGCCCTTATGCTGCTAAGTATCCCAATTGCGGTTACTTATGTACGGAAGCGATCTACGACTATGTAGAATACGGCGGCTCCGGCAATGTATCCTGCATCATCATGGAACCCATCCTGGGTAACGGTGGAAACATTGTGCCGCCTCCCGGGTATTTTGAAAGGATCAAAAAGATCTGTGATGAACTGGACATCGTCCTTATCTCTGACGAAGTACAGACCGGCATCGGCAGAACTGGTTACATGTTTGCCAGTGAACATTTTGATATGCAACCAGATATCATCACGCTTGCGAAAGGATTAGGCGGTATAGGCATTCCTACTGCCGCCATCCTCTACAGGCCTGAATTTGCGGTGCTGGAGAAATTTGAGCACTCCTATACTTCCGGTGGTAACCTGCTCTCCCTCGCTGCTGCTCAGAAAACAATGGAGATCGTATCCCGCGAAGGATTCCTTCAGAACGTGCGCGATAACGGTGTAGTACTCGGCAATCTGCTGAACGGCCTGAAAGAAAAGTATGGTCACTTCATTGGCGACGTAAGAGGAATGGGATATATGTGGGGCCTGGAGATCGTTGATAAAGACGGCGCTCCGGATGTACCACTCACCAACAGGATCATTGACAAAGCGCTCGAAGAAGAGAGACTCATTCTCAGAGGCTCCCGTTACGGCTTTGGCAATGTAGTAAAAGTAAGACCCGCTCTCACTGCCACTGTCGACGATATACAGGAGATCTGCGACAGACTTGACAGATTATTCAGTCAGCTTTAAAAATTGTTACCCATGCAAGCTATCGTTTATCACGGCCCCTGGAACATTCAATTGGAAGAACGGGAAGAACCCGCTATCACATTGCCTGATGAAGTCATCGTAGAGATCCGCGCTACCGGCATCTGCGGTACAGACCTCAGTATCATCTCCGGAGAATATAATGCAAGGGAGAAAGTCATCATCGGCCATGAATCTGCCGGTGTGATCGTTGAAAAAGGCAGAGGTGTTGAGAACTTCAATGTAGGCGATCGTGTCATTATCGACCCTACCTATTACTGCGGTTATTGTGAGAACTGCAGGAAAGGATTACGCAATCATTGTTTCCTCAAATCGAGCACCGAAGCAGGCGTCTCTATTGACGGTACATTCACTAAATACTTCAAGACCACCAAACGTTTTATCTATCCGCTGGGTGATGATGTACCTTTTGAACAGGGTGCTATGTCTGAACCACTCAGTTGCGTACTGACAGCGGTGAAGAAACTGGCGGTCACTCCCTTTTACAACGTAGCTATACTGGGTGGTGGTCCAATCGGACTGCTATTCTACCTGGCTTTGAAACAATACGGTATACAGGCAGGTACTATCTATGAAACTTCTGCCAACAGAACTGAGTTAATCTCCAACAATGATATTCTCACTTCCGGTTGGTACCTGTCTGGTCATTTTGCACCTCGTAAACACCAATATGATCTGATCGTAGACACTACAGGCAGCATGCTGGAAAAATCAATCGATGCAGTAGCCGATGGCGGAAAGATTGCACTGATAGGACTGCGTAATAATCAGCAGACCATTAATCCACGTGAGATCACCGACCGCAGTATTTCCATCATCGGCTCCATTGATTCACAAGACACCTTTAAACATGCTGTTGACCTCATCAACAGTCAGGTGCTGGGACTGGAGAAGATCATTACAAAGGCGTACGGCATTAATGAATTCAAAGATGCTGTATCAGACCTGGGATGTAATGTTGCCAAACGTCAGCGTAACAACGACATTTCCAGCCTGAAATCTGTCATCAAGTTTTAAAACTGCTTTTATGAAGTACATTATTTTTGATATAGATGGTACATTGACTGATACCACCGAGATAGACGATCTCTGTTATACACAGGCCATTGCTACTACTTTCAATTTCTCGGACTTTAATACCAATTACGGGCATTACGAGAACACTACCGACTCAGGTATTCTAAACCAGTTATCACTTGAGCGCAGGAACCGTCCGTGCACAGTTACCGAAATCGAGAACTTCATAGATTGCTTCTGCAACTTGCTGGAAGCCGCCTATGAGAAACACGCCGGTCACTTCCGGGAAATTCCCAAAGCAGGTAAGATCATCAGCACATTTTCCCGTAATGAAGATCTGAGGATAGGTCTGGCTACCGGCGGATGGAAACAATCTGCTTTGTTTAAATTGCAGTGTGCGGGCATCAATATTGAAGATTGCAGTGCGGCATCTTTTGCACAGGATGCTTTTGCAAGGCGTGATATTATCGGTCATACCATCAACAAGATGAACAAGCGGCATAATGAATCGCCCGAGCTTTCTGATATTATTTATGTCGGTGATGGCAACTGGGATTACCAGGCCACACAACAACTTGGCATAAAGTTTATCGGTATTGACAATAAGAAGCTGGCTCATATCAACGACATCATCAAGATCTCGGATTATGATGAACTGGAGCAGCATATTGGCCTCATGACCTTAACCTCGTAACGATTTATGAAAGATCTGACTGTCCATCTTAACCTCAAGCGGTCTCACCGTATTGCTGCAAGCGTTTTCTTTTTCATCGCCGGACTGACTTACACCAGCTGGGCCTGCCGGATCCATGATATCAAGGCTATCTTCCAGCTCAACAATGCTGCATTGGGCGGCGTATTGTTTGCCCTGCCCATTGGTCTGATGGTAAGCCTACCCGTATCCGGCTGGCTGGTAACCCGCCTGGGTAGCCGCAAAGTACTGATCAGTGCCGGATTGTTATTCCCCCTTATGCTTTCTGTGATCGGATTAGCTTCAGATATATGGCAGTTAGTGATCCTCTTGTTCTGTTTCGGCTTTATGAACAATGTTTTTGAAATATCCATGAACACACAGGCTGTTGGAATAGAGGCATTGTATGGCAGGTCCATTATGGCCTCATTCCACGGTCTGTGGAGTTTAGCCGGTTTTGCCGGTGTAGGGCTTGGCACTATCGCTATTAACATGGAGCTGCCGGTGTTGCAACATTTTATCTTCATCTGCATTATCTGCTGGGCATTGGTATTGATCTTCTATCGATACCTTTTGCCTGCAGATGAAGTTTCAGATAGTTCACAACCCATCTTTGCCAAACCAGACAGCAGCATCCTTAAACTGGGGCTGATCGCTTTCTGCAGCCTGGTAACGGAAGGTACCATGTTCGACTGGAGTGGTATCTATTTTCAGAAGATCGTGGAGGTACCCGAACACCTCACTACTGCGGGATACATTGCTTTTATGAGCACTATGGCAGGTGGCAGGTTCATTGCCGATAGGTTTGTAACAAGACTGGGCACTAAAAGAGTTTTACAGGTCAGCGGTATGCTGACTACCTCGGGCTTATTGGTGGCAATCTGTTTCCCCTATCTCATTACTGCTACTATTGGATTTCTGCTGGTGGGTGTCGGCGTATCATCAGTAGTACCATTGGTGCTGGCGTTGGCAGGCAAGTCGAAAACAATGCCTCCCGGTGTGGCTATTGCTGCTGTATCTACTGTCGGATTCCTGGGTTTCCTGCTAGGCCCTCCGATGATTGGTTTCATTTCTGAAGCTACCAGTCTGCGCTGGTCTTTTGCACTGATTGCATTACTGGGTTCCGGCATTACCTTACTGGCATCACAGGCGGGTAAGATCTCTGAAGAGAAATAGTTGTACTTTTGGCGATCCAAATCCTCAGCTCCATGATATCGCTAAGTTCAAATTACCCGGTACTGGCCGACCAGCAGGCCGTATTCAAATCTATTACAGACAGCCATTGCACAACTTACAATGAGTGGTTTACCGTTAAACCAGCCGCAGGCAACCAGGAAGACAGACATGTAGCAGCCGGATGGATCTCCCGTAGCGGACCTGCTATCAGTACAGATCGTGTATTCATGGCGATCTCTGGTCACCAGGCTATTATCGTGGCACTGCTTGCCGCATCTTTGCAGGGCACAGCTATTGCGGTTGATGAGTTTACCTATTCCAATTTCCTGACGATTGCCCGGCTGTTGAATATACAGCTGATCGGCTGCAAAACGGATGAAAAGGGAATGTTGCCGTCGGCACTGGAAGCTGCCAGTGCACAACACAATGTCAGGGGTATCTATATTATGCCTACTGTCAATAACCCTACGGGTGTTGTGATGCCATTGGAGCGCCGGCTGGAACTGATCGATATCGCCCGTAAGAATGGGCAGATTATTATTGATGATGATGCCTATGGCTTCCTGGATGATAATCCTCCAGCCAACTTTGCACAGCTGGCGCCTGATCTGGGCTGGTATATTTACAGTCTGTCCAAACCATTTGCGCCTGATGTTAAGGTAGCATTCATTGCTGCTCCTGAGCAATACAAGGAGCAAATCATCATGTTACTGAAACTGACTTCCAGCAATCCGTCTACTTTCTTTACCAGGTTTGTATCGACTGCTATTACCAGCGGGGAACTGGAGAAGCTGATTCTCAGGAAGCGTGAGGAAGGTAAGTACCGGCAGATGAAGACGAGGGAGGTGCTTTCAGGGTTTGAGGTGTATGGGCATGAGAATGGTTTTCATTGCTGGTTGAAGCTGCCGGCTGGTATTACATCTGCGGTGTTGTATGCTTCCTTACTACAGGCTGGTGTGGAGGTGATGCCGGGAACTATCTTTGCCGCGCCAGGAGTTAGCGTAGGTGAGTATATCAGAATAGCGATGGGAGCGGAACGGGATATGAGCAGGGTGACAGAGGGGTTGGAGATCATCAAAAAGCTGATTTGTTAAGCGTCTTTGGTAACAGGGATGCCCCTTCGTTTTATTTACGCTATAAGTGTCGATAAGTCTTCCGGGATTTTATAGTTGTAAACATTACTGTAAATGATGTGTTAATTATAGCCGGAAGAATTTATGGAAGGAAGAATGTTCTACCTTCGCAGTATTAAACAAGCGATATATGAATACGAATATTGGTATTACTGAAGCAAACAGACAGCAGGTAGTTAATCAGCTGGTAAAATTACTGGCTGACGAGTTCTTACTTTATACTAAAACCCGTAACGCACATTGGAATGTAGAAGGACCCGATTTTCACTCCATGCATTTATTCTTCGAATCACAGTACGAGGAACTGGATGAGATCATGGACAGCGTAGCAGAAAGGATCCGTACTCTCGGTCACTATGCACCAGGTACGCTGAAAAGCTTCCTGGAACACACCCATCTGACTGAGTACAGCGAAAGAGACAATAACAGCCTTGGTTTTATTAAGGAATTACTGGAAGATCACGAAAGCATTATAGAGTTCCTGAGAGGTAACATTGACGCATTCACCAACACGTATAAAGATGCAGGTACCAGTGACTACATTACAGGACTGATGGAAACGCATGAGAAAATGGCATGGATGTTACGCGCGCACTACCGCAAATAATTACCAACCTACTCTCTATAAAAAGAATCCCGCGGCTTCTGTGCTGCGGGATTCCTGTTTATGGAAATTCGTATTTTAGGTCTGTGCCTGATTAGTTATCAAATAGTAACAAGAGCGTCAATATCCAATAGCCTTTTTTCCACATATGGCTAATTAGCGAGTTCTTTTTTCGGCATCCCGTTTAAATTTCCCGGGGCAACGCCTACTCTCAGTGCCCTTAATCCCGTCAGTCCCTGGAGATCTTCCAGTTCCAGTTCTTCCAGGTCGTTATTCAGGGTCCCTTTCTCCTGCAGATAGTGAATAAAAGGAAGATAGTCCTCAATGTCCTTTTTATCGAAATAGATCAGGACGATCTTGCCCGGCTGTGTAAGTCGTTCTTCGGAGTTATGGATATGTACCTTATCGATCCGCTTTTTGATCATCTGGTACCGGATGTTATAGGCCCCTTCCACATCAAACTTCCTTTCATCAGCCCTGAAACTGATATCGATGGTATGATTGTGTACAAAGATCAGCTGTGTGGTATCTAATGGAATTGGCATTTCCGGCACTAAAGATGCTGTCAGCTGTGCTACTGCCGCCATAGAAGACAGTTGCCATAAGCGCAGGTTCTTCAGGTGGAAATGGTTGAATGGCTGGTTAGGAGAAAAGGATTGACCGATGTAGATGTCATATTCTACTCCATCTGTCCTGAACTTTTCAAAATAACAGGGATATGAATTTTGCAGCTGGTCTTTCTCTGATTCGAAGTAGTTATTGACTACATTATTGATCATCTGCATAGATAGCTCCAGCGCATGTTTGTTGCCATACACATTGCTATTGAACTTTTCCAGCGCTGTCATATAATCTGCCAGCGATGCATTATTCCCATTATGTTTTGACAGGTGCGTCAGGTAAGGCGTTGTCTCCTCCCGGAAGAAGGTCACCAGTTTATTTTCATCGCTGCCATTCAGCTGTTCCTGTTTCAGTACCTCTTTCCATTTACTGCACTTATAGATCATCTCTTCCTGAAGCACGGAGTGATGCTCCTGCTGTAACGCTGTTAAGGTGTTCATCAGCAGGTTCAGGTGATTATCCAGGTCGGTAATGATCGCTTTATTCCTCTCCAGGGTGGAATTCCTGATATCTATAGCACCATATAACGGATATACCTCATTGAAATGGATAGTCTCCGCTTTCTCCGGTAGCCCTCTCTTCCTGTTATACAGGTAGTGCCAGGCCACTTCGTTAAATTTCCACTGTACGGATGGTTGTATAGAGGTAAATTTCTCTTTGATAATGCTTTCTATCTCCAGGTTAAATTCGTCGATATAGACCTGCATCAGGCTTCCTATGGCCGCTAGTGCAGGCTCCAGTAATGAAACTGCTGTTTCATCAAAAGTATCGTCTTCCCAGGTATGCATTGCAAGCACTCCTACCGGCTGACGGTTATAAAACACTGGCATCAGCGCCAGGGACCTGACTTTTAGTTTCCGGAAATGGTCCAAAAAACCGATCTCTATATCCTTTGCACTAAAAAGATCCTTCGAGAAAAAGGAGTTCGGATTGGAGAAATAACCTTTGGCCTGCTTACGGAAAACTTCCGGCGACAGCCGTTCTCCCCATACATCGAACAGGATGCCTGTTCCTCCTTTCCTGTATCCGTATACCGGCTCATTATTCACCGTTACCAACGGGAACAGGTCAAACTCAATCTTTTTATTTCCTACTATCGTTTTCAGCGACTGGATAACATGATGATAACTGGTCTCATCATTATCCGGCGTTCTGGCCAGCCGGACGCTTTCTATATTCTCAACAGCCTTCTGAGCAGTAACGTCTGATATTGTTACCATCGTTATTCCCCTGAACCTGAACATTGACAGGGGCAGCAGCTTTTCAAACACTTCATATCCTTCTTCTTCAGCCATGCGTACTGACAGCTCTGTAAAATCAGGTGTAGGCAGCGGGCCGACAGGCATTACTTCCAGGAAATCGGTATTGATATTTACGGCAAAGTATTGCAGCAGTCCTGTTTCTGTATTGACACCTGCATGGTATTGTCCTGCCGGTACGGGAATACGGTAATTATACAGGCGCTGCAATATGAAGGAATATACCAGTTGCAGCCGGCTCTGATGATATTGTTCCGGTGTTTTGGTCACCACATACTTATCCTGATCTGTTACTGTTTCCTGCATTAACTCATACAGCATGGTGGTGCCATAACAGATAATTGGCTGGAAGGGAAATCCAAGTCCCCAGGCTACCTCATATTCATCCGCCAATGGAGGGGATAAACAGACATACATCTGTTCTAACAGCTCTTCGTATTCCTGAATATTATCAAGCGTAAGATCAAGGTCCTGTGCGTTGTATTTGTCGAACAGTGCAAGTGCGTTCTTGTATATACCAGCCTTGGCCGTTTTCTCTCCAGCTACCCGTTTACGGAGGTAGTCAATGAAGGGATTAAAGGAAATGGCCGCGTCCAGCGGTAAAGGGAGGCCTTTGTTGCCGGAAAGGTCCAGTATGTTTTTTCTCATGGCGTAGATCTCTTTGGAGCTTTTGGTACAAATTTAGGGAACATAGATTACTTATCCACTCCTAAACACCGTCTCCAGCAATATCCCCGTCGGTGTCCTTAAAAACATCCGCCGCTCGCCTATATCCTCCAGGTCCATAGATGAGAACTTTATTCCCAGATCAATCAGTCTTTGTTTAAACCCCTCATAATCCTCCATATAAAAAGCAGTATGATCAATCGCTTCTGCAGCAGCCTTTCCGCTCCTGTCATGATAAAATGAACTGGGTATGAGATGCACCAGCGGCGCGTCTTTCCAATACAGCCAGTACCCTGGCATAGCCCTTGCAATGGAGGCAGGCCTTGGTCCTTCCACCATGTCAAAAACACGGATAAAAAAATCTCTTGTTTCCTCCAGGTGATCTGTCCGCAGAGTAGTATGATCAATGTGCATAACGTCACGTTTTAATTATCCTGTACAAAGTTGAGACGATGCCATGGCTGAAAAGTTGAACGAAACAATGAATATCCTGTATAAAATGAAGCCAGGTCAGACCACCTGTTGCTGTTTCTTAAACGCAGAAGGCGTCTGTTTGAAATACGCTTTAAATGACCGGGTCAGGTGGCTCTCATCGCTATATCCAAATTCTTCCGCCAGCTGTGATATGGTCTTATTCCGGTCTACGAGTTGCTGGGCAATCAGTTTTAGTGCATATTCCTGTACATACTTCTTATAGGCACAGCCGGTAGCATTTTTGAAATACTGGTTAAAATAACTTTTGCTGATATGAAAGGTTTCTGCCATCTTCTGTACAGAGAGCAGATGTTTATCTGCAATATGCTGATGTATATAATTAAGGACGGACTGGATTTTATCATCTTTAGCGGTGGTGGTATGCTCGCCGGCATCTTTGACGGTAAGCGCCATGATCAGCGATAATGCATTTTTAATGATGATCTGCTGGTAAGTGGTTTCCTTCCGGTGTTCAGCAATGATCAGTTCCATCAATGGTACAATATGTTGTTTGTTATTGCTTGTGGCAGACAGTTTGCGATAAGGAGATGAAAGGTGTGTAAAAAGCGCTTTAAACCTCGCATCCTGCAGGAAATCCTGGAAGAAATCTTCATGGAACTTTACCAAACAGATAGCAGTTTTCTCCTGAAAAATAAAGAAGTGACTATCCTGTGGGGCAAGGATGAACAGGTCGCCCTTTTCATAGTTATAACCATGTCCGTTGATGATATGCTGGCCCTTTCCCCGCATGATATAAAGCAGTTCATAATGGGTATGTTTATGCAGGGGCAAGGGCCATCTTTCGGTGATCACATAGTCGATTTCCAGCTGTTGGGTAAGGTTCCTTGTATACATAAGCGAAAATTACGGGAATTCCCGTAATTCTCTGTTTCCGCTTAAATAGTTCTATAAATCGGTGCCCTTAAAAGCTTTGTATTAGTCTTACACCGGGTGTAACTCCCTTCAGGAATTCATGAAAGTACAGGACAGGTTCTATCTTGGTTTTGCCTTCAAACAACGACATCCGTCCTAAACCAGCCCGAAAGGTATGTTCTTCGAAATAGTCTCCGCTGCGGTGAATGAGATAACTGAGAGAGAAAACATATTGCAGATAAGGTTCTTTCTTTTCCACTTCCTTCCTCCCAGGTCCTGTACCATATACCAGCGTCAGGAAGTCATTCCTGTACGTTTTCACTTTGCCTTCACTATTCTTTCCAAAGAAGAAGTTAGGTTCCCAGTAAGCCCCGAATTCATGCGTTCTTCCCTTGCTCCCCATCGTTCCGGCTATTACAGTAGCCCCCAGGCTGAAAGATGGTACAAAGTAGTTTTTGTAATTCTGAATATTGGCAGAAGGCGTAAAGGCCAGGTAGTCACCATGAGCATAGATTGAACCAGCCGGTACATTTGACGAAATGGTGTAATCCTTTTTGATGTGCATCATACCATTATCGCCTCTCACCCAATTAGTATTCACATTCTCCCGGAGACTGACCAACCGCGCCTGTAAACGTCCATCTGCATAAGCGGCAAGATCTTCCAGGTGGTTTACGAAGAAACTAATTCTGTAACGGTGGATAGTTTTGGTACCAGGTACAGGCACTACACCGATGAAATGAACGGTATCCTGTTCCAGTTTCAATGCTGCCACATCGTTCTGTTGGATGAGGAAACTTTTGCCGGAAGGTCTCCCTTGTCTGATACGGATCTTCTTTGCCGCAGGTGGTTCCATCACATAATCGATACGCTTTACAGAAAGCTCGTCTGACAAGGAATCTTTCAGTGGAGTCAGGTCAGTCAAAAATATCTTTAGTAGTGAATCGATATTTCCAACACGGGCAAGGTCCTTCATATCTACCAGTTCTACCTGCATTTTATCGCCTTTATCGAGGGCGATGAAAAAGCGCTTATTGATCTCATTTGCGGGAACGTCAAAGATCCGGTCTTCATTGGCAGAGGGCTGATTTTTCTGGGCATGGGCTATCCCGGTGATGCTCATAAAGAGCATCAGAAAGTAAATGTTCGTCTTCATGTTGCTTTAATTTTTGGGCGAGGATGCTGTTTTATCTGTCTTATCGGCCACTATCTGGCTGGCGAAACCAGCAGGACCACTAAGACTTATTTTGAATTGTTTGTGTTCAGGATATACATAGGCATTGCCGATCACATCACCACCTACATCGTTGATGTGTACTACCCTCATTTTCTTAGGTGCTGCTGCCACTGCTGTCGTCTCTGCCAGCATAGTATCAGATTGAGGAATTGCCTTTATGATAGGAGGTAGTATGGTAGCTACATCCGATATAATGATTGGGTTCCTGTCCTTTACGGGAAGTGACTTTTTCCTTGCAGGACTATCCCCCACAACTGGTACTACCGGGGCTTTCACGATAACAGGCGTTTCTGTTACATCAACTACTACTTCATGCACCTTCTTTTTATCCGGATTCTCCACATATGATGCCGGAGGTGCTTTACGTTCCTGTTCGAGGAAAAGAAGTGCCATAGCAGCAAGGAACAGGCAAGCAGCTGCCCAGTACAAAATCCCTCTCTTTTTAGTCTTTTTTCCGTCCATCCGCTGATGCAAACGGTCCCATGCTGCCGCTTTATTAAACGGCGTCTCACCCGGTAAGCTTTCCAGCTCGTCTAGTTTACCTATCCAGCTATCACTGTGTTTTTCGTTTGACATACTCAATATTTTGCTGCATAAGCATTTTTTGCAATAATGATTTGGCCTTACTTAACTGGGACTTAGAAGTGCCCTCTGATATTCCCAATAGTCCGGCTATCTCCCCATGATTCATGCCCTCGATAACATATAGGTTGAAGACGGCTCTGTAACCTGCGGGCAATTGTATGACAAGATTAAAGATCTCTGCGGCCGATAGGTTGTTCAACACATCTTCTTCCAGTGCCACTGTTTCTGCCACATGTTCTGATACCACTACAAACGCATTCTTCTTCCGCAGAAACATCAGGCATTCATTGATCATGATCCGTTTTGCCCAACTATGCAGGGCGGCATCTCCCTGATAGTTTAGCTCCGGCAGAGACTTAAAGAACTTATAAAAGCCGTCCAGCAATAGCTCCTCCGCATCCTGCTGATTCCTGACATAGCGGCGACATACCATGAGCATCCTGTCCGACAACAGGTCAAACAGGTAACGTTGAGCAGCCGTACTGCCCTTTTTGGCTTCTTTTATGAGTTCCGGTATATTCAAGAGAACAGCGGGTTTGTACTTCTATAAATGCAGTTTACAGAGAAAGGGTTGCCTGGTCAAATAAATTTTTCTGAGGGGGATATATGGCGGCTTTGACTATATTTACGAGCAGATTCCCTTACATATGAAATATCCGAGTAAAAAAGTCATGTTCGCGGTTGTTATACCCGTTGTATTTGCCCTAATTCTCCGCGGCCTTTTTGGTCTTGCCACGCTGAACGACCTTTTTAAACTAATGAGCTTTGCCTTCCTGTTCTTCGTCCCTTTTGGCATCGGCGCGCTGACCATCAATCTTTCTCCCATTGAAAATGTAAAATCAAGATTCTACCGTCTGTGCATGCCATGGTTGCCGATCCTCGTCTTCTTTGCTGTTACCATACTGCTTACCATTGAAGGTTGGGCATGCTGGATTATGATCATGCCGGTCTTTTTAATAGCTGCTTCCATAGGAGGTGAGGTAGCTGGATTCTTCAAGATAGAAAAACACAAGAATGAGAAGATGTACATTTCGTTCATCTTATTGCTACCTCTATTCATCTCTCCTATCGAACAACGCATTGCCACAATACCAGGCCGTTACAAGGCAGATACCCATATAGATATTCATGCCAGCAAAGAACAGATCTGGAATAATGTAACGCGTGTAAGAGAAATCAACGAGTCACAGGACAAAGGATGGTTCACAAGATTCCTTGGCTTTCCCCGCCCTATAAAAGCAGAGCTGAACTTTGAAGGCAAAGGCGCCTTCCGTAAGGCTATCTTTGATAAAGGCCTGATATTCGATGAAACAGTGACAGACTACGAGCATCAGCGGAAAATGAGTTTTACTATCAAGGCGAATCCATATGACATACCCTCGACTACTATGGATGAACATATAGTGGTGGGCGGCGATTATTTTGATGTATTGAACGGTACTTATGAACTTGAGCGTTTAAATGATAATACTTACAGATTGCATCTGTATAGTCATTTTAAGCTGACCACTTCCTTTAATTTTTACGCCAGCTGGTGGGCCGGATGGATCATGGAAGATATCCAGAATAATATCCTGCAGATCGTCAAACAAAGAGCGGAACATGGTAATTAGGGTATCAGCTTCTGCTCGATAGCTACCCTGATCATTGCTGCTACGTTCTTCACCTCGAATTTCTGCAACAGGCTTTTACGATGCGTCTCTACTGTCAACGGGCTTAAATGCAACGTTCCTGCTATATCGGCTGTCGTCATACCATCAGCAATGAGTTGTAAGATCTCCTTTTCCCTTTTTGTCAGTTTAGGAATGTCTTTTAACTCATTTAAAGATGGCCTGGACATGATCTCTTTCACCGCATGACTGAAAGTAAGCTGTCCATTCAATGCCTCGTTAATACAAGCTATTAGTTCTTCTCCGGAGATATTTTTCAGCAGGTATCCTGTCGCTCCATTCTGCAACATCTGCAGCACCATACTGCGTTCACTGTGATTACTCAATGCCAGTACACTGGTATCAGGCGACAACTTCTTTATTTCCCTGCAAAGATCGATACCGCTGACATCCGGCAGACTGATATCCAGCAGCACAACATTTACCGGATTTTTCTTCAGGAAATGAATGAAGTCCGTTCCTGTGGTAAAGCAACCCACAATTGTGATATCTGCTGCATTCACCAATAGTTTCTGCAATCCCTCCTGTACAATTGGATGATCATCCACAATGGCGAGTGTGGTCTTATTATCCGACATGTAGTTCTATGTTTATTGTAGTTCCTTCATTGATAACAGAGCTGATCTCCATCGTTCCCCTTAGGAAACCTACCCTGTTCCTGATATTACTGAGCCCTATTCCCTTCCCATTGATGGATGTATCAAAGCCTTTTCCATTGTCTTCCTGTGTGATCAGGAATGTATCTCCATCCTGGCTGCATTGCAGGATGATATTACTGGCATCTGCATGACGGATAGCATTCGCCAGCAATTCCTGTACAATGCGGTAGATGTTTATCTGCGTCTGTTCAGGCATAGACGGCTCAATGCCATAAGCCTGAAAGTCTATACTCAAAGCAGTTGTCATCGTGGACTCGCACAAATCTTTCAACGCAGTCTGCAACCCAAACCTCAGCAGGTTTGCCGGCATCATATTGTGGGCAATGCGACGCAGTTCAGTGACGGAATCATCCAACTGAGTGATTGTCTTCCGCAGTTCGTGCTGCTGTTCAGCAGTTATCTTCTCCACCTGACCTGAAAGGTTCAGTTTCACACCTGCCAGCATTCCTCCAAGGCCATCATGCAGGTCTCTGGCCAGCCTGCGGCGTTCCTGTTCCTCGCCCTGTAAAATAGCCTGACCAAACTGCAGGCGTTGTTGTTGTTCTATTTCCTTCAATTCCTGTTGATGATTCAGTTCTTTTTGCGCCAGTAATTTCCTGTTACTACGATAGTAGAGCAAGGCAAATGTGGCTACTATTAACAAGAGCAAGGCAGTGGAGGCAAGGAGTAAAATATATAAACGGCTGTTCCTTGCGGAGAGGGCTGCCTGTTCATTTTTTGCTTTCAGCGTAATGATCTCTTTCTGGCTTTCTGCACGCTGATACTTCATCTCGAGGTCATTGATATCGTTGGCAACATCACTCTCATGCAGGCTGTCGCTCAGACGGCGGGATTCCTTCATCCACTCATAAGCAGGCTTCATCTGTCCCAGTCCTGCGTAACTTGCTGCCAGTCCTTCGTATACTTCCAATCTGCTGCTGCCCAGTTCCATCACTTCTTCATCCCTGGAAAGCTCAAGAAGGATCTGTTTGGCCGGTTCATACTTCTTATTCGCGAGTAATGCTTTCACCTTATAAAATAGGAGCTCCTGTATCACATAAGATTTATTAGGCCCTTTAGCAGCTGCTATTCCCTTATTAAAGCTGGTCTCTGCCAGTGCATACTGCTGATCATGCAGGTAACACAGTCCTTCCACCATATAATGTACCGCATATAGCTCTGATTCTGGATAAGGGGCAAGCAATGTTTTTACAGCGGCGACTGTTTTCTTTGCTTTGTCAAATTTCTTCAGATAGGTGTAATTCTCTCCTGCCCTGTTCAACGCTGCCACTAATCTTGAAGGTTGAGCATGGGTCGATTGAAAGATAGCAATGGCCTTGTCAAAGTAAGGTTCTGCTTTGTCATATTCTTCCAGGTTCATAAAGGCAGTACCTATGCCTACATACTGGGATGCTACAATAGCACTATCTCCTGCTTTGAGTGCATAGGGAATGGCTTTGTTCAGTATTATATCAATATAGGCCCTGTCATCATCTTTCCTCTGTCTGATGGCTGCACGATTTATCCATACATTGGCTCTTGACTGATACGCTTCTTTCGTAGTAAAGCTGTTTAAAAGACTGTCAGCCTTCGCAAAGGCGGCATCACTTCTTTCTATATCAGCACTGTAATAGAGATACCCTTCATGTGCATAAGAAATAGCCAGCAGGAAGGGATACTGTTTACTAAACCTGCGCGCTTCATCCAGGCATTGTCTGGCCTTTGCCGTATCTCTGGGTACCCAATAATAAATCAGTCCGTAATTGGCCCTGGCCTTTACACTATCGGAGGTGGTTTTCTGCAATATGGTGGTTAAGCTATCATAATATCTCTGTTGATCAAGAGGCAACTGGGCTTTACAACATAAAGAGATGATTACGAATAATGCTATCAGGTTAAGTAAACGGATCATGGTCAGTAAAATTAAAGAAATACCTGGAAACAGGTAGAAATAAATCATGGGTTCCGGGTATTGTCATGCCTAACGGTCAGGTATAACTTTGTTTTCCGATAACAGGGACGCCGAAAACTGATTAACCGAAAGAGTAGGCATTTTACCAAACTTTGCATGTATGAAATTTTTAAGAAACGCGTTGCTCACATTGATGTTAGCCTCCACTTTTGCTGGCTGTTCTAAAGACGATGATAACAAACCGGCATCCAAATCCCATAAAGTTATATTCAAGGCAACAGCCAGTACCGGTTCCAATATCTCTGTAGCTGTTTACGCTTATGACTCCAATCAGACAACTGCTACCAGCCTTACTGGTACTACCTGGACCAGTCCTGAGATCACCGTTCCGGCAGGCACAGTAGTGGCAACAGCAGCCGTTAGTGCAACAGGGGTAAACGCATCTTCATCATTAAAAGTGCAGATCTATGTAGATGGTGAATTAAAGAAAGAAGGTACTTCCACGGGGCAGATTCTCAGTGCATCGGTTACTTATGGCTTCTAACATGTACTGAACATAAAAAAGTAACATCTTTTGTTACAATCCCAACAAAAAGAGGTTTATCAAAAGTAAATTTGATATAACCTCTTTTTATTTACGCTAAGTAGCTTCGGTTTCAGTATGGGATGGCGGTCGGCGCCTCTGGGCGGCTGGCTTATCAGAGGGAAGTAGGTTGCATCGACTTACAGAATTCCATTGGACCAGTTCCCCAGTCTTGTTTTCCCCATAGATGTAAATCAAGGATAATAGCCAACAAGGCTGCTCCTTTTCCAGTATGCGTATAGATAGCTTGTGGAGGAACGGTATCATTCAATACCGTCTTCTCTGCCAACCCCTCGTCCACCAACTCTTTCAGCCTTTTTCCCAATACCTGGTCTGACAATGAAGGAAAGGTTTCCTTCAGGCGGCTGAACTGCCGTACTCCCTGTGAGATGCAATAGAGGATCTGCATCTTCCATTTGGGACTGATCATCTTCAGAATATCATTCACTTCACATGAAGCTGCCAATACTTTCAGGTTATATGCATTGGTAGAAGTCTCCTTAATCTTGCTCGCCATAAAGATTTATTTAACGGCTCACTTTCGGGTGAGTTATTGTCGGCCATTACGGGCCGGGATAAATTTGCATCAAAAATAAACATTATGAAAATAAGAACAATCAGACTGGCATTCCTACTGTTGGTATCCGTTTTCATCCTGACGGATATATACGCACAATCTTCTTCCTCCAAACATCCTGTATATGTGCTGGTACATGGCGCATGGCATGGCGGCTGGTGCTGGCAGCGTGTAAGCAGTCAGCTCAGGGAACATGGCGGTATTGTGTATACACCAACGCTCAGCGGACTGGGAGAACATAAGAATATTTTAAGTCCTGCGGTCAACCTGGAAACACATATCTCTGATATTGTCAACCTGATAGAAATGGAAGATCTGCATAATGTGATACTGGTGGGTCACAGCTATGCGGGTACTGTAATTGCCGGTGTTGCCGACAGGATCCCTGAACGGCTGAGTAAACTGGTATTCCTGGATGCCATACTGCCGGAGAACGGGCAAAGTGCATTCTCTATTCAGCCTAAAGCGGTGCAGGATGTTATGCTGAAAGCCGCAGAAAAAGACAGCGGGCTTACACTTCCGGCATGGTCTGCAGAGACATTTGGTGTAAGCAATCCGACAGATATCAGCTGGGTGAATGCGCGACTGGTGGGTCATCCTTTCCGGACATTTACACAGCCACTGGTGTTGCAACATCCTTACGGCAATCATCTTCCGCTGATCTATATCGCCTGTACGGTAAAAATGCTGCCGGCGATAGTTCCTTTTGCAGAAAAGACAAAAAACAGCAAGGATTGGCAATATTATGCGCTAGCGACAGGACATGATGCAATGATCACTGAACCGGGAAAAACGGCGGCGCTGTTGGAGTCGTTTGCGAAGTAAAGAAGAATTCATCAAACCAGCATGTAAGTTGCATATGATTAGGATTATCTTCCGATATTCTCCCGATCAAATGGGAGGATCATCGGAGGATAATCCTGGTTATATGCAGTTTGATGCAAGTCTTAACCTTGTCACATTGACATATACCGGAAATACGCAATATAGATACCCGGTACTACCGTATTGAACGAAACGATGCATTACCTTTGCACTCTTTTAAAATCATATAGAGATATGAGACACACATTCAGATTTTACAAATCTCCTTCGAACAGGTGGTACATTGATCTGCCAGGTTGGGAGGGTGATGTTTCCGAACTGGAAATGGTGGAAGGTGCAGATACTATGCTTAACAGGATCAGTGGTGATACCAATGAATGCTTTATAGATATGAGTGACGAACCTTTTGAGGGATCGGATACCCTTAAACTGGTTACCGATTTACGTGATTCTATCGGTGGAGGCAACTATATAATGGAAACGTATATGGGCGAACCTGTGAACCATCCGATGTGGCTTTGTGCGGTGACAGAACATGTATTCGCAGATCTTCCGGAAGCCATTTATGTAAGTCCGGTTGCAAACAATGACTGATAAAACAAGGGGTTGTCTCATAAGTAACTCGATGGCTCTGAGAATTTCTCATACGGAAATTCTCTCCATTAGGTACCCGAATAAATTGGATAAAAGTTATTTATGAGACAGCCCCTTGCTATTACTCAAACAAACTCCTATCTATCCCCGGAATAATTCTCAACGCATTCTGATAATACACCTTCTTCAGGATATCATCCGGCAGCGCCATACCATACATACGCCAGAAGGCATGGTATTTTTTGTGATATGGAAAATATTCATCTGCTGTTTCGAGCACACGGAAATAGGTAGTGTATTCTTCTGGCTGCCAGGAATCTTTACCGAAAAGGATCCTGTTCTGGTACTTCTCAAAAAACTGTCTTGCGGCCCTTGGCTGCCGTCCTATTTCAGCAATCACTGCTCCGAATTCAACATACATATTGGGTATCTCCTCCATCAGCTGCGATAGATGCGTCAAATCGCTCGCATACCAGCCAAAGTGAGCGTTTATGAAAGTAGTACCCGGATGTTTCTTAAACATACGGTGTTCCTCTTCAATAATCTGTTCCCAGGGTGCTGGGTCAGTATTACTACGCTTACGGCCCGGATGGGTGATCAATTCCAGCCAGCGTTCGTTGTTATAATCTGCAGGCTGCCAGAATTGTTTTGGATCGGCAGCGTGTATCAGTACAGGGATCTTCAGTTTACCACACTGATCCCATATAGCATCCAGGCGGGGATCATCAACAGCTACGCGTTTGCCGTTATTATCACGTACACTGAGTCCGAGGTTCTTAAATACTTTCAGACCGTTTGCACCATTCTTCACATCTTCTGTTAGCTGACGCACGGCTTTCTCCGTCCATCCCTCCTCACCTATACCGCTGAAATCAATATTTGCAAAAATGATAAAGCGGTTAGGCGCCTTATCCTTTACATTGTCTGTTTGAGCTTTCAGGCGACTGCCGTTTCCTCCGCTGAGATTCACCATCACTTTCATGTTCAGGGCATCCATGTCCTGCAAAAGGTCACGCAGGTTCCCTGACGATAAGCCATTCTGATGGTTGTGTACATCTATGAAGGGGAACTTCGCCCTTGTCAGTTTATGTTCCGGTACTACCAGTGAGGAAGGCGGGTCATATTTTTCAAAATCAATGGTGGGTCTTTCCTGGCCATAACACATAGAACTGGTACATATTAAGGCACAGGCGACAATAGACAGTTTACGCATATGTTGTAGAGATAGTTTAATCCAATTTATAAAAAGATCTGCAGTACTAAAAGCAAGCTTTTATGAGCGGTAAAACGGGAAACAAAAATATTTCACTCAATGTTAAAATTATTCACTTACTTTGTTATTCAAAGTACTTTATAAGCACTTTCACACAGGTAGAGATCAGCAGCATGCATGCATTTGTAACCTGTTAACAGCGATATAATTAGCTGCGAGATCTCCCTGTTTGCCTATTGCCGGTAGTTTCTCCTTCAAAGGTACTAAGAACAGCACCCGGACCTGATGTTACCTGCAATGTTGGTACGTTTCAGTAGGCCGGTTCATTTGATCGTGACAAGCATAATGCTGATAGTCTGATGAAGGCATTGTTTTGCCTTTTTTTTTGCCGCCACACTTTGAAACACAAAGCATAATTATCGACCTGTACTAACTATGATAAAATACAACACATGAAAACAAGTAATCAGTGGATTTTGCACTTTAAAGAAAACGCAAAACGCCAGCGTATAGACTGGTCTTTGAAACCAGAGATTTCTGAACAGGAAATTTCGGCAATATTACATTCGCTTCAGGCATGGCAACTGGGAGAGACATCAGACGGCAGGCATCTGCTGAAAGCAGTAACCAGGTATGCCAACCAGACCAACGATCCGGCGTATATAGAAGCTACTGCTCTCTTTATAAAGGAAGAACAGAAACATGGCAACAACCTGGGCATATACCTCGACCGAATAGGAAAACCAAGGATCAAAGCAGATCTCGGAGATACACTTTTCAGGAAAGTAAGGTATTTCAATGCTAATATGGAGATATGGACGCTGACAGTTACTGTTGTGGAAAGTACTGCGCAAATATTCTATCAATCTATGAAAGACGCTACCAGGTGCAAATTACTGAAGCAGATCTGTACCGATATCCTTATTGATGAAGCGCCTCATATTGAGTTTCAGACGGAGCGGCTTTCCATCATCTTCAACAGCAAGACTGCTTTGGGAAAGGCCCTCTCTCTCAGGGCCTATTGTATCTTCTACTTCTCCACTGCATTCGTGGTATGGCTGGCGCACAAAAAACTATTTAAAGCAGGTGGTAACACTTTCAGGAAATATATGATCAAGATGAGATACAAGTACAACAGAATCATTAATCGTATAACAGCAAACAGTGCTTTATTCAGCAACAACGCTATTGCGCACTAAG
This sequence comes from Chitinophaga filiformis, assembly GCF_900102545.1. Lineage (GTDB taxonomy): Bacteria > Bacteroidota > Bacteroidia > Chitinophagales > Chitinophagaceae > Chitinophaga > Chitinophaga filiformis. The sequence continues at coordinate 258,731 of NZ_FNBN01000003.1, read as the reverse complement.
GCTAAACTATATCGTCAATATGTTAAAGAATATCTCTTCTCTTGAAAGAATGCTATTGGTATCAGTTTCTTTCACTATGTTTGGTATTGTCTATTTCACATTGAAACAATTCAGTGGGAAGCTGATCAATACCTGAGTGTGCTGTATAAAGGAAATGGCGGCACCGCCTTTTAGCAATACCGCCATTTTCCGGGAGAAGACGTATACATATGACACAACATCCCCCACTACGAACATGTCGCTCCTGACAGAGCGGGTTTGTTCACATTCAATTGCGCTTCGTCAGCTTGGATTCATCCTGTTAAACGCATTAGTCAACTCTTCAGGATTAGCTTTTGACATAGCATCACTGAAGCCAAAAGTCAGTTCTGTTTTGCCTTCCTTTAACTGTTTGAATACTGCCTCTATAAAATCACTTACCGGAGGTGCAGCATCATGCAGCCCCTTTCCACCAAGGTCTGTATTCAATGCAGGCGGTATTACTTCAATCACTTCTATACCTTTTGCTTTGAGCAGGTATTGTGATGACCGTGTGAATGAATGGAAGAATGCCTTGGTAGCACTGTACACAGGCACTTTAGTCAATGGTACAAAAGATAATCCTGAAGTGACATTGAGGATCGCATTCAACGATTGCAGGTTACTGAAAAGCGCTGTTAAATGCACCGGTGCTTCAATGTTCGTTACTATCTCAGTCTTTGCACGCTGATAAAAATCCGCATCTGTAATGTTCATCCAGTTCTGGATACCGGCATTATTCACCAGCACGTTCAAGTCACTGTGATGTGTAGCAACCCACTTATACAGCTCTTCCCGTCCGGCTTCTGTTGATAAATCGCATGCTTTGGTAATGATAGATGGATATTTATCTGACACCTCTTTCAAAGTAGCTTCCCTTCTTCCACAGATCAACACGGTATTGCCTTCCTGTAGAAATCTTTCTGCAAGCCCCAGCCCAATACCGCTGGCGCCGCCGGTAATTAAAATTTTATTTCCTGTTAGTTTCATTGATTAATCTGTTTACGTTAAATAATACCCAAAATTAGGCAGGAGCCACATCATAGCAATTACGAACATCAAACCATCATTTGCAAAATTCAAACAGCCCGTATTGATTGCCTGCCCAAACCCGGCATTATGCTCATGCATTGGCATGATTTTGTTACGGGAGAATAATAAATACGTTTTTATGATACAGGACAATCCAAAAGATAAAGACATCAAAAAGGAAAAGGAAGATTCCAACATACAACCAGACCCGGAAACACTTGGTCCAGACCCCGAGGAACATATGAAAGGACCCATATCTTCTGTTATTAGAAAGATTGGCGAGAAAGCAGAAGAAAACGATGAGAAAGATAATCCGGAAGAAATAGAAAAGGAAAAAGAAGAAGAGAATGATTAAGGCGGTACAATTAATTACCCGCCTTAATCAGCTTTTTCAGGATCACTATCTGCCCCAGGTGATAATGTAAATGCTCCACCATGCCATGCAGGCTTTTATATGTAGAGGAATGATCTGGCAGGATCGGTTCCTCTAGTCTGCTCTCATCTACTTTCTTAATCGCGTTGGCCAGATCATGTGTAGATGTAACCAGCTCATTCTTCAAATTTGTCCACTCCACTTCACTTGTCAAGCTGGGAACATCGAATCCATTAATATCAGGTATATTTACCTTGATACCGTTTATCCGCTGTATCATCACCCGGTTCCAGTAGATAAGGTGATTTACCAGGGATGCGATCGTGTTAGGTGAAGCCTTTGTTTTCAACGTGGCCTCCTGTACCGTTATGTCCTTCAGGCTATCCATTACATTTACGTCAGTCCAGTTCTCGCCCTCAAGGGTGTCCAGCAGATGTGTGTATATTTGCGTAAGAATATTCATAGCGGTGATGGTTAATATATAAAGATACCCCAAATAGCAGGCCACAACAAGAGGATCCTTACTGCCGATAATATTATTTTATCCTGTATCAGATATTTTTCTGGCACTCCCTCTCCTCCCCCACAACCCGTTTTTCATTTTTTCTTCATGTTGGGGTTCTAAGTTTGTATCAACAAGCAATAATTACTAATTTAAAACTGGAATTGTATGAAAACAACACTTTTTGTCATTGCCGCTTTTTTATTTTCAGGTGCTGTATTTGCTCAGAATGCCACTGTAAAAACAACACAATCAGCGACTGTCAGGACTAATTCAGTGAACGGAACAGCGTCTGCGCAGACTGCTTCCCAGGCTGATATTAAACCAGGCAATGTAAAAATGGGGACTGAAGGAGCTGCAAATGGATCTACCGGGATTAATACTAAAAACGGTACAGCTATTGCTTCTGAAGGCAAAACAAACATTGCTGCTGCTACTGCCACTGAACATGCAGATGCATTAAAGAACGGGGTAAACAGCACCACCAGTGCGACTGTTAAAAGCACGCAGCATGCCGCCACAGCTGTCAACAGCGAAATCAAACAGACTGCTGTAAGTACAGGCAGCGCGACTGTTAAAAGCACACAAAATGTTGCCATAACTGCCAACACTGACGTTAAACAGGCTACTGTAGGTACAACAGCAGCTGTAAAATCAGTAGACGCTGGTGTAAAGACACATGCAAAAGCTGTCGCTCCATCATCCGTAAAAGTTGCAGGAGTTGTACATAATAACCTGAAGGCGCCATCTATCAAACCTGCCGCTCATATCGGGGCAAATATGAAAGTGGGACTCAGGTAACACATTATTAAAATACTGTTGTGAATATGAACAAAGGGGCATTATATCGCCATGTAGGAATAACCGCTATACTATTAATCATTTCCCTCTATAGTTGGGGTAGTGTAAAACTACCCCAACCTACTTACAAGGTAGTACCCCCATATACCGCGCTGCCTGACACTATTCCTGTTAAAAAGCCGGTAGAGACGGAGACAGTAGAACCAAAGCAGGAGCCGCCAGTGGAACCGGTTATTAAAGAGGTTCCCAAGGCTAAAAAACAGCTGAAACCTATCGCTGTTCCAACGGTGGTGACGCCTGTAAAACCAACGCAAATCATCAAGCCAAAGATTGTCATAAAGAAAATAGGTGTTCGTGTGCCATAACACCGCCATTCAATGAAAAACCATGAAACAGATATTCTTATTACTGCCGACATTATTGATCAGCATTTTTTGCCGGGCGCAGACGGATAGTACATTACAAAAGGACAGTGCATCTACTACTGAGAAATCAACGCTTACTGTTGGAAGCAGTTATGCCAACAATGCGAATTACTACGGACAAAAATCAGCAGAAAGAATGGCCTATGTGGCAGCTGTAGCTAAATACCAGCATCGTTCGGGCTTCTCACTGACTGGTACAGCCTATCGTTTATTGAACGATCACGATCATACTGTTTCAGCCTACAGCGCAGGAGCAGGTTTTGCATTTAAACTGAGTAAACGTTTGTCGGCAGATCTTAGCTATAACTATACTTTTTTTCCTAAGCTTTCTCCTTTCCTGCAGGCAGCCAATCCTCATTCAGCAGCAGTAGGCCTCACTCATAAGAGCTGGCTTACCACCACGCTGGGAGTGGATTATGCTTTCGGAAAGACCAATGATTTCTTCTCTACGCTGGGGATCAGTAAACAGATTAATCTCTTTAGTGTGACTTCAAAAGATATCGTGACGCTTACTCCTTTGATAGATGTGACAGCGGGCACTCAACGGTTCTATACTTACTATATAAAGGAAAAAAGCCTCAGGGACAGTTTACTGGGTATTCTTCCTCCCATTCTCGGCACCACTCCTGGAAGCGGAACAAGTAGCACGACTACTACCCAGGCTACCACCAGCTATGATCTGTTATCCTACAATCTGAAACTGCCCCTGGCTTACAACAGGGCCAGCTATATGATAGAGTTGGAATACCAGCTTTCCCTGCTTGGACAAAAATCCCAATCTGATCCGGGGAAAGCGAATTCATTTTTTACGGCAAGCTTTTACTACCAGTTTTAATTGATATGAAAGTACTGATCATTGAAGATGAAAGAGGCATGGCGCTGGAAATGGAAGATTTCCTGGTGAAGGCAGGATACCTTTGTGATCTTGCCTTTACTGCAAAGCAGGCAAGACAGCTCATGGAGGAAAGTCCCTATGATTTTATACTGCTTGATCTTGGCTTACCCGATAAAGACGGATTACTGGTATTGGAGGATGCCAAGAAGAGCTGTCCGGAAGCCTCCTACATCATTCTTACTGCCCGTGGTAAACTGGAAGATCGTATAAAGGGTTTGGACCTGGGAGCTGATGATTATCTGCCCAAGCCATTTTCACTACTGGAACTACAATCGCGTATGCAGGCGATCAGTCGCAGGAAATCAGGACTGAAAGGTAATCTCGTGGCGTTGGGTGATTTCACTGTCAACTTAAATACCCGGATGATATCGTATGGAGATGCAGATATTGACCTGTCGAAAAAAGAGTTTGATCTGCTGAGTTATATGTTGCTGAACAAGAACCGTCCGCTTACACGTATGCAGCTGAGTGAGCACATCTGGGGAAGCTTTTCAGACGATGATTATGATTCCAACTACATCGATGTACATATAAAAAATATCCGCAAAAAATTGACCGAGCACGGAACAGTAGAATGGCTGCAAACTATCAGAGGAGTAGGATACAAAATTAAACTATAACCATATCGTGAAGCTGCTTACCAAACTTACGCTTACCTCTACCCTGTCGAAGATAGCAACTGTTATTCTCTTTATTATACTGTTGCCTGTTCTTATTGACAGGGTTGCTTTTCAAAGCACCAACCGCCTGTTAAAGCAGCAGGCGAAAAAGGTAATGACCAATATCCAGACCAATGGTATTGATTATTATCTGCAGGGAGATTCAACGTATGGCAGTTATACCCTGCTAAGGGAAGAATATATTTCCCTGGAACGGGCGAAGCATATCTATTCACCGGATACTATTCAGACGGCACAAAGAATTATAGAGGGCGATACTGTGATGTACCGCATCCTCAACCAGGCCTTTGAATACAATGATCAGTTGTATGAGCTGGAAATCGGTAAGACGATTGCGTCTATCAGCCAGTATAATGGTCCGTTACAAAGGATTGCCTTATACGTATTAGGCCTGCTGACAATACTGACATTGCTTACGGACATTTCCTTTACCCGTATACTCCTTAAACCATTACAAACAATCATCCAGACAAAGCTGATCAATCCTGTCTTTCCATTCAAGGAGATCCCTTCTCCTATCCGCACTACAACCATTGACTTCAAATACCTGGACAATTCTCTGATTGAACTGATGAAGCGGATAAAGGAAGACTTTGACAGGGAAAGAGAGTTTACTTCCAATGCATCTCACGAGCTGATGACACCCATAGGTATTTTACAGACCAAGATGGAAAATCTACTGCTGTTAAATGACCTGGATGAAACAGCAATGGAAAAGATCATGGAGATGATGAAAACGCTTAACAGGTTGAAAAAGATTGTGCATTCACTGTTGTTGATATCAAGGATTGAGAACGATCAGTATGCCAGGCAGGATACTATTCAGCCTGGGAGAATGATCGGCGAGATCATACAGGAACTGACACACCGGCTGGAAGATAAAAATATCCGGATGACTGTTGTCTTGCAGCCACTGGTTACCTTGCGTAAAATGAATCATGACCTGCTATTCCAGTTATTCTACAACCTGATCAACAATGCTATCCGGTATAATAAACAGGACGGCGGTATTCATATTAGTGATACCCTTACTGTGGATGGTTCCTATACTGTTTCTATCAGGGATACGGGAATTGGAATTGATCCTTCAGATATTGACACCATATTCAACCGTTTCAGGAAAAAGAATACGGATGGGGAAGGTTATGGACTGGGCCTGTCCATTGTAAAAAGTATTGCTGATTATCATGGCATCAAATTAAAAGTAGTTTCGGAAGTGGGCACCGGTACTACTGTCAGTGTGATATTCTCTTCAGTAGCCTGATTTTATTATCTTTACTTATAATCTCGTAATAAACCCTTATTCTTTGGATTTTGAGCGCTGAAAATACATCAGTAAAGCAGTTAATCAACTATTTCAAAAACTACTTCCCACTTAACAGCAAGGAACGTGAAGAGCTATTCTTGCACTTTACAGAGCGAAAAATAAAGCGACGTGGGCTTATCCTTCAACAGGGAGATGTATGTCGTCACTTTACATTTGTTGTAAGCGGTTGCTTCAAGATGTACGCAGTGGATAAGAACGGGAAAGAACACAATATCCAGTTGGCTGCGGAGAATGACTGGATCACTGATCTGGCCAGCTTTTATTCTGAAAAACCCAGTCAGTTATATATAGAGGCAATAGAACCATCTCTTATCTTACAGATCAAACATCCTGATCTGCTTTCTCTCTATATCAACCATCATAAATTTGACCGCAACTTCAGAATCATTATCGAACAAAAATTCATCGCCCTCCAAAATAGGGTATTGCAGAATATCAGCTCAACAGCGGAAGAGCGTTATCAATCCTTCCTGGAACAATATCCACATATCGCCAATAGGTTACCTAATACACAGGTAGCCTCTTATCTCGGCATCACCCCTGAATTCCTCAGTAAGATCCGTAAAGACCTGTCTCAAAGGTCCAACCCTTAAACTATATTAAGGGTATTTCTTAAGATACGTCATTGGCTGATCCTGCTTTAAGATGTCACCTTTGCACTACAAAAAAGGACAGACATGAGCTTCCAGGAAGAAATAAAGTCAGTGCAGCAATTACTGACTGCATATGCAGATACCTTAAACACAGCGAATATTGCGCTGATATCCGCCTTTTATACAGCAGATGGGCTCTTTATGGCTGATGGTATGAAGACCTTTACCACGCAGGATCTGTCGACCAGGAATAATGGCAACTACATCCATAGAACAAAGTTTCATATTGATTTTACGGTAGAAGACATTGTATTGGATACACGGTATGCATTTGTGCAGGCGACTGCCATCGCTACTACCCATGATCTGCTGACAGGGCAGCCATCGGCAAAGCAGAGCAGGGATTTCTTTGTGCTTCGTAAAGAGAGAAAGGCCTGGAAGATCTATCGTTATATGTTCAATTATGTTGCCGCTCATCAGCATTAAATAATTATCTAAATAAGTATACATGAAAGCAGCAGTATTATACCGCCCTGGCGGACCGGAAAACTTTACACTGGAAGAAAGGCAGATACCTACTCCGGGGGAAGGACAGGTGCTGGTAAAAGTAAAGGCTTTTGGATTAAACAGATCGGAATTAATGACACGTAAAGGCTTATCGCCAAGCGTGGTTTTCCCCAGGGTATTGGGTATTGAATGTGTAGGTGAAGTAGAAAATGATCCGGCAGGAGAATTGACACAGGGACAAAAAGTAGCTGCCTTCATGGGAGAAATGGGCAGGGCATATGATGGCAGTTATGCGGAATATGCCGTACTGCCACGGTCTATTCTTACTCCTTTCGATAGTCATTTGAGCTGGGAACAACTTGGTGCTATTCCTGAGATGTTCCAGACAGTGTATGGCTCGCTGCATCTGGCACTGGATATCAAAAAGAACGAAACTTTACTGATCAGGGGAGGCACGTCTTCTATTGGCATGCTTGCCACACAGATGGCGAAAAAGAACGGGCTGTATGTAGTGGCAACTACTAGGAAACCAGAAAAGGAACAACTGCTCCTTGATAATGGTGCCGATGAGGTATTCATTGATGATGGTCAGCTGGCTCCCAGGATTAAAACTTCGTTTCCTGCAGGCATAGATAAAATACTTGAACTGGTGGGCGCCGCGACATTAAAAGATTCACTCCAATGTGCTGCACAGGGAGGAACAGTCTGTATGACCGGTATGCTCTCAGAACAGTGGACAATAAATAATTTCGCGCCTATGGAATATATTCCGGCAACAGTTCGTCTTACGATGTACAGCACTGGCCAGATCAGGTTAAACAGTGAGCATTTGCAGACGTTTATCCGTGATGTAGAAGCAGGTGATATAAAACTGAATATCAGCTGTACGTTTAAGCTTGATGATATTGTTGCGGCGCATAGGTTAATGGATAGTAATTCAGCAGACGGGAAAATTGTAGTTGTCATGTGAATATTCAAAATTCGAGGGCAGTACCATTACAGATCCCTGGCCGGTTGCGTATACTGGTCAGGGATTATCATTGATATTGGCACGCTGACAAGAATTCTCTAACTTCATAACGATAATTATGCAGTATGATGAATGACCCGGATTTCAACAAACTCGTTTATGAGATTGCCAGATTAGTTCCCAAAGGCCGTGTAACCTCTTACGGAGCGATTGCAAAGGCCTTAGGCAAAGGAAACTACTCCCGCATGGTAGGCCATGCAATGGGCGCCTGCGGCCGTGAAAAGCCTCCTGTACCGGCACAGCGTGTAGTGAACAGCCAGGGACAATTGACAGGTGAACCAGCAGGTATTGCAGCCCGAAAGAAATTACTTGAAAAGGAAGGTGTGGAATTAAAAGGCGATAAGGTGGTGAACTTCAGGAAGTTCTTCTGGGACCCTGCAAAAGAATTATAAAGCCCCTCACCTAATGGTCAGGGGCGTTGTATTATTGTTCAACCTTATTTTTCTCTTCCCGCGAATACAGACTTCATTAACCAGGCTCTTATTCCCCTCATTAGGCCAGACTTCCTTAGCCTCAGGACAATGAATGACCACGCGGCAATTAATAGTGCTGCTATCATAATTGTAAGTAATTAAGACTTGGGAAAGAGGGTTACTTAAATGGTTACCACCAGGCGTTGTCCGTTAGAAACATCCAGGTCCCATAGTTCAGCAATATCTTTCAACTTTACCTGTGTAGCTCCTACCTTAAGTTTACCTGTGGCCGCAAGCTCGAACATTTCCGGCAACATCTCCGTAAAGAGCAAACCAACCTCAGACTTAGACCAGGAGCCCATGCCTGATCCTGCTAACTGCAGATCGACGCTTCTCAAATTTGCAGCTGATAATTGTATGATATCTCCTGCCATACTACCGATAGATACGTACCTTGTTCTATTGGTAAATGAACCGTTACCTTTCAGGCAACCCAATATCATTTCTGCGGTGTGCCCCCATAGATAGTCAATAACGATATCAATGGGCGTCTGTGAATGGATTTCTTTAATCCTGTTTTTAAAGCTTTCATCATCCTGTAATACGGAAATTATTTCGTCTGCACCGAGTGATAAAAGGTCTTCCAGCGATTGTTGGTTTCTACCGGTTACAATGACCTTTTTTGCGCCGTAGTGTTTGGCTATCTGAACAGCAATGCGGCCGGTAAAACCTGTCGCACCGTTGATCAATACTATGTCTCCCGGCTGAGTATCTGCCTTGAACTTAAGGCCCATAGCAGCGCCCATAACAGCATTCGGCAGTGCTGCTGCTGTGACGTCATCCAGGGAATCCGGCACTTTCACTATATAATTCTTGCGGATAGTTGCTTTTTCTGCCAACATCCCGCTGACACCTATACCATATATTCTTGTACCATCTTCCAACAGGCAGATGCCATCTCCACCAACTACCCGGCCATCTTGTTTTGGAGCGTCGCTTGAATAATGCCTGCCTGAAGCACTGCCTTTATCAATGTGTTTAATAGCAACTGCTTTTACGGTCACCAATAACTCATCATCATGCTGAATGGTTGGCTCAGGGAAATCTACATATTTAGGAAGTTCTCCATGCTGATACATTACTGCGGCTTTCATTTTTTTCTCTTTTTTGTTGGGACAAAATTAGAATGGGCAGTACAATTGCACGATAACATATGTTATTAAGTCCGGGGAGATGGTTTAAATTACCGAAGAGTCTCTGATGGATCAGATGTTAATAATTTAGAAACATTTTCTTAATAATATATTCATATGGGTTCAGTACCCTTGCGAACTTCAAAACCTATATGACGCATATGAAACTAAAACATCTGTTACCTGTTGTTATCCTTGCTATGCTTGCCGCCTGCTCTAAGGACGACCATCCGGATCAGCCCACTGTTAATGAAGATCCTGCTACGTTTGCAGAAATCGGTACCCTGGATATTGGCGAGGCGGGCGCAGCTGAGATCAGCGCTTACGACCCGGCTACCAAAAGACTGTTTGTTGTAAACAATGGTGGCAGAAACAGGATCGATGTCGTAGACATGGCCGATCCTACCAAGATGAAGGTGATTGACTCCATCCCCACCAACAGCGGCGCTGTAAACAGCGTATCTGTAAACAACGGTAAGCTGGCCGCTGCTATAGAAGCACTGGACAAACAGCAACCTGGTAAAGTAACGGTATATAATACCAGCAATTACCAGGAAATCAAAACTATCGCTACCGGCGCTTTACCAGACATGGTCACCTTCAGCCCTGATGGTAACTATATTCTTACTGCCAATGAAGGTGAGCCCAATGCAACCTATACTAATGATCCTTTAGGTTCTGTGTCTGTGATCAGTGTGAAAGATAATTACAGCGTTGTCAATATTGATTTCAGCAGCTTTGCCTCCCAGCAGACAGCCCTGATGCAGAAAGGACTGCGTGTGTTCGGTCCTAATGCCAGCTTTGCCCAGGATATGGAACCTGAATATGTAACTGTATCTCCAGACTCAAAAACAGCATGGGTAACCTTACAGGAAAATAATGCTATCGCGAAGATTGATCTGACTACAAAAACTGCTACAGATATCTTCCCGCTGGGTTTTAAAGATTATAACACCGATGCCAATGCCATAGATCCCTCTGATAAGGATAATGGCGTTACCTTCGGCAAATGGCCTGTTAAAGGCATGTATCAGCCTGATGCTATTGCCGTACTGCAAACAGGTGCGATCCCTTACCTCTTTACCGTAAATGAAGGTGACGTACGTGAATATGACGCTTTTAAAGAAGCTGACCGTATCAAGAATATTGCCCTGGATCCGACTGCTTTCCCTAATGCTGCAGAGCTAAAGGTCGACGCAAAACTCGGTCGTCTGAACATCACCAAGACTTTGGGCGATGCTGATGGAGACGGTCTTTATGAGACGCTTTACTCTTTTGGCGCACGTTCATTCAGCGTTTGGAATGGTAGTAATGGTTCTCTCATCTATGACAGCAAGAATGAATTAGAGGTAAAGGCCAATGCTGCAGGTTACTATGACGATGCCCGCAGTGACGATAAAGGTGTAGAGGCGGAGGGTGTCGCGCTGGGACAGGTAGGTAATAAAAACATTGCATTCATTGGCATGGAACGCGCAGACGCTGTAGCCGTTTATGATGTATCTATACCTAATGCACCGAGTTTCCTTCAGATACTGAAATCAGGCGATGCTCCGGAAGGAGTACTGTTTGTGGCTGCTAAAGACAGTCCTACAGGAAAAAGCCTGTTGATCGTAAGCAGCGAGGATGATGGTGTTTTAAAGGTATATACGCCGAAGACACTGTAATAATCTGATCGATATATCTCATTTAAAAAGGCCTTCGTATTGACTACCGAGGCCTTTTTAGAAATGTGTTTTCCCCTTCGCTATTTTACTTTTAATACGGCTCAGGTGTACAGTAGTTATACCCAGATAAGTAGCAATATAATGCTGTGGCACCCGCTGTATAATATGCGGACGTTCCTTTAGCAGATTTTGATAACGCTGCTCGGGAGTATCACGAATAAAGGAGATAAATTCATTGATATAGTGCGTCTGCCGCAGCGCAAACATCTGCAACATCATCTGAGCAAAGCCCTTCTCTATCATTAACTCCTCTATCATTTGAATAGCATATTGCCTGGGCAGCATGTAAACAACAGACGGTTCGATCGTCTCGATAGAACACTGACTGGGAACATTATTAACGAAGCTATCAAAAGAGGCTAATCCCTCTTCTTCGAAAAAGAACTGTACTGTTTTCTCTTCACCATTGTTGTTAAAGAATAAACGTACACAACCTTTTTCTATGAAAATGTAGTGCTGGGAAACCTTTCCCTCTTCCAGCAAAATAGTCTTTGCTGGAACCTCCAAACGCTTCTGGAATGGGAGGTATTTATCCCAGAAGGCATCTAGTTGCGGAAATTTATTTCTGAAATGAAAAAACATAATTTATTTAACTGCAAGATAAGATAAACAACTATTTTTCCCGATAGCGTAAAAGTTATTCCCGAATGTTAAAATAAATAAAAATAGAATGCAGCAATTTGGCGGCCCAAATCAACACTATATGAAATCTTTTCTATTGCTGCTTTTGACGCTGATGATACTTTGCCCCTGCGTGCTTTCTGCCAATGACAATGATTCAGACGGGAATGGAATTATCAGAGGAACGGTTACGACTACTGATGGTAAACCTGCTGATCAGGTTACGGTAAGACTCAAAACCACGAAGAAAACTACTCTTACAGATGAAAATGGTGCTTTCGTTTTGAGTAATGTGAAACCAGGTACTTACACTTTGCTGGTAACACTGGTTGGATACGGTTCCAAAGAAGAAACTGTAACAGTAACAAGTGATAATACTGTTCAGGTAGCCATTTCCTTATCATTGTCTGATATGCAGCTGCAGGAAGTTGTTGTGAATACCGGCCGCAGCAAGTTTGCTAAAAAGGAGTCTGAGTATGTAGCACGCCTGCCGTTGAAGAACCTGGAGAATCCGCAGGTGTATAATGTGGTGTCGAAAGAACTGATGCAGGAACAGGTGGTTGTTAATTTTGACGATGCGTTAAAGAACACACCAGGTGTGAACAGACTCTGGTCATCTACCGGCCGTCCTAATGATGGCGCTGGCTATTTCTCTATGCGTGGATTCAGTGTACAACCTACCATGATCAATGGTATTCCCGGTCTGACTAACGGAGGTATCGACCCTGCGAATGTAGAGAGGATTGAATCTATCAAAGGACCATCAGGTACTTTATTTGGTAGCAGCTTTATTTCTTTCGGCGGCTTACTGAATATCGTTACTAAAAAACCATACGATCATTTTGGAGGAGAAGTAAGTTATACTGCCGGTGGGTTTGGCCTGAGCCGCTTTACTGCCGATGTGAATGCACCATTGAATGCTGATAAAACTGCATTATTGCGTGTAAATGCGGCTTATCACAGTGAGGGAAGTTTCCAGGATGCAGGATTTAAAAAGTCATTCTTTTTAGCGCCCAGTCTTTCTGTGAAAGCGAACGACAGGTTATCATTCCTGATCAACGCTGAATTTTATACCGCACAGAGCACCAATGCGCTGATGGTATTCATGAACAGGAGCCGTCCATTAATAGCGCACACGCCTGCTGAGTTAAACATGGACTTTGACAGGTCTTACACCAGCAATGATATTACTTACAAAACGCCTACCATCAATTTATACGGACAGGCTACTTACAAGATCTCTGATCAATGGATATCTCAGACTAATCTGTCAAGAAGTGTTCGTAAAAGCGACGGCAACTATTCCTATGTGATGTTCCTGGATGGAAGTCCTACGGGACCGATAGCAGCTAACGACTCATTGATCAGCCGCTTCGTTTACTATCAGAACTCTACCACTACTACCACTGACATCCAGCAAAATTTCATAGGAGATTTCAGGCTTGGCAGTATGCGTAACAGGGTGGTATTCGGTCTTGATTTCGCGGATGTAAGCGCAGTGAATGATAACAGCGCTTATGCACTGTTCGACTATGTAAACGTTACCCGCAACAATGATCCACGTTATGCCATGCTCACCAAAGCAGCGGTAGATGCGAAACTGGCCGGTCTTGGCGGAACCAAGGATGGTAACAGCAACCAGGTGTATAGTGCGTATGTTTCAGATGTGTTCAACTTCACAGATGCGTTGAGTGTAATGGCGAGTGTACGTATTGACCGTTTCGAAAGCAAAGGAAGTAAAAACTATGCTACTGGTGTAATCAGCGGTAAATATGGACAGACAGCGGTATCTCCGAAATTCGGGTTGGTATACCAGATCGTAAAAGACCAGGTAAGTGTGTTTGGTAACTATATGAATGGTTTCCGCAACGTTGCTCCGGGTACAAAGGTACTGGATGATTATACCAATATTTTCAAGCCACAACAGGCTAACCAGTGGGAAGGTGGTGTGAAACTCGATATGTTCAATCATAGGCTGACTGCGACTGCCAGCTACTACGACCTGCTTGTAAAGAATATCACACGTGGTGAAACCGTTGTACGCGACGGACAGAGTTATAATGTTACCGTTCAGGATGGTACCCAGAAAAGTAAAGGTATCGAACTGGATGTGATAGCCAACCCCCTGCCGGGCCTGAACATTGTAGCCGGATATAGTTATAATGACAGCAAGGCGGTGCAGGCTATTGACGCTTTAAAAGGCAGAAGACCGACTTCCGCAGGCCCGGCTAATCTCGCGAATGCGTGGATCAGCTATACTATTACGAAGGGTGTTGCTAAGGGATTAGGGCTTGGATTTGGCGGTAACTATGCGAGTGATAATGTTATTACCAATGATGCCAGAACGGGTTTATTTACGCTGCCTTCTTATACTGTGCTCAATGCTTCGGTGTTTTATAATGCGAGTAAATACCGTATTGGTGTGAAAGTAGATAACCTGGCTGATAAGGAGTATTTCGGCGGATGGACGACATTGGAGAAACAGATGCCAAGAAGACTGTCGGCTAATTTTGTTTTCAGGTTCTAGTGTTCAATGCGCTGGATGATTCAGCCGTGTAAGATTATTTTACCAGGCCTGAGCAGTGGAAATACTGTGCTCAGGCCTGTTTGTTTATGCTGATTTATGGTAGAAACAATATGTTAATTTTGCATTTACATACGTTGATTTTTGGTTTAAACGACGGGAGGACGGATCGTATTAGTACACTTGCAGCTTAGATCTATCAAAATGACATTGGAAGCATCAGCCTGGTACTTTTCCTGCTGACATACTGTTGTCACTCATGCCGCTTTACTTTGTCATATATTTACAAGGCTATGCAGGCAGATATTACCACACTTTACGAGTCACAATTGTGTACGGTGCATAACTTTTTATGCAGATGTACGGAGTGTACGGTGTCAAAAACTGAATCACAGGAAACTTTCTCTATTGCTTATGTACGCAAGGGGAATTTCGAGTTTAAAGTGTTTAGAGATGACCTTGATGCTCACCATGGATTATTCCTGGTCTGTAAGCAGGGGTATGAGCACAGAGTGGGACATGTACACGATCTTCCTGATGAGTGTACTATCTTTTCATTGCCTGCTGAGCATCTGGAGTCATTCAAGGGACAGACTAATGAGTTTTCCTGGTTTTTTAATAATCCGGATATACAGTCGGTCTTAATAAAGGCGACGCCGCAAACGGAGCATCTGCATCATATCATCTTTTGTGAACTTGCGAAATCACGTCATGATTCATTGTTTATAGAGCAGCTTGTTGCTAATCTTCTATTAATGGTGATATCAGCTGGCGCTCCGCAAGAACATCCTCTGCTGAGCTATAAACAGAAGAAGTTTTATCTTCCGATCATTGAATCGGTGAAGTATTATATTAATGACCGTTTTACCGATGATATTTCATTAACTGAACTGGCAGGTATAGGTCATTTAAGTCCCTTTCATTTCAGCCGTTTATTTAAACAGTTAACAGGCGTTACGCCTTATACATATCTATTAAAGGTAAGGCTGACCCAAGCTACTTTGTTAATCAGGAATACCCATCTGCCTATCACTGATATTGCTTTCTCCTGTGGGTTCAATAGCCTGGAGCATTTCTCTGCGTCGTATAAAAACATATATGGAAAGGCTCCCTCTCAACTACGGACCTAAAAACAGCAAGATGTCTTAAGTCAACGCCAGACGAGCTTTTTAGCTTTGTTTCATCAAAATAAACATTGTATGAAAAAGCAATTACTGGCCAAGCTGGAAAATTCAAAAACTTACACCCTGGCAGTGGCTAACGGAATGCCATCCGCACATTATGATTTTAAGCCAACAGCAGACGTTTGGAGTTTCCGGGAACTGATGCATCATATTGGTTACGGGATCTACTGGTTCAAAGGAACACTGATCCAAAAAGAGGATGTGGCCTGGGAGCCACCGGCAGTAACTGCGGACAAAGATGCAACCATTGCATGGCTTGAAGAGGCTTTCGTAGTACTTGAAAATACAGTGGATAAGATGGCGAAGGATGAAGAATCTATCGTTGGATTCTTTGGTGTCGTGGATCATATTACGCATCACAGAGGGCAGGCAACAACTTATTTGCGTTGCAAAGGCATTACTCCGCCGGAATATATTTTTTAACCTATAATCTTTTCGTAAATGGCGGTTTATTATATCAATAGTTATGACATCATTGATATGGAGGAGTATGCGAATTATGCTGCTCCTGTGTATAAATTACTGCAGAAGTATGGTGCTGAAGTAGTGGCTTCGGATCTAAATGCAATCGCTGTAGAAGGCGTAGCCAAAAGCATGAATGCTATTATCAGGTTTCCGTCGGAGGAGGCGGCATTGGCTTGTTATACCGATCCGGAGTATCAGCCCGTGAAAGCGATCAG
The DNA here is from genome assembly GCF_900102545.1 of Chitinophaga filiformis. Taxonomy (GTDB): domain Bacteria; phylum Bacteroidota; class Bacteroidia; order Chitinophagales; family Chitinophagaceae; genus Chitinophaga; species Chitinophaga filiformis. The sequence goes on along the minus strand of NZ_FNBN01000003.1, from coordinate 242,209 downwards.
GCATCGTTCGACGACGAATTGTACGATGGTGTTGGTGAAGGAATTTGTACGGCAATAGGAAAGCATACCAAAGGCCTGGGACTAGTTTCCAGGCTTTTTAGCTTATTGTTTGTGCAGACTTTCTTATTGGATTGTGATTAAATCAGTCTTATGTTTCATCCTTCCGGTATATCCGGCAGAGGGATCAGTCCTCCCTGAATGAATCTTTCCCTGATGGCAAACTTTGTTTGTTCTTTATGCGAAGGCATTGTCTTTTCCTGTGGCTTGCTATCCAACATCTCGGCTGCGGAACGGCTTCGCTTCGCAATCCTGGATGTTTTGACTGGCCCTTTTGTCTTTTCCATCAATGGTAATACCGGGGCCAATACTGCTGTCACAAATGCTTGCTCACTGCTTGTTGTACCGGCGGGCTGAATACCGGCGTTCGTATGCAGAAAGCGAATCTGTAAAAGGACGATCGTAGCGGTGACCCTGACCGGTTTAGCGGGCAGCAACAGGGTGTGTTGTTTTTCTCCCAGTGGCACGCAGCTGGCAGCTGTGGTACTTCCGAGGCAGGTATGCTGCTCAAGGTCCATATCCAGCGCTACGGCCTGGAGCTGAATATAACGGGCGTCTTTGGGTGGTTTCAGCCAGTGTTGCCAGTTCTTCGGGAGTTTTATCTCAATGCTACCGTTTTCCTGGCGTACCGTGTCTATACCCCCGATGGTCATGACAGCTTTCTTATTATAGCGGAAATCTTTCAGGTGTTGATGCAAGGCAGCAGGGCTGAATACACGTTTGCCTCTTGGCTGGGTGTCTTCTCTCAGCGCCGCATAAACGGCCTTATTTAGCCTGTATACGGTCGTTTCGTCCTTCGCCGGCTGCCAGATACCGTTCAGGGCAGCACGGATCGATTTCGCGGCCTTGCTGGCCTTTGCGAATTCGCGGCTGCTTTGTTTACTGGCGGCGGACATGCTGTCCGGGCCATATTGAGGCATTTTACGGCAGAATTGTTTGCCGTTACGCTCGTAATAGATCAGGTCTCCGACATGGCCGGAGAGACCTTGAGTAAGGATGTTGAAGTTTTGGGCCATAACAGGCAATAGATTTTATTCAATTTACGGAAAAAGTGGGGTTAATCAACTGATAGTTAGGCTTCTTTGTTCGATTGAGATTTTATTTCTTAAGGGCATTATAATGGTATAAGAGGTACACTTATATATCCTATTGGGCTATTGTAATGACCTTATAATCAGCCTTTAATGAGCTTATAGAATAGAACTTCAGTCGAATATGAATAGGACTTGAGTTGGACTTAAGTCGGGACAATTTCAAAGGAAAAAGTGGATTATGGAAGGGGTTGGCGGAAGAAGGGAGGCCGACATTGCGCCTGTTTAATTAGCAATAATAAAATAATAATCAATTACTTACAATTTCATATATCCAATTTCTTACAATTTCGGAATTGGATTCCGAAATTGTAAGAAAAAGTAAAAGTAGGGACAAGCTGGCTTAACTTGCTCAATGTATCTTGGGTCACAATCTTCTACAGAGATATTGTCAGGTGGATTCCCAGGAATCGTCTAAAAAAATTATTTAACTTCCAATAGTTAATCTTGACAACTATAATTACCATCTCCCAATAATCAGTAATATGGTCAGGCTCCTACTTTCAATTTTGCTGGCATTACCTATTCAGCACACATTTTCACAGACCAGAACGGACGTTGAAGAGCTAACCAGCATCAATCAGGACTGGCTTAACTCGTATCCAAAGAAAGACGCTGCCACACTGAATAGGATCTTTGCGGATGATTTTGTTTTGATATCTCCTAAAGGAACCAAAATGTCTAAACATGATATTATAGCTAACCTGGATAAGCAGGAAACGGTCGCGGTAAAAATTGATAATGTGGATGTCAAATTGTTAACCCCTGATGTTGGATTGATTACAGCGTATACAACATTTATAATGAAGATAGATGGTAAAGATGTAAAAGGGAAAAATTGCTACCAGGATGTGTATGTAAAAAGAGAAGGGAAATGGAGGGCAGTTGCCGCGCATGTAACGCTTCTTGAAATGGAATAATGCGTCTTAAGTAATGTCGCATTTTCTTCCGTATGCATTGTGTAATGGAGCTTCAATTCAAGGTAGTCAACAAGAAATGATTAAATGTAAGATAAGCCTATTGTAGCCACAAAGAAGGGGAATGTTGTTTTAAATGGCTAATTATCATATCAGACGCTCTTCCAACATATATTTCCAGGTAATGAACCCTTTCTGTTCATTACTGTAGTCATGGACAACGCGGTTGAAATTTTCAGGAGCAGAAGTGATGAAGACGTGTCGACCCTGATTTCTGATGATATCCAGTTGCCGGTCCAATTCTTTTAAAAAGGCAGGTAAAAGTGCCCGTTGTTTTTCAAAATGCCATAAATAGCTGGCTTCTTCAGTATCCCGGGTTTCCAATATCATTTGATACATATCTTCACCCTCTATCAGAAATACGAAGGAGAATGGCTGAAGTACAAACCGGATTTTCAGGATATGTCCGGCATGAGCAATCAAAATGCCGAAAAGTCTTATATTGCCAGCTTGTTTACTGTTTCTAAGAATTTATAATCCGAAAACATCCCCAACGAAGATGATCCCTACCAACATCACTAAAGATCATATATTGATGGCAATAGCCGATATTGACACAAACGGTTTAAAAGATGCCTCAGTAGATTCAAAAGTCCATGAACTAATCTATAACAACAAAAGCTATCCGCCTAAATATATTGTTTCAATTGCGAACAAGTTTGCTAATGGGCGGCCATTGGAGCATGGCGAGCTAAATACACTGATGGCGCAGAAATACCTGACTAAATTAAGTCCGGATTTTGAGATCCGGTCGGACAAAACAGGACCTGTTCAACAGCTTGTTGAAGATTATAAACAGTACCTGGTGGAAACAGCCCTTAAAGAGGAAATTTATAACTGGGAATTGCTGGCTAAATACAAAGGAAGACCCAGATTAGATACACCAGATTTTGGTGCAGAAATATTGGCCATAGATTACGGCAATTTAATTTTCTACAGTGGTATAGATGTAAAAAATAAACTGGCCAAAGAAAGTCCTGAGGAATATGCCCAAGCCTTTAGAATCCTCTTTGACGAATCAGTTGATTTGGAGACGAGGATCGTTGCTTTTCAGAAAGCGGTTGATAATATCTATCGTTTGGCAGGGGGAACGCTTAAACATCATCATGATGAGCGCACAATTGCTACTTTTCTTACTTTCTATAATCCCGACATTTACAGTCTTTATAAAGATTCCTTTTATAGTAAATATTGCAAATTATTAAATGAGAAGCCCGCACAAGCAGGTAAAAAGTATCCGCACTATCTTAAATTGGTGGACGATTTTATTGAGAAATATGTGAAGACAGACGATGAGCTGTTGGAGATGCTCCGCAGCCTACTTCCAGGTACTGCTTATCCGGATACAAATCATAAGATCTTAGCACAGGATATATTTTATAGAATGTTAGATAAAAAAGAACAGTCTTTTAGTACTGTTATAGAGGAGCTAAAAGCAAGTATGGCCCGAGACGAATCTATTCTCAGCAAGTTTACCTTCGGAAAAAAAGCAGATAGGATAAAAGAAAAGTACACCTGGATAGGCGACGCTGAGGGCATAATAGGTAATTTCTCAGCTCATTTTGAAGTGTCTACCCTGACCAGAGATAAGAAAAGCAATTTTTATTTTGTGGACATTCATTTTGAAGGTCCCGACCAACAAAATTACTTTTCAGAATTTGGAAAGAGGTTTGGTGATCTTCCAGAAAAATGTGAATGGATACAGTGGGGAAAGGCCAAAAGTATTGGATATAAAGAAGGTATCGATCCGACGGATGACGATCTAATTGATAAAATAAAAGAAGCCTTGTTATACCTTGAAGACAATGTCGGAAATCAAATCAGGAGTATTATGCAAATGAAATCGGGAGAAGCCGTTAGTCAACCTCGCTCCAAACACCCTCTGAATCAAATACTCTTTGGTCCACCGGGAACAGGAAAAACATATAGTACTATTGAAAAAGCCTTGCGGATAATAGGAGAAGAAGCAGAACAAAATTTAAACTGGGCTGACAGAACTGCTGTTCAAACTCAATTCCAAAAGAGAGTATCGGAAGAGAGGATCATATTCACTACCTTCCATCAAAGTATGAGCTATGAGGATTTTATTGAAGGAATAAAACCTGCTACCACAGACAATAATCATGTTATTTACGAAATTCAAAATGGTATATTTAAAAAGCTCTGTCTGGACGCACAGAAAAAAGAAATCAAGAACAGTAATTTTGAAGCTGTCTATAAACAGCTATTGAACGAAATCGATCACGCGGATGGCAATAAACTGATCTTAGAAACCCTGGTACGCGCCAAAGAGTTCACTATTTATAAAAACTCCAATAATAACATAAAGTTTCACGCAAATACGGAGAAGGCATATGAAGGGGTAATAAAAAAAGAAGTGCTTGAGCAATATCTAAAAACCGGAGAAGCATCAGACTGGGCATCCTATACAAAAGCACTGGGAGAATATGTTAAACAAAAATACAAGTATAATCAGGCAGTGGAGTCCGTAGATGGGAATTTTGTGTTAATTATAGATGAAATCAACCGTGGCAATATGTCACAGATATTTGGAGAGCTGATCACTTTAATTGAAGACAACAAGCGTCTGGGTAAAGAAGAGCAACTCTATGTTACTTTACCGTATAGTAAAGACGTATTTGGTGTTCCTTCCAACTTGTATATAATAGGTACTATGAACACCGCAGACCGCAGCGTAGAAGCCCTTGACGCAGCTCTAAGGAGAAGGTTTGTTTTCCATGAAATTGCCCCTCAAGGATCCTTAATCACCAAAGAGGGGCTGTTAAGAGATCAGAGGGGTATACTTAACGGTATCGAACTTGAATCGTTACTGAATAAGATCAATACCCGTATAGAAGTTTTATTAAACAGAGATCATTTAATAGGACATAGCTTTTTCATGCAGGTTAATTCAATTGAAAAACTTACTGAAGCTTTCCAAAACAAGATTATTCCGTTACTGCAGGAGTACTTCTACGGCGACTATGGTAAGATCGGTTTAGTACTCGGAGAAGGATTTGTCAGAGCGAAGCATACAGGCGGGAATACTGTGTTTGCCCGCTTTAATAACTATGACAGCTCTGTATTAGAGGGTAAAATCATCTACGAAATAGTTGATTATACCCAACCGGTAAATTATACGCTTGAGATTGACGGCCAGCCAGTCTCTATGAACTTTGAAAAAGCCATAGAACTCTTATTTAAATAAAAGTAACTTTGACCACTGCTAAGCAAAATATTCTCACTGTCTTTGAACATGACACGCTGAAACTACATAATGACAGGACTTTATTAGAGGCACTTCAGGATTTTCATGGAGAAAATGGTGTGCCTTATTTCTCCCTTGGCAACAATTGTGTAAAGTTCTGTGAGTATGTTGGAGTTATTCAGATAGGCAAAACTACCATAGAAGTACTACCTAAGGCCGATCATACAGACAGTAAAGCAGCATGGCGTGAAGCGCTCATAGGCATGCTGCGCTCCGTTGGCGTGTTTGACGTGGAAGCGCCCAGCAGTAGTACTTTAAACGTCAAGCATAATTCAATACTTGACTTATATTTTGAATTATTCATTAAGGAAGTAGAGCATTTAGTACATCTGGGTCTGGTAAAAAAATATAAAAAGGCAGATGGCAATTGTAATTCTCTTAAGGGCAACCTGCTGTTTGGTGAACAGATTCAAAAGAACCTGATAAGAAAAGAGCGATTTTTCACGAGGCATACAGTATACGACGTTCAGCATCCATTGCACCAGATTCTTTACAAAGCCATCCTTTTACTACAACAGCTAAACTCCAATACCGCATTAACCAGCAGAATGGGCTCCCTCCTACTCCATTTTCCTGAACAGTCGGACATCAGAGTAACTGAGGCAATGTTCGAAAAAATAATCTTTAACAGGAAAACTGAACATTACCGGAAGGCTATCGAGATCGCGCGCTTATTACTGTTAAACTATCATCCTGATGTCAGGACAGGGAAAAATCATGTACTGGCGTTAATGTTTGATATGAATATGCTTTGGGAACGTTTTGTTTTCGTCAGCATCCGGGCATATCTGAGAAAACAACTATCCGACTATAGGGTGATAGCGCAGGCATCAAAATACTTTTGGAAACCGGCGGCAGGTTATCGGTCGAGCATAAAGGCCGATATAGTTTTCAAATATGGGCCAGAGCAGGATAAATGTGTTGTACTCGATACAAAATGGAAGAATCTGAATGGTAGTAATCCATCTCCGGATGACTTAAGACAATTGTATGTGTATCATGAATTTTATGATGCTCAAAAAGTGGCGTTGGTTTATCCGGGGAATTTTGGCATTAAAAAAGGGATCTACTATGATAAGCATCATCAACTAAGTGATAAAGAATGTTCTGTGATGGGTATAAAGGTGATTACCGATATCAGTAAGTGGCAGACGGAAATAGGAACCCAGGTGTTACAATGGGTGTTGGGGGCTTAATAGGATCTTGTTTATTTATTTAGACGTTGTAGCGTGATCAGAGAATTGACAATTTTACGGCATCTTCCATTCCACGTGGCTCAGCGGCAGCTCATTAAGTTCCATTCTGGCTTCACGCCAGCGTGGATAAAAACGGTTCATCAGTGCCACATAATGTTCGCCATGATTTGGAAAAAGCAAATGGGCCATTTCATGAACGATCACATATTCCACAAGGTCTTTTGGCTTTTTAACCAGTTCTGTATTTAATCGGATAGTGCCCGAACGATGATTGCAGCTCCCCCATTTTGTTTTCATTCGCTGCACATAGTAAGCGTTCACCTTTACTCCTAGCATTTTCTCCCATTTGGGAATTATCTCCTGGATATAATCGTGCAACAATGATTTTTGCCACTCATACATAACGGCTTCCCGTTTGTTTCTGTTACTTCCGGTTTTCACATGCAGCGTGATGCGCTTATGATCAATCGTTACATGCGCTTTATCTTCTGTATGCACTACATTCAATAAGTATCTTCTTCCCCAGAGGTAATGTGATTCACGTTGAACATATCGACGGGGCGTTTCCCGCAGTTGTTCCTTCATTTTTTCCTGCTGCTTTCTGATCCAGGCAAGTTTAGTGATCGCATAGGCCCTTGCCACTTCCAGGCGCGTGCTTAAAGGGGCTGACAGGGTCACTCTTCCATCCGGAGGATGTACCGACAGGTGTACATTTTTTATCGCTTTCCTGTCCACTTCAATACTGATATCTCCTAGTTGAATCACATCTCTCATTCGTAGCCATTCATATTCTTGAGGAGATCGAACAATGCTTTGGTTGCTCCCCGGTCCCTATTTAACACAGGAAATAAGGCATTCAAGACCTGCTTCTCGCGTATATCATCGCCTCGCCAACCTGCAGGTGCACTTTCACGCATTACACGATCAATTTCCAATGCAAGTTGTATTAATTTATCATCATGAACTGTCTGTTTTTTTGCATCCTGGTTGCTAACTCCATTGGTGGAGAGAATATTAGGAAGGTTGTTGTATATCACGATGGATTCTGGTTTGCCTCGCAAGTTTTCGGGAACGTCGTCTGTGTCCTGTCCTTGCGCCATCTTTTTTACAAGCTCTTCGGCGTTTCGCAAAAACGCTTCGTAATCTTCAGTCTCCTCGTGTTTCTGCCGTATGAGGTCATCCAGCAATTTCGACATTTCTTCGTAGAAGCGCGGATCGGTAAGGCGCTCGCGAATAATCGTCTGCCTTACGTTATTGATGATGCCTTCAGCAATAGCGTTACGTGATAGTTTGCCTTTTTGATTTAACTTCTGAGCTATGGCGTCGTGAATACCGGTGCGGATGATCAGATCGACAAGCGAATACTGATCCACCATACCCAGTGGATCCGCAGGTTCTGCCTTGATATAGGTATTCATCAGATGACGCATATCGGCTTCGAACGGCTTAACATCAAGTTCCTCTCCTGAATAGCGCTTAATAGAAAGACGTACTTCAGAATAAAAATCAATCTCCTCTTCAATGTCTGCAATTTCACTATCGCTGTATCCTGCCTCACTCATGCACTGGGAAATAGCACCGTATGCTCTTACATAAGTTACTACTGCTTTATAGAATGCAATACGCAGCGGCTCGGTTTCGCTCAGTGAAAGCGGATTGGAGGCATCTCCGCAAAAATAATCGAAAAACTGCTCTACTTCCCGGGGCTGAGCCACTGGGTCACATAAATAATTGAGCCCTTCCCGGGCGGCATTTAGTTTTTCCCGAGCAACCAATAACCAGTGTTTGAGCTCTACATTATTCTCTTTTTCGCCACCTCCTTCCAGATCCAGTTCGTCAGATGTATATACTGCAATGGCCTGTTGCAAATTGCCGAACAATTCCTTGAAATCTACGATATACCCGAAGTCCTTATCCTCGCCATCGAGGCGGTTTGTTCGACAGATGGCCTGGAAAAGGTTATGATCGTGCAGTTCATTATCCAGGTAGATATATGAACAGGAAGGCGCATCAAAGCCTGTGAGCAACTTACTCACTACGATCAGCAGTTTACAATTGGCTGGTTCTTCCTTAAATTTTCTCTTAATCTCCTCCTCATATTTCCCAGTGGTTTGGTCAGGTCTCAATACATATTTCGTATATGTGTCAAACTTGTATCGTTCGTCACTGTTGGCTGGTTCTCTCGAAATTGCATTATGATTAGGTTCGTATGAGGTGACAATACCTATAAAGCGTCCGAAGTCGGTATTCAGGAATAACCGGTAATAGTGGCAGGCATCATAAATGGAAGCCGCCACCAGGATTGCTGTACCGCGGTTATTGTTCAGACGGTTTTTCAGGGTAAAATCTTCGATGATGCTGGCAATAATGCGTAGTTTGCGTTCGCCGGCGCTCATCAGCTTCTCCATATTAGCCCAGGCCTTGCGCACCACGGCTTTCTGGAAGTTGTTGAGATGCTTGGTCTTCGCATCAAACCATTTATCAATAGCGGCTTGCGAGGTGAGTTGCTGGGGTACTTTTCTCGCTTCGTATTTCAAGTCGAGTACAACACCGTCCTCAACTGCCTCATGGAATTTATAGGTGTGAATGTTCGTTCCGAATACCTCACGGGTGGTCTGCTTGTCGTTGCGCAGCAAGGGCGTACCGGTAAAGCCAATGAAAATAGCATGCTGCATCCAACGCTTCATCTGTTTATTCATGTCGCCGCCCTGGGTACGGTGGCATTCGTCCACAAACACATAGAACTTTCCACTAACTGGCGGCAGAGCTCCGGTCAGGTCGGTCGTGTCAAACTTGTGCACAAGGGCACAAAGCAATCGGGGTGTGGTTGCGCCAATAGCCTCCAGTAATCTTGCTCTTGAGGTAATACGTGGTGAGGGTGCATCCTCAGGTAATACCCCTGCGTTACGCATCACTCCTTCGATCTGTTTATCGAGTTCATCACGATCGGTGACGATAAGAATCCTCGCGTCGGCATCATGCTCCATGATCCACTTCGCAAGCAACACCATCAGGATGCTTTTGCCACTGCCCTGAGTATGCCAGATTACCCCACCCTCGCGTTGACGGATACGTTCCCGTGCAGCTTTAATGCCGTTGTACTGATGCTGCCGCGGTACTTTCTTTTGCCCAGCATCAAACACGACGCAATTTCGGATGAGATCAAGGATAGTATCTTTATTGCAAAGCTGCGCCAATGGTGCATCAAGCAATTCACCGGAAAGAGTACTGCCCTTTCTATCTTTGTCTTTCCACTCCACAAAAAACTGCTCCGGGCTGCCAATGGTACCATATCGCAAGCCCTGGGAGTCGCTGCCGGCGAAAAGCAGCTGCACAGTGGAAAAGAATTTTTCGTTGAAGATATCCTCCTGGTTGGTAATGAGCTGGCGGATGCCGTCGTTGATCTCCACCGAACTGCGCTTGAACTCAATTACCCCAATAGCAATGCCGTTGAGGTAAAGCACCACATCCGGCCGGCGTTGGTAGCCACCTTTGAGAGTGACTTCTTCGGCGATGCCGAAATCGTTGTTCGCCGGATTGTCCCAGTCAATGATGTTCACATCCTCGTAAGGTTTGCTTACGGATGTTTTGACACGGATGGGATAACGCAACAAATGATAAGTGCGCATGTTTGCCTGGTAGAGTGTGGTGCCGGTGACATCTGCAGCCACTTCCAATTGCAGCAAAGCGGCGGAAATCTGCGCATCAGAGTAACCTCGTTTCTGTAGGTTCTGTTTGAGCAGATCCGTTTCAATATTGCGGTTATGGTCACGCTTCTCCCAATTACCCAGATAAGTATAACCGAGCGTTTGAGTGAAAAGCTGCTTCACTACCCGGTTTTGGGAATCTCGTTCAGATCGGGGTTGCTGGTTCATGTTCGGGTTTATATATTCTGATTTTGCCGGTAAGTAGGGTTTGCATCATGGATTGTTTGAGAAATAGCAGTTTTTCATGCCTAGCATTTAAATGACTCATTTCATGCTCTATTGAATTCAATGTCTTAGCAATAGAAGTTTGCTCTTGAAATGATCTTGGTTTAAACAATTTAACATTCCCAACAATTTCTTTGTTTAAGTTTAAAACACTACTACCAGCAGCTAAACTTCGATACTGATTCAATACAAAGTTTGAGCTTAATAGATAGTACAGGTAGTCACTATCGAATGTATTTTGATATTCTTGAAGTACTAACCATCCGTCATGAATACATCCCTCAATTTTTAGAATATAAGGTCTTCCAAAACTCATCGAATTCGATAAGAGGAAATCACCAACGAAGACTTGGCGAGACTGGTATATTCCTTCTGTAATTATTTTTTCTTGCGCAGATGTGATGAATTTTTCCTTTATACTCGTATCACCAATTTTAATCCAATTAATTCCACTTGGATCAGCAGTTAAATAATTTTGTATCGGTCTAGGTGACCCACCTCTACTAATTTTTATTACTTCGCCGAGTTGAAGAATTTCCCACCCGATCTTCATCTTCCCCTCTGCATCATAAGGCGAAAGCAGTCGCTGCATCATGCCTTTTTTGATCGCTTTCTTTTTTTCGATGAGCTTTTCGGTCTGGGTGATCAACGCATCCATATCGGACAGGGCCGTGGCAATGGCGGCTTGTTCTGGGATTGCAGGTAGTGGAATTTTTAACTTTCCAATTTGACTTAATGATAAAAATGGTTGTGCCCCCCCACCAATTATAGAGCTGACGATGTTTTTTTTATAAAAGACTTGCCAATAATTCAGAAATGATCCGGTCAATTTGGCCGCATTGGGTTTGAGGAGGGCGACATTTTTTAAGCTGAACTCATAATCAACTTCAACAAGAGCTGTTGTTGCAACACCAGCTCCGATATTCACCATCAGTACATCATTTTTTTCCGGATTGCATCTTTTGAATATCGCCTCATGAACAGGAACGGGCAAATAATAGCAATTATTAAAATCTATTCGGTTCTCTTTTATGTGAACTGCTGTCAGGAACGGAATTCCATATGCAACAGGTTTTGGTGTGTCATGAGTGCCATCGGTAATTTTTGAACAGCAATTACTCAGATATTCGATTTCCCAATCTTCTGGCACTAATCCCAATTCCGTCATTTTGAGACCATTCTTCATATCCATGCGAACCCCATTTTTTCCAGGTGAGACTTTACTTTTTCTTCGGCTTCGGTCAACGCCAGTTGAATTTGCGGCAGCGATGTTTCGTAGCGCTCTATTAACTCTTTCAGGCGCTCTGTGAGTTGCTGGCTCAGGCGGTTCATTTCAGTTTGCACACTGGCTTCAATAGTTGGCAGCCATTTATCATTGATGACTATGGAGCACACTTCGTCCTCCGTGAGCTTAGGGTATTTCTCATAAGCAAGTTTATCCAGCGCTTCATCAAGCTTCTTTATTTCGGCCTTCAGTGTGCTTTGCTGTGCGTCTAACTTTAGCCATTGGTTCAGAATTTTTTCCTCCGCTTTATAATCTTTAATTCCATTTATCTCCTTCAACCGCTTACTGATCTCTGCTTTGTTGATTTTCTCGAGTTCGGCAAAAGCACCATCTTCTCCGGCATGCTCCTCTTCCAGCTCTGTCAGGGAGGCCTGCGTTGTTTCCAGTTCTACCTGCTTGGTGTCCAAGGCTTCCTGTTCTTTGGCAAAATACTTCGATACCAACAATGCCTTCGGAATAAGATCACAGGTCCAGCCCTTGTCTTTTTGCTTGCCCTTATCTTTGCCAGCTTTTACTTCCTCGACTACGCGGCGGGTTTCCGCTTTCCAGCCATCGGCTGCAATAAGGTAAGCATCGTCCTGCATATTCTCATTCCAATAATCCATCAGATGTTGATACACCTCATAAGCGTTGATAAGCTTTGCCTTGCGGAAATCGTCAAGAAGGCTTTCTGAGAGTGAATAGATCAAATCTTTAGGATGAGCACCCTTGTCAAATCCATTCAGTTCCGGCAGGGCTTTCTTTTTCCAGCCTTCAAAAATGCTCTTATTATTTTCCTTTAGTGTTAAAAATTCCTTGTTTTGTTGAATAGTGCTGCGGATATCCCGCGCATGCAAACGTGCATTTAGATAACCGCTACGACCTTCTTCAAAAAGTGTGTTCTTTAATCCAGGTAGTATATCCCAGTAGTGTTTCATATCATCGATATCGCGCTGCGGGATGCCACCGTTCAGATGTGCATCTATATCCTGAATATCTTCCGGCTCAGTGGTATCGATATAACGCGGGATGTTGAGATTGTAATCGTTCTTTGGGTCAGCAATTTCTTCGAGCGATACCATACGGGAGAACTTTTCGATGGTCTCCAGCTTTTTAAAGGTGTCCACAATCTTATGAATATCCTGCTCACGTAAGCGATTCTTGTTGCCGTCTTTCATAAAGCCTTTGGAGGCATCAATCATGAAAATGCCTTTGCTGGCAGAGGCGTTTTCTTTGTCCAACACCAGGATGCAAGCAGGAATACCGGTACCATAAAACAAGTTGGCTGGTAAACCGATGATGCCTTTGAGTATTCCCGAACGGATAAGTTGTTTGCGAATTGCCGCTTCTGCATTGCCACGGAATAATACACCATGTGGCAGGATGCAGGCTGCCTTTCCGGTGGACTTCATGGAACGAACGATGTGCAGCAGATAAGCATAGTCACCCTGCTTGGTCGGCGGTTCACCCCATGCAAAACGATTAAAGGGATCTTCAGAAGGTGTGATTCCCGCGCTCCAGGTCTTGTCAGAAAACGGCGGATTTGCTACCACATAATCATAGGTACGCAGGTTATCCCCGTCTTTGAACTTCGGATTGGCCAGCGTATTACCTGCCATGATATTGGCTGTAGGAAAATCGTGCAGGATCATGTTCATACGTGCCAGACCGGAGGTAGTCACATCCTTCTCCTGTCCTTCGAGCGTAATGTGTTTGCCCGCTTCTGCTGCCACTTTCAGTAGCAACGAACCCGATCCACAGGTAGGGTCGTAAGCCGTAGTAGCAGCCACTGAATTTTTAGGGCTGATGCCGATTACCTTGGCCAGGATGCGACTCACTTCTGCAGGTGTATAAAATTGCCCCTTGCTTTTACCACTCTCCTGCGCGAAATGTTGCATAAGGTATTCATAGGCGTCACCCAGAATATCGTCGTGATCAGCCCGATTCTTAGAGAAATCAAGCGAAGGGCTGTTGAAAATGTTGATCAGATTAGTAAGGCGGTCAACCATGGCCTTTCCTTCTCCAAGCTTATTTGGATCGTTGAAGTCGGGGAAGTCACTTCTTGACAACCTGGAATTGCTGTCAATCAGTGGCTGGATAATTTGCGTATTGATCTTATCACCGATATCGTCCTTACCACGCAGTAACAGCATATCTTTAAAGCTCGCGCCTTTAGGAATAGTTACCGGTGGTGCGAAATCGTCAGAATTTGCGTATTTATCGGATACGTACTTAATAAAGAGCATGAATAATACGTAGTCTTTGTATTGACTGGCATCCATGCCGCCGCGAAGTTCATCGCAACTCGCCCAAATGGAGCTATAGAGCTCGGATTTTTTTATTGGCATTTTGCTGTAATTGGTCTAACTGGTTTAACTAGTGTAATAGTATGATAATAACCGTTCAAATATTGCCGAAAGGCGGAGTTTCACACACCAACACTTATAACAAAACTATAATTTAAATATAGTAAACTGTTGCATTTCTATCGTCCATCTTTTGCTGTATTATTTGTTAAGCTAAATAAGTCCTTGAAAACGTCCTATCTTATTCGTTGACTATTCATTTTGTAGCATTTCATTCTATCGTGAGCTAGATACAGCGTTATGCGGCATCAAATTTAAGTTAGAATTGATGTTTGGAAAGAAAATAAATTGACAAAAAAAACCAAAAAGCACAAAAAAGGTAACTATTTTGAAAACACCTACCATACCCTCCCAACCAATCCCGACGGCACTGTTGAATTCCCGGCGCTGTAATGTTTGTATGTAGAAAAAGTATATCGTTGTTGCGTACTATTCCGCTCATCACCAATGAGACGGCTAATCCAGCAGTTAGTGACCGGCAGCTCGATATGGTTGTTACCCTTCTGCAAATAGGGTGCAATGTTGATAGTATAAGGCTTCGTTCAGATGACGCCCACTTCTCTCCCACAGACGCAGACTGTCCATTTTCATGCTGGCCGGCGCGCCCATCCCGTCGACGAATTGTAGTTCCAGGCTTTCCTCGGGGGCATAGAATAAACCGGCATCGGCGCTGGTGTGTTTAACGCTTGTTGCGGTGGTACGTACTGCTTATGATGATGAAGAGCGAGGCGCAGCCAATCAGCACAATGCTAATTATCTGACCTTTCAGTATCAGGGATTTTCGGAGATAGTCAGACAAAGTTCACTACCTTCTCCACAGATCAGGAATCCTTTACCCTCTATTTCTCCTATTATAACACCATTCAAAGCTGTTATTACATCTGAAAGGCCGCCTGATGGCATGACTTCAAATGCCTCATCGATATCAATTACAATAATCCATTTGCGACGTGTACAGATTGTATGCAGCAGGTCCCTTAAGGTAAAATGCTCTTCTTCGGGATCTTCGGGTTCTTCATCTTCAGGGAGATCCATCCAGAGCTTATGTCCGTACAAATCCAGTCCGGAACCTTTCACGCAAATGCACTGCCAGTCAACGGAGGCATATGCAACAGGTATTTTATTTTTTACAAAGTCAGGTATTTGCCCGTAAACGAGTTTAAAATTTGAACCAAAGCTAGTCTCTGGCGGTCCCTGAGGATATCTTTCCCCCTGCCACTCATAGAAAGGCTCTCTGAATGTGATGCCGGGAACGTCTATGCCGGAAGGAATAAGCATTTCAAATATCAGATCCATATAGAATATTTATCAAGAACCTACTTCCATCTTTTTTTCCGGAAACCATTGCCTGCGCCAGTTATCAAAAAAAAATGCTGACGCCCCCCAAAATGATCTTGGATGGCGACATGATCTACCTGTCCACTCTACTCCAAGGTACTGCTTGTTCATCAAGTCAGGCCAACGGTACTGTATTCTTGTCACGACAAGTTCGTTGGAAAGTTAAAACAGAATGACCATTATCTAATGGTTGTTGCATTAATACAATACATTTTTAGGATCTTCTAACTATTATCACTCTCCTTCAACTTATCCAATTCACTTTTCAACTCATCCAATAACTGCTGCTCCGTAGGCAGGTATAGCTGATATTTACTCGCCACAATCGACTTATTATCTTCCGGGAGAGTTATTTTTACCATAGCATCGTTTTTATCAGCACATAGCAACACCCCAATAGTAGGATTTTCAAAATCCTGCTTTTCAAAACGATCATAATAGTTCACGTACATCTGCAGTTGCCCTAAATCCTGATGCGTAAGTTTATGGGTTTTGATTTCAAACAACACAAAGCTTTGTAATAACCGGTTATAAAATACGAGATCAACAAAAAACTCATCCCCCTCTATATGCATACGCTTTTGACGGGCAACAAATGAAAAACCATTTCCTAGTTCCAACAGGAAGTCCTGAAGGTGAGTAATCAGCGCCAATTCCAAATCCTTTTCGTAATAGGCGGCTTCGCGTTTTAAACCCAGGAATTCTAATATCATCGGATCTTTAATGATCTCGCTTGGACTTAATGGCATTTTTTCTCTACGCGCTACAGCCAATACGCTTTCTTTATCATTGCTCAAGAGAAGTCTTTCATACAACTGGGAGTTAATTTGCCGCTCCAGTTGACGAGCGGTCCAATTATTATTTGCTGCTTCTAATTGGTAGTATTCCCTTTTTTTCTCATTATCAATTGATATCAGCAGCTTATAATGTGTCCATGCGAATTGCGTCCGCAGTGCGGACGTATTTGGATACATTCTGTAAAATTGCCTGTATCGTTCCAACTGACGTACCGAAAAACCACTTCCAAATTCCGGTTGTAAGGCTTCTGATAATGATTTAAGAAGATACGATCCATATTCAGCCCGTTCTTTACCGGCCTGCTCTTCTTCAAAAATACGCTTGCCTATATTCCAGTACATCAGCACCCGGGCATGATCCACAGCACGAACAGCCTGTTCCCTACTTTGGGAGATCAGCACTTTAATTTCATTTATCAACGATGTATGCAGTCTCATAAACTTAAGTGCCCTTCCTGGATTGGTTAATTTATTGGAGATAAACAATTTATCGAATAAAAAAAGCCATCCTGGGAAGATGGCTTTCAATTTTTACAGATTGAAATCTATTCTGTGGAGTCGGCGGGAATCGAACCCGCGTCCAAACATATTCGCCGAAAGCTTTCTACATGTTTATTTGCGCATTAGTGTGTCGGAACCTTGCCAGGGGCGCAACTAACCAGCCTGGTCCTTATCCGTTGTTATTTCGGTACCCACTCACGGAAACCATAAGTACCTATTCCGCTAAGGTTTTGATTTAGGCGGCGGCAGTTCTAGCAGACGGGAACTTGCGGCGGCCAAAATGGGTGCGCTAATCGCTGATTAGGCAGCCATGGCGTAGTTAGATTCGCCATTTAAAGGTTGTATATTCAGATTTACGTGCTAATTATACAACGCACGACATGCTTACACTCTCAAAGATCTATGCTGTCAAAACCAGGCGACCCCAGTTTGCTTTCGCAGCTTACAAAGGTACAACATTCTAACGAAATTCCATCACAGTAAGGGCTAATGCAGGAGAATTGACCGATATTTGTATTCAATAGGGCCAGGTACGCTTTATACATGCCTTAAAAATGCCGTATATATGCCTTATACGTGGACATAAAGAAAGTAAAGTACGCCTTAAATATGGCGTATACATGGCTTATATACGGCGCATACATGCCTTTAAGTTGGACCTGGAACAAGCCAATGTACTTTATGTACGAACAAACAACAACATTTTGCCAATAACGCCGTGAAGCAAATTCACCACATAAAAAAAGAGGCCATGAAAGGCCTCTTTTTCAATACTCAAACTGATTATCAGCTATTTAAATAAACTCCTCCATATATCCAGTCCATTCGCATATATCAGCAAGCCAAACAGGATAACCATACCCACAATCTGCGCATATTCCAGGAACTTCTCACTAGGCTTACGACCTGTAATGATCTCGTACAGCAGGAAGAGTACGTGACCACCATCCAGGGCCGGAATCGGCAGGATATTCATAAATGCCAGGATGATAGACAGCAAAGCTGTCATTTCCCAGAAGGCGATCCAGTCCCAATGAGCAGGGAACAGGTTACCGATGCTGATAAAACCTCCTAATGACTCATTCGCCTTTACTTCTTTGGATACGAAGATCAGGCGCAACTGCTGCACATATTTCACCAGCGTACTGATACATTTGGAAAAACCTGCAGGGATTGCCTCAAAGAAAGTGTACTCACGGGTAGCCAGTTTGAAATCCTTGTCCGGACTGGCTGGAGCCATACCTAACATACCTGTCTCTGGTACATGGGCGAATAACTGAAGTGTGTCTCCGTTGCGTAATACCTGTACCGGAACAGTTTTGTTCTTATATGCCTGTAAAGCTTTTTTGAATTCATGGAAATAATAACCAGGCTGACCATTGACAGTCAAAGTCTTATCGCCTTTACGAATACCAGCTTTTTCAGCGGCAGATTTCGGTAACACGCTATCTACAGTGAAGGGAACACGTACCTCCATCAAAGTACCTTTCTTTTTGATCATTTCACGGATGAAACCAGAAGGGATTTTGATATCCAGCGGTTTACCATCGCGTGAAACCTGTATGCTGGTAGCTTCACGAAGGATGATCTCGGCAGGGATGGCTTTGAAGTTTTCAACAGGCTGATGGTTAACAGACAGGACCATATCTCCGTCGCGTAAACCAATGCTGCTTGCCAGGGAATCTACGGCTATACCGTAGGTCAGGTTCTTGGTAGGCAGGTAGCTTTCGCCCCAATGCCAGAGCATCATGGCGTATATCAGGAAACCGAGTATCAGGTTGACAGTCACACCACCTATCATAATGATCAGACGCTGCCAGGCTGGTTTGGAGCGGAATTCCCAGGGTTGGGGTGGTTTGGCCATCTGCTCACGGTCCATGCTCTCATCCACCATACCGGATATTTTCACATATCCACCGAGGGGTAACCAACCTATACCATATTCTGTGTCTCCTTTCTTCTTCTTAAACAGGGAAAACCAGGGATCAAAGAACAGATAGAATTTTTCAACCCTTGCTTTAAAAAGCTTGGCAGGGATAAAGTGCCCAAGCTCATGTAATACTACCAGTATTGAGAGTGACAGTATTAACTGCCCGGCCTTTACCAATATTTCTTGTGTGGTCATGTAGATGAATCTGACAGTAAATATATAATGTTAATAATCTATAGATGTCCGACAAATATAGGCGGTTCAACTGCAGTACAGCGTTAATGTAATATTAAATTACGATCGCATTGATCATAGAATTCGCGTATTCTCTGGCAGCCTGGTCGCTTTCATAGTAGTCGTGCAATGTGGGTTTTTCAACGAATGGCACCTTCACCATAATCTCTTCGATCACCTCTGTCATTTGCAGGAAACCAATCCTGTTCTTCAGGAAGGCATGTACTACTTCTTCGTTGGCAGCATTCATTACACAGGCAGCATTTCCGCCTTTGTGCATCGCCTCAATAGCGATGGCAAGGTTGCGGAAAGTCTTGGTATCAGGCTGTTCGAATGTTAGCGTAGGATTATTCTTGAAAGAGAATTTTGGGAAATCGTTGGCTAATCTCTCTGGAAATCCTAAAGCCAATTGTATAGGTAATTTCATGTCAGGCACACCCAGCTGCGCTTTCACCGATCCGTCAATAAACTCTACCATAGAGTGGATAATTGACTGAGGATGTATCACTACTTCGATCTTATCTGGTGGCAGATTGAACAACCAGCGGGCCTCGATCATCTCCAGACCTTTATTCATGAGGGTTGCACAGTCGATCGTGATCTTGGCGCCCATTCTCCAGTTAGGATGCTGGAGCGCATGATCTTTCTTCACGTTGATGAGGAAGTTAGGTTTCTTACCAAGGAAAGGTCCGCCGGAAGCGGTCAGGATCACCTTGTCCACTTTGCTGAGCGACTCACCCAGCAGACATTGGAAAATAGCGGAATGCTCAGAATCTACAGGGATTATCGGCACGTTTCTCCTGGCAGCAGCTGCCATTACGATATCTCCGGCTACCACCAGGGTTTCCTTGTTGGCCAAGGCAATAGGTGTACCTTGTTCAATAGCTGCCAGGGTAGGCGCCAGACCGGCAAACCCCATTACAGCAGCCAACATCATATCTATATTACTCCAGGCAGCCACTTCTACCATCGCTTTGGCGCCCGCGAATACCTTTATCCCTTTATCGAATAGTGCTTCCTTAACCTTCTCATATTGTGTGTCATCGGCTATCACAACGGCGTTCGGACGAAACTTCAGAGCCTGTTCAATTAACAGTGCGGCGTTCTGTCCGCCGGTCAATACTTCCACACTGAACTTGTCAGGATGTGCTTCAATCACCTCCAGTGCCTGGATGCCAATAGATCCTGTGGAGCCAAATATGGCTATGTTCTTCTTACTCATTGATGCAATAATAAGGGAAATAAGAGAATTAGGGATGTCGGATTTAAGAGGAAGGAGTACTATCCTCTTATTCTTCATTACTAATTCCCGGCAAAAAGTTCTTACTGAAGGAACTTGCTCAATTCATCTGCTAATGATCTGTCATTACTTAAACGGGGTACCTTATTCTGTCCACCAAGTTTACCTACAGACTTCATATAATCAATAAAACCATGCTTGCGCACCGATCTGATCTTCAGGGGTTGCAGGATATTTCCTGTCAACAGATCATTATAATAAATATTCTTTTCCTGCATGTATCCGTCTACTTTTTTCGAAAAAGCAGCCAGGTCGGCAGGCGGATTTTCAAATTCCACAAACCACTCGTGATAAGGCAGTCCGTCCTGCGGCGCTACCATTGGAGCCACGGTAAACTCTGTGATATGCACATTTTCTTCCTTTGCGGCCTTCATCAGGCTATACTCTACTTCCTCTCCGATCACATGCTCTCCGAACGCGGAAATAAAGTGTTTGATACGGCCTGTTACCAGCAAACGATAAGGATTAGTGGATACAAACTTCACGGTATCACCGATATTGTATCCCCACAAACCCGCGTTGGTACTTACTACCAGCGCATAGTTCACGCCTACCTGTACATCCCTGAGAGATAAACGGGTAGGATTCGGATCAAATATTTCATTCGCAGGAATAAATTCATAGAAGATACCTGAGTTGGTATTCAGCAATAATCCTTTATGTTCCTGTGTATCCTGGAATGCGAAGAAGCCCTCAGATGCCGGGAAAGTCTCAATTGTATTGATCGGGCGACCAACGGAAGCCAACAGTTTTGCGCGGTAAGGTTCAAAGTTCACACCGCCATATACCAGTACGTCCAGGTTCTTGAACAGCTCCCCTACCGGTTTTCCGCTTCTTTCAATCAGCCTGTCAAAATACATCTGCATCCATGGTGGGATGCCGCTGATCAGCGTCATATCCTGATCAATGGTTTCGTCGACAATCTTATCCAACTTGGTTTCCCAGTCTTCTATACAATTAGTTTCATATGAAGGCAGCTGATTGGTGCGCAGATAACGGGGTACGTGATGGTTCACAATACCACTCAGGCGACCATAAGGAATGCCTCCTACTCTTTCCAGCACGGGAGAGCCGGACAGGAAAATGAGCTTTCCGCTGGCAAACTCAGTTTTCCCGGTTTCCGCCATATACATCAGCAACGCATTGCGGGCTGTATCTATATGATTGGAAACAGAGTCTTTTGTAATAGGAATGTACTTTACACCACTCGTTGTACCGGAAGTCTTAGCCAGGTAAATAGGCTGTCCTTTCCATAATACGTTCTGTTTACCGTCCTTTATTTTATTAATATAGGGCTTGAACTGCTCGTAATCCCTGACAGGTACTGCCTGTTTGAAATCATTGTAATTATTGATATTGTCGAAATGATGATCTTTTCCAAACTCGGTCTTCCTGCCTGTTTTTATCAACTCCTCCAGAATTGCCTCCTGGTCTTCTACCGCCCGTTGCATTTCCTTCCTGATCTTGTTGGCTATGATGGAAGCAAATGGTTTGGCAAGCAGTGATTTAAGCTTCATGCCTTTTATTTTAGGATAAGTGAAAGGACAAATGTATAAAATAAAAATTGTTATAAAAGCCCATATTGCAAGGGTTCACAGGTATTTGTGAGTATGTGGCGCAGCTCCCGGAGGCTGGATTTATCAGCGAAAACAGTAGTATATATAGTGATTACAATCAACTATATTAAAATAAAGTATGTATCTTTGAAAATATAAATTGTAATTCTCAGCGGAATCAGTCTGTTTACAGGCTGATAGCAAAAAGCTGAGAAAACTTTGTCAATTAGAAAACAAATCCTACTTTTGCAGGAAATTATTTTTGGATAACTATGTTTGCAGTTGTAAAAATCGCAGGTCAGCAATTCAAAGTACAAAAAGACCAGGAAATCTTTGTACAGCAGTTGCAGGGAAATATTGGAGATAAAGTGCAGTTCTCTGAAGTGCTGTTAATAGATAATGGCGGCCAGCTGACCGTTGGTACTGATGTAAAATCAGTGGTTAAAGCAGAGATCCTGAGCCACGTTCAGGGTGATAAGGTAATTGCTTTCAAAATGAAACGCAGAAAAGGTTTCAGAAAGAAAGTTGGTCACCGTACACACTTTACGAAGATCCGGATCAACGAGATTGCTTAATTATTAATTGATAAAGTTTTAAACCTTACATAAGAAATGGCACATAAAAAAGGTGAAGGTAGCGTTAAGAACGGCCGTGATTCCCAGAGCAAAAGGCTGGGAGTAAAAATATTTGGTGGTCAGGCAGCCGTATCTGGCAACATTATTATTCGCCAGCGCGGTACCGTTTATCATCCTGGACAGAATGTAGGAATTGGTAGAGATTTTACCATTTTCGCTGTAGCTGATGGTGTTGTGGAATTCAGAAAGGGACGTGATAATAGAACCATCGTTTCCGTAAAATCACTTGACACCACTGCCCAGGCGTAAGTCTGGAACAGTGTTTGCCATAAAGTTTTTTTTAATACCCAATTTTAATTACTAACCCAAAATTCAAAAAACAATGGCAACAATTAAGAAAGCGGCTAAAAAAGCTGCTGCTAAAAAGGCTGCTCCTAAGAAAAAAGCTGCTGCTAAGAAAGCTGCTCCTAAAAAAGCCGCTGCTAAGAAAGCTGCTCC
>NZ_FNBN01000003.1:0-217975 GCF_900102545.1 Chitinophaga filiformis | reverse complement strand
CGCTACAAACACGCAGCTCCTAACGGAGCTGATCACAGCGAATGATACTGTTTTGCCGATACCGTTTTGTCCCCTCATTTTGCCGATGCCATTTTATCCCCGGAGTTGCCCCGCGCTATAAACACTTTAAACATACACCCCTCCAAAGCAGAGCTGAAATGCAGTAACCTTTCCCCCAGGTTTTCAACTTGATCCATTAAATTCGCAATTCAATCTTACTTATGCTCGATAATTACGCCATTGCCGATAACTTCTCCCTCCTCTCCAAACTAATGGATATCCAGGGAGACAATAGCTTTAAAGCCAAATCCTTTTCCAGCGCCGCCTTTACCGTGGAAAAACTACCCGTGCAATTACAGGTTACTCCGCAGGAAGAGATCTCTAAAATAAAAGGCATCGGCGATTCCATCGGCAAAGCTATCCAGGAAATGCTGACAACCGGAAAATTCTCCGCGCTCGAAACATACCTGCTTAAAACACCTCCCGGCATACTCGAAATGCTGAAAATAAAGGGGCTCGGACCTAAAAAGATCGCTACTATCTGGAAAGAACTGGAAGTGGAATCACTGGGAGAATTACTGTACGCCTGTAACGAAAACCGCCTGACACTCCTCAAAGGATTCGGCCAGAAAACACAGGATGCAGTAAAACAAAGCATAGAATTCTACTTCAGTAACCAGGGCCGCTACCTTTATGCCCAGGCAGAAGCACTCGCATTATCGCTCGAAAAAGACCTGCAACAGCTATTGGCGCCTGCCGCTGTATCTCTGACAGGTCAGTTCCGCCGTACTGAAAATATTATTGATGAAATAGAATTAGTTGCCGCCCTCCCCACTCCTGCCCTGCAGGAAAAACTGGGACAGGTTTCCGTATTGAGTCAGCTAACTGCCTTAGAAGACTCTCTATTGGGGCAGCATGAACAACATATTAAGATCCGGATCTATCCCGCGACAGCGGAAAACTTTGGCAAAACATTATTCACTACTACGGCCTCCCCTTCCTTCCTGGAACGTTTCAATGCCGTATACGATGTAAATAATGCGCCGGCTAATACCACAGAAGCTGAGATTTTCAGCCTCGCCGGCATGGATTACATTGAGCCCTGCCTGCGATACAGTGGAGAGACCGTTGATCTGGCGCTTCAGAAACAACTGCCAACACTGATCACACACAAGGATATTAAAGGCATCATCCATAGTCACAGTACCTGGAGCGATGGCGAACATACCTTGCAACAAATGGCCCTGAAAGCAAAGGAACAAGGCTTTGAGTACCTCGTTATCAGCGATCACTCCCGCTCTGCATTCTATGCCAATGGTCTGAGCATAGAAAGGGTACAGGCGCAGCACGCAGAGATCGATGAACTGAATAAACAACTGGCGCCCTTCCGCATATTCAAGAGTATTGAAGCAGATATTCTGAATGATGGTAGCCTCGATTATCCGGATGAAATACTGGCGACATTTGACCTGGTTATCGCATCTGTTCACTCCAATCTGAAGATGAGTGAAGAGAAAGCCATGGCGCGCCTGCTGAAAGCCATCGAAAATCCATATACAACTATACTCGGACACATGACCGGACGACTGCTCCTGAGCCGTAACGGATACCCTGTAAACCACCAGCAGATCATTGATGCATGCGCTGCCAACAATGTGGTGATTGAGATCAATGCGCATCCACGAAGACTGGACATCGACTGGGAATGGATACCTTATGCCATGGAGAAAAACGTTCTGCTGTCCATCGACCCGGATGCACACAGCACCGATGGATTCCATGACATTTACTACGGTACATTGGCCGCACGTAAGGGTAGATTAACAGCAGCGCATAATCTGAGCAGCTTCAGTGCCGCAGAACTGGAAGCCTTCATCAGCAAAAAGAAAAAATAACGATATTGAGAGGTGCCAACGTAAACCGCATACATGAAACTGATCTATATATATGACGCCCTCTGTGGGTGGTGCTATGGATTTACACCTGTTATAGAGGAATTGCTGCAGCGTTTCGGAGATGAAATGGAAGTTGACGTCCTTTCCGGGGGCATGTTCCTGAGCGCCAATCACAGGCCGGCATCAGCCATGTACAATTATATCAGCCAGGCCCATATACAGGTCGAGGCCGTAACTGGTGTTAAATTCGGACCGGCATTCCTGGAAGAATACCTGCGTACGGATGACATCATGGATTCTGAGAAACCCAGCATCGCGCTGACCGTCTTCAAACAATACCAACCCGCTAAAGCGCTATCCTTCGCACATGATATGCAGCTGGCATTAAACTATGAAGGTAAAAGCCTGAATGAAGATGATACCTATCGCCAGTTATTAACAAAATATCAGCTACCGATAGATGAATTCCTGGACAAAATGAAAGAGGATGCTAACAGGTACGATACTGTTCAGGAATTTAAACAGGTAGAACAATGGGGCATCACAGGCTTCCCGGCTGCTATCCTGGATGATGGGAAAGAATACTTCCTGATCGCCAAAGGATATACGCCGCTAGAACGACTGCTGGAAGTAATAGAAAAAATCAGAGGAAAGGCATAAACAATAATACCGGTTAACTATGTATCAGATAAGAACAGCTACGATAGAAGATATTCCGCTTATACAGCAACTGACAGATGAGATCTGGAGACCCACCTACAAGGATCTCATGACACCAGAGCAGCTTGAATATATGATAGCAATGATATACAGCACAGCTTCGCTGACCAGCCAGATGACAGAAAAACAACATGAATTCCTGCTTTTATATGATGACCAGCGACCTATTGGCTTTGCGGCATATAGTACCACGGATGAAGCTGGCATATACAAGCTGCAGAAGATATATCTGCACGGCGATTATCAGGGGAAAGGAGTAGGCAGATTCCTGCTTGAGAGCGTCATTGAACGCGTAAAAGCGGCTAATGGCAATACGCTGGAACTGGATGTGAAAAGAGATAATAAGGCGAGATTCTTTTATGAAAAACAAGGTTTTACCATCCTGAAAGAAAAAGATACTGATATCGGTAACGGTTACTGGATGAGAGATTATGTGATGAGGAAACCGTTATAAAAAAATCCAGCCTGGTAAAAATACCAGGCTGTTTCCCAAGTTAACCATTAAAAGACACAACTTTTCTAATTAAAATTCTTCAGGTGTATCCGGAAAATATTATTATCCCTCTTCACCTATCTATACATACTTACGGTAAATGTTTAAACATGGATTTTGGCACAGGCCTTTTTCCTGAAAAGAGAAAAACCTCATTACTTGCTCATTATCAATAGAATACGGCAATAAAAAAATTTCCCGCATTACAAATGCGGGAAATTGCTAAATCAGTATGTGTTTTCGGTAATATAAGCTCAAGAATTAGAAGACACGCGGGAGAATTTCATGATCAGGACTCCATCCGAAACGCAGGTTCAGCATGAGTTCATGTGATACTGTCTGTGCGCCTTTCAGATTTGATGACATTGGCGTATCGTAGGAGTAACCAATCTGGAAATAAGTACCTAATCTCACCTGTACCAAACCCGTCACTGTTTTCTCAGAACGGTAGGAAGCCCCCAGCCAAACTACCTCTTTCAATAACACACTTGTGTTGATATCATACTGCAAACCACTCCCTTTTGCCTGTCTCAGCAATATAGACGGTTTTACCAGTACATCGTCATTTACCCTCGCTGCATAGGCCGCCTGCATATAATAGTGTGAAATTGTCTTCACTTTATTTACACTGTTGCCCAAATCAAAACTTTTGAAGGCAGGCGCAGATAAACCCAGGTAAAAATTCTCCGAAAAGAGAGCGAAACCAAAACCTACCTGCGTCTTCCAATAACTCAGATTGGAAGCGAATGTCGGGTCGGTAGTGGTCAACTCACTATTCTTTTCATTATACTGTGACATACCTGCCTGTAAACCGAGGGCCAGCTGGAAAGTTTCGTTCAGCGATATCTTCTGTGCTGCCAGGAGATTATAGTCGGTACGTGTCTGTACCGTGATCGACTCCCTCATAGCCGAGAAACCAATGCTGGTCCCTTTCTGATTCAACGGCGTATAAAACGACATGGTGGCTGTTTTAGGCGCACCGTCCACTCCTACCCACTGATTACGTCCTACTACCGTTAAACTGGCTGATTCATCCGTACTGGCGTAAGCAGGATTGATCACTACTCCATTCATCATGTACTGGGAATAGATAGGACTCTGCTGAGCCTTCGCCGGTACATAACATGCAGCAGCTACAAGTAGATTTAAAAGGATTTTCGTCTTCGCAGTCATCGCTATCTTTTTATTACAATGAATCCAGTGTAACGTTGTTTATTACCATTGGCATCCGTAGTATGAATGATGAAGAAGTAAGAACCATCCGGAACATCCTGGCCTTTTGCACCACCAGCATTACCCTTACCATTAAAGTTGTTCGATTGGTTGTTATAGTTCTTCGTTGTGAATACTGTACCACCCCACCGGTTAAATACTGTTACTTCATTCTCCGGATATTTTTCAATGTTCTCAATCTGCATCACATCATTACCCAACCCGTCATTGTTAGGAGACATTGCAGGATGCACACGCAGGTTACCCTTATTGTCATCCCTCCATCTTCCATCAGTGATAAAGCGCTCTACGTAATCCGGTACTCCATCTCCATCCACATCACACTCCATACAGATCTGGATCAGACCAGTTGCAGCCACGATAGAATCCAGGGTTGGCGGATGCTGGTTGGATGATACAGTTGCCCTCAGCAGGCGCATACCAAAGATCTTATCCTTCTCTACACTGTTTACCGGTACCACGATATCAACATCTGTTTCACCTGGTAATACCAGTATAGGCGATACAGTATTGTCATAGTCTTTCACCGCTGTTGCTGCCAGTGTATTGGCAGGGATCTCAGTTGGCGCCGGTGTATAGAACTCGTAGTATACAGTGATGATACGTGAACTTGCACGGTTGAAATGGAGCTTGAATGGTAATGGCTGACCAACAGTATCAAACGCCACTTTCACAGAATAACGATTGTCAGTAAAGGTCAGTGTCAGTGAATCATCATCTCCTACAGAATTGGTCACTTCACTTGCCAGACCAGTATAGTAAGGAGGCTTTCCACTCAGCGGATCGAAGTCTCTTACTGCCGCCTTAATCCATCCATCGTCATCACTCAGTTCGTTATTGTTTACGGTCACTTTAAAGCGTGCTTCCTGTGCTCCTTTCGGTACCGTTACTTCAATGCTCTTACCGTTTACTGTGCCGCCTGAAAGTGTGAGTGTTCTGTAAACATCGTTGGTTAAATCAAGCGTAATCGGTATATCCACTGTAATGGTCCTGCTCAATCTTACTATAAATTCAACGTCCTGTCCTTCTGTGATCTGGCTGGTAGCAGCAAACAGGTTCACTGTTGGTGTATCGATGTTGTGGTTATAGATGGTCATTGTTGCAACCGGATTGCTGACAAATGTCCAGGTCACATTAGGCAGTGAAGACGTAGCATCTGTTAACGTAGATTGTACTGTTACATCTGGTCCCGCGTAACGGATACCTGCAGGTGTTACTGTTACATAAACCATGCTTTCTCCTTTTGGAATGATCGCATATCCAGGTAAGAGTGTATAATCAGTTCCAGGTGTTGCAGTACCGCCAAGGTTGTAAATCACTTTCACATTATCTGAAGCCACCAGTGTGGAGTCATTGAAGCGGATCCTGAATGAACCCGGCGTAGAAGGCTGGGTTGCATCACTCATTTTTTCTACTAATATCTGACGGGCTGTTGCTTTCGGACCAGTGGTAGCATTTTCATCATCTACTACTGTCAGCAATACAGGTGTGATATCCACTGTCAGGTTGATAGGATTACCACCATTATCAGCAACAGCGTTTGTCAATATCACCCTTAATGTCTGATCGCCCTGCAGTATCAGGTCATCCTTGATACGGACAGGCACAGTCACTTCCTGTGAACCGGCCGGAATGATCACTGATGTTGGAAGCGGTTCAATATTCGTACTGCCGTATGTAACCCTGTAACTCACCGTAACATCTGAAGTGGAAACAATCGGCATTTTTATAATAAAGGCGCCATCTGTTAATGGTTCTGCTGCGTCAGCTACTTTCTCTATCGTCAGTGCCTGTCCTGCTATTTCCAGGATGTTCAGCGGAGGTATAGGCGCCCAGCTGAAGCCGGTAGCGCTGGCGGCAAACTGCAGTATTGTAGTTCCTTCCAGCCTGTAGTTGTCTGGTACGCTCAGGAAGAAAGTAACATGGTTACTGTCTTTCGCTATCGTCACCGTTGTTGGCAGACCAACATAGTTAGTGATATCAGCAGTAGAAGAAGGATCAGGTGTGATGCTGGCAGTGATAGGCAGCGTTGTTATCACTGCAGGATCAGTAAATCCGATTGTCACTTTTGTTGCACCACCACCCTTGGTGATGGCAGTAGAATCGAACCATATCTGCAATGTTGCTTTAGTCGGATCTGTAATCGTAGCATCGTCTATATAAAGATCAAAAGTGTCAACGACCAGGTTTGGCATCACGGCCGAGCTGCCGGTAAACTGTAGCAGTTCGGGGCTTTCTATAATCTTGTCTGCCGTTGGCTTGATTGTAAAGTCTGCGTAACCTACTGCAGGATTCAGCGTAAAGCTGGTAGGCACTCCGGTGTAATCTGCAGCTACTGCATCTGAAGCCGATGTTGCATATACGGAGAACAATACCGGTTTATACGGCGTCACTCCCGGAGGTAAGCTGGCACGTACCACATATGGAACACCTTCTTTTACACGGTTACCCAGGGTGGCTGGCTGCGGTGTGAAAGTGACTTTCAGGTTGGCTGGATCATTTGCAGTAACATCAATCATGTTGAGCGTTACTGAATCTTTTGGATAACCTTCTGTTTCTACTATCACCACCAGTTTCTCATTATCATTCAGTATGTTATCTGTGCTGGCTGCTACAGGCACAGGAATGGTAACGGAGTTACCACTCAGTGTAACTGTCTGTGGCAGACCGGTAAAGCCGGCAACAGCCTGAGAGCTGAGTCCTCTTGTCAGGTTAATAGTCAAAGGTGTGGAAGGCACTGTACCTGATGGTAAAGTAATGGTGATAAACGCACCAGCACCACCTTCAACGATATTAGTTGTGTCTACCGTAACTTTTGGTCCGGAGATCTTTGTTTTATCCTTGATGATCACGGTAGCAGGTACTACTGTCCAACCGGTGATGGATGCAGTACTGGCTGTACCACCGAGTACCATGTTTTCGTCTCCTTCTACCACAACATCTGCCGCAATTGTTACGCCAGTTGTTACACTACTACTGCCGCTGCTTATTGTAAGCGGAGTGGTAGCTAAGGTATAATCATCCGTAGCAGCAGTAGATGGCGGTACCAGTGACGGTGCAATGTCGATAGGTATTTCTGTGGTGAAGCCGGCAGGCAGACTGAAAGTAAAGCTGTAACCAGTGCCTCCTTCATCCATTTCCGGATGACTGGCCGTAACGGTGATCTGTTTATTTGCAGGATCATCTCCGGTAGCATCCTGGATCAATCCACTGAAACCGCTTACTGTCAGACCAGGAAGAGTAGTAGCCACTCCTACGAGGGTTACTGCTTCATCCGCTTCAAAGATCTTATCGCTGACAGCAACAAAGCCACCAGGTATAGTATAAGTATTCAGACCTGCTGGCATGATAATCGTAGCCGGAGCAGTATAATCAGTAGTCGCTGCTGCAGAAGAAGCATCGTGCGATAATGTGATAGAGATCGGATCTTCAGCGGTAACGGCAGTATTCACAAAACTGATCTTAATACCACTGTTGCTGCCTTCTTTTAATGTAGGCGTCTCCAGTTCGATCTTCATATCCTTGTTACCTGGTACATCTCCGGTAGCATCCTGGATGGTGATCAGGGATGAGTCTGTGGTGAATCCGTTAGGTTGAGTAACGATCCACAGGCTTTCATCATTCTCCAATACATTATCTGCCTTCGCAATTACCCTGGCCGGGAAGGAAACTGAGTTCTGACCTTTTTTGATCACTACACTGGTTGGCAATGCAGTTACCAGATCAGCATCTGTTGCTTTTGAGCTCAGGCCTTTTGATATAACTACCGGAATATCATATAAGGCAGTAACACCCGGCGGTAACGATACTGTTACCGTAGCGCCAGCGTCTCCTTCTTTAATAGTTGACGGGGTAACTGTCAGAATTACTTTATTTGAACTGTCGGCGTCAACGTCTTTGATAGTTATCTGCGGACCAGTATAATTATATACGCGACCTGCGCCCACATCATCCATTGCCACGATATCGAGGTCAAAGTATTCAGGAGTAGGACCTTCTATCAGTTTATCTGCAAAGACAGTGAAAGGCACTTTGGTAACTGTAGTACCTGGGGTGATCTTAAACTCCAGACCGGAATAATAGTTCAGGTCAAAGTCTACCTGGTCTTCCGCAGTAGCATTATCCCAATCCACATAGATCTCCTGCATGGTGATGGTCACCTCTGTAGTAACTCCCGGAGGCAGGTGCAGACCAAGGAACCCGCTATAACCCTCAGGTATAGGCCGTGATGTATCAGGAGAGACACAGTCGGCCTGGATCTGCGAGTAAGCAGGGTTCAGGAAGGTACTATCCTTTATCTGTAGATCTTTCTGGCTGGCCACACCGATACCTAAAATGGTACCCTGGAATTTCAGGGACAGGTTCTCTGTGTTTTCCAGCACCTTATCTGATTTCGCAGAGAAAGTGAATACTGGTGTACCTGTCTGATTAGCTGGTATTACAACATTAGCTGGTACAACGTAGTCAGTATCTCCAGCGGTAGATGTTCCTACGCGGGAGAAGGTGATCACGATATCTTCCGGACAGGTAATACCGATTGGCATGGTGATCCTTGCCTTGGAAGAATTTCCTTCGAACAGTGAAGTGCTGTCAATATTCATTGTCAGCGTTCTCGGCTCGTCGTCCACGATGGTATAATCCACTTCGGAAGTTCCGGAGATGCTTAACAGGGAAGTACAGGTGCTTACCAGTTTGAGACGAAGGGTACGGCTGTATTGTAACTGGTCATTACCAATCACATGCAGGTTAGGGATCGTCACGTTTTTAGGCGTGGTATAGTCGCCCGCAGGCACGAGGAACGCTTCCTGTGTGAGGGTAAAGTCTGTTCCAGGTGCAGCCGGATGTGAGTAGTTGGATGCATACGCCGGATCATATTTCACCAGTACGTAAGCAGGTGCATTCAGTTTACCGCCGGATACTGTCAGGGTAAGCCCCTGTGCAGGTTGTTCACCGTCGGCTGTATTTCCTTCGTTACCAGATAAGGTACCGTTGGAGAATTTGATATTCACCGCGGCAAATCCGGGAACAGGGATGGTATCTTTCATCGCCGCAATGGTATCGAACTCGGTCATACTTGTTCCATATCCGGAAAGCAGGCGATATGTTTTAAAGTTCATCGGGTCAGGGTCCAGGGTTCCATCACGGAATACGGAGCCTAACTGTTTCATGATACCCATGGAACGGGCATTGCCGTCAATACCACCGGCAACGGTATTATAAGGGAAATAACCGGCGTCATTTATATAGAAACGATGGCCCGGAAGGGAAACCTCCCAGGAATCGAACTTCCTCAGTGAACGGTATACATGGCTTCTTGGCGCTTCCGGGGTCACCGCGCAGCTGGCGTCACGGTATACACCGACAGTAGTACCATCTGCACTTATGAAACCATAGGCACAGGTACTGGCCGCATCCGGATCATCCGTGGCGGCCGCACCCATTACAACCTGTTCTGACTGATACAGTAATGCTTTTGTAAAGCCGCTGGTCTGCGGCAGGTGCAATACGTAGTCCATGAAGAAGTAATTGGTATTCTTCACGTAGGACAAGATGATGGTTACCGTACCGGTTTGTCCGGTAGGATAGTTTTTATATTTATCGAGGATAGTACCTACGATATGTACCTTGTAAGGATCCCAGTATTCACCTGTACCTGATATTGGCGAAATGTAACAAACGGAAGGACTTTTCAGGTTTGGTGGAACCAGATAAGAGCTATTCTTAAAATCTAAAAAAGCTCTCATACCCTGAGAGCTGTCTGTTCTGATATAACTTTCTAATAATCCTTTCCGCGTGACCTTAATACCACCGTCACTCAGTACCTCGATCTTCAGGTCGTTAGAAGCAGGAGTACCACCGGTCGGATTGATAACAGCTTTAACAGTCTGCGCATTGACTTGACTGCATATCAGTAGCAGCAGTAATGGCAGCACGATCCTGCAAATGGCATTCGGCAATTTACGCAACGCTGCAATGGAACTGCGTTTCATAGGATTGGGAAGCTTAAACATAGTAAACTGTGTAAAGTTGTAATAATCCATCAAATACTTAAAAAAAGTCACTGCTCAATAAAGATGGTTAGCCTACACACTTTGATGGTGCGAGATTTTTTTGGTAGTCCGCATCAAACAATTTCAACCCACCCCATTTCTGGGAACCACCTATCGTATTATCCGATAAAATAAAAGACAATACATATATATAAGATACAAACATATTTATATTTCCCTACTTATACAAACAAATTTATATATTCTGTGAATATGTTGTGTCATGAAATGTGGATAACTATCATGAGGTACTAGTGCTCAATAAATTACAAATCCACATTTAAAGTGGAAAAAGTTGTTATACTTATGCTAAACCGGTGTCATAACATCTTTTTAGCACTTCTGTGAGGTTAAGGGGCTTGTAAAAGTACTGTTGTTCTGTTTGGCTAAATAAAAAAAGAACAAATGCATAGTTTAAACCCATAAAATAACGCTAGATTTGCACAAAACAAGATATAATGTCTACAATAGCTAATTCTAACATTGACTTTACCCTTGCTTACAAGGTAAAAGATATGTCTCTGGCCGAGTGGGGACGTAAAGAAATTGAACTCGCAGAAGCCGAAATGCCGGGTCTGATGTCTCTGCGCGAAGAATATGGCAACACCAAGCCTTTACAGGGTGCACGTATTGCCGGATGTCTGCACATGACCATCCAGACTGCCGTACTGATAGAAACCCTGGTTCACCTGGGTGCTGAAGTTCGCTGGAGCTCCTGCAACATCTTCTCTACCCAGGATCACGCTGCTGCTGCCATTGCTGCTGCAGGAGTACCTGTGTTTGCCTGGAAAGGCCTGAATGAGAAGGAATTTGACTGGTGTATTGAACAGACCCTGTTCTTCGGTAGCCAGGACCGTCCATTGAACATGATCCTGGACGACGGTGGCGACCTGACCAACATGGTATTTGATAAATATCCTGAGTTGATCCAGCATGTGAAAGGTCTGAGTGAAGAAACCACTACCGGTGTTCACCGTCTGTATGAGCGTATGCAGCATGGTACACTGCCTATCCCTGCTATCAATATCAATGACTCTGTTACCAAATCCAAATTCGATAACAAATATGGTTGCCGCGAATCCTGTGTAGACGCTATCCGTCGTGCTACAGACGTAATGATCGCTGGTAAAGTTGCTGTTGTTGCTGGTTTCGGTGACGTAGGTAAAGGTTCTGCAGAATCGCTGAGAGGTGCAGGCGCCCGCGTAATCGTAACAGAGATCGATCCTATCTGCGCCCTGCAGGCTGCTATGGAAGGTTATGAAGTAAAGAAAATGAGTGATGCGGTGAAAGAAGCTGATATCATCGTAACCACTACCGGTTGCCGCGATATCATCACTGCGGAACACTTCAAACTGATGAAAGACAAGTGTATCGTTTCCAACATCGGTCACTTCGATATCGAAATTGATGTTGCCTGGCTGAACAAAAACTATGGTAATACCAAAGTTGAGATCAAACCTCAGGTAGATAAATATACCATCGACGGTAAAGACATCATCTTGCTGGCTGAAGGCCGCCTGGTAAACCTGGGTTGTGCTACTGGTCACCCATCCTTCGTGATGAGTAACTCCTTCACCAACCAGGTACTGGCTCAGCTGGAACTGTGGCAGCATACAGACAAATACGAGAACAAAGTTTACGTACTGCCTAAACACCTGGATGAGAAAGTTGCACGTCTGCACCTGAAGAAGATCGGTGTTGAACTGGATGTATTGACTCCTGCACAGTCAGCATATCTGAACATCCCTGCTGAAGGTCCATTCAAACCAGATTACTACAGATACTAATCTGATTAATCACTATATTAGCAATAGCCCATAACTTTGATAGTTATGGGCTATTTGCTTTAGTTCACTTAGCCCTTCATCTATCACTGTAATTCCACTATTTTTGTACTATGACCAAGCTAAGCGTAAACATCAACAAATTTGCTACCCTCCGCAATGCACGTGGTGGTAATATGCCGGATATATTAAAAGTAGCGCAGGACTGCGAGCGTTTCGGCGCAGATGGTATCACCGTACATCCGAGACCGGATGAACGGCATATCCGCTACCAGGATGTAAGAGATCTGAAGCCGCTGGTGAAAACGGAATTCAACATTGAGGGTTATCCTTCGAAAGACTTTATGGACCTTGTGCTTTCCATAAAGCCTCATCAGGCAACATTAGTACCTGATCCACCTGATGCGATCACTTCCAACACCGGCTGGGATACTGTTAAGAACCAATCTTTCCTCCGCGAGGTGATCAGTACTTTAAAAGCTGCAGGCATCCGTGTATCAATATTCCTGAATGCTGAAGTAGATAAAGTGGAAGCAGCGAAGACTGCCGGTGCAGATCGTATTGAACTCTATACCGGCCCTTATGCGGAAGAGTATGAGCGCGCGCGGACACAACCGCAGAATCTTCAGCTGTTCAATGACTATAAGAATACCGCCCGTGCGGCGACTGCTATAGGATTAGATCTGAATGCAGGACATGATCTCAATCTGGATAACTTACGCTTTTTTAAGCTGCATATTCCTCAGTTGAAAGAGGTGTCTATTGGACACGCGCTGGTGTGTGATGCACTTTATTTTGGATTGGAAAATACGATACAGTTGTATAAGAGACAGTTGGAAGAGTAGCTGCTATTGTTATATTTTTTGCGGGATTACGGATGCGTTCTGTAGTCCCGTTTTTATTTGATCTAATATCTCCACTCCTTTAACGGGAGATTAATACCTAGCTGATTTAAGGCTTCACTGCGTTGATACCAGGAACGGGTATATCTTAATTGCAGTTTGCGGGTAATGATGCCAATTCCTCCCGCAAAACCACTCATACCCTTTTGTTGTGGTAAACCTAGCTCCTGTCTGCGGAGGTGATTGTAAGATGCCGTCAGTTCTATATAACGGCCTATCTCCCACTGTGCGGCAAGGATAAAGTGCCGGAAGATTTTGTCTGCGGTATTGCTACTCGTGGTTGTGTCTCCATCTGAAATGATGGTGCCTTCCTGGAAGTTTGGATCTGCATAGCGAACATCAAACTGATGGACGTGATGTATCGTAGCTGAGAATTGCAGGGGAAGGTGCTCCAGCTTTTTCGAAATACCGATTTGCAGATCGAAAGGTAAAGGTTCCTGGTTGTCTTTTGTATAAGTTTTTAATTGTGCCCCCATGTTGCGTACTACCAGACCCGCTTGCCAGTGATGGGTTGTATCCTGGTAGTTCAGCCCTACATGAAATGCTAATCCGGAGGCTTTGTATTGTTGATAAGAGGATTGAACGTATTGAATGCTGATGCCATAGTACCATCTTTCCAGGTATCTGCGGGAGGCTGTTAGCTGGAAGGCCATGTCCCTGGGCTTGAAGTTCCCAAGAATATTACCTGCTGCATCTGTTTGTGTGACACTGCCGTAATCAATGTATTGTACACTGCAGGCAAGCGTGGTTGCATACTTCTCCAGGTGGTAGCCAAATAGTGCTTGTGCATATTGCACACCGGCGAAATAATTGGTATAGTTCACCTGTAAATGCTGGTACATACTCTCTCTTAACAGGGCCGGGTTCAGCGCAGACAAGGCTATATCGTTATTCTGTAAGCTGGTATTAGAGCCACCAAGGGCAGCTATTTGAGGCGAAACGGGCAGATCAAGAAAGGAAAATACGCTCTTTCCTCCCAGTACCTGGGCACTGGCGGTTCTCATAGAAAGACAGAGGTATGGGAGCGCAATCAGTAGCGCAATGATGTTTTTCCTCATATAGAGGCATAAAACTAAATAATAATAGGTTATAAAACACGAAAGCCAGTCTGCTTTCAGTAGAATGGGCTTAAATGGTGGCTCAATGGCCTACTTTAAAACAGAGATGCCATATGCTATGCATATGGCATCTCCAAACCCTTAAAACAATCAACATTAGTATCCATTGCCAGCCACAACTGTTAAAAAGGCCGGCAGGGAAATGTTACTTCTTTAATAACGCTATATCGACAACTTGGTTCATTTCTTTTACAAAATGGAACTTTAATCCTTTGATATAGTCGGGATTTATTTCTTTGATATCCTTTTCATTCTGCCAGCAGAGGATAATTTCCTTAATACCTGCTCTTTTGGCAGCCAAAATCTTTTCTTTGATACCTCCTACCGGTAATACCTGTCCGCGGAGGGTGATCTCACCTGTCATAGCCAGGTAGGACTTCACCTTTCTGCCTGTAAATGCGGACGTTAAGGCCGTCAGCATGGTAATACCGGCACTTGGGCCATCCTTTGGCACGGCTCCTTCCGGAACGTGTACGTGCACATTACGCTGAGAGAACAGCTTCGGATCGATCTTGAACTCTTTGGCATGCGCCTGCAGATAGCTGAGCGCCGTACTCACGGATTCCTTCATCACGTTGCCCAGGTTACCAGTCAGCTTCAGCTCACCCTTACCTTCGCTCAGACTGGTCTCGATGAACAGTATGTCTCCCCCTACATATGTCCAGGCCAGTCCAACGGCTACACCTGCCGGGTTGCCCACCTTGTAGATCTCATTGGAATACCGGGACTTACCTAATATGTCTTCTATATGATCTTCTGTCAGGCTTTCCGGAATTTCCTCTTCCAATGCTACATCTTTCGCAATGGAACGCATGATAGATGCAAACTGCCTGTCCAGTTCACGGACACCGCTTTCACGGGTATAATCCTGGATCACCCTTTCAATGATGTTGTTGCTGATACGCATTTTCAGCGTTTTCAGACCGTGTGCATCCTTCTGTTTAGGAATCAGGTGACGCTTGGCGATCTCCACTTTTTCCTCAATGGAATAACCACTCAGATCTATGATCTCCAGCCTGTCACGAAGCGCAGGACTGATAGCATTAATATTATTCGCGGTAGCGATAAACAATACCTTACTCAGGTCGTATTCCAGCTCCAAATAGTTGTCATAGAAAGTGCCGTTCTGTTCCGGATCCAACACCTCCAGCATCGCAGAACTCGGATCTCCGCGGTGGTCATTACCGATCTTGTCGATCTCGTCGAGGATCATGACAGGGTTGGAAGTTTTCACCTTACGGATGGACTGCAATACACGACCGGGCATAGCGCCGATATATGTTTTACGATGGCCCCTGATCTCACTCTCGTCGTGCAGACCGCCGAGGCTTAATCGTACATACTTACGGCCAATAGCGCTGGCAATGGAACGGCCCAGGGAGGTTTTACCAATACCCGGAGGACCTACAAAACAAAGGATCGGAGACTTCATATCTCCTTTCAGTTTGAGTACAGCCAGGTATTCCAGGATGCGTTCCTTGATCTTGTCCATACCGTAATGGTCGTTATCCAGGATCTTTTTCGCTTTTTTCAGGTCATAACTGTCTTCGGTGTATTCTTTCCAGGGCAGGTCCAGCATCAGGTCCAGGTGATTGTACACCACAGAGTAGTCGGGCGTGCTGGGATGCATGCGCTCCAGCTTTTCTATGCCTTTGCGGAACAGTTCCGCAGCGGCTTCTGTCCACTGTTTCTTTTCCGCTTTACGCTGTAATTCTTTGACTTCACGGTCGTTTGTATCTCCTCCCAGCTCTTCCTTGATGGACTTGAGCTGTTGCTGGAGGAAATATTCCCGCTGTTGCTTATCGAGATCCGCCTTGGTTTTATTGGTGATCTTATTTTTCAGCTCTGCCAGCTGCAGTTCCACCTGCAATAATTTCAGGAGCAATTCAGCGCGGGTGCGCAGGTTATTGATCTCCAGCAGTTGCTGTTTATCCTTCAGGTCACAGTTCAGATTGGAAGACACGAAATGTACCAGGAAGGATGGATTTTCAATGTTCTTCAGAATGATACTGGCTTCAGATGGCAGGTTTGGTGATAACTGAATGATCTGACCTGCCAGGTCTTTAATGGAGGATATATAAGCGTCAAATTCCGGATCGTCTGTCACTATTTCATCCTGCAGCAATTCAATGCGTGCTTTGAAATAAGGGTCTTCCGATACTATTTCACTGATCTTAAATCGCTTGCGACCCTGTATAATGATAGTGGTGCCGCCATCCGGCATTTTAATAAGCTTAACGATACGGGCAACAGTACCAACATCAGTAAGATCGACCAGGTTGGGATCTTCTACGGTACTGTCTTTTTGTGCTACAACCCCAATCAGTTTGTCTGCCTTATAGGCATCGTTCACTGCCTTTATGGATTTATCCCTGCCAACTGTAATTGGCAGTACCACACCAGGGAAAAGTACTGTATTTCTAAGTGGCAGTAAGGCCAGTTCATCAGGTATTTTCTCGTCCTCCAGCCCATCATTCTCTTCATTTAAAGGGATAATCGGCATGAATTCCATCTCTTCTTCCGAGTTTGCAAAATAGAATCTATTCATCTGCGTAGTTTAATCGTGAAAGTGGCCAAATTGTCAGCCTGCGGCCCCCTTTCCATTCATTTTTATAAGCATAGGTATATTGTCAAGATTAATGCCACGAAAAAACAAATGATATTAAAAAAGTCGCCC
This sequence comes from Chitinophaga filiformis, assembly GCF_900102545.1. Taxonomy (GTDB): domain Bacteria; phylum Bacteroidota; class Bacteroidia; order Chitinophagales; family Chitinophagaceae; genus Chitinophaga; species Chitinophaga filiformis. The sequence goes on along the minus strand of NZ_FNBN01000003.1, from coordinate 201,103 downwards.
CGTTTTATAACGAAGCGACTTTTTCAATATCATTTAAGCTGTTCTTATAAAGTCACACCTACACCCAGCTGAATGCTCTGGTTTTTCCAGTTGTCTGTACTTAATGTATTCACACCTTTCACATCGGTAAAACCGATGATATAACGGGCACTGATGTTGATAATCGGCAGCTGCAGCCAGAGACCAGCCACACCGGATACATCCCCACCTTTGAAGGCGTCATTCGCGCCTTTGAATACATTCTTATCGCTTACCAGGGCACTGAACTGAGGACCTACCTGCAGTTTAACACGCGGGCTACCCAAAGAGATATTTGCCAGCAACGGAATGCTCAGGTAGTTCAGCTTTATCTTTTTGTTGTTATTTGCAGGGTCGTTCAGATTTTCAGGATCAACGACCTCGCCAAAATTACTTGTGGTTTTTACTGTGTTGGAAGAAAAGATCAATTCACCCTGTACACCAAAGCCTTTTGTCAGGTTAACCTGTGCAAAACCACCCAGGTGATACCCCAGATTGAAACCATCTTTGTAACCCTGACCGTCCAGTTTACCCAGATTAGCACCTCCTTTAAGACCGAATCTTAAAAATCTGGTCTGGGCATTTGTGGTAGAAACGGCAGTCACACTGAGTACTGCGATCGCGAGAAACAGTTTTTTCATATAGTTGTTTTTTAACAGAAGAGGATATTTATTGATTGATATAAAGGTTTTTCTGGCTCTGATTAATAACGTTCCTCACAAGACATACCCCTATCTGACAGATAGCAAAATGCGTGCTACAATTATTAACAATTAGCAATGTGTGGATAACAAAATAGAAAAAACAGTAACGTGAAGATGAATAGCAGGAGAAATCATTTAAAAGTATACCCTAATCTGGCGGTAAAATAGCCGGTGAGTTGTTTTTCTTCTCCCTGGAAAGGTTTGAAAATGGTATAGGATGGTGAAATGGTAAAGTTGCCCAACATATAAGATGCATTGAGGGTAAGGTCTACAGCCCTTATTTCAAATCCGGTAGCGGTTTTGCTACTCATGAATGCTCTCTGGATATCTTCCGGTGGCCGGGTATCGCTCCATTCCCAATGTAATTTTGGAGAGCGGGAAATATACTGGAATGATTTAAGATTGCTATAGTAATTGGCGGTACCCATCGTGAGGCCAACAGACGGCGTCAGTAAAATGGCGTCATCATGCTTTAATACATCGATAAAGATGAAAGGGTGACGGACAGCTGTTACGATATTGAAGTCCTTTCCGGAGATGTTCCGGCTCAATCTGCCTCCTGCAAATTTCTCCTGTGTATTACCCCATCCCAGGTCCAGACTGACGCCGGGCTGCAACCACCAGTCCCTGTAATAGAAGTAAGCGAATAATTCATTGTTGATAGGCGTAACCGGTATATCAACAGAATCGGTGAAGATGTATTTTGTATAGGAAATACCTGTCAGGAATTTCCTGTTCTTTGAATAATCATACCCTACGGAAAGGTCCCATTCGAACCAGGGTTTACCGATTGACTGAAAGAGGTAATAGCTGCTTACATTGGCGTATAATCCTGTTTTATGGAAGTAGGAAACCGTTGGGTTAATGAAGGGTTTCATGACGATGGGCGTCTCATACGTCTGTGTTTTCTTGCCGTAGGCAGGACTATTACCATACCCGACACCAAGGATCAACTCACTTCTTTCCCTCTTTTTCAGCAGGGAATCGAGTTGTTTCTCCAATTCGGCAAGGGACTGGCACATAGCAGCCTTACTACATAACAGAAATAAGAATAGAAAGCAGCAGCGCATGCACGGAGCATTTTACAGCCGCAAGATAGGGTAAATAGTCGATAGACCATAGCTGTTTGTCGGTGGACGGGGACGGAACGTCGTTGACTGCGAAACAAGAGCCGACAAACTAAGTCAGCTCTATCACAGTAATTTCCGGAAGGATGCCTACACGGCCCGGATATCCCAGGAATCCGAACCCCCTGTTTACATACAGGCGCTGATCTCCCTCTTTATAAAGGCCGGCCCATTCTTTATAAATAAACCGGGCAGGGCTCCATTTGAAGCCAGGGATCTCCACACCGAACTGCATGCCATGCGTGTGGCCTGCCAGCATGAGGTCAATATCTGGATATTCTGTTCTTACCTGGGCATCCCAATGGGTAGGGTCATGAGACATCAGGATTTTAAATGGCAGGTGTGAAGCGCCGGCGTACGCCTTTTTCATATCACCGTATTTGGGGAAGCGGCTCATAGCGCTCCAGTTCTCAATGCCCAGTAACCCAATTTGTTGTCCGCCACGCTCAAGGGTAACATGTTCATTCATCAGCAATTTCCATCCCAGTTCGCCATGCACGGCTTTCAGTCTTTCGAGGTTCTGATTCCGCAGCGCGCTGAAGCCGTTAGCGTCCCTGTCAGGCCAGGCGTAGTAATCGCCATAGTCATGGTTACCCAGGGTCGAGTAAACGCCCATAGGAGCTTTCACCTGGCTGAAAACTTCCATCAGGTTATCCATTTCCGTGGCACGGTCATTCACCAGGTCGCCGGTAAAGAGCACAATGTCAGCCTTTTGTGCGTTGATAAGCTCCACTCCTTTCACTACCGCCTCTTTATTGGTCAGGCTACCGGAGTGAATATCAGATATTTGTACGATTCGAAGTCCTTTAAAGGCAGGTGGCAGGTTCTTGAAAGCAAGTTTCAGCTTATGCACCCGGTAATTGTATTTATTGGACAGGCCATATACCAGGGTGGCAAACATGCCGCCGCCGAGTATTAACGCCATCTGGGAGAGAAATTTTGAGCGGGTGATGGCATTGGCAGCAACAGCCTCTCCTCCACCGGAAGAAAACCGGCTGATAATCCATTGAATACCACGGCGACCATCGTCGAGCAACAGGAATACGGCCGCCAGTATTTTGGCGAAAACCAGTCCGAATATGATAGTAAGTATATAAGACCGGGCATTGGCAGGCCATTCCTGCCAGTTCATATAGGGCAAGAGGGCAATAACCAGTATTACCAGGGCTGATACTACCCAGTAGCTGCCGAATACGAAACTCCGCACTCTCGTCGATGAACCATTAAAAATGGCCTTAATGGCCATAAAAACATAAAGATCGAGTAATAATAGTATGATTAACAGTACTATCGTATTGAATCCTGAGCGCATGTAGAATATTTGTCCTTGCAAAAATAGCCCCTTCGGTAAACCTTTCCTTTTTTATTGGTACCAGAGGCAGTATCCTGTTATGACGATTTACCGGTCCACATATTGTACCAGAAGGATAGATTTTGCATTTACTTTAACAAATAACATTAAACAATTCATTGTGAACTAATTAACAATTGAAATGTGCAGCAGCTGTGAATAAATAAATAGCGGGGTAGACCTTATTATTCTCTAATCGTTGTACTTTTGTACACTTTGGGTAAGTATACTTTGTTCACATTAGCACCTGCAAGATGAAATTCACCTATTACGGACATTCCAGCTTTGCGGTTGAAATCAAGGGTAAGAAGATTGTTTTTGACCCTTTCATTACGCACAACGAACTGGCTAAGGAAGTAGATATCAACAAGATAGAGGCTGACTATATTTTCTGTTCCCACGGTCATGCAGACCATGTAGCCGACCTGATAGGACTGGCCAAACGTACCAATGCGACTGTAGTAGGTGCTTTTGAACTGACTGAATGGGCAGGCAGACAGGGGCTGGAAAAAGTACACCCGATGAATACAGGGGGAAAATGGCATTTTGACTTCGGCACAGTGAAATGTGTAGTAGCCCATCACTCCAGTGGTCTGCCAGACGGTTCCTACGGGGGTAATCCTATGGGATTTGTCTTTACGACTGAGGAGGGAAATTTTTATTTTGCAGGGGACACAGCGTTGACTTTAGATATGCAGCTGATACCCAAATATGCTAAACTTGATTTTGCAATTTTACCAATAGGAGATAATTTCACCATGGGAGCTGACGATGCGATTGTAGCGTCAGGATTCGTTGATTGTAAACGCATTATCGGCGTACACTACGACACCTTTGGGTATATCAAGATAGATAAGGAGAAAACGCAGCAACAGTTTTCAGCCGCAGGACTGGAATTATTGCTGCCGACAATAGGAAGCAGTATCAATCTATAGTAAAACGCATATCTTTTCATGGTGAAAGAGGCCGGAATCTTCTTAAGCCATGCCTATTTATTATCCTATAGTAAAACCTAAGAAATACCTAATCAACAATGGCAAGAGTAATTGCAATCGCTAATCAGAAAGGTGGGGTAGGAAAAACTACCAGTGCCATTAACCTGGCAAGCAGCCTGGCTGTACTGGAATATAAAACATTGCTGGTAGATGCGGATCCGCAGGCTAACAGCACCACCGGTTTAGGTTTTGACCTGCGTAATATACAGCAGAGCTTATATGACTGTATGGTTAATGACGGGCAGGCCAAAGATGTGATCCTGGAATCAGATACACCCAATCTGAAAGTGCTGCCATCGCATATTGATCTGGTAGGTGCAGAGCTGGAGCTCATTAATCATCCCAACAGGGAGCAGGTGATGAAGCAGGTGATAGATGCTGTAAAGGAGGATTATGATTTTGTTATAGTAGACTGCTCCCCTTCCCTGGGTCTGATCACCGTAAATGCCCTGGTGGCATCCGACTCTGTGATCATTCCGGTACAGTGCGAGTTTTTTGCACTGGAAGGTCTGGGCAAGTTGTTAAATACAATTAAGATCGTTCAGAGCCGTTTAAATACCAACCTGGCCATCGAGGGTATCCTCATGACCATGTACGATGGCCGTCTGCGCCTGAGTAACCAGGTAGTAGATGAAGTGAAACAACACTTTGAGGAAAGCGTATTCAACACAATCATTCACCGTAATACCAAACTGGGTGAAGCGCCCAGCTTCGGTAAATCCGTGATCATGTACGATGCCGCCAGCACCGGTGCGATCAACTATCTCAACCTGGCAAAAGAAATTCTGCAAAAGAATAACTTTACGCGTATTAACCTGGAAGATAAAATATTAGCAATTAACAATGAGCAATCAGAGTAAGGGGAATCCGAATAAGAAAGAGGCGTTGGGTAAAGGTATCCGCTCGCTGCTGCAAAATATTGATACCGACCTGAAACAGACTACCAGCGCTTTGGGAGAGCAGGTTGTGGCAAGAGCTACCGGTATTGAGCGTATCCCGCTTGACCAGGTGGAAGTCAATCCTAAACAGCCACGCCGGGACTTTGACGAGAAAGCTTTACAGGAATTAAGCATGTCCATTTCACTGCACGACGTAATACAGCCTATTACCGTGTCAAGAGTGGGCAATAAATACCAGCTGATAGCAGGTGAAAGGCGTTTACGCGCCAGCCGGATGGCAGGTCTGAAAGATATTCCGGCCTATATCCGCCAGGCAAACGACCAGGAACTGCTGGAACTGGCCCTGCTGGAAAACTTACAGCGGGAAAATCTGAATGCCATAGAAATCGGCCTGAGCTACAAACGCCTCATGGAAGAGTGTGTACTCACCCAGGAACAGGTAGCCGACCGCATGGGTAAAGAAAGAAGTACCGTTACCAACTATATACGCCTGCTTAAACTGCCACCTGATATCCAGGTAGCTGTCCGCAACGGACAAATAAGCATGGGACATGCCAGAGCACTGATCGCCGTAGAGAATGTAGAGAAACAACTCTTCGTTTTCCATGAGATCATGCAGAACGGGCTCTCCGTACGTCAGACGGAAGACCTGGTGCGTAAAACCACCCATATTGACAAAGGCAATGTGAAAAAGCCAGCAAAAAGCTCATTACCACCAGCCTATCAGAAGATAGAAGATAACCTGGCAACTCATTTTGCCACAAAAGTGAAACTGGACAGAAGCAAGAACGGTAAAGGCAGTGTTACCATCGAGTTTTACTCTGACGAGGAACTCGATAGCATATTAGAAAAAATAGACTTATACGGTGGCTAAACAGTCCGGGAATACATTTTCTTACTTATTACGTCTTTGTTTACTGGTATTACCGGTATTTGTTTGTCTGCCTGCTAACCTGCTGGCCCAGGACAGCACCAAGGCCGATTACCTGCGTAAACAGCAGCCGGACAACCGGAAAGACAGTACTGAACTTTTTATTAAAAGAGATTCCGTAAAACCTGCCCCCCGAACACCTCATAGTCCGCGGAAGGCAGCTTTTTATTCTGCCGTACTGCCAGGCCTCGGACAGGCTTACAACAGGCAGTACTGGAAGATCCCCCTGGTATATGCCGCCCTCGGCATCACTACCGGCACCTTTATTGTCAACATGGACAACTACCGTACCTTCCGGAATGCCTATCGTATCCGTATGGACGGCAATGCCGATACGGTGGACGACTATGTTGGATTGTACAGCGACAATGGCCTTAAATTCCTGCGTGATGCTTACCGGGAATATGTGGACTACTCCGTGCTTGTATTTGTGCTCGCCTATGGATTGAATATCGTGGATGCTACCGTATTTGCCCACCTGAAGGACTTTAACATGTCGGATGACCTGAGCATGAAGATCGTACCAACCGTGATAAATAATCAGGCTTTGGGGCTCAGTCTTCGTATCTCTATAGGCGGCAAAAAGAAGTACAGCAGCCAGGTAGCCCTGAGCAACAACAGGTGGTAATTTCTCCCCTTCTACTAATCTCTACTAATAGTTTCTAACTCAATATATTATGAAAATAGCGCTTATCGGTTACGGAAAAATGGGAAAGGCAATTGAGGCCATCGCCGTAGCCAAAGGACATGAGATCGTTCATCGTGTTGACCTGAACAGTCAGCACCTGCTGGAAAAGGAAGAACTCAGCAAGGCTGATGTGGCTATTGAGTTTACCGGTCCGGAAACCGCCTATAATAATATATTGAAGTGTTTCGCCGCCAATGTTCCTGTCGTTTGTGGCAGCACAGGCTGGCTGGAGCAGCTCCCTGCTGTAACATCCCTGTGCCTGGAACAGCATCAGGCATTCCTTTACGCCAGCAACTTCAGTGTGGGTGTAAACATCTTTTTCGAGATCAACAAACGCCTGGCGGAACTGATGGCAAATCAGCCCCAATATGAGGTAAAGATGGAAGAGATCCATCATACCCAGAAGCGGGATGCGCCAAGTGGCACCGCCATCTCCCTGGCTGAGCAGCTGATGGAGAAAGTGCGTCGCAAGCAGGAATGGGTGAATGAGGAATCTTCCCGTCCTGAACAGCTGTCCATCATTTCCAAACGTGAAGATCCAGCTCCTGGCACGCATAGCGTTACCTACACCTCCGCAATTGATGATATTACAATTACCCATACCGCCCACTCCCGCGAAGGATTCGCTTCCGGCGCTGTGATTGCTGCAGAATGGCTGAAGGGAAAAACAGGCATCTTCAGTATGAAAGATGTACTGAGCCTGTAAGACGTAAAAAGCTGTTATCTTTGTAGTACAAGAACATCTGGGAGGGATGCAAATCAATCGATATGTTGTCTAAAAAAACGCAATACGCTTTTCACGCGCTCATACACCTGGCAGAACATGCAGATAAAGGTCCCATTCTCATCTCTGAAATTGCCCAGGAGAAAAATATCTCTATCAAATTCCTTGAGAACATCCTGCTGGAATTGAAGAATGCCGGCATTCTGGGAAGTAAGAAAGGTAAAGGTGGTGGCTATTACCTGCTGAAGGCTCCGAAGGAAATTCCTTTGGCGAAGATTATCCGTCTGCTGGATGGGGCAATTGCACTACTTCCCTGCGTGAGTCTCAATTACTATGAAAGATGCGAGAATTGCCGGGACGAAGCAGTGTGCGGGCTGAATGACGTCATGAGTAAAGTGCGGGATGCGACGCTGAAGATCCTTGAGAATAAAACACTGAAGGATATATTGACGAGAAATGTTTCGATATTATAATCTTTTTAGAAGCCGGGGTTGATCTCCGGCTTTTTTGTTTTTATAAGGCTTGTCGGAACAGGGAAGGTATTATATAACCGCGGTCGCACCTCCCTTGATTAAGGATTGTTAGGATTGTGTTTTGTGGTGGGATTAGCGTCGGGAATGGGATACGCGTTGCGGTTCCAGATGGGACCGCGGTCGGCACCTCTCCGGGCCCAGGATTGCTATTAGGCTTTATCAATCGTATAAGCTGTGGAATTATGTATTAAGCTTCATCAATCGTACACCCGAAGAGCTGAAGGCCCCCAGTCTCCATCTGGAACCGTCCGCTACTTCCGCCTCCCAACGGATTTTTGGGAGAGAGAAGGATTATGAGTGGCTCTCTTTCATGCCTCCCAATAATTATATATCCGACTATAGTAATTGAGGGTTATTGGAGGTTATTGAGGGTTATTTCACAACCCTTCCACAACTATAGCCATTAGGGAGATCGTAAATTTTTCATCATTTTCATTTTCCTCCCAAACTTACTTGTAAGGCTTAATCGCACTCTCCCCACGCCCCAAACTCAACCGGAAGGCCCGAATCACAACGGTTTCAGGAGGAGATACCGGGCCTTAGCCCTTGACGAGCCCCTATACGATTGACAGGGGTTTAATCCACATTCCAATGCCCATACGATTGAAAATACCCAATAGATAGTGCTCGCAAGGGGTACAGCCCGGTATCCCTCACTGAAACCAGCAGACGGCCTTCCCTCCAAAACCAACCACCCCATACAATTAACTATGCCCGCAAGAAGCACAGCCCGGTCCGCTACTGAAACCGGCAGACAGCCTCCCACACCAATCACCACCACATAAAACCATGATAATCAACAAACAGACATATCCACACCCTGTCACTAAAAAAAGTCTATCCTTTTTATAGAGTTTATGTATTTTTGTAGACAGCAGAAGTTGCCAATTAACTAAAGGAAGTAATTACTGGCATCTATAGGGCAACTATAGACCGGATGTCAGCTATTTGAGATAGATTCACATGGATAATATCAGTACAGCACTGGAAGGACTAGATCCAATCGCTGCCATGCAGTATCTGGCAGCACAATTCCCCGGAGCGGTGGCCTTCTCCACCTCATTTGGACAGGAGGATCAGGTGATTGCCGACATGATCTGGCGTGCCAACTTGCCGATCAGGGTATTCACCCTCGACACTGGACGTCTGTTCCAGGAGACCTATGACCTGATGGACCTTACCCGCGCCCGCTACAAGAAAAACTTCGAAGTCTATTTTCCCGAAACAGCTTCAGTAGAAAAACTGCTGGCGGAAAAAGGGCCCAATAGCTTCTATGAATCCGTTGAAAATCGTAAGGAGTGTTGTAATATCCGTAAGGTTGTCCCGCTGAACCGCGCCCTTCAGGGTGTTAAGGTCTGGATCACCGGTCTTCGCGCAGAACAGTCCGAAAACCGCCAGTCATTACACGCCATTGAATGGGACGAAGCCAGACAACTATACAAGTACAATCCACTGATCAACTGGACGTATGACGAAATGATCGATTATCTGAAGGAAAAGAACGTACCATACAATAAATTGCACGATAAAGGCTTTATCTCCATCGGTTGTGCGCCATGTACACGTGCGATAGAACCCGGAGAACATCCCCGCGCCGGCAGATGGTGGTGGGAACTCTCCAAGAAAGAGTGCGGATTGCACGGATAATTACAAACAAAAATTGATTTAACTGGTCCCACGGGGGACATCTAAATAAAGACTTATGACCAATAAAATACAGTGGGAGTTTCCGCAGGCATTGGAAGATGAGGCCATCTATATTTTACGTGAGACAGCTGCACAGTTTGAACGCCCCGCCATCCTGTTCTCAGGTGGTAAGGATTCAATCACCATTGTGCGCCTGGCACAGAAAGCATTCTATCCGGGTAAAGTTCCTTTCCCGTTACTGCATATAGACACCGGACATAACTTCCCCGAAACTATCCAGTTCCGCGACTGGCTTGTGGAATCACTAGGTCTTGATCTTATTGTAAGAAATGTACAGGACAGCATCGACCAGGGTAAAGTGCAGGAAGAAACTGGTAAATACGCCAGCAGAAATGCCCTGCAGACGGTAACCCTCCTGGATGCTATCGAAGAACTGAAATTTGATGCCTGCATCGGTGGCGCCCGCCGCGATGAAGAGAAGGCACGTGCGAAAGAAAGGATCTTCTCCGTAAGAGATGAATTCGGTCAGTGGAACGCTAAAATGCAACGCCCTGAGCTGTTCGATATGCTCAACGGCAAAATACACCTGGGTGAGAACGTGAGGGTATTCCCTATCTCTAACTGGACAGAACTGGATGTATGGAACTATATCCGCCGGGAAAACCTGCAGATCCCATCTATCTATTTCTCTCACGAAAGAGAGATCATCGAACGCGATGGCATGTACTGGCCTTACTCCCCTTTCCTCAATACAACTGAAGAAGAAGTGCCTTTCCGCCAGAAGGTACGCTTCCGTACCGTTGGTGATATGACCTGTACCGCAGCAGTGATCTCAGAAGCTGATAAGCTGGAAGATATCATCGGTGAAATACTGGAAGCCAAAATATCTGAAAGAGGCGCCCGTATCGATGATAAGCGCTCAGAAGCAGCGATGGAGAAAAGAAAACAGGCTGGTTACTTTTAATAGCCGCCGAAAGTTATCACTTTCTTTTCCGGTTACAGGATTTAATCAATTAGTATAAAATCGTAGCGGACAGCAAGGCTTTCCGCACTCAAAAAATATAACATGGAGGTTTTACGTATAACCACTTCCGGCAGCGTAGATGATGGCAAAAGCACCCTGATAGGCAGGCTGCTGTATGATACACATTCTATTCCACAGGACAAAATGGAAGCGTTACACGCTGCCAGCAAACGTAAGGGACTTGATTTTACAGATCTGTCACTGCTGACAGACGGTCTGGTAGCTGAACGTGAACAAGGTATCACCATCGACGTGGCACACATTTACTTCTCTACTCCTACCCGTAAATACATCATTGCCGATACTCCCGGACATATCGAATATACCCGTAACATGGTGACCGGTGCATCCAATGCACAGGTGTCTCTGATACTGATCGATGCACGTAAAGGTATTGTAGAACAGACTTACCGTCACTTCTTTATCGCCAGCCTGCTGCGTATCCCATACCTGGTGGTATGCGTGAACAAAATGGACCTGGTGGAATATAGCGAGGCACGTTTTAATCAGATCGTGGAAGACTTCCAGGCGCTGATTGCCAGTGCAACATTCAAAGCACCTTCTATTAAATTCGTTCCGATCTCTTCCCTCTATGGTGAGAACGTGGCAGCCCGCTCTGAAAAGATTAGCTGGTACAGTGGCGACTCTCTGCTGGAATACCTGGAACAGATCACTTTCGATCATGCTGATAACAGCCATCCTTCCCGCTTCAAGGTACAGTCGGTGATCCGTCCTAAAACAGAAGCATATCACGACTTCCGTGGTTTTGCCGGTAAGGTGGTGAGTGGTCATTTCAATATAGGTGACGAGATCATCTCCCTCCCCTCTCAGCAGAAAAGTAGAATCAAAACTATCGAGCAGTTCGAAACACAGCTGGCGACTGCAGAAGCACGTCAGAGTGTAGTAATCACACTGGAAGATGAGATAGACACCAGCCGTGGCAGCATGTTTTCCAAACCAGAAAATGCACCTGCCCTGCTGAAAGAAATATCAGCACAGGTATGTTGGATGGATCAGCAGAAACTTGTACCTGGAAAGACTTACCTGTTGCAGCATGGTATTAACCGTGTGAAAGCAAAGGTGCAGCAGATACAGCATGTGATCGATGTAACTTCCAATAAGATCGTGGAAGATAAGAAGGAACTGGGCCTGAATGATATTGGTAAAATTACAGTGAAGCTCGCGCACCCGATATTTGCAGATAGCTACGATGCGAATCCTGCCAATGGTGCATTCATCCTGATCGACGAATTCAGTAATTCAACAGTAGCTGTTGGATTTGTAGACTAATAAATTATAAGTGTTTCAAAAAAAAGACGAATGCGTTAATGCATTCGTCTTTTTTTTGAAGATATATTCCGCGGAAGTTACCCTGCTTATTTTTTAAGGTTCTTGAGCATATCTACGGTCATCTTTTCCAGGTCGAATTCCGGTTTCCAACCCCAATCCTGGCTGGCCTGGCTATCATCCATACTCTGAGGCCATCCGTCGGCTATCTGCTGACGATAATCTGGTTCATAACTGATCGTGAATTCCGGGATATGCTTTTTGATCTCTGCAGCTATCTCTTTAGGGGAGAAACTCATAGCGCCCAGGTTGTAGGAAGAACGCACCTTGATCTTCGCTTTATCGGCTTCCATCAGCTCAATGGTAGCGCGGATAGCATCCGGCATATACATCATTGGCAGATAAGTGCCTTCGGACAGGAAGCAGGTATATTTCTTTTCTTCCAGGGCTTCATGGAAGATCTCAATAGCATAATCTGTTGTACCACCCCCCGGAGCGGATTTATAACTGATCAGACCAGGATAACGCAGGCTGCGTACGTCTACGCCATAACGGTGGCTATAATATTCGCACCAGCGTTCACCGGCAAACTTACTAATGCCATAAATGGTGGTAGGCTCAATGATGGTATGTTGCGGAGTGGATTCTTTAGGGGAATCAGGCCCGAATACCGCAATAGAACTTGGCCAGTACACTTTGTCTACATTCTCTTCTTTCGCAATATCCAGTACATTCAGCAGGCTTTGCATGTTGATATGCCAGGCCAGCAACGGATTCTTTTCGCCGGTAGCAGAAAGGATAGCCGCCAGCAGATAGATCTGGGTGATATTATGACGGATAACCAGTACGTGCAGCATCTCCTTATTCATGACATCAAGAGATACGTAAGGGCCCGTGCCTTTGAGCAGGTCATGCTCTTCACGGAGATCTGAAGCAACCACATTGGCGTCTCCGTATATCTTCCTTAATGCCAGTGTAAGTTCAACACCAATCTGCCCGCAGGCGCCGATTACCAGTATTTTATCTTTCTTCATGCTATCTCGAATGAATGACTTTGAAATTTAGGCGTAATATTAACAGCTTCCGCAATAATTCAGAACAAACCCTCTCAGCGCATGACAATGCGGTAACAATCCCCGGAATCCCATTGGAACAGACGCAAGCCCAGTAAACATTCCATAGTATCGAATTACAATATTATGACAATTCAGCGAGTCGCGGCTATCCCCGTTGCTGAAAAGTAATCCCTTAGAATAGCATAACTTTGCACTCTCAAATACAAAAATCATGTCAGCACAAACACACCTGAAGTCACTTTTTAAGGATCAATACAACCCAGACAACTTCTTTCTGATAGCCGGGCCTTGCGTAGTAGAAGATGAAGCGCTGCTGATGCATGTAGCTGAAAAGGTATCAGGCATCTGTAAACGCCTGAATATTCCATATATTTTTAAAGCATCTTATCGTAAAGCCAACCGTACCAGCATCAACTCCTTCAGTGGCGTAGGTGATGTGGAAGGCCTGGATCTATTACAGAAAACAGGGCAAACATTCAACCTGCCTGTTACCACAGATATTCACTCTGCAGCAGAAGCTGCCATGGCAGCCGCTTATGTGGATGTATTGCAGATTCCGGCATTCCTGTGCCGCCAGACCGATATCCTGCTGGCAGCAGCGGAAACCGGTAAATTCGTCAATGTGAAGAAAGGACAGTTTGTGAGTGGCGAAGCGATGAAATTTGCTGTAGAAAAGGTTAAACAGGGTGGTAACGATAAAGTATGGCTGACCGAGCGTGGTACCACCTTCGGTTACCAGGACCTGGTGGTAGACTACCGCAATATTCCTATTATGAAGGAACATGGCGTACCTGTGATCATGGACTGTACCCACTCCCTGCAGCAGCCCAACCAGACCAGCGGTGTTACCGGCGGTAATCCCAAGCTGATCGGTACTATCGCCAAAGCCGCCATTGCTACCGGAGCTGATGGTTTGTTCATTGAAACCCATCCTGATCCATCAAAGGCTAAGTCAGACGGCGCCAACATGCTGCATCTCGACCTGCTGGAAGGTTTGCTGGAACAACTGGTGAAACTTCGTGAAGTAGTGAAATAAAACGGGTCTCCTGCGCGGTAGTGATGATCTATCACTGCCTAATCATGTCAACGTGTTTATAGTCAAACATTTATAGACGACAATTATTTAACAGTCCATAGATGCCGGATGGCCTGCCTTTTGTATTAAAACAGAAGATGGGAAAATGTCCGGAGTCTATGGACTATTTCTTATCTTATGCTTATCTTAGGATAAGACTACTATCGCTCTTTACAGACTATAACATATAACTCAAAACACCCAAAATTTTATTCACCATGATCAATTTACAAGATGTAAAAGCAGGAGATATAGTATTGGTGCAGTACGAAGGAAACACTGTGGAAGGTCAGGTATTGGAAGTTAACCGTGAAGACAAACAGGTCTGCGTACAAACAGGAGAACAGGAGTTCTGGTACGACCTGCAAGACCTCTACCCCATTCCACTAAATGAAGATCAGTTACTCAGACTCAAATTTAAAAAAGACGAATCCCTTTCTGTTAATGGCGGTGGGCAGATCTATGTACGCGGGCCATTCTCAGTAAAGCTGCATACATTGGCAGATGGGATGCCGGCTACACGTCTCGATTACCGGGATGAACACCGGGAGATCAAAGGTTCCATTACTGTGAACCAGTTACAGAACCACTATCAGGCAATGACAAATTTCCACCTGGACTAAGCATAATAAAATAAAAAAATCCATCCGGCTGCATGCGGATGGATTTTTTTTATGTGTTCATTGCAGTCTGTAACTGACAAGCCTATTTTACTAATGTCAGCGTATCAATTGTTGTCACTTTGCCTGTTTCTACTACTACACCCTGTTTTGTAGCAGGTTGCAGGGTAGAATCGGTAGAAATGTAGTGCAGGGTATAGCTACCGGCTGCGATACCTTTCAGCTGATAAGCACCACCTACACCGGAATAAGTGCTGGCAACAGTATCAGCACCATTCAGTACCAGTACGGCAGAAGGCACTACTGCAGGCAATACGACACCCTTAATGCTGCCACCCTGTGCTTCCAGCACAGTTCTGATAACCGGTTTCAGCATGTACTTGCCGGCGTTTCCTGCTTCATGAATGGATTTCGCTACGTCGAAATCGAGCAACAATTTGTAAAGCACCCCTTCGGATACAGGCATGTTAACTTTCAGTTTTACGCCTGAAGACTGTCCACTTGGTGTTTGCAGTTTGATAGAGTCACCTGCGTTAGTTACCACCCAGTTGTCATCTCCCAGTACCAGCCTGATTTCCTTAATTGTACCCGATGCGATATCTGCATCTGCCAGTACAGTGTCTTTGTCATTAACGAGTGTAAGTAGGTTGTAGCGACCTTTTTTCATGCCGGCTAATGTCTGCCAGCCATTGTCATCGCTGTCGCTGTAGTTGACATTTACTTCCTGAACATCGATGTAAACAGCTTTAAAATCTCCCGGATCATCGGTAAGTGCGACCTGAATTCTCGATTTGCCATCGTTATCGTTTTTCGAACATGCAGCCATAAATAACGTGGTAGATAAAAGCAGCACACCATTTGCCAGGTGTTTCCATGAAGGCATTCTCATTTTGTATGTGTATTTGGTTAAAATTTCGCTTCCTTATCCTTATCGTGGCACGAATATATAAACTAAACCTAATGCAAAACATCCCTGTTATCAGGGATTAGTTTCCTGGCCATTCTTTTAAAATGACTATATACAAAAATGATGCTCAATCTGCTATAAGTATCTGAGAGGGTTCCTTCGGGCGTTCAGGATATAATTCTTCATATTCACCCAGAAGGCCATGATCATATAAACAATGAGAGGGGAGCCCATTGTGATGAAAGAGGTATAGATAAAAAACAGACGGATACGGGAGGTGGCTATCCCCAGCTTATTGCCGATAGCTGTACAAACCCCGAAGGCCTGCCATTCCACGAAATCTTTAAATCTATTCATATATCAAATTTATTACAATCCCGGGTTAAAAACAAGTCTGATTTCTATATCAATAAATAGCTGATATTAAGCTGGCAGTGCTTTAGCGGCATTTCATACAGTGAACCGGCGGGGTAAGCGGTCATTTTCCAGGCTTATCATTTATAGACAATAGTCTACATATCTTTTAAAAACTTGTTGAATTTAATTAATTTCGCGGTGCATTTTCTAACCGGTCTTAAATAATTTTTTTCCATGGTGTTTGATATTGAAATGATTAAAAAAGTGTATGCGGCACTGCCGGGTAAAGTGGAAGCTACCCGTAAACTGCTGGGACGCCCGCTCACACTCTCAGAAAAGATCTTATATGCTCACTTATATGCACCTACCACTGCGGCTTATGAGCGTGGAAAGTCTTATGTAGAGTTTGCGCCAGATCGCGTAGCAATGCAGGATGCCACCGCACAGATGGCCCTGTTACAGTTCATGACCTGCGGACGCGATAAAGTAGCTGTTCCTTCTACCGTACACTGTGATCACCTCATTCAAGCCAAGACTGGCGCCACGGAAGACCTGGCGACAGCTGTGGACACCAATAAGGAAGTATACGATTTTCTGTCTTCTATCTCCAATAAATATGGCATCGGTTTCTGGAAACCAGGTGCTGGTATCATTCACCAGGTTGTACTGGAAAACTATGCTTTCCCGGGCGGTCTGATGATCGGTACTGATTCCCACACTCCTAACGCGGGTGGTCTGGGTATGCTGGCTATCGGTGTTGGTGGTGCTGACGCTGTGGATGTGATGGCTGGTCTGCCATGGGAACTGAAAATGCCAAAACTGATCGGTGTTAAACTGACAGGTAAACTGAGCGGCTGGTCTTCCCCTAAAGACGTAATCCTGAAAGTAGCCGGTGTACTGACCGTGAAAGGTGGTACCGGTTGCATCGTTGAATATTTCGGTGAAGGTGCTGATAACCTGAGCGCTACGGGTAAAGGTACTATCTGTAACATGGGTGCGGAAATAGGTGCTACCTGCTCCGTATTTGCCTACGATACCAAAATGTCTGCTTACCTGTCAGCAACTGAACGTGCTGATATCGCAGCACTGGCTGACGGTGTGAAAGATCACCTGCGTCCTGATGCTGAAGTATACGCAGATCCTTCCAAATACTATGATCAGGTGATCGAGATCAACCTGAACGAACTGGAACCACATGTGAACGGTCCTTTTACTCCGGACCTGGCATGGCCTATTTCCAAATTCGCACAGGCTGTAAAGGAAAACAACTGGCCTGAAAAGCTGGAAGTTGCCCTTATCGGTTCCTGTACCAACTCTTCTTACGAAGATATCTCCCGTGCTGCTTCCCTGGCGAAACAGGCGGTTGACAAGAACCTCGACGTTAAAGCTGAATATACCATCACTCCGGGCTCTGAACTGGTACGTTATACCATCGAAAGAGACGGTCTGTTAAATACTTTCGACCAGATCGGTGGTGTTGTACTGGCTAACGCCTGCGGTCCTTGTATCGGTCAGTGGGCACGTCACATCGACGATCCTAACCGTAAGAACTCCATCATCACTTCCTTCAACCGTAACTTCGCTAAGAGGAATGATGGTCTGGCTGCTACACACGCTTTCGTGGCATCTCCGGAAATCGTTACTGCCTTCGCTATTGCAGGTGATCTGACCTTCAATCCGCTGACAGACAAACTGAAAACCAAAGATGGTAAGGAAGTAATGCTCGATGAGCCTACCGGTTTCGAACTGCCTGCTAAAGGTTTCTCTGTAGATGATCCTGGTTACCAGGCTCCTGCAGCTGACGGTAAAGGTGTTCAGGTAATCGTATCTCCAACCAGCGACCGTCTGCAGCTGCTGGCGCCATTCGCTGCATGGGAAGGTACTGATCTGAAAGGCCTGAAACTGCTGATCAAAGCAAAAGGTAAATGTACTACTGACCACATCTCCATGGCTGGTCCGTGGTTAAAATACCGTGGTCACCTCGATAACATCTCCAACAACATGCTGATCGGTGCGATCAACGCATTCAACGACAAATCTGATTCTGTAAAGAACCAGCTGTCTGGTGAATATGCAGGCGTACCTGTTGTACAGCGTGCTTACAAAGCTGCTAACATCGGCTCTGTAGTAGTAGGTGATGAAAACTACGGTGAAGGCTCCAGCCGCGAACACGCTGCAATGGAACCACGTCACCTGGGTGTTCGCGCTATCCTGGTTAAATCTTTCGCACGTATTCACGAAACCAACCTGAAAAAGCAAGGTATGCTCGCGCTGACCTTCGCTGATAAGGATGATTACGAAAAGATCCAGGAAGATGATACCTTCGATATCGTTGGTCTGACCACTTTCGCTCCTGGCAAACAACTGACTGTTGTAGCTAACCACAAAAACGGCAGCAAGGACGAAATCCTGGTAAACCACACTTACAATGAACAACAGATCGAATGGTTCAAAGCAGGTGGTGCACTGAACGTGATCCGTGCACAGTTTGCAAAAGCAAAAGCATAATAGCCTCCGGCTATGAATGATAAAGAAGTCCCGCCTGCATATAGTAGGCGGGATTTTTATTTTAACTTTAGACCTATGCTGAGAGACACACTGCATATCCGCTGGCAACAACTGCTGCAGCCATATACTCCCGATCAGGGTCTTATTGAAGAAGGCTTTCAAACGATCATTAGCCATTATACAGAAACACACCGGCATTATCATGACCTGCACCACCTGCATGCTTTATTGCAGCTGCAACACACATATGCCGATCACATCACTGACAATGAAACACTGTCACTGGCCATCTTTTTCCACGATATAATCTATGATGTGAAACAAACGGATAATGAAGAACAGAGTGCGCTGGCTGCAGGCAATTTCCTGCGACAGACCAACTATCCGGTTGGCAAGATAGCACAGGTAATGGACTTTATCCGCGCCACCAAAACACATCTGAATACCAGCGGCAATACAGACCTGGATTATTTCCTGGACTTCGACCTGTCTATATTAAGTGCGCCTGCTACAGATTATATTGCCTATACACAGCAGATCAGGAAGGAATACAGCATTTACCCCGACGAACTGTATAAACCCGGCAGAAAGAAAGTATTGGCCCATTTCCTGGCGCTTCCGGCCATTTATAAAACAGATCTGTTCAAAGAACAAAGAGAGGCATTCGCCCGGCAGAATATGGAGGAAGAGTTGAAGACGATGGATGATGACAGAGAATAATTCAGCCCTATGATCTGGCCGTTTACAGAGATACAATACAGCAACCCGGAATTGATTACTGAAGATAGTCCGGCATCTGACAAACAAACTTGATATATGAAACGCTGATGAAGTATCAGCCCTTAAAACAACTGCTTCTTCAATTTGAACCTTCGTGCAATGCTGATACGGAAATTGCCTGCACCCATGGTCTGGTAAGTATCCGGTACGGGCGACTGGCTTCTGGTGGTCAGATCCACATAGTGGATGCCTGCAAAATACCGTGCGGAGTTATAGCCGATGGAAATACGGATATTATTATTCAGTTGTAATCCTACTTTATTCACGTCGCCATCTTTTACCCTGTTCAGGGTCGTATAGTTCACTCCCAGGCTTCCAGTCAGGGAGAGCGTGGCAAACCAATGCTTCTTATAAACAAATGTATGGGCGTAACCTACGTTGGCAGCGGCACTGAGGACCCTTGTCCTGTAAAAATTCACGCCATTAAAGAAGCCCGCTTTCTGCAGATATGAAGGAATTAAACCTGAATCTCCTTTCATTCTCATACCGAAGATGCCCCCTCCCACCAGGAAAGATCCTGCACTCTTCTTCTGGTAATCATTCTGCAGGTAGGCCGCCCGGTAAGAGAATTTCTTTGCATTGAATACATACTGTACATCCAGGCCCATATTCACATTCCGGGCATCCGGCCGGATCATTTCCACATTGCCCGATCCCAGGTTGCTGAACAGCCGTCTTGTATTGGCAATGTAATATCCCCTGTAAACCTGCCCGTAAAAGTCCACTACCAGTTTACGGGTGTAAATATGCGTCTGCAGGTCCAGTACTTTCGTCCGGCCATAGTCTCCCGTTTCCTTATTGATAAACGGAAGGTTAAAAGCGACGTTCACGCCTATAAAACGGTAGTTAAAGCCCAATCCAACGTTAAATGGCGTATTGGGTCTGTACAATACTTCCTTGGAATTTTTTGTACTTGAAACAATACCGTTATCTACAATCCCATTATCTACGATCTTATTATCTACGATATCGTAATAATTATATTTACGAGAACCGAACACGCGAACAGTAAGGTCTTTGGTATGTTCTTCGATATACTGTGGATCATTTCCCGCATCCAGCCAGCTTCCCACTTTTTTGAACAGCGAAGTTTTCTGCGCCGGAACAGCCAGACATAAAAACAGGCATCCCGACAACAGGATGAGCCATTTTTGCATTAGTGTAACAGGTCTTTGATACTTCACGAATTACTTCCTCTCTATTTTGGCAACTCAATTACCTCAAGTTGACTGATATTTCCATCTGACAATTCAAAACGTAATAATGTCTTAACCTTATGCCATCCTTGTATACCACAGGCGCCGGGATTGATATGCAGCAGCTTCAAAGCCGGATCAGGCATTACTTTCAGAATGTGAGAATGACCGCAGATAAACAGCTTAGGCCCGTTTTTCAGCAGTTCATCCTTTATGCCCGGGGCGTATTTCCCCGGATAACCACCAATATGGGTGATGTAAACTTTTACGTGCTCCAGTTCAAAATGCAGGTTAAGTGGATAACGGACTCTCAAATCGGCCCCATCTATATTCCCATATACAGCACGGAAGGGCTTGAAAGCCTCCAGTTTATCCGCCAGTTCAGTGTTACCGATATCTCCCGCGTGCCATACTTCATCTACCTTATCAAAGTATCTGAACACGTCCGGATGGAGGTAACTATGTGTATCTGACATCAATCCTATCTTCTTCATGCTTCAAAATTGGCCCAAAAGTAAAATAACATTTAGTATTTTACTGGGAATATATTTTTCGATTTATGCAGAGCGATATTACCGGCAGGCTACTGATCTGCTGTCCGGACCGGCCCGGAATCGTTGCCGGCGTATCACAGTTCCTTTATACCTGTGGCGCGAACATCCTGGATGCGAGTCAGCACAGTACCGACCCGAAAGAAGGGGTATTTTTCATGCGCATGGAATTCCACTTGGAAAATACCGGCATAACAAGTGAACAACTGGAAAAACAATTTCAGGAAAAAGTAGCCAGGCCACTGCAGATGGACTGGCATATTGCCTATACAACCCATCGTAAAAAGATGGCCATCATGGTATCCCGTTACGACCATTGCCTCATGGAGTTACTCTGGCGCTGGCGCAGCGGAGAATTGCCGGTGGACATTCCGCTGGTGATCTCCAATCATGAAGACCTGAGAGAGCTGACGGAAGATTTCGGTATCCCATTCCATTATCTGCCGGTTACTCCGGCCACTAAAACAGAAAAGGAGCAGGAAGCCATCCGGCTTATACAGGAAGCAAAGGCCGACTTCACAGTACTGGCGCGTTATATGCAGATCTTATCTCCCAATTTTGTCGGTGTATTTCCGGGGAAGATCATCAATATTCATCACTCCTTCCTCCCCGCATTTGCAGGCGCCAATCCCTATAAGAATGCCTATACACGTGGCGTGAAGCTGATAGGCGCTACGGCGCACTATGTAACCAACGACCTGGACGAAGGTCCGATCATTGACCAGGACGTAGCCCGTGTAAGTCATAAGCATGATGTAAGCGATCTTGTGGCGCTGGGGCGTGATATAGAAAGACAGGTGCTGACAAGAGCAGTGGTAGCGCATGTGGAGGACAGGATCATCATTCATGGCAATAAGACGATTGTATTCTGATAGAAGAGCTTTATCTGCAATTTTTATTTCGCCTCCGGCAGATGATTTACCGGCATTTTCACAGTCACAATGACTGTCAGGTTGCATAGCAGTTGAGGATATATCCGGAATGACAGAAGCATCCTCTATATACAGGAGTGGATACCAAGGAATCTTATCATTGGTATCCACTCCTACTTATTGTCATATTCAGCACCAATAGGCGCCTGAGCAATTATTCAACCTCTTTTTTGACCTGCTTTCCGTATACCTTACCGGTGGCAGCATATGCTTCTCCAATACGTACACCGCTGTCAAAATCGATAGCGAACAATCGGCCAGGAGCCTTGTCTACAGTAGATTTGGCTATTACCTTACTGTGATCAGCTGTTTCCACGACCCATATTTCCCCATTGATATAAGCATTCTTATGAGCTACGCCTACGTTAAAGCCCGGTTCAATGAAAGTGGTCTTGAAGATCAGCGTGTATTTTGCCTGTGGGAATTTGCCTACCTTGATACCGGAATTTTCTGCAAACAGTTGCTCGAATTTAGGCGCATACCGGGTAGTACGATCGTTCTTCCATGCGGTCTCCCAGGTATCACCTTTTCCGGGTTCTTTCTTATTGTACTCGTCTTTTTTCTTCTGAATATAATCCTCCTCTTTATCAAACTCGCCTACCTTAAGATGATCATATTCATACTCAACGTTGATCTCTGTTTGTCCTTTTAATGCAGAGAGGCTTCCTTCTGTAGTTTTGATTTTCTGGGCTTCTGCCATGTAGGCGGAAGATAAGGCTATTACAGCGATAATAGCCGCTTTGGGGATGAATGTCATGGCTAATATATTTTTGTGCCATAAATATAGAAAAGCTCTCCAAAAAACAACATTCCCCGGCAAGATTTACGGGAACTACGTACATCCTGCCGGGGATACTGATACTATTTTGCAGCTATAAAGCGCTAATAACAATCTTAGTGATAATGTAAGTTACTTGCCATCTCAAACAAGAGAGAGGCTCCCAGTTTTGCTGTATGATTATCGATATCCAGAGAAGGGTTTAACTCCGCTATATCAATACCTGCCAGCTTACCACTTTGCAGGATGCTACGGTAACATTCCAGGAACAAACCGTCGGGACGGATACCATTATAGGCAACAGCACTCACACCAGGGGCAAAAGCGGCCGAAAAAACGTCCAAATCTACCGTCAGGTATACATGGTCCACATCTCTCAGAAACTGGCTTATAGCGGCCTGTAAAAGCACTTTATCCTGCAACAGGAAGGCGTCAGCATCCACATACTGTACATCGAGGTCGCCCGCTATACGGAACAGCTGCTGTGTATTACTGTTGGCCTGTATGCCCAAGGCCAGGTAATGAAAGGGAACGCCTTCCAGTTTACAATCCTGCGCCAGCTGCCAGAATCCGGTACCCGAAGTACTTCCCTCCTGTCCGGGTATACGCAGATCAAAATGTGCATCTATATTCACCAGCCCCAGTTTCTCATTCCTCCTGCGTTGCTGCAGGTGCTGATAAATACCATGTGCATGTCCGTAAGTGATCTCATGACCACCACCCAGCAACACCGGCAGATAGCCGGCTTTACGTATAGTCAGTACAGTATCTGTTAGTGCGGCCTGTGCCTCTTCCAGCTGATTATCTTTACAGATGATATCGCCTGCATCTGCAAATACCAGATCAGCGTCGAAATGTACAGGGAAGTTGCTGCACGCACGTCTCAATGCTGCAGGTCCTTCTACAGCGCCTACACGTCCTTTATTGCGGCGTACGCCTTCATCACATGCAAACCCGAGAAACGCAATGCCCTGCTGATGTGGCTTTAATACAGGTAATGTACCCGTAAGCAGATTCAGGGGTATCATACGCTGATGCCAGCGCAATAATTCTTCATCCGTACCATCTATCCTGCCCGTCCATGCAACGGGCTGCCGGTAAAACTCAGGCTTCTTCATATGTTGTAAAGGTAGTATTGTTACTCAAAATTAACTCGTATTAAAAATTTGTACCTATATTGCGGCAAGCGAATTAAACAACCTATAGCGACCTTGTAGCATTTAACCTGTAGCATCAACCTATGGTATAACCATATCAATATCGCCTATGTAACCATTACAAAAATCAACATATCAACTTTTTATTTTCTCACCCTCAAAACAACTATCCACATGAAAAAGAATGGAAGACACCTTTCTTTCAAACTTGCGGCGTTGCTGTTATGCCTGACAGGCATCTTCTCACAGAGCCACGCACAGACACCGGTAGCCAGAAATGGTCAGCTCCAGGTGATCGGTACCAAACTATGCAACCAGTACGGCAATCCCATCCAGCTCAGAGGCATGAGCACACATGGTATTCAATGGTATGGCTGGGGAAGCTGTCTGACAGCAGCCTCTCTTGATGCCCTTGCCAACGACTGGGGTGCAGACGTACTGCGTATTTCCCTTTATGTACAGGAAGGCGGTTATGAAACCGACCCTGCGGGTTTTACCGCACAGGTGAACCGTCTTATCGAAGAAGCTACTGCACGTGGCATGTATGCGCTTGTTGACTGGCATCAGCTCACACCAGGCGATCCAAACTACAACCTTTCAAGAGCGAAAACCTTTTTCTCGGCTATTGCCAACACACACAAGAACAAGAACAACATCATTTACGACATCTGTAATGAACCTAACTCAGGCGCTACCTGGGCAAAGATCAAAACCTATGCAGACCAGATGATCCCCTTTATCCGTGCCATTGATAACGATGCCGTTATCCTTGTAGGTACCCACGGATGGTCTACTATGGGTCTTTCCGGTGATGGCTCCCTGCAGGATATCCTCAACAATCCGCTGCAGTATCCTAACGTGATGTATACCTTCCACTTCTATGCTAGGGATCATCGTACAGAATACCTGAACCAGCTGAATACAGCGTCTGACAGACTGCCTGTATTCGTCACTGAGTTCGGTACACAGGAAGCAAGCGGCGACGGTCCGAACGACTTTGCTATGGCACAACAGTACATCGATCTGATGCGCAACAAAAAGATCAGCTGGACTAACTGGAACTATTCTGACGACTTCCGTTCAGGCGCGGTATGGGTAACAGGTACCTGCTCCAACGGCCCGTGGACTACTGCCAGGTTAAAACCTGCAGGCGCGTGGGTTCGTGAGCGTATGCTGAATCCTGCGGATGATTTCCCTGGTGGTAATGTTTGCGTACCGGTATCCGCCAGCGCTAACGATGGCAACGTACCAGCCAACGTACAGGACAATGACTACAACACCCGCTGGTCTGCCGAAGGCGATGGTCAGTGGATACAGTTCTGTCTTGATGCCACTACTACCGTATCACGTGTTGATATCGCGTTCTACAACGGTACAGCGAGACAAACATTCTTCGATATCTTAACCAGCACTGATGGCAGCAACTGGTCATCGGCTGCTACAGGCCTTCACAGCAGTGGTACCTCCACTGCGCTGGAAACATTCACGTTCTCTGCACGTAGTGCAAAACATGTAAGGATCCTTTGCCACGGTAACAGCGTCAATGCATGGAACAGTCTGACGGAAGTAAGGATCGTTACGTCTACTTCTTCAACGCAGACTACCCTGGCGCCATTGCAGGATGCTTATGTAAGGAATGGAGACTATGCATCTACCACTTACGGCACCACCGATCCTACAGTATTGGCTTCCAAGGTGAATGTGGCTACCACACCGGGTTACGACCGTCAGACCTATCTGCGTTTCGATGTAAGCGGTGTAAGCAACATCTCTTCCGCTGTACTGAAAGTATTTGGTAAGATCGAAGATAATCGTGTGTCTAACATTCCTGTAGGCGTTTATGCTGTAGGCAATACTACCTGGACAGAATCAGCGCTGACATGGAACAACAAACCTGCTGCAGGCAGCACTGCATTGCAGACCGCAACAGTGACCGACTCCACCGGCAGATACTATTCATGGGATATCACCAGTTATGTACAAAGCGAAAAAGCAGCTGGCCGTAACGGCATTTCTCTGGCCCTGCTAAGCGGCACCGTTGCTGAGCCACGTATTTTCTGGAGATCAAAAGAAGCAGGTCTGACAGCCCCACAACTGGTGATCACTTCTGCAACACCTGCAGCAAAAACAATTGCGGCAGCATCAGAGAAACCTCCGATCAAACTGACCACTACACTGACCAGCTATCCCAATCCGTTCAACGATAACAGTACTGTTAGCTTCTCCCTGGAAAAACCAGCTGAGGTAACACTGGCAGTATACGACATCAATGGCAAACAGGTAGCGGTGCTGAAACGTGGCCATCTGGATGCAGGACAGTATAACAGCAGCTTTGCAGGTCATTATCTCCCCAAAGGCGTGTATACAGTAAAACTGACTTATGGTGAAAAAGCCCTTACACGTAAAGTTGTAAAACAATAACGATCATGTAGCAATATTGCCAACCACCAAACGGAAACCGTCTCATGGAAATGAGGCGGTTTTTTATTGAGATCTGTTTCGGTTATCTGAAAATTCCATATGTCAAAGAACTCTTTTTTGTAACACATAGCGCATGATATGTCTACACAACCACTGTGCCTTCGCATTAGTTCACACTTAAGTCTGTACCGTATGAACAATATCATATTGCCCTACTATGACTCAGCCTCTTTAATGACCGATGCTTGATACTACTGTATAGTACAAGTATTGACATTAACAAAACTGTCAGAATCGTCCAACTGTTGCAAATAAAGATATTATGGACACAATTTATGGCCAACAAGCATGGGAAAGCTATTTCTGCTGTATTTTCGAAGGTCGGATACTGGGTTGTTCGGATATTACCTTCACAATATGCTACAAATATTGGTAATAAGATAATTAGTTCCTTTCTGTCAAAATCCAGCGGTGAAAACCAGCTGTTTGTAACATTTACCGCCACAAATTGAAACATTCCGCCCCCTGCTTTCAGACGATACGTAATAGCTTTACAGCTCCTAACCGACGTATATGAAATTAGATTGTATCTGTCTAGTCTATTGGCTTCTGTCCTTTTTGAACGACTTATTGGTAGTTCCGTTCGCTTATATCACACTTTCTGATCAGTTTCAGTCGGCAGACGGTATTACATGCTGACGCAAATCATTAAAGACCATAATAAACTACACCTGCTGCTGCTAGCGTGTTTACTCATGTCTTGTTCGGAACTTATTAACAAGATATTCGGTCTATAGAGGGACTTTTCCGCTTTACCGCCAGCCTTGAGCTTGCGGGCTACTATTTGACAACATCAGGGTGTCAGGATTAATAACGCAAACTTTTTAACCAAATACACAAATATGAAAACCAGGTGTTGGTACGCGCTTACAGATCTTGTAATTGTGGCTGTAATATGTACATACTATAGTAAAAGGAGTGTCATTACACCTCAATTGTCAGTCTATTTAGCTGAAATTGCTTTCGGGCAAGCGGAGGTACGTCTGATGTGACTATCGCTAGTAACACACAATGGAATGAAAAAACTCTATGAAAACAAAACTACTTTTCATGTCTTTCAGAATATACTTGCAGTGCAGGCAGAAGGTACTTGCCTTTTCCTGTTTATTTCTCCTGATCATTGTGTTTCAGGGCTATCAGGTAAAGGCCCAAACTACAGCCAGCTATGTCTGGAAGAATGCACCTATTGGCGGTGGCGGATTTGTGACAGGGATCATTACACACAAGACATCCGGCGATAGGTATTGCCGCACAGATGTAGGCGGCGCTTACCGCTGGGATGCAGCGAACAATAAATGGGTTCAGTTGCTCGACTGGCTTGACGAGTCAGAAAATGGATTTGTTGGAGTAGAAGCTTTGGCGCTGGACCCGCAAAATCCCAACAATGTTTATATGCTTTGCGGCACCTCCTATATCAACAGCGGAAGAACGGCTATATTGAAATCCACGGACAAAGGAAATACTTTCACTTATACAGATGTTACCGCTAAATTTAAAGCGCATGGAAATGGGAGCGGACGCGGGAACGGAGAACGTCTTGCAGTGGATCCCAAAAACAGTAACATATTGTTCTGCGGAACCCGGGCTAACGGATTATGGAAAAGTATGGATGGAGGCGTTACCTGGAACCTTGCCTGGAACGGTGTAACTACCACCCCCAATGAGAACGGAATATGTTTTGTAGTGTATGATCCTTCGAGCGCCGCAGTGGGTGGGGCTACTCAAACCATGTACATAGGCGTTTCCCGCACCGGAGGCGCTAATATTTATAAGAGTACAGACGGAGGTGCCAGCTTTACCGACATTTCCGCCACTACCAGCTTTATGCCGCATCGCGCGGCACTGCAGGGAACTACCATGTATGTTACCTATTCAGATGATGCAGGCCCGCAATCCAGTGGAGGATATGGGAAATTATATAAGCTCAATACGGCTACCGGTGTGTGGACAAACGTTACCCCTGTTCATTCAAAGGATTATCCATACGGTGGAGTAAGTATAGACCCGACTAATGTTAATCGGGTAATAGTTTCTACCTGTGGCATGTATTGGAACAACCAGTTTGGTACCGGCTGGGGTGACTTTGTTTTCCTCTCTACCGATGGCGGATCCACCTGGACGCTTAAAAACGGCGCGAACGCCACATATGATAGTAATGGCATGGCATGGACTGACGGAGGCGCGGTTAACTGGATGGACTGTATCGAGTTTGACCAGTCCAATCTTTCAAAAGTACGGGTGGTCGGTGGTGGTGGAATATACACTTGTTCAGACATTACTGCCACAAATCCTTCATGGAAATACGATGTGATCGGGATTGAAGAAACCGCATTTCTGGACGGGACAAGCATTCCCGGAGGGCCATTTATTTCTTCCTTTGGCGATGTAACAGGCTTTGTACATGAGCCGCTGACTTCCTATCCGGCTAAAAAGCTTGCGCCTGCAGATCAGAATAACCAGAGCATTGCTTATGCTGGTGCCAACACAAGCAGAGTAGTAAGAGCTGCTAATGACGGTAGCGTTGTTTACTACTCCAACGATAAGGGTGCTACGTGGACGGGAACCGCGACTAATATGGGTAAAGACGGAAAGGTTGCCATCAGTGCAGATGGAAGCACTATATTACATTGCCCCGGAGGTTCCACAACGACCTACTATACCACGAACAACGGAGCCAGTTGGTCGGCCTGTTCAGGTGTGTCATTGGGAAGCGCTACCCCGGTGGCTGACCAGGTAAATCCGAATTATTTTTATGTATACATTCCAAACAACGGACAGCTGCTGCGGAGCTCCGATAAAGGAGTCAGTTTTTCAGTGGCGGGCACGCCGGGGGCTTCAACTGCGAATTACCCCTGGGAAGCAGCCCTGATCCGGACGGTGCCGGGCTTTGAAGGGCATGTGTGGGTGCCTCTTGGCCGCAATGGATTAAAATATTCAACCAACGCCGGAGCGACTTATATCACTGTTTCAAATGTCACCTATTGTAAAAGCATTGGGATAGGAAAGGCGATGCCCGGATCCAGCTATCCTACTGTTTTCATCTGGGGCACCGTCTCAGGCGTGACGGGTCTTTTCAGATCAACAGATCAGGGGGGGACCTGGCTAAAGATAAATGATGATGCCCACCAATTTGCGGGAGCGCCGTTGTTGATTGGAGACATGAACGTTGCCGGAAGGGTCTATATGAGTTCCGGCGGAGGAAGAGGGCTAATTTACTGGGAAGTTATTAACAAAAGCTCCGCTAATTGGAAAAGCGCGGCCTATACGGGAACAGGTAAGGGTGGAGCGGTAAAATCAGGCGATGTGATCACTTACACCATCCATGTAAGAAATACCGGCGGTGTACAGCTGGACAACCTCACTGTCATTGACACAGTCCCTGCACACACAGTATTTGTAAGCGCAGACGGCGGGATCACGCCTGATGCTAATGGCAAACTTACGTGGACAATCACATCAATAGCTGTAGGTGCCAGCGATGTTACCCACAGCTTCACAGTCAAAGTAGCCAATGACCTGACCAATGTAACCCATATCACCAATACAGCCGATGTAGATAACGGAGATGGAACAGGTCAGCATCCTACTACACCATCAGATCAATCCAATCCAAATGATCCAAAGACCAATCCAGATCCTAACGAACCATCTACTGATGTTCCAGTAGATGATGGTGGCAAGCAATCCATCAGCTGGAAAAGCGCTGCTTATACAGGTACTGGCCAGGGCGGCATGGTAAGATCGGGGAATGAGATCACCTACACGATCCATGTAAGGAATACCGGTGATGTAGCGCTGTACAACGTCAATGTCATTGACACCATTCCCGCATTCACTGTATTTGTAAGTGCAGATGGCGGGATCACGCCTGATGCTAACGGCAAACTTACCTGGACAATCACTAATATCCCGGTAGGGGCAGCAGATATCACCCGCAGCTTCACAGTAAAAGTGGCCAGTGACTTGACCAACGCCGGATATATCACTAATACCGCTTATGTAGATGGCGATTCAACTACACCACCCGATCCATCAAATCCAAATGAACCAAAAACAAATCCGGATCCTAACGAGCCTTCCACAGAGATCCCTGTAGATACCGGCAAGCTGTCCCTCAACTGGAAGAGTGCTCAATATACTCCTTCCGGTATTAACGGTGGCGTCACTACAGGAGACCTCATTACCTACATGGTCCATATCCGCAATACAGGTAGTATAAAGCTCGAAAACGTGAAGATAGTAGACACCATCCCCGCCTATACGGAATTTGTAAGTGCAGATGAAGGGATCACTCCTGATGGTAACAAAAAACTCTCCTGGACCATCGCTGAAATTCCTGTAGGGTCAGCAGATATCATCCGTAGATTTATTGTGAAAGTAGCCAGTGAACTTACCGGCGCAACAAATATCATCAATACCGCCGGAGTAGATAACGGCAATGGAAAAGGCAACCAGCCTACTTCTCCACCAATGACTAATGATCCCGGTAACCCTGCTACAGATCCTACAGACGGCCCTTCTACTAGCATCCCGGTAGATAAGCTGAATAACTGGGAATGCTGGAAAACAGTAGTGACCGCCTCCGGCAATGATAAGGTAAAACCTAATGAAGAGCTTACCTATACCATTCATATCAGGAATACAGGTAATGTAGCAGTCGATCACCTGGTAGTCACAGACCCCATACCTGAACATACCTCTTTTGTAAGTGCAGGTAACGGCGGCACTTTGGACCCATCGACCAACATAGTTACCTGGAGTGTGGCGGCAATAGCAGTAGGTGCTACCACAGAGATCACCATGGTTATTAAAGCCGCTGACAACCTGGATAGCATCCCTGTAATTGTCAACACCGCATCAGCAACAGATGGTACCAGCACAAAACCTACCTCCGGATGTGATCCAGCATCGCCTGATTGTACAGGAGGTACAGGAACAAGTATCAGCACTATCCCCGGAGATGCTGCATTAGTATTTGCAAATGCTATGAGCCCGAATGGAGATGGAAAGAATGAATATTTCATAATAAAAGGACTTGAAAAATATCCGCCTGCATCATTGTTCGTATTTAGTCGCTGGGGAAATATGGTCTATCAGTCATCAGCTTACAATAACAATTGGGATGGTGCAGGATTAAGTGAAGGGACTTATTACTATAAACTGGTAATCGCAGGAGCCGATGGCAAGAAGACATATACAGGATGGATATTATTAAAAAGAAAATAATAAATATGAATGCAGGAGTAAAGTATTGCCTTTGTGCAATATTGATGTTGATATCATTTCGAATACACGCCCAGCAAGATGTCCAGTTTAGCCAGTATGCTTTCAATGGCCTGAGTGTAAATCCAGCTTATGCCGGCTATAAAGATGCGCTGTATATAAACTGTATTTACCGGCAGCAATGGACAGGTTTACCCGGAGCTCCCCGCACAGCGGGGGTATCGGTGGATGGCCCATTACGTCCTATGAAGTCCCGTGCCGCTATAGGGTTGGGACTTCAGCTAACAGCTGATATGCTGGGGCCACAAAAATCCTATTCAGTATATGGCTCCTATTCGTACATCATTTCTTTGGATGACGACAACACACGCAGGCTAAGTTTTGGCCTGGGAATAGGCATATCCCAATATCAACTGGATGGAAACAGCCTGCGATACTTTGATTCAGAGGATGCAGTTTTCCCTGCCGGTAGTGTGAATGCCTTTTCCCCGGATGCAAGGTTTGGAATATTCTACCATTCTCCTTCTTTTTTTATCAGCGCTTCTGTACTGGACCTCTTTAGCAACGTGATCACTTCCGATTTTAAATGGAAAGGCTATGACTATGAAAATATCCGGAAGACCCGGCACCTGTACCTCTCTGCTGGTTGCATGGTGCCAATATCCGAACAGCTGAAATTAAAACCCTCCGTCATGCTTAAAGATGACCTTAATGGTCCTACGGCTGTGGATCTTACAACAATGTTGTTAATAGACCAGGTATTATGGATTGGAGGTTCTTACAGAACAGCTGTGCCTATATGGAAGAAAGAGCTTCCGTCCAGGCTGGAGCAAAGAAATGCTGCAAGTGCTATCATTGAATATTATATTTCCGACAGATACCGTATAGGTTACGCCTATGATCTGAATATTAATCAGATGGCAGATGCACAGGGTGGCTCTCATGAAATATCAATTGGCATTCTGTTTCCTTCAAAGAAATTCAGTGTTTATAGCCCCCGCTATTTTTAAATGTAGAATGATATGTTACGTTGTCATATAATACTATTCGTCATCATATATTTATTCGTATCGCTGGAGGTAAAAGCCCAGGAAGATAAAAGCCTGGAAGAGCTGGGAAATGAAGCATTTGTACGCCAGGAATATGCAGTAGCTGCTGGTTTGTATGGTAAGGTGGAGCAAAGGAAGGGAAGAAGGACCCCAATTGTTGTGCTGGAAAAACTGGCACATTGTTATGTTGAGATGGCGAGGTTCGAAGATGCCGGGTTTTATTATTTACATTTACTCCGTCGTCCCGATAAGCCTTCCTATGCTAATTTATGTTATGGAGAAATGCAAATGAGCATAGGCTCTTATGATACTGCAAGAAAATATATAGCACTTTATCAAACAACGAACACCGATAGCCTGCAATGGAAACAGCTCTTGCTGTCCGGCTGTGATAGCGCTGTTCAATGGAAGTCTTTAGGCTCCACTGTTGCGATAGAGAGTATTAAGGAATTGAACTCTGAAGGTGCAGATTGGATAAGTGGGGTCGTGAAAAAAGGATTGCTGCTGGTTTCAAATGGGTATCGTAAAATGGCACTCAGCACAGGGGCTGAGCGGAACCCCGATATCGATCTCAGAGTGAATGAACCATACTTTAAACCATATATTTATAAGCAATACGAGAAAGGTAGTAACGCAAATACTTACCTGGAAGAAGTATTGCCAGACCTGCTTAAAAAACTCCCGTATCACATAGGGCCTGTATGCTTCAACAGGAGGGAAGATACTGCCTATATTACATTGAGTGAAGCCAATAAGGATGTTTTCAACAAGACCCGGAGAGGCCCCCTGAATGGGGAACGGTTAATGTCCTTATTCATGTCTGTGAAGAAGGGCGACACCTGGTCGCCGCTACTGCCTTTAACCACATTAAACTTTCCAGGTAGTTATACCGGCAATGCGGTGCTAAGTGAGGATGGACAGACGCTTTATTTTGTTTCTGACCGGCCTGGCGGAGTAGGCAAAACAGATATCTGGTATAGCGAACGGCTGGCAAATGGCGCCTGGGGACAAGCTAAAAATTGTGGTCGTGATATAAATACCCGTTGGGAAGAAAGCTTCCCGACGATCAATGAAGATGGCGTACTATATTTCTCAAGTAAAGGACACCCTGGTATGGGAGGGTTTGATATCTTCCGTGCATCCGGTAGCCGGGATGAATGGACGCCCCCGTTGAACCTTCGGAACCCTTATAATTCCGGAGGCGATGATCTGGGATTTATTATGAAAGACAACCATTATGAAGGCTACTTTTCATCCAACCGCGAAGGTGGCACAGGAGGAGATGACGTGTATCATTTTCTGGATAACCACTTTACTGAAAATTTAAAAAAACCTCAACCAGTTACGCAAGTACCTATACCTCCTGCAGCGCCTGAAGCTCCGGATAGTGTAGCTAAAACAATAAATCCACCTGAAGCTGCCGATACTGGTTTAATTCATAAGCTGGAGCAGCTTTGTTTCTATTATGATTATAACAGCGCCATATTGCTGACGAGCTCTAAAGAATTGTTAGACAGAGTGGCCACCGTGCTAAAACAACATAAGGATTGGAAGCTCACGATATGTTCCTATGCAGACAGTCGTGGGTCATTCGAATACAATAATGACCTTACTGCACTTCGTTGTTTTGCTGTCATTGACTACCTCATCAAACAGGGAATTCCCCCAAGCCATCTTTATTATGAGAACCTGGGAGAACGAGGGCTGGTAAATGATTGTGGAGACGGTGTGCCTTGTAGCGAGGCAGAGCACCAAAGGAACAGGCGCACTATGCTGAGAGTAATTTACTAAGCAGCTCATTACTGCTTGTCTGGACTTGTGCTGAAGTGCCATGCAAAGATCCAGGTTCGCCATAGCAACCTGCTTATTTCACCCGCTCCCCTTCTTTCCAGACCCTTATCGGTTTCATCTTACCCTGATAATACAGGATATCCCGATAATCGGCACATGGATACGCCTGCATATCTGCTACATATCCGGGGGCGAGTTGCCCAATATTGTGTAGTTGTAATGCTTTTGCAGCACGGGTAGTAAGGGCTGCAAATACTTCCGCAGTTGATAATTTCTCTGCCGCACTTAATACTGCGGCCTGTAATAACAAATCTCCCATGGGTGCGGAGCCGGGATTCCAGTCGCTTGCAATGGCCACAGAGGCGCCTGCATTGAGCAAACGTCTTGCCGGTGCATAATGCATGCCCAGGCCCAGTGATGCACCTGGTAATACAACTGCAACGATATCTGCCGCTGCCAGTAATGCAATGGCAGCATCGTCACTGGCTTCCAGATGGTCCGCAGAAAGCGCACCGGCAGCTACTGCCACTGCAGTGCCGCCTGTGGAGAACTGATCGGCATGTACAGTAGCAGCAAACCCCATATCGGCAGCCTGTTGCAGGAAATGTTTTGCAGGACCCAGTGTGAATGCAGTTTCTTCTATGAAGATATCAACACGATGTGCGAGTTGTTCTGATTGAATGAGGGGCAGTAAGGTGCTGATGATCCAGTTAAGATAAGCTTCCTCTGTTCCCTCAAAGTCTTTAGGTCGCATGTGCGCCGCAAGGCAGGTCGGGATCAGTGTGGCCTTTGTATGACTGGCAGCATCCTGGATGGCGCGTAACATATTCAGTTCACCTTCCAGGTTTAAACCATAACCGCTTTTTACTTCGATGGTGGTAACGCCTTCGTGTAAATGCCGGTTCGCACGGGCTACTGTATTGTTCATCAGGGTTTCCTCATCTGCCGCTCTTGTCTTCATGACGGAATCCCATATGCCACCACCTGCACGGGCTATTTCAAGATAAGACTTACCGGCTATGCGCATGGCGTAATCCCTGTTGCGGGAACCATCAAAACAGATATGCGTATGGCAGTCTATGAAGCCTGGCAATAACACCGAAGGCACGGTAATATGTGTCACATCACAATCAGGATACTGATGTTGCAAGGCTTTAAAATCGCCGACAGCCAGTATTTTGCCGCTATCTGTTACAACACCGCCATGTTCGATGATCAGCAGTTGTTCATCATGCAAAGCTCCCTTTAGCGGAAGATCTGTGAGCGGTAATATTTGTGAAAATGGGCCAATTAGTTCCATACATCAGATATTGAATTTTCTGGCGGTTTCCTTTGCTTCTTCATAACCTGCGTCTGCATGGCGGAAGATACCAAGAGCGGGATCATTGAACAGTACTCTTTGCAGACAGGCTTCAGCACGATCCGTACCATCGGCCAGTACCACCATACCCGCATGTTGTGAATAGCCCATACCCACACCACCGCCATGATGGAAAGATACCCAGGTAGCACCACCGCCGGTATTGGCCATGAGGTTCAGTAATGTCCAGTCAGACACCGCATCAGAGCCGTCTTTCATGGATTCTGTTTCCCTGTTGGGAGACGCTACTGAGCCGCAATCCAGGTGATCGCGACCAATAACGATAGGCGCCTTCACTTTACCTGTCCTTACCAGTTCATTGAAGATCAGACCAGCCTTTTCACGCTCGCCCAATCCCAGCCAGCAGATACGGGCAGGTAAACCCTGGAAGGCCACCTGTTGTTGTGCTTTCTTCAGCCAGTTGATCAATGCTTTATTTTCAGGGAATGCTTCCATCAAAGCCTGATCGGTAGTATAAATATCCTGTGGATCGCCTGATAATGCCACCCATCTGAAAGGACCTTTCCCCTCGCAGAATAAAGGACGGATATACGCAGGTGTAAAACCCGGAAAGTTAAATGCATTCGGCTCTCCGCCCTCTCGTGCAAACTCACGCAGGTTATTACCGTAATCAAAAGTGATAGCGCCTTTCTCCTGCAATGCCAGCATATAACTCACATGACGGGCCATACTTTTCAATGCACGTTGTTTATATGCAGCCGGATCTTTCTTACGCAGATCCGCCGCCTCCTGCAAAGACATCCCGTTAGGGATATAACCATTCACAGGATCGTGCGCAGATGTCTGATCTGTTAATACATCGGGAATGATATTATCCTGTAATAAACGTTCCAGCATATCGCCTGCATCACTTACTAATCCAATGGAAAGTGCTTCCCCTTTAGCTTTAGCGTCCATGGCCCAGGCAATGGCTTCTTCATAAGAGTGTGTAATGCGATCTATATAACGGGTAGCTATTCTCTTCTGAATACGCGATTCGTCCACATCTGCACCGAGGAACACTGCACCGGCCATTGTAGCCGCCAGTGGCTGAGCGCCGCCCATACCGCCTAAACCAGCTGTTACAACTAACTTACCTTTCAGATCGCTATTGAAATGTTGTTTACCACAAGCCACAAAGGTTTCATATGTTCCCTGTAAGATGCCTTGTGTTCCAATATAGATCCAGCTGCCTGCTGTCATCTGACCGTACATCATCAGGCCTTTCGCTCTCAGTTCATTGAAATGTTCCCAGGTAGCCCACTTCGGCACGAGATTGCTATTAGCCAGCATCACACGTGGCGCCTGTGGATGTGTACGTACGACTCCTACAGGTTTACCTGATTGCACCAGCAAAGAGTGATCTTCATCCAGCTCCAGCAGTATCTCAATGATCCGCTGTAATGCTTCTTTATTGCGTGCCGCCTGGCCGATACCACCGTACACCACCAGTTCATCAGGGTTCTCAGCTACTTCATGGTCGAGGTTATTCAGGAGCATGCGTAAGGGCGCTTCCGTTTG
Source organism: Chitinophaga filiformis (assembly GCF_900102545.1). Classification (GTDB taxonomy): domain Bacteria; phylum Bacteroidota; class Bacteroidia; order Chitinophagales; family Chitinophagaceae; genus Chitinophaga; species Chitinophaga filiformis. Next base: position 163,813 of record NZ_FNBN01000003.1, on the reverse strand, counting down.
CCAGGAGCGCGCATGCAGCTGGTTGCCACGGGGAGCTTTATAGTGCGGATGTGCCGCATATGTTTTAATAAATTCCGAACTGGTCATGATAAATACCGTTTAGTGATAAATGATTATCGAGGGCCGCATCATTGGCCACTTTTACTAAAGATTGATTGGCGATGAGATGATGTAACAGTTGTATATCGTTCGCAAAGATCCTGTCTTTTGTTGCGAAAGAAACCGTTTCACGTACAAAGGCGTGAACAGCTTCCAGGATAGGACCAGACTTCAACGGACGTCTGAAATCCACCGCCTGTGCAGCATACAACAGTTCTATGGCGAGGATATATTCAAGGTTGTCAATAACCTGGTGGAGTTTGCGGCCACTGATAGAACCCATAGAGACATGGTCTTCCTGACCAAGAGAAGTCGGTACGCTATCGGCGCTGGCAGGGAAACAGAGGGTTTTATTCTCTGTCACTAAGGCAGCAGTAGTATACTGTGGTATCATAAAACCGGAGTTCAGACCGGCATCTTCTATCAGTAATTTAGGCAGTCCGTAACGACCTTCAATCATCATATAACATCGGCGGTCGGAGATATTACCTACTTCCGCAGCAGCTATGGTAGCGTAATCAAGCGGTAAGGCCAGTGGTTGTCCGTGGAAGTTGCCACCACTAATGGTATCATCTGCACTGAAGATGATCGGGTTGTCGGTCACGGCATTCAGCTCTATAGCGGTGAGGTCGCAAAGGTGCAGCCATGCGGTGCGGGAAGCCCCATGCACCTGAGGCATACAGCGCAGGGAATAAGGGTCCTGCACACGGCCGCAGTCAACATGAGCCGCCATGATACCAGAGTTTTCCAGCATGGTCTTCAGGCGGTGCGCTACCAGCTGATTGCCGGCAAAGGGACGGATGGCGTGCAGGCGTGGATCGAAGGGACGGGAAGTACCCATCAGTCCTTCAAGGGATAAAGCCCCGATAACGTCTGCAGCTTCCAATGCATTATGCATCCGTTGTAAACCAGTCACGGCAAAAGACAGGATGAACTGTGTACCATTGATGAGTGCCAGTCCTTCTTTAGGTCCCAGCACCACTGGTTCCAGTCCTTCGGCCTGTAATACGGCCGCTGCCGGCTGGCGTTGTCCTTTATAGTATACTTCGCCAAGACCTATCAATGGAAGAAAGAGATGAGATAAAGGTGCGAGGTCGCCCGAAGCACCTACAGAACCTTTTTCCGGCACCACCGGGGTAACGTTATGTTCGATATGCCAGATGATGCGTTCAAGCGTAGCCAGCGCCACACCAGAATAACCCTGCGCCAATGCATGTACTTTGGTCACCAGCATCACACGGGCTACCATTTCCGGGATGGGGTTGCCGATGCCTACACTATGACTCTGGAGAATGTTGTATTGCAGAGCGCGGGTATCTTCTTCGGATATCTTGGTATCGCACAGAGGCCCAAAGCCTGTATTGATACCATATACGGTACTGTGTGCCGCTACAATGGCCTGTACATGTGCGGCACTGGTTTTTATGCGCTCAGTCACCTCGGGTACCAGTACGCCGGGAAGGCGGCCAGCCGCCACATCCAGCGCTTTACCCACGGTAAGCTGATCAATTCCGTACTTGAATTGGTGTATCATTGTTGATTGGATTGAATCGATTAGTTTTTCATAGACGCCAGGATCCGCACGGATAAAGGTGTTTCCTGCACAGCACTTTCCACCTGCGACACCGCCTCCAGCAATAACCTGCTTTGCTTATGTTCGTCTGTCAGTTCTTTCATGGCTTCCGTAATAGCGGCCCATACCGGCTGCACCTGTTGCAGCAGCTCCTCCCCTTTCTTACTGAGCATTACCAGTTGACGCCGACCATCATCCGGGCAGGGTGCAGTCTTCACCAGGCCTTTCTTTTTCAGACCGGTAATCAGCTGACTGACAGCGGAATGGGAAACCTCGAGTTGTTCAGCAATATCTATTAAGGGAATGTTCTGCTGGCGGGACAGGATATAGAAAACGGGAAACCAGCTGGCGTCAAAGGCAATACCAGACTGCTCATATACCTTATTGACCTCCATCAGGAAGTATTCGCTCAGCCGTCTTAAACGGCTGCCAAAGACCAGGTATCCTAAAGAAGCATAAAAACTCATAAGGCAACAAATTATATAAGCACTTATATATTTTGGTACAATAATAAGGAATTTCTCAATTCCTTATTTATTTCTTCATGGAGTTGGCTTTCCGGCTGGTGAAGGCTTTCCCGGCTGAGACCTGTGAAGCGGTATTAAATGGCCCTTTACAATACTATTTCTTCTTTACATCAAACCATACAGGTGATGTATCGGTTACGTCCCCATTGTAGTTGATGCACAGTTCCTCTCCTTTCTTGATCTCCCGGCGGGTGATAATGCTCATGGTTTCAGCATCAAAGTCCATTTCGTATTCGCAATTGGGCTCATAGGAATGGTTGTAGATGGAGCAGAAACCCAGTGCTATACAAGAACGGGTTTCGCGTGCACCCCACAGGAAGATGTAATTATGCAGTTTAGTTTTATCGACAATCGCTGTATCGTCGTAAGACAGCACCAGTACAGGGGAAGTTTCTATGCGGGTACCGGCTGGTATTTTATCTTTTGTAAATACACCGCGGCCTTTGCCTTTTGTCTTGTCGACGAATAAATATGGCTTGATCATAATGTTATGTAAACGAAGCGTAAAATAAAGGTAAAGCAGGAAGTTATCAAAATCATGTGTAAAATTTTTAGGTTTGCGGAAATCTCTTTTAAAATATATGATTGATTACAACCCAAAAGCCTGGTTCACTTTTATCTTCCGCTTCCATAAAGCGGATACAGTCAGGAAGCTCTTCCCCATGTTTATAGCTATGTCCGCCTACTCTGCGCTGATCGCCTTTCTTGAGCTGGACATACTGCACCTGACGCAGAACAGTGAACTCAAGCAAATCACCCTGATCCATTCATTACTCGGCTTTGTGATATCCTTATTACTGGTATTCCGCACCAACACCGCCTATGACCGCTGGTGGGAAGGCCGTAAGTTATGGGGCGCCCTGGTAAATAACAGCCGTAACCTTGCCCTTAAACTAGCGGCGATGCTGCCGGCATCCAATACGGCTTCCCGTGAGTACTTCCGGATCATGATCCCGAATTTCGCCTTTAGCCTGAAGAACCACCTGCGTAATAAATACATTGTTGAAGAGCTGCAGCTGCCGCCAGGCGTTCAGCTACAGCCTGATAAACATGTACCTAACCAGGTAGCTGGCCTCATAATGGCGCATGTGCATGAACTGTACCGCCAGGGGCAGATCTCCGGCGAACAGCTGATCACCATCAATGCAGAGCTGCAATCCTTTACGGATATCTCCGGTGCCTGTGAGCGGATCAGGAATACCCCTATCCCCTTCTCTTACAGTGTCTTTATCAAGAAGTTCATCTTTTTTTTCGTTATGACGCTACCGCTGGGTTATGTGTTTAGTCTCCATTACCTTGTCATACCTGTTGTCGTATTCATTTTCTACGTACTGGCCAGCCTCGAGCTGATTGCAGAAGAGATTGAAGACCCCTTTGGCCTGGATGCCAATGACCTGCCTACGGATATGATTTCTACCAATATCCGTAAACATGTAGCAGAGATATTGTAATCTGGGACACCAACTTTGTTTAATTTCGCCTCACTGACAGCATTTTGGAATATGGAAAATGAAGCTTTACAGGAAAAATTTGAGACGCTGGTCGCTGAGCAGAACTACCCGGAACTGAAAGTGTACCTGGATGACCAGCTCATCACAGACATGGCCGAGCTCATTCACGAGCTGCCGGAGCATGCTGACGTGATCATGAACTATTTGTCCATAGGCCGTGCTGCTGCTGCCTTCAGGATCCTGGAGTTTCCTGTACAGGAAGAGGTGATCCGTGCACTGCCTGCCACCAAAGTAGCAGAGTTGCTCAATGAGCTGCCGGCGGATGACCGTACCTCCTTCCTGGGTGAGTTGCATAGCGATGTGGTGAAAGAGCTGATCAAGTTACTGGACCCCGAAGAGCGTAAGATCACTCTCAGCCTGCTGGGATACCCTGAAACGAGCGTAGGGCGTATCATGACGCCTGAATATATAGCCGTAAGGGAAGAGTGGACGGTGAAACAGGTCTTGCGTTATATCCGGGAATACGGCAAGGACAGTGAAACCATTGACGTGATCTACGTTGTAGACGAAAAAGGCAAACTGATAGACGACTTCCGTATCAGGGAATTCCTGCTGGTATCGCCCGACACAGTAGTGCATACGCTCATGGATGATCGTTTTGTGGCCTTACACGTAAACGATACCCAGGAAGAAGCGATACAGGTATTCCGTATGGAAAACCGTGTGGCGCTGCCTGTGGTCGACGATGCAGGTATCCTGCTGGGTATCATCACGATCGACGATATCCTGTGGATCGCTAATGAAGAACATACGGAGGACATCCAGCGTATCGGTGGTACCGAGGCCCTGGATGAACCCTACCTTGATATTCCCTTAATGAAGCTGGTGAAGAAGCGGATAGGATGGCTGGTGATACTGTTCATCGGAGAGATGCTCACAGCCACGGCCATGGGCTTCTTTGAGGATGAAATAGCCAAAGCCGTTGTACTGGCCTTATTCGTTCCCCTGATCATCTCCAGTGGCGGTAACAGTGGTTCACAGGCATCTACCCTTATCATCCAGGCAATGGCGCTGGGCGAGATCACTATTTCCGACTGGTGGAGTGTGATGAGGAGAGAGATCATCTCAGGATTACTCCTGGGCGGTGTACTGGGTATTATTGGTTTCACGCGTATACTGTTGTGGAATTCCTTTTTCCACACCTATGGCGATCATACTATCCTGATAGGGGTAACCGTAGGGATATCTTTGATAGGTGTTGTGTTATGGGGTACACTATCTGGCTCCATGCTACCATTGATCTTAAAGAGACTTGGGGCGGATCCTGCCACATCTTCTGCCCCTTTTGTGGCCACACTTGTGGATGTAACGGGACTATTGATCTATTTCTCTGTGGCTTATACGTTGATGAAGGGGATATTGCTGTAATAGGTCCCCGGGGTTATCACATCATTTTATCCCCCGGGTTATCACCCTGGGCTACACACACTGGGACTCCTGGCGGAGTCCTGGTCCGTTTTGTTAAATGCGTTATTGCGAACATACTTATTGCCGAAGAACCTTTACTCATAACTGGTCTTCCAGCACTTCACGCTATCCCGGTATTTCTTTACAACATACAGGCTACTATAATCCTTCCTCTCTATAGAATCGATCTTCGGTTTGGCTTTTAATGAGTGCATGATAGGCACCAGCGTATTACTTTGTCCTATCACCAGTAACTTCTTTCCCCAATCATTGTGACGGGTAATTTCGTACAACAGATCTTCCCCTGTGGAATCGGGCTTATAGGATGCCGTATCGATGGCCAGGTACTGGCATATGGAATCTGCCGTCTGGATGCTACGCTGATAATGGGTGAAATAAACCTTCTGTATCCCCGAGTCCTGTAATAACCTATAAAGCGCTCCTGCCCTGTGATGGCCTGCTTCTGTCAGCGCGGAATCCTCACCGGCACCTGATTCAGCATGGCGTACCAGGTAAAACGTGCCGGTAAGAAAGGTACTGTCTTCAGCAATCGGGATAGGTTGCCTCTCAGGTGGAGGTGCATCACATGCCAGGCAGCATAGTAATATTATTACAATGTATCTCATAGGACCTCTGATTCGATTAAAGGGTACAAATTACGAATTTTCTTAGCAGGCATGCAATTTGATAACTCTGAATGGCGCAAAACGCATAAGTATTGCTACTTATACGGCTAAAAGAGTGACTCTCATTTCGTTATTCCGAGTCATTCTTCGCAATCTTTTGTACGTTTTTCACATTTTTTATTCATCTTGCACGTCTTATCCATGTAAACTGAAAAACTTTATGTGCGGAATAGTTGCTTACATAGGCCAACGAGAAGCCTACCCCATCGTATTAAAAGGATTGAAAAGATTAGAATACCGCGGTTATGACAGTGCCGGCGTAGCGCTGCTCAACGGAAACGGTCTCAAAGTCTACAAGAAAAAAGGAAAAGTTGCCGAACTGGAAGACCACCTCAGTGGTAAGGACGTAGGCAGTCATGTGGCAATCGGCCATACAAGATGGGCTACCCATGGCGAGCCCAGTGACCGTAACTCCCACCCCCATAGCTCCGGCAACGGTAAGCTGGCCATGATACATAATGGTATCATAGAGAATTATTCCCAACTCAAACAGGAGTTGGTGAAAAAAGGCCATGTTTTTAAAAGTGACACGGATACCGAAGTGCTCATTCACTTCATAGAAGAAATTCAACAAAGTAACCAGTGCGGACTTGAAGAAGCCCTGCGTATCGCCTTAAAAAGGGTGGTAGGTGCTTATGTGATCGTACTGGTGGACGAAGATAATCCTGATACACTTATCGCGGCCCGTAAAGGGAGTCCCCTGGTAATAGGCGTAGGTAAGGGAGAACATTTCCTCGCCTCAGACGCCTCTCCTATCGTGGAATATACCAAGGAAGTGGTGTTCGTGAATGACTATGAAATTGCTATCATAAAGGCAGACGAACTGATCCTGAAAAATATCTCCAATGAGCGTCAGACCCCCTATATTCAGAAGCTGGATATTGAACTGGCTGCTATTGAGAAAGGTGGGTATGACCACTTCATGCTGAAAGAGATCTTCGAACAGCCTCAGACCATCTTTGATAGTTTACGTGGCCGTCTGGATGCAAAAAGCGGTACCCTTACCCTGGGCGGCATCAGGGAACATGCAGCTTTGCTCAGCAACGCCAAGCGAATCATCATCGTAGCCTGCGGTACCTCCTGGCATGCCGGGCTCGTAGCCGAATATATGATCGAGGAGTTATGCCGTATTCCTGTAGAGGTCGAGTACGCTTCTGAATTCAGGTATCGTAACCCGGTGGTGGGCGAAGGTGATGTAATCATCGCTGTATCACAATCCGGCGAGACTGCAGATACACTTGTCGCCATTGAAAGCGCCAAACAGAAAGGGGCGATCATATTAGGCGTTTGTAACGTAGTAGGATCTTCCATCGCACGTCTGTCCCATGCAGGCGCCTATACACATGCCGGTCCGGAGATAGGCGTGGCAAGTACCAAGGCATTCACCGCACAACTGGCTGTGCTTTGCCTGATAGGGCTGAAAGTAGCGCAGGAAAAAGGCACTATTACACAACAGCGCTTCCAGCACCTGCTGGATGAACTGGATGCTATCTCTGAAAAAGTAGCAACAACGCTGAAGCTCAATGACCAGGTAAGACAGATCGCTGATAAATATAAAGATGCCCGCGACTTCCTTTACCTCGGCCGTGGTTATAACTTCCCGGTGGCATTGGAAGGAGCGCTGAAACTGAAAGAGATCTCTTATATACATGCAGAAGGTTATCCTGCAGCAGAAATGAAGCACGGTCCCATCGCACTGGTGGATGAAAACCTGCCGGTTGTTTTCGTAGCAACCCGCGACAGCTATTACGAGAAAGTAGTATCTAATATCCAGGAAATTAAAGCGCGTAAGGGTAAAGTGATCGCAGTAGTAACAGAAGGCGACCAGACTATTCCCGGTATGGCAGATGATGTCATCGAAGTACCGGCAGCAGATGAACTGATAGCGCCTATTCTCTCTGTTATTCCGCTGCAATTGCTGGCCTATCATATTGGCGTACTGAAAGGATTTGATGTGGATAAGCCGAGGAACCTCGCAAAATCAGTGACAGTAGAATAATCTATTAACCTCAATTTTTTTCCGATGAATGTGATACAGAAGAAGCCACTCACAGAGTTAGGCTACAATTTTGTAGCGGCATCTTATTTACCTGAAGGTAAAGACGAATACTACCTGCGGAATAAACAACTGGGCAAACAGCAAAGTAATTACCGTAAGCTCAGTGCACTTGAGATTGAGATATTAGTGCGCAATGACAATACCTCCGATGATTGGAACAATATCTACGTAGCCAATGAGTTCACCCCGCAGCTGGTAAAGCACTGCCACTTCTTCGGCGTAGTGCGCATCGGTAAGCTGGAGCCTTATTACCTGGAATTCCATAATCTTAGGCTACCGGTAGGACTGTATAACAGCACCATCACTTCCTGCGATTTTGGCGACAACGCCGCTATCCATAATGTCAATTTCCTTTCACACTATATCATCGGTAATGAAGTGATCATCTCAAACGTGAACGAGATGGCTACTACAGATCATTCGAAATTTGGTAATGGTATTGTGAAAGAAGGCGAGCCTGAAAGTCTGCGTATCTGGCTGGAACTGTGCAACGAGAATGGTGGCAGAAGCGTAATGCCTTTTGATGGCATGCTGCCCGGCGATGCCTGGCTGTGGACGCGCAACCGTGATGATAAAGCCTTACAGCAACAATTCAAACAATTCACCGAGAACCAGTTTGACAAAAAACGTGGTTACTACGGTATGGTAGGTGACCGCTGTGTGATCAAGAACTGTAAGATCATCAAGGATGTGCATATTGGTACAGATGCTTATCTCAAAGGCGCCAACAAGATCAAGAATGTCACCATCAACAGCTCGTCCGAGGCAACCAGCCAGATAGGTGAAGGCTGTGAACTGGTGAATGGTATTGTGGGTTATGGCTGTCGTGTGTTCTATGGTGTGAAGGCGGTACGTTTTGTGATGGCTTCTCATTCACAGTTGAAATATGGCGCCCGCCTGATTAACTCTTACCTGGGCAACAATGCAACGATCTCCTGTTGTGAAGTATTGAATTCACTGATATTTCCTGCACACGAACAGCATCATAACAACTCTTTCCTCTGCGCTGCACTTATCATGGGACAGAGCAATATGGCTGCCGGTGCGACGATAGGGTCCAATCATAACTCCCGCGGCGCAGATGGCGAAGTAATAGCAGGTCGTGGCTTCTGGCCAGGACTATGTGTGAGCCTGAAACATAATTCCCGTTTTGCCAGCTTCACGCTGATCGCCAAAGGCACTTACATGTATGAGATGGATGTACCTTATCCATTCAGCCTGATATTGAACGATGAGCAGAGCAACAGCCTGAAAGTGATGACCGGCTACTGGTTCATGCATAACATGTATGCGCTGGCGCGTAACTCCTGGAAGTATATTGACCGCGATAAACGTACTGATAAAACACAATTGATAGAGTACGATTACCTCGCGCCGGATAGCGTAGAAGAGATGATCCACGCTATGGCGCTGATGGAAATCGCCACCGGTAAAGCATGGTATACGCAGCATGATCCTTTGGCTGATGTGTCAGAACACGACCTGCAGGAGAAAGGAAAGGAACTGCTGATACATGATCCTGAAATGGTAGCAGGCCTTCAGATATTTGCTCCGAATGTGGAGAACAGTTCACGTAAAGTGCAGCTGTTGAAAGTGCACAGGTCTTATCCGATGTTCCGTGAACTGATTAACCTCTATGCTGTGCGTAATATCCTCAGCTATTTTGAGCAGCACTCCGGGCATTATTTCACGGCACTACGTGCCATAGTGGAAACGGCAGAACGCGGACCATGGTACAATGTAGGCGGACAGCTGATGAAAGAAGAAACATTGATGGACCTGAAGGACAGGATCCGTTCAGGCGATATCGACAGCTGGAATGCATTACACGAAAACTACAGGATCATCGGTGAGCAATATGCAAAAGACAAACTGCAACATGCGATTGCTTCACTGTTGTACATAGAAGAAAAAACTGCGAGAGACTTTACGCCATCCTTCCTCAAGGATTGCCTGTTACAATCCGTGCACATACAGACTTTCCTTACAGAAGGCATTTATCAATCCAGGGCGAAAGATTATCAGAATCCTTTCCGCCAGATGGTTTATGAGAACGAAGCTGAAATGGATGCAGTAATAGGTAAGCTGGAAGATAACAGCTTTATACAGCAGACACTTGCCGAGTTGAAAGCATATAAAAAGAAGGTTAGCGGTCTGATTGAAGAGTGGGGATTAAGCGCCGCTCCGGTAGTCGGGCAATGACGTTTTAATCAGTGATCAGCACTTCGCTCAAGTCCTTATTGGTCAGGAATTTTTTATCTGTCAACGTATTCAGGAACATATACAGCTGCCGCTGTTCTTTTTCTGTCAGGGGAATACCATTCTTCACAAGAGGATCAATGGTGTTCCCTTTTTGCTGTCCGTGATCGTACATGGCAAAGACCTGGAAAATATCAAAGAACCTGCCGTCGTGCATATAGGGAGCGCTGACCAGCACATTGCGCAGGGAAGGCACTTTAAACTTCAGATAATCCGCAGTATTGTTGGTGATACGCATCCTGCCCACATCGTTCATGGAAGGCAGGTAAGGCAGGCCGTTATTCCGTATGGTATAATCCGTAAAGAAAGGCGGTTTATGGCAGCTGGCGCATTTCTGGGTGAAGGTCCGGTATCCCCCCTGTTCTTCCGCTGTAAAGGTCACTCCCGGCTCCCGGCGCATCACACTGTCATATTTTGATTCGAAAGAGATCATGGTCACAATGAACTGGGACAGTGCTTTAAATAATCGCTGACTGGTTACCTCCTCAGTACCATACGCTGCCTTAAAAAGCTTCCTGTAGGTCTTATTTCCCTGTAAACGCTTAACGAGCACTCCAAGATCCATCCCCATCTCGTTTTCGTCTGTAATGGGCGTTAAAGGCTGAATATCCAGGTGATTCACTCCCCCATCCCACATAAAGTCTTTCTGCCAGATCAGGTTGAACAATGCCGGCACTGAGCGGTTACCCGTCCTGCCCAACACCCCATGACTGATAGCGTGGTCAAAATGCCCGAAAGCGGCAAACTGCTGATGGCAGAAACCGCAGGAGATTGAACTGTCAATAGATAGTTTCGGGTCATAAAACAGGTGCCTGCCCAGGGCTATTCCCTCTTTGGTAAGTGGGTTGTTCTTAAAATCGTATACCGGGGGCGGCAAGCTGTCGGGCAGCTTCAGCTGGTAATATTCCACCGCCGGGGAATGAGCGGTAAGCGCATGCCGGTCCCTTCCTGCGATCCATAACCACAGGCAGAAGGCGATAAGGATATATGCCGATTTCCGGAACATGGGCTGTTATTGGTTTACAATCTTTTTAACGGAAAACATGTGCTGGTAATTATCTGCAATACGATCTGCCGGTGTGCCAGGGGTCATAAAACCTGCCATCTGCCGGAAGCTGATCTGATTCGCACCGTTGAACCAGGTCATGGCGTCTGCCTGTAACAAAACCTGGGGCCTGTATTGCGGCCCCGTCCGTAGCGGAGAAGGCAGGGGCAGTGTTACCATTCGCTGGGTGACATGGGGCGCCCTGTATCCACCGATGTGGAATTGCAGCATATGATTAGGCAAACGGGACGACGGTGAAGTGCCTTCCAGTTTTGCCATGATATAACCACTGTTCCAGGTCCAGAACATCCCGTGTAAAGGATCTAATGCTCCATCCTGTGGGCCGCTGAAATTCAGCACACTATCCACGCCTATCATAAAAGACAACTGCGTATATTCCCCCTTCGGGCATTGTAGCAGCAGGATCTTCTTTGAAGCAGGGTTATCTTCACTAACCAGGAAATAAGCAGGGTCTAACGTGATCTTCCGGCCGTCAGCTGCTATCAATGAGAAGTTGCTGAGATAATATTTGAACAATGTGATGTTAAAAGTATCACCGGCGGCATTGGTATAACTAGCTGTCTGCAGCTGCATAGGCTGGCCGGCTACCGCATGACTGATCTCCAGCTGTACCTGCTGTGCAGCTGTGCGCGAGGCCATAAACAGGAGTATCAGTAATAACAGACGGTTCATAATATCGAAAGTAAGCGATTTTTTTTATTACCTTGTTGAAAGACGATTTAACACTATAACCCATGACAGAAGACATACTACAACAATTCCCGGAACACTATCAGTACATCTCCGACGCTACGACCGCTTCAGGCTTCACTATGGCCTCCGATCCACTGACCTGTTCCCTGCTCCGCACACTGGCAACCTCCAAACCCTATGGCAGCTTTCTTGAACTGGGCACAGGCACCGGCCTATCCACGTCATGGATACTGGACGGCATGGATAAGGAAAGCACCCTTATTTCGGTAGATAATACAGCCGAGTTCCTTGATATCGCCAAACAGTTCCTAAGCGACGACAAGCGGCTAAAACTCGTACATGCCGATGGCAACGAATGGCTGAAGGAAAACAGGCGCAGGAAGTTTGACTACATCTTCGCAGATACCTGGCCTGGTAAATACATGATGCTGGATGAAACACTGGCCATGCTCAATAAAGGAGGACTTTACATTATTGATGATATGCTGCCACAGGCTAACTGGCCGGAAGGCCACCAGGATAAGGTGATTCTGCTGATAAAAGACCTTGAAGCAAGAGAAGACCTGCTGCTTACCAAAATGGTGTGGGCATCAGGGATTATTATTGCAGTGAAAAAATAATTTGTATGTCATTTTTTTAAAGGCCTCCGGATCGTTTCCGGAGGCCTTTGCTTTTTTAAAGACTGGAATGACCGCTTCGCGGCAAATCTTGTCCACCTCGGGAGATAGTGCTGGTCAGGGCTACACGCCCGCTATACCTTTACAGTACAATTAAACACTTACACAATGAAACAGAAACATATCCTCGCAAGTACAGTCGTTACAGTAGTTATGATGGCAGCAGCAATGCTCACACCCAGTTCCGCTAAAGCACAATTAAAAGGCCTCGGCCGTGAGGATCTTCAGCAGCATGATCTGAGTATTCCGGGGTGGGAAGCTGTTCAGGTAATGGTAGATTTTAAACCGGGCGTGACAGCTCCCAAACATAGCCATCCGGGCGAAGAGATTATTTATGTGAAAGAAGGTGTATTGGAGTATAAGCTAGAAGGGAAAGCACCTGTGATACTTAAAGCGGGAGATGTGTTGTTTATACCATATGGCGTGAAACATGAGGTGAAGAATGTGGGCAAAGGAGAGGCGAAAGAGCTGGCGACGTATGTTGTTGAGAAAGGGAAGCCGCTGGTAGTATTGGCGAAGTGAGGTGATCTCCTATTTTTGGTAAAAGGCTTTCGGGTGAGTACCTGGGAGCCTTTCTTTTTTCACGACATGAAATCAACAATTAAGACATATAACCCATTAATTACGACATAAAATCTGTTTTTACGATATATAATTCGGGATTACGACACCTATATGTCGTAATCCCGAATTATATATCGTAAAATGCCTAAATCCCTTTGAGTATTTTGAGATAATCTACCTCGTTTTTGTCCTTATCTATAATACCAAGAGCAAACCGATCTGCAAAGTGTTGCTTCATTACCTTAGCAACCGTACCACAGCCTTTTTGGTGGTTATACCGTGTCATCGGTGGCACTAAAGTTTCAAGAAGATTGGTGTCTACAAAACATTCCGGGATGATTGCTAAATCCATTAAATAAAGCTTTCGCTATTGGTGAATAAATCTACTCCGTTTTGAAAAACGTCATGCAATTCCTGTTCAGAAAGTTGCTTAACGCTTGTTGCACTATTTTCATAGTGAACTAAGAAAACTGATAGTTCATTCCGGCTGTTTTCTAACAGATCATTTAGTATAAAAGGGCTGTGCGTGGCAATAAAATACTGGTTGTTCGGGCCATGGATCATTTCCTGAGTAAGATGCGCCATGTATGGCGGAAATGAGTGCGCCTCCGGTTCTTCAAACAGTAGCACACTATCATTGTTTGAAGCAATAGCTGCCTTAAAAAAGATAATACGTTGAAGGGTATCTGCAATGGAATTGTACGGTATCAGGAACATTCCATCCTTGTCATTGGATTGGATGACTTTAACAGTCTGACTGCTCTTATCAAAAGCAATGTCCAATCCGTATTCTTTGAACAAAGTCGTAACCTGGCTTTTGAGTTCCCCGTACTGCTCGATGATAGATAACAGGTTGAAGCCATAAGGTGGGATAAGATATTTACCATGCCCTTTTTTATAGGCAACCTCTGATTTATAGGTGTATCGTTTGATGGGAGATTCAAAAGAATCATTTTTTCTCCCTCCCTTTACTAATAGCTTTTCATCTACATGAAAATCGAACAATTTACCACCAGATAACGCCAAAACAATATTCAACCCTTCCTTAGGATGATATCTCAATTCGACTTTCCCCCCATTCGTTCTGATCAATCCACTATTCACAGTATTGCCATTATAGAACAATTCTGTTTCATGCTCCAGACGAATAAGGCTATTCAACCTTTTTGATGTATTCTCTCTCAGATAGGGTAATGAAAATAACGATAAAGCCTCAATGATATTAGATTTCCCCACATTAGGCCGACCTATAAAAAGGTTGATCCTTTTGAAGCCGTGGAGCTCCAGGTTCCTGATGGATTTAAAATTATTAACAAATATATGATCGAGCGAATTTGCCATCATTAGCTAAAATAGGACATTTTCTGAACAGATCAAGAGCTGAATGTCTACCCCCCGGGTATAAATGTCCACTACCCAGATATAACTATCCACGATCCGAAGACAAAAATTCACCCATTCAAATAATCATACACCTCCTTCAACAACACTTCCTCACTAACGTCCTTGAGCATCTTTGCTATACTTTGGGTTTCTGATGTAACCTCATCAATCACCTCAAACTCTGCATAATATTTCATGTTTTCCTGCGTACAATCTCTACACCCCCATGTTGAAACATAAACCAACTTATCTTTCTTCTTAAACCCGGTAGCATATAAATCAGCCTCCCAAAAGTCAACTGATTCAATAGCATCTTCTCCCAACATTTCTACAATCAAATTATATATGTATATAATACTCTGTTCTTTATTTTTTAAATCGTCCATACATCATCAATGTAAAGAGGGTGCCATCACTGACACCCTCCTATTGAAATATTTGATTGTTTATTAGTGTGCTTTATCCAGCTTATATCCTTTCGTTCCAAACCACACCACCACCGCAAAGCATATCAGTGGCAGAATATACGCCATCTGGATATTGGAATTATCAGAGATCAGTCCCATCAGCGGAGGGAAAATTGCCCCACCTACGATAGACATAATGATCAGTGATGATCCGAATTTGGTATCAGCTCCCAGGCCTTTAATACCCAGTGAGAAGATGGTCGGGAACATGATAGACATGAAGAACGGTACAGCCAGTACGGTCCATACTGCTATCTGTCCTTTGGTGGTCATGGCGATCAGGATCAATCCCACATTGATAGCGCCATACAATGTTAATAAGGTCTGTGGTTTGAATTTACGCATCAGGAATGTACCGAAGAAACGGCCAATCATGAAACCTAAACCTGCTATACTTAACATGGCGGCAGCTTCCTTCTCACCAATACCCGCGGTATACTTTGCAAAACGGATAAAGAAAGCATTTACTCCCACCTGTCCGCCAATGTAAAAGAACATTCCCACTACGGCGGCAACCAAGTGACGGTGTCTGAAAATATTTCCTTTCTCACTTGTTGTGGCATCTATGTTCTCGTCCTTTTGTTCGGTCAATTCCGGCATTTTGGTAAAGACGAAAAGTAGTGCAATTAACAGCACCACAATACCAATCACCAGATAAGGAATCTTTACTGTACCTGATTCACTTGCGAGATATTGTTGCAAAGCCACCGGAGACATAGCATTAAGTTGCTCTTTACTCAGTTCCACACCCGTTAAGATAAACTGAGAACCTAATAAAGGTCCTATCATTGCACCCACACCATTGAATGATTGTGCAAGATTAAGACGTTGCGTAGATGTATCCGGATTACCTAATATAGTTACATAAGGATTTGCAGCCGTTTCCAAGAAAGTAAGCCCGGTAGCAATAATAAACAGAGCACCCAGAAAGAAGCTATATTCACGGGCATTTGCGGCCGGAATAAACAAAAAAGCGCCCAATGCATACAGGGCCAATCCGAGGATGATACCCGCCTTATATCCAAACTTCTTCATCACCGCTCCTGCAGGCAATGCCATCAGGAAGTAAGCTGCAAAAACTGCAGAGTCAATAAATGCAGACTGCATGTCTGACAACTGGCAGGCCTTTTTCAGGTGTGGAATAAGGATAGGGCTCATGTTGTGAATCAGTGCCCAGAGAAAAAATAAACTGGTTACCAGTATGAATGGGAACAGGTAACTCTTTTTTGTATCGGTGTTTGCCTTAACTGTGGAAGTGGGCATTGCGGCTCCGGCCATATGTAATGTTTATATGATGAAAATTGCTGTTGGCAACTAGCTGATAGACCTGTCCAGATGTGTGTAACCGCCATCTACGTATACAATCTGACCAGTGGTATGGGATGACACATCAGACAACAGGAACACCGTCATGTTAGCGATCTCCTCTGAAGTAGTCATACGTTTTTCAAACGGGATCTTGGCTACGATAGAAGCCAGTTTCTCCTGTGGATTCGGTAAAGAGTTGATCCAGGTTTCATACAGTGGCGTCCATACTTCTGCAGGGATCACTGTATTTACGCGGATGCCATAAGGTACCAGCTCTACTGCCCACTCACGGGTCAGTGCATTGATACCACCTTTGGAAGCTGCATAACCGGATGTATTACCCTGACCAGTATCTGCTACTTTGGAACCGATATTCACGATGTTACCTTTGGTCGCTTTCAGGTGAGGTAATGCAAAGTGCGCCAGGTTATAGTAGTGAGAGATGTTCTTCTGCAAAGAAGCCATGAACTTCTCAGGACTACCACTCTCCAGACCTACACCATCGTTCACACCGGCGTTATTCACTAAACCATCGATACGGCCATATTTTTCAACGGTAAAATCGATCACCTTTTTACAGGCTGCGGCCACTCCCAGTTCTGCAGTTACCTGCACTGCTTTACCACCGGCAGCAGTGATAGCAGCTACTGTTTTATTGTTGTCTTCTGTGCTTCTACCGGCAATCACGGTAATACCACCCTCTGCAGCGATCAGTTTAGAGATCGCTTCACCAATACCTTTAGCACCGCCTGTAACTATAAATACTTTATCTTTTAATCCCAGATCCATGTGAACTGTTTAAATTGTTTTAATTGAGCAAGGCTCTACAGACCGTAGAACCTGACAGCGTTTCCGCCCATGATACCCGCCTTTTCATCTGCAGAAAGGCGGCTGATATAATCATTAACAATCCCTATTACTTCTGTATAACTGGCTGCCAGCTTACATACCGGCCAGTCAGAACCGAACATCAGGCGTTCAGGCCCAAAAGCTTCCAGCACGACGTCCAGGAAAGGTGTAAAATGCGCAGCATCCCACTTTTGCCAGTCAGCCTCTGTTACCAGTCCGCTTAGTTTACAATATACATGCGGATGTTCTGCAATCGCACGCATATGTGTTTCCCAGGCGCTGATATCTCCCGTTTTGAAATAGGGTTTGGCCATATGATCTATGACCAGCCGCTGATCGGGGAACAACTGAACAAAGGTTGCAACAGCAGGTAATTGCACGGGATATACCAGTATGTCGTAGGTAAAATCGTATTTTGATAATGCCCGTATTCCCTGACAGAAACCATTCCCGAGTATAAAAGCAGGATCAGGTTCTCCCTGTACAATATGCCTGAAACCCTTCAGCTTTTCAAATCGGCTGTAATGTTCCAGTCTTTCAGACAGGTTATCTGCACGAAGATCGACCCATCCTACTACACCTTTAATGAAATTGTGTTGAGCGGCCAGATCAAGCAGAAAATCGGTTTCTGTTTCCGACTGGTCTGCCTGTACAGCTACACAACCATCCACACCATTCTCCTGCAACACAGGCTGCAGATGATGTGGCAGAAAATCTTCCTGGATCACTTTCATATCGTCAGTGATCCAGGCATCCTTTACAGGGTGATATTGCCAGAAATGCTGGTGTGCGTCTATAATCATTTTTTCATAACGTTTAGCTTCCTTCCCAGGGCTATAAAGCTATACTTCCTTACTGCTATACCGCTTCATCAATGTAGTGAAAAAATCCTGTCCATCATCAGCCATTTTTCTCCCGGCTTTGCTACTGGCAGGGCCTTCTGATATTTCCACATCAGCTCCTCCCATTCCTGTACTTTAGGATTGCTAGCATCTGCTGCACCTTTCGCTTCAAAGGAGAAACTGTCATTCACCTCCATGATCATAAAGAGACGATCCATGATGCGGTAGATCTCCATATTAGTGATACCGCTATCTGTAATGCTCTTTTTTATCTCAGGCCATACCTCACGATGGTAGGCCTCATATTCAGCTATCAGGGCCGGATCATTCACCAGGTCCAATGCCAGGCAGTAACGTTTCATAGTGTTTATTTATACGCGACAGCCGTTTGTTTGGAGCTGCCTAATCCATCAATACCCAGTTCGATCACATCGCCTGGTTTCACATATACCTGTGGGTTCATACCCAGTCCCACACCTGCAGGTGTACCGGTAGAGATCACATCTCCCGGGAGCAGTGTCATGAACTGGCTCAGGTAAGATACCAGGAAAGGTATTTTGAAGATCAGGTTAGCGGTAGTACCGTCCTGCATGGTCTTACCGTTTACGGTCAGCCAGAGGCGCAGGTTATTAACATCTTTTACTTCATCTTTGGTTACCAGCCATGGGCCCAGGGGAGCGAAGGTATCACTGCTCTTGCCTTTTACCCACTGTCCGCCACGTTCCAGCTGGAAAGCGCGTTCGCTGTAGTCATTGTGCAATGCATAACCGGCTACATAATCCAGCGCATCTTTCTCATCAACATAGCTGGCTTTTTTGCCGATCACAACAACCAGTTCAACTTCCCAGTCAGTTTTTTCACTGTTACGTGGAATGATCAGATCATCGTTAGGTCCTACCAGGGCGGAAGTACTCTTGAAGAATACGATAGGTTCTGCAGGTATCTGTGCATTGGTTTCCTTTGCGTGGTCAGCATAGTTCAGGCCTATGCAGATGATCTTGGAAGGTCGCTGTACACAGGATCCCAGGCGTGTACCGGCAGGCACCTGCGGACAACTACCGCTGTTCTTTTCCCACCATACAGCCAGGCGCTGTAAACCATCTGTCTCAAAGAACTTTTCGCCGAAGTCTTCTCCAAATGCACTTACATCGAATGTACCTGCTTCTGTTACAATACCCGGCTTTTCTGCACCCGGTAAACCAAATCTGATCAGTTTCATATAAAAAATTACTGTTTATACGTTTTGCTATATGTGATGGCTGCTACGCAGCACATGCTATTATCTTAAATTGTTGATCTGTAAATGTCCGCTCTCTACTTTTATCTCTGTAGTATTGAGCAGTTGACCATCTTTCTCCAACGCTATAAAACATGCAGCCGGTTTGTCTTCTGACACAAGCACGCCTGCTTTGTAACCTGCTGGTACTGCCTGAGAGATGGTCCTGTTAGCACCGCCGAATTCAGCATAAATATGCACAGAATCTTTAGACGCCAGTGGTATCACCCTGACAATAAAGTCTGCGATGATTGTACCTGATTTCAAATTCTTCTTATAGGTCTCTTCCAGTTTCGCTTTTGCTGACACACTTACTTTTCCCAATCCCATCCTGTTTTCCGCATATTGCCATACTCCTGCGGGAGGTGTTCCTACGTGATTAATCTGCAGGTATCCCTTGTCATCCACGCTGGCGTGATAGTAACGGGTAGTACGGTTTTTCTTCAACACACCGATGTAACAGCTGTTTGGCTTGTCCCATACCAGGCGGTACAGGTCCTTCTCTTCAACATCTATTGCCAGCGGCAGCTCAAAGCTTTTTTCCTTTTTCTGACCATTTATTTCAAAGAGGATCTTAATCTCAGTGGTATCGGTCACCGGGAAAGATACGCTGACCTTTCCTGCTGGTGCTACTGGTTCAAAGGCCTCACCTGCTGAAGAAGTATCTTCTACTTCGTTGGATACCGGTTCCTGACGTGGACCACAGGCAAAGAATAAGGTTGCTGCAAGTAATAATGGCCAAACTTTCATGGAATTGTGCATTGATTTTCGAATGAAGAATTAAAAATGTGAATTACGAATATAACTAATCCCTCATTCGTAAAATGCATTTTGCAGATTCTTAATTATTCAGTCTGATAAATCCTCCATCCAGTGGATAGTCGCAACCTGTGATGAAACCTGCTTCCTCAGCACACAGGAACAAGGCCAGTGTGCCCACCTCATCCGGTTTTGCCATACGTCCGATTGGTTGTGTTTTTGACAGTTTATCAAACATTTCCTTTTCTTTACCCGGGTAGTTCTTCGCTATAAATCCGTCAACGAAAGGCGTATGTACACGTGCAGGCGACACACAATTACAACGGATGCCGTCCTGGATATAGTCTTTCGCTACAGAAAGGGTCATGGTCAGTACCGCACCCTTACTCATGGAATATGCGAACCTGTCGGGGATACCCACGCTGGACGCAATAGACGCCACGTTCAGGATCACACCACTTTTCTGTTCCTTCATTTGTTTTATCACCGCATACATACAGTTGTACGTACCTTTCACATTCACATTATATATCCTGTCCAGATCTTCTTCTGTAGTGGTTTCCAGCTTGCCTACATGGGCAATACCGGCACAGTTCACCAGGATGTCGATACGTCCTGCCGCAGCAATGATCTTATCCATCGTTTCGGTTACAGATGCCTGCTGTGCTACGTTACAACCGTATACCTGCGCCTTCCCTCCTGCCGCAGCAATATCTGCCGCTGTTTGCTTACCTCCGTCCTCATTCAGCTCAAGGATGTGTACATTAGCACCCTGCGCTGCAAATACCTTCGCAATTGCCTGTCCTATGCCGCTACCACCACCGGTGATCACAGCCACTTTATTGTCTAATCTAAACAGGTTCATATTTTGTCTGATTTAAGGGTTCTAAAATAACCCTTTTAAGAAGGCAAAAGCTATCCTTTTTTACCAGTAATTTGTACTTTATTACCATATTTATGAATATTTAAATAAAAAAAGGTTGAAAATCAATTACAGGATGCTCCTCAAGACAGTTATTTTATTGTTATATGTCATATTGACAAACAATATTTACTTAGCATATGCACAAAAGATCCCCCTGAATAAATACGGCTTGCCGGTGGTCAATACTGTTGCGCTGTATAAGGAGCTGGTATCAGCGGACAGCAACCAGGCCTTCGTAAACATTATGACTTACATCCCCGGTATCCGCAAGGACATCCGCTATGCTACTGCCAACAACTTTACCCATAAAGTATTATACCCCTATGCCGCTGTATACCTGCGTTTGCCCGCAGCTAAAGCATTGAAGGCCGTACAACTGGAACTGAATAAAAAAGGATTGGGACTACTAATATTTGACGGCTACCGGCCTTATAGCGTAACAGAAATGATGTGGGAAATCGTACCGGATGATCGTTATGCGGCAGACCCGCATGCAGGCTCAGGACATAACCGCGGTGTAGCAGTGGATCTGACCATTGTAGATCTGCGCACAGGTAAGCCCCTTCCGATGCCCAGCGGTTATGACGACTTTACAGAGAAAGCACATCATGACTATGCGGAACCCAATCCCGCGATAGCGGCCAACAGGGCACTACTGCGCAGTACAATGGAACGATATGGCTTTGTGCCGCTGGCTACAGAGTGGTGGCATTATTATCTGAAAGATCATAAGCTGTATCCACTGATGAACATTGCTTTTAAAGACCTCCAATAAAAAAGGCCCTGTCAGTTGACAGAGCCTCTTCATTCATATCAATGTTGCTTAATAGATCTTGTTCAGTGCATCCACATAAGCGTGCATGGAAGCGTTCACGATGTCGGTAGAATAACCATAGCCATAATAAGCCTGGCCATTGTGTTTCACGCGCATGTTCACTTTGCTCACATCTTTACTACCACCGCGCATAGACTGGATATTGAATTCATCGATATCAATCTGATCTTTGATGATCTCGTGAATAGCATTGATAGCAGCATCTACAGGACCATTACCTGCGGAACTGGCCTCTTTCTCTTCACCGTTGATCTTCAGTTTCACAGTTGCCATCGGGCGCAGCGGATCGCCACATACTACCTGCAGCAATGTTACCTTGATCGCTTTATCATCATAGTTCTTATCATCACCATCGCCCATCAGTTCCTGCAGATCAGCATCGTTGATATCTTTCCGCTGATCGGCCATTACCAGGAAGCGCTGATATACTTCATCCAGGTTGATCTTATCCAGTTTATAACCCAGGCGCTCCAGGTGATGTTTCAACGCATGACGGCCACTACGTGCAGTCAGGATGATTGAATTGGATGGGATACCTACATCTTCCGGATTCAGGATCTCATAGTTCTCGCGGTGTTTCAGCACGCCATCCTGGTGAATACCGGAGCTGTGTGCGAAAGCATTACGGCCAATGATAGCCTTGTTAGCCTGTACCGGCATACGCATCATGGTCTCTACCATGTTGCTGATACCATAGATACGTTTTGAGTTGATACCTGTGTGATAACCCAGTGCATGATGGGTTTTCAGGATCATCGCTACTTCTTCGAGGGAAGTGTTACCGGCACGTTCACCGATACCATTGATGGTACATTCCACCTGGCGTGCACCATTCATCACACCTGCAATGGTATTGGCAGTAGCCAGACCCAGGTCATTATGACAATGCACGGAGATGATCGCTTTATCAATGTTGGATACATTATCCATCAGGTATTTGATCTTGGCGCCATACTGGTCAGGAAGGCAGTAACCATTCGTATCAGGAATGTTCACTACGGTAGCACCTGCAGCAATTACAGCTTCGATCATTCTTGCCAGGTATTCGTTGTCGGCACGGCCTGCATCTTCTGCATAGAATTCAATATCATCCACATACTTGCGGGCATACTTCACAGCGTCTACAGCGCGTTTCAGGATGTCCTCACGGGTACTGTTGAATTTGTATTTGATGTGCATATCGGATGCACCGATACCAGTATGGATACGCTTACGTTTAGCAAAACGGAGCGCTTCTGCGGCAGCGTCAATATCCATGGTATTGGCACGTGTCAGCGCACAGATAACCGGCTCAGACACTGCTTTGGATATTTCAACCACACTCTGAAAATCGCCGGGACTGGAGATAGGGAACCCGGCTTCAATAACATCTACTCCAAGCGCTTCCAGTTCTTTCGCTACTTCAATTTTTTCAACAGTTGTCAGCTGACAGCCGGGCACCTGTTCACCATCACGGAGAGTAGTATCGAAGACGTATACACGATTCTTATCGCTCATCTTAAATTATTTGTGTTATTGGATAATTTACTTTAGTTGGCAATTGTGTTGGCTGTATTAACTCAGGTTCTCCAGCACTTTTGCACCCATTGCATCTGTACCCATCACGAAGTGATTTTCCGTATGCTTGTTCGCAATATCCATGGTACGGAAGCCTTGTTTCAATGTTGCTTCTACTGCCTTGATCACACGCAGTGATTCTGTTTTCAGTCCGAAGGAAATGTCCAGCATCAGTGCTGCAGACAGGATAGATGCCAGCGGATTGGCAATACCTTTACCTGCAATGTCATGCGCGGAACCGTGGATAGGCTCATAGAAACCTGTGCTATCGCCTACAGAAGCAGACGCCAGCATACCCATGGAACCAGCGATCTGAGAAGCCTCGTCGGTCAGGATGTCGCCAAACAGGTTAGCTGTCAGTACCACATCAAAACGTTTAGGATCTTTCACCAGCTGCATGGCAGCATTATCGATGAACATATGTTCTGTTTCCACATCGGGATATTCCTTCGCAAGTTCCTGTACTACTTCGCGCCACAGGCGGCTGGCTTCCAGTACATTCGCTTTATCTACAGAGCACAGCTTTTTACGGCGGTTGCGGGCAGCTTCATATGCTTTACGGGCGATACGTTCTACTTCATAGCGGTGATAGATCATCAGGTCAGAAGCAGTATTACGATCTTCCGAACGTTTCTTTTCACCAAAGTACACATCACCGGTCAGCTCACGGAAGAACAGGATATCTGCTCCGCGGAGTATTTCCGGTTTAATGCTGGATGCTTCCAGCAGTTCATCAAACAACTTAATAGGCCGCAGATTGGCGTATAAGCCCAGTTCCTTACGGATCTTCAGCAATCCCTGTTCAGGACGTACTTTCAGTGTAGGGTCGTTGTCGTATTTGGCATGACCGATAGCACCAAAGAGGATCGCATCACTTTTGCGGGCTTTGTCCAGTGTTTCATCAGGTAGCGGATTACCGGTAGCTTCGATGGCAACATGGCCCATTATGCCTTCTTCAAAAACAAAGTTGTGTTTGTAGTTTACAGCAATTGTTTCCAGTACTTTCTGGCCCCAGGCAGTTACTTCCTGTCCGATACCATCACCGGGAATTACCAGTATCTTTTTGTCTACGCCCATTTAGTTTAAAGTTGATTTAAATTGATGTTTACTTCATTGCACACCGCAGCGGTTTGCCGTTCCTCGAAAAGTACGGCGAAACAACTGAAGCAAAATGTTAAAAATTAAACTCGCGGCTGGCTTCGTAGGCTTCTATTTCTTTACGAAGACTCAACAGATAGTCAATATCATCATAGCCGTTGGTCAGGCATGTCTTTTTGTAAGGATTGATGTCGAACGATGTTTCTTCACCAGTGGCCACAATCTTCAGCGACTGCTTGTCCAGGTCTACTTCCAGTTTGGCAGCAGGATCTTTTTCGATAGCAGAGAAGATCTTGTCCAGGAATTCGTCAGTTACCTGGATAGGCAGGATAAAATTGTTCAGTGCATTGTTCTTGAAGATATCAGCAAAGAAGCTGCTGATCACTACTTTAAAACCATAGTCGGCGATAGCCCAGGCCGCGTGCTCACGGGAGGAGCCACAACCAAAGTTCTTACCTGCTACCAGGATCTCACCTTTGTAGATGGGATTGTTCAGCACAAAGTCCTTTTTAGGTGCATCGTTGCTTTCAAAACGCCAGTCACGGAAAAGATTTTCTCCAAAGCCTTCCCTTGTTGTTGCTTTCAGGAAGCGGGCAGGGATGATCTGATCAGTATCAATATTCTCTATCGCAATAGGAACTGCGGTGGATACCAGGTGTTGAAAATTCTTACTCATTATTTAATAGCCTTCAGGGAAGGTCTTTCATTTTACAAGTTAAAGATCTGAATTGATTTTTTCTGCTTTTACACGTAAGCGCACATACTTCGAGTACCATTTACCATCGCGGAAGTTGGTAGCCCGTAAGGCCTCCTGTACTTCCTGCAGAACAAGCAGCCTGTCTGTTTCCGGTACCTGTTCCAGGAGATGTGATCCGAACATCTGCAGCCATTCCACAATACCATTCTCAGGGTCTGCCAGTTCAGTTTCACGGTCAAAGTAAAGTACCTGGTTCACTCTGAAATCATATTCTTCCAGCAGGGATGTATATTCTCCTACGGAAGGGAAATACCAGAATGGCTTATAGCTATACCCTCTGCTATGCAGGGCTTTTTCCAGCGCGCCCGTGATATCGTTCACATTCCCTTTACCTCCCATTTCCAGCACCAGTCGCCCTCCGGGTTTCAGGTGCTGCCAGATACGGTCCAGTGCTTTTTCCTGCTGGCGTATCCAGTGCAGGGTAGCGTTCGTGAATACCGCATCGAATGTTTCAGGCAGGGAAAAGGAAGTAGCATCTCCCACTTTAAACGTGATATCCGGGAAGTGCTGTTGTGCACTGGCGATCATAGTGGCGGAACTATCCAGTCCCGTTACCTTCGCGCCGCTAGCCGCTATCTGGGATGTCAACTCGCCGGTACCGCAACCCAGGTCGAGGATGTGCTCCCCTTCCTTTGGCTGCAGCCATTCGATCAGGCTATTGCCGTATTCGAATACAAAAGCGTGCTTTTCCTTATATAATTCTGCGTTCCAGGACATCTTTTCAGTGATTATACCAGTTCTCTTACATCTGTTACTTTACCAGTGATAGCTGCTGCTGCTGCTGACAGCGGGCTAGCCAGGAAGGTACGGGCGTTAGGTCCCTGACGGCCTTCGAAGTTGCGGTTGGATGTAGAGATGCAATACATACCGGCAGGTACTTTATCTTCGTTCATACCCAGGCAGGCAGAGCAACCCGGTTGACGTAAATTGAAACCTGCTTCTTCAAATATTTTGTCAATACCTTCTTTCTTCGCCTGTGCTTCCACCTGTTTGGAACCTGGTACGATCCATACCACCACATCATCAGCCTTTTTCTTTCCTTTTACGAAGTCGGCCACCATGCGGAGGTCTTCGATACGGGAATTGGTACAGCTACCGATGAATACATAATCCACCTTTTTACCCAGCAGTCCGCTGCCTGGTTCCAGGCCCATATAGTCCAGGGATTTTTTGAAGGATGGCTTTTCCTTGTCTTCCAGGCTTTCCAGCGTAGGAATATGCTGGGTTACGCCAATACCCATACCCGGGTTGGTACCGTAGGTGATCATTGGCTCAATATCAGCCGCGTCGAAGGTCAGCGTTACATCGAAAGCAGCGTCTGCATCGGTGTACAGCGTCTTCCAGTAAGCCAGTGACTTATCCCAGTCTGCGCCCTTAGGAGCAAACTCACGGCCTTTAATATATTCGAAAGTAGTTTCATCTGGAGCGATCAGACCACCACGTGCACCCATTTCGATGCTCATGTTACAGATGGTCATACGAGCTTCCATGCTCAGGCTGCGGATCGCCTCGCCGGCATATTCCACGAAGTAGCCGGTAGCACCGGAAGCGGATATTTTAGAGATGATGTACAGGATGATATCCTTGGACACCACGCCTTTCTTCAGTTTACCGTTCACCTCGATCTTCATACGTTTCGGGCGGTATTGCAGGATACACTGGGTAGCCAGTACCTGTTCCACCTCGGAAGTACCAATACCGAAGGCAATGGCACCGAAAGCGCCGTGTGTGCTGGTATGGCTGTCGCCGCACACGATAGTCATTCCCGGCAGGGTAATACCCAGTTCAGGTCCGATTACGTGTACGATGCCCTGGTAAGGGTGCCCCAGACCGTAGAGCTCTACGCCGAATTCTTTGGTGTTGGTGGTCAGCATCTCTACCTGTTTGCGGCTCAGGGCCTCTTTAATAGGCAGGTGCTGGTCAATGGTGGGCACATTATGGTCGGCCGTAGCCCTGGTCTTAGCAGTACGGAAAACCGGTATACCTCTTTTGCGCAGTCCGTCAAATGCCTGCGGACTGGTCACTTCATGAATAAAATGCGTGTTGATGTATACTGCATCCGGAAAGCCGGGCTTGCTAACCACTACGTGGCTGTCCCAGATCTTGTCAAATAATGTTTTTCCCATCCGTAATTTTACATTTTGTTACGCCACGTGCTAAGATCGTGAGACATTGACACCGGCGAAATTGATAATTTTGTGCTTCCTTGTTTGTTTGTACCTTCAAAGCTAATAGTGAATGCTAATTACCATATAGCTAAATTTGACTTAATTACGATATATAACTAGGCCTGACATCGACTATTGTTTTGATTGTCAGTTAATTATAACATATTATTAACGATGTCCAACAACCAGCACGACGCCCTCTTTATATTAATTAAAACACTCACAAAAGCTGAAAAGCGCAATTTTCAACTTGCTTTTAATAAAAATAACACTAAGGAGGACGTTCTCTTTATTCAACTTTTCAATACGCTGGACAAATTAAAGGAGTATGATGAAGAACTGATCCTCAAGAAGATACCCGCCATTAAAAAGCAGCAGCTCAGCAATGTAAAGGCCCATCTTTACAAACAGCTGTTAACCAGCCTCCGCCTGTTGTACAAGCAGAAAGATCCATTGATTGACCTTCGGGAGCAATTGGATTATGCGCGCGTATTGTACAGTAAAGGGCTTTATAACCAGAGCCTTAAGATCCTTTCCCGGGCTAAAGCGATGGCCATTGAACAGGAAGAGGTAATGCTAAGTTATGAAATCATCGAATTTGAAAAGCAGATTGAGAGCCGGCACATTACCCGCAGCCTGGAAAACCGGGCTGACGAACTGAGCGCCGAGTCACGCCAGATAGAGCACCGCCTTAGCAATATCAGCCGTCTTTCCACGCTGGCCCTCCGTATGTACGGCCTGTACCTGAAACTGGGCCATGCCCGGGATAAAAAGGACGCCGACATGGTCAAGATGTTCTTCGAACAGGAATTGCCTCCCAACTTTGGTACAGACATGAGTTTCTATGAGAAGATCCACCTTTACCAGGCATATAGCTGGTATTACTACATCCTCCAGGACTTTGTCATGTTCTACCGTTACACCCAGAAGTGGGTGGACCTGTTCAAGGACTACCCTTCCCTGCAGCGGACCGATGTGGAACTGTACATCAAAGCCATGCACAACCTGCTGACTGCCCATTTCTATACCATGAACCATGAAAAGTTCATGCGGGATCTGGAAGAGCTGGAAACTTTCATTGCCGAGAACCTGGAAAGCTTCAATGAGAATACCAAGACCTCAGCCTTTGTGTACGTGTATACGGCACGTATTAACCATTACTTCCTGGAGGGGACCTTCAGCGAGGGACTATCCCTCGTACCGCAGCTGGAAACGGAAATCGCTGAGCATCAGCTGAAAATAGACCAGCACAGGGTACTGTTGTTCTACTACAAGATAGCCTGCCTGTACTTTGGCAGCGGGGATAATAACAAGGCGATCGATTATCTGAATAAGATCATTCACCTGCGTATAGGCAATCTGCGTGCTGATATTCAATGTTTTGCACGCATTCTTCACCTGATAGCCCACTATGAGCTGGAAAACTACAGCCTGGTGGAATACCTGATCAAATCGGTGTACCACTTCATTGCCAAGAATAAAGACCTTGGCCAGATGATGGAGGAGATCCTGAAATTCTTACGACGGAATATTTACGCGCATCCGAAAGCGCTGCGCAGTGCCTTTGCTGATCTGAAGGAAAGACTGGTGCAGTTGTCCCAGAATCCTTATGAGAGGCGGTCGTTCCTGTACCTGGATATTATTTCCTGGCTGGAGAGTAAGATTGAGGGGATACCGGTGCAGGAGATCATTCACCGGAAATTTGTCAGGAAGGAGAAGAGGATATAATATCGTCCGGAATGTAAAGTCAATCCTGAACCTCACTATAAAAACTGTAAAGTTTTTCTGTACTAAGACAGAAGCCGTATTGATATCGCTCTAACTTGCATATGGCTTGCATTATCTTCCGATCAAGTCGGAGGATTATCGGAAGATAATGCAAGTCATATGCAACTTTGTAGCAACTCAGATAGGAACCAATACGCCCTGTACCTACCTGAACAAAGTATAACCGGCAAATATAAAATTACACCCCTTCAGTTGGCTCCGTCTTCGAATCAGCCAGACCGGTATCAGCTACATCCGTCTGATTACTAACGTTTTCATTATCATTCCCGTTCCCATTGCCATTCTTATCTGCCGGCAGTGGATCTTTATACTGCACTTTTTCTTTGACGTTGAACAGCGTTTTAAACACCTCCTCCAGTTTCTCAGACGCTTCTTTTGAGAACAGGCCTACCAGGCAGGCTATCGCCATCATACCGTAAGGATTCAGCGGCACACTGTCACGCTGTTCGGTTGCCTCGCTCTTTTCTGCAGCAGGTATTGCAGCGGTGGAATCGGAAGCTGTAGCAGTGGAGTCCGCAGCTGTAGAATCCTGGGTGGTGGCACCATGAACGGTGGATTCTTCCGGTACGGAGCTGGCGCTTACTTCTCCTTCTGTAACAGCCGGCGTGGAAGTAGCTTCTGTTACCTGATTGTTTTCAGGCAGTTCAGGCGCTACCGGCGGACTGTAAGTCAGGATGCCGCCTCTCAGCAACATATAGAAGAACATCGCCATACCGGCTCCGATCAAGGGCCTTAACAAGTACCAGGGAATCCAGGTTGTTACGAATGTGCGGTTACCTACAAAGGCAGTAAATGAGATAATGAGATGGACATTAGCGCCCAGGGCTCCACCCAGTACCATCAGCAGTAGAAAACGGTGTTCTGCAGTAATAGTATAGATACTTCCGAATAGTTTGAAAGGGTCTTTACTGCTCACATAACCAGAAGGCCAGATGCAGATGATAGTGTAAAAAAGGAGGATGGCCATTACGCCGAAAAGGATAGTTAGGGTAATAATCCAGGCACGGTCTTTAGCAGACCGGGTTTGCTGTGATGTGTTGGACATAGGTATTTATTAATAGCGTTACGTTGGATAGTAGTATTATCAAACAGCCACACTATTGCTTATGACAACGGTGTGGCTGTTTAGTATTTGTTCGACGCTTGTTCGACGCTTGTTCGACGCATCTTCGACGCTTGTTCGACGCTTGTTCGTCTGGCATACTTGTTCTCTCCGTCTTCTCTGCTTATTCTCTGCTTGTTCTCTCGTTCCTCTCTGCCAGTTATTATAGAAAGTTTCAATCCCATTCTTACTTAAGAACAATGCGTTTTCCTTCTTTCACAGATGTACGGGCTGCTTCCAGAATACGTACTACGATCAGGTTGTTTTCCAGGGAAGACAGATCGTTTCCTGGCTTCAGTGTACCATTCAGCACAGCTGCAAGATATGTAATATTATCCGTATAGGTTGCTTCCGGTACCTTAACGGGCTGGTATTCACTCTTTTTACGCTGTTGCAGGTCGCTGGGGTTCAGTGCATGCAGATAACCTGATTTACCGAAAACTTCCCAATCCTTGATACTAAACGGCCAGTTCCAGGACGCTTCAATGATACCGGTTGCCTCAGGATATTCCAGCAGGATAGTAGCGTCGTCTTCCACCTTTGGGTATACAGACGGTTTGATATGACGGGCTACTGCTGTAACTGCGATAGGTGCTTTGCCATCCATCAACCAGGTCATCAGGTTGGCGCCATAACAACCAAAGTCCATCAGTGCTCCGCCTCCGTTTTTCACAGGATCGGTCAGCCAACGGAGAAAGTCTTCACTACAACCTATCTCCCGTGGACCTTCATGACCGTCGTGCACCACCATTTTACGCACAGGGCCGATAGCATCCTGCTTTTTCACCATATCATACACATACTGATTGGTATTGTACCAGGTAGTTTCGAAGTTGGTCAGCAAGGGAATATGATACTTCCTTGCCAGCGCAGCCATTCTTTCCGCCTGGGCGACGGTGGTAGCCAGTGGCTTTTCCACCATTACCGGGATACCTTTGGGAGCGCAGGCTTCTACGATGTTAATGTGTTCTGCCACCGGGTTATACCCCAATACCGCATCCGGGTGTTTACGTGCCAGCAGGGTATTCAGATCCGGATAGAAAAGGGAATCTGGCAGCTGATAACTTTTCTTGTAACGGGCTATCAGTTGCGGATCTGATTCGGCAATACCAGCGATGGTAACCTGTCCTTTCTTCCACTGGTGCATCAGCAGGTGTACGTGGTCGTGCGACAGACCAACTACACCTACATTCAATGGTTGTTGTGCAACTGCTGCGAAAGCAGCAAATAAAAACAAAAAGCTCTGACTTAAGACCTTCTTCATCATGACATGGATATTTGACCTGTAAATTGTTATTCTACTATATTTAATACTCTCCAACCGTCGTCACCTTTGAAGGTGTAGATCTCCTGTTTGCTTTTTTTACCATCAGGGAAAATGCAGACTTCTGTGATCAGGTAAAGATTGTCTGTAATCTTTTTACGATAAGGATAGGCGCGGCGCAGGTCTCTGAAAACCGGAAATCCGTCCTTTTTAAGGCTTTTGATGAAAGATGCGCGCAGGATGTCGGCGGTAGTTTCCAATATTTCCTTTCCACTGAATCTGTCGTTCATTTTCAGCAACAGCAATCTCGCTTCCTCTTCAAAGTTTTTACAGGCAAGAGCCTTTTCTATGTCCTGTTCATCGTAGGCGTCTTCCAGGCATAGGATGGCTCCTTCAGGTGTGGAAAAATCGTGTGCGAAGTAATCAACTCCTTCATCAATGTATAACCCTACCTGACGGTCAAATTCAGGCCGTTCATGTGCAGGTCTGCCATCCCGGATAGCCCGGATGGTATACCCTCCTATCAGCCTTCCCTCTTCAATGATCATCCAGTCTGAAATAAAACGGGGATCGATACCGATCTTCTGATTGATCGTAACAGAATTGACATAGACTGGTTTATTTCCGACTACGCCATACAGGTTGCCTTCTTCATCGAAGCTAGGGGAGACAAGCCACAGGTGTTCGCGGTTCACACCATCGTCGATCAGCACTTTTACGGAAAAGTACTGCTGCTCCGGATCCGGCTCCTGCAAACAAGTCTGAAAATAATGTAAAGTGGCGTTGGCTTTTTCGATAGCCCAGTTCATACGTTCATCATCATCAGCTATGTGCACAACAGGTAGTTGATCTTCAGTACCGCCCTTCCCGCGTCTACCAAAGATTTTTGATAAGAAACCCATAGTCAATGGTTAAAATATTTGTGTCCTGTGCCCCCTGTTTATGATCTACGGACGAATATACCCATATTTTCATTTTGAAGTGAGTGTCTAATCGACCTTCTCCAGCGGGGCCTCATAACGGTAAAACCTATTGTAAAAAATAGTAAAGGCAGGCACCTGCAGCAGGATAATTCCGTACCAATACAAATGGGCCAGGCCCAGAAAAAGCAGGGTTACGATGATGATCAGCACCCAGCGGAAATACTTGTCCTGGTCCATACGTGGAAAATACAGTAAGCTGCGTAACAGCATTAAAACAGATACGCCAGTAGCTACCAGCATGATGAGATGCTCCGGTGCTGCCTGTTGCCATACTTTATATGCCAGCAGCATGCTTTCCGGCAGTAACAGTACTAAATAAAGTAATCCCGTCTGCAGATATCTTTTCCACACCGGCAAAGGCAATTGGGGCAGCAGGGAAAGATAAAGATCATCAAACCGCCTGTGATTGTATATCAGTATCACCTGGGACAAGATACATACCAAAAAGCCAACCAGGATGAAACGTACATCATATGTTTTCCCCATCAGCGAACAGGTAGCAATGACCACCAGGCATGACACCACTTTGGCAATTGCCAGCGACTTCATATTGTTATTCAGCAATTCATAACCATACAGCGCCCAGGCAGGCTTCCTGATCGTCTTGTTCAGCCATTGCTGCCACCTGGCCAGGAAGGATACCGTACCGGGATGTTTCATCTTATGATCATAGAACCATAGTGGCGCAATGAGCATCATAATGTTGAACAAAACCATAACGACAGCTGCCAGGTAGAAATGTAACTGTATGGCTATCATCGCTGCAATACCGCTATAAATTAACACAGGCGCGTAGAGAGTCGTATGCAACCATAACCAGGTACCCCATTTGGTGGAACCTTCCAGCAATCCCAGGGTACCGTAAAGGAAAGTATGTTCTTTTGTGGATAACACATTCACGACAAAAGCAATGCACTTCAGGTTGTACAACAACCAGGCCAGGCAAACCAGGGCAAGGAAGTCCATGTTGCCCGTAAAGCCTTTTATGAGCGTATGGTGATAAGAAAGTAGTTGTCCACCGGGAACGATGCCAAAAAAGAAATAGAATATCACCAGGAAAAATCCTGTGTTTTTCGCATAATAACGTATTGTGAATATCTTGGATAAAGCCATTGGGGATAAGTTAGATCTTCACAATATTTTTTCCTTCCACTTTCAGATGGATTGATCCTGCGGTTACCGGCTGATGGGAGGTGATGCAAAAAGTGACGCCATATTGTTGATGAAATTCTTCTACCAATGTGTATAACAGTGGAAGTGATTGTGTGTCAAGTGTAATTAAAGGTTCATCCAATAGGATCACCCTGGGCGTACCGGTAAAAGCCAGCAGCAGGGACACCTTTTTCAACATGCCGCTCGAATAGCTGCTCACCGGCTGGTGGATAAACGATGCAACTCCCAGCAGGTCAATCACTTCCTGAATATCCTTGTACCCTTTGCCCTTGGTTTTCACATACAGGGATACCAGGTCGCTGCCGGTTATAAAACCCGGGTACAGCGGCTCTGCCTCTGCATAATTCACCAGGCGGCGGTATTGGACAGGCTGCTTATTACAACTGATATTATTCTCCACCAGAATATCGCCCCGGAAAGGGATCAGTCCGGCCATGACCTTCATAGAGGTAGTTTTACCGGCGCCATTACCTCCCAATAACCAATACACACCGTAGTCCAGTTCGAGGTTGGGGATATCCAGCACTACATTGTCATGATAAGATTTAATAATATGGCGAAGACTTAATACATGAGATGCCATCGGATGAAATATGATTTATTTGTAAATATGTGCAATAAATAGCTGAAAGTCAATTTACCCCGGATGATTTAACAAAACTTTCGTCCCATATTCCACTACTCATATGAGTCTGTGTGGATTTAAGGATTTATTAATACCCCTGTTTCGCCTGAGTGCGCTGTCATAGTATGTCTTCGAAATTCATCAGCTGTTTTTCCACAGGCTGTTAAAAACTAAAAAGGGGTGGGTTTTCATTCATGTGTACATTTGTATCAGTTCACGATGCGATTGTTAGTCTCCAGGGATATGAATGAACACCCCCCGGTAGTCAGGCAGGAAATTTGCAACCAGCAGGCACATGAAATTCGGTCGGAACACACACGTATCAAAGGGTAGCAAGAAAGGGTTCAATATTTAACGAGAGAATAACATCTCCGTCATGTCCTTTCTTTTCTGTATACGTTAACCATATAAAATTTACTGAGTGATGAATTTAGAGAATGAACTGCTTTTAAAAGAAAACAAAGACAGATTTGTACTGCTGCCTATCAACTATCCGAAGGTATGGGAGAAGTATAAGCAACATGAGGCGAGTTTCTGGACAGCAGAGGAGATCGATCTGAGTGCAGACATGAAGGACTGGAATAACCTCAATGATGGAGAACGTCATTTCATTACACACGTATTAGCTTTTTTTGCCGCAAGTGATGGTATTGTGAATGAGAACCTGGCTGTTAACTTCATGAGTGAAGTACAGCTGCCGGAAGCGCGTTGCTTCTATGGTTTCCAGATCATGATGGAAAACATCCACTCGGAAACGTATGCATTATTAATAGATACTTATGTAAAGGATCCGGTAGAAAAAGACCGCCTGTTCCATGCCATCGAAACTGTACCTGCAGTAAAGAGAAAGGCTGAGTGGGCACTCCGTTGGATCGAGAATGGCAACTTCGCTGAGCGCCTGGTAGCTTTCGCAGCTGTGGAAGGTATCTTCTTCAGCGGTAGTTTCTGCTCCATTTTCTGGCTGAAGAAGAGAGGCTTAATGCCGGGACTGACCTTCTCCAATGAGCTGATCAGCCGTGATGAAGGATTGCATTGTGAATTTGCCTGTCTGCTGTATAGCATGCTGGAAAACAAACTGCCACAGGAACAGGTACATACCATCATCCGTGATGCAGTTTCTATCGAAAAAGAATTTATCACCGAAGCATTACCTGTAGCATTGATCGGTATGAACAGCAAACTGATGTCAGAATATATCGAGTTTGTTGCTGACCGCTGGTTAAGTGAACTGGGCTATGCTAAAATATATAACACGGCAAATCCGTTTGACTTTATGGAAATGATCTCCCTGCAGGGTAAGACCAACTTCTTTGAAAAGAGAGTAGGCGATTACCAGAAAGCAGGTGTGATGTCTGGTAAGGATACACAAACCTTCAGCCTGGACGAAGATTTCTAATAAAGGCATAATAATTGCATTCTATTGCACAATTTGCCAACTAACCATAATTCATATATTACTCAACCTCTTAAATTCACTTGCCCATGTTTGTAATTAAGCGCGACGGCCACAAAGAAGCTGTTAAGTTTGATAAGATTACTGCTCGTGTCGAAAAGCTCTGCTACGGACTGAATGCGGAATATGTAGACGCTATCGATGTAGCTAAGAAAGTGATACAGGGTTTATATGACGGAGTGACTACGAGCGAGCTTGATAATCTGGCTGCAGAAACAGCGGCATCGCTTACTACAAAACATCCTGACTATGCCTTGCTTGCATCGCGTATTGCGGTGAGCAATCTCCATAAAAATACAGTGAAATCATTCTCTAAAACAATGAAGACACTGTATGAATACATCGATCCTAAAGTAGGTAAACCTGCTCCATTGATCGCTGACGATGTATATGAGATCATTAGAAAAAATGCTGAGGTCCTGGATTCCAGCATCATCTACGACCGTGATTTTGCTTTCGATTATTTCGGCTTCAAAACACTGGAACGCTCTTATCTGCTGAAAGTGGATGGTAAGGTAGCAGAACGTCCGCAGCACATGTTCATGCGTGTGTCTGTTGGTATCCACAAAGAAGATATCGACTCAGCTATCAAGACATACAACCTGATGAGTGAGCGCTGGTTCACACATGCTACTCCTACCCTCTTCAACGCTGGTACACCTAAACCTCAGATGTCCAGCTGCTTCCTGCTCACCATGCAGGACGACAGTATCGAGGGTATCTACGATACATTGAAACAAACTGCGAAGATCTCCCAGAGCGCTGGTGGTATTGGTCTGAGCATTCATAATATCCGTGCTACAGGTTCTTACATCAGCGGAACCAATGGTACTTCCAATGGTATCATTCCAATGCTGCGTGTATTCAACGACACTGCACGTTATGTAGACCAGGGCGGTGGTAAGCGTAAAGGTGCTTTCGCTATCTACCTGGAACCATGGCATGCTGACATCTTCGAATTCCTTGACCTGCGCAAGAACCACGGTAAGGAAGAGATGCGTGCAAGAGACCTCTTCTACGCACTGTGGATGCCGGACCTGTTCATGAAACGTGTAGAAGAAAATGGTGAGTGGAGCCTGTTCTGTCCTCATGAAGCACCAGGACTGCATGAGTGCTGGGGTGAAGAGTTCGAAAAACTCTACACAAAATATGAGCAGGAAAACCGTGCACGTAAAACAGTAAAAGCACAGGACCTGTGGTTTGCTATCCTCGATGCACAAATCGAAACCGGTACTCCTTACCTGCTGTATAAAGATTCTGCCAACCGCAAATCCAATCAGCAGAACCTGGGTACTATCAAGAGTTCCAACCTGTGTACTGAGATCATTGAATATACCGATGCAAATGAAGTAGCGGTATGTAACCTGGCTTCACTGGCATTACCACGCTTCGTGATAGATGGTAAATTCGATCATGAGAAATTATATGAAGTAACTTATCAGGCTGCGCTCAATCTGAACCGCATCATCGATAATAACTTCTACCCTGTTGATGAAGCACGTAACAGTAACCTGCGTCACCGTCCTATCGGTCTGGGCGTACAGGGTCTGGCTGATGCGTTCATCCTGATGCGTTATCCATTCGAAAGTGAAGAAGCGAAACAACTGAACAGTGAGATCTTTGAAACCATCTACTTTGCTGCATTGACTGCATCCAAAGATCTGGCTATAAAAGATGGCGCTTATTCAAGCTACGAAGGTTCACCTGCATCCAAAGGTATCCTGCAGTTCGATATGTGGGGTGTAACACCATCTCCACGTTGGGACTGGACAGCGCTGAAAGCTGAGATCAAGAAACATGGTATCCGCAACTCCCTGTTGCTGGCGCCAATGCCAACTGCATCTACTTCTCAGATCCTTGGTAACAACGAATGTTTCGAGCCTTACACTTCAAACATCTACACCCGTCGTGTACTGAGCGGTGAGTTCGTAGTAGTAAATAAACACCTGCTGAAAGACCTGGTAGAACTGGGCCTGTGGGATAATGATATGAAGAACAAGATCATTACTTCCAACGGATCTATCCAGCATATTCCAGAGATTCCAACACAGATCAAAGACCTGTACAAAACAGTGTGGGAGATCAAACAACGTACTATCATCGACATGGCGGCAGACCGCGGTGCATTCATCTGCCAGTCACAGTCACTGAACCTGTTCGTTGACACTCCATCTGCAGCTAAACTGACCTCTATGCACTTCTACGCATGGAAGAAGGGTCTGAAAACAGGTATGTATTACCTGCGTACGCAGGCTGCTGCACAGGCGGTACAGTTCACTGTTGAAAAACAAGGTGGTCAGCAGATGGAACCAATGGTGGAAAAGAAAGCGGAAGCGAAAGGTGCGAAAGCTGCGGTTGATTCCAAACTGGATGAAGTTGAATTTGTGGAAGGTGCAGTATGTACCATGGAAGAAGGTTGTGTAACCTGCAGTGCATGATGAAATAACAGTTATCAATATAAGAAAAGCCGTCTCAGTTGAGACGGCTTTTTTGTTGTCGTATAACAGGCTTATTCAATGATGCCACCTTCAATAAAACCTGTCAGATTCTTTGTCACCGTTGTGCCATTGTCGATGAATGTCACCGTAGCCGTTCCATTGATGTTGAAATGGAGGAACGGTGCACGTACAACACTTCCGGAAAATCCTACTACCGCTAATGACTCTCCTGATAAACGAGACACAGAGATCTGTGTGATCGGATAAGGAGAAGAGGCAGAAAGATCCGCAGAAAAGAAATAAGCATATGATGTACCATCGATCTGGTAACCAACGAGTGTGCCATCAGCAAACTTCGCTGTGCTTGTAGTCATGGCCGCCGGCAGCGGCTTGAATGATGAAAATACGAACGATGCCAAAACGAAAAGCAGGGACATAGATAGTGCTTTCATGGAGATTGGGTTTTGAGTCAACATTTAGGGTATATCAATAGTAATTTAAGAAGAATAATGAACAGAATGAATGAGTACTCTATGGGATTGAGTAAATGGATTTTTCTGCATTATCTCAATTGACTAATTTTAAACAAATTACAGCAGATGACATCCGGCGTTGAAAAAGTAACACTGTTAACTGAACAGTTAAGACAACTTCTCCCCATGAAAGCTGAATACAAGCAAAGGCTTGACAAAAAGTTCAGGCTGGAATTCAACTACAATTCCAATCATCTGGAAGGCAATACGCTTACGTACGGAGAAACTGAATTGTTACTGATCTTCGACAGAACAACAGGTAATCATGAGCTGCGGGAGTACGAGGAAATGAAAGGCCATGATGTTGCATATGAGCTAATAAAAGAATTAGCGGCTGATAATGAAAGACCACTTACTGAGACTACCATTAAAAATCTGCACTCATTATTATTAGTCCGCCCTTTCTGGAAAGAGGCCATCACATCGGATGGGCAGTATACACGGCGCGAAATCAAAGTAGGTAATTACAAAGAGTATCCCAATTCTGTACGTTTGCCAAACGGAGAAATATTCCATTATGCATCTCCTGAAGAGACACCGATAAAGATGGGGGAATTAATGATGTGGTTGCGGGAAGAGGAGGAAAAGAATGAGCTGCATCCTGTGGTATTAGCGGCGATGTTGCATTATAATTTTGTGCGCATACATCCATTTGATGATGGTAATGGAAGGCTATCGCGATTGTTGATGAATTATGTTTTGTTTAAACATCATCTGCCGCCTGTAGTGATTAAGTCTGCAAATAAAAAAGAGTATCTGCAAGTATTAGCTGACGCTGATAGTGGGAATCCGGAACCTTTCATAGAATATATTTCTCAGCAATTAATCTGGAGTCTCGATTTGAGCATAAATGCGGCACTCTTGAAAAGTGGCGTAAAGATTTCCTAAGTCGTTAGCAGTCCTGCCCGCTTCATTCTACTCATTTTGATAATTTTAACATATAGTTCTGTGATTTATGAACTATATTGAGCTCAGATCGATGATTAGAGCCATCTTGTATGCGAATTATTTTTTTACGTTAGCGTAACTATTATTCTTTCCTCTATCGCTCTCCCATTAGTCTCCTTTTTTCCTTTAGTGGGTCCTATGAAACTTATTTACAACTGTTTATTTAAAGCGTATGTCATTTATTGAGAATGTATTGGCTGTTCCCAGCTATGGCTGGAAAGACGGCAATGGTTTGCTTGTGAAGCCAACTGTTAGACAACTGTTTACCGAATTTTTCCGCAGAATCAATATTACGGCCTCCCGTAAAAACTGGCTGCCGTTTTTCTCCTGGCTCTGTATCCTGCTGCTTGCTCCGTTCGTCATTATTTTTACTGTAATGCAGGTACAGGATTTTAACATCTGGTATTTACTGGCGGCCTTTGTGTATGGAATGATTTTTATTGGGACACATGGCACCATCTGGTACCACCGCTATGGCACACATCAGGCTTACAAGTTCAGCAATAAATTCTGGCGCTTTTTTACGGCTAACCTCGTGATTAAGATGCTGGCGGAAGAAGTTTATATTGTATCGCATCATGTGCATCATGCTTTATCAGACGAACCAGGTGATCCTTATAATGCAGAGGGTGGTTTTTTATACTGCTTTCTGGCAGATGCCAACCATCAGCCTATAGCTAAAAACTTAAGTGAAGAAGATTACAATAAAGTAGCGGCTATGTTAAGCCATACAGGTGTAAAAGCCAATAGCTATGCCAGCTATCTTAAATGGGGATCTGTAGCGCACCCTTTAAGGACAGTGATTACCACATTTGCAAACTGGGCATTCTGGATTGCTGTTTTTTATGTTATCGGCGGGTTTTACCTGGTAACAGCACTGCTGGCCGGCGCTTGTGTATGGGGTGTAGGTGTTAGAACTTTCAATTATGAAGGACATGCCAAAGGAGAAGACAAGCAGGTGGTAGGATTTGACTTTAATACAAAAGATAAGTCCATCAATCAGTGGTGGCCGGGAATCGTTGCAGGAGAATGGCATAACAACCATCATCTCTATCCTGCAAGTGCAAGGTCGGGTTTTTTACCAGGCCAGATTGATTTCGCCTGGTATTACATCAGGACCCTGAAATTTATTGGTGGTGTGAGCTCCTGCCGCGATGCCAAGAAGCAGTTCATAGAGACTTACAGGAATCCTTATCTCGAAGAAGTAAAGCGGGTGAAGCAGACTATTGCACAAGCCGAAACAGCTGCCTGATAAGGTATATTAATAAAGAGCCGCTCCCCTGTTTCTAAGGTCATGTTTCACAACGGCCTTAGAAACAGGGGAAAACGGCTTTTTTGTTTATCCTTATTTCTTAAACGCTATGATCATACTCCTATCATTATACTCAATATAATTATCAGCAGCCAGATCTCCTATAAAGTTTGCCTGCTCAAATACATGATCAAACCCTACAGCGTACAAAGCTTTCATCAGATCTCTTTTTAGCAGCCAGAATGATTTATCATTACCATGAGACGCCCATAACATCTTACTCACCTTATTTTCTGAAGTTCCTGCATTCCATTCCTTATACCATCTCCCTCTATAACCTTCATTTGTTGTCAATCGTCCTAACTTGTAGTTCCTTTTGGTGTACAGCGGTTTAATTCTTTTCTCAAACGGGCTGTAAAGATTGTTAAGCGCTCCGAGGCTATATCTGAAATCATGCTCATTGGCATAGTGCGTATGTAGGACCAATAGCTTATTGGTGTTTTCGCAGATCGTTTTCAGATACGCTACAGGATTTTCCAGGTGATAGAGCAATCCATAACAGAGTGTAATATCAAATCTTCCGTGGTTCTTCAGATTTCTTACATCATCTTTTACGAATTTCAGGTTGTCCAAACCTAGCTGTTGTTTGACATAGTTACATTTGTCAATATTGTCCTGCCTCACTTCAATACCCGTTGTATTAAATCCCATCCTGGCGAATTCCACGGAATACCCTCCTTCCAGGCATCCAAGGTCCACTACACTGTAGTTGGCATTTTCTTTCGGCGAGCCTGGATAAAATAATTCAACGGTTTTTTTTACTGATTTCCAAAGATTGCTATCACCTAATAGCATAACCGAATCACCCATTGTATTCTCTTTGCCCAGAGCGATGTTGTGGCCTGTAAATGGATTCATAGTGTTGTTAGTTGTTCTTTTAATGGATTAAGACAATGCTCAGACAGAAATTCCCTTATGCAGAAGAAATATTACTACAGTTAGTTGACTGCACGAATACATAGTAACTCCATCCAGGTACCCCTAAAAACTAAAGGCGCTTAAGCATTCCTGCTTAAGCGCCTTCTTAATATACTCCATAGTATCTCCGTTTATTCTTCCTCCTCAAATCCCCATTTCTCCAGCAGCTCCTCAAACTGCCCATCCGGCAGATTCCTCTTTTCATAACACCCTGCAATCGTCCGTTGCCTTAAAGCCTCATAAATACTCACTGCACATGCTACTGATATATTCAGCGACTTGATAATCCCTACCTGGGGAATAACAAAATTCCCGTCTGCCGCCGCACGGATCTCGTCGCCCACCCCTTCATGTTCATTCCCAAATACCAATGCTACTGACCCGGTAAAATCAATTTCGTACAGGCCAACTGAATCTGCTGCAAGATGGGTAGTAAAGATCTTATCATATTTTTGTCTGAGCGCCGCCACACATTCCGCCGTATCGGAGAACTGAT
Source organism: Chitinophaga filiformis (assembly GCF_900102545.1). Taxonomy (GTDB): domain Bacteria; phylum Bacteroidota; class Bacteroidia; order Chitinophagales; family Chitinophagaceae; genus Chitinophaga; species Chitinophaga filiformis. The sequence continues at coordinate 121,435 of NZ_FNBN01000003.1, read as the reverse complement.
GGATAGTCAGCCATTTAGCAGCGCTGGAAGAACTCCTGGCACCCCACTTCTTATGCCGGGCGATTTTGTTGTTCAGGACATAGATCTCCTGGATGCCTACAGCATCACAGGTACGCATTACTGCTGAAATATTATGGGGGTCCTGTACGTTTTCCAGTACAACGGTCAGCCCTGCCTGTCTTTTATTTAATACGGATAGTAACCTTTCCCTGCGTTCCGGCGTCATATAAGATTATATTAATTTCAGGGGGCAAATTTAACCTAAATCAAACTTTCGAATACGGGTTTTCCTTGTTACCTTCATACATAATAAAAAACATTTATCTAAAACATGTTCAAAAAAATCCTCAAAATCGTAGGAATCTTCTTGCTGGTATTGGTTATAGCAGCAATTGCCATCCCTTACTTCTTCAAAGGCAAGATCATGTCTCTCGTTAAGACGGAGCTGAACAAACAACTTGTCGCAGACGTCGATTTTAAAGATGTGGATATCAGCCTGATAAGACATTTTCCAAGACTGGCTGTAGCATTGGAAGACCTCAGCGTTGTAAACCGCGCCCCATTTGCCGGCGATACACTCGTTGCAATAAAGAAAATCGACCTGGCACTGAACCTTATGAGCGTTATCAAAGGGGATAAAATGGATATTTACAATGTAAGCATCCAGGAACCCAAAGTACACGCTATCATCAATAAACAGGGGCTGGTAAACTGGGATATTATGAAGCCTGATACCGCACAGGCCAATCCGGCAGATACCGCCACCTCCAAATTCGCTCTGAACCTCCAGAAATATAGTATCGAAGATGCCACCATCCGCTACGATGACCAGCAGGGTGATATGGCTTTACTCATAGAAGGATTGGATCATCAGGGGAAAGGCGACTTCACGCAGGACCTTTTCACCCTGCAGACCAATACCCAGGCTGAAGGCGTTACCTTCCGTTATGGACTCATCCCCTACCTGCTGCGTACCAAAACAACAATGGACGCTGATATACAGGTAGATAACAAAACCAGCACCTACACCTTCCAGAAAGGAAAGGCTACGCTGAATAACCTGGAACTGGCTTTCCAGGGCTTCTTTAAAATGGTGAATGACAGCACCTACGGCATGGACCTTACCATGAAGGCACCGTCTACCAAATTCAAAGACATCCTCTCTCTTGTACCGGCTATTTTCATGCAGGATTTCGACAAGATCAGAACTGAGGGTACCGCTGCTTTTGACGGTTATGTAAAAGGCACCTACAGCGCTACCCAGATGCCTGCTTTTGGCCTGAACCTGGCTGTAAAGGACGGTTTCTTCCAATATCCTGATCTGCCTAAACCAGTGAAGAATATCCAGGTTAAAATGAGCGTGAACAACCCGGATGGTGTTCCTGATCATACCGTTGTAGACATGCCTTCTGCGCACGTGGAAATGGACAATACCCCACTGGATATGCGCCTGCTGGTGAAAACTCCTATCTCGGATATGTATGTGGATGGTGCTGCAAAAGGTAAACTGGACCTCTCCAAAGTATCCCAGTTTTACAAACTGGAAGAGGGTACAGCATTGAGTGGTCTGGTAGATGCAGATGTAAGCGCAAAAGGAAATATGAGCGCTATTGAGAGACAGGCATACGATAAATTCTATGCTGCAGGAAACATCCTGGTAAGTAACCTGTTGTACCGCAGCAAGGATTACCCAGATGGCGTAAAGGTGAACACCCTGTCCATGCAGTTCAATCCGAAGAATGTGACCGTGTCTAAGTTCGACGGACAATACCTGGGTACTAACTTCCAGGCAAACGGTGAAGTGAATAACATGCTGGCTTATGTGTTGAAAAATCAGGCACTGGATGGTAAACTGGCCGTTAAAGCGGATGAAGTCAACCTTGACAAATGGATGGGTACTACTGAAACAACTGCGGCAGCAACACCTGCTGATACAGCCAGCGCTCCTTTCGCTGTTCCGGCTAACCTGAACTTCGCTTTACAGGCACTGGTAGATAAAGTACACTACGATAAACTGGATATGTCCAATCTTTCCGGAAACCTCTTACTGAAAGACGAAACCGTTTCCATACAGCAGATCAAAGCAAACGCCCTGCAGGGAAGCATGGAAGTGAATGGCAGCTATAGCACCAAAAACAGTAAGACCAACCCGGATATCAACATGTCTTACAACGTACAGAATGTAGACGTGCAGCAGACTTTCAATGCCTTCAATACCGTACAGGCCCTCATGCCTGTGGCTAAATTCCTGAATGGTAAGATCAATTCCAAGCTTGCACTTACCGGCAAACTGGGACAGGATATGATGCCGCTGCTAAGCAGCCTGACTGGTGATGGTGACCTGCTGGTACTGGAAGGTGCATTGCAGAAATTTGCTCCGGTGGACCAACTGGCCAATACACTGAACGTAACCCAGCTGAAAAATCTTTCCCTGAAAGATATCAAGACTTATTTCGCTTTTGAGAATGGCCGCGTGAAAGTAAATCCATTCAAAGTGAATTTCAGCAATATCAGTATGCTGGTAGGCGGTTCCCATGGCTTTGACCAGTCACTGGACTATACCCTGCAGATGACCCTCCCACGCAGCGTGATCGGCAAACAGGGTGATGCACTGATCACCAGCCTGGCATCAAAAGCAAGCAGCAAAGGTATTCCTGTGAATGTCAGCGACAGCGTTCACCTGAATGTGCTGCTGGGTGGTAATATCATGAAACCGACTTACAAGACCGACCTGCAGGAAACCGCTTCCGGTACACTGAACAACCTGAAAGACCAGGCATCCACACTTGTAAAGAATAAAGTGGATACTGTGAAAACAGCCCTGAAGGATACCCTCACATCAGTGAAAAATAACGCTATTGCAGGTGTAAAAAATGAGATCACTAAACAGCTGACCGGTAAAAAAGATACTACCGGTACCAAATCAGCGCCTTTACAGGATGCCGGCAAACAGGCAGGACAGGCTGTAAAGAACACGATCGGCAACCTGTTTAACAAGAAAAAAACGAACTAAAATAATCAGTCAAGATAAAAACGGTCTGAAAACTTCCTTCAGACCGTTTTTACTTTTTTTATACTGTTAACCATTTTGCTAGTTTGGACAACTTTTTCTCTAAGTTTTTCCCCAAATTCGCAGAACGGATAAATAAGCATATTTCTCTATCCCGCCGAAGGCGGATGTGTTAACTTGAGAAAATACCCTCATCACAACTATGGACTACGAGCGTTACATATCAGATGGAAATCTCGAAAAGGTGCTTCTCGGCTTTGCTACGCCGGAGGAAGAATCTGAGTATGAGTTCTATCTCGATATTTTCCCGGAACTACAGACCGAAAAAGAGGAAATCGAGCGTAAACTTGAACGCCTGGCTTTCAAAGAAGCGGCATTGCCGCCTGCTCACCTGAAAACGGCCATTATGCAACAGGTTGCATTAGAGGCTGGAGTGCCTGCTATCACCGCCAACTTGTATACAAAGAGAAAAGCTGTCCGATTTGAAGATATTGTACCTCCTGCTCACCAGATGAGAGTACATGTAGGCTGGAAGATCTTACTTATTAGCCTGCTGGTAATGATTGCTGCATCCATTCTTGCATCAGTGATCTTTTTTGCCATGACCATCAAATAAGCCCAGAATAGTTCTAAATAAATAAAGGCGCCTGCTAACGCAGGCGCCTTTTCTTTTTCTCTGCAATATTTCCGTTTATAATTCGTGATGCTGCATTGCTTTATAATTTTCCTGCATAGCTTTCAGTTTCTCTTTACCGTAAGCCAGACGGGTAATAGTTACGAATAATACCGGTACAATAAAGATAGCCAGGAAGGTAGCGGTAAACATACCACCCAACACTGTCCAACCCATTGTTTTACGGGATTCCGCACCTGCACCACTGGATACTACCAGCGGCATAATACCTAACAGGAACGCCAGGGACGTCATGATGATAGGACGTAAACGCAGCTTGGCCGCTTCCACGGTCGCTGTGACCAGTTCCATACCTCTGTCCACACGTTCTTTCGCAAATTCCACGATCAGGATCGCGTTCTTTGCCGACAAACCGATCAGCGTAATCAGACCGATCTGCGCATATACGTTGTTGGTGAGACTAGGCAGGAAGGTCAGCGTCAGGATCGCACCAAAGGCACCGATAGGTACTGCCAGCAGTACGGAGAATGGTACCGTCCAGCTTTCATAAAGGGCTGCCAGGAAGAGGAATACGAATACAATAGACAGGATGAAGATGTAAACCGTCTTCGATCCTGACAGGATCTCCTCACGGCTCAAACCGGAGAACTCATATCCGTACCCTTCAGGCAATACCTGTGCGGCCACTTCTTCCAGCGCTTTAATGGCATCGCCACTACTATAACCCGGAGCAGGGCTACCGTTTATTTCCGCTGAGCGGAACAGGTTGTAGTGGGAAATTACCGGCGCACTTTCTGTCACCTTATAAGATGTCAGTGCACTCAATGGCACCATCGTACCGGAAGAATTACGTACAAAGTACTGGGACAGATCCTTGATATCGCCACGGTAAGAAGAGTCGGCCTGTGTTACCACACGGAAGTTACGTCCATATACGGTGAAGTCATTCACGTAAGCACTACCCAGGTATGTCTGTAATGCGGTAGCGATAGAGGATATCTGCACACCCATTTTCTTGGCTTTTTCACGGTCTATTTCCAGCTGGTAGCCAGGAGTACGCGCCGTGAAGAAGGAGAATGCCCTTGCTATTTCAGGACGCTGGTTGATGGCCATTGTGAATTTCTGCAATACACCTTCAAACTCTTTAATGTCTCCGCCACCGCCTTTCTGTTGCAGGATGAAGGAGAAACCTGCTGTGGAACCCAGACCCGGAATTGCCGGAGGAGGAATTACCACCACATTGGCTTCCTTAAATCTTGACAGTTTAGCCTGCAGCTGGGCTACGAGCGCAAATATCTGTTGTGATTTATCCTTACGTTCATCCCATGGTTTCAGCTGACAGAAGATAGTAGCACTGTTGGATTTTGTTGCGAAGCTTACTACGTTCAGACCTCCGAGGGCCGCGTAGTGATCAATTGCTTTTACACTATCCAGCGTATGCATCATTTCTGTCATCACGGCAATAGTACGCTCTGTAGAAGATGATTCCGGCAGGTCGAAAGTGATGTACACACGACCTTCATCTTCTGTCGGGATAAAGCCTGTAGGCTTACCTCTGAACAACATCACGGTACCTACCATGATACAGATCAGGATGATCAGCACATAGCGCGCCCCACGGATACTTTTCTTCACACCCATTGAATAGCGGCTGGTTACATGACCAAACCATGTATTGAATTTGAAGAAGAATTTATTCAGACCCTTAGAGTTCTTATCGAGATGCATTGGTCGCAGGATGAGCGTACACAAGGCTGGTGTGAGTGACAATGCCACGAAAGCGGAGATCAGTACGGAGATCGCGATAGTGATCGCAAACTGCTGATACAGACGGCCTACGATACCGGGTATAAATCCTACCGGTACGAATACCGCCGCCAGGATCAGCGCAATGGCGATTACTGGTCCGGAGATTTCCTGCATGGCTGCATAAGTAGCCTCCTTAGGTGTCATTTGTTCATGGTCCATATTATGCTGGACCGCCTCCACCACCACAATGGCGTCATCCACCACAATACCGATGGCCAGTACGAAACCGAACAGGGTCAGGGTGTTGATGGTAAATCCGAGTGGTATGAAGAATATGAACGTTGCGATAATAGACACGGGGATCGCGAGTACCGGGATAATGGTCGCCCTCCAGCTTTGCAGGAAGAGGAATACCACTACCACCACCAGTAACAGCGCTTCCAGCAGTGTTTCTACCACCTCATGGATGGATACCTGGATCACGGAAACTGATTCGAACGGTACTACATAGTCCACATCTTTAGGGAAGGTCTTTTTCAGCTGAGCCATGGTTTCATACACAGCTTCTGCAGTCTCGATCGCGTTACTACCCGGCGCCTGGTATACCAGCAGGTAAGATGCTCTTCTGCCATCCACATAAGAGTTGTTGCTATAGCTGAATTTACCCAGCTGTACGCGGGCTACATCTTTCAGGTATACTACTGCACCATCTTCCGGACGGGTTTTGATAATGATGTTACCAAATTCCTCAGCTGTAACGAGACGGCCTTTTACGAAAATGGTATACTCATATGTTTGTCCGGTTTTCTGTGGAGGAGCACCTACTGTACCTGCGGAGATCTGCGCATTCTGCTCGGTGATAGCCGCTCTTACTTCCTCTGCTGTTACCCCCATCTGGGCCAGCTTGTCAGGTTTCAGCCATATACGCATACTGAAATCGTCGGCACGGGTGAAGATATCACCCACACCTTTCGCACGCAGCAACGCATCTTTGATGTATACGTTGGTATAGTTATCGAGGAATGTTACATCGTGTGTTCCCTTAGGAGAGTATAAAGCCACCAGCATGAGGATACTGGGGTTACGCTTTCTTACGGTAAGACCCAGACGCTGTACCTCCTGAGGCAGGGTTGGTTGTGCGATACCTACACGGTTCTGTACGTCCAGCGCCGCGATATTGATATCTGTACCTACTTCAAAGTTAACAGTCAAGCTCATGGCTCCACTGTTGGTACTGTTACTGGTCATATAGGTCATACCGGGCGTACCGTTTACCTGCACTTCCACAGGAGTGGCAGTGGTCTGCTCAACGGTCTGCGCATCGGCGCCGATATAGGTACCGGTTACCTGTACAGTGGGAGGAGAAATTTCCGGGTACTGACCGATCGGGAGGGTGGTCATGGCCAGCAACCCTACCAGCACCAGCACAATAGATATTACTATTGCGGTAACCGGTCTGCGTATAAAAGTATTTGCAATCATGTTTCTTCTTCTATTGATTCAAACTCAAACTGTTATCTATTTCTTGGCTGCGGCTGCATCCGGAGCTTTTTTCACGGTAGTGGTATCAATCTTACCACCATCACGCAAACGGTTCAGACCTTCTGTTACGATCAGTTCACCCTGCTGTACGCCGTCCATTACCACGATCCTGTCTCTCATACGAGGACCGAGGTGTATTTTACGCTGTTCAGCAACAGTATCTTTCGCAACGAATACAAAGAATTCGCCCATCTGTTCCACCACTGATTTGTAAGGAATGATCACGCGGTCGCCCGACTGATCGTTCAGTACGTTCATGACACCGCTCATACCTTCTTTCAGCTCGCCCTTAGGGTTGTTAAATTCAATACGCACCTTAATGGTCGCTGTCAGGTTATCCACACCACGGTCGATTACAGTCAGACGGCCTGGTTCATCGTATGGTTTTCCGTTAGGCAGCTGTAGGCGGAAAGTAGAATCGCCAGCGGCTACAGCCTTACCCTGCAGGGCAGAGAAGCGTGGGATATCATTTTCATTTACCACGAAATCAACTGCGATAGGGTTTTCGGAAGACATTGTATTCAGCAATGTGTTTCCTGCACCTACCTGTGCACCCAATTTCACCTGTGAAATACCTATACGGCCGGTGAAAGGTGCTTTTATGATGGAGTAATCGAGATCTGTACGTGCTGCCAGTAAGGATGCTTCAGCTGCAGCCAGCTGGCTACGGCTTACATCCAGTGCTGCATCTGCGTTATCCAAAGTCTGGCGGGCAATCGCATCCTGCTCTGCCAGTTTATGGTAACGGTCTGCATCTTTCTGTGCTTTGGTAAGATTAGCTTTTGCCTGGGCGATGCTTGCTTCTGCCTGGCGGTAAGCAGCTTCATACTTACGACGGTCTATTTCATAGAGCGCTTTTCCCTTCTGTACCACTTCACCTTCTTTGAAGAAAATGCCGGTAATATACCCTGATACCTGTGCACGCAGTTCTACCTGGTTCAATGCCACTACGGTAGCGGGATATTTATCGTAATAGACAGCGGTGCCCATAGCGGCAGGAACAACGCTTACCGGTGTTGGGGGCAGTACCATGGCTGCTTTCTGAGCCGGGCCTTTACAGGAAGCCAGGTAAAATAAGCCTGTAGCGCCAATGAGGAGAATGTGTTGCTTTGTTTTCATCTGAAAATATTTGTCCTTTCAATGACCAGGCTTGCGGCCCGGCCAGTTTCCTTATTAGTAGTTAGTTGATATTGTTCCCAGTGCACGCTGCAGATCTATCTTGCTCGACAGTACAGTGTACATCGCGTTATAATAATTGAGTTGCGCTGAACGGAGGTCAGTCTGAGCAGTGATCACCTCAAGGTATGTTTTCACACCTTCCCGGTACTGCAGTTCGATGAGGTTGTATACTTCCTGGGCCAGGTCCACGTTCTCCTTCATCACCATAAACTGGTTGAAATTAGCCTTATAAGTAGCCATCGCCTGTGTATACTCCGTATTGATCTGATTACGCAGGTTTTCCACATCCAGGTCTATACGTTTTACCTGCAACTCCGACTGACGGATATTGTAGATACGTTTAGAGCCCTGGAAGATAGGTAGGGATACTTTCAACCCTATCTGGGAACTTGGCAGGTTGTTGCTGTATAATTTCGGGAAATCAGGGTGCAGGTAGTTGAAACTGTAGTTTGCAAAAGCAGACACTGTCGGGAGGAAACTCCACTTGTTATATTTCAGTTCCGCTTCCTGCAAAACCTTTTGTGTTTGCAGCAACTGCATTTCTATCCTGTTGTCATAAGCCACGGCAACAGTAGTGTCCAGTTGTACACTTTGTGCCATCTGGGCAGTATCATACACCAGTGGCAATGAGCCGGAGACAGGATATCCCATCAATTGGCGCAGATAAGCTTCACGCGCTTTCAGCTGCTCTTCCCCTGTTTTTTTCTGCGCACGGGTATTGTTGAGAGAGATGGTAGCCCGTTTGTAGTCGGTCTTATCCACCAGCCCACCCTGGTATTGGTTATAGGCATCTTTCAGGCTACGTTCCAGGCGGGTGATGTCTTCATTCAGGACATCAATCTGTTTCTGGGTAAGCAGGAGGTCGAAATAAGCCTTGGTTACATTGGCCACCACATCGATCCGGTAGCTTTCTGTGTTTTGCTTTGCCTGTTTACGTACGTCGCGGGCGGTTCTGCCAGCCAGCAGGAGGTCGCGGTTAAACAGGTTCTGGTTCCACTGGAACAGTGCGGCAGAGGTATTGGCTACACCAATCTGGGCATAGTTACCGTTGAAATAGGAAGTCGGTACCTTTAAATAATGGTACAGATTGTAGTCCAGCCCAACCTGAGGATACCAGTCAGCAAGTTTACCTTTAATGGTATATTCAGTGATGTCTTCATCCAGTCTTGCCTGTTTTACAACTGGCTGATGGTTAAGCGCATACTGAATGCAAGCCTGCAAGGTTGCCTGAGGAAGCAATGAATCGGAGACCTTTTGCGCATAAGAGGGTGCATTATATAGCACAGCACTTAGTACGGCGGTCAGATAAAATACTCTTTTCATAAAAGGTTTTGACAATCAGATTCTTCTTTACACCAATCGAAGGACAACGACGATATTGCCCGGTATATATAATGTTCTATTTTGGATTCGGATGCTAAAGTGAATCTCGGCAAACGACGGGCACAGTTTAGCATATGCACAAACTGCAAACAGGTAGGTTCAGGTTGTTAACGGTAGATTACAATTTTTGGGATAAAAGCCGACAGACGGTATAGCTATAATTCCTGTTAAAGGGAATTATAGCTATACCTTTCCCGTAATTGCACGGCAAAGATAGTGACTCGCAATCAGAAACATGTTACCACTGATGTAAATTTAAACAACAGTTTAACTTCTATTTCACCGCACGTCCACTATGAATATGTTTTTCTGCATGGTAGGAAGATCTCACTAATGGTCCTGATTCAACATAATCCAGGCCCATATTATATCCTATTTCACGCAATTCTGCGAACTCGTCTGGATGAACAAAACGGACAACCGGCAGATGTTTTGGGGTAGGTTGAAGATATTGTCCGAGTGTCACCACGTCACATCCATTATCGTACAGGTCCTGCATTGCCTGTACCACTTCCTCTTTAGTTTCACCAAGACCGAGCATGATACCGCTTTTGGTACGCATGCCTCCGTCTTTCAGGCGACGGATCACCTCCAGGCTACGGTGATATTTAGCCTGGATACGCACCTGCTTGGTGAGGCGTTCCACTGTTTCGAGGTTGTGGGATACTACTTCCGGCGCCACTTCAATGATGCGCTGGAGGTTTTCCCACTGCCCCCTGAAGTCAGGGATCAATGTTTCCATTGTTGTATCCGGATTCAGTGACCTGACTGCTTTAATTGTATTGGCCCAGATGATGGAACCACCATCTTTCAGCTCATCTCTGTCCACCGAAGTGATCACGGCGTGTTTCACTTTCATGAGGTAGATTGCTTCCGCAACCCGTTGAGGCTCATCCCAATCCACAGCTTCGGGCCTGCCGGTAGCTACTGCGCAGAAGCCACAGCTGCGGGTACAGATATTCCCCAGAATCATAAAAGTGGCGGTGCCAGCTCCCCAGCATTCGCCCATATTAGGGCAATTACCGCTCTCACAGATCGTATGCAACTTATGTGTATCAACCAGGTTACGTACCTGCTTATAACTCTCTCCTATTGGCAACTTAACCCTCAGCCAGTCCGGTTTCTTAGTTCTCGGAGCAGCGGCAGCAGGCGCTGTGCTGCATGGCGTTGCGGTTGTAATCGGTGTTTCTTCCATCTCTGATCCTTTCTTTAGGACACAAATTTAATACTTCTCAACTATTTCTTATCCCAACGCTTTCCAAACTGAAGTGCTATGTATGCATTGAAGAAGAATTTTTTGGCCCCCTGGTCTATCATAATATTGATATCCTTGGTGTAGTATTCTGCGTTCACACCTACTTCCAGGGCACTTACCACCTCATTGAAACGGGCCCAGTCGAACCGCAGGCCTGTTTTTGCATGTACACCGGGAACGATGCTGAGTTCTCCCCAGCCTTTACCGAATCCGGCTCCTCCTATAATAGACGCCCTGTCCAGGAATGCCTGGTTATATAAAGGGTTCTGACCATATTTGACCTGTACGCCCTGTTCGGTATTAGGATCTACGATATTGAGGTAATAAGGTTTCAGCATACCGACAGACAGGCCACCATAATAGATCGCGTTCACGAGTACGCCATTCTTGTTGGCTTTACCACCGATCAGCCTTTGCTGTCCTACGCCCAGCTTAACCTGGTAGAAGTTATTTTGCTTACCGTATATGTAGGGTTTCTCTGAATAGATAAATCCGTAAGGGTCAACGCCTTTGGGTTGTCCGGCCTTTTTATCCTCCTTGGGATTCTTTTTCTCACCGAATTCAATCTGAAAATAATTCACTTTGGTCCTGCTCTTACGGTATCCTAGTTCAAACAGGCCGGTCCAGCCATCTGTATTTATTCTGGCACCTAATGAGAATTCTCGCTGATACAGGTTCTCTCCTTCTTCCATTTGTTTGAACAATGAAATGCGCTTCAATTTGCGTTGTTCCCGCTGTTCTTTTTTGGAAAGTCCGTCCGTATTTGAATCCTGGGCATACAAACTACCCGCCATGACCAGAAGAAGCAAGGATGAGTATAGTCTTTTCACCTGTATAGATTTGTTTAGTTAAGGAGTATAGCCGCCGGGCTATGCTATATAAACGTAGGGGGCATTATATTGGTATGCCTACCGTTACAAACCTACACGTTTTTTCTGTCATGTGTAAATTTGTTTTTGTCTGTAAACCCACGCCCATGTATATATAACGCCGTAACCAGGAAATGGTTACAGAAGCTTTCGTGAGGGGGAAAGGGCTGTATTTCCGGGGTTGAAACCCAAGGCTACAAATACTGGACAAGACCAGAGGCCCACCGCAAAGGCACAGTAAAGGCATCTGTGCTTATAGCAACACGTTATTAACAAAACATAATAGGACTCCGGCAGGAGTCTCAGTGTTTGTAGGCCGGGGTGCCCCCCGGGAAACCTAATGGGCCCCGATGGACGGAATAGGCCCCGCCAGCGGATATATCCCCATGGCTCAACCCAATCCAGATTAAGAGATGATTCGTTTAAGCCATCTCGGAGCCATCTCTATCGAATCTCAGGTAAAGGTAATCGGGTCCTTATGCATTCGGTATGTATTCGGTACTGGATAATCTGCGGGAAACTCGAGTACGCTTTATACATGCCTTTACCATGGCTTTACCATGCCTTAAAGGTGGACCTGCGAGAAACGCAAGTACGCTTTATACATGCCTTTACCATAGCTTTACTATGCCTTTGACATGCCTCAAAGGTGGACCTGCGGGAAACACAAGTACGCCTTATACATGCCTTTACCATGGCTTTGCTATGCCTTTGACATGCCTTAAAGGTGGACCTGCGAAAAACGCAAGTACGTCTTATCCATGCCTTTACCATGGCTTTACTATGCCTTTGACATGCCTTAAAGGTGGACCTGCGGGAAACACAAGTACGCCTTATCCATGCCTTTACCATGCCTTTACCATGGCTTTACTATGCCTTTGACATGCCTTAAAGGTGGACCTGCAGGAAATTCAATCCCCCCGGTTCAGGCAATATCCGACCGAAGTAACCTTGCCCCGACAGCGCACTTCAGACAATGTTTTTCATCACAATAGTATTGTTTCAGCTGCAATAATGCCTGACTCTGCCCGGCAGAATCAGCCTTGATATTCAATGCATTCCAACCGGTCATCACGTGATTTTCCTCTGCGCGAAGCTGGCGCAGAAAGGCAATGGCTTTCTCCTGATAACGGGTATCGCCCTTTTCTCTGCCATACAGGTATAAAAGGGGTAATAACGTATTGATCAGGATATTGTGGATTGCCCGTGTACCTGGCATCTGCGTCCGGCTAACAGGTTTGCCAAATTTGTAATGTGTCTGCCAGTAATCTGAAGGCCGGACTTGTAACAATTTTTCCAGACAGGCGGCATCCGGTGCATCCAGCATCCGGGAGAAGAGGTGCGGGACTTTGTGCAGCAGCGCTGCGAGAAAAGCGATCTTCATAGACGGAAAAGAAGCGGGACGCATCCGCAGCCATTTCCAATGCCCTGCCGCCAGCGGTGTGAAATGGTACTTATGCTGCAGGTAGTGATACTCCCGCTGGAGCCCTCTTATATAAGGGTCAGTGGCTGTATCATCCAGCATTCCCGCCTGCCCGAACAACAATGCCTCGAGGTAGGTCAGGTCATGCTGCTGGCGTGCCAGCAACCTGTAAGGCAATGACTGGGCTAAATGCAGGAATGCCTCTCCATTCACAGGCATGCCTGCAGCTCTGGCAATGGCCCGGAAGCAGACCTCTTCCCAGTCATACTGTGTTTGCAGCAGCCAGCCTTTGAATGTATCCGCTTTCTGCTCCAGCCGCTCTACCAGCAAACGGTCTTTCCAGCATGTCCAGATCAGTGACGGAACATCGGTGACCTGAGCGGCACAGGGTACAAAGGCTGCAGATTGCCGCAAGGATTCATACCGCTGTAACAGCAACTTCGGAACAGCAGGTTGCAGCTCCAGGATAGGGATACCATTTGTCGTCCCTCCTTTCATGTCGTGTTCAAAAACCACATGCAGGATCACATTCCGGTATTGCAGGTCATGCTGATGTCCATGTCGGAACCAGTCAGACGTTTTCAGATGCAGTTCCACATTTCCCACCCAAAGTGTTTCCCCGATGCGGATCCTTGCGGCAGTAAAATCAGGTCCGGCATGCCGGTTATGCTGACCGGGATGCTCTATGTGTAAAGGCTCGCCCTCCAGTGTTGTAAGAGCAGATTGGGTGAATAAGCGAAACTGCCAGATGTGTTGAAATAGCTCTTCTGCCAAAAGAGGATCAACATTCACAATGGTCATAAATGGTTGGTTAACAGAGTTATTAAAAATTACTCAAAGGGAAAACAAATTAGTGAAAAAATAAGTAGGTGCAAAAAATAACGTTCACTTATACAATGGCTTTTTTTACAGTTTTAAAATTGCCATCCATGGATCTTGTTCCAGGTATTCTACAGGAAAGGTTTCTCCATTTTTTACGGTTCTTCCTTCAGGCAGCACCTGTATGCAACTATAAGATTCTCCGTTAACTTTATACAAGAACCTCACAGTAGCAGGATTTACTAAATCCACAGTACCAGTTGTTTGCTTCGTAATATCTTCTTCACTAAACAAAGGGATTGCAAAGTCAATGATACTGTTGTCGGGATGTTTTCGTTCATATATTACTCGGAAAAACATATCTACTTGTACGTTTGCTCCACCGGGAGGTAACCCTTTAACCTCGTATCTTTTACCGTTAACAAAATATTCCGACCAAACCTTTTCCCCTTTTCCTGTCGTTTTTGACTTATAAATAAATCCAACTGCACTGGCAGGATCAGCCTTTATTCTTTCGATCTTTTTTTTATCTATCCATTTTCCAAGCAGCAATGCTCCGGCAAAAAACATAGGAACGATACAGATTAAACAGAAGAGATAAAAGATAGTCTTCCTTTGGTCCCTATTCATACAATATCCTATTGAAACTGAATTAAAAGTTCTGGTTCAGGCCTGCGATGATTTCTATCAGCGTCCACAATCCCTAAAGATATAGCCAATTCAGCTTTATATTACATTTTTTCTTAAATCTAAGAGATGAAAAAATATTCCTTTTTGGAAATTTCATCAAAGTACCTTTAACTTTGCACCCAGTTCTTACACATGACTTATCCAGAAAGGCGGAGGGACTTGGCCCTGCGATGCCTTAGCAACCAACCTGTAATACAGGGAAAGGTGCTAATTCCGGCCCCGGTTATACGATAACCGAGGGAAGATAAGTTGGCAGAGATTGATATTCATCGTAATAAAATACCTGAAGGCTCTTCCAACTACGGAAGGGCTTTTTTTATGCCCCTATATCTGGAAGTCATTGAATGAATCGTCTGATTGTGCATATGCCAACCAGGGTATAATAAACAGTATAATTGCTTTGAAGATTGAAAATAGCTACTCAATTATTGCATAGCATCCCGGTGGATGAATTGACGGGCGCCATTTCCGTTCCCATCTACCAGACCTCCACTTTCGTGCAGGAATCTCCGGGGATCAACAAGGGATTTGAATTTTCCCGTGCCAATAATCCTACACGCAAAGTGCTGGAAAACATCATCTGCAGCCTGGAAGAAGGACATGCGGGTTTTGCTTTCGCCAGTGGTATGGCGGCTATTGATGCTGTGATGAAACTGTTGAAAAGCGGCGACGAGATCATGGCCGTGGAAGATACCTATGGCGGTATTTTCCAGATGTTCCAGCATATGTTTGAACGCTTTGGCATCAAAGCAAACTTCGTGGATACCAGCAATACCGACAAAGTACTGGCGGCTATCACTCCCAATACGAAGATGATATGGCTGGAATCTCCCACCAATCCTACGTTACGCGTATCTGATATCAAATCTATCAGCAAAATAGCTAAACAGCATAATGTTTTGCTGGTGGTGGACAATACACTCTGTACACCATTGATACAGCAACCGATGCCATTGGGCGCTGATATAGTGATACACAGCGCTACCAAATACCTGGCAGGTCATACAGATGTTATTGCCGGACTGGTAGTAGTGAATTCAAAAACACTGGCAGATCAACTGCGCTTTAACCAGAATATTTCCGGCAGTATACTCAGCCCGTTTGAGGCATGGCTGACTATCAGAGGTATTGAAACCCTCTGCCTGCGCCTGGATAAACAATGTAGCAATGCCATGGCTGTTGCTACCTGGTTGTCTACACATCCCGCAGTGGATAAGGTATTTTACCCGGGACTAAGCACGCATAAGAACCATCATATCGCACGTAAACAGCAGAAACAATACGGCGCACTTGTCAGCTTCTCTCTAAAAAGCGATAACATAAAGAATGCAATCCGCGTGGTGAACAGCACTAAACTGTTTAAACTCGCAGAGAGTTTTGGAGGAGTAAAAAGTATGCTGGATCATCCAGCTACAATGACTCACCGTAACATCCCGGAAGAATTCAGGAAAAAAACCGGACTGCAGGATTCCTGTATCCGCCTGTCTGTAGGTATCGAGGATGCTGAAGACCTGATCAATGATCTGAAACAGGCATTGGACAAACTCAATCTGCCTGCAGGAAAACAGATCACAGTATTACAGTAACAATCATATTATTCATTAAAAGTAATGCGGCTTGCTTTTTATCAAGCTGCTGCATTAAAGGAAGTATATAAGCACTAAGTATAGAACATGGAAAACAAGATCATCAATTTAGGTATTTTCGGATTTGGTTGTGTGGGACAAGGGTTATACGAGGTACTCAACAGAACAAAAGGTATCAATGCCCGTATCAAAAAGATATGTATCAAAGATCCTAACAAATCGCGTCCTATTGACGCCAGCTACTTTACTACTGACAAAAATGAAATCCTTAATGATCCTACCATTGATGTAGTGGTGGAATTGATCAATGACACAGAAGCTGCATTCGAGATTGTAAGTACAGCACTGCGTAATGGCAAGGCAGTAGTGAGTGCCAGCAAACGCATGATCGCTGAAAACCTGCCTGCATTATACCAGCTGCAGGTAGAAAACAAAGTACCTTTTCTCTATGAAGCATCCAGCTGCGCAAGTATTCCTATCATCCGTAACCT
This sequence comes from Chitinophaga filiformis, assembly GCF_900102545.1. Taxonomy (GTDB): domain Bacteria; phylum Bacteroidota; class Bacteroidia; order Chitinophagales; family Chitinophagaceae; genus Chitinophaga; species Chitinophaga filiformis. The sequence goes on along the minus strand of NZ_FNBN01000003.1, from coordinate 104,805 downwards.
GGAAGAATACTATGACAATGACCTGCTGAATGCTGTGGAAGGTATCTGCAACGGTTCTACCAATTACATCCTCACCAAGATATTTGAAGAGAACCTGAGCTTTGAAACAGCGCTGCAACAGGCGCAGGACAAGGGTTTCGCAGAAACTGACCCTACCCTGGATATTGAAGGATATGATCCTAAGTTCAAGATCGTGATCCTTTTATTACATGCCTTCGGCACTTTCGTAAAACCGGAAGAAGTGTTCAACTATGGTATCCATCATCTGAATGATTTTGATATACAATTTGCAAAACAACGTAACTGTACTATTAAGCTGATAGGCAATTGCCGCAGGCAGAATGGTCATGTGAATGCATATGTACTGCCACATCTGATCAGGGAACATAACCTATTGTATGATGTATACAACGAATACAATGGTATCCTGCTGGAGAGTGCATTCACCGATAAACAGTTCTTTGTAGGTAAGGGTGCAGGTGGTACCGCTACGGGTAGTGCAGTGTTGTCAGACATCTCTGCATTACTGTATAACTACCGGTACGAGTATAAAAAAATCAAACAATCCAATCAGCCTGCTTTTACCAATGATGTACAACTGAAAGTATATCTGCGTTACCGCACAGCCGATCAGGTACATCTTGCTGACTTCTACAATATCTCTGAGAAATACGAGTCTGCTACTTACAGCTATGTGGTAGGTGTTATCAACCTGGAGAAAATGAAATCGGCTTCCTGGTTGAAGAACAAGGATGTGAACCTGTTGGTGCTGGAAGAAGAACTCGGACGCTAAGTCTTCATTAATCAACCATATACATGGAGAGCCTGTATCAAGTATGATGCAGGCTCTTTTTTATCCGGTATCCGACGGATTCAGGTAATCATTTAGACGATCCTGAATCCGTTCATTATTTTGGATATATCCTCTCTTATTTTTAGTTTTAGAAGTCTAAAGCTCCTCTCTATAGTGGTGGTTTGTATATTTGCATAAAACCCCATCTCATGAAAAACGCTGCTCCAAACATTGATACCTACATTGCTGAATTTCCTGAAGATGTACAGGCCCGATTACAGGAAGTGCGCGCTACTATCCGTAAAGCCGCCCCCGAGGCTACAGAGGCCATCAAATATGCCATACCGACGTTCGTACTGAAAGGCAACCTGGTGCACTTTGCAGCGTTTAAAAGTCACATAGGTTTCTACCCTGCGCCAACAGGTATCAAAGCATTTGAAAAGGAACTGTCTGTATATAAACAGGGAAAGGGGTCTGTACAGTTTCCGCTGGATCAGCCTATGCCATTGGCATTGATCACAAGGATCGTGGAGTACAGGGTGAAACAAAATACAGAAAAAGAGAAGGAGAAAAAGAAAAAGTAAATCAATATAATTGAGATGACGCATGTCTAATTATACGTCATCTCCGAATTAGTTGCTTTTAGTAGCAATAGATTCAAGTGCTTCCACAACATTGCTTACCGGAAGTCCCATTACATTATAGAAGCAACCATCAATACGATCTATACCCACCGCTCCTATCCATTCCTGGATGGCGTAAGCACCAGCTTTATCGTAGGGCTTGTAGTTATCTACATAGTAAGTGATCTGTTCAGCAGTGAGCGGTTTGAAATGTACAGCGGTTTCCTTGGAGAAAGACAATTCCTCCCGTTCCTGTTTGATCACCACACCTGTGATAACCCTGTGTATCCGGCCACTCAGGGCTGACAAGATGCGAATAGCATCCTCTCTGTCTTTAGGTTTGCCTATAATAGTATCATCTAAAACAACAACAGTATCTGCTGTGATGATGATATCATCTGCTGTGCACAATGCCGCTACAGCGGCAGATTTCTGCCGGGCAATATGTACAGGTACTTCCGGGATAGCCATATCAGCAGGAAAGGTTTCAGCGGTATCCACCACTTTCACTTCAAAAGGAATACCTGCCTGTTCCAGCAGTTGTTTTCTGCGTGGCGACTGCGAAGCCAGGATCACACGTTTTCCGGTATACATCAGAGGAATATTTTAAAGAAGATCATAGACAGGATGCCGGTCAGCATCAGCCATTTCACCAATGAACTTACCCTGTGATAATGTTCCGGCAAATGCGCCTTTTTCAACAGGTTATAAATATAATAAGCGGGCGCCTGTACAAACAGTACCAGGTAGATAATAGCCGGCCACCATCCGATAAATCCTATTCTTATTTCTACCAGCACGATCAGGATCTGTAGGGCCAATAACAGCATATAACAGATACGTTTAGCGGGCTCTACTCCCCATACAATGGGGATAGTGCGGCAGCCATCCTTAGCGTCGCCGATCATATCTTCCAGGTCTTTTACTATCTCGCGCACCAGGGAGATGACAAAAGCGAACAGGGCGTATACACCGATCACCTGGATCAGTTTTCTGCCTGTTGGCGACATAATCGCTTCGAAGCTTTCATATATCTGCTTTTCATAAAAGCCCACTACCACTACTGCCAGGGCCGTCAGCAGGGAGATCAGCACATTGCCGATCAGGATCTGGCGTTTGAAGGAAGTGGAATAGAACCAGAGGATCAGAGAACAGATCACCTGGGTGAACCCCAGATATATATGGCCGATCTGCCAGGCTACAATAAAACCGATCGACACGCCCGCCATATTAAATATGGTGTGCCAGGCCATTGCCCAGCGGCGGTTAATGATCTTATCAAGCACCATCTTTTCAGGTTTGTTGATAATATCTATATTGATGTCGAAATAGTCATTGATAATATTTCCTGCAGCTGCGATCAATACAGTAGAAAGAGACAACAGGAAAAAAGAAGGCCAGGAGAGGGAGGGTCCTTCTCCGTTATATTCCAACACAGGCGCTACTACACAATATTGCAGCAGGAACTGGGTTAGCGCTATATAGATCAGATTCGGATATCGGATCAGCCTTAAAAAGGCAATCAGCAATTTCATAGTTCAATAATTGCGGTAAAAGTAATTCCAGTTATATATAACATAGCCGCACCCGTTAACGGCTGGCGATCTCCTCATCCATCATCCAGTGATTGTTCAGTTTCAGGACTTTCTCAATGATCTCCCGCACACAACCATTGCCGCCTGTAACAGGGGATACATACCGGCTGATGCTCTTGATTTCGGGAGCAGCATCTGCGGGACATACCGGCAAACCTACCAGTTGCATCGCCCGGTAATCAGGGATATCATCTCCCATAAATATGATCTCTTCCCAGCGCAGGTCGTTTTCAAATACATAGTCCTGCAGTTTCTCCTGTTTGTCTAAAACGCCTGTATAGATATCTTTTATACCCAGGCCTTGTAAGCGGCTGACTACACTTTCGGATTTTCCCCCGGAAATGATTACGACGCGGTAACCTTTCTTCACCGCCAGTTGTAATGCATAGCCGTCCCTGATATTCATTTTCCGGGACTGCTCTCCATTGGGCAACAACTGCACAGTGCCGTCTGTCAGCACGCCATCAACATCAAATACAAAAGTGGAGATAGGTTTAAAAAGAGATAATATGTTCATTGAGAATAAATTAGGAGTCAGGAGACGAAGAACCGGCCTTCGGGATCCTGTATAAAATTCCGCTCACTGGTTCTTTGGTTCCTGATTGAATTTGGCAAAAGTACCACAGATTTTTATATGTCAGCTGCGGTGGAAATCATAAATGCTATCTGACATGACCTGGTAGATCAGTTTCAGGTATTCTTCATTTTCCAGCAGGGCACGATGGCTGGACATGGTCGTCTCATCATTGCGTACTGCCGGGCCGGTCTGAACAGTTTCAGGCGGAAATTTCTCCAGGCGGTCGAAGGTTTCCTTTATAATAGGCTGTAATAATGTAAAGTCCAGTCCTTCCTTCTCACAGTAACGCTTCGCTCTGGCTATCAGGTGGTTGGTAAAGTTATTACACAGTACCGCCGCCAGGTGTAACTGAAGGCGTTGATGTGAGTTAACTTCCTGAATATCAGGACTGATGCTCTGCGCTACCGGTTTTACCCTTCGCATCACCTCATCGTTAGCAGCTTCCAGCAGCAAGGGGATGGCAGGATAATTCCGGACTTCTTTCCGGAGGGATTGCAAGGGATAGATCACGCCCGTATTGAGGGAGATCTTTTTAATGGCATCGAGGGGCACTGCTCCGGCAGTATGCACTACAAAACGTTTTCCCAGTCTCAGCTCGTCGTTCAGCTCAGGGATAGCGGCGTCACTTACGGCCATCAGGTAAAGGTCTGCCTCCATATTAATATCCAGCAGATCGTCTGTACCGGAAGAATGTAATGATTCTGCCAGCTCAACAGCATTTTCCTTTTTACGGCTGATTACCTGCAGAATCTGGTGACCATGCAGTTTCAGTAAATGACCAAAACAATGCGCTACGTTCCCTGCGCCAATAATTACTATATCCATTCTGTGTAAGGTTAATATATATTATGGTGTACCGGTTTTCAAGAAATAGCATGCGGAGGTATTGCACTCATATCTTTATATGGTCAGGTTACTTCGCGTTTAGCAACGTTCTTATCCAGCAATTTAACTATTAAACTGTTAACGACTCATTTTTAATGATTTTATCAAAAATATTACATTTACCTTCAATGCGTTAAAACAGTCTTATTTTTTATTCTCAAGCTACTTTTATATACTTGCAAAATTCGTATTTGTATTTTTTATACGGAATTTTACGTATCTAGTAGCTCATAAAGACGGCATTCATGGCAAAAAATCTAGTAATTGTTGAGTCTCCGGCGAAAGCCAAGACCATCGAAAAGATACTGGGCAAAGACTTCGAGGTAAAATCCTGCTTTGGTCACATCCGTGATCTGGAGAAGGATGATATGGGTATCGACATCCCCAACAACTTTAAACCTAAGTATACTATACCTGAGGATAAAGAGAAGATAGTTAAAGAATTAAAGAAGCTTGCGAAGGAAACTGAGGAAGTTTGGTTAGCAACGGATGAGGACCGTGAGGGTGAGGCCATATCGTGGCATTTATGTGAGGTATTGGGTCTTGATCCCGAGGTTACCAAACGTATCGTTTTCCATGAAATTACCAAGCCAGCCATCGAAAAAGCCGTACAACAACCCCGCCTATTAGATATGAACCTGGTTAATGCCCAGCAGGCCAGGCGTATACTCGACAGAATTGTAGGTTTTGAATTATCCCCCGTGCTCTGGCGTAAGATGAGCATGCGTAATTCATTATCTGCCGGCCGTGTGCAATCTGTAGCGGTAAGACTGATCGTAGAGCGGGAGCGTGAAATCAATACATTCAACGCCGTTAGCAGTTTTAAGGTAGAAGCCTTCTTTACTGCTAAAGATCTTCAGGGCAAAAATATTACTTTTAAGGCTGAAGGACCTACCCGTTTCAAGACTGCCGAAGATGCTGAAAAGTTCCTTCAGCAGTGTGTTGGCGCGGCTTATACGGTGAAGGACATACAGGTAAAACCTGGTAAGAAATCGCCGGCGGCCCCATTCACCACTTCTACCCTCCAGCAGGAAGCCAGCCGCAAGCTGGGCTACAGCGTTTCCAAAACGATGTTGCTGGCACAGAAGCTGTATGAAAGCGGTAAGATCACTTATATGCGTACTGACTCTGTGAACCTGTCAGATACAGCCCTCGCAGATATCCAGAACGCCATTGTGACCAACTACGGACAGAAATATCATCAGCACCGTAAGTTCAAGAACAAAAATGAATCAGCACAGGAAGCGCACGAGGCCATCCGCCCTACCTATATGGAAAATGCGTCTGTTGATGACAGCGATACCAAAAAGCTGTATGAACTGATCTGGAAACGTACTATCGCCAGCCAGATGAGTGATGCAGAACTGGAAAAGACCATTGCCAAAATAGACATCTCCACCAACCATGATGAGCTGACAGCCAGTGGTGAAGTGTTGAAATTTGACGGATTCCTGAAAGTATACATGGAAGGCAAAGACGATGAAGATGTGAGCGACGAGGACGAAGATGACGGCTCTTTACCACCATTAGCGGTAAAACAGGCGCTTGACCTGAAAGAAATGAAGGCTACTGAGCGTTTTACCCGTCCTGCCCCCCGTTATACAGAGGCCAGCCTGGTAAAGAAACTGGAGGAACTGGGTATCGGACGTCCATCCACCTACGCTCCTACCATCACTACCGTTCAGAAACGTGGCTATGTTGAGAAACGTGATAAGGAAGGAATAAAAAGAGATTTCCGTATCATGAGCCTGAAAGCTGACAAGATCACAAAGGTTACTGATACAGAAAATACAGGCGCTGAAAAGTCAAAACTGTTCCCGACGGATCTGGGTATGATCGTAACGGACTTCCTGAACCAGTACTTTGGTTCCGTGATGGATTACGGTTTTACAGCGAAGATCGAAGGAGAATTTGACGAGGTGGCCCATGGTAAGAAGATCTGGAATAAGATGCTGAATGACTTCTACACTCCTTTCCATAAAGATGTGGAAAACACACTGGAAAAGGCGGAAAGAGTGAAAGGCGAACGCCAGCTGGGCACCGATGCAGAAACAGGCAAACCAATCGTGGCACGTATGGGCCGCTATGGTCCGATGATCCAGATCGGTAAAGCAGAAGACGAAGAGAAGCCGAAGTTCGCAAAAATGAAGTCTACTCAAAGTATAGAAACTATTACTTTAGAGGAAGCAATGGAACTGTTCAAACTCCCACGTAACCTGGGTAAGTTTGAAGACGAAGATGTACTGGTGAACATTGGGCGGTTCGGACCTTATGCAGCACATGACAAGAAATTCTATTCCCTGAAAAAGGAAATGGACCCCTACACAGTGGAGCTGGATGAAATAGCACCGCTGATAGTGGAAAAGAGAGCCGCAAAGGATGAACGTACAATAAAAATCTTCGAAAAAGAGAAGATTCAGATACTGAAAGGCCCCTACGGACCGTATATAAAACAGGGACTGAGGAATTATAAGATACCGAAAGAAAAGATTGATACCGCCGCTGACATAACACTGGAAGAAGCTAAAGCCATCATCGAAGATGTCAAAGCAAATCCTCCAAAGAAGAAGGCGCCACCGAGGAAGAAGAAGGCGGAATAAATGGACACCTGTACATTCATTTTATGCACGAGACCAAAGAAATAAATGCCTTGTTCCACCTTTTGGATGATCCGGACCAGGAGGTGTATGATACTGTTGCCAACAAGATATTACTGTTTGGAAAAGAGATCATTCCCAACCTCGAGCACTTATGGGAAAACACGGTGGATGAATCCATCCAGGAAAGGATTGAGCAGCTGATACACCGCGTGCATTATAAAGATTTACAGGTAGCCCTTCATTCATGGAGCAAGACAGAATCGCCTGATCTGCTGCAGGGCTCCATACTGGTAGCTCAATACCAGTTCCCGGATATGCAGCCCGGTAATGTGGTAGCTGAAATTGAAAGGATCAAACGGAATATCTGGCTGGAATTGAACAACTATCTTACTCCGCTGGAACAGATCAATGTGCTGAACAGCATGATCTATAATTACTTCGGACTGAAAGGGGAAGAAGTAGCCTATGTACGTAAGAACCAGTTCTTCATCAACCAGGTGATAGAATCCCGCAAGGGTAATCCGCTGACTAACGGTATCGTATACCAGAGCCTCTGCGCTATGCTGGACCTTCCGGTATATGCTGTAAATATCCCCCGGCAGTTCATACTGGGTTATTTCGATACGTTCTATGACTTTACCGAAACGCCCAGGCCAGAAGACAATCGGATCCTTTTCTTCATAGATCCTATTCAGGGACAGATCTATTCACACCAGGATGTAGAAGGATATCTGAAACGGATGTCCATTCCTATCACGCCCTCCTACTATCAGCCACAGTCGACCAGGAGAATTATACAGTTCCTGCTGGAAGAGTTGCTGAAGTGCTTTCAAGATGAGAAGGAAGAGTATAAAAGGGATGAGTTGAGGACCCTGATAAAGCTACTGGGAGATAAACTGGAACAATAAGCTACTCGCTGATAACTAATAAAAAAGGCGGTCTGTTTAAAACAGGCCGCCTTTTCATTTATACTTGAAGTGTATGATTATTTGTTAGCTGGTTTACCCTGTAATTTAGGGTAAGACAATGCGATCAGGTCATTCATGACATTTACAGCTTCATCCAGGTAGATATCTTTCTGTCTGAATTTCAGCCAGTCCCTGTTACGGGCCAGTTTCGCAGAATCAGCGGACAGTCTGTCCAGGTCTGTTTTCAGGCTGCTGATATTCAGTTCCTTCACCTTGTCATTTACTGAATCATAACGTTTCAGGGCAGCGTTGTTAGTCTTCTGCTCTGCTCTATATGTCTGTTGATTTAGTGAATAGGCTTCCTGGCTTTCCATCTTTTTCAGCGTTGAGATATTGTCATTCATCATTTTGAATGCCTCACTGGCTGCTACCCTTTTCTCGCTGTTCCTTTTCAGTGCATCTACCGGAACCGGTTCGTACCATGGCGTGAAGGATGCTTTTGGAATTTCATCCCATGCCAGCGCATCATTGTCTTTACGCTCTGCTACTTCATAATATGGGTCAGGCAGCTGGATATCGGAAGCTACACCTTTCAGCTGGGTAGAACCACCATTTGCACGGTAGAACTTCTGCTGGGTCAGTTTAATAGCACCCAGTGCACCTATTTCTTTATTAGAGTAGAAGTCGTCCAGGTTCAGCATACGCTGTACAGTTCCTTTACCGAAGGTATTGCTACCAATGATCACTGCACGTTTGTAATCCTGCATAGCTGCTGCCATGATCTCGGAAGCGGAAGCACTGTACTCGTTGACCATAATTGCCAGCGGGCCACCGTACTGTACGCTCTTATCGCGGTCGCGGAGCACCATTGGATCGCCACTGCGTGATTTCACCTGTACGATAGGACCTTCCGGAATGAACAGGCCGGCCATCTGTACAACATCCTGCAGGGAACCACCACCATTGAAGCGCAGATCGAGGATGATACCCTCTACATTTTCTGCTTTCAGTTTGGTGATCTCTTTAGCTACGTCTTCTGCGCAACGGGCGCCGTTCCTGTCGTTGAAGTCTGCATAGAATTCAGGCAGGTAGATGTAACCAAGTTTATGTTGACCATTGATAATAGCTGATTTTGCAAAGGTGTCATCCAGTACTACTTCATCGCGGGTGATATCGATCACTTTCACGGTACCATCCACACTCTTCACCGTCAGTTTTACAACAGAACCCTTGTTACCGCGGATCAGTTTCACGGCATCTTCTACAGCGTAACCGGTGATATCCACTGGTTCTTTATCGCCCTGTGCAACCTTCAGAATGGCATCATTCGCTTTCAGGCGACCATCTTTCCAGCTGGCGCTACCTGTTACGATACTGGCGATCTTGATCTTACCATCTTCTTCTTTCAGCTGAGCGCCGATACCGAAGAACTTACCGGCCATCTGCTCTTCAAAAGCCCTCTTTTCAGCTGGCGGGAAGAAATCAGTATGCGGGTCCATGGTGGTAGTAATAGCATTTATGAACATGCTGAAACGCTCGTTATCATCCTGTCTGTTCTTCAGACGATCGAAATAACGGTCGTATACAGTTTTAACTTTCGCCCTGGCTTCAGCTTCCAGTTCTGCGTCAGTTTTAATCTTTTCCTTCTCGTTAGGCTTATCTTTCAGCTTGTCGCGGGAGTCCTGCAGTTCCGTCAGCTTTTCCAATGTACGGTATTTCAGTACTTTTCTCCAGGCTTCTTTACGTTCTTCAAGATTATCGGGGTAATCGATCTTGTCGGGATCCAGCACTACCTTTTCATCTTTGGTAAAGTCAAACGGTTTGGAGAGCAGTTCCGGGTAGATGGAGGCAGCTTCGGAAACACGTTGTTTGATGATGGCGTTGATGGCATTGAAGCAGTCGAGCGGAGCGCCCTGCAGCTCATCGTCGATGTGGGTGGATACGGCCTCCAGCCCTTTGATATCACTTTTCAGGAAAAACTTCTTTTCACTGTCCAGGCTCTTCAGGTATTTATCAAAAACTTCTTTAGAGTAAGCGTCGTTAATCTCCTTAGGTTGATAGTGCCCCTGGGTTAGTATCTGCCCAACCAGGCCCATGATCACTTCGTATCTGCCTGGAGGGTCTTCTTTATGCAGTTTGCTGAAAGCTAAAACCCCCATTGAGATCATAAGCAATGCAACTGGTATAATCACTTTCATTCTTCTCATAGAATCCAAAATTGAACGTCATCAAATATAGCATAAAATAGCCCATTCAACCAGAAGGGCAATTTGCTTTTAACAAAAGATTGAGAAACAGTGTGATGCAGCATTGCATGCAATTAACTCGCATTTAACAGGTTGCCACATTTTACCGCTTTACAGATGCTAAAACCAGACCAAATTCCGGAGGGGACTTTATACATAAAAGTAAACATCTTAGCGGGATTTTATATTACCACTTATCAGATTGAAGGACCGGGTAATGGGGCAAATTCTCTATTTTTGCGACGGCCATAAAAACTGCACAGTGGAGAATCAGGAGACTACTATCAAGAACGACCCTTACGCATCGCTACGTATTCCAGAATTCAACTATTATCTCGTTATCCGTTTTGCCATGGTGTTTGCATTAGCAATGCAGTTCACCATCATAGAGTGGAAAGTGAATGCACTGACACATGATCCTTTTGCACTGGGCCTTATCGGGCTCGCAGAAGTGATCCCAGCGGTGCTGGTAGCTCCCTTTGCCGGACATATTGTGGACAAGCGGGAGAAACGTGGTTTATTAATCGCATGTGTAATTGCCTATATCCTTATGGGTCTGGGGTTGTTCCTGCTGACCTGGGACAAAGCGGTAGCCGGCATTTCTACACAATGGGTATTGAATATGATTTACTTCCTGGTATTCCTGGGTGGTGTGGCAAGAGCCTTTCTGAGTCCTGCCAACTTCTCCATGATGGCGTTGATTGTGCCCCGGAATCTGTATGCCAATGGCTCTACCTGGAGTAGCAGTGCCTGGCAGATCGGTGGGATGGCGGGTCCGGCGCTGGGCGGTCTATTCATCTATCTGTTTGGTATTCACTGGTCTATGCTGATCGTAGTGGGCGTTTTCTTTGCGCCTTTGTATAGTCTGATCAAAATAAAGCCCAAGCCTATTCACTATAAGCCACAGGGAGAGAGTTTCTTTGACGGGCTGACGAAGGGGATGCGTTTTGTGTGGAAGACCAAAGTGGTATTGAATGCCATGGCGCTGGACATGTTTGCAGTATTGTTTGGAGGAGCTGTGTCTATGTTGCCCATCTTCGCAACAGATGTGTTGCATGTAGGTTCGCTGGAATTCGGTTTCCTGCGGGCGGCAGTAGCTATTGGTTCGCTGACCACTATGTTCGTTCTGGCTTACAGGCCCCTGGTCAATCATCCCGGGCTTAAGCTGCTAGCGGCTGTTTTCGGTTTCGGATTGTGTATCATCGTATTCGGGGTGTCCACCAGTTTTGCCCTTTCTTTCATCGCCCTGCTGATCAGCGGCGTACTGGATGGTATCAGCGTGATCATCCGCCAGACTATCCTGCAGCTCAAAACACCCGATGACATGCGGGGACGGGTAGCAGCGGTGAGCTCCATGTTTGTTGGTTCCTCCAACGAGCTGGGCGCCTTTGAGAGCGGCCTTACCGCCCGCCTGATGGGATTGGTGCCATCAGTGGTATTTGGCGGTTGCGTAACCCTGGGAGTGGTAATCACTACCTACATTATCTCTCCCGCCATGCGTAAGCTGGACCTGAAGCCCTGACCGGCTATAGTTTTGTGATCTTTTTCAGCCTTTCCAGCACGTAAAATACCGCAGGACAGATCGTACTGTTCAGGTACGTGATGTTGGGCCGCTTGATAAAATCGAAGCTGTCTGTATAGGGATAATTCTGGCAGTCGCCCGGACGGGCATCGTAGATGCTACAATAGTTATCGGCGTCGAGGAAGGGACAGGGACTGAACTTCACCACATAATCCCCATCTTCATCCATGCGCAGGTACTGGTCAATAAAGGCGGATTCCTTCATGCCCATGTATTTGGCGATGCGTTTAATATCGGGCATCTTGAACCGGGGGCTGATCGTTTTACAGCAACCGGCACATTTCAGGCAATCAATATGACTGAAAGCCTCGTCGTGCAGGTCTGGCAATAACTTCTCCACGCCTCTTCCCCTTTTCGTTTGCAGCTTCTGCAGGAACTGCTTGTTAGCCTTTTGCTGCTCCTGGGCCTTCTGTTCCCAGTTTATAAGTAAATCGTCCATTAGACTGCAAAGATAGGAATGGGATACAACACTACCAGCTGCAACAACACATTACAAGCTTATGACAATTGCCATCGTTTCATTACGGCATTTATCACCGCAATTTCTCCAACGACCGCGCTGGTTTGGCCATTGCTAAAAAACGTTATAGCTTTGCACATTCTTTTCTAACATACCTGCTTTACATCATGAATCTTTTTGATATACAACAGAATGAATTTGTAGGCCGGCACATTGGGCCTAATGAAGCTGAAACCAACCAGATGCTGGATACTACCGGAGTATCTTCCCTGGAAGAGCTGGTAAGCAAAACAGTACCGGGAGCTATCCGTATGCAGCATCCGCTGGCGGTTCCGGCAGCAATCAGTGAAAGTGATTACCTGCGCCATCTGAAAGATGTATCATTAAAGAATCATGTATTCCGCAATTATATAGGGCAGGGTTATTACGATACCATCACTCCAAGTGTGATTTTACGTAATGTGTTTGAAAATCCGGGATGGTACACCCAGTACACTCCTTACCAGGCTGAGATTGCACAGGGCCGCCTGGAAAGCCTGCTGAACTTCCAGACAATGGTAAGCGATCTGACAGGTCTTCCCATTGCGAATGCTTCCCTGCTGGATGAAGCCAGCGCTGCTGCTGAAGCCATGGCAATGTTCTTCAGCGCACTGAATAAAGATCATGATAATCTGAGTCGTCCTAAGTTCTTTGTTGATGTCAACACCTTCCCGCAGACAATCGACGTTATATACACCCGCGCTACGCCACTGAACATTGAAGTGGTAGTGGGCCATTACAATACTGCTGCAATAGACGAAACTTACTTCGGTGCGCTGGTGCAATATCCAAATAGCATCGGCAGTGTGGAAGACTACCGCAGCTTCGTTGATAAAGTACATGCAGCAGGTGCTTATGTGGCAATGGCAACTGACCTGCTGGCGCTGACACTGCTGACGGCTCCGGGTGAACTGGGTGCTGATGCAGCTTTAGGTTCTGCGCAGCGTTTTGGTGTACCATTAGGTTTTGGTGGTCCGCACGCTGCATTCTTTGCTGTAAAGGATGATTTTAAACGTGCCATCCCTGGCCGTATCATCGGTGTAAGCATTGATGCACAGGGTAACCGTGCATTGCGTATGGCGCTGCAGACCCGCGAGCAGCACATCAAACGTGAAAAAGCTACTTCCAATATCTGTACTGCACAGGCACTGTTGGCCAATATGGCTGCTATGTACGCTGTTTATCATGGTCCTAAAGGCCTGCAAAACATCGCTACCCGTGTGGCTATCCTGGCTAATGCACTGGCTGAAAAGCTGAGAGCAAAAGGCATGGAACTGGGTGCTAACTTCTTCTTCGATACCATCGAAGTACGTGTAAGCAACAGCGCTGCGATTAAAAATAAAGCAGAGGCAATCGGCATCAACTTCTTCTATCCTGAAAGCGGCCGCGTGATCATCTCCCTCGATGAAACCGTTACCATCCAGGATGTGAACGATATACTCGGCATCTTTGAAGCCGGCAAATTAACCAGCAACAGTGCTGAGCTGAAAGCTACCAGCATTCCTGCGGGCCTGGAAAGGACCTCTCCTTACCTGCAGCACCCGGTGTTCAACACACATCACAGTGAGTCTGAAATGATGCGTTACCTGAAGCTGCTGGAAAACAAGGATCTGTCTCTGAACACCTCCATGATATCACTGGGTAGCTGTACCATGAAACTGAATGCAGCTACAGAAATGATCCCATTGAGCTGGAACCACTGGAGCAAGATGCACCCGTTTGCACCTAAATCCCAGACCGGCGGTTATCAGCAGATCGTGGATGAACTGAGCGACTACCTGTGTAAGATCACTGCTTTTGACGCCTGCAGTCTTCAGCCTAACAGCGGCGCCCAGGGCGAGTATGCTGGTCTGCTGGTAATACGTGCATGGCATGAAAGCAGAGGTGAAGGTCACCGTAATGTGATGCTGATCCCAATTTCTGCACACGGTACCAACCCTGCATCAGCAGTAATGGCCGGCTTCAAGGTGGTAGTAGTGAAAGCACTGGAAAACGGTTACATCGATGTAGCCGACCTGAAAGCTAAAGCGGCACAGTATGCAGCAAACCTGGCAGGTATCATGATCACCTACCCTTCTACATACGGTGTATATGAAGAAAGCGTAAAAGACATTTGTAATGCCGTTCACGAACACGGCGGACAGGTATATATGGATGGCGCCAATATGAATGCCCAGGTAGGTCTGACTGCTCCTGGTCTGATCGGTGCTGACGTTTGTCACCTGAACCTCCACAAGACCTTCGCTATTCCTCACGGTGGCGGTGGTCCTGGCATGGGCCCGATCTGCGTGGCAAAACACCTGGCTCCATTCCTGCCTGGTCATGTAAGCCTTGACACTAAAGCACATGCTCACGCAGTATCTGCAGCGCCATATGGCTCTGCCAGCATCCTGCTGATCTCTTATGCATATATCCGCCTGCTGGGCGCTGAAGGCCTGAAAAAGGCATCCCAGTACGCTATCCTGAATGCTAACTACATGAAGGCGCGTCTGGAAAAAGCATATGATATCCTGTACAATGGCGTTAATGGTACCTGTGCGCATGAATTCATCGTTGACCTGCGTCCGTTCAAAGCTTCTGCCGGTGTAGAAGCGGAAGACGTAGCAAAACGCCTGATGGATTATGGCTTCCACGCACCAACCATGAGCTTCCCTGTACCTGGCACTATCATGATCGAGCCTACAGAAAGTGAAGATAAAAGTGAACTGGACCGCTTCTGCGATGCGATGCTGTCTATCCGCGAGGAAATTGCCGCTATCGAAAACGGCATTGCCGACAAACAGCAAAACGTGCTGAAACATGCGCCACATACACAGTTTGTAGTAACTGCCGATGAGTGGACACGTCCTTACAGCCGCCAGCAGGCAGCATATCCGTTAGAATATGTAAAACTCAATAAATTCTGGCCTTCTATCAGCCGTGTGAATAACACCCACGGAGATCGTAACCTGATCTGCACCTGTGAGCCTGTGAGCGCTTATGCAGAAGCAGAGGCATAATAAGGAATTAGAGCACTGAAAAAGAAAGTCCTGTGTCATGCAGGCATAAAATACGAGGGGTGGTGTCGAAAGATATCGCCCCTTTTTCGTACCGGGAATGGTAATTTTAGTAATTTTACTAATATGTTCTATACCTATAACGATCGTCGGAAAAAGGGCGTCCGACGTTTTCCCCGTACGCTATTTGCTATGCTGTTAATCCTGCTGATACCTACGGTGTTGCATGCCCAGCGCGTTAACAGATCAAATTACGAACTTCTCTGGCGCATTGATGGTCCTGGTATGACTTCCCCCTCCTATTTGTTTGGCACTATGCATCTGACGGACGAAAGGGTGTTTGAATTCAGTGATTCTGTATTGGTTGCACTACGTAGTGCCTCCTCTTTTGCTATGGAAGTGGATATGGATTCAATGATGGCGTATATGCTGGCGCCGGGAGGTCCCTTGCTGGATACTGTCAATTATATGCGTCTCCTGTTCACTGCAAATGAGTACAGGTATGTAGACAGCCTGGTTACAGAGAAAACAGGCGCGCCGATAGCGCAACTATATGTAAAGCGTTTATGGTTCCTGGAACAGTTGCTCTTCGATGAGGAAGAGGCACTTAAAAAGAGTGCAGGCCCTGATTCGAAACCGGAAAGCATATTCCTGGACGGATGGCTGCACCAGAAAGCGACACTCCTCAACAAACCAATATATAGCCTGGAAAAGATTGAGAATCAGTTGCCCCTTATGAGTGCCAACGTATCGGAAGTGCAGAAAGAAATATTCCTGCAAAATCTTGGCTATCATAGTTCCGGCAATAGTGATGCAAAGGAAAAAACTGATCGCTTCAATGCACGGGTATCTTTCCTGGATTCACTTGTTAACCTGTATTATAGTGCTGATCTGCAAAAGATATCAAATCTTGTCAACCTCTCCGAAGAGCTTGACGACATCCCTGATCTGGTGTCACGTAACAGGGAAATGGCAGCTAATCTCTCAGCGTTAATCAGCAAGGGCAGTGTTTTCGCCGCTGTCGGTGTGGCTCATTTACCCGGTGAAAAGGGCATACTATCGTTACTTCGTGCAAAAGGATACATCACTACGCCGGTAAAAGCTACGTTCACCGGAGCAGCGCGGAAAGAGCGCCAGCGGCTTGACAGTATTAACGGCTTTACCTTAAACAGGATCGCTGATGGTTACAGCGTTGCATTTCCCGGCAATCCGATTGCTTATCCGATTCCCAACATAAACCGGAAAATGTATATCGGCGCCAATAACATACAGGCAGGATTTGCTTTTTGCGTGGATATTACCCAGCTGGGTATTGACGACCGGGAGCTGGTGAATACTATGATTGCCAACATGGCGCAGCAGGGTAATGCAGAGATAAAGAAATCCTATCCCATCACCTATCGCAATGTAACCGGTACAGAAGCCGTAATGTCGCAAAAAGGCATGCCGCTCTACATGCGCCTGTTTATACGTAACAACAGGGCTTTTATATTTATGCACAGCTCGCAGGACACAGACAGCAGTTCCAGAAGTGAGTTTTTCAAATCTGTCCGCTTTTATGATATTACACGCCCGGCCACGACATATGATACGCTACGTCGCCCGGATTTAGGCTTCACCGCCATTATCCCTTCGGATGCCAATCACGTACAATCGGGCAACAGGGAACAGGTAGCTCCGGTGGAAGCATACACGGGGCTGGATGACGCGAATAACATCTCTTACATAGTGCGGATCGACAAAATGCAAAGTGATCATTACAGAGTTAACGACAAAAAACTGCTGCAAACTATACAGACACTTTTGCTAGGGGAAGACAGCACTTTACAGTTGATCGATTCGACCGTAACCGAACGGGAAGGATTACCATTATACAAGCTGATCTACCAGCGTTCAAACGGCGTTATTTCCCGGCTTCACTTTATTCCACGGGGTAACCTTGCATACAGCCTTTTATGTAACTATTACGGCAATCAAACAGATAGCAGTTACAGGCTACGTTTCTTTGATGGTTTTCACAGACTGCCATTACTGGCGAAGGCTCCCACAGTGGCATTTACACCGGCAGACAGCAGTTTTACAATAACTGGTCCGGGGCTGTTTACCGGAGGGATCGTTGATGATTACCGTGAGTCATCCCGTTTGAATATCTATTCCTATTCAGCGATGGATAGCACTTCTTATTCCATGTATATGGCGGAAGTAAGAAAGTATTCACATTACTTCCACAATGAACCTGATAGCCTTCTGAAAACCTTTATACATCCTGTTGATACCAACTTTATCATCACCAGCCAAAGGCAGTCTATCCTGGAAGGTCTTCCGGTATATGAAACAGAGATGAAAGGACGTAATACAGGTCTGCGATGGCACCGGAAAGCGATCGTAGCTGGTCATACTATTTATCGACTGACTGCAGTTGTGCCTGAAGAATTGGCGGCGAATGGATATGCACAGCAGTTCCTGGCAGCCTTTCATCCCGGTAGTAAAGGAAAAGCAGATACATTCAAATTAGCACAAAAGAAGTTGCCTATGCTGTTAAGAGATCTGCAAAGCAGTGATACGGCGATATTCAACAAGGCTAATAAATATCTTTTCGGGTCCGGTATGGATGTAGATAGTACTGATAAAGCGCTTATTCTAAGTGCGCTGACCAGACCGTTTCCTGCGGACACAGGAAGTGACAATGCAAAACTGCAGTTACTGTTATCACTGAAGAACATGAGTGATGATAACGTTATCAATACAGCGGAAATGCTTTTTGCAGGTACAACAGATGTAAAACAGCGTAGAAGCATTCTGCGGTTGCTAACAGGCCTTTCTTCAGATTCTGCCATTCGGTCCTTCCTGCGCCTGGCGCCTGAAATACCGGAAAATAATGAGAGTGGCAGCAATATTTTTTCTTATTCATTCAGAGAAGACAGCCTGTACAAACAATACATGCCAGCGATGGTTGCTACTGCCGCACGATCAAAGAGTTTCCTGGAGGCTTTCGCCTCCTACACCAGTGGTGATTCATTATGGTTATCTCCACAGTTCGAACAGTATGAGCTCAGGCGATTGTTACCAGGCATAACACAGCTATTTGAACAACAGATAAAAAGATGGCAGGAAAGGAAAGTAGACGAAGATGACGACTGGGTGCTGGAGAGCCAGTTACTTGGTACAGGCGAGAT
Source organism: Chitinophaga filiformis (assembly GCF_900102545.1). Taxonomy (GTDB): domain Bacteria; phylum Bacteroidota; class Bacteroidia; order Chitinophagales; family Chitinophagaceae; genus Chitinophaga; species Chitinophaga filiformis. The sequence goes on along the minus strand of NZ_FNBN01000003.1, from coordinate 86,325 downwards.
ACTTACAATACCATCTGCACCTGCGCTGACAGCGGCAAGCTTCAGACAATTACTGACTGATACTGTTATATCAGTACGCGCCTTAGGTGCACGTGGATTAATGAGCCGCGGCATCCGGGTTGATGATAAAATACTCAACAGCATTCTTGCTGATCAATCGGAGGCATACTCATTCATCAAGACAGCAAAAGACAATAACCTGTTAACACATATTCGTCACCTGCTTACACAGGATCTTCTCGGAAGTAGCTATGTAGCTTATTACATGAGCGACGACTATGAAGTTACTGCAATCGAACCGGTTACCCGCATAAAGGTACAGGAGGGTAAACAAGCGGCCGAATGGATCATATTGTACCGTTATAAAACCGATGAAAGTGAAGACTGGCAATATATACTGAATGGTCCCCATCCGCCTGACCGTTCGAAACTTAATTTTCAACCAGTGCTGGTCCATTGGATCGAAGAAGAAGTTGCAAAGGATAAGAAGCAGCTCTCAGCCAAGGCAACAGAAGTCTACAAAGAATACCTGGAAGATAGTGCGGAAGAGAAAGCCTACTAAAGTTTCGAAAAGTTAAACCTCATTTAAGCGGCCTGCCTCCGGTATTTTTCTCCGGGCCCGGGCCGCTTCTTTTTTTTGCGATATCCAGGAAGTTGCTCCTCGTTTTTGTGCGTTGCCACACAATTCTGTGCCCGGCCGATTGTCTTTTGTATGTAATATCAGACAATTCATATAAAAAAAGTTTTCCTGATTTACAACTCTTTAAGCCTAACTAATACTAAGTTGACGGTATTCACGTTATTATTATAAGTATTTTAATAATATTTTATATAAATTAGATATAAGAAAAACCATTATTATTATGCAGGACTACGAATTTATGTCCACCGAAGAGATATTTCTTCTTCAGGATGCGTTAAAAAAGAACACAAAGCAGATTTACAAATTCATAGGAATTGGCCTGCTCTTAGTGGTAATCGCCGCCTTTGTACCTCAATTTTTCCTCAGTAAACGTCTTAGTGAAGAAGAGATCAATCAGTCCTTATTTTCCTATAAGAACGCATGGTTCTGGGTTTGGCTGATGTCTTTTGTACTGGTGCTGGTCTTCGCACTGATCAAGGTAACGGATGTACGTTACTACACGATCAAAAAGGATCTTACCAAATTACAGAAAGGACAGATACAGGTGCCATTGGAAATGATCTACCAGGGCAACAATGATATGCAGACGAGCTTCATTGTGCAGCAGGAAGGTGTAAAGAAAAGAAACAGACTGTTTTACTGGATGCGTGGCAGGTTAGATGACTTCAAAGCTGGTCAGCAGGTAGAGATCGTATACGGGCGTTATTCCCGCGTGATCCTCGCCATCACCAAGCTCTAAATTCATCATTAACCAACCATATCTGCTGGTAGCAACTAATCAACCTTTATTTATAACAGGGCCAATCTTCTATGAGGTTGGCCTTCTTTTTTTTACCTTTATCCTATTCAGTTCTGCTTCACATAATACTGTTATGAATATTGAACAATTCAGAGAATATTGTTTGTCACTACCAGGCGTTACCGAGGAGTTTCCCTTTGGTGAAGAGATCCTTGTATACAAGGTAAAAGGCAAGATGTTTACACTCACGCATGTTGATAGTTTTGAGACATTCAACCTGAAGTGCGACCCTGAAATAGCCATTGAACTGCGGGAGCGGTACGATGGTGTAACACCGGGTTATCATATGAACAAAAAACATTGGAATACGATAGACGTACATGCCAATATTCCAAACCGTTTACTCTATGAGTGGATCAAAGATTCCTATGACCTCGTAGTAAAATCATTGCCCAAAAAAGACAGGGAAAGCCTGTTGTCTTAACAATACTGACAAACTGTTCAGACCTAAAACAAAATCATTAAATCGCTTATGAGAAAGTTACTAATGCTGGTAATAACAGCGCTCATCTTTCATACTTCCTGTGTGAAGGGTATCAATCAGGACTCTTTATGGATGCGTGAAAACTACACAAAAAAAGAGGTGTACATCCCCATGCGTGATGGAGTGAAATTGTTCACCACCATCTATATGCCAAAAGACAAATCAGAGAAACATCCTATTCTTATGTCCCGCACGCCCTATTCCTGTGCGCCATATGGAGAAGATAAATTCCTGCCGCTCTGGGGCAGTCACTATAATACCTATCTGCATGAAGGCTATATTTTCGTTATGCAGGATGTGAGAGGGCGCTGGATGAGCGAGGGTACATTCGTGGATGTACGTCCTTATAATCCTGCTAAAAAGACCAAACAGGACATTGATGAATCCAGCGATACCTACGATACGATCGACTGGCTGGTGAAGAACCTGGAGAACAACAATGGCAATGTGGGTGTATTGGGTATCTCCTACCCTGGATTTTATTCTACCATGGCAGCATTGAGCGGTCACCCTGCATTAAAAGCGGTAAGTCCTCAGGCGCCGGTAACCGACTGGTTTGCCGGAGATGATTTCCACCATAATGGCGCTTTCTTTATCATGGATGCCTTTGCTTTTTATACCAGCTTTGGTAAACCGAGGCCTAAACCTACGACTGTAGGTCCTACCAGTTTCGAATACCACAATACAGACAACTACGACTTCTACCTGCACACAGGCGCTGTAAAGAACTTTACCCGCTTAATGGGCGACAGCATCGCTTTCTGGAAAGATCTCATGTCACATCCGAACCAGGATAACTGGTGGAAAGCCCGTAGCGTAAGACAATACCTTACAAACGTACAACCAGCTATGCTGGAGGTGGGTGGTTTGTTCGATGCAGAAGACTGCTTCGGTGCATGGAACACCTACAAAGCGATCGAAAAGCAAAGCGGCAAAACCAACAACCGTATTGTAATGGGCCCCTGGTATCATGGACAGTGGGCCAGAACAAAGGGTGGCTCCTCCCAGGGTAATATTCAATTTGGCAGCCCTACCTCTCAATGGTACCAGGAAAATATAGAATATCCTTTCTTCAACTATTACCTGAAAGGGAAAGGATCTGCAGACAGCATTGCGGAAGCCACTATCTTCTTTACAGGAGAAAACCAATGGCGTAAGTTAGCACAATGGCCACTGGCGAATATCCAGCAAAAGTCTCTGTACCTGCAGGCCAATGGTAAACTGGATTTCAGCAAACCTCTCTCTACCGGCAGCTTTACAGCATATGTAAGCGATCCTGCCAAACCAGTGCCATATACAGAAGATGTCCACTTTGAACGCACTATCAACTACATGACAGACGACCAGCGCTTTGCTGCCAGACGTCCGGATGTAGCCGTATTCGAAACACCCACGCTGACAGAAGACCTTACTGTGGCCGGTCCGCTATTAGCGAAACTGGTAGTAAGCGTCAGCAGCACTGACGCGGATTTCGTTGTAAAACTGATCGATGTGTTTCCAAACGACTTTAAATATGAGCAGGATGCGCCCAGCGAACACCGCAGGGTTCCTACTGCTACCTATCCGATGGGAGGCTACCAGATGCTGGTACGTGGCGAGATCATGAGGGGCAAATACCGTAACAGCTACGAAAAGCCAGAGGCCTTCAAGCCTAATACACCTACTGATGTGAATTTCAGCCTGCCGGACATAGCCCATACCTTCAAAAAAGGACATAAGATCATGGTACAGATACAAAGCAGCTGGTTCCCGCTGGTGGACAGGAATCCACAGGTATTTACAGATATTTATACCTGCGACGACAAAGATTTCCGGAAGGCAGACATCCGCATTTACCATGATGCACAGCACGCTTCTCATATAGAGTTGCCAGTAATCAAATAGTTGCTAACTTGCAGGCTATCCCCGGCGGTGTTCTGCAAGGGTATTTTGTACAGTTCAATAAACCATTATATGATCAGAAAAGCCCTATTACTTGGAGTTTTGGGCGTGGCTACCCTTCCTGGTTACGCACAAAAGAAGAAAAAATCCAAAAAAGGAGAGGAAGTTCCGGTTGCTGTAGCGCCGGCACCGCTATTACAAACCAAACTGGATACCGTTAGCTATGCTATTGGCCTGGAATTTGGCAATATGTTGAAAATGCAGGGCCTTGACAGCATAAAAACTGATATACTGGCTAAGGCGCTTAAAGAAGCCGTTAGTGGCAGCACACCATTGATAACAAAAGAACAAGGTAATATGAGTGTTAGTGATTATTTACAACAGATAAAAGCCGAGAAAATGCAAAAGAATAAGGCTGCCGGCGAACAATTCCTGGCGGAGAATAAAACCAAACCAGGCGTGGTAACACTGCCAAGCGGTTTACAGTATCAGATCATCACTGAAGGTACCGGTCCAAAACCAACCATCAATGACAAGGTAAAAACCCACTACCACGGTACTTTAATAGACGGTACTGTATTCGATAGCTCCGTAGAGAGAGGTCAGCCGATCTCCTTCCCTGTTAGCGGCGTTATCAAGGGCTGGACAGAAGCATTGCAGCTGATGCCGGTAGGTTCCAAATGGAAGCTGTTCATTCCTTCTGAACTGGCTTACGGCGACCGTCAGGCAGGCCCGAAAATCGGTCCTAACAGCGCGCTGGTGTTTGAAGTGGAACTGATTGCGATCGAGAAGTAATTCCTCAGAAGAGATAAAGAAAAAGGCGAATGAGATGCTCATTCGCCTTTTTTATTGATGTTGTTTGGATTTTTTGATATCGGTTGTCACCCCATATTTCGTCCCAGGGGTTGCACCCGTATTTTGGCCGCCGGGGTTATCACCCCGCATTTCGTTCCCGGGGTTGCACCCCATATTTCGTCCCCGGGGTTATCACCCCGGGCTACAAACACTAAGACTCCTGACGGAGTCTATTGACGCGGAGATTACCGTATTACTTGAATACCCTGCCGCTTCGCTGTTCCAGCAGCATAAAATCTGCCAGCGCCATAGCTGCTACGGCTTCCAGGACTACAGGAACTCTCAGTGCAATGCACAGGTCGTGACGTCCTTTTACGCTGAAGTTTTCCACTTCACCACTTTTTATGTTCAGTGTGTGTTGTTCTTTAGGAGTGCTGGAAGTAGGCTTTACGGCTACCCGGAATACCAGGGGATTGCCATTGGTAATACCACCTACTACCCCACCAGCATTGTTAGTAGCTGTCTTGCCACTTGCATCCAGGATGGCGTCATTGTGCTCTATTCCTTTCATACGGGCAGCGGCAAAACCAGCACCGAATTCAATCCCCTTGATGGCTGGAATGGAGAATACGGCGTGTGCAATGGTCGATTCCACAGAATCAAAGAAAGGCTCTCCGAGACCGATTGGCAGGCCTTCTACCACACATTCCACGATACCTCCAACAGAGTCTTTAGCGGCGATCGCTGCTTCCAGTCCCTTTTCTGCATCAGGCAGGCCGCCTACTTCAATCAGCGTTGCCTTTACAGAGATGCCAGAACCCAAGATCTTTTTAGCGATCACACCGGCAGCCACGAGGTTCAGGGTCAGACGACCACTGAAGTGACCACCACCGCGATAGTCTTCAAAGCCACCGTACTTATGGGTAGCTACGAAGTCCGCGTGACCGGGACGGGGAAACTCACGGAGCTTCTCGTAATCGGTACTGCGGGTATTGTTGTTCTCAAATAATATCGTAATAGGAGCACCGGTGGTACGGTCGTTAAACACACCGGATTTAATGTAAGGCAGATCTTCTTCCTTACGGGGTGTGGTACCTTTCGCACCTGCCTTACGCCTTTCCAGGTCGGGCAGGAAGTCTTCCTGGGTAAGCGGAATACCGGCAGGAATACCGTCTATATTCACGCCTACACTGGCGCCGTGCGATTCTCCAAAAACGTTCACCCGGAATAATCTACCAAAGCTGTTCATGCTGTTTGAATATTTTTTTCAGCCTGACCTAATGAATTCATTAGTCAGCGCTGCTTCTGTTAATGCGTCAGGCTTGCGGATCCCTGCTTTTTTACTATACCACCGATCTTTTCCAAATGCTCATAGAACTCAGGGTATGATTTGTTAATGGCTTCTGCATCTTCAATCACCACCGGTGCATCTGCTGTCAGTGCAGCTACTGCACAAGCCATGGCTATACGATGGTCATTGTGAGATTTAACAACGGCTCCTTTAATGCCTGTACCACCGTGTACCAGCATTTCATCACCATGCAGCTCAATGGCAATACCCATCTTGCCAAATTCTTCCTGTAGTGTTTTGCCACGGTCACTTTCCTTGTGCGCCAGCCTGTTCACACCAATAATCTTCGTGGTGCCTTCACAATTAGCGGCCAGGGCTACCAGCGGAGGAAACAGGTCAGGACAGTCGGTTGCATCAAAGTCAAATGCCTGCAATTTATTCTTGTGTACAATCACGGTGAAGACACCAGGCAGCAGTCCGGCGCCCGCTTTTTCAAGGGCTTCCAGGATGGCTTTATCTGACTGTGCAGATTGTGTATTCAAATGGTGTACTTCTGCTTTACCTGCTACAGCTGCAGCTACCAGCAGAAATGCAGCACCACTCCAGTCTCCTTCCACAGTATATTCACCAGCTTTATAGGACTGGCGTTTACCAAAGTGGAATTTTTCAAACTGTTCTTCTTTTACCTGTACGCCGAACTGTTCCATCAGTTGCAAAGTGAGTGCGATGTAAGGTTTACTTTTCAAATCTTTTACGGTGATGGTTACATCTTCTGCTACTGCACCGTATGCCATCAGCAAACCGGTGAGGAACTGGGAGCTCAATGATCCATCTATGGTAATGTTCTTTGCTTTCAGCGGCCCTTGTATATTCAAAGGCAGTTTCCCTTCGCGGGTTGTGATTTTTACATCCAGCTGAGGTAATACCTGCTCGAAGAAATCCATCGGGCGGGTAGTGAGACTACCGTGTCCGTTGATAACGATAGCCTGGTCTGACAGGGAAGCTATGGGTGTGAACATGCGGATACCAAGACCGGATTCCCCGCAATTGATCTCTTTATTTTCAGCAGGAGGAAATACTCCTTTGCTTGTAATTTCAATATGGTCCTCATTACGTTTGATAACGGCGCCCAGTTTCGCTGCTACATCAAGTGCAGCCAGGCAGTCATTACTCAAGCCAGGATTACGGATAATACTGGTACCATTGCTCAGCAGTGCTGCTGCAACAGCGCGTTGCATCGCACTTTTGGAAGGATTGGCGGTCACTGTACCACTGATAGCGCCGGGTGATATTGTTACTTGCATAAATTAGTTAGTTTATAGTTCATCCAGCATCTGCTTCAGTGCTGTGATAGGAACAGGCTGCGTGGTAGCCCTGCCTATTTCTTCTAGCAGCACAAAGTGAATCGCATCTTTCTCCCGCTTCTTGTCCAGCTTGAAGATATTGAACACTTCTTCCTTGTTGGAGGTCAGCGTAACCGGCAACTGGTAATCGTTAATGAGGCGGATCAGCCTGTTGGTCTGTTCCACAGGCAATCCTTTAAGCTTTTCTGAGATCTTGGAGGCTGCTACCATACCTATAGCAACAGCTTTACCATGCGCGATGTTTTCAATCTTTTCCACTGCATGCCCGAGTGTGTGGCCAAAGTTAAGCCAGCGGCGGGAACCAGTTTCAAATTCATCTTCTAATACTACTTTGGTTTTCAGTTCCACAGAACGTTCTACCAGGTATTCCAGTACGGCTACATCGCGCTGCATGGCTTTATCCCGGTTCTCTTCCAGGTAGGTGAACAGGCTGGCATCCAGAATGCACGCATACTTGATGATCTCCGCGAAGCCGTTATGCCATTCCTCTGCCGGCATTGTCAGTGGCAGCGAATAATCGAACAGAATGAACTCCGGCTGACGGATAGTTCCCAGCATGTTCTTATGTTTACCATGGTTGATACCGTTCTTGCCACCAATAGACGCATCCACCTGTGCCAGCAAAGTAGTAGGAACAAAACCAACCGGCATACCCCGCATGTAAATGCTGGCTGCATACCCTGTAAGGTCAGTGGTCATACCACCGCCAATGCCTATCAGCATGGTTTTACGGTCTGCTTCCAGTTCGATCAGACCATTGATGATCTGCTCAAGGACTTCACCGCTTTTGTTCTCTTCTCCATCGGGGATGACCAGCTTTCTCCAGCCTGGCAATTTATGCCCATGGTGTTTATCCACATTCTCATCCACCACCAGTACGGTCCTGGATGGATCAGCATAATTGCCCAGCTGTGACAGGCTTTCTCCCAGATAATATTTCGTATTACTATGCTGGAACTGGTAAGATAACGTTCTCATATTTTGTATTAAGTCTATTTGTCTTCGTTCATCACTCTGTTCTGCCTGTTGATGGATTCCAGGTGCACTGCATCAAAGTATTTCAGGATGAAATCTTTTGTCAGGCCCAGTTTCTCACCTTTAGCAATACCGCGCTGCAGAATTTCGTTCCAGCGGTTGGTCTGCAGGATGGTTACATTGTTCTCTTTTTTGTAGATACCGATCTTCTCAGCGATCTTCATACGGTTGCCCAGCAACAGCATGATCTCATCATCGATCTGGTTGATCTGACCACGAAGTTTATCCAATGCAGAGTTGAATTCTTTCTTATCAGTGCGCTCATGACGCCAGGTGATACCTTCCAAAATTTCTGCCAGTCTTTCAGGAGTAACCTGCTGTTTAGCATCGCTCCATGCTTTATCAGGATCGATGTGTGATTCCAGCATCAGACCATCGTAATCCAGGTCAACTGCTTCCTGTGCAACTTCCTGCAGGATATCGCGACGACCGCTGATATGGCTGGGATCGCAGATCATAGGCAGTTCAGGCATACGGCGCTTCATTTCGATAGGCAGGTGCCACATCGGCGCGTTACGGTATTCAGTATTGCCGTAGCTGGAGAATCCACGGTGGATCAGACCTACTTTGGTGATGCCGGAGTTACGTACACGCTCTACAGCACCGATCCACAATTCGAGATCAGGATTGATCGGGTTCTTGATCAGTACAGTTGTATCCACACCTTTCAGCGCATCAGCAACTTCCTGTACGGAGAATGGGTTCACAGTAGTACGCGCTCCGATCCAGAGGATATCCACACCATGCTGCAGGGCTTCTTCCACCTGTTTAGCGGTAGCTACTTCTACTGCCAGCGGAAGACCAGTCAGTTCTTTCGCTTTCTGTAACCATGGTAAACCGGTAACACCGATACCTTCAAAGGATCCCGGACGGGTACGTGGCTTCCAGATACCAGCACGCAGTACGTCTACTTTACCGGTTTTAGCCAGTCTCAGGGCTGTGTCCAATACCTGCTCTTCGGTTTCTGCGCTGCAGGGACCGGAAATGATCAACGGTTTCTTATCAGAAGCCGGATCGGAGAATTTTGTTTTTGCGAGAATCTGTTCCATCATTTGATGCTTTTCAGACCATAGACGATAGTCGTCCATAATCCAGTGATTGTTTGTTTTCTTGTTCTTGTCCGACTATCGGCTAGTGAGCCATTTTCAGTTTCCTGGCAAATGAGTCACTATACGCAACCGGCCTATTTTAATATTTTCCTGATCTTATTTGATTTCTGGATCAGTTTATAGAATGTTTCGTAGTCTTCTTTCTCCAGCAACTGCTTCATCTGCTGTAACTGGTGGATATGTTCATCCAGTACATCCAGTACGTTATGGCGGTTATGCTTGAAGATCGGCACCCACATATCAGGTGAGCTTTTCGCCAGCCTTACGGTAGATTCAAAACCACCGCTTGCCAGTTCAAATATGCGGCCCTGTTCCTTTTCTTTCTCCAGTACTGTCAGCGCCAGGGCAAAAGACGTGATATGCGAGATGTGGGATACGTAGGCTGTATGCAGGTCGTGCTCTTCCGCATTCATATATACGAGGCGCATCTGCAGTTTGTCTACCATATTTTCAATGATCTCCAGGGCATCTTCCGCACTGTTCTTCACATCGCATAATACCATAGTTTTTTGCGTGAAGAGATTCTTTATGGCGGCTTCAGGCCCGGAGTACTCCGTGCCGGCCATCGGGTGAGCCGCTACAAAGCGCCCCCTGTTGGGATGACCGGCAACGAGTTGTAATATCTGTTGCTTTGTAGAACCTACGTCCATGATCACATGTTCAGGTCCAGCGTTATCCAATACTGCGGGCAGGATCTGTAACAGCGCATCCACCGGGATAGCCAGTATAATGAGCTGTGAGCGTTGCATTGCATCCTGCAGGGTAGCTCCTTCGTCAATGATCTTCAGTTCCTGTGCTTTCTTCAGGTTGTCGGGGTTCTGGTCCACACCTATTATCCAGTTGGCCACGCCTTTTTCTTTAAGGCTGATGGCCAGCGATCCACCTATTAATCCTGTTCCTACTATAGTTGCGATCATGACTGTTATTGCTTAAATTTTGTTTTGATCCTATCCAGCACTTCTTCAAATACTTTTTCATCCTTACATAGACTTACCCTGATATACCCGTTGCCATTGCTGCCGAAGATGCCACCCGGAGTGATGAAGACCTGTGCTTGCTGCAGGATCTCGTCTGTCAGCGAGAAGCCGTCTTTTGCAGTAGCCGGGATCTTCGCCCATACGAACAATCCTACCTGGTTCTTATCGAAGGTACAGTTGAGCAGTTCCAGCAACTCAAATACTTTCTTACGGCGGCCTTCATAGATACCGTTCAGTTCCGCATACCATTCAGGACCGAGTTCCAGTGCTTTTACAGCAGCCATCTGAAGGGGCTGGAACATACCAGAGTCCATATTGCTCTTGAAGCGCAGCACTTCATTGATCCATTCCTGCTTACCTACCAGCATTCCCACACGCCAGCCGGCCATATTGGAAGATTTGCTGAGAGAGTTCAGTTCCAGTACCACTTCCCTGGCGCCGGGCGTCTGTAACAGGCTTTGCGGCTGTTTGTTCAGAATGAAGCTATATGGATTATCGTGACAAATTAAGATATTATGTTGTTGTGCAAAAGCTACCAGTTTACAGGCAAACTCCTCATTGAAGCGGGCGCCGGTTGGCATATGCGGATAATTCACCCACATCAGCTTCACTTTACTCAGGTCGCGTTTGGCCAATGCATCCAGATCGGGCAGCCATCCGTTCTTTTCCTCAAGGTCATAATCCACAACGGTAGCGCCACTCAGGTTTACAGCAGAACGGTAGGTAGGATAACCCGGATTTGGCACCAGGGCTTCATCTCCTTCCTGCAGGTAGGTCATGCAGATGTGCATGATACCTTCTTTGGAACCTATCAGCGGCAGCACTTCCTTTTCAGGATCCAGGACAACGCCATAGAAACGCTGGTACCAGTCGGCCATTGCCTTACGGAGTGCCGGAATACCTTTATAGCCCTGGTAAGCATGGGTATCAGGCCGCTGAGCATATTCATGCAGCGTGGCAGTTACGGAAGGGTGCGGAGGCAGATCCGGACTACCAATGCCAAGATTGATCACTTTGGCACCTGCCTTGTTCATTTCATCTATTTCCCTGAGCTTTTTGGAGAAGTAGTACTCTTCCGTTTGCTGCAGCCTTTTTGCTACCTGTAAGTTCATAATACGTTGTTTTCCGCGTCCTGATGTATGTTGTGATTAATGTGTGTTTCCTTTTTTATAAATGCCCAATACCTTGATGTCCTCGGTGAGCGGTTCAATCTTGCTGATGCTCTTTTCAAAGTGGCTCAGGTTCTCAAATTCGAAGTCCGCATGGAAGTAATAGTTCCACTCTTTGGCAGGCATCGGGAACGACTGGATCTTACTCAGGTTGATCCCTGCCTGTGCTACCTGTGTCAGCACCTTAGCCAGGCTTCCGCGATCGTGTGAGGTCTGGAAGTAAACAGATGCTTTATTGGCATCCGGCGTAGGTGTTACTCCGTTAGGAGAAATCACCAGGAAGCGGGTATAGTTATTTTTGATGGTATGGATATTCGGTGCGATGATCTCCAGACCATATATGTCTGCCGCCAGTTTACCGGCAATCGCTGCGGTGCTCTTCAGCTTCTTCTGTGCTACATGTTTTGCGCTGAGGGCTGTATCCTCTGTCTCTACCAGTTTCATATGGGGGTTTTTCTCGAGGAACTCTGTACACTGAAGTAATGCCATATGGTGTGAATGCACTTCGCGTATGTCTTCCAGTGTTTGTCCGGGTAGCACCATCAGGTGTTGTTTAATATGAAGGTATACTTCACCGATCACATGCAGCCCTGAATTCTTTAGCAGCGTATAGTTTGGAAGAATGCTTCCGGCAATGGAATTTTCAATAGCCATTACCCCGGCATCTGCATCTTTCTGTTTAACTACCTTTTTAACAAGTTCCGGAAAGGATGCGCAGCATTCGATCTCTATACCTTTACCATAGTATCCTTCTGCTGCTATCTGATGAAAACATCCTTCAAAACCCTGGATTGCGACACGCATTTTTTAATGTTTGTTTTTTTGATTTGTAGTTGCTACAGCAACTACCGTATAAAATGAAAAAGGGCCCCGGTGGAGCCGGGACCCTTTTTATTTGCAATTATGTTGGAGTGCAGTTATTACAAAAGAGTCCCGGCCTTTACGACGTAAAAGAAATAAAAGAAAAAGTAAAAGAAATAAAGGCTGAAACGCTGTAACATAAAGCTAATATTATCAAAATTAAGAAGGCCTCCCGTCTGGGAGGCCCTTTGCTAGTTTCTTTATATTTAAGTACTACAAACGACCCCCCTATTCCTGGTACCAGAAAAAGTAGAAACCATAAAAGTAACCAAAGGTTGTTTGCTGTATCATATTTTGCTTGATTGCCTGACAAAAATACATCAGGATTTGAATTTTCCAAGCACTCTTGTCAATAATTACAATCTATCTAATTTAATAGCCAATTTCTGATATTTTTTTCAGTATCCTATCAAAACAGGCAGGCTTAACAAAAAAAAACCGCCCCGTTTAGAACGGAGCGGTCATATAAAAGCCTTTATTTGCTTACCAACGTAATTATTTTTTGGTAGAGTCAACAGCAGCTTTAGCTGAGTCAACAACAGCAGCAGCTGAATCAACGGTAGCAGCAGCTGAATCAACAGTTGCAGCAGCTGAATCGATAGTCTGAGAAGCAGCAGTTGTATCTTCTGCCGGAGTTGAAGAACCACCACCGCAAGAAGCTGCGAATACACCAAGAGCTAATGCTAAGAAACCAATTTTCAGAGCGTTTTTCATTTTGACTTATGTTTTAGGTTTTGAAATATTATCTATCCTTTATACCGGGTTTGAAAAAAGGTAACCCAGATTTTTAAAAAAATTTTTTCTGACCTGTTTTACCCCCTTTTGGGGTTTCCGGCAGGATATTTTCATATATAGAGGCCTAACCATATATGAAATCAGCTCATTCCTGCATCTATAGGGAAATAGACGCCGGGACCGATTTGGGATTTGGATTTTTTTTCTGCTACTTTGGGTTACCAAAGCCATTTAATAGTATTAATAAGTGAAGCATAATCAGAACATAGAACGGGATCGGGAATTACTGCTGGGATTAACCAGGAATGACGACAGGGCGCTGGCAACCATCTATACGGAGAATTATCCTTCTATATTAAGAATGGTTTTACAGTACAATGGGTCTGAAGATGATGCTAAAGATCTTTTCCAGGAAGCCATGATCATCTTGTATGAGAAAGCGCAGAAAGGGGAATTTGATCTGTACAGCAAGCTGAAAACTTTCCTCTATGCGGTGTGCCGTCATTTGTGGTTAAAGAAATTGCAGACCGGCAACTGGCAACTGGCCCTTCCGGACGAACTGGAAGAAGTATTACCGGCAGAAGATGACAATACCATGGCGGAACATGAGGAGAAGGACCAGCAGTTCAGGGTAATGGAAAAGACCATGGGGAATATGGGAGAGCCTTGTAAAACGATCCTGGAGGACTATTATATCAGGAAACTGTCTATGCAGGACATTGCTGAGAAATTTGGATATACCAACTCAGAAAATGCCAAAAATCAGAAGTACAAGTGCCTGATGCGATTGAAGAAACTATTTTTTGAACAATATAAATCTTAGGACCTGACAGGTGTAAGACCTGACAGATCTGTAAAAGCGGTTACAGGCAATGAACGACTTTACATTAATACGTGATATAGAACGCTACCTGGAGGGCGAAATGAGCGAGCAGGAAAGAACTGCTTTCGAAGCGCTGCGCCAGTCCAACCCGGCAGTCAATGAGCAGGTGCTGCTGCACCAGCAGCTCATGCAGCAGCTGGAACAATACGGACAGCGGGTAGCATTCCAGGAAAAGATGGATAAGATCCACGCTTCCATGGCTATTGATGAAGTCCTACCTCCATCGCAGATCCCTGCTCAGAAGAAGGTTTTTACTATCAGCAGAAGACTGATCACCAATATGGCGGCAGCGGCTTGTATAGCCCTGGTCACCTCCCTGTCTACCATAGCGCTCATGCAGAATGCTACCAGACAGAATACAACCGCCCAGTATGAGGATGTAAGACGTGTACTGAATAACATTCAACGCTCCCAGAACGCCCTCATCAACGACATCAACAGTAAAAAGAAAGCACCCGCCAACCCCGGCACTTATGGTGGTACCGGATTTGCCATCTCCAACAATGGTTATGTGGTAACCAACTACCACGTAATAGCAGGTGCGGACTCCATTTATATCCAGAATACAAAAGGGGAAGCATTTAAAGCTGCCAGTGTATTTGAGGACATTTCCAGCGATCTGGCCATCCTCAAGATCACCGATAGTACTTTTAAAGGGCAGCCACTCCCCTACACCCTGAAGCCTCAATACGCGTCACGTGGTGAAGCAGTATTCACCCTGGGTTATCCACGGGATGAGATTGTTTACGGCGAAGGTTATATCAGTGCCCAGACCGGTTTTAATGGCGACAGCGCTGCCTATCAGGTGTCCATCCCGGTTAATCCCGGCAACAGTGGCGCCCCCCTTATGGATAGCAAAGGTGATGTGGTGGGTATTGTAACCGGCAAACAAACTACTTCCGATGGTATTGCTTTTGCAGTTAAATCAGCACACCTGAAACGCCTGCTGGAAGAAATGCCTAAAGATAAGCTGCCTAAAAAGGAATGGAACCATAAGAACAGGCTGGGAGGATTAACTCGTGTGGATCAGGTGAAGAAACTGGAAGAATTCGTCTATATGGTGAAAGTGTATAACTAAAAGATATTTTCTATTGGCCTCTGCATGCAATGCGGCCACTCTGGCAACAGGGTGGCCGCTGCTTTTATAGCTATTCTTGTCTTATTTCTTCTTCCAGGCCCGGTATTTATCCGTTATCCAATAGATCAGGTCTTCCTGCTGCATCACCCTCATTGTATTGTAATCAGGATAATTCTCCCTCATGAATAACATCAGCGAATCGCCTTTCAGACTGGTCACCTTACTGACGAACTGCGGTGTATACCGGGAGTCGATATATCTTTCCTCTTCAGCTTTGGCGAAGATCTTCTTAAACTCCCTTTTTTGCTTCTCAGACCGGGAATACCTTGTAAAAGGACTGAACACAATACCAGCTCCTACAGGAGTACTTCCTCCTGCCAGCGGCATATCCCGTTTATCGAGGATATAACCGAACTGCTGTCTTCGCGACAGGGAGTCAATCTGGTAAGGCGTGTATTGCGTACCAATTTCTACACTACGTAACTGCCTGGTCTCTACCGTAAGGGAAATATTCCTGGTTTCCGTTCCGCTAGACTGCGTTACCACCACGCTGTCAGATCTATACCCCAGAAATGAAAATACGACCACATCTTTGGGGTTGGCTGTTATCTTATAAAAACCACCTTTGTCAGAGTAAGTTCTGCGGCCTGTGCTTTTGTTGAGGATACTGGCATAAGGTAAAACCAACTTGTTCTCCTTGTCCATAATGGTTCCTGTCAGTGTTACCTGCGCCTGGGCTTTTACTATCCCCAACAAGCTGCAACAACAAAGCACCAATAGCCCTGTGATGATTCTTTTCATTATCTGATGGATTAATCTACGGTGAATATCCTAAAAAAATAACGAAAAAATCCTCCCGTTTATGAGAGGATTTGCATGATATTTAAATTAAGAGGCTCACCTGGATCCCCTGATGATCTGAAGGAGGATGGCTACAATTGCAAGTACGAGAAGAATATGGATCACTCCACCTGCAGAATATACAAAAAAGCCCAGCAACCAGCCGATAATGAGTATAACAGCAATAATATACAATAGACTTCCCATGTTACGCGGATTTTAAGAGTTTAATAACTTCATCTCGTGTTTTGCCTAACTTCTGCTGCAAGTTTCCTATTAAGCGGTCTTCCTGTCCTTCTTCATACAAAAGGTCATCATCTGTAAGGTCTGCATACTGTTGCTTGATCTTCCCCTTTATCTCATTCCATTTGCCCTTGATTTCTAAAGTATCCATAACATATCTTTTTTGGGTGAACAATACTGGTAAAGTTCCAAAGACTATGCCAAGGGATGCCAGAATGTTACCAGCTAACCGCCGAAATGGCGGTCCTGAAAGCCTTGCTTTCGCCGGCCGCAACGGATACCAGCCCTATTCCGTTATTGAAGGCGTTGGGCGCCCCGGTCAGATTTTCAATGGCAATACTGTTACGGTGTGGAGGGGTATAGATCTGCAGAACGGGATAAGTACTGTCGGGATAAAATGTAATAGCAATATGTTTTTTCGGGTCTCTTAAGGTACATGTCGACGCATGCTGATTAAAGTTCAATAGGAAAGAATTGTCCAGAGGGATGCCCTCCAGGGGGGAAGATTCCAGGAACCTGTCGTAGGGCAGTGTCTTACCTGTAGGTACCAGCTGCGCATTAAATTCCACTATTTGTTCCGACGCGAACTGCAGCTCCATGTCATCTATAGGCGTGCCTGTTGTAAAGTAGGGATGCCATCCGTCCATCACAGGTATGGATCCGGAGGAACGGTTGCTGATAGTAGTCGTCATCTGCAGATGTGAGTCTGGCTGCAGGCTATATTGCACTTCACAATCATAAGGAAACGGATATCCCTCGTCAGCACCGTCATACTGATAGCGCAATGTCACTGTTGCCGACTTTTCATCGGCATCCATGTTTTCCACCGTAAATGCCACATCATAGAGTAATCCATGAATATAGCTACCCGGCGCAATGCCTTTCTGTATGTTATATTGCTTTCCCTCCCACTCATAAGTTCCACCGGGTATACGGCAGGCAAAAGGACTGAGTTTAGCGCTCTTGAAATACGTTGCCATATTAGTCCGGTAGTCTTCCAGGCTGGCGTAGTTGTCAATGATATTCAGCTGCGTTTCTTTATATGGAATGCGGAAAGCGTGCAACATCGCGCTATGCGCAGGAATGATCTCCACCTGCGTACCATTGTCGTCGTCTTTCAGTGCAACAATATCGAAACCGTCCTGGTGAAAGGTATGTGTGGAAAACATGGCAATCAGTTTATGGTCACACAAGGTACAGAAAAAAGAAAGCTGTCGCGCCTTACGGCGGACAGCTTCGTTATTTTCAATTCCACAAAGGAATCTATGATCAGATGTACTGGTTGATGATATTCTCCAGCCACTCCTGCTTGCCGCTGATCAGCTTAGGCTCGCCGTTACCAACAGCGAAGCTACGCAGGTCTTCCAGCGTCAGTTTACCATCTTCGAATTCCTTACCCTTACCACTGTCGAATGAAGCGTAACGGTCTTTACGGAATTGCTTATACGGAGATTGTTCCAGCACTTTCTCTGCAATGATAGCAGCACGGGCGAAGGAATCAATACCACCGATATGTGCATGGAAGATGTCTTCCAGGTCGGTTGAGTTACGGCGTGTCTTCGCATCGAAGTTCACACCACCACCGCTGAAACCACCCGCTTCCAGGATCACCAGCATGAACTCAACCATGTCGTTCAGGTTCATCGGGAACTGGTCAGTATCCCATCCATTCTGCGCATCACCACGGTTAGCGTCAATGCTACCCAGCATACCGGCATCTGCAGCTACCTGCAGTTCGTGCTGGAAGGTATGACCTGCCAGTGTAGCGTGGTTCACTTCCAGGTTCAGTTTAAAATCTTTATCCAGTCCGTAATGACGCAGGAAACCTATTACAGTTGCAGCATCATAATCGTACTGGTGTTTTGTAGGCTCACAAGGTTTAGGTTCAATGAAGAATGTACCTTTGAAGCCCTGTTTGCGTGCATAATCTTTAGCCATTGTCAGGAAGCGGGCCAGGTGCTCCTGTTCGCGCTTCATGTTGGTATTCAGCAGGGTCATATATCCTTCACGACCGCCCCAGAATACGTAGTTTTCACCACCCAGTGCAATAGTTGCATCCAGGGAATTCTTTACCTGTGTACCTGCATAAGCTACCACAGCAAAGTCAGGATTGGTAGAAGCCCCGTTCATGTAACGTGGATTGCTGAATACATTGGCAGTACCCCACAGCAGTTTCACACCGCTGGCTTTCTGTTTTTCCTTTGCATAATCCACAATCTTTTGCATACGACTTTCGTACTCACTGATGGTAGCACCTTCATCTACCAGGTCCACATCGTGGAAGCAGTAGTAAGGTACGCCCAGTTTGGTGATGAATTCGAAAGCTGCATCCATTTTGTCTTTTGCGCTCTGTACTGCATCAGTGGCAGTTAACCAGGGAAAAGCCTTGGTGCCCGGACCGAACGGATCTCCGCCGGTACCGCAGAAGGTGTGCCAATAGGACACCGCAAAACGGAACAGTTCTTTCATGGTCTTACCACCGATCTTTCTGTTCTCGTCATACCATTTGTAGGCAAACGGATTAGTTGACTGAGGACCTTCGTAGGCTATCTTCCCGATGCCTTTGAAGTACTCCTGATTCCCTAAAGTGATACTCATTTTCTTTCTTTTTTTGAATCCAAAACGTGTGTATGTGCGTGTAACTGTGTGTTGCAGTTACTTAATAATGTGCTGTAATCCTTCCAGCCACTGGCTGTAGATGCTGGCATATTGTTGCTGGAGCGCGGCATCAGGTTCTATAGTAGCCAGGCATTCCATACCGCGGAAAGCTTCCTGTTCATTATACAGGCCTGCTCCTATACCGGCAGCCCTGGCAGCTCCCTGGGCCCCGTCTGTGTTATACAATTCGATCACCACATTAGCTGTGTTAGCGAATACTTCCCGGAAAAGAGGACTGAGGAACATATTGGCCTGTCCCGCTCTTACGCGATGGATCTGCAGGCCCATGTCCTTCATGATATCCATACCATATTTCAGGGCGAATACGATCCCTTCCTGTCCCGCGCGCAGCAAATGCTCGCGGCTGTGAATATTGAAGTTCAGTCCATTGACTACAGCGCCTGTTTCCCTGTTGGCAAGGATACGTTCCGCTCCGTTACCAAAAGGATAAATATGCAGGCCACGGGCTCCGGCAGGCGCCTGAGCAGCCAGTGTATTCATTTCACTGTAATCAGGCTTTCCGGTTACCTGTCTTAACCAGCTATTGAGGATGCCGGTTCCGTTCAGACACATCAGCACTCCGTTACGTTGTGCGTCCGCCGTATCATTGACATGTACGAAAGTATTCACACGACTTTGCTGGTCGAATGCGATATGATCATGCACTGCATAAACAACACCTGAAGTACCTGCTGTAGTAGCAGCTTCACCCGGTTTCAGTACGTTGAGTGAGAAAGCATTGTTGGGCTGATCACCTGCACGGTAGGTTACAGGCGTACCGGCGGCAATGCCTAAGAGCGCAGCTGCCTTTTCGGTCACCTTCCCCTGTAAACCGAAGGTAGGTACCACATCTGACAACAGGCTTTCATCAATATTGTAATGCTTCAATAGTACAGGAGATACCTGGCGACCACTGAAGTCCCAGAAGATCCCTTCCGAAAGACCTGAAATAGTCGTTGCAGCCTCACCTGTCAGCCGCATGGCGATAAAGTCGCCCGGCAGCATGATCTTGTGAATGCGTGCATAGATCTCCGGTTCATACTGCTGTACCCAGCGTAGCTTGGAAGCGGTAAAGTTACCGGGAGAATTGAGCAGGTATTGCAGTGACCAGTTCTGGCCCAGCGCATTAAAAGCTTCGTTTCCTATTTCCACGGCCCGGCTGTCACACCAGATAATGGAAGGACGTAATACCTGCTGGTCTTTATCCACGCATACCAGTCCATGCATCTGGTAAGCAATACCAATACCGGCAACAGCATGCCCGTCAAAGGGATGCTGTTGCTGTAATTTTTTTGTAGCGTTCTGTACCTCCTGCCACCACATCTCGGGATCCTGTTCTGCCCACCCTGCTACAGGTGCATGCATAGGCATTTCCTGTGCAGGACTGATAGCCGTAGCCAGGCATTTCCCCGTTTCTACATCCAGCAATGCCGCTTTCACTGAGGAGGAACCGATATCATATCCTATCGTGTATTTCATGTAACGATTCGTCTGTTTCTATGGTTAATTTGTTTCCGTTTTCCCTCCCGGGTTATCAACCCGGGGCTACACACAACGTTGCTCCTGACGGAGCATTATTGTTACCAGAAAATGGTATACAGCGCAGTCAGGATACCGCAGATGATCAATGCAATAACAGTGAATGCTAAAGATGGTTTGAACATAGAAGAATCCACTTCCAGTGCATGAGATCCGCTTGTACCGGCAGCTGTTACTTTACCTGGTGCAGGACCCAGCAGGGAGATAATGATCATACCTACCACACATACTCCGAATACGATACCCATACGGTCGAGGAACGGAATTTCATACACACCTTTTGAATTCGCAACAGCCAGCCCCATGTCATACAGGGAAGAAAGATCCATCCATAATGGCAGGAACTTCAGAATGAGAGACATAGCAAAACCACCGATCATTGCAAACAGCGCTGCATTGGCTGTGGTCCTCTTCCAGAAGAAGCCCAGTATGAACATAGCGAATATACCAGGTGATACGAAACCAGTGTATTCCTGAATGAACTGGAAACCACCTTTTTTATCGATACCCAGGAACGGAGAGATAATGATCGCCAGGATCATGGCAACTATTACCACAACGCGGCCTACGTTTACAATCTTTTTCTCGTCTGCATTTCTATCGAAGATCTCTTTGTAAATATCCAGAGAGAAGATAGTAGAGATACTGTTTGCCTTACCTGCCAGGGAAGCGACTACTGCAGCAGTCAGTGCGGCAAATGCCAGCCCTTTCATACCTGCAGGCAGAAGGTTCATCAGCACAGGATAAGCGTTGTCAGGATTCAGTTCACCAGCTTTGATCATCTCCTGCTGGAACATACCCTGTGAGTGCAGTACATAAGCTGCGATACCAGGCAATACCACGATCACAGGCATCAGCAGTTTCAGGAAACCCGCGAAGAGCAGACCACTGCGTGCAGTTTTTAGATCAGCACCCAGTGCGCGCTGTGTAATATATTGGTTACAACCCCAGTAGTTCAGGTTCACGATCCACATACCCCCTACAAGCACCGTCAGACCGGGTAGATCAAGATAATGCGGGTTGTCTTTCTTCAGGATCATATGGAAATGGTCACTGGCATGTTCTGTCATCAGGGAGAAGCCTTTCAGCACACCTGTCTGACCAAAGTGCTCAGACACCAGGCTTAATGCCAGGTAAGTAGTTACCAGACCACCCAGTATCAGGAAGAACACCTGGATTACGTCTGTATAACCGATCACCTTCATACCACCCAGGGTGATGAAGATGGCGAACAACGCAATGAGGCTCATACATACATAGAAGTTAATACCGGAAATGGTATTCACCGCCAGTGCGCCCAGGTAAAGGATAGATGTCAGATTCACTACCACGTAAAGCAAAAGCCAGAAAACAGCCATGATGGTGCTCACTGTTTTGTTATACCGCGTCAGCAGGAACTGTGGCATGGTATAGATCTTATTCTTCAGGTAGATGGGCAGGAAGAATACCGCCACAATAATAAGGGTCGCAGCCGCCATCCACTCATAAGTAGAGATAGCCAGACCAATATTGAACCCGGAGCCTGCCATCCCGATAAACTGCTCCGCAGATATATTGGATGCGATCAGAGAGGCGCCGATAGCCCACCAGGTAAGGGAACCTTCCGCCAGGAAGAAATCTTTGGAATCAGTTGTCTGCCGTTTTTTCTTTTTGTAGATATAGAGACCGTAACCGGCAACAATCACGAAATACACTAAGAAAACAACATAATCGAGGAATTGTAAGCTCTTTTGCATAAAAAAAACGTGGTAATAAATAAATTAGGAATCAATATAGCAACATTTTAATTAAACGTAAAATTTACGTTTAAAAATTTTCACTACGTGTTGGACATATTTTTTTGTTTTTCATTGTTTATTCAGTCAGGAATGCGGAGAGTTGCTCTCCTACAGCGGATCCTATTGCGACGCCCATACCGCCCATGCGGACGCCGAGCACGATGTTGTGTGTATGGTAACGGATCAGTGGCTGGCGGGTCCGACCAAAAGCCATGATACCGGTCCAGCGGTCAGTTATCATAACGGATTGTCCTGGTAAGATAATATTGTGCAACCGGTTTTCCAATTGCTGTTGTATCTCCGGATTAAGATCAAAGCTTGTTGTGGTTTCTTTCTCAAAGTCGAGATTGCGCCCCCCGCCAAACAACACCCTTCCGTCCAGTTCCCGGAAGTAATAATATCCTTCCTCCATATGAAAGACGCCCTTAAAACGCAGGCCGGGGATCACGTCTGTCAGTAATACCTGTCCTCTGCCAGGCCGCACGTCCAGCTCCGGCAATAATTGCCGGGCAAATGCATTGGTGCAGACAGCTACCCTTCTGGCCATAAACCCGACCTCCTCTCCTCCTGCTGCCGGGACTGTGACCCTTACGCCCGTATGCAGATCTTCAAGGTGGCTTACCCTGCAACCGGTCTTGATTTCGACCCCTTTTGAGATAGCGATGTCTATCAGACTACGCATCATCCTGCCGGTATGCAGCTCTCCTTCATAATTATTGCAGATCAGCGCTCTTACAAATGCCCTGTTAAAACCGAATCCTCCAATTTTATCACTGGCAATTGTAAAGGCATCTCCCCCGAGCAACGGTCTTAAAACATTGTTCACACTGTCCAGTTGCGCGAGGGCATGTTCTTCCTGCATGCCTATCAGTTCATAACTACCGGCTTCCCGGTACTGCATAGCCTCATCTCCGATACGCCGGCGCAATAACTGCAGACCATTGCGCCGCATCTGTAAAAGTGCCAGCACTTCTTCCCGGGGCATGTTATTGAAATCAGACAACAGCTCTGTCAGACTACCTATACAGGCAAAACCTGCATTCTTTGTACTGGCGCCCGTAGGCAGAATATCGCTTTCCAGCACCAGTACCCGCGCTGCAGGCAGCTTGTCTTTCAGACTGATAGCTGTGGAAAGCCCTACTATACCACTGCCGGCAATGATATAGTCGTATTGTAAAAGGCTCTGTTTTTCCCAGTAGCTAAGCATACCATTGTGATTTGGTCATCAGCCTGTTTTCAAACGCCGGAATAGAATAATGTATTGTAAATGTACTCTTTTTATTGATGTCAAGCTGACATTTATTATATTTCAATCTCTTTTCCCTCCTGACTACACCGTCAGCACTATTTTCCCTTTTCCATGGCCTTCTTCCAGCCGCTGGTGCGCACGGACGATTTCCGTCAGCGGGAAAGTTTCATCCACTTCCACTTTCAGGCGGTTATTACTAAGCAGGAAAGCCAGTTGCTCCATCCGTTCCCCGGAAGGCCTCACAGACATCCACTTTACTTCCACACCTTTTTCCTTTGCCCGGGCAATAACAGCCGGATCATCTTTATACATACTTGGCAATGATACCAGTACGCCGCCGGGATTTAACACATCCAGAGAGCGGAGCGCTATTTCACCGCCCATACCATCTATCACTACATCTACCTTCTCTACTATATCTTCAAAACGTTGGGTTTTATAGTCAACCAGCTGATCTACTCCTAATTCTGTAAGGAAAGGATGATTGGCCGCCGATGCAGTAGCTGCCACAAAACAACGCTTCCACTTGGCCAGTTGTACTGCTATATGTCCTACACCACCGGCTGCGCCCTGTATAAACACCCGCTGTCCCCAGGTTACGCCTGCATGATCAAACAGGGCTTCCCAGGCGGTAAGGCCAGCCAGTGGGGTACCTGCAGCTATTTCATATGAAATATTCTTAGGAATAATGGCAAACTCTTCTTCCTGCACTACAGCATACTCTGCGTATGCGTTGCCGGGATTGGGGAAATTACTCATACCGAATATGCGGTCGCCGGTAATGAACTTACTCACACCTTCTCCTACACTTACAACTTCTCCGGCTATATCCCATCCAAGGATAGCAGGTAATGTCTGATAAGACGCATATCCTTTACCAGACCGGGTTTTGAAATCAACAGGGTTTAATCCGATAGCTTTAACTTTAACAAGTACCTGTCCTGCCGCCGGCAGTGGTATCGCTACTTTCTCGATCCTGAAAGCAGTGGCCGGCCCAAAGTCAGGCAAAACAGCCGCCTGCATAAAATTACTCATACATGCATATTTTGGCTTTAAATTATGATAAAAAAAGGTAATTGCACATATATGCAGAAAGGGCATCATGTTTTATAACCAAAACATAATGCCCTTTCTCAAAAACATAGCATCCTTCCTCAAAATGAGAAAGATCAATGCTTTATACGAGATAACCGAAGAGGTTATCGTCTTTATTCAGTTCTGTAAAGTGAATGTTATACTTCCGGAAATTAGCCAGCAGGATATCATAGTCTTCTCTCCTCTTCAGCTCCACACCAATCAGTGCAGGGCCCATTTCCTTATTGTGCTTCTGGATAAATTCGAAACGCGTGATATCATCATCAGGACCCAGTACATGATTCACAAACTCTTTCAAAGCACCCGGACGTTGTACAAAGCGGATGATGAAGTAATGCTTCAATCCTTCGTATAACAGTGAGCGTTCCTTGATCTCCTGCATACGATCGATATCGTTGTTACTGCCACTCACCACACATACTACCTTCTTTCCTTCTATCTCTTTCGCGTAGTAATCAAGCGCTGCGATAGACAATGCGCCGGCAGGTTCTACCACGATCGCATCCTCATTATACAGTCGTAATATAGTAGAGCAAACCTTTCCTTCCGGTACCAGTTGCATTTTATTCAGAATATCTTTGCAGATGCTGAATGTAAGCGCACCTACTCTTTTTACGGCAGCACCATCTACGAAACGTTCTATTTCGTCGAGTGTAACAGGGCTACCTGCCTCCAGTGCACGTGTCATAGATGGAGCACCTTCCGGTTCCACACCAATGATCTGCGTCTGTGGACTATAAGTTTTGAAATAAGTACCCAGGCCTGCTGCCAGTCCGCCGCCACCAATAGGCACGAACACATAATCAATCTTCGCCTGGTCTTCCAGGATCTCCACTGCCACGGTACCTTGTCCTTCGATGATCTTCGGATCATCAAAAGGAGGAATAAAAGTCATCTTGTGCTCCTGTGTAAAAGCCTGGGCTTCCGCCGCACAATCATCAAAAGTATCGCCCACCAGTTTTATTTCGATGTTATCGCCACCGAACATTCTCACCTGGTTCACCTTCTGTTTTGGGGTGATGATGGGCATAAAACAAACGCCTTTGATATCCAGCTGACGACATGCATAAGCAAAGCCCTGTGCATGGTTACCAGCGCTGGCGCAGGTCACGCCTTTTGCCAGTGTGTCTTTATCCAGGCTGCTAATCAGGTTGTATGCACCACGCAATTTATAAGACCTTACAATCTGCATGTCTTCTCTTTTGAGATAGACATCTGCATTATACCTGCGGGAGAGCGTAGCGCTGTATGTAAGCGGAGTACGGTTCACCACAGGTTTCAACTTCACCGCAGCATCAAGGATGTTCAGCGGGTTCACACTTGTTAGTACCTGGGACATTGTTTTAAAAAAATTAAGGACCAGAAATTAAAGAATCAGGAATCGACGCAAAATGCCCAATTCCTGATCCTTCATTACTGATCAAATATTGAATTAAGCGTTAGGACGCAGCTTTCTTACAGCCGCACCTGCCTGCCACATTTCGCTTTCACGCAGTTCTTTCAGTTCTTCTTCCAGTTTCTCGCGGTAGTCAGGAGTACTGTTGGATGCAATAGAACGTGCAGCTTCTTTACCAGCAGCAACGCTTGCATACAGTTCTTCAAATACTGGCTGGCTAGCCTCTTTGAATTTCTTCCACCAGTCTAACGCACCACGCTGAGCGGTAGTAGAACAGTTAGCATACATCCAGTCCATACCATTTTCAGCAACGAGTGGCATCAGAGACTGAGTCAGTTCTTCAACAGTTTCGTTGAATGCTTCAGATGGAGAGTGACCATTCTTGCGCAGTACTTCGTACTGAGCAGCGAAGATACCCTGGATAGCACCCATCAGGGTACCACGCTCACCTGTTAAGTCAGATGTAACTTCTTTCTTGAAATCTGTTTCGAACAGGTAACCGGAACCAACACCGATACCCAGCGCGATAACGCGATCGCGTGCTTTACCGGTTGCATCCTGGAATATAGCGAAGCTGGAGTTCAGACCCTGACCAGCCAGGAACAGTCTGCGCAGAGATGTACCGGAACCTTTAGGAGCTACCAGGATCACATCCACATCAGCAGGAGGAATAATACCAGTCTGGTCTTTATAAGTAATACCAAAACCATGGGAGAAATATAAAGCCTTGCCTTTAGTCAGGTGTGGTTTCAGTGTAGGCCACAGTGCGATCTGACCGGCATCACTCAACAGGAACTGGATGATAGTACCTTTCTGAGCAGCTTCTTCGATTTCGAACAGTGTCTGACCTGGTACCCAGCCATCAGCGATAGCTTTATCCCATGTTTTAGATCCTTTACGCTGTCCTACGATCACGTTAAAGCCGTTATCTTTCAGGTTCAGTGCCTGGCCGGGACCCTGTACGCCGTAACCAATGATAGCTATCACTTCGTTCTTCAGCACTTCTCTAGCTTTTTCCATGGGGAATTCTTCTCTGGTTACTACGTCTTCCAGTACCCCGCCAAAATTGATGGTTGCCATGTTTTGATAGTGTTTGTTTATTTTATTGAATGATTTAAACTAGATACTTTCTTCTTCTGCTGATACTTCTGTATGATCTCTGTACTCTGCCTGTTTCAGGTTGTCAGGACGACGTCTTTCCAACTCTTTCAGATGATCATGGAAACGACGGCTCCATTTGATAACAGCCACGCGTCCACTCTTTGAATATTCGATCAGACCATAAGGAGCCAGCTGCGCCTGCAGCGCTATCAGCTCCTGCTGATGACCGGTTTTCTCTATCACAAAATACTCTTCGGTAAGCGTCAGGATACGTGCGTTGTTATCACGGATCAGCTGCTCAATATTACCATTCTTCAAAGCTTTTGTAGATATCTTGTACAGCGCCAGTTCCTGGTATACCACCTCATCTTCTTCATGTACAAAGGCACGGTGAATTTCTATCAGTCTTTCTATCTGACCAACGATCTTCACCAGTTTTTCCTTTTCAGATATTACGGTGATGATGAATTTATATACGCCAGGGATCTCTGTTTCAGCCGTTGTCAGGCTGGTGATGTTAATACCTCTGCGTGTGAAGATAACGGTGATACGGTTCGTGATACCGATCCTGTCTTCCGTATATACCGTTATTGTATACTCTTTTTGCATAGTGTTCGTGTTAATGATTGCTGAATTCCTTCTTCCTGCTACTCAAGCCTGATATTTGCTATTGGCTGGCCGGAAGGCACCATTGGGAATACGTTGTCTTCTTTCTCTACTACAACCTCCAGCAGATAAGCGCCTTTGTGAGAGATCATCTCATCTACAGCAGCTACGATATCTGCACGGTCAGTTACTTTTCTGCCAGGAACATAGAACCCTTTTGCAATCTGTACAAAGTCAGGGTTGATCATCTCTGTAGAAGAATAACGTTTGTCAAAGAACAACTGTTGCCATTGACGTACCATGCCAAGGAAGTTGTTATTCAGGATCACAATCTTAACACCTATTTCAGACTGATAGATAGTTCCCAGTTCCTGTAATGTCATCTGGAAACAACCATCACCGATTATTGCTACTACTTCTTTTTCAGGCGTACCTACTTTCGCGCCCATCGCTGCCGGCAATGCAAAACCCATGGTGCCCATACCACCGGAAGTGATATTGGTGTTAGGATCTTTAAAGCGATAATAACGGGATGCGATCATCTGGTGCTGTCCTACATCTGTTACCAGTACAGCTTTACCTTCTGTTCTTTCTGATATCAGACGTACTACTTCGGCCATTTTCAAACCGCCTTCAGCTGGATACAGTTCTTTCTGGGACACCTTCTCTTCCTCTTTCTTATCTGCCTCACGGAAACCCTTTAACCACTCATCATGCTTACCTGGTTTCACCAGCTCTATCAAAGCCGACAGTGCTGTTTTAGCATCTGCATGTACCGCTACATCTGCTTTGATGATCTTGTTGATCTCAGCTGCATCAATTTCGATATGGATCACCTTTGCCTGCTTCACAAACTGAGAAACATCACCGGTGATACGATCGTCGAAACGCATACCCACAGCAATCAGCACATCACATTCATTGGTCATGATGTTAGGTGCATAGTTACCGTGCATACCCAGATAACCTACATACAGCGGATGATCTACAGGCACTGCGGAGAGGCCAAGCAAGGTAGAGGCGATTGGTATGCCTGCCTTTTCTGCAAATGCGATCAGTTCTTTTTCAGCGCCTGACAACAATACGCCATGACCACAGAAGATATATGGCTTCTTTGCGCTGTTGATCAGTTCAGCTGCCGCTTTTACTGCATCCTGATCCAGTTCCGGTACAGGACGGTAGCTGCGGATATAATCACATTTCTTGTATTCATAATCGAACTTTGCTACCTGTGCATTCCTGGTAATATCTACCAGTACAGGTCCCGGACGACCGCTACCTGCAATGTAGAATGCTTTGGCGATAGCACCCGGAATATCTTCCGGACGTGTTACCTGGATGTTCCATTTTGTAATCGGCATAGTGATACCAATTACATCTGTTTCCTGGAAAGCATCGGTACCCAGCAGGTGTGCTGCCACCTGGCCGGTGATGCAGACCATCGGTGTAGAGTCCATATAAGCATCTGCCAGCCCGGTTACCAGGTTGGTAGCACCGGGACCGGAAGTAGCGAAGACCACTCCGGTTCTGCCGGAAGTGCGTGCATAGCCTTGCGCGGCATGCGTAGCACCTTGTTCGTGACGGACCAATATATGATGGACTTTATCCTGAAAATCGTACAGGGCATCATAAATGGGCATAATAGCGCCTCCCGGATAGCCGAAAATGGTTTCTACACCTTCTGCAATCAGCGAGCGGATCACTGCCTCAGAACCAGTGATATTAAGGGGAGCAGTTGTTGCTGCCCGCTTCTCAGCCGGCTCAGGCTTCATCGGTAACACATCCTTCTGTTGCATTTGAAACGAGTTTTGCGTATTTTAATAATATACCGTTGGATGCTTTCAATGCAGGTCTTACCCACTGCGCCTTACGGGCTGCCAGTTCTTCCGCACTCACTTCCACATTGATCGTATTCTTTTCGGCATCTATTTCGATAATATCATTGTCTTTTACCAGCGCGATGGTACCACCTTCATAGGCTTCCGGTGTGATATGACCTACCACAAAACCGTGTGTACCACCGGAAAAACGTCCGTCTGTGATCAGCGCCACGCTCTTACCAAGTCCCACACCCATGATAGCGGATGTTGGCTTCAGCATTTCTGGCATACCAGGAGCGCCTTTAGGGCCTACCTGCCTGATTACCACCACATCTCCTTTCTGCACACGGCCGCTCTGGATACCTGCTATCAGTTCAAACTCACCGTCAAACACACGTGCAGGTCCGCGGAAGCTAAGGCCTTCCTTACCGGTTATTTTTGCTACAGAGCCCTGTTCTGCCAGGTTGCCATACAGCATCTGTATGTGACCGGTAGCTTTCAAAGGCTTCTCTGTAGGAACGATAATGTCCTGTGATTCGAAATCCAGATCAGGAACACTTTCCAGGTTCTCTGCCAGGGTCTTGCCGGTTACGGTCAGGCAATGTCCGTGCAGGTAACCTTGTTTCAGCAAATATTTCATTACCAGGGGAACACCACCAATGTTGTGCAGGTCTTCCATCAGGTACTTACCACTTGGTTTCAGGTCAGCAATCAGCGGCGTTTTGTCACTGATACGCTGGAAATCCTGCAAAGTGAATTTCACACCTACTGATTTTGCTATGGCGATGAAGTGTAATACCGCATTGGTACTACCACCCAGCGCCATCACAACCGTAGCGGCATTTTCAAATGCCTCAAAGGTCATGATATCGGTAGGCTTAATATCTTTTTCCAGCAACAGGCGGATATATTTACCTGCTTCCAGACATTCCTGTTGTTTTTCCTTGCTCAGTGCAGGGCTGGAAGAACTATAGGGAAGGCTCATACCCAGTGCCTCAATAGCTGATGACATGGTATTAGCCGTATACATACCGCCACAGGCGCCAGCGCCGGGGCAGGAATGCTGTACAATTCCTTTGAAATCCTCTTCATTCAGCTGACCTGCCATCTTCTGGCCCAGTGCTTCAAAAGCGGAGATGATGTTGAGATCCTGTCCTTTATATTTACCGGGAGCGATAGTACCACCGTAAACCATGATGGAAGGACGGTTCAGGCGGCCCATTGCCATCAGGGAGCCAGGCATGTTCTTATCGCAGCCTGGTACGGTGATCAGTGCATCATAATATTGTGCACCACAAACAGTTTCGATGGAATCAGCAATCAGATCGCGGCTGACCAGTGAATAACGCATACCTGGTGTACCATTACTCATACCGTCGCTGACGCCGATGGTATGGAAAGTGAGTCCGACGAGGTCATTAGCCCAGACGCCTTTTTTGACCTGCTGAGCGAGGTCATTGAGGTGCATGTTACAGGTGTTACCGTCATAGCCCATACTGGCCACGCCTACCTGCGCTTTTTTCAGGTCTTCTTCCGTTAAACCTATTCCATACAGCTGCGCCTGTGCGGCTGGCTGTGTAGGGTCCTGGGTGAGCGTCTTGCTATATTTATTCAATTCCATCTGTTTGTTATTTCCGGTTGCTATTTAAAGTAGTACAAAATAGCAGTGATAAAAGCCAAGTTCCAAACCAATTACTGTCCGGTTAGCCGGTATTCAAATCTCTTCGTTTTATGTCCAAACCCGCTATGGTACTGGATAACGTACCCCTAAAAATCCAAATTCCAACTTATTAAAAATGCCTTGCGGGAGGAAAACAGGAGGCCTGTACGAAGTGTTTATAAAGAGCATCCCGCTTTGTTTTTGGTACAAAGCGGGATGCTTTGCGTAGCTATCTGATTGAGTGGGATACAATACTATCAGTTTCAAATAATAATGTATCATTCCCAGGTATGGTGATATAGAGCTTAATACCTGAATCAGCACGAGTTTTCATGAATATCTGTACACTGAACCAGTGGCTTATGCGACTGGAACAGCGGCGCGATCGAATTCTTTTTCGAGCACTCTGGCTTTGTAAGCCTGTTGTAGCAGTTTACCCAGAGATGTAGCCCATGGTTTCTTAAAGCCCTGGCCATCAAGAGAATCCCATCCTACTACTTCTGCTGCAGTACCGCAATAGAATACGCAATCAGCAGTTTTCAGTTCATCTACAGTGAAAAGCTTCTCTTCCAGCGGAATACCCAGTTCATGACACAGTTCAATTACTGTAGCACGGGTAATACCTGGCAGGATGTTGCCTGGCGGCGGTGTGAAGATCTTACCGTCTTTTTCGAAGAACAGGTTGGCACCCGGACCTTCAGCTACATTGCCGTTCATGTCCAGCAGCAGTGCTTCGTCGTAACCGTTTTCCTTTGCTTCCTGCGAAGCCAGGATCGAGTTTACATAAAGACCGGCAGTCTTTGATTCGATCTTAAATGCTTTTGGATTTGGACGCTGGTAAGATGAGGTCATCACACGCAGCAGTTTTTCACCTAAATAAGCACCCCACTCCCATGCGCAGATCAATACATGGGTTTCAGATGCTGCTTTCAGGGTCATGTTCGGAGGGCAGAAAGCGAGCGGACGAATGTACGCCTCTTCCATATTGTTCATTTCCAGCACCTTGTAGCATGCGGCGATCAGCTCATCATTGTTGAACGGATAGGGCATGTGTATCAGTTCGCAGGAACGTTTGAATCTGTCAAAGTGTTCTTTCGCTTTGAATATCTTCACTTTTCCTTCAGCTGTTTTGTATGCACGGATACCCTCAAATACTGCATACCCGTAATGCAATGACTGACCGTAAAGGTCGATAGTGGCCGCGGTGGCTTTCTTATACTCCCCGTTAACGTAAAGAATGGTGTTCTCGTTGTAATAGCTATACATAATTCAGATATTAGAAATCGATTTTGGATTCATTATTCATTTATGGGCGTAAAAAAACGCCTTCCTCGTGTGGAGGAAGGCGTTGTTATTTTTAGTGATTGTGCACGATTACCTATCCTCCATATTGGTGGCTAATAATGACAACGACAACCACGACTAGCGTGATAGCCCAATTCAGCTGAGCTACGATGTGATTGATCTTATTGTTGTCTTTATTTACCCACATGGAGGTACCTTTTTTATTTTGCTTCTACAAATGTATTGGTCGTTAAACTAAAAAACAATACAATCCAAAAGATTTAGTCATTTCGCAAACAAACCAGCGCTTTTTGAAGATATTTAAATAAAAGGCAGTTTCTTTAGCCAAAATCCACACAAATAGTAAAAATATTACAATTCTTCAGGCTCTATTTCCAAAGATTGTCAGGATATTCCCCACTCTGTACGAGTGCAGTGAGACTTTCCTGTACGCCCGGGGCGTCTTCCTTATAGGTTACACCGAACCACTGTGCTCCTGTAGGAATGACGTTTACCACGCCCAGTTTGTTCTTAATGAAATGATCCACTACGATAGGGATGAAGAATTCTGACTTCGGCTTGTCGCCATCTTTCTTTAAGAAGTCTTTGAACAGGCCCTGGCTCAGATCAAATACTGAAGGATGGAAGCCCCAGAAGTTCATGGAAACCGGGGTGTCAGCAGGCATTGGATGTTTGCCGCCGTCAGCATCTTCATACACGATCTGATCGCCGTCTTTGTAAACCTTAGTTCTTTCGTTGATGGCAGCCAGATTGCTCTCGCTGTCAGCAGCGCATACACCGCGGGATACGGAACCATGCTCACTGATAGTTTTGCTCAGCTGGTACCCGATAACGCTGTACACATCAGGTTTTGCAGCATCTTTCAGGAAAGCGGCTGCTTTTTCAAAAGAATCACGACCATAGAAATCATCCGCATTAATTACAGCGAAAGGTTCTTTGATAGCGTCTTTCGCGCATAATACCGCGTGTGCTGTCCCCCATGGTTTGGCGCGGTCTGCCGGCATAGGATAACCATTCAGAAATGCATCCATTTCCTGGTAAACATAATCCGTAGCTATGCGTCCCTTCAGTTTTGGTTCAAAGATCTCTTTGAATTCTTTTTCAAAATCCTTGCGGATAATGAATACTACCTTGCCGAAACCAGCACGGATAGCATCATAGATGGAGTAATCAACAATTGTTTCACCGCTGGGGCCGAACTGCTGTATTTGTTTCAGACTGCCATAACGGCTAGCCATTCCTGCAGCTAGGATCAATAAAGTTGGTTGCATTTATAGACTTGTTTTTTGTGTTTTCATATTTTGGATGAATTTCCTGGCGATAAATTTAATGATTAAAACTATTTTCACGTCTTCTTTTTGTTATCATACTGTTACGCCTGATGGGCCACATGACAACAAATCCCGTACCAACCGGAGGAAACCAGCTTATTATGTAATTAATTCATGTAAACGAGAAATGAAACGATTCCTATCGTCAGCAGTACTGACTCTTTCACTATTCCAATCCGCCAACGCCCAGCAACACATTCAGCCAGCAGCTATTCAGGACAAGATGCAATGGTTTGCCGACGCAAAACTGGGCATTTTCATTCACTGGGGTATCTATTCCGTTAAAGGTGTAGATGAATCCTGGTCATTTTACAACAAAAAGATAACCTATGCCGACTACATGCAACAGCTGAAAGGCTTTACCGCCCGGCATTACCATCCCGAAGAATGGGCCGCCCTGATCAAAGAATCCGGCGCCCGCTATGCCGTTGTCACTACCAAGCATCACGATGGCGTGGCTTTATGGGATACTAAACTAAGTAAGCTGGATATGGCAAACAGCACGCCTGCCAAACGCGATGTACTCACCCCACTATATACGGCATTACGGCAACAAGGGATTAAAGCCGGCGCTTATTTTTCCCTGATCGACTGGAGTTATGCAGATTATCCGCAATTCCTCAAAGATAGCAGCCGCTATAATGCTCAAAAAGATCCTGCCCGCTGGCAACGCTTCCTGAACTACTACGAAGGACAACTAAAAGAAGTAATGCAGCAGTATAATCCTGATCTGTGGTGGTTTGATGGCGACTGGGAACATAGTGCCGAAGAATGGGAGGCTGTAAAAATGAGAAAGATGCTTACAGACCATAATCCCCTGACTATCATCAATGGCCGTTTACAGGGATATGGCGACTATGATACACCGGAACAGAACTTCCCTGTTTCCCGTCCTAACTTCAAATGGTGGGAGCTTTGTATGACCATCAACAACAACTGGGGCTATCACCCCGACGACACCAATTACAAGACGCCTTATGAAGTCATTACCATCTTTGCAGATGCTATCAGCAATGGCGGTAATATGCTGTTGGATATCGGTCCGGCAGAAGATGGAACAATTCCTGCAGAGGAAGTGACGGTACTGAAAGAACTAGGAGCATGGAATAAAAAACACGCGCCTGCTGTCTTCAATACCGTAGCGGGTATCCCGGCAGGACACTTCTACGGGCCTACCACTTTATCAAAAGATTCCAGTACCTTATACCTCTTCCTGCCCGGTAATGTAAGCGGACAGGTAATGGTTAAAGGACTGATCAACAATATTCAGAAGATCAGCGTAGTGGGTAACGGACAAGCGCTTACACACAAAATTGTAGGTAAAATATCCTGGAGCGCAGTACCCGGACTGGTGTACATTGACGTTCCCGCTGCCGTACAGGATAAATACATGACCGTACTTGCAGTAGAACTGGATGGCCCTGTGAAGTTATATCGCGGGAAAGGTGGATTTCTGACGAATGAATAAGGAATAATCATACTAATCACTATCCATATGAAAAAATTATTCTTGTCGACGCTCATGGCACTCTGCTTCCTTAACGGAATGGCACAGCTGAAAACAGGCGATGTCACCATCATTCCTGAACCGGTGTTGCTCAACTCCATGCCCGGAAGCTTTGTACTGAATGAAAGAGCGGAAATACATTACAGCAGTCAGGCAGCGGGTAAAGTAGCTGGTTTTCTGAATGATTTTCTGCAACGCAATTATAATTTTAAACTGCCTGCAAACGGGTATTCAAAAGAGCCTGTAGAGGCCACATACCCGCTGATCGTACTGGTGGAAGCCAGTACTGGTAAAACAGATGGTTATATACTGGAAGTGAATACCGGCCGCGTTTATCTGCAGGGCGATGCCGGTGGATTGTTGTATGGTTTGCAAACCTTAATGCAGTTATTCCCTTTGAATAAAGGGATTCCATCAGCTCATGCCGCGATTCATTTACCCGGTGTCAGGATCCAGGATCATCCCCGGTTTGCCTATCGTGGGATGATGCTGGATGTGGGCCGGCACTTCTTCCCTCCTGCTGCTGTCAAGCAGTTCATTGACATGCTGGTGCAGTATAAATTCAACCGCTTCCACTGGCATCTTACAGAAGACCAGGGCTGGCGTATTGAGATCAAAAAGTATCCGCGCCTGCAGGAAATTGCCGCTGTCAGAAAAGAAACGATCGTAGGGCATCACCGTCGCAGTACTACTTATGATGGTAAGCCTTACGGCGGCTATTATACACAGGATGAAGTGCGCGATATTGTAAAATATGCAGCTGAAAGAAATATCACTATCATTCCTGAAATAGAAATGCCGGGACATTCTCAGGCGGTACTGGCGGCTTATCCACAGTTTGGTAATACCGGTGGTCCTTATGAAGTACGTACTACATGGGGCATTTCGAAAGATGTATTAAATCCTGCGAATGATTCAGTGTTTACTTTCCTGCAGGATGTACTGACAGAAGTAATGGATCTCTTTCCTTCTAAGTACATTCACATCGGTGGTGATGAATGTCTCAAGGATCGTTGGAAAGAATCTGCTGAAGTGCAGCAGCTGATTAAGAAGCTGGGATTGAAAGATGAACATGCATTGCAGAGTTATTTCATCAACCGTATGGAGAAATTTGTGAACAGCAAAGGTAGGAGTATCATCGGATGGGATGAGATACTGGAAGGCGGTCTTGCCCCTAATGCTACTGTTATGAGCTGGCGTGGTGAAGAAGGTGGTATTGCTGCTGCCAGACAACAACATGATGTGATCATGACGCCGAATACTTATCTATACTTCGATTATACACAGGGCCAGCCTGCTACTGAACCACTCAATGCAGCTGCGTATCTTCCGCTTAAAACTGTCTATAACTACGAGCCTTTACCGGGTTCCTTGACGCCTGCTGAACGGCAGTACATCAAAGGTGTGCAGGCCAATATATGGACAGAGTTTATTCCTGATCAGCAGATGCTGGACTACATGACATGGCCGCGGGCATTGGCTTTGTCGGAAATTGCATGGTCACAGCCAGGTAAGAAGAACTACCTTCGTTTCATGCGTAAATTACCGCTGGAACTGGCGCGACTCAATAGTGCAGGCGTTAATTTCCGTATTCCGGAGCCAGTGGGACTCGAGAGTAAGGTAGTGACTACTCCTACTGTGACGGTAACTTTGAAACCTCCTGTGAAGGGTAGTTTTATCTACTATACTACTGATGGCACGCAACCAGGTAAACAGAGCAAAGTATATACACAGCCCTTTATGCTTGCTGTTCCCGAGAATGGTAGTTCGCTTGTGCAGTGTATTGTAGTGTTGCCTTCGGGACGTATCAGTCCTCTGTATAGTGCTACTTATGTACGTAAGCCTTATCTGCCTGCGTTGACTGTTAAGCCGGGGAAGAAAGGGGTACAGTTTTCACGTGTTAGTGATACGTTTGTAAATGCCCGTCAGTTGCCGGTTACCGGCGATAGTTCCGGGGTGTTACCGGCTATAGATATCCGTCCTTTGTCGTTGAAGAATGGTGGTGTTACCTTTAACGGGTATGTTAAAATACCTGCGGATGATTTGTATGAGTTTCATCTGAATAGTGATGATGGGGCGGTGTTTTATGTGGATGATCAGGTTGTGGTGGATAATGATGGGCAGCATGACCTGCAGGACAGGAGCGGGTTCTTACCTTTGCGGAAAGGATTGCACAAGATCAGAGTACAGTACTTTAATGTTGGGAGCGGAGCTTGGTTGGATGCGGGGATTTATAGAGATCGGGAGAAGCTGAATCCGGCGGAGGTGTTGTATACGGGGCAGTGATTTCTGATCGTATCAGGCTCCAAGGGCTAAGGCCCTTAGGTCTCCACCTAAAACCGTTGCTCTTCCTGAGTTTTGAGTGGTGGCGAGGGGTCCGGTTTCTGGTTTTCGTTTTCTAGTTTTTTTGCCTTTAAATGAACATACAATTCGACTATAACAACATTATACTGCAAACCATTTCTCCTTCATGGCTGCCGGATAACATACGGGCTTCAGTGCTGCGTCTGGATCTGCTGCATCCCGAGGTGTCGGGCAATAAGTGGTTTAAACTGCGTTATAATCTTGAGGCGGCTTTTACAGAGCGGAAGACACGGATACTTACTTTTGGAGGCGCTTATTCTAATCATATTGCTGCTACTGCTGCTGCATGTAAACTTGCTGGCATTGCCTGTACCGGTGTTATCAGGGGAGAACAACCGCCGGTGTTAAGTCATACGTTGCAGGAGGCTTCATTAAAGGGAATGGAGTTACGTTTTATTAGTAGAGAGGCTTACCGTCTTAAGAATGAGACTGACTGGCAAGCACTTTATCGGGATGCTTATGTGGTGCCTGAAGGTGGTAATAATGCGCTGGGAGCAAAGGGATGCGAAGAGATCCTTTCACTGGTGAATGATCCTTCCTTTACACATATTGCATGTGCGGTAGGTACAGGTACTACGCTGGCTGGCCTTATCAACAGTGCGGCGCTGCAACAGGAAATACGTGGTTATGTGGTGCTCAAAGGTGCCGCTTACCTGGAACAAGAGATACAATTATTATTGGCTTCTGCTCCCCTGCCCCACTGGCAATTGCTGCATCAGCATCATGGTGGTGGATATGCAAAGGTGACTCCTGCATTAACGGAGTTCATCCGGCAGTTTTATGAGGAGACACAGATCCCCCTGGATATAGTGTATACGGGGAAATTATTGATGGGTTTCAGACAGGATGTGCTGGATGGTGTGTATCCTGCTGGTAGTAATGTATTGCTCATTCATACTGGAGGTTTGCAGGGTAATCCTATTCCTGTAAACAGTGCTGCTACCTGATATCGGTATTCTGTGTATTTTATATTCTGCGTATCTTGCTTTCACAAACTGCATCCCGACCTATGATATTATTTCGCAGATCCCTTTTACCCTTATTATTTTCAGTATTCAGTCTGTATGCATGCGGTTCCGGCCAGCAGAAGAAAGCAAAGACCAGAACGCCTGTTGTATGTACAGATTCCAGCAAGCATAGTTTCACACTGGATACCGTTAAAGGATATGAGCTGAAACCAGGAAAAGAACTCACGCTGCTGCTGAATATTGAGTCGTTCAATACGAAGGAAGAATTCGATCAGTATCTTATGAGGCCTCCCATTCCGGCTGACAGTACTCCTCCGTCCTTAAATTTCAAAGATAACTGGCTGGTCGCCATTCTTGTCGATAACAGAACGCCCAACCCCAGTTATCCTAATGAATGGATTGACATAAGTACAAAGCTCACCATAGATAGTGCTTACACAGAGAACTGTAAGCTTACCATTCCCTTTTATCTGCTTGCAGACGAAGGCCCTGTTTTCGGAGCACCGGCGCCGCAGAAGAGAGTTATGCTGTTCAGCATCCCGAGATCAGCACAGTTCAATCAGGTGTTTGTCCAGAATAAGGGAGGAAGCTTATCACGCAGTTTAGATGTTCCTGCAGCTGAGGAATAATAAGTTCAGGATAGTATTGGGATAGTATGTATTGGCGAACAGAGGACGCATGATTGCCGGTATACATGAACAGGTAAAACAACGTATGTTGAAACTGGCAGACGTTGGGATAGTGTTTGGATAGTATGGATAGGCATCATTTTGCTTCCGGGCTCTTCTTTCATTTGTTAAAAGCTTTGTTAATAGCACTTTGGTACACTATCTCCATATAGTGGAATTGTTTATATTTACGCCGTTCACTATTTTCAGTCGTCTATTCATTATTTTTGCCAACTTAAGAGGAAAACCAGTGTTTTTTGTGAAAACTGAAGGCATTGGGAAGTATGGTTACAGGAATTAGCATCTATGAAGCAGTTGTCGCGTACTATTCTATTCGCAGTATTTTTTGCAGTCTTTATAACGTCAGGATTTTCAGTCAAGGCACAGACTACCACAACGCCACCAGTATTTCCAAACTTCTCTGCACTGATTAAAACAGGCAAGATCCAGCTTGAGCTCCTGTCTGGTTTCAGGGATGTAAAATTTATCGGGGTACAGCGCTCCCTGGATAGTGTGCTGAACTTTAGTACAATTGGTCTTGTGAGTAATCCGAACGAACTCAGGATTAATTACCAGGACGTCAAACCTTTGCCTGGTTCCAACTACTACCGCCTGTTCGTTCAGTTCAATAACGGGCGCTACCTTTACTCGAATATCGTATTGGCTATTCCGGATAGTACTATTGACGGCAGCAAGAAATTACAGCTGGCTGATGTAAAAGAGGCGATTGCAGCCGCTAAAGAGGCTGGTGTGAATACTAATCCTAATTCAACTACAAAAGAGAAAAATGCACCTCCTAAAGAAGAAAAAATAGTATGGCATCCATCCAACTATGTTTACACCACCGCTGATGGGAATGTAAACATTAAACTACCGGATGCTCCTGATAAAAAATACAGTGTAAAATTCTTCGAACCCGACGGGTCCTTCCTGTTTGAGATCGATGAGGTAAAAGAGCCATTCCTGATACTCGAGAAAGCCATCTTCCTGCACGCAGGCTGGTTCAACTTCGAGATTTTACAGAATGGTAAACCTTATGAGAAATGGAACCTGTTCATTCCGCTGAATTACCGGAACTGATCTGCTGATATCAGCCGTAATTAATTGATTGCAAACAATTTACTTCTTTATACTAAGGGCAGGAATGCAGATACATTCTCTGTCCTTTGTTTTTACCCTCAGTCCATAATCATTTCAGCTTCAAACACTTCTGCGAAGTATTTGCTTATTTTGGCCTTTACCTCGGCTTCAGGCACTTCGCGCCCTAACTCTTCATGCAGGGAAGCTACCTTCTTGTCCGAGATGCCACAGGGTACAATATTGCCAAAATAGTTCAGATCGGTGTTTACATTCAGGGCAAAGCCGTGCATGGTTACCCAGCGGCTGCAGCGTACGCCCATAGCGCAGATCTTACGGGCACGGGCGGGATCATGAGGGTCCAGCCATACGCCGGTTTCACCCGGTGAGCGATCGCCCTTAACGCCATAATCTGCCAGCGTACGGATGATCACTTCCTCCAGGAAACGCAGGTATTTGCCAATATCGGTAAAGAAATGTTCCAGGTCCAGGATGGGATATCCTACTACCTGGCCAGGCCCATGATAGGTGATGTCTCCCCCCCGGTTAGTGTTTGCAAAGCTGATACCTTTGTCCTGCAGCTGATGATCATCCAGCAACAGGTTCTCCATATGGCCGCTCTTCCCCAGGGTGTAAATATGCGGGTGCCCGCAGAACAACAGGTAATGGGTCGTTTCCTTTGCCTGACCAGGCGGTATCTCCCCTTTTGCCAATGCCTGCTTGATACGTACATTCTCCTGTAAAAGCTGCTCCTGGTAATCCCAGGCCTTCTGATAATCAATGATTCCCAGGTCGTTCGTGTGGATCTTCTTGTTCATATTGCAGGCACAAAAGTACGGAATTAGTTCATCACGGTTACGCTGACTTCGCCCCTGCTGCGCTCCGCCAGGAACAGCGTATTCCAACTGTGGAAACAACCCAGATTCTAACATCACCAGTTAAAATTCCCTCCCATAGCCTATCTCTTGAAATATATCGTCTTTCTCCCTGGGCCAAACGATTCGTCAAAAATGCCCATCAGGAATGCTTCATTGTAGCATCTTTCTTCGAATCGTCCATATCACTTTACCGGCATTTCCATATCATTTCACCGACATCTCTATATCGAAGGGATATACATATGCCGGTAAAGTGATATCCAGATGACGGTATAGCGATATGGAGATATAGAAAACGAATGCTACATAGAACGGATTCAGAGCTAAAAAAAGACGGAATCAGGACCGGGACAAACCATATCCTGTCCCAACCTGTGGACATGCGACCAGCAATCCTTACCTTTGCAAAAATTTTGAATCCTCATGGCGGAAGAACTGATTGAGCTTGAAGATGAACTGGAAAATGGTGAAGGCAGCGAGGAGCTGTACGAACGGGTAAATATTGTGGCGGACAAGGGACAGGAACCACTACGGGTGGACAAGTTCCTGATGAACCGGGTGGAAGGGGCTACCCGTAACAAAATCCAGCAGGCCTGTGACAATGGCATGGTCATCGTCAATGATAAACCGGTGAAGTCCAACTATAAGGTGAAGGCGCACGACCGTATTGTGGTTTTTTCCAATAAAAACCCGGAGAATACGGAAGTGATTCCTGAGGAGATCCCGCTGGACATCGTTTATGAGGATGAAGATTTAATGATAATCAACAAGTTACCAGGAATGGTAGTCCATCCAGGCTGCGGTAATTATACCGGGACCCTGGTGAACGGACTGGCCTGGTATCTGGGCGATCGTACCACCACACCGGTACCCGAACCAGCTATTCCCCGCTTCGGACTGGTACACCGTATTGACAAGAATACAAGTGGATTACTCGTTGTTGCCAAGTCGGACAAGGCAATGAATGACCTGGCCAAACAGTTCTTCGACCATACCGTTCAACGCCGTTATATGGCCCTCGTATGGGGTGATTTTGAAGAAGATGAGGGAACCATCGAGGCCCACGTAGGACGTCACCAGCGTTTCCGCAAGATCATGGATGCCTATCCGGATGGAGAATATGGTAAGGAAGCCATCACCCATTACAAGGTGCTGGAACGTTATAACTATGTGACACTCATTGAATGCCGGCTGGAAACAGGACGTACCCACCAGATCAGGGTACACATGCAGCACATCGGGCATTCCCTATTCAACGACGATACTTACGGGGGAGACCGCATCCTGAAGGGGACCGTCTTTGCCAAATACAAGCAGTTTGTGGAAAACTGCTTCGAAATCATGCCTCGCCATGCCCTGCATGCGAAAACATTGGGTTTCATACATCCACGTACCAGGAAACCTATGCACTTTGAGAGTCCGTTACCCGAAGATTTTAAGGCCGTGCTGGAAAAATGGAGGCGATATGTAAGTGCCAGACCTCTCGAGGATTAAATCTCATTAAAAAATAAAAACATATCAATTTTTCGATTAATTTAGCACCTTACCCATGTCCCTCCATGAGAAGCCTATATCTATTATTAATCGCGGTTATAACAACCATGCTGGGAGCCTATAGCGCCCAGGCACAGACACAATTTACGTATTCAACAACCTGCCAGAATGATAGTGTTAGATTTGAAATTGCTCAGGCGGACCTTGCAGGGATTGATTCTGTACGTTGGTACTTTGGAGATCCTGCCTCAGGTGCTGCGGATACTTCCCGGAGGATAAAAGGCGCACACCTTTACAATACTCTTGCCACCTACACAGTGCAACTGATTGCCTACAGAGCAGGCGTTCCTGAAACCACCTCTACCAACCTGACAATCGTAGCTCCTGTTATTTATGATTTTGGACCTACAGACCAGACCATCTGTGACAGTACTACCATTACACTCACAGCGCCCACAGTGGCCGGAGCGACCTATGAGTGGCAGGACGGATCTACTAATCAAAGTATCCTGGTAGATACGATGGGTACCTACAAAGTGAAGATCAATGGTTGTCCGATAGCAGATTCAGTCAACGTGTTCTATACACCTGTGCCGCAACTCGACCTGGGCGACAGCAGCCTGATACTCTGTTTAGGTGAAACACTGGAACTGGATGCTACTGCCCAGAACTGTACCTATCTCTGGAACACCGGCGATACCACTCCTAACATCATTGTACACAGTGATGTAGCAATGCCATCAACGCCATACATTGTTGTCGCCGATGCAAAAGGTTGTGGTATCTACCGTGATACAATCTATATCGCGTTTGCCGGCCAGCAGCATCCGTTCTCTCTGGGAAGAGATACCATCTTATGTCCGGGAGAATCCATCACGCTTGATGCAACCACACCCGGAGCTACTGCCTACCGCTGGAGTAACAGGGCTACTACCCCCACGACCACGATACGAAGTCGATGGGACCTTTGGGTCTTTGTGAATATCAACAACACCTGCGAGGTCCTCGATACAATCCTGATCCGTTACAAACCGGATGAAAATCTGGATCTTGGTAACGATACAGTGGTCTGTAAAGGTGAAACGCTGGTGTTGAAAGCCGACTTCGGAACTGCCTCCTACCGCTGG
This sequence comes from Chitinophaga filiformis, assembly GCF_900102545.1. Classification (GTDB taxonomy): domain Bacteria; phylum Bacteroidota; class Bacteroidia; order Chitinophagales; family Chitinophagaceae; genus Chitinophaga; species Chitinophaga filiformis. The sequence goes on along the minus strand of NZ_FNBN01000003.1, from coordinate 42,517 downwards.
CAGGATACTTCCAAACAGGCCACCTACTATGTACGGCAAACAGGGTATTATTGGGTGGAGGCGAAAGTGGGACGTTGCATAGATAGCGATACCATCCATGTACAGTTTGAAGATACATTACGAACAAATTTAGGACCGGACACCCTGTTATGTATAGGCGAGGTTTACAACCTCCACCCTGACGGAGCCGGTATGCAATATAAATGGCAGGACAGCTCTTCACTGCCGCTCTTCCCGGTCACGCAGGCAGGACATTATGCCATCGTGGCGACGAATAGCTGCGGACAGTCGATAGACGAGGTGGATATCACCTTCCAGGAATGTGGTTGCCAGGTGTATTTACCGACGGCCTTCACACCCAATGCGGACGGTTTGAATGACTACTTCCGACCGAAATTCCGATGTGCTATTTCCGACTTTGAGCTGGTGCTCTTTAACCGATGGGGCCAACGAATCTATTACACGACAGACCCGGGAGTCGGATGGAAAGGCACCTGGGACAAAGGAAGAGTACCGGTTGGAACATATGTATGGGTAATGGATTATAAGATAGTTGCGACGGGAGAGAAAGTGAAGAAGACAGGTTCAGTAACAGTGATCTACTAAAAATCTTACATAAAAAAAGAGAGGCTTCAGTGTGAAGCCTCTCTTTTTTTATTACTGGTATGAATAGTTTTTTGTCCGGCTTATTCCGTGAAGCTGTGGAACTTCGCGATAAACTTCGCAGTTTCTCTCTTCTTGAATGGAACATCCCAGGTACCGTCGTAAGTGACCAGCGCAGGGATGAGCAGGCCTTGTTGTTTGGTCATCTGCACATTCATCTTTACATCGAAGTCGAAGACCATTGTTTTGTAAGAGAGGGAATAGATGCGGCCTACTATTTCAAAATTCTCCTTATTAAAATAAGTGATCAGCTCATTGACCACAACGTCTCCCCTGTCGAGGCTATTGAGACCGGGTTTCGCCTTTGCAGTAAATACATAACAGGGCACGCTGCCATAATTCTCAGACGTAATAGAGAAGTCGTACAATCGCTGTACTTCCGGATCAAAGATAGCCACTTTACCTCCTACGATAGGGACACCCCTGACAGGCTTACCGGGATTGAAAATGAGTTGTTTCAGCTGGTTTTTATGCCTGGCCATACTTCCTTTCGCTCTTTCCGGTTCTTCCCCACTGGCGTCCACACATACGGTGCCCTGGGTAAAAAAGAGATTACCATATAATTCGGCGGTGTAATAGTTGTACTGTCCTTTTTTGTCGAAGAAATCGCCTGTAACATCCTGGCTAAGCACTTTCATACTACGGCATCTGCCCTGCATGGTTTGCAATGTCTGGCTTTTGAGAGAAGCCTCAATTTCATTGTGTTTATTGTAGATACGGATATCATTGTCGGCGGTATACCCCAGCAGACGGAGGTTCTTAAAGGCGCGGTAAAAAGTGGTATCATCTTCCACTCTTTTAATGAAGCTATTGACATCAAAGCCGATACGTTTAGCTTCAACGGTCACTTCATCCAGGTTAATGGTCATCCCTTTGTATCTGGCGGTATCCTGTGCATAGGTATGCTGAAAGACAAACAGTGTGATAGTATAAATCCAGAGTTTTCGCATCCTGCGAAATTATATATTTTACGCATTTCAGCTGGCTTTTCCTGCCACATACATCTGGTCAAGTGTAGGAACGGCGCTTCCGCCTTTCTTCTCAAGGGTAATGGCAAACATTTCTGCGTTGTCTATAGACTTCATCTTCTGGAAGAGTTCGTGCGGATTGCTCATTTCAAATACGCCCATATCGACTGGTTTACCATCCACGATGGCCCAAAGCTGATACTGTTTGTCGGCCGCTGGTTCCGGAAGATTATTCACCATGACGAACACTTCCTTTGACTGCTGGTTCCAGTAAACAGTGGCTAATGCAGAAGGAAAAGGTTTGGTGCCCGGCATCTTTACCGCCTTCATAGCGGGATTCTTCATAAGGTCGATGGATTGTTCCATCTGTTGAATGCGGGTCTTGTAACCGTCGGACTGTGTTGCCAGCGTATTATGTGTAGAGAGTAATGCTTCATAGCGGCCTTTGTAATCGTTGGCCTGTCCATAGAATACATAGTTATACCACAGGCTGCCGAGCAAGAGGATGATTGCAGCTGCTGCTATCCAGCGCCAGGCACTGTTTACATATGTTTTTGTTTCGGGAAATTCGTCGGTAGCCTGTTCTTCGCTGAAGGCGCCGCTTTCACGTGCAGCTTCTTCGTTGATGATGATATGAAAAATGCGTTGCTTGAGATCTGTTGGCGGTGTTTTGGCTTGCAGCGTAACATACTGTTCCATATCCAGCTGGCAGTCGTCTACTGCAGCTGCTACTTCCGGATATTGCTTCATACCGCGTTCCAGCTCCTGAACTTCATTGGAGGTAGCTAGTCCACTTACATAAGCTTCAATCAATCCGGACGATATGAAACGTGATGCGTCCACTCTTATACTAGTTTTAACAAATTCCTTAATTGAATAATTGCATTCCTCATCCTTGTTTTTACGGTACCCAACGGAATCTCCAGCACCTTGGATATCTCTTCCTGGGTGCACCCTTTATAGTACGCTAAGTCGATGATGATTCGTTGTTCCTTGGTTAATTTTTCAAGGACTTTTGAAAGTCCAAGATGGTCAACGGATGGGAGTACAGTTAAATTACCTGTATATAAATGTACGTCATCTCCAATGTCTTGGATTTTCTGATCCATTTTATGTGCCTTCGAGCGGAGTGTATCAATTGCGGAATTGCGGGTAATATTAAGCATCCAGGTAAACAGACGCCCCTTGCTTTCGTCGTACCTGTCGATATTACGCCAAATTTTAAGGAACACTTCCTGCAGCACGTCATTCGCATTACTTTCATCGTTGAGCACCTTCAGCGCTACACCGTACAAAGCGGGGGAATAACGGTCATAAAGGTAGCCGAACACCTTCTGGTCTTTGGCTTTGAGGCCCTGCACCAGCTCAGATTCCGTATATGTAAACGCGGATTCCAAAACAGTTAAAAATTTTGTTAAAAATACATTTCAGTGTGCTCCACAATTTAGCTGCAGGTGCTACAGTATGATTGCAACTGTTACCGGTACAACTTTTTTGTTACAATCCTAATAAGTCCTGATATATGGTTAATGGGAATGCAATATTAAAGGAAAGATAGCAATTATTACGGAATAATTGATAATGAGCGCTCTAGTGTGAGGAAGGGTAATTAAAGGGATATCAGCCAGCTACTTTTCCGGCTACAAACATCTGTTCCAACGTAGGTGATGGGCTTCCACCTTTCTTCTCAAGGGTCACGGCAAAAACCTGGGCATTATCTACCGCTTTTACCTTCTGTACGGTATGGGCTTTACTGCCCAGCTCAAATACGCCGGCATCGATGGGTTTGCCATTTACGATAGCCCAAAGTTGATATTGTTTGTCGGCGGGAGGTTCAGGCAATGCCTGCGCCAAAATAAATGTTTCTTTAGATTGCGGATTCCAGCAGATGGTGGCCACGATACCGCTATGTTTACCAACACCCGGCATACGTACCCATTTGAAGGAAGGGTCTTTCATGACGCCGTTTTCTTTCTGGGCAAAATCCAGTTGTTCTTTCAGCGCATCCCTCTCTGCCAGCAGTGAGGCCTGATCAGCCTGGAGGGAAACAACCTGCTGTTGATAGTTACCGGAGTTGCCATAGGTAACAATGTTCATTACAACACTGCCCAGCAGCAGTACAATCGCCGCAGCGGCACTGTATTGCCAGATCTGGAGCTGGGATAAATTCAGGCCCAGACCTGATCCTGTATCTTCTGAGAATGTATCGTCGTTGGTATTTGCTGTGAAGGTTTCGGGTTCAGCGGTAATGGGGTCTTCAGCTTCGTTTTTGTGCAGGCGGTCCATTAACTGGCGCTTGATACCGGCGGGAGGTTTGGCCGCCCATAACTGTATATAGCGTTCCATGTCCACCTGCAGCGCATCGGCAGCTGCCTTTACTTCGGGGTGCTGCTGAATGGCACTGAGCACCTCACGCGATTCTGATTCTGAAAGTAACCCCGTGATGTGATTCTCAATTATACCGGACGATATGTAACGTTGAACATCCACTTGCTTACATCTGTTTTAAAATATTCCGCAATTGTATGATCGCATTACGCATCCTGGTCTTCACCGTTCCCAAAGGGATATCCAATATCTTCGCAATTTCGTCCTGCGTGCACCCTTTATAATAAGCCAGGTCTATAATAACACGTTGTTCCTTGCTAAGCTGTTCCACCACCTTTACCAGGCCAAGATGGTCCACAGAAGGGTGGATAGCCAGCTGGTCTGATGCAAGTCCGTTGCTCCCTAATTCAGTAGCTTTTTGCCCCATTTTATGGGCTTTTGAGCGGAGAGTATCTATGGCAGTATTCCGCGCAATATTCACCATCCAGGTGAAAAGGCGGCCTTTATCGGAGTCATAGCGCTCAATGCTGCGCCAGATCTTGAGAAAGATTTCCTGCAGCACATCACCGGCAACAGATTCGTCATTGACCACTTTAAGGGCAATACCGTATAAAGCCGGGGAATAATGGTCATATAAGTACCCGAAATGTTTTTCGTTCCTCGCCTTCAGGCCAAGTACCAACTCGGATTCTGTATATGTGACTGCTGCTCCCAATGTATTGTATTAGTTTGCAGGCACTAAAGTAATAGGGATTTTTAACATTACAAAATTTTCACTTATTTTATTTGTGAAATATCATTTTGTAATCTACGTTGATCTTACCCTTGGTGATATCGTCCAGTTTGCCTTTCAGCATCCTTCTCTTTAATGGCTTCAGGTGATCGATGAATAGTTTACCATCAATATGGTCGTACTCATGAAATATAACGCGGGCAGTAATGCCTGTGAAAGTCTTTTCCTGTGGCTGGAATTTTTCATCTACATAACGGATGGTCACGGTTTCCGGACGATATACATCTTCCCGGATCTTAGGGATACTAAGGCATCCTTCGTTGTAAGGCCATTCCTCACCGCCGGTGCTTACAATATGCGCATTGATAAATACCTGTTTCACGCCATTATCGCCAGGATATTCGCTCTTCTCATCCTCTTCCAGACTGTTGATGATCTGCTCACTATCTACTACAAAAAGACGGATCGGCCTGTTGATCTGTGGCGCTGCCAGTCCCACTCCACTGGAACCATACATGGTTTCCCACATATTGGCAATAAGTTGCTCTAACTGAGGGTAATCAGGAGTAATATCTTCACACATTTTCCGTAGTACCGGATGACCGTAAGCAACTATAGGTAGAATCATTTCTAAAAATTTTCAAAAATGCAAAGGTAAGTATCAATCGGGAAATAGGCATCATGAATTGAAATGCGGAGATTAATCATCGCCACAAATAGCTAAGTCCTGACAATTCAATTATTTATACTGCAAATATTCCTGCAGGATGATCGTAGCGCTGATCTCATCCACCAGTCCCTTATTCTGGCGGTCCTTCTTTTTCAGGCCACTGTCTATCATGGACCGGAAGGCAATTTTCGAGGTGAAACGTTCGTCCACTTTCTTCACCGGGATCTGAGGAAAATTCTTCTGGAGGATGCGTACACACTCTGCTACAAGGGCGGTAGCATCAGTAGCTTCCCCGTCAAGGTTCTTTGGGTCCCCTATCAATATCAATTCTACCGCCTCAGCGGCCAGGTATTTCTTGAGATAAGGGATCAGGTCGTGGGTAGCCACAGTAGTAAGACCTGAGGCAATCATCTGCAGCGGGTCTGTTACTGCAAGGCCTGTTCTCTTTTTTCCGTAGTCTATTGCAAGGATGCGCGCCATATGAACAAATTATCCGATGATAAACATATCGGCAATGGCGAATACGGCAAATACCACGCTGGCAATACCATTTGTAGTCATAAAGGCTATGTTGACACGGCTGAGATCATTGGGTTTTACCAGCAGGTGCTGGGAGATCAGCATGACAATAAATACCAGTGCACCGATCGCATATAACCAGTGGAAGCCACCATAAATACCAATAATGATTGCCAGCACACCTGCTACCAGGTGCAGCACTTCAGAGAAATGCAGTGCGCCTGCTTTTCCCAGCCAGGCAGGAATAGAGTTCAGGGACAGTGAACGGTCGAAATCTTCATCCTGTAAAGAATAAATAATGTCGAAACCAGACACCCAGCACAGTACCAAACAGGATAACAATACCGGCAATACCGCGAAGTGACCTGTAACCGCCAGGTAAGCTCCTACCGGCGCCAGGGATAAACCCAATCCCAGTACCAGGTGACACAAAGCCGTGAAACGTTTGGTATAGCTATATCCCAGCACCACCAGCAAGGCTACGGGCGACAGGATAAAACATAAGAGGTTGATAAACCAGGTGCAGCTGATGAAGAGCAGGCAATTCACAATGACAAAGGTCAGCGCATTCTTCTCTGTGATCACACCGCGTGGGATCTCCCTGTTCACCGTACGGGGATTTTTTCTGTCAATATCCGCATCCAGGTAACGGTTAAACGCCATCGCCGCACTACGGGCAAATACCATACACAATATTACCAGTACGAAAGACTGCCAGCTGAACGTATGATCGGTCTTGGTGGTAGCAATAAAAAAGCCTGTCAGCGCGAAAGGCATGGCGAATATCGTGTGGGCGAATTTTACCAGCGAAAGATATTTATTGATCGTGACAATCATTTTGCCTGTTTTTTCAGTTTTGCAAATATATCCCAAACCACAATACCAGTACTCACAGAGATATTTAATGAATGTTTCATGCCTGACTGCGGTATTTCGATACAGCCATCTACCAGTTTCATTACATCCGCATCTACACCTGTTACCTCGTTACCGAATACCAGCGCCAATGGTTTGCCGGCTGCCGGCTCGAAGGTATCCAGCATCACACTGTTCACCGCCTGCTCTATTGCCATAATCGTATACCCTGCCTCCCGGAGGGCCGTTACTGCCTCCACTGTAGTGGGAAAGTACTGCCATTCAACAGTTTCTGTGGCGCCTAAAGCAGTTTTCTGAATATCACGGTGAGGGGGAACGGGGGTATATCCGCATAAAACGATGCCCTGTAAAAGGAAACCATCTGCCGTACGGAATACCGATCCTACATTATGCATGCTGCGTACATTGTCCAGTACCAGCACCAAAGGTGTCTTATCTGCCGCCTTGAACTGGTCCACCGTTTTGCGGCCAAGTTCATCCATGCTTAATTTTCGCATTTTGCAAAAGTACGACAAAATGAATAGTGTACCGGTATGTGTACATCTGTCTTTCAACACGTCCCGACATTATTATATATTTGCCGAATGGCAAAAAGCAAATCAGTAGAAACCCCTCTCATGCAACAGCATAAGGCTATTAAAGCCCGTTACCCGGATGCCGTGCTGCTGTTCCGTGTGGGAGATTTTTATGAAACTTTTAATGAGGATGCGATCATTGCATCCAAAGTATTGGGGATTGTGCTCACCAAAAGAGCAAATGGTTCTGCCTCCCAGCAGGACCTGGCAGGTTTTCCACATCATTCCCTGGACACTTATCTCCATAAGCTCGTAAAAGCAGGTTACCGTGTAGCGGTATGCGACCAGCTGGAAGATCCCAAAACAGTAAAAGGTATTGTTAAACGCGGGGTGACTGAAATGGTAACTCCCGGTGTGGCCGTCAATGACAAGATCCTCGAAAACGCCAGCAACAACTTCCTGGCGGCAGTACATTTCGGTAAAGACAATACAGGGGTATCCTTCCTGGATATTTCCACGGGGGAATTCTACATTGCCCAAGGTAGCCTGGAATATGTGGATAAACTCCTCCAGAGCTTCAAACCTGCGGAAGTCCTCTATGCCCGTCAGCAACAGAAACATTTCAAGGAACAATTCGGTTCCAAATTCTATACATATACACTGGAAGAGTGGATCTTCACGGCTAACTATGCACAGGAGATCCTGCTAAAACAGTTTGAAACGCACAGTCTCAAAGGCTTTGGTGTGGAGAGTCTTTCCGACGCCATTATTGCCGCAGGCGCCGCGCTACACTACCTGCGCGATACCGAACATCCGCACCTGCAGCACATCACCGGCATGCAACGGATAGAACAGGACGACTTCCTCTGGATGGACCGGTTCACGATCCGTAACCTGGAACTGCTGGGCAGCAGTGTAGAAAACGGCCATACCCTGCTGGCTACCCTGGACAGCACCGTAACTCCTATGGGCGCCAGGCTGCTGAAACGCTGGCTGATACTCCCCTTGCGGGACATCAACCAGATCAACGAGCGACTGGATGTGACGGAGTTCTTTATTAAACAGTCAGACCTTTCCAGGGACCTGTTGGCGCATCTGAAACAGACCGGCGACCTGGAACGTCTCGTATCCAAAATACCGCTGCGGAAGATCAATCCGAGGGAAGTAATGTCCCTGGCCAAAGCACTGCAGCAGGTGGAAGGCGTTAAGAAACTATTGGCAGAAACAGGCCATCCTTACCTCACACAACTCAGCGAAAAGCTGAACCACTGTCCTGATATCCTCTGTCGTATACTCGAGCAGGTAATGGAAACACCGCCGGTGCTCGTCAGCAAGGGAGGTGTCATTCAAAAGGGCGTTCATCCTGACCTGGACGATCTCCGTAACATTGCCCATTCCGGCAAGGAATACCTGCTACGCATTCAACAGGCAGAATCAGACGCTACCGGCATTCCAAGCCTGAAAGTGGCTTTCAACAATGTGTTCGGCTACTACCTGGAAGTAACGAATGCGCATAAGAACAAAGTACCAGACACCTGGATCCGCAAACAGACGCTGGCTAATGCCGAGCGTTATATCACGCCGGAACTGAAGGAGTATGAAGAAAAGATAGTCGGCGCGGAAGAAAAGATCCTCGCGCTGGAAGCACAGCTATTTGATGAACTGCTACAGGCATTGCAACCTTACATTCACGCCATCCAGCAGAATGCACAACTGCTGGCGCGCATAGACTGTCTGCTGAGTTTTGCGCACAACGCCATTCACTATAAATACCGTCGTCCGAATGTTACTGAAGGCTATCACCTGGACATCCGTGAAGGCAGACACCCTGTGATTGAACGCGGCTTACCTCCCGGTGAAAGTTATGTGGCCAATGACATATTGCTGGATAAAGAAGCGCAACAGATCATCATCCTGACGGGACCTAACATGAGTGGTAAATCCGCTCTGCTGCGTCAGACGGCGTTGATCACGCTGATGGCGCACATGGGTAGCTTCGTACCCGCAGCTGCGGCAGAAATAGGATTGACAGACAAGATATTCACCCGTGTTGGCGCTTCCGATAACCTGAGTGGTGGTGAATCTACCTTCATGGTTGAAATGAATGAAACGGCCAGCATCATCAACAATATCACGCCACGCAGCCTCGTTATCCTTGATGAAATAGGTCGTGGTACCAGTACTTACGATGGTATCTCCATTGCCTGGAGCATCGTGGAATACCTGCATGATATGACGCAGCACAGGCCTAAAACATTGTTCGCTACACACTATCATGAACTGAATGAACTGGAGAACAAGCATAGCCGTATCAAAAACTTCCATATCACCAATAAGGAATCCGGCAACAAAGTGATCTTCCTCCGCAAACTGGCGCCAGGTGGTAGTCGTCATAGTTTCGGTATTCATGTGGCCCGTATGGCCGGTATGCCGCCACAATTGATACAACGCGCCAATGAAGTACTGGCACACCTGGAGGAGAAACACATCGATGCTCCGCTGGATAAACACGTGAAAGATATTGCAGGCCCAACACAGAAGGTACAGCTCAGCATCTTTGATGCGCATAGTGATACCTTTAAGCAGATCAGGGATATGTTGGGAGATGTGGATATTAACAGGCTAACGCCGGTAGAGGCATTGCTGAAACTGAATGAAATAAAGAATCTGATATAAAAAGAGGGCTCGCTTAAAGCGAGCCCTCTTTACTTACTTTCGTTTTATCTCCCGTTCCTCATCCCCATTTTCATAAGGTATCGTCATCAAGATCATCGTCATCATTTCATCTTTCGTTCGCATGGCGCCATATACCAGCTGAGGCGGGAAAGAAGGATTGGAGGCGTTGTTCACTGTATTATCATATGTGCCCTCGATAGTGAGCACTGTTCCTTTCGGGATCTTTATCAGCTTAGGGAACCAGTATATTTCCTGCCAGTTGAAATCCCATTGTGGGATAGACACTAATCGTATGGTATCTTTCTCCGGCGTCACAGCATATGCTTTGAATGTTTTACCCAGCAGGTGCATATGCGGCCATACATACATCAGCGACTGTGTTTCTGTTATCTTCACATTTACTTTAAAACTCTTCTCAACATTAGCAGGGATATAAAAGAAAGGTTCGATATCCTTCTCCCCTAATCCACCGGAACCATATGTAGTCGCTTTTATCTGCCGCTTTACCGGTTTCTTTTTGAAAAAGAACTGTACACCACTGATCACTTCTTCATCTTTTCCTACAGGTGCATAATGCACTGTTAACAACACTACGCCCCGCTTAGGCATTATCCAGCCCATATCATCAGGGTAAGACTCATAACTGCTGCCGGGGATCCATCCGCCGAAGTATTTCATCTTCTTGCGGTAACTCACATATTGCTGATAGTAGTCAAGATGTGACTCTGTATTGTCAACATAGTCTGCTGTATTATACAGGTCTGCATCCGGCACATCGTCTATTTCATAGTTCGCATGATGGATCACTTTCCTGTTATTTGAAGTAAACTCTATGGCTTCTACAGCAACAGAATCCGGTAATTCAAAAGGCATTTTATAGACGATGAACCGTTCCACATTATCTCCCTTCAGTACATAGGATGACTTCATTTTCAGCACCAGGTCCGGCTGGCGGTTGAACAGGGTTCCGCTTACATAAGAAGGTGTTGCTTCTTTGTCTGTACTCTCTCCTCTCGGCATTCCGTGTTCCGCCCATTCACCAATTAGCCTGATCTCTTCTTCTGTCAATTTCCTCTCATTGGCGAACTTTACATAATGCGGATCTGGCTTCCATGGTGGCATGTAATGACTTTCCGTTACCCGTTTGATAAAGGAAGCTCTTTTGGCCACTTCTTCATACGTGAGCAGTGAAAAGGGTGCTGCCTCCCCTTGCCTGTGGCAGGGCGTGCAGTTTCGGTGGATAATAGGTGCAATGTGTTGCGACCAGGTGATCTGCTGTGCAGAAACGTGGCATATAAAGAAAGAAAGCACCAGATAGCAGCAAAGCGATATAATACCTTTTGAGAACATCCTCTGATGAATAAAATCAGTAAAGTACTGATGGCTGTAATTAAATAACAGGTAATTGTCTGAAGTAGTATAGCGATAATATTGGTAACGCGAGGTCATCTGTAAAGATGATCACCTATAGACAATGGTTGATATAATACTTCATTTCCCTTACTAAAGTAAAAAACTGATTCCATATATTATAAAAATTCCCCCTGATTGTGATCATCGGCGGGAAGGAACGGTCATAAAATGATAAGGGCCGGCACTATGGCCAGCCCTTATCAGGAGATATTTTAACCGGGATTATTTAACGTCCCAGAAAATTTTGGTGTCGCGGGTATCTTTCGCGGATACTTTACTATAGTTTTCAGCATTGTAAAGTTTCTCAGTGCTAGGATACAACAGACGTACAGGAGGTTTCGGAGCTGTAGCATTGCTTACAGTTGCAAACTGCAGCGCCGGATAGTCTGTTCTTCTAACTTCAGCCCATGACTGGTTAGTCTGCAATACGAAGAAGTGTTCCCATTTCTGAAGCCAGATCTTCTGCAGTTTTTCAGTTTGAGTACCGGCATAAGCGATAGCTGGTTTAGCCAGGTAAGCATCAATAGCAGTGCCGGCTGGAGACGCCAGTGCTGCACGGGTGAAGGTAACACCCTGCTTCTTAATAGCTGACTGATTAATACCATAGTAGAACTCGATGGATTGTTTGATACCATTGGTATATTCAGCAGCAGCATCACCTAAAGTCCATCTTTCATTTGCTTCAGCTTTCAGGAAGCTAACTTCTGATGCTGTCATGATCACACCAGGGATGTTATCATTGTACATGAAAGTAGCGGTGTCGTATACAGCATATAAACGTCTCTGGTCTTCAATATCACCAACGCTACCATTATAAGGGAAGCCTTTGAAACCATTCTCATCATCAGCATCCCATAACACTTCTACGCGTGGGTCTGCGTTATTCACCATTACGGTGTTCAGCAGATATTCAGGCGCGAAAGAGTAATCACGGAATACATCGGCCAGGTCACTTCTTACAGCGGTAGGGCTTTCTCTGAACAGCACGTTCTGTGCATTAGATGTAACTAATGGATAAGCATTCGCATCGCTCAGCATTGCAGTTACTTCTGTTTTTGCAGTTGCCTCATCTACATTGGAAATACGCATTAACAGGCGCAGACGCAGAGAGTTTGCATAACGTTGCCATGCAACCAGGTCACCTTTTAACAGAATATCAGAACCTGTAAGTTCAGATTTAACCTCACTTGCTACCGTTACCGTATCGAAGTAAGTGTTCAGCGCTTTCAGATTAGTGATGATAGTAGAATACAGTGTTTTAGCATCATCGTATGCTGGATCCTGGATGTAACGGGTGGGAGTATTCAGACCACCAGCTTCAGAGAAAGGAATATCTCCCCAGAGATCAATCATCTGTGCAGCCTGATCGTACACCAGTACTTCAGCACATTTCAGATAAACCAGGTTCTTCTGCTGCTGTTCAGCTGACATTTTACCCAGTGTCAGCTGCATCTCACGGTAGTTGCTGAGTATACCAGGACCGTTATAGTTAAGGTCGTTATCGTCACCTTTAAAACCTGCATAGAAATCCACCCAACGGTTTTCACCATAGTCAGGGTTCGCAACGTACATCTGGTTACCAGGGCCGGTTGCTACAGTCTGCGTATACAGAGACAGCGTTGGCATAATGAAGGTATAGTAATCCCAGTAAGAAGGGTGTATCCTCTTGTTCAGATACATACCTGTTAAGAGTTTACTTAAGGAACCATCAGAGATTTTCTCAGGATTCTGGTAAGACTCCTCTATCTTCTTTGAACAGGAACTGAACATGCCTGCCAGCGTACAGAGGAGGGTTATATTTAAGAAGATTCTTTTCATTTAATTTCTATTTATCCGTTTTTACAATTACACCATATTAGAAACGTGCACGGAGGCTCGCACCCAAGCTCCTTGTAGGACCTGCGGTACCACCATCGATACCCTGATCCAGCCAGGAAGAACCAACAGCAACTTCAGGATCTACACCATAAGGCAGAGATTTATAAACATAGAACAGGTTACGTCCTATGAGAGAAAATTGCAGGCCCTGGAAGTGCAGCTTGTTAGCAAACACCTGTGGCAGAGAATAAGTCAACGCGATTTCACGTACTTTGATATAACTGTTTTTTAACACAGCAGCGGAGTAGTCTCCTTCAGTTTCCCAGTTATAGTTGTTCAGGTAATAGTCAGCGGCAGAGATAACCCTGTCGTTTTTACTACCATCAGCTTTTACGCCAGGCAGGATCAGACCATCATGACGTGGGCCATTAGGATCTGCTACATAGGTATATTTAGTAACATCCTGAGATGCTTCATCACCCACTACATGATAAGCGAGACCGCCATGAGCTGCATCTCTGTACTGCAGTGTAGATTTAAACATACCTGCACCGATCTGGTAATATGTAGGAGTAGAGATCAGGTTGCCACCGAAACGGTAATCCAGTGTGAAGTCCAGTGCAAAGTTCTTATAAGTAACAGTGTTGGAGAAACCACCTACAATTTTAGGCATCAGGTTACCAACTTTAATATACGAACCTTTATCAACTGTATACAGACCGTCATCACCTACTACCTTGTTACCTTTACCATCTGTGGTATTAGGGTGTACATAGATGTTACCCAATGCATCTCCTACTTCAGAACGGATGATTGCATAACCACCATCCAGGCTTCTGCTGATCAGGCTAGTCTGACCTTCAGTAAGTTTATCCAGTCTGTTTCTGTTAACTGCAAAGTTGAAACGGGTATTCCAGCGGAAGTCTTTATGGTCGATAGGAGTAGCGCTGATCGCTGCTTCATAACCATAGTTAGACATGTCACCAGCATTCACCAGCATAGAGGTAGCACCGTTAGAACCTGCAATAGATCTGTAGAGGATCTGATCACTTACTTTGTTGTTGTAGTAACTGAAGTCTACGCTAACCTTGTTGTCTATCAATCTTAAATCCAAACCGATTTCAGCTTCTCTTTTCTTCTCTGATTTCAGCTTACCGTTACCAAACTGGGTACCATTAGGCTGTTGGTAGAGTACGTTCCCCTGGTTGTATGTAACCCCCACCTGATTGTACAGTACATTGGACTGATACAGATTAGGGTGGTTACCCACGAAACCGTAAGAACCTCTCACCTTAGCGTAACTAACAGCTTTTGGCATTTTCACTACGTCAGACAGTACGAAACCAGCATTGAAAGATGGATAGAAGTAGCTGTTTACAGCAACAGGCAGTGTAGAGGTAGACTCATAACGGCCGGTACCTTCTACATACAGGAAGCCTTTATACGCGAAGTTCAGGATACCGAAGCCAGCAACATCATATTGTGTTGCACGCTCAGACTGACCTTTGATCTGCTGGGCAGAGTTACCAATATTGAACCAGTTTTCAGTTACCAGACCGCCTTCAGTAGCTACTCTGTTATATTTGTAAGTAGTCTTACGTGCAGTGAAACCACCGGTAACAGTCATATCCAGGTCTTTGGTCAACTTAGGATTATAAATTGCCATCGCATCTCCGTAGAACACGTTGTTGTTTCTGGCTTCAGTTGCATAAAGACCTGTGTAACCCAGTGTAGCTGGTTTTTCATTGTACCTCATGTCAGATGCTGCCAGGTTGGTGAAGTCACCACCCACTCTACCTCTTACTTTCAGGTTGTCCAGCACTGAAATGTTCAGGGTAGCGCTATTGATGAAACGGTTCTGCGTTTCATCGTAGCTGTTACGCAGGTTATCCCACAGGTAATCCATTAACTGAGAAGCTCTGATATTATACAGGATTTTATCCTGCTGATCATAGCTGGTATTGTTATACAACACATATTTGTAACCATTTCTTGTCTGATATTTGTTTTTATAAACACTCATATCATCGAAACGGCTAAAGAAACCACCGTAAGAGTTGAATACGTTGCTGGTAGCGTTTGGACGGTTATGGTTGAAGTAGTTGTTGTAAGTAGAGATGAGGTCTACACTTACTTTCTCATTCAGTTTCAGCGTACCGTTGAAGCTAAAGTTGTTTTTATACAGATTACTTCCTGGCATGATGCTCTTGTAATCTGTACGTGTATAAGAGAAACGGTAGCTACCTTTATCGTTTGCATTAGAGATTGCTACGTTTGCAACAGAGTTGTACCCAGTCTGATAAAAATCTTTGTAGTTATCAGGATTAGCTACGTATTTCCTTTTGGAACCATCCCAGTAAGTTACTTCACGGCCGTCAAATTTAGGACCGAACTGGCCATATGCCCTGTAGTAAGGGTGTACAGCACCGTCTGCCTCAGTAAACCAACCTTCAGCGCTTTTACCAAAGTTTTGAGTAGCAGACAAGTTAAGAGCAGGATTGTAACCTGGGCCATACTCATTCTGATAATCCGGAGAATTTGCTATTTTTTCCTGGTTGTAAGAATAGTTAAATTCTACACCCATACCTCTGCCTTTAGCACCTTTCTTGGTAGTGATCACAACAACACCGTTAGTTGCTTCAGAACCATACAGTGCAGTTGCACTTGCACCTTTCAGAATTGTCAGGGTTTCAATGTCCTGTGGGTTGATATCAGCAGCACCGTTACCTTCAATTCTTCCATTGGCAGTACCGAAGGAGTTGGTAGAAGGGTTGCTGAAGTTTCTGATAGGCACACCGTCAATTACATATAAAGGCTGTGTGTTCTGACCGATGGAAGACACACCTCTCACCTGGATAGTAACAGCGCTGGAAGCACCACCAGGAGCAGTGATGATCTTCACACCTGCTGCTTTACCATACAATGCAGATCCGATGGTAGGGCTCGCAGTCTGTGTTAATTCTTTAGAACTAACTGTACTTACCGCATAACCTAATGCACGGGTTTCTCTTTTGATACCCATTGCAGTTACCACCACTTCGTTCAGGTTTTTGTTATCTTCCTGAAGAGTCACGTCAAAGCTCGTCTTACCTCCTACCGGAATTTCCTGAGCGACAAATCCTACATATGAAATTACCAATGTAGCTTCTGCTGGAACTGACAGCTTGAAACTTCCGTCCGGATTGGACATGGCACCATTGGAAGCACCCTTTTCTTTAACGGTTACACCAGGGAGAGGTGTACCCTTGGCGTCTTTGACAGCTCCGGTAACTACTATCTTATTTTGTGCCAGTGCGGTCAGGCAGCAGCATAAGAAAAGCAATGTACACACAAGAAATGATCTTCGCATAGCTTTCTTTAGGTTTTAATTATTATTTGTTGTTTAGTCTCAAAGTGACATAGATATCCCTGGTCGCCTGGTCGGCAACGAAATAGGGGACTTTCAAAGTTTTAAACTCAGATGTAAAAGCAGGTTATAGTATACCGCTAAGCATAGCCCGTTTGAATCGTCTTTCTCGATTTCCGTTTTTCTTTAAAAAACAATTAAAGGCATAGGCGTCTTCATCCAGTCCGCACAAAATTTTATTAAATAGTTACTCTTTTCTTGTATTAATAGTTACTCCTTACGCTTGTTTACTCTAATGCATGTCCCGTAATTACGCAAATCTCTTTCACACATTAAACAAAATTTTACTTTTTGTTCGTGGATGCCAAACTATAAAAAATAAAATGAAGAACAAAAAACATTTAACAGTTTTTTGCCTTTTTGTTAACAATGCATTAAAAATGAGAAGATTACATGTTTAATCAACAAAATACTACCATGTGTCTTCTTTCAAAATCTTTCGTTTTTCTTCAAAATGACGCTTTCATCGCCATTCTCATAAGGTAAATAAACCATAACCAAGGTTAACATTTCATCAGTCGATTTCATGTCTCCGTTAGAGTAAACTAATTGCGGTGGGTTAGCTGGGTTATTCGGGTTGTTAGCAGTGTTGTCGTAAGTACCCTCTATGGTGAGGATAGTACCTTTAGGGATTTTTTTCAATGTCGGGAACCAGTATATCTCCTGCCAGTTGAAGTTCCAGTCAGGAATACGTACCAGTTTGATTGTGTCTTTTTCTGGTGTTACACCGTAAGCCTTAAAGACTTTACCTATGTAATGCATGTGTGGCCACACATACAACAAAGACTGATCTTCAGGAGTAGTCACTTTTACTTTGAAGGTCTTGACAGCATTGGCCGGGATGTAAAAGAAAGGGTCAATCTCTTTTTCACCAACGCCGCCGGAACCCAGGCTTATCGCCCTTATCTGACGTTTTACAGGTGTCTTTGTAAAATAAATTTCCACGCCACTCACGTTATCCTCTTCCTTTGCCACCGGTGCATAGTGCATGGTCAGCAGTATCACTCCTCTCTTCGGCATTACCCAACCGATGTTTTCAGGATAAGATTCTCCGAAAGAACCAGGTATCCATCCACCGTAGTAGATCATGTGTTTCCTGAAAGGTACATACTGATCGTACTTGAAGCGGTTATCTTCGGTGAGGTTGATGTAGTCGTCTGTATTGTAAATATCCAGATCGGGCACTGCATCCACTTCATAATTGGCGTGGTGTATGATCTTATGATTTGTTGTTGTGAACTGGATGGCTTCCACATTAGCAGAATCAGGCAGCTCAAACGGTATCTTGTATACAATAAATCTTTCCAGGTTATCTCCTTTCACATGAAAGGGCTTGTTCATCTTCAGCACCAGGTCTGGCTTGCGGTTATGATGTGTATGTGTACCTGCAACAACCAGCTCTTCATCTTTTACTGCAGTCTTCTTTCCTTTCGGCATACCACCATCAGCCCATTCCGCGAGCATCGCAATCTCTTCGTCTGTCAGTTTCCGCTCGTTTGCAAAAGTAGAATAATGCGTATCAGGTTTCCATGGTGGCATATACCTGCTCTGCGTTACTTTCTTCACAAATGCAGCTCTTTTAGCAACATCTTCATAGGTCACTAATGGAAATGGCGCAGCATCTCCATTCTGGTGACAAGGTGTACAGTTACGATGTATCAGCGGAGCGATATGCTCACTCCATGTAATACGCTGTGCTGTTACACGTGATATATTGAAGATAAAAAAGAATACTACAGATACTGCAATGCTGTATCGCATACGCGCCACTTAATATAAAACTCAATAATTACTGATCAGACAACCAATTGGCGTTGTTTGCGATACCAGTTCATTTCCTGTCAAAAAATTGTTAATCGCCTGCTCCAGATACTTCCTCGTAGCTTTCACCCTTTTGGTACCCAGTCCTGTTACCCAATCATCTATCAGGCCCCTGTAATACTCTTTTCCGTTGTTGCCAATGAGCAGGGCTTCCGGGGTTACTGTTGCATTAAGATAAGTAGCCACCTTTTTATCGGTGTCCATTAATATCGGGAAAGTGATGTTGTAATCTTTTGCATATTCGGCTACTTCACTTTGTGTGAATGTACGGCCACTGATGATACCATAGAACTGCACATCCTTATACTTACGCTGCATCTCCTGTAACACAGGTGCATAGTTCTTACACAAAGGACATTCAGGTGAAAGAAAGATATATACCACAGGCTTGCCTGCAGGTTTTACAGTAAATGTTTTTCCTTTATAATCTTTTAAACGGCCGGCAGACATCACATTGGCGCTGGCAATCAATTGTGCGCTCAACGTATGTACCGACAAGATCCCCGACAACAGGGCACAAAAAAATAGTCTCGACATAACGAATTTAGTTTATCATAACAGTTATATCCGATCTGGTTGATATTAAGGCAGTGGTGTGTCTACCTTAGTTTCTTCATAACTTCTAACACGTTTCGGTTGATAAAATCTCTTGCTTCTTCTTTCTGATTTGCCTGTATGTTACATCGCAAACCAGCTGTTGTTTCTTTTCTGTCTACTTACGACTGTAAGATATACAAATAAATAAAAATATCGTATAAAGAAGGTCACTTTTTTATATCCAACTACTCTACTCAGTCTGCCAACAACATATCATTCAGGATAATATATTTGGTTTACATAAAAAGAGCCCCATCAAATGATAGGGCTCTTTATTATTTTCACTTTTCTATTTCTTATCCCACCAAACACGGCCGAAGATATCAGAAGGACCTTCTCCGAAATCCGGATTCTGGGCCATTTCTGCTAATGCAGCCTTGTTGTTGGCAATGTTCAGATTGGTTTCATCCGCAACGTTCAGAGACGCCCTTCTTGGGATCACCTGTACAACACCACTTGCTTTCATTACTTCAAGCGCCAATGGTGTAGAAGCGTTAGGCATACCTAACCTTTTAAGGATAGCCCATGCTTCGTTCGGATTCTTGTAATAGTTCAGGAATGCCTGAGAAGCGATCAGCGCTTCTCCATTACCAGCAACATACTTCACACCTGGACTGTTCTTATAGTTTGCGATCTCAGCATCTGTTACCGGAACATAGTCAGGCAGTTTAGCAGTAGCCGCCATTGCATCATAGTTCCTGATGGAAGCTTCTACCCCTTTGTAGTACCAGCCTTCCGCATCAGAACCAGCTATACCTTTCGCAGCAAGCTCGGCACGCAGAAAGCAGATGTCAGCATAAGACAAGAGCGGGAAAGTAACGTGACCAGTACCCGGCAAATTGTCGTATGTATATTCAGGCTGGAACAGACGGTACTGGATGAGGGAAACAGTATCCAGATTTTGCTCGAGCCCCTTCGCATTTATGATCTTTCTTGTCCTGAAATAACCAGGATTAGCACTCACGGCGTCAGGGCTGGAAAACGCACCTACATAACGGTTGGTCGGCTGTACCGAGCCAGCAGGTAATGCACCCTGCGCCACAGCAAGATTAAAGTTTTCCGCTGAATAATCATTCTTCTGATAGAAGACCCTCAGACGTGGATCTGCATTCGCCAGCATGAAATCTACCAGGGATTTGGATGAATGGAAACCAAGCGGATTCCAGTTACCACCCTCTGTGAATTTATCACCTGCGACCAGTTCCAGATCATCTGAATTATCTTCAAACAAACCACCTGCAGCCAGTACTTCAGTAGCAATGCTCTTCAGTTTTTCGGGCGCTACTTTAGACAGACGTGAAGCTATCTTCAGACGCAGGGAATTAGCACATTTCAGCCATTTTGCAGATACACCTCCATAGTAGGGATCATTTGATCCGTAAGTAGTCTGCGCTACAGAATTGTCAGCCAGTGTAGCTGCAATTGCTTTCAGCTCTGTATCCCACAGGTCATACAGTGCTGCCTGTGTATCGTATTTAGGAGTAATAGTACCACCGTAACGTGCCTGGAAAGCCTCTGAGTAAGGAATGCTACCGTTGATGTCAGATACATACCATGCGTAGTAAATATTCATCAGCTTTGCGATCGCCTTTTCGTGCGCTCTCTTCGCCTGATCCTCTGCAGGCATAGCCTCAATCAGCTTCACTACGTTCACCAGGTTATTACCTACCCTGGTGTAATAATATCCATAACGGTTGTTAGCGTTACCGGTATTATCGCTAATGAAGTTTGCAGTGTTACCTCCGTTCAATGTTGTCATTTCTGTGAACGGCATGATAGTGCGGTAGAAGTCGTAATAGTATTCGAAGTCACCACTGTGTATCTGTACAACAGCATTCACGAATTGCCCTTCAGGGGTCACTGTAGGCAGTTTCTCGGGATCTGTATTGATTTCTGCAAACTTGCTTTTCTGACAAGCTGCGAATGTGCTCAGCATCATCGCATAAATGCCATACTTTTTAAACTTGCTATATATAGTTGTCATCTGTTTTCTTTTTTCTTCTTGAATTATTTGTCTCTCTTATTAGAAGGAAGCCTGCAGGTTGAAGCCCATGCTTCTTACGAAAGGAATACCACCATAGTCAGCTGCTGAAGCAGATGAGTTGTTGTACAGACCTTCCGGGTTCAGACCAGCTGGCAGGCTGTTGTAGATATAAAAGAGGTTTCTTCCCACCAGGTTTATACGCAGGTTGTTCAGCTTCAGTTTAGAGTAAACAGAAGAAGGAACATTGTAACCTACAGTTACCTCACGCACTGCTACCCATGAATTTGTGAAGATGGCATTTTCACGGATACCCTGTCCCCATGAACCGAGGCGATAATAATATTCCCATGCATGTTTTGGTCTTACCAGGCCCTGCTCGTAAGCCTGCTGGTAGGTCATACCACTTGCATCAACTGCCGCACCACCATTGATCGGGGTCAGAGATACACCTTTTGCAAACACACCGTCCGGGATCATACCATCATTATACGCTGTACCGGCAGCATCAGTCCATGCGAGACCACCACTTTCTTTATCACGTCCTGGCAGTGTATTTTTCAGTGTACCATCTGCATAAGCATAGTTGTAAGTAGCAGAAGAGTATTTACCACCTACTTTAGCATCTAACAGCACATTCAGATTAAAGTTTTTATATCTGAAACCGTTGGTCCAGGAAGTCAGGAATTTAGGCTGGATAGTACCGATATCAACATAACCAAGACCTGCATCGCTGGAACGCATAAAGCGACCGACAGAATTCAGTACTTTCTTACCATTAGCAGCAGGTTTTGCCGGATCGTTGTAATATGTGTACGCATATTTAGTCTGCATTACACCATACTCTGCACCTTTACGGGCAATTACCAGTACATCGCTCCCCTGAGAATAACCGTTAGGCAGTTCCATTGCATTTACACCTTCTGCAATTTCTTTTACGATGTTCTTGTTGCGGGTGAAAGAGAGAGTAGAGTTCCAGTCAAAGTTCTTAGTCTTAACAGGAACAGTGTTCAGCAATACTTCAATACCTGTGTTCTGTACGTTACCTGCGTTGATCAGACGACTGGTCACACCACTTTCCTGCGGCATGCCGATAGGTATGATCTGGTTGAAGGTATTTTTTCTGTAGGCAGCGATATCAACACCCAGTCTGTTATCCAGGAAACGGATATCAGCACCTACTTCATAGTTGCGGGTATATTCATTTTTCAGATCGTTATTACCCAATGTGTTACCATCAAAGCCATAACGTGGGATACTTCCACCACTAGCACTAATGTAGTTACTAATGAAAGAGTAAGTTCCTATACCTGTCTGATAAGCAGCAGTACCAGCACCGGTACCAGCATAGGAAGCTCTCAGTTTACCGAAAGTGAAGAACGCTGGCAGGTGGAAAGTTTCAGAGAACAACCAGGAAAGGCTCGCTGATGGATAGAAGTAATTGTTCACACCATGACCATCAGAATACATCAGGGTAGAGTTCCAGTCATTCCTACCTGTCAGGTCAAGGTATAACTGATCTTTATAGGAGAAGTTCGCAAAAGCGAAGATAGCGTCTGTTCTAACACCTTTGACGATTCTTGCAGTAGCTAGTGGGTCCTGTACAGAGTTGCTGATGTAGAACTGACCTGGCGCTTTCAGACCACCGCGTGTTTCTGCCTTGTTGTATTTACCATAACCCCATCTGTAAGTCTCAGCACCAACGGACAGGTCCATTTCCAGGCTGCTGGCCAGTTTACGGTGTCCTGATAATATAGCCTGCAGTTTACGCTGGTTCTGGGTAGTGGAAGTCAGGTTATAATAACCACCGGTGAAACCTTCGCCCTGACCCAGTTCTTTACGCTCATACTGCTGAACGTTGGTCTGCACATCGCCATTCAGTGCCAGGTTTAACCAGCTGAGGATGTCTACTTTCAGACCTAAACGACCCTGGAAGTTATCTTCATCCTGTGTGGTATTGTATTTATTCAGGGCGAAGAAAGTACCGGACATGCCATAAGGATCATTCTGCAGTACGCCTCCTTTAGGATCAATATATCTGTCTTTCCAGTATTTGGTATCGTAGTTACGTGACATTTTGTACACACTGCTGAATACGAGGTTTTCGTTACCACCGTTGATAGCAGGGTTTTCTACGTTTGTCTTGCCATAGTTAGCAGATACGTCTGCAGATACTCTTGAAGACAGTTTGTGTGTTGCACGCAGGTTAAAGTTATTACGCTTGAAATTGTTGTTTGGCGCAATACCATTTGTATAGTTGTTTGAGTAAGATAAACGGAAAGTTGTTTTATCGTTACCACCTTCTACTGCTGCGTTAGTATTGTAGTACTTACCTGTGCGATAGAGGTCCAGCAGGTTGTTTGGATGCGGAGAGAAAGTAGTCCAGTTACCCTGCCAGTCTTTTACGCGCTGGCCCAGCATTTTAGGACCAAAGCTCAGACCTGCCCAGTTGTTTTCGTCAGCGTAAGGATCGCCGTTGTTATCCTTCGGAAAATCTCCTGCTACGTTACCAACACCATATACGTTCTGGAAGTCGATTGATTTGTATGCTTTATCATACATCTCTGCATGTGTAACAGTCACGCCTAAACCTTTACGTGAAAGACCTTTCTTGGTAGTAATGATGATCACACCATTCTGGCCACGGGAGCCATACAATGCAGTAGCAGCACCACCTTTCAGTACAGAAACGCTTTCGAAGTCGTCTGGGTTCAGGTTCTTCATATAGTTACCGAAGTCCTGAGAGTTACCCCACTGGTCACCACCGGTGATACCATTCTCAAAATACACACCATCCACTACAAAGAGCGGCTGGTTATTTGCACTGAGTGAGTTGTTACCCCTGATCAGGATACGTGCACTGGACTGTGGTCCACCGCCACCTAAGGAGATGTTTACACCTGCTACTTTACCTTGCAGTGATGTAACAGGGTTTACCTGACCGGAGAGGGCTACGTCCTCACCTTTTACTTCTGTCATTGAGTAACCCAGCGCTTTGGTGGATCTCTTTACGTTCAACGCTGTTACCACAACTTCCTGTAATCCTTTCTGGTCTTCTTCCAGAGAGATATTCAGGTTACCGCTGTTACCAACAGGCGCTTCCTTTTTCAAATAGCCTATGAACGAAAATACAAGCGTGCCGGAAGGGTTGACATTCAGCTTATAACTTCCATTCATGTCTGTCACACCGCCATTGGTAGTTCCTTTCTCTGAAACACTAACGCCGGGGATCGGGTAGCCCTTCGGATCTTTAACAACGCCGGTTACTGTTACCTTCTGTTGCGCCCAGGCAAACTGGATGCATAAAACAGAAAGAACCGCAAATAAAAAAAGCGATCTCTTCATTGTTTATTCTTTTTGATTGATACTAGTGGTAGTTTAGGTATAAAGTTTAGCTATTGTCGTCGTGAGCCTGGTTAACAGGCATAGTTTCCCTGGTTGCCATCTATCATGGCATCATTAACTTATGATCATCGCCGAAAACGTTCAGATTATGTCGTCATAGACATAGGTATACTGTTTCGAAATACGTTATTGTGTAAATCCGATCATTGATTGAGATTAATATGTGGAAAAAGTTACGTTTTGAGCAACGTCCGTTCACGGTCGAAATCGTTTGGACAACGAAATACCTTGAAGAAGCTGCTTAATCTTCTTTTGTTAAAAAATTAGAAACCGTGAAAAATCTGCTACTCTTTTTCTTGCCTCCTACGATCTAAAATTTGGTTGAATTCATTATTCCTGTTATCCCTCATCACGTGTTCGTTCGTTACGTCCTTCACAATGCCTGAAATTTAATTACTGTCTTAATACTCATTTACACCGAAGGCTACAGTTCTTAAACGTTTTAGCCTTTTACTCAAAAAAAAATTGAATGCTCTGATTTTACTCTATTGTTCCCCTATGACTATGATTGTACTTGTCTCAAACTTAGATAAACTTTTAATCCCGTGCAAATAATTTTCGCAATAATTTAACAATCTCAACGTTTATCAAACGCCCTTCACTGAATTATAACATCTTCGTTGTATTACTGACTACAAGTGACTTACACGGGATTTCCTGCTATAATTATCTACCATCCTTTTTTTATGCATTCGCATGTGATACCGATGGCATAGATGATTCCCTTTTACGCAGTTCAAGAGAAAGTACTATCTGTTGAGGTGTAGTGGAACTATTATGTTCCAGTTCTGCTATCAGCAAATGAATAAGCCTCCGCCCTATTTCCTCCACTGGCTGTGCTACACAGGTAATAGAAGGGCTATGCAGACGGAAAATATCATGATCATCAAAACTTACCATCCCTATATCGGTGCCAATATGTAAACCGATAGCGCGGATACTTTCAATACCACAGATGCCAAGGTAGTTCGTAGCGAAGAAGAGTGCATCAAGGTCTTTATTGGCCTGCAGGTATTGTGTGATCTCCTGGATGAATCCTGCCCTATCAAGATCAAACGGCAGGCGTTTGATAACGTTCTTACCTGCCGGCAGACCGTGTTTCTTGAGCGCATCAACAAAACCATCCAGACGTTGCTGCATTTGTATCTGTGAGGAAGTAGTAGTGATAATACCGATCTTTTTATATCCCTGTTCCACCAGGTGGCTGACAGCCACATAGGCGCCCTGGAAGTTATCTACCACTACATAATTGGAATCTGCGATATTGGGAAAATAGCGGTCCATCAGCACTACCGGCTTCTGAAGAGATACGATTTCCTTGTCAAGATTTACTGTTGGTGTGATGATATACCCGTCTACCTGGCGGTAACGCAATACTTCCAGCAATCCCTTTGCTTTCTCCTCGTTATCTTCTGTACTTCCGAAAAGCACTTTATAACCAAATTTGTCCGCTTCATCCTCTACAACTTTGGCCACATTGGCAAAAAAACTGTTTGCAATATCTTCTACGATTAGTCCGATTGTCTTGGTTTTGCCGGTACGTAAGCCTCTTGCGAGCTGGTTTGGCTTATATTTCAACTTACCGGCTATTTTGAGTATCCTCTTGCTGACCTGTTCGCTGATCCTTTTTTCTTTTCCTTTACCATTTAATACAAAAGAAACTGTTGTAGGAGAAACACCTGCCTCTTGGGCAATATCTTTAATGGATATTCCTTTCACGAAATTCAGATTTGGTTTGATATTCATTAGAAAATTAGAACCTTAACTGCACATAGCCAAATATAATAATATTCTCCTTCTGTTTTCCGGGCTTGATTATTACGAATAAATGATGTTTTTTTAACCAAAATTCTCTAATTTGGCATTTTATAAGAAAAAGTTCTGTCAGGGGGATTTGCAATAGCTGCAATAATTGCTGCATCGAAATGCAGCAGGAACCGTATACCAGGATAGTTTGCATACACACTGTTTCGAGAGTCACACAGGGTTAAAGGGAAGTTTAAATTATAATTACATGAAACCCATTCTTATTAAAGTGGGGGCATTTGCCGACAATCAGATCACCATAATAGAGCGATGTGATCCTTATTTTAATACACCGTTTCACTTTCATCCGGAGTGTGAGCTTGTATTTGTAATGGAAAGCAATGGTAAAAGAATTGTGGGAGACAGCATCGAGAGTTTTGATGTTGGCGACATGGTTTTTCTGGGGCCGCATATTCCCCACGTATGGTACAATGATGAAAGTTACCATAAAAACAATGACCAGTTAAAAGCCCGGTCAGTTGTGATCTACTTTCCGAAAGATATTTTCGGGGATAAGTTCTACGGACTACCGGAAACAAAATCATTGACAGATCTTTTCCACAGGGCGCAGCGAGGCATGAAGATCCTCGGACCAACCTACGACATTCTGAAAGAACAGATATTGTCCCTGCCTAAGAAAGATGGACTGGAAAGGATCATTTCCCTGCTAAGTATCCTGAAGGTACTGGCAGAAACAAAAGACGTGCAATACCTGGCCAGTACAGGATATTCGCATGCTTTCAATGCAAAGGATAACCACAAGATCGATGAGGTGTTCAAATATGTAATGGGCAACTTCTCCAAGGAGATTTCCCTCCAGGATGTAGCCAGCATCACCAATCTTTCTCCCCAGTCTTTCTGCCGCTTTTTTAAGAACCGTACAAAGAAATCATTTGTACAATTCCTTAATGAAGTACGTATTGGTCATGCCTGCAAACGACTGACGGAAGAAGACTGGTCTATTGCGGAAATAGCTTACTCCTGCGGCTTTAAGAACCTTTCTAACTTCAATCGATTCTTTAAAGAGATCGTAGGTAAAACTCCCAAGGAATATAAAAACGAATTAAGACTGAAAGAAGCGTGATAACTACGCTTATTTAAGCAATAAATAGCCCTGTCATTGAATTGGCGGGGCTATGTACTGATCTTCAGCCATGTAAGCACTGTGGCTGCGCACCCGTATTGTAAATAGTTTGGTAATTGATCAAAATGTATTAATTTTCTTTCGGCTGATGATGAAAGATGCCAGCATAAATGGGATTATTTACTGATAATAAACCATTTGTCAACCAAACTCTATTTCTGTAATCCATGTATAGTAATTATACTGATCAAGAATTACTATCGCTGCTGCAAGAAGACAGTGTAAATGCTTTTAACGTTATCTACGAGCGTTACAGTCACCCTTTATACCTTTTCATTCTCAGCAAGATAGACGGTGCTGATGCCGGTAAAGACGTCCTCCAGGACCTCTTCACCTCACTGTGGGAAAGAAGGCAGTCTATCAACGTAAATGAATCCCTCAAATCTTACCTGTACCAATCCGCCAGGCATAAGATTATAGACATTTACCGCAAGAATTCCACTTACCGGAAGTACCTGCAACAGCTGATAGAGCACTTTGATGTACAACCCGGTGGTATTGCAGAGCTGGTAGACAGCAAAACCAGGACACAGGACGTTTTTGAGACCATCAATCACCTGCCGGAAAGAATGAAGGAGATCTTTATGCTAAGCCGCGTTGAGCATCAGACAGTTGAGCAGATCGCCCTCCGGCTCGGACTTTCCCAGCAAACAGTTAAAAACCAGATAACTAAAGCCCTTAAGATATTACGTGCGAACCATGCCAGGACAGATCTCGTGCTGTTCCTGCTCACCACACAGGCCATGTACTCATTTTTCGCCAATTAATGGTACCTGTACCTCACTGGTACGACATAGCTTTATCATTGGGACATTTCAAATTTGCAATCAGTGGAGCAAGAAACGATAAGGAAATTACTTGAGCGTTATAACGAAGGCCAATGCACCCCGGAAGAAGCAGCTATCATCGAAGAGTGGTTTGACAGCATTGGCGATCAATATACATCGCCTAAAAGTGAGCACGAGGTTCAGGCAGACCTCAACGCAGTACAGCGTGCGCTCATGAAACAGATACAACCGGCGCCCAGACGCCTCATGCGCCGCTCGTGGTACTACGCAGCGGCCGCTATTACCGTACTGGTAGCTGCCGGTGCATGGTTCTTCCAGCAACGGCACCAGCCGGCTACACCCGATCTTCCGGGACAGCAGCCGCTTGCCGGCAATCTGGCCAAACCTACCAGCACCGTCAATGATGGCGTTGTTACGGTCAATACACCCAAAGGCAGCAGGGAAAACATCGTACTGGAAGACGGCAGCAGGATAATATTGAATGCCGCCAGCAGGATCCGCTATCCACAACACTTCAGCGGCAATCACCGCGATATTTACCTGGAGGAAGGAGAAGCCTGGTTTGAAGCAGCTCCGGGTGCAGAGAACTCCTTCGCCGTACACGCCGGCAATGTCACTACAGTCGCATTAGGCACAACTTTTAATATACGCGCTTACACACATGAACAACGGATCACTGTTGCCCTGCTCACCGGCAAGGTAAAAGTGACCACCGGATCACAGCCATCAGTTATCTTACAGCCAAGCGAACAGGCCAGCTATGACCTTCGCTCCCTGCAGCTTGTAAAAACCGCTTTCGATACCGAAGTAGTTACAGGCTGGCAGAAAGGCTACCTGATATTCAAGGATGCTTCCTATGAACAGGTACGCAGAGGTATTGAGAACAGATACGGCGTGACAATCATCAACCAAAGCGATAAAAAAGACTGGACCTATACCGGAAACTTCAGAGAGGAAACCCTGGCAAACGTTATTGAGACCATATGCCTGACAGAATCACTTTCCTACACCATTGGAAAGGACACCGTGATACTAAAGAACAAAGAATAATGCTGGATTATCTTTTGGCTGTCAACAGACAGACACTTTTTCATTGAAGCTGCTTTTGAACGTAAATGTAAATGAGGCTATATGAGGGGAAAATCATACTTCTGTAAAGTATGTATTATTGCCGGCTTCCTGTTAATGCCTTCATTGACGGGTAGCAGGATGCTGCATGCCCAACAGCAGCCATCACCCTGCAGCGGATGCATCACCATTGCCGCTGGTAACAGAAGCCTGTCTGATGTCATGGCCGAAATAGCGAAACAAAGCCATCTTAATTTCCACTACGATAAAACAGCTATTGATCTTAATAAAAAGATCTCCCTGCATTGCAAAGACCTCCCCATCAGGGAAGTACTTGATAAACTCTCCATCCGTACAGGACTTTCTTTCCTTATAAAACAGGATAAAATCATTGTATCACCTGCTGCAATAGAAAGCATCAGCGGGAACATGGAGACCAGCGGCGCCGACAACCTGTTGCAGATAACAGGCCGTGTGCAGGATACCCGTGGCCGTCCACTGCCCGGTGCTACTATCCTCGTCAAAGGCACACACAAAGGTGTGAATACCGATGATGAAGGCTATTACGCTATCCTGGTAACGCCCGACGATATACTCATTTTCCGCTCTGTAGGTTTCCTCATTAAAGAGATCATTCCGGGGGAACAACATTCCCTGGATGTAACGTTGACGGAAAGCGTATCCGGACTGAATGAACAGGTAGTCACTGCATTAGGTATCCCCAAGAGCAACAAAGAACTCCCCTACTCCACCGGTTACCTCGTTAACGACGATATCTCCACTGTAAAAGACGCTAACGTGATCAACAGCCTTTCAGGCAAAGTAGCTGGTGTAATGATCAACAGAAGCGCTTCAGGCATTGGAGGATCTGCCAGGGTGATACTGCGGGGAAATAAATCCACCCGTGAAAACCAGCCGCTGTACATCATTGACGGCGTGCCTATGGCCAATTTCACGCCTTCACAACCTACAGATATCTGGGGCCAGTCATCCGGCATTGTAGGCACTGGTGGCAGGGATGGTGGCGATGGTATCTCCAACATCAATCCCGATGATATTGCAAGCATCAGTGTACTGAAAAGTGCTTCCTCCGCGGCTTTATACGGTAGCCAGGCAGCTAATGGCGTGATTATGATCACGACTAAAAAAGGCAATGCCGGTAAAGGACGGATCAACGTGGCCTCCGACCTGATGATAGACGCGCCCATGCTGTTGCCGAAACTGCAATTTCGCTACGGACAAACCACCAGGCCTTATAAGGATGATAAGGACAAACTGCAGCCTGGTTCCGCAGACAGCTGGGGCGATAAGATTCAGGTACGTGACCATATCAGGGATTTCTTCCGTACCGGCCTTACTTCTACCAACGGCCTTTCCTACAGCGGCGGAGCAGAGAACACGCAATACTATCTCTCGTATGCCAACACCATGAGCAGGGGGATTCTTCCTGCCAATCATTTCCAGCGGCATACCTTCAATACACGTATCACCGGCAATATGCTGAAGAAGAAACTGACCATAGATGCCAATATTTCCTACGTGATACAGGATGTGCTGAACCGCCCGTCCTCCGGTCTGTATTATAACGCCCTCACGGGATTGTATAACATGCCCCGGGGACTGGATTTCAACACTTACAAGCAATTTGAATATCATGATCCTGCCAGTAACCTGTCATTACAGAACTGGTGGAATATCCGCAGGGACCGCGACTGGACAGGATTAGACGATCAGCAGAATCCTTACTGGGTGCAATACCGTGACCAGCGCAGAGATGCCCGGTATCGGGGGATGGCCTCTCTCTCCCTGAAATATAAACTGGCCAGCTGGTTATGGCTGCAGGCAAGGGGTAATATTGATAAAAGTGCTGACCGGTATGAGATGTCTGCCTATGCAGGCACACAACAGGTGTTAAGTCCGCCAAATGGCCGGTATACACGCGAAGTGGAAACCAACACACAGCTCTATGCAGATATGATGCTGACCGGTAGCAGGCAACTGTGTCCCCAGATAAAAGTACAGGCAATGCTCGGTGTCAGCATTACCGATGTAAAAGCACATGACAGAACATTGACCAGCACCAATCCTACGGCGGCTGACGGCCTCATTGTGCCGAATGTATTTTCTATAGAGAATATCTCTGCCAAGGCACTGGACGCACAAAAAAGTATTGACAAAAAGCAGTTACAGGCGCTTTTCGGCAGTGCACAGCTGAACTGGAAACAGCGCTTATTCCTTGACCTGACAGGGCGTAACGACTGGTCCAGCACTTTTGCGTTTACCCCCATCAAAGACAAAGGATATTTCTATTATTCTGCGGGTATCAGTTCCGTACTGAGTGAATGGTTCAATTTACCAGCTGCTATCAGCTTTGCAAAGGTCCGTGTGTCATATGCCAAAGCCGGTAATGACATTGCACCTTATGCTTCCAGGCCAGCCCGGTTCCTTATTATGACCACAGCGGGCGTTCCCCGCGTCAATTTCAATACCCGGACGCCTTATCCCGGCATCTACCTGAAGCCGGAAGACAACCGCTCACTGGAAACAGGCCTCGAGTTCCGCTTCCTGAAAGACCGTGTTGGCATCGACGTTACCTGGTACAAGAACAATAACTATCAGCAATACATGGAAGTGCGGGCGCCTTCCGGTTCCGGATACCTGTTCTATTATCTGAACCTGGGTAATATCCAGAACAAAGGATGGGAAGCAACACTGAATATCGTACCTGTCCAGAAAACACAATGGAGATGGAATACTAATTTCAATCTGACGATCAATAGTAATAAAGTAGTAAAACTCAGCAACAACAGCATCCCCGGGGCAGGACCAGATAACTATTACATTCTCACTGACTTCCTGACCAACATGTACGGGTCTTTTATCAAGGAAGGAGGCTCCTGGGGAGATATTTATACCAATAAGGAATTATACAGGAATGAAAAAGGACAGCTTGTTATTGATAATCAGGGCAATCTGGTAACACGGAACGTACTAAAGAAAGTAGGTAATCCCAATCCACGTTTTATGTTAGGCTGGAATAACTCCGTCACGTACAAAAATTACGCACTCAGCTTCCTGGTAGATGGTCGCTTCGGCGGTAAGGTCATGAGTGTGACCAACTCTGTGCTGGACAGCTATGGCGTTAGTGAGGCCAGCGCCAAAGCCAGAGATGCAGGAGGCGTGACAATCAATGCGGTATATGAAAACGGGACTCCGCTTACAGGCACATACGATGAACGTAAGTATTTTGCCACTATCGGCAGCAGGGCCGGCATCGGGGAAATGTATATGTACGATGCCACAAATATCCGGCTCAGGGAAATATCACTTACCTGTAAATTACCGTTAAAGAGCAAATGGATCCACACGATGCAGGTAGGGCTCATTGGCAGGAATCTCTGCTTTTTCAAACTGGATGCCCCATTTGATCCTGAAGTATCCATGAGTAGTGGTAACGGACTGCAGGGAATAGACGTATTCGGCGTATCGGCGTTAAGAAGCATAGGCGCTAATATTAAACTCGTCTTGTAAAAAGAGCTTATGAATAATGAATAAAGGAAGATCTGTAATTAACGTAATCATTGTTTTACTCTCAGGGTTGTCTCTTCCGGTAGCCTGTACCCGCAACTTTGAGAGTATCAACACCAATCCCTACGATGTGTATGATAACGACCTGCAGGGAAACTTCAAGCTGATCGGCGATCCGCTGGTACAATCTATGCTGAACATCTATGTGAGCAGTGATGTATCGGTTACACAGCTGCAGCAGAACCTGATGGGTGACGTGTTTTCCGGTTATATGATGACGCCCAGCCCCTTCCAGGACAATCGTAACAATGTTACCTACGATCTCCTCGATAACTGGAATGACGACGCCTGGCTGACAGCTTATGGCAATGTGATGCCCAATTGCAAATTTGTCATGGATAAATGCAGGGGAAAATATCCCGACTTCTATGCCTGGGCACAGATCATCAGGGTATTGGCCATGCACAGGGTAAGCGATATTTATGGTCCCATTATTTATACGCGCTATGCCATTATCAATGCCGACCGCAGTATTGATTATGATTCACAGGAAGCAGCCTACGATGCATTTTTCAAAGATCTTGATTCAGCTGTTACCACGCTAAGTAATTATGTACCGACAGCGCCATCTGACAGATTTAAAAACTTTGATCTCTCCTACAATGGCGACTATATAAAATGGATAAAACTGGCAAATACCTTACGTTTACGACTGGCTTTACGCATATCCAATGTTTCTCCTGCAAGAGGCAGGAAAGAAGCAGAAGCTGCACTAAACCAGGAATATGGTATCCTTAGCAATCCGTCAGAAGACTTTACGATCAATATTGCGCCGCTCACACATCCACTGAATGTGATCTGCAATTCATGGAATGATATCAGGATGGGGGCCTCTATGGAATCCATCCTTTGTGGTTATCATGATCCCCGCATCGCCCGTTACTTCATTCCGTCAGACGACAGGAATGACCTTTACCGTGGTATCAGGAACGGCATTACTATCACCAGTAAAGATGCGTATTCCGGTTTTTCAAAGCTGGCCCTGCAACCATCACGTATTCAGCTGTGTACAGCGGCAGAAGCATGGTTCCTTAAAGCAGAAGCGGCACTCTATTCATGGAAAGGCGCCGGCGACGCAGAAGATAATTATGAAAAAGGAGTCTATACTTCCTTTCAACAGTATAATCTTACAGCTGCCTACAATAGTTATATCAATAATGATACATCGACTCCAAGACCCTATAGTGATCCAATCAATCCAATAAACAATGTTCCTTCTGGTAGTCCGTATCTGAGCAAGTGTACTATTAAGTGGGTACACAATGCATCGGCACATGAAAAGCTGGAACGCATTATTACACAGAAATGGATTGCTATGTATCCCGACGGACAGGAAGCCTGGTCTGAGTTCCGCCGTACCGGGTACCCTAAACTATTCCCCGTTGTAGTCAACAACAGTGGCGGTAAGATACCTTCTTCCACATTCATCCGCCGCATTCCCTTTATTCAATTCGAATACGCTACTAATCTGGCCGGTGTACAAAGAGCCATCACAACCCTGAAAGGGGAAGATAATGGCGGTACAAGATTGTGGTGGGACAAGCCATAATTTTTTTTTCGTAGTACATGGTACTATTTTATTTTCCATACGACACCTTTTTACGCGCTCATGGTACTTGTTGAGACACAAAGGGACACGGCTGCGTAACACGTATTGAACATGTCAGTATAAATATCAACTAAAACGAATCGCAACATTTCACGTGCGTGAAGAGCGCACCGGTATGCATTGTTATGCCGTTCATCAACTAAAAGGGAATAAGTATCACGTAGACATAGTATAGATGGCTTCTGAGAAAGATCGCAATGGATGCATCCGCACCCAGCTGCCCTTGCTATGTCACCATGGGTTTAAACTATTCTAATCATCCAAAAGGAGTATCTATGACAAGTAAACTACGCTTTAACAAAGCATGCATTACTGCAGGAGTAATGTTGGGTCTTATGCTTGCCGACGGCACGCAGATGGCCTTTGCTGCTCCCACGCCTTTATCCAGTATGAGGCAGCAGAAACAGGTCAGGGGAGTCGTTAGGGACAAAAGCGGCAATCCCATTCCTGGTGTTAACGTATTAATCAAAAACAGCAATGTAGGTACCACAACCGGCACAGATGGCAAGTTTGTTATTACTGTTAAATCCCCTTCAGACATTCTGGTATTCAGATTCATCGGTTTCCTTACCCAGGAAGTGGTAGCAGGAGATCAGTCATCCATCGATGTAACTCTTCAGGACGATGTAGCTAATATCAATGAAGTAGTGGTAACGGCACTGGGCATACGTAAAGAAGCCCGCAGTAATGGTTATGCTGTATCAAAAGTACAGGGTGCAGACATGACCAAAGCCAGGGAGATCAGTGTAGCCAACGCCCTGGAAGGCCGCGTGGCCGGTGTGAACAGCGCACCTCCATCTACGGGTCCCGGCGGTTCCTCCCGTGTAACTATCAGGGGTAACTCTTCCCTGAGCGGCGCCAATCAGCCATTGTATGTGGTGAATGGTATTCCCATGAACAACTCCAACCTCGGATCTGCCGGTAAATATGGCGGTACAGATTTTGGTGATGGTATCTCCAGCATTAACCCGGACGATATCGAAGATATGACCATCCTTAAAGGTGCTGCTGCTTCTGCCCTCTACGGACAACGTGGTGTTAACGGTGTGATCCTCATCACCACCAAGTCAGGTAAAGCAGGGCAGATGCAGGTAGAGCTGAACAGCAACGTCACCATTGATAAGGTAAATGATTTCCTGGACTTCCAGGAGGTATACGGACAGGGGATCAAAGGCGCGAAACCTACTACAGTAGATGCTGCTATGAACGCAGGTCTGTCAAGCTGGGGCAGTAAACTGGATGGATCACCTACCATTCAGTTCGATGGTGTATCCCGCCCTTATTCCAAACAGGGTAATCACCTCAAGGATTTCTACAAAACAGGATCCACATTCAGCAATACACTATCAGTAGCAGGCGGTAGTGATAAAACAACTTACCGTATTGCACTGGGTGATCTGCGCAGCAACGGTGTATATCCTAATACAGAATACATCCGCGACAACGTAAACATTGATCTCAATTATAAATTATCAGATAAATTCAGCGGACAGACAAACGTTATCTATGCGAAGGAAGTAACTAACAACCGTACCAACCTGAGTGATGCTCCCGGTAACGGTAACTATGCTATCGCCTTCCTGCCTGCCAACGTGGCTGCCGCCACCCTCGCTCCGGGTTACGACGCACAGATGAACGAACTAAGGTACAGCGCTGATAAGTACAGTACGAACCCATTCTTTGCTGCCAACCGCTTCATCAACAACACAAAGAAAGATCGCGTACTGGGCGTAACAAGCCTGCGTTATACGCCTTTGCCATGGTTGTTCATCCAGGCCCGCGTAGCCAATGACTACTTTGGTTTCAATGGAACTTCTATCACACCAACCGGCACTGCTTACTTTGAAAAGGGTCGCCTGGATGTGGAACGCAACCGTCAGTTCAATGAAACGAACATAGACGCGTTACTGGGTATCAACCGGGAGCTTGCCAGCAAACTGAATCTTAACTTCACCGCCGGCGCCAACCTGTTGAAGAAAAAAGATAAAGTGAACGATGTAACTGCTTCCAACTTCTCTTTCCCATTCGTTTACAATCCAACTACTGCAGCTACCAAAGACAGTAAGATCACAGAGTATAATAAAGAAGTGCAATCTGTCTATGGTTCATTGGAACTATCCTGGAACAGCACTTTATACCTGACTGTGACTGACCGTAATGATTGGAGCAGCACACTGCCGAAGCAGAACAATTCATACAATTATCCTTCTGTGAGCGGTTCCTATGTGTTCTCAGAAAATCTGAAAAGCAACTGGCTGAGTTTCGGTAAGATCAGGGCTGGTTATGCCGAAGTAGGCGGTGATGCTGAAGAGTATAAAACTGCTCTTTACTACAGCACAATGGGAAACAGCATTAACGGCGTGCCAATAGGTGATATCGACAATAAGATCCCTAACAAGGCACTGAAACCACTGAAAGTAACAGAACTGGAGATCGGTACGGAACTGAAACTGTTCAACAATCGCTTATTCGGTGACTTCAGCTGGTATAATAAACAGGCATCCAACGATATCGTAACAGCTACAGTATCTGCAGGATCCGGTTACAACAGCGCACTGGTGAATGTAGGTAAACTGGAGAACAAAGGTATAGAGCTGATGGTAGGTGGTACGCCTGTGAAAACAGCTCACTTTGCATGGACCACTGCTTTCAACTTTGCACATAACAAGAATAAAGTGATCGCACTGGCAGAAGGACAGAACTCCATGTTGGTGGAAGGTGGTGAGTCCCGTACAGAGCAAGGTTTCATCAATCATGTAGTAGGGTTGCCTTACTCCCAGATCATGGTGTATGATTTCAAACGTAACAGTAAAGGAGAACTGGTTGTCGATGCATCGGGCCTGCCACAACACACAGATGCGCTGATTGCACAGGGTACCGGCGTAGCGCCTTATACCGGTGGATGGAGCAACGACATCTCTTATGGCAGGTTCCATCTGAACTTCCTGATCGACTTCAAAGCTGGCGGTAAGATTTATTCAGGTACCAATGCTAATGCCTATAAGTATGGCTTACAGAAAGAAACACTTGAAGGACGTGAAAGTGGTGTGGTAGTAACAGGTGTTTCAGAAACAGGCGAAGCGAAAACCACTACGGTTGCCGCAGATGACTATTACGGCAAGCTGTTTACTGTCTCTGCACTGCATGTTTATAAATCAGATTTCATCAAGTTCCGCTCCCTGAGCCTGACTTATGATTTCACCAAAAAAGCATTGGGTAACAGGCTGAATGGTATCAGCGTATCACTGGTAGGCCGTAATCTTTTCTACATCAAGAAATCTACGCCCAACATCGATCCTGAGTCCAACTACAGCAACAGCAATGCGCAGGGACTGGAGTATGCAGGTCTGCCTACTACCCGTTCCTTCGGTGTTAACCTGAATGTTAAATTCTAAAAACTGGTATCATGAAATCTCTTCATAAATTATTACTCGTACTATGCCTGCCCGCGATGCTGATGATGCCGGCATGTACAAAGGACTTCGAAGATCTGAATACAGACAAGAGCAAATCCGGCGAATCCAGTGGCGTTCCTGAATTCAACTTCACCCGTGCTCTTCTGGAATATACAGGCAACAGTGACTTCAGCTATGACACATGGCGTGTGAACATCATCTACTGTTCCATGATGATGCAGCAGCTGGCTAACGTGAGCTGGTATGCAGGTGATAAATACATACAGAATGATGGCTGGGCCGCCGCTTATTTTGAACGCGCCTATCCTGATCAGATCAAGTACATCACTGACGTGATAAGGGTAACCAAAGACAATGCATACCTGTCTAACCAGTATAACATCGCCCGTATCGCCAAAGTAATGATCTTCCATCGTCTGACAGACATTTACGGAGACGTTCCTTACTCTGAAGCAGGTAAGGGTTACAGCGACCGCAACTTCACTCCGAAATATGATGCACAGCAGGAGATCTACATGGATATGCTGAAGGAACTGGATGAAGCAGCGAAGGCACTGGATGCCGGCAAAGCTGTTCCTGGTCAGGGAGACCTGATCTACAACAAAGGCGGTGCTGTTCCTGCGGCGCAGGTAGTGGCCAGCTGGAAGAAACTGGCTTATTCCCTGATGTTGCGTTTAGGTATGCGTCTGTCAAAAAGGGATGATGCAGTTGCCAAAACATGGGTAGAAAAAGCATATGCCGGCGGTCTGATCGCCTCCAATGCAGACAATGCCTTTATTCTACACGATGCATCAGGCGGCAGGACCACCGTGAACAGGGTAAGCAACATCCTTTCCGGTGAGTGGAATGCCATCAATAACGTAGGTGAAGTATGTATCAGCAAAACCTTCATGGATTTCCTGAAGAACAACAATGATCCGCGCCTGCAATACATTGCCGTGGTACCCGCCAGCAACAGTGAAATACCGGCAGATCAACTGGGTATGCCGAATGGTTATGACACCAATGGAGGTGCTACAGATATCAGCAAGGCTCCCGGTTATCCCAACGACACGAAAAAATATTCTGTGCTGAATAAAAACGTATTACTGAAGCTCAACGGACCTACTTTCCTGGTAACCTATGCACAGGTGGAACTTCTGCTGGCAGAAGCAGCGAAGAGAGGATGGAGCGTTGGTGCTGATGCCGCCACTCACTATAACAATGGCGTGAAAGCTGCCATGGAACAACTCGCGCAATACAATTCCACTGCTTCGATCAGTGGCACTGAAGTGCAGGCCTACCTGACAGCTCACCCATATGATGATGCTAAAGGTTACGACCAGATCAATACGCAATATTGGGCAGCCTGTGTGCTGGACTGGTATGAAGCATGGGCAAACTGGCGCAGAAGCGGTTATCCGCAACTGACACCGGTGAACTATGTAGGAAACGCCACCGGTGGAAAGATACCACGCAGAATGCTGTATCCTTCCTCAGAGCTTGCCTCTAACCCGACTAATTACCAGGAAGCCATTAAAAGACAAGGTACTAATGCTTTAACCACCCCTGTATGGTGGGACAAGCAGTAACAATTCTCGTATAGCCATCTATACCGCTATAAAAAAAGCAGCAATAACAAGCCGGACCTGTCCAGGTCCGGCTTTTCTATTTCAAGGCAGCTGCGACTGCGGTGTTTCTACACCTGATACCTCCTATCTTTATCATGTAAACTCAATTTATACTGGCCTCATACCACAATGCCTTACCAATGATGTCCACAACATTTTCAGCGATATAACACGATATATTTTATAAACCCCAAAATCAAACAAGGCATGTCAACCAGACTGTTACCGGCAGGTTTAATCCTCGCCTCTCTTTT
The DNA here is from genome assembly GCF_900102545.1 of Chitinophaga filiformis. Taxonomy (GTDB): domain Bacteria; phylum Bacteroidota; class Bacteroidia; order Chitinophagales; family Chitinophagaceae; genus Chitinophaga; species Chitinophaga filiformis. The sequence continues at coordinate 2,845 of NZ_FNBN01000003.1, read as the reverse complement.
CCTCCATGCATGCGGGGAAAGTAAGAAAAAGATGCCCGCGCAGACTGCGGCCAGCACAGCAACTGTCAACACAGCATTTGAACGCAACCCTCCCATTGCCACCAGCATTAAGGTAAAAGCACTTAAAGAAACGGTCAATGGCAACAATGTCCTCCTTACCGCCACCTTTCCACGTGCCGTGATCAGGGATAACGTTCATTCCATTGTTGTAAACGACGAAACACTCACACTCCGGGATGATGGCAGTGAGGGCGATGAGAAAGCAGACGATGGGATCTTTTCTGTTGCCATCAACGAAGATCTCTCTGCACTCAAAGAAGACCTGATCGCTATCCAGAATGCTAACGTGGATAAGCTGAACAAGAAAGAACACCTGTTCAGATGGAGCGGAAGGTCTGCTACAGTGATCGACAACCAGGTGAGAGAAAGTAACGTCAGAAACCTGGACTTTGACAAGGGTGCTGACATCAACCCCGACCTCTTCAAGCTGATCCCTGATCCGGAGTTAAGAGAGCGCTCCCTCATGATCACGGACCTGGGTGTTATTGAAGATCCGACCCGTACTTTTAACCCCTGTACAAAGAAAGGTAATCCTAAAGGTGTCTGGACTTTCAGTTACCTGATCTCTCAAATGGCCAATACCCCGGCCTCCGGTATCAGCGTAAACACGTTCCTTCAGTCCTGGCTGGAAAAATGGATGGCGGCGCAGACTATCAATGCGGATAACGTACCTGCCCGTACCAATATCTTCAATATAGTGATCCTTCCCTGGTTACAGGCAAGTAATCCGGGCGCCATCATCAACACCGGCAACTGGAAAACATTCAATTTCGATCTGTCGCTGGCGCCTTTCCGCCTGCTGGCGATAGTCAACCGTCTTGACCTGCGTGGCAACAGCGGTTATAAGATCAGTAATGCGGGAGAAGGCCGTTTTGTATTCTGCGTGTTAACTCCCAATTGTACCCTTCTGCGTTTTACTACCATCCTGGAATATGGCATTCCTAAAAGTACCTGTAAAGAGCTGCATGAATTTGCACAACAATGGTGGGACCTGAAGGCACTGGTACCAGGTACGGCTGCTTATAATGACGCTTTACAGAAGATTACAGACCAGTTTACGGCCGCGGGGACCAGTCCATCCAAACCTAACGGAAGTAGCTTAAATCAGCTTAGAACGAACGAAATTGCACTTGCCCGTCCCTGGGAACTGAGAGAGTTTATGATCAACAAGAAAGGCATCTTCGACGAAGTGACCGTCAAACAGGAACCTGCATTGAAATTCAACAGGTTATCTGGGGCTACAGCTGCCGACCAGCAAATACTGGCAAAATATGCCAACGACAGCACGGCCGCTATACTCGCACAAACCTACCAGGTGCCGGAAATTGAAGCTGCTTCTGGTGTAAACTTCCTGGGAGGCAAGTCACAAATGCCCGCACCCGTTCATTTCTGGGACGCCTCGAATGTTGCAGGATCTGGCTTTATCACCAACGATACGGTACGTCATATCCTCTCGATCAATACCTGCAGCGGCTGTCACGCCGGGGAAGCCAGGACCTCCGTAGGAAACCTCATTAATGATCCTGCAGGTGTTCCTCATGCATCTTTCCTACAGATAGCGCCACAACCTTTTGGCACCAAGCCCACGCTGTCTGCCTTCCTGACCGGCGATCCCTCTCAGGTAGATGGCTTGTTCCGGGTTACTGACCCAGCTGGCAGACCAACCGGGTCCCCTATTCAATGGACGTTTAATGACCTGGCCAGAAGGGCGGAAGACCTGCAATTGCTGTTAAAAACAGAATGCGGGAAATCGAGACTGGTGGGAATAGTGAGAGCACTATCATTCAGACCATTGAATTTTACTCACTAATAGCTAAAGTTCTCTGGCTACTGTAGCCAAAAAATCAGTCATTCCATTCAGTGATACAGGTGTTGCGAATCACCTTCATACAGTAACGAAATAGACATATATCTGGACGCGCTGATAGCGCGAAATTTTCTAAGCGATGTCAAAAAATAACTCAAAAAGAGTGGCAGGAAGGGTTATGATTAATCACAAAGCTAAGTGAAAAAGACGTGCGGGAAATACTGATTTTTTGCCCTTCAATTACCGCTTTGATACCGCTTTGATACCTCTAATCCTACGTTAATCCTACGTTTATAAACGTAGGATTAACGTAGGATTAGAGGTATCAAAGCGGTATTGTCAGGTCCTGAAATAGGTTTACACTTTAAAAAGTGTAAAACATGCAAAATTCAAACAATCAGGGACGCAAGGGACGTCTGGGCCCGCAGTTCCAATATGAGCAGTCGTTCATGGACAAAGTAGTGGCCGATTACATGGCCGGAGACCAAAGCATGAGCCAGGTCGCAGCTCGTTATAGGATCACTAAAACCCAAGTGGCTTATTGGTACTCTCTTTTTTCTTCCGAACTTAGGCAAACGACTTTGGAAAAACCCATAATATCTACGGCCATGACAGAACAGGAAAAAAAGGAGTTTGATGCATTGAAGAAGCAAAATGAAGAACTCCGTAAAAAGCTAGAACATGCCAATTTAAAGGCATTTGCTTTTCAGACAATGATTGAAGTTGCTGAAGAACAATTTAATATTGAGATCCAAAAAAAGCCTGGTACCAAGCCGTCTGCAGAGTAAAAGAACATTATCCTGACAAGGATTTGGGTAATGTTTGCGGACTGTTTGGTAAAACCAGACAAGCTTTTTATAAGCGAAAAAATAATGATCATCAATTGGGGCTGGAAATGGCCATTGTTCTTGACAAAGTGGAGCAAATCAGAGCTTCACAAAAGCGACTGGGCACCAGAAAACTTCATAGAATGCTATC
>NZ_FNBN01000002.1:284263-1531100 GCF_900102545.1 Chitinophaga filiformis | reverse complement strand
CCACATGCATCCTTAGCCCACCATTTACGGATCACCTTGAAGTTGTTGATGCAGGTACTATCTATTGTTTCCTGGCTGAAATGAACGCCTGGTGTTACATCACAATTGTCAGTAGCGGAGATGTTTGCAGCAGCAGGTATGTCCTTGCTACAAGTTACGTTGACATTGCCAGCGGAACCTGACAGGGCAGGCTTAATATCATCCTTGATATGAATAACCTGGCTTACTGAGTCACTGTTACCACATGCGTCAGCGAATACCCACTTACGGGTGATAGTCGAATCACAAGCAGAACCACTGCCAGTTACACTGTATACCGGTGTAACATTACCATTGCAATTGTCAGTTGCCGTCGGATTAGGCGCGGCAGGAACGTCTTTGAGACACTGTACATTGACAGTCTTATCAAAGCTGGCAGTAATTACCGGTTTGACATCGTCGTTCACAGTGATCACCTGCTTCAGGGTATCGGAAGTATTACCACACAGGTCAGTGGCCCACCACTTACGGGTGAGTTTATACTTATTGACACAGGTGCTGTCAGATACAATGGTACTGGTTTGGACGTTCAGCCCCGCTGTACAATTATCAGTGACCCCGATAACAGGAGCAGCCGGTATATTGTTAGTACAAGCGACATTTGCATTAGAGATCTGTCCCGAAAGCACCGGTTTGATAGTATCCTTGACCTGTACACCCAGGTAGCAGGTATCTTTGCGCTTTCCATCAGGTGTTGAGACAATAAGCCGGAGCTGATAGGTGCCACACTTATTTGCGGCGTTTATCAGCACTTTCTGGGTATTATTAACACCAGAGACGGTACCATCTCCTGTCACCGACCAGAGGTAAGAACCCACACTTGCCGGCGCCGGCCCGGTATACTCATTCTGAGAGCCCGGACATACAGGACCGGGGCCGGTGATGCCACATGGCGGTTTTGCATGTTCATTGACGGTAATAACCACCGTATCAAGGTCCTGGCAATTGCCGTCATCTCCTTTCACGATAAACTGGAATACACCGGTAGATGGCGGTATAAAGTCAGGATTGCCGACGTTGGGATTACTCAGACCCGTGACCGGCGTCCAGGTAAACGTGTATGTACCGTCACCTCCTGCAATAGAGGCAGAAAGATGGGCAGTATCAAGATTAGTAATAGTCTGATCACTGCCAGCGTTAACATCTACATTGTATATATTGATAGTTGTACCAGGGTTATCATGGCTGGTGAGATAGCAGGTATCTTTCATGCCTTCCCGGGTGACAATCAAGCGAAGATTAAAAGATCCGAAGGTAAATGAAGCACCAATGGGCACTACGTCTATAGTACCCAATGTCGAGTTGACAATTTTTGCATTTGCTGTATTGGCCCCAATGATACTCCAGGCATAGGTAAGGCCATTGGCATCATCAACCGTAGCAGTATATGTCAGTTTCGCCGTCTGTACACACGCATTTGCCGGCCCGGCAACACTACAGCTAGGAGGAATGAATACAGCATCTGTTTTGAGTGATCTATCCTGGTTACCGATGTTGACATCCGCTCCGTTAATGATCCATTTCTTCAGGCGCACGTGATAGGGTGAACCATTGATCGCACTGGCCGAATTGGGCTCACCCGTAACAGGGTCTTTGCCCCAGTCTACAATGCTGGCAATATGAGCACCCCATGCCAGTATAGCAGTAGATTTGAGTGCTGTAAAAGTAATATTGACCACAGTCTCTGAATTGGCTGCAGACAAACTACCCTGGGAGGCATAGGTGATATTCGTTATATCCGCATTGTATCCTGTCATCTGTTTCTCACCGGCAGGTAATGCGTTAAAACTGGTAGCAGGTTGTCCTGCAACCGGTGAACCGGTGCTCGACGGAGCTGGCATCGTAAACACATCCGTAGTTGTAAAGTAGGATGCCGGCTGAGGAGCATTGAGCAATGGATTCACTGTTTCCTGCCCATGACTAAACACATTATGAGGACTCAGACGCTGAAAATGCGTCAGGTAATCCAACGCATGTTTACTACTGTTCCTGACATCGAAACCAATGACCAGCGTATATGTCTGGTTAACGACAAGCCCTTCAAGGACGGCCCGGTAAGGCACGGAGTAGCCCTCAAGGAAATGCGCCATGTTGGCGTTGAGGTTACCATTGACCCAACTGACAGGATTTAAAGGCGTAGTTGCCTTGTCATTAGAGCCCTGATCAAGGTTGGCCGATTGGGCATAAGCCGTCAATTGCAGCAGGAGTAATAATGGCGGGATCAGCAAAATAGGTACCGGAGATCTCCGTAAAATAGCCCTAAGAATACCGCATAGGTGTAGACGTACAGCACTCATGATAGGTAAGGTTTGTTTTGGTTGATTAATGAGCCCTTTGGCAACAAGTGTTTCGGTGCGTATCAGTAATAACAGTCGGCGTTTAATTGATCAGTACAGGGACCATAAAAGCATAGGGAGTATAGTCATTTGTCACTGCTGACGAGTGGTTTTTGCATGAAATACTCTTGCGCTCTCTTGATGGCAAGCAGACAGTAGGTGGTATTCTATAGTGTGTGGCTAAAAAATGTGGAGAAAAGCAAATTGTGTTGAGACGATAGGGACTAAATCCTACTGGATTTCACTTGCAATAGTACGATTTGTTTTGAATCAAAACCAAAAAAAATGTTAAGAAAGTAAAAAAAAGAAAGGCGTATGAAATACGTTTCTTATCATTACCTCCAGTAGGATGTACTAATTTGATAGATTTGCAAAAACATAAAATTCATGAGGGCTGCTGTTATAGACCTTGGCACCAATACATTTCATCTGATCATAGGAGATCTTTCTGACAAAGACCCACAGATCCTCTATAAGACTACAGTACCAGTCCTTCTTGGCCAGGGGCGTATCAATGAGAATATGATCATTCCCGAGGCTTTTGAAAGAGGAATACGTACACTGAAAGAATTCAAAAGTATCATAGATGACCACCATGTTGATATAGTGAGAGCCGTCGCCACATCTGCTGTCAGGAACGCGGTGAACGGATCTGAATTTGTTAAAGCCGCGCATGCAGTAGGTATAGACATCCAGGTGATCTCAGGCGATGAAGAAGCCGCTTTTATATTTAACGGTGTAAGAGCACTTGGCATCATTCAGCGAAACTCTCTGATCATGGATATAGGAGGCGGCAGTACGGAATTTATCATCTGTAATGAAGATGGTCTTGTCTGGAAAAAAAGTTACGATATCGGCGCAGCCCGCTTAATGCAGGCATACTTTCATTCGGATCCTATCAGTGTTGCTGAACGCAATGCTATTGGTGATGTTCTTGATAAAACATTGGGCGACTTAAAAGCTGCCTGTGCACACTATCAACCCGAGCTACTCATCGGCTCTGCAGGCGCGTTTGAATCATTCGCCACACTTCTGAATAATGGGGATGATATCGGCGATATTGCTTCTATGCCATTGGATATAAAAGCGTATGAAGATCTGGCAGTGCGCCTGCTTGCCTCTACGCATGAGGAAAGAACGAACATGAAAGGACTGATCTCCTTAAGGGTAGATATGATTGTAATTGCAGCTATACTCACCAGCTATATCCTGGATAACATCGGCCTGAATGCCCTGCGTTTATCTACGTACGACCTGAAGATGGGTGTATTACATTCCATCAAAGATCAGATCACCAGCAATGCAGGATGATGCCTTGCTGGTGATAATGATCAATATGTTTCTTTGGCGAATTTCTCTCTTCTGGCTATCTCTGCTTCACTTGCTTCACCCAATATGAATGAGCCTAACTTAACATCTCCATCAGGCACATAACTGGTGATAATAGCACCGGTGCTGGCTATTACTGCATCCGTTAGTTTCCATTGGGCAGCCTGAGTACCATCCTTGAAAAGCTTTCGCCCTTCACCCAGCGTAATCGGAAATGTCCAGATATGCAACTCATCTATCAGGTTATTAGCCAGCAGGGTTTGTATCAGTACGCTACTACCGTGCACCAGTAAGTCAGGACCGTCCTGTTTCTTCAGCTTTTGTAATTCACTGACTGTATCGCCGGTGATCAGTTCCGAATTTTCCCAGGGAAGATCGATGGCATTACTGGAAACAACATACTTCCTGATACGGTTGAATAATCCTGCTATTGGATGGTCACTATTCTGGTAGGGCCAGTAAGCGGAGAATATTTCATATGTGCGCCTGCCCAGCAGCAGATCGAAGGGTTTAGACATAATCTGGCCCAGTTTACTGTCTGTCTGATCATCAGTGTAAGGAGACATCCAACCACCCCATTTGAATCCGCCGGAAGTATCTTCCTGAGGTCCGCCGGGAGCCTGCAATACTCCATCCATAGTCATAAATGTGCAAACAATGATCTTTCTCATGATGTGTTTGTTTGTTGTTATTGTTATACTACAAAACTACATGATAGAGGCGTTCCCGGGACGGTGTGATTGAGACAAGAAATAGGCGTTTTGCGACCAACGCTGTTGATTCAGCAATATTGAGAAATTGGTAAATTGCAGATCTTAATCATTTGATACATACCTATGATATCTCCTTCAGATAAATCTTATCAGGAAACCAAGCTGATAAAGCAGGGAAAGGCGGTGATAAACCCGGACTTTGTACCTTTAGCCGCATGGATTGACAAGACATATAATGTACAGACCATGAATATCATTTATGATGTCGTCGCCTATGACAAACAGCCTAGATTGGAAATAGTTTTTGAGAATGGTTGGGATGTGGTAAAATTTCGCCAGGCAGGTGGTTCGATTCACCAAACAGCGATCCTCCGTGTATTTGAAGCAGAAGTTAATTCTGCAGGAAAATATCGCACAGAAAATATGTTTGTGATATTTGACTCCTTTGCGTCTATTGCGATTGAGGAAGCGCATGGACATATTTCTACCTTCCAGCTAGAGCAGCTGCAGGATGCACTCCGTATTGAAGCGCTTTGGAAAATATCAGGCTCTGATGGGGGTGCTATAGTTACATTCTTTTTCTATACAGATCAACAGGTGCAGGAGAATATGGGAAATGGTGTAAAAGAAATGCTGGCTGACAGATACTTCCAGTTGTTAAAATCGCATGACGAATTCAATTACATCAAGCGGGAGAATTTTAACGTAAGCTTAGATAGCAAAGAGAATCTTGATAAGAACTATTCAGGCAGTTTGCTTTATTACTATAGGCATTGAGGGCAATGAAAGCGTTGAATGCAACCGGGACAAGCAGCGCAAGCCCCGGTTGCAAATCTCTTTTACTGTGCATGGTAATGAACAATATCTATGTTCACGCCATTAGGATCAGTGATAGCAAAATGCCGGTCGCCCCAGGGCTCATTCCGTATATCTATCTTTATGTCGACACCTTTTTGTTTTAGTTCCCGGTAAATTTTATCTACATCATCCACCTCAATGGTCAGGTAGATACCTTCGCCATTAAAGCCTTTATGAAATAGTGCTTGCTGGGAAGGGTGCTCCGGTAGTAAAAAGCTGATCTCCGCTTCATGATTGGGCGTATGCAGGAGTAGATAAAACTCGTTTTCGAATGTAACGCCAAATCCCAGTATATCCGTATAGAAGGCTCTGCTCTCAGTGAGCTTTGTGGTAACGATGCCTGCGTTCAGTTTCATTTTGTTCGGTTTTTTGTTGTTTTGCGCCTGTGTACCGGTCGCTAATAGAATGGCGGCGATCAGCAATAGTAGCTTATTCATTTCGTTTGTAGTTATACCACAAAGGTCAGGTAAACAGGATGCCAGACATTGTAAAAAACGGACAATTTATTCCCTCTCGAATGCCTTGGCCGGAGTGATGCCATACAGGTGCTTAAATTCTTTTATAAAGTGTGCCTGGTCATGATAACCGGCATCGAAGAACAGTTTATTCCGGCGAAGGCTTTGTACGGAAGGTTTCGCGCGAAGTATCTGCTGAAACCGTACAATCTTGCTGAAAGTTTTTGGTGTATCGCCGATATAGTTTTCAAACAACCGGCGTAGTTGACGGGGACTGATGCCGGTATTGATATCGTTTTCAAGATGTATCATGCCGGCGTTCTTTAAAATAATATCCAGAGCTTCATACAGCCTGTTGTCTGCATTAAAGTTTACTGTTCCCGATAATTGTAAAAACCAGTTATCCAGCATGCGTACTATATTGCTCATGGAAAGCTGGCTATGAAAGTTTTCCTGTATGAAACGCGATAGTCGGGGTGCCACAGCATTTAAAGCCTCATACCTGTTGCTGAGCTCAGCCGCATTGATGCGGAACAATTGAGGAAACATCGTTGGAAGGAAACGTACGCCCACATAATGAAAGCTGTTTCCCAATGAAAATTCCGTATACTTACTGCTAAAACCCATTACATAGTTTTCCGATGGATTACCAGGTTCAAAGTACATGTCAATACAGCCGTCGGCCACTACCCGGTAGATGAACTCATTGCTGAGTGGCTGCGTGGTTTTTAATTGCCAGTAGCAGTAGATGATATTCCGTAATTGTGCATGCGGGACATATTCCCGGTAAACGACATCTTCAGTTGAACTCCTGACAGATGGCTGTACCGGCTTATATAGCAGCTGTATGTTGGCGGGAATACCCAATAGGATTTTTGCCCAAAAATAATAAAGCATCGTGAGAATATCATCATATTCCGCCAATCAGCACAAAGGGCTTGTATATTTAGTTGCTGATGATTATTTTGCCCGCTTACTAATTTCACAATATGGAAACGGCAACAGTTGAGGCACCGAAAACGGGGACAGATCAATTAAAAACAACAAAACAACATTTTGAAATACTGGATGGTCTGAGAGGCATTGCCGCTATAGTAGTGGTGATATTTCACTTTCTTGAGATAGTATATACCGATTACAGTAAGAATTTTGCAGGGCACGGATTCCTGGCGGTAGACTTCTTCTTTTGCCTGAGCGGTTTTGTGATTGCCTATGCTTATGATGATCGTATCGAAAAGATGGGAACCGGAAAGTTCTTCCGGGCGAGGCTTATCCGCTTACACCCCCTGGTGGTGCTGGGATCTGTTCTCGGACTACTGTCGTTCCTCTTTGATCCTTTTGCAGCGGCAGCGCCTGCTTATTCCGCAGGTAAAATCGCATTGATATTTCTGATGTCAATATTGGTGATACCTTTTCCTGTAATGGAAGACAGGTTTTTTAACCTGTTTGGTATGAACGCACCCGCCTGGTCATTGTTTTGGGAGTATGTGGCGAATATTGTGTATGGCATCATATTATGGCGACTGGATAAACGCATCCTTCTGGGGCTGGCTGTCGTAGCTGCCGCATGTCTTGCCTACGCAGGTCATAGTGCGGGCAATGTGATGGGAGGCTGGGGGAAAGATACTTTCTGGCATGGTGCTGCACGCATATCATTCTCCTTCCTGGCGGGGATGCTGGTATATCGTTACCATTTCATTATTAAAAATAAGCTGGGTTTTACAGGGCTTACTGTCCTGCTGCTGGCCGCCTTACTGATGCCCTGGTTTAAGCTGAACTGGCTGGCGGAAGTGCTGGTCGTAGTCTTTTACTTTCCGCTGTTGATAGCACTGGGAGCAGGTTCACGACTCAGCCCACGCATGGAAGGAATATGCAATTTTTCAGGAAAGATCTCTTATCCGCTATACATGACACACTATGCAGTCATGTTTGCGTTTTTGCATTATTACCAGCAAAATAAACCGGACATGGCTACTATTAGCTGGATAGTGATCTGTGGGCTTATTGTGCTGATGGCTTTTGCCTATCTTGTAATGGTGTTTTATGATACTCCGGTAAGGAAGTACTTTTCTGATAAATGGAAATAGCCTGCTATTAGCAACAGGCTATTTCTCTTACTGATATTATTTGCCCAGGAAAGGGTTGATGAATGAAAGCAGTTTCGGTGTATCCATCATCAGGGTCACATGCGTAGTGCCCGGTAGGATCGCCAGCTGTGATTTTGGCAATCCGGCCATATCCCCGGAAACACCGCCACCAGCTGCACGATACATTTCTGCCTTGTGCTCCAGCGATACACCGTCGTTATCTCCCATGATGAACAGAATGGGTGATTTGATCGCCTTCACTTTATCTGCGCCAAAGTCATAATCCTGTTTACCATACTCCATATATTTGGAGAGGAAAGCTCTCCAATGCCCGGGATCAGGCGCTACTTTTTCATAAGCTGTTTTCAAGGGTGTCTGATCAAAGAACTCTGGTTTGAAAGTCTGGAAGGCATCTGTTACTTCCTTCTGCCAGCCATGATATTTGTATACAGTAGACACGAGTACCAGCTTCTTCACCATGGCAGGATGCTGTATCGCCAATGCATAGGCAACCGATCCGCCCAGGCTGTAACCCAATACATCGGCACTATCTATCTTCAGGTATTGTAACAAACCTGCTACATCATCCGCCAGGTTTTGAAAGGTAACTGGCCGGTCAATATCAGCAGTGTGACCATGGCCCTGCATTTCCAGTGCAATTACTTTGTGTGTCTTTGCCAGTTCCGGTATCAGTTGCGACCAGTTAAGATCTATGGTCATATAGGCGCCATGCAGCAGTACCAGCGGCTGTCCTTCCCCATGTATCTCATAATAGAGTTTAAGGCCATTAACAGGTGCATAACCCGATGATTTTAAGGTTTTAGGGCCTGCAGGCGCCTTCTGTGCACCCGCATTCATAACAGTAGTAATGAGGATCAGTAAGGCCAGTAAAATAGCTCTGGCTGCGTGTATTGTTTTCATTTGAATATCTTTTTGATATTGCAAACATAGCCCGGAATACAAAAAGAGAGGGTGGGGAAATTGGACTAACAGGGGGGGAATTACGACAAGAGGCTATCTGGTATTATCCGGATAGCCTCTTGCTATGATTGTAGGTTTAACGTCGTCTATCTGATCATCTCTATCATGGCAGATAATTCTTCTACTGCTGCATCATCTCCGCCACTGAAACCGGTTAGTTTAAAACGGGTATTGCCTGCTCCGTCAATGATGAACTTAGCCGGAATGCCACGCACTTTAAACTGGCTTACCACACCAGTTGTTTTATCATCCAGTAGTACCTGGAAGGTATAATTATTATCTCCGATGAACTTTTTCACGTCCTTTGACGGATCAGCTACTCTTTCCCATGTATCTATAAACAGGAACTTCACATTCGGATCATTCTTATACTTATTCACCGTTTTCTGCATAGCGGGAAAGGAGCGTTTGCAGGGACCGCACCAGGTAGCCCAGAAGTCAAGTACAAGGATCTTTCCTTTCAGGTCTGCGGTAGATACCGTATTGCCGTCCAGGTCTTTCAAGGTGAATACAGGCGCTGTTTCAGAGAGCAGTTCTTTTTTCACCCGGTCCTGTATATGTATGCGCATAGTAGCTTCCAGCTCAGCGGCAAATGCAGCATAACCTGCATCACTGCCTTTGGCGGATGCATAGATAGCAGGAAGTTTTGTTTTCACTTCGTTATCTGCCTCGCCACTGCTGATCAGTTCTGTCAGCAGTAACAGCGCGCTATCGGGCTTATTGTTGGCCGCCAGGAGCAGTGCGTAGTTCTTTTTAACATCCGCTTTGTCCCTGTTGCCACCACCGTTATAGATCATACTGGCGTATTGCAATGCCTCTGCATATTTGCGTTCGTGGTATAGCAATGTAGACAGTGCATTCAGCGCATAATAATAGTCGCCCTTTGCCATTGGATTTTTGCTGAGAGGATAGGACTTTTCTGCATCAGCCACGCCTGCCCTTATCAGCTTTTCTGCGGTAACAGTATCCTTATGGCCCAGGAATCGTGTGCCATCATGTACTTCTATGACAGCACGATACTCCTGCGATTTGATCTTATTGATCCATGCCTGGTTCTGCTTCGGATTGTTCTCTTCTGCATAAGACCAGGATATGCCTGAACGGGCATAGTCGTATACGATATCAGGACTATCTTTCGGCTCCGGAAATGCTTTGATCCATTTGTTGTAGACTTTCAGCTTTTCTGCGGAAGGCATCTGTTTGTTGACCTGCTTATTATAAAAGTCGTTGCGGGCAAAGGCGCCTTTGGGAAAACGGGCGATAGCTACTTCTACCAATGAGTCTCCCTTGCTGGAGTTATTGTTTTTATAAGCGGCCCTGGAAGCTTCCTGGTAATCCTTTTCGGTCGTCAGTGCATTTTTATCCTGTGCTGTTGCGAGTACTGCCGACAGAGATAATGCGCCGGTAAATAGTAGTCTGTGAGTTATCTGCATAAAACAGTTTAGATGAAAGTGAATAGATTAATTAGTAACCATCATTTTGTTTGAGGGCCTTGTTCTTCGCTATTTCAGTGGCGGGTATAGGTAGTAATGCTGCTGTAGATACCCAGTTGGATTTGATCGCACTAATTACTTCATTCACCTTGCCGGTACGTTTCAGATCAAACCAGCGATGCGCAAATTCACCAAACAGCTCCACTTTCCTTTCCTTCGCAACAGCGGCCAGCAGCGCATCTTGTGTAGCAGCAGTGGTGTTGTCCAGTCCTGCGCGGGTACGTACTGCGTTCAGGTCTGCCGCCGCGGCATCCAGGTTTTTCAGCTGTGCATTGGCTTCTGCACGGATCAGGTATTGTTCCGCGAGGCGTAATATCACATTGTATTCATTACCTGCTGTGGCAGTTGCGAGTTTATACTTGTTGATACGGTAAGTAGTAGTAGTACCTGATATTACGCTGTCTACCCAGGCTGTTCTCCTTTTATCGCCGCTGTCGAAAGCGCTGGCTGTAGACGGATACAGGTAATAGTTAGGAATACCTGTACTGCTGCTTGTGCGGTAGTTGCTACCCATGAAAGAGTAGCCAGTGGTAGTACCGTATTGTAAGATCACTTCATTGCTGACATTTAGAAATGCACTGTCAGGTACCGGCAGGCTGTAAGTACCAGCCCCGATCACTTCAGTGCTATAAGTAATTGCATTCTGCCAGTCTTCCCTGTACAGGTATGCACGGGCCAGGAGGGCGCTGGCAGCATACTTGTTTACCCTGGTCCTTAAAGTGCCGGTATAGGCGGCAGGAAGGGATGCTTCTGCTGTTTTCAGGTCGCTGATGATCTGTGCCCATACTGAATCAACACCGGTGCGTGGCAGGCTGCCTGTTTCCATTACATCAGAACTCAATACCAGTGGCACAGCTCCGAAGTAATTCACCAGGTAGAAATAGTTAAATGCACGGAAGAAATAAGCTTCTCCCAGTAACTGCGTTTGCAGGGAAGGAGTGAGGGTAGTGCTGGCTTTCAGTCCTTCAATAGCCAGGTTGGCCTGCCTGATAACGCCATATGGATATATCCAGAGATAGGAGGTAAGGGTACCATTGCCAGGACTGACTACCGACTGCTGGAATTCATTCATAGTAGGAGTGCTTGTAGCATAGGTATACAGTATATCGTCGGCTTCTATACCGCCTGCAAATGTTAAGTAAGGCAGACTGCCGCTTGTATTATAATAGGAATACATTGCCAGTACAGCGCTGGTGGCAGTGCCATCTTCCTTAAAAGCATCCGCTGCCGGCAGCTGGTTAGGCGCCTTGTCTATATCCACAAATTTTTCGCAGGAAGAAAACAGCAGGCTGTTGATCAGCAGCAATGCCAGTGTTATATATTTCAAAGTGTTTGTTTTATCGCTCATGTCCGGTTCTTTTAGAGTGTTAAATTAAGTCCGACTGCAATAGTGCGTAACTGCGGGAAAGCAATATACTGGCCCGTTCCAAGGTTGGAGCCTGTACCGGGTACCGTTGTTTCCGGATCAAGCGTATACTTTTGTTTCGCCCAGGTGAACAGGTTCTGCGCCCTGGCATATACAGATGCAGAGGAGATCCTCGCCTGTTTCAGCCAATCGGCAGGCAATGCATAGGTAAGACTGAGGGTCTTGAACTTGATGAAGGATGCATTGCCCCAGTTATAGTCAGAAGATGCCAGATAAGAATAAGCATTGTTATTCGTAGTAGCTGCTGCGGGGAAAGGTGCATTATCGCCTGCCTTCTTCCAGCGGTCCAGTATGGCAGTGCTCTGGTTAGTATAACCAGAACCGTAAGGACTGTAAACTGAGGTCAGGGTATTGTTGATATAACCATAGCGATGATTGAACTGGAAGGTGAAATCCAGGCTGAAGCCTTTGTAGGACAGGCTGTTGGACAAGCCACCATAATAAGGCGTACCGGTTTTCATGGGTATCATATCCGTTGAGAAGGAAATGGCCCCATCCTTATCCAGGTCCTGGATAAGCGGCAATCCTGTTGCAGGATCTACTCCCTGGAAATGATAACGCTTTGCCACATCGATCGGATAGCCGATCACATAAGTGGAAGCATAGGAAGAAGAAGCCAGGTCAGGGAATGATTTCAGCCTGTTCTTATTCAGTGTCAGATTGAAGGATGTCGTCCACCGGAAGTCGCGCGTGCTGACATTGGTGGTGTTCAGTTCAAACTCCCAGCCCCTGTTCTGCACTACGGCAGGCAGGTTACCGGTGTAAGCCGTAATACCCGTCTGACCAGCTGTTCCTACGTATACCAGCAGGTCGGTAGAACGGTTGTTATAGAAATCTGTTTTGAGCAATATCCTGTCTTTAAAGAAGCCCAGTTCCAGTGCGATGTCTGTCTTGCGGGTACTTTCCCAATGGAGGTTTGGATTGGCAATGGTGCTGGGCACCAGGATGGAAGATCCCATGTAAGCATAAAAAGAACCGCCACCGCTGTATAATGCGTTGTACTGGTAATTGCTGATCTGGTCATTACCAGTTACCCCATAGCTGGCACGCAGTTTACCAAAGCTCAGTACGGGCAGTGAGCGCATGAAATCTTCCTGCGTAAAGATCCAGGCTGCACCTATTGCACCGAAATTACCGAAGCGGTGGGAGGGACCAAAGCGGGAGGAACCATCTCTTCTGAAAGTACCGTCCAGCAGATATTTGTCCTGCCAGTTGTAATTCACCCTGGCGAATACAGCGGAGTATTTATATAGCGAATAGTTATTGCTCTGCACTGTTACAGTACCTGCGCTGCTGATGGAATTTAACAGGGACTCATTACTGTAATTGCTGCCGGCGAGGGAAATACCGGTGGATTTATTCTGTTGGAAAGTAGCCCCGGCTACTACCAGCAGCTTACCCTTGCTGATCATTTTGTTATACTCTGCAAATGGCTCTATGATATAGTTGCCATTCTGGTTGTCGGCATAATTCAGCTTATTGTCGCTGGTTCTGGTAGAGTTGACGGACCTCGCAGGGACGGCATTGGTCTGCTGTAATCTCGTCAGGCTGTATCCCAGGTTGGCTTTCAGTGTCAGTTCCTTTGTTACTTTATAACCCAGGTTCAGGTTAGTGAGGAGATTGGTGGTCGATGCATTTGACTTTTGCATCAGGTAGGCCAGGGGATTGCTGCCTATCTCCCAGTTCACTTTACCATCGCTGGTATACAGTGGAAAGTTTGTGGGAAGCGTGTAGATATTGGAAATGTCCACAACAGGCATATTGCTGCCCATATAGGCATAGTTTCCAGCGAAGCCGATACTGAATTTACCATTCAGACTGCTATGAGTGGCGTTCAGTCTTCCGGAGTAATTATTTGCACCGAAGTCGCCGGGGAATACAGTGCCCTCCTTACGGTAGGTAGAGCTGAACAGGAAGCTGTTCTGCGCATTACCACCGGAGATGGAAGCCGTTGCATTAGTCGTATGCGCGGTACCACCCAAAGCCCATTTCTGCCAGTCGGTATAGGCATTCTGATCCCATACGGTCAGGTCTTTGGCATTGCTGGCATTCGGAGTAACACCGGAATTGGCGAAAGCGTCCCGGCGCATTTGCAGGTACTCCTGTGTGTTCATCATAGGGATATAGTGGTTCACAGTACCCAGACTGTGATAAACATTCACGTTGACCTGTGTTTTGCTATGCGCCCCTTTTTTGGTGGTGATCAGCACCACGCCATTGGAGCCTCTGGAACCATAGATGGCGGTGGCGTCTGCATCTTTCAGTACATCGATACGCTCAATATCTTCAGGATTGATGACGCTGAAAGGGCTGATGCTGCCGCTGGCGCCGGAAATACCGTATGCATTCAGTGCATCGGAAGTAGGCTGACCGCCATTGAACAGTGTGAAAGGCACACCGTCTACGACATACAGCGGAACGAAGCCTGCAGACGCAGTGTTTAAACCGCGTATCTGTACACGGATACCTCCGCCGGGCAAGCCGTTGTCCTGGGTGATCTGCATACCAGCAATATGACCCTGTAAGGCTGTTAAAGGGTTGGTTACCGTTTGCCGGGAAATCTCCTGTGCTGTAATGGAGCTTACCGCTCCTGTATTACTTCTTTTGGTGGTACTGCCGTAACCGATCACCTGCACCTCATTCAGGTTGCTATAGGTAGGTTTTAACCTTACCACAAGGGAGGTTTTACCGCCTACGAAGATCTCTTCGGTGGTGTAACCGATATAGCTGAACAGGAGAATATCATTTTCCGCCACGTCAATGGAATAGTGCCCGTTCTGATCAGTGGCAGTATGCCGGCTGTTGTTTTTTAACCGTACCGTTACTCCGGGAACAGGGTTGCCCTGTTCATCGGTAACCATACCGGTAAGCTTTTTATCATCAGCATCAACAGGTGCCAGAACGGGAGCGGGCTGTTTTTTCTCCTGCAGGATCACTTTATTGCCTTTTTCGATATAGGTCAGGTTGGTACCCTGCAGTAAGAGGTCCAGGGTCCGCGCTACGGTCCGGGAAGCCTTTTCCACGTTCACTTTCCTGTCTGTATTCAACAGGGTAGAGGAATAGAAGATACTGAAGCCGGACGCTTGTTGCAGCTTTTCAATAGATGCTTTCAGATTTTCATTGTGCACTTCAAAAGTGATAACGGTGCTGGTGATGCTTTGTCCGGAAACAAGACCAGTTGCAAATAAGTTCAGGCTCAAAGCGAACAATGCACACACACACAGACTTAAACGCATAAGAAACAATAGTTGGACTCTCTGTTTACGAATGGGACAATGCGTCCCCTTTTGCAAAAGCAGGACTTTTGACATAACTTTACTGACGTTTAAAAATGATAAAAGTTTTTACTCGGAACTCCTCACTGCTTACCAGGGCCTGGGGAGTTTTTTTTGCAGTTTACTGCACTGTTTTTGGCTGATTGTTATTACTTGCTGGCCTTCATGTACCTGATTTAAGTTGAAAAATGTTGTGTTAGAAACAGCCACTGCCATCCAGTTCTACCTGACGGTCCTGCATGGTATAGGTCGTACCCATTGTCTGTGATAGGATATCCAGCACTTCCCGCAGCGTTTCTGTCCCGCTGAATCTTCCCGTGATCGGGCATTTTTCGAGCGCCGGATTCTTAAAAGAAATGTGTACATCGTATCTCCTGCTTAAACGCGCTGCCAGTTGTGCATAGGGCAATTCCTGGAATTGCATGTCTGCCTTCGTCCAGGCAATAGTACCTTCCGCCAGCGGCTGTTCCTGTTTTTTAAGGTTGGTCGTAATATCGTACACTGCCTCCTGCCTGGAATGCAGGACAGCAGTATGATTTTGTGCGTCGCTTACTTTTACGCTGCCGCTGATCACCGATACGGTGACGCTGTCGGCGGAATAGGCCTTGATATTGAAGGTGGTTCCCATTACTGTGGTCTTTACCTTACCGGTGTGGATCACAAAGGGCTGTGTTGCCCGTTGCCGGATATCAAAATAGGCTTCTCCTTCCAGCGTCAGTTCCCGCGTTTTGTGGGTATCATGGTAGGTTATGTGGCTGCCCGGACGCAGGATCACTGTACTGCTGTCCGGTAATACCACAAACTTGTTCTCTTCCGTTTGTGCGGAAGTGGTGATGTTCAGGGCAGCTAACGGCTGACTGATATGCCCGGTATTATAGGACGTAAGCCACCAGATAGTGATAGCCACAGCTGCGACACAGGCAGCGGCTAATCCGGCATAAAGACGCATCCGGCGTACAGGCGGTTGCGCCGTTTGGCCGATATGCCGGTGCAGGTGCTGCAGGATTTCCTTACCCGCCCGCTCTTCCGCTTCGGCAGATAAATATTTCCATTCAGCATCCTCATTGTGTTGCCGGTACCAGTTGTTAAGCTCTTCCTGCTCGGCAGGAGTGGCCGTTTGATCAATATATTTCTGAATAAGTGTATGTAATCTGTTTTTGTCCATATGCGGATAGTGCTGAATGGTGGCGACCTGGTATAAGCAGATCTTTTCAGCCGCTATATTAGTAAGTACCATAACATAGGGGGGACCCCTTAGCCGGCATAAAATTTTTTTGAAGGAGGAGAAAATTATCTGAAGAAGGAGAGTAGCATGACTAAGAACAGGCCTGCGTTCCGGATACCGAACCGGATGTGTTTCAGTGCTTTGGTGATATGGGCTTCTACTGTTTTTTCCGAAATATTCAGCTCCCGGGCTATCTGCGCGGTGCCTTTGCCTTCCATCCGGCTGCTTTTAAATACCTGTTTGCATTTCTCCGGCAGCTGTTCTACAATACCGTTGATGTAGTCATGGAGGAAGCGGGCATAGATCTGCTCATCATCCTGGGAGCTTATTTCGCCGAAAACATCTTTGGCGATAGTATTCCTTCGTTTCTCGCGGGTGATGGACTTAAATACAGAGAATTTGATGGCGGTAGCGAGGTATTGCGACAGTTGCCTGATTTGCAGTTCCGCCCGACGGTCCCATAGGTTAATCAGCACTTCCTGGACTATTTCCTTGGCCGCCGATTCATCCTGCGTATGATGATAGGCAATGGCCAGCAATCTGCGCCAGTAGCGGTTGTATATCTCAGTAAAGGCAGCTTCATCTCCTGTTGCCATAGAGATCAGTAACTCCTCTTCACTGAAATAACTCCTGTCCATTTATTGATTGATAAAATGATAATTATGATCAAACCAGCTGCCGGTATGGCATTATACCGTATTGTCCCTGTTCCCCTGATCTGAAGTGGTGCGCAATATTACATAAAATCTACTAAAGTTGTAGAGTATTCCTTTCCGGTTTAAAGTTAGTCAAGGGGGAAGACTAAAACAAGTAGTTATTTATGGTTACCGGGTATACCTGATATGATATTTGATTTTTATTGTATATTTGATTTGATAATATCTAGCCAACTGGAAGAGAAAGACCTTCAACACAATTTTAATGGATAAACAATCACACAACAAAGCCCATTTGCTGTATATAGATGGGCTGAGGGCTGTTGCTGCCTTATACGTCGTAATGCATCATGCGATGCTGGAATATAAGGCTGGTCCGAAGGGAATAGTACAGAAAATATTTCTTTCCTTATTCAAATCAGGGCATTATGCAGTAGACCTGTTTATTGTCATTTCCGGATTTTCTCTGATGCTGCCAGCTATCAGGCGCAATTACCAGGTGACAGGTGTATGGGAATTTTATAAAAGGCGTATCGTCAGGATCCTGCCTCCTTACTATATTGCGATGGCCCTCTCTTTACTGGCAATTTATTTCCTACTGGATGAAAAGACAGGTTCCGTATGGGATGAATGTATTCCTGTTACCTCAAAAAGCATTATCACCCATATCTTTTTAATAAATGACCTATTTATTTCCGAGGTATATAAGATCAACCACGCGTTCTGGTCTATTCCGGTAGAGTGCAGGATCTACATCTTTTTCCCTTTTTTATTGTACTTATGGAGAAGGTTTGGCCCCGGCGCATCTTTACTGACAGCTGTAGGGATCTCTGTCGTGTTGTTTATCACACTCAGGATGCTGAGGACAGTTGATCCTGGTGTCGACATGGCAACAGCAGGTGTAAATCCCTACATCATATTGTTTACGCTCGGGATGCTTGCCGCGGATATTTCCTTTTCTGCATCCAGGCTTTCAAAGTTTGCTGATAAGCTGCCATGGGGATTGTTCCTGATTGCTGCAGCTATCGCCTTTGTTTTTTATAAGAGCAGGGTTACTTTTTATTCAGATGTGAATGGTAATATAGAGAATGAAATTGTAGACGTGTTATTCGGCATCATCTGCTTTTGTTTGCTGGTGATCTGTTCCAAAGAAAAATATCAGCATTCCCGGATAGCTTTTATAGGGAAAGCGCTTTCATTTAAGCCGCTTGCATCCATGGGGATATTTGCATATAGTATATACCTTATTCATGCTCCCTTACTGCATATGATTGCGTTGTACGTGATTGCTCCCTCGCATTTGTCAGCATTTACAGCCACTGTAGTTTTGATATTGGGTGGGACCAGCCTGGTTGTTGGGGTAGCCTATTTATTCTTCTTACTATTCGAACGTCCATTCCTGCTTAAAAAGGCAGTGAAGGCTGAAAATAAACAGAGGATGCCTGCACATGTGTAAGGCATCCCCTGTTCTTTTTTATTGTACGCTTTTCAGATCCGGCAGTGCTTTCACTGTCTTGTTGAAAGGCAATTCATACCATTCTTTCGCATAAGGCTTCAGGAGTTTCTGCGCAGCATCAGGTCCGCAACTGCCTGCCTTGTACATATGCAGGTCCTTTTCAGGATATTTCTTCCAGGCATCGATGATTGGCATCACCACCTTCCAGGCTGCCTCTATCTGGTCTGCACGCATGAACAGGGTAGCATCGCCATGTAAAACATCGAGCAGCAGTGCTTCATATGCTTCAGGAATCGTTTCCGTGTATGATTCTTTGTAGGTGAAGTCCATTTCTACCGGTTTCAGTTTCATCTGCAGGCCGGGGATCTTGCTTTCGAACAGCAGGCTGATTTCCAGTTCCGGTTGAATGCTGATGATCAGGCGATTGGGAACGATATCGTCCCTGAATATCTTGTGTGGACTGTCCTTGAACTGGATCACCACCACAGATGATTGTGCCGGCATGGACTTACCGGTGCGCAGGAAGAAAGGCACCCCTTCCCAGCGTTTGTTGTCGATGAATAATTTAGCCGCTACAAAGGTTTCGGTGAAGGAGGAGGAGGAAACATGTTCTTCCTGACGGTAAGCTGGCCTCAGATCATCGTTGATCATGCCCGCAGTGTACTGTCCGCGTACCACGTTCTTAAACACCTCTGCGTTGGTATAAGGCCTTACACTCTTCATCACTTTCGTTTTGGCATCACGGATCTGCTCTGATTTGTAGGCGCCGGGACATTCCATCCCCACAATACAAAGCAGTTGCAGCAGGTGATTCTGGATCATATCGCGTAAGGCGCCGCTGCTATCGTAATAGCCGCCACGTTTGCCTACACCCACCTGTTCAGACACGCTGATCTGGACGTGATCAATGTATTTTTTATTCCACAGTGGTTCAAACACATAATTGGCAAAGCGGAAAGCCATGATATTCTGTACGGCTTCTTTACCCAGGTAGTGATCAATACGGTAGATCTGTTTCTCTGAGAATCTCTTCCCCAGGAAACGGTTCAGTTTTCTGGCAGTATCCAGGTCTGTACCAAATGGCTTTTCCACTACAATACGGTCCAGGTTTTCCTTGTTACACAGGTTGTGTTGGTATAATGCATCCGAAATAGTCTCAATGAAGCGGGGCGCAACGGCAAAATAATACACCCTTGAAATAGTCTGTCCTGCTTCCTTTTCAAAAGATTTTATCTTTTCATTAAGGTTGCCGTAAGTTTCCTTTTTCAGAAAATCACCCTGTAAGTAGAAAAGTCTGGCTGCAAATTCATTCCATTTCTCTATTTCCGCAGCACCGTTCCTGCTGAATTCATTTACGCCGGATAACATATCCTGTCTGAACTCGTCCTGGTTTACTTCAAGGAAG
This sequence comes from Chitinophaga filiformis, assembly GCF_900102545.1. Taxonomy (GTDB): domain Bacteria; phylum Bacteroidota; class Bacteroidia; order Chitinophagales; family Chitinophagaceae; genus Chitinophaga; species Chitinophaga filiformis. Next base: position 1,511,366 of record NZ_FNBN01000002.1, on the reverse strand, counting down.
TCCACGCAGATGATGTTAAATGCCGGTGGCAGGTGGTTATCGGTAAAAAGATTATACAGTGCGGGTATGAGCTTTCGTTTCGTCAGGTCGCCTTTCGCCCCGAAGATGGTAATAGCCGCGGGGTACTTTTTTACTTGTTTCATATATTGCTGAGCTTTAAAGCATTAATTTAGGTAAAATAAGTCATTCGTCAGGTTCCAATTTCACTGTTTCTTTTGGATATTTTACGGTTATATCAGATAGTGTCATGTTCGGGTTGTTGTTTAGCGTATCAGGTTGCTGCTACTACATGTAACCATAACAGTGATAATATCAGAAAAAAATAAAAGGTAATCATGGGTTTTCCGGCGTGGGATTTGCTCTGATATATAAAGATTTTCATGTTTGAATATAATCTACAGCGTGCATAGCATCATCCACTGTTAAGACATTTTATCGATACAATGAATAAGGAAGTAAAGCATCTGATCAGCAAATATTTCGATGAAGACCATCTCCCTCAGGCATATGTCGCATTATTTGATGAAATCAGTCAGTTACTTGAAGCAAGAACAACACCAACACACCCCTCAACCCCAATGGCAAATGCAGATCTGCAGGCAGTGTATCAAAGACTGCGGGATAGTCTGAACGTGTTCGGGAGCAGTCAGGATATGGATGAGCGTGGAGCAGATTTATCCTCTCTGATATTGTTGGCCAAACGGGTGAAAAAGGAATGTGCAAACAAGATCATCCGGCAGCAGAAGCAGCTCCGGGAGATGAAACATCTGAAAACAATACAGACGCTCGCGAGCGCCGGCAGCTGGGAATTGCCCGTAACAGACGATGAATTGTGTCAGCCGGGTTACTGGTCAGAAGAACTTTTTGCTGTATTAGGTGCAGAGCCGGGTACGCTGGCACCAACGGCCGGGGCTTTCAGGAAGAATTATGTGCATCCGGATGACCGTCAATACCTGAGCACAGCGGTAGACAAGGCCATTAAGGAAACAGGACGCTATGATATCGAATACCGGATATATCGTGGAGGAGACCCAAAACAGAAGCGTACCGTAAGGGAGATCGGTGAACTGGTCAGGGATGAGGCTACCGGAAGAGGCCTCCGCCTGATAGGTGTTACTTTCGATATCACCGACATCAGGAACACCGAGCGGGCATTGTTTAAAGCCAATGTGGAGATGAGAAAACTGTTTGATGTGATGGAGGACGTATTTTTCTCGGTGAGCATGGAACGGTATGAACAGGAGATATTGCAGATGTCGCCTTCCTGTGTACAACTATATGGCTATAGTGTAGAAGAGTTTTTCAAAGACCCCGACCTGTGGTTTACTGTTATCTATGACGATGATAAGGAAGCAGTACTGGAAAACAACAAACGCCTGAGCAGAGGCGAAAGCAGTCAGGTGGTATACAGGATCCGCCGTAAAAACGGTGAACTGCGCTGGGTGGAATCGAGAATTACGCCGACCTTGAGCCACGAGGGCAAGCTTGTGAGAATAGATGGGATTGTTACTGACATCACCAAAAGAAGAGAAGCTGAACTGGCATTGGCGAACAGCGAACTGAAATTCAGATCACTGCTGGAAAACTCAAATGATGCGATCACAGTAGCAAGTGAAGAACTCAAATTCTTATTTGTTACCCAGTCCCTGAGTCGCATGATCGGTTACACCGTAGATGAAATTATTGGTACTTCGGTATTTGATTTAATTCATCCGGACGACCATGCTACGGTAAACAGTCTTGTTCATGCCATGGAGAAAGACCCGGATGCACCGGTCCATTTCGAGTTAAGATTCCGCGTAAAGGATGGCGGCTGGATATGGTGTGAAGGATCGGTAGTTAATCATTTAAATGGAGATATTGTAAAAGGATATATCGGCAATTTCAGGGACGTTACCTATAAGATCAGGTACAGGAAGGCGCTGGAAGCCTCCAATAACAGGCTGAAGAAGACCAACAATGAACTGGACCGGTTTGTATATAGTGTATCGCACGACCTGAGAGCGCCGCTCGCATCCGTACTCGGGTTGCTCGAATATACCATGTCTGAAACGGAAGATGAGGACGTGTTACAGGACCTGGGAATGATGAAAGGCAGTATAGAGAAGCTGGACAGGTTTATCCTCGATATCCTGGATTATTCCAGGAATGCAAGGCTTGAGATAAAGGTAAATACAGTAGATTTTCAACATTTGCTGGCCGATATAAGAGACAATCTTAAATTCATGCATGCCGGTAAATCAGCGCTGCGGTTTGATGTGAATATACAGGAGAATGGTGCTTTCGGCTCTGATGAAAGAAGAATCTCCATATTGTTGAACAACCTGGTATCAAATGCAATGCGTTACGCCGATCCGGAAAAGCCGGATCCTTTTGTTGAAGTGACTATTGTATCCGGTGCCGGGGGCGCAGATATCACCGTCAGGGATAATGGCATCGGCATTCCGGCGGAATACCATGAGAAGATCTTCGATATGTTCTTCCGGGTATCCGAGAAATCAAACGGATCTGGTCTGGGATTATATCTTGTAAAAGAGACAATAGATAAACTGAAAGGCCGGATCAGCCTTCAGTCCGTACCTGGGGAAGGGACGACATTCAGCATATTTTTACCCAGCTTATTATAAATTCTACGCTTATGGATAGTAACAACTTTAATTTCGAGAAGGTAATGGTAGTAGACGATGCAGAGATAGATCGTTTTCTTGCAAAAAAAGTGCTCACTAAACATGCCTTTGCCAAAGAAGTACTGCCTCAGGATTCTGCAATGAATGCACTTAGTTATCTTTCCGAAAACCAGGAGAATAAAGAGGCGCTGCCCGACCTCATATTCCTCGACATCAATATGCCAAAGATGAACGGGTTCGACTTCCTGGAAGAGTATAAGAAGCTGCCGGAATCAGTAAAGAAGAAATGTATCATTGTAATGCTTTCATCGTCCCTGCTTCCTGAGGACAGGGAACTGGCCATGAACAATCCTTATGTCTGCCAGTTCCTTAATAAGCCGCTGACGGCTGACAAGCTGAAAGACGTTGCCAATCCCTGACAGGCATCCCCTTGATAATCTATTTCTACCCGGTACAACTACGTCATATGAATGTTACACTAGCACAATTATTAAATAAACACTTTGCCGGCAACGATGTTACCCTCCCTTCCAATCTGTTGCAGGAGCTGGACATGTTACTGAACGAGGCTGCAGTTGCCGGGCCGGAGACAAACAAAGACGGCCGGGAAGCAGGAACACCGGAAGAACTCTATCATATTTTATGGGAGACACTGAATTTGATCGGTACTGAAGCATCCCCCCTGATTGGGGATGATGAAACATCACATTCAATCGTCAATGCAGCAGATATGTTGAATGCCGGTTGCAGGAACATCGTTGCTGCTGAGCAGCAAACACTCAGGGAAACAGTACATCTGAAAACCATCCAGAGTGTGGCCAAAGCAGGTAGCTGGGATGTACCGGCAACCGGAGATCTGTCTGCTGTGCAAAATTACTGGTCTGATGAATTGTTCCATTTGCTGGGAATAGACCCGTCAATGACCAAAATAACCTACGAACAATATATTGCCCTGGTACATCCTGAAGACAGGGGATTTATGATGGAAGAGGTTAGCAGGGCCTATGCAGAGACAGGACGATATGATACAGAATACCGCATCATACGTGATGGAGACATAGAAAACCCACGGACAGTGCGGGAAATAGCTGAGGTGGTCAGGGACGAACTTACAGGGGAACCGGTAAGCCTGATAGGTGTCACGATTGATATTACAGAGATCAAACGCGCTGAGAGAGCTATTGTTGAGGCCAATACAGAATTGCGTACCCTGTTCAATACCATGAATGAGGTTTTCTTCTCCGTCAATGTTGAACAGGACAAAATGTTACAGATATCGCCGGCATGTATGCGCCTGTATGGTTACGATCCCGAAACATTCATAAAAGATCCTTATCTGTGGTTCACCTTAATTGTTGATGAAGACAAAAAAAAGGTACACGAAAGCAACCTGCGCCTGAGCCTGGGAGAAAACTGCCAGGTGGAGTACCGGATCCGTCACCGGAATGGACAGATAAAATGGTTGTTGACCCGCATGCGGCCAACATTAAATGTAGCAGGTAAACTGATCCGCATTGATGGTATCAGCTCTGATATCACGGAAAGAAAAGAAGCGGAACTGGCCCTGGCTAACAGTGAACTGAAACTGCGTACCCTGCTTGAAAACTCCAACGATGCGATCGTTATCATCAACGAAGACCTCGATTATACCTTTGCCACAGAATCTATCGGGCGTATCATAGGATATGCCACCGAAGAATTTGTAGGTACTTCCATGCTAAATTATATTCATGAAGAAGACAGAGGCTTTATAGCCCACTCACTGTTATCACTCAATACGAAGCCGGAAGAACCGCTGCCTTTTGAAGTACGTTTCCGTGCAAAGGATGGTCACTGGGTATGGTTGGAGGGGGTGGCTACCAACCACATAAAGGAAGCAGTAATAAGGGGCTATATTGTCAATTTCAGGGATGTTACTGACGAGATTGCGTACCGGAGGGAACTGGAAGATGCGAACGACAAACTAAAGAGAACAAATACAGAACTTGACAGGTTTGTTTATAGTGTTTCCCATGATCTCAGGGCGCCGCTCGCTTCTATATTAGGGCTGATCGAATTTACCGCGTCCGAGACGGACGATGAGGATATCAAACAGAACCTGTCTATGATGAAGGACAGTATCGGAAAGCTGGATATTTTCATCCTGGATATTCTCGATTATTCAAGGAATGCAAGGCTTGAAGTGAAAAGAACACCTATTAACTTTTCCGACTTGTTAACCGATATCAGGAACAGCCTGAAATTTATCAGTACCGGCAATTCCAATGTGGAGATCAGGATCAATATAGAAGAAGATGGTACCTTCTGTACAGACCGAAGCCGGATCATCATTATCCTCAACAACCTTGTATCCAATGCTGTGCGCTATTTTGATCCGGCCAAACCGGCCCCTTATGTGGAAGTGACTGTTGTTGCCCGCGCTGATGGCGCATTGATAGGTGTCAGGGATAATGGTATCGGTATTCACAAGGACTATCACCCCTATATTTTTAATATGTTTTACAGGGTATCCGAAAAGTCAAAGGGCTCCGGCTTAGGTCTTTATCTTGTGAAGGAAACGGTAGAGAAGCTGAACGGGGATATACAGTTTACTTCCACACCGGGAGTGGGTACAGAATTTAAGATATATCTCCCCAATCCCTGATTGCTGCCGTCAGTTCCCTCTGACAACCACCCAACATATCACTACCAGACAAATCAATTATTTAAATTAAATTGAAGGTATGAGAACATATATTCAGGCTATCTTCACCGGGGCTGCCTTAGCCCTCGCATCCTGTAGCACGCCATCTGGACACCCTAACGAGAACGGAACAGATTCCGCCGGGACTACGACTGACAGCTCTACTGCTCCGGTAGAGACGAAAGCACCTAATACGGATTATAAACCGGCATTCCCGGGACAAACACGTATTGCTGGTGTGAAGACTAAAACGCCCTATGAGGGCACCGTATTGACTGATAAACTGGAAAGTCCCTGGGGCATTACCAACCTGCCAGACGGAAGGCTCCTTATTACGGAGAAAAAAGGTGTTATGCGTATTGCCACTACCAGCGGACAACTGAGTGAACCTATTACCGGTCTTCCAAAGGTGAATCCCGACGGACAGGGAGGATTACTCGGTGTACGTGTAGATCCTGACTTTAGTAATAACAGGATCGTATACTGGGTATTTTCCGAACCACTTCCTGAAGGTAATTTAACCGCTGTAGCGAAAGGGAAATTATCCGCAGATGAAAAGAAAATAGAAGGTGCAACGGTTATTTACCGTGCTACTCCCGCATATAAAGGAACATTGCATTACGGAGGAAGGATTGTCTTTGACAAAGAAGGCAACCTGGTGATCAGCACAGGCGAACGTTCTGACCTGGAAACAAGGCCACAGGCGCAGCACCTGAACTCCGCGCTGGGAAAAGTACTGCGTATCACAAAAGACGGAAAACCAGCTGCCGGCAATCCATTTGAAGGACAGGCGGATAAACGTGCAGAGATCTATAGCTATGGCCATCGTAATGTACAGGGACTGGCATTTAATCCTGCCACCGGCGATCTGTGGGAAACGGAGTTCGGACCAAGGGGAGGAGATGAGTTGAACCGCATTCAGCCTGGTAAGAACTATGGCTGGCCGATTATCACTTATGGTATAGAGTATAAAGGCGATAAGGTAGGTGAGGGTATTCAGCAGAAGGAAGGGCTTGAGCAGCCAGTTTATTACTGGGATCCTGTGTTATCTCCCAGTGGGATTACGTTCTATTCCGGTAAAGGTATTCCTGAGTGGAAGAACAACCTGTTTATTGGTGGTTTGAGTAGTATTCATATAGCCAGGCTGGTGATAGAGAACAATAAAGTAGTGGGTGAGGAGAGGCTGCTGGAGAAGGAAGAGCAGCGGTTCCGGGATATTACAGAAGGTAATGATGGTGCTTTGTATGCTGTTACCGATAACGGCAGATTGTATAGTATTCATAAGAAGTAGTACGCCATTCGATTTATGGAATAGGGTGTGTCAATGTTGGCACACCCTATTTTTATTTAGGGCTTCTTCATTTTGGTAGTTTTTGCGCTAAGTAGCATTATTATTAATGCCCAATATCAAAAAATAACGATATTTAGATTTGTTAAGAAGAATCGCTCCAAAATGTCGAAAATTGTATTCGTCATAAAATGAAAGAAGGGCGCCGTTTTCGCGGGCGCCCTTCTTTCATTTTATAGTATTAACAGTCGAATATCAGAGTTTCAAGAACTTAAACGCCTGCTGCCTGTCAAACCGCAGGAAGTAAGTGCCCGCAGGCAGGAATCCCAGGTCGCGGGTGAGCTGTTTCTCACCGGGTCTTATACCCCACTGCCTGATCACATTGCCCTGTACATCCAGCAGCGTGAGTGTTTTATAATTCTTCCCTTGCAGATCTATCGTTAATTGCCCCGAAGTAGGATTGGGATAGACATGCAGTTTTTCATCCTTCAGAATTACCGCAGGCGCCGCATATGCTATACGCGCTGCTGCTGAACTATCCCGTACAATGTTCAGCCAGTTGAAGTTCCAGCCGGAAGCATTGGAATAGATACGGATCGTTTGATTGCCGGGACTGAATTTAATGGGTGCTGAAGAAACCGTGCTCCAGTTCTGCCAGCCACCGGTTACAGGCAGGTTAACTGTTTGCAGGGTGCTGTCATTGATCTGTATCTTCAGGCTGCAGGCAGTGCTTACCGCTACTCTGAAATCGATCCTGTAATCTGCGCTGTCGGGTGGTACGGCGATGTCATATTCAAACCAGGTACCCGCACCGATGAAGCTGACATCCAGACCGCCACCGGTATCGGACGCAGGTTCCGTACAGCAGGAGTTGGAGTTGTCGAAGCGCTCTGCTTCTATTTTTACCGGTATAGGTTTGTAGTTTGGTATACGGATATTAGCGTAAGTGCTGGTTGATTTTGTTACGCCGTTTACGGTTGCTGATACCGTGACAATACCTGATGTATCCAGTGAGGCCAATCCTCCGGAAGTAATACTGTTGCCATTACCGGTGATGTTCCAGGTAGGCGTAATAGCCATTGGTTGTCCGTTCTGGTCGTATGCTTTCGCGGTATACTGCTGTTGTTTGCCGGCTATAAATCTTATATCAGCAGGCGTGAGCATAATCGTATCCAGTATTGGCGTGCCTAGTCCTTTCTGGTATACACGCACATAATCTACTGTCATGCTGTCGGGGAAGTCAGCCGCTGTAATGGCGCCACCCATACCGCCACCAATAGCGACGTTGAGGATGATATGGAACTTCTGATCGAAAGGCCAGTCTTTCCAGTCAGTATGCGGATTGACGTAGGTATAGCACTTCACGCTGTCGTAGGTAAAGCGTATTGAGTCAGGTGTCCATTCCATTGCATATACATGGAATACCGTATCTACATCCATGATCTTCTTTGTAGCGGAAAGATGACTGCCATTTGTCCAGTTGTTGTTTTGTGTGTGTACGGTGGAGAGAACAGTACCGAAATTATTCCCTACATGTTCCATGATGTCCAGCTCTCCGCTTTTTGGCCATGCACCGTAAGCGCTGGTAGTAGGCATGAGCCAGATGGCGGGCCAGGAGCCGCGTGCACGGGGGAGCTTAGCCCGTACTTCTACTTTACCGTATTTGAAGTCCATTTTGTTCTGAGAGATGAGACGGGCGGATGACCAGGGCGCTGTACTGTCGCCGGTAGGATAATCCCTTCTACCGGTAATGACCAATTCTCCGTTGCGCACCTTTGCATTGTCGTAGGTGGTATCCGTATACACCTGTTGTTCCCCGTTGATCCATCCTTTAGGCCGGGGATCGACTGTCCATTTGGTGACATCAGGTTTGCCGGCTACATCAAATTCATCGTCATAGATCATGGTCCAGCCGGGATTACCGTCGAATGTAACTGTCCCTTTGGCCGGATAGGTAGCGGCATTGGCAACGGCCAGCTCCTGTCCTGATATGGTCAGCTTCAGCGTTCTGGTAGAATAATTATCAGGTGAGTTACCACTCAGCGTAATAGCGGCGGTGGAGTCAGTGAGACGTTGCACACTGCCGATGGATACACCGGTGGGGAGATTGGTAGATGTCCAGTTGGCGAGTGTCAGCGCAGGTTTAAAGGTGGTGCCGTTCACCTTTGCAGTGATCACTTTGTCGTCTTCCTGTCCCATAGGAATATTGGGACCTGAGATGGTGATGTTCGTCGGGTTAGGCGCCTGTACAAGGTCGAAATACAGGATACCATTCGCTTTTTTGCCATCAATGAAATGTACTTCCACACGGTTCAGGTCTGTTCTGTTTTTCACGCTCTGGAAGTTGAAGGTGGCTTCTTCCCAGTGATTGACCTGGCTCACTTTGTAGGTGAAATACACAGCCTTACCATAGTTGCTGCCGGGCTGCAGTTTGAACATGATCTCGTCTTTGGTGCTGGCATATACCAGCATTTTAAACACGCTGTTTGTGCTCAGATCAAAGGAGTCGGTAAGAGATACACCGGCGGTCATGTATTCAAAACAGCTGGTGTCCTTGATGAACTTAGCCACCAGGGGACTGGGATTGAGGGTGGAGGGGGCAGGGTTCGGCACGCCGAACTGCACCTTGCCGGTAGTGGTATTGCCGGCGTAATAGGTCCATCTTCCTGAACAGGGACCATTACCCTCCATGTCGTCGAGTAGCATAAATTGTGCACTGAGTTTATTGCATAGCAATAGCCCCAGCAACACGAGCAGTGTTGAGATGTTTTTCATAACGGAAATTTTAAGTGTGGGTTATATACGCTATAAATTCGGATTAATGATCGCGTCAGCACCCGGCACAGGCATCCAGTATTGCTGTTTGGTGATCGTTCCTGCAGGCGCCAGATCGCCAGGGTCTTTATCAGCGTTGGCAGCTTCGACTTGTTCCAGTCTTACCAGGTCAAACCAGCGGTTCCATTCGCCTGCAAATTCCCAGGCGCGTTCCTGTACTACTGCTGCGGCAAAATCGTTTCCTGGCAGTCCTTCGGGCAATGGAGAAAGGCCGGCTCTCTGTCGTACGGCATTCATCGCGGCATAGGCTTGTGCATCGGGGCTGCCGGTAGCACGTGCCTGTGCTTCTGCATAGATCAGTAACACATGGGCATAACGGATCATGATCACAGGGTTGTTGGACATATATACATTTTTAGCGCCTGACTGAATAGTAAACTTTTTGTAGTAAGGGTGCTTTGTAGTTGTTTCCTGCCAGGGGATGGTATCGCCGTTTACTACAAATTCCGTGGAGAAGGTCGCGTCTTTCCTGCTGCCTGCGGGGAAGTCACGGAAGAATTTCAATTCAGCAAAGAAATCGCTCCAGCCTCCTTCATTTTCAGGCATGGTAGACAAGCCATAAAATGAGTTGTAGGTAGACCATTGTCCGCGGGTGAATAAAGTGAATACATCTTCGGTAGTGCCGCCAGCAAAGATCTTTAGATAATCGCCCTGGAACAGATCAAAACCGTAAGCAGCTTTGTTGTCTATTACTTCTTTTGCTTTTGCTGCAGCCAGTGCATATTTCGACTGATCCTTCAAAGGCCAGCCGGCTTCTGTGAGGTATACGTCCGCCAGCAATGCCTTTACAGCGCCTTTATTGGGCCTTCCCGGGTCGCGTTTCTTATCTGGTACCATCTCTTCTGCGCGGGCCAGGTCTGCTTCAATGAGCTTGTAAACGTCAGCAGGAGCGCTTTTAGTGATGTTCAGCAGGTCAGATGAATATTGTTCGGTAGGAATAATGGGTACTTCTCCCCACAGCCTTGTGAGCCAGTAATAACACAAAGCCCGGAGGAAACTTGCTTCGCCCACAATGGCATTCACAGTAGCGGTAGTACCGTCCTGCACCTGCTGGTAGTTGTTGATGATATTGGTGGTGGATTGTATGGTCTTGTAACACCCCAGCCAGATAGGATTCATCCTGCTGTTGAGTGATGATACGTTGAAGCGGTCAAACTCCCTGAACTCTTCCTTGTTGGAGCCGGGATGTGTGGTCAGATCATCAGCACCCATCGTCATAGCGATTTGCGACACTGTAGTAAAGCCGCTGTTCCAGGGCACCATCAGGCTACCATAAGCGCCTGTAAGGGCTGATTCCAGCCCCGCTACGCTGCTCAATGCCTGTGCACCACCTACCAGTCCGCGGGGATCTTCTGTCAGCTGTTTGCTGCATCCTGCTGTCAGCAGCAGGCAAATGACCATGTATATTTTTTTCATGTGGAATCTTCTTTTCATAAAATAATTCTTTAAAAGCTCAGTGTAACCCCACCGGTGATGGTCTTTGCATTAGGATAGGAGCCGAAATCGATGCCCTGTCTGATATCGCCGGCAGAGGAGTTGGCCTCGGGGTCTATCCCGCTATAACTGGTAATGGTGAAAAGATTGGTAGCGCTCAGGAACAGCTTTACAGCTACCAGGTTCTTTAGTTGTTGTTTTTTGATATCATAAGACAGGCTGACGTTCTTTAGTCGCACGAAGTCGGCTTTTTCCAGGAAGCGGGTGCTTTGTGTAAAGTTCCTGTTGGTGCTGCTGAAACCGGGAATGTCTGAGGTCTCATTCACACCGGGAATATAGCGATTCTTAATATCCACGGAAGTAGCTTCACGGGCATCACCACCGTAATACATGGCCGCAGCCTTGTTGTAGTTCAGTTTGTCAAATCCGAAGAGTCCCTGCCAGAGGAGGTTCAAGGTAAATGACCTGTAAGTGATAGTATTGTTCCAGCCGGCGGATATACGCGGAATACCTGTACCGATCACACTATAATCGTTGGCGTCTATCACGCCATTGTTATCCTTGTCAAGATATCGTGCATCGCCCGGCACCGCACCAAATTCCTGTGCTTTATTATCGCCGGGTTTCCATGTGCCCAGGTAGGTGAGTCCCCAGATAGCGCCCAGTGGCTGTCCTGGCATGATCACGAATTCTGACTGTGGAGACATGCCACCACCGATCTTTCTATCGGTCGGATCAAAGATCAGTTTTTTGCCTGCGCCGAGTGTTTGTATCCTGTTTTTGATAAAGGATGCATTCAGGCTGGTGTTCCAGGTGATGGGACCTTTGTTGATGACAGCGCCTTCTATTGAAAATTCGAAGCCTTTATTCTGTACCGCGCCTACATTTCTTGTAATGGTATTGCCGCCAAGATACATGGGCAGGTTTTCATTCAGTAACAGGTCGCGGGTGTCTTTCACAAAATAATCCGCAGAAAAATTGATCCTGTCGTTCAGGAAACCTGCATCTATACCTATGTCCTTTTGTTCTGTAGTTTCCCATTTCAAATCGGGATTGCCGATGTTACCCATTACTATTCCATTGAGGAAAGTGGAATTGGTAAACGATGCGATCATCCTGGAATAAGAAGAAAAGGTGCTATAAGCGTTCACACTCTGACTACCGGTAGAGCCCCAGCTGCCACGCAATTTCAGGTTGCTGATGAAACGTGCCTGCTGCATGAAAGGTTCATTAGTAGTGACCCAGCCGACAGAGACAGACGGAAAATAACTGTACTTGTTATTACCCAGGAATTTAGATGCGCCGTCTCTTCTCAGTGCCGCAGAGAGCAGGTATTTATCTTTATAGCCATAATTCACACGACCTACTAATGAAAATAGTGCTGACCTGGAATATCCGGAAGCAGGGCTGCCTGGCGTACCTAAAGCGAGATTGTTCCAGAGGAATGATTCATAAGTCAGGTTGGATGCGCCTGCAGATAGATAGTTGTAGGTGGTTTGCTGATACTCTGATACGGCCGTGATATCCAGGTTATGTGTATTATTGAATACCCGGTGATAGTTCAGCGTATTGGTACTTTGTAATCTGATCTCTTTGTTGGAACGGAGACTGCTGGTAGCGCTGCCGGAGTTGGTGGCTTTACCACCAAAACTCTTATTCTCATACTCGAGGTAGTTGACACCGTATTGCGTATTGAAGGTCAGTCCGCGGAGCACGTCAAATTTGAAACCGCCTATTGCATTGGCCAGCATCCTGTCTGTTACCGCCAGCCTATCTACAGTCAGCGCAACCGGGTTATAGAAAACAGAACCTACAGGATCTGTAATCGTAAAACTACCATCGGCTTTCCTGACAGGCACGGTAGGAGACCAGGTGATAGCCTGTGCCAGCGGGCTGCTGGGGCCATCGGCCGGAATGTCTACATTCTGCGCTTCGCTGTAGGAACCTGTAATATTGAGAAATGCAGTGACTTTGGATGACAGTGTTGAACTGATATTAGATCTTAAGGTATAGCGTTTATAAAACGAGTTGTTGATCACACCATCCTGGTCGAGATAGTTGCCGGAAATAAAATAGCTTGTCTTGTCGCTACCACCTGCAAGGCTTAACAGGTATTCCTGTGCGGGCGCCCTGCGGAATATTTCATCCTGCCAGTCGGTCCCTCCTTTTGCACGGAAGTCGCTGATCTGTTGTGCCGTGAATGGCTGGGCAGTGCCTACTGCAAGTGCATGGGCATTGGCGGTTTCTGCAAAGTCGGCTGCATTCAGCAGGTCCATTTTTTTGATGACGCTGGCAGTGGAAAGGCGTGAAGTGAAGTTCACTTTCAGTCCGCCTTTATTCCCTTTTTTAGTAGTGATGATAATGACGCCGTTCGCACCTCTGCTACCGAAGATGGCAGTCGCAGAAGCATCTTTCAATACCTGTACCGATTCAATATCATCAGGATTGATGGCAAAGAATTCTGCGCCTACAAAGCCGTCTACTACATACAGCGGACCATTGTCGCCGTTGATAGAGTTGCCTCCCCTGATACGTATCCTCACCGCGCCTCCGGGAGAGCCAGCCGCATTGGTCACCTGCACGCCTGCTGCTCTGCCCTGCAATACCTGGTCTAAGCGGTTCACCGGCTGGTCCTGGAATGCAGCTGCTGATACGGTGGTGATGGAATGCGTTAGTGTAGCTCTTCTCTGTTCGCCGTAACCTACTACTACGAGTTCGTTTATACTCGCAGATGAGGTAGTCAGGGTAACGGGCAGTGATGTTTTTCCCTGTACGGGTATTTCCATTTTGTTGTAACCCAGTGAAGAGATGACCAGTACTGCATTATCATTCGGGACACCGATGCTGAACTCTCCCCGTTCATTGGTGATCACGCCTTTGGAAGTGCCTTTCACCTGGATGGTAGCGCCGGGTAGTTGTTCTCCTTTTTCATTGGTAACAGTCCCCTTTACTTCCTTGTCGGGAGCGGCAGGCGTAGGTGCGGACTGTACCGCTTTCCTCTTTACAATGATCGTTTTGTCGGAGATAGTGTAGGAGAGTGGCTGATTTTTGAAAGATGCATCCAGCGCCTGTTGCAGGGATACATTTTTTACATCAATGGAGACTTCGCGTCCCTGGAATAACTGCTCGTCCGTATACAGGAAAGTGTATCCCGTCTGTTTTCGTATCTCGTCGAAAACCTTGTTCAATGAAGCATTCCGCAGCGACAGGCTGACTGTTTGTGCATTCGCCCAGGCGGGTATCTGCAATAATATCATCATGACACAAAGCAGCTTTAGTTTCATAGCCGGTAATAGTTTTACTGGTAATCGTGGAATTGTTTGGCTCCGGGCAAAGCACAGTACATTGCTTTCGGAGAAAGGCATCAATTGCATACTTTTGTATGGTTTGGGTAAGTAAGAATAATTGCTGTAAACAATTGTACTGAGAACCCAGGCATAACCGGAGGTGGGCCAGACGCTTCCGGTTCCTTGTTCTGAATACATAAGGTAAAGGGATATCAGGTACTCATATTATCTATAGGTTGTTAGCATGTAAAATTTTATGGTGAAACAATGATCCGTTTATCTGTTACTGTAAAGTGTACTTCTCCTGTCATTTCCAGCATTTTTAATACCTGCGACAATGGTACGTTCCTCGGAATAATACCTCTGAAATGCGCATTGACAGGTGCATTGTAGGTTACATTGACGTCATACCAGCGGGTGATGAGCCGCATGACGGCATGTATATCTTCTCCTTCCAGTTGTATCAAACCATTCTTCCAGGCAATAACTGCTTCAGTATTGACATGCTCCTGCATGGATAATGTTCCGCTCTGCCTGTCAATACTGGCGCCCTGACCAGGGTACAGTCGTTTCTCGTTCACTTTCACTGCGCCTGTCAGCAGCGTGGTTTTCACGCTGGCTTCATCTTCATAGGCCATCACATTAAACTGTGTACCGAGCACCTGTATATTAGTTTGTGCTGCTTTCACCATAAAGGGCTGTGCGGCATTGGGCGCGATCTCGAAGTAGGCTTCCCCGTTCAGTTCCACCGTTCTGGTATCGCCGGTAAAGGCAACGGGATAACGGAGGCTACTGGACGCGTTCAGCCATACCTTACTGCCATCTGGTAGTTGCACCTGGAATTGCCCGCCTCTTGGCGTGCGCAGAGTATTGTATTGCGGGATTTCGCGGGATAGGACAGACCCTGACTGATATGTCAGCTGGCCTTTGCCAGGTTTGCTGATAGTCGTATTACCCTGTTGGGCCAGTGTGTTGTGTGCTGCACTGTCTAATGCTATCTCGGTACCATCAGCCAGTGTGAGCGTCGCTCTGTCGGCGCCCGGTGGAATATCCGCCTGCTTTATGCGTTGCTGTTCTACATTGGCAACAGGCCTTGTAGCTTTATGCTGCAACATGTACCAGACACCCCCTGACATTAATAATAAGGCCACACATGCAGCCACGCCCCAACGCCATCTGCCATTGCCATGGATCGGAACCAATGGCGCCGGAGCGGGTTTGTCTGCCGCGAGAATACTGCTGGCGATATTGTCCCAGTGATTCCGGTCGTATGGTCTATCCATTCCGATATCCTGCCTTAATAATATCTCTATCTGCCGGGAAATGGTACCATCTCCATCAGCCTCCAGCAGATCAGAAAGCTCCTGCAGCTCATCCGCTGTAGCGGAATGCTTTAGCACCTGTTTTACCAGGTATGATAAACGGTCGGTCATGTACTGAAAATCAGTTTTTTAACGTGGTTTTGCCTCATGAACGTGGTCGTATGTTCCCCCCGGAACAACTGGCCTTCGTTTCAACAGACGCGTAAGTAAGGAAAAAGGACCTATTGGGGGAGAAAAATTTTTGAGGTTTGATAATCCGGAACTAGCAGGCACATCAAAATGATAGACTTACAGGAGTCAGATAATCTTTCTGCAGCGTTCTGATAGCTTATAAAACCGTCTTCACCGTTTACGAATGCTTCCTGCTGGTTGAGGAGCTTTGTCTGCATATTCCTGCATATTCTTCAATTTGCCAGCATAGATTATTTTGAGAGGTATTGCTACCTACTTTAAAAGTAGGTAGGCATAGCTGTGCCTTTCCTGTTGATTGCTGGTTGGTACGCACTTATGAAAGCCCCAGCAACCACAATAACAACAACGGCAGCAGGTGCCCTGCCTGTTGCAGGTAATTTCTGATGGCCTGTAGAGACCTTACAAGCGAGTTTTTTACCGTATTTGGTGATAGTGACAGCTCTTTCGCGATCTCGGGTATTTTGAGCCCTTTTTCGCGACTTAGGACGTAGATTCGTTTAGCCTGCGGAGGTAATTGTGCCACTGCTTCCCCGATCAGCTTCACCATTGTCGTATAGGCGAGGTTCGTTTCCGGGGTGAATAGTTCCTGCTCTGTTGCCGTACCCAGCTTGTCTAGTGCCTTATCATGCACCGCCTGCCGTCTCAGGTAGCTGAATGACTGATGAAAAACGATCTTCAGTAACCAGGAGCGGGGATTTTCTATGTCGGGTAGTTTATCCCGGCTGATCCATAACTTAAGGAATGTTTCCTGGATGATGTCTTCCGCTACAGCGTCTGTTTTTGTGATATGCCGGGCCAAAGGTTGTAATTGGGGGACGTATTGATGGAAGAGTTGCCGGAAGGCATTTTCGTCGCCTTCCGAGATTAACCGGAATAATTCTTTATCGCTGTATGAGTGAGCGTGCATGCTAAGTAGTTCCCCTGGAAGGGGAAAATACAAAAGTTTTGGATTTAATTCAGGAGAAGAACGTAGCGGTATGTTCTTAAACATTTGCAGAGATGATGTCTGGCATACCATAAAATGCTGCTGAGTTATTGTAAATAATTTATATATTGTTTCCGGTTAACTCCTAAAAATGCAGTGACAATGAAAGGTAATGAGCCAGGATACCGTACCAACAAATATGATTCAATATTTCTTTAAACCTATACGCTATACAGGAGCAATACGATTGTTCATTTACCAACTTCAGCGTAATGCCCGATTCTGCTCAAAACGGGTTACACAAAAACGATCGACTATACTGAACATCCAGACTACAAAGGAAATGAAGCTTATTTTGAAGAGCTGCTTGGATTTCAGCCGGGAGACTTGAATGCCTTTTGACACCGCTTAGATACCGCTTATATACCGCTAAGCCTGCGTTGATCCTACGTTCATGAACGTAAGATCAACGCAGGCTTAGCGGTATATAAGCGGTATTGTAGCACTATTTGAGTGTATCCATTTCCTCAATGAGGTTAAGGAAGTACTTCAGTGCATTTTCTTCTCCTTTCGGAACATCGATGGTCAGATCCCCGGAGATATATCCATCTTTTATCCCTGCGGAAGTGAGGTATACATTTCCTGCGCCTGCCAGCAGTTTGCTGATCTTTTCGTTATTTTTTTCCAGCTCGCGTGTTGGCATTCTGGCACTGAGGCCCTTCGGACTAAAGAACATGGCGAGGTTGTTCTTTGTCAGCAGTTCTTTGTGCTGTTTGTCGAGACTGCCTTTGAAAGAACCGTTCCGGATCTGAGTGAGATCCACCAGAGAGGTGCCGAGGAACACGATACCGTCTTTGATGAGCACATGCATGCTGAACGGGTTCTTCTTCGACTGGGTGATGGAATAGATACCGTTATTGAGCGCGATCTGTTCCTTTTTGATACCGTAGTTCAACAGCCTTTCAAACAGGCGGGTATCATCAGAAGAGAGCATAAACAGAAAATCAGGTAGTGTTTCTGTTTTGGTCATGACAGTATCCTTATACTCGAAAGTTTCCTCGTTGTAGTTATAGCTCTGGTAGGTAACCTGCTTTTCGCTGAGGTTCGTCAGCAGGAACAAAGCATCACCTTTCACCACCTGGGCGATCGCTTTTTCATCCAGCATAACAGATATTAAATCAGCGGCAATTGCCATTTCTTCTGAATACCTGCTACCGCCATACGTCTGCATAAGCAGTTTAGGCATTTCGTTCATGTATGCTTCTGTGTTAAAAGAGTAGCTCATGAAACCTATCAGGCTGTCACTTTTAATATATTTCAGGAAGTCTTTGTTGATCTTATGATCGCAGATCCTTTCATACATGGCTGATTTCTCTGCATCCAGTCCCATTTCACTGGTGAGGCGGATGTTCTCTTTTCCCATGTATAGTCTGGCGTTAACGTTGCCGTAGCCACGCATCATGTTGCCATATTTCAACAGCTTGTAAGGAATGAAGGAAGTATAAAGGCCTTCCAGGTCAGCCATCCAGTAGGTAGCAACCGCATTGTTGTCTGCACTACGCAGATAGGATGGATTGTTCAGAACGGAAGGCTCAGTATTACGCTTTTCGAATATCCGTTGTGTGGAGTTGGTAAGCCAGGTGATACCAATGCTATCTATCATTCTTTTCCTGGCGTCATAATCGTAGGGCTGTGCATCTTCGACAGCTGTTTCATCAGCAGATGTATCTTCTGAAGGCTCTTCTGCTACCGGTGGCATACTTTCAACGACACGATCTTCTACTACTGTTGTGTCCATAACGCCCTCCTGGAGAATAATATCTGTAGCAGAAGTATCTATTGGCAATGGGGTAACAACATCAGTATGTGCCTCGTTTCCATCGTCGTAATAATAGTAGCCCTCGTTGGGGAAGTTGGGCATACCATACCTTACTGCAGTAGCGGAATCCTTTAGGAAGTAAGTGTTTACAGATCCATAGGTCAGATACAGGAACTGGTCATTCCATGCAATCACTGTTTTCTGTGCACGTCGTGGCAGGATGTTTACGCCATTCACTTTCCAGATGCTGTCAGCTTGTTTTGCAAACAGCGCGTTTATCTTTTTGCTGTCAGCAAGCGGTATCAACAGGCTGTGACAGTTGATACTGTCTGTCACATTGTAATAGTAGTAAACACTGGATGATAGGTTCATCCCCAGGTCCTCTATGCTTTTGTAATCTTTTTCGGTGGTCTTTGATAAATGTGCAAGCAGCTTTTTTCCCAGCGTGCTGTTATTGAATTCGGTGGCGGGGTATAGCTTGAACAGCTGATCGCTTTTTACAGAAAGTACACTGAATGCTTTTTCAGGGATCTTATAGGCAAGATCCTGTGCTGTGGCGGTATAGCTGGCACAGGTTACCAGGGTTACCAATTGTAATAATCGTTTCATGCTCTATTTTGATAATTGTATTTGATTAGAGATATCGGCTTTGCCACTCACCAGGTCTGCTACCGGGAGGCGTTGCATTATAGCCAGCTGATTTTTAGACATTTTTGCCCCCTGGTTACTAAAGCTGCTGATAGTATTTTCGAAGCGTAAGATGCTGATATAGGATGCTGAACGGAAAACTTCCCTGTCCCTTTCTTTCAATTTGTTATACTGTTCCTTTACATCCGGAGAGAAGGTGTAGTCCTTTGAAAACCGCGCTTCCTCCCGGTTATACCGGTAGGTAAGGGGGATTTTAGTCTTTACGTCCACTTCGGCCAATAGTTCTTTAACAAGATTGTTCACATCTGCTACATTCCTGAATGAAAAGTTGATACTGGCAATAAAATTCGTGAAATCGACAGTATGGCTTACGTTGGAGATACCTTTCATTGTTCTTAGCCTTGCTGCTGCCTGTTCTATCTGGTCTTCTATTTCATTGCGACTGGGTACCTTATAACCGTTAATGCTGTCCATCAGCATAATTGCCCCGATCTTTGTTTTGCTCTGACTGAAATTGAGGGTCAACTTCATATTGCCGCTACCATCTTTTTTCACTGTTACATCTTCTATGATCTCGAAACATGATGACAACAAAACGGAGATAATAAACAAGGGGATAATAAAACGCACGTTCTTAAACATATGGCAAAGTTAGTTAATGCCGGGGGAATTAATATACTGGTATTTGGGTATTTTTTACTTTTTTACGGCCAGGGCATCATTTTGTACCGGGGGAGCATCCTGGCGCTACAAACACATGACGCCTGGAGTCTATTGGGTTTTGTTAATTATGTTCGTATATTACTATTAAATCTCACCCCTACTATGAAAGAAGTAACCCATCATCCCGGCATGCGTTTGAGACTATTAAAAATATCTGCATATGCAGTATTGCTATTCATTTCGCAATCGCTGCAGGCACAAAAGAAACCACTACCTCCACCTCCACCTCCCAACAAGGTCTATATAGAGGGCTGCGTGAAAAAAAACCGTCTTTCATTTGCGTCAAGAATAAAACATTATCCTTTTAACCTGTCTGCCCAGATCCAGCTTATATCCTTTAATGGGTCAGTGAAGATTACCGATTATGGTGAATTTAGCTTCTCCAGGGTTATTGATCCCGCTTTGGATCGTAGCCTGTTTTTGGATGACCCTGATACTATTCAGGCTATACCTGTGGGAATGAAGGAGATCAGGACAATGACACTTGCCCAGATAGATACATTGACGGATGTCTTATATAATTATGGCTATGCGGGAAACATCTGGACGACGAGTACATCAGGATGTTATATCCCCCGGAATGCGATATTGTTTCGGGACAGTAATGGCAAGGCGATCGCATTCATTGAGATATGTTTTGAATGCGAGAAGACAAGAGAAAGCAGTGACGAAATATCATTGGGTGAAATGTGCGATCAGAAACTGGGTATGCTTAAAGCGCTATTCAGACAGGTGGGGATTAAGTATGGTATTGATAAGTAGTCCTTACCGCTTCTTCGTTTTCTCTTTCACCATGGTAGACTCCCTGATGATTAGCTTCGTCGGTAACTGCACCGTAGGTGCTTTCTTGATACTATAATCATTTTTAACCTTCGCCTTTAATTCCTGTAGCAGCATCTCTGCCGCTGTACGACCTATATCAGCAGTGGGTTGCGCTACTGTGGTGAGGCCCGGATATACCAGCTGCGCTGAGAAATCATTACTGAAGCCGACAATGGCAATATCTTCCGGGATTCTCAGTCCCTTTGCTTTTACCACTTCCATGGCTGCAATGGCAGTAGGGTCATTGATGGCAAAGAGCGCATCGGGTGGAGTAGCCAGATCGAGGAAGTGTTTCATATAGATCTTCACCTTTTCCGTAGTCAGGTCGTATGACAGCACGAGATCTGGATTGTAGGGGATGTCATGTTTCTTCAACGCATCAAGATAACCCTGCCTGCGTAAGCGTGTATTCACCAAAGATTCCGGTCCTGCGAGATGAGCAATACGCTTCCGCCCTATGGCAATGAGATGTTCCACTGCCTGGAAGGCTGCTTCATAATCGTTGACCACTACATTCGGTACATTCATATCATCCGGTACACGGTTAAAGAATACCAATGGAACACCTCTTCGCTGCGCCAATGTAAAGTGGTCAAAATTGCGGGTCTCTTTGGTATGTGACACAATGATGCCATCCACACGATAAGACAGCAGCAACTTCATATTAGATACCTCTGATTCGTAGGATTCATTCTGCTGACAGATCACTACGTTGTAACCTGCCGCCTGCATGACATCCTGCACGCCTACAATAACAGATGGGAAATAGGTAGACATAAACTCCGGCACCATAATACCGATGGTATTGGTCGTGTGTTTGCTGAAGCCCAGGGCCAGAGAGTTACGTTGGTATTCCATGGAGTTGGCCAGTTCAAGCACTGCCTTGCGGGTATGTTCCTTTACGTTGGGATGACCTGTAAGAGCACGGGAAACCGTGGATTTAGAGATATTCAGCTGGCGCGCGATATCGATAATGGTCGTGTACTTCGACTTCATACGTGGACGATTTTGGTGAACCGGGATATAAAAGTAAGCTTTTGGGAACTAT
The DNA here is from genome assembly GCF_900102545.1 of Chitinophaga filiformis. Classification (GTDB taxonomy): domain Bacteria; phylum Bacteroidota; class Bacteroidia; order Chitinophagales; family Chitinophagaceae; genus Chitinophaga; species Chitinophaga filiformis. Next base: position 1,489,713 of record NZ_FNBN01000002.1, on the reverse strand, counting down.
CCCAAAAAATTGGAACCGTTCCCACAGAAAAAACTGCTGAAAATATTTTGATCCATCAGATTGTTTGTGAAAATTTGAACCATCTTAATTCCATGTTACGTAGAAAATGCCGGTAAATACAGCATTCTGGTACTATTCATTTTATGCCGGCTTAACAACCTAGAACCACAGTTATGAAAAAACATGTTATTCACTTAATGGGAATTTTCCCAATCTTACTGCTCCCAATAATGGCCTTTTCGCAGCAGTTGACTGTGAAAGGGCGCGTGACGGGCGCCGAAAACGGGGAGGCGCTGCCAGGAGTTACTGTCAGGGTAAAGGGGACAACTACAGGAACTGTTTCCGGTCCGGATGGCACTTACTCACTGTCGCTTAAACAATCAGATGTATCATTAGTGTTCACTTTCACAGGCTTTGTCACGCAGGAAGTAACTGTTGCTGGTAAGAGCCAGCTGGATGTGGTACTGCAGGCCAGTAAAAAAGACCTGGATGAAGTAGTGGTAGTTGGCTATGGTACACAACAAAAGGCCAATGTGGCGGGCGCTATTACTTCTGTCAAAACAGCCGATCTGAAACAAACGCCTATCTCCAATGTAGTACAGGGATTACAAGGCCGTGTATCCGGCGTGCAGATCACGCAGAACTCCGCTGCTCCGGGAGGTAATATCAGTATGCGTATCAGGGGTGTCAACTCCATTAATGGTACTTCCGAGCCGCTTTATGTAGTGGATGGTGTACAGTTGTCTAACTCTGGCGGTGTGAATGATATCAGTTCCCTTTCCATTATTAATCCCAATGATATTGAATCTGTCGCGGTACTGAAAGACGCTTCCGCTACAGCTATCTATGGCGCAAGAGCAGCAAATGGTGTCGTGTTGATCACCACTAAACGTGGTAAGGCTGGTAAAACGGTAGTGAGCTATGATGGCTACTACGGTGTACAGAAAACCACCCGAAGAATGGAGATGATGAATGCATCTGAATTTGCCGCACTCGAAAATGAGGTGTTCAAAACAAATATTTACGATAATCCGGCTGCACTGGGAGAAGGGATAGACTGGCAGGACCTTATCTTCCGCGATGCGCCTATGCAGAATCACCAGGTAACGGTGGCGGGCGGTTCCGAGAAAACGCAGTTTGCCTTGTCGGGTGACTATTTCAAACAGGAAGGTGTAGTGATCAATTCCGACTTTACCCGTTATTCTTTCCGTCTGAACTTTGACCACCGGGTCAATGATCTGCTGAGGGTTGGGGCCAGTATCCTGACCAGTTATGTGGTGAATAACACTATCCCTACAGGTTCTACCAGTATCGATGCGGGATCCGTTACGCAAAGCATTTTAGGGGCTGCTATGGGTGCTCCGCCTACCTTAAAGCCTTATAGAGAAGACGGCAGGGTATGGCCATTTGGCGATCAGGAGAATGGCCGTTACCGGGAAGTAGCAAATCCGATTGGCCTGGCCATGATCCTCAACAGGGATAAGATCAACAGGACACTGGGAAATATCTATGCCGAGATCAGTCCCCTGAAAGGATTGACCTATCGCGCCAACTTCAATCCAGTGCTATCAGGATCACTGAACGATTTCTATTCTCCCCGCGCTATTATGAGTAGCGGCGATCTCGCTGCCGGTGGCGGTAGTGCGGCAAAGACAAATTCAAACAACATAGTATTACTGCATGAAAGCATCATTACATACGAAACACGGATTGCCAAAGCGCATTCACTGAAAGTAACCGGTCTGTTTGCAACACAGGCTAACAGCAGCAATTCCAATACGATCAATGCCAGCAAATTTCCTAATGACGCTACTGTCAACGAAGCGCTGCAACTGGCTACTGAAAGGACTGTCAGCAGCGGTCGTTCGAGGGACAGGCTGGACTCCTACATGGGACGTATTAACTATGGTTTCCGCGATAAGTATCTGCTGGATCTGATTGCCCGTGTGGATGGTTCAACGAAGTTCGGCAAGAATAATAAATACGGCTTCTTCCCCGCTGCTGCTATTGCATGGCGTGCTTCAGAAGAACCTTTTATGAAAAGCAGCAACACCATCAGTAACCTGAAGTTCAGGTTCAGTTATGGTCTGACCGGTAATGCCGGTGCAATCGACGCGTATAAGTCGCTCTCTTTACAGGGTACTACCGGCATGTACTACTTTAATCATTCGCCCATCACCGGTATCAGGCCTACAGGTATCGCAAATGAAGACCTGAAATGGGAACGCTCTCTTCAGGCTGATTTTGGTTTCGACCTGGGATTATGGAAGGACCGTGTAAACGTTACGGCGGATATCTACCATAAGAAAACAGACGACCTGCTCTTTGTGAAAACATTGCCTGGTTCATCAGGATACACTGAAGTGACCGGCAACTTTGCCAGCCTGGAAAACAGGGGGATAGAGCTGTCGGCGGATGCGATTATCCTGGACAAGACAGTGAGATGGTCGGTGGCTGGTAACATCTCCCTGAACCGTAATAAACTGACGCGACTGGACGGCGGACTGACAGAATACGCTGTGAGCAATTACCAGGTAATGAGGGTAGGAGAGCCACTGGGATTGTTCAAGACCTATGTGTTTGATGGTATCTATCAGACGGGGGAAACTGTACTGGAAGGTTCTGGCAGCCGTATCGGTGGCGTGAAAGTAAGAGATCTCAATAAGGATAATGTTATCAGCGCCAGCGACCAGGAAATTGTTGGCAATGCCAATCCTTCCTTCATCTATGGCTTCTCCACTAACCTGAGCTTCAAACGTTTTGATCTCAGTGCTTTCTTTGCCGGTACACAGGGAAACAAGGTGTACAACCTGATCCGGTATACCTTCGAGAACCCGCTTGGCAGCAGGAATATGTACAAGGCGCTGGTGAACCGCTGGTCGCCTACCAATCCCAGTAATGAATATGTAAGCGGCTTCCAGGGAGGGCGTATCCCGCTGACAGATCGTTTCATGGAAGATGGCTCCTTCCTGCGTTGCAAGAATATCACTTTAGGCTACCGTTTACCAAAGATTAAGAACATCAGTTCTGCAAGGGTATATGTCAGTGCCAACAACCTCTTTACCATCACTGACTATACCGGCTTCGATCCTGAAGTGAATACGTTTGGCAATTCCAATAAACAGATAGGAGTAGACAATCTTGTGTATCCTACTGCCCGTTCATTCCTGCTGGGATTGCAGGTAGCTTTCTGATATCTCCATTTAAAACAGCTTTAACATGCGAAACATATTTTTCAGATATAGTGTTGCTTCTCTGTTCACCTTATGCTGCTTCTCCTGCAGCAAGCTGGAAGAGACGCCTTATTCATCTATCTATACAGAGAATTTTTACCAGACTGCGGAAGATGCAGAAGCTGCGCTGGCCGCAGTATATAATGAGCTGGCAGATCTATATGTTGGCCCTTCTGCATTGCTGGTGCCTGACTTCAGTGCAGATCAGGTATATCCCCGTCCGGTGGTGGGAAGGGATACATATACACTTTTCAGTTTTGATCCGCAGTATAGTGCAGTGGTTAGTTACAGCCGTGCCAATGAATCGCCCATCGATATATGGAACAACTGTTACACGGGTATTGAAAATGCCAACTGGGTATTGCTGAAAGTGCCCAATACGAAGATGAGCAATGAAGCGCGCAAGAAAGCCATTCTTGGAGAGGCTTACTTTTTGCGGGCATTCTTCCACTGGTTCCTGACGAAGAACTTTGGTGATGTGGTGATCCGTATTAAGGCTAGTCAGTCGATAAACGATGCATATGTTGGTAAAAGCCCTAAGGAAGATGTATACAAACAGATCTTCCAGGACCTTGATTCTGCGGAGGCTAATCTGCCTGACTACAGCGGATCACTAATAAAAGGTCGTCCCTGTAAAGAAGCTGCAGCCGCCTTGTATGCCAAGGCTGCGCTCTATAGTGAGAACTGGGCAGTGTCATTGCGTGAAGCACAGAAAGTGCTGAATAGTACTAATGGGATAGGATTGATGGATAATGTAATGGATGTATATGATGTTACCCGAGAAGATGCGGCGAGGAAAGAAAACCTCTGGGCATTTGAAGCTGAGTCTATGACGAATGGACGTAGCTCCCAGATCATGAGCCTGTACGGTCCGCCGGGAAGTGCCGCCCCTGCATATGGCGCTACTTCCTATGGATCAGCATTTGCTTATCAGGCGTTCTTTGATTCATTCGATCCGAAGGATAAACGGAGGCAGTTGATGGATACCAATTACGTTAACAAACAGGGCGTAGTGGTACACCAGGCGTCTATCACACCTGTTACTACACATGGAGTGCTGGTGAAAAAATATGCAGATCGTAATTCTGTCGGCGGTAGTCATGCGACTAATATTCCTATCTTAAGAGTAGCAGATGTATACCTTATTGCTGCGGAAGCAGAAGCGAGATTGAATGGCGCTACTGCGAATGCTTATCTGTACATCAACAGGGTACGGAACCGTGCAGGACTGGATGGACTGACAGAAGGACTGGGTAAAGATGCTTTCATAGCAGCAGTATTACAGGAACGTAGCTGGGAGCTGTATGCAGAAGGCGATCGCTGGTATGATCTTACGAGGACGAATACCTTCCGGCAGGTAATTCCCGGCGCTGTAAATGATGTATACCGCACGAGAAATCCGCAGGCAAGGAATCAGTATTTTCCTATTCCACAAACGGAAGTGAATGCAAATAATCTGCTGGAACAGAATCCCGCATGGAAGTAAATTGAAACAGGCATGAGATGGATCGTAACGTTTTATAGTGTGGTCATATTTTTCTGCGGACAGCATGCATATGCGCAGCGTTTGCAGAATGACAAGCTGCGGCTGGAATGGACACATGCAAAAGATGGATACCGGCTTACCGGGGTTAGCATAGATGGCAGGGGATTAGGCAACCTGTCGGGCGAGTACCTGTTGCTGTACAGCGCAGGTAAGCCCGACAGTACGCCGGATCTGCGTTATGCAAATACCCATCCCGGTGGTTTTTCGCTGAAGGAATACAATTACCTGGTGCGTAACTGGGAAAGTAATTTAAGACCGGTAAGTATGAATACTGCTGGTACACCGATCCAATTTTATCCGGATAAGGTGGAGAAGACTACTGATGCGCTGGTGTTTTCAGAGATGTCGAATGACTGGGACCTGAGCGCCAGATGGCAGCTGGATGAACAATTTCATCATGATATACTGGTGACTATTACACTGGCGGCAAAGCGTCCGGGCTATTATTCAATCGCTACACCTACGCTGGCGACAGTGAAAGACAACCGCCCCGATTTTGCCATGATACCCGGGTATTTTCAAAGTAATACTATACAACATGACCTTGTGCTTAGCTATGGCTATGGGCAGGGCATTCCTGACAAGCCGGTTGTTTTCCGGGAACGTACCGCCAGTACTTTAAGTCCGCTGGTAACGAAAGATGGTATTACCCTGGCGGTGATACCCGATCCGGGAACAGGGCGTGATCCATGGGAGAAAGATGGGAATACACACCATCTCTGGAAGCTGGGATTATCTGTGATGAATAGAGCCGGCAACTATACACCGGTGGCTTATCATCCTGTACTTGGGCAAACGGATTCATATATGCAGGCGGGAGAGCAACGCAGTTTTTCCTTTCGATATACGGTGCAGCCGGCAGACTGGTATACAGTATACAATCACGCTGTGAATGATATATACCGTTTCCCGGATCAGCTGAAGCTGAAAACCACGAGACAGTCTGTTTCCGACAGGATTATGGCTATGCTGCATTATCTGGATAATGACAGTACTTCCATGTGGCATACGTTTCAATATAAAGGAATGGAGATTGGCGCACAGGCTTACCTGGGCGGAGTAGTGGGCTCTGGCAGAGATGCCATGAAGAACTCTGATTATGGCGCGATGTGGATGCTGGCAAATATTACAGGTGATAGTGTATTGCTGAAAAAGCGCTTGCCTGCGGCATTGAATTTTAAACTGTCGCAGCAACAGGCAGAACCGGGCTTCTTCCAGGGTGCTGCTGTCGGGCAGTACTACCTCTGGAAAAAACAACGTTTTACAGAGGAATGGGGCACGTATGTAGAGCCTATCGCCCTGACCTATTATACCATGCTTGACATGGGGAATATACTGCTGTTTGAGCCTGAAAATAAGCTGTTGCGGGAACGGCTTCGCCTGGGAGCAGATAAGTTGCTGCAATGGCAGCATGAGGATGGTCATTGGGAAGTAGCCTATGATGATGCTACAACAAAGGCCGTATTTACAGACATCCCTGATCTGCGTCCTACTTTCTATGGATTATTGGTGGCATACCGCATACTGAAGGATGAAAAGTACCTGTCAGCCGCCCGCAAAGGGGCCGACTGGCTGGTGCATGAGGGTGTTGACAAAGGAGCATTCCTGGGCGTATGCGGGGACGCCCGTTTTGTGGCCGATTTTGCCACAGGACAGACCGTTCAGGCGTTGCTGGACCTGTATGACCTCTGCGGCGAAGAACGCTATAAAAACGCCGCTATTGCCGCTGCGCGGATATATACAGCATCGGTGTATACGCATCCGATTCCTTCAAGGGAAAAAAAGATGGTAAAGGGACAGGAATGGGAAGACTGGCAGATCAGTCAGGCGGGGCTGAGTTTTGAACATGGTGGCAGCCTGGGTTCCGCTAATGTACATGGACCTATTATGCTGGCCAGTCATGCAGGTATGTTTGTACGGCTGTTCGCGCTTACACATGATTCCCTGTTTATCAATATGGCCCGTGCTGCCATCTGGGGACGCGATGCGTTTATAGATAAAAATACCAGCGTTGCTTCCTACTATTGGACAACCATGAACGCGGGAGCAGGTCCTTATCCGCATCATGCCTGGTGGCAGGTAGGACTGCTGACGGATTACCTGGTATCGGAAGCAAGCCTCCGCAGTAAAGGAGAAATTAGCTTTCCCAAAGGGTTTATTACGCCTAAGGTGGGGCCGCATACCTGTTACGGATTTGCACCAGGGAAGATCTTCGGCAATACAGCCCGCTTATATATGCCGGATGGCATGCTGAAAGTAAAGAATCCGCAGGTGGATTATATCAGTGCTTTAGGTACAACAAATGACAAAATATATATCATGCTGCTGAATGATGATGACGAGGAGCAGCAGACAGTAGTGCAGTTTGATGCCGCTAGGGTGAAGGCAGTAAAAAGGGTTGCTGCCAGCGTGCTGGATGAAGCAGGTAAAACGGAAACGAGCGCTATTAACGGCTCCGAATGGCAGGTACAGCTCCCGCCATTTGGCTTGAAAATACTTGAGATCAGTTTATTATGAAGTCGACCATAGATACTACCGTCATATTCGTGTTTTCAGCCTTTGTGCTGTTCATCGGATTGTTGTTTGCCCGCACAGGAAGGAACATGAAGTCCTTTTTTGCAGGAGGGGAAGCAGTGCCCTGGTTCATCGGGGGACTGTCACTCTTTATGAGTTTCTTTTCTGCCGGTACGTTTGTGGCCTGGGGAAGTATTGCCTATAAATACGGATTTGTGTCTGTCACCATCCAGTGGACGATGTGCCTGGGTGGGCTTATTACGGCTTTCCTGCTGGCGCCGCGATGGAAGAGAACGGGCGCTTTAACTGCTGCGGAGTTCATCCGCCAGCGATTAGGTGCGCCGGTACAGCAATTCTATGTCTATACTTTCCTGATCGTATCCCTGGTCAATAAAGGAGCCGTGTTATACCCGGTGGCAAAGCTGGTGAGTGTATCACTGGGCTTTCCTTTAACCGCCTGCACGATTGTACTGGGGCTGATGATGATTGCTTATACTGCTATTGGCGGCTTATGGGCGGTAATGGTAACAGACATTCTGCAGTTTGTGATACTGACGGCCGCTGTACTGATCGTACTACCTTTGTCGCTGGATGCAGCGGGCGGTTGGGAGCGGTTTACACATAAGGTGCCCGCAGATTTCTTCTCCATCATCAACGGGGAATATACTGTTGGGTTCATTGCTGCTTTTGCTTTGTATCATATCAGTTATATCGGCGGGAACTGGACTTTTGTACAGCGGTATACCAGTGTGGAATCACCTACGGCAGCGAAGAAAGTGGCATTCTTATTTGCGGCACTTTACCTGGTGAGTCCTGTGATATGGATGTTGCCGCCTATGATCTATAAAAGTATTAATCCTGCATTGAGCGGTTTGAATACAGAGAATGCCTACCTGGAAGTATGCCGGTTGGTATTACCTCCGGGCCTGATGGGACTGATGTTGACGGGGATGTATTTCTCTACTTCTGCTACCGCGAATACTACGCTGAATGTTACGTCCGCCGTAATCACTAATGACATCTATAAGGGTGTGATCAATCCGAAGGCTTCAGATAAACAGTTGATTCGGATGGCGCGTATGTCAGGCTTGTTGCTCGGTATCGGCATGATAGGCATTGCATTGCTGGTGCCTGCAGCAGGTGGTATGATAGAAGTGGTGCTGAGTATTGCCGCTATTACCGGCGGACCAACATTACTGCCGACACTCTGGGCTTTGATCTCTAAAAAACTAAGTGGTAAAGCCGCATATATCATATCGGGTGTTTGCCTGGTGGTGAACCTGCTTTTCAAGTTTGTAGTGCCTTTCGTGACTACATTGAAGTTAAGTCGCTCGCAGGAAATGCTGCTGGGTGTTGTACTGCCCTTTGTCATGCTGGTGATCTATGAATTTATATTGGCTGGTAAAGCGCCTGCGGATGACTATGTACAGTATCGTGCTTTCCGCCGTCAGCAGAAGGAAGCCGCACAACAGTCGGCAGAAGAAGTGGCAGCTATCCATAAGCAGAACTTATTTGGGTTGCGGGTGATTGCTTTCGCGCTGGCATTTACCGCGCTGTTATTATACATCCTGTGTATACTGGCAGCCAGTGGGAAAATACTCGTAGGATGCATCGCAACGGTGGTATTGATTACATCTGTCATTCCACTGTTGGCTATAAGAAGACTCAATAACCGTGAAAAACATATCCTCAAAAGGACGCACGCGATAGAAACGCAATGATGTGGCGTCATCCTGCTAAACAGGGGAATCAAAAAAGAAATGTATGATGAAAGAACAAGCCAGCGAAGGCAGGCATTTAAAGACAGATCAGTATGATGCAGATCTGATAGTGACGGGTGGCGGACTGGCCGGCGTATGCTGTGCTATTACGGCAGCCCGGGAAGGCATTCGTGTAATACTGGTACAGGACAGGCCCGTGCTGGGAGGCAACTCTTCGAGCGAAGTAAGACTATGGGTACTCGGCGCTACTTCACATATGGGCAACAATAATCGCTGGGCAAGAGAAGGAGGCGTAGCAGATGAGATCATGACAGAAAATATGTGGCGGAATCCCGATGGTAATCCATTGATCTATGATACCATCCTGCTGGAGAAAGTGACCAGTGAACATAATATCAGGTTATTGCTGAATACCGCAGTGTTTGAAGTGACAAAGCAGAACGCGGATATCATTGATCATGTGAAAGCATTCTGTAGTCAGAACAGTACTTTATACGAACTGAAAGCGCCGCTCTTCTGTGATGCTTCCGGCGATGGTATTATAGGATTTCTGGCAGGAGCTGCCTTTCGTATGGGCGCAGAAAGTGAAAAGGAATTCGGTGAGAAATTTGCCCCTACTGCCGAATACGGAGAGCTGCTGGGGCATTCCCTGTATTTTTATACAAAAGATACCGGACGTCCCACCGTCTTTGTTCCTCCTGCCTATGCACTGAAAGATATTACGGCTATTCCTAAATATAAACGCATCAACAGCCAGGACCATGGTTGTCAGCTGTGGTGGATAGAATATGGCGGAAGGCTTGATACTGTACATGAAACGGAGACCATCAAATGGGAGCTCTGGAAGGTAGTGTATGGCATCTGGAATTATATCAAGAACTCAGGGCAATTTCCTGAAGCGGAGACTATGACGCTTGAGTGGGTAGGCCAGATACCGGGCAAGCGGGAAAGCCGCCGTTTTGAAGGAGATTATATGCTGCGGCAACAGGACATCATCGAACAGCGCACGCATGATGATGCGGTTGCATACGGGGGATGGTCGATAGACCTGCATCCTGCAGATGGTGTGTTCAGTGAAAAGCCTTCCTGCAACCAGTGGCATAGCAAGGGTATTTACCAGATACCTTACCGCTGCTTTTACAGTCATAATATCAGTAACCTGTTCCTCGCAGGACGTATTATCAGTGCGTCGCATGTGGCATTCGGCTCCAGCAGGGTAATGGGTACCGGCGCCTGCGGAGCCCAGGCTGTAGGAATGGCCGCCGTGTTGTGCAGGCAGTATGATGTACAGCCACGAGAGTTGTTGAAGGGGGAATGGCTGCATGAATTGCAGTCAAGGCTTATCAGAACAGGACAGCATATTCCCCTGGTGGCTCCTACAGATAAACAGGACCTGGTAAGAGAAGCGGCTATTACCGTTAGCAGTGAGTATGTATTACGTCATCTTCATCCTGATGGAACCAGTATTCAGCTGAACGCTGCTATGGGACAGATGTTGCCTTTAAAAGCAGGGAATATACCACCTGTGACTGTATATGCGGATGCAATTGAAGATACTGTGTTGGAAGTGTCTCTCCGCACCAGCAGCAGGCCTGTGCATCATACACCAGATCTTATCTTACAGGAACTGGTGATTCCCATGGAGAAGGGGGCGCAGGCCGTGACGCTTTCTTTTGATGCAGTATTGCCGGAGGATAATTATATCTTCCTCTGTTTTATGAAGAATGAAGCGGTTAGTTTGCGTAGCAGCAGTGAGCGGATCAGCGGTATTCTTTCGGTATTCAATAAAACCAATCCTGCGGTGTCGAACTACGGAGCCCAGACGCCAACTGAAGATATTGGCGTGGAAGCATTTGAATTCTGGTGTCCGGAACGCCGTCCCGCGGGTAAGAACCTCGCAATGGATATTCCTGCAGGAGTGTCCTTGTTTGGCACAGAGAATGTTAGGAATGGGGTTAATCGTCCTACGCATCAGCCTAATATCTGGCTGGCGGATAAAGAAGATGCAGATCCAAAACTAACATTGAGCTGGAAAGAAAAGAAGACCATTCGTGAGATAGAACTGGTGTTTGATACCGACTTTGATCATCCCATGGAGAATGTCATCTACCATCATCCTGAAAGAGCAATGCCTTTCTGTGTAGACACTTTTGTGATCTGTAATGACAGGAATGAACCGGTGATAAGAGTGACAGACAATCATCAGTCATTACAGCGCATCGTATTAAAAGAACCACTGGAAACAGCTAAGCTGACCGTGCATTTAAAAGGCACACATGGCGGAACGCCGGTGGGTATGTTTGCAATAAGATGTTATTAACGAAATCATGTTAACCGATATTTATGCTTAAGCAATTCAAATCAATTTTTGGCGTAATGACCATACAGCTGCTGACCACCGCAGCTGCTTATTCGCAGGATACTATTTTTCATCCGGACAAACATTGGGTATGTGTGAGCCAGACCGGTTACAATATTGACGCACCCAAAAGATTCACTGCTCCAACGGCCATGGAGGCTACGGCTGATTTTTATATTACAGCTGCAGGGAGTAACATGCCGCTATACAAGGGGAAAACGGTGAAAGGAGTAGGGGATTTCAGCGGTTTCAGACCTGCGGACGTGAGCCAGTCGTATGTTGTGCATGTAAAGGGCGGGACCTTGCCGGAAGGTGTATCCTATCCATTCAAAGTAGCGCCTTACCTGATTGAGAAAGAAGGACTGCATCCTTCGGTTTGGTTTATGAACGATACCAGGAGTGCTACGGGAACACATCATTCTGCGTATGGTGGTTGTCCGTGGAGGGATGGAACTTACTACTCTTACGAGATCCCTTCCCTGATCTGGATGTATCTCTCCAATCCGGCGGTATATGATGCAATGCCCGCCACCATTTCTTACGACAGTCTGAAGGCGATAGTAATGAGTCCTGATTATAAACTGGTAAAATCGCCCAACGATGAAACAGCCCTGGAAGCAACCAGGAAATATTTTACCACTATCGAAAAACCGACGGGCAATCATATACCTGATGTGATCATGGACCTGCACTGGGGTGTAGGTTATTACATGGTAAATCCGGAGACGAGGGATCCCAGTAAGGACCCATTGCCACGTCAGTTACATCCACAGACACTAGCGCAGCTGGCCTTCTTCCTGTATGCGTATCCTTACCTGGATAAATGGTTCTCCCACAGCTTTTATGAGAACGTGTTACAATTTACACGGCAGCATTGGACCCGGGTAGGCTTACTGGATATTCAGCGGGAGATAGGCACTTCCAAGGGCAGGCATGCACCGGGCTTCTCTGTATTACCTAATCTGCTGATGTACGAGGTAGCAAAACGGGAGCAATGGCCGGAAGCTGCTGATTATATGAAGGCGGCGACCAGGCAGACCACGTGGATGATCGATTCTCTTTCGCTGCAAGATCCTATGGTAACAAAGGGACAGCGTATGAGTGAGCACATGCTGATGTCGGGCATCGCCATGTACCAGTTGCAATATGAAGAGCAGGCGCCTGCGGGACTCAGGAAGAAAATTGCGGAATGGGCGGATATTGTGATCAGCAGATCGAACAATGCCTGGGATTTCAGGAGATATGATCTGGACAGCAACTGGACGGTGCCGGAATTTAACGAAGTAGGTAATGTGGCGGGTTTTCCTGCATCTGCATTGCTGGCGGCGGCTGTGATAAAAGACACGCCGAAGAAACAGCGGCTGGAACAGATCGGTTTTGCTCATTTTGACAATCTATATGGCCGTAATCCCCTGAATGTGCATGCTGCCCATCATCCCGAAAGAGGATTCAGTGGCATATCGAAAGGGTATCCCAAAGGTTACCAGGAGGACGTATGCGCCAGGCTGGAATTATCCCGTGGTTCTATCAGTTGTCTGCCGGGAACAGAAATGTATCCTTTTAATCCGCTGGGGAAAGACAGGCACCTGGAAGGGTGGATCAATCATAATACTGCCTGGAATATGAGTCTTGCGGTATTGAGTTGGTACGACAACCGTCCGCAGTCCTTCGAAAAGAAAAAAGACGGCCTGTATATCAGCTGGCAGGCGCCGGTGACGAACAGTAGTACCTTGCCGCTAACCGTATATGTGAACGGGGTAAAGAGAGGCAAAGCATCCGCGGTAGCGGGAAAAAACAATATGACCTTCACGGGGAAGATCGGTACAAGCCAGCAGGGTTTAATGCTTGATAGCGGAGTAGTGCCTGTTAGTAGTGGCGACCGCATCGCTGTAGGCTACGGTTATGGCTTCCTGGAGCGGCAGATGGAATTGAAATGGTAAGGGACTGCGGATAAATATATTTCTTTAACAGGAAAATATGTCTACTTTTAAGAGAAGTAAGTTATAGAACCGTGAATGTAATCTTCTCTGCCAAAGCCAGGCGTATCAATGTATTTACCGGGTGGACAATCATATCATGCTTTTTTGCAGGCAGTCAGCTGTCAGCGCAGAAAAAGGCTTCTGTTGATTATGTAGATCCTTTTATCGGCACAGCTAAAAGTAGTGTATTTACCAAATGGGGAAGCGAAGGTGGAACTTATCCCGGTGCAGTAGCGCCCTGGGGATATATTCAGCTCACGCCTGAAAATGGGGGAGGAAGTGGCAGAGGCTATGATTACAGTAAAAAGACGATTGGCTTTTTCACCTGCCTGGGGCACAACAGCGGTTTTCCCAGTGGTTCTACAGGAGCGCTACAGGTGATGCCGGTGGTCAGCGGTACTGCGTTTAGTCTGACGGACTATCAAAGGGCATTTTCACATGCAGATGAAAAGGCGGCTCCGGGATATTACAGTGTGCTGTTCAGGGATAACAATACCCTTGTGGAGGCTACGGCCAGTGAGCGCGTGGGTATGTTCCGTTTTACATTTCCCGCTCATGTCGTACCGCTGATATTTATTAACGATGGTGAAGAGTTCAATGCCGCTATCCGGTTTAGTGAATCCATTGTGGAGAAACAAGCTGTAAAAGGTGGATACCTGATGAAGTTTGCGGCAGGTGGACAAACTAAGCAGATCATCCTGCGTATAAGTGTTTCAGGTGTAAGTAAGGAAAGTGCTGAGAGGAACATTGCGGTAGAAGGCGCCGGCAGTTTCGACCAGGTAAGACAGGACACCCGGCAGAAATGGGCGAAGGTGCTGTCTGTAGTAGATATATCCGATAAGAATGAAGCCAATAAGACCATCTTTTATACGGCTTTGTACCATGCCAGTTTAATGCCATGGATCATCTCTGATGTAGATGGTAATTACCGCGGAAGGGATGGTAAGGTGCATCAGGTAAGCGGCCGTGCTGAATATGGTGGTTTCTCTCCCTGGGACACTTTCCGTTCCCTGCATCCTTTATTAAGCCTGTTGTTCCCGGAGAAGCAGCGGGATATGGTGTTGTCTATGCTGGACATTTATCATCAGACGGGCTATCTGCCTATTGAGAGTATGACGGGTAACCATTCCGTTCCTATCATCGTGGATTCTTACCTGAAAGGAGTACCGGGTATTGACAGTGCGGTGGCATATGCCGCTATGAAAAAGAGTATTGTGGATACGCCGTTTATACAGGCCGATCTCTCTGTATTTCAGCAGAAGGGATATATCCCTTTCTCTTATCCGGAATCTGTTACACGTACGGTGGAATATGCTTATGATGACTGGGCGCTTGCGGAGTTTGCCGGACAGATCATGCGTAATGACCATGATCAGCAGCTGCTGATGAACAGGAGTTACCAGTACCGGAATCTTTTTCATTCGCAGGACATGTTCCTGTTACCACGACAGGAGCATGAGTTTAAAATAGAACCGGGTAATACCGGTTATAAGGAAGGCGACAAATGGGTTTATTCCTATTTCGTACCGCAGCATACAAGAGACCTGGTGAACCTGATGGGGGGCGATCAACTGTTCACAGAACGCCTGGATACAGCCCTGAGCCGGGGACATATTACATTTGATAATGAGACCGTATTCCATGTGCCTTATCTTTTTAATGCTGCCAATGCACCACACAAAACGCAGCAATGGGTGAGGAATATCATGCAGACAAGGTTTAAAGCCACACCGGGCGGATTACCGGGGAATGATGATCTGGGATCTACATCCAGCTGGTATGTATTGAGCGCTATGGGAATCTATCCTATATGCCCGGGATTGCCGGAATATACGGTTGGCGTTCCTGCTTTCGATACCCTGCGTATTCACCTGCAGAATGGCAGGGACTTCGTGATAAAACGTACACATGCCCGGTATCCATATATAAAATCGCTGACTGTCAATCACCGCCCTTACAGTAACAATAGCATACTGCATGCACTGATAGCGCAAGGAGGGGAGATGGTATTTGACATGGATGCATCTCCTGCCAACAAGTGGCTGGTAAGGGATACCGCCGGACAGGCATATTTCAGCATATTTAATCAGTCAGTATCCCGGAATACAGTGAAGCCTGATGAGCCTTTCTATGTGCGATTTTCTATACAGAATAAAGGGCGTTTGGGTACTAAACGTGTCGAGCTGCTGGTGGATGGAAAAGTATATGGGTATAAGAACTGTATGGTGGAACAGGGTGTAACAATGACTGATTCAATACCCTGCCGTCTGTATCGTCCAGGCAACGTACATATCACATTGAATGGAGAACATGCAATGACTGTGCAGGTGAATAAACCTGATCATCCTTTGCCTGATCATCCGGAGATTAAAGGCCTGATGCTGCAGGCGCTTGTCAGAAAAGGAGACAAACAGCAGGTGGTGTTTACTGTAAAGAATACCGGCTGGATTACCCGTAGCTTCCTGGTTCCACTAAAGCTTGACATGCAGGTGCTGGCGACAGAAAAGATCACCCTGGAACCGGGACAGGAGAAAACGCTGTCAAGGCAGTTCCCGATGGCGAAAGAGGGGTGGCATACCTTAACAATCGGGGATGCGACACAAAGATGTAAAGTTTATACAGCCAATAAAGACGCGATACTACTGGACCTGTCGGCAGCCGCTCAGCTGTCTGACAGTCTTATATCAGACAGTTCTGGTTTGGGAAATCATGGGCATATTTTCGGGGAAGGCGGTCATAAAGAGCCCGGTAAATTATTGCTGGGAAAAGACTGTTATGTGGAGGTGTCCAATGCGCGCAGCCTGGATGTGATGGGAACGACTATTACGATGATGGCATGGGTATATCCTCAGCGCACAGACAATGGTCTGGTAGATATCTTTACCAAGGGAGATACACATGTGCTGCAGGTAGCTGATGGCAGAACACTAACCTTCTTTGCCGGTGGGTGGGGCAGAGGTGATTGTACCGTGCCATTGCCAGATAACTGGAAAGACCATTGGCATCATATTGCGGGTGTTTGTGATGGGGATAGTCTGAAGGTATATATTGACGGGGAGCTGAAAGGGTATGCAATACCGGAGGGACATGAGAACTTATCTGTGTTGAACAGGTGGACCCTGGGCAGGAATGAGGAGTTTCCTTTTCAAAGGATATTTAACGGGTATATGGATAAGGTGAAGGTGTTTTACACTGCATTATCAGGAGAAGAGGTAAAAGAGATCTACCAGCTTTCTCAGAAGTGATTCAGCAAAACGTAACAGGCTCCGTGAGGAGCCTTTTTTTTTGGCCGGGTGGTAACCCTGATTTGTTTCCCGCATGCCAGGGTACCTCTTCTTCATGCAAGTACAAACCTGTATCCGACACCTTTTATTGTCAGGATCTGCAGATTTTCATCCTCTTTCAGATGCACGCGCAGCCGTGTGATATATACATCCAGGTTTCTGCTATTAAAGAAAGAATCATGCCCCCAGAGGAGATCCAGTATATCTTTCCTGTCAATGATGCCATTACGCTTTTCATACAACAATTTCAGCAGCTCGCTTTCCTTATACGACAGTTTTTTTTCTTCGCTGCCATTAGCCAGTATCTGCCGGTGTGCATAGAAGCGAAACTTTCCTATAGTAATATGGTCAGTGGAAGAAGAAGATATATTCGCGGGTTTCCGCAATACATTGTCAATACGAACGATCAGTTCTTCCATACTGAAAGGCTTACGGATATAATCATTACCGCCCAGTGTAAAGCCTTTTACCAGATCTTCTGTCTGTGTTTTCGCTGTCAGGAACAGGATAGGAACGCCCGGGTCAATAGCCCTGATCTCTTCTGCTACTTCAAAGCCGTCTTTATTGGGCAGCATGATATCGAGCACACATACGGTGGGATTGCTCTGTTTGAATACAGACAATACATTTGCCCCATCAGTTTCCATGACTACTTCAAATCCTCTCCGCTGCAGGCTTTCTTTTACAATCTTGCCCAGGGATGGTTCATCTTCAACATATAGAATCCTGGTTTTCATTTCAAAATATTTTAGACCTGATCTGGCGGTTTTTATCGTAATAAATAACGGGGGCTTCAATAAAGGGTAGTTTTACTGAGAAGGTACTGCCTTTGTCCAGTTCACTCTCTACTTCTATAAAGCCCATATGTCTTTGCACAATATGTGAAACATAACTTAAGCCAAGGCCATAGCCTTTTATGTTGTGGCGGTTGCCATTGGGAATGCGAAAGAACTTCTCAAAAATTTTTCCTTTATACTCCTTTGCAATACCCATCCCGTTGTCTGTTACGCGTATTTCCAGGTATTGGCCATGGTCAAGGATATGAACAAGTATCTCCGGATCCTTGACACTGTATTTGAGTGCATTGTCGAGCAAGTTGTATAATACACTTGTGATATGCAGTTTATCTGCCGTAATAATGAAATTATGTCCGCTTGTTTTGATGCTGGTATGCGCACGGTGTTTCTCAAACTGCAGTCGCATGGATTCCATGACGCTTTTAGCCAGGGTTCTGAGATCAAATTGTTCTTTGCTTAAAGTGATCTCCTGGTTTTCGAACATGGATAATTTCAGTACTTTATCTACCAGTAATCCCAGGCGCTGCATTTCATTAGCGGATATCTCAAGATATTCATGGGTGGTCACCTTGTCATCCAGTACATCAAAACTCCTCAACGCTTCTATCGCTACGCTCACAGTGGCAATAGGCGTTTTCAATTCATGTGTGATATTGCTGATGAAATCGTTCTTTAATTGTGCCAGCTTCCGTTGTTGCTTCAGGTTCCTGTAGAGCAGAAGGAAGGAGAATATTGTTATGCCCAGTAAGACGATGGATATGAGGATAGGCTGGCTGATACGCTGCAGCAGATACCAGGTGTTGTTGTCGAAAGACACCTGATAACTGACTGGTTTCGTAAAACCAATGGTCACTACATTACCGTCAAAATCTTCCGGTACAGGAGGCAGCAGCTCTGCACGGGTAGTATCTACAGGAACGTTATGAATGGTAAACGGCGTATTTATTTTTTCCCTGCTGAGCACCTTACTGTAGGCTTTGGTGAGCTCTTTTATGCTAATGGAATCACGGAGGGAATCCACACCGGCCAGGAAATTAATGACCCTTATGCGGTTACCTTCTTCGGTCTTCCCATAACGAATATTAACTGTATCATGACCTTCAGAGGGAGCTCTATCATTTACGGTCATGAATACGGCCTCTTTTGTTCTATGCATAGGGACGGAGTCTTTCAACCGGTCTCTCAGTACATTGGATATATAAGTTGCACCCTGCCGTTTTTGCAGTTTGATACCGAGGCCCGTATCAATTTTTAGCTTGACGGCCTGCAGGTGGAAGATCGTTTCCCGGAAAAGTATATTGGTGCGGGTGGTAAATAGTTTTTCTTCTTCCCGGTAGTTCTTGTTCAGCCAGTACACCTGGAAGGCCGTGATCAGCAGTATCGTCAGAACGATCAGGAAGATAGTGACTGGTATGGAAAGTTTATATCGCATGAATATGGCTGTTGTACGGGATGGCAGATTACTAATCTATGTTGCAAATGTATCATTTCCTTTGCCGTCGCATCATAAACATTAACCTAAATTAACATTAAATCAAGTCATGTTAACCTCTGTTGCGGGTAGATCTGGATAGCTTTATTTCCTTAAAAGTACACCCGATGAAAAAGATAATTTTTACGATTTCCCTGGGGCTGGCGATCATTACAGTCAATGGTCAGCAAAAGCAGGGTAAGGTATTGTACACACGTACGGTACAGATGATGCTGGACGTTGTTGTGGAGGATGGCCAATCATTGCCGCTTCCACCTACGAATGCCAGCAAACTGGAAGTATTATTTGGCAATGATCAGAGCCTGCGCCGCACTGTGGAGGAGGACAGGCCTGAGGGATTTGAGGGGGGGGAAGGCGGAATGCGGATGATTACAGTTGTCGGGGGAGCTGATGACCTGAGCTATGTACATCTCACTACTGGTCAGGTAGTAGAACAGCGCGAGTTTGGGGCAAAGAATTACATTGTGGCAGACAGTATCCGCAAGCTGGACTGGAAGCTGACAGGACAAACAAGTACCATCCTCAATTATCCCTGTCAGCAGGCGGTGGCCCGGCTTATCGGAAAACGTACCATGATGAGCATGGAAAACGGGGAGATGAAAACAAAAGAAGTGGCAGATACGTCGGAGATTGTTGCCTGGTTTACGCTGTCTATTCCGGTATCAGCTGGTCCTGAATACCCCGGACAGTTGCCGGGCCTTATACTGGGCCTGGACATCAATAATGGCCGCATCGTCTATAAAGCCGTGGAAATATCCGGAGATGTTGATCTGGCGGCCATCAAAGCACCATCTAAAGGGAAAAAGGTAACTGCAGCCGAATTTGACAGGGAACGGGAGAAGATATTCGCAGAGATGCAGCGTAATAATAGTGGCAGGATGAGAATGATACGCGAGGACCATTAAATATTTTACGCTAAGTAGCTTCGGTTTCAGTATGGGATGTCGGTCGGCGCCTCTCCTGTCTGGAATGCTATCGGGCGTTGTCAAGCGAATAGAGATTTGAATATGGATTGGACGGCATCGGTCGTATTGCCGGAGAGCCGAAGGCCCGACATTCCCATCTGAAACCGCCTGCTACTTCCGCTGTCGCTCTTAATGGTTAGGAGGTAGTTTATCAGAGATAAGGAGGTTGTATCAAATTACTCTTGATGCAACCTCCCTTTTTTGTGCTCTCCGCCAATTTTGGGTCCCGGCATTGTCTAATTCACGGATGATTATGTCCGGTTTACGGTATCTGTGATTTGCGTTGAACAGTCGCCAATCTACTTTTGTTATGCAGGGCAAGCAAATGAGTGGAATGGTAAATACTTGACAACGTTAATTGAAAATACTATGAACAACAGAACAAACTTTGGCCGTCGTTTTTTAGGAGCGACTTTGATCTTCGCAGCATTAGGACTGGGCAATTTAAACACAGCAACAGCGCAGCACCGACAGGGGCCTGCCGCTGAGAGTAACACTGCTGCTACAACTGTCGATGCGGCATTCGATCATATCAAGCAAATTAAGGCTGGTGTACTCGATGTAGGTTATGTAGAAGTTGGTCCTGCTGATGGTGAGCCTGTTATTCTCCTTCATGGCTGGCCATATGACATTTACAGTTATAAAGAAGTTTCCGGCATACTGGCAGACAAAGGCTTCAGGGTATTGATACCTTATCTGCGTGGTCATGGTACTACACGTTTCCTTTCTGCGGCAACACCCCGTAACGGAGAACAGGCGGCCCTTGCGGTAGATATCATCGCCTTTATGGATGCATTGAAAATTAAGCAGGCAGTAGTAGGTGGATTCGACTGGGGTGCACGCACTGCAGATATTGTGGCGGCTGAATGGCCTGAACGCGTAAAAGGCCTGGTATCAGTAAGTGGTTACCTGATCGGCAGTCAGCAGGCTAACAAGGCTCCGCTGCCGCCAAAAGCTGAACTGTTGTGGTGGTACCAGTACTACTTTGCAACAGAACGTGGTCGTGCAGGATACGCAGCAAATACCCGCGACTTTAATAAGCTGATCTGGCAGCTGGCATCTCCACAGTGGCACTTCAGTGATGCTACTTACAATCAGTCAGCCACCGCATTCGATAATCCTGACCACGTACAGATCGTCATTGACAATTACCGCTGGAGACTGGGGCTAACCAAAGGTGAATCCAAATATGATGAACTGGAAAAGAAACTGGCAGCCGGTCCTGCTATTACAGTGCCAACTGTGACCCTGGAAGGGGACGCCAATGGCGCTCCTCACCCTGACCCTGCTGCATATGCGGCTAAATTTAAAGGCAAATATGCACATCATACCATTACTGGTGGTGTAGGTCATAATCTTCCCCAGGAAGCGCCCCAGGCATTCGCTGATGCTATTATTGAAGTGAACAACTTCACCAGATAGGAAGACACATATAGACATACAGATAGACATACAGACATACATACAGATAGATAGATAGATAGATAGATAGATAGGAGCAATGAATTGGCCTGAAAGTTGGCGGACTTTCAACAGGCTGGGCTGACCTTCGGGTCAGCCCTTTTTGGTATATATGAAGCGTTCTCTAGCGTCGTATCATGCGGGGACCACCGCGTTCTCCCCTGGAGGCAGGGGCCTTGTTAAGGCTATAAGTAAAGCTCAGCAGGAAGAACCGCTGCAGGGTTTTTGTCCGGCTGTCTTCAATATAGTTCTGGTTGCTGCTGCGGTTGATGCCGATGTTCCTGTTCAGGAGGTCATTGACACTCAGTTTTAGTTCTCCCCGGTTAAAACGCAGGAACTGGCGACTAAAGGAAGCGTTCCATAATGGGATACTGGTGTTAAAGCCATCTGCACGGCGACTGTTGACGGTGTATGAAAAATTGGTATTCAGCTGAAAATGGGCTGGTAACTGCCAGTTCACTTCTCCTTCATACTGCTGTGAAAAATAGTTGGTATTGAGAGCAGATTGCAGGGAATAGCCGGTAGTGTAGTAATTGAATCCTGCATTGAATGAGAGATCTAGTTGCTCTGTCGGCGACAGGTCCATACGCATGGATGGTCCCAGGGTAAAGGTACGGATGGTGTTGGACACAGTATTAATGAACTGTTCTGTCTTGCTGTATCCCATATTGCTGTTGAAATTGATGCTTCCTTTTAATGCCCGCAGGGGGAATCCCCAGTTAATGGAGCCTGTCATGTTGTATACACCGTTTACGTTCACCGGCATGGTATGTTTAACACCCAGTGAATCCACCGTGTGTGCATCCACGATCTTGTTCTGTGTTTCCTGCAGGTTAAAAAAGGCAAAGAGGTTTTTGTTCCTGAAGGGATCGACGGATACATAGTCCAGTTGTACTGCATGCGTGTATTCCTGCTTGAGGTAAGGATTACCGTCGCGGATATTCAAAGGATCCGAAATGTCAGGAACGGGCTGTAACTGTGATATACCTGGCTGGTTGGTAACGGCGGCATAGTTGATGCTGAGGTGCCGGTAACGGGAGAAATCGTATTTAAACCGGAGTGCTGGCAGCAGGTTGGTGAAGGTCTTACGAATGACGGAGTCTTTTGTACCCGCAATGATGTTTCCTTCCAGTGCGGCATACTGCCAGTTAAGTCCTGCGGCCAGGCTGAATTTATTCTGTTTCGTGCGTAAACGGATGCCAGCGTTGGTATAACCGTAGGTGTTTTCGAAATTATTGGTGAGGTCTTCATTCAGCTGGTCAAACTTACCCGTCTGACTGTTATAATCGTAGGTTGTTTTGTCGGAGTTGCTGCTGGTATTACTGCGGCCGAGGCTTAATTCCAGCAGGGAGCGTTTGAACAGTGGTTCTGTGTATACCGCACGAAGCGTATAGCTTTTAAGGTCGCTCTGTGTATTGTTGCTCTGGTTGATAGAGTCGTAGTCAGGTTGTGAGGCGTCATGATGATAGAATTGATTGACAGAAAGCAGCCTGCCTTTGTTCTCGCTGTTGTTCAGGCTTGTTTGCAGACCCAGTGAGAAGGTCCGACCCTGAAGCGGAAACCTTTTCCGGAATAATAGGTCATTACGGAAATTGGTGCCATGTCCTGTGGACGAGTTATCACTGAATCCCTGGTTGGCTGGCTGTTTATCTTCCCACAGCGTTTCATAGGTGCTATGGTTTTTATTCCGGGTTTCCTGGTAGCCGGCGGAAGATGATATTTTGAGAGAGTGAAAGGAGTCTATGGCAATGTCGGCCGCAAGGTTCACACGGTGACTGTTGTTCAGGTTATCACTGGTGGAATACTGGTTATAGAAATAGGATGAATCGGGCAGGAAATACTGGCGTTGTACACTGCTTTCCTTGTAGGGATTATAACGGTTGTAAAAGTAACTGCCGTTAAGGCTGGTTTTGTCGCCAACGATGTTATTGTAATTGATCCCGCCACCCCAGATGGTTTTAATGCCGTTGTTGCTGCCTGCCCCACCTAAGGCGCTGGCAGGATCATCTGCACTGATGGCGAAGCTGGCATTCCCATTACCACTTTGCCGCATACGGTTCAGTTCCCCGCTGAAGTTCATGAGGTCCATGAAGGAAAAACCTTCCGCATTTGTGTTATTGCCAAGGCCAATAGCTGACAATTGCCTGGCGCCTTTGAAGGAGTTGACATTAAACCGTCCTTCGTATCTATCGTCGGTACCACCGCCAGCAGTCACTTTACCAAACAGGCCTTTCTTTTTATCCTGTTTGAGTTTAAGGTTGATGGTCTTTTCGCTGTTGCCATCGTCAAAGCCTGTTAGCTGGGCGGCATCACTCAGGCGGTCATATACCTGCACTTTATCGATCGCATCTGCAGGCAGGTTTTTGGTAGCAAGTTTTGGATCGGTACCGAAAAACTCTTTTCCATCTACCAGTACACGATTCACTTTCTGTCCCTGGGCTTTAACAGTGCCGTCTTTATCTACCTGTATACCGGGCATTTTCTTCAGCAGTTGTTCCACACTCGCATTGGGCGGTGTTTTAAACGATCCTGCATTATACTGGACGGTATCGCCGAGCAGTGTAATGGGGGGCGCTTCGGCACTGACCTCGACTTCACTGAGTGTTCTGCTGAGGTCATGCAATAGAATAGCAGATAGATCAATGTTGGAGCTATTGGCAGTAAGGTTAACAGGCCTGATAGCGTTATGGTATTTTACATGCGTGATCAGCAGGCGGTAATTGCCGTTGGCAATGCCCGTTAGCTGAAAGGCCCCTTTATTGTCAGTCATGGTAAAGCTGACCAGGGAGGAGTCTGCTTTTCTGAACAGGGTAACGGTAGCTGATGCCACGGGCTGCCCGGAAATAGTGTCAGATACAGTGCCTTTAATACTACCATTTCGCTGGGCATAAACGGTGAGTGTAAAACAGCAGGCAATCAATAATAGTAAGTAGTGTTTTCGCATGATGGTAGGTACTTCGTGAATAACATGAAGGTAGATCCACCACCTGCAAAAGCAGGTTAATATGCCTTGCTTTAATGTTAAACAAGGTTAATATTTATATCCGTCCAGTGCTGCCAGCTCTTTCTCTATACTTTCTTTCCAGTGTGCCTGGGCTTCGGGTTTCAGCCCATGCAGGGTTTCTTCATCATAGGCCCACTGTCTTTCCTTGTATACTTTATAGGTTTCGAGAAAGGCATCTGTTGATACCCTGTTGACATTAGCTGGCGTCAATGCGGTATTGGCCAGTTGTTTCCGCAGTATCCTTGCATATACTTCGCAGAGGTCAAAGTGCAACTGTTCGTGTGCCAGTAATGCCGGTGTTTTTCGTCCGGGCCTCACACTGCTCTGCTGGCAGATGAATTCATTGGTCACCACTACGTGAATGCCCGACGCATACATTGTATCGACCCGTATACCGAAGCGGCAGGATGTTCTGGCAGCGACATTGGTATCACGGTTGGGTGCCGGAGTTCCTTTAAAATCATCCCAGCTCAGTTTACGATCGGGGCTCCAGTCAAATTTCTGCTCATAGGCTTTTACATTATCGACCCTGTAAAGCCTGGCAGTCATCTTATCACAATCCCCTTTATATGCCGGTTTTTTATAGCTGGTTATTTTTACAAGATTGGCGCCCTGTGCCCTGGCTACCTGTTTAAACCTGGCAATGATCTCATCGTAGGTACAGGCAGGGGAAATGCTACTGTCTGAAGAGCTGATAACAGCTATTTTACCATTACCGTTGTAGCGGTCGCCCGGACTAAGGACCAATACAAAGGTCGTGTCCGTAAGTGGAGGAATATGGTTATTCCCGGTGCCGGGGGATAGTTTGGGAGAGCAGGAGTAAAGACAAACGGCGATGAATATATAAAGCAGGTGCTTCATTGCTAATGGATGATTTGACACGAAGATACGGGATAGCAGGTAATCTACACATATTCCCGTTTTGTCTATGCCTCCCGCCAAAACGGGCTTAAAATGGCTATTTTTGTTACTATTAGCAATGAAGGTACTACGTAATAAATATGCACTTACAGAAGGAGGAATTCATGCCCTTATCTGGGCTATGTTGCTGTTTTTGCCCTATATGGTTTCCACTGCTGCCAACGAGTATAAGGTAGGGCCTATTCCCGGTTTATTCTTCACGATATCGGGGTTCATACATATGGCTATTTTTTACAGCAATGCTTTCTTTTTCTATCCCAGGCTGATGAACCGGAAATACTGGTGGCTGTATCTCCCGGTGGCCATGTTACTCCTGTTCATATCATTCCAGCTGAAGTATCATATACTGGCTTTCTGGTTTCCAGATGTATTGAAAGACATGACGGCGTATAAATTTATTTTCGGTCCGTCTGTTGGTATCTTCTTTATCAGCGTCATTTATCGCAGGAGAGTGAACAAGATCCGGTTTGAGAAAGAACAGGAGAAGAAACGGACCGAACAGCTCTCTACAGAGCTGAAGTTCCTCCGTTCACAGATAAGTCCACATTTCCTGTTCAACGTCCTGACCAACCTGGTTTCACTGGCCAGGAAGAAATCGGAGAGGCTGGAGTCTTCTCTTATCATGCTGTCAGATCTGATGCGTTATATGCTGTACGATACACAGGGAAAAAAGGTGGCTGTTATCAAAGAGATTGAATACCTGAAGAGTTTTATAGCACTGCAGCAACTACGTTTTGGCAGTGAGGTGGCGGTGAATGCCGTGATGAATACAGAAGAAGAAACGGAATGCTATACAATAGAACCCATGTTGCTGATACCCTTCGTAGAAAATGCATTTAAACATGGGGTAAATTACCTGTCGCATCCGCAGATAGATATTGAGCTGTCGGTAAAGGATGGTCAGCTTATTTTTGATGTAAAGAACCGGTTTGATGAGGAGAATGTTACAGAAAAAGATGAAAATTCAGGTATTGGGTTATCTAATGTAAGAACGCGGCTGGACATGTTGTACAGGGATAAATATACCTTACTGATCAGGAATGAAAACGGGGTATTTCATATTACTTTAACTTTGGTACTTACATGATGCGTTGTATTGCTATAGATGATGAACTGCTGGTGCGGGAGTTGCTGGAAGACAGCATCCGGCAGGTACCTTTTTTGCAGTTGGTGAAGACATGTAAGAATGCCATGGAAGCAATGGAGGTAATGCAACAGGAACAGGTAGATCTCATCTTCCTGGATATACAGATGCCCAAACTAACCGGGCTACAGTTTTTAAGATCATTGCCACAACCGCCGATGGTCATCCTGGTGACAGCTTATGAGCAATACGCTTTGGAGGGGTTTGAACTGCGTGTGGTAGATTACTTGCTGAAACCCTTTAGTTTTGAGCGTTTCCTGAAGGCCTGTAATCATGCATATGAGTTGTTTCGTTTGCAACATAAAGCATCTGAAGCGCCCAGAGACTTCTTTGTATATGTGGAGTATGTACAGGTGAAAATTGTTGTAGCAGATATCGAGTATATAGAAGGACTGAAAGACTATATTAAGATCTATCTGTCATCTTCCACGAAGCCTGTGCTCACGCGCATGACCATGAAAGCCATGGAAGAGAAACTACCACCTCCCGCGTTTATACGTACGCATAAATCTTTCCTTGTAGCCGCGAAGAAGATATCAGCAGTTAAAAGAGATCTTGTTGTAATTGGCAACAAGGAAGTTCCTGTCAGTGAGTTCTATAAGGAGAATGTAACCCGCATGCTTAATTTATCCAAAGACTGACTATACTTATTTCCCCGTCTTGTCGTAACACTTTCCCGTGTTATCTACGCTGTAAAACGCTGCGCCGTATCAGTTCCTAGCTTTGCCTGTAAATACTATAGCTAATGAAAAAGGCAAAGAATATGAAGAAAATAATGTTATCCATGCTGGTGCTGCTATCATGCTATTGCATCAGCTTCGCACAGTCTGCCAGCAACGAACTGCAAAACGCAATCGCCAGACTGGATAAGGCCTCCAGCGTGGCAGATTATGAAAAGCTGGAAAAGGAATTCTCCGGGATTGCTGCACGAAAGGCAGACTGGCTGCCTTACTATTATGCCGCCTACTGTAACGCAAAGATTGGGTTCCTTTACCGGGATAGTGGAGAGAGAATTGAGCCGTACAGTAAGCGGGGAGAGGAACAAGCCTTAAAAGCCGGATCGCTGCTGGATTCCACAACTCAGCAAAAGGAGCTTTCGGAGTTGTATACAGTGATGAGCATGGTGTACCGCACCCGTATATTCATCAGTCCCATGAGATATGGGAGGAAGTTTGGAATGTTATCAGGACAGTATCTGCAGAAAGCAAAGGCACTGAATCCACAGAATCCAAGAGCAATGTATGTAGAAGCATTGATAAAGTATTACACGCCGGGGATGTGGGGCGGTGATAAGAACCTGGCTAAACAGCTGGCCAACGAGAGCCTTACGAACCTACAGCACGTCACTGCAGGTACTGCACCTCACTGGGGAAAGGCGGAAAATCTGGAACTATTAAGTCATTACAGATAAAACTGTAGACATATGGGAGTCGCATTTTTTATCATCATACGGATACTGTTTATAGCCTGTATGGTGTTCATCATCGGGTATATTTTCGGAGGTTTTTCGAAGAAACCGTTACTGACAAGTTGGAGTAAGGTTGCTGCAATACTGGTGATTGTATTGTTCATAGCAGCGAATATAATGGCCATGCGTTTTGCATTCAGAGATGGGCGGGGATGTTTCAGGGATCGTGAGCATCAGGAACAGATAGAAAGATATGGAAGGTAAGGCCGGAAAATAGGAGGTTTTTAGGCGGGTGAAAGGCAGGTGATAGTGCTTTTCACCCTTTTTATTTCTTATTTTAGTAGAAAATATTGCTATGCGTTGCCCCAAATTCCACAATGTTGCCATGACTGGTATACTGACCGTCATGATATTATGCGCAAGTAGCTGTTATTCCTATCGCGTTGCTACTCATGCGCTTCCTTCCACCGGTGTTACTCCCATGAATAAGATCAGGACTTACAGCCTTTTCTGGGGATTACTCAACAAACCGCAGATCATCCATACACCCATATGCGATTCACTGGGCGTAAATGGCATGGCTGAGGTGCGCGTGAAGAACAACTTCGGAAATGCCCTCTTAACGGTCTGCACACTGGGAATCTACTGTCCCCTGTCGCTGGAATGGAAGTGTGCCACTCCCTGTCAGCCTCAGACAGACCCGCTGTGATTTGTAAGATTTCTTTTACCCCAACACTCATCCACTATGAAAATTATTAAAAACGGCGCCTTCAACTGGCAAAACGAGCATAGTACGTTTTCCCAGCCCATAAAAGACCTCTATGATCTTGCCAATGAGACAACTGGTAAGGGACTTGATATCTATAACGATACCACCAAAGGGATACAGCAGATCATCAGGGATGCGATACAGACCAATACTCCACTGAGAGCATTGGGCGGCAGCTGGTCATTCTCTCCGATAGCAGCCACTAATGGTATCATTCTTAATACCAAGCCACTGAACATCCGTTTTACGGTATCAAAGGAGAGTGTGTCTCCGAAGTATATTCGTGATCCGAAATACCTGTGTATGGCACAGTGTGGCAACCGGGTATGGGAGTTGAGCAAGCACCTGCATGACCGTGGGCAGTCCCTTTCTGCCAGTGGGGCCAGTAACGGACAAACCATTGCGGGCGCCATTGCCACAGGCACCCATGGTGCAGCGCTGGACTTCGGCGCGATACAGGAAAGCGTGGTAGCGCTGCATATTATTACCGGCCCGGATACACATATCTGGCTGGAACGTTCGTCTTATCCTGTGATGGCGGATACCTTTCCGGATAAGCTGGGCGCCACATTGTTGCGCGATGATGAGGTATTCAACGCGGCGCTGGTAGGCATCGGCGCGATGGGCTTTATACATGGGGCGCTGATAGAGGCGGAAGACGATTTCCTGCTGGAATCTTATCAACGCCGTACGCCCTATGATGATGCGCTGATCAGGCAGATGAAGACACTGGATTTCAGCAATCCCAGGTTGCCCTACCCGGGAGTGAGGCCTTTTCATATGCAGGTCCTGATCAATCCTTACGACATGAAAAACGGGGTCTATATGACAGCCATGTATAAACGCCCGTACCGCAATGATTATGAGCCGCCAAAAGCGAATGCGGCCGGGATAGGGCCGGGAGATGATGCGCCCTGTTTCATAGGAAAGCTGGCAGGGGTAGTGCCCGGAGTGGTGCCATTGATGGTGAATAAGGTGCTGGCAGGAAGCCTCAACATCCACGAAAAACAGTTCGGCCGGTTGAGTGAGATCTTTAACAACACCACTTTGCACGGAAAACTGGCCAGTGCTGCTATCGGATTGCCGCTGTCTGCCGTAGAGCAGGTAGTGAATGTACTGATGGAGATGAATGAATCGGCAGGCCCGTTTGTAGGACTATTCGCTTTCCGTTTTGTTAAATCGTCTCCGGCCACAATGGCTTTCACCCGTTTTGCACCGGTTACCTGTGTGCTGGAGCTGGATGCGGTACTCTCTCCCCAGACCCTGAGTTTCTATGATGCAGTATGGAATAAACTGGAGCAGCTGAACATCCCTTATACGTTCCATTGGGGTAAAATGAGCACCATAGCGCCTGACCGGCTGCGCCGGATGTACGGTAACAGTCTTGATAAGTTCCTGTTAGCCAGGTCCAGGATCATTGAACCCGCTGTAGCAAAGATTTTCAGTAATGATGTCCTGAGGCAATGGGGGATCGACCAGCTGGCCTGATCTGTAACATTGTCCCTGATTGTCAATACGATAAAGCAATATTCCTGCCGTAGTCAAAGTTGCCCAAAACGACTTTCATTGTGCAACTTTGACTACATATCCCAGCTCCTCACCTGTCATTGAAAGACATCTGCATTTAAATTTTTATTATTAAATAGTCATATATGCAATCCCATTGCAGATAAGTCCGTATCTTGGAATTTTACCGTGAATTGTTGATACCTTAGCTGCCGGTTTAACAAACGAGAACTAAAATTGTATTTAGTAAATAAATACCGGGCTACTTATATTAGCAATTTTCTTAAAAACAGCGAATGGACTCAAATATTGAACAACCGGAGAAACCAGTTATATCAAAGGGGATTGATGGCTTTTTCAAAGACATTTACAACATTTTCTTATTCCTGATCAGGATCTTTAAGGAAGCTTTTAAAGGACCTGTAGAAGTGCGTGAGGTGATCCGTCAGTGTTATCAGGTGGGATACAAGTCCCTCGCCCTGATCACGATGACGGGATTTATTACCGGTCTTGTATTTACCAAACAGTCCAGGCCATCTCTCTCAGAATTCGGTGCTACCTCCTGGCTGCCTTCCCTGATATCGATCGCTGTGATCAGGGCATTGGCGCCACTGGTAACGGCCCTGATCACAGCCGGTAAGGTAGGATCGGGTATAGGCGCTGAGCTGGCATCTATGCGGGTAACCGAACAGATAGATGCTATGGAGGTTTCTGCAATCAATCCATTCAAATTCCTGGTAGTAACAAGGGTGATGGCCACCACCATATCTATTCCCATTCTGGTAGCTTACACAGGCCTCGTTGGAATGTTGGGTTCTTTCCTGGATATTCATCTGAATGAGCAGACCTCTTTTACCAGCTTTTTCCAGGAAGCCTTTAAGAATATTTACTTCCTCGACTTCATTACCACGGGCATTAAAGCGGTGGTATTTGGTTTTACAATTGGTGTGGTAAGCTGTTATCAGGGTTATAATGCCAGTCAGGGTACACAGGGTGTGGGGAAGGCCGCTAATACTTCCGTGGTGGTATCCATGTTCCTGATCTTTCTTGAAGAGGTATTTATTGTTCAAATAGCCAACTCTATCCGTTAGAATATGAAGTCATTTACGCCGGAAATAAATATGAATGAAAAGGTGATTGACATCCATAACCTGTATAAGTCTTTTGGAAGCAATCACGTGCTGCGCGGCATTGACATCGACGTGCACAAAGGAGAGAATGTGGTGGTACTGGGACGTTCAGGTACCGGGAAATCAGTATTGATCAAGATCATTGCCGGTTTGCTGCAACCCGATTCCGGTACGGTGAATGTGCTGGGCCAGGAGGTGGACAAACTGGATAGTGTGGCCCTGCGGGAGTTGCGTCTTAAAGTAGGATTCTGCTTTCAGCATGGTGCGTTGTACGATAGTATGACAGTGGGAGAGAACCTGGCATTTCCTCTCAAGAGAAATACGCCGAATATTAAGCATGAGCAGGTGAAAAGAATGGTGAGTGTGGTACTGGAGGCGGTTGGTCTGGCAAAGACGATTGACCAGATGCCTTCAGAGCTGTCGGGCGGGCAGCGTAAACGTATAGGCATTGCCCGTACGCTGATCCTGCGTCCTGATATTATGTTATATGACGAACCCACTGCAGGTCTGGACCCGATTACCTGCACTGAAATAAATAACCTGATCAATGAAGTGCAACGCCGCTTTCATACCAGTTCCATCATCATTACGCATGATCTTGCCTGCGCCAAACAGACGGGTGATAAGATCGTGGTAATGAAAGAAGGGAAATTTGTAAAGCAGGGTAATTTTGAAGAGGTATTCAGCACACAGGATGACCTCATCAAGGAATTTTATGATTATAATTTTATACAGTAAGATATGAAAGAATCAAGCAACAGACGCTCCGTTATCGTAGGCATTTTTATAGTTATAGGTTTGCTGATCGTTATAGCAGGCGTACTTACACTTGGCGGACAAAAGAAGGCATTTGTAAAGGCGGTGCATGTCACTGCCATCTTCAATGACATCGGCGGTGTGCAGACAGGTAATAATGTATGGTACTCCGGCGTGAAAGTGGGGAACGTAAAGAGAATCACTTTTCTCGAACATAATAAGATAGAAATAGCGCTGAACATAGAAGAAAGTTCAGCCAAATTCATACATAAAGATGTAGTGGCAAAAGTGGGTTCAGATGGTCTTGTAGGTAATAAGATCATTGCATTATCCGGCGGTACAGATGGTGTGCCTGCTATCCAGGACGGCGATCAGCTGAAAGTAGCGGTAAATATCAGTCCTGATGAGATCCTGGCAACCCTGCAGGAGAACAATAAGAACTTACTGGGAATTACCGGTAATCTGAATGCCCTCAGCAAAAAGATCATAAACGGTGAAGGCTCCATCGGTAAGCTGGTAAATGATGAAACCTTGTACAGCAACATGTCGCTGGCTGTTGCTTCCCTGCAGAAGTCTGCCAGCAATACCGAACGTCTGACCCAGGGACTGGCTGCTTATGCCGCCAGCTTGCGTAAGGAAGGTACACTCACCAATGACCTGGTAACAGATACCACTATATTCAAAAATCTCCGTTCAGCAGTAACGCAGATGAATGCTGTAGCCAACAATGCCAATGAGGTAGTGGCCAATCTGAAAAGCACTACGCAGGGACTGAATGAAAACCTGAACAGTGCAAACTCTCCGGTAGGCGTGTTGCTGAATGACAAACAATCAGGTGAAGAGCTGAAACAGATGTTGAAGAATCTGAACGTCAGCACCGGTAAGCTGAATGAAGACCTGGAGGCAGCACAACATAATTTCCTGCTGCGCGGTTACTTTAAGAAAAAAGCCAAACGCGAAGAAAAGGCCAGACAGGATAGTATCAAGAACGCTCAGAAATAATTGAAACAAAGAGGCCGCGTAATCACTACGCGGCTTCTTTGTTTATGATCAGTAATGTGACGCATAAGCTGCCGCAAACTCTACGGCAAACTCCTCCAGGCTGATATTGCCATAAGCATCCTTTTCATGAAGGCGGTAATCGTCGAATAGTTTGCCTTCCCTTAAAGCAACCCCTATCTCGATCATATATACCCTGGCCATTTCCTCACTCATCCCACTTTGTATCATGCCTTGCAGCAGCGCTTCATCCGGAAACGCTATCCATGATAATGCCGGCTTGTCAATAGCCCGGCCCAGTATGTCTACGATCTCTGCGCCGTTTTTCTCATCGCCTGCAACATAACGGACACTCTTTCCACTGAACGAAAGTGTATCCAATGCTTCAGCGGCAATATCCGCAATATCCCGTGGATGGGAGAGCACCATTTTAACGTCTGCCCCGAAATTATTACCAATGATATGCTGGTGCATAATCATGGGAATAGCGCCATAGAAGTTGGTGTAGAACATACCGGGGCGCAGGTGCAGCACGTGTACACCGGGCAACGCATTCAGCTGTTGTTCAACATAATAGTTCCCTTTGGTAGGGCCGGGACCATCTGGCAGATGGGCGCCTATAGCACTCAGGTTCACCACATACTTTACACCTGTGGCAGCAATGGCAGCAGCATAATGATCGCCTACTGTCTTCATATAGTTGACCACATCCGTATAGTGAGGGGGGATCATGGTGAATACTGCGTCTGCACCTGCAAATGCATGCTGCAGGAAGGCAGGATCGTTTACGTTGCCGATAGCCGGGATGGCCCCTAAGGCGGTAATTGCGGCCACCCTTTCAGGGGTATGACTGATAACGGTTACTTCATGTCCTTTGGCGGTCAGCTGGCTGGTGAGTCTTCGTCCTATGTTGCCCAGAGAGCCCGTGATAGTGATTTTCATGTCATTCATATTTTGTTTGACAAAAGTAGATTTGTACTTACTTTTGTACAAGTACTTACCCAGGAGTATGTAACTATGGCAACGATAAAAGAAAACTCGACGATACAGGCCAATAAGCGATCTGCCTTTGAAGAATGTCCTGTAACATATGTAATGGAAAAGATCGGCGGCTATTGGAAGCCTATCATCTTATTCCAGTTATTATCCGGTCCCAAGCGATACAGCGAACTTAAAAAGGGCATTCCTGATATTACAGAGAAAGTATTGATCCAGCAGTTGAAACAGCTGGAGGCGCAAAACCTGTTGGTCAGGGAAGCTAAACCTGTTGTACCCCCATATGTTACGTATAGCCTTACCAAAGCAGGAATGGGATTAAAACCCGTATTATATGCCATGGCCGTATGGGCGGTGGAAGACAGTGTAGAACATGGCTCAACTTTCCGCAGAAATCTGCAGCAGTTCCCAGGGCACGAAGAAGTATGAAAATATCCCCTAAAGTTAACAATGACTTAATGCAAACTTAACATTGCACATATATTTTAGCGCCCTGAAAGTAATACCAGTCAGGGTATTAGTGTATTGCCAAGATTGTCAATCTATTGAGTTTCTATCATGCCGGCGACAGGGTCTCTTGTTTCAATAGTCT
The DNA here is from genome assembly GCF_900102545.1 of Chitinophaga filiformis. Taxonomy (GTDB): domain Bacteria; phylum Bacteroidota; class Bacteroidia; order Chitinophagales; family Chitinophagaceae; genus Chitinophaga; species Chitinophaga filiformis. Next base: position 1,455,137 of record NZ_FNBN01000002.1, on the reverse strand, counting down.
TAACATTGTCTTTACAATGGCAGTGTACTTTTGTTCGTAAATACCAGGTTAAATAAGATGCGATCCAATACCTCACATAGTGCTTCATCGGACCCTGAGATGTATTTTGACAGGTTATTCAAAGATACCTATCCTAATATCGTCGCATACCTGGAGAAAATCAGCAATAATAAAGAACTAGCCCAGGACCTTGCACAGGAAGCATATCTGAAGGTCTGGCAGAAACTCGATCTGCTGCCCGAAGGGGAGGAGGAAAAGCTGCGTTATATATTGATCATATCAAGGAATTGTTTCCTGGACCATCTTAAAACAGTACTGAAAGAAAAGAAACAGCAGGACGCATACGCCACCGTCTATATTGAAACCAGCGCTGTTGTCAACCATATGGAAGTGAAAGAACAACAGCAGATTATCGACCATACTATCAATACCCAGGAGGAAGCCGCCCGCCGTTTCTACTTGCTGAACAGGGAAGAAGGCCTTACCTATAAAGAGATCGCATTGCAGGAAGGCGTCTCTGAAAAAACCGTGGAGCGCTATATCGGCAGAGTGCTCCGTACCCTCCGCACCCGCCTTGCCAGCTTCTTTTTTCTTTGGTAACAATTCCTTAACCTGATTAGCTGACGGTAACACGATTGTTTTGTGGTTCTTATAATAAACACTAAACAAAGCCAGCTAAATGGACCTACAGGACATCCGGAAAAGATTGGAAGATTTCAGATCAGGTAAATTGACCTCCGCTCAAAAAGAGGAGTTACACCAGGCATTATCTGCACTTTCTGAAGAGGAGCATGCATCGTTGTTTCCTGTGGAGGACTATTTACAGGAAGGAAAATTCCAGTTGCCGGAGGAAGAAGTAAATGCTGCGCTGAACCGCTTAAAGCAGACAGTAAAACCTGCAGGCCGGGTGATGTGGCTGACTAACTGGAGAAAGATCAGCCGGTATGCAGCTATCCTTATGTTGGTTGTAGGCAGCACATTTCTTTTGAGAAAGACGACGGGTCTTTTTAACAGGAAAGCCGGACAAACTTTCCGTGTAATGAGAGTGCCGGATGGCAATCAGGGTACACTGATATTAAAAGACGGTACCCACATTACTATCAACGGGGGAAGTGAATTACTCTACCCTGAAAGTTTTGAAGGAGCAGAACGCCTCGTATATCTCAAAGAAGGGGAAGCTTATTTTGATATAGCACAGGATGTGACACATCCATTTATTGTTAAGACCCCGCAGGTAAGAGTAAGGGTATTAGGTACATCATTTTCCATAAGAGATTACAGGGACGAAAGGCATGCATCTGTATCCGTTAACAGTGGTAAGATCGCATTGGAGCATCTTTTTAAAGCAGGCCCCTGGCTTGAACTGGCAGCAGGCAATGGCTCGGTAATAGATAAATATAAAGGGACAATTACAAAACAGGACATCGATACTACAACTACAACTGCTTGGATGAGAGGAGAGCTCGCTTTCCAGGATGCCGCTCTGCAGCAGGTATTGCAGGTACTGCAACATAAGTATGCTATGCACTTTGAAGTGAAGGATTCGGCATTACTGAAGCGCAGGTTCACCGCTACTTTCAGGAACAACAGTATCCAGAATATCATGCAGCAGTTGAAACTGATGGGCAACATCAACTACACTATTACAGACAACCTAATATTAATACAATAAAAGAACTACCCTATCGTAAAGGGGTGTAAAATTCGGTACAAAAGCTAAATTTTTTAATGAATGGACAAAAGTACAAATAGGCGGGGAGCCCCGCTAGGGAATTGCTGTCCGCAACTGAAAGGAATTATCAGATCTGCGGGGCTGTTAGTACTGTTATTTTTAGCAGCATTCATGCCAACTGTCAACGCACAATCAAATGAACCAAGGCTGGATATCGCCATTGAAAACCAGCCACTGAACAACGTGTTCCTGTTTATTCAGAAGAACACTTCCTTTCTCGTTAATCATAGCGAAGATGAAGTGAACACCAGTGTGAAGGTGTCAGTAAATATGAAAGGTGCTACTGTTCCCGAAATATTAAGAACCGCACTGCACAGTACTGAATATCAGTTTGTGCGCAATGGCAACACTTTTGTGATCATGCGCAGACAACCGGATATTGTTATCCGCGGTAAAGTGACAGACGAAAAAGGCGAGCCACTGATCGGCGTAAACGTGCGTCCGAAAAATGGCGCCAGGGGTACTATCACCAACAGTAATGGTCAGTATACCATTGCGGTACCTTCTCCAGGCACTACACTGGTATTCTCCTTCCTGGGTTATACCAACCGTGCCATTGCTATATCAGAAACACAAACACTGAATGTACAGATGATACCTGATGCCAAAGCGCTGAACGAAGTAGTGGTAACGACAGCGCTGGGTATTAAGCGTGATGAGAAAGCGCTTGGTTATGCAGCATCTGTAATAAAGAATGAACAGCTTACTGATGCGATATCAGGCAACTGGACAGACGCATTGTCCGGTAAAGTAGCTGGTCTGAACCTCGTAAGGTCCAATGCGGGTCCTACCGGCTCCAATAAGATCATCCTGCGTGGCGAGAGTAACCTGAGCGGCGATAACGAAGCGCTGATCGTAGTGGATGGTGTGGTGATCAACCAGAGTAGCGGTCGCCGTAGTGGTGTAACAGGAGAATCTTCCTATGGTACCAGCAGCGACAATATGCCGGCCGACTATGGTAGCGGTCTGAATGATATCAACCCTGAAGACATTGAGTCTATTACTATATTAAAAGGTCCCGGTGCTGCCGCATTATATGGTGGTCGTGGTGCGAACGGTGCATTAATCATTACGACAAAATCCGGTAGCAACAGAAGGAAAGGTTTGGGCGTTACCTTCAATTCCAATGCATCCAGAGAGTCAGTAAACCGCTGGCCTTCTTTGCAGTATGAGTATGGGCAAGGCCTGGACGGTGCTACTTATTATTCTTATGGCACTTCTCCTGATGGTCTTGCGAGCACCAGTGGTACGAGTTCCGCTTATGGTCCACGTTTCGAAGGACAGATGTTCTACCAGTACGATCCTGTAACACAGGCGCAGGGAAAAGAAAAAACACCATGGGTAGCTTATCCTCACCAGATGGAAAAGTTCTTCAATGCAGGAAACACTGTCACCAATACCATTAGTCTGGACGGTGGCACTGATAAAACAACTGCCCGTTTCTCTTTTACCAATGTGTACAACGACTGGATCGTGCCTAATACCGGTTACAAACGTAACACTGTATCCATGTCTGTTAACTCCAAAGTAAATGACAAACTGCAGATCGCTTCCAAGGTAAACTACACCAACAAATGGAGTGATAACCTGCCAGGTTCAGGTTATGGTAACCAGTCCCTGATGTACTGGTATATTTTCTGGCAGCCGAATGCAAATCTGGACTGGTTGAGAAACTATTGGGCAAATGGTCAGGAGAATAAAGTGATCAAATATCCTTTCAGCTCCTTCCCTGAAAACCCATATGCGGTTTCTTATGAGTTCCTGAACAAGACTAACCGGCATGGCATTACAGGTAACGTACAGGCTACTTACAATTTCACCAAAGAATTAAGTCTCCAGGTAAGAACTTCCGTAGACTTTGCCTATGAGCAGCGTGCACAGGAGCGTCCTTATGACGCCGGTGCGAAACTGCCTAAAGGTAGTTACCGTACACAGAGCATCTTCGCAATGGAGGCGAGCAGCGACTTCCTGCTGAAATATGCCAAAAGAGTATCGAAAGATTTTGAGTTCTCTGTGACTGCAGGTGGCAGTAACCTGAAGAACAACTATAACAAGGACGAGGTGCGTGCCGACTCTCTGACATATCCGGGGATCTATACCATGGCGAATGCAGCAGGTCCGCTGGTAACCATTCCCCAGAAAAGCACTTATACTATCAACAGTTTTTACGGATTGCTGGCAATGAGTTATAAGGAATACCTCTTCCTCGACCTTACAGGCCGTAACGACTGGACCAGTACCCTGGCTACTCCCAGCCGTACTACCAATGCCGGATTCTTTTATCCATCAGCTAACCTGAGTTTCATTGCTTCAGAAGTACTCCACCTGCCTAAGGCCGTGAATTTCGCAAAACTGAGATTGTCAGCAGCAGGTGTAGGTAGCGGTGGTACAACTGCCTATCAGACGGCCTACAGCTATATTTCAGCGGGCAGCCTGTATAGTGGTGGCCTGGAAAACCCATCACTGCTGGCCAACCCTGATCTGAGACCACTGAGAACAGTTTCCTATGAAGCAGGTGCTAATGCCAAATTGTTCAACAACCGTTTAGGTTTTGACATAGCGGTATACAGAGGTCTGAGTAAAGACCAGCACCTGAAACGTATCGTTGACCGTGCTTCGGGTTATACTTCTATCCTGATCAATGCCGGCGAAGTGAGCAACAGGGGGATTGAGCTGGCGGTAAATGGTACGCCTGTTTCAACCAAGAGCGGATTCAAATGGAATACAAACGTTGTTTTCTCTTCTAACCGTAACAGGATCGAAAAGCTGCTGGACAGCTCCCTGGTACTGCAAACGGGCCCTGTAGGCGGTGGTCAGCTGGTAGCAAAGGTGGGGGGCAGCATGGGCGATCTGTATGGAAGAGGTTATCAGCGTGCCCCTGACGGACAGATCATCTACGACGGTACCACGGGTGTAGCATTGCTCACAGAAGGTGTGAAATACCTGGGTAACACCAATCCTAAATGGAAACTGGGTTTCAGCAACGATTTCTACTTCAAACAATTCCACCTGAACCTTCTGTTCGATGCACAATATGGCGGCGTAGCACATTCACTGACGCACTACAAACTGGCGGAACAGGGTAAAACAACCAACACACTGCCTGGACGATATAATGGTATCATTGGTAATGGTGTAGTGGCAGACGGAGATGGTAAGTTCAGAAAGAACGACGTGATTGCTACGGACATCGATGAATATTACCGTTCTCATTTTGGTACAGACAACGCAGAGGGCAGCACTTTCCGTACTGACTTCGTGAAATTCAGAGAGGCGCGCCTGGATTATACACTGAATCCGAAACTGGCTAAGCGCATCGGTTTCCAGCGTGCAACATTTGGCGTATATGGCCGTAACCTGTTCATCTGGACAGACTGGCCAATATTCGATCCTGAGTTTGGTACACTGAATGGTTCTGACATTATGCAGGGTTTTGAAATAGGTCAGTTCCCATCTACCCGTACAATTGGATTCAACCTGGTACTTGCACTCTAATTATTGAAACAATGAAGAAGATCATATACACAATAACAAGCCTTGTATTGGTGAGCAGCATGATGCTCTCATCCTGTACGAAAGATTTCACGAAGATCAATACAGATCCGAATGGTACGCCTACGGCGCTGCCGCAGCAGCTGCTGGCGCCGGCGCTGGTAGGGGCACTGACGACTACCATGTTGCGCAACCGCAGCTTTAATAATGAGTTGATGCAGGTAACGGTAGATCCCAGCGATGCAGAAGGACGGGTATTCAGATATGATTATCGTCCTGGTGTATCAGATGGTTTATACAACGGCTTATATTCTGAACTGACCAACTTTAAGGATATCTATAAGGTGGCCAGCCAGGAGCTGAACTACAATAAGTCTTATATGGGTATTTCGCTGATCTGCCAGTCATGGATCTATTCCATACTGACAGATACCTATGGCGATATCCCATACTTTGAATCCAACCTGGCAAAAGACAGTGCTATCTATGAGCCAAAGTTTGATAAACAGAAAGATATCTATACAGATATCTTCAGCAAGCTCGATACCGCAAACGTACTGTTATCAGCAGCTACAGCTATTTTACCTTCCAGCGATCCTGTGTATGGCGGTAACGTAGCTAACTGGCGCAAGTTTGGTAATACACTGTACCTGCGCCTGCTGATGAGAGTTTCGGCTAAAGTTGAAATGGCGGAGTTCTGTAAGGCTAAGATCAAACAGATCGTGGAAACCTATCCTATCATGGCCAGCAATGATGAATCAGCTATCCTGAGATGGACAGGTACTGGCCCGTATTCTTCTCCTTTATTGAGTGTAAGGGAACAGGACTTCAGACAGCCGGGACTGGCCAGTTTCTTCATAGACCACCTGTCAGACTGGAATGATCCCCGCATTGACATCCCTACCTATGGTGTTGGTGGTATTAACAGATGGGGGATTGCTCCCTATTCCGGCAACTATCAGGGTATACCAAGCGGTTATGCACCGGGAGAGAATCCTGTGAAGAAATGTTATTTCTATTCCAATACATCCACTTCTTCCCTGATGACAGAGCCGTTAACAGGTATGATAATGAACTATGCTGAGCTGAAGTTCATCCTGGCGGAAGCGGCATTAAAGGGTTGGATAAGTGGTTCTCCGGAGACCTATTATAATGACGGCGCGCTGGCAAGTATTACACTCTGGCTGCCTGCCTGGCCTAAGAAAATAACTGACTTCCTGGTAGAGGCAGATATCCAGTGGATGGATAGCTTAACCTTTGACGAAAAGATGGAAAGGATCCACCTGCAGAAATATTATGCGTTGTTCCTGGTAGACTTCCAGCAGTGGTTTGAGTATCGCCGTACGGGGCATCCGATATTACCTAAAGGTGCAGGCCTGAAGAACAACGGCGTAATGCCGGCAAGGATGGTATACCCTGTATATGTACAATCTACCAATCCTACAAATTATAAACTAGCTGTTGCCAATCAGGGACCTGATCAGATCTATACACAGGTTTGGTGGCAAAAACCATAATTGATGTTAATTATGAAAAATACTGTCATGAAAAAGATCTTAATATACTTCTTCTTTTTATCGTCTCTGATCTCTTTATGGGGATGTGAAAAAGATACCTATCCTGGTGGTCAGATCAGCCCTTATATAGCGATCTATGATATCAGGAATATCTATAAAGGACATGATGTAACACTGAGTGTGGAAAACATGCTGGGTTCTACCAGCATAGCAGCAATGGTAGTGTCAGACCATTCCGGTGGTAACCTGCCTGCAGGATTGCTGATCGTGCAGGATGCCCGCCGTTTATCCCTGTTCCGTGGTATTGCGATTCCGCTGGGAGCTGATGCCGCCACCTATGTACCTGGCGATTCAGTCATCATTCATGTGGAAGGTGCTGTATTGAAAAAAGTGGACGGCATCCTGCAGCTTACCGGTATCAAAAACAGTGATATTAAAAAAGTGTCTTCCGGAAATGCTGTTCCTATTACAATTATTACATCTGATAAAATGATCGCAGATCCCGATGCTTATGAAAGTGTATTTTCAGTGATTGCAGAAGGAACCTTTGATCCGTTACCCGATTCAAATGCTGTATTGTCCGGCGACAAGGTCCTGAATGACAGTTATGAGAGCATTACCCTGCATACAGAAGCTAATGCCGCTTTTGCGCAGCAAAAGGCCGTGTTTAACGCTAACTACTATGGTATTCTGTTTAATACCAGTGAGGGACATCCACAGTTCAGGATACGTACAGGAAAAGATGTGCAGGTACTTAGCTCCGTGATTGAAGAAAAGCCTGTGATCATTACCGGTTTTATGAGTGACGTAAAGGGGGGAGATGGAAACTATGAATACGTGCAGATGATGGCCACCGCAGACATTGACTTCGCGGCCACTCCCTATGCAGTAGTTGTTACCAACAATGCGAATGCTTCAACACCTACGGGGGCGCCGGCCAAAGGCTGGGCGACCGGTGAAATGCGTACCTACAAGTTCAGCCTGAGTAAAGGTAAAGCGGCAAAGGGCACGTTCTTTTATGTGGGAGGTTCCGGTAAAACGATCAATGGTTCAGGTTCTACCAGCATGAGCAGCAGCAACTGGATCAGGGCCTTCGACTATACCAAGAACGACGGCGATGGTTTTGGTCTGAAAACAGGTGGTTTACTGGCAAATAGTGGTAATGCATTCGGTATCGCGGTATTTAAAGATTCTACCGTTACGGCAGATTCAAAGCCGGTGGATGTGATCTTCATTGCTACAGGTGGTAGCTTATACGCCAGCGGAAAAGGATATCGTATTGCCAACACAGACGTTTACAAAATCAAACACCCGATCTCACAAGCATCTCAGCCATTCTACAGACAGGGTACCAATGTTCGCGCATTTAGCTATAACACCGCTGACCTGGGCTATTTTAATATGCTGGGAGGTGTTTATGATCCTTCCATTGGGAAATGGTCTAAAGTAAGAATACAGAAAAATGTACTGCTGACCAAAACTTCTGCTATTACCGAGATCGAAGGAGAGGGCTCTACCACACTCAAAACAAAAGATTAACAGTTTATGACGCTTAACAGACGAAAATTCTTAAAGAACTTTGGTATTACCGGATCGCTACTGACGCTGCCTTCAGCAATGCTGAGTGCAAAGCCATTGTTCAGACGCGGAAATATTGATCTTTCAAATATTACCCTGAAGGGAAAGGTTCACAACAAAGGGAAAGGCATTCCGGGTGTGCAGGTAACAGATGGTATCAACATCGTGCTGACAGACAAGAACGGGCAGTATGAACTACAGAGTAACGCCACGGCTGAATTTGTGTATATCAGTGTGCCTGCGGGATATGCTTTCCCGGAAGAAAAAGGGATCGCTACCTTTTTCAGACCGATCACCAAAGACAGCAACTCATTTAAAAATGATTTCAGCCTGGAGAAACTGACCGTGGATGACCGCAAGCATAGTTTTGTGGTATGGGCGGATCCCCAGATGAAATCAAAGAAAGATGTGGAGTTGTTAATGAGCCAGTCTGTACCTGATCTGCAGGCAGTTGTGAAATCCTATCCTAAAGATGCGCTGATACATGGTATTGGCTGTGGAGACCTGGTGTGGGACGAGTTTGAATTATTCGCTGACTATAGGCAGGCGGTTGCCTTGTCTGGTATTCCGTTCTTCAACGTGATCGGTAACCATGATATGGATATCGAGGCCCGTGCAGATGAGGGATCTTCCAATACATTCAAAAAACAGTTTGGTCCTACCTATTATTCCTATAACAGGGGAGAAATCCACTATATAGTGCTGGATGATGTATTCTTTGTAGGTGCTGCGAAAAGTTATATCGGCTACATCACTGAAAATCAGCTGCAATGGCTGGAGCAGGATCTGGCGATGGTAAAACCCGGCAGTACTATTGTGTTAAGCCTGCATATTCCGACTTTCACAGGAGCGCAGAGAAGGGCGGGAAAACCGGAGGAAATTGGTGGAGGCACTGTAGCCAACAGGAAACAGCTCTATAAGATGCTGGCGCCTTATAAAGTGCATATTATGAGTGGCCATACGCACTTCAATGACAACTGGGAGGAAGGAGATATCATGGAGCACAACCATGGTACCGTTTGTGGCGCCTGGTGGACCGGCCCTATCTGTGGTGACGGTACGCCCGGTGGTTATGGTGTGTACGATGTGGATGGCACTGATATCAAATGGCATTATAAATCCACCGGTATGCCGAAGGAAAAGCAGCTCCGTGTTTATCCGAAAGGAAAAGTGCAGGAGTCGCCGGAAGAGATTTCAGCCAACGTATGGAACTGGGACAACAAATGGAAAGTGGAATGGTACGAAGACGGGGTGCTGAAAGGACAGATGGAACGTCGGGTAGCTTATGATCCCTGGGCAGTGGAACTGTATCTTGGTCCGCAGTTGCCTAAGAAGCATAAGTTTGTGGAGCCTACGCTGACTGACCACATGTTCTTTGCCAAACCTTCCCCGGATGCGAAGAAGATCACAGTAAGGGCCACCGATAGATTCGGTAATGTATACGAGGAGTCGCTGTAAGACACTTGCTTAGGCTATCAGAACTCATCCTGAACCCAGGGAGAACAATGAGAGACGAAGCAGAGAACAAGCAGAGAACAAGCAGAGAACAAGCAGAGAATAAGCAGAGAATAAGCAGAGAATAAGCAGAGAATAAGCAGAGAATAAGCAGAGACGAAGCAGAGAACCAGTGCATTATTTAGATTAGCATAAAAATCAGACTGAGGAAAAGACAAGTCGCGAAAGTGGCTTGTCTTTTCTTTTTAGTAATATATTAGTATAATAACTATATTTGCGTGCGGATTTCGTGTTGTCGAATGTGTGAGTTGGTCACTTTTCGGCATTTTTTTATTTCAATGGGACGTTGTTCAGTAAATGATAATAGTACCTGTTTACTCATTTAAGTAATAGTTGCGTAATCCCTTTCTATCTGTGAACATGCAGCTTGCTGCAGCTGTAAATTTTGTTGTACCTATGAAATCACATCTCATCAGAGTGCTGTTAGGCATTAGTATGGTGCTCTTTCCCTTCCTTGTTTTCAGTCAGTTACCCTACAGCCCCTGTAGCCCGACCGGAGGAAAAAAGGCAAATATATTGGGGGTGGAAACCAAGTACAGAGCGCCTGGCGGTGCCGCCCCGACTTTTACGATTCCTGCGGGTACCAAATCAATAGTGGTATTTGTATCTTCTGAAACAGGGGATCTGTCCACGGGTATTGAGCCGGAAAGAGGCGACGAGGATTTTATCACGATCAATGCTATTATTGATATACCGTCCTCCACATCTTCCGGTTTTATTAACTATGCAAAGAACACCTTCACCAATGGTTCGGGAACGAACGTTTATGGCTGGAGAGATGTTATTCTGGGAGCGCAGATACCTAATGGTAGTAAGATTGGTGACAAGACGCCGGATCTCAACAACGTGAATTTCACCATTTCCGGTTCAACGCTGACCATCGCGGAGAATGCAACAGGTATCCATTCTGCGTTTTATGTGGAATATCTTTCTCCTAATACTAATTCCTTTGATCCGTTACCGACGGAGATCCGGACGCTTTTACACGGGGCAACCTCTCTTAATACTGATCTTGTGATCCCAATACCGGCAGGCGCCAGTTTGCTCACTATTTCAGGAAAGGGTATCAACTCCAGTAACGCGGATCTTAATAGCTCCAATGGTACGGAGGAAGGATATTCCAGTCTGCATATTACGATGGACCTGGATGCGGGGTTGACAAATGGATTTGTTACCCTTGCAAATGGGGGTACAGTTGACAGAAGATCTAACTATGTGATCAGTAATCGTAGTAATACATCCGCCAGTGATCTGGTGAGTTCAGGTGCCATCACGGGAGATTACGCCGCTAAAAATACCAGTACGGGCGCTGTGGGATTGTATAATCCGCAGATCTATATTTCCGGGTCCAATCTCATTATCAAGAGAGATGCATCGTATGCCCGCGATTTTGATGACGCATACACCATTGAATTTTATAAAAGGGTAGGGCAGGGAATGAGCGCTGAATTCATTGACAATGATATCAGATCAATTGCCGCCAGTTCATATCCTGCCGCAGGTGTGACCAGGACGTTTAAAATACCTAGCGGTACAAACTTCATTTACTTCAATCAGACGGCTAATGCGGTGAATCTGAGCGTAGAGAGCAATGAGAACTCACTGGCCGCATATGGATATATAGACCTGTTGACGGAAACTGTCACTGGTTACTACTATCAACAAGTAGGATCTAATACGGGTACAGGAAGACGTGAGGACAACTATGCTTTTAAGGATGTGCCACTGGATAGTACAAGTACACATGATCATGTTAATACGGTCGGATTCCGCGCAGGATATCCTTATGACCTGAGGTTCACCCTGTCTGCAGACAAGAGTGAACTGATCGTTACCAACCAGACCGGGTTGGCGAATCAGACTTACCAGTTCCTGTTGTCGGCTGACTTTTTCGGCGCCCGTCCGGATTTAGCCTTTAATACACCCAATATCACCTTTGCAAAGGGTGCTACCTGTAGCCAGCTTAAAGTAAATGTGCAGGTATGTAATCCCGGTGCAGGTAATGCTACAGGTGGCATGCCGATTGCCTTTTACAATGGGGACCCGACTGTGAATCCTGCTGCAGTGCTCCTGCACCTCGATACGCTCGACCAGCAGATAAAAGCCGGCGAATGCAAGAATTTCAGCTTTGACGTGGATCTCAGCAGCATCAGTACTCCGACGATGGACCTGGTCATGATCCTTAACGATGACGGTACTTTTGTACCGGGTAGTGTCGGACATGCGGTAGGTACGCCATTTGCACTGTCTGCGCTGGATACCCGGAATCCTTACTATAAAGAATGTTATTACGATAATAATATCTTCACAAAAACGGTCAACGTAAATAGTTGTCCTGTTATAGACCCTGATCCGGATAAGAGTTCAGGCGCCACAGGTAATTACACTTACCTGAACACTTTTACAGCAGGTAGTGCTACGCCCGCAAAAATCGCAGATGCAGACCTGACCATTGTATCTCCTGGTACCGGTGATATTTATGGAGCTACTATTACCCTGACCAATATCCTGGACGCAGGACAGGAAGGTATTTATCTGACAGGAACCTTACCTGCAGGTATCACCATTTCCGGTGAAGGTACCGGTGTAATTACCCTGTCAGGGCAGGCATCACAGGCTGACTATATCGCAGCGATAAAGATGCTCGGATATAAAAACACGAACAGTACTCCTAATACTACTGACCGCATTATCACTACGACCCTGAAAGATGGAGCTCAAAGCGGGCCTGTAGCTACAACTACTATCAAGATACTGACCAATCCGGGTATTAATGTAACAGGTAATAGTGTTACTATCCCGGATAACAGTACTACCTCCAATACTACTGACGGAACTGATTTTGGTCAGACTACCGGTACTACTATCGCGCACACTTTCACTATTCAGAACAGTGGTACGGGTACTCTGACGCTGACAGGTACGCCACTGGTAAGCATCAGCGGAGACCCTGGTTTTACAGTTACGGTACAACCAGCTACCAGCTCATTAAATGGTGGTGCTAGTACTACTTTTGAAATTACTTTCGATCCGGCATCTCACACAGCGGGTATCTATAATGCCACTATCACTATTAAGAATAGTGATGCAGATGCAGACAAAGCTGATTATACTTTTGTGGTTTCAGTCGGAACAAACCGACTGCCAACCGTTACTAATAGTAGCGTAACTGGTAATGAGGATAACACACTGACTTTCGCGAATACAGATTTCACCAGTCACTATACAGATGCTGATGCTTCTCCGCTGGATAAGATAAAGGTTGTTTCTCTGCCACAACATGGTACGCTGATGCTGAATGGCTCCGCAGTTACTATTGGACAGGAAATACCAGCTGCTGATCTGGGTAACATTACATTTGTACCGGATGCAGACTGGAATGGCAGCACCAGCTTTGACTGGGTAGCGAGCGATGGCATGGGCTATGCTGCTACGCCGGCTACAATGACGATCGATATTAATCCGGTGAACGATGCGCCGGTGCTGACTGTACCGGCAGGCTCCACTGTTAGCGAAGAAACGCCAACACCTATTCCGGGTATATCTGCTACTGATATTGACGCAGGTACAGGCATTGTGACTGTTACTATCAGTGTGCCTTCAGGTGGATTCAGCGCTACCTCCGGTGGTGGTGTAACAGTGAGTGGTACGCCGGATGCATTGGTGTTGTCGGGTACAATATCAGATATCAATGTATTTATTGCGGGTAATAATCTCAACTATACCTCCGTACACAATCCGCCGGCTTCGGTTACTGCGACAGTAAATATCTCTGATAACGGTAACACCGGTACAGGTGGTGCATTGCAGGATACGAAGACTTTCCCGATAACGATTACATCTGTGAATACTCCTCCAACAGGTACAGGAGATACTAAGACCACCATTCGCGATACCCCTGTAAGTGGTTCAGTGTCTGGCACAGATCCCGATGGCGATGCGCTGACTTTTGCGAAAGACACTGATCCGGCGCATGGTTCAGTAGTGGTAAATACAGATGGAACATATACCTATACACCAGCCGCAGGTTATACCGGAACGGACCAATTCACTATTATTATCAGTGATGGGCAGGGCGGAACTGCGACCGTTACTGTAGACATCACAGTAAATGCTCCGCCAAATAATCCTCCTACTGGTACAGGTGATACTAAGACGACTACCCAGGATACGCCGGTAAGTGGTTCAGTATCCGGTACAGATCCTGACGGTGATGCTTTGACATTCACAAAGGATACAGATCCAGCTCATGGTTCAGTAACAGTTAATGCAGATGGTACTTATACCTATACACCAGCTGCGGGTTATACCGGTGCAGATAGTTTCACTATTACCATCAGTGATGGTAACGGCGGAACAGCAACGGTTACAGTAAACATCACAGTAAATCCTCCTCCGAATAATCCTCCAACAGGTACTGGTGATACTAAGACTACTACGAGAGATACTCCGGTAAGTGGTTCAGTATCTGGTACAGATCCTGATGGTGATGCTTTGACATTCGCGAAGGATACAGATCCGGCTCATGGTTCGGTAGTTGTTAATGCAGACGGTACTTATACATATACACCAGCTGCAGGTTATACTGGCACTGACAATTTCACTATCATTATCAGTGATGGCAGAGGTGGAACTACAACGGTTACTGTGAATATCACGGTAAATGTTCCTCCTAATAATCCTCCGACTGGTACAGGTGATACTAAGACCACTATCCAGGATACACCGGTAAGTGGTTCAGTATCTGGTACAGATCCTGATGGCGATGCATTGACGTTCACCAAGGATACAGATCCTGCCCATGGCTCAGTGGTAGTAAATGCTGATGGCACTTATACTTATACACCAGCCGCAGGATACGTTGGTACGGACAATTTCGCTATCATTATCAGTGATGGTAAAGGCGGTACCACAACCGTTACGGTAGACATCACAGTAAATCCTCGTCCAAATACTCCTCCAACTGGTACTGGCGATACGAAGACCACTAACCAGGATACGCCTGTGAATGGTTCTGTATCCGGTACAGATCCTGATGGAGATGCATTGACATTTACGAAGAATACAGATCCTGCTCATGGCTCAGTGATTGTAAATGCTGATGGCACTTATACTTACACACCTGATGCCGGATATACCGGTACAGATAACTTCACTATCGTTATCGATGATGGTAGAGGTGGTACCACAACGGTTACTGTAAACATCATAGTAAATCCTGTAGTACCGGCAAATAATCCTCCAACTGGTACTGGCGATACTAAGACCACGATCCAGGACACTCCGGTAAATGGTTCAGTATCCGGTACAGATCCTGACGGAGATGCATTGACCTTCACGAAGGCTACTGATCCCGCTCATGGTACGGTATTAGTTAATACAGATGGAACGTATACTTATACACCTGCTGTAGGTTATATCGGTACGGACAATTTCAATATCACCATCAGTGATGGCAGAGGCGGATCTACAACAGTTACTGTAGACATTACAGTAGATCCTCGTCCAAACACTCCTCCAACTGGTACAGGTGATACGAAGACTACTACTCAGGATACTCCTGTAAATGGTTCAGTATCTGGTACTGATCCTGATGGAGACGCATTGACCTTTACGAAAGATACAGATCCGGCTCATGGCTCAGTAGTGGTAAATGCAGATGGCACTTATACCTATACACCAGGCGCTGGTTATACTGGTCCTGATAGCTTCACTATCACGATCAATGATGGTAAAGGTGGAACAACAACGGTTACAGTAAACATCACGGTAAATCCTCCTCCGAATAATCCTCCAACCGGTACCGGTGATACCAAGACCACTAACCAGGATACTCCTGTAAATGGTTCTGTATCCGGTACAGATCCAGATGGAGATGCATTGACCTTTACAAAGGATACAGATCCGACTCATGGTTCAGTAGTGGTGAATGCTGATGGAACTTATACCTATACACCAGCTGCGGGTTATACCGGTACAGATAGCTTCACTATCACTATCAGTGATGGTAAAGGTGGCACGACAACAGTTACTGTAAATATCACAGTAAACCCTGTAGTTCCAGCAAATAATCCTCCAACCGGTACGGGTGATACAAAGACCACTAACCAGGATACTCCTGTAAATGGTTCAGTATCCGGTACAGATCCAGATGGAGATGCATTGACCTTTACGAAAGCCACAGATCCAGCTCACGGTTCTGTAGTAGTAAACACAAATGGCACTTATACTTATACACCGGCTGCGGGTTATACCGGTACGGATAACTTCACTATTACTATCAGTGATGGTAAAGGTGGCACCACAACAGTTACTGTGAATATCACGGTAAATCCGGTTGTTCCACCAAATAATCCTCCAACCGGCACAGGTGATACCAGGGTAACCACAGTAGATACCCCGGTAGATGGTGCGGTATCTGGTACAGATCCTGACGGCGATCCATTGACCTACTCAATAGGAACAGATCCATCTAATGGTTCAATCATTTTCAGTTCGGATGGAACGTATACCTATACGCCTAATCCAGGTTATATCGGTCCGGACAACTTCACAGTCATTATCAGCGATGGCAGAGGTGGTAATAAGATTGTCACTGTCGATATCACAGTAAATCCTGTTGCACCGCCAAATAATCCTCCTATTGGTACCGGCGATACAAGGACAACTACCCAGGACACACCTGTAAGTGGTATTGTAAGTGGTCTGGATCCTGATGGAGATGCACTGACCTATACGAAAGGTGCAGATGTGCTGCATGGTTCAGTAGTAGTAAATTCAGATGGTACTTATACTTATACACCAGCTGCAGGCTACACCGGTACAGATAACTTCACTGTGAACATCAGTGATGGTAAAGGCGGTGTTGTAACAGTTACTGTGAATCTCACCGTAACTCCGGTTGTTGCTCCGGGTAATAATCCTCCGACCGGTACAGGCGATACGAAGACCACTAACCAGGATACACCGGTAAGTGGTGCAGTATCTGGTACAGACGCTGATGGCGATGCGCTGACCTTTACGAAAGGTACAGATCCTGCTCATGGTTCAGTGGTTGTTAATACAGATGGCACTTATACCTATACACCAGCTGCAGGTTATACCGGTACAGATAACTTCACTATCACTATCAGTGATGGTAAGGGCGGTACTACAACAGTGACTGTGAACGTCACGGTAAGCCCTGTTGTTCCTGCCAATAATCCTCCAACCGGTACTGGTGATGCGAAGACCACTGAACAGGATACACCGGTAAATGGTGCGGTATCCGGTACGGATCCTGATGGTGATGTGCTGACCTTCACGAAAGGTACAGATCCGGCTCATGGTTCAGTAGTGGTGAATGCTGATGGCACTTATACATATACACCTGCTGCGGGTTATAGCGGTGCGGATAACTTCACCATTATTATCAG
This sequence comes from Chitinophaga filiformis, assembly GCF_900102545.1. GTDB lineage: Bacteria > Bacteroidota > Bacteroidia > Chitinophagales > Chitinophagaceae > Chitinophaga > Chitinophaga filiformis. The sequence continues at coordinate 1,437,888 of NZ_FNBN01000002.1, read as the reverse complement.
TGATGGTAAAGGTGGTACTACTACTGTAACTGTTAATATCACTGTTACAGTCAAAGCAACTACTCCTCCTGTTGCAGCAGATGACAAGGGAGAGACCAAAGCAAATACAGCTGTAACCATTGAGGTGTTGACAAATGACAATGCGGGTAATTCATCACTGGATAAAGAATCTGTAGAGATTGTTGATCAGCCTGCACATGGTACAGTAAAAGTGAACGAAGACGGAACAATTGTGTACACGCCTGATCCAGGTTATACCGGTGAGGATGTCTTCACTTATCATGTAGCGAATACAAACGGTCAGTTCTCTAATACGGCGACTGTACGTATCACGATCACTTTATCTACTATCAATGTACCGAACCTGTTCACGCCGAACGGTGATGGTAAAAATGACAACTTCGAAATAAGGGGCCTGAACCAGTATTACGAGAATGAGTTGATCATCGTCAACCGTTGGGGTAATGAGGTGTATCGTCAGAAAGGTTATCAGAATACCTGGAAAGGCGAGGGGCTGAATGAGGGTACTTACTATTACCTGTTGCGTATGAGGCGCAATGCCGATGCAGAGTGGGAAGTGGTGAAAGGGTATATTACATTGATCAGGTCTTTTAAAAAGTAAAGGAATAAGCGCTCTATACTATGAAAAGAATATTGCTGATAGCCGGATTATTAACATCACTGGGACTTACCGTCAATGCTCAGCAGGACGCGCAGTATAGCCAGTATATGTTCAACGGCATCTATATCAATCCCGCTTATGCCGGTTATAAGGAAGCACTCAACCTGCACGCCTTTTACCGCAATCAGTGGACAGGTATTGCAGGTGCTCCAAAAAGTTTTTCACTGGCAGTAGATGCTATTGCCAATGATGGCAATGTAGGATTGGCGTTGCAGGTGTCAAGCGACAAACTAGGTGCGCAGGATAACTTATCCGCTTACGCCAGCTATGCCTACCGTATCCGCATGAATGCAGACGGTAGTTCCAGGCTTGCAATAGGCTTAAGTGCCGGTATCCTGCAATCAGGTATCAATGGGGCTAATCTCAATCCCAATGATCCTGAAACGGATATGCCAGCCGGTCTGCACAGGCTCACGCCTGATGCCAGGGCGGGTATCTTCTTCGCCAATGACAAGTATTTTGCCGGCTTCTCGGTAGATAACCTGGTGGTACAGGCCTTTAAGAACAATGGTCGTTTCACCTGGCTGCCGCAGACCAAACTGCATTACTACTTAACTGCAGGTATGCTGTTGCCGGTCAACGAGGACATCCAGCTGAAGCCTTCCTTCCTCCTGAAGGATGATCGCGGAGGACCTACCAGTCTGGACCTGAATGCCTTTCTCCTCTTTAAAGACATTGTGTGGGTGGGCGGTTCTTATCGCACAGGTGTAAAGATGTACGACAAGAGTTATCTTCAGAAGAACCTGATGTACCGTAACGCAGCTGTAGCGGCAGTGGAAGTATTCCCCGTGCCTAACCTGCGTGTGGGATACGCTTATGATTTTTCAGTAGGCCCGTTGCAGAGTTATAGCGGTGGTTCACACGAAATATCTGTCGGGTTTACATTCAATAAACAAAATATCAGAATGGCTACGCCAAGGGTATTCTAAAAGCATCCTATACTGAACATGAAAAAAATACATTACGCGCTCAGTCTGTGTTTATTGTTTTCGTCAGTTAATTCAATGGCGCAGTATGTCATGAAGGAGGCTGATAAGCAATATGAGGTTTTTAAATACGCGGAAGCGATCGGCCTTTACGAACAGGCTTATAATAAGAAAGCTACTTTACATGCGGCAGAACGCCTGGGAGATTGCTATCGCCTGAATAATAATTATACGGAGGCAGAGCATTGGTATGCTATTGCTACCGGTATGCCGGGCAGTAAACCAGAAAACCTGCTGTTCTATGCCAAAGCATTGCAGAATAATTCCAAATATGCTGAGGCTAAAACACAATACCAGAAATTCGCAGCAGCTGATAAGACGATAGCGAAAGAACAGAAAGATGTGTGGATCGCTTCCTGCGATTCCGCTATCACCTGGATGAAGTCGCCTGTACCTTTAAAGATCGATAACTATAAACAGCTGAACTCTGCAAAGTCTGACTGGAGTGCGGTGCCTTATCAGGGTGGCCTGGTCTTTACTTCTGATCGTTTTACCGATAAAACACATCAGCCTAAAAAACGCAGTGCCTTTTTACACTTCGATACCCGCAACACACCCGATCCTTTGCTGAACGGCTGGACAGGTAATGACTACCTGCATCTGTTCATCAAACCTGCCAGCGAAGACAGTGTACAGCTTTTTCCTTTAAAGACAGGTACAAATTACCATGTGGGATCAGCCAGCTTTACAAAGGATGGCAAAGAGGTGTATTTTACCCTGACACGTATTCCCGGTAAGAGCAGCGGTGCAAAAGGGAAAGCACTGACCGTCAACATCGAAATTTACAGCAGCCGCCAGGATGCATCCGGTAACTGGTCTGCTCCACTGGCATTCACACATAATAATGTAACTGCCTATTCTGTGGGAGATCCATTCATTACAGAAGATGGTATGGCGCTTTACTTTTCCTCCAACATGCCCGGAGGAGTTGGTGGCACAGACTTATATGTATGTTACAGAACTGCCGCTGGTGAATGGGGACCTCCGCTGAACCTGAAATCAATTAATACTGCCGGTAATGAACGTAGTCCGGCGCTGACCAAAAACAATATCCTATACTTCGCCAGTGATGGCCGTATTGGTATGGGAGGATTGGATATCTTCCGTGTAGCGCTTGATAATACCGGTAAGACAACGGGGATTGTCCGGAATATGGGATATCCGTTCAACTCTCCGCAGGATGATTTTGCTTTCGGCCTGACGGAAGCGGGTATTGCTTATCTGTCGTCCAACAGGGAAGGAGGTGTTGGTAGTGATGATATTTATGCAATAGCGGCATTGCCGGATGAAAATGTGCCGGTAGTAGCGAAGAATGATACGATCAGGCAAATTCCTACTACTGAAGTTGACAGCTCTACTGTTCCTCCTGTTGGCATAGATCCGAATACGGTGGCTGTAGTGACGGTACCTGAAAAGCCGAAAGACAGCGTATCATCTCCTGCTGCAGACCTGCCTAATATTTATTTCGACTTTAACAAAGCGGATATTCGTGCTGATGCACAGCCGGTATTGGATAGAGTGGTTAAACTGCTGGCAGATAGTCCGGGTAGTATTGTGGAAGTTGGCTCACATACGGATAGTCGTGGTAGTGATCAGTTTAACTTGCAGTTGTCACAGAGAAGGGCAGTGTCGGTGACGAACTATCTTGTGACGAAGGGTGTGGAGAAAGCGAGGGTGAAGGCGAAAGGATATGGTGAGACGAAGTTGTTGAATAAGTGTAGTAATGGGGTACAGTGTAGTGAGGAAGAGCATAAGGTGAATAGGAGAACGGAGTTTAAGATTGTGAAGTAAAATGTACCGGATCCAGTTCAGCGTTAAGTTTGTTTTAATAATACTCTTTTTGCATATAGCCTGCCCCAGCAGGCTATATGCTCAATTGAAGAGCGGAAGTTACATAGGGAAATCCAATGGCTTTAGTTTGACAATTCAACCGGATGGTAATGCTGTCTTGTACTATAGATATGAGACAACGGTTTTCTTCAGGTTTAATTGCAGACTGAATGTCGATAGTGATTCGACTTTCAGCCTTACGAATTTAGCACGTATTCGGGACACCGTTATTATTCAGAAAAGCCGGCGAAGGAAGGTAGAAAGTCCGGTGATTCGCTTCGAAGTTTCGAACGAGGCAGGTGATTACCGGAAAACAAATATTGACTATCGCATTGCAGATAAGCCAGGTGGTCGGGAAGTCTTATTTTCATACGACCACTTAGATTATGTGTATCCAATTAGCTACAATGCTAGGAAAGTCCTGATTGTTATAGATGTAAAGAATTCTTTTTTTATCGGTAAATGGAAGTATTCCCAGGATACTTTGTTCCCTATGATTAGAAATAAAGTAGTAACCCAATGGGTCTCGGTATTGAAGTAATTAGTAGGAGAGGAGAGGCTCACCTTTTCTATTTCCGTATCGCGCTGATAAAGGCTGTTCCCCTGGACCGGTAGATGACAATAAATTTATTGTCAAAAAAAAGATGGCAATAATTTTATTGTCATCTTATGGGTCGGACTGCCTCTTCTGTAGTTTTGCATCCCGGCAAATTCCCATAAAACAAAAACGGCGTCCCATTACCAATGAGACGCCGCAGCTTTATACAAATACCTTCTTAAATAGCCTCTATCGAAAACTTCGTATACTTCTCCTTACTATTATACTCCGACACAATTACGTGCCCTTCCTTTGCCGGATAAATAGACGTCCTCACATTACCATCCTTATAAGGAATCGTCCTTACTATCTTATGCTGATCCACATTGTAAATAGTCGATTTCTTATAGTCATTCATGATCAGGAAAGTTGACTTTGTATCAGATGCAGATACGGTATAAAAGTTATGCGGACTAGCCATATAAATAGGCGCTCTTCCATTCAGGGCCTTTCCTCTGGTAGCCTCAATAGCATTCACTTCAGATAATTTCCCGTTTACATCCTGTTTTATCAGTACGCCGTTGGTAATCCTGAACTTTGAAGAACCTGCAGTACCCAATATGTATAAAGGTGGTACGATCAGTGGTGCGGTGATAACAGAGCTGGCAATACATCCCCATCTTACTTTCCTGGTCAGGGTTGAGCCTGCGAAATACGTGTTGCCGTTGTAGTCCCGGAAGGTAGTTCCTGGCCACATATATCCCTGCGTGGCGGGCATGTAACCCTTGCGGGTAACATTAGGCGTGGAATTATCATCCCAGTAAGTAAATAACTGCTTAACCTCCGACTTCTCATGACCATCCAGCTTAATGGTGAATATACCCTTGTATATACGTTTAGTCATGCCTTTGACTGATACATAAACGTTGGACGCTTTTCCATTGAGAATGTAACCGCTTAGACATGGTTTTCCGGTAACAGGGTCATTGTCGAATGACATTACCTGTAATGGATTCTTTTTCTTGTCTTCCAAGGGGTATTTCAGAATACCAGCTTTGCTGTCCACATTATAGGAGATAACGGAATATCCACCCAGCTGTATCTTTCCGTCGCTTTTCATTAACAGGAATACATCATGTTCGGAAGTGAGCATAAAGTAGTGATCCGCCTTTTCGGTGATGTATTTCTCCCAGACAGGCTGTCCCTGGGTGTTGTATACCAGCAGGTAGTTGTGTTCGTTATCTCCGAAGTAGAAAGAAAACCCTATGTCTTTGAGATTCTTCATCTGTACCGGCACTTTCAGTGTACCGTCGCCGATGCGGTGGTCCAGCCGGTTGTCGTACGCAAAACGGATATTGATGTTTAACTTCTTCTCAAAAGTATGCGCGATCTTTCCGTCAAGGCTGATGAATTGGGCAAATACAGACATGTAACCATCCTTCAGAGACGCATTACGCTCGCTCCTTTTCTTAAAGTCGTAACCTACCACATTACTTTTCAGGTAGGCGAGGCACAGTGTATCTTTCTCAAATGATACCCTTTGCAGATCCAGTTTCAATTCTTTGAAATTTACTACGCCCAGGTCATTGAGATTCTCGTCCATGATAGTGATCTTGTAGTTGAAAGAGTCTTTATCTGCTCTTTCAAGCTCTGTAAAGGAAAGATATCCTACCAGGGTACCGTCCTGCATGATGGTTTTCAGTTCGGTAGAGATACCTTCACTGACTTCCTGGAACACCTTGGTCTGGGCATGGATGTGTTGTACGGCGATGATGGCTAACAATATCGCCAGGTATAGTTTTTTCATGGTATAGGGATAATTATGGGTTCAATTATTTCTTTTTAATGTCATTGGCAAACTCACAATACAGACTGGTGTCATTGCTGCTGACAAACTCTTTCGCAGCTTTTACGCCAGCTTCGTCTGTATTGTCTGTTCCGGTGGTAAGTACATTCAGGAGATTTTTCATACCCTGTTCCGGTTTGGGCATGTTGGCCCAGAATGCTGCTTTTTGCAGTTGCTGGCAACATTTCTCCAGTTCTTCACGTGGTATTTGTTCAAGCATGGTCTGTAACTCATAGTAATCTTTTGAGATATACTCCTTCTGGGTTACGCCGATAGCACTGAAGCGGTGCAGTTCCCTGTCTGCATGGAATAGCTCCAGCATGATATTATGCAGCATAAAGTCGTACCAGGGATCAGTATTGCCATTGTCCTTTTCCATCAGTACGCGGTAGAGGCAGGGGGCCAGGTTCATGTTGCAGTACATGTTCCAGATCATCATTTTGCCTGCTTTTTCTTTGATACGTGCGGGAACAGGTGTCATCTTCTGGTCAACGGTGCCGGCAGCTTTCGTGTTATTATAACGTTCTATACAATCCGGGTGTGTTTTCATGGAATCCTGCAGGGCAACCGCCTCCTGGAAGTTATAGCTCCTGGTGGAGAGGCCCTTAGAGCGCTTTTTCAACCAGGCTTCATCAATAGTGATGTTATAGGGTGAAAAGTAGTTTTTAACCGGTTGTTTTAAAGGCTGCCTGTATACCATATCAGCACTGTCCAGGCGCAGGAAGAAGGCAGGATCAAAGCCCATGTGCGCATTTTTCAGCAGGATGATGGCCAGCGAGTCTGCATCGCTTTCACGATAGCGCTGGTGCCTGCTTCTGTCAAAGGAGTAGTTCTCAAATATCTTCTTCAGGCGTGTCAGTCGCTGGTACCTGGAGTCAAGCACGTCTTCCATTGACTGTTTATACTCATCGGATGTCAGCCATTCTGCTCGTTTCCTCATGGAGGTTTCGGCGTGTTCCAGGATGTTGTGCGACATTTCATGTGCTACGGTGAGGGCTATTTCTTCCCGGGATCTGGCGAAAACGACCAGGCCAAGGTTAATGGCTATCACGTTATTACCAATGGCATATGCGTTGACGGAAGGGCTTCTGTCTAAAAACAGCATTGGCTGCACGGGCATGTAAGTCTTGTTGGCCTTTGCAATTTCGTTGAAAATGCCGCCCAGGTAATCACTGATCTCCTTATCATACACATAGTCATCGTCAGTGATGGCATTCAGGAAGAAATCGGTCCTCTCGTCCCAGATTTCCTTATACTTTTTCTGGGTCGCCTTTTCTTTATATCTGACAGGGCAGGTCCATTCCTTTTTCAGGGAGTCTTTTTGCTTCTGGTAGAAAAGGTGTGAAAGCTCCTGGTAGCTGTACAGATTATTGGTCTGACTTCTGGAAACTTGACTGACAACTGTCAACAACAGTAGTAACAGTGGAAAACATTTAGGTATAGGTTTCATATCTGGTTGAGACCCCGGGGATACGGGATTAATAATGCAAGATAACGATTTTCTATATATTTAATAATTTCATTGTAAGTAAGCTGGGGTATCCTGAGCCGTTATATGTAGATTTATCCGCGGGAAAATTATCTTTACCCGCCGGTTTTAAAGACCGGGTCCGTTAAAATGAGAAGAAACCAACTATTTGTTATGCTCCTGCTATTATTTGCAGGAGATAGCTTCAGCCAACGTATTGCCGAAACTTTACCTCCTGTTATTCATGCTGCCATTGAAAAAGCTTATCCTGCCAGTGTCAGGATCTGGGGATATGACACGGTGTCCAACCAGCAAATGAGTGCCCAGTTCAGCGGAGTGGTGGTCACTCCGGATGGGCATATCCTGACGGTAGCGCATACTACTATTCCGGGTAAGACGTATAAAGTGACTTTCCCTGATGGGAAAGCTGCGATTGCCCTGGCCCTGGGAAAGATCAATTTTCCGGAAACACCCATCCTGCCTGATGTGGCTATGATGAAGATCATCAGTGAAGGAGAGTGGCCATTTGCAACCATGGGCAGGTCGTCTGATCTCAAGATCAATGAGCCCTGTATCAGTATTGCCTACCCTGAAAGCCTGAACCAACCTTTACCGTCAGTGCGTTTTGGCCGTATCACACAGGTAAGGAACGATAAAGGTTTTGTGCAGTCATCCTGTATCATGGAACCAGGAGATTCCGGAGGGCCGCTGTTCGACTACATGGGGCGTGTTATAGGACTACATAGTGCGGTGGAGATGAGTGAAAGCATCAATTACGAAGTACCGGTTGATCTTTACAGGAAATACTGGACCGCCCTGAATAAGGCCGTGCATTATACCCAATATCCGGCAACAGAAGATACTATTGCCCAGGATCCGCTTGCAGCAGGACTGATGACTGTTCCCGCGCTGGAAGATATGAATGCAGCCTTGCAAACGGCCAGATACGATGGTTTAAGTCTGAAGATCATCAGCAAGGTGAATGGAGAACAGCAAACTATACTTGGCGCCTTATTCTCGGTGCGGGGAAAGTCTGTTATCATCAGTAAGAGTTCTGCAGTAGGAACAGCACCTCTTGTTACCGTTAAGAATAAACAGCTGAAAGCGAGGGTTATGTTCCGGGACAGGGATAATGACCTGGTATGGCTGGAAATAGCCTCGCAGCTGAAGAAGGGCATAGCTTTCCCGATAAATATACAAGCGGTGGATAGTCCGGGTGAATTCCTGCTGTCTCCTCTCCCTGATACGATATGCATTGCAAGCGTATTGGCAGGCAGGGAATTCTCTTTGCCACGAATGACCAGCTTTGCATTTCTGGGAGCTGCGATAGCGCCTACAGACGGACCGCTGGTGCTGACGATTGTACAACCCGGCTCGCCTGCTGCGGAAAGCGGTTTGCAGGCAGGTGACCTGGTGCTAAGCATAAATGGCGCTCCTATTAAAAAGGCGGAAGACTATGGCCGGGAATTATCGCGGTACTGGCCGGGAGACAAGGTCGTTTTTGAAAGTCAGCGTAATGGAACGATACATACTAAAGAGATCGTATTGGGGACCCGCCCTCAGCAAGTGGCCAGTCATCCCGCAGAAATGTTCAGCGGAGGAAAGAGCAGCAGAAGGGATGGCTTTAAAAGTGTTTTTTCTCATGATGCTATTCTCAGGCCGGAGCAATGCGGAGGGCCCGTGTTTGATGCATCTGGACAGTTTTGTGGGATCAATATCGCAAGGTTTTCCCGAACCAGTAGCCTGGTGATTCCGGCAGCCATTGTACAACAGTTTATTGCCGGACATTCTTTACGAAAAAACAGCTGATGACAGCAGCAGTGATCACAGCAGTAATGATGTGATTGCTGCTGTCAGTAATTAATCAACAGAAAGTTTTATATTACCACAGATAACCCAATGGTAGAATCAAAATATTGTTACAAATGGAAGATCAGAACACCTGCCAGCATCTGCTTGCTATCACCGAAGTGAAAATAGGAGAAGATTATGTATGTGAAGAATGCGTTAAGAATAACGGAGAATGGGTACATCTTCGTACCTGCCAGACCTGCGGCGTGACGCTTTGTTGTGATCAGTCGCCCGCAAAGCATATGACCCGTCACTATAACGAGGCACACCATCCTGTAGTGGCTTCGGCAGAACCGGGTGAACGTTGGCTCTGGTGTTATCCTGACAAACAGTTTGCTGAATATTAACCTGTACGGGGTGCGTATTTCTACGCGGTTTCAGATACTAACCCTTATATGTGTACGTACTTGTACGCAAATGATTACCATGCCCTTCCGGGAATGAAAAAAATGAGTACTTTAGTTATATTATTGTTTTTTTATGACCGTCCATCTTTAAATCTTAAACCCAATAATAATAACAATGAAAAGAATCATTCTTGTATTCTCTGTAGGCTTGATGGTAACTCTTGCTGCATGTAAAGGGAAAAATAAGACTGAAAATGCAGATCAGCAGACAACCACAGCTGAGCAACCTGCAGAAAGTACCCCTGCCGCCACAGCGCCTGCTAACGAACCCAAAACGTATACAGTGGCATTCTCCCCCGACTCTGTTTACCTCGGTAAAAACAAAGAGGCGTTTGTTCGCATAAGAAATGCAAAAGCAGTTGAGTTAGCAGATGCCGATGGAAAAGTAACAGGGACTGAAATTACTTATGAGTTAGAGGTGACTAACAAAAACCAGGTGGGAGGTCGTGGTGTTTTCGTGAACCCGGGCGATTTCCGCCTGCAGCTGGATAATGGCAACAACATTACCCATGACAACTACAATTCAGTGAATGTGGATGCGGAGTCTACCAAATCGTCCACAGACAATAAATTCAAATTACCAGCTGGTACCAAACCTAAGTCATTGAGCCTTTTCTATGATGAGACAAGGGTATCAGTAGGCGTGGAGATGAAGTAACAACATAGTGTATCAAAATTATCAGCGCAAAGCTCCGGTCAGACAGCCGGAGCTTTCCTGTTTTCAAACCCCTCCCTGATCCTGTTTGCAAGTCGTTTATCGTATGTCATGGAGAATAGTTTTGTTATGATATACTTATAATCCATAAAGTATAGAAACGAATATATTTCGCCTTACGTGTTATAAAACTGCATTAACCGTTACTTTGCAGTAGGCCCCAAAACTAATCCCAATCGTCATGACCCGGAGCGCATTCCCCTATGTTTTTTGCCGGAAACGTCTGAAGGATTTTCCCCTGCTTTCCCGTTTTATTCCAAGGGGCAGGAAGGTCATCGCCCATAGTGGTCACCGTCATCTGGTGGATAGTGAACTGCAACACATTCAGCATGCGGTATGGGACAAATTGCTGGAAATAACACAGGGCAATTATAAGGACTTTATTCTGGTTTCAGGGATCGCTGATGGCGCTGATAGTCTTGTAGTGACAAAAGCCCTGGAAATGGGCCTTAAAGTGCTTTTACTGTTGTTACCGGAAGACGGGGATGAGGAAAGAGTAAAAACATTAACAGGCAAATTCGGGACGACATTGATCTCCACACGCTCTCTCAGTCCGTACATAACAGAGGAAAGAAACAGGCGTGCTGCTGGTAGCGGCATGCAGAAGATAGCCGGAGGTGATAATATTCCCTATAAAGTGCTGGCAGGATGCCTTGTCAATATTGCGGAATACCTGATCGTGTTATGGGATGGTGTGGATACCGGGAAAGAGGGCGGTACCTCCGATGTGGTAAATATGGCCATGGAAGCAGAGGGCAAACGCTGTAAATCCGGCAGACTGTACCAGCTGATCGTTTCCCGTGCAGAAAATGATGCGCCCTTATGTGGTGCTGCACTGCAGCGGGAACGTTATTTCCCGCCTCCTGACAAACTCGAATGGGCGGAAGTCTGTTTCCCGCAATTCACCTATAAAAGCCGTATACCCTGGTGGAAGAAAAATGTGATCTACAATGAGAATTTCCGGCGTTTTGTGTTACCGCTTTTTTGGGTACTGCTGACGGTCTCTTTCGGTACCTGGGGTTTTATTTTATCAAAAAAGCCTGATAATTACCCGGAATACCGCGACGCTTTTTTCAGTGCTGTCAACCTGCTGACGTTTAACTCTTCTGTTGGTAACGAGCCCAGGGAAGCAGTTGTCATATTGGACATTGCCCGTTTCAGTGGTCTGGCTTTCTTCGTTAATGCCTTCCTTATTGCTTTTTTCCTGGCCATCGGCAGCAATAATAAAAGCCTGCTCTACTTCTTTGTATGGAAGTGGTTTTCAAAGGACAGGATCTGTATGATCACCGGGTTAAACAGCATTACCTACCTGTTGGCCATCACGCTAAAAAGGGAACATCAGAAGGTGATGATCATTGATAAAGCACCTGATCCCAACCTGAAAACAGAAGCAGCGAAACGGGGCATCAGGGTGGTAGAGGGAAGTCCTCAGTCATCCACTTTTTTAAGAAGGAACCGGACTGTCAATGCACATACGGTATACCTGCTGGAAGAATCTGATGCAGATAATATCCGGACCTTACAGGAACTGGATCTCATGTGGGCAAAGCAATCCAGGAGAAAGCACTGTTATATTCACCTGAAAGATGACCGGGCGGCTGAATTTGTAGGAAAGCTGAATCCTTTATCGGGCCGTGTGGTGGTACGGCGACTGAACTTCCATGAAATCATCAGCCGGAAATTACTGATCCGTTATCCTATTTACAGGGACAGCCGCGATGCCTGGAAGCCTACAGAAATACTTTTATTTGGCTTCGGCGATATGGGCAAACAGCTGCTGGTCACATTACTGCATACTATCCAGCTGAATAGTAATCATCATGTCAATATCACCGTGTTTGCACAGGGCGCCGTAGCAGCGGAAGCGGAATTTTACCAGCAGTATCCCTGCCTGTGGTATAATCCGCATGAAAACCTGTTATATGAAGCGCCTTATACCCGTGAGATCCGGAAGGAGATCTTTCCCAAAGGCAGGATTACTTTTAAAGAACTACCTGTGTCAGATGCCGGCTATTACAACGACGAAGTAATGCTAAGGGCATTGAAGGAAGAGAACCTTATTACAGCATACTTCTGCCTGGAAGATGCTTTGAAAGGCGCTGCTTACCTCCATGGTTTTCTGGGTAAGATAGCTGCGCGGTATTTTAATCTGCAGATCTTTTCTTACTGTAACCTGGCTGATGAAAGTGAGTTTGAGAATATCTCCCATATGCTGAACAGGCAACTGCCGTATACGCCCGTGATCCTCTTCGGACAACTGGTGGATGAATGCAGGGCATTGGCGAAAGGAAATGCTTCTATTGATGATCTCCCTGCATTGATCAACCTGTGGTATGCCAATATGAAAGACAAAACTTACTGGAAGGAAAATCCTGTCGACATTATGCGGCTGGCAAGGCAGGAATGGGAGACCTTGTCCTATACATACAAGGAAAGTAATCGCCGGGCGGCGGACCATATATGGGTGAAGCTGCGATACACCTCATATTCTTTGCAGAAAATAAAACAGGCCTTAACAGCTAACGATACCTCCGCGATGCTGTTCGAATATTTCAGCATGGAAGCTAACCCGGCATGCCGGGTGTTGTTTGAATTGCTTTCGAAGACGGAACAGCACCGCTGGTGTGCTGAAAAATTACTCAATGGATTTCTTCCTTTACAGGACTATGATCCGGGTAAGGAAGATGTGGAAACACGCATAGTACGGTGGAATAATGAACGTGGGTATAAGGCGCTTTACCAGTCCCAGAAACTGCATATTGACCTGGTGCCTTATGATAAACTATCTGATGTAGAGAAAAGTAAGGACCGTTCACAGATAAATGGTATTCCTTATTTCATACATGTACTGGCACAAAATAACATCTTATAAACGACGGTATATGAAACCATATATAGTTATCTTTTCCTCATCCGGCAGCCTTCCTGTGGCAGAAGGCATTCATACCCATCTTGCATCTGAGTTTACCATTCATCTCTGGAAGGGAGACTTTTTCGGGGATAATCATACAACGCCTTTGTGGACATTCTTCAAGAAGCTGTTTCATTATGACTATGCGATCATTGTATTGTCGAACGATAACATGGTATCATATATTACTAAGGAAGGCACAACAATCAATGGTCCCAAAGATAACGTGATCTTTGAACTGGGTGCTACTATGGCCAAACTGGGACCACAGAAGACTATTATATTATTGCCTGATGAACCGCAGGTGAAACTGCCTACTTACTTTGATGATGTAAAACCGCTTGTATTTACCTATCATAACCAGGAGACCTATACAGATCAGGAAAGGATGGATGCTACTGCAGGTGCGGCAGAGGGGATCAGGGAAGTCCTGAACAGTATTACCTTCGATTCCTTTCACTCGGAATTGCCTGCACAGGGATTGGCGCATGCTTATCTGAATAATTTCCTGTTGTCTTTGTGGAAGGTGAAACAGCCGCAGGAATTGCAGATCAATGGTAAGACTTTATTATGGCGTCCTGAGAATGGTATTACCGTCACCGTTGTTATGCCTGAGGTGATCATGGGGAGACAGGATGCGGATGCTTTTTTAACATCGCAGCAGGGGTGTTATAAAACAAGCTTTATAGCAGATGACGGAAGGAATATAGGTATCTATGTTTTACCGCGGGCGGATGAGCAGGCGCCCTTGCATATTCTTGATATCCCAACAACGCTGCTGACTGCTCAGAATATCATTGGTCTGATTGAGCGTTTCTGGCGGGAAAAAGACAATGAAAAGGTATTGGAAACAGATAATGATTTTATTGTTACGCTGAGATCAAAAGAGATTGTCAACTTCCGCCGTACACTGGACCATGAGCTGGGCAGGAAGACGGAAAAGACATACATAATATCTGCTGATGAAGTACCGGCTCATATCGATAAACTCAATGCCGGCGCGCTGTAACCTCTTTTCATTTACGCTAAGTAGCTCCGGTTTCAGTCTGTTAATATTAGTCCTTTATCACACAATCAGCTGAGCTGCCGATTACCGGAATATTTTCTTTCGCCATCTGCCTGTCGCCCCATTGCCGCAGGTGATTTATAAAGGGTATCAGTTCCTGACTAGAGGGCGTCAGCGTATATTCTACGCGGGGAGGCATTGTATGATAGACCTCTCTATGCACCAATCCGTCCTCTTCCAGCTCCCGCAACGTTTGGGTCAACATCTTTGTGGTAATGTCAATAATGCTTCTGCGCAGTTCCCCATAGCGTAATACCTTATGTATATGCAGATACCAAAGGATGCGGCCTTTATATTTTCCCCCGATCCTCCGGAAAGCAAAATCTACTGCGCAAATGGGTGTGTCAATACTTTTCTTAGCCATTCCTTTATTTTTTTATCATTGATAATCAACTATAGATACTTTTTAGTATCCAGGATACTTAAAAGTACATACTTGTTTCAAAGATACGACCCGGATAAATTTGATGTAAATATTGAAAGATGGAAAGAAGAGCTTTATTAAAGAAGATGGCCGTTATCGGCCTTGGATCTGCTTTGCCGCTACATACGCTATTTGCCGGAAAATCCTTTTCCGGTGCAGAACGTCCTTATCACCGGTTCCGGCTCGGCGACCTGGAGCTGATGGTGGTAACGGACGGGCATATTGTGATGAGCCCTGTGCAGCAGCATTTCGCTCAGGATGCGCCGGCAGCTGAAGTGAATAAACTGCTGGAAGACAATTTCCGGTCAACAAAGGCGGTTGACCTGGGCATGAATATATTGATCGTGAAAAAAGGAAAAGATATTATCCTGATCGATACGGGTGCCGGTTATGGCTTTGGGCCTGATTCCGGATGGTTGCCTGCTTCGCTGAAAGATGCAGGTATCCATGTAAATGATGTTACACAGATCGTTATTACACATGCGCACCCCGATCATATCGGTGGACTATTCACCCGCGATAACAAGCTCGTCTTCCCTAATGCACAGGTATACATGGCCGCAATAGAGCTTCAGTTCTGGATGTCTGCTGATCAGTCTGACTTCGCCCGAAGTAAGTTCAGTGATAAGGAGCTGTTGGCAAAGATCCTGGTATCTACAAAGCATACGTTGGCTGCATTGAAGGACCGCCTGCATTTATTTGATCATACAGAAGAGCTGTTTGGCTGCATACGGCTGCAGCTGGCCGCTGGACATACACCGGGACATACGCTTGTCAGGATCTTCTCGGGGAAAGAGGAGATCGTACATATTGCCGACCTGCTGCATTCTGATGTGCTCCTGTTCCCTCATCCTGAATGGGGTTTTGACGGAGATACTGATTTCGACATGGCAGCGGTTACCAGAAGGAAGGTAATGGAAGCATTGGCAGTTGACCGAACGACGGTGTTTTCCTATCATCTGCCATGGCCGGGTATTGGACATGTCCGGAAGAAGGGGGATGGATATGAGTGGGTGGCGGAGACGTATGCGTTTCCTGTATAATGTGCTATAAGCAGAATACGCTTTATACACGACGTATACAGGGCGTATATACGACGCATAGGTGGACATGAACGCTTTTATATTCCCGGGGTTTTCAACCCCGGGCTACAACAATGGGACCCCGTCAGGGGGTCCCATTGTGGTTTGTTAATGAGCATATTTATGGGATGAACGGCTTTGATTACCATTAAATTCTTACTATATTGTCCGATAACTCAGCCAGTTACGGAAAATAGGTGTAAATACTATCAGTGTTTGGGTAATATTATGCTATTAGGAGGATGTATTCCACGTTACAGGTACTAAACTTTTCATGTGCAATTTGATCTAGTAAACCAATAAAACAGGATGATGTTAAAAAGAATCGCTTCTATCTTACTTCTCACGTTAGGGGTTAGCGGCGCCTATGCGCAGCAGGGAAACTATTCCTTAATACCCAAGCCCACGTCTATGCAGCCGGCCAATGGCTGGTTCGATCTTGGTCCGCAGACCGTTCTGGTAGCACAAAGTGATGCCGCCAGGAAAAACGCAGAACTGTTCAATGAGTTCCTGTGGAACCGCTATGGTATCCGCCTTACCGTAGCTCATGATGCCAAAGGAAAGGCAATTGTACTGGAAGAACAGAACGACACTACAGAGGCATACAGCCTGACTGCAGGAAATGACAAGGTAACCATCAAAGGGGGCAGTATCGGCTGCTTTTATGGCTTGCAGTCGCTGTTGCAGCTGATCAACGTGCAGAATGGCAGTCTGGGGGTACCGGCAGTAGTTATTGCTGATAAACCTGAGTTCGGCTACCGCGGTGTAATGGTCGATGTGAGCAGGCATTTCTTCTCCCTGGATGAAATGAAGAAGATCGTAGATATAATGGCCTATTTTAAATTTAACAGGTTACACTGGCACCTGACCGACGATCAGGGATGGCGCCTGGAGATTAAAAAATATCCGAAACTCACACAGATATCCGCATGGAGGGATTCTACCATCCTGGGACAATACGGCGATTTCAAGCCTTTTGTATACGATGGTGAAAAACACGGGGGCTATTATAGCCAGGATGAAGCCCGTGAACTGGTAAAGTATGCTGCTGACCGCAAGATCACTATCCTGCCGGAAATAGAACTGCCTGGTCATAGTGAGGCTGTATTGGCAGCTTATCCGCAGTTTGGTTGTAAAGATACTACTTACCACGTGCCCGGTTACTGGGGCGTACATTATGCCATCTTGTGTCCCAAAGAAGAGACCTTTAAATTCCTGGAGGATGTGCTGACAGAAGTAATGGCCATCTTCCCCAGCCAATATATTCATATCGGTGGAGATGAAGTGCCGAAAGAACACTGGCAGCAGTCCAAGTTTGCACAGGGTGTGATCAGCAAACAGAAACTGAAAGATGAACACGAGCTGCAGAGCTATTTCATTTCCCGCATTGAAAAATTCCTGAACAAGAACGGCAGACGTCTTGTAGGCTGGGATGAGATCCTGGAAGGTGGTTTAGCGCCTAACGCTACAGTGATGAGCTGGAGAGGAGAAAAGGGCGGTATCGCTGCTGCAAGAATGGGACATGATGTGATCATGACACCTAACAGCCACCTGTATATCGACCACTATCAGGCGAAAGACAAAACAACAGAGCCTACCGCAATCGGTGGTTTCCTGCCACTGGAAAGAGTGTATAGCTATCATCCGCGTCCTGATTCACTGACACCTGAGCAGCAGAAACTTGTATTAGGTGTACAGGCTAACCTGTGGACGGAATATATCGGTACCAACAATAAACTGGAATACATGCTGTTCCCACGCATACTGGCTTTATCTGAAATAGCATGGACGGCAAGGGATAAACAGAACTATGATGAATTCTCTACCAGAAGACTGCCGGCACGTTTGCAGGAGCTGGAAGAGATGAAGTATTTCTTCCGTATTCCTGAAGCGAAAATTACATTCGGCACCAATGCTGCTGGTAGAAGAACTGCCGAAATCACGCCTTTTGTAGCGAACAGCCAGGTGTATTATACGCTGGATGGTCATAAGCCTGATCAGACAGGGAATCTGTATAACGGGCCTATTACTTTGGCGGTGCCAGGTGAGAAACCGATGGTATTGAATTATATCATTGTGACGCCGGGAGGTAGAGTGAGCAATATGTTCAGCGTACCGTTGCAGGAAGGGAAGTAGAGATTGTTTAATTTGATAAAGAAGCAGGATGTCTTAGGTAATGGGGCATCCTGTTCGTTTATAGGGAAATCTTTCAATCGATATTAAAAAATCCCCCAAAATTACCATTTATTCAAAATTCTATATAGATTTATACTGTGAACCTAGTGTTACTGTGTTAAAATACTAAAACCCCCAATCGATACATTTCCGCGTTTGACCCCAAAAATCAATCGCAATCAATATTTACTGAACCAGTGAGGCTGCATTAATTGTCTAATAAATTTAATGTATGGCTGCATTACCCCAAATACTGGCAGGCCCCATCCTGCGAAGAGTAGAACCTCGTTTGGTTACTATTTGGATGGCGTTTTCCGAGCCACAGCATATCGAATTGCACTTATGGTCTGAAATCATCAAGACGCAGAAGACGAGTACTGTATATGAACCCGAGATCCCACCGGATTATACGGCTACGACTGACACGCAACGTATAGGTACCCACTTTCACATTGCCTTTATTACATTGAATATTGAAGCGCCCAAGTTGCCACTGGTGCCTAACCAGGTGTATTGCTACAATGTGCGCTTTACAGATACCAATTCAAGTACGCTGCGCGACCTGAAGTCGGAAGGCTTGTTTGCGGATCAGAACAACCCTGTCACCTCGCACTTCTCTAATATGGCCATTGGGTTTAAGGAAGGACAACTGCCTTCCTTCTCGCTACCCCCCACTAACCTGGAAGATCTGATCATCATGCATGGCTCCTGCAGAAAGATGCATGGCATCGGGAAAGATGGCCTGGCGGCAATGGATTTTCTCATCGGGAGTTATATCAATGAGCCGAACAAGCGTCCTCACCAGCTCTTTTTAACAGGCGATCAGATCTATGCGGATGATGTGCCGATGATGGTATTGCCCTGGTTATCCAGGCAGGGAAAGGCATTGTTCGGGGATAACTTTGATGAGAAGATCACTGTCAGTAATACAAAAACTGCCAGCGCTACACTGACTAATTTTCCTCCCAATCTGCGTCGTACTATCATGAAGGAATCGGCAAAGTTCACCAGTGATGATGACGACAGTCACCTCATTGCTTTTCATGAGTTCGTGGCCATGTACCTTTTCTCTTTCAGTAACCACCTCTGGCCGACGGAGCTGACCAATATAAAGGAAGATATCAGCGAAGCGGCGATGGATACCATCTTTAATGATCTTATGAGCATGATAGATGATAGTGCGGCTGATATGCGTGATTTCCTGATGAATGCTGAAGAAAAGGAGATGTTCAATAACACCTCCAATGAAAAGCGGGATAAGTGGGAGAAACAGATGAAGCGGATGTTCAAAAAGGAATTGAAGGCCGTGATAGAGTTTAGGGATAATCTGCCCCGTATATCCAGGATACTGGCGAATGTACCGGTGTATATGATACTGGATGATCATGAGATTACCGACGACTGGTACATGACCCGCGACTGGCGTGATCAGGTATTGAGTCATCCTATGGGCGTGAATATTATCAGGAACGGGTTAATGGCGTATACGCTGTTTCAGGGCTGGGGTAATGATCCGAAGAGCTTTGAATCGGGCGATAAGGCTACGTTACTGACGCAAATTAAACAGGTAGCTGCTCCGGGCAATACGGAAGGCCCTTCGCTGAGTGTAGCCAATGCCATTGATGCCTTGTTGGGCTTTGATGGTAATGTGCCCAAATTAAAACTGCACTTTAATGTACCTACCGGACCCACTACCACCTATGTGCTTGACACACGCACCAGGAGGGTGTATGAAACACGACATGGCAGTCCGGGGTTAATGTCGCCGGAAGCTTTGCTGGAACAACTGCCCACTGTACCGCCGCCGGTGGGGGCGGAAGTAGTGTTCATTGTATCGCCTGCACCGGTACTGGGACTGGCCGTATTTGAAGAGCTGATACAGCCGCTCATGAGTTCCATTAAAAGTAATGTATATGCTGATACGGAAGCCTGGGCATTGAATTATGCTGTGTTTGAAAGCTTCCTTGCCACCATACAGAAACTAAAAAAGGTAGTGATCCTTTCCGGGGATGTGCATTTCGGATTGAGTACCGTGATGGATTATTTCAAGGGTGCGGATAAGACAAGGATCGTACAGCTGGTTTCCAGCGCGCTGAAAAATGAATCGGATAAGCTGGGCAACCAGCATATTCTGATCAGCGGAAGATTGCAGCAGTTGCAGTCGGCTGCTTACTTCCCTTCCGAAAGACTGGGGTGGATGAACAAGGTGGTAAACGTGAATGGAAATATCTCTCCCAGGAATGAAATGCGCCGGCATAAGAATCCGGTAGTGCTTTCGCCGCAGGGCTGGTTTCCCGGAGCGACTGTTACGCCGGCGGCTGACTGGTCGTGGCGACTGAACATCCTGAGAGATGAAAGACCCGATACGGATACAGTAGGGGCCAGACCGGAAAGGATCCGTATTGATACGATAGATCCGGATATTAATCTCGCTTCTGCTCCTTCTGTTAAAGCCGGTTATGAAAAAGTAGTATCAAGGCACCAGGAGGCTTTTGAAAATAATATCGCCAGGAGAGTGGTATGGTCGTCCAATATAGGCATGGTGAGAATTAAGAAGGATGCCGGCAAGTTGTCGGTGGAGCACCAGTTCTGGTACCGTTTGCCGGATGATGATCTGTATGAGGAGCCTAACTGTTATACGCAACATACTACTTCGCTGGAACCCACTTCAGATACACCCCCACAACTTAGCTAACCATGGCTGACAATAAAAACCTGTTGCAACAATATGTGAAGATTGCCCGGGACATACTGAATCCTTTTGTGGAAATGCTCGGCGGTACACTGGAAGACAGGAAAGAAGGACTGGCCTCTCTCGGTCTGGACCCTTCCTTTGCCAATTCATCTCCTGCTGTTCCAACGGCAAGCCTGAATAGTATCAACCAGTATGTGGAGAAGTCGGCGGATGAGGTAGATGAAATCGCCTTCTTTGCCGTGCTGGAAGATCTGATAAAGATATCGGCAGTGATCAAAGAGTTCTTCGAGGCGGCTTCCGCAGGCAATCCTAATCTGACTGCCAGCGAGCTTACTACGTCGTATATGAACCTGCTGACCCTGAACTATCTCCGTTTAAGGGCTCCTGTATTTTTTAAGGTGATGTCCATCATTGAAAATGTGGATCAGCAGTCTGTAAGATCGGGTGGTATCCTTAACCTTTTTGGTGCGATTGGTAAGTTCTTCGAGAATGTGGGAGAAGGCTTTAAACTCGAGAATGAAGATCATGCCCGCAACCTGTCAGATACCATGCTGTTTGTAGGTGGTGTAGGGCTTACATTACTGAACAAGTTATTCTTCCATTTCAGTATTCCTTTAAGCGTAGACGCTGCTTACGGCTACGATACTTATCCCGCCTCTACAAGCCCGAATGCAGACATGCTTTCCCAACGGACGCTCAGTTTCTCTATCAAACATGAAGCGGATACCGTTGAAAGTAAGCTGACCAATACATTGGTACTGGTACCGCTTGAGCAGCAGGGGAAGGCCGCTGTAATGGATATTACGGGAGAGGTAAAGGTTGATCTGGATCTTGGCAATCACTGGAAATTCACTTTTGATACTGGTGGATTGGGTATCATATTCCGCGTAGGTGAAGGAGCTGATGCGTCTCTTGCCACCAACCCTTTTGTGGAAATGATACTGGAGAATAACACGGATGAGGTGACGAAGGGTACGCTCTTCGCTAATCCTGTGATGAAATTTGGCTATGGAAGAGTAAAGACAAGTATCAGGTTTTCTAAAGATGATATTGAATGGAAGTTCAAGCCAACGATCGCCTTTGAGTTTGGCAGAGGTACAAAGACAAGTTTTCCGTTTACACTGATCCCTAAGAAAGGGCTGGACCAGAAGATTGATATAGCGATCGGGATCAGTCAGAAGAAAGGGTTCTTCCTCGATGGTGGCGCGAATGGATTTACAATAGCGCTGCCGGTATATGCTACATTGGGACCGGTCAGCTTTGATGTGATCACACTGGCTTACTCCTCCGATGAGGCTACCAAAGATAAACAGATAGAGGTATCGATCAGCTTCAAGCTGAAGATCGGTAGCGTGATTGCTGCTACGGTGTCCCGCACCGGGGTGCTGGCGGTATTGAAAAAGAACCCTAATGGCGAAGGCGCTATTGCGGGTCATGATATTGACTTCTCTTTCAAGCCGCCAAATGGTATCGGTGTAGCGGTGGATGCCGGTGTGGTGACAGGTGGAGGCTTTCTCTATTTTGATGCCAAGGCAGGAGAATATTTTGGTGCACTGGAATTGTCGTTCAAGAACCTGTTCACCTTCAAAGCGATTGGTATCATCAATACCAAAATGCCGGATGGCAGTGATGGATATTCTTTGCTGATAATAGTAACGGCTTCCGGTTTCAGCTTCCAGCTGGGATTTGGATTTACATTGAATGGATTGGGAGGTTTGCTGGGATTGCATCGTACTATCAAAGTAGATGTGCTGGTAGATGGTTTAAAGACCAATACCCTGAAGAGCATTCTTTTCCCGGAAGATGTGGTGGCCAATATCAATCGTATTATCAGTGATCTCAAACAGGTCTTCCCGATACAGCAGGATCATTTTGTAGTAGGATTGATGGCGAAGATCGGGTGGGGTACTCCGACGCTGGTATCGCTGGACCTGGGCGTGATCGTTGACTTCCCTGATCCGAGAGTGGTGATACTGGGGGTGCTCAAAGCAGCCCTGCCAAAAGAAGATGCAGCTGTATTGAAATTGCAGATCAATTTCATCGGCATTATTGACATTCCGAACAGCTTTATTTTCTTCCGTGCAGATCTGTATGATTCAAGATTGCTTGCATTTACATTGACGGGTAGTCTGGCATTGCTGGTAGCCTGGGGAGACAATGCCACCTTTGCATTGAGTGTGGGAGGTTTCCATCCTGACTTCCACGATATCCCTACTATTCCACAGTTGCCTAATGGGTTTAAGAATCTCGACAGACTGGGTATCAGCCTGCTGTCTGGAGAGAACCCTCGTATCACTATCCAGTGTTATTTTGCGGTTACTTCAAACACGGTGCAATTCGGGGCGAAAGCTGAACTGTATGCAGAGGCCGCGGGCTTTAATGTATATGGTTATCTGGGGTTTGATGTACTGTTCCAGTTCGAACCTTTTCATTTTATTGCGAAGCTGTATGCAGGGCTGGCACTCAGACGTGGTACATCGGTTATTAAGGGCATTACCGTATCCGGCGAACTGAGTGGTCCGAAGCCATGGGATGTGAAAGGAGAGGCCAGCTTCAGTATTCTCTTCTTCGATATCACTATCGGGTTCCATGTTACCTGGGGTGATGATCCGGATGCAGTGGCCAAAATTACAGAAGACCTGCAAAAGCTGATGATTGATGAGATCAATAACAACCAGAACTGGCAGGCTGTGATCCCTGATAATAATAAGCTGCATGTAAGCGTAAAAGATCTGAAACTGATACAACCGGAAGAGAATCCTTCTCCTAATATCGTTATTCACCCATTAGGCGTACTCACCTTTAGTGAAAGGGTATTGCCCATGGAAGTGACCATACAGAAATTCGGTACCAGGGTACCAAAAGA
The DNA here is from genome assembly GCF_900102545.1 of Chitinophaga filiformis. Taxonomy (GTDB): domain Bacteria; phylum Bacteroidota; class Bacteroidia; order Chitinophagales; family Chitinophagaceae; genus Chitinophaga; species Chitinophaga filiformis. The sequence goes on along the minus strand of NZ_FNBN01000002.1, from coordinate 1,414,346 downwards.
TGTTGACCTGTTTAAGATCAATGGGGTGAAGAGCGGTACCACCACTTTGTCTTATGATGCAGCCAAGGAAAGGTTTGCGCCGGCTAATTTCTTCAACCTCAAGGATAATGAAAAGCTTTCCCGCCGTTCTTTTGAAACAAATGTAAGCGGTTGTAAGGTGACTGCTACGGCTGATCTGAGTATTGCTCCTGCGGTTAACAAGAGTGTTGACTATGAGATGAGCTATCTCCGGAAGAAACGGTTCGCGTTGTTCTTCGCGGGCATCTATAAATATTCGAAGTCGCTCTTCAGAAGTAACCTGAAAGGTAATGCAGTGGCTAAATCAAAGATGTCTTATGCTACGAATCGCCAGTCGGTGAATGCACCGGATGCTGTGACCGTGCAAAAGGATCAATATGTGGTGGCCAATGTCAGTGATATGAAGATGCATAGTGCGGGCATGGTGGCCAACAGTTATGCAGAAGCAGTTGAAATGTATAATACGTTAACTGCAAAAAAACCTTCGCTGAAGAACAAAGTGCAGATCTTATCTCAGTATGAAATAAACAACAATTAACCATGAGTGTAGAAATCGCCAGATACCAGTTCCATGCATGGTCAAGAAGAGGTATTTCCGCCAATATTATCGAACATGATGATCTTGGCTCAGGAGCAGCTGCTGTAAAGGAACGTGCAGAAATTCCCATTTCAGTCACACTCAATACGACAGCTGTTCCGAAGAACTTTTCCCTGATAGGGCCGGGCGATATTATCGGTATTAAGGATGAGATGATCGTTCGTACAGAACCGCTGAACTGGATCACCAATTTCGAGCCTAATTACCTTGCGTTCATAGAGTTTTATGATGAGGATTTTGCCTGGCGTTATACACCAGCTTCTCCCTCGGGCAACCGGCTCAGGCCCTGGCTGTTCCTGCTGGTCGTGAAGGAGACTGAGTTTGAAAGAACGAAAAGAAAACTGCCGCTGCCTTCTGTTAATATCAATTCAAAGGAGGCGTTCCCGTCGTTCAAAGATACCTGGCTGTGGGCGCATGTACACAGCGATGCTGATATACCTGACAGTGAGCTGTCTGATTATGAGGAATTCCTCTTATCGCTGAATAAGACGGTGAATAGTGATCCGGACCAGTTATTCTGCAGGTTGATGAGTCCGCGGAAGCTGGAAGCGAACACAAAATATTTTGCATTCCTGGTGCCTGCGTTTGAAACAGGAAGACTGGCAGGACTTGAGCTACCTACAGCCAATGTAGTAGCTCAGCTGCCTTCCTGGGACGATAACGGCGCAAAGGGTGAGATGCCTGTTTACTACGAATGGTTTTTCCAGACAGGAACGAACGCTGATTTCGAATCGCTCGTAAAGCTACTGGAGCCAAGGGCGATGGACCCAAGAGTAGGTATCCGCGATATGGATGCATCCAGGCCTGGTTTTGTAAGGGCAGATGATAATACAAAGGAAATACCCGGTACACAGCCTCCTATTCTGGGACTGGAAGGCGCCTTGAAATCGCCCACTACGGTGTCAACTGTTTTTCCCAATCCGCCGGCCAGTGAGTTCCAGGCGGAGCTGCAGAAAATAGTGAATCTGCCAGCCATACAGGCGGCTGATCTCACACAGGATCCTGTTGTGTCTGTACCGCTGTATGGCGGCAAACATGCAAAGAAATCAGCAACAGATGTAGTGTTGCTGGATGTCAGCAAGAAGACCTGGGTAAATGAGTTGAACAGGGACCCGCGTACACGTGTGCCTGCGGGCTTCGGGACGGCAGTGATCCAGAAGAACCAGGAGACCTATATGCAGAAAGCATGGCTCCAGGTGGAAAGGATCATTGAGGCAAACCGGGAAATAAAGGCCAGCCAGTTCTTCATGTATGTTAGTTTCAAATATACGCAGCAAACATTCTCAAAGCTACCGGATAATGTGCTGGTGGCGCTGACCAAACCAGTGCATTCACGTGTAATGGGGAGCCCTACTACTATCTATCAACAGATCAATGACAGTATATTACCAACTACTGTATTCTCAGGAGCATTCAGAAGACTGGTACGGCCCAATGGTAAACTGGTAAAGCGACTGGAAGCAAACGGTCCGCTGGTATACAATGATCTTGTTACAAAAATCAACGATGGCACTTTAACTGCTGCCCCGCCAAAAAAGCTGCCGGCAGGCCTGCCTAATACAAAAGATTTCTCCGGAAAGATCTTTCCTTACCAGCTGAGCCATCTGATGTTATGGTTGCTGAAGAATAGTCTGCTGGCGGTTATTATACTTGTAGTGCTGTTGCTGTTGTTAATGTTTATTACCGGCGCATACGCCGTCTTTGCGGTATTGATAGTAGCGGCTGTAGCAGCATATATTGCTTTGAGCCGTTTCCTGAAAAGCAGAAGGGACGACGAGGCGGCAGCGGAGGCATTGGATGATCCTTTCAAAGCAGCGGATGAGTTGAAGGATATACCAGCAAAGCCTGATTTCACACTGGTATTAAGTGATGAAACGGTTACTCCGGCGCCGACACCCACCACACCGGGCGCTGACAGTGTAGAGGCACAAAACTTCAGGGTGGCTATGAAGGACTTCCTCGACAGGATGGTGTTACAGGCGCCTGATCCTGTGCGTGCTTCGGTAGATCTGGGTAATGCAAACACGAAACTGCGTGATGCCATTAATCCTTACAGGGCATATCCACAAAGGCTCAACAGGTTGGTGAAATTCCCGTCTTATATACAGCTGGATGTGCCGGAGAAGATCTTCCCGGCCATGGCTTATCCTGATTTTGAAGACCCGATGTATAAAGGGTTAACTGACATTTCGAATGAACTGCTGTTACCTAATCTGAAGCTAATACCGGAGAATACTATTTCATTGCTGAAAACGAACCAGCCATTTATAGAATCCTATATGGTAGGATTGAACCATGAGATGGGGCGTGAACTGTTATGGCGGGAATATCCTACAGATGAACGCCCCAGTAGTTTCCGGCAGTTCTGGGATGTAAAGGGTGTTATTCGTCCGAAGACAGGAAAATCTGAGGCAGAACTGACGGAGGAATACAAGGATATCAAACCTATTCATACATGGCCTGTAAGCAGTACGCTGGGGCGCCATAACAACCGGGATGCAGAAGGAGATGCAGAACAGTTAGTGCTGGTGATACGAGGTGAATTGTTAAAGCGTTATCCCAACACCCTGATATTTGCGCAGAAGGCTATTGCCGGAGCAACGCCTGACGATGATCCTGTAATTGATCTTGACCTTTCTGATACGGAGTTTGAAACACAACTGAAGTTCCCTTTGTATAAAGCGGAGATAGCACCTGATATTAAGTTCTTCGGCTTCGATCTTACCATAGAACAGGCGAGAGGCACTGAGCTTACGCCTGGTTTCACTGATCACCTGGGATGGTTCTTCATACTGCAGGAAATACCTGGAATGCCGAGGTTCGGTATGGACATTTCCTTTAACCAGGGAAGTGACGGTTTATCATGGGATGACCTGGCCTGGACGAACTTTGATCCTGGTATGAAGTTCATCACCGCAGGTACAAAACCCACTATTCCGCTTCCGGCGCCAGAATATAACAAATGGGGGACGGATGCTGCGAATATGGCCTTTATCCTGTTCCAGAAACCAAGTATGGTGGCCGTACACGCAAAGGAAATGCTGGAGAAAGTTGACGCATAAAAAATACCATTATCACCAAATAATAAAGCATTATGCCCACATTGAAAGAGCAACAGGAACTGATTGAAGCTTTGCGCCAGCAACGCGAACAGAGTTCCGGTGATTTATACAGGGCGCAGATCAACCTGCATGCTACCAGTGGCCTGCTGGGACGGGTAAGTAAAAAAGAGACGTCTCTGCCTCCTGACGTGCAGCAGATAGCTGCCCTGCGGGAACAGATTGCAAAACTGCAGGCAGATATCAGGACTATCAATGCCGCTTTGAGTGAAGGGGATAGTTATACTGTGAAGGTGAAACAACAGGAGCAGTACATTGATTTCCTGCAAAAGAAAAAGGAGGTGACCACTGCCCGTATACAGGAAGATCAGCAGCGGTTGCAGGAGGAAGAAAGCAGTGAAACACCTGATAAAAAGATCATTGCAGGACTTGTAGAGGAGATCGCGCAGCTGGAGAAACTATTGCCTGAGCTGGATCAGAACATCGCTACCGCGCAGAATGAACTGACGCAGTTGAAAAAGCAACAGCAGCAGGCGTTGGATCAGCAGCAACAGTTGTTGGTTTCAAAAAAAGACCTGCAGATTAAGCTGGCCAGTCTGGAAGCAGATCTGGCAGGATTGCTGCAGCAGGGTAATGGGGAGAATATGGATCAGGTGTTGCAGACGTTGAAGCAACAACAGGCGGCATATGTACAGGCGAAGCAGCAGCATTATAAAAACGATATTGCGCTGTCTGATGCTATTGCACAGATATATGTTGATCCGCATCCCCGTAACGGCGTACAACAGCTGAATGATAATATTCCTTTCCTGTTCATGCCGGTAAGGATAGAGACCCGGTTTATTACTTCCGGCAATCTTACAGAGTTGTGGTTAAGGATCTACCCGGATGATATCGCTGTACATACGCATGAAAAACTGCTGACCAGCCAGGAGTTGAAAGATGGCATCACTTACTGGAAAGCATTGTTCGATGCAGAGAAGAATGGTGGTGCGGAAAAAGAAGACAAGAAGAAGGCCGCCTGGAATGTGCTGGCTACGACCTTCGGTCCGCAGCGTGCTGCATGGGTAGCCTTGCAGACAAAACCTACTAACTGGAATAATCTTCCGAATATAGAAAGCGTTGATGGGCTGGTGTTCCCTTCTCCTGAACTGACGAAGCCTGATACCTGGAGCCGTGCGCCCAGGGTGAATGTATTGCCTGACAGGTTTGTAGTGACCTTATACGAGGGCGATGTAGTGACAAAGGAAGTAGTGGGGAATATTATACCGGATGAATTGTTCGTAGGGCCTGACCCGATGGATGCGGATGGTGGTTTTACTACGAAAGATGACAAGCTGGTTTTCGGTGAAAGTTATGACTGGACATCTGACTTTGACAAGGCTATCCTGAATGGGATGGGCTTCAGGATCCCGCTGAATGCAACACAGGCGACCAAGGGATTTGATAAGATACTGGTATTGGGTGTAAATCTTTCCGCCAGTGAATCGGCCGCACAGCAGATGGTGGAGGAACTGATAGATAATCATCATTATTCTCCCAAGGGATTCAGTCTGATACCACAGGGCAGCGCCACCAACAATATGGATGATAATGGCTCGGGTTATACAAAGAATGATGATTTCAGCAATGCCAGTTATGTAGTGGAAGCGCAGGCGCCATTATTCACTGAAGCAGATGATTGTGATGGAAAGAACCTCGCCAATGCTCTGGGTATTGAGTATACCCCATTACAGAATGTCGCACATAGCAATGGCAAGGACCTGGAGGAAGCAATAGCGATGAATACAGCGCTCTTTCCTTCCACACTGGGTTATTACTTCGATACGATGTTGAGTCCTGTGTTGAGTGAAGCGCAGCAGGATAAGTTGAGAAGCTTTTTTGTGCGTCATGTAACAGGTCGCGGGCCTTTACCTGCTATCCGTGTGGGCAACCAGCCATATGGCATTCTGCTGACGAGCAATTTCGAAGAATGGAAGTGGACCAGCACATTACCTGTGCCGGGTATTGCCCTGCCGGACAACAGGTTCCTGAATGGATTGTACGCGGTGTTGAAGGCTTATTCGGAGATATGGAAAGATATTCTCGGCAAACTTTCTTATGTAGGGAAACCTGGGTTGGATCCCTCTGCTGCATTGATGGATATTATTGGTCTGCAGCCTAACAGTGCGTCCATCTTTCAGCGTATCGGGTATTCCACGGATTACCTGCGGAACCTGGACAGCTTTAAACATGGCGGCAAATACTATAAGGACCTGCAGCAAAGCATGATATCCAAAACGAATGCACTGAGCTTCCTCCAGCAGTTAGGTTATACGGCTGACGAAGGCGGTGTGTTAAAAGTACCGCAGCTGCTGCGGTTGGTCTACCAGCACTATCATACTACGCTGGATGCCGCTAATCTTGTTGATAATGTTCCGCTGTCAGAGAAGGATGGTATCACCTACTACAATGAAGCAGCTAAGAAAAATTACCTGCACTGGCTGTCGGAAGTAACAGACCTGGACGTGCTGGAGAAACAGGACTTCGGAGCAGGCAAGCCTATCCCCGCTGCACTGTTGTATATGCAATTGCGGCGAAGCCTGTCATTGCAGCTGCACAAAGCATCTATACTATGGTTTAAGAAAAATGATTTCCCGCTTGATTTCATGTTGCAGCCTGCCAATTTCCATAATATCCGTCCCGGCGGAGATCTGAGTAAATGGGAGATGATGCGGGCGCCTGTATCTAAAGTGGCGCCTGAGCATCCGCAGCGGAACAGCACTATCGGCGCCTATTTATTGGGCCTTGGCAGGGATGAAGACGAAGCAGCCTTCCTGACTGCCATGAGAAAGTCTATTGAGTCGCTGGCTGGCCTGCCTACTGCAAGACTGGAACGTTGTTTTATAGAGCACCTGGATACCTGTAATTACCGGCTGGATGCCTGGCAAACGGGTATGTTCAATGTACGGTTATCACAACAGCGGAGATTGCAGACGGCAGAGCGTCAGAAAGGTATTTATCTCGGATCGTATGGATGGGTAGAACATGTGCGTCCTTCCGGTAAGCGGAAGGTGGTGACTGATCCCGTACCGGAGAAACTGAAACCTGCTAACCGGCCTTTGTATGAGTATACGGATAACGGCGGTTTTGTACATGCGCCTTCCCTGAATCACGCTTCGGCTGCAGCGGTGTTGCGCAGTGCTTATATGAGTCATGCGACACCTGAGAATCCGGATATCATGGCCGTCAATCTTTCTTCAGAAAGGGTACGCAGGGCCATGTTCATACTGGATGGTATGCGTAATGGCCAGACCCTGGAAGCACTGCTGGGATACCAGTTTGAAAGAGGACTGCATGACCGTGGTTCTGCAGATGATGATCTGAAGAAACTGAACGCCTATATTTACGATTATCGTGCAGCTTTCCCGCTGCTGCAGCATGTGGTGCAGCAGACAGGAACAGGAACCGTGCAGGAAAGTATTCCCGCCAATAATGTGGTGAATGGTGTGACACTGGCAGAAAAGACCGGCGGGTTTCCTTTTGGTGCAACAGGCGCTGTTGTATCAGCATCGGTAGCGGAGAGGGGCGCTATCATAGCAGAGAAGGATAAACTGGCAGATACCCTGGATGCTGTAAAGGACCTCTTATCGGCAGAAAGTGTGTATCAGCTGGTGCAGGGTAATTTTGAACGTTGTGCGGCGATGCTCAATGCGGTAAAAGATGCCGTTATCCCCAATGACCTGGATGTTATTGAAACGCCGAGGGGCAGCCAGTTTACCTTCACCAATAGGGTGACGATCCAGTTTGGCAGTGTAGACGCTGCGGACCCTGCCAGTAATCCATGGCCCGCTATTGATATGACGGTGAGAGCGAAGATGGAAGCCGGTTTGAATAAGTGGCTGGGAAAGGTGATCGGCGATCCTGCAAAGATTATATACAACGTAGCTTATCTCGATGCACTGAACCTGCCACTGGGACTGGAAACCTGGACACTGGAGAAACTGGGTATTCAGCCGGTTGATCTGCTTTATATCACCGGTGGTGAGCTGAATACAGGATCGGCGGATAAAACCTCCGTTTCCGAGCTGGAAAGCCGCATTGCCTGGCTTTACAGGAAAGCGCACGGTCTGGAAGACAGTACTGCCATCAGCATTGCTTTTACGCAGCCTGAGCATGTGGCGGGCACACAAACGCTTGCCAGTCTGCTGCCTTTACTGGGTAACCTGCGGGCTGTTATGACAGACTCCCGTTACCTGGACGCAGCGGACTTCAATCCTGACTCAAAGAAAAGCCTGGCAGATAAATTGAATCCAGGGGCCCTGGATCACGCTGAACTGCTGGCAAGGATACAGACAGCCCGGACAGCTTTTCAGGTCAATATCGGGGCTATAAATGCCCTTTCTATTCATGCAGAGATCCCTGACCCGGATGCAAACAACCTGCTGACGGTATATAATACACTGGAAACTGCTTTTAATGCCCTTGACAAGGCAAAACTGACATTTGAGGATATCACCTTTACCCTCGGTAACGTAGCCGCGGAAAAGTTGCAGGAAATACTGATAGCGGTATCGCAGTTTGGCGTTCCCGATGCTTTCCCTAAACCTGCCTGGGTACTGACCACTGCCAGCAAGGCAATACTGCTGGAGCAGGCAAGGAGTATTCAACGGAAAATGCTGGTCTCTTATAAAGCTTCGGGGGATGTGCTTACGGCTGCCGCCAGTCTGACGGTGATAGCGGAGAAGGTAAAAGAATACAGGAGGGCCGGTAAATTGTTGCTGCAGGAAGCATTCAATATCCTGCCGCTGTTCAGTTATAACAATGAAGCGGATGTCCTGTTGTCGCATGGTGACAGTGCCCAGTTACTGAGCTATGCTGCTACCAAACTGAATACAGACTATATCGTGGAAGAGTGGATGCAGCAGGTAGCGCATGTGCGGCCACAGATACAGCGCTGGGAGCAGGTGCGTTCACTCTATGAACTGGATCATACGGGAGAAGACCTGCCGCTGGAGGCTGTTCAGCTGCCTTACAGGGCGAAGGATTCCTGGCTGGCGGTAGAATTTCCGGAGAAAGATCCTGTTACTAATCAGCCTTTCAATATTGTGCATGATACCTTGTCCATCGTGGTGCATGGAGACGCATTTACACCTGTCGGCCGGCAATCCGGTCTCCTTATAGATGACTGGACGGAAGCCATTCCGACGGCGGAAGAAACTACCGGCATATCATTCAACTACAACCAGCCTAATGCCATGCCACCACAGGCGCTTTTACTGGCAGTTACGCCGCAGGTGAAAGGTCACTGGACATGGGATGACCTGATCGGCATCCTGAACGATACCTTAAAAAGGGCCAAATTAAGGGCCGTAGAGCCACGATTACTGGATGAGGTGACACATCCTGCCGTCAGCGTATTACGGCCGGCTATTGTGGCTGATTTTACGCAATACGACCTGAACGTATCCCTGGACTACAGGTTAAACCTGGTACTGCTGGCTGAAGCACTACCAATAACGTCTGTAGCATCCCTTTCAAAATAGGTTTTACCATTTCAAAAAATGATTTATGCCTGCAGCAGTAAGATCATATACGGAGCTATTACTGATATCATACCGGATACCTTCTATCACGGCTTATAACAGGCTGGAGACCTCTCCGCGTACTGCCAACTTTGACAGGAGTCTGAAAGCAGAAGTACGGGATCCTTTATGGATGCTGACACGTCAGTGGCAGTTTGGAGAGTTTGAGGGAGAAGATGCCGCTTCTCCGGTTACCGCACAGATCCTGGGGATGCATACGGGTATGGACAGGATTAGTTTTCCGAAGGGAGATCCGTTTCCGTTTAAACAGGATATTCCGCTGGAAACACATGTGGAAAGAGAAGTGATTCGTCCTGACTTGTCGGTGTCTGTTCAGATGGGGAGGTATTTCCTGAAGCTGATGAAGAAACATTCCCTGGAGGGGAAGTTGTCTGATTTTATGACAAGATATCCGCTCAATTATGTTATAGATCCGCATGATAAGGATGCGGTGGTGTTGTATAGTACCGTGAAGAATAAAATGTTTGACGGTTTTGCGTTGTACCTGGATATGGCAGGATCTGCTGCTTATGATACCTGGGTGGATGCAGCTTTTCCGGCAGATGCGGCTACGTTTAAGAGCCTCGCGCCTTTATTCACCGCATGGCATACGCGGAATTATAGTCAGCCGGAAAATGCAACTGATACTGCCTGGTTGCCTTCTCAACTGGAATATCAGTTTAGTATATCCTCTCCGCAAAATCAGCAGGTAACGCTGGTGGCAGATCAATATTACGAAGGGCATCTGGATTGGTATTCCTTTGATATGGATGCGCGTAAACAGGTGCCATTGCCGGGACAGGAAGGGGAACAGGCTGGACCTGTGGAGAACTTTGTTTCATTCCTTCCATCTCCGATTGCCTTTAAGGGGATGCCGCATCCGCGGTTCTGGCAGATGGAAGAGAATCAGACCGATTTCGGTAAGATCGATACGTCTGTTACCGGACAGCTGCACCTCATGCTGGCGGAATTTGGACTGATCTATTCGAACGACTGGTTTATGCTGCCGTATCCGCTTGCCGTCAATACGCTCTGTGAAATAAAAGGGATCGTTGTGACAGATGTATTCGGACAGGAAATTTTAATAAGACCTGCGGGTAAAGGACTGGAAACTAACTGGCATCGCTGGGCGATGTTCCATCATTCATCGAAGACCGCAACTTCCAATAGCACCAACTTCTTCTATCTCACACCGGCTATCACCAAAGCGCTGGAATGTCCGCCGCTGGAAGAAGTGAATTTCCTTCGTGATGAAATGGCGAATATGGTGTGGGCGGTCGAGAATATCGTACCGTCTCATACAGGGAAAGGTATGAGGGGATATGAAATGGCAATGGTTGATGCACCGGCGCCTGATTTTGTACCGGTTGGTAATGCTGTTATCCGGTATGTATTGGGTACGACAGTGCCGGGTAACTGGACACCATTTATACCTGTGCATGTTAACAACAGCGATACGGAAATCAGGTTCCAGCGTGGGCGTATGCCGGGAGCAAAACCTGCTTATGGGGTGTTGCTGAAAGAACAGCCTGCGCCTTATTTTATCAATGAGGAGGAGATACCGAGAGCGGGAGTGATTGTAAGCCGTTCTTTTCAACGTACGAGGTGGTTGAATGGGAAGACGTTCCTGTGGACGGGGAGGTATAAACAGGCAGGTAAAGGAGAGGGCTGGAGTAATCTTAAATTTGATCAGATTGAGGATATTCCGTAATGAGCATTCGCGGTGATAGGTCGTCGCTGCATAACACAATCATTCGCGGCAATAGACCCCGATAGGGGGCTTATTGTCGTGAATGATTCCGTGTTGTCAATATGTTCTGTTATGTAATCAGGATATGATCAGGTACAAATCAGGTATTAACAATGGTTCTCCTATGGGTATCTTACGTTCATCCTACGTCTTTGAACGTAGGATGAACGTAAGATACCCATAGGAGAACCATTGTTAGAACGGCATCATATCGAAGATTGTACGGTTTCAGAAGGAATTCAATTGCAATTTTGAGTAATTGCAATTGATGAACTGTGGGGCAACATTTTCATCATATGAGTAGAAAATATTGTATACGAAAAGTTAATTTTCATTAGTAAAAATTACTTTGCGTACTTCTACGCAATTTATATTTTACACCCGTTCAAAAGTTTTTTATTTCCGAATTATTACCTAGTTTTACGTCTCTATGGTAATCGTGTGTAAAGCGTTTGAAGAACTCCAATTTTAACTCAAAACTTAACTCAAAAAGAAGACAAATTTTTTAATTAAATACCCCGAAAAAAAATCAGAAAACATTAGATCCGTGAAATTCTTTGATGTGCTGCAGTAGTAGCAACATGTGCATTATGGCCATACACCCTCTTGAAATCCGTAAGCAGAATGCCGCCACAACTGTATCTGAAAACTAGCCACGTTTTCCTCATCAACTGTATCGTGAAATAATATATCATTTATCATATCGAGTAATGCCGCTGCTGGTACTAGCCACCGGCTTGGCTTTCGCGTCCTGATAGTAAATAAAATCATACCATGATTTTCACTGCTTTTAAATTATTAAAAGACCAGTTGGATAGTTATATTCAGTCCTTTAATCCTATGGGAAACGACCCTGAAGGTCATGTGGTCCTGGACAATGTAGCTACCCTGGAAACGCCAGACAGGCCTCCGGGCGCAGAAGAACGGCTTATCCTTAGTCTGGTGAACATAGAGGAAGAAGCAACCCTGAAAAACAGCACACATTTTTACCGGAATGCGCAGGGTGTTGCTTATCACAATCCTCCCATATACCTGAACCTGTACATGCTTGTGTCAGCACATTACAAGAACTATGAAGATGCGTTGTCAAGGCTTTCCCAGGCTATCCAGTTCTTTCAGAGTAAAACAAGTTTTAACCTGAAGAATTCCCCAAACGAGGCGTTGATCAACAGTGGTCAGGCGCCCGATGATCTGCAATTACACTTAGAATTGTTTTCCCTATCCTTTGAACAACTGAATCATCTGTGGGGCGCTCTTGGTGGCAAACAAATGCCCAGCGCACTATACAAAGTAAGACTGGTTAAGATCACAGAGAACAGGATTACAGGACTCGGTACTATTGTGGAACAGATCCAATCAAAAGACAGTATTGCTTTTCCCAAATCATAATAATGGCTTTTCAGATTACATACAGGCGCCTGGCAGTGGTGAATATGTTGCACAGCTTCTACCTCGATAAAGAGGGAAGCACCTACTATAGCCTGTCCCAGGAAGACCAGGAATTCAGATTGGCCGATCTCCTTATGGATAACCGGTACAACCTGATGGATAACGTGACGATCACACCGACTCCTGCTACCGAAAAATTGCTGAAGGGGCAGCGGATCGTGTATCGTCAAACATCCACCGGACTTGTATTAGGTATCGCTTCTGCACCGGGCCCGAACGGGGCGCTCATTACAGCGGTGCCTGTCAGCGGTCAGTTGCGGTTACAGTTTGTGATCCGCCTGAAGAATGCTGCATTGTTATCCCGTAGTAACCTGCGTATCAACCCGGTATTTCCTGCATGTTACTATTTCACGAACGACGACACTACTACCGGTAAATCTTTTCCTTCACTTTCCACTTCCGTAAAGGAGTTCACGGACGGTCGGTTATATGAGATGGGAGAGATGGCGATTGTCAACGGTAATATGTCGCAGGCCATTGCCCGCACGGACAGTGCCGCTACCGGCTGGGTAACAACAGATGATTTTCATCTCATTAATGAGTATGACCGCATCCTGTTGCCGCTAAAGTTTAGTTATACGTTCGACAAGCAGGGGATCACGCAGGCCAACTTCGTGCTGCTGAAAGGAGCAGATGAAATCAAGACATTGCCCTTTCAGCATGCAGATGGTTTACAGAATGCGGCTCTCGATTTTACAGGTACGCCGGACGGGATCTACACATTGAAGATCTCCGGTAGTAACAGTTATGAAAGAAGTTACACGGTATACCTGCATTCAACGCTTTACCAGCAAGATGCCTGGGGTGTGCTCGACCTGGTAATGCATACAAATGATGCTGCATTTCAGCTGGTGGATGCAGATGGTGCGCTCAGAACGCCATCCGCACCTGTCTTTGAACTGCGCTTCGCCAACAGGGCCACTTATTGGAAATACTACCTGCAGAAAGCAGATCCGCCGGGAGCTGATGTTAACTGGGAAGAAGTTCTTCCCGCTCCGCCAGGTATTAAAAAAGTGATCATCAGCAAACAGCCGTATCCACTGATGCAGGCATACCGTAGGGTGAGCTACGCTGCCGTCAGTCTTCCAAATCCTGACGGAGAGCTGATCAGCCGCCAGGGTGACCTGATATGTTCCGAAATCTTACTTCCTAAAATGAAATTATAAATTGATCGATTATGGCAAACACATACTATACACCAGGCGTGTATATTGAAGAGATCTCCAAGTTCCCCCCATCCATCACCGCGGTGGAAACAGCTATTCCTGCGTTTATCGGCTTTACAGAGCAGGCTATTGTAGATGGTAAATCTGTAGTGGGTACACCCGTACGTATCAGCTCACTGCTGGAGTATGAAAATATCTTCGGCGGCCCGCAGAAAGAAGTGAACCTGATCGTTACGATCACTACCAGTGATACGTCAGGCACACGTTATACTGTAAGCTATGATGATGCAGATGGCAAAGGTCTGTCCAAACACATCATGTACTATTCCCTGCAACAGTTCTATGCAAATGGTGGTGGCCCATGCTACATCATCTCTGTAGGACCTTACCTGGATTTAGGTACCCCCATCACGGATTCGGAGCCATTCCTGGATGCACTGACCGAGCTGAGAAAACAGGATGAACCTACGCTCATCGTGTTCCCAGAAGGACAGAATCTGCCACAGGATACTTACAAAACACTGCTGGAAGCTGCGCTGACACAGTGCTTTGACCTCAAGGACCGTTTTGTGATCATGGACCTGTTTGATAGTGGTCTCACATTGAAAACTGAAGGAGAGATCCTGGCGGCTGCAAATGCATTCCGCGATGCTATCTCCCTGAGCGCACCTTACACCAGCTATGGCGCTGTATATTTCCCTAACATCCGCTCTACATTCGACTATGCGTATGATGAAAATACAGTGACGATCGTAGGTGGCAGTGCTCCTAATTTCGCCGGACTGAATAACCTGGATAAGGCAAACGTTAAGCTGGCGATCTCTAACTTTTCTATCATACTACCTCCATCCGCATCTGTTGCCGGTGTTTACGCCCGTGTTGACAATGCACGTGGTGTATGGAAGGCACCGGCTAATGAAGGTTTGCTGGCAGTATCAGGTGTAACCTGTGAGATCAGCGACCAGATCCAGCGTAACCTGAACGTGGATGTGAACGCAGGTAAATCTGTGAACGCTATCCGTTTCTTCCCTGGCAGAGGTATTAAGATCTGGGGTGCACGCACACTGGATGGTAACTCTAATGAATGGCGCTATGTATCTGTACGTCGCTATTTCAACATGGTGGAAGAATCTACCAAGAAAGCTTCTGAAGGTTTCGTATTCGAACCGAATGATGCCAATACCTGGGTGAAGGTAAAAGCGATGATCGAGAACTTCCTCATCAATCAGTGGCGCTCCGGTGCACTGGCAGGCGCTAAACCTGAACATGCCTTCTACGTGAAGATCGGTATCAATGAAACCATGACTGCTTTTGATATCCTGGAAGGAAGAATGATCGTTGAAATCGGTCTGGCGGTAGTACGTCCGGCTGAATTCATCATCCTGAAGTTCAGTCACAAAATGCAGGAATCTTAATCTGATTGATGCCCCATTTTAATAACTGTAAATCCCAGAAAATAGACCATATATGAGCGACTTTAAACCTCCGGTAGAACAACAGCCGGTAGTACAATGTGTACCACCATCCCCATCTCAGTTTGATCTGCTGATGCAGGAATACGGAGTTACCCTGAAAGATGAACTGCAGCAACGTTCTGCTAACCTCGAAGCAGAAGTGATCCTCACCAATACTGCCAGCCAGGTGGTATGCGTTGAACGCAGAGTTAACGAAAAACTGGCCCGCGCTGTGAAGGAATATAATTTCCTCAGCAACTGTGTGACCGTATACACAGGACAGGACCTCGAAGGCCTTACTGGCACTGTAGCACAGGCACAGACAAAATATACTTCTGTTAAAACTTCCTTTGATGCTGCCGTTTCCGCTATCAAGACTGCAAAGTCGAAGGTAGGACTGGTGAATACACTGGCAGGTAAACTGAAAGATGCGGTGGCCGATTCATGCAACTCTGAAGAGCTGAAACTGATCCGCGAGAACCTTTCAAAAGGAGGTCCTAATAAAAAGACGATCGAAGATAGCGTACAGGAGTTTGTACAATACGCTGAGAAGATCGTAAACCAGGCAGACGACGTGGCACAGGCGGCTGTAAAGGTAGCTGGTATCAATGCCTTCGTTAATATCGATAACCTGGCTGCGCTGATCGCTACTGCTAAAACTGATGGCGGTAAGCTGATCACTGACGTAGAGAACAACGTTAAGAATTCCCAGAAGAAATATGATGATTCCCGCAAACCACTGGGCGATGCACTCAAAGCGCTCAGCACAGCAAGTACTTCCAAGAATAAAGCATGGGTACTGAAAGATGCTGACGTTGCAACCAGCAAGTTTGTGGAAGATAAAAACTGTAACGGCGGTGGCTGTCAGAAGCTGGATGATATTTCAGAAGAAGCAGAAGGTGCATATGAGAACCCCAACTGCGGAACACCTGGCGAACCACAGGAAAACGAAGCATAATAACAGCCCGTTTCACATTATTAAAACACCGTACACAATTTAATCATCATGGCTTCAAATAAAGATACCGTACAACAATACCTGGACCGCCTGAAAAAAGAGGTCACCGAGGCAGACCAGGAACTCGTAAACGCGCTCGCGCAGGAGGCTTCCAAAAAGAGCGCCCTCGAAAAAAAGAGCCGCTGGGCTGATGTGCTCAGAGATCTGCTGGCAACTATTACCGAAACAAACCGTCTCGGTATGATCTACCTGGGTACCCTGGAAAGGACCCGCAAGTACAATGAGAAATCCGGCAAGAATGCACGCCTGTGTATCGATGCTATCAAGATCCTGATCTGCGAAGCAAAGAAACTGCTGGATTGTACTGAAGTACTGAAAGGACAGATCAAGGTACTGACTGACCGCATCGACAACAAGATCCCTGATAAAGGCGCCAATTCCATCATGGCCAATCTGAATGCGTTGAAAACCGCTACAGAGGATGCACTGACAGCTATTAAAGATGCTATCAAGGCATTGCTGGCTACCTATCATGAGGAAGAAGACCTATGGGGACTGCTGGCCGGCGAAAAAGGTTTGCTGTTCCAGGTAGTGGGTTCCTACAAATTAATGACTGATGGTAAAAAGCCTGATCTGGAAGATTGCGCTTCCTGCCATCCTCAGAAAACACCGCTGTTCCCAATGGACGACGAGGCTTGCGACTTCTATACCAAAACGAAACATCAGTACGAATCGACCCTCGACGAACTGAAGGATCTGCAGAAAGAAGTTGAAGTGGTTTCCTGCAAACGTGAATTTGCACAGGCCCGCAAGACTGCACTGGACAAAGCATATGCCGCAGCGCTGGCAGCGAAGGCATGTGAAACTGCTCCTGCAGCCAAAAAATAATCAAGATTTCAACATTCAATCATAACAGTACAAAAAAATTACAATGGCAAATTATCCATTACCCAAGTTTCACTTCCAGGTAGAATGGGGTGGTAAAAATATCGGTTTCACTGAAGTAACCGGTCTCACTGTTGAAACAGAAGCGATTGAATACCGCCATGGTGCCAGTCCCGAATACCATAAGACCAAACAACCTGGTCTGAAGAAATACAGCAATATCACGCTGAAACGCGGCACTTTCCAGTCAGACAACGAATACTTCGACTGGTGGGAAGAGACTGTGTTCTTCCAGGAGCAGAACGGTAAATACCGCAGGAACATCACTATCAGCCTGCTGGATGAAACGCATAAACCTATCATCGTATGGAAGGTGAAGAATGCATGGCCTATTAAGGTACAGTCTGCAGATCTGAAAGCTGACGCCAACGAGATCGCAGTTGAAAGCGTGGAGCTGGTGCATGAAGGTCTGGTGATCGAAAATAAATAATGATGGCAACCGCTAATTATCCTCCTGTAGGGTTTCATTTTAAAGTAGAGTTCCTGTTCGACAAAAAGGTGGAGAACGACATCTTTTTCCAGTCCGTATCAGGACTCAACTTTCAGATGCAGACAGATTCGCTGCGGGAGGGCGGGGAGAACCGCTTTGAACATGTGATACCGGTGCGCAACAAGTGTACAGACCTTGTACTGCGCCGCGGTATCTTCAAACCGGCAGAATCCACCGTTTCGCAGTGGTGTCTCGATGCTTTCAGAAACTTCAGCTTTTCGCCCATTGATCTCATTGTCACCCTTCTGAATGAGCAGCATCAACCGCTCATGACCTGGAAGGTACACCGCGCCTGGCCCAAGAACTGGAAGGTGGCAGACTTCAATGCCGACAAAGGTGAAGTGGTCATTGAAACATTTGAACTGAATTACAACTATTTCAACGTGGAATAGCAACTTAAAAACCAGGCCCCATGCCAGTAGAGATAAGAGAAATGGTCATCAAGGTAGCCGTCGATGAAGCTGCCGGTAACAAAGGTAATGCAGGCGGCAGCAATGGACAGCAGGAGGGATCTCCTGATGCCATCATAAAAGCCTGTGTGGAAAAAGTGCTGGAAATCCTGAAAGATCAAAGAGAACGCTGATGGCAAATAAAGAAACCGCGAATGTAGAGAAGATCGTCATCCGGCCCTTCCTCAATCCGAAACAGGACAAATCAGCCGGCGCCGATTTTACCATCCCCATTAACCCGGAAAGTTATGCCCAGTCCTATAAAATAGAGGCTAAAGACAAATCTACCGGCGGTAATCAGGGGAGCGCTCCGGAATACAAGTTCACCGCACCGGAACAGCTTAAACTGGATTTCACCCTGGACAATACCGGTACCATTGAAGGAAATATCCTGAATGGCACCGAAATAAAGGACCAGGTGGATAAACTGCTGAATGTCGTGTACAGGATGCAGGGCGAGGCGCACAAGCCAGCCATCCTGAAGATCCAGTGGGGGCTGTTCACCTTTGACTGTATCCTTGCTACCCTGGATATCAATTATGTGCTTTTTAAGCCCAATGGGGAGCCTTTAAGGGCGAAGGTGAGTGCTTCGTTCACTCAGTATGTTGAGCCCAAAAAACGGGTCGCAAAAGAGGATAAACACTCACCGGACCTTTTCCGTAGTGTAAGGGTGGCCGACGGCGATACTTTGCCGCTGCTCTGTTACAAAAGCTACGGAGACCCTGCCCTGTACATGCAGGTAGCTTATTACAATGAACTGGTCAGCGTACGGAAACTGCGTACGGATGATGAACTGGGTTTCCCGCCGGTGAAAAACTCCGGGACTCAAAAAACTTCCTGAACATGGCGAACGAAGAAAACATAGTCACA
This sequence comes from Chitinophaga filiformis, assembly GCF_900102545.1. GTDB lineage: Bacteria > Bacteroidota > Bacteroidia > Chitinophagales > Chitinophagaceae > Chitinophaga > Chitinophaga filiformis. The sequence continues at coordinate 1,395,576 of NZ_FNBN01000002.1, read as the reverse complement.
GACGAACGGAATATACCCGCTACCCCGGATACCTACGATTACACCAGTATAGAGGTGCTGATCAATGGTAATAGGGTGAGTGAGCCTTCCTATAATCTGCGTTCAGTATCTGTTGTGAAGGAAGCGAACCAGATCCCATACGCCAGGATCCAGTACCTGGACGGTGATACATCACAGGAAAAATTTGCCGTGAGTGAAGCGGCTGATTTTATTCCCGGCAATAAAGTCGAGATACAGGTAGGACGGGACGGAAAGAACGTCAGTGTTTTCAAGGGTATCATCGTGAAGCATGGCATCAAGGCCAGCGAGAACGGTAATGCCTGTCTGTACCTCGATTGCAGGGATGAAGCTGTATCACTCACGCTGGGCAGGAAGAATAAATACTTCAGGGACATGACCGACAGCGATGCCCTGCAGAAAGTGCTGGGCAGTAAGTCAGGTACACTGGCATCCACTTCCGTAACGCATAAGGAGCTGGTTCAGTTCTATTGCACCGACTGGGACTTTGCCCTGAGTCGTGCGGAAATGAACAGCTGTATCCTGCTGGTGCAGGACGGTAAGGTGAATATGGTGAAACCGGCACTTGGTTCTCCCACCCTGACACTGGTGTATGGCGCTACCATCGAGGAATTCGATGCTGAAATAGACGCCCGTACCCAATGGCAGGAAGTAAGCGCCAGTTCCTGGAGTTACAAGGACCAGGCGGTGAAGGAAAACTCCACATCGAGTGTGTCTTTCAAGGAGGCGGGCAATCTTTCGGGCAGCTCACTGGCAAAAGCAGTGTCACCAGCCAAGCTGGAACTGCGGCACAGCGGCCTGGTAAGCGAACCTGAACTGAAAGCCTGGACTGAATCTGTGATGCTGAAAAGCAGGATGTCCAAGATCCGCGGGCGTGCCAAAATAAAGGGCTCACCTGCTACGAAACCCGGCGATACCATTGAGCTGAAAGGGCTGGGAAAGCGCTTTGACGGCCAGGTATACGTGAGTGGCGTACGTCATGAATACGTGGATGGCATCTGGCAAACGCATTTGCAGTTCGGTATCTCTCCTGAATGGTTCCATCATAAACCTGAACTGATTGAAACTCCTGCCGCAGGCATGCTGCCTGCTGTACATGGTTTGCAGATAGGTGTGGTGGTGCAGCTGGAGAGCGATCCTGACGGAGAAGACCGCATCCTGGTGAAGATGCCGCTGACAGATAACAACGATAAAGGTACCTGGGCCCGCGTGGCATCACTGGATGCAGGCAAGGAACGGGGCTACTTCTTCCGTCCTGAAATAGGCGATGAAGTGATCGTTGGTTTCGTTAATGGCGATCCCCGTTTTGCGGTGGTGCTTGGCATGCTGCATAGCAGCAACAAACCGGCGCCGGTGCAGGCACAGGATACAAATCATATCAAAGGCCTTGTGACCCGCAGCAAGATGAAAACCATGTTTGATGATGAGAACAAGGTGATGAAGATGGAAACGCCGGCAGGCAATTTCATTGAGCTGAGTGAGAAAGATAAAGCGATCACCATCCAGGATCAGCATGGTAACATGATCAAAATGGAATCAGGTGGTATTACCATTAAGAGTCCGAAGGATATTAAGATGGAAGCTGGCGCTGCTTTCACCCTGAAGGCTGCTACAGACATCAAAATTGAAGGTGCCACTATTTCCGGAAAAGCAAGTACCACATTGGAACTGAACGGGCAGGCCAAAGCAAAGGTCGCGTCTTCAGCCATGCTGGAACTGACAGGTGGAATGGTGAAGATTAACTAAAAGATTAAAGAATACAGATAATGCCCCCGGCAGCAAGAATATCAGATATGCATGTTTGTCCCATGGTAACAGGAGTAGTACCGCATGTAGGCGGTCCTGTTTCCGGACCGGGCGTGCCTACGGTGCTGATAGGCGGAATGCCTGCAGCAACGGTAGGAGACATGCTGGTGTGTACCGGTCCGCCGGATGTGATAGTAAAAGGTTCCGCCACAGTGCTGATAGGAGGTAAGCCTGCAGCCCGTATGGGCGATACGACAGCGCACGGCGGTTCTATCGTATTAGGATGTCCCACAGTGATGATAGGAGGTTAACATAGATGCTAAAAAGATTTGTATATGCTCGACGCAAAAGATTTTCTGGGCTGCGGTTGGTCTTTTCCCCCCACCTTCCGCAAAGACAATGACGACAAAGATTGTTACGCCTTAATGGCCGTAGGGCGGGAGGATATAGAACAAAGCCTTCATATTCTTTTGTCGACCAGCCTGGGCGAGCGGGTGATGCTGCCCCAGTTTGGTTGTAACCTGGCAGATTATCAGTTTGAATCCATGAGCAATACACTGATCGGTTTCATTACAGACCTGGTAACAAATGCCATCCTATACTACGAAGCAAGAATAAAAACCGATAAGATCACTGTATCGCAGTCTGACTCGTGGGACGCTATACAGGGATGTTTACGGATCAATATTGATTATACCATCAGGGCCACTAATTCCCGGTACAACTATGTATATGACTTCTATATACAGGAAGGTCGTTCAGAAGGAATAAATGCAGCCATAGCAATAAGATAATGAATGCTTCAGAAAACATATCGAATAACCTGGTACGCGATGGTGTAAGCCAGTTGCAGCGCAAAATGGAAGCGCTGTCAACGGATAAAGTGCAGATAGACGAACGTAGTACAGCCCAGTTACTGGGGTTCCTGTACCGCTACGCCAGGTATGTACTTTACTATGATGATACCGATCAGCCGTTCCGCAGGGCCGACACTACGCTGACGTCCCGCGGGGACTGGCAGGATTTCTTCCGCAGTAATCCGCCTTTCCAGTATGCCGCTATCCAGCAGTTTGATACTGCCGGTTTTGATGCAGCATATCAGAAGGCAAGGACAGACCTGTCGCAGCAATTGCCGGCAGACCAGTTCTGGTCCATGTTCTTCCGTATCCTGGATATGGTGATGCAGCTGAATAGCTGGCATACACAACTGGATAGCTCTACAGGACTCAGTGGTATGCTGGGCGCATTGGTAACGTCGGATTTCAGTAAGGCTTTATACCGCCTTATTGCTATTGCGAATACCATGGTAGACGCGGAAAATCCACTGCCCGAAGAAGCGGTGAACAATATCGCCATCCTGCGGCAGAACAGTGGCTGGGCGCTCACAATGGATAAGCTGATTGCGAAAGATGCTTACCTGGTAAGACTGAGCAGCTATCCCCGCCGTAAAAGAGAAAAAGTACTGACACAGCTGGATGAGCTGTTTGTCATCTTCTATAAAGGCATCCTGCAGGTACAGGATTTTGCCGTGAAAGATTTTGATGCGGTGCTGAAGGGGCAGCAGAAACATCAACCACATGTTGGCTTACTGTATGCTTTCCTGGAGCTCTTCGCACAGGTGAAAACGCAGATGAACACCATCGGTCGTCAGCACCTGAACTTCTTCTATGAAGAGGTACTGCGACTGAAAAAGAAACCGCTTACGCCAGATCATGTGCACATTGTAGCCGAACTGGCTAAACAGCTGCCTGATTACCTGCTGAAGGAAGACACGGCATTAAAGGCCGGTAAAGATGCTACAGGTAAAGATGTCAGCTTCTTTACGGAGGAAGATGTGGTACTGAATAAAGCGAAGGTGAACCAACTGCGTACGCTTTTCAAAGATGATAAAGCAAACGTGTATGTGGCGCCTGTTGCTGCCAGTGCTGATGGATTGGGAGAAGGTTTCCGTAACCCTGCTTACAATAGCTGGCCGCTGTTAGGTGCAGCTGAGTATGTAAGCAAGAATAATCCGCAGGCAGGGGTTACGCATTTCCCTTTTGCTACCACCGGATTATTGCTCGCTTCGCCGGTATTGTTGTTGAAAGAAGGTACCCGTAATGTGACGGTTATTATTGAGCTGTCATCATTGGGTGATAAAGCTGCGCAGCTGGCAGCCTTGCTGAATAAGCCTTTCTACCTGCTGAATGAGGACGTATTGAAGGCCATGCAAAAGAAGGCCATCGATAAAGGTAGTCTGGCTGCTATCCGCACCAAAATGAAGAGTGCGGGTATTACGGAGATATGGCTGGAAGATGGAATAGCCGAACGTGATTTTGCTACCTATACGGGTATTGGTCCGCAGCAATTGCAGGACGCGAAAGATATTGCACGCAGGAGATTGTTGCAGGTAGATTGTACGACTGAAGAAGGCTGGTATCCTGCCCCGGCGATCACTACGTCACTGGTGGACAACAACAAGCTGACCCTGAACTTTGTACTGGCTGCTGATGCGCCTGCATTGATTGCTCCGGCGCCTGATGTTGTAAAAGCGACTTATCCTGTAAGTGATCCGCTGTTGCGCATTCTCTTCAATCACAGTCTGCATTATTACCTCGCAGAGACAGCGGAGCCATGGTATGATATATTAAGCAACCTGGTTATTCAGAATACGACTGTCAATGTACATGTGACTAATGTAAAGAACCTGCTGATCGGTAATGATGAAGGGCCATTGGATCCTAATGGGAAGTTCCTTCCTTTTACCAGTATTCCTAAAGTAGGCAGCAACTTCTACATTGGTAGTGATGAAGTGTTCAGAAAACGGTTAACGGATCTGAAAGTGCATATGGAGTGGGAGGGATATCCTGATGACTTTGAAAAACATTATGCCGCTTATAACCTGCCGGGGATCAACAATGCTTATTTTAAGGCAGACCTGGAACGTTTGAATAACGGCATCTGGGAAGGTATTGGCGGAGGCGCTGGAACACTGCTGTTCGACGAGGATGGTGGTCATCATCTTCAGCGGAAGAGAGATATTGATATTCCGGAGACGGAAAAGATACCACTGCTGACACAGTCTGCTCCCTTGCTACCTTATAGCAATGCTGCGCTGTATGGATTCCTGCGCCTGAAACTGGTGAATAATTTCAAGCACGATGAGTATCCGGGTATCCTGGGCTCACAGTTGCTGAAAGTAGGTAACCTGCGACTGGATGATATAAAGGCGAAGGCGGGCACTCTTTTAACTTCGGCTGTTGGTACGCATGTACAGACGGGCCTCACGCTGGGCAAGGCAAACCTCATTACAAAAGATTCTTCAGATACGGATTTTAGTAACCTGAGAGGTGCTGCTGGTACTGCAAATACCAGCGCTGGTGGTACTGAAAGTCTTGCCAATGATATGAACACCTTTGTAGGTAATAATGTTGGTTCCTTAATAGCACTCCCGCTGCCGCCATATACGCCTACTATTAAAGGCTTTTCCCTGGAGTATGATGCAACAGCTACTGGTGCTGATGTTACCCTGCTGCATCAGTATCCTTATGAAGAAGGCAATTATAAAACTTTGTCTTCCGGCGCTACCGCGAGCTTCATGCCTGTGTATGATGATGAAGGTACGCTTTATATAGGACTGGAACAGGCTGTGCCGGGCACCAACGTAGCATTGTTATTCCAGCTGGCAGAGTTCACTGCGAATCCTGATATCCGCAGGGCAGACATACAATGGCATTATATGTCAGGTAACGAATGGTTGCCTCTGGAGAAGAATACGCAGATCATCAGTGATACAACGAAAGAGATGCTGGTGTCAGGTATCGTTACCATTGCATTGCCATGGGATGCAGATACGACTCATACGGTATTGCCATCTGGTTTGCACTGGTTGCGCATCACCACACATCAGTATTCTGCAGCAGTATGCGAAGGCATTGCTGTGATGGCACAGGCTGCGGTGGCGGTATTCCGCAGCCAGGAGAATGATCCTGCCAGAGTGAATACAGCATTAGCGGCATCAGCCATCAGTGGTTTGGTAGTGCCTGATGCAATGATCTCGAAGATCAGTCAGCCTTATCCCTCTTTTGGAGGCAGAAAAGAAGAAGCGGCTGACGAGTTCTATACCCGCGTCAGTGAACGTTTACGCCACAAAGGAAGGGCCATCAATGTGTTCGACTATGAGCGCATTATCCTGGATGCATTCCCTGAGATCTCCAAGATCAAATGTATTCCGCACAGTAAGATGTGCCGCGATGCACAGGGTAATATCACACAGTTGCAGTCGCCCGGTTGGGTAACACTGGCCGTGATCCCGCAGATAGATAACTATCCTGCAGATGAGCGGTTCAGTCCTAAGGTAAGCCGTATCATCCTGGAAAGGGTTAGCGAATACCTGCGTACACGTACATCGGTATTTGCAAAGGTGCAGGTCATCAATCCTGTATACCAGCCTATCAGCTTCAAGGGTAACATCCGCCTGAGAGCCGGAAGAGATGCGAATTTCTATCAGAAGAAACTGAACAGCGAGGTATTGGCTTATCTGTCGCCGTGGATCAACAGTGGCGCACAGAACATCGTATTCGGTGGTACACTGATGATGTCGTCTGTATTACAGTTCATCGAAAATCGTGAGTACGTAGACTATGTTACCGACTTCACGATGTTCGTGAGAAGCGGCGGCATAGATGGTCCACCGGTAAAGGCTGTTACAGCCGATACGCCATGGTCTGTACTGATAGGTGGCGAACAAACTTATACAATCATTACTAACGATACCTGCAGCGGTGCCAGTCAGCAACCCGTATTCAGGATCAAATAAATCATTCATAAAAAATTAAAAGATTACTCCCATGTCTATAACAACCAGAGCAGCGCTGAAAGCACAATTTAAGACCGGCGCTATACCTACCTCGCAGGATTTCTTTAACCTGATAGACTCTACGCTGGTAAGAAGGGATGATGCTTTTTTCGGCAAGTGGGCGGCTGGGATCTGCTATTACGAAGGCGATGTAGTGATCTATAACAACGCATTGTATACCTGTACACCCGCAGGCGATAAGCCTTGTGGTTGTGATGGATCGGATAACACGGGAAAAGCTGATAAGAGCAAGGGCCACTGTTCCACAGATAATCCGGAAATAGATTGTACCAACTGGAAAATGCTGGATATCGATGCTTCCGATGAAGATTGGGAGATCATCCGCAATGAAGATAAAGTACCCATTATCATGTATGCCAAAGTGTTTGGTAAGATAGGTATGGGAACAGAAGATCCTAAAGCACGTGTGCATATTCATGTGGATGAACTGAAAGGGGACTTCCTCTTTAGTCCTGATAATGCACAGTCGCCTGAATTCGTAATCCAGCAGACAGGTGGTGACAGCACACAATCATTGTCAGAAAAACTGGCCGATGATAAAGCAGTCTTCACCACTAATACTGAAGGTTTCCTCTTCACGACTACTACACCACCACCGGTGCCTTTGGAAGGAGAAGAGAACGCACCTAAGGAAGCGATCAATGTAAAGCCGGTGTTCATCACTACGCCAGATGCCGGCGCTGCTGTGGGTATTGGTACGACTGCTCCCGAAGCGGCTGTTGATATCCAGAACCAGGCTTCTGCCCGTCTCTTACTGAATCCTGTGCAGTCTGTGATACCACAGGCGGTATGGATACACAAAGGTGAATATGGTCAGCAGAGCTACCTGAACACTGCACTGGATGGTAATGCTTCTACTTTCACCACCAATGCACCGGAAGGTTTCTATTTCCGCAGGGGATTGGAGGATACCAAAAACTATCTGAAGAATATTGGCCAGCCAACATCAGAAACACTGGTATCCATCAAACAGGATGGCCGTGTAGGTATCGGTACAGAAACACCTGTAACGAATGTGGAGATCACCAAAGCTAACAGTGCAGGTGCTTTCCTGATGTGCCTTGATAATACCAACCCTGGTTTCAGTATCATCAACAACCGCCCTAATAATGAAAAGCGCAACTACATGCTGCTGGGAGCAGACAATGACTGGGGTGCATTCCTCACAGATGCTTCAAAAGGCTTTGTGTTTAAGAAAGGCGGCGAGTATGGTAACGGCAATGAGCTGGAAATAAACCAGGGCGATGATCTTGTGACGATTTCCGCAGAAGGTAAGACCATCATCGGCGGACTGATACCTACAGGCTTTGACCTGAATGTAAAAGGCAAGGCACGCGCTTTCGGTCTCTATCTCGATACAGATGTACGTAAGGTGAGCAATCCTGTGAAGCTGGGCAACGTGATCGACAAGGTGAAGAAACTGAACCCTGTTACTTTCACTTTCAACCAGAAGGCGAATTGTCCTCCGACAGAAGCGCAGATCGGATTCCTGCCGCACCAGGTGGAAGAGTTCTTTCCTGAGCTGGTGAATACAGATGGCGATGGCACACAGACGCTGGCATATGCCAATATGGTGGCGGTATTGACCAAGGCTATACAGGAACAGCAGGAAACGATTGCTGCATTGCAGAAACGCCTGGATGCCCTGGAGGGTAAATAAACAGGTTCCTGATCACCGATACATTATACCAAGCACAATCTCAAAATGCCTGATCTCAAATATATAACTACAGATAAAGACAGCGGGTTCCCGGAATACCTGGACTTTGCCACGCTGCGCAAACTGGGCATTCAGCATGTTGCGGAGCTTTCAGGCAAGATATGGACAGACCACAACCTGCACGATCCCGGCATCACGATGCTGGAGGCCCTGTGTTACGTGTTGACGGACCTGGACTATCGTACCAAACTTTCTTTTAAAGATCTTGTTGCTGCTCCTGCAGGTGCCGGGGAGGATAACTTTTATACTGCTGCACAGATCCTTGGGAATAATCCCCTGACCATTGCAGACATCCGCCGCATGCTCATCGATATCAAAGGTGTGCGCAATGCCTGGCTGTCGCCCATCAACGAGAATGAAACAGAAGAGGCTTATTCCCTGACCTATGACTGTGACAGTGGCAACCTTGACAACACGCGCATGTCGGAGGGGCTTTCATCCATACCCCTGAGAGGGCTGTACCGTGTATACATTGAACCCGATGATGTGTATGCTGCTGCTTATGAAAAGGATGCCTGCGGCAATGACGTATTCCCTATGGAGACGGTATTGTCAGAGATTGATACACGCCTGCATGCACATCGTAATCTCTGCGAAGACTTCCCTGATATCATCGTGTTGGAGAAAGAGCCTATCAGCCTTTGCCTGCATATTGAACTGGCGGCGAATTATGATCCCGATGATGTGCTGTTGAATATTTACAGTAGTATCCAGGACTTCCTGTCGCCCGCCCCTGTCTTCTACAACCTGCAACAGTTGCTGGATAAGGGCAGAAGCATGGAAGAGATCTTCGAAGGACGTCCTTATGATTTTATGAAAGATGAACCTTTGCAACAGAATGGTTTCATCGACGTGCAGGAATTAGAAAGCCTGGAGATGATGACGGAGCTGCGTGCTTCAGATCTCTACCGCATTATCATGAATGTGCCCGGCGTGGCAGGTGTAACCCGCCTGTTGATGAGCAGCTCCGATGAAGACGGATACACGATGACGGATGCAGCTGGTAATTCTATTAAACAGGAAGGGGAGGAATGGTGCCTGCACCTGAAGAAGGACCATCGTCCTGTATTATCTCCTGAAACTTCCAATGTGATCTTCTTCCGCAATAAACTGCCGTTTAATGCGAATACGGAAGTTGTCAACCAACGATATAAGAAAGGTATTTCCGACTACAATAAATTCCCCAAGCAAAGGGAAGCGCTGGACACTGTTGTGCCTAAAGGCCGTCAGCTGGACCTTGCGCAATATACTTCTGTTCAGTACGAGTTTCCGAAGGTGTACCTGGTAGGTAAGAATGAGGTACCTGGTGATGCGACTGCGGCCAGAAAGGCGCAGGCGTTACAGTTGCAGGCTTACCTCTTGTTCTTCGACAGGCTGCTGGCCGACTATTTCTCTCAGTTGTCCAGCATCCGGAAGCTGTTCTCCATGCGTTCTGCCATGGAAGGTGAAGAACATACTTACTTCCCTGCTGATATCAGCGGCATTCCGCAACTGCCATCGCTGCTACGCTATAAGAAACAGTTGCCACAGAATACGCAAAATACTTCCTATAACGGTATGCAGCTGGCGTTTGAGCCGGATACTACAGTTACAGGACGTAAGGTATACAGCTCTATGTATCTGCGGGATGAAACGATCCGCCGTATTATGAGCGAGTGTACCAACAATAATGTGGTACGTGTTATACAGCAGAGGGAAGACGATGGTAACTGGTACTTTCAGCTGACAGATACTGCGAATAATGTATTGCTGGAAAGCGCTGTTTTCTTCAGTACAAAGATAGCTGCAGAGCAGGCGGCATTGGACGTTGTATTCCTCGCTACCTTATCCGGCAGTTACAGCCGTAATAATAACCGCCGGGATGATATTTACAGTTTCGACCTGGTGTACAGTGATGCAGGGGATACAGAGATGCTCACTGCATTGTATGAAACTTCAGGCCAATATTTCGAAAGAAAAGAAAGGTTCCTGAACCACCTGCTGGCAAGGTTCTCTGAAGACTTCACTGATTATGCGCTGATGATGTATAATCTGAGTGGTAAGAAGAATGACCCTGCACGTAATATTGCAGATAAGGCAGCATTCCTGTCTGCTTACCCCGAAACCAGCGCCAATCGTGCACTGGCATTTGATTACAAGCATCCTGCTGCGGGTTTCCCGGTATGTGGCCTGGAAAAGAGAGTAGCTGGATTGATGGGTATACGACAGGCGCCTTCTGCCTCACTGAATAACTTTGATCTTGTTAAGGCTGAAAAGCAGACAGGTTTCGTTTGCTCGCTGCCTGGTCAGAATACACCATTGTTTGTTAGCGATAGCCTGCATAGCAAAGAAAATATTGAAAGCGTCTTCAGGCAATTCCTGGCACTTGGTAAAGAGAAGGCTAATTACAGGCCTTACGGATGCCCGGGAGAAGGCGTGTTTGGATTCTATATACAATCTCCGCTGACTGCGGATGAATGGATCGCTGCAAAGTATTCTTTTGAATATACGACCGAAGAAGAAAGGGATGTGGTGATGGATTGGTTTGTAGAGTTCTTCAAAGGCAACGGACAATATAAACTGTATCCGCAGACGCAGGAAGGATATTATTTCCTGTTGCCTGACGATTACGGAAAGACACTGCTGAAAAGCAAACATGGTTTTGAAACGCAGGAGATAGCCCTGTCAAAGGGATATGATATCCTGGAAATACTGCAGGACGCTAGTGCCTGGGAAGTAGAACCAGATGTAGCTGCCGGTAATTTCAGGATCATCATTGTACAGAACAATGTACAGATCGCTTATCATCCGCAGGCATATGGTACGGAGGAAGCAGCACAACAGAAAATGAAGGAGTTGCAGGAATACTTCCGCAAGCATTACCTGGTATATCAGCGTGAAGCATCTGAATTGTACAACTGGCAGATGACCCATGAAGGACAAGCGGTATGGCAGGGTATGATCCCTTTTAAGGATAAAGCGCAACTGCCGGTGGCTTTCGTTCAGTTCGTAGAGCTGGCAGCTCATGTAGATAACTACCTTGTAGTACACAGAGGTGGTGGCCGCTTTGACCTGCAGGTGATCCGTAAGGAGACTGGTGAAGAGGAAGGTACACAGGGATATACCGTTATGTCTGTACATCTGTCTGATTTCCCGACAGGAGATGCAGCGCGGCTGGCGCGTGACAAATATGTGAGCCTGTTCAATAATCTCTGGCTGACAATAAGCGGTGTAGTGACCACTGTACCTGCTGCTATTTATCATTTCAAGGACCTGGAATGTAAGCCAGGGGAGTCTGAAATCCTGCTGACTACAGTTCGCCCGATTCCTGATGGAGCAGGTGTGGCACAGGCAACGCGGAATGTGATTCGTCATGCTGCTGATCCACAGCGTGTATCTATTTATACGCTGGATAATTGCCGCTATGTTGTACAGGTGAACGATGATGCCGGACAATTACTCGCAGAAAGCCATGAAACAAACGATCATACTGCAGCAACAAAGCTGCTGGAGAGAATACTGTTAAGGGCAGGGCAGGATGCGCTCTGGGTGGAGAAGGGCGAATCGGTAAGCGCGTACGGATTCCTTTGGGAGGATGAAGCCAGCAGTACACCGTTGTTACAGAGCATTTCTGTATGGGAAAGCCGTGAAGCTGCAGTAACCGCCTTCCTGAGTTGGATATTGACGGCAACAGCAGAAGACATACAGGCAGATCAGCAGCCTGCAAGCGGATATGGTTATCTCGCCTTTACGAAAGAGGGAACACCATTTGCAAAGCAGGGTAAATGGTATGCTTCCGCAGAAGAGAGAGATGCTGTACTGCTAATGCTGCGTAAGCAGGTAACTGTTTTACAGGAAAGCGCCGGATGGTCTGTTGCTACCCTGTATCGTTACTATTTCAAGATCAGCGATAGCGAAGGGCTGTTGTTACAGGAACCTCAATTCTACAATAGTTATGACGAGGTGCGCACTGCTTTTTATAATACGGTGAAGTTTGGTAAGCAGCGGCAATATTATATAAAGACATGCCTCGAATCCTGTACTTATAGTTTTAAGATCATTGGCGACGACAAAAATGTACTGGCGGTACATCCGTTTGAATATACCACTACGGAAGCCAGGGATGCAGCGATAGAGCGTACAATCCGCTTCCTCCAGGATCATGGTCAGACAGTGACCCAGGTGAAACTTACAGGTGCCTGGCGTTATAGCTGGCAATGGCTGTCCTGTTGTTGCTGGTATCCTGAAACTGCCCTTGAAGGTCTGGATGAAAAGCCGGAGAAGGCAGATGCAGAAGAAGCATTAAAATATATACTTGATAAACTGGCGCCTACTGTAGGCAACTACAAGGTGGTGAAGGAAGAAGGCGGCTATCGGGTTTATCTCATGGAAGGAGAGAACAGGATAGCGGTGCATCCTCACCTGTATGACAGTGAGCGTGAGGGCGAAGAGGCCATTAAGAGGCTTGCTGAATGGGCCGGCTTTAAACTGGACCTGTTAAAGCCGAATGTATACGCGAAAGAAAGAGATGTGCGTACGGACCTGTATCAGAGCGGTGATAAAAATGCCGTGATCGGCTATCGCCTGTGGGACCGCGACTATCGTATAGCACGTTATCTGCCGCAGTTTGAATCTGCCGCAGAAAGAGAGCAGGCGGTTATCGCATTGCTGCAGCGTTATCATCGTAAACTGCCGGGATATACTGTACTGGAAAAAGGCGCATCTGTAGTAACCGGAGGGAATGGCCGCTATTACTTCCAGTTACGCCGCAATGATTTCCTGCTCTGGCAGAGTGTGACAGCGTATGCAACTCCAGATGCCGCGGCTGCTGCATTTCAGGTGGAGTGCTGGAACCTGTTACTGCGTTCACAGGCTGTTGAAAATTACAGCGCATGGACGGCAACAACAGAAGATCTTTATCTGAATGATGATAAAGGCCAGCCATTGGCGGTGGCTAAGATCACGCCGGGCAGTTATGATGCCTATATGGCTGCTATCCAGGCAAGGCGGCAATTTGCGCGCAGGCATGGTATATACCGTAATGAAGATGGAACTTTTGCATTCCATATCTACAATACAAAAACAAATACGTACGAGTGGGAGAGCATTCACACTTATCCTGATCCGGATGCTGCTATGGCAGACCTGCTGGAGTTCCTGCAGTTGCTGCTGTTCCGCGGTAACTACTGCCTGGATGATGAAACGGTAGGTTGTTATTATTCCATCAACCTGGGCAAAGTACTGCTGGATATTCAGCATGTAACAAAAAAATGCGTGGGTGAAAATGATGAAGTGAGTGAACAGGATGCATGGGACAGGCTACAGACATTCCTCGATAATCTTGATCCTGATAACAAGAACTTCTTCCCTTATACTGACTATGCCGCTGGCTGTCGTTATGCCTTCCGTATGGTGGACGATAATGTATACCGTGTGGCACAACATGCCGGATGGTATCAGGGTATGGAAAGAAGAGAAGAAGCGCGTCTGGACCTGCAGGCAGATATTTACTGTAAGAGAAGGCTCTATGGCTGGTTTGTGAATCCGGATACAAAAAATGGAAATACAGACCCGCGTATCCTGGGCTGGTACTTCGATCAACCTGGAAAGATCAATTTCTCCCAATTGTGGATGAGCTATAATGAAATCCCTTCGTTTACACAACTCTGGAAATCGGCATCGGAAGGCGGAGAAGGCGATGAGCAGACGTCTCCTGTTAAACTGTATTACTACCAGTTGTTTGGTAAGAATGACCAGGTGATGTGGCAGACGGTGACCCGTTATAGTTCTCCTGCACTGGCAGAAAAGGCAGAACAGTATTTCTATGTCTACCTGCTGGAAATGGCAAGATCTGAAGCCTCTTATTATTACGAGCAGATGCCGGGTTGTGATAACGCTTATACCCTTTACCTGAAAGATATGGATGGTAAGATCATTGCGACGGCGCCTGAGGTGATCTGTGGAGAAGATATAGAGAACGACCGTGCTACCCGCATCTTTAATGCCATGATGTTCCCAATTGTGGAAAGCGGTAAAGGCTATGCATTTGAGATCAATAATATCGAACAGTTGCTGGTGGGCGGTAAGATCAGTTATGACTATACCACTATCTGGGAGTCCATACATGTCTATGATACACCGGAAGAAGCCAAATCGGCGCTCGGAGATGCCAATGGTCTACTGGTAGACCTGCGTAACTATCAACGTGGTGATGAAGATGCCTGTGGTCCTTTTGGTATCACACTGGTGAATCCTGAGGGAATACAGGCGGAACATCCGCTGTCCTATACAAGCATCTCTGCACGTAATGCCGCTATGGAGTATGTGCAGACGGTTATCAGCGCTGAGGGTCTGCATCTGCTGGAACATATCCTGATGCGGCCCCGCGGACAACAGCAGTCTTACGAAGCTTTACAGCTGCAGCTGAACTGGTATTACCAGCGGGAGCTTCCGATTGTGTTGCGTATTATCAGTGAGTCTGTATTTGCCAATGCTGCTGCTTATATCGAAGCCCTGAAGAAAGCTGCCAAAGAGGATAAGGTGTTTGTTGATAAACAGGTTTCCACCATGACCATTTCCTGGTACAGGAACGATGAGAAGATCGCTGCTGCTTCACTGGAGGCAACAGAAGAGGTGATCAAGCTGCTGAGCGATCTGACATTTGTACGTAATGAAATGAAGTCGCTGCTGGAGAATGTGGTAGCCGAAAATGTCAGCACTGTAGTGATCCCGATCGTATGCAAAACAGAAGATGCGATCCTGCCTGTATGCAATGATGTGTGTCTCTGTTGTGATGATGAGGAGGAAATAGATGAGGAAAATGCTGCTTTCTGTGATCGTACATTCCTGGCAGATCCTTACTCTTTCTGGTCTACCGTTGTATTGCCGGCATGGCCACAGCGTTTCCGACTGGCCCGCTTCAGGCAGTTCTTCGAAGACACATTGCGTAGGGAAGCGCCATCGCATATACGGTTAAACATCGTCTGGATAAGCCCGCAGCAGATGCTGCAGTTTGAAAAGGCCTGGAAAAAATGGCTGGGCGCATTATCCAGGGAAGAGAGCTGTGATTATGACGATAGCCTGCAGGCTTTGAATCAAATATTAAGAGAACTAAAAAATGTATATCCGGCTGCATACCTGTATGATGATGAGGGTGGAGATGATAAGCCATTGATCATACTTGATGAGGCAATGCTTGGATAATATCTAATAAATAAATTCTTCAGAAATGATAATAAATATTTCTACCCCTTACCCGGTTTTTAAAAAGGGGCAGCAGTTGAAGAGCAGCAGCCTGACTGGTATTGTCACTTTTGCAGGGCAGGAAGACCAGGATACCCGTACGTACCTGGAAGGATCAGGTATCTTTTATGGTCTTGATGTAGTGGTGGATGAAGCAGCCGGTACTGTCAGACTGAGGCCTGGTACTGCTGTGACTTCAGATGGTCAGCTCTTTTCATTGGAAGATGAGATCATTTATAACGGTATCGGCAAGACAAGCGAAGGGAAAGATTTTGATGTACCACTGCTGGATCGTACTGCTACTGTTATGGTGCTCAGCAATACGAATGAGAACCATAATGAGCTGATCTATCGCTTATCCGGCAATGATCCCGGCAACCCGGAGCGGGAGCCGGATACCACCCCATACCTGGTTATCCTTATTGTGCGCAGTGACGAATCTACTGAAGACAGTTGTCTGTATGGTTATGAGAACAGTGAGAGTAAGAAGACACTGGAAGTTGAGGCAGCGCTGATACCCAAAAGCTTTTTTACACAGGCGGAGCTGGATGCCTGGTTTATCAATGATGCTACCGAGGCAGGAGATAAGGATCCAGTTATCAACCGCTTTGGTTACACTGCAAGCGAAGGCGGCCCGCATATCTCTTTTGAGCCGTTTACCAGCTGGGCGGCTGTTAGTACCGGCTTTGATGATGTTTGTAAAGCTGCAGAACCATTGATCGGAACAGCCTTTAAATCGGTGTATGAACTGGTGAAAGAAAAGCTGGGACTGGACCCGGTTAATCCATTCGATAGCCTGACAGAAAATCTGCAGAAGTTGCGTGAGGGTGTTGGCGCAAGAGGCGGCAGACAATATCCCTGGTTGTATGATTATTACCGGGACCTGGTAGCCACTTACCAGGAGCTTGTTGCCACAGACCTGTTCAGCTACCTGTCCCTGATGCCAAAGAAGAGCCGTTTCAGAGGGTATATCGCCCTGCATAGTATCCGTACGATGTCTCTGTCAGGACAAGAGAAAATAAACTATCGTATGGGGCTTTACAGGCCTCCTTTTGCGGACCTGGGTATTGATGCACTGGATAGACCCCGTTTGCTGATACAGCGGCTGAAATACCTGGCGGATGTATCGCACACACGTTTTGATGATCAGAATTTCCCTTCTTTCGGGGTACGTTTTACACCGGATGCGGGTATCAATAAACTGTTGTCAGAAAGGGCCATTCCTTTCTATTATAAGAATCCGTCAGAGCTGTCAGCATACTGGAATGCGGCAGCGACGCGTAACCGCCGGACCTTCAACATCCCTGGTATTACGGATGATAAGGACAGGAAGTTCCTACTGGCCAATATGGATGGCTATGACTTTTTCCGTATCAAAGGACATACGGGTGAAACGGTACAGATAACACAGGACGCCATTGCTGACCTGCGCAGAGACCTGCACCTGCCTTTTGATATCAAGGTGGTATACCTGGGTGATGACGAGGATATGGACCAGCTGATCCGTGAAAGATCAGCAGAGTTCAGTGATCTGACCGTCATACTGGAGAAGATCGTGAATGATATCCGTTGTGCACGCACCTGTTCTGATAATTTTGAGGAGGTCATCTTCGGACGTGAATTCGACCGGAATGCTATCGGGGATATGTTTGAAGCATTGGTAACCCTGTTTGGCAAGCCGCCGGTAGACCTCGAAAAGAAGATTGCTGAAATCTGCAGTAAGGAAGGAACCTGTAATGATGATGATAAAACATGCTGCCGGGCGCATTTAACGTCTCTTTATGCAGTATGTGAAGAATATGTTCGCCGTAAAGGAGAACTGACCAGCAGCCTCTTATTTCACCGATTTGCAGAAGAGCATCCGGGACTTGAACATAATGGAGGGGTACCTAAGGGTGGTACACTGGTATTGGTATGTGCAAAAACCAATGTGGCTTCCCTTTCAGAAGCAGAGAAGTCGAAGCTGGTGAACCTGATGCTTAGCAGTAAGGAAGAAGAGAAAGCGGCTGCTATGAGCCTGGCAAAAGAACTGGAAGGATATGAAGTGGTGGCGGATTTCTGCCTGCCTTATATCTGTTGCTCCAGCAAGCCAGCCATCAACCTGATACTCCGGGAATCACCACCGGTAGCACGCTTTAGTATTATTAAACAGGAAGAGATGCCTGAAGGCCAGGGTGTGGCAATATCGCTGAGGAACCAGTCGCTGAGGGCAGATGCTTATCATTGGGAACTGTATGACTATAAGGGCGTGTTCATCACTGACAAGGATACAACCAGTCTCAATGATGTGGTGGAATTTGAGTTAGAGCGGAAGCGCGGTGTGGTGTTCACGGTTGTGTTAACAGCTTCCCGTGAAGGTATGGAAAGCCAGTTCTCGAAAGAGATCACTATCTGTCCGCTGAAAGATGTGAAGTTGACCAGCAATGGCAAGGTTACTGTGGACTGGGATATCTCCCGCACAGATGAAATCGGCATAGAAGCCACTCCTTACGGTGGCGCCTTCAGCCTCATTCTACAGCAGAATGACAACCAGGAACCTATTGATCCTTTGAATTTTGACGTCACCTGGAAAGAAGATAAAAAGCATGCAACGCTGAAGCTGGAAGATCCGCAGGTGGGCATTTACTTTCTGGACTACACATTTGAAGACGTCCAGGATTGTAAGGAATCATTCGCAAGGCTTACCATCAGTGCTTTCGTACCGGCATCTAAAGAATCTGCCCCAGATACAGGTACGACGGCAGACCCGAATGCGAATGCAAGGTCGATTGTAAACAGCGATGCCGTATTCAATAAGCGCATACTGGGATACAGGAGTGATGTCAACAAGATGGCGAAGGAAGACGAGACGCTGTCGGAAGACAGTCGCTGGACAGATACCAAATCCTTCCTGCTGGCCAGCGGTGCACCTGAAGTATTGCATGCAGGTTATGAAAAACTGCAGGCAACATTACAGACAGGTTTCACCAAGCTGAAAGCAGCGCAAAAGGTGCAGGTGATCAAACTGCTTGTTTATGCTACTGCTTATTATATCGACAGACTGATAGTGGAATCGCCTGAAAAAGTACCTGCAATAGCCCGGAAACTGGTAAAGGCAGCTGCTGATTCCATTACCGCACAAAAGGATGGTCTGGCGCAATGGCAGCAGGTATGGAATACCACTGGTATTGTGACGGCAGAAAATGAAAAAACAGTAAACACGTATAAAGGAATAGTCGCTTAATGAAACAGCAACATGCCATCGGAAAACTTTTGCTGGAGGTGCAATTGCCTTCCAGGGAGGAAGCCTTTGCATTGCAGGGAGCATTGAGCACGGGTGTTACAATGGAGCTGGAGCCAATGCTGTCGGCACTATTGGACAGCTGGGCCGATCCGGATACTTTATTACAGATAGATAAACTGGAAATAGACCTGGGTTCCTGCAACCTGGCGTCATTACGAGACTCACTTCCGGAGATGATCATCAGTCATCTCCGGAAGCATTATTCCAGCATGCAGTCGGAGTTAACGCTGGAAGCCGGTATGCAAAGAATCCCCCTGATACAGGGATACTATGAAAGCTGGTTGTATTTCCTGGAAAGAGGCATTCTGCCGTCTTCCGCTGTGAAATGGCAGCAACCTGAGTGGGAGGCCGGTATACTGGCGGCATTATCTTCTGAGACATATGCTTTGCAGCAATGTAAGGTGTTGTTTATGGAACACCCGTATGCGATCAGGAGACTGGTATTGCAATTCTCACCTGCTTTTGTCCGGAACTGGATACTGGCATATAGTGCGGATGCCTACCGGCAGGTGTTACAGTTGATCGATGAATGGGAAACGTTTATCTATCATCCGCAGCTGCGGGAGGCAGCAGGTGCATTGGCGCCGGCACAGCAGCAACTCATTCCGGTATTACCTGCCAGGACAAGCTATCATGATGATATCTTTATCTGGCTGATCAGGGAGATAATAGTGCCGGGGCGAACAGTGGACAATACTGCATTGCTGCAGCAACTGATGCAGCCATTGATGAGTAAAGCAAAAGAAGCCATAGTACCCCGTTTGTTATTCGTGCTGCAGAAGACAACAACAGCAGCAGTGAAAGCGCCGGTCTTATTGCAACAGACGGCAGCAACACTTGCTATGCAATATTTACCTGAGATCACCGCGCTGCAAAAAAGCCTGTTTATAGCACAGCAAGAGAACGAACGGCATAAACAGGGAGAAAAGCGGGATAGGGAAGATAGTGCACAACGGCGGCAGCATGATACTACAAAGGACGGACCTGAACAACAGGAACAGGCTTCGGCGAGGAAGCATCGTGAGCAAGAGCGAAATGATGAGCAAGCCCGCCGTAAAAAGACAGCGGAAGAGATAAAGAGTGATAAAGCATCATCCATACAAGAAGAAGAGAAAGCAGCAGCTGAAGAAAAAGAGCAGAAAGCAAGGGAGGAAAGAGAAGAAGGAACAGCGGAGCAACGTGCTGTAGATAAAGAAGCAGATCTTAAGAAGACTGCTTTATCATCTGCAGATGAGGATACTGCATCGCCGGAACCACCAGCAGAAGGATCTGTTTATTACATCAATAATGCTGGTCTGATCTTACTGCATCTTTACCTGTCATTCTTTTTTGACGCGCTGGAACTCAGGGAGGAACAGCAGTTCAAAGATGAAGCTGCAAAGCACAGGGCGGTACAGTTGCTGGGATACCTGGCTTATGGAGAAGAAGATATTCCGGAGTGGGACCTGGTATTACCTAAAATATTATGCGGCATCCAGCCTGCAGAACCGGTGAGACGTTTTATACCGCTTACTGATACGGAGAAGACGGAAGCCAATGAGTTGCTGGCTGCTGTGATCTCTCACTGGAATGCATTAGGTAATACATCGCCTGATGGTTTACGCGGTAACTTCCTGTTGAGGGAAGGGAAGCTGGAATGGAAAGAGGAAGAGTGGCAGCTGTATGTAACGCAGCAGGCGTATGATATGTTGTTAAACCAATTACCATGGGGATTTAGTGTAGTAGGATTATCGTGGATGCCATGGCTGATAAAAACTGTCTGGACCTGACATGATAAAAGCAACCGATAATAAAAGCACGAGTAGCAAGGCAAAGCAACCTGCCGGTAATTCTTTCTTTGGAAAGGAGGAGGGAGGTAGTGCTTTTTTCGGAGAGAAGGAAACAGCGAAGGAACCCTTTTTCGTTCAACGGAAACTGACCATTGGAAAACCAGACGACCATTATGAAAAACAGGCGGACCAGGTAGCAGATAAAGTAGTGCAGCGTACGAGCGAACCTGCTGCTGTACAGGCTAAAGCAGTTGCACCGGCTCCTGTCACTACAGTCCCTACGGGGCATACGCCTTCATCTGCTGCGCAATCTGATGCCCTGCAAATGAAAGAGCAGGAAGGGAAAGAGGAAGAGATATCCGAAGGAGAAAAGAAACTGCAACGTAAGCCTATCTTCGATAGCATGGCCGATCCACCGGATGATATCCAGAAAAAAGGAAACGGCAATGATGCAACAGATACAGCAGGTAGCGGATTGGAAGACCGTTTGCAGAAAACGAAAGGTAGTGGTACGCCATTGCCTTCAGATACAAAGACGGCGATGGAATCGTCTATAGGCGCTGACTTCAGTAATGTACGTATACATACAGGCTCTGAAGCGGCAGCGCTGAGTAACGACCTGCAGGCGCAGGCGTTCACACATGGAAACGATATTTATTTCAACGATAATAAATTTGATTCGACCAGCAGTACCGGCAGGCACCTGCTGGCGCATGAGCTGACACATACGGTACAGCAGGGAGCTGCTGTGCAGAAGAAAGCTGATCCTGCACTTATGCCGGAAGAAGCGCCTGCTGTGCAGAAAAAGGAAGATAGCCCTGCTGCCAGTGCATCCGCAGAAAAAGAAGAAGTAACGCCTGATGTACAACCTAAGGCTATAGATACTATACAACGTGCGCCAGGTGGTAAACCTGCAGCAGGAGCAGCGCCTGCCGGCGTTCCGGGTGAGGTGGTGAATATCTCTTCCGGCAGGTTCAATCCTTCTGCCAGTCTTGCTGAAGCGATCAAAGGGGCAGGTCGCAAAGGACTGGATATAAACATCAATGCTGGTAAAGTAGCCGGTGCTGGTGTGATCAAAGTGAGAGAGAAGGATGGCGTGATGGAGAGTTTGAAGAATGCCTATCTGCCATTGAACATGCCGATGTTCAGTGCTGCAAACCCAACGTTGGCGGTGAGACTGGCCAACGGAGAGATAAGCGGTTTTGCTACCATCGGCCAAAGTAATGCCCCGGAAGCTATTCCGCAATGGCTGCGTAAGAATGGTAAAGCCATCGGCTGGCTGACGGGTATAGATGTAGAAAATGTATTGTCAAAATCTACCAATACATTCGAAAACGGCAATTTCACCTTTACACTGAATGGTGTGAAAGTGAAGGTAGGCGGTTTTGCAGAGGCGACCATGGACCTGGGCTTTGCGAATATGAAGCCGTCGGCGCATGTGACAGCAGATCTGGATATCCATGGTGTGGCTAAAGGCAACCTCGATATCACATTGATGGACGATAAAATGTCGGGAGAAGGCGCATTTGGTGTGAGCTTCAAGGGCTTCTCCGGAGAGATAGCAGCGAAGTTCCAGGAAGGCGTGCTGGACGTGAAGGGCATGGTAGCCTATTCGGGCGACCGGTTGAGCGGGTCGCTGATGCTGGTCATGACAGACAAGAAAACTGCGGACAATTTTGCGGTAACGCAACTGGGTGGCGCTCCGGCGGAAGAAGCTGCACCACCGGCGGAAGTACCGGCTGCAGAAGGTAAAGGGCCGCGTGGTATGGCTGGTATGGGGACGCTGACCTTCAACATGACGGAATGGTTTGCAGGTAGCGTGAATGTGATTGTGGATGGTAAAGGTTTTGTGACCGTGATCGGTAAGATCGCTCCGCCGAAAGAGATCATTCTCTTCCAGCAGAGAGACTATAGTAAAGAATTATTCAAGCTGGAAGCTCGTGCGGCTTACGGTATACCGGTAATAGGTAACGTATTTGTATTCGCTAATATGGCCCTGATCGCGATGGCGAAGGTGGGGCCGGCGAAGATCTATAATATTGAGGTTGCGGGTACATATTCCAACAATCCTGATGTAGCGAAGAATATCTCCCTCTCCGGTTCCCTGAATATGTCTGCCTATGCTGGTCTGCGTCTGCGTGCAGAAGGTGGTGCTGGTCTTGAACTGGCAGGACATGATCTGAAAGTAGGGGTGGGTGTCAACGCAGATGCGGGTGTGAAAGGATATGTAGATGCAAGGCCGACTATTGGTTATCGTGATCCGGGAGAGTTCTTCTTCAAGGGGCATATGGAGATAGCGGCGCAGCCATTCCTTGGCTTGAGCGGTGATCTGTTCGTAGAACTGGATAGTCCGTGGTGGTCGCCGTTGCCAGATAAGAAATGGACCTGGCCGATAGGCGCTCTTGAATATCCGTTACCGGGCGAGTTTGGTATAGGCGCGGATATGGAATATGTGTTAGGTTCCGGTAAAGTACCTGAAGTGACATTCAGCGAGGCGAAATTCGATGGTGGCAAGTTCATGACCGATCTTGTGGATGATCATGTACCACCGAAGAGCGGTGCAGGCGATAAAGAAAAGCAAGGCAAGTTTGTGGATGGTGGTGCTGCGCAGGCTGGCCCTGCTGCAGGTGCTCCTCCTCCGGCTGCAGCGCCGGGTAAACCTGGTGCTGGTGCAGCCCCTGCGGGTGGTGCAGCGGGAGCAGGTGGCGGAAAAGGTAAGGACAAGGAGAAGGATAAAGGTAAAGTGGATCCTGAAGCAGTGAAGAACTTCGCAGCTGCTATGAAGAAGGTGAAGGAGCTGGAAGGTCATAAGCCAATGACACGTACTGAGCTGATGGCCACATTAGACGGTATTAAGAAGCAGTTCAATGTTACAGGTATCAGTTTTGCAGCACAGGGCACTGATATCTGGATGGTAACCGGTACTATGCAGGGCATGCCGAATAAGCAATCTGTAAAGGTGAAGGCCGCTATGAAACCGGGAGATGAAAAAGAGGAGGGAGGACAGAATAAAGAAACCGAAAAACAACTGGCAGAAGGCGTGAAGGCATTGATTGCTAAAGATAAGGAGACAGCTGCGGGCGATAAACAGCTGACTAAACCGGAAGCTGAGAAGGTAGCTGCAGATGTAGCGAAATCACACAATAAAATATTCCAGTCGATTACTGTTCTGGATAAGAAAGATCACTGGAATTATCTGTATATTCAGCGGGCGAAGAAGACGGCTGAAGTGCCGGGAAGTGGTATCGATGCTACGAAGCTTCCACCGGAATTTAAAGTGGGAGCATACTTCAAATTTGATGGTGAGATATACAGGATCAGTGAAATAAAACTGGATCAGGACAGAGTGCATATGGTAGATGTGAAGTATCTCATATCGAATAAGAAAAAGAAGAAGATTGAAGGTGAAAAGGTCTTTATGATCAGTATAGCACTTAAGAAAGGATCCATCACCGAATATAAAGATCCGGTTCCTGCCGTGAGGAAATTCCCTGCAAGCTGGCCAAGTGGTGTTGATAGTGTGCGGCCATGGTTGTATGAAAGTATCCATAAATGGGATGACAAACGGGAAGAGATACAGAAGCATACAACGAGGGGTATCGATGCTGTAAAAGCTAAAGTGCGGGCGGCTAAAGCCAGGGCGATCGCTACCGGTAAGGATACTGAATGGAAGCAGTTGTCAAAACATCAGCCGAAGAACCCTTCGGAAGGTATTATGATAATTAACGAGAATACGGATTATAACACGTATGATCCGGATACAGTTGACTACAACGTGGATCATATCAATGATCTTGGTATGTTATGGACCACAATAGGACGTGACGCCAGTGATAGCGTGAGAAGGGACCATGTAGTAGGCGATAATAATCTGCGTGTGATAACAGGAGAACATAACAGGAGAAAGAGTGGTAAGCGATATGAAATGTCTGTTGGCCCGAATTTCACGAGTGAAAGAGCAGAAGATAATACGCCAGGTGCAAAGACAATCAAAGGCAAAAATGGTGTGGAAGAACCATTCCTGTAGAATTAAAAGTTTGCTATGGAACTTAAGCTAAAGAATAAAGAATCTGTACTGAGCCTGGCTATCAGCCCGGATGGTAAATGGCTGGCAGTTGGTCAGATCGTTGATGAAGATCGTAATCCGAGTATGACTATCTGGGATACAACAACCTGGAAATGTGTTGCAGAAGAAGAAGGGGGAAATGTGTCAAGTATAACGAGCCTTTCTTTCAACAGGCATAGTAATATGCTGGCATATCTGATATCAGGAGATTATATCAGGTTCTTTAATGTGAAAGATATGTATCTGCAGAAGGAGTTTCCTTTCGAGAAACCCCGCACGGTACTTTATGCCACACATGAGGACCTTCTGCTGGTGGTAGGAGAGGAAGTATCTGTATTCAATAAGGATTATGAGGAGGTCTTTAATTATAAAAAATATAAGGCTTATAAGCATACTGAAGGTTTGCCTCCCGAACTGTTTAAGGATTATTACAAGATGCCGGATTGGGCAGAAAAGGCTTCTTACGGCAACCTGCCTGCTGGAGCGGCATTCTTTAAAAAGGACAGTTGTGTTATCATAACGGGTAACAATGATAATAAGTTTTCCGTATACGATATTAAGTCCGGTAAGCGCAAGGAGCAATATCCCGGCGGCGTACTGCAGGCTGGCTATATGGAAATAGATCAATCAGAGAAGTACCTGTTTTTGATTGGACGATTGCCATATGCTGACCTGATGTGGGAGTTGCCGGATATGAAAAGGGTACTGCCGGAATATCTGAATGAGGACTTTGATGGTTCTTCTTCCTTCAGCTTCCATCCATCTGCCCGTTTTTTTGCTATCGGAGGAGCAGGAGGTAAAGTATTTCTCAGAAGTATTGAAACTGGTGATTTTGTGATGGAAAAGGATGTACATGACGATGAGGTAATGGCAATCCGGTTCAGTGCCGATGGTAAACTGCTGATATCCGGAGGCGCAGATGGAAAGGTTATCCTGACAGATATCACAGAATATCTAACCTAATTATTGGTACGATGCTAACGATCTCTATCGCCATACAAAAAGGAGGGTCTGGTAAAACGACTACTGCCCTGAACCTTGCCGCAGCGCTGCAACGGATGGGTAAGGAAGTGTTGCTGATCGATCTGGACCCTCAGGCAAATCTCACCCAATCTATGGGTATAGCCGACGACATTGAACTAAGTATCTATGAGTTGCTTAAACAGGCCGCCAGTGGAGAACTGGTGGATACGCAGCAGGCCATTGTACATACCGGTGTTTTACCACTGATACCCGCTAACCTGGAATTAGCCAGCGCTGAACTGGAACTGGTAAGCATTTATGGCAGGGAACAGTTACTGAGCCAGGTATTAGGTCAGCTAGGCGACCAGTATGATATTGTAGTGATCGATTGTCCTCCGGCAGTAGGCATGTTAACCGTCAATGCCCTTACTGCCAGCGAATATGTACTGATGCCCCTGCAGGCGGAATTCCTGCCTTTTAAAGGCGTACAACGTTTCATGAAGAATGTGCAGCTGATAAAAAAGCAACTCAATAAAAAACTGGAAATACTGGGCCTTGTCCTGACAAAATTTGACGAGCATAAAAGCATGCATAAAGAGATCCGTGCACAACTGCAGCAGATGTACCCCGGAAAGGTACTGGAGACGGGCATCCGTAGTAATATATCGCTTGCCAAAGCACAGGAGCAGGCTAAGGACATATTTACATTTGACAATACTGCCAATGGCGCGAAAGATTATCGTGCCCTGGCTACAGAAATAACAGAACGCCTTTTAACAATGGCTGAGCAATAGCCCCAATCATTTAAATCGATAGATATGAAAACGAGCAGTCGTCGCTATCGGAGACACCGTAACCCCGAAAAAACAGATCAGCAGGAAGGGCCTTTCTTCAGCCCGACCTCGAAAGCCATACAAACAAAAGAAGATGCTTTCTTTCAACCTAAACTGACTGTCGGCGAGCCGGGCGATCAGTATGAGAAGGAAGCGGACGCCGTAGCAGATAAGGTGGTGAATAAACAACCGGCCCGCAGCACAGCCGTACAGCGGAAGGAAATATCCGCCGTACAGGCCATGCCTGAAAAGAAAGAAGAGGAGAAACCAGTGCAGAAGAAAGGTATGAATGATAAGAAGGAAGAAGAGAAACCTGTACAGAAGAAGGATGATAAGGGTAAAGAAGAAGAGAAATTGCAGAAGAAGTCAGCACCCGATAAAAAAGAAGAAGAGAAGGCAGTACAAAAGAAAGAC
Organism: Chitinophaga filiformis; assembly: GCF_900102545.1. Classification (GTDB taxonomy): domain Bacteria; phylum Bacteroidota; class Bacteroidia; order Chitinophagales; family Chitinophagaceae; genus Chitinophaga; species Chitinophaga filiformis. The sequence continues at coordinate 1,368,685 of NZ_FNBN01000002.1, read as the reverse complement.
GATAAAGGTAAAGAAGAAGAGAAACTGCAGAAGAAGTCAGCGCCTGATAAAAAAGAAGAGGAGAAACCTGTGCAGAAAAAGGGCGACATGGGTAAGGAGGAGGAGAAGCTGCAAAAAAAGGAAGAGCCTGAGAAGAAGCCTGCTGCTGATGAAGTGTTGAAAGAAGAAAAGGAAGAGGAAAAGAAAGGCGGAGGGCCTTCCCTAATGGCAAAGGAAAACAATTCCAGCGGCGCACGTGAAGGAAGCGATCAGCTGGCGCAACAGTTGAAAGACCAGCGTGGAGATGGCGCACCACTCTCTCGTGAGATGCTTAATGAGATGAGTAATTCCATTGGCGCAGACTTTAGTAATGTGCGCATCCATACTGGTGAGAAAGCAGCCGCATTGAGTAGTGAAATAGGCGCGCAGGCGTTCACACATGGTAATGATGTTTATTTCAACAGTGGTAAATATGATACAGATTCGTCCGCAGGTAAACATCTCCTGGCACATGAACTGACACACGTAGTACAACAGGGAGCTGCGCCTGCTGTTGAAAGCAGGAAAGCTACTGCTCCGGCAGCACATAGCGCGCCGGGCGTACAGCGTGAAATCTCTACGCCATTGCCGGAAGGAGTAGAGCCAAACAAGAAATCAAAGATTGCGAAATTCCCTATTGGCGATTTTACGGTAGTGGTAAAACCGGACAGGAAGGCTACCAAAGCAGATAAGGTACCTGCCGATCAGGCAAAGACAAACGGTTATATTAACACCGGTTTCTCCCTGAAATATGATAAAAAGAAAATGATAGAAAGCGTTACTATTTCCAAGAAGCTGACTATTCAGACTATCTATGGAAAAAAGGCTACTTCTTCTGATGACTCTGCATACGGCAGAGGGCATATTAAAGCGGATAAAGACGCCGGACATAAATCACTTGGCTTTCATGAAGGAAGTCATGGAACTGATTTTATAAACTATGTACAGTCGCATCCATTTCCTGAGATAGTGATCGACACGCCTGTTACCATGAAAGAGTTCAAGGAGTTGAAAAAGCAATGGAAAGACGAGTTTAAGGCGTATGTTGATGATATGCACAGCACCAGTAAAACGGCTACGGATGATGTAACCGATCCCGTTGTCCCGGCAACCCCCTGATAATATTCATAAACTGTTACCCATAGGGCGGAAACGCCGTTTTTTGTTCAACAGATTACTATTGGCCTGCCGGCGATCATGGTGGGAGAAGGCGGACCAGATAAGCAGTTGAAATAGTTACATTCATATGATTGACAATACCAAGAATGCAGCAGCCTTACAGGAGTACCTTTCATGGCTGCAAACCGAGATGCGGAAGCGCTTAACCCAGTATTTTGGCGCCGAGACCGGCACTACACCTATGATCCCCGATGAAAGTATTCAGCCCGGCAATTCCTGGCCTGATGCACCCCTGGCAAAATTCATTCATGACAATGAGCTGGGACAGGATGCGCAATTATTGCTCGTAATGGCTCTAGCCCCTCATATCAATGCGGTGTTCTTTGAAGAGCTAATTCATGAACACCTGGTAGATAAGGGCGATTTTCCCCTCATCGGTTGTGTGAAGGGAACACAGTTCCGTGGATTATTACCTACCGGCGATACGCTCCTGTTCCTGCTGGCAGGAACGGACCTCTCTGCACGTATCAGTAAGATGCAATTGTTGAGTGAAACTCACATCTTTGCCAAACGGCAGGTATTGTGGGTGGAGAAGCCGGAAGAAGGAGAACCGGCGATGAGTGGAAAGCTTGTGATGTCGCAGGAGTACATTGATCTGTTCCTGACAGGTTCCTACGCTAAACCCCGCTTTGGGAATGACTTCCCGGCGGAGAGCATCACCACACCTCTGGACTGGCCCGACCTGGTGCTGAATGCACAAACCATGGAACAGCTGCATGAACTGAAGAAATGGCTACGCCTGAAAGATAAACTACGCGCTACAAATAAACGTCTGAAACCCGGTTACCGCGCCTTGTTTTATGGTCCGCCGGGAACAGGTAAGACGCTATCTGCCTGCCTGCTGGGCAAACGCGATCCAGCGGAAGATCCGGATAATACGCAGGAAGATTTTGATGTATTCCGTATTGACCTGTCGCTGGTGGTATCCAAGTTCATTGGAGAGACAGAGAAAAACCTGTCGCACTTATTTGATAAGGCAGAACATAAGAACTGGATACTCTTCTTTGATGAGGCAGATGCCTTATTCGGAAAGCGTACCAACATCAGGGACGCACACGATAAATATGCTAACCAGGAGATTGCCTACCTGCTGCAACGTATAGAAAACTACAACGGGTTGGTCATACTGGCATCCAACTTTAAGAATAATATCGACCCTGCCTTCTCAAGGCGTTTCCAGTCTATTATACAATTCCCGATGCCGAACCAGGCAGAGCGACTGCAACTCTGGAAGATGATCCTGCCAGACAGTATGATGGAGAAAGAAGGAATACTGGAGAAGGTATCTGCTACGCATGAGATCTCCGGTGCTTCTATCATCAACGTGGCGCAGTATTGTTTCCTGAAGAATATGCAGCCGGATGGAAGCATTTCGCCGGTGTCGGCTGTTGACCTGGAGGAAGGATTGGTGAGGGAGTTTAACAAGGAAGGCAAGATCTATAAGTAATTAGATGCATGAATCCGGGAGTGCTTAAATAGCGTCAAAACCAGTCAAACCTTCATTACAAAATGAGAGAGTTTTTGACTAAATTGACTGCTCTTATTCCCGGGATGTATCAGCTAAAATCTTATATATGAAGCGTTTCCTTTTGCTAATGGTATTGTGTTATTCACTGACGGGTGCTGCTGTATATGCACAAACGAAACCTCTTCCCCGTATTGCTATTGCCGGACTGGCGATAGAGTCCAGTACCTTTTCTCCTGCATTGACAAAAGAGGAAGCCTTCCATGCGCGGTATGGAGCGGATGTATTCAATGCGTATCCCTTCTTTGGCGTGGATTCCCCATTACGTCACAGGGCAACATGGGTGCCTGCTTTGATTGGTAAATCTTTGCCGGGAGGAGCGGTTACGCGTGAAGCATATGAATCATTGGTGAAACAGACGCTGGATTTGTTGAAGAAGAATGCGCCCTATGATGGTCTGTTCTTCGATATTCACGGGGCTATGAGTGTGGTAGGACTGGATGATCCGGAAGGCGACTTCATTACCCGTATCCGCAAGGTGATCGGCAATAAAACGATTATCTCCACCTCTATGGACCTGCATGGAAATGTGTCCTGGCGACTGGCAGAAAATACTGACCTGATCACCTGTTACAGGATGGCGCCGCATGAAGACGCCATGGAAACCAAACAGCGGGCGGTACAGAATCTGCTTACACGGATAGAAAGTGGCAAAGGCAAGCCTGCATTTAAAGCCTGGATACCTATTCCTGTCCTTCTGCCGGGAGAAAAGACAAGTACCCGTATTGAGCCTGCAAAGACTGTTTATAAGGCCGTAGCCCCAGCGGCGGCACAACCGGGCATCATTGACGCTGCTATCTGGGTGGGATACGCCTGGGCAGATGAACCGCGTAATCATGCGGTGGTGATGGTGACCGGCGATGACAAAGAAAAAGTAAGCCGTACCGCGGAGCAGCTGGCCAAAAGCTTCTGGGATGCGCGTTTGGGTTATGCCTTCGTGGCGCCTACCGATAATCTGGAAGGAAGTCTGAACAAGGCTATAGCAAGTACCAAACATCCTTTCTTTATCAGCGATTCCGGCGATAATCCTACCGCGGGAGGTGCTGGTGACGTGACCTGGACTTTGACAGAGATCCTGAAGCGTAAGGAATTCCAGTCGGCGAAAGGTCCTTCACTGATCTATGCTTCTATTCCTGGTCCTGAGTTGGTGAAAAAAGCGATGGAAGTAGGTGTTGGTGGTCATGTGGATGCTTATGCAGGTGCTGCTGTAGATGCGCGTTATGCGCCGCCTGTGCGACTGGCAGGTACCGTGGAATCTATTGAAAAAGGCGATAAAGATGCTGAAGTGGAAGTGGTGGTGAAAGTAGGTAGTGTGCATGTGATCGTTACGCAGAAACGTAAGCCTTATCATAAAGAGCGCGACTTTACACGATTAGGGTTAAATCCCCGGAAATCAGATATTGTGGTGGTGAAGATCGGGTATCTGGAACCGGAGTTGTATAATATGAGGGCTGATTGGATACTGGCATTAACGCCGGGTGGAGTGGATCAGGATCTGGAGCGGCTGCCTTATAAGAGAATTGAGCGTCCTATGTTCCCGCTGGATAAGAATATGAAGGAACCTGATCTGTCGGCGAAGCTGGTGCCGTCGTCAGATAAACTACGCTAAGTAGCACCGGTTTCAGAATGGATGTCGGTCGTTGGGTGCTACTTTCGCTCTCCGCATTACTTTTATATATGGTCCGTGATTTATGGGCTTGTTATTAGTGTTACTTATGAATGCTTATGCGGAGGAATTGCAGGCGTTCCTTTTGCGGCCCACGCTTTAAGGAAAGTACTTTCGTTTCTATTTCTTTCTTTGAAATATAGGAAATGAGGAAGTCAAGTTTATTTAGCAGTTGTTCTACGGTCGCATAATCGCCCATATCCAGCCTGATATCTGCTTCTTCAAATAAGAGGTCCGTTAATGCATCAAGTGTGGTATAATGGACATCTTTATCAACGATAAAGGCTTCCAGTTCTTCTGTGCTCAGACTGTCGAAGAAGTCCTTCGTCCTGAATTTAGTGGCGGTAAATACGGTATTAATTTCCTGCAGGGCTCTCGCCGGCTCACTTTTCTTGGCGCTTATAACAGCCCTTAAAACCCTGCCTAATTCTTCAATCATCTCCAGGAAATAATCCTTTGGCATAATAATGTACTTTATACTGCTGTAAATGTATCACTTTTTCCAGACAGCATTTTTCACGGCATATTCCGGTATACCTATAGCGTCAAACAGACACTTATGATAGTCTGTAGCAGAATTGATGGTAGCTGTAAGAACGAATGAGTATTTTTTTGTATTTTTGTCTGATTTTCAAAGATATTCAGCAATAGACCCGATAGACCCATGGCATCCCGATTATTACCTATGATGGTACTGTTTACCATTGTTTGCCTGCCTGTATCCGCCCAGGTGGCAAATTTCAACATCCCCGATACTGTCTGTGTAAATACTCCTGTAAAAATTCAGAATACGTCTACCGGGGGAAGCACTTATTTCTGGAATTTCTGTTCTGGTAGCCTGTTCAGCACTCCTGTTGTGTCCAATCTGGGCAACGTTAGCGGTGCATTGAATTTACCTAGTTTTCTGTCTATGACAAAGGACGGGAGTAATTATTACGCCTTTATTACCAACAACATAGGACAGCTGGTACGCTATAGCTTTGGCAACAGTTTCCTGAATACGCCGGTCGTGTCCAATCTGGGCAATCTAGGAGGAGTTATTCCCAACCATACGGAGGGGGTACAGGTGATCCAGGATATCAATGGCTGGCATGTAATAGTGGTGGGAGGAACATCAGAGATATCACCCCGCATTGTGAAGGTGGATTTTGGTTCATCTCTTGCCAATGCACCTGTGGCTACCAACTGGGGTAATATGGGCGGGATGGATTATCCGCATGACCTGTATATTACGCAAGAGGGCAGTAACTGGTACGGATTTACAGTCAGTATTCTGAATCATACGGTTACACGATTTGATTTTGGTAATTCAGTGGGCAATATGCCTACGGCAGTTAACCTGGGTAATCTGGGTTCCCTGAATAGACCTACAGGTATCTTTGCTACACAAGATAACGGTAACTGGTATGTGTTTGTAACGAATGAGGGTAGTAACACGATCACCCGCCTTGACTTTGGTAATTCCCTTGCGAACACGCCTACAGGTACGAACCTGGGAAGTGGAGGCGGTATTGTTAACGGACCGAGGGATATTTCTATCATCCATGATTGTGGAAAGATCTTTGGCCTGGTGGTATCCGCCGGCTCTTCTGACCTGACACGCATAGATTTTACAGGGGGGATTACCAGCAATTTTACAGCTACTGCATTGAACGCAGGAAGTAACTTCAACTTTCCGAGCTCTATTTCTCCTATCTTCCGGGAGGGAAATGACCTGTATGCTTTCATTACCAATGTTTACAGTAATACTCTGTCAAGGTTCGTATTTAATAGTTGTAACAGTTCCAGCATCGCATCATCCACGGTAAAAGATCCGCCGGATGTTGCTTATAACACACCAGGGACCTATACCATTAATCTGCTGATGGATGAGGCATTGGCTACACAGACCACTTACTGCCGGAGCATTGTAGTACTGAATCCACCGGTGGTGAATCTGGGACCTGACCGGAGCATTTGCGAAGGTGGTAAGACTGTATTGGATGCAGGTAGTGGTTTCAGCAGCTACAAATGGAGTACAGGTGAGACTACCCAACAGATCACTGTAAACGCTGCCGGTACTTACCAGGTGGAAGTGAGCAATGGAGGTTGTACGGCAACCGACGATATAACGATCAGTACTAACCAGGTACTGGCTATGACAACCACCGTGACGGATGCCACCAGTTTGAATCCCAAGGGCAAAATTGAAGTAACGGTGACTGGCGGGGCGGCTCCTTATGCATACTATATCGACGGTAACAGTCATGGAAACAATGTATTTGATAACCTGGATGTAGGCGGATATACTATACTGGTGGCAGACAATGCTGGTTGCTGGCTGTCGCGTCCTGTAGAGGTGAATATGATCGTAATCCCTCCACCTCCGATGGCAAGTTTTAATATCCCGGATACTGTCTGTGTGAACACTCCTATCAAAATTCAGAACACCTCTACCGGAGGAAGCACTTATTTCTGGAACTTCTGTTCGGGTAACCTGTTCAGCACGCCTGTTGTGTCTAACCTGGGCAACGTCAACGGCAACCTGAATGTGCCTACTTATCTGTCTATGGCGAAGGACGGGAATAATTATTACGCCTTTATTACCAATAATACAGGTCAGCTGATCCGGTATAACTTCGGCAACAGTTTCCTGAATGCGCCCTCTTCAGACAACTTTGGTAACCTGGGAGGCGTTATCCCCAATCATACAGAGGGGGTACAGGTGATCCAGGATATCAATGGCTGGCATGTGATTGTGGTGGGAGGAACTTCTGAGATATCGCCCCGCATTGTGAAGGTGGATTTTGGTTCATCTCTGGCTAATCCGCCTGTGCCGACCAACTGGGGGAGTATGGGCAATATGGATTATCCGCATGACCTGTACATTACACAGGAGGGTAGTAACTGGTATGGTTTTGCCGTAAATATTCTGAATCATACCATTACACGATTTGATTTTGGTAATTCTGTGGGTAATATGCCTACAGCAGTTAACCTGGGGAACCTGGGCAACCTGAATAGTCCAACAGGAATTTTTGCCACACAGGATAACGGCAACTGGTATGTGTTTGTAACGAATCAGGGAAGTAATACAATCACCCGGCTTGACTTTGGTAGCTCTCTTGCCAACACACCTACAGGTGTGAACCTGGGCGATGGAGGTGGTATTATTAACGGGCCGAGGGATATTTCCATCATCCATGATTGTGGAAAGATCTTTGGTCTGGTGGTATCTGCCGGCTCTTCCGACCTGACCCGTATAGATTTTACAGGGGGGATTACCAGCAATTTCACAGCTACAGCGTTGAACGCTGGTGGTAACTTCAGTTTCCCGCATTCTATTTCCCCGATCTTCAGAGAAGGCAACGACCTGTATGCTTTCATCACCAACGCTACCAGTAATACCTTATCACGGTTTGTATTTAATAGCTGCAACAGCTCCAGTATCGCTTCCTCTACGTTAAAAGATCCGCCGGATGTTAGTTATAACACGCCAGGAACGTATACGATGAATCTTTTGATGGATGAATCGCTGACTACACAAGCCACTTATTGCAGGACTATTGTCGTACTTGATCCACCGGTGGTAAATCTGGGACCTGATCGGAGCCTGTGTGTGGGTGGCACAGCGGTATTAGATGCAGGTAGCGGTTTCAGTAGCTATAAGTGGAGTACAGGTGAGACGACCCAACAGATCACTGTAAGCGGCGCCGGCACTTACACGGTGGAAGTAAGCAACGGAGGTTGTACCGCAACTGACGATGTAACAGTCAATATTGGCACGATGCTGAATATGACGGTAACGGCGACTGATATTACCTGTACGAATCCGAAGGGTAAAATAGAAGTAACAGCGACCGGTGGAATTGCTCCTTATACATACTACAATGGCAGTACCGACAATGGAAACAACAATGTATTTGATAACCTGGATGCCGGACTGTATAGTATACAGGTGAGAGACGATGCAGGTTGTGCGGTAACTAATAATGTAAGGATCAATGCAGCCCCGGTATTGAATATGACAGCGACAGTGACGGATGTTACCTGTGCAGATCCGAAGGGTAAAATTGAAGTAACCGTGACTGGCGGAACCGCTCCCTATACATATTATAATGGCAGTACCGACAATGGAAACAATAACGTATTTGATAACCTGGATGCCGGACTGTATAGTATACAGGCGAGGGATAATACAGGTTGTACGGTAACTAGCGATGTAAGGGTCAATCCCGCTCCGGTATTGAACATGGCTGCGACAGTGACGGACGTTTCCTGTATAAATGCGAAGGGTAAAATTGACGTAACTGCGACCGGTGGCGCTGCCCCTTATACATACTATATCGGTAGTACCAATAATGGAAATAACAACGTATTTGATAACCTGGATATCGGATCGTATACTATACTAGTGGAGGATAATGGCGGTTGCCGCTTGTCCCGTCTTGCGGAAGTGAAGAATGATCTCACAATAACATTGGATGTAAGTGCAACAACAACACCGCCTACCTGTTATGGAGATGCAGATGGCGGAATTACTATACAGGTGAACAATGGCACCGGCCCTTTTGAATATGCATTACAGAGAGGAGGTTATCAGCCAAGCCCTGATTTCAGCGGTTTATCTGCCGGCAGTTATGTGGTGAGTGTACGCAATACCTCCTGTAATGTGGATGTGCCGGTTAATCTGACCGGACCAGCTGAACTAAAACTGACGTATAACAAAGCAGATGAATATTGCGGCGAGCGAAACGGGGAGGTCATTGCGGTTGCAATAGGTGGAACACCGCCTTATACTTACTACTGGGATAATGTTGGAACCAGTGCTGATATCACCGGTTTACAGGCAGGCGCATATGGGCTGTCAGTAACTGATCAGCGCAATTGCGCACAGCAATCTACCGTTATACTTGATAATATTATACTTCCACCGGTAAATATCATCAATAGTGATACGACCATTAATATCGGTCAGTCGGTACAACTGCATGCTGTCAATGCGATTGATTATACCTGGACGCCGGCAACTGACCTGAGTTGCGTTAGTTGTGCTGATCCTATAGCGACGCCGCGACAGACTACGACTTATACCGTAACAACGACAGATAAAAATTGTAGTAAAACAGATATGGTAACGGTGTTTGTCACCTTTAACAATTCACTGTATGTTCCTACTGCTTTTACACCGAATGGAGATGGTGTGAATGACCGGTTTGTCGTAAAGTCGAGAGGTGTGGCAGTATACAATATCCAGATCTTTAACCGCTGGGGGCAACAGGTGTTTGCATCCAATAATGTGTCTGTGCATTGGGATGGCAAGTTTAAGGGCCAGTTACAACCGGCAGGAGCGTATGTTTATATTGTTACCTATAGTTTCTATGGTCAGGAGCAGGCAGCACTGATGCAGAAAGGGGCATTTACCCTGATAAGATAATATGCAGATATGAGCCGGCCATCTCCTGTGTTTACAAACATATGAGATGGCCGGTTTTGTATTTTATTTTACCGTTACCAGATTGTCTGATTGATTCGCATCTGGCATATAACAATAAGGATCAATAGCGACCGTTTCAGGCAATTTATTTACTGTAAGGCTTAGACTGGTCAGGTTTCCGGAAAAATGATGCTTTTGCAGGTATATGGGAGTACTGTGACCATCGAGCGCTCCGGAGGGGATATCAAAGACGGCAATGTCTATGTTTTCATCCGGAGGGAGTGAGTGGTTATTGTTCCGGTCTGTTTTATTTATATGCACATTTAATTGCAACTTGTATTGCCCGTTTGGCAGTCGTTTACAGGACAATACCTCGACTTTCAATGAGTAGACGACCACCCGTTCCATCCAATCTTTAATGAGCCTTATTTCACTTTCAGACGCATCCTGGCATAACTCATTCATCAGATCATTGGCAGTAGCTTTTACACCCGGATAAGCATGTTTGTCCAGCAGCCGGTGAAGAGCCTTATTCATTTGCTCTTCTCCTAATGCTTCTTTCAGTGCATACATCGCCAGACTACCTTTCTGATAATGCACGAATGGCTGTCCGTTTGTACTGACCAAAGGTAGTTCCCGCTCGTCAGTACCGCTGAGGGAGAAGTACAGTTGGTTTTCGGTACGCAGGTAATCGCGCATGAACGTCTTACCGAAAGCATGCTCAATCAGCATCGCTTCTGTGTATTGTGCAAGCGTCTCAGTCAGCAGTGCAGCGCCGGGTTGAAATACCGGTGAGAGTTTGTTCGCCCACCATTGATGCGCCACTTCGTGAGCAATGATACCATAGGCCTGGTTGACCTTATTGCTATCGCTAAAATCGCTTTGGAAACAGATGTTTTCAGCGCCGAAGACTACTCCCGGGTAAGCTGTAGCAGCTCCTTTGTATTGCGGTAGCTCGGCGAGTACCAGCTGCTTATGGGGGTAAGGGCCGAAGTGTTGTGAGCAATAGTCTATTGCATCTTTCATAGCCTGCATGATAACAGGGAGATTGGCTGTTTGTCCGGGGTGAAAGAGAATGCTGAACTCCACACCTTTATAGGTTTCTTTCTTTATCTCATACCTGGCACTGCTGAGGGCAAACATGTAGTTGACAGGGCTGCTTGTTTTATAGTGGAAGTATTGACGATTATTGGCTGACCAGGACTTTTGGAGGACGCCCGTAGTCACAACATACTGTCCGCGGGTAGTGGAAACCGTAGTTTCGAAACCGATGAGATGATAAGTACTGTCTACAGGTAGGGGCCGCGTTTGCTCCGGGAGTCCGTTTGCCTTGCGGATGGCTCGATCATTGATCTCAAACCCGTCGTTATACCCCAGTAAGGGAAGATATTTTTCCAGCTCAATATAAGTACCGTTGCTGGTAACGGTGTGTTCGCTATTGAACGGGGTAAAGCCTGAGCGGACCACTTCTATTGAAAATTGCATGGTGGTTGTTGCGCCAGGCAATAAGGGTGTTGTTAACTCATACAGGTGTTGATTGAATGTTTTGTCGTGTGTTGCATGGGCTACTCCCGGTAAATAAATACTACAGGATGTCACCTCCGGATCCGTGCTTACCCAGATCTTTGAAATGGGAACAGGAGACGCATTGCTGAGTTTGAAGGTACCTTTTACCGCATATTTTCCCGCTTCGGGATACAGGTCTACATTTGTTTTTACGGCAGTAATAACCGGCTGCGGAAGATTGGCCAATGGTCTGTATTGTTGTTCATAACGTGCCTGCCAGTTCAGCCGGACCTTACTGTTTTTATATCCTCCTTCAATATTGGTTTTGTAATAAATGAAAGCGCCTGTGGCCAGGAAAACAGTCAACGGTACCAGCCATACCGGTTTGACTCTCAGCTGCCGCCATCTGCCGGTGATATACCGGCTTCGTTGCCAAAGGCCGACAGTCAGCAATGAAAGCAGAGCCGCGAACGCCGACCAGTACAACATGTACCAGTTGAATGCATGGGCATAATATCCGAAACCACTCATAGCAGAACAGCTCATACGGGGTGTCTGGGCGTAACGTAAGAGGTAATGCTCTATTCCAAACTGGCGGCCGAATATGATAATAGCTGCTACGAATAAGTTCAGCAGCATGCCCAGGTATTTGTTAGGTGTTAATGTATGAATGAAGAGTGTGAAGACGGCAAACAGTAACAAGGGAAATCCGCTGTAATAATATAATGAAATATACAGGGGCAGGTCAATATGCCAGTAACCTTTACTGATCTGCATCACCAATCCTATAGCAATATTGGCGGTGATCAGTATTGCAATCAATAGTGCCAGTGTACTACATTTTGCAGCCCAGATCATGGTACCGGAAACAGGTGTGCTATACAACAATGACTGTGTATTGGTACTGCGTTCACGGGTTGACAGTTCAGCCGCATAAAAGATGATCAGCAACATGGCAGGACGTACCGGCAGCAGTGATTCGACAATGATATTAGTGGCTGGATAGAGTTGAATACCATATACGCCGTTCAACAGTGAATCTTTCGTTTCGACAGAGAAAATAAAGATCCACATTGCTACCATCAGCAGGAAAGGGATGTGTTTGAACACCGATGTTGTTTCCAGTCTGAGTTGCGAGCAAAAGCTGTTCCAGGCGTAGGAGAAACCCTCAGGATACACTTGTCGCTGACTGTAATGCATCGCAGGATCCTTTTCCTCTTCTATTCCGGGGCGCGTGGTCTTCCTGGCGACTTGTAAACGGAATGCAAAATATCTGTAGCTAATAACCAGCAACAAACATGAGCATGCAGTCCACAGCAGGCGGTTCAGCAGTAAGGCTCCGCCAAAAGGAAATACCTGCTGATTTCGCTGTACTACTGACCATGAACGGGTGTCTCCGAAGAAGATAGACAATCCGAATGGATCACTTAATAGCGGTAGGAGGCCGGGCGTACTTGTCTTCAGTGCTGAAGTGGCGAAAAATGGAGAGTTGCCAAGAATGGCGCTGGCCATATACAAATTGTATAGCAGCACACCAGCAGCATAAGTAGCGCGAACGTCTCTGGTTAATACCGCTGTGCAGAAGATGATACTGCAAACGAACAGGATATTCGGTAATCCAAAAACAAGCAGTGGCTGAATAAAGTAAACGGGACCGAAGGCGCCAAGTTGGGAACTATCCGCAAATAAAGCACCCACCAGCATCCCAACGATGGAAGCGCAGAGTATCAGCAATACAGCCAGTACCAATCCCAGGAAACGTACGCTGAAATAAGGAAGTCGCCTTACCGCTGTTGTAAATAATACAGCATCCATCCCGTAGGTAGTATCTCTTAAGACCACATTCGCACAGAATAAGGTGCTGACAAAAATAGAGAAAAGGGAAAGGATGCTGATAATATAGGTAATGACATAAGGGGCATTGGCGTGTACTTCACTGCCGCCAAAGTTGCCATGCACACCCAATAATCCCAGTCCAAGGAACAGCAGGACAGCTATTCGAAAGGTAAGCTGCCGGAAATGGTAGCGTATTTCAAATCCAAACAAGGCACTTAACATACAGCACCCTCCTTTCCGGAGCGTTGGGCTCCAAATAATGCAGAGAAATAAACGTCTTCCAGACCAGGATGGAATGGCTCGAATCCCTGATCGGGACATTCACCGGCAAGTACATGCAATTGTATGCTGCCCGCTATCCTGCGGGTGGAAATAATATTGAAGTGTGCCTGGTAATGCCGCAGGGCGTCTTTAGAGACCGTTTTCCGCCAGATCTGTCCTTCAAGATCATCAGTCAGTCTTGCTGGCTTTCCCTTTAAAATAACCTTTCCATGGGCCAATACGGCCATCTCAGGACAAAGGTCATGTACATCTTCCACAATATGCGTGGAGAGCAATACAACCACCTGTTCTCCGATCTCACTGAGCAGGTCATGGAAGCGGTTACGCTCCTGTGGATCCAGACCGGCGGTAGGTTCATCTACAATGATTAGCTGAGGCGCCCCCAGTAATGCCTGTGCAATACCAAACCTTTGCCGCATTCCACCTGAGAAGGTACCGACCGCCTGCTTTCTGACTGTATAGAGATTGGTCTGATGTAAAAGGGCCAGTACCTGCTCTTTTCTTTCTGCCTTGTTTAACAATCCTTTCAGCACGGCAAAATGATCCAGTAAGGCCATTGCTGATATTTTAGGATAAACGCCGAAGTCCTGGGGCAGATATCCCAGCTGGCTTCGTAGTTCCTGTGGATATTGATGGATATCTCTGTCGTCGAATAATACCTGTCCGCTGTCAGGTAGCTGCAAGGTAGCCAGTGTGCGCATCAAGGAGGATTTGCCTGCGCCATTGGGACCAAGTAATCCAAACATACCATTGGAGATATCCAGTGAGATGTCGTCCAGCGCTTTGATATTATTGCCGTAACTTTTAGTGAGATGTTTTATTTGTAGTCTGTGCATAGATAGTGAATATGCATGCAAACTAGCTCGCAACTATAGCCTGATCAACTATAGATGAGGAAAGCACTAGGGGAGATGACAAACGACTGTTATCTGCTTATATCGGTTATGGGCGACGTACATCACGAAAAACACTGCTTTCGTCATTAATATTTGTGCAGGTGAGTGAATAAGCGTTCTTTTATTTGTTTTAGTACTATGAATGAATTAACTAAAAGACAAGGTTGGCTGGTCAACCGTCTGGATGTCTGGTTGTTTGGTGGCATGCTGATTTGGATCAGCATCCTGGAAGTGCAGCCGGTAAACTGGAAGGAGTTCTTTATGCACGTCGGTATATCGGCCATCATACAAATACCTGCACTTGTATTTTCCTGGAATAGAATGCGATGGCTGCAGCAGCTGACAAGTAAACAGTATCTTTTGTACTGGTTACTCTGCTACGGTGTTTGTTTGCCGCTTGTTACCGCTTTGTGTATTGTTTTAAGGCCGGGTGAGCGTCCGGTGGGTTCTTTTGTGACGGGCGCTATCTGTTGTATCTCACTGGAATTGGTATTGTCAGCGCGTATCTACTATCAGCAAAGGGGGCGCCATGTGGGATGGGTAAATAAGATCAGTCTCGATAAGGCTGTGCTGGTCAGTCTGTTGCTTATTGCAGTTACTTTGTCAGCTATGGCAGTGTCCAGCATGGATAATCCGCGCTATCATACAAAGGAGCAACTATTGATCGGCTATGAGTTTGACTTGTATAAGATAATTACAAGGCCAGGTACCTTTTTTAGTTTTATTGCCCAGTTCATGTTTATGTATCTCTGTGGCTACCTGTTGTATTATATCAATAGCCGTTTCCTGGTGGGGAAGGTGCTGAAGCAAAAGGGTATTGTATTCTATGTAATGAGCGTGTTCGCAGCGATGGCTTTTCTTTATCCGATGCTGGGACAATTATTAGCTTTATTACCCATCAATAAACTGTTGGGCGGGATCTTTTCAGGGAATCCGTTTTTATTGGAGAATGCCTTTGGCGGATTAGCAGTTATATTCCTCACCCTGCCTGTTGTACTGGCCCTGCAATGGGCGAAGCAAAACAACCGTATCGTATCACTGGAAAAAGAAAAGACCCGTGCAGAGCTGGATCTTTTAAAACAGCAACTGGACCCTCATTTCTTCTTTAATACCCTGAATAACCTGTATGCACTAAGCCTGCAACAGTCCAAACAAACCCCGGAAAGCATCCTGCAGTTGTCAGAGCTGATGCGTTATGTGATCTACAAAGGCAATGAAGCCACAGTTCCTATCCGGGAGGAAATAAAGTATATCAACGACTATATGCAGCTACAGCAGATCCGTTTGAAAATGCAGCTGGACCTGCAGTTCACCCGAAATATCGGCAATGAAGCACAACCCGTAGCGCCTATGCTGCTGATCGTTTTTATAGAGAATGCCTTTAAGCATGGCATAGAGCCGGCAGATGGTCCGGCGTTCCTGCACGTGCAGCTGACCTGTACTGACCGGCAACTGTATTTCAGCTGTGAGAATTCTTTCGAACCCGGCACTACAGGCAACACAGGCATAGGACTGGATAACCTGCAGAAGCGGCTGGCGCTGTTATACCCGGACCGGCATGTGCTGAAAACCGCTGTAAAAAATCATACATTTAAGGCTGAAATGCAACTGGACCTCTCATGAGCTTACGATGTTTAATAGTGGATGATGAGCCACTGGCACATGATATCATTCTGCGCTATATGGAGGATGTTCCCTTCCTGGAGAACTGCGGTCAATGTTACCGGGCTACTGAAGTACCTGACTTCCTGAACAGGCAGGCCATTGATCTTATCTTCCTGGATGTACGCATGCCTAAGCTGAATGGACTGGACTTCCTGAGAACATTACAGCAACGCCCACTTGTTATCATCACCTCTGCTTATGAAGAGCATGCCCTGGAAAGCTTTGATCTGGATGTATGCGACTACCTGCTGAAGCCCTTCCGCTTTGAACGCTTCCTGAAGGCGGTCAACCGGGCATTGGCCGACTACACTTTGAGACAACAGGCTGCTACAACGGCGCCGCTAACACCTCCGGTTACACCTGCTACCCCCGAAACGATCTATATTAAATCTGACAAGAAACAGATCCTGCTTAACCTTGATGATGTATACTACCTGGAAAGCCTGGGCAACTATGTGAAAGTATGGGATGAACAACGCTTCCTGCTTACACAAAGAACATTGAGCAGCTTTGAAAGCCAGTTGCCTGCAGATACCTTCATCCGCATTCATAAATCTTATATCCTCAATAAGAAATTTGTGCGCTATATTGAGGGAAATATCATTAGCCTGAAGAATGGCAAGCAGTTACCACTGGGAAAGAACTATAAACATGTGGTGAAGCAATTGCTGAACGGGCAGGGAACCTGATTATTATTCATACAAATGGCGGTGCTTAAAACAGTTGGGCTTTTATCAGTTCAGCAACGGAAACTTTTACTGGCTTACAGCAGGAATAAACAATGTTTTTATTTACCCGGCGGCAAAGTAGATGCAGGAGAGTCTGAAACCCAGGCCTTATGCAGAGAAATAGCGGAGGAGCTGAATGTCAGCATGACAGAACAGGAGCTCGTGTACTACACACATATTACGGCGCCGGCTTTTGGAGAAAAAGAAGGCATCATTATGGAGCAGGACTGTTACTGGCTGCACCGCGATATCGTACCTGAACCTGCGGCAGAAATTGGAGAGGTACGGTTCTTCTCCGTAGCCGATTATTCCGGGCAGGAGGCACAGGCGCCTGGTGTGATCGCCATTATGAATAAATTACAGCAGGAAGGTTTCATAGATTAATTTGCAAAGATCATTTACAAATCGTTTATAAGTTATGAACTACAGACCATTTAAAGACGTACAGGTTGCAGAAGTAGGGCTTGGCACCTGGCAATTGGGAAGTGCCGACTGGGGAAATATTAATGAGGAAGAAGCGATCAGCATACTACAGGCATATGCGGATGCCGGCGGCAATTTTATAGATACTGCGGATGTATATGGGATGGGTGTAAGTGAAAGCATCATTGGTAAATTCCTGCAATCATCAAAAAAGGAATTCTTCGTTGCTACTAAATTGGGACGCAGAGGGGATGCTGGTAATGGCTGGCCGCAGAACTTTACCTATGATGCCATGAAGCGTCATGCAGAGGAGTCGCTGCAACACCTGGGACTTTCCCAGCTGTTTCTCGAACAGCTGCATTGTATCCCGACAGCTGAAATGCGCTCAGGGAAAGTATTTGATCATCTGCGGAAATTGCAGCAGGAAGGACTGATCCGTTATTTCGGCGCCAGTGTAGAGACCTCAGAAGAAGCGTTGATCTGCCTGGAACAGGAAGGTCTGGCCTCATTACAGATCATTTTTAACCTGTTCAGACAGCATGTGGCAGAAGAGGTTTTTGCGAAAGCAAAAGAGAGGGGAGTAGCCCTGATCATACGTGTACCGCTTGCAAGTGGCCTGCTGAGCGGGAAGTTTAAGGAGGATACGGTTTTCGGAGATAAAGATCATCGCAATTATAATGCGAACGGAGAGGCTTTTAATACAGGAGAGACTTTTTCCGGCCTTGAATTCAGGGAAGGAGTGGGGCTGGCAAACAGCATCAGGACATTATTACCTGACGAGCGTATGGCGGAGTGGGCCATCCGCTGGATATTGGATCATCCGGAAGTAACGACTGTTATTCCAGGTGCTTCAAAGATCAGCCAGGTGAATGGTAATGTAGCAGCTTCAGGCCTGCAACCATTATCTGCTGCTGTTCATACACAACTGAGGAAGTTGTACGATGAACAGATCCATAGTAAGATAAGAGGACACTATTAAAAAAAAAGTAACAGGAAACCACTCATACAAAGCTATTCGTGGGTTTCCTGTTACTATAACTTATACTCATATCAGCTGTAGATGCGGACGTATTTTCAACTCTACGATATCGCAGCGAAGAGGTTGGGCCAGGCAATACAATACAGCATAGGCAATATCTTCTGCCTGTAACATTTCAAGTTTTTTTTCTTTCTCCCGTTGTTCTTCCGGTGTGGACGGCTGCATATCAGTTCCCACTGCTCCAGGTTCTATCAACGAAACTTTTATACCCGATTCATTGACTTCCTTTCGAAGACTTGCCGAAAAGCCTTGTATACCCGATTTAGTGGCCACATATACTGAGCTGTTTTTCTCCCTGACATCAGCACTCATAGAGCCAATATTGATGATATGACCAGCTTTCCGCGGTTTCATTCTTTGTATAGCCTGGTTGCTGCAGGCCAGATAACCTAAGAGGTTGGTTTTAATGATATGTTCCCATTCTTCATAATTACCTTCTGATATACTTTGATATGCCAGTGCTGCGTTGTTGATCAACACGTCCAGATTGCCAAAACGGCTATCCACTTCGCTAAAGATCTTTGTGATGCCCTGAGCAGTGGATATATCGGTAATGATACCCTTGATCCTGTCTCCAACACCCATTTTTCCCGCATCTTTCAGGGTGTCTTCCAGGTGTGCCTGATCCTGTCCGGTAAGCAGGACATTCGCTCCTGCGGAGGCCAGCATCAGACTTGTTGCGCGGCCAATGCCGGCGGTACCCCCTGTAACCAGGATGGATTTGTTGCTGATATTTTTCGTGAGGTAATCTGCATATGTCTGTTGTGTCATAATCATCATTTTTGCTTGTTTATTTCAATAACCTGATCTCCGTAAATAATATATTCCAGATGCCCTTCGCTTGTCATTTCACTGCTGATAAGCTGTTGATCTGTTCCTGCTCTAACGGTAAAGCCTGTGAGCGGTTGCCCGTTTAAACTTAATATGCGGAGGCGGCATTGTAGCGTTTTATCACCAAGTACTTTCAATTTTATCGGATTTCCCATGCTGCGGTCTGCCGTTGGATAATCAACGAATATCATAAAGTCTCCCTCCTGCGACTTAAAATAATGTCGCGGCACTATTCCGAAAGCAAGCCCTGCGCCATATACTTCCTGTCCTACCACGCCCGATTTTTCCCACCCGTCATGAATGTCTTCCAGGGCAACCCATAGATGAGGGGCTATTTCCCCTGTTTTGGCTTCTTCTGAAAGCATTTCCTTTGGTAATACCGGAGGGCAATAATGTACAGCGCGGGAAACAAAATGCCTGATAAACTCAGCTATCAATAGTGCTGCTGAACGCAGTAATGGCGTGTCGTTGGCAAGGGCGAGAAAATTATGAAACGCGGCGAAACATTCCTGTTCTTCATAGACTGCAATGTAAGGGGCGTTCGTTAACGGGAAAAGCGCAAAGAACAGCGGAAAATGTTTGAGGTTGCCATAGTCGCATTGCCATAAGGCTACGTTTGCAAAGAGGTTGGCAAAGAAGAGATAGCTCAGGTTAAGATACAGTTCATTTTTTGTTTCGTTGTATAAGCGCAACATAGCGCCGGTAGAAAAGGCAGTGTTGTTCGACTGGTACATTATTTTAAACCCGTAAGCCGTAAGGCTCTGAGCCGCCTTTTCTGCCTCCTCAAAATAACGTTTATCGCCGGTCAGTTCCCAGGCTTGCAGCATTACATGCGCATAGATGCCAGCCACGTCTTTTTCTCCACCTTCGCCAGGAGCGGTTTCTTCCTTGATCACTTCCAATGTGTTCACATTGTAAAAGACCGGCCAGCGGTAATTGAAGTGACGAGCCACTTTTATTGAGAACTCCAGTGACTTGAGGAATAAATCCTTAGCTGTATCATCGCCTGCTAATGCCATCCGGGACAGATTGAGCAAGGGATGATAGAGATACCAGGAATCCATTACATCAGGCACCTTATGAGGCTCTGAGCCATCCAGCATGGAATCGACGAGGGGGAGCCAACGGCGCAAAAAACCTTTATCCTTATCATAAAATTCCCAGAGCACATCTTTTAATTGTCCCATTAAGGGAAGATCTTTTCCCAGCCAGGCTGCATAGTCCAGTAATGGCAGTAAGACAGCCAGTTGTACCATTACCTCAGGTGGATTCTTATAATCACTCACATAAGCGTTGAGATAGGATTTACCGCCGTGATAGCACCAGCAGCCAGGGGTGGTTTCAATGTCTTTCAGAGACCTGTTGAGGACATCCCGGTAATCGTGATAAGCCACAGCTGGCCGTGGCAGATGAATATACAGATCTGCCAGCCGGTCAATGAACTGTCTGGCAATAGTAAACTGGTTGTCGGGAAGAACAGGATCAAAAGCAATAAAAGCATCAGCAATTGTGATCATCCTGTCAGGCGGCAGCAGTTTATCTTTCGTAGGTGGCAAAGAAAAGCCCAGTTCCGGCCAGGTACCGCCAACAGTGTCTGCCGGACTGGTCATGGTGGTGCTGAAGTAATCGTTCAGCGCAGAAAAGTTTTGAAGATATAGAAAAGAACCACTTTCCGGCTTTGTTATTCCCGCGTATATTAAACCACTGCGCATCCCGACCTGGGGGATGTAAATTTCTCCTTCATGCTCCTGGCTGCCGTCTTCACTGATGATGAGAATATCCCTTGGCCAGAAGGGCACCGCCATGGCTGCAGCTGCCTGAAAACGAACTGTATAGCGCAACACAGGCTTTTCATTATCTGGGAATTGTATTTCCACTTCAAAGTGACCCGTCTGGGAGGTCAGCGAACAAAAAATACGATTGTCTTCCCTGGTAATATTATTGATGACAGGGCCATCAGGTGAGTATGCCGTCCGGAACGCAATTTTGATTTTCTCATTAAATGCAGCGGTTATCCAAAGCGAATCTTCTCCGGAATGACCATAAAAGCAATATTGTCCGATATTTTTTGAAAATAAGGAACCATTACTCCCTGCAAGTTCCTTCATAGAAGTTGCCGCCCATGGTGATAATCCCGTCATGCTGTATGTATTGTTTAAAAGATCAGAACCTACATGAATTGTTGCCCGATACTGGAGTAACAAGTAGTGTACCACGCCGGAAAAGAAGGCCCATCTGTGGCTGACAGTGCCTTTGTAGCAGGTAATAGACAGCTTAATGACCGCTTCTGTGAATTATTGCACCATTTGTTGCTGTACCGGGCTTTAAATCATAGCACTACCTAGTAGTCGTTTTAACACTTATCTTTACTCCGTACTATTGCTATTGTCATGAGATATAAAACACCTGTGCTAAAGAAAGACCAGCCGGACGATTCCTACAAATTCAGAGCACTACCGATACCAAGTGGTACTTATCCTTACCGTTTACCTATACAGCGTGTCATTCCAGACATCAGTAATGATAAAATAACATTTCACATGGTAGGAGATACGGGCAGCCTGCGTAGCCCGGATTTCCAGGAAAAAGTAGTGGGACAGATGGTGAGGCAGTATCAGCACACCGGCGACCAGCCACACTTTCTTTATCATCTCGGAGATGTAGTATACAACCACGGAGAAGCGTCGCAGTACCAGCGCCAATTCTTTGATCCTTATAAAAATTATCCCGCGCCCATCTTTGCCATAGCAGGCAATCATGACAGTGATATCAATCCCGATGCGGCTCCTTATAACAGTCTCGATGCCTTCATGACCGTATTTTGCGATACGGCCCCTCATACTGTTGCTTTCAGCGGAGGATCAGAAAGGAAAAGTATGGTGCAGCCCAATGTATACTGGACGTTGAATACCCCACTGGCCAATATCATCGGTATGCACAGTAATGTGCCCAAATTCGGGATCGTTACTGAAGAACAAATGAACTGGCTGAAAGAAGAGCTGAAAGCAGCTGACCAGGAACGGCCGGAGAAGGCATTGATACTATGTATACATCATGCACCTTATTCTTCAGATGTGAACCATGGATCCAGTATCCCTATGATCACACTGCTGGAGTCTGTGTTTGCGGAAACGGGAGTGAGGCCGGACATTGTTTTCAGTGGTCATGTGCACAATTATCAACGTTTTAAAAGAAACTATCCTGAAGGCAGACCTGTATGTTTTATCGTTGCCGGTGGTGGAGGATATGATGAACTGCATGCAATAGCGTCGTTGGATGACAATCGCTTTACCAACGAAAACCCGCTGTTTGATAATGTGGAGCTGCAAAGTTATTGCGATGACAAGCATGGTTTCCTGAAGATCACGCTGGAGAAGACAGATAAGGGTTTGACCCTGACTGGTAACTATTATCCGGTGTCTCATAATAATACATCGGGCGTTGATGTTATTGCTTCGCCGGAAGATACTTTCACAATCGGGATAGAAAAGTAAAATAGTGGTTTAACTGAGGAAAAAGGCCAGTAATGAGGGCGCTACTTTATCCACCGGGTGCGGGGTACCAGGCAATACAGCCATCTTCGCATCGGGCAGGGCTTTATAGGTAGCGAGCGTTTCTTCGAAGGAGACCATTTTATCCCTGTCGCCCAGCATAATAAGAGAGGAAGTCTGTATGTTTTTATAATCATCAGGTTTCAGCGGATTGTCCTTACCCATTTCCGTTAGCATATCTGCAGTACGTTGCAGTACCTCTTTCCAGTCGTTCGGGGCATGCATATCGGCCAGTATAGCCGCAAAATCGGGTACTTTTGCACTTATTGCAGCTGTGTCCAGCATTTTGATCTCTCTGGCGGCTGTAGCCTCATCCCAGTGAAATTTGGTGCCCAGGGTTATGATCCTGGCTATCAGTTGGGGATGATGTTTCGCCAGGTACATGGCCACATAACCTCCCATACTATAGCCAAAGATGGTCGGCTGCTGAAGGCGATGCGCCTGTATATACTCCAGTGCAGCTTCTGCAAAGAGTTTAATGGAAAATGGCCCTGCAGGCAGTTCCTTCCCGCCATGACCAGGAAAATCAAAGAGATGTACTTCGTACCGTGTTGACAGTTGCGTTGCGATTGCTCTTAACTGACGGGATGCGCCAATGGCGCCATGGAGTATTAACAAGGATGGTTTCATGTAATGAAGTTAATAGATTTTGTCATAACTGCTTCAAAAACAACCGAAAAGGTGTTTTGTTGTTTTGGGCACTATGTTAAGATTAATATAAAAGTATTTAATATATTTGTTGTTATTAATTATAAACCTATATACCTAAATCCCCTAAACATGGAACAACAGTACAGCCCATCGGGCTCTGTAATTAAAAACCCCGCATTGACATTTCACGGTGACGGAGGTACTTATTTTGGCATTCTGATTTTAAACTGGCTGCTGACAACTATCACACTCGGCCTGTATTATCCCTGGGCAAAAGCGAAGAAATTGCAATATCTCTACTCATCCACTGAGCTGGATGGCTCCCGTCTTGCCTGGAATGGTACGGGTAAAGAAATGTTCAAAGGATTTCTGAAAGCTATGGGGCTTTTCGTTGCAGTGATCATTCTCGTGAAAGTCTCTGCCTACTTTAAAGTGCCTTTCGTGGGAATCCTGTTTTACCTGGCATTCCTGGCCTTCGTCGTGCCGGCAGCTATCCACGGTGCAAACCGTTACCACTGGTCCAGAACATCCTGGAGAGGTATCCGTTTCGGTTACCGTGGTGACAGAAAGACATTTATGAAGCTGTTCCTGAAGGAGATAGGCCTGACGATCGTTACCCTGGGGCTTTACGGTGCCTGGGCAGCTATCAACATCCGTAATTACCTGCTGAGTAATATCCGCTTTGGCAGTGGCGAATTCCGTTATAATGGTAATGGCGGCGACTTCTTCATCATGAACCTGAAAGGGTATTTCCTGTCTCTTGTTACATTGGGAATCTATTCTTTCTGGTGGCAGGCTGACATCTTCCGTTATTATGTTGATAACCTGCGTCTGGTTCAGGATGACAAAACTTTCACCTTCCGCTCTACCGCTTCCGGTAGTAATTTCGCCGGACTGATGATTGTGAATTTTATCCTCCTTATGTTTACATTCGGTATCGCTTTTGCATGGGTGCAGACACGTACAATAGAATTCCTGTTATCAAATGTTGAAATAGTAGGAGATATCGAGCTGTCAGAACTCGCTCAGACAGAAGAAGAATACAGAAATGCAACAGGCGAGGATCTCGTGGATATGTTTGATCTGAGTATTATCTAATTGGAAATATGTATAAGGGACAGTATTACAATCACCAGGTAGCAAAGGCCATTCCTGTCAGTGTACAGGTTTTCTCCGAAAGTCTGTTACTGGATTATACCCGGGAGGGCATGCCTCCCCAGAAGCTGCAATGGCTCTTTAGCGAGATCTCCATACAGGTAAGCGACCGCAATTTTATCCGTATTAACTATACAGGTGAACAGGCTGGTACCCTGGAGGTAAATGACCCGGTTTTTGTAAAAGCGTTCCTTAAAAATTATAAACACACGCGCGGTGCCGGTTTACAAGAGCTGGCACTGCGTGGTGGTTACAGAGTAGGCGTTATTGCCCTACTCATACTCATCGGTATCCTGCTTTCGGTTCATTTCTTTATTCTGCCCTGGGTGGCCGACAAGGTGGTGGATCAGCTACCCCGCTCTTTCGATAAAGAGATTGGTATTGCTGCCCGCAATAGTATGCAGGAGAAGATCGACACGGCAGGTAGTGCACTGCTGACAAAGTTTGCCGCACAAATGAAGTGGGATACGCCCGATTCTCTTGTATTTACAGTAGTGCCCAGTGGGATAGAGAATGCCTATGCGCTTCCCGGAGGATATGTGATGGTATATACCGGCTTATTGAAGAAGCTACATACGAAGGAGGAGCTGGCGGCATTGTTATCCCATGAAGTAGCGCATGTTACCCGCCGTCACTCTGTTCGTAAATTATGCCGTGATATGAGCACAAGTCTGCTGGTATCAGTACTGATCAGCGACGTAGGCGGTATAGCCGGTGCTTTATATTCGAACGCAAGCGCTGTTTACAGCCTTACCTATTCCCGTAAGTATGAGGAACAGGCAGATATCACTGGTCTTGAAACGATGCGCCGTAACCAGATAGATCAGCAGGGTATGGTGAAGCTGATGCAGGAATTAAAGAAACTGGACCACCTGATGAAGGTCCCGGAGTTTATCAGTACGCACCCGCTGACTGATAACCGTATCCGCTATGTACAACAGGATATCAAAGCTCATCCTGCCAGCGCCAGGAATAATGAAAAGATGGAGGAACTATTCAGACAGTTACATCAGCGGTACCACGAGTGATCTGCTGGTATTCTCCTTACTCAAATCCTTCATTTGCCTCCACGGCAAAACGCTTGCCCACATATGCTTTTCCCCAGTTATTCAATGATTCGAATACCGGCTCAAGCTGTGTACCCAGTTCCGTCAGTGTATACTCTACACGGGGCGGTATCTCGGGATAACTGGTCCTGGTAACGATACCATCGTTTTCCAGTTCCCGCAGTTGTGCAGCCAGTGTTTTTTCAGATATATCCTGCAATGATTTGTGTATAATTGAGAACCTGATATTGCCACCATTCCTTAGCGCCTTGTAGATCTTCAGCTTCCATTTTCCGCCTATTATAGACAATGCAGCTTCCAGTGCACAATCCGCATTGGGGTTTGTGCTACAGTCTAATGTCATTTTTCTGTTATAAGCCATAAAATCGGTTTTTAAAAAAGCCTGTAAGCAGGCAAAACCAACCCTGATCCCACTCACTTACCCTGATGTAAGCTCTTTATAGAAACGGGATTGATACGTTCCTTTGCGCAAA
Organism: Chitinophaga filiformis; assembly: GCF_900102545.1. Lineage (GTDB taxonomy): Bacteria > Bacteroidota > Bacteroidia > Chitinophagales > Chitinophagaceae > Chitinophaga > Chitinophaga filiformis. The sequence continues at coordinate 1,342,778 of NZ_FNBN01000002.1, read as the reverse complement.
ATTAGTGAGTTTATGAATAGGAACATTTTGATTACCGGGGGAACTTCCGGTATTGGAGAAGGAATAGCGCGGCATTTTTATTCCTTAGGATGGCAGGTTTTAGTAACGGGACGAAATAAAGAGAAACTGGCTGCTTTAGCAAATGAGCTGCCGGGACTGACTGCATTGGAATATGATACGCAGGTAGAAGGTGATGAACAGAAACTGGTGCAGTTTATCCGCCTGAACTGGGCCGGAAAACTGGACGCCCTTATCAATAATGCGGGTCATGTGGAACTGACGCCGCTGAAAGATATAAATAGCGGGTCGATGACGGCGATGTACCGGACGCATGTGATTGCACCCACACTGCTCACTTCCGCTTGTATTGATTTCCTGGCTGCTACCAAAGGGCATGTTATCAATATCAGCAGCAGTCATGGTATTAAGGTATATCCGGAGATCAGCGCTTATGCGGCAGCGAAAGCAGGTATTAATATGCTGACAAAAACCTGGGCTCTGGAGCTGGCTCCACTGGGGATCCGTGTAAATGCAGTGGCGCCGGGTCCTACAAATACACCAGTGCTGGCTAACGCAGGACTACCACTGGAAATCATTCAGGCCATTCACGAAAGTGAAAGGACCTCCATTCCTTTACAGAGAAGAGGCGATGTGGCAGATATCGTCGCACATGTTGCTATGCTGATAACAGCTGATTCTACGTGGGTGACAGGAGTGATATTACCTGTTGACGGCGGACTCTCTGTTTCCTGACATCATACAGATATTAACAAAAAGCCCCTCTGACCGAGGGGCTTTTTGTTAATATCTGTAATGTCCGTATCCATGATGATGGTAGTGAGGACGGGGATGATAGTATCCCGGTCTGTCGCGGACAACCAGGCAGCTGCTTAATCCGGAAATAAGTATGGCTGTGATAGCGAAATATTTCAAAGCTTTCATGTTGTGAAGTTTATTAGCGTGATGAATGTTGAGTTAAGCGTCTGCAGTCCGTTTAAACTTCTTTTCAGCTATAATAATGACAAAACTATGCCAGACCCTTTTGCTGGACTGTTATTTACTGTTAACGCCTCTAATGCGCCGTTAAATCACCAAACCGGCCATCATATTTAATGATCTCTTGATTTAAATTTAACACCCGCGGCTTTCGCGGATATATACCTTTGCGGCGCGATTGTCAGTTCTTCTTCCTATATGCGACTAAGCTTTGAATGCATACCATAATAATTTTAATATGATGTTCACGATTGACAGAAAAGGAATGTTGCTGAAGCACGTTGCCTGTACCGGGTTGCTGGTGGCAATGGCCAGTGGTTTCACTAATGCTGCGCTGGCGCAGTCAACGCATACCAGTCCATGGGCGCCCATGGAGCTTAATAACATACCGCCTGTAGCCAGCCTCAAAGGTGGTGTGTGGTTAAAAGGGGATCTGCACCTGCATTCCCGGCATAGTAAGGAATCTTCCAATAATCCTATTGCAAAGATCATCGCCTTTTCTAAAGCGGCTGGTGTTGATTATATCTGTATAACAGACCACGATAATCACGTGGATGGAGACGTTGCACATAATACATGGGCAGATCCTGAATTCAAATCAGATTCAGTATTGCTGCTGTATGGTGCAGAGTGGACCACCACTCGCGGACATGGCAACGTATTCTCAGCTAAACCATACGATCATCAGCGCCTGTATGACGTCCGTGACCAGCGCGACATCGTAATAGGCGCCGTAAAGAAGGAATTAGGCATTCACCTGTCAGCCAATCATCCCAGTGGTAAAGATCATTTCGGATATTCCTATGATATGATCGAGTCTATAGAAGTATGGAACTCCGCAGTCTGGTCTAAAAATGACAACGCTATGATGATATGGGATGATATGCTTTCTTCCGGCCGTAAACTGACCGGCAGGGGAGGAAGTGATGCCCACCATGGTACGCCTGATACACCCGATAAAGCAACAAAGAACAGCGTGCAGGCAACGGCCAACTATGTAGGTACACCTACCACCTGGGTATATGCTACTGCGAGAACACCCCAGGCGGTTGTGGATGCATTGACAAACGGCAGGGTATCTGTGAGCGCAAATCCGTATGCTCCCCGCGTTGAATTCTATGCAGACCTTGACCAGGATGGTAAAATGGATATGATGATGGGAGATAATACAAAACCGTCCGGTAAGCCTGTTAAATTCCGTGTACAGCTGACTGGAAATACCGTTCCGGGAGAGACCTATACGATCAATGTCGTGAAGAATGGTAATAAATTCGATACCTTAAAAGTAACAGGTAAAAACCCGGTTGCCGAGTTTACCGATACACCGGCTACCCTGGGCAGAACTTATTACCGTGTAACGGTGGAAGGCCCCGGTACGCCTTATCCGCAGGTGCCGGAGTCTATGAAGCTGAGTGGAAATATGGTGGGCCTGTCTAACCCGATCTTCTTCAATTTCGATCCTAATTTTTAACAGTATTATCCGGAGATAAAAAAACAGCCCGCTTTTCGGCGGACTGTTTTTTTATTACTTCTCTATTTTCTCTGGATCATAACCGCTGGCCTTCATCTCACTTAAGATCTTCTCGCCCAGTTTTTGTCCCCACTCACGGCCCAGGCTCATGGACTCCTGTACGATCTGTGGCGTTACCGCTATCACTTTACGACCAGCTGGTGTTTTGTAGAAAGCGACAATCTGGTCCAGGTCTTCTTCTGTATAATACTTCGCATAAACAGGTATGGTGAGGTTGATCAGATCATCCGCGTTAATGCTTGCTTTCATTTTTTCCCAGAATTCTGCCGGCACAGTGGTGAACCGCTCCTGGAAATTGTTGAGCATTTGCTGTGCCACCTGTACGCCTAATTTACCGGAGCCAACCAGTTCCAGCATTTCCTTTATTTTCTTTTCCTTGGGCGTTGTCTGGGAAAATGCATTGTTAATAATGGTCAGGCATATCAGTAAAGCAAAAATTTTCTTCATGTTGTTGTTTTTAAATGAGGTGATATAGGTAGCGGAAAGATAGAATAAAAAAGGAAAACAATGTGGTGTATTAAAGACGTATAGCCCTATGAGATTAATTATCAATCTAATGTGGCCATGAGCATAGATTTACAAGCCTGTTCCTGAAAAAAAGATAGCTGTCTTATTGGCGAACATATGAATTCGACATATCTTTATATTATTAAAAGACATATTCATCGGCCGGCAAAAAACCTATCAGAATAACCAATTAAAAATCCATTACAATTTGCAAATAATTATTTCCATTACAACAGGCCTGTAGCTTGCAGCTCAGGACATTTAAGCTGATGCCATTTAATCACGTCTAGCTGTTGACAGCACCTGATCTTTTCACGGTGCCGTCCGGATATGTAATTTATTATGACTACAAGTGTTTTGCCAATGGCATCGCTCCCTCATTGAAGATTTTATCCTTCATATAATCATTAAAAATCCAATTATGCAGAGAATTAAACAATTATTTCTTGCGGGGCTCCTGATGCTTTCCGGAGCCAGTTATGCCCAGGTATCATGCTATAATATAGTAGGGTATTATCCGTCTTGGGTGGCGGGAGGAAGTGCTTATATTAACAACCCGTCAAAGGTTGATTATAGTAAGTACACTCATATTTGCTATGCGTTTGCCATTCCTGGTAATGATGGTAACATTGGCAGCGTAGACAACGGGGCTGTATTGACTGATCTCGTAAACAGAGCACATGCTGCTAACGTAAAGGTGTTACTGTCCATCGGTGGCTGGCTTACTTCTTCACCGAACAACACGCCGTTTGAAACTATCGCGAACAACAGCACATCTATCAACAACCTGGCAAATGCCTGTGCTAACCTGATCACTAAGTATAACCTGGATGGTATTGACCTGGATTGGGAATATCCGACTACAAAGACCAAATGGAATAACGTGGCTACTGTGCTCGGAAACAAGTTCCATAGCATGGGTAAGTTATTTACAGCGGCAGTATCAGAAGATGCCAACAACAACGGCGACCATTACGACAACGTATCTATGCTGGACCTTGTGAATATTATGTGTTATGGTAACGATGCCGTAGCCAGCAGCTCTATCGCTTACTGGACTGCCCGTGGTGTACCACAGAGCAAAAGAATGCTCGGTGTACCATTTTACAGCGGAGATAATAATACCGCTGAACATATCAGGAAATCCAACCTGGCGAAATCAACCGCAGGTGGTATCATGATCTGGGATATCGCTACTGAATATGGTGATATCAATGCTATCTACAGCACATTGGGAAATGTTTGTAATGGCGGTACGCCTGTTCCGCAGAACCTGGCTTCCGGCAAACAGGTAACTGTATCTTCAACAGAAGTAAATACAACACAGAACCTGCTGGCATCCAATGCTACTGACGGTAACTATGCTACACGCTGGTCTTCCGGATTCACCGACGACGAATGGCTGTATGTTGACCTGGGCGCCAACTATGATATCAACAGGGTGAAAATTACATGGGAAGCTGCTTATGCAACTGCTTATGATGTAGAAATATCAACCACCACCGGCAACTGGGTAAAAGTAAAATCAGTTAGCGGTAATACTACTTTGGTAAATGACCTGACAGGTTTAACAGGCAATGGTCGTTACGTAAGGATCCATGGTCTGTCAAGAGCAACTACTTACGGTTATTCTATCTTCGAACTGGAAGTATATGGCGCTGCTGCACAGGCTCCTCATGGAGGAACTGCATGGGCAATTCCCGGAAGGATCGAAGCGGAAAACTATGATGATGGTGGTGAAGGCGTAGCTTATCATGACCTGACAGCTACTAATACACAAGGTCAGTACCGTACTACAGAAGGCGTGGATATCGAAACTGCTACTGAAAATGGATATGATGTAGGCGCCATCCAGGCCGGCGAATGGCTGGAATATACAGTGAACATCGCACAGGCAGGTACATATACGCTGCAGGCAAGGGTAGCTGCTACTGCTGCCGGAAAAACATTCCATGTAGAGCTGAACGGACAGAACATCTCCGGTACAATCACCGTTCCAAACACCGGTGGCTGGCAGACATGGGCTACAGTGAGTGTAACTACACCAGCACTGACTGCGGGCCAGAAAGTACTGCGCGTAGTATTTGATTCAAACGAATTTAACTTCAACTGGATCAACTTTACGCAGCAGGCGGCATCCAATAACCTGGCACTCAGTAAAAGGGTATGGGCTTCTTCAATTGAAACAGCTGATTTCCCTGCTGCTCTCGCCGTTGATGGTAATGCTACCACAACACGCTGGTCTTCTGGTTATACTGACAACGAATGGTTAGCAGTAGACCTGGGTTCAGCACAGAACGTTTCAAGAGTAGTACTGAAATGGGAAACTGCGTTTGCAACATCATACACCATCGAAACATCCAATGACACGATCAACTGGAACGTACAGAAGACTGTAACAACTGGTGCCGGAGGTACAGAAGAGCAGACTTTCGCTGCTGTTAGTGCCCGTTATGTAAGAGTACATGGCCTGAAGAGATCTACTCCATATGGCTTCTCTATCTGGGAATTTGAAGTGTATGCAGATGCACTTGCAGCAGGAAAGCTTGCAATGGCTGCTCCTGTGAAAAGCATAGAAAATACATTCTCTGTGAATGTATCTCCAAACCCTGCTACAAACATCATGAATGTACAGCTGAAAGGTGCTACTCAGCCATCTCTGCTGAAAGTTTACAACATCAGCGGTAAAGAAGTTTACCAGACCAGGGTTAATGGTAACGTTAACCAGGTGCAGGTAGACATTGCCAACTGGCCTAAAGGAATTTATATCATTTCAATAGGTAACAGCCGTAAGAAAGTGGTGGTAGAATAAGTATAACGAAGAAATCCTTTTTAAAGCGACCGTCCGCCAATTGGTGGGCGGTCGCTTTGTTTTGTGATGACAAACTGTTTTACAGATACTTCTTTGCAAAATGAAATCTTCTTAAAAAGATGCTGATCATCCAGCTGAGAGCCAGCGCATTTAAAAATACGATCAGGAATTTCGCAAATACCGGCGTAGCGAGATCCAGCATGAACAGCTGTGTCCAGAGCACGAAGATGTAGTGAATCAGGTATATCAGGTACGCGTTGGCAGCCAATGAATCCATCCATGCTTTCGGCGTGTTGGCGATAACCCTGAAGGTGGTCAGGAAAGCGATACAGCTCAGGACACAGGAAAATACATAAACAGTATAGTAGATCATCCATGCTGTGAACTCAGGTAATACTCGATTCACAACAAGATTCTTAAGCACATTATTTTCCCCGCTTACTGTCAGGATGCAATAGACGACCAGCGCCAGTACTACCCATATTTTCCATCTGTTAACCAGCATAGAATCCCTGGCAAAGATGCCATTATGAAAATCTGAATTCCCGATAATAGCGCCTGTTATAAAATAACCGAAGTATAACAGGATACGGCTTAGCTGGAAGTCGAACGGCCCCCAGCCAGTCCATGTACCGGCTCCGATGTTATAGGCTGCCGGTACATATAGTATCCATGTCAGTATAGCTAACAGGAAGAAACAAAGCACAGGACGATTAGCAAGGCGGCTGATCCGGCTGCCTGTATTATTGAAGATATTTTTAGCAAGCGCATATATCAGCGCAAACAGCAGGTTAAAGGCAAACAGTACCCATATGAACCAGGGTGGACCTACAGGCCATTTTTCAACAGTAAAGAAGTCAACTATATATGCTTTGATATTGCCATCATTGTGAGCTATATAGAAAGACGGGAAATGAGCGATCAGATTTGACAGTGTTCCGATGAAAATAAAAGGGATGAACAATCGCAGGCATCTATCCCTGATAAAAGCCATTGTACCTTTTTTAGCGATGCTTTTGGTAAGGAACAGTCCTCCGATGAAAAACATCAGCGACATGAAAAATATGTCGTTGAAATTCTCAAAAATATCCAGTCCTATCCATCTCCTGTTATCCACGATAGGATGAGTGGAGTTGATATACGCTGCTTTGTCAAAATGTGCGAAGGTGGTATAGGCAAGGGAGGAATGATGAGCAACTACCAGTACCGTGATTGCAGCCCGCAGATAATCTATCCATGTATCCCGCTGAATGTTTTTTATCATTTTTAGTGTGACCCTGAATTATTTATGATGACAAGTTGAATACAGGCAACATCAGCCCTATAATAAAGTCGTAAGGGGCCTCTGAAGGTTGCATAAAGCTGGTGATCTGACCAGATTTTTCTTAATTTGTCGGTAATTATCAGAAAGCATGTTTATGAAGCGCTATTCACCTGTAACCTTGATGGCAGTATTGTCAGCCACCCTGTTTGCCTGCCACCAGGCAGCTCCTGAAAAGGAAACGCCCGCCAGTGAAGCGGTAAAGATAAATAATCAGGGAGTGAATATTAATTACGATGACAGTAAAAAAGGAGATACCACCCTGCTTTTTGTACATGGCTGGTGCATCAATAAGGGCTATTGGAAAGACCAGTTTGACTTCTTCCAATCAAAATACCGGGTGGTGGCTGTCGATCTTCCGGGTTTCGGCACTTCCGGGAAAAACAGGGAAAAATGGACGGTGGAGGCATATGGTGAGGACCTCTCCGCTGTTATGCAACAGCTGGATTTAAAGAATGTTATCCTTGTGGGGCACTCCATGAGTGGGAATATCATTGTCGAGGCTGCGCTGCAAAATAAAGACCGGGTGATCGGTTTAGTGGGTGTAGATAATTTCAAGAATGCCGGATGGGATCCGACGCAACCTGATACTGCTGCTGCCAATTTTTACAAGGGTGCAAGGCAAAATTATAAGGCAGTAGTGTTGCCGTATTCCAGTCAGTACTTATTCTCATCTACAACAGATACTTTGGTAAAGGCGAAGGTATTAAATGATATAGCCAATGCTGATACCCTTATTGCCATTGACTGCCTCGAGAGGGGAGACAGTTATCCGGGAAGTGATAAACTGGCGTCTTTGAAAAAGACAATCTACCTTATTAACAGTGATTATACGCCTACTGATACGGCTGCATTGACGAAGAAAGGCATTGCATATATGTTGTTACCCATTCATGGAACGGGACATTATCCTATGAATGAAAATCCTTCGGAGTTCAATACGCGGCTGACGCAGGCGATCGAAAAGATAGGAGCTTCCTCCAATGAGCCATAAACGACAAAAAGACTACATGAAGTAGTCTTTTTGCTTACATCTGGTTGACCATCTGCCTTTAAACCTTCAGATCAATGAAACAGGCAGAAGTTTCTTCTATTAACGATTGCATCAATGCCGTGGCCTTTGTATGCTTCAGTATGGGTGCAATTTGTCCGCTCCAGAAATAAACCATATCCCATTTCTGTTGTTCAACTGCAGCACTTCTCAGCGACGAGACAAATGCAGACTGCAGGGGAAAGGGAAGAACAGGGCTTTCGTGTCCGGTTTCTTTGGTGATCCTGTTAGCAAGTCCCCGGCCAAGTCTGCCGGTGAAAGCCCTTGATAGTGTTGTATATTTCGCAGCGTCAGAGAATAATAGCTGTTTATGAATGGGCAGGGCGTTGGACTCGTCGCAGGCCAGAAAGGCTGTCCCTACTTGTGCCCCGCTGGCGCCAAGTGTCAATGCTGCAGCAATACCCTTGCCATTAGCAATGCCGCCGGCAGCGATGACGGGTGTTTTCACCTTTTCCCTGATCAATTGAAGCAATACAAAAGTACCCATGAAGGAGGCCGTTGCTGAACCCAGGAAGGAGGGACGGTGACCTCCTGCCTCGAAACCGGATGCGATGATCAGGTCTACGCCGGCATTTTCAAGTGCGATGGCCTCATCCAATGTAGTAGCTGCACCTGCGGTGATGATGCCCCGTTTACGGCACTGTTCCAGTATATCTGCTGATGGTATGCCAAACACGAAGCTGAAAACTTTTGGACGGATATCCAGGATAACGTCCACCTGGTTCTCATACCTGCTTTTAAAGGGGGCAGGCTTCTCCGGTAATGGAACATTCGCTTCGTCAAAGTAGGGCCTGAAAAGTACTTTTACGGCTTCATACATGTCATCCGTAGCTGTGCCATTGATGGCATCAGTATCTGAAACCCAGAGGTTAATATTGTAAGGGTTACCGGTAGCAGCTTTGATCTCCTCATCTATAGCGATGATCTCCTGCGGCGTCAGTGTATAAGCGCCGTAGCCGCCCAGTCCTCCGGCATTCGATACCGCAGCCACCAGCTCTGCTGAAGACAGACGGCCTCCGAAAGGACCCTGAAAGATCGGGTATTCAATACCTAGCATCTCCGTTACTTTTGTATTATACCACATGATTGAAAATTATTTCTGAACGTCGCTGATCATTTTATTGACGATAAGCCATTTGCCATCTATCTTATGGAAAGATAAAAACTCGTGATAATTAAAGTCATACATTTTTACCTTCACCTCCGCTATTGCGATAGAGTTCACCACTTTGACAGATATAATATCTCCCTTAAATGGTTTACCTGAATCTTTGGGACTCTGGCGGTGCGCAACACCATCCAGATATTGCTCCAGGGTTTTGGCGTAAGGTTGTCCTTTTACATCTCCGAAAAGTAAAGTGCCGGGATGATATACAGGTTTCAGAAGATCGAGGTTGCCCTCATAAATACCTTTGAAGTAATAGCTTTCCAGTATTTCGGAAATAGCTGCTACATCAGCTTTTTGTGTGTCCATGTGATTTGCCTTTTGAGCTTTTATGGCCAGCGGAATGCAGGCCATAAAAGCGAGTATTGACAATAATTTTTTCATATCAACTGATATTATGCCCGGCGCCTGCACCACCGTCTACATTGATGATAGCGCCAGTGATGAAGTTACTCTTTGCAACCGTATACACCATTTCTGCAACGTCTTCCACTTCGCCGATGCGGTTCAGCAAGTGAAGGCCGGCGGTATTATCAGCATCATCGCCATGCATCGGTGTACGAATTGTACCTGGTGCAATGGTATTTACCCGGATATTATCTTTACCGAATTCAGCTGCCAGTTGAAGCGTCAGTGAGTGGATGGCCCCTTTGCTGGACATAGGCGCGGTGATAGGTACGCCAGCCAGGGCATGATGAACGAGGGGAGTACCTATGTTGATGACTACGCCACTGTGCTGTTTCAGCATCTGAGGAATAACGGCCTGAGTGGTGAAATAAGTACCTTTCAGGTTAGTGTTCAGAAAGCGGTCCAGGTAAGCTTCATCCACTTCAAGGAATGGTTTCGTTTCAAATATACCGGCGTTGTTGACCAGTACATCTGCGGAGCCGAATTTTTCAACTGCGGTAGCTACCAGTTTTTCACCAGTCTTTTTGTCGCTTATATTACCAGCCACCATCGCGAGATGGCTACCTCCGCCGAGTTCTTTAAAAGCTGTTTCCAGTTTATCTGCTGTGCTGGAATTGATGACTACATTATCTCCTCTTTGAAGAAAGTATCTTGCTACTTCTTTACCAATACCGGATGATGCACCGGTCACTATTACTGTTTGCGTTTTCATTGTGCTTATTTTTTATCTGCTGTAATCCCTTTTTCGCGGAGAACAGATACCTGTTCGCCTGCGAATCCCCAGTCGTCCAGGTTCACTTCCTGTATGACAACATGTGTTAGCTGGGGATCTTTATTGAGTACATCGGTGATCAGGTCTGTTACGCCCTTGATCAGTTGTTGTTTCTGCTCACGGGTGACTCCTTCGCGGGTGAGTTCAATCTTTACGTAAGGCATGTTCTTAAATTTTTAGGGGTGAAGTATTAATATCAGGCAGCTTTAGCTGTGATAGTTACATCCAGATCGAAATCGTTGTAGATCAGTGTATCTCCAAGGTCTTTGAAGAAATTGCCGGAACGGAACCTAATGCCATATTTGGTACGGTCAATAACCAGCTTACCGGTGGCAGTCACGGTGTCGCCATTGCTGGAATTGATGGTGACATCAAAAGCAACGGGATGAGTGATCCCTTTAATAGTAAGATCGCCTTGTACATGATTACCTGATACGCCTGTGATCTGTAGGGTAGCTTCAGGATATTTGTCGATAGAAAAGAAATCATCTGAAGCCAGGTGTCCGGCAAATTGTGCATTTGTTGCAGGATCTGTTACGTCCAGGATTTTGATGGAAGTGGTATCTATGACGAAATTACCACCAGATAATTTACCATCAGTAAGGATCAATGTACCATCCTTGATGCCTATCGTACCATTGTGTGCGCCGGTTACTTTACGGCCGGTCCAGTCTATATTACTTTGTGCGTTTACGATTTGAAATTTTCTCGTTTCCATTTTGTGTATGTTTAATTGTTTACGTTTGATTTGACAACACAAAGAAAGGACGGAATTTCAAGGCGGTTACGTGACGTACATCACATTCAGTAATTATGTGACATACATCACATCGAAGGGAAGGTTAACGGTTGTTATAAAGCCTGCTCAATGTTTCCCTGGTAATACCCAGGTAAGCGGCTATCAGGTGTTTCGGTACCAGGTTATATAATTCGGGGTAGAGGGCCAACAACTCTTCGTACCGTTTTTTGGCGTCATTATTCATAAAAGAAAGGAGCCTTTTCTGGGAAGCTACATAACCCCTGTTTGTTCGCCAGCGAAAGAAATGTTCTATCGGATGTATTTCAGCACAGAGCTTTTCGCGGTCTGCACTCTTCAGGCAAAGAACTTCAGCATCCGTAATACAATCAACATTAATAGTAGCGCGGGAATGACTGTAAAGCGCATTGTAATCAGATGTCCACCACGTAGGCATGGCAAACTGCAGGATGTACATCTTAATGTCATCATTGATAAAAAATGCCTTTAAACAGCCGGAAACGACAAAGTATTCGCAGTCTACCTCATCACCCTCACTAATGATCGTCTGGCCCTTTTTGAAGGACAGGGGGGTAAAATGTGAAAAGAAGTAGTCAAACTGCTCGTCAGTCAGCGTTATGGTTTTAAAAATGTGCTGTTTTAATAATTCCCGGCTATTCATGTTTTAAAGATAGGGAAACTGCCGGGATAATTTAACGAGGGGTTTTTTTATGTAGAAGTAGATGGTTATCAGTATATTGTGGGTGGTTGGAAGAGGGGATTTTGCAGTATTTTCTTTTCGGTCACTTGATAAGTTTCCCGGGGATTTCTGCATCTGGCTTACCCTTGCAATTATTTGATTGTAAGGTCATTATTGGGCCTCCGTTCAAATCAGGAATGTGCCGTTCAACCTCCTATATTTGCACTTATACCTTTATATTGCCGATCATCAAATCCGGCAACCATTCTACAACAAAAATAACCGCTTGTATTGGTATTTGTGAAGGAAGTGTTAACACCGTCATATCTTTACGTCATCAAACAAAGCGGAGTCAATCTCCAAAGAACATGACAAACAACATTTCGGGTAAGATGATAGCTCGCCTTCATTGAAGAGCTATAACCACCGGAAATTCCCACCCTGTAAAGAAAATCTACAGTACAGAATTTAACGGAGTTGCGAAGCGGCTCAGCAGGTACAAAACCTGGGTTTTATTCATTCGTACAAATTTCCAAACTACAATGTAAAACTTCCAGTCGTTGGCTATACAGATTGCCATTGCAGGCATTCTTATACGTCATCACCAACGGCAGGCTACGTGTCAGTAATACTGGCGCCATAGCTATCTGCCCCCGCATGTCAGGCAGTGTCTGCCTCCTTTTCCCCCGATAAGGCTTTAGGAAAAAAACGCGATGAAAGGTCGTGCTGGCGGAGCTATGCCCATTACTCAGTGATTCATTCACCCTTATAAAATCAAATGTTATGCCTTCACTAGGTAAAAAAATCTTATCCGCCTTCATAGAAATGGAGGATAAGGAAAAAAAAGAAGCGGATGCTGCAACACCGTCTGCGCAAGCATCTCCGCCGCCTCCGCGTAATACGGAAATACGTACTTCCGGAGATACGGATCACAAGTTCAGCGACTACTTCAACAAGTTGTTTGCTGACGCAAACCTTCCCGGTCCGGACTACTATGAGTTCGCGAAAATGACGGAAGCGATGCATGTCATCAAAGACGAAGGCGCCCGCTTCACTGCTGCCTTCGCCGGTTTGCAGGCACAGGGACTGGACAAACAAAAGCTCCTGTCCTCGGCCCAGGAATACCTGAAGATACTGGATGCAGATGCTGCAGCCTTTCATAACACGGTAGACCAGGCCTTGCTGGATAAAGTCCAGAACAAGAAAAAGGAAGTAGACGAGGTGCAGGCGCGCATACAAAAGCTGTCGCAGGAAATACAAAACCTGCAGCAACAGATCGGTGTGCTCACACAGGAGATCGCAGAGAACGAAGCGAAGATCGAAAACAATACCAGCGGTTACGAAGCTGCCATGACAGGCAACAGGAACAAGCTGCTGCAGGACATCGAAAAAATAAAGCAACACATACTTTAAAACATACAACATGAATGAAGTAATGAATAGGGCCGTAAAAACAAACTGGTTTTCCGAGCCTAAAAATGTAGCCACCACAGTAGTGGGTATCTCCCTCTTTGCGGGCCTGGGCTATGCATTTGCCACCTATGTATTACCATGGCTGGTGACAGTAACCTGGAACCTCGTCAACCTGGTGATCGGTGGTGTCATACTCGGTTTCCTGCTGATGCTGTTCACCAACAAAAAGTTCTGGCGGGCGCTGAAATACTTTTCGGAGTTCATTGCTAACTACACGGTTGGTCTGGCCATAGAACTGAATCCATTTGCGATTCTGCAGGCAAAGATCGATCAGGGTTATGAGGACAGGAACACGCTGTTCAAACAAAGCGCCAAACTGAAAGGTAAGCAGAGCGAATTGCTGGACAAGCTGAAAGAAAAGGAAAAGGAATTACAGCTGAACATACAGAAGGTAAAGATCCTGCAGAACGAAAATAAAAACAACAGGCAGATAGATCTGTATGCCAACAATGTGATCCGCTGCAGGGAATACATAGACAATGTAACGCCCATCGTGGGAGACCTGAACAAGCTGGTTTCTTTCGCTGATGCTGCATATGAAGAAAGCGGCATCATGCTGGAAGACGCTAAGCTTGACCTGGAAGCAAAGAAAGACCTGTATTACTCTGTCACTACCGGGTTATCCGCCGTGAGCAGTGCTATGAAAGCCTTCAAGGGCGACGATGGTCTGAACCAGGATGCTGAAAAGGCGCTGGCTATACTGAAAGTACGTATCGGGGAGAAGATCGGCCACATCAAATCGGCCATCGACGTTACCTCCCGCTTTATGGATGATAAAGTCCTGGAGGATAAGGCCAAGTCAGCACAGGCAATAGAATTGATCAACAGTTTCGATGTGCATTCCGATTTCAACTATACGCAATCTGCGCTGAACAAAAACAGCGACAGCGGAAGATTGAAGGGAGTGCAGGCGCCAGACAGGCACAGAGGCTTACTGGACTAATATTTATCACAACGCAATTTTTAAGAACACAAACTAAACACAGTATAAAATGGCAATCAAATTAAAACCCGCAGGAAAACTTTTCATTATTGCTGCCGTAGTAGCAGCCGGTATCGTAGGCGTAAGATGGTACCAGGGCCGCCCGAAACAAGTGGGCGAATCACTGGAGGTAGGTAAGGTAGTACTACCTGACGCGCCAGACGCATCTTTAAGCGGTAACGCTGTACAGGCGCCTTTGCCCGGTAATGAACCTGCAGGCAACGGAGGTACACAGATCACCTGGTTACGTATGGCATGGAACAGCCAGTTCTCAGCCATGTATGCTAACGGTGGTGTACGTACTACCAAAGGATCCCTGTTTGATAATGCAAAACTGGACATCACCTATGTAAGGCAGGACGACTGTAACAAGCAGATGGCCGACCTCGTGAAATTTGCCCAGGAATATAAAAAGGACCCGAATACACCGGGTGTGCTCATCACCTTCATGGGAGACGGTATGCCTGCGTTTATGACTTCATTATCAAAAGAGCTGGAACCACTGGGACCTGAATATCAGCCTGTGATCATACCTGTTACACACGGTAAGTCATATGGTGAAGACCAGGTAATGGGTCCTCAGCTATGGAAGGCAGATCCTAAAAACGCTATTGGTAAATGTGTGGCAGGTGTACTGCGCGATGGCGACATCAATATCCTGTTGAAATGGGCTGGCGACAATGGTCTAAAGGTAAACCCCGATGAAACCACCTACGATGCTACGGCGATCAACATTATTGCTGCGAACGACTTCCTCGACGCACCGAATAAGTATATCACCGGTTATACCGAAAGCCGCAAGGTAGTGGTGAATGGTAAAACTACCGGTAAAGATACCACTGTAGGTGTGGATGCTGTGGCCACCTGGACACCGGGCGACGTAAACGTATCAGTGAAGAAAGGTGGTCTGGTAACTATTGCCAATACAAGGCAGTATGCTTCCCAGATGCCTAACCAGACTATCGCCATCAAGAAATGGGCATACGATCACAGGACCGATATCGAGAATATGATCATCGCCCTGGCACAGGCGGGCGACCAGGTACGTTCTTTCAACGATGCGAAGGCCTTTGCTGCTAAAGTAAGTGCTGAAGTATATAACGAACAGGATGCTAACTACTGGTTGAAATATTACAATGGCGTGGAGGAAAAGGATATCCAGGGACTGAAGGTATCATTGGGTGGATCTGCGGTATTTAACCTGCAGGATATGGCCAACACCTTCGGATTGGGTGAGGACAAAATAGACAGGTATAAAGCCGTGTACAACACTTTCGGTAACCTGATGGTGAAAATGTATCCAACTCTGATGCCTTCATTTATGCCTTATGAGAAAGCGGTAGACAAATCATTCCTGTTCTCCGTATTATCCAACCACCCGGAACTGCTGGAAGGTAAGGCAATTGAGACGAAGTATGCTTCAGAGATCACTTCGGAAGTATCCTCAAAATCCTACAGCATAGAGTTTGAAACCGGTTCTGCTACGATCAAACCTTCCTCACTCAAAATGCTGAACGAGATTTTTGAATCTGCAGTGGTAGCAGAAGGATTGAAGGTAGGTGTATACGGACATACCGACAACGTTGGTGCTGATGATATCAACGTGCCGTTGTCAGAGAAACGTGCAGCTGCCGTTAAAGATTACCTGGTGAAGAAAGGGCTTTCTGTGAATCGTGTAGAGGCGAAAGGTTTTGGTGCATCCAAACCTGTAGCTGATAACGACACAGAGGCTGGCAGAAGACAAAACAGAAGGGTGGAAATCGTCTTAGGTCAGTAACAATTAGCCCGGATAGCCGTCGGCAGGAACGGCGGCTATCTTCTTTCTTCTTTTTATAAAACATTATCCGCATGAAGAAATTATTTCAACCCTTTGCCATTATCAGTAAACAGACATTCCTGATCATGGTAGTGTCGCAGGTTATCCTGGCCCTGCTGCTGTGGCATATCTCATCCGATGGGCTAATGCCGCAACCCGGTAAAGTGCTGGCAGCCCTGGCGCATCTATCTACTACCAAAGTACTGATAGATAATGTGCTGACAAGCCTTGCACTGACAGTACAGGCCATGTTGTACGCTATTGTTATTACGTTGATCATAGCTTATCTGTCGGTATTGCCCTTCTTTAAAGGTATCGCGTTGTTTATTGTAAAATGCCGGTACCTCACCCTGGCAGGACTGATTTTCGTATTTACCCTGCTGACGCAGAATGGTAGTGCACTTAAGCTATGGTTGCTGATATGTGGTATTGTACCCTTCTTTGTCACATCCTTCCTGTCTGTGATCATCCATATTCCCCAACAGGAATATGACCTGTGTAAGACGCTCGGTTATAACCGCTGGCGCATCTTATACGAGGTGATCATCATAGGCAAGGCAGACAAAGTCCTCGAAATCCTTCAGCACAACTTTGCCATCTCGTGGCTGATGATCACGATGGTGGAAGGTCTGAGCATGAGCGAGGGTGGGATAGGGGCATTGCTGATCAAATACAATAAGTATAACGATCTGACCAACGTACTGGCATTGCAGCTGTTGATATTCCTGCTGGGATTGTTCTTCGACTATCTGCTGGCAACCATTCGTAGCTGGCTATTTCCTTACACCAGATCACAGAAAACATCATGATGCAGTATACGAAAGAGGAAGTGCTCTTACAGGCAGAGCATATTAACCTTACTTACGGCGAACGTCCCATCTTGAGGGACATCAATTTTGCGGTCCGGAATATCGTACGCCCCGGCATGAGTCAGGGACAGGTCGTGTCTTTACTGGGAAGGAGTGGGATTGGTAAAACACAGTTGTTCCGCCTCATGGCTGGCTTACAGCAACCAACTTCAGGAAGCATCACCATATTTGGTAACAAGAAGGTGGAAGCAGGTGATATGGGCGTTGTATTCCAGCACTATTACCTGTTTGAATGGAAGACAATCTATCAGTCATTGCAGATGGCAGTCAGGCAGAATCCTGCCCTGAAGGGAAATGAAAAGGAAGCCATTGAAAAATGGGCCAATGCATTTGAGATAACAGATAGTCTCCACAAATACCCGCAGCAGTTGTCGGGCGGTCAGCGTCAGCGCGCCAGTATTATGCAACAGTTGCTAAAAGGATCGGCCTTTCTCCTGTTTGATGAACCCTTTTCTGGCCTGGATATCTGCGTATTGGATAAAGTAGTTGATATGTTGTTGCAGGTGTCGGTCTCCGATGAATTGAAAACCCTCATAATCGTTTCGCACGATATTGAAACAAGTGTAGCTATTTCCGATACTGTATTCATCCTCGGAAAAGAGGAAGGGCAGCCGGGAGCTACTGTTAAGCAGGAAATAGATCTTCTGGAAAGAGGTCTGGCCTGGCAAAAGGATGTACGGCGTGAAAAAGCCTTCGCTGATACATTAGATGAAATAAAGGCTGGTTTATAACGTAATAACGGGTCAGCTCCTGTTATCCCTTACCTGAAATACCTGCGCAACAAGCGCATTTGTTAACCCAGCAAGAAGGTCCGTCTCATCTGAGACGGCCTTCGTTTTTTTGTACTGTTCTATCAGAGACGTTTACGCAGCATACTTAAGAAGACGGGCGTAATACCTAAATAAGAAGCAATATGCTTTTGTGCAATTCTTTGCTCAAGACCTGGATAGCGCTTTTGAAACTGAAAGTACCGCTCCTCAGCGGATTGGGAAATGAGGGCTGTCATCCGGCGTTGGTACAATACTAATCCATTCGCAAAGAAAATACGGAAGAAGCGTTCAAATTTTGGCACTTTCTCATACAGCAATTCCACGCTTTCGTTACTAAGAAAGAGCACTTCTGTATCTTCTAATGCATCTATTGTATAAAAAGCCGGTCCGCCGGTATAAAAGCTGGATAGGTCGACCGACCACCAGCCTTCCGGGGCAAAGGTGACGATATGCTGCACACCTTTGTCATCGGTATTGTACATGCGCAGGCATCCTTTCACAACAAAATAAATGTATCTGCTGATGTCTCCGGTTTTCAGAAGCACCGAGTTTTTCTTCACCTTTTTAGACAGTAGCAGAGACTGAACATATTCAATTTCTGAGGCATCCAGGGAAATGTGTCTTTCGAAATTCTTCAGAATTGATTCGTTCATTTTCAGCTGTTTATTAAAAAAGATACCTGCACTGGTTGTGAACCTCCCGGGAGGGAATGATCACAGGGGTACTTTATTGGTAGCGATCAGCCGCCAGTCTTCCAATGCAGCCAGCCTGTGAGGCTCGGCATTTTCAAGATACGCATTGCTGGCTACAATATTGCGGAATGTGGAGAAATCAGGATATTCAACTAGTGCAACATCATCCCACTGCTCTGTATCCGGCGCCACAAGGTTTATGCCTACATTGCCGAGGAATAATAATCTGACGCCGTGTTCGTCGGCCAGCCGCCTGAATTCCCTGACATATCGCTGCATGTAGACCTCGCGGCCGGAGCAGGGTGAAGTACCTGCAGCATTGTTATAATCTGCATATTCCTTATAACGCAGCAGATTTAGCATATATACTGGTCCATCCGGTGCCAATGTGCCTGTCGTCTGTAATGCTGATTTGTTGATCTCAGTTGTTTTCATGTCTTTACTACTATTGATGGTGAATTAAGGAACACAGGGGGCCCGCCTGCGTTCCTCTATGTATGTAGCAAAGTAACAGGATTAGGATAAGATTAAAATTAAAGTAGTTTTATAAAAAAGACTGTCTATGTGAACCGATGGTATCTATTTGCCCCAGGCAATAGTTCCAGATAAGCTGCTCGCGCTGCGGTGTAAAATACCTGGTACTTTTCTTAGCCGGTTTCCTGTCTACGAAATAGTCGCCTGACTTACCCGGCACATTTTTCTCTGTAGCCAGGTATACAATGGTATCTGCACCAGCCTCAGGACTCCGGAAGAAAAAACGAGCCAGCTTACTGACAAAATTCAGTACCGGTCCAAGATCACTACCAACACCGAAGCTGGTAGCCACCGCTCCCGGATGCATGGTGTATGCCCGTACATTTGTAATGCCGTCCTTTTCCAACAGTGCAGCCAGGTGCTGGGTATTCCAAATCAGAAATAACTTCGCGTTACCATATGAACGTAATGGGTTATACTGCTTTTTCAGTTGTACATCATCGAAGGCTGGTTTAGCATTTAACTGGTGAGAATTTGATGCGACGTTGATAATGCGGGCGTCATCAGATTTTATCAGCAAGCCCATTAATAATTGCGTGATCAGGAAAGGCGCCAGCACATTGACTGCAAAAGTCTTTTCAAATCCTTCCTGTGTGATCTCCCTTTCTTTACCCATCAACCCGCCCGCATTGTTGATCAGTATATCAAGACCGGAAACTTGTGCTTGTATTTCAGCACACATCCTGCGCACATCGCTCAGACTGTAAAGGTCGGCCGTTGTCGCACTGACATGCTCGTGCCCGCTGGCAGTAATGATCTCTTGCCTTGCAGCCTCCGTTTTTTTCGCATTTCTTCCATGAATGATTACCTGGTAGCCCTGCTTTGCCAGCTGCAACGCAGCCGCCTTGCCAATGCCACTGGTAGCACCAGTGATTAATACCGTTTTTGCCATTCTAATTTTTTTACAAAGCTACCGGCATAATGGTATACTTTTGATGCCAGTTACTTAAAGGATACCAACATGGCTAAGAAGGAATTAAATATTGAGCAGAAAATCAAGTACGTACAGGACACCCTGTTTGTGATCAGCGGCAAGTGGAAATTGCCCATCATGATGGCCGTCAATAATGGCAATAGCCGCTTTCGTGACATCCAACGTGCTGTGCCCAATATTACTACCCGTGTGCTTTCCAAAGAACTTAAAGATCTGGAAGAGAACCGGTTGTTGATACGCACCGTGTATGACTCACTGCCAGTCACCGTTACCTATACTGTGACGCCATATTGCAAAAGCCTCAAACCAATGGTCGATGAAATGATCAAGTGGGGAGAGAACCACCGTGCAGAGTTGAAAAAAGCAAAGACTACGACTACGTGAGCTCATATTTTGCCCTGGTTAAAACCCATTCAACTTGTCTTTTGCGGCTAAGCTGCAAAGTTTTCAAACTCATCCCACAAGGGATCATGACAGGAAATTAGCCTTTCCCGTTTCAATACAATCATTATTGAACAGGTATTATATGGACATCGGACGTTGAATATTTTGATATAAGTAATGTAAGGCTTATATTCAATCACAGTTAAGTTAACCAGACACGTATGAGAAAAGGACCATTTATCGCATTACTCGCCTTTGCCGGATCGTTGATGGGGAATGCCCACGCTCAATCAGAGATCAGGGTTTCTTTAAAGACGGTGATTGGGAAAGGACCCTGGACGCCAAGTCTGAATCCGACAAATCTTTACGGGCCAGGAAGCTTTAATTTCGACTCCACAAAGACATTCAAGGGGATACCCTCCGGTTTAACCCAGACAATGATCAAAGAATTGGACCTTCAACCTCTGCAGGGAATGTATGAATTATACAAACGCCTGGGTGGAAAAATGCCGCCGGATATGCTTGTAAAGGAGTTAAACCGGCAGCATACAGACACCTCGTTCCTGAGTGGTATGCCGATAAAGCATACGGTACACATTCTTTCGGGCATTACAGCTGACGGCAAACGGATACTTATAACGGATGCAAATAATAACCTTGATTTTAGCGATGACAGACAGCTGATCTATGACACAGCTGCACCAGGTATGAATACAAAAGACGCAGAGGCGCTTGTGCCGGGACAGGATGTTGACTACCAGTTTGCATACAAGGGAAAAGTATATAGCCGGAAGATAAACCTTCAAATATCTCCCTATCAAACTGCATTCGGATATAGTAATCCAGAGGAACAACAACATTACATGGTCGCTTTTGTGAACGAGTACAGGGAAGGCATGGCAAAGGTCGGAGGGAAAGAATATGCTATTACATGTATGACGGCCTACCACCCCCCATTTTTCTATGATTCACTCAATACGAAGATCTTTGTCCGCAAGCGTTCAGACAGTGCTGCCGCAATTGCTTACAACCTGGGAGATACGTTGCTTGTGCAGGATGCGAAATACAATATTGCTGCTATTGATCCTGTCGGGAGTCAGATAGTGTTAAAATATACAGGTAAGGGAAGTACCGTTGTGGGAAGCGAGGCTGGCCAACTTGCCTATCTCATTAGTTGTCCTGCTATTGATGGGCAACCGTTTGCACTCAACGCACTGCGTGGCAAATATGTGTTACTTGATTTCTGGGGTTCCTGGTGTAAGCCCTGTATAAGCGCTATATCTGATCTGGCCAGTCTTAATCAGAAATACAAGCATATCCTTTCCATTGTCAGTATTGCTTACGATGAGAAGAAGAACCTTCCTGTACTTGATAAACTCATTAAGGAAAACGGAATGAAATGGACACATCTGTTTGAAGACAACAAGGACAAGAGCAATTCTTCTATTATAAACAGGTTCAAAGTAGAGGCATTTCCAACGCAGATCCTGATCGATCCGGAGGGAAAGATTATTTTACGTATAGTGGGGGTAGGGAAAAGTGAGCTGATAGAAAACCATCTGAAAAACAGCTGCCCGGAAGGCAAATGACAGTCACTTTTGAGCATGGGCATGTTATAGCTCTTCGGCGTTATCTTGATTAAGGAAATAAAAGCGAATGCCATCCCGTAATCTTAGGATGGCATTCGCTTTTATTTCTTGTAAAGTGATTTATTCTGTCACGCTCTGCGCACCAACTTGCATCGCTTGTGCTCCCATTACATCGGCTTCATGTTCCAGTCCCGGGTCATCATTCACCGGAGTACCGGTTTTCATCTGTGTAGTAGCCTGCACACGTCCCTGTTTCTGCTGGGCTACGTGCCACGCTTCATGGGGCAGATGTTGTTCCTGTCCGGGTGCTATATGGATATCCGTTCCCTGTGCATATGCCAGCGCATTCAATTGTGCCGGCTGGGAAGAGTTGTAATGTACCTTCACATCATTCATGCTCATGCCGGAAAGTTGCTCTACACCTGATTTTAACTGATCCGGCATGCCGGTATCATTCTGTTTCAGCTGTGCGGTGAATTTTCCCATTACCGGTAGTTCTTCTTCCGGTAAAGTTGCTTTCTGCAGCACAAACTGTGCGGGCATTTCTTCTTCCAAATCTCCCTGCAGTTGCGTTACAAAACGACCCTGCAGCAATTCATCTTCCTGCGCCTGTACAGGAGCGTCACTGCTTTTCTTTTGAAAAGGCTTTACGGCTTTGAATTGTAGACCTTTTGAAGAGGTGTTTTCTGCAGCAGAACGGCGGGTTGCTTGTTCTCTCTGGAGGGTATGATAAGATTGGGACATAAGCAAATAGAGAATTACAACCGAAATTTAAGAAATATCCCGGTTTATTTCTGAGTTATTTTGGACAAGATTGTAATTGGTTGGTTTTTAACCTATAAGAGAAATTTATTTTCTATTTTATCCCCCTATATTCAACAGGTGTTTTCCCTGTTTTTTGTTTAAACAACCGCGTAAAATGCTGTTGGTATTTAAAACCCAATTGAAAAGCTATATCACTAATAGATTTGTTGCTGTCAAATATCATGAGCTTTGCTGCGTCAATCACTCTGGATTGGATATAGTCTAACGCTGTATTGCCTGTTTCCTTTTTTATAAGGTCGCCGAAATAATTGGTCGACAGATGCAACTGCTCCGCACACCAGGTCACGGTTGGTACACCTAAAGTCTGACATTTATCGGACTGAAAATAGTCATTAAGAAGGTTTTCAAACCGCATCAGAATATCTTTGTTGACATGGCTGCGAGTGATAAACTGACGGTCGTAAAAGCGCATACAATAATTCAGTAACAATTCGATGTTCGATACAATCAGTATTCTACTATGCTTATCTATGTTCTGATTTATTTCATAAGCAATCTTTCCAAAACAATCATTAATAATGGCCCTTTCCTTTTTTGATAAGTGAAGCGCCTCATTTACCTCATACGAAAAAAAGGTATAATTCTTTATTTTTCTTCCAAGCTCAGTGCCTGCTATCAGGTCAGGATGAAATACCAGCGCCTTGCCAGATGGCTTTATTGCCTTACCCTTGCTGTCAATTCCATAAATCTGCCCCGGCGATATAAACACCAGGGTTCCATCTTCATAGTCATAGGATTGACAGCCATATTTCATGTCACCGCATTTGATGTACTTCAGGAAAATGGCATAAATACCCATGTATCTTCTGAAATAATGATAGGTGGGCATTTCATCAAAATCTACAACGCTGACAAGAGGATGTAGTGTATCAACTCCCAGTGTCTGGTTATATTGTTTAACGGTATCTATTCTTTCCACCTGTTCCATATCTGTATTGCAATTCGTACAAATTTAGCAAACCTTGACATGTGTTGGAGCTAGCGAAGCAGATTCAGTGAAAGTGGTAAATAAATCTGTGTTTTGTATAAAAAAGGACTACCGAATATGGGATAATTTTGTAGCATGAAGGTTTGGATTTTTTCATTTGTTTTAGTCTTAAATACAATAGATATGAGCGCACAGCAGGAAAGCAAAGCACAGCCTTTGAATCAGCGTCAACATAACCTTGCCGCTATTTCAGCATTGACGGCAACCGGAAATATGGAAAGCCTGAAAGTACAGCTTGGCTCCGGACTGGACGCGGGGCTCACTGTAAACGAGATAAAGGAAGCATTGGTGCAGTTATATGCCTATTGTGGTTTCCCGAGAAGCCTTAATGGCATCAGTTGTTTCATGCAGGTGTTGGAAGAAAGGAAAAAGAAAGGTATTACAGATGTGACAGGTAGGGAAGCGACACCTTTAAAAGACAGTTCGGACACTTATGAGCGTGGAAGAAAAACGCTTGAAACCCTGACTCAGGTATCGCAGTTGAAACCAGCACCAGGTTTCGGTGAGTTTGCGCCACGCATTGATGCTTTCCTGAAAGAACACCTCTTTGCCGACATCTTTGACAGCGATGTGCTGGATTACACACAAAGGGAACTGGTAACAATTGCTGCGTTGGCAGCTATGCGGGGAACGGAGGGACAATTGCAGGCACATATCGGGATGGGTATGAATACTGGAATTTCAGCAGAACAGGTGAAATCAGTGTTCGACATTATTGAAGAGTTGGTAAGCCGCGAACAAGCTGAAATATCAAGAGCCGTTTTCTCGAAAATGAAAAAGTAAAAAAACAACAAGTACCGATATGTCTAAGTACGATTATCAATACCGTATTTTCATTAAACATTGCTTGCGGGCTGTACAGTGTATGACAATACTTTTTTATATGAATAACATAGCTTATGCACAACAACAGGAAACGATGGTACGCATTTCAGAAATCGAAATACAGCCACAACATCTGGAAGAATATAAACTAATACTAAAGCATGAAGCAGAGGCATCTGTAAGGCTTGAAAAAGGAGTCATTGCCATCTTTCCCATGTTCCGGAAGGAGAATCCAACACAAGTGAGGATATTAGAAATGTATAGCGATCAGGAAGCATATCAGTCTCATTTGAAAACCGAGCACTTTCTAAAGTACAAAACAACTACACTCCATATGGTCAGATCATTAAAACTTGTGGATATGGAAGCCCTGGATCTGGAAACAGCAACGCAGATTTTCATAAAATTAAGAAAGTAAATAGCATGGATAACAAACAATTTTCGGCCCTGGAACTGCAACGTATTAACGAAGCGAACGATTTGAAAATATCACCCTGCGTTCAGACGGAGTTACCTATGGCACGCCGACATGGATTTGGGAGGTCGTGTTGGACTAATTAGCATGACAGATATTTTTGGGTGATTGAAAGACTGTGAAGCCATTCAGTCCGGTGCCCCAATGAATAGCCTGGATAATGCTTGTCTTTAGCAGACCGTGAATATTCTCCTTAAGGTTTGTTTTGCTAAAGCCTGTACTACATTCACGAATGTAGTACAGGCTTTAGCAAAACAAATAATATATGATTTCAAATACAGATTCCCTGCGTCCGGGCACTAACTTTTCGGAAAGCCCGGATCAGCTTTCACTTCCTTTATCTGCAACGTATGCCTCGCATTATGCGCTGCTATGAACAATATCATCTGATAAGAATCCAGGCTGCCAAATGGCATAGTGAGCACATGGCTGCGCAAATCATCCGGAGTTGACTTAACATAGTCAGTGAGTTTTTCGCGGCTGCTTTTCAAACTTGCCAGTGCTTCACTCATGGATTTGAAAGGTGAATTCTCCGGTTTCAGATTGTCGGATGTTTGTCTTTTCGTTGAACGGTCTTCTACACCCTTTACAATCTGCTCATCAGTCATTTTTATTTCAGAGCGTTTCTCCGGATTGGCAGCTTGCTTGATACTGGCATCAGTTGCCTGCCATAACATTTGTTCGGTGGTGGCAATATGTATCACGCATTCTTCCACACTCCAGCGGTCAGGTGCTGGTTTATATTTCAATTGTGCTTCACTAAGCCCTTTTACTTCCTGCAACAGGTCACTCTCAGTGCTCTTCAATAAGCTAACGGCCTCCTTTCTTTCCTTTTTGGTAAGTGGACTATTCGGGGTTGTAAAGGCAAATGCAGCAAGGATGACTGCGAAAAAAACTATCTTTTTCATACATGAGTAATTGGTGGTAAATTTTGATGGTAAAGTTATCACCTTAATCAGATTTTAGATGGGGCAAAAAAGACAAAAAGAGGGGTAAATCGGACAAAATAATATCTCCGGTCGTGCCAGTGTCTCTGATAAAACCAGTATCAACTACCAAAACAGCGGCTTGGGTTCGTCTTTCCAAAGGAACAGCCGGAATTCTTCCCGGTGATTCCCATTTCCGATGGTATGCTCATCCTGTCCTGCCTGCAGTTTCAGTTTATGTAAGATGCCGGAAGCGGCTCCCACCCATAATGTTGTTTCATCATCCGATATTGCCATTCCGGTAATAGTAGAACCTACATAGTGCCGCCATAACTTATTGCCTTGTTTATCCATTGCCCTTATATACCCATAAGCATCCCCCAGAATATAATGATCGGCAGTTGATAGGCCGGCGTATACACGCATTTCCTGGTCAATTACTACAAACTTATCACTCTTCGTATATGCTTCGATCTTCAATCCATTCAGTAAATCCGATTTTACACCGATGGTAATGCCATTATAAAAATGGCAGGAGTTGGTGATCAGCTGTTCGTCATCTTTTGAAAATAGGCAGAAATGCGGATAAGATGACTGTGGTCCCACCATCCCTATTTCCCTGCCTTCATTATTTAGCACTCTGTGATCGCTACCCTGATCTCCCACCACAACGAAATCGTTATTATGGGACAAGGCTGCATTTTCCATAGCTATGCCAGGTGTCCAGTCCTTTTCATTCCCCTCATTTACAGGATGTACCCGTTCTTCGCCCTTCTCATTTATGATAAAAATACCTTCGCTGCTTACCAGCAACAGCTTTCTGCCATCATTGAAGGGGATCAACTCAGTAATAGTTACATCTGCCGTTTCATGAAGCGTAAATTCACAAATGAGATCACCCTGCCAGCCTCGTGTAGTCACGATGGTGTTATCCCTTTCAACGGCAAAAATATTCCCCTGCTTCGACTTTCCTATTGTATATATCGCCTCATCCAGCTTGGTCAGGTTGTCGTTGTCCAGCATATAGGCTTGTCTTTCCTCGTAGGGCGCCCCTGTGAGAAAGACGATCTTTCCGTCTTCAATAAAGTGTATATCGCTAATGCTTTGACTTTGTTTCTTCAGGTGATGGGCAAGAGGAACAAGGGCCGGAGAGAATGCTGCTCTGAATTCTTTTACCGCTCCTTTATTGTTAGCGTCTCTTAACAACTGGATAACCTGATCTCCCAGGTGCGCTCTTTTGTCCTCGGGTTCCTTCCCTTTCCAATTTTCCCAGCCATGTTGCTCGCCAAAACTGACCATTTCATTTACAGCTTTGGCATATGCTGTTCCTTTTTTGTTCCATTCTTGCTGTAGCTTTTCTGTTGCAGATCCGTCAAACATAAATGCGTTTAAATTTAAGGGTTGAAATTAGTTGTTCTTCCTCAAAATTGCTAATGATTGCAAGTCCTGTCTTGCTGTATTTTATTATCTCGTCAGATAGTACGAGCTATGCATTAATTGCATTGTATTCATCGGTAAACGCTTTATTAACTCCTGTATCTTCGTATGTAGTTTTGATCAGGAAGAAGCTGCAACAGCGGCACTCTTTATGCTTTAAGTTCGCTTCGTATTCGGTACCAACGGCTTACCAATAGTTTTAACTTATGTTCAACTTACGTCTTTGAACGTAAGTTGAACATAAGTTAAAACTAGTCGCACACTTGTCGTACTGGATTGTTAATGAATCAATACCCTGGTTTCGGTCTGTATGAGAGTACTAAGACATTTGCTGCTTTACCCCCAAAAAACAGGGGTTTATTCGGTAGAGGTATAGGGGAGGTTCGCTCGAGGTAGCCTCATCCTCCCATAATCTTCCCTTCCGGAACGGAAGATTAAGGGAGGATGAGGCTACCTCGACTATATCTCTACCGAAGGTCAAGCTTGTATGGGCCAAAGAAAAGATAGATTGTCCTTATTTAGTGCCTTTAATTAAAATTGTGCTCAAATAAATGTAAATCAACTAATTGTGAGGTGTTGAGGGGAGGTGAAAATGCGTATTTCCCGCATACGTTTTCTACTTAGCTTTGTATAATACTGCTACCGCTTCATGCTGTCTGCCTCAAAATCCAGTGAAACAGAGTTCATGCAATAGCGTTTATGCGTTGGTGGCGGGCCGTCGTCAAAGATGTGTCCGAGGTGAGAATTACAACGACCACAGCGTACTTCAGTACGTTCCATTCCATAGGAATTGTCGGCAAGATAAAGCACGCTATTCGGACGTATTGTTTTGAAAAAGCTGGGCCAGCCACAGGAACTGGCAAATTTAGCGCCGGAGCGAAACAGCGGATTGCCGCATACGGCACAATAATATGTTCCTGGCTCGTCGGTTTTCCAGTACTTACCCGTAAAAGCACGCTCCGTAGCATTTTCACGGGATACGGCGTACAACTGGTCTGGCAGTATTTTTTTCCAGGCGGCGTTGTCGACATGCAGCTTTTGGGTATCGGTGCGGGAATAGTAAGGATTGTGCATTGCCTGTTGCGATGTAGGCTGTTGACTGCAGGCCGTCAGATATGCAAAAGAAATGAGCACAGCAACGAGTATCGTTTTCATAATTACTGTTTTGGAAAATGAACTTTTTGTTGTTTGATATAGGGGAATCAAATCAGGGCATATTGCTGCTTTGTGCCAGGACTTGTTTTCCCCATGCCAGCAGGTCTTCTGCCTTCAGGTATCCTACTGATTGGTCAAGGATCTTTCCGCTGGCATCCAATACAAGGAGAGTAGGCAACCCTTGTATTTTCCATGATGTTGCCAGATCAGGACCTTTGCCCTTTTCCACATTCAGGGAGAGATTGACGAAGTGATCGTTAAAGAAAGCGGCAGTCGCTTCATCCTTAAAGGTAGTCGTCTTCAGTAGCTTGCAGGGGCCGCACCAGGTGGCATAAGCATCTACGAAAATCAGTCTTTTATCTGTCTTTGCCTTCTTCTGTGCAGCGTCCCAATTATCTTCGATAAAGGCAATGCCGTTCTCACTCCTGCTTGTTATTGTCTGCAGGCGTGGAGGGTGCTTGTCTCCCGCGTGAATGCAGCTTGCTAGTCCGGTTAACAGTACGCCGGTAAGCAAAAGCAGCTTAGTAAGATTGATACGGTTCGTGCACAGAGACCTGATGAGATTCATGACTATTAATTTTATGTTCTTTGACAATGTTGTTTTAACTTTTTAGCTTGTTTTTAAATACCATGCGGAATTTATCCAGCTTCGGTTTGATCACGTATTGGCAATAGGGTTTTTGCTGGTTGTTGCTATAGTAATCCTGGTGGTATTTTTCTGCAGTATAGAAAGCACCGAAAGGACTCACTTCCGTTACGATTTTTGCCCGGTAGGCTTTGGATGCATCCAGCTTGCGGATATAGTAACGGGCCAGCTTCTCCTGATTGCTATTGTGATAAAATATAGCGGAGCGATATTGTGTACCCACGTCGTTGCCCTGGCGGTTAAGCTCTGTAGGATCATGTGCAGTAAAGAAAGCTGCGAGTAGCTCGTCATAGCTTATTTTTCCAGGATCGTATACAATGTTGATCGCTTCTGCATGGCCTGTGGCGCTGGTGCATACCTGCTCATAGGTCGGATTGGCAACGGTCCCGCCTGTAAAGCCGGATACTACCTGTACGACTCCTTTCAGCTCTTTGAACTGTGCTTCCATACACCAGAAACAGCCGCCTGCAAAAGTAGCAGTATCGAATGCAGGGGATGATGACATCCCTTTCTTAGCCATCGTGTGCATTTCCTGTGCCCAGGCCGGTAGGGCAGAGAAGAAAAGCATCAGCAAAAGGAGCAGCTTGTTTGTGCGGTTTATTGTAAAAGACATATATACTGGTTTTTAGAATGAAAGAACGAGGAAGCAGCCTGCTTGTATCAAACAAACAGGCTGCTTGTCTGTCAGTTTATTATTGCAAAGTCACCTTGATGATATTGTTGATGGCTGGCAGGGTAGTAAAAGCATTTGGATTTGGTACCAGCTGGATAGGTTTGCTTTCCTCCAGTGGTGTTCCGGCCAGGTTGAACTGAGTAATGCCTGCGCCTGGGAACTGATTGATCGCAGTACCGTCATCATATAACGCGATGGAAGAGGAAACGTCTCCCTTTTTGGTAGCCTCGATATCGTTGCCCGTAGTAGCGAAGAACCAGTCGTTGGAGAAGCCATACATCGTAGCGATAGCGATCCTGTCGCCCGGAGCTACGTTAAGCAGCTGCGATACCTTGCCTCCATTGGCGCCGTTGATCTTAGGGAGCAATACAGTGTTGGTCGCATCTTTCAATACATATACACTTTTAACGCCTGCCTTGCTTTTCAGGGCTGCGGCCAGGATGTCGGCATTGCCTTTCTGAGCCAGGTCTTTCAGGCCTTCGCCGCGGTCATTTTCCCCGGTTTTATAGAATGGGTTTTCTGCACCGTTATATACAACTACCAATACAGGCGATAGCGGTGTAAAGATGCCGGTAATGCCCGAAAGATAGGTACTCATGGTAGTGTTGTCACCTTTTTCCGCAATATCAGTCAGCCCGTTTGCTGTGGGCATATCGGCTGAATAAACAGGCTGTGGTAGCAGCTGTTTACCGCCAGCCACATAGGATATTGCCCAGACGCCGGGGCTGAAAGGCGTTTCATTGACAGTACCACCGGAATTGTTCATGATGGTTGCGGTAAACATGGAATTGCCATTATAGGTGAGAGTGACTTTCATGAGTTTAGAAGCCGCCAGGTAAGTGTTGCCGTAATCATCCGTACCAGTCACTTCCTTGATATTTTTGGATGAGGCCTCGGCAACGCCCGGGTGCATCACATTCTTACCCGGCGCCTGGTTGACGCGGGTGCCATTATCCCATAACTTAATCTGGTCGGAAACATCTCCGGAGATCGGCGTACCTTCCTCATTGTACAACTGGATGCCCGGGTTGGCAGGAGCGAAAAACAGATCATTGCTCCAGCCGTACATGGTGGCGAAAGTGAGTCGCTGGTTTTTCGCAGCAGAGAAGGTAAAAGATACCGACTGGCCAGGAAGGATGACAGGAGGCGTTCCGGTTCCTTTAAACGTTCCCGATTCTACCAGTGGTTTACTGTCCAGCACATTTTCGATCGTAATGGTATTGGGTTGTGTGGGCATGTTGTTGTTGTCTTTTTTGCAGGAAGCCAGGAATGCGCCGGCGAATAATACAGGTAATGTTTTCAGGATGTAATGTTTCATTTTTCTGTTTTTTATAGGGCAAAGAAACAGCGGCGGTATCCCAAACCGGTTGCAGAAGTATAACAAAAGTATCACAGCGCTGTCAGCATGATATTTTTTACGATTTTTGGCGAAATTTCACACATCAATAAGGAATCTATGTACAGGGTCTTGCTATTGGAAGACGATATAAATATCGTGGAGCTGCTGACCATTCATCTGAATGATCTGGGCTGTGAAGTGGTGCCTGCAATGAACGGGCAGAACGGCCTTTCAATGGCGATGGAGCAATCATTCGATCTGATCATCCTGGACCTCATGTTGCCGGGAATGAATGGCATGGAAGTGTGCCGCAGGATCAGGCAGACCGACCGGCATACGCCTATACTCATTCTCTCTGCCAAATCGGAAGAGATTGATAAGGTAGTCGGACTGGAAACAGGCGCGGATGATTATCTCACCAAGCCTTTCAGCATACGGGAATTTATTGCCAGGGTGAAAGTGATTTTCCGGAGGAAGGAAGACTATGTGCCTGCACAGGATGCTGCTGCAATGTCTTCTATCATCCGGTTCGCCGGACTGGTGATTGATACGGACAAGAGAAAGGTTACTCTTAATGATACCAGGGTTGATCTGTCTCCGAAAGAATTTGACCTGATCACTTTGCTGGCTTCTCACCCCGGCAAGAGCTATAGTCGCAAGCACCTGCTGAACCTTGTATGGGGCTATGATTTTGAGGGATACGAGCATACCGTCAATTCACATATCAACCGGCTACGAGGGAAGATCGAGGAAGATATTTCCAATCCTAAGTTTATACTGACCACATGGGGAGTAGGGTATCGTTTTAATGAAGAATTATAAAGTAACGAATATGTCTGTAAAAACAATACGAGGGAACCTGCTGTTCTGGAAGATCGCTGCCGTGTTTTGCTCGTTGCTGATCATACTGGGAATTGCATATGTGCTGATCGCCTCGAAGCTGTCACGGTCCTATTATATGATGGCGCACCAGGAACTGTATGGTAATGTTGCTTCGCACCTGGCCAGTTTTACACATCCCCTGAAAAATGGGCAACCTGATACGGCCGTAACACATGACATTATTCATTCCATTATGGTAGCCAATCCCAGTGTGGAAGTTTATCTGCTGGATACTACAGGGAAAATCACCGACTACGTAGTGCCCGACAAGTCAGTGCGGCAACACCATGTAGACATTGCTACGGTAAAACAATGGCTGGTGGCCGGAAACGGTAGGCGTCCTTTGGGCAATAATCCCAAGGACCCTTCTGAGGCAAGCATTTTTTCCGCTGCACCGATCTATGAAAACGGCCGCTTAACCGGTTATGTATATGCAGTGTTGTCCAGCGAGAAACAGAGAGCCATATTGAGCACGCTTAACAGCGACCTGTCTTACCATCTGGGTATATACCTTTTTCTTTGTGCTTTGCTGATCGCGTTTATAGTAGGCGTCATTACCTTTTTCCTGATTACAGATAGTATCAACAGGATCGCAATAGTAGTACGAAGGTTCAAGGAAGGCGATTATACTGCCCGCATAGAAGGACATGCGAAAGGTAACCTGGGCATGCTTACTTCTACTTTTAACGAAATGGCCGATGTGATCGTAGATAATTTTGACAAGATCAGCGCTACAGACAAGTTCCGGCAGGAGCTTATTGCAAATATATCTCATGACCTGCGGACCCCTTTATCTATTATGCAGGGATATGTGGAAACCATGATGATCAAAAAGGATAGCCTTGCAGAAACAGAACGGAACAAATATTTGTCGGTAGTACTCGAGAGTACTAAAAAGTTATCTGTATTGGTGGAGCAGTTATTTCAATACGCGAAGCTGGAAGCCAATCAGGTGAATCCGGAAAAAGAGCCTTTCCTGCTTAACGAGCTGGCGTCAGATATCCTGATGGCGTATCAGTTGAAGGCCACGGAAAGAAATATAAAACTAAGCCTGGATGCTGCTGCGGGCCTGCCACCAGTATTTGCAGACATCGCACTTACCGAAAGGGTCTTACAGAATCTGATCGATAACGCATTTAAGTTTACACCAGACAACGGCAGCATTACCGTCCAGCTGAAACAGCGCGACACAGGAGTACTGGTACAGGTGGCCGACACAGGCATCGGCATAGCTTCTGAAGACCAGGCGTATATTTTTGAACGTTACAAACAAATTAATAACGACAAGCTGCCTAAGAAAGGCATGGGTATAGGATTGGCTATTGTAAAGAAGATACTGGAGCTTCATCATGCTTCCATACAGGTTGTCAGCGAACCGGGTAAAGGAGCAACATTTTCATTCGTGCTGCCATCGTTGTAAGCCTGGCGATCAATTTTCTCCCTTGTTAGTCAGGGAATATGGAACAGTAGCACGGGGCTTCCCTTATAATGATTCTGTTATTCTATCGGTAACATACTGTTGCGATCCCAATATCATCGCTTATCCTGTGTTCAGGAATATAACATGAACCCAGGATAAGCGATATTAATATTAGCTATAGCTTCGAACTATTCTATTTTGACATTAAACGTGAAAGTAGCCTGAACTTTCTTCCCTGCTTCATATTCATAGACCAACGCTTGCCGGATGGTGTATTTGTCTCCAACAGCATTGTGGCCGGGATACTGACCTATTGAGAAAACAAAGGTGGATGCATCGTATTCAGAGAATAAACGGGCATCGGTTCCCCAGTTTATGACATTCCCCTGTGCATTAAACCAATGGCCATAACCATTTGCCGTCGTAGTGGCATTGAGTGAACCATTACTTTCAACAGCATAAAATTTAATTGAACTGCCCATCAGCTGAGTGATTTTTGCAGGTTGCAGTGCAAAAGCGGTAGCTAATTTTGTCAGATCAATAGATACTGATTTTCCTGAGTAAGCAGTCATATCCAGGGGGAAGCTGACATCATAGATAAAACTGGTATCCTTAGGTATTGCATTTTCATCTACATTAATGTAACCTAATAGATTGGTATGGTTGAATTTCACCTTATATGGCCATTGTTCATCATTGCTCTCATTATCATCCCATGCATGAGGGGAATAGATTGTGGGAGCGCCGGTTACGATAAACCATAATTTACTGCAGTTTGCCGGTACGGTAAACGATGCAGTGCCAGCCGTTCCTTTGGACATATTGCTATATACTCTTGTACCATTTTCAAGCAAAGCCACATAACCATAACGCCATCCGGCGCGTGCGGCATCTACCTGATTGTAGCCGGCAGCATTGGGCAATCCTGTAAAAGCAGCCGATATTACTGTGCCTCCGGCCGGAACATTTAGCGGAATAACATTATAGCCGGTTGTTCCGGGGCAATGGTCATAAGCAACCTGGAAACTGCCGTCTGCCAGCTGATTCATCTTATAGGTATGCTTGCCGATATAATCTTTTCCATTCTGCCGGAGGGCGTCCATGTCAAAAGTTGTCAGACGGGTAGCGGCATCATAGATCTCATCATTGAACTGTTCAGTTGTTATGCCATTCAGCCGCATATATGCCTGGACAGGGTCTTCCGGTTGTCTCGCTCCACGCCAGAGCTTACCGATCATGTCGATACCATGTTTATAAGTCCAGTAATAGTGTATGAAATAGTTGGCATAACGGGGCAATTCATGAATGATGTGACGGTGATAATTTTTTACATACTCCCCGAAATAATAGGATGTAAATGCTTCTTTGGGGTAACTCTGGAAAGATTGCCATTGTGCTGTTTGTTCCCAGAATCCGTTGCCGCCATTTCCCCCAAAGCCATAGCGGAAACCGGCGCCGTTTTTTAAATCGCAGAATACCTGGTACTGGAAGCTGTGCCCTATCTCATGACCGATGGTAGATCCTACAGGCTGACATGTATTCGGACTTACCCAAAGCGCCCCGATGACATCGTCATAACCTGAGCCGGTAGCCAGCCATTGGTCCTGGTAGTACAGGAAGATCATTAGTTTATACTTGTCCAGATTCGACTTTGCCACGCCTACCTCTGCAAACTTAAGCTCTGTCACATTATGTTCATAAAACGACTCGGCTTTGGCCAGAAGATCATCAATATTTACACGATATGCAGCGGGGATACTCTGAGAGCCCGGGTCATAATGCTGGTATTTTTTATCCCAGAAGACAATAAAATGAGTTGATTGCCGGCTACGTTTGTAACTCCAGGTGCTTGTGCTGTCATTGTAATCCATATTGCCAAATTCGTTCGGCTTGTAAATGGACAGCGCCAGCAGCTCCGACTTCTTAGGTGCCTTGACCTCTTCTTTGCCCGGAGATTCTTTTTTACATGAAGCAAAAAGTAGAACAAGGCAGGATAGTACAACTAACAAATTGTTGCAGAGGAAACTGAGTCCTCTTCGGTTGACAGAAACAAGGTTAATTTTCATAAACATCGGATTGATAAGGGTTATATATTTTGTAGAATAGTGAAAATACAGTCCGGTCTCCCAGGTTTTACAGGGAGCCAGTCGGTAGTTCCAGGTAGTGATAAAGATTCCATTGTTCGTTACATATCCAGGCGGAGGTAGCTACAGGTCAGTATTAATTAAATGTCATATTAACACTTGATTGGTGTGAAATTAAGGAAATAAGGATATATCTGTCAGCCATTATTTTAACGCGTAGTAGCTATATCTTAACACGTTTTTATCAGTTGGTTGCATCTCTCTTCTTGCTATTTACAAGAAATTTGTGTCCCTATTTGTAAGGTTAATTAGTATCGGCGTTGATTTCTCTCCCTTTTCGGTCAGGGAATATTCTATTATGGGAGGGATTATTACCCGGGGGTAGATAGCGTAATGAATCCCTCCTGCTTATTATTTCCCAGCAAGATAATTATGGTATTCTTTCGACAGTTTAGTACCTACGCTGAAAAAGTGGTCTACATTGAACTGCTGGTAAGATTCCATGTCCAGTAGTTCTTTATTGAAGTGAGTTGTAAGCTCTTCCAGTGTATAGTTGCTCCAGTCCATCGCCTTAAGCGCGTGTTTGCCTCTGTCTTCTGATGCGTAAATGACTGGAAACGAAAATTCTTTTTGTATTGACAGCTTGGTACTTTTTATTTCGCCGGCAGACACGTTTATCAGCGTATGAACTGTCGCAGCTCCCAGTACAACAAGACAGGTACTTTTTTTCATACTCTTGCCTTCCATAAAAAACACTTCTTTTACATTTAAACTGCCGGTGATCTGAGCAAGGTTATCTGTGCGATCAGGATAGCGTGCCCACATGTTTTGGGTTTCAACATTTCCTGCAATCAATCCCTCGGAAAAACTCAATACTTTACAATGCACATTGCCCAATACTACTGGTTGGAAGAGAACCATATCCTCCATTTCATTCACATATTTATAATAAGTGTCCCAATAGATGTTATCGTGAAGGTTGAGGACTTCAGTTGTTATATCTCCTTCGTGAACCGCGAAAAGATTCTCGTCAAACTGAGTTTTGTTTTTTGATTTTTCATACAGCGCTGCCAGCTTATTGCCGGCAGGTAGCATTGTTTTTAAATCTTTGTAAGCGATAACTTTTAAGTTGCTTTTGTCAATCATTGTTCCAATTATTTAAGCGTTCTTTTGAATCTGTTGATTTACAGCTTCCATCTGCTGATGGTCGTAATAACGATGGGCTAAAAATAATAAATCATTTATACTTATTGGCTGAGCTACTAAATTGTATTCGTCCAATATTAAACCAAGATGTACAGTTATGTCAGTGTGTGAAATTGAAGTCCTGAAAGAAGAAAGCGTTAATCTAAATATTGAGCCATCTGAAATACATCAGATGGCTCAATATTTTGACTATTCACTGCAAAATTCCAATTTCAATAGCAGGTCGCATTGCCATATTTCGCATCGTTGCTGTTTTGTCAGCGTATCAGCGCCTCACCAGGATCTTCTTTGATTGTTTGCCGTCAGAGATCACATAGACACCATTGGCCAGCGTTGAAGGCAGTGTGATTTCCAGCTTGTTAAGACCATCTGCTACGCCATATTTCTGCCTTGAGATAACACGGCCGCTGAGATCAGATACAGTGATATATTTTTCTTTTTCACCTTTGGTATTAATCTCCATAAAGACTTTACCTGTCGCTGGTACCGGATATAACTTAACAGGTGTGATCGCTTCATTTCTGGTTACGGGAGCAGCTGTCCGGGCGGCAGCTCCGGGTACATTTATTCTCAGTTTATAGCACTTATCGGATGATGTTCCACC
Organism: Chitinophaga filiformis; assembly: GCF_900102545.1. Classification (GTDB taxonomy): domain Bacteria; phylum Bacteroidota; class Bacteroidia; order Chitinophagales; family Chitinophagaceae; genus Chitinophaga; species Chitinophaga filiformis. Next base: position 1,305,251 of record NZ_FNBN01000002.1, on the reverse strand, counting down.
TGTGTAAGGATCTACCTCTACGATATAATACTCGCCTCCTCTATCGAACACTTCTACGGAGCCATAGTCTTCATTGTATTCTACGTGATCGAAACCAACGCCGGCAAGGGTAATGTATTCCATCAGGTGTACCCTGCAATTTTGCCAGAGACCATCTACTCTTACTTCAAAGTAATATGTTCCTGAAGGAACGAAGAACAGATAATAGTCCTCATCCTGTAGCTTTGAAATATAGTCAGTATTCACTGATATTTCCGGAGCTTCGATGTCGTTCTGATTAGGTTCATACCAATCCGCACATTCCTGTGATGGCTGGGTGCTCACCGTTAGCTGATAGCATTCGGGACTGATGGCAAGTCTCTGACTACTGGTTTCCAGGTAGTAAGTACCTGCAGGTGCTCCGTACTGGAAAAGATGTTTAGTTTTGTTGGTTGCATCATATACACCTGAACGGAGACGTATACCATTAGCATCTTTGAGGTCAAACTGTAAATATTCTGAAACAACATTAGTCATATATGCGCTGATGGTAGACGGCGTGTCGATCGTAAATTTGAAGTAATCCCTGTCCGCGTAATCTGAGATCCTGCCTGCGACTGTTTGTCCGATAGCAATAGTCTTTGCAGAATCCAATACATCGTTGTACTCAAAAGTATCCGGGCAGAGTGGGGGAGTTGCCAGTCCAACATTCAATGTATAACAGCTTTCAGATGATTCCCCGTATTGGCCTACATAGATATAGCATTTTCCTCCGAGGGTGTTGAAATTGAGAACGACGTCAACGCCTGGATCAAGCGCCCAGTCATATTCTCCTGTGTCGTTGTTGTAAATCCCAAAATACGTGTTGGCGGCTGGATTATGCATGGTGATGTGTATCTGCGAATTGGCCGGGGCATTGATTTGATAAGCATCATTATCGCCCGAAGGAAATATCGCGCCCTGAATGTCGGTATTCGTCGGTATCAGTGCGGCTGTTTCATCCGTGTTGTTGGGCTCATAGGCAGATATACAGGGCAATGTAGTATCTGTCATATTAGCTGCCGCCCGTATGGACGTGCATGCAAATACAATGGCTAACAAACTGAGTAAAAGTTTTTTCATAAAATAATGGTTTGAAATTTATGTAAAATGAGCGTGTCGGGTTGAATGTTTTATAGGTTAACCTGAGCGCATATGCCATGTAAGTTACTAATTGTTGCTGTAATATTACTGCAGCACGCGACCCCTAAGACTAAAGCTGATGGCATTTGCATAGTCTTTTTATACTATCTGATATGAGTGTGTTCGCAGCGACTGATATTCAATGAAAAAAGGCGCCTCATTTGACAATGAAGACGCCTCTTTCTGTCCCGTTGATACCTGTCATACCTTAGAAGACATAGAAGATACTTGCCTGCGCCACGTTAGACCTGAAATCTGTCTTTATATTGGCAATATCAAAGTCCCCCACCTTAGATATTCCATAAATGTACCTTACGCCGATACCAAGTCCTATTGGAGACTGGTAGCCAATACCACCTGCCGCAGCGAGGTCCAGTTTCTTTGCAAATTCACCGAAAGTAAGTCCCTTCACTTCCTCTTTGGCTTTCATGCCTACCTGTGGCCCTGCTTCAATATAAAGACCAAAGTTTGTCCGGTATTTAGCCAGGAAAGGGACGGAAATGTAGTAAAGCTTGATATCATTGTTGCCAAACACATTTGCATCGCCTTTGATCTTTGCTCCCTGGGAAGAGAATAGGAATTCTTCCTGTACCAGGAAATTGTCTGTGATTTTAAAAGCAACGGTAGCGCCGGCATGGAATCCAACTAATGGATCTGTTGCAAAATCGGTGTTGGTGAAATTACTGTAGTTGGCGCCCGCCTTCAATCCGAATTCGAAGCGGTTTAAAAAACTTTGACTGAAGCCCTTTGTTGATAGCAGCACCAGGCAAATGAAGAGTAACTTTTTCATGATTTCTTTTTCTGGTTTTCGACATTAATGATCCCCCGGAGGGTGGTTTAAGTATTAGCCGGGTCAAAGGTGGTAGTTTTGGAAGCCGGCGGAGAGCGGAAAGTGAACGAAGCGGACAAAATGCCTCACGAGGCAGGTAAACAAGGCTATATTCCATCGGGGGGATTTTGGCTGTAATAACAGGCCGGAATCGCTTCAATCGAAAATAGGGTGTTTAAAAGCCTGTTTTGTCCGTTTCATGGCTTCTCCATCACCGCCCGGACTGACAAATATGCTATCTTTATAACATGAACGTCAATCCATTAAAGAGGGATATGATCAGGTACACCTGGATAGCGGGGCTGATCGCCGCTGCCTCCGCCTTCATGATTCTCAATATTTCTAAAGGTGCGAGTAGCGCACCTCTTTTTTATGCTATTTTTACAGGTCTTCGCTTTTCTCTGATCGGTTTCGTCAATGTCTGGATAATAATACTGGTGGATAAGCACATGTCTTCCGCAACTTTAAAAGGGAAGAGGTTTGTCCGCTATACTGCAGGATATCTTTTCTCGATGGTCCTTTGTTTTTGTACCGCCCCTCTGGAATTATATTTATCACTGCCGGTCAGTATTTCACTGAATCCCCTGGAACGCATTGAATCTATTCTTGTACAGGGATTTATCAATAACAGCCTGGTCATCATTGTACAGAATATTGTCATCCTCCGTTACGAAAAGACAAATACAGATCTTGAAAACTCCCGCCTGCGGGTAGCCAATCTTGAATCGGCGAACCTCCTGCTGAAACAACAGATACATCCCCACTTTCTTTTCAATGCATTAAGTATGTTGAAAAGCCTGTACAAGACAGACGTACGTGCAGGAGAGGCCTACCTTTCCCATCTTGTCAATTTTTTTCGGGCATCGCTGGTAGAGCAGCAATCCCAGATTTCACTCCTGCAGGAAGAAATTAAACTCTGTAATGACTATCTTGAAATGCAAAAGATCCGCTTTGAAGATGCATTGCTTTGCACGATCGATATCCCGGATCACGTGCTGCTGAGGGGCGCCGTACCGCCATTTTCTATACAGTCATTAATAGAAAATGCTATCAAACATAACGAGGTGACCGAATGTTCACCGCTGATGATCAGCGTGTTTTATAAAGATGACCGGATTATCATAGAGAATAATCTACAGCTGAGAACACATATCGACGGACCAAGTGGTAAAGGGCTGATTAACCTGATTGAAAGATATAGGATATTGTCCGATGAAGAAGTGATCATTCGTCAGGATAATAAAAAATTTTCCGTAAGTATTAAAGTGCTAAGTAATGAAGCTGGTGATCATAGAAGATGAAAAAGTAACTGCGAGGGACCTTGCCCAGACAATTGAGCAATTGTTTCCCGAAGCGCAGATTGAGAAAATATTAACCACGGTGAAGGAAAGCATCAGTTATTTCAATGAAGGATGTTATGCAGATCTTATCTTCTCAGATATTCAGCTGGGAGATGGGCTAAGCTTTGAAATATTCTCCAGGCTGGAAATAGATGTACCTGTCATATTTTGTACTGCTTTTGATGAATATGCTCTGCGGGCATTTAAGGCCAATGGAATTGATTACATTCTGAAGCCTTTTACCACAGAAGCGGTGGCTGCTGCTATTAACAAATACCTGGCCTTTACAGGGAGAACGGCGGGGAATGCCCTGTCATATAAAACGCTGGAACAGCTTTTTGTATCGAAGAAGGCAGTCGATTCCGGCGCTGTGCTGGTATACCAGAAAGATAAGATCCTGCCAATAGCTATCAACAATATTGCCTTTTTTTACCTGAAGAACGGCGTTGTAAACCTGACTACTTTCGACAAACAGGTTTATCTCATCAATAAGAATATGGAAGAACTGGGCAAATTAACAGAGCCACTATTCTTCAGGGCAAACCGCCAGTTCCTCGTGAATAGAAAGGCGGTACTGGATGCGTCCGGCTATCTCTCCCGTAAGCTGTCAGTTACCTTATCTATTCCTACACAGGAAACCATCACTATCAGTAAAGAAAAAATGTCTCAATTCCTGGACTGGTTAAAACAGTTGTAAGTTATCCACTGCGAAAAATTATTTTCAAATAGTGTCATATTTACACCCAATTTATTACTTTTATTGCCAGAAGGGCCGTTTGAAAACCTACGTGCCGTGTAGAAATTCTATGTTATAAGTGCGTACCTATATTGGGAGTCAGAAAACCTATTGCAGTAATTCCACGGAAATAGCCCAACCAGCCATGCCATACGCATGCGATAACCCATGCTGATTTATCATGCTAGTAATAAAATAACGTTTATGAAAAAACTAACAATGCTGCTTGTTACGGCAATCTGCGTCCTTGGCGCCTATGCCGGCCCACCGCTTCCTTTTAAGAAACCCACAGCCCCTCCTGTGACCATTAAGGGTAAAATCACTGACAAAGACGGAAACCCACTGATCGCCGTTTCCGTCCGCGTAAAGGGTTCTAATGTAGGAGCGCTTACTAATACAGAAGGTACTTTTACACTTTCTCCTGTTACCGAAAATACCTTGCTGGTAGTATCAAGTGTAGGATATAATGTGATGGAGATTATGGTACACCATGCTGATAACAGATATACAGCGGCTGTTGTAAAAGAAATTGAAGGGAATGCCTTACAGGCCACGGAAGGAGACCAGCTGTATCTGAACATTATATTAAGTCCGACAGTAAAGGAATTGGGAGAAAGTGTGGTCATCGCCTACGGTACGGTTAAAAAACGGGACCTGACAGGTAGTGTGGTGTCTATCAAAGAAGCAGATATCACCGCCACCCCGGTAAATAATGTAATGGAAGCCCTGCAGGGAAAAGTAGCTGGTATGGATATCATGAGAAGTTCGGGCGCTGTAGGTACTAACGTAGATATCCTGTTGCGTGGCAACCGCTCCATTTACGGTGATAATTCTCCGCTATTTATAGTAGATGGTATTCAGAGTACATACGACCAGATAAACCCTTCTGATATTGCGAGTATAGACATCCTGAAAGATGCGTCTTCCACCGCTATTTATGGTTCAGCAGGTTCCAATGGCGTCGTTATTATCACTACAAAAAAAGGAAAGGCAAACAAGTCTTCTATGAACCTGGACGTGTTTTACGGACTGAGTGGCAGTCCGCACTTCTTTCATGGTATGACCGGCGATGAGTATGTGAAATATCGCAGGGAACTGTATCGTACGGTAAACGGTGAATACCCGCAGGACATGTCCCAGATCTTCACCACAGAAGCCGTACTCGATGCCTATAACAAGAATAAGTGGATTGATTGGGTAGGACTGATCACGGACAATACAGCTACACAGCAGAAGTATAATCTTTCATTTACCGATGGTAGTGCGAAGACCAGGATATATACTTCATTCACCTATACTAAAGAGGAAGGCATATTGAGCAAAGAGAATCAGAACCGCTATGGTGTGCGGATGAACCTGGATCACGATGCCACAAAATGGGCGAAAATAGGTACGAACATCAATGTGAACTATACCATCCAGAACCTGCGTGCAAAGAACATCTTTACAAAATCATTGTCGGCGTTGCCTTTGGGAGATCCCTACGATGAACACGGAAATATCAACACTGTATATGTAACCGGTGAAACAACACCTCTTGGTGATCAGCTGCCCGACCAGTTTGCCGATAACACGCGTACTACTTTTGCCAACCTGAATGGTTATGTGGAGCTGAAACCCCTAAAGGACCTGTCTTTCCGTTCTGTGATGGGCGCTACGCTCAACAACTACCGCAACGGGAAATACTGGGGTAAACAGGCAGTGTCCAATGTGGTATCCGGCTATGCCGCGCCGCTGGCCGCTATCTATAATGGATTCAGTTATGGTTATACCTGGGAGAACATCCTGACTTACAATAAAACATTCGCTGCAGACCATCAACTGACGGTGACTGGCATTACCTCCTGGGCGAAGAACAGTGCAGATTACAACAACTCGCTGGGACAGGGTCAGAACCTGGATTATTACCTGTTTTACAATATCGGTAACGGTACCCAGAAAACCGGCAATGCGTCTTCTTATGAGCAGAAACAAAGGATGTCTTTCGCCGGCAGGATTAACTACAGCTTCAGGGGCAAATACCTGTTAACGCTCACCAACAGGTGGGATGGCGTTTCTCATCTCGCGGCAGGGCACAAATGGAGTGCATTCCCCGCTGCTGCTGTGGCATGGCGTATCTCGGATGAGCCATTCATGAGTACTACCACTAACTGGCTCAGCGACATGAAGCTGCGCGCAGGATATGGCGTAACCGGTAACTCGGGCGGTATGTCTGCATATTCTTCCAAAACGCAGGCGTATATGTACCAGGCGGTTTCCCTGGATGGCAAACTGGTTCCTAACGTGCAGAATTATGGTACCTATTCTAATCCAACTATCGGTTGGGAGAGAAGTTATAACCTGAACATCGGATTAGACCTGTCATTATGGAAAGGCCGTGTAGATCTTGCTATCGACGCCTATAATACAACTACTAAGGGACTGCTCTTTAAGCGTACTTTACCCATTACCTCCGGACTGACGGCATGGGCATCACCTATGACTACCTGGCAGAACATCGGAGAGACCAACAACAAAGGACTGGAAATCACGCTCAGGACGCGTAACATCGTCCAACGTGACTTTGAGTGGAGCACCGCCTTCTCTTTCACAAAGAATAAAGAGAAGATTGTCAGCCTGCCAGATGGAAATGTGATTGCCGAAAAACTGTTTGTCGGCGAACCGATAGATACCCATTACGACTACAAATACCTGGGTATCTGGTCCTCGAACGAGGAGGCCACTGCCACTTTATACGGGGCCAAACCTGGCTTTGTAAAGGTGGCCACCAAAGAAAAATTTGATGCCAATGGAGTAGGGGATAAGGGGGTACATCCTTATTCAGACAATGACCGTATGGTTTTGGGATCTGCAGTACCTAAATGGCTGCTCGGTATCAACAATAACTTCACCTACCGAAACTTCGACCTGGGTTTATTTACAATGATACGCTGGGGCCAAATGATCAACAGCAGCCTGTTGGGATGGTATTCTACTACCGACGACGGGCAGCCTGCCGGTATTAATTACTGGACGCCTGAGAATCAGTCGGCACGTTACCCCCGTCCCGGTATCAGCAGCACAACAGGTATTGAATCGCTTAAGTATGTGGATGGCTCTTTCATTAAGCTGAAGACAATTACATTAGGTTATACTTTCCCGGAAAGGATGATGAAATATACCCACGTGACGAAAGGCCGTCTTTATGCTACAGCCTATAATCCGCTGATATATACTAAGAATAAGGATTTGAAGGGAACAGATCCTGAAACAGGAGGATCTGACTCTTTTCCGCTGTTTGCCACTTTTGTATTTGGTATGAATATCACCTTTTAATGCTGACGAAAATGAAACATAAAATATTACTACTGCTGTTATCAATACTCACCGGTCTTTCTTCCTGCTCACTGGAAGAAGTGAATCCATCCGGATTTACAATCGAATCGGTCGCTGCTTCCTCCGTTGACGGATACAGAAATCTTGTCAATAACTGTTATTTCGGTATGGAGCGCCAGCTGTACGGGTATAACCAATGGATGATGCTTTGTGAAGGCGGTACAGATCTATGGACTTACCAGAAGAATGGTGTATCGTTCTCCCAGTTCTTTAAGTATGGAGCCGGCGCCACGATGAGCCTGACCACAGGAAATGGAGTATGGAATGCCTGTTATGATGGTATAGGCTCCTGTAATACTGCTATTAAGTATGCAGATATTGCGCCGTTTACAACGCCTGAGAAAAAGAACGAAATGGTAGCCGAAGCCTATTTCCTGCGGGCGATGTATTATTATAATCTTGTAGAACAATTCGGGGGAGTAACTGTCACAACAGCACCAACTGTCACTGTTAATCTGCATCCTGAAAGATCCGCTCCGTTGGATATCTATAAGAATGTGATCATTCCCGACCTGGAATTTGCCGTTAAGTGGTTGCCGGTGAATAATGGGATCACCAAGCCTTCGAAAAAATCGGCATTGGGTTTCCTTGCGAGGGCTTGTCTGCAGACTGTTGAATACGACGAGACAAAGTCTATGGCGGCGAAAGCACTGGAAACGGCTAAGCTGTTGATTGATGATTGCGAAAGTGGTGGCAGCAAGTATAATACCTATCTCTATCAGACATTCGATGATGTGTTCCTGGAAGCCAACAATTACAGCAATAAGGAATCGTTATGGTCACATCGTTTTGTAGTGGGAGGTGTAAGCAATAATGCCTGGTACATGAATATGAATAATGAACTGTTTTATTGCGTAGTGACAGATTTTGGCGCAATACAGCAACAGGGTGCTGACTATACTACCTGGGGGCGTCGTTCCGGAGGCCAGTTCATGCCGACAGCCTATATGCTCAACTTATTTGTGCAGGATAATGGTACACTCGATCCCCGGTACCATAAATCATTTCAGACCTCATGGACTGTCAATAAATCTTCCTATACATGGACGGACGCAGCGCTGAAGATCTTCGACCGTTCAACAGCCGTCACTACCAGCACAACGCTTGCGCAGGATGCTCCGGCTATTGATTTCGTTCATCCCAATGATCCGGATTATGCTGAAAAAGTGGCGGATAAACTCTCTCAGCCATACCTGGTAGTGGATTATTCGGATGTATATGATGCTGCAAAGAAATCGGTGAAGATGCAGTACAACAGGGTGAACAGGCCATTGGACGGAGGAGGAACATTAACTACCAATCCTTTCTTCAGTTTCTATCCCTCCCTGACCAAGCATAACAGCAGTAACTACTATACGAATAATGCCTCCAACAACCGTTACGGTAATTTAAATGCCACATTTATGATGCGGATGTCTGAAGTATACCTGATTGCTGCGGAAGCCGATATTTATGCCAATGGAGGCGGAAATGCGGCACAGTACATCAATAAGGTCAGAACGAGAGCCGGTGCTATTCCTTTACCAGGAGCTGTAACTGTTCAAACGGTGCTGGATGAACGCGCACGGGAATTATGTGGGGAATATGTAAGGTTTTATGATTTAAAGCGGACGAAGAAACTAAACAAGATTTATCTGATGGAAACTAATCCGGATGTAGGGCAGTTCTTTACCGATAATCAGCATGAAGTGCGGCCGATACCAACGGCCTTCCTGAATACACTGGAGTCGGGGGGAAGTTACTATCAGAACCATGGTTATTGATTTCAGATGATGATAAAAGCCCGGCAGTCAAGCCGGGTTTTTTATTTGCAGGATGATAATTGGTGAAATTGTGGAAATGAATTTGTTGAATTTTTTTGTTTTGTATTGAGATAAGTAATAGTATTGCAAAAGTTATCGATAGATAAGCTTTAAATAAGGTTGTTATTGTTTGTTATGCTTTTTTTAACCAATTCAAAACAACTTAATTTTATGGCAGAAATTACAGCGGGGCCTAACCCAATTCCAGCAAAGCAGTGGCCCAATTTTACATTGTCTCGCTTATGGCACCATCCTGTGCTTATCCCTTTTCATCAGGCATTAAAGGGTAATAAAATGCAGCATAAAGTGGAAGAACTTATTGACCAGTCCCAGTATATTTTGACCCTTGAAGAGGGTTGGGATGGAGAAGATGGCTCGCCTGTAAATAAGGCTATCTGGGAAACTGCTACTTCTTTTCTGAGGGCATATGTCAAATATATTGATCAGCGTTATGGTTTTTCTTTTGATCTTCCAGAGATCAATCCTTTACGGGATGGATCTATTGATCTGGAATGGAGAACTTCAAAGGGAAGATTGCTGATTAACTTTAATGAGAAACATCCTCATGAAGCATCGTTCTATGGTGATAGATATGCAGATGAGGATAGTATTAAAGGAAATGTTGACGTTAAAGAAGTAAAAGAGCATTTAGCTATCTGGATGAAAAACTGTTTGTAACCAAAATATGGAAAAATTATTTATCCCAAATCAAGACCACGTCTTCTGTCGTGTAGGCGTGGATTTTATTAGTTCAAAAGATAATAAGCCCAGAGCCAGTGCATTTAGGAATACTCCGGTTACAGGTAATAATTTAAGCTGTGACTGGGATAGATATTGCACTGCGGAATCCTCCCGGGCGCTGATTGGACGGCAGGTTAACGTTAAAACTGAAATAATCATCCTGGCGGCTGTCAATCAATTTAATTCTGGCGGCCGTCAGCAACTTATTCCTGCGTGGCTGCAGCACCTTCCATTACCGCACGGTGCTGTAGCCCCCATTCCTCCAGCTGTTGCCAGATAGGCGCCAGTTTTCTTGCACTTTCCGACAGCGTATATTCCACTCGTGGAGGTATTTCTGCATACACTGTTCTGATGATCAGACCACTTTTTTCCAGTTCCTGCAGGTGCAGCGTAAGCATGCGGTCAGAGATATCAGGGATATGCTCCTTAAGTTCACTGAAACGCATTGTTCTTTTCTCAAGTTTATAGAGAATAACCAGTTTCCACCTGCCTCCCAGCACATCGATAGCATAAACAGCCCCGCAAAAGTCAACGAGGTTTTTAAGATTCTGCGCATTGGTGGATGTCGGTTTACGTTTGCTCATTACTTACAATTTTGTGTGAGACATACAATTGGCCGCCCTGTTACCGGGTAAGCAACTGCAATTTACCTTTGCTGCGTTAACAGAAAAAGCAACATAAAATTATGAAAATACTGATTGTGTTGGCCCATCCGGAAATGCAGAGCATGAATGGCGCCATGTTCAGACAAGCGATTAAAACACTGGAAGAAGAAGGGCACGAAGTAAAAGTATCAGATCTCTACAGAGAAGAGTTTAACCCGGTGTCTGGACGGAATAATTTCAAGACCACCTACGACGCTGCTTATTTTAAACAACAGCTGGAAGAACTGCATGCGGTAGAAACAGCTGGATTTGCAGACGACATTGAAACAGAACAACAAAAGGTGGAGTGGTGCGATCTGATGATCTGGCAGTTCCCCCTGTGGTGGTTTACCGTACCGGGTATTCTCAAAGGTTGGGTGGATCGTGTATTTGCCATGGGACGGTTTTACGGAAATGGGAGGTTTTACGAAGAAGGCATATTTAAGGGTAAAAAGGCCCTCCTGTCAATTACTGTTGGGGCTAATGAAGATGCTTATCTGAAAAATGGATTACACGGAGATCTGTATGGCGTGCTTAAACCCATTCATCGGGGTATGTTGAAATTTACAGGCTTTGATGTACTTCGTCCACAAGTAGTCTATGGTCCCGTCCGGCAAACGGCAGCACAAAGAGAGCTGGAATTGGCAAGGTGGGGAGAAAGACTGAAGCACATTTTTACGGAACAAGCTATAGCCGTTGATATGTATTGATGTTTTTAAGCCCGGAGAACGCACCGGGCTTAAAAACAACTTCTACGGAGTCAGTATTGGTACCATCCCCAGGCCATCAACACATTGCCTCTTTAGGAGTTCGTCTTTCATAGCATCCCAGGAGTCATAAACGCCTGACCCGGTCAGGCAGTCTATGGTATTATTAGTTTAATGTACTTGTTTAAGTAGTGTGTTCGGACCCTGTCAATTATATATAGTTTTTCTTGCATGTGGCCATGGTACTGGGGACGACTTTAAAATATGCTTAAAATTTGTGTTAAACCCCTATTCCTCCTTTTTCCGCTTTTAAACTTTTCCTAGCTTTGGTGCCCAAATGAGAGTAGCTGTATTTTTTCTATGTCTGTGCTTGATGCTGATGAAGGGGATCGAAAACCCCCTGGCGCGCACGTATTATAGTGGGGTCGGCTACGCCCTTGCAACGGAGGAAGCGGAAGAAAAACACCGCGAACTCCTCACCAGCAGTAACCATTGGAACTATTCCATCATTAAAGACACCCGCCCCGTCTCAGAAGACGAATTCATTGTCGGTGAGGATGTGGAAGACGAGGACCCGAACAATTTTGCTTATAAATATAAATTACTGGCCAGAGGCCGGTTGGCATACGCTTCTTTATCTGATTTAAAATACCATCGCAGATATTTAAAATCCCCCACAATATTATCAGATCAGGCATCTTATAAATATCTTCTGCAAGGAGTATTAAGGATCTGATCAGGCAATATACATCAGCCAACGCGTAGGCGTGTTTATGCATGCCGACCGGATGTATATTATCCTGGCTTCTATTTGCATGACATTACTATCGCCGGCTGAACTACCTCTCTCCCAATTTTTGCTTTCAGGCAACCTATCGTTTATTAACTAATATCATGAAGAAAATCGTCATGTTCACGGCTTCGTGTGCTTTACTATGGCATACCAGCTGTAAACCACACAAAGAAGAAAAAGAAGAAGTTAACAAATACACCGTTACCAGCCCGGTAGTAATGGATACTTCTTTCACCAAGGAATATGTTTCCCAGATACGCTCTATCAGAAACATTGAGATCAGGGCCCAGGAAAAGGGGTACCTGGAGAATATTTATGTTGATGAAGGCCAGTTTGTTAAAGCCGGACAGGTACTGTTCAGGATCATGCCTAAAATTTATGAGGCAGAATTGCTGAAGGCAGAAGCGGAAGCTAAAGCTGCAGAAATTGAACTGCAGAATGCCAAAACCCTGGCGGATAAAAACATCGTCTCCAAAAATGAGCAGGCAATGGCACAGGCTAAGCTCGATCAGGCAAAAGCTGAAATCGCGCTTGCCAAATTGCATCTGTCATTTACTGAGATCAGGGCGCCGTTTGCAGGTACGATCGACCGTATTCCTAAGAAACTGGGAAGCCTGATCGACGAAGGGGAACTGTTGACCAGCCTCTCCGACAACAGCGAGATGTTCGCTTATTTCAATGTATCTGAGCCTGAATACCTGGAGTATCAGACAAATGCGAAAAGCCGCGGAGATAACAAGGTAAAGCTGCTGCTGGCCAATAACCGCCCCCTGCCTTACAAAGGAGAAGTGGAGGTAATTGAAAGCGAATTCGATAACGAAACAGGAAATATCGCCTTCAGGGCCAAATTCCCGAATCCGGATAAGCTTTTAAGACACGGTGAAACAGGTAAGGTGATGATGAGCATGCCGCTCAGAGATGCATTGGTTATTCCGCAGAAAGCCACTTACGAGATTCAGGACAAAAAATATGTTTTTGTAGTCGACAAGAACAATGTGCTGAAGTCAAAAAACATTACTGTAAAAGGTGAAATACCTGACCTGTATGTGATAGAAAGTGGCGTATCTGAAGGCGACCGTATACTGCTCGAAGGTATTCAGAAAGTAAAAGATGATGACAAGATCAACTATGAATATCTGGCGCCGCAAGAGGTTATTTCCCACCTGCGATTAAAAGCAGAATAGTAGTTCAATACTAATAGCGAAAGATCAATGTTTAATAAGTTTATCCAGAGACCCGTTCTCTCAATAGTTATATCACTTATCATCGTATTTCTGGGAGCGATTGCCATCACCCAGTTGCCGGTGACGCAATTCCCATCCATTTCACCTCCTAAGGTGAACGTTACTGCGGAGTATCCCGGTGCGAACGGTGAATTGATGGTGAAATCAGTGCTCATTCCCCTGGAAAGGGCCATCAACGGTGTTCCGGGAATGAAATACATGACCTCCGATGCGGGTAACGATGGTGAGGCTACCCTGCAGGTAGTATTTAACCTGGGAACCGACCCAAACCAGGCGTCATTGAACGTACAGAACCGTGTGGCATCTGTGGTGAATAAACTGCCGCCACTGGTAGTGCGCGAGGGTGTGAAAGTAACCCGCGTGGAATCCAGTATGCTCATGTACGTAAACCTTTACAGTGAGGATCCTAATGCTGACCAGAAATTCCTTTTCAACTTCGCCGACATCAATATCCTGCCTGAATTAAAAAGGGTGGATGGTGTCGGATTCGCAGATATCCTTGGTAACAGGGAATATGCGATGCGTATCTGGCTGAAGCCTGACCGTATGCTGGCATACAAGATCTCTGCAGATGAAGTGATGAAAGCACTGGACGAGCAAAGCCTGGAAGCCTCTCCCGGCAAAACTGGTGAGAGCTCCGGTAAAAGGTCCCAGTCATTTGAATATGTACTTAAATACTCAGGAAGGTTCAATAATAAGTCGCAGTATGAAAATGTTATCCTGCGTTCCAGCCCCAATGGTGAGATCCTTCGTTTGAAAGATGTAGCTGATGTGGAGTTTGGAAGCTCGATGTATGACATCTATTCCAACCTGAATGGTAAGCCTTCCGCGGCGCTTGTATTAAAACAATCATACGGAAGTAATGCGAGCCAGGTTATTAAAGACGTAAAGGAAAAGCTGAAGGAGATCAAAGCGAATTCTTTCCCTAAAGGGATGAATTACGAGATCAGCTATGACGTATCCAAGTTCCTGGACGCTTCTATCGAGAAAGTAGTACACACGCTGGTGGAAGCCTTTATCCTGGTGGGTATCGTGGTATTCCTGTTCCTGGGCGACTGGCGTTCTACACTGATCCCGGCAATGGCGGTACCGGTATCCCTGATCGGTACATTCGTGTTCATGCAGTTCTTCGGTATTACGCTGAACCTGATCACCCTGTTTGCGCTCGTACTGGCCATTGGTGTGGTGGTGGATGATGCCATCGTGGTAATTGAGGCCGTCCATGCGAAGATGGAGAAGGAGCACCTGTCGCCGATGAAGGCCACCAAAAAGGCCATGCATGAGATAGCGGGAGCGATTATCGCCATTACCTTCCTCATGGCTGCGGTATTCATACCGGTGGCGTTCATGTCTGGTCCGGTGGGTATCTTCTACCGCCAGTTCTCCATCACTATGGCAACAGCAATCGTGCTTTCCGGTGTTGTGGCGTTGACGCTGACACCTGCACTCTGTGCCATGATCCTGAAGAATAACCATGGAAAGCATAAGAAAAAGTCGCTGGTGGACAAATTCCTGGACGGTTTTAACAGGGGCTTTGAGCGCTTACAGGGCCGGTACATAAAGATACTCAAGTCTATCATCAACAGGCGAGTGGTGACCTTTGGCATGCTGATCATTTTCTGTGCCTGCACATGGTACCTGAATGGAACAGTACCCGGAGGTTTTATTCCGAATGAAGACCAGGGGATGCTGTATGCGATCATCCAGACACCTCCGGGCTCCTCTCTGGAAAGAACCAACGAAGTAGCAGAGCGACTGCAGAAGATCTGTGAAGAGATCGACGGTGTACAGTCTGTTTCTGCCCTGGCGGGTTATGAGATCCTGACAGAAGGTACCGGCGCTAACTCTGGTACATGTCTGATCAACCTGAAAAGCTGGGAAGAGCGGAAGCACTCTGTACTGGAAATTATTGAAGAACTTGAAGAGAAGACCAAAGACATTGCGGGCGCTAATATTGAATTCTTCCAGCCACCGGCCGTACCTGGTTATGGTGCTGCAGGCGGTTTCGAGTTACGTTTGCTCGACAAAGCCGGTTCCGGTGATTACAAGAAAATGGAAACGGTGAGCAACGAGTTCGTAAAAGAACTAAGTAAGCGTAAGGAGCTGACATCTGTATTCAGCTTTTACAGCGCCAGCTTCCCTCAGTATATGATGAAGATCGATAACGACATTGCGCAGCAGAAAGGTGTGACGATCGACAACGCAATGAATACACTTTCTACACTGATAGGAAGTAACTACGAGATCAGCTTCATCAAATTCGACCGTCCTTATAAGGTGATCATCCAGGCAGCTCCGCAATACAGGGCATTGCCTGAAGACATCCTGAAACTATATGTGAAGAATGACCGTGATGAAATGGTGCCTTTCTCCGCTTTCATGAAAATGGATAAAGTGTATGGTTTGTCCGAGATCACCAGGCATAATATGTTCAACGCTTCAGAGATCAGTGGATCTGCTGCTCCCGGTTACAGTAGTGGTGAGGCCATTAAGGTGATCGAGGAAGTAGCGAAGAAAACCTTACCGAGAGGATTTGGTATTGACTGGGCAGGTATTTCGAAAGATGAGGTATCGCAGGGTAATCAGGCTATTTACATCTTCCTGATCTGTCTTGGTTTCGTGTACCTGATCCTGGCTGCCCAGTATGAAAGCTTCATCCTGCCATTGGCGGTGATCCTTTCCCTGCCGGCGGGTATCTGTGGCGCCTTCTTCTTACTCAAAGTATTAGGTCTGGAGAATAACATCTACGCACAGGTAGCAATGGTAATGCTGATCGGTTTGTTGGGTAAGAATGCCGTGTTGATCGTGGAGTTTGCGGTGCAGAAACACCGTTCAGGATCATCCGTACTGGCGGCTGCAATGGAAGGTTCCAAAGTGAGGTTCCGTCCCATCCTGATGACCTCCTTCGCATTCGTAGCGGGTCTGATCCCACTGGTATTGGCTACAGGACCAGGTAAGATCGGTAACCGTACTATCGGTACTGCCGCCTGCGGTGGTATGCTTTTCGGAACCATCTTCGGTGTGCTGATCATACCCGGATTGTACTACATATTCGGCAAGATCGCAGAAAGACGCATGCTTGTTAAAGACGAAGAAGAGAATCCTTTAACCGAAGAAATTGATCATAATGTATATGTATAAACTGAGGAAGAACAGATGGGTTGGAGCACTGGGCGCTTGCCTGGTAGTGGCAGCCTGTAAGGTCCCGAAGATTGTTGCACCGCCTGATACAAAGCCGGTGCCTGCGACATACGACAATAACCAGGATACAACCAATATATCCGCTACACAATGGCGTGAATTCTTTAAAGATAAAGACCTGGTAAACCTGATCGATACAGCGCTGAAAAACAACCAGGAGCTGGCGATCACTTTACAGGAAATTGAGATCGCGAGAAATGATATCAGGTCACGTCAGGCGCTGTTACTGCCCTCTGTAGGTGTGAGGGCAGGAGCAGGTCTGGAAAAAGTAGGAAGATATACCAGCCAGGGGGCAGGTGACGCTACTACGGAGATCGAGCCCGGAAAAGAAATGCCCGATCCGCTGGCCGATTTCACTATCGGTGCTTATGCGAACTGGGAAGTGGATATCTGGAATAAACTGCATAACTCCAAAAAAGCTGCGGTGACCAGGTTCCTGGCTACAGTAGAAGGCAGAAATTTCGTACTGACTAACCTGATAGCAGAAATCGCTAATTCTTACTACGAATTACTTGCTTTGGATAACCAGCTCGCGATTATACGGCAGAACATTGATCTGCAGAAGAACGCACTGGAGATTGTGAAAGTACAGAAAGAAGCCAGCCGGGTAACGGAACTGGCCGTGAAGAAATTCGAAGCGGAAGTGCTGAAGTCCCAGAGCATGGAGTATGACATCCTGCAGAACATTAAGGAGACAGAGAACAGGATCAACTTCCTGTTAGGCCGTTATCCACAGGAAATAGCCAGGGATAAGGGTAATATCCTGAATATCATGCCGGCTATGATCAGCACCGGTATCCCGTCACAGTTGCTGGCCAATCGTCCTGATATCAAACAGGCGGAACTGGAGCTGACAGCTGCGAAGCTGGATGTAAAGGTGGCCCGCGCGGAATTTTATCCATCATTGGGTATCTCTGCCGGAGTAGGGTTTCAGGCCTTTAAGCCATCCTACCTGTTCAAGCTTCCAGAGTCTTTACTGTACTCCGCAGCCGCAGATCTGGTAGCCCCGCTCATTAACAAGAATGCGATCAAAGCTGAGTTTAACAGTGCCAATGCCCGTCAGTTGCAGGCCCTGTATAACTATGAGCGTACTATCCTGAATGCTTTCCTGGAAGTATCTACGCAGATGTCTAATATCAACAACCTGAAGAAAAGCTACGAGCTGAAATCAAAACAGGTGGAGACGCTGACACAGTCGATCGATATCTCCAATGACCTGTTCAAATCTGCCAGGGCTGACTATCTGGAGGTATTACTGACGCAGCGTGATGCGCTGGAAACCAAGCTGGAACTGGTAGAAACCCAGAAGGAACAGCTGAACGCAGTGGTGAATATTTACAAGAACCTCGGAGGAGGCTGGAAATAAGAACCTTATCATCTAAAATAACAATCGAAGAGCCGGCAGACAACTGACCGGCTCTTTTTGTTCTTAACCGGGCTTGTTATGTGGCCCTTTTTAAACCAATGCCGGAGGTTACAGGTCCACCTCAAAGGCATAGTAAAGGCATAGTAAAGGCATAGTAAAGGCATGCTTAAAGCGTGGTATCGTGGTCCATTTGGCCCCACATAACGGGAGGGGCTGCCCCGAAACCTATCCCTGTGGCAACACATTTTTAAAATAAACATAACCTGGAGTTAACAACAAATTCCGGAAAGCGCCTTATCATTGCAGCCGATTTCAAGACACTATAGCCTATGGGGGACATTTACGCACAACCAAATATATTTTGTTCTGTTATTATTATCTTCGCTGACTTTGCTTTTAAGCCCTATATTGCATGGATAGCCTATAGACAGAACCACGTTGCGTATAACCATTAGCTAGGATCACACTAACACTCAGAAAGGGTGGCCTCCAACAGGCCATGAGCAGGTACTTCTTTTTACATTCAAGCATAATAGTAGATTGCCAATGAACAATCAGTTTCTTTTAATTGTAGCAGTATGGCTTTCAGCCGCAAGCCCTTCCGTGGCTAATACGGTAAGCCATCTTAACTATGATCGGGTAATCCGCCAGGAGCCCATCAAAGGAGTGGTAGTCGGAGCAGACGGTACCCCTATACCAGGTGCCTCTGTGAAATCCCTTTCCTCTAAAAAGGTGACAACCACCAACGATCGCGGGGAATTCACCCTGCAGGCAGCCGAAGGCGAAAAATTAGTCATTTCCTCTATTGGTTTCACACAGCAGGAAGTGGCAGCCAGCGGTTCATTTATGCGTATCACACTGGCAGCGAGCAGCAGCCAGCTGGGAGAAGTTGTAGTAGTAGGTTACGGTAGCCAGACCAAAGCCGACGTTACAGGTGCATTGACTCAGCTGAAAGCTGATAACATAAAGCAGGGTGTCAACGTTTCTGTTGATAACATGCTTCAGGGTAAAGTATCCGGTGTGCGCATCGCCCAGTCCAGCGGTGAGCCCGGCGCCGGTGTAGATGTGTTCATCCGTGGTGTCGGTTCTATCCGTAGTGGTAGTACGCCGCTCTTCGTTGTTGACGGAGTTCCGTTAAGTAACGATAACGTGAGCGCAGGCGGTCCTAACTTCGGTTTGGGTAGCTCTGAACCTAAAAATCCGCTGAACTTCCTGAACACCAGCGATATTGAAACCATCACCATCCTGAAAGATGCTTCCGCAGCAGCTATCTATGGTGCAAGAGGTTCTAACGGTGTTGTACTGATCACCACCAAACGTGGTAGCAAAGGTGCTCCTACCTTAACTTATGATACCTATATCGGTACTTCTTCTGTTATCAAAAAGCTGGACGTGCTTTCTGCCGCAGAGTACCGTAAGGCTATTAAAGATCCTGCCTACGATCACGGTGGTAACACAGACTGGCAGGATGTAATCTACCGTAACGCATTTGTACAGAACCACAACCTGTCTTTTGCTAAAACTTCCAATACCGGTAGCTTCCTCGCATCAGTGTCTCACATGGACCAGGATGGTATCGTGGAAACCAGCACTTTCAAAAGAACAACTGCAAGACTGAATGCGGAAGAAGGATTTTTCGACGACAAACGTCTGACCGTTAAGATGAACCTGACAGCCAGCAACATCGACGAAACTGGTATCCCTAACGGTAATACCGCAGGTTCCGATGGTCAGCTGATCATTCATGCTTTAATGGCGAACCCTACACGTTCAGTGTACGATTCTACCGGCAAATACACCAATTTCAACATGAACGCCCACTACAACCCGGCGTATCTGTTGAGCATCTATAAAGATAAGACCAACACCTTCCGCGTACTGGGTAACGTTGAAGCCGCGTTTAGAATTTTACCAGGCCTGAACTACCGTATTAACTATGGTATCGACAAGTCTACCTCTGAGCGTAACTCTACTATCTATCCTAACGTTACAGACAGAACGCCGCAGGGTGCTTATGTACAGAACAACCTGTCATCACTCACTACACTGCTGGACCAGTATCTGACATACAACCGTTCTTTCAACAAACACCAGTTTGAATTAATGGGTGGTTTCTCTTACCAGAAGTTCCAGTTTGCAGGAACTGCCTTTGGTACACTGGGTATCACCAAACAGGGCGAAGGTGTGGACCCTGAATACAACCCGGGCTATTCCGGAACGCCAACTACTCCAAGTGGTTATGCACAGGAAAACGAACTGCAATCCTTCTTCGGACGTGTGAACTATAACTATGACAACAAATACCTGGTTACAGCTTCATTACGTGCGGATGGTTCCACTCGTTTCGGTGAGGATAACAAATACGGTTACTTCCCGTC
Source organism: Chitinophaga filiformis (assembly GCF_900102545.1). GTDB lineage: Bacteria > Bacteroidota > Bacteroidia > Chitinophagales > Chitinophagaceae > Chitinophaga > Chitinophaga filiformis. The sequence goes on along the minus strand of NZ_FNBN01000002.1, from coordinate 1,284,934 downwards.
ATTTGCATTGGGCTGGACCCTTTCCCGTGAAGACTTCCTGAAAGACATCAGCGCTATCCAGGACCTGAAACTCCGCGCCAGCTGGGGCCAGACCGGTAACCAGGAAGTGACTAACAAGATCACCCAGGCGAGCTACGCACTGTCGCCATCTGCAGGTTATTACCTGTATGACGACCATACAGTTGTCAATGGTGTGCTTGTAAACCGTACCGCTAACCCGGGCCTGAAATGGGAGATGGTAGAACAATACAACATCGGTGTTGACTTTGATCTCTGGAAAGGTAAGTTATACGGTTCATTGGAATATTATAACAAGACCACTAAAGATCCTATCCTGAATATTCCTTCCGGTCCACTGAGCCCTACAACTACTATCTGGAAGAACGTAGATGCGCAGATCGTGAACAAAGGTTTCGAATTCATGCTGGGAACCACGCTGATCCGCACAAAGGATTTCAGCTGGTCACTGGATGTGAACGGATCTACACTGTCTAACAAGATCAAAGACCTGCCGGTTTCTGAACTGTACTCAGGTAGCATCTCCGGTCCGGGTCTTTCCGGTGTGAATGCCAACATCTATAAGAGTGGCTATGAAGCAGGATCTTTCTTCATGCTGAAACACCTGGGCTACGACAAAGATGGTAAGGACATTTTCCAGGATATCACCCACGACGGTGTGATCAACTCCAGCGACAGGCAGATCTTCGAGGGAGCTATTCCTAACTTCAACTTTGGTATCAACAGCCAGCTGCGTTACAAGGCATTTGACCTCGGCTTCTCCTTTATCGGACAAACCGGCGGATACCTGGTGAACAACACCGCACTGGATCTGAACATCAACAGCCTTGCATCTGACCGTAATGTACTTGCGAAATATTACGAAGATGGTGCAAACGTTGCCAACCCGGTACAGTTATCTTCCTTATACCTGGAAAAATCTGACTTCATCCGTTTAAGCAACCTGCGCCTGGGTTATACATTGAAGCTGGCTAAAGAGGCATGGCTGAGATCATTGAACATATATGTAAGCGCCCAGAACCTGATGACCATCACTGGTTACTCCGGTTATGATCCATTGGTGAATACTACCAAAATAGTTGGTGGAAACCAGTCCCTGGGTGTTGACTATGCCACCTATCCGGCAGCAAAAACATTCCTGTTAGGTGCAACCGTTAAATTTTAGAGATTATGAGAAAGAAATTACAACTGCATAAATTAGCTTGTATAGCACTCACTGTAACCATGGTGGGATGTACCGACCTGAAGGAACAAGTGATCGACGAGGTATTAGGATCCAACAATTCAAATCCTGAAAACGCGCTGGCTGCAGCATATGGACAAATGGGTGATGCTACCTTTGTAGATCATACCAACGTGTTCGGATTGCAGGAATATTCAACCGATGAAGCGCTGCTGCCTACCCGTGGTAGCGACTGGGGGGATAATGGTGTTTACCGTGCTATTCACGAGTTTACCTGGGGGCCTGATAACTCTCTGGTGACTAACACATGGAACAACCTGAACGCAGGTATTACCAAATCGCTGACTGCTATCAGCACAATCAACGGCAAAGCCGATTTTACCAACAAGAAGCTGTTCCTTGCCGAGGCAAGAGCCCTGCTGGCGTTTTATACCTACCATACACTGGATCTTTACGGACAGGCGCCATACAGAGATCCATATAACGCAAATGCACAGGTGGAGGTAAGAAAGGCAGCTACCGCCATCGATGATCTGATCAAAGAGATGGAAACCATCCTGCCTGACCTGGCTAACCTGAAGGAACAATCCACACACAACGGACGTTTCACCAAGCAGGCAGCTTATGGTCTGTTGGCTGACATGTACATGAACCGTGCGGTGTTCAAAGACCGTTATGCGACCGGTGGTTTTAACTTCAAGGAAGCAGCGGTTGACAACAATGGCACTGATATGGATAAGGTGATCTATTACACTACACAGATCATCAACAATTCACAGTTCCAGCTTGAAAGTAACTATTTCAAAAACTTTGACATAGACAACAACGGCAGGTCTGAACTGGTTTTCGTAGTATCTCAGAATATCAATAACCTGCGTGGCAGCGATAACGACTTCGCATACATGCCGATGGAAAGGAACCAGAAACCTTCACCCAATAACAGAGGTACCAATGCCGTTTGTACCACACCTCAGTTCTACCACACCTGGGATAATAATCATGCAGATCCAAGGTTCTCCAGACACTATCAGTATAGCGACGGAACATGGTTTATGAACGATGGTAGCGACACAAGCGTACCTGCATCCAGCAAAGTTGCAAACAGTGGGGGGCTGCCCTGGTTCCACTTCAACCGCGGTTTCCAGGTAGGTCAGCAATATGGACCAAAGCTGGTAAATACCACCAGCTTCGAAATGACAGCTGCTAACCGTATCAAAGTAATAAAGCTCTACTGCGAAAAGAACACGACCTTACCAGTTGACTTTACACCGGAGCTCAATTTTAGCGACCCTGCTCAGTCTCAGTTCAGTCAGGCAGAGATCAACCGTGGTGTGCGTGTATTCAAATTTGAGTTCGATCCTGAAAAGGATAACTCTACCAGCAACGTGGATATTCCACTGGTTCGTCTGGGTGGTATGTACTGTCTGCGTGCAGAAGCTTATTTCCGTAACGGTCAGACAGATCTGGCACTGGCAGATATCAACAAATTGCGTACTACCAGAACCCGTGAGGAACTGTATAACAACGCACCGGGAGTTGCATTGACTGCACTGACAGAACAGACGCTGTACAATGAGATCGCGTTTGAAACGTATTGGGAAATGCAGAGAAGGAAACAGGCAATCCGCTTTGGTAAATTTGAAGCTGCTGATCCTGGTTCCGCTAAGCCTGAATCTAAGCCTTTCCGCAGGATCTATCCAATTCCGCAGTCTACTATGGATGCGACGAAGATCTACCAGCAGAATGATCAATATTAATAGGGACTGACTATAGGAGTTAGTTCAACGTAAAAAGTAAATGGCTCGCGAAAGCGGGTCATTTACTTTTTAGACATTCTGGCAAGTATCTTCTTCGCCCTTGAGATAAATGCCGCGCTCTCATTAGGCAAAGCATCTTCAATAATCATTTTAAGCTCTCCCTGAATATCCGGGTAAATCTTCGAAAGATTCTCCAGTACAGTCAGCGAGAATGCTTTTACGGCCGCTTTCTCTGTCGGATCACTGATGTAGTTGAAGCAATGGTTCATGACCACGCCATGATATTTTTCAGGAATGGGAACCGTCTGTAAGGCCCTGATAGTATTTCTTTTCGCTGCTGATCCTACCGCCGGATTATCCAGGTTATCCAGTAGGACCGGTAAGTGCTTCTTAGCAAGCTCCGGATGGTCCTGCAACACATAACTCAACGGCCATGCCGCCCTTTGCACCACGCGATATTCCTCATTGATGAACAGATCTACCAGCTGGGCAAACCGTTCCGCAGAACCACCGATCCAGCGTACGATCCGCATACAGTTTTCTTTGCTATGTTCTTTCAGTAGTTCGTCACGTAATTTCATATGTTATTGTTGTCGGCACCAAAATAAGCGGGAAGTTAATCATTTGTGGAATGAACAACAATAAAAGGAGATTGCCGCCCGGATAGATAAGGGAGGAAAGCAGCCACTGAAATTATCTACCGGAAAAATTTGACTGTTCAAAAATTAATGGTCAAATTTATGGTTGATAGATAAACCAGGGCACACTCTCCGTGTGTTTTATATACCTGGAAAATTAAAACGTTATGAAGTTCAAAAAAATGAATACCCAAAAGATTACAAGGCCTTTGCTAACAGGTGTTTTAGGCGTTTTTTCAGCACTTTCCTGCCTGGGGCAGGAACATATGCCTGATAAGGGACTGAAAGACTATTACCGGTCTTTTTTCTCTATAGGCGTCTCTGTTTCTCCCCGTGTTTTGAAAGGAGAGGAGGGGCAGCTCATCACCTGCCAGTTTAACAGCGTCACTCCCGAAAACGACATGAAAATGGGTGTCATTCACCCGCGGGAAAACGAATATAATTTCAGGGGAGCTGACTCCATCGTCGCCTTTGCGCTCAGGAATAAGATGAAGATCAGGGGGCATACACTTTGCTGGCATAACCAGGTGCCGGCATGGATCTTCAAAGATGAAAAAGGCGATACAGTATCCAAAGAAATACTATTGCAACGCTTAAAGGATCATATTACCACAGTAGTAACCAGATACAAGGGAAAGGTGTATGCCTGGGATGTAGTGAATGAAGTCATCAGTGATAAAAAAGAAGAGTTTTACCGCAACTCTGCATGGCTGAGTATATGTGGCCCGGAATTTATAGAAAAGGCCTTTCTGTGGGCACATGAAGCAGATCCGCAGGCAGTGCTTTTCTATAACGATTACAACGAGATTAATGCAGTGAAAAGAGCGAAAATCATCCAGATGGTGAAAAGCTTGCGGGCGAAGGGTGTGCCTGTTCAGGCAATCGGGCTGCAAGGACATTGGGCTTTCAATGAGCCAACTGAAGATCAGCTGGAAAAAACCTTTGCCGATTTTGCTGCTTTGAAGATGCCACTACAGGTAACAGAACTGGATATTTCCGTGTATCCCAAAGAACATGAAGCCAGGGAGCGAAGAGCCGGCGATGTGGATACCAGTTATAACAGGGAAAGGGAAAATAGTCAGGCGGAACAATACCGCCGATGCTTTACCATCTTCCGTAAATATAAAAACTCCCTGACCGGTGTGACATTCTGGAATCTATCTGACAAACATAGCTGGCTGGATAATTTCCCCGTACAGGGAAGGAAAGATTATCCTTTATTGTTTGATCGGAATCTCCAGCCCAAAAAAGCATTTAAAGAGGTAGTTGACTTCTAAAAACAAATAAGGCTCGTTAAAGCGAGCCTTATTTACAGGGTTCTTCAGGCAATAAATGCCCGTTGTAGGATAGGTAATTGAACTGATCCCGAAGAATGGCGAACAATATCCGGGAACTAATAAGGTATGGTCTTACCCGGCCGGAAGTACATTCCGGACCGGATAATAGACCACTCACTGTTCAATGGTTGGTTTATAAGACAATCTACTGTATTAACTTCTTCAAAGTAGCTTCCAGGGCTTCGCCTCTCAGGTACTTTGCAACGATCTTTCCATTTGGATCAATCAAAAAATTCATAGGTATAGCATTCACTTCATATAATTTTGCCGCTTCATTGTCCCAGGCTTTCAGATCTGACACCTGTGTCCATGTCAAACCGTCCTTTTCAATAGCAGTAAGCCACTTTTCCCTGTCATCTGCTTTATCCAGGGAAACGCCCAGCACAGTGAAGCCTTTATCTTTATAAGCGTTATAAGCCTTTACTACATTGGGATTCTCTCTTCTGCATGGCCCACACCAGGACGCCCAGAAATCAAGCAACACATATTTCCCTTTGAAATCAGACAGCTTCACCGGTTTACCATTTACGTCAATCTGAGTGAAATCAGGCGCCAGCGCACCTTCCTGTGTTTTCTTTACTTTCAGTATTTTGGCCAGTAGTTCCTCACCCAGGTCAGACTTCCGGATCTTTTCATCCAGCTGCTTGAAGTTCTTCTCTGCTTCTACTGCATCAAATTCAGGCGGTATGGTTGAGTTGAAAGCAACAAGCGCCATATAGCGTGTAGGATTGGCCTTTACATACTTCATCTTCACCGCTAGGATTTCCCGCTGTACAGCATTTGCTCTTTCATCAAGACTGGCCAGGTAGGAGGAATCCTTCTTCTTTTCTTCCGGCTGACTTTTATACTCTTCATTGAGTACGGTGTATTTATCATAGTACGGTTTCAGGATCGCCGTCACTTTCGCATTGTCATCATTGGCAGGAGAGCCTTTGATGACCGCGTTGTGGATAGAGTCTTTTGCAGTAAGGGTAATAGTTTTGTCTTCTATGAAGAATGCAAGCACATCTTCCTTAGGACGCATAACAGGGTTCAGTGGTTCATCATTGTGCTTAACCAGGATATGCGCTTCTTTAGGCGCACCTACTGTTCCGCGGAAAGTGAACTGGCCATTATGGATAATCACTGAATCCATGATACGTTCGCCTTTCACCCTGTAGGTAAGATATGCCTTGGCAGGAGCATTCAATTTACCTACACTAGCTTTTATGGTATAAGACTGCTGTGCGAATGACGACAAAGGAGCGCCCAGAGCAGCCAGCATCAGTATTTTATGTATGTGCATGTTTTCTTGTTTCTATTTGTTAGCTTTTTTGTTTGCAACAGCTGTGGGTTTTAACTGTTGGTTGTAAAGTGCAGGTTGCTCCAGCAGTTGTAATGCTTCGCGGAAACTGGCGTTGCTGCTGTTCAGCACCCGCAGGTAATAGTCGTTACCGGCAAACAGCTGAGAGGCGATATGCGCTTTCATTTCCAGCGACAGCAGACTGAGAGCCCGGTCTTTACTGCCTGTATGCAAAGGCAATCCTGCTTTTTCAGCATCTGTTACCACTTGCTGTATAAGATTGGCAGGAACGGTGTATTCCTTGTTAAAGGCATTAAAGTCCTGGTAGCTTGCCATTAGTTTCGCACGGTTACTATCCAGGTAGTCAAAAGTTGGTTTAGTGATCAACCCGAATTGAGAGATGTACTGTAACCAGCTGTTATATTCCACAGTATCTACCGGGATGTAACGGTCGGGCATAATACCACCACCGCCATATACCGTACGTTTGTTGACGAGCGTAGTATATTTCAGTGAGTCAGGGAAGTGGATCACGTTGGCATCAAGGAGCTCACCACTCGCCAGGCGGGTCTGTGCATTATCATCGTATTTATCACCATGATAGGGCTTTTGTATGGATCGTCCGGACGGCGTATAATAGCGGGCGCCTGTCAGTTCCAGTATAGAGCCATCAAACAGGGGAACAGGGCGTTGCATCAATCCCTTTCCGAAGCTTCTTCTGCCTACGATCACTGCACGGTCCCAGTCCTGCAATGCGCCTGTCAGTATTTCACTGGCAGAGGCAGTGGATTGGTCGATCAGCACTACCAGCTTTCCTTCAGTGAAACTACCGAAGCCACCGGTATAGTAATAGTCTTTGCCCTTATCTCTGGGCATACTATAGAATACCAGCTGATCTTTCTGCAGGAATTCATCGGCCACACCAATAGCAGCTTCCACATATCCACCACCATTACCCTGCAGGTCAAGAATAAGGCTTTGCATGCCCTGGCTTTTCAGCATCTTGATTGCTTTATCTATTTCAGTCCGGGTAGTCTCATTAAAGATGCGGAGGGAAATATAGCCAACTTTATCATTGACCATGTATGCAGTGCTTACCGATTTATCGGCTACCACATCGCGTACTATTTCTTTCGTTAGAGAGTTGCCGGTCGATTTACGGAGCAATACAAGCGAAAGGGAGGTACCTTTTTGCCCGCGAATACTTTTCATGATATCATAGCTGGTCACGCCGGCTACAGGTTTGCCGTCAATGGACAGTATCCTGTCGCCCGCCATCAGGCCTGCTTTCTCTGCCGGACCGTCGTTTATTACCTGCGTAATATATACGCTGTCTTTTTCTGTAATAAACTGGATACCTATCCCTGCAAAGTTGCCTTTCATAGATTCGCGCATCTGCACAGCGTCATCTTTGGCGTAGTAGCGTGAGTGAGGATCCAGCTCGCGCAGCATTCCGGCAATGGCGGCATTCACAAGACGTTCGTCTGTTAAGGAATCTACATAGTTTTCCTGAATGCCTTTAAGCGCCTGCCAGAGTTTTTCCTTGGGATTGACCTGTGCTTTAAGCGGGAATGAAAGGCCTATAAATGCCATCGTAATGATGGAATATCTTTTCAGCAACATGATTATTTCTCTGATTTTAAAAGTTCAATCGCATAGGTCAGTTCATCGGCCAGTTTACTAGGACTACCAGAGTAACCTTCTGATGTATACCGCATGATACCATCTTTCAGAATAACCTTTCTGGGGATGGCAGACGATTGGAAGAAGGGTACGAATGTTTTGAACACTGCATCCTGTCCGCCTGTCTCCTTATTGATACCATCGTGCAGTAAATGAAAGTGGAAGCCCTGCTGTTTAACATAGCCGGTAGATTTCTGCTTATAATCACCAGTTTGCATAGTACCTACCATATACACTTCAACCTGCGGATCATTGGCATATTTATCAACCACCATCTGCATACCGGGGAAAGCGGCGATACATGGTTTGCACCAGGTAGCCCAGAAATCAAGCACCACGATCTTATCACCCCAATCACTTGACCTTACCAGTTTGCCATCAGCATCTTCCAGTGCAAAAGGGACGTATTCTACATTAGTGAGATTTTCTTTTACATGGGCCTTCAGCTCTTCCTGCTCTTTGTCGGAGCGCAATGAAGCGAGATAAGTTTCATATGCTGCGGCGTCCTTGTTTTTGACCCGGTAGCTCTCTTTCAGTTTATCCAGCATTTTAGGCGTCATGGCGTTCGCGCTGACACATTTTTCGAGGAACGGTTGAACAGCAGCCTGATCGCCTGTTTGCAGCAGAATATCCATATGCTTTTCGTTGAGATCAGCAGTGCCATAAGCGCCTTTGGCAGAGAGGTGCTTGAAATACTCTTTTGCCTCAGCATATTTCTTCATATCGTACAGCAGAGAAATATGTGTACCCAGCTGGTTATTCAGTTGTTCATCAGCATTAGCCGCTGCCTGTTCTTTGTTAAATACACCATCATCCTCATAGGAGCCATCTTTCACCTTCGTGATCAGCTCTTTCACAAGAGCAGTAGACACCTGATACAGTGTATCCTGGCCAAGCATCCGGAAAGTATACGCCCGCATAACATTCCAGCGGTATATTTCATTTTCTGTCTTATAATCCAGGGTTTTACAAAAGGCAATCAGTTCCTTAAACTGTTTCGTTTCAAAGTAAGCTGTTCCTAACATACGATGTACGCTGTAATAAATAAATCCCTGCTTATTAGGATGGGTGCGCCATTCATCATACGGGAAGGCTTTGAAGAAATTATTGCTGATGGCTATTATTTCCGCATTGCTTTTTGCTTTATTAAATTGTTGGAAAGCAGTCAGGCGTGCAAATTCACCTTTAGGATATTTGCTGATCAACAGCTGTTCCAGTTCTGTTGCCCGCTTCGCATCCTTCAACTCAAACTGATAGTAACGTTGAATGCCTTCCAGTTCCTGTGGCGTCAGGTCTGTTCTTTTGATAAGTTCCTTTGGGTCAGCATTTTTATATTGCTCGTTTTTCTGGGCGAATACGGAGGTAACGCCAAGCAAAAGGGAGCAGCCAATTAAACTAATTCTTCTCATATCTTTTACGGTTAATGTTTATCGTGCGTTCTGTATGATCTCAGGATTCTGTTCTATGTTTTTCGGGGGAATAGGATACACGTAGCGGTCGCCCGGTACAAGCGTATAAGTATTCCCTTTGAATGTCCTGGTTTCTGTTTCCGCTAAAGCCGGTTCTACACTCAGTCTGCGCTGATCAAACCAACGCAGTCCGGTACCAAACAGTTCTCTTCTTCTTTCATCCAACACTATATGCAGGGCTTCATCAGCAGTAGCTGCGGACAGTGCTACATATGTAGAAGGCGCAAACCGCTTTTGTCTGAGTGCATTTACCAGTGCTATCGCCTCATCTTTCTGCCCGTTTCTTGCCAGTCCTTCTGCCTGTGTCAGCATCATTTCAGGAACCGCTACACCTACGCTTATATTGTCGCCTGCGAAGATCATATCACGGTAGGAACCCCGTCCTGTGAAAGAAGGGAAGAAAGAGCTGCCATTGCGTGTAAATAAAGTATATCGCAGGTCATCCGTAGAAAACTTGTTCACCAGCTCGTCGCTAAGTGAGAGATTAATGTAGCCGGGTTTGGATGCCTGCTTAGCCAGGATGATCTCGGGGTTCAGTAACCGGCGTGGATAGGCAGAACCACCTGGTGTATATTTATTCAGGTCCAGCAGGGTGTTTTGATAGCTTAGCGCTTTGGCTGCATTATCCGCAGCTTCCGCATAACGTTGCATATAGAGGTAAGTCCTTGCCAGCATAGCATAAGCAGCCGCTTTCGCAGGATGCAGGTTGTTGCTGGGCTGGTCTGGCAATACAGGCAATGCCTGTGTCAGGTCCAGCAGGATCTGGTCATATACCTGTTGAACGGATACCCTTGTGAGTTTGGCAAAAAGATCTGGCATCAATAACATCGGTACACCCGGATCTTTAGATGCATTGGCTGCGTTATAAACACGGCCATAGAGATTGATGAGCGTCAGGTAGGCCGTGGCTCTTTGTACCTGTGCCTCCGCATAAACCTTTTGTTTCTCTGCTGTCGTACCGTTCTCACTCTCCATTACATATGCCGTGATCTGGTTACAGGTGTAGATCTGTTTATACAGCTGGTCCCAGCCTGCGTCGCTCTGATCGGAAGTATAGTAGTCGGCCGCCCAGATATATACATTGTCGAACCCGTTCAGCAGTAATCCCTGCAGATTTGTATTGGCATCAAGATTAATATCATCACTTGACACCATTGGCAGACTGGCAGACTGTTCAAACAGGTTGACGTTATTCAGTAGTCGCTGGAAGTCTGACGTGTATTTAAATTCACGTTGGTTGGGTTGCTCCACCTCAACATATTTGCGGCAGGATGTAGTGATCCCGGCGATTACCAACAGTGTTATATAGAGATGTTTAATTGTCATTTTGGTCGATTTTTTCTGGTGTTAGAAAGAGGCATTCAAACTCATGAAATAACTGGTAGCGGGAGGCAGGTTATTGTAGTTAGTACTACTAATGTAACTCGGATCTACACCTGCTTTATTTTTCTTCCAGATGATACCAAGGTTTCTGGCCGACATGCTTAGTCCGAGCGACTTCACCGCCATCCTTGACAATAACTGTGACGGCACCTGGTAGCCCAGTGAGATCTGCTGAAGACGTATATGGCTGCCACTTTGTACAAGCAGATCTGAACTCTTGTAGCGGTTACTGCTATTCGTCGTTACGTTAGGCAAGCCAGGTACATTCGTGAATGCCTCATCGCCTGGTTTGCGCCAGCGCAGCGCCAGATCTCGTTGTGTACCGATAAGGCCCAGATAATTGCTGGTGGAATAATCAGGATAATTCTCGATAGAAAGACGACGGAATACGTGTCCCATTTCATAATTGATACGTACACCGAGAGTAAAAGATTTATACGAGAAATCGTTAAAGAAGCCGCCAAAGTAAGGCGGTGTAGTGCGGCCCATATATACCAGATCTTTCGCAGTTATCTGATTATTTCCCATATCAGCAGTAATGATCTTTCCCTCCTTATCGTATACCTGGGATCTGCCCTTGTTGTCCAGGCCCGCCCAGCGGTAAGCGTACATATAGTCGGTAGGCATGCCTACAATAGGCGTACTGCTGTTCACCGCCATACTGCTGGTAGGAGGGTTGAAACGGGAGTCCGTTACCTCATTGGTGTTGTATGCAAAGTTGAAGGTAGAAGCCCAGCTAAAGTGTTTACTCCGGATGATCTCTCCTCTGATGCCCAGTTCATATCCATGTCCTTTCATGCTGGCTGCATTATACTGCAGACTGGTCCATCCATAGGTACTGTTGATAGGGAATGTCCACAGTATATCGCTGGTCTTCTTCCTGTAGGCATCTGCACTTACTGAGAGGCGGTTGTGGAAGAATCCGAGATCGATGCCCAGGTTCCAGCTTTTTGTCAGTTCCCAGCTTACTTTATCATTGGCAGGAGAGCCAACTTCACCATACGGCTCACGTGTAACCGGATCGAGACCTCTCAGGCTTAATATCGCGGCATTGGTAGCGCTGGTAGGTATTGAACCGCCGGTACCGTATGTGAGACGCAGGTTTAATTTGTTCAGCCAGGTCACATCTTTCATGAAATCTTCTGCCGTAGCGTCCCATTTCAGACCGGCAGACCATAAAGGTCTCGCACGTTTTCCACGGGAAGCGCCTGCGAGGGAGAAATCATCAAAGCGTACACTGGCTGAAGCAATATAGCGGTTGTTCAGCATCGCAAATGCTGCATTACCATAATAGGACAAAAAGCGGTTGATGGATTTTGTGATGCTACCATCAGAAAAGCCCAGCGTAGAAGTCCAGCCATATACCGTCTGATAATAAGCACTGGGGTCCCATGAGGAGGATGAATAAGTATCTTCGTCAAAACCGTAGCGTGTCTGCTGGTAACGGCTGCCCTGATCTTCACGGATCTCAGCGCCGGCCAATGCATTGAGGCTGTATTTATTACCCCATGATTTGTTTACGTTCAGCTGACCGCGTAATCCGTAGTTGAAGGCAGTACGATTGCTGTTGACCATTTTGCCGCCAAAGGGAACACCATATACCAGGCGGCCATTAGAGCCGATAGTGGTACCTGTATTGATAAGCACCCTGGTATCGTAGCTGTTCAATTCCTGCAGGTTGATATCTTCACCTGTGTTACGTTGTAAGATACCGGAAACACTTGCACTGGCCCATTTGGTGAGCTTAGTATTGACCTCTGCGGTAAAGCGGAAGTGGTTTTCTTTTGTATTTGTATTACCATAGTTCAGTTCCTGTAGAGGGCTGTAAGTCCATGGCAGGTATCCTTTGCTCAGGAAGTCGGCGGCCACTTCATCCCGGAAGTCGATAGAGCGGGCGATGAGATTGCCGGCAGCGTCCTGTAGCATTTCATAAGGACGTAGTCCCAGTCTGCTATTGCCGATAGCATTTACAGCGGCGGTATTAGACACGCTGGAGCTATAGCTGTAATTGATACCAGTGTTGACGGTCACTCTGTTGTTAAAGAGTTCATTGCTCATGTTAGCAGTCACAAAATAGCTCTCGCCTTTATTGCTTCTGAACACAGGAACATCTTTGGTATAATTGGTAGAGATATAATAGGTGCTGTTTTGTCCGCCGCCGGAGAAAGACAGGTTATACTGCTGGGAAGTAGCGTGTTGCATGAGCAGATCACGGATCTGTTTGCGATTGTCCAGCTTTCCCAAAGCAGAAAGGGCAGAGTCGCGTTGTTGTGCGGTAGCGGTTCCCCGGTCTGCTTTAAACATCCATTCCAGTGCTTCACTAACTGGCCTGTTCTGGTTAAAGGTCATCCAGCTGTTATCCCAGATAAGTGGATCAGTAAAGTAGCCCAGGTCTTTCATCTCTTTTTCAAGCTCGATATACTGCGGAGTGGTCATCCTGTTAAGGTTATCCAGGTTAGCAGGAGCGGAAGTACTAAGATTGCTGCTGAAATTCAGCTGAGATGAATTCTTCCTGCCTTTCTTGGTAGTGATAACAATCACACCATTGGCTGCTTTAGCGCCCCATATAGACGTAGCAGCAGCGTCTTTTAATATGGTAATTGATTCGATATCTTCCGGGTTATAACGGCTTAATACAGCCCCGCCGGTGGTATTGGCATTGAGTCTGGTGGTAAGGTCCTGTTCTACTGCCGGAAAGCCATCTATTACGATGAGAGGCGTGCTGCCGGTGGTGGCACCCAATGTATTGGTACCGCGGATACTGATCTTGTTATTTCTCTGATCAAACCGTGCGCCGGGTACGAGGCCTTCCAGACGTTCCATCAGGTTGACAGAAGGGACGCTCTTTATATCTTTCTGGGTGATCTGGCCAAATGAACCGGTAGCACGTTCTTTGGGCAGTGTTTGATAACCGGTGGAGACAACATTCACTTCATGCAGCTGATGTAGGTCAGACTGCATTTGTACATTAATAACGTCTTTACCTTCAATGTTCATCTTCACTGGCACCATACCGATAAAGCTAAAGACAAGTGCATCGGTTTTCTCTGTCAGCCTGATGGTATAGCGGCCGTCACTGCTGGAGCTTACGCCCGTTCTGACAGCACGACCTTCCGGGATGACAGTAACGCCTGTCAGCGGACGTCCTTCACTATCGGTGATCGTACCAGTGATTGTCTGCACATACTCGGGTAGCGGCAGATGAAATGTATTATCTTCTGCCGGTGCATCCTGGCTTTGAGACCGCCTGTTATCTTTAATAATCGTATAGTAATTTTCCTGTACGTACAGGAAAAGGAATCCTTTGTTATAGAGTAGTTCTTTGAGTACACTTTCTATCGGTGCGGACTTGGTAAGGGGGCGTTTGAAATTGACGTATACATTGTCCAGTAAATGCTCTTCGTAAGAAAATTTTGTACCGTACACAGCTCTTACTTCGTCAAGCGCAGCTTTCAGTTTTACCTGCTGTTGGGCAAATAAGGTCTGTGCCAGTGTTACACAGAGGAAACACATGACAACTAACATTCTCCTGTTCATGTTGGCTAATTTTGGCTGATAATTAAATGATTCGCTTTTTGATCGATTTTTAGATTAAACACCTTTTTTAATACAAAAAGAATGTCTTCGGCATTCGTTGCCGGTATTGTCCCTGTCAGTCTTCTTTGCGCCAGTTGTGGCGTTTTTAATGTGATCTCATATCCATAGGTATCTTCCAATACGTTCAGGATCTCCTGGAGTGTATACCCATCCAGGTCCATTTCATTGTTTGTCCATGCTTTGTTTGTCTGCGGCTTTCTCTCCAGATCTTTCAGTTGCTGTTTACTGCTGTCGTATACGAATGCGTCCCCTGGTTTAAGTACCCTGACAAATGCGCCTTTGCCTGTCTTTTCTATTCTGAGCCTGCCTTCCAGCAGGGAGATCTCTGTCATATTGCGACGGTTCTTTACATTGAACCGGGTGCCGAGTACAGTCAGCTCAAGGTCGCTGACGTGTACATGAAATGAATCAGACTCCCGCAGGCGGTTCTTAATAGCTACATGTTTCACTTCGAAGAATGCCTCACCGTGCAGCCATATCTCCCTTGGCTTGTCTGACCGCCACGTACGGGAATAGGAAATGCCTGAATTGCCATTTAAGGTAATGACCGATTCATCCGGTAATACGATCTGTTCATGTTTACCAAAATCTGTCCGGTATGATCTTTCTCCCTGCGCCGCCCATTCTCTTATTATTATAAATAATAAAAGCGTTGCTGCAATAGATCCGGCCCATTTGGCGGCTACTTTCAGCGGCCTGTAATACCGCTGCTGATTATATTCGTAAGCTGATATTTCTGTGCTGACTTTTGACCAGAGCGCCGACTGGTCTGCAACAGGGCGATATGCCGGCTGCTTGTTTATCAATAATATCCAGACGCGCGCTTCTTCCATGACAGTCACTTTTTCCGGATATTGTTTAGCTATGAGATCCCAGTAGGCAGCAGAAGCCTCATCTCCATTGAGGACATGATGAATGAACTGTTCATCGCTGAAGAAGTTGGTGGTGGTATATTGACTATAATCCTGCTGATGTTCCATAGCTGTAATTAAATACACAGCTTACTGACTTTTTATCCCGGTTGGCGGACAAAAAGTTTATAATTTTATTTTTAAGCTGATAAAATGAATAAATGCTGAATAATTTCTAAAAAACGCGAAAAATCATATTGCTGTATTAGATCTTTTTTAATGACAATAAAGTAGACAGGAGGAGGAGATCGGTTCTGGAGAGGTGGTTTCTGAGCGTATCGATCGCTTTATAGACAAGTTTATAGGTACTGGAAGGGGAGAGTTGCATTAATTCGGCTATCTCCTCATATTCCATTTCCTCGTAATAACGTAAGTGAATGATTTCCCTTTGCCTGGGCGACATCTTTTCCAGCGCCAATGCAAGGTTCTTACGTATTTTCTCCAGCCGTTCACGACTGATCAGCGTTTGGTCGTAGCCCAGTTCCTGGCTCCAGTCAAGTCCCTGTTCCAGTACTGTAAAATTGTATTTGCGCTGTTGAACATCCAGTTTACGAAGCAATACCCTGCGGAAAGACTTATATAAATAATTCTTAACTGATTCTGTTTCCTTGATGTTGTTCCTGTTCTTCCAGAGCTTAACAAAGAGATCCTGCAATGCATCTTCAATAAGATGGTCATCCTGTGAAAACTTGTGACCATAATTAAAAAGGGGAGTATAGTACTGGTCAAATATTACTTTCAGGGAAGATTCATCTCCGTAACGGAAAGCATTCCATATGACATTGTCCTCCCTCATTGATTTTGGCTGATCTGGTTTGTTTAATGCGAATGTGGTAAAAATGTTTTACATTTCAAATATCCACTCGCCAGGGCGCTGAACTTTTAGCCCTATATACAGCAAAATATTCCCGGAAAACAGGACAGTCAGAGAATTAATGTCATTTTTACAATTGATTGGCTTATGGCCGGGGAATTATTATTTGACCGGGCACCGGGGCAATCTGGGATAGCTGATTTATAACCGGAGCTGTAACAGGTACAGCTCCGGCTGTATACTGATTATTTGCCTGTTGTATTCATTTTTTGGTCATATTCTTTTTGCAGATCATCCAGGTTGTCATCATATCCTTTCCTGTCCATGAAGGCAGCCGGATTATAGGCATCGCCTGACTGGTGTTTTTTGTGAAGATCAAACTGGCTGGCATGTGATGCTACCCAGAGGTCAAAACTGAGGCCCTTCATCGCCTTTAATGTATAGGCATAGTCGCTGGCTATTGATGGATAAGCCGGTATGTCAGAGAAGCTCCTCTCTGTGATGATGGTTGGCATATTTGCAATCAGGACCTTATAGGAACGCTTTTCATCCTTCACGTCAAAGAGGAAACTACAGGAACCTTTCGTATGTCCGGGATGATGTAGCATAGTAATCTGCATATCACCCAGTTTGATCACATCCTTATCATGTAGGATACGATCTATCTTCACTGGTTGGAAAAGCATGGTATCGCTGCCTCCCATAGCATAATCAGAACTACCACCATCATTTACTACAGCCGAATCGCCCGCATCCACCATTAGTTTGGCGCCTGTCATCTTTTTAATAGCAGCCATAGCTCCCATATGGTCGAAGTGGGCCTGGGAGGTGAGGAGTATCTTAGTATCAGACAGCTTAAAACCCAATGCTTCAATATTAGCTTTGATCATCGGTGCAGAAGCTGCAAGACCGGTATTAATCAGGATATTCCCTTTGGGCGTGGTAATGAGATAGCTGCAGAGGTCATATGTTCCTACGTAATACAGATTCCCGGCTATTCTGAACGGCTGGTATGCCGCAGACCATTCGGGCTTGTTAAGATTGGGTTCATGTACTTGTTGGGCATTGGCCATCAGCGTAGACAGTGAAATGGCTGTGGCGAGGAGGGTGTTTTTCAGGAAGATCTTTGGCATTTGATAGAATTGTAGGGGGCAAAGATATTTCATCGGTTGATAAGGAGAATATATTTTCTAATCATCATTATCAAGTGAAAATATCTCGTCGACTGTTGAGTTAAAGACACGTGCTATTTTTAAAGCCAGGAGAGTAGAGGGTATAAACTTTCCCAGCTCAATTGCATTAATGGTTTGCCTGGATACATTGATCTTCTCAGCTAATTCTGCCTGTGTAATATTGTGTTTTGCCCTTTCCACTCTGATATTGTTCTTCATAAAGTTTACTTACTATATCCTGTAGCGAAGGTTTTCACATAATAAATAATAATGCTGAGCGACAATACAACGACAACGAAGTAACGGGGTTGGTGAGAAGAGAAAATTAATCCCTGGCCATTATAGAGATAAGTAATGGCCACATCTGCGATATATGCAACGGCGAAACTTATCATTAATGCTTCTGAACGTAGTTTTTGTGCCCTTTCATCTTCGACCTTTTCTTTGCCGAAGAAAATGAGGAACAATCCGGTAATTAATAGCAATTCTGATCCTACGTGTAAATAATCGGCGACCAGCAATGGGATACCGGCAAGCGTAAATGCTATTCCGAGGTATTTAGTAAATGTGAGCATAAGTAGGTAGTTAATACTTTACTAAAAGTAAAGAAAACTTTACATTATGGCAAATAAAATTAACAAATAGATCCTGGTGCAGTTAAATAGCTCCCCCACATTTGCTATCTATATCTAAGCAGGTTCCCTGTCCTTTAATATTAAAGTAACTGAGACAATGATTTCGTTTCATACCTCAGGTTCTTTAAATAATCAATCCCATTCTGTTCGCCAATTTTATTCTTCCCGCTCCATCCTGCTCTGATCCCCTGCAGAATCAATTCCTTAATATACTTTGGCTCATGAATATTTACCCTGTATGTTAAACCGGTGGTATGATTGACAAGATCAAACCCCGTTTTCAGTGGATTGCCTGTTATTGGATCATCAGGAGTGAAAAAGGAGATCATTAATGGAGTGTCTTTATAACCTTTCAGGAATACACGAATGATCAATGTACTATTACCATTCTCATATTTATTAGAAATGGCATATAGGTATTCATTACTTTCTATCCTTATTTTCCTCAGTTTATTTTTCATATAATAGATGATCAAAAATAGATAACCGTAACAAATTCTACACAACTTTTGTATTTTGGAAGGCAATAAATATGTCTGTCTATTAACATCGTTTACAACTACTCAAACCTTATATGAAATGTTATCCTGCTTCCTCCTTATTTTGGAAAATCATGGTTAACATCACTAAAAAATTGACATATGGCCATGAATACAAGCATTCAACTGATAAGAAACGCCGCATTAATTATCAATTACGCAGGGAAGAAAATATTGGTAGACCCGATGCTGGCTCCCAAGGACGCCTACGACTCCTTTACCGGAGCAGCCAGGAACCCAATGGTAGATTTACCATTGTCTGTCGAAGACATCACTAAAGACATAGACCTGGTATTGGTAACCCATACCCATCGTGATCATTTTGACCCTGTTGCCAGTCAGGCGCTGGATAAGTCTGTTAAACTGATCAACCAGCCTGCTGATGATGCATACTTCAAAAACGAACAATTCATCAATGCAGAAACCGTAGAGGAGAGCACAGTTTGGAATGGGATCAGTATTTACAGAACAGGAGGAGAACATGGGAGTGGTGAAGTCCTGAAGCTGATGGGTACTGTTTCCGGTTTTGTATTGAAGGCCGAAGGACAGCCTACTATTTACATTGTAGGTGATAGCATCTGGATGCCATTGGTAGCGCAAAGTATTGAGCAATTCAAGCCTGATTATATTGTAATCAATTCAGGTGGCGCCATATGGCCAGGGTATGAAACCACGCCCATCCTGATGGAGGAAACCCAGACAATGCAATTGATAAAGGAAAGCGGTAACGCTAAGATCATTGCAGTACACATGGAAGCTTTAGATCATTGTCATACTACAAGAGCCTCTCTCAGGCAAAAAGCCAGCGAACACAATATTGGAGATGATAAACTGATCATTCCGGCAAACGGTGAAACAGTAATACTGTAGAAAGGTAGTGATGCTTTTGATATGCTGTTTAGTCATATCAAAAGCATCTGGCTTATTTACCCTTATAAATAGTCTCAGCGGGGCCGAGATAACTTTGCGCAGTATTGCCAAAATCCAATACCAGCTTTTGTAGTACAACACCCCCGTTTACCATCCAGTATTTAACAATATGCCTGCCCGGTTTAGCGATGGCATGTTTACTTGATGTAATAATAATATTCTCAGCCACCCATTTATTCCAAATACCACTGCTGCTGGTTTTATCTTCTTTATTGATGCTGATGATCTGCGGTGCTTCATCATCCACAGAAATAGCATATTGAAGACCCTCTTCTGTATTGTGAAAATTGAGCGTAGGGGAGTGGTAAGTATTGATCGTAAACGTTCCTGCGCTATAAGTATAGATCTCATACTCCAGATGAGGAGCATTGCCTCCCGGCTTTTGAACTGAAGCGGTGACAGGGAGGGGGGTGATTGCCGAACCGGTTCTGCCATGGTCGGGCAGTATCTGCCAATATATGTTATTCGTATTGACTGCGCTGGTATAGTGGTCAGCTGCAATGGAAACACCTTTTGTCTCTTCTTCATAGAATACATTACCCTTTACACCTGTGGGAATGATAGCCCGTGTAAGTTCCTTTTGTTTATCTTCCTTTTTTGCCACAGCAGAATCAGCAGATACATAACGTACGGCAGGCATCTTTTGCCGTTCCGGCTGTTGCCAGTAAGTATAACCGATATGGGTCTGGCTCATCATATGATTCCATTTCCCTCCATTAAGACGGTGGTATTGTTCAGTGATCAGGCTATCATTGGTATAACAAACCTTCGCTTTGTCTGCGTAGCTATTCGCCTCTATCCATTTATGAGTATAGGCATCCTTATTTAATGCCACATTATAATACAGCTCATTCAAATTAGCACAGGCTTTTATCGGATGGAGTACAAGCTGGAAATAAGCATTCTGGTATGCTGCGGGTAATCTATGCCCGATAGCCGTTGCCTTTTTCAGCAGATTGCTATAGTCATCGACAACCGTTGCCCATTCATTAGTGCTTAGGCTATAAGTACCCTCATCCAACAATTCCGGTTTTCTCCTGGCGTTGTATTTAGCATATTGATTTAACAGGAACGCGATCTCCCTTGCATGTTCTTTACCAAACTGCTTACCTGCCCATTGCTCACTGTAAGCTTGTAAGTCGGTAGCACTGATCTTCTCCGGGTCCCAGGCATAATCCAGGAAGAAGGAAATGGGAACCTCCATAGGTTTGATATCACCTACATTTACAATCCATATTTGCCTTACATTATATTCCCAGACCAGATGCATCTGCTCCCATATGCGTGGCAGCGGATTGGTGTTAAGCCATTTATAGTTCCGCGGACCGCCAACATAGTCGAAATGATAATAAATGCCATAGCCACCCGTTCTTGGCTTGTCATTTAGTTTGGGCAATTTCCTGATGTTTCCCCAGTTATCGTCACAAAGTAATAAAGTCACATCATCCGGTACTCTCATGCCCTTATCATAATAGTCCTGTACCTCCTTATACAAGGCCCAGAGCTGAGGAGTCTCGCTTGCTGGTTTACCAGTTACATCTGCAATGATTTTCCGCTGATCTGCAACAATTCTTTCCAGCAACGCAGTGGCCGTTTCTCTTGACATAGGTTCATCACCATCACCCCGCATGCCAATACTTACGATCTTTTCATTCCAGGCCCTGCGTATGCCCTGTTGCCAGAATGTTTTCAGTCTCACTTCATTACTATCGTAGTTCCATTTCCCACTACCATATCGTCGCCATTCATCATGAGCTCTCATCAATGGTTCATGGTGTGAGGTGCCGATCACGATGCCATATTTATCTGCCATCTTAATGTTTAATGAATCATCATCATAGAAAGCATTTCCCCACATAGCTGGCCAGAGGTAGTTCCCTTTTAGCCTCAGGATAAGCTCAAACACTTTCTCATAAAAGTGATGATTAAATCCACCGAATTTCTCCTTACTCCAATCAGACAAAGCAGGCGCCTCGTCATTAATGAAAATACCCCGGTACTTTACTTTCGGCGCATCACTGACACTAACATTTTTTCTGATAAAAATGTCAGCTTGTTTTTTTACCGGTACATCTGCCCACCAGTACCAGGGCGATACTCCCAGTTGCCTGGATAACTCAAATACGCCATAAGCAGCTCCTCTTCTGTCACTACCTGCGATAACAATGCTATGGGCTGAAGTCTTGATAATATAAGCTTCCCACTTGTTTTTTAAAGGACTAAGATTCATCTGTTTTGCAAGCACTTTTATAAGAGATGACCTTCCTATTGACCCAATGACAATGACAGGTTGTGACCAGGCACTCGCCGATATCGGCAACTTTACACCTGTCACCATTTCAATATCTTGTTGTAAGCAGATGGCAGACTGTTGCACCAGTTCATCATCTTTCGGGTCAACACAGATGACCGCATTCCGAAGTGAGAATGCTTCTTTCGATGCCTTATCAGTCACGATGGATTGTGCCCGGGAACAAAGCGCCAGCAAGCTAGCTACTATCAGGAATGTTATCCGTTGCATAAGTGGAAAATGGGTCTAAGGGCCGAATGCCATCTCCTATCCGGGAAAGTTCTTTACCGTTCATAAAGAATTGAGTTTTCACATCAGGATAAGATGGTCGCCCATATCCCAAGATATACATAATCTCTTTAAAGGCGATTAAAAATGCGCTCAACCGGATAAATAAAAGCCGGGGAGGTTCCATTCGTTTTGGTTATATTAACTTATCAATACCGTCCATTATGATAAAGAACTATACTAAATTAGCCTGGCGGAATTTCCGCAAGTATCCCTTGTTCTCATTTATCAATGTAGCAGGTTTGGCTATCGGCCTCACCTGTGTATTGCTGGTAGTGCTGTTTGTGAAGAATGAGTTGAGTTTCGACTCTTTCCATAAAAAGGCGCCACAGTTGTATAGTATCACTACTACCTTAACAGATAGTAATGGTGCAACATCGACAGGCAATGGGTCAGGACAGGTGCAGGGCCCTGCTTTCAAAGAGGCAATCCCTGAGATAATAGATTATGTGCGTTTCTGGAATGTCGGCGGCTTTAATATTATCGGAGAAGAGAAAGCCTTTCAGGTACAAGGGCTTTTTGCAGACAGCAGCTTCTTCAGGCTATTTTCATTCCCATTATTATATGGTAGCGCCGCTTCAGCATTGACCGACCCTCATTCTATTGTGCTGTCAGAGCAGACGGCAATGAAATATTTCGGAAGAACGGACGTCGTAGGTAAGACCTTGAAAATAGAAGAGCAGGGCATGCAGACACTTACCGTAACGGCAGTAGCAAAGGATATACCTTCAAATTCTTCTATTCGTTTTGATGTAGTACTGCCCTTTAGATTCCTTGAATCTTTCTTTAAGGATGGCAGCTGGTTAAACCAATACCTCAGCACCTTTGTATTGCTGCACCCACAGGCAGATGCAAAGAAGGTGGAGCAAAAGTTCGCGGGTATTTTCCAGGCTAAGGCAGATAAAGAAATACAGGAAGCCAGTCAACGGGAAGATATATCTACGAAACTCTCTTTTGGTCTGGAGCCATTCACTGGTATGCATCTGAAGGAGGGCGCCGTGCAAAGTGATGCGGGCATATATGATGGAAGCCTGTATACAGCGCTGTATCTGTTATCCGGTATAGCCGCATTTATATTGCTGATGGCTTGTATCAATTTTGTAAACCTCAGCATCGCACACTCCCTGCAAAGAGCGAAGGAGATTGGTATCAGAAAAGTGAACGGCAGCAACAGGTGGCAGATCATCGGTCAGTTTCTGATAGAAGCAGCCTTATTGTGTACTGCCGCTTTTGTGCTGGCAATTGTATTCAGTATAATGTTATTGCCGGCAGTCAACTCATTCACAGGCAGGCACATTGAATTACACCTTATTAAGGATGCAACAATATGGATCTTGGTACTCGGCATTCTCGCAATAAGCGTTATTATGACAGGATTGTACCCGGCCTTTGTCCTGTCTGGATTCAATGCGGCAGAAGTGTTGTATGGTAAACAAAAAACACGGGCTGGTAGAAGATGGTTGGGTAAAAGCCTGGTGGTTTTCCAGTTTACACTGGCTATTGTCTTTGTTACCGGCTCACTGATATATTATCTGCAGATGAGCTTTATCGGGAAAAAGGAACTCGGTTACAATCCTTCAGGTGTCATCAATATCAAGCTTCCGCCGCAGCGTAGTCCTGACCAGTTAGTGCCGCTTTTTCGTACAGCATTGACCGCATTGCCTTCTGTAGTACAGGTAGCAGGCTTCAATTCATGGGGCGACAATAACGTAGTAAAAGTAAATGACAAAACCATCATTAGCCACAAGGTCAGAGGAGATGAGTTTTATCTGCCCAATCTGGGAATTCAATTGCAACAGGGAAGGAATTTCTCTCCGGCATTTGGCGCCGATTCTGCCCGGTCGGTTATCGTCAACGAAACATTTGTGAAGCAGGCAGGATGGAATGATCCTATCGGGCAGCAGGTGAAACTGCTGGGCGAATGGCAGGGGGATATGAATATGACAGTAGTAGGTGTGATGAAAGACTATCATTATAATTCACTGAAACAAAAAATAGGTCCGGAGGTATTGGTGATGAAGGATTATGAACAATTACTGGTAAAAACGAAACAGGGGAGAAGCGCGGAGGCATTGGCCGCTATAGAAAGGATATATAAAAAGTACCTGTCTGATAGTCCTTTTCAGTTCAGTTTTATAGATGATGATATCGCCCGCCAATACCGGGACGATAAACATTGGCAACAGATCATTGCCTACGTTACCATACTGTCGGTTTTCATTTGTTGCCTGGGATTGTTTGGGCTGTCCTATTTAGCCGCCCGTCAGCGTACCAAAGAAATAGGCATACGTAAAGTATTGGGAGCAGGAATGGCTGGAATTGCAGGTCTACTGTCCAAAGACTTCCTGCAGCTTGTCATCATCGCTTTTCTGATCGCTTCACCGCTAAGCTACTTTGTCATGAATCACTGGCTGGAGAGCTTTGCCTATCGTATTAACATCAGCTGGTGGATCTTCCTGGCGGCGGGAGTTATCGCCGTATTTATTGCAATGGCGACTATATGTTTCCAGACGCTAAGAGCAGCGATGACGAATCCGGTGCAATCGCTGAGAAGTGAATAAAGGCACAAATCTACCTGTTTACAGGTTACTGTTAATCTGATGGCGACAAGATAGACGTAAAATTAAAACAGATATAGCGCAGGGAACTACTATTCCCTGTGCGTTTTTTCCGGCACCGGGCCATGATCATAGCTCAATACATTTTTCATCTTCCATACCCCATCATTTAATAGCCAGAGGTGTGTAAACTTCGCCAGTCCGTCTGCCCGTGCCGGTTTGCCAGCTTCGAGGACATAAAACACATGTTCACCTGAAAGTATGGCGCCATAGATAGCGCCAGCCTTTTTCAAGGGATACACCTTGAATGTCCCGGCTACCGCTTCTCTTTTAAGATGGAAAGTCGGGTTGCTGCAGAGATTTACACTGAATGTATGCACCAGCGCAGACAAGCCAAGGGTAGGGCCGCCATTGTCATGATAGAATGCTACATCCTCTGTGAAGAAGGTGCTCATTTTTACAGTGTCACATTTATTGAAAGCATCCCAGAAGAGACTATCCTGACGTATAATGGTAGCAGATAGTTCCTGGTTAGTCTGTGCAAAAGAAAGATGGCAGATGGCGATAAACAGCAATGTCAGGTATGTTTTCATTGTTCGGGATTTAGAAGTTGGTATATTGATTAGGAGAAATGTGGCATTGAATAAAGATAATAAAGTCTGAATCTTCCTGCTACTATTTTTAATATAAAAGTCAGATATTTGCATCTGAAATGGTTCACTATGGGCTTTAGATTCTCCAATACTCCTCCGCCTCCTGTTGTTTTGCGCGCAAAATAACGGGTCTTTCACTTCAAAGTAAGGGCTAGCCTGCTTAAGCAGGTCTTCTCCATACCAGCCATGGTACCGGAGCCCGGGTTGTTTTGCATGCATCCTTCTGCTGGATTTAAGGATTTCTTAGCATTTAAAACAACTCAATGATTAAATATTCCCGGAATAAATTGACTATTCCCGCAGTACCATTAGTACTGCTGTCCATGATAAGCTTGCAGGGCGGGGCGGCCATCGCCAAATGTCTTTTCCCCGTCTTAGGTGCAATTGGTACTACCACTTTGCGGATCGGCTTCTCTGCACTAATGCTGTTGGCAGTCTTCAGACCGGATTTCCGTCAGCTGAATAAGAAACAGTGGCTACACTGCCTTGCCTACGGCGCCTGTCTCGGTGTGATGAACCTGGTGTTCTATCTCGCCATCAGGCGGATACCACTCGGTCTTGGTGTAACGCTTGAATTTACCGGCCCCCTGGTGCTGGGACTGTTCGGGTCGCGCAAACCGCTTGATCTGCTCTGGGCACTCTTAGCCTGCATAGGGATTGCATTGATAGCTCCCTGGCAGCATAACAACATCGATATCCTCGGGGCGACGTTAGCTATACTGGCTGGAGTGCTGTGGGCAAGTTATATTGTCTTAGGTGGAAAGGTTTCCAGGTTGATGAAAGGCGGCGATGCAGTAACTGTAGGAATGTGCCTTGGCACTGTGTTTATCGTGCCCCTTGGCATTTTCAGCGGCGATCTGGCCGCATTGGACCTGCGTCTTTTATTGATGGGCATTGCTGTTGCATTATTAACCAGCGCTATTCCGTTCACCCTTGAAATGAGGGCGTTGAAGCAGTTGTCTACACAGCATTTTGGTATCTTAATGAGTTTGCATCCTGCATTTGCAGCGCTCTCCGGATTGCTTTTCCTGCAAGAACATCTAAGCATCCTGCAATGGGCATCTGTTGCCTGCGTCATCACAGCCAGTGCGGGAGTGACTTATTTTTCAAAGAAACCGAAGGATTAAATTTAAAGAAGGCCGTCTCATGAACATCATGAGACGGCTTTTTATTATCCGTCAACAAATAATTTTCACTATTCACTTTTTTTGTATCTTCGGCTGCGTTGTATTGTAACATAAATAACCAAAATCAAACTCAAAGTAACCCCGGGCCTCACTTTCCCCTTTAGTTACTATGTCTCTTTAACCCAAACCCAAATGAACAACACAATGAAGCATCTCTTGAAGGCATTCCTATGCACCCTCGTATGCAGTTTTATCCTTTTTTCCTGTAAGAAAGATCAGGTACAAAAGCAGTCCCCCAATGAGATCACTAAAGACGTGATCGCACAGATCAAATCGCTGGGCTTCAGTACCCAGGACATAAGAAGAGTGGACGACGGTTACGTGGTGGAAGGCGATATCTTCCTGTCAGACGAATCGCTGAAAGAAAAAGCGAACCCAAGGAAACTGGTGATCGCTAAAGCAGAACAATACCAGACCTGGAATATCATTGCCACTTCCGGTCATCGCGTGATCACTGTATCTGTTACCAATCTGCCCGCTGCCTATACCGCTGCCGCAGATGAAGCCATTGCCCGCTACAATGCACTTGGCCTGCGTATTTCCTTCCAGCGTGTAGCCAGTGGAGGTGAGATAGACATCATCAATGCAGCCCTGGGCAATGGTGTACTGGGACAGTCAGCCGGCTTCCCGAATGCCTTCGGCAATCCGCCAAGTCCTATCAAGCTGAACGCAGCTTATATCGGCAATACGCCTAATCAGGGTTGGATGGCTACAATCATCGCACATGAAATAGGTCATACCATCGGCTTCCGTCACACTGACTATTTTAACCGCGCATATAGCTGTGGTATCGGTGGCAATGAAGGTGATGCCGGCGTAGGCGCTGATCATATACCTGGTACGCCTACCGCAGCCGATCCAAACAGCTGGATGCTGGCTTGTATCGGTACCGGTGTAAGCCGTCCCTTCAATGCCAACGACCAGATCGCCCTTAACTACCTCTATGGCAACGTCACTGGCAGCAACCCGATACCTGACGGCAACTACAGGATCGTAAGCGAAGCCAGTGGAAAGGTAGTAGACGTAGACGCAAACTTTATTAACGACAACGGCACCAAAGTACAGCAATGGAGCTGGCTGGATGGCGCCAACCAGAAATGGTCCTTCACCTACCTGGGCGGTGGTTACTACCGTATTACCAGCCTAGCCAGTGGTAAAGTATTGGATGCAGACGCCAATATCATTGCCGCCAACGGCGCTAAGGTACAGCAGTGGGACTGGCTGGGTGGTGATAACCAGCAATGGGTATTGCAGCCACAGGGTAATGGTACCTATGCTATCTATAACAAGCGCAGCGCAAAAGTGCTGGATGTAGATGCCAATACCATCGGTAATGATGGCGCTATCATGCAGCAATGGGCCTGGCTGAGCGGCAGTAACCAACGCTGGTATATACAGCCGCTCTAAGCCCATTAAGGTAATTTGTAAGTGGGGGTGAGGCCCGCTTTTTGAACCATACAAACAAAAAAATACCGGCGCAAGATCATCAATCTCACGCCGGCCCAGGATAGCTAGTACTAGTCGAGTCTACATTTCAGTGATATACTGAACACCCAGATTTAAAGATCTCAGCCTTACAAGTGGCAATGGCTGCTGGGTAAGATTAGAGAAAATAGTAAGGTCGAACCATAAGGCCGCATTAGTAGTAACCGGATTCCGGCTCTTATACCACACCCCGATACTACCTGCCCAATCCGCAATCATATCCGCCAGCTTTTTATCGCCGGTCGTAGCGCCAGGTTTTACCTGGATGCTTTGTATCGGCTGCATGATCACCGGCAGTCCCACATTCGCCGTACTGGCATTGAGCTGGTAGGTATACTGACAACTCATCAGGAAGCTGACAGTATCCTGGGAGTTCTCTTCCAGCAATGCATTGAATAGGTTCGTGAGCTGCGTAGTAAGCGAAGCGTAATTATGCTGTCCCGATGGTGCATTGATCGTCGATATATCTACCGGTGTGTCAGTGTCAGTAGTAGGATGATAAGGATTGGAAAACTCTACTGTGCCCGTTGTATAGATGAACGGTTCACTGCTTTGTTTA
The DNA here is from genome assembly GCF_900102545.1 of Chitinophaga filiformis. Lineage (GTDB taxonomy): Bacteria > Bacteroidota > Bacteroidia > Chitinophagales > Chitinophagaceae > Chitinophaga > Chitinophaga filiformis. The sequence goes on along the minus strand of NZ_FNBN01000002.1, from coordinate 1,256,566 downwards.
CCTGGCACCAGTTCTACATTCCGCCTGATGAATGCTGTAGTAGCCGCATCCTGCCGGGCGAGAATATTCATCGTCGGAATGATTACTGTTCTGTCGGGTATCACCTGTCCTGTAGCAGCAGGTAACGGCTTTCCATCTTTTGTATAATAGTAACACCAATCTCCCGTGCAAACATCTGTATATACCTGACGCTCGTATCCTTTGATATCGACAAGCGGCTGCCCAATACCTTCCGGCGGCAGGCCATGTACCGATACAATAAGCGCCTGTACATCATCTATTGTCGCCGATCCCTCTTGTATATAGAAAGTATAAGGCAATACATCCGTACTGGTATACCGCATGTTACCTGGCGGCATTGCCAGCATATTGCTCTGTGATGCATCAACCACCTGCGATACCAGCGCTGTATAGGAAGCAAGCGCGGTAGACACTGTACTCAGTAACGGATCATCATCCGCGGTGCCTGCTGTTACCTGTGTAAGTTGTTTCTCCAATACAGTATATACAGATGGAGATACTGTAATAAATTCTGCCAGTTGCGGGAAGGCATCTTCAATACCCAGGAGCATCGTATTAGCCTTGTCTGCTACATTGAAGTTGATAGTAAAGTCCAGTTGATCCTGCGGATAATGGATCGGTAATGCATATGCAATATTATAGTTCCAGTTCAGTAACTGATTGATATTGGAGGCATCGGGCGGTACAGAAGATTCTCCCGACTGATTTACCATAGAAGGCGCTACCGGGAATTCGCGTATCGGCATCGGTACCTGTATCTTACCAAGGTCGCCGGTCAGCGGACTGTCATTGACAGATAGCGGCGTAACGAAGCTCAGCCAGGTAGATGCTTCATATCCTTCAATGTTCGGCAATGTACTGATCTGGTGCTCGATAGAACTACCCGCAAAGCTAAGATCGAGATCCACATAAGGTAATAATTCATTACCACTACCTCTCACAATCTGCGGAGATGAGATCAGGAATGGCAATGTGGCCGAGTTACTCGTTTGCAGCGACAGCTTGGTTGAAGTAAGCGTAATGGAATCACTGTTATTACCTTCATTGATCTCTGTCAGCACGACGTTAGTAAGCGGCGGCATAACAATATTCCCGGTCATATCTTTGAAGCCGGCGTTTACTGTCACCTGCGTGCTGTCTGGAATCGCCTGTCCGCTTAGCTGCAGTTTCACTCGCCTGTTATTGAGCGGATCTACGCCGGAACTGTTTACAGTCAATCCATCACTCGCCGTAAAATTACTGCTGATATTCGCCGCTGTCTGATCGGGCGGATTGGTGAATATCAGGTATACGATAGTCTTGTCTACGGTATCTGCCAACACGCCTTCATACTTGAAGTTCCGGTTGATACTGCCATAAAGACGTGGGGCTATATCTTCAGTAGCATCCGCGCTTACAGTAGCATGGAACTGGATAGCTGCCTGCGTTGTATAGGCATTGCCAAGTTTCACGAGCAGCGACTGCTTAAACGCTTCTTTTACCGCATCAGCATTTGCCGTTTCATCTTTGAAGACTGGTATCATCCACTCTTTCACAATATTAGCCAGTGCTTCTTTAGATGTCAGCAGATCTTCCAGGTAGGTTGTCTGCTTTTTGTTATCCACTAATTGGATGGCTGCTGTAAACTCGGGCGACAATACATTATCAATACTGCTGAAGAATTGACCACCCCACTGGTCCATATCAATGCCAGTAAAATCAACATAAGATGATGGCGTATTGAAATCTATGCCTGTTTTTTCATTATAATTATAGATAGGTACCTGCTGACGAGATTCCAGTTTATTGGATATCGGACGCGGTGCAAACATATCCGGATCAGCCGGATCGTTGATGGTGTAGGCTACCGGTGTCAGGTTCGTTTTATCCAGTCCCAGTCTTACTGCCCATGTCTCTTTATTGTTACCTGCATCTTCGCGGTCAGTACCTGTTGCAATACGCAGTGCATACTTACCAGCCTGCAATAGTGCCGCTTCAAACCGTGCTGCAAATGTATTGAGACTATGTGTATTCCCTCCTGATGTATCAGAAAGCGGTGCTACTTCCGTTACTGCCTGCAGTATTCCTCCGGTAGTTTCAAGATCGCCTGCTGCGGCGTTTTTGCTGCGCTTAATGGCGAAGCTGAGATCAAGACGGAAGATCTGCTCCGGATTCAGATTGGTAGTATCAATAGCGAAGGTCAACAGGTGTGCAGCATCAGGTGCCTGTACATCAGTGAGTCCCTGTGCCCTGTTTTCGAGGAAGAGATAGATGGATGAAATCCAGACATTCACGAGGTCTGAGATCTGAGCGGCAGTGAGCGTATAGCCTTGCTGCAGTAGTGTTGTATCTACTGTATAAGCAATGCCATTAGGATCCGTTAACTGATACCACAACTGCTCATATACAGCCATGTCTTTCTTTGCCTGCTCAATGATCGTAGAAGTGGCTTCCTGCGGAACATCCGGATAGCTGAACTGTGCAATGCCTGTATACGTCTCTGTCTTATCAGCATTACTGATGTTGTTGATGCTTAATGTCACCAGCAGATTTTCCGGCACATTATCCACCTGTATGGTCACCGTCTGTTTATCTGCGCCCAGAGTGATGCTCTTGATGTTGATGCCCTGATCCAGACTATAGTTTGCCGGATTATTGGCAGATGTTTCATCCAGCGGTTCAGTGAACCATCCTGTGATGCTGGTAGTCCCTGCTGCTTTGGCCCATAGGAGACCTTGATAATAGCTGTCGCCGAATGAGAGATTCAACTGCAGCTGAGGCTTTTGTGCATTGTCTGTATTCACTTCCCACGATGCCGCAACAGATGGCCATTGGTTTAATCCTATCAGCGCATCCGTATAGCCGGTGAGCATTGGCGGCATATTCAGCTGGCTATTGCCGGATGGTTGGGACAGTGTGGTAATAATACGATTACCATACAGGTCCTGCCATGCATAGTCTATCTGCAGCAGACCGCCCAGTCCACGATATGGGCTATTGGCCTGATCCGGCATTGCGCCAGCTGTCAATACAGTATTCTTGGCGAAACGGCTGTAGGGGATAGATTGCGTATAGCTCCAGGTATCGCCTTCGGCCAATGCTTTCGGATAACTCATCTTATCGTTCGTATCAGGGTCTTCCGCCTCTCCGGATGGTGTAGCTGGAAGTCCGAGATTGCTGGCGGCGAAGTAATTGTTCTCAGCCACCTGGTAAGATAACATGTTGTAGGTGTTCAACAGGAACAACATACCATAATCCTGGTCGGAAGGATTATCAGGTATAGCTCCTGGTACCGGACGTTCTGCAGCAATACCAGCCACTCCCTGTGCTACAGTGGACGTACGGATATCCGGTCCGCCTTTAATAACGATCTGTTGACCATCTGCAAAGATACCCGCTATCGCCTGGTTCTTGCCTCCCAGTGCTGCCAGCTCTTCTCCATAGTAGGAAGCAATACTTTCAAATGTATTTCCTCCATTACTGCTGCCTACGGTCACTGTAAGTACCGGCAGGTAAAGCGCTGTATACAGTGGCAATACATCCGGCCAGCTTGTCTGTAAAGGATTGGCGGCTTTAATGGCATCAGCTGTTGTACCGAAATAAGTAGCGATTGTATTCAGATTACCACCCGGAGCACGTCCTTCAGGCCTTACTTCATACACGCCTTCGTCTACCAGCAGCGCTTTACCAGCTCTTAATGTCAGCGTTTGATTATCAGTAACAACGTCTGCTACATTGCCATAATATTTGTAGGCCAGGTCAGACAATGTTTGTGTACTATCTGAAGACAGGCTACGCTCATACGGATTGGCTTCCGCAAACAATACCGCATGTGATGTATCAATCGCTTCACCAGTAGCCAGTACGTTCATGTAGTTGGTCACATTGTTCTGTAAAGCATCATCAGCAGGTGCTGTGTACAATACCAGCAGAGAAATAGTAGCCTCATTATTATCGTTGAATATCCTGTCTGGCAGGCCACTGCTGCTACCGGAATTATAGTAATACAGGTAGTACCCGCCTCCTCTTGTAATGCTCGCCTGCCAGAGCAAACGGATAAAGTCTGATGGCTCATTCAGCAATACCATTGCTTCCTGTTGCTCAGCTACAAGAGAGATAGTACCAAGGCTGGTGTCAGGACGGGTTTCGGTAGACAGGTTCACCTGTGCAATACCTATCGTCAGACTGTTAAGTGCATCGGTCTGGATACCCTGTGTAGTAGTGCCATTAGAATCTACACCATAAGCAACAGTTAATGTTGCGATCAGTGAATTGTTATTACCAACGCCGCTGACCATCTTCTCCAGTACTTCTACATTGCTGCCATCAGCCCCCATGATTTCATACGTAGTCAAAGTATTCGGACTATCGGTAACTACCGGCACTTTCTTAATAGTAAAGGAAACCAGCGATCCATAACCAAAATAAGTAACAGGTGTATTGACCATCGTGCGACTGGCTTCATCATACCGTCCTATCTGCATTTTAACCCTTGGATTCACCGCGCGTGTCTGTGGATCGGGTAATTGCAACAGTGTATCCGGCAATTGCCACAGGCTCAGTGCAGGCACACCTCCGGCATTGCCGCCATAAGGCATGGTAAAGGCAGACGCACTGTTCCAGCTGATCTGTGATGTGAACGGATAGGTAGATGCTTTTGTAACAAAGGCGTCCTGTGCACCCAGTGAAGAAAGAACAATATCAAGAATATTGCTGGTAGCATACCCCTTCACGGCACTGATCTGCTGCGCGGCGAAAGAGCCGGGAACAAGTGGTAAGACCAGTTGATCCGGATTATCACCGGAGAATGTCAGCCAGCTCAATGCCGCTGTTTTGGATAGCTGAATATCGAAATTATCAGTGTCGAGATCCGGTAACTGGAATTGCTGTCCTGTCAGGGAATATAACCCTGCATAAGCAGGCAGCGTCAATACGCCTCCGTTATCTGTTACCCACATGCCAGGATAGTTTGGTGTAATACCATTTGTCGGAAGTCGCAGCCCCGCCATATAATAGCGGGAAGTCATACCAGACAAATGCTGCAGACCATTGGTAGCCTGTATTTCATTGATCAGTTCACCTACCTGGAATTGCTGCAGGTTAGCTATGTTGATATAGCCGGTCACTGTCTTATCAAATAGATCCGTGATCGTACCATTTTCAGCAGGAGCTGCCAGTTGTTGCTGTGTAATATTGTATTTGGAGGCGATCTTGTTCAGCGTGTCATCGCCTGCTGTTGTACTATTGAATGAAGGAATAGTTAATGTGGCCACAGGCAGCAGTAAGCCAGCAAGATTGGTAATATTACCGTTGTTAATCAGATCGCCTACAGATACACCTATGGCTTGTGCCACATCATTCAGCGATTGCCCTGCCAGTGTTTTATAAGGTTCCTTCTCCGGATAATTAATCGTCACACCGGCAGATAATGTATTGGCCGTTGCCTGATTGGCAGTAGCCAGTTCCTTGCCTGTAAAGCCTGCGTAGAAGATAGATTGCGCGGCGATACTGTCAAATGTATCCGTTGCCTGTACGATATAAGTGCTACCGCTTATGCGCAGCTTTTTATCTGCATTCAGCGGTGCCGAAACGTTGTCTGTAAACAAGGCTTCTACCGTATACAGGTCTATGCCTGCTTTTTGATTGACCCAATTAACAATATCATTGACAGTCTGATTGTCCTGCAGGTAATATTTAAAGTCCTTGAGTGACTCTCTCGCCGATTGCAGCATTTGCCGGCAGATCAGCAGGAAGTAATCACTATAGATGAAGCTGGCCATAGACAACCCTCCGGCATCATCCATGATCAACGCTTTCAGGTTGCCTGCATCTTCTTCTTTTTCTACCTGCACCGCCAGTTCATTAAAGTATTGTCTCAGGTATTCTGTGTAAGAAGTAGAAGTACTGTTATACGCGCCGAAGTCATATGAAATGCCCTTATAGTTTGTACCATAATCCGGTAGTGTCAGCAACATCTGCGGTGGAACAGGGAAATAAGTAGCATCTGTTTCTCCGGAGTCAGGTGCGCTTACCGTCAGTGTAAACTGATTACTCATGAACGCACTAACATCATCAGGAGTGATCGGTGTAGGGTTGGCAGTATCGCTTAGATAATCCAGCAGCGCTGCAAGCTGCAGATCGGTTACAATAGCAGCATCTACCTGCTCACTGGTAACTGGTCCTGATTGTATAGCGGCAATGGCCCAGCGGAATACCTGTTTGCCTAACAACTCAAAAGAGGTATCGTTACCGGCACCATATGCCTTGAGCTTACCATTATCCTTATCGTCCTGCGGTGGTGGCACAGATTGAATAAAGAGCATGGCGATATAACATGCCAGTTGCTGAGATACAGTGCTGGCATTGTCTCCCGCTATGGTAAGACCAAGACCTGCATATGCAGTAAGCGGAGCGGGAACAGCTGCCTTTTGTAAATTAGACCAAACCGGGTTGAGTGCATCGCGTACTGCCATCAGTTCTTTTTGGTCGTAATATAGCCTTCTGCTTCTTCTTTGTAAAACAGTGACACCGGCATTCAACAGCTGTAGCTGTTCTGTGGTAGTCCAAGGCGCTGTTCCACCAATAGCCTTGATAGTAACACTTTCCTGGATCCTTGCTGAGAAGCTGAAGCTGACCTTGATTTTGAAAAGTCCCAGGTTGATGGTAATACGGAGCGACACACTTACCGATGCAGTCAGGGATAGTTCTATCGGTTCGTATGGAGCAAAGGTGATCTGCACCAGCAGGCTGATAGCCACATCCACATCTGCTTTCACAATAGCAAAATCCACTGTGCCATACAGCTTACCCATGATACCTACCGTACCACGGAACCAGAAGTAATAAGATGTTTCCAGTTGTGTATTGTTACCACTGCCATCAGTGATCTGGTAAGGATTCCATTTAGCCAGTATCCCTTCGAGTATAGCCACCGCAGTAAGACTGAAGCCGGCCTTGAGTATACCTGCATCGAAAGAATAGCCGAAACCGAACTGTATACCAAAACCGAATACCAGTACCGGGTTAAATGTACCATTCGTAGCAGCAGGTACTCTGTTGGTCGTAGCGCTTGACAACTTACCGAAATAAACGCCGGCAGATCCCATTACAGGAATGGGGATACCCACCGGTGTCCAGATGAGCGTCTGGAAAGTAAAGGAACGCGAAAAATCTTCTTTCCAGGGGAAACCTATATCTACCTGGAAGTCGCCATTAGTAAATACCGCAATGCCGAATACAGGCAGTGTAATATTAAACTGTCCCATATTGATCTTACGCATCACATCCGGCAATACGATCTCTGCCTGATACACACCTACACTGTCGCTGATCTTTTTATACATGATCTGGAAGTCCAGCCCTTTGAATATCTTGGCAGGCTCGCCTTCCAATGCAAGACGTAAGGCATAGAGGTAAGGATCGTTAAACACGATCTGCATGGTAATGAAATACTGTGTAGCCTCAGCGGTAGCTACTGCCAGTGCTACTGCATTGGCTTTGTCTCCACCCAGCTGCAACAGGCCAAAGTCCATACCCGTCAGCCAGGAGCTATTGGCATCAAAATGTACATCAGGGATCTTCCCGGGATCGGTCTCCGGTAATGAAGTCATACAGGCAATCGCGGCCTGCACATTGTCCGCTGTTTTAAAGCAGTCGAGCGTTACATGCTGACCTAACGCCAGCATACGCAGGTCCAGGTACTTGTTGCCCTGTCCCGGAGGTGCTGGCGTGGTTTCTGGTTTGGCGGCATTCCAGCTGGGTATATCGCCGCCCCATGCAGCCGTTGCATCCAGTGTAACAATTACGCCATTGTTGTCGGGATTAGGGTCCTTACTGTTGTAGGAGACCTTAATGCCTTTGATGGTAACGAAGCCAAGATTGATTGGGCCTATGCCGACCTCAAAGCTTACCTTGTTGGCAGTAAAATCATATATCAGCGAAAGATTGTTGAGTGGAATGCTATTCAGTACATTCCAGGGTGAAGCTAGTCCAAAAGCGGAGCCGGTAGCCCAGGATACCATTGTTTCAACCAGGCTTCCTATAGTCGTAGTGTCTTTGAATTTTAATGTGGCAATTTGGTGAGGTGTTCCATCTACATCCTTTGTTTCTACCTCGCCGGTAAGTATGCCCCAGGTAATACCATATGCCTGGTAGTCGGGATTGAAATTATAGAAAGCAGTAATGTTGATCTTATTCCAGGTAATATCTGCAGAGATAGCGCCATAGTTACCTGCAGTCGCGTCATCTGTTTTCTTACCATAGCCTACCTGGGCCTTGCCGTCAACCTGCAGGCCAAGGAATTCGATGTTCCATTTAGTAGCTGTCTTTGCACCAAATTCCCAATAGGAGGTGGCCGTATTGATGGTGAATGAAAGTCCGTCGATACCGTAGTTATATTGTTCAGGAGGTGTCCAGCTATTACCAATATAATACGAAAGCATGTCCCCGATCTTCACCACGCCGGATGTCTGTTTGCTGGCAAATGTCCAGCCTTTATTGGTGGCATAAATACCACTAAGCGCCATCACGATCTTTGCGGAGTTGGGCAATACCGTGATCTGGCCGCCCAGGAACACAGTGTTAGTGGAATTATTGCTCTTAACATTAAAGCTGAGATTATCAATACTGAATATCCCCGCCACATTCAATGGTTTGTCAGGTTCCAGCAGCGCATCTATCTCGTAATACTTCTGACTGGGAGCATAATTGTAATTGAACTCCGTAACAGAAGTAGCCAGGTCCAGCTCTCCGCCAAACAGTGCCAGCAGGTCACTGAGTTGTATAGTACCATCCGTAAGGCCGCCGTTCAGTGAAAAATCAGGATATCCACCCACCATAGTGATAGTACCATTACCAATGGTAAATGATCCTGTGGCCAGGAATTCAGTGGTGCGGTTGGCGATGTCTGCAACATTATAGATGCTGACATCAATGGTAGGAGCAATGGTGAACAGTGGATTCTGGGAGATCGTCCATGGGCTGTTAGTCGTCATTTCAAACGACATATAGTCGAAGCTGAGGGACCTGGAGTTGTACATCAGCTGCACTTCCTTCAGTCCGAAACCTGCCAGCTGATTGAGTGGTGTTGGCAGTACCTGTACAAGGTTGACGCCTCCCGCTGCCTGGTAGATAGTGGCAATACCGGGGTAATTGCCCGCAAACGCTGCGGAGATCAACCAGGCGCTTTCTGCAACCGGATATTCGATTTTGAGTTCGAGGCTGGTATCATAACTTTCTATGGTGCCGAGTATGCCTCCCTGCACCGGGAAACCGCCCTCATTCACTTTCATCGTAAAGCCCGGATTTTTGAACAGTATCCATGGGATATTGTCAATAGTCCATACCTGGTCTGCCGCTGCAGTAACCTGGGCTATCACTGGCCCCGATTCGGCGGTATAAACCAGCGTAATGTTCATTTTAATATCAAGGAAGGATAGAGTAGTAGCCCCTGATACTGTCACTTTAGTAATAGTGTCACCATTCTTCTCGGCAACGATATTTTGTTTTGGCACTGCAATAGAAAATAGATTGCCGGTTACCTTGGCAAAGAAGTCGGTGAAGTAAGTTTTGGGAAGCGCCTTCAAAAGGTTAATACTACCATCAGACCATGCCGCTATTAACTGATCATACACCTGCTGCAACGTGAGTGTGTCTGATTCCCCTTCTGCAATATCCTGTCCTTCTCTGTATGCTCCTCCATTATTCCCTGATGAAGTTAAGCGCTTACTGCGGCGCCGTAATGTAAGCGATCCTTCCGCATCAGCAGTAAGTCCCAGGCGTTCGGTATACACTTTATTTGCATCACTGCCGGATATCACTGCGTTTGTTCCCACTAACCCCATCATCAGTTTGTCGTGTATATCTTCCTGGTAATAGGTCCCCAGCGCAGCAAAGTAGTGATTGAGATCCTGGGAAGAGTCGGTCGACGCAAGGGTAGTAGTTGTTATAACACCAAGTTGGTCCAGGTAGACGGCAGGAAGCAGCGGCGCCTTCTTTTTGAGGTATGCATCGAAGCTCAAATCCCTTATTGTCGTTACCCATTTTTTGCAGCTTTGTGCAATTGTATCATAATTGCTGGCTGCAAGCGTAGAGGGATAATTAGTAGCATCATTAACACCTTTCTTGGGCACCTGCATAAATGGCTTACCCAGACTGATCACCAGGCTGGATGTTCCCTGGCCTTCAAACATACCGGGCAGGGTAGCGTTTCCATAGAAATAATTATATACATCCATCGGCACAGCACCGATAGAGATCACAAAGATCTGTTTACCGGTAGCATTGGCCAGTTCGCGGGAGATATCAGCAGATATATCAACGTAATACCCGTCAGTATAACCCTTCAGCAACGCAAGCGTATACCTGTTGTCGATAGCCGGCGTAACATACTGAGTGAGTTTATTGATTAATGCAGTCAGGTTGGAAGGAGAGTACCCATTAAATAAATCGTTATCAATATAAGTGGCGGATATCGCCTTTTTCAGATTGGTCAACTCTTTGATACCATTGTTAATGTCGGTTGCAAGCGCATCAAGGTACTGGAAGATATCAGCTCTTTTCGGATCGCTGAAATGCAGGATGACCAGTGGTTTGTCGACCGTCTGTATAATATTGAGTGCTGATAATGTAAGATTAAGGCTCATCTCTCCCGCATCTTCCTTGAACTGGTGCAGCCCGTAAACCGGCCATAGGCTCATGGCTGAAGGATTAACGGAATAGGCATCGTAAACAGATTTTACGTTTTTTGTACAGATGGCCAGGTCGCGATCGAAAGTCTGTTGTTCAATATACCATGACCATATCCCTGGGGATACACTGGCAACAGCCTCCCGGGTAAATTTATAAGCAAGACTGTTGAAATGAAGAGATGCTCCGGAAAGATTGAATTTGTCGGGACTGCCGATTGTTTGTACGGCGCTTGTTACACCGCCGTTCGTGAGTATTTCCCAGAGGTAAGGCTCCAGGCGCAGGAAATATTGAACGTTCAGCTGTTCCGCGAAATTAGTGCTGGTACTGTCTGCCCCGCCTGTAAAACCAAATTTAATGAGCGCTGGCGTAACAGTAGCAGGGAAGGCCTTGAACGTAATGTTATTACAGGTGCCATAACTTATTGTTGCCATTTCAATATGCAACGGATCCAGATCAGGCAATAAGATAGCCAGTTTATCGGCGGTATCGATTCCTCCCGCATAGTATACTACAATGCTGCCGGCGTACGATGTAGTATCAATAATACGCTTCATAATATTGACCGTCGTGGCCTGGTGCCCGAAGTTCCTGGTAGCATCCACATAAAAGCGTAGTTCCGTTTCTTCCCTGATATCACCCAGTATGTTTACATATGAAGCCTGGGAATGCTCGTCCACTACTGCTGTACCCTGTGTGAAGAGTGCTACTAAATCCTGGAATGATGGCATTGTATTAATTATTAGAAGTTAGCGTTTTTGTTACCTGCTATTATACCGTTGCTGATGCCTGTTCTTTTTTATACATGGCATACCAGCCAAGGCCACTTGCTTTGCCGCCGGCGTTGGGGTTACCAAACAGGTAGAACAGTGTGGAACCATTTGGTGGTACTTTCAGCATGCCCAGGAACTGCAACGCAATTTCTGTGAACATGAGCAGGAAGGATGTTTTAGAGGTATCATAAGTAAGGCGTATTTGCCCTATTGATAATTTCATTACGCTCTGCAGGCTGATAAGCTTTCCTCCACCACCTGCACCCGGTAATGACAGGCCTATGGATGCTTTGTAGGTATCGTCCTGACTGTTGGGCGACCATGCCACCAGCAGATAGGAATCGAGGCTTATCTTCCCCGCAAGCTCACCCGGTGTACCCATATTCAGTTTGAAACGCAAACCATACCAGCTGTCGGCACTTACATCATTTAATGCCAGATCTGGTATAACAGTCAGATAGCCTTTATCAGATAAAGTGCTGAGTGGTGCTGCGATAACCAATCCCTGCAGATCCAGGGCAAAGTTGAGGTAGATGCTGGTATCTCTCGGTGTACTATGACTGGTATCAAAGCTGATCTGTGTGGCATCCAGCGTCATTACCTTCGACGAAGGATCAGACGCCGGGAACGTCATGGATATGCCGAGATTACTGAACTTAAGTCCCTTGTTAGGTTCATCCAGCAGCTCCCTGCCATCGCCGTCAGGATCAAGCTTATTGCCAAAGGAGAAAATATCAAACAGCGGCGTCGATTCATCACCGATCAGGTAATAATCAATGAAGCCGCTCATGCCAAACCACGACTGTATATTTCCGTTCTTGTCTGTGTTGAGTGTACTGAGCAGAACGTTTGAGATCTGTATTTTATGGATGATATTGTTGTCAAAGTAGAAGGTGTTATCACCCGAACTGGAAAGGTTATATAAGGTCTGGTTGTCTGTTATCTGCAGACTACCTTTCAGCAATATATTGTGATAGACATTATCAGGAACACCCATACCGGTCACAGGCATCTGCAGTAATTCTGTAATGGTAAGCTGTGCAAGACTTTCAAAACTCTGTACAGCCGTGTTCTCAAATAATACTTTCAGCGTCAGCAGGCGAAAGTCATAGGTCGTGGCAGTAATAGGCGCAATAGCGGTATCAGAACCATCGTCTGTGAAATCAGGATCTACATAATAGATAAGGCCAAAGATAGTGCTGGGCGTATCCAATGCGGCATTAGCGCCACTTTTCTTCACAGGACTTATCTCCACTGCCAGGTGATGTGCATTAAAGGCATCAGGATCAGTTACACCTGCCATGATACCAGCAAGATTATCCGGAAGGTCGCTGATGTCCATACGGAGGAACAGGATACCCGTCCAGTTTTCATCCTGTGCAATGGTGTTGAACTTCGCAAAGTACTTATTGTCGCCCTGTGCGATGGCCTGTTTAAAATAATTCTGTAGCCATTGCGACAATATCACTAATTGATCATCATCAGGCGGTGATATAGTACCCTCGTCACTGGTATTGGTTGGTGAGGCAAAGAGATCTTTCTGCGTCCATTTTGAAGGATTGGCAAGCAGGCTGTTGGTAGCATCTGCCGGATCGTATAACTTACCTTTCTTGGCTTTAATGATCATGACGTTCCGGTAGTCGTTGTACTTATTCTGCTGACCAACATTAGCCGTCATTTCCCAGTTGCCGATCGACATTTTGTTTAAGAACGATGCCTCGTTAGGGTCAGTGCCATTCAGCTGTCCGAGATATGTTGCATTAGCCACCACGAGCATCAGGTCGCCTGTTTGCAGCGCCTCTATCAGTTCCTCTTTCAGATCCAGGAATTTCAGTGCATATGGTGTGCCCTCATCTGTATTCTGTCCCAGCAGCACTTCGTCCCATTTCATTTGTCCGGAGTCGGATGTAGTGATCGTAGCCAGCAGTCCTGATGGCGTCGTAGATGTTTGCGTTGTCGTGTTTTCCAGGCTGCTGGCGGCAGATAACAAAGAGTTGGAGGTAGAGCGTTGCCCTACATTTTTTCTTCGCGTAGGACTCAGCACCTGTTCTTCGAAGGTGACGATCTGCTCCTGCGAAAAAGCGTTGATGCCATCACCCGCTGTGATGCCGTAATATGGCACAATAGGGAAGGTGACAACGTCATTTGCATCATAGGTAAAGCCGGGAACAGTATGACCAAACAGGTCGATATATTTTGGTGTAATGATTCCATCGCTACCAAACAGCGCAGATCCTTTGGGCTGTGCTATATAGTAAATAGTATTACCCTGACCGGCAACAAGTGTCGCCCATGCGGAGGAGTAGGTATTGTCCAGTAATGGGGCATTAGGGTCCTGCGGCGTTTTTACCGGAGATGCTGTTTCAAACGGAAACTTGGGTGCATAAGCAGGCTGATTGGAAAGGAAGCGGAATTTATCGCCGTTTGTAGTGTCGGTTTTGGGGGTAACGCTGAAGAATTCAGTGCCCTGCAAACCGCCTATCAGGTATTGTGGCCCTCCGGTAGCAGAAGGTATCTGTATAGTAAAGTCTCCTTCGGGAGTTACTAAAAATCTTTGGGTAGCAGGCGAGGTATATTCGCCGCTGGCAAATACAAGTCTGGCTGGTAATATATTGGCACCCGATACTTCGGGCAGCAGGTTGACTGCGGCGCCGAATACCGTTCTGAAAAAGGAAGCCAGTACAGTGGTATTATCGTCCGTATTAGTACCGGAAAAGTTGAACCAGGTACGCCTGCTGGCATAACTGCCACTGATGGTACAGGTGCCGGTATTACATGGATCGTAAGCCTTGTTGTATACATCCGAGGGATCAATACTTGTATTAAATCCTATGAAATCTCCCGCTCCCGTTGTTGTATCAGCTAATGGCAGCCATTCAGAGATGGCAGTACGGTTGGGTTCCTGTATGGGAAATAAGGACTGGAAGCCCCATTGAAAGTTGTTATATAGGGATAGTCGCTGTATGCTGATGAAAAATTGGATAGTACCCCTGAGCGATCCGCTGAATGCAATGGTGCCGGTATTGGGAATGCGTGCCTGCGGGGCAGACGGACCAGAGAATCCGATGGTATAATTGTATAAGGAACCATCGAGCAGCAGCGTAGTATCATCCTGCCAGCTAAGCGCCATACCACTGGCTACAGTAAGTGAGAGACTGGTGGTTAACGGCGCCTGTAAGCCACTGTTGATAGCAGTACCATCAATGCTGATACCCATCAGGGGAGCGGTGTTGGCGTTAATATCGGTAATATCCTGTAGCCACATGAAAGCGCGTGCAGCGCCAGATCTGTTCAATACGGCATATATGCTATTAACAAATGCCTGGGCGCTATCTGTGCTGTTAATCACAGGAGCTAAGGCTGCAAACACAAAGGTGCCCGAATAGGTAGTGCTGGCCAGCGCTTCCTTCAATCCAATTGTATCAACGCCGGGCGTAATGCCGGCCGGTATTACAAATGCAATGAAGCCAACATCACCTGTATTCGTTTCAGCAATATATAACTGGTCGATAGATTGTTTATTGAAGAAAGCCATGACGTGGGGGATTTCATGTGAAGAAGGATATATAACAGGTAATGGGATATCCTCCGGGCACCGGGCCCGTAAAAATCTATCTGCCTCTCAGGCACATGACATGATCAGAAACCGGCCCCGCACCGCCGTAGCAGCACGGGTCCGGGATTAGTAAGACATTAATTGGTGAAGCTCGCAGAGCAGGCCAGTGTGCGTTGTGTACTGCCACCGCCTGATTTGTATCCGCTCATGAAAATACCGATGGTGTATGTGAGACCCCTTCCTATGCTTACATTATTGAATGCAGCTCTGCCGGAAGAGTAGTCGAGTGAGATCGGAATGAAAGATTGTGGTGCAACGGTATAGAACGAAGGATTTGCTCCTCTCCACAATCCGGCCCAGGCGCCATTAGTGAGTGGTAAGATACCATCCGGTAAATCAAACTGGAAAGAAACAGAAGTAGCGCCAATATTGATACCGGAGATAGCAGGTGTAAAGATGTTGCCCTGGCCACCTTCACCAGCTTTGGGAATATATGCAGTAGCGCATACATTACCATACTTCTGAACGTTGCCGCCAGCCGTGAGGATAGGGCCTGTGGAATAACCGATGATATAGTCGTTGTTGTTTACATTCAATCCGGTAAAAGCTGCACTACCGGAAGGAGTGTTGGTCTGTATGTAGAAGATGGGTTGAAGAGGCTCCGTATTCCATGGAACGGAATTAGGATTCTGCCAGATAGCAAGGAAGTTGCCATAAGTGTTCGGCTGATTGCCAGGCATGGTGGCATATTCTACGTCAATCTCATCCGCAGATACGCTGGAAATGGTGAGTGTAGTAGTTTGTGCGTTCTCAGTTGGAACGGCTACAAGTACTTTCTGCGCCGCTAGATTTTGTGTTTCCATGTGTAGAAGGTGTTTTGGTTAATTAAAAGAAGAAGGTGAGTCTTATATCCCTGTGAGGAATTCTGAAGTGTTGAAGTTGAGTATAGCCGCCGCCATCGTCCGCTCTTTTCCCATAAAATAAATAAGGGTATAGTTTGTATTCGTTTCCAGTGGTACGTTCGTCATATTTACAGTGCCTTCGCTCGAATCACTGTTGATCGTTGCCATTGCCAGCGGTGTGGAAGCATTGTAAGGGGAAGCATATCCTTTCCATAAGCCGACCCAGTTATTATATTGTTGTGGCAGGTATCCTGCGAGCGTCTGATAATGGATAGAGAGTGAATTCACACCTACATAATTCAGGCTGATGCTGACCTGTGTCGGGGCAGCAAGATAACCGCCGGCAGATATGAGGCTGCTGCAGCAGATATTGGTGATATCCGGTCCTACAGCATATCCCACTACATAGGCGTTCCTTGTAATGGTGAGGCCTTCAATAGTAACAGACCCCTGTTCGGAGTTTGTTGTGATCGGTACCAATGCCAACGGAGGAACAGTCCAGGGTATCACAGAATTCTCCCATATAGCGATAAAGTTTTTGTAAGTGGCCGGCTGATTACCAGGCAGGCCTGCATAACTTACAGTGACCGTCTCTCCATCAACATAAGTAACGGATACATAACAGATGTCAAGGTTAGTGGTATCCAGTCCGACCGCAAGCCGTTGCTCAGCAGGGGATGTTTTTTCAATAAGTGCGCTTCCCTGGCGAACTTCATCGTTTTTCATAGTTATATGATTATGGTGTGAATAATATGGGAACCTGTACCGGAAGGCCTTTTGGCGGCTAATTCACTTTGTTTTTTAAGGTTATTTGTTTTGGTATCCTCTTCACTTTTGCTGTGGTCTATATATGTAGGGCCTATGCTTTTATACTACTCGTTTTTATTAGTAGGGTTTCACCTGTGTTTAGCAGGACCTGACGAATGCCAGCTATTGTAACTATCCTAACAAGGAAATAAGCGGATAGTTCTGATTTTTATACAAATAAGTATCATTACTTAAAAGCGTAGTGTTCCATTTGCCTGGTAGCAGTCTTTTATATGTTGCCTGGGAAATGGACTTACTTATGTGAATGTCTTTTGATATTATTTCAGTTTTACATGATGATTTCATGATGATTCATTAGGTTATTTCTCTATATTTGTGGTGTCGTTAGCACACTTAATATGTCGTAAACCGTACAATGAAAAACCGCTACCTGGCTAAATATTGATATCATAAACAGTTGAACCAATGAAAACCAATGTATTGATGCTCCTGGGCACACTAGGGCTATTGCTTGCTGCAAGCTGTAAAAAAGACAAATCGGTAGCCTACACCGCTCCGCTGGAATTGAAAGACCACGACACTGCCTTCGTACATCCCGGACTGTTACACACGGATGCAGACTTTACCCGTATGAAGACAAAAGTGGCAGCCAGTGCTGAACCATGGTTGTCCGGATGGAACAGATTAACCAGTAATGCTCATGCTTCCCTTACGTATGTAGCCAATCCGGTGCCGATTGTCTACCGCGGATACGACGGCGTAAACGCAGAGAATTATTCAAGCCTGTTTAATGATATTGCGGCAGCATATGCAGATGCACTCCGCTGGAAAGTTTCCGGAGACGAAGCCTATGCAAAGAAATCAATTGCCATTATGAATGCCTGGTCATCTACGCTGAAGAGAATAAGTGGTACGAATGACTCAGTGCTTTGTGCAGGATTACAGGGCTATCAGTTTGCCAATGCAGGTGAGATCATGAGAAGCTACAAAGGATGGTCTGCTTCAGATTTCGCGAGATTCCAGCACATGATGCTGGATATATTCTATCCTATCAATCATGCATTCCTGACGAGAAGGGAAAGATGTATGTCCCATTTTTATGCCAACTGGGATCTTTGCAATATGTGTTCAGTGACGGCTATCGGTGTGCTGTGCGACGACCGTAGTATCTACAACGAAGGCATACAGTATTTTAGGGATGGTGCCGGTAATGGAAATATCAAAAATGCTGTTTACTATATTCATGAAGGTGGATTAGGACAATGGCAGGAGAGTGGCCGTGACCAGGGACATACCGTATTAGGAATAGGTTTGATGGGCGCCTTCTGTGAAATGACCTGGAATCAGGGTGACGATATGTATGGCTATGATGATAACCGTTTCCTGAAAGGAGCGGAGTACGTTGCTAAATACAATCTCATGGAAGATGTTCCATATACCGCATATACAAACTGTCTGGGCGTTAATCAAACCGTGATTGGTGATGGTTCAAGGGGAAATATCCGGCCGGTATGGGAACTGGTATATAATCACTACGTTAAACGTAAAGGCCTTTCCGCGCCTTATACAGAACGTTTCGCTGCTAAGGTAAGACCTGAAGGCGGTGGCGGTAGTTATGGCAATACAAGCGGCGGATTCGACCAGCTTGGTTATGGAACATTAACCTGTACGATAGGGAATTAATAAAAGTTACCAGCAACCTGAAAGAAATATCCCGGCTGCCGGTACAATTCTCCTGTGTATTGTCACGGGGAATTTGTACCGGCGGCCTTTTCATACGCGATAGGCAATGTATTATTCTTTTTCAGAAACGCCTCTGCGGCAGTCAGCTCCGGCCGGTCTGCCCAGGGTGTATTACATGAGTTGAGCAGTTGCTGATAATAGGTGCCGGCCTTTGCCATCCTGCCTGATCTTTCAGCGGCAAGTCCGGCACTATATAAGGCATTGAACCGCTTCGGATGATCCCGCAGGTTGAATTCATAAGCATCCAGCGCTTCTGCCGGCTTGTTCATGGCCATCAGCAGATCGCCCAGCAACTCACTGGCAGGCACCACTTCTCCCGGAGTGACCGGTGGTTTAGGAGTAGTCTCTTCGATGGCAATAGCTTCCTTCATAGATTTCAGCGCCTCCTCGTTTTTCCCCTCTTTAAATAGTATCCAGGCTGTTGCTGCTTTCACCTGTACCGATACCTGGTTGGCTTTATAAACGTCTTGCTTCTGGACAAGTGTATCATGCAATTGGTTCAGTATACGAAGCTCTGCGCGTGCAACATCCATTTGATTGAGATGAATCGCGCTGAGTAGTCTTGTGAATTGAATAATGGCGCTTTCCCATGGATATTTCTCCCAGGCAACACCGGAAATTGTCTGCGGCTGCAGGGCTATAGCTTCCTGCCACATCCGGTTTTCAAGCAGGTAACGCGCAGGGATAGCGGCAAAAGAATAGATCACTTTCGGACTCACAGGATATACCGCCCGGATAGTTTTAAGATAATCCCATTGTTCCTTAGCATGTTTGTTGTCGCCTTTTTGCAGATAGGAGTAAACAAGGTAGTCCATAGCATGCAGTTCCTCATCCCAATGCCCCTTAATGCCCGCGCCTTCCGCGTAACACTTTGCTGCGGATGCTGCAACAGTGTTGGATCGTATACTTTCATCCCAAAGGCCCAGTCGCACAAAAATATGAGAAGGCATATGCTGCGCATGCGCTGATGACGGCGCAACTGAAGCGTACTTCTTCGCTGCCGGCAATGCCATTGCTGCCAGGGCGGGATAATCGTAGCTGTGAATGATATAGTGGATCACACCCGGATGATTAGGCTGACTAACCCACAGGGAATCCAGTATATGACCGGCTTTTTTCTGTTTCGTGTAATTTTTGTCGGCAGGATCGGCGGCGCCGTCTAATGCCAGTGCATAAAGTGCTGCCGCATCTTTATCATCCGGATAGGTCATATGAAGCCTTTCCATCGCCTGTTCAAAATTGATGCAGCGGTTACGGTGATTTGTTTTCCCGGGGTCTTTATAGAACTCTGCTATTGCATTAATATAGGCAGCTTCCCTTGTCGACCTGGAAAGCGACTGTGCAATGGCGACTGCCTTACTGCCTTTTTCAAACTCTTCTTTGCTGGGCGGCGCCCACAGTGGGTGAAAGTTGCTCATAGCGATACCCCAGTAAGCCATGGCGCAGGTAGGCTCCTTACTGATGATGGCTGCAAAAGCTTTTTCTGCTTCGTCGTATTCGAATGAATGAAGCAGGGCCATGGCCAGGTTAAATTCTTCCCTGGCTTTTTCAGAACAGGATGTTTCAAAGGAAACGGCCCCCAGTTGCTTGTCGGCGGGACCACATAGGATTGTTTTGCCCTGTTTAAGATTCATAGCGGCGATGGCCGCTTCTTTGGGCACCTTATTATTGCTGCCGGAACATCCGGTAAGGAATAGGCAGCATAGAACCCAGTATAATATACATAACATTTTCATGCCTGATATTTGATGGGTAGAGAAAATGATCCTATGTTAATTTAAGCATTCCCCGGCAATCTGCAATGCGCGGATAAGTACCATAGGAAAGAAGGGGTATAACAGTATTTTCTTTTGATCAAGTCCAACTCAAGTCCTACTCATTCCCTATTCAAGTTCAAATATTGGACTTATTTATAGCTAATATTAAGGGGCATTACAATAGCCCAAAGGGGTATAGTAATGCCCCTGTAATGGTCCCGAAGAATACCGATATTTTACTAACAAGATGCTAACAATCAGCTTATTAAACGTTGACTTTCTGTAAATTGAATAATAATCTATTGCATGTTATGGCCCAGAACTATAATATCTTAACCAGAGATCTTTCCGGCCATGTCGGAGACCTGATCTATTACGAGCGCAACGGCAAACAATTCTGCCGTAAAATGCCCGTATACGGCCCGGACAGTATGTCTGCCGCCAGTAAACAAAGCAGCCGCGAATTTGCAAAAGCCAGTAAGGCCGCAAAATCGATCCGTGTTGCCCTGAATGGCATCTGGCAGCCTGCACAGGACGAAACGACCGTATATAGGCTTAATAAGGCCGTTTATGCGGCGCTGAGGGAGGACATCCAACACGCCCGTGGGAAACGTGTATTCACTGCGGCAGCCTTACACCGGCACCTGACTGATTTCCGGTATAATAAGAAAGCTGTCATGGTGATCGGCGGCATAGACACCATACGTCAGGAGAACGGCAGTATCCTTGTAAAGTTGCCTGCTCACTGGCAAAACTGGCTGAAGCCACCCAAAGAATCCCGTTATATACAACTTCAGGCAGTAGCGTTGGACATGGACCTGGAGCAGAACATTTGCGTTGGCACCACAACGGCAGCGAGCTGCGTCCGGCTGGGAGAGAAACAGCATAGCCTTCTGCTGCCGGCTACACCGGTCAGGGCTACCGCTACGATCGTTCTTTTGCAATTGCGCTTTCTGCGTACCAATACAGGTATACAGACCGCTGGCACTGCCAGCAGCGAACAGGCATTTGTAACAGCAGTACTGGAGCCGGTATTGCCATTAGTGGCAGCAGCAAAAGATACGCCACCGGTCAAAGCCCCGAGGATTGCGAAGAAAGGCCGCTCTGCAGCGGAGATGCTGCGGGCAGTCAGCCAGAAAGAGGAGTTAACTGCACATTTTCATCAGGAAACAATCAGCAAGCAAATTATTCCAGGGGAACTAATCAAGATACCGGAAGAGCCGCCTCCGCTAAACGTCTTTTTTCAATATAATTGTGATCAGTTTCTCGTCTGAATACTAAATAACAAAAACCACCATGAAAAAGTACAAAGTAATGCTTGCAGCAGGCGTAATGACGGTTGCATCAGCCTCCGTTTACGCGCAGATCAGGGAAAACAGCTATGCTATTGTCAATGTTGTAACCGGTAAGGTGTTGAGGATAAAAGACGCTAATGGCCAGGACGGCACCCCGATCGTTTCCTATTCCGCTGTCAACTGGAAATGTGTAACCTGGGATTTTCAGCAGACAAAAGACGGGGCTTACCGCTTGAAGAGCCTATTCTCCGAAAAGACACTGGGACCATCGTCTGATGGAAAGACCCTGGAAGAACAGACTGTGGCCAATAGTTCGGAAGAACAGGTGTATGAATTTATTCCGGCGGGAAATGATACTTATTTTATCAAGCAGCGGAAGAAGGGATTGTTTGTGACTCCTGCAGATGAAAATGGGACTGTTGATGAGCCGGTGTTATTGCAGGCAAAGAAGAATAGTGATATTCAGAAGTGGAAGCTGAGGGAGCAGCATCCGACGATGTAGGTTACGAGATAGCGCATTTATATGAACTCCTGAACACGTCACTTTAACGTAGTCTCTTCAAAAGTAAAAGTGGCGTATGCAAAAAGACTATAAGAGAAACGGTGGGCATTAGCCTGGCAGATGAGCTTCCCGCCTTTCTTTTACTATCACCGGTATATATTTATTCTTTAGTATTGCGTCTTCTAATCCCAATCGACGATACACAGATCCTCCAATACCGGGAACGACCTCGCCGGATGAGGTGACCTCATTGTCTTCTGCAAAGTAAAAGAACTCAAATTTGTCACTGACAGATTTGGGAAATTCGTTTTCAAGACTAGGAATAGCTTTCTCAAATAGAACAGGAGATGCTATAAATATCTTTTCGGGGGTAATCCTTTCAATCAGGTATGTCAGATTGGTTCTAACAACACAGGAAGTGTTTATTATAGACTTGCAGATAATGAGAATGTCTACATTTTCCAGTGATTCGATATAGGTTTTAATTATTGGGGCTATCGCTAAACTGTTATCTTCAAATGCATTGGCACGGACATTCCAGAACACCGCCAGATTAATCTTGGCAACATGCTTTTCCAGACGCTCTAAAATACCTTTCGAAAGCCAATCTGCATCTTCAGATGAACAGGCCAGTGTAATCCTGGTTCTGGTAGATAGAAACTTACTATTCTGAATAAAGTCCGATAGGGCGCCACCGAGTTGATAAAATGTGTCAGCATATTCCTGTGACTGTGTGCTCTGGTCTACAAGCCTATCCAACAATAATTTTACCTCGTTAGAGTTTTGTGCGTATTGACTTAATTGGCGCATTCTTAAAGGATCTGTATGGAAGTTAAGCAAACGTATATATGAAAAGATTGCATAGTTAGTTCTTTTTTATGATATTTTGTTAAGGGTATAGCAGGTATGTACTACCTTTGTGCATCTATGCGTAACATATTACTGCTAATATTATTATCCCTATCCTTTACTGCTCACAGTCAGCCAGTCCCAAAGGACGATTTCATCAATACAAAAGAAGGATTGCCGATCTCCGGCAAAAGGTTATTCATTGCGAAATGCAGAGAGAAAATCAAGGGTGGGGCAAACAGCCAGGAGTCCCTGCAAATTTGCACCTGCTATGCACAGCAACTGGATGGACGTTTCACCAACAAGCAATATCATGAAGCGTTGCAGGCAGCCGGCAATGAGTGGCTGGATTTCATGATTGAGCTGGATACTGCATTAAAAGCCGATATCCAGCAATGTTTTAAGACGGTCTGGGAGAAAAACGTATTTTTTTCTGATGCACAGGTAAAGTCGGCAAAGGAAGCAATGAAGGAAAGCCTGAAAAAAAGCGTCAAAGATTCCCTGGATGAGAAGAAGCTGGATGAGTATTGTAACTGTGCTGTAAATATTATGAAAGAGAGAAAGGTACCCGCAAAAAAGATGGATGACCTGGGCAATCCCAACTCCTTTCTGTATAATGAAATTGCTTATCGTTGCGGAGGTATACCTGTGAAAAGAGTATCGGAAACAACAGGATGGAATCCTGCGTTGGCGGCAGATGTACGCGGCGCTTCAGATATTGATACCGTAGCCATTATTACTGTTAACGCCATGACAAAGGTAAAGGTGAAGATCGGTGCTTTTGTTTATATCTGGCTGCTGGATAGCGGCGCAACAGACCTCCTGATCTCTGATTCACTTGCAACGCAAATGATGGAACAGCATCTTTTCAGTGAAAAAGACTTCCTCGGAACTGGTAATTACAATATTGCAAATGGTAAAGAGATGATCTGTAAAATGTATAGGGTCAACAATGTCCAGATTGGTAAATTTACTGTTGATAATATCATGCTGGGTGTCTCACCGGAAGTCGAAGATTTTCTGTTAGGAAAAAGCTTTCTCAATAAGTTTAGCAGGTGGACAATAGATAATAAGAGAGAGTTGTTGATACTGGAGAAGTGATGGGAAATAAGATGAGAATAAAACCGGGCCTCCGCGAGCCCGGCAATAATCTCTACCCCAACATCTACATTCCCTCAATTGCTTTGGATACATGCCGGGAGTGTACTTAAATAGCTGGCAAGGCGCCGGCAGTATCTGAAACGTTAACAGTACTTTGTGCGTTCTTTGTCGCAGGATACACAGCACGTTCATGAACTTGCGATGTAGGTGTCCGGTCAATCAGCAGACTGAGTAGCTCCGGACGACTGTAATGACCGCGGGCATCCATAAGCCGTTTACGGGCATCGATCAGAGAAAAGTCAAGATCGGCAATCACTTCGCCTTCTCCTGTTTTGAGAGGTTCACCTATGAGCTGGCCATCGGGGCTTACGATTGCAGTAAAACATCCACCGGAAATTGGTCCGATACTACATCCGGTATCCTGCATGATCTGAGCCTGTTGATCTGCATCCAGCCATGCTGTAGCACAAACAACAAAACAGGCAGATTCCAGGGCATGCTGGCGAACGTTGGCTTCTGTCTGCTCAGAGAACAGCGGGCCGAAGATGGAGCCGGGATACATCGCAGAATGGATTTGTTCACCATCAGCAATCAGCGCATACCGGGCCAGCGGCATATAATGTTCCCAGCAGGCAAGCTGCCCTATGCGGCCAACGGCGCTGTCGGTAGCGCCCAGGCCGGATCCATCACCCTGTCCCCAGATCATCCGTTCATGATAGGTAGGGGTGAGTTTGCGGCGGCGTTGTATTAACGTGCCATCTGCGTCGAAGAGCAGCTGTGTGTTATAAAGGGTACCACCATCGCGCTCGTTGACACCAATCGAAACAACCATATTAGCTTCTCTGGCGGCTTCTCCGATGGCCTGGGTTTCTGCAGACGGAACAGTGACGGCCTCATCGAGCAGGCGCTGATGTTCTTTTCCCATTGCGAACGGCGCCTGTACAAAAGAGAAATAGGGGTAGTAAGGAATGACGGTTTCAGGAAAAGTGGCAAACTGTACCCCTTTTTTACCCAATTCACGGATCTTCTTCACAACTTTTTCTACAGTACCCTGGCGGCTGTACAACACAGGACTGATCTGCACGGCAGCGGCTTTAATAATCTTTTTCATTTTCTGCTGGATTTATATTGTTGTTTTTAAATTTTGTTAACATAGTAGAACATCGCTGGCAACAGCTACGCTTTTGATAGCGTTGCTCATTATTTATTCAACCGGTTTTATTTTTCCCTGGATATTCCTTTTTGAGATAAAGTATAGCAATATTGATTGTGTTATATCTTCACTCAACAGCCTGCCGATGAACACACCAGCAACCTGCGAACCTTTCTTTAGATACATGCGGAAGTATGTGGACCTCAATCCTGATACAATGGATTTGGTAGCAACCCATTCCGGCGAGCTTACCGTTCCTCCAAAACACATTATTCTCCATGAAGGTAGCCCGTCTGATAAAGTCCATTTTATTGTTTCCGGCACAGCAAGATCTTATTATACTGATTTTTCAGGCAAAACGGTGACATGGTCCTTCCACTTTAATAATGAGGCAAGCAATAGCAGAAACCTGTTTGCTGTCGACTATCGTGCTTTCTTAAACAATCAGCCATCTTCCGTCACTATAGAGACGCTTAGTGAAGTGAATGCAATAACGTTTACCAAAGCACAGGTAAAGTATTTAATAGAAAAATCTCTTATCTACGAAAGATGGATGCGCAAACTGAACGAAAATGCATTTATGCAGATGTATGACAGAGCATTCACGCTGCTTACCATGGCCGCCGCAGAAAGATATAATAAGTTGGTAAAGGAGGAGCCGCATCTCCTTCAGATGTTTTCAAACTACTACGTTGCTTCCTACCTTGGTATAGCGCCACAATCCTTAAGCAGGATCAGAAGCCCAGCATTAATACTCTCGTTCTTATTTATTCACAAATGTGAATGCTATTCCAGGAGGACCTGGTGAAAAAGGGGCACAGGCGAAAGATCAGGCAATACCAGATCGGGAATCCGCACATAATGTACAGGATGGTGGAAAACCATGCAGGAACTGGGCTCTATATGCCTATTCATCTGTTGGTTTATGAAACATCTGATGGAAAGGTGATGGTCGAATATGATCTGCCGTCTTCTTTATGTGCACAGTTTAATAATACAAGGATACTTTCCGATTCGATTATGCTGGAGAACAATCTTATTAAAATGATTCAGACTGCCGATGGCGGAGGTCGTGGAAAATCAATATCAGATAACTAATGGGTAGTAAAAACAGAAGAAATGAAGTATCAGGAAAGAACAACCAGGGAGGAATTCAATGAAGATGATTACCGTCCAATGCCGTCTGAAGAAATGAATAGTGCGCCGAAACGCGTGCCTTGTACAGGTAAAAGAAGTTTCCTGGTGCTCAGTCACAATAAATACATCACGGTTCCCACTGAAAGGATAGCCTTTTTCTACGTTAAATTCGAGGGGACTCTTATGGTCACGGTATGCGGAAAGGAGTATTCAGTCAATTATTCCCTGGAGCAGATACAGCAGCTTTTATCAGACCGGCAGTTTTTCAGGCTAAACCGGCAATACCTGATCAACTTCGATGCCATCAGGGAGGTAGAACGCTATTTTGCCAGGAAGTTGCTGGTAATACCCTCTTTACTCTTTCCGGGGAAGATGATTGTATCAAGGCAGAGAGGAAAAGAATTCCTGGATTGGCTGGAAAACAGGTAGAGCCTTTATTCTGTCCTCAGATTCTTCACCGGATTCATTAATGCAGCCCGCATCACCTGAAAACTGATAGTAAGAAGTGCCATTGAAAGCGTCGCAGCTCCGGTGACTGCCAGTACCCAGCCATCTAATGAAGTCCTGTAGGAGAAACGTTCAAGGAAGGAATGCATGAAGAACCAGGCGAGAGGAGATGCAAGCAGGATGGCAATCAGGATCAATCGAACAAAGTCCCTGGTCAATAGTGATACGATGCCGGTTACGCTGGAGCCCAGTACTTTGCGGATGCCGATTTCCCGTACCCTGTTTTCCGTCATGTAAGTGGCTAAGCCCAGCAATCCCATACATGAAATAAAAATCGCTATAAAGGTAAAGGTGCTGATGAGCATCGCGATATTCCGGGCATGCTGGAATTTGGCGGCATAGTCACTGTCTGCAAACTGCAATTCGGTTAAATACCCGGGATTGTATTTCTTCAAAATAGCCTCAGCCCGTTGGATGTTTTGAAAGAAGGATTGGCCTCCGCTTATGCGAATGTTTATGGTATTCCCCGGGTTGACAGTTCCTTTTATCAGCACGGGCTGAGAGGCCTGGTCAGGATCGCCTACTAAGAAATCTTTTACCACGCCGACAATCGTCCAGGGAACATCTTCATCGCGGATAATTTGTCCCACAGGGTCTTTAAAACCCAGTACTTTTGCACTGGCCGCATTAATTACACAGGAAAGGGTATCGCCGGGATAATTTTCGATATCAATGTCTCTGCCGGCTACCAGCGATAATCCATTGGTCTGGACAAGGCCGCCGTTTTCCATTATTAACACGAAACCCGGATTTATTTTAGGGTCCATCCCATCCCATTTCAATCCTGATTCTATAGCCGCGATCTGCGTAACCCTGGCGTTGGATTCAGAAACAGATGAAGCGATGCCGGTACCGATCAGTTCATTTTTAAGAGCGGTATAGTTGTGGCGTAGATCGGCCGTGAGTGAATGATAAACGAGCGTTTCCTTCGCAAAACCTACTTCCCGGTTGAGCTGGTGTTGTATCTGTTTGTGATAGATGAAAGTGAAATTGATCAGGACAATGGAAAAGGTAAATTGAACAACTACCAATATTTTGCGGGGAGTAACAAGCGCATTTCCATTTTGCAAAATACCTTTCAGTACTTTTACAGGTTTGTAAGAAGAAAGATAGAGGGCCGGATAACTGCCGGCCATCAGGCCGGTAAGGAGAATAAACGCCAATGCAGCGAGCCAGAACAATGGCGACTTCCAGGGAATACTAAGCTGTGCGCGGGTTAGGTCGCTAAAGTAGGGAAGGACCAATTGCACAAGTACCAGTGCAATGATTCCTGCCAGGAAGGCCATTAAGACAGACTCGCCGATAAATTGGATCACCAGTGAGCGCCGCGCTGCACCTACTACTTTTCTTATCCCTACTTCCTTTGCTCTTTTCTCACTTCTGGCAGTGCTCAGGTTCATGAAGTTAATACAGGCAATCAACAGGATGACCGCCATCAGGCCTCCCAACATTTTCAGGTTGTCGATATTTCCTCCGGCAGGCCTGCCATTTTCGAACCTGTTTTCCAGATAGACTTTTGCCAGCGGATAAAGGAATGTCGTCTGCCCGGGTAATGATGAAACTGTTAATGAACTGTTCTGTTGGCCTACATGCGCAATCTTTTGATTGACCACGTCAATGTTTGCGTTCGGCTGTAATTCAATATATGTAAACAGGTTCTGGTTGTTCCATGCACCGTTACTATGTAAATATTCCCAGGGCAATAAATAGTCGAATTTGAACTGAGTATTTGCAGGCAAGTCCTTCAGCACGCCTGTTACGGTAAAAATATCGCCGGTAGGTGTATTGAGAATTTTATTGACCGGGTCCTGGCTGCCGAAAAGTTTTACTGCCAGTTGCTGCGTGATGACAATATTGTTCGGATGTTTTAATGCGGTCTGCATGTTCCCTGCTATGAGGGGAAAGCTGAACATGGATAAAAAAGCGGCATCTGTGATATTACCAACTGCAGGTATCAGCTTATCCTCATGACGCAATAATTTATTGGTAACAATTGTTCTTGCCATATTCCTGACATCCGGATAGTTTTTCAGGGCCGGTCCTAAGGGGCCGGCAGTAAACTCCCAGCATGACAGCTTACCATTTACGATCCCTTTAGTATAAGCTTTGTAGATATTGGCTTTCTTCTCATGAAACTGATCTATGCTTAATCCATATTGAATATTCAACAACAGCAAAATGGCAGCGGCCATACCCAGGGATAAGCCGGTTATATTGATCAGGGAATGCACCTTGTTTTTAAAGAGGTTGCGGTATGCGATCCTGAAGTAGTTCTTAAGCATAGATATCCCGGTTTGGATAGAAAGGAACTATAAAAATGCCAGCTTGCTAAAATACTGTAAATCATTGGTATAAGGGAATTTCTATCCCGTTATCTGTCCGTTTTCGTTACAATCTTGTGTTCATAAACGGTCAGTCCTGCGGGAGCAGAACGGCCTGAGGTAATGACAGGTAATGAAAAAGGGATGTGCGCGTATGTCACATCCCTTTTTTATCGCGGCTTGTAGCACCTTATAATCAGCGAATTGACTTAAACGATGCGCGTAGTTCTTCCGTAAAGAGTGTAGGTTGTTCCCATGCGGCAAAGTGACCACCTACATTCAGCTTGTTATAATGAATGAGTTTTGGATATGCCTGTTCTGCCCAGTTTTTAGGAACAGCATAGATCTCATCCGGGAAAGCGCTTACGGCTACCGGAATGGCAACATGACGGGGATCAAAGAAGCCGCCCTTTGCGGTCTGGAATGTTTCCCAATACAAACGGGCAGAAGAGATACCGGTATTTGTCACCCAGTATAATGTGATGTTGTCGAGAATATCATCTTTTGTAAGGCCTTCTGATTGTCCTTTGAAGACACGTGCAATAAGTTCATATCTTATAGAAAAAGTCCAGCTGCTGGTAGGCTCTCTTTTCATCGACTGAAAGTCCAGCTGGTGTAGGACCGCCAGACGCTAATGCCTTTGTGATTTCTGCAGGAACGGTGGCCGCCATATTGGTATGAATAGCCAGCAATTCCGGAGGAGCCATCAGCGCCATTATTTCGGAAATGGCATTACCCCAGTCGCCACCTTGTGCAACATACTTTTTATAGCCAAGACGGTTCATCAGTTCTATCCATGCTTTTGCAATATGTACAGGATCCCAGCCGGTGGTAGTTGGTTTGCCTGAGAAGCCGTAACCGGGAATAGAAGGTATTACTACATCAAAGGCATCTTCAGCCTTTCCGCCATAGGCAGTAGGGTCAGTTAGAGGGCCAATGACTTTTAACTGTTCAATGATAGAGCCTGGCCAGCCATGCGTAATGATAACAGGCAGTGCATTTTTATGTTTCGAACGGACATGAATGAAATGTATGTCAACGCCGTCAATGTTGGTTACAAACTGTGGTAAAGCGTTCAGTCTTTGTTCCACTTTCCGCCAGTCATAATCTGTTGCCCAGTATTGTGCAAGTGCTTTCATGGTTGCCAGCTGCACGCCCTGTGATGCATCGTTGACGATCTCCTTATCAGGCCACTGTGTTGCCTGGATCCTATGTTTAAGATCTACCAGTTTTTCTTTCGGTATATGCACCTGGAAGGGGCGGATGCTTTTGTCTGATGTTTTATCAGATGATGTACTGTTTTGTGCATTGCTGATAGTACTCTGCATCAACAGGCCAATTCCTGCTATTGCGAGTTTAAATATGCTAACCTTTTTCATGATTTATTTTTGATGTTTTGGAATACGGGTGTAAAATTATTCCGGTCAGCAGCGATTGGCAATGATGAAACAGGCCATGCAGACGAAGTCATTCCCGAAGCGGCCAAATTCGAGTGTGAAGTTTATAACAGGAGGGGCACTGACAATGTTCATTTGCAGATATTGATGTTATTTTCATATTAACTTTTTGTTCTCATATTGACTAATTATGCTGAACCCGCTTACATTGCATATATACTTTGTTATGCCCACGTAACAGGAATGCTATATTCTGGATTGTTATGCCTGCATTAGTTCGAAGTAATCATAACCTGTACTGTAGGAAAACGTGCGCAGATACACTGCGGTATCGGCTCGTTTCTTAGTATACAATCATTAAATGCTTAAATAAGCCCTAATCTATGATCAGAGTTAACACGCTATTGTTGCTTGTTTGTTTGATGACCCATTGGGTGACGTCTACACACGCACAGATTCCATTGCCGCCCGCAACAGCCCAGACACCCAATATTGCCAGCCTGGGACTGTTTGGTCAGGTTCCCGTATCCTATTTTACAGGACTGCCACAGATAGAGATACCCTTATACACTTTACAGGATAAAGGCATTAAGATCCCTGTAACATTAAGTTATCATGCTTCAGGGTTCAGACCTGATGCACACCCCGGTTGGGTGGGCCAGGGATGGAACCTTTCTGCGGGAGGGGCCATCTACCGTACAGTGAACGAACTGCAGGATGAATATAATAAGGCGAACGTATCACCTTATTATGTGAATGCCGGCTATTACTTTAACCATGGCGTCCTGAACGTCAGCAACTGGGACCAGGTGTCTTTCATGCAGAGTATCACCCGTGGTGATGGTGTACTGAAAGATACTGAACCGGATGAGTTTTCTTTCAGCTTTCCGGGCGGAAATGGAAAGTTTTACATGGGGGCCGATGGTGAATGGAAAGTGAAATGTGACCGTCCGGTAAAAGTCACTTTCAACGGACAGTTCCTCTTACCTCCTTTCGAGGTAATTCCTATGACCCCAATGCCTAACGGAGGATATATTAAAGCATTTTCCGGCTTTACGATCACGGATACAGACGGTACACAATATGTTTTTGGCGGAAGCACAAATTCCATTGAGTTTAGTACAAGTTTCTTTGAGCAGGGTCCTGATGAGTGGACCGCCAATGCCTGGTATCTGACAAAGGTTATCCATGCAGATGGATATTCGGTAGATCTTATCTATGAACGTGACAGCTATATTAACCAGTTGTATACTTCTATTTATAACGATCTTGGAACAAGTACTGTTTCCAACGGCGCATTCCTGCCCAAGTGCAGCAGCACCAGTATTAGTCCAATGCAATACACAGGTAAACTGATGGCCCCCGTTTATCTGAAAACCATCCAGAGCTCTATAGGAAAGATTTCTTTTTCCCGGTCCACAAGTACGGAATTGAAATTCCCTCAATCAGCATACGACGCCAGTTATGTGAATGGAGGTAATCAGCTCAGTTACTTTCTGACTTTCCTACGCTTTGATGACAGTGCCTACCCAGGCTGCCTGAATAACCTGCAATGGAAAAAGCTGGACCAGGTACGTATTGAGAATGAGTTTGGTACGATGATAAAGGCATATAACTTTACTTACAACAATAACGCGAATGAAAGGCTTACGCTGCTTTCTCTTACTGAACAGGGACGCGATCTGGGTAGTAAAGCGCCTTACCAGTTCTCTTATGATAATTCACAGACGCTGCCTCCTTACCTGGCCAATAAAAACGACCACTGGGGATTTTATAACAACCAGGTGGCTAATGTCAACAGTGCTGATTATCAGGCTTACTACAACCTGAGAGAACCTAATGCTACTTATCTGCGGACAGGCGTACTTAATAAGATAATCTACCCTACAGGAGGTGTTACAGAATTCACCTACGAACCACATGTGTATGGCAAACGTCTTCAGTTTGTACGCTCGGCGGGAATAGATCCTTCCTTTAACACCAATACGGTGGCCGGTGGTCTGAGGATAGCGAAGATCAAAAGTTATGATCCTGCAAAACCGGAGCAAAAAACAGAGAAGGAGTATTTCTATGTTACCGGATATAAAAATAACATAGCGGTAAATACTTTGCCATCCAGCGGTGTACTGGGAGGTCAAACAAAGTATTATTTTGATGATTACAGGGTCAATGCAGCCGGTCTTTCAGGTGTGGTGTACTCCAAGAAGATCTTCACGTCACAATCTGTATTACCGGCCTGTAACAATGCACAGGGAAGCCATATAGGTTACAGTGAAGTGGTAGAGAAGGACAATAATGGCGGGTATACCCGTTATTATTTTACGAATTTTGAAAATGGGCATCTTGACGAAAGTACTACTACCTTACAACCAACACGCACCGCGTATGAGCCCTTTACATCCCTGGAGGAGGAAAGGGGCAAAACCACCAAGGTGGAAACCTATAATAGTTCAAATGTATTGATCAACAGCAAGCAGATTCAATATATTGCGGTTAATAAAACCAATGAATACGTCAAGTCACTGAAGGCAGACCGGTTTGTGGTTTGTCCGGAAAACCTGGGCGTATATGTGGAAGAAGGAACCGCCTACAGGTTCTATACTTATTCCTATCTTCCACTGCAGGAGAGCAACGTAGCATACGATCAGAATGGTCAGAACCCGATAGCCACCTTCAAAACGTTTGCATATAATGAACAAACCCACCAGTTAAAGAGTGAGGATCACGCAGATAGCAGGGGCTATCACAACGTTGCCTACTATCGTTATCCTTATGATGTATTGAAGTACGATGGCGGAACAGACCCCAGCACGACTGCTACCACTCCTTATATGGTAAAGCATAATATTATCGGAAGGCCAACAGAAGTGTTAGAGACCTATACTACCTCAGACGACTTTAGCTATGAGTATGTCAAAAAAGCAACGGTGATACGCATGAGCGGACCAGGTAATTATGTGAAACCCCTGAGTGAGCTGTTGATGAAACTACCGGCGCAACCATTAGGGGCCAGCAGTTACACTTATTATAACATTATAGGTATTGATGGATCAGAAATCGAGGAAGTCGATCCTAATATAGAGCAGCGCTCTTTTCTACATTATGATGCCTATGGTAATGTGACTGAATATAATAAGGATATCAAATATACCAGCTATCGATGGGGATATCATGGTAATTACCTGATCGCTAAAGGTGATAATTCTCAGCCAGGTTATGCAAGTGGTAGTAACATTGCCTACACCAGTTTCGAAGAAACCGATAAAGGCGATTGGACATATAGCGGGACTCCGGTAACAGATAGCTGGACGCCTACGGGCAGGTATGTTTATAACCTGGCAGCCGGCAATATCACCAGACAGGGTTATCCATCCCTGCACTTTATTGTCCAGTATTACAAGAAAACCGGAGCAACGGTGAACATAAGCGGCACAATCAGCACCCGGAATATCCGCACCATTGGCGGGTGGACGCTGGTAGAGCAGGAAGTATCCAATGCAAGCGGACTGTTAACTATATCCGGTTCCGGTCTGATTGATGAGTTACGCTTATTCCCTGTAGGCGGAAAACTGGAAACTTATACGTATGATCCGCTGGTAGGTATGACATCCAGGACTGACGAAAGGGGAGATATCACCTATTACGAGTATGACGAATTCCAGCGCTTAAAGTCTGAGAAAGACGTGTACGGTAATATCCTGAAACGTTACGATTATCAGTACCAGGCGCCCATTCAACAATAATCCCTAACCGAAATAATTATGAAACCCACTATAAAGTTTAACCTTGCGGGTACATTTACTCTGCTGCTGACTGCAGCCTTCATAGGCGGTGTGTCGGCGCAGACCCCCAACACACAAACAGCGCCTCCGGCAGTGTCGCAGTCAGTTAATACCGTTCCGGCAGCGTATGGCAGCACAGGAAAGATCAACTACATACGCACATGGAAGGCTAATAAAAGGATCGGCCTGGATGCAGATATTATATCCACATCCAGAACGGCACAGGAAGTAAAACAAAGCACACAGTACTTTGATGGCCTGGGTCGCGTTATTCAGACAGTAGAGAAAAGCGCCAGCCCCCTTGGTATGGATATGGTGACGCCTATTTTATATGATTCACTGGGACGGGAAAGTATTAAATACCTTCCTTACACTTCTACCACCGGTACCGGTAAGTTTAAACTGAATGCGTTTGGAGAACAGGCTACCTTTATGGGCAGCCAGTATAGCGGAGAGAAAGTGTATTATCAGCGACGGGAGTATGAAATATCTCCGCTGAACCGTGAACTAAGAAATTTCTCACCCGGTAACAGCTGGGCTAAAGAAGGTGGTAACAGGCCAGTATCTATACAGGAGCTTTCCAATACGGTAGCAGATTCTGTACGGGATTGGCGTATGTCGTCGACCAGCCCTATACCTACCAGTACAACGACCTATATGGCCGGGTATTTATTTAAAAGAATAACTACCGACGAAAATGGGAGCCAGGTGATTGAATACAAGGACAAAAAAGACCATTTGCTCCTGAGAAAAGTGCAGCAGGCTGCTTCTCCGGGAACCGGGCATATTGGCTGGTTGTGTACTTACTATGTGTATGATGATTTCGACAACCTGAGATTTGTTATTCCCCCTTTGGCGGTGGATAAGATCAAGGGAGCCTGGTCTATCAGTACAGCTGTCGCAACAGAATTATGTTATCAGTATCAGTATGACGGACGTGGTCGTATGATAGCCAAAAGGATGCCTGGACAAGGGGAAGTGCATATGGTGTATGATTATAACGAACGCCTTGTTATGACACAGGATAGCGTGCAGCGAGCCAGATCGCCACGTGAATGGCTGCTTACTTTCTATGATGGGCAGGATAGACCGGTGATGACGGCTATCTATCCCTCCAATCAGACAAGGGATCAGTTACAGGCTACTATGAACGTTTCTCTTAACCTGAGTACAGAACTGAGCTATACCATACCCAACGCCAGCACGCCGGAAAAGGTGATGGCTACTCTAGTACCAACTGGCTTAACAGGGTACCAGCCGTTAACAATTAACTATTATGATGATTATGCTTACAATAATGCCAAGGCATATGATAATAGTTATGCCTCGAAGCCGCAGGCAGGCAGTAATCCTTTTGCAGATACCATAAGAAACGCCGGTATGTCGCGAGGCCTTTTGACGGGGTCTAAGAAACTGATATTAGGAACATCGCAATGGCTCTCCACCGCATATTTCTATGACGAGAACAAGCGATTGGTACAAACACGTTCAGACAACGTTAATGGCGGAGAAGATATTACTACCACCTTATATGATTTTAGCGGAAAAGTATTAAGCACTTTTCTACACCATAGTAATCCCAAAAGCAGTACTACCCCACAAACGGATGTGCTGACGAAATTTACCTATGATGTTACAGAGCGTTTGCTGACAACAACAAAACAGGTAAATACGGATGCGGCTAAAATAATTGCCGAGAATAGTTATAATGAGGCCGGCCAGCTAAAGAGAAAACGCCTGGGAATCACTGCAACAGGCCAGATAGATACACTGGGGTATGAGTATAATATCCGGGGTGCGTTAAGAGGGATCAATAAGAGCTTTGTGAACACGGTAAATAGTACTGCCAGCTGGTTTGGAGAGGAGCTGAATTACGATTATGGCTTTACTGCCGGTCAATACAATGGGAATGTTGCTGGTGGAAAATGGAAGAGCCAGTCGAATGGTATCGCAAGGGCATATGGATATACATATGACAAGGCAAACCGGCTGCTGGGAGCAGACTATTCACAACAGAATACCGGTAGCACCAGCTGGACAAAGGATGCAAATGATTTCACAGTAAGCGGCATTTCCTATGACGCTAATGGGAATATTGCTACTATGGCACAGAAGGGCATGATGGGTACAACAAGCAGGATTATAGATCAGCTGATATACCGTTATCAGGATAACAGTAATAAACTACTGGCAGTAGGTGATACAAGTGTAACCGCTTCCGCCAAACTGGGTGATTTCATCAATGGTACCAATAGTGGTGATGACTATACTTATGATGTGAACGGTAATCTGACAAAAGATCTGAATAAGAGTATCGGATCTATTACTTATAACTATCTTAACCTGCCACAGACTATTACTGTTACCGGAAAGGGTACAGTCAGTTTCCTGTATGATGCAGGGGGGAACAAGCTCCGGAAAACAGTAACGGACCAGACCGTGACGCCCAACAGGACAACTGTTACACACTATATAGGCGGCTTTGTATATAAAAGCGATACCCTGCAGTTCATCAATAATGAAGAAGGCCGTATGCGTACAGTATTTAATGGTAGTAACCCCATGAAATATGTATACGACTACTTTATGAAGGACCACCTGGGTAATATAAGAGCAGTCCTTACGGACGAATCGGATCTGGGCATTTATAGCGCCAGCATGGAAACAGCACAGGCAACAACAGAGAATGCCCTGTTCAGTAACCTGGACGACACCCGTACTGCTAAACCTGCAGGCTATCCACAGGATCAGACCACGCAGAAGAATGATTTTGTAGCTAAACTAAATGCGAAAGATGGAGGTAAGAAAATAGGACCATCAATTGTATTAAGGGTAATGGCAGGAGATACCGTGCAGATAGGAGCGAAGGCATTTTATAAATCTATTGGATCAAAGGATAACAAGTCTGTTACTCCCGAAGATATGGTGGTGGCGTTATTGCAGGCATTCGGCGGAGATGGGCCGCAAAGTGGTGCACATGGTGCTGCTCAAAGCCAGCGTTTAACGCCTTTTGGTAATTTCACCGGCAGTGATTACCAGCGCCTGAAAGAAAAGGAGCCTGGCCAGAATCAGCCGAACAGGCCAAAGGCTTACCTGAACTTTGCTTTGTTTGATGACCAGTTTAACCTGGTGGAAGATAATAGTGGTGTCAGACAGGTGAAAGAAACGCCGGATGAGCTGCAAACCCTGTCGGTTGACAAAATGCCTATAAGGAAATCAGGTTTCCTGTATGTATACACAAGCAATGAGACCGCACAGGACGTGTTCTTTGATAATGTTGTGTTAGGCCTGGCACAGGGACCATTGCTGGAAGAAACACATTACTATCCATTTGGATTGACGATAGCAGGGATCAGCAATAATGTGCTGAAAGGGACCAGGTATTCTGAGAATAGGATGAAGTACAACGGGAAAGAGCTGCAGAATAAGGAATTTAATGATGGAAGCGGATTGGAGTGGTATGACTATGGCGCGAGAGCCTATGATCAGCAGATAGGAAGGTGGAATATGATCGATCCTTTTGCTAATAAGTATGAGAACGTCAGCCCTTATGCTTATACTTTGAATAATCCTGTTAACGCAATAGATCCGGATGGGAAACTTGTAATATTTGTTAATGGGTATTATAATAGTTTCTTTCAGGGTTCCTTCGGAACTAAGCCTATTGAATGGAACTTTGGTCCAACCAAGCCCGGGCAGGATTATTGGAATTATTTTTCCAAAGGTTTTATTCCCGGGGCTAAGGCCCTCTTCAATGAGACGAGTAATAAAAATGAACAATTTGCGGATGGTTCTTCTTTATTTGGAGCGGATCAAAGCGGAGCTGACCGATATGAATTGGGGAGGAAATATGCAGCGGCACACTATAAAGAGTGGATTTCAAAAATGAGTCCCGATGAGAAATTCAACCTGGTTTCTCACAGCGAGGGCGGGGCCTTTGCTGCTGGTATAGCTGCCTATTTATCAGAAAATGCCTGGGGCGAATACAAAGGTCATACAGTAGGTACTGTGTTATATTTATCACCGGATGAAGCAGATGAGTTTGAGCATACGAGTAGTGGGAAAGGAATCCAGGTTCATAACTTAAGGGATCGAATAGCTCAGTATTCTCATTTGAAGGGTGTTAATCGGGAATTACAGTATGATAAAGGTGATGTTGGTGATGCTCATGGAGGGACGGTTTCTACCAAGGTACTAGGTGATTTGCAGACTCTTCTGAA
Organism: Chitinophaga filiformis; assembly: GCF_900102545.1. Lineage (GTDB taxonomy): Bacteria > Bacteroidota > Bacteroidia > Chitinophagales > Chitinophagaceae > Chitinophaga > Chitinophaga filiformis. The sequence goes on along the minus strand of NZ_FNBN01000002.1, from coordinate 1,218,117 downwards.
CAATGTAGCTAATTCGAAGGATTTTGAGCGGATCGAAACATCTGACGGGGTAATTTATAGAAGGAAGTAATAATAAAATATGCTGTCTTTAAAGCTCCGTACCTGTTGACAGTACGGAGCTTTCATTTTGGCCGCGTTCTACATTAGTGCCAGTAAGTTACTTGCACAGTATTGAAGTTACTTGTACTAACCTGTGTGATTTTTCTACAAATGACACTTTCCGTTTGCTTGTCGGGAAACTCAGATTCGACAAATACAATCTCAATAGAATTGTAATTTTGTTTGTACTTCATTATTTTAAAAACTTGTGTGGCAATACCTTTTGATATTGCTTTCAATGATGTACTGTCTTTTGAACAGAGGTCTTCATGCTGAGGGTTTTTTACTTCTATCCAAAATTGTCCATTTTTTTTATTTTCTTTTACTGCATTATAGTCATGCTGTAAACTAATATCAGCGGAATATGCTGTAGCCAGAGAATCAGCAAATTCTTTTTCTTCTTCTGAGAGGAATATTTTAGGGGAGTAGCAACAGGGTAGGACAATAATCAGGGATAATGTTATCAGAGTGTGAGCATGTTTTTTAAAGGTCATATAAGTCGTGTTTAATGCAGGATATCTGTTTGAAACAATATGTTATTGTTTAAGCAAATTTATTGAACACCATTGTTGTTAACAAAATCGAATTATTTTTTTCAATTAAAAGATATCTCTGGAAAGATCATTCATTCGGCAGATCTTCAAAATCGCAAACTCCCTGAGTAAATAGCACCCAGAAAAGCCCCTTCCTTGACTTTAACACTATATTTTCGGACTTTTGAGTCTAATCACATCAGCATGAAATGGATCACCAGAGAACGTCCCAAAATTGACCGTCTTGCCTGTCCCTGGCTTATTAAACGCTTTGTAGAACAGGATGCAGAGATCATTTATGTGCCATTCAGTGAAGTGATGAACAAAGCACAGGAACTGGATGCCATCCCGTTTGATATTGCCGGAGTAGAATATACCCACTACGATGATTATTGCACCTTCGACTATATAATAAAGAAACATAATATTCAAGACCCGGCCGTTCATGCAATGGCGCCTATCGTGAGAGGGGCAGATACTGACAGGCATGATCTCGCGGCGCAGTCGTCGGGCCTTTGGGCCATATCCGCCGGGATGGCCCATGATGAGCCTGACGATTATAAGCTACTGGAAAAGGGGATGCTGTTATACGATTCTTTGTATAGCTGGGCGAAGTATCTTCAGCATGTCAAACATACGCAGCAGCCTTTTGAAAATCAGTTGCTGGATATCTTCAAACAATACCTTCAGCATGAACATGATAGTAAGAAGGTCCCCAAATGGGCGAAAGAGCTGAAAGAGATCATCCAGGACCAGATTGATACCAACCTTAATCTGAGCCTCAAAGGCTTGTCGGAAACGCTGCAGGTGCATCCGTCCTACTTATCCCGGGAGTTCTCCAGGTATTTTGATGACCTTTCATTTGGCGAGTATATCCGTAAACTGCGTATTGATAAGGCTATACAGCTACTGACAACTACTGATCATTCTCTGACAGAGATTGCTTATCTCACCGGTTTTTCTGATCAGAGCCATTTTACGAGGACGTTTAAAAAATTTACAGGTAAAAGCCCTTCCGGCTATAAAAAGCATATAGTGAAAAAGTAGATCCGGCCTGTAGGCCCATAAATATTTCCCCCAAAAAGTAAAATTCAGACTAAACATTCGTTTTCGTTCTATTTTTTGGTTTTTCATTGTCTGAATTTGCAGTATTAAAATATACTGCAATGAAATGGATTACCCGTGAACATCCCAAAATTGACCGTATTGCCTGTCCATGGCTGATAGAAAGGTTCATTGATGGCAACGCGGAGATCATATTCGTTCCTGCTGCAGAAGTACTGCAAAAAGCACAGGAATACAATGCTATCCCTTTCGATATAGCAGGTGTTGAATACACACATGAAGGAGATCTTTGCACGTTCGACTATTTTTTAAAGAAGCATGCCCTAAATGATCCGGTCCTTCAGCAGCTGGCAATTATTGTACGTGCGGCAGATACTGATCATTTTGAACTGGCTCCGCAGGCGGCGGGCTTATGGGCTATATCTGCAGGTTTGTCGTATAACTACGCAGATGATCATCAGCTCCTGGAGATTGGCAAAAAGATGTATGACGCTTTGTATAGCTGGGCAAAATACAGGCAATCTGAAAAGCATACCTGGACTTTAAATACGCAGGCTACAAATGAATAAGAAAGACAATACAACAGCATATTCGCTGCGCGATCTGATCCTTTATTTTTTGAAGCTGGGAAGTCTTGGTTTCGGAGGACCCGTAGCGCTAACCGGTTACATGCATCGTGATCTGGTTGAAAAACGCAAATGGATCAGTGAGGAAGATTACAGGGAAGGACTGGCATTGGCCCAGCTGGCTCCGGGACCGCTGGCTGCACAGCTCGGGATCTATATGGGATATGTACATTACAGCGTATTGGGAGCGACCCTGGCAGGGCTTGCATTTATTCTTCCTTCCTTTTTGCTGGTAGTACTACTCGGATTCATCTACACCACCTGGGAGGGCATTCCACTGATGCAGTCAGTATTTTACGGAGTAGCCGCTGCTGTAATTGGTATCATTGCCATGAGTTCCTATAAGCTTACAAAAAAGTCGATTGGCAGCGATAAGATCCTGATCAGCATTTACCTTATCGCAGCCACTTATACGGTGTGGAAAGAAACAGAGAATGTGTTGTTGTTCCTGGGAGCAGGAATCGTCTACTGGCTGCTCAAAGCGCCACCTCAACGGATCTCCTTTTCGAAGAAACAGACAAGCGATGTTGCCCGGTCTTTTTCTTTTCCCCTCTTACTGACGGCATCCGTTCAGCATTCGGGTAAAACCCTCGGTCAGATACTGCTTTACTTTACCAAAGCCGGCGCCCTGGTATTTGGAAGCGGACTGGCTATTGTACCCTTCCTGTATGGAGGTGTAGTGAAAGAATATGGCTGGCTCAATGAACAGGAGTTTATGGACGCGGTTGCCGTGGCCATGATCACACCCGGTCCGGTGGTAATTACGGTAGGCTTTATCGGTTTCCTGGTAGCAGGATTCCCGGGGGCCTGTGTAGCTGCTTTTGCAACCTTTTTTCCCAGTTATCTGTTTACCGTACTGCCGGCGCCTTATTTCCGAAAGTATGGGAAACACCCCGGTATAAAGGCGTTTGTGGATGGAGTAACAGCTGCGGCTGTAGGGGCCATTTCAGGAGCAGTGATCGTACTGGGAAAAAGATCACTGACGGATGCTTATACCGTTGGTATTGCCCTGCTCACAGCATTGGTATTGTGGCGGTTTAAAAAGATATCTGAACCGGTCATTATACTTATAGCAGCACTGGTGGGCATTTTATTAAGAAGTGTAATAAATCACCAATAAATCAAACATATGGACAGAATGCAATTTCTCAAAAGTGGATTACTCATCGGTGGGGCAGGTGTTTTAAAATCAAATGGAGTACTGGCCCAAAGTATCCAGGAAAGCAACCTGGATAAGCTGACAGATGAACAGGGCAATTTTATACTTAACCAGCTGCCATATTCAGAATCTTTCCTGGAACCGAATATGGATGCCGAAACCTTGCATTTGCATCACCAGTTTCATCACGGCGGCGCTGTTAAGGGCGCTAATAATGATATTAAAATGATCAGGAAAGCCATTGATGAAAATAGTCTTGATACAGTGGATTTTTACACGAAGAAATTATCCTATCATTTCGGCAGTCATTTGCTGCATACCATCTTCTGGACTAATCTGACCAACAGGAAATCAGATCCTAAAGGAGAGCTGTTAAAGATGATTGAAAAAAGCTTTGGCTCTTTCGATAAATTTAAAGGATACATTGCAGAATCAGCAAAGAATATTGACGGTAATGGTTGGGGCATCCTGGCTTATCAGCCATACTCCCGCTCACTGACCATTATGCAGTGCGAGAATCATGAAAAGCTGCAACAATGGGGTGCTGTACCCATCCTTGTTATTGATGTGTGGGAACACGCATACTATCTGAAATACAAGAATAAACGCCAGGATTTTGTAGACACTCTTTTCAATATTATTAACTGGGATAATGTTGCCGAGCGGCTTAACAAGGCACAGCAACTATCCTGAGCACTGAGCGTCCCGGCTTAGTGCGGAGCCGGGATGCCTTCTTCCAAAGCCTCCTTCACATCCGAAGGATATACCGCATCCAGCATTTCACAATAAACATCAGACATGTGAAATCCTTCCTTGTATAGGCGAGCTGCATTTTGAAACTGCTGTTTTGCCTGTTTATGCTTTCCAAGAGCGCGATAGGCAATGCCTTTATAATAGCTCGTTTCTACATAATTCCTGCACACTTTCTCCTGCTGATTAAGATCAGATAAAGCACCAGTATAATCCTGCTGTCTTAGCTTTAATACAGCCCTGTGCAGAAAGTCAAACAATCCAATAAAATCCTTTCCTTTAGTATAAAAAATACTATCAATACCCCTGGAGAAATAAAGAGCCGCATTGGAGTAATTACCCAACTCCCGCTCACATAAAGCCATAACGACATTTAAGCTGTAAGTACCATCCCCGGTATGCTTAGACGCAAAGTGGGACAAACTATCGAATCGTTTCAGATCTTCAAGAGCGCCCTCATAATCCCTCAGGAACTTAAATCTACACCAGCCTCTTACATCGAGGGTTCTGGTAGGCTGCAGGTCTACTGCTTTATCCATATACCTGCGCCAGGTTACGAAATCCCCTCGTTTCAGATAAGGAACACTAATCTCCCGCCAGGCATCTGCCATCTCAGGGCATAAGTGGATGGCACTGTCCAAACATTCCTGGCTCCTGCGGGAGCCCTGTGGAAAAGAGCTGGAGAGGTTGCGTAGCTTGCAGGCAAGACTACAGAGAGAGTCTGTATAGATGTCACAATTCTGCTGTCCGCTAACAGCAAGACTAATTAAGCAAAGATATAGGAGCAGGTATGTTTTCTTCATGGGCTGACACTTATTATTTTACCATTCCTGATATGGAAAGTGATGTATTGATAGCTGTCATATACTTTCTCTTTATAAACAGCCGGTTGCCATCCACTGAGCTGTTTTACCAGCTTAAGTAGCTGCTGAGATAAGGCTTCATTGAAATGAATAGGCTGATAGTTATTGTCCATTTCAAAAAGGCGGAAACGGCCAGTGTTCCCATTACAATTTATAATGAATCTGATGGTCAGAAATCCATTCTGGTCCTGGAAACTATCCTGTGTACTGAAATTATCCTGCAGATATTTTATGATCTCCTTTTTATGATCCTTATAGTAGGATACAGTATTGTAGTACTGTAGCACCTGTTTGGGATTACAGACTACGAACCCCGGATCGTCCTGCAGACTATCAAAAGGAATATCTCCTACATGCTCAGGGAAAGTTTGTTGCTGGGCAAAGGCGGGTAGGATAAGGCACAAAAAGACAAAGGATAGTATAATGCTTTTCAGTTGATACATAACGGTATAGGTAAATGGGGCTTTTGCTAATCAGTCTCTCCATAATAAGCAGAGACAGCGTCAAAGGCAGTCTCCATCGAATTATTTGCGGCTGCCAGCAACGCTGGGTCAAGTTCTGCAATGTCTTTTGTTAACCTGAAAGATACTTTCTGTCCGGTGAACTCCAGGTGAGCCATTACTACTCCACTTCCCCAGAAGAAGTCATAAATCAGGGCGACGCCCTCTCCATCAGGATCCATGTAAGGAGCAATACTTCTCAACCAGGTTAACATGGCCAGACTTTCCTCGTAGTTTTCACTAAAGAATACCACGCAGAAGATCCATTCTTCCACGCCATCCTCCATTTGTTCCTCTTTTCCAATTCTGAACTCATTGGCAGTTGTTGCCAGGACCTCCCGGTTGGAGCCTGTCTGATAAAAATAGATCTTCGACAGTGGTTGCTTACCGTACATGTCGCGGCTATCCCACCATGATGTCCAATCCTGATCAACAGTTGCTTCAACGGGTTTGTCCTGAAGGAATCGTTCGAGGTTATCTTTTTGAATTTTGATCCTTACGTACAAGGATTTGAGCATTGACATAGTGGTGCGGTATTAGCCGGGACCAAATATAAAGCAAAAAGGGAGGGGTTCAAAGATAAAGAGATAACCCTCTTTGAATTTTTTGCCGGGGTGGCTGGTCAGATGTGTATTTGCGTTAATTTAGTATTGGTATTTTTCGAAATTGTATCCAATTAACCAGGAAATCGCCACTTAACTAACCCGAAACGCCCGGAGGGAAAATACCATAGCAAACCACATAAGCATTAATGAACAATTAAATAGGTTATTATTTACTAAATGCGACACTGCAGCAAAGCGTTCTTCTATATTTCTGCCGCCATTTTTATTTGGGTGGTTTCCCCCTTTTTGTCATTTTCTCAGTTAAAAGACGATGCTCATTCACAATTGGTTATACAACTTCAAAAAAGTAAAGCGGATACAGGTCGTGTGTCTCTTTTGCTAAAGCTTGGGCAATATTATGTACGGAGGGAGTATTATTTGTACAAAACCGGTAATCCGCGAACGCAATTCGACAGCGCCTGCTACTTCGCGGAGGAAGCCCTTCATTTGAGCGAGGCTTTAAAGTACGAAAATGGTAAGAATGAGGCGATTTTAATAAAGGGGGATGCATTGATCAGAAAAAATGAAATAAGATCAGCGCTTACCCTGTTGAATACACTAAATGAGCCGACCCGCTTTCGTTTATTGATAATATTGGGCCGGCATTATATCTTTCATACCGACAGAACGAAAAAGGATCTGGATAGTTCGATGTTTTTTTTAGAAAGGGCAAATAAAATTGCAGTGAATCATTTACCTGAAAAATGGCAGTATGAACGTATACATATCAACGCAATGCAGTCCTTTATTGCCGAGGGTTTGCAGCAAAGCAGAAAGCTATACCAAACAACAATAGATAAAGTAAGTCTGCCTGGTAATGAAGAAAATGAAGCACTCCTATGGCATGAATTAGCAACGCTGATCCCCTTGCGCGAGCAGACTGGAATAACTAGACTTTATTGTTTTGAAAAAATGTTTTCGCTTTATGAAAAAAGCGGTAATCAGGAACGACAGGCGTGGGTGTTAAAGACAATTGCTGATATACATTTGGTGAACGGGGAGCTGGATCTTGCTGAAACGGAGTTACTGGATGTACTTGAACGTTACAAGGCCATCGGATACCGGGACCTGCACTACATTTACGATCTGCTGGCGGTAACCAGCCGCTATAAAGGTGATTTTAGCAAGTGTATTTTTTATGGCTCGAAGGCAGTAGAAAGCGTGGAAGCTACTCATGATTCAGTTTCGGCTACTACTTTTTATCGTCGCCTTGCAAATATGTACCGGGAATCCGGGCAGCCGGACAAAAGCGTAGAGTGGTATTCAAAAGTGCTCAGGGACCGGGTATTTGACGGGGATAACAATGGGTATGTATTTAGGGATGCGTTCTTTTTTGCAAAGGAACTTATAAAGATAAAAAGGGCAAAGGAAGCACTGGCATATATGCTTGATATCGAAGCAAAGAACAAACCCCTTGGTGTTCACGCAGAAGCATGCCTGCTCGGTTCATTGGCGTTTTGTTATCATGCTGTGAAACAGGAAAGGCAGGCTGAAAAATATTATGCTGAATTGATAAAGCTGTCCGGTCAGTTGCAGGAAGACAATGAAATTACAAGCGATATTCATTACGAGTTAGGTCAATATTTCATCGGTAAAACGCAATACCGGAAAGCCGCCTTCTATTTGCAAAAGGCCCTGAATACCGCTGAAACCACCAATTCACTTCCCGAAGCTAAAGATATTCACCTGTTGCTTTTCAGGGCCGATTCCGGCATGGGGAATTATCCTTCAGCCATGAAACATTTACTAAGACACAAGCTATTGAGCGATTCCATCTTCAATGAAACCAGAAGCTGGCAAATGGAAGAATTGAGGGTTCAGTACGAAACTGCTAAGAAGGAAAAAGATATTGAAACCCTGAACAACCAGAACCACTTACAGCGTATTGGGGTTGATCAGGCCAACAGAACAAAAAATATCACCCTGGCCTGTGCAGTATTATTAGTGATCGTTGTAGGATTATTATTTAACCGTTATCTTCTGAAACACAAAAGCAATCACAAGTTGCAGGTGCATCAAAAAGAATTAGACCAGAAAAATATATTTTTAGAAACGCTGAATACGAAGCAGCATGTATTATTGAAAGAAAAAGAGTGGCTCATTAAAGAAATCCATCACCGGGTAAAGAACAATCTTCAAATGGTGACCAGCCTGCTTAATTCACAGGCCGCCTATCTCGATAATGACGCAGCTGTACTGGCAATAAAAGATAGCCTGCGGCGGATGCAGGCCATGTCGCTTATACATCAGAAGCTTTATTTGTCCGGAAATATTTCTACCATTTCTATGCCTGAATACATCAGAGATCTGTTGAGTTACCTGTATGAAAGCTTCGATACCGGCAACCGGATCGTTTTTCAGCAGACCATTGAGCCCATTGATCTTGATGTGTCACAGGCAATTCCGCTCGGATTGATCATCAATGAATGTATCGTAAATGCTATTAAGTATGCATTCCCCGGTGATCGCAGCGGGAGTGTCAGTATCAATCTGAAATCTGTCAATGAAGATCATGTGATACTTAATATTTCCGATAATGGTATCGGCCTGCCGATGGGCTTTGACGTAATGGAGCATAATTCACTGGGATTTGGCCTCGTACGGGGACTTGCAAAGCAATTGCACGGTAGTGTTAGTATTGTAAGTGATAAGGGCCTTAGTGTAATAATCCGGTTTGAAGTGATGACTAAACCAACTTCAGACGAACCATTTGTTAATTCTTAATAAGCTAGTTTAGATGAATAAAAAATTACTTATAGTAGAAGATGAATTCGTAGTAGCCAATGACCTGCGAATAATATTAACGAAGGCGGGGTATAACGTGACAGGAATTGCGGCTTCAGTTGAAGAGGCTGAAACGTATCTGCAACAGCAAACACCAGACCTGGTGATTTTGGATATACGCTTAAACGGGAAACGTTCAGGTATTGCGCTGGCCCGGAGGCTGAAAGAGGATAATATCGCATTCATTTATGTTTCCGCTAACTCTAACCAAAAAGTACTGGAAGAGGCAAAGACAACTGAGCCTTACGGTTTTTTAGTTAAACCATTCAGGGAGAAAGACCTGTTGATCACCCTGGATATTGCATGGTATCGTCATACGCACAGCCTTGAGTCAAAATTGCGGAATGAAGAGCGTTTACAAAAAATACTGACTGAGACATGTAGTGAAGAATCAGATGTTCAGTTAAAATTTTTAAAACTGGCTGAGGCTATGCAATCTTTTATCCCGTTTGATTTTATGGCAACCGGTGTAAGACCCCTGAATGGGGAACGGTTCACGGATATAGGTTATCTGCGGGTTGGTTTTGATGAATACCAGCATATCGGTGAAAAGGAGTTACTCACCATGACGGGTTTAGACAATAAATCTCTTTATGCAGTTATCGAAAATAGCCATGCCGACAGCAACGGGAACATTTATAGCAGTGAAGTATCAAAGAATAATGCCCCGAACAATTCGCTGCAAAGAATATTGTTAAATTGTTTGCGAATGGAGTCATATCTGGTATTTCCTGTTTCGCTGGGCTATGGATTGTCGGTTCATTATTTTTTCTATAGTCGCCAGCCGGGTATATACAGCAAAGCCCATCTTGCCTTCTTAAACCGGATAAAACAATGCCTGACAGACCTGGCTGAAAAGATCGTTTATTACGATACATCATCATCTGCAGAAGGGGATTGGCCTGTTTCTCCAGATAAAAAACGGAATAAAGCGGAGTTTTATCCCGGATTCAAAAGCATTGTTGGAAATCATCATCTTTTATTAGCTGCATTGGATCTTGCAACGCAGGTGGCGCCTTATAATACATCCGTTCTGATATTGGGCGAGAGCGGAACGGGTAAAGAAAGGGTAGCTCAATCCATTCATGAACTTTCAACCAGGAAAAAGGGACCATTCATTAAGGTTAATTGTGCCGCTATTCCTGAAACATTGGTAGAATCTGAGTTGTTCGGTCACGAAAAGGGCGCTTTTACAGGCGCTATCGAAAAAAGGAAAGGAAAGTTCGAACAGGCAGAAGGCGGAACTATTTTCTTGGACGAAGTCGGAGAACTGCCACTTGCTGTACAAACGAAATTATTACGTGTTTTACAGGAGAGGGAGATCGAATATGTCGGTGGCAAATCACCTGTAAAAGTTAGTGTTCGCGTTGTTGCTGCTACAAACCGTAACCTGGAAAAAGAAGTCGCTGAAGGAAGGTTCCGTCTTGACCTGTATTATCGATTGAATGTTTTCCCGATTACTTTACCGCCATTGCGTGAACGTAAAACTGACATAGAAGCACTAACCCTGTTTTTTGCAAATAGATTTTGTAAGGAATTCGGTAAACCCTTTAGCGGAATTTCAGACGCCATGATCCAGAAAATATGCGCGTATAGCTGGCCTGGAAATATTCGTGAACTGGAGAATGTTGTGGAGCAGTCTGTTGTTGTTAATGATGGCAGGACGAAATTGCAACTAATGCGGGACCTTTCATCACCGGCTTTTAGCCTTACAGGAAAAACTGATGTTAATACATTTGATGAAATAAAGCATATTCAGCGGGAAACAGAAAGAGAGTATATTACTTCCATCCTCCAAAAAACAAAAGGCCGTATACGGGGAGTCAATGGAGCCGCAGAATTATTAAATATGAAACCTACCACCCTTGAGTCAAAAATGGTCAGGTTGAATATAAGAAAGCAGGATTTTGACTAAGCAAACTCCGATATTTCGGAGTTCGGACTCCGAAGTATCGGAGAGCCATACAGTGTTTTTTCGCCCTCTCTGTATTGTCAGCTGTTAATATTGATCTTACTTTCAATCTATTAGCAAATTACTTTTCTCCGCATATTATCCTTGTAGCAGAATGGCATATAAATGGTCAACATAGACCAAACCTAATTTTATGTCATATCCAAATCAATGGAGCGAAGCCTCCATCAACCCTAAAAAGGGTTTCAGAATTCATCTGATCGTTTTCCTGCTTTCCATCCCTGTTATGTGGATCGTATGGTACTTCACTGATAGAAGCTACCCCTGGCCGCTGTGGTCTACCGTTGCATGGGTTATCGGTGTTATATTCCATTACCTGGGTGTATTTGTTTTCAAAAAATCAAAGAGCAATTAAAAACAACATATGAACCAGCAACAAAAAACATTCAGGCGTATTATAACGGGTCATAACACGGATGGCACAGCGGTTATTATTACCGATGCCCCTCCCACGCATACGCAACTTGTAGGCGGACCAGGCGGCCCTACTTTTTTTGAAGTATGGCATACGCTGGAAACCCCTGCATTGATTCACGCGCAGCCAGTTGAGCCTGAAGAAAAGGGCCTGATATTACCACCTCCTAAAAATGGGACCCGTTTACGGGTCATTGAATTTCCGCCTGAGGGTGAAGAAATACGAAAACTGAGCGGGGCAGATGCAGCTGCTAAATTCAAATCAATGGGGGATGAAAAAGCCTCTACCTCAAACGAAGCAGCCCCTCATCCGTTAATGCACCGCACAAAAACGGTCGATTACGGAATTGTACTGGAAGGAGAAATAACATTGGTGCTGGATCAGGAGGAGACGGTTATTCACGCCGGTGATATCATTATTCAAAACGGGACCAATCATGCCTGGGCTAACCGCTCGGGTAAGATATGCCGTATGGCTTTCGTTTTGATCGACGGGGAGTTTACACCTGAAATTGTAACTCCGAAAAATTAAACCATGCGTATACAACCACTACCACCAGCTAACCTTGGTGCCGAAGCCCTTTCAGTACATAACGAAATCGCTAATCTTGTTGGCCGAAGTCAAAGCCAGGTAACGATGACGGATGCGCAGGGGGCATTATTGGGTCCTTTCCCAGCTATGTTACAATACCCACAGTTCGGCATTCCTGCATTAAGTTTTCTCAGAACGCTCGACATGCATGCAACGCTCGACAAAAGGGTGCGCGAGGTGGCTATCCTAACGGTTGCAGGATCTTTTGGAGCACGCTTCGAACTGTATGCGCACGAGATCATGGCTGAAGCATTTGGTCTTTCACCCGATGTAATCGCATCGCTTGCAGCGGGCTCTCGTCCTGATGGTTTAAACGAACAGGAGACTATTGCTCATACTATCGCCCAGGTGCTGGTTGCCGGTCATATAGTACCGGATTCAACTTACAAGCGGGCAATTCACCTGCTTGGGCAGAACGCGGTAGCAGAGCTCTTCTTTCTTATCGGAGGCTACTGCTTCATAGCAATTATTTTAAACGGATTTGATATGCCCTCACCCGAAAACTTATAAGCTCTTACATGAAAAAATCAATTCTATTGCTGCTGACTGCTGCAGCGTTTAGTATAACAGCAGCTTCATGCACTAACCATGAAAAAGGACAGGATCCTGCTCCCCAGGTTTATGTACTGGTACATGGTGCATGGCAGGCTCCGTACGTTTGGGATTCTGTGCAGGCAGATCTTGTCAAAAAAGGCAACAAAGTGATTGTGGTGGAGCTGCCGGGCCACGGCTCCGATACAACGGCCCCATACCGGCTGAGTCTTGACGTATACAGGGATAAAGTGATCAATGCTATTTCTGAAGCCGATAGTAGTGTAATTCTCGTAGGACATAGCATGGGGGGCATGGTGATTACAAGTGTGGCTGAAAAAATCCCCAATAAGATCAGAAAGCTGGTTTACATAGGGGCTTTTTTGCCTGCAACGGGACAGGCACTTACAGATCTTGCTTATTCGGACCCTGGCTCCCAATTAGGACCATTGCTGAGACCTTCTGCCGATCAGTTGACACTTGATGTAAAACACGACAGCCTCACATATCTTTTTATCAACGATGGTTCTCCAGCTGTTAAAGACCTGGTATTGGCTAACTACCGGGCAGAGCCGGCTATTCCATTTGCAAACAAGGTTACGCTGACAAATGAAGGCTTCGGTTCTGTAGATAAAGTATATATAAAGACAATGAAGGATATCGTGATCTCACCAGCGCTGCAGGATCGTATGATAGCAGCGGCGGGTATAAAAGCCGTGTACATGGTGAACACAGGTCATTCACCCTTCCTGGCAGAACCGCATACCGTCTCAGCGTTGTTGACAGAAGCTGCACAATAAATTTAATTTACAATGACAAGAAATCTTATGCTCGCAATGTATTTGCTGCCGGGTAGCATTTATGTAAAAGCGGACTTCACACGCTGATAAGATTTGCTCCATCGGGTAAGGGCAAGTATCTGTAACAATTAAAAATGTATGAAATGAATTTTTTTAATCAATCCATGCTGGCGGGTATAGTAAGTGCTTTTACTGTATTGAGTGCAACAGCACAGGTTAAAACAACAGAAATGAACAGTCATGAGCTTTCCGTGTTAAATCAACTTTCGTCTCCCTCAGTAGTGGTGAATATGCCTGTTTCCCAGCTTTTGAATGCGCCCGGAAATGAGGCATTGAGAGCTTTCTTCTTTACGCCTGTAACAGATCCAACTGCATTAAAGGGTAAAAAGATCGCAGTATTGGCTGCTGATGGTTTCGAGGAAATTGAATTACTTGGGCCTGTATGGTATTTCAGACAACTCGGCGCGCAGGTAGATATTGTAGCTCCGAAATACAATCCTGCGCCAGAGAGGTACGGTCTGATGTATCCGGAAACGGCAAAAACACATATCATGGCCATTCAGTATTTGCAACCAGTTGGCTGGATAGAATTTGATCGTACTGCAGACAAGATCAAGGTAGACGATTATGATGCTGTTTTTATACCCGGTGGAGCATGGAACCCGGATAACCTGCGTTACGATAAAGATGTAATAAAGTTTATTCGGGATTTCAATAAGTCTGGGAAACTGATTGCCGCTATTTGTCACGCACCGGTTGTATTAGCTTCGGCAGATATTTTAAAAGGAAGAAAGCTGACAGGTTACTGGAATATACAGGTGGATTTAAAGAACGCCGGAGGTACAGTATTAGACCAGCCCGTAGTAACAGACGGGAATCTGATAACCAGCAGGCATCCTATAGATGTAGCTGAATTTTCAAGGGCGGTAGAGAGCTGGTTGATCAAAAAGTAAGCGGTGTAAAGGAGGCCTCTGTTTAAGCAAACATAGGAGACACTCCTTTTGGCAAACAAAAGGGGGTGTCTCCTTTATTTTGAAGACACCCCCTTTTTAGTAAATTCTAACCATCCGCCTAATATAATCGCATATTACAGTTAAACTGGCTTCTTAGCTCCTTAAATTTTGTCCAGACAGGACTGGTCAAAGGTTGCGGTGAAAGCTGATGGAAAACGAGCGTATTAGTCATTCCCGGGCATTTAATAACATGTACCACACAATTAAGCACCATTGGTTTCTTAGCCATATAATCCAGCATGCTGACGGTGCCGGAATAGGTAGCCTCATCGCTGCCCTGTGGTTTGGCAAGTTTCTTCACCTGGGTAATTGTTTTGGTGACCATATTGGCAGGGATTTTCCTGCTTTCAATGTTCCGGCCAATCAAGCCATCATAATACGCATTTAGGTTTTTATTGATGACTTCAGCACTGATCTTCTGCGCTCCCTCTAAATACCATAGGAAAGAATAGGACCAGTATTCCTGACTACCAGCTTCGCCCCAGCCTTTTGTAAAGCGGATATCTTCTACGCCTTTATAGGGAATAGTAGGGGCAAATTCAATTGGTATCGGGAAACGCTCGATATCCCATCCTTCAACAGGCAAATAATACGGCGCTTTCCATGTTTCAGGATTGAACTTAGCCTGATCCTGTCCAAACGAATGCAGGGACCAGAGACATAACAGTAAAAGAAGCATCTTTTTCATAGTCATTGGATTTATACCGGGGTGTTAGTGCCCCGCGGGCGCCAATAAGCATCAATGACTATGCCGGTCTTGCAAAATCCTGCTGGCAGGAATGATGGGTTGTATGATACAGCAAAACCGTCCGAAATTGGACGGTTCCTGCTCGGATTCGTACATGCGTTGACTATTTTACCACCGTGGCTTCCAGTTCTACTTTTAATGTTTCGAAAAGACTCTTTACTTCCAATAAGGTAACGGCTTGCTTAATGCCATGCTTGGCTATCCAATCCTGGAAAATGGGGAAGTTAGGCCAAAGCTCTGCCGTCGAAGTCGTATAGATATTCAGCCGAACAATGTTTTTGCACTCGTATCCAGCCTCACCGATCACTTGTTCCAGGTTCTGTATCGCCTGTATTAACTGGGATTGCATATCTGCATTACTTGATGTTCCTTCAGCATCTATAGCCGCCTGACCTGAACAATAGAGTGTACCTTCTACATTTTTTACTTCAACTGCCTGTGAATAACTACGTGCATCCTGCCATTTCCAGGGATTAATGTTCCTTATTTCCATGTTCTTCGTTTTTGAGTTTTGCGCCAATGCTGGCACTGTGTTTAAAATTGTACCTCAAAATTCCGAATACACACGGACTTGATTTTTGACAAACCGCACGATTAAAAAGTGATGTTTGTCACATTAGGAAGATAAGCGGCTCAGGGTCTCGCGGGAAACGCCCAGATAGGCAGCAAGAAGACCTTTGGGTACACGCTGAACAAGGGAAGGAGATTGTTTAAGGAGCTGTTCATAACGCTCTTTAGCATTAGATGTGATCAGGGATATGATGCGACGTTGTGCTCCGAGAAAACCGAAGTTCGACTTTTCAAGGAAGAAACGTTCCATCTTCTGAAGCGTATTGCGTAGCTTTTGATAATCTTCGAATGAAAGGCAGAAGACTTCAGTATCTTCAAGGCATTCTAAGGACATAGTAGCTTTAGCCTGGGTGTAAAAGGCATAAAAATCGCTTTCCCACCAGTCTTCCATAGCGAAGGAGACAATGTGCTGCTTTTCCGAAGCATCGGTATACACAAGCTTTAAAAGGCCCTTTACTACGAAATAAGAATATTTTACAGCATCCCCTTCCTGGATAATGAACTGATGTCTCTTAAACTTCTTAAAGGTGAAATGAGTCATCACGAGCGCGAACTCATCATCAGTGAGAGGTATTATCTTTTCTATATGTTCTCTGAGTTGTTCCTGCATAAGATAAAGTGTGCACAAGCCCAGGGTTACTGTAATTCCCGGTAGCTACAGGCAAAGTAAAATAAATTAAGTGAACAGACCAATATCAGACAGAGAAACCTCGTTTGCTGGTCTGATATTGGCTGTCATTCAGAACCTGTCTATCGCAGCGCTGATGGAGACGGCGGACGTGAAATATTCGAATAATTTGTTAGCTTTGGGCCTTAACCTTCATAAAATACCCAAATACAATGTCCCTGATCAGACCTATGTTCCTCTTCTTTTCCTTGTTATTTTGTATGGCAGCTTCTGCACA
The DNA here is from genome assembly GCF_900102545.1 of Chitinophaga filiformis. Taxonomy (GTDB): domain Bacteria; phylum Bacteroidota; class Bacteroidia; order Chitinophagales; family Chitinophagaceae; genus Chitinophaga; species Chitinophaga filiformis. Next base: position 1,201,588 of record NZ_FNBN01000002.1, on the reverse strand, counting down.
GACACCGCAGGATATACCGGATACCCCGTTCCTTCAAAAGGATACGGCTTATTGGGTTTACAATTTCCGGCAGTTCCGGGATGCGGTTTATCAGGGAGATAAAAAAAAGGCAAAAGTATATGTTGACTTGCCTACTACAGAGAAGGAGGATTTCAATAAGATATTCGAAAAAGACTTCATCAAGTGTCTGTTAAAGATCAAAACAGAGGAATTGTATAAGACAGGTGAGTATACCACCCCAACATTCGAAGACAGCCTTGCATCAAAGAGTTATGGGATGATTGCGACATGGCACAAACCTGACAACACTTTGATGTTAAATGTGATCTCAAAAACTATCTTCAAGGAAGGAGAAGAAAAGTGGGTTGGAGAATCCGCCGTTATCTACATTTTCGAAATCACAAAGAAAGGCCATATTAAGCTTACATCCGTAGCCCTCGCAGGTTAGTATGTAATCCTCTCTCTCCTGAAATGGTATTTACATCTTTGCAATAAAAAAGGCGGTCCGGCAAAAGGACCGCCTTTTCCATCCATCCGTCTTTAATAATTATCGCTGTAACACTACTTTCCTTGAATTAGTACCATCAGAAACAATATAGATACCATTATGTAATGAAGATGGCAATATTATTTCAAGACGGTTATATCCTGATACGACCCTGTACTGTTTAGTAAACACTACCTTTCCGGTCATATCTGTCACAGTAATATACTGCAGTTTATTGCTGCTGCTGTTCAGTTCTGTATACACCTTACCCGTAGATGGCACCGGATACACATTCAGCGCGCGGTCAATAGTCTTCCTGTTCTTGCTTATCTCCGCTGTTTTCGGTGTACTACTGATATTGGCAGTCAGCTTATAGCATATGCTGGTGCTGGATGCACCGTTATAGCCGACTACCCTTATGTAATAGGTACCTACCGGGCCATTGTTGTATACAATTCTCTCGCTGGAAGTACTGCCGTTTTCAGAACTACCCAACAATGAGCCTGTAGAATCATACAGATACAGATCATAATCTCCCGGCAGGTTGCTGAGTAATACCTCAATATGCGGTTGTGCACTGGTGTTACTGAATTTAAACCAGTCAACATCTGTAGAAGATGCAATCTGTGAATTGATCTCCGTATTTACGCTGATGGCAGCAGCAGTAGCCCGTGTACCATTGGGTTCGAATGTATTAGTACAAGCAACGGAAGGAGTTGCATTCACCAGCAGATGATAGCATTTGCTGGCACTGAACGCACCGCTGTAACCATACACGTAAATGTAATAAGTACCGGCTGCTGCATTGTTATAGGTAATCGTTTCTGCACTGGTACCGCCATTCTGTGATATAGCCAGCTGACTGCCTGTAGAAGACAGTAACCTCACATCATAATCTGCCGGTAAGTTAGACAGGTTGACAGTGATGGTATTGGTACCTGTAGTGGTAATACGGTAATAATCCAAATCACTGGCGGATGCGATCAATGCAGGCAGTGTAGTTCCTGTGAAGATAGTTGCCGCTGTAGCCAGTGTATTGTTGCTCTCCAGCTGGTCAGTACATCCTCCTATAATGCTTGCATTGGTATACAGCCTGTAACAGATGCTATCATATACAGCGCCATTATAGCCATATACCTGGAAGTAGTATGTGCCAGGGCCTACTATAGAAAAGAGAGAATCCGGAGTGGTGCCTGCGTTCTGTGAAATAGCCAGCTGGCTACCAGCAGAAGACAGCAGACGGATATCAAAATTAGCGCCCAGGTTATCCAGGAAGGCTCCCAGATAGGAGCTATCTGTCAGTACTACCTTGAAGTAATCTGTATCAGATGGCGTGTTGATAGTTCCCCTGATATCAGTATTAGTCACGATAGTGTAGGCTGTCGCCAATGTATTATTAGGCTCGTACATATCCGGGCAGGAGACATTGGTGGTATCGCCGCAGGGGTAGTTTGTGCCTGCCAGCGATAGTATACCGGTATTATCAGGATCCAGCCATGGTTTTAACTGGTGCAGTACATCGGTACCGTTGGATGTCCAGTTGTAAGACATCTTACCATATTCATCATTCTTATTAGCGGTAGATGCAGTACAGCTGGAAGGGCCACCCGATAACTGTCCTACTATCTGCCCTGTACTGTTGAACAGGGGAGAACCGGAAGAACCGCCTTCAGTCACGCTCCAATTAGTCTGCGTCTGTGCCCATACCGCTTTCCAGTGCGTATATGGAGGACCGGTTGTATTGAAGTTGTCGTTTGTAAGCGGAGTAGTATAAGTAGAGATCTTTTTGATATCGCCTGCCGGATGATGAATCGTCACGCCACTGGGACTGGCCACGTCATTCGCATTCCAGCCTGCATAGTACACGTTGTAGGAAGCAGGAACAGATGAATTGAATTGCAACAGCTGAAAGTCTGATCCATCAGCTTCTCCGCTATCGCCTGATCTGGCACGCTGCACACAACCGGTGATGGTGTTGCTCACCGGCTCATTGGCAGGATTAGCACAGGAAGGCGCTTCGTAGTTGAAATAGAATATCCACTGATTGAAGTCTGAAGCAGAAGCATTGGATCCGCAGTGGTTGGCGGTTAGGAAATAAGGCTTGCAATCACTGCGTGCATTATTGACCAATGCACCTGTACACAGGTAAGCGGCGCCGCCTAATCTCAGTAGTATTCTGGCTACAGCACGTTTCTGGTTCTGCCAGTTAGCGCCTTCAGGACAGTTCACATTCACATTACAGCTGCCGGCATCTCCGAAGTCTTTCTGCTGGTTATTTCTCGCCTCGGGGATTCTTTCACTGTAAATGTTATTTACGCCGCTGATCGTAAAATGGCCTTTACCTCTTACAGAACCGGGCTCGTAATACTCTATGGTACAGGCATTGCCTTTGAGTATTTCAGTAGCAAACAGGCCGCCCTGCTGATTATTGGCGCTTGTATAACTACCGATCAGCTGTGAGTGATCTTCGTTATACACGAACAATAAGGCGCCCTCGGGCAAATGAAAGTTGTTATAATACAGGGAAGTAGCCAAAGCTCCCTGTACATCGATCTTCAGTCGCCATACACGGTCGCCGTTGGGTAATGTACTCCAGGTACCTGTATTATTCAACGAATAATCCGTAGGAAATATGATACCTACACGCAGTGGTAATCCCTGTTTTTCGCGTTGTTCGTCTTCTTTTCTGAGATTCGCCTGGGATAACGAAGGAATAGTTTGGGTAATGATCTGCTCAGCCAGATTTGCTGAATAGCTATAAGGTTTTCCGCCCCGGCTCACCTGGGCGTTGGATAGATGGCATGCAAACAGCAGCCATAACAGTAAGAATAACGGTTTTCTCATAATGAGGTGTTTTAGGGTTTAAAAGAGAAAGCATATATGGTCCTGGGATGGATGGGATACATTAGGGTTTATTAATAGGGTGTCTTTTCAGGTATGCACTGCTAAGTTAAGGAGTAGTACTGCTGCGGAATATCATGTCCATTATAAGAAAGAGGATGCCCCCATAAGTATGGAAACATCCTCTTCATTTTTATACGGTAGAGCTATATAGTATGCCTCAATTATTATGAGACACTATTCGTTTGATTAATAATTCGTCGCTTTCTGATAGGCAGCATTTTCTGCGTCCCTTATCGCTTTCTTTGCTTTCAGGTAGTTCAGCGCTTCAGAGATATAGCCGAACAAAGCAAGAACAGCCACAACGTACAAGCCAATGCACCAATATAAATTAGAGTTTGATGACGATCTTTCAGTGATCCTTTTTATGTCTTCCTGCGGTTCAAAGGAGCTGTAAGAAGGATCCGATTTGGCATAGTATAAAGGCATTTCTGCAGATGTGGGAGGGGAGGACAAAGTTCTTTCTCCCTTGTATGGACCGCCACCATTTACGTCATAGGTATATGTTACCTCGTAATGTTTCATGGGCAGACCCATTACCTTTATTGTCACTTCTTTATAAGTAGGATCTACTTTTGCAACAGCAACTGTATTATCCTTCATCATGGCTTCCAGTAACGGAATATATTTTATTTCGTTTTTTCTTTCCCTGTGACTGGAATAACATCCATTGGCAATGACTAATAATATGACGATACCGATTATCGGACCAATTTTAATTGGATTTTTCAGTGTAGGTCTTTCCTGGCTCATAGGTTTGGGTGTATTTGGAATGCAAGATATAATAAATATATTAAATAGGTAAGGTGTATGTTGGGGTGAGGGCCGGTTCTACTAAAAGAAGGAGGTGCCCCAAACGTACTTGAGACACCTCCTTTTTTTTGCCCTTAAGCGTCTGAAAGGCAGCGTTTATTTATTCGCACAAGGCTTCCGCAAATTTTTTGGTAGTGTAAGCTTTAATGAGCTTATAAGACACTTTTAAGGCATCTGCAGACTTCTCACCAGCGGGAGCAATGTTTTTGTCTTCCATGAAGCGCAGTACCTGGTTGTCTTTTGCATAGGTGCGGTATTCACTCCGGGTTTCCGGGCCATCAGCAGGGCCACCGACTAACGACTCGTAACAGAAGATGAATTTGCCTGCCTGGAAATAGAATTCACGGGTCCAGGAGCCATCACCTATACTGCCTGATTCTACGATCTTCACGATCTCCTTTTTCTGGTTAAAGAAATATTTAACTTGTCCATCATAGGCACAACCGTCAGATTCGTATTTAAATACTTCTGTGGTGAGGGAAGCAGTGTTTATGTTTTTGTACGCTGCTCTGATAGCAGCTATAGCAGCTGAGGTGTCCATACTGCGTTGCATTGTCCCCTGTGAAGCATAAGTTTTTGCGCAGGTCATACAAATCAATAGGGAAAGAATAAACTGAAGGCGGATAAATACATTCATTTCTGTTAGTAATTATTAGAATATGAAAATATGAAATGTATTAGAAATAGAACGTTAAAATATTAAGATAAGCAGGCAGACGCTCATCCGGGGTAACCGCCATCAGATCAGATGCCGTTTCACCATTAAATGAATCCTGCCTGCCTGCTGTTGCTTGTTGTACCCTCAGCTATCCGTGATTTATAATATTTATCGGCCATTATTGATATAGGTGTGCCAAATACTACCGCCAGAATTAAAAGGCCTATTATCTGCTGGATATTCATGACAAAAGGCCTGGAAGGGAGTGCGGTAAGTGGTAAAACAATGAAAGTCATGGTCAACCATACAAATATTGCATACAATAACCCGTTCAGATACTTATTTGATGATACTTTGCTTATTCTAGGGTACAGGAGGAAGAAGGAGAGTGCAAATGAAAAGGAGATAAAATAGTGAATAAAAATCCCCAATATTACAATCAAGGGTCCTCCACTTAAGGCGGTTTTCAATCCAATAGCGCCCCCGGCAATGACATAAAACATCCTGACAGGGAATGCGCCTGTAAACCTGCACTGTTCAGGGGGCTGCCCACGTATATTCATCCTGCAGCGCCTATTAAAGATGGCAAACTGGCGCTGACACCGGAGGATATTATCAGCAGCAAAATCGATCCGCAGCATGAAAACTTTTACATGTATACTTTCTTCCCCAGGGAATTCAATGTCGATAGCGATAACTTCAGGTATAAAGCAAGAATGAGAATTACCATACTTAAGAATGTGACGTGTCCCATCATCATGCAGGAAATATGTGGTCAAAGCAATTCACTGTATTTCTTTACGACGCTTCCCGGTTGCACCGGCACTATCGATGCAAATGTGGGAGAGCATTATATGAGCGGGAAAAGTACCGACCTGTCTGCTTTTGGCTGTGATATCCGTGAGTGGCACAATATTGAAGTAGTTGTAAAGAATAAGATGGCCCGGTTTTATATAGACCAGCAGGAGATATTCAGCAGGTCTTATACAAAATCGTCAGGCCTTGTTATCGGAATGATATTCAGTTCAAACGGTCTTTGTGAGATAGATGATATCGAACTCACAGGCCCTGACGGCAAAGTTGTTTATAAAAACGACTTTCAATAACAGCTGTACGCACATTAATAGCAATAATTCCTGTCACCGGACCTTTACCTGTGGTTTAGGTTTCCTCCTGAACCAGTGCCGTTTCCACATCCAGAACCCGCTCAATACCACGACAGGAAGGAATACAAAACGAACCGCATTAGCAGCCGCAGGCATGGTAGACACCGGTCCGTAGATATAACCGAGGATAGGTATGCTTAGCAGAATATGGAACCACCGGATGATTTTTCTTTCCGTAGATGCTTTCATGTCAATACACATTTGATGCAATACAAAGCTATTAAGGGGCAGTCAGGGAAATATGGGACTGTAGATTTGAGCGGTAAATGTGTAGACGAAAGGGAAAAGGGGGGCGAAAGATATATACCATAACAAGTGAACAATTTGATATTATCAGCTGTATTAAGTGATATTTAGTCTCAGATCATGAAATGTTCGGGTCTATTCGGGACTTTCGTCATGCAACCAAAACCTCAAACAATATGGAAAACCAACATGTACACCACCATTCCTGCACGCATTGTGCCTGTAACAATCCGATACTGACAATACTGCAAGATGAGCTTTTCAGTTCGGATAACTTTTCCTCACTTCCCACGGCAAAGACTAAAGTTAAAGAAGAAAAACCCCAGGCACTGATGATCAGTGGCGGAACGATAAGGCCGATGATCGACGGATCTGTTGAAAAGGTCCCCGCCATAGGCATTGCGGATGGTAATGTTGTTGTTACCGGTACAGAACAACACGTAAAGGAATTTATGCATCATCATCATCCCGGTTTTACTTCCAGGGAGTTGCAACCCGGGCACACGCTATTACCCGGACTTATTGAGCCACATGTTCATCTTGTGCCTACTGCAATATTGATGGGATGGCTGGATGTAGGCGGATTTGATCAGCAGGATTTACGTCAGGGCTATGACATGAACATGGTTAGTGACATTATCCGGCAGGAGATACCTTTCGTAAAGCCTGGACACTGGATTTTAGGCGCCGGCCTTGATCCTGCTTTAATGCCTTTGCAGAATCATAATAAGGAATTAGTAACCATAGATATCGACCGGCTGGATGCCATCACGGAAGAAGTGCCTTTGATGATAATAAGTGCTTCGATGCATACACTTTATGTGAATACACCGGCCCTGAAAGCAGTATACTATTATGATAAGAACAAGGAATTGCGAAAGGAATATCCTGAATTCAAGGATTACCGGAAGGCCACACACGGACAATTGCAGGAAGCCGCAGGTATGCAGCCTGCACTCATAGCAATTCCAAAGCAACAGATGACCGCGATGTTCCTGGAATCATTTACCCACCTGAAGGAAATTTTCCAGACAGCCAATAAAAGAGGAACCACTTTCGTGTATGATGCGGGGATGAACAATAAGCAGAAAGAGCTATTGGATGCCTACTTGCTGGTACACAAGCGGGCCGTGCGGATAGGTGCTGCACAGATAGTTCAATCAATGGATGATGCGAAAGCCTTACCTGAATATGCGCCGCCCGCTTCATATAAGGATGTATATATCGGGCATGTAAAAGTAATTACAGATGGCTCGAATCAGGGATTGACCGGGTATCAGTCAGAGGCCTATCTATGCAACCCTAAGGACAACTATGGCATATTTAACTTCGGAAAGGAGAAGAGACCTTTGAACGCTCCACAGGATTTTAAAGACCTGATAGATACCGTCATCGCAAAGAAAGGCTGGCCACTGATGATCCATGCCAATGGTAATCTTGCCATTCAGTTTGTGATCCAGGTGTACCAGGAATATATACGTCAGCCGAAGCAAGGCGTACGGCACAGGATAGAGCATTGCTCCTTAATAACCAAAGATCAGTTGAAGACGATGAAAGAACTGGAGGTATCTCCGAGCTTCCTGATTGGCCATGTTGGTTATTGGGGATATGCTTTCCGGGAAGCCATTTTCGGCGACAAGACCCTCATCCTTGATCCTTGTCATACTGCGTTGAAGGAAGGACTGAAGATAACGCTGCATAGTGATCATATGGTAAGTCCACTAGGCCCATTGAGAATGATGGAGCAATCCATTACACGGAGAATGGAAGCAGCCCCGGAACCTGAAGTCCTGAATGCGCCGGAACGTATTACAGCTGAGCAGGCATTGACTGCAGTAACCTACGATGCTGCGTGGCAATGTTATGCTGATCAGTGGACTGGTTCACTGAAAGTGGGGAATTTCGCTGATTTCGCTATCCTGAAACAGGATCCGCTTACCATGAAGGACCCTTATATGAACATGCGGAATATTGAAGTACTGGAAACCTGGGTAGGAGGGGTACCGGTTTATAGTAAGCAGGATGTGAAGAAGATGAGCATGATATAGAAATAAAAAAGGGAGTCATTGTCTAAATAGCAATGGCTCCTTTTTTTATCGCGAAAATAAATTTCTATTTTTGCGCCGTTAAATGAGGATTGCAGGTCTTCCTGCACAACCTCACATTAATTAAAAACATGTTATTCTGAATGAAAGAGGAAATAATTACGCTGATTGAGAAATTAAAAGAGAACGGACTCGCGTTCAAAGAAGTGATTGAATTCATAGAAACCAGGTATCAGCATCAGCCAACAGCTTTTAAAAACGGTGAGGCATACAATGAAGCCACTCAAAACCAGGGTAGCGCGAAAGTATTTTCGTTCGCTCAGCTAAATAACCTGAGCAAGGAAGATACCTTGTACTTATTTGCAGAGCATTATCAGGCGGTATTAAATACCCCTGATGCAACTGATCACCAGAATATCAGGCAATTTATGAAGCACGGCTGGTCCGGAATAGCTTTCGAAGGACAGGCGCTGCTTGCGAAATAATTTTTATGAAGTGTATCAAAAAAGGCTATAGACGCGTGATCTATAGCCTTTTTGATTTGTATGCAGAAACATTCATTCCACTTTGAAAGACAGCAAGAATCGGATTTTAAATGGGTGTCGTATAAACTACTTTTGACTTGTCAATGAGCAAAAAAAGTTATCATGATAAACCATATTGATCTGGGGAATGATCGAGTAGAAAGAAGTAAGCATCTTGCCCCCTTAATCCGCTCAGGGATTGTAAGCCTCGGTGGCTACAGGAAAGCACGTATCTATGGATTGCTAAGCTGTTCTTCCGGTAAGAAAATGAAGGCAGAAAACCGGGTGTTCTTTCAAAACGAAGCCGAAGCGCTTGCAAACGGTTATCGGCCCTGTGGCAATTGTCTTCCTGAAAAACACAGCGCATGGAAAGCAGGCCGGAACGTGGGAGATATCTGGGCTGCCGGGACATAAAAAAAGGTCAGCAGGCGGTTAGTCAGCTGCAGTCAGAGGGACTGAAACAGGTAGATCCTGGTTATACCGCTACAGACTTTAACAATCACTCCGGCCACGGAACTGTGTCCGATGCTGCTGCCAGAGTGGTTAAAGCTGCTACGCTTAGTCCGGATGGTCCAACAGGTCAGTTCTTTAGTGATGACAATGCCCCCGAAACAGGGATCAGCCCATGGTAAGAGATAGTTCCAACAATATTAACGGCCGCGTAAATCGTATGATTTATGCGGCCGTTAGTATATGCTGATATTTATTTATAGCTCAGGTCGTGCGATAGCTGCTGGACATCCCCATCGTTATAAATTACTTTCATCCTAACGGTAAAGGTGCCCCAGCCTTTTATCGTGATTGGAAAAGCAGCACTGCCGGTTCCTCGTTTGCAAACCAGTTGAATGGGATTGCTGAAGGTCGGATGTAATTTATATTCAACGCATTTGATCTGACTTAATGTATTCTCCGGTCCCTGAACAAAGATCGTCCAGCTCCACCAGTCCTCGGCAAGTTTTTTAACGGTGCTGGCTGCAGATACATCTCTCGACGTCTGCTTATTGCGAAATAATAAATCATGTTTCAGATATTTTACATCCCCATTATTGAAGGTAACACGTACGGGAATGCTAAAGGCGCCCCAGCCAGTTGCAGTGAAAGCAAAAGGCATATCAGCACTGCCTATATTTTTTACTGTTATCGTATTAGGAGAGAAAGTCCTGTGCAAGGTATAAGTAACTGATTTGATCTGATTGAGGATTGCTTTTGGCGCCCCAATATATATAGTCCATTCCCACCTGCTGTCGCCCAGATACTTTGAGTTATTGTAGGTACGGATATCCGTCTGTGCAAAGACATTTGGAATAATACAAAAAAATAACAGGAGGCTATATAATAGACGTTTTTTCATGACACAGGACTTAGGAGTGATTATCGTTCCATCTTTGTTAGTTTTATACGTGTTTTGGGAACTTCTATTTCTTCTGTTCCCCATTGTTCATCATTGGATTTTTCTGCGACAATTCTGAACTTCTCTCCAGGTTTGATGTGTTCAAGGCTTACCTTAACTACACCCGGACCTTTAAAATCGGGTTCGAGTACCTCCGATTTAATTTTCCCATCCCTGAATTTATAGATGCGGTATGTCAGGCTTTTGTCTTTAGGACTAATACCGAGTGTTTCATCAAAGTCGAGGAACATGTCAAACTCATATTCTTTCAGGATGCTTAATTGTTCTTTGACTGTCTGGCTCTTTTTCAAATCATCTTCCAGGCTAAGCAGTCTTGCTTCATATCCTTTAAATTTGAAAAATACACCGACACCAATAACTAAGAAGCCCAGTAAATAGAATAAAGTAAACCTGTCTGCCTCCAGGTGGAATCCCATTTTTTCCAGATCCAGGGTAACCTGTTTCTGACTCTCCAGTTTTTTGCTGAAAACAAACACGAGTACTATCAAAGCTATGCCTATCAGAATATAGGGATAGTCCTTATTAAGTGCCTCTTCTATCCAGGGTACTTTGCGGTTATCGTCAATCAGAAAGTTGGGGTCCATTTCTAAATCTTTTTATAAAGAGATGTGGAGCAGGTTGGCATGTATGCTGGCGCTTTCGGCTGGTCCGATCCTTATATGAAGTTAGAAACAGCTATTGTAGAAAAAAATACCAACTACTTGGTATTTTCTACTGTACAGTATGGTAGTGCTTCCTCATTTTGGCTACGAAGTCCCTCAATTAGGCTACGAGAGCCGGGAGGTAGTTCCTGACCTTTGTGTAGAAATCATCATCTAAAAAAAATGAAAACGAAAATGAAGAAGGTACTCATTACAGGAGCTAATAAAAGTATTGGTTATGAAACTGCACGGCAGTTACTCCGGGAAGGATATTATGTTTATTTAGGTAGTCGTGATGTAGAGAACGGTCAGCAGGCAGTAGAAAAGCTGAAAGCTGAGGGATTAAACGCCGTGGAAGTAATAGAACTGGATGTAAGCAGTCAGGAATCGGTAAACGCTGCACGGGCTGAAATAGGCAGAAAAACGGAGGTGCTGGATGCCCTGGTCAACAATGCCGGTATCAATGGCGGACTGCCACAAACAGCACTTGGTTCTGATATTGCTGTTATGAATGAGGTGTTTAACGTCAATTTGTACGGCGTTGTAAGGGTTACACAGGCCTTTATAGAGTTATTGAAAAAGGCAGAGCAGCCGCGTATTGTGAATGTATCATCCGGCGGATGTTCGCTTACCCTGAACAGTGATCCCAGCTGGAAATATTATCATCATAAAGGCGCTATTTATCTGCCATCAAAGGCCGCACTTAATATGTACACAATCGTGCTGGCATATGAACTGCGCGATACGGCATTTAGAGTGAATGCTGTTGATCCCGGATTTACAGCTACAGATTTTAACCAGCACCGCGGGACTGGTAGTGTTGAAGAAGCCGGAACCCGAATAGCAAAATATGTCCTGGTGGGAGAAGACGGGCCAACAGGAAAATATATAAGTGAGGAAGCGAACCCGGAAACAGGATATATCCCATGGTAAATAAATGTTATAACCGGCAATATTTTTTGCCGGTTATAATTTTAGTAATTTTTCAGTATGAAAAAGGAAGAAACAAGCCATCTTAAGTTGGATTCTATATCCGATGCACATCGGGCATTAGGCTTGCCTAAGCCATTGCATCCTTTGATAAGTTTGATAGATAATGATAAAACTAAGGTCGGGAGCAGTAGGTTACCCGACTCCCATGTTTTAAATTTTTATAAGATATCGTATAGAAGTCGTCTTGGCGGGAAATTAAAATACGGACAGGGGCATTATGATTTTGATGAAGGCGGATTATTATTCGCTTCTCCTAACCAGGTAATTGGCAAAAATGATGAAACACAGGAGCTCTCCGGATATACTTTACTCATCCATCCTGATTTCCTCCTGGGTTATCCTATCGCCAGGAAGATCAAACAATACGGTTTCTTTTCATATACGACCAATGAAGCATTGCACTTGTCAGATAAGGAAAAGATGGCCATTATTTCAATCTTTAAGATCATGGAGGAGGAGTTGAATAGCAGGATAGATGATTTAAGCCAGGATGTAATGATTGCGCAGCTGGAGTTACTGCTGACTTATGCACAGCGCTTTTACAAGCGTCAGTTCATTACCCGTAAAGCGGTCAGCAATGATGTATTACAACGAATGGAAGAGATGCTGGATACTTATTTTAATGACCAGACCTCATTAAGTAGAGGAATTCCGACAGTGCAATACCTTTCAGAACGCTTAAACTTTTCTCCCAGTTATTTAAGCGACATGTTGCGTTCCCTGACGGGACAGAATGCGCAGCAGCATATACATCAGAAGCTGATTGAAAAGGCGAAGGAGAAATTATCCACTACCCGCTTATCTGTAAGTGAAGTTGCCTATGAGCTGGGGTTTGAACATCCGCAATCGTTCAGCAAGCTGTTTAAGAGTAAGACAAGCCTTTCGCCGGTAGAATTCAGGAGATCTTTTAATTGAGAGAAGGATGCTGCACGGCCAAACAGAAACAGGACAAGCGGAAGAATCCGCCTTGTCCTGTTTGTAACCATATAGCAATGACCTGCTGAGCAATCATCCTCATTTGAAATCTGCCTCCAGCACAATCCTGTAACTGGCCTTTCCTGCCCTGAGATGATCCAACGCCTCATTTACTTTGCTCATTGGAAAATACTCCACTTTAGGAGCGATTTTATGATGTGCAGCAAACTGAAGCATCTGATCTGTTTGCACCCGGTTACCTGCCGGTGAACCGGAAATAGACTTTTTACCTACAATCAGCGACAGCGCATATACCGGTATAGGCTCTAATACCGCGCCGACCACATGCAGTCTACCCCCTGGTTTTAGCAAAGAAATAATGCTATCCCAATCCAGGGAAACATTCGCAGTGACCACAATGAAATCCAGGCTCTTTGCCAGTTTTTTCAACTCTTCTGTGTTAGTGCTGGATGCTGTATGTGTAGCTCCGAAAGAACGGGCTTCTTCATACTTACTGCTGCTGGAAGTAAATGCAGTGACTTCACATCCCCAGGCTTTCAGGAATTTTATCGCCATGTGGCCTAATCCGCCGATGCCGAATACACCTACTTTATCAGTGGGTAATATGTGGTTGTCGAGTAGGGGAGCGAATACAGTAATACCTCCACAAAGTAGTGGCCCTGCAGATGCTGGATCAACACCATCGGGAATCGGTACTGCCCATACCCAATGACTACGCAGCTGACTGGCAAATGCTCCATGATGCCCCACAATGGTGGCTCGCCCCGTAGTGCATAGCTCGTGTTCCCCTTTCAGGCACTGCTCGCAGTGCATACAGCTATAGGCGTTCCAGCCAATACCTACGCGTTGGCCTATCTTCAGACCTTTTTCTTTGGCGATATCACCCAGTGCAATCACCCTTCCAATAGCTTCATGACCGGGTACTAAAGGATAAGCGCTGATGCCCCATTCATTGTCTAACATCGAAAGGTCCGAATGACAAATACCACAGTATTCAACTTCAATATCTACTTCCTCCGGACCTAAATGTCCGGGCTCATACTGGAACGATGCTAACTTCCCTCCGGCGGTGCTTACCGCCCATGCGTTTACTATTGCCATGCGTTTAATTTTTTTCAGTTACCGATAAAAAAAGACGGCACGAAGTTCGCGCCGTCTGTTCTATTGTAATTTGCCTGGTAGCTCAGATTTCATTACTATTTAGCTCTTTCATCGATATCCGATTGCCTGGCAGCGCTCGGCGAATAGCCAAAATGTTCTTTAAAGATCCGGGAGAAGTGAGATGGATTTTCAAATCCCACCATATAACAGATATCAAGTATCGGGAGGTCAGTCTTTTCAAGTGCTTCCTTTGCCTTGTTCAGTCGTTTAATACGGATCCAGTCAGATGGCGGCATGTTGTACAGGTCATTGAAGTCACGCTTAAAGCTCGCCAGGCTGCGACCTGATAGATACGCGAGTTGCTCTATGGTGATAGGGTTAGCGAAGTTTTCTTCTACAATCTCTGTAAGATCCGATTTGACTGGTTTCTTCATCTGTAATAGCTGCTGTAACAGATTCTTATCAGCAGCTGCGACGTCATAAAGCAATTCCAGCATCTTTATTCTTAGTAAGCCTTCTTCTACATTATCCGGTTCGCTGAAATAAGGAACAACGGATTCAAAAAATTTCTGCATCCGCTCATTAACCGGCTTTACAGCTATTTTTACCGTTTCTTTCGTGGTGATATCTTTAATGTTGGCAACGCGTATAAAATCCTGCAGGAACTCGTCCTTCAAAAAAAAGAGTACGCTGGAATACATGCCGTTGTGTTCAAAACTGAGGGTTTTATCGTACTGAATCAGCGAATTTTTCCTCAGCAGCAGCATCTCATGCTGTTTCACCAGGTAGGATTCCTTTCCATGTGTTATCCTGTTCTGGCCCTGCGATACATACAACAGCATATGTTCTTCCAGTAACATTGCTCCCCGGCTTTGTTGTATATGTGTACATGACTCTACCACCGAGAGACCGTTTATCGTCAATGCCCTGTTGAAGTAAGGAGCAGATATCATTTCGGTTGGAACCCTTACGTATTTCATGGAACGAATGTAAAGAATTGTCTGCGTTGGGACTGTTCTTTTTAGCTCAAATCTGTGTACTATATAGCTATTGGATCCCATTCCTGCCGCCAGGCATGCTATTTCGTCTAAAATACCGGTATGTGGGGCCCTGATATAGTAATATGCTGATAAATGCCAATACGATGTAATCAGTGTAATGTATAAATCTTGCCGTCTAATGTAAAAGTCGATCATCCTGAACAGGCGGACCTTTGTGTCATAAAAATATTATTTATGACTACAACGGATCAAAAATCAAAAATCGTCCTTGTTACGGGTGGAAGTAGAGGCATAGGAAAAAGTATAGCTATAAACGCTGCGAAGCGTGGAATGGGAGTGATCCTTACCTATAACAGCAACCCGGAAAAAGGCATTGCAGTGGCTGATGAAATCAACGCGGATGGCGGTAAAGCTGTTGCCTTAAAATGGGACTCTGCTGATGTTTCATCATTTGACAGTTTCGCTGATCAGGTCCTGCAGGTGCTTAAAAAAGAATGGAACAGGACCCACTTCGACTACCTGGTAAATAACGCAGGGATAGCCCAGAGAACGCTGATCAAAGACACCACAGAGGCCATCTTCGACCAACTGGTGAATGTTAACTTTAAAGGAGTATTCTTCCTCACACAAAAGCTGCTCCCGTTAATGGCGGATGGAGGACATATCATTAATATCTCTTCTGGCCTTGCCCGGTTTGCATACCCTGGCGTAGCTGTCTATGGTGCCATCAAAGCCGGCATAGAAGCATTGACAAGATACTTTGCCAAAGAGTACGCAGATAGGAGGATCCGCGTCAATACCGTTGCACCCGGAGCAATTGATACCGAGTTTGGTGGAGGAAAAGGAGATGAGAGTCACCGTCAGCAACTCGCTAATATGATTGCGCTTGGTCGCCTTGGTGTTGCGGATGATGTTGGCCTTTTTGTGGCGTCACTCCTTTCTGACGACAGCCGTTTTGTGAATGCACAACGTATTGAAGTAGGCGGCGGCATCTTTATCTGATAAGCAGCCAGTGGGCGTAATGAGCTATAGTGGACGCATTGGCCTGATTTATTTGTAGCTTCGTTTAAAGAAGATTAAATCCCGGTCGCTGACGTTAAAATATATCCGATGAATTATGTAGATATTCACTCCATCTCAGAATTGCATGAGTTTTTCCGTTACGGGAAGCCCGTGCATCCTTTGATAAGCATCGTTGATCTTGCTAAGGTAGAACGCTCCCATAGGGTGCCTGGCGATGTATACAGATTGAATTTATATTCCGTTTCCTGCAAGAAGATAAAGGGCGTTTTCGGGTATGGCCGTACTACCTATGATTTTTCTGAAGGTTCTTTGATGTTTAGTGCCCCTTATCAGGCTTTATCTCCGGACCCGAACATAAAGGTAATAGAGGGTTGGGGCATATATATCCATCCTGATCTATTAAATGTAAACACCAGGGGGCGTAAAATAACGGAGTTCTCTTTTTTTGGATACGATGCCAATGAGGCATTGCATATCTCAGAAGTAGAGAAAGTGATCCTCGAAGATTGTATCAGGAACATTCAGCGGGAAATAGGGCTGAACCTGGACAAGCATTCTGCTAATCTTATTCTGAGCAATCTTGAGTTGTTCTTTGCTTACTGTGACCGTTTCTACGACCGCCAGTTTTTGACAAGGGAGAAATCAAGTAATGATATCGTACAGCGATTCGACAGGCTATTGACAGACTATTTCAACCAGGAGTCCCTTATCGGTACTGGCTTGCCGGAAGTGAAGTATTTTGCATCACAGCTTAACCTGTCAACGAATTATCTTGCGGATCTGCTGAATAAATATACGGGTAAATCAACGCAGGAGCATATCTACTTCAGGTTGATTGATAAGGCCAAATCGTTATTGTGGAGCACTGAAAAGGCCGTCAGTGAAATAGCATATGATCTTGGCTTTGAACACCCTTCTCATTTTACTAAACTGTTTAAGAGGAAAACGGGTGTTTCTCCGAAGGATTACAGGAATCAGCATTGACTACCTGCGATAATATTGAACCAGATGCGTTAATGGGACTTACCCATGGCTCCATTGGTGATGGAGATGAAAATGTAAGCGGTCCGCTCCGGCGGAACTATTCTCGTCTTCCCGGCGCTAACAAAGGGCAAGTCTGAATAAAAAAACTTGCCCTTTCTTTATATAGACGGTGAATGGTATTGCTAATGATTGCTACGACTGATTTTTCTCGCTACCTCTCTCGCAGCAATCACCGCACCTTCCATATAGCCTGCATGTACTGTAGCCGTTTCAGTGCCACAGAAATAAAATCTATTATTAAGATAAGATACCTGCAATAATGAATGACCATTGTTCTGATGAGGACGTTGGATGATCTGGCCACCAATACATCTCCATCTGATTTTCGTAAGTCTATAACTGCTCATTAAGCGCTTGCCTAAAAGTACCATATCTTTTCACACCTTTCCATTTTCTATAATCGGGTAGTAGCTGACCTTTGTGATGTAAAAATAATCACAATGGCAAAAGCTTATTTAGAAATTACTCTCAGGATCGAAGAAGCAGACAGGGCAAATGCAGCAGGCGTTTATAACAAGTACAAAGCGCCATTTCTTAGTAACATTAAAGGAGCTACTTCCAAAGAGTTACTGGTGAGAACAGAAGATGTGCAGGTGTTACATGGTTTTGAATCAGTAGCAGATGCACAGGCATATCTTGGTAGCGAACTTTTTACAAAAGACGTTGTTGTTGCGCTAAAGCCTTATCTGAAAGATAATCCGGATGTAAGTATTTATGCAGTTGCTTAATGGCTGGCAACCAGTATACCATTAGCTAACCCATATTGGGGTAGCAATTATTACACATAATATTTATTCAATGGCACATGTAAAAGGCTATGCGGCACACAGCGCTACTGAAGTACTTAACCATTGATGCCGAAGCCCGTAAGCAACAACTGGAAATTAACAATGCCCGCACAGAGATCACTGTTGAGATGTCGAATGATAAAACGCAGGTGGGTAAACTGGGCGTGAAAATAATCATGGATAATCACTTTACTGACGAACAAAAGGCAATCATAGAGAACGGCGCTAAATACAAATGTCATGTAGGCAACAGCCTTGATAAATGTATTGACAGGAGCTATGAGTTCGTGTACAATACAAAGAAATAGATGTTCTAACATTCTATGAAAGCTTCAAGCCAATGAACTTGAAGCTTTCTTTTCTCTCTTATGTCGCTATTTAAGGTTCCGGCAACTTCTCCAGCCTCATTTCCAGTAAATCAGTACCTATCCTTCCTACGAATGAATAATCTCCCTTTTTATCTGTCTTTTTCAAACTACCCGAGAAAGACGTGTTAAATGCCACCGGATAACGCCACTGTACATGCAGACTGTCTGTTGCCGGATTGTAATTGTATGTGCCGATATACCTGTTATTGTAACTATTAAATTCAAGCACAAAATCGTCATGCCAGTCCATATAGACAGTAGTAAGCACACTGTCTTTTGTACTATGAGCGGCTACCGGACTACCATTCATCATCAGGTGACTCACCCTGTACTTGCCGGTAAATTGTGGATGCTTATCCGGATAGGTATAAGTTGCCAATAACACCAGCGGTAGCAATATGATGGCCACACGTAATACGTATAGCTTGCGCTTATTAAAAGTAACTGTAGGCAGTGTTCTGAAAAAGAAATTCATGAGATAGCCGCGGTGCTGCATCAGGAGGTATATAACCCCAGCCATTAGAATGAGGGCATGTAGTAATACGCCAACAGGCAAATGATAGAAGAAATCTATCAGAATGATATTCAGCAAAATCGGAATCATACAGATCAACCCCAGTAAACGGGTTCGTTGCCATAACAGCAGATAAGCGCTCAGCATCTGTGAAATGGCAATGGTTACAGTAAAAGGGTAGGACCGTCTGAAATAAGCCCATGTAAGCGTTTCTCCGTCAAGGCTGTTAAAAGGAAGATCCAGTATGCCAAGAGGCACCACCATTTGCAGGTGGAAGATCTTTTGCCAGCCAAAGGAGGCTAGGTCAAGTGCCAGGGCATAGGCAATGAGGGATTGAAAGAAAATCAGTTTATCGAAGGTATTTCCCCCTTTCTTTTCCTGGCCTTGCCAGATGAAGGCGTACACTAAGCAAACCAGCAGGCACGACAAAGAAAGTGTCCAGATAGCCACCGGGGGTATCCATGTGTAAAAATATCGGTCCATGATCCGTCGAAGAACAGCGGCGACGATCAGTCCAGCCAAGAGGCAAGCGAGCAATTTCCGGGAAAATCTTACATGTTCCATAGCTACTTAAGTTTTCTGCAATAGTAGCCATGGACGAGTGTTTTACTGCCCCGTTGTATCCATCCGTACCAGTAATTCCCGGTATTCGCCGGGCGACATTCCCATTATCTTCTTAAAAGTGGTGTTAAATGTAGTCTTGGAGTTAAACCCGGCCTCAAACGCGATACCCAGCATACTCAGGTGCTGGTGCTTTTCAGAAGCCATTAGCTCCTTTACCCGGGCTACCCTGTACTGGTTGATGTATTGATAGAAATTCTGTCCGTAGCCCTTATTCAGCAGATAGGATAGTTCATGAACGGAAATATTCATTTTGCCGGCCAATTGTGGCAGATTAAGATCGCTATCAGTAAATAGCTGCTCCTGTGTCATTAATTGGTCCAGACGGGCCTTAAAATGGTGAATATCATCATCTGTCAACCGTGGATTAAGGCTTTTCTTTTCTATCACCTCCTGGATGGCAGCTTTCTCCGCTACAGCATATGGGAAAATTTCTCTCTGTCGTAGTGAGAAGAAGGCGATCACATATACAGCCAATAAATAACCTATGCCAGTAAAGCGCTCCAGATCAGCACTCATTCTGAAAACCTGGTTATACCAGAGCAACATCAGTACAGCGATCCCCAGCAACATATATTGTAACCATTTCAGATCTATTTTTTGCACTTCAGCGCTCACTTCCCGAATGGAACTGCTGTGTCTGCGCAATAGATGGAAAGACAATAGCCAGTAAATAAGCAGCTGTAACTTAACGCTGATGCCGACAAACATTCCTAAAAACCGGGGTAAATGCGGACCTCCCAAGAATAACAGGGGTAGAAATAATACGGCCGGTAGAAAATGCAGGTAGTCTGTCGGTTTCCAGTTGCGCCGGGCTGCAGTAAAATACAGTACCGCAAGATACAGTGTAGGTGCCATCAGCAAGCGGATGGATTCCGATAATGGCACAAGAAAAGGATAATGGATGTCCAGCCCTGTATGTTGCGCTATAAATGCCAGTACGGCACTTCCGGCGCAAAGGAAAAATCCACCCAGCCAGGCATTGGCAACCGGGTTAGCTCTCGGCGTATTGCTGAGATGGGCAAGGGCCAGTATGAACATTCCGCCGCAGGTAAGATAATAGCTTGTCATATAAAGGAGATGTATGAAATGGGAAATTCCATAAATGTCTCCTTATCTCTTTTGGGCACCTTCTCAACACCGGCGTAAATAGACGATCATACTATAAGCCTGGGTCCATCGAGGCAGATTTTACTAGCGGGTAATATGCTAAAATACAGGCAAGGCAGCCGCTATACATGTCTGCCTTGCCTGTAAGGTGTTACTTTTTAGCCTTCTCCGGAATGAGAACAGGACTTCCTGTAGATCCTACAAAGAAAACCACCAGTTTAGCTTCCTGGGTTGTACTCAGGTTCCTTGTCTGATTGTGAAGTCCGCCTGGTTCTTCCCAGAAAACATCCCCTTGTTTGTAGACATGTTTTTCCCCTTCAAAAGTCGACTCTATTGAGCCTTCCAGTACATATCCAACAGTAGCCATCGGATGTCTGTGAGCATTAGATACTTCACCTGGTGCAAATCTCACGAGTACTACCTGGGCTTCATCCTTTTTCAGATCGGCAGGGAGCTGTTTTGTGAAGAGCACTTTAGGCGGATATTTCGTTACTTCCTTACCATGATCCTGGTGTTGCGCTTTGGTACTGAATGTGAATGCAGTGAGTAACACTGTAAGACTTAAGACAAACTTTTTCATAATAATGAGTTTAATAAATTAGAGCCTTTCAAGGGCCTGTTTGTTGTGCTATCGATGATCATCAGCGAAACAAGTGGGTCATTAGTACCGCACAGAATATTCTGCTACGTTCGGGTCAAAACATATGCCTGAGTAAAAAGTTGATTGGGTAGGGTATAGGTTGTTTCCCTGAAAATAGCTACAGTAAACTGTTTTGAATCAATTAAGGTGATGTTGTGCTATGTTGTACAGCGCCTGTTACGCAGCTATTGCACAGGTGTTCGTCACTGTATATCGTAAAATCACGCGTCTTTTCACTGATAATCGTCAGCCAGTCGCGTACAGGCTCTTTTAAGGCTCAATTATTACAGCATCTGGTAATTGCAGGGCGTAAACTTCTTCCAGGTCGTAAATACCCCTATAATTTGTCTGATGTAGCCTCCATCCCAATTCAATCTTCTTAGCATCTTTGCTATGTCGAAATGAATAATAAACAAGCGGCATAAACGTAAGTGGAGCAGCGACCACTTAAAAAACGGGCGGAACCGAAAAGCCAGATGAGTAGGAACAAAAACATTATCTTATGTCTAACAATTCTGTTTCGCTCCACAGAGTACTTAAAACATCTCCCGAAAAAGTATACCGGGCATTTACTGACGCCACTGCCATCGCTTCCTGGTTACCTCCTTATGGATTTCTTTGTACCGTCCATGAAATGAATGTAACCGTAGGTGGCACTCATAAGATGTCATTCCGGAACTTTTCAACCGGCAATGGTCATTCATTTGGTGGCACATACCTTGAACTCAAACCAGGTGAGGTTATAAAATACACTGACAAATTTGATAATGCTAATCTGCCGGGAGAAATGACGACCACGGTATTACTCCGGAAAACTATCGCGGGTACAGAAATAAAGATTACACAGGAAGGCATTCCTGCCGTTATACCTGCAGAAATGTGTTATTTAGGCTGGCAGGAATCATTGGAGAAACTGGCGAAGTTAGTAGAGCCTGAGATCCCGGATGCTTGATTCCAGCGACTTTATTATATGCACAGGCCATCGGGAATACTATTGCTGATGGCCTATTTTAAAAATGCCACACCTATACCATTGACACCGCCAACCTGACCTGGTGTTTACTTTCCCCTCTACTTTTTCTGTCTACCCGGAGCCCAATTAAAAGTCCCAGACAGTAACAGCGCCCTTAACCCCATAGTCTCATCAACTACAACATCGGTTTCCTGCATTGTAAGGCTATTAATGGCCGATAAACGGGGCGTTGGTACCGTTGTGATCCCTATTCGTTATCTACTGTATTCCATATTTAAACTATGTTCTAGCCATATATAACCCATATATAACCCATATCTCTTAAATATGGGTTATATATGGGTCATATATGGCTTATATATGGGTTATATATGGGTTATCTCACCGAATGCACCAGGGTAGAAGCTTTACAAAGACTGTTTAAATACTTGATTGTGTACTGGTTTATGGAAGAGTAGTTTTTATAGTAGTATAATATATTATATTATACATATTGTCATTTTAAACATGTCTGTTTTGTGGGATTAGGGTCTATTTTGGACCAGGCGCCATCTTCCCTTATTGTACAGAAAACAGGCCTGTCAGCACAAAAAAAGGCCCCTGCCAGCGCAGGAGCCTTTATAGTATTTTGTCTTTTGCAGCCTTGTAAGGACGTATATCATCCTTTACACAGACAGTTTTTCGTTAGTAATCTGAAGCAGAAGTACTATTATCCGGCAACAGGAACTTACCTGCATGAGGAAGGTCTGCCCACTGATTATCCTTCCAGCGGTTGCCATTGGCTTTATAATCGGGGATAGACTGGCTGAAATTGTGATAGATCGCATTGGTATAGTATGGGTGTTGGTTATTTCGGATATAAATATCTACCGTATAAAACGGTTGGACACATCGTTTATTTATATCATAGCCCCATTATTTATCACCAGATAATTCTGCCACCTGTTGTATTGACAGTGCATCTGCGAACTGTTTCCTTCTTTTCTGCGGATTGAAGATCAGAAAACTGATCAACGCTAATACTGATACGCCCGTCCCTCCATACAAAAAGACCCTGCCGAAACCTTGTTGCAGCGCTTTACCAAACAAGTCCTGTTGATGCATCTCCGTTAGTGTTTCAATATTCAGGGCCTGTTCAACCTTCACACTTCCGGCAACAAGTTGTTTGGATAATGCAAATAGTTGGTCGGTACCTGCAAGTGGAAGTGCATCACTTAGATAAGAGAAAGTACCCTGTACCAACAGGAAACCCATCAGTGCAATGTTGATCGCTAATGTAATCAGCCGGCAGCTTACGTCGATACCGGAAGCCATACCGGCACGGTCGCCCGGAACGGCTCCTGTGGCGGTATTGGTGACAGGCGTATTGACGATACCAAGTCCGCTACCTGCAAGTATACAACCTGGTAAAAGGGCCAGCCAACCGGTGCCTGCTATACTGCTGCCTGCATACATGACAAAGAAACCGGTTCCGATCAGCAACAGTCCTCCGGGAATAACCCATCCGGCGCCATACCGCAACATAAGACGTTCTCCTATAGGCGGAAATAGCAATGTAGGCAGTGTATAGGCCAGCAGACACATGCCGGTGGTAAGTGTATCACAATGCAGGGCTACCTGGAAATAGAGTGGGAGAAAGACCATTAAGGGCCAGAAGGAGAAGTTCATCCCGATGCATCCCATAATGGCCCCGGTGAACTGTCGTACGCGGAATACCTTAAAGTCGATCATGGGATAGGGCTGACCTACCTCCGCCAATACAAACAGGATGATCAGTACCACGGCTGCCAAAAGCACAAGCAGGGAAGAGGTACTGGTGAACCCGTTTTCCGGTCCCTGTGTGATGTAATAGGTGAGTGCAAACACTGCTGCAGACAGTAACAGCATCCCTGTCACATCCAGCTTGCCGGCATTGGGGTCTTTGGATTCCTGTATAGACGGTATAATCAGCAGAATGGTACTCAGCGCCAGTGCTCCGTGGATCAGGAATACCCATCTCCAGTTGATCGTTTCGCTGATGATGCTGCCAATGATCGGTCCGAAGCCCAATCCGATGCCGGCAATAATTCCCCAGGCGGCAAATGCCTTACTTCTCTGCGGCCCCTCCGGGTACTGGTAGGAAAGCAGGGCAATGGTACAAATGAACATAGCGCCGCCAGTCATGCCCTGGAAGAAACGGCTTGCTATCAGTAGCTCCGTAGAGCCGGCAATACCACAAACGATGGAAGTGATACCAAAACCGATGACGTTAGCAATAAAGACCCGTTTACGCCCGAAACGGTCTGCAAGTGTACCTGTACCCATCAGCACCATGGTACAGGCAATGGTATAGGCATTCATAATCCACTGTAACTGGCTGAAATTACTACCTAGCGCTTTTTCGAGTGTGGGAAGAATAACCGGCACACTGGTGATCTCTAATCCGAACATAAGTGCCGCCAGGCAGATAGCTATCAGTGCACGTTTGTTCGTCAGTTGTCCTTTCGTTTGAGCTGTCATAGCATTCTTTTAAGAC
The DNA here is from genome assembly GCF_900102545.1 of Chitinophaga filiformis. GTDB lineage: Bacteria > Bacteroidota > Bacteroidia > Chitinophagales > Chitinophagaceae > Chitinophaga > Chitinophaga filiformis. The sequence goes on along the minus strand of NZ_FNBN01000002.1, from coordinate 1,177,069 downwards.
CACTAAAGTATACCGGTACTTGTCAAAAAATCAGTACAACTTTTATAAAAACAGGTACATTTACGGTATGGTAAGGTTAACGATGCATACACCGCTTGAGGTGGTCCTTAAGAAAATGGAAGCAGTAGCTCCGGTGGATTGTCAGAACAATTTCTTCCAGATCTGCATTGTAGTGAGTGGTCAGGGTTACCTGGGACTTGATTCTCACCGTACGGCATTCAAACCGGGTAGCGTGATACTGCTTACCCCGGATGACGTACATCATTTTGAGCTTGAACAGCCCACGGAATTCCTGATGGTGCGTTTCAGCAGTAGTTATATCAGGGCTTTCGAGTGGGGAAAGATGAACCAGATGGAATGTATTCTGTATTATGCCCGTCATTTTACCGGGTGTATTATGAGAACACCGGACGACAATGTACTTGTTAAATCTATTGTTACGTCATTGTTGCATACACTGGAACATCCAGATCTCTACCAGGAGGATGTGATAAAGCACTTCGTGAATGCCCTGATCGTTATTGCTGCCCGTAATATTGAAAAGGCGGGACCTCCGGCTGCTGCAGAGAACACGGATAAGAAGCTGCTTGATATTATTCATTATATCGAGGAGCATATCTTTGATCCTGCCAGATTAAAGGCGGCGGAGATTGGGAAGGCTTTCGGTGTTTCAGCCAGTTATATTGGTCAGTACTTCCAGCGGCGTTCGGGAGAGACGCTACAGCATTTTATCACGCAGTATAAGTTGCGTCTGATTGAGCACCGCTTAAAGTTCAGTGATATGCGTGTGAATGAAATTGCCCTGGAGTTTGGGTTTACGGATGAAAGTCATTTGAATAAGTATTTCAAAAAGCAGAAGGGAGTGGCATTGACAAAGTTCCGGAAGCAGTATACTTCTGTCGCTGTAAAAGCTGGTAGCGATAGCTAAGGGAACCTGATAGCCCTAAACAGCCCATTCAGTGGGAGCCTTCCCGAATTTCTTCTTAAAAGTATGTGAGAAATGGGAGAGGCTTTCAAATCCCAGGTCAAGATATATTGCAGAGGGCTTTTTGTTCTTTTTCTCTATAAGATGCCTGGCTTCTGTTAGTCTTCTTTCCAGTAACCACTGTCTGGGTGCCATGCCGAATATCTTCTGGAAATCACGTTTGAACCCTGCAAGACTTCTTCCGGTGAGTTGTGCAAATTTTTCAACTGGAATGTTGTAATGGAAATTGCTGAGCATGAATTTTTCCAGATCCATCTTATAAGGTTCTGAAAAGTCGAATAAGAAATGCTTCAGTTCAGGCATGGTGTTCAGAAGGAGATACACCGCCTCTTTTACTTTCAGCATACCCACTGCTTTTGTTACCTTATCGTTCGGGTGGCGGACATAGGGCATCAGGGATTGAAAGAAAGCAAGCAGGAAATCGTTTCCGGGAATGAGAATGGTAGGGGATCCTGTATATTTTTGTTCTGTTTCTATTTGCTCTTCCAGGGCGATCTTCCTGAGCAGGTTTTCTTCCAGGCGAATGACAATGGTTTGATAATCCTCATTCTCCAAAGGAGTCTTGGTAATCTCTCCCAGGAGATTTTTTTGTATCAGTAACATCTGGCCGCGCTCCATGGAGACCTTCTGGTTAGCGGTTTCCATTGTAAAACGGCCTGAAACCTGCAATACCAAAGTATTGTGTTCAAGGAAGGCTACTTTTTCCTTTCTCTTCGCGGAGAGATAAGAATAGAAGATGACACCCGGGAGTATTTCAGTTGGATTTGTCATTGTGCAAAGATATAAAAAGAGGAGGGGCTTATTGCAAGCCCACTACCTCTGTAGATATGTACCTCCAAGTATTGCACCTGGCGAGAAATGCGTATTCAGTGTATTCAGTTCGTCAGGAGTGAACTCAATCCCCATCGCCTGTACATTTTCTGTCAGCCTTGCTCTCCGGTTCATGCTTACCAATGGCATGATATGATCACCCTGTGCATTCACCCAGGCAATTGCCAGTTGTGTCGGTGTGTATCCTTTCTGCTTTGCCATTTGCTTTAGTACTTCGACCTTTTCCAGGTTCTTTTTCAGATTCTCTCCCTGGAAACGTGGGAAGTGATTTTGGTAGGCATTTGCCGGCAGAGGAGCTTTCATGTCACCGGTGAGCAGTCCTTCAGCCGTATTGGCAAATGCTACAACCCCTATACCCAGTTCTTTAGCCGTAGGAAGGAGGTCGCTTTCTATCTGGCGATCTGCCAATGAATAACCTATTTCCAATGCTGTTATCGGATGAACACTATTTGCCCTGCGTAGTTGATCTGCAGTGATTTCGGAAACGCCGATATGACGTACTTTTCCTTCTTTGATCAGGTCGGCGATAGTGCCAATCACGTCTTCTATCGGAACACTGTTGTCAAGTCTGCAGGGCTGATAAAGATCAATGGTATCTATGCCCAGGCGTATCAGGGAATAATTGATGAAGTTTTTGATGGCTATAGGGCGCAAGTCCAGGCCAATGAACTGCCCTCCGTATATGATCCCACCAAACTTGACACTAATGAAGGCATCGTCTCTTCTGCCTTTGATCGCTTTGCCCACAAGCAGTTCGTTGTGGCCGCTGGCATAGAAGTCGCCTGTATTCAGAAAGTTAATACCGCTGTCCAATGCTGCCTGGATGGTGGCAATGCTTTCAGTTTCATCAGTCCCGGGGTTTCCCCAGACAGGGGACATCCGCATACAGCCTAATCCGATTTTAGATACGAGTGGTCCGTTGTTGCCTAGTGGCATTTTTGCTATTGTTGTCATCGTTGCTAGTTTGTAGAGTATGATGCAAAGTTGAGCTTTTGTGGGGGATGGGCGTTTTCTTTAGTGGCTCAATTTACTTGTCTGGATGGCTCAGGGGAGAGGAGTATTCAGTTTATCGTTTTTTATCATAACTTCGCCTGCCTATATTCTATACTATGATGAAATTAATTCGTATCCCTATTGCATTGTTCTTTGTTTATGCATTATCTGGAATGTTTGTCTCCTGTAATACTTCCGGGGATGGTGTTACCCCGGCTGATTCAATTTACCAGCCAGGCCCAGGTTTAAGCGCAATCTATATCAATGGTAAAATATCCACGAAGATTGAATATCGTACCGACGGAAAAGTGGGTCGTATTTATGAATACGACATGTCTGATACGGCCAAAGTGAATCCTACATACAGGTTCGATTATGAGTATAATACTGACGGACAGGTTGGTAAAGAAATCAGATTCAGTCTCAGAAGCCAGTCAGTAATAAGTGAGGCAATTATTACCTATCAGGCTGATAGCATCTTTTCTGCCATAAAAAATGTCAGGACTAAAATGATGATTATTCGTCCTGATAAGGTTACTCGCACCGGAGATCCTGATACCGTTTACAATCAGAATAATTCCTCTACATTCAATTATTCTATTTATACGATGGAAGGAAATGATTTAAAGGAATTCTTCAATGAGGACTTCTTTGAAAATGAATACATGAAATGGGACTATCACTATAAGGAGAAATACACCTACGATACAACCTTGAATCCGTTGTGGCCTTTGATCAAGAATAATTATTTCATAGCAAGAACATTCCTTGAAACGCAGTATAAGGAGATGTATCCATTTGCATTCACTTTATCTAAACACAATCCGTTACAGATTGATATTGAAAATGCAAGCATCAATCTTTGGCTTCCTAAGGGCGTTACTTTTGAATATAAATTATTTGAAGGTACGCCTTATCCGGTTGAACAGAAATGGATTGACAGGAGTAATGGTAGTGTGTTTAAGACATATAAGTACGAGTATATCGGAGTGCCGGAGTAATATGTGCTCATGTGGAATTTGAAGAGGCGCTGCTATTCTTGCGAAGGATGGCAGCGCTTCTTTTTTTGTTTGAAGTGCAATGATATTAGTGACATCATACACTCCCTTGTTGTTAACGTGGCATTAACTCTTAATTACGGCTATTATTAGTACATTCATATTGGCTTTTCCCTTGATTTTACTGAATTTCAACCTGTGTCTATGCAATGATATGGCATTGCTTTTTCAATTGAGTTAAGCTGTAGTTAGATTTGATCACCCTATTGTAACTGGCTAATTAAGAGAACTGATGGGAGCTTTGGGAACGCTTACGGACAATGAACTCGTAACGCTGCTTGACAATGGTGAGGTGGCAGCACTGGAAGAAATATATCTTCGTTACTGGGGTTTACTATACCAGCATGCGCGAAAAATGTTGCATGATGATGCACTTGCGCAGGATATTGTGCAGGATCTGTTTACCGCTTTACTTACCGGCATGGGCAGGCTTAACGTGCATGCCCCTTTGGATTTATATCTGTATCGGGCAATAAGGAACCGCGTAATCGATAACTTTGACAGAAGCGTAAACCGTCAGAAGTATATTGATGCGGTGGGGAAGGTGTATAGGTGTGGCCGTTATGATACCGATGAAATGGTGCTGGCTAATGAAATGAAACATCGCATTGAACAGGCTGTAGCAGATATGCCTCCAAAGATGCGGGAGGTGTTTGAATTAAGCCGTGAGAGCTATATGTCCCGAAAGGAGATTGCTGATGCTATTAATGTATCGGAAGGAACTGTTAAAACCCAAATGACCAGAGCACTGAAGATCTTACGCTCTAAACTGACAGTATTGTTTGTATAACCCGGCACTTCTTTTATATCTATTCCTCCGTTTTTATTATAAGCCGAAAATTATTTAATAATTATTTCACATTGCTGTATCCCTTTTGCTTTTCTGAACCGTATGATATATAAAGGCAGTGTCATATACGCTGTTTAAAAAAGGTAATATCATGACGGAACAGGAGATAAAAGAATTGTTAGTAAAGTTCAAAGAAGGCCGGTGTAGCGCTGAAGAACAGGCATTGTTACAGGCTGCTTATAATGAATTGGAACGTAGCTTGCCTGTGCCTGACACTGATCCGGACTATGAAATAGTAAAGGACCTGATGTGGACGAAGGTGACGGAGAATGTGCCAGCCAGCCAGAAAGTAAAAAGACTAAGGTATTGGTCTGCAGTGGCGGCAGCCTGCATATTGTTAATAGGAGGTATTCTATATCTTCTGTCCGCAAATAAAGAAAGATCTAAAAGGGTGATGAGTGAACAAGTGGAGGATGCTCCCGCAGGAAGCAACAGGGCAACCCTGACGCTTGCAAACGGACAACAGATTGCATTAGACGCGGCGAAGGCGGGTGTTTTGGCACAGCAGGCTGGTGTTGCGATCTCTAAAAATGCGAATGGACAGTTGGTGTATGTTATTTCCGACAACAATGCTAAGATGGGTGTAGGGATGATGAACACCATTACGACACCTAATGGGGGACAGTTTGAAATTTATTTGCCTGATGGTAGTCGTGTGTTTCTGAATGCAGCCAGCAGTTTGAAGTTTCCGGTGCAATTCAAAGGATCCGAACGCCTGGTTGAACTTCGTGGAGAAGGATATTTTGAGATTAAGCAAAACCCTAATAAGCCCTTTATTGTCAGCTCCAATGGCCAGTCTGTGAAAGTACTGGGTACGCATTTTAATGTGGCCAGCTACACTGGCGAACCAACTGTGACTACGCTGGCGGAGGGTAGGATTGAAATATCGTCAGTTTCTTTCCCTCAAAAAACCATTTTAAAGCCGGGGGATCAATCAACAGCATTGTCTGACCGCTTTAGCATCAAGCAGGTTAACGCTGAGGATGCCATTGCCTGGAAGGATGGTTTATTTGTGTTTAATGACGCAGATTTGAAAGACGTATTACGGCAATTAGCCCGCTGGTATGACGTGAAGGTAGACTATACAGCCATCCCTGATATCAAATTTTATGGGGAGATACCCCGGAGGGTAAGCCTGCTTAAAGTACTGCAACAGATTGAAGCGGTAAGTGATGTAGCATTAAAACTGGAAGAAGGTAGAATTATGAAGAAATAAGTACCTGTGTTTTGATATAAGGCACAAAAAACCGGAAAGTGGTCGAGACCTTCCGGTAACGGTTCGTTCCTTATAAAAGTTAGTATCAACCATTATCAACAACCAACCAAATCAAAGTTATGAAATTATTGATTCATGTCAATGGCTTGCCGTTGCCTGACCCGTATGGCAAAAGGCGCAAACGCCAGACATTGCTAAAGTACGTGCTTGTCATGAAACTGTTCATTGCTATTTTAATTATCAGTTTGAATGTATCAGCTAGTGGATATTCACAGAAGGTAAGTCTTTCTGTGACGAATGCTTCTTTACAGGAGGTGATGAAGCAGATAAGGAAACAGACGGGGCATTATTTTATGTTTACGTCTGATATATTGAGGGATGCGAAGCCGGTAAGTGTGAGGGTGGAGAATGTTGAGTTAGAGGAGGCGTTGGAGGCGGTGTTTAAGGGGCAGCCGTTTAGTTATGTGGTGCAGGATGGGGCGATATTGGTTAAGAGTAAAGCAGTTCACAGTCTTTCGGAAAAGGTGGTGGAAGCAATTGAGAGTATTACGATTCGTGGGAAAGTAGTAGATCAGGACGGCCGTCCCTTAGCGGGTGCGTCTGTGAAGGCAGGAGAAAAGGTTACAATCACTAATGATAAAGGAGAATTTGAATTAGCAGATGTTGATGCGGGTACAACTGTTCAAGTATCTTACGTCGGTTATAGGGCTCTCTCCGTTAAGGCAGGATCAACATTCATGACTATCGGGCTTGAAAGCTCGACGTCTGATCTTAATGAGGTGGTGATTAACAAGGGATATTATACTACCACTAAAGAGTTAAATACCGGAAATGTTAGTATAATTCAGGCAAAAGATCTCGAAAAAAATCCTGTTAGTGATCCACTAATTGCTCTGGAAGGACAAGTGCCAGGGCTTTATATTTCGCAAAGTTCTGGTGTCGCAGGGGCGCAGGTGAATGTGAAATTAAGAGGGCAAAATAGTCTCAGACTAGATGCTAATAACCCACTTTATATCGTAAACGGTGTCCCTTATCCACATATTAGTTTTACAGGTGAAACAGTATTAGGAGGTGCTGCAGGAGACTTAAGTCCTTTTGCATACCTTTCATTGAATGATATTGACCGGATTGAGGTTTTAAAGGATGCCGATGCGACAGCAATATACGGTTCTCGCGGTGCAAACGGCGTGATTTTGATCACAACAAAAAAGGGACAACAAGGTAGGGGTAAAGTAACCATCGATGTGAACAGTGGAGTTGGAAAGGTGTCAAATAAGATAGATCTGATGAAGACACCTCAATATATTGCTATGAGAAGGCAGGCGTTGCTTAATGATGGCATAAGTGCACCGACTGAAACTGACTATGACCTAAACGGTAAATGGGGCGATCTAAACCAGTACACAGATTGGCAAAGAGTCTTAATTGGAAATACAGCAAACATTACAACTGGACGATTGAATATATCGGGAGGGAACGTGGGTACCCAGTTTATATTTGGCGGAACATATCGTAGAGAATCAACAGTTTTTCCCGGTGAATACCGTGATCAGAAAGCATCTGGATACTTGAATGTAAACCATGAGAGCGACAACAAAAAATTTCATACCAACATATCAATTAGTTATTTAAATGATAATAATCAGCTTCCTGCTGCTGATTTTACCAATGGCATTAATCTATCGCCTAATACTCCAAAATTATATAACTCTGACGGCTCTTTGAACTGGCAAAACTCTACCTGGGAAAATCCCCTTTGGGTTACCTCTCGAAAATCAACCACAGTTGCCGATAATCTCAATAGTGCAGCCATTTTGGGGTATGAAATACTAGATGGTTTGTCGATTAATGCAAGACTGGGATACATAGACATTAAATCAAATTCATCGACCATAACACCATTTTCAAATTATAATCCCGATGTGGTAGTAAGGCCTAGCCAACGGAGAAATTCTTTCGGTGGTACTAGGGTCAAAACATGGATAATTGAACCGTCTCTAAATTATGTTCGGGTATTCGGAAAGGGTAAACTAGAGGCCTTGATTGGTGGGACATTACAGCAAAATGACCAAAACTCCCTTTTTCAATCAGCATCTGGATTTTCATCGCCAGCTTTAGTTAATAATATACTTGCGGCTACAACAATTAGAACGTTAGCATATACAGAGACTCGCTATCGATATAATGCTGTTTATGCACGTATCGGATATGACTATCAGGGGCAATACTTAATAAATTTGACGGGACGACGGGATGCCAGCAGTAGGTTTGGACCCGGCAAGCAATTTGCTGACCTGGGTGCAATAGGTGTCGGATGGATTTTTAGTAAGCAAAGGTTATTTGCTGATCGAATACCATTTATTTCCTTTGGTAAAGTACGAGCGAGCTATGGAATAACTGGAAATGATCAGATATCAGACTATAGGTTTCTAAGTACATATTCGTCTAATGGTTTTGCTTATCAAGGAACGGCAGCTGTGATACCTACCTCTTTGACTAATCCCGACTATAGCTGGGAAACAGTTAAGAAATTGGAACTTGGATTGGAGTCCGGTTTTGTAAATAATAGGATTTTGCTGAATATAAGCTGGTATCAAAACCGCACAAGCAATCAATTGGTAGAGTATGGGTTACCTAATGTAACTGGATTCAATAGTGTTCAGGCTAATTTACCTGCCGTGATTCAAAACAGAGGAACTGAGTTTGACCTTAATACCAATAACATTCAGGCTAGAGATTTTAGCTGGACTACTTCGGTTAATTTGAGCATCCCGAGAAACAAGCTATTATCATATCCCAATCTTAAAAATTCAAGCTATTCTCAAAGTTATGTATTAGGACAGCCATTATCGTTGAGTTTCATGTACCACTATACAGGTGTGGACCCAATAACGAATATTTACAGTTTTGAAGATGTTGATAAGGATGGTCAGATCACATATGAATCTGATCGGAGTCCTGTATTTATTGGGCAACGCTACTTCGGAGGTGTGAATAATAGTTTTAGTTATAAGAGACTTCAATTGGAGTTTTTTGTTCAGTTTGTAAAACAAGTCGGGCATGCATTATTGACAGGTTCCGCACCTGGGATATTGAGTGATCAACCTAATCAGCTCAACTCAGTCTTACAAAATGAAAAGGTTTCGGCCGGCTATCAAAAATTCACTCAAAGTTATGATACTGATGCTGCGTTAGCATACACATTATATACTCAAAGTGATGCAACTATAGTTGATGCCTCTTTTATACGTTTAAAAAATGTTTCCTTATCGTGGAATCTACCTGAAAGATATAAGAATCTCCTAAAAATGCAAAGCGCAAAAATTTATTTGCAGGGGCAAAATTTATTTACCATCACCAGTTATAAAGGACTAGATCCTGAAGTTGCATCTTCGTCCTCTTTTGTCCTTCCGCCACTGAGAATACTTATTGCTGGTATTCAATTGACATTTTGATAAGATTAATTTAAATCCGAGTCATGAAACACTTTAAAGCTTTTATAGTCTGCATTATAGCATTTTTATTTAATATTGGATGCAGGAAGTTTGTAGAACTTGATCCACCGGCTACATTATTGGTTACGGAAAATGTTTTTCAACGGGATGAAACAGCGAATGCTGCTTTATCTGGTCTGTATACATCGATGGTTGAGCAAAATATGCCCCCTTTTCTTCTGGCTTTATATACGGGTCTTTATGGAGATGAATTAAATACAGTGTATGTTCCAAATAGACCAGTATACCAAAATGGATTGCGTGCATCAGACGCAGTAACAAATGAAATCTGGTCATCTGGCTATAAGTTTATTTATCAAGCAAATTCCATTTATGAGGGTTGCATGGCTTCGAAATCATTGAACAGCATGGTAAAAAAGCAAGTAATGGCTGAGGCAATATTTATCAGAGCCTTTTGGAATTTCTATTTAGTTAACCTTTATGGAGATATTCCATTGGTAACAACAACAAATTATTCCCATAATGAAACAATTTCAAGATCTCCAGTTTCTAAGGTGTATGATCGGATTATTTCAGACCTGGTCATCGCGCAATCAAGTTTAAATGAAAACTATGTTGGCGCAAACAGTATAAGTACAGTTAATGATCGTGTCCGACCTAATAAAGCCACTGCCACCGCACTTCTGGCTAGAACTTATTTATATGTTGGCAATTATACTGCTGCTGCGGAACAGGCCACATTACTTATTGAAAATAGCGATGTTTATTCTCTTGAACCATTAAATCAGGTTTTTTTAATAGCTAGTCGGGAGGCAATCTGGCAATTGGCGAAACCAACGCCAACTGGCAATATCAATACCTATGAAGGATCTTTTTTTATTTTGACAGGTGTTCCCCAGTTCGATCTTCGGCAGTCAACTACAGTCAGTTCCCAACTTGTTAATTCGTTTGATGCTGGAGACAAAAGAAAAGACCTTTGGATAGGGACGTACACAGATGCATCAATGACTCCTAGTAAAGATTATTACTTCCCTTATAAGTATAAGGTTGACAACTCCGCAGATGTGACCGAATATACTGTTGTTCTTCGTTTGGCTGAGCAATACTTAATCAGGGCTGAGGCAAGGGCTCAGCAAAATGACCTCAACGGTGCAATATCCGATTTAGATAAAATCCGGGAAAGGGCAGGAATTCCCCCGATAGCTTCAACAAACCCTACCATCAGTAAGGACAATCTTTTAATTGCGATTTTAAAGGAACGGCAAAGAGAACTATTCGCGGAATGGGGGCATCGTTTGCTGGATTTAAAACGCACAAAAACATTAGATGCTGTTATGACAGACGTTGCGCCTTCAAAAGGTGCGATATGGAATGCTACTAAACAATTGTGGCCTATACCACAAGCAGAAATTGGGAACGATCCTAATCTTACACAAAACACTGGCTATAATTAAGAGATGGTAATGAAACTAATTTTGCTGATCACATTTATGAGTGCACTCTATTTCAATGGCTCAGCTCAAATGAATGCGTATTACCCCCAAGCCGGTGATACGATACGAAACCATATGTTTACGGATATAGTGAACTATAACGGCAAATCTGCATCGATTTACGATTTTAGAGGTAAATGGTTAATATTGGACACCTGGACAACTTCTTGTACTGCATGTATTGCAAGCTTTCCCAAAATGGATTCATTAGACCGCGCTTTTAAAGAAAATGTTAAGATTATTATGGTTGGGGCTACTAAACCGTATGCTGGCAAATCCAACAAAGCAGATGAGAAAAGAATAAAAGACTTATACGCACACCTCGATAAGAAACATCATTTCCAAATAACAACAGCATTTGACAGTATCTTATACTTAAAATACGATATGTATGCTGTGCCTCAGATTCTGATCATTGATCCGCAAGGAATAGTTAAAGCGGTAACTACTACAATAACAGCCAGTCAACTTATTTCCCTGATTAAGGGCAATGATACATTTTTTGAGAAATATTATTCAAAAACAGAGTTTGAGAGAAAAAACAAATACAACAGAAATATTCCCTTTCTAACAAATGGCAACATGGCCAATGGTGGATATGATACCAGTTATTTATTTAGATCCCTATTAAAAGTAAGCGATAGTGAAACACCATACGGAAGAATAACAAGATTGTTTGGTCAAAGGGCTACAAAAATCGACAATGGTAGAATTGAATGCCTGAGATATACTCTGACATCACTTTATAGGGTTGCATATTTCGGAGTGGATGATTGGGATATATGGGATGAGGAAATCTATTCTAAATATAGCGGGGAGCTTATTCTGGATCTAAAAGACTCATCAGCTTTTGTTAACGCAAACAAGAAAACTTACGCATACAGCCTGACCGTTCCAAAGGAAAGGTCGACAGTAAGTTATCTGATGGCAGTTATGCAATCTGATCTTAAAAATTACTTTGGATTTAATGTTTCAGTAAAGAAGCAAGAGGTTCCGGTATACCTTCTTGAAATTGGGGATAGAAAAAAGTTTGATAACCTAATCGCGGAAAAGGGCAGCATCGATAGCATTAATTTTACGTATGATAATATGTTGTTGTCCAATAGGCCTATTGATGAACTTGTAAAACACCTTTCCTTTTTGCTAAAGTTGGATTTACCAATTTTTAACAATACGGGAATGAATGTAAATATTAACATTGATTTGAAAGCCAATATGGTTGATGAAAAGGATATTGAAAGACAGTTAGAGAAGTTTGGTTTAAGGATAGTGACAGGTACAAAGGAACTTGAGTCAATTAGGCTTTCTGATTGATAATAGTCATAGTGTGAATATGGCTAGCCAGCAATTCCAGCTAGCCATGTTTAACTAGTTATGAACTTTTTTTCAATTTAACCTGACAGTCATCAGCGTCAAACAGCTGTTTGCCGTTATCAGCAGTCTGTGTTCCCTTACAGTCAACCGTACCACCGTTACATACTGTTTCTGTTATGCTAGTACAAGTTGATCCATTCAAGTACCAGACTGTCGCTCTTTTAGAATTGTTGTCATTAGCGAAAGCAGCTGCACCCATAAAAAGTGCAATGGTCAAACCGATAAAAATTTTTGAACGATTCATGTTCTTTTGTTTTAATAGTGAAAAAATGTTTGTGCCTTTACATGTTAAGGTGAAATATTGCGCAAAGAGTTTAAAGGCTTGGTTTGAATGATTGTCTGGAGTTATCGCCGGTATTATTTACAATCTTTCGCTCTAGTAGTATTCCAACTAAGGCTAATAACGTAAAGAAAGTATTAAACCACAGATGTTGTTTCCAGGTGAGTTCTCTGATCAATGCTCCACAGGTACAAGGTTCGTAATCAACTGTCTTTAATAGAATTCCTACGTACAACGTAAATAGAAACATCAACGCTGCAGACGCATATAAAGCCAGAATTCTTGTTCGGTCAATTAGCAAAGTGACCGCGACGGTTAGTTCCAAAGCCGGTAAAGCGTAGGACAACAACCAAGAAAATTTTCCGATGTAGGCTGACCTTTTTAGATCGTATATATAGGTATTAAACGTGAATAGTTTGCTTAGTGCAGCGTAAACAAATAGGGCGAATAAGGTATAACAGATAATATTAACTGTGCGCTTTTTCATGGTTTGTTCAATTAGTGAATACTGGTGATTTTTTCGATCAGCAAGTTGATGTTCGGTTTTCCGTTAATAATACCTTGAAGTTGCTTTTCGGCATTGTACAGTGCTATTTGTGGTGTTCCATGTGATTTAAAGTATGTGGGCAAAAAATTCTTGTGATCCTGACCAACAGTAATGTTTGAATATTTAGACAATTTATAGTAATCGCGAAACAATGTAACCTGGGAAAGCTGTTCTGTACTGAGGAAGTAAAACTGAACATCTTTTAACTTGTTGATATTTTGAAGTAAGCTGTCGGTCGTCTGCTGACAACCGCTGCAATCAGCTTCGAAAAGGATCACGACGATGGTTTTTCCCGATGGTATGTCACTAGTTTTCAGAACCGTGGAGCTGTCTGCTAGTCGAAAGCTAAAGTCAGGCAATACGGCCATTGAATTTCTTTTACAGGCAAAAAGGGTTATCACCATCAACCATGATGCAAATGCGAACAATTTCATAAACTGAATACTATAAGTTAATAATTTGCTGGTCGGGCATCCTCCTCGTTGACCCTCTGAAGAATGCCCTCTAATGTCCCAGCAGTCGTCTCCCCGTCTTCCTTGGTTAAGAAAGATCTTAAGTGATAATTATGAAAAAGCAAAAATCCCCCTTTAGAAAGTCAGTTATTTTGATTCCGTGGCTATGGGTTACTTCGTAAATCGTGGTTAGCTCTTATTTCCATTGTAAAGCTAAACGGAGTTTTTGATCTAACAATCAAAAATCTGTTGTCAAATTATGACAAATACTGCATTTATGCAGCGCCGTCTTATTTGAAACCTTCTACAGTGTTACTTTTGACGGCGGGTAGCCAATTACCCTTTTAAATTTTCTTGAGAAGTTGGCTATGTCATGATAACCAAGTTCGCGGGCTACAGTTTTGATTTGTACACCTTCTTTTATGCGCTCTTTGGCATAAAGCATGGCTACTTCATGATGATGTTGTGAGGGCGTTTTACCAAACAGCTTTTTATACGCCCGCACAAATGTGCGGGGTGAAAGCCGATATTTGGAGATGATGGCCGTTGTGTCTAACTGTGCTGGTGCGCTCTCTGATATCTGATCGAATACCTCGTTCAGGATTTTGATTTCATACTCCGTAAAAGTCATCGGTTGCTTTTTTAACGGGTAGGTAATGTTGTGTTGTATACTGCCGTAATCCGTGGATTTGTTCGGCTGTTTAGTGAATAATTCCGATGCAGTAATATCTTTATCCGGGTGGGCCTACATGACAGGGATAGGTAACAGGTTGATAATGTAAAGTTGGAACTGTAGAACTGACCTGCTACCGCAGTCGCGAAAATAAATGATTTTTTGGATACTCAATTTTTATTTTAATGGATGGTGCTAAATCTGTTAAGTACAGGGTTTGGGAGATTTTTTATATCCTCGTGTTGACGTAATGGTGTTTGTACATGCATGTATTGAAAAAAGGTGCTCAAAGAGAACACCTTTTTTATTAAGCTATATTATTAGACTAAGTATTTACTACTCTATCACACTCGACGAAGATCCAATCTTCACATCCGCATATTGCCACGCTACATCAAAATCAGATTTAACCTTTCTTGCCTCATCACTTTTCTTCTGAAGCATTAACGAATTATACAACCCTATCAACCCCCAACCATTTTTCCGCCATGTTTGTAAATCCTGTCGATAAATGTTCTCAGCATCACTATACTTTCCAGCTTTGAGCAGTACCGCTCCCAAATGATGCCTAACCGAGAAGAACCAGTCAGGAGGCTCATTATAATTCAGGTTATCTTCAATAACAACCGCTTCTTTAAGCAACGAAACAGCCGTATCCAGCTGATTTCGCTTTGCCGCTATTTCTCCTGAGAGTACTTTCGCTGCAATTTGTGCAAGGTCTGCCGTAGTATTAATATTCCAGATAGTAATGTCTTGTAGTGTGGTATCGGTGGCTAATGCCCCCAGGCTGTTCATCTCCTTTTGAGCCTCAGGAATATTGTTCTTTCCCAAAAACGCCATTCCTCTTGCGTAATGCCAGATTGCCTGTGGATATACGAGATCTTTTGCCGGAGAGGGGAGGGAAAGAATAGTATCCCACTTAGCAAATTTTACAGCGATGTAATACGGGATGGTATAATAATGCTGCAATGTACCCCATCCAGGCAATCGCATGATATCTTCTGAGGTATGCTGTTGCAGTGTCTTTGCCGCCATCCAGGCTAATTCCGAATTGCCTTCAAGTGTAGCTGTCGCAGCCAGGAAATGGTAATTATGCGGATAATAGGCCAGCGGATAGGCCCCTTGCGCATGACATGCGGTAGAGTAACCACTATCAGCCTCCACAGCGCGAATATTGGAAATAGAACCTAAGTGATAGTCGCCGGTGTTAATATAAACATGTGAAGGCATATGCAACAGATGTCCTGCGGCGGGTACTAAGGTGTCCAGCAATTGTGCACTGGCCATTGCTTTTTCAGGAGTAGCAGAGGTCTCAAGTGCATGTATATAGAAATGATGTGCCCCGGGATGCACAGGATTGATTTTTATGAGGTGTTCCAGTACGGAGAGCAATTCCGGAGTCCAGGCACGCGGCTTTTTTGTTTTCTTGTCATACAAATCCCAGGGATGGATATCCATTAACGATTCTGCATAAAGCGCTCCGATGTCAGGATCGGTAGGATACTGCTCATATACCTTCTTCATGGCTGCTGCATAGGCAATATCCAAAGGGTTTCTATTAGCAGGAGGCACCTTTGCATACCGGGAAGTGAGTGCTTTAATCAACGCAATTTCTTTTGGTGTACTCTTTAGGGAAAGCGATTGTGCTTTGAGTGTGGCTTCGTAGGCACGTTGAAAGTTATCTTCTTCCATTCCTGCATTGTAATTAGGTCCCAGTACATAGGCATAGCCCCAATAAGCCATGGCACAGGTAGAATCTAAGCGGGTGGCTTCATAAAACGACCTCGCCGCTTCTGCATGGTTGAAGCCATAAGCCAGCATCATTCCCTGGTTGAAATATTCCTGTGCTTCCTGATTGGTCGTTGAAATCTTGAAATCAATTCCTTTCAATCCACTAAACCTGGGCGCTTTAGTACCTGATGTATACCAGTCTTTGTCCGTTATGCTGGAAGTGTAACAGGAAATAGTCTGCGACTTTTTATCAGACGACTGCTTTTCTTTTGTCTTAGTGCTGTTATTGCAGGCAAAGAAGAGTAAAGCTGAAATGAATGTTAGATAACGCTGTTTCATAAGCTTATTTGATTTATTGAACATTTCGTAGGTACCACGAAATGTTTGGGGTATTGGTGAAGAATTGGGGTATTAGCTTTTTTGTCTGTACTAATTTACAAAATATAATAATATAGGGAGAGCGAATGGAAAATGCTCAGGAAATCAGGTTATCGTGTATCCTGCAGTTGCTTTATGGCTTTAGCAAGCGTCTGCTTTTCCATACGGGATTTGCTCAATGCGATCGCCGTATTGTAGTGGCTAATGGCTACAGTCGTATTTATTCCGGCGTATAAATAGCCAAGGAGGGAATGGTAATGACTATTATCATGCAGGGCAAGTTGCTCTACTTCCTGAATAGCTTTGTCTTGTCCCCACAGTTTGGACACCACGAAAGCCCGGTTAAGCGCCACCATCGGCGACTGATCAATCAGCAACAGCTGGTCATAGAGATAGAAAATATGCTGCCATTTATCGGTGTCGTTTGGCGTAGTATGCCAGTAAGCAATCGCGGCTTCGAGGTGATATTTTGAAAGTTGGTTCCCCTGACAGGCCAATATCAGAAAATGATTTCCTTTATCAATGAAGCCCTGATTCCAGGAGCTTTTGTCCTGCTGATTGAAAAGGATCGCTTCGCCCTGATCATTGATCCTGGCATCAAGCCGTGAGCTTTGAAAATAAAGAAGTGCGAGTAAGGCATTCACCTGTGGGGTATTGGTAATAGGATGTTCCGCCAGCAAGACGGCCAGTCGTACAGCTTCTGAACACAAGTCTTTACGGATGGCCTGATTGCCTGTCCGGGAAAAATAGCCTTCGTTAAAGAGCAGGTATATAGTCTTTAAAACCGTATCTAACCTCGATTGTATGGCTGTTTCAGTAAGGTCCCTGATTTGAAATTGATTATTGCGAAGGGTAGTCCTTGCTCTATGTAAGCGTTTCTTAATAGTCTCTGTGCCGGTCAGGAAAGTACCGGCAATTTCTTCCACACTAAAACCGCAGAGTATCTGAAGGGCAAGACAGATCTGCGACTGCGGAGCATTACCCGGATGGCAAACGGAAAAGATCATAGCTAGCTGGCTGTCGGCAATCAGTGCGTCAGTGAATTCAATCGCTTCTACCGGATGACTAGTCTCGGTCTCCAGCATTCCTTTGACCCGATTATTGAAAATGGCCTGACGCTTAAAATAGTCCTTCGTTTGATTCTTTGCCACCGTATATAGCCAGGCGGTAGGATGGGGAGGCAGTCCTTTACTACTCCATACCTCAGCTGCCTTAAGAAAAGTCTCACTGGCAATGTCTTCCGCGATCTCAATATGGTCAAGGCCATAGGAATGACAGAGTACAGCAACAATTTTGCTGTACTCTGTCCGGAATAAATGTGGTAAGAGTTCCATTACATCGCATTAATTTCCCGTAGCTCTACGGTGCCGCCTACCTTGAAAATGGGACATCCTTTAGACAGTTGGACTGCTTCTTCCGTAGAATCTGCCTTTATGACCGAATAGCCCATAATAGATTCCTTAATTTCGGCGAATGGTCCGTCCGAAATAATCTCTTCGTTTTTCATGATTTTACCCTGGGGCATCAGCCTGCTTCCACGGTCAGTTAACTTATTCTGAGCGGCAAGACCTGCGATCCAGTCCATCCAGCTCTGGGTACGAGTCTGCATTTCTTCGGGTGAGGCATTGGCAACTACGCCGTAATCTGCTCTGTAAATCAGTAAGAAGTCTTTCATGTTTGAATGTTTTTATACCTGAATTACGATTTAAGGTCCAGGACGGGGACATTAATTTTTCCCGGAGGAAATTTTATTGGTTTCGTGTACTTTCAACGAAAGACCATCGCTGAAATCAATTATTTCTTTCAATATTAAATTTAAGACGAAAAATTGCTGACTCCTATTTTCTCCCTTTTGTTGCCAACCAACAGGGGACTATTAATAATAGGAGATTTAGTTTCATCTTTAAATTGTTTACTCACATACCTGGTAATATCCGGGACTGGATAATGGAATGGCGTTGGGTAAAATAGGGAATAAAATTGATATTAGCTCGTCGGGGGAAGGAGGGACGTACCTGGTTTTATTTTAAGCCCCCCGGGGCTTGTACCGTGAAATACCACCAGGTACGCCCCTCCTAAAGTAAAGATTGCATTTAGTGAAGCGGGAATAGTAATTTAGCTGGGGGCCTTAAATACCTGGTTAGTTTTAGTTTTGATCATTATTCGGCTGCGATCAATGTTTGCGTTGCAATAGCCTTCATTCGCGTAAGTAGCCAGGATATTTGTCTTTTTGAAAAACCGTTGATATCGTTGCATACCGTGATTAATTCTTTATCTCTTAATCCAAAAGCAGCCTGCTCCAGGATGATGCTGGCCACCTGTGCTTCCCGGGCCAATAGCCAAAGGTCCTGTAGGTCGCGCAACAATGCCATTGAGCCTTTTCTTGGTCCTTCAAATAGATCACGCATCAGTTTGTCTGGTTCCTTGTTCTTCTCTTCACCGTATTTTTCGGCAAATGGTTTTATCTTCTCCATCAGCTGGCGTGACCAACCCGCAAGCAGTATGCAGGTTGATTTAATATCTGGTTCATGACCATGATGTTCGCTTACTTTGATAAAGGCCTGGGCGAGGTCTTGCTGACCTCTATGGACCATATCGATATAATTCCCGATGTGCATAACCAATTAACTATTAAATGAATCTTTTACATCTTTAATCAGTGTTGCTGCCTTGTCTAAGATTCCCTGTTCATACTTTCTTACTTTCACTGCTGTATGCTTAAAGTGTGGCTGTTTGCTTATAGGGTCCCATTCGGTAATTGTTAATTCATTTGCCGCACGCACACGATCCGGATCGTCCCAATAACCATAATGAAACGGAATGAAAAGTTCACCGGGCAGGACACCTCCGATCTTCACTGGTTGAATCGCTTTGCCCCATCTTGAAATGATCTCTACCATATCCCCTTCAGAAAATCCATTTTTTGATGCATCAGCTTCCGACATTTGAACAAAAGCATCGGGTGCAGCATCGTTGAGCTCTTTGCTGCGACCGGTTTTGGTGCGGGTATGAAAATGATACACCAGCCTACCCGTTGTTAACATAAACGGATATTCTTCGTCGGGTTGCTCGTGTGGGGGCTGGTAATCCGTACCTTTTAGTATTGCCTTCCCTTTCGGATCAAACAGTTTGTATTGATCCTGGGTGTTGGCCGCGCCTGTATCCAGGTCATGGCCATATGTTTCGCAATACGTAATGCCGGTATTAAATATCCCCTCTTTGTACAAATGTTTTGTGCCTTCAGGGTGTTGTTCATTACATGGCCATTGTATGCCGTCGTGCAGGCTGAGCTTTGCGTAACTTAATCCTGTATAATCACAGGGTCGGCCCGAGGCGCATTTTTTCCATGCTTCAAACGCTTCTTCGGGTGTCCTCCATTTGATCAGCGGCGCTCCGTCTTTGTCCTGAAAATCCATGCGCTGTGCATAGTCAAGAAAGATGTCAAGATCAGCACGCGCTTCTCCAGGCGGCTCAACTGCCTTATGCGATATGTGTACCGTGCGGTCGACGTTCGTATATGTACCGGTTTTTTCACCCCAGATCGCTGCTGGCAATATTACATCGGCATACTGCGCTGTTTCGGTCATGAACGCGTCCTGCACCACTTTAAACAAGTTCTTCTGATCAAGTATCTTTCGGATCCTTTCCAGTTGCGGAAGCGATACTGCAGGATTGGTAGCACTGATCCATAACATTTTCAGACTGCCGGTTTCAGCATAACGCCAGATCTGCATAGCATGCGTGGGCGGCGACCAATGCGGAATAACTGCCGGTTCTACGTTCCATAACTGCGCCAGCTCTTTTATATGTTCTTCGTTGCCCCAGTTTCGAAATCCCGGAAGGTCTCCATCGGCGCCTGTTTCACGCGTGTTTTGGGCTGTAGGCTGGCCGTTCATCTGGTAAATACCGCAGCCGTCACGGCCTATAAGGCCTCTGATCAGGTGAATGTTATTTACCTGCACAGAAGCTGCCGTGGCCTGCATTGATTGATAAAAGCCCTGTAAAACGGTAGAGACGAGTGTATCAGTTTTACAAAGGATATCGGCTGCTTCCTGTAATTTACCAGCGGGAACGCCGCTGATCGCTTCCACCTTTTCAGGCGTATATGTCGAAACGGTATGCTTCAGCTCTTCAAAGCCTATGGTATGGGCATTGATGTACGCTTCATTAATGGCATTGGCCTGAATGATCAGGTTCAGCAATCCATTCATTACGGCCATATTGGTGCCTATCCGGGGGGCCAGGTGTACAGTGGCCTTTTGTGCGGTAAAGGTATCACGGGGATCTATAACAATGAGTTTTGGCGGATTGGGTCCCGCTAACCGGTCCAGTATGCGCATCCATAATACTGTTTGTTGCGAGGCGATGTTGTGACCACAATGTAAGATCGTTGCTGCGTAATCCAGATCGGTATAAGAACCTGGTTGCCCATCACTCCCGAAAGATTCTTTTAGGGCTGCAGCCGCGGTGGCTGTACAAAGCCGGGTGTTGCCATCCATATGCGGTGTGCCGAGGCCAGCTTTGCCAATGACCCCCAACGTATAATATTCTTCGAGGAAAAGTTGGCCGGAGGTATAAAAACCGATGCTTAGAGCGGTATGCTCTTTTATAAGGTCTTTTGATTTCTGAACAATGAAATTCATTGCCTCATCCCAGCTGACAGCTACGAGTTCATCGCCTTTTCTGATCATTGGTTGTGTAAGCCTGTCTCTGCTGTTATTCGCCATCCAGCCATGCAATCCTTTCGGACCCAGGCGGCCATGGTTAACAGGGTCAGTTGCACGCCCCCGAACTCCAACTATCCGGCCGTCCTTTACACCGATATCCATACCACAACCGTTGGAACAAAGTACACAGGCCGATTGCACCCAACGCTCAGGTTCAACGTCCACTTTCGCATCTACACGAACGGGCCAGTTGCCGTAATATGGAGTGCGCTCACCCCATATGTCTTTGATACTGTCTCGGGTTTGTTTCATGGGGACTGTGATTTAAATGTGGGGATGTGAGTACCGTTACAAGAATTGTTCCAGCGCTGTACTATGAGCGTATCAATAATAACAGCAGTTGACCATGCATTCCATGACTATTTAGCAATGTAGTAAAACATATATAGGCTTAGTCGGACCCGAATGTTCGTCACTGAACATCATTTGTCCCGAAACCGGACACATTTATGCGGTGTGAATTATTAAATAATTAACCATCATTATCTTATATTCAGGCATCTTCTTAGCTTGCCACATAGCCAGATATTATCTGTGGTGGATAAGTCCATTCAATACTTAGCTGCTATTAATTCTTCATCGGAGTTTGAAAATAGGAAGTAACTATGTTAAGAAACTATTTTAATTAGGAAGTAACTATGTTAAGAAACTATTTTAATATCGCCTGGCGCAATTTATGGAAACACCGGTTGTTTTCGCTGATTAATATCATCGGACTGGGCCTGGCTATGGCTATGTGCCTGCTGATTATCATACAGATACAGGCCAGTTTTGAGAAAGATTCCTTTCATCCTTATCCTGACCGCACTTACCGCATTCTTACAGATGTCACCAACAAAGAAGGCAAAACGTTCCCATTGGCCTCCACGCCCTTACCCTTAGGTCCTAAACTATTGCAGGAACAAAGTGGTGTTGAGCAAATGGCACAGGTGATCTATGGCTTTGGAGGTAGCTTCAGTAACCGGATAGAGTCATTGTCAGCATGGGGGCTTTACGTTAGCCCCGGTTATTTTCAGCTCTTCGGTTTTCCTTTGGAGAAGGGCAAACCTGCTATCGAGCCTTATACGGTGGTGCTCTCTCACGAAACAGCAGAAAGATTCTTTGGGGATGCTGATCCCATCGGTAGAGTACTTGAGCATAAAGATCTGGGCGCCTTTACCGTTACAGGCGTATTTGCCCCGCTGAAGGCAAAGCAGAGCCATCTGGATGCAGATCTGGTAGTGTCGATGGCTACCTATCCCTTGCTTAATCCTACAGTTAACCAGCAAGACTGGCTTAGTTATAATGCATACACTTATGTGCTCCTGCAAAAGGGGATTCCATCTACCAGGTTGGACGGTATGCTGGAACAGGTATTGGCGGATAACAAGAAGAATGTGGATTTCAGGGGTATTAAAGAGCTACGTTTCCGGAGACAGCTTGTGAGCAGGATCTCACCGGATTTTCAGGGTCTGATGAATAATCCCGGGGTAGAGCCCTGGTTTAAGGTCCTGGTAAATATTATCATGATGCTGGTAATAATATCGCTGGCGATATTTAATTATACCAATCTTACACTCACCCGTTCCCTGAGCAGGGTCAGGGAGATAGGTGTACGGAAAGTGGCAGGCGCCGCACGCTGGCAGTTGGTGCTACAGTTGTTGATGGAGAGCGTGCTATTGGCTTTTTGTGCACTGATAGTGGGCTTCGTGCTCTTACAGGTGATGAAATCATTTATCTATGCCCGCTGGCTAACCTGGGAAGTACAACATCCTGTGGGTCTGTGGCTGGCATTTATTGGTTTTACGCTTTTCACTGGCCTGGTAGCAGGTATAACGCCCGCGCGGATTTTATCGTATGGTAAACCCGTTACTATGCTCAGGGGAGCGCTTGATACTATGGGGGTTCGAAAAATGGGCTTTCGTAAGGCATTGATCGTGATCCAGTTTGTCGTTTCGCTGGTATTTATGGTGGTTACCGTTGTGATGTATAGCCAGTTCCGTTATATGGCTACGGACAATGACAACTTCAACAGGAAGAACATTCTTAATATCCCGCTGACAGATCATAATACTTACCGTCTGCTCAGCAATGAGATCTCTAAGTTGTCGGGCGTTAATAGTGTAGGCGCTGCCTCTGCTCTCTTGAGTGAAGGGGCAGAACGGGTAATGATCACACAGAATGATCGCATCAAAGCCGGCATGGAGCAGTTGCAGGCGTATAAATATGCCGTAGATGCTGCCTTTATTCGTAACATGCGGCTTAATTTTGTAGCTGGCAATAACCTGCCGGGGAATAATGCTGATACTCTTAAAGGCCACTTTGTGGTGATCAACGAAAAGGCCGTACAGTCGTTGGGACTGAAGGACGCCCGGAGTAGCATCGGACAGACCATCGTTCTCGATAGCAGTGAAATGATCATAGCCGGAGTGGTGAAAAATTTCAATTTTATGCGGTATGAGATGCCAGTCACACCTTTAGTGTTGCAATATGATCCCCATGCCTTTAAAACGCTCTCATTGTCAGTACAGGATGGTACTAAACAACAACTGCTGGTAGCCTCTCTACAGGGTATCTGGAAGCGATTATATCCCTATGAACCTTTTATATATAGCTGGTATGAGCAACAGATGTATGATCATTACATGGAAAATGAGGACCTTAAATTGTTTGGCGTGATTATCTTTATCGTCTTTGTGATAGCGGCTCTTGGTATGCTGGGCGTAGTGACACATAATACAGAGAAGCGGGCAAAGGAAGTAGGCATACGTAAAGTGATGGGAGCGGGAGTAGGACAGATTATGCGCCTTTTATCCTGGAGTTTTATAAAACTGATCCTCATAGCAGCGGTCATTGGTTTGCCCCTGGGAGGTTTCCTGGGTTCGTTATTTCTGCATATTTTTACTTATCGGGCCACGCCAGGTATTACAATCTATGCCGCCTGCCTGGGGTGCCTGTCATTAGTCGGTGTGCTCACTATAGGTATACAAACCTATCGTACTGCAATGTCAAATCCAGCGATTACTCTACGGCAGGAGTGATTTGGTGTGTGTGCATACAATATCCCTATAAATACAGCATCAATGTTAGATCAGGACTTTTATCAATTTTTAGAATATGAAATCTGCAAGGCGTTTCAGCATTCAAACAATGAAGAAATAAAAGGCTTTTGGTGTGATGGTGTTCTACCCTTTGCGACCGGCCATAGCTATTCTCAAAAATCTATACATGATAGCAGGAAGATCACTTTGAAAGCATTTATTGGTAAAGATGGGCAATCAGAATATGAACTGGTGCTGAAGCTGGGGAACAAGGCGCTTAGCAGGCACGCAAGGAATCTGGATATTAAAGAATGCATTCCTGACCCGGAGGAAGTTGATTGGTTGGACATCGACATTAAGAAAAGAAGACTTGAGATACAACTTGACTGAAAACTATATTGCATGCCTGAAGCGATAAATGATATCATTACCCCACGCCTGATACTGCGACTACTCGGAGATGAAGTCACCAGCGCTTGTCTTAATAACGATCTTGCAGCAGCTCAACAGCTACTACATGCTGCTATCCCGGAGGAGTTCTTTAGCGACCTTGGCGTCCTGAAAAGAGACCATCACCTGCTACGCGAAGACCCGGAATATAAACCTTGGGCGTCCAGGGGGATTATACTAAAAAGTGAAAAGAAGATGATTGGCTTGATTCGTTTTCACGGTAGTCCGGATCACGATGCAGAGAAGCCGTATATGAAGGACGCGGTAGAACTTGGATATAGGATCTTCTCAGATTATAGAAGAGAGGGATATGCGCGGGAAGCGATCTTGGCCCTTATTAACTGGGCAGCGGAGGCATTCTCTATACAGCGTTTCATTGCTTCTATTTCACCGGAAAATATACCTTCTTTGGCGCTTGCCCGGTCTTTTGGCTTTATTAAAGTAGATGAGGTGATGGATGAAATAGATGGTCCGGAACATGTTTACCTACTGGAGCGAACACCGGCGGAATAGATATTCCTTGTTTTTCGGAAAGGAAACTAGTTAATATCATTTGACTATCAGCTAAAATATACTTATAGGAACGCGGGAATTCTTCATAGTTTCATAGTTAATTACCTGAATATTGATCTGTTGTGGGATGTATTGATTTACAGATGTTTATCCTGTAAAGAATTAGATTTTATAACAGAAGGTATAAGGGTATTGCTGAAAATTATGCAATTATGAAAATGTACCAAGTATTCGTGCGTGTCATCCTGTTTGTTGCTGTTTGGATCCAGGGTATTAACACCGCTCATGCACAAAATGGGGATCAGATATTAGATGGAATCGGTGAAACGGGAATGATCGCGCGTTATGTTTTTAACGGAGATCTCAAAGATTGGTCCCGGAATAATCTGCACGGCAAATCCCAGGGGGATGAAATCAAATTTGTTAACGACGAACGTTTTGGAAAGGTATTGTCGCTTCCCGGAAATAACAATGCTTTTGTTAAGCTCCCGGGAGAAGCATTATCAGATATAGAATCGCTCAGTATATCAGGATGGATCTACCTGCGTTCGAAGCAATCAGGCCAACGATTTTTTGATTTCGGAGAAGATGATACCAAACATTTCTTTGCAGCTCCTGTTGGTACAAATGCGCAGGAAGGCTATCAGGCGTTAATAACAGCGGGACAGGGTAATAAAAAAGGAGCGGTTTCTCCGGCTATAGAATTAAACAAGTGGGTGCATCTTGCCATAGTAATAGATATTCCTTCAAAATCTATGATCACCTATGTTGACAGTAAGCCGGTGGGTGAGGCGAAAGATATCCCGTCTGAATTAACGGCCGTATTTGGTCAGCGGGCAGGAGAGAAGAGACAGCTTTATATCGGTAAGTCCTTATTACCAGGCGATCCCTATCTCAATGCAATGATACACGATTTTCGTATTTATCGTATTGCGCTGAGCAGGAGACAGGTTGCAGGGATCTATAACAATTCCCAGACAGGTATCAATGAAGGCGTGGTGAATACCACAGGTAAACATGAAGATGACCTCCCTCATTTTTCTCCGACCCAGGCGCAGCTTTATAATGCTTATTTGGTTCATGTAGCCGATGTAGAAGTGGAAACAGCCTTGGGAAATTTGCCACGACTACCCAGTTATATAGAGGGAACATATAAGAATGGTATGAAAGGTCCGAAAGTACGTGTGCTCTGGCCTTTTCCAATAGACAATAACGCTGTTCTTAAACCAGGACGCTATACCGTTACAGGACGTGTTGCCGGAACAGATTTTCAGCCAAAGGCGTTTGTTACGGTTAAAAAGTCCGACAAGTCAGCTACGCCCGATTTAAAGCTGGCGGCATTTGATTTAGGTAAGGTTTCCTTAAAAGCCGATGCCCATGGCCATGAAACCCAGTTTACCGAAAACCGGGATAAGTTTATAAAAACCTTAGCTACCACTGATCCTAACTCCTTTCTGTATATGTTCCGCCATGCTTTTGGTCAGCAGCAACCTGAAGGCGCAAAGCCGCTGGACGTATGGGACAGTAAGGATACTAAATTAAGAGGCCATGCTACAGGTCACTACCTTACGGCAATTGCACAGGCTTATGCCAGCACAGGATATGACAAGGCATTGCAGGCTAATTTCTCTCAGAAAATGGAGTATATGGTGAATACGCTCTATGAGTTATCACAATTATCCGGAAAGCCGAAAACAGCAGGTAGCGCCTATGTGTCCGATCCGACAGCAGTGCCGCATGGTCCCGGAAAATCAAATTATGATTCAGATTTGAGTGATGAGGGTATTCGTACCGATTACTGGAACTGGGGGAAAGGATTCATCAGCGCATATCCTCCGGATCAGTTTATCATGTTGGAACACGGCGCTAAGTATGGAGGACAGAAGAACCAGATTTGGGCTCCCTATTACACATTGCACAAAATTCTGGCTGGCTTAATGGATGTATATGAAGTGAGTGGTAATAAAAAAGCGCTTGATATAGCTGCGGGCATGAGTGATTGGGTATATGCCCGTTTGAGCCGCTTGCCTAAGGATACGCTCATAAAGATGTGGAATACATACATAGCAGGTGAATTTGGAGGCATGAATGAGGCAATGGCCCGTATGTACCGCATTACCGGTGAATCAAAATACCTGAAAACAGCACAGTTATTTGATAACATCAGGGTCTTCTTTGGTGATACCGCACATTCGCATGGGCTGGCGAAAAATGTAGATGTTTTCCGTGGACTGCATGCCAATCAGCATATACCGCAGATTGTGGGAAGTATCGAAATGTACCGCGTTTCGAATAATCCGGAATATTACAAAGTGGCCGATAACTTCTGGTATAAGGCTGTCAACGACTATATGTACAGCATTGGAGGAGTAGCAGGAGCACGTAATCCCGCTAATGCGGAATGTTTTATCAGTCAGCCGGCAACATTGTATGAAAACGGTTTCTCTTCCGGCGGACAAAACGAGACCTGTGCCACATACAATATGCTAAAATTGACAAGTGACCTGTTTCTCTTCGATCAGCGGGCAGAGTTAATGGACTATTACGAACGTGCATTGTACAATGATATCCTGGCTTCTGTAGCCGAGCATTCTCCTGCCAATACCTACCATATACCGCTCAGACCAGGGTCTATCAAACAATTTGGCAATCCGGATATGACAGGCTTTACGTGTTGTAACGGTACTGCGTTAGAGAGTAATACCAAGTTCCAGCATTCAATTTACTTTAAAAGTAAAGATGACCAGGCGCTGTATGTCAATCTATACATACCCTCAACACTACAATGGACAGAACGCGGGGTAACGATAGAACAGACAACAGATTTTCCAAAGGAAGATAATACGCGTCTTACTATCAAAGGAAGTGGAAAGTTTGATATCAATGTGCGTGTGCCTGGCTGGGCTACCAAAGGCTTCTTTGTAAAGATCAACGGTAAGGAACAGGCACTTCCAGCTAAGCCAGGCAGCTACCTGAAAATAAGCCGTCAATGGAAAGATGGCGATGTGATAGAATTGAAAATGCCGTTCCAGTTTCACCTCGATCCGGTGATGGATCAACAGAATATCGCCAGCCTGTTTTACGGACCAATATTGCTGGCTGCCCAGGAACCTGAAGCAAGACAGGATTGGCGTAAAATAACCCTGGATGCAGAAGATATAAGTAAGTCTATTAAAGGCGATCCAGAACAATTGCAATTCACGATAGATGGCGTGGTTTTTAAACCATTTTATGAAACATACGGGCGTCATTCTGTTTACCTGGATGTTGAGTTAAAATAGTCCTTAAGGCCAAATGTCCAATGGGGTTCTTACTGCGCGCAGCAAGGACCCCATTGACGTGTATATAGTTACGTCTTTCAGCTTTAGGACGCCGGGCGTCATGAGATATCTGCCGTTTATCAAGAAATTTTTGTGGTATCATGTTTTAGTTTTTACATTTGCACCCATATTTTACAGTTACCCTTTAAATACAAAATAACTAATTGACCCCGTTATGTTACACCCCAAAGTAACACTTCAACATAATTGTACACTATTGTTGTTCCTGCTATCTGTTCTTACAGATCCGGAGTGTATCCCTGTTCCCGAAAGCAAGCTCCTGTCGGAAATGCATTGAAGGCAATAGCTGGACATCATATTTATTCTTAATCCCAAATTAAAATGAAACATTCTCTATTCATTACAGCATTCGTATGCATTGCAGCGATCAGTAACCTATACGCACAAACTGACGCTTTAAAAATTCTACCCAATGGAAATGTAGGTGTTGGCACCGAAGCGCCCACAGAAAAACTACAAGTAGATGGAAACGTAAAAGCCAATGGCAGATTCGTAGACAAAACAGGCGTGGTTATGCCTGTAGGTACCGTTCTCCCTTATGCAGGGACTACTGCTCCTCCCGGATGGTTACTCTGTAATGGAGCTGCCTATTCGATCAGCGGAGATCAGAAAGATCTCTTTGCTGCTATAGGCTACACGTATGGCAATGGCGGGACTACCGCAACATTCAAAGTGCCTGATCTTAGTGCATCCTTTGTCCAGGGAGCCACTCCGTGGGAGCCAGTGGGTACATCGGGTTATCCTGATCAACACAGTCATTCAGTTACAATGCCTCAAAGATCATTTGGTACTGAATGGGCAGGCGACCACAATCACTTTTTTCCCCGCACCTGGTATAACCGAGGGCTGGATAAGGGAGGTTACACTGGTATAGACACAGGTGGTCAGGATGTTACAAAGCAAACTACAGAAAATGCGGGCGGTCACTGGCATGTGGTAAACTTACCTGCCTATACAATGCCATCCTCGCCTTCAAATGATAGAAATCGTCCTAAATGGATAGCCCTCAACTATATAATTAAATACTAAACACCCGGCAATACAAGTATTACCCACACATACATATTAACCTCAAACTCAAACAAAATGACAATTACAGAAATTAAGAATCTTTCCAGCAACATTCCTGCAATCACAGATGCTAATGAACTTGTCAAATTTGACAGTAATGGCACTTTTGCTGAAAAGATCACAGCGGAAAATGTAACAGCAGCTACATGGACGAATTTCGCTACTGCCAATGACAACATTCAGGTAACCTGGGCAAATGGCGCCACAGTGGTCTACCGTGCAGTAGGTGGAACTTTTGCATTGAACGGTACTACAGTTACTATCAGTGGTCTCGCCAACGCATCAAAATACAGCGTAGGAATAAACGGACAGCTTGCCATTGGTCCTGAAGGCAACGACGCTGCTGCCGCCATCCTGAATGTAAGAATGGGCAACCTGGTGACCAAACTCAATACCAAGGGCGATTGGATCATCGACTTCAGCGACAAAACAGATGAAGCAGAAGGAAGCCAGATCAACCTCAAAGTACTCATTGACTGGATCACAAGAAACACCGGCGATACCGCTACACCACAACTGCCAGATATAAAAGGTGAAGACGGTACAAGCAAGAAACCGGAAGATTTTATCATCCTGTTCAAAGACTTCTACTACAACATCACACAGAAGACTTTTGATTTCTGGGTGACATCAAAAGAAGGACAGACCATCAAGTTTGGCGCTTTCACTATTAAGAAAGTAGGCTTCAGAGTCACCAACATAGCTACCAATCCAACCCTGGAAGCTCCTAAAAGCTAAGGCGCCGACGCTTACAATGATTGAACACTAATGTTACCACTTCTGCAGAATAATTGACCTGTTGGGAAATTATTCCTTAACCGGTAGTAAGAATTATGGCAGCATCATCCAATTTTTTACTGGATCTATCAGGCTCAACCCGCATTGGCGATACCAATGCGGTTGAGTTTGACATTTCAATGGGCCTTCGGATAAATGGTACTGATAAATCAGTTTATGCCGCGCTAAAGACCCAGGATCCAGGAGGTGTCAGTTTAGCGGCACTGCTCAAAGCCTTTGCTCCCGGCGACAAAACAGAGATCCCCGGTTTTCTGGATCAGCTCCCGGCTATCCGGGCGCTATCTGTTAATTATGGTACTGGTGCCCGTTCAAGTGAGTTCAGTATCTCATTCGAGACGCGGCTTACCATTAACGGTAAAGAGATTGACGCCACCCTGCAGGCAGCCTATAAAAAAGTGGAAGGGTCTGATAGTGCATTCACTTTTGGCGGTGTGCTCCGTATTGGTACTCACCGGTTCCTCCTGAGTTATCAGAAAGTAGCAGATGACTGGTACATGTATGCAGGCTACATCCATACAGGTATAACAACTATCAATCTGAAAGATATAGCCGGCAGCGTTTTCAGCAATCCTAACACTATTCCGGATGCCACACTGACACTCAATGATTTTAAAGCCTTTTTATTATACAGGAAAGCGAAAGATGGAAGTACCGCCTTGCTTGTAGGGCTGGGCGCTGGCCTTCACCTTAATCTCGAAGACCTGCCACTGGCTGGATCATTGTTTGCCAAAGACGATGCTTTTGCTTTTCGGGAAGTATTGGCCCTGTACGCAAGCGGTACCTTTACCCAGGCAGAATTGCAGCGTTTTACAGGTATGCCTGAAGTGGAGATCACTAAAGGTTTTAACGTCTCTGCCCAGCTGCTGATCAATGGTCGTGAAGAATATTATGTACTGAATGATGGACCTGATAAAACTTATTCGCCACCAAACGGAGGAAATGACAGTAGTACAGCAGTAGTAAGCACGCTTCCGGGAGAAGTAGCCTCAAAAGCAAAATGGACTAAAGTAGACAAGAAAATTGGTCCTGTAACACTACAGCGTCTTGGCTTCATGTACAATGAAGGTAGAGTAGTACTGCTGCTGGATGCTTCCATGCTGATGGCAGGCATCGGCATGCAGATGATAAGCCTGGGGCTGGGCTTTAAACTGGAATGGAAATTCCCACCCGCGCTGCCTGAGTTCTATATAGATGGCATCGGATTGTCTTACACCAAAGATCCTATCCGCATCAGCGGCATGTTCCTGAGAGCAACGCCGTTACCCGGTGTGGAGCAATATTCTTATTATGGATCTGCACAACTTTCATTAGCAAAATTCAGCGTCAGCGGTATTGGCGCTTACAGCAAGCTGATAGAGCCTAAACCTGATGGTGCAGTATCCTTATTCATCTATGCGATGTATGCAGGAGCCATCGGCGGACCAGCCTTCTTTTTTGTAACTGGCATAGCAGCAGGCTTTGGTTACAACCGCAGGGTGAAAGTACCTGCTATCCGGGAAGTCAATACCTTCCCGCTGGTCGCAATGGCGCTTAACCCCAATCCCGCTAAAACACTGAATGATATATTGGCGGAACTGGTAAGCCAGCAATGGATACCTGCATCTCCCGGCGATTACTGGCTGGCAGTAGGTATAAAATTTACCTCCTTCAAGCTCATAGAATCATTCGTACTTGTAATGGCACAATTTGGTACACGAACCGAATTTGCCATTCTGGGCCTGTCTATTCTTGCATGGCCAACAAAGGATAAAGCAATTGCCTACATAGAACTGGCCGTAAGAGCCAGCTTTGGTCCGGATAGCGATGTGATTGCGGTAGAAGCCATGCTGACACCCAATTCATATGTGCTGGATAAGAACTGTAAACTCACAGGAGGCTTTGCTTTCTACGCATGGGTGAAAGGACCGCATGCAGGAGATTTTGTCATTACTTTGGGAGGATATCATCCCAAATTCAATAAGCCATCCCATTATCCGGATGTGGACCGGTTGGGTCTTAACTGGAAATTATCGAAGGAACTGCAAATTAAAGGAGGATTGTATTATGCCCTGACACCAAGCTGCATCATGGCAGGTGGCCGATTGGAAGTAACCTTCAGTCTAAGTTTCCTGACGGCCAGCATAGCCCTGTGGGCAGACATGCTCATTGCCTGGGCGCCTTTCCAATACGCCATCGATATGGGTATCAGGGTAAAGATAGACGCCAATATAGATATGGGGCTCTTTACAGTACATTTTAAACTTGAAATGGGTGCTGAGCTGCATATCTGGGGACCACCATTTGCGGGTGAAGCCTTTGTGGACTGGAGTATATTCTCATTCACCATACCTTTTGGCAGTGCCACTAAGAAGGAAGCAGAGAAGCTGGATTGGCCGGCATTCAAACAACAATTTATACCTGTCAATACCAACAAAAGAATTACGCCGGAGATCATCATCGGTTCCGGTATTATCAATGAATATACGGTACGTACAAGTGCAGGAGAGATCAAATACCTGCTTGTAAACCCACATCAGCTGAGGATAAATGTAGATATTCCTTTACCGGTGACGACGGTAAAAGTACCGGATCTGTCAGGAGTAGTGAACGAAATATCCGCCGACTCAAAAATGCAGACAGACAGTGGAACACTGCAATACGCTGATCGTAACCGCACCCTTGGTATACGTCCCATGCAGGAAACAAGCCTCGCATCTGCACTGACAGTGAAGGTACTGATGAACGGTCAGCCGCTTAGTGGCGACTTTGCACCTCACTATTCCACTTATACTGCCGGTGTACCCGGATCATTGTGGAGCAATCAGCAGGGGAGTGGTAACAATAACACACCGGAAGATGTGAAAGTGCTACAAAATGCGCTTAAGGGCGTTGTTATTACCGCCAGAGAAGCGCCCGCACCAGTGGATCCTCCCGGATTTGATCTCAATGGAAAGTTCAGAGCAGTAGATGAATCATTACGCTGGAATTATATAGCCGCATTGACTGGTCCGGATAATACCGCTTATAGCGATCCCATAAAAACTATCATCAATAACAAAATGGACGATGCTGTCATCACTGCCAACCGACAGGCTATTATCACGGCAGCCCTGCAGGTGCAGGAATCTGAAGAAACAACAGTAACAGCATCTAAGCTGCATGGATGGATAGCGATATTGGGCGCCGATCCGGTGATCGTACAACTAGGTGGCTTACCCCAATATAAAACCGAAACAGGCAACGAAAATATAGCGGACAATGGCAACTGAGCAAAAACTATTACAAGATCCGGAACAACTGGCATTCATCCATGAATGCCTGCCACAACTCGTGGCCGGAGAATATACTGTAAGCGCTGATCTGTCAGTAAATGTAGCCAAGGCCAGCAACGCCGATTTTGAAACTGCTGTCAAGAAAGTATGGGTAGGCGCGCCGCGCTTTATGCTTGATGAGGCAACTGTTTATACCAGGTATCCTCCCAGGGATATGACAGGCCATTTTGAGACCACATTGCCGCAAATCGTCTTCAACCGTCGTACGTTGCCCTGGGAGCGTACCATAGATGGAGAATTGCACAGCAATACAAGGTTTAAACTCAATGATCCTGTGCGGCATGCACCCTGGATGGCATTGCTGTTATTTAGTGAAGATGAGATGAGAGGACGCGGCAATGCAGCAGATGCTATCATACCCGAGAAGAAAAGCCTGAAGGATACCGGAACAAACGTATTTGTACCGGAGATATCAACTGACATTGTGAACGGGCAAAATCCTAAACTGGCTCCCTGGGAAGACATCAACACAACGTATGATGTAATAGATGTGCCCCTGCCACTATTTAAGCAGGTAGCGCCTGCCATAGATGATTTGCCCTATCTGGCACATGTGAGAAAGGTAACCGTGGATGAAAGCAAGGAACGTGCATCTATAGAGGATGAGGGATACTTTGCTACACTCATGGGCAACCGGCTCCCGGTAAGAGCTGCCGATCAATCCAGTGCCGTGAGGAACACAGTGTTCCTTGTATCACTGGAAGGCTATCACAATTATTATACAGTCAACCAGTACATTGAAAACAAAGGGAAAAGCAAAGTGCGGCTTGTCGTGCTGCAATCATGGAGTTTTACAGTAGCAGCTGGTAAGAACTTTCTGGAGCTATGTGAAGGACTGCATGTAAGTCCCTTCAAAATGAATTATCCGGCAGGAATCAATGAGGCTGTCAAAAAATCGTATGACTACGGATATACATTGTTGCCGCATGTTACCCGCAACGGTGCACAGACCTACTCCTGGTACCGCGGTCCTTTCAATCCGAACTTCCTGCCTGCCAATCCGAAAACTAAAGTCTATAAAACGGCGGATGAAGCGCTTCGCTTTGATCACCTCACAGGGCTGGTAGATATCTCTTACGCTGCAGCATGGCAACTCGGACGTTTGCTGGCCTTGAAAGACAAAACATTTAACACTGCACTTTATCAGTGGAAGCTGCAGGGGAAAAGAAAGGTGGTTAAAACAGCCGCCATGCAGCAAATATCCAACCTATTCCCCGCTGAGTTCAGCGATGAATTACCGGCAACGGCAACGCTGGAAGACAAGATGAAAGGTTTCCTCGCCAGCTGGTACAATATGGGAAACGAGTTTAATAAGACGCCGGTGCCCTTCTCTAATGCTCCGAACGATATTCAGCAACAGCTGAACAACATAGCCGGAAGCGGAGGCGCAATGCACGAGATACCGCAGACCATCACAGACTGGCTGGGTAAACTCTTTCTACTGGAAGGCGTGCCTGTGAATTACCTCATACCACATGAGCAGTATCTCATCAGCCGTGAAGGAGGAACAATCCTTAAGGAAGCTGTTGGTACTTTCTATATAGATTATGACTGGATAGAAGCCCTGTTAGGCGGAGCCTTAAGTATTGTAGCTACGGAAGATTCTGTTGCGCTGCTTAATATGCTGAAGGACGGCAGCTTTTTACCCGAGAATATCATGGTCAATAAAGCGAATGCCTCCTTTATCCCCGGTGCAGAAGGCGAAGCCGTACCATTGCCTAAAACAATAAAGGGCCATATTACAGGCTTTTTCCTGCGCTCACAACTGGTATCAGGCTGGAAAGGCATTAAGATCTTTGCGAAAGACGAAACAGGCAGCTGGATGCAGCATCCGCTGAAGATCGAACGCCTGTCGGACGATATACAGCTTTGCGTGTTCTCCGGGAAAGTGCAGCAGTTGTCATTCATACAGCCACCGGAAGGTATCCACTTTGGCGTTGATGCCGGTAATGGCATATTTCAGAAAGCGCTGCGGGATAAAGCGGGTAACGTAGGACAAACAACCGTTACGCTGTCAGTTAACAACGGCGTATTAAACCTTAAAAATATAGCTGCCAGCATCACGGAAAAAGGTACACAGGTTCGTACCTCCGCAGAACTTGCTTTTCAGCTGCTGGAAAGCCCCATCATATACACTCTCGATATTTTTGATAACTGGAACAAAGACTAAACCTTGTTGGTCATGAGTGAGAAAATATTAGTGCCGGTAAAAATAGAAGCGCTTATTGTAGACAAAAACACAGCTAAAGATACCGCCTACAACTGGAAGAACTTTTATATAGATTATGACGGCCTCTATACCCGTCTGGGCAGCTTTC
This sequence comes from Chitinophaga filiformis, assembly GCF_900102545.1. Classification (GTDB taxonomy): domain Bacteria; phylum Bacteroidota; class Bacteroidia; order Chitinophagales; family Chitinophagaceae; genus Chitinophaga; species Chitinophaga filiformis. The sequence goes on along the minus strand of NZ_FNBN01000002.1, from coordinate 1,141,204 downwards.
TTGAACCTGGCGATCTGAAAGAGCTCAGGCAGGGAGGCTTTTGTGAAAAAGGCATTCACCTGCACTGGGCGCTGCCTGCCGCTCTTACCAATGGTATACAGAAGGATGGAAAAGCCCTGTTTCCCGCTGTACCCAACAGATGGCTGGTGATCAGAACGCATCTTGTAAATAATCAGCCTGTCATCAAAAAATGGTTGCTGGAAAGTGATTACATCGGGGATTTTATATCAAATAAAAGTCCCTGGGCGGTACAAAATCCGGATGGTAGTTATTCCACTTCACATAATATAGGCAAGGCTACCGTACTTGAGAACTGGACGGTTGAACAGCCCCGTAGCACTACTCCGCTGACAGCAATGGCGCCGGGTAATGCCAGCTTTGCCGGTATTTATCAGTATTGCCGCAATGTGTTTGGCTTGTGGGATGACTTAGCTGGTATGGATACCACCGCAACTTCATTTTCTTACCTGGTAACAGGCTGGTATTCTGATTCTGCTATTGAGCCCCTCACGAACAGCGATGCGCTTATCATCAACAGCATTAAAAGCAAGTGGGCGTTACCTGGTAACGCAACGGCGAACTTTCCTGATTCTATCATGTGTCATGGTTTCATACACAGTGTGAACTGGGACCCCGCAAAAACTTACGGACTACCGGTCAGCAGTGCCGTTGTGAATACCGGCGTAGGGATGACTGCCATCGAAGCTAAAAGTGCACAGTTGTCCAGGCAAACCGGCGCTGCCGAGAAATTGCTTAGCGGCTATTTCTATGATATCCTTAAAGATACCGTAGATGCTACAGAAATGGATGTCCAGATAGACAGTCACGCATACACTGCTTATGATGGCGGTTCGCTATGGGAGATCAAACATGTGGAAAAGGATGCCAGCGATAAAGAAGGAAAAGAATCAATACCCGTCTTCCCTGAACCTGATGCTAATCCTGGTATTTCAGCAGCATTTAAAAAGATCAATACCGAACAACAGGCAGCAGACAGGCTTATACAGAAGAAGACATCTTTGATGCTCGAATTCAGGGCTTTGACCGATAAAATGATCATGGCTGATACAGATGGTGATCAGGCATTGCTGGCAAGTCTGACTACCCGCCGTGACCTTTTAAAAAATGATATAGATGTAATTAGTACGGCCATCACGCAACACAAAGCTGCTGTAACTGCACAACAGGCCATTATTAACCAGATGCCTGCCTTTATTGGGGTAGGAGGCAAGGCGCCACTGTTTGAACTTGTAGAGAAGAAAATGCCGCGTTACTGGCAGCCAAACGATCCTTCCCTGCTGTTTTCTGGTCCTGGGGTAACCACATCATCAAAATATAAAAATCCCGGCAAAGGCGATAAACTGCCATGTCGAACAGCGCCTGAGATCATTGCAGGCATGATATTGAACGATAATGCTGCAGGTGAGCGTACTATCTCCGCAGTTAATATTACCCTTGGACTTAAAGAACTGGGTTCGCTAAAAAACAATATAAGCCTCATCAGCCAGCTTTACTATGAGGCCATCCTGTTTGATCCATCATGGACGACGGTGTGGGCACAGCAATATTATAAGGATAATCCTGGTAATAACGTCAACATCCAGGCACTGGCAGCATATCTCAAAAATATGCTGTTGCTTACGGCAGGAGCAGCGACTGATAAATTTAAAGCGGTGGTACTTCGTGGAGGCACACCCATCAGGCCACAGAGCTGGAGCCTTGATACGCTTTCCCAACTGTTCTTAACACGGGGCATCCAGCGCTGGCAACATCCCTGGACACCTTTATACCTGATCTGGTATGTTAAGTTCATCCCCTCTTACACTGTTGAAAACGGACAATGGCAATTCAGGCAACAGGACTGGCAATGGGAGAATAAACAATACAAATACAAAGGCGCTGCTCCTGATACAACAAAAGCGATCGAGTATGCAGGAAAAGTATTGCTTACTGATATGGTGAATAATCTATTGCAGCAAAGGCTACCTGAAAACGTACCTGCGGGCGCGCATCTCTCGCAGGCACTTGCTTCATTTTCAGATTCCCTGCTGATGCGGGGCCATACGATACATATACCGCTGCTCCGGAATCCGGCAGATACAGATTGGGTAATTATGCCGGATAACAGTCTGGATAATTACATCTCCAGAGAAGCCTACTTTTTTCCCGATGTACATGCAAAATCGGGGCAGGTTCCTAACTTTTTTCCTCTCCGGGCAGGGCACCTGCGGTTTACGCGGCTGTGGATGGTCGACGCTTTCGGACAGGTAAAAAAGATCATTGATACTGATAGCGGCGGCAATATTATTCAGAAAGGGCGTTTGCACATCGCGGAGCACCTGAACCAGTTGAACAATGGTGTTCAGATAACGCTCTCGCCCCGGGTCATACAGCCTGCCAGACTCTTATTCAGGTGGTGTACAGCGCAGCCCGGACCATTGGAAGAAAGCAGCAGTGATCCTGCTACAAACCCTGTTTGCGGCTGGCTGCTGCCCGATCACCTGGACCAGTCGCTGGATATATATACCACCAACGGTATAAAATGTGGCGCACTGAAAATGGTAACTATTGAAGGAAGGGTACAATTGCAATGGAGCAATCCACCAGGCGCTCCCAATGATCAGACGCCGGAAACGGCTATCAGCAACGGCTACCTGCTGGACTTTGTAAAGGGGCTGCTCGGCTTCCGTGACAATAATGGTCAACCTGCCGGAGGTGCCGCATTACGGTCCCTGTTTGAGCTTTGCAATCGTACAGCTCTTTTCCTTTCTACCTCCGGAGGGCAACAGGCACCTGGTATTGCAGGGTTAATGGGACAACCAGTGGCCCTTGTAAGAGCAGGATTACAACTGGAATTACAGGGACTGCCTGCCCAGCCACAACATTATGAGCATAGCATTACTGAAGATACCAAAGTACAGCCGCCCGGTCTGGCAAACCTGCAATTTCCCATAGCCTTAGGCGATAGCCGTAACAACAAAGATGGATTGATAGGCTATTTTAAAGACACAGGAAAAGGCTTTGAAGAAATGCATATTCCTTATGGAATGCCTAAACCTGCCAGCGGGTATTTCACCAGTGATGATATACAGCTATCATTTGCCGCAGCGAGCGACCGGCAGGGTATTACGCTACTGATGGACCCCAGAGGAGGGGTGCAGGCAAATGCTGGGATACTGCCGGCTAAATTCATTGATCTGCCGGCAAGTTACACGGATGGTTTGAAGCACATGGAACTGGACATGCTTACAGCGCCGTTCTTAGGTACATCGACGGAACCCTTTATACCACTTGGCGCAGAACCCGACCGCCAGTGGGTATTAAAACAGCAAACAACAACAGGCGGGTGGCAGGAAACAAATATGGACAATCAAACGCAATTACAAACAGGCTCTCTTAACGGACAAGTTATACAGGAAGGCTATCTGTCACTATTGCCCACAACCAATAACCAATAACATTTAATCCCAATAATATTATGCCCCAATTCAGTTTAATCATAATTGACAATACGATTTCAAACACGAGTGCAGATGTAAGTTTTGCTGTTACGTGTGACGATCCACCCAGTAGCGCGTTGATTAAGCATATAGACGTGGATCTGCTGATGCTGGCGGACATTGTGGAGTGGAGTGGTGTAAAGCCGGCCATTACGACGCCTTTGAACGCGAACTCCTCTCACAGCAGCGTAGGGCCTATTGGCGGACTGTCTGCCGGTCAGATCAGGTTTAGCTTTGATGTACCAATCAGCCTTACAGATTATAATAACCGGATCGAGTTCTGCATCAATGACCTATACAAGAAAGAAGATCAGCAGTTTCCGCCATCTGCAGAAATCGCCTTTAAATTGAAAAACAAATTTAACGTGCTGATTGCGGGTACTTACATTCCCGAAACCATATTTGTGTCTGAGAAGAAGCCTGTTATTAACAGTTTCAGGATCAATCCTTCTATTATCAGGCCAGGCAATGATATCACCATTACATACGAGACGATCGATGCCAGTACCTGTGAATTGAAAGACAGCCTGGGAAAAACTATGCACTTTCAAACCGTTACAGATCAAACAAAGCCCTTCAGCTTCAGTAGCAATTTTGGGCTGGGCAGTCCGGGATCATCCCCATGTCCACCCTTTTATCTGCACGCCAGGAATGGCGCAATGGAAGCCCTTGAGAATACAGTGGCTGATGTTATTACAACCGATACTCCTGCATGGTTCGTATTGGATAATTTTACCTGGGAGGTGAGAACAGAGGTAGACGGCAATGTAATCTATGTCATGGAGCAGTATACCTTGCTCGACCTTGTGTTAAATGAATCTGATGATAATATGTGGGCGATTATGCAGAAAAAGACAGATCCTGCTGCACCACCATCCGTTTGGAAGTCAGGCGATGGTATGAGCTGGAGACCACATTTTATCACAGTTATAAATAGCAATGGTGATAGGGTACCTGTGATGCTGACGATTCCCCCTGAACTCGCTCATTGTCCCTGTCTGCATTTCGGAGACGAAGAACTGTACTTTGTAGGTGGCAGTAAAGCAGACATCAGCGTGTGTAAAAATACGATCTCGAAAATCAATCTCCACACGGGATTCCGCGAGGATTTACTGCCTGCGGCGATGAAGCCACGTTGTATGCATGCATGTGTAGTCTATCCTGATGCAAATGGTAACGACAACATATGGGTGATTGGCGGGGCAGATAAAAATGGTAACGGGCTGAATGATGTATGGCGCTTTGATGGTATCAATTGGATAGCAGTACCTACAGATATTACATTCCCTAAACGTTGCCAGTTTGCTGTCACCGTGCAAACTGACATCGATAAGAACAAAAGCATCTGGATTGGTGGAGGGGCTGCCAGATATAATGGCAGCACGCTCAATGATCTATGGGTATACAGATCGTCGTCCGGCTGGAAGAAAGTCAGGAACAGTAATGGTACAGCCGATCTTTCTTATGGCGAAGACTGGCTTGCAGGCGCCTCTATCTGTTATTTAAGGACAAACAAAAATAGCAATACCGACCCCGGTGGTACCTACCGCTACATCATATCAAGCGACATCAGTGGCAGTGAGAGTGACAGCGAGAGTGAAAGGAAGTTAACATCCAGATGGATAAAGGGCATTGATACAGGCAATAATTACTATACATGGACCCCGATCACTAACGTCACAAAGCCGGAGTTCCCGGCTATATTCGAGAGCGTACGTAGTTTTGCTACGGCCACAATTGGATTCAATGGATGTGTATGGACGGTCATATTTGCCTATATATCAAAGGGCAATATCGCTGTATCCAAACTTTACTATTCATGCCCCGAACCATGAGAAATCTGTAGACACAGACAAAGCTTTATCTACCCCAAAAATAACTGAAAATGAAAATAAGCTTCATAAACTTCAGACGTATCTTGTCCGCCGGCGTGCAGGCCAGTCTGATAATGATGATCGTACTACTGGCTACATCAGGTGTAGTTGCGCAGTACTATAACGATACCAGAACAGCGGTAATCCTTCCAAACAAAACAGAAACACAGCGGCCAGTTGATGGCGCTGTCAGTACGGATACCAAAACGTTTTGCAGTGACGATAATTACTTCTATATCTCATCTTCTACTGCAGGCAGGAAAGTCAATCATGACTACTCCGCTTATCTGCAATTCAGTCTGGCTTCCATACCAGAAGGCGCTATTATTGACACAGTGGATCTACTGATCTATCTGAAAAATGTAAAGAATACATCCTCCGTTTTTGAACAGGGAGTAAACCTGTATGAGCTCAGTGCCGCAAGGAATAACCAGGTGATAAACATCGCAGACGCCTCCAGTATCGCCCTGAGCCTGGTAGCCAAAACCGACACCGCTCAGGCCATACACCTGCGACCTGATATCACAAACGCAGCTACCTGGGTATCAGAGCGGAAGGGTAACTTCTACTGCATGCTTGCAGCAGAAGAGGCAGAGACATACCGCTACTATACAGAAAGGTCTAACTATATGTCCAGGCAACCGAAACTGCTTGTTTCTTACCACATGCCCTTTAGTCAGGTCAGGAAGAAAAGCTGGCCGCAATACAAATATGACGCGCAGCACACCGCTATGCTGGGCTGGCAATCCAATGCTATAGCAACGGGGTTTAAACTAAACAATGTATTTAGTCCTGTGGATGCCAATTACATTAAATCCGATCCTTTGCTGAATGACGACAAGCTTGTAATGGCTTATCAGGCATCAGGGTCTACCTGGTCCAGGCTCCGTACATTGTCTCAGCAGGGCAACCTGTTGGCAGAAACTACGACGGACGTCATAGGATTGGTGAAATATGGACCGATAGCAGACAGGAAAAGCAATATTTATTGCATAGGTGGAAGTACCGGCGGAACATTGAATGTACTGAATCCCGATAACCTGCAGGTGATGTTCACAAAGCAACTCGAAAATAACGCACAGGCAACTGCGCCTCCTGTTATCGGGTTCGATGGGTGTATTTACGTCTCAACGGATAAAGGGTTTTATGCCTATACACCGCAGCCGGAATGCAAGCTTAAATGGAGCTATACATTGGTCACAAATAGGTTCGGCACAGCAGCACTGAATGAAGCAGAACAGATTGTCTATGTCTACGACGGTGCTAATGGAAAGATTGTTGCATTGAACAGTGCTGATGGTAGTCTAAAATGGGATGCAAATATTGGAGGCACTTTTACAACGGACATCCCCGTTCCTTCGGTAAAAAATGACAGACTTTGTGTTACCAATAACCAGAGAAAGGGGAACAGATTTTATATCATGAATGCTAACAATGGTCGTATCATCGATAGCGTTACAACAGGTATTGATAATATAATTTCACAACCTGTAATAGGAACTGATAAGGTCTTTATCATTAATAACGGTCGATTAGAAGCCTATGCTTTGTCAGACGGTACCAAACAATCTACCGCAGCTATTACAGGGCTCAATCCGGCCAGTGCACTGGTGATGGATGCCAATGACAATGTCTATGTGTTAAACACAGAGGCGGGAAAGCAGTCTCTGACAATGGTAGCTCCAGGGGCAACCACTTTCCCTGCAATACCAATTAGCGATGCCAGTGGTTACCTCACTGGTAACCGGTTAATCATAGCACCCAATGGCAGTTTGTTTACCGGCAACGACAATCACCTGTACAGCATTCTTCCAACCGGGTTTAACGTCAAAAACGACATTACTATTCCCTTCGATAATGCCAGTGATTTCAAAAGTGAATACCTGTATAGATCAGAAGGAATGATCCGGGTGTCAGGGAAAACGTTGATGACTAACCAGAATGTAGTGATACATGCAGGGAAGGGAATTGGTTTTCAACCTGGATTTAGGGTGCAGGCGGAGGCGACACTTAGCTGCAGATCGGGGTTTTAGGTGAGCAGACTTAGAATAACTTTCAGATTGATGCTGATAATAATCGATCTGGTCCGTAGATAGACTACGAGGATGTAAAATGAATGAGCATCCTGGGAATTGCTTAAATGACTACCTGGCTTCATCAGGTACCCGAATGAAAAGAGCCTGTATCATACTCTTGATACAGGCTCCGTTGTTTAACAAAGTCAATAACGCTGTTAAAACTCCTCTCATGAGATACCAGCGGATATAACCGCATATTGTTTTTACTCCAGTATAACAACCTGCTTAGCTTCCCATTGCTTACCAGTAAAGATATGTAAGATGTAACTACCTGGTAAGATCCCGCTAAGATCCATCGTAGCCTTGTGGGTACCGCTTCCAAATTTCGCAACCTTTATGATATTTCCATTCTGCGCTATTATCCTGACTTCCCTGATCTCTTGTGTTGATGTTGTTAATTTGGATGTTTTGTTTGTCTGTGGCTGATCTGCCGATATAGACAGTATTCCTTTTGCCGGATTGGGGGAGATTGTGAAATTGCTAACGCTCTCCCGATCTCTGCAACCGCCCGTTCTTGTAACGCTGTTGCTTGGCCCTGAAGTGCCACATTGATTGGTAATGGTACAATAGACTGTTGCACTTGTCCTGCAGGGAAAATACCTACGGTAAGTATTACTGCTGGAGGTTTCTGTTAATGTGCTGCTCACATACCAGTTATATGTGGCATCGCTTACTGCCGTGGCGGTAAACTGGTACTCAGATGGCTCGTCGGGACCGGAAATGAGGGTAGAAGTAAGCGTAGGCGACGCAGGAGCTGCGTTGGCGACCTTCAACTCCCTCGAAGCAACAGGGGTATTACATCCGCTGGCATATATAGCGCTCACATAAAGTGTGGCAGCTACACCATTCAGTGTACTGGAGAATGCCGTTACTGTTACGGAAGGTGTGGTTGTTGATAAGGGCGCACTGGCACTGCTGTAGGAACCTCCGTTTATTTTCAGCACATTGGCTGGTACGGTATACCACTGGTAGGCAACAGGAGCTGGCGATATCGGATTTACCGCTACCGTAGCGGGCGAAGTGCTACAAATGCCTGTGGGGCTGGTAGCAGTAAATGTTAGTGCTGCTAAAGGATTGGACCTCGTTACGCTAAACATATCCGTATTCTGAGGATAAGCAGAACAGGCATTATTATAAGTAAAAGCAGTCACTGTGCCCGGGTTGGCATTATTAATATTGTAACTAATACTGGAGTTTCCAGGACCACTGGGGCCTGCGGCAACCGGCCAGCCAGCGTTATTCGCCCAGGTAATATTCTGATCGGCCTGTGGCTGTGGCATCTGAAAGGTACGTGCGCCCTGGAAAGTGCAGGGTACGTCTATTACTCCCCTGATGAAAGGGTCATGCTGACCTATTGCAACGACATCCAGCGTGGTTGTACCTAAGCCTGTTAAAGTACAAGTATAATCAGCGAATATTTTAAACGACCTTTCGCTAGTGCCTTTGGGAAAGGTAATGTCTACGAAGGTGCTTCCCCACGTTCCTATCGTAGCACCAATAACCTCCCATTTCGAAACACCGCAGTTGGTGCCGCTGAACGTGTAACGGTATTTTACACCACCGCATACAGTAGTAGGACCGCTGATGCTTTGTGCCCGTAAAGAAGATTGAAAAATTCCTAACGCCAGTAGGATTAAAAATGAGTAACGAACAATAGGTTTCATAGTGGGTTCACATTTAAGGGTACTTAAGGGTTACAATTATCACTCAAATTAAAGGAAAATAAATTTAATGCGCGCATTAAATTTATCCCAAATGGAAATTTTATTCCGGTTGAGCGACTGAAAAATCATCCCCCCAGTACGCTATAGCCTGAAAGGTTTGATGTGGTTTACTTTAATCGCCTAAAAGCAGAAATGTCATACAAATTTGATTACAATACAACGCACTAAGACTCAAGCTTGCGAACATTTTCCTTTAACCCCTGCAAAAACGCATTCAGATCATCATCTTTCTCCAATCCCAATTTCTGCTTGATCCTATAGCGGCTCATCCTGACACTTTTGGCTTCCACATGCATTAACTGGGCAATCTGCCTTGTATCCATCTGAAGATAGAGATAAGCACAGAGTTTAAGATCGAGTAAAGTAAGCTTTCGCTGTGCTTTCTCATTCAATAACTGGAAGAAGTCGGCATGTACCTGCTGGATCTGTAATTTGGTCTTATCAAAATCACTATCGAGGACCATTTCTTCTTTCAGCATCTTCTTTATATTCACGTCATCTCCGCCTGACAGTTTATCTTTCAGGTTGTGCAGCACCTGATTTTTATGTTCCAGCTGCAGCGCATTCGCCATTACTTCTTTTTTCAGTTGCTGTTGCTGTATCTCCAGCAGTTGCTGTTCTGCTTTCAGTCGTGCCTGTTCTTCCTTTTCCAGCTTCAGCTGTAACTCTGAATCCTGCTTCTCCAGTTGTAATTGTTTTTCACGTTGCAATGAGTAGCGTAATCTGAAATGATAGGAACGGAACATAAACAATAGGAAAAGGGCAAAGACGACAGCGACACAGGTGTACAAAAAGTTTTTCTGTTGCCGGTTTTTCTCGCGCTCTTTCAGAAAGCGTACTTCATTATTGGCCTTTTCTGTTTGATATTCTATTTCCAGTTTTTGTGCCTTCAGTGCCTTTTGCTGGTCAAAATTCCTGTTGCTATATTCAGTTACAAGCTGCTGAAACTTGTAGGCTTTCTTATAGTCCTGCCGGCTTTCGTAGAAATCGGCCAGGCCTTTTGTCACATTGATCATGGTATAGTAATAGGGAGGCTGTTGGGTCAGCATCACCTCATAGGCTTCCAGCAGATAGCGTTCTACCTCCGTATACCTGGCATCCCTTCTGGCATATTCGCTCAAAATACCCAGGCTGCTCGCGATCACTTCCTGGCTATTGGGGGCATCTTTTAACACTGTCCTGGCTTTATTTGCATAATAAATGCCCTGCGTCTGTGCTTTGCTGTCGTCCGGAGCAGCAAACCTCAGATAATAACTGGCGGCGTTAATACAGCTGATGGCGTAGGCAAAGTTGTTCACCTGACCTGGATAGCGTGTATAGAGGTCAAGTGATTTATTAAGATAATATAAGATACTGTCAAGTGTTGCCTTGTCGTGATTTTCTTCATACTTGTATTCATGCGCTGTTGACATCGCATTGTAACAATTGCTCAGGAGCGTATAATCGGTGGTTTTTAAAGCATTTTCCAGGGCTAAGCTGGCATATTGGTATACTTTACCGCCATTGTTCCAGTTGGAATGAATCGCGTACAACTGATAATAGATCTTGGCAGCGATATAGGCGTCGGGATGCTTCTCCTGTATCGTCAGTGCCATCTGACAGTACTTCATCGAAGAGTCAGGATGTTCGAGCGCTTTATAAAATAATGCCTGTCCGTAGTAAGCATAAGCCATTGCAACAGGGTTATCAGTCCTCTTTGCTGTTAGGAGTAGCGTATCGGTCAACTGTTTGGTCTGATCAAGCTCCTGTGCGCCGATTTTACTATTTAATAGCAGCAGATAGGCTTTGGTCGCATCAGTATAATTCTTATTACGTGAAGCGATTACAATACTCTTCCGGGCGGCCTCGATTGCTTTCTTATATTCTTTATTGACCCGGTAGAACTCGGCCAGCTGGTTTAACAAGATGGGCTTCTCCTGCTCGCTTAAGTTTGGGCGGTCTATAACTGATTGCAGACTATCAGACAGCCTTGTTTGGGCAAAACTGGCTGACCAGGTCAGACAGATAAGTAGCGACAATAAGGATTTCATGCTACAATTTACTATAAATCGACCAGACAGGAGTTAAAACCGTCTACAATAATGTGCCTTGTGAGACGTGTATTTTATTCTATATCAATAAGATGAATAAATTTGTAGACGTTTTGTAGACACACTTCTGCCAGATAGTAGATATTCGGTAGGAGACCGGTATTTGCTGTTAAAAGAACACCTGCTCACCTTTGTGCCAGTAATAATGCCACCATTAAACTATCATACTATTAGCTGATCGTTTTACCCCCGGTTAGCAGAATGCAGGCATTAGGTAACGAGACAAACATATCATTATGATAAAACCGGCCTTCGGTATTTCTTTCTGGTCCTTGTATACACTTGGCTTTACGGTGGTACTGCCGACTTTCCTGTATTATACCGAGAGTGCGGAGGAGCCGCCACAAGACAGCGCTACGATTGCTTTTTTGTACCTGGGCCTTGGTGTGGTCACCTGGCTGGTTGCTATCGGGCTATATCTTCGTTTTTTTATTAAACTGGTATTTACTGATAAGTATCGTCTGGAGAGAACAGCCAGAGAAGGTACTACCATTACGGCAGAAATTATCCGCAAAACGCAGGTCGGCGTGATACACGACGCTGTGACGCTCGACCTCAGACTCGCATTCAGGAACCTGGCAGGGACTCCTGTAGAGATCTCCTACGAATTGAACGATAGTAGGCCGTACGAAAGACGTTTTGAAGCGGGCAACATGATTGATATGAGCGCTGGTCTGAATGGAGGAGAAGCTGTATTTGTTCCGAAAGCACTACAGGTATCGAGGAACAGGGGCATCGTAATACTGTATTCATTCATTCTGCTCCTACTGTTAGCAGCCGCTATTGTTTATCCCGTTTTTGCATATATGCAGGAAAGTCAGGGAACTGGCTGGCGTTTTTTGCGACTGTCACATCCATGGATTTCTGTACCCCTCATAAACATCGGCGTTGGTGCATTGATATTAGTGTTTTTGGGCTTTATCGGTAAGGCGTCCGGCGAGACAGACAAACCGCTCCGGATGATCATGTACGGTATTAAGACCACTGGTACCGTCCTGAGCTATCAACAGACAGGCATGTACATTAATGAACAGCCGCAGGTACGATTTGAAATTGAATATACTGACCAAACGGGGTACAGGCGTACAACAGTCTGTAAAAAGATAGTCTCACTACTTGATATTCATAAACTCGATAATGGACCTAAAGAGATCATGTATCTTCCTGATAAACCGGAGAAAATTGTATTTTATGATGACCTCACGTTATAGCACATTTGTCATCCTGCTGGGTGTCATTTTTATGACCTCATGTAAGGAGCTGCGAAAAAGTATTGATGAAACCCTGCATCCGGTGGCGCAGAGGAAAACTGCCCCAACTGATAGTAATAGTGCTTCATCGTCTATTACGTTTTCATCGTCAAGCGTATTTTCATCCAGTTCTGAGCAGAACTTCAACAGCATTTTCGAAAGTGGTGCAATGCTTGACAGCATTCAACAGGCGCTATATAATATGCCTGGTCTTAAAGGGAAAAAACTGTTCTTCCTGGCAGGCCTTTACTTTTATGATTACCGGGGAGGCATGATATCTGTCGACCTCCAGGATCCGAATAACCCTGAAAATGTAGATACCTATACCTACAGCAATGGTGAATGGGAAATACAAAAGCCGGTGAAGATCATCAGTAACCCCCATTTTCCCCTTAAAATGCTTTTAATGCCATTGGACGAAATAAAGTTCAGCACAGCAAAGAAAGTCTATGATATTGCATGGGAGAAGACAAAAGCAATCGAAGGGGTGGAACGTACGCAACATGTCTACTTCAGCCAGATCAAAGCGGTACATGTAAAGGAGTGGTATGTGATGATACGTACCGCCAGACGCGACTACCGTATTACTTTTGATGTAGATGGGAATTTCCGGGGGATGCGTTGATCTTCGGGAGATTCCCATCTACATCAGGGTAATCGCATATTCCTTCCTGCCAATATATCCTGGTAAGCGCCTCCAATCTCCAAAATTCAATGAATTTGCTACTCAGGGTGTCACGGATACTGCGCAGACATGGAATCAAGCAATTACAGAGAAAAAGCATGCAGGCGAACAGATAACAAGGTTGAATATTGTCTTTGTAAAAGCGGATGAAGTGCTGCAATCGCCACTTCACCCGCTTTTTGTTTTTACATTATAACTGCGTTAATCCGCCATCAACTGGAATATCGGCTCCTGTTGTAAAACTGCTGTCTGAAGAGGCCAGGAACAGGATCGCATTCGCTACTTCGTCTGCCTCACCCATCCTGCCCATAGGCGTCATTTCTGAAAACGTCTTTCTCATGGCGTCAGAATTTTCCTTTGTCCCGAACTGCAGGTCAATAATAGGTGTTTCGATAGGCCCGGGACTCACGGTGTTGACCCTGATTTTGCGTGGCATAAGGTCTGTCGCCCATGTTCTCACATAAGATCTTTCCGCCGCTTTTGTGGCGGAGTAAGTGGGATAAATGGCGATGCCTTTTTGATGCGCCCCTGATGAAACCACTACAATAGCACCTCCGTCTTTAAGAATAGGGAGCGCCTTTTGCACTGTGAAGAAAGACCCTCTTGCGTTCGTGTTAAATGTCTTGTCAAAGTGTTCCGGTGTTACGGCAGCGGTAGGAACTACTTCTACAAATGCGGCGTTGGCGACTACGATATCAAGATGCCCTTTTTCTTTTTTTATCACGGCATACAGATGGTCAAGGTCATCCAGATTGGCGATGTCGCCTTGTATTGTTGTCACATTGCTACCGATTTCTTTTGCAGCTTTGTCCAGTTCGGCCTGACGCCGGCCTGTAATAAATACATAAGCACCCTCTTCTACGAATTTTTTGGCTGTGGCCAAACCGATACCGCTGCTGCCACCGGTAATAACGGCAACTTTATCTACTAATTTTTTCATTGTCTTTTGTTTGAATAATTTGTCAATGGAAATACTATGAACTGTTCCGTGGTGTACGTTATATCTGCGCTGCACCGCCGTCAACATACAGCTCTGTACCGGCGATATAGCTGGAATCGTCTGACGCCAGGAATAAGGCTGCTTTGGCAATTTCTTCGGGCTTACCCATTCTTTCCAGTGGAACTGATTTCGCAAGTCCGTCCAATACTTCCTGGGAAAAACCGGCGAATACATTGGTGTCTGTGTGTCCAGGTGCGATGACATTTACCCTGATCTTACGAGCTTGCAGGTCTACAGTCCATGTTCTTGCCAGCGATCGGATGGCAGCTTTACTGGCACTATAAACGCCCATTCCCGGAAAGGCTTTTATGCCTGCTATCGAACCCGTCATAATGATCGAACCGCCATCTGTCAGCAAGGGAAGCGCTTTTTGAACCGTGAATATGGTTCCCTTAACGTTTACGTCGAAAGTTTTTTGGTATATTTCTTCTGTAACAGTACCAATAGGAACGCCAAAATCACCTATCCCTGCACTAACATACAATACGTCGATCCTTCCTTTCTCTTTCTCAACTGTGTCAATCAATCTGTCGAGGTCTTCCAGTTTTCCGGAATCGGCCTGAACACCGGTAACATTGTGTCCGATTGTTTTAACGGCTTCGTCCAGTTCTTTTTTCCTACGGCCTGTGATAAAAACATATGCGCCTTCAGCAACAAATAATTGTGCTGTTGCAAGTGCCAATCCGCTGGTAGCTCCGGTTATCACTGCTACTTTGTTCTCTAACTTCTTCATCTTAATTTTCTTTTTGATTAGTTGATAACACAAAACTCTTCCAAACGGGAGCCTTTAAAAATCAACTATCGGAAGAAATAAGCGTAAACTAGTTTAACTTTTTTGCATGGGGCTGTAAATAGCGACGCCCGATTTCTCCCGGCTTTATTGTCAATATGTAAACAGACAAAAAAAAGAAGTAATGGTATTAAAGTTTCGTCATACATGATAGGAGTTACCTGGAATCACAACATTCTGGCAATATTCCATACTAAAATATCTGGCAGGTTACAAAAAGCGGTTAAACCGGATTAACTTTTTTGAAGCGGGTTACAGCCAATAAAAGAATAATAAAACCTATCCTTTTAATTTCTGATTTCTTATCCGGGAGAGGAACTGAGTTGTCATTCCCAGGTAAGAGGCGATCACATACTGAGGGAAACGCTGTAAAAACTGCGGGTATGTCTTTTGCATTTCTTCATACCGTTCTTCAGCTGTCTTGCTGATGCTCCATAGCATCCTTTTTTGAATAGCGGCCGCACCTCGTTGTGAATGTATGCGGAAGAATCGTTCAAATTTTGGCACCTTCTCATAAAGCATTTGCTCGTTCTGGTAACTGATCTGAATAAGCGTTGAGTTTTCCACCGCTTCTACGAAAAGTGTGGCAGGTTCCTGGTTAATATAACTGGTGAAATCCGAAATCCACCAATCGTCTATAGCCAGTGCAATGGTATATTCCTGTCCATCATTACCAACAAAATAACTTCGCAATGCACCTGTGGTGATATAGGTTCTGTACTGGCAAACATACTCAGGTTGAACAATGAACTGTTTTTTCCTGACTTTTTGAATACGTAACAAAGAGGTAAAAAGCTGCTCTTCCTCTTTTGTCAAGGTGATGAATCGAGAGACATTCTGTATAATAGAGCTGAATTCAGTCATTTTGTAAAGGTAGCAATTTTAACAAAAGCCCTTCTCTCATCCATTTTAAAAGACTTTTGCCAGGCGCTCTACAATAGCCCGGCTCATTCCGCGTGTTCCACCTGACTGGGGAAAGAAACATAAAAAAATGTTAGCGAAAATTGAACCAGCCGAAAAAACTAGTATTAGCAAATAACGAACTTTAAAATCGATCCCATGGTTGTCTTCTAACCGTCAACAGAATATCAACAGAAGTAATGGTATCAGTAGTAATTGTCCGAGCAGCTTCTTTTAGAAGCAGCCCAGGTTCATAAATGCCTAAAACACCTTCGTCAAAGTCACAATAATTTGGCCATAGTTGAACTTGCAATCAACGTTATGCTTTATGGAAACGTTATAAAAGTTGAGTATTGCCTTTGCCGCTGGATGAAATAAAGGCCAGTTTGTAGTTTGTCCCTGTGTTTATCCTCCCCGATAGCAGTAGTTTTCTACATATTTAGAACTATATTTACCTCTAAAAGGTAAAATAAGCCCATCTATGAAATTGCTTTATCCCCTGGCGATTATTTCATTATTAATAATGGCCTGTAGTAAACCCAAGCCCAATAACGATATCCCCGATGAGCCGCCTGTTGATCATAACCCAATACCTCCTGCGACTCCTGTCAGCGCTATTGTTACGGTATATGCGGAAATGAATGGCCAGTATGGGGATCCAATGTCCGTTAAAATAAATGGTGCTGTTACTGATTATGCGTTTAGCGGTTACTCAACGAACACGGCACTATCGGTTGAAAAATATGATTGCAATATTGACTTAACACCAGATCCTTATCTGGGCCTTCTCGCTACTGCGCGCAATGTTCCTCTCACTGGCTCTTCCCGGAACAACGTGGATGTAAACAATGTTCGCGGCACATACCTTGACCGGGTGTTTACCACCGACGCGGGGGAATGGGCACTGGCAGGAGACGGGAAGTTAACTTTTGGCGCCAATACATTTGAAGAGCCCGGAATTGTTGCATCAAGTCCGGCGTATGCAATGCTGGACCCAACGGCCACCGCTTTTTCCATCACCAATCCGTCTTTTAAGGCAGACGTGGATGGGCATAGATGGTACCTCCGGTCATTTGGTGTGTTTCTGCTTGATATTCCCTATAAAATCCTGGCGAAGCTCACATTGCAATATCCGATCGCGGCCGGCCTGCGCTCTACGGCGCCTGACAGCATAGCCACCTGGCTCTATTTAAATAACCAGTGGGTGCAGCAAGGGTATGCTAAAAAGACGGGGAATTTCTATACAAAGGAAATTCATCAGGGAGGTATCTGGAGCTTTGGCGAACTTGTGGACGGTATGTATAAGACGTTTAAAGTACGTACCTCAAATGGTCTTCCGGTGGTTAATGCCATTCTGCGGGTAAAAAGCGGGGATAACGAAGTAGCATCTGCCCGTACAGATGCAGAAGGCAATGCAATCTGTTTTTTACCGGCCCATGAAAACCTGACAGCAGATATTCTCCTTGGCTGGCGCAGTCTCAGTGACGGACCTCCTCCTTTTGTGCTGCGGGGGCCGTTCAACTCCAGCATGGATGAGGAAATCATCCTGCCTGCGTCATCCCCTTACATTACGTCTGTAAAGGGAACGGCAATCAACTGCGGTGGTGGGCCTATACAAAGTGGAACGGTAACGGCTATTTGCCAGCCCCTCAACAGCCGTTGGTATTTGCCTGTTACCAATGGGCAATATGGTGGCGCCTACGTAACAGGTGACGTCAGGGCGATTTTTTTGATGAACGCCAGCAACGATGCGGTGCCTGGTCCTGACACCGCAGCACTGTTGATCACCAATGAAGAGAATATTGTGCATCTTACAACCTGTAAGTCTGCCACTAATCTCTTTCTGAAGTACTCCATTGATGATGTTGAATACAATATCACAGGAGATGCGGCGACTCCAGGTAATTCCTTTTTAGCGTCTTACTACTGGAAAGGGACCACGGATGTCTCCTGCCAGGACGATCAAACGCATCCAACAATGGGCCTGGACTTCTCCACCAGTGGCAGCGGCACAGGTACCTTCCTGAACCTTACCGAACTCAGTGTGAATAATGTCCTTTATGAGGTAGATTATAATAGAACGTTTAAAGTCACCTTCACAAGATATGATATGATGATAGGTGGGTATGTTGAAGGTTCTCTGGAGGCATACTATAAAGATAAGACGAACGTAGTGCACCACCTGGTTGCCAGCTTCCGGCTGAAACAGGTAGTCTGATCCTA
Source organism: Chitinophaga filiformis (assembly GCF_900102545.1). Classification (GTDB taxonomy): domain Bacteria; phylum Bacteroidota; class Bacteroidia; order Chitinophagales; family Chitinophagaceae; genus Chitinophaga; species Chitinophaga filiformis. The sequence continues at coordinate 1,123,090 of NZ_FNBN01000002.1, read as the reverse complement.
CGTACATGCAAGTATTTACAGTAATGCGGGAGTGGGTGTGTCAGAAGTACGATACACCCACTTTTTTATTTGGGTACCTGATGGCGTCAGATAGTGATGTACTTAATTTATCAGAGACGTTTGCGCAGCATGCTTAAAAATACAGGCGTAATACCTAAATAAGCAGCAATATGCTTTTGCGCAATTCTTTGTTCAAGACCAGGATAAAGGGGGAAAACAAGCGTTCTCTGATGTATGGAAAATATTCTCATTGACATCGCGCTTTCTGTACAAATCGAGGCAGGCTTTTACCCAGACATGATATAGTGATAAAAATTACTATATTGTAACAATGTTAGCATTTATTTTATTCATAAGAAGTTCAGGGGTTATAGCATATGCGCATAAGAGTGTAAAATTTGATGAGAAATCTGGTGCTGTTTTTGGTGCAGCGATAGCATTGTTTTTGATCATTTCGAAGCTTTTAGACCGATCGGCGAAGAAAAATAACAGAAAGTAGTCTTTCTGAAAATTTAGACAAATGTAATACTCTGCTCATTGCTGGTTAGCATTAAAATGCGATCTTGTTTGCCAACCAGCAAGGAAAATGACCAATCACAAAACTTAATTCATTATTCTCACTCGTCGCAGAAATAACGGGGCACTTTGATTCCTTCGATTTCAATCTCTACGAAAGCCTAGTCAACTATCTGACTTATGATTATGTTCAACGCCGAAGATCAGAGGTTATTGATGGTAAAAAGGAACAGATAAAAGGGCTAAAGACCTCTACCAATTGCCTATTGATTTTTTCCCTGGCTAATTTGTAGGGTGCTATAAACGCGTTGCGATTTACTATTGGGCATTTGAAGTATGCATTGCCTGTCTGAAACTTTTACAATGTCCCATGCTTGTCCAACACCGTTGCTGTCTATTATTAACAGCCGCTTCCCGCCATCGGTTAGTTCCCAGTTGCCTTCTACCGCTTTTGTAAATTTTCGGGTACAGGTGCCATCTTCCCTTAGTTCATACCAACTGTTTTTTAATGGATCCCCCAATAACGAAGGGGGTGCTGGTTTTTCAGCGGGCTCTATGGTCTTTGAATAATACCATTTTTTCGCAAGCTGGCTTTTTGAGGCGGTGAACCGCGTGGTATTATTGGGAATTGGCTTTTGGTCAGCTGCCAGTGAATCTTTCGCTTTTACGAAATGAATATATTTATGATCTATTAATAACAACAATTCATCCCCCGCAATCTTTTGTACTTTGTAGGTAAAAACACCGCCCGATCGGTCGGTAATCAGTCGCAAGGTATTTTCCTTCAATTCCCAGGTGCCATAGCTATAAGCATTGTTATCAAACGTAACAAACCGGTGGTTAGCGGAAAGCTGTTTGAAACTGTTCTTGCCAACGATAAATTCCATAAGTTGTTTACTCAGGGTGTCTGATCCCTCCTCGCGGATAATACTGTTTGTATACCATTTTCCAGGCAACTGTTGTATTATTTGTGCCAACAAAGTGGATTTATTCAATAATAACAGGATAGCTGTCATCGATAGCGTACGGATAAATAGCTGTTTCATGTTTCGTTTATAGTGTAATTATAATGCATTTATAGAATTTTTCCGCATAATGGAGTACAAATGCCAGGGCTCAAACGCATGGAGGAAAACGATGAATATTTGACTGATTTAGCAACGGTAGTTTTCTGACTGGACATTTTTAATGCAAAAGAGGCTTTTCAAACCTATACAAAAATTGGTTACCATGGTTGGCAGTCGCAAGGCAAGGACTATACTTGCTCCGGCCAAAGTGGCCTGCCCTATGAATGCTCTTCTCGATGATTGCCTGCTTTTCTTTCCCATATATTCCAGTTAAATCTGATCGAATAAAACCTTTTCTTATATGCCAAGGTCCAGCAATATCTATTGAATACTGTAACCGCCGTCCACAACAAAAGTGTGTCCGATTACAAAACTTGATGCATCACTACAAAGCCAAAGTACAGCGTTGGCTATTTCTTCAGGGCGTCCCAAACGGCCTATTGGAACTCCTTTTAACATTGCATCAATCACTTCTGTCTGACCTCCATTTAACATACCATCCAACATTGGGGTATGAACGATGCCTGGACAAATTGAATTAATACGTATTCCTTTTGAGGCATATTCCAATGCTGCACTTTTCGTAAGTCCAATTACACCGTGCTTGGCGGAATGGTACGTTCCTCTTTGCGCACCACCTAAAATGCCGCCGATGGACGAGCAGTTAACGATAGCACCGCTGCCTTGTTTACGCATCTGCTGTAGTTCGTATTTCATACAGTTCCATACCCCGCGCAGGTTTACATTTATCACCCTGTCGAAATCTTCACTCGTCTGGTCGGCTGCATCTGCAAGCACATTCTGGATTCCAGCATTATTATAAGCTGCATCCAGCCTTCCAAATGTTTCTACAGTTCTGTCCACCATTACCTTCACTTGTGACTCGTCAGAAACATCGCAAGCAATAGCCAGGGTGTTATAACCCGCTACTTTCAACTGTTCAGCTGCCTTATTTACCAGATCTTCCCCTAAATCCGCCAATGCTACTGATGCACCAGCCTCTGCAAATGCCTTCGCCGCAGCAAATCCAATACCCTGTCCTGCGCCAGTAATAAGGACTACCCTACCTTCCATTGGTCTCATGATGTTGTTTTTAGTGTTAATGATTAAAATATTATCTCTATTCATTGTGCATCTATAGCATTTAAAAGTTGTAATACAAATGTCTGCCCTTATAAAGGATATACTCTATACATTCCACGGATTGTGCTACCATTTTTACTGATTATCAACGGCCAGGATGGCTTGGGATAAATATTCGATAAATTTGTATTGATTAAATACAGCAAAATGAAGGACATTCTAAGAATTGAGACGGTTAGTGAACACGATGCCTTTTACCACAAGGAGAATTTACATCCACTGGTAAGCATCATGGATTTTGATGGCAGAGTACCGGAAGTCTATGCGTCCAAAATGAATTTTGGTTTTTATATAGTATACCTAAAGGAGGTTATATGCGGAGATATGAAATATGGACGTCATACTTATGATTACCAGGATAGAACATTGGTATTTGTTGCGGCGGGCCAAGTTATTAATGTGGATATAAACACAGATTATAAACCTCAGGGTTATGCTTTATTGTTTCACCCTGACCTAATACGAGGTACATCTTTAGGCAGGCATATTGATGATTACACCTTCTTTTCTTATCAGTCAAATGAAGCGCTGCACTTATCCGAGAAAGAGCGGAAAATTGTATTGGATTGCTTCGATAAAATCAGTTACGAACTGGAACATGGTGTGGACAAGCATAGCAAAAAGCTAATTGTCGATAATATCGAACTGTTTCTAAATTATTGTGTCCGCTTCTATGACCGGCAGTTTATTACCCGTAATGATTTAAACAGTGATATTTTAGTCCAGTTTGAAAAGCTGCTGAATGACTATTATCAATCAGACAAACCGCAAACAATAGGTTTACCATCTGTTAATTATTGCGCATTACAATTCCATCTTTCAACAAACTATTTCGGTGATTTGATAAGAAAGGAAACAGGGAAAACGGCGTTAGAATACATTCAATTAAAAATGATCGCATTGGCTAAACAGAAAATATTGGATAATAAGAAGACAATAAATGAGATAGCCTACGAATTAGGGTTTAAATATCCTGCACATTTTACAAGGGCTTTCAAGAAAAGCACAGGGGTGACGCCTATCGAATACAGGTCACAAAATTAGAAACGCTGCCAGGCCAATTGAGTTGTAATTAGCGTCCAACCACCTGAGACTCGAACAGTTTAAAGATTGATAACGAACTTATTGCGTCAAGTCTCCAAAAACAAAAACGCTCCAAGTCCTTGAACTTGAAGCGTTTAAAATTTCGTGATCCCGCTGGGACTCGAACCCAGGACCCATACATTAAAAGTGTATTGCTCTACCAACTGAGCTACGGAATCATTCTAACGGGGTGCAAACCTAAACAAATAATTCTAAACTCCAAAATAAAAAAGCCGCCTCAAAAAAATGAGACGGCTTTCAGTATCTAAAATCAAGATTACATCTTCACAAATTTCTTCACAACAGGCTTACCAGCATTGGTAAATTTCAGAACATACACACCTGGAGCCAGTTTACTTACATCCAGAATGCCATTCACAGCTTTAATAGTAATCGTCTGTGCATTCGCAGCATTCGTGATGGTGAACAGGCCGTCGTTCTTCACATTACCTACAGTCAGGAGGTTAGTTACCGGGTTAGGGTACACTTTCACTACTGGTTCCTGCGTAGCTGGTTTGCTGATGGCGAGCGACTGTGCAGGTACGCTGAATTCGAACCAGTTCAGGTTAAAGTCAGCGTGGGAAGCGTAAACGCGGAGCGTTTGTCTGCCTGCAGTGAGTGTAACGGTAGCGGTCCTGGTTACCCATGACTGCCATCCACCGGTAGCAGCTACGTCAACGGTAGTCAGCACATTGGTACCTGACATCAGTTGCAGCTGACCACCACCAGGAGCGCTGGCCACGCGGAAGGCTACGTTATAGGTGCCGGAGGTAGCAACGTTTACGTTGTAGTCCATCCAGTCGCCGGTGCCAACCCAGCCAATATTCTGGCCACCACCAACATCCCCACAACCTTCTGTACCGATACCGTCCATCGCGTCGAAATCTTCCGCCTCAATACGGCCAGGGATGTTCTTCTGAACAGGAGCTGCCGTTACATTGATGGCAACCGGAGTAGAAGTAGTTGTCATCTGGTTGTTGTCAGTAGCTTTTGCAGTGATGCTGTAAGCACCGGTAGGTACACCTGTCCACAGGTATTGATATGGGCTGGTAGTATCTTCACCGATCTTGGTAGCACCCTGGAAGAACTCCACTTTCTTCACAGTACCATCTGTGTCAGCTGCGTCAGCTTTGAGCAGGATGTCGGAGTTACTTAAGAATGCTTCGCCGTTGGCAGGAGCGGTGATGTTTACAGTCGGCGCATTGCCGATAGCCAACGCAAAAGTGAAGTAGTTTACGTTGAAGTCATTTGCTTCCAGTACGATACGTACCACGTGGTTGCCGACAGGCAATGCTGTAGTCGTCGTAGCAGAAACGGTCTGCCATGCCTGGAAGCCACCGGTAGTTGGTACGGTAACAGGACCAGTGATGTTCTGGCCGTCCAGCTCAACATGCATGGTTTTGGCAGTACCTGGATTGGCAACGCGTGCCGCAAAGGTGTATTTACCTGCGATCGTTACATTAACAGAGTATTCCAACCATTCGCCATTGTTAACGTAACCAATGTTATAACCGCCTTCTGAGCAGTTTTCCAGGTCTACGCCTTCATTGGTACGGTATTGATTACCCTGGTTGGCAGCACTTTCATCGTGATAGGCGATGCCTTCACCACCGGAATCGAAGTCTTCGATCTCGATCTTGCCAGGTATAGCACGTGGCGCAGTACCGGCAGGAAAAGGATTCTGACGGGAACCAGTTGCCTTATAGGTAACAGAATAGGTAGTATTAACTGCCGGAACACGGATAGATTGTAAAGTATCTCCGCCATGCGCCCATGATACGAATGCATAGGTAGTATCTCCCAGCACCTGAGGCGAGATAGCCTGCAGGGTAGTGAGCGCATTTACTACCATCGTTTTGGTAAATGGAGTAGCAGCTTCTTTACCCAATACTACCTGAAGACCCGGAACATTGGAAGTTACGGTTGCCTGTATCTTGTTAGGATAGATATCTACAGAGTCGACACCTGTACGGCCATTGGAATCTGTAACGGTCAGGAGCAGTCTGAACCAGATATTTGGAGAGGACTCACCAAGGTTATCCGCAGTGAAAGAGCCTGACTTGATGCCGGCAGGCAGGGTAGGACCAGGGTGCCAGTGCTCGCTGGTTTCGGTATCCTTATGGAAGAAACGGAGTTCCCAGCGGTACGCAGATGCCGGCAATGTACCATCTTCTGTATCAGTAGCAGTACCGGAGAAGTTGATTACAGTACCTACGCTCCATTTAACGTCACCGGTTGGTGCGCTGATGTGTGGAACTGGTCTTGCGTTGAAAGGCAGTACAGTCAGTTTTGCCGCAGTACTGATAGCTGTGTCAATATGATTGATCACTACACAACGGTAGAGGCCTGAGTCGGCCTGCGCGGTTTGTGCAATAGAGAAAGTAGCCTCGGTTGCACCCGGGATATTCACACCATTTTTCTGCCACTGGAATGACATCGGGATACCACCTGAAGCGCTCACCGAAAACTGTACAGGATCACCTGCAGTAACTGTTGCGCTTACCGGCTGGTTAACGATAGTCGGAGCCTGATTATTATTGTATTCAATTCTCCATAAAGCACCACTTGTAGCGTAACTTACATAGTAAATGTTGCCATCAAGGCCAACACTTGTACCTAAAATACGTGTGAAACCTTTTGGCGCAAACTCCGTATACTGAGATGCCGGTGTCAGGTTGTTAACATCCACAAATCTGTACCAGTCCCTGCACCAGTCGGTGAAGAAGAACTTGTTACGGTATTCAGGTGGATAGTTAGTAGCAGGCGGATTAAAGAACACACCGGATGTAATGGCGCATCCGCCCTTATCATCGCTATGGTCGTAGTAATATGCTGCTGTGATAGTACCTGCAGCCTGTTGGTTACCTGTTTTACCATCCTGGCTCCAGCCATAGTTATAGCCTTTGCTGGCATCAGGAGTGGTAACATCATTGATCTCTTCATAGTCGCCGCCGACGTCCATTACGAAGATTCTCTGAGATACCGGGTCGAGCGCCATTTTCCATGGGTTTCTCATACCACGAGCCCAGATGCTTCTTTGCTGACGGCTTGCGCCTGGTACATCATAATAAGGGTTGCCTGGTGCAGGCTGACCGTCATCTGTCAAACGCAGGATCTTACCACGGTAAGTATCCAGTTTGGGAGATTCAACGGAGGAGTTACTTTCTCCTACAGCAACATACAGCAGCCCCTGGCGGAACAATAGCGCACCACCATTGTGAGCACCGTTGATGATCGGATCAAATTCCATTACACGGGTAACGGAAGTTACCTGGTTGCCAGAAGTGATCGTAATAACGTCCAGGTAATGTCGCGTCATTTCAGGATTGGTGTAGAAAATGTAAAACTTACCATTGGATGCAAACTGCGGATGCAGAGTAATACCCAGTAATCCCTGTTCAGCATCGGTAACGGTCTGCGCGGTGTGCACAGTAGTGAGGGTTCCGTTCAGGAACACTTTAACGTTACCTCCGCGTTCTGCGATAAAGATTCTGCCATCCGGCGCATGCGCCAGTGCGGTCGCTTCATTGATAACGTTGTCGGTTAATCTTTTCTGGGTAAAACCAGTTGGCAACTGGCTGTAAGCACTGTTTGTGCACGCCAGGAACATACCGATTCCACAGCATGCCGTTAACAGATGCTTGTGAAACCTAAGCAGCAGGTTTTTCTTCATTGTGTTTAAATGGTTTTTTGTTGAAAACTAGATTGTGATTATTGACGTGTTATGGTTTCGAATATGGTTTAGGGAGTGATAAATAAAATACAGGATAAGGTTATTTTGTTTTTTTGACAACGAAATTTACAACATAAGTTTGATACTTACATTATCCGTAAATGAACTTTTATAGTTGTACTAATACAAGTAGACCAGCTTAGTATACTATCTCAAAAAATAGTTGATACGTTTACCTATCACCGTTAGGTAAACGTATCAACTGCTTAACTGATTGTAGATTATTGTTTAATGAATTTCAGTAATAAGGTCTTATGCGCCTGGTTCCTCAGCTGAATGAAGTATACACCCGCCGGTAAACGACTTACATCAACATTATAAGTACCAGAGATTTTACCTTCCTGTGATAATTGTGTAGACCATGAACGTCCGTTTAAATCAACTACTCTTATCTGTTTCACGCCTTCACTACTGAATAGTTGTACCCTGTCATTTACAACAGGATTCGGATAGAGATTAGCCTTCCATGCAGACTGCGTTTTTTCTGCCGCATTTGAACTGCCTAACAAAGCTGCCCCGGTGTATAATGAACCATATGCTTCCAGTTCAAAAATAGAATAACCATACGGCGTAGTTCTCGCCGTACCATATATCCGGAGATAACGCCCATGACCTGTCAGACCGGTATAGTCATTTACAAGTACATTGTTGTTGGTCACTGTTCGCAGCGGCGACCAGTTCACAGTGTCATTAGATACCTGCACGATATAGTCTTTCCCTGCTGCTGTTTCCCAGGTGATCTTCACCCTGTTGATGTTGTAATCCGCTCCAAGGTCTACCCTTATCCACTGTGGATCGCTGAAGGCGCTGGACCAGCGGGTATTAATGTTGCCATCCACTGCATTATTACCGCCGAAGACTGCATTCTCATAAGAAGAAATGACAGCCGGTTTATTCAACGCCAGGTTAGTTTGCGTTACGACGGTATCCGGAGTAACATAATACACATTGTCGATATAGAAGCTCGCAGCAGCTGCAGGAGCATCGCCGGAAAATGTGAAGGCCTGGGTAATGGTAGCGAGATTCACATTGGTCAATGAGCTGACAGGAATAGTCACTTCATGCCATTGCCCATCCCTGATCAGCCCTAATTTCTGTTCACCCGCGGTAAACTGAATGGCCTGTTCCCCGTTCTGGGAAATAACACTGAATCGGAAGGAACCCTGGTAACTGGTTTTGAAATGGAACTTGAGGAACCCTTTGCTGAAATGTGACAGGTCGCGCACATCGTTTGCTACGCCTAAGCCAAACCAGTTATTGGCTGCCGCGGTAAAGCCCATTACCTGCGATCCTTCATAAGGCGCTGCGCCGCTGATAGTGGTCAGGTTATTCCATACATAGAGATTAGCATCCAGACCATAGGTCAGCTTATCTGTAATGGAAGCATTTTCACTGTATACGCCATACCTGTTGGACAGGATCTTGTTATCCTGCACGGTAATGGTCACAGGGGCAGAAGTGGTGCTCAATTTGCCATTGTCAGTAGCTTTGGCAGTGATGGTATAGGTACCCTGCGGTACATTCTCCCAGGTATAACTAAAAGGCGGCTGTGTAAGGGTAGCCAGTAATGTGCTGCCATTAAAGAACTCCACCTTATAGATCAGGCCATTGTCAGATACATTGGTATTGATCACCACTTTGGCTGGCCTTCTGTATGGCGTGCCGGCAGTAGGAGAGGTGATGCTGATCTGGGGGGCTGTATTACCCGGCGCTGCTACCAGTACGGTAACAGGTTTGGAAGTAGTGGTCTTGTTCTGATTATCTGTCGCTTTTGCAATCAGTTTGGCAATAGCCGGGGTAGATGTCTGCCAGGTATAATTAAATGGCGCGGAGGTAACTGTTCCCAGGTACTTAGATCCATTGAAGAAATCTACTTTAGTGATAGTGCCATTGGGATCATTCGCATTGGTCTGAATAGCGATAGACGCTGGTGTAGTGTATACAGCTTCTTCGGCAATATTGGTGATAGTAACCCTGGGCGCCGGATTGTCAGACACACCACCAGTGTAATAGACGTTATCAAAGTAGAAGTCAGCCGCTGCTGCAGGTGCGTCGCCGGAGAACATGAACAGCTGTGTAACCTGCATAAGGTCCAGTGCACCGAACTCACTGACAGGAATGGTCACTTCATGCCATTGACCGTCTCTTACCAGTCCATGTTCGTTCGTACCGGTAAAATTCACCCAGCCTTCTGCACCGTCGGAAGCAATACCTACCTTAAATGGCGCCGTGGAGGTCGTCTTCATATGGAACTTCAGACTACCGCCTGCATAGTTGCTCATGTTTTTAATATCGCAGGCTACGCCCAGGCCGTACCAGGTACCTGCGTTGGCATGAAATGCCCATACATTGCTGCCTTCAAATGGCGCAGGTGACGGTGTGATGTTAGTGATGTTGTTCCAGAGAAAGAGATTAGCGCCCTGTCCGAAGGTCACCTTGTCGCTTACTGAAGTATTGTCGGTAAAGATGCCATAATTACCTTCGGGTGCGTTATTAGAGCCTAAAATGAGCTCTTCTCCCTGTGTGATATCCTGGTACAGTTTGATGTAGTCAACCTCCATGCGGCCGGGTAGGGGAGCCGTCACTCCTGCTGCGGATGTAATGCCGGGATAGTTACCTCCCACTGCCAGGTTGAGGATGATGTAGAAGGGATTACGGAAGGCATCGAATCCATTTGTTCCGCTGATGTCGATCCTGTAATAAGGACTGTTGTCAAGGAAGATAGTCAGGAACTGCGGATCCCATTCCAGTTTGTAAAGGTGATAAGCATCATTCAGTGAGGTACTCTGAAGGATACTATCCTTGGCATAGGTAGCATGTCCCGTATATCCTCCCGGGTTTTCTGTCCACCAGTGTGTAGCGGCACTGACGGTCCTGTTGGCCCGGCCCTCAGCAAGGGCGCCGGCAAATCCCATTTCAAGAATGTCTACCTCTCCATTGTGTGGCCAGGTACCACCTGTAGCACCCAGCAGCCAGAAAGCAGGCCATAAGCCATTGGCTACATTAGGCACCTTAATCCTGGCTTCGAGCGAGCCATAACGGAAAGATACACGTCCTGCGGTCTTGATACGCCCGGATGTAAAAGGCTTACCGCCCATGGTTTCCCGGCGGGCTTCAATGATGAGCGTGCCATTTTCAATTCTTACGTTTTCAGCACGGTTGGTGTAATATTCCAACTCGGCATTCCCCCAGCCGCAATTTCCTTTGTTACAGCCATCGCCTGTTTCGTAGGTCCATGTCTGCGGATTAAGCGTGGCGGTGTTGAAATTCTCCTCCCAGACAAGTTGTCGCTGGGCATGGGTCGCAAATGGCAAAAGTGAAAGACAGAGCACAGCTGCAAGTAATGGGCTCTTTTTCAACTTTGTAGTTGGGTAATTTGGGTTCTTCATACGATGAAATTTAAGTTAACGTGAACGTGGCAAATAGAATATCAATTTAACAATTGCGGGGGAGAACCGGTAGGCATTTTTATCCTGAAAGTCACTGCGCTGCAGGCTACATTGAAAAACCGGCGCCCCTATGAGCGCCGGCTACTGATACTTACTACTTACAGAAATAACGTGCGATAGACATCGCACGTTTCATGTTTACACCTAATAGAGCTCATATGCTCTTTACCACATATTTAGCCCTGAGAAATAATTACTTTTTAGGATACAACCCGTTGTCCAGCCTTTCGTAAAGGTCTTGCAGATGATTGCGGGTTGTAACATCTGTCATCGTTGGGATGGCGGTTTTTATAGCGTTCAATAGTTCTTTCGCATGTGCCCTCATCAGTGGCGTAACATCACTGTCTTTGCTGATCCTTGCTGTAGGCGACAGTACCGCCAGCAAACTCTCCACATATACACGCTGCAGGCCACGACGATAAGCATCTGTCGCTTTATGCGCTGCTAATTCAGAGAAGATGCCTGCTTTCAGATCATGCAGGAGTTGTGCTGCGGTGTAAGCCTTTGATGCATCAAAAGCTTCCTGTGTATTTAATCGCTCTATCAGGTCGGGAGCCAGCAACTGCATCAATACTTTTTTCTGAATAGTAGTCACGGCAGAAAAATCTGTAGCTGTCAGAGAGGCCAGTTGTTTATCATCCAGCCAGGAAGGAGTAGCAAAAAGCTGTTCATTCAGGAATGCCACTGCTCTTTGTTGTTTGCTCTTCGAAGGAAATTCATACACAGGGCCTGCCTGTTCCACCGTCCTGGGAGTGGTGAGTATACCACCTACCTGCGATGCCACATGGCCCATATAGAGATCAAACTGTTTCACGATCTCGATGTACATCTCGCCCGCCTTCGAATAATCTTTATCAGGCTGACGCGTCCACTCCATCAGGTGTTTTTCTATTCGTTTCAGATTGGCAATACCATAGGCACTGGCCTTCATGGCATCATCGCCCAGGTCCTCACGCTGATTCCTTGGATCATATTGTGTTTTCGCATCATTAGGCACTCTTTCAATACCGAAGAAATATTGTTTCCCTGATGCTAGTTTGTCTATCACTCTTTTGTTCAGTACAGCTGTTTCCTCTGCTGCACTTTTAGCGTCGGGCACCAGTTTGTATCCCCATTCAATCGCCCACTTATCATATTCACCAATGCGGGGAAATATGCCTTTTACGCCGATGTTATCTTCAGGTTGTGCTACATAGTTAAAACGTGCATAGTCCATAATGGAAGGCGTATGCCCATGTGCTTCTACCCACTGTTTACTGCGAAGACTATCCACGGGTACAGTAGAAGATGCGCCCCAGTTATGCCGTAATCCCAGGGTGTGTCCTACTTCATGGGAAGACACAAAGCGGATCAGCTCACCCATGAGCGAATCAGGCAGCTGCGGCGCCTGCGCTCTTTTATCAATAGCGCCTGCCTGTATGAAATACCATTTGTATAATACATCCATCACGTTGTGATACCAGCTGATATGCGTTTCCAGGATCTCGCCTGTGCGTGGGTCTTTAATACTGGGGCCCATGGCATTGGCAATATTTGAGGGTTTATATACCAGTACAGAGTGACGGGCATCCTCAATGCTCCAGGTACTGTCGTCGGTAGGAGCTTCTTTAGCCATGATCGCATTCTTAAACCCTGCTGATTCAAACGCTGTCTGCCAGTCGTTGATACCTGCCATCAGGTAAGGCACCCACTTCTTAGGCGTCAGTGGATCGATGTAAATGACGATCGGGTGTTTAGGTGTTACCAACTCACCCCGTTTATATTTTTCAAGGTCTTCCTCTTTCGGTTCCATCCGCCATTTCCAGATCATACTTTCACTTTTTACACCCTGTGAATTAGCGTCGAAGTTGATGTATTCATCCGCGAAGAAACCAACCCGTGGATCAAAGAAGCGGGGCTGCATAGGTGTAGCCGGCAGTAGTACAATAGAGCTGTTCAGCTCAAAGCTGTACGTTCTGGTTTCTCCATTAGGGAAAGGCCTGGAATTGTAAGTACGTACCGTTTTTACTTCCACATTCATCGGGTAGGAGCGGATGTCCTCTATGTAAGATCTGTCAGGCGCCATCATCGCCAGGCCCATAAAATTCCTGAGCGCCGGGTCGAAGAACAGGATGGAGTTGTCTGAGTTCACATAATCCGTTACCTCTATCACACTACTCTTTGCACTATCGTTGATGGCTTTGATACTAAAAACGGCCTGTATAGATTGCAGGTTATTGTTCAGCAGTGAGCGGTACAATCCATTGGCCGAACTATCCGCGGAGCGTTCCTTATATGAGATGGTCTTCAGCATGATCTTATTACCATTGCCTTTCTCAAAACGGATCACTTTCTCACCGATCTGATCGCCGGAGTAAGTACCCAGCATGAAACGGAACTCGGAGGAACCCTTGGCGATCCTGCCCACTACCAGCATATCTCTGCCCAGTAATGAATCGGGTATCTCGAAGAGATATTTGTCATTTGACTTATGTACTTTAAACAGTCCGCTGGTGGTAATGGTACCAGGCGGGACGACTTCCTTATAAGGCTTTAGCGCGTCCGGTTTTGCCGGTAAGGCCAATTTGGCCAAAGCGGCAGCCACACTGTCTTTTTTTATGGCGGTCGTATCTTTACCTTTCTGTTGTTTCTGTGCGGCTGCCGGTAATGCAATGGCCACGGTGCATAGCATACCAAGCATGATGCTTGCGGTTGCAGATTTCATCGGTAATAGTGTGTTTTAAATTGTTGGCATGGCTTTCCTTTTTGGATATGGATATGGCAAGGTTATGACAAGGTTGTGTCTCTTAGTTGCTATAACCGGGATTCTGTTTGATATTCGGATTAAGCTGCGTCTCGCCAAACGGTATGGGCAGCACCTTATGGCTCGGCACCCATACGCTGCCTTTCTGCGGAGCAAGTACAGTCATTAACTCGTCTATCTTATCCGTACGTACCAGGTCGAACCAGCGGTGTCCCCATTCGGTGAACAGTTCTATTCTGCGTTCCTGCGCAATGGCTGCCAGCATCGCGTCTTTATCGGTAGCGGTGGTACCTGGCAGCAATGCTTTGGCACGGATGGCATCCAGGTCTGCCTGTGCACTGCCTGCCCCTGTGATATTTCCCAGTTGTGCCCTCGCTTCAGCACGTATCAGGTACTGCTCCGACAGGCGTAGCACGATCAGTGCTTCAGGTGTACCGCTTGGGTTTTTCTGGTACTTGAAAGGATAGTAATAAGTGTTGCCGTTGGCGACAAACGTGCCTACCCATTTATCGCGACGTGCGTCTCCCTGTTCAAAACTGTTCACCAGTGATGTAGTGAGTGCCCCGGGCAAATTAGGAGTGACACCCGGCGGATTTGTGAACGGAATGAATGCCTGCGCATCGTAAGTCGCATAGTTAATCGGATCTACTGTCAGCAGATACCAGATAGCTTCCTTACTCGTTGAAGTGAACGTTTTATTAAGGTCCTGTTCCAGTTGATAAACGCCATTGTTGATCACGGCAGTGGCTTGCGCTTCTGCATTGGCCCAGTCTTTCAGGTAAAGATAAACGCGCGCCAATAGTGCTGTTGCAGCCAGTTTGTTAGGACGTGCCCTTTCTGTGGTGCCGGGCGTAATACCTCTGAAATAGGCTTCTCCCATCAGGGATTGCGCATCTTTCAGGTCGGCAATGATCTGCGCATATACCTGTTCTTTTGGCGTGCGCGATAGTGTATTATTGACCCTGTAATCGGTGGTCAGCGCCAACGGCACATCGCCATAGGTATTCACTGCATAGAAATAGATAAGCGCACGTAAGAATTTTGCTTCTCCCAGTAATTGCTGTTTAACAGGCTCCGAAAGTCCTTTGGACGCAGTAACGCCTTCAATAGTAACGTTACAGGTATATAAACGCTCATAGAATTCATCCCAGAAATAGCTGACGCTAACATTGTAAGTGTTGGTATAAAACTCCTGTAATGTGCTACCCATGGTAGCCGGCAGGTAGTTTTTGATTTCATCGGCTGCCATTCCTTCCAGCATACTGATGCTATTGATGCCACTTACGAGTCCTCTATCGCTGATCATGGAACTGTATAGACCTGTCATGACAGAAGTCGCCGACGCATTGCCCGCAAAGGCCTGTTCACTTATGATCTTTGACGTCGGCGGATCGATCTCCACTGCTTTATTACAGCCCGTACCGACTGCCAGGAACAGCAGACCAGTATACAGGTAACGGAACGATTTATATTGGAATATCATGGTTACTCTTTTTATAAGTTTACTTTAATACCACCGGTAAATGTCTTCATCGGCGACAGGTTGAGACCTCCGGATTCCGGATCGAAATCACGGAATTCCTTTTTCGTGAAAGTCAGCAGGTTCTGACCCTGTGCAAACAGGGCTACCTGTTGCAGATGTATCTTCTGCAGCCATTTTGATGGTAGCTGGTAAGAGAAGGAAACATTCTTCAGGCGCAGGAAAGGAGCGTCAGAATATGCCAGTGTACTGTTCCTCGCATATAATCCCCAGCCCAGGTAGCTGAAAATGTTCTGACCATACTTCGGAATGTCCTTTATATCTCCTGGTTTCTGCCAGCGGTCCAGCGCAACATTTACCAATTGATTACCCATAAAACCAGGAGGGTATAAACCATTCAGCAATGGATTTTTAACAACGTGCTGTTCAAACTGGAACAGAAAATCGAGCGTCCAGTTTTTGTAACGGAGAGAGTTCTGGAAACCTCCAAAATATTTCACTGTCGGATCAATAAAGGCGATCCGCTGGTCAGGCGTCGGCACACTCTTACCTTCACTGTTGATGAACCTGTAGGTGCCTGTCTGAGGATCTACCCCCGCATACTGGTATACCCTTGTAATGCCGAGCGGTTTACCGATCATGAAGTTTGGATCATTAGGGCTTAATCCCGGAAATTCATTGAGCTTATTACGTGGTAATGATATATTCAGGAAACTACTCCATTCGAAGTGCTTGCTTTTTATATTGGTGGTATGCAGTTCAAATTCCCATCCTGTGTTTTGAACCAAGGCAGGCAGGTTACGTTGAATAGAACCGAAGCCTGTTACGGCCGACAATTGGTAAGGAAGCAACTGATTATTACTGCGGTTCTTATAGTAAGAAGCGGTAACCAATATCCTGTCGTTCAGGAAACCAAGGTCAATAGCGCCTTCTATTTTACGGGTAGCTTCCCATGCCAGATCCGGGTTGAACAGGGCCGTTGGCTGTAATCCTTTATCGCCCTGGTAGCTGAAACCTAAAGATTTGTAAAGATCCAGGAAGGCATAGTCTCCGACATTATCATTACCGGTGGTACCGTAACTACCTCTCAATTTACCAAAGCTCATGAATGGTACCAGCTCTTTTATTGCCTTTTCTTCTGTGAAGATCCATGCACCGCCGGCAGACCAGAAGAAGTGAAACCTGCTGTCAGGGCCAAAACGGCTGGAACCATCGTAACGTCCGTTTAAAGTAAGAATGTACTTATTGGCCCAGTTGTATTTTACCCTGCCGAAAGTGGCCGTATATTTATTTTCATTGTCGCCAAAATCTTCAACAGTAATGGTAGCTGCCGCCTGTGGATTTTGCAGCAATGCATCACTGGCATAGCCTACTCCTCTCTGAGTCAGGTTGTCGTTCCGTTCGTGCCGGAAGGTAGCCCCCAGCAATGTCTCAAAATTGCCTTTACCAAGTCCGAAGTTATAGGTGATCTGTGGTTCTATGTTCCAGCTGTTGTTAGTGCCATTCCTGTATCTGGCAGAGGCTACCGCTCCTGCTGACCTGTAAGGATTGGAAATGGAGAGGGGATTGCCTACATATTCCCGCTGTACCACATTCTCATAGCCTGCTGCTACTTTTACATTCATTCCTTTGATCACCTTATAGCCAATCGTCACATTCCCGTTCAGATGATTGGCACGCCCCAGGTATGGTTGCTGCAGGGCTGCAAACGGATTATCGAAGGTGCCGTTTTCCCAGTTAAGTGTTCCATCCGGATTATACACTTTAGGCGCATCCGGCGCAAGATTCCTGATGTTGAATGTAGGATCAAGCGGCGTAATATTGTTTGTATTGGATACATACAACCCACCCGCGTTTATACTTAATCTTCTGTCGTTGCTGGTGCCGGTAATACTGAAATGAGCAGACCCTTTTTTCAGTGCGCCATCTGTTGGCATAACCGGTGTTTCGCGGTGATAACCACCACCAACCAGGTATTGGATATTGTCTGTTCCGCCTGTTATACTTCCCTGCACGTCTGAAGTATGTGCATTGCCTCCCAGTATTAGTTTCTGCCAGTTTGTATACCGGGTGGTATCCCAGGTGCCATTCACATCATAGTCAAGAAAGCCGGGTTTTGCATTATCGTTCGCGAATGCTTCATGACGCATCTGCAGGTATTGCTGCAGGTTCATATATTCCGGCATACGGGTGATCTTACTAATACCGGTATAGGCGGTAAGATTCACCTGGGTACGTCCTGGCTTTCCCTTTTTGGTCGTGATCAGGATCACGCCGTTTGCACCACGGGAGCCATAAATAGAGGTAGCGTCGGCATCTTTCAACACCTCAATACTTTCAATATCTGCAGGGTTCACCAGGTCAAGCAGGTTGCCCTGTGCCAGTGCACTGTTCACTGAACCGGCAGTACCTCCTTTGAATGGCACTCCGTCAATAATATAGAGAATGTCATTCCCTTTCGCAATTGAATTCGTTCCGCGCAATTGCACACTCACAGCGCCTCCCGGCATACCAGTCGTCTGGTTGATCACCAGGCCGGATACCCTTCCTGATAAGGCCAGCAGAGGATTGCTCACAGGGTTTTTAGCAATATCTGCTGCCGTAACAGTTGCCACATTACCGGTACTGAGACGTTTGGTAGTCGTACCATAAGCAATCACCTGTACCTGGTCCAGTTCACTGGTGGAAGGTTTCAGATAGATGAATGTCGGATTCTTAAGACTTACCGTAGTCGTTTTTACGAGGTATCCTGTATAGGTGATGGTCAGTTCTGCATTCTCCATACCATCGTCCACCTTTAGTTCAAAATACCCGCTGGCATCAGTTGTTGTACCTCTGCGGGAGCCCTTTAACAGCACTGTTGCTCCGGGCAGTCTTGTTCCCGAGAGATCGACAACCCATCCCTTCACCAGCTTGGGAGGATCGGCAACTGCGACAGTTACCGGCGCTACCGGGAGAAATGATTTGGGGTCCCTGGTAATGACAATCACATTATTGAGGATGGAATAAACAAGCCCTTGTTTGGCGAGTAAGGATGGCAGGAATTCGCTGATCTCCTGATCTTTTACGTTAATATCCACCGGATGAGTATTAGCCAGGAGGCTAGGGCTGGCGAGGAATTCGCGCCCTGTCTGTTCACTGATGGCTTTAAAAATATCTGCCAGCGCCGCCTTTTTTTTGCTTATCGTCACCTTCTGCGCATAGGTGGATCCACTCACGTGAAGCACCGCCACAAGGATAAGCGGGATGACTAATTTCATAATCATGACAATTTTTGAAAAAGGAATTGGCATACCTTTGCCAGGTACAATATTTTTCATACTTGTACATTTAGGGATTTACTGATTAAATGACGTAAGAGACATTAATGAAGTAGTCCTGTGGCAGGACCTCAATTGCAGTTGAGGCCCTGCCTTTTTTACCAAGGACTTACTACAGCTGTTCATTGTTCTGTGCTGATGCTGATGGTTGTTTTCCTGTTTTCTACATACGCTGATTGGTTGTTGATGTTTAGATGTTTGATTGATGGTGTCAAGAAATGCTTAACCTGATTTTATTGTTCTGTTCCCCTATAATTATTTTTTCGGTCCTGGTATTACACTGATATGATCTCCTTCAATCCTGAAATGCACTTCTCCTGTCGCCTCCAGTGTTTCCAGCAATGCTTTGGCAGTTACCTTACGGGATAAGATGCCCTGGAACTCTATATTGTCAACGTTCCCTTCATAACGTATATCTACATCATACCATCTGGCCACCTGTCGCATGATGTTCTTAATACCTGTCCGGTTGAAACGGAACTGCCCGTTCTTCCATGCCAGTACTTCAGACAGGTCTGGCCTGGATGTTTTAAATGTCTGTCCCTCCGGTGTAAGACTGGCCTGTACGCCGGGCGTCAGTACTGTTGTTGCATCGCCTGCCGTCACCTTTACCGATCCGCTTACCAACGTTGTACGGATGGCATTTTCGTCGGCATAAGCCATGATGTTGAAACCTGTGCCCAATACATGTACATCAAGTCTGCCCGCTTTCACGGTAAAGGGTTTGGCGGCGTCAGGGGCAACCTCGAAATATCCTTCTCCGGTCATTTCCACCTTTCTCTCAGATCCGGTGAATGCCGTAGGATAGCGTATGGATGAGGCCGAATTCAACCAAACCTTTGATCCATCTGGTAGTGTCAGTTGGAACTGTCCACCCCGCGGAGTGGACAGTGTGTGGTATTGAACATTGTCCCCTGTCCTCATATAAGCGATAGCGCCGCTATCTGCTTTAATGATCGTAATACCACCCGGCACGGCAATGTTGCCGTTTGCCTGCTTATCCAGTATAATTTGCCGGCCATTTGCCAGTGTCAGAATTGCTTTGTTACCACCCGGTTCCAGCACAGCACTTTCTGCTATGACTGCCGGTTTAGGTTGTTGTGTACGCATTAACCATATGGCACTGCCTCCTATTACAAGTAAGGAAGCCGCCGCGGCCCACCAGTAATTACGTTTCCTGATCCTGCTGATAGTAGCTTCCTGTCTGTTACTTTCTGCCATGGCACTTACTTCTGCCTGGTAGTAGGCCGTCAGCCGGCTATATATATTATTGACAATCTCTTTATTATCATAGACGGGCTCCTGTACCTCCATCAGTACCGCTTCATGTGCACTTGCCAGTTGTTGCAATTCCTCTTCACTCGCTTCCCCGAGAAACCATTGCCGGAATTCGGCTGTTTCCTCGGCTGTAACTGTCTTTCCTTCCGCCAGTTTCGTAACGTGTATTATGGCCTCAGATATATTCATATATGACATATACGTATAAAGACGGTAGATGAATCCGAATTTTCACCGGGACAGTAAGAAATTTTAAAAAAAGTGCTCAGGGCTGAAAAAAGAGTATGAGAAGAAGGAGGGTAAAGCTAATGCCGTTCTTTGCCAGGTAGTCTTTGAGGTAGGTAGTAGCCTGTTGTAGTGATTTATGTACTCCGCCTACAGACATGCCCAGCATATCTGCAATTTCCTGTATGGTCATTTCATCTCTTGTACGCAGCAGGAAGATCTGGCGTTGCTTTTCGGGGAGTGTATCCAGGGCTGTACGGGCAATGGATTCGTATTGGTCAGTGATCAGCTTATCGTCTGCACTGTAATGTGGCTGTACATAATCCTTGCTGTATCCTGCCTGTTTCTGTATTAATGCCTGCTGGGCCTTCAGGAAGTCATTGAGCGCATTCCTGGCCATGATGAATACATAATTCTTAAAAGAACGTACTGTTACAAGCAGTTCCCTTTTCTTCCAGACCTTCAGGAATACTTCCTGGCCTATTTCTTCGACATCATGTTTGTCTGCCAGGTACACCTGCAGGTAATGCAATATAAGAGGAGAATATGCTTCGTAAAGGCGCGTAAAGGCCTGCCAGTCACCAGCTGCAACATTTTCGAGTAAATTTCTTTCCTCTTCTTCTGCTATCCGTATATGAACAATAGATTCTGGCAATGACAATTGTGGTAAAGGCGTAAAACACAAATATAACCGTTTCCCATTGGTTTTCATGTATCAAGTTGAAAACCGGGGCAAGGCCACAGCATTCAACAAAACGATATCATTCGCTACGATCAGCTCCGTAGGAGCGGCCTTGTTTGTAGCGCGGGGTTCAACCCCGGGGAACAAAACGGTTTTCACAAAACGTCCTCATTCGTTGGGCGCGCCCGTTACAGCTATCAGGAAATCATATAAACTGGTATCTGCCGGCAGCTCCAGTTTCTTCCGCAACCGGTACCTGCTGGTCTCCACACCCCTGACAGAAATACCCAGCGATTGGGCTATTTCTTTCGTAGTGAGATTAATGCGCAGATAAGCGCAGAGCTTGAGATCGGTTGTGCTCAGATCAGGATATTTGCGCTTCAGTGTAAACAGGAAATTGTTGTGCACCTCGTCGAAGTGCCGGGAGAACTGCTCCCAGTCTTCGTCATTATTTTCTGCTTCCTCAAAGAGCCTTAATACTTTTTTAAATAGGTTGTCAGGCGGGTCTATCTTTTTTATTGCCACCAGTAATTCCTCTTTAATATTCGATAACACTTTGCCCCGGTGCAGCAGATACATCGTGGCAGTAGCCAGCTCTTTATTCTTAAAGCGGACCTCTGTGGTGAGTTTCTCATTCTGAAGACTGATCAGCTCCTTTTCCCGCTGTTCTTTTTCAAACTTATGCCGCAATATCAGCTGCTCCTGTTTCTGCTGGTAGCGGCGTTGCTGTCTTACAAATTTTCTTTTCTGTGAAATATAAGCCCCCAACAATACAGCTAATCCCAGTAGTACATATCCGCTTCTGGCGAGTGTAGTCTGATACCAGGCCGGCTGTATGCGGAAGGAATACGCAGCAGCCGGGGATACGTTGCCCAGGTTGTCTTTTGCTCTTACTGAAAAGGTATAGTAACCATAAGGCAGGTTGGTATAATCCTTTTCTGTTTTAACAGACCACTCGCTCCATTGCTGATCAAAACCAGCCAGCTTATAACTGTATTCAATAGTATTACCCTGACTATATACCGGCGACGCATATTCGAAATGGAAACCGGAAAAGGCATTGGGCATTGTTTTGAAAGAATGTTTTCCCAGGGGATGATATCCGCCGAATAGCAGACTGTCCGCCTTTCCATGGGCGCTTACCTGACTAATGAGCACCAGCGGTTGCTCTCTTGTCTGCCGGTAATGTTTATAGTTAATATGGAACATGCCCTTTTCTGCCCCTACAAAAATATTCTCATCATTATAAGGATACAGGAACTCAAAGCCATTGACGATCTGTCCTTTTAGTTCCGGGAAATGCACGATGCTATACGCATGCTCCGGTACAGGTTTGTGAAAATCTATCACGCCGGGCATCTTATCAGAAATGAACCAGATATTCCCTGATGCATCTTCCGACAGGTATTGAACGCTGGCATCTTTCAGAATGGGCGACAGCCAGTGGGAGGGAACAAACCGGTCCATGGCTGCGTCATATTCATATGCACCTGCCTGTGTAGCTACAATCATCCTGCCCTTGATCCTGAACACAAAATTGTTGTAGTCTGCCGGTAAGCCGTTCTTTTGGGTGTATAATGTATACCGCAACATCGTATCCTTGTCGATGTACATGCGGAATACGCCCCGGTATGGATGGGACGCCCAGATGATGCTGTCGTCTTCCACCGTCAGAAAGCGGAAGGACTCAAACAATCCCTTTACCGGTCGTCCGGCCGACAGGCCGTTTCCTTCCTTACGCATTACTTGCAATCCGTTATAACAGCCTGCTACCAGGTAAGACGACAGCGGTTGGAATAACCAGCACCCCGTCCGTCTGGACAAAGGAACGGCGGTGCCACCCCTGATCTCAAAAGCCCCCTCATGGTGCCCCATCAGCAGGTGATGCTCTACCTGCGCAATGCTCCATACCTGTCCGGCGGTATTGTCTATCTGCCGGAAATGGCTCTCCAGGAAGCTGAGGTCCCGCTGTTCGCCCAGGGGAGTACTGAATACACCATCCGAAGTACCGATATACAATTGTTTGTCAAAGACGGTAGCTCCGTAGGTGGTGAGATAACGTTTATTATCAGGCAGGATCTGTTTGATGGCGGTATTATACCGTATCATATCAATGCCATTGTCCAGTGTCAGCCAGATATTCTTTCCGGGGTCGGTAAAGATCTTGAGCACACCGTTATGTTGTAGCCCTTCGGCCACGGTAAACCGCTGGATCAGCGCTCCTGTTTCCCGGTGTATAATATAACAGCCGCCGTAGGAGGTCCCGATCAGCAGCTGTTTGTCTCCCCAGGGGCGTACGCAATAAATTTGGTTTTGGATGAAAATAGGGGTGGCATTACTTGTAAAAGGGAAGAGGCGTCCCTGGTGTAATTTGAAAATGCCATTTTTCAAAGTGCACACCAACAGGGTGTCATTGTCATTCCCTTTGGCCGTTCCTATGATCTCTCTGATCAGTAAGTGCCGGTCAGCAACTTCCTTACAGACTGGTTGCCAGGTATTGTCTTTGAATTGCATCAGCCCCTTACTCGCATCCTGGGCATATAATCTGTTGTTGGCGCGGCATAACATCTGCCATTGCATGGTGCCAGGATATATATGCAAATTGTGATGGTCATAATAAAATATCTTGGTGCTACCCCTGAAAAAGACGCCGCCATTATAAAAGACGATGTCCCAGATATCCGCAAACTGATCCTTCCGGTCCCTGACGGCTGGTTTGAGGGAGGTATAACGTAATACGCCATCTGCATCTGCCAGGTAGTACCCAAAATCGTCCTGTGCGCCTACATAGATACGTCCGTCTTTATCCACCTTCACAGAGCGCAGCCGGGTATGATTGGGAACTGGTAGCAGTTTCCAGGAATGACCGTTAAAGGTCATCAGCCCTTCATTGTTGGCGAAATAAAGGATACCATTTCTGTCGATGTCCAGGTCCCATGTTTGTCCGCTTCCCGGGTATTGCTGCCGGGTATAGTTGACAATAGGTGGTAAACCAATGATCTGTTGTGCCAGGTTATCACTTGTCCATAGGATAGACAGTACAAGCAAAATAAGCTTGTTCATTTTCCATAACGTTTTACTAAAAATATGAATATTATGGTTTGAAGTAGTGCTGACGTAAAGAATGTTTATTGATAATCAATCGTCTGTCTTTGTCTTGTAGTAGATTAGACGTAGCCCTGAAATGAGGGGACATGAAAATTAAGTCCATCTTTGCCCTGATCCTTTAAATAACCTGTTTCCGCGTTATAACATTTTCCTGTCTACGGATGGACCTTGGGTTGTCACCCATTCCGGTAGCAAGAATGCTGTATGCGGGAACAATGAAAACCGGAATTTCTTAAAACTATGAAAAAACAAACCTTCTCCGGGCTCCTGAGCCTCCTGTTGCTGGCCACCGCCGTAACATCCTGTACAAAAGAAAACCAGGCCGGACAAACGCCAAAACTCTCTGCCAATGACAAGACCGTAGGTGCTGTAGCAGCTAAGTCTTATCAGCTGGTATGGTCTGACGAATTTGACGGTACCAGCCTGAATACCAACAAATGGGGGTATGAAAATGGTAACCTGGGCGTAAACAACGAAAAGCAGTTCTATCAAACCCAGAACGTAGCCGTTACCGGCGGTAACCTGGTGATCACTGCCCGTAAAGAAACTGTACAGGGACAGCCTTATACCTCCGGCCGTCTGAACAGTAACGGTAAATTCTCTACACAATACGGCCGTATCGAAGCCCGTATCAAACTGCCAGGTGTACAGGGCTTATGGCCTGCTTTCTGGATGCTGGGCAACAGTATCAGCACCGGCGCTGGCTGGCCGGCTTGTGGTGAGATCGACATTATGGAACAGGTAAACACCAGCAACACTGTGCTGGGTACTATCCACTGGTGGAACACGGCGTATACTTATTATAGCCGCAGTACCACGACCTCTGTGACTGACTTCCACGTTTATGCAATAGAATGGGATGCTTCCTCTATTCACTGGTTTGTAGATGGTGCCGAATACAACGTTGCAAACATTCAGAATAACATCAACGGTACAGAAGAATTCCATGCACCGTTCTTTATCCTCCTGAACGTTGCCGTAGGTGGTAACCTGCCAGGCAATAACATCAATGATGCGGCGCTGCCTGCTTCTATGCTGGTGGATTATGTAAGGGTATATAACATTACCCAGACACCTGGTGGCGGTGCGCCGATAGGCACTACTATCTCTATCAAAGGTAACAACGGTTCTTTCGTGAGCGGCGAGAACGGTACGCAGGCAATGAACTGTAATCGTCCTACTGCTCAGGGTTGGGAACAATTCACCATCGTTGATGCTGGTGGTGGTAAAGTAGCGCTTCAGAGCATGGGTAAATACGTGTCTTCTGAAAACGGCGTTCAGGCAATCACCTGTAATCGTACTACCATCCAGGATTGGGAGAAATTCGACTGGATTGACAACGGCGATGGTACCTTCTCTCTGCGTGGTAATAACGGCGCTTATGTTTCTTCCGAAAACGGTGTACAGGCAATGACCTGCAATCGTCCTACTATCCAGGGCTGGGAGAAGTTTACCTACTAATACTACATTCCTGGGTGACCCTATAATACATACTGGTTAATTACTCCTCCATTACAAGCACTATCCTATGGCAATTGCTGTAGGATAGTGTCGTTTCAGGGCGGTTAATGAACAATGTTTACCCGGATCGCCTTTAATCCCGATACCCCCTGCAGATCCTCTATATCAAACTGTTCAATATCGTCTCCCAGTATCATACGTGATTGCAGGGTCTTAATATATCGGAGGTATTCCTGAGCTTCCATATCGCTGGAAAAAACGATGGTGATCTTCCCCGACTGGGTGATCCGCTCAGTAGTATCTTTAATAAAGGCCTTGTCTATCCGTTTCTTCACGATCTCAAACCGCGCATTATAACTCCCGTCCACATCAAACCTTTTCTCGTCCATCCGGAACCGGATGGCGATCGTGGCGTTGTACACGAGGATCAGGGAGGTAACATCCAGGGGATAGGGGAGTTCGGCTTTCAGCCGATGATGCGCTATTTCCATTTCGCAAAGCGTCTCTAACTGCCATAAACGGAGGTCGTACAGCTTTTGAAGACTGAACTGCAGTTTAGGAGAGATGGAGGCCCCTATATACAGGTTATGTTCTATACCGTCCGTCTTAAACCGCTCGTAGTAGTGAGGGAACAATACCTGGGCAATGGTCTGATTCCGGTCAATCACATCAGACAACTTATTATTGATAGTGGAAATGGTTGTTTCATACTTCCGCCGTTGTAGATGGAAGCTGCCTTTTTCCTTGTCAGTTTCAGCGAAGTAGGCCTGCACCCGGTGATCGGTGGCATAACGTTGTAAAAGCGGATGCACTTCATTGTTCAGGTAAGCGGTGACATATTGTTCCGTACCCGCTCTCAAAGGAAAAGTCAATTCAACCAGGTATTCCCGTAACTGCTCCTGTACCTCCCGGAAGATATCTGTCTGCTGGGAAGGAGCATCTGCTGTCTGAGTCCTGCCGGAAGCCTCTTCTCCCGCCATTGCATATGCCGGATTACTTAGCTGTTTTATTAAGGAGCAGAGTGTCTTAATTTGTAATTGCAGATCCTGCTGTACACTGGCATTACGCACCTCTGAAGAGCCTTTAATATCGATCTGTCCATACAGCGGGTATACGTCCGGAAATACGATCTCCTGCAGTTCATAATCTTTCCCAGTCTCCCGGTGGGCGATCAGCTGTTGCACCTCTTCCCTGAACTTCCAGTATACACTGCTGTGAATGGCTGTATATTTCTCCTGTATGACGGCCTGCACCTCGTTCTGTAGTTCTACCAGCAGCCTTTCCATCGTATCTGTGAGGAAGGGCATGACTACTTCCAGCTTGTTCGCATTGATGCTGTTCAGTTCTTTGGTGCGGAGAGAAAGCAGTTCCAGTACGCCTAACAGTTGCCCGTTTTTAACCACGGGCGCCAGTATAAAGCTTTTGATCCCCTGTTGGTGGAAGTAATTACCCAGCATATTCTCCGGATCGGATGCCACAAATTCGCTCACATCAGAAATGGCAAAGTATTCCTTCTTTTTTACCAGGCAGTTATAGGAGCTGGAGCACAATAACATGTGGGCCTCCTTATGGCTTTGTCCCTGCACAATGAAACTGGTCATATACTGGCTGAAAGGATCACTGGCGGTAAACTGGTCTTCCTCCTGGTTGTAAAGTGTAAAACCGACCTTTATATCAGGTATACGGTAAATGGAGCGGAAGATGGATTGCATGTTTTCTTCAAAACCTGCGGCATTCAAACCCAGTAATCTCTCCTTGAAGATGGACACAGCATTCTCTACCGTGGCATCATACAGGGTCATAATGGCAAAGCCCTTCAGGATCCAGCTTTCCTTCGGGAATTTTGATTGCCAGAGGGCAAGATCCTCATAGCTGTTCAGTAAAAGGTCTATATCATCAGCAGTTAGTGTAACCGCCCTTTCGGTAGGTACGATATCCAGGTAATCGGCATTGTATAATATCCGGTAGTGTTTAATGACGCCATCTGCCGTAGGGATGTCATAAAACAATGGTCTGCTGAAATCAAGCGTTGTACCATAGAATTCATTCAGGATAAGACAGCAGCTGAGTACATAGAACTGGTGTGCATCAAAATCCCTGATGTTGAATGAAAAGTCGGGTCCTGCCGCTTTGAGTATATTCTTAAAACGTTCGGTATGATTGAAGATAAGATCTGTATAAGGAAGATTGATCGCTTTGATTTCATTCATGGTCAATTCCTGTGGAAAGTAACTGGCCAGCAGGCGATGAATGAGATCCTGGTTCTTCTCGATCTGCTCATAGGTGGTCAGGCCTTCTACCAGTTCAGGGCATTGCGCTACTTCGGCCAGCAAGGCTTTTGCCCGGATGGATGATTCTCCCTCCGGCCCGGACGCCTGTTTTTCCAGTTCTTCAACAATATGGAAAAAACTCAGCTGTATCTGGAATGGACTGTCTGGAAAGGAATGCCGCTTCATGTTGTTATAATCTTGATCTTACCAGCATAAAATTAGCTATAATTTATTAGCTTCAGGCAACACCATTTTAACCCGTTTTATTTTGAAAATGATTATCCGCCGCGGCCTGGCCGCTTTCATAGATTATTCCTGTATCATACTATATGCGATGCTGCTATTGGGCATTGCCGTGTTAGTGGGACTCCCGGATGTTGTACTTCCTCCTGTTGCAGGACAATTGCTTGGAGTGCTTACGCTGACCATACCCGCTGTAACATGTTTTATTCTTTGGGAGAAAGGGCCTTATAAGGCCACTCCCGGGAAAAGGATCATGGGCTTAATTGTGGTCTGTGACAAGCCCCTGCAACGTACTCCTGGTGTGATCTTCCGTAATATGATGAAGTTCCTGCCCTGGGAAATAGCGCATGCCGGTTTACACTGGTTATTTTACTATGAGCGCATGGGCGTAAATATCCCTTCATGGGTGATGGTGTTGCTGATAATGCCACAGGTGATTGTATTCGTGTACCTGTTGAGTATATTACTGGACAGGAACGGCAGAAGTTTGTACGACAGATGGTCGGATACCCGGGTGATATATAAAGCGAATGCCGTCTGATAGAAATATTTTTTGCGGTAGATGAACGAATGCTGATAATTAATTCGAACTTGCATATCATTAAAATCTCACCGCATAAATATCCAATCCAATGACCCGGCGCATCCTTTTCCTCATTGCCTTCCTGAGTGCTTTCAGTAATTTATTTGCACAACAGAAAAACATTTCCCGCAAGCTGGATTCCCTGCTTACAGCCAGTACTAAAACTCCTTTTAATGGTGTGGTCGTCGTCAGCCGGGCAGGGAAAACGCTCTATAGTAAGGCAGCAGGTTATGCCAACTTTGAAAACAAACAACTGGTTAACTGGGACACCGAATTTATCATCGGTTCCATCAGTAAACAGATCACAGCTGTAATTGTACTACAGGAGATGGAGAAAGGACATCTGCAATTGAATGATCCTATTCATAAATACCTGCCCGACCTGCCGGAAAAATGGGCTGATACGGTAACCATCCATCATCTGTTAACACATACACATGGTATTACGGCACTTGATAAGCCGCTTGCTTTTACACCCGGTTCCCGGTTTGCATATGGTTTCATCAGTTATGATCTCTTATCACAAATAGTAGAGAAAACATCCGGCCGGACTTTCCCTGATCTTTGTATGGCATTGTTTAAACAGTGTGGTATGCAGCATAGCTTCCATCCGAGAACGAAACAATACAAAGATCTGGCGCAGGGATATACACTCAATAAAGAAGGCCAGCCACAAAAAGAGGAAAGCATACTGGACGTTTTTGCCGCCGCAGGCGGATTGATCTCTTCGGGAGATGATCTGGTAAGATGGAATAACAGTCTCCATGGTGGTAAGTTGTTGTCAGACAAGACGTATCGCCTGATGATCGCTCCGAAGGAAAATGCTTTCAGAGAACATCTTACACTGGGAACGATAGATTATGGTTATGGTATTACTACTCCAAGGCAGACCACTGTTCCCGAGCTGGCCATGACAGGTGTAGCACCTGGCTTCATTTCTATGAATGTGTATTTCCCTGCTTCAAAAACAAGTTTAATTGTACTGGAAAACATCGCAAGGAATATGATGGATCTTAAACAGAGTTTTTACTATCATGAGCAGATCCTGAATATAGTGAAGGCAGCACAATAGCGCCAACGCCTGATTTTTTATTTTGAGTAAACGAAATTAGACAACGAAGTACTAAATTCGTGGCTGATTATAAGACTATGCATTTACATCTGTTTGATAAATCCGTTTATAGTACGCGCAGACAAAAGCTCGCAGCGCAGGTTGGCAAAGGTATCATCCTGTTGATGGGGAATGAGGAGAGCAGCATGAACTATGCGGATAATACCTATCCTTTCCGCCAGGACAGCACCTTTATTTATTATGCTGGTATTGACATTCCGGGATTAGCAGTCATACTGGATACAGAAACAGGAGAGGAGACACTCTTCGGGAGAGAAGCCGGTATAGACGATATTATCTGGACAGGCGCATTGCCTTCATTGCAGGACTTAGCAGCTGTAGTGAGTATAGCAAAAACACGTCCTTATGCACAACTGGCAGATGCATTAAAGAGTGCACAGACATCCGGTCGTCGTATACACATCCTGCCGCCTTACCGTCCTGAGAACAAGATAAGGTTATCAGAATGGTTACAGCAACCTGTTGGTGGTCTGCAACAATATGCTTCCCTGGAACTGATCAAAGCAGTCATCTCCCAGCGGGCAATCAAAGATGAACACGAAGTAGCGGAACTGGAGAAAGCGGTTTCTATCAGCGCTGATATGCACCTTGCCGCGATACAGTATACAAAGCCAGGCATGATGGAATATGAGATCGCTGCTAAGGTAGAGGAAGCAGCGCTTGCAGCCGGCGGACGTTTATCGTATCCTACTATCCTGACCATCAACGGACAGATCCTGCATAATCACTTCCATGGCAACCGGGTAGCAGAAGGTCATATGATACTCTGTGATGCCGGTGCGGAAAACGTGATGCATTATGCAGGTGACCTGACCAGGACCTTTCCTGTAGGTAAACAGTTCACTAGCCGTCAGCGGGAAGTATACCAGGTAGTATTGGATTCGCTGGATCATGCCGCGGGCCTGCTGAAACCAGGTATACAATATAAAGAAGTACATACACAGGCCAGCATAAAACTGGTAGAAGGGTTGAAAGCACTGGGCCTCATGAAAGGTGATCCTGCGGAAGCAGTAGCTGCCGGTGCACATACCTTGTTCTTCCAGTGTGGTCTTGGCCATATGATGGGATTGGACGTACACGATATGGAAGATCTGGGAGAACAATATGTAGGCTATACCGATACGTTAAAAAAGAGCACGGAATTTGGATGGAAGTCTCTACGCCTGGGCCGTGAACTGCAACCCGGATTTGTGCTGACCGTGGAACCAGGTGTATATGTTATTCCTGAACTGATAGATCGTTGGGTAGCTGAAGATAAACTCAGTAACTTTATAGATTATAAGACGGTGGCTGCTTATCGTGATTTCGGAGGTATCCGCATAGAAGATAACTACCTGATCACTGCAGATGGTAGCAGGAAGCTGGGAAAAGATCTGCCGAAAACAATTGCCGCGATAGAGGCATTACGACAATAGACTAACCCATTCATTTATAGCGAAGGCGTCTCCTGTAACGGAGGCGCCTTTTGCATTAATAGACTATCGGTAAACAACCGGCGGACGTGTTGTCTCTGCCGCCGGGCTAAGGCAAGCCAGAACGATCAGCACAAGTGCTATTACACCAGCAACAGTGCGGATGATATTCAGATTGTTCCAGGGCACTTCAAACCGGGCCCTTTGGGTCGCCAGCTCCTGTACAGAAGCAGCCGATAGATTAAAGGCATCCAGTGCATTATTCAGGGGCACATTACCGAACATAGTTACTCCAAAGGTACCTGCCAGATATACAACAGATGCCAGCAGTAATAACCAGAAGCGTGCGTTCAGTTCAGGTCCGTAATGCAGCCAGGTGCTCAAAGGTAATAAGAAAGCAGTGCCCATGAAGCTCATGAAAAATACAGGGTTCAGAATGGCTCTGTTGATCTGTTGCATGGCTTCAAGATAGGTACTGTCAGATACCCGGGCCAGTCCCGGTACCACAGAGCAGGACCATGCATAAAACAGGCCGCTGATCAGCGCCGTGGTGGTAGCTGTAATGATTAATACAATGTGGGAGATGGTATGCATGTTTGTTGTTTTTACAGGTGTCATATTGCAGGTTTTCTAAGGGTTTTGATATAAGCAGATAATTCATCGATCTGGTCTGGTGTCAGTTTCTTCTTAAAAGGGGGCATAATCCGTTTCCCGTTTCTGATCTGCAGGGCAATGGCAGTATCGGGGAGCAGGCTTTTCTGCAGGTTCTTAGCCCCAAACATTCCCCTTGTGCCGTCGGCTCCGTGGCAGCGGGCACAGTGATGATCATAGAGGGCTTGTCCTTCTCCGGTATGCCGGGTGCTAAAGCCGGTAGTAATAAGGAACAGGAGCAGTGGGATTAAAATAATGTACATGGTCCGTTTCATCTTTTTTTATCAAAATTAGATGCCCCGGGGAAGGAAAAATAGAACAAATCCGTCAGCAACGGATATAAAAAAGCAGTCCCGCATAAACAGGACTGCTGTAATAAAACTTTCAATATGTGCTATGGTGTAAACTTGACTATTGTACATCGATCTGTGGATCCCACCAGAAGTAATCGTAGAGTACCTGGTTTTCTGCTGTATCATCCAGTGTATACAGGGCAATTTTCATCTTGAGTTGTTCTTTACCCTGGTTGGCCACCTTACTATCGTATGAGAAGAAGGTCACCGGTTGAACTGTTGGAGGCAGGCCATCCTGACTTCCAGGATTAGGCAGCACTGCACCGGTTCTGGTTTCCATTGTTGCATGGAAAGCATTAAATACGTTGACACCATTCAGTGATGATACATCATAGAGAATAACGGCAGACTCTGAATTGCCGGAAACAGTCATAGCGTGGAAAGAAACCCAGTCGCCCACATTTGCCTTGAATTCGAGATTAGCAGGGTCATTACCGATATTTCCTACATAGTTCTCGATATTACACAACATGGTAATGCCTTCGTGATGGTTAAGACCAGTGGGATTGTCTTTACTGGCGTTAGGGTTCTTTGGGTAAACTGCAGTAATGGCGTCACTATCAACGATGACCATTACGTTGACGATAGTAGATGCAGAGGCCTTTTCCAGTTTTCTCTGCTTTGGGTGGCTGGGAGCTTGCGCTGTGCTTGACATAAAATATGGTTTAATATATTACCTACTCTGTTCTGGCTTTTCGGTATCCGCCATGGAAGTACATATATGTATGAGTGATACATATCAGATAAAGAAATACTGATCATCCGCCGAAGGCGGAAGCAGGTATAAAAAGACATGAGAATAGATCGCCCTCTTCAGGGTTCAATAGTGATCTGTAAGGATATGTCCTGGTTATTTAATGGTATACTTTATAGATTGTTAAGTGGTGCATGGTGTTCTTCATAGTTGTTTTGGTAATTGAGGTCTGGAGGTAATGTAAGTATCGGTTACTTGAGTTAGTAAGTTTTTTACACTGTTAGATAACAGCACTTGTTTTCGTTTTGTTCGATAAAAAAAAAGAATTTATTAAAAATAGGTATAGGGAATTATTTTCATTCGTTCTTATTCCCTGCTGGGCGTGACCTCATATAACCTGCTGGCAATCTCTTGTTCCAGCGCCATAGAAAGGTCTGTTGCTACGTCCCCGATAGGCGCATATCGCAATGTGTCTTCGTCCCAGGCAAAGATGTATGTCTCGCTGCCATTAAAACTTACATTATAACGTTGTTCATCATTAAATGAAAAAGGTTCCGCTTTCACCATGTATGGAACTCCGTCAACCAATAAGTTGAATGATAATTTCTTCATAGTTATCCTTTTCGGGATTTGCCACAATAATCAGACCTTACTGGCAACCCCTTCCATTGATAGGAAAATTATTACTGTGATAAGTAACGACATATTTCCACACTGTGTCTGTAAAAAGTGACAGCGCAACAGATTGGCTGTATAAATAGCTCGCTCCATAAATGAGTAGTTCTCTTCTATCGCATTAATAATAATGCTGTTATGAGTTGTTGCGGTACGAAAATTGTATGATTGATACCAACCTGAAATACCAGCTAAGACCCGTATTAAAACCATATGTCACAAAGAGAGTCAGTAGCACTTACTGTTATTTCCGGGGGCAAACATATCGAATTGTAAAACCTTCTTACCTCTATTTTATTGGAAACAATTAAACCAATTAACTCATGAAAAAATCTTTTTTTCAGTTATGCGCAGCTATGACCCTGGTTGCTGTAATGTTTGCTGCATGTTCTAAACAAAGCTCCGATGAAACTGTGGCACCACCAGCGAAAGATGGTAAAGCCACTGTTGATTATCAGATCCAGGCAGTCAATCCTACAGGATCAGTAGCGGCAGATGCCGCAGGAAAAGAGCGTCTCGGCAGAATTATGAACGATCCGTCTGTAGCTTCCTTTCCGTCGCTTCGATTTGATTTTACCTGGGATAGTATTAAGATAAGATTCAGGGAACTGAAATTCGAAGCTAAAAATGGTCCGGATGAAATTAACCTGAGTGTTAAAAGTGACAGGTTTATTGACATCCTCGACAGCACTGAACTGGGTAGCATTATGTTGCCTTTAGGCAACTTCCAGCAGGTAAAATTGTATGTACGTGTACAGGGCGATACAGTTAAACCTGCCTTCCTGATGAACGGAAGGATCACCTGGCGCGGAACTGATATTCCTGTTATTGTGATGGTAACCGGAAAGGTTGAGCTGACCGCCACAGGCAAAGATGTATCAATCGGTACAGATGGTATAACCTTCGATGGTAAACTGAAACTTGACCTGAACCTTGTAATGACCAAACTGCAGATCGGAGACTTTACAGGCTCCTTCACCGGTGGTAAACTTGTGTTGAAGATCGATGCTGATCTCGATTCCAACAACAAGCTGAAGGCAGCGCTCGAAACAAGTATGTCAGTTGAGCATACTCCACGTTAAGATAAGTCATGTTACAAATAATATAACCATGTGGTAAAAAGGGGAAGGCCGTCCACCTGATGGTGGACGGCTTTTTAAAATAAATTTGTCAGATAAGACTACTTAGTCTATTTTTATGCCGGTTAAATTAACGTAAATGAAGAAGTCGGAGAGGACGAAGCAGTTCATTATAGAACAGGCGGCGGACTTGTTTAACGAGAAAGGGATTGCAGGCACTTCTATAGACGAGATCCTGCAGGCATCGAAAGTAGCAAAGGGATGTCTTTATGGACATTTTCAGAGTAAAGACGAATTAGCCTACGCCAGCGCAGAATTCCTGCTCGACAAACTGACAACTCACAGAAACCGTTTAATACAGGAGCAGAAAACAGCTATAGGAAAGCTGACTGCTTTTGCAGAAGTAAATGCAAACCCGCTGGATAGTTCTTTTATACATGGCGGATGTCCGATCCTGAACTTTGCCGTAGACGCAGATGATACGAATCCGGCTATCAGGGAAAAGGTGCAATCCGTTGTCAGCCAGACCATCAAAATGCTGACCGGCATTGTGAAAGAAGGCGTAAAGGCAGGAGAACTTTCCCCGTCTATTAACGCAGATGAAATGGCGGTGAAAATGTTTGCAACAGTAGAAGGGGCAACAATGATGTCCCGCGTAACGGGTAGTCCGTTACCAATGAAGACAGCAGTGAAAGCAATGAAAAAAGAACTGGCGTCGTACAGTCTTATCTAAACTTGCCTTATTAACGTAAACAGCCTTAAGAATGGCTGTTTTTTTTCTTCCCATAAGAGACTAAACGGTCTGTTTTTAAGTAATGAGAATGCGCTTCATGTGAATGGCCCGTACGCTTAGGCGTATGGAACCAGCAGGGATGCCCATGCCTTTTTACAACAAAATTTACCGGGTAGCCGGCAATAAACCGATAATAATAATTGTTATGGGAGTTAAAGAAAGAAGGCTTCGTCTGAAAGAAGAAAGCCGCACCAATATTCTGGAAGCTGCACTGAGCATCGCCAAAGCGCGTGGCTGGCAGGCCGTAAGCATGCGGAAAATAGCCGAAATGATTGAGCATACGCCACCAGTGATATATGACTATTTCCTGAACAAGGAGGCCATCCTGATGGACCTCGCCAGAATGGGATTTGCACAACTGGCCGGGAATATTCACAGGGCACAGCTGGAACATGATCTGCCGGAGAAGCAGCTGGAAAGCATGTGGACGGCATACTGGGATTATGCATTCGCAGAAAAGGAACTGTACCAACTGATGTTTGGTATAGGTACCCAGGGATGCTGCGATGACAGTAATATGCCCGAAGTGGAAGCGCTTGCCACCTTGTTTGTAAAAGTGATCAGGCATATCATGCCGGCAGATCAGCAGTCCACGGAACAGGTGTCTGCAGTATACTTTGGTATGTGGGCAACCGTACATGGTCTCATATCCATCAATCTGGTATATAAACATAACACCGGAGATTTAAATCAACAGGTGTTACAGCATGTTGTCAGAAATGTAACAGCATCACTGGCAGATTGATTTTTTTGTCTCATCTCTAACATCATTATCAAGTCTAACACCGTCAATACAAGATTTATGAAAGTGAACATTTTTATTGCCCTGGTGGTACCACTGTAAGTGGCTTTATCGGTCGCATACTTAGAAAACAGGGCAGCCTGGTATCACCGGAAGATCCTATTGCGCTTACGAACCCGTCTGATATATACAATGTTCATGTGTATTTGCTTTGGGTGAAACCCTTGTAGATAGCATCCGTCTTTTACACTTCCATATCGCTATACCGTCATTTCCATATCATTTCACCGTCATTTCTATATCGAACCGATATACATATGCCGGTAAAGTGATATCCAGATGACGGTATAGCGATATGGAGATATAAAAACTTCACCGAACTCACAAGGGATACAGGTCAGGAAAAGATGGAAAATCTGTGATGTTTTAATGGGAAAATGCGGGTATCAGGTTGCTTAGATGCAGAAATCAGCACCTGCGTTCGACAAAATTTGACTAATTTGCCCGCTCAGCCTATCTAAACAACTTTAGCATGGACCGCGTCGATATCAAAAGGTTAGCAGAAAAACTGAACTTATCTACCTCAACAGTTTCCAGGGCCTTCAGGGGCAACAGTGACATTAATCCTGAAACAAAGGCCAGGATCCTTTCCATGGCGAAAGAGTTCAATTATCAGCCTAACCACCACGCCAGTAACCTGCGGGAAAAGAAGAGCAAGACAATTGCCATCATCGTACCCGAACTGGCCAATAAC
Source organism: Chitinophaga filiformis (assembly GCF_900102545.1). Taxonomy (GTDB): domain Bacteria; phylum Bacteroidota; class Bacteroidia; order Chitinophagales; family Chitinophagaceae; genus Chitinophaga; species Chitinophaga filiformis. Next base: position 1,086,421 of record NZ_FNBN01000002.1, on the reverse strand, counting down.
TTCTTCTCCCAGGCCATCCACGGCATAGAACGTGTGGCGCGGGAAAAGGGCTATCATACGCTGATCTATGTGACGGATGATGAATACCAGAAAGAAGTAACGTTCATCGATAAGCTCTATAATGGCCGTGTGGATGGGATTATCATGTCGGCTTCCGGGGAGGCAAATGACCACCAGTACCTGAACAGGCTCGATAACAAACATATCCCCCTGGTGTTCTTCGATAGGGTATACGACGACATCGATGTGCCTAAGGTTACTACAGACGACTACGACAGCAGTTTTGCCGCTACCCGTCACCTCATCGAAATGGGTTGTAAGGAGATAGCATTCCTGGTGATCAATAAAAGCCTGTCTATCGGTAATGTTCGTATGCAGGGCTACCGCGATGCCCTGAAAGATGCAGGGATCGAATACGACACACAGCTGGTAATAGATTGCACCAATGACTATGACCAGAACTTCGCCATCCTGTCGAAGGTACTACCGGAACGGCGCCCTGACGGGCTACTGGCGTCTGTAGAGCGTCTGGCCATCTCCAGCTATTATGTATGCCATCACCTGGGTATCCGGATCCCGGAAGATATTAAGATTGTCAGCTTCTCCAGCCTGGAAATAGCCTCTTTGCTGAATCCTGCATTATCCACCATTACCCAGCCGGCGTATGACCTGGGAACGAACGCCGCGCAACTGCTCTTTAAAGCCCTGGAAGGTAATAGTCCGGTCAATGATCATGTCGTTTTAAGTTCGAAACTCATCCCCAGAACATCCTCTACCGGTGTAAAAACAATACCCGAAAACGAAGAAGAGTAAAATCGAAAGGAAGTGAAAGCAGTATCTCGTCACTTGTTTTATGTCGATTTTCTTTTAATTAGCTGTACTTCAATTAATTGAGCTTTGTTTGACTTATCATGTCAGGCATTTCCACTATCATTTTTTAACTTTTTTTTAAAAAAAAGTATTTCGGAATGTTACATTATTCGGGAAATACTCTACTTTAGCAAAAGTGTTCCACGTTCCGGGAACGTTCCCGGAAATGAAAAACAAAAGCAAATGAATCCTACGTAGAGAAAAATTACAGCATTTAAACAGTCCGGGCGACGGCATCAGGGAGGGCAGGGTAACCGGTCATTCCACAAAAAGGGACAAGTCGCCGGAAAGTAACTATTGAACTTCCGGAATAATTTCCGGGCCACGGAAAACAGGGACACTTCAGTACCCGGTTTCATTGCAACAACAAAAATTCATAGTCGTTGAATCCAGCCGGATTCGACAGGGGGGAGCTTTTGCTTAAAGGGTCCTGCGGCGAACTATTGTGAAACAAATTTCTTATCAACTAATCAATCGATCAATGAAAAGAACACGCTTTGCCAGTTTTGTATTTCTGCTGTGCTTTGTGTTGATGTCCTTTTTTACCTATGCACAATCGGGCAGTATTAGCGGAAAAGTGACAGACGAAACAGGGCAGCCTATTCCCGGCGCCACCGTCTTCATTAAAGGCACCAGCAAAAATGCGACTGCCGACGCACAGGGTAACTTCACCATCACAGGTGTTACTCCCGGCAATATGGTCGTAGTAGCCCGTATCATGGGTTATGAAACCTTTGAACTACCCGTTAATGCAGGCAACAGTACAGCGCCACTTACCTTCCAGTTAAAGGCAGATACCAAAGGCCTGAACGAGATAGTTGTGGTGGGTTATGGTACACAGAAAAAGAGCGACCTGACAGGCGCTATCGCTGTTGTTTCTACCAAAGATTTCAACAAAGGACCATTATCATCTCCTGAACAGCTGATCACCGGTAAGGTGCCTGGTGTGCAGATCACCTCCAATGGTGGCGCTCCCGGCGCAGGTAGTACCATCCGTGTACGTGGTGGTGCTTCACTGAATGCTACCAACGATCCGCTGATCATCGTAGATGGTGTGCCCCTGGATAATAACAATGTGAGCGGACAGTCCAACGGCCTGAGCCTCATCAATCCGAATGATATTGAGACCTTCAACGTACTGAAAGACGCTTCTGCTACTGCCATCTATGGTTCCCGTGCATCCAATGGTGTGATCATCATCACCACGAAGAAAGGTCGTCTGGGAGATAAATTCCATGTTTCCTTCAGCTCTACCAACGCAGTGTCTAAAGTAACCAGCTATTCACCGGTACTGACTGCGAGTGAGTTTACTGATGTGGTAAAGGCCAATGGTACGGCTGCACAGATTGCGCTGCTGGGAAAAGCTAATACCGACTGGCAGAAACAGATCTATCAGTCTGCACTCAGCTCTGACAACAACCTTGCGCTGAGCGGCTCCTGGAAGAAATTGCCTTACCGTATTTCTGTAGGCTATCTGAACCAGGACGGTATCCTGAAAACTTCCAACCTGGAAAGAAAATCTGCCAGCATCAACCTTTCGCCCAGTTTATTTGATGATCATCTGAAAATAAACATGAACGTAAAAGGATCTCTTGCAGACAACCGTTTCGCTGACCAGGGTGCTATCAATGCGGCTATCGCTTTCGATCCTACCCAACCTGTACGCACCGGTGGTAAAGACTTTGGTGGTTACTACGAATGGCTGTACAACAGTAAGCTCTACGACCTGGGTACCAAGAACCCGCTTGCGATGCTGGAACAGAAGGTCGATAAATCCGAAGTAAAAAGAAGTATCGGTAATATCCAGTTTGACTATAAATTCCACTTCCTGCCTGAACTGCGTGCTAACCTGAACCTGGGTTACGACTACCAGAAAGGAGAAGGTAATACCAATATTCCTAAATACGCTGCATTGGCTTACTACAATGGTACCGGCGGTTCCTACAAGCATTATTCACAGGAGATGAAGAACAAACTGCTCGACTTCTACCTGAACTATGCCAAAGACCTGAAGGGAATTAAAAGCCGTGTGGATGTAATGGCGGGTTATTCCTACCAGGACTTCATCATCGCTACACCTGGCTATCCTGTAAAGGATGAAGCAGGCGATACCACCACTGCTGCCGGTAACTACAGCGAAGCACAGCATACACTGGTATCTTTCTTCGGCCGTTTGAATTATACCTTCAATGAGAAATACCTGCTCACTTTCACCATGCGTCGTGATGGTACTTCCCGTTTCCGTGACCACTGGGGTAATTTCCCTTCTGTAGCTTTTGCATGGAAACTGAAAGATGAAGCTTTCCTGAAAAATTCCAAAGTGCTGTCTGACCTGAAACTGAGACTGGGATACGGTGTGACCGGTCAGGAGAACATTGGTGTTGGTAAAGAATATGCAGCGCTGTCCCGTTATACTTATGGTGATGCAAACTCTTCTTACCAACTGGGGGATGCTTTCTATAAAACGTTACGTGCTGCTGGTTACGACCAGAACATTAAATGGGAACAGACCGCTACTTACAACGTAGCATTGGATTACGGTTTCCTGAACAACAGAATCTCCGGTAGTGTAGACTTCTACTATAAAAAAACTACCGACCTGCTGGCTGATGTAACTACACCTGCTGGTACGAACCTGACCAATACCCTGTACACCAACATCGGTAGCCTGGAAAACAGAGGTGTGGAATTCATCATCAATGCTACACCGGTAGAAACCAAAGACTTCCGCTGGGATGCAGGTTTCAACATCACTTACAACAAGAACAAAATATTGTCCCTGTCTAAAGCAAAGTCTGATACTTCTGTAGGTATTGCTACCGGCGGTATCAGCGGCGGTACGGGCAACACGATACAGATCAACTCTGTAGGACACCAGATCAATTCTTTCTATGTATACAAACAGGTGTACGACAAAAACGGCAAACCGATAGAAGGTGTATATGAAGATACCAATGGTGATGGTGCGATCACTTCTGATGATAAATACCGTTACAAGTCTTCCAATCCGCTGGTATACCTGAGCTTCAACTCACAGTTCAATTACAAAAAATGGAACCTTGGTTTCAGCCTGCGCAGCAACCTCGGTAACTACATCTACAACAACCAGGCTTCCAATAACGGATCTTACAAGACTTTCCAGAACAGTAACTACCTGGCGAATCTGTCAAGGAGTGTGTTGGCAACTAAGTTCGCCACCACTCAGTACTGGTCTGATTACTACGTGGAAAATGGTTCATTCCTCCGCATGGATTACATCAATCTGGGTTATGACTTCGGTCGTCTGATGCATGACAAGGTAGGATTACGCCTGAACTTCAACGTACAGAATGTATTTGTGATCACTAAATACAGCGGTCAGGATCCGGAAGTGTTCAGCGGTATAGATGATAAGTTCTATCCCCGTCCACGTGTGTATTCTTTAGGTGTTAACCTTGATTTTTAATTAACAAACAGGAAACGTTATGACCAAGAAATTCATATATCAGATAGTACTGGCCGGAACTATGGCATGGGGACTGGCTTCCTGTACCAAAGACCTGGATCGTACACCTATCACAGAGGCGACTTCTGCCAGCGTATATAAAGATTTTACAAATTACAAGGCGATCCTTGCCAAGTTGTATGGTGGTTTCTCAGTAACCGGACAGGTAGGGCCTACCGGTAACGCGGATATCAGTGGTATTGATGAAGGTACTTCCAGCTACATCCGTGGTTATTTCCAGATGCAGGAATTACCGACTGATGAAGCAGTGATCGGCTGGAATGATGGTACCTTGCAGGACTTTCACAAGATGACCTGGACACCGGATGATAACTTCATCAATGCGATGTTCTCCCGTCTGTTCTACCAGATCGCACAGTGTAATGAATTCATCAGGCAGACTTCTGATGCTAACCTGAGCAGCAACGGTATTACAGAGAAAGATCAGGAGACTGCAAGAACCTTCCGCGCAGAAGCCCGCTTCCTGCGTGCATTCACCTACTATCATGCATTAGACCTATTTGGTAGTGTACCATTCGTAACAGACAGCAACCAGGTGGCATACTATTATCCTAACCAGATCTCCCGTGCAGACCTGTTTGCTTATGTGGAGCGTGAGCTGAAAGAGATAGAAGAGCAGATGGTGGATGCACATACCAATGAGTATGGCCGTGCAGATAAAGCATGCGTATGGGCATTGCTGGCGAAGTTATACCTGAATGCTACAGTGTATACCGGTACTGACCGTTATACAGATGCAATCACTTACAGCAGTAAAGTGATCAATTCAGGATATACCCTGGCGTCCAGTTATGCGAATATGTTCAAGGCAGATAACAATGCAACATCACAATCTGAATTCCTGCTCACTGCCAACTTCGATGGTACACGTACACAGACTTATGGTGGTACCACTTACCTGGTGCATGGCGCCATTGGAGGTAGTATGAATGCAGCAGCATTTGGTGTGAACAGTGGCTGGGGTGGTTTACGTACTACCAGTGCCTTTGTAAATCTGTTTACAGATATTACCGGTGCAACTGATAAACGTGCGATGTTCTATACCGAAGGCCAGAATAAAGCTATTGCAGATCTGGGCTCATTCACTGATGGTTATGCTATTACCAAGTGGTCGAATAAAACATCCAAAGGTGCGGATGGATCCAACTCTACTTTCGTAGATACCGACTTCCCATTATTACGTCTGGCCGAAATGTACCTGACCTATGCGGAGGCTGTATTGCGTGGCGGTAGCGGTGGTAGCAGCACAACTGCACTCGGCTATATCAATGCACTGCGTGAAAGAGCCTATGGTAACACTTCCGGCAATATCACTGCTGGTGAACTCAACCTGAAATTCCTCCTGGAAGAAAGAGGTCGTGAGCTGTACTGGGAAGGACATCGCAGAACAGACCTGATCCGTTATGGCCTGTTTACCGGAAGTACTTATGTATGGCCTTTCAAGGGCGGTGTAGCAGCAGGTGCTGCCGTAGCAGATTACCGCACCATATACCCGTTGCCTACCAGTGCACTGGTGGCTAATCCTAACCTGACACAGAACGGGGATTACTAATCGCAAACAGCATTTAACTACAATATCAAAATACTTGCATCATGAATGCCTGGTTGAATAAAATAATAGTGGGAAGTTTTTGTGTGATGGGATTACTCTCCTGCGAAAAACAGGACAGCTTTACGCAGGTGAAGACGGGTACTACGCCTACCTTCTCTGCTACCGCTACTGAGTTTTCATTTTCAGAAGCTACTGCCGGAGACGATGCGGTGACTTATTCCTGGACCGCTTCCGGCGACTGGGGATACAGGGCCGTAGTGAACTATACCTTACAGATCGATGAGAAAGGCAATGGCTTCAGAAAGCCTGTAGAAGCCTTTAGTGCCAATAACAGCCTGAGTAAGACATTTACAGTTGCAGCACTGAACCAGATCATCAACAATATGGGACTGGCCGCAGGTCGCCAGCATGAGCTGGTGATCCGTGTAAAAGCCGCGGTGGATACAGTAGGTGATCAGGTGTATTCTGACAGTGTACTGCTAACAGTTACACCGTACTATGTACCGAAAGTATATCCTTATGTGTATGTGCCCGGCGCATACGAAGGATGGTCTTTTGATGATGCCCGGCTGGGTGCATTGGCTTCTGTAAACAGCGATAAGAAATATGAAGGATATCTCTATTTTCCTGATGCCAATACTGAGTTCAAAGTAACCACTGCCAAAGGCTGGGATGTCAACTATGGCGATGGTGGCGGTGGAGCAATGTCATCAAGTGGAGGTAACATGAAAGCGGCAGAAGCAGGTTATTACCTGATGAAGGCTGACCTCAATGCATTGACCTGGTCCGTTACCAAAACAAACTGGAGTATTACAGGTAGCGCTGCCGGCGGTGCAGACAAGGCAATGACCTTTAGTGCAGCTACTAAGAAATGGAGCATTACAACCACTTTACAGGCGGGTAGCTTTTACTTCAGAGCGAATAACGCCAACACGATTGCTTTAAGCGACGATGATAATAACGGGGTGCTGACAGCAGGTAGTGCAGGCGCTATCAGCATTGAGACTGCCGGAACATATACCATTACGATGGATCTCAATAATCCCGGCAACTACATTTATACGCTGGCTCAATAATAAGGATTGATTGCATGATACATGCAGCCCGGCTGCTCATTGCTCCGGGCTGCACTATTTAAAACAAGAGAAGACTTTAAGCGCATGTTACAGACGAGAAGAATGTTATTGACCGCCATCCTTGTGCTGACCGCTATGTATACAGCCATGGCACAGCTACCGAAACTGGAGAGGGTAGAACCTGCTTTCTGGTGGACGGGTATGCAGGAACCAATGGTACAACTGATCGTACATGGAGATAAGATTGCAACACGTGAAGTATCCCTCAGCTACCCCGGTGTAACGCTGCAGGAAGTGCATAAGGTAGAGAATCCGAATTACCTGTTTGTAGATATTAACATCTCATCTTCCGCCAATCCGGGGACGTTCCCTATTATATTCAGACAGAAAGGACAAAAGGATATCGTCTACCAATATGAGCTGAAGAAAAGAGAAAGCAGTATCAAAGCGCAGGGAGTGAACAGCAGTGACTTTGTCTACCTGATCATGCCGGACCGTTTTGCGAACGGCGATAAAAGCAATGATGTGATCAAAGGTATGCAGGAAACCTCACTGAACAGGGATTCCATGTATAAACGCCATGGCGGCGATATACAAGGTATCATTGATCACCTGGGATACCTGCAGGACATGGGCGTGACCACCTTGTGGATGACGCCTCTTGTTACGAATGATCAGCCTTCGGCTTCCTATCATGGTTATGCTGCTACAGAGAATTACCGTATAGACCCGCGCTTTGGTTCCAACGAATTATACAAACGACTGGCCGACAGTCTGCATAAACGGGGCATGAAGCTTATACAGGACCTCGTGCACAATCATATCGGCAGTCAGCACTGGACTATGAAAGACCTGCCTATGAGAAATTGGGTACATCAGTGGCCGGCATTCACCCGATCCAACTTCCGGGCTGCCCCGCTGATGGACCCTTACAGTGCAGCATCCGACAGGAAGCTGATGACTGAGGGCTGGTTTGATGTACACATGCCTGATATGGACCAATCCAATCCTTATGTGCGCAAATACTTTACACAAAGTCATATTTGGTGGATAGAATATGCCGGGGTGGATGGATTCCGCCTGGATACCTATCCCTATAACGATGCCGATTTTATGGCTGAATGGGGAAAGGCCATTAAAGCCGCTTATCCGAACTTTACCTTCTTCGGTGAGGTATGGGTACGCAGTGGTCCTGAACAGGTCTTTTTTACCCAGGGGAATACGGTAAACAGGGGCTTCGATACACAGCTGCCTGGCACGACAGATTTCCAGAGCCTCTGGGCTATCTCTGCCGCGCTTAATGAAAAGCCGGGATGGGATGATGGTGTCGTGAAACTCTATGCTACTCTCGTACAGGATTATCAATACCAGGACCCTATGCGTAACGTGGTATTCCTGGACAATCATGACCTGAGCCGTTTCTATTCTGTCGTTAATGGCAATAAGAACAAATACAAGGCTGCCTTAGCCTGGCTGCTCACCACCCGTGGCATTCCGCAACTGTACTACGGCGCAGAAATAGGCATGAAGAATTTCAGTAATCCTGATGGCCTGGTGCGTGAAGATTTCAAAGGAGGATGGGCCGGCGATACACTGAACAAATTTACAGCTGCGGGTCGCAATGCAGAAGAGAATGAACTGCACGACTATATCAGCAAACTGGCCAACTACCGGAAGAATAGTCCGGTACTGCAAACAGGAAAACTGATGCAGTTCATCCCGCAAGATAATGTCTACACCTACTTCCGCTACAATGCAGAAAAGACCGTGATGATTGTCGTGAACCCGAATGAGAAAGAGATGGCATTGTCAACGGGCCGGTTCACAGAAAGGACCACTGGTTTTTCCAAAGCGAAAGATGTGATCTCGGGAAATAGTTTCAGCCTGTCCGACAGCCTCCGTATCCCGGCAGAGAGCACTTTGGTCATGGAGCTGGAGCGATAAACATTCACAAATGATTTACCTGAATATATGCAAGGAATAGCAGCATGCATTTTTGATCTTGATGGCGTAATAGTAGATACAGCTGTCTACCATTTTAAAGCCTGGAAGCGAATGGCCAACGAACTGGGATTCAATTTTACAGAAGCACAGAATGAAAAGCTGAAAGGCGTGAGCCGTGTCCGTTCCCTGGAACTGATCCTGGAATGGGGCGGTATAGAGAAGTCGGTCGCAGAGCAGCACGAACTGGCTACCCGGAAGAATGATTGGTACGTAGACATGATCAATCATATGACACCGGAAGAGATCCTGCCGGGTGCAAAGGAACTGCTGGAAAGCCTGCGCTCTGCCGGTATAAAAACCGCCCTGGGATCTGCCAGTAAGAATGCGGGTGTGATACTGGACAAGGTAGGCATCCTGTCTTTGTTTGACGTAGTGATAGATGGTAATATGGTATCAGCCTCCAAACCCGATCCTGAAGTATTCCTCAAAGGCGCTGAAGCACTGGGGGCAGCACCGGAACAGTGCATCGTATTTGAAGATGCTATTGCCGGTGTGGAAGCAGGTAAGGCCGGAGGAATGAAGGTCGTGGGCATAGGAGAGAAGAGCGTGTTAAATGAAGCAGACCTGGTAGTCAGCGGTCTGCAGGAAATCAATATTCAAACACTGACCAATTTATACAACTCAAAATAAACAATGCCAATTGCGCGTGCAAAACGGTGCCATTAGTAAGAGTCATGAAGCAATATATAAAAGTAGACGGGTGGAACATTATCGAGGAAGGTTTTGTACCACATTATAACAGGATTTCTGAAAGTATTTTCAGTCTGGGTAACGGCCGCATGGGGCAACGTGCCAACTTTGAAGAGTCCTATTCAGGCGAGACATTACAGGGTAACTATGTGGCCGGTGTATATTATCCTGACAAAACCCGCGTGGGCTGGTGGAAGAATGGTTACCCGGAATATTTCGCTAAAGTATTGAACGCTGCCAACTGGATCGGTATTGATATCCGTATCGACAATGAAGTACTGGATCTGCATAAAGCACATGTCAGTGATTTCCGCCGTGTGCTGAACATGCAGGAAGGTTATCTGCAACGTTCATTTACCGCTACCATGGCAGATGGCAAGCAGGTGCGTGTGGTAGCTACCCGTTTCTGCAGTATTGTAGATGATGAAACTGGTGCTATCCGCTATAGCATTACTCCACTGAACTTCGACGGTACACTGCAGGTGACTGCCTATATCGATGGAGATGTAAAGAACCAGGATGCCAACTACGATGAGAAATTCTGGGATGAGGTAGACGCCAATGTAGCAGGCAATAGCGCTTACCTGGTATTGAAAACAAAAAAGACCGGTTTCCAGGTATGTACAGGCATGCAGTTCAACATTCATCAGGATGGTCAGCCATTAGCGCTAAACTTTACGCCGGTGGAGAAGGAAAAATATGTAGGAGCCAGTACTACTGTATCCATACCACGCAATAAGGAAACCGTTATCTATAAATACGCTGCCAATCTTTCTTCGGAAAATCATTCAATAGCAGCATTGGCTAACAATTGTGAAGCTACCGTGAACAAAGCCGCGGCAAAAGGTTTCGATATCATGCTGGCGGAACAGGCGGCTGCCTGGGAACTCAAGTGGAAGGAAAGCGATATCGTGATTGAAGGAGATCCTGCTGCACAACAGGGCATCCGCTTCAACATCTTCCAGCTGAACCAGACTTATACCGGTGAAGATGCCCGTCTGAACATCGGACCTAAAGGTTTCACCGGCGAAAAATATGGCGGTTCTACCTATTGGGATACGGAAGCATACTGTATTCCATTCTATCTCGCTACTGCCGATCAGCAGGTGGGCCGTAATCTGCTGATCTATCGTCATAAACAACTGGGCAAAGCCATTGAGAATGCCGCTAAGCTGGGCTTTAACAACGGAGCTGCATTGTACCCTATGGTGACGATGAACGGAGAGGAATGCCATAACGAATGGGAGATTACCTTTGAAGAAATTCACAGGAATGCCGCTATCGCTTTTGCCATTTTCAACTACATTCGCTATACGGGGGACGAAGGGTACCTGGCGGAATACGGACTGGAAGTACTGATCGGCATTGCGCGCTTCTGGGCACAGCGTGTGAACTGGAGCGATGCCCGCAAGCAGTATGTGATGCTGGGCGTAACAGGACCAAACGAATACGAGAATAACGTCAATAACAACTGGTACACCAGCACTATGGCTACCTGGTGCCTGCAATATGCAACGGAGGCTTTACAAAAGGTGAGGGACACTGCTCCGGACAGATACGCAGCGATCCTGCAACAGACTACTTTTGACGCAGGAAAGGAAACGGAAAAATGGCAGCATATTATCGACAACATGTACTACCCGGTAGATGAACAACTTGGTATTTTCCTGCAACAGGATGGCTACCTCGACAAAGAGCAGATCCTGGTAAAAGACCTGGACCCTGCGCAAAGGCCATTGAATCAGAAATGGAGCTGGGACCGTATCCTGCGTTCCTGTTATATCAAGCAGGCCGACGTACTACAGGGATTGTATTTTCTGGAAGACAGGTACGACATAGATACACTGCGTCGCAACTTTGATTTCTATGAACCAAGAACAGTGCATGAAAGTTCTTTATCGCCTTGTGTACACGCTATACTGGCAGCGAAGCTGGGCGATGAGCAACGTGCACATGAGTTCTACCTGCGTACCTCCCGTCTCGACCTGGATGACTATAACAATGATACGGAAGATGGTCTGCACATTACCTCCATGGCTGGTACCTGGATGAGTGTAGTGGAAGGTTTTGCCGGCATGCGAGTGAGGGATGGACAATTACAGTTCACACCATTCCTGCCGGGTAAATGGCAATCTTTTGCGTTCAATATCCGTTTCAGAGGAAGAGTGCTGAAGATAAAAGTAAGCAAGCAGGGCGTGCAGATTGAAAACGGATCTGTGAAAGATATCACCGTGCTGGTCTACGGAGAGCCGGTACATGTACCAGCAGGTGAAATAGTGACAACAAAACAAGGAAATTTAGTCAATTAAAATATTTATCCCATGAAAGGAATGGTTAAGCCGCGGTTGTCCGCTGCGCGCATATGGAACATGAGCATGGGCTTTTTCGGTATCCAGTTTGGCTTTGCATTGCAGAACGGGAATGCTTCCCGCATCCTGCAAACCTATGGAGCAGAAGTAGAACACCTGTCATTGTTCTGGCTGGCAGCACCACTCACAGGAATGATCGTACAACCGATCATTGGTCACTACAGTGACCGTACCTGGAACCGGCTGGGGCGCCGCCGTCCATATTTCCTGGTAGGTGCTATCGCCACAGCATTGGCCCTGATACTGTTACCTAATTCATCTTTGCTGGCTTATGTACTGCCGCCGGTATTGATAGGGGCGGGTATGCTGACGCTGATGGATGCATCGATCAATGTGGCCATGGAACCTTTCAGGGCACTGGTAGCAGACAATCTCCCTGACGAACAACGCAGTCAGGGATTCTCTGCGCAGACCTTCCTGATAGGAGCAGGGGCAGTGTTAGGATCTTCTCTGCCTTATCTGCTGGCAGAGTATGCTGGGGTCTCAAAAACAGCCGCTCCGGGCGTAGTACCGGATAACGTGATCTATTCCTTTTATGTGGGCGCTGTTGTATTGCTGGCTACCATTCTCTGGTCCATCTTTACGTCGAAAGAATATTCCCCGGAAGAATTTAAGCAATTCAACCCGGAGCATACAGACGCACATACAGGAGGGATCAGGACTATTCTAAAAGATTTCTCCAACATGCCTGCTGCCATGAAACAACTCGGCCTGGTGCAGTTCTGTTCCTGGTTTGCATTGTTCTCCATGTGGGTATTCACTACACCTGCAGTAGCAACACATATCTACAAAGTGCAGCCGGGAGATACTTCTTCTGCGCTCTTCGCAGATGCAGGTAATAAGGTAGGATTCCTGTTCAGTATCTACAGTGCGGTGTCTGCTGTGTATGCACTGATACTGCCGTTTATAGCGCGTAAAACATCCCGCAAGGCTGCACATGCTATCTCGCTGACAGCAGGCGGTTTATCGCTGATATCATTCTATTTCATCCAGGATCCAAACCTGCTTATATGGCCCATGATCGGGATAGGTATGGCGTGGGGAAGTATTCTGTCTACGCCATATGCTATTCTGTCGGGGGTAATACCTGCGCACAAGACAGGCGTATACATGGGTATCTTCAATTTCTTCATCACCTTCCCACAAATAGTGAACGGCATCTTCGGAGGCCTGATCGTAAAACACCTGTTTGACAATGAAGCGATCTTCGCCCTGGTATTGGGCGGCGCCTTTATGATCATAGCAGCAGTAGCAGTACTGTATGTGAAGGACAAGGAAAAGACGGCGGCAGAAATGCTGGTGCCTACCTATGGTGTTGCGTAATATTGTACTTTATAACTGAGGCCCCGTTACAGGTAGCAATACCTGATAACGGGGCCTCATTAACTATGGTTCAAACTATGAGTTAAATGATGCGTTTATTTCTTCTTTTTAGCGATATCCGGATTCTTCTCCAGCAGTTTTTCCAGCTTACCTAAGCGCTCTTTCCAGAAATTATCAAAGAAGTTAATCCACTCCTTTAACTCATCAAATCCTTCCTGCCGGAGTATACAGTACCGTTCCCTGCCTTTCTCCTCAAAGGTGATGAAACCAGCCTGGTGTAAGACCTTGATATGTTTTGAAATAGCCGGACGGCTGATATCAAACTGCTCCGCAATAGAATTGATGGATTTTTTATCACCCGCCAGCATAAGCAGTATCTCACGCCGGCTTGGATCTGCGATAGCCTGAAAGCTATCGAACTGTAGCGCTGTCATCGGTAAAATTTGTAAGTGCTTGCTGGAAACGTTTGGCCACTTTGTTCTTCCATCCCATCTCCATAATAAAGCTGCTAATATAGTTCTTCATTCCCTTAAACCCTATCTGCTCCAGGTGTAATTCAGTACCACCATCTTTAGGCACCAGTATCCAGTTCACTACTGTGTCAAGATTATAAACACCTTCACCCGGACCTCCCTTAAAAGAGTAGGAAAGTTTCTGTAAAGGCACCACTTCCAGTACCTCAAAATACATCTTGCCATCCCAATCCATCTTCGGACGGGGTTTCGTTACTTCCATCCATTTAAAGCCCACCTCTGCCCTGAAGCCACTGGAAGCGAGATTCCACTGTTTCAGTATATCAGGGTTAGTCAGGCATTCCCATATCGTTTCTACAGGGTGTGGATAGAACCACTTGAGTTTGATGTCTCTTTTCATATATGTAACTTTGAAGTTACACAAAGGTATATGTAACTTTTGAGTTACGCAAATAAAATGAGCATAAAAAAAGGAGATTGTATCAGAAGTAATTTGATGCAATCTCAACGTCCTTTCATTTAATAAGAATAAGCCTCTGATAAGCCGACCGCCATCCCATACTGAAACCGAAGCTACTTAGCGTAATAACCGAAGCTACTTAGCGGAAAAAAGAAGTTATATCAAGTTCAATCTCAGTCAATGATTTAAAAACGGAATGCCCAACCCGGTATCACCAGGTCGGGCATTTCTCCTTATCTGTAATACTGCCGGGCTTAACACAAGTGCGACAGTATTAGATATAACTCCTTAGTTAAGGCAAAGGTGCACTCGCTGTGGTAGTATAGACTACTGGCCATACATTTGGAGAAGGAACGCTAACGCCTTTGCTTGCGCCCATTACCTGTGCATCTGCGCCGAAGTAGTACATTGGCCAGCCTTTATAGGTAATTTGTTTCTTACCCTGTACAGTGATGATCGCAAAATCAGTTTTAGCAAATCCTGTTGGCACATTCTTTACTTCTGATACTTCATAAATAGGCCAGATCGCGTTGTGAGTAGGATCTGTATTGGTGAAGTTATTCGTACCCGCTTTATCGTTAGCGAATTTGTACAAAGTGCGACCGCGGTCATCTACCAGGTATTTGGATGCGCCGGTACCCAGGGCAATAGCGCCGGTAGCGTCGAGTACATAATCTTTACCATCGTTGCCATGTAACTGGAAGTTAGCTACCATCACAGTATAGTCAGGTTTAGCTACAAACCAGATCTTACCAACGTTATCACCTTTCACATCACCTGCAGCAGCATCGCTGGCATAGTAATATAAAGGCCATCCTTTATAAGCAGTCTGCTTGGTACCATCAGGACGTGTAACAGTAGTGAAATCAGCTTTATCCAGTGATGTATCTATGGTCAGTTTATCAGCCTCTACATAGAATACAGGCCATGCAGCTACACAACCATCTTTACAGGTAGGCGTACCCTGTGCATCATTGGAGAAGAAGTACAGTGCTTTACCGGTGCTGTCTGTCAATACTTTACCAAACGTTGTGTTGTTGGCTACTAATACAGTTTTCTTAGGAGTGGGTGGAGGTGTACCGCCGCCATCGTTGTCATCTTTTGAACATGATGTTATCACGGAGGCAACGAATAGCATTGCCACTGCAGATTTTAATAAATGCATGGTGTTAGAAATTTTTAAATAAGCAAATTGTGAGCACTTGTGTCATCTACTTGATACGAGACATAAATTGGAAAGGTTGCCTGAGGGTATGAATTTTTTTTATTCCTGTTGACTGACAGGATCGCATATCCGATAAATAGCTGGTTTTCGTTTTCTTACAACCGGGAATATTGGGGGAGGCTAATTTTGATGCTTACCGGTGCTACCGGCACATTGGTACTGCGCTGACAAGAAATATTATTTGCAGAGAGGGACTGATGCTCACACCAGATGTGATGATTAATGATAGTATAGGGATAAAAGGAATCAGGTTCCTTCGAACAGTTTATAAAAGAATATGTCCTACTGTTAGCCGGATCCTCTTATGCTTATGCCTTGCCTCCGCTGAATTGTGGTGGCAATAAACTGATCTGTTTCCATAAAGCATCCGCGATCTCTTTACCTTCATCGTTCAGGTCTTTCGTTTCGTATTGGGGTTGATCACTGTCGTCAGCTTTTACGATATCAAACTGTCTGGGAAAGGGTGCATTGGAATTTACATTCGGCGCGATATGGTAAATGGTAGCATTTTCCTTCCTTTCAAATGAAACATCGTACATCTGGTGCTGGTCATTGTGCGCAATTGTTATTTGCTGGGTCATCATAAAACATTGTTTTAAATATGGATACAATAACCAGGCCATTGGCATAGTAAAAAGGATACTCCGGGTCCCATTCCAGCCATTGCTGTGAAGGGACCCGGAGATGCCTTATTGTTTAAATGCCTTGTCCAGGAACTGGTATCTTTCTCCATGTTTTTCCTGCTGGAGAGAAGACCGCAGGTCAATATTCATATACCGGGAGCGGCCAACGGCATCTGCTTCCCATTTGGGGAGAGAACCACCATTCGGATTGCCGGTTTTGATAAAATTGGCAAAGTAATTCAACATGGTATTAGATACCACGTAATCATCTTTAGTCCAGGCGTATACCTCATTGAGACGCAGGTTACCCAACGCATACTCTATCTCTGCCGCATGAGGCGCTCCTTTAAATGTTTCAGCCGGCTTAGGTTTAGCTGACTGCGAAGCGCTTGTTTTGATCACACCTCCCGCCAGTCCTGGCTGGGCATTCCCCATTTTGGGCACCATCGGCGGGCGGCTACGGGAGAAGATATAACGGTATACCGGCTGCTGACTGGTGCTGAGCTGCAATGCCGCCCATTTCCAGGTGCTGTATACAATGAACCGGTCGCTGGCCAGGTCAGTAGCAGAAGCAATGACTTCCTCTTTGGTATGACCCGGATACAAACGGAGCACTTCTTCCGCATCTTGCGGATATAACTCTTTGATCTTTCTGGCATAGTTCTCGGGGGTAGGATCATCTTTCCAGAGTAAGGCCCTGTAGGGTAGTTCTGCTGAGTTCCAGCCTACCAGCAGTGGCACATGCGCCTGTTCTCCTGCTGCGAAGATCTCTGCCGGCTTTTTAGGCAGTACATAACCATCCACATTGGTTGATAGCGGTGGCATGCCGGGACCGGAAGCTCTTCTCAAC
This sequence comes from Chitinophaga filiformis, assembly GCF_900102545.1. Lineage (GTDB taxonomy): Bacteria > Bacteroidota > Bacteroidia > Chitinophagales > Chitinophagaceae > Chitinophaga > Chitinophaga filiformis. The sequence continues at coordinate 1,069,401 of NZ_FNBN01000002.1, read as the reverse complement.
AGTTCTTCTGCCGGAATAGCCCTCAGTGCCTCCAGGGAGCTGGCGCCAATGGCGGTGGCGAAGGCCACACCGTTCTTTTCAGCATCTTCCTTACTGGCGGGTGGCATAGTGGGGAATATCATCGCACCGCTTTCACCGATAGCGCCATTGATCAGGTCTTTAGACAGGGGGGATGCCATCAGGGCAGATACAGAAATAGAGCCCGCTGATTCTCCGGCAATAGTGATCCTGTCAGGATCTCCGCCAAAGGCGGCAATATTCTTTTTTACCCAGGCCAGCGCTGCCTGTTGGTCCAGCAGGGTATAGTTGCCCGAGGCATGATAAGGCGCTTCTTTCGACAGCTCCGGATGGGCCAGCAAGCCGAATACCCCCAGGCGGTAATTCACCGTCACGGATATGATGCCTTTGCGGGCCATACTCTCGCCGTCATAACGGCCCTCAGAGCCATCTCCCGCTACCATGCCTCCACCGTAGTAATAGACCAGTACCGGCCGCTTTAATTTGGACGGCTGGGCAGGCGCCCAGATATTCAGGTATAAGCAATCCTCACTCATACCATTGGAACGGAAATTCATGTCTCCGAACACATTGGCCTGCATAGCCCTGGGACCGAAACGATTGGCTTTCAGAACGGTGTCCCAGGCTTGCAAAGGTTGGGGAGCCTTCCACCGGAATGGTCCTACCGGCGGCTGCGCATAAGGGATGCCCTTATATACAGAAAGTCCCGCGGGATTACTGGTAGTGCCTTGTACACGGCCACTTTCAGTGTTGACAATAGGGGCGGCTGAACCGGTTTTTAGTTGAGCATTGCCCGGCAGCCAGTTCAGCTGACTGAACAGGATGAGCGACAAACAGTATAATTTCATAACATGCGTATTGACATAAAGGAGATGCCCTGAAGTTACTACAACGAAAATTATCAGCCAATTGGCTTGGAAATATTAAATATAACCTATACCTTTTTGGCTTGTTTCAGTAAACACCTATCCATGCTAGTAAACAGACGTACCGCGTTAAAACAGGTCTTAGTAGTATCCGCAGGTCTGGCATTGTTGCCTTCCTGTTTGCGGAAACCGTCTCCCGCTTCTATCTCATTGAAAAATATAGCAGTAGATGCTGAAGGAGAAAATATGCTGGCAGCGCTGGCAGATACATTGATCCCTGCTACGGCCACACCAGGTGCAAAAGACGTAAAAGCGCATTTATTCGCCCTCACCATGGTGGACGATTGTATGAAGAAAGAGGATCAGCAGAAATTCCTTACCGGTATGAAAGCATTCTCTGACCTGTGTCAGAAAAAGAACGGTCATTCTTTTGAGAAGAGCAGCCCCGCCGAAAGAGAAGCGCTCCTCAAAGAACTGGAAGCTGCCGATGCCAACAAAGATGCCGCCGCCGCATTTTATCGCACTGCAAAAGAACTTACCATTTACGGATATACGACTTCCGAATATTATCTCACTAAAGTACAGGTGTACGAGCTGGTACCCGGACGTTTCCATGGAAGCGTGCCTGTTAAACCAGCCAGCAAAAGGACTGCTTAATTTTATAAATCAGTATGGCGAATATTAATAAGGGGGCTCAGGACCACACATTCGATGCAATTGTGATCGGGTCAGGTATCAGTGGAGGATGGGCAGCAAAGGAATTCACAGAAAAGGGACTAAAGACACTGGTGCTGGAAAGGGGACGCGACGTAAAACATCTTAAAGATTATCCCACTACAAATAAATATCCCTGGGAATTTCCTCACAGAGGACAGGTTCCGCAGGCTATCCAGGAAGAAGCGCCTGTAGTAAGCCGTTGTTATGCTTTTAAAGAAGATGCGATGCACTTCTTTGTAAAGGATAAGGAACATCCCTATGAACAGGATAAACCTTTCGACTGGATCCGTGGATACCAGGTAGGCGGTAAATCCCTCCTCTGGGCAAGACAGACCCAACGCTGGAGCGACTTCGATTTCGAAGGTCCTGCAAGGGATGGCTTCGCGGTAGACTGGCCTATCCGGTATGCCGACATCGCTCCCTGGTACAGCTATGTAGAGAAATTTGTAGGTATCTCCGGAAATAAAGACGGCATTCCTAACCTCCCCGATGGCGAGTTCCTGCCACCACTGGAGATGACTGCCGTTGAAGAATACTTCAAAGGTTTTGTAGCAAAGAACTATAAAGATCGCCACGTCATATATGGTCGTTGTGCTCACCTCACTGAGCCGCAGCCTATTCATATCCAACAGGGTAGGGTACAATGCCAGAAAAGAAACCTCTGTCAGCGTGGATGTCCGTTTGGCGGTTATTTCAGTAGTAATGCCTCTACACTGCCCTGGGCAGAAAAGACAGGTAACCTGACCCTGCGTCCGTTCTCTGTGGTTGAATCTATCATCTACGATGACCAGAAAGGAAAGGCAACAGGCGTACGTGTTGTAGACACGCAGACCAAAGAAACGACAGAATACTATGCAAAAGTCATCTTTGTCAACGCCGCTGCTATCAATACAAACCTGATCCTGCTGAACTCTACTTCCAACCGTTTCCCGAATGGCTTGGGTAATGACAGTGGTGTACTGGGTAAATACTTCGCTTTCCATAACTATCGCGGCCGCATCTCTGCCGACTACAACGGTATGCTTGATAAAACCACGGAAGGACGTAGCCCTACCAGCGCGTACATCCCAAGGTTCCGTAACGTAGCTAAACAGGAAACAGACTTCCTGCGTGGTTATGCTGCAGGTTTCAGCACCGGCAGACGTAGCTGGAACAGCCATGATGGTTTCGGACAGACACTGAAAGATCACCTCTTCAACGAGGAGATGGGTAACTGGTGGGTAGGATCTCATATGATGGGAGAAACCATTCCTAAAGAGATCAGCCAGCTCACACTCGATAAAACGAAGAAAGACGAGTGGGGAGTACCTGTTGTGCATATCAACATCGGTTATGATGATAATGATGAGAAGATGTTGAAAGACTTCTACGAGCAGATGACCGAAATGTATACCAAAGCCGGTTTCACCAACATACGTACAGAAGACTCCAAACAGGCGCCTGGTCTGGATATCCATGAAATGGGCGGTGCACGTATGGGTAAAGATCCTAAAACATCTATCCTCAATAAATGGAATCAGATGCATGCCGTGAATAACGTATTTGTGACAGATGGTGCATGTATGACTTCCACTTCAACACAGAACCCATCCCTGACTTATATGGCATTAACTGCCAGGGCAGTGGATTATGCGGTGTCTCAGCTGAAGAAAGGAGAGATATAATAAACGTATCTGTAAATGAAAAGCCTTCCTGTTTGATGCAGGAAGGCTTTTTTTATATAATAGGATTTTGTTGTTAACGTACACGGATATCCGTGCATTGGTTTCGGGGGTATCAATTCAAAACAGTAACAAAATACTACTCCCGATCAGTATTCCCATTATCCCGATAAACAATTGTTGTCGTGGCCTCCATCCGGTAATGGTAACCGGAAAGAAATACGCCCCGATATGTTTTGCCGCAAACAATGACAATGGGATCACGGCTGCGCACAACAGAGATATATGGAGCAGCTTCGCGCTTGCCACAGACAGGCCAATGCCGGTCCCTAAAGCAACATAAGCTGCCAGACAGAAAGGACATTTGGGTACAAGCGCCAGTAGAAAGGCCGGTAGTACCGGTTTAATAAAGCGGATAACCCGTTTGAAAAAGCCGGCAGGCTTACCGGCAGATACATTTGTTACCGGCGCTCCTTCTTCTGCCGGAGCAGATGATTGTGCAGGAACATTGCAGGGAACCGTCTTTTCAGCACGTCCCCTGCAACAATTAAATGTACGCATGATATCAACTGATTAATGGCTACAGCAGCTGCTTGCTTCCGGAGCCCTGGTTTCATATTTATCATGATGTTTTACCCAATCCATAGCGCCGTCTTCGTTACGTCCTTTCGGTGTTATCTCAAGTAAATTATACGTGGTGAGCATGAAATCCACGCCTCTGGCAAAGGTGGAATAGGTATGAAATATATCTCCGTTCTGATCTTTATAGAATACACTGAGCCCCGGCAATTCTTCTTCTGTTACAGGGATCGTTTCATAATTGTAGTACATCTCGTTGTTAGCGATGTCTTCAGGTGTAGCAGAAACGTGGAAATCGTAGTTGAAGTCGTTCCTGTTGGAAGATACCCATTTAAAACCCCATCCCATCCGCCTACGAAAAGGCTCGATATCTTCCATGGTACCGCGCGAAATAGCCACATAAGATACGTCGTGATGCAGGAGATGGACCAATGCGCCGTCTACATGGTCGGCCATAAAAGAGCAGCCGGGACATCCTTCTTTCCAGTCCGGTCCCAGCATGAAATGCTGTACGATCAGCTGGCTGCGGCCATCAAAAAGATCAGACAAAGTGTATTCCCGGTCCAGGCCCTGAAAAACGTATTCCTTATCCACTTTTACCCAGGGCAGCTGCTGACGCAGGCGGGCCATTTCATCCTTGAGGTGAGTCAGTTCTTTCTCCTTTTGCATCAGTTTCTTACGGGCTTCGGTCCATTCCTGCTGGGACACTACCGGGTGGTCAAGTGTAGCGGCTTGATCAGCAATATATTCTTTCATGTCTTTGAGGTTTAGTGTACTACAAATGTCCGATTGTCTAACCAGAAAATGGCAGGGCATTATTGCCATAATAAGGGGGGAATTGAGACAAATTGAGCTCCATTGCCGGCCGAAGAGGGATAGTGATTAATCCCCCGTTAATAGCGTAACTTTGTACTTTGTTTCGTCTGAAAAGTGTAATTATGAAAATAAGTAATCCGGATATCATCCGCCTTGCAGAGATCAAATCCTATTTCCTTGACCCGCCTTACACCTTTAGGATTTATAGTTACGCGAAGCCACAGGTAGATGAAGCCATAAACATCCTGAGAAAATACAGTTTTGTATCGCCTTCGTTGATGAGCCAGATGGAAGATCTCAGGCAATTATTTGAGCAATCTGAAAATGATGCTACCGCAACCCGCGAAAATATGCGATCTTTCGCCATCCTGCTGAACCGCATTAACCGGTAAGCAGGGATAGCCTTTATAAAATATAGAAACCACGTAACGTATGAATGGAAAACGCTTGTCCATTGCCATTATCATGGCATGCGGAATTGCCTGTAAACAGCAACAGCCACCGCAGGTTAAAGAACGCTCTCCCCGGCAGGAATTCCCAGGATTGTTTGAAGCCGTCCAATCGGCCCACATCTTCCCCGACAGCAAAACTTTCGCAGACTGCAGACCCCTGGCAGCGCCTGCAATGGTTCTTCAGTATTATGCAAAGGAGCAGGGCGCGGAAGGCTTTAACCTGGCCGCTTTCATTCACAAATATTTCCTGGTACCCGCAGCCGCCACTTCACATTATATCAGCGATACCAGTCAGGACGTTGTTACACATATCGAATCGCTCTGGAAGGTCTTAAAACGGGAGCCCGACAGCGCCAATACATGGGGTTCCCTTATCAGTTTGCCGGCGCCATATGTTGTACCGGGGGGCCGTTTCCGTGAGGTATATTACTGGGACAGCTATTTCACTATGCTGGGATTGAAGGAAAGCGGTCGTACAGACCTGATCGAGAGTATGATAAAGAACTTCGCCTTCCTCATCCGCACCTATGGCTTTATCCCTAACGGCAACCGCACTTATTACCTGACCCGCTCACAACCGCCTTATTTCGCCCTGATGCTGCAATTGCTGATCTCCGCAAAGGAAGAACGCAAACAGGAACTGCTCACCACCTACCTGGACGCACTGGAAAAAGAGCACCATTTCTGGATGAAAAAGCCAATGGATGGCCAGACCGCCGAACACCTGGTAGTGCTGCCCGATAGCGTTGTCCTTAATCGCTATTATGACCGGGGAAACTGGCCAAGGGAAGAAGCCTGGACAGAAGATATCAATACCGCTAAAAATTCCCGGCGGCAGCCGGTAGAGACAGTCTACCGCGAACTGCGTACCTGCGCGGAATCCGGCTGGGACTTCAGCAGTCGCTGGCTGGCAGATGGGAAAACACTGGGTTCTATCCACATCACAGATATTATTCCTGTAGATCTTAACTGCCTGTTATACAACCTGGAAATGACCCTGGGAGATGCTTACCGCATGAAAGGCAATACCGCAAAGGCGCTTCAATATGAATCCGCCGCAGCTGCGCGACGGGAAGCTATCCTGCGCTATTGCTGGGATCCGAAGACCGGCTTTTTCAGGGACTATGACTTTAAAAAGAAAGCCAGAACGCCCGTGCTGCACCTGGGCGGGATGTACCCTTTATTTTTCGGGATAGCCCGTCAGGGACAGGCTGATAGTGTGGCCATCGTGTTACAGCGGCAGTTCCTGTATCCCGGCGGACTGGTATCCACGCCTATAGAAACCGGAGAACAATGGGATGCCCCTAATGGCTGGGCGCCCCTGCACTGGATGACGATCTCCGGCCTGCTCACCTATAAGAATGATTCCCTCGCCTCTGAGATAGCCGGTCGCTGGGCCCACCAGAATATCCGGGTGTTTAAACAAACAGGCAAGTTATTGGAGAAGTATAACGTGAAAGACACATCGTTGCAGGGAGGGGGAGGAGAATACCCCAACCAGGACGGTTTTGGATGGACAAACGGAGTACTCCTGAAAATATTACACCTGCAACAGGAAGGGGTATTGAATAATGTAAAAAATATTGATACCTTATAGCATGCTTAAACCATCCCAACGCCTGTTATCTATTGATGCCTTTCGCGCCCTTACCATGCTGACCATGATCTTCGTAAATGATGTCAGCGGTGTGAAAAATATCCCTGCCTGGATTGAACACGTACAAGCCCAGGAAGATGGGCTGGGATTCGCAGATACGGTCTTCCCGGCCTTTCTGTTTATCGTCGGCCTGTCCATTCCCTTTGCCATCGGCAAACGCATTAGCCAGCAGAAATCCTTCATCAGCACAGAGATGCATATCCTGATCCGCTCACTGGCACTGATCGTCATGGGCTTTTTCCATGTCAACCTGGAAAATTACAGTCCGGCGGCATATCTGCCTTACCCAATATGGGAACTGCTGATCACCATTGGCTTTTTCCTGGTATGGCTGGACTATCCTGCTGATATGGAGAAAAGAAAACGATACACACTGGTAGGCGCGGGTATTATTTTACTAGCGGCTATGGCGGCCTTGTATAAAGGTGGCCCTGCTGATGCGCCACACTGGATGATGCCTTCCTGGTGGGGTATATTGGGTATCATTGGGTGGGCATACCTGGTCTGTGCTACCCTGTACCTGCTGGTGAAAGGTAACTTTGGGGCTATAACGGCCATTTTAGGCGTTTTCCTGCTGATAAACATACTTACCCACGCCGGACTATTACACTTTGAGATTCCGGTGATAAACAATGCTTCTTCAGTATCCCTGATCATGGCAGGAGCCGTGATCTCTTCCCTGTATACATTACTGGATAAAAAAGGGAAATTAAGTTCCCTCTGGGCCGTATTCATTGGCCTGGGTGTGCTGGCGATAGTGGCTGGTTTTGTATTACGTCCTTATACCGCCGGTATTTCCAAGATCCGGGCTACCCCTGCCTGGGTGTTAATCTGTTCCGGTATCAGCATATTACTGTTTACCGCCATGATCTGGCTGGTAGACGTAAAAGGGAAAATGGATTGGTTCAAATGGATCCGTCCGGCAGGTACCAGTACCTTAACCTGTTACCTGATCCCTTACCTGCTCTACGCCTTACTGACACTGATAGGATTCAGGTACCCCACAGTGCTGAGTGAAGGGATAGGAGGGATACTTCGCTCGATCGCGATTGCCTTTTTGGTAATTCTCCTGGTGGGTTGGATGGAAAAGAAACGGATCAGACTGAAGATTTAACCGCTGCCACCATTTCAGCCTGCTTAACCTCAGGCTGAGGTGGGATCGGTTTGATGATCATACGCAGGGCCTGGTCTCTTGTGAAGTAGGCCACAGTCCAGTTGTACATGGTCTTCAGCTTATTACGGTAATTGATGAGCGCCATGACGTGAATGAACAGCCACATGGCCCAGGCAATAAATCCATTGAAGTGCAGTTTCGGTTTAGGGATGTCTGCCACGGCATTATTACGCCCGATAATAGCCATCGTGCCTTTATCTACATAGCTGAATGCTGTTAAGGGCTTATCATCCGCCATTGCAGAGAAGTTCTTCGCCAGGAGCCGGCCTTGTTGTAAGGCCACCTGTGCCAACTGGGGATGCCCATCGGGGAAGTTCTTATCTGTGGTCTGTATGCAGGTATCGCCGATGGCAAAGATATCGTCTACACCGATCACCCTGTTGTAGGCATCCGTCATCATTCTCCTGCCTGCTCCGGTACTGGCCACTGGAATACCATCCATGAGCCGTGCCGTTACACCGGCAGCCCAGATCAGGGTTTTTGTATGAATGACGTCGCCATTGTTGAGGATCACCTGGTCATCCACGAAGTCTTTTACCCTTGTTTTCAGTTTGATCTTTACACCCAGCCTGCGTAAGGCATTGAAGGTGTGTTGCTGCGACTTTTTAGTCATCGGTTCCAGCAAGCTTTCACCGCCGCTTACCAGGTAGATCTCCCCACCATGTCCATGCAGTTCGGGATAGTCTTTTCTGACTACAAACTGGCGTAATTCCGCCAGCATGCCGGATACTTCCACACCGGTGGGGCCACCACCTGCAATGACAATAGTGGTCAGCTTTTTCCGCTCTGCAGGGTCTTTGGTGATACAGGCTATTTCCAGCCTTTTTAACAGTGTATTCCGCATCTCCAGTGCATCATTCACATTCTTCATCGGAATAGCATTCTTCCTGATGTTTTCGTTGCCGAAATAGTTGGTTTCAGTACCTGTGGCAAAAACAAGGTAATCATACGCTATTTCGCCATCGTTCAGGTAACAGATATGTGCTGCCGGGTCCACCCGTTGGAACTCTCCCATATGGAAGCGGAGATTGGGTCTATCCCGGAATAATTTACGAAAAGGGTAACAGATGCTTGATGTCTCCAGGTATCCCGTCGCCAGCTGATAGATGAGTGGGGGGAAGAAGTTATAGTTGTTTTTATCTACCAATGTGATCTGGTAACGCTTGTCGTGCTGCAGCCGTTGGGCCAGATTAATGCCTGCAAATCCTCCGCCGATGATTACTACCCTGATTGCTTGTTCTTTTGTTTCTGAGCTTTCCATTGTAAACTTATTTCCTGGTGTGTAAATCTGGTATGTAAATATAGTCAATCCGGCTTACATGATATAATCATCCCTACCACACACGATCTTAGCGGCATTATCGTAAGAGATTTTCTATTTTTGCCGCAACTATGAACGGAATCACTTTTATACCGGAATTTGTGCCCGATCCTGAACGCTTGTTTAGTTCATTGAGAGATAATGTTTTATGGGATGAAAGCATGCTTGCCCGTAAAACTGCCAGTTTCGGCGTTGCTTACAATTATTCGCAGATGAGTTACCCTTTTCAGGCCTTCACCCCGGAACTGGAAGCTATCGTTGCTCGGATAAGCACTACGCTCGGCTTTACCCCCAATAACTGCCTCATAAACTATTACCTCGACGGAAAATCCAGGATGGGCTTTCATTCAGATCAGACAGACATTCTTGAACAGGGAACAGGCATTGCCATTGTTTCTGTTGGCGAAACAAGAACACTCCGGTTCAAAAACATCAAAGATCCGGCAGTACTGACTGATTTTCCCTTGCCTGCAGGTTCCCTGATCTATATGACACAGGAGGTACAGGATGAATGGCTGCATGCAATTCCGGCATCAGATACGAACAATGGAAGAATGAGTCTTACTTTTCGTGCAATTAAATAATAATCATTATACCATGTTTATGAAAAAACTGTTAAGCTTTTTAGTACTGGTCCTGATCGTTTGTAGTTCCTGCGTTAAAGCCCAGCGATACCAGGACGATATCAACACCATCCAGAAATGGGATAAGATGTATGCGCCGCCGGCGAACCCGATACTGTTTACGGGAAGCTCCTCTATCCGCAAATGGGATGACCTGGAAAGGACTTTCGCCAGTTATGCGGTAATGAACAGGGGAGTAGGTGGTGCAGTAACGAACGATATCATCTACTATGCTAATCAGATCATCTTCCCTTATCATCCGCGCCAGATAGTGCTTTATGTTGGAGAGAATGACCTGACAGAAAAAGGAGTAACAGCAGATACTATCCTTAACAGGTTTAAAAATCTGTACGCAACTATCAGAAGTAAACTACCCAATACGCCCATCGTATATATCTCCATAAAACCGAGCCCAAGCAGGGTACAATTTCTGCCGGTTGCTAAACAGGCAAATAACCTCATTCGCAGCTATATCGCTAAACTGTCTAATATCACTTTTGTAGATGTATTTCAGCTGATGCTCGATAAAAACGGTCAACCCAGAAAAGAACTATTTGTGGAAGATATGCTGCATATGAATGCGCAGGGTTACGCCATCTGGAAGAAAGCTGTAGGACCGCTGTTGTTACATCAATAAGGTCCAGCCTCAGCCAGTATACCGAAGCCACAGGATCTTTCATATCATAGCCGCCTGGGCTTTATCGATCATTTCACTTCCGGGGGCATGTGTTTTGCAACATCTTTTTCGTAACAAACCTACTGTTATGAAAAAGATGCCTGCGTTGTTATTGCTGCTTGCTTATTCATGTGTGTTATATGGGCAGCAACCGGAATTACCACCTCCGCATGCAACAAAATCCTACACGAACTATAGTGATGTTGATGGTTGGGATGATGGTACTAAACCCATCGCCCCTCCGGGCTTCGTAGTAAGCCTTTATGCAGATGGTTTTCAGAATCCCCGATGGCTGTATGAATTGCCGAACGGCGATCTGTTAGTAGCAGAATCGAACTCTCATTTTGGATTCTTTAAAAAGATAGGTGCTGCCCTGATAGGCGCCAGCAAATCCAATAGTACAAAGAATAGCGCTGATCGTATTACCCTGCTCAGAGATGCTGATCATGATGGCATTCCTGAAACCAGGACAGTATTCCTTAAAGACCTGCATCAGCCTTTCGGAATGCTGCTGGTAGGTAATCAATTTTATGTAGCTAATACAGACGGTTTACTCCGTTTTCCATATACTGAAGGGGCTACCAGTATTAATGCAAAAGGAGAGAAATTAGCGAGTTTTACTGCGGGTAAGGTCAACCGGCACTGGACGCGTAATATCATCGCCAATAAGGATAAAACAAAGTTGTATGTAGCTGTAGGCTGTGGTACAGACCATGGTGAAAAAGGTATGGACAAGGAGGTACTAAGGGCGAATATCCTCGAAATGAATCCTGACGGCAGCGGTATGCGTGTATATGCATCCGGATTAAGAAATCCCGTTGGTATGGGTTGGGCGCCGGGCACCAATACCCTCTGGACAGTCGTGAATGAACGTGATGAACTGGGTAACGATCTGGTACCCGATTACCTGACAGGCGTAAAAGAAGGCGCTTTCTACGGATGGCCATACAGCTATTGGGGCCAGCACATAGACCCCAGAGTACCCAACGCTCCTGCAGGGCTGGTAGAAAAAACAGTCGTACCAGACTATCCCCTGAAATCCCACACCGCGTCTTTAGGACTGGCTTTTTATACAAAAGACAATTTCCCGGAAAAATACAGAAATGGGGCGTTTATTACCCAGCATGGTTCCTGGAACCGCAAACCGCTGTCAGGCTATAAAGTGTTATTCGTTCCCTTTAAGAACGGTAAGCCTGCCGGAGAGGCTGAAGATTTCCTGACAGGTTTTATGAAAGACAGCGTAGCAGGCGAGGTGCGTGGCAGACCTGTAGGTATCATCGTTTCCAGTACCGGCGCATTATTCATCACAGACGATAAAACAAACCGTATCTGGAAGATCAGCTACGGCGCGCGAAAACCGGAAAACATTGGGAAATAACTATTACGTCATTAACAAAACATAATAAGACTCCGTAGGAGTCTCGTGTTTGTAGCGCGGGGTGATAACCCCGGGTATGCATGATCCCCATCGGTTTCGTACCTCCGCGTGTGTTTTCAACCCCCGGTTTGCATGATAACCATATTGGTTCATAACCCCCCGCATGTTCAACCACGGGTTGATTCATAACCCGCGTATCGTTTTCACCGCCATATTGGGTTCATAACCCCGAATTGGTAACACCTCTCGGGGAAACATCACGCCTAACAACTCTATGAAATCCATCACGGATGATAATCACAATTCCCTATGAAATCAATTACAATGCCCCAGCGCCCAATAAATAATAATAAACAACACAATGCTTCCCAAACAACCTCCCCCGAATTTCTTCGCGCCCCAAAATGCAATAATTGCTCTGAAAAATTTATTCATGGTTGATAATTTATCAATAATAATCAGGCATACCCATGCCTGTTAAAATCATCTCAAAACGCTTCATACAAATGCAGTCGTTCCCTCAGTCCCGTTATCTCCATCTGCATATGATGGATCTTATCCAGCAGGTGTTTGATCACTTCAATGCCGGCCGTATTGATCCCCATCTCACTATACCAGCGGGTATACAGCTCCAGGTCCTGCAGCTGCTCCTCGGAAATGAAACGGTCGCCTTCTACAACGGTAATGGCTATTAGTCCTTCATCTGCCAGTGAGTTAATAAAGTCAGCTTCAATTTCATGTATACTGCAATATTGGGTGATGGCTATCAGTGCTGTTTGCATAACGGATAGTTTAATGTGATGATGCGGCCAGTTGCCTGAATAGTTCTTTCTGCGCCTCTGTCAGATTGGTCGGAAGCAATATAGAATAAGTGATGATCAGGTCTCCGAACACATTTTCCTGTTTATACACCGGAAACCCTTTGCCTTTCAGCCTGGCCTTGGTACCATTCTGTGTTTCCGGCTTCACTTTCAGTTTCACTTTTCCACTCAATGTATCGATAGTGACATCTCCTCCCAGTATGGCCGTATAAAGATCCAGATCCACATTCATGTAGAGATCGTTGTCTACTCTTTTGAATACAGGATCTTCAGCTATCACGAAAGTAATATAGAGATCTCCGTTTGGTCCTCCGTTCCCGCCCGGTGCACCGTGTCCTTTTAGTTTGATTACCTGTCCGTTGGCAATACCTGCCGGTATGGTGATCCTCAGTTGTTTATCATTGACGCTAAGCGTATGCTGATGAGTAATATAAGCATCCCGCAGGCTGATATGTAACTCTGCATTGTAGTCTTGGCCACGGAACTTACGTCGGCCTCCACCGGTACGGCTTCCAAAGAGGGATTCGAAAAAGTCGGAAAACTGTCCCTCGGAAAAATCTCCGAAGTCCTGTCCGCCGAAACCACCATAACCCTGTTGTTCACCAAAACCGCTGCTGCCCTGTTGCTGTCTGGCCTTCTCATACTGGTCTGCATGCTGCCAGTGCTCTCCGTAAGCATCGTATTTTTTACGTTTCTCGGGGTCGCTCAATACCTCGTTGGCCTCGTTGATCTGCTGAAACTTAATCTGCGCCTCCTTATCGTTTGGGTTGATGTCGGGATGATGTTTCCTGGCAAGCTTCCTGTATGCTTTCTTTATCTCGTCCTGGGAGGCTTTTTTATCTACTCCAAGTACCTTGTAATAATCTATAAAAGCCATATGTATAGTGTATATGTGGCTTACAGCACAAAATCTTTGCCATCTCTCATTATAATAATTTATTTATATTTGGTACTTAAACCCTTATCCCTTGGACACACAACAACCACTTGCCGGAAGTGCTACCGGCACGTTTCAGGCTACAGAGCCGTCTAAAGCAAAGATCAAAACACAAAGCATCAGGTTACTTGCATCAGGTTTGATGGGACAATTATCATCTAAGGAACCACTGGTTTCACTACGTAAATCCGGTGATTTTCAGAATTGTTATGATGTGAACCTCCATATGTACCTGCCAGACCATGCCAGGAACGTACATCTGGATGAAAACATTTCTGACTGTGGAGTAATCGAGATCTGGAATGGCCCTATCGAAGTAAGGGATGTCAATATTATCTATGACAATCCGGCAGGCCATCCTGAAATTTATGCCTATTCATTATGGGAGATCAAATTCCGTTACTGCGTGGAAGGTCGCGAAATGCCGGCTATCCGTGTACGTTATGTTATTGGTGATCCTGAAACAACCAATGGTACTGTTACCAGCGTTGAGAAGACCTGATCCGCATGCTAAGATTCCTGTGTTACCAGCTGCTTATTTTATTGTTATGCTGTAGTACCCTCAACAGGGTGTCTGCACAGAAAATTAATCTGCCTGCCGCAATCCGGCAGCTGATCACACAGCAATGTAATGTGTGTAGTCAGCTGCCGCCGGGGCAGGATAGTATGGTGTCCCGCTATTTCCATCAATGCCATGCCGCCCTCGATAGCGGTAACCTGGACGATGGATTTAAATACGCGTCTACCATTACCGCTATCACCGATAGCAATTCCCTCGCACCGCGCACACTCACGGTAAGGTTCCTGAAGGCCAAGATCCTCTACTATAAGGACTTCTATAAGGAAGCGCTGTCGGAATACCTGAAACTGACAGCCGTTCCCGCACTTGATATCAATATCCAGGCAAACATCTATCCCAACGTAGGAGAGATCTACCTTGAACAGAAGGACTTCAACAAGTCCCTGGAATATCTCGATCTCGTGAAAAAGCGCTACTTCCATCTCTATGAGCCGGTAGTGGCCAGGAAGATCCTGAACAATACGGGCGTATGCCTGCTCCACCTGAGACGCTTCGACGAAGCACAGGAACAGTTCGAAAAAAGTATAGCCGTTGCCGAAAACCTGAAAGACACCACTGCGCTGGTGAATTCATTCCTGAACACCGCTCTGCTGTACGATCAGCAGGTGCGTCAGAAGGAGGCCTGGAGCTACCTGCAACGGGCGCTTAACCTGGCTAAAAAGGCCAGTGATCCGAAGATCCGCAGTAAGGTATACCTTAACTTAGCCATCGTGGAAGAACGCACCGGGCATTTTGAGGCCGCACTGGGCTACAGAAAGGAATATGAACAGCTGGAAGCGGAGATCGCCAACCGCGATAAGATATGGGAACTGGCAGAACAGGAAAAGAAGATCGCTATCCAGCAGCAGGAATATAAATTACAGATACTGCGGCAGGAAAATAAGCTGCGTGAAGCAGAACTGACAAGAAGAAGATGGCAGCGGAATACCTTCTTTATCCTCTCATTATTCTTCCTGTCCTGCGCTGGACTGATCTATTATGCCTACCGGCAAACGAGTAAACGAAACCGCATTATTGCAGAACAGAACGATAAGCTGGAGCTGCTCAATGAAACGAAAGACCAGTTGTTCTCTATTGTGGCGCACGACCTGCGTTCTCCCGTAAATCACCTCAAGATCAACCTGTCCTATCTGAAAGATACCCTTGCCCGTAACAAGATCAGGGAAGCAACGGCATTGTCAGAGAATATTGAAAAGATCTCCGACAATACCTATGCACTCTTAAACAACCTGCTGTATTGGTCATTAGGCCAGACTGGCCAGCTAAGCCTGCAAAGGGAACAGCATGATGCCAACAGGATCATCGCACAGGTAGCCTACGATTTCAATGCAGGCGCTGCCCTGAAAAGGATCAGTATCATCAATGAGGTACCTGAGGGAATGAACTTTTATGCAGACCTGAATACGGTCAAGATCATCTTCAGAAATATTATCGATAACGCGATCAAATACACGCATGCCAGCGGTACCATCACTATCTCCGCAGAAACCATCGGGAATAGCTGTGAAGTAACCGTGCAGGATACGGGTATTGGAATGGACGAAAAGATCATACAGGCTATTTACAAACGGGATACAAAACGTATACAACAAGATACCGCGGGCAGCAGGAGTACCGGACTTGGACTATGGCTGGTAAAGGCCATGACGGAAAAGAACGGTGGTACATTACGCATTACCGGCAGCGTGGGCGCCGGCACCCGTATTGTAGTCTGCCTGCCTGTCAATGAACATTATGAAGGAACTGAAAGTACTCATCCTGGAAGATAGTCCGGCCGAAGCGGATTTCCTGGAGAGTTTTTTACGTAAACTGGGCTGTACTGACATAAGGATCACCACCATGTTGAAAGATGCGGTGGCTGCTTATGACGAGGAGCTCCCTGACATCTGCCTGATTGACATTTACCTGGGTGATAAACCGGATGGGATCCTCTTTGCCGAAACTATCAACGAACACCGGGAGCAAAAGCGCCCCTTTATCTTCCTGACCAGCGCAAACGATAATACTACCTTCCGGCTCGCCAAGTTCACATCGCCCTACAATTACCTGCTTAAGCCATATAACCCGCTGGAACTGCAATATGCCATAGAACTGGCCCTCTCAAAGTTCAAACAGGAGGCTGCGGCACCCCCTGCGCAGGCATTGCCTCCCGCTTCTGAGACCCTGTTCATCAAAAAGGGTAACCTCCTGCAAAGGATCGCCATTGATGACATCCGGTACATAGAAGTGGACGGAAAGTACAGTAAGGTGGTCTGCCATACCGAGAAATTCGTGATCCAGCAGTCGCTCAAGGATCTACAGATACAGTTGCCTGCTCTCCAGTTCTGCCGCGTACACAGGAATTATATTGTGAACGTGAAAGAAGTCACCAAGATCAACGTAATCAATAACGAGATCTTCTTCAGAGATGGGGAGACCCTCTTTTTCAGCCGCCGTTATATCGACGAATTTTTGCAAGCCTTTAAGATCTTCAAATAAAAAGAGAAAGGAATGCCTGGGGATGACATTCCTTCTCATGACCATAACCATATCCTGGCTTAAAGAGGAGACACTAAGATCATCATAATCCCTGCGCATTTTAGCCGAAATGTCATAAGAAGGCATATGAAGGGAATAAGTGGTATATTTTGGGGCATAGAATAAAAGGTTAATTTTGATGTTGGCGCTAATTGTATTGTATAGCTATGGATTTGACTCTTGACTCAACTTATCAGGCTGCCGTGAAGGTAGCCGACCAGATAGAAACTCATTTTTCCAAACACCTGGCCATTGCCGCTGTGAGTGGGGAAGAAGACCTTGCCACGGTTCCACAGGCCAAATTTATTGAGAAAATGCTCGACGTGGCCTTCTGGGCCAGTCTGCGTAGGGAAGAAGGTAACCCTACCCGTATCTCCCTGGCATTCCTGAACCCCTGTCAGGCAGGGAAACCATTGAAATTTGCACAAAAGCTACCTTTTGACGTACGTGTGCTCACTAAACTGGCTCCCGGTGTAGAAAGGGCCGGCGTACATGTAGGTATCTGGTATGAAGGAGATCACCTGTATATATGGGGCACCACCCTTAAACTGCCTAATTTCTGCTTTGTGCTGGACGTATCCGAACCCGGCTTGCTCGTGGTTAAACACCGCCGCAGCGTCGGACTGGGTAAATTTGCCAACGTAGCGGTGCTAAAAGGCGACCAGGTAAAGATCGTGGATGAATCCTGCGGATTACTGCCGGATAGTCCTGATATCCTGACCTCACTGCTGGGACTTACCTCTTCCGCCGTATGGAATGACCCGGTAAACGTCCTGATCCAGATCGCTGTCTCCATGCGGGCGCATAAAAGGGGCGGCATCCTGCTGCTGGTACCCTCAGACAGCGATAAATGGAAAGAGTCCATCGTACATCCTCTCACATATCCCGTTTCTCCCGCTTTTACGGGCGTAGCGGACCTCCTCCACCAGGACGGAAGTAAAGTGACTGAAATATACTGGCAGAACGCCATGCGCCGGGAAGTAGACAATATCACCGGCTTGACCGCCGTAGACGGCGCTACCCTCATCAACGACCGCCACGAACTGCTGACCTTCGGGGCAAAGATCACCCGGGCGGCCTGGTCTTCAAGGGGCGTAGACAGGGTGGTGATGATTGAACCCGTAATAGGGGGAACTCCCGAGCTGATGCATCCGTCCGCAATAGGAGGTACCCGCCACCTTTCCGCAGCACAATTCGTTCATGATCAACGGGATGCACTTGCATTGGTTGCCTCCCAGGATGGTTATTTTACCGTCTTCTCCTGGTCAGAACAGGTCCAGCTGGTTCAGGCCCACAGAATAGATACTTTATTGTTGTAAGCTGGTTACCATATTGTACATAAGTATGCTATTAGCGTACTATAAGTTTACCATAAGGGTGCGACCTATAACCTATAGGCTCTATACTATGGCATTATAGGCACTGTTCTATAGCCATCGCTATAGAACGGCAGGCCTAATGTAGGACTATAGCGCCTATAGGTTAAGGATCGTAGTATAGTCGGACGCTATCGGTGCAATGGATGCCTGATAATACTCCTCCCAGGTCCAACCCAAAGGCATGGATGCGTCGGGTATACGGCATGTATACGTCATGGTTAAAGCGTACTACATAACGGAATCACTCGCGCGATAGACCCCGGTAGGGGTCTCATTGTTTGTAGCCCGGGGTTTTCAACCCCGGGTTGGGTGCAATCCCGAATCGGTTTCAACCCCGGGTTGGATGCAATCCGGGATCGGTTTTAACCCCGGAACGGGTACGGTGCACCACAAAGATTTTAAATCATTACGACACCGTTTCCCTGAAAAACCGCCAGAATTCTTCCAGCTCGGGTGTCGTCTTACCAGGCACTACTATTGAACAGACATATGCCCCGGCATAACAGGAAATCGCCCGGTATTGAATGAGATGCCGGAAATGACTGGTATAAACGTCCCCTTCCTTCGCCAGCGACTGGATCTCCAGTAGTTTCAGATCCACCGTCAATCCGGTCCGGAGCACCTTAGAAAGCGCTTCTTTCATCGTCCATACCATCGTGCAGGCTACGTCCTCGGGTAGCTGAGATGTTCTTGTCAGCGCCAGCTCGGCAGGAGTCAGCTGTTCCTTAATTGCCTCTGTATTGGCCTTATCTGTCCGTTCCAGGTCAATACCCAGTGGATGTACTTCCGGGTAAGAAAGAGCGATCCCTAAGCCTTCGCAATGGGTAATACTGACCTGCAGGTTGCGGGTAATGGCATACTTTACTACCGGGAACTGAAAGATGCCGGATTCGATGGCAATCTTACCCAGATCTTCAAAAAGGGATAATGCACCGATAGCTTTTTTGGCAGAGATCCTGCCTAAAAGATAACTCTCCCGGCGTTTGTCAAATTTTAATGTTTCGTAATAAGATAGTTCTTCGGGATGTAAGAGGTGGAGATGTTGGGTAAGCTGCTCCGCCGCGGCATGCAGGATACAGAATGCGGCAGCATGTATACTGTTCTCCCGCTTTAACGTGAATTTACCTCGATGGATCAACATCATTTGCTTACCTGGTTTTCTGTCTGCAAGGAAGGTACATTGGATTTTTGAATTATACATTTTGAAATTTTGAACTCCATACATCATAAAAGTATGATCTACATCATGTTTCTTTTGGGGTATCAGTAAAAATACCTTAAATTTAATTGCGCAACGGTTTGGGCCATTAACCGTTTGATCTTGTTATCAGGTCTTAAAAAAGATAATGCTTTTGCATTGTTTTTCCTTTCATCCAACAGGAACGCTGATACCCTTTTACGAAAAATAACTATTGACACACGACGGATAGCGATTATCCCTTGAATGCAATTGTCTCACTGCTTTAATATTTTCCATATGGTAAGGTCCATACTTCTGATCGATGACGATGCCGATGAAATAGAGATTTTAAACGAGGCGGTAGAAATGGCAGGAAATGATAGTACCTGTAACTGGGCCGAAGGAGCCGAGATGGCTTACGGCGTATTACGGGTTACAAAACCAGATCTTATTCTGCTCGACTATAACATGCCAGGATATAATGGTCTGGCCTGTCTGGAAGAGATCAAAAAGAAGAAAGAGCTACGGCACATCCCTATCATCCTTTATTCCACCTGCATAGATTACAGCCTTCAACAGGAAGCTATCAATAAAGGTGCCTTCCGTTGTATACAGAAGCCAACCTCCATATACGACCTGGTAAAAGAGCTGAAAAAGCTTTTTACCCAGGTATAAACATATGCCCCATATATCGACAGGCATAATGCCAGCCATTATGAGACAAAACACTCATAAGGTTGCCGGCTTATATCGGGTCCCCGGCTTTGTGCATAAATATTCCCAGCTATTCTCCATAAGAGGCTTTTCATCCACGTTTATCCGCTCCGCTTGCGGGGTAGGAAAAGATGATATAGCTGCCATCACCTCATTAAGCAGGTATTCCCCGGTATCATAAAAACAGAATGAAGTAAACCAGTCAGACAGCAAACTGAGCGCTGCCGGCATGGCAGATTATTTGTATTACTTCTCAGTAAACAATATATGACATTATTGATTGCGCTGATAGTGGTTGTTATTATCGTCGTGGTTTATCTGGTCATGCAGGCCAATCGCAAAACCAGGGACCAGGGCAATAAAAACTAAAAAGTAATGAATATGGAAAAAGCATTCACACGTATAAAAAGCACTGAAGAAAAACAGGATCTACAGGATAGTCCGCAGGACGAAAAGAAGATGCAACGTGAAGAGATAGACATGGAGCTACCCGATGTATCAGATATCCCCGGACAGGAACATATACATGTACCACCTCTCGGTGAATTGGCTGATACCACCATATCTTCCGATGATGAGGAAGGAAAAGGCATCCTGGATGATGAAGATGACATAGACAATGAATCTGATGTTACTGATGAGGAACGACGGGATCTGGAAGACAGTGCCAATATCACGCCGGGAGAAGAAGATGCCGACGGACTAAGAAGAGCCTCCCTGGATAGTACCGACGATGAAGGTGATCCGTTAAATGAAGCCAGCTTTGGAGAAGAAACATCCGGTGCCGATCTCGATGTGCCCGGTGCAGAACTGGATGACGACAATGAAGACATTGGCGCAGAAGACGAGGAGAATAATACGTACAGCAGGGGTAGTGATAATAACGATAATATGACAGAAGGAACTCCCTGATAATCTCAATAATTTCAGTAGATAAAAAAGGCCATTCTGTTTATATGAATGGCCTTTTTTAATCCCATGTTCATCCATGGTTTGGTTTCTTCGTTTTATCCTGGTAAGCATGATCCCATTCGAGCAAAGCCTCTTCTACTGAATGACCACTTCCAAATACGGCCGTCTCCTGATCACAGCCCAGGATGCAATGGTACATGTCTCCATCTCTGAATACATTAGGACGGAAATTTTTTACTGACTCGGGAACACCTTCCCCGGTATAGTCAACATGTACGGTTTCTTTCTCAAGGGACAATCTTTCCATAAGACGCGTTTTTAGAGAAGAAAGCGACAAAGATTATTCCACATCCGGGGTCAGATGTTAATAGTGCGGCAGGCATCATAAAATTTCCGCAATACAGCATTCGTAAAATGCAGTCTGACCGTCAATATATCATTGTGCGGGGCAGTAATGCGTTCATGTTTGATGCATTTATTCCTGTAATAAATTGTATAATAGGCAAACAAATCATGTATGTTCTGTTCAGGTACAGGAGAAGCATAGCCGGTAATAGCAATGCCCCAGTCTGCTGCAAAAAGTGATACAACCTGCGCCGCCATCTGATCAGCTACTTTTTCAGATACACAATTGCAATTAGCCCCATGAATGGGATCTATCAGCAGATGCCTGGATTTCTGTCCGATATTATAAGCCGTAATACCACCCTGGAAGATCTGCGTAGCGCCTTCCGCTAGAGAAAACGCAACCTGTAACTGACCGGCGGTCACACTTTCCGCTACTGCCAGTGTTTCGCCCTTATGCTTCAGTATATCAGAAATGTTATTTATTGTGTCAAGATCATAACCATAATCAATCATACCTTGTCATTGCATTATGTTCATTATTAAATTAAACTAAAGTCAAGATCAAATATTCTTTAGATGTCACCAGCACCGTTATTGAAAACTATCTATTAGCGATAGGCGTTGATCTCCTTTACACTCACGTCAACGCAATACCTTCCAGGTCAGTATCCGCCGGACCAGTCATCACTTTACCATCATAATTGTATCGTGTACCATGACAAGGGCAATCCCACGACTTCTCCGCCTGATTCCATTTTACGTCACACTTCATATGCGTGCAGTTCGGATTAAGCGCATACAACCGTCCTTCCTCACTCTTATATAAAGCAATTTTACGATCATGATATTCCACCAGCTTTCCTTCTCCCGGAGCCAGCTCTGTCAACTGACTGATCTCTTCAGCGGAGAACAGTTTACCAAAGAATTGCTTGATAACATCCGTGTTGTGCATGACGAAGTTGCTGAATCCCGCTACCGGTTTTATCCTGTTAGGATCAAACAGTTTTTCGAGTGCTGGTTTCTCTTTAAGGATGATTTGCCTGAGCAGTAAGGCCGCAACAGAACTATAAGTCATTCCATTACCACCATAACCTGTAGCCACATAAATATGATCTTCGGAGCCCGGCAGATAACCAATATATGGTAAGCCATCCGCGGGTTCAAAATATTGAGACGACCACTTGTAAGCCACTTCCTTCACCTTGAAATATTTCCTGACGTGGCTCTCCAGCGTCAGCAGACACTTTTCAGTATTCGTTTCGAGCCCCGTCTTATGATCTTCGCCTCCGACAATAAGGTATGTCTCTCCTTTAACAGCCTGTGTACGGTAGTAATGATAAGGATCGTACATGTCATAACTCAGATCCTCCGGGTACACATCATCTTCCAGCGTCACCGCCATCGCATAACTCCTGTAAGGAGCACAGCGTAAATGCAGCAAATTAATACCCGGAGGAATATGTGTTGCATAGATAAGATCCACAGAAGAGAACACGCCTGCATTGGTGTGCACTTTGACTGTACTTTCCTTATCAACATTGATCACTTTACAATCCTGCATGATAACGCCACCTGCAGCCTCAAATGCTTTTGCAATGCCATGCACATATTCCAGCGGACTAAACTTAGCCTGTCCCCTGGTCCTTACCGCTTTTGTAAAGGGAATACTGACAGGTATCTGCTGTACATAGGAAATATCCAGTCCTGCTTTTGCAGACGTCTCCCGGATCTTTTCAAGTTCTTTCTCCTGGTCAGCATCCTGCGCAAACAGATAAGCATCTGCCTCTTTAAATCCACAATCTATCCCGAAACGTTGCACATTATTCCTTATCAGCCCAATAGCTGCAGCAGTTGCGCTTGCCACATGTGCTGCATTCTCTTCACCAAAATTCTGTGCAATAACATAATAAGGGATGTCCAGCAAGGTATTCAGATGCGCTGTTGTGCCGCCCGTAGTACCATAACCTATCTCAACCGCTTCCAGCACCAGGCATTGTTTACCGGCCTCCTGCAGGAGCAATGCCGTACTGATACCAGTAATACCGCCCCCCACGATAATCACATCGTACACAACATTTTTATCAGGCCTGTTAGAAACAATGTAAGAAGCAGTATTCCCCTGCCACAAGCTGGTGAGTGCGCCATCTCTTTGTATCATGATATTGCAGTTTGGTTCGCTGTAAATAAATCAATTAACATGCCTGTTGCCACACCTGAGATAAAGATGGCACAGCGAAGTGGTACGTAACTTGTTCAACTGATCAGTGATTGTACTTAAGATTAAGTGATTACAATCAGGTTCGAGTGACTACAATCAAGCCTATAAGACAATTAAGCTTACAAGTATGACTACAGCAACAAACAGTGCAGCGCCCGGTACTACATCTTCGGCATTGACTACATCTATGGCCAGGTTTGCAAACCTGTCAACCTTCAGTCAGTTAGATACCGATATTACTGATCAGCTAAAACGGCATTTATTGGATGCCATAGGCTCCATGATATACGCCTCCCGGCAGGACACAATACAGAAATGTCTGAGAGAACTAAAGGTATTACAACAAAGTGGAGATTGCAGCGTACCCTTATTGGGCACTACCGGTGTTGACAGAGCGGCCCAATGGTATACACAACTGATCCGCTATCCGGATTTTATGGACAACTACTTAGGCAAGGATGCCACCTGTCATCCGAGCGACAATATAGGCGCTATCCTGGCCGCCTCACAGCTGGTAAACGCAAGTGGCAGGGATATACTAACGGCCATGGCTATTGCTTACCAGGTACAATGCAAGCTGGTAGACGAGATACCGGTGATGATGAAAGGAATAGATCACACGATGTTACTGGCCTGTTCTATTACCGCTACATTATGCAGATTGTTTTCCCTGGACGAAGAGCAGGCGGCACATGCCATTGGAACAGCAGCCTGTAGTTTTAATCCTGCAGTAGGCAGCAGACAATCGTACACCTACGAGTGGAAAGGACTGGCCTCTTCACTGGTAGCCAGCGCCTGTATGCAGATCGTGCTGCTGGCCAAGGAAGGCATTACCGGACCAGTAAGTTATTTTGAGGGGTCAGTAGGTTTTGAACACCTGACGGGCATGAAGCCTCACTTCCGGCAGGAAAAAGGCGACTTCTCACTAATCCCGAAATGTATACTCAAAAGTTACAACGCCGAAGTCCACACACAATCCGCCATCGAAGCCGCCCTGATGTTAAGGCAGCAATACAACCTCGTACCGGGAGAGATAAAGGAAATAAAGGTCACCACCTTCGAAACGGCCTACGACATCGTCGGTGGAGGCCACTACGGAGATCGTCACCTGGTACAAACCAAAGAACAGGCAGACCACAGTATGCCCTACGTAATTGCCGTCGCATTAATTGATGGAGAAGTAACACCGGACCAGTTCCTGAAAGAGCGCATCCGTCGTCCGGACGTACAGGAACTACTAAGGAAAGTAAGTACACACACCAACTTCCCTCTAAAAACGCCCCGTAAAGTAGTAGATTATCTTGATCCTTACACATCGGTATACCCCGACAGGATGCCGGTGAAGGTAACTATCAAACTAGACAACGGAGAAGAGCTTGAACAGAAATGTGATGACTTTAAAGGATTCTTCACACGTCCACTCACCTGGGATGACGTCATTAAAAAGTTCAGTCACCTGTCAGAAGGCATCATTGATCAGCGATTACAAAGTGAAATTATCAGGGTAATACACAACCTTGAAAATGAAAGTGGTGCTACGTTAACAACGCTACTTGCAAAAGTATAAGCCTGGCACCTGGATGTGCAGGCGATATTAGCTAGTTACGCTACGCATTTAATATGAGGAATCCTTGCTACAATCGGATCTCTTTAAACGCAGCAGCGGGTTCAGATGGAGACCTCTGGCCTAAGTTCTTTGAAGTTAAGCTGACGCGTTGTACCAGGGGTTTAATAATTATCCAGCAGCCCAATACGACCTTTTTCGCCCCATAGCAAGAAAACTTCAAAGAACTCAGCCAGAGGTCCCATCTGAAAACCCGCTGCTCCGCTTCTATCTCTGCGTAGAATGCCTGAAGAAGAAAGCGCTCATGGCTTCAACACGACCTTCACACACCCATCCTCCTTCTTCTTAAACATATCATACGCATCACTCGCCGCAGAGAGCGGCAGATTATGCGTAATAATATCATTCAAAGTTACCCGCCCTGAAGAAACAAGAGATATAAGCAGATCAATATACTTCTGCACCGGCGCCTGTCCCGTCTTAATCGTAAGACCCTTATCAAAAATGCGATGCACAGGGAAGTTGTCATACATACTCCCATACACTCCAACAATCGTGACTGTCCCGCCTCTGCGCACCGCCTTAAAACAATCCTCTATCACTTTGGAAGTCCCTTTCTCTAAGTTGACCGTCGCCTTTACTTTCTCTAAGAAACTACGATCAGCTTCCATACCCACAGCATCAACACAGACATCTGCGCCACGGCCATGTGTCATATCATAGATCGTCTGCACAGCATCAACTTCAGACGAATTAATCGTCTCTACACGATTCACATTCCTCGCCATATCCAGCCGGTAAGCCAGCGGATCGACCGCTACGACTCTGCCCGCACCCTGCAGCCACGCAGCCTTCTGTGCCATTAACCCGACAGGACCGGAGCCGAAGATAACAACCGTCTCACCACCTCTCAGCTGCGCCCAATCTATAGCAGCCCAGCCAGTAGGAAAGATATCAGTCAGGAACAAGGACTGATCGTCTGTCAGACTATCCGGCACTACCCGCGGACCAAAGTTAGCAAACGGTACACGCGCATACTCGGCCTGTCCGCCAGCATATGCGCCATACAGATCGGTATAGCCAAACAAGCCACCGCCTTTGCCGGAAGTCATATCCCCCTGCGGACCATAATGCTCAATGTTACTATGCTCACAGTGAACAGGTAAATCAAGATTGCAGAAATAACAATGTCCGCAGGCAATGGGAAAGGGCACCACCACACGATCGCCGCGTTTCAGCTTTGATACACCAGGGCCTGTTTCTTCAACAATCCCCATGAACTCATGTCCCATTACCTGGTCTTTCAATTGTGGAAAGAATCCGTCATAAATATGCAGGTCAGAGCCGCATATGGCGGTAGATGTGACTTTCACAATGATGTCTTCGGATTGTTCTATGCGTGGATCCTCGACATTCTCAACACGAATGTCTCCGATTTTATGGAAAACAGCTGCCTTCATGAAATTAGATTTAGTAGTAAGAGAATTGGTGTAAAATCATGCCATGGCTATTTTCGGCCCGCTGCTATATATGCATATTCTTTAAAACGTGAACAGGTTACCTTAAGTGTAGAACTCTTGCGTCAATTGTACCATGGAAGTGTTGCACCATGGTTTCGATAGCAATTTCTTCTTTGGATTTCGGCAGCGTTCGCCGGGGAAGCGCTGCCATACAGCGCTTACACAGAATTGACGATAGGAGAAAATAATTGTCTAAAAATCAATTATTTCCGGTATCACATCTTTGGTTTGTTTATTGATCCTGCTTTTCGAACCATTGTAGAGTAAAAGTGAAAGATTAAGACACATCGGGAGGTCATAAGCAATATTGTTACACAGTCAATTCTATTTAATGACATATATGACGACTACGCAGCAAAAGCCGAGGCTGAAGATTTTTACTTGGCATATCCATGGAAGCTACCTGTATTACCTGTCGCAAGGCAACTATGACATCTATATTCCTGTCAACGAGCAACGTACCCCCGGGTACTATGGCAAAGGAAAAACATTTCCATTCGGTGATAATGTACATGAGGTCCCGGTAAGAATGGTGAAAGATTTAGACTTCGACGTCATCCTTTATCAGTCCACAAAAGATTACCTGGTAGATCAATATGATATTTTATCTCCCGCCCAGCGCAGATTACCAAGGGTATACCTGGAACATAACACGCCCGCCAAGAATCCCGTTACTACAAGACATGTTGTAAACGACCGCCGTATCTGCCTCGTACATGTAACGCACTATAACCGGCTGATGTGGGATAATAACCGTACACCCGCTACTGTGATTGAACATGGCGTGACAGCGCCTGATGTAGCATACACAGGAGAACTGGCGAAAGGCCTGGTTACGATCAATCATTTGCCCCAGCGCGGCAGAGGACTGGGTTGGGACATCTTTCAGCATGTCCGCAATATATTACCTGTTGACCTCGTAGGCATGGGTAACGGAGAAGATGGCCTCGGAGAAGTATTACATCCGCAGCTGCCATCATTCAGAAGTAAATACCGGTTCTATTTTCATCCCGTAAGACATACCAGCCTGGCACTGGCAGTTTGTGAAGCGATGATGCAGGGCATGCCTGTTGTAGGGCTGGCCACTACAGAACTGGTAACGGTGATTGAAAATGGTAAGAACGGATTCATTCATACAGATATCAATTACCTGATCAAAAAGATGAAGCTGTTGCTGAACGAGCCGGAACTGGCAGCCAAGATGGGAGAAGCAGCAAGGGCTACCGCAATGAAGCGGTTCAACATAGAGCGCTTTACAGCCGACTGGGAGCGACTATTTCATACAGTGTGCAGTGGAAACATGAATGAAATTATATACACAGACCAACTATTCGGAAAGCAGGCAATAGAGTCTGATCACAGCACTATTACCAGTGATAACTGACCTAAAAATTAGCATATGGGAAAGAGAATTGCGTTCATTAGTGAACATGCTTCACCACTGGCCGCTTTGGGAGGCGCAGATGCCGGAGGCCAGAATGTATATGTGGGAGAAGTGGCAAGGCAACTGGCCATGATGGATTACCAGATCGACATCTTTACAAGACGCGAAGAAAAGAAATTGCCGAAGGTGGTGCCCTTCGGTGATAAAATCAGGATCATTCATGTGAATGCCGGACCCGCGGAAGATATACCCAAAGAGACGCTGTTGCAATACATGCCTGCTTTTAAGGAAGATATGCTGCGGTTCATGAAGGAAGAACAGATCACCTACGAACTGATACATGCCAACTTCTTTATGTCTGCACTGGTAGCGATGGAATTAAAGAAAGAACTTGGGATACCTTTCGTGGTTACTTTCCATGCACTGGGACACATCCGTCGCATTCACCAGGGAGATAATGACCAGTTCCCGAAAGAACGGATCACTATTGAGGAGAATGCTGTGAAGGAAGCAAGTATGATCATTGCTGAATGCCCGCAGGACAGGGAAGACCTGATGACCTATTATAAGGCATCCGCAGAGAAGATCACTGTTATCCCCTGCGGCGTGAATGTGGAGGAACTTTATCCGGTGAATAAATCAATTGCGCGTTCTTTACTGGGATTGCCTTATGACGAAAAGGTGCTCTTGCAGCTTGGGCGTATGGTGCCAAGGAAAGGCGTGGATAATGTGATCATGGCATTGGCAAAGGTAAAATGCAAACACTCGAAAGTGAGACTACTTATAGTAGGAGGAGATGTGGATACCGCAAAAGAGCTCACACGTTTGAAACTACTGGCAGCCGAATTGAGGGTCAGCGACAAGGTATATTTCCTTGGACAGAAGTCGAGGGAAGATCTGAAATACTATTATACCGCAGCTGATCTCTTTATCACAACGCCCTGGTACGAACCGTTCGGCATCACGCCGCTGGAGGCCATGGCATGTGGTACGCCCGTGATCGGCAGTAAGGTAGGGGGAATTAAATACAGTGTAGCAGACGGACATAGCGGTGCGCTGGTGCCGCCAAAAGATCCTGATGCGCTTGCACACAAGATCACGACGCTGCTACAGGCTCCGGCCCTGTTGAGGGAAATGGGAAATAATGCACTCAGAAGGGTGAATAAACTGTTCACCTGGGAACTGGTGGCCCGGGATATGCAGGCGGTGTATGAAGGAATTATCGGGAACAATGACACATCATCCCCAAGGAACTTTAGAGCCGAAGAAAGTATTTCCTTATGAGAAGAGCGGTGTTTATCGACAAAGATGGTACTTTGATCAGTAACGTGCCCTACAATGCAGATCCGGATAAGATAGTGCTGGAATACGGCGCCATCGAAGCACTGCGCCTGCTGCAGGAGAAAGGTTACGCGTTGATCGTTGTTTCTAATCAGGCGGGGATTGCACACGGATATTTCAGGGAAGAAGAGATGCTGCCTGTAATTGACAGGGTAAGGCAACTACTGCGTGAAGGCGGAATTGTATTGGATGGGTTTTATTACTGCCCTCATCATCCCGCAGGAAAAGTAACGCAGTATGCTATCAGCTGTATGTGCCGGAAACCATTGCCCGGCATGTTATTGCAGGCGGCTGAAGAAATGGATATCTTCCTTCCCGAATCCTGGATGATAGGAGACATACTGCATGATGTGGAAGCAGGCAATCGTGCCGGTTGCCGGTCAATACTGCTCAACAAGGGAAACGAGACGGTCTGGGAAATGAATGATTATAATAAACCCGAACATATAGCAGATAACATGCTGGAGGCTGCCCGGCTTATTGTGAAACACTCTACAGCAAAATTAGAAACATGGAACTCATTTATCAAACGTTGATCAGGGCTTTTATGCAGCCTGCTGTACTGGTACTGGGCGATCTGATGATCGATACTTACCTCAGAGGCGCCAGCACGCGTTTATCGCCCGAAGCACCCGTGCCTGTAGTGGATATCAGTTCACATACATCAGTGCTCGGGGGGGGAGCGAATACGGCAGCAAACCTACGCCATCTGGGAGCATCCGTCACTTTCGTCAGTCTTATAGGAAACGACTATGGTGCAGAACTGGCCGGCGACCTGTTGCAAAATGAAGGTATCAGGGATGAGGTGATCCGTTGTGACACGCGGACCACCATGATAAAGACACGTGTGATTGCCGGACAGCAACTACTGACCCGCTATGACGAGGGAACGGAGGTACCCCTGGACAGTGATTGTGAAGCACAGCTCATTGCCGTACTGGAAAGAGAGTTTCCATTGCATGATGCCATTGTGATTGCTGATTATAATAAGGGATTACTCACGCCAGGTATCATTGCTGCATTGGAACGGCTAAATCAGCAGTATCCGAAGTTTGTTGCGGTGGATGCCAAAAGACTGCAACAGTATAAAGGTTTGCAACCCGCATTGGCAAAGCCTAACTTCCGGGAAATGATGACGATGCTCGAATTACCAGAGCAACCATGTTCCAAAGCACAGCAGCTGGAAGAGATGGGCGAGGCTATATATGCAGCAACAGGAGCAGCTGTTACAGCAGTGACGCTGGATGAGGAAGGTGCATTGATCTTCCTGGAAGATAAACTGCTTTGTCATACCGCAGCGCGCCCGGTCAGCAATCCAAACGTATCAGGTGCAGGAGATACTTACATCAGTGCCTTTACATTGGCGAGCCTTGCAGGCGCCAGTGCGTTGACTGCAGCCGAAATAGCCGGCGCAGCCGCAAGCGTGGCAATCCGGAAAAATAACACAGCACATTGTAAACAGTCTGAGTTGATTGCTTACTTCTCCATGAAGGATAAATACATCCGTGATGTGGAAGAGCTGGAAGCGCTTTGCGAAATGTATAAGGCACAGGGAAAGAAGATCGTATTTACCAATGGATGTTTTGATATTCTGCACAGCGGGCATGTCAGCTACCTGGAAAGGGCGGCTTCACTGGGAGATATACTGATCGTAGGCGTCAATACAGACGAGAGTATTAAGCGGTTAAAGGGACCGGAACGACCTATTAATCACCTGAACGACCGTGTGCAGGTGCTGGCCGGCCTGGGAGCCGTGGGCCATGTCATTGCATTCGGAAGTGAACAGGATGATACACCGGAGTCCCTGATCCGTATCATTAAACCATCCGTATTTGCCAAAGGTGGTGATTATAGCAGGGAGTCTCTGCCGGAAGCAGCAGCGGTAGAGGAGTTCGGAGGGGAAGTGGTATTACTGCCACTGGTGCCTGACCGTTCTACCACGCTTATCATCAAACGAATTTATACAACACCTGCTCTAAAAGTAGCGGAAGGATAATGAAAAATGAATGGAAGAAATGTCGTCGTATACTATGCATACGGCCGGATAATATAGGAGACCTGTTGATGAGCACACCGGCTATCAGGGCCTTAAAGCAAACATTTAACTGCCACATCACAGTACTCGTTTCATCGCTGGGTGCGGCAGCAGTGCCGGAAATCCCTGAAATAGATGAAGCGATTATATTTGATGTGCCCTGGGTACAGACCACAGGCACACCTGATCCGGCTCAATTCTATCAACTGGTGAAGCAGCTGAGAGAAGGCAGGTTTGATGCCGCTGTTATCTTCACAGTATACAGCCAAAACCCCATGCCATCTATTATGCTGGCCTACCTGGCTGAAATCCCTCTCAGACTGGCTTATTGTCGCGAGAATCCCTACCAGTTGCTGACCCATTGGATACCAGATGATGAACCGTATACACATATCAGGCACCAGGTAGTGCGCGACCTTGATCTGGTAGCGAGAGTAGGAGCAGTTACAGGAGAGCAACACCTGAGTATACGGACAAGGGAAATACTATGGCCGGTGGTATGTGAGAAACTGTTACTACTGGGACTTGATCCGCAGAAGCCATGGATGATCCTGCATCCTGAAGTCTCAGAGCAGAAGCGCAGGTATCCGGTGCGGGACTGGATCGCTGCAGGAAGAAAAATAAGAGCCGCCACTAGTTGCCAGATATTGATCACAGGAAAGAACAATACTGCCGAAGCGCAGGAAATAGCAGCAGGAATAGGCAGTCGCGCGTTTTCTGCTGCCGGATTGTTTGACCTGCCAGAGTTGATCGTATTGATAAAACATGCACCCCTATTACTCTCCGTCAATACCGGCACTATACATATTGCTGCCGCGGTACGCACACCTGTATTGGTATTATACGCCTTGACAAACCCACAGCACACACCGTGGCGTGTTACCAGTAAGGTACTTTACTTCGATGTGCCAGTGGCGCTGCAGAGTAAGAACGAGGTAGTGAAATATGTATACCGTTCTTTCTGCGCAGAAAAATTGCCATCGGCCACGCCTGATAACATTGCGAAAATGACCCAGGCAATGTTAGAGCTTACTGCCGCTTCCTCAGGTAGCTTCGAGGAGCCGCATGCCCTTTCTTAAAACGATCTCATAATCCGGTTCAGTTGTCCAGTCAATCGTATAATGCAGTTGTTTATTCAACGGCGCCCAACGCACGGGTTCCCCATCCATGCTGATAATAACACTGGGTGTTTCAAATGCAGCAGCCATGTGTGAAACCCCTGTACAATTAGACAGGAGGGCACGTGCATTTTTGATAAGTACTCCCAGGCTACCCAGCGTGGTCAGTCCCGCGGTATTAATGGATTTATGTTTCATCAGCCCTGCCACAGCCTCAGTAAGAGGACGCTCATCCATTGTACCGGTCAGTACTATCTTCCATCCCTTTTCTGCAAATTCATCTGCCATAGAAGCAAACATATGAGGCGGCCATTGACGCCAGCTCCCTCTTGATCCTGGATGCACACACAGGTACTCCTGTGCTTCCAGTGGAAGATCGAGCCGATTAAAGTCCTCCATGTCCTTCGCCGTAACAGGAAACTCCAGGTAAGTGCCCTGTCTGGGAATATCAAGGTATTCCATCAGCAGCAGGTGGCGTTCTATTTCTGATACATCTTCAGGATACTCCATGAAAAGGCCGGCATCAGGGCAGCCATCTTCCTGCCGCCAGTAGCCGGCCGTATATCGTCCACCCATCAGTGCGATCATAGGGTTAACAATAGAACCATTACCCTGCATCTGCAGCACCAGGTCGAACCTTTGTTCCTGCATGGCCGTCAGGAATGGTGGGAACTGCTCAGGCACTACAGGCTGTTCGGGTAATCCCGGATAACCGGGAAAATGTACGAAGGCGTCCAGGTATTTAGAAAACCTTTCTACGAATGAAGCCGCCCAGGGCAATCCCAGCAGGGTAATATGTGCTTCGGGAAATGCTGTACGCAAAGCCCGCAATGCAGGTACGGTACACAGCATATCCCCTAATTGTAACGCGCGGAAGACCGCGATCTTATGAATTGATTCAGGCATCATTTATAGGTAAAGTACTTTGTAGCGCCATGCCCCGTAAAGGCTCCAGTAGGTAGCCGCAAACGGAATGGCAGCAGATGTAACGATCATTTCAAGAATATGTGACGCAGTACGCGAAGTATGTTTCAGCCGCTTACCTGCAAAGAGACCAATCATCAATAACCATGCACCAAATAAAACAACTGATGCAGTGTATGCTCCATACAATGCGAAAATGGCGCCCAGCAGGAAACAACAGATCATCAGGTAATAGTTCCATGCAGGTGTGCGCTGGATCCTTTCTCTGTACAGTCTGGGGAATTTTTTATATAACAATGCATTGAAAATGTTCTTCCGCTGTTCACGTATACTTACTCCCCAACTGGCTTTCCGTGCCGGATGTAGTACAATAGCGTCATGGAGATGATAAATGGGAATGTTTTGTTGTAACAGCCTGAACTCAAGATCACTGTCTTCGCGCCAGGCCGTCTCAAATGATTCATCGAAACCGTTTACTAATTCCAGCGCCAGCCTTGTGCAGGCACAATTGGCCGTCACGAAGTCTGCCTTCTCCAGTTGGGCTGTATTCCACTCATAATCTGTGGGACGGCCCTTTATAGGTACAACGACACGCCCTGTATAAACTACTGTTGGTTCTCCCTTCCATGCCTGCCATATGCTTTGCAGCCAGTATGGATCAGGAATAGTATCATCATCAGTAAACGCAATCAGTGGCGCATCTGAAGCGCGCCATCCTGCATTCCTTGCGGCAGCAGGACCTTTTTTTACAGGCATCAGCAGGTATTTTACGTCTATCAGGCCCGCATATTTCCAGCTGCAGGCCAGCTGCCGGGTATATTTATCCGGACCATCGCTGACCACAATTACATCAAAAGTGCTCTTATCAAACTCCTGTTCCTCCAATGCCTTCAGGCAGCGGGACAGTAATTCCGGACGTTTGTAGGTGGGTACTACCACAGTGATTTTCTTCTCCATTGACGGGTCATTTTTGAATGAGAGAAACATGTTTTTTATACAGCAATTCAGGGAAAGAAAAGCAGCATCCGGGAGATACCTGCTTTTACGGCACAAGTTGTAATGATTGCTGTAGTGGAATATTTATCTTTTAAATGCTTGTCGGCATCGTCGTCGGGTTACTGGATAAATCGTCTTAACAAACACATGTTGCTGAGCAGGCAGAGCCGTGCTTACACCAGGTATGTTCATAAGAAATGGTTTTTCAGTATGGTGAATGTCAGTAAGAAGGGCAACAAACGATCTCTTCGCTTATTGCCCCCGTTTGTCGTAGCGTTACGAACCACCCTGTAACACTACTTATGACTGTCCCTTTTGAGGATCCCATTGAATTTTGTCTGCATCTTCTTCTGAAATGTCGTTTTCTTCCAGGTCTTCCTCATCCAGCTCAGGAGTATCATCTAACTCTTCTTCCTCATCGCCGGCCAGATCAGCGTCCTGATCTGCATCATTTATTTCATCCTTTTCCTGATCTTCCGCCAGCCTGGCATTCAATGGTTCTTTTTCATCAGCTGGTCTTTGTTTGATATTGCTTTGCATACGGATCTGTTTAGTGAAGTGATAAATCAAGGGTACTTCTAAAAGTGCTCAAAGATTACGCCATGACGTTTATCGGCAAAGAATATATTGCCAGCTCCGGTTGAGGGGAAAGCTTATCTACACATGTATGTAAAAAGAGAAACAATTAATTAATGTGCTAAGGGGATAGAGATATTTTATTCGCGTCAATAGACTCCCCGTAAGGAGTCTTAGTGTTTGTAGCCCGGGGGGACAACCCCCGGGGGATCGTTGGGCGACAACCCGGCGTGGTTTTGTAGCCCCGAATAACAGCCCGGGAATGTTTTTATAACGCGTGATGCAATCCCGGAAACATCCAACCCCTGCGAGCATGCAACCCCGGCGGGCAACGCAATGTATGGCATGTTTATAGCCCAAAGAAAACAGACGCTCGTCTGGAGATTTGTTTACCATTAAAATGATTTAACCATGTTCCATCATGTAAAGGATTTACAATTCAATGTGCGTGTATCTAAACCTGATCCCCGTTTTGCGTCTCTCTTGCTTGAACAGTTTGGAGGTGGCAACGGCGAACTGAAGGCCGCTATGCAATATTTTGTGCAGGCTTTCGGCGCCAGGAGACCATATCCTGATAAATACGATATGCTGATGGATATCGCGACGGAAGAATTCAGTCATCTTGAAATCGTAGGCGCGACAATCCAACTATTACTGCAGGGTATTAATGGCGAACTAAAGAACGCTGCAGATAATTCTGAACTCATGGAGACGATGCAGGGTTCGGCAAGAAAAGAAGAATACATTCATCATGCGATGATGCATCCGGAGTTCCTGGTGCATAGTGGTGGTGGCCCTATGTTGACTAATTGCCAGGGCGTGCCATGGACGGGCGCTTATGTAAATGCCAATAATGATCTTACTGTCGATCTGCGGTCTGATATGGCTGCAGAATCACGCGCCAAGATCACTTATGAATACCTGATGAAGTTTACAGACGATCCATATGTGAAAGAGACGCTGACCTTCCTCATGACCAGGGAGATAGCGCATTTCCAGATGTTTGAAGCCGCCCTGGATACAATCAAACCTAATTTCCCTCCGGGAGTATTGCAGGGAGATCCAAGGTACAGTAACAAGTATTTCAATATGTCAGACACCAATACTGTAAGAGGGCCCTGGAATAAAGGTCAAAGTACGCAATTGGGAGAAGATTGGCAATATATTGAGAATCCTCTGGGCTATGTACATGAAACACAGGGACTCTCAGGGATCAACCCGGAAGGTACTCCGCGGACGATGGAGGGGGTGAAAGAGCTTGACCAGAGTATGAGTGAATTAAGAAGTACAGAGATCAATGCAGCAGCCGCACCGGGTGAAGCACAATGGAGTACTTACGAAGACAATGGCAATGGTTTTATCAGATAAGGGTGAAGTGGGGTCGGCGAAAGCCGGCCCTTCTTGTTATCCCGGTTCATACTACTGAAAAAGATAGTAAAACAGCCGCAGCCTGATTATATCGTCTGTAGCAAGATTAACCCCAGTACAGGCAATCTTCCAAGCGGATTTGTAACACACCAGATAATCCGGAAGCCCCAGACGGATATTTCTTAAGCCCCGTTCCTCATGTCAGGAAAATAACGTACACTTGTTGCAACATATAGTTTGACTTTGAATGTTCGGGTGCTTAAAATCAATCAGTTAATAAATGCCGGAGGCTGATGTCATAATTGTAGGAGGGGGATTAGCCGGTTTAACCGGCGCCTTGCACCTGCTACGTGCAGGGCTGCGGGTTATTGTTATTGAAAAATATCCATATCCAAGACATAAAGTATGTGGTGAATATATTTCCAACGAGGTATTGCCTTACCTGCAATGGCTGGGAGCGGATCCTGCAGTATTGCAGCCTTCCAGGATCAACCGTGTGAAGATCTCGGCAGTTTCCGGTAAAAGCGTAGAGACAGTACTGCCTTTAGGCGGCTTCGGCATTAGCCGTTATGCGCTGGATCAGTTCCTGATGGAACAAATGGTGGCAGCCGGAGGCATATTGGAAGAAGACACAGTGAACAACATCTCTTTTGAAAATGAACAGTTTACCGTTAGTACAGCCCTCGGACGCCAGTTGACTGCCCGTTTTGTGATTGGGGCTTATGGAAAACGGTCTGCGCTGGATCAGCAGTTGCTTCGTGATTTTTCCAGTGGGAAGTCTCCATGGCTGGCGGTCAAAAGTCATTATGAAGGCGATTTCCCCGACGGACTGGTAGCATTACACAATTTCATGGGGGGATATTGCGGCGTATCCAAAGTGGAGAATAATATCATCAATATCTGCTATCTCGTCAGTTATGATACCTTCAGGCGCTTTAAAAATATAAGTGTGCATCAGCAGGAAGTACTCTGCCGCAATCCGCATCTGAAAGAAGTACTGGAACATAGCCGGCCGCTGTTTGAGCGTCCGCTGACTATCAGCCAGGTATCTTTCGCGGAAAAGCAGAAAGTAGACGGACATATACTGATGACGGGAGATACAGCCGGCCTTATTCATCCGCTTTGTGGAAACGGCATGGCAATGGCTATTCATAGTGGAAAGATTGCCGCAGAACACATACTCGCTTTCCTGGCAGGTCACCTCTCTTCCCGGCAGGAACTCGAAATGAATTATACCAGGGCCTGGAAGAGAGAATTTAGTAAACGGATGCAGGCAGGTAAGCTACTGTCTGCCGTTTTCCGGAAACAGGAACTGGCTGCAGGCGTTATGAATGGCCTGATGCTCTTTCCGGCGCTGCTGCCTGTCATTGTCAGGCAGACACATGGAAAACCTTTTAAAATGTAACTACGTATGTTCGTTAATACCAGTCAGAGAATCCTTGCACCCGAGATCATGGATGACCTGCAAATGGAGGGAGAGGCGCTCAGGAGTACGCTGGATCAGATCGCACAGATTAACCAGTTGCTGGGTGGCAACAGCATCACGCTGGAAGGAGTGAGCATGCTGATGGAAGACGTGCCGCCGGGAAAGGAAGTGACGATAGCAGATATCGGCTGCGGAAATGGCGACATGCTGCGTACAGTAGCCAGAATGGCCGTTAAAAGAGGCTGGCGGCTAAAGCTCATTGGTATTGATGCCAATCAGTATACGATTAATTATGCGGCTACTTTATCCGCACAATATCCGGAAATCACTTACTATTGTATGGATATTCTGGGCGAAAAGTTCAGGGAAATGCAATATGATATCGTATTATGTACACTTACGTTGCACCACTTTGAAGACCGGCAGATCACAAAACTGATGTCTCTCTTCCGCAGGAATGCCACAATCGGGATTGTTATCAATGACCTGCACAGAAGCGCACTGTCATACCGTTTGTTCCAGCTTTTCAGCCGGTTGGCAGGCATGGGGAAGATGGCAAAGGAAGATGGACTGGTATCCATCCTGCGGGGATTCAAAAGAAAAGAAATCGAGGAACTGTCACGAAAACTAAATTTCAAGCAATATACACTCAGATGGAAATGGGCTTTCCGTTATCAGTGGATAATTACTAATGTATGAGCGTTAAAATAACAGCAGTATCGAAAGCCTTACCTCCTTATACCAGAAGCACGGAAGAGATCATGCCCTTTCTTGATATCTGGTTGTCCGGCCAGGAAGACCGCTTCGCCAGAAAAGTTAAAAAGATCTTTGAGAATGCAGCTGTTGACAGACGCTATTCTATTATGAGCCCTGAAGAAGTGTTTACCAACACTTCGTTTGAAGAAAAGAACGACATTTATGTAAGAGAAGTGATTAAGCTGGGTAGCCAATGTCTGGTGAACGCATTGGAAAAGGCAGGTCTTGAAGCAGATGCCCTGGATTACATCATTACCGTCAGCTGTACCGGCATTATGATCCCCTCACTGGACGCATACCTGATCAATCTCCTGCAACTACGCCAGGATATTGTCCGCTTACCTGTAACAGAGATGGGATGTGCAGCAGGGATCTCCGGGATGATCTACGCCAAGAAGTTCCTGGAGGCCAATCCGGGTAAAAGGGCGGCGGTGATAGCCATCGAATCGCCTACCGCTACCTTCCAGCTGGACGACTACTCTATGCCCAATATCGTCAGCGCAGCTATTTTCGGTGACGGCGCCGCCTGTGCGATCCTCTCTTCCCATGAAGATGATAACGGTCCGCAGATATTGGGCGACGGGATGTACCACTTCTATGAAGCCGAACATTTAATGGGTTTTAAGCTCACTAATACCGGTTTGCAGATGGTACTGGATGTAGAGGTGCCCAATACGATTGCAGCCCA
This sequence comes from Chitinophaga filiformis, assembly GCF_900102545.1. Lineage (GTDB taxonomy): Bacteria > Bacteroidota > Bacteroidia > Chitinophagales > Chitinophagaceae > Chitinophaga > Chitinophaga filiformis. The sequence continues at coordinate 1,030,161 of NZ_FNBN01000002.1, read as the reverse complement.
TTTTCCGGCTATTATACACCCTTTCCTGGACAAATACGGTTACCGTATAGAAGACATTGACCACCTGATCTTCCATCCCGGGGGAAAGAAGATCATCCAGACCGTGGAAGAGCTGTTTGGAGCAATGGGAAAGAATATTGACGATACGAAAGAAGTACTGCGTTTATATGGTAATATGTCCAGCGCTACCGTGCTGTATGTATTAGAGCGTTTTATGGATAGAGGAGTGCCGGCAGGTGAGAGGGGACTGATGCTGAGCTTTGGGCCCGGCTTCTCCGCACAGCGAATATTGTTACAATGGTAAAAGAATTTGCATCACATCATTACTGGGCAGTGATACTTGGCGGCAGCAGTGGCTTAGGACTTGCAGCCGCCCGTAAGCTTGCAATGCATGGCATGAATAGCTGTATCATACACAGGGACACGCGGGTAGACATCGAGCGTATCAACAACGATTTTGATGCTATCAGGGCCTCCGGTGTACAGGTGCTCACATTCAATGCAGATGCCATCAATGCAGCTAAACGCGGGGAAGTACTGGCGGCCTTAAAATTAGCCATGGGGGAGAAGGGCCGCGTCAGAACGCTCATACATAGCATTGCCAAAGGTAACCTCAAAGCAATGAACAGTGACAAGGCCAGGCTGAGTACCGACGACTTCCGCATGACCCTTGACAATATGGCCATTAGTCTGTACGACTGGACACAGGACATGGTACAGCAACAACTCTTTGCACCCGACGCCAGAGTGCTCTCTTTTACCAGCGAAGGCAGTAGCAAGGCATGGAAACACTATGGCGCCGTAGCAGCAGCCAAAGCCGCCCTGGAATCGATTAGTCGCCATATAGCCCTGGAATTTGCACCACTGGGTATCAGGGCTAACTGTATACAGGCCGGTGTAACAGCAACCCGTTCCATGCAACTGATTCCCGGCAGTGAAGACATTATCACATATACAAAACAGCGTAACCCTTTTCAACGCCTCACCACCCCTGAAGATGTAGCTAATGTCGTTTATCTTTTATGCAAAGACGAAGCTGCATGGATCAATGGGGCCGTGATCCCGGTGAATGGAGGTGAACACATCAGTCAGGCATGACAACACAAGACATTCTGCAGAAATTACCCTTTGCGCCACCCTTTCTCTTTGTAGATGGACTGGACCACATTGACAGTGACAAAGTACAGGGACACTTTACCTTCAGGGAAGATATGGACTGTTACAAGGGCCATTTCAAAGGATATCCTGTTACGCCCGGGGTACTGCTGACGGAAGTAATGGCACAGACAGGCCTGGTCTGCCTGGGCATCTATCTGCTGGGCGATGAAGTGTTGGCGGAAAATATGACCTTCGGGCTGACATCCACAGAAATAGAATTTCTACGCCCGGTTTTTCCCGGAGAGAAAGTAACTGTCTATGCAGAAAAGGTATATTTCCGTTTCGGAAAGTTAAAGTGCAGGGTCACACTGAAAAACGAAGCACAGCAGGACGTGTGCAGTGGCACTATTGCCGGAATGATCATTAGCAAACCACATGAATAAAAGAGTTGTTGTGACAGGTCTGGGAGTAGCCGCTCCAAATGGCGTTGGCATTCCCGCTTTTACAGATGCAATCAAAGCAGGTACCTCCGGTATCCGGTATGATCCGGAACTGGCATCACTGCAGTTTTCCTGCCAGATAGCAGGGAAGCCTGAAGTATCGGAAATATTGCAGCTACAATACCTGGATGCCCTCGAACTGAGGAATTTTAATAGCAGCGGTATCCTTTACGGACTGATTGCCGGCATAGATGCATGGAAGGACGCACAACTCCCTGTAGGCGCTGACCTGGAGCCTGACTGGGATAGCGGTACCATCTTCGGTGCTGGGTCTTCAGGATTGGATAAATTAAGAGAAGCGATCTATAAAGTGGATGATTTGCAGGTACGCCGGCTGGGTAGCACCGTAGTACCACAAACCATGGCCAGCGGTATCAGTGCCTGGCTGGGAGGCAAGCTGGCCCTGGCCAACCAGGTGACCACCAATTCATCTGCCTGCGCGACCGGGGCGGAAAGTGTGCTGATGGCTTATGAACGTATCCGTAACGGCCATGCAAAACGAATGCTGGCAGGTAGTACCAGCGATGCCGGCCCTTATATATGGGGTGGTTTCGATGCATTAAGGGTCTGCACTTTTAAACACAACGATCATCCTGCAGCGGGTTCCCGTCCTATGAGCGCTTCCGCCAGTGGCTTTGTGCCAGGCAGCGGCGCCGGAGCATTGGTGCTGGAATCGCTGGACAGTGCACTGGAACGTGGGGCGCCCATTTATGCGGAGGTTCTCGGCGGACATGTCAACTCCGGTGCACAAAGAGGCGACGGGTCCATGACTGCACCCAATAGTATAGCCGTACAGCGCTGTATCCGCGAGGCTATTAAAGCCGCCGGCGTAGAGCCACAGGAGATAGACGCTATTAACGGACACCTGACAGCTACGGGGAAGGATGCACTGGAAATCGGGAACTGGAGCACAGCACTGGGAAGAAGAGGAAAGGACTTTCCCTATATGAACGCCCTGAAATGTATGATCGGGCACTGCCTCAGTGCTTCCGGCAGTATAGAACTGGTAGCTGCCGTACTACAACTATACGAAGGATTCCTGTTCCCTAACATCAATTGTGAAGACCTGCACCCCGACATAGCAGCCATCATTGATCCTGAAAAAATACCTCAACAGTTGGTTTATAAAGAATTAAATTTGATCGCGAAAGCCAGTTTCGGCTTTGGAGACGTAAATGCCTGCGTGATATTAAAGAAGTATAAATAAAACCAATGGATAAAGAAACGCTGATAACACAATTAAAAGAGATCGTAAAACCCTATGCGAAGAATGAGGAGGCGTTGTTGAACATTAACGAAAACACCGATTTCGTCAATGATCTTAAGATCAACTCCGCCAACCTTGTAGACGTGGTTCTGGACGTTGAGGAACAATTCAATATTGTGATCGACAATGAATCAATGGAGCGTATGCTGAATGTAAAATCAGCAATAGAGATCATAGAAGCCAAATTAGGCGCGCAATGATCGGCAACGATATCATAGATCTCCACCTTGCATGCCGGGAAAGTAACTGGCAGAGAAAAGGATACCTCAGCAAGATCTTTACAGCTACCGAGCAGGAGATGATCTGTCAGGCGCCCATACCATCAGATATGGTATGGCTGCTCTGGAGCTGTAAAGAAGCTGCTTACAAAATCGTTAACCGCATTACGAACGTCAGAATATATAACCCCGCAAAGTTCAGCTGTACATTGTCAGGTGATAAGGAAGGCGCTGCCTGTGGCAGTATATCATATGAAGCCCGTACCTATTCCTTTATCAGTCATCGTAATGACAGCTGTATTCACACCGTCGCAGTCTCTCACAACATTTTCCTCGATCATCTTGATATCTATACAGGAAGCAGTTTACCCGTACATCTCTTTTCAGATAAAAGCCTGATCAAAAACCAGGATGGCATACCCTACCTCGTGAATTGTTGCACTTATTCCCCTGTCCCTGTTTCTATTAGTCATCATGGTAAGTACGTAGGATGGGTACAAAAGAAAGCGATCCTTTAAAGGTGTAGTTTTTGAGCTGAATAATGTAAAGGTTTAACGTATGAAGCTCAGTGAACCACTTGTAAAAAAACTATCCCAGCAATATGCCCCTTCCACAATGGTAGATATGGAGTTCAAAGGATATGATCTCTCTTTTAAAACAGATGAGGCAGGGAATCCGATACTATTGTTTATAGGAAAAAGGACCGATAATGGTAACGTGCGGGGAGAACGTTATGCACGGACCCTGAAATATGATCGGGAAGGTAACCGCATTAAAGATCATTGGGAGCTGAAAGGTAAAGCTACATGAAGTATAGGGTGAGTTTGGTACGGAGATGGTATTAGTCTTTACATGTCAGTTATCGCCTATCATGCGTCGCACGAACAACATCCTCCCTCTGCATTGCTAAGGTATGCCATAGCGGCAGAGCAGGCAGGATTTCAAGCCATTCACTCTTCAGATCATTTTCATCCATGGAGTGAAAGGCAGGGACAGAGTGGCTTCTCCTTTTCATGGATAGGCGCTGCTATGCAGGCTACCACTTTGCCTTTTAGTATGGTGTGTGCACCTGGGCAAAGATATCATCCTGCGATCGTTGCACAGGCGGTGGCAACCCTCGCCGAGATGTTTCCCCGCAGGTTCTCCATAGAGCTGGGCAGTGGTGAGGCACTTAACGAGAATATTACCGGCGATGTCTGGCCACAGAAGGAGGAGAGGAATGCACGCCTGCGGGAAAGTGTAGAGGTGATACGTCGCCTTTTACATGGTGAAACCGTTACACATAATGGCCTTGTCAGGGTAAAGGAAGCAAAATTATATTCCCTGCCTGCAGCCATACCGTCAATAATGGCTGCTGCTCTTTCCGAAGCAACAGCAGGGTGGGCGGGGGCATGGGCTGATGGATTGATCACCGTGGCTACAACAACAGAGCAGTTACAACGGATCATTGATGTTTTTCGGGAAGGCGGGGGAGTAGGAAAGCCGGTCTGTGTACAGGTCGCATTCTCATATGCGAGGTCAGAGGCTGAAGCCACGGATGCAGCTTTCGACCAGTGGCGCACAAATTTATTTGCTCCTGAAGTGCTGAATGAACTAAGCAGACCTGCACAGTTTGATAGCGCTGCCGCCTATGTGAGACGGGAAGACGTTGCAGGTAAAATGCTGATCACCGCCGATCCTGAGAAGTGTATTGCGATGATCAGGCAGTATGTTCAAATGGGAATTGACCGTATTATTCTCCATAATGTCAATCGTCAGCAGGAGATTTTTATCAAGGATTTTGGTGAGAAGGTATTGCCTCATATTCAGTAACCCTAAAAAAGTGCGTTATGACTACAGGTACAAACAAGTATTCGACTTTCAAAAGAAAAGGCTATGTATGGGTCACATTGTTATTCTTCACCATTTCAGTAGTGCTGCACTGGTATTTTGGCTGGGAGGTATTTGTACAGGAACAAATACAGCATGGACAGCCAATTATTACGAGTGACTACATAAAGGAAATGATGAGGGATACTATGGAGAACTGGCAATCAGAATTCCTGCAACTGATATGGCAGGTGGCTGGCCTCGCATTCCTATGGTACTGCGGATCTCCACAGTCGAAGGAAGGCGATGACCGGAAAGAGGAAAAACTCGATTTTATTATCCGTAAGCTTGATCCCGATCATGCGGAGCAGCTGTTAGCGCAATGGAAGGAGAAATACCCTGAAAAATGATCATTGGTAAGAATCCACGTCATCCCACTGAGTGGGATCGTATCGTTTACGCACATCTTCGAGGACGGTTCTTGCATCCTCGAGGTTTGCTTTTATTGCAGGCAGTGTTTTCTTCGCATAATTCCGCAGGGAAGTATCTTTCATAGTAGCTGCGGCATTATCCATCCTTTCCATAGCTTTCTGCTGTTCGCCAACCATCTTTTTGATATAGGCCCGGTCAAAAGCTTTTTCGTCTTTGCCTGCCATTTTATCTACTTCTTCCTGGTCTGATTTTGAAAGACTGGCGGGTAGTGTAACGCCCGCTGTATAACAGGCCGTTTGGAGGTCCTGGTTTGCCTTTGTATGTGTATCTATCATCTTCTGCGCAAATTCCTTTAAGCGGCCGTAATTGGCTTTTTTAAGCGCTAATTTCCCTAGTGCTATCTCTTTCAGGTTACTGCTGGCAGCAGCAGTAGCAAAATCGACAGAGGCATTACTGATATCATCCATGCTCTCGGTCATGGCATTAGCGCTGTCTTTGCTGGCTTCCTGCTGGCTTTTCGTGTTATTATCCTTACAGCCATAGATGAGTATGGCGGATATGATCAATGTTAAGCTGATGTTTTTCATATGAGACGATTTATGCTAATTGAGCGACAAAAAAGGTACCACCTGCCACTGGCATAGTTTTATAGCCTTAATAACGTAATGAATCATATTGTATCACTTAAAAACATGTGTTATGAATTCTATACTCAACCAGGGCCATGAAGAAGGACCAGTTGCAAGGGCAATAGAAAAACAGACGGCAAAACTGCCTTCGGACACTTATTTATGGGCAGCGGTAGGCGCTATGGGAGTTTCCCTGGCTTTGCAGTGCCTGAGACAGAAACATATCAGTTTATTTATCGGGCAATGGGCTGCTCCATTCCTGCTGATGGGTATCTACAACAAAATTGTTAAGGTGGAAGGGCATGATTGATAAGCCGTGGAGAAAAAGAAATGTCTGAATACGAGGAGCTTATGCACCGGTGTATTCAGACATTTTTATGTGCGTCAGGGGGAAGTATTTACATAGAAGTGTTTCCTTGTGTACACGAATTACCTGACCGCGTGGGTTGTCTCACTTCGTCCGCAGTTGCTGCAGCTGGCCTGACCGGGCGATGCATCATCTCCGCAATAACTGCAAAGGGTGATTTCTCCCGCAGCATCCTGCTCTTCGAGGAATTCATTATCAAATGAAGGAAGCACACTCAGACCGGGTTGTTTCTTCGGATTCCTGATAATGGTAAATGCACCATTTGCCTCCATGAAAACGCGCTTTACTTCTCCCAGATGTATGATCTTCTGGACCCGGAGTTGTGCGAACAGTTGTTCCCTTGTAATGCGTGTTTTCTTCATTTCTTTCATCTGTAAGCAACCGTCGTGGATCAATGTACTGATCTTGCCCTGCGTAAGCCGTTCAATGCGTTCATTCTTTCTCCCGAGATAAGCAACCATACGCTGTACCAGTACAACAATGCCACCTATAATAAACCCGGGTAGCACGCCTCTGTCAGGCGTAAATAAAGGAATACCAATTGCAGCAGCCAGCGTGGATATCGCAGCCAGCTCATTTCTGTTAAGCCTTGTTGCCATACGTTTTCCCATCAGCCGTAAAGCGCCCATGAGAATAAGATAGACAATAATCCCCCTGATGATAATCTCAATAAAGAATTCAGCAGGTGTGTCGCCTGCCAGAATACGACCTATATCACTGATGTGAATCTCTGACTTTTCCATTTTTACTTTTGTTGAACCGCATTTTCCCAATCCAGGTGCCCGCATTGTGAGCAGGCTTCCTGTGTACTCTTTTTCGCCACATTACCGCAATTCCTGCATGCAAACAGATCATCGCCCACAGGCTGTTGGATATCATGCTGCAGCTGATGGTCCATCTGCGGAACAATACTGTAACCAGGACGGGCTGGTTGGTTTACGTAGATACTAAAGCTGCCATTGGCTTCCTGGTATACACGTTTCACCTCCCCCAGTTGGTAAATGCCTTCGCTTCGTAGTATGGCAAAAAGTTGCTCCCTCGACATATTCACCTTTCCGAGTTCACGCAATTGAAGAACGCCATCTTTTACAAGCAGGATAATATGTCCCTGCGTTAATGCTTCTACTTTCTGACTTTTGAAAATGAACCAGGTGAGTCCCCGTTGAAACGCAAGTACAAAGAACAACATCACAACGCCATGTAATATGCCCCGTTCAGGCATTTGCATCGGTACAGAGATGATTGCACCAAGTGTCAGCATAACGGCCATTTCAGTAATAGTAAGCTGACCACTCATTCGTTTCCCCAGCAATCTGATAACAATCAGCAATACGGCATAGGTACATATTGCCCTGATCAATACTTCAACAAGGAAAATTGCAGGTGCATTCCCAAAGAGTATTCTTTGCCAGTCGTTAAAATGTATTGATTGTGCATCCATAACAGCCCCGATTTTTTTAACCATAAAAAGCTCCCGCAATAGAGCGGGAGCATTCCACAACGATACACAGCAGAAATTGTAATTATTGTTTCTCGTGCCTGCTTACAAGTTTATTAAAGTAACTGGTTTCACCGTCTGTTTTTTTATCCTGATAGAGAAAAGCCAGTTCGCTCTCTTCAAATTTTGCGAAGAATTCATCCCATGATATTTCCTCCAGTCTGTCTGATCTTCCCATATTGCTGTATTGAGTTAAACAGATCCAAAGACTATTCCACAACGGTATGTCTGTTACTGCAGGCGTTTTACGGATTGCCGGGTAGTACGGGGTTTTCCGGAAACGCCATCGACGTTTTCTAGCTATACATACGGTCATTTTGACTAAAAGAGAAATCTTCTGGTCAGTATATCAATCCATATGCCTGTAAGCTGGTGGGTAAAAAACAGGAAGGATAATGAAGCGTTAAAGATGTTCAGTATCATTAAGCGAAAGAAGGGAGGGCAGTTCTTTCATCGCATAGAAAACAGTGGCGCCTTCCTTTCTGAGCTCGTCACCGTTGAAAGGTTTTGCATATCCCAATACCCGGAAGCCTCCTCTATGTGCGGCAATAACTCCCGCTTTGCTGTCTTCGATCACGACGCATTCAGCAGGAGAAAAGCCCATTACTTCGGCTGCATGCAGGAAAATACCGGGGTCAGGTTTCCAGCTGTTGATCTCGTAACCACTGAACATCCGGTTGCCTTTTTCAAAGTAAGATATCAGCCCTGTAATGGTCAGGTTCAGTTTCATTTTTTCTATTGGTCCGCTGGACGCTACACAAAATGGAATCGCCAGGCTATCGAGGACTTCTTTAATGCCGTTTACCGCGCGCATCTCTGTTTTAAAGATCTCATAGGAGCGGGCACGGAAGGCCTGTTCAAAGTCTTCCGGAAAAGGACTGCTGGCCTTCTGCTGCAGCATCTTGATACCCTCCTTTAAACGGATGCCGCTGAATTCCTCCACAGCTTCCTGAAGGTCCATGGTAACGCCATACTGAGATGCCATATCGAGCAATACTTTTACACCTATCACTTCACTGTCTACCAATACTCCATCACAGTCAAATATGATGCATCCGGGCTTTTTCATACTTATGCTTTTATGCTTTCTTTTAATGTAGTTGTTTGTGCTGTTTCCTTTATCTGTAGGATCAAAACGGTGATCAGCAAGCCGAACATGGCCATCAGAGCAAATGCCCAGCGTAATCCCGCCGCTTCTGCTATAAAGCCTATTAATGGTGGTACTATAAGGAAGCCCATATACCCTACGGTAGACACAGCTGCTATGGCAGGTCCGCTACCCATGCTGGTTGTCTGTGTTGCCATACGTAGTACCAGTGGCACTACGCAGGATACGCCAAACCCGATCATCAGAAAACCAAAACTGGTGGATATTGTATAGGGCATCAGGGCAGATACCATAAATCCGCAAAGCACCAGCAGACCGCTGTACCTGATCATCGTCGGAACACCTAGTCTGTTTACTAAACTATCGCCGGTAAAGCGTCCTGTAGTCATAGCGATCATATAGATAACATATCCTGCCGCGATCAGTTTTTCAGGTGGATGCACCGCTTCCTGAAAATAAATATTGCTCCAGTCGTACATTGTCCCTTCACAAGCCATTACAGCAAATGATATCAGCCCGTACTTCATCAGATGCCTGTCTGGCCATATAAAGCGTTTGGTATTGGCATCCGGTGATGGTGGCTCATGGGGGCTGTCGCGAAAGGCAAGGAACGCCATAATAGTCATGGCAAGAGATACAAAAAGAAAATGCCGGGAAGGCGCCATCCTGAAATCCACCATAATAGCTCCGAGTGCTGCCGCTGCAAAACCAGCCATGCTCCATACGCCATGAAAAGTAGTAATTATTGATCGTTTATACAATGCCTGAACAGCAACAGATTGGGCATTTACGGAAATATTCATCAGGTTCCGGGAAGAACCAAAGCAAAAAAGTACAAGACCCAGTTGCCAGGGGAGATCAACGACACCGATAAGCGCAAGCATCAGGTTGAATACCAATACCCCTATCATCATAATATTCCGGCTGCTATACCGCTGTAGCAGGTAACCGGTAACAGGAAGAGTGAGTACCAGTCCTGTTGGTAAGGCCAGGAGAAAGAAGCCCAGCTCGGCCTTATTTAATGCCAGCCGGCGCTGGATATCCGGAATTCTGGACGCCCAGCTGGAAAAACTAAAGCCGGAGATAAAAAAGAATACTGCTGTTGCTATACGCGCAGATCTGGGTGTGCTCATAAGACAACAAAGCTAAAAATAATTAGGAATTGAGTGTGAAGAATCAGAAAGAGAGTACTTCCCAATTCTATGCCCAATTCCTAATTATTTTTAGCAATATCGTTTAGCTGAAATAAGCGCTTAGTACACCTGTTCTACCCGTCCTACACGGCCATCGGCTGCAATGCCCTCTACCACAATACGGAAATGTTTGGAGAAGTCATTGTTATAGAAACGGATCGTAGTAGCGTGGGTGATGGAATCTACTGTGATATAAGGGCTCCAGAAGAGTGTAAGGCGTTTGTCAGGCAAAGCATGTACTTCTTTCTTTACCGCATAATCAGGAGAATAGAATTCCTTCACAAGACTGTATCCCGCTTTCTTCATACGCTCAAAGCCACGGATCGTTTCATCTCCTTTATTATCGCCACCTTTCTTGGTATACACCGCAATAGCGCCACCAGCGCCGCCGCCAAAGCCTCCCATGAATGGAGGACGGAATACTTTCACCAGGGCGATATCGTTCACGTTCACATTAGCCAGCATGCTGACATCAGCCGGCATTTCGTTCAGGTACAGGGATGGTTTGGCCCCGCGCCACGACATGCTTGGATTATTGAGATCCCCAGTGATGTTCAAACCTGCAACTTTAGACTGCAGGTACTGGAACACATTCGTCTGGTAAGGTGTTTCTTTCGTCAGGTCAAAAGTGTAACCATCGCCTGAAGAGAACATACCGGAAGTGTAACGTTGTTCTGTAGTTTGTTGAGGAGTGACCTTTTTATCGCGGATGTTCACCTCTTTCAGATAAACCGTCTTGTTGCTCATAGACCGGTTGACCTTATTACTTTCACTGGCGGTGTTCAGGAAGCGGCTCATCGCTGCGATGTCCAGGCCTTCCGGTACCCGCATAGGGTAAGGTAAGGTAACCTGGGGCGATTTATCAAAGAAGTGTGGCTCGAAGGTAACCTGTACATCTTTCCACCTTTTTTGTTTATCGTTGCCCTGGTAGAATACCAGTACAGTATCCATGAACTGAAGATTCGGTACTTCAAATTCACCTTTATCGTTGGTAGGGACAGACGCAAAAGAGGTGCTGCTGTCCAGGGGTTGTTTGAAGATGAAATCCACTTTACCACCTACCAGTGGATAACGGCCGGTATTGGTCACTGCAGTTCCTTTCAGCGACATACCCTGTTCATAAGGGAACCTGATCTTCGGCATGTCATTGTTGAGGATCTTCTGCCAGCTGAATCTTCTCCATCCATTGGTCAGCATCACAAGGTCAAGTCCCTGGATCCTTTCTTTGGTAGTATCCTGGAAATACCAGGCAGGGTTGTAGATATATCCTTTCAGGTCAGATGTGAGCAGCATATTGGAAATAATATTGTGCTCATCCGGATCTTTCAGTACCTGGTCGGCATCGGTAATAGAGATAGACATGCTGGTCTGCACACTGTCAGGCGCAAACAGCTCAATAGAGCTTTTGCCTCTCGGGTCCTTGCTGAGTTCCGCATTCATGAAGCTAATGTCAATCTGGTCGCTCTTCCTGACGAACGCAAGCCTTTCAGAAAGCGGCTGACCTTTATCGCTGAACAGGGTTACCTGTATGATACCGGAGGGAAGTGACTGTGTGGGAATGAAGCCGCTGATCCTGCCTTCGCTGGCATCCAGTACGGCCTTATATATCAGCTGGTTCTGCAGCTGGGCAATCACCATCATGCGATAATAGGCGGAATCATCAGGATTGGCAAGGCTGGCCTGGTAGAAGATACGGCTGCCCCGGTTATAGAGTTTAAGCGCTGCACCTTCAGTTTGTGTGGCAGGGAGTGCTATTTCCTTCTGCTGTCCGGTAGCTATTTTTACAATAGCCTTGTAGCTTTCTCCGGCGGCGGGTGTCAGTTCAAAAGAACCCATACCATCATGCACTGTCTTGATCTCGGCAACAGTTTGTTTCTTACTGTTTTGCACGGTACCTGCAATAGCGATAGGATAACCGTTCTGATCTATGGCTTTGAAGGCTATCAGACCGGAGGCATTCTGCAGCATATTGCCGCCCTCAGGGAAAAACTGCACGGCAAAGTCGCGTGCAATGGCAGTATCTCTTGAAGGGAGGGTACTCTTTTTAGCCGGGTCGAAGATCTCTATATTCTTATAGAACAGGAATTCCGGGTCATAGTTAAGCATCCAGGCGGTATAAGCCCTTACCTGGTACTGGCCGGTTTTCAATGTTTCAGGCAGTTCAAAATCCCCGGCTGCGGCAGCACCGGCTGCAGGCAGGCGTTTCTTCATTACAACGTTGCCATCTTTGTCCAGTAGCTCTACATATATGTTGGAGGCTGTCAGAGAGGGCTGGTTCTGTATCATGATATATGCCTTGAACCAGATGGTTTCACCGGAGGCATAGAAGTCTTTGTCAAAATGCAGGTATACCTTTTCCTGCGGATAACGTTTGTTAAAAAGAGCCAGGGCGTTTGTAATCTTATCCTGCCAGTCGTCGGCTGGCACAAGAGAGAATGCTGTAAGTATGCCTGCTGAGAGGACAGGGATGAGCCATTTCAGCCGGGAATACTTTTTTAGTGATGAAAATTCCATGCGGGACGATTTATGTAATACTTATCTAATTTACTGTCAAAAGATACGTGCTTTGCTTATTATTGCGGTTGAAAGTAAGCTTTTAAGCAAAATTTAAGACAACCGCCCATCAATTTACTATGTTCGGCTCAATTGACCAATTCGTTGCAAGATATATACAGCTTACCCCGGAGGAACTGGAGATCTTCCATTCACTCCTGCAATTCAGGAAAGTAAAGAAAAAGAGTTTTCTCCTGAAAGAAGGAGAAATATGTGATTATGAGGCATATATACTCAAAGGTTGCGTGCGTACCTTCTATGTCGACAAGCAGGGAGCGGAAACAAACCTGACCTTTGCAGTGGAGGATTGGTGGGTGGCGGATATATCCAGCTTTACGGAGCAGCAGCCTTCCCGGCAGAATATAGAGACACTGGAGGACTGTGAGTTGCTGACGATCTCTTATGAAGATAAGAATATCCTGTACCAGAAGGTGCCAAAGTTCGAGAAGCTGTTCCGTATCTTACTACAGCGCACAGCAGGTGTGCTGCAGCAAAGAATATATGCCTCTATTTCTCAGACGGCAGAGGAGAGGTACCTGGCCTTTATCGAGAAGTATCCGGCCATCGTGCAGCGCATCCCCCAGCACCATATAGCCAGGTATATCGGGGTCTCTCCGGAATTCCTGAGCAAGGTGAGAAGCACCATGTACAGAAAGCATTAGGCGCGTAAGCACTTCATATTAACGAAGAAAGGACGGTTTGGTATCGGATTAGAAGTGAACTTGATTCTTCTAACCGGATCTTAAACCGTCCTTTCTATATCACCAAACCGCCAGGTACGCCTCTCCCTGGAGTTGGTGGATTAGTCAATAGCTTTCCTGGATATTACTTACGGAATACCAGTTCATTGGCAAGATCAATCTCATCCTGGCTGATGGTATGGCCCATATTATTGTAAATGTTCACCTTAATATCAGCGCCCATTTCCTGCAGGATCTTTTCGCTCGCCTTTACACGTTCAACGGGTACATGCGGATCAGGATTACTGGAGCCGATGAATACGGGCGTATTTTTAAAATTGCCTGTATAGTTCTCCGGATAGATCTTATCGCCGATCAGGCCACCGGTAAAGGCAACTACTCCGCCGTATTGATCCGCATTACGGGTTACGAATTCCAGGGTAAGACAGGCGCCCTGAGAGAATCCGAGGAAATAGATATTGTCATGCGGGATGCCATCTGCTACTACATCCGCAACTATTTCTTTCAGCACAGAGAGGGCAGACGAGAGCCAGGGCTCATTCTGTGCAGGAGGCATCAGGAAAGAGTAAGGGTACCAGGTACCTCCTGTAGCCTGCGGGGCTATCAGTGCATAATCCCTGACCTCCAGGTAGTTGGAGAGGGTGAGGATATCTTCCGCACTCCCTCCGCGTCCATGGATCATAATCAGCGCCTTCTTTGCTTCTGTCGTCTTTTTCCCTGCTGTTATTATCTTCTTGCTATGCATAAATTGTGTTTGTGGTTATTGCTCCGCCTCCTGTTTCAGCCAGATGTCGGCAAACTCCTCCGGATGCCTCTTAAACTGTGCATGCACATAAGCACACAAGGGTTTTACCTTCAGCTGATGTTCACGGGCATAAGCTACCATGCCATTCAGGAGTACTCTTGCAAGGCCTTTGCCTTCAAACTTCGGATCTATTTCCGTGTGATAAACTGTCAGCACATTATCAGCAATGCTGATGATCATTTCTCCAGTTTGTTCTCCTTCATGCATCAGGTAGAAAGCACCGTGGTTTTTGGCATTGAGCCTGATTACTACTTCATCCATTGTATAGGTGGTTATTAGAGTGCAGGTAATACTTTTTCGATGTCGGCACGCATAGATTCATACTGTACCGGCAGTTTAAGATGTTGTCCCAGCTGCTCCAGCGGTTCATCTACAGTAAAGCCGGGATTGTTGGTAGCGATTTCAAACAGTACACCTCCTGGTTCCCTGAAATAAAGGGAGAAGAAGTAGTCACGGTTGATCTTCTGCGTGATATTCAGTCCTTTCTTTACCACCTTTTCCCTGAAATGCATCAGTACTTCATCGTTTGCCACACGGAAAGCTACGTGGTGGTTGGTACCTCCGCCTCCTTTGCCGGCAGGTTCCTTTGATTCTACCAGGTCTACGATAGACGCTTCAGGAATAGCGTCAGTCACAAAGCGGTGACGGTTTCCTTCCTGTTCCAGGAATTTATACCCAAATACATCTGTCAGAATGCTGGCAGTAGGACCTATGCTTCTCAGGGTCAGCACAACGTTGTGGAACCCTTTGGTAGCGTGGGCAGCTTTGACTTCTGCCGTTTCCCATGCCTGGCGGTTGTCGGTAGTTTTAGACACGATCAGGTTCAGTTTCAGGCCATCCGGATCTTCGAAAGGAAGATACTGTTCTCCAAATCTTTCGGCTATGGGACCATGCGTTACATTATGCGCTTTGAAGCGTTCTGTCCAGAAATCAAGGCTGCCTGCGGGTACGGAATATCCGATCTCTGTTGCCATACCTGTTCCGGTGTGACCGCGACCTATGCCTTCCCATGGAAAGAAGGTCAGAATGGAGCCCGGTGTACCATGCTCATCTCCAAAGTAGAAATGATAAGTACCTGGATCGTCAAAATTTACAGTCTTCTTCACGAAGCGAAGACCTAAGGTTTCTGTATAAAACTGAAGGTTTCTTTTAGCATTGTCTGCAATGGCCGTAATGTGGTGAAGGCCTAAGATTCTATCGTCCATAAAATAGTTTTTAATGTTTAGTAAGCTAGCGTCCCAAAACGGCCATTCTTATAATCCTCAATGGCCTGGTCTACTTCCGCCATGGTGTTCATAACGAAATTGTCTTTGGCTGCTACCGGTTCGTCAATGACTTCTGCTGAGAGGAAAAGTACCTGACTGTCTTCATTGGCAGCTACAGAGAACATAGTGCCTTCTCTTTTGAAAACGATCAGGGAATGTTCCGGCACTGGTGTGATGTCGTCGATAGTTACCCTGCCGTGTGCAACATACAGTAAAGTCCAGTAGTCTTCCGTCACATTGAACTCCACTTCCTTACCACCTGCAATTTCGCCCACCGCGGAAATCACAGGGGTAAAGGAAATGTTCACCGGTCCTGTTTTACCGTCGAATTGTCCGCTTACGAGGCGGAGGTTGACACCATCCTGTTCAAGTATTCCAGGCATGTCCTCTTTCCGTACAAACTGGTAACGGGGATCATCCCATTTATGTGCTGCAGGTACGTTTACCCATAACTGTAATATTTCTGATACGCCGCCATCTTTATGCATCTGTGCTGAAGGCCCCTCGCTGTGGAGAATGGCTTTTCCTGCAAACATCCATTGTGCATCACCAGGATTCAGTAACTGATCGTTACCGGTAGTGTCTTTATGATGCGCCTGTCCCTGTAACTGGAATGTAACGGGAGCAAAACCCCTGTGCGGATGAGGATGTATCCTGTCATCCGATCCCGCCGGCACAATATCCGGTCCTCCATGATGGAGAACAATGAACGGATTGGCGAAGCGGAAGTCTGCATGAGGCAAGGGTTGTAATACCGTCTGGGTAGGAGTGATATTTTTTGCTCTTCCCGCCAGGATGTGTGCAATGTTTTTTTTCATACCAGGTGTTTTATGATACCGGAGTGTTATCTGTTCTCCAGGGCGTATAATATTTCATTTTTCAGTAAGCCGCTTCCTCCGCCATAGTGTCTTTTGACAATGATGGCCGGCGAATGCTGTTTGAAGTAGGCAGTAAGTGTTGCCTCTTCTTCAGGACTGATGCCGGCGCAGAGCAGCACAATATCAAACGCTTCTTTTTCAAAGGCTGCTTTGGCAGCTTCGTCTGTCGTAGCAGTTACACCTGTCCAGTTGTCGGGAGCATTGAGTAATCTTTGCATCACCGTCATAATTTCAGCATTTCTCCCTATAGCGAGTATATGTAGTTGCGTTGGTGCCATATCGTATGGTTTAGTCCAGGTGGGCTGCAATCGCAGATATCGGATTGCGGCTTCTGGGAGTTAATTCCCTTGTTTTGTAAGGCTCATCCAGCTTTTCCGCGCTGTCTATATAACCCAGTGCCAGCATAGATACTGGTTCCTCATTGGCTGGTAGACCCAGTAGTTCAGCGGCGTGTTGTTTGTTGAATCCTGCCATCACATGTCCGTATACATCCATATTTAGTGCCTGTAACAGCATAAAAGAGGTAGCCATGCCAACATCATGCATGTAATAATGATTTTTCTGCTGGGTATCAGGCAGCTCACGGATGCCTATAGAAGCCACCAGTGCAGCAGCATTTTTTGCCCAGGGTACATTACCGGGAGCCAGCGTTGAAAGCAGTTTGTCAAACCCCGGTGTACCACGTAAAGCATATATAAAGCGCCAGGGCTGAGAATTGTTCGCGCTGGGCGCCCATGATCCTGCTTCGAGGATGGTCTCAACTGTTGCCGTATTCAGGTCTTTGGTCGAAAAAGAGCGTGGACTCCACCTGTTCCTGATCAGTTCTAATACTTCATTCTGTGTGTTGGCAATCTTAATAGGAGACATATGATTCTAATTTATATTTTATGTTTACGTTAAGCAAAGGTATATGTTACAACAGATGCTTTTTCAGCAATGAGTTGTCTAAATCAACTGAATAATGGTACATCTATCACCAGCAACTGAGCATCTTCTTCCTGTGAAACGATGGTGAAGTGATTGGTGTCTTTCACACCATAGCCATCACTGTTATCCAGTTCCTGTCCGTTGATGACGAATTTTCCCTTAATGACAAAGAAGTACACGCCGTTTCCCTGTTTTTTGACCTCATAGGAGGTCTCGCTGTTTTTGTCAAACCTGCCCATGTGGAACCAGGCGTCCTGGTACAACCAGGTACCCGCACCACTGGGATCAGGGGAGATCAGCTGTTGCAGGTGGTTAGGCTTGCTTTCAGTATCTATTGTTACCTGGTCATATCTGGGAGCAACATTCAACTGGTTAGGAAATAACCAGATCTGCAGGAAATGAGCAGGTATATCGGTATTGGCATTGTACTCACTGTGGAAAACGCCGGTTCCTGTGCTCATTACCTGTATTTCGCCCGCTTTTGTGATGACGGTATTTCCAAGGTTGTCTTTATGCTCAAGGGCGCCTTGCAGTGGAATACTGATGATTTCCATGTTATCATGAGGGTGAGCATCAAAACCTCTTCCACCAGCTACTATGTCATCGTTCAACACCCGCAGGGCGCCAAACTGCATCCTTTCCGGATTATAGTAGTTGGCAAAACTGAAAGTATGATGGCTGTTTAACCATCCGTGGTCTGCATGTCCACGTGTTGCTGCCTTATGTAATACTGCTTTTGCCATGATCAGTGTATTTATATGTTGCAACAAATATACGCCGGAAAAGAGAAGTAATCCATTAACCTACCTTAAGAAAAGGGGGGCGAAAGAAAAATAGTCTGTCCGTTGTTGCGATAAATTAGCTAAATATGTATTAATTTACTTTTAGGTGAAAAAAAAGAGTAAAAAAATCACTTAGAAGTGATTTAATATTGTTAACTTCGTAAAAGTTTAGTTTTAGGTGAAATCAAAATTAGTTTACCTGACTAATCTCTCAGGTAAAAAGGCCTCGGTCTACAGTATCATTACTGAAGAAAGTCAGTATGCTTTTTTAGACCGGTTTGTAATGGAATACCAAAAAGAGTTCTTTCAGGATCTGCTAAGTATTATGGGGCGGCTCAGGAGTATCGGGAACGTAACAGGGGCGGTCAGTACTTATTTTAAGCTGGATGAAGGGCTGGAATGGGATGATCAGGTATGTGCTCTTTATGATATTCCTGATAAGCATCTGCGCTTGTACTGCATACGTTTGAGTGAGCAGATGGTTATTGTAGGCGGGGGAGGGCCCAAAAATGTCCGGGCCTGGCAGGATGATCCCAAACTCACCCGCGAAGTAAATGAAATGATGCACTACTCGAAAATTATCCGTACCCAGCTAAAGGATAATAATTTAAGAATATCTCTCAACCGGTTAAAACTGGAAGGAGATTTATTACTTACACGTTAAAAAAAGAATGATGGAAAACTTCGAAGCAACCAACACCAACTACACCAGTGATCTGGTAAACAATTTACTGAGTCACATCAGCCCCGCTGAGCAAGACCAGATAGACCATAAAATGAAAATGGCCGCCAAGATTCATGCAGGCCTCAAAGCCAAAGGCTGGAAAAGCCTTGATCTCGCCAGGGAGCTCCACTTAAAAAGTCCATCCCTGGTATCTAAATGGTTAAGCGGCACCCACAATTTTACCATGGATACATTAGTAGATATTCAACGGGTATTGGGCATCAGGTTGCTGGATGCGGATATGACTGCTACCCAGCCACCGCTGAACGTCAATGTTACGGTTCCGGTAGTCCCTTCATCCTTAAAAGGAGCTATTCAGGGACCATTGTATAAAATAGCCGGTCAAAGCGGCGGTTTAACAAGTCCCCCTTTTAATGCCTGAACACAGGTTGTTTTTTCTTTACTATAATCATCACAAATTGGAAACCTCCCCTAATTTACACGGTATCGAACTGCTTTCCTTTTCTCTTTCACCAGAACCTTCAACCGGCAGCAAGGAAAGACAGGCGAGTTATGAGTTCAATGTTCAGCAGGAACAAAAGACAAACGTTGACAAACAAATGGTCATCGTGTTCACCACCGTAACCCTGATACAATCCGGCAACACCCTGCCGCTTGCCAGCGCAACAGTGGCATGTGGCTTTGGTATTCCCATGTTTGAAGAAACACTGACGCGGCAGACGAACGGGGAATACCTGATTCCCGCCGATATAGGACAAGCTGTTTCCAGGGCGGCCACTGGTATTACCCGGGGCATCCTTTATAGCCAGCTGAGAGGTTCTTACCTGCAGGATTGCATTCTCCCCCTGTTGCCGGGAGAATGATCGCTCCTGATCATAAACAGCTTTCCTCATAACCTCCATCATTGCCCTCCCTTCCCCGGAGTGCTAACTTTGAAACATCTTGTCATTCCTGCAACTAATAATTCACCTGTTTGTTTTACAAAAAAGGGAATGCATGGGAAAGAATGACGGGTGTATCATTAACTCATTAAAACGCAACACGATGGAAATATATATCAGCGAAGAAGATGTTTTACGTAACATCCAGAATAAATTCCATGAGGTATATCCTTACCTGAAACTGGAATGCTATCTCTGTCCGCATGACCAGGGAGAAGGCTCTGCAAACAATAAAAAGCTCCCCGGAGATACTCCTATTGAGGAGATCCGTCTGATCCATAGCTTTGGCTGGATAGATATTAGTGAGCACCGCACGGTAGCAGAAGTAGAAAGAGATTTTTACCGGGATATGGGCTTGGCTATACAGATATTCAGACGCTTCAGAAATGGCTGGTTGCAAACCACACGTACAGACGGTCTGTCGCTCGGAGAGCAAAACCGTATGGGGAAAGAAGGCCTCATTGCCGGAACAGCAAAAGAAGCGCCTGTCCAGTCTGCCGATTGAAGAGATTGCAGTCGTAGTTTGTTACCCAGTAATTTATTCCACACTACTGTACCAGCATATGTACAAATATGCCGGTTGACTCCGCCTCGTCCTATATAATAGCATACATGGCTTGTTGTTTGATCCTGATAGATTATTCTTTCAAGCTTAAATTTTTATATTATGGGACAGGATAAACCAAAGATGACAAAAGAAGACCTTACTGGTAAAGCTGAACAGTCAGAAGCAGCTGAATCTTCTGCATCATCTGTTGAGCAGACAGAACGGGAACGTGATAACAAAGGCGCAAAAGAAATAACTCCGGAAGCAAATAAACAGAAGGATGAACTGAAAGAAGCGCCTGAGAGTCTTAAAAATTCCCGTTGATATTTAAACTGAAATGTATGCCAGTAATTAACCTGAACAACCGTAATCAGTATGCACTGATTACCGGCGCCACCAGCGGCTTCGGATATGAGTTGGCAAAATTGTTTGCTAAGGATGGTTTCAGCCTCGTGCTTGTAGCAAGATCGAAAGAAAGATTGCAGGAAGTGACAGATGAGTTGAAGCAACAATATAATATCGAGGTAACACCTATTTCAAGTGATCTCTTCCGACCAGCCGCAGCAAAGGAAATATATGATGAAATACAGGCCAGAGGTATTGTAGTGAATTATCTGGTGAATGACGCAGGACAGGGAGAATGGGGCCGCTTCGTAGATGTTGACCTGCAGCGTAATCTTGACATTATCCAGTTGAACATCTGTTCACTGGTAGCGCTGACTAAATATTTTGTTACCGATATGGTGGCGAGAGGAGAAGGACATATACTGCAATTGGGTTCTGAGGCGGGTAAAGCGCCCATGCCATTATTGTCAGTATATGCAGCTACAAAAGCCTTTGTGCTCTCATTTAGCGCCGCTATCAGTAATGAACTGGTCGGCACTGGTGTAAATATTACGGTGTTAGTGCCCGGTGCGTCCGATACTGACTTTTTCCATAAGGCCAATATGGAATACACCAAGACGTATCGTGAAGAATCATTACAAACACCGGAAGAAGTAGCCCAGGATGGTTATGAAGCACTCATGAGTGGTGAAAGCCGTGTAATATCCGGCGGTAAAACAAAGATGCATGTCTATATGGCGAACTTACTGAGTGATGAAACAAATGCCGTCAACATGCGAAAACTGATGGAGCCGTCAGAGAAAGAAGATGGGAGAACGGCTTCCAGCCATAGCGCTTCCCGCAAGGAACGTGAGTCTATCGGCAGGGAGTCTGGAGATTTGAAAGAGAGATAGGCACAAGCCTATCCCTCTTTTTTATTAGTGGTTGTTCAGGATAGAATGCATGAAATTCTTACTAAATCTCATGAATCATCCATGAAACGATTTCGCAGTATGGGTAAATTAACAATTATTAACAAGCCCCTCTTTATAGTAAACGGCCGACCTGATAAACTTTTTGAAATAGAATACCTCGAAAAGACTTGTATAGTGATGCGTTTTGAATAAAGGCTCAATATCAGCCAGCGCACTTGCTTCCACATGACATAATATCCGGAAGAACACGTACATACTTTGTAGTAATATCCGCTGCCATAACGGGGCTACTTTCTGGTAGTGAAAATCGGTAAACAGCCATCTCCCTCCTGGCCTGAGCATGCTATGAAGATGAAGGAAAATGGGTTTTATCCTTTCCTGGGAGAAGTTATCAAACAAGAAGGGCGTCATGACAACGTCGAAGATAAGAGAACGATCCCTGTTGAAATCTTCTATGGCCATATTGATAAACGTTACCTCATGCTGATATTTTTGCTCCTTTGCGAGTGCGATCATATTCGCAGAGATCTCCACATAATAAATGTGTAAACCGGGCGGGCATCTTTTTGCTATTTCTTCCAGTATCCAGCCTGTTCCTCCACCCGCTATCAGCACTTTGCTGTTTATTTCGATATACGGCAGAAGGGCTGTCTGCGCATCCTGCTGTGCAGTACGAAATACGATACGGCTGAGGAAATCATAGTATCTGGCAATATTGTCGTAGTTGTTCTTCATTCACCGGCAGGTATGGGCTGCAAATTAGCCGAAAAGGGCCAGGGAGCCAAATGCTTCCCCAGCCCTGGTATACTTGACAAAGCGAGAACATGCTAATGATCTGCCAGTACCACCTGTACTTTCGCGCCTTTCTTCCTTTTTGATGCCATAAGTAATAAAGGCAGTGAACACAGGAATACCACCCCTATTAACAGATAGGCATCATCGAAGCTCAGCATCGAAGTCTGCCGGGTAATACCGGCATCTATAAGTCGCAATGCCTTGGCCTTAGACTCCGCCAGACCTGCGCCCTTTGATATAAAGAATTGTGTATAGTCAGCCAGCCGTTTTACCGCAATCGGATTGTCTGCCGTGATATTGGATACAAGGTCGGATCTGTGTACTGCATTACGGTTGGCCAGGTAAGTGTTTACCATCGCCAGGCCAAAAGAACCTCCCAGTTGCCGCATCATATTATTCAAAGCAGCTCCCTGTGCAAGGTCGGCCGGAGGAAGTGACGACACTGCTAATACGGATAATGGTACGGTGATGATGGCCAGTCCCACACCTCGCCAGATCAGTGTCGTGGTCAGACCAAAGGCACTGGCGTCAAGGTTATAACGCGACATCTGCCAGCTAAAGACGACAAACATCAGCATACCGGTGGTGATCATAACAAGAGGGGAGACACCTCTCTGCAGCAACCTGGCCGAGACAACCAATCCTCCTATAGCGAGTATAGCGCCGGGCAGTAATAGCAAACCTGTTTGTGTCGGTGTAAAATTGAGCAGTCTCTGTGCGAATACAGGCGTCAGAAATACAGAACTGAACAGGCCCACACCCGATACAAAGGTGAGCACAGCCGCCAGGCTCAGGTTCCTGCTTTTAAGTACCCGCAGGTTGACCACGGGTGTTTTTGTGGTGAGTTCCCACCATATGAATAATAATAATCCAAAGAAGGCCGTAACACTGAGGAAAACAATGTATCCTGCCTCAAACCAGTCGTCAGTCTCCCCCCGTTCCAATACTGTTTGCAGAGATCCGATGCCAATAGCCAGCAGGATGATACCTGCCCAATCGACACTACCCGCTGTTTCTTTTACCTTTGGTTCTGTCAGTAAAGCATAACAGATAGCGGCTGCAACAATACCTATAGGAACATTAATGTAGAATATCCATGGCCAGTCGTAGAATTCTGTAATGTAACCACCCAGGGTAGGGCCAATGGTAGGACCAACGAATACGCCGATGCCAAATAAGGCACTTGCCACATTCTGTTTTTCTTTCGGGAAAAGTTCGAATACAATCACCTGTGAAACGGATAACAGCGCGCCTCCACCCATACCCTGTAAGAAGCGGAAGATAACCAGCACCCAGATGTTGGATGCCTGGCCACACATGAATGAAAAGAAGGTAAAAGCGATGATAGAACCGATATAGTAATTTCGCCGGCCGAGTTTATTCGAAAGGAAACTGGTGATAGGAATAATGATCACGTTGGCAATAGCATATGCCGTGATCACCCAGGAAGTATCTTCCAGTGTTGCGCCCAGGTTGCCGCTCATGTGCGATAATGCTACGTTGACGATGGATGTGTCTATCAGCTCCATTACCGCAGCAGCAATAACGGTGATAAGCAGTATAGTCCTTTTCATGCGAGAGAATTATGTAGAGACAGTAATTATACCAGTCGGTATAATTACTGTCAAAGTAAAAGCAGGATTTATCTTGCGGTGTTCAGTACTGCGAAAGCCTCTGTAGGAGAAGAAAGGAACAATTTATAGAAATCGGCAGTATTGCCTACATGTATTTCATAATGATCTGTAGCCAGTGCGTCTATTAAGGCTTGTGCTACTGCAGCAGGGGGCATACCGTTCTCACCACCGATCTCCTTTGAGAATTCCGTATTCACTAATGGCGGCATCAGTTCAAATACTTTCACACTGGTTGCAGATAATGCATGTCTCAGTACCTGTGTATAGGAGTGTAAAGCAGCTTTACTGGCAGCATAACCCGGGAGTCTCACACCTGGAGCGAAGGCCACGATAGAAGTCACGTTTACAATAGCTGCTTCCGGTTGTTTTTCCAGCAATGGCAGTAACAATTCATTCAGCCTGATCACGGAGAGGAAATTGGTATGGATCTCCTTAGATGCTTTATCGTAAGCATTTACACCTGCCTCCAGTCTGTATACTTCCGCTGCTGCTGCGTTGTTGATCACAACGTTCAGGGTTGGAAATTCTTTTTTCAACCTTTCTACAAGTGCCAATACATCTTCTTCTTTTGATACGTCAGATACTATTGGTGTGACGTTTTTCAGCTGTACTGCTGCTTTTTCTAAGGTGCCTGCATTTCTGCCGGTAATGATGACATGATTGCCTTTTTCAGATAACAGTTTAGCTGTCTGAAAGCCAATACCTGCTCCGCCGCCGGTTATCAGGACAGTGTTGTTAATCGTTTTCATGATGTTCTTTTTACGCTTTGAAAAATAATACCGATTGGTATATTTATAGTTAAAAAAATAGTCAGAGTGATGTTATATATTTTCTGGCCACCTCCATGACACTTCTGCCATATTCTGGCTTGCTGGTTGTCCTGGCTACGAATATAGCCCCCTGGATCATCGAGATCAGCGTCAGTGCCGCCTGCTCAGGGTTTGCATCCGGAGAGATCTCTTTATTCCTGATCCCTTCTTCTATCATGCTGATGGTTCTTTCCTTCCAGCTTTCAATCGCATTTGCCACCCTTTCCTTCAGAGCCGGATGTGTATCGTCTGCTTCAGGACCGGTATTTATCAGTGGACAACCACCTTCCGGATAAGCCACCAAACGCTCCTTTTCAAAGAGAAAAGTGCGCACCATCAATTTTTCCTTGATGGTTTTCGCTTTTTCCTCCTCTGCGCGGACATATGTTCTCAGCTTGCGGAGATTGTAATCAAATGATGCCAGTGCCACTTCATCTTTATTGGCAAAATTGCCGTAAATGCTACCTTTCGTAAGACCAGTCGCCTCCGTCATATCAGAGAGAGAAGTACCGGCAAATCCCTTCTTATTAAAGATAGGCGCCGTTTTCTCTACTATAAACTCCTTCGTTCTTTCTGCCTTACTCATATCGCTTTCATTAAGACGATGTAAAATTATACCAATCGGTATTATTTGCCAAATAAATCTTTTCTATTTGGTCGATAGATAACTTACATGGCATACAGGTAATAACCTTAGGTTATCGAATATTACCAATCGTGATTTCCTTTAACAGTAGATGTAGCGCAACTTTGTGTCATCAAAAGATCAGTATATGACTACAATAGCGCATAATGAAAAGACAGAAGGCATAGTGAAGAAGAATTTTCTGGACAGAAGCATCACTACCCGGGAAGTGATATTTATATTAGCGCTCACCGCCTGCCTGACACCCTGGGTATCTCCTCCCGTAGCGCTGGTAATAGGTTTGATCATCGCACAGTTTATAGGTCATCCCTTCCTTTATCTCAATCACAAAGCCACACATGTATTGTTGCAGGTCTCTGTTGTAGGACTCGGCTTCGGTATGAATATCCATAGTGCCGTAAAAGCCGGTAGTGAAGGCTTTTTATTTACGGTAGCCTCTATTACCGGCACCCTCGTAATTGGCTACATCGCTGGGAAATTATTAAAGATTGATACCAAAACATCCCACCTGATCTCCTGCGGTACTGCCATCTGTGGAGGAAGCGCCATCGCTGCAATTTCACCAGTCATCAGAGCCGAAGAAAAACAATTGTCTGTAGCACTGGGCACGGTTTTCATCCTGAACTCCGCCGCGCTATTCCTATTTCCCTTTATTGGTCATCTCCTGCATATGACCCAGACACAGTTTGGCCTCTGGAGCGCTATCGCTATTCATGACACCAGCTCTGTCGTAGGAGCTGCCAGCAAATATGGTCCTCAGGCACTCGAAATAGCAACCACCGTTAAGCTGGCCCGCGCACTCTGGATCATCCCTGTTGTACTGCTGACTGCCTTCTGTTTCAAAACAGGTAAACAGAAGATGAAGATACCGTACTTCATAGGGCTGTTTATCCTTGCCATGATCATACATACCTACATCCCTATGCCGTCAGCCAGTGAAGTGATCGTCAAGGTAGCAAAAACGGGTCTCACCGTTACCCTGTTCCTGATTGGCGCAGGATTATCAGGCGCGGTATTGAAAGGAGTAGGCATAAAACCAATGATACAAGGTGTGCTTTTATGGGTCATCATTTCCGGGGCAGCCTTGTGGGCAGTACTACAACTGGCAAAATAGCGAGAAAGGCCATAGATGGCTGTCAGACAGGAACATCTGCATGCCCGTTCTGGCGACTGACAACAGTGTTGCAATCTTTCATTATAAATTAATCTGATGATTGACCTATATTTGACCCGGCATTATGAAAGTAATTACATTGATCATATCGGTCTATGTACTGCTGATGGCAGTCATCCCCTGTTGCAATTTTGATAATTGCGAAGGCGACAGGCATGATGTGCCGCAAGGAATATGTTCCCCTTTCTTCAATTGCCATAACTGCTCTGTTCCCGTAGTATTGGAAAAGACAGTACAGATAGAACCCGTTACGAACATTATTTACACCCATTATACAGAATACCGGGCCATCTCTCTTCCCGGTTATACAGCGAAATGCTGGAACCCTCCAAGGGCATAATACGTCCATATTATCCCTTTATTCATCATTTAAACTAAATCCATGCTCGATAAGATCATCGGTTTCTCCGTACGGAATAAACTGATCATTATACTCTTTATCGTCGGGCTGATCGCGTGGGGTATTTACGCCCTCACGAGATTGCCTATAGACGCATTGCCCGACATTACCAACAATCAGGTGCAGATCATCACAACTGCGCCTTCACAGGCTGCACAGGACATAGAACGGCTTGTCACTTTCCCGGTGGAACAATCTGTTGCTTCCATCCCCGGTATTACTGAAGTCCGCTCGTTTTCCCGCTTTGGCCTGAGCGTAGTAACCGTAGTTTTCCAGGAGCATATAGACGTCTACTGGGCCCGGCAACAGGTCAGTGAAAGACTGACAACTGTCAAAGACCAGATCCCTCCCGGTGTAGGAAGTCCGGAACTGGCGCCCGTTACCACCGGATTGGGAGAAATATACCAGTATGTTGTGCACACGAAGCCGGGCTATGAAAAGCGATATAATGCCATGGAGCTGCGGAGTATACAGGACTGGATCATCCGCAGACAATTGCTGGGCGTACCCGGCGTAGCAGATGTAAGCAGCTTTGGTGGTTTTCTCAAACAATATGAGATCGCGCTTGATCCTGAAAAGCTGCGTAGCATGGACCTCAGTATTACTGATGTGTTCAATGCCCTGGCTAAGAACAACCAGAACACCGGCGGTGCTTATATTGATAAAAGACCCAACGCCTGGTTCATCCGTAGCGAAGGATTGATAGGTAGTCTGGAAGATATCGGGAATGTAGTCGTAAAAACACACAGCAGTGGCATCCCGGTGCTGATAGACAACGTCGGAAAAGTAGGTTACGGCCACGCTATCCGTTATGGCGCCATGACACGCAACGTGGAAGGCGAAAGGGTAGGGGCCATCGTGCTGATGCTGAAAGGCGCCAACTCTTCTGCCGTGATCAAAAATGTTAAGGAGAGGATCAGGCAGATAGAAAAGACCCTGCCGGAAGGTATATTGATAGAACCTTTCCTGGACAGAACTAAACTGGTGAACAATGCCGTGGAAACTGTCGTACGTAACCTCGCCGAAGGAGCCCTGATCGTCATCTTCGTACTGGTACTCCTGCTGGGCAATCTCAGAGCCGGCCTGATCGTAGCATCCGTCATTCCCCTCGCTATGCTGTTTGCCATCTGTATGATGCAGCTCTTCAATGTTTCCGGTAACCTGATGAGCCTCGGAGCGATCGACTTCGGCCTGATCGTAGATGGAGCGGTCATCATCGTAGAAGCGACCATGCATCACCTGGGATTACGGAAAACAGGCGTCGCATTTACACAGTCGGAAATGGACGACGAAGTATACACTGCCGCCAGCCGTATCAGAACCTCCGCTGCCTTTGGCGAGATCATCATATTAATCGTTTATCTGCCTATTCTGGCGCTTTCCGGTGTAGAAGGAAAGATGTTCCGGCCAATGGCGCAGACAGTCTCATTTGCCATCTTAGGGGCCTTTATTCTCTCGTTGACCTATGTGCCAATGGCTAGTGCATTGTTCCTGAGTAAAAAGGCAGTGCATAAACGCACCCTGTCTGACAGGATCATGGACTATCTGCATCGCGTTTATACTAAGGCTTTAACCTTTGTATTACGCTTCAAACGTGCTGTCATCGTAATATCCATCGGCTTGTTTGGTGCAAGCCTGTTACTATTCACCCGGCTGGGTGCAGAATTTATTCCATCCCTGGATGAAGGCGACTTCGCCGTAGAGACAAGATTGCTGACAGGCAGCAGCCTGTATGAAACGATAGACGTTGCCGGTAAGGCGGCTGATATCTTGCTGAAGCAGTTCCCCGATGAGGTAAAGGAGGTAGTCGGCAAGATCGGTAGCAGCGAAATCCCTACTGACCCCATGCCGGTGGAAGCATGTGACCTGATCATTGCCCTGAAAGACCGTTCTGAATGGACAAAGGCAAAAAACAGAGATGAACTGGCAGATAAAATGACGGAAGCCCTCGAGGCGATACCCGGTGTTAGCTTTGGCTTCCAGCAGCCCATACAAATGCGTTTCAATGAACTGATGACCGGCGCCCGGCAGGATGTAGTGGTAAAGATCTATGGCGAAGATCTTGACAGACTTGCTGCCTATGCGCATAAAGTAGGAAGTGTGGTAAGCGGCATACGCGGCGCGGCCGACCTGTACGTGGAGCAGTCTTCCGGTTTGCCGCAGATCGTAGTACAATACCACCGTGACCAGATTGCCCGCTTCGGTCTGAATATAGAAGACATCAACACCGTGATCAATACTGCTTTCGCAGGCCAGCGTGCAGGTGTCATCTATGAAGGAGAGAAGAGGTACGACCTGGTGGTCAGACTGGATAAAGAGAGCCGGGCTGGCCTGGAAGATGTATCCGCATTATACGTTACAGCTCCCAATGGTAACCAGGTACCTTTGAACCAGGTGGCGGATATCAGCCTGAAAGTAGGACCTAACCAGATACAGCGTGATGATGCCAAACGGCGTATCACCATAGGATTTAATGTACGTGGCAGAGATGTGGAAAGTATTGTGGAGGAGTTACAACAGAAGATAAGTCAGAAAGTGAAAATGTCTCCCGGTTATTACATCACCTATGGCGGCTCCTTCGAAAATCTGCAGCAGGCCAGATCGCGACTCAAGATAGCAGTACCGGTAGCATTGCTGCTGATATTCATTTTACTGTATTTCTCTTTTGGTTCTGTAAAACAGGGCTTACTCATTTATACTGCCATTCCTTTATCCGCCGTAGGTGGTATTGTAGCTTTATGGTTGCGGGGGATGGCTTTCAGTATCTCAGCTGCTGTCGGTTTTATCGCGCTCTTTGGTGTGGCCGTACTCAATGGCATTGTGCTCATTGCCGAATTTAACCGCCTGCGTAAAGAAGGAATAACTGACCTGCGGGAGATTGTCATGCGGGGTACAGGTACCCGCTTACGTCCTGTGATCATGACGGCCACCGTTGCTTCATTGGGTTTCCTGCCCATGGCTTTGTCGCATGGCAGTGGAGCAGAAGTACAGAAGCCGCTGGCTACAGTAGTTATCGGCGGACTGATAACCGCAACCCTGCTTACCTTGTTTGTATTGCCCTGTCTGTACATCTTATCTGAAAAAATAAAAAGCGCCGGAAACATGCATAAAACAGTCATGATCCTGTTGCTGCTGACAGGTGCTCCCATGCTCTCACATGCACAACAGCCACTTACACTCGATGGCCTTATACAGCTTACACTGCAGCAGAATAAAGGGCTGCAGGCGGCAGGAGCCGGTGTAGACTACTATAAACAATTAAAACGGACAGCAGGAGAATTACCCAAAACAGACATCGGTCTGCAATATGGGCAATACAATAGCTATGTCAAAAACGATAATAATATCACTGTCACCCAGAAGATCCCTTTCCCCTCTGTATTCGGTGCAAAGGCATCTCTGTACGATGCACAAATGCAGGGCAGTAAGCTGCAACAGGCTGTCACTAAACATGAACTGGTATTCCAGGTCAGGCAAGGCTGGTACCAGCTGCAGTACCTCTATGCATACAGGCAACTGCTGGCGCAACAGGATAGTATTTACCAACGCTTTGTAAAAGCGGCAGACCTGAAGTTCAGAACAGGCGAAACAGGACTATTGGAGAAGACCTCCGCCGAAACACGACTGGCAGAGATACGCCATCTCAATAAGCAAAGTCTTGCAGAAGAACAGGTACTGCTGGCGGGATTACAAGGTTTGTCAGGCAGTACTACGCCGCTGCTTATCGCCAAACAAACACTGGAACCTTTATCTGCCGGTATTGTTGGCGATTCCGCTCAACTGCAGCATTATCCTGCATTACAGTGGCAACAGCAGCAGGTAGTTATCCAGGAAAAAGAGAAGAAGCTCGAAGCAAATGCACTATTGCCTGATCTATCAATCGGTTATTTTAATCAATCCCTGATAGGCACTTCACTCAACAGTGGAGGTACCGCAATCGCCAAAGGCGGCGACCGTTTCCAGGGTTGGCATGCCGGCGTTTCCATTCCTTTATGGCTAGGCCCCTTCCGTGCAAGAGTAAAGGCTGCGGAACAGCGCAGAATACAGGCAGACTTTCACTATCAGCAAATGAATGTTGAGTTGAAAAGCAGATGGCAACAAGCAGTGGCAGAGTACTCCCGTTATAAAAGCAGCCTGGATTATTACCGGGAAACTGCCATACCTAATGCGATGCTCATAGAGAAACATGCATTGCTGGGATATGAGAAAGGAGATGTAGGATATACTACCTATCTCTTAAGCCTGCAGGAAGTATTCAACATCCGCGAAGCCTGGCTGCAAACCATCCGTGGCTATAACAATGCGGTATTGTCCTTACAAATGCTGAACGCACAACAATAATCAACAGAAAATCATGAAGTATCTCATATATAGTGCCCTGATCATTTCCTTAGCTGCCTGTGGCAATAAAACAGAAAAAGAAGCACCGGAAGAACAACATGCCGCGGCTGAAGGAATGGTAGCAGAATTAACACCGGTACAGTATACCACCGTTGGTATAAAGACTGGTAAGATCGAACAAAAACAAATCAGTAGTAATATCCGTGCCAATGGTAAACTGGATGTACCTCCGCAGAGCATGATCACTATCTCTGCACCCTTCGGCGCTTTCGTAAAGAACACAGCCTTATTACAGGGTACCCTGATCCATAAGGGCGAAGTGGTAGTTTCTTTGCAGCATCCCGATCTGATTCAATTGCAGCAGGATTACCTGGAGAATAAAGGACAGCAGGAATACCTGCTGGCAGAATACCAGCGACAGGAAGCACTGGCCAAAGAGAATGTGAATGCGCAGAAAGTATTTCAACAGGCAAAGGCTAACTATCTCTCCAATGCTGCCCGTATCAAAGGATTACAGGAGAAACTGAAACTGCTCAACATCAATCTGACAGCTCTGGACGCAGGAAATATCCAGAGCACTATTCAGCTTTATAGCCCGATTACCGGGTACGTGACTGTCGTGAATACTAACATCGGCGCTTATGTAAATCCATCTGATAAACTGTTTGAAATCGTCAATACAGAGCACCTGCATGCGGAACTCACCGTGTTTGAAAAAGATATTCCTAAACTAAAGCTGGACCAGCGAGTTCGTTTCACCCTGGCGAATGAGACTACACAACGTAGCGCCCGGGTACATCTCATAGGTCGTGAGATCAGCAATGAACGTACGGTACAGGTACACTGTCACCTGGACAATGAAGACCGCGAACTGTTGCCCGGTATGTACCTCACTGCCTGGATCGAAATAGGCAATGCCATGGTAAATGCTTTGCCGGATGAGGCGATCATTCAGTTTGAAGGCAAGCCCTGTATCTTTATCGCTAAGGGGCGTGAAGCAGGAGCCGAAGGGAATTATCTTTACGAGATGCTGCCTATAGAAAAGGGTAACAGCGAATTAGGCTATACAGAAGTGATTATGCCACCTGGCTTTGATATCAAAGGCGCAGATGTTGTTGTAAAAGGCGCCTTTGCATTATTCTCTAAACTTAAAAACACAGGAGAAGAAGACGAGCATTAGTGACGATCAACGGGAACGGGCCTCTGACAAAGCTTCCTTTAACACCCTGTCTTCATGTTGGAGATATTCCATTGCAGAAGGCTGTACCTGCAGATGCGGAATAATGCCGTGACCAGGATATTTTGCGGGAATCACATCCATGACATATTTGATAGTAGGTATCCAGACAGTTACTTTACTGGATGGCAATTCAACCTGTATCATTTGTCCGGAGTGATTCCCTTCATACCCTCCGCCGGTTTCTTCGCCGATAAAAGTAGCCCTGTGATTACTATACGCAACCGCACAGAATTCAGCCGCTGCAGAGAAAGTATTGCCACCTGTCAATATCCAGACAGCACCGCTGTACGGTAAGGCAGCAGGGCGTTGTATGCCCAGCCCGGGTTTGCCTGACAGTTTCTTTTTATCTTTCTCCAGATAGCTATAATAACGGAATGCCTGTTTAGTGAGATAGGAATACAACATCACACCATATGCGTCCCTGCCACCACCATTGTCCCGCAGGTCGATAATGAGTTTTTGTACCTTGTCCTGTTTTATTCTCCTGAAAGTTTTTTCCAGAAAAGCAGGATAATCCAGCTTCGCCTGCTGAAGATCATCCGCACCGAAGGTCCTGATATTAAGGATACAGATATTGTCTTCCGTAAAAGTAGCAGATAACAGAGGTTTTTCTTCTTCAGAGATCTTCAGTGTATTGATGACTTTTTCTTCCACAGCAGGCAGCGAGACAGTTGAAGGCTCCCCGGAGGAAGAAATATACTCCACGGTAAATCCCGCCGAATAGCCATAAGAGAGATAATAATAGAAATAGAAGATCTGGTTAAGGATCAGTGCTTTCTTACTTGTACTGTAACCGTCTGACATCAGGTAGTCGTACATCTTTTGCCGCATAGCATCTGCAGGATGTGAGTTGACGCTTATCAGGCGACTACCGGCTGGTATCTTATTATCGATACTGTTAACGATAAAGATGCTATCACTTTTAAAATAAGTGATCAGCGGCAGATAGCTGTTTTCAGTATGAATGGTCTGCGAAAAACGTGGTGATGCGCCTGTTGACAGATGACCATCTTTCACCGCACTTAGCAATACTTTGACGATACCATAGAACTGCCTGTCGTCCGTGTCATCGTTCAATTGCTGATAACAACTGTCAAACAATTGCTCCATCCGGGCTTGGGCCGTATACTCATACAAGGCCGGATGGATCGTTTCCAGTTTCGTTTTCAGCAACTGCAGATCTGCTTTCAGTGAATTACCACGTTGTGCTGATGCAAGATGGGCACAGCAAATGAAAATAATGGCAGGCAGTAGTTTGATTAACCGGGTAAACATGTACCCAATTTAATGCATATTATTGTAAGTGGATGAATTGCTTATATCTTGCAACTTCCTTATCCAGTTTAGCCTGGTCCGTTTTACTGAGCGGGGCAAATGTCTGTAAATCCATCACCACCTCCTTCTTCTTGATAGTACGCCTCCATACGCCGGCAATCTGCCCCTTGATGAGTATGATATTGTTAAACAGCGGATTGCCTTCCCTGCTCAAATGATCGTCATGTTGCCCATCGTAGATAACCTCCCTGTCCTTATAGGCAACGAGGTATTCATCATAATTCGGTATCAGCAGCACGGGGTTGTCAGTACTTTTAACGCCTGAGGCATGGGCTGGTCCCCAATATTCCAGGTCGTAAACAGTTTCCTTATTCAATTGATCTTTAACAAGATTGAGTCCCTGTCTTGCGGCTGTAATCGACAAGCCGCTCCAGCCCGTAAAATCTTTGAGGGTAGCAGGGCCATGGCTGTTAAAATAGCGAAGCGCCAATGCGGCAAGGGACTCTTCTTTTGTCAAGAGCTTCGAAGCGGGTACGCGTTCCTCAAACAGGGCATAGGTGATTTGCTTATCCCGTTTACCCCCGTTACAGATCACCATATCCAGTTCCGCTTTTATGAGCAGGAAGTTCATCCGGAGATCATTGGTGGGGATCTTTGCTTTCTCCAGTATATCTGCCAGTTCCGGCCGGGTTAGTTGTTTACCGTCTCGCAGGGCTTTTTCGAACACTTTATTACTTTTCCGGAATACGGTACTGTCGAGTTCCAGTTTCCGGTTATAAGTACCCATAGACTGTTCTATACCGGGTCCTGTCAGCGTCATCATCCAGCGTATATCTTCCGGATGCACGAGATGCCAGGTAGGTCGTAAAACGTGAGTACGAACAAGTTCTCCCTTACTGATGGAGGCTTCTATCTGTTCAGTAGTAGCAGCCGGCAGGCGCATGCCCACTGCCCATTTAGACATTTCATAGTCCTGCGCCTGTATGGCTCCGCACCAGCGTACGAGTTCGGGTGCGGAACCAAAGGTAGGGCGTATCAATTGCTGGTTTGCCAGTCTTTGCTGTAGAAGGATTTTTGCTGTCATTCGTAGTGCTGTTTAAGTTAACAGTACAAAGGAAAGATACGAAGATGACAACAGTATGTCAGCAGTTTCCGTCAGGACCACAAGATTGTCCTTCTATGATATCCAGTCTGGCAGGCTGCGTTTGTTTCCATTCCCCCACAGACTTATTGAGCACTTCCAGGAAGGTCTCAGACGCCTGGGCGCCGGAAACGCCATATTTACGGTCAAAAACAAAGAAAGGAACACCCCTGATACCCAGGGTTTCTGCTTCAGCAATGTCCTTACGCACTTCGTTGGCATATGCCTGTCCGCTAACCAGTTCCTGTAAAACGCCTTCTTCCAGACCTATTTCCTTACCAAGGGCCTGAAGGACAACCGGATCGCTAAAATCCTTTCCTTCGGTAAAATAAGCCCTGAAAAGACGTTCTTCAGCGGCATCCCCCAGCTGGTGCTTTTTAGCCAGCTGGATCAGGCGGTGGGCGTCAAAAGAATTGGCCACCACAGCCTCGTCCAGGTTATAGGTTAATCCCAGGGTACTGGCCAGTGCCGTCACCTGGTTATTCATTTGTTCTGCCTGTTCGTACGGAATACCCTTCCTTTTAGACAGGTAGGTATACAGGTTATCCCCGTGACCGTTCTGTATAGTTGGGTCCAGCTGAAAACTGTGCCACTCTATCTCCACAGCGCCGGCATCGGGGAATTGGGCCATGGCAGCCTCAAACCTCCGCTTGCCGATGTAACACCATGGACACATAATATCCGACCAGATCTCCACCTTCATCTTAGTATTACTCATAATAGTCCTCTTTTGATTTGTAAAGTTCCGAAAGATACTTTACTTTCGAAAGTGGTGTCCCGAAAGAAAGTAGTTTCTCAGGGGAAAGTAAGTGACTATGAACAAGAAACCAGGAACATCAGAAAAATCTGAAGTGTGTACGGAGCACCTCCGTGCCATCCATGACACCTTGGACGTGTTGAATGGGAAATGGAAGATCTCCATTATCGGCTCTCTGCGTTTTGGCAAAAAGCGTTTTATGGAGTTACAGCGTGAAGTGGAGGGTGTAGGTTCCAAAATGCTCTCGAAGGAGCTGCGGGAGCTGGAAATGAACGAGTTGGTGAAAAGGACGGTGTACGATACCAAACCGGTGACTGTTGAATATGAGTTAACACCATATGGCAAGACGCTTGAAACCATCATCGATGAGATGGCCAACTGGGGACGCGCCCACCGTAAAAGGATCATGCATCCCGTAAATCAGTTAGACCTACAGGATGCACTGAGCCATCTTTAACCTGTTATATCAATGCTGGGACTACTTTTTTGACAAAGCGCTCGAAATAAGCCCGGTCCAGTTCTTCTCTATGGTCTGGATGGGCGATCTCTATCAGCGCCTTCGCACGTTGTTTCAGGCTTTTTCCGAACAGATCGGTCGTACCATACTCGGTGATCACCCAATGCACGTGGCCTCTTGTGGTTACCACGCCTGCGCCTTCTTTCAGAAAAGGTACGATACGGGAAATGCCTTTATTGGTAACAGAAGGAAGGGCAATGATCGGTTTACCTCCCTCTGACAGGGACGCACCCCGGATAAAGTCCATTTGTCCGCCGATACCGGAATACTGATATGTGCCAATAGAGTCCGCACATACCTGGCCGGTCAGATCTATCTCAATCGCACTGTTGATAGCAGTAACTTTAGGATTCTGCCTTATGATGGAAGTATCATTCACATAACTGATATCCATTACGCGCAAAGCCGGGTTATCGTTCACAAAATCATACAGCTTGCGGGTCCCTACCATAAAGGAGGTTACTGATTTACCAATATTCAGTTTCTTCAGACTGTTATTGATCACTCCTTTTTCAATCAGCGGTATTACGCCATCAGACAGCATTTCCGTATGTAAACCAAGGTTTTTATGATTCACAAGATTCTTCAGCACCTGGTCTGGAATACCGCCAATGCCCAGTTGCAAGGTAGCGCCATCTTCGACCAGCTCTGCGATGTTGCGGCCTATTTGTTCTGTAATCGCGCTTGATTGCACGGAATAATCTATCTCAGGAAGCATTGCCTTCTGCCATACCGCAGCATGGAATTTAGACATATGAATAAATCCTTGTCCGTGTGTACGCGGCATCAGCGGATTGACCTGTGCGATCACATATTTAGCTGTATCGACCGCAGCACGGGCAATATCAACAGAAGTACCAAGGGAACAGTAACCGTGATCATCAGGCGGAGATACCGTTACAATAGCCACATCCAGCGGTAGTATATTTCTCTTGAACAATTGCGGAATCTGGCTGAGGAAGACAGGCACGTAATCACCGTCGTCACTATTCACGACAGACCGGTTGGCAGCAGAAACAAACAATGAATTGATGAAAAAGCTTCCCCTGTATAAAGGATTATCAAAATCTACATCTCCTAATGTAGTAATGCTAACAATCTCTACGTTTTCCAGTTCAGCATGCCTGTTCTGTAAAGCCCTGAGCACGTGCACCGGCGTAGCGGCGCTACCATGAATGAACACCCGGTTACCGGATTGAACACATTTTACGGCTTCTGCTGCTGTGATATATGGCATATTAATCATAGTATAATGTTTAATTGATACTACAAAATTATCCGCGGGAGCGGAAATGAAATATGACAATCGTTAGTTGAAGATATGATATATGTTAGAAAGCGAGTTGGCCCTGTACGTATTCTACTTTAGGAGCTGGTGGCTGATAATTGCTGCTGATATGATAAACAGCTGTTTCTACGTCGCGGGAAGCGACGATGACCTGTGTTCGTCCTGCATGCGGACGGAAGAGTTCGAGTACCAGCTCAGGGTTATTGTTATCCCGGGAAAGGTGAGATAACAGGAGGTGACTCATAAAAGGAGGCTTATGAGCTTTGAACAGTTCCAGCGCCTGTGTATTGGACAGGTGGCCTTTCCCCCCGCGGATACGTTTTTTCAGATAAAAAGGGTATCTGCCTTTCTCCAGCATCTGCTCATCGTAGTTGGCTTCCAGGAAAGCGGCGTGGCATTGCTGGAAGTGTCGGATCAGATGATCGCAGGGAGCGCCGATATCTGTAAATACACCTATCCGGATATCCTGGCAGCTGATCATGAAACTACGAGGCTCTATGGCGTCATGAAATTTCGGGAAGGCAGTAACGCTCAGATCACCTACGGAGATAGGCGCATATTCGTCGAATCTCCGTACATAAAGCGCATCGAGGTTCAGGTTACCATGATGCATGGTGTTTTCCGTAATATATACCGGCAGACTGTATTTCCTTGATAAGACTTCCAGTCCCCGGATATGATCAGAATGTTCATGTGAAATGAAGATCGCTTTGACACTATCCATCCGTAATCCCAGGCGTTTCATCCGTCTTTCCGTTTCCCTGCAGGATATACCTGCATCTATCAGGACAGCTTCCTTTGCATTCCCGACATAATAACAGTTTCCGTTGCTGCCCGAATTGAGTGACGTAATTTGCAGTGACATAGCACTGCAATATTAGCTAAAAATTTTAGTCATTTCACAATCCATTCATGAATGCCTGACGCATTTTCTGCAGGTAATTGTACTTCGAGCTTTAGTGCTGTGGTTTTCACCGGTTCAAAGCGCACGCTGTCGTATTTATCTTTTGTAACCGTATAGGGAGTGACGTTCTTTACCGGAACCCATTGGTCACCCTGTTTATACAGTATACGCCAGGAGGCAGGTATACGGCAATCTCCAAACGGACTGTCGTCGTACCAGTATACCTGTGACTCCGATACGGTATATTCCTGGTCAAAATCATACTGTACCCATTCCAGTGTATTGTGTTTAGGCCACCAGTGGAGGTACATAGAATTATTATCGTGGGAGTCTGATGGCTGATACTGATCGTTCAGGGCAATTAACATGCGTTTATTCGCCACAGATGCGCTGACTTTACTTTTTGAGGCAATGGTCGGCGCTGGTTTGGGCCGTGCTGCAGATGCCTCATAAGGTATCCATACCGTCATTTCCGAAGGACCGCGGTTGGCCCAGGAATAATAGGGGATGGCAGTGACTTCCTGCGTTGAACTAACCAGCTGGTCGGAGTTTAATTGCCTGCTGGTGGAGGTACCCTGCATTTCCAGTACGGTTACACCGTTGAGCAAATTGGGCTTATATACTGCATTGACTACCGCATTTTTGTCTACCACGATATTCTGTACGGTAGCGTCTTTATTGTCCGGACCTTCCAGGCAATACATCAGCGGACCACGTTCCAGCGCAAAGCGGTTGGTATCGCTTTTTACAGCGCTGTTCGCAAGCACTTTCTGTACCTGCATAGGGAATTCCAGGCTGATATTATCGCCCACTTTCCAGGTACGCTGTATAACAGCATAACCTTTTACCAAATCATATTTCACGGACTTACCATTCAGCAGGATCTCCATTTTTTTAGCTGTGCTGTCTGTATCGAAATAAAGATTGCCGGGTACGGGTTTCCCTTGTGCCCATTCCGGAATGCGCACATGCAGCGCAAAAGCTTCCGTGCGGGCTGGTTTAACGCTGATGTTTACTTTTCCATCCCAGGGATAGTTCGTCTGCTGCGTGATGCTGACTTTTCCCGCTGGCAACTGGATGTCGGCGGTATTTCCCACGAACAGGTTCACGTACAGATCATTCTTATTCTGTGCATAGATATATCCCGGCATAGAGGGCAGAAAGCGTGTCATATTGGAGATACAACAGGCGCATCCGAACCAGGCACTACGCTGGTGTTGTCCCATAGAGGCCAGGGGATTAGGGTAGAAAAACCGGTCCCCACTCAGGGATACGCCTGACAATAGTCCATTGTACAACGTACGCTCCAGGATGTCGATATATTTCGCATCGCCGTGCAACAGGAACATCCTGCTGTTCCAGTAAACATTGGCAATGGCAGCGCAGGTCTCCGCATAGGCAGACATGTTCGGCAACTCATAGGGTTTGCCAAATGCCTCGCCATTACCGGTAGCCCCAATGCCTCCAGTGATGTACAGTTTCCTTTCCACTACGTCATGCCAGATGTCGTCGATGGCGTGCAGGTATTGTTGATCGCCCGTCAATGCCGCTACATCGGCCATACCGGTGTACATATAAGTAGCCCGTACGGCATGGCCTACAGCTTCATGCTGATCAACCACTTTTTTGTATGACTGGTTATATTCACCGCTGTATTTTTTGCCTGGTCCGCGCACATCCAGGAAGAACTTCGCCAGGTCCAGGTAGGATTTATTGCCGGTTACCCGGTACATTTTTGTCAATCCTGTTTCCACTATCTGGTGACCCGGGAAACGTTCCTCTTTTCCGAAGCCGAATGTCTTTACCAGCAGGTCTGCATTTTTTATCGCAATGTCCAGCAGGTTCCTTTTGCCGGTGGCCTGATAGTGAGCCACCGCCGCTTCGAACAGATGACCGGAGTTGTATAATTCATGGCTGAGGTCTTCCTCTTCTTCCCATCTTTTAGTACCGATCCACGGGTGTGGTTTCGGCGCATTCATGGTGCGGAAGGTGTATAAGTACCCGTCTTTTTCCTGGGCTGCGCCGATGATAGCGATCAGGGTATCCAGGTACCGTTCCAGTTCCGGGTTTTTCTTCATTTGCAGACCGTAGGAGGCGCCTTCTATCACTTTGTAGAGGTCAGTATCGTCGAAGGTATATTCCGTCATTGTATCGGCCGGTAAGACGTGGGCAGCCCGTTTGAAATTATCGATCCTGCCGGTGCGCTTACATTGTTCCAACGTATAGGGTATTGTGACGTCGGCATTAACACGTATTTTTGGCGCCCAGAAGTTATCGGTCACATGCACCTGGGTAAAAGCAACAGGCTGTATGGGATAGTCTTTTTTCAACTGGGCCTGTGCCAATATGCTGATACCAGCCAGTGGTGCGAAAATGATAGCAAATAATTTCATACAATGAAGACGATTTTGGCAATGGCTAAAATTATTGATAGTTATCAGAGCATGATGGAAATATATTAATCAGAATTGGTCAGATTTTATCTGAAATAAATTAAAAATGAGCAACAGCGGTCACCGGTATTTTATCATCAATAAACCATACAACATGGTCTCCCAGTTTATCAGCCCCGACAAGGTCAGGCTGCTGGGAGACCTTGACTTTGACTTCCCCGAAGGTACACATGCCGTCGGACGACTTGACAATCATTCCGAAGGATTACTCATCCTCACTACCAACAAAAAGGTAACCCGCCTGTTATTTGAAAGTGAGCAGCCGCATAAAAGGACTTACCTGGTCATGGTGAAAAATATTGTGAGCCAGGAGACAGTTGAACAATTACAGCAGGGTGTCACCATCCGTATCAAAGGCGGTGTAGACTGGGTAACCACTCCCTGTCAGGTGGAGATCGTGGAAAAACCACCTTATATTAAACCAAGAGAGCAGTATCCACTGAAAGAATTCCTGCCACATTCCTGGCTGCTGATCACACTTACCGAAGGTAAATATCACCAGGTACGTAAGATGACGTCAGCCATCAGGCACCACTGCGACCGCCTCATACGTGTATCCATAGAGGACCTGGAGCTGGGCGATCTGCCACCGGGAGGCGTAAAGGAAATGGAAGAAGCGGAATTTTTCCGCCTGTTGAAGATCGAAAACTGGCAGCCCGAGGCGTCAATATTACCGCAGTAATGAGCAATATGGCATCAGTTTACTGTTGAGATTCTTGCTATTTTGCTGGCTTCCATTATCATGCTTAAAGAATCTATTATGTTCAAACCATTCAGGCTTACAGGCGTTGTGGTACTTTGCGCACTATTTAGTGCATCTGGTGCACGGGCGCAGGAGGCAAACCCTGCACGTTATGCTTTAGTCCCTTATCCGCAGGAACTGGTGCCCCGTCAGGGTGAATTTGTGATCACTGCGAATACCAAACTGGTATTACCAGCCAACAAGACGTTTTTCAGTAATGAAGCTGCGCAATTGCAGGCGCTGGTAAAACAGGGACTGGGAAAGACTTTGCCTGTTGCCGCTAAAGCAGGTACAGGTACTATCGTCCTGAAGCAAAATGATCAGCTGACAGGTGAAGAAGATTATACCCTGGACGTAACGCCACAGCAACTGGTGATTGCTGCAAAGACGCCGACCGGCATGTTCCGTGCTGTGCAGACTGTCCGCCAGCTGATGCCGTCTATCATTGAAGGTGTGAAAGCCGGAAAACTGGCTAAGATCACTGTGCCGGCGGTACAGATCACCGATCATCCTGCTTATACCTGGCGTGGTATGCACCTGGATGTATCCAGGCACTTCTTCTCCGTTGATTACCTGAAGAAGTTCATCGACCTGCTTGCATTGTATAAAATGAACAAGTTTCATATCCACCTGACAGACGATCAGGGCTGGCGTATTGAGATCAAGAAATATCCGCTGCTGACAGAACAGGGCGCCTGGAGAGAATTCAACAACCAGGACTCCGTATGTATGCAGAAGGCGAAAACCAATCCTGATATGGAGATCGATAAATCCCATATCATCCAGAAGAATGGCAAAACCCTCTATGGGGGTTTCTATACACAGGCGCAGATGAAAGATGTGATTGCCTATGCGGCAGCCCG
This sequence comes from Chitinophaga filiformis, assembly GCF_900102545.1. Classification (GTDB taxonomy): domain Bacteria; phylum Bacteroidota; class Bacteroidia; order Chitinophagales; family Chitinophagaceae; genus Chitinophaga; species Chitinophaga filiformis. The sequence continues at coordinate 987,720 of NZ_FNBN01000002.1, read as the reverse complement.
TCACATAGATGTCATTCCTGAGATAGATATGCCTGGTCACATGATGGCAGCTATCAAGTCTTATCCCTATCTGAGCTGTGTAGGTGGTTCTACCTGGGGCCCGCTGTTTACCACACCGATCTGCCCATGTAATGAATCAACCTTTGAATTTGCAGAGAATGTATACTCAGAGATCTTCGCTCTCTTCCCTTCAGAATATGTTCACCTGGGCGCTGATGAAGTAGAAAAAAGCACCTGGGCAAAATCGCCCGCATGTGAAGCGGTGATGAAAGCCAACAATCTCTCTACCGTTGAAGAGCTGCAAAGCTACTTCGTAAAGAGAATGGAGAAGTTCTTTAATTCCAAAGGCAAAAAGCTGATTGGCTGGGATGAGATTCTGGAAGGCGGTATCAGCCCTACTGCAGTCCTGATGTATTGGCGCAGCTGGGTACCTGATGCTCCTGTGAAAGCAGCGAAGAACGGCAATACCGTGATCATGACACCGGGTAATCCGCTATACTTCGATGGTATCCCTGACCGTAATTCAGTCTCCAATGTCTATCATTTCAACCCAATCCCTAAAGGGCTGACACCGGAAGAAGCAAAGGTGATCATTGGTGCACAGGCAAACATCTGGACAGAATGGATCCCTTCTGAGAAACGTGCTGACTTCATGTTCATGCCACGTATGACAGCGCTTGCTGAAGTACTGTGGACAAACCGCCAGGATTACGACAACTACCTGAAAAGATTAAACAGTCAGTATAAACGACTGGACCGCCTGAAAGTACATTATCGTATGCCTGATCTGGATGGTTTTACTGACGATAACGTACTGGTAGGTAAAACCGTATTGAAACTGGAGAAACCAGCTCCGGATATCACTATCCGATATACTACTGATGGTACTGCACCTACAATGAAATCTCCTGCATTGCCGGAGGCTTACATTATTCCGGGTCCAGGTACGATCAAGCTAGCTTCTTTCAGTCCTTCCGGTAGCATGAGCGATATTTATACGCTGAATTACCGTCAGCAGTCATTCTTCCAACCGGTGACTGTAAGCGGCTTACAGAGTGGTTTGCAGCTGCAGTATTTCAACGGCTCCTATAAGAGTGCAGCTAAACTGCCGGCAACAGCAGATAGCATTGTAAACGTCAATAACGCGATCATTCCTGAAGGAATGGGTAAAGGCGGTAAAGCCTTTGGTGCTAAGCTGACCGGTTATATCGACGTTCCTGAAACAGCTATCTATAGCTTCTTCCTGACAGCGGATGATGGCGCTATTCTCAATATAGAAGGGGATAAGGTCGTCGATAATGACGGCTGGCATGCGCCTGTACAGAAGAGCGGACAGGTAGCTTTGCAGAAAGGCCTGCATCCGTTCGAACTGCTGTTTGTTGAAGGTGGTGGCGGTTATACGCTGAAGCTGGAATACAGGGTGAATGGAGGTAAGATCCAGCAGGTTCCTGATGCCTGGTTCCAACGGAAATAAGCAATTGAATGCAAAAAGAATTAGAACCGTCTCATTGAAAAGTGAGGCGGTTTTTTATTGTTTACAAGATACAATATGTCAAAGAACGTTTCCTGTTTGCAGATGCTTATCGTGCTGCATTCAACAGCCAGTTGAATTTATTATGATCTCCCTTCGGTCATTGCGCTTAGTAATGTGGAAGCTGCCAGGCGCCTTACCCAATAAGGAAATACAATGTTTATCCGGACGCGTTGATAACGCGGATTATTCGAAATAATGCTAAACTAACTCAGGAAGATTGGCAGGAATGATTATGAATACATCACAAAGCTAAGTAGAAAAGTCATGCGGAAAATACGCATTTTTACCTTTACTTGATGTTATTTAAATGATTGATTTTCACATTATTGTGGTGTTTTTAGATCGAAGGCGTTCAATAAGACAATCTGGTTTTTTCCGGGGCAATATAAGCTCGACGTTCGGTGGAGATTCGCTCGAGTTAGCCTCATCCTCCCTTAATCTTCCCTTTCTGAACGGAAGATTAAGGGAGGATGAGGCTAACTCGAGCGAATCTGTATCGAAGATCATACGAATCAACACTCCGGGTTTCTGTATAGTATGTATTTGGTACGAAATCAGGATCAGTGTCCGCTTTGATACCGCTTTGATACCGCTCATCTTACGTTGATCCTACGTTCATGAACGTAAGATCAACGTAAGATGAGCGGTATCAAAGCGGTAATTAGACGGCAAAAACAAGCAATAAAAAACGGCCCGCTCAAGCAAGGCCGTCTTTTATTGCTATATTCTTTTTGAAATCAAAATCCATACCTTAACCCGATCTGTACCTGGAAAGGATTGCCGCTTAATGCGGAAACCCCTGCATTGGTATTCACCGCATAGTTGTAAGTATTGGTATTCGGATCAAAACCGTTGATGGTGTACAGGCTTGTTGTACCTACGTTATGATTCACACCCCATGACTTATTCAATGAATTCGCAACGTTGAACATATCTGCAGATATTTCTACGAACTGTTTCTTAAACGTCTTTACCTTCTTGCTCACCCTGATGTCGAATACGCCATAGAATGGATTTTCACCACCATTCCTTTCAGCTATTTTTCCGAAGCTATTGGTGATATATTTCTTGGTGCTTTCTTCTACTTTCGGATTATTCAGCAAAGCAGTAATACCATCTTTTATGTACTGAGGAGTGCTCGCTGCTTTAGGATCATAGATATAAGCCAGGTCGTTGCTCGCAACGAAGTCGCCGTTCACATTACCATTAACAGTCAGTGAATAACGGGTGCCTCCGATACCAGAGAAACGAACACCTACGCTGATACCCCAGAACGTAGGAGCAGTACCGTAAACAACTACCTTGTTCCTGAACTGGTTATCAGAATAAGACATCTTACTCAGGTCGCGCGGATCATCTTTTATGTACTGTACCAGTGTGGCTGTATTTGCTACGTTACCGTTGTAAGAGGTATTGTCTTTAGTGCTGTTCCATGTGTAAGAGAATGCAATTTCTCCGTCTCTGAAGTAACGGTATGCACCATCCAGTACAAACGCCATCTGATTCACTTTTCCGGTGCTTTGTAATTCCAGTACGCGTCCTACCTCTGTGGTCTTACGGCTCTTTGTCCAGTCGGCAGCACCATTGGAAGTAGTGATAGTATTTGCAGGAACATATACACCACGATTATCTTCCTGGGCAATGCGGAAATAAGGCTGATCCACCATGTTGCGGTCAACATATGTATAGTTATTCCGTCCCAGTGTCAGATAGCCGTTGATGCTTACCCTGAAGTTCTCTGTAAAGAAGTGGGAATAAGATGCATTGGCTTTATAAACAGTTGGTACTTTAGCATTCTTTCCATTCATGTTAATGGTGGCCAGCTTCGGAATATTCGGATCCTTTATCAGGTCCATACCCGGAGCGGTAGCTGGGTTTTTCCTGTAAGAAACGAAATCAGGTGTAGGTGCCTGGCTTCCTGTCAGGTCCACGCCAACAATATGTGAACCATCGAACAGCATATTGTTGATCATAGAATACGGGTTGAGTGCAGAACCCAGGATACCTGCGCCGACGCGGATGATATCGCGTTTGTTCTGTCCGATGTCCCAGGTTGCCTGAACGCGTGGCTGTACCTGTAATGTTCTCAGCTTATTAGAAGTATTCAGACCAAGTGTTCTGTCTACAGTTTCATTGTAATTCGCTCTGTCAAGGTAAGCCGTATAATCTACACGTACACCGCCGGTGATGTCGAGTCCCGGTGCTACAGTTGTTTGTACCTGTGCGTATACATTAGGAACAAGTATATTGAATTTGATGTTGTGATCATCGGTTAAATACACATCCCGCGCATAACGGTAAGGAGTCAGGTTGTCGAAGTTAGTAAGACCGGTGAAGTAAAAACGTCCGTTGGTCTCGCTACCATATATGGAATTCTGATTGGTAAATGTAACACCTCCACCAAAGGTAAAGTGTGATTTTCCAACGTTCCAGTAGAGGTTATCTATCAGTTGTACCTGGTGGTTATTAAAGTAGTCGCCGCCATAACGTTGTCCGCCCAATTGTATTGCAGTGGTGAGTGAAGAACCTTCAGTAGTGGAAGATTTCACATTCTGTACGATCGCTCTCGGGATATTATCAGCCGGCAACTGTGAGTTGGCAAACAGCTTATTGTACTCCCAGTAATGCTGTAGTTTTAATTCGTTTGTTACACGAGGACTGATAGAAGTACGCAAGGATGCCATAATACTGTTGTTGATGCTTTTACGGCTGCTGTATACTTCATAGATATTGATAGAAGTATTGTCTCCGTCAGACTGGTTATCCATGTCATAGATGAAGTTATCCCTGATGGTCAACAGGTTCTTTGCATTCAGCTGCCAGTCTATTCTTCCGAAGACGGCATGTGTATTTTTCTTTTTGTCAAACTGACCGAACTGCGGAGTGTTGGCTACGCCATATTTATTTCTGGCGATAGTCAGGAATTGATCCAGTGTTGCCTGTGTTACATTGTATCTTTTTTCATCATCGGGCGACTGAATATAAGCGATACTCAATGGGCGGGAGTCTTCCTGGTGATCCCATGCAAGGAAGAAATGGGCTTTGTCTTTGATGATTGGTCCGCCGATAGAGAACCCGTATTGATAAGTTGAGAAAGGCTGGTTACGTTTCTGTCCGTTAAGTCCATATTTACTGGACAGCCAATCGGTTCTGAGGAATGTAAAGGCACTTCCTGTCAGGGTATTAGTACCCGATTTCGTTACAGTGCTCACAGTACCTCCACCTGCGTTACCATAGGTAACATCATATTGGTTAGTCACTACCTGGAATTCCCTTACAGCCTCCATGGAGATGGAATAGGCGCCGGTTGGTTGTCCGCCGGAGATAGTACCTCTTGCTGCCATACCATCAATGGTAAAGTTAGTAGCAGAAGCCAGCTGGCCGGAAAGGTTTGTTCCACTGCTCAAAGGAGAGAGGTCCATCAATGAAGTAAAGTTACGTCCGTTCACCGGCAGTTTCGCAATGTCCTTTGCCGTTACAGCTGTAGCTGCACCGATGTTCTCTACTTTGTTTTTGTTGGAACCTGCAGTAACAACAACGGCCTGTAGCTCGGTTGTTTTTTCTTCCATTTTAAAAGATACTGCCAGGAGATCGCCCTGGTTCAACGAATAGCCTGTCTGCTTTTGAGACACCATTCCCATGGCTTCCACAGTAACAGAATAAGGAGTACCTAAGGGCAGCTCTTTCAAAAGGAATTCTCCTTTGTCGTTTGATACGGCCCTGGTTTGGAAGCCGGTGGATTCATTCTTTACCAGGATCATTGCTCCTGGCAGAGGAGTGCCATCAGCTCCGCGTACCTTACCGGAAATACCGGCCAGGTTGGCTTGTGCAAATGTGAAAATAGATGCTAAGCACAGAATAAAGGTGACGAACATCCGCTTTGGACAATTTGACATTTTAATGGATTTGGGTGAATGTAAAGCTGCAAAGGTTGGAAGCGAATATTATGGGAGTTTTAGCGGAGTATTAAGTTTGCGTAAAGGAAATGTTATTTGAATGAGTAAGGGGAGGGGAGTCAGATGGCGTTATGGAAGTAAGTGAATGCCCTGACAATTTGTTTGCAGGTTTCCTAATATTAGGAATATTTTATTTCTTTGTGTTGACAGAGTGAGTATATACCTATGGGTTAAGTTATAATATTCGGATCTATGAGACGCTGTTAAACGCCCTATTGTCTGCATAAATTCTGAAATACAATTATGAAAATTACAGTATATTTTTTTGCGGGAGAAAGAACTCAATTCGATAATTAAATGCAGTATAGATTTAATAGAAAGTTTGCTGAATTTGGCGGAAACTATCACCTGGAACGAGAAAACGAATGCGAGTTGCCAGCCTCCCTTTTAGATCAACGAATAGTTTTTTTTGATAATTGCTATTTCTATGAGTCGTTGATAAAAGATATTCGATATTCAAGCGATTTCATAAATTCAACTGGAAATGAATGTTTTTATAATAAAATACACATAGGAGACTATTTGGATGAAGACGATCCAGACAAAATATTTGATTGTGGAATATCATATGCTAAGCATTTAGCAGAAAAGCTGACGAAATTAAATGAGGGAAGATTTAATGTGATTCTTTCATACGATGGCGAAACCTGCACAATTTGCTTTCATAAATGCAGGGAATATGAAGAATACCTGGCCGAAGATCTTGAGGGATATGTTTTGGATGCCGTACTTGTTATCATAAATTAAAAGTTCCGATCCCTAAAACCAAAAAAATGGTGACATGATTACAAAATTGCTATCACTTAGAGAACTCTGTAACTACAGTCTATACCTAATCTTTACTATTATTATATTTTGTTCTTGTAAACAGACTAATCCTAAAAGTTTAGATGTATCAAAGAGTGAAGATTCAATAATAGTCAATAAGGAGTCAAACTCACCGGATGATTCCAGTAATCTCCAGAATAAAGACCTTATTGCATTAATTACAGCGAGAAAGGAGATCCCGAATGAAATGCTGGAGAAGCATTTTTACTTTGATTCTACATTTCTGTCAACCAAGGACTATGTATACGGTTTTTCAGCAGATCGATATAGCGATAGTTTGCTCCTTGTCTATATTGATTTTATTAAGTCGTCATGTGGTGAACGATATTTGATTACATTGGATAGTTCCAAATTGAAAGAGATTGATAAACTATTAATAGCAACATTTTGTGATTCTGATCAGATATTGACTGATCATACAGTCGAAAACAGGTTTACAAGTGATTCTACGTTCGAAACAGAAGATATGCTCTACGGGAAGGGAAAGCTACTTAGTAATGGTAAAAAGGCAAACGTAGTCTACAAAAAGAGTTGGGTAATTACTAAGAATGGCAAAATTACTTTGGTCAGTTCTCAGGAGAGTGAGCAATGACAGTAGTACGCACATTCAATGCGCTCCCTTCACCTACCTTTATCATCCACCACAACTCATCATCATGAAAATCAAACCAATGTTGAAAAAAATATCTCGATAATTTGCTTGGAAATTTCCTGATATTAGGAATATTTTATTTCTTTGCAATTAAGTTAGTCAGTATATACCTATGGGTTAAGTCATAATGTTCGTATCTATCAAGTGTTGTTAACTACCAGGCATCTGTATGAGTGTGTGCATGCTTGTAAATTTTCGGGTACTTCAAATGCGACAGGATTAAAGGTCCTGGATTACAACCTTATAAGCTGATTTACATTTATTTAATGGGGAAGCTCTATATCTAATCAAGAGGAAGAATGTTTCTCTTATATACCTATGTGCGTTTCCCGCAACTTTTTACTTTGTCAATCTGATGTACAATGTGCAAAGGACATCGCCTGTACTGGCCTGTCCTGCGGGCACGGTAATGTCAGCTGCTTATACGATAAAGAACATACAATTGGGACTATATATTTTGATAAGACAATTCTTTTGATTTTATAACAGTGATGATTATGAATAGTAAATCGGCGTTTATTTTTTTTATATACGGAGTATTTGCGTTGACTGTCCGTGCCCAGACCCCAAATCTTCAGGCAGTCACAAACGCGGGTGATTCGACTAACAAAAGTATATGTATCTGGAACAAAGACGGGTTGAATATTGGTGTGGATGTGAGTACAGGTTACACTACTAAGTCGCATTATCTCAGACCATCACCAACCGAAACAAGAACCATGCGATTTGATTGTACTTCAAGTACAACAACGGGCGGCTGGGAATTCTACAATGGCGCCCAGGCCAGGTCTATTATGTTTATTAAGCAAAGCAGCGGTTATGTGGGTATCGGCACCACAGATCCTAAAGCAAGGCTCGCAGTGAATGGGGATATCTATGCGAAGAAAGTGAGGGTAACACCTGATGACTGGCCTGACTTTGTCTTCGAATCTGCCTACGAACTGCCTTCATTACAGGATCTGGAGCTTTTTATTGCGGAACATAAACATCTTCCGGGCATTCCTTCTGCGAAAGAAGTTGGTGAGCAGGGAGTGGACCTTGGTCAGAACCAGGCAAAATTGCTGCAGAAGATAGAGGAAATGACTTTATACCTGATTGAGCAGAACAAAAGAGTTGCTGCTCAGGAACAGGTGATGAAGGCGCAGGACGAGATGTTCGCTGTACAGGACGAGCGACTGAAGGAACTGGAGAAAAGAATTGATCATAAATAGGCCAGGTAGAAAGATTTGTTATGTATCGCAAGTTACTTTTCATATTTGTTTTGGTAGGATTAGCGTCGGGGGCATACGCTCAGATACCCAATCTGGAGGCAGTTACTACACAGGGTAATACTACGACCAATAAAATTTCGGTCAGAGGACCGAATGGATTTGCCTTTGTGTCAGATCCATTGAATCGGACCCTTAAGTCGCATTATCTGAAAGGTTCTCCGGCTGATCCAGGGGTAGTACGTTTTGAGTGTACTTCTTCTGCGGCAAGTGCAGGCTGGGAGTTTTATAATTCAGATTCGGGTAGGACATTGTTGTATGTGAGGCAGGCTACAGGTAATGTTGGTATAGGCACCGCTGATCCTAAAGCAAGATTGGCTGTGAATGGAGAAATGCTGGCAAAAAAAGTGCGGGTTACCCCTAATAACTGGTCTGATTTTGTGTTTGAGCCTTCTTACCAATTGCCTTCATTGCAACAGGTGGAGCATTATATAGCCATGCATAAACATCTTCCTGATATTCCTTCCGCAAAAGAGATAAGTGAGAACGATCTGGAACTGGGTGAGAACCAGGCGAAGTTGTTGCAGAAGATCGAGGAAATGACTTTATACCTGATCGCGCAGGAGAAGGCGCTGAAGGAGCGTGAACAAAGAATAGCAGAAAGGCAGCAATTGCTGAATGAACGCGAAAGGCGCTTGTCTGAGCTGGAAGCCAAAGTCGGAAGCAAGTAAGAGAGAAGACATTCTCTCATATACCTATGTGCGTTTTCTATACCTGTTTTGAACTTTATCATTATGTATAAAATATACAAAAGGGCATTGCCTGTGATGGTGTGCCTGCTGGCATGGCTAAGGCCTGTCGCTTTTGCTAACCCCTTAATACCCCAGGTTTTACAGGATACTTTACCCGGTGATCTGGCGGCAAGAAACCTGATCAATCAACCGGTGCTAAAATCGGCGCTCGTAAATGCCATTAATAGTAAGGTAGTGGATCTCCATTCGCTGGATACAACACCACCTGCGCTTCCTTTTGAAAGGCTGGGATTATCCGGTTTGCACCAGGGAGCCAGAGCACAGTTCGTGCAGTACATGAAGGCTGGCAATACGGCTACGGCTATCGCGAAAATGCAGCGGCTATTCGATGGGATGAAAGATAGCACGAAACAGACACGATATATCGACAATAAATTACGTGGATTCTATGCTTTAAGGGAACAGCAGCTTCCAGGGAATTTTACATTGCCCGGTAAGCCTGAGAACAAGGTGAAAGGTATCTCCTGGACGTCAACTTATAGTGACTCCACTGCAATGATGTCTGGCTGGTGGAATGAAGGTACCATACAGGATGTCTTCTCTATCAGTAGCATTCCCTTTCAACTTAACTATTCCACTTTGTCGGGATATGACTATACAAATACGTCCTTACAGGATGCTCATTTTATGAAGATATCCTTTGATCGTGAAGCATACCTGGAAAAGATCAATCAGCAGTTGCAGAAGAAGTATGATCTGAAAAAATATTTCCTCGAAGACCTGGATGTGAAAAGCAGTATGAAAAAGTATGCTGCGGATCAGTTGGTACTCATCAAAGGTAGTAAAGATAGTGTGGGAGGGAAGTTGTCTGCAGATCAGCTTATGTACCTGGACAGCGCCCAGTTGAGGAACGTCCTTATCCGGAACCGGGATACTTCTGCCGGATATTATAATAAGGTGATGGCGCTGAAAAGGCAGCTGGGAGGAGTGAAAGAGATGAACCAGATGCTCGGTGGCCAACAGCGGGTAAATGGAAACATTCAAGGATGGCTGCAAAAGCCTGAGAATACCTCCCGCATAGCTGGGAACCTGTTGCATATGAGCCCACTGCAAAGGCTAATGATGAACATGAAGGATTTGAAGGTAGGTAGTATCGGCGCTAATGCCAGTAAAGGTTCCTTATCTGATCTCTTTATGACCGGTGCGGCCGGGACCTTTCTAAAAGGCAACAAGTTTATCATGCTGGCAGCTGGCAAGAGTAATGAATTGGGAGTGCAGGATGTTGGTTTACAATCGGCTACAGGTCACGGTAGTTATGGCATGCAGTTTTTGCGCCTTGGTCGCGGAGATATTGGTAACAAACAAAGCCATGTTTCGGTGTTAAATGCCAATTCCAAATCACAACAGCAGTATGGATTCAATACGGCGGCGATCCGGAGAAATGTATTTGTAGGTTCCGTTTCCCAGCAATTGAGTCTGGGAGAATTGGGGACACTGGATTTTGAACTTTCTAAGTCGTCCAGCCAGTTTGGTAGTGGAGGTCAGGACGCAGCAGCTGTTTCTAAATCCGCAGCTGGCCAGTTTTTGGATGATATATGGGCTACAGCCTCTATTGGGATGGCATATAATGGAGATGTAAAGAAAATAGGGCTGACCCATAAGGTATACTTCAACTACGCAGGTCTGGGATATGTGAATCCGGGTGCACCATTTGCCAGCAGGGGAACATTACAGTATGGTTTTCTGGTGAAACGCAGCTGGTTGCGTAACAAGGCTGCTGTCAGCTTAAGGACGGATATCCGTGATCTCGCAGTATCACCACTCACAGACAATAAGCGTAAAAGCTTGCAATATGCTTTGGATGCCCGTTACCGGTTCACACGCCGCTTTACCCTTAGTATGAACGTATTGCAGAATTCCTTGAAAGAGAACACTGATGCCGGGAAGTATACTGCTTTCCTGAACCGGAAGATATCCTTTATCAGCCAGGCGAATGGAAAAATAGCCGGTAAATCTTTCAGTAATAACAGCAGCCTGGGATTACAACAGCTGAATTATATGCAGCCTGATGCCCCGGTGAAGAGCCTGTTCATCAATGCTACATCCATGCAAACATGGATGGCAGGACCAGGTATGGTTATGATCAGCGCCTTATACAGTCGCGATGTAAACAACGCTGCTGTATATAATAACATGTTGAACACAGAGGCGGGTTATCAGTACCTCCTGTGGAAATTATCCTGTAGCAGTTCACTCATCTATATGGATAGTAAGGATGTAGTAACACAGATCGGTCTCCGTCAGCAAGTAGCGGCACAGCTTTTCAAACGCTGGAGCCTGAGTATTTCCGCCGATGGCCGGCAGAACCTGAGGAACACCACTGCCAACTATTATTATGGCAGATTCAATACCGCAATGTCTTTGCATTACCAGATAAACTAACAGCAATATGAAAGGATATAGAATATTATTGACAGGGCTGTTATTATGTGTGTTGTTGCCCCTGAAAGCGCAGATCACATTCGCCTTTATGCCCGAGATCCAGGGACGTACACTGGAGAATGTCTATAAAGTGAGAGTGAGTAATCCTGCTGCCCGCCAGACGGTCAATCTTGTGATCAATATTACAGAAGCAAAATCGGGAGCGGTGGTAACAATTCGTACCAACCCGTTTGAATTGATGCCGGGTATGAATACGGTACCTCCGGGAGCAGTATATAATGCAGTCGTATCGTTTGGGAGTAGTAAAATAGCCACCATCGTAAGGCAGAGTGGTTTCTTCCCTGAGGGCGACTATGACTATTGTTTCCAGTTGTATGAAGGTGGCAGTCATAGCACAGCGCCACTGGAGGAACAATGTTTCAGTTATAATCTGCAGCCATTCAGTGCTATGCAGCTGATACAGCCTTATGACGGTGATAAGCTCTGCGACAAACGGCCTACGTTCTCCTGGCAGCCGTTGATGCCTGCAGTGAATGGTGTAATGTACCGCTTATTGCTCGTCGAGGTAAAAGAAGATCAGCAACGTGCGGAAGCATTGCGCATGAACCTCGCTATTATCAACCAACGTCAGATCCCAATGCCGGTACTATTATATCCTTCAATGGCCAACCAGCTGGAAGAAGGTAAGAAATATGCCTGGCAGGTATCAGCCTACAAGAATGAACTGCTGCTGGCAGAGTCAGAAATATGGGACTTCACCGTAGAGTGTGAAAAACCTCCTGTTGATCCGGTTCCGGATGCATTCCGTAACCTGGAAGACCTGACGAAAGGAAACTTCTATATCGCCCGCGGACAATTACTGTTTGCATTCAACAATACTTATGCAGCAACCAAACTGCAATACAGTATTCAATGTCTGACAAAACCAGACCAGCATATAAAGAAGCTCCCCACAGTGAAGGTAGCCAGAGGTATGAACCAGGTAGTGATCGACTTGTCGGGTAAGAGTGGTTTTGTAGATGGTTATTTCTACATCATGGATGTGAAACTACCATCCGGAGAACAGAAACAATTGAGATTTATTTATAAACAACCAGAGGAGTGATGATAAAGCATTTTATAGCCGGATGTTTCATCCTGTTAGTCTGTGCCTGTGGCGCCAGCAGAAGGGATGTTATACAATCCATGAAGGATAATGAGCTGGTACAGGAGAAAAATGTCAATGACTATGTATTCCGCTTGCAATACATGCCATCTGATCGAGGCGCCGGAGAGGATACTTCTCTGGTATACTTCCGGTTGAATGTTGCTAACAACGCCGGCGCCCCCATGAAGGGAACCAGTGATCTTAGTTACAGCTATGGACTGGATACACTCTTTTCGCTGGTAAATATGACGGATACCATTTGTGCTGTGGACATTACACGTGTTGCCAATGGTACTGTCAACGGCGTAGAATATATGCTGGTTTTTGACCGTGCAAAGGTATATGCTCAACCGGATTGTAAACTTTTATTCAGGGACTGGCTATTCACACACCAGTTCATTTCCTTCCCGCTGAAAGGAAGTGCTATTGCCCATATTGATTCTTTAAGTCTGAAGATATGATGATCAGAAATGCGCGTACCCGTGTACGGATCGCTTGTTTTTTTCTTGTTTTGTTATTAGTGCAGGGGCTGATGCCCACTGTAGCCTGGGCATTGACCTCAGGACCTGTGCAACCCGAAAGTAAACAGTTTCAGGCCGCAGGAACCAGTGATATGGTGGACCTGTTTACAGGTGATTTTAAGTATAACATTCCCCTGCTTGACGTGGGAGGCTATCCTGTGAACCTGAACTATCAGTCGGGTTCCGGAATGGATGATGAAGCCAGCTGGGTAGGACTTGGCTGGAACCTGAACGTCGGAGCGATGAACCGTAATATCAGAGGTATTGCTGATGATGCGAATGGTGATGCAGTGACTACTGAGAGCTACATGAAGCCAAAGATCACAGGTGGAGGGAAATTGACTCTGCGGGGTGAAATTTTTGGCGAAGGAGTTCAGGGCTCGTTATCATTAGGTGTATTTTGCGATAACTATACAGGATATGGTGCAGAAATTGGGGCCAACGCGGGTGCCTCATTGACATTAGCCAATTCTGGTTCCTTGACGCCTGGTGTTGGCGCGGGTTTAGGGTTGACATCCAGCACAGCAGATGGTGTTTCTGTTACTCCAAATATTTCCGTGTCACTCGCATATTCGAAGGATGTTAAGAATTCCACGTCTTTATCGGGTACTTTGAGTCTTGGTTTTAATACAAGAGAAGGGCTGAAGGGATTGACGCTTGGATCATCTTTTTCGATAAACGGGACAAACGAATGGAAGGAGATCAAGGATAGAGCGGAAATAAATCATAAGGAAACTGGTGGTGCTTCTATTGCGGGGCTCGGTTCTTCTGTGAGCTATAATACTCCGCCTTTTTATCCCAAAAGCAACATCACTTTTAAATCAACGAACTCAACATACAGTGGCGACATTGGTGGAGCGGCTGTAGGTATTTTCACCGGCGCCGGTGTAACGGGATATAAAACGAAACGTGAAGTACTGGACAGGACAAAGAAAAGCAGCGCCTATGGTTTGCTGTATGCGCAGAATGGTTCCGACAAGCCTGACGCCCTGATGGATTTCATGAGAGAGAAAGATAATCCTGTGATCCCGGAGATGAATAATCTGGCTGTGCCAGTTGCCACCCCCGATTTATTTTCTTACAGCAATCAGTTCGGGGGAGGACAGATTCGTTTATACAGGCATAGTAGTGGTATTGTTTTCGATAATGAAACCAAAGACATCTCTGATAACAAGTCTTTTAGCACAGAATATGGTGCAGGCGCCTACTTTCATGGAGGAACTTCAGTATTTCTGCAGGATATTACAAATACAAATGGCAAATGGAAGGAAGATAATCGCTTTCTTGAGAAGGGTGATTTTGCAAAAAAGGGGACATTGGAAGAGGAACCTGCATATTTTCAGCAGGTAGGTGAGAAACATGTGGACGATTCGGCTTTTTTGGCCAGAATACTGGGGGAAGATCCTGTTAGCGTACCGTTGATAAAAAAGGAAGCAGAGGGCAAATTGACCTCAACCATATGGGGAACAGTAACTTCTGATTCTGCGTATAAAAAGGATGGCAGACAGGTACGTCGCACCGCGGTGACCTATCTGACGGCCAAAGAGGCAACTAAAGCAGGGCTTGACAAGGAGATCAGAAGTTATGATCTGAATCAATATGGCGCATTTACTCCGGCGTCCTGCAATAAGATGTCACACGATGACTTGCCGAGAGTAGACACATTCCGCAAGGCACATCATATTTCTGAAATGTCCATTACCGGAGATGACGGTAAGCGAATGGTATATGGAATACCTGTTTATAATAGACGGCAGGATGAATACACATTTGCATTAGCGAAAGGAACTACTGTTGAAGACTCCTCCAATCTGGCAACATTTGGGATGAACACGGACAGGCAGATTGATTATCGTTCCTCAACTTCCACTGATCAATATTATCATAAAGAATCCCAACCCGCTTACGCCACATCTTATCTGCTTACCGGCATATTATCACCGGATTATGTAGACATGACAGATGATGGTATTACGGAGGACGACCGGGGAACTGCTTTTAAATTCAACTACTCTAAACTGGATTCGAATTTCCGTTGGCGTACTCCATATGGAAAGGATTCTCTCCAGGCGCAATTTAATCGTGGCTTAAATGCTGACCCGGATGATAACAAAGGATCATTCGTATATGGTGAAAAGGAATTGTGGTATTTGCATTCCATTGAGTCTAAAACAATGATCGCATATTTCATCACAGACGATCGTGACGATGCGCTTGGCTGTAACTGGTTAGGTGTGCAGGATACTACTGTTAAACAGCGTCGACTGAGGGAAATCAGGCTATACTCGAAGAATGATCTGACCACACCTGTTAAGACAGTCGTATTTTGCTATAGCTATAAGTTATGTCCTGGCTTACCTAATTCAAAATTGGGAAAGTTGACGCTGGACAGCGTCTATTTCAAATATGGCAGTTCGGATAAAGGCCAGCATCACAAATATGTGTTTGCGTATAATGAGGGGCAACGCTATGCCTATATGTCAACAGACCGTTGGGGTACGCTTAAACCGGCGGGGACCAATAGCAAAGATGGTTTCGGCGATTTAAGAAGTGATGAATACCCTTATAGCGCACATGATAGCACTGATGCTGCGAAAAATGCAGGTATGTGGCAACTGAAAGAGATTGCATTACCGACAGGAGGTGTCATTGACGTCACATACGAATCGGACGACTATGCCTATGTACAGGACAGGAAGGCGATGGATATGAGTAAAATACAGGCAATGTATGATAAAGATGGAAACCCGATTGATAATCTGCTAAATGCAAGGACTTTTGATATAAAGATAGACGATACAGGATTTAGTACAACAGACAGACAGGATTTCCTGGATAAGTGTCTTAATGGGGAAGAATATCTCTATTGCAAACTGTTTGTCAATGTTACAGATGCGGTGTCATCAACCGATGATTCGAAGTACGATTTTGTTCCCTGTTATGCAAAGATCAGAGACGCGAAAGTAAGCAATGGAATAGCTACAGTAACATTTGAAGATGATACGGAAGGAGGTGTGACGGTTAATCCATTTGCCGCTGCTGCATGGCAAAGAATGAGATTGGAGTACCCGAGATATGCCTATCCAGGGTATAAGAGCCGTATCACGGATGATAAACCGGTTATTGCTATCGTAACTGCAATTGCCAATGCCACTTCCAATCTTTCTGAGCTGTGGGAGAGTTTCAATAAGAAAGCACAGAGAAAGAAGTTTGCAAGTAAAGTGAAGCTGAATAAAAGCTTTGCCCGTATTGCAAAAATGAATGGAAGGAAATTGGGAGGAGGTCTGAGAGTTAAGAAAATTACAATGTCAGACCGGTGGAATGGCATGGTGGAAGGAGAAAGTCAGGCAACTTATGGGCAGGAATATGACTATACAACGTGGAGAGGGGATCAGCTGATCAGCAGTGGCGTGGCTTCTTATGAACCTGCCGTAGGAGGAGATGAGAACCCGGTGCGACAGCCGGTTAAATATACCCAGAAAGTGAAATGGGCATTAGATAACTTTTTTTACCTGGAAGAGCCTTTGGCAGAGTCCTTATACCCCGCGCCGGTTGTGGGATATAGAGAAGTGAGAGTCCGTAATCTCGGGCCAGATGGGGAAAGAGACGAGCAAAATAAGACCGGATGGATGAGTTACGAGTTTTATACAGCGAAAGAATTTCCTGTATTCGTTCAGCAAACACCCATACAGAAGTATCTGCATAAACCGAGCGCCTGGTCTGCTGTCTTTGGAAGTAATTCTATTTATGAACAGAGCATGTCTCAGGGGTACGTAGTTTTCCTGAATGATATGCATGGAAAAGAGAAGGCGGAAAGAGTATTTAATCAGTCAGGTCAGGAGATATCATCCACGGAGTATTTCTATAATGCAGAAGAATCCGGAGGGACACAAAGACTTAAAAACATAGTAGATGTAGTGGATAACACTGGCACCATCACGAAAGGTAAGACCATTGGCCGCGACATCGAGATGATCACTGATATGCGTCAGTCGGAAATGAAGAATAAAGGAAAGAGCATTAACCTTGGGATGGATGTGATTCCTTTTAATGGTTTCCCGCTACCTCTGCCGCATTTCCCCTGGGCGCAGAATGACGACTACCGTTTATTCCGTTCATCTGCTGTATTGAAGACGGTTCAATACTATGGATTGATCAATAAGATAGTGAAGCGGATAAATGGCTCTACGAGTACTGCTTCCTATCTGCTTTATGATAAATATTCAGGAGAGCCTGTTCTGACCCAATCGGCGAACGAATTCGACGATCCTGTTTATACTGTGAATATCCCAGCTTACTGGATGTATAGTCAAATGGGAATGGCATATAAGACGCTGGGAACAGTATTCACAAATTTCGCTACAGATGACAATGGCATTCCAAAGGCTGACTTCCGACCATTTCTCACAGCAGGGGATGAATTGATAAATATTAATACAGGATATCATACCTGGGTGATAAATTCTACTGATGGAGCAGGTAATAAGTCCCTTCGCCTGATAGAACGAACAGGTAGATTGGCCCGTGCGCAGAATGGACTGGTGAAAATTTGTCGCTCAGGTTATCGCAATATACTATCAGCACCTGCTACTGCTATTACAAGTCTGGAGAACCCGATTGTCAATAATAAGCTGAAGTTTTTAAGTAATGAGGACCTGTCAGGATATAAAATTCTGAATGCAACAGCTGTTTTATACGATGAGGCCTGGGGCCAGGTAACGGATTGTAATTATAAGAGCTGTCCTGAAGGTTATGAAGAGCGTGCGGATGGTATTTGTTATAAGCCTGGTATGACAAATAGTGCTTTTACAGATACTATCAGGCCGGGAGGATCTTCACCAGACTATGGTAAACAAGGGGGACATTTCTATAATTTTAATGATCCAAACAATATAGGTATAAGTGGTGCTGGCTATTGGCATTCAAAGCTGGATAACGTTGGTATCTGGTTGCAGGGAATACCTGATAGCCGTTGGTGGGGAGCGGAGGAATTGCTGACCCTGGAAACTGAGAAGGATGTATTTGTTGGTATCGGGGGTACCAAGAAAATAAGAATACTTATTGATGGAGTAAAGGTTGCCTGGTCTGAGGACATTCGTGTAGAGAGCTATGAAATATGGGCCCTGGTAAAGTACCATTTATCAGCCGGCAAACACAATATTCGTGTTGAAGCGTGGGCAGATGACGGACGAACAGTGGGAGCAGAAATATACACCGCTGATATGACCACCCTGTATAACGGTAATAAAGACGCTATTGATCCTTCTATTATATTTTCAACAGCCAGGCTGAAGGGTGATCCTAACGTGTACCTGTATGAACTGGATGACAACGGGAAACGCGTAAATGGTAACTATATATGCCCTGATGGTGAAGAGATCAGCGTCATGAATGGCTTTCCGGATTGTGGTTCAACGGCGAAAGGGGCATGTCCTCCGGGATATGCACCAAGTGCGGATGGTACGGCTTGTGTACCGGTTAACGGGCCTGTTGAGAATCCCGATACGGCATTGAGTGTTCAACCAGGAACGAAAGATTCTCTCTATTCGCACCTGGGAGCAAGGTTCTACAATGAGAATGATCAGCTTGTGGATATAGCCAGGAATCCTTTCTGGGGAACGGACAGCTGTACAGGAGGTAGCACAAGCCGCTTGTCAGGAGGAAATGCATCTGTCAGCATGGTGGCTAACTGGTGTGGAAGATTAAACGCTACGGGTATATGGCTAAACGGAAACTTCGGTGATTCACGAATAGGGATCAACACCTGTCTGAAGGTGCCAGCAACCAAAACCTACTATATGGGCGTCGGTGCTCATAGCAGCGCATACATTTACCTGGATGGTGTTCTGATCAAGTCTATAGTCCGGCAGGGAATTTTTAATCCTGGTCCATACCCTTATGAAGAATGGAAGATCTTCCCTGTTAACCTCACGGCAGGACAGCATGTACTGACTATTGAAGCGATTGGTAGCGACCCTAAGCATGCTGTTGGTGTGGAGGTATATGATAATACAATCGCTGAGCTAAAACAGACCATCTACAATCCAATATATACTACAATAGGTATGTGGGGTAAACCTGCTGATACCTATGTGAAAAATAGCGCAGGGCAGATCATTAAACGCAGGTATACATGTCCATCCGGTACTGTTGATGTTTGTTCCGGTACTTTCCAATGTGCCAGCATATCACACGACGTTGCAGTAAACCCCTATCTGATGGGTTACCTGGGCAACTGGCTGCCATATAAACAAATGGCATGGCTTACCAGCCGCTCAGGTCAGGACCTGGTTACCAATCCTACCGGTAGCGCAGGCTTGCGCAAGAATGGCTACTACGGGAAGTTCTATGCATTCTGGGTATACAACAATGGCTGGAGTATAGCAACGAACATTGAATGGGTAACATCAAACACAATGACGATGTATGATAAATATTCCCAGGATCTTGAGAACAAGGATGCTTTGAACCGTTACAGTGCAGCGCGTTATAGCTTCAAGTCCAGTCTGCCGCTAGCCGTAGGGGCAAACATGCGTCAGCGGGAGATATTTTATGACGGTTTTGATGATTATAAGTTCAATGATAAGTGTGTAGATGTAAGACCATGCGAACCAGATAAGTTTAATATCAGAAATGCACTGGGAGACGACTATGCGAATAACCTGGATGATCAGGATGCACATAGTGGCAACTATAGTTTAAAGTTGAATGGATCGATTGAATTGAAAGCTTATGTTTTCAGGGATGAGCATTCACCTGGTATTTACATCGCTAATAATGCAAAGGGTGAATATTATCAGAAACTGGACGGCTGGCTCGGATTAAGAGGATTCAATCCCGTGACCGGCAATAAGTATATCTTCTCTGCCTGGGTAAAAGATAGTAATCCATCCGGCCCTGGTACTGGCATTACATTGAAAGTGAATAATCACGATGTGACGACGCTCAGAAAGAAGGCGGTTGTAGAAGGCTGGAAGCTGGTAGAGGGTACATTGGATATCCCAGCGTGGACCCTGGGCAATCAGTTGGAAGAGATAACGGTTGTATTGGGAGGTAATAATGTGAAGATAGATGATATCAGGATCTTCCCATATGACGGTCAGCTGAAGACCTTCACATACGACGACAAGACGCAGCGTGTAATGGCGGAAATGGATGAGAATAACTATGCTACTTTCTATGAGTATGACGACGAGGGTACATTGATCCGTGTGAAGAAAGAGACAGAAAGAGGTATTATGACAATTAAAGAAAGCCGTTCAGCATATCGTAAAGCTAACTAGTGAAAATATTGCTATACCATGAAATTAAGTGCTAAATATATAAAGATCCTTATACCTGTTGGTGTGTTACTGATTGCTTCAGGCGCGTTTGCTACTATTCCCGGTTTCCGGGAATGGTTCAGACCCAGACCTCCCAAAAAGGAGAAGAAAATTGTGATTCAGGAAAATAGCAAAGAGCAGAAGGCCATCCTCAGTGAGTTGACAAAGCTATTACATGCGGGGGATACTATTACCTACATTACTATCGCAGGAACAATGGATGCACAGGATCTGGGCGACAAGGATAATAACATGCAGGGAGATTTCTGTTATACCCGGCAGGGCAATCAGGGGTATTATCAGTTGGGTGATAATGAAATGATCTCATTGACTGACGCCTACATTGTTGTAGCGCATGATATGAAGAAGATATTCGTGTCTGAGCCAAAAGAGGTAGTGAATCCGGTAAGGATGTCACCCGATATGGAAGCGACCTTCTTATCGAGAGAAACATACAATGTGACTCGTACCGCAGATGGTTCTCTTACACAAATCTCGCTGGTCAATAACAAACATGTCAGCTGTCGCGAATACCGCGTTTCTTTTGACAGCACAGGCGTTATCCGCCGTGCGGTGATGCGTATGCCAAACCCGATGGAGCTGGAGGACATGTCAAAAGATAAATTGTTAAAAGTGACTGTCCGCAGTTATGAACCAGGAGTGGTGAGACAGGACCTTTTGCGGATGGACCGGTATGTGACGATGACTAACGGAAAGCTGGTGCCTTCCGGACGATTGAAAGGTTATGAATTGATTAAAGACTAATGTTAACCTCAATGTTGAAAATGAATATGCGTGCTGTTTACGCTAAAATATTAATGGTGAAGCTGATGATGATCGCCTGTTTGCTTTGCGGTGTGCTGCAGGCAAAGGCCTTCAATGCGGTTGAGACTTACCAGAACCAGTTGCAGGGTGCGATCAAAAAAGGAGATACACTGTCGCTGAAGGATGAAAAGTTCCTCAACAGTGTATATGACTGGCAGAAGATCCATAATAAGACGGTAAGTAATGTTATCATCTTCGGGTTGTATCATGACTTAGGGGTTGTATTGCCTAAAGCATTTAAGTGTGAAATAGATCTGAAAGTAGAATACTGGTCTGGACCAGACCAGGTATACCCGAGTGTCGACGATCACATAAAGCTGAGGATCAGCTATGATCCTACAGCCGGTGTGGCCTACCAGGATGCAGCTACTCATCGCTTTTCGTATGGGTATAAGGTAAGGATCACAGTGAATGACATCACAAGCGCCGAGTTAGGAGCACCTCTTCCCGCTGCTTTCCGTCTTACAAGCCAGGTGGCGATCGAACGTTCTTATGATTTAGATCAGAACACACCTTTAATTCCGGTAGTATCCCGACAAAAAGTGGGGGTGTCAGGCGCACCTGTGGAGCCACATGCGGTGTCGCTTTTATGGAACACGATCACCGGGGCGGAGGAATATGATGTGGAATGGACCTTCATTGATGATGAATCAGATAATGGACGGCTGCTGGATAGCCTGGCATCTGGCATCACTGTAGATCAGCTGAAGAAAATGTTCAGGAATAATGCCAGCCGTGCCACTGTGCAGAAAGAACAATTTGATATCTCCCTGGTACATAATTCGAAGTTTCTGTTAGTCCGCATGCGACTGGTGCAATATCAGGATAGTACTGGTTTCCGCCAGGAGGGCCCATGGCAGTATCAGATCCAGGAGAATGGAATAACGAAAGCAGGTGTTATTGATTTATCAGATAATCCCTGGCATCAGAATAACCTCAACTGGCAGTACAATGCGGTGTATGCGGAAGATGGGAAAAAGAAAGAGGTAGTTAGCTATTTCGATGGAACGCTACGGAACAGGCAAACAGTTACTGTCAATAACAGTGATCAGAAAGCGGTGGTACAGGAGACTATATACGACGAGTTTGGGCGTCCTTTAGCGAGCATTCTTCCGGCGCCGGATACCGCATCTGTTCTCAGGTATTATCCTGAAATGCATCCTTCGGACACTGGTAAATATAATTTTAAAGATGTTTATGGCAGTGGAGGTGACTGTATAAATACGCCTGCTCCTTTATCCAACGCGAGGGGAGCAGGCAGGTATTACTCACCACTGAATTACTTTAAGGATGATTCAACCAGGCCTGAGAATAAGTACATACCGGATGCAGAGGGATATCCTTTTGCAGTAACAAGATATACGGGAGATAATACAGGGCGTGTAAGTGTGCAGGGAGGTGTAGGTAAATTGTTCCAACCTGGGCATGCAGCTGTCAGTAAGGCTACACGATATTTTTATGGTAAGCCGGAGCAGTGGGAGCTGGACAGGTTGTTTGGGAATGATGTTGGGTATGCCAGCCATTACCTGAAGAATATGACGATTGATGGGAATGGTCAGATAAGCATCAGCTACCAGGATGCTACTGGTAAGACCATTGCAACAGCGCTGGCAGGGGGAACGCCTGATAACGTTGATTCATTGCCATCAAAACCTGATACTGTTCAGACGACTACCGTGCTAATGAACCGTGAATTTTCGTTCGATCCTTCGAAGATGAAGATTTCGGCTACAGCTACTTATATGAATGCTGTCTCGGGGAAGGTAACGCTCACATTGGATATACAGCAGCTCATAAGTAAATATGCTGAAAACAACGTGAACATTTGCAGTAATTGTTACTATGAAGGGAATACCCTGATCTCTGACAATTGTGGAAATGTGATCTATAGAAACACAGCGCCAATGAAAATTGGAAGTATGGTAGGAAGCTGTGATGAAGAGGTGTTTAACTCTACAGGGATTGATACCATTAGAATGGATGTTGGAGAGTACTTCATCACTTTTGAATTGGGCATACCTGAAGCTGCGGTGACTTCATACGCGCGCAATTACGTTGCGAAGAATACCAATCTGAAGAAGGAATGGACATTTGTCAGTGATGCGTTATTCAATAAAGATTTCATTTCCTGCTTCAATGATTGCGCTACCTGTAAGGAGTCATTAGGTGAGTTGACAGACTTTAGTCAACGTATAAAGGAACGCTTATTAGCCGATACTGATAGTGCTACCGTTGCAGCTAATGATTCGACTATTACGAAATGGATTAACAACCTGTATACTTCCTTGTCCAGTCAGTGTGCTGCATTAAGGGCAACTTGTGCAACATCTACTCCTTGTACGGACCTGGAGAACACCATGAAGAGGGATGTAAGTCCCGGTGGGCAATATGCGCTCTTCGATGACAGCAGCAATGCGGTAGAGCCTTCTATTAACGTGTTGAACCTTAACTGGCGGCAGGTGTTTAAACCATTGCCGAAAGATTCCTTGCGTTATATTCAGGAGCAGTTTGAACTGGAGGATGGGTCGGTTACATCACCTTATGACAGTGCATTTACATTGCAATCACTGGTGAAATATTGGAAGAGCGATTGGGCCTCCTATTTTGTTCAATATCATCCGGAGTATTGTGCATTGCAATTCTGTCGTGATAATGTTAGCTCATTGCAATGGGATGACCAGGTACGTACATTGGCGAAAACGGTAGCAGATATACCTGCAAACTCGAGAGGCGCGGTTTATAATAGGGATAGTATTCGTTGGTTGGTAAATCATGATCCGTTCTTTTTAAGCGGTGGAAAGGGCTATAATCTTGTATCGGCATTTGTTGATGATCTGACAAATTATTCGAAGAATGTTGCCGGCACCCAGAATGCGCCATTGGGAACGCTTTCGGAGTTTGTTGATTACATGCTTTATTGTGCGGACTACACTGGCTCGACTAATGTTAATAACATACCGGTTAGGGAGGCAGATAATTGGTCTAACTGTGTGCCTAAGGAGGATTGTCGTATTTCTGACAGGGAGTGGGCATTGTATAGACAGAAGTATCTGGAGCTGAAAGATAAATACTATCAGTTGGCAAGAAACACTTCTCAATATTGCGGTGCTGCATGTGTTGTAGGTAAGGCTTCGGCATATCCGGTGATTGATTGTCCGGATGTATCGAAATTTATATTGGATAAAGATGCGAACCCTTGTTCTGCTGGTTATATAGCAAGGGTTACGTATTTAGGTCCGGCGTTAACCAAATCAATAACGGTTAATATCTATTATCCTGATGAGTACAAGAATCTGATTATAGGATCACCTCAAGTAACATTATCTGCGGGTGCGACCGTTACCGCTTTTTGTGTCAATAAAGCAATTCCTTTGAGCGCGTTGCGTATAGCCTCAACTAATTGTGGCACAGCCGCAGAGGATACGGCGTTTAGCTGTGCTACAGACGCCAGGGAGGATAAATTTGAGCGGCTTACCTATCCATATGAGAATGGCAAGTCTAAAGTATCCTACACATACAGAGGGCACATTCCTCCTGTAGGTGGTGCGATTCGGGCATTAGTATCGTGGGATCCAGTTGATTGGGAAACTGCTCAGCAGATCTACATAACTCATGACTATGATCGTCATGCATTTGTAATTGAAGAGAATGGACAAATTAATAACTGGATATTTAAGATTGATACTTGTTATGGCGATTCTCCGAATCCCGCAAATGGCTGTAATCGGGCGTACGCATATAAGACCTCGCGGATAACCAATATTAACTATGCTACCCCTCCCATTACCACCGATACAACGGCATTGAAAGGGATAGTAAGTGATGCAATGGCAGCTATGATTAACCAGAATTGCGAGGCGCAGGCAGACGTATGGATGGGATCATTGTCAGGGCTTTTAGACAACCTGAAATATTTGAGTAAGAAAAGTACCGTGCGAGCTAAATTGATTGAAGTCTGCAAGTTGGGCGGAGACGCAGAGCATATGAATGGTGCTACTACGCTTCCTGCTAATAGAGCTACTGCGGAAGGTTACAAGTCTTTCGCAGATGTACTGAAAGGCGTTTTGGGTTTTTACAATATGGATTACAATCCATATCTGATCGATGCGCCTTATCCGTATGACGTCCAGCCTCAGGCCGTTGAAAAGGTGATTGATGCTACTAATGCTTCAATATGCGACCGTTTGGCGACATTGACTGCTGAATACAATGCTGCTCAAACAGGAGACTCTTTCTATGTATATCTGACGAAGAAGTATGGAGCCGCGATGAACATCACAAGAGATGAGTTACAGTTCCTGCAGAAAGGATGTACTAACTGCCGTTACCTGCTTCAGCAGTCGGTGAAGTTGCCTGTTTTCATGGAAAAAGGTGCAAAGGGTTGTATTTCTGCAAGTGAGTATATCGATGCAGTAATGGCTTTCGTTGCTATCATGGGCGATAGCCTGATAGTCGATCATCCGAATTACGAGGTGATGTTTGCTAACGCTCTCAATAGTCGCTTTGGCTTTACTTTGTCTTATGCAGAATATAAGGCGTACGGAGATACAGTAGCGAAGAATTCGTCTCTTTCCATGTTGTTATGTAATCATCCTTCGTATGCCAGCGTTAAGCCAGACAATTACGAATGTATGATGCAGGGAATCGATGATGCGGTTACTGCTGGTCATGTAGCATACCAAGAATATATTGAGGGGGTAAAACGTCTTTTCCGTGCTGAATATATCGCTTATTGCAGTGCTAATAAGCCGAAGGTATCGCTGACTTCCCCGCAGCAGACGTACCATTATACACTCTATTATTATGATCAGGCAGGAAATTTAGTCAGAACTGTTCCGCCTGAAGGTGTGCATCCACTGGATGATTCCCTGTTTGCGCAGATATCTGCTGTGCGCAGAATAGGAAGCACCGTTTGTAATTATAGTGGTCCGACTGCAAATACACCTGAGGCTACTGCATTGCAGAATTTTACAACTGTCTTTGATCGTACCGGAGATGCCGCGCTTGAAATGTGGATGTTCAATCAGAGTAGATCAGGCGGTCAGGTGGTTGCGACGACCAGTGGGAACAAGTATATATTTAATCTGTGTATCAGCGGAAAGTATCTGACTTTTGACGTGTACACTGTTACTCCTCTTACAGGAGGGGAGGCAGACGTCGTATTGTCAGCGCATACAACTGCTGAACTGACAGGTATTTTGCCTTTGACACCATGGACACATGTTGTGATTCAGGGAGATGGGCTTAAGAAAAACAGCCGGGAGATATATGTAAATGGTAAATCCTGTCCGCGTGTAACCGTGGAGCCTACAGGCGCTTGTCCATGGGAAGTGCGGTCGAGTACTACAGGCATTGTCTATCCAAAGAATCTCACCTTACTAAAGCAGGTCCGCTGTTTCAATCGTAAGCTGAGTGCGAAGGAGATATCAGCAAACGCTGACGATGCCTGTATGGGCTTAAGTCCGGCTTATGCTACGGCATTAGATAGTGCTAAGATTTCCTGGGCACGTTTTGGTATCCCGGCGGCCGGAAGTTATTGGACAACAGATGGGACTACTAACGAGACACAGTACGTAGCTGTATTCCCGAAACATACATTGACGACTTCTTATGCATATCAGTCGCTAAATGGGATTGAAGCACAGATTACGCCTGACGGCGGCACCAGTCGTTTCTGGTATGACATGCTGGGTAGAATGGTCGCTTCACAGAATGCAGAGCAGCTTAGTCCTCTGGGAGGAGGTTTGAGTTCCCGCTATAGTTACACTAACTATGACGAACAGGGACGTATTACGGAAGTTGGTGAAACAAAGGCTACCCTTCCGGTTACAGTGCCATTCCTTTCTACCGATGCCCTGGCTGCATTTGGAACAAATCCAAGGCAACAGGTTACCCGGACTTATTATGATGCTCCTAAGTCGCAGACCGTTGCGGCGATTGCTGATGTTCAGGATAACCTGAGAAAAAGGGTAAGCGCTGTTACTTATGGAGAAGATGCTAATGGAAATCCACAGCAGGCTACGTATTATAGTTATGACCAGATAGGCAATGTGAAAACCTTATGGCAACAGATTGATAGTCTGGATACCAAACAGATTGACTATCAGTATGATCTTGTAAGTGGAAAGGTCAATAAGGTGAGGTATCAGGCTGGTAAGGTAGATCAGTTCCTGTATGGCTATGAGTACGACGCTGAAAACCGTCTGACAAAGGCTGTTTCAGGTGTTAACGCTGTTTCTTCAAATGGATGGGAAATTGAGGTTCCTCATACAGATGCTGCTTACCACTATTACCTGCATGGCCCATTAGCCAGGACAGAACTTGGTAATGAGCAACTTGTGCAGGGTATTGACTACGCATATACTTTACAAGGTTGGCTGAAAGGAGTAAACGGCAACTATTTATCGCCGCAGGATGAGATCGGCGGGGATGGTGTGCAGAATACACGGCGTAGCAGTATCGCCCGGGATGCGTATGCATATTCCCTGGAGTATTTTAAAGATGACTATAAGGCGATAAGTAATCAAGCGAAAGCCTTCCCGCTAGGCTGGACAGTAGGAGTGCCTACAGAAGCAGGCAGGGATCTCTTTAATGGAAACATTAGCCGTAGTACGCTGGCGCTTAAACGGGTAGCAGAGCAGACACCGGTGGGGTATAGTTACAGATACGACCAGCTAAACCGTCTTAAAGGAATGCGTCAGCATGCATTGACTGTCGGAGCAACTGAGTGGAGTGCAGCAACAGCTGGTGATCAGTTTAAGGAGGCAATCACTTATGATGGTAATGGTAACATCCTCAGTTACTTGCGGAATGGTAGTAACGCGAGAGGGTTGACTATGGATCAGCTGAGTTATGTTTATTCACGTGATGCGGCTGGTAACTTGTTGAATAATAGGTTGTCACAGGTGACGGATGCTGTTGATAATGCCAGTTATACGGAAGATTTGAAAAGTCAGCAGGCGAATAACTATCTTTACGACAACATCGGTAATTTGATTTATGACAGGCAGGGTAAAATAGATTCTGTCAGGTGGACCTTGTATGGAAAGATCAGGAAAATTGGTAAAACCGATGGTAGTTCTTTGGAATATGCATATGACCCGTCAGGTAATCGTGTGTATAAGAAATATATAAACGGAAATGTTGAGAAGACCTGGTATGTACGCGATGCGCAAGGTAACGTACTGGCTGTCTATGGAAATAAGGACGGTGGTAATCAGAAGTATTGGAAAGAGCAGCATTTGTATGGTAGCAGCCGTTTAGGTATCTGGATTTCAGATATTGATGCAACTGATGTAACAGCGGCAGCAAGCGATACGAACTGGCTGAAAAAGGGAAGGAAGGAGTATGAGTTGACTAACCATTTGGGTAACGTACTGGCGACTATTTCTGATAAGGTGGTGGATTCGGTGATTGGAAGTGCGGTAGATCATTATGAGGCGGAGGTGTTGAGTGCGCAGGATTATTATCCTTTTGGGATGTTGCAGCCGGATAGGAAGTGGAGTTTGGGGGGGTATAGGTATGGGTTTAATGGGCAAGAGCACTCGAAAGAGATAGGATATAATAATTATACAGCACAGTTCTGGGAGTATGACTCTAGGATAGGTAGAAGATGGAATTTGGATCCTAAACCAACTATGGGGGTAAGTCCTTATGCTGTCTTTAGTAATAATCCCATTAATTTTAGTGACCCTAATGGAGATTCAATTTTGCCTAAGAAGAAGCCTAACTATGAAAATGTAGGTGTGCCGGTTAAACGGCATGATCTTGCACATACAAAGACAACAAGCCTTTCTTATGTAATTGGAGAAGATGAAGAAGTAAATGTATATGTCAATGTTAAAGTGAATTATACAGATATGCTTGCAAAAGGTGGATCGATTTATAAGGATAATCCAGGCTTGTTTGAGGAAATAGAGGCACATGAAGAGGGCCACATTGAGCAAATACTGATGGCTGCAGGAATACCAGTTGAGTATCAGATGAGGATCGGTAATAAACAAGTCAAATTTAAGGGGCCAATAGATCAAGTTCTTAAGGATGTGAGAACTCAGCTTAGTGATTCAAAAAAGGGGCGGCAGATGGGTTTGGAAGGGATAGATAAATTTATTGCAGATAAGGTTTTTCCGGAACTTTCGGATCAGGTGTTGGTAAATACTGATTTGATCAGTACCCTACCGCATAATGTAGTGGAGAATGATGCAAATGAAAGAGCAAGTAAGAAACTGCCAGCATTAGAATATAGCAGGCCTGTGAATCCTAAACCAATTATAGTTAATGGCGTTAAACTAACAGAATAATCCTATGAGAGGAACATTAATAATTATCCTGATCTTGAAGATGTCAACTGGGTTTTGTCAGTCTGATACTAACGTTGTCGTTAATAAAAATGCTAAACTGAAAAAGATAGTGTTTGAATCTCAAGAGGTAAGCGTTGATGAAATAAATGAAGGGAGAATTGCGAGATATGCGGACAGTATAAATTGTTATAGACGAGGAGAATTACCTTATTTTCTAACTGAAGCTTGTTTTGATTATCGGAGAAGTTTTTGGCCAAGTTTCCATTCACCTATTTCTGTCCGCTGGTCTGTATTGAAACAGGTAAAGAATAAAAAAGCGCTGAAGCGGATACTTAATACGAATGATCCTCGTCTTAAGCGGACTTGCTATACTGGTAAACAAGATGCTTACGGTATTGTAGTGCCAGATATAGAGAAGTCGTTTTTTGATCTTTTGAAAGAGAGATACGACCAACTTTAAATGTTATTTGTAGAAAACAACAAGCGGGGTTTTAAACAGCTCCGCTTGTTGTTTTACTGGGGATAACGCTTATTGGTCGTGCATATAGATATGGGTTTAATGGGCAAGAGAAGAGTGATGAAATAAAGGGAGAGGGGAACAGTTATACTGCGTTGTTCTGGGAATATGATCCGAGAATAGGCAGGAGATGGAACATGGACCCTAATCCAGTTATTGGTGTGAGTTTATATGCGAGCTTTAATAATAGTCCTCTCAAAATGAGGGACCCATTCGGAGACACGGCATTATATGCGGATAATATTTCGCGGGATATGGTACAGAAATATGCAAGTAAAACAGTACTGAAAAAAGGGAAGGAGGTACTTACTAGAGACTATAATGCGGAGTTTGATAAGATGTATGAAAAAATAAATAGTTCTGTGGACAATTTTATATACAAATATGATGAAAATGCAAAAGCTGGTACTACCTCTTTCGATGGTGAAAATATTACGCTTACAATAGGGAATCCAGGGAAAGCTTATGGAGCAAAAGATCCGGTTGCAGGAATTTTGTTTGAAGAAACAAAGCATGCGGAACAATTTCTGGATGGAAAGTTTCCTTTCCTAAAAGGAGATAAAGGATGGGTAACTGGTGCAAGTTTACGGCTTGAAGTTGAGGCGAAACTTTTTGTCGCTAATTCACTTCCTATTAGGAACGATTATTGGGAAACATACGAAGTACCAACGCAATTGGGCTATTTGAAGAACATTGCGACGTCCGATGTACAAAGAATAAATTACTTGAAGTTTGGAGTCGTTGATTATATCCTGGATACTCCGCAAGGAAGCGCTAAAATAAACCTTTTTCCAAGTTATCCGGGAATGACTGATTTTATATTTGACAATAAAAAAACGGAAAGAGTAAAAGATGATAAATACTTTGGTTATCCGCTTCTTAAGAAGACTCCTTAGTAGTAAGATTTATCTTACTTGCCTGAGTTGTATATTCTTGCTATTTCACAAGGCCGCAGCGCAAGAAAAGGAACATTTTTATGATTTAAAATTATTAGATGCATACGTCGTACGAATGGACCTGGGAGCAGTTATCTTAAAGGGAAGGAGCTCATGTCTTTTTAGAAAGCATCACGCAGGTGCTTTGGTGAAAATACGTATATCTGATATTTTATATATGGTTCGGAAAGCCGAATTAGATTCTTTAAGTCTTTTGAAGGTCAACTATCTTGCTATTAATAGGAAGGAACTGAAGGGGATTTCGGGGAAGAAGGATGTGATAGCAACTATTACTCCTTTGAAGAATAATAAGGATTACGTGTTATTTGCCCGTGTATTAGATAGTTTGGAATGTAGGGGAGCGATTTTTCGACATATAAACTGGGCTGCTCAGTCTCTTGCACCCTGTGAAAAAAAGGGGAGGGATCCCTTTAGGAAATATTTTAGCTCATCTGAGAAGTAAAATCATATATAAGAAAGGAGTTTTAATACCAGAACTCCTTTCTTATCCTAAGAGTCCCCTACTTAGTTCCTCACAACCGCTTTCATGAAAGATTACAAAGTCTGAGATGTGTTCTTGATGTCTTAAGTAGGGCTAGTCGGGAGAAGATGAAGAATGTAACATGAAGGACAGAATTGTTGATGCAGGATAAGGATGAAAATGGGACTTTGATTGATACCGAAATGGATAAGCAAAATAGTATTCAATGAGTATCCAATTTTAAGTGTCTCCTAAATAGTGATTCCTTTTTCCTGCTTATAGAATTTAAAATTAGTTAAATATGATATTAAAGCCGCTGACTATTTATGCTCAGCGGCTTTTCGTTGAATATTATGGTAGAAGTGTTTTGGTGGAGCTAAATTGCCTTAAGTGGCTATCACTATGGGTTTAATGGGCAGGAGGAGAGTGATGAGATAAAGGGAGAGGGGATTAGTTTATACTGAGTTGTTCTGGGAATATGACCCGAGGGTTGCCAGAAGATGGAACCTGGATACTAAACCAACTACGGGTGTAAGCCCTTATGCTATCTTTAGTAATACCCTCATTAATTTTAGCGACCCTAATGGAGATTCAATTTTGCCTAAGAAGACGTCTAATTATGAAGATGTAGGTGTGCCAGCTAAACGACATGATCTTGCATACACAAAGACAATAGGCTTTTTTTATGATGTAACTGAAGAACAAGAAATAGATGTTTATGTCAATGTTAAGGTGAATTATACAGATATGCTTGCAAAAGGTGGATCGATTTACAAGGATAATCCCGGCTTGTTTGAAGAAATAGAAACACATGAAGAGGGGCACATTGAGCAAATAATGATAGCTGCAAGAATACCTATTGAGTATCAGATGAAGATTGATGATAAACAAGTCAAATTGAAGGGGCCAATAGATCAAGTTCTTAAGGATGTGAGAAATCAGTTTAGGGAATCAAAAAAAAGGGCGGCAGATGTCTATAGAGGATGTAGATAGATATATTGTAGATAAGGTTTTTCCTAAACTTACGAAGCAGGTATTGAAAAATACAGCTTTGATTAGCATATTGCCACATGATATGGTCGAAAATGACGCAAATGACAAAGCAAGTAAGAAACTACCATTAGAATATAGCAGGGCCGTGAGCCCTAAACCAATTATGATTAACGGCGTTAAACTAAAAGAATAATCCTATGAGAGAAACATTAATAATTATCCTGATTTTGAAGATGTCAACTGGTTTTTGCCAATCTGATACTAACATTGTCGTTAATAAGAATGCTAAACCGAAAAGGATAGTGTTTACATCACCAATGGTAAGTTCTGATGCTCTAAATGAAGAGCAAATTGCGACATATGCCGATAGTATAAATGGTTATAGAAGGGGAGAAATACCTTATTTTCTGACTGAAGTTTGTTTTGATCATCAGAAAAATTATTGGCCAAATTTTCATTCACCTATTTCTGTCCGCTGGTCTGTATTGAAACAGGTGAAGAATAAAAAAGCGCTGAAGCGGATACTTAATACGAATGATCCTCGTCTTAAGCGGACTTGCTATACTGGTAAACAAGATGCTTACGGTATTGTAGTGCCAGATATAGAGAAGTCCTTTTTTGATCTTTTGAAAGAGAGATATGATCAACTTTAAATGTTATTTTTAAAAGCAACAAGCGGGGCTGTTTACAGCCCCGCTTGTTGCTTTACTGGGATAATGCTTTTCGTTAGTGTGTGGCAGGGAGTTGGTGGTTATCGCTATGGGTTTAATGGGATGGAGAAGAGTGATGAAATTAAGGGTGAGAGGAATAGCTATACAGCTATGTTCTGGGAATATGATCCGCGGATTGCCAGAAGATGGAACTTAGATCCCAAGCCAACTATGGGGGTAAGTCCTTATGCCGTCTTTAGCAATAATCCTATTAATTTTAGTGACCCTAATGGTACGGTATAAGAGGAATATTGACATAAGTATTGAGAAGGTAAGCCAAGATAGCTATATAATAAATGGAAAGAATTATTCGGTTCATAGTGAGAAGGATCATATTGAAGTAATTAAATATGCAAACAGAGTGGGGTCCGCACTATTCGGTATCTATTTACTATTAGATAATCATAAATTATTTATTGTAAGAGACCTTTATGAGAAAGAATATATGGATACTATTCAAAGCTTGTCATCCTTTTTAGGCTTGAAAGTTATAGTCAATAGTTGAACAAGTGGTAACTATATTGACCTTAAAACTAGTAGTAAAAATTCACATTTACTGGGAAGAAGGTAAAATCCTTACGCTATATTTAGACCAACAAGGAATAAACTATTATCCCGGGCAGTTATCAGATTGATCGCAATACGAATAGAATGGGTAAGGTAAACAAAATGACAACTGTAACAACAATCCAGTAATGAAAAATACATCTTTACTAACATCGATGAGTTGGGGTGCTATCGCTTCTTTTTTTGCAATTTGTTTTTTTATCGGTTTGGTAATAGTGGTTGCTTTGGTACCCTTGGGACGGAAGAAAGGGAAAAGATCTGTCCTAGAAAAGGTGGGTGTAGCGGTAGGAGTTGCTGTTATTTTTAGTATACTGCTTTTGGTGGCAATTATTAATGGGTGGATCACTTTTTATTCGGAGTAGTGCTTTGGATGAAATGAGAATGTATTTCCCTTGCTTGCGTAGGTTCGGGAGGTGTAGTGTCAGTGGTTATAATTGCGATTTCAAGAATAAACCATGCGAATCAATTGAAAGATTAAGTATGAGAAGATCAGTTAAAATATTATGGATCACAACTTTGGGAAGAATGAGCATTTTCCTTCTAATGTTATTACTCATCAATTTCAGATTGATCGGAAATGTGATATCAATAGAATCTTTAGAGAACCCTGGATCCGTGCTGGCATCTGAGATAATTGCTGAAGATGGTGCAGTATTAGGCAGATATTGTCAGATAAACTGTTTCTACTCTAGCTACGATGCAATTTCGAAAGATGTGATTAATGGGCTCCTCGCAACGGAGGACCTGCGGTTTTATTATCTCTCCGGCATTGAAGCTAGCAATATTAGTAATATCCCTTTTTATCTGATAATAGGTAAAGCGAAAAATGGTTCCGGTACGATTACTCAGCAGCTGGCTCGTGGATTACTAGCGAGTGACGCCGGCGTATATGTTGCTGGGAATATTATTGAAAGGACATTCCAGAAGATGCAGGAGTGGTTGCTCACCATAAAACTGGAACGTAAATTTGCAAAACAGGAAATTATCGCCCTTTATCTCAATACAGTTTCTTTTGGTGACGAGATAGAAGGTATTGAAAATGCCGCCCGCACATTCTTCAGTAAAGATGCCGGTCATCTATCCTTAGACGAAGCAGCTACTCTTATCGGAATGCTAAGAGGTAAAAATCTGTACAATCCATGCCGGAATTTAAATCTCTCTCTCCTGCGCCGTAATGTTGTGATTGACCTGATGCAGAAAAATGAATTTATCACGCAGGCGGAGGCTGAAGAAGCTAAAAGTAAACCTATTATTCTCCGGTATAGTGAGGTTGACTGTAATAAAGGTCTTGCTCCGTACTTCAGGGATGTATTAAGGGATGAGCTGAAAGCGTGGTGTAAAGTACATAAAAAGGCAGACGGTATAGAATACAACCTTTACCAAGATGGTCTGAGGATTTATACCGTAGTCAACCCGGGGAAGGATACAATCCTGATACCGAACGACTCCGTTCCAAAATCTATCTATGTCATCTGTATAAAAGACAGATATGGTAACATCCTGCAAAGAGTCGATAAAAATGTGATCGGGGAAGCGAATCGTAATAAGGGTAAACTAAGCAGAAATAAATAAAATGAAACAATGTTTGATTATAATTGAATTAGTCTGCGGCCTTGTTTTAGTGTTGGCTCTCAGCCGTCTCACTTTTGTTAAAAAAAGCATTTATTATGGCTGGATAGATAAGAATAAAAAGATTACCTTATTTGATTACGTAGGACAATATGATGGCGCCTGGATCTTTAAATCAATTGATTATAATGAACTTCTATCGGCTAATCCCAATGACAGTCTTTTGAAGGAATATATTAATGAGGTTAGGATTTTAAAAATTATCAGTATTATTCCTGTGAGTATTACCGGCATGATTGTATTAGGGAATATATGTATTTTATAAACGAGTAAATATTTAGTATAAAACAGAATTATGGCAAGGGCGCATAAGCACAAACAAGCTCACAAAAAAAGGGCGGTATTATCAAGTATATATTCATTAATGGCATTATTTACGTTCCTGTTTTTCTTTGCTTGTGATGGTAGTAATGCGGGGAAATCAGACGATATCGGTTCCAGTGACAGATCAGAAATACAGGACCATCCTATCAATCCGGCAGCTGATACTAATTGGGTAAAGCGAGAGTATCCAGTGCTACCACCACCGAAGCGAAAGAAAAATAGCAGAGCCCATTGGTCTGATTTGTTCGAATGAGATCGACATTTTTCATTTGTCTGCTAATCCCGATGATAGCCTTCTAAGGGAGTAAAGGAAGTATTGGTACAATTGAAAGACAATATTCACATCACTTCCCGGAAGGAGTGTCTTTTGAAGTGGTGGCAGATGAAACACTAGAATAGTGCAGTTAATTATTTAGCTTTGCCCCCTAAACAACCACATGAAAGATTACAAAAAGCACTTCATCATCCCGGCGCCACCGGAAGACTTATACAAAGCACTCACCAATCCCTCCACCATCCAGCTCTGGACTGGCGAGCCCGCCGAAATGTCCACTGAACCCGGCACTGAATTCGCCTTGTGGGACGAATCCATTGTCGGTATGAACTTAGAATTCGAAGAAGACAAGAAGATCGTCCAGGAGTGGTACTTCGGTGAACAGGAAGAAGCTTCCATCGTTACCATCATCCTGCATCCCAATAAAAAAGGCACTGATGTGGAGCTAAGGCATACGAACATCCCTGATGAAGCCTACGACGACATCGTAGAAGGATGGAGTAACTCTTACTTCGGCGCTTTAATCGACTTCTACGGAGAATAGCCATGAAAGCAGCAACAATTAATGAGTTAAAAAAGGAACTACAGGAAGTCCCACCAGCACAGCTGGTGGAATTATGCCTGCGTCTGGCTAAGTTCAAGAAAGAGAACAAGGAACTGCTCAATTACCTGTTATTCGAATCCCACGACCTCCAGGCATACATTGAAGCAGTAAAAGAAGAGATGGATGCCGCCTTTGCCGAATCTCCCCGGCAGAATATTTATTTCGTCAAGAAGCATTTAAGGAAAATACTCCGCGCTACGAACAAGCATATCAAATACACCGGCTCTAAACAGGCCGAGGTAGAATTACTACTCTATTACTGTACGAAGATCAAAAAAGCAGGCATTAAAGTAGGGGAGAGCGTTGCGCTGACCAAACTTTATCTACAGCAGGTGAAAAAGATTGAGAAGTCTATTTCACTACAGCACGAGGACCTACAGTATGATTATAAACGACAGCTGGAGAGGCTGTAGTTTATTCCGCTTCTTCAGCCATATCCTGTTCAGTTAATTTACTGAATCCAGCATATTCAGCAGCAGC
Source organism: Chitinophaga filiformis (assembly GCF_900102545.1). GTDB lineage: Bacteria > Bacteroidota > Bacteroidia > Chitinophagales > Chitinophagaceae > Chitinophaga > Chitinophaga filiformis. The sequence continues at coordinate 950,719 of NZ_FNBN01000002.1, read as the reverse complement.
TTCCGGACATAAAACCGCACCCAGGGAAGCAACTACTTTCTTCGCCAGCAGATCAATATCAGCAGTACTGGTAGTCAGGAAGGAGGGGGTATGTTCCCTCATCTGTTTCAGCAGGTTATTCTTGTGTTGTATAGAGATACCGGCAAGTTCCTTCAATCTTTCTGCAGTGGTATTATACAATTCTTCGTAATAAAAAAGGATATTCATAAAAGCAATCATTTGAATAACAAATGTATGCCTTAGGCTATAATGAAAGCTATATAGAAATCTTATGATCCATAAGATTTAGTTATAGATAGATTTTGCTAATTTGATAAACCGCTTATTCAGCTCACTGGTTTCCCCTTTTCGCTGGATGAAATAAAAACTACGCTCAATACGGAGTCCTTCAAAGTTGAGGACGGCAAGCTCACCCAGCTGCAATTCTTTTACAATAGATCGGGTAGAAAGAAATCCCACGCAACCGGATTCTACCAGGAAGTTCTTCAATGCCTCCGTTCCCCCCAGACGAGCGTTGATTTTCAGATCGTCAAGGTTGATCTTACTCTTCTTTAAGCCCTGTTTAATAGCCTCCAGGGTGCCGCTGCCTCGTTCACGTATCGCCAGGGGCATATTCAGGATCTCCCGGAGCGGATATTCCTTTTTCTTCACCAGCGGATTGTTATGACTGCAAACAGCTACGATCTGGTCTTTCAGGAACGGCTGATAGGTTACATTGCTCAGTTTGCCCTTTTCCTCCGTCACCCCGATATTGATCTCTTTGTTGATCAGGGCATCCAGCACAATCTCACTGTTCCTGTTCAGCAGGGAGATCTCCACCCTGGGATACTCCTGGTTAAAGGCCGACATCACCCGGGGAAGTATATACAAAGCCGCCGTCGTACTGGCGCCGAGGTTCAATATCCCGCTGGCCTGCAACTTGTCCTTCATAACAGAAATATCAAATTCCGTCTCCTGCTGTATCGTCTTTACCGTCAGCAGTCTTTTGTACAATAATTGCCCCGCTTCCGTCAGCTCTATATGCAATCCCTTCCGCTCGAATAGTTTAGTCTGATATTGTTCCTCCAGCGTCTTAATATGTCCACTCACCGCAGGCTGGGATATGAACAATACCTCGCTGGCTTTGGAAAAACTTTTCTCCCGGGCTACTTCCATAAATACCAGATGTCGGGTCGATAACATAACGGTCGTATTTACAGCCAAGGTATTCAAAATAGCGAACTGCGCCAACAGGCAACACCCTTCAAAAAATTATTTATCACGATATCAACTACTTATGTTTTTATTGCAACTTAAACTTTCAGAATATTTTGAAAGTTCGAATATTAATACATAGGTTTGTATCACAAAAGCAACTTCTGCCAGTCACCTAAAAATGTACCCGGTATGAACACACTCGCTTACATCATTTATCTCTTTATCACATACCTGATAACTGTGCGCGTGGGCTTTATTTTTTACCGCAACGGAAGGGTATTTATCCTTGGTCTGTTAAATAACGACGTCTCTTTTACCGATGCCATTAACCGGATATTACTCGTCGGTTATTACCTGGTAAACCTGGGTTATGCTGCGCTGATGATCAGCACCTGGGATACGATCACAAGCTGGACAACGCTGTTGTCATCCGTAACAGTCATGACCGGAAAAATAGTGCTTACACTGGCCATCATGCACTACTTCAACATGTTCGTGATATATCTCATCAGTAAACGTAATCAATCAATTCTTCACTCTTAAAACACTGTTGTATGGAATCGCCTTTAAACTTCATCGCTTACCTGATCTATCTGCCCATAGTGATCGTCCTCACATGGTATGTAGCGCATACGCTGTTTAAAAATAGCAAGGTGTTTATGCTGGATATATTCCATGGTAAAGCCGATATCGCTACCGCTACCAATAAATTGTTTGAGACAGGCTTCTACCTGCTCAACCTGGGATTCGCCTTCTGGGTAATGGAAATATCATATGCTGTCAGCAATCAGCAAAGTTTGCTGGAAATCCTGAGCGCCAAGATCGGCGGCTTTTGCATCTACCTCGGAGTAATGCTGTTCTTTAACCTCTACCTGTTCTTCCGTGGAAGAAGAAAAGCGAAAGCAAAATCAATCGCACTTGCAACTGTTCCAAACATAGAAGGATAAACAATGGGGCTGTCCCATATCCCTATACCGGTCTTCTCTATTGTTTACACCTCCAGCTCCAGGTGCTATGGCAAAAGGCCAGGCACCTTCAGCATATATCGATACATACACAGAAACGCCCGCTCCGTTCCCGAAGCAGGCGTTCTTTTTTAACAATGACGATCTTACTGTATCAATAATTTCTTCGTGATCACCTTCTCTCCCGACACATATTTCACTACATATACTCCCTTAGGTAACTGCGGAAGATTCAGCCGTACTTCAGCCTGCGCTTTGGCTGTATACACCTGCTTACCATTCAGATCATACACAAACACATACCCTTTACCACTATGATTGGAGATCATAATCTTCGCCTGTCCGTCTGTCGCGGGATTAGGCAGGATACGGATCTCTGGTGCTTTCTCTGTAGTAACTGCACCATTTGCAACAGCCATCGTACCAGCTGCCGCTGCATTGGCCAGTACCACAGTACCATAACCTGATGTATTCTCATAGTTGTACAAGTTGCCAAACCATACCGCCTGACCATCACGCGCTCCTCCATTATCATCATCATCATAACCCGCATCAAAACCAAAGGATACTCCCGCCGATGGCGTAATACCCAACTGCGACCATGGAATGCTGATCTCAACAGTATAACCTCCGCTGATAGCTGCATACGCATGCTGTACGCCACTGACAGCTACTTTACTAAACAAGGAACTGCTATTATATGCCTTGATGAACTGATTATCTTTTCCATCAAACACACTCAGCTTGTTATTATTCGCGTCGATGAATATCTCCACTGCATCATTGTCCCACGAATCAGGAGAGTCTGAATATAATGATCCATCCAGCACCCTGACGCCAATGTAAAGGTTATTGGCATCCCAGAGTACACCAAAAGTAGCGGTGTTATTCGGAGAACCCGTTGTCACTTTACTGATAGTCTGTGAAAGGTTCCAGCTGCTTTCACTCAGACTGCCATTCACCGTAATAGTACCGGATGCCGGACGAGCCTGTATAGTGCCCGGCTGATTAGGATCAGTAACCGTACCTACTGTCACCTGTACCTGGTCGCTGGCCGTCAGACTGCCATCGCTCACTGTCAACTGGAATACATAAGTACTGCCATTAGCCAGCCCGGAAACAACCGGATTAGCAATCGCAGCGTTGCTGAACGTTACCGCCGGACCACTCACTTTTGTCCAGCTGTAGGTAACAGCATTACCTTCCGGATCAGATCCTGTGCCCTGTAAGGTTACAGTCGTAGTATTAGCTGCCAGTGTAACATCCGAGCCTGCATTCGCTACAGGAGGCTGATTAGGAGAGCCACTGCAGGTTGTCAGATAAACAGTACCAAATACTGAAGGATTGGAGAATGCCGTGGTATTCGTTGCAAATGATGCAACCTGTGCATCACGTGTACCGTTATTATCATCATCATCTATCTGTACATCCAGTCCCAAGGGTTTACCCAGCGAAGGAGTAGTACCAATAGTCGTCCACGGAATAGCCACTTCAAGATTATAGCCAGTTGCTGTAGCATACTGCCTGAAGTTGATACCGGTAGTCCTCGTTGCAGAATTACCTCCCGTATGCACCGTATTATCATTCCAGCGGAAGCCCAATTGGAAGTCATTCGCTCCATCATAAGTAGCTCCTTTACTGTTATCGCCATCGATGAATATCTCTACCACATCATCTTCCCACCAACTGCTACCGGAATCAGAGATCCTTGTAGCATCATTCACCTCTACCAACAAATAAAGATTGGTATTATCATACATGGCTCTCCACTTACCGGCGTAATCAGACGGGAGACCACCCAATACAACATTGCTGATATTCCGCACAGGAGCAATTGCCCAGGCGCCGTCAATCGTATTATCAATTACCGGAGGAGTGCCTGATACCTGCGCTATCACAGGCGATACACAAGGTGGATTATCATTATCTGCAATAGTGATCACTGCAACAGTATCACCTCCCAGATTATAGGATGCGTCTTTCTGTAAGCTTAAACGAACCGTCTCCGGACCTTCAAACACCGCATCATTTACCGGTGTAATATTGATGACGGCAGAAGGCTGCGCTGGTGTTAAAGTAACAGTACCACTCAACGCAGGACTAGCCGTATAATCGCTTGCACTGGCCGTACCGGCAACAGTATATTTTACATTGATGCTCTGCGACAGGGAAGAGGTACTAACTGTAAATCTGCCCGCCGTACCATTCTCGGAAGCATTAGGAATCGTCGCAATTACATTTACTCCCGGCAGAATACTTACCTTCCTGGTAGCTGTAAAATTGCCACTGGCAGTAGTCACCGTAATATTAGCCGTACCAAATCCCAAAGCAGTCACTTTACCCGTTGCATCTACTGTAGCTACGGATGTATTGGAACTGCTCCAGGTCACATTCTTATTGGTAGCGTCTACGGGCATAATATCCGCTGTCAGCTGCAAGGTCTGTCCTTCAGTAAGCGTTGTATCATTTGCAGGCTTTATCGCAACACCTGATACAGGAATATTAATGTTCTGTATAATCAACTGGAAATTGGTATTACGATTGATATACGCCCCTGACTCCGCATTGGTAACTGTCAGGTTGTTAAACGTAGCAGTCTGCGAACCTGCCTGTACATACAATCCGAAACCTCCATACACATCTGCCGGAAGGTCACGCACTACAGGATCCAATCCGGTACCATCAATAGTTGTATTGTTAAATACAAGATGATGTAGATTATTCCCATAGATCTGTATACCATCACGCTGGGAACGAAGAATCGTATTATTATCAAACTGCATGTTGAATATGCCGCTACCACCCGCATAGAACTCAATAGCGCCTCTCTTCTGATTCCACAGGTCGTAACTGGTACCACAACCTGTCATCGTGTTTTCGTACACCTTGATCACATTTCCGGGATATTCAAACGTAAACCCAGGGAAATCATTGGTAAAACGGATCGCAGAACCACCCACACCATCTTTGATATAGTTATGATGGATCTCATGCCCGGTACCACCGAAGAGCGCAATACTACCAGCACGCCAGTTATTCTCAATGGTATTATACCGGAAGATATTATTGCGACAGCTCTCGTTGTTACCTGCCACATTAGCCGGCCATACTGCCAGACCATCATCACCATTATTGCGCACACTACACTGCTCTACCACGGAATTGGAAGTACCCTGACAAAAGTTCACGCCATCCGCGTAGTTATTCCTGATACGACACTTCGAAATCACCAGGTCCCTGGTAATATCGATCGGATACGGTTCATCATAACCGGCAATCCAGAAACCACACTCAAAGTGTTCCACCCAGATATCATGTATCCGGGAACCGGTACCATAAGTACCCATAAAACCCTTATAGGTCTTGTACATCTCACCCGGTAGCCTTGGATTGGGCTCATCATATTTCAGACGGTCATTATTGATAGTGCTGAGCGTAAAGTTGGAGATCTCCACATTGCTGGCCCGCCCCATAAAGCCACCATAAAACTGTTTGTCGGTCGAGAAATACACTTCCGTATACCAGATACCAGCCCCCTGGATCTTCATATTGCGGACATTCAATGCGAGTTTATCGCTCAACATAAAACGACCAGCCGGAATATACACGTGTTTGCCCTGCGCCGACGCGGCAGCAATACATGCATTAAAGGCAGCAAAATCGTCTGTCTGATCGTTGGCAACAGCGCCATAATCTGTCACTGAAAGATAATTGGCTGGCTGAGTCAATGCCGCAGGTACAGGCTCCAGTTCAACGAAGTCAACGCCATAGGTAATAGCATCTCCATTGTCTTTCCGGATGCTGAGTTTATCACCCGCATTCAGCGCATTGTCCAGCCGGAAATGCACCTCATCGAAGCGCATGAAGGTCTTGCCTCCGGGCGTCTGCACAGGATCGGCCGCCGGGAAATACTGGTACGCCCAGTAAGAAGAAAGATTGATGTTCCTCACTTTGGTACCGTTCACATACAGTCCCAGTGCGCCACTTCTTCCTGCGCCGGTATTGTCATCGGGCATGGTAAAACGAAGCGTGACGCCCTGGGCTGCCTGTGTCAGCGTCCATTCAACGCTGGCATTGTTACTGTTGAGGCTTACATACTTCTGGTCAGAAGCCTCTGATGCAATGTCAGTCATAACAAATTGAGGTGATTGCTGTAATGCTGCACCACCGTCGAGTGTCGCATTTTCTGCTTCATAGCGCGTGTAAGGCAACTGGTATGCACCGCGGGGAAGTCCATCGCTCTGTGCAAAGGAAGTCATACAGGGTATGAGCAGCATAAAAAGAGTAAGCTGGTACCAGCCAGGAACTTTCCTGTGGTACTTGAACTTGGCAGGACCAGCCTGCGTAATGGACGCGGCATACCGCGCTTTCGAGGGAAAAGAAACGGGTTTTCTCATTATTGTAGGTATTTAGAGACATGGATTTTTAGCCGGACCGCTCAGTATCAGGAACGTGGAAATATTTTTTCATCCGTGGTAATATCAAAGGACGTGAAGTCAGCTGAAATGGGCAAGTAGTACGGAGAAAATATAGAAAATACGGTGCTCACAGAAGGCTGGTTGGCTTATAATAGTTTCAGTATTAATTCACTGTAGATATATGGTTGTCTTAATTGATATAGGTTATTTTGAGACGGATCTGCAGTCAATAGACCGATGCATGCGCATTTAAAACGGGATTTGGGGCCGATTATTTTGTTTACTTTAGCGGCAACTTATGAAATAGTATCTATGGAATTCCGTACCGCCCGAAGTCATTATAATACCTTCTATATGATCGTATTGGGGATCATCATCGGGACGCTGGTAGGCGTCTGCGTAGGCAAGGTTAACTTGTATGTTGTACTGATGTTTTTTGCTGCCATGACGCTGCCTTATATGCTTTTCCGCGTTTATCTTTCAATTGATATTGAAGGCCAACAGCTGATCGTGAAAAGTATGAATTTCTTCAGCAGGAAAACTGACGTCTTTAGCATAAGGGAAGTGGCGCTACAGCTTTATTATATCCCTCGGGTTGGCAAGAGCAAAGCGTTTTATTCAATGTATATCATAAAAGAAGGTAAGATCCTTCACCGGATAAATCATGACATGAAGGAGTTGAGTGTTTTTATTGACCGTTTTAACCGTCATAAGGCAGGAATTTGATAGTCGCAGGCTGCAGTTTCACTCTCGCCTGAAGCCGTCGGCTACGAATAGACTTCCTCCTCCTTGCAAAGGCATCTTTCTCAAAGACATCTTTCCCAAAGACTTTATATAAAACAATCCCTCTCCGGCCATCGTCATTCCCTATCTTACCTGATTTCTCCAACCCCGGACATTTGACAAACATGCTGTCTTCCTCACGCAAATTATCAGATGAATTGTCAGATGAATTATCAGATAAATGATTAGGCAAATAGTCAGCTAAATGATCCGGCAAATAAGCTGCTTCCAATAATATCAATACAGCATCCTCATCAAGCCCCTCTTTTAGCAGTCCCATCGCTTTTCCCACCAATTCCCTGTACTGTTTATACACCCTTCCATTCTCCGGTAGCTGTCTATAAACAAGTGAAGCAATGACTGACGCCTTTTTCAACCAACCCGCATACTCCATCGTTCTTGCAAACGCCGGATCTCGCTTCACACGCTTCCCCGTAAGCGAACTTTTAGAACGGATAAAATACTCCCCGTTCATCAGATATATCGTGACATTATCTCTGGTCCCTATAAAAGGCGGAGGACCTCCCACAAACTTTGCCATAAGGTAAAAATTTTAGGTTTAGAATAGCTACTACGAATATAGACACTTCATGGATACGCCGTATCAGCGTCATGTCAAAGCCGGGTTTAAAGCGTACTTTATTGCCGGAATTGCCGATTATGCCGTTTTTGCATGGAAATAAACAATACAAAACAAAATAAAATAAAATAAACACGAAAGGAGCGGACCTCCAACCAGTAATAGGGACAGCGAAAGTAGCAGGCGGTTTCAGATGGGAATGGCGGGCCGACCGCCATCCCGTACTGAAACCGAAGCTACTTAGCGTAAATGAACCCTATGCGCTCCTTAGCATAATAGAATCCTATCCGCCTGACAACACTCAATAGCGCCGCACATTACTGCCCTCCGACACTACTTCACATAAATAAAACAAGCAAAAAAAGAAGAAGAAAAATAACTGTAATAATGACAATTATACTATATTCATAATGAATTTCACTGTTAGCATGAAAAACACCGGGAGTACTGACCGGTCCGGACCTCTAGTGTAGTAAACAAATCTCCGAAACCCAACTAAAACCCATCGTTATGAAAACGCTTTACGCTTTCTTAGCGCTGCTGCTCATTGCCTATACCCAGGGAATTGCGCAGCAGGCTAACCCAATCACTTATTCTGGTACAGTAACAGATTCTACAGGCATCCCCATCCCGGGAGCCACCGTCGCAGTAAGGAACAGTAACAAAGGAGTGGTAACAAAAAACGACGGCTCATTCACTATTCAAGCCACGCCCGGCACAACAATTTATGTCAGCATCGTAGGCTTCCAACCAAAAGAAGTCCTGCTGGGAAATCAAACAAAATTACAGGTAACCGTCACCTCACAAGCCAGTAACCTTACCGACATCGTAGTAGTCGGTTACGGTACCCAAAGAAAAGCATCCGTAACAGGGGCCGTCAGCACCCTTAAATCGGACGATCTGGTACGAACACCATCAACAACCACCTCCGCTGCTTTAGTGGGAAAAATGCCCGGTATTACGGCCCGTGCTACTGACTCACGACCAGGGAACGGAACGAATATCCAGATCCGTAACCTCGGTAGTCCGCTCTTCGTAATAGATGGTATACCTTATACCGGCAGCACAGCGACAACCGGATTTGGGTTCACCACCGGCTCGGGACAAGACATCTTCAACAACCTCGGACTGGACGATATAGAGAATATCACCATCCTGAAAGATGCCTCTGCCTCTATCTACGGATTGAGAGCCGGCAATGGTGTGGTACTGGTCACAACAAAGAAAGGACGGAAGAATGAACAGCCCAACATCAACCTGTCTGGTTATTACGGCTTCCAGAACTTCACCAGGTATCCTCATCCCGCCAACGCCGGACAATACGTCCGCGCCCTGCTGGAATCAGAACAAAACCTGGGACGCGATCCATCCTTGCTCTACACCCCCGATCAACTGTCAAAGTGGGAAGCGGGTACGGAAAAAGGATACAAGAGCTACGATTACTACAAAGAAGTACTCCGCCCCAATGTGCCGCAATACTATATCAGCGCCAATGCCTCCGGAGGCTCACAACGCTCAAGTTATTATATGTCTGTCAGCCGGTTGAAACAAGACGCTGTAATCAAAGACTACAGTTTTGAACGTACCAACCTGCAGGCGAACCTGGAAAGTAGCCTGGCCAAAGGATTGAAAGTCGGTACACAGATCAGCGCCAGACTGGAAAAGAGACATAACGTAGGTGTACCCGGACTGGACGACTACTTCAACCCATTCCTGAGTATCTTTAGTATGTGGCCCACAGAAAGTCCGTATGCCAATGATAATCCGAAGTACATCAACCAGACACACAATGTAAACGTCAATCCTGTCACCTACAGAGATGATGTAACCGGTTATGTAGACGAATGGTGGCGAGGAATGAACGTCAACCTGAATGCACAATACGATTTACCGTTCGGACTAAGTATCAAAGGCATCTACTCGTATAATTTCCTCAATGAAGAATTTGACGGTTTCGAATATACCTGGAACGCGTACAAATACAACGCTACGACAGACAGCTACTACACAGAGCCCGGCTTCGGTAACCAGAACCCATGGAGAGAAAGACATAAGAGAAACGTGATCTCCCGTTATGCGCAATTCCAGATGAGCTTTGCCCGAAAATTCGGCGATCATAACATCTCCGCAGTAGGTGCATATGAATTGTCTGACTACGACAACTCTTATTATGTAGTACACACCATCCCCACCAATAACTATGTACCTACACAGTACCTGGTGGAACAGGATTACCTCTCAGATGAATGGTCGCTGGAAGCAAGAGCCGGTTATATCGGCAGGATCAACTACGACTACAAGTCAAAATATCTCCTTGAAGTATTAGGCCGCTACGACGGTTCTTACCTCTATGCCCGCGGTAAACGATGGGGTTTCTTCCCAGGCGTATCTCTCGGTTGGAGGATCTCTGAAGAACCCTGGCTGAAGGGCCGTTTCGGCAATGCACTGAATGACCTGAAGATAAGAGCTTCTTACGGAGAAACCGGAAGTGAAATAGGCTTCTCAGATGGTAATCCGCCGAGCGCATTCAGTTATCTCTCCGGATATAACTTCAACAATGGAGGTGCTGTTATGAATGGCAGTTATGTAATCGGCTTAAGACCCCGCGGATTACCGGTAACTGAACTGTCATGGGTAAAGAACAGGTCCATTAACGCAGGTATAGATTTCACGGTATGGGATAATCACATCAGCGGTCAGTTTGATGTATTTCAACGCCGTCGTTCCGGCTTGCCGGCTGCCCGTTATGATGTATTGCTGCCTAGTGAAGTAGGGTATTCATTACCCAATGCCAACCTGAATACAGATGCCACCCGTGGTATTGAAGGGATGATATCCTACACAGGAAAATCTGGTAAGGTAGATTATTCACTGGCTGTAAATGCCACCTATGCAAGATTAAGGTCAGTGAGTACCTACAAACCACGTTTCGGTAATGCCTGGGATCAATACCGCAGCTCCATTGAAAACCGCTGGTCAAATGTTACCTGGGGCTATCATGTAATAGGCCGCTTTGAGTCGGAAGAAGAGATTAAGACCTATGATATTGATAATGATGGCAGAGGCAACCGCACAGAACTTCCAGGAGATTTCAGATATGAAGATGTGAACGGCGATAAGATCATCAATGGTCTTGATCAACGTCCCATTGGTTACGCTCAAGGCGCACAACCCTATGTAAGCTTTGGCCTCAATGGTAGTGTCGCATATAAAGGCTTCACCGTACGTTTTGACTTTGCCGGCGCTGCTATGCAGTCCTTCCTGCGTGACTGGGAGCTACGTTATCCCTTCCAGAACAATGGCTCGTCTCCCGCATATATGCTGGCTGACCGCTGGCATAGGGAAGATCCTTACAATCCTACCAGCAGATGGATCAGTGGTAAATATCCAGCTATCAGGAAAGACAATACTACACACGTGAACTATGCCGTAAACGATTTCTGGATTACCAATGTGCGCTATCTCAGGCTGAAGAACCTGGAATTGGGTTACAACTTCTCCAAAGATCTGATTAAACGTGTTGGCCTTTCTGCATTGCGTGTATATGTAAACGGAACAAACCTGTTCTCCATCGATAACGTGAAGGAATATGAAATTGATCCTGAGATCAGTTCCACCAACGGATTGGTTTACCCGCAGCAACGCCTTTACAACTTTGGTTTTAACGTATCCTTCTAAGACTTCTTTAATGCTTATTATATGAAACGACTATATACGCTTTGCCTCCTGACCCTGTTGCTCACAGGCTGTATGAAAGACTGGCTGGACAGGGAGCCACGCACGATCTTATCTGACGAACAGGTCTGGAATGACCCTAAACAGATCGTGGCACTACTCGCTAATTTCTACGACAGGATCCCTGCTGAAACAGGACTGGTAGATGTAAATGACGGCGCCGACGGACGCTTATTCCAGTGGCGCAATACGGCTGACTATGATGAAGCCATGTGGAGTGGCCAATCTAATGAAGACGGCCGTAATAATATCGCTTCCTATGGCTTTGGCAGATCATATCTCTGGAACTATACCTACATCCGTGATATCAATCTGGCGTTAGAGAATATTGAGAAATACGGTGTCAGCCTCTCTGCAGATGCGAAGAAACAGTACTCCGCAGAACTGCGTTTCCTGCGTGCGCTCAATTACTTCAACCTGGTAAAGAGAATGGGAGGAGTTCCATTGGTAACGAAACAGCTCATATACGACTATTCCGGTAATGTAGCAGATCTGCAACAACCCCGTGCAAAGGAATCAGAAGTCTATGATTTCATCGCCACTGAAATAGATGCTATCAAAGATCAGTTAGGCAATGGCGGCAGCATCACCCGTGCTAACAAATACACTGCATTAGCGTTAAAGAGCCGCGCTATGTTGTACGCAGGTTCTCTCGCAAAATACAACAGCCTCATGCCCGTGCCTATTACAACACCTGGTGGCGAAGTAGGGATACCCGGCAGTATGGCGAATGGCTATTATCAAAAGGCGCTTGATGCGGCCAAAGAGATCATCAACAGCGGCGCTTACACCCTGTACAGGAACAACCCTGATGCCGGTGAAAACTTCTACGAAGCCGTCACAAAAAAGGCTACCAATCGTGAAGTGATTTTTGTAAAAGACTACCTGCTGCCCACCCGTAAACACTGGTTTTCATATGATAATATCGCCCGCGGTATCAGGGAAGATAACCTGGGCTCTTCTTCAGTAGTGCCTTCCCTGAACCTGGTAGAAAGTTTTGAATATAAAGATGGTTCAAACGGCGCACTGAAAACACGCACGCCTGATAACAGCGATTATATCTACTACGACAAGCTGTCTGATATCTTCGCCAACAAAGACGCACGTTTATATGGTACCGTCATTTATCCCGGCACCTCTTTTAAAAGCTTGCCAGTCGCTATACAGGCAGGTGTAATGGTGTGGAACAGCGGCCGTAACGCCTATGATGTGGTAGAAGGAAGCGACCTCGGTACCACCTATAGTGATGGTAAAATGCTAACCGGTTCTTCAGGCCCCCATCGTTCCATACAGGAAGTATCGAATACAGGATTTTATATGAGGAAGTTCATCGATCCGAACGATAAAACAAGTACCAGGGGAATTCAAAGTGATGTCTGGTGGGTATGGTTCCGCCTGGGTGAAATATACCTGAATGCAGCGGAAGCAGCGTTTGAATTGGGCCAGACAGGAGATGCACTGCTTTATATCAATACACTGCGTGAAAGAGCAGGTTTCGCACCTAACAGCCTCACATCACTGACCATAGAAAGAATACAAAATGAACGCAGGGTAGAGTTGGCATTTGAAGATCACCGCCTCTGGGACCTGAAACGCTGGCGTATAGCAGATAAAGTATGGAACGGAGATGCCTCCAATCCCAATGCAATGATCTACGCATTGTATCCTTATCGCGTAATACGCCCGGGTGATGCCGACCGCGACGGAAAATATGTCTTCGTGAAAATGGTGGCTCCCCGTTTCAGAGCGCCCCGTTTCTTCCAGCTGGGGAATTACTATACTGCTATTAACCAGTCGGTGTTGAACAACAATCCGAAGATCATCAAGAACCCTTTTCATTAACCTGTTAACATGCACAATATGAATAAGATACTATCATCCTCTTTCATCGCCATGCTGTTATGCATACTGGTGATTGGATGTAAAAAGGATAACTATGAAAAGCCAACATCGATCCTCTCCGGAAAAGTGATCTACAATAAAGAGGCGATAGGAGTGCGCTCTAATGGCGTACAGCTGGAACTCTGGCAACACGGTTTCCAGTTGTTTACCAAGATCCCGGTATACGTAGCGCAGGACGGCTCCTTCTCCGCCTCCCTGTTTGATGGCAATTATAAACTGGTAAGGTTGCCAGGTAATGGTCCATGGGTAAATAATACAGACTCCATCGATGTTACAGTAAAAGGTGGAACGACAATAGAAGTGCCGGTACAGCCTTATTTCATTATCAAAAATGCCACAGCCAGCAAAACCGGAACAACAGTAACCGCCACATTCTCAATCGAAAGGATCAATGCATCACAGCCATTGGAATCAGCGTCGCTGTACCTTGGGAAAACAGAAATCGTAGATGGCGTTAATAATCTCAAGGCAACAGCACTAAGCGCGAGTCAAATAGGCGACATTACAGCTCCTGTTACTATCACGGCGACTATTCCTGCTACCCTGACGGGGGAATCTTTTTTCTACGCCCGTATAGGCGTTAAAACAGCTGGCGTGGGAGAGCAGATCTATACACAACCATTTAAAATTGAATAGATAGGAGTCATAATTATTCCTGTTAAGCCCGCCAGAATGTTTATACTTTTTGGCGGGCTTTATAATATCCTGTAAACCAATTGAACAAAGCAAGTAGCATCTTTTCATTTAAAATATTATTTTTATTCAAATTGTAGAAGAATGTCCCTGGAAATACTGAAGCAGCACCTACTATCCCGATGGAAACAGGCATTTCATGAGTTTGATCGTTTGCAAGAATATAAAACCCGCGTCTCCTCCGAAAAATATATCCCAGGCTTTCGATATAACCTCGAAGATTATGGCACACCTGCCTTTCTGCAGCCGGAAGAAAAGTTATTTCCCGTAGCCGCAGTAAGGGAAATCAACGACTACCATTTTTATGGTATCGCTGCCGACGGATTACCCTGTTATACTTCCTATGGTCATGCTGTTGACAACGTATTCTGGGAAGGCTACTATTCCTATGGTAAAGAATGGGTCGAATATGTAGAATATAACACCGGCACAAAAATACCCTCCTGTATCAAAAGGATCCAGTATGATGAAAACGGGCAGAAAGTGGCCTGGCAGTTTTTACGCGTCATTGGTAGAGGAGAAGGAGATGTCTATATGAACATGAATACAGCAGAGAAAATAGACAGTATCATAGATCATCAACATTCCCTGTTTTGTAACATTGAAAAGTATGAACTGTCTGCAGGACGTATTGAGAAAGGCCATTGCCTGAGCATTACACCCGGTACCGGGGAATCTGAATACGAGAACATCTACAAATATAACAGCGACGGTATTCTGGACGAGATAAGAGCAGTTGATGCATCTGGTGCAAGTAAATTGTCTTATGCCCGTCCGGAAGAAAAACTGAACATACATACATTGATGGCTACCGTTGCCGAAAATATGGCAATCGCCGTTGCAGATGCGCTGGAAACGCATGAAGTGGAAGCACCCTTGTCCCTGCTGGAGCTGAGTTATCATTATGCAGATGTTTACATTCCTTCACTGTCGCCCCGTTCAGTAGCCTTCACAAGAATGATCTCGAAACAACATCCGGACGAAGATATCTTTGATCTTATATTCCTTGCTACCGAACTGGATCATGCCTATCTTGATATTGCACCAGAGAAGTTTGAGCGTCCCTTTATACAACTGATGCAGATCATCAGCAGGGAAGAAAAATGGGAAATGGGTAGTGTGTTACTGCGTAAAGTAGCGCATATTCTTACCACGGAAAGATTATTCGGCAGACTACCAGTAGGAGAGGAATTCGCGGCATATGCTGTAGACTGGGGAATGGAAATGGAAGATTTTGAAGATGTGCTGCGGGAATGCGGTGTAACCGGAAAAGTAATCAGTTCCTGGAAGGAGCGGGGCTGGTTATGATGATGCACTACAGGAAAACATAAGATATGCAACATAGAAAAAGGTTACAGCCACGGGAGGACTGTAACCTTATTTTCTGAATAACCACTCTTCTGGGGGGATGTTTAATCAAAAAGTTTACAAAACTGCAAAATGAAGAAAACTCATTTATATAGGTAAAGGAAAAAGCATAGCAAGACAGCCCTTGTTACAAGGGAAATTCAACATAAATTCAAAAAATATTAGCCTTAATAAAATTGTCCCCCAAATGCTGTTCTACAAGTACAGATATAGAATAATTCTAATAATGATGGTACTTACGTAGGAAGATCCTCAGATGGATTTCGAATGCCAAAAAAATGTTAAACTTTTTTTCATCACGCAGGCATTTCTCACCCTATATTTGTGATGAATCAATTTTAAATCAATCGATAATGGAATTTGCACAACCGGACAGGGAGATATTCAATCAGTTGGTAACAATGAAAATGCCATACGGTAAATACAAGGATGTATTGCTGTGTGACCTGCCGGTTTCTTACCTGGAATGGTTTCAGCGTAAAGGGTTTCCACAGGGCAAACTGGGGATGTTGCTGGCTACGCTGTATGAAATAAAGTCGAACGGCCTTACGGGGCTGCTCACTCCCCTGAAAGGGAAATAGTTGATAACTGTGAGATTGTCAATTGACAGATCACTTGACTTCCCTGAACACCACAATACCATTATGTCCGCCAAACCCAAAGGTGTTGCTCATCGCTACACTGATCTTCTTTTGTACTGCATTGCCCATCACGATCTGTAAACCCGCAGGAATAGCTGGATCAGGATTGGTCGTATTGATAGTAGGAGGAACGATGCCGTTGTTGATACTCAATACAGAGGCAATCGCTTCAATAGCACCTGCAGCTCCCAGTAAATGACCTGTCATGGATTTAGTCGCGCTGATAGACAAATGTTGCGGTGATTCTCCAAAAAGCGACCTGATAGCGGCCAGCTCACTCAGATCTCCCACAGGAGTAGAGGTAGCATGTGCATTCAGGTAATCCACGTCCTGCGGTGTGAGTCCTGCATCTTCCAATGCACTTTTCATCGCCCGTAACGCGCCTAATCCCTCAGGATGTGTAGCGGTCATATGATAGGCATCAGCCGTCATAGCAGCACCTGCAACTTCCGCATAAATATGTGCGCCTCTGGCCACTGCATGTTCATATTCTTCCAGCACCAGTGCAGCTGCACCTTCGCCCATCACAAAACCATCCCTTTCAGTATCAAATGGCCTGGATGCAGTAGCTGGATCATCATTCCTGGTCGACATCGCTTTCATTGCACAGAATCCCCCTACAGAAGCCTCCGTGATCGGTGCTTCAGAACCTCCGGTAATGATCACTTTCGCCTTCCCCAGCCTGATATAATTCAATGCGTCCATGATGGCCGTATTGGAAGTCGAACAAGCCGAAACAGTCGTATAGTTGATACCCATCAGGCCAAACCTGATAGAGATCATACCGGAAGCCATATTAGCAATAAGCTTAGGCACGAAGAAAGGATTGAAACGCGGTACATAATTACCAACAGTATATTCTTTCACCTGCTCCTCAAACGTCAGCATACCTCCCTGACCGGAACCCCAGATAACGCCACTATCAAACGGATCCATTTTGGAGAAATCCAGTCCTGAATCTGTCACCGCCTGCTGTGCAGCAATCAGCGCATATTGCGTAAACGGATCTGTCTTGCGTATATCATTCCGGTCCAGAAGTTTCGCCGGGTCATAGTCCTTTAGTTCACAGGCAAACTGTGTTCTGAAAGGGTCCGGATTGAACTTTGTAATACGCGCAGCTCCGCTCTTACCTGCTACCAGGTTGTTCCAGAAATCAGTCACATTATTACCTATAGGCGTCAGTGCACCCAAACCAGTAATGACAGCTCTTTTTAATGTTTGCATGTATCTTATTTATTAGCTAGTTTATTATAACTTTTATTTTCCCGCACCCAGATCCCTCAACAACTGATGCGTAATCCTGCCAAACACCTTACTTCCCATCACCCTGCTCAACAGCAATGACGCCAGTAAATTACTTATCACCAACAGGGCCCTGTCAGATGGTTCTCCTTCAAAACGGAACAATCCTTTCTCACGTCCCCTTTCAAGGCAACCACTCGTCCACTCCAGGATAGCCGATGAAAGATCCGTAATCTTATCCTGTAAGGGCTCCGGCAGCGTCTCATAATCCGGCGACAGTGATCCCATCAGACACACCAGACCTTCCTTATTTTTTCTACTAAACGTATCAAATAAGAACTTCAGCTGCTTATCCTCCGGCTGCGCCGCCAACTTACCCGTGCTCGCCATAAACTGTTGCAGCTCAACATCTATCACCGCTACACCCAGATCTGTTTTCGTTGGAAAGTGATAATGAATGGCAGCATTCTTTATCTCCAGGGGATCAGATATATCCTTATAGCTAAAGGCATTATACCCCCTGCTCTTGATCAGCTGGTCTGCCAGCGATACTATTCTGTCTTTAGTGTCCTGCATAGTACAAAATTACTTACTTGTAAGTAAGTAAACAAATTGTTTCGCTTGGCATTCTTATTGAGCAATAAGCCATAAAAAAAAGACATGGCTGCAACACACAATAAAGAACTCGTAAAAACGCTGGAACAATTCTTAAACGGTGGTCACGCACACGCAACTTTCGATGACGCCGTAAAAGGGCTGCCTGCTGACTTAAGAGGTGTAGTGCCTGAGGGGCTGCCTTACAGCATCTGGCAAATAGTAGAACATATCAGGATAACACAATGGGATATACTTGAATTCTCCCGCAATCCTAAACATGAGTCGCCGGCATGGCCGGAAGGATATTGGCCCAAAGAAGCAGTGCCCAGTGAAGCGGCCTGGAAAAAATGCCTGACACAGATCAAACATGACCTGAAAGAATTTATCGATCTGCTGAAAGATCCTGACGCCGATCTGTATGCTCCTTTCCCGCATGGCGACGGACAACATCTCTTACGTGAAGCAATGCTGATAGCAGATCATACCAGTTATCACACCGGCGAAATTATCGTGCTCAGAAGATTACTGGGCGCGTGGAAGTCATAAAAAAGAGAAGCTGCCCCCGGATGATACCTGTGGGCAGCTTCTCTTTTTCTCTGGCATTATATGCACAACCACATACAGTCGGCAAACCATCTGCGACTGTCAAAGAAATCGGTTACTGTTTCAAAACCCGACTGTATCGCCATCTGCTCTATTGATTCCAGATCATACTTCTGCGAGATCTCCATGTGCACATGCTCATGCAGTCCGAAATGGAAAGTCCGTTCGCCGATCTTTATATCCTGTTCTTCCAGGCTCACAAGATAGCTTTTACAAGCCCCTGTTCCCGGATCATAAGTTGCATAATGCTCAAACTTGCTGATATCAAAATTACCGCCCAGCTCACGGTTGATGCGTTTCAAAAGGTTCAGGTTAAAATCCCTTGTAAAACCAGCGGCATCATTATAAGCATCCAGGATGATCTGCGGATGTTTCTTCAGGTCAAAACCGATGATCACTATGTCGCCCGGCTGGAGATAATTACGCAACTGACGACAGAACTTTCTCGCCTCCGGCGGCGTGAAGTTGCCGATATTACCACCCATACATAACACTACTTTCGTCTTCCGTGATAATATACCCGCTTGCTGTAACATGTCGAAATACTCGCCATTCAATCCATGCATCTTCAGGTCCGGTAACTGCTGCGGCAATGAACGTTCCAGTTGGGTGATCACATTACCCGAAATATCCACCGGGTAATATGTAAAATCCTGTCCTGTCTTCAATAATTCCTTCAACAGGTGAATGGATTTTGTTGCATCGCCTGCGCCCAGTTCCACCACATCGAAATGCCTGGTGTGCGACAGGATCGTCTGACTGATCACAGCAGACTGCTCCCGCAATATTTCCATTTCGCAATTGGTCAGATAGTATTCATGGCAACGCATGATCTCCTGGAAAAGACGGTCGCCCTCCGCATCATAGAAATACTTGGAATCCAGGTATTTGTTTTTTGCGCTGAGCCCGCGGATCACATCCTGGGAGAAGATCTCCTGTTGGTCCTGTTTTACAGGAACTAATACCGTATGCATTACAGAGGTGGTGGCCATAATGTAATTATTAGTGTAATAAGAATAAATTTATTTCGCCAGTCTGATACCGGTAAACTGCCATCTCAGTGAAGGATGGAAGAAATTACGGTAGGTGAGACGGCTATGATTAGGGGGCGTTACTTCAGAGCCTCCGCGCAGTACCATCTGGCTGACCATGAACTTACCGTTATACTCGCCAATCGCACCTGGTGCTTTGGTAAAGCCCGGATAAGGAAGGTAGGCACTCTCTGTCCATTCCCAGCGTTGTCCCCATGACAATTTCGGAGCTGCAGCTTCCCATTCAAATTCTGTAGGGAGACGCATACCTTTCCATGATGCATAGGCAGCAGCTTCATAGTAACTGATATGACATAGCGGATCATCACCTGCTACGGGTTGCAATCCCTGCCAGTTATAATGCTTCCATTGATTATCTACAAAATGCCAGTACAAAGGCGCTTTTACCTGCTCTCTTTTTACCCAGTCCCAACCTTCCGCATGCCAGTGACGGAAATCGCTGTAACCGCCTGCTTCCATAAATTCCAGGTATTCTGCATTGGTAACAAGCTGTGTACTGATCTGGTAATCCTGCAGATAAACGGTATGTCTGCCCAGTTCATTATCAAAACAGAAGCCATCTCCCTTATAACCGATCTCGTACAGTCCTGCCGGCATCTGCAGGAAAGGCTGCTCTGTTACAGGTGTCGTAAAGTTGGTAACAGCCGTATCTGAATATGCCGGCATCAGCGGATTGTGTCCCAGTATATACTTGATATCGGTATACAGTAACTCCTGGTGTTGCTCCTCATGGTTCAGCCCCAATACGACCAGTGAACGTATTTCATCAGTCAGTTCTGTATCCAGGAAAGCCTGCATGGCTTTGTCCACATGCTCACGGTAACGCATAATGTCTTCCACTGCCGGACGGCTTAAGTTACCTCTGTCAGTACGGATCACACGAGCGCCTACTGTCTCGTAGTAGCTGTTGAATACGAAATTGTAATTAGGATCAAATTCTTTATAACCGGGAAAGTGTGGTTTTAAAAGAAATGTTTCGAAGAACCAGGTGGTATGGCCGAGATGCCATTTCGGCGGACTGACATCTACGACAGGCTGAACTACATAATCTTCCGTTTTCAAAGGTGCGCAGATATGCATGGACCTTTTCCGCACGGTATTAAAATCATTTTTCAATTGCATATACTGGTGGTTAGTGATGCAGTAAATATTCCTTTAAGTCCGAAATAGAGTTAATATGCAGATCCGCAGCCTGTTGCCTGCGCATCATCAATGCATATGTATTATTGAAACCAATAGGAGGCAGCCATTTGATGTGGTACCGTTGCATAAATTCTCTCGAAACATAGTCGTAGACTTTCTGATTGTCGCTGATCAATGTATCAACGACTGATTTGTCTGCCTGAAGGATGACCAGTAAACCGGTGCCTGAGTATTCCGGGTAAAGATCTATCTGCCCGTTGGTGAGCGCATCAAAGCATATTTTAGTGCCTCCCAGTCCTGTTTTTGTAATAGCTTCCAGTTCAGTATACCCGTTCACCAGTAATTTATACATGTTGGCAAGGATATAGCCATCCCCGAATATCTTGGCCCCAATTACGATGGTTCCCTTATTGCCATGTTTCGCTGTTTGTAATAAACCTTTAGCTTTTAAAAAATTACTAGCTACAATGGCAGGATCCTGTTTCAGATGATCGACCCTGTAGTTCAGTTCAGTCATTATACTATCATTAATTATACCAGATAGTTTATTCAGCGCAGGAGCCAGTTCCGGGTACTTATCAAGCGTCTCCTGCCGCACAATCGGAGCGGCATAATAAGGCGGGAAAATATGTTTGTCGTCAGTAAGTGCCTGAAGATCAAAAGCCCTTACCCTGCCATCTGTCGTACTGCCACTGATGACATCCAGGGTCTTTTCATAGGCCGCTTTGTACATGATCATGTCACTGATCACGACAGTCCGTATGTTTAGTCCATACACCTGTTTCAGCCCCAGGTTACCATCTTTCCGGCCCATGAATTCGGGTGTGAATCCCGCTACCAGACTGCTTCCATAGGCTGCCGGCAACAGGTAGAAAGATGACAGTACCACCAGTAAAAAGGGTAGGAGATAGAGTGACTTTTTGACCTTTCGTGTGCGCAGTTTCTGCAGGCGGGCCACTGTCCAGTCGAAGATGATAGCCAGTAATGCTGCCGGAATGGCACCTGCCAGTATCATATTGGTATTATTGAGAGCAATACCACCGAAGATAAATTCTCCCAATCCTCCTGCCGCTATATAGGCCGCCAGGGTAGCCACCCCCACGTTAATAACGGTAGCTGTTCTGATACCTGCCAGCAATACCGGCATCGCCAGTGGTAGTTGCACCCTGTAAAGCAGTTGCCGTTTACTCATCCCCATGCCTGTCGCCGCATCTACCACAACAGGATCTACCTGGAGAATACCGGTATAAGTATTCCTGATAATGGGCAGCAAGGCATACAGGAATAAAGCCATAATAGCTGGTTTGGCGCCGATGCCTAATAAGGGTATCATAAATCCCAACAGTGCAATGCTGGGAATGGTTTGCAATACGCCGGCGATACCGAGTACAATACCTGCCAGCTTTTTTCTGCGGGTAATAAGAATGCCGAGGGGCACGCCTATGACCACTGCAATCAAAAGAGAAATAAATGTAAGCCCGATATGTTGCAACGTTTGCTCCAGCAGTTTGCCGGCCTGTTGTTGTACAAATTCAGGAAAGCCTGGTTGATCTTCCATGTCCGCTGACAGTTTGCTTGTGTTGAGTAAAGGCATGCATCAATTCGCTGGTGTCAATGCGAACGAGCTTATCATCAAATGAAATGTTGACAGGAGCAGACAGCGTAGTCAGCTGCTCCAGGGCATCCCAGCAGGTGTTTTCTCCCTTCAGGACTGGTGCATGATTTTCACCAGGGGCCGTATTGCCAAGCCAGGGCCTGATATCTGTTAGCCGGAGTGCATTCAGCTCCAGCCAGAAGCGTTGTTCATGAAAAAAACTGCTGACAAAATCATTCGCCGGATTGAAAAGGAGTTCTGCCGGCGTACCGGTTTGTTGTATAACGCCTTTGTCCATCAGGCAGATGCGGTTGCCCAGTTCAAATGCTTCCGGTACATCATGCGTTACCATGATCACAGTTTTGTTGCGGATCTCATCCAGTGATCGGAATTCTTTCCTGACACTGGCCCGTGTTACGGGATCAAGCGCGCCAAAGGGTTCGTCCATCAGCAATATAGATGGATCAGCTGCCAGTGCTCTGGCCAGCCCAACCCTTTGTTGTTGCCCACCGCTCAGCTGCTGAGGATACACATCGTAATGGTCTGCAACAGATAAGCGCAGTTTTTCCATCAGAGAATGTGTCCGCTCTTCTATACGTTTTTTATCCCATTTGAGTAAAGTGGGAACAATACCGATGTTTTCGGCTACTGTATAGTGAGGAAACAGGCCATTATCTTGTAGTACGTACCCGATATTCCGTCGTAATGCCTCTATTTGCTGTGTATTTATGGGTGCTCCATTCACAAGGATCTGTCCACTGTCCGGCGCAATCAGCCGGTTGATCATGCGCAGTGTCGTAGTCTTTCCGCTACCGCTGGTACCAAGCAATACCAGCGTTTCTCCCTTGTTCACTTCGAAGGAGACATCCCTGACAGCCGGTTTGCCGTTATGGAAAGATTTATTGACATGTTCAAGTTTTATCATGGTTGGGATTCATTGAGGATTTAAATCCGCACTTTGTTGCGGAGCTGGCTACTTATCCAGTGTCATAAATAAATTGTTGATAGATTCTGCATATAATGGATGTGCAAAGATCATTTCTTTTAACTGTGTGACAGTCAGGCCTCCCAGCATAGCCAACTGTAACGCCGACATCACTTCTCCGCCTTCCGGCCCCAAGATAGCAACTCCCAGCAATTTATCCGTATTTGAATCTATAACGGCTTTCATAAATCCCTGGGTATTGCCTGTTTCAATTGCCCTTGCTACCCTGGTCATATCAAGACAGGCAACCTTCACTTTATATCCTGCTGCTTTCGCTTCTTTCTCTGTAAGTCCCACACGCCCCAGTTGAGGATCTGTGAACATGCAATAAGGAATAGGTCTGTCCTTAATGGAAACGTTTTCCATATGGATCAGGTTCTTGTATATCACCAGGTGATCATTATAGGAAATATGCGTGAATGCAGGACCTCCTTTTACATCTCCCAGCGCATAGATACCGGGAACGTTCGTTTCCAGTTTATCATTTACAGGGATGTATCCTTTTTCATCGAGTGCAAGTCCGGTTTTCTCAGGCTGCAGCGACTTCGACTGCGGAGTACGGCCTGCTGCCACCAGCAGGTGAGAGCCGGTAATGGCATGTGTTTCTCCATTGGCAGTAAGCTGTAATCTGATGGCTTCGCCAGTCTGCTCTACCTTCTGCACATTGGCGCTGCTAAACATCGTAACCCCTGAAGTTTCCATGACTTTCTTTACAGCAACAGCAACATCCTCATCTTCATGTTGCAGTAGCTGTTTGTTTTTGTCGATGATGGTCACCTGGCAACCCAATCTGCGGAACAACTGACCAAATTCCAGTCCTACATAACCACTGCCCAGCACCATTAGATGCGTAGGCAGTTTTGTCAGTTCCATGATAGTCGTATTGGTGAGATAGTTGACGGTGTCAAGACCGGGAATAGGAGGGATACTGGGTAAGGTACCTGTATTGATAAATATATGCTCGGCCGCAATCTCTTCCTGTCCACCGTCTTGCAGTTTTACAGAGAGTGTTTTATCACCATTAAATACCGCCTCACCATAAATAATAGAAAGGCCCTGTGTTTTTTCCATGCCTTTGGTAGCGCCTTCGCGAAAAGATTGCACCACTTTATTTTTCCTGGCAACAATCTTTTCCAGGTCTACTTTATAATCGCTAACGGTAATACCCCATTCCTGGCTGTTGGCAATGATATGAGCAGCAGCTCCACTGGCGATCATTGATTTGGTGGGAGTACAGCCATCATTGATACAGGTACCGCCAATCCATCTTTTCTCTACGATGGCAGTCTGCCAGCCAGCTTTAGCCAGCTTTTTTGCCAACGGAACACCACCCTGGCCGGAGCCAATGACAATTGCATCAAATTTTCTCATAACTGAGCGTTTACAGGTTTTCTATTTTACTACTTCTACTCCTTTCCAGAAAGCAATATAACCCCTGATGTTCTCCGCCGCATCCTTAGGATCAGGATAATACCAGGCGGCATCTCTGTTTATCTTGCCGTGAATGTTGACGTCATAGTAAGAAGCTTCTCCTTTCCAGGGACAGAAAGTATGTGTCTTTGAGGGGCTCAGCAGGTCCGTTTTTACAGAAGATGGAGGAAAGTAATGATTATTCTCAACTACCACAGTACTATCGCTTTCCGCAATGACCTCATTCTGCCAGATTGCTTTCATCGTGTTGTCGTTTAAAGTGTTATAGTTGCAAGACCAAATATTATACCCGGGTAGGTATATCGCGGTCGCAGAAGATAGCACTTTTTTTTGAAATGGGATTTGTGCAAATCATTTTCTTTTACTTACTTTGTGATTCAAAGTATATGTAAAATTCGCAAACGGGCTACGGCCTGTTTTTTTATCCTTGTATTCTTTGTAATTCAAAGTGCTTTATTTTATGAGTAGACAATCTATACCTTTGAAAATTATAAGAAAGCGTTTTAACGATAAGATCTATTGTACGGGTTTAATTTTCCTGACTGTTGCGCTGATCGCATTCCTCATTCCTGAACTGTTTCCTATTGACGATGAGGATGAGATGATCTGGTTCTTTCTAAACCATGCCATCACAGTAGGCTACTTTCTAACGCTATGGTTCAGTGGTCGCCTGCGGCGGGGCAGGGAAGGACTACATCCCTTTTTTCTTTTCCTGCTGATGTTCCTGATCAGTGCATATGCGTTAAACCGCTTTATTCCCATCTTTGAGGTATCAGCGCCCTGGTTTGCTGTGACAATTATCCTTTGTTCTGTGAACTATTTTGCTTTTGCCTTCATCCGTATAGCGCCTGTTCCTGTACGTATGGTCATGTTCTTCCTGTTAGGGTTGTCCATCTGCTGTTTCCTTTACATGGCCATCTATATTCTACCCTTCACCGGTATTGGAATGCTGGCATCCTTTTTCTTCGGTATTTCTCTACATACCCTGGTACCGCTGCTGTTTTTTCTGTATACGATCCGCTTATTCCGCCGCAGTAATGCCAGAAGAAAGCCTTATAAACTAGCCTTCTGGTCCGGTATCGGTATAACGGTGCTGATCGTACTGGTATATACAATGCTCTGGGGAATAAATGTAGTACAGATAAATCGGGATTACAGCCGTTTGAGTGTGCGACGGGGCAGGGACCCTTACCTGCCTGCCTGGTTGCAAGTTGCAGCGCATATTACACCCAATCCCGTTACGGAAAAAGTCCTTAAGGCAGAATTAGTTTACACGACGTTCAACGGATGGGATAGACTTTTTTTTAATTTCGGTTCTTCACTTAACTGGAACGAGGCCCGGAAGCATGATCCACTTGTCATGATTGCATCAACAGTTTGCGGCACTACCGCGATGACGGGCGAGGAGCGTATCCATATCCTGAAATCATTGTACGATTCCCGTTACGAGGCAGAAGAGCGTTTATGGTCCGGAGATGATCTGCAAACCACACATGTACAGACATCCGCCCATATCTGGCCCCGGTTAAGAATGGCGTATACTGAAAAAACAGTGAGTGTAAAGAATAACAGCATCGTAAGACGCAGGGGGCAATGGAGAAACAGCCAGGAAGCGATTTATATCTTTCATCTCCCGGAAGGTGCAGTTGTATCATCATTGTCGCTCTGGATCAACGACAAAGAAGAAAAGGGCATCCTCACCACAAAAGCCAAAGCAGACAGCGCATATAAAACCATCGTTGGAACAGAACGCCGCGACCCTTCAGTTGTACACTGGCAAGAGGGGAATACCGTCACAGTAAGAGTATTCCCCGTGATGGACAATGAAGAGCGTCAGTTCAAACTGGGTATTACAGCACCACTCTCCCTGGAACATGGAGCGCTGATATACCGTAATATTTATTTCGACGGTCCTTCAGCCGGCAGTACCGGCGAAGACGTTGATATCTCGTTTGAAACACCTCCTGCAGACCTTGAGCGATCAGGTATCTTCAGTAAAGGAAAAGATGGACAGCTGACTGCTTCCGGCCCTTACAGTGCTGACTGGCAGGTCTCTTTTAAAGATGAAGGACTGGACCACCAGATTTTTAGTGCCAGCAACAAGACATTTACTGTGGCTCCTTATAGAAAGGAACTGGCTGCCGCCGATATCTCAGATGTTTACCTGGATATTAACAGCGCCTGGAGTAAACAGGAATACAATACTGTACTCGCACTGATACGACAGAAACGTATCTGGGTATACGTTAATGAAATGATGGAGCAGGTAACAGATCAGAATAAATCTGATTTGTTTGAGCAGGCTGCTGGAAGGAGATTCAGTTTGTTCCCATTCTTCGAGGTCTCCCAGCCTGTTAATGCCATCGTCATTACCAAGGGCGTAGCTAATTCTCCATCAGTTGACGATCTTGAAAACACCCGCTTTATGGATACCTTGAAGGGCTGGCTCTCAGGCGGTCAGGATGTGATGTTATACAACCTCGGAGGTGAACTTTCTCCCTACATGCGTACCTTAAAAGAATGTCGGACCTTCCGCTACGATCAGGGAGATATCGCGGCACTGAAGGAATTACTGGATGCTCACCGTTTCCCTGCCAGCATTGAAAATGACCAGCGTATCGTGATCGAATCTGCCGGTATGACAATCACTGAAACACCCGGCACGGAGGTCTCTACAGCCCCCGATCACCTGCAACGCCTGTTCGCCTATAATCATATCATGCATGCCATGGGGCCACGCCTGCTGACTGGTGGAGAGGAGAGTGATTCTCTGGTGGCTGAAGCGGCAGCATCATATGTGGTGACACCATTATCTAGTCTGGTTGTGCTGGAAAAGTATGAAGACTATGAGCGCTTTAATATAAAAGACGGCAACAACAGCCTGAAGAATGCATCCTTGAAAGGTAAAGGCGCTGTGCCGGAACCACATGAATGGGCATTGATAGTGATTGGTATCCTGCTGATCGTATACTTAAAATTCAGACCTGTGTCATTCAAACGTGTTGCAGACATATGAGCAAAGGAATCTTTTCACTGATAGCGGGTGTATTACGTGCAGGCAGGTACTGGCCGCTGATAGCTGTTATTTGCTATGGACTTGTTTTATTCGTTGGTTTATATGGTTACCTGGTGTGGGATACTACAGGCGTCATCCTGGGTACGGCAGCATTGTTTTTCACCGCATCTTTTAACACCAGTGGGCGGGGAAGCATACGTTACTTTTTCATAGCACTGGCGTCATTGCTGTTATATCTATTGATACCGGCAAAAACATTCCTGTGTATCTCCTGCTTGTGTGGCTGCCTGTTCATGATAGAAACATTTTATGGGCGTATGAACTTCCTGCCGGTATTGGTATTAGTGATGATGTCCCCATTATTTGAATATGCCATGAACGTATTTAGTTTCCCTATACGCCTGGCGCTGACCGGCTGGGCCGGAAGCATCATCCGGATAACAGGGCAGGAGGTAAGTGTACAGGGTAATATGATCACCTGTAATGGCAATGAGTTCTCTGTAGATCCTGCCTGTATGGGTTTGCAGATGATGGTAACGGCATCTTTGTGTGGAATGATCCTCATTGGTTTTTATCAGCAACAATATAAGAAAGCGTTGGGTATATGGCTGGTCCTGTCAATACTGGCCGGGATGATATTAATGAATGTAGCCTCCAATCTTTTACGCATCATTTTCCTTGTATACCTCAATATTATGCCGAGTACGGTGATGCATGATGTAACCGGTATCCTGTGCCTGGTATTGTATGTGATCGTACCCTTGTTATTCCTTATTCAATGGATGGTCCGTAAATATGGCAAGCCGGTACAGGTACATAGAAAGCGTTATGTACTCCGTTCGGCGGTAAAGCTATTCCTGCTTAATCTGTTGTTGCCTGCAGGGCTGCTGATCGTATTCATCATCAATAAGTCCAAAGAAGTGGATCAGCAGGTATTATCTAATGTGCCAGCCATGCCAGGGTATACTGTACAGTCATTACCAGGCAATATTATCAGGTTAAATAACGATACCTTGCTGGTATACATCAAACATATTCCGGCCAGTTATTACACTGAACATAATCCCATGATCTGCTGGAAAGGCAGCGGATATGAGTTTTATAAAGTGGAGGAGAAACTCGTGGGGGGACATACCATATATACCGCCTTACTGCAACAGGAAAAAGACAGACTGTATACAGCCTGGTGGTATGACAATGGGTTAGTATCAACAAGCAGCCAGTTACAATGGCGATGGGATGTGCTCCTGGGAGCGCATCCCTATTCCCTGGTCAATGTGACTGCCAGCTCAGAGCATGAGCTCCGGCTGGCAGTAAATGAAATATTGAATAAGAGACGTTTGTCCGTCTATTTGTAATATAAAATAATATTAATCCGGTTGATGGTACTGCTTTACTATATATGCGCTACTTCGCATATTGATGACAAATTCTTATTTCTTCCGTTGATAGATTTAATTTTGCGAAGACCTGATATAAATACAAGATATGTTCACAGAAAAGCTCGTCGCACGAATAATAGCCTGTCCCGGACCCGACTATGACCAGGAGATCAAACTAAGAAATGAGATACTCCGCAGGCCCCTTGGCATGGATCTGCTCAATGAGGACCTGAGCAGGGAGGTAAACGACATTCATATTGGCTTGTTCCGCGGTCAGGAACTAATCGGTACCCTCATCCTGACACCCGGCCAGGGATATACCAAAATGCGGCAGGTGGCTGTTGCCGAAACAGCCAGAGGGATCAATGCCGGTACCCAAATGGTGAAGTTTAGCGAAGAGGTGGCCCGGGAGAAAGGATTTTCCCGTATCGAGCTAAATGCCCGCCAGGAAGCGGTTAATTTCTACCTGAAGAATGGGTATACTGTTGTAGGCGACCAGTTCACAGAAGTCGGTATCCCACATTTTAAGATGATCAAGGAGCTATAACCCATTCCCCGCCGAGGAAATACATGCGCTGGTACCAATATTGTTAATCAACCCGGAACCATAAAATAATTTCTGTAACCAAAAGGTTTCCTTTATATTTGTAACCGATCGGTTATATAATAACTTATTCCCGTAACATGCTAAAATCATACAGATTATGACAAATGAACCATTTGTAATCGAAAGAACCTATGATGCGCCGGTGAGAAAAGTCTGGGAAGCCATTAGCGATAAGGACCAGATGAAACAATGGTATTTTGATATCCCGGAATTCAAGCCAGAGGTAGGAGCAGAATTTCAGTTTACAGGCGGCGATCCAAAGGGACAACAGTTCCTGCATCTTTGTAAGGTGACCGAAGTGGAAACAGACCGTAAACTTACGTATAGCTGGCGGTATGATGGATATGAGGGAAATTCATTCGTGACATTCGAGCTCTTTCCGGAAGGCGATAAAACACGTGTAAAACTGACGCATGCAGGGCTGGAAACTTTCCCTCCTATTTCAAGCTTCGCGAAACAAAATTTCGTTATGGGTTGGACAGAAATAATAGGCACTTCGTTGAAACAGTTTGTAGAGAAAGCATAAAAACTCATAATATAACCTTATGCGGGATACAGGTATGCCACACATATCTCTATCCCGCATTCTCATTATCCCTGCTGGCCTCGCGTAACTTACCAGTGGCCCGGATTTATGTAAACAGCCCCTTCAATACCGCATCAACACACAGCCGGCATCCTGCCACGAAAGTGGGATCTTACTTCGTTTACTCACATAAACGGAAATTTAGTATCTTCATAACTCTACATTAACAGGCTTTTACACCAGAACAGGAAAAAGGAAGTGAACAGCATTTAATTTCATCCACAGTGAAAAGCTTTAGTGTTTGAATGCAATATTACAGGAGAAACTGAATAGACAGACTGAATTAGCCTCTCTTGTTTGCAATGTACAGGTAGCAACGGTCTCTATCATCGATGATCAACAGCCATCGGTTGTCATTGCATCGGGTATGCCTATTACTGCAAAGGAAGCTACATTCCACATTACCTACGATCTGGTATCCCCTTCGGGAGATCTGCTGGGCACTTTATCGTTGATGGATAAAGAGTCCCGGAACCTTGATGCCCGGCAGCGAAAGATGATGAAGATCATTGTCGACGAAGTCATTACAGAGATCATTGAGCATAATCGCCAGGAAGCATTACTGAACAGCGAACGCGATTTCCGCGCTTTCTTCGAACTGGAAAAAGATCTGAAGCGTACCAGGGAAATACTCGAACGTACCAGCCAGTTATCTCGTATAGGCGGCTGGGAGGCAGATCTTGCTGATAAGGAAATGTTCTGGTCTGATGTCACGAAGGACATTCATGAAGTCCCGCCGGATTTTACCCCTACCTTAACAGCCGCAGTCGGGTTCTATAAAGAGGGAGAGAGCCGCAGAAAGATCACTGTTGCGCTTAAAGAGATCATTGAAACCGGACGCCCCTGGGACCTCGAACTACAGATCGTCACTGCCAAAGGAAATGAACGATGGGTAAGAGCTATCGGTAATGCCGAATTTGAGAACGGCAAATGTAAAAGGCTATACGGTACCTTCCAGGATATCTCCATCTCCAAAGAAACAGAACAGGAGTTAATCTCCCAACAAGCCAGTCTGGCCGCCGCCAAACAACAGGCGGAGCAGGCCAACATGGCGAAGTCAGAATTCCTGGCCAACATGAGCCATGAGATCCGTACGCCGCTGAATGGGGTGATAGGCTTTACGGAACTGGTACTGAAAACAGACCTTAGCGAAACCCAGCATCAATACCTGTCTATTGTTAACCAGTCGGCCAATGCCCTGCTAAACATCATCAATGACATCCTTGATTTCTCCAAGATAGAATCCGGCAAGCTGGAACTCGATATCGACAAATATGACCTTTATGAGTTCAGCAGCCAGGTGAGTGATATTGTGAGCTATCAGGCGCAGCACAAAGGACTGGAAATGCTGCTGAATGTTGCCACCAACCTGCCCCGTTATGCCTGGTTTGATGAAGTACGCCTGAAGCAGATCCTCATCAACCTCCTGGGGAATGCCGTAAAATTTACCAGCAATGGTGAGATTGAATTAAAGGTAACCCCTCTCCATATGATGGCAGATGGTAAGGCCAGGATCCGGTTTGAAGTAAGGGATACAGGTATCGGTATCAAACCGGAAAAACAATACAAGATCTTTGAGGCCTTCCGCCAGGAAGATGCTTCCACTACAAAAAAATATGGTGGAACAGGTCTCGGACTTACCATCTCCAACAAGCTGCTTGCCCTGATGGGAAGCTATCTGCAGATAAAGAGCAATATCAATGAAGGCAGTACCTTCTATTTCGATATAGACCTGGCCACCGCCGAAGCTCCAGCTGATAGATGGGAGAGCCTGGAAAAGATCCGTCAGGTGCTGATCGTAGACGATAACGATAACAACCGTACCATCCTCAAGGAAATGTTGTCGCTGAGAGACATCTCCTGTACAGAAGCCCGTAGCGGATTTGAAGCGTTAGATACATTGGCCCGGGGCGATCGCTATGATGTCATCCTCATGGACTACCACATGCCATATATGGATGGATTGGAAACGGTAAAAAAGATCAGGCATCATTTCGGCCGGTTACCAGGTGAACAGGGCGTGATCCTGCTACATAGTTCCTCTGATGATGAACGGATCATCAGGGTCTGCGATCAGCTGGATATCGGTCTGCGGATGGTGAAACCGATTAAGATCAATGAGCTGTACAACAGTCTTTCTATGTTGATCAGAAAAGAAAAAAGAGCAAAGCGTCATAAACAGGAAAAGGAGGAGCAGTGGATTGGTGGCAAACTGAATATTCTCATAGTAGAGGATAATCCGGTGAACATGTTACTGGCCACTACCGTCGTAAGAAGGATCGCTCATGACGCACGCATTTATGAGGCCCAGGATGGCACGGAAGCCCTGCGTATCTGCCGCGGACAGACACCCGACCTGATACTGATGGATGTGCAGATGCCGGTGATGAACGGGTATGAGGCTACTAAAAAGATCCGTGAAATGACTGGCGGACAGCGTATACCTATTATTGCATTGACAGCCGGTAATCTGAAAGGTGAAAGAGAAAAATGCATAGAGGCCGGTATGAACGACTTCATAGGTAAACCACTGGTACAGCAAAAGCTGTTACAGCTTTTCCGTAAATGGCTGACAGTTGTTATAGAAGAAGGTCCTGTTACCCTTACTACTGAACAGGAAGCAAAGGACACACATTTTGAAATGGGTACATTAGAAGCCTATCTGGTAGGAGAAGATAAATCAGTACTTAAGCAATTATTAAAACTGACCATAGATGAGCTGAAGTCTTCTATAGCAGAACTGCAATCTGCAGCTGCAGCTGTGGACATCCGTAAGATCAATCGTATCGGGCATAAGATACGGGGTACTTCACAGATCATTGGCCTGATTAAGCTGGCCCATATAGCCGAGCAGCTGGATACGCTGACGGTCAAACGGGAACCGGATTTCGGTTTTCTGATGGCATCCATGCAGGAAGAATCCCTGCTTGTAATACGATTAATGGAGGAACAAATAGTAAAGCTCGGGAATTAAGAACACATTGTCTTTAGTTCCTAATTCCCGGCCTGTTCTAACTTAGTCTGCTGAATTCACAAACTGGTTAAACTTCGTGATATATTCTTTCCGGAGTTTCTCATCCGTGTCTGTAAAGAAATAACCATGATAGTCCCTGTCAAGTTGGTAGTGTTTTGCACCAGCCAGTTGTAATGTCCTGGAATCTACCACACCGATCAGTTTATCCTGGTGGAATACCAATACCGTGCGGTAGCCGGGAGACGGATCATCTGCAGCACTTTCATAATTGTAATACTCCTTGTAAGGCTTATTGATATTAAGCGCCTCCAGCTGGAACTGTTTGATAAAAGACTGCATGTCTGGCAATGTTCTGCCCGTATGCTCCTGCAGGTATTTTGCAAGCACCGTTTCAATCACTGTACCTGTCTTTATCTTGTTCTGTTGTACAGCGGCATGAAATACGCCTGTATTAACTCCTTTATCATTCTTGAATGTCATTTCGATCTCTACGTCTTCAAGTACCTTTCCTACTGTTTTGCCATCCGCGATAATAGGGGAGCCTTTTTTCAACAGCTGACCTTCTGTCTGCGTGTCATTCAGTTCTGTTGTAACCAGTGTAGATGCCCAGCCTTTTCTTGGGATACCCGCCTCCAGTTGCACGTTGTCATTCACCTGTACAATAGGACGACCATTAGCAGAATCCAGGAGCGTGACGGTACCCTGTGCTCTTTCCCTGATGATCTTTTCCGGTGTAGCATCCGGTGTTACCGGAGCTGCCGGAGCAGGTTCATTGTTTTTCTCTACCGTCTGAACCGTACTATCGGCCTGTTGTTCCTGCTGTTTGTTTTCCACGCAACCCGCGAAGGCAAACGCTAATAGGAAGTATGCATAATTTTTCATGGTCGTTAAAATTAGTGAATATTAACTTTTTTCAAAGCTTCCCTTCCCATAAATATGGGGAAGTATTGCATTTCCGCTTTAGCCGGATTCAGGTAGTAACGTCCGGAATAACGGGGCAATAAGGAAACATAAAAAGTGTGTTTTCCAGGACTCAGCTGACTACAGAAGATACTGACCCTATCCTTGAAATGCTCCCTATGCACTTCATGGCTGGCCCATGACTGGGATTTGCTATTATAAGAACAACCGGCAGGAATAGGAATTTCAACCAGTACGTAGTCGGCAGTTTTCTGAGCTGTTACCTCTACTTTTAACGTTACGGGAACACCTGCTTTTAGATCCTGCTGTACAGCATCATTGTTACTGAAAACGGACGATACAGCAAACAGACCGGAGACCTTTTCAGGCTGCCTGTTAAAGAACTGTTGATAGGCGGTGAAATAGACAGGCCGTTTCCCCTGTTTGCTGATGCTGATCTTTTCTGCCTGTGTCAGTGTATCTGTGTAAGGGAATTGAGAGATAGTTGTTCCGTTTATATTCAGTGAAACCGGTCCTTTTGATTCATCTTCCAGTATATCTGGGAGGATCGTTTCCAGGATGAGCGAAGACTCATACGTATTCCGCCAATGTCCGTCTTTCCGTTGTTCCAGGAAATAACCACGGATCTTCTGTAGCAGGCTTTCATAACCTCCTGCCTGACGTAGCAGTTTGTATACCTGTAATGTTTTCTGTATGCTGTTGTCAAAGAGATCATAGCCTTCCGTACCCCAGTAAGAATTGCCCATTGCGGTGTTTTTCTCACGTGAGAGGATGGGGGTGACGTTAATGGATAACCCAACTTTTTGTTGGAGAACAGCCAATCCGATGGTATCATAGCCACCTTTGCCTGACCGCGCTATCAGATTGTCGATGTATAAGCGGTAGTTAATCTTTGCGCCGAGGAGGGCAAGTAATTGCAGGCAGCCCACGCGGTCACTTTCTCTGTCGCTATCTAATTCATAAACAAAATGGTCAATAGCGATCTGTTTGTTAAAATTCGTTTTCTGTCCCTGTTCCTCCGCCATTAATAGCGCTTCTATCACATGACGGGATGTCCAAAGGGATACCGGAGAGTTTTCCCACCATCCCCAGAGGCCGTCTTTTTTCTGCTGATCCAGCTGTTTGAGAATGTCCTTAACATTTGAATCTTTTTTGAAGTCCTTTTTGAGATAAGAAAACACTTTCTTTTCCAGCAGATAGGTTTTTAGCTTGGACGCCAGCTGTTCGTTACAAAGATATTTATATTGTTGTACTTGCGTAATCTCGTCCAGTAGAACAGGTAAAATCGCTGATTCTGCATGCATCATGACAGGTTCCTGGCGCGCCGGTACGTATGATAAAGCGGTGTCATTATACAGTGCTGTAAAGAATCCTTTAGTTTCTTCGGCGCCTCTTTCTATAACCGGAATTTTGCGTTGTTCCCCATCGATATACCCTTCTTTATCAAGAGTATATTTGAAGCTTATGCTATCAGTTCCCTGTATGAAAACTGGTATGGTATCAATAAACGTATTCTTAAAGGCTACAGTCCTGCTTTTGTATATGCTGTCATTCATACTGAAAGTATGGATTGCCCTGATACTGTCGGGCGTATAGTTTAGTGCTTTGCTGATAATGTGAATAGAATCTCCCCTTACAGCAAACAAGGGTAGCGCGAGATTACCACTTAATGCTTTGAAAGAGCGGATCTGTATCTTTCTCATGCCTACCTGTTTTTTGTCTGTCATGGCAATGGCATAAGCATCCCAGCTGGTAATATCATCCGGAAAGGTAACTTTAAAAGATGCATTGCCGCTTTCATCCGTTCTAAGCCTGGGTTGCCAGAAGGCATCATCCCGGAAGTTGGTGCGAAGGGTGTTTACGGCAGGTAGCTGCAGCCGATCATCCTTCCCGTTTTGGTTTCGCGGCCGGGTGGTTATAAGAATGACTCCATTTGCTCCTCTGGAGCCATAGATCCCGGTAGCTTCCGCATTTTTCAACATACTAAGGCTGTTGATCTCATCTGGTGGGAGCTCACTTAGCTTTCCTGCAAAAGGAACGCCGTTTACAATGATTAACGGTTCTATGGTAGAGGTAATGCTGTTTACACCATTTATTTGAGGTTGAAAGAGACCACCGGGCATTGATATCATGTCGGTTTTAATACGTGCTATGTTGCCGGTATTGTATCTTCGTGTCGTTGTAGCATAAGCAACAACGACTGTTTCCTTTAGCTGGTTGATGATATCTGTTAAAGTTATTTTATAGGTATCATTGTTAGTTAGAGGAGATTCTATGGATTGATAGCCAATGCTTGAGACCATCAAAAAGCCTTTGCTTGTTGTCCGCAATTGGAACCAGCCTTTGGCATCGGTTCTGCATGCAGATGGGGTACCTCTTAATACAACAGAGGCTCCTGGTATCGGTTGTCCTCTGCCGTTTACTATTAATCCATAAATTGTTCGTGTGAGGTTTTCCGTATTGAAATTCCTTTTATTGAAGTCCTCTGCAATCTCTGTTCGCTCTTGCGGTATATTGGCAACATCAGGGGATATTATTTTTCGGAGCCGTTTCTCCAGCTCAATACTCGAACTATCCGCCGGCAGGATATTGATATGGTTGGGCGCATAATAATGCAGCGTATTTGCTTTAAATAAAATACTGTCTTTTATAAAATATCGCCGGTCTCTAAGTAATACCAATAATTTATAGTAACCGCTATCCAATCCCGAAAAGTGGTTTGTTGAACCTCCGTACGATCTGGCGAAAGATGGATCATCGCCACGGAAAAAGAAATATTGAAGTACATCTTTGGACGATGAAATTCCTGATTGGCTGAGGTCAATAATTAATTTGTTTTTGTTATTATGAGAATATCTTTCATTCAGGACATTTGTTTCCCTTAGTTCATCGAGCTCCTGCTGATATAACAGGCTGTCAGCCATCTGTCGGGACCATACCATTGCTGAAAGAGAGGTGTCTGTGCGATATACGTTAAGGTATTTATACGTTCGTAGCAGATCGCCGATCTGTTTTTGTTTGATTAACCCTTGCCTGATTTCGAAAGCGTATCCTGGCTCTGGCATGAAATCCTGCGATAGATAGTCTTTCACGACCAGTGAAGCGGTTTTGCCGGTAAGTGGTCCGGTTACATAATTGGCTCGATAACCGACTTTGCTTACTCTGCCGCCATTCAGCCAATGCAGGTGTCCATCCTGCATGATATATGCCGGACGACTGCTGAATGTGTTCCGTACGTGCAACATATATCGATTTATTTGCCGCAATTCAGCTTCTGTTAGTTCTTCCGGAACTTTTTCAACGCGAATGTCCGGCCATCTGATTGCACTATCTATGCTGATGAAAGTCTTTAGACCCGGAGAAACTTTGAGATTGAATGAGATCCGCTGATGTAATGTTCGTAAGCAGATCCAATGGTCCCCTGGAGTGACCCTTACACTGTATGCCTGTAATGGATCAGCAAGACTACAATACACAGGTATTTCATCAACTGACAGGATATGAACCGGATGTATGCTGCCTCCTGAAAAAACAAACGGGGCTATTTGAGTGATTGTATCAGCAGCCGGCTCTGTATGAATGAAATAAGGAGAAGGATGTGTAAACCGGAAGAATAAAAGACTATCAAGACCCATTTTATTTTTATATTGTTTCCAGTCAAGCGTCAATGTATGAGAAAGGTCACTTAAAGAGGCAGTATGAGGGGAATAATACAGCTTTCTTTTCCAGATGGGAGTCTGATAGAAAGATATTCTAGGATCATCTTCCTCTTTAAATTTACTGGTGTATGCATAGGCTGTCAGGTCGGCTCCGGCTACAGGTCGTTGATATTTGTCTTTTACATTTACAGTGATTTCTGTTGTTTGGCCGGGATAGACATTAGGAGGTACGGCCAGTGATACCGCTAACGGATGTCCCGGATCAGCAAAAGATACAAATTGTTCTTTCAACTTTCCTCCCCATATGTAACTAATACGAAGCTCGTATTGTTGTTTGTCATCCGTAGGCCCACTCCATGTTAATGTATTTCCATAACCTCGCGACACGATCTTACTATGTTCAAAAATATAATACCAGAAAAATAGTTTCTGAGGATTTTCTATTTTGACAGTAGTTGTGTCATTGCTCCATGATATATTGTAGTTAATGGGGGCAGTGCCATCGTGAAATAGGTCATTGTCTTTGTGAAATGTATATTGGTCTTCAATGTTTTCACTTTTAAATTTATATGTGGATATAAATGGGTTTATTTTTATTGCTGCCGGAATAATAACAGAAAACGTCTCAATGGTATCATTGTTAGTAGTGATACCATAAATATTGGTTGGTTCATGTTTACAACTGCCGTTCTGCGTAATGTAAAGGCTATCGCTTTTAAGCTCAAAAGAGAAAGAACCGCCACCATAGTAATGGTGCCTCAATAATTTTAATGTACGACGTTCGTAATTGCTGTTTGTAAAAGTAAAATCAATTTTATACTGAAAATCTAATTTAGGAAATATACTGTCTGGCAGCACTATTTTCGTCTCTCCAATAGCGTCCATTGGTCCCGAATATTGCCAGAGAGTATCCGGGATAAGCATGTCATTTTCATAATATTTCTCTATCTCATCAGTAGTGATGGATAATTGTATGGTACCGTCCATTACAGGCAGGTCATTTTCATCTCTCGCCTGGCAATAAATCGCAATTTGCTCTTTGTCGT
The DNA here is from genome assembly GCF_900102545.1 of Chitinophaga filiformis. Classification (GTDB taxonomy): domain Bacteria; phylum Bacteroidota; class Bacteroidia; order Chitinophagales; family Chitinophagaceae; genus Chitinophaga; species Chitinophaga filiformis. The sequence continues at coordinate 911,599 of NZ_FNBN01000002.1, read as the reverse complement.
CAAATATTGTTTTCTTTGTTCTCGCCTTAAAGCTAAGGGCATGCAATTCATATTCTTCCAATCGGAATCCCGTTCTTGCCAGTATTTTTCGCTTGGCCACATATTCTTCTTCATCCAGATCACCTTCATAGGTATTAAGGTCATACTTACGGCTATCAGTTGTTTCCAGGGTAATCCTGTAATTTTCGTCCAGATCCAAATTCATTTTTGGAGAGCAAGCAAATTCATAAGTATAAGCTCCGGGTGAGTAGGGCATAAGAGTTGTAAGAATCGTATCCGTAATAAAGGCCCTATCGGATAATCTCAATAAGAGCGGTTTATTGACAGGCCTACCCTTTTTATCAGTAATGAAGGCTTTTAGTTTAACGGTATCCCCAGGTTTGAATTTCGGTTTATTGGATACCAGGTATCCCAGGTAACGTTTTTCATGTGCTGAGGTATAATAGTCGTCCTGTGACCAATACCTGCTGATTTTTTTACGCTCCCTTTTCCGGGAAAAGACGCTGGAATGTGTCATTTTCCGGATGTCTTGCCAGAATTTTTTTTCCCTGGAAGGGGTGCTTCTTTTTAAAATGGTGCAGTTTAATACGCCTTTGTGATATACCTCCAGTATTCCTCCCTTTTCATATTTTTCCAATCGCCATGAATTGGCCTGTGCATCATATGGTACCGCATATTTTCCTATTCGTACTTCTGCATCTTTGATGAGATTTCCTTTCTGATCATGCAGTATCACTATAAGGTCTCTTGCATTATTGAGTAGTTTTGGATAGGCATTGGGAATGGGAATAAATATTATTTGCAGCTTATCATTTTCCGCGTATACTCTCAGGTAGTTGCCGGGAGGAATGCGTTCCGGGAGTTTACTGTTATGTGGGAATGAGTCATTTAGCGTATGAAGAAATGAAGAATCAACCTTATGTATGCCATAGGCATGGATCTGTAATGTTTCTTCGTTGCGCAGCTCATAGAGATAATCATGCACACTGGTGCGGCGGCTCTGGGATAATGAATGTTGTGCTCCTGCTGTAAAATAAGATAGCAGGAACAATAACAATGGTAATCTTTTCAAACGTAAAGTGATTGTGGATCTAAAATTGCAAAGCGTTGTCCCTTCCCCGAAGATATGGGAAATATAAATAAGTTCATTTTATCACGTAACTTTGCCCCTTTAATTCCGATCAATGCATCTTTTTATAAAAAATATGGTTTGTAACCGCTGTATCCTTGTGGTACAGCAAGAGCTGGAGAAACTGGATATCCCTTACTCAAAAATAGATCTGGGAGACGTTGAAATGGAGCGCGCGCCCGCTCCTGAGAAACTGGAGGCCCTTGGAAAACAATTACATGCCCTGGGTTTTGAACTGCTGGATGATAAGAAAACTACATTGGTGGAAAAGCTGAAAACCACTATCATCCGTCTGATCCATGGTAACGAGAACGAAACACTCAATACAAAGTTGTCCGTTTATTTACAGGAATCTTTACAGGTTGATTATCATTATCTTTCAACCCTGTTTTCTTCTACTGAAGGTCTTACTATTGAGAAATATGTAATTCTGCAACGCATCGAACGCGTAAAGGAACTGTTGCAGTACGATGAGATGAACCTCAGCGAAATAGCTGACAGCCTTGGCTATAGCAGCGTACAGCACCTGTCGCAGCAGTTCAAAAAGGTTACCGGACTGACGCCAACAGGCTACAGGCAGCTAAAAGAGAACAACCGGAAACCGCTTGATAAAGTATGACGGCAATGCACAGATCATAATTTTATACATATTCCCCATCATTGTATAACAACCCTTTTTTGAGACGGTAGTAGCTTTGTGAAAAGATTGGACATGGCTACAATAACCGGACATATAACAAAAGAAACTTTTCCCGTATTAGAGATGACCTGTGCATCATGTGCTGTCAGCGTGGCCACCATGCTGCAGTCTACGCCGGGAGTAGAGGAGGCATCAGTAAATTATGCTGATCAGACAGCCCGCGTAACATACGACCGGGACAGTGTTACACCTGAGGCATTGCGGAATGTAATCCGCAGCATCGGTTATGATCTTGTAATAGATGAGCATAACCGTGAGCAGGTACAGGAACAGGCGCAGCTCGATCATTACAGGGCTTTGAAAAAAAGAACAATTGCAGCACTAATATTATCAGCGCCAGTCGTTGTGATCGGTATGTTCCTGATGGACATGCCTTATGCCAACTGGATTATGCTGGCATTATCCACGCCAGTTATTTTTTATCTCGGAAGACAATTCTTTGTCAATGCCTGGAAACAGGCATCACATGGCAAAGCCAATATGGATACGCTGGTAGCGTTAAGTACCGGTATTGCCTGGATGTTCAGCGTATTTAATACATTATTCCCTGGTTACTGGCATGCACGTGGATTACATGCGCATGTATATTTTGAGGCAGCTGCAGTAGTAGTGGCATTCATATCATTGGGCAGATTACTGGAAGAAAAAGCAAAATCAAATACTTCAGCTGCGCTGAAGAAATTAATGGGTTTGCAGCCCGCTACTGCCATTGTGGTAGCGTCAGATGGTATACATACAAAAGAAGTTCCTCTCAGTGAGGTACAGGTGGGAGATCTCATTGTGATAAAGCCGGGCGCCCGCATTCCGGTTGATGGACAAGTGGAGACGGGTTCGTCCTGGGTAGATGAAAGCATGATCACCGGTGAGCCTGTTCCGGTATTGAAAGAAGCGGGAGCGGCAGTATTTGCTGGCACAATCAACCAGAAAGGCAGTTTCCATTCCAGGGCTGAAAAAGTAGGAGGCGATACCGTACTGGCCCAGATCATCCGTATGGTAAGGGAAGCACAGGGGAGTAAAGCTCCTGTACAGCAACTGGTCGATAAGATCGCAGGGATATTCGTTCCTGTAGTAATAGGCATCTCGCTGCTCACCTTTGGAGTATGGATGCTGGTGGGAGGGGAGAATGCCTTCACACATGGTTTGCTGTCCGCAGTAACCGTACTTGTGATTGCCTGTCCCTGTGCGCTTGGATTGGCTACACCAACTGCTATCATGGTTGGAGTAGGTAAAGGAGCAGAGAACAATATCCTGATCAGGGATGCTGAAAGCCTGGAACTGGCGCATAAAGTAAATACGATCATCCTGGATAAAACAGGCACTATTACGGAAGGAAAGCCTGTTGTGACCGACAGCTATTTTCTGCCGGGAAATAAAGATCTGAAAGTACTGCAACGCATACTGCTCACGATGGAAATGCAATCGGAGCATCCTTTGGCGGCTGCCATTGTAAAAGAGTTGCAGGGGAAAGGTATTGCACCATTTGCCACAGGGCAGCTGGAGAAAATAGAAAGCATTACCGGTAAAGGAATACAGGCTGTTCATGGCAAAACGTTGTACCTGGCGGGCAATACGACATTGATGACTGATAACGGCATCCGTATGGAAGACGCTGTACTGCGTAAAATCAGTGAATGGGAAGCTATTGCCAGAACTGTTATATCATTTGCCGCTGATGGCCGTTTGTTAGGAATTGTCGCGATTGAAGATGAAATCAAGCCAACATCCGCTTCTGCGATCAGATCCCTGCAGAATAGTGGAATAGAAGTCTACATGCTGACCGGCGATAATGAGCAAACTGCGGCCGCTGTAGCCAGACAGGTGGGGATTCGCCATTACAAAGCGGGCGTGTTGCCTTCTGAAAAGGCGGCATTTGTCCAGGAATTACAGAGTAAGGGCCGTGTAGTAGCCATGGTAGGAGACGGTATTAATGACGGTCATGCCCTGGCGCAGGCAGATGTTAGCATCGCCATGGGTAAAGGATCGGATATAGCGATGGACGTCGCTAAAATGACGCTGATCACATCCGATCTGAATACGATACCCAAAGCGCTGCGCTTATCCCGCAAAACGGTCTATACGATAAGGCAGAATCTTTTCTGGGCCTTTATTTACAACGTGATCGGTATTCCGCTGGCGGCAGGCGTATTATTCCCGGTAAATGGGTTCCTGCTGAATCCTATGATAGCGGGAGCTGCAATGGCACTGAGCTCTGTGTCTGTAGTCAGCAATAGTTTAAGATTAAAATGGTCAAAAATTTAATAATACACAAGTATGGAAACGCAACAATTTAAGACGAATATTAAGTGCGGTGGATGTATCGCAACTGTAACACCATTTCTGAATGAAGTAGCAGGTGAGAATGCCTGGAAAGTGGATACCGCTGTACCCGAGAAGGTACTGACAATATCCGCAGACAAGGTTGCTGCAGAAGAAATTATCCGCGCCGTGGAAAAGGCCGGTTATAAAGCCGAAAAGTTATAATCAGGGATAGTTTTTTAGTGTTTTATCGGGCTGGCTATTGCCGGCCCGTTTTTTTTATATAGGCTCACGGTGTTACAATTAAATGCCAATAGATGAGCGGTATAATAATTGCATAGCAATGACGTTATTAAACCGGACAGTAAACCCAGGCATATGTTAAACTTCACCTGGAAAGAATTTAAACAGCCTGCCAGCATAGTATCAGGTTGCCTTTTGCTGGCAGGCATTTTGACCTTTGGCTGCTGCAGAACGGAACGTGGCTATGACCCCGATTTGAGAGGGGGCGCGGAATACCGTTTCGAAGAAGGCTTACGCAGAGAGAAGAAACCTCAATATCTTTTCGATAAAAAGACCCGTAAAGAAATGGCAAAGATGGGATATCCTACGGGAGAACCTAATGCAGCTCCTCCTCCTGCACCCTCGGGAGGAGTTAACGTAGGTATGCCGGCTAAGACAGATGCAAAAAAAGTTGCATCAGTTGATAGTCTGCGTATGGATTCCGTTTACAAAGTCCGTCCACAATAACCCCTTTTTCTCCAATTGTTTTGATTTAATGTGAATTACTTACATTTGTGGAAATTTTAAAATATCCTCTATGTTAAAGACCTTGTACACCGCAGGCTTGTTTATTGCCGCTTCCTGTATGTTTGGCAATACGGCTAAAGCTCAATTGAAAGGATTCAGCATTGGTCCATATGTTGAAGCCGGTACCCCGGTTGGGGACTTTAAGGACACACATAACACTGGTTTTGGTGGAGGCCTGAATGCTGATATCAAACTGATTGCAGGATTTGGCGTAACCGGTTCTGCAGGTTTTATGTATTTCCCGGGTAAAACCTACACCTATTTTGGCGGAGGCGGCACTGAGCTTACCGCAAAGGCAGAATCCCTGAAAGCCTTGCCGGTAAGAGTTGGTCTGAAGTACAAATTCGGTTTTCCTCTGCTGTATGTGAAGGCTGAAGGTGGTACTGCTACTTTCGTAGGTGGAGATGGAGACAACTACAAAGGTACTGCGGCTATTTTTGCCCCAGGTCTAGGTATCCGTTTCCTCGGACTGGATGTAGAGGCTAAATACGAGGTATGGTTTAAGAATGATAACCGTGGTTTCTTCGGTCTGAAAGCAGGTTATAACTTCTAATTGATTGCAATTTTTTTTAATAGAAAAGCCGTCTCAACAACTTGAGACGGCTTTTTCGGTTTTTATTGGTGCGGTCGTTCATTGAGCCTGTATATAACCAGGATCTATCTTCGATACTTGTACCTGTTCAGAACGAGGTCATATGGAGGTATGCAGGTAAAATTAAAAGGTAAGTTATTTCAAAGTCATTATCAAGGTATGGCAAAAGTATAGTAAAGGCATACTTAAAGCGTAGTATCGCGGGCCATTTTTGTCCCACATACTGGGGATTCGTGAGCCGCGGATATGCGTCTGAAATGAAAAAGGCCGCCTCATGTATTGAGACGGCCTTTTTACATCTTAGACCTGTAATTACTTTTTGTTCACTTTCACCGCTTTCGACTTCCGTGCTGCGGAAGTATCAGCCGGAGTTTTTGCAGCAGTATCTTTCTTTGTTACTGCTGTGTCACTTTTTGCAGCGGCAGTGTCAGCTACTGCGGTGGCAGTATCCAGTTTCGCTACGAAACTGGCCGTGTCCTTCATGGTAGCAGTGTCAGCTTTAACAGCGGCAGTGTCTGCATATTTAGAAGCTACAGTGTCTGCTTTAAAAGCAAAGCTGGCTGTGTCTTTAAAGAATGCAGTGTCTTTTGCGAAGCTGAAGCTGGCAGTGTCTTTTGTGAAGGCAGCTGTGTCTCTTACAAACGCTGCTGTGTCAGATTTGAAATTAGCAGTGTCTGTTGTAAAAGCAGCTGTGTCCAGTGAGAAATTGGCGGTGTCTGCTTTGAAATTAGCCGTGTCCATTGTGAAGTTGGCTGTATCCATTGCAAAGTTAGCTGTGTCGGGTGCAAAGTTTGCTGTATCTCTGACGAAACTTGCAGTGTCCAATACAAAATTAGCGGTGTCGGCTTTAGTTGTCATTGCGTTTACTGCGTTTGTTTGTGTCAGTGCGAATGCTCCCAGGCCAGCCATGAGGCCAAATCTCAATAATTGCTTTTTCATGGTTTTTCAATTTTAACTGGTTAAAAAATAAAAGATCTCAATAAAAGATGGTTGCATACCATTTAGCTAAAACCTTGCGAGAATACTCTAACGAAATGTTAAATCGATTTTAAATCTTTTTAACTAGTTGATTTTCATTATATTGTACAGTTATTCTTATTTGAGTAGTTTCGGGTGAGGGATTAAACCTTACTGAGAAAAGTAAGGAAGAGCAAATGGCAATTTGTTGACCATAAGTAACAGTGCCGGGCACACGCTTTCCCACTTTTTCACTGTTTCATCAATGCAATTATGAATAATGAATAAGTACATCCTGAGAGGTGTACTATGAATGATATAAGATAAATGTTCTACTGACGGTCAGGCAAATATTTATGTGTAAACGTTGCGTTTGTCAGTTACATGCTTCTGAGATAACGAATTTTGTACATTTCTGACCGGACAGATAATTAAATGTCATTTTAACACAAAAAGTAGCTGCAAATGTTTTGGATATTCATTTTTGAATGTATATTGTTGTGTCAATTCCCTTTATGAAAACAATAATTAATCTCATTGCAGCAGGACTGCTGTCGCTGACGGGAGGCATATCTTCTGCGCAGACAATTACGTTGAAAGTGAACAAACCACAGGCAGCCGTACAACCTGCTATGTGGGGGATCTTTTTTGAGGATATTAATTTTTCTGCTGACGGAGGAATTTATGCGGAACTGGTGAAGAACCGTTCTTTTGAATTCACAGACCCATTAATGGGCTGGAAGGAGACAGGGAAAGCAGGGGCAGGCAGGATACTGATCGTCAACCGGGGAAATGAACATGCAGCTAATCCCCGGTATGCACATGTAACAGTGCAGGCTGGCGATAGTACCTATGGCTTGTTTAATGAAGGATTCCGGGGAATGGGTTTTAAAAAGGACCTGCGGTATGATTTTTCCTTCCGGGCTGGAAATACTATAGGCAATCCAGCATTAAAACTTGTATTGCTGGATGAAAAGGGTGAATCTATCGGTGAGGTAGCTATTCCGGCAACCGGGAAGGAGTGGAAGAAGTATACCGCCTCTGTAATTGCATCACGTACGGTGGCCAAAGGAGGATTGCAATTGCAGTTTTCCGGCAATGGCAGTCTGGATATTGATATGATCTCATTATTTCCCGAAGATACCTGGAAAAAGCGTCCCGGCGGTTTGAGAAGCGATCTCGTACAGAAACTGGCAGATCTCCATCCTGGTTTTGTACGTTTCCCAGGCGGATGCATTGTTGAAGGACGTGATCTGGCCAACCGCTATCAATGGAAAAAGACAGTGGGAAAAGTGGAAGACCGCACCCTGATCGTCAACCGCTGGAATACTGAATTTGCTCATCGTGCTCCGGGCGATTACTTCCAGAGTTATGGACTGGGCTTTTATGAATATTTCCTGCTTTCCGAAGATATAGGTGCGTCGCCATTACCAATCCTCAATTGCGGCATGGCCTGCCAGTTTAATACCGGTGAGGTAGCAGCTGATGAAGACGTAGCTGTATATATACAGGATGCACTGGATCTTATTGAATTTGCCAATGGTGGCACCGATACTAAATGGGGCCAGTTAAGGGCAGAAATGGGGCATCCTAAACCATTTAACCTACAGATGATCGGTGTGGGCAATGAACAGTGGGACAGTCAGTATATCGCCAGGTATCAGCGTTTTGAACAGGAACTGAAGACGAAACATCCGGAAATTAAACTGGTGTCAAGTGTTGGTCCTTTTTCCAGTGGAAAGCAGTTTGAATATCTGTGGTCAAAGTTACGGACATCAAAGGCAGACCTTGTAGATGAGCACTATTATATGCCGCCGGAATGGTTCCTGAAAAATACTACCCGTTACGATAAATATGACAGAAAAGGACCAAAGATCTTCGCAGGTGAATACGCCGCTCATATAAGGGTGGCAAAGGAAAATGACAGTGAAAAAGGAGAGACGCGTAACACCTGGGAAAGCGCATTGGCGGAAGCTGCTTTTATGACCGGACTGGAAAGGAATGCCGATGTGGTACAGATGTGTTCTTATGCACCTTTGCTGGCGCACGTAGAGGCCTGGCAATGGCGTCCTGACCTGATATGGTTTGATAACCTGCGATCAGTAGGAACGCCTAATTATTATGTACAACAGCTTTTTGCCAATAACAAAGGCACGCATACAATTCCTGTCACATTGAATGATCAGCCTTTGACGGGACAAGATAGTATTTATGCCAGTGCAACGATTGATCAGCAGGCACATAAGATACTGCTGAAAATCGTGAATGCTTCCGCTAAGGCAGTGAATTACAAACTGGCACTGGATGGAGCTGTTACTACGAAAGATATAAGTACACAACAGGTGCTGACGGCAAAGAATAAAGGTGATTTCAATACACTGGATAATCCGGCAGTAGTGAAGCCGGTAGAACAGCAACTGAAACCGGGTAAAAATAATGTGGATGTTGTGGCAGCAGCAAATTCTTTAAATGTGATTACAATACCTTACAGATAAGGATATATTTTGAATGAGAAAAAACGCATGCATTTTTGTGCATGCGTTTTTTTTATTGAAAGAGATGAAAAAAATTTGGAGACTAAAAAAAATGTGTAAATTGGTGGTGTGAATGTTATTGATTGTTGATCCACATCTCCCCTAAATGCCATATCTGGCGGTCACCTTGGATGATACTGAAATTGAATCTTCTTTACGAATGTAAAGCGGCTTCTTTTGTGTCATAACTTTATGCCTTCAAAGAGTTAAGGAAAAAATGTTGGTTTTTTTGGAAAGACACAACGTTATTTGTTAACTTTGAACTTAACTTAAAAGTGAAGTGTTACAGTGGTAAATTAAAACGGATAATGAGAATGAATAAGATTACTTATTATTCATTCCATATTGAGGGGGATGATCTTTGTGAAGTAGAGAAGTTTGTAACCAGGTTTAATAGCCCTGCCTATAAGGACGATTATGAAAACATCATGTCTGTAATAAGGCATATGGGGGCGTATACGGGCGCAGAAGAACATTATTTCAGGCATGAAAGAGCAGCAGAAGCACTGCCTCCGCCTTACAGGTCAGGAGATGTAAGGCTCTATTGCTGCAGGGTCAATACCGATATTGTAATATTAGGAAATGGCTGTGTCAAAACAACGCAGAAGGCACAGCAAAGTAAGGATTGCCTGTTTCATTTTGAATTCATGAATGAATTAAGCTGGCATATTACACAAAGGATGGTGGAGGGAGAGCTTAGAATATATAACAGGCAACTTGAAGGAAATTTACACTTTAAAATAGGAGATTGTTATGAGTAAGATTTTTGAAGATGCGATAAACGCATTACCAGCACATAGCTTGGAAAGGGCAGCCATGAGCCTTGAAGTGGCAGACCGTATCCATGCCATCCTTGAAAAGAAAGGAATGAGTCATAAAGAGCTGGCACAGGCTCTTGGCAAGTCAGAATCCGAGATCAGCAAATGGATGCGCGGTGCACACAATTTTACTTTCGAAACCATTGCCAAGATTAATGCAGCTTTGGGCACAAAGTTAATTTACGTACCGAAAGAAAGATCTGTAAAGCAGCTGGACGGCCGCCTGGCCAAGTCAGATCCTACAGTGGTTGCCATAAAATCGCTAAAGCCTGCTGTTGGGTTATATGATACCTCACAGCAATGGTCTTTATATAAGGAGATTGGCGACAGGAAGGCAACAGTGCCTTTTACTTTAAACAGGAACTAGTAATCGTCAAATATGCCCAGATTCAACATCACAATTGAAACCCTTGAAATCAGAGAGTATAAGGCTTATAACCCGCTGGAGGAAAAGAAGACATACAGTGGGGAATTGAAGCTCCTGGCATCTGTAAGCGTGAATACGGAACAGAAAAACATTGCTGTCGTGATGAAGGCAGAAGTATATGTGAAGGGGGCTGGAAATTCGCGTATGACACCTGCAGGTTATATCGAAACCGTGACCATATATTCAGCAGTGAATGAATGGAAAAAGGTTCGGGTAGGAAAGAAGCAATCCGAAATTGATGTTGACAAGGATCTGGAGGATTTTCTGATCGATGTTTCTTATAATAGTACAAGGGGGCTGTTATCTGAAAGAGGGAAAAATGATCTGATAGGAAAAGTAATACTGCCAGTAATTGATCCGGCAGACATTAAAAGAGAGAAAGGAACAAAGGGAGAGAAGCGTTAAAGCGTAGTTAATTCCAATAAAGTATTGATATCCAGAACAGGCTTTAGTTTTATTATTATATAGTTTGTTACACCCGGCAAGGTTAGTTTATTCCGATAATTCATAATGCTTTTGCTTTTATATGCCTGATCATCGGGCAGAAAGGGGCGTCAATGGATTTTAAGGCATCTTTAATCCGGCTACGTCCGCTATGGCATACTTTTTAGTCTTTATCAGGGACCGGGGTTACCAGAAAAGCAAGTATATGGTCAGCAGATACATACATTGGGTTCTCTTTTTGATATTCATGTTGAGGGTAGTTTCCTTACATGCACAGGATAGTACCGCGTTACCCGGGCAATTGCCTTCGAGGTGGGATTTGCAGGCCTGTCTGGATTATGCCAGGGCTAATAATATTACCCTCAACAGCTACCGGTTAAGCCGTCTTAGCAGCGAACAAGATCTGTTGTTGTCAAAATCGGCCGTACTACCCAATCTTTCTGCGAGTATTTCACCTTCTTTAACACATGGCAAAGAAATAGATACCACTACCGGCGATTTCCGGTCACGCCTAAGGGTATCTGGAAATACCTCGCTGAATTCTTCCGTTACATTATATAATGGAGGATACCTGAGAAATGATATTCAGCAGAAAGACTTGCTGGTAAAGGTGGCGGGCCTGGACCTGGCAGCGGCGGAAAATGATATTACACTCCAGATCACCCAGGCGTACCTCAACATTCTGCTCGCTAAAGAGAATATCGTATATGTAAAGGATGTAGTTGCTACTTCTGAAGCGCAGGTACAGCAACAGCAGCATTTCTACGATGTGGGTTCAGTGGCATTGAAAGATCTTATACAATTAAAGGCGCAACTGGCCAATGATAGGTATACACTGGTGACAGCGCAGAATACCCACCGGCAGAATGTGCTGGTATTAAAACAGCTGTTGCAGCTGCCCACAGAAACTCCCTTCGAAATAGTAGAACCGGATACCTTAATGGGATATGCCCTGCTTACTCCATTGCTGGAAGCACAGAAAACTGCCCTGGCTATCCGCCCGGAAGTGAAAAGTAGTGAGCTGAGTGTACAGGTGGCAGAGTTGGATGTAAAGAAGGCAAGGGCTGGTTATCTGCCGGCGCTGACGGCCGGTGCAGGAATAGGCACCAGTTATGCGCAGGGGGATTACAATACCTTTCTGAAGCAGATGGATAATAATTTTTATCAGCAGGTAGGACTGACCTTATCTGTCCCCATCTTCAGCCGCAGGGCGAATCGTGTGAATGAGGAAAAGGCGAAGATCGGCGTGGGACAGGCAGAACTGACATTGCAGAATACCCGCATTAACCTCTCCCAGGAAGTGGAACGGGCATATATTAATGTGCTGAACGCCCAGGGCCAGTATGATGCGGCCGTAGAACAGCTTCGGTATACGCAGGAAAGCTACCGTATAGCAAATGAACAGTTAAAGATCGGTGCAGCCAATACCGTTGAAGTATTACAGCAGAAGAACCTCTATGTACAATCCATGCAGGCATACATCCAGGCGAAATACAGCGCGGCTTTATACGTAAGGATATATGATTTCTACAGGGGAGTACCTGTTAAATTATAGCATAAAATAACAACGGATGAACAGGAAGATTGTAATTACAATATTGGTGCTGGTGGCACTGGTGGCAGTCTGGTACTTCTTTTTCCGAAAGAAAGAGAATCCTGTGGTGATCAGCACACAGAAGCCCGTTTATGGGCATATCTCCACCAGTGTAACAGCTACGGGTACGGTACAACCCGTGGATACCGTGGCAGTAGGTACACAGGTATCCGGAATACTGAAATACATCTACGCGGATTTCAATTCCAAGGTCAAAAAGGGAGAATTACTGGCAGAACTGGATAAGGTATTGCTGCAGGCAGAAGTAGACCGTAATAAGGGCCTGCTGGCAAATGCACAAAGTCAGCAGATATACCAGGAGGCTCAGTTTAAGCGGCAGGAACAGCTGTATAAAGTAGGCGCTATCAGCAGGGCGGATTATGACAACACAAATTACCTGTATAAGGCGGCAATCGCCAGTGTTGAAAGTGCGCAGGCCTCCCTGAAGACGGCTCAGCGGAACCTGTTTTTTGCCGACATCTATTCTCCTATAGATGGTGTTGTACTGAACAGGAACGTAAGCGTGGGACAAACGGTGGCCGCCAGCTTTAATACTCCAACATTCTTTGTACTGGCGAAGGATATTACCAAAATGCAGGTACAGGCAAATGTTGACGAAGCTGATATAGGGAATGTGCGTGATAGCCAGCGGGTATCATTTACCGTGGATGCCTACCTGGATCAGGAATTTGCAGGAAAGGTACAGGAGATCCGCCTAAAACCTACAGTGTCTGCCAATGTGGTAACATATACCACAATGATCAGCGCATCCAATGAGGATATGAAACTGAAACCAGGTATGACCGCAACAGTGACTATCTACACGGCAGAAAAGGACCATGCCATGCTTATTCCGGCAAAAGCACTGATGTTCAGGCCTGATTCGGCATTGTCGAAGAAATTTACGCTCATTGCCATAGCGCCCCCGGCAGCGGAACGCCATAAAAGGGCAATGCCAGTCACCGGTGGCAGCAGCGATACTACCCGGCGCGTAAGGCCTGATAAAGGAAAAATGGCTGAAGCCCTGAACTATGTATGGTTGAAAAGAGGGGATACCCTGTTGCAGCGAAAAGTGGAGATCGGTTTGAATGATAATACCCGGGCAGAAGTATTGTCAGGACTCTCTCCGGATGACGATGTAATAACAGGTATGCAGGAAGTAACTGATAAGAAGGCAGCAGGTAGTGGCGGACAGGCCAGTCCATTCATGCCGCAAAGAAGAAGACGATGAGCAAAAAGATCCTCGAAATACAGAATATCAAACGGGAGTTCCGTATGGGCACGGAGATCGTACGCGCACTGAAAGGTGTTTCCTTCGACGTGTTCGCAGGCGAGTTTGTGACCATTATGGGTAGCAGTGGCTCCGGTAAAACCACGCTGTTGAACATACTCGGGTGCCTGGACAAACCTACGGATGGAACCTACCTGCTGGATGGGGTCAATATAGGGGAGCTGTCCCGTAATGAACTGGCGCGTTTACGTAACAGGAAGATCGGTTTTGTATTCCAGGCCTATAACCTCTTACCCCGTACTTCCGCATTGGAGAATGTAGAGCTGCCATTACTGTATAACATGGAAATTACCCATGAACAACGCCGGCAGAAAGCGATACACTCACTGGAGGCTGTGAAACTGGGAGAAAGACTGGATCATACACCCAACCAGTTATCAGGGGGGCAGCAGCAACGTGTGGCCATTGCAAGAGCCCTGGTCAATGAACCGGTGATGATACTGGCAGATGAGGCCACAGGTAACCTGGATACACGGACCTCTTACGAGATCATGGCGCTGATGCAGGAGTTGAACAGGGAACAGGGAAAGACCATTGTATTCGTTACCCACGAGCCGGATATAGCAGCCTTCAGCAGCCGTACGGTGATGCTGCGCGACGGGAAGGTGGTAAAGGATACTGTCAATGAAAATATACGTTCCGCAAAAGAAGCGCTGGCTGCATTGCCGCCGGCAGATGATTACTGATTATGAATATATTCAACCTCATAAGGATCGCGTTGAAAGCCTTACAGCGGAATAAACTGAGGGCTTTCCTTACCATGCTGGGTATCATCATCGGCGTGGCAGCGGTTATTGCCATGGTGGCTATCGGACAGGGCTCCAAGGAGAGTATTCAGTCGCAGCTTTCCAGTATGGGATCTAACATGATCACTATCCTGCCTGCCAGTAACGTAGCCGGAGGCGCCAGGCTGGAAGGGGCGAGTGTGCAAACGCTGACCATCGAAGATGTAAAAGCCATACAGAAACAGGCGCTTAATATCAGTGCTATTTCTCCGGCAGCTACTTCCACCGGACAATCCATCAGTGGGGCATTCAACTGGCCTACCAGCATACAGGGCGTGAGCCCAGCTTATCTGGATATCCGTAAGTGGACCCTGCAGGATGGTGTTCCCTTTACAGAGGAAGATGTCAGGGCTTCTGCCAAAGTCTGCCTGTTGGGACAGACGGTAGTCAGTAATCTCTTTCCTAACGGAGAAAGCCCGGTAGGAAAGATCATCCGCTTCAATAATATTCCTTTCCAGGTGATAGGTGTACTGGCAGCTAAAGGACAAAGTTCCTTCGGTCAGGACCAGGACGATGTGATCCTGGCGCCTTATACTACTGTACAGAAGCGTATTCTGGCTACCATTTATTTCCGTACACTCTACGTTTCCGCAGTAAGCGAAGCTGCTACAGATGCTGCTACCAAGGAGATTGAGACCATTTTGCGGAAAACCCACCGCTTAAGGGATGCTGATGAAAATGACTTCCAGGTCAGGACAATGGCGGAACTGATCAACACATTGAGTTCGACCAGTAATCTGCTGACAGTTTTGCTGACAGCTATTGCCGGTATTTCTCTCATTATTGGAGGAATTGGTATTATGAACATCATGTATGTATCTGTTACAGAGCGTACACGGGAAATCGGACTGCGTATGTCCATCGGCGCGAGGGGTATTGATATTTTGATGCAGTTTCTGATAGAAGCGATTATGATCAGTATTACCGGTGGGCTGATAGGAGTGGTGCTGGGAATTACCTCAGCCCAGCTTATCACTTATTTCCTGAACTGGCCGACACTGGTGTCGGAGTCTTCTATTGTGCTGTCTTTTATGGTATGTGCGCTCACAGGTGTTTTCTTTGGATATTATCCCGCGCAGAAGGCGTCGAGATTGGATCCTATAGAGGCGTTGCGGTATGAATAGGGAACGCTTGTTTTATTTTTGAAGAAAGCTATTAACCGTCGCAATAGCTCTTTGCCTGAGTGCAGGATTACCTTTATCCATTGCCTTTAACAGGGCCCGGCATTCATGCAGGAACCGGGGTTTAAAGTCAGAAGAGGAATTGCTGATGTCAAGACTGTTGTCAATAATATCAGCATACTTGATAGTTTGCGCAGCGGCACTGGCATTACCCAGTCTTGCAGCTTCCGCATCCTTGCGTTTCCGCCTGTTCCATTTTGGATAGTTCTCTTTAACGTAGACATCTGTTAACTCTATGGTGAGAGCAAGGGTCCTTTGAGCGTCTTCCGGTTTCATAACGTCCCGCAGATAGTTGGAAAGCACATCTTTAGTGACAGCGGTATCTTCCAGTACATCATGCAGCAAAGCAGCTGATAATACCGGAAGATCCGATGTATATTCTCTACATAGTTGCATGACCCGGATGGGGTGCTCGATATAAGGTTCATCAGCAAATTTCCGTTGCTGGTCCCCATGGGACTGACGGGCAAATTCTTCAATATCAGTAAGTATGTTCATTAAGAAACCAGCATTTTTCTGCAGGCATCAGCACATTGTTTACAGATCTCCGCACATTCCTGGCAATGTTCGTTGCTATGTTTACCGCATTCTGCAGCACAGGCTTCACAAACATCGGCACAAACGGAACACACCTGTATAGCATAGCTGCTTCCCAGGCTCATTAATTGTGCCGTAGCATAACAGGTAGCTGCACATTCCATGTCCAGCCTGATACAACGGGCCATCATGGTGACATCTTTTTCCTGCGTGCAGGAGCTTGCACAGTGGTTACAGACAGCGGCGCAACGCAAACAGTAGTCGATACAATCCTTAAAAAAATGATAACCGTTCATGTGTTTAAGTATTGGTGGGTTAAATAATGAAGCGTTTTCAGATACACTGTACCAAATACCGTACAAATTTGAACAGGCACACTCAGCAAATATTGTGGAAGAATTTGCTAATTTGCGTAGATGAAACATACATTCGTTTTCCATTGTTTGATCTTCATTTGCTTCTCTGCTTTTGCACAGCGGCATGCATTGGTCTTTCAGACAGACTTCGGACTAAAAGACGGGGCCGTAGCAGAAATGAAAGGCGTAGTATACAGCCTGTCTCCCGATATACCGATGTTCGATCTGACGCATGAAATACCGGCATATAACATCTGGGAGGCTGCCTATCGCTTACAGCAGACTGCTCCTTACTGGCCTGCAGGTACTGTATTCGTATCTGTAGTAGACCCGGGGGTAGGCTCTGCGCGTAAATCAGTGGTGCTGAAAACAAAGACCGGGCATTATTTTGTCACACCAGACAATGGTACACTTACTCTTGTGGCCAGGCAAATGGGCATTGCAGAGATCAGGGAGATTGATGAAGCGGTAAACCGCAGAAAGAATTCCGGCGCATCCTATACCTTTCATGGCAGAGATGTGTATGCTTATACAGCCGGTAAACTGGCTGCCGGGAAGATCACATTCCAGCAGGTAGGGCCGAAGATGGCTGATTCTGTAGTAAGTATATCTTTTCAGGCGCCGGTATTTGTCAATGACACTGTAAAGGGAAATATCCCGGTACTGGATGTGCAATACGGCAATATCTGGACGAATATTGATCAGCAGACATTCAACAAGCTGCATGTACAAGCGGGGGATCTGCTGAAAGTAAGTATTTACAAAGGCAATGAACCGGTGTACAGTGGCGTCATACCATTTGCGAATACATTTGCAGCTGTTCCTGAAGGGAAGGAACTGGCTTATCTGAATAGCCTGCTGAATTTGTCATTTGCGGTAAATATGGGAGATTTCTCTTCTAATCATCATGTGAAAAGCGGGCCGGAATGGAGTGTAACAGTCAGTAAATAGTGCTGATTTTTATCTAATTTCGATGTTTGCATTTATTTAATCTTACATTTTTCAGATGTCACAACCGGATAGTAACAACAGGATGTTTCATCTGGCGGCAGACTATATTAATCATACCAACCGCCATATCTTCCTGACCGGTAAAGCCGGTACAGGGAAAACTACTTTCCTGAAATATATCAGACAACATACCACTAAAAATACTGTTGTGGTGGCGCCTACAGGTGTTGCTGCCATCAATGCAGGTGGGGTGACTATGCACTCCTTCTTCCAGCTGCCTTTTGGTCCTTTTGTGCCATCGGGCGCACATCTTTTTGGTGTAAATAACGGCGTAACTGATGCACATGCGCTGTTCCGGAACATTCGCTTTAACCACGACAAGAAAGAACTGCTGCGTGAAATGGAGTTGCTGATCATCGATGAGGTCAGTATGGTACGGGCAGATACGCTGGATGCAATTGACACGATACTCCGGCATTTTCGTGGCCAGCCGTTATTGCCTTTCGGTGGTGTACAGGTATTGTATATCGGAGATCTTTTCCAGCTGCCACCTGTTATGCCGGATGAACAATGGCAGTTGCTGAAAGACTGTTATGAAAGCGTATTCTTTTTTCATGCAAGGGTAATGCAACAGGCGCCGCCATTGTTCATAGAGTTGAATAAGATCTATCGACAGAATGAAGCGACGTTCATTAACCTGCTGAACGGTGTGCGTAACAGTACATTGGACTGGGACGACCTGGAGACCCTGAACCAACGTTACCTGCCGCATTTCACCGGTGAGGGTGATCAGTATATCGTGCTCACTACCCATAATCGCAGAGCAGATGAGATCAATAATGCCCGGCTGGCTGCTATGCCGGGTGGCATTCATACATTCACGGGAGAGATCAAGGGTGATTTCAGTGACAAAGCACTCCCGACAGACATGGATCTGCGTATCAAAAAAGGAGCGCAGGTGATGTTCATCAAAAATGATGTGGCGGAACCCCGCCGTTATTTCAACGGAAAGCTGGCTATTGTTAAGGAAATCCTGCCTGATGATAAGATCGTGGTGACACTTGCCAACAGTGAGGAAACGCTGGTGCTGGAGAAAGAAACCTGGCGTAATATCCGCTATTCCTGGAACAAGTTGGAAGGAACGGTCGATGAAGAAGAGATGGGTAGTTTCACGCAATATCCTATCCGGCTGGCATGGGCTATTACAATACATAAAAGCCAGGGACTTACTTTCGAAAGAGCCATTATCGATGCAGGTAATGCATTTGCGCCAGGCCAGGTATATGTGGCATTGAGCCGCTGTACCTCCCTGGAAGGATTGGTGTTACACTCGCGGATTCATCCGGGAGCAATCCGCACGGATGAACAGGTGCTGGCATTCTCGTCCCGCTTTCATAAAGAGGATGAACTGGAAATGTTACTGGAAGGGGAAAAAATGGTGTTCTGGGCAGAACAGCTGTTGAAGCTTTTCAGTGCAGAAAAGATCCTCGCGGAATTGCAGTTACATGCTGCCTGGTTGCGCGATAAAAAGATGATCGGGATGGAAAGCGCGGTGACGCTGAGTCGTAATCTACAGCAACGTGCGGCCCAGTTACATGAAGTAGGATTGAAATTCAGGCAACAGCTGGATCCTTTATTGAAGGAGGTGTTGCAAACAGGTAATGTCATCACTTTAACCGAGCGTGTTGGTAAGGCGGTGGCTTATTTTACGAATGAGATATATGAATCTTTCATACAGCCGGTGCGCCGGGAACGAGACATTGTAAAGGACATTCCTAAGATAAAGAAATACGTATTGCAGTTGTCCGGGCTGGAACATTTTCTGTGGAACCGCTTAGAGCTCTTTGCACATGCCAGTTATGGCAATGTGAAGTTTAATGAGGGACTGCCGGATTATGAAACCTTACGCCGGCCTCCGGCAGAGGAGAAAACAAAGGAAAAACCCGCGAAGAAGAGCCGGGAGGCAGGGGATAGCCGACGAGGAACACTGGAATTATTCCTTGCTGGTAAAACGCTGCAGGAAATTGCTACGGAGCGTGGGCTGGCGATGAGTACAGTAGAAAGTCACCTGGCAGATTGTGTGGCGAACGATGAATTGCAGCTGAACCGCTTTATGGATGAGAAAAAGATTGCGCTTATATTACCGGTCGTGAAAGAACTGGGGGCTACTGCTTCAGCACCAATAAAGGCAAGACTGGGGGAGACTGCTACCTGGGCGGAAATCAGGGCCGTGCAGGCTCATTACCGGAAGACAATGGAATAGAGACAATTGCATAGTGAATAGGAAGAAACTACTTTTTGAGTAGGGAGTAGAGAAGTATAGCTTTATTGTGGGAATCGATGCATAGAAAAAGACCCGGTGCCGAATTGGAGAAACTTCAAGTTGAGTAGGCGCAGATAAGTATAGGTTTATTGTGGGGAGTCAATGTATGGAAGGCCTTGGTATCAGATTAAAGAAACTTCGAACTGGATGGCCTGAAAAAACGCTGAATGCTGATTGTTTGGTAATTCTTTTGTAATTTTGGAACGAACATTCTAAATAGGATTACCAATGGCCGACAGGAAATTAAGAATCAGCGTACTAGACCAATCACCCATCCGCAGAGGAAGCAATGCCGTAGAGGCACTACAGGAAAGCATTAAGCTGGCACAGCTGGCAGACCGTCTTGGCTTCACCCGTTACTGGCTTTCAGAACATCATAATACCCGTTCATTGGCGGGGGCATCTCCTGAAATATTAATAGCAAGGCTGGCAGCAGCTACGAAACATATACGCCTGGGATCAGGTGGTGTAATGTTACCTAATCACAGTACCCTGAAGGTAGCGGAGAATTTCCGTTTACTGGAGGCGCTATATCCCGGACGCATTGATCTGGGAATAGGTAGGGCGCCTGGAGGCGACCGCCTGACCGCTCACGTGCTGAACCCTTCCAATACCTTCGAACCCAGAGACTTTGTGCAGCAGGTCAATGACCTGGAAGGTTATCTGTCCGATTCCCGGGAAACCGGCACCATACATGAGAAAGTAATCGCCATACCCAAAATAGATACAGCCCCCGAACTATGGATGCTGACTTCCAGCGGAGAAAGTGGCCTGCTGGCTGCGCGCCAGGGCTGGGCATTATCTTTCGCGCATTTCATTTACCCGGTTGGAGGGCCGCAGGCAGTAAAAACTTATCGTGAGAAATTCAAGCCTTCCCGGTTCCTGAATGAACCTGCCGCCAGCGTAGGGATCTTCGTTTTCTGTGCAGATACGCAGGAAAAAGCAGACGAATTGCAGGCCATGATGGACTACCGCCTGCTGAGCTTTGAGAAAGGGAGGTTTGACGAATTTCCTTCCTACGAAGAAGTGCGGGATTATGAATACTCAGATATGGAATTGCAACGTGTATTGGCGAACAGAGGACGTATGATTGCCGGTACACCTGAACAGGTAAAACAACGTATGTTGCAACTGGCAGACGACTATGATGTAGATGAGATTGTTGTTGCTACCATGGCAGAACGCGCAGAAGACCGTTTCCGGTCATATGAATTGCTGGCTGAGATCTTCCATCTGGAGCCTCGTAATATTTCATAAGTAATTGACTGGTATGCTGCTGTGACGTGTTGCCGGTCGGGAATTATCACTGGTTCGCCGGTGTTATGTTATCTCAGATTTATTGTGATGTCTTGCAGTGAACGTTATCATTCATTCAGTTATGACTGGTATCGGAGTGTTGATACATCTCATAAATAATTGAGTAATACATAGCCTGGAAAGTTATCCGTCAGAAAACTATGACAGGTACCGGAGTGTTGATACATCTTATAAACAATTGAGTAATAAATAGCTGTGGAAGTTATCCATCAGAAACTATGATTGCCGTCGGGGCATAGTGATATGTTTTACTGTGATGTATCATTTACCAGAAACCCTCACGGTATCAGGATATTATTGACGCGGCAACCGGATAAAGAACATGTATTATCGTTACGGTTATCTTACCGTATACACTTGATTATATTTTTTTATATTTTTGCTGGAAATAACTGATCCTATCCTATGAGAAAATACTTCCTGCTGCTAGTAATAGCAGTCATAGCACTGACTTATACTGCCTGTACCAAAGAGGCGGGTATCGGCGGTGGAACAAACAATCCCGGTGATACTACTACCACACCTGGATCCGGATCCGGCAACAAAGCAGATAGCGTCGTTACATTTACAGATGTGAAATTTTCCTTAACACCGGCAAGTGAAAGCTATGGCCGCGTTTTCTCCTCTTTTAAAGGGAAGGTATACGTAGATAGCGATATTCCTGATTCGGTGGGTAAGTATATAGATATAGCGTTCAATAACTTCGGCGCCTTCTCTATGTTCTTTACCAGCCCTAATGATGAGAGTTTTGACCTGAAGATCCCTGGTACCCTGACTACCCTGGTGCGTAACAAGGTGCCTTCAGATACTTTCAATGTTAATGCTTTCGATACTATCGCACATGCCTCTACTCTCAAAAAGCTGACCATTGCTACAGATAATGAAAGTTTTGGCTCATCCGATATGCCGCTGTTAATATTCTTCCAGAATGGGTTTGCAAAGAAGGGGATTATCAAGGTGAAAGCGATAACAACAGACTATATCGTTGCTGATGTGAAAGTAATGTACTGATATTAAGATATTTATGCAGAGAAAAGAAGGCTGTTCGCTGTTGGCGGACGGCCTTTCTTAATTTTACCCCAATAGGAATGTGTAGGACAGTTGCCCCGCTGCCTTTATTTAAATTTGAAAGATTCCACGATTGAACACATAATTCCACAATTATGCAAGCTATTTTAGGTGTCTTTTTTCATTTCATAGGAGGCTTCGCTTCCGGTAGTTTTTATATCCCTTTCAAAAAAGTAAAGAACTGGGCCTGGGAAAGTTATTGGATAGTGGGCGGTTTCTTTTCCTGGTTGATAGTGCCCTTCCTGGCAGCCTGGATCACCGTGCCCGATTTCCTGAGCATCATCAGTAAAACTGACAGTTCTACTATCTTCTGGACCTATTTTATGGGCGTATTATGGGGTGTCGGTGGTCTTACTTTCGGATTAGCTATGCGCTACCTGGGAATGTCATTGGGAATGTCTGTTGCCCTGGGATATACCTCCGCCTTCGGCTCGCTCATTCCTCCCATCTACAGGGACCTTTTCACTTCTGATACTACACACACATTTTCAGCTATGCTGAAAAGTCCCGGGGGATTATTAGTCCTGAGTGGTGTTGTAGTCTGTCTGTTGGGTATTGCCATTTGCGGTGCTGCAGGGGTGATGAAGGAACGTGAGTTATCTGAAGATCAGAAAAAGCAAAGCATACAGGAATTTGACCTTAAAAAAGGGCTGATAGTAGCAACAGTATCTGGTATCCTGAGCGCCTGTTTCAATTTCGGGATAGAGGCTGGAAAACCTATGGCGGCTATTGCTGTGGAGCAGGGAAGTAATCCGCTGTTTCAGAACAATGTGATATTCGTTGTATTACTCTGGGGCGGATTGACCACAAACCTACTGTGGTGTTTGCTGCTGAATTTCCGGAACAAAACATTCGGTGATTATGTCAATAAAGAAACACCCCTGGCGGGCAATTACTTCTTTGCTGCTTTGGCTGGTACCACCTGGTTCTTCCAGTTCTTCTTTTATGGCATGGGCGAAAGTAAACTCGGTAACGGGGCCAGTTCCTGGATATTGCACATGGCGTTTATTATCATGATCTCAAGTCTATGGGGTATCACACTGAGAGAATGGAAAGGAGTGAGCCGTAAAACATTTGGGACGATCATACTTGGTGTAGCGACAATCATGGCGTCTGTGATGCTGGTAGGCTACGGGAATTCATTATAACTAATTTAAACAAGAACATATGTCGGTTTCTTCCTTAACAAATTTCAAACATGTAAGTTATCTCTGGGACGAGCAGAAAGCTGCTGCATTGGCAGGTGATGAGGTAGCATTGCTGATCTACCGTTCTAACCTGCTGGGTGCTGATCTCCGGCTTACCAACTATGGTGGCGGCAACACTTCCTGTAAGGTAATGTCGAAAGATCCACTGACGGGTAAACAAACGGAAGTAATGTGGGTAAAAGGTTCAGGTGGTGATCTGGGCACATTGAAACGTAGCGGTCTGGCGGCATTATATGTAGAGCGACTGCACAGCCTGGAGAATATCTACAAGGGTATTGAACAGGAAGATGAGATGGTGGAGCTATTTAATCACTGTATTTTTGATCTCAGTTCCAAGGCGCCTTCTATTGATACGCCATTGCATGGTTTCCTGCCATTTAAACATATTGATCACTTACATCCTGATGCCGCTATTGCTATTGCTGCTGCAAAGGATGGTGAGCGCATTACTAAAGAACTCTTTGGCGGCACTATCGGTTGGGTACCCTGGCAGCGTCCCGGTTTTGATCTGGGCTTACAGCTAAGACAATGCCTGCGCGATAATCCGGGTATCAGGGGTATCATGTTGGGCTCCCATGGATTATTTACCTGGGGCGATACCGCTTATGAGAGTTATATGAATACGCTGGAAGTCATTGAGCGTTGTGCTGCTTATCTTGAAGAGCATTACGGCAAGAAAGGACCTGTTTTCGGCGGAGCACGCATTTCTTCTCCGGCTCCTGAAGTAAGGCGGAAGCAGGCTGCGGCACTGGCGCCTGTACTGCGCGGATTATGTTCTGCTCACACCCGCATGGTGGGGCACTTTACGGATGATCCACGCGTGCTGGAGTTCATCAACTCCAAAGATCTTGACAGGCTGGCGCCACTGGGTACCAGTTGTCCGGACCACTTCCTGCGTACGAAGATCAGTCCTTTGGTGTTGCCACTCGATCCTCAGGCTTCACTCGATGATGCCGCTGCGGTAAAGCAACAACTGGAGCCTTTATTTGCTGCCTACAGGCAGATGTATACTGACTATTACAATACCTGTCGTCATCCGAACAGTCCTGCATTACGTGATCCTAACCCGGTGGTGATCCTATATCCGGGCGTTGGGATGTTTACATTCTCAAAAGATAAACAGACTGCAAGAGTAGCGGCAGAGTTCTATACCAACGCGATCAATGTCATGAAAGGCGCTGAAGCCATTTCTGAATATACTGCGTTGCCACGCCAGGAGGCTTTTGATATAGAATACTGGTTGCTGGAAGAAGCGAAACTGCAACGTATGCCTAAGCCGAAGGCGCTATCCGGCCGTATTGCACTGATCACTGGGAGCGCCGGTGGTATTGGAAAAGCGATCGCAAAGAAATTTGCTGATGAAGGCGCTTGTGTGGTGATCAACGACAACGACGCCAACCGCCTGCAATCTGCAAAAGATGAATTCTCCAAACAATATGGACAGGATGTTTTCGCAACCGCTGTCCTGGATGTTACAAAGGGCAGTGATATAAAAGAAGCATATGATATAGCCAGCCTGGCTTTTGGAGGCGTGGATATGGTGGTTAACTGTGCAGGTTTGTCTATTTCCAAACCACTGGAGGCACATACAGAAAAAGACTGGGACCTGTTGTATGATGTATTGGTAAAAGGCCAGTTCCTGGTTACCCAACAGGGTGTGGAAGTAATGCGCAAGCAGGACCTGGGAGGTGATGTGATCAACATTGTGAGTAAGAATGCCCTGATGAGTGGACCGAACAATGCTGGTTATGGTTCTGCAAAGGCCGCACAACTGCACCTGAGCCGATTGAATGCAGCAGAACTGGGTAAGGATGGTATCCGTGTAAATGTGATAAATCCGGATGCGGTGATTGCCGACAGTAAGATATGGGAGGGCGACTGGGCTGCTGGCCGTGCCAAGGCTTATGGCGTTACCGTGGAAGAATTGCCTGCTTATTATGCAAAACGTACCTTACTGAATCAGGTGATCCTGCCGGAAGATATTGCCAATGCATGTTTCGCCGTTACAGGAGGATTGCTGGGTAAGTCGACCGGTAACGTGATCAACGTCGATGGCGGTGTTGCTGCTGCTTTTGTGAGATAAGTAGCAAGCTGTAACGTGATCAACACATGCTCCTGGCTCCGGCCAGGCCGGCATGTGTTGATAATGTGCCGAGGCACGTGCCACTAACGAAAAACTTTTCATAATTTACTAATAACCCAACGTACCCGTTATGAATATTGAGAAATTCCAGGTAGCTGAATTCAATGATTCTCACAGGCAGGCGCACGAGCGCAGCTTTGAATATATAGCAGGAACTATCCCGCATGTAGCGGATATCCTGCAGAAATTACAGGACTTCCAGG
Source organism: Chitinophaga filiformis (assembly GCF_900102545.1). GTDB lineage: Bacteria > Bacteroidota > Bacteroidia > Chitinophagales > Chitinophagaceae > Chitinophaga > Chitinophaga filiformis. Next base: position 885,975 of record NZ_FNBN01000002.1, on the reverse strand, counting down.
TAGCGATTCCCAGCTGGGCTTTAGGTACAGGTGGTACCCGCTTCGGTCGTTTTTCCGGTGGAGGAGAGCCTCGTAATCTCGAGGAAAAGATCTCCGATATAGGTATCCTGCATGCCCTTAACAGGAGCAGCGGTGCTATCTCTCTGCATATTCCCTGGGACATTCCTGAAAATGCTGCTAACATAAAAGCCCTGGCAGCGCAGCACGACATCCGTTTTGATGCTGTCAATTCCAATACTTTCCAGGACCAGCCAGATCAGGCGTTGAGCTACAAATTCGGTTCCCTGCATCATACCGATAAAGGCGTCCGGAAGCTGGCGATTGAGCATAATATTGAGGTAATCAAATATGGTGTGGAGCTGGGTTCCAATGCATTGAGCCTCTGGCTGGCAGACGGTTCCTGCTTTCCCGGTCAGCTGAATTTCAGGGGTGCCTTCAAACGTACATTGGATAGTCTGCAGGAAGTATATGCAGCGCTGCCTGATGCCTGGAAACTGTACATCGAGTACAAGGCATATGAACCTAATTTCTATTCTACTACCATAGGCGACTGGGGACAGTCATTACTCTTCGCCAATAAACTGGGTCCAAAAGCGTATACACTCGTAGACCTGGGGCATCATCTGCCTAATGCCAACATTGAGCAGATCGTAGCATTGCTGTTAATGGAAGGAAAACTGGCAGGATTCCATTTCAACGATTCCAAGTATGGGGATGATGATCTCACCGTAGGCAGCATCAATCCTTATCAGCTCTTCCTCATTTTTAATGAACTGGTGGAAGGCATGGATGCCCGTGGTATGAACCATGCCAATGATCTGGGCTGGATGATAGATGCCTCTCACAATGTAAAGGATCCACTGGAAGACCTGTTACAATCCGTAGAAGCGATCATGATCGCCTATGCACAGGCTTTACTGGTAGATACCAAGGCACTGCAGGCAGCCCAGCAGAACAATGATGCGGTGGCTGCACAGGAAATACTGCAATATGCTTACCGTACTGATGTTCGTCCGCTGGTAGCCCAGGCGCGCCTGCAGGCAGGAGGTGTTTTACAGCCGGTTGCTTTTTACAGGCAGTTCAAGGTAAGAGAGCAGCTGATAAAGGAAAGAGGTCTGAAAACCGTAGCAACGGGATTGTAGTTTCTAATTCTCCAACGGATGCGCTGTATTGCAATACTCGACATTGGCAAGACTAATAAGAAGATATTCCTGATCGACGAGCACTACCGGATCGTATGGGAAAGAGGCGCCTGCTTTGACGAAACAGTCGACGAAGATGGCGACGCCTGTGAGAATATTGAACTGTTGACAAACTGGGTGAAAGACAGTCTCCGTGAACTGCTGCGGTTACCCGATTACGCTATTGTAGCATTTAATTTCAGTACCTATGGCGCCAGCCTTGTATACCTGGATGAACAGGGGCAGGTGCTGGCACCGTTGTATAACTACCTGAAGCCTTATCCTCCAGGTATGGAGGAGGCACTTCATCATGCGGCTGGCGGAGCAGGAAAGCTATGTGCTGACACTGCCTCTCCGGCATTGGGTAGTCTGAATGCAGGCCTGCAGTTTTACAGATTAAAGCAATTGCAGCCTGCGGTCTTCGACAGGGTAAAATATGCCCTGCATTTACCGCAGTATATCAGTTTCCTGGTGACAGGGCAGCCCCTGTCTGATATTACCAGCATTGGCTGTCATACGATGCTGTGGGACTTTACCCAACAACGCTACCATGAATGGGTGCTGCGGGAAGGACTGGCAGAGAAGCTGCCGCCTGTTTTCCCGGGCGATCATGTATTGCCTGCCGCTATTGATGGCTATAACTGTATAGCGGGTGTAGGACTGCATGACAGTTCCGCCGCATTGATCCCTTATCTTGCCAGTTTCTCAGAACCCTTTGCGCTGATTTCCACAGGTACCTGGTGCATTACCCTTAATCCGTTTAATAACAGCCCTTTAACGGCCTCAGAATTGGCATCTGACTGTCTCTGCTATCTGACCTATGAAAACCGCCCTGTAAAGGCCGCAAGGCTCTTTGCCGGCAATGAGCATGAGCAGCAGGTGAAAAGGCTGGCAGAATATTATCAAACACCGGTAAATTACTACCAGCAAGTAGGCTTCGACCCCGCTATATTTGCCAGGTTGCTCGCGGTATCTCCGCAACAGGAACAGCCGGTACCCGGTACGGGCTTGTTGCAGGCGTCCCGCTTTGCAGAAAGATCATTGAACGAGTTTACCAGCTATGAGATTGCCTATCACCGCTTACTGATGGACATCATGGAGCAGCAGCAGTTCTCTTCATCGCTGGTAATAAATGGTACACCGGTAAAACGTATTTTTGTGGATGGTGGATTCAGCAGGAACAGTGTATATATGCACTTGCTGGCAGCGGCTTTCCCTCAGATGGAGATCTATGCAGCCTCAGTAGCACAGGCTACGGCTATAGGCGCCGCCCTCGCTATTCATCGCCACTGGAATACACTGCCTTTACCGGCGGACCTCGTAGAGATGAGACATTATAGCCACGGCTCGATTTATATTTGAAAAAGATGAAAGTAGGACTCTTCATACCCTGTTACATAGACCAGTTTTATCCGCAGGTAGGTATCGCCACGTTATCGTTGTTGGAAAAGCTGGGTTGTGACGTGGTATATCCACAGGGACAAACCTGTTGCGGACAACCCATGGCCAACTCCGGCTTTGAACACCTGACCCACGGTTGCAATGAACTTTTCGTAGATCATTTTGAGGGGCTTGATTATATCGTAGGACCTTCAGGCAGCTGCGTGCTGCATATCAAAGACCATCTGCATGTGGAAGGGAAAGAGCAGGCGGCTACCCACATCCGTCAGCGTATATACGAGCTGGCAGAATTCCTGACAGACGTATTGAAGGTAGATCATCTGAAAGCGAAATTCCCACATAAAGTAGGTATACACCAGAGCTGTCATGGTCAACGTGGATTGGGACTTGCCCAGATGAGTGAACTGGTGGCTGCTCCATTCTCCAAACCGCAGCGACTGTTGCAGATGGTAGAAGGGCTGGAACTGGTGGAATTGAAACGCACAGATGAATGCTGTGGTTTCGGAGGCACCTTCTGTGTCTTTGAAGAAGCGGTATCCGTTAAAATGGGTAAAGATCGTATTGCTGATCATGTGAACAACGGCGCGGAATATATCACAGGTAATGATGTGAGCTGTCTCATGCACCTGGAAGGCATTTTACGCCGCCAGAAGAGTGATGTGAAAGTGCTGCATATTGCGGAGATATTGAATAGTTCAATTTAACAGGGAAGCTGAAGCGTATGGAACATCAACATAAAGAACACTCACTGCTCGCGGAAGAATTTAACGCCAATGAGCCCCGTGTGAACTGGCATGATGAAACTCTCTGGTGGGTTCGTCAGAAGAGGGATAAAATGGCCTGGACTATTCCGGAGTGGGAAGATCTGAGGGAAGCTGCTTCCCGCATCAAACATAACGTGCTGGGTAACCTGCACGATTACCTGCTTGAATTCGAAAAGAATGCACAGGCGAATGGTGCGGTAGTACACTGGGCAGCTGATGCAGCTGAACATAATAAGATAGTGCTGCAACTGTTACAGGAGCAGGGAGTGAAAAGGATGGTGAAGAGTAAGTCCATGCTTACGGAAGAATGTCATTTGAATCCATACCTTGCTGAACATGGCATTGAAGTGATCGACACCGACCTGGGAGAGCGTATCGTACAGCTGGCGAAAGAGCCGCCAAGTCATATTGTATTGCCTTGTATCCATAAAAAGAAAGAGGAGATAGGAGAGCTGTTTCATGAACACCTGGGCACACCTGCCGGTAATGCAGATCCTAAATTCCTGACTGCCGCTGCCCGTCAGCACCTGAGAGCGGAGTTTATCCAGTCGCGGGTAGCGATTACGGGCGTGAACTTTGCCGTGGCAGAAACAGGGGAGATGGTGGTTTGTACAAATGAGGGGAACGCTGATATGGGCGCTCACCTGGCAGATGTACACATTGCCTGTATGGGTATCGAAAAGATCATTCCTCAGCGGAAACACCTGGGTGTTTTCCTGCGCTTACTGGCCAGGAGTGCTACCGGTCAGCCGATTACTACTTACAGCAGCCATTTCCGTGCGCCTAAAAAAGGACAACAGTTACACATTGTACTGGTAGATAATGGCCGTAGTCGTCAGTTAGGGCGTGAAGATTTCCGCAATTCATTGAAGTGTATCCGATGTGGGGCATGTATGAATACCTGCCCTGTATACCGTCGTAGTGGCGGACATAGTTATCATAACGCTATTGCCGGACCGATAGGCGCTATATTGGCGCCTAACCTGGATATGAAGGAATATGCAGACCTGCCGTTTGCATCTACCTTGTGTGGCTCCTGCTCCAATGTATGTCCGGTGAAGATTGATATTCATCAGCAGTTATATAAATGGAGGCAGGTAATTACCCGGGAAGGATATACCAAAAAGACCAAAGCGGCGGGCATGCATGCTATGAACATCGTTTTGTCTAAGCCTGGTTTGTATAAGACCGCCGGAGGTATAGGGCGCTGGGTAATGAGAACATTCCCTGCTGTTGTGAACAATGGTCTGAACCCATGGTTCAGGCAACGTGAAATGCCGGAACCTCCGAAGGAATCATTTGCAGACTGGTATAAGAAGAACAGAAAGCAATAACAACAGTCCGCACAGGCGGATTGTAATATTGTGTGTTCCGGTTATACAACGATGGGAATAACAATCAACAACAACAATGCCGCCTGTATAGCATTTATACGAACGTTATAATGGCGTTTCTACAACAACAACATTTCGGGGCTGAAAAAAGAGTACTCTCGGGTAAGTGATGGCGACGAAACTGCTTTTACGCAATGCTGAACGTCTTCATTTTACTTGTTAGTCAGCCTCTCAACAATATCAAAATCAATATATGTCCCGCGAAAGCATTCTCGCCGCCATAAAAAAGAATCAACCGGAGCAACAGGCACTGCCAGATCTGAACGCCTTCAGACGTACAGGTCCCGGCGATCCTGCTGCTTTCAGAAAAGTAATAGAAACGCTTGGCGGACAGGTTTTCGAGATCAGTTCATATGCTGAGATACAGCCGCTCATTGCGGAGCATCAACCTGATGCACAGAAGATCATCTCACTGCAGGAAAGCTATCTGCCTGGTGCAATGACTGAATGGGAAACCGGTGACGGTGGCCGCCAGTATGAGCATGTAGACCTGGCTATCATCCCCGGACAGTTCGGTGTAGCAGAGAATGGGGCTATATGGATCACTGATGTTGAAATAAAAGAAAGAGTGCTGCCTTTCATTACCCAGCACCTCGCTATTGTTGTTTCTTCACAGGACATCGTACCGACAATGCATGATGCGTATGCAGAACGTATTGCCCAACCAGGAGGGGGCTTTGGTGTTTTCATTGCAGGACCTTCCAAAACAGCAGATATTGAGCAGTCACTGGTATTGGGCGCTCATGGTGCTAAAAGCCTGACTGTCTTCCTCTATAGCCCTAAGGCTTAGATACACTTTCCCGTTATGAAGATCGCCTTTAAAATGCGCCTGAAACCAGGCTGCAAAGAAGAATACCGTAAACGCCATGATGAGATCTGGCCGGAGCTGAAACAGCTGCTGAAGGATAATGGCGTGAGCGACTATACCATCTTCCTGGATGAAGAAACGAATATCCTGTTTGCGGTGCAGCAACAGGCAGGAGAACAGTCTTCCCAGGACCTGGGCACATTACCCGTTGTGCATCGCTGGTGGGCTTATATGGCCGATATCATGGATACGAATGATGACAATTCCCCTGTAACAACCCCGTTGGTGAAGGTGTTTCACATGGACTGAGCGAACGGTTATTTTTTCTCCAATATAAATTCAATGTCGTCAATGACATCTCCCTCCCGCTTATTGCCGATGTGAAGGTCATATGCCGGTTGCAGTGTTTTTAATTTCAATTTCTTCAGTTGGGCAGGGTCGGGTTGTATGACATAGCCGCCCGGAGCAAGTCCCATATAATTAAAATACCCGTCCGATTCTGTCAGGATACATTTTACCAGTGTGCTGTCTGATTTGTAGATACAGATCTTAATACCTCCCTGTTCTTTCCGTAAGGAATCTTCCTGCAGATAAACGATGCCAGATACTTCACCCAACACCGATATAGGTACATCGATCCGCCGCAGCTGATTAGGCTCTATGATGACCTTTATAGCCGGTTTCCTGATCTGCCAGGAGATACTCTCAAATCCCTTTGACTCGAGTTCAAACAGGTAAGTGGAATAAGGTTCCATATCAAGGATGGCAATGCTTGTATCCCGCAGACTTCTGATCATGCGTCCCGTGCTTTGTTTCAGTTGCAGACCATCCACTCTTGGCTCCCCTTTGTCATAACGTTCATTGTTATTGAGATCGAGGAAAGGTACAAATACAACACCTCCTGAACCTACGCTGCTACGGCTATTGGCGCCGGTATATCCTGATTTACTGTCAAGGATAATGCTACCTTTTGCAGATTCCACCAGGGTGGTGAGATTGTTGTTCTTCCAGATGGAGAAGCCGATCTGTGAAAAGGAAAAATCATACCTCAATCCTATACCATAGTTGGTGATACCATTCCGGTAGTTCTTTTCGTATGATACATTCAGATAGCCGTTTCTGAACAGGTACTTACCTGCTTCGCAACGTACTGCCATAAAGCGGTGTGTATTGTATTCATATTGCGTTTGAGGCGTGAGCAGGATATTCCAGGGTATCCGGAAGGTCAGTGCCAGGTTGCTGTAAACAAAGGGATCTTCATCCTTTATGAAGATCGCATTGGTAGATAAACTGGTGCCTACTCTAAAGATGGCGCCTGACATTAACCATTCTGTAGTTGTATAGTAGGAGCCTGGCAGAATGATCTGGTTCAGGGTCAGGCGACTGAACAGCGAAAAGTTCTTTGTCATGAAAGGTTTCGCCACCATCACTTTACGCTCTTCCAGCCAGTTATAGATGATCGCCTTCTGGTCTTTTTTGTACCTGGTATATTGCATTTCCGCCTGCAGATTGCTGCGACTGCGATAACTGAGTATCCCTCGCGCTCGCACGCCATATGTATATTCTCCCGAGAATAGCAGGTTGGATGCGATGCGCATGGATGTGGTAACGAATGGCAATGTATTCGCTCCCCTGATGCTTGAAAGGTATTCAACACCTGCTCCTACGGTAATATTGTTAGTAGCGCCATAATTGAATTGTACCCGGCCTAATTTACTGTTTACCGTGTCTTCTGCTACACCTGCACTTGCGGTATATTCGAATTCACCTTTGGGCAGGAAGTTGAATGGTATATTGATATTCTCTTCCAGGAAGCGTTCTTCTCCCCATGGACCATAAAAGCGTAGTTTGATCTGAGAGTTGCCATATACAAGCGGTACCTGGAAAGTATAGAAACCTGCGGCATCTGCTACCGTATAATCTACCAGCGCATTATTGATATATAATTCCACCGTCCAGCCAGGGTCCGTAAAGTTACTTAAGGTGTAGGAGCCATATGAACGCCTGTAGGTAGTGGGTGTGTTAGTAACCTGTACACCCACTACAGGTGCAAAGAGAGAAGCAATGGTAGGCGTGAAGATCTTCCCTGCTATGACCTGCCTGAGCCAGGGCCGGTCATTATTAACAAAACGCAGGCGGTAATATTGCTGCCGCTGATCAAAAGGACGCACAATATTACTATCCGGGTGTGTAGGCAGCAACTGCTGCTGTGCATAGTTGTTATAATTGAGGGAGACGGTCGCCTCACCACCGGCAAAGGTGCCACCCATGGTCAGGTTGAACCAGGTGTCATTGACATTCCGCAGTCTTTGTGTAGATACGACCGACCAGTTGGCCATACCAAATTTAAAGAGCGCCTTACTTCTGCCGATGGTAGTATCTGCCCTGACAGTGCCCTTCAATCTACTGAGATTCTGATACATCAGTTGCTGGCGCATTTCCCTGGCAGCAGGCAATTCTACATTGGATACGATATTAATCGACAGGCTGCGGAAATTGAACTGGCAGTCGAAATCAAACACTTTATTGAAATAGTCTGTCCGCAGGTATAAGCCTGTCTCTGTTTTTACCAGCACTTCGGGTTCGAGATTGAATACCTTATCCCGGAACTGAATACGGTTTTTCTTTCTGTCGATCAGGAAAGTAGCATCTTCAGTGATAAAGAAGCCTGACACCGTATCCCGGCTATCTGAAAGCTGGTTGCGGACCTTCAAAAAGTTAAAGATATCTGTAATAGAGAGATAGGCTGTTTCTTCATCTATGACCGCTGGTACTTCTGTGCTGCCGATTCCCTGTAATGTTACCATGATGGAGGTCTCTTCAAATTTCGGATCTTCATCATTGTCATTATCGTTGGCGCTGGCGGGCAATACGTAGCCGAGCCCCAGTAGCAGCCACATAACTATGCTGCGACAGGAGAAGAGAAAGCGGGTAATATTGATGGTACAGCGGCTCATCTGTTTATTCCTGAATAAATGTGACCGAAAATATACCGCTATAACTACCGGCAGGATTAGCCAGCGGAGGACCTACCGTGAGCGTACCGCCAATACGTACCAGTGTACGGGCTGGAGGTGTAGTGTTTGTTATAAACTGGCTGCCTGTACTGGCCGTGCCAATATGCAGGGATAAGGTTCCTCCGTTGCTGCCTGTCAGTGTTACGTCAGGCCCATTCATGATTGAAATGAGTGTGCCTGGGTTTGCCTCCACTTCAAAAATGGCGGGAGAGAAAGGTAATCCCAGGTTAGCCTGTACAATACTGCCTGTAACGGTTCGTGAGCCATCGGGAAAAACAGTCACGGTACCTCCTGTTACGCCCTGAAAGAAGGCGCCGAAGATCAGGCCCTGCGCAGGGTTCACATAAACGGATATGGGACGCGGAGGCGGTTCCTGCGCATGCACCGGTTGGGCTACCTGTATCAACAGTAGCAAGAGACCTGTATAAAGGAGATATTTCGTGAAAAATAATCTCATGAATAATTATTGATTTCCTATAAATACTTTTTTAGACACCTGCTGTTTGTTTGCCAGGAAGGTGACTATATAAATGCCACTGGTATATTGTGAACCTAACAGGTAACGTCCATTACCTGTAAAGTCCTTGCGGAAAATAACCTGTCCGCCAAAACTGGTAACAGTGATGGAACACTTTTCTCCCGGTACCTTGTCAAACTGACCATATAGATTATTGCCGGTGCTGTATGCATGATATACCGGCGCATCGCCTGATGGATTGTTGTTTGTAAGGGGCTTCAATACAAGGAAGAACCTGTTCTCATAAGAGCCCTTCTTTAACAGCAAGCGGTAAGGCGTTGCGCTATGCAGATCATATGTTAGATCTGCTTCTTTATCATACAGGTAAAAATGTCTGTTGGCAGGCATTCTTTCCAGCGTAAGCATGGTGAAACTGAGATATCCTTCCTGTTCCAGGGTAAGGCCCAGTGGGATGCTGGTACTGGTATCCACATCGTCTGGCCATGCGGCGATAGATTGTCGCTGGCCGCCCGTCAGCACATACAGGTTAGGTACGGCAGGATCTGTGTTCATTATTTTCAAAGCGTCCAGCTCCTGCTCGAAATCCTGCTGTGCATGATTTTCGAAGTAGATAACCACAGGATCGGAAGGATGACCATCGTCTGTAAACCCTGCACTCAGGCGTAACAAGGGTTCCGTTAATGGTCGTTCCCTGTGGAAGTTAGGTGTGAGATTGTTCACCCTCGCCGTATTATCCACTGACAGTGTTCCGGATACGGGGAAGTTGCCATTAGTTACATGTACAAAGAAGCCCTGCATTGCCGGGATGATATTGGTGGCAACGCCATCGCTGGATACGCCGTTGATGTAAGAGCTATAGGTGCCTGTGTACTGATCTGTTGTACCGGTATTGAAGTAGTAAATGGCATTGTCAACGCTGGTCCTTGTCCATCCGCCTGCAGCATCCCAGTCTACAGGAGAGGGATAAGGATTGCCCACCAGGTTGAAGCCCTTTGTATAAGGCTGGTTGTTGTTCGTCAGCGTAGGCGCTGTAATTGTACCGTTATTCACTACACCAGTCATGTCTATCGTTATCGCAGCAGTATTAGTACCCAGGTTACCCGCATAACCCACCATCGGTGTAAGCACGCCTGCGGGATCGGTATATGCGGTCCAGCCGGAGGATGCCTTATTCTCTACGTAACGGTAGAAGGTAGGGAAGGTGCTGTTGAGATTAATATCATCTGCAAACTCACTGAGGGTGGCTGCCTGGAAAGGAGAACTGAAATAAGTATATCCGAAACTGGTAGGCCGGTAACGTTGCGCGGTAACATTGCCCAATACAGCACCGGCACCGCTGCCATCGATCAGTGCTGTTCTTGTGGCGGTAGACAGCAGCGTCAGATTGCCACCTGATTGCAGTTGGCCGGTTGTCACCTTTACAATACCGGATACGTTCAGTGTGCCGCCAAGTGTCACACCAGCGGTGTTATTCACTGTGAGATTAAGGATGGTATTGTTGACAAATGTGCCTGCTGGTATAGTCTGTGCGGTACTGCCATTCATTTCAATAGTACCGTTGGTGGCGGTGAAGGTTCCGCTGTTGGTGATGATGCCTGCTATCTGTAAGGTGGCTCCGCTGACAGTCAGCGAGGCACCTGTCTGAATGGTAATACTGCCCACTGCGGAGGTGCCGCTACTGATGGCGGGATAGTTAGTGAGACCTGTAGGGATCGTCACATTGGTGGTACCGGCAGGTACGGTATTGGCCGACCAGTTGCCGGTTACGTTCCAGTTGCCGCTTATGGCGCCTGTCCAGGTATTTACTCCCACCATTTCACCTACTGCCAGCGCCAGGGGCATAGCAGTAAGGTTGGTGGCCTGTATAGAAGTAGCCTGCGGACTTGTTGAATTTTGCGTTGTCCAGGTACTGCCATTATAGGCAGCTACGCCGAAATTGGCAGTATTCGCGCCCGCGTCTATGTTGGCCGCGTTCCAGGTCAGCGTGACTGTAGCTGTCGTGAATATGGTACCGGTATTGACAAATGACCAGTAGCGGTTCACACTTTTCGCCGGATTTATTGTTGAACTATTAATGGCTGGATGCTCAACGGGAATAACTCCTGCCAGCAGGCTGCCTGCAGTGCTTACACCCGGCATTGCCACTGTTACCGGTGTGTAGTAGAGACTGTCGCCCACTTCAAAGGTCCTTGTTATACTGCCTGTGCTGGTTGTTTTCTGCAATCTGCCGTATACCCATCCGGTAGTCTGCGATGCGCCTGTAAGCGTAGCGGTTGCAGGCAGGATCACTGCATAAGTGCTACCGGTCCTTATTTTATTCAGCGTAAAATTAAGTACACCATTGATCGTGATGTTGGATGAAAGTGAAATAATACCGGCCGTTTTATTTACTGTCAGGTTATTAAATGCGCCCGTAGAAGTGATAGTCTGGGCGCCTGTTCCATTGAAATAGGCTGTCGCTCCGGTACTAGTATATGCACCGCTGATCATGGTCCAGTTACCGCCGATAGTATCTGTAAAGCTGCCTTGTACAAAGGTGCCGTTTGACAGTGTAAAGTCGTTCAGTATTTTCAGTACGGCAGTCGCTGTTTTTGTACCAGCTGTAGAGATTACCAGGTTGCCGTAGCTGGTGGCTGCGGATATAGCTTGCGTGCTTCCGCCGTATTCGACGGTACTGAGGGTATCCAGTTCAAAGTCGCTGAAGGCTGGCAGTGAGAATGTACCTCTCAAAATCAGCCTTCCTTCATCTTCAATGGTGAGCATACTGGTAGCCGAGGGAGTGATGGAAAGACCAGCAGCATCCAGCTTACCGCTGGTGATTGTGATGTCGTCCACAGCGGTGATAGCTTTACCAAGTGAAGCGGTAGCGGCAGTGTCTTTTAAGATGGTCAGTTGCGCAAGATCAAATGAGTTGGCTGATCCCGTGATAAGGGAGGGGAGCGAGCCTGTCATGGTCAATGCACCGACCGTTGCATCGATGGTCCCATTGTTGGTGAAATTGTGACTAACCTTAAAGTCTGACAATGCTGCAATACTACCCGTATTAGTGAAGTCATAGAAAGTAGCGTCAAGGCTTCCGGTTAACTCACCAGTTGCAGACGTCATGGTAAAGGTAGAAGTCCCTCCATTTAGTGCACCATAGGCTTCGATGTCACCATTCACTGTATAAGTGTAGGAGCCGGCATTAAAGATAGCGCTATCTGAAATAGCAAAGTCGCCCCCGATGGGCCAGCTGGATGAAGAGGTGACACCCGCTGTATTGCTGATCACAACGTTGTTTAACGCTGTTGGGGTACCTGTCACGCTGATAGCGCCGCTACCTCCGAAATTTACAATACCTGTACTGGTGAATCCTGTTCCTGACAGCTTGATTGTTTTGGCAGTGGCAGGTGAAAAGTTGAGGGTACCACTGCTTGTTACAGTACCGTTATTGGTGAACGATCCAAATATATCGTGTGTTGAGGGACCTCCGTTAAAGGTGGCGCCGCTGCCGATGTTGAAGGCAACAAATACGCGCCAGCCTACACTCGCATTGACACCACCTGTGTTGTTGACATTGAGTGTGGCATATGTGGGTGAACTGGTTGAGTTGAGTACCGGAGGGACAGTGCCATTAAAGGTAATAACACCGCTGGAGTTGGAAACAACTGCATTCACAAAACGAATGGTCTGCACCCGGGTACCGGAAAAGATGGTAACGCCATTACTGATAAGGGAACCATTGTTGGTAAGGTCTCCGTTGACAGTAGCAGTACCGCTGCCGCCGTCAAAAGAACCACCGGTGGCAATGGTCAGCAGTCCGTCATATGTAATATCACTGCCGGCTACAGCATAGCTGCCATAGACGGTGAACCGGTTAAATGTAGTATTGCCGGTAATGGTTTTATTGGCGCCATTCAACGTTACTGTGCCACTGGAAGGCACAAAGGTGCCATTGTTGATCCAGTTACCATACAGGTTGATCGTATAAATGTCGCTGTTCAATGTAGCGCCACTGTTGATAGTCAGATTGCTGTTTACAGTAGTAGGCCCGGTCACTGTTTTTACACCGCTTCCACTTAATATCAGGTTTCCGTAAGGTACGCCTGCCACCATTTGTGGTATATTCCCGTTATAGTGTGTGGTGCTTGTCGGGCTGATGTTATAGGTAGAAAATCCGGCAGGCAGGTTATTTGCTCCGGCGGTTTGCAAGGTACTGCCATCCGCTAGTGTAAAGGTACCACCTGCGGACGACCGGTTGATAGTAAATGTGGAGAGGTCCAGCGTACCGGTATTTATAGTGAGATTACCATTGATGGTAGAGTTGCCTGTAAGCGTAGCTGTCCCACCGGTTTTATTGATAATAAGGTTGTTGAAGTTTGTTGATGATATCGTTTGTGTGCCGGCGCCGTTTAATTGAAACGTACCTCCGGAGGAAATGAAGGTCCCGCTATTATTCCAGTTGCCGCCGACGCTTAAGATAATACCACCGTTGTTTAAGGCGGCGCCGGAGGAAATAGTAACAGCTCCTGTTATTGTGGTATTGCCACCGAGGTTCAGGGTCCCGAGTATAACGCTCATGTTACCTCCTATAGTGGTTGTGGCGGAAAGCAGGGCACTGCCTCCGGCTTTGTTTATCTGGAGATTGTAGTAGGGGATTGCTGCCATGGCTTGTGTGCCGGCGCCGTTATAATTGACAGTGCTTGTGCCTGATGTAAAAGTACCATTCGTATAATTGTAATTATTACCGATGTTGAGTGTTCCCGCGCCGCTGAAGATCACGTTGGCGCCTCCTGACTGTGTGAGTGATCCAACAATTGTTACCGTTCCTGTGCCGACGTTCAGGTTGATAGCGTGGCCCGCAGTACCGTCGCTGAGAGGAAGATCGCCGTTTACGGTTAGTGTCTGGCCTGCTACGTTGATAGTGTGTGTGGCATTGCCAGACCATTCGCCTCTGATATTTCCCTGTGTGATGAGGCTACCGCCCGTTGCAAGTGTAAGGGTAACGGCCTGTGTGCTGCCCAGTATGATTGATTTCACTGAAGCGGCGTTGTTGATCACTGGTTGATTGGTAAATGCTACTGTGCCTATTTCAGCAATATCATTGACACCCGGAGGGAGAGAAGGTACACCTTCAACCGTGGTCCAGTTTGCGGGGTTGGACCAGTCACTACTAACCGAACCAATCCAACGGGCAACGTTTGAATTATCTGATAATGTCCAGCTTCCTGTAATTGAAGAAAGCCCCGATTGTTCCACATAATTGCTGGTGGTGCTGTTAGCTGTCTTACCGACCAGTGCCCAGGTGCTGCCTGTGTTACGCCACAGGGCCATGGTAGATTCGATATTACCACTCAGCTCTGCATCTTCGTAATGTAGCCGGAGGGGGCTCGTGCCAAGTGCCAGTGGGGTAGTGATGGTATATAAGCGGTTGATGGATGCTCCCTGTGGAAAGCCACTCACTGATCCAACAGTTACAGAGACGGTAATGCTTCCCGTAGCGCTGGTTCCGGGAGTTATAGTATTATTGGGACTTTCAAAAGCATATGCTGTACCTGCTGTAAAGGTGTGCTGCCGGCGGATGTTTCCAAGGATAATACCATTGCCATTCCTGGTATTCGTAATAGTGATTGTATTGGCGCCGGTGTTGATAGCGCCGCTGGTCATGTTCACCACAGCTGCCGTGATACTGCTTGCAAGATCAATATTGTTGGTTGTTGTGCTTTTATTCAGCGTCAGTATATTAAAGGTAGTCGCGCCTGTTATTGTAGAACTACCGTTGCCTGCAAAGGTAACAGTACCTGAACCTGCATTGAAAGTTCCGCTGTTGGAAAAATCCCCCAGTATCTGGTGATTAAAGGAACCTGCTGTAAAAGTAGTGCCGGCAGAGAGTGTAAAATTAGTAGCGGTAACAGCGCCAACGGCAGTCTTCACGGAAGAACCTGATAATAGCAGATTGTTGTAGGCCAGTCCGTTGATATTTTGTGCTGTTGTGCCATTAAAATTGACTGTATTAGGTGCGGTGGAAGATAGATTCAGTGTTCCACTTGTAATGGTTAAGGCACCTGCAATGCCTAATACTGAGTTGGTAGTCAGTTGCAGGGAGGTACCATTTAATGTTACATTGAACAGGTTAGCAGTACCGTTCAGTGTACTGCTGCCTGCGAAAGTAGCCGCACCTGCGCTGGCGGTAAATGTGCCGTCAACGTTCAGCGCATTGTTGATAGAAAAGGAACTGCTGGTAGTAACAGTGCCGGGAACAAAGAGAGTTCCGAAAGCGATCGTGCCTGCACCGGATATCGTTTTCGAAGTACCCTGCATGGTGATCGTCCCGTTAGTCCCTGTAAAGCCGCCGCTGACATTCAGATTACCATTAACGATGATGCTGGTGCTGGTACTGACGGAACCTGAGATGGTCAGGTTATCAAAGATGAAATTCGTACCGGTGATGGTCTTTGTACTTCCCGTCATAGTAAGTGTGCCACCGGATGAATGCGTAAATGTTCCCGATCCGATAGTGGCCAGATTGCCTGCTATGGTGATAGGGCTGTTGCCTGCCGCAGTGATATTCGATACAAGGATGTTGACGTTATTAAAGTTATGTGCCCCTGTGCCACTCAATGTAGACCCCGGACCTCCAAAACTGATGGTACTGGAAGCGCCTGTAAAGGCGCCATTGATCACCCAGTTCCCATCCACTGCATGAGTGAAACTGCCGCCATTAAATGTAGTGGAAGCGCCAATGTTTACATTACCATCGATATGAATATTGGAGGCTGCTGTGAAACTTACACTTGTTCCCGATCCTACAATGCTCTTCAGGTCTCCATAGATGAAAAAGTCGGCGGTAGGCATTGTTTTTACAACTGCTCCACTGGAAGCCGACAGGGTAAGATTGCCATAATTCTCCGGCGTTACCGTTTGCGTCAGTCCGTAGTACTCTACAGTGCTCGTTAATGAAAGCGAATGCGAACTATAATTGGCAGGGAAACTATTAGATCCGCCTATCCTGAGTGTGGCATTATTAGCGACAGAAACGGACCCTCCTACGATGCTTGTACCCCTGTTGGCGGTAAAGGTAGACAGGTCCAGTGTGCCGGCTGCTACCTCTATTCTGCCTGCTGTACTTGTTGAAGAGTTGAGGAGGTTAAGATTACCTCCCAGCGTTTTTACCAGCGCTCCGCTTATCCTGAGTGTGGAATAAGTGAGGTTGTTACGGACTGTCTGATTAGTAAGTGTTGCACTATAGTCAACGGTACTTCCTGCATTCAGTGTTATTGTCGTCATGCCGTAGTTGGCATTGAAGGTGGCTGCCTTAACATGCAGTATGCCCGTAGAACCTACTGTTAAAGGGCCGGCTCCTGATACAAGATAGGGCGTAGTGTTTTCTGCAGGTATGAAAACACCGTTGACGGTAAAGGAAACACTCTCGGAGAAATTGACATTTTGCGTAACGGTGCTTCCCGCGCCAATGGTAAGGCGTCTGAAAGCGCTCGTAGCTGTTCCTCCAATGGATTGGGATGTGCCCGTAAATGTTGTCTGAGAGGAGGTGCTGGTTGTACTATAGGTACCGTTGTTGATCCAGTTCCCTTTTACAGTCAGCGTAACTCCTCTGTGGGAAACAGTACAGCCGCTATTGATAGTCAGCGTGCCGGATACTGTTAAACTTCTTGATATTGTCAGCAGCGGATTTCTTCCGCTCGTCAGGAGCGTCAGTGATCTGCAGCTGGCAGATGAAGTGACGGTTGGTTGATATGGGCCCGTAAAAGCGGCATCACCTATTACTGCGTCAACCGAAGCATTAGGAACGCCATTCGTCCAGTTGGAGGAGTTCTTCCATGCAGAGCTCCATGTGCCCCTCCAGCTAGTCTGCGCCTGTGCCCATACAGTGGCAGGCAGGGAAAACAATATGATAAAAAGTGTTACACGAACAGTTACAGGTTTCCCGTTGGTTATCATTTCTTAAAATGTTATATCCTGTGCACAGTGCATCGCAGATATAAATCTGTTATCAGTGCAATTGCAGCTCAGCCTGTGCCAGCAGATCCGGTGAAGCATCTTTCGATGCAGTTGTATACGTAATCCTTAATCTGCCGTGGTGATAGTTGACACCTGGTTTTTGGTCCAGTTCCATATGGAATTCTCTAAGTTGATTGGGTGTATAGACAGCGAGTCCTCTTACATTGCCGATTGTTGTCACTTTTCCTTTTTCAGAAACGTGTTCAATAGTGATGTCACCGTAAACAGAGCGATTGCCGCTACGCTGCAACACCATGTTCAGGCGGGGTTTAATACTATCCTTTAACTCAAGAGAAACGTCGCTCAGGTTGACATGTACATCCGAAGGTCCTGTCCGGATAATCACAGGTATAGTGATACCGAAGACAGGTGTAAGTTTGACAGCGATGCTGGATGTATCTTTAAGCTTTTCCGGTTCTCCCTGTACCCTTGTATCGGGCACTGCTCTGAAATAAATATGTGAGCGGTATTCACCTTGCTGCAACTGGCTTGTCTTTGTGAGCTGTACTTTAACAAGTTGTGCTTCGCCGGGAGCGAGGGTAACACTTTTGGGAAAGAAACGCAGGAACTTGCTGGCAAACAGCTGTCCGGAATCAGGTTCACTGATCTTTTCAAAAGTGCCATTACTGTTCATTCGTATCTCGATGAACGAGATCAGGTACCGGGCTGTATCACGCCCTGTATTAGCAAGATTAAGTTCCTGTATTTTTTTGGGTCCCTCAAACACTACTCTCATTGGGGTGATCAGAAGATTGCCCTGTGCAAAGGAGAATAAGGGTAACAGAATAAAAAAGATAGTCAGGTAAAAATTTGAACGCATAATAGGTTTAACAATTTTAAAACTCCCGACGATTCCTTCCGGTGTATCTGTCACCGGAAGGAATCACCGGGTGAAAAAAGCCTCGCAATCAGTCATAGTTAACAGTCACATCAAAGGGAGTTGCTGATACGTATGTGCCTGCAGGCTGTGCTGCACTAACGTTCAGTGTAGCTCCTACGTTGAGCACTTCAGTACCACCGGTCAGTGTACCCGTTCCTGATGGATCGCTTGTAAAGTTTGTAACAGTCATAGTGTTTGCGCCATTGGCAATAGTCAGTGCAGTGGTCGGTAACGTGATACTGTAGGTGTATCCTGATGTACCCGTTACCGTGAAGGATGCAGCTGTTACTGTTCCACCGGTGGCTGGTAATGTTACACCTCCTGTGGCCGTACGTGTACCTGCCGGAGCCAATACTACGGTACCGCCTGTTGTTGATTGAACGGCTACGTTACCGAAGTTCATGTCAACATCTTTAGTGATAGCAATAGGTGTTACAATGGTCGCCGTTGCCGTTGCCGACGCTGTTTCCTGTGCACTGGCTGTGGTTGCCCAGCATGCCATCGCAAACAAGGCAACGAAAAGCATTTTTGTTCTTTTCATTCTTTTCTTTTTTAAATTATTAATTGAAGAGTTACTTCAGAATGGGTTGTAGGCACCACCTGACAAAACGGTTCATAGTTTATATGGTTAAAGTTTTCAAACAATATATATATAATGCTTTCATCGCGGATCGGTAACAGAAAAAGGTTCATTATTTCACAGGAATAATTCACATTCTCTTTTCCCTAAAAAACAATTTAAATAAGATTTATCGACTTGCTCAGCGAACAGGGTTCTCCGGCGTTTACATACATGACTCTTAAACGAAATTAGAAAAAAAATGAGTGTGGGGATATTTCAGTGCTGAAAAAAAATAATACTGGCGAGGTCATCAAAGTATGGCACAGTCTGACTTCGGCGTGAATTGGGAGGGAAATTTTCTACTATTTGTCTAAGTTGTCAGATCACTATCCCATCTTCATGTTAATAAACTTACCTTTTGTTAGCTTGCAAAACATTGCTGCCATGTCCGCCATAATTTTTGTGTTATAACGCTTTTTTGGGTAGAAAAGTCAAGCATCAGTCCGTCAGACGGCCTCTTAAGTTGTCCTTTTTTACAGTTATTTCTTCTCCAGTACAAACTCAATATCATCGATCACATCGCCTTCTTTCCGACTGCTGATATGCAGGTTATAGGCGGGTTGCAATGTTTTTAATTTTAGTTTCTTCAGCTGGGCAGGATCGGGCTGGATGACGTAATCGCCCGGAGGCAGTCCCATATAGTTAAAATACCCGTCAGTCTCTGTAATGAGACATTTAACCAGTGTACTGTCTGATCTGTAGATGCAAATCTTGATACCGGCCTGTTCCTTCCGCAGGCTATCTTCTTTCAGATATACGACGCCTGAGACTTCACCCATGACAGCAACAGGCACGTCAATTCTACGTAACTGGTTGGGCTCAATGATCACGCGGATAGCAGGCTTCATGATCTTCCAGGAAATACTTTCAAAACCATTCGGTTCCAGTTCAAACAGATAGTCGGCATAGGGTTCCATATCAAGGATCGCTATGCTGGTGTCCCGCAGATTACGGATCTGTCTTCCTTCATTATGTTTCAGCTGCAATCCTTCTACCCGTGGTTCGCCTTTATCATAGCGTTCATTGTTGTTGATGTCGAGGAATGGTACAAATACAACGCCTCCGGAGCCAACAACGCTGCGGTTGCTGACGCCGGTATAACCTGCTTTCCCGTCATAGATCATGCTGCCACGGGCTGATTCCACCAGCGTAGTCAGGTTGTTATTCTTCCATACTGAGAAGCCGATCTGTGCAAAGGAAAAGTCATACCGCAGTCCGATACCATAGTTGGTAATATCAGTACGGTAATTCTTTTCATAAGAGACATTCAGATAGCCATTTTTAAAGAGGTACTTACCTGCCTCACAACGCATGGCGATAAAACGGTTGCTGTTGTATTCATATTGCGCCTGCGGCGTCAACATAATCTTACCCGGTATGCGGAATGTCAGTGCAAGGTTGCTGTATACTAAGGGATTTTCATCCTTTATAAAGATGGAGTAAGTCGAAAGGCTGGCGCCCACTTTATAGAGGGCGCCTGATATTAGCCATTCTGTGGTTGTATAGTAGGAGCCGGGTAATATGATCTGGTCAACTGTCAATCTGGTGAACAAGGAAGAATTCTTCGTATAGAATGGTTTCGAGATGATCGCTTTGCGCTCCTCCAGCCAGTTATAGATAATCGCCTTCTGATCCCTCCGGTATCTCGTGTAATTGAGCTCTGCCTGCAGATTTGAACGTGAACGATAACTAAGGATACCTCTAGCCCTGACGCCGTATGTATACTCTCCGGAGAGCAACAGGTTTGATACAAGACGCATGGAGGCCGTTACAAAAGGCAGTGTATTGGCCGACCGGATAGAAGAAAGATATTCGAGACCTGCGCCGATAGTAAGTCCACCGGAGACGCCATAATTAAGCTGTACCTTTCCCAGTTTACTATGCATGGTATCTTCCGCTACACCTGCACTTGCGGTGTATTCAAACTCGCCGGTGGGCAGGAAGTTAAAAGGAACACTGATACTCTCTTCCTGGAAACGTTCCTCTCCCCATGGCCCATAGAACCGGAGCCTGATCTGTGAATTGCCATATACCAAAGGTACCTGGAATGTATAAAAGCCGGCGGCATCTGCTACTGTATAATCCACCAGTGCATTATTGATGTAAAGTTCCACCGTCCAGCCGGGATCCGTGAAATTACTCAGTGTATAAGTACCGTAGGTACGGCGATGTGTAGTAGGTGTATTGGTGATCTGTACGCCTACGATAGGAGCGAACAGGGATGCAATAGTAGGGGTAAATATCTTTCCGAGAATGATCTGCCGTAACCAGGGTCTGTCGTTGTTCACAAAACGTAAACGGTAATATTGCTGCCGCTGATCAAACGGGCGGACGATATTACTGTCCGGGTGAGTGCCGGACAACTGCTGCTTTGCGAAATTGTTATAGTTCAATGATACGGTAGCTTCGCCGCCAGCCAGTGTGCCGCCCATGGTGAGGTTGAACCAGGTATCATTGACATTCTGCAGGCGTTGGGTGGATACTACTGACCAATTGGCCATCCCGAATTTAAAGAGTTGTTTGCTTCTTCCGATGGTAGTATCTGCTTCGATATGTCCTTTCAGTTTATTCAGGTTACGGTAAATAGTTTGTTGCCGCATTTCCCTGATAGCGGGTAGTTCAGCTTTGGATACTACATTCACTGACAGGCTGCGGAAGTTGAACCGGCAATTCAGCTCAAATACTTTGTTGAAATAGTCTGTACGCAGGTATAATCCAGTTTCCATCTTAACCAAATCTTCCGGCCCCAGGTTGAATACCTTATCGCGGAACTGTATCCTGTTGTTCTTTTTGTCGATCAGGAAAACCGCATCCTGGGTGATATAGAAGCCGGAAACGGTATCCATGGTTTCTGACAGGGAGTTCCGGATCTTCAGGAAATTAAATACATCCGTGATGGATAGATAGGCTGTCTGATCTTTCACTACTGCTGGGATCTCTGTACCACCTACACCCTGGAGGATCACCATGATGGAAGTCTCATCAAATTTCGGCTCTTCATCATTGTCGCCATCCTTGTCTCCGTCTTTTGCAAAAACAGGACTCACACAGCAGGCCAGTAGTAAAATACAGACCGCCTTGCAGCAGTACCGGAGTAAAGAAGTGATATGTGTGATATGGCCTGTCATTAATTGTTATTCCTGGATAAATGTGACTGAGAATAAACCGCTGTAACTCCCTGAAGGATTCGCCAGTGGAGGCCCTACCGTGAGCGTACCACCGATGCGCACCAGTGTCCTGGCAGGAGAGGTGGCCGTGGCAACGAAAGGACTTCCTGTACTTGATGATCCGATGTGCAGGGATAACGTTCCACCATTGCTGCCTGTCAGTGTTACATCGGGGCCGTTCAGGATCTGGATCAGGGTACCCGGATTTGCATCTACTTCGAAAATAGCCGGAGAGAAAGGAAAGCCAAGATTCGCCTGTACAATACTGCCTGTAACGGAACGGGAGCCATCGGGGAAAACAGTCACCGTGCCACCTGTTACGCCCTGGAAGAAGGCGCCAAAGATGAGTCCCTGTGCAGGATTCACATACACTGATATGGGACGTGGTGGAGGTTCCTGTGCTTTCACTGATGACGTGACATGGAGCAGCAGGACCATCAGGCCCATACAAAGGAGGTAATATTTTGAGCGCGCTGATCGCATGTAATGATCATTGATTGCTTATAAACACTTTCTTCGATATTCTGTCCTTACCCGATTGGAATGTAACAAGGTAGATACCGCCGCTATATTGTGATCCGAGCAGGTAACGGCCATTGCCCCTGAAGTCTTTATGGAAAATGACCTGTCCTGCTATATTGCTGACGGTGATGGTACATTGCTCACCGGGTACCTTGTCAAATTGTCCATACAGGTTATTGCCTGTATAGAATGCATGATAGAAGGCCGTATTGCCCGGAACAACATCATCATCGGCTTTGAACACCAGAAAGAATCTTTTATCATAAATACCCTTCCGTAATAATAATCTGTAAGGTGTTGTTGTATGCAGATCATGGGTGATAGCAGCCTCCTTGTCATAGAGATAAAAATGCCATCCTGCGGGTATACGCTCGATAAGTGGCATTGTGAAGCTGACGTAGCCATCCTGCTCAGTAGTCAGACCAAGAGGGATCGTTTCTGTACTGTCTACATTATCCGGCCAGGAGGCTATGGAAAGCCGCTGACTACCTGCCAGCACATAGAGGCTGGGGACTGTCGGATCTGTATTCAGGAGTTTCAGGGCATCCGTTTCCTGTTCAAAATCACGGGAGGCGGTACTGCCGAAGTAGATGACTGCTGCGTCTGAATGGTGTCCTTCGTCAGTGAAGCCGGCGCCCAGACGTAACAAGGGTTCTGTCAACGGTCTTTCGCGGTGGAAGTTAGGTGTCAGGTTATTTACCCGCGCAGTATTGTTGACCGTGAGGGAGCCTGATACCGGGAAACTGCCATTGGTAACGTGTACAAAGAATCCCTGCATAGCCGGTATAATGTTGGTGGCAATACCATCGCTGGAAACGCCATTGATATAAGAGCTGTAGGTACCTGTATATTGATTGGTAACGCCGGCGTTGAAGTAATAGACGGCATTATCCACGTTGCTGCGTGTCCATCCGCCGCTGGCGTCCCAGTCTACAGGTGATGGATATGGATTGCCCACCAGATTGAAGCCGAGAGTATAAGGCCGGTTGTTGTTTGTAAGGGTAGGAGAGACGATAGTGCCGTTATTAACAACGCCCGTCATATCTAGTGTTACCGGGGAAGTAGAAGTGCCCAGATTCCCTGCATATCCTACCATCGGCGTGAGCGCACCTGAAGTGGCAGTATAGGAAGTCCAGCCGGAAGAGGTACGGTTCTCTACGTAATAATAGAAAGTAGGGAAGGTGGCGCTGAGATTAATGTCATCTGAGAACTCATTCACTGTTGCTGATTGGAACGGAGAACTGAGATAGACATAACCAAAACCTGTAGGCCGGTATCGTTGTATGGTTACATTGCCGGTCACTGTGCCGCTGCCACTGCCATCGATCAATGCGGTACGCGTTGCGGTAGAAAGCAGCGTCAGGTTGTTGCCTGCTGCAAATGTTCCTGTTGTAACTTTCAGTACGCCGGATACATTTAGTGCACCGGATAGGGTAACACCACTGCTGTTATTGGCAGTAAGGTTTAATATCGTATTCGTCGCAAAGGTATTTGCTGGTATAGTTTGCGCTGTACTACCAGCCATCTCCACTGTGCCGTTGGTAGCGGTGAATGTGCCACTGTTGCTGATCGTACCGTAGATCTGCAATGTGGCGGCGCTTACTGTAAGGGAGGCGCCTGTTTGTATAGTGACATTGGCAGTAGTGGCAGTGCCTGAGCTGACAGATGGATAATTGCTAAGGCCTGTTGGTATAATAACATTCATGGTGTTGGTGGGCACCGCGTTGGTAGACCAGTTACCGGTCACAAACCAGTTGGTGCTTACACTGCCGGTCCAGGTATTATTCGAAACCAGTTCACCTACTGCCAGTGCAACACTCATATTCGTGAGTCCTGTGGCCTGTATGGAGGTGGACAGCGGATTGGCAGTGGTAGGCGCTGTCCATGTACTGCCGTCATAGCTGCCAACTTTGAAATTAGCAGTAGTAGATCCCGCATCGACATCAGCAGCATTCCAGTTGAGCGTAACGGAGGCCGTGGTGAAAACTGTACCGGTATTGGTAAATGACCAGTAACGGTTTACACTTTTAGCGGGGTTGACGGCTGAGTTGCTAATGTTGGGATGATCGCCTGCTGTAACGCCTGTCAACAGATTGCCGGCAGTGGTAACGCTCGGCATGGTAACAGTAGCCGGTGTATAATACTGATCGTCGCCTACTTCATAAGTCCTCGTTACGTTACTACCGGTGGCTACCGCTTTTTGCAGTCTTCCGGATACCCATCCGGTACTCTGGGAGGCGCCGGTAACGGAACCCGTTGATGGCAGAATGACGGCGAATGTAGTGCCGGTACGTATTTTATTCAGTACGAAACTCAGCACAGCATTCACCGTGATATTGGAACCCAGGGCAACGATTCCCGCCGTTTTATTTACTGTCAGATTATTAAAGGCACCGGTGGATGTGATGGTTTGTGTACTCGTGCCATTAAAGTAAACGGTAGCGCCGGTGTTCGTGTAAGTACCGCTGGACATGGTCCAGTTGCCACCAATAGTATCTGTAAAACTACCTTGTACAAAGGTGCCGTTAGTCAGGGTAAAGTCGTTCAGTATTTTCAATATGGCGGACGCTGTTTTACTGCCTGTGGCAGATATCACCAGGTTGCCGTATGATGTAGCGGAGGAGACAGCCTGTGTGCTTCCTGCATATTCAACCGTACTTAAAGTATCGAGTGCATACGTCGTGAATGCTGGCAGTGTTTGTGTGCCTTTGAGTACAAGCTTTGCATTATCCTCAATGGTTAATGAACTGGTGCCGGAAGGTGTAATAGCAAAACCTGCTGCATCAAATATACCGGTGGTAATGGTGATATCATCTACTGCGGTGATTGCCTTAGCCAGTGTAGTGGTTACACCGGCGTCTTTCTGGTTCGTTACCTGGGAAAGGGCGAATGAAGCGGCTGAACTTGTAATGGTGGATGCCTGGCTGCCTGTCATGATCAGCGTACCGATGGTACCGTCGTAAGTGCCGTTGTTGGTAAAATTATGGCTGACGCGATAATCTGATAATGCGGCTACTGTTCCGGTAATGGTCAGGTCATAGAACGTTGTATTCGGGGTGCCGGTAAGTGTTCCATCTGCTGTTGTCATAGTGAAAGTTGATGTTCCTCCGTTTAATGTACCGTTACATTCAACATTCTTCGCAATGGTGTAAGTAAAGCTGCCCGCATTGAATATGGCACTGTTGGTGATGGCAAAATCGCCATTCACTGTCCAGTTGGAGGATGGTGTAACGCCGACAGTATTACTGATAATAACATTGTTCAGGGCAGTAGGCGTACCGGTTACTGCCATTGCAGCGCTGCCGCCGAAGGTAACAGTGCCGGTACTTGTAAAGCCGGTGCCGGCGAGCTGGATGGTTTGTGCAGCCGTCGGCGTGAAGTTTATGCTACCACTGCTGGTCACCGTACCATTGTTGGTAAAAGATCCGAATATATTGTGGGTAGAGACACCTCCATTGAAAGTAGCGCCGTTGCTGATATTGAATGCGATGATAACCCTCCAGCCCACGCTGGCAGTGACACCTCCCGTATTATTGATATTCAGGGTAGCGTAAGTGGGTGTACTGGTTGAATTCAGAATAGGTGGAACAGTACCGTTGAAATTAATAACGCCGCTTGAATTGGAGACAACAGCGTTTATAAAGCGTATCGTCTGTACAGCAGTCCCAGTGAAGGTTGTAACACCATTACTGATCAAAGAACCATTATTGGTAAGATCCCCGTTTACTGTTGCATTACCACTGCCACCATCATAGGAACCGCCGGTGGCAATAGTGAGCAGGCCATTGTAAGTAATATCGCTGCCGCTCACTGCATAGCTCCCATATACGGTCATCCTGTTAAATGTGGTGGTACCGGTGATGGTTTTACTGGTTCCGTTTAGTGTTATAGTGCTGCTGGCGGGAGTGAAAGTACCGCTGTTGACCCAGTTGCCGTAAAGGTTGATGGTAAATGTAGACCCATTGAAAGTAGCGCCGCTTCCTATGGTGAGATCTCCGTTTACAGTACAGGTAGCAGCCAGTGTTTTGGTACTGCCGTTACTGCAGGTAAGGTGGCCGTAAGAGACGCCTGCCACCGTCTGTGCAACAGCGCCATTATAGTTGACCGTACTGGTACTGCTGAGTGTATAGGTGGAGAATCCGGAAGGGAAATTATTCGCTCCGCCGGCGAGTAAAGTAGCACTATTGGAGATCGTTAAAATACCACCTGTCGCTGATCTGCTGGCGCTGAAGGTTGAAAGATCTAAGGTGCCGTTGGTAATTGTAAGATTGCCATTCACAGGACAGTTGCCGCTAAGCGTGGCTGTACCCGCGGTTTTGTCAATAACAAGATTGTTGAAGGTAGTGGCTGAAATACTCTGGGCGCCGGAACCATTGAGTGTAACAGTACCACCGGACGCGTTGAATGTGCCGCTGTTGCTCCAGTTACCGCCTGCTGTTAATGTAACGGCATCGCTGTTGATAATAGCGCCGGAAGATATATTGACATTGCCGCTTACGGTCATGGCAGCGTTCAGTGAAAGCGTTCCTGCAGTAACAGTGAGATCGCCGGCTACTGTTGCTGCGCTGCTCATGGATGCAGCTCCGGCTGTCTTATTCACCTGGAGATGATTATAGGCCAGTCCTGCTACCGTTTGTGTACTGGCGCCATTGTAAACGATGGTGCAGCTGCCGGCTGTAAAGGTACCACTGGTATAAGAATAGTTGCTGCCTATATTGAGCGTGCCCGCGCCGGTGAAAGTGACGTTAGCGCCGCCTGATTCTGTGAGGGAGCCTGCAACAGTGAGGGTACCTGCGCCTGCATTCAGGTTGATTACATGACCGCTGGTACCGTCGCTCAGTACAAGGTCGCCGTTTACTGTCAGCGTCTGACTGCCAGTGTTAATGGTATGTGTTGCATTGCCAGACCAGGAGCCGCTGATATTACCCTGAGTAGTAAGACTGCCACCTGTTGTAAGCGTGAGGGTAGCTGCCTGTGTACTACCAAATTGTATAGCCTTTACGTTGACTGCACTACTGATGGTAGGTTGATTGGTGAATGCCGCAGTACCAATCTCCACGATGTCATTGACGCCCGGAGGCAGGGAAGGAGTACCTGCAACAGATGTCCAGTTGGCCGCGGTTGACCAGTTACTGCTGGCAGATCCGTTCCAGCGTACAACATTGGCATTGTCTGAGATGCTCCATCGTCCATCGAGCGCTGTTTGGGCACCCAGTTCCACATAATTGGAAGTAGTGCTGTTAGTTGTTTTTCCTGAAGCGCCCCAACTGCTGCCGCCATTGAACCATAGTCCCATGGTAGATTCGTTGTTACCATTCAGCTCCGCATCTTCATAATGCAGGCGTATCGCGACAAGGCCCAATGTTGAAACGCCGCTTACAGTATATACCCTGTTAATAGCGCCGCCCCGGGGGAAATCGCTTACAGGTCCCACAGCTGCAGAAACAGTGATAGAAGTGGTCAGTGGTACCGCCAGTGAAAAGGCTACTGAAGTGTTGGGACTTTCAAATGTATAGGCAACGCCCAGGCTGAAAGAGTGTGATCTGCGAACGTTACCTAGTATGATGCCATTTCCGGTCCTGTCTACCGTCATAGTCAGCGTATTGCTGCCGGTATTCATGGTGCCACTGGTCATGTTGATTGTGGCCACCTGAACGTTGTTATTGATGTCGACGTGTGTTGTTGTTGCGGTCTTATTCAGTGTAAGGATATTAAAGGTGGTTGCACCGGTAATGCTGGATGGATTGGCGCCTGTAAAGGATACTGTACTGCTGCCAGCTGTGAACGTACCGTTGTTGACAAAGTCGTTCTGCACCTGGTGGGTGAAGGAACCTGCGGCAAAGGTAGTACTACCGGAGAGCGTAAAATAGTTGGTAGTAACAGCGCCTGCGGCCGTTTTGGTACCACCGCCGGATAACACTAATCTGTCGTAGGTAAGGGCATTGATGGTCTGTGCGCCTGTGCCGTTGAAGTTGACGGTGTTAGGCGGTGTGGACGTAACATTCAGTGTACCGGCGGTAACGGTGAATGTACCGGCTATGCCCAGTACAGAGTTGGCCGACAGTTGCAGGGATGTTCCGTTCAGTGTAACATTGAACAGGTTAGCCGTTCCGTTTAATGTACTGGTACCGGTAAAGGTGACAGTACCAGCGGTGGCGGTAAGGGAACCGCTGACGTCAAGTGAAGTATTGATAGCAGAGAAGGATACTGCTGTAGAGACAGTACCGGAAATGATCAGTGTACCGAAGCTGATGGTTCCTGCGCCGGAAATGGTCTTGGACGTTCCCTGCATGGTAACAGTGCCTCCGAGGCCATTAAAGGTGCCGCCGACAGCAAAATTGCCCGTTACGATAATACTGGTGCCGACACTGACACTACCGGAGATGGTGAGGTTGTCAAAGATGAAGTTCGTACCTGTAATAGTCTTTGATGTTCCCGTCATGGTGAGCGTACCTCCGGTGAGATGGGTGAAGGTACCTGGTCCGGAAGTGGAAAGGTTGCCTGATACCGTTAGGGCACTGGTAGCGGCAGCTGTGATATTGGTAACCAGGAAGCCTATGTTATTGAAATTGTGTGTACCGGTACCACTGATAGATGAACCGGGACCGCCGAAATTAATGGTGCTGGTGGATCCGGTAAATGTGCCGTTGTTCACCCAGTTACCATCTACCTGATGTGTAAAGCTGCCGCCATTAAATGTGGTGGAAGCGCCGATATTAACGCCGCCGCTGATGAGTAGATTGGACGCTGCTGTATAACTCACACTGGTGGCTGTTCCCACAGTACTGGTAAGGGTGCCTGCCACTGTAAAGGCGGTAGCAGACATTGTTTTTACTACAGCGCCGCTGGAGCCGGAGAGGGTAAGATTGCCATATGTGTCTGCAGATACTGTTTGTGCAGCGCCGTTGTACTCCACGGTGCTGGTCAGGGAAAGCGAATGTGTGGCGTAGTTGGAAGGAAAAGTATTCGTTCCGCCAATCTTCAGGGTGGCGC
Organism: Chitinophaga filiformis; assembly: GCF_900102545.1. Lineage (GTDB taxonomy): Bacteria > Bacteroidota > Bacteroidia > Chitinophagales > Chitinophagaceae > Chitinophaga > Chitinophaga filiformis. Next base: position 856,750 of record NZ_FNBN01000002.1, on the reverse strand, counting down.
CATTAGCTACGGTAAAGGTTCCACCCGCCACCGTTGTGCCACGATTGGCCGTAAAAGTAGACAGGTCGAGCGTACCCGCCACTACGTTGATCCGACCCGCTGCACTGGTAGTTGAGTTGAGCGCATTGAGGTTACCACCCAGCGTTTTCACCAATGCCCCGCTGATCCTGAGCGTGGAATAAGTAAGGTCATTACGGACAGTCTGATTGATGAGTGTTGCACTATAGTCGACTGTACTGCCTTCGGAGAGTGTGATGGAACCTGATATGGTGTAGTTGCCCGCAAAGGTACTGGCATTTACACGCAGTATGCCGGTGGAGCTGACAGTGGTGGAACCACCCCCTGAAACTATGGGCGTAGTACTTTCTGATGGTATAAAAGTGCCGGTTATGGTAAAAATACCTGCTACAGAAAAGTTCACGTTCTGGGTAACGGCGGCGCCGGCAGCAATAGTGAGCCGTCTGAAAGCAGTAGTAGCAGTACCACTGATTGTTTGGGTCGTACCGCCCAGGATGACTTTTGAGTTATTGCTGGTAAAAGTGTAGGTGCCATTGTTCACCCAGTTGCCCTTTACAGTGAGTGTAACGCCTTTTTGTGAGATCGTACAGCCGCTATTGATGGTGAGCGTACCGGATACCGTCAGGCCTTTGGAAACGGTCAATACGGGGTTCTGAGCACTTGTTACCAGTGTTAGGGAATTACAACTGGCGCTGGCGCTGATGGTGGGTTGAAAGGAGCCTGTGAAAGAGGCGTCTCCGATCACCGCATCAACAGTCGCCGTGGGAATGCCTGCCGTCCAATTGGCCGCATTGTTCCATGCAGTACTGACAGTACCTTTCCAGCTTGTCTGTCCCCATAGGGAAACAGGCAGGCCTGACAATAAGATAAGGAGTGTAAAACAAACACGTATAAATAGTCTATCAGTATTCATGTATTCGAATATTATCTGACGGCATTGTCATTGTATGCCGGATAAACACCCGCGACTGATCAATGTAGTTGTAATTCTGCTTCAGCCAATGGATCGGACACTGTTCCTTTCGATTGTGCAGTATATGTGATCCTTAGTTTGCCGTGGTGATAGTTAATGCCTGGTTTCTTTTCGAGTTCCATATCGAATTGCCTGTACGGAGTCGGGGTATAAACGGCGAGTCCTTTTACAGTAGCTATAGTGGTTACTTTTCCTTTTTCTGAAACGTGGTCAACGTTGATATCGCCATATGATGAATGATTGCCTGTACGGCGTAATGTCATCTTCAGATGGGGAGGAACATTTTCCTTTGTTTCGAGTGAGATATCTGTCAGGCTTACCTTTAGTTCCGCTGGGCCGGTCCTGATGATCACGGGGATGCTGATGCCGAAAACAGGGGTCAGCTTTACCGAGATAGTCGAAGTGTCGCTATTGCGGGAAGACTCTCCCTGCACCTTAATGTCAGGAGCAGCTCTGAAATAGATATGTGAGCGGTATTCGCCTTCCTGTAACTGTCCTGTTTTTGTGAGTTGTACTTTCACCAGTTGTGCTTCGCCGGGGGCGAGGGTCACACTTCTGGGGAAGAGGCGGAGGAATTTGCTTGCAAACAATTGTCCTGAATCCGGTTCACTGATTGTTTCGAAGGAGCCGTTGCTGTTCATGCGGATCTCAATAAGAGAGATCAGGTACCGGGCGGTATCCTGCCCGGTATTAGCAAGATTAAGTTCCTGCACTTTCTTTTGTCCCTCGAAAACAACCCTCATGGGCGTAATCAGCAGATTGCCCTGAGCAGGCGAAAAGAGGGGCGATAGAATAGTAATGAATATCAGATAATAAAATCGACGCATAAACAGAGTTAAGGACTGCCCCAATAAGTTCCCGCCCGGCGGTATATGAAATACTTACCGGGAGGGCCTTCTGGGATAAAATGAGCTAAGGGTCAGTTATAGTTGACAGTTACATTAAAGGGAGTAGCTGATACGTATGTACCGGCTGGTTGTGCTGCACTTACATTCAGCGTAGCGCCAACAGTCAATGTTTCTGATCCTCCCGTCAGTGTACCTGTGGGAGTAGGAGAACTGGTGAAATTGGTAACGGTCATGGTATTGGACCCACTGGTAATGTTCAATGCAGTACTTGGCAGGGTAATAGTATACGTATAGCCGGAAGTACCGCTTACCGTAAAGGAAGCAGCAGTCACTGTTCCGGCGGTGTTGGGTAATGTTACTCCACCGGTAGCTGAGCGGGTACCGGCGGGTGTCAATACTACTGTACCTGCAGCAGAAGACCTTACGGCCACATTCCCGAAGTTCATGTCAACATCTTTGGTAATGCTGATGGGAGTCACAATGGTGGCTGTTGCGGTAGCCGAAGCGGTTTCCTGCGCCTGTGTGCTGGTTGCCAGGCATACCAGTGTTAATGAGGCAACGAAAAGGATAAATGTTCTTTTCATATTGTTGTTTTTAAGATTGTCAGGGTAAAAAAGTTGCAGACCGGGAATGTTGCCCGGAGGTTAGGTCAGGTTGCGTAAATGTGCCTGTACATGCTGCGCACAATATACTTATTGCATTCTCATTAAGGAGGATACTTTATTCCATTAACGGCTCCCATCTTTAGTTCCTCGTTATATATATCCTGAGCCACGCGCCCCTGAAATAGTTGCTGGTAGGGATAAACAGGTACATGCTCTTTTTGCCAGGATTATCATTCTGCTTATAACAGAAATGATACAGCATAATGTTGAATCGTTTTCTGTGGGAACCGGAATGGGAATTAAATATTCACATGAAGGGAACTATCAAAGTAATCAGTTTTCCATAATGGCCATGGTACTACTTTCAGGCCTGCCGATGATCACTGTGATGCCTGTGTGCAATCCTTTCTGGTGATGAAAGGGCACAACTCTCACAGCGCATGATGTTCATTCATGGATATGGAAATAAATGATTAATTGAGATTACCTGAACAATAAGAATCAGCTTTTCATGAAAATATTTTGGTCATTGAGTGATAAAAGGTGTATTCCATTCTTAATGTTGATTACCTGTCAATTCAAAAAAGAAGCATTGTGGTTAATTGGGGATTGTAAATAGCTATCTGATAACGAAGGTAATATATTTTGATAATTTGAAGAAAAATAGAATTAAAAAGCCAGCAATTTCTCCCAATTGCGGTTCAGGTATGCAGCAATACCTCTGCCAGGGTTATACGGTGCATAAATGGCCTTAAAATCGTTTCCGGCTATAGTATATGATTGATTCCCTATATAACCCTTGCGCGCCATATATAACAATGCAATCGAAGGCGAACGTGACCATCCCTGATTACAATGCACCAGTACAGGCCTGGTTGTTATATTTCTTTCAATAAAGGTCATGGCCTGCAGCATAATGGGGTCGGTAAAATGTGGCGCCAGTTCATGCTCCATATCCACCATATTCAGATAGAGGTGATTGTTTGCTTCATGCACCAGGTAATGGGGGTGATCAGAGGATAAATTTCCTTTATAACCAAGCGCCTTCCGGTGACAAGGCTCTTTGCAGGCATGTATGACTGCCAGATCGGGTGTGTGTGATGCACAATCCGCAGTATTTCCAACAAAGAGGTTCGTGTGAATCCGGATCATATTTTTTTTTCGTAAATTAATATTTCTCAAAATAACAACACAAATGGCAAGACAAAAAGGATTCCTCCCTTTGTCCGGAAAATTGGGAGACAAGATCTATTACTTCCGGAAAGATAAACGCGGCAGGATAAACTACTTCGTCCGACAGGCCCCTGATGAAGTAAAGCAGACTACCGCTACTAAAAGGACGGCGTCAGATTTCGGCACTGCCAGCAGGTGTGCGAAAGTGATGCGTCATGCACTGAAGGAGTATACGCAGTTATATGATAGCGGTACCCTGATCAACAGTCTGAATAAAGTAATGGGAGAAGTGGTACGCGCTGATGATAATCACACACCCGGCCAGCGACAGGTGCTGGCGCAGCATATGCATTTGCTGGAAGGCTTCTGCTTCAATCATGAAACGAATATTGAAAGACTGGTGAATACAAGGCCGGTGATTACAAGACAAGAGAACCGTGTGACTGTTTCCTTACCTGAGATAGTTTTCAGTAAGCGTAAAGCTTTTAATGGTATTACACATCTGGGTATCAGGGCTATTGCATTGTCTGTTGATTTTGCAGGGCTTACCTGTCAGCAGACGGCAAGCGAAGCGGTTATCATTCAACGTGATGAAAGGCGTGGGGTGACGTTTACATTGAATGCCAGCAGTGGGGATATTACCTGTATCCTGTTGCAGGTGCAGGCGTATTATGAGGTGAATGGTGAGTTGTGTTTGTCGCAGAGCAACATGGCATCGGCGTTGGATGTTATTAGTGTGCAGGCGCCGGTGGTAGTTGTTAAGAAGGAGAGGCGGAGGAAGAAATTGCGTAACAAGATGCCGGCTTTTTGGGGGACGCCTGTGGTACGGGTTGTGCCTGGGCGGAAGGTTAGATATGGTTCGCCCCCGGGGGTTGAAAACCCCGGCTACAAACAATAAGGCCGCTGGCGGGGTCTATTGGCGTGTATTAACCTGATAAGACCAAATTGAGGGTAACAGAGGGAGAAAAGCAGGCTTCCCCTGGCCTTAGGAGCGGCTTTGGTACGGCTTTGCCATGGCTTTGAGGTGGAGTTGAGAAATGTAAACAAAAGCATATCCTGATGCTTATCTTGACCTTCTGAACAAGCCAAGTGTTAGCCGGAAAGGTTTGGTAAAGTAATAGAGGAAGAACCAGGGGAGGCGAAGGCTCATGATATCTTCTCCGTTGGGCCTGAGCAGGAAGCCGATGTACTGGATGAAGACCGCATATTTCGCTTTCAGGCTTGTCATGAAGGAAAGCCGGATGAATGCCAGTTGCAGGAACTTGTTTTCTGCCGGGGAAGGTTCCTGGAGTAAGCGCTTCATCAGCAGCTGACAGGTCTTCCCGGGTACGGGTCGGCCTGCGATGGCCGGAACGCCCAGCAGCTCAGCCGCCAGTTGCATCCACAGGTCTTCAAATCCCTGTAGTTCGGGAGGTACTTTATGAGGCCCCTGACGGTAGAGTAAGGCCATATCCAGTAAAGAACGCAGATGGGGGTAGAAGTCGCTGGCCCCGTTGTTTACCAGCATCAGCCGGTAATAATCTTCATGCGTAAAAGGTACACCTGTTAAATAATCACGACCCAGCAGCTGGTCAAACTGATATTGAGCAGATGTCAGGGTTTCGGGAGGCCGGTAGTGAAATTCAAAACTCAGCCACTTGCCACGGCTGCAGGGTTTACCGAAAACTACTTCCTTGATATGATCTTTGAAGTGGTTGGGGTAACTGCTGAAATATTGTTCCTGGTGCATCTCATATCCCTCGGCCTGCATGACAGACACGACTGTTGATACCTGATCTTCCGGGATGATAATATCCATGTCAGTAAATTCCCGCATGGCAATATCGCCATACACCAGCTGGGCGAAGTCCATGCCTTTATAGAAGCGAGCTGTTACGCCCTGTTGTCCTAAGCGGTCAATGATGTATTCAGTCACCATCTTCCTGTCGAAGGCGAACACGGAGAATTCCCTGCAATAAGCTTTGAACAGCTGCAGGGCTTCCGGTGGCACAATGCCCTTCAACCTGTTTAATACAGCATAAACCACAGGCCTTATCCGGTGCCTTACACACAACTTATATAATACCTGCCAGTCAATAGAATGGCCGGATATAAAAGTGCTGAGCGTAGAAATGGAACTAGTTTGCAGGTATACCCGGCAACATAACAATAGAATAGTAACCTCAGGTTGGCGCATATATTACTGGACGATCAACATTTGATGCTGCATCATTTTTTCAAGAAAAAGGAGGGTTTCCCGTTCGCATAATTGCATGCTGACAGCATATTCTTCTGTCAGTGCATGTATCACTTCATGAACAGGCACAGGCTGCTCCAATTTCTCCCATATGGCACTGCCTATGGCATTGAGACCGATATACTGACCATTATGAATATCCATTAATACAACTTCTTCTCCGATATGACTGATCAGGAAATTTCGTTCGTTCCTCCGAACGATGGTCTCTCTGCATAGGGAAATCTGTACGCTTTCTGACATATGTTTAAACATTAGTGATGACTTGAGTGTATAATTATTGTAACATTATTAAACGTCAAATAGTTCGCTATCCATGTATAAATATTGGGGCTTTGGCCTGCATATTACTTCCGGAATTGAATTCCCTGAATTGTTGCCATTCGATTTTAAGTGTTCTGATGTAAGCATTACCCTCGGTGAAGTACCCGCCATCAGTGCTGATACAGCCTTCGACATCGGCCATATTTCCTACCAGGTGAACGATCATGAGCTGGTCTTCTCCGTGCAGGATGTTGCCAGCTATTATGTTGCCGATGGTAAGCAGATCATTATTCATCGTCATAGGGCCAATGTGGAAGACAGGGTGATCCGCCTGTTTTTACTCGGTGCTGGCATAGCGGGTATCCTGCAGCAAAGAAGACAGGTGCCTCTGCATACATCCGCTGTTATTGTGAATGACAGGCTGACGCTCATTGCCGGACAATCGGGTGCTGGTAAATCTACTACACTGGCGGGGCTGAAGCAAAGGCAATACAGGATCTTCAGTGATGACATCACCGTGCTGAAAGAACTGCCTGATGATGACCGTATCAGTGGTGTGGCTTCTTACCCGATGATCAAATTATGGGAGCAATCCCTGCAAACCTTACAGCTGGATGACCGCTCATTCCCGGTTATGCCGGGTTTCGAGAAGTATGGGTTTTTCTTTCATGGGGCTTTTGATACACAGCAATATCCTGTTGAGCGGATTATCCTGCTGGAAGCGGGACAAACTGATAAGATCCGTCAGAAACAATTGTGGGGAAGCGAGGCCTTTGCAGGCGTGGTGCAGCATGTTTATAAAGCCGTTTTATTCAGACAACCTGCTATGCGTGCACTATGTTTCGATGTGATCACCAAAATGGTAAAATGCTCAGAAGTATATCAGATCACCCGCCCCGCTGTATGTGAGCCTGATTCATTGTTGGATGTAGTAACGTCAATATTATAATGAAAAGGAAAATCTCAGCGCTGTTGCTCTTTATACAGGCGTGGGTCTGTATCGCCATTGCCCGCTGTATGCTTGTCTTTATGCCCTTCAGAAAGATAGCGCCCTTACTGGGTAAAAGCGTTGCTGCCGTAGACCCTTTCAGTACCAGGAGATCATCCCGTCCTGAAAGGATCCGGGCAGCCATCAGGAGAGCGGCTGCCTGTTCACCCTGGCGGGCAAAATGTTTTGAACAGGCGCTGGCCGGTAAGATGATGCTCACTTACAAGCATATGTCCGGCATTGTTTTCTTTGGTATCAATAAAGTGGGTGATGACCTGAAGGCCCATGCCTGGCTGGAAAGCGAAGGCGTGATCATCACCGGGGGAAGAGAGGCCGATCAATTTATTGTTATAGCACGATTTCAAAGTTAATCCGATGAGCGCCATATTCGGTATAATCAATAAGACCGGCCAGCCGGTAGACCATACAACTAAGGAACGGATCAGCCATGCCATGCAACACCGCGCTATAGATGGCCTGCATGCATGGGGGAAAAGTAACGTGTTCATTGGCCAGTGTACCCTGCGACTATTGACTGGCGATACCTACATGATGCCTTTAATTGCGGAAGATGTTATTATCGCTGCAGATGTCCAATTCGACAACAGGCATTACCTGTTGCGGCAGACTGGTATGCAGGATGAGGTATCAGACGAACTGTTATTGTTACACGCTTATCGCAAATGGGGAAGTAATTGCGTGCAGCACCTGGAAGGGGAGTTCGTATTCTGTATATGGGATAAGCGACAGCAGCAGTTGCTGATCGCTACAGATCATATGGGATGCCGGGCCCTGTATTATTATGATTCCCCGGAGCTATTCATTTTCAGTTCTGAACAAAAAGGCGTACTGGCCGTCAAACCCGGTCCGCATGTATTCAATGAAGAAAGCCTGATCGAATATTATTTCCGCCAGTCAGATCCTGCTATTACTTACACGAAAGGCGTGTATGCGCTATGCGCTGGTAATAGACTCATGCTGGATAATAATATTGTCAATATTAAAAAGTACTGGACGCCGGCTCCCGGCAAATATCATTTTAAGCAATTCAATGAATGGACCGCCTGTCTGCAGGATCTGCTAAGGGCGGCGGTCAGGAACAGGATCCGGACGGACAGGCCGGTGGGCATTACGCTGAGCGGGGGACTGGATTCTTCCTCTGTGGCATGTATACTGGCTCCGCTGCTGGCTGAGATAAACAAGCCGTTGTATGCTTTTTCATCCGTATTGCAGGAAGATGCGGAGGGGGAGGACGAGCGAAAGTATATTGATATTATCGGGAGGGTCTGTCCCAATATCATACAGACATATATACACGCAGAAGATAGCGGACCGTTCCAGGATACATTGTATGCATTTGAAAGAGACGAAGTATTTCCCAATGTGTTTTACTATATGGATCATGCCATCCTGGAAGCAGCCCGGAGTAAAGGTATCGGTGTTCTCTTTACCGGCTATGGAGGCGATCACTGGGTATCCTGGAAAGGGAACCCTGTTATATATAACCTGATTAAAAAAGGCGCCCTGGGCAGTGCCTGGCGTTTATTAAAGACCTTTTCAAAGACAGAAGGGAAGAGCCTCTGGCCGCTTGTGAAAAGGGAATATATCAGTCATACACCCTGGTATAAAAAAAGGAATAAGGCCCCATCCAATTATATTGGTCTTGGTCTGCAGGATGATTTCTACAGGAAATACCGGGACACACTGGTTTTCGGATCTATACAGAACATTACAGCTTCTATGCTCAGGAATATCAGCAGCGGGCGTACGGGATTATTTCCCTCCATGCTGGCTAATCGCAATGAGGCATATGGGATGCGTTCAGCCGTTCCCTTATTGAGTAAAAATGTGCTGGAGTTTATGATGGATGTGCCTCATCAATTGTTTGTGCATGGGGGCTATAAACGAAGCCTGCTGCGGCATGCCATGGAGGGTGTGTTGCCTCCGGAGGTACAGTGGAGAACTGATAAAGGGATGTATTCACCTGATTTTTTCAGTCGTATTGAAAACAATAGAAAGAATGTAACAGCTGTTCTTGCGTCAAATGATTATGATACCGGCTTCAGATATTATCTGTGCCGGGATAGTTTACAGGCCTGCGTTAGTAAGGATGAACTGGCTATGATCAGAATGACACAGGGAGTAATCAGTAGTGTGGTAGTGGCTGCTTTAGAAAAAAAGGGATATGTTTTTGATAATAATTTTTCTTAACTTACAGTTACTCATATATTATAAACTGTAGCTCCGAACTCAAAATTCCAAACTCCAAATTCAAATATCCAGACATGAAAAACGAGCAAATGCAATCCAAGCCCAATTGGGAAACTCCAGGTATGACAATCCTTGCAGTGAACGAAGTTACTTTAGGTGGCGGTGCCGCAGGTACTGACTTCGGTTCTGAAATCAGCGCTCCCTGATCAGGCGCCCAGTCTGGCGCCATGGTTTAGTCCGTATATACTTGTATGATAGGATGGCAGGTAGCCGTCATGCATATACAGCATATTGGATTTAATACTTTTGCCGCCGGCACATGCAATGTACAACCCATCTCCCCGGACCATCATGGTACCTGGTGGATGGGCTGTCTGCAATTCTGTTACCATGCCATCCATCAGCTTTACTTCCTGTCCCTGAAAGACAGTAAGCGCTCCTTTATTCCAGGGATTGCAAGCCCTGATAAGGTTACATATTTCTATTGCATCCATTTTATCCCAGTCGATCAGTACATCTTTCAGTTGCGGCCGTTTGTGATAGGCTGCCCGAACACCTGTTGTTGCTACTTCGGGATATGGCGCCAGCTGCTGTATGGCGTTTAAGATAATAGCCACTCCTTCTACACATAACTGACTGCATAACTGTTGAACCATGCCGTAATGGTACTGCGGCAGATTAGCGATACTTCTTGTCCATACCACCTTTCCTGCATCAAAGCGGGGCGACAGCTCATGAATAGTAAAACCCAGTGTAGGCTGTCCCGTTTTCAGTTGCCAGAACGCAGGTGATGGTCCGCGGAAGGAGGGAAGCGGGCCGGGATGAATATTAAAAGCAGGTATGCCATTAAAGCGGGGTACATCCAGCAGATAGCGGTACCCATATACAAATACTGTGTCCGGTTTTACATCTTCCAGCCATTGATATACATCGTCTGCCTGATTTATTTCCTGCGTGAGATGCAGTCTGGTGGCCTGTATAAAACCTGTTACTTTCTGGTTGGCGATCATATCCTCTGAAGGGGCATAAAAGATACACACCTGCAAACCCTGGTTTGCAAGTGTGTATGCCATTGGAATAAACTGATCGCTGTTGGAGATAATTCCTATACGCATGCTGTTTACTCAAAAAGAAGAAGGATAAATACCTTCTGTAGCGATGATATAATTGATGACCACATAGGGCATCTGATTGTCGTGTGGTTGTGTGCCGCCGGAAGGGTTTATTGTGCCCGGGTCCAGTAAGGCGTTGGGAACGGTCGTGCCTCCTGCAGGTAATGGCAGGGTCGTGTACAGGTTTACGTCAGGATATGCTGTAGGCCCTGTATTGTTGTTGCCGTTGCTGACGCCGAGCAGATTATTGGTAGGATCGCCGGTTGTAGCGGTGGTATTGGTAGCAACAAGGTTGTGGGTATGCGAGGGTATATTGGTTTGCAGCAGTGTTACATTGGGAGTACCTGCCGCCTGTCCCAGCATATAGGTTTGCGAACCGCCGGAGGGAGATATCTGCCCTGTGCCTACTGCAATTCTTTGTCGCAGGTCGGGCAATCCAAACGTAGTCTGTCCGTCGCCGCCATACTGTGTACCCAGCAGTGTAAACAATGCTTCATACTGACTGATGGCGAGCAGGGCGCCATTGCAGAGCTGCCATCCTACAGGAGCGAAGTTGCCGGCAAATATCCTGATCTCGCCTAAATAATTATCCATATAAGAGCTTTAGATGTTTTCAAATAGCGTTTATGATCTTGATGGGTAGATGCCCTGTGTTGCAATGCAGAAGTTCAAGGCGAGGTAGGGCATCCTGTTGGTGTGAGGCTGGCTGCCACCGGTATTGGTAATGCAGGGAGCCATGTTCACCAGCGGGCCACCGGCTGGAGCAAACAGGTTAACAGTGCCTGTGTTCTGCCCGGGTTGAGAAGGGCTGGTAGGCGTATTTGGATTAGCGAAATAATTGGTGTTAGGACTACCTGTGTCGTACGATGTATTTGCGCTCACCAGGTGAGTATGTGCAGGCAGATTGGGAGTAGTGAGTGTAACCGTTTCAGTACCGGCCGCCTGGCCGATCTGATAGCTGCTACCGCTTTTACTGGTGCCGGTACCGACGATTGTTCTGCCGTTCAGGTTAGGCAGCATGAAAGTAGTGGTACCGTTGCCACCGTAGTAGACACCCAGCAGGGAGAACAATGCCTGGTTCTGCGCGATAGGCAGTGTTTGTCCGCTGCAGACTACCCATCCCCTGGGGATCTGTGTATAAGGGAATAACCGGATCTCTCCGAGATAATTTTCCATAATGATTTGAGATAAGATAAGGTAAAAAAATAAGGTTTAAAGATCAGGGTCTTTGAGGGAAGACACCTTCTGAACAGACACAATAGGTCATTGACAAATAAGGATCCATGTTTGCATGTGGTGTACTGCTGCCGGCTACGCCTATTGTCTGCGGGTTCAGTGTGATATTCCCTTTGTTGTTGGAATAGACCACAATGCCTTTATTGGCAGTAATAGAATAGCCATTGGTCAGATAGGCGTTGCTGCCGGGTTGTGAAATAGCGGCGGCTGTTTGCGGCTGACTTGTACGGACCACCGCTTCTACATTGTGCATGTGTGCGGGCATGGTGTTCGTCGTTAAAGTAACGGTTTCCGAGCCGCCCGTACTGCCGGGCGTATTATAGCCTGGCTGCATAAGATTAATGCCCAGCGCCGCTACGCCGCGGAGGTCGGGGACTGCAAAGTTCGTAGTGCCGTTACCGCCGTACTGGATGCCCAGTATGGCAAACAACGCGGAATTGCTTTGGATGGGATAGACCGCACCATTACAGGGCAGCCATCCCCGGGGGGTAAAATTGAAAGCAAAGGCTCTGATTTCGCCGATATAACCATCTGCCATAAGTGTGGAGTTTTGGGTGAAATAATAAACATTACGAAATGAGAATACGGAATGGGTAAGAGGAGTGGTATAAAAAGTTTTTCATGAATCTGGCGTTATTCAGGGGAACATTCTTTTATTCAGTGAGTGGAACATTACATGACTCGTATTACCTAAATTAGGAAGGGTTGGGATAAAATAAAAATGCAGGGGAAAATAAAAGTCTTTTTATTGTCCTTTAAATTCGGTATAATAAGTAGGTATGGATTGCCTTTGCCGTTGTTTTGTTACCTTTGGTAGTAGATAAGAAATCCTATCTGCAATACGAGAATGCAATGGGAAATGATTGTCCTCCACTTTCTTGGTGTTTTAGTGATGGGCATCATAACAGAAAAAGAGGGATATAGTGAATTTATCTTCTGATCAGTTTCCGTATTTATTCCTCGCCGGGATGATCCTGGAAATCTACAAAGTCTTCGATAGCCCCTTTGGTTTCTTCATCCAGTAAAGGATGTTTTAATAAGGCATGCATCTTTTCGGTCAACGCCTTGTGCTCAAGATAACGCTGATCTGCATTCGTAAGCCGGTTCAGCATCCAAACCGTCAAGGGTGTGGGGATCCTGTCCAGTGATGCAAACAGGTAGTCATGGTAAATATCATGGAAGGATTCCAGTGTATGCGCTAACGGTCCCGGAGATCCATAATCGAGATGAGGATATTTTTCAATGAGCCGGAAGATAGGTTCTATGGCTTTTTCCCTGTCGGGATGATGTTTCAGATCCTCCATCAGGTCGTAGAAATATGAGATGTTCTCATCGTCGGAGCGCCCATTGGGCTCGAAGGAAGAAAGCGCGTGGATAATCTCATCGGTAGTCAACATAGCGTGAAAGGGTTTAAATGTGAATGTATGAGGTATACCCGGATTGTTACCGGGTTTACAAACAGGCAGTCCGCACAGGCGGGCTGAAAGGCTAAAAATAATGTAATCCGCTGAGAGCACCTTTCAGCGGTGTACTAAAGGATACCCCCGGTAACAGACAGCATAAAGTGTTCCGGAAATTATAAAGCGATCACTTTATCTCCTTTTGTAAAACGGGTATCTTTCACTGCTCCCGGACCGTCAAAGCGGTATTGTACGCCTACGATATCCGAAGGTTCGTATTCCCCGGTGAATGCAGTCGCTTCCTCACCGTCTACGAGTATCCGGATATGTTTGTCTTTCGCTTCCACTTTTAATGGTACCCATTGGTTCATATCCCGGCCAAACTTTGAGAGGTCGGTATTTTTGCTTTCCATGAATTTTCCGCCGGCATAGAGGTTGAGGTCCCCTACGCAACCTTTCGCACATATGGGAATAATAAATACGTCATTCTTGCAGAGGATCAATATCTGTACCCGCTGACAGGCAGCGGAACCCTGGTTAAAATTGCTCTTTATGGTTGTTTCAAAGCTGAAATTGTCTGTACGCAGGTTGCCCATGTCCTGTACGTTATAGAAGCGCAGACTGGGAACTGTGGGTTGTAAGGAGATGTTATAGGCTTCCATGGTAGCCTTATCGACTTCTACGTTGTGTCCCTTCAGGAATTCTTTCTGCTTGAAATATACCGGTACATCATCCTGTTCTATTGCTGCCAGCCAGCCGTTGGAGCTGATCATGAGGTCATGTTCTTTCACGATCTGTTTGCCTACGATCAGTTTTGCCCGGAAATAACCCGGATGATAGTAGATGGAGGAGTACTCCCGTTTATCTTTCGGGACAGCAAATTTCCGGCTGATATCCCATGACTGCGAGATAAATACCGTGTCATCACCGGCAGCCCTGGCATCGTATTTAAAGATCACAGAATTGGGTACGCCTGCCAGGACGGTTTTATTGCTACTGAACTGATATGCTGCAGGGTCCATGGAGGCCTGCTTCGAGCGCCCGTTGGATAACAGCGTTACATAGAGTATGATGGCTAATGATAAGAGACCTAGTACCCAATACGGCCATTTGCGGGAGCGGCTTACCTTGCCTTTTGCAGATGCAGCACCGCTACCGGAAACTTCTTCGGGTTTGCCTGTAAGGGCAATGCCGCCTGCCTCACTGGTTAAGGTGGCGGCTGACTGTGAGGTAGTCAGTAATTGTTCCCCGATCGCCTTACCATTGTCATTGTTTATGCTGGTGATATTAGTCACACCGGTGGTCTGATCTGCGGCGGAAGGTTGTGTAACAAGGCTGTTATTCCCGGCAGATATTTTGCGCCTGAAATTGCCCCAGTCCTCGTACCCTGCATATTGCGCCAATGTATTTAAAGTGGTGATGGCAGGGGTATTGGTGTAGGATAATTTCCCCCAAAGCCGTTTTAATGTTGTAACGCTTAGTACAACACCAGTTGCCTCATGGATGGCTTCACTCAGTTTTTCAAAATCGTAGCTGCTCCACTCGCTGTTCGTTCCCCGGTCAAACCGTATTTCCGCCAGCTTCAGGCATCGCTGTATGTAATCTGTTTCTAAATTGTTTTCCATTTGATAATGAGTTTGTTAGCTTTCTGCACAGACTTGCACCAACTTGAACTCCCGCTGAATTGCCATCAAGTTACTTATTATTCAGTTTTGCCCCATTATCATTTGAAAACTTAAAACAACAGACCATGTACAAGACATTCACCCTCCTTAGCCTGCTCCTGTTTTCCATACACCTGATGGCACAGCAGAAAGACGGAAAACGTCCCGGCAAATCCATGTCAACACCTGCTACTATTACTGTAGCCATGACAGCAGATAACTGGGATATCGCTCCCACTGTAGCGGAGCTCACCACCTGGCGCTCCGTTCCGGCGTTGAAAGGCCTGGGAGGAAAAGGATCGGCAGTACTTAAGGATGTTGATTTTACAGACGGTACCATTGAATATGATATGGAGCCTGTTGAAAACGGCTTTGCCACCATTTTCTTTAGACAGGCTTCTCCTGAAGAAAGAGAGTGCTTTTACTTCCGCACCTATGTTGCCGGTAATGATGCTGCGATAGACGCTATTCAGTATGCGCCTTACATCGCGAGTGTCAACATGTGGGATATGCTTCCTTATTACCAGGGAAATGCCAGTTTCCAGCGCGAAAAATGGAATCATGTCAAGCTGGTGATCTCCGGTAAACAGATGTGGGTGTATGTCAACGATATGTCCCGCCCGGCACTGAAAGTTCCCCACCTGGAAGGTAATTCAACACATGGCAGTATCTCCTTTGAAGGAAAGGGCGCTATCTTTTCTAACCTGGTGATCAAACCCGGACAGACAGAAGGGCTTTCTCCACTGGAAGGTCCTGATCCTACCGACAATGATCCCCGTTATCTCAGGGAGTGGAAGGTGAGTCAGCCTGTTGACACGAAGGATGTTGACTTCAGTAATAGTTTTATGCCTGGTAAAGATGCCGCCTGGGAAGGCATTTGGGCAGAGAGAAGAGGATTGGTGGATCTGACGAGGAAGTTCGGCCCAAGCAGGGAGCGCCGTATTGTATGGCTGAAGGCTAACATTCATACGATGAAGGAGCAGTCACGCAAATTGAACCTGGGCTTCAGTGATGAAGTATGGGTGTTCATCAACGGAAAGTATGTATATGTAGATAAGAACCTGTATGGTCAGCCATTGTCTAAGTTCCCTGATGGGCGTTGTTCTATTGAGAATTCTTCTTTTAGTGTTCCGCTGAAGGAAGGGGATAATGAATTGCTGATCGGGGTGGCGAATAGCTTTTTTGGATGGGGGATTGTGGCGAGGTTGGATGAATATTGATGCAAATATCCGACGGGTGTGCCCGGGGGGAAACATCCCGGGGCCACACCCCATCTCCGTACCGGTTCCGGGGTTGCACCCATCCCCCGGGCCCCCCGGGTTTAAAAACCCCGGGCTACAAACAATGGGACTCCTGGCGGAGTCCTATTATGTTTTGTTAATGGTGTTTGGGATAGATGGAGAATGATATCGTTCTATTTGTCGCCGGTGGCGGAGGATATGTACAATGGCATGTTCCATCATCTGTTCTATGTCGTATGACTGGCCCCAGCGGGCGGCAATTTTCTTTTCCTGTTCTAATTGTTCCAGTTCGCTGTCTTTGATATCCCTGAATACCGTCTCTGTAAACTGAAAGGCTTCCGTCAGATCTCTGACATAGTCTTTGACGGTAGTATGAAAGGTCTTCTCGGGCCGCACCATCTGATAGCCGTAATAATGCATAATGTAAATGGCATAGCTGTAAGCAGAGCTGACTACATGCGATAGTATGGTCTGTATTGAACGGCAATTTTCATCAGTAGTTACTGTGTCTATAATAGTGACCAGGTCTTTATCTGAAATATCTGCAATAAGGTTTTGCAGTTCAGTGATCGCTTTTTCATATTCATCAAGCAATGCGCCCTTCGCTCCTTGTCTGTATACTTTAACCATGTGTAGTATTTATATATTAATAAAATTATGCTATAATCTTGGAATTCAGTTATAATTGAGTACTTTCATATTTTTTCTGCCTACTTCTGACACTTTATAACAGATGCAAATGCAAAACTTCGTAGCACTACCAACAGAAGGATCCGAGGCACAAAAAGTATTGCAGGAGCTGCTGGATCAGCCGGATCAGCTGCTTTTACTGATACTGGGGGACGATGACGTAGCAGATGAAGCCACGGATACCGCTAATTTTATCCGTTCACGTATAGGAAAGAACGGGGTCAGCATGTTCGATATAGTGGTATTCGTAAAGGTAACTGCCCCAATGACTATTCTACCATTGCTGAAAACACTGAAGATCCATGAGCGGGTAACGCTTGCGGATTATAACGATTTTGTACTCCTTTCTATTTCTCCGTTCAGGAATATTATTTCTGAAGGCGTTACCAAAGCCCGTTTTATGAAGGGCAGCGGCAGTATGAATACTGCTGTGATGCTGGCTTTTGCCAATGGATGATCCTCCCGTTTTACCTTAATGCGAAATATAATATGCGACTCTTTATATTGCCATGTGCTATCCTGTTCCTGTTGTGTACTGTGTGTCCTGTCTTTTCCCAATCCATCATTAAGGTCAGGGAAATTGATCAGAATAATAAACCATACGATGATAAAGCGAATGCCGACATCAATAGCCGGCTGACAGTTCTCTTTGATCGTGCGGCCTTTATCAGGAAAGTAAATACCTCCGGTATGGGTAGTCCTTTACCTGCTGATGCTGTAAGCCTGCTCAATGTCCTCTACGATGCTACGCAGAAAGTAGACGGATGGTCGAAAGGAATGGAGGATGCGATTAAGAACTATGTCAGGGGGGATAAAGCCAGCCTGAACACGTTCATACAACGTACTTCTGCTATTACGAACGAAATTGCCGCACTCTTTGACCGTGATCAGCAAACCCGTGATTATTTCGAAGCCTTTTTTAATGGCCATGAAGAATATTTTGGTGACGACAGCAAGACCTGGGAAGGCCTTTTATATGCGCTCAATAAAAGGCTCGCTGATCTTGATGCGCAATTGTCTCAAAGCCCTGTCTACAATGACGTCCGCGTCCAGATCGGTGGATGGCTGATGCACAATAACCAGCCGTCGCCCCTGCACTTCAATGGTCTTGACGAGAATCCGCTGGGAGAATATTATGAAGTGGAGCGCTGGAAGTTTACGCTTACAGATGCACAGGCAGCGCAGCTGGAAGATATTCAGAAATGGGTGAAGAATAGTCAGCAGCGGGAACTGAATGTGGATGAAATATTACGCGGTGAGTATGTAAGACAGTTCACTGGCATCCTGGAGCAAAGACTAAAGACCGATTTTGAAGATTTTAAGAAAGAAGGGGAGAAGGTGCTGGCTACCTTACAGGATCAGCAGATTGTTACTGATGTAAAGAAGATACTGGCGCAGGGTGACCAGATAAAAACACTGCTGACAGAGAAGGTGAAATATTATCAGGCGATTTCGAATAATACACTGCCTGCTGATGGCATTGCTTTTATATCACGCCTGCAGACCGATGTCACTACCATCAATGGTGAGTTCAGTGAAATGAAAGCACTGCTCACCGCTTTCCAGTCGCATGTTCCGGCTGCCACTGCTGAAGTAAGAACGCAATGTGCTAATCTGATAACAATGGCTGGTGGTAAGGTCACAGAACTGGCTAACCTGCTGATACCGGATGACCTGTTGCGTTTTGGTCAGGAACGCAGACGTCTTGAGGGACTGGCCTTGAGTTTTTCTGATAAAGTGTATTCGCTGGCATTAGGAGACATACCATCTGAAGCAACTACCGATCTCTTATATGCCGGTTTCCGCCAGGCGGGCGACAGGGTAGTGATCAAAATGGTGGTGACCAATACCAGCACCAAAAAGAGTCTGTTGGAAGAAACGCATAGCGTGACATTATACCGCATTCTGCCTCACCTGGAAGCCACGGTAGGGGTTATTTTTGCGCATCCGCTCACTGCTACCAAAATAGAAAAGGATGTGCAGATGGCGCCTTATTACAATGTGCTGTTCAAAGGTATTTTTGGTATGAGCCAGCAATGGAAAAGGAATTCCTCATTACCTAATAATCTGTTGGACCTGAACTTTGGTCTGCATGTTTCTTCACCTGATTTTGATAAGGATGATGTGCCGGAACTGGGGCTTGGCGTAGTAGCGTCTGCATTGAAGGATTATCTGCAGGTAGGATGGGCGTATAATCTTTTCCAGGGAGCGAACTATGTGTTCATCGGTTTCAGACTGCCAATACCTACCATGAACCTTGGAGGAGGCAGTAATGGCAGCGCTGCTGTGAAATAGCTGTCAATACCATGGATATGGTTAACCTGGCCGGGATATTTGCCTGATCACTAAATGTCGCTTTCCATATGTGAATTGGTGTAATGAAGTGATGCCAAAACTGGCATGACTAATGCGGGTATTTTGTTTCACCAATAAACCTATTCTTATGGCTAAAACAGGCCCCATTCTAATATTGGAAGATGATCAGGACGACCGGGAGATCTATGAGACAATAATGGCTTCGCTGGGTGTTAAAAATGAGATCAGGTTCTTTGAAGGAGGGGACGACCTGCTTCGCTATTTACAGGTAACGCGTGAACAACCATTTATTATTCTGTCTGATATCAACCTTCCCCGGATGACCGGTCTCGAATTGAGACGGCAGATAGATGCTGACGAGTTCCTGAGAAGAAAGAGTATTCCTTTTGTTTTCCTGAGTACTGTCGAATCAAAAGAGGTGGTTGAGGAAGTGTATGAATTAACCGTGCAAGGTTATTTTGTCAAAAAGAATGTAATGAGTGAGGTGGAGAGACAGGTGAAGCAGATATTGGATTACTGGCGGGATTGTAAACATCCTAATGCGTGATGTTTGGGGGGGATTAATCCCGGGGCGCACCCGGGGCATCCGGCTACCCCACCCGCGGTTGCACGCCGTCCCCGGGTTGCACGCCGTCCCCGGGGTTTAAAAACCCCGGGCTACAAACAACGGGACTCCTAGGGAGTCCTATTGTCGCGGATGATTTAATGCGAATGATTCAATTCGAATTCCCGGGTTGCACCACAGGCTACAAACAACTGGGTTGCACCCGGATACAAACAACGGGGTTACAACCCATTACAAACAACGGGACTCCTACGGAGTCCTATTGTCGCGGATGATTTAATGCGAATGATTCAATTCGAATTCCGGGGGGACCACAGGCTACAAACAACGGGGTTACAACCCGTTACAAACAACGGGACTCCTACGCGAAGTCCTATTGTCGTGGATGATCACATTATCCTGTATGTTATTGTTTAGATTCTCTTTAGAATTGTTCACCGGCAAATACCTCCGGTACAGTCTGTGTATTTACTACGACATCCTTTACTCATTTTTTCGATAGTAAGACTCCATCTCTTTTTATTCTTGCTACTGATGTTCAATAGGATAACTGTATCGGGTAAACATCTGCTATGCAAAGAAAAGTTAAGATTTGATATTTCATATAAATCGGTTCTAAATTTGCGTTAATGGACTATCAGGATTGTACATATAGTCCGGATAATGATTGCTAAATGGGGAGGACGCCCGGTATAGAGCCCTCAAAAGGTCAAAGAGAACTGCCTATGTATGACGCTGCTAATTCTATGAAGAGACCCGCAGGATTTGCCCGCCACGAAATAAAAGATACAACTGTGGTCCGGCGCCGCAATCTGCTTTATGAGTTGTTATTTGTTCTTGTGTATTTGATAAGTCTGTTGCCTGCAGGTATATTGAAAATTTTAAGGAAATTACTGTATTGGTCACTGTACAAAGTGGCAAGGTATCGCTATGATGTAGTGGTGCAGAATCTTTCCCGTTCCTTCCCCAAACGGAGTTACAGGCAGATACAGGCCATTACAAGACTCTTTTACAGGCATTTAAGTGAACTGACAATCGAGACATTGCAGTTGTTGTCTATGTCAGAGGAAGAGCATCGCAAACAGGTACACATCCATAATCCTGAAGTGCTGGAACATTGTCACCAGGAGGGACGGAATATCATTATTGTGCTGGGGCACTATGGTAACTGGGAGTGCCTGAATATTTTACCAAAGTATCTTTCTTTCGACGTATATGCGGTGTATAAGCCTGAACGCAGTCAATTCATCAACAAGCTCTTATACCGTATCCGCTCAAGGTTTGGTATCAAGTTGCTGGCTATCAATGAAACGGCGCGTTTCATGTTGTCGCACCGGGATCACCCTAATGCGTATATTTTCATTGCAGATCAGTCGCCGTCGGTAAGGGCAAAGTATGAGACAGACTTTCTGCATCAGCCGACGGGTTTATTTACTGGTGCAGAACAGTTGGCTAAGTCGCTGGATGCAGTGGTTATCTATGCTTCTGTAAGAAAACGTGCAACAGGAACAGGCTGGGATGTATACTTCTCGCTCATCACAGAAGATCCTGTGGATGTGGAGTCATACGAGATCACCAGGACTTTCGCCTGGTACCTTGAACACGACATCATGCATGCCCCCGAATACTGGCTGTGGACGCATAAGCAGTGGGAGCGGAGAGGATCTTAGCCGCCCACCACTTCTACTTTACTCTTTCCATTCGCCAGCCTGATCACCTTTATCTGTGTGGGTATACGTTCTGTCATTTCCTGTACGTGAGAGATCACGCCTACTTTACGTCCCTGGTTGTGCAGGCGTTCCAGCGCATCTACGGCTACGTTCAGGGTATCGGGATCAAGTGCGCCGAAACCTTCATCAATAAAGAGCGATTCTACTTTCATTTTGCTGGAGGATAATGATGCTAATCCTAATGCCAGTGCGAGGGATACAAGGAAGGATTCGCCTCCGGAGAGGGAAAACACCGTTCTCAGTTCGTCTCC
Organism: Chitinophaga filiformis; assembly: GCF_900102545.1. Classification (GTDB taxonomy): domain Bacteria; phylum Bacteroidota; class Bacteroidia; order Chitinophagales; family Chitinophagaceae; genus Chitinophaga; species Chitinophaga filiformis. Next base: position 835,229 of record NZ_FNBN01000002.1, on the reverse strand, counting down.
CATATCTTTATCCAGCACCTGTAATCCGAGGTTGCCTGGTATTCTTAACAGTTTATAACGACTGGTCAGCATCTGCAGGTGCATGTTGGCATATCCCAGCAGCATGTCCAGCGTATATTCCTGTGCGATCTGCCTGAACTTCTTACCGTCTGCTGATCCGATCAGTTCATTCAGTTTGCTCCAGTTCTCGTGTATGGCAGCTTTAGCGGTGATAGCTGCGCGCAGGTCGCCGATCCTTGACTTGTTCTCTGCATCCTGGCGGAGCTGGTATTCGATGTTATTCCTATCGTTGGTAATGTCTCTCAGTACTTTACGTGTATCGTCTGAAAGCGCCATCACTTCTTCCAGTGAGCGGTCGGTAATGCGTTTGTTGGTGTGATTGGTTACCTGCAGGGTCCTTTCGTCAAGGGTAGCCTTGCTGGTGGTAACCGCCTGTCTGATTGCCTGGATGTCTTTCCTTTCTTTGTCTATCCATGCGGTGGTGTAGGTGAGGAGTTGTGTAAGCTCTTCTTCAGACAGCGGCATGCCATGTTCTGTCGCATATGTTGCGATCCAGGCAGCGATCTCCTGCTGTTGTTTGTCAATATTGCTCCGGAGCTGGGTGATGTCTTTCTCTGTCTGTGTTTTATTAGTTGTATACGTGAGTAGTTCGTCCTTCAGGGCAGTTACTGCTTCATGAGCTGTTTGTCGTACAGTGGCAGCCGTGTCGCAGGCCTGTTTGAGTTTAGTTTCAAAGCTGTTGACTTCTTCTCCGTTCAGCAGGCCGTTCCTTTCGGTGCTGAGTGCCTGTAACTGGTCTTTGAGGCCATTGAGCGCATTGACCTTATTGGTGACATCCGTAGCAATGGAAGGCGCCTGCCTGCGCATTTCGCCTAATGCAGATTGAAGCACCTGTAGTTGCCCGGTATTGTCCGTAATAGCCTGCACATTCTCTTTCCAACGTTTGGCAAAGGAGCGGATGCTGTCATCGAATCCCTGCGGATCTTTCTTCCAGTTATCGATCCAGGCGGGATTGTTGAAGTGGGGCGCCAGCTGTTCTGTCATTACTTCTAAGTCCTGTGCAATGTTATCGAGCTGCTGTTGTATCTGTACTTGTGCTTCCTGTTTGCCGGCCTTTTCCCACTGTTTATCTTTCAGCTGCTCACTGGCGGTAGATAGATTACTGTTCAACGTATCCAGCTGCAATTTCAGTTGATCGGCTTCCCGCTTTTTATCTTCATGAGAGGTGATCTGCGCATTATTCTCCCGTTGAGCGGATAACAGTTGTTGTACATGTGCATCCAGCCAGGCTGCCCGTTCTGCTATGGACACTGATGCACTCGCTGTAGCCAGCTGGAAGGATTGCCATTGTTGTTCCAGTGTGCTTATCTGCTGGTTTCTGTCTGCCAGCGCATTTTCATGCGTAGTGACTTCCTGTTGTAACCTGCTGATCAATTGCTTCAGACTGCTGATCTCACCTGAAAGGGCATTATATGCCTGGTTGGCTGCCAGGCTTTCGTCTTCCAGTCCCTTGAGAATGCTATGTGCCAGCGGATTCTCTTCAGAGAAGGGATGCTCCTTGCTGCCACATACGGGACAAGGTTCGCCGGGTAGCAGTTGCGCACGCAGGGATTCTACATTCTCTGCTACCTGCAGTCTCGCCTGATGCGCAAGTTTGTCTGCCAGTTCCTTTTTTGTCTGTGCTTCTTTCAGTAGCTCCTGTTTCCCTTGCAGTGTGGTCGTCTTTGCGGTGAGTTCCTGCTGGCAGGTATCATGCTGACGCGCAGTGTGTTCTTTTTCACGCAGGTTCGTAAAAAGCAATGCCCAGTGAGCCCTGGCAGCATCTGCTTCACGGATATTGCTGGCCAGACTGCTTTCTTGGGCTTTTATTTCAGCAATTGGTATAGCAGCCAGTGTAGTGTTCACTTGCTCATAAGCGGTATGCAGGGTTGTTGCCTGCTGCTGGTATTTAGATACCTGCTCCTGCAGGGTAGCGATCGTTTTATCCGTTTCAGTAATGAATGCTGTAGTAGCTTGCAGGTTCTCTGTCAGCCGTTGCTGCATGGGCAGCCATTTGGAGGCGTGCCCCAGCTGGGTAGTGATTTCGATGATGTTCTCCGCAATATCCTGTCTGCTTACATGTTCTCTCTGCCAGTCCTCCAGTCGGGCGATGCCGGCATTTACCGTATTGATCTCCTGTTCCTTCTTTACCAGCGCTTCCAGGTGCGCATCATGTTGTTGTTGTGCAGTCTTTGATTCAGCTTCCGCTGTTTGTACCTGCTTACCTTTTTCAACGATCAGTGTATCCAGTTTCTTTGCCGTGTCAATATCCGGCTGATAGCGCATTGCTTCCTGCTGTCTGGTGGACAGTTCCTGGCTGGCGATATCCAGCTGTTTAAGGGCTGCCTGATGGCTTTCTGTGGTATGTTGTATACGGGAGGACAGTTCCTGTAATGCAGTAGCTTTATCTGCCAGTTGAGATGCCGATGCCTGTTTAGCTGCTATCAGTCCTCTTGCGGGTTGCACATTTTCCACCAGGGTGAAGGTGCGGATCCTTTCACCAGCATTTTCCATGGCTGTCAGCGCCTGCTGATAATGCTGTGCTGCCTGATCCCTGCTGGCGATCAATCCTGCGAGTGACTGGTGCCAGTTGATCTCGTTCGTCAGGCCGGCAAGGATCTTTTCCTGTTCTTCTGTCTTTTTCAGCAGCTCCTCCCGCTGTGCGCTCAGTTCCTGCTGCTGTTCTTCTGTAAGGCTGACAATGCCTGCTACCTGGTTGTTCAGATTTTTGAGCTCCTGGTCAGCCAGTTTGTATTTATCGAATACAGTTCTTGAAATTTCTGAATAGATATCAGTACCTGTGAGTTTCTCCAGCAGGGAAGCTTTGGCGTCTTTGTCTGCCTTCAGAAAAGCGGTGAAGTCGCCCTGTGCAAGCAATACTGAGCGGGTGAACTGTTCGAAGTTCAGTCCTACCAGTCGTTCTATCTCCCTCAGGGTTTCTGTTTTCTTTCCGGGAACAGCAATATTGGCGCTGAGATTGAATAAGTCAACGGTGTCTGTCTGCAGGTTCCCGTCTATCTTGTTTCGGGCCCTTTTGACAGACCAGGTAGCCCTATAGTTGTTGCCATCGGTACCGGCAAATTCCACTTCTGCAAATCCGTCGGCCGTACCATCACGCAGGATGCCCCTGATGTCGCCCTGGTTCAGTTTATTGCCGGCCAGGTCCTGTATCTCGATACCGGTTTCTTTGGCCTGCTGGTAGCGTGGTGTCTTGGCGTAGAGCGCCAGGCAGAGGGCATCCAGTAAGGTGGATTTACCTGCGCCTGTAGGCCCGGTAATAGCAAAGATACCCGCCTGACTAAGCGGTTCTTTCGTGAAGTCTATTTCGTTGGTATCTTCCAGTGAAGCCAGGTTCTTAAAACGAATGGCTAATATTCTCATCCTTACTGCTCTTTTGTAGTGATTTCCTGTAATACCTGGTTGAACAGGGCAACCAGTTCTTCCGGGGTGTCGCTGTTATAATCGGCCCGGTAGATCTGCTTAAAAACATCCAGCGGATTCAGTTCCTGCAGCTGATTGGCGCTGATGGTCGTCTCTGTTCCATTTTCTGCTTTACCGGAAGGATACGAAACGTCTATCTTTGCCAGTCGTGCGTGCCTGCCGGCCAGGGCCGTCTCCACCTTATGACGAAGGGCTGGCTCAGGGCCTTCCAGCAATACCCGTACCTCCAGATAGGGCGCGATATCAATATCTTCCCCTGCTTCTGGCAATTGCGACAATTGTTCCAGCACTTCCGGTAACGGCAGTGGTTTGGATGGCACGCGAAGCAGTTCTGTAGTGACAGGTATTTCGCACAACTCAATATCGCTGATATTACCTTCCGTAATATCGAAGGTGACTACCTGGTGCCGGTAGTTCATTTCGGAGAATGACATGGGCAGCGGACTACCGCTGTATCGTATATTTTCTTTTCCGCCGATTTTCTGGGCTTTATGTATGTGACCTAAGGCTGTATAGAGGATGTCTTCATGAAAGGCCTTTGCCGGTACAAATTCTATCCCTCCCATGATCACTCTTTCTGTTTTGTCGTGGTCTGACAGTTCTGCATCCAGTGTATGCAGGTGTGCCATGGCAATAATACCCTGACCATCCTGCTTTTTAGTCAGCGCATATTCATAGGCTTCCTTATACAGGGCCGATACGCCGTCGGCATAAAGGGCCGCGCTTTCTGCTACCGAGGGATAGTCGCCCATACGCAGGAAGGGAATGGCCAGGCACCAAAGAACGGTATTACCCTGTTTGTCTTTCACAGGGATGATCATCTTTTCGTAGTCGATGCTGCCGTCTTCGCGGCGCTCTATCATACCGACAATATGAATGTTGGATGATTCCAGCAGGGGCTTAGGCGCTTCCAGGCGGGCAGCAGAGTCATGGTTACCTGCTGTGATGATAACCTGCAGGTCAGGTTGTGCCTTTACGGCATTATTGAGAAAAGAGTAAAATAGTTTAATGGAGCCCGCAGCAGGATTTGCTACGTCGAACACATCACCACTGATAATCAACAGCTCAATGTCTTTTTCCTTAATGGTATTCACCAGCCAGTTCAGAAATTGCTGGTGCTCATACGTCCTGTCATACTGATAAAAGGTTTGCCCGATATGCCAGTCCGCAGTATGCAATATTTTCATCAGATATTTTTTGCAAAGATAAAACAGCGATTACGCAGCTGATATGCGCAGCGTGATCTGAATTCCCTGCAAAAATAGGTAATCGTGGTACAATATAGTGGAGGCCGCAAATATCAGCTATCAGAACTTATAGCTGTATCCTATGCGGATCACCTGTGTTTCATTGTAGTCAACACTGGTGTATCTGAAATCCGTTCCTTTGATCTCCTTCTTTATCCGCAGCGTATTGGCGATATCTGTCGCATTGATGAACACCTCACCTTTACCTTGCTGAATGCCCTTTTTAATACCTGCGTCCACGCCAAAACGGGCGAAGGTCTTTCCCTGTGGTACCAGATCCGGTGCCTGGTAAATAGCCGTTAACTGCGCTTCCACCTGTCGGGGGAAATGGAACTGGCCGTTCAGCTTAATATTACCGGAATAGAGATCTTCCCTGGAGGCACTGAACACATTTTCAACCGGATATTTATTCACTACGGAGAAGGAGTCAATGATATTCCTGTAGCCGTTCAGATTCAGATTGAAGGTTGCCCAATTGGATACCTTCTGGGAGATGACCAGTTCAATACCTGTATTGTAGCTCTTACCGGCATTCTGGAAGATGTTATAGATCAGCGTGCTGCCCGGAACGGTGCTGGCGATCCTGGTGATAGTGGCATCCATCCGTTTGTGATATACGGATGAGAACAGGTAGCCATTGTTCCAGCTGGTCTTATCGCCCAGTTCGAAGGTATTGGTGAATTGAGGACGCAGGGCAGGATTGCCTACTTTAATGATCTCCGCATCATCATACTTGGGGAAAATGCGGATATCACCTTCATTAGGCCTGTCTACCCTGCGGTTGTAGAAAAATGACAACTTGTTATTGTCAGACAGCTTGTAAGCCAGTCGTAGGTTTGGAAAGGGCTGTGTATAGTTGTAGCCATCGCTTTTGTAAACAGGATGTGTGGGATTGACTTTGTACGCGAGGTTCACATATTCAATCCGCAGACCGGCCTCTATCTCCACCTTGTTGCTCTCGTACACATAATTGCCGTAAAGCGCCGGAATGATTTCCTTATACTTTGCCCAGCCGCCGGCATCAGCATCCAGTACGGAGTGGATACCTGGCTTGAAGTCCATCGTCACGGGGATATACCTGTACCGGAATTTCAATCCACCTTCAAAACGGCCATGTTTCAGGGGATGTACATAGTCGACGTTCAGATCTGTAACATGCTCGTCAGACAGTACCCTGAACGAATCCAGGCCGGTATATTCAGGCATTATATTCGTAAAGAAGTATTTTTCATTTTCCCGGTGGAAGGTGGCATTCAGTCCTACGTTCAGCGTTCTGCCGGGTTCTTTGAAACTATGCTGCCAGTTAGCAGAGAAGGTGGCGGTCGTTTTCAATTCATCTTCCAGGAACTGCCACAGGCGTTGTCGTTCAGTCAGGCTGCCGTTAAAGAAGGGCTCGTCACCTCTGTCGAGGATCTTTTCAGTGCCAAAGAGGCCGGACACTGTAATGAGGTTGTTACTGTTAACTGCCCAGTCAAGTCCTGTTTTCACCGTTGAAAAGTTGGTCGTTCTGTTCCTTTTGGTCTGTTGTCTGACGGTATCGCCATTATTATAAAATCTGTCTACAAATTCGTTTTTGTTCAGTGTTTTGGTGTAAAGGTCATCCGCCAGGAGGAACCAGTTGATTTTATTCTTCCGGTAGTTCAATGACAGGGAAGGATTGATCTTGGGCGTACGTTCATATTGGGGCCTGATAGTCGGATAGTTCTCCTTTTTCACCCACAGGGCGCCTAAGCCTCCGCTAAGACCTACCTTACCGTTAAAGCCTTCTTTTGTTTCTTTCTTATAGACAATGTTGATAATGCCGGCATTGCCGTTGGCATCATATTTTGAAGAAGGATTATTGATGATCTCTATCTTTTCAATGGCGGAAGCGGGGATATTGTCCAGGCTTGTCTGGCTTCCGAAACCGGTCAGTGCGGTTTGTCTGCCGTCAATCATGATCATCACCTTGTTGCTACCTCTCAGCAGCACCTGCCCATCCTGTGTAGTAACGCCTGGCAGGTTTTTCATGGCTTCCAGTACGGAGCCTCCCGCCTGACTGATATTAGCAGCTACATTGAAAGTCTTTTTGTCCATCCTGATCTCTTCCTGTCTGCCGGTGACTGTCACTTCGTTAAGCGATTTTGCATTCTGCGTCAAAGTCACATTTCCTATATCCTGGAATTTACTGAGCTGTCCTACGTTGAACTGTTCAATCCTGGGTTGATAACCGACATAAGAAAACACCAACAGATAATTTCCGCTGCTGATATCCGGTAAAGAGAAACGTCCGTTGTCACCGCTAATGGTACCAGCTACAAATGCGCTGTCGCGGGTTTTCAGTGTAACACTGACAAATGAGAGCGGGTTTTTCCCTGCAGCATCTTTTACGACACCTGTTACAGTTACTTTAGGTGATTGTGCTTTTGCCGCAGCTATTACGAACAATAAAAGAATAAGGAGGACTAATTTCCCTTTCATGCAGTAGTTTATTTCTGCATAGTTACTACCTGATTCGAAAGGAAATCTAAAGTCAGAAATGTATAGAGAAGATATGATAGGAATTATGAAAGGTATAATCTACCTTCCATCCATATCTGCTGCTGATCTGCTTCACCAGCGATAGTCCAAGGCCTGTGCCACGTGTAATCGAAGAAGTGGTAGTGCCGAAACGTTTGAACAGCTGGTCGTTTTGTAAGGCTTCTGTGGCTGAATTGGCAACAGAGAGATATTTGTCTGAGAGGGTAACAGCGATGGTACCTTTATTAGCCGTGTACCTGATAGCGTTGGTGATCAGGTTATTGAGCAGGATCTCGACAAGAATCTTATTGCCTTCTATTGTTATTCCTGCCGGGATATCCCTCTTTAATTCCAGGTCCTTGTTTTCAGAGAAGTTAGAGAAGATGTTCAATGTGCTTTGCAACAGTCCAGAGAGGTCTATAAGCTCCCGGTCCATGAACTGACTATTCTCTATTTTAGTCAGGAGCAAGAGGTTCTTGTTAATACGCGCCACTCTTGACAATGCCTTGTTAGCGTCTTCGATCAATTCATACTGATCATCAGTCAGCAGTTTGCTTTGCAGCAGCAGGTCCAGCTTGGATTGTATAATGGCTAAGGGTGTTTGTAATTCATGCGAGGCATTGTCTGCAAATTCTTTCTGCTGCTTATATACAGCGACATTCCCTGCAATCAGCTTGTTGAGACTTTGATTCAGTTCAGCAAATTCATTGATTTCTGTATCTTCAAAAATGACTGTTTGCTGCTGGTCGAGGTTGAAGCTCTTGATCTTTGCCAGGCTGTTATAAAACGGCTGCCATAAACGTTTGGAGATCCTCCTGTTGATCAGCACAAAGCCTATTATCAGCATGAGGAAGAATAACATGGTGAGGGTGGTGACGATCATGATGATCAGGTAACGATCTTCTCTTCCTGCGGCCGGAGTGAGCTCTATATGATGTTCATCCAGTTCGTAACGCCATAGTTTACTGAGGATGAAATAATAGACCGGGATGCTGCAAACCAGTACCAGTCCGGCGTAGATCATGAATCTTTTTAATGAAAGGTTCAGCAGTTTACTCATATTTCCCATTTATAACCGGTACCATACAATGTTTTCAGGTAGTTATCACAACCGGCCTCCGTCAGTTTCTTTTTCAGGTTCTTGATATGTACGTAGATGAAATCGTAGTTATCGAACATGTCTGCTACATCTCCCGAAAGATGTTCTGCCAATGCGCTCTTGGAAATTACTTTGTTTTTGTTGCTGATGAAGTAAAGCAGCAGGTCAAATTCTTTCCTGGTCAGCGTAACGTTCTTATCATGTACGGTGACAGTTTTGGCAAGCAGGTTGATCCTGAGTTCGTTTTGCTCTACGATATTGACGTTGCCAAATTGTTTGCGGCGGATAATAGAGTAAATGCGTGCGGCCAGTTCGGGCAGGTGGAAGGGTTTTGTAAGATAGTCGTCCGCACCTATCTGCAATCCTTTTATTTTATCTTCTAATGAGTTCTTGGCAGAGATGATGATAACGCCATCCTGTTTATTCTGTTCCTTGATCTCCTCTAATATCCTTAATCCATCTCCACCGGGCAACATCAGGTCGAGTAATATGCAGTCGTAATCGTGAATATTGATCTTGTCGATTGCCTGTGCAAAGGTGGTAGCATATTCGCACAGATAGTTTTCATCTGACAGGTAGGCGCCTATACTTTTGGCCAGTGCTGTTTCGTCCTCTATTATTAAAATTTTCATCCGTTGAAAGTATTGATGTATTCTGAATAGATTCTGAAGAAAGCATTCCTCTTCTGATTTGCGACAGAATTTCTTCCAATTTACGACAGATTTGGCTATTAAGTTTGCAGGCGGATTAAAACAGCAACCTATGGCCAAAGAGGAATGGAACAGGAAGTTCTCGGTGATTGTATTGATTGTAGCACTGCTTTTATCGCTATCTGCGCTTACCCGCGTTATACTTCTTTTAAGTACACATGCTTCCGGTGTGTCCGTAACACAATTTGCCGGCTCACTTTTCATTGGAATATTATATGATCTGTCAGTAGCTTCTTTTGCGATCATACCTTTTGTATTACATGTATGGTTACAGAACAACTTTATTTACCGGAGAAGTGTAATGCCTTTTGTCTGCCTGTTTTTTGCAGGCCTGCTTGCATTGCTATTGTTTACCAATATAGTGCCGAAGGACTATAATACCGACGTGTATAATATCCTGATATATTATATAGCGGCGCGGTTTGTTATTTATCTCTTTCTTTTCTTCATGCCTTATTCTTTCCGTATACGCTGGCGTACAGCGATACTGTATATGAGTATGACACTGGTTGTTTTCCTGCTATTGTTTAATGCTGTGGCTGAGTGGTTCTTCTGGCAGGAGTTTTCTACCCGTTACAATTTTATTGCGGTGGATTACCTTGTATATACTACGGAGGTGTTGGGAAATATCACCGAATCATATCCGCTGGTACCAATATTGAGTATTGTAGGCGTGCTGACTATAGTCATTGTATTCCTGCTGCGTAAACAGATCCGGGCCAGTGTGATCAGCCCATCTCCCTTTGTGAGGCGTTCTGCGGTGGCAATAAGCCTCTTATTGATGCCCTTGCTGGCATATTATGCTACACAGGAGAAATGGCGGCATTTCAGCCGGAATGAGTATGCCAATTCATTAGCTGGTAACGGCCTGTATGAATTTGCTGTTGCCTTTACACAGAATGAGCTGGATTTTTATAAATTCTATCAGACCTTACCCGATGTTACTGCATTCCGCTTATTGAGAAAACAGCTGGAAACGCCTAACAGTCATTTTGTAAGTAATGATCCTTATAATATTGAAAGAGAGATCACTTATACAGAGCCGGAGCGGAAACTGAACGTAGTACTGATCAGTGTGGAAAGCCTGAGTGCGAGCTTCATGCATGCCTTTGGCGGCAATGAGAATATTACGCCTTATCTGGATTCCCTGGCGCATCATAGCCTGTTATTTACGAATCTGTATTCCTCAGGTACGAGGACAGTGCGCGGACTGGAGGCGCTGTCTTTATCTATACCGCCTACGCCCGGACAGAGTATCGTAAAGCGGCCTGACAATGGGCATCTGTTCTCTTTAGGCAGTGTGCTGCGTTCCCACGGATATACTACCCAATACATTTATGGTGGTTACAGCTATTTTGATAATATGAAGGAGTTTTTTGGTCACAATGGTTACAGCGTGATCGATAGGTCGGCCATACCGGCGGACCAGGTGCATTATCAGAATATCTGGGGGGTAGCAGATGAAGACCTGTTTGACTTGTCTTTACATGTGCTCGACCAGGATAATAAGGCCGGAAAGCCTTTCTTCGCACATATCATGACGGTGAGCAATCACCGCCCGTTCACCTATCCTGATGGAAGGATAGATATTCCCGCTGCCAGGCAGGTGAGGGAAGGGGCTGTGAAGTATACAGACTATGCTATCAATAAATTCCTCAGGGATGCACAAAATAAGCCCTGGTTTGACAGTACCATCTTTGTGATTGTAGCTGATCACTGCGCAGGCAGTGCGGGTAGTGTGGAGTTGCCAGTGACCGGGTATCATATTCCCATGCTGATCTATGCGCCAAAGGTAGTGGAACCAAGGGAGGTGAATACACTGACGGCGCAGATAGATGTGGCGCCTACTATTCTTGGATTGATGCATCTGCATTATCGTTCCAAGTTCTTCGGACAGGATGTGCTGCATATGCCGGCTGATAAGCAACGCGCTTTTATCAGTACTTATCAGGGACTGGGATATCTGCGGGATGGGAAACTGTTGGTGCAGTCGCCGGTGAAGAGTATACATGAATACCTGGCTGATTTTAAAAATGGTAATGAGACTGCTGTGCAGGTGGAGAGCGGGCTGGCGGATGAAGCGATTGCTTATTATCAGAGTATCAGCTGGCTGTTGAGGCACAGGCGGCAGGAGGAGTAGTATCAGCGCTTGCTCAGGGCTGGCAGACACTGCTTATATATTTCGAACCAGGCAACACAGACAAATCCGGTTATCAGGCAGATACCATAATCTGAAATATTTACAGCGGTGAGGCCGAAAGCCTGCCTGATGCCAGGTACCAGTTGTATCACCGCAAGGAATAACACCGATAATCCTATGATAAGCGGGGTCAGGGGATTACGGGACCGGATTGTTTTGATGAAGGTCTCTGTAAAGGAGCGGTTAGCGAATGTCAGGAAAATATTGCTGATGATCAGTGTTGTAAAAACCATTGTGCGGGTTTTCTCCAGAGTGTGCTCCTGCATGTAAATACGATATAATGCCAGTATCCCGATTGTGATGATCAGTCCCTGTATGATGCTGATGAAAAGCTCTTTATTATTGAAAAGGTTGCTGGTCGTTTGTCTGGGAGGCGTTTGCATGATATTATCTTCCACAGGTTCTTTTTCATAAAATAATGAACAGGTAGGCCCCATGATGAGCTCAAGGAAAATTACGTGTATAGGTGTAAATATGTTGGGATAACGCCAGCCCAATAATAGTGGGATAGTGGCAACAAGTATGATGGGAATGTGGATGGAAATGATATAACGTATGGCTTTCTTCAGATTGCTGTAGATCCTGCGGCCCTGTTCAACAGCAATGGGTATCAGCGCAAGATTATCGTCAGTAATGACGAGGTCTGCTGCCTGTCTCGCTATTTCAGTGCCCTTTTTACCCATTGCAATGCCGATATGTGCGGCCTTTATTGCCGGACCGTCATTCACACCATCGCCTGTCATCGCAACGATACAGTTGTTTGCCTTCAATGCTTCTATTACTTTCCGTTTTGCTTCAGGATACATCCGTACATAAAGGGATTCGTCTTTTACTGTACGCTGAAGTGTCTCAGTGTCCATCTGCATTACTTCATCTCCTGTAATGCCCCGGTGATAACCAGCAATGCCTACCCTTGCGGCAACATATGCGGCCGTACTGAGATGATCGCCTGTCAGCAGCATCGCCCTGATGCCGGCCTTGTACAAGCGGGATATTACATCTGCAGCGGAAGCTCTTGGTGGATCGTATAGCGCGATCAGTCCTTCCAGCTGCCAGTCTGCATTATCCTGCACTGCCGGTAGCATTTCATCTTTTATAACAGCGCTGGCTACCCCAAGTACGCGGTACCCTTTACGGCCCATGTCGTCGACGTAAGCGGTGATCTTTTCTCTGGTGGCCCGGTCGGCATGACATACCCGGAGAATACGTTCTACGGCTCCCTTTGATGCGGCCAGCATTGTTCCTCCCTGAGGGTATACGTGTGTCATCATGGGAGGTCTGCCTTCAAGCGGATATTCATGTATCATATCCGGAAGGACGATCTGCTGTTTGTTGTCTGCCAGAAAGGAATCCATAATGGCGCATTCCATATTATCGAAAGGATGCCGTTCATTGGCGAGTGCAGCAATATAAAGCAGGTGGTTGTTGCCGGGAGGATTGTTTTCTTCCAGGTTATGCAGTTGGCCGTTTATATGGTCATACAGCATCACTACCTTCATCCTGTTTTCGGTCAGCGTGCCTGTTTTGTCGAGGCATAACACGTTTGCGGCGCCCAGGTTTTCCACGATCTGCGCCTGCCTGGGTATAATACCCATACGGCTCATATAGTAGGCGCCCAGCGCCATAAAGGAGGAAAAAGACACTGGTATCTCTTCCGGAATAGCGGCCATAGCCAGTGTAAGGCCTAATAGCAGGCTGGCAGTCCAGTCGCCGCTGCGGATAAAGTTGACAGTGAATACAATGGCAAATCCTGCGACACCAAAAAAGGCAAGTTGTTTTACAAAGACCTGCGTCTGTTGCTGGAGTGCGGTTTTTTCATTGGGTGTGGAGGTAATGGCTTTACCGAGCTTTCCGAGAGTGGTGTTATTACCTGTATGGGTTACAACTGCTGTGCATGCGCCGGAGTTGATGGTACTGCCCTGGTAGAGCGGTGCTTTATTCCCTGCCTGCTTTTCTACCGGAAAAGATTCGCCGGTGATCACAGATTCATTGACGGTAAGATCATTGGCGTTCAGGATGACTGCATCTGCAGGGATCATATCTCCTTCATGCAGCAGCAGGATGTCGCCCGGTACCAGTTCTGTTGTTGCGATAGATATTTCCTTTCCATCTCTTATCACAGTTGCTGAGGGGGCCGTATATTGTTTCAGTGCCTCCAGGGCATGCTCACTTTTCATCTCCTGGTAAACTGAAATAGCGGATACCAGCAATATTGCTGTCAGCATCATCATGCCTTCTGTAATGCTGTTTAAGAGGAAGTATAATCCGGCAGCAAATACAAGTAGTAAGAACATGGGTTCAGTTACAACATTCTTCAGTATAGCAGGAAGGCGTCTTCCTGTCTGCTGCGTGAAAATGTTTTTGCCGTACCGTTGTCTCAGGGTATCGATATCTGCGGTACGAAGACCTTTTATTACTATAGTATTTGAGATATGATCACTCATCGGAGTATGGAGTTATTCACCTAACAGTAAGAATTTCTTAAACAGTGTATTTCGTGAGGCTTATTTTATTCAGAGATACTCATGCTGTGGCGATTGAATGAGTTGATATTTCCTGTTCTCGTGATACTTTATATCGGTTACCTTCAGCAGGAACCATGTAAATCTGCCACTTTTGAGCAACCAGGTCACCTGGAGGCGATCGGGTATGCGTATGCCTTCAAATATCTGACAGGCCCCCGGCTCTGTTTCCACCAGCCAGTCTTCCAGCGTTGTCCTGCCTTTTGCCGAATAATACCTTTTTGCGGTGAGGCTGATAAAATCTCCCTCTTCGTTAAACCGGAACAGGGCTGATGCAGAAATACCGGCGTAGGTAATGGTGGCCCTGGCTGTTAGTTCATCTACTTCCTCCCATCTGATATAATGACTTACTGCTGCATAAGGAAACCATACAATTTCTGCAAGGTACCTTATCATACTACTCTGGTCAATTTCAGGTCCTTTGGCATTTACAATGGGCAACATTGAAAGAAAGCTGATCAGCATATGACCTTTACCGTTGACATAACTGTCTTTACCTGCCAGGTACAGAGAAGGGAACATTTTTACATCTGCTACCCAGAGAAAACCGGGAGCAGCGGAGTTGAACCATTGCTGTGCTTTCACAGGCATCCATTTGCTGTTTGTGGCGGTCCTCATTTCTCCCTGCTGATAAAGATGTACAGTGCTATTAAAGGCTTTGTTCAATACGCCGCTGCGTGTCAGCCATAGCCGCACGGCAGGAGGGAGATGCCGGATAGACGCTTCAGTTAGTATGTCAGGACGCCGTGAGCTGCATTGAATAAATAATGTCTCACGGTCTGCTTCCAGTATTTTATAGAAACGTACATAACTGTAGCGAAGAATAAAAGCAATAACGATGGCGATAGAAAGCCATATCCATCCTGGTAACATGGCAAATCAGTTAATCATTAGATAATATTACTTTAAGTGATTTTTCTTTTTCTGCCTGTCCGAATGTTTCATATGCCTGCATGATGTCTGTCAGCCGGAACCGGTGCGTGATGAGCTTTAAAGGGTCCAGTTTTTCAGATACCACTGTTTTCAGCAATAAAGGAGTTGTAACGGTATCCACCAGTCTTGTAGTGATCGTGATATTCTTTGCCCACAGGCTTTCCAGGTGCAGGGAGGCGGGTTTTCCGTGGACTCCTACATTGGCTACACAACCGCCGGGACTGATGATAGAGGTACACAGTTCGAAAGTAGCGGGGATGCCTACTGCTTCAATGGCGGTATCTACGCCACGATTGCCGGTAATGGCCATAATCCTTTCCACCGTGTTTTCCTTTGAACTGTTGATCGTATGTGTAGCGCCAAATTTCTTTGATACTTCCAGCCGGTTGTCGTCGAGGTCTATCATAATAATAGCGCCGGGTGAATAAAATGCTGCTGTCAATAAGGCTGCCAGTCCGATAGGGCCGGAACCTACTATTGCCACTGTACTACCGGGTTGTACCCGGCCGTTCAGTACCCCGCATTCATAACCTGTGGGGAGTATATCGCTGAGCATCACCAATGCTTCTTCATTGGCGCCGGGTGGTATATGATAAAGACTTGTGTCTGCGTAGGGAATTCTGACATATTCAGCCTGTGTACCGTCAATCAGGTGTCCAAGTACCCAACCGCCATTTTCGCAATGGGAATACATGCCTTTCCGGCAATATTCGCATTTGCCACAGGAGGTGATACAGGATATCAGTACATGATCGCCCTTCTTAAAGTTTGTGACGTTGCTGCCTGTTTCTTCTATTACGCCTACGCCTTCGTGACCCAGAATGCGGCCATCGGTAACTTCAGGGACATCTCCTTTGAGGATATGAAGGTCTGTACCGCAGATGGTCGTTTTAAGTATTTTCACAATGGCATCGGTAGGGGCCGTTATTACAGGTTGGGGCTTTTCTTCAAAAGCTTTCTGGCCCGGGCCATGATATACGAGTGCTTTCATAGCGTTTGTTTTTAGCCAAGTTAATGAAGGGGTGATTGCGGGAGAATGATGAAGGATAATACAGGTAATGATTGTCATCATTGTCCTGCCTTTGTAAAGATAGTCTCTTTGTACTGTTTATTTATTGCTTACATCTAAACCACATATATATGTTGGGAACACTCTCGCAACAACAGATGGATGAATTGCTGAACAGGAATGTAACAGGCCGGATCGGTTGCCATGATGGGGATCGTATCTATGTCGTTCCTGTGAGTTATGCATATAATGAGAAATACATCATTGCCCATTCCCGGGAAGGGTTGAAGATAGAGATGATGCGGAAGAACCCTGAGGTATGTTTTGAAGTGGATGAGATCTATGATCTCAGTAACTGGAAGTGTGTGATTGCTCAGGGAACCTATGAAGAAATTACTGATGAAAGGGAGCGCTACTATGCAATGAAATTCCTGGTAAGCCGTTTGAAGCATTTGAAAATAAGTGAGACAGCGAAGTTACCTCATATGGCTATAGAGGGAGATGTGGCGGATGATGTTCCCGTTGAGATACGCCCTGTTGTGTACCGGATAAGGTTAAGTAGTGTAAGCGGGCGCTTCGAATCTGCATGATGATATTGTGTGTTTTATATGTTTTGATGAAGAAGGTCTGCTGAATAGCAGACCTTGTCATTTTGGTGTTAACGACTACTTATTATTATTATTGTTATCTATGAGCGATGAAAACTGGAAATTGATTCTCCGCTATCACATCGGAAGCGAAACTACGTTTGAATATCTGCGAGAAGCCGGAGCGGCCAAAGGCGCCACTTACAAGTACCGGGCTGTCCAGATCTTCCATCCAGGTGGAGAAGTCGTCAAGTGGATTTGTTTCCAGCTCGTAGAAAGTCAGATCGCTGAAATGACGGGCTGCCAGTTCCCTGATATAATCTTCGTCAGGGATGCCCTTTCCTTGCTTTTTGGCTGCATACACCAGTATGGTACTGGCCCTGCATAGGTCAGGAAAAAGATAGGCAAACTGCCTGATGGCATAGACGGATGAACTACTGCCGTCATAAGCGAGTACTACGCTTTCAGGATACTCAAATTCTTCAGGTGCCACGAGCACGGGACATTCCGCATCATGCAATGCATCCCGCAGATATTCATTGGGACTTTCTGTACCCAGGTTTTCATAAAACCGCTGGCTCCCTAATATCATGAGATCAGCATACCGGCTTTCCTTTTGCAGTTCAGGCAAGGCAAAAGATCTGAAATCCCGGTGTACGCGGTGTTCTATATTATGCCTTACACAATCGGCCTCAAACTTTGCTATGTTGGCGTCAACAATATCTGCATCATAATCTTCTATAAGGGGAATATACACTGTGCCGCCGCCGTCTGCATAACTCCAGGAGCTGGCAAAATCTACCTGTGGCAGGAATGCCCCGGTGAGCAGAATAGGTTCATCTTCATTCATTCTGCGGGCAAAGTCAAAAGCACCTTTTGAGTAGTGGGTGCCGTCAAATGATAATAATATTTTTCTCATAATTGTGGTTTTTAAAGTGATGACAGGGGATATATTAAAAGAGGATTATGCGTGTTTTGCGTGGCATGTTCTGATGCCAAAAACTGTGTATAAGGGGCAGACAGCTACAAGGCTTGTCAGCATGAATACAACAGCAAAGACCATGAGCACAATAATGGCAGTGCCGGTTACTATTTTATTATAAATGAGGAAGATGGCTACCAGTGCTAGTACGGTCCGGATAATCCGGTCAAACTGACCCATATTCTTTTTCATAACATAAAGTTTAAGTGAACCAAAATTAAGTTGCAGGAGGTCCCCGAACAGTGACCTTCATCATCACAAAGGGTGATTATAATATGCCAATGCAGTAATGATGGTTATTGGACAGCCAGTGTATTGGGTATAACTTTGAAACAGATTATCAGACATTCCCCACTATAAAAACATCCGGTTATGAGAGGCAATATTTTTTCCCAGGCTTATATGTTGTCAAATTTTGTTGCGGTGATGATCGCATATCTCTGTATAATAAAACCTGTTTTCGGCAGGATGTGCATGTCCCTGCTGTTTATTGCTGCTGCCGTGGTAAATACGGTTATTTCTATTTCACATCCGGAGATTTACAGGACATATGCCAGTATTGCTGCTCTGCCTGCGTATGAACAGTTCATTAACGGATTTTTTGGGAGGCACATTGCCAGTTTTGTGCTTTCGATAGCTGCAGGGCAGTTTGCTATAGGTCTGGCATTGCTGTGGAAAGGTCCTGTAGAGAAAGTTGCCCTTGGGGGAGCTATTATTTTCCTGCTCGCAATAGCGCCGTTGGGCGCGGGCTCTTCTTTCCCCTGTTCGGTAATATTGGCTGTCGCATGCCTCCTCCTGATGAGGGAGAAGAAGATTATACCCTGGCCACTAACAATTCTACATATTAAATCATCCGAAAAATTAATATCGTATGACCACCATTAGTCCTGCAATATCATCATACTGTAAATTGAGCTTATCTGAGATCTATTATCATATGTCTGCCTGTTACAAGTATCAGGGCCGTACAACCTTATCCCGGACGTATGAAAAAATGGCCATTGAAGTGAGTAAGGTAAAAGATGATATCGGCAGTTATTTAACGGCATCAGAAAGTGACAAGCTGCTTCATCTGTCTGAGGATATAAAGAACGATCTGACAGAATTTACAGCTACGGGCACATTGAAAAAATACATGCGCCTGATTCAGAAAGTGCCTGTTGCGCTACTGGAAGTGTTGGATGTGAACGGATTTGGATCAGGCCTGGTCAGAAAGCTACATGAAGAACTAAACATCGATACCATTGAACAGCTGAAATCGCTCATTTTATCAGGTAGGCTTAAAAGGGTACGCGGTATCAGCAATGCAAAGATCGATCAGCTGAAACGCAGTCTGAAACTTTATAAATCCAAAGGCTCCCGCTTATTGTTATGGGATGCCATCCTCCAGGGAAATGAAATACTACGTGTGGTAAGATTGATCCCGGAAGTGGAAGCTGCGTCTCTTTCAGGCAGCCTGAGAAGAGGTGGGGAAACGGTGGGAGATATCGATATGGTAGTGGATGTAGCAGAAGAGGACAGGGAACGTTTTTTACAGCATTTAATGCAGATCCCTCAGGTACAAAGCCTTGCAGTCGCCGGCAGAAAAAAGGTCTCTGTGGTGTTGTACAATGATACACAGCTCGATATCAGGATTGCCGATGGGCATTCCTATGGAGCTACTTTGTTGTACTATACGGGGTCTTTGGAGCATGTAAGTCAGCTTAGCGAAAGAGCGCAGAAGAAAGGATTTAATCTGAGTGCTGAAGGGCTCTTTCATGGAGAAACCGGGGCCTGGGTGGCTGGCCGTACAGAGGAAGATGTATACAGACGGCTGGGCCTTTCCCATATTCCTCCAGAACTGCGTGAAGGCGGCCGGGAAATGTTCCGGGCTGCGCGTAACATGCTGCCGGAACTGATCAATGCCAGCCAGATCAAAGGTGACATGAGGATTCAGACTGCCTATGGGAAGGGAGAAGATGATATTCCCTGCATTGCCCATTATGCATTGAATGCATTTCCTCACTATGAATATATTGTTGTATCAGACCAGCTATCGGCTGACATGTACGCTAAACAATTTGCCGAAATAGACCGGGTGAACAGGATCATTGGCTTCTCCTTCCTGAAAAAAGGTATTGTCGTTGCTATTATGGAAGATGGCAGTACTTCTATTCCTGACGAGCTGCTACGGCAGGCGGATTGGGTAACAGCAGTGATTACAGGGGCAGATGCAGATCATTACAGGGACAAGCTTATACAGGCCTGTGAACATCCGTATATTAATTGTATTGCGAATCCAACCGGGCGGATCATAGGTCAGCCGGAACCAGATTCCCTTGACTGGTCCCAGATCTTTAAGAAAGCGTCCCAGACAGGTACTGCTCTGGAGGTAAATGCGCAGCCGCAGCACCTGGATCTTACGGATCACCTTCTCAAGGGAGCTACTGAAAAAGGGGTAAAGATCGTCATCAACAGCAGCGCCCAGTTATGCAGTCACTATGACTACATGCAGATGGGCATCATCATGGCGCGTCGGGGATGGTGCAGCAGAGAGAATGTATTGAATACCCGGCACTGGGAAGATGTAGAACATTTCAAGCAGGCAGCTGCGGCGAACGCAAAGGTGAAGCTGCATTGAAAGATTGTTATCATTACTCATCACTGTAAATAATAATTCCATGAAAAAGATACTATATGTAACAGATGTGGTAAAGCTGGACCCATCGTCGCTTGATTTTGCCTGCTACCTGTGTGAGCTGTCTCATTCGAAGCTGACGGGTGTTTTCCTCGAAAACCTGGTGAATGAAAGCAGACCGGCAAAAATGTTAAAGGAGACCGCAATAGAGGGTGGCATACATGTGCAGACGGAGAATGTTGAAGAATTAAAGGAACAATGCCTGGCCGACAATATTCAGTTGTTTAAAGATAGCTGTGAAAGACGGGGCGTAACAGGGATTGTTCACCGCGACAGGGGAGTGCCGCTGGACGATGTGATCATTGAAAGCAGGTACGCTGATCTGGTGTTGATAGATGCATCGACTTCCTTCTCTGCGACAAAGGAAGGTGTACCAACACGCTTTGTGACGGATGTACTGGCTGATGCAGAATGTGCTGTCGTGATATTGCCCGAGAGCTTTGAAGGGCTCAACAAGATCGTTTTTACCTATGACGGACGCGCTTCCTCTGTGTTTGCCATTAAACAATTCACCTACCTGTTTCCCGAGCTGAAAGAACATGCAGCTGTAGTGATTACCATTATGGAGGAAAAGAATAAACCTTCTCCGGAAGAAAGATATAAGCTGAAGGAGTGGCTGCATGATCACTATAGTGATGTGGATTTTATCATTATGGATGGTAATGTGAAAACAGGTCTGCTGGACAGCCTGCTGCTGCATAACAGAGATTTTATCGTAATGGGGGCTTATGGCCGGAATGCTTTTTCTACGCTCTTCACCCCAAGCCATGCTGCTCCTATATTAAAACTGGCAGCGCAACCGGTATTTATTGCTCATCAGTAATTACCGCATTTTACTGTTTGGAACTTTATTAAAAGGACCGCCGGTATTGCCATATTAGCGTTGGCCGGCGGTTCTCTTATTGTCAATAAAAAAGATAGCGATTACGGTCGCTATCTTTTTGTTTGGTATTTGAATTGGCAATCTTATGGATGGGTGATGAAAAGCGGTCCATTCATCGTACGGAGTACATTCTCAGCACTACTACTGTTGAAAAAGCGCGATAACCTGCTTCTGCCATAGGCTCCGAATGTAGTGATGTAGTCCTGTTTTTGTTCCAGGTAAGCTTGCAGTACAGCATCTGCTTTGCCTGAAAATATCTTGTAGTTAATATTTTTATTGTAGCTGTCCAGGTATTCTTTCAGCAATTTTTCATGCGGTATGGTATCATGCCCTTTTTCGCATACATAAACCACTGTAGCGTCTTTTGCTACCAGTTCCGGGAATATGCCCGCAAATGCTTTTATAGCGTACATCGATGAGAAGGTTCCGTTGTATGTAAAGACAACGCCCTTCACTGCAGATATATCTTCAGGTATTACAAGTACAGGGCACTGTGCGTTGGATAGTACATTTTTGACAAATTCCGTTGGTTCGGTATCAAACAGGAATGGGAAGGATAATTCTTTTCCAAGTAGTACCAGGTCGGCAAACCGGCTCTCGAAGATAATTTCTTCTGCAGCGTAGCCTTTATCATTATGTATAGCACAGGCAAGTCCACGTTCCGTACATATTTTATGCAGGGCTTCAGTATTTTCTCTGGCGATTCTGCTTTTTTCTTCTGAAGCTTTTATAACAATCTCATAGTACCGTCCGGGTACGCCTTCTGCAAAGTCAGGGGCCATCAGGGGCGTGATACTATTTACCTCTTCCAGCATAACAATGGTAAGGTTGCCTTTTAACACGCCGGCCATATATTCTATTGCATCCAGTTGTTCTACCTTGTAATTAACTGCATCAATAACGGCAAGTATCTTTTTCATAGTTTCTTGTTTTATTGTGAGGGGTGATATAACAAAGCTATTTCCTTTGTAAGCGCTTACCTATGACGATAGTTGTTCCGGAGATGAACATTGTTATCTGCGAAGATGATCGTCGTCATGTTCAGATTACTTATGCCATTGGTCAGGAATATTGTCCCCTTACAGGAGGAGGAAGGGCTTGTGCAGACATGACAAGGGGATTCACTTTACTGATACTGTATATAAACAGGGCTTGGATACAACGCCAGCACTTCCTCCGGCCGCATCATCCGTTTGCCTGTTTTCGGATCTACTTTATAAAATAGCTTGAAGCCTGTATACTGTACTGGTTCCTTCGCAACGAAGCCGGTATAACTATCTATCTTTTTGGCTGGTGAGCCAAAACCATCCATATTGATCACTATCTGTACTTCAGGTACTTTCTTAATATCCTTATAGTTGGTTAGCATGGCCTGTGTAAAGCGATGTACTACCAGTATTTTGGGGGACAGATTGTATTTCTTTACGATGCCCGACAAAAAGGTAATGGCATAGTTAATGTCAGCAGCATCAAAGGTGCCAATACTGGAACTGGGTACCTGCAGATTCTTCATGGAATATTCAGGATCTATCCCAAGATGCACTTCCGGCAGCTGCAGATATGTTTCCAGGAGTGGCAGTTCATCCTGCAGGGTACTGAGACCTACCTGTACATCCAGGAACAGCAAGGTATGCTGCTCTTTGGCCATTGCGACCATTTTTTCGAGTTCTTCCTGCGGCATACGCAGACGGTATTTACCTGAGGGGCCTGGGTTTTCCTGGGCAGTAACAGCAATGTAATGCAATGCAGGCAATACAGGGATCATGGTGTCTGCCTGCTGCCATCTAGCTGTTTCTTCTTTTAACCTGGCCAGCATTTCTTCTTCGGGTATACCGAGTATCCCCATTGCCGGTGTATAAAGATTGCCATAAAAAGCGACTATCCTGTGATACGGAAGCAGTGCCCCTGCAGGAGGGACTGCTCCGTATACAGGCCACTTCTCCGATGGATTGTTATGTACAAGATGAAGAAGGCACCGTTGATAGCGTGTGGTATCCTTCATTGCATCTGAAAATACAGCTGAAGACTCTGTAGCAGCTTTTTGCAGACTGTCCTGCGATGTTACGCGACTGTCTGCCGGCGTTGGCCGGGTACAGGCAAATATCAAACCTGAAATGCACAGGAACGCTGCTGACCTGTGGAACAGTGTTGGCATACATAGTTGTTTTTCAGAAGTTGGGTGACAGCTTCACGTTGAAAAATTACTATCCCGGCAGTCTGATGACTCCTTCATCTCATAAATATAGTAGCTGACATATTAACCCCGGTCCACGGAGCATTGATACAACTGATAACACTTATCAGGGCCCTAATGTTTGAATAATTCCTATAAACTGTTATCTGAACCGGTTATAAACATCGTCATAGAATCTGATAGTACCCTGTTGATCGGGCCAGGCCACTTCATACAGTATGAACACTGGCGTTTTTTGTTTAACAGGTATAACAACAGGTCCTTTCTGTGGCGCAGCAGCCACTCTGGCCAGACTGTCTATACGTTGCGCTTCCTCAGGCAGTAGCTGCATGGCCAGGGGAATTGCGTCCTCCACCCGGATGCAGCCATGACTGAAATACCGTTTGTTGAACATAAAATAGCTTTTAGCGGGCGTATCATGCAGGTATGTACTGTAAGGGTTAAAGAAATTCAGCTTAATAATACCTAATGAGTTGTCACAACCGTTCATCTGCCGGATGGTATAAGGGAAATTGGTCCTGCTGAGCGATTGCCAGTCGATGGCAGAAGGATCCAGTATTCTTCCCGACTTGTCCAGTACCTGGTAATTGCCGGCATCCAGGTATGCCACCGGATTACCTTTTATGCCTGGCAACAACTCTCTGGTGGCAATTTGGTAAGGCACTGTCCAGTAAGGATACATGATAATCTCGTCTATCCTGCTGGTAAGGGGAGAGGTAGGAGTGCTTTCCTTTCCTACAATAGTACGGGAATATAGCAGCAGGCTGTCGCCCTGGTAGAGATAAAGTCCTGCAGCTGGGATGTTCACAACAACAACTGACTGGTATTTGCGTATGCAGTTCAGCCAGCGGAAGGTATTCAGCGCATGTTTTAATTCCAATAGTCTTTTTTCAAGCGGAATATTCAGCTCTTCCAGCACCCCGCGTCTCAGGGCGCCGTCTTCAAGGAATTCAAACAGGCGTTGCATGGCGCGGACCTTATTTCGCAAGGTATCTTCCTGTATATTGTAAGAGATAGTATCCAGGTAACCCAGTTGAAATAGCTTGTCTATCAGGGGATGATTAGTGCTGTCTATGAGGTCAGAACTGACCTTTACGGGATGGTAACTGCTATGTTGTAAACGCTGTGTGTATTGAGAGATCATAGTTTTTACGCCCCTGTATTCGGGGCAGGTGGGTTCCAGTTTGTTGAGCAGTTGGCCGAAAGTATCGTCAGAAAGGGCCTGATGTAACAAATTGGGGATGTCCATGCAGTCCGGTGTATATTTCAACCCGTCATATTCTACCCGGGTCACTTTAGTACCATAAGTCACATCTGTGAAGAAGGCCACTGCGGCCGCTGACAGTTGTTTATCCGTTTCTGCTGAATCTACAGGCGCTTTACCAGCTTTCAGTTGCTGTACCAGTGTGTAGGCATAATCACGTTGATCAAGTCCCAGTAATGCAGACTGTTCGAAATAGCTAAAAAGTAGCTGCCTGTTCTCCGCACAATTTGCAGGTAGCCAGCACATTTGTTGTCTGGCGTTAACAAGGAAATATTGTCCTAAGAGTAGGGTCAGCAGACAGGCTCTTTTCAGCATACGGCTTTTTGCCATAAATGTACTGTAGGAGAAAGAGCTGGAATATGATCATGGTTGCCTTAAAAGATGTTTATAGTCATCTTTAGATGTCGGAGATTGAAACATTTCCGGATAAGTGATGAGAAGAGGCGGAATCTGCAATCCTCCTGCAATGATGGAGATACCGGTTCATTGTTTCACTATGTTATGGATGGGTGATGAATAGTGGTCCTTTCGCCATGCGCAGTACATTTTCTGCACAGCTGCTGTTAAAGAAACGGGATAATCTGCTTCTGCCATAGGCGCCGAAGGTGCTGATATGATCCTGCTTTTGTTGCAGGTAAGACTGTATTAATGTGTCGGCTTTGCCGGTCAGTATCTTGTAGGAAATGTTCCTGTTATAACGGCTCAGGTATTCCCTCAGTAGTTTTTCATGAGGTATGGTGTTGTCCCCTTTTTCAGATACATAGATCACTGTTGCTTCTTTGGCTACGATTTCAGGGAATATATCAGCAAATGCCTTTATAGCGTACATGGAGGAAAATGCGCCATTGTAAGTGAAAACAACTCCTTTTATTACAGACATATCTTCCGGTATTGCAAGCACCGGGCATTGTGCACTGGCCAGCACATTTCTAACAAAATCTGTTGGGGCCGCGTCAGACAGGAGAGGAAGGGACGCGTTTTTTTCCAGCAGCAGGAGGTCGGCAAAGCGGCTTTCGAGAATGATTTCTTCTGTAGCAGATCCTCTGTCACTATGTAAAGCGCAGAACAGGTTGCGTGACTGGCAGGCCATACGGATGGCTTCTATATTATTTTTGATGATTCTGCCTTTTTCCTCGCAGACTTTTATAACTGTCTCATCATAGTATTCAGGTACGCCAGTTGCAAAATCAGGGCCTGTAAAAAGAGGGATACCGTCCATATCTTCCGGCATCACAATGGTTAGATCACTTTTTAACATACCGGAAATATATTCTATCGCATCCAGTTGTTCTTCTTTGTAATTAACGGCATCAATAACAGCAAGTATCTTTTTCATGGCACATGTTTTTCAGTGACAGGTAATACAAAAAATTACCTTTTCAGCCAGGTTGATCCTTCTGATGTGAACATCAGCATCAATCAGTTCATTTGCCAGTGGCATAGCGATGATCTTCCCGGCCTTGGCCGGGTGCAGGCAAATACGAAACCTGAAATGCACATGAATGCTGCTACCTGTTGGACGGTGGCAACATACATAGTTGTTTTCAGAAGTTAGGCGACGTCCTCCGTGGAAAAGATACTATCCCGGCAGTCTGATGACCGCATCATCACACATAAGTAGCTGGCATATTGGCCCGGTCCACGGAGCTACAGGTAATAACACTTATTAAAGTCCTAAAGTTTGAATGATCTGCATAAATAAACTGTTCTCTGAGCTGTTACCTATATCGTTATAGCACCTTGTAATGCAAGTGGTAGCCGGCTGTTGCTTTTGTCGGGTGCTGGGTTCATTGTGATTGTGAATATCATGGACGCTGGTTTTTCCATTCAAAGGGATTTCATTAAAAATGTGCCAGTATGACCATGGTCATCAGGTTGGTATGATGCTTACCCCTTTTCCACTATGAGGGTTGCATATAAATAGTATAATTAGTATTATTACAAACGACAGGCAAGGCTATTCTATGAATACCTTGCGGATATAGTGGATCATTGTTCTCAACGGGAATTAACTTATGCAATCAGACAACAGGACTTTCGGACTGGCCCAGAAAATATGGGACTATCTTTGCCTGCACCAGGAGATTAAAGCATCGGATTGTATTCTGGCATTAGGTAGTCATGATACCAGTGTTGCAGAAAGAGCTGCGGATATTTTCATGGAAGGCCTTGCTCCGCTGATTGTATTCTCAGGCGGTTTCGGATATCTGACACAGGAGACCTGGAAAGTAAGTGAAGCGGAAACATTTGCAGAACTGGCGATCAAAAGAGGCGTACCGGAGTCGGCTATCCTCCTGGAAAACAAATCGACCAATACAGGCGAAAATGTTGTTTTCAGTATGCAGTTACTGAAGGAACGCAATATCCATCCATCGAGCCTCATACTTGTACACAAGCCTTATATGGAACGGCGTACCTATGCTACTTTCAGGAATCATTTTAAAGAAGTTCCCATCTCTGTAACATCTCCGCAGATATCAATGGCTGAATATCTCTCCAGCGGTATTATTCCCTATGAGACATTTCTCGATACGCTGGCAGGTGATCTGTATAGAATAAAAACATACAGCAGCAAAGGATTTCAGATACCACAGGAAATACCGGAGGATGTCTGGGTAGCCTATACTGAATTGGTCGGTTTGGGATTTGATAAACGTATTAACTAGTTTTTATCTCCGCAGTTATGCCCCTGATATATTCTTTGAGGATATATATAGTTTCCGTGCCCCAAACCTTGAAAAATACCTGTCTTACCCAAATAAATACTCTTTCCGGGGAATGCTTTGCCGCAATTTTGGGGTGTCAAACTGAATATTAAACGAAGAACGTAAAAACAATGAAAGCGATCATTATCAATGAATTTGGCGGCACAGACAAATTGGAATATACTTCCTTAGCAGAACCGGTTATTAAGGAAAATGAAGTGCTGGTAAGGGTGCATGCGATTGCCACTAACCCGGTAGACGTGAAGACAAGACTAGGGAAAGGTATTGCGGGCCGTATTAAAAATGAGATGCCGCTTATCTTAGGCTGGGATGTCTCAGGTGTGGTAACAGCAGTAGGCAGTGAAGTGAAGGAGTTTGTAGTGGGAGATGAAGTATTTGGCATGGTTAATTTTCCGGGGCATGGCAGGGCATATGCGGAGTATGTAGCCGCTCCGGCAGCTCATCTGGCGAAAAAGCCTGCCAGTATTACGCATCAGCAGGCAGCAGCCAGCACCCTGGCCGCATTGACAGCCTACCAGGGCCTATTCCAGCAGGCAGGTCTGAAAAAAGGTCAACGGGTACTGGTACATGCCGCTGCCGGAGGTGTGGGGCATTTTGTGGTACAGCTGGCTAAACACGCAGGAGCGTATGTGATCGGTACTTCTTCCGCCGCAAATAAGGACTTTGTATTGGGATTAGGGGCCGACGAGCACATAGATTACAAAAACCAGCCATTTGAAGAAGTGGTAAAAGATGTAGACCTGGTATTTGACTGTGTAGGGGGTGACACGGTGAGACGATCTATAGCGGTAGTGAAGCCCGGAGGCATGATTATCAGTATTCCCGGCGGTGTTCCGGAAGAGGTGGCGGAAGCTGCAAAGCAAAAGGATGTAAGGGCCTTTTTCTTCCTGGTCGAGTCCAGCAGGCCTGATATGGAAGCCGTGGCAGATTTGCTTGAACAGGGGATTATCAGCCCATATGTCAACCATTTTGATTTCTCCCAGATGGATATGGCTCATCAGCAGCAGGAATCAGGTACTACCCGGGGAAGGATTGTGCTGACCATTGCCTGATACTTGCTGTATGGTAGATAAAGACATATGTTTTTGCATTAACTTGACGGCTGAATCAGGACTTTTAATGTAAATCAGCGATATAAATGCAGGTAGAAAATTCATCTCAGCCTTTTTTCATTACGAGAGAGGAATTACAGGAATGGAACCAGCGGCCACATAAACATAATTTTTTCGAACTTGTTTATATAGAGAAAGGCAGCGGCAGGCAGTGTATCAATCATAGTACGATCTCCTATCAGCAGGAGAACATCTTCCTGCTGCCGCCTTATGACTGTCACTCGTTTGAGATAACAGCACCGACCACCTTCATTTTTATCCGCTTCAATGGCCTGTTCTTTAAAAAGGACAGTATGCAGATGATGGATTATACGGAATGGTTTCAGAACCTGCACTATATACTGAGCAGTTACAACAGGCAGCCGGGAGATATCATCCATAGTGCTTCAGACAAGAGTATGCTGGCCCACCTCATAAGAGGTATTTACGACGAGTATACCAATAAGCGTGAGCATTCGGATTCTATTATCCGCGGTCACATGTTCGCCCTGCTGAATATTCTCCGGCGCAATTTTGAGCAGACCTTCAAAAACGATCATCCTGCAACGGATAAACAGATCAGCGATATTCTGCAATATATCCAGTTCAACTTGTTCGACAACGAGAAACTACGGATAGAAGCGCTGGCGAACGAATTCCATTTGTCCGCTACCTACGTAAGTGAATATTTTAAAAAGAAGACAGGGGAGACCCTGAAGGAATACGTGCTGAAGTCAAAGGTAAATGTGGCACAGAGCCGGCTCCGGCATTCTGATCAGAGTGCGAAGGAGATTGCCTATGAATTAGGATTTACAGATGCCAGCCATATGGCCAAAGTGATTAAGAAATATGATACCGCAGGAGAAAGCTGTGGTACAACATTGAATGCATAATATGATCATCATGCGGTAACCGGTATCTACCAGTTGCCGCATGATGTATTATCAACGTTTATGCATGTTCATGTTCCTTCACCTTCTCATCAATTCTGAAAGATACTTTACAGATCAGTCCATAAGTGCTTATTTTCCCATCCTGTACATGCACTTTAATATCCTTTACAAAAACTGAGTCTATGTTATGTATAGTCTTAGATGCCTCTGCAACTGCGTTTTGTATAGCATCTTCTATACTTTTTTCGGAAGAAGCGATGAGCTCAATTACTTTTACGATAGCCATAAAGAAGTTTTTATAGGTGAAACAATACTGTGAGGCCACAATTACCATACCTGTATCCACCGGGCAGAACATAAGCGGGCAGCCGGTTCCGGGGTATAATTATTGTGGCTGTTCATACATTAAACCTTCCCTTATGCATCTTCTCACAGATATGAAGAGTCTGGATCCATTGCTGAAGGATATGGATGAACGACGTATCGTAATGCTGGGCGAAGCATCACATGGCACGCATGAATATTACACCTGGCGTACTGCCATTTCAAAAAGACTGATACAGGAAAAGGGTTTCCGGTTTATTGCGGTAGAAGGCGACTGGCCGGATTGTTACCGTATAAACCGGTATGTAAAGGGATATGCTGATGCCGGTACTGATGTCAGCGCCATATTGAAGAGCTTTGACCGCTGGCCAACCTGGATGTGGGCAAATTGGGAAGTAGCTGCGCTGGCCAACTGGCTAAGGGAATATAACAGTAAACTGCCGCTGGAAAAGAGAGTAGGCTTTTATGGGCTGGATGTGTATAGTTTATGGGATTCCATGAACACCATCATGCGTTACCTGGAAAAAGAAGACCGGCAAACGGCAGAATCGGTGAGGAAGGCTATTTCCTGCTTTGAGCCATTTAATGAAGATGAGCATCAATACGCCCGCTATTCTCTTACAGACCACGACTGCAGTAATGAGGTGCTGGCTATGTTGCGGGAGATCAGGCTGAAAGCGCAGTTCCTGGACGGTGATATAGAAGCCGGCTTTAATACAGAGCAGAATGCCCTGATAGCCGTTAATGCGGAAAAGTATTACAGGAGTATGATCGGGTTTAGTAATGAGAGCTGGAATATACGGGATACACATATGATGGAAACCCTTGAACGGCTGCTGGAATTTCATGGTGTCCTGTCCAAAGGGATTATATGGGAGCATAATACGCATATCGGCGATGCCAGGGCTACAGATATGGCAAGAGCAGGCATGGTGAATATAGGACAGCTGGCAAGAGATCATTATGGTAGAGAGCAGGTTTATCTGGCTGGCTTTGCAGGTTACAGGGGGACCGTAATAGCAGGTCCTGAATGGGGAGCGCCCATGCAGGAAATGGATGTGCCGGAAGCCAGGGAGGAGAGCATAGAAGCCGTATTGCACAATGAGTATGGCAGGAACTGCTATATACTTTTCAGCGATAAACAGGAAGAGGTATTCGGAATGCGTATTGGGCACCGGGCTATTGGTGTGGTCTATCATCCGGGGGCGGAGAGGAGGGGCAATTATGTGCCTTCTATACTCCCTGAACGCTATGATGCTTTGATATACCTGGATGAGACCAGTGCCCTGCATCCGTTGCATATGCAACCCCATGATGAAAAGATGCCGGAAACATATCCGTTTGGCATTTAATGTTTTTTTAACTGTGATATAAGTCATTCTAAAGATGGCTAAGATCGTATTGTCCCGTTCCGTGGCATGCAATTTGATCCGGTTATAGAAAAAAGACCATGAAAAATTTCGCCAAATTATATTCGGGTCTTATCGTTATTTCCTTCCTCCTTAGCTGCAACAGCAGAACTCCCGATAGTGTAAAAAGCGCAAAAGAAGTAAATGCCAGAAGAATTGATTCGGAGAGCCGTCCGGACGATTCATCGGCTATTGTTCTGACAAAGGATGATGCTGACTTCCTGGTGAATACGGCCAGCGGAGTTATGCTGGAATCCGAGATGGGACAATTAGCAAGGGATCGATCCGGTAATCAGCGGGTAAAGGAACTGGGTGCAATGATCGTTAAGGATCATAAAGAAGCGCAGGCAAAACTGAAAAAGCTCGCCGCCGCTAAAAATGTGACGCTTCCAGCTGAGATATCCAATCATCAGCAGAAACAGAAAGAAGGGCTCCTGAAAAAAGAAGGCATTGAGTTCGACAGGTCGTATGTAGACCTTACGGTGAATGACTACAACAAGGATATCAGGGATTTCGGAAAGGCAGCGAAGTATGCCACAGATCCTGATGTAAAGTCATTTGCGAGTAATAGTCTGCCGTTGTTGTACACACATCTGGATTCTGCGAGGAATTTGCAGAAGGTGATGAAGAGCAGGATAGATATTACGACGCCGATACCGAAATAAACGGCTTTAAATAATAACCCCAGAATATACTCTTATAAGTACCCCATTACGCATATCCCTTGCGTGATGCATAAGCATCTTTGTGCTGTAACCATATCGCAGTTAACCCTAAAAAAAATGTAACCATGGTATTTGCATCCATTTCAGACATGAAAGCGAATCAGGGTACTCATGACCCTACGGCAACCCTTCTCGGCTATTATACCGCCAGCGACGGCGGCGGCGGAGAATTTTACTGGGACAGCACTTCCCAGGACACAGAGAATTGTGGTACCATTATTAAAGAGACCAACACGTCAGTCGGACGATGGAAAAGAATCATTACGGACACTGTCAACGTCAGATGGTTTGGCGCCAAAGGTGATGACACCGATGACACTACACCCATTAGCAAATGTGCAAAATTTTGCCGTGACAATAATCGTAACATGTATTTTCCTGAAGGCACGTATTACACCGGTACAATCGATATTACCGGTATCTACAATGTGTCAGGCGCCAACATGAACACCCGCTTGCGCGGTATGCCAGGACAAGACATCCTTTACTGGAAGTCCCCGACGGAAACAGGTTTTGTGGATGCCCTGGATATACAGATCTGTAATTTCCAGCTAAAGCTCGACAGATCCACTGATGTACGTTTAATCAATGGCCGTACCAGGATAGGCCTGGGTGGAGAAATAGTAGGTAACGCAGCAATCTGCCTGCCTGGACAGGTTGGTGGTACTGCGAGGAACACCGGTCACTATTTTGATAACCTCAGTATCCAGCGTTTAGGCGATGACAAAGACGGTTATGGCGACTGCGGTATCTTTTATGCAGGTCCGGCTTACCGTATTAACTTCGGCAGTATTGTGGAGGTCCGCGGACTGGACTACGGCATTGTAGTAGGAACCTCGGAACTGGTAGCAGGTATGAAGCCGCTGAAGGCAGCGCCTCCCGGCACTGGTAGTACCACTATCCTCAACTGTGCCAACACCGGTCTTATATTCGCTAACGGTGAACAGGTGGCCCTGATCTTTGATCCGGCAGATGGCGCAGTTACCGGCCTTATACCCCGCACCCGGTATTTCATTGTAAACGCCACCACTACCAGCGTTCAGCTGGCGGCAACTTCAGGAGGAACAGCTATTAGCTTCTCAACTTCCAATCCGAACCTGTTCCTGGTGCCTGCAGGCGCAAATTGCATCGAGTATGCCTGTGATGAATGGGCGGCAGAGCACCTGATCACTGCGCTTAGCAGACGGGTAGGATTGAGTGTTCCCAACCTGGCGCAGAGTGTTTTCAATACCTTCGGCTGCCAGTCGTATAAAGTGGCTGTAAGAGTAATGGCCTTTCCTTCTGCTGTACGGTATGAGCCCCGCAGTGTGGAGTTCAGTGAAATGTATACAGAAGGCCCTTTGAACAGTGCAGTCGTAAACCAGGAATATGCACTGATAGAAGGTACCCAGATTCGTGTAGCTAATGGGCCTAAGTGTCAGAATGGTGGCAACGGACGTAACAATTTCATCACCATTAATACCAACTATTCAGATTTTGGTTTGATAGAAGTGGACGACGGTAACCGCGTTACAGTAAATGGTGATGGGAATACTATCCGCGCTGGTGTACAAAGTAAAGAGAACTTCATTGATGATTTCGGCGTGAACAACAGTATCCTGTTCATTAAGTCCTTTAACGGACTGGATGCGCCACGCGATATCACTTACCTGGCTAAATACTCCGTAAATAGGTCCTTGGGCGGTTACTGGCCTGACCATGTATTACAGGGTACACCTGAGATACCTTTCCAGAGTGAGAACGTATTGTTCCACCTGGCAGTGAATCAGCTTTTCTATAACAATCCTTCGCTTACTTATAAAACAGATGCCACACTGGATGTAAATGCCTATGTCAGCACAAGCACTGCTGTGCAGCTGGCAATCCGGAATCCTTTAGGTAGTGTTTCCAATACATTCTCCATTAACAGGTTCTTTCCTAAATCAAGATGGATATTGTATGCCAAGGTAAAAAGCCCTGATGTGACAAAGAATGTAACGATCGCATTTCAGCGGCTGGATGTTCCCGGAAGTTTTGGCGCTTCAAGAGTAGTAACCAATGTGGGAACAAGCTGGCAAACTATCAGCCTGTTGGTCGATCATAGTGGTGCGCCTGATGGTATGACGGGTCAGATCTATGTGACGCCAGCCAGCGGTGGTCTTGACCTGGCTTACTTTGTGGTGGTGCCTGCAACGATGCAAAGCCTGCGTACAGGTAGCTTTACGGCTACCGGAGATGGTAATGCAACTACGTTCACTATTCCGCATGGTATGGGACTGGCAGCAGCACCGTCTTATTTCCAGGTGAATGCCGCTTCAGCAAATGCGAAGAACATCAGTTATCTGACGGCGGATGCATCGGGTATTATTGTGCATTATGATACTGCGCCGGCGAATGGGGCAAACCTTGTGTTTACCTGGGCGGCGAGGATATAACGATGCCTGTTTTCTATAGCTGTTAAAATAAAGGGCTGGCCGGTAGTTTCGGTCAGCCCTTTAAGACTAATAGTCTGGATAGTAACCCAACTTCCCTCAAAACCGTATTTTCCCGCCATGAAATGGATCACCCGAGAACGGCCTAAAATAGATCGTCTTGCCTGTCCCTTCTTCTGGACAAACCTGACGAATAAAAAGACAGAGCCGAAAGGAGAGCTTTTAAAGCGGATTGAGAAGGATTTTGGCAGTTACGATAAACTGAAAACCTACCTGGCGAAAACATCCAAAGACGTGGATGGCAACGGCTGGGGGATACTGGGTTATCAGCCTTATAGCGACAAGCTCACTATCCTGCAATGTGAGAACCATGAAAAATTAACCCAATGGGGTGTCATACCATTATTGGTGATCGATGTATGGGAACATGCTTACTACCTGAAGTATAAAAATAAAAGAACAGATTTCGTGGATAATATGCTGCAGATCATTAATTGGGATGATGTGGCCGACAGGTTGAATACTGCCACGAAGTTAGTATAGTCATTTCCGGGGCAAACATGTGAAAATCAGCAGGGTAGAGGTGCGCAACACTTTGTAAACAGGATACGCTGATTGAGTATCTTTTTAGCTGGAAACAATACACAGGGGTGCCTTTGATGAAGACACCCCTGTTCTAATATTTAGCAGTCATCGTACTTAGTTATGACGGAATCATAACCGTGAAGCATGACAGCATTAGGACCTAACTTATCATCGGAAGATACTTCTCCCGGTTTTCGATAATCACCCAGATGAGTATTGCAGACAACGCAAGCGTGATAGGCATGCCGGAAGGTGCTACTGTGATAGTCGTCAGCACGATACCTACCATTACCGGTAAAATAATGAGGGCGCCCAGTGCTCTTGTTTTAGGAAAGATGAAAAGTATGCCGCCTACGATTTCTGCCACGCCGACAAGCGGCATCAGCCAGGTGATTTTCATGATAGCGCCCATTACTTCCATCATATTTGCAGGCATGTCTTTCGGAGGTGGCATGTAATTGAGGAATTTGTTCAATCCTGCATTGATGAACATCAGTCCAAACAACAGACTGACTACAAATAGAATTTTTTTCTTCATAGTGTTCTTTTTCGTGGATGTGGTTTTCTGTTTACGTGGTTAGGTAATCTAAATTTAACTTATTTTTTTAATGAAGGCAATAATTCGTCCAGTCCTTCCATTGCCATTGCCAATCCTTCCTTGAAGCCCATCTGAATAGTTGTTTCCAGCTGAGCCAGGTCTTCATAAGAAATGAGGATCTGCACCAGTGTAATTTGTCCTTTATCCGTAAAGGAGATCTCCCATTTTGACTGTGGCATCTGTTTATTCACGTTGCCTTCTGCATCAGCAAAAGCATCGAGTCCGGTAAATGATTTCTTCGGTTCAATCTTCTGGTAGTTAGCCAGTGCCCAGTGTTCTTCGCCTTCTGGGCCGACCATGGCATAGTGCCAGGATCCGCCTTCACGGAAGTCCATGGTTTTGGTTCTTGCTTTCCAGGGTTTTGGGGCCCACCACTGGTCAAGGAGTTCACTTTTAGTGTAGGCTTCCCATACTAAAGCAACTTCCGCATCAAATTCCCTTTTTACAGTGATGGTCTTGTTTTCCTTATCAACGGAAAAATCAAAGGCTAAGTTGACGTTCATTTTTTATCGTTTTTAAGCGTTAATAATATTTTATCGAGCTCGTTAAAACGGCTTTCCCATATTTTTCTGAACTGGTCAAGCCATTTGTCGATCTCCTGCATTTTGTCGCCGTTTAGCTGATAATAAATTTCCCTGCCAGATTGCGCCTGGGTTACCAGCTGGCATTCTGCCAATATGCGCAGGTGTTTGGATACTGCCTGCCGGGTGGTGTTAAAATGTTCTGCGATGGCATTGGGTGTCATTGCCTGCGATGCAATCAGTAGTATGATCGCCCTTCTGGTCGGATCCGCGATGGCTTGAAAAACATCTCTTCTCATGGGTCAAATAATTAGTTTTCGAAACCGTTCGGTTGCAAAGATATGCAAATAATCGGTTGCAGATGGTGACAGCATGTATTTTTTTGAATCTTGGAAAGTTTGGGGAGATAGGAGGGAGTCTTAATATACCAACCAGCAATCAACAGGAAAGACACAGCTACGCCTGCCTACTTTTGAAGTGGGAGCATTCATGTCAAAATAATCTGTGCTGGCAAATTGAAGAATATGCAGGAATTGCAGATAGAGTTCCCTGTTTTTGTGTAGGCTTTTTCCTGGAAGGGCCGCGTTTCACCGCCATAATGATCTGCCCATTCCGTTCATAGATGATGTAATGTTTGCCGAGAGTGCCCCGTACAAGCTGCATGAGAATATTGTCTTTAACAATGGCCATAAAAAGGTTTTTTGAGGTTATAAATAGCTTACTTGTCTTACCCGACTAAGATACCAATAATAATACTTATCGACATCACAATAGTATTTAGAGGTCACTTCAATATCCCATTGATATATAGGTACCCTTTAAATAACCCCTTGATATCATTTTAGCCTTCTAATGGTAAGCCGACTTCAGGCCGATAGTAAACCGACAGTAGGCCGACAGATAGCTATCAGAACGCTGCAGAAAGATTATTTATCTCGTGTAGTCTATCATTTTGATGTGCCTGGTAGTTCCGAATTCAAACCATTCGGTTGAGGAATATGATGCGAGGGGGGGAAATATAAAATTTCCCGGTTAGAGGATCTTAGTTAGCGCTAAACAGGGTGTTCTGAATATGTGGCAGCAAAGAGAGCAAGATGGTTCCATCTGATTCTCAATTGGAGTCTGATAATAGATTCGCTGATGCGGTTGAGTATGCGAAGAGTATTATCGCGGAGCCATTAAAGAAAGCAAATTACAAGGTAAGAAAAGGCAAGAGTGTTCATCATTCGGCTATTAAAGATTAGATGGAGCGTCATTAGAAATGCATTACAAAGAATTTCTTAAGATCAATTTAAATGGATTTTTTATCCGCTCCTGTTTCTTATCTGTAATCATTCTTGCAGCTGCGGCGCCCATCTGCTCATGATCTGTAGAGATGACTGTTATACCATCGAGCAGAATTTCTTTTAACAATGTTTCATTATACGATACAATGCCTACATCTTTTCCGATAGTAAGCTGCTCATTCCTGCAGATCTTTACAAGATTCACCAGATCTGTTTCCTCAATAATAATGTATGCCTGACCTTTACTGACTGGCGTATACATTTCTATGCCTTCAATAACCGAGAAATTAAAATCCTGCATACGACAAAAATACCGGAACCCTTTTTCGATCTCCATAGGGTAAGGCGTAATTCCCGGATTTACAAAGACAAGACTATCATACTTCTTCAACACTGGAAGTGCTTCATGCAATGCCTCGTAGATATCCTTCTCAAAATTCTGATATACTGTACCATAGTTGCCTGTTAGTTCCTGCAGGTCTTTATCCAGCAGGATTAATTGTTCCGAAGGTATCTTTCGTAATATCTCCAACACTTTCCCCGGTTGTTCGTAAAAGTGTGGCATGATCACGTAGTAATCATAATCTCCCAGATGATTATTGATAAGATTTTCGAACAGCGGAACACTATGATGGTGGATATGAAGATCTACAAATACATTATCTCCTAATGCTTTTACAAAGGAATTGTAAACCTGCTTTTTATAATTACTGATCTTGTTGAAGATTAATAGTATGCGAAGGGGAATGACTACATCTGTCCGGTTGATAAAGTATCCTTTACCTTTTACTGAGATAATGACCTTTTTATCCCGCAGTTCTTTATACGCCTTCTCGACTGTGCCACGCGAAAGCAAATACTGTTCACTCAGTTCATTGATAGAAGGGATCTGTTGATCGCGGGTCAGAATGCCATCGCGGACTGCCGCCATGATGGAATCTGCGATCTGCATATAAACGGGAATTTTGCTGCTGGTATCTATTTGCAAGCCTTTCATTACGGTAAAATAGCAAAGAAATCGGAATTATTGGATTTGACTTTACATATGCCATCATTGAAACAGCGTCCCGGTTTCGGCCGGGACGCTGTTTCTAACACCAAATCAGCAATAGCATGTTAATAAACACGTCTGACTTAAAACTGAAAGACAAGCCTCTGTCCAGCCTGATATTTGAAGGAGCGTGTGGCAGTATCGGAAATATCACCTTCAGACAACGGAACGGTAATACGATTGTCTGCCGGAAGAAGAGGAAATTGACGCCGGCAAAAAAGCAAACAGCGGCGAAAAACGGCAGGTGGAGGAATATTACTTTTATAAGTAAATCCGGGCAAAAAGCCTCTTTATGAAGCAAAAGGATCCGGGGAAAAACATTGCCGGTGCCCCCATATCATGATAGAGGCCCGGTTTTCGATAAACCGTTTATTAAAGTATTTATAATCATTTCTTTAAAAAAGAACCTTAAGCAGGACTCCTAATCAGATAATTCCTTTCCGTTGAAATGATTGACAGCAGCAACTGATTCTCAACTTTATGAATATAAAGTACTTCTCAAAGTAAAAATTAAATTAATGCAATAATAATATTATTTGTACTTTTGTAAAGTAGTTCGTGAACAAACTACCATCCCTTATCAGACTAATTAATTACCTATGAGTTACATTTTGTTGCAGGGCTCATCTTCCAACGTGGAGCGTATCGAATTGCATGATTGCCCTAAATGTAAACACGGTGTTCTTGAAGACAGGGTCCCCCGTGGTTTCTTTGTTAAATATGTGTTAGGTGTATTCCCTATCCGCAGATATATCTGCTATTCCTGTCTGAAGAAAAGTTATGTATGGCATAAACCGCAGAAAAAACAGGTGATCACAGAAGACGCTTTAACAGCTATCAGGCCAAAACCTGTGGCTATACCGGCACACTAACTGTGGAATAACGTTAAGACATATATTTTTTTGTAGTAAACTTTACCCGGTGCTTAAACGCTCCGGGTAATTTTTTTTTCAGATAGCCCCTGGTGTTTATACAAGCAATATTTTGAATTTGTTTATTTCTATATTCGTTAATCCCTTCTGTTTAAAGACAACGGATGAGCTAATCCCTTTTAAAATTTCAAAACAAACGCTCGTCAATAGTTGTTATCAAACGTGGTCTTGATAAAGAATTTGGCATTGCTGCTTTTTGGTATAGTGTTTGTTTCAACTGACTCACCGAATAACTTGAATAGCAAGCATTACTTTAAGGTCTGCTGGCAACACCTTTAGAGTACAAAGTCATAACCAATTAGTCAACTTAACTTGCATGCCATGGAGAACTCATTGCTCGTGTTAATACCATGTTCTTAATACTAAGAACCTATGTTCGGGTGGCATGCGTCGCCCCGATATGCCGTGTGTGTTGGATATATGTGATTCGTTGATACTGGCCGTTTAATGGTACGTAGAAATACGCAATATTAAAATAGGCATATTTGTTACTTCCGATTAATTGAAAGACCGCTATATGAATAAAAGCCCGGCTGTAAATAGTATGGAAGAATTGTATGAATTAATGTGTTTCTAATATTATAGAATAGAAATATTAGTGATAAAAACATGTGGTTAAACTCATCTATTAACTGGACAAAATTTAACATTATGTATTTATTTTGCACACAGGTTAGAACTTAAAACACTGTTACACAAACTGTTTGTAAGAGATTCCGAGTTATTGAAAAAAAAGTACTGATACAGTTTTAACCTTATCTAATTAAACCGATGACTAAGAGATCATGGATTACCCCATCCTGGCTGATTTTGTTATTAGACCTCGGGTGTTCGATTGTTGCAATGAGCTTGTCTTTTTTACTCAGGCTTAACTTTAACCTCGAAGACTTTGGTCGATACCCCATGCAGGATATTGTATTGGTTGTTGTGAGTGTGAATTTATTATTGTCGTTATTGTTTCGTACTTACACAGGCATTGTGAGGTATACGAGTATGGCTGATATAGGACGCATTTCATGTGTGAGCCTTGTCAGTGCTGTTATCTATTACTATATAAATGTTGCTGCCTTTACATACACGGCGGAGAACATGATCCCTTTATCCGTTATCACTATTAATTTCTTCATCAATACCTTCTTTCTGTTGTCTTACAGGCTCTTTGTAAAATGGGCTTTCCACTATTACAGCAGGTATGGTATCATCAATAAAACGAAGGCTGTTATATATAATGCAGGTCACTCCGGACTAATGGTGCGCAAGGCCATCAGCGAAGATCAGACAGGAAATATCCGCATCACGGGCTTCCTGGATGATAAACTCACCCGTGCGGGCAAACGATTAGATGGATTGCCCATTTTCGGCACCTCCAGAAGCACACTCGAAAGGCTGATGAGACAGGAGAAGGTAAAATTGCTCATCGTTGCTGAAGAAGCACCCGATGCGCAGGTACTCAATGACCTTGTCGATAATTGCATTGCTTTAAACATAAAAGTACAGAAAGTGTTGCCCGTTAATAAGTGGATCAATGCCGAATGGAGCCCTGCCAAACTGCAGGACATCCGGATTGAAGACCTGCTCGACAGATCTGTTATCAGCATCAATAATGAACAGGTTAGCCGTGAAGCAAAAGGGAAAGCAATCCTCGTTACAGGCGCAGCTGGTTCTATCGGGAGTGAACTCGTAAGACAGTTAGTGAAACTGGAACCTGCCGTACTTGTGATGTGCGATAAAGCAGAATCGCCTTTACATGAACTGGAGCTGGAAATAGGAGAGCTGGCGCCAGGCATACCCGTAGTGCCTTACATCGCAAATATCTGTGACCGCGTTCGTATGCAGCAGTTATTTGAGGTATATGAGCCTTCCATGGTGTATCATGCAGCTGCTTATAAACATGTGCCCATGATGGAAAAGAATCCGTCTGTAGCCGTGTTGAACAACGTAATGGGTACAAAGATGCTGGCGGAACTGGCAGTGGAATTTGGCGCAGAGAAATTTGTGATGGTCTCTACAGATAAAGCCGTAAACCCAACCAATATCATGGGCGCTTCCAAAAGAATAGCCGAGATATTTATACAGTCCTACAATAACCATGTTAACCGTCAATATAAAAAGTCAGGCCCCGTATATGGTATGCCGCCAACACGGTTTATCACTACGAGGTTCGGCAACGTATTAGGATCTAACGGATCCGTTATACCCCGATTTAAACAGCAGCTTGAAAAAGGAGGACCGCTTACTGTTACACATCCTGAAATCACCCGTTATTTCATGACCATCCCCGAAGCCTGTCAGCTGGTGCTGGAAGCAGGTGCTATGGGACAGGGTGGCGAGATATTTGTATTTGATATGGGACAACCGGTGAAAATAGCTGATCTGGCCAATAAGATGATCCGCATGAGTGGAAGAGAGCCCGGTAAAGATGTGCAGGTAGTGTTTACTGGATTACGTCCGGGGGAAAAGCTGTATGAAGAACTGTTGAACAATGCAGAAAATACACTCAGTACCTATCATGAGAAAATCATGATAGCCCGCGTTCGTGAATATGATTTTGTTGAGATGAATGAGCACATCGAAAAACTGATCGCTTCTGCCCAGAAGCATTACATCACCCCCACAGTAGTTCTCATGAAGCAACTGGTACCGGAATTTATCAGTAAAAATTCTGCATACGAACAACTGGACAAGGACAAAATAAAACTATAATAAACAATCAATACATGATTATCCGCATATCTAATGGTATGCCGGTAGTAGACCTTTTTTAAACAGTTAATTTTATAATGACGATTATTAACCGCGGGAGTCGCACTACAAAACCTGGAGTTTACCTGCTTTTGCTCATGGCAGGAGTAATGTCTCTATATTTTACATCTTGCTCTACACCGAAGAACATTGGTTATTTCAAGGATATTCCCGATTCAGTAAGAAAGACAGCCATTGATCAGGCTACCTTTTATACGCCAACTATCCAGCCCGATGATATTTTGCAGGTAAGCATACAAACACTCGATCCTTCCGCAACAGCGCTGCTGAATCAGCAGAATACAGCTACCTGGCCGGTAAACGGGAACCCGTTGGGTGCAGGCAGTACACCAGCATCTCCTGGTGGTGGTGCGTCTATCAGTGGCTACCTGGTAGACAAAGACGGATATGTCATGCTGCCACTGATCGGGAAGGTGTTCGTAAAAGGTAAAACTACTGACGCCGTACGTGACGAAGTCAGGACCAAAGCTGCAGAGTACTATAAAGATCCTGTCGTAAATGTCCGGTTCGTCAATTTTAAGATTACCGTACTGGGTGAGGTAACAAAACCGGCCTCTTATATCATGCCCAATGAAAAAGTATCCATACTCGATGCGCTTGGTATGGCGGGCGATCTTACCATCTACGGAAGGAGAGAGAATATCCTGCTGATAAGAGATGCAGGGAATAAGAAAGAGTTTGTACGGTTTAATATCAACGATAGCAAAATGTTCACTTCCCCCTATTTCTATTTACGTCAGGGAGATGTGGTATACGTAGAGCCTAACAAAGCGAAGATTGCGTCAACAGATGTTGCAAGAACAAGGAATTTCACAATCGCGGTGTCTCTGTTATCTCTTTTAGTTGTACTTGCAACCAGAATTAAATTATAATCCCATAATATGAGTGGTAGGAATCACATTAACGGTGCTGTAAATAACAAGATAGAAGCAGAGCTTTTACCAGACAACACGCTGGATGTACAAAACATTTTAGAAAAGCTCCGCAACAAGTGGTATTGGTTTGTAGTATGCCTGTTACTGACCGGTACATTGGCATGGGCATACCTGAGATACGCAACTCCCAGGTATAACATCAATGCAAAGATCCTGGTGAAAGACGACAAGAAAGGGGGCGATATCCAGGGGCAGGAAATACTGGATCAGCTCGAACTGTTCAGCACCAAAAGTAATGTCGACAATGAAGTGGAGATCCTCAAATCGAGATCTATCATTGAAAAGGTAGTAAGGGATCTGAAACTGAATGTTACCTATGTGGTAGAAGGCCGTTTTAAAAAAGCGGAAGTGATTGATGTACCTTTTACCGCTAACTGGGTATTCCTGAAAGATACCCTCAAGAATGTAAAATATACCCTCAAACCGATCGATGAAAAGAGGTTCATATTCAGGACCAAAGACAGTGAAAAGACAATGAGCTGGGGCGATACGATGACCCTCCCCGAAGGGGTGTTATGCATCTCCCGGAACAGGCAGGTCGAGCTCGTGGATGAGGAATATATCATCAACGTTACTTCATTTGATAATGCGGTAGCCGCCTTCCAGCAGAAGATCAACGTGGAAATACCCAATAAACAGGTAAGCGTGATCAACCTCGGTATAGAGGCTACCATACCCAGAAAGGGAGAGATCATCCTTAACAAGCTGATCGAAAAATACCTGCAGGCCAGCGTGGAAGATAAGAACAGGATAGTGGACAGCACCATCGCGTTCGTAGACAACCGCCTGGTACTGGTGAGCAGTGAACTGTCGGGCGTCGAAAAACAGATCCAGCAGTTCAAACAGGAGAACGACCTGGCAGATCTGCAGGAACAGGCCAAAGTACTGGTATCCGGTACGGAAGACCTTACCAAACAACTCACGGAACAGGAAGTTAGACTGAGCATCGTAGAGTCTATTGAACAGTATATCAAAGACCAGAACAACAGTAAACGCATTGTACCCTCTGCACTGGTAGTGCAGGATCCTACCTTCCTGGCTATTGTGGAGAAATATAACGGATTACAGCTGGACAGGCAGCGTAGCCTGATGACCACCACTGAATCCAATCCTTTTATAAAGAATTTAGATGAGCAACTGGTTTCCCTGAGGGC
Source organism: Chitinophaga filiformis (assembly GCF_900102545.1). GTDB lineage: Bacteria > Bacteroidota > Bacteroidia > Chitinophagales > Chitinophagaceae > Chitinophaga > Chitinophaga filiformis. The sequence continues at coordinate 791,539 of NZ_FNBN01000002.1, read as the reverse complement.
GGATCTGAGCGCTAATATCGCTTCCCTGAAAAGCGGTATCATAATCAGCATCAACCAGCTGAAAAATCGTATGGGAGGCATCAATAGCCAGATTAAACAGGTGCCGGGCAAGGAAAGGGTGTTCCTGGACTTTTCAAGGCAGCAGGCCGTAAAACAGGAGTTATACCTGTTCCTGCTGAAGAAAAGGGAGGAATCAGCCATTTCGAAGTCATCCAACCTGGCTATAGCAAGGATCATCGATCCGGCTAAGAGCGATGCTGCACCATTTGCTCCCAAGAAGCCCATGATCTACCTGTTTGCCCTGCTGGCAGGCGTGGCTATCCCTTCCATCGGTTTATACCTGAAAGAGCTCTTCAACCGCAGGGTGGGAAGCCGGGAAGATATTGTCAACAATACCCCTGTGCCTATCCTGGCTGAGGTAGGACACTCAGATCATAAAGAACTCGTAGTGGTAAGCAAAGGTTCTGTTGCGCCGGTGGTAGAGCAGTTCCGCGCTATCAGGACGAATCTGCAGTTTGTGCTGGGCGACAAGGGACAGGTTATCCTGCTTACCTCCAGTATGAGTGGCGAGGGAAAATCTTTTGTGGCAACCAACATCGCCTCTGTGCTGGCGCTTTCCGGTAAGTCGGTCGTGCTGATGGAAATGGACCTGCGTAAACCGAAGATTTCAGAGCAGATAGGATTGGTGAACCAGATAGGCTTCAGTACCTACGCGATCGGAAAGACCAGTTTAGAGGAAGTTATCAGGCCTTCCGGTTTCCATGAGAACTGTTACATCGTTTCTTCCGGTCCTATTCCTCCTAACCCCGCGGAGTTATTGCTGCTGCCTGCTACAGAGCGTTTGTTCCGCGAGTTGAGACAACGTTTTGATTACATCATTGTAGATACTGCCCCTGTGGGCCTTGTGACGGATGCTCAGCTGCTGGGACGTTTTGCAGATGCAACACTGTACCTGGTAAGACAGGGATACACCTTCAAGCAGCAACTGCTGCTCTCCAGGGATCTGCATCTCAATGGCAAACTGCCTAAGATCAATATCATTGTGAATGATGTGAAGATCGGTAGTGGTTATGGCTACGGCTATGGTTACGGATATGGCTACGGTTATGGCTATGGTTATTCGAATAATACACGGTCAACCAATGGCCTGATATCTAAAGTGAAACGCTCGCTTGCTAAAAAATAAGCGTATATGTCAACTGGAATTTTTTCTAAAAATCTTTTTTAATCTGTTTTTTATGAACAATGTGGTAGAAGAAATTAGCCAGCTCCAGATAGCTGCAGAAACGGACACCGAAATAGCACAACGCAGCATTGCCATAATAGGGTTAGGATACGTTGGACTGCCCCTGGCAATTGAGTTTGGGAAGCATTATAATGTAATGGGGTTTGACATCAACCAGGAACGTATTGCAGAGTTGAGTGACGGCAATGATCGCACGAAAGAAGCGGATATGGAAGAGCTGCTGGAAGCGATGCGCCTGAAGGAAAAAAGCGGGAAATCCCGCAAAGGATTGAGCTTTTCTTTTAACAGGGAAGAGCTCAGGGAGTACAATACATTCATCGTTACTGTTCCCACACCCATTGATCAGTTTAAAGCACCCGATCTGAAGCCATTGCTGAAGGCCTCAGAAATGATCGGCGCAGCCCTGAAACCGGGCGATATCGTCATCTATGAATCTACGGTATACCCCGGCTGTACAGAAGAAGATTGCGTGCCTGTACTGGAAAGAGTATCAGGCTTGAAGTTCAATAAAGATTTCTTTGTGGGATACTCTCCTGAAAGGATCAACCCCGGCGACAAGATCAATACCCTGACTAAAATAAAAAAGGTGACCAGCGGTTCTACGCCGGAGATCGCCACTGTTGTGGATGATCTCTATAGCTCCATCATTAAGGCGGGTACACATAAGGCGCCTAGCATCAAGGTGGCGGAAGCATCCAAGGCAATTGAGAATGCACAACGCGACGTGAATATCTCATTTGTCAATGAGCTGGCCCTCATCTTTGACAGGATTGGTATCGATACCAATGATGTTATCGAAGCAGCAGGTACCAAGTGGAATTTCCTGAAATATAAACCGGGATTAGTAGGTGGTCACTGTATAGGTGTAGACCCTTATTACCTGGCGCATAAAGCAGAATCACTGGGGTATCATCCACAGGTGATCTTGTCAGGAAGAAGGGTGAACGATATGATGGGAAAGTTTGTGGCCGATAAGGTCGTGAAACTGATGATCGAAAAAGATCATAAAATAAAAGGCTCCAAAGCGCTGATACTGGGTATCACCTTTAAGGAGAATTGTCCTGATGTGAGGAATACAAGAGTGGTGGACATCTACCATGAACTCGAGCAGTTCGGGCTGGATGTAGACATCTATGATCCATGGGCGAATGAAGAAGCGGTGTATCACGAATATGGTGTGGACATCATCAAACAGCTAAGCAATTCTGTTGTGTATGACGCCATCATCGTAGCGGTAGCCCACCAGGAATTCCTGGAGCTGGATTATCAGAAGATCATCCGGAATAACGGCGTCATTTTCGATACGAAAGCCTGTTTAAACAGGGATCTGGTGGATGCACGGTTGTAAAGCAAAGCATGTATGACGAAGAAAAAAGTATTGGTTGTTTTTGGCACAAGACCCGAAGCCATAAAAATGGCTCCACTGGTAAAAAGATTAATGAGCCATCCGGAGGCATTTGAAGCGATCGTTTGTGTAACAGGGCAGCATCGTGAGATGCTGGACCAGGTGCTGCGGATATTTGATATCACACCTGATTACGATTTGAATATCATGAAACAGGGACAGGACCTGACGGATGTAACCATCCGGGTGCTGGAAGGCATGAGAGGCGTGCTTAATGAGGTAAGTCCCGACATTGTACTGGTACACGGCGATACGACTACGTCCACTGCTGCTGCACTGGCTGCCTTCTATAAGCAGATCCCGGTAGCGCATGTGGAGGCAGGTCTGAGAACACATAATATCTACAGTCCCTGGCCGGAAGAAATGAACCGGAACCTTACAGGACGACTGGCTACCTATCATTTCGCACCAACGGAGACGGCCCGGCAAAACCTCCTGAAAGAAGGGATACCGGATAGCCGGATCTGTGTAACCGGCAATACCGTGATTGATGCCCTCTACATGGTATTGAACAGGGTGCAGACAGACGGCGTACTGAAACAGGAGACGGAATGCGAGCTGGCGAAGATGGGTATTTCTGCTGAACTGATCAATGAATGGCAGCAGAAAAATGGTAGCGCCGGCAGAAGGATGATCCTGATAACCGGGCACCGCCGTGAGAATTTCGGAGATGGTTTCCTCAATATCTGCAACGCTATCAAAGAGCTGGCAGAGAAACATACAGATGTTGACTTTATCTATCCTGTACATCTTAATCCGAATGTACGGAAACCGGTAGCAGATGTACTGATGAATGAGCGCCTGCCCAATGTATTTATTATTGAGCCACTTGACTACCTGCCTTTTATCTACCTGATGAACCGCAGTTATCTTATTCTCACAGATAGCGGAGGTATCCAGGAAGAGGCGCCGGGACTGGGAAAACCGGTACTGGTGATGAGGCATACCACTGAACGGCCTGAAGCGGTAGCGGCAGGAACAGTATCGCTGGTAGGTACAGACAAGGCTAAAATATATAAGTACGTGGATAGTCTTCTTACCGACCGGCAGGCATATGAAAGTATGTCCAATGCTGTAAATCCCTATGGGGATGGTAAGTCGTGTGAGAGGATTGTAGCGCATATAAATGAATTGCAGGCAATATGAACCGCAGCATACTAATATCGAGGGTTGCAGGTATTTTACCACAGAAGGCCACCGGTTTTATCAGGGGAAACCTGAGCTCGGACCTGGCCAGGAAAGTGTCTTCAGGTATCATATGGAGTTTCATTGGCACTATCGGCTCAAGATTACTGATCTTCCTGACATATGTGGCTATTGCCAGGATACTGAAGAAACAAGGCTTTGGTGAGCTGGGAATGATCAGGTCTACAGTAGATATGTTTTCTACATTCGCCGGGCTGGGATTAGGTGTAACGGCTACAAAGTTTGTTTCTGAGTTTAGTATAAAAGATAAGATCAAGGCCGGACGTATTATCCGGATGTCGTATCTGATCTCCTGGGTAACGGGTATTGTGGTGGCTGGGCTGATCTTTATTTATGCAGAGCCATTGGCATCTGTTTCTTTGAAATCAACAGAATTGATCCGGGATCTGCAGTTTGGTGGATTGGCCATCCTGTTTTACTCTGTAAACGGGGTACAGAATGGTATCCTGCTTGGATTGGAGAAGTTTAAAAGTATTTCAAGGATCAACCTGATAGGAGGCCTGATCAATATTCCGGTTGCCATCTCGCTATCATTGTTCTTTGGTGTGGCGGGGGCTGTCATTGCTTTGGCCAGTAATGCCATTGTGATCTGCGTCATTGGCTTTGTTGAAGTGAGAAAGGCGGCTGGCGCCTATGGTATCAATGTAAATGAAACAGGGTTTACGAAGGAACTGAATGTGCTGTTTTCCTATAGTCTGCCGGCTGTATTGAGTGGCGGACTGGTGCTGCCGGTGAACTGGTTTTGTAATGCCTTCCTGGTTGACCTGCCCAATGGTTATCAGCAGCTGGGTATCTATAATGCGGCCCTGAATATTATGCTGGTAGTAACAGTGATCAATGGTATGATAGGGCAGGCATTTTTACCTTATGTGGTAAAGAACCTGGAGAATACGAATAAGAAATTTGAAATGGCCAACAATTACCTGCCATGGATTGTTGGCATTTTTATATCACTCCCTTTTATGTTCGTTCCCGAATTGGGTAACCTGCTGTTTGGGCGTGATTATGCCGGTGATATGTTAAAGAGCTCCATTGTACTGGTGATGTTCACGACCGTCATTGTTGCACACCGCCAGGGTATAGCGCGGAACTTTACGGCAAGAGGGTATATGTGGTGGAGCCTGATCACGAATGTGGTGTGGGGCGTGACGGCCCTGGTCAGCATGCACTTTTTAAAACAATACGGCGCTATCGGACGTTCCGGTGCTTATGCTATTGCCTATTTTCTGAACACGCTTGTGTTCATCCCATTTTATACCTCCAGGAAATTGTGTGAAAAGGACTTTGTGTGGTCCTTCGAAAGTATATCCATATGGCTGCTGATACTGTTTTCTGCAGCGCTGATGATTTTTGCGGAGATCGCGATTGCACTAAGAATTTTCATATTGCTGCTTGTACTGGGAGCAATTGTTTTTTTACTGATCAGGACATTTAAACGTCTTACCACTCAGTAATAAAAACAGCTAGCTGGGATTAATTAAACGATGCCAATCAGAAAGAGTAGATCAACCTAATGCTGAACAGAGGGACCTGTGTTTAAAAGTAAACCTGTGCTCGAAGAAGGCCTGATTGGCTGGAAGGCCTTTATTAAACATGTTTGTTAATTGTTGTACTATGGGAAAGACTGTAGTTGTAAAAGGTGCATATGGAGAAGCGAACTTTGGAGATGATGCTTTGATGTGTACTATTGAGAACTTTTTTCTAAGAAACGACCTGTGTGTGAACGTTGATTTTTGTGGCAGTTCAAGTGATTACTGCCAACGGTTATTGAAGAAGTCTGGTTATGTGGATGTAAATGATAACAAAAAAGCCGCCGCCGACGTATTGATCTACGGAGGAGGCACACAGTTCTTTTTATTCAACTCCAATAAAGGAGGGTTTTATTTGAAACTCTTCTGGAAGTTGCTGACCGACGATCCTGGACTACTGGTGAGAAAGATCAGGAGTAAGTTTTCCCGGAAACAGCCGGTGCCTGCAAAGAAATCGGTAGGCCTCGGACTGGGACTTGGTCCGTTCAACCCGGAGAATGACAAGATAGAAAAGGTGAAATCATTGGTAGGGCAGATGGACATGTTATATGTAAGGGATGCCACCTCGCTGTCTTATTGCAAGGACTGGGGTTATGATGGTGTGAATGAGGGCGCAGATATATGTTATTCGAGCTTTCTGAATTATGATAAAGCTGTTCAGCGAAATGGAACAGAGTACCATAAGGAACAAAAACGGAAGAAGATAGGGGTGATCGTAAGAGACTGGAAATATGAGAATGGAGGAAACGACTACCAGGATACATTGCTGAGGATGATTGAAGAACACAGAGAATCTGATTATGAGTTCACGTTCATCATTTTTTCTACACTGCGCGATGTGGAATGGAGGAAGATCATTAATGAAGGGGGGTATCCCGTTCTGGAATGGGACCCCTTCAAAAGCGGTATAGAACAGTTTATGGATACGCTGAATGGCTTTGACGGGTTTATTACAGCGCGTTATCATGGCGGAGTGATGGGGTCGGTGTTAAACAAACCAGTTGTGTGTATAGCCATTGAGCCGAAGCTGAGTATACTGTCGGAACAGATCAATGGTTTCAGGCTCTGGGATATGCCATTCAGGCACTCCGATCTGAAACAGGCGATGAGGGTATTTGAGGAAAGTGATTTTGACTGTTCTGACTCTGTGAAATCATTAAGGAAAAAAGCAGACGCGATGTTTGATTCCTTACATCAGTATTTATGTGAGCTGTAAATGTATGTTAATGAAAACCCGCAATAATAAGCGAATAAACTAACCAATCATAAATGAAAGTTGAGAAGTCATATAAGTCGGCTATTATCGTGTGTAAGTGCAATCCATCATTTGTCCCTCCGGTGCTGAACGTTGTGCTCGGGCTTTCAAAGCTGTATGAGAACGTAAAGCTGATCTGCGGCGATATCAGTAAGGAGAGTGAGGCTTTCCTTTTTGGGGAATGCAAAAATCTCTCAATAGAGAATCTCCGGCTGCAGAGCAGGGGAGGCTCCAAGATTTTAGCTGTTTATTACTTCAGGAAGAAAGTATTTCAGCTTGTCAATGAAACGCCCCATGATCTTTTATGGGTCGCCACAGGAGATACTGCTGTGGGCCTGGGGGCAAAACTAAAGGGCTACCGGTTCGTTATGTGCCTGTTGGAACTGTATGATGCGGTGCCTGTTTATAATTTTTTATTGAAGCGTCTCTCCCGGTATGCATATAAGATTGTAACGGCAGAGTATAACAGGTCTGCCATCCTGAGGGTGAGATGGAAGCTGAAAAATACACCTGATGTATTGCCCAATAAGCCCTACTTTAAGCCAATAGAAGGGGCGGGTATCAATGGGTCTAACGGTCCGCTGGTACAGAAGGTAAGAGATGAGATCAGTAAGGGCAAGAAGATTGTGCTTTACCAGGGCATCATTACTCATTACCGCAGGCTGGATACCATTGCCAGGGCCACATTTGAGGATGATGCAAAGTTCGTATTCCTGATAGTGGGAAAGGACTTTGATTACATAGACACGTTAAAAGGGATCAATCCCAATATCATTCATATTCCTTTTATCGATGCGCCTTTACACCTGGAGATCACGAAGCTGGCAGATATAGGCATTGTAGTGTATGACTTTATTGACCTGAATAATATTTACTGTGCACCGAATAAGATATGGGAGTATGCGATGTTTTCAAAGCCCATGTTGTGTAATGACATACCTGGACTGAAATATACGGTGGAGCATTACAGGGCGGGCCTTTGTACTGATTTCAACTGTGTAGATGCCGTGAAGGACACAATGGGAAGGATATTCTCTGATTATGGCGCGTATGCTTCCAATGCGGGGACGTTCTATAACAGCGTTGACCTGGATTCAATTATAAAAAACATTGTAAGATGAGCCTGAAACCTGGCAGATTGTTTATTATTAATAAAATGGTCCGTGCTTTACCCGGTACGCGGATGTTTGGACTGAAAAGAAAGCTGCTGGCATTTGCAGGCGCCAGGCTTGGCGCGAATGTGAGATTTATGGCGCTGAAGGTAATGGGGCCGTTTGATCTGCAGGTGGGCGATAATACATTCATCGGTGAAGATACTTTCCTGGTAGGCGCTATTGACAGCCGTATCAGGATAGGACGGGACTGTGATATTTCCTCCAGGGTCACTATCGTTACGGGTACGCACGAGCTGAACCCGGAGGGAGATAAAATGGCAGGTGAAGGATTCGGTAAGGACATCGTGATCGGCAATGGGGTATGGGTCGGTATCGGCTCTATCATACTGGGAGGGGTTACCATTGGCAACCGGGCTATCATCGGCGCGGGATCCGTGGTTACAAAGGATGTTCCGGACTATTGTGTGGCTGCAGGCAATCCGGCCAGAATTATTAAGAAATATGACAACGTATTGAAGATATGGGAAAAAGCATGAGTATACGAGGCTTCGTGAAGAAAGGGATCAATGTAGTGTTCATCCTGTTCATCGTCCTGAACTTCGCATTAAAGTATGCCCATCTCAGCTTTCTGAATGGAGATGTTCTCCTGGTGCCCGTAATGGCCGGGCTTGTCCTGTTCCTTTTCTTTCTGAAAAGGGAGAAGCTATTTTCGCTGTTCATTCAATTCAGACTGTTTGCAGCGCTGACATTATTGCTTACGGTGTACTACATCTTCCTGGACCCCCTGAAAGATGAGTCCCTGGTGTACCTGGTATCCAAAGTATTGTTGTTCCTGATGTTTGCACTATTTATGGCGCTAAACACAGACGAATATAAACTTAAGTGTTTAAAAGGGTTGGCCATATTGATCATTATGGGTCTGGTTTATGGCTCTTTTTCGCAAACGGTGGATTCCGAGACGCTCAGGCTGAGCTTTGGATTTACGAATGCGAATAGCGCCGGTACATTATCCGCTATTGCGTTTGGGATCATCATACAGAATAAATTTTTAAAAAAGATCATTGCTATACCGGTGATGATATACCTGACCTATGTTATTTTGATGACGGGGTCGAGGGCAGCGCTTGTAGTATATGTAATTGCATGGTTCTTCTCAGATCTGAGAAAGGTGCCGGCATATAAGTATGTGTTGCTGGCGATACCACTGCTGATAATACTGCCCTATGTCATTTCCTATTTCTCCGGTATGGATTCCAATAACGCCATCACCAGGCTGCTGACAGGCATCACCGGAAAGGAAAGTATGTTCCGTAACAGGGAGCATGCATTTGGATGGGGAATGAAAACCTTCCAGGATGAACTGATGAGAGGACATGGTCTGGCACGGTATGGCTGGACCGACCCGCGGTTCAGCGGCGATAATATCACCAGTAATCCGCATAATGGTTATCTCGGGCTGGGTATTATGGTCGGGGCCTTATTCGCAGCCATTTTTATCATCATACTGTTCTGGAACTGTATAACGTATATCATTGATTTCTTTAAGTACAAAAAGGAAGAAATGCGCACTTATCAGTTTATCATGGTCAGTATACTGATAACAGCGTTTGTGGAGTCTTACCTGATCGGGATCAATGAAATGATGACAAGCTTGTTTTGGTGTTGCGTTGCCAATATCCAGTTTGATTACTATATAAAATCACGTGTTGAATTGCATGCCGGACAAAATAGTTATGCCCATGTCTACGAATAGAAAGTTTGTTTTCTGGCAGAATATGGTGAGTGTGCACCAGTCATGCTTCCTCCATTGTCTTTCACTGAAGAAGGATGTGGAGGTGGTACTTGTCACGGTGGTAGAGATAGAAGAAAAACGGAAAAAAATGGGCTGGACCATTCCGGATATGGGCCGGGTAAAACTGATCGTATCGCCGGATCAGGCAACGATCGACGATATTATCGCGGCATCAGACGAAAACACCTATCATATTTTTAGTGGTTTTGACAGTGAACCGCTTTTCCGGAATGCCTTTGCCTGGCTGACAAGTCACCGGCATAACCTGGGTATTATGGCTGAACCATACAGCTGGCTGGGACTGAAAGGTAAGGTCAGGTATCTGCGCAGCATCTATCACCGGATGCGGTATGGGAGGATGTTTGACTTCATTCTCGCCATAGGCAGCAAAGGAATGGAAGTATACAGCAAGGCAGGATATAAGAAAGACAAGCTTTTTGAGTGGGGATACTTTGTGCAGTCTACACCGCCTGCAACGGCAGATGAGTATGGACCTTTTAAGGTCATGTATGCTGGAGGACTGGTGGCTAATAAAGGCATACATACCCTTATCAGGGCATGGTCGAACGTAAAAAGTAGTGAGGGGGAATTGAACATTATAGGGGATGGCCCGGAAGCGCCTATGTTAAAAGACCTGGCGAATGAGTTGTCCTTGTCGAATGTGAAGTTCTCCGGTTTCCAGGATAATGTGACGGTGAGAAAACTCATGGGCCAGCATGATCTCTTTGTGCTGCCCAGTATCCTGAAAGAAGGCTGGGGCGCTGTGATCAATGAAGCGCTGCAACAGGGCACACCTGTTATCTGTACAGATCATTGCGGGGCTTCGGTATTACTGGGAGACCACAATTTCAGTACAGTGATCAGGGCCGGGGATATCGGCCACCTGTCGGAAGAGTTGAGCAGGCGGATGAAGGCCGGGAAAGTGCCTGCAGGGTCAAGGGAAAAGATCCGGCGCTGGTCTGAATGCCTGTCGGGCGAGCATGCAGCAGATTATTTCCTGGATATCATGCATTGTGTGTATGAGAAAGGGGCGGCGCCATTGGCGCCCTGGAGAAAATGGAAGAGAAGGGGAACGCTTGTTGACGGTTAAAAATAACAGAGACAAATGATATTACTTGACGCGGTGTATATTAATAATAGCGGAGGAAAGGTCTTACTGGATTATCTCGTAGCGGAGATCAGCAGTGCAGGGCTCGACTGTTTTTATCTGTTCGATGCCAGATGCATAGGAGATTACGGGTTTATAGCAGAAGACCGTAGAACTTTTATGAAAGGATCGCTGATAGAAAGACACCGGTTTTACAAGCAACACGGTAAACGATTTGACAAGGTACTTTGTTTTGGTAATCTACCGCCAACTGTACGATTAAAAGCAAAGGTCTTTACTTATTTCCACAATGTTTCGCTTTTCAGTTATCCGGCTAACTACGGTTTCAAAGAGAAAACACTGAAAAAGATCAAGGGAAAACTCATCACTTTTTTAAGCGGTAATACAGATTATTTCATCGTTCAGACGAATGAAGTAAAAGCCCTGTTACAGCAACAGGGCGTGAATGCAGGTAAGGTGATCGTGGCGCCATTCTATCACGTGGCAGGGTGTAATGGTAATGGCAGCAGAAGGGAATCTTTTGTATTCATCAGCAATGGCAATACGCATAAGAATCATAAGAACCTGCTGCAGGCCTGGCGCATGCTGGCAGAGAAAAGTATGTTCCCTGAACTGCATTTAACAGTTACCGACAATTACGGTGAGTTGGTCAATACCATCGAGGAGTACAGGAAGGACGGACTGAAGGTGGTCAACCATGGGTTTGTAAATGCCTATGATCTGTATGGCCAGCATAAGTACCTGGTGTATCCTTCTCTTTGCGAAAGCTTTGGATTAGGCCTGATCGAGGCCGTGAAATGTGGCTGTGATGTTGTGGCATCTGATTTGCCTTACGTGTTTGAAGTAGTTAATCCGACACTCGTATTTGATCCTATGGAGCCACGGTCAATAGCCGATAGCATAGAAAAGATACTGAAAGGCGATCAGCTTAAATCAACAACACTCGTAGTAGAAAATAAGATCAAAGAAATTGTAGATTATTTAAAATAGCGTATGAAACAACTGATTCAATCCTTCAAGACAGGTGAAACCATTCTGGAAGAAGTCCCTGCTCCGCAGGTGGCAAGAGGACAGGTACTGATAAGGACAACAAGAAGTCTTGTTTCACTTGGTACGGAGAGAATGCTGGTGGAATTTGGCAAGGCGAATCTTGTTCAGAAGGCCAGGCAACAACCTGAGAGGGTAAAGGAGGTGTTGGACAAGATCAAAACGGAAGGACTGATGCCGACACTGGAAGCGGTATTTAACAAACTGGCCCAGCCGCTTCCGCTGGGATATTGTAATGTGGGAAAGGTAATCGCTGTCGGAGAAGGTGTCAGCGAATTTAAAGTGGGCGACAGGGTGGCTTCTAATGGCCCGCATGCAGAGATCGTATCTGTACCACAGAACCTGGTAGCGGCTATACCTGCGAACGTGTCGGATGACGAGGCGGCATTCACTGTTATCGGCTCTATCGGTTTGCAGGGTATCCGGCTTTGTAATCCCACACTGGGAGAAACGATCGTGGTAACAGGGCTGGGCCTGATAGGCATGATCACTGCTGAACTGCTGCTGGCCAACGGTTGCCGGGTAATAGGGATTGACCTGGATGCAGAGAAGATTGCGCTCGCAAGAAAGAAAGGTATCATCGGGATCAATCCTGCGGATGGAGCAGATGTTGTTAAATCAGTACTGGATGAAACGCTGGGCAGAGGGGCAGATGGTGTGATCATCACTGCGTCTGCAAAAACAAATGAGATCATTTCACAGGCCGCCAGGATGAGCCGCAAACGGGGAAGGATCATATTGGTAGGGGTAATAGAACTGAACATCAGCAGGGCCGAATTCTATGAGAAGGAACTCACCTTCCAGGTATCGTGTTCCTACGGGCCGGGACGCTATGATGAAGAGTACGAACAGCGGGGAATAGACTATCCGCTGCCTTTTGTGAGATGGACAGAGAAAAGGAACTTTGAAGCCGTATTGCAGGCTGTTGCTTCCCGTAAACTGGATGTGGCGTCGCTGATCTCTGAAAGAATACCGCTCGCGGAATATGACCGCGTATATGGCAGCATCGGTAAGAGCCGCGCTATTGCATCTATCCTGGTGTATAAGGAAGACGCCGATCTTCAGCATACCGTACGTGTAGTCCCCGCTACTTCTTTTGCAGGAAAAAAAGGTGTATGGGGAATCATCGGCGCCGGCAATTTTACAAAGATGACCATGCTGCCGGCGCTGGATAAAGCAAAAGCAGATATCAAGTATATCGCCAGTGCAGGCGGTATTACGGGCACCGCGCTGGCAAAGAAGCATAAAATAGCGCTTAGCACAACAGATTACCAGGAGATATTAAGAGACCGGGAGACAGATGGTGTGATGATCACTACTCGTCACAATACACACGCCTCCATGGTGCTGAAAGCCCTGGCGGCAGGCAAACATGTGTTTGTGGAAAAACCACTGGCACTGAATGAAGATGAACTGGAACAGATCATCGATGCCTATGACGGCTCAGTGACATTGACAGTAGGGTTTAACCGCCGCTTTTCTCCTCATGTGCAGAAGGTAAAACAACTGGTAGGGAATACCCCGATGAATGTTATTGCCACCATGAATGCCGGCTTCGTTCCTCCTAATGTATGGGTACACGATATGAAGGTAGGAGGTGGGCGCATTGTTGGAGAGGCCTGCCATTTTATTGATCTGATTACCTATCTGACAGGCAGTAAGGTAACAGCAGTCTGTATGAATGCGATGGGTGTAAATCCGTCGGAAAATGCGGATAACTGCTCCATACTGCTGCAGTATGAGAACGGTTCTACAGGTGTGATCAACTACTTCTCCAACGGATCAAAAGCTTATCCGAAGGAAAGAATTGAAGTGTATTCGCAGGACAGGACTGCCGTTATCGATAACTATAAACAAACCACCGGCTATGGCTTCAAAGGATTTTCAAAACTGAAGACAACGATGGACAAGGGGCATAAAGCACAGTTCCAGGCGTTGATCAGCAGCATTAAAAATGGCGGAGCGCCCCTGATACCGTTTGATGAGATCATCAATACTACCAGGGCCAGTTTTGCAGCCATTAAAAGCCTGCAGCAGAATGGATGGGTGAGACTGGACCAGACAAGGGTAGCAGCACCGGTTGTTGCTGAACCGGTGGAAGCACTCAATGGACAGAACGTTGTAAATCTGATTTAAACATTACTGAATGAAAATAACGCTTATTGCCGGAGCCAGGCCTAACTTTATGAAGATCGCGCCCATTATTGCCGCCATCAGAGACAAGCAGCAACAGGGATATGAGATCAATTACCGGCTGGTACATACAGGTCAGCATTATGATAAGAACATGAGCCAGTCTTTTTTTGAGCAGCTCAACATACCGGAACCACATGTAAACCTGGAAGCAGGTGGTGGTTCCCAGGCAGAGCAGACGGCCAATATCATGGTGCGTTTTGAAAAAGAACTGATTGAACATCGCCCTGACCTGGTATTGGTAGTGGGCGACGTTACCTCCACACTGGCCTGTTCCATTGTGGCCAAAAAGCTGATGGTAAAAGTAGCACATGTAGAAGCAGGTATCAGATCAGGTGATATTACCATGCCGGAAGAGATCAACCGTATGGTGACAGACTCCATCACTGATTATTTCTTCACTACATCCGACATCGCAAATGCCAATCTGCGAAAGGAAGGCAAGGAGGATGATCAGATCATCTTCGTAGGCAATACGATGATCGATACCCTGCTGAAACAACGGAGTCGTTTTACAGCGCCTGCCATCTTTGAAACAGCCGGATTAAAACCACAGGGTTACCTGGTGATGACGCTACACCGCCCTGCCAATGTGGATGTGCAGGAAAACCTCTCGTTGCTGATCAGCGAGATCATGAACAACAGTAATGGACTGCCGGTAGTATTCCCTGTACATCCCCGCACAGCAAAGAATCTCGAGAGCAGCCGCTTGTCATACCCTAATCTCCACCTGGTGGAGCCATTGGGATACCTGGAGTTTAATTACCTGGTGGAAAATGCAAAAGCTGTTATTACAGATTCCGGCGGTATTACAGAGGAGACAACAGTAATGGGCGTGCCCTGCATGACCCTGAGAGATAGCACTGAGCGGCCGGAAACATGTACACTGGGTACAAATGAATTACTGGGCACAGATCCTCACGCAATAAAACCTGCGATGGAAAGATTATTCAGAGGAGAGTGGAAGAAAGGAAGTATCCCTCCTTTATGGGATGGGCATGCAGCCGAAAGGATCATTGAAAGTCTGATGGAAATATTTGCTGTTACAGAAAAATATAGTCCTGCGGTATGAGTAGCTGGAAGACGTTGCAGAAAGGTATGAAAGTGGCGCATAACATGGGCTGGAGATATATTGCTTTCCGGTCTGTGTATGAACTCAACAGGAGGACAGGAAGGCTTAAAAAGCGTTTTCCCGGTACTCCGGCTAAGGTGAGGTACCTGTCGCTGGACACCTGGAAGAACCAATCTGTAAAGTTCTTTTTCGGCAGCAGGGAAGAGCTGAGCATTCTCCGTAATCCTGAGACAGCACTTGCTACCCGTTATAAAGAGATAAAGGCCGGTAAACTGCCTTTCTTCAACGGCAAGGTGATTGACCTGGGTATTGACAGTGACTGGATGAGGAATCCGGATAGTGGGTTTGTGTATGACCGCGATAAACACTGGACGGAGATAGAAGATTATTCAAAGAAAGCCGGCGATATCAAGTTCGTATGGGAAAGGGCGAGGTTTGCCTACCTGTATGATATCATCCGGTATGATTATCATTTTAAGGAGGATTGCGCCGCTTTTGTGCTGAATAATATCCTTTCCTGGATAAAGGCAAATAAGGTGAATTGCGGGCCTCATTATAAGTGTAGTCAGGAGATAAGTCTGCGGGTGCTGAACTGGACCTTTGCCTTGTACTATTACCGCAATTCTGTACACCTCACAGAACAGGTGTTTGAAGAGATCCAGCATGCTATTTATTGGCAGCTGCATCATGTGTATGAGAACATTCACTTCTCCCGGATCGCTGTAAGAAATAATCATGCGATTACAGAAACGCTGGCACTTTACCTGGGAGGTTTGTTATATCCTGCATTCCCGAATGCAGCCACCTGGAAAGAAAAGGGCCGGAAATGGCTGATACAGGAGATCGGGTACCAGATCTATCCTGATGGCACTTATCTCCAGTTTTCAATGAACTACCATCGCGTGGTGGTACAACTCTTAACATGGGGTCTCCGCCTGTCGGAGCTGAATGGAGAAAGCTTCCCTGCTGTTGTAACAGAACGTGCAACGAAGTCGCTTGAATTCCTGCGCTCATGCATGAACGACAGCAATGGCTGGTTGCCCAACTATGGGGCAAATGACGGCGCACTTTTCTTCCGGCTGAATAATCAGCATTACCGCGATTACCGGCCGCAGTTACAGGCGCTGGCAGCAATGCTGGATGTTGATGCGGCAATACCGGAGATCTATGAGGATGTATACTGGTATGGTAAGCTGCCTGCTGAAACAGCCACTGTTCCAAAGGAATACCGTGGTGTGTTCAGCTATCCTGATGGCGGTTATTACGTGTGTCGCGAGCAGGATACCATTACCTTCCTGCGTTGCGGTAGTCACCGCGACAGACCTTCGCAGGCGGATAATCTTCATCTTGACATCTGGTATAAGGGAGAGAACATCCTGATGGATGCCGGCAGTTATAAGTACAATACCAATGAACAAACGTTACGGTATTTCGTGGGAACAGCTTCCCATAATACCGTGATGCTGGACGACTACGACCAGATGGAGAAAGGTCCGCGGTTTATCTGGTATAACTGGACACAGTGCAAAAATGCGGCCTTGTATGAAACAAGGGATGAGTATATCTGGGAAGGGACCATTTCTGCCTTTCAGCATGCAGGACCTGATATTACTCACCGGCGTGTGGTGAAAAAGAAAAAGAATGAGCCCTTCTGGCAGGTGGAAGATTATATCATGAACAAGCCACCACAATTGAAGATGCGTCAGCTATGGCATACGGCATTGCCAAAAGCGATTGCCTGGAAATCCAGAGACCTCAGGGGAAATATGCTGAAGGCAGAGGAAAGGACGGGGGCTTATTCTTCGCTGTATGGCGTGAGAGAAGAGAGCCGGGAGTTCGTATTTACCACAGACCAGTATGCAATCATCACAGAGATAAGTTTAAACAGATAGATATGAAGATCTTACTGATTCACCAGTATTTTTTAGAAGAAGATGATCCGGGGGGATCCCGGTGGAATGAAATAACAAAGACATGGACTGAACAGGGCCATCATGTAACAGTGCTGGCAGGGATGATGCATGCCAACGGATCGGAGAAACGTGCTGAATACAAGAAGAAATATTTCGTAAAGAAACAACAGGGAGAAGTAACGGTGTGGAGATGTCATGTGTCAGAGTCTTACAATCGTAACTTCCTGGGACGTTTATGGGGATATTTCTGTTTTATGTTCTCGTCACTATGGGCGGGACTGTTTAAGGTAAAAGGAGAATTTGATGTAGCGATCGTTACCTCACCGCCTCTGTTTGTTGGCTTCTCGGGGTATGTGTTGTCCAGGGCGAAACGAGTGCCTTTCCTATTTGAAGTAAGGGATCTGTGGCCCGAATCGGCTATTGATTCAGGTGTGCTTAAAAATAAAATGATCATAAAGCTGGCCTGCTGGTTTGAGGGTTTCATCTACCGGAAGGCATCACTGATCAATGTACTGACCCCCGCATTTTACAATACGTTAAGGGATAAAAAGAATGTGCCTGAAGAGAAGCTGATCTTTATTCCCAATGCGGCAGACTTTAGCCTGTCAGACAATCTGCTGGATACATTCGACCGGGATGCATTCCGTGATGAGCATCGTCTGAATGGTCATTTTGTGATCACATATGTTGGCGCTCATGGCGTTGCCAATGACCTGGAACAGATACTGAAAGCAGGTAAGCAACTCGAGGATACGCCTGTGCTGTTCCTGCTGATAGGCCAGGGAATGGATAAAAAACGCCTGCAGCAGGTAGCGGAGGAAATGAAGGTGACGAATGTTCGCTTTCTTGATCCGGTACCTAAACGCGAGGTGTTTAAGTATATACTGGCGTCTGAAATGGGGGCGTCTGTGTTGAAGAAAGCAGATACTTTCAAAACAGTTTATTCCAATAAGACGTTTGATTATATGGCTTGTAAAAAGCCGATCCTGATGGCTATTGATGGTGTATCCCGGGAACTGGTGGAAACAGCGAAAGCAGGCGCCTTTGTGGAGCCTGAGAATATTGCTGAGTACAACCGTATTATCAGGGAATACCTGTTGCAGCCCGACAGGATTGTGAGAGAAGGAGAGAGCGGCTTTGCCTATGCGAAACAGAATTTCGACAGGCAGGTATTGGCATTACGGTATATTGATCTCATCCAACAGAAAATACTAAAAACAGGCAGTTTAAGCAATGCAGTTGTATAGTAAGATGATTAAGCCCTTACTGGATTGTTCAATAGCGCTTTTTGCGTTATTGCTGTTATCACCCGTATTTATCGTACTTACTATATTCCTCTACGCAGCCAATGAGGGGAAGCCTTTCTTTCTTCAGCCAAGACCGGGAAAGAATGGACGGATCTTCAGAGTGATCAAGTTTAAGACGATGAATGACAAAAGGGGCGTTGACGGACAGTTACTGCCTGATGAAGTGAGGTTGACCCCGGTGGGCAAATTTGTAAGAAAGACCTCCCTGGATGAAATTCCCCAGTTACTGAATGTGCTGAAAGGAGATATGAGCCTGGTGGGTCCCCGCCCCTTGCTGGTAGAATATCTGCCATTGTATAATGATGAGCAGCGAAAACGGCATGATGTAAGACCCGGTATTACAGGATGGGCACAGGTAAATGGAAGGAATGCCATCAGCTGGCGGGAGAAGTTTGCATACGACGTGTGGTATGTCGATAATATCAGCTTTCCCCTGGATCTGAAAATCCTTTGGATGACTGTTCAGAAAGTGATACAATCGGAAGGGGTAAGTTCCGCGTCATCAGTTACGATGGAGAAGTTTACAGGCAACGATGCACATTAATGAGATTAAAACTTTTAAAAGATACAAGCGTGAATACAAAAATATGGTTATCGTCTCCTCATATGGGAAACAGGGAGCAGGAATATGTTCGTGATGCATTTGAGACTAACTGGATAGCTCCTTTAGGGCCTCATGTGGATGGATTTGAACGTGACCTAGCCGCTTATACCGGTGCAGGGCACGTAGCTGCATTGTCATCGGGAACTGCGGCTTTACACCTGGCGCTTATCCTGCTGGGAGTGGAAAGAGGCGATGAAGTGATCTGTCAGAGTATGACATTCTCCGCCTCAGCCAATCCTATCGTTTACCAGGGAGCGACGCCTGTATTTGTAGATAGTGAGACAGATACCTGGAATATGGATCCTGTTTTACTGGAAGAAGCGATTAAGGACAGGATAGCCAGGGGGACGAAACCCAGGGCGATCATCCCGGTACACCTGTATGGTATGCCGGCAAAGATGGATGAAATCATGGCCATTGCAGCGGCATATGATATTCCCGTAGTTGAGGATGCGGCAGAGGCACTGGGATCTTCCTACAGAGATCGGGCTTGCGGAACATTCGGTCAGCTGGGAATACTCAGCTTTAATGGCAATAAGATCATTACGACCAGTGGCGGTGGCGCACTGACGGGAAATGACGAGCAGCTCATCAGGAAAGCACGCTTCCTGGCTACGCAGGCAAGGGATGCAGCACCGCATTATCAGCATAGCCAGATAGGATATAATTACCGGATGAGCAATGTATGCGCGGGCATAGGAAGAGGGCAGATGGAAGTGCTTAATGAACGTGTCGCACAGAGAAGAGCAAACTATGAATATTACTTAAATCAGCTGGGCGATCTTCCGGGCATTACTTTTGTTATGGAACCGGAGGGATTTTATTCCAACAGGTGGCTGACTACAATACTCGTCAATCCGGCCGAAAGTAACGGGGTTACCAGGGAAGACCTGAGAATTGCGCTGGAGAAAGAGAATATAGAGTCAAGGCCTGTATGGAAGCCGATGCATCTGCAACCGGTATTTGATACTGCGCCTGCTTATGTAAATGGTACCGCAGAAAAACTGTTTGACCAGGGGCTTTGTCTGCCCAGCGGATCAAACCTTACTCAAAGTGACCTCGACAGGGTAATTAATATATTCAATGAAGTAATGCAGCCACAGAAGGTTTAAAGGGGATAGATGCCGGATAAAGATGTGGTTGCGTTATAAAAAACGTGAACATGAAAAAGGCATTTTTATTACTGGCAGTATTATCGAATGCTATTGCCAGCTGCGCACAGGGGATTGTTCTTGTGAAAAACAATGCAGCTGTATCAGGAATCGTTATCGCAAAAGACGCCAGCGACCAGGTACAGTTTGCGGCAAAGATGTTACAGCAATACCTGCAAAAGAGCACCGGCGCTACCCTGCCTATCAGGAACTCCGCGCAGGGAACGTCTAACCTGTATGTTGGCAAAGGCGCTTATACCCGTATTGGCAATGTAGATCTGGATGAAGATGGATTCCTCCTGCAGTCGGATGGGAATAATTTTGTTATTCTCGGTGGCAGCGACTGGGGAACAGAATTCGGCGTATATGATTTCCTGGAAAGATTCGTCGGTGTAAGATGGCTGATACCAACGGATGTGGGCATTGTGATCCCGAAACTGAGTACCCTGCAGGTGCCCACTGTTAAGATTGTCGAAAATCCCGTTTATTTATCACGCGCAATATCTCCCATCTGGATAGATAAAAATACCATTCCCATGAATCAATGGGGTCGGTTTAACAGGCTGAGAAGCAGGGTGGACGCTTCTCATAATCTGCGGAACCTTTTCCCGCCGGAGAAGTTCGCCAGGTCCAATCCTGAATTTTATCCGCAGGTAAAGGGAAAGAGAATGCTGCCGCAGAGCAATAATGATCAGGGCTGGCAGCCTGATTTTACTGCTAACGGTATTGCGGATGCCGCGTCGAAACAGATTGTCAGCTGGTTTGATCAGCATAAGGACGCAACGAATTACTCTCTCGGTATTAACGACTCCCAGAACTTTAGTGAATCGGGCAGTAACAATCTCCGGAGCCTGGGATTTAAAAATGTACTGGGATTTTCCAATTTTTCTGATCAGTATTATGCCTGGGCCAATGATGTGGTGAATAAGGTCAGGAAGGTGTATCCCGGTAAGAAATACCCCGTGCTTGCCTATACTTCCGTGGCAGAACCTCCTTCAGATAGAAAAGTGGATAAGGACATCATTCCTTTCATTGCGATGGAAAGACTGCGTTGGGGCGCCAGTCCGGTGAAAAAGACAGATCAGGACCTCACGGAACGTTGGGCACAGGCAGCACAGTCATTGGGCTGGTATGACTATGTGTATGGCTTTACCTATCTGTTGCCGAGGGTCTGGTTTCATACGATGCAGGAATACCTCGCATGGGGTAGTGCTCATAAGGTAAAGTATTATTACGGTGAACTATACCCTAACTGGGGTGAAGGGCCTAAAGCCTGGGTCATGGCTAAATTGTTATGGAACCCGAACCAGGACGTGGACAAACTGCTGGATGACTGGTACAGGAATGCTGCCGGCAAACAGGGAGGGCCTAAACTGAAGGCTTATTATGCGATATGGGAGAAGTTCTGGTCGCAGGATATATTCGCCAACGGTGGTAATGCAGGTATTCACGCCAAAATCGTATTTTTTGATCCGTCTTATTTACTGCAGGTACCGGATGATTATCTGACCCAATCCGATAAACTGCTGGCAGATGCTGCAAAGCTGGCGGAAACAGATCAGCAGAGACAGCTGGTATCAAGACTGACGCAGATGTGGACTATTTACAGAGCCTCCGTAGTGGCGTATAAGAAATATAAACAAGGCGGGAAGAACTCTCCCGAGGGACAACAAAGACTACAATTACTGCAATCTTTAAAAAGCGACCTCCTCTATTCGCTGCCGGCTAATTCTATTCTTTCAAGAGCCACAGTAGCGGGTAACGACTGGTAATATCTCTCAAAGAAGTTGAGATTCCATTGTTCATGTATTGTAAATTTTAAAAATATTTATTAGCTCAGCAGGAGTATTATATAGTAACTTTTGTATATTTGATTCAGACTATTATTCCAGACTAATTTATCATTTTACTGCGTTTAAGCAGTAAGAGCCTATCCTATGAACCTATGAAAATCATTGTCCGTCCATCCCGGCAATGGAATATCGTGCGCGCATGCCACTCATTCTTTGTTGGAGGAAACCGATTAACCTGTACCGGTCTGAAATTGCTCTTTTGTTTAGTTACTGCCGGTATCTCAACCCGCCCTGTAACAGCACAGGATATACCACTTGTCAATCCATCACTGGAAGATAAGCCCAAGGATAATAAAGCGCCTGCAGGCTGGGTAATCGCCGCACAAACGCCAGATGTGCAACCAGGCATGTACAAGGTAAATGTGCCGCCTACTGACGGGAAGTCCTATGTAGGGTTACACAGCGGACCCGGATACCTGGAAGGTATTGCGCAGAAACTGACGGCTCCCATGCTGGCAGGAAGATCTTATAATATGTCCTTAGATCTTGCCTATTACGCTGCTTATGTTTACAAAGGATGTTATGGGAATGTATCAATATACGGAGGAAATACGCCGGGAGATACGGCAGAGCTGTTGTGGAACTCCAGGGAATTCTATCATACCAGCTGGAAGCGTTATTCCGCGAATCTGAACCCTTCGGCTGAATATAAATACCTGTCTGTTTATGCCACAGTATCATCCGCCGCATGCGACAGCAAATATGGTGTGGTGGCGCTGATAGATAATTTATCTCCACAGCTAAGCACTGCACCACAGATCAGTATTGCTGCAACAAATACCTGCAAGGGTGGAAATACCGGAAATATATCAGTGAAGGTGATTACCGGAACAGGGCCTTTTACCTATGAATGGTTGCCGGGAGGGGAAACAACGAGCTCTTTATCACATCTGGCTGCGGGCGATTACCAGGTGACAGTAACAGCAAAAAGCGGGATGAAAATCTCAGGTAAAGTGACTATTGCTGAATCTGACCTGGCAAGTTCCTTTACGGTGACAGACGCGCTGTGTAATGGAGATGATCAGCATAGTTTAAAGATCAATACTACAGGCGGACAGCCGCCATACCGTTACTATTTAAATAACACGGTGCATAGCGTCAGCACTGCAGACTTTGATCATTTGCCGGCAGGCAATTATTATGTGAAAGTGGAAGATGAAAATGGTTGTTACAACAGGCTGGAAGATATCCGCATTACTGATCCGCCTCCATTTTTCCTGCAGGATGTTTCGATAAAGAATACCAGCTGCAGCAGTGTGCATGATGGCAGGATCATACTTACGCCTGCGGGTGGAACACCGCCTTATACGTATAGTATCCCTGCGAATAATGTTACGCAGTCAGACAGCATACTACAACAGCTGGAGGCGGGCTGGTACCGCTATACAGTGTCTGACAGTCATGGTTGCACGGTAGAAGGGCAGACAGGTATTGAAATGGAATTGAGGGATTGTGCGGTATATATTCCCACGGCTTTCAGTCCGAACAGAGACGGCATCAATGATGTATTCAAAGTAAAAGTACACGACGCAGTTACAGGATTCAGACTGGCTGTATACGGACGCTGGGGAAATCTCATATTTGAATCGAATAACCCCGAGATGGGCTGGGATGGGGCACAGAAAGGCAGTTATTTACCGGCAGGCAGTTATGTATGGGCATTGACATATATTGATAGCAAGGGGCAGCCAATGAAACAACAGGGCAGCCTGGTATTGGTCAGATAAACAATTGTAAGGCAGACTGTTGAGCCGGAAAAAATTTTCCGGCTCGGAAATTTATCGTAGTTTGAAGACGGAATGCAATTTTTCTAAGAGAGTAATGAATGCCTCCTGCAAGTGAACCACACAAGAGAGGATTGTTATATTTTGTCTTTACCCCGTATAAACTCCATAACAGAACCAATCCCATGAGTCTTCTTAACACGTTGAAATTTCTGGCTAATCACCCCTTGAATACAGATCGTAAGCTCCAGACGATATGCCGTTTTATTGGCTGGCAGATATCTTCAAGGCTGACGCCGTATCCTGTCATTTACCCCTTCACTGTAAAATCGAAATTGATTATACAGAAAGGAATGTGCGGGGCCACAGGCAATTTATACTGTGGTTTGCATGAATTCCAGGACATGAGCTTTTTACTGCATTTATTAAGGGCGGGAGATCTCTTTGTAGATGTAGGCGCCAATGTAGGAGGATATACCGTATTGGCTTCCGCTCATGTAGAAGCAGAGACGATCGCCATTGAGCCGGCTCCTTCCACTTATGCAAAGTTGCAGGCGAATATCCGCATCAATGATATGTGCGACAGGGTCCATGCACTTAACATCGCATTGGGATCAACAGCGGGCGTAGTGAATTTCACGACTTCACTGGATACTACCAATCACGTGGTGGTTGGAAATGAGGCCGCAGACACCGTCGAGATCAGTATAGACACGCTCGATAATGTGCTGGAACATCAATCTCCTATCCTGCTAAAAATTGATGTGGAAGGATTTGAAACGGAGGTGCTGAAAGGCGCAAAAGAAACATTGCAGAATGAAAGCCTGAAAGGTATCATTATTGAGTTAAACGGTTTGAGTGAGCGCTATGGAGTGGAGAACAGGAAGAATCATGAGGCGCTGCTGGGATATGGATTCCTTCCTTATACGTATGATCCGTTTAAGAAAGTACTTAGCAAATGCGACACCTTTGGCGATTTAAATACCATCTACATCAGGGATGTAGATTTTGTAAAAGACAGATTAAAAACTGCTGATAAGGTATATCTCAGGAATCAGGCCATCTGATGATACTGGCAGATAGCATTAAAGCCCGCCAGCTTATACCTGGCGGGCCTTTATATGGAATATCGGATCTTATTTTTTCCTGGCAATGGTTACCCAGCCGGCATTGGTGGTAACCATCTCAATGTTTTTAATGTTACAGCTGGCGTGCAGATCCCGTATACTTTTTTCACTGTAATGGTAAACAGAACAGGTATAACGATACCGGCGGAGCGCCATTCTGAGACCGTTCTTTGGCCAGGACACTACAAATGCCTTATTGGTAACGGCATCCATTCTCTTTATAAATGAACGGGCATCTTCAATATAATCTAATACGCCTGCTGCTACTGACACATCAAAGGTCTGGTTGTCCAGATCATGCTTCATGAAATCGCCTTCGATAAATTTGCAACGATTGGAAACACCCTCTGCGGCAGCATGTTTTCTTGCATATTCATTCATCGATTCTGCAAAATCAATTCCCAGCAGGAAGGAAGCATCTGAGTTTTTCAACCAGGTCACACTGTTTACTCCCGGGCCGGAACCAATATCTAATACAGTGGGTTGATTGTATTCCTGTATTGTTTTCAGCGCAACAGCCGTACGGGTGTAAACTGCCTGCCTGAACATCTTGTCGAAAAGGGATGGTTTTTTGTAATAATTGGCAAATAGATCACTGCGGACATCCCAGTACTGTTGGGCTGTGTGTACGTGTTTTGACATGCTCAGCTTTTTTTAAACAGGTAATGAAATTATAACTTTGAAGTAAAGAACTTATTTTCGGCCGAATGGAACTCCTGAACAGGTTCCAGCGCATATTGGTAAGAAATGTTTTGGCTTTGGAGTAACTGGTACCTGGGGGATAATTTTCCCTGCAATTTATATGCCGCGTGTCAAATTCGTAGGGGTGCAGATATAACATTACATGCTGCTGCCTGTTGTTCAGTTCTCTGAAAACGCGGTCTAAATAAAATTTAGGGAAAAGCCTCATATAACCACCACCGGCTACCGGTATTTTCTTACTGTTCCAGTCTATCACCGTCAGGGGTAATTCAACGAGCGATTTTCCATTCGGCAGGTGATAAAGCATATCATTCGTATTGAAATTGGCTATGCCATACCGTTTTAGTTTGATGGGGAAGATACTGCTGTCATAGATGAGGCCTAGTTCAGACAGTATTTCCAGTACATACAGATTACTTTCATCAATGGAAAAGTATGGCGCCCTGTAACCATATACGGGCGCTCCAATAATATCGGTTATCAGTTTGTAGGAATCTGACAGGTCTTTGTACGCCTCGGCTTTGCTAAGGCTACGCATGTTCATATGATGCTGACCATGCATGGCAATTTCATGTCCCTGGCTGGCGATCTTCATAACCAGGTCGGGCCGGTATTGCGCCAGCATACCAAGGATAAAGAAAGTAGCTTTCTGGTTTGTCTGGGATAAAATGTCAAGAATAATGTTCGTTTGTCTGTCAATCGTTTTAAGCGGTCGTGTGACCAGTGAGCAATGATCTCTGCACAATAACTGTCCAAAGTCCTCCCAGTCGATGGAGAGTGTAAACGTGGGGATACAGCTGTTCTTCATAATATTTTGAGGTTGTGTGGAATGATAAATATTACGTGCTGATTCAGGATACGGTGTATGATGGTACTGATCGCTCTTGTTTTTTTAGGTTTTTGGTGTTACAAATAAGGTTTGATAAACGCAATAAAGTTGATGCCTGCAAAGGAAATTTTTTTTTCTTAGAAATAAGTTAATGCCATGTTAATGAGTAAATAGAAAAGTGCACTGGGCATGTGACTGTAGGAGTGGGGCGCATATTGGTATAGGCTCATCTGTAAAACAGGGCGTGAAAATCGGCAGATGGTCTGTGATGGGAAGCGGGAACAGTGGTGATAAGCGATGTGCCCGACAATGGGTTGTTGCCCACACAACAGTGTGCAGGTAACAACCCATTAAAACAACAAGGAACCCTCGTATTAATAAATTAATAAGATAAGGGGTTGACGATTATTTCACGTGCTGATTCATTTCTTTCGCCAGTTCAAACATGGAGATCTGGCTTTTGCCGTTGAAAACCTTCTTCAGTTTATCGTCAGCATTGATCAGACGTTTATTCTGCGCATCCTGCAGATTGTGTTCCTTGATATAATCCCAGATCTTTTTAGTCATTTCAGTTCTGGGCAGCGGATCATTTCCAATAACAGCTGCTAATTCAGGGCTGGGCGTCAAAGGCGCTTTAAGACCTTTACCGCCGGTTTCCTTGGCTGGTTTCTTAGCCGCAGATTCCTTAGCCGGTGCTGCTTTTGTTGTGTTCTTCGCTGCTGGTTTTGCTGTTGTTTGTTTTGAAGTAGGCATTTGTAAACCTTTTTTATGATTGTAATAAATATGGCAACCCCAAATACTATGCCCCAATTGATAAGGCTGAAAGATAATGGCAGAAAGCACCCAGTCTGATCCTGGTACGGAGGTCTGGTATTATTGAGCCGGATGTGCTATTTTGTAAACATCACATTCATCTCAATCACCATGCTTCAACGTATTTTCAGAAAGATCATCCTCTTCATTCCCCTTATGGCCGGCCTGTGTTCCTTAATGGCCCTGCAACCTGTTAAACCCCGTTTCCGTGTACTGGCACTGGCAGAAAACGGCGGGCATCATATTGCCTATTCAAAGACCGCAAAGGTGTGGCTGGACAAGCTGGCGACCGACAGCGGTTTTGCCATTGACTACATTCATAACACAGATAAGGTAGACAGTGTTTTCCTGGCGCAATATCAGTTGTTCATCCAGCTGGATTATCCTCCCTATGCCTGGAAGCCGGCAGCAGTGAAGGCATTTGAACAGTATATATCTGAAGGGAAAGGTGGATGGATAGGCTTTCATCACGCTACCTTGCTGGGAGAGTTTGACGGATATGGCTTATGGTCCTGGTTTTATCAATTCATGGGCAAGATCCGCTTCAAAGATTATATCGCCGATTTTGCAGCAGGCGATGTACATGTGGAAGACGCCACACATCCCGTACTGAATGGCGTACCTGCAGTGTTTAATGTAAAGACAGAAGAGTGGTATACCTATGATAGGAGTCCGCGTCCTGATGTGCACGTACTGGCCAGTGTGGACGAAAACTCCTATAAACCTGCCTCCGGAAAGAAAATGGGGGACCATCCTGTAATATGGACCAATACCGCGTATAGGGCCCGCAACGTCTATATTTTCATGGGCCATTCCCCTGACCTGTTTGAAAACAAGGCATACCTTACTTTGTTCCGCAATGCCATTTTCTGGGCTGCTGAGAAGCCCTGAAGGATGTTTGGTGATAATTACCCATCCTCGGGCAGATAGGCCCCAAAAGGCAATATGGTCGCAGTTTCGCGGATTTGTAATAATTCATAAGCCCGGATATGCCCTTTGTTCTGTCAGTGTATTGTCAGTTTTTACGTTTTTCCGGATATTATTTACGGAAAAACGATGATTCCACGATGTTCAAAAATCAAACTAAGAATGTATTGACGATAGCGGGAACCGTTAGTCCCCGAAAAGGGCGGATGTGAAAATATGCTGTGAATCTGGCAAAAAAGCATCATGCATGTTTACGCAGTCATTTGACAGGGATTTCCGCTATCCAACAAACGTGTCACCTCGTATTACGAAGATGATGCAAGAATAAATTTTCGTTAACCAAGGATTAACAACTTTCTAATTAACAAAGTCTTAATATTGCATTAACAATCCTTGTGAGGGTAGCCCCAGTTACCAGATACCAAATAGGATTCGATAACTGGGGTTAACAAACAATGGATGAAAGACCGGCTTTCCATTCATGGTTGGCCGTTTTTTTTTGACATAATTTTCCTCTGCATAAAAAAGAGCGTTCGATTGGACGCTCTTTTGTTTTTTCATGAATTACCGGTTTGGGGGATTCATTTCGATACGCGGTTTCCGGCCCTCTGGGGATTCATTTCGTCCCCGGGGTTATCACCCCGCGCTACAAACAATATCGCTCCTACGGAGCTAATCGTAGCGAATAATACAGTTTAGTCCCAGGGTATCACCCAGGCTACACAAAGCCCGGTCAGTGCGGCTAATCGCCGCAAATAATATCGTTTTGTCCCTGGGGTTATACCTTGGGCTCCCATATTTGTACCCATGCTTATAACCTCCGGTTTCATAACCGGGAAATCACGTTTATATCTTACTTGTCGCTGAAACTACCGGGCAATTCCCCCGTAACCGATCGCAAATTTGACAAGCGCGTTGGGACCTGAGAGCTGTAATTTCTTGGTGATATTATGCCTGTGATTATCCACTGTTCGGACACTGATGCACTTAAAGGACGCAATGTCCCTGCTGCTCATACCACGGGCTATCATATCCAGGATCTTGGCTTCTGTCTTGCTCAGTCGCTCGTTAACCACGGTTCCCCTGCCATCGGCATGAACAGGAGGTATCATCGCCTCTTTAACAGGACCGAGGGTTTCCCTGATATGATGGTATCTGCTCAGGCGGGATTGGATACTTTTCAGTAATTCTTCGCCGCTGAACGGATACACCAGGTAATCATCCGCACCAAGGTTCATGCCCTTCCGGACATTAGGGTTTACATTGAGCCGGTTGAAAAGAATAAAAGGCAGATGTTTCAGACTGGGATCATCTCTGAGGGTAATCAAAAACTGATAGCCGGAGGTATCGGTTACCAATACATCACACAGGATTAGATCTGGAAGCTGTTTGTTGGTCAGTAGGACGCCTTCTGCAACGGTGTTGGCCGTTATCACCTCATAAATTGGCATTAACTGCTGACGGAATTTACGCAAAACAGATGCATCTCCTGTTACCAACAGGATTTTCGATGGGGGAGCCTCATGTGAGGCTGCTGGGTAAGGTGTATTCATGGTACATGGTTTATCCCCGTTAAACAGCTGTAAAAGCCATTCTGCGGGAATGCTTTATTAGGTTAATGACTCGTCTTCTAATGGTTTTAAAAAATTGAATTGGCTAGCTCTTTAAGCCTCGCATGATAAGGTCGAATAGTAATAATAACAATCTGTTTGAGGCTTTGGAAAAAAGATATGGGATTTTTTAGCCTTTTGATAAAAGCAGCGTTGTAAGTAAAGTTAATAAATATTTTTACAACTAATTGATTTAGTAGGTAAAAAAGGGCATTACCACCCAGATATTGCCCTTTTTTATTTTATGGTTACCGCTGAGGTATCACAGTCGTGCATCTACGAGATCGCGATCAATACAGGCTTTGGTATCGAAAATGACCGCATTGTTACGGGTATGTTTTCTAAAGTCAAATTCCAGGAATTCACGGTGTGCCACGGCTATGACTATACCATCGTACACTTCGTGTCCATTCAGCCGTGTGATAATCTGCACGCCGTATTCCCGTTTTACTTCTTCCGGATCAGCCCAGGGATCGTATACAGTAATGTCCAGCCCGTATTGTTTCAGTTCATGATAGATGTCTACCACACGGGTATTACGCACATCCGGACAATTTTCCTTGAAGGTAATGCCCATGATCAATGCTTTCGCACCTTTGATCTTGTGGTCTTTTTCAATCATCAGTTTGACGATCTTACTGGCTACGAAATAGCCCATCTGGTCATTGACCCTTCTGCCGGAGAGGATTACCTGCGGATGGTATCCCAGCGACTCTGCCTTATGCGCCAGGTAATAAGGATCCACACCTATGCAATGTCCGCCTACCAGACCTGGCTTATATCGCAGGAAATTCCATTTTGTGGCGGCGGCCTCTATCACATCATTGGTGTCAATACCGATTCGGTCAAAGATCAGGGCCAGTTCATTCACAAAAGAGATATTGATATCACGCTGCGCGTTCTCAATCGCTTTGGAGGCTTCTGCTACCTTAATACTGGGCGCCTTATGAGTACCTGCTGTAATAATGGTGGCATATAACTCATCAATACGGGTAGCAATCTCCGGTGTGGAACCGCTGGTTACCTTTTTGATCTTCGTCAGGGTATTGACCTTATCGCCCGGGTTAATACGCTCGGGGGAATAGCCTACGAAGAAATCCTTGTTATAGCGGAGTCCGGACGACTTCTCCAGCACTGGTACACAATCTTCCTCTGTGCAACCCGGGTACACGGTGGATTCATAGATAACGATATCACCGGGTTTAAGGATGCTGCCCAGCATAGCGGAGGCGGCCAGGAGGAAGGTCAGGTCGGGCGACTTAAATTCGTCAATAGGCGTAGGAACAGTAACGATAAAGACACTATAGGCCTTCAGATCATTTTTGTCGGAAGAGAAGCGCAGCCCGGTAGTGGTATGCGCATCTTTCCCATGCAGGATGACGGCTTTCAGGTCTTCTATGTTGGCTTCACGGGTCTTGTCCTGGCCATTACTGAGTTCCTGTACACGGGTTGCATTAATATCAAATCCCAGCACGTCATATTGTTTGGCAAACTCAATGGCCAGCGGCAGGCCAACGTAGCCAAGACCAATAACTGCTATCATGTAGAGTAAATTATTTTATAGCCTGAGCCGTAGTCGTGAGTGTATTATTTTTAAACGGATAGGTTTCCAGCAGTTTCACCAGCTTTTTATCTTTTGCGATGGCTTTGATCGCCTGCAGGTGCTTTTCGTGGTGCAGGTCCGTTCCGATAAAGTCCACCATCTGATTTTCAATCATCCACTCGGCAGCCTTCTGGATATGTTTACCATAGTAGCCTGCCAGCGATAAAAGATTTACCTGCAGGTAGCAACCTCTTTGTTTAAAGGTCATATACTCATCCGTTTGCTGGTGGTAATAGTTATATCGTTCCGGATGGGCCAGTACAGGACGGTAGCCCTGGGCTGCCAGTTCAAACAGCCATTGGTGCAATTGCGGCGGCGCACTCATGAAAGAGATCTCTACCAGTACCAGCTCGCCGTTGAGGGTAAGCAGGCGGGATGACTTCATCAATTCCTCGAAATATTCATCCATGTAATATTCGGCCGCGTGGTCATAGCTGACAGGGCTGCCTTTGGCTTTCAATGCTTCCTTCACTTCGTGGAAAGGGGCACTGAGGGTTTCTGCCGAGTTAGGATAGCGGTCAATGATGATATGCGGGGTAGTGATGACCTTTTTAATACCCAGTTCATGCAATGTATCAATGAACTGGACAGCTGTTTCCACATCCTGCACGCCATCGTCCACACCCGGTACCAGGTGTGAGTGCAGATCAGTTTCTATCCCTGCCAGGAAAGGGATCTGCGTATTACTGCTATCGTTTTTTTTACGGAAAAAGAACATAAAAAGTGGGTCTGGTCTGTGAAGTTACACTTCAAAGTTGAGGGATGCGACTATCTCTTCCAGGAAGATCCTGTCAGTTTCATCAAAATGATCCGGCAGTTCACTGTCCACATCCAATACGCCAATAACCTGGCCATTGCGGATGATGGGAACCACGATCTCAGATTTTGAGAGGCTGCTGCAGGCAATGTGACCTGGGAAAGCTTCCACATCGGGTACAACAAGCGTTTTGGCTTCGGCCCAGCTGGTGCCACATACACCGCGTCCCTTTTTAATACGTGTACAGGCTATGGGACCCTGGAAGGGGCCTAATACCAGTTCATCGCTTTTTACGAGATAGAATCCTACCCAGAACCAGCCGAATTGCTCTTTCAATGCGGCAACAGTGTTGGCCAGGTTGGCCACCAGGTCAGGTTCGCCGTCTATCAATGCATGTATTTGCGGAATAATAGACTTGTATTCAGCTGTTTTGTCTCCTTTTATTATACTCAGATCTTCTGCCATAGATGCAAATATAATGAAACTTGAAAAGGAGCTATGCAAAAGGGCCGCAGCCAGAGATAAAATGAACAAACGCAAAAGATAAAATGAACAAATAAATGCGTAATTTGAAGTTGTAAGTTTTAACCCACCGCTGCCGTCAGCAATATCCCTATTGAAAATCCAGCAACCAAAATTTAAGCGTCACCTTAAAAGACACCTGTTATGATGAGCATCCACTCCCCGCCGGGCAACGGTATGTTGCTGCTATAAGTGTACTTATGCCAGCCGGAATTCGTTTACATAGATTATGAACCATATATTTGTCATTGTATGAAAGCACAGGTTATATTGGTGAATGAACTGGATCAGGAAACGGGATTGATGGAGAAAATGGAGGCGCACGAGAAAGGATTGTTACACAGGGCTTTTTCCGTGTTTATTTTGAATGATCAGGGTGACATGCTGTTACAACAGCGTGCACTTGATAAGTATCATTCCGGCGGCTTATGGACGAATGCCTGCTGTAGTCACCCCTTGCCGGGTGAAAGAGTGGAAGCGGCGGCTCACCGCCGTCTTTCAGAAGAAATGGGATTTGACTGTCCCTTACGCGAACTATTCCAATTTACTTACCGCACAGAATTTGACAATGGTCTGATTGAACATGAATACGACCATGTATGGACAGGCACTTACAATGGTGCTATCCACCCCGATCCCCGGGAAGTGCATGCATATCATTATTTACCCGTAAACGAAATATTCCGGTTGTTGGCAGAGGTACCGGAGCAGTTCACCAGCTGGTTCAGGCTGGCTTTCCCACGAGTTATAGACCAATTAAGGGTCTGATGGACCCACTCACCTCTTAACCATTTTTTACTATGCCAACGATCACCTTGCCACGGATAGCCTATCCGTTTCCCTCTTCTATTAACCAATTTGTAACAGCAGCCCACGAACAGAACCGCCAATGGGTACAGTCCTTCGGATTTATTACAACCCCCGAAGCCTTAGCCCGGTTCGACAGATCAAGATTCGCATGGCTGGCCGCCCGCGCCTTTCCAAATGCCGACTTTCACGAACTGTGCATCATTGCCAACTTCAATACCTGGTTGTTCATGCTGGACGACCAATGCGACGAAGCACAACTGGGCAAAAAAGCACTATCCCTGGAACAGGTCACAGACGGCTTCATGGACATTCTGAAACATAATACACCTATTGATTCTATTTTAGGCAGAAGTTTTACCGACATCTGGGATCGTATGCAGGCCATTGGAGACACCGCATGGCAGGCAAGATTTATCCGCAGTATGGAGGAATACTTTACTTCCTGCCACTGGGAAGCAGGCAACAGAGCAGCTGGTGTTACGCCTACCGTTGCGGAATATGTTACCATGCGCCCTTATACCGGAGCATTGTTCGCCGATGTGGAAGCCATAGAGATCATCGAAAGAGTTTATCTGCCCGCTCACATCCTGCAACATTTTATCGTGCAACGTCTCGTACTGGCCTGTAACAACATTGTATGCTGGGCCAACGACATCTTCTCCTGTGCCAAAGAAGCCCGGCAGGGAGATGTTCACAATCTCGTATTAGTGCTGGAACATGAACGTAACATTTCCTTACAGGATGCCGTTAATGAAACCCTGCGCATGCACAACGAAGAGGTAAAACTCTTTACCGCCCTGGAGAAATTGCTGCCCTCCTTTGGCTCCGAAATGGATAAGGAACTGGAAAGATTCCTGTCTGTACTGCGCTCATGGATTACAGCAAACTATGACTGGAGTTTCCATGATACCGGCAGGTATCAGGTGAAAGAAGTGGAAGTGCTTGCAGGGAAATAAATCGGGGTAAAATCCCGGTTGTAACATTGGTCCCGAGCTTGAAACCCGGGACTACAAACACGGTCCCTACGGAGTCTGGTGCATAACGTAATCAGACTCCGTCGGGGGGCTGTGTGTTTGTAGCCCCTATTGTTTTTCATCCCTGATTCCTGGTTCTCTTCAATCGCTTTTCCAATAGTTTCCCCAACCACCAGAATGACAGCGCCAGGATCGTAAAGAACACACCTTTGTGCGTACGATCCCAGAGGTATTCAAAATATCGTGTATACAGGTCCAGCAACAAAAACATGACTGCCATATCCCTGACCATGGCATCATGCTTTTTAATACCCCAGATCAGTGCCAGCACACACATTACAGTAAATGCCGCTACCCACCAAAGCAACTGCACCTGTCTTACATGCTGCCATTCATCCCAGGTGGCAGAGTTACCAAAAATAGAGATCATCCAGCCCGACAGGAATAATAACAACCAACTGCCTGCCCAGGTAATATCGCCTACCTGTTTGTATAAACGATTATTACGGATCAGCAGGTGAATGCCCGTCATGATAACAGCCAGTAAGATCATCCGGCAGGGGAGATTCATGCCCAGGAAAAAAGAGCCGCCGGAGATGTAATAGGTCAGTTTTACATAAGCCGGTATCAGGCAGAGGAGCGTGGCCGACCAGAGCAAACGGGAGGACAATAAGATCCCCAGGATGCCATATGTGGCGGTAGCCAGCAGCCAGAATACGCCGTAGTTACCATTAAGATATAGCAGTGTCTTCCCCAGGTATACCACGCTGACACCAACACTTAATATCGGCAGCAGCCAGAATGCCTCCCTGTTCAGGGAATATTCAGGATGCCTGTGCTGGCGGCGGTAGCCATGAAAACAGAGGAATACGGTAAGTGCCGCAAAAAGTGTAGAAATAATGCCATCTGTGAGGGAAAATTTCAGACGTAACACCTCGATCCATTTCTCATCCAGCACCAGCGAGCCAAAGGCCATCAGTGCACAGGAGATAGCTGCGATGAAGATATACAGCGTCACTACCTGCCAGTCGCCCGCCCTGATCCGCCAGGTTTCTTTCAGCCGGCTGGCCTGTTCCGGCGTGATCAGCGATTCAGATTCCCATTGACGGATAGCTTTCTGCAAAAGGTGCGCTTCCTTTTTGTCTACTTCTAACATACGGGTAAATATATATAAAAATCGTCCACCGGCTACGGGACCGGACTGTCATTATATTTTAGCGGACTATTTGAAATAATGCTTATTTGAGTATCTTGTTCCGTTTTTTATACTATCTAACTTAATGCCACGGTCTGCAGGCTATATCTGCGGATTTTAACTTCCAGATATGAATCAATTGACTGATACACACCACTTAAAGTACTGGGACTACCTGGTATTCTTCATCTATTTCGTTATTGTGGCCGGGTATGGTTACTACATCTATCAGCGTAAGCGGGCAAAAACAACCAGTACCAAAGACTTTTTCCTGGCAGAAGGCTCTCTTACCTGGTGGGCAATAGGCGCTTCACTGATCGCATCCAATATCTCGGCAGAACACTTTATCGGGCAGTCGGGCTCCGGTTTTGCCCTCGGACTGGCCATCTCCACCTATGAATGGATGGCAGCCGCTACGCTCATTATTGTGGCCGTATTTTTTATACCGGTGTATCTGAAGAATAAGATCTACACCATGCCCCAGTTCCTGCTGGAGCGGTATAATTCCACAGTGAGTACGATTATGGCCATTTTCTGGTTGCTGGTATATGTATTTGTGAACCTGACATCGATTATTTACCTCGGCGCACTGGCAATAACAGCTATTTCCGGTATACCATTCCTCTGGTGTATTGTCGGCCTGTCTGTTTTTGCCGTGATCGTGACGCTGGGAGGCATGAAGGTGATCGGTTATACGGACGTGATACAGGTGTTCGTGCTGATCGTTGGCGGACTGGCCACTACTTACCTGGCTTTACGTATGGTGTCCACTCATTTCGGGTATGGAGAGAACATCCTGAAAGGCTTATCACTGGTACGTGAAAAGGCGGATTCGCATTTCCACATGATCTTCTCAAAAGAACATAATTACTATAAAGACCTGCCGGGCCTGTCTGTACTGATAGGCGGTATGTGGATCAATAACCTGAACTACTGGGGATGTAACCAGTATATCATCCAGCGTGCCCTGGGCGCTGATCTCAAAACAGCCCGGAGTGGTATCCTGTTTGCTGCATTCCTGAAGCTGCTCATTCCTGTTATCGCCGTACTGCCGGGTATTACCGCTT
Source organism: Chitinophaga filiformis (assembly GCF_900102545.1). Classification (GTDB taxonomy): domain Bacteria; phylum Bacteroidota; class Bacteroidia; order Chitinophagales; family Chitinophagaceae; genus Chitinophaga; species Chitinophaga filiformis. The sequence continues at coordinate 755,083 of NZ_FNBN01000002.1, read as the reverse complement.
ATGTACTGTTCAAAGAGGGCGTGTTCAATGCAGAGCTCCGCGATGCTGCAGGTGTGATAAAACCTGATCATGCCTATCCGACCTTAATGAACCTACTGCCGGAAGGCTTGAAAGGACTGGCATTTGCCGCGCTGACAGCTGCGATCGTTGCATCGCTGGCAGGTAAGGCAAACAGTATCTCTACTATTTTCTCCCTGGATATTTATCATCGTTATTTCAATAAAGAGGCTAGTGAGAAGCAGCTGGTGAAAGTAGGCCGTATCACGGTGATCGTGGCCATGGTGATTGCCAGCCTGGTAGCTCCGGCATTATCAACGCTGGATCAGGCTTACCAGTTTATCCAGGATTACGTAGGTTTCATTTCCCCGGGCGTACTGGCTATTTTCCTGCTGGGCTTCTTCTGGAAACGAACCACTTCCACAGCGGCTCTGGTGGCGGCAGTACTGACAATACCATTGTCTACCATACTAAAATTCCTGCCTTTATGGACGGACTTGTCTCCCCTGTATAGCCTGGGGCTGGCGGTGCCTAATGAAAGCGGCATATATGAAATTCCCTTCCTTGACCGTATGACGATAGTGTTTGTAGTGCTGGTGTTACTGATGATCATCATCACATTGGCAGACAACAGGAGCAAGGAGCAGAAACGTGTGATAGAAATTGATACGTCTTTGTTCAGGAGCTCTCCGGCCTTTATTGCAGGAAGCGTGATCATTATGGGAATACTGGCAGCTTTGTATACCGTATTCTGGTAGTCATTTAACAATACCATATTTATGGAAAAGGCGTCCGCATTAGCAGACGCCTTTTTTCATCGCGGGTGAAAACCATTCCGTTCACCGGGGATGTCCATATTGGCACCTGGGGTTTTCTGCCCCGGGAAAACGGAATGAGGCCCCTCCAATTTCCCCCATATATTATTTGTGGAAATCGATTGAAATCCGTAAATTGGAAGTGCAGACTAGCTATTATTCTCCAACATTCAATCCACGAATTATGAGCTCAAACAACTTTTCCGGTGAACAATTAAATCCATTGCAGAGCATAGAGCAATGGGAAGACGATGTAGTGTTACGCTATCCCGAGCCAGGTGTGCCGGAAACAGCTAAATCCAAAGAGGAATACAGGAATTATGACAATCCGGGCAGAGACACCGTGCGTGAGTTCTACCGGCTGAATCATAAATACCAGACCTACGATTTCGTACAGGAGAAGAAAAAAGAGTTCCTGGCTTTCAGCAGAAAAGAAATGCCGGTTTGGGGTGCAATGGAGTTCCTCAATACCCTCGTGGACGATTCTGATCCTGACATCGAACTGGACCAGTTACAACACCTGCTGCAAACGGCTGAAGCGATCAGGGCCGATGGTCATCCTGACTGGTTTGTACTGACCGGCTTCATTCATGATATGGGCAAGGTGCTTTGCCTTTTTGGAGAACCACAATGGGCTGTAGTGGGGGATACCTTCCCGGTAGGCTGCCAGCACTCCGATAAAATAGTATATCCTGAATTCTTTGCAGACAATCCTGATGCAAAGGATGAACGTTATAATACCAAATACGGTGTATATAGTCCCAACTGCGGACTGAATCAGGTGGACATGTCATGGGGACATGACGAATATCTTTACCAGATGGTGAAGGATTATATGCCTGAACCGGCATTATACATGATCCGCTATCACTCTTTCTATGCACAGCATCGTGAAGACGCTTATGCGCATCTGATGAGTGAGCACGATTATGAAATGTTTGAATGGGTGAAGAAATTCAATCCGTACGATCTCTATTCAAAGAGTCCAAAACCTCCGGTTATAAGCGAATTAAAGCCATACTATGAGGATCTTATAGCAAAATATTTACCTGCCACGATCAGGTTGTAATTTGCCATTTGTGTTTAAAAACGGAAAGGCAGACCTGTAATGGGTCTGCCTTTTATATTGTACATAAGCTGTAGTTATACTAATGCATCATACAGGATCTCTACCGGGTGCATAGACTTACGGCCGGTACCATCTTTTACCTGGTGCCTGCAGCTGGTGCCGGGAGCGGCAATGATTGTTTCCTCAGCCGCATTACGCACTGCCGGGAATAATACCAGCTCACCGATCTGCATAGAGAGATCATAGTGCTCTTTCTCATAACCGAAAGAACCGGCCATACCACAACAGCCGGAAGGAATGATCTCCACAGAATAGTTGGCAGGTAATGACAGGATATTCTTACTGTGCAGCGGCGTAGACAAGGCTTTCTGCTGACAGTGACCATGCAGTTTGATCTGCCTTTTCTCGCTGGTAAAGAGTGTAGCAGGAATATTGCCGGCTGCAGCTTCTTTACTCAGGAATTCATCTACCAGGAATACATTCGGAGAAAGTTTTTTGGCTTTTTCTCTCAGCTCTTCCCTTACCAGGTCAGGATATTCATCCCGAAAACTGAGAATAGCAGAAGGTTCCACACCCAGTAAAGGCACTTCCATATTAATGATCTCACTGAAGATGCGTACGTTTTCTTCTGCAAAGTTGCGGGCCTTGCGTAGTAAGCCTTTTGACATCCAGGCGCGGGCGCTTTCAGGATGTTCGATCATCTGTACATCATAGCCTAGGCGATGCAACAGTTTCACTGCTTTGATACCGATATGCGTATCATTGAAATTGGTAAACTCGTCGCAGAAGAGGTATACCTTTTTCTTAACGGATGATAGCGCTGTCCTTTCACGTGGCCATTGTTTTTTGAACCAGCTTCTGAGGGTGGTGGACTGCAGCTCCGGCAGGGAGCGTTTCAGCGCAAAGCCGGAAGTCTTCTTAATCAGGTTGCCAGTAAGCGTTGTATTCACCATCCAGTTATAAATACCCGGCGCTATAGTAGCCAGGCCATTCAGGCGGGTGAAATTGCTGATCAGTTTTGCCCTGAACGGAACACCATTGGCATCGTGATAATGCTGGAGGAATTCCATTTTCAGCTTGGCCATGTCTACGTTAGACGGACATTCTGATTTACAGCCTTTACAAGCCAGGCAGAGGTCCAGTACCTCGTAGATCTCTTTATGATCGAAACGGTTCTCTTTATTGGAATGTGTCAGGAACTCACGTAGGATATTCGCCCTGGCGCGGGTGGTATCTTTTTCATTGCGTGTAGCCATGTAGCTGGGACACATGGTACCACCACTCTTTTCGGTCTTACGGCAATCGCCGGAACCATTACACTGCTCCGCATGTTGAAGAATGGTTTGTTCCGGGAAGTGGAACACAGTCTTCAGCTGAGGCGCCTTTTGTCCGGGTTCATAACGCAGCATGCTGTTCATGCTCGGCGTATCAACGATCTTATTTGGATTGAAGATATTTTCCGGGTCCCAGGTATATTTCAACTCACGTAAAAGGGTATAGTTTTTCTCCCCGATCATCTGGCGGATGAACTCACCGCGCAAACGACCATCGCCATGTTCTCCACTGAGAGAGCCTTTATATTTCTTTACGAGGGTAGCTATTTCTTCTGCGATCTTCCTGAACAGGAGATTTCCTTCTTCTGTTTTCAGGTTGATGATGGGACGGAGGTGGATCTCACCACTGCCGGCATGCGCATAGTGAACGGCATAGAGGCCATATTGCTTCAGGATATCGTTGAAGTCGCGGATATAAGCCGGAAGATCATCAATATCGATAGCGGTATCCTCGATCACGGGAACGGCTTTCTCGTCGCCCGGCAGGTTACTCAGCAGTCCCAGACCGGCTTTACGCAGGGTCCAGATCTTTTTGGTGTCTTCACCAAACAGCAGGGGGAAGTGATAACCCAGTCCGGCGGCCTGTAATTCGGCAATGAGACGATTGGCAACTTCCGTAATAGCTTCGCGGGTATCACGGCAGAATTCCACTACGAGGATTGCGCCCGGATCGCCCTGCACAAAGAAGCGGTTCTTGCTCTGCTCAATATTGTCTTTGGTACATTCCAGGATGTAGTGGTCAATCAGTTCACTGGCGCTGGGTTTATATTGCATAGCAATAATATTGGCGCGCAGGGACTCATCGATGTTATTGAAGTGCACGCAGAGCAGCCCGGTTTCTTTGGGCGGCAATGGTGATATGTTCAGTTTGATCTCTGTCAGGAAAGCGAGGGTACCTTCGGAACCTGCAATCAGTTTACAGAAGTTGAAGTCTTCCTTACCGGCAGTAAAGGGGGCCGTTTCCAGCAGGAGGTCGATGGCATACCCCGTGTTGCGGCGGGTAATGCTGGGTTTGGGAAATTCCCTGCGGATCTCTTCCTGGTTGGTATGGTTACCCAATAAGGTACGGATCTGCCGGTAAACCGTTGTTTCCAGGCTGTTGTCATTCTTTTCACAGCGGGCATGGAACTCGTCGGCCGAAATGGAATTGAAGACCACGTCTGACCCGTCGCTGAGAATTGCCTTTACTTCCAGCAGGTGTTCACGGGTACTACCGTATACCACCGAGTTGGAACCACAGGAGTTATTGCCAACCATTCCCCCGATCATCGCCCTGTTGGCAGTAGAGGTTTCTGGTCCGAAGTAGAAGCCATAGGGCTTCAGGAACATGTTCAGCTCATCTCTGATGACGCCTGGCTGTACCCTTACCCAATGTTCTTCTGTGTTGATTTCCAATATCTTAGTGAAAGTTCTTGAAACATCTACTATAATCCCGTTTCCGACTACCTGTCCTGCGAGGGAAGTACCGGCAGTACGGGGAATGAGTGAGGTTTTATTGGCGCGGGCGAAAGCGATCAAAGTTTTTATATCCTGTTCGTTTGCCGGAATCGCCACGGCCAATGGCATTTCACGGTAGGCTGATGCATCGGTGGCGTATAGGGTACGCATGGTGTCATCGTCATATAATGTACCCGTCAGATCACGGGCCAAGTCCCTAAGCTGTTCTCGCATATTATTAAACTTCCCTTTTCAGAGAGTAAAATTAATATTTAGAAAGTTGGGACACAACTACAATTGGAATTATGTTCCAATTGGGGCAGTTACTGCTGCTATATTTGGAATCATATTCCATTTGCCACCGTATGCCGGGCCGGCATCAGAACAGCGTATTCTGCTGGGCGATAAACATCGGTTTCTGCAACTGGATGCCGGTCACCTCTTTGAATTTGTCTACCAGGTAGACGGTCAGTTCCGGGGAATAAGCCTCATCGTGCATGTGCATGAAGAAATACAGCTCTTTCAGGCCATGTTGCAGCCAGTAATGCATACGGTTCACCCAGTCGTCGACACGGGTATAATCGGTAGGATGAAGGCTGTTACCCACAAAACGGATAAAGGCCTTGGCAACAGGCATATACATATGCGCACAATCCCGCCGTCCCGAAGTATCTGTAATCACAGCTCCTACATTAAGTTTATGCAGGGTGCTGAATAGTTCCTCCCTGGTGGTAGCATCACTGAACCAGTCGGGGTGACGCACTTCCAGGAAGAACTGGAGATCCTTGGGCAGGCTTTCCAGGTAGCGGAAGAGGTTATCTTTTCTTTTCGGAGAATATTTATCGCTGACCTGCAGGAAGATGGGCCCCAGGTGATCGCCAAAAGCGAGGATACCTTCCAGGAAGGAAGTGGTCTGGAGGCTGGCATCTATCAGGTTGCTGTAGTGGCTGATGGACTGTGGTACCTTGGGACAGAATTTAAAATCCTTTCCCTGGGCGCGGACATCCCATTTTTCTATGGCCTCAGGACCATAGATCTTGTAATGGGTGGCATTCAGCTCAATGCTGTTGTAGTGATGCACATATTCATCCAGGAAGTTGGCTTCTTTGGTGCCTTTGGGATAGATCTTTCCGATCCATTCCTTACGGCCCCATTTGGCGCAGCCCAGGTAGATCTTTGGTTGCTTAAGCGGTTTCCCTTTTAAGACCGTTTTATTAAAGGCCGGTTCAGCCGGCAGTTTAAAATCTATTTCATCCAGCAGAGCCGGATCAACACGACCAAAATCCATAGTGAAGTGAATCTTTCTCCGAAGGTAATGCATTATGCTTTTATACGGACTATTCCGCACTCCGGGGCTGGCCTGCCCCATATGAGGGGATAATGGGACAAATAACAGGAGGCTAACTGTAACGGGCGCATTAAAAAAACGCTTGTTTAAATTTGATGTTATATAAAGAGATTGGTTTAAATTACACTGCACTTCAGGATTTAAATCAGCAGCGTATTGCAGGATGGGCGCACTCAAATAAAGTTTGGATAATCCTTTGTAATATGCTTTTTACAAGGTAATTTAAAAGAAACAGATATAATCGTTTAGCATGGAGATTTTACACGTTAGCGCGGAGTGTTACCCTGTAGCCAAAGTAGGAGGTCTGGCAGATGTGGTAGGGGCTTTGCCCAAGTACCAGTTGCAGGCAGGGCATATAGCCAAGGTGGTGATGCCCGCTTACAATACCCGGTTCTTTCACACACACGAATTCGAACTGGTACATCAGGGTGGTTGCTGGTTAGGACACAATTGGTACCACTTCAATGTATGGAGGGAGGTTACCAACCTGCTTGGGTTTGACCTTTATATGGTCGACATCCCGGGACTGCTGGACACGGAAAGAGTGTATGGCTATTGGAACGATACAGAACGCTTTATGGCCTTCCAGGTAGCTGTACTGGACTGGCTGAATGAATGGCAGCATCAGCCGGATGTAGTGCATGTACACGATCATCACACAGGACTGATCCCATTCATGATGACCCATGCTTACAAATATGAGCGTTTAAGAAATATTGCCACTGTTTTAACGATACATAATGCCCAATACCAGGGACAGTTTGGCTGGGACAGGTTATACCAGTTACCAGGCTTCGATCTCTGGAAGGCCGGATTACTCGGCTGGGAAGGCGCTATTAACCCACTTGCCGCGGCCATTAAATGCGCCTGGCGGGTCACAACAGTATCACCCAATTATCTCGAAGAATTATATACCGGCGCCAATGGTTTAGAGGATTTACTGAACTATGAAAGGGGTAAAGCTGTTGGTATATTGAACGGTATAGACACTGTAGTATGGGACCCGGCTACAGACCCCATGCTACCAGTCAATTACGATCAACAGACATTTATTGAAGGAAAGCGCGACATAAAGCAACAATTATGTGAACAGTTTAAACTCAATCCTGAACTCCCGCTGATATCCTTTATTGGCCGTCTCGTAGGGGAGAAAGGAGCAGACCTGCTGCCGGATATCATTGGCAGGTCCATCTTTGAGCAGAAACAACAAGTGAATTTTCTATTGTTGGGAAGTGGAGATCCACATGTGGAATGGTCATTGCAACAGACTAGAATATATACCGAAGCCAATTTTAATGTGCAGTTTGGATATGACGAAGCGTTGTCGCACAGAATTTACGCAGGCAGCGACTTCCTGCTGATGCCAAGCCGGGTGGAACCATGCGGATTGAACCAGATGTACGCTTTGCGTTATGGCACAGTTCCCATTGTTCGCAGTGTAGGAGGATTGAAAGATACAGTGACAGACTTCGGTGACCCTAACGGATTTGGCATCCGTTTTATACATGCTGCTGCATGGGATGCCTGCCTTGCTGTAGGCCGTGCTGTTGAGTTGTACAACGACACTGAAAAATTGCACGATATCTGCAAAACCATTATGCAGTTAGACCACTCCTGGGATTCTGCAGCTGCAGAGTATCTGCAATTATACAGCTCAATAGTAATGAAAAGACCAGCACCCAAAAACTGAAACAAAGAATCGTAATATATGTCTAACGCAGTTATCTCCCTTATCTTAGGTGGCGGATCCGGCACCCGTCTCTATCCCCTTACGCGCAAGCGCTCCAAACCCGCCGTACCGGTAGCGGGTAAATACCGGCTCGTGGATATTCCCATTTCGAATTGCCTGAACGCCGATATGAACCGTATTTTCGTGCTGACACAGTTCAACTCTGCGTCACTGAATAAGCACATCAAAAATACTTACCATTTCAGCCATTTCAGTAAGGCGTTCGTAGATATCCTGGCGGCAGAACAGACGCCCGACAACCCGACCTGGTATCAGGGTACTGCTGATGCCGTGCGTCAATGTCTCCATCATATCGACAACTACGAATTTGAATATGTGCTCATCCTTTCCGGCGACCAGCTCTACCAGATGGATTTCCGCGAAATGCTGCAGCACCATATAGAAAGTCAGGCAGAGGTTTCCATTGCCACCATCCCGGTGAATGCAAAGGACGCTTCCGACTTTGGCATCCTGAAAACGGATGACCAGGGTATGATCACTTCCTTTACAGAAAAGCCCAAACAGGATGTATTAGCTCCCTGGGCTTCTCCGGTGAGTGAGGAAATGCAGTACGAGGGGCGGGTCTACCTGGCGAGCATGGGTATATATATCTTCAGTCGCCAGACGCTGTACGACCTGCTGAATGGTCAGGCAGCGTCTACTGACTTCGGTAAGGAACTGATCCCTTATGCTATCAATGCTGATATGAAAGTAGTGAGCTATCAGTATACGGGCTACTGGACAGATATTGGTAATATCAGTTCTTTCTGGGAAGCGAATCTTGGTCTGACAGATGAGATACCGAAGTTCAACCTCTTCGATGAGTCCCAGATCATTTATTCCCGCGCACGTATGCTGCCGCCTGCGAAGATCTCCGGTACCCTGAAGAATACTGTTATCTCTGATGGTAGTATCATTCTCGACAGTCACCTGGAACGGTGTGTGGTGGGAATCAGGACCCGTATTGGCCGGAACTCTGTGATCACTAACAGCTATGTGATGGGAAGTGATTTCTATCAGACCCTGGAAGACCTGGAGAAGGCGCAGGCTAAGGGGCATCCGCCGATGGGAATCGGGGATAATTGCCGTATCAATAATGCGATCATAGATAAGAATTGTAGTATTGGGAATAATGTGCTGATCAATGTGGGGGGAAGTGTGTTGCCTGATGGTGATCATGAGCTGTATGCAGTGAAGGATGGTATTGTGGTGATCAAGAACGGGATGGTGTTGCCTGATGGATTTGTGATCTAACAGATAATCTGATATAACAGATAAAAATGCCGCGGAGATGTTTCGCGGCATTTTTATTAGGGGGATCACCATCCGAATCCCCGGGATTATCACCCCCATCCGATTCCCCGGGGGTATCACCCCGTTCGATTCCCCGGGGTTATCACCCCGTCCGATTCCCGGGGTTATCACCCCGCGCTACAAACACGGCGGCTCCTGACGGAGCCGATTGATGGTTTGTTCATCATGAATGGCTCCTACAGCGCCGGGAGGTCAGGTTTCACTTGAAAGCTTCTTCCGCTCCTTCTATATTTTAACCATTCGTAATTCGTAATTGATGATTCGTGATTCATTCCATACCTTCGTGCATCAAAAGAATCAGCGCTTAGCGTATGGAGCAACCTGTAAGTCATATCCCGTATGGTAAAACCGGGTATTTCAATCAATTGGTAATAGATTTTCTGGCCGAGCATCCTAATCTCCGACCTTTTTATAAATATTCTCCAGTACATCCTGATTTTGAGGTAGTTATACGGGAGAAAAAGCTTTTCTCACAACAGCGGGATGTCCTGGTAGCTGCACTGCAGGAACAATACCAGGGACTGGACATTACTGAGAGTGTCCGCCACAATATTAACAGCCTGCTGGACCAGCAGACCTTCACCGTCACCACGGCTCACCAGCCAAACATCTTCACCGGTTATTTATACTTCGTCTACAAGATATTGCAAACCATTAAGTTAGCTGATCAGCTCAGGTCGCAATATCCGCAGTATAATTTCGTGCCTGTATACTACATGGGGAGCGAAGATGCCGACCTGGATGAACTGGGACATGTATACATCGACGGCAAAACCATCACCTGGCCAACTGACCAGCAGGGTGCCGTGGGACGTATGCAGCCGGACGGTTTTGAGGAACTGATTGTAAAAGTGAAGGATGCGCTTGGGTATGGGGCTCATTCTGAAGAACTGATTGAGCTGTTAAAGAAGGCTTATCTCGGTCACTCAAATATTCAGGAAGCTACGCTTTACCTGGTCAACGAATTGTTTGGCCGTTATGGTCTGGTGGTACTGGTACCGGATAATCCGAAGCTGAAAAAACTGTTCGTGCCTGTTATGAAGGACGAGCTGTTTAACCAGCATTCTTTCAGGATCGTCAATGAAACAATTGAACAACTCTCTAAACATCATAAAGTACAGGCCAATCCCCGGGAGATTAACCTGTTCTACCTGACAGAGACATCCCGGGAACGGATTGTACAGGTGGGAGATACCTGGAAGGTATTACACCTGCCGGTGGAATTTACCGCTGCCAGCCTGGAGAAGGAACTGGAGGAACATCCTGAAAGATTCAGCCCTAATGTGATATTGCGTGGTATGCTGCAGGAAACCATCCTGCCGAACATCGCTTTCATTGGCGGTGGCGGTGAGATTGCTTACTGGCTGGAATTGAAACAGTTGTTTGCTTATTACAGGGTGCCATACCCTGCCCTGATATTGCGTAATTCCTTCCTGCTCACAGATGGTTTCTCACAGGAGCGCCTGCGGAAGCTCGGACTGACTATCACTGATCTTTTCGAAGATACGGAGGAGTTGGTGAACCGCTTTGTGCAGGAGCATACAAATGCTTCACTGGTGTTAAAAGACGAGTATGCAGCGGTGGAGAAATTGTTTGACGATCTGGTATTGAAAGCAAGGGAAATTGATATAACGCTGGAGGCTTCTGTAGCAGCAGAGCGTACCCGTGCCGTGAAATCTATCGGAAAGCTGGAGCACAAGTTCCTGAAGGCTGAAAAGAAGAAATTCGGCTGGCAAACGGAGCAGATCCGCAACCTGAAGGCAAGATTGTTCCCAGCCAATTCTTTACAGGAAAGGAAGGAGAACTTTATGCCCTGGTATGTGCATCAGGGACCGGCATTCTTTGACGTAATACTGGAACATATAGATCCGCTGAGCGACCAGTTTGGGATTATTTATCAGCAATAGTCTTATCGATCGTCTTCTTCATATCTTTCAGCAATGAGAACATAGCGTGCAGCTGGTCGCGAACCATCTTCGTTTCCAGCATTTCTTCACGCACAGGTGTTTCGCCCTTGCCCTGGTTGATCTCTTCCTGTCTACGCTGGTAAAGGCTTTCCAGTTCCACTTCCAGTGTCTCAAAAGCTTCAATGCTGGCAGGCAGCTGGGCAGATTTATACGTTGGGTCTTCCAGCAGTTTGCTGATACAATCAAAGTGCTGGCACATGTACTGGTTGATCAGTTTATATTCCGGCTTGGGGAAATGAACGCCGTGCAGCAGGCCATAGTTAGCCAGCGCCGCTATATGCGACATGATAGAATGGCTCAATACCACGAAATGGTAAACCTCCGAGCCATGTAGCTGTTTACTTTTAGGTTCAGACAACATCCGCTGAAAGGCCGACATCAGGTTGGCCGCACTTACATTGGTATCCTTTCTTGCCAGTTTATAATCATTCATCACAAATTCCTTCCCGGTATACAGCCTCATAACCTGGTCAAAATAACGGGCATTGTCCTGCGCCATTTTGGTCATATAACTCGGCACGTAATTGTGTTCCCAGCTTGGCCACAACAGGAGGCTGGCAAGGAAGGCGATAGTTACGCCTATAAAGGTATCCAGCACGCGGAGCTCCGCATTCTGCAGGTGTGCAGGATGCAGGAAGTGCAGGAGGAAAATGACAAATGGTGTGGTGAAAAATACGCTAATCGTATACTGCTGCGTCATAAAACTATAGGCGCCCAGGATACAGATCAGCATCAGGATAAAGATGAGGGTGGGATTATTGGTCAGGAACAATACGCCGGCGGCAAATAATGCTCCGGTAATAGTTCCGATAATACGTTGAAAGCTCCGCGTTTTACTGATGCCAAAGCCCGGTTTCAGGATGACGACGATAGTCAGCAGTACCCAGTACACCCTGTCGAGGTGAAACACCTGTCCAAGCAGATAGCCGGTTACTGCCGCAATACTCACGCGCAGGGCATGCCGGAAAATGTGTGAACGGAAGGTCAGGTTGTTCGTTAGCGTTTCCAGGTCATAGCGGTTACGCGTAGTGAAACTGGACAACTGTATACGTGGGTCAATGACCTCATCTTTTACCCTTTCCAGCCTGGTGAGCCGGTGCAGATTGTAAATGCGCTGTGTCATATCCTGGAGATTATGCAGGATATTGGTGAGGGCAATAAGCCGGGTACGTTCCTGGAACGTTGGCAAGGTTCTGCGGATTTCCGCAATGGCATGCTGTACTTTCTCTATTTCGCGCCGGAGATTGGCTTTGGGCAGGGAACGTTGTCCCGCTGCTACAGCAGTCCCGATCACCTGTAATTCAGATACAAACTGAAGGATAAGGGCATGGAATTTTTCCAGGATATCCATTTCCCCGAAATCCTTATGCAGGCCCTGGTAATCCGTCTGTGAAGCCATGATCTGTTCCTGGAGATCTACAATATCCAGGAAAATGAGCACCATACTTTTATTGATACTCGTAGACCCCTGTTGTGAGGATCGGCGTTTGAGCAATAGTTCACGAACGGCTTCCTGTTTTTCACTCACCACCACCTGCTGGGCCAGTACTGATTTATAGATCTCGTCCAGATTTTTATCTGCTCCCTTATCGTAAAATCCTGCTCGTTCTTCCAGGTAACGGGCGGTTTCCACGATACATTCAGACAGCATCTGCTGTACGCTCAGGTAAGGACGGATCTGCCAGAGCAGGAGGGCCAGGAATCCGTACCAGACACTTCCTGCCAGAATAAGCAGGCTATGAATGATGGCCTGGGCGGGACCGACAGGCGTTTCTCCGAGTATGGATACCATCACGAGTAAACAGGCGATACCAATGTTACCTCCGCGGTTGCCATATACCAGCAGCATACCGTTAGCAAAGCAACAGGCGAGGATCCAGCCTGTCATGAGAAGCGGATAAGGCGCGACCATACTGGTGCCTACAGCTGTGAAGAAGATGAAAGCAATGGCGGTCAGGATACCATTCCGCTTATGAAGCGCAGTACCGGGAACGTCTGACAGCGCGGTAGCCAGTGCACCGAGGGAGAGCTCAATGCCCATGGGCAGGTCGCCCATCAGGGAGAATACTACCGAGGGAACTACCACACTAATGGTAGTACGTAATCCGGTGCTGAAATGATAACTGTAAATGAAATTCCTGACTTCCTGAACCCAATGCCGCATCTGAAAAATTTAATATATGCAAAGTTATTTAAATCGCTGATAAGCAAAAAGAATGCTAGTCTATGCGCACGGCAATTTGCTGTTCACGGTATGTCGGTTAAATATATGCTACGGTTGCAGCCCGCTGATCCATCATTTCACTGCAATTTATACACAACTGTGTATAATTAAATTCTAACCGGGACATGGTTGTCTGATAAATTACTGTTTTCTTTGGAAAAATAAAGATAACAGGTTAGGATTAAGATACTGATTATCAGAAAAAGGAGATAAATGGTCTGGTAAAAATGCATTATTATAGTATGATTAGGTAAATCCTGGTCATAAATCAGAGAAATCATAGTTATCTTTGACGGCTTAAAAAAACAAAGCAAAGCAATTGTGCGTTTAAAGACATTAGAAATCAAAGGCTTCAAAAGTTTTGCTGACAAAACCGTATTACACTTCGATGAGGGGGTAACAGGGGTTATTGGCCCCAACGGCTGTGGCAAAAGTAATATCATAGACTCTATCCGCTGGGTGATCGGCGAGCATAAGATCAGTAACCTGCGTTCGGAGAATCAGTCAGGACTGGTGTTTAATGGCTCCAAAACACGCTCAGCCAGCGGTATGGCTGAAGTGAGCCTCACGTTCGAGAACACCCGCAATGTATTGCCAACCGAATTCACCACCGTTACCATTACCCGCAAGTTTTACAAGAACGGCGATAGCGAGTACCGTCTGAACGATGTGGCCTGTCGTCTGAAAGATATCCATAACCTGTTTATGGATACCGGTGTGAGTACTGACTCCTACGCCATTATTGAGCTGGGTATGGTGGACGATATCATCAAGGATAAAGAGAACAGCCGCCGCCGCATGCTGGAACAGGCTGCCGGTATCTCCATCTATAAAACGCGTAAAAAGGAAGCCAAATCCAAGCTGGATGCTACGGAGGGTGACCTGAACCGTATTGAGGACCTGCTGTTTGAGATCAATAACAACCTGAAGACCGTAGAAGCCCAGGCACGTAAGGCTGAACGCTTTTACGAGATCAAAAAAGAATATCGCGAGATCAGTATAGAACTGGCGAAAGCCGCCCTGGAAGGATTCAATGTCACTTTTAAAGAGCTGACAGATGAACAACAGGCGGAAAGTGATAAGAAAATGGCCCTGGAAACAGAGATTGCATCTGAAGAGGCCAGCGTGGAGGAAGATAAACTGCATTTCGTAGCGAAGGAAAGAGAACTGCAGGTATTGCAGAAATCTTTTAATGAACTGGTATCGACCATCCGTACCAAGGAAAACGATAAAAACCTGGCCAGCCAGCAGCTCACCTACCTGAAAGAGCGGGAGCGCAACATCAGTCACTTCCTCAGCAATGCAGAAGGACAGTTGCAGGGCCTGACAGATTCCATCGCCTTCACCGAGACACAGGTAGAAGAAGAGCAGGAAGCATTTGAGTCCCTACAGGATCAGCTGGAAGGATTGCAGGAGATGATGGATGAGAAGAAGGAAGCCTTCAACCAGAAAAAGCTGTCGCTTGAAACCCTGCGCCGCGATCAGCAACAATGGCAACGGCAGCAGTTCGAAGCGGAAAAGAAAGTGGCAGTAGCCGATACCTCCGTACAGAACCTGCAACGCAGTATACAGCAGTTACAGGATGAAAAGGCCGGTCGTCAGCTGCAGATCACGCAACTGGAAGAAGAGAAAGTCGGGCTCCAGGAAACGCTGCAGGACCAGAAAGCAGACCTGGAAGATATGATCGCTTTTCAGGAAGAGACCAAAGGAAAGATCCTGGCCACCCAGGGCGAAATAGAAGGTCTGCGCGATAAACTGGTAGATGAGAACCGTACGCTGGACCAGAAGAAGAATGAATATGACCTGTTGAAATCCCTCGTGGATAGCCTGGAAGGTTATCCTGAAAGTATCAAGTTCCTCAAAAAGAATACAGACTGGAATAATAATGCGCCTATCCTGAGTGACATTTTCTTCTGTAAAGAAGAATACCGCACCTGCGTGGAGAATCTGCTTGAACCTTATCTTAACTACTATGTTGTAAATAATGCAGCAGAGGCAGTGCAGGCCATCCGCTTACTGGATGATAACAAGAAAGGTAAGGCAAACTTTTTTATTCTGGACCAGTTCCACCAACAGGGTGGAAGCCTGTTCACTCCTCCGGGCGCTATTCCTGCCCTGCAGGTAGTAGAACTGGAAGAGCGTTACAAAGGACTGGGTAACTATCTGCTGGGGAAAGTATTTATCACCGACGATATCAGCAACCTGGAATTCAGTCAGCTGGCAGACCAGGATATCCTGGTGATAGAAAAGAGCGGTAGAATGAACCGTGGCAGGTACAGTTTCAGTGGTGGTTCCGTAGGGCTGTTCGAAGGAAAGAAACTTGGACGTGCCAAGAACCTGGAAAAACTGGATGAAGAGATCAAGGCGCTGGAAGAAGTAGTGGCTAGCCTGCGTCAGCAGATCCAGGATAAACACAACCAGGTATTGGGATACAACAGCCAGTTGAATGAGAATAATATCAATGCCGCCCGTGAGAAGATCAACCAGTTGAATAACCAGGTGTTCGGATTGCAGAACCGTATTGAGAACTTCCGTCACCTGGTAGAATCCAGCGACAAGCGCCTGCTCGAAATGCAGGATTCTCTGGCGGCCAACCAGGAGAGCATTTCCGGAGTGAAGGAAGAACTGGAAGACCTGAACGATAAGGTGCATGCATTGCATGATAGCATTGTAGCAGCGGAAAGAGCAGCTACAGAAGCAGAGCAGCAGTTCAATCAGGCTAACGTACAGTTCAACAACCAGAACCTGCAGCATACGCGTCAGCAAAGTAAGGTGCAGGCCCTGAAGCAGGAACTGGAATTCAAACGCAAACAATTAACAGATCTGCATGCGCAGATCACCAGTAATAAAGCACAGCTGGAAGATGCAGTCGCAAATATTGCCGCTGCAGAAGACAAGCTGGGCGCAGCAGAAGACGGATTGATAGACCTGTTCCGCCGTAAAGAAGAAGAAGAGAAAGACCTGAATGAAAAGGACCAGGAATACTACAACTTCCGTAACCAGCTGCAGGAAAAAGAAAGCAGTCTGCGTGCACGCCAGCGTGCCAAAGAGCAGCTGGAACAGTCGCTGACGGTGATCAAAGACAAGGTGAATGAACTGAAGTTGCAGCTGGCATCCATGAAGGAAAGGCTGAGTGTAGAGTTCAAAGTGAACCTGGATGAGATCATTGATGAACAGCGTAGTTCTACATTGCCTGTGGATGAATTGCAGGGAAGTGCCGAGCGACTGAAGAAGCGCCTTGAAAACATGGGGGAGATCAACCCTACAGCTATCGAAGCCTATCAGGAAATGAAGAAACGTTATGAGTTTATACTGGAGCAGAAGAATGACCTGGTAACCGCCAAGGAATCTCTGATGGCTACGATCCAGGAAGTGGAGGCAACGGCTAACCAGAAATTCCTGGATACATTCAACCAGGTGAAGGAAAACTTCGTACGTGTATTTAAGGCATTGTTCACTGAAGAAGATCAGTGTGATATGATTCTGAACGATCCTGAAAACCTGGCAGATACTGGTATCGAAATTATTGCCAAACCAAAGGGTAAGCGTCCGGCAGCTATTACACAGCTGAGTGGGGGTGAAAAGACACTGACAGCGACAGCTTTGCTGTTTGCCATTTACCTGATCAAACCAGCGCCATTCTGTATCCTCGATGAGGTGGATGCGCCGCTGGATGATGCCAACGTAGGTAAATTCACCAATATGATCCGTAAGTTCTCTGACAATTCGCAGTTCATTATTGTTACGCACAATAAGCAGACAATGGCGGCTGTGGATGTGATCTACGGGGTTACCATGCAGGAACCGGGTGTGAGTAAGCTGGTACCTGTGGATTTCAGGAGCCTTAATTAAGTTAATCATCAATAAAAGCAAACCAAAAAAACTACATATCATGGGCACATGGGGTACCAGAAACTTCGAAAATGATGGCTCGCAAGACTGGGTATTTGAAATGATGGACAACAAAGATGGCGGCATGGTAGCCGACACATTGCAGTTCACTCTTAACAAGGATGGCGTACTGGATACATCCGAATGCGAAGACGCCTTGGCTGCTGCAGAAGTGGTTGCCGCACTATCTGGTAAGGCCAGTGAAGATTTTCCGGAAGATCCGCTGGATAACCTGGATTCACTGCAGCTGCTGGCAACACCAGCACTCCGTAAACTGGCTGCTAATGTTGTTGAAAAGATCAGGACTGCCTCCGAAATGAAAGAGGTGAGAACTGAAGAAGGACAGCTGGATAGCTGGGATGCAGTACTGGCTGACCTGATAAAGAGATTAGGTTTCTGATTGATACTATAAAAGAGCTCCGCCTTATCATCAACCCGGATACCGGAAGATGATAAGGCGGATTTTGTTAGTATTTGTTTGTACCTACTTAAATCAGTATTCCTGCAATGGTAGCTGATAAATAAGATGCCAGCGTTCCGCAGAAGAGCGCTTTTAAACCCAGGCTGGCCAGATCGCTACGCCTTTCTGGTGCCAGCACACCGATACCACCTATCTGCATACCCACACTACTGAAGTTAGCAAAACCACAGATCGCGATACTCACGATCAGTAATCCCTTGTCTGTTATTACAGGTACTGCCTTATCTGTAAGGTTCTTGAATGCGATAAATTCATTGATGCTGAGTTTTTGTCCCAGCAGTGTAGCCACACTGTTTACATCCTGGTCAGGTACCCCCATTGCCCAGGCAACAGGATAGAAGAGTTTACCGAAGATCCAATTTAAGCTCAGCGCAAAGTCCAGGTGCAGCAGCTGACCTATCTTCAGCAGTCCCCAGTCCAGGAAAGCGATCAAAGCCACAAACCCGATGATCATAGCGATCACGTTCATGGCTATCTTAAAACCATCGCCGGCCCCGTGGGTGATCGCATCAATCACATTCACATACTGGCTTTTTACTTCCAGTTTCACCTTACCCATGGTCTGTGATTCTTCTGTTTCAGGAAAAACGATCTTGGAGATCACCAGTGCACCCGGTGCTGCCATCAGGCTGGCCGTAATGAGCATAGGAGCGATATCCATACCTGCCGCTTTACCCATATTGGAATATACCACCAGGATCCCCCCGGCTATACAGGCAAGGCTTCCGCTCATAGATGCCAGCAGCTCACTCTTTGTCATATACGGCAGATAAGGACGGATCATTACCTGCGCCTCGATCTGGCCTACAAAGGCACTGGCCACATTACTCAATGCTTCTGCACCGCTCACCCGCATAACGAAGTTCATCGCCCGGGCTATTACTGCTACAATGCGCTGCATAACGCCAAAGTGATATAGAATAGCCACAAGTGAGCACACCAATATGATCGCTGCCGTAATATTAAATGCAAATACGAATCCGCCGGTCAGATAGTTACTGATTGTGCCCGGCGATTTTTCTACCGCAATACCACCATACACAAATGCAGCACCCTGACGGGCGAAATCTTCCAGTTTGCCCATGGCCTTGCCAATACCCTGGAAGAACCGGAAAACAAACCCTACTTTAAAAATGAGTAAAGCGATTAATATCTGCAGTCCTATTCCGCTGATTACCAGTCGGATGTTGATCTTTTTTCTGTTGTTGGAAACCAGGTAAGCCAGTCCCAGGATGAGGATAATCCCGAAGATTCCTTGGAAACGTCCCATAAGCGCGTTAAAATGATATAAAAAACGAAGATAATTCCAAATTCCTAATTTAATTTATATTTTGAGCTTAACAATCGATTTACAAGAATGCGTTGCAGGTTTTATCTTTTAGGGATCGGCTTTTGGCTGGCAGCATGTAACAATGGCGACAGCACGAAATCATCAAAAGCATCAGACTCATTGGCTATTCGTGAGAAATACGCCGTTTCTTCTGTACTGGATGCAAAGACGGCTATTTCGCATATGGAAGTAGAGAAGGGCCTGGAAGTGCAGCTGGTAGCGGCAGAACCATTGGTAACGGTACCGGTTGCTATGACATTTGATGAAAAAGGACGTATGTGGGTGGTGGAGATGACCGGGTATATGCCTGATACCGTTGGTACAGGAGAAGACGTCCCAAACGGAAAAATCGTCATCCTGGAAGATACAGACCATGACGGCGTGGCGGATAAACGCGAAGTATTCCTGGACTCGCTTGTACTACCAAGAGCTATTTGTCTCGTGGAGAATGGTATCCTGATTGCAGAACCGCCTAAGTTGTGGTTTGTGCAGATCAACAATGACAAGCCCGGCAAACGTACGCTGGTAGATGATAAATACACTGAAGGAGGTAATGTTGAGCACCAGCCCAACGGCTTGCTCAGAGCCATGGACAACTGGATCTACAACGCCAAATCAGATAAGCGCTACCGTAAGGTGGGCGATAAATGGCTGAAAGAAGATACACATTTCCGCGGCCAATGGGGTATTACACAAGATAACTACGGTCGTCTCTTTTATAATAACAATTCTGAAAATGTACTGGGAGATTACTTCCCGGCCGGATTGGGCGCTCATAATCAGCAACAGAAGAATGTATCGGGTTACGACGAGAAGATTGTTCCCGATACCCGTGTATATCCCTCCAGGGCTACTACCGGTGTGAACAGGGGATACATGAAAGGCGTGCTGGATGACAGCCTCCGTCTGCGGAATATGACTGCTGCCTGCGGTCCGCTGGTATACAGAGGTGGTCTGCTGGGCAAGGCATATGATAATAACGTGTTTGTAGCTGAACCCTCCGGCAACCTCATTAAAAGGAACTTCATAAAAGACAGCGGTTATATCGTAAAAGGGCAACAGGCTTATGCAGGGCATGAGTTCCTGGCCAGTACAGATGAGCGTTTCAGACCGGTGAGCCTGTATGATGGTCCTGACGGGGCATTGTACATCGTTGATATGTACCGTGGAATTATCCAGCATAAAACCTATCTGACACCTTACCTTAAAAAGGAGATCAAAAGCCGTCAGCTGACTAATCCCCTGAACTGCGGACGCATCTATCGCATAGTGCCCGTCGGTAAGAAACCGGTACCGGTAATGGTAGAGAATGAGCCCGGTAAATTACTGGCGTTACTGGATCATCCGAATGGCTGGGTACGGGATAAGGCACAACAAATGATCATTGATCATCACTATACTTCACTGGCGCCGGCACTGAAGGAACGCCTGCACCGGAAGGACAGCCTGAACGGTCAGATACACGCCTTATGGACGTTGGAAGGATTGGGCGCCTTACAACTGGCAGATATCATGGTGATGCTGCATCAGCCAAACCCATATGCACAGGTGCAGGGCCTGGCAGCCTTGCCGGCTGTGCTTAACGCGGCTAATGGAAAAGAAGTGTTACAGGAACTGGCGGGCATGGAAAAGAATGTCTTCCTGGCGCCATATGTTGCTTTATTACTGCCTGCTTTTCCACCACAGCTGCAGAAGGAGGTTGACATGTTGCAGACGCAGCTGGTAGAACAATATGCGAACGATCCATATGTAGCAGATGCGATCATCAGCCGGATGGCGGGTAAGGAAACTGCCTTATTGCAACAGCTGACTGCCTGGAATCCCGATAGCACCCTGGTGCTGCATAAACATCTGAAGAAAGTATTGAAGGATATCGAAAACCGCAAAAAGGCCAGCATGAATGAGAGCCTGCAGAAGACATATCCAAGAGGGGCCTTGTTGTTTAAAACCGTTTGTCAGACCTGCCACGGGGCAGACGGTGACGGTATACAATCCCTGGCGCCACCACTGAATCAGTCAGAGATCGTAACAGGAGATAAACATCGCCTTGCCTCCATTGTATTGTTTGGATTAACCGGTCCTGTAAATGTAGCCGGCAAACAATACAAAGCACCCGAAATAAGCGGCGATATGCCGGGCATAGGCAGTAATGATGAGTTCTCAGACAAGGACATTGCTGAAGTACTCAGTTTTATTCGCAGCGCCTGGAGTAATCATGCTGATAAAGTAACAGAGAAAGATATCCAGGACGTCAGAAAACAATATAAGGGGCGGCAGAAGTCATTTACCATAGAAGAGCTGAAATGACGGTAGAAAAGTGCCTTCAATGTTCACCGCTTACAGCAGTATATTCAAAGTATGCAGCTTGTTATAAAGTGTCTTACGGTCAATGTTCATTAGCCTGGCGGCCTGTGATTTATTGAAGCGAACCTGTTGCAGTACATCCAGGATCTTCTGGTATTCCGCCTGCCTGGTCACATTTTTCAGGTTTGCTTCACCTGGTATTACCGGCACGGCCAATTCCCTGGGAGCAGGGTGCAATTCCTCCGGGAGGCATTCAGTTGTGATAGGATCTTTATCCGTGGATAAGAGACAGATACGCCGCATCACGTTCTTAAGTTCCCTTATATTACCCGGCCAGGAATAACTGGAAAAGGCAGTCAGTATATCGTCAGCTAACGGGCCGCATTCTCTTCCCAACTCATCTTCAACAACCTGTTTGAACGTAGATACAAACAAGGGAAGATCCTCTTTACGTTCACGTAAAGGCGGTACATTGATAGTAAATTCATTCAGCCGGTAATACAGATCGTCCCGGAATCTGCCCTGCAGAACGGCCTGCTGCAGGTCTTCGTTAGACGCTACAATAATGCGGATGTCCACATGTATTTCTTTGGTGCTGCCTACCGGACGAATCACTCTTTCCTGTATGGTTCTTAGTAAAGCAGTCTGTACTTCATAAGACAGGTTCCCTATTTCATCAAGAAATAAAGTACCGCCATGCGCTTCCTGGAAGGCGCCAACCTTTGCCTGTACAGCACCGGTAAAAGCTCCTTTTTCATGCCCGAACAGCTCACTGGCGGCCAGTTCACGGGACAGGCTGCCGCAATCAATAGCCACCAGGGGCTTATCCTTTCTTCTGCTCTGACTATGTATCAGATGCGCCACAGATTCTTTACCTGTACCGGTTTCTCCCAGTATGATAACACTATAATCAGTAGGTGCAATCAGTTTGATCTGTGTATGCAGTTCCTTCGAAGTGTTGCCCATACCATAAACGAACTGGCTGAGCTGTCCCCTGCGGGATACATATGTAGAAACGGAATTGGCGGCTGCTAAAGGATTGGCGGGTGGCAGCTGCTCTTTTGCCAGCACTGCCTGATGGATCAATGCCTTCTGCACCAGCAGAATAGCCTGTGCCGCATTTAGTGGTTTAACGACATAGTCGTAGATACCCTGTTTGATCAGTTGAATGGCGATGCGTACATCCGGATAACCTGTCATCACGATGATGCTGGTGACCGGGTTCATTTCCCTGATCCTGAGCGACAGGATACTGCCATCTATTTCTTTATCTTTCAGACGGTAATCGCAGAAGATGACATCATAATTTTGTTCCTTCACCATCTTGAGCGCTGTGGTGCCTGAGACGCTATGATCCACCTTGTATCCTTCTTTGGTAAGGATGGTGGTCAGCAACGTACAAATATGGATCTCGTCGTCGACAATCAGGATAGTTTTCACATGTTAAGATTAAGAGGTGAATAATATTAGTTTCCTAATGACACGAACACTGTTACTTGACCTTTAATTTAAATGATTGTTGGCGGCAGGAATAAATAGAAAAAAGAAGTATGGTATATTTCAGACTGCAAAAAGAGGAGATAGTTTATTTTCCAATATGCAGATTTACAAGCTTTAAATGCTATGTCTGGCATAAAGGTATCGAAATAATATATTCAGGCAAAAAATAAAGACCGTTTCATGCAGTATGAAACGGTCTTATTTTTTTATAGTAATATGCTTATCTTATTTGATTTCCTTATAACCAATTTTATCACCATATGCGATGTGATATTTATCGCAGAATCCTGCATTTACTTCCAGCACATACTGTGCTTTTTTGAAGGATGGCAGGCTCTCTTCAGAGAGGGGAGTGGTATACTTTTGTACTGATACAATTTCCCTCTTATCGTTGATGTATATGATGTCAAGAGAGATGTAAGTATTTTTCATCCAGAAGGACTGTTCCTCTGCATGAGGAAAGATAAACAGCATACCCTGCATATCAGTCATGGATTTGCGGTCCATCAGGCCCTGTGCTCTTTCCTGGTCATTGGTAGCCAGTTCTATATCGATCTGGCGGAGCGTATCATTGTTAACCTTACTAAGAAAATACAGGATACCTTCCTTTTTAAACTGTGGCCCCGGATCTGCAGCAGTGGTGATGGTAGCTGTTGTTTCAGCAGATTGCATGTTGCTGACCTGGCTTCGGTTGTTGTGACATCCGGCAACATACAGACAAAGTCCTGCATTAAATAACCACCATCGGGTAGCTGACATAAACGTGTTTTTAACGGGCCATCAATTCTTCCTCTGAGAATACAACATCAGTATAATCTTTGATCTCATTGTAAACAGTATCCCTTTCTACCGGCCTTCTGCCCGCCTGCCTGATCAGCATGGCCAGCTGCGCGGTGTTCATGGACGGGGTCTGTTCTTCTGAACCTGCCATTGAGTAAATCTTGGTGGTATCATCAATGGTACCGTCCAGGTCATTTACTCCGAATGAAAGTGTGAGTTGTGCTGTATTTCTACCCAGCATTGGCCAATAGGCTTTCAGATGGGGGAAGTTGTCCATGTAAAGACGGGCAATAGCGTACAGTCTCAGGTCTTCCACAACAGAAGTCTCCGGTATATGCGCCATCTCATTATCCTTATTACGGAACTTCAGCGGGATGAAGGTATTGAAACCTTTGGTTTCGTCCTGGAGGCTACGCAGGCGTTCCATATGATCAATACGGTGCCAGAACTGCTCCAGGTGACCGTACAGCATGGTTGCATTGGTATGCATGCCCAGCAGGTGTGCTGTTTTGTGAATGTGTAGCCATCCGTCTGCATCTACTTTATCATGGCAGATCTGTGCACGGATATCAGGATGGAATATTTCAGCGCCACCACCTGGCATGGACTGAAGACCAGCATCATGCAGGATGCGCATACCTTCTTCTACAGACACCTTTGCTTTGCGGAACATGTAGTCCAGCTCCACTGCAGTGAAACCTTTCAGGTGAAGATCCGGTCTGTGCGCCCTTATTTTTTGCAGCAGCTCCACAAAGAAGTCAAGATTCATTTTAGGATGCACGCCACCTACAATATGTACTTCGGTAACTGGTTGGCCATCATACTTTTTGACGATGTCCAGCATCTGGTCGATGCTTAATTCCCAACCTTCTTCACGGTTCTTGTATAAACGGGAGTAAGAGCAGAATTTGCAGGTAAAAACGCAAACGTTGGTAGGCTCTATATGGAAATTACGATTGAAATAAGTCTTGTCGCCATGCATACGCACTCTTACCGCATTGGCCAGGGCGCCAAGGTATGCCAGTTCTCCTTTCTCAAATAAAAGCAATCCCTCTTCCGGCGTCAGCCTTTCAGCCGACAATACCTTTTCTCCAATGGTTTTCAACCCTTTGTCCAATCTTGTATCTTGCAGTAATGTTGCTACGGCAGGATGATCATTTCTGGTCGTCATTTCGCTAATTCACTTTAGTTATCTTAATAGTCTTGACGTTATTCCTGTATATTAATTTTACAAAATAAATACCATTTGGCTCATTTACCAAATCAAAGATAAAACGGTTGTTATTGTTGATGGCGGAGCCGGCCTGTTTGGTGACCAGCTGCCCTAAAGTGTTATAGATCGCTATGTAATCCAGATCGTTAGGCGCTTCCAGGAAGCTAATGTATAATTGATTCACGACAGGTACCGGCCCTATTGTAATACCTTTCTCTTTCAGATAAGGCAGGGTATTCTTCGTAACGATATTGATATTATCCAGGTAAATGTTGTTTTCCGCATTGCTGATATTCCTGAATACGACCCTGAACTGGCCTTTCTTAATGATAGGAGTGAGGTTCACAGAATCCCTGCGCCATTCCGAAGCCGTAGGAATAAACTCGGTAGTTACCGGTTGTTTACGGGTGAGGAATGAAGCACCGCCTTTTTTATAGAGGCTGTCGAGGGTCTGACCGCAATCGGAAGTAGTGAAGATCTGCAGGCTGTCCCATACAGCATTCGAACTATTGGTGCTGGAGAATGCAGCCGCCGCTACATCGAAGAACAGGAACACGGAATCATGGCCAGCCGGATTGAAAGTCGGGCTCAGAATATCGTCAATAGCGTCGTTGGTATTGTAAGCCAGGTTATGCATCACAATAGACTTCGTGCCTGCACTGGCCGCGTCGGATGTGAGCTCCCAGGTATAACTGTTGTCATAATTCTTTATTTCCCAGCCTGTTGGAGGGAAGGTACTGCCCTCAAAGCCCTGTGCATACGGGAAACTGCCATCCGCATAATACTGGAAGGTAGTCCAGGCGGTATCGTTAGTGACATCATCGTCGGCAATACCATTTGGAGACACGGTATAAGCCTTAAGAATATGTGCACCCTCTTCTGCTGTACCGGCATCCAGCTGTACGGTAGCTGTTTTCAGCGCCGTCAGACTGCCGGTCCAGTTATAGGTTTTAATAGCGCCATCGTCCACTATATAATTGATCTTCACAGAAGTAAGTGTATTCTTACCCTGGTTTTTAAGTATCACGGAAGGAGTGAAACCGTTTTCACAGATTTGTCCGAAAGGAGAAACAACACTCAGTATCTGTGCATCATTATCAAGGAGATTCAGTGGCACGCAGCCATTGGATGAGAGGAGGGAAGCCCTGTCTTCAGTCAGTGACAGGCGCATCCTGTCCACCTGATCGGAGGTAAAGAGCAGCATACATGCATCATCTGAATAATCCATGAAATTATTGAACATGATGCCGGGTGAATCTACAGAGCAGGCATCTGTGAGCGGGAATGGCGGACAGTTATAGGTGTAGTTAGCCTGCTTAGGCGTATCTTCAATACCATCGTCAGCCGCACAACCGGATTCATCGCCCCAGATATGACGGAGGGAGAAATAGTGACCTACTTCATGTACGGTAGTACGGCCTACATTGAACGGCGCCACGGCGCTGCCTGTAGTACCGAAGCCTGTATAGGTGATTACAACGCCCTGTTCATTGGCGGCATATCCTTCCGGGAAGGTGGCAATACCCAGGTAGTTGTCAGACAGGCTGCACACCCATATATTGAGGTAATTATTGCTATCCCATGCATCGGCGCCACCGGAGGAAACATGTTTTACAGCAGACGCGGAATTCGATACACTGAAAGAGTTCCGGGTAGTGGTCACTCTTTCGATCCCGTTGGTGGGATTATCGTCTGGCGTACGTTGTGCGAGACAGAATTGTATTTGTGCGTCACCCAGGCGCCCTTTCCAGGCAGCAGGAATGTTGGAGATATCTGCAGCACTGGCGCTATAATCCCGGTTGAGCGCATCTATCTGTGACTGTACCTGTTCATCTGTTACCAAAGCTGGATTTCTCAGTACAATATGTACTACCACCGGGATCGTTACAGTAGGATAGACGGTTTTCATCAGTGCCCGGGACTGTTTGATGGAGCGGGTCATCTCCTGTAGGTGTTCTTCCTTTCTTTCACGGATCTTTTGTAACGCCGGATTGGACGCAATAAGTTGCTGCATAGCTTCCTCTGTACCACACTTACGTTGGGCAAAGGCTGGTATAACATAGAGGCTTGCGAGGATAAAAAGGGTAAAATTGCGCAATGTTCTAGTTTGAGTGTTAAAATATACGGTTTGTCCCGCTATTTTTCCAGGAAAAGTTACAACCTTATCGCTATTAGGCAGATAGGGAATCTGCGAAAAGCGATATTCTCTGGTTAAATTATGATTCTTTCATATTCTAATCATTTTGTAAATTGCCGCTTGTTTCTGGGACAATGCTATAAGTAACGCATTTTGTGAATATTTCTTATTATCTGGTAAACCCTTTGCCCATTATTCAGGATTATCCCGCTTCATCTATGAGATCATTCGTACTGCCCGGCGCTATTGCTATTTTTTTGTTATTCAATATCCCCGTGCTGGCACAGCAGGCCAGTTTCACTGCTCCGGATACCGTGTGTGTCGGTGAACCAGTTGTCCTTACCAATACTTCCACAGGAGGAAGTACTTTCTATTGGAATTTTTGTACCGGTAACCTGTTCCAGACTCCGGATGGCGTCAATCTGGGCGACCTGGGAACGCTTAGCCTTCCTGTGTTTGTTGAAATGGCAAAGGAGGGTAATAACTACTATGCTTTTGTTACCGACAACAGCCCCGAGTCGCTTGTACGTTTAGACTTCGGAAACAGTTTTCTGAATACACCTGTAGTGACGAACCTGGGAAATTTTGCGGGCAACCTTCCGACGCGGGCGGAAGGTTTGCAGATCGTACAGGATGCTGATGGCTGGCATATTATTGTAGTAGGTGACGGCGTGGCCAACGACCGTGAGCTAGCAAAACTGGACTTTGGCAGTAGTCTTGCCAATACCCCTGTTTGTACAAACTGGGGAAACATTGGTAACCTGGCCTATCCCATAGACCTGTACATGTTCCAGGTACCCGGTTTGCCTAACTGGTATGGAATGACGGTCAATTCTGATAATAATACGATCACTCGTTTTGACTTTGGCACTTCCTTTAATAATCCACCAACAGCTGTTAACCTTGGCAACCTGGGAAACCTCGACTATCCGACAGGTATTTATACCGCCAACTACAACGGGAACTGGTATGTGTTTATTACCAATGGAGTAGGTAATACTATTACCCGTCTTGATTTCGGTAATTCATTGCTGAATACACCCGTGGCCACGAATCTTGGCAATCCGGGCGGGCTCCTGCAAAAGC
The DNA here is from genome assembly GCF_900102545.1 of Chitinophaga filiformis. Lineage (GTDB taxonomy): Bacteria > Bacteroidota > Bacteroidia > Chitinophagales > Chitinophagaceae > Chitinophaga > Chitinophaga filiformis. The sequence goes on along the minus strand of NZ_FNBN01000002.1, from coordinate 727,127 downwards.
CCCGTGATATCTACATCATAAATGATTGTGGTGGCGTGTTCGGCCTTGTGGCCAATGGAGATGGTGATGACATCCTGAGACTGGAGTTTGCAGGAGGTAACATCACAGGTAATATTACTGCAACTTCTTATGGCAACATCGCCAATTTCAGATACCCGCACTCTTTGTCTTCACTTGTCAGGATAAAAGACGATCTCTATACATTTGTAACCAATCCTTTTAATCATACAGTTTCCAGAGTGAAATTCAGCAGTTGTACCAGCAGCAGCATACCGTCATCCACACTGGCCGTTCCACCCTCATTTGTTTACAATCAGCCGGGTACCTATACGGTCAATATGATCATGAATGAAGGGCTTTCCACTCAGCAAACCACCTGCCGGAACATCGTGGTGGTAGCGCCGCCTGTGGTTGACCTCGGGCCGGATGTGACAACCTGTAATGGTTCGCCGGTATTACTGAATGCCGGTCCTGGCTTCAGTTCTTACAAGTGGTCTGACAACAGTACGGGTAGTACCCTTACAGTAAATTCAAGTGGTACCTATAGCGTGGTGGTCACAAATGGCGGCAGCTGTACAGCTACGGATGATGTGGTGGTCAATATCAGCCCCGTATTGGATGCGACGCTCAATATAACAATGATCGACTGCCGGAACAAGACGGGAAGTATTGTAGTGACGCCCAGTGGAGGAATTGCACCGTTCACGTATACACTGAATGGTATAGACAAGGGTTCACAGAACAGTTTTACACAGCTGATAGCAGGTACGTATACGATCGGCATAAAAGACAACTTGGGTTGTACAATCACAAGGCAGGCAATGATCGGTACAGATCAGACCAACATGATTGGTTTTTCCGCGGCTCCGCAGTCGCCGAGTTGTGAAGGGGTTGCCGATGGCGCGATTCGAATGACGGTGATATCAGGACAGCAGCCTTTTCAATTTGCGATTGATAATCAGCAATACCAGACGACTACTACCTTCAATAATCTGGGCGCGGGCACTTACAAGATCTATGGTCGTAACAACTATTGCCTGGACAGTACCACTGTAACACTTACAGCTCCTACTGCTATTGATCTGGCTATTACACCCGTCGATGAAACCTGTACCAGGGGGAATGGAGAATTGACCATAAATGCCAATGGAGGCGCTGCACCATATACCTACGCCGTTAACGGCGTACCAACGTCCTTCACGCATCTGACGGGGCTTTCAGCGGGCAATTATAATGTTATGGTAACTGATGCCAATGGATGCCGGAGCAGCAGCGATGCAGACCTGAAAGATATTGATATACCGGCAGTCACCATCACCAACAACGATACAACTATCAGTCTCGGCGACCAGGTGCAGTTGCACGCCATCAATGCGCCGGATTATGCCTGGATGCCTGTGGAAGGATTAAGCTGTGTGGATTGCGCGTCGCCTGTGGCCCAGCCCATGCAGCGAACCACATATGTAGTAACTACTGTCACAGGTCTTAACTGTATAAAAGAAGACAGGGTAACGATCTATGTGGATACCCGGCGATACCTGTTCGTTCCTACTGCCTTTACGCCTAACAAAGATGGAGTAAACGATGTATTACGGGTAAGGGCAGGAGGTATAGCTGTTTTCAGAATGTCTATTTACAATCGCTGGGGGAATCTGATCTTTAGTTCGAGTGATCTCCGTAAGGGCTGGGACGGTACTTATCAAAATGAACTGCAGCCGAATGGCGTTTTTGTGTATATGATCGAGTATGCCTATTATGGAGCTGTAGATAAGTTGTATTTACAGAAAGGAACAGTAACATTGATCAGGTAACACGGGAATCGCCCCAGGGACCATCGGACACGTTTCCCCCATAACAAAGCCGGCCCGTCTGAGACGAGCCGGCTTCTTTTTATGATGTCTGAACCTATTAGAGGTTAGCCTGAATCTTCTTTTCCAGAACAGATCTTGGAGCAGCACCTACCTGTTTGTCAACTACCTGACCATCTTTAATGAACAGGATAGCAGGAATGCTGGTGATACCGTAGTTGATTGACAACTGAGGGTTCTGATCTACGTTTACTTTACCCACGTTAACCTTGCCCGCATAGTCTTTAGAGAGCTCTTCGATAACTGGACCGATAGCGCGACAAGGACCACACCACTCTGCCCAGAAATCAATCACGCTCAATTTATCGGAGCTCAGTACTTCCGTCTGGAAGTTCGAATCTGTGAATTCTAATGCCATGATATTTAAAGTTTATGAAATTATTATAAATCAAAGTTCCTGAATAAATTTATAAATGCAAATATATACATTCAATTTTCGAACCGGATGCAAGTTACTGCTTTTTTGACAGCCGGTATTTTGTTTTTAAAAGGCGCCGTTTGACCATGCAAATTAGATCATTTTAGCACCCTTACTTATTGATTGTATCTATATACACATCGACATCAGGCTGTTTGGACAAGAAGTGCGCCAGTTCATCATTCATCTCTATATGTTTATTGAAAGTGTGCAGCTTCACCGTCATCTGATCATCACGGTCAATGAGTTGCAGGAAGAGCTCACTGGCGCCGGGATACTTGGCAATATTGTCTACCAGGAAGTCTACCAGCTCCCGCGTGATGAATTTAGGCATAGTTACCAGCGTCACCTTCTTCGTATGCGTCTTCTTCACTTCCTGTAATAACTGTATTCCATTCACCTTAAACTCATATTCGGCATCATTGAATCGCTTGGCTTTAAAGCCGCCATTAATAAAGAGACATAACCCCGTTTTGAGGTAAGGTGCAAAACGGATGAAGTCCTCACTCCACAGGGCAAATTCGAACTTACCGGAGTAATCCTCTATCGTCATTATGCCAAACTGGCGGTTGTTTCTGGATATTCTTTCCTGTGCCCCCGTCACATAGACAGCCAGTCTGAAGTTACGTTCCCGGCCTGCACGCGCATTGCCGGGTGTGGTCAGATCTGCCTGATATTCAACCAGTTCCTGCACAGTGTTCATATTGTAGTACCGGCTCTCAAAACGATAATCGTCCAGTGGATGCCCGGAGATATAGATACCGGTCACCTCCCGTTCATTGTTCAGTTTCAGGATGAGTGGCCATGGATCGCAAGGCGGGATCTTAGGCGGTTCGATATCGGGCATCGATTCTTCCCCAAACAGACTACCCATGGCGGTAGCTACGCCGGCAGATACCTGCTGACCGAACTTTACGATCTTATCCAGGCCGGTAGTGGTATCATTTTCAGGCTTATGGAAGTACTGGGCGCGATGCAGTTCAGGGAAACAATCAAAGGCGCCCGACATGGCCAGGGCCTCCAGCGATTTCTTGTTCACCGCACGCTGGTTCACACGTCTGATCATCTCAAAGATGTTCTTATATGCACCTTCTTTTCTTCTCTCTTCCAGGATATTTTCCACCGCAGCTTCACCCACACCTTTCAGACCGGCCAGGCCGAAACGGATCTGGCCCTGTTTGTTCACCGCGAAACCTTTGAAAGACTCGTTCACATCCGGCGGCAATACGTCTATTCCCATACGTTTTGCCTCTTCCATGAAGAAGGTGATCTTTTCAATGTTGCTGGCGTTGTTCAGTACAGCCGCCATATACTCTGCCGGATAGTGTGCTTTCAGGTAAGCCGTCTGATAAGCCACGAAGGCATAACAGGTAGAGTGGGATTTGTTGAACGCGTAAGACGCAAATGCCTCCCAGTCGGTCCATACTTTATCGCAGACTTTCAGGTCATGCCCGTTGGCAGCACAACCCTCCATGAATTGTTTCTTCATTTTGTCCAGTACCGCCTTCTGCTTCTTACCCATGGCTTTACGGAGTACGTCCGCATCCCCTTTGGAGAAGTTGGCCAGCTTCTGGCTCAGTAGCATTACCTGCTCCTGGTATACCGTAATACCATAGGTATCATTCAGGTATTCTTCCATTTCCGGCAGGTCGTATACCGTTTCTTCCAGTCCGTGTTTACGGCGGATGAACAAAGGAATGTACTCCAGTGGTCCCGGACGGTACAGGGCGTTCATCGCAATGAGATCGTCGAAACGGTCAGGTTTCAGCTCGCGGAGGTATTTCTGCATACCGGCAGACTCGAACTGGAACGTGGCGTTGGTTTCGCCCTTCTGGTACAGTTCATATGTTTTGGCGTCATCCAGCGGAATATCGTCGATACTGATATCTATCCCGTGGTTGGCCTTGATCAGTTCCAGGGCGCCTTTGATGATGGTGAGGGTCTTCAGACCCAGGAAGTCCATCTTGATTACACCGGCGCTCTCAATGATACTACCTTCAAACTGGGTCACCAGCAGGTCGGAGTCCTTCGCCGTCGATACCGGGATCAGATCATACAGGTCTTTCGGGGCAATGATGATACCAGCCGCGTGGATACCCGTGTTACGTACAGACCCCTCCAGTACGCAGGCCTCTCTCAGTACTTCGCCCTGCAGGTCCTGTCCTTTGATCAGTTCACGGAGTCGCCTTACGTTTTCCAGGTCCTCCGGTCCCAGGCCTTCTTTTTCAGCCAGACTCTTTTCCCCTTCGTCGATTGGAGCGTTGAAGATACGGTCGAGCTGGATACCCGGCTTATCAGGCACCATTTTAGCCAGCATGTTGGATTCTGCCAGTGGCAGGTCCATTACACGGGCCACGTCCTTGATACTCATCTTGGCGGCCATGGTACCGTAGGTAATGATCTGGGCTACCTGGTTCTTACCATATTTCTGTACCACATAGTCAATCACTTTCTGACGGCCTTCATCATCGAAGTCCGTATCAATATCGGGCATGCTCTTACGTTCCGGGTTCAGGAAACGCTCAAACAGAAGGTTATACTTGATCGGGTCAATATTCGTGATACCTATACAGTATGCCACTGCAGAACCGGCAGCAGATCCACGGCCCGGGCCTATAAATACTCCCAGGTCACGTCCGGCCTTGATAAAGTCGGATACGATAAGGAAGTAACCCGCAAATCCCATGTTCTCAATTACCTGCAGTTCAAAGTTCAGACGCTCTTCTACCTCTGCAGTAACCTCCGCATATTTTTGCCGCGCGCCCTCCATAGTCAGGTGACGCAGGTACTGGTCCTGCGTAATAAAAGGAGCCGGAATAGGGAAGTTGGGCAGGAGGATATCCCGCTTCAGGTCCAGCAGTTCCACCTTATCCACGATCTCATTGGTATTGTCTATCGCCTGTGGCAGATCATGGAAGAGTGTGCTCATCTCTTCGGTTGTCTTGAAATAGAACTGGTCGTTATAGAAAGCGAAACGTTTGTTCTTCATAGACACGTCATCATCAGAGAAATCCTTCATGGTAGGAGTGCTCTTTTTCTCGCCCGTGTTGATACAGAGAAGGATGTCGTGTGCGTTTGCGTCTGCCTGGTCCACGTAGTGGGAGTCGTTGGACGCAATGATCTTTACATTATGTTTGGCGGCAAACTTGATCAGGGATTCATTCACTTTCTCCTGTTCAGGAATACCATGCCGTTGTAACTCAACATAGTAGTCTTCACCGAAAATGTCCAGCCACCATTTGAATTCCTCTTCACCCGCTTCTTCTCCTTTTTTCAGGATAGCCCTGGGTACAGAAGCACCGAGACAACAGGTAGTGGCAATAAGTCCTTTATGATACTGGAGGATCAGTTCTTTATCGATACGGGGGTATTTACCGTACAGCCCTTCCATATATCCGAGTGAGCACAATTTAATCAGGTTACGGTAACCTTCATCATTTTTCGCCAGGAGTACCTGGTGATTACGGATATCTTTTTCCTCACGGGTAAAGGCGCGTTTGAAGCGGTTTTCCACAACGTAGAACTCGCAACCAACGATAGGTTTTACCTTGAGCCTTTTATCCTTCGGATCTTCAGGATTCAGCTTGTTGTTATAAGCTTCAGCCACAAACTGGAATACACCGAACATGTTACCATGGTCCGTGATGGCCAGGGCCGGCTGATTGCTGGCCATAGCTTTCTTGTACAATGACTTGATATCTGCTGCACCATCCAGCAGAGAATACTGTGTATGAACGTGTAAGTGGGAAAAGATCATTCAGCAAAATTCCGACTCTTCTGCCAGAATATGAATAAAAGGTTATGAAAATTTATGCACACTACTCAATTTAATATTGAGTACATTCTTTATATTTGCTATATGAAAAAAGCATTTTCCCTTCTATCCCTATGTGTTGTTGCCCTTTTGGCCCTCACATCTTCATCATGCGAAAAGGACGAAACTCCGAAACCAGATCCCGTTGATACAATTGTTTTAAGCGAAAAAGGAAAGATACTGACAGATACGATCTGGAGGTATTATGAGTACTACAAGAATTTCCAGACCTCCGGTTCCACACTGGTATGGAAAACCAACCGTTCTGCAAACACACTGGACCTTCACCTGAACAAGGTAAAGTTCAATAAAGATGGTTCTTACTGGGAAATCACTGAAAAAGGAGATTCACTGAAAGGTACCTGGCATTTCACCAACAATGAAACGCAGATCGTGGTGAACAGCACCAGCACCTTTACATCCGACATCCGTGTACTGACCGCTAACCAGTTCGAGTGGGAAGTGGTGAATGGCACTACTTACGGTGTAATGATGAAACGTTTCCCTGAGTCAGACAAGACCCAGACAGTTGCACAGTTGCTGACCAGCAAGAAATGGAAGTATGAAACCTATTTCTATAACTTCCCGCTGGCATCTGCTGATCTCGTATGGCGTATTGGTAAACCTAACAATACCTATACTGTACTGGACCAGCTGACAGTTGAGTACAAAGCTGACGGAACTACCGTTGAGACTTATAAAGACGGTTCAATTGTACGTGGTACATGGCGCCTGAACAGCGATGCTACGCATCTTACTGTAACACCCAATGGCGGTATAGATTTCGAGTGTGTAATCAAAGTGCTGAATGGAACACGCTTTGAATGGAATCGCGTTGACCAGAGCTATTACTATTATGGCGAAATGATCCCGGCTGATGCCACCGTTGGTGGTGCTGCCCGTCGTTAATAAAGCAGACGTTTTAACACAATGGCCTGGCTGAAAGATATACCATCTTCCGGCCAGGCCATCGTCGTTATTACATTTCGTATGCCTGTTGTCGTTAACACCGTTTTTGCGCACTATTTGCTGTGTAACTTCGCAGATTACAATGCTGACAAGCGACAGGTTTGAATGGAATCGTCTAAACAATAACGACTATCACTAAGGCGAGCAGGTAGCGCTTTAATAAAAGATCTTATAATGTCTTTTCAGGGCCGGCATGGAACAAAAGTATCCTTGCCGGCCCTGAAAAATTTATAGCAAACAGGCAGCAACGCCAACACTGTAATCATTATTACTGAACATGTTAAAAACATTTATTATAAATATTATTAGTAAATTAGCCCCGATTTAACCAACGGGCGCTTATGATCGGTAAAAAAAGTATTTCAGGGATAATGGCTATGGTTTGCGTGTTGGGACTGGCTGCCTGCTCTTCCTCAAAACAGGGAACAGCCAAAAGAACAAGCAGCAGTAGTCGTGGCGGAGTGGAATTCCTGGATGGATTATCTATAAACGGGAATAACTATACAGCCAAAAGCAAAAGCACACTGAAATTCACAGCTTCAAGTCCGCTGATAGAAAACGCCCCGCTCTGGCAATTCAAATATGCCCAATTGCTGGATGTTCGTGTAGAGACAGTCCTGAATACCAACCTGTTTGCATTTATTGAAGAATGGTGGGGCACTCCTTATTTATACGGTGGCAAGACCAGGAACGGTGTAGATTGTTCCGGCTTTACAAATAACCTGCTGGTAGCGGTATTCCGGCTAAACAGTTCAGGCAGCTCAGGACAATTATATGAAAAGGCCCGAAAATTGAGTAAATCAGAAATGAGGGAAGGAGACCTGGTTTTTTTCAAAACTGATGGAAAATCAATCTCTCATGTGGGTGTATACCTGAATAATAATAAATTTGTGCACGCTTCAACGAGCCTCGGAGTGACAATCAGTGATCTGAACGAGACTTATTGGGCAAGATATTATGCCGGGAGTGGCAGAATAGAGTAAACCGGAAAAAGAGAAAAGATTCATGACTAGTCCTGCAGTTTCAATATGTATACCGGCATACAGGCAACCCGAAATGCTAAAACGCTGCCTGGACAGTATCCGGCAGCAGACGTTTACCGATATAGAAGTGATTGTAACAGATGATAGTCCTGGCGACGAAGTGGAACGTCTGGTAGACAGTTACAAAGACATACTTCCCATCCGTTATAAACATAACGTCCCCTCCCTGGGCACTCCGGAAAACTGGAACGAAGCCATCCGCCAGGCAAAAGGGAAATACATTAAACTTATCCATCATGACGACTGGCTGGCCACACCTGATGCATTGCAAAAGCTGCACGATGCGCTGGAAGCTGCCCCCGGAAGCGATTTTGCATACGCAAGAGCGCTATTGGTGTACGACGACGGGAAAGAATGGCTACTTCCCATGAAGATCGAAAACCTGGACCGCGTGCGCCGGGAACCGGAATATGTGATGGTAGTAAAACCAATCTCCACACCCAGTGTGACGCTGTTCAGAAATAAATTCATGTATGATAACCGGATGAAATGGATGGTGGATATTGATGGTTATATCCATGAACTTTACCGTAATCCCGCCATCATATGTGTGAATGAACCGCTCGTCAAAATTGGTATTCATGCTTACCAGGTAACGCAGGAATGTGAAGACAATAAGGAAGTGGACGTAAAGGAGCACATCCAGTTGCTCGATAAGCTGCGTCCTGGCGTTTTGAGAAAGTGGTTATATTATGATTACTTCTGGCGACTGTTACGCAGATATGACATTCGTACCGGCGAAGAGTTGACCACGCTGGCAAAGGGTTTCCCGGTACATCGGGAGCTTTATCGTATGGCTGCCTGCCAGTCAAAACTGCCGGCTTCTTTATGGAAGAAAGGCGTTATTTCAAAAACTGGCATGTTTCTTTGTTATCTAACATCACTTTTAAAAAAATAATCTGATCCATAATGTTGAATGAGCTGATCTCTGTCGTAATTCCGTGTTATAATGATGGCGCCTTCCTGCATGAAGCGATTGCTTCTATCCGCAGGCAGGATTATCCTAATTATGAGATCATTGTTGTGAATGATGGTTCTACCGACGCTGCTACTTTAAAAGTACTGGATGAAGTGGTAGCCCCGGATGTGCAGGTACTGCACAAAGAGAACGGCAGAATGGCCTCCGCAAGGAACCATGGCATCAGGCATGCAAAAGGAAAGATCATTGCTGCACTGGATTCAGACGACTATTTCGGCGATACCTTTTTTAAGAAAGCGATGGCCATACTGGATGCCAAAAAGGAAATAGGAGTGGTGACCTCCTACATTCAGTTGTTCGGTGCAGAAAAGCTGGTATCCAAACCTCGGGGTGGTACAGATGTTAATTTCCTGTTCGGCAATCAATGTCCAGCGTGCGCGATATACAGAAGAGAATGCTGGGAAGACATCGGAGGCTTTGATGAAGCCATGAAACTGGGATATGAGGATTGGGAGTTTTATATACGCGTGACCCGTCAGGGATGGAAGATAGAAGTGATCCCCGAGAGACTGCTTTTCTACAGGCAGACAAAGAAGTCGACTTACCGTAACGATACCCGTCCGAATGTGGTGGAACTGGTAGACTATATTGTCAACAAGCACCAGGACTGGTACCTTGATATGATCAAACAGCTGATTGTACGCCGGGAGGTAATCTATACTGAAAGCAGGATCTCTTATCAGAACATTTTTAAGATGCTGAAGAACAGATTGCTTGGGAAGTATAAGTAATTATGGTCGTCCCATCCTGCTGGTAACAAGGGAGATACCCTTTTTATACAGTATGGTGATGTCTTCTGAGAGGTTTAGTCTGATCACCACAAATCCGTAGATGGCTGCAAATATCAACGTACGCACTGCCATATTTATAATAGGAATGGATATATTGATCAGCCGACTGACAATAAAGTAAAGAGACAGCGTCAGTATAATGGAATACAGCGTTTGCCTGGTAAACGGCTGCATATTGTAGTTCTTCAAAAGGAAAAGATAGCGGATCCCATTATAGATCGTCAGGGAGATCAGCTGTGCCCAACCAGCTCCCATAATACCATAAGTTTTTACAAAGTAATAGTTCAGCGGCAGTGTTAAGGCCAGCAGTATAAGGTGCGACTGTAATTCAAAACGCCAGCGCGGCGAAGTTGATATCACCTGTGAGTTTAGGCCGGTACCCAATTCGATGATCTTCGTAATACCTAATATCAGTACCAGTGGTTTCCCCTCATGATAGATCGGAGGCAATTTCAGGAACTCAAAAGCATCATCCAGGTTCAGCCAGATAACAGAGAATATAAAGGAAGAAAAGATCAGCAGGTTAATGGAGGACTTCGTGTATACGTTGGCAATGTTGGCCATATCATTATCCTTCCAGGATTGGGCAATGACCGGCACTCCTATGCTGATCATGCTTCTCTGGGGTACATCTATTACAGTACAGATATAAGTAGCCAGTGTAAATACGGCAGCGAATTCAAGTCCCTTGAAACTTGAGATCAGGATAGAATCGATGGTCAGGCTGATGATCGTGATTACATTGCTGGCGAAGATAAAAGCCGTGAAACGTAACATCTGCTTGCCAAGATCTTTGGTGACCTGGCTGGGAAGTCTGCCCAGTGGCAATTGTTTCTTATGCCAGAAGTAAAAAAGTAATCCGCAGAATGTTACGGCATATGTCAATCCGAAGATGTTCATGAAAGCATGGAAGCGGATCAGGCCAAAGATGAAGGCCAGCACTAAAATAGTATGAAACACACGGAATACGACTTCTTTCATGAAGTTTGAAAGAATGGTCTTATGCTGATTCCATGCATGCACTTCCAGGATCTGAAAGCCCAGGGAGAAAAAGACAAGAGGAAAACTGACATAAAAATACGCTACCAATAAGGGAGATTTTCCAGAGAACTTGCGGATAATCAAAGGCTCCAGAAAATACGTACCCGCAAATACAATCAATATTCCTATGCCTGCCAATGTAAATGCGAGGGTGAGCAGATCCATCTTTTTTTGCGGAAGTACCTTGTAGTAGGGATAGTACCGGGCCACCAGGGTCGGAATACCCAGACAGGCCACACTAGTCATCAGGGTAGAGATCTCGAGTAGGGTACGGGTAAGGCCATTTTCTGCGGGCGTCAAGTATTTGGTCATCAGGTAGATATTGATCGCACCCAGCATGAATCCAAAATAAGTATAAATCGCAGAAACGAGGCTCTTAGTCCTTACAACGCCCATATAACACAAGTCTGTTTAACACACTAAGATATTTATATTTTTAGATTACCGAGACCTTTCATATAATATTGCCGCATATTTTTTATCTTTGGGGGTTTACTTTATTTTCGCCCTGCATATGGATTTGTCTGTCATCATTGTGAATTATAAGAGCAGCCGCCTCATTCTGGATTGTATCAGCACTATTGTGGCAGAGACAACCGCTATCAGCTATGAGGTGATTGTAGTAGACAATGCTTCCGGTGATAACAGCGAGCAACTGATCACATATGCCTTCCCTTTTGTGCAGTTCCTGCAGATGGGCTACAATGCAGGGTTCTCCCGGGCCAACAACATGGGTTTACGTGCCGCGAAGGGCGATTACCTGTTACTGCTCAATCCTGATACACTCATCCTCGATCATGCATTGGACCGTTGCGTACAGCAATTCGCCAAAAGCGAACTGGTAGCCTGTGGTGTACAGCAACTGAATGCAGACCGTAGTCTGCAGATCTCTGGCAACTACTTTATGAAAGGAGGATTGAATCACCTGCTGCCACTGCCTTACTGGGGAAAGGTAATCCGTTGGATAGGTTATCAGCTGAAAACCAAGGTGCCTAATGTACAGGAGGCCAGTACGGAACATCATGTAGACTGGATCAGCGGCGCTTTCCTGATGGTGAAACGTGCTTCTCTTGAGAAAGCAGGTTATATGGACGAAGATTTCTTCCTGTATGCGGAAGAGGTGGAATGGTGCAGCCGTCTGCGTAAACTGGGGCCGCTGGCTATTTTTGGAGATATCAATATCATACACCTGCAAGGAGAAACCACGGGTGATGCATTCGGTTCAGATGAGAAAGGATATTATGGATTGTATGACAGGAAAGGGCTACAACTGATGCTGTCTAATCATGTAAGGGTACGTAAGCAGTTCGGCGTGATGTGGTATTTTATCCTGTTGCTTAACTATACTTTCGCTATACCGGTATTCTTCTTTGGTAGTATTATAGAGAACCTGTTCAAGGGACGTAATCCTTTCAGATATATGCCGCAGGTATGGGGGCTTACAAAGAATGTCTTCCGTCTCTGGATGCTGACGCCAACGATTGTGCGGAATAAACCGCATTTCTACAAGGTGTTGTAATGCCAGGTTACCGTATATCACGGATTGCATCACGGTCTACAAACACGTCCCCGGAGCTATCACCCCGGGCTACAAACAACGCGGCTCCTAACGGAGCCGATTATGTTTTGTTAAATGCGTTATTGTAACGTGTACTCTGTATTCTGTACTCTGTATTCCCGGTCACGCTTCCTGCCTGTGCACTGGCTCCCAATACCCTTTCAACACATCGATCCTGAACTGTATTACGGGCCATGACTTTGCTGGTTTTCCCTGCAATAAGTAGTATGCGCCTATCACAACAGATGCGCCCAGTTTAAACAGGTATTCAAGGCTTTTTTTGTGAACAGCCATACCTCCTTCGGTCGCCATCCGCACTTTCTCTCCACGGCCGATACCAGACGCAACGCGGTACATATATTCAGACGTAAGTTTTTTCACTTCCACCACGTGGTGTACAACCGCAGACGGATCGTAGTAAATGACTCCGCCTCTTTCGATCAGCTTATAAAAGAATTCCTTGCCTTCACCACCTACGCGCAATGTGCCTTTCACCCCTGGTAAACTGGTATTAAATCCGCCTACGGCAAAGAAGTCATTACGGCGTACTATCATATTGGATTCCAATGGATAGCGTCCATTCTCGAATGGTTTGGCTACCGGACTGTAGTCGAAGTTGCCCACCAGTGAGGATACATAATGAGACATCCATTTCGGTTCCGATGGGATATAGCGGGGAATGATGCGGCCTCCCAGGCCGGTAGCATCCGGATGTTGTTCGAAGAAGGTGATGATATTCTGCAAATATCCCGGCATGGCGACAGCATCATCGTCCATGCAGCAGATCAGGGCTCCGCGTGACTTTTCAGCGCCGGTATTACGTGCATAAGACGCCCCCTGACGGGTCTCCAGGTAATAATACAACTGCATATCAGGGTGTTCAGCGATGTACGCTTTTACCTTTGCAGCGGTATTATCTTTACTATTATTATCTACGACGATCACTTCATAGCGTTGTTTATCAATATCCTGTTTATACAGACTATCGATGGCCTCGATGATATAGGCTTCTCTGTTATATGAACAAATGACTATTGATATTGCTATTTCCATGAATTAGTTTCCTTTTTTATGTAATTCCACACAGGGAAAGCAAAATAACTGTAATTTATCCGAAATTTCAATAATGGGGCGGTTACGATTCTTTTTAAAGGTGGCCTTTATCTGCAACATCTGTTTCCTGTTAGCAGAGGCATCTTATTATATTGATTACAAGGGGCATTTTTCAGAGTTACTGAAATATATCCTGCTGATGGGCATTGTAGTTTCTTTTCCGCTGAACCTGCTGGTATTGTTCGTGGCCGCTATTATGTTGTACAGGCGTAAAATAGCCTGGGCAGCGCTTCCTCCCTACGTATTTATTGTGAATGCTATAATTTTGATCGTGCAATTTTATTTCCTTTTCTAATGATACAGAACATCCTAAAAGACAGACCAACTAAACTTTTCATCTTCTTTTGCAGCTTTTTCGTAGCTAATGCGCTGATCGCAGAATGCATCGGCGGGAAGATCTTTTCGCTGGAGAAACTGTTCGGGTTACCCGTACATACCTTCACGGTGTTTGGTCAAAGCGGACTATCCTTCAACCTTACCTGTGGCGTATTATTATGGCCCCTGGAGTTCGTAATGACTGACATTGTCAATGAGTATTACGGACCCAAAGCAGTAAAACGGATCTCCTACATTGCAGTAGCGCTGATCAGTTATGCGTTCGTTATGTTTTACGTATCCTTGTCAGTACCTCCGGCTGATTTCTGGATCGGTTCGAATGTGGACAAAGGCATTCCCAATATGCAGCAGGCTTTCGGCGGTATTTTCGGCCAGGGTATGTGGATCATCATTGGTAGTATCACGGCCTTCCTGGTAAGCCAGTTGATAGACGTAACAGTTTTCCATCGCATCAAACGTGCTACCGGTGAAAAGCATGTATGGCTAAGGGCAACTGGATCAACAGTGATATCTCAGCTGGTAGATAGTTTTATCGTACTGTTCATTGCCTTTAAGCTGGGGAATAACTGGAGCTGGCAGCTGGTACTGGCAGTGTGTGTGGTGAACTACATTTACAAATTCACCGTTGCCATATTACTGACGCCTGTGATCTACTTCATAGAAGGACGTATTGAAAGCTATCTGGGTAAGGAAACTACAGCCCGTATGAAAGAAGCTGCTATGGGCAAGTCAGCAGAATAAAGCATTCCGCTCAATAGCGCTGTTTCACAATATCAGCAACTACTTTATCAATGGGAAGGGTGACTGCTTCGGCGGAAAACTCTTCCCAATTTATCCATCTGGCGCCTTCCACATCGCGTTTATCTTCGGGAATAACGAAATCAAAAGGTTTGTCCAGCACAGGAAAATTGAGTTCCGACAAAGGTTTTACGAGGTAGTAGATGGAGATGATCTGGGAGTTATCACCAAAAGCAGAGCGCTGGAAGAAATCGGTTGTATAGATGTGTTCTACGACTTCCACTTCAAGTCCCAGTTCTTCCTGGAACTCACGTACCACACATTGCAGGGTACCTTCTCCGAATTCCAGCCCGCCGCCGGGGAATTTGGTATAATATCCGCCACGGATATATTCATCAGTAACGAGCACCTGTTTCTGCTCATTCATCATTATGCCGTATACGCGAACATTAAACATCGTTTAGAACCATTTCTTCTTCATGAAATACCAGCTCATGATCACGGAGATCACGATCGACAGTATGACCGGAATATAGAAAGCGTGTGCTGAGTGGGCAAACGGGATCTCTACGTTCATACCGTATATACTGGCTACCAATACGGGGAAGGTCAGAACGATGGTGATGGACGTCAGGCGTTTCATGACCAGGTTCAGGTTATTGGAGATGATGCTGGCAAAGGCATCCATTGAGCTACTGAGGATGTTGGTATAGACGTTCGCCATTTCCAGCGCCTGTGAGGTGTCTACGATCAGGTCATGCAGGAATTCCTTCTCGTCTTCATTCAATCCCAGGAAGTTGGTACGTTCAATCTTCATGAGCAGCAGTTCATTACTGCGAAGGGCTGTTAGAAAATACACCAGGCTTTTCTGGATCCGCATGATGTAGAGTAACTCTTCGTTACGGTTACTGTCATACAGTTTTTGTTCCAGGATATTCCTGCGCTGGTTGATCTCTTTCAGGTAGTCCAGGAAGTTCATGGTCACCTTTTCGAAGATCTTCAGCACCATCATGTTCCTTTTCTCAGGATGACGGTTATGGAAGGTATTCAGGAAGCGGTTGATGGCCGCATTATCGAATGAATTGACGGTCAGGATCTGGTTGTGCGTAAGGATGATCACGATAGGGATGGTAATGTAATAGGCATCGCTCTCGTTGATGGAATTATTTTCCGTGGGCGTCTTGATAACGATCAGCTTTACATTGTCCTCCAGTTCGTAGCGCGACTTCTCATCGATATCGAGGGAGTCGGTGAGGAAGTCAAGAGGAATATCCAGTTCTTCTGACAGTAGTTCAAATTCCGACTGTTTCAGGGGAGGGGTAATATTCACCCAGGCCCCGTTTTCAGGAGTTGATATTTCTACCGTACGCGCGTCTATATTTTTGAAATATTGGATCATCCGGCCGCAAAGGTAGATTAATTAAAGTTATGGTAAAGTGATATTTCCCTCGAAAACAAGGGTTGCGGGTCCGCACAGCCAGATATTATTGTAGGACCTTTCACCGGTTTTGGTAAAACGCACTTCCAGATTTCCGCCCAATGTCTGCACGGGTATAACATATTCTTTCTGCTCCGGGCCTGCAGTCATCAGGGCTGCAGCAGTGACGCCGGTACCGCAGGAGTAGGTCTCATCTTCCACTCCGCGTTCATAAGTACGAACGAAGATGCCCTGCTCCAGGGATTGAACAAAGTTAACATTGGTGCCTTCTTTGGCAAAGCGGTCGTTATAGCGGATGCCTCTTCCTTCAGTGTATACGTCTACCGACTGCACGTCGTCTACAAACTTAACGAAGTGAGGGGAGCCGGTATTGAGATAGGAATAGAGAGAGCCTAGTTCTACGCCGTTCACGTCCTGCATTTTCAGGTTCACCCAGCTATCACCTTTGAGGGTAGCTTCATGCGGACCGTCTACAGCCAGGAAACTGAGTTTTTCGCTGCTGAGACCCATTTTACGGGCGAAAGCCACCAGGCAGCGGCCACCGTTCCCACACATACTGCTCTCGCGACCGTCAGCGTTGTAATATTTCATTCCGAAATCATAGCCCTCCTGGGTATTGAGGAGCATCAGTCCATCTGCGCCGACACCAAAACGGCGGTCGCACAGAAATTTTACCTGCTCTTCCGTCAGAAAATTATACTCGCCTTTCCGGTTGTCCATGATCACAAAGTCATTGCCGGTTCCCTGGTATTTGTAGAAATGAATTGCTGACATAATGCGCAAAAGTAAGTCATTTAGGTGATAGTCAATAGTCCGTATACAACAGGCCCGGGTCTTTACTACCCGGGCCTGTTGCTTGACATGGTCAACAGTTGATGGCTGACGAAGTCAAATTTACGGGACCTATGATAATCAGAGCTTTTCTATGATGGCTAAGGATTGTTTGATGAGGTTCTCAACTACCAGCGCACCGTCTTTGGTAAATTCCTGCCTGATACGGTTGGCCACAATAGCGCTGATAGACAGGCAATCATGTCCCAGTACGCGGCCAAGGCCATAAATACCGGCAGTTTCCATTTCAAAGTTGGAAATGTAATGATCGCCATGACGGAAGGCAGTCAGCTGTTCCAGTAACTGAGGGTGGGAGAGCGGTCCTCTCAGCGCACGTCCCTGAGGAGCATAAAACCCTGGACAGGTAATAGTAATGCCGCTGATATATCCCTCTGTAAAGCGTCCTGCGAAGCTATTAGCAGCACTTAAGAGGTAAGGGCTGGCGCTACCCGGGCGCAGGTGTACCTGCTGCCTGAAAGCTTCCAGGAGGTCTTTTTCGGCGGCGGTATTCTCAAATTCATACCAGGGCAGGAGATTGTCCAGACCTACACCGTGGGAGGAAACCACGAAACTGTCTACCGGTACATTTTCCTGCAGGGCGCCGGAAGTACCTAAGCGGATGATTTGCAGCCGGGTAAGGGACGGTTTTACGGTCCGGGTACTGAAGTCGATATTTACCAGGGCATCCAATTCATTCAGCACGATGTCGATATTGTCTGTTCCGATGCCGGTAGATACGACAGTGAGCCTTTTTTGTCCGATATAGCCGGTATGGGTGACAAATTCCCTGTGCTGATGTGTGCTTTCTATACGATCGAAATGTTTGCTAACTTCGGGTACGCGATCAGGGTCACCTACCGTGATAATAGTCGTGGCAAGCTCTTCTGGCCTGACATCCAGATGATATACAGCACCCCGGCTATTCAATATCAGTTCAGATTCTGCAATACGTTTATTCATGGTTATCTGATAAAATTGTGAAATAGATTTGGCAAATATCTAAAATTTACTACTTTTGCAATCCCATCGAACGGATGGGCGCACAAAGATAAGGTTTCGTGGCCGAGTGGTCAGGCTGAGCTCTGCAAAAGCTCCTACAGCGGTTCGAATCCGCTCGAAACCTCGAAAAGGATTACAGAAATGTAATCCTTTTTTGTTTTATGGCAAGTTGACTTCCCGGTTTCCGCCATCGCACATAACCCCATTCTACTGTTTCCCATTAATAGACTCGCGATTGCAATATTGTCCCGTATATCCATTAACGTTTCTTCCATGATCATTGACTCAAGTTTACTGATTTGGCTTTCGGAAGGAGGCTTTATTGAAATGAACAATGAGGAGGGAAGGAATGGAGAATGAACAAAATGAACTGAAATATCCCGGAAAGCAGGGTGTACATTTGTTGCTGTAAATAATTATTGATTTATGTTACACATTGTAAATGATCGTACCCAGGCTAGCGTATCGCCAATGGCCTTCAAGACAAATGGTGAAACCGGTGTTGCTAACACCAACCCTCAAAAGGGTAAACAAGGAGTAGCCAAAGTTATTGACTTAAACCAAAACAAATCAGTTATGTTATCGTATTCTCCCCAGTTGATTATCTCTGATCAGAGAACTTATTCACTTCATGCTCCTTTATCTTCTAAGCTGAGCCGCGAAGATAAATATTTTATGATCGAGAATGAGATGTTAGGGATAGTGGCTACAGGTAGAACTGAAGCAGAAGCTGAGCACGATTTTGCGCAGGAGTTTGACTTTATTTATCAGCGGTATAATGAATTATCCGATGGTCAGATGTCCGAGAGAATTCAGCGCATTAAAACCGTATTAAATACTATTGTTAAAGAAGTAACTTTAAACTAATGGCAGCATTACAAGCACAAAAGACAATGAGAAACCTGCTTAGTAAAGGTTTTGTAAAGGCAGGAGGTGACCACCAGTATCTGGAGTTCTGGCACAATGGAAAATATGTCCTGCAAACATTTTGTAGTCATAATGATCAGGATATAAATGACTACTTAATAGCCAAAATGAAGAAACAGTGCCATCTCGGGAAAGATGACTTTCTCGATTTGGCCAACTGTCCCTTATCGGAGGAAGGGTATGTCAAAAAGCTGGTCGACAAAGGTACTTTGACAAGCAAAGACCTGTTGGCGGCAACGAATATTAATTAAAGGAACGGCGGCAGATTCACTAACTACATCCAATACTCATTGAAAACAGACAAATTGTTAACCCCCCAATGAACTCTCTCCCAACATTCCCCCTTGTCCCAAAATGAACGTTTTAATCCCAAAATCGAACGGATTTTAACAAAGTACATTTGTTAAATAATTCATTTATAGGTAATTAATAACTGGCATTACATTAGTTTTTCCAACTAGTGCAAATAATGCCCGTTATGATAAAAAGCTTCCTCAAAATTGCGCTCCGTAATCTGGCGAAAAATAAAACCTTCAGCATTATCAATATCACTGGCCTGGCAATAGGTACCCTCTGTTGCATTTACATTGTAACGTACGTCGCCGTTAAGAGCCTGAGGGCGGAATGAGTTCGGCGTCCTTTTTTGTCCTAACTTCCGTGAATGGCAACAGTATCTCTCTCCAGCGCAGCTGGCAAATGGATCATGGTATCGACAATCATGGCCTCTGCAATGGCCTTTATTGATGGTACGGCCCTGAATGTGGTCCTGCCCGCTATTCAGAAAAGCATGCACGCCTCCGGTCCTGACCTGTTCTGGATGTTGAACGCCTACCTGTTAATGCTGGCGTCGCTGATGCTGATCGGTGGTTCGCTGGGAGATAAGTTAGGCCGTAAAAAGATCTTCATTACCGGTATCCTCATATTTATCATCGGTTCTACTGCCTGTGGAATGGCGGGCAATGTAACGCTACTGATCGTCTTCAGAGTACTACAGGGTATCGGAGGAGCGTTGATGATACCCGGCAGTCTTTCACTGATCTCTTCCTCCATCAATGAAGACGAAAGAGGTAAAGCTATCGGCACCTGGTCGGCCTTTACTACCGTAGTCACCATCGGCGGACCCATACTAGGCGGTGCATTAGCTGATGCCGGTTACTGGCGTTATATCTTTTTCATTAATGTACCCATAGGCGTTTTAGCAGTGCTTATCCTCTGGAGGAAAGTAAAGGAAAGTATTGCAGATGATGATGATAAAACACTGGACTTCCCCGGTGCTGCAGCCATTGCATTGGGATTAGCGGCTATTACTTTTGGCTTCCTGCGTATCCCCGAGATCGGATTTAATAACTGGCAGGTGCTTGTTTCATTAAGTGCAGGCCTGCTGCTGCTGGTCGCTTTCATCATTATAGAGCAGAAAAGCAAACATCCGATGATGCCCTTGTCGCTGTTCAGGAACATGACCTTCTCCGGGGCCAACCTGCTGACCCTCTTTCTCTACGCCGGACTGGGAGCCGGTATGTTGTTTCTTTCTCTCAACCTGGTACAGGCGCAGGGGTATGATCAGTTGCAGTCAGGACTTACATTCTTACCCTTTACCATCCTGATGGTGTTCGTGGCCCGCTTTGCGGGTACGCTGGCCGATAAATATGGTCCCAAATTGTTACTGACTATTGGTCCGGCTATTGCCGGAGCTGGGCTGCTGATGTTGTCTTTCGTTGGACAAACACCCGGACCATCCGCTTATTTCAGGACTTTCTTTCCTGGTATTGTTGTTTTCGGACTGGGGATGTCTTTTACTGTAGCGCCGCTAACAGCAACTGTGATGGGGGCTGTCAGTGATCAACACTCGGGAACAGCTTCCGGTATTAATAATGCTTTGTCACGTATCGCAGGGGTGTTTGCGAATGCTATATTGGGAGCATTGGCCGTCCTGTTTTTCTCTGGTTCATTGAAACAGGAACTGTCCGCATCACCCCTGAATGAGACCAGTAAGCAGGAGGTCATACAACAGGCGGGTGAACTGGGGAACGCCAAAGTTCCCGCATCACTGAACGAAAAAGATAAAGAGAATGTAACCCAACTATATCATAGCAGCTTCGTATCAGCCTATCAGAAAATCATGCGTATATCTGGATTGCTGGGCTTTCTCGGGGCCTTGATGTCAGTTGTATTTATTAGAAATAGCGCGGTTAGGGCGAGTCCGGTTCCGGATTGATGATTGTTTGATCGTAATGTATGAATTCCGGGAGCATGCGACATGGTATCCCTGGGGTGCCATGGGGGCTAAAAACATGGGTTCCCGAATTTCACATCGCGTTGCAAACGTGGATTCCGGGGATGCACCCGCGTTACAAACAACGGGCCCGGGGATGCATCCCGCGCTACAAACACTGGCCCCGGGGTTTCACCCCGCGCTACAAACACTGGCCCCGGGGTTTCACCCCGCGCTACAAACACTGGGACTCCTGACGGAGTCCGATTATGTTTTGTTAATGACATTTGTTATAAACGCGGGTTCCGGTGATGCACCTGCATTACAACACTGGCCCCGGGGATGCATCCCGCGCTACAAACACTGGCCCCGGGGTTTCACCCCGCGCTACAAACACTGGGACTCCTGACGGAGTCCTATTATGTTTTGTTAATGACATTTGTTATAAACGCGGGATTCCGGTGATGCACCCGCGTTACAACATTGGCCCCGGGGGGCATCCCGCGTACAAACAATGGCCCCATCCGAGGTGGGCCTGGCTTGTTTTTAATGGCATTTGTTATGAACGCAGATTGCCCGGGGTTGCGCACACCGGCTCTCGGGAATTGCCCCCCTTAATGATATCAACCGCAATAGAACAATGTTTCTGTAATACCTGTTTTGCATAAGGCGGACCTGATGCTGGTTAGCTGCCAGCGCTTTCAAATAGAAATTTTTGTGCCTTCTTTGATGGGAGTTATTTTCATTTTCGTATTTTTCGCGTTCCTTCTGAAGGTTATCTGGCGGCACGGCACAAACATTGATATTGAAAGTCTCGCTGGGGTGTCATGTTATCCAGATAACTTATCAATCCGACAAAACAACCGCATGGGCCTAAACAGACTTTTTACTACCCTCGCTATGCTGGCAATTTCCACGGCGCAGGCACAAACGCCTGCAGGCGATAGTATTACCGTAGCTATTTCTCCCGCTTATGATAGTGTAAGTGGCCTACACCGTATGTTATTTGGAGAGAGTTACCGTAAGCTATGGGCTGCCCCTGTAAAGATGAAGGTGTTTTACCTGGAGAAAGAGAAAGGTGGGCTGATTATTGAACAGAAGGGCGGCGGACTGCAAACCAAATCTTTACGGCTGAAAGATGCCAATGGCCATGAGTGGGTATTGCGTACCATCCAGAAATATCCTGAACGCGGACTTCCAAAAAATCTGAGGGCCACCATTGCCAAAGATATTCTGCAGGACCAGGTGGTCACTGCACATCCTTATTCGTCTTTGACTGTGCCGCCACTGGCGGAAGCCCTGGGTATACCACATGCCAATCCGCAGATCGTATATGTTCCTGATGATCCTGCACTGGGCGAGTACCGGCAGGACTTTGCCAATGCGGTGTTCCTGTTTGAAGAAAGAGAACCCGAAGATGCCAGTCGCACGGACAATACAGAAAAAACACAGCGCAAGCTGGAGGAAGATAACGATGTGCATCTTAATCAACAGATCGTGCTGAGGGCAAGACTGTTGGATATGCTGCTGGGCGACTGGGACCGGCATGAAGATCAATGGCGCTGGGAGCGGGAAAAGAATAAGAAGAACGTGACTTATACCCCTGTACCTCGCGACAGGGACCAGGTATACTATAATACCACCGGTCTATTCCCCTGGATCATCTCCCATCAATGGCTGAAATCCAAGTTCCAGGGTTATCATGATCATATCAGGGATATCAAGGGCTTTAACTACAATGCCCGTTTTTTTGACCGCTATTTCCTGAACGGACTGAGTGAGGAGGATTGGAGGGAACAGGTGCATTATGTCCAGGCGACGCTCACAGACAGTCTTATCCGCAGCTCGGTGATGTTGATGCCGGATACGATTTTCCGTTTGTCGGGGGAGCGGATCATCAGTGCATTCATTGCCCGTAGGAATAACCTGGAGAAAGAGGCGATCAGCTATTATAAGTTCCTGTCTATCTATGTCGATGTGCCGGCTTCTGATAAACAGGAACTGCTGGATATCCAGCGACAGCCACAGGGAAAGATGGCCGTAGCTATCTATAAGGTGAAGAAAGATGGTACTACGGATGATCTTATGTATAAACGGGTGTTCGATCCGGCGGTGACTAAGGAAGTCCGCCTGTATGGCCTCGACGGGCACGACGTATTCCGGGTGACAGGCAATGAGCGTTCACCCATCCGTATACGTATGATAGGAGGGAGTGGGGTAGATAGTTTCACCGTGGCAGACGATGTGCCGCGTAAAGGGAGACTATATGTATATGACCGATCTGACGAAGAGAATCATATACCTCCAAAAGGAGACGCGAAGATCAAAACAGCTGCAGATACATCTGTGAATAGCTACGACAAACGCAGTTTCCTGTTTGACAGGTTAGGACCTTTATTCTCAGTGCAGTACAACCCGGATCAGGGCCTGATGTTCCGCGCCAATATGATGTATGAAAAGCAGGGATTCCGTAAGAAACCTTACGCGCAACAGCATCAGCTGATAGCGAGTTATGTGACCGGCCGGCAGGCGTTCCTGTTACAGTACCTGGCTGACTTTAAGCAGCTGATAGGAAAGAATGACCTGCGTGTCAATATCCTTTCCCGCGGACCGCACAACCTTAGTAATTTCTTCGGTCTGGGTAATGAATCTGTTTTTGTAAATGAAGGTGATAAAGAGATTACGTATTACCGTAACCGCTATGACCTGATCAACGGAGATGTAAGGTTATACCGCAGTATTGGCCATCACCTGACCGTTAGCGGAGGTGTTGCAGGGCAGTTCTATACCAGCCGGGAGGCCAATAATAGTCATAAGTTCCTGGGCGCGTACAATGCTACCTTCCCCGGAGAAAGAGTGTTTGACGACCGTATTTATGCCGGACTGGTAGCCGCTATCGAGGCAGATACACGTAACCCGGGTATGATGCCGCGTAAGGGCATTAACTGGCATACGGAGCTGACGGGTATGCAGCAAACGAACAGGGAAAATAAAAGATATGGCAAACTCACGTCTGACTTTAGCTTTTATGTTCCCCTGATCGGTGATTCTACGCTGGTCATGGCAAATCGTATAGCCGCTGGTACCACCTTCGGTGATCCTGCTTATTTCCAGATGATGTCTATAGGCGGCACACAGATCCTCCGCGGCTTTCATACCAACCGTTTTATTGGAAAGACTGCCGTGTATCACAACTTTGAATTGCGCCTGAAATTATTTGACTTCACCTCTTACCTGTTGCCGGGCAGTGTAGGCCTGATCGGATTTAATGATCTGGGCCGTGTATGGATGCCCAGCGAATCTTCCGGCAGATGGCACGACGGTTATGGAGGCGGCATCTATATCATACCGGTAGAACTGTTCCTGATACAGGCGGCAGTCGGCATCTCTGAAGAAGGTGCACTGCCCTATATTACGGCCGGTTTCAGGTTCTAGTATTGTGGTGCCCTCATGCCAGCGTTTTTATTATCCTGTTATCAGGATCTTTCCGCTACCTGCATATTTTACCCGTTCAATCACCGCATCGGAGATCAGCGTACCCATTTCAATGCCTATGGATACTACCAGTGTTTCATCATTATCCAACTTCTTTGCAGTATCCGGTTGCAGTACGATCGTTTCTCCTTTGTATGCCTGTGCTGCTAATCGCCAGGGCGTAGTAAAAGGCTGATTGATCAGCAGGGGGCGACTGGCGGCATAATCGCGGTCAACACCACCATCGTCAAGAATGCCAATTGACAGCACAATCCTGTACATGGGATATTGCCATGGTAATGACAGGTTAATGCCCGGAGTCAGCTCAGGAAGTTGAATGGTAGCAGTAGCCGTATCCCTGTCTATTGTACAATAGATAGGTGGCTTTACCACATTGTTGAAAGGATATCGTCTGTTAAGATTAAACCCGTCCAGCAGATGATGGTATTTTGAAAATTCCGCTCTTCTGGTGCCGAGTGCTCCCTCGGTATCCATCTTCATAATAGACCTGCATAAAGCATTCATTGGAGGAGTAAAATTATAATCTGCCAGGTGCCGGATATGAAATATCGCCAGGCGGATTGAGCAGCCGCCCCTTGCTGCGTCTCCAAATTCATTATTGTTAAGACGCGTCAGCGCAAATTTTGGCGACTTCTCGATCATCTTTCTTGTGGCGCCTCCTTTGGTGCGTAAAATGGTTTTGTCGGAGTCTTTCCGTTGGTAAAAGCTGAACCCTCCTAAACTACCGGAGATGTCGAGCATCTTGTTTTTGACAATGGCCATAATAAGGGAATTAAATTTTTAAATGGTTACAAATAAGGTATGGATTACATTCTCAGATGGAAGTTAACCTGTTTTAAATATACTACTAATATAAGTAATTCCCTTCTGTAAATCATCTACAAACTATTATCAACCCATATATAACCCATATATAATCCATATCTCTTAAATATGGGTTATATATGGGTCATATATGGCTTATATATGGGTTATATATGGGTTATCTCACCGAATACAGTATGATAGAAGCGTCACAAGGATTGTATGAAATAAGTAGTATGTAAGTATCTGTTTTAGTATTTAATAACGCATGGTGTTAATGTGTTATTTGTTTGGTTGAGGCATAAAAAATCCCGTAAACCGGTCAACCGGGTTTACGGGATTCGCAGGAAAAAGTTGGGGTCATCAGGGCATACCTGCTGGTAATTTACGTCATGCCTCTCCGTCCGATCGCAACAAAGAGAACATCAGCATATCATAGTGTTTGTCGTCCCAGTAATGCCACTGCCTGAGGGTACCTTCCTGTTTGAAGCCTATCTTGTTCAGCACTTCTATGGAAGGGTCGTTGCCTTCCATCACTTCTGCTTCTATACGGTTGATATCCAGGGCAAAAAAGCCGAAACTGATGACTGCATACAGGGCTTCTGCAATAACGTCTTTGTTCCAGTATGAAAACTGCAGATCGTACCCGATATTGGCGCGGTGCTTTTTGGTGAAGTGATTGAATCCTACCGTACCAATGATACCGTTATCGTCATTCAGCTGGATGCCCCATCTGATGGCAGTTTTTGATTTGAAGCGTTCACGGAAGTAATCGATCAGACGCTGGCAGTCGTTTTCGTCTTCCGGAGGTAAGAGGTTATAGTACCGGCTCACCTGTTTGTCGCATAGTATTTTAAACAGGTCATGGGCATGTTGCTCGGTGATCTGGACAAGTTCCAGGTGTGGGGTACGTATGTTGGGGAACTTATCAAATACCGTGGTTTTGTGATCAGTTTGCGTAGACATGATAATGGCTGTTTGGTGTAATGATGCTTGCTCATAATGAATTTAATAAAAAAAAAGGATAAAATGAACTCAAATCCCTTCTTATGAAAGCAATACAAGCAAATACCATACGCCGGCAAAAAGTGCGGCGAACAATGTATTGAGGAAGTTCACCACATCATTCCCGATATATTTACTGCGTTCCAGTGTTGCGCCGAGTATAGAATCAACGAGATTTCCCAGTACACCTGCCAGTAGAACAATAATCCCCATTTTATCAAAGCAGGCATACAGCAGTGCCATTAGTCCGGCGCCAGCTGCGCCGATCAGTGTTCCTTCCAGGCTGACAACGCCATCAAGGCCTTTGGGTTCTCTTTTGAAAGTCCAGATATTGTAGAAGTTACGGCCATAGACCATGCCCAGTTCAGACGACAATGTATCTGCCAGTGCAGATGCAAGGCTGGCGGCCATCATTAGTTCGTATAGATTTATCCGTGAGTGATCGAGGCAGGCAATGAACGACACAATCCCTGCTACGCCGCCGTTGGCAAAGACCTGGCTGGCCTTGCGACTTTCAGGATGTGTACCTTCAGGTGTGATCTTAGCTTTCAGATCCTTCCGGTGGGAAGTTGCCCATACGCCCAGCATAAAAAACAGCAGTAGTGAAAGTATGCCCACCCAACCAGTACCCAGTAAGGTAATAGCGCCGGTTACACCTGCCAGCAGGGCCGCTGGAATAGTCAGTTTTTTTGTCCTGATACAGAGGAACATAATGCCGCTCAGTATCAGCAGGATGAGAAGCTGCATGCCTCCGGGAGGGAATAATACCATAGATGCGTAAAACTAATAAATATTTGATGTACACTCCCGCTCAGCTGCCTGATCTGCTGAAAGAATTTTCGTAAAGAATGATATATTATTTTTGAACTCTCCTGTTTTTTATGAACTTTGTTACTATGAATAACTAACTGGTTTGGAATCGATTCCATCGTACTTGTCGTAGCATTGCAGCCAATTTAGACTTTCACGATTCTTATTTATACCATTTATTTTCCTTCCCTAAAAACAATACTCCAATGGAATACTCAACAGCTTGAGTGGGCCTTTCGTAGGTAACCCCACTATATGAACATGTAGCATGATTGTTCTCCTTTGCGAACAGAAACGGATGCCAATAGTCTGGATGACATCGTATTGCTTACTTCCTAAAGCATATAACCATGAGACAACATCTGAATGAGAAGTATTTATCTCTTAGAAACCCCATTTGTGTAACACAACAAAATTGCTCCTATGGTGCTTTGATACAAATCTTCTTACTGTTTTTATTATTGATGCCGGTCAGTATGATGGCACAATCTACCAAGACCTTTACGGTAAATATGACCGGCGATGAAAGTGATCCTAATGCGAATGATATCGGGGATGATGGGAAATGTGACGTGGACCCTATTACAATGGGTGACCAATGTACCTTTCGTGCCGCTATACAAAATCAGAATGGTAACCGTAACCTGGGACAGAACCGGATCACTTTTGCCATTCCTAATGCACCGGGTACGGGTAGTATCGTTATAAAAATAGGTAGCACAGGGCTTGGTGCGTTACCGCCTATTCTTGGATCAGTGGCGATAGATGCTGTTAACAATGACGGCAGGCGTATTGAGCTGGACGGTAGTATGGCAGGAGGTGGTGCAATAGGTTTGCGTCTACTGGGCGGCGGCTGTGAGATCTCATTTTTTGTCATCAACAGTTTCTCTTCTCACGGTATGTTCATTTCGGGTACGCCACCTCCGGGCGAAGGCGGGCACCGTATACAGAACAATTATATCGGTACCGATTTTACAGGTACTGTTGCCAAAGGCAATGGTGGAGATGGGATATTCATTGATAATACGCCCGGTTCTATCATTGGAGGTACGGGTATTGCAAGAAATATCATATCGGGAAATGAAGGCCGTGGTATTAATATCCAGGGACTGGATTCCTCGCAGTTTGGCACCAATGGTGCGTCGAATAATCTTGCTATAGGTAATCTCATCGGACTGGATATATCGGGTGAAAATGCTTTACCGAATAAGGGCGATGCGGTTGTTTTAAATAATGCACCCAATAATACCATCGGTGGTGCGGCCCCAAACGAAGGGAACAAAATGGCCGGTACTACCAGCACGAACGGTGTAACCGTAACCGGTAGTTTTACAGAAGGGATTAAGATACTGGGTAATTTTATAGGAGAAAATAAGACAGGCGCCAAATTCAAAGTGGGTATTGCTGCCAGTGCTAAACCTATTACTATTGAAGGGAATGTTATTACAGATATTGTGGGTGTTGGTATTGATCTGTTTGTGAAGGGCGACGGTAGTTATAATATCCGTAAGAATAGTATTAATGGCAATATGACTATTGGTAGTAAGCTGCGGTTTGGTGAAGGAAGGAATGTACAAATGATGTACCAGAATAATCTTCATACGGGTAATGGGATGGCGTTGGATGTAGTAGAGTCGGTCAGTGGAAAGATCGACTGGATTTTTGCCGGCGATACTTTGAAACTGGGACAGGCAGGGGCTAACTTTATATTTCATGCAGCGGGTAACAAAGATTTCAGCAATGGCGTATACCAGGGGAATGCGGGGGTGGCTTTTAACTATGTTGCAGACCTTGCCCCTGGTGTGCAAATGGCCCTGAGGGCGAAAGCAGATGCTTATACAGGCAATGCCGGCGGGGCAAGAACGGGAAAGGTGGTATTGAAAGCAGGAACAGAATTCAGCTATGCGCTGTTAGGTTCTTCAGCTGTCAATAATGGTAAGGACGGAGACCGGCTGGATCTATTTGCAGATGCGAATGTGATTGCTACCCTCACAGCTATGGAGAACAGGTTTGCATTCAATGGTGGCGGTGGGTTGCGCTGGATCAGTGATGGGAAAAATCTTGTTACTGTCCGCGCTTTCATAGAGAAAGATATTTTTGAGAAGAATGTTTTGGGAGGGCTGGAAGTTACCAGTTTTCTCACGGAAAAAAGTATACTTGATAACACTGTCATCGATAACGGAGGACCAGGTATCCTGATAAATGGTACTACAATAGCACACCTGGAGGGCAATACCATCTCGGGTAATGGCATCGGCATACTGGTGAATGATGCCGCAACAGCCAGCATTAACAACAATACTATTACTGCCAATGGTAAGGGGATTGCTTTCGGAGGAACCGGGACTGGTAGTCCGTTAATAGCGAATACAATTTTTAAGAATACCGGTCTGGGTATTGACCTGGGCAATGACGGACCTACTGCCAATGATGCTGGTGATGCAGATGCAGGACCGAATAATCTGCAAAACTTCCCTGTATTGACGGCAGTGAGCAGTAATGGTGGAAACACCAGTATACAAGGTACGCTGAATAGTACACCTAATACCACTTTCAGACTGGATTTCTTCTCCAATGATGCTTGTAATCCTACGGGATTTGGCGAGGGACAGGCTTTCCTGGATTCATTTAAAGTAACTACAGATGCCAGTGGTAATGCTGCGTTTAATGCAATATTGACTGGTATAACATTGCCGGCAGGCGCTGTTGTAACCAGTACTGCGACTGATCGCAATCACAATACCAGTGAGTTCAGCGCTTG
The DNA here is from genome assembly GCF_900102545.1 of Chitinophaga filiformis. Taxonomy (GTDB): domain Bacteria; phylum Bacteroidota; class Bacteroidia; order Chitinophagales; family Chitinophagaceae; genus Chitinophaga; species Chitinophaga filiformis. Next base: position 697,177 of record NZ_FNBN01000002.1, on the reverse strand, counting down.
TCTGCAAAATGGTAATGTAGAAACTGCAGATCTTGAATTGACTAAGAAGGCTGACAAGGCGCAGTATACTGTTGGCGATCCGGTAATATACACGCTTCTGTTGACCAACAAGGGAACAGCCAATGCGCCGGATGTCGTTGTAACAGATCTGCTGCCGGCTGGTATTATGTTTAAGCAGGCTACTGCGACTGTTGGTACATATGATAATACGACAGGTAAGTGGCAGGTAGCGTTGCTGAATAGCGGTCAGCAGGCTACGCTGACTATCACAGGTACTGCTAATGTAGCCGGAACGATTACCAATACTGCTGAAGTGACGGCCAGCAAACTACCTGATCCGGATTCATCTCCTGGTAATGGCATCAGCACGGAAGATGATCAAAGCAGTGTTTCTGTACAGGTAATCCAGCAGCAGCCGGATGTCGCGCAACAGTATAGGGCACTTATGCAACAGATCACTGCCCTGGTGAACGCAGGAAGGCTTACACCGCGGGAAGGCAGGATACTGAACGGCATTGTGGCTATTTCACTGGCACTGGAAAACAGGGGACAGATCCAGCCTGCGATCTTCGTACTCAGGGTGTTCATTGTGTTGGTAAGGAATGCTACGCAGAGAACGCGTCTGACAAATGTTGACAGGAACGCTCTTATTAATGCTGCGCAAAAGATCATTAATGAGCTTAGGGCAATGCCGTTGCGTCAGTCATCAGCAACAAGCGATAGTGGTATTGAGGAATGGAAGGATCTGGAAAGCCGTGCCCGTAAGGAATTGATGGGCGAAGCCTTTATCAGGACTTATCCTAATCCGTTCAACAGTTATACTGTCATTACATTTGATGTGGCTAATGAAAGCAGGGTACAGCTGAATGTTTACGATGTCAATGGCAGAATGATTGCCACTTTGATGGATAAGGTGATGCAGCCAGGTGTACAGACTATTACCTGGCAGACACCGGACCTGCCTGCAGGTGTTTATCTGCTGCAGTTGAGAGCGAATGATGCTGTAACAACGTATAAGGTATTACATGTGAGGGAATAGATAGTCGGGGCTGTCTAAATCCACCTGTCAGAATGTCTAAACAGTACAGCCAATGTTGTATAAATAGGGGGTAAATTTGGTTTAACATTAAAACACGCAAGTATGAATAATCAGGATTTCACGGCTACTATTCTGGTGGATCAGACAGCCCGGCAGGCTTTTGATGCTATCAATAACGTTCGCGGATGGTGGTCTGAGAATATAGATGGAAGCACAGATACACTCAATGGTGAATTTGTATACAGCTTTAAGGATGTTCACCGCTGCCGTATAAAGGTTATTGAGCTTATTCCCGCACAGAAAGTAGTGTGGCATGTGTTGGACAACTATTTCAGTTTTACGGAGGATAAGAGTGAATGGAACGATACAAGGATCATCTTCGAGATTGCGGAAAAGGGTGGTAAAACGGAGATACGCTTTACGCATCAGGGATTGGTACCTGCGTATGAGTGTTACAAGATTTGTAACGATGCATGGACATCATACATACAGCAAAGTCTGAAAAACCTGATTGCGACAGGAAAGGGAGCACCCAATCCGAAGGAAGTAGAAACGGAAGCATAAATAGATCCATCACAATGTTCGTAAATGAACGCCAGTTACTTTATAACTGGACATATGATCCGATTTTTTATGTATAGTTGACTGAGGCGTTGTTTTATATTGTGCGGCATATTATTTTCATACCGCACAATATAAAACGACGCTTCATGTTAAGAAACTATCTGAAAATGGCCTGGAGAAGCTTTGTGTTGAACAAAGCTTTTTCTGTTATTAATATAGTGGGACTGACGATTGGTCTGGCGTGTAGTCTGATGATACTTCTATGGGTATGGGATGAACTCAGCATAGATAATTTTCATAAGAATGGCGACCGCTTGTATGTAGTGTATGAAAGACAGACTATCAGTGGCAAAGTATATGCAGGGTATAATACACCTGGTTTATTGGCTGCTGAACTGAAGCGTACGATCCCTGAAATAGAATATGCTTCTGCTTTTGCCTGGATTAAAGATACTCCGGACCGGCTTGTTTTTAGGGCTGGAGATAAAATGTTGAAGTTTGATGGTTATTATGCCGACTCGGATTATTTCCGGATGATGAGTTATCCTTTGCTGAAAGGATCTCCTGCCACGGCATTGAATGGTCCGGGTACATTGTGTATTTCCAATAAAATGGCGATCGCTTTCTTTGGTAGTGCGGCAGCTGCTTTAGGTAAAACAATCAGGTATGATAACAGGAAGGAAATGACTGTGACTGGGGTATTTGATGATCTGCAGGGAAATGTTTCCGCGAAATTTGATTTTCTGATCAACTGGTCAGATTTCCTGGATGATAACAAGTGGGCAAAGGATTGGGGGAATACGGGGCCTAATACCATTGTTATGTTACGTAAGGACGCTAACCTGGAACGTGTTGAAGCGAAGGTCAGGAAGGCGCTGGAAAAGTATAGTGCTCCCGGTTATCGCCTGGAACTGGGCATGCAGCGCTTTGGCGACAGTTACCTGCATGCTAACTTCAGCGATGAAGACGGTTATATATCCGGTGGGCGTATAGAATACGTGAGATTATTCATCATATTGGCAGTTTTTATCCTGTTGATTGCCTGCATCAATTTTATGAACCTGACAACCGCACGTTCTGTTAAAAGAGGGAAAGAGATAGGCGTACGTAAGGTATCAGGGGCATTACGTTCTTCACTGATAACACAGTTCCTGAGTGAGGCAATGATACTGACGGGTGTATCTGTTGTACTGGCCTTGCTGATTGTGATCCTCGCGCTGCCTTATTTCAATGTGGTAACAGGCAAGCAGGTGGTATTTCCTTTTGCGAATATTTATTTCTGGATAGGTCTTATTGGTTTGACTGTTATTACAGGTCTTGCTGCCGGCAGTTATCCTGCACTCTTTTTATCCTCGTTTAAGCCTATCAGTGTTTTAAAGGGAACGCTGAAGTTCAGCGGGAATGCGACGTTGTTCCGCAGAGGACTGGTCGTTTTCCAGTTTGTGCTTTCGGTTATCGTCATTATAGGAACGATCATCGTTTCAAAACAGGTGAATTATATACAGCATATCAATCTTGGTTATGACAGGGAAAACCTGGTATATATTCCTGTGGAAGGTAATTTGCTTAGCAAGTACAACGTATTTAAGCAGGCGGCATTAAATGCTCCGGGTATAAAGATGGTGTCGAGAATAGGAGAATCGCCGACTTCCGTAACAAGTGGTACTACTGGTGTGCAATGGGCGGGAAAGCAGCCGGATAATTCACCGGTATTTACCAATACGCCTGTCGGATACGATTTTGTAAAAACGATGAATCTAAAACTGGTAGCGGGACGCGATCATTCCAAAGATTTTGCGACTGATTCAGCAGGATATCTTATCAATGAATCGGCGTTGAAGATAATAGGATACAAAGATCCGGTGGGCAAGCCGTTAACCTTTTGGGGAAAGAAGGGCACGATCATAGGTGTGTTAAAAGACTTCCATTTTGCCTCGCTGCATGATCCTATTCGACCGCTGATACTCCGGTTCGGGGAAAATGAGGACTGGGGGAATATTCTTGTCCGTACAGAGGCGGGCAAAACGAAAACGGCGATGGCTAGTCTTGAGAGGATTTGTAAAGAGTTGAACCCCAATGTTCCTTTTACTTGCTACTTTGCTGATGAGGAGTATCAGAAATTGTATGTGAGCGAGGGGATTGTGGGTAAATTATCCGGGTGGTTTTCGTTTTTGTGCATCTTTGTATCTTGTCTTGGTTTGTTGGGGTTGGCGATGTTTACTGCGGAGCAACGTGTAAAGGAAATAGGTATACGCAAAGTGTTGGGTGCGAGTCTTGCTTCTTTGTTTACGTTATTGTCGAAAGAGTTTATCTTGCTTATTTTTATAGCGTTGGTAATTGCATCACCACTGGCATGGATGATAATGGATAAGTGGCTGCAGCATTTTGCTTATAAGATAGATATTGAGTGGTGGATGTTTGCGCTTGCGGGGTTGTTGGTGGTTCTGGTGGGTATTTTGACGGTGAGTTATCAGGGAATTAAGGCGGTGTTGGTGAATCCGGTGGAGAGTTTGAGAGCGGAGTAACTTTTCAATAACGATCAGAAATAAGAATGAAATTACAAATCAATTGGCTGTTTGCGGTTTTCATTACTGGCGTGATGTTGGTAAATAACGGGTGTCATAGCGTAGCTGTTGAAAGGCAGGCGGCGAATTTGGAATCCGGAAAGGATACGTTGAAAAAAGAAACAGTAGTGGCGGGAACTCACGAAGAGGACTTTGAGCCGCAGGAACTGGAGGATATTTATAATGAGTATACACGGTATGATGATACGCTGAGTGTCGATACTTCTTATAGTTTTAAAGGAAAGCAAATAAGGGTTAAATTCAGGCATTACTGTCTATATGATAGCTCTTTAGCTATTCCCGATGTTTACACGAAGATATACGGTATTAAAGATTTTGTATCTAATACCTATCAATCGAAGCTGGAAGTCAGTGTAGATGATAATGAGATGATTGATACTATCATAACGAGGGATATTTTTTATTCGGACAATTTACCGGCGTTGAAAAATTATGGCGTATTGCGTTCAGGGTCGGTTAATTTTAATGAAGATTCTTTCGAGGTAAGATATAGTTTGTCAATCCCACTTACGGATATTGGTGAAGCTGTGGTATTCAAGGTGCATTTGTGAGATGGATTATTTTTAGTTTATTCGTAATTATTAGATATGGCTATTTTGATTTCTTCAAAGCTTTTTGTTCCTGACAGCGGACGAAAGGAATGCCCGGAATCGTTAAGGACCAGTAATTAGAGGAAAGTGGACATTTGCCTACGCATATACGATGCGTGGGCATTGTTTTTCTTTGTAACGAGATCATTTCAATGATGTTAACAATTTGTTATACCACGAATGTGTTACGCAATTTATCATGTTGTTTTCTGATCTTTGGTGCCGTTGAAATTTGATGTTGCCCAAAATTTATTTTCACAATCTATACTTTGTTCGAGCATATTCAGAATTCTCAATTAGATCTTAGCCTATAAATATGAATACTTGGATTGTTATAAGTCTTCTTATAATGAATCTGCATGATCCTGTTGGCTCCAATCGTACTGATACGACTGTCGCAGTCCGGGATAGCAGTTCTATGAAAGCACCAGCATTACCTGCGAAATATTTATCCCAGGTAAAGCAAAAATCAATGCATGTGGAGCAGCAGGTAAACAGGCGTGCTGACAAGGCATTGAGTCGTTTACTCAGGCAGGAGAAAAAAATGAAGGCCCGCTTGTGGAAGGTCGATTCTGTAGCTGCAGGTAATATTTTCTCAAAATCAATAGACAGTATGGGGAGCCTGAAGGCTGGGCTCAAAAATAAGGTGACAGGCAAACTGCCTTTAGGGAACAGTTATCTGGATTCATTGGGTAATTCATTAAAGTTCCTGGAGGGGAAGAGTGAACTGTTGGGGGCATCCAAAGGGAAACTGGCTGGTGTTACCGGGAATATTGAATCCCTGCAGGGTAAATTGCAACAGGCGGAGCAGATCAAGGCGTATATCCGTGAGCATAAAAAGCAGCTAAAGGAGCAGTTATCCCAATATGCCGGCTTTACTAAAGATCTTCAGAAGATTAATAAGGAGGCTTATTACTACGGTCAGCAGATCAATGAGTACAAATCCGTATTGAAAGATAAAAAGAAAGCAGAGGCCAAGGCAATGGAGCTGCTGAAGAAAATGCCTGCTTATAATGATTTTCTCCGCAAAAACTCGCAGTTAGCCAGTTTGTTCAACCTTGGAGCCGCCGGGAATAATACTGCCCAGAGCCTGGAAGGATTGCAGACGCGTACGCAGGTGGAGCAGATGATACAGCAAAGACTGGGAAATGACCCGGGTGCGAGACAGGCGGTGAGTCAGCAGATGGATCAGGCGAGGTCGCAGTTGAATGAGCTGAAGAATAAGTTCCCGGATCTGGACAATGCAGGTGACATGCCGGACTTTAAGCCGAATCCTATGAAGACGAAGAGTTTCCTTCAGCGATTAGAGTTTGGAGGGAATATTCAGTTCCAGAAGTCCAACCGATATTTTCCTACTACGTCAGATATAGCTGGTCAGGTCGGGTATAAGTTCCATAAGAATGGAACGGCGGGTATTGGCGCGTCTTATAAACTCGGTATGGGAACGGGCTGGAATAATATAGCCATTAGTCATCAGGGAGTGGGGTTACGGTCTTTCGTTGACTGGAAGCTGAAAGGGACGTTTTTCGTGAACGGCGGATTTGAGCAGAACTATGTGTCGACTATTGCTCATGCGGATCAGTTAAAGGATTGGAAGGGCTGGCAGGGAAGTGCGTTGCTGGGGATTAGCAAGAAGTATAAGGTGAGTGCTAAGATGAAGGGGAATATTATGGTGTTATATGATTTTCTGGCGAAGAGGAATATGCCGTCAACGAGTCCGATAAAATTAAGAATAGGATATAATTTTTAAATAAAATAAAGATGAAATTTTTTGTATTAACTGGTTTATGCGCTTTTACTGCTGTTGTTTCACATGGTCAGACATTACAAGATGTAACGAATGCTGGTAATTATACAACAAAAAATGTTTGGATTGGAATGGCGCCGGATGCCTCAGTAACGGAGAATGGCTTGAATTTATCCGGAAAACTGAAATTAATAAGCTACAGCACCGCTTATACAACTGGTACAGATGCAAATCAGCCGACAATATACAGAAGTGGTACAAGAGCTGGAACATATCCTTTTGATAACTATGACAACCTGATATTCCAGACAGGAGTACAAAACAGGGATATTCTGTTTGTTACGGGAGCTACGCCAAGTCCTAAGATGGTGGTAACCGGAGCGGGTAATGTCGGTATCGGAACACTGACTACAGGAACGAGTAAACTGGCGGTGGAAGGAACGATAGCCGCGAGGAGGATTAAGGTTACGCAGTCAGCAACATGGCCGGATTTTGTGTTTGAACCGGAGTATAAGTTGCCGTCTTTGGCAGAGTTGGAGGCGTATATTAAGGCGAATAAGCATCTGCCTGATGTGCCGTCGGCGGTTGAAGTGGCAAAGGATGGGCAGGATGTAGGTGAGATGAACAGGATTTTGTTGCAGAAGATTGAGGAGTTAACGTTGCATTTGATAGAGCAGGAGAAGAAAATAGCTGCGCAGCAGGAGCAGATTAATGAATTGATTGGGAAACGGAATAAAAAATAATTCTGTAGTAATGCAAATTAAAGCACCTGCAAGAAGTTAAGTTTTATTTATTATATACTGATATAGTTGTTTGAAAAGGAGAAGCTGCCCGCGTATTACCTAAAATCAATGAGTATGCAAATCTAAACCTGCCAACTCTACCCAAATGATCTCCTTGCTGAAGAGGATCAATTTACGCATGCCCGGCGTGCCAATTTAAAAGTAATTAAAGTATAAAATATAAATGTTGGTACATAAGCATTTGTCAAAATTGTGTGTGTTACACATTTTTCTATTTTTCGTTTGTTTAGAAACCCAGGCTCAAACGAACGCAAATTATATAAAGAGTCTTAATAGTCTATTGCCTGTATCTCCCAATGCAAATTCAATAATGAAATATGGGGATGTTCCTGTTACGCTCAGTAATGGTCTGCCTGGCATAAGTGTTCCGATTTATACAGTCGAGGAAAATGGAATGCAGGTACCTATATCTTTATCATATCATGCTGGAGGAATAAAAGTTGATGAACCAGCCAGCTGGACTGGACTGGGATGGTCTTTATCAGCGGGAGGGGCTATTACGCGTGAGGTCCGGGGGCTTCCGGACGACAATGAGGCAGAAATTGGATTTTTCTCTTTCGTTCAGACAAATGATTATTATTTGAATCATGCCACTTCTAAAGTTCGTGATAGTGTATTTAAGGAGGCCAGTCAAGGTCGGCTGGATCTGGAACCAGATATTTTTTATTTTAACGCGCCGGGCATTGGAGGCAAATTTGCTTTTGATCAGGAAACCAGAACATTTACGTCTTTGCCTCAGCAGCCAGTAAAAATCTCCCGTGATGCAACGTTTAACACGTGGAAGATTCTCGCCCCCGATGGTACAAGTTATTATTTTGAAAATAAAGAGACAACGACAAGCACAACTAAATGTGACGTGGAGGTTAATAATTTTAATAGTGTGATTTCTGCGTGGTATCTTTCAAAGATCGTAAATGCTAATCAGACTGATTCCATCATGTTTGATTACAGCTATGTAGCATATGATTACTATTCTGCAGGTTCCAGCACTACTTATACAGTGTTGACTGGTGACAGAACACTTGACCGGCCCAATCTTAATTGTTTCTCTCATAATTATTTTTCGGGATATTCCAGGCTTTCTGGTATAAGGACCAGAAAGTACATAATTGAGTTTATCAAGGCCGGTATTGGAAGAGAAGATATAAAGGATGATTATGCATTGAACAGAATTAATGTTAAGTCGGTAACAGGGCAACTTATTAAGTCATACACCTTGAACTACGATTATTACAATAGCTTAACATGTAGCAGCCAAGTGCCAGATCCCGCCAGAAATCAAAAACGTTTAAGGCTGTTATCTGTTGACGAAAGAGGAAAGAATGATGCCGAAAGTCCTTTGAGTTATAAATTCACTTATGACAGTCAAACTCTCCCTTGCCGGCTATCTTATTCGCAGGACTTATGGGGCTATCCAAATGGTGCCAGTAATACAAATCCGAATACATTAGTACCTAAGGAAACGTTTATTGGAACCAGGCCTGATGGATCCGTTGTGACTATGACAATTCCTGGAGCGGACAGGTCTCCAAGTGAGGATAAAATGAAATCTGGTATTCTCACAAAAATTGAATATCCTACGGGGGGAACTACCTCTTTTGAATTTGAGGCTAATAAGATAGGATACGCTGCCAGCAAATACATTCCGCCTAAAATTAAATATAAGTCGCAAATACTTTCCGATATCCGTTATAACAACGAATATCTGGACTATTCATACGAAATGCAATTTGTTATAAACGAACCACCCTCCAGTTTGAATGGTTATACGCTGACCGGAGGTGTGTTCGCCAGTGCAATTGTAGAGCCAATGTGTGATGCCGCTAACCCTACGGCTTGTGGCGATTATATTTTAATGGGACCTAAGACGGTAACATTTACCAATACTTTTGATAACGTTTATCTGCCTAATGGAACGTATACATTGCGGGCAATGGTATCTCGTATAAATGATACTGAACCGGAGTCTGGGTTCAGATATTTTTCCTGTTCTGTTACTTATCCTGTACTCGATAGTTCGCAGTCTAACGGTTTTTTGGGCAACTATGTAGCTGGGGGATTACGAATAAAGCGAATTATCAATTCGGATTCTGTTAAGCCACAGACAAATAATATCAGAGAATTTAGATATCATAATCCCGTAAATGACTCGTCATACGGTCGCCTCCTTAATATTCCGGTTTTTAACCATTACGAGACGGTCGATGTGACAGAGACTCTTCCGCAAGGTGGTGGTTGGGCCTTCAAAGTAAATTATCTTGTACGCGCAGGAAATTCGATGGTTCCCTTTGTTACTACCCAGGGAGGATATGTTTTTTATCCCAAAGTCACGGAGTATATTTTAGGAACTGCCGGTAATCAGCGGACAGATTATCAATTTAGTTTTGTACCAGCAGAGATAGATGAAAATTATCCATTTACCCCTTCGTATGATCCCGACTGGCAGCGTGGAAATAATGAAATGACGACAGTTTACAGGCTTCAGGACACCATATATTCTCCGCAGCAGGTAACGGCTACAAATTTTAATTATTATCCCGTGTCGTCATCAAATCAGCCTTTTTACAAGGACCTGTTGGCAATTTTAACAGGTAATAAGAACTTTTATGTTATTAAGGATGCTAATGACGAATTTAATACTGGAATGCTCGAACCTGAGCTCGTGCCTATAGTTAGCCAGTATATGGTGCCAACCGGAAGATTTTATAAGCAGTCTGATACAACAATGACAATAGATCCCATGGTTAATAAATTAACGCTGGTTAATTCATATAAATATGGAGATACAGGTCAGCAACTAATTGAGCAAAAATCTACAGATAGCAAAGGGCAGGTGAGGACGACAAAATATTCATATCCTACTGATGGCGAATTGTCTACATCCCATATATCCTCAACGGTTCAAAATAAAATGATTTCTGAGAATAGATTAACTACACCCTTGGTAAGCAGTATTAGTGTTAATACTGCTGAATTGAAAAAGGAGTTGTTATTTTATAATTATCAGGGGAAAATACTTGCATTAGACAGTTTACAATCTTCGTTTTATTCGGCGGTGCCAGCATTGGATATGGCAATTCTACAATATGACACTTATGGCAATCCTATAACTATTAAACAACGGGATGGGCTTTTCAGGAAATACATTTGGGCTAAGGACCGTGGCATAGTACAGGCTAGCTGTATATCCCCTGTCAATGCAAACGTTGTATTTACCTCATTTGAATATCCGGGCGAATTATCATGGAATGAGGCCTCACGTACCTCAAGTAAGTCCTTCACTGGAAAAATGGCTTATCAGCTTTCAGGTGCGAGTATATCGATTACTGGATTAGATGCGGCGTCGAGGTACTTTATCTATATCTGGATAGAAAATGGTGCCAGCTGTACTGTTGATGGGGTGAGTCTCAATTATAGTGGAAGAAGCTTTAATGGATGGAGGCTTATGAGCGGTACACTAACATCAAAAAGTCAGTGTGTAATCAGTGGATCCGGGTTGGTAGATCATTTAACGATTGTTCCGGAAAAATCTGTTTTCGAAGGAAATGTGTATGACGACGCTTACCATATCACAAGTAAAACGGACAATCGCGCATTAATTTATTTTTATGAGTATGATAGCATGGGCCGTCTTAAAGTAATCAGAGACCAGGAAGGAAATATCCTGAAACAAGTCGATTACCAGTATCAGGCTCCTCTCACTAAATAACAGAGTACCTATGAATCTTATAAAATATGCAATATATACAGGAGCATTAGCAGTAACCTCATTTATTGCTGATAGAGCCTTTGGCCAAAGTAATAAACCGGGTGGAACGCGCAGCACGGCAACGGCGGTAACAGTTCCGGCAGCGTACAATGTTACTTCGATTAACTATGTCAGAACGTGGGAGCCAGATAAGCCTTTGACGGATACAGCAGCAGTTACATCGCCTAGCAGGTTGGTAAGGGAAGTGAAACAGACTACTCAGTATCTTGATGGTCTTGGCCGGCCAATACAAACGGTTTCCAAGGGACTTAGTAGCGGTGGGAAGGATTTGGTGGCGCCGGTGGTATATGATGCTTATGGGCGAGAACAGTACAAGTATCTTCCCTATGTACAGCAGTCAGGGAATCTGAACGATGGGAGGTTTAAGACAGATCCTTTTAATTCCCAGAAGGCATTCTATCAAAATGGAGTTCTTAATCCGGGAGTTACTGGCGAGAATATTTACTACAGTCTGGAAGCGTTTGAACAATCGCCTCTTAACAGACCGCTTAAGAGTTACGCACCTGGCAATAGTTGGGCTAATAGGCCTGTAGAAATGCAATATATGGTCAATTCAGCATCTGATTCTGTTAGGTTGTGGAATGTGGGGGTGGGATTACCTACAAGTACCGGTAATTATGCCGTCGGACAGCTACAAAAGAATGTGACTATTGACGAACAAGGAAATCAGGTAGTTGAATATAAGGACAAGCAAGGCCTAGTAATATTAAAAAAGGTGCAGATTGTGAATGGCCCCGGAACTGCGCATATAGGCTGGCTATGTACTTATTATATATATGATGATTTGGGAAGTCTCCGCTTTGTGATACCCCCACTGGCTGTGGATGCGATAAAAGGTTCCTGGACAATAAGTACCGCCATAGCAGATGAGTTGTGCTTCCAGTATCAATACGATGCAAGGCAACGCCTGGTGGTGAAAAAGGTGCCCGGTGCCGGTAGGGTATTTATGGTGTATGATGTACGGGATAGGCTCGTATTTACACAAGACTCCGTTCAACGGACGAAATCGCCTATGGAATGGCTGGTGACTTTCTATGATGAGTTGAATCGTCCTGCTATGACGGCTATTTATAAGGGGACATCTACCAGGGAGGCTTTGCAGACGAGCATGAACGCTGCTCCGACGTCTCAATCTATTTCTTATGTGGCGCCTGCAACAGCGGATCTGAGTCTGTATACTCACGACGGAAGTCCTTTGTATACAGCTACTAACAGTATCACCATTCTAGAGGGATTTGACTCCAATACCGGGGGCGAAACTGAAGCGAAAGTTGATCCTGCTGCAGTGGGAGATACGACAATAATTACAGCAACGAATCCATTACCTAATATATCAGCATCTGCCTTAACACCATTGACCTATACATTTTACGATAACTATAACTATTCCGGTAAGCTGGCTTTTGTTGGTACCGATACTGGCAAATTATTGGCTGCGGATACGTTATACCCGGAGAAACTGCCCCTAAGTAATATGACTACGGGATTGGTGACGGGTACTAAGGTAAGAGTGCTGGGGACTAATACATGGTTGACGACAACTACTTATTACAATGACAAGGGGCGTGCTATTCAGGTGGTGAGTGAAAATAATCTGGGAGGGAAGGATGTTCTCTCGACGTTATACAATTTCAAAGGAGCTGTACTGGCGAGTTATCTTCGTCATCAGAATCCCCAAAGTGCTACTCTGCAAAGTACCTTGCTTACAAGTATGACCTATGATCAAGCTGGTCGACTACTTACAGTCAGGAAACGGTTAAATGATGATGTAAGCCAGGAGAGATTGATAGCATCAAACAATTACGATGAACTAGGGCAACTGCGGCTGAAACTTCTGGGAGTGAGTTCTTCCGGAAGTGTGTTGGATAGTTTGAACTATACTTATAATATCCGCGGTTGGTTGCAGGGTATTAATAGGAACTTTGTAAACAGCGGAACCAGCACATCAAACTGGTTTGGTCAGGAGTTGAGCTATGACTATGGATTTGATTCCAGCCAATATAATGGTAATATATCAGGTGTTAAATGGAAAACACGTGCAGATAGTACCTGGGCGTATGGTTACAACTACGATAAGGCAAATCGGTTAACAGGTGCGTACTTTACTCAGAAAAATGGAGGTAGCTGGGCGCAGGATAAAAAGGATTTTACGGTTAGTAATCTGACTTATGATGCTAATGGCAATATCAAATCCATGTGGCAGAAGGGAATGATCGGAACAAAAATTGACACAATAGATCGTTTAAACTATACTTATTTAGCTAATAGTAACAAGCTTGCGGCCGTTGCTGACCCGAATCCTGCTAAGACTGCGTCTGCGAAACTGGGAGACTTCATTGATGGTACCAATACCGGTAATGACTATTTCTATGATGGAAATGGTAACATGGTGGCTGATTCCAATAAGCATATCAGTTCAATTGGATACAATCATTTGAATCTTCCTTCGGTAATCACAATCGCAGGTAAAGGTACTATTACTTATCAGTATGATGCGGCTGGGAATAAGCTGAGCAAGACTGTAGTAGATAATACCAGCAGTCCTTCTAAGATAACTGTGACCGATTATGTAGGGGCATTTGTATATAAACAAGACAGCCTTGAGTTGATTAGTCATGAAGAGGGCCGTATCCGTCCTGTTTATAAGAGCGGGCAACCGGTGCAATATGCATATGATTATTTCGAGAAAGATCACCTAGGGAATGTAAGAACAGTTTTAACAGATCAGACAGATTTTACGATGTATGCTGCTACTATGGAAACAGAGGTAGCAGCTCAGGAAGTGGCATTGTTTAGTAATGTGGAAGAGACCCGCGCAGAGGTACCTTCTGGTTATCCTGCCGATCAGACTACTGAAAAGAATGAGTTTGCCGCGAAATTGAATGCTAAGGCGGGAGGTAAGAAGATTGGGCCGTCATTGGTGTTGCGAGTAATGGCGGGCGATACGGTTCAAATAAAAGCAAAGGCGTTTTATAAATCACAGGGGCCGAAAGATAATAACGAAAAAGCACCTGTGGAGGATATGGTAGCTGGACTAGTTCAGGCGTTCGGAGGTGCTGAAAGCAACAATGGATCACATGCGTCTGAAGTGGTTTCCAACAATACGCCTTTTAATGCAGACTTCTATAACAATAGTTATCAGCGTTTAAAGGAGAAGAATCAAGACAATGGGCAGTCAAATCGGCCGAAAGCATATTTAAACTTTGTTTTATTCGATGATGATTTTAAATTAGTGGAGGATAATAGTGGGGTGAGGCAGGTGAAAGAGAATCCGGATGAGCTGCAGGAATTGGGAGTGGAGAAGATGGCAGTGGAGAAGAGTGGTTTTTTGTATGTTTATACAAGTAATGAAAGCCAGCAGGATGTGTTCTTTGATAATGTTGCTTTGGTGGTGAATAGTGGACCATTGCTGGAAGAGACACATTATTATCCGTATGGGGTAACGATGGAGGGAATTTCTACTAATGCACTGAAAGGAACAAATTATATGGCGAATAGAGTTAAGTATAATGGGAAAGAACAACAAAGTAAAGAGTTTGGTGACGGGAGCGGATTAGATTTGTATGACTATGGGGCTAGGATGTACGATCATCAGATCGGGAGATGGCAGGTAGTAGATCCCTATGCGGACAAATATAGTTCACATAGTCCATATAAGTATGCTTTTGACAATCCGGTTTTAGTCTTAGATGCAGATGGGCGTGATAATGTAATTTATTTACAGGTACTAAATAGCGCCAATCTAACCTTTGAGCAAAAACAAGCAATTGTTAAAAAGGCTAATGAAACCTTTGCGAAAATGAATTTAAACACGCAGGTACGTCTCTTCGCTGGAAGCAAAATTGACATGAAAAAATTGGATGCGACTGACGCTGTAGCTGTTATTGGTTTAAGGAATGATGTGATAAAGACAGTTAAGCAATTGGACAAGCAATTCGGAGACGAATTAGAACAAGATAAAAAATGGGGTACAGGAGAAAAACCAGAGACTAGTGAAAATCCTTCTGTTGATCTCAATAATAATGTGATTGCAATTGAGTCAAAGGGCGTTGCCGACTTTGGTGAAACTATGAAAGCCAGTGATATGGAGGAGGCCGCCGCGATTTCTATTGTTCACGGAGCTGGGCATAATGCGGGTCTCAACCATGGCGGAGATGTCTACAGAGTGGCCGCAATGGAGTATATTCCAATCCCGGAAAATAGCATTATGACAGGGGCAGGCGATTTGTACCATAAAATTCGGCTTAGCGGAAGTCCCACGAGAAGTTTTAAGAAGCTGCAGGATTTTGCCAATAGCCCTGATAATAAGCAGGGTATTATTCATCAGAAATATATCGACAGATTTGGACAGAGGACCCCTTCACCCAAATTGCCAGTATTTGCTTTACCAAAGTAATAGTATATGATTAGAACTACATTAGTTTTGATAGTCTTTTCTGTCTCCTGTACCGGATCAACAGAACTCGGGAATAAGGTTATTTTATATTCCGACACGCCAGACGTAAAAGTAGAAACTATAATGCCTAACGAATGGAAAAAATATGATGTGCCGAATTTCAATGAGGATAACATTCCGTCACTTTTTGCCTATGGTAGCAAAGATAGCAGTCAACAACTCGTTGTTGACGTGCATAAATCTATTGAGACGCAAAATTTAAAGAGCTTGATTGAGAATAAATTAGCGGATATTAAGTCGGCTGATACAGGTGTTCATTTAATGGAGTTAAAAGTAATCGATTCGACACAGCCATATCAATTAGCATTTTTTGACTATTATACCAAAGGAGATGATTATACCTACTATTCAGAGAACATTGTGTTCCAAAAAAGTAAACGTATTTTCAATATCGAGATTTCATCAAAGGGAGATGAAAAGGCATTTAGACACCTGACAAATTTGATAAGGGACCATCTTAGATATTAATTGTATGTTTATAACGTTTTCCAATGGTCTGGCCCGCCGATGGATAAGTTTAAACAGCAACACACATAAATTTGCTCATAATTTTGGTTTTGTTCTTTCTATCAAGATTTATTGAGCAGCTGGAAATACCTGGACTATAAGACTGGTCCCAGATATTATAGAACCGATTGAAGGATGTCTCAAAGGTACTTGAGGCATCCTCTTTTTTTGTGAGAGGGTCTCCAATTGACTATAATAAAGACCTTTCAGAAAATAAATTTGTTTACCTACCTACAAGTAGGTACATTTGCCTCATCAAAGCCCAACTTTACGATGAACACGGCACAAAACACCAAAGACAGAATAATAGAACTTGGCAGAGACTATATGCAAAGGATTGGCTACCATTCCTTTAATTATAAGCAGATCGCTTTGGAGCTGAACATCAAAAACGCCTCTATCCACCACTACTTCCCGTCCAAGGAAGACCTCGGCCTGGCTGTAATAGAAAAAGACCGCCAGGATTTCATTTATCTCACTCAAAAGGTGAAGAAGGCGAAGGCTATGGACAAGCTGGAGGCCTTAATAGCCAGTTACGAATACTATTATAAAGAAGGCAAAAAGCTTTGTGTGATCAGTACTTTCAGTACTTCTTACAACGAGATCACAGAAAGAATGCAGCTGGCGGCATCGCAATATGCGGAGCTGGTAACGGCCTGGTTGGCGGCGACACTGAAAGAAGGACTCGAATCAGGGGAATTCTCCTTCAAAGAACCGGTAGAAGAACTGGCCAATGTATGGATGGCCATGATGCCGGGAGCCCTGCTGGTAGGTCGTACGGGAGGGAAGGCAGCTTTTGACAAGACAATCAGTTCACTCAGACAAACAGTTAAATCCTCATAAAGGAATTTTTTTTAGCCATAATGCCTACCTGTATATAGGTAAGCCGAAAGTATGCCTTTAACAAGGCCTTTTTTTAGAATATGATACCTACCTGTATGTAGGTAGATATTGAAGTTATAAAACCAATTATTCAAACTAACAATTATCAAACAATGAAACAGATCATTCTCACAGGAAGTGCCAGCGGATTCGGATTAAAGGCCGTTAAAACCCTTGCATTAAAAGGACACACCGTATACGCTACCATGCGTAACGTAAACAGTGCCAATGCTGCGGCCGCACAGGAATTAAAAGATTGGGCCAAGGCACAAAATGTAAAAGTAGAAGTAGTGGAAATGGATGTAACAAACACCATTTCTGTAAACAATGCCATTGCTGAAATAGTAAAGAAGTCCGGCGGAAGGATTGATGTACTGATCAACAACGCCGGTGTTAGTTATTATGGGTTAGGTGAAGCGCTGACTATTGAACAGACGGAGCAAATGTACCAGGTAAACACACTCGGACCCGAACGTACGATGAAGGCCGTGCTGCCTTACATGCATACGCAGAAAGAAGGGCTTATCATCAATGTAACCAGTGTGCAAAGCAGGAACCATGTGCCAAGCCTTAGTACCTATAATGGTACGAAAGCAGCGTTGGATGCGGCATCAGTAGGATATCACTATGAACTGAAATCTTCTGGTATTGATGTAGTGACTATCCAGCCAGGTGCTTACCAGACTACTGATATTACGAACAAGAGCATAGTGGGAAAAAACAACGCTGTAGAAGCAAAATACGGCGCCGATGCATTGGACTTCAAACGTGCATTATTACAATACTTCGTACCAACTCCTGAAAGCGGTGATCCACAGGAAGTAGCTGATGCTATGTTGAAACTGGTAGAACAGCCTAAGGGAGAAAGACCACTTTGGACGATCGTTGGCGGTGGACCATTGGCAGAAAAATTCGAGGCGATCAATCAGTCTACAAAAGATATAGTTGAGTTTAACCTTAGCATTTTGCCACAACTTTTTCCTGCTAAGTAAATACGCTTTTCAGAAGAATGATGATCAGGTGTGCAATTACTAAATCTTCAAAACCAGATAAGCAGGGATTTTAAAGCAAGAACAAAAAAGAAACCCTTTCCCGCAATAGGAAAGGGCTCTTTTTATTATCAGATAATTTACTGCGGAGGAATTCCCAGCGTTTCCAGGTTCATTAATGTTACAAACTCAGCTCTGAAAGTCGCTGCCTTACCGTTCTTCAATGCCTGAATAGCTTCCAGCTGTCGCGTCTTTTCATGCTGATATAATGGATGTCCTGTTACATCTTCCTCAGACGGATACTCATCATTACCATGCTCGACACTATACTGTGTACTGATCAGGATATCCAGTGTATTCGCGATGATATCAGCAGTGTCCATCGCGGAGCCTATAGGTTCTGTTGCTAATCCGCAGATGGCCAGCCATACGCCCGTAGCCGCATTCTGCGTAGCAGAAGCCAATGTAGTGCGCCAGGCAGATTCGAAGATATCCATGAAATTGTCGAGATCAGGGATCTGTTCTTTAGCTGTAGTTTCCAGCTGTTCGACAGTTGTATCTTTGAGTTGACCTGATACCAGTAACCAGGCTTTATCGAAAAGGTCTGCAGTAATATTAACGTCTCCCTTAAATTCATTGGTGTAAGTATTTCTGAAGGTTAACCACAATGTCTCAGCACCTGCCAGGCTAAACCTGGATATATCATTTGGATTTAGTTCGGAAAGAAGTTCTTCCAGATTTTCTATCATACGGTTGTCTGCTACCGGTTTATAACTTTACTGTTTGCATTAAACATAACAGAAAAGATGGTAACGGCCGCAAGATAGCACTTTTATACACGCAGTTCCACTTCGAATGGAGTGCCCGGGTTCAGTATAAAGAATTGCTCCCGGCCCAGCATTTTTGAAATCATCTCAAAAGGAAGCTGCACCGCCAGCCGGCCGCCTGGTATTTCGCTTATACCACTTTTCGCGATCATATCCTGGTGACTGAACAATGGAATGAATTCACCCGTATCCCTTACGTAGGTTGTAAAGCTGAAACGATCAGTGGGCTGTTCATATTCATGCGCCAATGTGAAGACTTTAGACGCTTTAAGCGTATCAATCAGCTCCTGTTTATATTTCGTTACATTAAACCATTGCTTCATGACCTTCTGCTGCAATAATGCTGAATGGTCTTTATGATAAAAGGGCGGATTGTGCTGACTGATATATTCCAACATGTCACTGCTGTTTGCCGGAGATGCATACTGAATCTCCGTATCGCTCATATGCGCGGATTTGATCATCAGGGTGGGGTTGGAAATAGCCTCAGCCTCTCCATCATGATCTACCGCCAGACACAGGTGATATTGCTTAACAGCACTGTTGTAAGCAAACCCAAAATAAGCAGCAGTCACTTCCGGTTTGGAACTGAAATAACTTACCAGGTCATCTACGAAGTTCCTGTCGCCCGTAGGCTGTAGCGAAGACGCTGTGTTTTTCTTGCTGAAACGATCGAAAAGTTTCATAGGACGTAATTAGGATAGTTTGCTGGCGTTAGCAGGCCAGCAGTCATAGGATCGAACACTTGTCAGACAAATATAATATTTTTATATGCATTGACAAAGCCGGTTATTTCTCCCTGAATGCAGATGGATTTATTCCGTGATAACTCTTAAAAAACTTATTGAAATGACTGAGATCGGTAAAGCCCAATTCCTCACTGATCTCTTTTAAAGATAAAGAACTGTACTTCAGCCGGTTCTCAATAATATGCAGCTTGTATTGCTGGATGTAATCACGCAGTGAGACCTGCATCTGCTCCTTAAAAAAAGCGCCTAAATGTCTTCCGGAAAAACCAAATAGTGTAGCCAGGTGTTCCTGCCTGATATCGTCCGCATCGTAAATATGCTGGTGAATATAATGGAGTATATGCGTGATCTTTTCCTGTTGTTTGACTGGCGCGGCAGTCTGTTCATGCAGGTTACGCCTGATGATGGACATAACAGACTGCAGCAGGAAGAAAATAGTTTCATTCGTCTCATTGGCCGTTTCCTGCCACTCGGCTACCAGCAGGCGGAGCAGGGAATCAATCTTACGCGCATCCGCGGAAGATTTGAGAATAGGCAACTGTTGCCGGCGACTGCAAACCAGCAATTCATCCATATGCCGGTTCCAGTGATGCTCCGGGGGAAGATGTCCTACCTGTGTGATATAAGCACTCGTAAACTTGATAAAAGTGAAGGTAGTAGGTGCCTCAATTTCAAAACTGTGGTAATCCGCAGGATGAAGTAAGAACACCGCGCCGGCTGTATAAGGATATTTCATGCCTGACAGACAATGAAAGCCGCTGCCCTGGTGAATGAATATCAGCTCAAAATGATTATGGTTATGCAGTGGATGTGGCCATTCTGCACAGGTGAAATGGGAGACTTTTAAAAACTCATGTTGAACATACCGCTGCATGCGACGCAAAATACAAATAATCCCTGCCAATGTACAAATATCAGGCTATGCGTAGCAGGTAATTTTGAGGTATAAAATCGACTGTATGAACGGACAAAGAAAAGTGGCACTCATCGCCGGCACACATGGCGTAATCGGAAGGAACCTGGCAGCACATCTGGCCGCATTGGGAGATTGGGACATTATCGGATTGTCAAGAAGAGGAGGAGATACGGAAGGGAACATACGATATATCGCGGTGGACCTGCAGGACAAAGAAGACGCTTTTAACAAGCTAAATCATCTCACGGAAATCACCCACATTTTCTATGCGGCATATGTAGACGCCCCCACCTGGGCGGAGTTGGTACCGCCTAATCTTGCCATGTTGAAAAACCTGGTGCACGTGGTGGAACCGGTTGCAAAGGGTCTCCAACATATCAGCCTGATGCAGGGATATAAGGTATACGGCGCTCACCTGGGACCTTTCAAAACCCCGGCAAGAGAATCAGACGCAGGACATATGCCCCCTGAATTCAATGTAGACCAGCAGGAATTCCTGGAACAACAACAAGCTGGTAAACAATGGACATGGTCAGCGTTGCGTCCTTCGGTAGTAGGTGGATTTGCACTGGGCAATCCGATGAACCTGGCCCTGGCCATTGCCCTGTATGCGGTTATTTCGAAGGAGCTGGGTCTGCCATTACGATTCCCCGGTAAACCCGGCGCTTATGATAAATTGGTGGAGATGACAGATGCCGGTCTGCTGGCAAGGGCGACTACCTGGGCTGCAACGGCAGAAAAGGCGGCAAATGAGGCGTTTAATATCGTAAATGGAGACTTATTCCGCTGGAATGAGATGTGGCCGGAAATCGCCTCCTATTTCGATTTGGAGGTGGCCCCGCCGTTGCCGATGTCCCTGGAAGTGATCATGGCGGATAAAGCCCCCTTATGGGAGAAAATAAAGCAGAAATACGGGCTGGCGGATGTCAGTTATGACGAACTGTCTTCCTGGCGCTTTGCCGACTTCGTATTCAGCTGGGATTATGATATGTTTGGAGATGGATCCAAAGCACGCAGGGCCGGTTTTCATGAGTATGTAGAGACAAAGGAAATGTTTTTCCGGATCTTTGACGATTTCAGGAAACGTGGTATTATCCCGTAAACGTTTTTTTGTGATCTTTGCAGGAATGCAAGTCATCAATCTTCCTCAGGACCTGAATCCGGCACAATACCGCGAAGAGGACCATTTCCTCATCAGACCTTTTACTTCCCTTTGTAAAACGAAAAAGAACAGGGTCATCCTGCACAGGAATATGATCCACCTGTTGATTGAGGGCCGTAAGACAGTGATCTACGGTGGACAATCCACTACTGTCAATGACGACGCTTTCCTGTTCCTGGCAGCAGGGAGCTGCCTGACCACCAGCGTATTGTCTGATAAGGGCGACTACCAGGCAATCCTGCTTTATTTCAGCGATCATGCATTACTGGATTTCTATATGAAGTACGATCGCCTGGTACAGCAATACCGGCAGGGAAAACAATTACCCGAAGCATCGTTCATCACTTTCGAGAAAGATATTTTCCTTCGTAACTATATAGAATCCCTGCGACTGATGCTGCAAATGGATCAGCCATTGCCACAGGAGGTTTGCTTACTGAAGTTCGAAGAACTGTTGTTCTACCTGTTACGGACAGCGCCGGATACCCTGCTGCAGTTTAAAGTCAACAATGCCGGCAGCATGCAGGATTTTGAGATCCGGAAAGCGGTGGAAGGCAATATTACCCGCCCTGTAACAGTAGAAGAACTGGCGTTCCTGTGCAGTATGAGCCTGTCTACTTTTAAACGCCGCTTTACAAAGATCTATGGCACATCTCCCCAGCGATGGCTACTGGAACAGAAGATGCAGGTGGCCGCAAGACTGCTGAGAGACCGGCAGACCAAACCGGGAGATGTGTACGATAAGGTAGGATATGAAAGTCACTCCAGCTTCTCGAAATCATTCCGTCAAATGTTTGGTGTTACGCCTTCGGCTTACCAGGAACAAAATATGAACGTCCAGGCACAAAGGCTGAACGCGCAGGACTAACATGCCTGGTCCCATGCAACCTAATTTTGCTGTATAAAATCACCCATCATGACAGCAACAATTGAACAGAACAAAGCCATCGTAAGACGTTTCAACAAAGAGATCATTGAAGAAGGGAATCCGCAAAGCTTTCAGGAAATAGTAGATCCCGCATTCGTCAATCATACTGCCGCAAAGGGTATGGATAAAGGCCCTGCGGGTTTGATCTACACGTTTGAGAACATATTGCGGCCAGCATTCTCAGATCTGAAAGTAACGATTTATGAACAGGTAGGAGAGGGGGATAAGGTCACTACCCGGAAGACGATCAGCGGTATACATACAGGCACCTTTATGGGAGTACCGGCTACACATCAGCCTGTAGCTATTCATGTGATGGATATGGTGACCATAAAAGACGGAAAGTACTATGAACACTGGGGTGTTAACACAATGATGGCCCTCGCGGCGGAACTAAAAACATTACATACAGATAACAAATAGGAGGTAAAGTATTTCTTTCAACGGCTGTGCTTTTTAAGTAAAATTCCTTATATTTGTCTCCCCCCTAAAAAGAGTAGGGAGGTGAGCAGTAAGGCTGAATTAAGTGAAGTTTTGAATGCTGACAATGAGTTAATTTTAAAATTATATCGTTTACAGTAAGAGTTCAGGACAGGTACTATGTGAACTAACAAACATATTTCCAATCCGGAACCGGAAAAAGCCTTCTGATGCTCAGGAGGCTTTTGCGTTTTATGTACTAAAAAGATGCGGTATGTTAGAAATTGTAGAAGTAAAAAAAGATGATCTGAAGTCGCTGGAACAGGTGAAAGGCCTCTTCCGCGAGTATGCCAACTGGTTAAGTGTAGACCTTAGTTTTCAACGGTTCGAAGAAGAACTAAGCAGTTTACCTCATCCCTATTATGTAGCCCCTGAAGGCGCTTTGTTTCTCGCTTTGGTAGACGGACAACCGGCAGGTTGCGTAGGAGTGAGGAGTTTCGAGAACTCCACCTGTGAAATGAAAAGGCTTTTTGTACGTGACAGCTTTAAAGGTCATGGTGTTGGCAGAGCGCTTGCCACAAGAGCTATAGAAGCAGGCAGAAAGCTGGGTTATAAACGTATGTTGCTTGATACCCTTGCTCATATGCGTCCGGCAATTGAATTGTATACAAGTCTTGGGTTCCATCCCATTGCAGCGTATTACGACAACCCTATCAGTGATGCCGTATACCTGTCTATGATGCTGGAACAGGAAAATGAAAGCGCAGGTACGGCTATCTGATCTCTGCCGTTTGAACATTGTTTGTATCGCGGCTGAAGGCTGGCAGCCCCGAATATTGATGATTTGTACTGAAGGATGAGTGAAACATCCTATGTACAATTTATGGCGGGAACACATCTCGTTGCCGTTCGTTAATGTAAAATCAGCATGGTACCGTTTTCCCCCGCGAGTATAGCCGCGCTACAAACAATACAATCCGCCTGAGGCCAGATTGATCTAAACAACTTTTCCCGTGCAATTTGCCCCTATTTATGACCGTCTACACGATTTAGAATATTACTCATGTCGTAATTACATGAAGCGCCTGAGAATTAATAAGAAGGTAATATATCCCGCATCTACATATTTATAACTTTGCCTGGTCCCATCATGTAAGGGATAGGTCATGAACCATACAATTGAAGTACAGCGTCTCAGACAGGGTAACGAGAAGGCCTTTGTTGAAATGTACCATTATTTTAACGGTAAGGTCTTCAACTTTTTAGTGAAGAAAGTCCGCGACTATGAAGTTGCCAGGGAGCTTACACAACAATGTTTTATCCGTATCTACCAATACCGCGAAAGCCTGTCAGACGAGCACCCGCTGGAGAAGCAGGTATTTATTACCGCTAAGTCAGTATTACTTAACCATATCAGGACGGAAGACAGGAAAAAAGAACGGGAGCTTAGGTATACGCAGGAACAATTCCCCGAAGGGGTATCCACAACAGCCATTGGAACAAACAACTTTGAGACAAATGATTTCCTGGAAAAAGTAGTCCTGCATTTATCTCCCATCCGTAAACAGGTGGTACTGCTGAAACTACACAGAGGACTATCTAACAAAGAAATTGCAGAAGAACTGTCTATCTCCGTCAAGACGGTTGAAAATCACATCACAAAGGCACATCACCACCTGCGGGAGATCGCTGCCAGTCATTTCCTTTTATTATTACTGCTGCTTCGCCTGTAAGCGGCCTTTGTTAAGAAATTGTTACCGGTAGGGGCATCAATACCTTCATGGTGTACATATATACGATACCAAGAAAATAAGTGCAGCGCATGAAGCCTGATAAAGCATTGATAGAAAAATTTAATAACGGCGACTGTACACCGGAAGAGGTAAAGGTGGTCATGAACTGGCAGCTGGAAAATGAAGAAGATAACGAAGAGATAGCAGAATGGGAAAGCGCCTCGTGGAAAGGAACTTATCCTGAGGAATATAGCGAAGAAATGTTGTCTTATATCCAGGCAAATGCATTCGGAGAAAAGACGCGTGTAAGAAGATTGCCATGGCGCAGTCTGGCGGTTGCTGCAAGTGTATTATTGATAACAG
Organism: Chitinophaga filiformis; assembly: GCF_900102545.1. GTDB lineage: Bacteria > Bacteroidota > Bacteroidia > Chitinophagales > Chitinophagaceae > Chitinophaga > Chitinophaga filiformis. The sequence continues at coordinate 672,148 of NZ_FNBN01000002.1, read as the reverse complement.
GGTTGTTCCTCTGGCAGTATCTGTTGCCGGAATCAGGTAAAAGAGCCGCGGGTATTGCATTACAGCAGGAGGAGCATCAAAGGGATACACCATGGATGGTATATAGTGCAGTGACGCAACCAGCTTATTTTAAACTGCCGGATGGTTCTGTAGCGAGGTTGTTCCCAGGCACGGATATTCGTTTCGATTCATCTGCCTATAATGTAAACAGTCGTGCCATCTATCTGAAAGGAACAGCTGAATTTGATGTGGCAGCAGTAGCTGGAAAGCCGTTCAGTGTGGCGTCGGGAGGATTTACAACTATTGCACTCGGCACAAGATTTATGGTAGCGGAAGGTAAAAACAAACAACTGCTGGTGAGATTATACTCAGGTAAAGTGGTCGTAAAGAAAACGGACAATCAGCTGTATGCAATGAACGATGTATACCTGTCGCCCGGAGATGAATGGCGGTACTACAGGGATACACATAAGCATCTGCTGAGCCATGCAGCAGGAAGTAGTACCATTCCGCGGGAGCCTGTCAGTTCACCAACTATACAAGAGAATGAAGACAATATTGTGTTCGGGAATGCACCTTTAAATGAGGTATTCGATTTTCTGCAACGGCGGTATCATGTAACTATACAATATCAGCAGAAAGATTTTAAAGACGTTTATTTCTCAGGAAAAATATTCCCGGGAGATTCCTTGAAAATGGTACTGGGCAACATTGCAAGGATAAATGAACTGACGCTGACTGCCGACGAAGGAGTGTTCATCATCCGGTAATTTCAAAACATTTATTCCAGGGGTTCTTCACAGGAGAACACATGTTATCTGCATCGCAAATATGCAGATACGGGGAAGCTATATCTGTAGTAAAATAATTAAATCTTAATCAAAAATGGGAAAAGCAAAAACGCTGTTCAGGGGCATCTCATGCCTGCTGCTCATGATGTTGATGAAACAGGAGATCCGGGCACAGGAGGGCAGCTCAGACGTACACGGTACTGTAGTCAGCACGAAAGGAACTGCATTGCCCGGCGTGACCGTACAGGCAGTGGAAAAGAGCGCCGGCACAAAGTTCAATACCCTTACCGATGCCAATGGCGACTTTGTATTCAAAAGATTTAAAGTAGGTAGTCAATATGATTTCCAGTTTACCATGATGGGGTATGAGAAAGGAGAATATCCCGGATTTACGGTAAAGAATAATGGCAAGAATCTGTTGCTGATCCGTCTGAATGAGAAAAGTATAGGTCTGGGTGATGTTGTGGTAGTAGGATATGGTACCCAGAAGAAAGTAAACCTTACAGGAGCAGTGAGCCAGGTAGGCAGCGATGTATTTGCCGACAGACCTGTTAGCAGTCCGGCGCAGGCCCTGCAGGGTGCAGTGCCTAACCTCAACATCAATTTTGGCGATGGGCACCCCGGCAGCACCGGTACCTTCAATATACGTGGGTTTGCGTCTATCCAGAATACTACTGGTTCCCCGCTGATCCTCATAGACGGTGCTACCGGTAATATTGATATGCTCAATCCGCAGGATATTGAAAGTCTCTCTGTATTGAAAGATGCGGCATCTTCCGCCATCTATGGTTCCAGGGCGGCTTTCGGGGTAATCCTTATCACAACAAAGAAAGCGAAGAAGGGAGCCCTGAGTGTGAACTACGGCGCCAGTTATGGTATACAGAAAATGACCACGCGCACAGATTTTATCACGGATGGTTTTACACAGGATTCCCTGGTAGATGCTGCATTCTCCCGCAACGTGGGCAACAGCTATACCGGCTTTAATGCAGACGATTATGCTGAACTGAAACGCCGGCAGACGGACAAATCATTACCGTCTGTAGTATTACAGAACCGTAACGGACAGCCGCAATATGTGTATTATGGCAGTACCGACTGGTGGCATTTCCTGTTCAGGAAAACACAGCCAGGTATGGAGCATCACTTCAATATGACGGGTGGTAATGAGAAGGTAGACTTTATGATGTCCGGACGATATTATCAGCAGAAAGGAATGTACCAGACGTATCTGCGACAGGATGTCTATAATGCGTATAACTTCCGTGCAAAGATCAATGCACATGTAACAGACTGGCTGACCATCTACAGTAATACCCAGTTCGGCGCGAACGACTATACCTGGCCGGGCTATGGCGCTAATCTGACAGGTCTGTACAATCATGCTATGGCATCTTATGTTCCTCAAAACCCGGATGGTACTTTTACTTTCCGAACCAACCTCAATAACTACGGTGCTTACGAGTATGCGGACCTGCAACATAGGAAGTCGCACGGTGGTAATAAGAAATGCAACCTGACCAACATGGTAGGTTTTGAAACACATTTCGGTGGTGGATTGTCGCTGGCTGGTAACTATACCTATGAGCTGGCGCCTTATTCCGATTATCAGCGTAACACGCTTATTCCCTGGTCAGTAAATCCAGGTATCATCAATACTGCGGGTTACGATCAGTATAATGAGAATACTTATCTCGATCAGCATCATTCGGTAAACCTATATGGTACTTATGAGAAAAGTATCGGTAAACACAACCTGAAGGTGACGGCAGGTTACAACCAGGAGTTACAGAAGTATAAAGCCAATATGGGCATGCGTACCAACCTGCTCTCGGAAGACCTGAACCAGATAGACCTGGGTACCGGTGCACAGCAGTCAGGGGGTAATGCGCGTGAATGGGCTTTGTTGGGGTATTTCGCCCGTGTAAACTACGATTATAAAAGCAAATACCTGCTGGAAGTGAATGGCCGCTATGATGGTAGTTCCCGCTTTCCGAAAGAAGAGCGTTTCGGGTTCTTTCCTTCCGTTTCGGGTGGATGGAGAGTGAGTGAGGAGCCGTTTTTTGAACCTGCTAAGAATATCCTGCCTGAGCTGAAATTAAGGGCATCTTATGGCTCACTGGGTAACCAGGATGTGGGCAGTGGGAACCTATATCCGTACATCCCGGTTATGAGCAGTGGCTTGTCCAAGTGGATCGTAGGAGGTAACCAGGCACAGTATTTAAGTGCTCCTGATCCGATTACTCCTGATTTTACCTGGGAGAAATCCGCTTCACTGGATGGCGGTATTGATGCAGGATTCTTCAGGAATAAATTACAGATCAGCTATGACTGGTATCGTCGTACTACTAAGGATATGCTGATCCCCGGTAAAACAATGCCCGGTGTATTTGGCGCTCCTTCACCTACACAGAATGCCGGCGACCTCGTGACCAAAGGTTTTGATCTCTCCGTGAGATGGCAGGATAATGGCAAGCTGGCGGGTAAGCCGTTCACGTATAACGTAGGTTTTGTCCTTTCTGATTATAAAGCAAAGATCACCCGCTTTGATAACCCCAATAAATTACTGAGCAACTACTACGAAGGACAGGAACTGGGCGAGATGTGGGGATATAGTATTGACGGATATTTCAAGTCGGAAGATGAGGCAAAGAACTGGGCTGTAAACCAGGACTATGTAGACAGGGACCAGCGTGTGACCTCTCCCGGTGAATGGAGTAAACTGCATGCGGGCGATATGAAGTTCATCGACCTCAATGGAGATAAGGTGATCAATGACGGCAAAAATACTTTGTCTGAGCATGGCGACCTGCGGAAGATAGGTAACTCATTGCCGCGTTACTCTTTTGGTATCACTGCCGGATTTAACTGGAACAATTTCGACCTGTCAGCCTTCTTCCAGGGTATTGGTAAACAGAACTGGTATCCTGATGTGGAAGCTGCCAAATTCTGGGGTGTGTACGGCAGACCTTATACCTCTTTCCTGCCGAAAGACTTCGTGAGCAAAGTATGGAGCCCTGAAAATCCCAATGCTTATTTCCCATTGCTGAGAGGATATGCTGCCTATCCCGGTGGGGAGCTGGCCGTGAAGAATGACAAGTATCTGCAGGATCTGGCTTATGTCCGTTTAAAGAACCTGACAATTGGTTATAACCTGCCTGCCACTCTCGTAAAGCGCTGGAAGATGCAGCGCCTGCGTGTATACTTTACAGGACAGAACCTCTTTACTTTTACGAAGATGCACAACAAGTATATAGATCCTGAGCAGGTAGGGCCTTACAGCAGTGATATCGGCGGACGGAACTATCCATTCTTCAGACAATACACTTTCGGTTTTGACACCACTTTCTAAATGCTAAACTGTTTAATGAAATGAAAAGAATATTAGGGTTTGTAGCAGCTGGTCTGATAGTATTATCAGGGTGTTCGGATTTCCTGGACAGGGAGCCGCTTTCCCAGATCTCTCCGGTGAACGGGTTCAATTCGGAAAGCGAGTTGAGATTGTATGTGCGTTCTTTCTATGACAAGATGCTGCCTAATGCAGACAATGAAGATAATGGTTTTACCAGCCTGTATACGGAGACAGCCAATAGCATCGTGGTGAATAGTTTGTCGCCACAGATAGCAGGTAACCGTACTGTACCTGTTGCCGGTGGTGGATGGGATTGGACAGATCTGCGGAATGTGAATTATTTCCTGCAGAACTATATGCGTGGTAATCTTGACACTACGATCACTTATAAGTATGTGGCTGTTGCAAAGTTCTTCCGTGCCTATTTCTATTTCGGTATGGTATCGCACTTTGGTGATGTGCCCTGGTATTCAAAGCCTATTGAAGCCAATGATACCGCGAGTCTGAATAAGAAAAGAGATCCGCGTACGCTGGTGATGGATTCTGTAGTGAATGATATTGATTTCGCTATCGCACATCTGGGTACAGGAAAAGACGTCGCCGAAGTGACGAAGTGGACGGCATTGGCATTAAAGTCCCGTATCTGTTTGTTTGAAGGGACTTTTAGAAAATATCATGATGAGTTTGAACTGAAAGAGGCCGACCGCTTCCTGCAAATGGCTGCTGATGCTGCCGGAGAAGTGATCAAAGGGGGTGCGTACACGATCTATAAAAGTGCACCTGACAAAGCTTACAGGGATTTGTTCTCTTCGCTGAGTGTTGTCCAGGATGAGGTCATCCTCGCAAGGCAATACAGTGCTAATCTGCAGATCTTCCATAATGTGAACTATTACACCACTGCGCCTTCCTTTGGTAAACCGGGACTGGAGAAAAGCCTGGTGAACAGTTATCTGATGAAAGATGGTTCCAGGTTTACCGACAAACCCGGATACGACAAGCTGCAGTTCTTTGATGAGATGCAGAACAGAGACCCGCGTCTGGCACAGACTGTACGTGCACCGGGATATAAACGTATTGATGGTAACACGGTGTTGCCTCCTTCTTATGCAGGCACAGTAACGGGTTATCAGCTGACGAAGTATGTTACTGCAGCGGCGAATGATGCATTGGCCAAGTCTCCTAATCCACTGTCCATCTTCCGCTATGCAGAAGTACTGCTGAACTATGCGGAGGCAAAAGCAGAACTGGGTACAATCACACAGGCAGATCTGGATCAATCTGTCAAACTGCTGAGAGACAGAACAGGTATGCCTGCGATGGATCTGGCAGCTGCCAATGCAGCTCCGGATAATTACCTTGCTGGTCAGTATGCGCATGTAAGCGGCGCCAATAGGGGTATCATACTCGAAATACGCAGGGAAAGAAGGGTAGAGCTGGTGATGGAAGGATTTATGTGGAATGACCTGATGCGCTGGAAAGAAGGGCATCTGCTGGCAGTACAATTCAAGGGTGCTTATTTCCCCGGAGCGGGTAACTATGACCTGGATGGTGATGGTACACCAGATCTGGCTATTTATACCGCCACGCCACCTGCTATTCCGAATATCCAGTTGCTGAAACTGGGAACAGATGTAGTGCTGGAGAACGGTGCATCTGGTGGTAATATTATCATCAATGGTACTATTCCGAAAACGTTCCGTGAAGACAGGGATTACCTGTTCCCTATACCGGCACAGGAGCTGCTGTTAAATCCGGCATTGAAACAAAATCCTAACTGGTAATTTATCCTGCAGTACCGCCAGACGAACATATTGTTAAATCTGTTGCGGGTGCTGGCATTCACAAGCGTAATATATTATTTTAACCGCTGCTATCCGTACCTGCTTATAGGTACGGATAGTTTTTTATTGTCAACGAAAGAATGTTTATGCAAAGAAGATCATTATTCAAAAAGCTCGGCGGATTATTGCTGGCCCCGGCTATTCCATTTGGCACAGTTGCAGCGGCTCCCCGCAATGACAAGCCTGTATTGCGGATCGCCCATCTTACGGATGTGCATCTGTACGATAAGCTGGACGCTCCTGAGCATTTCAGGAAATGTCTGCATCACGTGCAATCGCAGGAAGCTAAGGTAGATATGATCCTGAACGGCGGAGATATTGTATTTGATATGAACAAGGAGAACCTGTCCACTATTGATGCGCAGTGGAAACTGTTGCATGATATTATGAAGAAGGAATGTAGTCTGCCGGTATACTATACACTGGGTAACCATGATATCTGGTGGCATGAGAACAGCCGTGGACAGGCAGCATACGGTAAGCAATATTCCATGGGACAGCTGCAGTTGTCGTTGCCTTATTACAGCTTTGTGAAAGGGGGATGGAAATTTATCATCCTGGATAGTGTTCACCTGGATATTGACGATACCTGGTATATTGGTAAACTGGGAGACGAGCAGATGCACTGGCTGGAAACGGAGTTGAAATCAACTGATCCGAGGATGCCGGTATGTGTGCTATCGCATATTCCTATTCTGACAGCAACACTGATGGTGGAAGACAACGTGGTGAACCGCTGGCAGATGCTGGGAGGCGACATGCATACGGATGTGGCGAAAATTATCCGTTTGTTCTATCAGCATCCAAATGTAAAGTTATGTTTAAGCGGGCATATTCACCTGAAAGATAAAGTAGTGTATAATAATGTAACCTATCTGTGCAACGGTGCTGTGAGTGGGGCGTGGTGGAATGGCAACAACAGGGAAACTGCACCGGGTTATGGGCTGATAGAACTGTTCGCCAACGGCGACTTCACAGAAAAGTATATTAATTACCAGGTTTAGAGGAGCAGTCTGCTGCTGAATGAAAGAAGAGCTTGCGTTTATTGCAGCGTGCAACAGCTGTGAATATTCTTTCAGGCGTAATATTTGAGATCGTAGAAATGTGCTGAGAAAGTATTGAAGGAAGCAGACCATGTTTCATCTTAAATAAGCAGCAAGCTATGCAGACTTTAACCAGTGAATTCTTTTATGCAGCCCGTAACGGAGATACGGATTTTCTACGTGAGCATATTGATCAGATACAGGATCTCAATATTCGCGATGTTCGTGGATATACGCCGTTGATCATTGCAACTTATAACGGTCAGTACGATGCAGCAGAAATATTGCTGGAAGCAGGTGCGGATGTGAACGCAACAGATTCCGGTGGAAATACTTCTCTAATGGGTGTGAGTTTTAAAGGTTATCCTGAGATCGCGACCTTACTGATACGTTATGGTGCGGATCTGAACCTGCAACATGGGAATGGTGGAACTGCCCTGATGTTTGCAGCTATGTTCGGACGTAATAACATGGTAAAGCTGTTACTGGACCACGGAGCAGATAAATCCATCCGGGAGAACCGTGGTTTAACTGCTGCAGATCTGGCGGCTCAGCAAGGCAATGTGGAGGCTGTAGAGATGTTGGAAGCAGTAGATGCAGAAAGGTGAGCAGTAATCCGGGATAGTTTTACGTAGTGAGGTTTATCATTGAGAAAAGGGGTATTCAGTTTTGCTGAACACCCCTTTTACTTTTATACATTAAGCTTTCGGCAGCTTGTAACCATTGTGGTATTCTGCAGCGAGGAACTTATTGGCAGAGGCATCATCGAATTGCTCTTTAGCGCCATTCCAGTTCAGTTTCCTGCCTGTTTTATAAGCGATATTCCCCAGCTGTGCTACGGTTGCTACATGCGCACCGGCCTGGATAGGTGTATTCAGGTCTTCCAGTTTCCGGGACTTGATCACATCCAGGAAATTAATGGCGTGCTTGTCCAGGCCATTGTCTACGGATTTAGTACGGGGTACTGCTTCCATCTTTCCTTTTTCAGGGATCACTTCCCAGCCGCCGCGGTCTAATACCAGTGTACCGTTGTTGCCAATGAACGCAATACCATGATCACGGCCATAAGGACCACCATCGATGCCGATAGCATGTTCCCATTGAATATTGAAACCGTCGAACTGGTATACAGTGGTGAGGGTATCAGGTGTTTCAGCTGCATCATCAGGATAGGCGAATTTGCCGCCTGCTGCCATCACAGACACCGGGTGCTGCGCTTTCATACCCAGCAGGGCATAATCCAGCAGGTGTACGCCCCAGTCGGTCATCAGGCCGCCTGCATAATCCCAGTACCAGCGGAAGTTGAAGTGAAAGCGGTTAGGATTGAAAGGTCGCTTTTCAGCAGGGCCCAGCCAGGAAGCATAGTCCACGCCAGCAGGCGGATTGCCGTCTGGTTGTTTCGGAATGGAATGCATCCAGCCCATATAGGCCCAGGCTTTTACCAGGCGTACCTGGCCCAGTTTGCCGGAGTGTACGAAGGCCACCGCATCTTTGAAGTGTTGCTGGCTACGTTGCCACTGACCTACCTGTACTACGCGTTTGGTGCGTTCCTGGGCGGCTACCATGGCGTTGATCTCAGCAATGGAGTTTCCGATGGGTTTTTCCACATACACGTCTTTTCCGGCAGATACGGCGTCGGTCATCTGGAGGCAATGCCAGTGATCCGGTGTACCGATGATCACCGCATCAATTGTTTTATCTTCCAGCAGCTTGCGGTAGTCACTATAAGTTTTGACGTTCTGGCCTTTCTGAGCCAGTTCGCCGGCCCTTTTATCCAGCACGTTCTTATCGACATCGCAGAGGGCGACGCATTGCGCATAAGGGTTTTTCAGGATGGCGGTAAGATCTGCCCATCCCATACCATTGATACCGATGGCTGCAACATTGATCTTGTCACTGGGGGCCACAGCGCGTAAAGAAGCCGGTAACGCACTGACTAATCCGGCTCCTGCCATCAATGTGGAGGCAGAGCGGATGAAGTGTCTTCTTGAATTGTTCATAACTGTGAGTTAATAGAGTGTTTTTCAATGAGCGCGGAGCATAATATGCAGAACGCGGAATACTGAAAGATATATACTTCAATTGTAAGATGCAACCCCAATTGAGCAGATATCCCCCGGTATTCCGCGTTATTTTTACGGAAAAGGTATGTTTTAGAATTCTTCGTTCTCTTCCTCAGTGCCGGTACCGAAGTTCATCATGGTACCCAGCAGATCACTGAAACGGGTCTCATTTTCCACTACCTTTTTACTGATCAGGGAGTAGGAAGCGAGGCCATGCAGTACAAATTCCATCAGCAGTAATTGCTCCTTGGCATTGGCATGCGGGAATTTGCCCTTTATAAGCTCTTTAAGGCCCTCAACTTTCAAAAGTGAGGTCTCGTATTGCTTATCGTTCACATCCTGTAATAACTGCACCGCATTGCCTTTATCGAACCACTGTATCACCGCCCTGTAAGGATTCTCCATGGTGGCGGATTGTTTACGCTTTTTGAAGGAATCGGGGTTAGGGAAATACTGGGAGAAGACACTGCGGATAGATTTATCCAGCAGGTTAACGGCTACCTGTAAAGGTCCTTCCTGTTCGCCTTCATATACCAGTTCGATCTTACCGGTGATGGCGGGAATGATACCCTGCAGGTCTGCTATGCGGACGTAAGTACTTTTTTCTTTATTGATGATAGCCCTGCGTTCGCCTGCACTCACTGCGTTTTCGTAAGCAGCGATGGTGAGACGGGCAGAAACACCGCTTTTCTTGTCTACGTATTCGCTGTTACGCGCTTCAAAAGCCACCTGTTCGATCAGGCGTTTGATCATATCACTGATGTGTACATGCTGCTGTTCTTCATGCACATTGGCTTCCTGTTCGGTAATGAGCAGGGAGTTTTCCACGTTCTTAGGGTAGTGGGTGATGATCTGGCTTTCGATACGGTCTTTCAGTGGCGTAACGATAGAACCACGGTTGGTATAGTCTTCCGGGTTGGCGGTGAACACAAACAGGATATCCAGTGGCATACGTACTTTGAAACCACGGATCTGGATGTCGCCTTCCTGCAGGATGTTAAACAGTGACACCTGGATACGAGCCTGCAGGTCGGGCAGTTCGTTGATCACGAAGATGCCCCTGTTGGAACGGGGAATGATACCGAAGTGGATCACTCTTTCGTCTGCATAGTTCAGCTTCATATTGGCCGCTTTGATAGGGTCGATATCACCTACCAGGTCGGCAACGGAAACATCCGGTGTAGCCAGTTTCTCACTGTAGCGCTGCTCGCGGGAAACCCAGGAGATAGGCGTAGCGTCGCCCAGTTCAGCCACGATATCACGGGCATAGCGGGACAGCGGTTCAAACGGACTGTCGTTCACTTCGGAGCCTTCCACGATGGGAATGTATTCGTCCAGCAGGGAGATCATCTGCCGGGCCATACGTGTTTTTGCCTGTCCGCGGAGACCGAGGAACAGGATATTATGACGGGAGAGCAGGGCTCTTTCTGTATCTGGAATAACGGTATCTTCATAGCCGATGATACCTGGAAATGCATTCTCTTTATTCTGAAGTTTGCGGATCAGGTTTTGTCTGATCTCTTCTTTAACAGATTTGGGTTTATATCCACTCTTCTTTAATTCACCTAACGTACTTATGTTAATATTCATGTTGTATTAATGGATTATCGATGATATGATGCGATGCTTTTTAAAGCATTTTTCTTTTTCCATTCTCGAAGTCGAAAAACAGGAATTGTCCCAGTTTATCCAGACCGGAGAAGAAGGCTTTCCCGTTGTTTGTTTCCGTAAACTCTGTTACGAATTTTTGCAACCACGGGTCGGTAGCTACCATAAATGTAGTGATTGGAATCTTTAGTTTCTTACACTGAGCAGCGAGATTGAGTGTGCGGTTGAGGATTTTGCGGTCCAGGCCGAAACTGTTCTTATAGTACTCTTTCCCGTTCTTCAGGCATGTGGGCTTACCGTCAGTGATCATAAAGATCTGTTTGTTCGGGTTGCGCCTGCGGCGGAGAATATCCATGGCCAGTTCCAGTCCTGCTACAGTATTGGTGTGGAACGGACCTACCTGGAGATACGGAAGATCTTTGATCTCTATCTGCCAGGCATCATTGCCAAACACAATAATGTCGAGCGTATCTTTCGGATAGCGGGTGGTGATCAGTTCACTGAGCGCCATGGCCACTTTTTTGGCCGGTGTGATACGGTCTTCACCATACAATACCATAGAGTGGGAGATATCGATCATCAGGGCGGTAGACGTCTGGGTTTTGAAGTCTGTTTCCTGGATCTCAAGGTCATCCTGCTGGATGGAAAAGCTGTCGATACCGTGATTGATCTGGGCGTTGCGGATGGAAGCGGTCATATCGATCTGCTCCAGTGCATCCCCGAATTGAAATGGACGGCTGTCGGCGTTTAGTTCGTCTCCCTGGCCTGATTTGCGGGTATTGTGATTACCAACCTGGCTGGATTTTTTTAGTTTACCGAAGATCTCTTCCAGTGCGCGTTTGCGGATGTTCTGTTCGGTCTTGCCGGTTATCTGGATGGTTCCGTTCTCTTCATTTTCGCGGATGTATCCTTTATCCCTCAGCTCCTGTATAAAATCTCCGATGCCGTAATCCTCATTCGTAAGTTGGTACTCTTTGTCCAGTTCGGTCAGCCATTGCAGTGCTTCACTAACATCTCCGCTGGTATAAGTCAGCAGTTGAGTGAATACATCCAGTAGCTTCTCAAAGGGCGATTTTCCCTGCTGCTCATCGGGTTCAAATTTGGAAAAATGTATGCCTCTCATAATAATTCTAAAATTAGCGAATTTAGTTGGATGATGTGAGTACATAGTCCATAGGCGGCAATCTATACAAAATAGAACGAAAAATATCGATAGAATATAGACTTTTATGTATGTGTCATATTTTAATGTGAGTGCGATTATTAAATTTTTAACATGGCATAATTTGTTTTGATCCCATTATTTATCGGGAAAGAGGGGAGTATCTGACCGGTTAACCATGTATCGTTTGCTTTCTTCAGGGAAAGCTGTTATTTTTCGCGAAGGTCTTTACTGATTATCAAATTAAAACTATAGCAGATGATTAAAAAATTGAGCAGCGTGCTGTTACTGGCTGGTATGCTGGCTGGTACGACGATGACATCCACGTTAAGTTTTGCGCAGGGGAAAGCGGATAAGCTGGGCTGGAAATTAGGAGCACAGGCATATACCTTTAACCGTTTTACGCTGGCGCAGGCGCTGGACAAAATGGATAGTGTTGGTGTCCAATATGTTGAGTGCTATAACGGCCAGACCATTGGCAATGGCATTGAAGGCAAGTTTGACTGGAGAATGGATGCTGCAAAGCAGGCACAGGTGAAAGCGCTGCTGAAAGCAAAGAAGAAGAAACTGGTGGCTTATGGCGTGGTATCGCCGGCAAGCGAGCAGGAATGGGAGGAAGTGTTCAAATTCGCAAAGGCAATGGGTATTCAGGTGATCACTGCCGAGCCTAAACGTGAACATTGGGATGCGGTTTCCCGTCTGTGCGATAAATATCAGATCAAAGTGGCTATCCACGATCATCCGAAGCCAAGCCATTACTGGCATCCGGATAGCGTACTGGTAGCTATCAAAGGCCGCAGCAAGCTATTTGGCGCCTGTGCTGATATCGGTCACTGGGTACGTTCCGGTATGGAACCAGTGGAGTGTATCAAGCAGCTGAAAGGTCATGTTTTGCACCTGCACTTTAAAGACCTGAATGAAAAATCACCCGATGCGCATGATGTTATCTGGGGTAATGGTGTTTGTAACATGCCGGCTGTACTGGCTGAGCTGAAGGCGCAGAATTTCAAGGGTATGTTCTCCGTGGAGTATGAGTATAACTGGGATAACAGTGTGCCTGATGTGAAGGAGTGTGTGAAGTTCTGGTGGCAGGAAGTGGGTAAATTGTAATAGGATAATTGATGTTTGATAGAGAGGTTATATCTTTTGATATAGCCTCTTTTTTTTAGGCTTAGTAGCGCCGGAGAGCTGAAGCCTATTCCCATCTGAAGTCGCGTGATACTTCCATATTTACGCTAAGTAGCTTCGGTTTCAGTATGGGATGGCGGTCGGCGCCTCTCCTCTCTCTGGAACATTATTGGGCGTTGTCAAGCGAATAGGGGTTTGAATAAGGATTGGACAGCATCAGTCGTATGCCGGAGAGCCGAAGGCCCGCCATTCCCATCTGAAACCGTGTGCTACTTGCGCGCTCCTATTAATGGTTAAGCGGCTGACTTATCAGGCGAAAGGAGTTGGAGCTGAGGTAGTACCAAATTATGTTGATTAGCACCTTTTTATTGCCGAATATTCTGATCCTGGTGGATAGGTGAATGAGGAACGGAGATTTTTTATAATTGAAATATTTCGTTATATTTAATATAATCCTATTGCCGTAGTCATCTCATTGACTATCATTCATAATTCTATCCCTATGTTCATCTATCAAATCCTGTTTCAAAAGGCCGACTGGTCTAAGTCAGAGATGGAATCCTTCCTGCATGACGCCGATTTTTTCATCAGATCTTTACGTTCCAACGGCCAGCTGGTATCTCAGCATGAGGTATTCCTCTTCCAGGAAAACGCTGTATGGCTGCATGTGCAGTGCCTCAAAAAGGACTCGCTGGACGAGCGTTATAATAGCGATTATGTCAACCAGTGGACTTCCATTCTCATGGAACGGTATGACGTCAGTATTTCCTATAAATATGTGGGAGAACACCTGGTATCCATCTCCACAGCGGATATCGCGTCTTCCAATTCGCTGATATTATACTGGGGAGGAGCTTCGCCTATCAGGTCGGGTGACAGCTTTGACCCGATTCCCTTGTATAACGTTCCTTATACGCATACACGGCACAGGAACTATGAGGATATTCACTCATGGTCAAGGAGTTATGAGGAGATTGACGGACTTTGGTTCAGAGGGGCGATGGGAGAAAAAAAGTTTCATACCTATTTGTCAGATATTAAAAGTCCATTGACAACACAGGGAAGGGGTATTTGTAACAGGCTGGAGGAGCTGACGGGCAAACCCAGTTATTATTACCTGTTTAATTATGACAGCAAGAAAATGGAGCAGAGTTGTCCTTCCTGTGGGGGACATTGGCAGTTGGAAAGCAGGCTGTTGGAGAAATTTGATCTGAAATGTGATCATTGCCGGCTGGTCTCTGAGAAGGTGAGGGATTAGCATACGACTATACTCCGACTATACTACGAACCTTAACCTATAGGCCCTGTAGTCCTGCATTAGGCCTACCGTTCTATAGCCATCGCTATAGAACAGTGACTATAATGCTATAGTACGGAGCCTATAGGTTATAGGTCCTGCTATAGTCGCACCGAATCTCTACCGAATAAGTACCGAATACATACCGGATATATTCCCCTGGGAGGCCTTCTGTTGCCTGACAGGGGGAAATGGCAATAACATACCATCATAATGAACGACTCCATATAGCGTCAATTCGCCGGGTGGTATAAAAAAACGGGGTGTCTCATGTGAAGAGACACCCCGTTTTTTATTTAAGGTATTTAACTATCAGTTTTGTGGCGAATCAGTAGTCTGGCCCTGGGAATCAACTTCTATAGATCGATTGCCTTCCAGTCCTGGCTGACGGCGTTCAGGATGGGCGAAATCTTCCTTCATACGCTGCAGCAGGGAGATGAACTGTTCAGACATGTCTGTATCACGTTTGAGAGGACCCTGTTTGGACTCAGGCAGACTGCGGTAGTATTGTATCTGTTGTGTACAATCCTTGATGATCTTCTGGGAGATCTCATCCGCTTTCTTCATATCACCTGCCAGGTAGTAAGCATATACGGTCTGCATAGAGCTGTAGTTATGCATCTGACCCGGAGTGGTCATGGCGTACGGGAAATTGCTTTCAAACAGGTTCTTGTCAGCCTTGTTGAGTACTGCCAGTGCAGAATCTTTATTTCCTTCCAGTGCGAGGGCGGTACCCAGTCTGGTGTAGGAGTTCCTGATGTATTGCAGCAGTTTACGGTTAGGCTCATCGAAGTAAGTACCGTTCACATTTGCACCACCGAAGGCGAATTTGTTCATCAGGTTGTTATACATCGCAGGGATGTTCACATTCTTCTCTGCACCCATCGGATCGTTACTTTCTTCTTTCTTCAGCGGTACCAGGCGGTAGGTCAGACCATCCATACGGAGGTAGTCATTCAGACCAAGGTCGGTAGGGCTTGTAAAGTAGATCGGACGTTTCCAGTCATTGGCAGCGATGATATCATATACAGCCAGATCGTTTTTCAGCAGGTAATTTTTGTTTATCTGGAAAGGCAGCTGAGGCATGATCCTGGCGCTGTCATGGATATCAACAGTACCGCTTTTAATGGCTTCAGCCACATTTACTGGTATAAAGAGCTTTTTAGCAGGGAGGTAGTTGATCTGGGAACCATCTGTAGTAGACAGTTTCGCACGTGGATCATCCGAGCCCATAAAGTTCATTACTTCTTTCAGGTTATAGAATTTGTCCTGTGGGAAGTTACCTCCGTCGTAATACTGGATGTAGTTACGGTTTTCACCCTGGTATTTGTCAGGCGTCCAGTTCATAGGAACAGCAGGACTTTGGTTCACCATATGGCGTTGCTGATCAATGTACCAATCCACTCCCAGGAGGCTGAGGTTGATCACACGGATATCAGGACGGATACCTTCTACTTCCTGTGCGTACCACAGCGGGTACGTATCATTATCACCTACAGTGAAGAGGATGGCGTTCGGAGCGCAGGACTGCAGATAGTCAGATGCTACGTCGCGGGCGATAGTTTTGGTAGAACGGTCATGGTCATCCCATTCCTGGAAGCCCATCAGTACCGGAACTGCCAGCAGGCAGACAACGGTTGCCACCGGAGCAGAGATAGCTGCTTTGGTTTTGGTTTTCAGGAATTCGTAGACAGACAGTACACCTAAACCTATCCAGATCGCGAAAGCGTAGAAGGAACCAACGTATGCATAGTCACGTTCACGTGGCTGGTTACCGGCCTGGTTGAGATACAGTACGATAGCAAAACCGGTGAAGAAGAACAACAGACCGGCTACCAGCGCATCCCGGCGGTGGTTATTGTAGTGATAGATGAATCCGATCAGGCCCAGGATGAAGGGCAGGAGGAAGAGGGTGTTATGTGCCTTGTTGTTTTTCAGGCTGTCCGGCATGGTAGACTGATCACCATACATCAGGTTATCAAGGAAAGAGATACCTGTGATGAAGTTACCGTCGCGGACGTTGCCATAACCCTGTGTATCGTTTTGTCTGCCGGAGAAGTTCCACATAAAGTAACGCAGGTACATGAAACCTACCTGGTATTTTACGAAGAACTTTACGTTATCGGCAAAGGATGGTTTCTCTCCTTCGTTAAGACCGAGGAAGTCACGGTAGTAGTCAGCGTGTCCCTGGTCATTGCTGGCATCCCATACACGAGGGAACAGCATTTTATCTTCCGCAGCATAGACAGGCACCTGTTTCTTGCCAGCGATCAGATATTGGTCTTTACCGCGGGCGTAGATATTGCCGGCATCTTCGTAGCTGGTAGGACGTGCGGTGAATACCTGTCCGTAGATCAGTGGGAAGTCGCCATACTGTTCACGGCCCAGGTAACCTACAAGGGAGATCGGGTTGTCCACATTGTACATATCTACGGATGGATTAGCGGTAGAGCGAACCATGGTAGTGATGTAGGTGGAATAGCCTAATAACAGGAAGAGTATAGAGTAGATGGTCACTTTGGTAAAATGCTGGAAGTTGCCAGAGTTTACGTTGGTGCCAAATTGTTTGAGCAAGTAAGGAATGGATACGAAGATAGCCGCGATGACGAATTTTAATGCTTTAAGTCCTGCGCCAGTTGAGTCGTTAAAAGCAGGGATCACAATAACGGAAGCTACCAGGATCAGCGGTGCATAGAATCCGAATTTTGGATTTTTCAGACCGTACAGCAGCAGGCCGGCCAGCACCAGGAAATAGAAGGCAAAACCGGTATAGAAAGGAAGGCCGAGGGAGTTTACGAAGAAAACATCCATCAGACCGGAAGCCTTGATAGTATCCTGTATAACGAATTTCTGTACCATACCGGTAAGGGCACAACCAACGATAAACGCCCAGAAAGTACCCACTGGGGTTACTTTATAGCGTTTGAAGTAGTAGACCATTACGATAGCCGGGATAGTCAGGAGGTTCAGCAGGTGGACACCGATAGAGAGACCCATCGTAAAAGCGATGAATACGATCCAGCGGTCAGCATATGCTTCATCTGCTTCGTGTTCCCATTTCAGGATAGCCCAGAAAACGATAGCGGTGAAGAGAGAAGACATCGCGTATACTTCACCTTCCACAGCAGAGAACCAGAAAGAGTCAGAGAAAGTATAAGCCAGCGCACCTACCGCACCGGCGCCCATGATAGCGATCATCTGTTCGCGAGTGATAGGCGCTCCGTTTTTTACGATCACGCGGCGGGCGAAGTGGGTAATGGTCCAGAAGAGGAATAAAATAGTAAAACCACTGGACAGTGCGGACATAAGGTTCACACCTAAAGCTGCATTTGATGGAGACAGCGGGATAGTGAACAATCTACCTAACAGCACAAATAAAGGAGCTCCAGGAGGGTGCGGAACCTGTACCTTGTAGGCACTGGAAATGAATTCGCCGCAGTCCCACAGGCTGCCGGTGGCCTCCATAGTCATAATGTAGACAGTGCAGGCAATGATACAGATAACCCAACCTACAATGTTGTTGGTCCTTTTAAAATTCATAAGGATGTTTTAGGTCCGACAAAAATAGAAAAAGTGGCAAATTATGATAATTAGCGATAACAGTTTTAACTTTTTCTTTAATAAGAAAAATTTATTCTGGGTGGAGGGGGAAAATATAGTACTGGAAAGTGCTTGATTAACAGTGGGCAGGAGAAGTTGGGGCAATAGGAGGGGGACTTCGGCTGGTTTAGCCGAAGATGATACGAACGGTCTGGTAGAAGGACAGTTTCTGGTAGCCGGAGGTCAGCTGGTCGCGGGTAAAGCCCTGTAAACCAAAGAGGCCGGCAGCGTTTCCTTTGTTAATGGCGATTTCCAGATAGCCGGCGGCGTTGAAGAGTGCCAGTTTATGCCCTTCCGGTACATCCGCATAGGTTTCACAAAGTTGTGTAATCACCTCATCACGGCGGAAGTAGATGGAGAATGGCCTGTTCTGGCGATGGTCATCAAACTGCTGGCGGGTGATATTCACGACTACGTTTTCGAAGTTGTCGATATGAATGATCTGTCCGTCGATATAATCCTGGCCGGTCATCGGCTGGAGGTTGTTTTTGATGATATACCCGGTAGCTGATTCGCCCAGTTCAGCCAATGGTTTACCGTTCTGCAATTCCCTGTAGGCTTCGGCGAAGCGTTGGAGAATAGAGAATGTATCCCTGGCCTGTGTTTTATATAAAGGCAGTTTGATCACCTTTGTGGGAGCTCCTCCCGCAATCATAGTTATCAGTCCGTTATCCGCGCAGGCTATATATTGTCCGTTATGTTCTGCAAGCAGCACGTGATCTGCTTTACGGTCGAACAGATTAATCAGTACAATATGGAATGTACGTGGTGGATAATAAGCAAAGGAGCTCTTACAGATGTAAGTGGCCTGTGGCAGGTTAAAAGGAGATATCTGATGAGTAATGTCCATAACAGGAGCGCCTGGACAGTGTTGCCACAGCTGCCCTTTGATGGCGCCTACCAGGTAGTCCTGTAAGCCTATATCTGATGTTAGTGTTATTATGGACATGTTTTCAATGAATACCAATTACCCAAAAAGAATGCCATTGGGGCATTGGCGTTGTTTAGTAATGCAAAGAAATATAAAATCTGCATGTTGCTGCGACTAAACAGCCAATTACTTGTTCAGATGTGAATAACTATAAAAGGGCCGGGGTCGGGGGTTTGGGGCGCTTATAAGCAAAAAATAATAGAATAAAAAGTAAAAGATTAAAGTTAAGCTGTTCATGCTAATTGCCTTGTAATCAGCTATTGGCGCTGAACAGCTTAACATCATTATTTAAGCGGCGAACCCGGTTCTTTTTTAAAATGATTATATACTATACCATCCAGCAGTCCTGGAAACAGTTTGCTTAGCAGCACTGTCATCTTTCCCTGACCTGTAAGAACAAGTGTGCGTTTGCGTTTGGATACTGCTTTCAGTATAGCTGCAGCTACTGTTTCTGCACTCATCAGCTTTGATTCATCCAGTGGTGTTTCTGCCTGGCTGCGTCCTTCTTCGTTCAATGCTGTGTTACGTATATTAGAACTGGTGAAGCCCGGGCATACCCACATTACGTTGACGCCTGTATGCAGATGTTCGGTACGTAGTGATTCCAGGAAGCCCTGCATGGCGAACTTGGAAGAGGAGTATCCTGTACGGCCAGGTAAACCTCTGTAACCTGCTATAGAAGATACACCTACAACGGTTCCTTTGTTCGCTAATATAGACGGTAACGCATATTTTGTACAGTAAACAGTACCCCAGAAGTTAATATCCATCACCTGTTTCAGCACTTTGAGGTCTACATCGTCAAATAATGCGCGCATAGAGATCCCGGCATTATTGATCAGGATATCTATTTTACCTAAGCGGGCGATGACCTGTTCAATGAAGTTTTTACAATCCTCTTCTTTACTTACATCGGCAGTATAGGTATAGAGGTTGCCGGATGCCAGTTCTTTCTCTAATGTCTGCAGTGTTTCGGGCTTTCTGCCACAAACGGCTACTTTGGCGCCTGAATGGAGAGATGCTATCGTCAGCGCTTTTCCTATTCCGGAGGTACCTCCTGTGATAACCACGACTTTATCTTGCATTATGATTTTTTTTCAAATGCAAAAATAGGGGGAAATGAGATATGATGGTTTATTTTGTCTGTGGCGGGTTTTGTGAAATTGTTTGAAAAAAAGTTGTCAAAAAGTTGGAAGGAATGAAATATTTTATACCTTTGCAATCCCAATCACAAAAAGGGAATGATTCCGTAGCTCAGTTGGTAGAGCAATACACTTTTAATGTATGGGTCCTGGGTTCGAGTCCCAGCGGGATCACAACTTCTGATAGGCGTTCACTACGAACGCCTTTTTTTTATTCCAACCCGCTCTGGTGGCTATTCTACTCAAACTCCACTTTTCCATCATCAAGCAAAAAAACGGCAAAACGGCCTAAAAACCATCCAAAACGGTGGCCTATATGGTGGCCCAAAAAAGAGGCGCAAAATACGGCCACCTCGCCACTACAGCCGCTTTCTACAAAGATTTTTCATTTCGGTAGCTGATCATTTTTAACGCTCAAACGTATTAATATGAACAGCAAACAAGAATTAAATCTGATGTTCATCTGCCGTCAGGGTAAAGCAAGTAAAAAGTCTGGCTATATTCCGTTGCAATGCCGCATAAACATTAACGGTAAGGAGAAAGATATGGGCGCAGGCATTAAAGTGCATCCCGATTACTGGGATCGCACAACAAACACCCTGAAAGCAAACTGCCCGGATTACGACCTCAAACAAAAAGAACTCAACGATTTTAAGGAAATACTGAAAGCACATTTCAAAGTACTCCAACAGCGATCCCTTACCATTACACCGGAGCAGTTGAAAGCAGAATATTACACAAAAGAAACGACCAGCAGCAGGCCATCAAAATACACATTACTCAACCTTATAGATGAATTTATCCTGGAATTTGAGAAAAAAACCAAGCTGCCAAAAGCAAATGTAGAACACCGCTCAGCAGAAACATTGAAACAATGGAAGGCCACCCGCAATAAACTCATAGAATATTTAACCTACAAAAAGACGGGACAAAAGCCCTTTACCAGTCGTAAAAAACAGCGCAACACAGCAGAGCAAGAACAATACATCCAGCAAGGGAAACAGTATGATATGGACCTCCGCCATTTTGAGCCCGCTTTTGCAGAGGAATTTTACCTGTATCTTACCGTTGATAGAAACGGAGAAAAGTTAGAGCACAGAGCGGCAAACAAGCAGGTAAAAAACACCAAGCAGATTTTTACCCATGCTGTTGCTAAAGGCATACTCACAGTTAACCCTATAGCCTATTATCGCACTGCGGATGAGGATAGCGATATAGAACCACTGGAAGATCATGAAATTCAGGCCATCATCAACGCTACCGATCTTATTAAACCTGTAGCAAGAATAAGAGATTGCTTTGTGGCTCAAATCTATACAGGATTTGCCTTTCAAGATCTGGAAGCAATGAATAAAGACAATATTTATCAGGAACCATCCACCGGTGTATTTTTCCTATGCCGTGAGCGTGGCAAAACAGGAATTGATGAAATGGTGCCGATCACGCCGATTGTCAAAGAAATCATGGATATCTACAAAAATGATCCGGAATGTCAGGCCAGCGGGCAGCTGTTCCCGGTGCCCAGCAATCAGAATTATAACGGATATTTAAAAATCCTTCAGCTGCACTGTAAAATTGAAAATAAGCTGCATACTCACCTAGCCCGGCATACTTTTGCGCACATTATGCTAAACCATTACGGGTTCTCTTTAGAGATCGTGAGCCGAATGTTAGGCCATAAAACAATCAGAAGCACGCAGAAATACTGCAAGATCAGTATGAAACGCATAGCCGAAGCCTTTGCACCTCACTTAATTAAAGAAAGAGAAAAACCGGCCGTAATCATCAGTATTGAAACATGTTACCGCCGTTACGGAATTGCCGCATAGTAGATCAGCGGTGATCACCAGCAAAGAAGCCTGTTGCGGAACCTTACGGCATCACAGTATAAAAAAAAGTGTCCGGCACCAAAGCCGGACACTTTTAAAATCCTTTAATCAGTTCAATCATCTGTTGAAGCTTTCCAATTACCACATCCTTATCCCGGTCCTCACCCTGGTAACTCTTCACCCGCATATTGCCTGTACTCAAATCAGCCTGATGTTCCGTAGACAGAAATGGCACTATAGCATTAAAAACAGCGGTAACAGAACGGGCTACAATCATCTTCAATTCAGCAGCGGCACGCAGTAAAAGGCTAATCTGATCACCAGACAAGTTGCACATTACCTTAAACGGTGTAACCTTATCTTTTTCTGCCTTATACTTTTCATTAGGCAAAAAGCCCACGTTTTTATTCTCCAAGTACGTGATCTCGTTAGTAATAAAATCGGTGAAATAAGTTTTTATTGAGGGATAATCAGCATTATAAATAAAGCCCGGATTTTGCGGCAGCACGTTTACTTTTTTCAGCTGATCCCGCAGGTAGTCCAACTGCCCTTCAATAGTCGCTTTTTCTTTCATAAAAGCCTCCATACCGTAAGAAAAGTACCTTATGCATAACTTGCTGTTCAGATTCCAGAACAACAACAATTCGTGTAGAGATGGACAATCAGATAAAGCCGTTTCCTGCCCGGCATAATTTTCAATATTACCGATAATCATTTTGTAGTAATCAGCCTCTTTCAGCTGAATGGTTTCTCCGCTGGCTATCTTCAAACAAAAATCGTCTAAAGCCGAAAGTACAATCTGGCAAGGCTCATCGGGGTTGTTCTGCGCAATCATAATGTCATACAATGCCTGGCGTTTGCTCATTATCAGGTCCCTAAGATCCATCAGTTCAATAATGCCCACCAGCCTGTCAGGAGTTAAGTACTTAGCATAGTTTTGTTCCAAAAAAAGGCGCAGTTCCTGTAAGCCTGCCAGCGCAGTTTCCAAAACGGGCAGCAATTTGCTGGCTGCAATATCCTTATGCTGAGTATACGAATAGGCCCGGTTAATGAGCAGCACTACGGCATCGTAGCTTTTTGAAATCATGGCGGCGCTTTTGCTTTCGCCAGGCAGGTTAAAAAACTGTTTCCTGAACTCCAGCTGTAAGCGTTTCACTTCGGCGGCAACACGCTCTACCTTTTGCCGGGCAGCATCATGCTCAATAGGCAGCGTATGCAGGGATGGGTTAAGTTCAAAAGATATCAAATTGTCGAGCGTTTCAAAAACATAAGCATTTTTAGTTTTCATATCAGGTTAACAATTAGGGATTTACACCACCTATAAACGCATAGCGAGCAATAATTGTTACAACATTTATTGCACATCCAGGGCAAGCCAAAGAACCCTTACCACCAAAAAGGCCAAAGCATTACCCAAATGGCATTTTTTCTGATAATCAGGATATTAAAAAAAATTATCCCCATCGAATTTTTATAGGGATGCCACCGGCGGCGAGGCACTCCAATAATAACTTCTCCGCATACGCGGGATGGAGGTCACTGCAGTACACCAAATCAGAAACTCTACCTCTAGAACAACCATCAAATCAAAACACTCACTTTCTATTACCCGCTTTGCGGAGTACCTTTACATCAGTAAATTGCTCAAATGATACGCTATGCCAACGTCAACGGACAACGCAGAGAACCGGAAAAAGGTCTGAAAGGCACCTGCCCAGGGTGCGGCAAAGGGCTTAACGCAAAATGTGGAGAGATCAGGATACACCATTGGGCACATGAAAGCCGCAAAGACTGTGACCTTTGGTGGGAACAAATGACCGAGTGGCACCTCGACTGGCAAAACCAGTTCCCGCAAGGGTGGCGGGAAAACATCATAACAAAGAAAGAGACCGAAGATTATCACCAGGCAGATATTCAAACTCCAGACGGGATTATTATTAAATTCCAGCACTCCAACCTATCGCTGGTCGATATAGAAAGTCGTAACAATTTCTATGAAAAGCTGATATGGGTGGTAAATGCTAAGCAATTCAAGCACAACATTAAACTGCAAGATATACCCAACCCTAACTCACCGCTGCTCAATGATTTTGATTTCCAGGTAGATTTAGAGGGCTTTGCATCAGATCCGCTCTTTTACAAGAAAGTAGATTATCGTCAGTATGGCCCAGCGTTCACCAGATCCTATTCGGAAAGAGACGAAATCATCAAACGAGCATTTGCAGAACAAACCACACACCAGTATAAAAACTTCACCTGGCAACATAAGCGTTTGGCTTGGCTTAGTTCAACTGCACCGGTTTTTCTTGACTATGGCGAGGGCATACTATACTGGATCAGGAAACGAGAACAGGAAAGCAGGCCGCTTTATTATATGCAGCTTATCCCGAAGGAGGAATTTTTAGCTAAGTATACGAAGCGGCCAGCGACAGAATGAAAATGAATGCGCTGTTCTCATACCCCGCTTCGCTGAGTACATAAAACGAACCTGCAGCGGCTTAGTTAGATAAATTGTAAGTGATAGCAAAGAAACCTCCGGCTTTGTAAAATTTTTCAACAGGTACTGTACTAATTCCCGAACTTCTAGAAACATGTTGCCCTACTTTATAGGCACTGTTTATTTCCTCTACGCGAGTTAGCGTTACTCCTATATTGGCAATAATTCTCTGTTCTTGACCAAATAAGAAAGAAAGGCCACCATGATAATTCAGTCTAGTTTCGTCGCTCACACTAAAACCGAAGTTACCACCCCAGCTAAACATACCGGGTCTTTTATTATAGAAATGCATAAGTGCTCCTACAGCAGGTTGCACAGTTTGTTTTCTGTCGTTTTCAACAATAATATTATTCTCCAGTTCGCCAGCAATGGTGTCTATCCTGTAAAACCTATTAAATAGATCTTTCCCAATCAGGACGAATAAACCAGTACTAAAATTTACTTTAAAGCCATAGACATCTCCGGTATACTCCCCATTGAACTGGGCGTAATTTGGAGAATGAATACTTCCCTCTTTAGGCTCTATACTTAATTTTACCACTATCTCGTCTTTCTGTCCTTTTATAGAGGGGGATATATATTGCCAATTCGCCTGATTGATCCTTCGATATACAAGTGTCAGATTTTCAGTAAAACCTTTCTGCTCCATTTCAGATACTTTTGCATAGCTAAGCTTTATGTCACCAACCAATTCACTAAGAACTTCCGATACAGACTTCTCAAAACTTAATTCTTCAGTAATACCTTTTATTTCCTTTTCTTCCTTTTCAGTGCTTTCTGACTTTTTCTTTTTAGCCTTGTATTCTGTGAGCATCTTAATTTTTGCTGCTCCCAATACTTCAACAACTGCAAGCTGATTTTTGTAGTCGCCATACTTCCTTATAAGGTCATTATAATCCTTAGTTATGTCAACAAAGAGGTCACTACTGGCTTTTCGAAGGGCTGCCAGCAGAGCAGCTTCATCTGTAGAAGAACTAACATAGTTAAAAGATGTAGACAATACAGCGTAAGTGGCATTCAGCTTTTCATTATAAAGCGTTTTAAACTTACTTTGTCCATCTTGTAGCATACTTGTTAATGATTGATATAGTGCATTCAACTTCTTCAGGTTTGTATTCTTTGCTACAAAGGCATCTATCAATGCCGAAACCCTTTCCTGAGTATTGGCATATTTTTTTAATACCAGCTTCTCTGCATCGTTACTTTGCTCCGTTAAAGTGCTCAAAGCATCGCCAGTCAGTCCCGCCGAATTACTCACAGCAGCGGTTATTTTTGTAAGATCAATGTCCGATATCATACCAAATATTGGGGGCTTTTCAGCGAAAAGAGACTTGGCTTCATAATTTGTTGATATTGCATACACATTTCTATTTATGTTGTCAATAAAATATCGCAGACGTACATTCTTCTTTATGGTAAAATCACTAGGAAACTTTCCATTAGGGTCTAATAAATCGAATGATAATGTCTGATTAGTGTCAATCCTAGTCTGAGCGAAAGTTACGTTACATAGTATTGATGTAACAAGAAACAGCATTTTAATTTTTTTCATAATGTAGATTTTTTAATAGCCGTAAACTAATCTGAAACCCGCAGTGTCTCTTTTAGAGAATAACATAGAATGAGTGCCAGCTCCCCCACAGAAATAATGCATAACAGAAAAGCTATCATAAACTGTAATTGGCAATGCTGGAAAATATTCTTCACCATATTTCAGTCGACATTGTAAAGGCACCAGGTTCATTTTTGAAGAATGTTCATGCTTAAACCCTAATATATGCCCTAGCTCATGCCTTAGCACTCCTGCTTTATCATGCAATCCATTCCAATATCCACTGTATATCCGCAATAGACGATTGCTTTTAGGGCTGTCGGGATAAAAAGCCGAGGCTACAAAACGTGAGGACCCGCTAGGTTGATATTCAATAACAAAGTCAATATTTTCACCCGTAGCTGGCCTTTCATCAAATGCCGGTAGATAGTCAAACTTAACCTTGCATAGGTTGCCCCAATCTCGTGAAGCAACTGTTATTGCATTCTTTATAATTTCATATCCATTTGAAACCGGCAAGAACGACTTCTTATCAATACAGAATCGTATTGGAAATTTCTTCCACTTTATTGTATCGGCATTCCGCTCATCATACCCGATGATTACCCTTTGCACCTTTTCGTGATACACCTGAAAGGCTTCCGGTAAGTATTCTCTCATTCTCCTGGTCATTTGCCTCTGGAATTCCAGCTCGTCCATAAGTATATCACCTTCTACAAGGAAATATGTTTTATTATTTATTCTAATCGTATCGAAATATTTATAGAGTGTATCAAGCGAGATATAGAAAATGGGGGATTGAGGCTGTGACGGTGGCATTATTAGGAATGTATCGGAACTTATTTCGCTTCGGACCGTATCAAATAATAAACTCTTCTCATCAGAATGCTCAGGGCTTTTGGGACGATTCCGGCAAGCTGAAAGTATAGAAAATAGGCAAATAAAAATGCTGCCAATAACTCCGTATCGAACGTAGGTTCCATTGAACAAGTTTATAGCATGTCTAGAAACTGGTAGCATAAGTAGAGTGAGGTTATGTTTTGGTTAGGGGATTTTGAGCGAAAAATATATGCTATCAGGAGATAACTTGACTTACCTGCCTAGTGCAATCTTAAGGCAAAATTATAGAACTTTAACAGGCTGGGAAATACCAACTAGTTTGTATTTTATAGAATATAAGAGTATCCCTTGAGGTGATGTCTTTAAGATCCCTCCAGGAGGCAGGCTGTTTAAACCGTGCTTATATTTCATACAGTCACCTGACAATTACCCTCATTGCATTCAAAAAAACAAATATTTTGATTAAGGAGTACTTAATCAACGATTCTACGACTTCAAATCATGGCAAAGGGACATTTTCATAGGAAACGCAAAAAGGCTCCGGAATGTAGAATGATTAGCTGCACTGGAGATATTGAGCTTACATCTGATCACTTTCCTGAAATGACATCAGTGCCCGAGCCAACGGAATCCGGTATCGCGAATGTGGCCTTACCCTTAACTGGTGGCTCGTTTGTAGATGAAATAACGGCTTTGTTGTCTCAATCCTTTAATCACAACGACTTCCCGGATTTATTCCCTGAGTTTATAAAGGAACTCGCGTTATCAGAAGAAACCCTTCAACTTGACTACTACGAGTATCTAAAACAGCATTATGCATTCCTGAAAGGAATGACCGGAGATGGCAAAAGAACTATCATGCCACCAGAAGAATTGCGGGCAATCCTTCTGTCAAAGATGGAGGTTGAGGAGGATCTTGAATCGGTCCATCCACATTCACTGCCCGATAATGTTAATAACCCATTTGAAAAAGACGCCGATCCAGGGTTTACTTTAAAAAAGTACTTAGCCAACGGCGTTTCAGTTGAGATGGTCTTAACCTGTCGTTTTGCCCGGTCCGTTTATCGAGATTTTCTAATATTTCAAAATGCTTTACTGCTAGAGGAATTGGCCCAAACCCATAGCAGCTCGAATAAGTTGGCAAAACTTTTATTTTCCAGAATAAGTAGATACATCAAAAAAAAGGCACATAAACTTGCCCTGCTATTTAAAGACTTAGCCAGCCTACCGCGTGGTCCAGAGGTTAATATTTTAAAACCCCTAATGATTTCTTCAGTTAAGGTGACCCCAAATGATGGAAAAGACAGTGACAGCTATAGCTACACGCAGCTTTTCCAAAAATTAACAACATTCATCACATTGACCTTTTCAAACAAATCGTTATGGATCAAAACCAACATGAGTTATTACTACTTATTGAAAGTGCAATCACTACAATAGAAAATAAAAGGAGAAAGACCACGACAGAACAGGACGTTTACCAGAAGCTGCTTGTGGCGAGGGAAAAAGCAAAACAAACGAAAGGAAAGAAAGGATTAGGTATTCTACTGGAAATTGTCGGAGATATCTTTAAATGTATCAGCCCATGAACTTAGCGAAAGCCATCAAAGATATACGCACAAAGACTAAAATGAACCAGCGAGACTTCGCAGCTGTGATAGAAATATCACAGACTGCGCTCTCGCAGATAGAAAGCGGCATAGCACAGCCATCAGACAAAACATTGGAGAGGATTGCGAACCGATTTGAAACAACAGCAGATGTGATCAAGTTGGCGGGGCTGGAAGTAGAAAATGATATACCTTCGGACAAGCAAGCTTTATTCAACGAGCTTTTTCCCAATTTTGCAGAGAAGGTAGCAGCCATGATTGCTGTTAATAATGATCCGAAAAAAAAAGCTTCTTTTTAAATACGCGTTAAGTTTACAAAAATTAAATAACCTTTTTGTTAAGTAAACCATGTCAGTAATAACGTATACTACTACCAAAACGACACTACCGGGTTGGGATCCTTTAATGCATCAGAACAATCCTCGTGGATATGCCTATGAAACGCCGACTCACTTTATCCACATTTTTGGAAAGGACGGCTGGTTTTATCCCGCATCGATTAGAATCTCAGCAACAGAAAAGAGTACAGGAACATTGGTCGATTGGGTGACTAAAGCTTTTGGCGCTGTAAATATCCAATCGTTGAGCCAACTTCCCGGCGATGTAGTTGATGGAGTTTGGAGGCCAGGGCTATATTATAACACCGACGCATTTCAAGCCTTACAAGTAATTGAAAGCGAGAAGAGGAGCTCTGAATTAGCTATTCTGCTTCTTATAGAACGTTTAGAGGAACTATTCAGTTATATTCATCCAGACGCCAATGGTCTTCAAACCTACGGGCATAAATCTCGGGAACTATTAATTTTGGCTTGTACAGAAGTGGAAAATTTCTGGAAACATTTTTTGAGAAAGGGAGGCGTAACAAATCCAACTGGTAGATACAATACAAATGATTATGTAAAACTCTTAGCTCCGCTTTATTTAAAAGAATTTGAATTTACGCTCAAAACATATTCAACAGTAGCGCCAGTTTCCCCATTTCTCAATTGGAACAGGTCAAATCCTACAACATCTCTTGACTGGTACGATGCCTACAATAAAACCAAGCATGACAGAGATGCCCATTTCAATGAAGCAACTTTGTGGAATTGTATTCAGGCTGTAGTGGCTAATTTAGTTATGTACAGCGTACGGTTTAGCCCCCATCCACTAACCGATCAGGGCAATAGATTCTCTGTCTTATATAAGCAGCATTTTGACGGTAAGCTAAACAATCCAGATGTAACGAGCTTCTACACGCATAACGTTATGTTATCTCCAACTCACAGAGACCACCTTCACAGCTTTGACCCCGTCGCGAGTCGAGCCATACAACCTTTCATTATAAAACCGTTGGTGTTATGACGAAGGGCCGTATAGCCATGCTTTCCTGTTTAAAGTCTTTCCATAATCTCTCTTAAAACACGGGCAGTACCCAATCCGCCTAAAGATTGTTTAACATCTTTCGAAGCAATGCATCCTTTATAATTGAACTTCTTAATCGGGGAATCTGGATTGGCCGTAGTGTCAATCCATTTCTTGATTGTAGGATCGAGCTGATCTGCAGTGATGTCAATAATTACCTCGCCTCTTTGTAACCATACATGTGTTTCGTAGGGAATCTTTTGCTCCCCAAATATAACATCCCAGTCACCTAGCTCTTTTTCTCGAAGAACATAACTCAATATTCTAGAGGCATCATCGCATGCTACGACAGGAAAATTATTGAATGGATAATAGAGTTTCTTAATTTCCGGTTGTTCCAAAAGAGAACGTATGCGATTTACAGCGAATTCGAGACTAATTCCCATATTGAATACAGATTTAATCCTCCCACCTATAAGTCAATATAGACCTCTGCGGCAAAGTATACCCTGCCTTCGGCATGGAAAACTCCTTGCCAACAGTAGGCTCAAACTCCGGCAATTGTAGGCTATCCACCTTATCACCAATAATCCGTAACATCTTATGTGGCCTGGGCGCATGGTACTGATACTCACGATCACTGTTATAGTACTCACATGCATCAGTATAACTGTCCTCTAGCTTGAAAGCCATAAAGCCCATTGCCGGATCGCGCTCAACATTCCATAAAATAAGCGTCTTATAATACATGTAAGATATGACACGTTCGTACTCCTTAAGCCTGATGGAGAGCGGGCTTGGTCCCCTTATAATTTTAGGGTCAAAAGTTATCAAGCGCTTTTTCTCAAAAGGCACCACCCATAGCACATATACCCCCAGTTTGTGATACCTTCTTGTACGCTCCAGGATCTGCGAGGGAGTAAGCACTGAAGCCTGCACCTCAATACCAATCCTACGCTTATTTCCTTCTATGTAAACATCAGGTCTGATGATGCCCAACGGTTTTTCCAGTTCAATGGCCCGTACCTTATATTTTATTGTAGCATTCAGCGTTTGAAATATCTGAAATTTCATTTTTATATGCAGCATACTTTCACCTGCATACTCACACGAAGCGGCGGCTTTATGTGCAAAATGAGGAATCTTCACCAGCCCATTTTTTAAGGTCACCTCACCCTTGCAGTTAGGGCAATAATAACAGCCGCCTAAGAAGGTCGCATGTTCAGCAGTAACACTGGCGGTGCCGTCACTGAGCTGTGTATTTGCTGTAAGCATAGAGATGTGATTGTATAGTTAAGTTATGCAATCACAACCTCTATTTAGTTAATGCGATGTTAATGGAGAAAACATCGCATCAAACTCCAAAACTTCAATCAGCTGTTTACAGCTGGAATCCTCAATTGCTACAAAAACAAACTTATCATTGTAGTAAGCTATGTTCCAGCCTTCAAGGCGTGGATTATTAGTCTTGATTTGCTGTTCTATGTAATCTCTGTTTTTAAGGTTATCAGGCATTAAAAACGAATTGTGAAAAAAACGTAAGGACTTTCCACCGAAAAAGAACACAGGTATAAGTACTAGACTGACTAACAGCGGACCACTTCGCCTAATGTATTTATTTCTAAAATTCACTTTCTTTTCGGCTATTGCCAATATACTAATAACGAGGCTGCCTAAGACAATAAATGCGCTACCTAAGTACATGAAAAAACTGATAATGCCAGAAGGTGTGATTTTATTCCAATTAACAGAATACTTGAGCTGTTGGCGGAAGAAGCCTATATATATCCAATAAAAGACTGCAACCAGCATCACTGCGAATAAAATGTAATTAAATATCTTCTCATGCTTATCAATTTTGTCATCCTTTATAAAGAAATGTTCATCATTCACAGTATTGCCAGAATTTTCAGGACTCTCTTCGTTTATGAAAAGTAATCTGCCAAAACGAAAGATTTCAGTACGAGCCACAAGCAAGACGCCAAAAATACAAAAAGACAAGATAGACAACACTAGCAGCCCGTCAGATACCAACTGAGAAATAGAAAAAAATCTAATGTAAGGCGTACCCAAGGCCAGTAATTCAGCTAATTGCCAGATACCACCCAGTATTGTGGGGATTAGGACAATCATGCCGATGTTTTCCTTAAACCAGGAGTAATTGATTTTCGCCTTGAAAATCTTCATAAAACCGATAATTGAAATTGTTAATTGTGTAAAGTGATATGATAAATGTATCCTAATTTTTCAATTGCTCACCACTACACCACTCACCCCGCTCTTTTTTTTATTTAAAAACAGCCGGTTTTAATTAAAAGAGAATATTAAAGTAAAAAAGGCCGGTTAATGTGATACAAAATTCATTTTGTGGAGTAATATAAATAAAAATAATCCTGGAACTCCATAACCGCTAGCCTACAATTCACAAATAAAATAGCTATAAATATTTACCGGAAATTCTCTAACAGTGAAACATTTCCTGTCAGTTGAGTAGTATAGAAGTAAAGTATGTAAAAACTCACATAACCGTCCTGCAATAATAGGGACAATAAATTTATATCATGAATACAAAAAATATAAGAGACACATAAGGACTTTAATGTCCTTCACGGTTAAGACTTTTCTAAAACATTAAAACAGAAAATTATGACATATCATAAACCAGTGGCTATTGAAATTGAAATAGCCGTATATCTGGCCAATATTTGGCCTCACCTGCTTGATAGATTGAAATCTAAAGTACGGAATATTTTGGGGACTGGAACAAGGTGCATAAATCCGAACATCCACTATGGCCCAAGCGACGCAGAACTTAGCCGAAAAATAGGAGAAAAGTTTGCTAATACTAATCTACCGGATATTCAATGGTGGGAATCGACGCATGCAAGAAGAAACAAAAGTTACCTTCTCAAATTAAGTATCACGCCGTATTATAAAAATGAAAAGTTGATGCAAGATTTGACGCATGTCTTAGCGGATTCGCTTGAGATATCTCACAACATGTTAATGATGTGTGACGTAAGTTCAGAAGTATTGATCTATGAACGTGAAATTTGGTTACGCTCAGATTTCTATGGTTTTTCATAGCAGATAAGCGAAATGTAGCCAATCGAATACCCTGTTTCTAAGGTGTTCCTATAAATGTAGGAGCACCTTATTCTACCGGAAAAATCCCCTTTTTATAATGATCGGCATAGAGATAAGGGAATATGATCTATCTTGGTGTAAGCTTTATCAAATTCATTTTTACCACCCGCCCGGCGTATCAAACATCGACCCGGCCTGAATGAAAAAGGTCAGGATTTTAAACCAATGTTATGAGCACCTACTACATCACAGCTATCAGGAAAAGTAATAACGATTCACATATCACACATGTATTGGTTCACTCACCTACCGACAGAGGCAGATTAAGTAAAGGAGCTGTCCATACTAAAGCAGACATTATAACCCATATGAAGCAACACTCCTTTAAGACCGCTATATATAATTATACAAACGGCGATTGGAATGAAGGTGCTGATGTAGGAGTTGTACGTGTTGGCAGTATTGATTACTTAAGAACAGATCGAGACTCAACTGCTCGAGATAATTTAGGTAATCTTCTATTGATCGACGAAATCAAGTAACACTAGCCGCCCTTCGCAATCTCCTTGCCGAGAATCAAACAGGAAAGCCTATTTCAATGCTGAACACTTCCGGCGTTTCATTAATCTTAAAATGATGGCTCTTTCCATATATATTGGTCAAGCGCTTTTGCACACTATTGATGCCTATTTTACCAGATGGATGTTCTGGTAGTGGATATTTGTAATTGGTAACCGTAACGGTTAGATAGTGGTTGGATGCATCAATTGAAATGGCTGCAGGTTTTAGCGGGTCATCTACAATTCCATATTTAAAGATATTTTCAGTGAGTGTTACTATGCTCTGCGGCGGAATCCGGTAGCCCGTTATATCACCAGGTATATTTTTGCTAAACTGAACGTAAATCTTGCCAAAACGAAGTTCATTAAGCTGCAGCAGGGTGTCCAGCTGATCCAGCTCTTGGATCAATAAGCCCTTTCCGTCTTCTCCTAGTTCAACCAAGGCATTTCGCGTGTAGCGTGATAGCAAATCGATTATTTTTTCGTTTTTAAGAGGAATACTGCCTTCAGTGGGTAGCATATTCAGCGCATTGAAAAACAAATGGGGACTTAGACGAGTGTACAAAGCACTATTCTCCAGTACCTGTTCACGTTTTGCGGAAGCTTTTATAATATAAGCACTCCACAGGAACAGTGAAAAAACCATCATTTTCCACCCACGATAAAGGGAATTAACAACAAACTTTAGCGTCAGCTTACTTATGAACAGTTTGGGGTCTGCTGCAAATAACGTATAAGTTAGGAGGTATGACAGCGAAAATAATATTAGACATATCAATAGAGTAGCAAGTATGATCAACAGTGAAGAGCTACTCGCTGCCAGTTTCGGAAAAATAAAATGAACATAGGCAAAAAAGAAGGCAGTTTCAATACTCATGAGAATCAGAAATTCGGGAACCTTATCCGCTACCCCATTTATCATGATAACGAAATAATCAATCGAGGCCAGCAGAACCATCAAGAAAATTTGAAATTTTACCGTGGTTATCCAAGATGCAAATCTCTTGAGCAAGGGATTGGTTGGGGTAGTAGATCTACGGTTATCACTTAAAAACTGCGGGATATGTATTTTGCTTTTGAAATTCATTAAGTTGTGTTTAGATTAGGTTGTAAATAACAAAATTGTTAACCGATCAAAGCGAATTGAAAAATGAAAACAAAAAAAACAACAAGAAAAACATTGTTCTCTTTTAAAACATCAAATGGAACAAATCTAGCGCTAAGTCCAACAACGACAGTGACTACAATTCCCACAATGATCTGCGTAAAATAGCAGCGCAGAGCACATGGCAGGTTACTTGCCATGTGCTTCTTTGATTTTTTCCTTCAAGTCTTTTTTGAAAGTTCTACCTACCTCCAATTTTATATCATTTACTATTTTTATAGTTCCATTTCCTTCATAAAATTGGATGTGCTTCATATTGATCACATAAGATTTATGAATTCTGATGAAACGATCACTGCGGAGTTGTGAAAGTATCTGTTTCAGCGCCATGTGCGGCATAATCTGGCTCTTATTGGTAAAGTAAATCTTACAGTAATTTCCGATGCTTTGTATATAAAGGATATCATCATGGTTTACTTTTGTGGTCTGACCTGATAAGGAATCTTTTAGGAATAACAAACTTGCTTCATCTTTTGCAATATGATCAGCGGTTTCTTTCTTTAAGCGGCATTTTGCAACTGCTTCTAAAAAATGAGGATAGGTAATTGGTTTCATTAAATAGTCTATGGCGTTTAATCTATAGGCCTCCACCGCAAATTGACTATGACCGGTTGTAAACACCACAAGCACCTTGTTCATAACTAGTCTGGCCAGTTTGAGCCCCAATGGGCCCTTCATCTCGATATCCAGAAATACAACATCCGGAAGTCCCTTTTCTTTTGAAAGCATAGCATGCGCTTTCAGTGGGTCTTTTTCGGCTCCTATAAAATCTAGCCCTTGGGTAATCTTAATGAAGTACTCCAGTTTGTTTATTGCAGCTTGCTCGTCATCTATAACGAAACAGCTCAACAAAGTCCTTTCGGGCTGCCTCTGGGTGTTTGCATTTGACATGTTTTATTCTGAGGGTTAATAGCAAAAAATTGTCACTTCAAAAATGGGTAAAACATAAATTCTGGTACAAACCCAGCTGTAATTATTTATTGGATTTTTTTACCTAGTTGTTGGACTTTTTTGCCTGACTGGAAAATAGTGGAATTAGTGTTTCAGATTGCAAACAATGTATATAAACCTGTCTGTTGACTCTAACTGTTTGTAATTAAATCAGATGCATGTGGTTCTTTGTCTGAAGCTTTGGCAAAATAAAGATATGGCTATTTTTTAAATAGTAACAAACTGTTCACTATTTTTTAGTCCATTTGGATTTGCACATGCCTGAATTAATACAGAGATTTGTTGATACAATTCATATATATGCAGCGCCCGATCCACCCCGATGAACAAGCGCTCTCACAAAGTCTACGTGACGGTGACTATCCGGCATTCGAGGCAATTTATGATCTTTATAAACGGCCACTTGCTGCCAGACTGCTTAAATTGTTAAAATCAAAGGAACAAGTAGCGGAAACGATGCAGGAACTGTTTTTGCGGCTATGGGAAAACAGATCGAGCATTGATCCACAAAGGCCCATTAAAGGTTACCTCTTCCGCATTGCTGAGAACATGGTTTACGACTTTTTCCGTAAGGCGGCAAATGACAGCAAAATGAAAACGCAACTGTTGCGCCGTGCAGGTAGTGCCTACGATAGCATAGAAAAACTATTGTATGAAAAAGAAAGCAGGGATCTTTTATACCGCATCATTGATCAGCTCCCCCCACAACGGAAAAAGGTTTTTATGCTTTGCAAGCTGGAAGAAAAAAGCTATCGGGAAATCAGTGAATCCCTGGGTATCTCTATAGCAGCAGTAAACGATCATATCACAAAGGCCAATGCATTCCTCAAAAGATACCTGGCAGCATATCCTAACCTCGCCGTCCCCCTCATTTTAGGTTTTATGCTGCAAGCAATTTAATTTTATAAACCTAAATATCAATCACTTAACAGAATCACGTCTTTTTTTCTTCAGCTACAGCTATTGGTTTCTCCGCTTAGCACGTATTGCAGTTAAAAAGGACCGTGAAATCATACCCATACCTCAAAACACTTTTTCAAAAGTTCAGCGCCGGAAGCATCCGCCAGGATGAACTGGATGAACTGCTTTCTTATTTCGATACAAAAGAAAATCAGTCTATTCCCAGGCGGCTGATCCGGGAAGTTCTCAACGATGAACATTCAAATGAAGCAGACCCAGACATGGACAAACTGCTACACCAGGTCAAACTTAACCTGCGCTATCAAATACTTCCGCCAAGAAGAAAGCTACTCAAATGGTACCCTGCAGCTATCGCTGCATCAATATTACTGGCAGTAACCACCTTGGTTTACCTCACAAGAACTCCAACTGTAAACATACCACGCCCTGAAACTACGGCTACAGATATTATGCCCGGTGGCAACAAGGCTACCCTTACTCTGGCCAATGGCGTTGTAATTGACCTGGCAAAAGTTAAGCACGGAACGCTCTTTCAGGATCAAGATGTACACATCGAAAAAGAGCAGACAGGAACCATCAAATATGTAAGGGGTGATTCCAAGTCAGTCAACAACGAACTGGCCTTCAACAGCATCCATACCCCTAATGGAGGGCGATTTCAGGTCATCCTTCCCGATGGGACTCGGGTTTGGCTCAATGCAGCCTCAACACTCAAATACCCCCAGCAGTTCAATACAGAAACCCGGACTGTAGAATTAACTGGTGAAGCCTTTTTCCAGGTTTCTCCCAATAAAGCCAAGCCCTTTATTGTAAAAAGCAATGGGCAGGAAGTAAAAGTACTGGGCACGCAATTCAACCTCAATACCTATATGGATTCCCCTTTTACCTTTACCACACTTCAGGAAGGAAGCTTACTAGTAACCAATATACAAACCCAAACATCCCTCAAAATAGCACCAGGACAACAGGCCGTATCAGGTCAGGGTAAACTGGAATCAGTAAAAGTTGATGCATTAGCTTTTAGCAGCTGGAGGGATGGCATCATTGTATTAAACGATGCTACGTTAGATGTGGCCATTCCGCAAATTGAACGTTGGTATGATGTCCAGTTTGTAATTGAACCTGGACTATCAAAAGTGCAACTATCAGGAGAACTCCCTATCAATACACGCCTTACTGAGCTTTTGGCGGCATTAAGCACACATACCGGCATCACATTCCGGATAGAAGGAAGGAGGATAATGGTAAAAAAATAATCCATTTGAAAGTCTTGGCTTTGGCAAAAAATAAAAAGCCGGAGGCGTGGCAACACTTCCGGCAATAGCTAGGCTTATCAATAATAAACGATCAAAGCATATTTATTTAAACCACCTAACCCAACAAAAATATGAATTCTAAAGTTCATACCGGCATCCCGTTCCAATTATTTCAGAGGAACTGCAGCGCTGG
The DNA here is from genome assembly GCF_900102545.1 of Chitinophaga filiformis. GTDB lineage: Bacteria > Bacteroidota > Bacteroidia > Chitinophagales > Chitinophagaceae > Chitinophaga > Chitinophaga filiformis. The sequence goes on along the minus strand of NZ_FNBN01000002.1, from coordinate 634,385 downwards.
TAATAGAACGTTCTCCTGTATCCTGGTTGCGCTGCTGCTTACCTTCTGTTCGACCCTTTCTGCAAGTGCTCAAAAAATTACGATTGCAGCAAAGGCTGAACCAATAACCAATGTTTTGCGTGAGATTCGTAAACAGGCGGGTTATGCCTTTATTTATGACACCGACGTAATGTCAAAGGCACATCCGGTTACCCTTAATGTAAACCAGAAAGATATCACAGAAGTGCTTCCCGTGCTTTTCAAGGACCAGCCACTGGAATATAAAATGAACGGAAAAGTAATCTCAGTAATGGCCAAAAAAGACAGGGCAAAAGACAAACAGCATCCTATAAAAGGTTATGTAGTGGATTCCCTGGGCAAACCAATTCAGAATGTTTCGGTGCACATAAAAGGAACAAACCAGCAAACATCAACAGACAAACAAGGCGCATTTTCTTTTTCAGATGTTGCTGAAGGCGCTCGACTTCAGTTCAGCCTTGTAGGCTATGGTTTCTCAGAGGCACCAGCAACTTCCAATGAAATGATAGTAGCACTTCATCAGCGAACTGAAACACTTGCAGAAGTAAACATCAATGTAAGTACCGGATATCAAAAGATTCCTAAAGAAAGGGCGACCGGTTCCTTCGCCCTGATAGACAACCGACAGTTAAACAGAAGAGTCTCAACCAGCATCATAGAACGATTAGAAGGCATCACAACAGGAATGCTGTTTAATGGCAATCCGGTTGGAGGAAATGGTACACGCTCTAACATCTCCATAAGAGGGACCAGTACTATCTTTGCAAATGACAAGCCGCTGATTGTGCTGGATAACTTTGAGTACAATGGAGACATCAACAACATCAACCCCAATGATATTGAAAGCATTACCGTACTTAAAGATGCAGCCGCAGCTTCCATCTGGGGGGCCAGGTCGGGTAACGGGGTTATTGTTATCACCACAAAAAAAGGCACGCTCCGTACCGCTCCTACCTTCAATGCAAATGCCAACGTAACTATAGGTGAAAAACCAGATCTTTTTTATTCCCGAGGGCTAGGCCCGGCGGACTACATCGAACTTGAACGCTTTCTATTTTCCAAAAATTATTACGATAGTTCGTTAAGCAATGCTCAAATGCCTGCACTTACACCTGCCGTGGAGCTGATGTTGTTAAACCGATCAGGGAAGCTTTCTAATGCCGACCTGGAAACGCAGCTTGATGCTTTGAAAGTCCATGATGTAAGAAACGACATGTTGAAATACATATACCAGAATAATGTTAATCAACAGTACGCCTTGAACCTAAGTGGTGGTACCAACCAGCAGCGTTATTTTGTTTCTGGTGGCTATGACCGCAACATCTCTAACCTGAAAGGTGACAAATATGAACGCATAACCCTTAATGCCAGCAACACCTATAACTTTCTCAAAGACCGGCTTAGTTTGACTACTTCAGTTATATACACCGGTACAAAAAACACAGCAGATGGCAATGCCTATGTTTATTTTTCAGATAAGCAAATTTTATATCCATACGCACGACTTGCAGACGAACAAGGAAATGCTTTGCCAATCCCCAAACTTAGAACCTTATTTACCGACACAGTAGGCAAAGGACGGCTTCTGGATTGGTTATACCGGCCTATAGATGAGATTAGACTGGCAGATAATACTTCAAATCAAACCAACTATTTGCTGAACATCGATGCACGTTATAAAATCTTGAAAGGCCTTTCGGCTGAGGTTAAATACCAGTATGGCAGAACTGTCATCCTGGATAGAAATCTGCGCAGTCAAGAGACCTACTTTACTCGTGACCTGATCAATTCATTCAGCACGATCAACCAGGCAACAGGTGCAGTTACCCGAAGGGTACCCTTGGGCAGTATTCTTGATCTGAGCAATGCAACCGCAACTACTAACAATATCAGATTCCAGGCAGACTATGTTAACAACTGGGCAAACCGACACGAGTTAAACGCAATAGCAGGTTATGAAATCCGTGATTATGCAACAGATCGTAATTACAATCGCTTTTACGGATATAACGACGAATTTGCCACTCAAACAGATGTAGACTATCTGACCTTCTTTCCAACCATTTATGGGACTACAACCAGGAGAATACCTGCTAACAGGTTTTTGTCAGCTGCATCCAACCGAAATATTTCCTATTATGCCAATGCCTCCTATAGCTATCTTCAGAAATATACGCTGAGTGCAAGCGCGCGTAAAGACGAAAGTAACCTCTTTGGAGTGAACACCAATCAAAAAGGCGTGCCGCTATGGTCAACTGGGTTGAAATGGGATATAAAAAAGGAAAAATTCTTTGAAGCCCCATGGATGTCGCAGCTGCAATTACGAGTTACTTATGGATATAATGGCAACGTTGACCAGAGCGTAACCGCATATCTTACCGGTTCTTCCTTGCCAGACAATGGAATGGGAAAGCCTTACACCACCATTACAAACCCTCCAAATATTAATCTGCGTTGGGAGAAAATAAGAGTAATGAACCTTGGAATTGACTTCGCCTTGTTAAAGGAAAGGGTGAGCACCAGTATTGAATTTTACAACAAAAAAGGAACAGACATTATGGGTGATGCCAGTCTGGCGCCATCTGCGGGGTTACCAACCTTTCGGGGGAATACGGCCAATATCAAAGGAAATGGTTGGGATATAACATTGAACAGCCTAAACACAACCGGAATAGTGAAATGGGGTACCATGTTGTTATTCAGCAATGCAAAAACCTCTGTTTCAAAATACCTAAAAAAGATAACTGTAGTAAGTGATTATGTTACAGGCGGAATAAGAAACCCTATAGAGGGCAGGCCACTTTTTGCTGTTTACAGTTACCGATGGGCTGGATTGAGCAACACGGGTGAACCACAAGGCTATCTGGATGGTATTACTAGTACAGCTTACAGCAATATTGCCAATTCAACCAATTTAGACAATATGGTTTACCATGGCCCAGCAAACCCAACTACATTTGGCAGCCTGATGAATACGATTAGCTGGAAGCAACTTTCCCTATCTTTCAATCTGATTTACAAATTCGGCTATTATTTCAAACGGCCTTCCCTTAATAGTTATGCACTGATTAACGGGTTGTTCTCTTTGGGAGATATTGAATATACACAACGGTGGCAGAAACCCGGAGATGAAAAGAGTACAAATGTACCCGCACTTCTTTATCCAACCAACCAAACCCGAGATGATTTTTACCAAAATACAGAGATCGTTGTAGAAAAAGGGGATCACATTCGGTTTCAAGACCTGCAGCTAAATTACCGCATCGGTAAAGATGTGCTTAGGAAATTACCGGTAAGCAGCATTGAAATTTATGGGTACATGAATAATGTAGCCCTGCTCTGGAAAGCAAACAAATATGGAATTGATCCCGATGCCAGTGGCTTGCCTAAACCCCGCAGTTACGCTTTCGGATTAAAAATAGGAATGTAGAACAGTTTATGATATTAAGATGAAAAACCTTATTCACTTCATGCTGGCTATTTTGCTAATCGCAATGGCCTCATGCACAAAAGAATTTTTGGAGAAAAAACCTGATAGAAGTTTGGTCACACCTTCAACACTGGCCGACTACTGGACCTTATTGGACAACAGGGAAATCATGAACAGGACTACAACTATGAGCCAGCTCTCCAGTGATGATCAGTATCTTCCCTATACTTACTTCCAGACCCAACCACAATCTACGCGGAATATATATACCTGGAACCGAGAAATCTACGACACCGCTGATCCCGGAAACGACTGGACCAGGGGCTACAACCAGGTCTTCTATGCAAATTGTGTATTGGAAGGCCTTGAAAAAATCGATAGAACAGCAACCAACCAGTCAGAATGGAACAACATCAAGGGCGCAGCACTATTTTTTCGTGCGCATGCCTTTTATAATCTGGTCGAGCTCTTTGGTAAGCCCTACTCACAAACGGCAGGTGCGGATTTAGGAATACCCTTACGGCTTAGCCCCAACCTGGAAGATATTTCCAGACGCGCTACATTACAGCAGACCTATGATCAGATCCTGGCAGATCTGAAAAATGCTAGGAACTTGGTTCCTGTTGTAATGGACTCCTATACAGCAAGACCTGCAAAGCCTGCTGTATATGCATTGCTTGCAAGAATTTACCTGAACATGGGTGATTACATCAGTGCAGAAAATTATGCAGACAGTTGTTTAACACTGCATAACAAGCTTTTAGACTACAATACCCTTTCCCTTAGCTCAACAGCTCCCTTTAGCACCATTGAGCATCCGGAAATCATTTTTCAGACAATAATGCCAAATAACCTTCCCCTAATAAGCCGGGCTAATACCCTCATAGACACCGTCCTGCTAAAATCCTATGCATCCAATGATCTTCGACAGGCTGCGTTTTTCAGGACGCTCACTCCAGGTACTTACTTCTTTAAAGGAAGCTATACAAAATTTACTGCGCCATTTAGTGGGCTAGCTACAGATGAAATGTATCTGATCCGGGCTGAAGGCAGGGCTCGAAGGGGCGAAATTAGTTTGGCTATGCAAGATATCAACCTTCTATTATCCTACCGTTTTAAAAAAAATACAAATGGCACCAGTACCTATGTAAACCAAACCGCCGCAACGTCCAAACAGGCACTAGATATTGTGTTGACCGAAAGGCGGAAAGAGCTGGTGTTTCGCGGCTTACGCTGGTTAGATCTGAGGAGACTCAATAGAGAACCTGATCGTCAAATCACGTTACGCAGGTTGTTAAATGGTACAGAATACAAATTAGAACCTAACGCGCCACGCTACATTTTCCCTATACCTCCACTAGAAATCAGCATCTCAGGTCTCCAGCAAAACGACCGGTAAATTACTTAGGACTAACGATTATAAGAACAATGAATCATAAAATTATAATGACAATCATGCTGGCGCTACTACAGTCCAGCATTCAAACGCATGCACAAACCTCCATATTGAAAACAAGAGGAAATCAGGTAGCAAGTATACAGGTGATCGTACAGAAGAATTCAGGCTATGATAGCTTGCAAATTGACCTTTGGAAAGAATACCTGTCCACCAGTCCATCACTTTCCATCTTAGCGTCTAAAAGATTTGACTATTCAAAACCAGGTACTCTAAAAATCAGTGATTTCTCCAGAACAGCCTATTTTGCTTTGAAAACTTTTAATGGAAAGGAAACAGATTACCTGGCCTATTTTCCCATTAGCCCTGGAGATCACGTTAACCTAATCGTGAGCAACGGAAAAATCCGATTTACAGGAATTGGCTCTGACAAAATGAACTTAGCTTACGAGCTCGAACAAATGGAGTCGGATTTTACGAAACGGTTTTATCGTTCGCAGCACACTTCTAAGGCAGAATCGAAATACAGCAAAATTCCAGTTGTTGCCGAGTTTTCCAACTACCTCAATCTTCCCTTGGATTCATTACTAAACTTGAAATTGGCACTGGTTCAGAAAAGATATCCGAAGCTAAGCCAAGAAGATAAAGACATTTTCAAGGCAAATACAATTACCCAGGAATATAAAAAAAGACTATGGACGTTGGTTACTACCGAGAAAACTATCCTGCGTTTAGACAGCTCTTCCATAACTCCATTGTTACAGGAGCTATACAATAACAACATTGCGCTGTTAACAGTTCCTGACCTTCCTGGAAACATTCAAACGTACTGCCCTGACTACTCACTTATAAAACTACTGCAATGGAAGTTTGGGATCAGGTATGGAAATGATTTCCCTAAAAATCAGTATGACATTGTCAAATATGCGAATACCTTTCGCCCAGCTCTTCGAGACAAACTATTGACGGAGTATATGCTTAATAGAGGACTAAATAAACTGGATACAGCTTTTACAGCGAAAGCAATGCAAGTCATCCAGAATCCGGATTATTTATCCCTGCTATCTGACCTTAACAGCAATTTGACGATAGGTAAGCCTGCATATGATTTTTCCCTGGAAAACGCCCAGGGAAAACTAAGTAAACTAAGCGATTTTAAAGGGAAGGTAGTATTTCTTGATTTTTGGTTTACAGGCTGTCTTGGCTGTACGGCACACTATAAGTATGTGTTGTCAAAAGTAGAGCAACACTTCAAAGGCAACCCTTATATTGCCTTCATCTCGATTTCTGTGGATGTTAATAGGAAGACTTGGATAGAAAGTGTTGGAAAAAGCCAATATACCGATCCAGAAGGGATCAACCTGTATACTCAAGGAAAAGGTTTACATCATGATCTGATCAAGAAATACAACATTCAGAGTTTTCCTACATTTATTATCATAGATAAAAATATGAAGAATGTTAATATCAACAACGGCATTAAGAGATGGTCTGAACAAGAACTGATTGCATACCTTGAAAACCTAATAAAAGTCAGGATTTAATGGCCTTGGGCTAGACAAAAAAAACCTTAATAGCTGGTTTCAACAACAAGTCTATTTTTGAACATTGAACAGCAAGGAGAGCAACTGGTTGCTCTCCTTGCACTAATTATGGAATCAAATCCACATAACCTCCAGTAACCCGAGTCCTGGGTCCACTTTGATTTTCCAGATATGCACAGGTTTCATCTGGGTTATCACCACAAGTGAAATCCTCCCCTTTAATGCCAAGTGGAGTACCTCCTGTCGGAGTTGCATAATAATCTCCAGGTGCATGAGATGTAGCAGCTATTGAACCTACACCTATTACAGAAAATAGCGCAATTAAAGCGAGCTTGATCTTTTTCATAAACTTCGTTTTTTTAAGGATTTAAAAATAGGGCGGCCTTTAAGGAAACAGGAGCCACCGTAAACCTGTATCCACGTGAATATTTTAAGGGGTTAGCCTACTGCGTTAATCAGGTCTTTAGTTTCCCGGGAAGACTTTCTATTGGACCACATTAGGATTAGCCCAGCCAATCCGATAAAAACAAAATATAGGTTAAACCATAAGTGTTCCTGCCAGTCCATTTTTCGGATTATACCACCGCAAGCACAAGGAACAGACCCATAATAGTTGCTTAGCACCAGTTTGATATAAATAGTAAAGCTTACCATCAATACCAGCGACAATAGAAAGCCGTAAACCCGTGTCGCGCTGAACATGAGCAAGCCAGCAGCTGCCAGTTCAATGGTCGGTAGTCCCCATACCAGCAGCGGCGTCCAGCGGTCATCAAAAGGTTGGAGGTTAATAGACTTTACAAATTTTTCGTAGTCCAGCAGTTTGCTAATGGCAGCATAGACAAAAAGTGCTACATAACAATAGGCAATCAGGTCCACGAGCGTTTCTTTCCATTTCATAAAAAAGCTGTTAAAAGTTAACAATAAGTATGGTAATGGGCTATTTCATCCTCCACCAATGCAGACAGTAGCTGAAGCGAAATTCTTTCTGCAACGGAAGGCGCCAAAGCTTGGATCATTATCTCAGCTAGACTTTGACTCCCTGTAACCTGATGCAATATTTCAGTTGTCTTGCCACCATCTTCCACTATCGTTTCAATCGGATGCCTACCTGTTATTATAAAAACTAGCACCGCCGCTAAGGAATATACATCGTCTTTATCATCAGGAATTTCATACCTACGCTGCTGCGGCGAAACATAGCCTGCAATCCCTTGGCCGAAGGGTGGCCCCTTCTGTTTTAGTCTTTGGGTATAGGCCAGCTCCAGGTCTATGAGCAATACCTTATTGTTAGGTGCGATAAGGATGTTGTCAACGTTAAGGTCCCGGTGTAGAAACCCGGCAGCATGTAGTTGGCCGACCGTTTTTAGTGTTTCAAGAAATAGACAGAGTAATTTCAATCTTTGACTTTTTGGCAGATCCTTCCAGCAAGTTTCACCTTTCAGCTCAGCAACTTTCATTCGCATACTGCTTCCTTCCAGATAACTCAGTACCAGGTAAGCACATTCTTTTTTGTATATGAGATCCAGCACCTGGCTGGATATTTTCAAAGGTGCAAGTTCTTTAAGCACACGGTATTGCCAATCCAATCGATCAAACATATCCCTGCCATAATGGTCATCAAAGGTATGCCGTCGCCCTTGCTTAATCAGGCATGGAGAAAAACAGAGATTCCGAATGTTAATCCCCCAGTAAGTATCTCCCTTAGGCAGGCGCCGCATAAGTTTAACTGGCACATAATAACCGCCCAGCAAACGTGGACACTTTTCTTTTTCAGCAATTTTTGGAATATCAGCAGACTTTCTATCACCTGTAACGCCCTTGAAGAACTGCTCACTTACATAACTCAAGTGTCCCACCCTTAGCATTCCGGGCACCTCTGGCCCATTAATACCCGTAACGACTCGCTCTAAATCTTTCAAAATAGCAACAGCTTGAGCATAACTGTAACAGTAAACGGTAACAAACTTGCCAACACTTTCAAGACCTCTTGCATAGCCGTTAAAAACGCTGAGCATTTGGTTATTTCGCAATACATCAAAACTTATTTTATAGCGGCATAGAACCGGCAAAACCCTATCTAGTAATAAACCAGCAGACAAAATTCGGGTTGATAGATAAATCGTATAGACGCCAACCCCACCAGTACCTACGCTGTAAAAGCTGTCTTTAATTTGGTAATTGCAACCGTGATACTTCAGAATGTTACTATAATCGATCTGTGGAATCCCTCGGTTAACAGTTTTATAATCTGGGTCAACCATAAAAAAAAATTTGAGATGAGTGATAAGCGTAGAACTATTTATACCCAACTGCCTTTTACTTCCTTTCGTTGACTCAAAACTAAATCAAGGAATTATTCTAAAGTGGACAAATTCCAGAATCCGCTCATTTTTAGTGATAATGTGTAATCTGTACTTTCTTAGTGGACTGAAAATGGCCAAATCAATCCCTAAAGACTGGGCATGCACTACATTGCCTTAGGTAAGTTTACCTAAATAGCCCATTGTTTCGTTCTGATTTCTGTTGTCATAGTTTTTATGATTATATTCAGTATTAAACTAAATCACAGTCCATCATGAATCCAAAAATCTCAGTATTCTTATGCACTGCCCTCGTTCTGCAGGTAGCTTGCGCAAATCTGTCAAAAAAACATCAACATCAAGAAAGCGCTAAAGCTGTTGACTCCTTAGCAATCGCTGACGCTCCCAGCACAGAAACCAGTATGTGGCCGGACAGCATTGCTTCCTTCTTATCCAATGGCGCAAATGCCAGCATAAGCAAATTGAGTCTGATGAAGCCTGGAGATACGGCTTATGTTGACTATGCTCCATGTTTGCTGCAAGATGGACGACCTGCTACATTCTGTATAAAGGCACCAGAAGACATATGGATAAAAACAAAGGATCCCCAATTCTCATGGAATGTTCAAGGCGAACAAGGCTGGGCCCATGCTGATAATCTAACTTATCAAACTGCAACGCAAGGCGTATGGGAAACGGATTGCCATGCTGAAAGACAAAGAAATGGGAGTCGAGAATATTATAACATGTGGCTGGAGAATGGCACTCCGGGAAATGCCCACCACAGAGGTGGCACGCCAAAATTTAAGGATAAGGATGGAAACGTCTGGATGCTAGGAGAAAGAGTTGTTTATACGATCGGGTCGGGCAAACATCTATCTACAATGATTTTAATAAAAACCTCACTGTAAAAAGTTAAACCGCTATTGGAACGAACCTCCTGGGTCCTAGAGATGGATTGGAGTTTTGAGCCTATAATTTTTAAGGGAATCATCTACCCAGTTTTTCTCTGCAAAAGGAGGTTCTTTTTATTACCTGAATCTTCAGCGTGCTTCTCAAAAGCCTTTTGCCGTAACAACATTTTCTGGCAAAAATAATAGACCATCATTTCATGGCTGCGTTGATGACTAGGAAACATCCTGTTTGCATGCATATGGATCAGGTCAGCCATTAACTTTACTTTCCTATCATCCGGGCAATTACTTTGCAATTCCTTTGCAGAAGATTTGCAGGTTTCAAACGAAGCTGACAGCGTATCATCATCAATAGGCAAGGGGCTTTTCAGCATACGCTGAAAATGTCTATTTAAGGCCTTAAATCCGTCACCGGTAGTCTGGTATTCTTCAGAGAAAGCCTGGCAAACCTTGTCAACATACATCATACCCTCGCCAGTTAAATCTCCCAGCGCATCTAGGATCGCCATTAGCATATCGGTGCAAAGCCTGTATTTCTCTTCTTCAGTGGCCCCGCTGGCCAGCACTTCCAATACATATAAACTGTCTAAGCAAAAGTGTTTTTCTATTGATGCCATCAAGTCTTCGCCATACCTTTCGGCCTCCCTTTTATAGCTGCATACCTTTACATCCGAAACTATACCGCTTATCATCTCGCTGCGTAAAACAGCATTCAACTGCTGAATCATATGCAAATGATCTGATGGCTTTTTAAGCCGAAGCCTTAACCGTAAATGTGTTCCATTTTCGTCGTAGCGTACAAAGAACCAGGACTCAATCTTCTCTCTTTCTTCCTTCAAAAGAAAGCGAATAGGGCCATCAAGCAGAGGGTCAATCCTTAAGGGATGCGTGTAAATTTCAAAATACAGCCATTCGTCGCAGGGTAGGAAAATCTTCTTAAAACCCTCGGTATGGGCTGGCATATAGTCTCTCAATTCTATCGGATCATATTGTTTCTGCTCATTAACTAGGCTTAGCACAAACTGATGTGCATAGCCATTGCCCTGCTTATCTCGCACCAGCGGGCAATTAGCAATAAACCCTTCTTCCAATATAAAAGAGTCAAACTTGCTCATTACATGCAGCAGCTCATTCAAATCTGCCTGGTTGTCTAAATCAAACACCATGGTACGGTCTTCTGTACGAGTAACAGCATATTTTTCAAGGCCCATGCTTTTCAGATAATCAGCCAGGATATGAATGTCTATTGTTCCAGCTGCCTGGCGTTGCAACGCAGCGGTAGAGATACGCCATTGCGCGGGCGATAAAACGATGTTTTTGTACTGCAGCCTGGGATAAAAATTTTCATCGGGAAAATAGTCAGTTAGTTTAAGGCTAAAGTTGGTCTTTAAGCCATCATGCTGCAGGTCGTTTAAAAAGCGATACACTGCCAGGTTCGAGCGCTTGTAATTATATCCGGAACTCAATCGGGGTACAATACGTTTACCCCTATTGCGGTCATATAAAATAACCTGGTCTCCAATAACAGAAACATCTATATCCGCCAAATAAAGCGCGCCATGAGAATCATCGTAATTCAACAACGATAGTTGGTACGGGTAGATCTGTTTTCTACGGTTTACATTGTCTACCGAAACTTCATCCGTATAGCCAATGTCAAAAAATAAAACACCAGGATTAGCAGCTAGTTCCTCAGCCGCAATAGCAGTACACATCTGCTCTATATCTTTACCAATCAGCGAAAACCGCCCCAAGAGGCGGTTAGCTGTCGGTCCTCCAATTTGTTCTATGATCAGCAAATCATCTACCACAGCGCCAAGCACACCTAATGACCCTGGTATAACCTTATTTACTTTCCCGGGCTGCATATTCAAATGCTCCAGCTGTATTACCTTACAGCCGGAGTCGATCAAAGATTTAAACAGCAGATCTACCATTACCCTTTTGTCATTTACGCCTTCAATGCGGGGCGGCGCTGCAATAGGAGCTTCCAAACCAAGGGCCAGGTCAAGATTGGCATAGCCAACGCCCAGTTCCGGGTCGAGCGCTACCATTAGTGGTACTACGCGTTGCTCAAACTTCCTGCTGAAGGCTGCTTTAAACCGTTCAAGATCATCAAAAGCAGGATCGGGTACAAAATGATGCATTAGGCTGATCAGCTCAGGTAGATCCTGAAAGGTTTTGCTGGTCAACTTTGCTTCCAAAACCTTACGCTCTGCAAGTATATATAAAGGATCATCAGTAGTGGCCACATAGCCCAGGCGCTCAAAATAGTCCTGCCCAATAATGTTAGGTGCATTTGAAGTAAGCAGCAGCTGCAGATCTACCATCTCCTGTATAACAGCAATGCTGCATCCTTCAATAGTAGCAAGTAATACCGAGGCTGCCACCGGTACCTTACAGCTATCTAAAACCTGAAGAAACAATTCAAGCCCGTCGGTTTCGGCCAAAATAAAACTGTCTTCCTCTCTCGCCACAAAACGAATCTGATTGCCTACGCTGTAACAGCTGGAATTGTTGCAAACAAGCGTATCGGCAGTAACTACTGTTATTTGTAAAGCCAGTTTATCTGTCAATGTCCAGCAGGGAAACTTGTGGAGTATCTTGGAATCTTTAACTACAATCTCATTATCCTCGGTACTGGTGTCCATCTCCACCACGCCACATCCGGCAAAACTCCCATAGGGTGTGGCCCTATACTGCGAACGGTTAAAATACTTCCATATCGTATGGTACACTGCCCTTGGCAGCTTGTCCAGTTCTTCTGCAGTAACGTCTTTAATTTGCTTGTAAAAATCTGTCGAAGAGATAGCGATCGAGGCTTTCAGCTTTTCCCATTCAGTATATAATGAAGCGTTTAATTTCAGTTGGGGTACCCTGAGCAGTACTTTGGGATAAATTTTCATATACGCCTGTAAAAAATGTACTATAAATATATTCTAAATAACGGCTACATGAAATGCAGTTACACAACCTGTTTAAATAAAATGATAAACTACACAAAAAACTACAAAGTCCAGCCTGTAGGTCTTTGGGGCAATTGCAGTAGTGCCTTTTTAAACTCGTCACCTACCAGGTACCAAATTTCCGTTGTACCTAAATCAATCTTAAAAATAAACTCATTGCCTATCAGCAAAAATTTTTTGATGTGGTGCATTCCGGCATAAAAAAATACCGAGGCCATATCTGTAATGGGGAAATCTTTCAAACTTTTAAAGTCGTGCCAATGGTGCAGGGTTATTGAATCTGCAACATGGCCTGCCGCATAATCTACGCACGATTTGGTAGGCATATCGTGTACCTTAGTTGTTCCAATTAGTGAATCAGCAGCGTCAAACGTAAAAATATAGTCGTTGCCAAAGATGCAGGTGTTCAGATCAAGTGATCGCTGATATACAATAACCTGCCCGCCTTCTGCCAGCGGCAGAGGAATGAACTGCAGGCAGGTTGCCGGTAAAAGGGTATAGCTGCTATCGCGGCTTATGGCACTCAGGGTTGTCAATATACGCTTACATATACTAGCTTCCTGGCTTGTTGCCTCGCGGTCCATATAGGTAATTATGGCGTCCATATTTACTTCGTCAAAAGTAACATCGGCAACTGCACATATTTTGGGCAGCGTTTTCTGGTACCAGAACAACACTTTATAACCACTCGAATCATGAATGGCATGGCTGTAAATATTGCCCTTTTCAGCTACTTTGGCTCTGTCAAGCTTCACATTCGCAAAACCTGATACCTGTTCAAGCAAATTCAATTCATATGCCCACTGTATATTGTATAAAAAGCCTTCTTCCAATTTTTTAAAGTATGCAGCATTTTTCGCCAATTCTGTAGAATCTACAAGCGCCTGCCCACTGGCCGATAAAACTGTAACACAAAAGCCCAGTATAGTCAAAAATATTTTCATGATGGTATTAGTCAATAATTTTAGTAAACGATACTGCTATCGCTTATCACTTTGCAGGCTATCAAGGGAATGTAAACTCGTATCGTTTCTGTAAATTGATTCCCGCTTTCTATCCATTTTTGGATCAGAATCAACATACCTTTGCTTACATCCCATGCCAACCATAAGTGTAACCAGGGTCGCCCAAAGCCAGCTCCTTATCATTTTAATCTTTTTTAGTAATTATTACGCTGTTATATTGCGGATAGTAATTGAACTTAAATTTCCCCTTCCTTTCCAAACGTTCAATCACAGTAACCAAAGGCTCTCTGATGTCTATGTGCACATCCTCAAAAATTGCGGTTTTAAATTCCGGCTCGGTGCCATACGATGCGTAAGTAGCGTAAAATTGATACAATAGTTTTACCAGATCATCTACTCTCATACTACTAGAGCTGTAGCATTTGTCTAACCATTTTACCTCTTGTGCAGGCAGCCAATCAATATCGCTATCAAGCACAGTTGGCCCAAACCAATAGCCTCCACTGGTAATGCTGGTATCGGTCAAATTGTTTTTAATTTTTACCACTCCATTCAATATCGTAAGCTTGCCCCGGCCAGATGCTATGTCATAAGCATCAATATTTATCTCTGCCTCACTCGTTTGCAGTGCTACGCCACTTGCCACAAAAGTTACCGGCGCTCTTCGCCCCGCCAGCCCCTCTATTTTTATAAAAGAACCGCCCTTCAGATAAAATCGCTGGTCATTAATGTTATAGCTCAATTCACTATGCTTATTTACCATTACTCTAAATTCGCTATCAAAAGAAAATATTTTTTCGCTACCATAAGTTTGCTGGCTTAGGTAAGCGTTTGGGGCTTTCTGGCAAGCAGAAGATATAACTGCCATTGCCAGCACAAGAAACCACAAGAATTGTCTTTTCATTTGTAAATATTTCAATGTTATTATTTGTGCCTTATCGTGATAGAATCTGCACTAAAAACAGTAAACAGATAATCATTATTTTCCTCTAATGCCTTTAGCTGTGGGGCCAAAGGCAGGTCGCGTTGTATACGTACGTTATACAACATGGAGTCTGCATTTTGCGATAAAACACCAGCCTTAACATCAAACCAGCGGTTTAGCATTGCTTTAAACTCATAAATCGGTACCTGTTCAACCTTATATAACTGGTTTACCCAATAGGTCAGCTCTTTGGGCTGCCAGTTTATAGCTGTGCTTACAGAGTCGTTAAATATCGCTACGGCACCATCGGCTATAGTTGTATCAACACCTGCGTTTTGTACCCTTACTTTTCCTTTAAATACCGCTAACCTCACCTCGGCAGGCTTGCCCAGGTTCCAACCGTAAGCACCATAGGCATTCACATAAAACTCCCCATCCGCGCAGGTTAGTTTAATGCCATCAATAGCTAACTGCAGCGTTACCCCTTCGGCACTTTCCTGCGCTATCATAAAAGCCCCCTCGCCATTAAATGCCATTGCATCGGTAGATGGCGACTTATATCTCATACAACTGTAGGTATTCAGGGTAGCGTTTACACCCATACCCAGGTGGCAAGTTTTGATATATGGGCCAGAACATTCCAATGTTTCACCCTCTAAAATCTTTAGGCAACTGGTAAATGCTACGCAGATCAGCAGCATAATAAATTTCATCCGTTTCATAAATCAGAGTTATTCTGGTGTATAATTGTTATTATTTTGGGCGAATATTGAGCACCCTGTTATAGCTATCAAGTGTAAAGTTGAAACTGCCAGCAGCCGCAAAGGCAGGCAATTGCGCTGCTAGGCTCTTGCGGATGTCTATGTCAACATTATACAACACACTACCGGAAAATCGCTCATCGTAAACAACCCTTATACTGTATATCCCTTCTATTGATCGGCACAGTTCTCCAAGGGTTATTTCATCATCATACAAAAGCCCGTCGGCAGAAACCATAAAAAACTGCCTGCCCCCGGGCAATACCTTTCCTGCCTTGGTGAGGTACCATACACCTTTACCCAGTGTGGTATCTACATTTTTGCCCTTAATCTTTAAAAAGCCATCTTCTATATTGAACACGGCATAATTGGGCTTACCAGTTTGTGCCGGTACAGCCCAGCCATAAAAATCAATAGCCATGGCTACATTACGGGTACTTAGCGCTGCACCTGGCAGCTCTATTTTTACCAGGCGGCCAGCACTTTCTATACTATCTACTTTCAGGTACAAGCCACCGTTTAAGGTGATGGCAAAACGGCTGTAGTCAAAATCGAAAGTGGTGTACTGGTCAAGCGCACCGCGTATACCCTGCGGCAAATGCCATAGCACGTAATAGCTCGCGTCAGTTCTGATGTGTTTTAGTGTATCCTTTGGCTTTTGGCAAGAGAACATGCTATAGGCTATCCCTAAGCCAATTAATGCTGCAATTATCCGCTTCATTATCATTTGTTGTTTTGGTGTACGATGAAAGAAAATTTGGGGGACGGAGAATTCACGTCCCCCCCGGCAAGCCAATGGCTTCCTCAAACCACTGTGCCTGCCAGCCTGCTGATCTTTGTATTATATGATCTTAAAATCTTTACCCGAAAGCCTGATTATTGTTGCTAATTTTCCTGTTGCCAGCAGCGTAGCTGCAAAGAGGGCCAATACCGCCAGCATAAGCATATAACATGGAACTTCTACTTCTGGCTGTTTAGGCCCTATTGCCACAATAGCGCATAAGAATGCAGCAAAAACCACAGCTATGAACAATATAGCTGGCATGTTAAATACATAGTTGTCCATAGCCAATAGGCAACATATTACCAGGTACAGCCGCATGTAAAAAATGAAATTTAAGCCCACCAGCATTTTGTTGATGCATAGCAAAATGCCTAGCAGCAGGTATAACAGCATTAAGTTATGGGGCATGCTAAATGCTACTATGTAGATAAGAGCACCAAGTGCCAGGCCCCAACCCATTACCAACCTATTTAGTAAATGAAACTTTTTAGAAAAAGGGTTTAACCAGCTGCGGGCAATGATGTAACCGGAAAAAACATTTTCAAATACAAACAGATACCAATGCCTGGCAGAACCAATGTGGCATAGTAACTGACCCATAAGCAATGTGCCTATAAGTGGCAGCAAAATTTTATTGCGTTGGTATGCTTTACCCACCACCGAAGCATGAGGTAATATTTGTATAGTAGTATAAAGCAATAGCGGATATGCAGCCAGCATATAACTGGCAAATTCAGCTGCCGTATTCCAATGTCCTCTAATTACGGGCGGTTTATGGCTAGAAAGCCTTCCTGCCAAAAGTTGGTAATAGCCCTGGCTTATCTGTATAAAAAGTATGGCAGTTAAAAGCCAAAAGAAGTGTCCCAGCAAGTACTTGGGCAGGTAATACACCAAAATACAAACTGCCATAAGCGTACATAAACAGTTGATGATGGCTTCATTGCCAATGGTACCCCAGCAAAATGCCCATGCCAGGCAACCCACTACTACAGCAGCCAGCAGTATGTTGTGCCCAAGCTGTAGCTTAATCGGCTGCTTTAACAGCCTCACAAGGGTTAATACTGTTAGTATTGCCAAACCAAACGGCAACATTACATATGGTAAGAAGGCAGCCTTGTTATTGGCCCCAACTACCGGATATATCCAAATACAATAGCTATAGTAAATACAGCAAAATGCGAACGCAAGGTAATCTGCTGCTTTAAGGCATAAAGCTGCCTTATCTGCCTTGGGTTGCAGAGTCGTCTCATATTTCATGACAATAAGACTACAGCACAGCGTATAGCGGTGTGCATATTTTTTGGAAATGGGGAATAATACTACGGCCAGCAGGAAACCGCGTACAGGATCATTTCATTACATTAGTAAAACGGAGATTGTAAAGGGCACGTAGGCCGTTGGCCCTTAATTGGGAGGGGTAATCTGTATCATCTGTTTAGTTATTTTTAAAGGTCAAACATAAATTCCTTCCGATTGCCATCGAATTGAATGCAATATTAGCCCCCCTATAAACACTAAAGCGTTAATAGTGTGTTAACAAATCATAATTTTAATCGATTACGTAAACCGTAGATACAGAAAATCAATTAGATATGTTCCTTCATCCAGGCAGGCATAGGAGCACCTTTCAGGTAATAATATCTTCTATAGTTTAACCACCACACGGGTGTTTGGAGGGGCGAGTACAATAAAGAAAGATTGAGTCTGTTCAATGTTAACATTCCAATCACCATCATTGTGCATAGTCTAGGTCGCTTTTCTGCTGTTTTGTCTGTAAAATAGGTGGGTCTCGAAGTTCGGTAACAGGATCATCCCCACGGTTGATCCCATCATTAAATAAAAGCATTACGCAATCAACTGCAATCAAATTACAGTTGGTTTTGGAGATCTAATGAATAGAAATAGGCGTGGGCGCTAATAAAATTCCCTATCTATAATGTAAACTGCGGTCCCCGGAGAAGTACAGCCTTCTAACTTTGTAGCCAATCTACCGGAATATTTGCCATCCAATACCTTTAAATCAAATCATGCGATTAGCTTGGGAGGCATTTAAAACCTACAGGTTGGAGAAGAAAATTTCAAAACACCAAAAAGTATATTTATGAGAAATGCTAGACTATTTCTGGCTGCTATTGCAGCATTCGGAATTATTGGAGGTATATATGCCTTTAAAACAACGGCAAGCGATTTCGTTTGGGTGGCTACTACTACTGCACCTACCACCTTTTGCCCAAGTCAACAATTTGGAATAACAACCGCGTTGCCCGGATCACCTGGCGCGTTTACCATTAGGGGTGCTACGAATCCCTCAAATCCCTGTGGAACTATTTTGGTTAAAGCTGGTCTTTGATAAAAAATAGGCTGGGATACCCAGCCTATTTTTTTAAATATGCTCCTTCATCCAATCAGGCATTGGCTGGTCCTTTAAGTAATGATCCAAAAATTGCCATACCCTCGTATTATAATCCAGTTGATTTTTCTCACCACCAACCCCATGTCCATAACCTTTATAATTAAGCCACCAACAAGGCTTAAGTAAACTTCGCAAAACAATGAAAAATGCCTGTGTTTGCTCATAACTGACGTTCTCGTCACCGTCATTGTGCATAAATAACACAGGCGTACCTAGTTTCTTCGCATTCAATAACGGCGAGTTTCGGAAGTAGGATTCTGGATCATCCACAACTGGCTTTTCCATCATTAAATAGGAATACTGTGTGAACCATTGCTGGCTTTGCCCTGGTATCCAGATAGCTGTAGCCAGTCTTACCATATCGCTGATACCACTACCAGATATCGCTGCCGCAAACCGATTCGAATGCGTAATGATATAGTTTGTCTCAAAGCCACCGAAACTATGGCCAACAAGCGCCAATTTTTTTTCATCGACATACTCAAACTTAGTGACATAATCTGCGGCCGCTAAAACAGATCGTAATGCACCTTCACCTGGTGCTCTTACTATTCCCCTAATGTCTGGCAGGAAAACAAGATACCCGTTGCTAACTAATAGCGATATATTAAAATTCGTACCTGCTAGACCAGGCTTGATGAAGGCGTTAAGGCCATTGCTTTTTGTTTCATAAATATTAAAGATGACCGGGTACTTTTTATTTGGATCAAAGTTTTCCGGCTTGTAAAGAATTCCTTGATAGTGACCGCCCAGGCTGTCCTTGTATTCGCACAGTTGTGCAGTGAGCCAATTGTATGCGTTTTCTGGACGCATATCAGAAATCGGCGTAAAATTTCGCAGATCTTTGCTGAAATAATAATTTGGAGACTTGTCTGCCTGCTCCCATCGTAATAAATAGCCCGCACTATTTTTGGCTACTATAAAGTTTTCATCATCCAATTGGTAATAGATATCGTCAATGTGGCCCGAGAAATACGCACCCATATTTAGTTTCCTAATATCCTGATTTCCATGAAGAACATCAGCTTCATAAAAGCCATAATTCTTATTCTTCGTATTGAAAGCACTCAATAAAACCTTGCCATTGTTGCTGCCAACAATACTACCCAAAGGCTGTCCGGCAAGATAGAATACAGTTTTTTTTGTTTCGCCAATGCCCTGTGTTATATTCACAGGCTTATCGAAATTTAAAGGATCTACTTTGTAAATATCGTAGCTCGTATTGATTAAAACTGATTCATCGTTTTTAACCCAACCAGTTATTCCGACGACTGAAACATCCGGTCTGGGGTAGTGCTGGTTGAAATATTTCAGAAAACTGGCATGAATGGATTCAGTAATATTTTCTTTCACATTAGTGGCAATGTTAAAGCATATATAATTACCTAGGCTTCTGTCAAAATACAATATGTATTTTCCGCTGGGCGATATGACCGGCGCAAGAGTTTCCTTTCTATTGATCTCTAGCGGAATCTGCTTGCCGGTTTTTGTGTTGCAAAGGTAAAATGAGGATGTGGCATTTTTATTCCAGTCTTCAGTGTTAAGACCGTAGGAAGAAATTACCAAAAAGATGCTGTCTGTATTGTACTGCAATGAGTTTGCAAAAACCCTTTGATCACCTTTAATCAGCTGAAGGACCTTGCCTGTCCGTATGTCCGCTGTGGACAAATAGCTTCTAACTTGTAGCATTGCTTTTCCAACCATCCCATTATAATAACTTCTCAAGAAGGCATCTTCGTAACTCCAGATTTCTAATTCTGGAGGCATGTCTTTATTTTTACTTTCGCTCTGCTTATCCAGTGAGAAGAAAATTCTGTCACCATCTTTGCTAAAGGACCAGTATTGTCCCTTTTCAATAGCTAGATCAGCTGCTATTCCTTCAGTTTGTTTATGAATAAAAAGCACAGCGCTATCTGCATGGCTATTATAATAAAAGATGTTATTTCCAGCAGTATCACTTGCTATAAATGCAGCCTGATTCTCTTCACCATCAAAGATTACGCTGTTTGTTGTTTCGCCTTTATAGATGATCTTTCCTTTGCCGGTAGCCATATCGATCCAGCTGCATATAACGCTTCTTGAGGAGGTATTATCTGGTTGTTCAATAAATAATTTTTTGCCGCTAGGACCGAATTTGTAATAATTGATAGAAGAAAAAGTAAAAAGCCGGTTTCCAAATTCATCTATTATTTTTAATGTTCTTTGTTTTTCTGTTATTACTAATCGTTCTTGCCCAGTAATGGAAACCAACTCATAGTTGCTCACTCCAGGTATTTTTTTTTGAGTTTTATTTCTAGTGTCGTAGATCAGTAGCGTGTCCACCTCAAGGATTCCATATAGATATCTGCTATTAAATCCAAATCTTGGATTATTAAAATTGATACAAGAAAATAGCTCCTTGCCATCTGTGGTTTTAAGAACGAAAGTACTTTTGCCGACCGGAAAGTTTTTGATGGTATAAAATGCAAATTGTCCGTTGCCGCTTAAGCCTCCACCTGTTACTTCAGGCCATCTTTTGTACGAATCAAGAGTTAGCGCAGGTTTCTGGCCGTAACATAACCCCGACCATATTAATAAAAATAAAAATAGCTTTCCTTTCATGTGTAATTTCTACAAGTAATATACTTTCTTAGGCCGCAATTGTACAGCACTAGTTTGTACACGAACAAATTGCTTAAAAGTGGTACTCTCTTACTATTTTTTTCCGTTAACCAATTATTAACGCTTTTCTTAAAAACGTATCTTATCTTCATAACTCAGCTGGTACTTCCTCTGCCAGCCAGTATATTCCTAACCAAAAAACATAGTAAATACCCCTGCCTGCAACCCCAAAATAACATCTAGATACATCCACCATAAACTCTAAACAGATGAAGCAATTTCACTTCATTTGGCTCTTGTGTATGGCCTTTACCCCGGGCGCATATGCACAGCACAGCCATGATAGTTTGGCTAGGCACCAAACCAACAGTTATCTAAAAGCAACAGCAAAAAAAGCTGCATTGGGCAGTAAAAAGCTGATGCGAGAGAACACCAAAGCTTTAGATGCCTATATCCTAAAGCTAGAGCGCATGCAAAAGAAAGTTGCCTTGTTTGATAAGCAAACTGCCAACCAGGTATTTCCGGCCCTAATAGCCAAAGCAACAGCTTGGCGTGGCCAGCTGCAAAACGTAGCCCAGGTACCCACCACATACTTTGGCTACCTGGATACACTGCAAGGCGCTGTTAAATACATTGGCCAGCTGGCCACTGCAGATCAAAACTTGTATCAGCAATCAAAACAAACGGTAGCAGCGCTTCAAAACAGCCTATCTGTTACCGAACAAACAAGCAACCTAATTAGCCAAGGTAAACAGGAAATTATGGCGGTTTTAACGCCGCTAGGTAAGTTCTCTGCAGAATTGGGCGGTTTAGAAAAGGAGGTATTCTACTATCGGCAGCAAATAGAAGACTATAAGGCTATATTAACCGATCCTAAAAGGCGCGAAGAGAAGCTGCTTGCTCTTTTAAAGGCCAGGCCAGAGTTTCAAAACTTTATGGCCCGCAACAGCCTTTTTGCAAGCCTTTTTAACCTGCCTGAAAACTACAATACAAGCCGATCTCTTGAAGATTTGCAAACCCGCGCACAGGTAGAAAGCACATTGCAACGGCGCATAGGTACTGATGCCGCAGGCAGGCAACTGGCCAGCGAGCAGTTGGATGCAGGGCGCTCACAATTTGATAATTTCAAATCTAAATATGCATCAAACGGTAATGTTGATGAGATGCCATCCTTTAAGCCAAACCCACTCAAAACAAAGCGTTTTTGGAACCGCTTAGAGCCGGGTGGTAACATCCAGTTTCAAAGGGCCAATTACTACTTCCCAGCAGTAGCCGATATAGTAGCGCAAGTAGCCTATAAGTTTCACAAAAACGGTACAGCAGGTATAGGCTTAGCTTATAAGCTGGGTATAGGCAATGGATGGGATCATATTGCTTTTAGCCATCAGGGTTTGGGCCTCCGCAGTTTTCTAGATTGGAGGCTGCGGCGCAGCATTTACATTAACGGTGGCTTAGAAGCCAATAAACCTACAGGCTTTCATCGTATACGCGAACTAAAGAACTGGAATGGCTACCAAATGAGTGCCCTGATTGGCTTATGCCATAAAGTTAAAGTAGCTGCTAAAAGATCGGCTACCACTACTGTACTGTACGATTTCCTTGCCGCCAGGCAAATTCCTGGCTCACAGCCCTTTAAAATAAGATTTGGTTACACTTTCAAATAATTTTTCCCCAAACAATATATACTTATGTTACGATTACCCCAACAGATCAAAGGCTGGGCAATGCTTTTCATGCTGCTCATCCCTTATCATCTGCTACTGGCACAAAGCTCAACCACTTTCGATCTCACCTCGCCAGCAGCCATTTACGAACCGAGCAAAAAGGCTACAGAAATGGTACGTGTAGCCGATATCCCTGTTTCGTATTATACCGGAAAGCCCGACATCAGCTTTCCACTGTACGAGATCAAGTCTGGAACTTTACTGCACAAAATTTCATTAAACTATTCAGGAGCCGGGGGTATCCTTGTTGAAAGCCAGGGCTCCTGGGCGGGTACGGGTTTTGATGTTACCGTTGGAGGCGCTATTGTACGCACTCCCGTAGGCCGCCCAGACGAGCTTACCACTATGGGCTACAACGACGCAGCAGCCAGCACCGCCCTGCCGCTGTGGAACACCGCAAATCCTACGTCGTGGTTAAACACCCTAACTACCTGCGATAAAAAGAACATCGGCGATGGGAGGCTGGATCTGCTGCCCGATATGTATTATGTTAATTTTGATGGCCAGAGTGCCAAAATATTTTTTGATCGAACTGGTGCTGTATTCTTTACGCCATACAAGCCTTGGAAGTTAACTGGCAGTGTAAGCACTGGTTTTGTCATCACTATTGAAAACGGCACCAGGTACGAGTTTTCAAATATAGAAAGTTCTACTTACGATATAGAAA
The DNA here is from genome assembly GCF_900102545.1 of Chitinophaga filiformis. Taxonomy (GTDB): domain Bacteria; phylum Bacteroidota; class Bacteroidia; order Chitinophagales; family Chitinophagaceae; genus Chitinophaga; species Chitinophaga filiformis. Next base: position 610,977 of record NZ_FNBN01000002.1, on the reverse strand, counting down.
CCTTACCGGGCGATGACGGTAGTAATTTTACCTGTAAAACGGCCTGGTTCCTTAGCCGCATCATATCGCCCAATAGAAAAGATACCATTAAGTTCAACTACACAGCTACCTCATTCAATAATTTTGACGATCTGCCAAGCGAAACAAAGTATACCGCGGTACCCGACCAGCCTACTGGTTGCTTAAACCAGCAGCCACCTAGTGATAATGCCACCAAAACCTATAACCACCAAACTACCAATTCCTTTACCCTAACTTCTGTAGTTTACAAAAGTGGGAAGGTAGAATTCAACAGTGTTAATGATCGTGCTGATATTAACACCGGCGATAAAGCCCGATTAAAAGAAATTAGCTTTTACAATGCAACTGGGCAAACTTATACGCTCATAAAAAAAATAAAGCTGAACCATTTTTACGCAAATGCTGCTGCTACCGATGTGCTAAAGAAAAGACTGTTTTTGGTCAACTTTGTAGATGTAGCCGGTACAGACTCTTTACAAACCAGCTTTAGCTACATTAACCCCGATGGCTTGCCTGCCAGGAACTCTTACAGCCAAGACCACTGGGGCTTTTACAACGGAGCATCAAACAACAGCCTTATACCAGCGCTAACAGATGGGTTTGTAGACTATGCTGGTGCCAACCGCGAATTAGACTCGGCCGCCATGCAATGCGGTTTACTGAATACCATTACCCACCCAACGGGTGGTGTTACTACATTTGAGTATGAGCCTAATCAGTATTCTTTTTTTAAGAACGCTTCGATTTATAGGGCGCAGCATTACGACTCTAGTGCTGTTACCGCAATGGCAACGGCAACTACCATGTCTGGCTCATTACCATCGGTTTACCAAGATACCACAATGGTATATGTGCCCAACGTTCCGGGAGTACTTTCTGTAACTTATTTCCTTACTGGCATTATCCCTACCGATCCGCAGGCTACTGTAGAGATATACGATGCGGCATTTCACCTGATATGGGCATCTGGCAATTCTAACGGTACCACACGTACACAAAACATTTCGTTAAATAAAGGGGCCACCTATTACCTGGTGGCAGAGCGTGTGGGTTTTAACGAAAAGTGTTTTCTTACCTTAAACTATAAGAACTGGAACTATTTTACTGCCCCTGCCTTGTACAGCAAATTGGCAGGAGGCAACAGGTTAAAACGCATCACTACTTTTGATGGCTTTAACCATGCCAACGATCAGGTAGTACGTTTTAAATACCAGTTAAACGACAGCATCACATCGGGCTATCTGCTTGATGAGGCTAAGTATGCAGGCTATTCTTATGTGCCTTATTACTGCACAGGTACCCCAGCCGCAAAAGGCGGCGACTGGATGATGTTTAACCGCTATGGCAATAGCCTGGTAGCATTGGGCCGCACACAGGGAAGCCCTATTGGTTATTCGAGGGTTGTTGCACAATATGGCGAAAATGCAGAAAACGGTTATGAGGAATTTACCTATACGTTGCCAGGCTTTATGGATGCCGGTGGAAGCGGCTATCCGTACATTCCGCGCACCAGCTACGACGAGCTGCGTGGTATGCCATTGGCCAAACGTGTTTACGATGGCAATGGCAGGTTGCTAAAAAGCACCATTAACGAGTGGAACTATAACAACACTGCAGGGCAGCCAAACCTGCGCTGCGTATGGGGTGCCAAATGTGGCGTACAGCGGGTATCTAATACCTTTGTTAACGGCTGCCCTACCGGGCCAGATTGGTCCTTTAATATTGGTATGTACCAACGCTTCCAATTTTGGCCAACCTTGAAATCAAGCACGGATAGCCTTTACGATGTAACAAATGGTACCGGCTTGGGTATTAAAACTTCATATACTTACGACTCTGTATCGGCACAAGTAACCCGTAAAGACGTTACCGGCAGCGATAACATCATAGAAACCACCACCTACAGCTATCCGGCAGATTTTACCGGAACAGCCGTATACGACTCTATGGTGGCCAGAAATATGGTATCGGAAGTCATAGAACAGCGCATTACCAAAGGAGGTGTCCAGATCTATCGGGAGAAAAACAATTTCTCGTTCTTTAGTGGAATGATTGCCCCATCGAGTAAGGAAATGATCAGGGCCGACCAGCCACTGGAAAACAGGCTTACCTTTTCGGCCTACGACTACTGGGGCAATCTTACAGAACAAAGCAAATCAAATGACTTGCGTGAGGTTTACCTATGGGGCTATGGTGGCGAATACCCGGTGGCCAAAATTATAGGGGCCAGCTATTCATCAGTTAGCGGTTTGGTTATACCTGCCAACCTGGATGCGCCTGCCGATGACCAGGCCATACGTACAGAGATTGCCAAAGTACGCAGCGCCCTGGCCGGTAAATCGGCACAGGTATTTACCATAACCTACTCGCCCTATGGCAAAATTACCAGTGAAACCAATGCAGCCGGAGTAACCACCTATTACACCTTTGATGGGCTGGGCAGGCAAACCAGCGTGCGAGACCACAATGGAATGATCATTAAACTGTTTGAACACAAAATAGCTGCATCTATCAACCAATAACCCCAAAACTGTCTTTTAAGATGATAAAGAAAGTTGTGCTCCAAGTGCTAGGGTATACCATGCTTGCATTGGTTATGCATGCACAAAATATCCCAAAACAAAAATTTAGGCCTGCAGCAACGCCAGCAGCCATACCAGCGGCATATACCAATACATGGATAAATTATATCTGTTCCTGGGAACCAAATGTGCCCAGTAACGATACGGCCTACCTGAAAGCTGCAAGCAGAACCGGCGCAGAGGTACGGCAAATTACAGAATACCATGATGGCCTTGGCCGATTGATACAGCGTGTAGAAAAGGGAATTACACCTTCCGGAAAGGACTTTGTAAGTCCTTATGTTTACAACCAGTATGGCCAGGAAGTTTATAAGTATTTGCCATATGCTCCTAAAACGGGCAATACCAGTGATGGAAAATTTAAAACCGATCCTTTTAATGCACAAAGTGCATTCTACAAAGATACCGTACTGAATCCGGCTACGGCTGGAGAAAGCATTTATTATGGCCGCATCCAGTACGAAGCCGCACCTGGTGGGCGGCCCGTAAAGGTGTTTGCACAAGGCAACAATTGGGCGCTGGAAGGTGGCAACAGACCACAGGAAACGCGCTACCAATTTAATACCGTGGCTGATTCTGTACGGCAATACTCGGTATCGGGCATTACCGGAACCCCAACCTCCGGTGGCTATTATGCCGCGGGTACACTGCATAAAGAAACTACAATTAACGAAGAAGGCATGCAAACCATTGAGTTTACAGACAAAATGGGACGCAGTATTTTAAAAAAGATACAGAACTCGTACGCACCCGGAACAGGTCATGTAGGCTGGAACTGTACCTACCAGATTTACAACACCAATGGCAAATTGGCATTTATTCTTAGCCCCAAGCTTATTGATATTATCAAATCTCATTGGTCTGTTACGCCCTACCTCATTGCAGAACTGGGTTATATGTATCGGTACGACCAAAGGGAGCGGGTAATTGTAGAAAAAACTCCAGGTGCCGATTCGGTTGAAATGGTGTACGACAAGCGCGATAGGCTGGTAATTACCAGAACGGGCAACCTGGCAGCAATGGGCATGGCCAAAGCCATTCTTTACGATTCATTGAACCGCATAACAGGCGAAAGCTTATTTTATACTGGTTCCACACGCGAATACATGCAGGCATTGATGGATACCTCTACAGTAGCCAATCCGGCCGTAAGTGTTCCTTTCCTTACCCCTGCGGTTATGGTACCGCAGTACTACATTTATTACGACAATTACAGCTTTACTGGCGCCGCTGCTTATGCAACGGCCGATTTAAGCAATACCCGGGTAGGCAGCAACCCCTATGCAGAAGGCATGCCAGCTGCCCCCAGCACTAAAACCAAAGGGCTGATAACTGGCAAGCGCGTATGGGACAGCAGTAAAAACCGATGGCTTACTACCACCATATATTATAACGACAGGCAACGCGAAATTCAGAAAATAGAGGAAAACTATGGTGGTGGCAAAGACATTACCAATAAAGTGTACGATTTCTCTGGCAAAATGTTGGCCACCTACTTAAAACATAACAATCCGCAGTCTACCATCACACCACAAACTACTGTACATACCCTGTACCATTACGATGATGGTGGCCGCTTAGATTCACTGATTGTAACGCTTAATGACAATGCCGCACTAAAACGCACACTTAGCGTAATGAGCTATAATGAACTGGGCCAGCTGCTAACCGAAAGGCTAAACCCAGGTGCTGCCACGCAGCTGGAAACTTTAGCATACGACTATAACATCCGCAAATGGTTGCGTGCCGTTAACAAAGGTTATGTAAATACGGTGGGTAGTACTTCAAATTGGTTTGGTATGGAGCTTAGCTATGATATTGGCTTTGATAGCAGCGAGTATACTGGAAACGTTGCTGGCATGAAGTTTAAAGGCCGGGGCGACGGCCTTGCCCGGGCCAATGGCTACAGCTACGATGCTGCACAACGCCTGGTTGCGGCTTATTATACCCAGCAAAACAACGGCAGTACCAGTTGGGCACAAAACCTAATGGATTTTTCGGTAAGCGGCATAACATATGATAATAACGGGAACATCCAAAGCATGCGGCAAAGGGGCATGGATGGCATGGTGATAAAAACCATAGACAGTTTGGATTACGAATACGTGCCTTACAGCAACAGCTTGTATTATGTTACCGATAAGGTTAATAACCCAAGTTCCAGGCTGGGCGATTTTACAGAGATCTGGAACAACAACTTTCAAGACTATTGGTATGACCGGAATGGCAATATAGCTAAAGACAAGAACAAGGATATAGATACCATCATATATGACCACAACAACCTCCCGGTTTATTACAAAGTAAAAAGCCGTGGCGATGTATACCTGGTACGTGGTGGCGATGGCAGGCAGTTGGCCAAGGTTGTAACCGATACCAGTAATACCTACCGTACGGTGCTAACCCAGTATGCCAATGGATTCATTTACCTTAATGGAAATGCTGATCCTAACCAACCTGGCTACGATACCCTTCAAAGCATTGCGCACGAGCGGGGCCGTATAAGGGCCATTTACAAAAGCAACCAGCCGGTACAGTTTACTTTTGATTATTTCCTAAAAAACCATACCGGCGGCGTGGAGATGGTACTCGGCACAAGGTCTGATACGGCCTTGTATGCGGCCACAATGGAGACCGCCGCGAGTGCCGCAGAGAATACCTTGTTTGCCAATATTGATGCCACCCGGACGGCCAAACCAGTTTCTTATCCTACAGACAATACCACAAACCCTAATGACTACGTTGCGCTAACGAATGGGGCAACCGGGCAAAAAACTGGCCCTTCGTTGGTATTGAGGGTAATGGCTGGCGATTCTATTACCATATCTTCAAAAGCCTATTACCAAAGTTCGTCGGCAACCAGTTCTGTAAACACTGCCCAGGCCATAGTAACGTCTTTTTTAAATGCCATGACCGGGGTGAGCTTGGCCGATGGCATACACCAAGCTACAGGCAGCAATAGCCCATTAGCCCTGTTCGACGGCAGTATTTACTCTGGCATCAAAAACCTTGACCCCAATCAAAACCAGGCGGCACAACCCAAGGCCTATTTGAATTTTGTTACGTTCGACGACCAGTTTAACCTGGTTAATGAAAATTCGGGCGTACGACAGGTACAAGGAAGCACCGGCCAGCTCATCAACCTGGTGGTAAACAAAATGGCCGTTAAGAAAACTGGCTTTATATACATCTACTCCAGCAACGAAAGTGCAGTAGATGTTTATTTTGACAACTTAATTGTTACGCACAATGCAGGGCCACTGCTAGAAGAACATCATTACTATCCTTTTGGCCTTGAAATGGCAGGCATAAGCGCCAAAGCTTTAAAGAAGAGCTATATTTCCAATAATTACCTGTTTCATGGCAAAAAGCTTGAAACAGGCGAATTTGGCGACGGATGGAGTGCCAATGTGTACGATTTTGGAGCCCGTTTATACGATCCGCAAATAGGCAGGTTTCACTCTCCAGATCCGCACGGGCTTAAGTACGCCTGGGTATCGCAATTCAACTTCGCGTTTAACAATCCGATCAACGTTATAGATCCGGATGGTAAAGACGCTAAGCCCATTGCAGGCGGCGTGAAATATACCGGAGTAGATGCCATAGCCTTATATCAGGACATTCGAAAAACAATAAAATCAGGTGCGAAACTCGTTTTACACTATGTTTATGAATCGGAAACCAAGAACATCTACAAAAACACTATGAATGCTTTAGCAAAAGGTTACTCAATGCTTTTGACTTATGACTCTGATAAAAATGCAGCCAACCGAAACAGATATCTGGCAAAAAAAGGATATACTGGAGATGTAAAGCCAGTAAAAGGCGTTTCATCGATAGATGAGTATCCATACGCGATGACTAAAGAAGGAGGATATAAAAATGGAAGATATGCCGAAACTATGGTAGTTCCTAAAGGGGAACAGGACATACAAGGTGGAAAATTAGGCAGTCTGGTATCGGTAAATAATTTACAGACCGGGGATCGGATATTGGTAATTCCAATTGGCGACAATTCTCAGCCGGATACTTCTCCGGTAGCGGAAGAAGATGTATTTCCAATGTTTAAAATTCTGGAAACTCTCCTGCAGCGTTTTGCGCCTCCAATAATTCCACCTATTATTACACCTCAACCAAGTACGTTGAACCCTGGATTCCTTTAAAATATAGTGAATATGCAGTTAACACCTATTTTAGACAAGCTGAGCCAGATATTCAGTTCACAGCAATCAATCGCCTTCGGGCGCCTTCAGGATGGGCTTTCTCAGGCCGAAATTGCGGAGCGAGAGAGAGACTTAAACCTTACATTTCCGACAGTTGTGTTTGAACTTTTTGGATGGAAAAATGGGATGGGGGTTTCAGATGATCTGACAATTGCACAGTCATTGCTTTTTCCCGATGGCATTTTTGAATCGCTGGATGGTTGTATAGAGACCTATAAAATCTACACACATGCGGGTGATTGGAATTTAAAGTATTTTCCAATCTTATCGGCAGGGGGTGGTGACTATCTGTTGATGAACTGCGATCCTGACGATGTACTGTTTGGTTACTTGTATTTATACTCTGTGCCAGTGCACGGAAAGGAACTGTACGTTCGTTACAAATCACTTTCAGAACTATTTCAGGGAGTTCTGGAGTGTTTCCAGGCTAACGCTTATTGGTTCGATGATGGTGCATTACAGGAGGACTTTGACATTGCCGATCCGATTTTGGCAAAATATGAAATCCCGGAAGAGTAACTGGGCAGGACAAACGATTTGATTACTTTATTAGCCCGCACGGTGGTGCGGGCTGATTTTTCGTGTATTAACATCGAGTTAAGAAATTTTTTGAAGGGCATACAATATATTACAAACGCAGTTCACAATCCAATTACCAATCTTCATATCTTACTTATCGCAGAGCTGTAAACAGGTACTTTGCGCTGAGATACTTATTTAAACTTAACGGTTCGGAAATTAACTGTATACTCCTATATGGTTACTATCATGGCCCGCCACAATGCGGGCCATTCTTTAAATTCCGGACAGAAAACTATCGTATGAACGAGCATATCACCAAATACATTCAAGACCTTACCTTAAATTCGTCCATCGACGGTACGAAATTCTCGGAAATCATCGACAGTATCGATTGCAATTTTCCCGACGACTATTTGGACTTTCTGCGTGAAACCAATGGAGGCGTAGGATTTATTCGGGATGGGAAATATGTACACTTCTGGCGTGCGGAAGAATTAATTAAGTTCAACGATGGTTTCGATGAATTTTTACCTGACTTCTTTCTGATTGGATCAGATGGCGGCGGCACAGGTTTCGCTATACGGAGAAAAGAAGGCACCTTTGTTTCTTTTCCTTTTATAGGCGCCGATGAGGATACTATAGAAAATGTCGGAAAAGTTTTCAGAGAATTTTTGGCTTATTTGTCATTGCCTTGGAAAGAAGACGATGAGGATGAGTATGAGCAGCAAGATTATTGACGATCTGCTTTTTTCATAATCCAAATCTATCCGCTTTTGGTAATAAATTACAGGCGGCCTTGCTTCAGTATATGGAAAATCTATTTTTAAAACTATCAAACAGTCGACATATTCCAAACATGGACGCAGAAATCAGCTATTTAATGCATGAATTCGATAAAAATGACGCTCTGGATGAGCAGCTGTTTACAACAGCGATCAAAGCCATAGACTGCAAGTTTCCACCAGGATATCAAGAGTTTATGCGCGAGCACAATGGCGGCGAAGGTAGTATTCTTGATGGGCAATGGCTAGTACTGTGGCCTGTAGAGGAACTTCAAAAAAATAACGAAATGTATAACGTGCCGGAATTTGCTCCCGGATTATTTCTGATCGGCTCCAATGGTGGTGGCCTTGCATTTGGCATTAATAAGTCAAAAGAAACCTTCATTCAGGTAGACATGTACGCCATTGCCGACGAAGAGGCAGAAGATATTGGAACAAATTTTAAAGAATTTTTAACTAGCCTAACCAAATTTGCTGATGGCACTGATGGGTATGAGGAATAGGTTTTTACTGATCATTAACATGGTTGTTAAGATGATATCTGGTAGGCCTTTTGCAAATTACTGATGTAATCAATTTTAACGTAGAGTACCTGTCAAAGAAAAAACCGGGCATGTCCGTCCGGTTTTTTTATTGTCCTATTGTGCGCCTAAAATTCTGGCAATAACGATGAGCAGATATTGCCTATAAGGCCTGGAATTGTCTGCAACAATTGCGGCAAACTGCGCTTTCCAAAAGTCTTTTTTCTGCTGTTTAGTTTGCAGGTTAAGCAAATTCATGGCCGCTACAATTCCATTAAGGTAATCCTGACTGCGGGAAGTTTTTAAATCAGAGTGATTGAGATTTAATGTATCGATAAATGCCTCCACCTGCTTGTTTATATTATCCTTTAAACCAACTCTTGGCAGTATAGTACCATCCGGATTAGCAGTAAAATAAGCGTTGTTTGTATTTTGAGCTAAGTTTACATCGTTATTTTCTAAAAAAATGAAAGGAGTTATTGGTAAACTACCTTTGTCCCTGTCGCAATGGTCGCGTCCTGTCAACGGATCTTTATTTGGTGTTTTACAAACCGCTACCAAATTGGTATAACAGGTTGAGCGCTCTTTATTGTATTGTTTGGGCATTACGTGCTCTACTGATGAATCTTTTTCAACGATATAACGCTGGCAATAAGCACATAGGTTATGCTGTTCTGCAAGTAAATACTGCTTTACTTCTTTGATATTGCAAGCAGTTGCGTCCCTTCCATAATCATAAGTTCTGCGCGGATCAGGATCTACGGGAACCGTAAACCAGTTTTCCCACTCATCAGGAGGTTTAACACCTTTCTTTATGTATTGCATAGCTGGGATTATTGATTTAGAATATCTTGCATATCGATTAGCGCTGTAGCCTTTTGAATATCAATATCATCTTTGCCAAGCAATTCAACCAATAGATTATACTCTGTAGTATACTCGTCTTTTCTTTTTTCTAAGATGAGGTTAAACAGTCGGTCCAATCTATCCTGTGTGGGTTTGTGGCGGTCTGCGGCACCTAAAATGTTTCTCAGAACATTATTTATCTGCCTGCCAAAATATTCGGTATTACTGCGTTCAATACAATTGCCGCTAATTACGTACAAGGTGCCATTTTGGAAATTTGCAACTACCGTAGGGCTATGTGTGGTTATGAAAAACTGAACGCCGGGGAAAAGCCGTTGTAATACCGCTATGGCTTTGGCTTGCCATCTTGGATGTAAATGAAGATCTATTTCGTCAATGGTAACAACACCTGTAACCTGATTGAAATTTGCCAAAGGCAACCATGGATTTAACTGAGAGGCGCGCCAAACCAAATCTATAATCAGATAAATCATGTTCCGAAATCCATCAGAGTAATACTCTAATGGCAGGTCATGTTCGCTGTCATACCGCACGAATAATTGATTGTCAAAATCAGGATCGGGATATATACGCAATTTCTGATCTTCCGGAACACCCAGCGCATAACTCAGCACATCTTTAACCGCATGTTCAACGTTTTCTAAAATTACATCGGTATCGTCAATTTCGTTTGCATATTTTGATGCCCGCCTCACTATGGCATTAAACAGCCAATCTTCAAGCACGGTCTTAATTGAGGTTTCTTTGAGACAAAGCAGATATCCGTTCATCCTGCCTGCCGCCGCATCATACTTCTGCTTTTCTGATACATTAGAATCTTTAAACAGACGTTGTGTAGAATAGTAAGCTATGAGCGGAGCAATATGCCTGTCTGCTGGGTCTTGAAAATATTCATCGAAGTAATGTTTACTGAATGCGGCAAGGGGGGCATTTCCTTTCGAATCATTTGCTTTTGATTCGCTGCGCATGGTTCTGGACCAGCCTGCCCCTGGAATATCCTTTGAACGTGCTGCCACGGTGGCCTCTGGTGTTCTTACGCGATCAGCAATACGAATTTCATCAAAATAAATAGCACGCTGATATTTGCTGTTACGCAAAGGGTAGAAAAAGCCACCAACGGCTACATTGATTGCTTCAAGGATTGAAGTTTTGCCGCTGCCGTTCGTTCCTACAAACAGGTTTACCCCCGGTTCAAAGTCAACAGACAGTGATATGAAATTTTTAAAGTTTTTGACGGCTAAATGATCAATCCTCATATTCGTATGCTTTTTGTTAAAATTGGCTAATCAAAATGATTGGCTAATATTAAAATTGCACATCAAATGTAATGCTAATTTGTCTATCTATTAGGATTTAAGAACAAATAATAATTATATACAATAGGTTAATTCATTTTACAAACGTATTGGTTGCTGCTGTGAAGTTCCGAAGTTGATCTAGATGTCGATTTCTTGTTTTACAATCAGCTCACCTTTAAAGCCGTAGGTCAAACTCAAATTTTGGAAGTCTTGTTTAGGATGCATGGTGTTCGTGTTCAATGCCGGTTGTAAACTGTTACAGATGTATGCATTTACCTCTTGGTAATTGGCTATATCATTGTGATTCTCTTCATAAAGTCTAATAGCACTTAAAATTTGCTTGGTAGCATTGCCAATCCATTTGCCACCACCTTGAGCCTCTTTAAGTTCAACAAAATCCAGCTTATTGTTATGGTTCATCATCCCATCACAAAGCTTTTCCAGATACTTTCCATCAGGGTTAGGTTCTGGAATTGGGATTTTGAGTGCGTGATCTAATCCATAAAAATCTACGTGATGATTATTAGGATTGTTAACAATGCCTATCCAGGGTTCAGTTCGATCTTCATTTATGTATGAAGGTTCTCTTATTGGATGTGGTTTATCGCATAAACCAAATTGTTCATTACTGGAATGTGTATGAAGCGTGTCGTTAAAAAAGTTTACCGGCATTTGTTTTCTATACGTAATAGCTGTGAATATTGTTCATTCGATTGCTCTAACATCTCGTTAAGGTAGTTCTCATCAGATGGTAATCCGTTCTGTTTACCCAATTCTAAAATATTACCTTCATCGTCCATTTCATATATAGACAGTTGCTCTGAATTGATAATAGATGCCCTTGGAACGATTTTTTCAATCTCATCAAGAAGTTCTGTTTTTCCGCATTGTTCAATGATACCGTAAACATAGTTTGCCTTTACTGCCAACATTAAGTCGTTTATAACATAAGGGCTATGCGTAGTCATGATCAATTTGTTGCCCGTGCTCATGTTATTAAACTCCAGAAGGCTTTTTAATATTTCCCATTGGGAACTTGGAAAAAGATTTTGCTCTGGTTCTTCTACAATATTAATGAATGCTGTTTTATTATACTTTGCTGCTGCAACCGAAAGTGCCGACCTGCGCTGTTCTTCAGTAAGCGTTACATTTGCATGTATCGCCGCCACCTCTCGCCTAAAGCGTATCTGCTCTTCACTGCTCATTTGCTCTCTATTTTCAGAAGAGATCTTAACTGAATTTGCAAAATAACGGGATATTAAGTAAAGAGGAACCAAAGATTGAATACCGCTAGACGCCTCATGTAAATATATGCTATAATCATATCCCGCTAGGTTAACACTTTTTTGAGCCTCGTCATAAACCAGATATAAATTGTTGATTGGCAGTTTAACACGATCATTCATAGCTTGTGTTGCTATAAGGAATTGTGTAACGAGTTCTATGAGAGAACCGGGTAGGGTTTTATTTCGGCGGAAATCCTGCGAATAACTAGACACATTCCGTTCTGCCGGATGATACATAATTTGAGGCAAATGGTAACCTTGCCTATTGTTTTTCGTTATCGCAAACTGTCCATTTATAAATTTCATGGAATATGAATATCCCTCATATTCTATTTCAGTTTGTGGATTGTTTTCGGTTGAGCTGAATAGATCATCCGTATTACCTTTAAAATACCTCGAAATATTGTGATACTCCAGATATTCACCTAGTATGTAACGACCCGTGAAATATTCGGGTGTATAATCGCCGCGAGTGAGTGCCTTCTCCATCCATGTAAAGGTAGAAATTAGCTTAGCCAGCGTACTTTTTCCTGTACCCTGGTTTCCAATAAAAACTGTAACCTTATTAATATCGATCCAGCCGCCATTATCACTATTACGCAATCCTCCCTTTATTGGCCCAAAATTTCTAACTCTGATCTTACTCATTATCTACATGATAGTTTGAATCCTACTAGAATAAATAAAATTCATCTAATATGATAATCTTATGCTCAAAGTTAGTCAAATTAAATCACATGGTTAACACATAGCCACTAAGGTTGAACCGCACTAGATGTCACTTTACGAACCTTTTGGTGACGCGTATTAAATTGTAAACTACAGCCCACCATTTGCCAGCAATTCCGTTACCAGCGTATGAACCAAAGTACAAGGGTTACGCTCATAAAAAGTAGTATTGCCGTTATGGTAAGCGGCCAAAGTAGCGGCCCTGTGCAAAGCTTCATTGGTTTTCCCTTTTAGCAACGGCAGGATGTGTGTATAAAATGCATTTAGGTGCTTAAAGCTGTCCTTATAGCCAAACTTAGGGTGCTTTATAATAGCATCTAAGGCTGCATCTCTAGGCTGAATTGCCTTAAAAATTTCAGTAAGCCGTTCATAAATGTAATCTCGATGCACAGGCTGGCCTGGTGCAATCTCTTCGAAATGGAGCAGTATCCAAAGTTCAAACGCATCATTGCTCCAGGCCAGCTTCAAACCGGCAGTAGAAGCCGTTTGTATTGCCAAATCCCATGCGGTGTTTTTGGCCGGTTGCACCATTGCCAAATCAGCATGCTCAAAATCACGGTCATAAACACACCAGATATTTTCGGTTCTGTCATCCTTGATTCGGTAGCCGTTCTCTGCAAATTCAATCAAGCCGTCTTTTTTGCATTGTGTTACGGTTGCCTCAAGGTTCAGTTTGCCTTTTCTCTGGTTAGGGATCGCATTAATTTTTAAATTGTCATTTTGAAAGGAACGAAAATAAACCGGTTCACTTACTGCATCCTCACAAAAGATGATATACAGATTGATAGTATCTTCCTTTCTTGCATCATCAGTTTTTACATCCCAGGGGTTGATATGTCCGGCCATACTTTATTTTTCTGATTCCTCAAGATAGTTACCAAGAATGGGCAGTGCGCCGTAGGCTCCACTCAGATATTGCCGCGCAAAATCAGCATTGTTACGTATTCCTTTCAGATCGGCAAGAGAATATAGCTTTGTATCTTCGAGTAAGGTTTTTTCAGCAAAATAAAACTGGTCACGCCGCATGTAATCCGGGTTCATTAAATTGGTATCATGGCTAGTGAACAGCAGCTGGGCATTTGCTTTGTTGATTGTTGAATCCTGGAACAAGCAAATCAGCTTTTTCAGCAATGAAGGATGAAAATTATTATCTATCTCATCTGATACGAACAGGCCACCTCTTTCAAATTTAGCAATCAGCTTACCTATATATCTGTAATATTTCTTGCTTCCCTGAGATTCATGCCTATCCAGGTTTAGTCTTCGCCGATCTGTGATATTGCCCTTACTGTCATAAACATTTTTATAGAGAAAAATGCGAGGACGTCGTTTTTCATCGTCAGGCTTTTCTATTTCAATATCCTCATAGTTCATCCCTGCCCGCTTTAACCATGTAAGCACTAAATCCTTTTGACCTTCAGTTAGTAATCTGTCGGTATCACCATCTTCAGCCTGGGCATTGATTCTCTGATGAAAGAAATAAGGATAGCGTGTATGGCCCTCAAAGCTGACTTGTAACTTAAAATAATCACGAATGGCCCGAGACACCTTTCCGTCATAGGATGAACAAAAAGTAAGGAAAAGCGAATCGTTTCTTAATTTATCGGAAGGGAGCGAAGTTCCCTCCGGAAACCATTCTCCGTTTACTTCAACACTTGATCCAGATCGTTTAAAATAGAAAGTTTCATTTTTGGACGCAGGACCAAACAACCATTCAGCAGCTATTTTGCCTCGATCGCCTATTGTAAAGCCATATCTGTACTTTACTCCTTCTATAATCAATATGGTTTGGAAGAATCCCAAATTTTCCATTCTCTCTGATGAGAACAAAAAAGGCTGCATCGTCATATGCGCCAGATCATCAACTTCTATAGAACTGATGATTACACCGCTGAAAAATTGGAGGGCCTCAATAATATTGGACTTTCCACTTCCATTTGCACCATAAATGGCAGCTATTTTTAAATACCTGGCCCCGTCAAAGTCGATCAAGTTTTTTTCATCAACGGTTTTGTCTTCTGACACCAATCCGGTTGCCTTAAAACTGAGGGTTTGCATTCTATTGAAAGACCGATAGTTAGATATGCTGAATTCTACGATCATATACGCATTGATTTTTTCATAGTCATACTCTACGCCCAAATGTACCCTACTTTTTGCGAATTCGCAAATTTTGAGCAAATAATAATTTTTTATTCCGATAATTTTACGAGCTTCGCTTCGATTTGCAGAAATAACGCAAATACAGGGATAATTTTACGGGAAACCGTAATTTCTGGTTGTCGGCAGATCTTGTGATGCAGTTAGCATACAAAAAATAAAATATGTATTCAACAGTAAATTAACATTATGGCAAAAACAGTAGGCACAGCATTTAGCCTATTCTTGACGAATTTTGTAAGAATAGACAAAGATCGTAATGATGTAGCAAAGGCCAGCAAGGGAAACCTTCTGGCAGAAATAGAGCGGTTTCCCGATGATGGCAGGTTTTTTAAACTTTATCCGGGCATGTCCTTTATAGATTACGGGTCGTATTCCCGTAAAACCAAAATTAGAGAGCTGGATGACATTGACCTTATGATTGTTATGAATGCAGAGGGTAACTACCGCCAAGAACTTTGGGGCGGCGGTTATCAGGTACGACTGCGTAATTGGGGAACGCGCCAGGATGGCATGGTAAACCCCGGAACAGATATAGTCAATTCAATTAAGGTAGTAAACAGGTTTAAGGACTACCTGAAAGGTGTCTCTTCGTATGAAAAAGCAGACATCAAAAGAAATCAGGAAGCAGCAACGCTGAAACTCAAATCATATGAGTGGGTATACGATATTGTACCTTGCTTCCAGACTGTTCCGATTAACGGAGATACTTTTTTCCTGATACCTGACGGTAAAGGCAATTGGAAACCTACCGATCCAAGGATAGACAAGGAACGTACAGCTCGCATCCATAGTCAGCAAGCCATCTCGGTTTTAGACATGATTCGGCTGATGAAGTACTGGACAAAACGCCGAACTGCTGCTACTATGGGCTCATATTTCCTGGAATGTCTGATCTTGGATTACTATGAGCGTAATACAAGTGGAACGGACATAGCAGTGGAACTAAGAAACCTGTTTGCATTTATCTTTCAACGGGTGCATCAAGCACTGCTTGATCCGAAGGGATACCAGGGCGATCTGAATACATTGAACTTGGATGAGCGCAATTCTATACAAAGCAGGGCAAGCCTGGACTATAATAGGGCCAATGATGCTATAAACCTAAAGAGCCAGGGGCGGGACGACCTGGCTATAGCAAAGTGGATAGAAGTTTTTGGACCAGATTTTCCGACATATTAACCAACAAATAATGGATACAATATTTACCAGACAAAACGAACAAAAGAACATTGACTTGCTTTGCGCACAGCGGCAATTGTACACTGAAGCCAAAGAAGGGTATTTGTGGCAAATTTGGTTGACATGTCCAGTAGCTATCTTTCTGGGGCTTTTGAAGTTAATATTAAGTATTTGGCACATTGATATCAATGGCATTGTTATTTTTTGCACAATCGTGGTTGCTATGACAGATTTGCTTTTGCTGATCTATGTAATTAATGATAATAAAAAGAAAGCGGCCAAGGTGCAGGAAGAGTTTGACTGTACAGTTTATCCGCTTTCCTGGAATGAAGATTTTGTGGCAAGTAAAAATAGTACAGCTGTCGTTACCAAATATTCGAACCGCTACAAAAAGAGAGTAGCAGATTTGAACAATTTATACGATTGGTATCCAATAGAGCTTGCAAAGTATGAAGGCAACAAATTGATACTACATTGTCAGAAGGTCAATATGATATATGATAAAGAAATCAGACAGAGGTTTAGGGTTCTAGCCCTAAAGGTATCTATTATTCCACTTGTCGTATTGTTGCTGGCATCAGTTTTAATAAACCCGACTATGCAAACGGCTCTGGTGATGATTGCGGTATTTTTACCCCTGCTTTGGATTGGAATTAAGACGAGTATAGATCAAAAAAAGTCTATTAGTTATTCCGAGGAAACAGAAACCATCATTAACCGCCTGCTAAAAACTGAAGATCCAGGTGAAAAGTCAATCCGGTCGGTTCAGGACAGGATTTATAACAACAGGATAGGAAGTGTTTTTATACCAGATGGTTATTACATAAAGGTGCGCGATGAACTTGAAAAAGAAATGCACGATAACGCTGAACGTGCTTAGCATCATACATAGTTTTTAAATCAAAATCAATAATACAAATGGAAATTATCATTCACACTAAAAGCGGCAAGGCGAACCCGCTTTATGAAAGTATCAACAAGAAGATCGACGACAAGGTACTAAAAACGTGGGAGATCAGGAAGGACTCAGACAGCAATACCCATTATAATCATGTACCTGATCAATGGAGCGACCGGGCAATGCTG
The DNA here is from genome assembly GCF_900102545.1 of Chitinophaga filiformis. Classification (GTDB taxonomy): domain Bacteria; phylum Bacteroidota; class Bacteroidia; order Chitinophagales; family Chitinophagaceae; genus Chitinophaga; species Chitinophaga filiformis. The sequence continues at coordinate 593,718 of NZ_FNBN01000002.1, read as the reverse complement.
AAGCCCTATGCTGATCCTAATGGGCTTAAATTAGTGATATCCTGGTGGTCGAAGAAAGATGAACCAGACGAAGCAACGAAAGGATATATTATCGGAAGATTTACTGAAATACTGATGGCTCATTTTAGAGACCAATTCATTCATTTAGAGATTAGGTAACACCTATTCCAAACCTATGAAAAAAAGCAATAATTACCTGTGGATCACCCAAAGCCGTACATAAGCCTGTACGGCTTTTCTTTTTATCACTCATTTTGGACATCCATCCCTACACTTACCACACCCGGAATATTATTAAGCGTGACAACACACATCAGTGTGTCTGCTTTAACTTTACATCAGCATCCGGACAAAAGCATCCGGTAAATTATATCCCTATCGCCTGGACGTTAAAGATCCATTGATCATCCATTGATCGCCCCTTGATCGGTTGCAAACGATCAACCTACGACCAATCTACGGTCAAACTATGGTTTACAGCCCTCACATTTTTAAAACCTTATTTTATGGGAAAGTATTTTAAAGGCATCTTAGGGCCCTTTAGTGGGCTCGTTGGCACTGTTGTAGGTGCCGTTTGGAATGGCATCTACGTGATGCGTAGCCGCCCAATTAAAAGCAATAAGCCTTCAACCGATGCACAGCTGAATACCCAATTCAGGCTGGCACTGGTAACCGGCTTTTTAAAGCGCATTAAATTTCTGGTCAATAAGGGTTATCAGCAATTTAATGATGGTATTACACCTATGAACGCCGCTACGGCCTACCACCTTAAAAACGCGGTAACAGGCACAAGTGTGTTAAACTATGCCATTGATTATGAAAAGGTTGTATTTAGTCAAGGTAACCTGTTGCTTGCCGCCAATGCACAGGCAACTATAGCAACAGCCGCTCGAGTGAACTTTAGCTGGACAAACGATGCGCCCATGGACAGTACCGGCGGTACAGATCGTGCAACTTTTCTGGTTTATAATCTGGAAAAGGACAAGTTCGTTACCCTGGTTGGGCCTGTTGCCAGATCGGCAGAAGCCTATGTACTACAGGTACCGCCAGACTTTTCGGGCGATGCTGTACACTGCTGGATTTCTTTCGTGAGCAGCGATGGCAAGGATGTTTCGAACAGTGTTTATGTTGGTGAGTTCACGATACTTTAAATTCCACCTAAACTTTTCACAATGGCCAGATTAAAAAAGGGCCTTTTAGGCCCCATTTCCGGCGCTATCGGCACGGTAGAGGGATATGAACTGAAAGGGCAGTTTATCCTCCGTTCCAAGCGCAATAAACCAGACAAGCCGCCAACTGAAAAGCAGCTGGCATGTAGGGCAAAGATGAGGCTTGTAAACTCAGTACTGTCACATTGTAAGGCGTTTATTGAGCTGGGTTATGCAGAAGTAGTGAAGATCCAAACGTACAATGCCTACAATGCTGCCGTGGCCTACAACATGCAGCACGCCATTATCGGCATTTATCCTAACTATGAAATAGCCTATAGCCAGTTAAAGCTGGCTGCGGGTACAATAGATACGGAGGGGCTTAGCCCTTCCGTATCCTTACAGGGCAATACCTTAACCTTTAGCTGGGCGGCTGCAAGCGCGTATCCGAGCAGTACAGACCATGTACTACTACTGGCCTATGCACCGCAGCTAAAGCAGGCAGTATTTAACCTGTGCGGGGCCAAACGCAGAGCAGCAGCAGAAACCCTAACCCTGCCGCAAAGCTGGCAAGCCACCCCAATGCACTGCTATATTGCCTTTAGGGCAGAAACCGGTGATGATTGTACAGATAGTATTTACTTAGGAGCACTATAACCCAATTCATTTATACCACTATGAGCGGCAAGAAGCAACAGCGCATTCATAAACTGATGCTAGAAATGATTTGCTGGGCCTATTTTATCCTGTTTGCATATGCAGCCTGTAGCAAGTTATTTGCATACGATAAGTTTTTGATTACCATGAGCAAGAGCGCTATGCTAACACCCTACGCTGGCCTGCTGGCATGGGCAGTGCCTTTAACAGAAATAGTGCTGGCATTGCTATTAATGTTTCATCGGTTCAGGCAGATAGCCCTTTATGGCTCCTTTAGCCTGATGATCATGTTTAGCACTTACATTGTACTGGTACTGTATTTTACGCCCGAAGTGCCTTGTGGCTGCGGAGCAGCCATAGAAGCAATAGGCTGGAAATGGCATTTGGTACTGAATATCTTTTTTATGGCCCTGGCTGCCACGGGGCTGATCATAAAACATTCTATTGATCAATATGAATCGGGGCCATTGCCGAAAACCCCGCACCAAACAGAGTAGGCATCACTTTTAATATTTACAACATGAAAAAAATAATGTTGGTGGCTATGGCCTTTGTGCTGATAGCCGGTGGAACCTACGCGGTTCAGCAAACAAAGGCACCAGCACCTAAACCTGAAATTGTTTATACCTATTACCTTGAGGGCGACTGTAGCAATGCTATTGAATGTAGCCCAGACTATGAAGGTGTTATTTGCGAACAGTTATTTGAAGGTTTAATTGTTTACAGCCAACCTGGATGTGAGGCTGTGCATCAAACCAGCAATATCATTGGTAAAAGACAACCTTGATTGACGTTACAGGGGAGCATTGCTCCCCTCTTTTAGCCAATCTAAACCGCCTCAACGTCATCCGCAACTTGTTTCAGGATCTCCGAACTATAAAAGAAACTTATGAAACAACTTTACATTACCCTAACGCTGTTATTTACATTAAGCATTGCCGCTGTTGTTGCTCTTTACCTGATGCAACCGGCCCCGGTAAAAAACGGGTTTATACGCAGGCCGATCTACAAGGCGCAGCAATTGCAGCAACTGAAACTGGAATTCAATCATTGGTACATCAGTAGAATAGATCATAACCGCCGCATTTATTTAGGAAATTACAAAGCCCGGCTTAGTTTATTTAGTTGCAGCTACAGTTTGCAGGATACCACATACCAGAAACTAAGCTTTCCGGATAGCAGCAGGTTAAAACTGGAACTATTGAAAAGCGAAATGCCGAAAAAAATAGAGCCAAGTAGCGACAACTTTAGTACTGACGGTTTTTTGTGCTTAGATGAGGCCACCGGCCATATGGTTTATACCTATTATTACCGGAATGTTTTTGTCTATTTGAATCGGGATTTGAATACGCTATTCACCGGAATGTTGATAGACACAAATACTGTAGGTAAAATAAAGCTGGGTACCTATAAAGCCAATGGTAAAACTATTCGTACCATGGCCCAACCTGCACTTGTCATCAATAAACGCGGATTTACGGATGGCAAATGGTATTATAACCATGCGGCCTTGGCTGGCGATAATGAGCTATTGAATGATTTTAATAAACATGAGGTGATTGATGTTTACCGGCTTTCTGATAGCCGTTATAGCCACAGCATATACCTACCCAAACATCCCGAAAAGAAGCTGACGGATTTTATTGTGCGGGGCGATAAGTTGGTTGCTTTGTATGAGAACTACCTGGTTACTTACATTTTGACGTAGAATCACATATGCAACACAAACTTCACCAGGAAACCGATACAGAATAGTCCTGTGATGTGCATTAGTAACAAGAAAATCGTACCGACTATGTACCAGGGTTGCGCTTTTAGTTGCAGCTTCTCAATTTTTATAGACAATAATAGAAACACTATTGCAGAATAAGCGAAGGCATACCAAAGCCTTTTGAGGGAGTGCGTACCCATAGTTCTATTGATATTTGGAACCTCCGAAATTGAGTTAATGGTGTAAATGTTCGTTTGCAGCTCTTTCAAGCACCAATAGCTTATTATTGTAAATCCAATCAAAAACTGTAGTATATGATAAAATATTAAAGTGGAATCATAACCAAAGTTCCACCACCATTCGACTAGTTTACTCCTCCATTTATACGTAGATCTATCTTTGAATCTCTGATATTCTATGTCAATGTCCCGATGTCTGCCCCGATGTCCTCTGTCAGAATAATATGTTAGTATGTTTTCATACATGGAGCAATACTCTTCATAGTAGACGTCATGGTGATCATTGTCTATCAGAATATCAAACTTGGCGGGTAATTTCAATTTTGAGATATCAGTAGCTCTCAAGTCAATTGATACAGTCTGTCCATCGGTCATATCTGGTATATCTCTGGTCAAATCAAGTTTATCTTCGATTGTTACATTATTAAAGCGTAGCTTGTTGGGCATAGGATTGATGTATAAACTTGAGCCCTTTCTGAATGTTGTGTTCGCAAAACTATATTCCCTAACGAGTTGCGGAGAATTAAAAGATGTCACAATGACTTGACCTTGGAATATAGAAAAATCCATATATAGTGTATCAAGACTACGGTCTTCTATAAAAACTGACTTCGGGAAAAAGGAATTGGTAAAATACATTTTATTTATACCCGTGAGTTGTAGAACAACATTACCGCTAAAAATACATTTATGAACATTTAAAGGTCCAAGCATTGTTACATTAGATAGCCTGAAATCTCCTATTCTCTGTCTTAAAGAGATTGCTTGGCACGTAGTGTCTTTAAGGCCAATATTGATTTGGCAAATGCACTGGAGCCAAGGTAGAAAAACGAAAACACTCGAAAGGATAAATTTCATACTAGTGACGTTGCACTCATGTATAAAAGGTAACATCTACAATCTTTCAATCTTACTTGCCCTCTCTGTCGTTCCGACATCTCTCCCAGGGAGAGAGAGGAAATTGCTATGCTCCGGAAAATTCCCCTATTTTGTTAATAATTTGTCTATTCTAGCGGGATGCAGTAAATTAGTATTGAAGCTGTTTGTTAGCACGCATTGCTTTTTTATAGCAGGGACAATTAGAATTTAATAAGCTTGGTTATTAACCCAACTCGATTACAGCTGCGCATCCATAACCCAATGCGCTGAAATTTATATCGTCGCTATTATCGGCTCCGCCTAACCTTATGATTATGAGCACAAGAACCCTAATTGCATGCATTTGCTATGCATTGTTTTTCCTGTTTGTATATGCAGCGTTAAACAAACTCATTTCATTTAATTATTATCTGTACGACCTGAAACGATCTCCATTGCTTCAGGCAGTTGCTTTACCCCTGGCTATTGCGGTTCCTGCTACGGAGCTACTGGTAGCTGCGCTGCTCATATCAAATAAAACGCAACGTTATGGACTTGCGGGATCAGTATTGTTAATGGCTATGTTTACCCTATACGTTATCTACGTGCTCGGTTTTACAAAAGAACGTCCCTGTACCTGCGGAGGGATAATCAGAGCGCTTACCTGGCCACAGCACCTGGCATTTAATGTTACCTTTTTGGTATTGGCGCTGCTTGCCTTAAAAATAAACTGCCGGAAGCCTGTTTTAAAGCACCATGCTAAGTTTGACTAACCCAAATCTCAAAATAATCTTTCACCCTTAAAACAAAATTTTATGAACAAGGCAAAATTAATCTTAGCACTAATTTTATTACTTGCTGCAGCTGGTGCAGCAATGGCTACAAAGGCACGCTCCTTCATCGGTTTTATCGCCAATGGCCCCTTTTATTATACGGTTTACGTTCCGTTTGATTGCCCTGAAGATGGCTGGGGCTGCGTTTATACGTCGTCAAACGGGCTTACCTATCAAGTATATACACTATCTGGAATCAGGTTTTTCCCGGTAAAACCTTAATCGCCTATTGTTAAGCAAGGCCGCTGCTCCCAAAAAACTGGAAACACAAGGCGGCCTTGCTTTATCATAACAACCAGTTCAATACCCGGGGTTTTGTTTTAACTGTTTATTAGCGGCCAATTCGCTGGCCGCTATGGGCCATAGCTGCATATCAGGTTTCCAGGTACCGCCTTTTGAGGCAGAGACAGCGGCCATCACCTCGTTGATATAGCCCGTCCGTTTTAAATCTAGCCATCGATGGCCTTCAGCAAAGAGTTCAACCCGCCTTTCCTTTAATATAACCCTAACAAGGTTAGGCAGGTTTAACGCGGTATTATGTGAATTGAGCGGTGTCAATCCGGCACGGGCGCGTATCATGTTAACATCAGAAAGCGCTTCCTTCATTTTGCCAAGATTAGCACGGGCTTCTGCCCTGATCAGGTATTGTTCGGCTAAACGGAACAATACTGTGTGTTCAGTGATGCCTGCCGCTTCCTTTACCTTGTACTTCCTGGCATAATGGTAAACTTCTGCATGTTGTGATAAAGTGTCTGTATATAAGCCTACCCATTTAAGCAAGCGCTGGTCTTTAGCTTCAAAAGCCGTAACCAGCTGATTGCTTAGAAAAGGCTTTCCAGAACCCACCGGCGATTCAGTAAGAATATAGTTATAGCCTTCAAAAGTATTGTTTGTGGTCTGGTTGTTATACGGGCCCGCAAGTGCCCAGATGGTTTCTTTAGATGTAATGGAAAACACGTCGTTTAACGGTACAAGCTGATAGGTTGATGTATTGCTAATCAGTAAACTGGCCATTGCTTCCGCTTCCGAATATTTGGCCTCATAAAGATAAACACGTGCCAGGAGTGCCTGTGCAACAGCCTTATTGGGCCGAAGCCTAAATTTTGATGGCTCAAAGCTTTTGGCATCAAGATAAAGAGGGCTTAAATCCCTGATGGCTGTTTTTAGATCGTCCTCTATCTGTGCATATACTTTGAGTTTAGATGTTCGGCTGCTATGTTGAATCTCCTTATAGTCGGTGGTTAATACCAATGGTACATCGCCCCATAAATTCACAAGGTAAAAGTACCAGTAGGCACGGATAAATCTTGCCTCGGCAATGAGCTGCTTTTTCACTGTCTCTGGAAGGATAGATGCATTGCCACACCGCATAATGACATCGTTTGAACGAAAAATATGGTCATAAGCTGAGGCCCAATAGCGGTAAATGGCACCGTTTGACTGTGCATCTACAGCATTGGTGTAGATTTGTTGTAGCTCATAATTCCACTTAGTAGCCCAGCCAAATTCGTCGGAAGAAAGACCTGTATAAAAACCGGTTGTGTAAGAAGACGTGTTACTATATGCCATAGAGGCGTATATACTTGTTAGTGTACCCAATGCAGTTTCTACATTGTTAAAAATAGCAGCAGGCCGGACGGAGCTTTCAGTTGAACCTGGTCCGTCTTTTTTGTAACATCCGCTAAAGCTGAGTAATAGGCTAATGAAAAGACAAGCAGTTCTTGATGTTTTACACATCCGCATAGTTTTAAGTTTATAGAGTTATTCTTAGGCCGGTACTAAATATGCGTAATGGCGGCAAATATGGCGTTATCCCGAATCGCTGTGTTTCGGGATCAAGACCTTTAAACCTGGTGATGGTGAGCAGATTTTCTGCGTTTGCATACAAGGTGAGTTGTTGAAGCCCAAATAATTTTTTCGAAAATACTGGCAATGTGTAGCTGAGATAAACATTTTTGAGCCTTATGTAGGAAGCGTCGACATGAACAGCATCACTTTGGTTCAGATAGGAGGTGGCATTAAGTGCGTCCATGTTGGTGGCCGAATATTGCTGGTTTGGCGCCAAGTTCCCCGGCTGTTGCCATCGGTTTAAAATAGAGGTAAATTGATTTGACCCTGAAAGCAGGAGATTACCGGCTGTAACCGCCCTGCTATTGTCATACCCAGGCTGCTTAACGTACTGTAGGTCTACACTTATTGAAAAACCGCCAAAACTGACAGTATTTGTTAGGTTTCCATAATAAACAGGATCGAACGAGAACGGGCGCTTGTCATGTTGGTCCAGAGATGGGTTTGCATCTAGTTGTACAAACTTGTAAATTCCTGTAGAAGAATCAACTCCATTATAACTAAACAGATTCTTTGAATTTATAGAAGCCCCTACAGAGAAACGGTCCCGGTACTTGGAACCCTCTAAACCAGGATATTTTACCAGCTTATTTTTCGGTACAGTAAGCGTAAAGCTGGTATTCCAATTGAAATTAGTTCTTTTGATGTTATCCAATTGTATAAACAACTCCAATCCTTTATTTTCTACCTGAACAGGTACATTGCCCAAAACTTCTGTTGCACCGGTAATGACAGAGAGTGGTATGACCACCAATTGGTTCCTCGTTTTGTTCCTGTATAGGCTGGCCTGCAAAAAAAACTTTTCAAAAAAGCACATTTCCAATGCTATCTCAAGTTTTTGCATAGTTTCCCAACCTGAAGCTTCGCTGGCCAGTTGCCGTGGCCTATATCCCTTGGCTCCGCCATAGCCGGTTGTAGGTATATAGCTAACGCGAAACGCGTCGTAAGGTAATTGGTCACTGCCTATAAAACCAAAACTGCCACGGACTTTCCCTAAGGTGAGAATAGAATCTAAACCGGCCATAAAGGGTTCTTTGGAAAATATCCATGCCGCTCCCATGGCCCAGAACTTACCCCAACGTTTGTCTGGGGTAAACTTACTACTTCCATCAATCCTGCCAGTAAAGTTGAAGATGTACCGGTTTTGCAAATTGTACCCCAGCCGGGCAAAGCCCCCTTGATAGTTATATTTGCTGGTAGCGAGATGAATGGTAACGGTATCAGCCATCGCAAGGTCATCAATGAGATCATCACTGGGGAAACCACTGGCAGACATAAAAGTTTGTTTATTGGTTACTTTCTGTATGGTAGCGCCCAGAAGTGCATCAAATTGATGATTTCCTTTGTTTAAGTGGTAACTTACCTGTGGTTCCGCTATCCAGGATTGTATGTTGTTTAGCCCAGTTTTATACATTCTTTGTTCGGCCTGCAATGTGTCTCTGGGCATCACAGAGCCGTAAGGTGTAATTGCCGTTTCGTCTAATAAAGTAGTATTGTACCCAAAAGTGCATTTTAACTTAAAATTCTGCGATAGGTTATAGTTCATCAGCATGCTGCCTCTTAAATAGGTAATGGTGGTGTTAGATAGCTGGTGAAGTGTACTAACAGGGTTCCAGTATTTTCCGTCCATCCAGTTCAAGTTACCTTTTGCATCATAAAATGGAACGTTAAAGGGGGCACCGTTAATGTTTTTGGCCGGGTCATTTTGCGGAAGATCATTAGAGGTGAAGGAAAAATTGGCATCCAGCTGCATGGTAAATTTTTTATCTTCCGATGCATGTGATAGATACCCCCTTAATGCCCTATTGGTAATTTCATAACTACCAGGGTAAACGGTGCTTTCCCTGTGGAATACGCCATCCAGAGAAAAGCGCGTCCGCTCTAAGCCTCCTGTCATTCCTGCATACACGTTTGTAATTTTGGCAACGCCGCCGATGAGCTGATCTTGCAGATTGCGGGTTGCCGTGGTATCCCAAATCCCCTTCAGATCATAGTCGGTGTCCTTTACTATGCTTCCGTCGTTTCGCAATGCCTCTCGTCTCATCATAAGGAACTGCGAAGCATCCAGAAAAGGTAGGTGTTTGGCTACTTTTCCTATTCCCTGATATATATCGAAGTGGTAGCGGGTGCTGTCCGGAAGGTTCTTTTTTGTGGTGATCAGAATGACACCGTTGGCGCCCCTGGATCCATAGATCGCAGTAGCATCGGCGTCTCTCAGGACTTCAATGCGGTCGATAAATGCTGTGGGTAACCCGGCAGTTGGGCTGAACCCGCCTGCTGCATTAATGGTTTGCGTAACCGGGAGGTCCGTTTGCGGCAGGTTATCAATAATAATCAAGGGTGCCGTTCCATTTATGAGGCTATTGCGACCACGGACTATTATGTCCAGTACCGCGCCGGCGAGGCCACTTGTTTGCATAACAAAAAGCCCCGGAACTTTGCCACTAAGCGCGGCAAATGGGTCGGCCACAGGATGCCTAAGCAGCAATTCGCCTTTAACAAGGCCGACACTGCCAGTATTTAATTCTGGAGAGGTGCTGTAGTAGCCTTTGGATATGACGTCGTTTAATAAGGTATTGGCAGGAGTAAGATTAATCCTCAATGTTTTAACACCATAGTAGGGAATGGTTTGGTTGTTATAACCAATGTAACTGATGTTAAGTTCCCCTTTATGGCGAACGTTATCGATTACGAAGTAGCCGCGGTTGTTCGTTACCGCACCTTTTTTGGGATAACCGGCTACTTGTACCGTTGCGCCAACTATAGGCTGTTCTTCCTGATCAGAGATGATGCCGGTTATACTTATTGTATGGCTGCTGTCTGCTGTTACTTTAACAGGAACGGAATCTGTAGCAACCCTGCGGTGCACAAAAATTGAACTGTCCTGAACTTTTGCATAGAAAGGCTGATTAGTGAAAATAACCTCAAGCACGCTAGATAAGTCTGCATTTTTCAACTTTACGGTAACTGGTTTGGCATCTTTTTGCCAATCATATGGTAGGCTGAAGGAATACGAGGTCTGCATTTGAATGCTAGTCATTACGTCGAGCAGCGGAGCACTACGCACATATAAGCGGCGGACCTGCTGCCCTTGTACATAGCACACAAATACGAAAAGAACAAGAAAAAGCGGAATGATTGTTTTCATTTTGATTTTTTTGGTTAGTTTTTAGCCAGTCGCTTTATGTTGATGTAAAAAAGAATGCTATGGTTGGTGGTATGACAATAAATACTACGCCCTCATCAATTAGGTTAATTAATGAGGGCGTTCAAGGGATAGTACCGTAGTTAAGTTCTTATGCTATTTTGCTACAATTTGTTTTCCGTCAAATTCCAATTTAAGGTTAGCGGATGCATTGAGCATCTTGAGTGCATTGGGCAGCGGTTCTGTTTTCCGGAACTGCGCAACTACACGCAGTTCATCCGGAATGCCGGAATCATCTACCGCAACATTGTACCACCTGCTAAGTTGCCTCAATGCATCTTTAATAGGTGTTTGGGAAAATGCAAATAGACCTTGTTTCCAGCCCACGGCTGCTAGGGTATCTATCCGGGAATATTTTTTAACGTTCTTTTGATCAAATACAACCTGCTCTGAAGCAGAAACTTTCAACTTATGTACATCATTACCTAAATTGGTTTCTACCTGTACAAGGCCCTCAGTAACGGTTGTTTTTACCTGTTCATTTTCGTAATTGCTTACATTAAAACGCGTGCCTAATACGCGGACCTTTTCGTTTCGAAGTGTAACAATAAATGGCTTTCCCGAATTCTTATGCACCACCAAAAAGGCTTCACCATTCACTTCAACATCTCTTTCTGATGGGTCGAACCGAAGATGTGTAGCCGCATTTGCCTGAACGGTGCTACCGTCGGGAAGCGTAAGATGGTATTCGCCCCCTTTCGGTGTAAAGAGCTCATGTTCGCCGGAAAGCGTGCCAGCTGCTCCATTATTAGAAAGGGTCAGGAAATTACCATCTCGTTTGGTAATCGTTCCGTCTTTAAAACCATATAGAAGACCATCTGCCGCATTATTGAGTTCTATGATTTTACCATTTGGCAACTTTAAAATAGCCTTGCCACTATCAACCAACCTGCTAATATGGGTGTTGATGGCCAGCTCGTTCTTGCGGTCCTGCTGCTTTAAAAAAAATAGCAGCCCCACTCCAGCGGTTGCAATAATTGCCGCCGCTGCTACGGTTTTCCGGATATAGACTTTGTACACCGGTTCCTTATCAAGCAAATAGGAATAGTTACTTTCAAGCTTGCCTAAAGCTTCTTCTAAGGACTCATTTTTTACCATATAATCATATAATGATTCTACTTCCGCAGCTTCCTGCGAAGTACAAGTGCCTTCACTGTACTTGGTGAATAACTGTTCGATAGTTTGTGTGCTCATTACCGTGAGATGATTGTTTGGATGATTTACAATGATGGTTGTAGAGGTTATCGTATATTAAGACGATTAACTTTGAAAAACTTGGTACGACTTTTTTAAAATTTATCAATTATTTTTTTCAGGCGCATTTGATGACCTAATTGACATTAGGCTGAACTTCATCCCCAACCGAACCAATTTTACAAAATTCTTCTCGGAAAGCATACCAGTAAACCGTAGTATAAAAGCGAAGAGGATGGTGATCATAGCCATTGTGCCAGCCAGTAAGATTGAAGCTGTGACCGGGCTAAGCCCCTGAACCTGCTTAAACAATACATGCCAGAATAAGAATAGGATAGCAAGCCAGATGACTGGTGCTAAAAAAAATATCAGCACTTTATTCTGTTTGGACTTGGCATCTATTAGTACATTAATGTCATCTGCCTGAGGTAAGCGATCTAACATAGTAGGCAGATCTGGCATGGTTGTGCCCCTAATAGTAATATTTAACCGTTTACAATTTCGAACCTTGTGATGACGCCGGCGGCGATTCCTTACAGGAGCATTAGGTGCATGCCTTGTTAGCCAGTGGCCTGCAGTATTGGATTTCTTTGATGGCGGGTTGCTTTCGTTGTTTTTAACAGTTGTTTTTTTCTTGCTTGTCATGTAGTATGTTTTGATGTTATTGCAATTGCCCAGAAGGCCCTACTACTATGACGGATAAATGAAATAATCTTGGTATCGAAACTTGTATTTTTTGCTAAAACTTACCAATACTGGGATAAAGCTACTTTATACTATTCAGTATGATGTATAAAATGGAGAGGTCCAAGCTTCTTCGGATCCTTGGACGTACGATATCCCTGGCAGCCCGTATAACTGACAGCACAGTACCTTCTGAGATGCCAAGCTCTTTGGCAATTTCACGATAGGACATGTTTTCTTCTACAAACATTGTTAAAACCTGCCGACGACGGGGCGTTAGGTTTGCAAACTCACCTTCGATAATACTTATCACTTCCTCCGTGAGGATGGGTTTGTCAGCGGAGAGGTGGCTGGTAACCATTTTTGTTCTCTGTTCTTCAAAATAAGCCTGCACATTTTTATTTTTTCTGGCAAGATCTATTATTTTATTTCTAACTGATTGATATAGATATGGTTTTATATTAATTGGTCCTGAATGCCCTCTAATGCCTTCCTGCCAGATATTTGTGAATATCTCCTGTACGATGTCTTTCGCTTCATGTTCAAGCTTCAAGATTTTATAGGCATAGCCGAACAATTTTTTATGGTAATTTTCATAAATGCTAGAAAATGTCTTGTTATCCAGTTTTACGACATGTTCATGCCTCTTGTTCCCCGAACTTTGCAATTCCATAAAGAAAGAATTTAATGGTTTAGAAATTTTAACTGCTTTACAGTTGACAATCTTAGCTAACGTTTCCCTTACACCACAAGTGTCATGATCTACGAGTAATATTTATAGAAATGGGCGAGGTGAAATTTACTTTAACAATAATTTAGCAAAGGCGGGTGGCATACTTGTGCCTTGCCGCATAGCGCCTATAGACTTTGCTAAAAGCGTTTCTGCCCAATAGTAGGAACGTCGATAGCAAGTAACTATCAGAATTTTTTGGTTAGGTTTCATTACCTGGGTTGGTTGGTTTACATTCTTGTACTCTCCAGGAGAAAATATTCGAATCGCGAATTTCGGGTGTATATACATAATTACCAATAAATTAACCACCGCTTAACAAAGCAATTGGTTGGTTATATGTGATATCGATTGCATAAGAAAGCGCATTAATCTTCTTCTTTCTCCTAATTAATACCTGTGCATCCTAAGAATGTTTATTGAAGAGGTAAGTAGCTTGCAGGTATGAAACGTTACTTGGGGATTTTGCTAATGGGAGTAGTATTAACCAACTGTGGAATTAAAGAGACTATACCTGATATTTCTCTTCAAATGCCAGACAGCACGAGCTATTTTAACATCGCGAGAATACCAAAGGGTAAACCGCTATTGCTAATTTATTACCAGCCGTATTGTGAGGCCTGCAGGGCAGAATGGAAAGATATTGCAGCCAATATGGAAAAATTAAAGGATGTACAGTTTTGCCTGATAACAGACCATCCCTACAATGATATGATGGCATTTTATAAGAATTACAATTTGGAACAATACCCAAACGTAATGGTGGGGAGAGACTCCGGTCACGTTTTTATGCGACGTTATAAGCCGAATGCAACGCCCTATAATGTATTTTTTGATAAGGGCAAACGATATCGTGGTGGTGGGACGACGGTGCTCAATTTTCATCAGCTGGACTCACTAATCAATAAATTATAGTTAGTCAATAACACACAAATTTGCTTTTTTCATAATCAATCGTCAAACAATGGGGGCCCTAATTCCTTTCCATTTTAACCAGATTTTTTTCGAAAAAAATAAAGGGGGTCGCTGAAAACCCTTTCGAACAGAGTAAGCGTGTCAATTTAACACACAAAACTTTTATTTTATGTCTAAAGCTAAAGCAATCTTGGCTACAGTTTTGTTCGCTGGTGGTATAGGTGCGATATTTGCTTTCAAAGCAAGAAACACTGATATCGTTTTTGTTCCTAGCACAACTGCTGCTACTACAGAATGTACTTCAATCAGAACTGGACTCACCATTGGTCAACCTCTGGAACAGGGTACATTTACTATTAAAGCTACCCTTAACTCAGCACAACCTTGTGGTGTACTGACAGTAAAACCAGGTGCTTGATTAAACTAAAGGGTCGGGGGCTACCCCGACCCTTTTTTCTGTCGCAGGTTTAGTTGTCTGAACTTTGCTGGCGAAAGCCCCTCCTTATTTGAAAACGCCCGTATAAAATGTCCCGGATCGCAGAATCCAAGTTCGTAGGCAATCCACTTTACAGCCATGCTGCTATGAGTAAGTAAACAAATAGCTTCCCTGTGCCTTCGCTCCTGAATCAATGCATTTAAGGTTAGGTTTCTGTGGAACTTCAAAATTGCATTTACCACTTTCAGACTGCATGATACTTGAGAACAATAGTAAAAGGCGCGACTGTGTGTTTTAAAATACTGGTCAACAAGTTGATCAATTTTTCGAACTAACAACAAATCAGGGGATATATATACCTCTCTCACGCTGTGATCGGGCGCTTTTTTAAATTCTGTTTCTAGCATTTTCCTCCAGTTTTACTACTTCCATATGGGTAATCCCTTTTCCATCCTGGAAATGATATCGCTATAGAATTTAATATTTTTATGATCATTTTTTTGCATTGCAATTTTTAAAGCCTTGTTTTCTATGCTAATCGCTCTGTCTCTGTCACCAGCCTTATACAGGATACTTGCGTAGGTATCCAGGTGACCGTGGCTCGTATTGTTTTCCATTTCATTAATCTGTTTCATAAAGTAGAGCGCTTTTTTCAATACCTTTGGATCATCAACATACTTGAAAACGACCTCATACATCATATTGTTCACTTCTACTCTGCCCATTAAGGTGGTATCCATACAATATTTTTCAAGCTTAATGAACGCCAATCTGGCACCCTCATTATAATCTTGGTGCTGGTAAGACCAATTGATCCTGGCGTCTAAAACAAGTCGCTTGGCAATTTGATGGTCGAAATCTTTGGCAATGCTTCGTTCAATGTTATTCCAATCAGGAGTGGATAATCCTGAAATCTGGTTATTGATGTAGTCCCGACTGATCACAAAATCTGTTAAGTTTCGGGAATACTTTGGCCAGCGTCCAAACCTTACATCTGCAATAGCTTGATGACTATAGATATACTGAATGATCTTATCGTTAAAATTGAAGAGTTTGATAAATGTCGAGTGAAAGCGGTCAGCTTCCTTATTCAATAAGGAATCTACCGGTAACGTGTCAACGTATCTTGCTTTATATACTTTAGCGACCTCGTTTGCTATGCTGTCATCTTTATTACTTTTAGCCCGGTAAGCCAATTCAAGCAACTGTGGTTTGTCAAGTTTATCTTCCTTAAATGCGGCTATTTCTGCTAGGTAATTACCTTGGGGATCAAGTGCTTTTTTCAGCAAAACAAGAAAATCATCAGCAGTATGGTATCCTCCTTCTCTGCCTGAATATTGGCCATCGGCAGTATAAAATAGAAAAGTGGGGAATGTAGGAGCATATTTAGCCCATTTGGCGGCATCCTGCCGCCAGCCTTTAACATAATCGTTATCTTTGTCAGTAGTATCCATTTGCACTCTGACATTGATGAAATTTGCATTCATGAAATGAGCTAGCTCTGGTTCTGTAAATACCTCCTTTTCTATTTTCAGGCAGGGCGGGCACCAGGTTGTAAAAAGATCTACAAAGATGGGTTTACCCGCAGCACTAGCCTCCGTCAACACTTCCCGCCAATTGCGGGCTTTGCTAAATTCTGTTCCTGAATCTTTCTGCGCGTGAACGACAACAGGGCTTAACAAGCATAATATCAAGACAATCTTTTTCATAAATTATTTTTAAATAATGGCGAGTAAGCTGCAGGGACAACCCGAAAAGTTGTCCCCTACATTTATTACACGACTAATGTGAGATTAATTATAGCCTGTGTTCTGGCTTAATTTGGTGTTAATTCTTATTTCATCGGATGGGACCGGATACCAGGCTTTGTAGGATTGCCATGCTACGCCACCTTTGAGCGGGGCAGCCGCAGACATTACAGCGTCTATCTGACCGCTTCGTTTGAGGTCAAACCACCTGTCGCCCCACTCACAAAACATTTCAACACGCCTTTCGTAATTTAAAGCGGTGAGGGCTGCTTCTTTAGACAAAGAAGTTGCCAATAGTTTCAACCGCTTATTTTCATCGGGTTCATTCGGGTCTATGGACCTTGCACGCAGGGTATTTAAATCAGCTATTGCATCTTGAGTTCTGCCCAGTTGCAGTCTAGCTTCAGCCCGGATAAGGTATTGTTCTCCAAGTCGCAAAATGATCATGTATTCTGATAGTGCATCACCACCTGTAGCCTTGTATTTTGCTGCATATGGATAGGGTTTATTGTTGTTATCTGTTACGCTGTTTACCCAAACATTTTTACGCTGATCACCAGTCTGAAATAGGTCAACCAATTTTTGAGACAGATAAATTGTGCGGTCAGTAACATCTGCTGGACCGCCAGGCCGCAAGATAAAAATATCACCAATGTCTGTGTTCGGGCTTCCCGCACGTACACCCGGAATGGACCAAATGGTTTCTTTGCTGTTTTTCAGGAATACCTGGTCTAACGGAATTGCTGAATATAACGCAGTTTTGTTAATTACTTCGGATGCTGCCAGTTCGGCGTTGACCCAATCCTTTTGATAAAGATACACCCTTGCTAACAGTGCAGATGCAGCAGACCGGTTAGGTTTTATTCTTTCCTCTTGCCCTGTTGGAAATGCAGTTGCCGCATCTGCCTGCAGATAGCTATCAGACAGCAGGTTTTGAGCTTGCTTTAAATCATCAATAATCTGCGCTACAACAAGGCTAGCCGGACTACGTGAAAGGCTATTATTTACGACATAATCTGTACTTAGGGCCAAGGGAACATCTCCATAGGAGTTGACTAAATAAAAATAGTAGAACGCCCGGAGAAAATGGGCCTCGCCCAGCAGGTGCTGCTTTACTGTTGATGTGACGCCATTCGATTTGTTCAGCCCCTCTATCGCAGAATTTACACTAAAGATGTATGGATAGATTTGTAGCCAGAATTTAGTAGTACCGTCATTGGTAGCCAGTAACGCATTTTGATAATACGTTACATAGTCGGTCTTATCATTATTGAATAATACCAGGTTGTCTGCTGATAACTCGGCATACAGACTGATATCCCTAAGAAAAAAGGAGTTTGACATCTGGGTGTAGATACCGATCATTGCGGCAGCTGCTGTTGAACCGTACGCATATACATTTCCCTCGTTTACATTTGTTGGCGGCGGCTCTACCTCAACAAACTTTTTACATCCATGCAGGGGAAATAAACAGAATAGCAATACAGCCATTATTGCATTTCTGCTACATTTATATATAGTGTTCATGATTTTCGATTTATTATATTACAGTTAAAAAGTTAATTGTGTTCCCAATGTAATCATCCTTAACGGGCCCAGCGCCCCTTGGCTTCTGGTTTCAGGATCTAAGCCGCCAAAAAAGTTTGTAAACGTCAGTAGATTCTGTCCCTGCACATAGAAACGCACATTTGTAATATGAGCTTTCTTCAATAGGTTGCTATTCAAAGAATAAGAAAGGGACACATTTTTCAGGCGCAGATAGGTTGCATCACTATATGCTTCAGTGCTGCTACTTGCCAGTATGCTCGGGAACAAAACTTCAATAAAATTAGACGAGACCTTTTGTATCTGAGCGCCATCATCGCCGGGCTTATGCCAGCGATTCAAGACGATACTTGGTTGGTTGGTATTAAACGACGTTCCAGGGAAGTTTCCAAATCTTGAAGATGCAGCTGCTTTCTGGCTCGCAAACTGGAAAAAAATATCCAGGTCAAATCCCTTATAACTAAATGTATTACTAAAACCACCATACCATTTGGGATCAAGATTAATCAATGCTGTTTTATCAACCGGATCGCTAGGAGAAGAGGTCAGTTCACCTTTAGCATTGGTGAACTGGTATAAACCTGTTTGCGGATTGACGCCTGAATAGACAAACACCTTTCTTATTCTTATTGATTCCCCGATTACATAGGCATTTCTGTCACTGCTTGTTTCTAATCCATCATAGCGTATCAGCTTATTTTTTGGAATGGTAATGTTTGCTGATCCTCTCCAGCGGAAGTTATTTCCCCTAATAGGTTCATAATCGAGCGTAAACTCCCAGCCCGTATTCTGTACTGTCGCAGGAAGGTTTCTGGGAACTTCGCCGAAGCCTGTTACTATAGTCAGATTTTGGCTTAACAGTTGATTAGAAGATCTGTTACGAAAATAATTTGCACTGACCATTATTCGGTTGTCGATAATTCCAAAATCCAACCCCATATTGAGCTTTCGGGTTTCTTCCCATTGTAGATATGCGTTAGATAAACCACGTGGCACCAAGCCCGTTGTACCTAGTATCGGCAGGTCGACGCCGTAATTATCATAAAGGCTATAGAACGCGTAATCCCCTATCTGGTCGTTACCGGTAGTACCATAGCTTGCTCTTAGTTTTCCGAAGTTCAGCACTGGGAAATGCTCTTTAATGAAATGCTCTTCTGAAAACAACCAGGCTCCGCCAACTGAATAGAAGTTATGAAAAAGGTTTTTAGAACCAAATCGGCTGCTGCCGTCTCTTCTCGCTGCTAGGTTGATGATATAACGGTCGTTATATCTGTAGTTCAACCGGCCAAAAATGGCACTATACCGGTAAGTTGCCTGTATTGATTGATTGACGCTTTTTATTCCAGCGGCATTATAATCAGCAAGAAGTGCATCACTGGCATAATCGCCTCCTGTCAGTGCCAAAAGATAACTTCCTGTTTCCTGAAATGTACTTCCAACCAGTGCGTCTATAGAACCAAATGAATAGGATTTCCTGAACGTCAATTGCGGTTCGATAATCCAGGTTTCTATGCTTTTGTCTGAGTACAGGGCAGAATTTCTAATAGGCAATACATCAGGTTTTGCAGCTGCAGTCGGGTTTATGGTCAATTCATCTGATGTGAGACGATTATATCCAAAGCTAGATTTCAGGGCTAGTCCAGGGATTAGTTCATAAGAGATGGTTGAATTTCCAACCAGATTTCTGCTTTTGATACTATATCTCCTCAAGGCACCTGCTGCCGGGTTTTGGAACGTGTTAACATTCGGTCTTGTTGGATCAGGTGACCAGTTTAATGTTCCATCTGGATTATACAAATCCGGGGCATTGGGGGCGAGTGTCGCCGATACGTTGGAAAAATCGACATTTGGAAGCTGGTTGTTCCCTTGCAAGTAACTTCCAGACAAGAAAAAATTGAATTTCTTATTTGGTGAAATGTTGTTGATATTGAAGCGAACCGATGTTTTAACATCTGAGAAGTTACCGGCGAAGACAGGCGTTTCGCGGATATATGCTGCTCCTGCTAGAAATTGAGTTCCTTCAGAGCCCCCTGATACAGAAGCCTGCAAATTTTGAAATTGCGCTGTGTTCCCAACCAATTCTTTTCTCCAATTTACATTTCGACTGGTATCCCAAACCCCGTTCACATCATAGTCTGTAATGCCCGGAGTCGTTTTGCCGATCTGGAATGCTTCATGCCGCATTGCAAGATATTCAGGTCCTGAAAGCATATCAGGTGTCTTTGCTACTTTGCCCCAGCCGGTTTGCAGGTTCAAATCTACTTTGGTCTGCCCGGCTTTACCTTTTTTGGTGGTAATCAGTATTGCGCCATTGGCTGCACGGGAACCGTAGATAGCCGTCGCATCAGCGTCTTTAAGTACTTCAATGCTTTCAATATCGGCTGGATTAATGAAACTCAAATTGCTATAGGAGTTTGGACTCATCACCAATGCTGTATTCTGGGAAGAAATTGTATTTGGCTGATAAGGCACACCATCTATCACATAGAAGGGGAGATTCCCGTTTCTTAAGCTGTTCTGTCCCTGGACAGTTACGCTAATAGCTGATCCAGGCACCCCTGAATTTTGTTGGATAAATAGACCTGGTACGCGTCCTTGCAAAGCGAGTAATGGATTTCCTACAGGCTGTTTTGCAATGGTTTCACCACTTATTGTACCTATATTGCTCGTAGAAAATCTTTTTTCTACTTCGCCGTAGGCAATTACCTGAACTTCCTTTAGCGCAGCATTTACCTCCAATAATACTATTGGTGAAACCAGGTTACTTTTATAGTTGACCTGCCTGGTTTCACGGCCTATCATCGTTATAACCAATGTGCCGTTTGCCGGAGCACCGATTATCTTAAACCGGCCATTGGCATCTGTCACAGCACCAAGGCTGCCATCCTTAACAGAAACGGTTGCCCCGACCAATGGCTTACCATCTTTGTCGGTAACTTGCCCAGTTATTTCTCCATCCTTTTCTGTTGTTACTGAAGAGGTGGAAGCCCTTTCCACTTCTTTATGCGTAATCTTAATTACTTTTCCAACAATCTTATAATTGAATGGCTGGTTAGAGAATAGGTTTTGTAAAGTTTCTTCGATAGTAGCATTTTTGAGGTTTAGTGTAACAGGTTTTGCGTATTTAACCTCGGCCCCGTCCATACTATAGCCGTAGCCGGTTTGCATTTGGATGGAACGTAAAACTTTTGTTATAGGAGCGTCTTTGAAATTGAGCGTAACCTGTTGTGCTAAGGCCAGTGCCGACGCCTGAAACGTGATAAGGAATATAAGTATCAATTTCATTACCCTGGTACATTGATGTATTGAATATCGGCATTTTCGCATAATTATGCGCATAGCACTGGCTGTATGAATTAAATAATTCATATGTTTGGAGTTTAGTTGTTGGTTGGTTAGTATTTAGCTGTCTTAAACGGTAAAATAACTGCAAACAACTTTTGCCGATCCTGATGCAACAGGGTCGGTTTGTTTTTATATATGTTATCTACCAAATTTTGGTTGTTGTATTATCGTCCCCTTTTTCGTACGTATTCTAGCCTCCTTTCGTTATTGATTTTATATTCATAGTCATCACTAAATTGTATAGCATCTAAAACCTGTGCTAAAGTAAGCTTGCGAGACAATACTGCCTGCAGTTCAACATTGGGCAAAGTTTGATAGTTAACCTCAATATTGTACCACCTGGCAATTTGCTGCATGGCTTCCTTTATAGGGGTTTTTGTGAAAATAAACATTCCATCTATCCATGCTATTTCATCAGAGGCTATGACATCCTTTACATTAAATCCGCGTGATATAAGCTCGGCTTGTTGCCCCGGGTTTAATGGTTGGCTTGCGCCTGTAGAGGGTTGGGTTAATTTTACGCGGCCTTGCGTAAGTGTAGTTTTCGTGGGCTGGTGCGGGTATGCGCTTACATTAAAGTGGGTACCAAGAACGGCAACCTGTTGGTCGGCCGTATTTACCCTGAAGGGATGGTTAGGGTTGTGCGCTACTTCGAAATAAGCTTCACCTATAAGGGTTACCTCTCTTGTACTGCCTGCAAAACGGGATGGGAATTTAATTTGGGTTAAGGCATTTAATATAACTATAGTACCATCGGGCAATTGCAGTTTATACTGCCCCCCGGTTGGTGTATTGATGGTGTTAAAACTGTTTGTTTCTCCGTTGCCCCTTTCCGTTTTGCGGTTTTGATATTTATAAGTAACAACACCTGTAGCGGTGTCATTTGAGATCAGTACGCCCAAAGCCGGGTCGATGGCAATCGTGTCGTTCTGGGCGTTTAAACTGATCTTTTTACCGTTTGCCAGGGTGAGTGTTGCCTTGTTGCCACCCGGCAGAATTTCTTGAGCTGTTAAAGGTTTAAAATTTGTCTTATTGTTATGATTAATATAAAACCAGGTAATACCCCCAATAACAATTAATGCTGCCGCAGCATAACGAACTACTGCCAATAACTTAACAGCAGGCTTATGCTTTACACCGATCCCTTTCCAGATGCGGCTACGTGTACCTTGCAGGTCGGTCAATTCTGACTTGCCAGTTGCATTAGCCATATACTGGTTAAACCAGGCTTCAACTACCGCAGCTTCTTCAGGGCTGCATTCGCCTTTGCTGTACCTCTCTAGCAGTAATGTAAATTCGTTGTCAGTCATTTCTTAAAAACTATGGGGTGATGTAAATAGATACACGAATGGGGACATGAAAAGTGGTACTCTATGTTAAATTTATTTTAAATCTGTTTAACATGGTATTAACTTATACAGAAAATAATTGGATGGGTTACAGGCTGCGATTGAGCCAAACAAGTAGAATGATGATGTTGAGCCAAAACTTGCGACCTAAGCGGTTACGTAGCTTATGAATGCCTCGGTAGAGTTGCTTTTTTACGGATTCTTCGGTGATGTTGAGTTCTTCGGCAATTTCTACATTGCTCATGAACCTTTTCTTGCTCATTTCATAGATCTTGCGCATTTGGGGAGGCAGGCTACTGATCTCTTCTTCGATTAACCGTTCCAGTTCGTTGTAATTTACTTGGTTGTCGGTATCGTAAACGCCTTTCTCATAGTATTCGCGGAAGCTGGAAATAACTTCTTCCTTACGTTTACCACGCCGGAAAAGATCAATCATAGTACTACGCAGCGATTCGTACAAGTAGGGTACTAAAGATTGCTTTGCATGAACACTGGGCAGCTTTTGAAATAGCTTCATAAATACTTCCTGCACCACATCCTCGGCCTCTTCTTTGGTATCGAGCCGTTTTTTAGCAAAAAGATACAGTTTTAACCAGTGGCGGTTGTAGAATTCTTCAAAGGCATGCGTATCGTTCTGAACCACCAATTCGGAAAGCTGAATATCGTTATATTGTTTATACCGTGAACTCATTTGAAATGCACCCTCGTAGTGTTGATCGCAAACATTACAACTTATTTTTATATTTTAACTCTAAGTTATAAAGTTTATTGTTGATTTACAACAATTGCATAGTTAAAATAATTATGGGGATATCAATAAGATAATAGCGGTATTGCACTCTTTTGCAAATCTCAAGGAATCTGTTGACTAAAAAGACAACTGAAAAGTTAATGCGTTGTTAATGCAGCCTTTTTTGAGCTATTGGCGAGGTTAGTTAGCGATTTATTGCTTTTATGGATGATTACGCTCTAATCATATTTTAAAAGCAAGACCGGCCTGTTGCCTTTTTGTTGAAAAATATGGTCCTGTACTAAATAAAGTCTTGCATCTATGACACATGTATAGATGGATGCATTGTCCAGAGTTGTAGGGGGTAGCAACTCTTGTAAGTGGTGTACAACGCTTACTATTTTTCACCTATTAATTTTTTGTTTGTATGACTGTTGTTTTCGCCAAGGGCGATTATAGTGTTTCATTCACTGTATCGCCGCTACTGCCTATTTGCTGGATGGTATTGCATTTGTTGGCATCCTGAGCATGCCCAAGGCGAAGCTGCCAGCTTCGCCTTGGTTATTTTTTTTAATACGGTTGCAATGCGACGACTGGTAGGCATTTATACTGCTGAATTGGTTATATTGCGTGTGATAACACTTATTTGCCCCAATTTAATTTTAAACATTATGGAAAAGCAAGAATTATATGTAGCCATATGGAAGAAGGCTTTACCGGATATGCTAGCGATGTTGGAAATATTTCCTCATCATGGCGCTATTGAATTTCCTTCAAATGATTTTTTTATGGTTGGTGACAGGCAGGATTACAGCTTTAACCTGCAGATTGACAATGGGAAGGTTGTTAAAATCAGCAATTCAACTGTTGCCAGAGACCTGGCCGATGTATTTACCTCGGATGTTAAGGCGATGATTTTTGCCTATGATAAGAAGATTGTGATTAAACTGAATAAGAACTTTACGCTGCATTTATCTGCAGAACGATGACCTATCAATTTTTAGAACAAAACGGATGATAGTATATTATATTTCTTAAATTCATAGTAATTATTCATTAATCTCATAAAGTATGGCTAAAGTTCAGGCCCAGATTAAGCCGGAAGAATACCGCAAGGCTAGTCAGGCTACAAAGGAAGTTTATTTCTTCAAAGATTCTGAAAATAACATCGATCAAAAATCTCGGGAGATATTTTTAAAAGAAGATAAGGAAATACATTATCCGACTCCATACAAGGGTAAAGCTAAGTATACAAATATTCAAAAGTTCACTTATATAGGATTCAATAAAAAACCACCCGTTGGTGTATATAAGGTATTCACGTTTGGATATGGGTTTACCAAAACGCTACGTCCGGTTAGCGATTTTTTAGACGCTCTGAAGATTTCAGAGGTGTTTGTAGAAAAAGGTGGCAAAGTGGATATTGATTTAAAAAAGGGTATTGTTTATTTGAATGAAGAAAAGCTAACCGAATGGAATACAGCATTCTCCAGTTTGAATGATAAGCAGAAAACGGAAAGGGAAAGGGCCAGCCAGCAGTACATGCATGAGGCTTTTCCCACTAAGATTACAGCGCCCGCTAAGACTTATACTTCGGGAACGTTGGCAGCTACCTTGCTGGATTGGGGGAATTCGCTGTCGGAGTTCAGTGATGCAGACAAGCAGTCAATAAAAGAGTTGTTTGAAAAGCTAACGTTATTGCCAGATTTTTTTACCGATACGAGTCTTGCGAAAACGAAAGAGATTATTGATAATAAATTTATCCAGGCGGCGCTCGACGATTTTGATAAGCTTTATTCGATTACCAGCGACACCAAGGGGCTTGAAAAGAAATGGCAGGCATTCCTCAAGCAGCACAGCTGGATATTTTCTACGCTTTTTGCTCAACCAGTCATTTTGCATGAGGATGAGGCTTATGTTGGGGGAAACACCATCAGCAACAAGGGTGGCAAGTTTAATGATTTCCTTATTAGGGGTGGATTGAGTACTAATGTGTCCTTCGTGGAGATTAAGACACATTTGGCTGAGTTGGTATTATCAACGGCCTATAGAGGTGATAATGTGTTTGCGGCAAGCAAGGAGCTGACTGGCTGCATCGGCCAGGTGCTCAATCAGCGGGATATCTTTCAGAAAAGCTATTTTACTGTGATGCAGGGCAATACGGATGTACAAACGTTCAATCCGAAAGCGCTCGTACTGATAGGCAATTTTTCTACTCTTAGTGCAAAACAAAGAGGTGCGTTTGAGCTTTTCCGGAACAACAGTAAAGATGTTGAGATTTTAACTTTTGATGAACTGCGCCTTAAAATTCAAAGTTTGTTGACCATTATGACAGGAAAAGCAAAAAGCTAATTTATTGCTTCCTGCAGCGTTCATTACCAAATGATATCTTCTGTGTATTCTCGCTCCCTGTATTCTGGAAAGTCTTTCATCTTTTCAAACTGCCTACTTTGAACATCCAAACTCCATATTGCGGAATATTCTGTCCAGGGGTCTGTCAGAATCAATATGCTGTTTGGGCTGTCTAATTTCATTTGATGTGCATTGTTGAACGACAAAGGTATTACTTCACCGTTGTCCCAAAGCACAAACTGGTCAGTACCTGCCATTATTGCCCATTGGTTTTGCGAGTCTACAATGCCGCAGGTGGGATCTCCGTAAAACCAGCCGAGTGCGTAGGCACGCTTTTTTCCTTTGTCCATCAGAAAACCTTTTTCATGCTGGTGAACCAGTGCTAGAACTTCTGCTTCTGCGACCATCCGGTACTGATCTATTTGTAGTAGTTCGAATAGTTCCTGTTCCGTTTCCATCTATTTTTTTTATAAGGATACGAAAGTCTTTTTTGCTGCGGCTTTGACTCGCATACTATCTCTACCTTCCTCTAAGTCCATTCCTGAATGATGATGCCTAGCTGCTTATCCATTAATGCAAACTCTTTTGCACCCCAGGGCCTAAGGGTTATTGTTTTTAGGCTGGGGTGTAAGTATTCGGGATGGGATGTAGACACTTTATTGTATACTTCTTCTATGTTTAGGGTCACAAGCCGGAACTCGGGGTGGTGCTCTTGTGCCAATGCTGCGTCTTGAAATAGATTTATACGTAATCCTTCTTTCTTCAGTACACAGAAGGGCTTGGGCGACTGCAGCTCTTTATGGGAGATTTTAAACTGCAGACAGTCCACAAATAGCCTCAGACCGTCTTTAATGTCGGGATAGAATATGTTTGGTACAAGGGTGGTGAAGTGCATAGATAGCCATTTTCTTATTGAAGTTACGCGATTTTTCTCTGAGTGGCTTCGGCTTGGCTTTCTATTGACCCACCGTTATGCTCAGTTCTCCATTATCGTCTCTATAACTTATCGTTTGTCAGCCTCTCTGTCATGTTTTGGAGCTCTTGCCGGCAGAAATAATTTGCCGTGCCTACGGCAAGCCCTATATTTGAATGCAAAATCATATACCGTGAGCGAATTACATATAGAGCAAGTCGGTGAGCTATTCGTGACTATTGAAGGGTTCTACTTCTTATCTAAGCAAAATCTCCTTGAGTTTGATTTTATTGTTATTGATCTTCACGAATTAATTAAAGAGGTCAACGATAGCTGGCCGGGTGATGTCGAGCCGCGATTTACACAATTGAAAGAGTTTGCCAAGCGGAAGGACATACCTATAGTATTCTTTTGCACGCGCAACCATAGCAGATTCTTTCTCGATGCCGGGACTATGCAAACAAGTTTATTCAAATATCTCGACATAGAAGTCGATGAAATTGAAACGGAAGGCAGGAAAATTGAAATTAGCCCCAATACTCAGTTTGCAAACTTCGTTTCCCGTTACTCAACCGAATTTGAATATCTGGTCGGCTTCATATCGCATCCGGGTATCTCTATAGGTAATGCCAAATCTAAAAATGCGTCAGTAGGATTTTATACAAAAGACTATGTATTCCTACCGTCATTGACTGAGGGTACCAATATGGATGAAGAAGATTTCTTAAATGATCTCTATCAGATTTGCCGCAGCATTAGAAAGGGTGATGAAATCGCTATTGTTCCAGATTGGGCCGACAAGTTCTTACTTCCCGGTGAAGCACATGAAAGAGATACCTTAAACCAAATTGAATCTGATATTGAGCAATTAATTCAGAAAAGAGAAGAAAGCAAAAACAGACTAGCGACATTTCTACCGCTTAAACAACTATGGACAGGCACTGGTTTCACCTTGGAACGATCTGCTAGACTGGTCTTTGAAGAACTTGGTTTCACCATTTTACCTGCCGAGCCGAATCGGGATGACATTATCATGTCCCGTAACGAGCAAATTGTAATTGTTGAAGTTAAAGGGCTTACCAAATCAGCCGGTGAAAAAAATGCTGGTCAGCTGGAAAAATGGTTAGGTACTTATTTATCAGATAAAGGCATCATAGCCAAGGGAATACTTTTAGTAAATGCTTTCAGAGAGTTTCCTTTAGACGAACGTACACAGGCTGCCTTTCCCGATCAAATGATACCCTACGCAACACGAAGGGATCAATGCTTGCTCACAACAGTACAACTTTGTTCCCTGCTTTTGCACTGTCGGGCCTACCCGGATGAAAAAGATGCTATAATAGAAGAACTGCTTACGACAGTGGGCCTCTACAATAAGTTTAGTAATTGGGGCAATTTTATAACATGTACTAAGAAAGTTAAATCAGTAAAGAAAGCCAGCAAAAAGAAGCTTGCTGAATAGATTCTTAGGTATACGATGATGATCTGTTTTAGATATAGGTTCCTTAAGGAGGGCGGCCCAATTAGGCCGCCTCTATAGTGTCATCTGCTGCTAACGAATTGGATGATCCGCTTGGGCATGAGTTCATCTGTAAGCTGATATCGCTTGAAGGCATCGGCGAGCATTTCCAATGCTTCCTTTAGCTTCAAGTCGTAATAGAAACGGAGCTTTGATTGAAATAGTTCTTTCATATCTGCTGCGAGATTAGCAGTGATGATACGCCTTTCAATTAAGGCGTATGATTCTATAATCATAACTATGGCACTGGCTTCAAATTGCTGATCGAATCTTTCGCGTTTTTGGGATAGCTTTCCGCCTCTGCTATTAAGATCTGTACAGGATTTGCTAAAATTCCATATACCTGTTGCACCTATATCGTCTGGATGCTCATAGGCATTCCCGTTTTTGTCTTGTCGGGATTGGTTAATCCGGAAAGAGTTGATTTCTAAGTCCAACTGATTGATTAATAAAAAGAGAATGTCACTTTCATTTTTGAATTTTTGTTCATTATTGGATTCAGTCTGTTTGCTCAGAGCCAGGTAAAGTAGAACAGTTGATATCAAACCGATTACCGGGGCCGTTAACCCACTTATTGCCGTTCCCAGTTTATCCTGCTCTATTAGGTTAAAGCCAGCCGTAAAGGAAGGTTTTTGGAACAGGTATACGCCTATGGTAATGACAATGCCGGATATGGCAGATATAAACAGTATTCGCAAAAGATCGCGTTTCATGATGTGTTATGTATTTAAGTCAAATTTCATATTTGATAATCTGGGCACATGAACCATTTGCAGTATACCTTTGCTTCATTCCTGTTAAGTTCCGCTCTTCCTTAATATTAGATTGAGCTTTACTTAAAGTGGGTTTTGACAGTTTTATCAAGTTTATTATGGATGATCGACGCTACGACTAAAACTTCTGTCATCTCTGACAGCTGTGTATCTTCGAGTATTTTTGCATTGTGAGCTTTCGGATTTCTATACATACTGAAAAAACCCTTACAAAAATTCCCAAATCCCTTATGCTCGCTTTCTTCACTGACACTTTGCAGGGAGTTAAAGGCGAGCATGGGCTTTTTGTCTTTACCCAGCCCGAAACATTCATCTACCAGATCTGCACCATCGGAAACGTATCCACTCTTATCGCGTAACCGCTGAGCAACGCTTTTGGTTATTTCAAGAATCGCATGAAAATAGTTCTCCTTTAACCATTCCTCTTCGCAGTAACGAAGGATTTCATGATGCACCCCGATACCGTGCACTTTCTCTTTTATTTTTTGAGACCGCCTCTTTGCTTCTGAGATCGTTTTGGCTTTTACTACTGTCTGTGGACGTCCGCTTTTATCAAATTCAATGCCTTCATAAATTAGTTTTTCATTGATAGCAGCCCGTTGGCTTTCGAATTCGTCCTCTACAGAGTAACGTTTGGGATTTAAAAGCATCCCTACAAAAGCTAAGATGTTATTTCCACATCCATCCTGCTTTTGCTTTTGCTTGAAAGCGTAGTATAGTCGATCTTGTTTGTTTGTACCCTGCGCAGATTCGGAGATGTTTGCACTGGAAAGATGCTGTCCAATTTGACTATGGGTGAGCATTCTTGAAATAACGAGGGCCAGGTTTGTGAGTGTTATATCATCAAATGATGGTACCATTGAGCTTCTATTGAGTTATTTATTTATAAAAATATAATCTTTTTTGTCAGGATAAAATTTGATATGAATGTTTGCTGGGTAATCATTGCCGCAAAGTTTAAAAGTCGAAATGATAGAATCGATTTCAAGTTCGTACAATGAGTTGTTACGTTTCATATCTGAGCAGAAGTGGATGCCTAAAAATAGATAACGCCCGCCGATTTCATCTTCGTTAAAATATGGGCTAAAACATAGCTGTGAATCAATTGATTGGCAACAAATATCAGGTCAAGCTCAATAGCTTCTGCCTTTGCAAAATCGAAGCTTTCTTGATAACGATGGGCGTTAAGTCGGTGAATAATCTTATTTCTGCTTGGAATTTTCCTACCTGACAGTTTTTTTTCCAATGTGGTATCAGACAGCTTTCCCGCATCAGAGAGTTTGCGGATGATGTAGAAGCCAATCATTAGTTCCTTTTCAAAATCACAATAGTCTCGCTCTTCCCAGGTAGCTGAGTGTTTTCTTTTAGTGAGCTTCCTAGCAAACTTCAGTAAATCTTTTTTCCAGTGCTCGCTTTCGTAGATCATAAACTAGAAATTTTTATTATAACAAATTTTGTGTCCCTCTTATGCAAAGATAGGTATGGGTGTGCGCAATCTTTTTGCGCAGGTGGGTATAGTTTAATTTATTATGCTAATAAATCACAGGTATAGGTAGACTTAAAAACAAGTCGGCATACGGAATTTCGCATTTTTGCTAGATTTGTCGCCCTATATAGAGGCTAGAGTACTTATCGTTGACACCCTATGAGCATGGGTATGGTATTCTGTTCTTCTTTTCTCGTCTATTTGCCTTATCCTTTATCCCTTCCTCTATCACATTTGTAGCATCTCTAACTCAAAGGGAGGGAGAAATTATATTGGTATGCATATCGCACTCCGCGAAGCGGGCAACGGAGACTAAGTTTATTGTACGAAAGGTTATTCTAGGGGTAAGGGTAGTAGTTTGTTGTAGTGCAAGAACCTCCTTCCCGCGTATGCGGAGAAATAAAACCTGAGCTCTGCCGTAGGAATTTTATTTCCATTTACCGATATTTACCTACCCGGTAACAACACCCGCCGCTTTATATGGATAAATTGGCGCTTGTACAGATTGTTTTAATATAAACCTCAAAATAAATGTAGTATGATGAAGATGAAGAATGCAATTATGATGATGGGCCTCTCAGTGGCTTTTATGGGCTGTTCTAACCAGCCAGAGTTAAGTAAATCTGATGCAAAGCTGCTTGTAGCAAAACTATGGAAGTCTGATACATTGGCTACGGACTTGAATATGACCGATCGGGATAAAGTGAATACGCCAGCAATTAAAGATTTGGAGGCAAAACAATTGCTGACCGTTACCCGGAAATGGACTATAGCGGATGGCGGTGCAGAAACTATGGCGCTTACTGATGCCGCACGAAAGTATGATCTGCCGGGTGATACAAGGTATCCCTTTATTAAACGCTTGTTTGTGGCAATTAGGGATATTGAAATAAAAGATATTAAGTATAGGGAACGCGAAAATGACCAGATAGCATCTATTGCCTATCGACTAAGTTATAAAGATGTTTCACCCTTCGTAGTGCTGGATGGTGGGCTTAATCCTGTTGACAAATCTGCGGAGTTTAGATATAATGGCGCGGAATGGGTGCCTGTAGAATAGTTTTTTAATATTGTGCTTTTAAGACTAGCAGCCCTCTGATACAGATCAGGGGGCTTTTTTATGTTTTATTTCTGATGTTTTTGTAGGTAATCTTTTTGTTAGTCAGTGTTTCTTCTCTATTGAACCGCCGTTGCGACGCTCCGTTCTTCTTTCTGTTTCCTGTTTAGCTTTTCTTATCGTTTGTTCGTTACCGTGGCTGCCTTTGGCAGCCTGACAAATTGCGCTGTTTGCTGGTTCTCTTATTTGTTGGCTGTTGCTGTATCTGCATCCGCTTTGCGAATGTGATACAGCTGGGAAAACTATTGTTTTCCCTCAAGGAAGGCAGCCGGGAATCCTGCGACTAAGGAACGACACGCCGGGAAGTTGTCACTGCATAATGCCATTTCTCTTTTGATTTTTTTCGGGCATGGCCCCCTTCGGGACTTATAAGTGCCAAAATCCCTGGTGGCGTGTCGTACCATAGCCTTGTCTTCGCGGCAGCCTTCCGTTTCGGGGAAAACGCTTCGGGGGAATGCGGAAGACGGGAAAAATTTTTATTAACGCTCAAAGTTATTCTCCATGAAATATTTCAACGATTGTACAATGCTTGACGAAATTAAAACCCGGTACAGAGATTTAGCTAAAAAGCTCCACCCGGATTTAGGCGGTGATGAGGAACAAATGAAAGAACTGATAAATGAATATGATTTCATATGTGCAAAATTGCTGGCCGGTGAAAACCTGAATAGTGAAGAGACAGAACAGCGCCGACAGGATGATGAAAAGTACCGCATCATTATTGAAAAAATTATCGCTCTTGAAGGTATTGTGATTGAAATAGTGGCCGCTTGGATATGGGTATCAGGCAATACTTATGCTGTAAAAGACAGGTTGAAAGAAGCGGGTTTACTGTTTGCCAGTAAAAAGAAAATGTGGTACTGGCGGCCCGAGGAAGCTAAAGTATTTCGCAGTAGCGGTAAAAGTATGGAAGAGATACGCGCAAAATATGGTAGCGAGTATGTAAATAAATCGTACAACGGTAACCGTAGTTTAAAGTAGTTACGGTATCCTGTTTATCCCTTCCTCATTTCTTCATCCTTCAAAATTTCATTTTATGTCTATCCAGATTATTAAACCACAAGTTTTAAAGCATGTTGCCAGTCAATTGGTTCTTGCATCTTTTAAAAAGGGTCATTGTTGTAGTGATCTCTCGGAAGATCAGATCAGTTATTATGTAAACAGCTGGGCATTTTTGAATTATCAGAGTTTTATGTTTTACTGGAAGGAGCCGGAAACGTTGGCACTTGTGGCCTCGCCGGAATCTATAAACGCTGTTTTCATCCCTGTTAATGTGCCGCCCTTGCAATTCTTACGCTGGCTGCATGGTATCCGTAATAATATCAGCATCAGCACAATAAAGGCAGCAAAGTTTGATCTGTCTGCTGACCATGAGAATGCTTATTTATTTCTGAATAAGGTGATTACACAGTTACAAGCGGCCATTTTTTTCGGTCTGCCGGAGTATTCAAATGCACCTGAAAATGATGTACCGCCGCTGGAATCAGCACTGTGATTTGCGTTGTCTTTTTATCCCTTGCCTTATTCTTAAATACCTGATAAATACTAATGTTATGATACAGAAATTTCATTTCCAAAATGGTACTACAGCTTTCTTTACTAATAGATTTACCGAAGATGGAGAACCGATTTTAAAATACAATGGTAGACGTT
The DNA here is from genome assembly GCF_900102545.1 of Chitinophaga filiformis. GTDB lineage: Bacteria > Bacteroidota > Bacteroidia > Chitinophagales > Chitinophagaceae > Chitinophaga > Chitinophaga filiformis. Next base: position 560,730 of record NZ_FNBN01000002.1, on the reverse strand, counting down.
ATGCCCTTCAGGAACACCCAACCGAGGAAGAAGGCTTTATTAAGGTAGGGGGCCAAATGTTTTGGGCCGATGGCTCCTACGACCTGATAGAGGGCCGGGAGGTTAAATTGTATTGGCGCAATGTAAATGATCATGAAATTTCGGCAGCAGCAGCAAAGCTGGTATTAACGGACTATCCGGATACGCCCTTACTTTCTTTTGGTTCTTATAATAGTATCCTGTTTACACAAGATAGCGAAAGTTTTAAAGTAGTTATTCCAAACAGTAGTAAGGAATTCAGGGGAACGCTTGATGAGGTAAGGTTGTTTATTGAAAATAATTATTGATTTGATTTTCCGTTTATCCCTGCCCTTTTTTAATCATTTAAATTTTGTATGATGAAAGCTTTAGAAAACTTTACAAACGCAGACAAGGGAAAAGCAATTTTTGAACTGTTTCCCCGGCATATCCCTAAACTGATAAAGGAGCTGCAAGCGCATTGCCAAGATATTGTTAAAAACCGGCATGCCATTGAAAGTAACTGGCCGGAAAATCACCTTGTGACGGCTGATTTTTGGGTAGACACTGCTGATGATACTGATGATATCATTGAGTTGAAATATAAGCTGCTGTGCAGGAACATGAAATTTTTTCTTTTCGAGTTTTTTGAAACCCCGCGCTTTGTAGTGGTGATGGATTTTATACAGCGCTATAGTATCGACCGGATTAACGATGAGCGGTATGAACTGGCCGTAAAGTTATTTTTTGGTGAATGATATTTGTGGTGCGGCCTGCTTTTGCTTTTACCTGTTTTTTTAATCTTTTAAAACTTGATTTTATGAAACGTTCTAATAAAAATATTGCTGCACAAAGTTTATTGTACTTTCCTAGCATTACTCATGACGCGCCAAGGCTGGCTGTTGCGGTAAACCGCCGGATGAATAACGGTACGGCTTATATTAAAGCGGATAAGCAAGGACTTGTATTGTCTGGTAGGCGAAAAATAAAACGTGGTTTGCTATCTGGTGAGGTTGTTCTCAGAAAAATACCGGTACCTGTAAAGGAATACGTACTATCTGATAAACAGCATGATAAAAGATTCTATCCAGCCTATATGACAGACAGCGTAAAGGTTAGGCTAATTGCCATAGAATTTAAAAACGAGTTGCCGCTACTGGTGGCAAAGCTTACCGGTTATTGTAAAGCGATTATTGAGCGTGAAGATACTTTAAAACTTGCATGGCCCGTGCGCTACATACACGGTTTCCGGAAATGGTTTTGCGCTGTTAAATGGATATATGGCAAGATTACTGGTCATGTTGAGATGGTGAGTGACCCAGCTGCTTTTTCCCGGCTTTTAATGCGCGGAAAGGCGCAGGCGGTTATAGTGGATTTTTTAGTGAAGTACAAGGCGCGGAACCGCAGCCGGGAGTTCGCCAAGCTGGTAGATCAGTTCTTTTTATAGTTAATCTTTTTCATCATGGAATACTTACAGGAGATCACTTTGCTGCAATGGGTTGGACTGGTATTGTTGTTCTTTGCCCGCAGGATTAAGCGCACTATAAGACGGCGCAGGTTTGAGCGCACAAACGCTTTTGGCGTACAGGGCTTTACCAGTTTTAACGCCTATGAGTATACTTCTTTTTCTGAAGGTATCATTTATATTTTGGCTTCGGTACTGCAATTGGGAGGTATACTTTTACTGCTGCTGGAATGGGTAGCAAACGGTTTATAAATAATAAGGGCTGCTCTTGTGAGTACAGCCCTCTTTTTTTTACTTGCTGGTTAGGCTTTTGAGCTTCTGGTTAAGGTCCGTTAAGCCCGATTTTTGAATGATCTCATTTGACACTTCTGTAAGCTGTTCGGCAGCTTCTTTAGGCATACTGTCTAGCAGTCCGTTTGTGCTTTTGGGATCTATGCCTTTGCTGATCAGGTTACCGAGCAGCAGCGCGTTTTTCCGGCTGATTTTTAAATCAATTTTAACTGTTTCTGCCATACCCGGCGCACTCAATACCGTATCGAGTAATACGCCCACTAATTCTTTTTCATTCATAATTCACATTTTCGTTTTCACTATTCAAAGATGCAGATGATTCCTGTTTTGATCCCTATAGAAATTCAAGGGGGATTGCTTTCATTGTTTAACGCCGCTAACTTTGGTATTGTTAAGTGAATGTGTTATGGATTTTGTGATGATGGAAGTAATTTTTATTATGGGTTTTGAGCAGCAGTTTACAGCCCTAACGTATGACCCGGCCTGCTTGCGCTGGGTAGAGAATTTCAGCAGTTTTTATTTTTTATTCCTGCCACTGGAGAAAGGTAGGTTGCAGAAGTCCGAGGCCGGGACCAAAGGACAATGCCCGCTATTTTATGACTGGCATCCTCGTTGGCACCGCCAACAGCAGATACCAGTGTTTTGCACCTTACTCTGCCGAGAAGCCCAGACTGGGCTTATGGCTTCCCATTTGTCATTCGAAAATGACAAGATGTCCCCTTGTTTTACAACAAGGTATCTTTTTATGCCTACTCCGAAGTCGTAGGCATCCAAATTGCCCTTATTGGGCAATTTTAGCTGCTATCGCAGCTAAAAATTCTAACAAAACTTTAACTCAAATGAAATATTTGTTAATCGAAACTGCTTCTAGTATCTTTGTTTAACTATTCAACTACCGTACTAAAGATCTTTATATAAAGTGGCCCAAATGGTGGCCCGTTATTTTTGCTGATGGTGAAAATCAGCACCTTAGTGAGTTTCAACATATTAGAATTATCCCAGCGGGATCACAAAAGCCCGGCTTCGAATAGAAGTCGGGCTTTTTGTTTGTGGGAAATGCCCCTCGGGTCAGATGATTCCAGCTATATCACTCTAAGCCAGTTCTCCCTGATGCACAACCACCATATCCCCATTTTCAGCGTACAATACTATTGCAATAGCATCGAAGCCGTTACGCTGCCTTTACTTTATCACTTCACTCACCAGAATGATGGGCCTGATATTAGTATAGTTTACGAAATCCCCACGGAATCGCATCTCTATTCGGAGCAATAGCCCATTATAAACAACAGCCCTCAGATCTTTAGACTGAGGGCTGTTGTTTATAATGTGGTTGTTTATTTTTTTGGCGGTGCTGGCGGCATCTTGGGAGGGGCCTGCGCGTATTGATACATCAGGTTAATTTTCCCATTTTTATCAAACCGCCATGTTTCCTGCAGTTCCTTAGCGCTCGTTTTTCCATTGGCATCTGTTGAATACTCCCGGGTCCATATAACTACCCATTCTTCATCTCTATCCTTGCTTCTGAGAGGCGCCCAGGCATGAACAGAATCGACGACCTTACCCATCTGTCCTCTCACCTGTTTAGCAACAGCTATAAGCGAGTCCCTACTGCCCGCAAACATATTGCCATCAGCAAAATACATGGTGTCAGTATCTGCGAAAGAATTCTTTGAATTCTCAATGGTGTTGTTGTCCCAGTTTTGATACAATTCCAGCAATGTTTGTACGTTTTTCGCATCGCCGATTTCAAAATCCGAAGAATAAGCAGCTGTGTAAGGGTAAGTAACGTTGTCATGTTTGTTCGAATCGGAATCGGATGCCTTTGCTGCTTCCGTTGTTGTTTTGTTGGAGCCGGAGGTGCAGGATACTAAAAAAGCAATCGATACGAAAAGATAAATCTTTCTCATAAAAATTGGTTCTAAGTTTTAATAATAAATAAAGACAAAAGCAACGTCTGAAAAGTGAAGGGAATGGGGTGTATTACCTGATTCTAAGATAAGGATTTTTGTGAACTAAATGATAAAACTTATCTTACATATCGTTGAGGATCAATATTATTAACGTGTAATAAGCAATCGAATGCTCAAAAGCCAGTTCGATAACTGAACAGATTTTTCTTCCGTCAGTACTATCTTCAACATTGAAAAATTTAACTACATTAGTAACAATGATTATTCCTGTTAATCATCTAAATGCTTAACCCGATAAAGGAATTTGCTGTTAGCCTGGGTATCGATCACATCACCTGTAATAAACACACTGAAATATTTCAGCTTCGTTTATATGCTGAACAACCACTCCATGGCATTGCTCTCAAGCTAAAGACAGGAGGGGAGTATTCATTAAACATCATCACCATGAAAAAGAAAACAACTCCAAAAAAGCTCCAGCTAGTGAAGATCAAAATTGCTAATCTCAGTCAGCCCAGACCTAAAGGAGATGTTTGTCTGACGTCTCTGGAGCAAACCACCTGCCCCAATTGCCATCAGCAATGATATAGCCTGATAGGTATCATAAACAATCTGTGGTCAGAGAAAAGTAAAATCCATTGAAATCCCGCCACCATGCATGTTCCTGCTCCAGGAGTAGCGAAGGGAAAACAGGTGGTGTAATGGGGATGGAGCAGGTACGGACAAAGCAGTTCGTTGTTTTGTTATTTCTATATCAGCTTGTAAATAAATTCTTCTATTTCTGCCTGTCTTGCATTTGCAAAGCCTTTATCCTTGCCGATTTTTATAAAACCACATTTTTCCAAAACTTTCTGCGAGCCTAAATTGTCAAACGCAACACGGCCAAAAATAGGTCTTGTGCTTTCAATGGTTAGAAAGTTCTTAAGTGCTGTCGTAGCAATTCCTTTTCCCCAAAAGCTTTTGTCTATCCAATATGTAATTTCTGCGTCTCCTTCTATTTCAAATTTCGCAATGCTACCAGCGATGGTTTCATCAACCAGAATTGTCCGCATGTTTATTGTTGGGTCATTCAGCAATTTTGTGAATTTTTCAAAATATGCTTTTTTGTCCGTAGGGTCTTTAGGCGTAAATGCGGCTAAGTAAATAGCATCCCTGTCGAGCTGAAATTGAAACAAAGATTCTAAATCGCTTTCCATGGTTTTTCTAAGTTTTACTTGCCCGTTCTGTATCATGTTAATGGTGTTTTGGAAGGTTCACGGTAGCAGTATTAATAATACTGCTTTCGACGTAAAGATAATCATTGTACCGAAGGAGGAGGCATCCCGCTTCCCCATTTTTCATTCGGTACATTCCCCATTTTCATAATCAACTTGCCGCCTTTCATCAGTTCCTCGCGGTACAGCCATGCATTATTAAGCGGCTTGCCATTAAAGCTGGCTTCCTGTACATAAACATTTTCCTTGCTGTTGTTTTGTGTAACGATGCTGAGTGTCTTGCCATTGCCTAATTTGATGTCTGCCCGGTCAAACATAGGGCTGCCCAGCTGGATAACCGGTCGCAGGTCGGTAAGCCCTTTGACGTCAAACAAGCCTAATGTTGCCATTACATACCATGAGCCGAGCTGGCCCTGATCTTCGTCTTGTCCGTAACCATAACCGTGGATGCTTTCTGTTCCGTAAAACTCATCGCAGATAGCGCGTGTCCATTTTTGTGTGAGCCAGGGCTTTCCGGAGAAGTTAAATAACCAGCTGACATGCAGGTTTGGTTGATTGCCATGGTTGTAATTTGCTTTGATACCTGCGAATGCATCGATCGTTTTTCCTCCTCCAAAACTGTTTTGTTGGGCGGTGTTGAAGATGTTGTCGAGCCTTGCGTTGAACTCTTCTCTGCCTATTGCAGCAATAAGATCGGCAGGATTTTGTGGTACATAAAAAGTGTATTGTACAGCGTTTCCTTCCTGGAACCCCCGCCAGGGTTCAAGAGGGTCAAACTTGTCGATGAACCTGCCGTCCGCTGTTTTAGGCTGTATCAGCTTCGATGCGGGATTAAAGAGCATCTGCCACCCCTTGGATTTGTCAATGAAGTAATCATAGTCAGCCTGTTTGCCCAGTGCCTTAGCCATCTGGGCAGTGGCGAATGCGCTGTAACTGTATTCAAGCGTATGCGATGCAGAGAACCGCGATCCGGTGGAATCTGTTTTATCTTCTTCAAGAAAAGGGGAGTAGCCATACTTGTTGAAGGCTTCGACATCGAGTTTGCCGGCTCCTACGGGTCTGTTGGTGCCTGAAGTTTCATTCGCTCTGATAGCTTTGTAGGCTAATTCGGCGTCGTAGTCGCGGATACCGCATTGATAGGCGGCAGCTATTGCCAGTCCCACGAAATTGGTACCGACGCCCGAGGTGAAATGTCCGTTGGAGACACCATCGGCAAACCAGCCCCGTTTCTGATAGATATCCATCTGCGAACGGACATAGTCATTGTAATGTTCAGGATAGGCGAGCGCCCATAGCTGGGTCAGATTCCAGAATGCACCCCAGATTGCATCAGTGTTGTAGAGATTGGGTTGGCCGAAATCGTTAATAATACCGCGGCCAAGAAGTGCATGATACAGGCCCGTATAGAACTTCGTTTTATCTTTTGTATTCGGACTACTTACATAAAGCTTGCCTAGTTCACGCTGCCAGACTTGCTGGGCAATCTTTTTTGCTTTGTTGAAATCAAGTCCTGCCGCTTCGGCTTCCAGGTTTTTCTTTGCATTGAGTGTAGATGTATACGAGAGTCCTATTTTCAGTTCGACGGTTTCCTGATTTGCGGTAGGGAATTCGAGAAAAAGGCCGGCGCCTTTGCCTTTACTTTCAGTGGTATGTTCTTTTACTTCGCTGGCATTGAAAGCGCCTACAGATGTAGGCTTCTTGCTGATCTCACCGTAAAAGTACATTGATATGCTACCCTGTGGATCATATTTTTTGATGTATGCGGGGTAGGTGATTACAAACCCTTCAAAATGCGTTTCGTCAGTCATGCGTACCGCAGCATCCAGTACCTCGCCGCTTTCCCCCTGCTTGTTACCAATATCGAGTATGATCCTGGAATCAGAACCGGCGGGAAAGGTATATCGGTGGAAACCAACCCGGCTGGTTGCTGTAAGCTCGGCGGTAATATTATAATCATCAAGTTTTACTTTGTAATATCCCGGCCGGGCAACTTCATTTTTGTGTTCGAACAGTGAGCGATAACCGTTTTTAAGCCCTTTTTCGGCATCTTCCAGGCTCCCTGGACTCAATATCCGCGGACCTGTTGCCGGCATCACCACAACACCGCCAACCTGCCATTCATGGAAATGCGCAAATCCTTCAATTGATCTGTGTCTTGTATCATAGCCAACGGCCTCCCAGCCACTGGGATTGCCGTAATGCCCGTTTGTAGACGGGGCTAATTTCGCCATGCCATGTGGTAGCGCAGCTGGTGTATAAAAGAACCAGCGGCTGTGTGCAGTCCCAATGCCGGGATCTGTATATTGGAGCAGGTTTTCCCGTTGGCTTGCGCAGGAACAAAGGAAGACTATGACTATCAGGCTATAGATATGTTTGTACATTAATATCGATTGTATGTACAAACATATAGCTTTTAATACTGAATGTCAAGGTAAAATACGTTGTTTATCATTTAACGGTTACTGTTGTGCCTTCTGATGAGCAACTGACGCTTGCTTCGGTTCTGGTAATCTACAAACACAGAAAAGCTATTATACCTGGTAATGCAGCTGAACTGTATGATCATTCAGTTTCTTTATTTCTGATAAGTGCATTTTGTATTCTACATCTACATCATCTAACATTGGCAATCCCATACCAAACAGTACCGGCTCAACTACCAGGATGATCTCAGTAACTATTCCTGCCTTTATGAATTCACTTACGGTAGCCGTACCTCCGATGATCACCGCTTCCTGATGTCCTTTTGATTCAAGGAGGGCAACAATGTCCTTTGCGCTTTTATCGGTAAATACCACGTTGGGTCTTGCAGGAGTGGCGGTAGTATCGTGAGTAAGTACCACCATAGTGCCTTCATTTTGAAGTGGTAGGTAGTCGGGGGCCAATATATTATAGGTCGTTTTTCCCATGATAACAGCTCCTGTTTTTTGACAGATTTCCATAAACCCTCGTCCATATTCCTGCGAAAGCCAGTCCGGAACGTTCCTGTTATTAGAAATCCTGCCATTGACCGATGATGCCAGATAAATAATGATTTTCATGATAATTCATTTTCTGTTTGTTAATACCGCCTGTATGTAGCGTTTTACATGCGTAAAATTAAGGAGCTGTCTAACAGCAGGCCGTGTTTGAAATGGACAATGTACAGGGGTAAATGCGACGTCATATCAACTATATACATAGATATAGATAGCAGATTCCTTGCAAAAGGATGGCGGGCAACAAATGTTATGTATGGTATAATGGGACTCCGTAAGTCAATTCATTTTATAAAAATCTGATATGATTTCATATTTCCAGCCCTGTGAGGGATATACTCTGAAGGCTCCGCCCCATATTGTTTTTGGTGAAGAGAGCACCTGCCTGATGATTGCGACAGAATTGGGATATGGAACTATTTTTAAACCTTCTGATACCGGGAACCATTTTACTTCTTCTATACCCGGCCCCGGCTTAAGTTGTCCTTTGTCCGATTTCGCAGTGTAATAGCTGAAGATCATCGGATACTGCCGGTCATTCATATAGTAGGTGAATACCCCCGCCAGTTTCGGCTGTTTGATTTTGATTCCGAGTCCGGTGGCAAGATCGTTAAGGAATTCATTAATAGGCTTAACTACAGTACTATCGCCATATGCGGCACCTGGAACCTCCCAGTTGCCTTTCCATTTGACCAGAAGCATTTCATTGCTTTCATTGGTAATTAGTAACTTGAACCTGTTGATCAGAGCAGGTGCCTGTTGCGATTTTGCGATAGCACAGGCAAGGATGAGAAATGTTAGCAGGGTGATTTTTTTCATCTTTATAGGTGGGGATTTTATGTTTCCTGGTACATGTTGGCGCCGCATGTTATGGCAGCTGCGGTTTGTGGTGATTACGGGTGGTCTTCATTGGCTTCACCTGCAATTTTCGCAAACACATTTTTGACAATTTTATCGCAGTACATAAGATGGAACTCATAAAGATCCGCCGCTGAATAAAATTTCTCCAGTTGTTTTTGCAGCATCGCCTTTGCGCGGTTTAACCTTACTTTTACGTTCACAGGTGTAATACCCAGCAGATCGGCAGTTTCAGCCACGCTGAATCCCTCTATTTCTCTAAGCACAAACACGGTGCGGTAAGCAAGCGGAATTTGCTGCAGGCTTTCTTCCAATACCCTTCCCAGTTCCTTATTCATAACCATTTGCTCGGTTTGTTGATTTTCGGCAATAGTGGGTGTTACAGCCGTATGGTGATTAATTATTTCATCCGTTGCTTCTTCATACTGAACTGAACGCTGATCTAATTTATGATAGCATCCATTCATGTGAATTTTAGTAAGCCAGGTTTTATAAGATGCCTCTGCACGGAAACTGCCAAGGGATTTGTATGCGGAAAAATGAGACTCCTGCATCAGGTCTTCCGCGTCCTCGTGATTGAAACCATAAGAACGGGCGATCTTATAAAGCAGCGCGTTGTAACGGCGTATCAATATCTCAAAAAGCACTATCTCACCATCGAGTATTTTTTTAATGATGGTCTCATCAGAAGCGTAGCTGATTTTATGCTGTAATGTCTCCATTTACTCTTCATTAAGGTTTATACCAACGTGGTGCCTGTAAATCAATTTTCCTCCCATATAATTTCCGGCAAAAAGAGCTATTACCAAAATACCTTTTACAACCACACCGACTTTCCCTGCCAGGAAGGGAGTGGGAAAGGCCTGCCAGGATTTCCAGGCAATAATAGCAAAGATAAGCAGTAGCAGGCCATTTAAGAATCCATGGTATAGGGCCAGTGTTATTGCTTTCTTATTAGTGCGTGGAATTGCTGTCATGTCTATTATACCGGCGATCACAGCCAGCAGGCCCAGCAAAGCACCTGTCCACAGGCAATATGCACCTGCCTGGTAGTAGGTGAAATTGCCCGTGGTATAGTGCAGTATAGTGAGGCCCAGATCCATCGGTAGCAAAGCCGTTGGAAAATGGATGAGCAGCGGATGTACCGGATGGCCAAACAACTTCATATGGAGGTATTTAAATAATAGTTAACAGCAAAATGATAAATCCTGATACCGCGAGCAATGCATGGATAACGGCCAGCCAGATGGGGCTGAATTTGCCTTTCAGATCCCGGAAAAACATGTAAAAGCCACCAATGGCCGCTATAACAAATAACGTGAGGCTGGTCCGCAAATGACTGGTGGGATTTTGCAGTACCTGTACCAGCAGCAATACCAGGGCAATGGCAGCAAAAGCACCATGCGTATAAACGACAGTCCGGGAGGTTTTGGCCGACGTGAGCCAGTTTTTTAGAATAACGAGGCCGACAATAGCGGCAATAGCGAAAATTGAAATGATTAAATAAAGCATACAACTTGTTTCCCTAATAGAGTACATTATTTCGAAAAGGTTACAAGCGGATACAAAATCTTATACTGGCTTCTTTTGGGAGGGAACGGGCGGCGTCATTTAAAATGAAGTAACAGAACAAGCCTGACAATTGTAGACTTGTTCTGTTGACTGATTTCCTTAGTCGCGTACAATAGATGATTCCTTAACCACCTGCCATTTTCCGGATATATTTTCCCAGATGACAGTTAAGAATTTTCTACTCGGTTTTCCATTAAGTTCCAGTTCGCGGGTAATCACCACCATGCCCATATTTTCATCGCATATGGCGTAATGAAATTCGGTCTTTGTGGAAAGCGGTGCAATATTCGCGTTCTTGTTTCCCTGAACAAAAGCGACGAGCTGTTCCTTGTTCAAGGTTTCCACTCCGCCATCCTTATCAACATTAGCTATCAGAAATTTATCTGCATAAATTTCCTTAACGTAGGGCACATCGAAATGTGTGGCATGATAAATAAGATCCTTTGTTAACTCAATTAATTCTTGGCTGTTCATCGTTTGATTTTTAAAGATTATTTGTTCTGTTTTTCTATTTCTTAGAGATATAACAATAGCTGTCTACATGCTGCGGTAGTGTTTTAACGTTAATGAGCAGACGGAGAATTGCAATACCTATGCCTTCCGGTAACTTACTGTTAATCAGTTGGTTTTGGTTTTATTAGTGTTTGATATCCACTGTATTTCGCCAGGGCTTTGGTTAGACCACGAAATAAAGAGAATGGCGAGGGTGTCTGCGATGTGCCTTTCTGCCAGGAATAAACTAATGGTTAATTCAACACATTTTTATAACTTATGGCACTAAAACGGAACGTTAAGCATGATAACTTTAGATGCCATCACCGCCCACGAGATTATACCCGGCTTTTCTGCGAAATTTATTCACACACCTTCTATGACACTGAGCTACTGGGATGTGAAAAAAGGGGCTGTGCTTCCCAAGCACAAGCATGTTCATGAGCAGGTAACACAGGTAGAGGAGGGGCAATTTGAATTGACGGTCGATGGTGAAACGAAGGTATACACCAAAGGGATGGTGGCTGTTATTCCTTCCTGGGCAGAGCATGGCGGTGTGGCGCTTACAGATTGTAAGATATTTGATATTTTCACTCCAGTGAGGGAAGATTATAAGGCACTTGATTAATTCAGGATGCCATTCCTTCCTATGAAACCTTTCTTGAGGTTGGGAATTTTCCCTACCTGCAATCCATTTCAAATATTTTTCCGACCTTTGCGATTCCAACATAAAATACCAACAATGAAAGGCAGGTTCCTAATGACCTTCACACACTAAGCAGTAGCATTTTCCCACAACATTGACTGTGTGGCCCGCTCTGACCTGATATTGTTCCTGGAATTTCCCCGGGACGAATCCGATTTTATTTACTTTTTTATTAGTCAGCAAATGTCCAATCCATATATCGCACTGTTGCGAACAGCATATCATTATGCCCGTCAGGAACGAAAAAGATACATACTTGTATATACGTTATTCATTCTCGCGAATATCATCTACTCCCTGAACCCCATTCTTTTCGGATGGTTTATTGGAAAGATCCAGCAGGATACCCAGCGGGTTTTCCATTACGCTTTTCTATACGCGCTTACCTATTTCGGACTGAAATTCGTGGAATGGTGCTTCCATGGACCAGCGCGTGTCATGGAGCGTCAGCTGGCCTTTAATCTCAGCCGTAACTTTCTGATGGAACGCTATCACCAGGCACTGCATCTGCCAATAAAATGGCACCAGGACCATCACAGTGGTTCCACTATCAACCGTATCCGTAAGGCGTTCGAGGCCCTGAAGGAATTTTTTGACAAAGGCTTCATGTATATTCATGCTATTGCCAAATTGGTGTTTTCGGTGGTTGCCATGCTGTATTTTTCTCCGGTATTCGGCGGTATCGGTATCCTGCTCGGCTTCATCACTATCTGGGTGATCATGAAATTCGATAAGCCTTTCATCAAAACACTCGACGAGGTAAATGAGAAGGAGCACGTGGTTTCTTCCACACTGTTCGACAGCTTGTCGAACATCATGACCGTGATCACGCTCCGCCTGGAAAAAAGCATGGAGAGTGGATTGCTGAGTAAAGTGCAACTGATTGCACGGCCGTTCAGAAAAAATGCAGTGATCAATGAATGGAAGTGGTTTGCTGCCGATATGTTAGTGACCCTCATTTATGTGACCATTGCCGCAGGGTATGTATACCAGCATTGGGAAGCCGGTAAGGTGTTTCCTGTAGCGGGATTGATTACGTTGCTGGGTTTTGTGACACAGTTTACTACCGTATTCCATGACGTGGCCTGGCAATACACTGAGATCGTGCAGTTCAACACCCATGTAGAAACGGCCCGTAATATCGAGAAGGCTTATAAGGAACAGCACCGCCCGGATCAGCTGACCGATTTGCCGGATAACTGGCAAACTATTGAGATCAGGAACCTCAGTTTCTCGCACCGTAACCAATATGACAGCGAACATGCTCCGCAAAGCCTGCATAATCTGCACCTTACCATTGGCCGGGGGAAAAAGATTGCCCTGATCGGAGAAAGCGGCAGCGGTAAAAGTACTTTGCTGTCTTTGCTGAGAGGACTGTTTACTCCCGAACCAGACATGCAGTTGGAGGTGGACGGGAAGCCCTTTGGATTGGCCACCATTAATGAAACCGTAACCCTATTTCCCCAGGAACCGGAGATCTTTGAGAATACCATTGCTTATAATATCACCCTTGGTCTCCCTTTTACAGATGAGGAAATAATGGGAGTCAGCGAAAGCGCCCATTTCACCGATGTGATCCATCATCTCCCTAAAGGACTGGAATCGGATATACGGGAAAAAGGTGTAAACCTCTCCGGAGGACAGAAACAACGATTGGCACTGGCGCGTGGTATTCTGGCCGCCCGTGAAAGTGAAGTGGTATTGCTGGATGAACCTACCAGTAGTGTTGATCCGAAAACAGAAGCAATGATCTACCAGAAGATGTTTGCTGCTTTCAAAGACAAGGCACTCATTTCTTCCATGCACCGCCTGCACCTGCTGTACCAGTTCGACTATATTTATGTGCTTAGACAGGGAAAGATTGTGGCAGAGGGAACGTTTGAATACCTGCGTGAGCACAGTGCTATTTTCCAGGAGCTGTGGAAACATCAGAAGGATACAACCAAGTAAGGTTTAACTCCCGGAGTTCCTGGGGCGACAGATTTGTCGTCCCAGGTACCTGCCGGGGAACATCTCACCCGTAATGGCCAATAGCCAACACAACGATGTGAGCGTACTGGTTATAGTGAATCTGATTTTCAAATCAGATACCTTTGAGCTAAATAATGCTAACGTTAAATGACAAAGCAGGAAGCAATAAAAGACCTCATTCAGATTCCCGGCGTTGGAAAGTCGCTGGCTACCGACCTTTGGAATATTGGTATTACAAGAGTTTCCGACCTGAAAGGAAAAGATCCGGAATTGCTTTATGACCTTTCAAATCGCTTTGCAGGGGTCGTGCAGGACCCTTGTGTATTATATGTTTTCAGGTGTGCGGTATATTATGCCGACACACCCAAAGAACAACATGAAATTGAAAAACTGAAATGGTGGAATTGGAAGGATAAGTTGCCGAAGGCGAAGGGTAAGTAAGGCATTCAGCGCTTTACTATCCTGAACGGTGCAAATGCTTCTGTCTGGTCCCAGGTAAATTTTATCACTCCTCCGTCATTCAATACTTCTATATCAATTGTGAACTGGTCGGTTTGTTGCCTGGGAATCCTCCATTTCATCGGGATCAGTGCAAGGTCTTTTGACCTGTTTGGATCGGTCGGCCATTGTTGAAGATCAGTATTGAATATCAATGTCCAGGCGCCCTTCCTCGGAATGCTGTATATACTATACTTGCCTTTGGGCACAATAGTTTGTCCGAATTGAATGTCAAACGGCAGGTCTATTTCCGTAGGATCATTGGCGCCTGTCCGCCAGATTGAATCATAGGGAACAATGCCTCCAAATATTACTCTGCCACGCTTGAAAGGCCGGCCATAACGTAATCTGATAGTATCTTTCCCAAAAGAAAAATGCACTTGCGCCTGTGGTGAAGGTATCCCAATCTTATGTGTCTTTGACATTCTTTTTGCCGCTTCATCAACATCTATGGGAGCATGTTTGCTTACAATATAGTTCCATGGAGTGCCAATGCCGTCATACGACATGATCCTTCCTTCATTGGTAGCTTTTATTTTTGCATATTCAAGGAAAGGACCGCCAAATATCAGCGTATCATTGTTCCCTTTTGTAAGGGATACATCCCTTGTTCCTATATAATCGTTCACCAGGGTTATGGGAAGATTTTGCTTGCCAGAATGCATTAGCCTCATACAATTCCATTCGACAAGTGATAAGGTGGGCGTCCATCCACCGATAAAGTCTATATGTCTGACGGCTCGTTTGTTGACATATTCACTTTCAAGGCCGGCCCATCCTGCAAACCATGTACAGGTATCGTTTTCGCAGATCATACCTTCAGTACCTGATGAGGTGACATAACTACTATCCGGCTTCATGTACGACATAGAATAATGTTGAATACTTCCATCAGGATGAAAGTGAAAATTGAAGACGCCGATCCTGTCTTCCGGGTAACGTAGAAAAGCTTTCCCGTACAGGTGGTCGTGCATCATATTATAGGTCTCGACGATAACTGTATCTGTCCCGAGCTTTGCAATGAATGAGGCAGTATAAGGCTGCTGCGCAACTGCTCTCAGGGAAAAGCACATGATAATTATCAGGGGCAACTTCATTGTTCACAGTTTAAGCTAAATGGAGAGAGGAGATCTTTTTTTGCAAAGATAAGGTGGTTATCGGTGAAAAAGCTCTAACTCTTCGTTTTCTTGCAATCAGCTATTATTTAGAGCATGTGGCGTATCGTCACCGGTAGGCGGGTTTCGAAGTGTTCCGTAAGAGTCTATATTTTTCAAAAACATGTGTTATAAATTTTAGTTAAGTGCAACTTTTTAAGTTTATTTGAACCAAAGTCTCAAAAGGGGTGAACTGGTGCTGCACTGTCAGAGTCTTCGACAAAGATAGCCCGCTGGATGTTTATTAGGTCATATTACAGGTCTGTACTTAGAGAAACGATCTCATTGTCCGCAAGGAATAATTATTATGTTTGGAGAGACAATGGCCGGATACAAAGGAGGGATATGCTTGTTGCATATTGAATATTTTATAATATGGTTAACCAATATGATTTTTTAAATCTTTCGTATTCTGAGTTTGAAGAATTAGTGAAAGATTTGCTTAGTATTGAATGGGGAGTTCGACTCGAATCCTTTGCGGAAGGACGCGACAGGGGAATTGACCTGCGCTTGAATGATCCTGATAGTGGAACAACAATTGTTCAGTGTAAAAGATATAGCAAATTTTTGAACCTATATGCCGCACTAAAAAATGAGGTAGCCAAAATCGAGTTCTTAAATCCTCAGCAGTACTATGTAGTGACGAGTGTGGATTTAACAGTAGAGCAAAAGGAAAAGATCTACGCCATCTTTTCTAAGTGGATGACATCAGAGACCAATATTCTTGGTCAAAGAGAGCTCAATGCCTTGTTAAGAAAATATCCGCAGGCAGAACGTAACCATTTTAAACTCTGGTTGCACAGTACGCACGTATTGGAAGCAGTAGTGAAAAGTAAGGTTGTTAATCAGTCCAGATTCGAATTGCAACAAATAAAAGACCTGCTGAAAGTATATGTTGCCAATGATGGTTTCGGCGCCGCCAGTGAAATTCTTTCCACAAACCGATATGTTATTATTTCCGGCATTCCAGGCATTGGCAAAACCACACTTGCCCGTATATTATCTTATTATTACCTGGCGCATAACGAATATGAAGAATTTGTGTATATATCTGAGTCTATTGACGAAGCGTTTGAGTTGTTGAAAGAGGGAGTGAAACAAGTGTTTTTATATGATGACTTTTTAGGGCAGAGTATAGAAGAGCTAAGGCTAGAGCGCAATGAGGATAAGCGGCTGGTAGCATTTATTGAGTTAGTCAGGACAAGTAAAGACAAGATACTAATTTTTACTACAAGGGAATATATTTTAAAAGACACTCAGTTACGTTATGAATTGCTGGACAGCCCTGCGATCAACCTGTCCAAATGTATTCTGGGCCTTCGCTATTACACATTTCAGATCAAAGCCAGGATTTTGCATAATCATCTGTGTTTTTCGAATTTGTCGGAAGAATATGTTCGGGAGTTTGGTAAACCGGAGATTTATCAACAAATCATTTATCATAAAAACTATAGCCCCAGGCTACTATCTTTATATCTACATACTCCACCCCAAAAAAGCACTACACCTGGGGAGTTTGCGCAAGAGCTGCTGAATATGTTGGAACACCCGGCTGGGCTATGGGAGCTACCCTTCCAACGACATATCAAGCCGTTTTCTAGATTTTTGTTGCTGGTTTTTCTTACCCTGGGGAATAGTATTTATCTTGAAGAATTAAGCGAAGCTATGCAGGCATTCTGCAATTTGCATGAGAAAAAATATAAATTACAATTTTCGCAGCGAGCATTCAAAGATGCTATCAAAGAATTAGAAGGCAGTTTTATCCGTACTTATGTTCATTACGGTTGGATAAGAGTTAGATTGCAAAATGGGGGAGTACAGGATTTCTTGCTTGATCATTTTCGCCATGAAACTGAGTACCTGGCGGATATTATCAAGGCGGCTGTATTTTTCAATCAGCTTTTTTTTGTTTTTCGGACGATTACCAACAAGGCCGTGTATGGGGAAGCGCAGAGAATTACTTACCCTATTGTATGTACGAGAGAGCTCGATTTAATTCGGGTACAACGGCTTGAGAAGGATTTTGATAACTTGAAAACCAGTTGGCATCCGGGATATCCCCTTCTATTCCAGTTAGACAAACTGGATGAAGATACTTTGATTAATTTTTATAGGTTAAACACTATCAACAATGAATTTACTGCCGAACATCCATTAAGAGGAGTGATCGAAGAATTATTATTTGAGCGGTTTCCGACATGTGAACCCCTTACCATAATGCAACAGGTAAAATATAGAACGGCTTATATGAATTTGGTTGCCCGGTTGAATTACCGTCTGAAATTAGACGGGACCAATTTTGTTAATGATTATTTTTTAGCTGTTGACAATCTTGGCGACGTTATTTGGAACTATTGGATTGTGCACCGTACCTTCTCTCGGGAAGTACAAATCTTTGTGTCAAAAGACCAATATTTTAGACAACGTATCTGTTCATATCTACAAATCGAAGTTTACCTGTTGCCGTATCGATCGTTTCATGCGTTTTTACGCATATTGAAGCATTGGAACGATATAGCTCCTTTTCCCAATCTAGATTGGAAAAAACTGACTGAAGCCTATAATAAAAAACGGAGAGAAACAGGCTATAGCAAAATAGATAAAATTGAAGATGTACATCATTTAGACAATGAACGGTCAATGTTTGAGCCAGAGGACATAAGCCATCTATTTCAAAGTCTCAGACAATTTGAAAGGATGTAACATACGTAGCAGCGCATCTGGCGAGCTTATATATTTAGAACCCACATATTGGTGTAAGCATGATGGATGACGGTATCATATATTATTCCGCAGATGTTCTGGTTATAACGATAAGACATCACAATAACCAAAACGTCTGACTAAACGCTCCATTGACCGCAACATCCCAGGCCTCTACACGAACCCATTTTCTACCGCTTAGCTTAGCAGGAAACCGGAAACTTTTTTCACCAAATGCATTGGTATTAGTCAGCGGTATTCTTTCGCGGTATACTTGTTTACCATCCCCTGAAATGATCTCAACAAAATTCATTGGAAAAGTCCATTGAAGCTTCAGGTCGATAGTAGCCATGCCATTGGCCGGCAAACGCAGGCTATCGCCTGAAATATGGCCGTTGATCTTCAGCAAAGGCATTAATACTTCTCCTGTGCTACAGAAGAATCGTCCGTGTTGCATCGCGTCGAGAACGGGACGCCAGCTGTCTTTGTAAGCGGGAAGTTTATCGAGCATGAGATAGTTGACGTTCATGTGCGCATACATCTCGTTATGCTGTGTAATGGTGAACAGGTCAGCTTCAGAGACGATAGTCTTTTTCGTACCCCAGTTGTTCATGTCATCCATGAGATCAAGTACCCTTTTACCGAGACGAGGCTGGGAAAGGTCTGCCGGCATAGCTTTCCAGGCGGCTCCCATAAAGCGATCGGATAGAAAGAAGGCTTCGTGCCTGTAGCTGTCTGGAGTACTAACTGAGCCTTTAGTCCGCGGATGTGCTGTCCATGCAAGTCCCCGTTCGTCTTCAAGTAATTTCAGCATATCCTCCTTGTTACCGATATGATACACTTTTCCATAGCCCGGTTTTTCTTCTGCATAGGCTTGGCCGGGTTTACGGGACATTACCCAGTACACTGGACGTGGGAAGACATCCAGCCAGTGACCGCCGAAAAATTCATTCGGCTCTTCGCCAGGCAGCAATAGGAATTTGTTGTCTGACTGCTTTTCACATAAATCAAACAGGGCCTTTAGCTGCGGCAGGCGTTTTTCATCTGGTCCGCGGGGATCGGCGGTGTAGTGGAATTCTGCGAGATGTACAATGTTTACCCCCAGGTCTTTGAACACTTTTACGAACTCAGGATGTTGAGGTACTGTTTGTCCCGCCATCATGACCTTCATGACAAACTCATTATGGAAGTGACTGGACATTGTCTTGAACCCGGGTAATTCGGCATAGCGGTCATTATGCGTAAAGGCTTTCAAGGCAGTAAATGCTGCCGCATCCTTATCCTTACTAAGCAGGCAAAAGAAATTAAGGCGCTGTTTGGTACCGGGAGGTGCATTGAACCATGGCACAAAGCGCTTGTCTCCTTCCAGTTCCTGACGGATGCCTATACCGTAGCCTTTGACCATCTGCCGGTATTGACTGCCATACCAGGTGAAATTAAGGTTGAATGCTTCATCGAGCGGATAGAAATACTGATGTGGAGGAGGAAAGACCACCATAGTGCCCTGTTTCCCGGATGCTGCAATCGCCCGGTATTTTACAGCACGATTACGTGCAGTATCGCTGGCAATAACCGGTGCCTGCAGCAGGCTGTCTCCCGTGTTCATCCATGCAATATGCTGCCAGTCTGTCTTTGTACTTACCATGCCAGCGTCAAACACGATAGCCTTGGCTTGTTCCGCTGTGCTGATTACAGCGGCAATATTGAACAGCGGACTTCCATTATAAAACGTGACTTCCAGCACGCCGGAAAATGTTTCTCCGGAAATAGGGCCTATACTGGCTATCGTGCGGCTACCTTCGGTCCTCACAGACACGGATGTTTTCTTAAGTGTCAGCGGATAGCTTTGATGTGGCTTGTTAGGGACCTTATCAAAGAATATATTCCAGCCATTCTGTGAAACCAGATCCCTTTGGCCGACGCTCATTAGAAATGAAGGATCTATTCCTGCAGCAATCTGTTGCTGGCCGAGAGAGATGGTTTTAAAGAGCGGTTGGGAGGGAGAGCAGTCAAACACTACCCGGCCTGTAAGCGAATTACCTGCTGGCCAGTTGATTTCCAGCAATTGTCCCTGCTGAGTAACTAGGGCACCGTTTGTCTTTTTATAGTCTGTCATGTCAACTTTTACCTGAGCAAAGGCAAAAACGATCATGAATAAAGTAATTGTGGTTAATGTGAGGAATTTCATGCCGTGGAATTAAATGAAAAATAAAACACTGAAAGAGGATTTGCAAATGTTATTCCTCATTTCTTTTTGCGCTGTTCAAATGATAAGTTCTCAGAGAAGAATCCCAACATTTTCTTTTCGATCCTTTCGGCAACGCGGTTAATGTGATCGCCCTCATAAATTTCAAAGGAATGTTTGATGCCATATTTGTTGAACTCACTATCCAGTGTTTTTATGCTCTCTGCAATAGCTACGTCCCTCGTACCGGCATCAAAACCAATGGCGGTTAGTTTTTTAATATTGAAGATGTATTGATCCAGATTGTTTAAAGGTCTATTGGCATCCCATTTTTGTAAAACAACAGGCTGCAGTTTTCCATTCTTTACAGGAAGATCAAGATAAAATGGTGGATTGCTGGGGTTAGGCGACCAGGCAGCTGCTGAAGCCAGAATGGCTTTTGTAAAGAAATCAGCTTTTTGTATTTCTTCTTTTGTTTTAATACTATCTGCGCGCAGGAAATTCGGTGGCAAGGACTCGATGGACATTGGAGACGAATTCAGGCAGCAGGGGCTTAACAGGTACACTGTTGAAAACACATCGGGATTCTTTTCCCCAATCCGTAATGCGCCATAACCACCCATAGAATGTCCACACAGGCCGCGGCTCTCTTTTTGAGCGATGGTGCGATAATGACTGTCGATGTATGCTACCAGTTCTTTTGCAACAAAATCTTCCCAGTTGCCCGTCGTGATGGAATTGGAATACATGCTTCCCTGGAAGAGTGTGTAAGCATCCGGTGTAACTACAATCATTTCATGGTTCGCATCACTGGAAAAAACAGTATCTAAAATGGGGGGCAATACCATCCAGTGTTTTTTAAATCCATAAAACTTCGCATCGTCGTCGGTATAGCCGTGAAGGAAGTAAACAACGGGATAACGCTTTGTTGAACTGGCCTGATAGCTGGCAGGGAGGTACACTGATACATAGCGATCGGGACTGTCGCCACTGAGATTTCCTTCCAGCAACTTGCTGTGAATCTTTAACCGTTTGACAGTGCCTTTGGGAATTTGTTTCTGCTGGCCACATGCGCCTCCTGATAACACCAGTAATGCAAATACGAAAACAGCCGTGAAATGTCTTTTCATAACAGTAATTTTAAAAAACACCGGATTAAGATAAGCGAAAAGACTGATAGGAAGAAATGCAATAATGGAGTATGCCCCTCCGGGCCCCCCAGGTGGATCATTGCCCCGGTGGCTTGCTGGTACGTGCCGTTAATTAAGGTTTTGATTAGTCAATGCTGCACAAAGATGGCTGTTATGGCTTTTTAGCTATTGCCTTTTTTATCCGGGTAGCTTAAGCTCATTTTCCTTTTGTGCTTTAGATAAATTTTGCTAATATTAATACACAAATAAGCTTAACCCGTGGCCCTTACCAGATCACAGATTCCCAGAAGCAACAATAATGCCTCAGCATCCACAGCTGATCACACTTCTAAAGGAGGATTGGCAATGCCTGCTGTAATTGTGCTGCAGCAGAAGGGAGAGCCAAATTTGCCTGAACCATTTTACAATGAAAAATCGTCTTTGGGCGACTATCCAACTTCAAAAAAAACAGGTAGTCAAACGAATATTCAGCGCTTTAGCCTTAATAATAACAATTCCGGCAACGATCATTCAGCACAACGTGCTGTAAAGCCGTTTCAGCTACAATCCATGGCGCTGAATAAACCGGCGGTTGCTGATAGAACTGCGCCATTTTGGACTAAGATACCTGTCCAGAAGAGGAACACGACAGGCTTTAACGCGGGTGGTATTCCGGTGATCCAACTAGCGGCGCTGGCTGCAGACAAACTTAATGTTGTGGGAGAAGATCATGCAGAAAGTAAACCCAGATGGCCGAATGAGGCCAGTTTGTCCCTCGCAAAGACAAAGTCCGTCAATTTCTGGTTAGAGAGCATGTTTAAATTAGATTGGTCCGGCGTGCATCAGAAAGATGAGGATAAAAACGACCAGGGCGCTGACCCGACCTTGGAGCGGGTTCGCTACATAATGGCCGATTTCAGTATAAAGTTAGAGTCAGCCTTCAGCAATCTGGAAATGCTCATACCGGGAGTGATGGATGATTCCGCGACTTCCTTAACGGCATTAAATGAACCGGACGATTTATCCCTCGGGGAACAGCAGCAATCCGGTGTTGGACATAGTGTTGAACCGGATGGTGCGTCTCTGCCGGGAGAGCTGCCGCCAATTGTGGAGGATAATACTGAACTGGATAATATCGATCTTGACGCAGAGTTTAGGAAGGAATTATTAAAGGCCATGGTGGCGTTAGCGAAAAGCACCAGGGCCCTGTATACACAGGTAGAGATTGCCGTAACAGAAGAATTCTCTAAACACCTGCATTATCTGAAGCGTGAGGATTGGCCTGACACGAAGATTGGTCCGGTACTAAGGCTGCTTAAGGCTGCCGAAGAATTGCGGGACATGGCAGCAGCTGCGAAAATTGTTGCCCCCGAAGCATTGCTCAAACCATTGATGGCTATTGCCCATAAAGGAAAGGAATTACATGATCTCTGTCAGGGCGCATTATGGATTCGTCCGGGGGATAACAGCATAATAGATTCACCAGGTAAAGCATTGGGCGATGCTAGTGAGCGGCGATCTTTGGGTATGCATATGGCGGCAAACAACAATCATGCAGTAACAGGAGTATGGAAGATCGGTGAGCAGCATGTGCAGGATATCCTGGGTTTCTCGCGTGCGCATACCATCGGCCCTATTAACTACAACCTGTTGAGCCGGGGCGAATTCCAGGAAATCTATGATGCGCATTATCCTGCCAGTACAACTGTTAGTCAGCAAAAACGTGAGGTGAAACAGTTTGTTGCGGTTGATGATCATGCAAAACAGGAGAGTGCTCTACAAGCAGGGCAAGTCAGGCAGTCAGCCGTTGTTCAACGTATGTATGAGGATGCAGAAGGTGAAATCGATTTGATTTTATGCATGGTACTCAAAACGTTCGATAATGAAGCGCGTGCGCTGGAGATATCTAAGTTGACTGAACTGGATAAAGTAACAGAAGAAGAAATTGATTCGGTGCTCACAGTGCTCCGCTCGGGGCATCAGGAGACGATAGCCACTCTGAAGGCTGCGCTGGACGAAGGCAACGACAAATTTGCCCAGGCCTTGTTAGCCTTGATAGCTAACCCACCGGAAGAAGTGAATGAAGATTTGTCAACGACAGCATTGGTAGATACCAGTGCGGATGATTTTGAAGCATTGATTCGCGAAGCACTGGCAATTCATGTACCGAATGTTGGACGAATGATAGATGAAGCACAGGAGCGGGCACGCCATTCCGGTAAGAAGCTATTGGTGATAGTTGGAGAAGGACACGAAGACCCTTATAGCCGGGTAATGGTAACTATTCTGGTAGGAGCCCTGCAACGTTTAAAGGCCAGCCGTTTTTATATTGAATTGACGCCCGACCAGGTGAGGGATTATGTAGAACCCCATCGAAACGTGGAACCTGTGGGTAATGATACGGGAAGCGTGGCCCATCAGCAGCATTTTTTCCATCACCTGTATCAACAGGGAGCAAGGGTCACCGGCGTTGACATTTATAAAAAGACGGCAATGTCTGGTGTAACTAACCCTAAAACGTTGGAATCAATATCAGAAGTAGAGCGTGCTGAAAAGCAGGCAGCCTATTCAGAGGAAAATGTTAAAAGAAGAAATGTGGGTATTGCCCAAACAGTAACATCTTATAACGAATCTGGTGTTATGTTGGTTGGGGTAAGTCATCTGGCTGGTCTTGCCGCCGATGAAACTATACGATCGGCTTATGAAGTTGTGACAATTTCGACAATGCTTAAGAACGAAGCAAAGGGCCATAATGAGATGGTCTATGGACGTATGCTGAATGCAACAGCTGGATTGTTCGGGATGGAAAACCTGTATGAAGGGTATAGACCTGATGTGTCAGGTGAACGAGGCCAGGTAAAGGCTAAAGATGCTTTTGCTATTGCCAAGCAGATGGTGATTGAGGTGAATCAGCAATAGTTCAGGGTTGCATATAGTTTGGTTAAATGCCGATCAGATGATAGCGGTAATAACTGAAGGTCTCACCACGTTTTCGTTCGTATGGTAGTTTCCTTAGGGATAAATTTTTCACCCACCTGAATCTTTTTTCCCGTATTGCCTACCGCTCCTGTCCTGGCTAATTTGCGGCATATAAAAACCATTCAAATGACAGGAATAACAAACAGTAAGGATACGAGGGTAACCATGATCGGACTCGGCTCTATGGGCACTGCAATCGCCCGTGCATTGATCACGAAAGGATATAAGGTAACTGTATGGAACCGCGATGCTTCAAAGGCAGCGTCGCTTGTGACGCAAGGCGCAGTGGTAGCCTCAGACATTGTGGAAGCAATAACTGCCAGTCCCTTGCTTGTGGTTTGCGTATCGGACTATAAAGTCACGAATAAGATTTTCAATACGCCAGGAGCTGCCGCTGCACTGAAAGATCGGACGCTTGTACAATTGAGTACGGGCACACCAAAAGAAGCACGTGAGTTACATACATGGGCAGCACTACAAGGTGCCGTTGCGTTAAACGGCGATATTCTGGCCTGGCCAAGGCAGATCGGTGGCGGCGAGGCTACTATCATGATATCAGGACAGGGAGCAGCTTTTCAGCAACACGAAACAACGTTGCGGGCCCTGGCAGGTACGTTTAGCTATCTGGGAGAGGAGCCGGGTGCTTCGGCGGTATTCTTCTCTGCGGTGATGGCTTATCTTGCCGGCAACTGGATCGGCTTTTGCCATGGTGCATTGATATGCGAAAAGGAAGGCATACCCGTGGATACATTTGGTACCCTGATAGCTAACATCTCACCTATACTCGCTACAGAATCACGTCACATGGGAGAAGTGATACAATATAATCGTTTTGCCGATCCCGAGAGTACAGTCAAAACAACAACCGAAGATCTTCATTTGCTGGTGCAGCATTCAGAAGAAGCTGGCATCAGTACGGAATTACCAAAGTTTGCCGCCGATATTTTTCAGCGTACAGTAGACGCCGGCTATGGAGGCGAAGAACATGCTGCTATTATTAAAGTGCTGCGGAACACAATCTAATGATATCTTACCGGCCCTTCCGCATAGTTTCTATTGCGGAAGGAACCGGCAGGTTCCGGGTTGATAAATTTCAATATTGCGGTGGATAAACTCCTTGTGCGTATTGCCCCATGTTTCCAGGGTCGCAAGTACCGGCAACAGGCTTTTACCAACCTCAGTAAACCGGTATTCCACCCGGGCAGGGCTTTCCGCATACACCTCCTTGTAAAGAATACCATACTCCTCCAGTTCTTTTAAATGCATGTTGATGATCCTGGGCGCTACCTCCTGCATTTCACGATGAATGGCGCTAGGACGTGCAACACCACGGTTGATACAGTCTAATATCCAGGCTTTCCATTTGCCGCCAATTACTTTCAAGGCCACGGCTAAACCGCAATCAAGCAACTCGGGTATTTTCCTTTCGTACATGAGAAAAATTTGCTCAAAGGTAAAACATGTGGGCGAAGAGGTGGCAGGGAAAAATTTTTCCCTGTGGGCTGACCCTCAGTTGGAGTTGAAAGAATGTGAATCGGTTTGTAATACCAATGTTGCTTGAGTTTTGGAATACTGATTAAATATATTATTTTCAATCTGTGCTCCCAAAGAAGACTGCCCGCATTAGTAATCCCAATAATGAAATATAATTGCAATTTGTTATGACATCGCCAATAAGATTTAAGGCTCCCTTTAAAAATGAAACAATTGCCCCATTCCTGGTTATGTATACTACTGACGACTCTTTTAATGTTATTCATTCCGGAAAAAGGAGTAGGTCAGGGACCGCAAAGCTTCATCGTAACGGATCTTCCAACCAAAGTCTACGAGAACGGACGTGACCTAATGAAGGCTGATGTATGCCCCATGAAATTAGCTGTCTTTTTAATATCCATGGTATTCAGCACTTGTTTCCCGCTGGGATAGCATTTAGAGTTGAAATAGACGTATTTTAATTAAGGTATCAGAGGGCTTTTATTATTCTTTAATAGCTTCGGCATATTGCTATTTCAGGTGTTTGTGCTGGCGACGGATTACAAGCGTTCAACCACTGAATATCTGTCACTTCATATGTGTAAACACAGGCGTCAGGGCTTCCAGCAGCTCATGCTGAAGACTTCTACCCTTATCATCATTATACCATTTCTGTAGCAGCAGCTTTATCTCTTCCATATCCCGTTTATCTCCTTTCATCTGTTCGAAAAGCTCCTGGTTTTCCTGTGGTCTTGGCCCCCAAACCACCAGGTCCTGTTCCTCACTGTTGCGTATTATCAGTTTTGGAATAGACTTGGATCTGCTCGCACCGGTCAGATAACTGTCGATGAGATAAGGGGCGCTATCACGTAGCTGTATATCCAGGGTAATAAGCGGATTAATCTGGCTGAGTTTATGAATGAAAGGTAAGATATGCGCAGCATCCCCACACCATGGTTCTGTGATCAGTATCCAGTGCAGTGGCTGTTTTACCTGCATCACAAGACTGATAAGATCAGCATTCATCTCACCGGTTTTTAACCAGCGTTGCTGGCGGGTCCAGTTCAGTTTTGTGTAATTCATATACGCCGGATTATCATACGGCGCATCGGTGTGCTCTCCATTCAAAATGGATTGAAAATACTGTTCGTAAGTTGCAAAGTCCATTTTTTGCTGTTTACGTTGTTACTTGGTGTTGACACAAAGATCGCTCAAACTGCCACGTCTAACAGGTAAGTTCAGTGGAATTTCGTGTATATTTTAAGGTTGCAGACCCGGAAGCATTCCCTGATATATTGTTATCCTTTCGTGGTTGAGAAACAATCTCCCCAAATCTAAAACATATTTCCGAGTACGTGCGGGATATTTTGAGGCCATCTGTCAGGAGAAAGACTGGCGGTACTGTAAAGGAGATTGGTTCGTTTTGCTTTTGAAAAGTTTATTGAACGACTGTGGGTGTTCGAAGCCGATCTGATAGGCAATTTCGGCTACGCTTTTATTGGTTGTACTTAGCAGTTCTTTTGCCTTGTCAATTATTTTGTTATGAATGTGTTGCTGGGTATTCATGCCGGTATGGTAACGGAGCATATCGCCCAGGTAGCTGGCACTGACATTGAGTTGCCGGGCGAGGTATTGAACATTAGGGAGTCCTGATTTCACTATCTCTCCGCTTTCAAAGTAGTCGTTTAACAGGGTTTCCAATTGGACTAATAAAGTGTTGTTTGCAGTTTTCCGCGTTATGAACTGACGGTTGTAGAAGCGATTGCTGTAGCTGAGTAGTAATTCTATGTGTGACAGCACTACATCCTGCGTGTGTATGTCTGTTAGTGAGTTAATTTCATGACATAGATTTTCATAGATGCCTTCTACGATTTCTTCTTCACGTTCTGATAAATGCAGGGCTTCATTTGTAGCATAGCTAAAAAAGCCATATTCATAAATCTTTGTTCCCAGGCTGTTACCCTGGAGGAAATCAGGATGAATAATAAGAGAATAGCCATCTGGTATCTTTGTACCGATGTTCTCTATGTGCAGTACTTGCTTAGGCGCATAAAATGTCATCACGCCTTCGTCGAAGTCATAGTATTGCTGGCCATATTTTACTTTGCCATCGAAGTTCTTTTTCAGATTAATGGAGTAGATGTCGTACATGACACTTTCCGGCACTCCGCCATCCGGTGCTTTAAAATCGGCATAATTGACCACGCTTACCAGGGGATGTACTGGTTTAGCCAGGTTGTAAAGGGAGTGATATGCTGAAATCGACTTGATATGATATGGCGTATGCTTCATTACGTAAAATTACAAAAATGGCGGGCAGTAAAGATAGTTACTGCCCGCCAATAGTTTTAAAGGTTTACCTGTGTCATTCCCTGTTCATGCATCCTGGCACCTGTTTGGGCATCAATTGGGATGATGCTTTCCAGCAGGCTGATATCTTCGGCAGTCAGCGTGACATTCGTAGCCGCAATATTCTGTTCAATGTATTTTACCCGTTTTGTGCCGGGGATTGGTACATGGCCTTTGGCAATTACCCAGGCAATGGTAAGCTGCGATGCGGTAATCTGTTTTGCTTCAGCGACCTCTTTAATTTTTTCCAGCAGCTCGATATTTTTATAGAATTGTTCTCCCTGGAAGCGCGGCAGGAGACGTCTGAAGTCGGTTTCCGGTATATCTTCCGGTTTTTTAAAGTCGCCTGATATAAAGCCTCGTCCAAGGGGTGAATAAGCTACAAAGCCAATGCCCAGTTCGTTTAATGTATTCAGTATTCCCAGTCGCTCCACTTCTCTCTCGAACAGCGAATATTCGGTCTGTACAGCTGTTATCGGATGAATTGCATGCGCTTTCCGGATAGTATTGGAACCAACCTCTGAAAGTCCGATATATCGTACTTTTCCTTCTTTAACGAGGTCGGCCATTGCACCTACGGTTTCTTCAACGGGCGTGTTAGTATCCAGACGGTGCAGGTAATAGAGATCGATATAGTCGGTATTGAGGTTTTTCAATGAACGCTCAATTGCTTTCTTCACGTAATCTTTGCTGCCATTTATTGTACCGATCCATTGTTCCTGATCATCTATCTCAAATCCAAATTTAGAGGCAATGATATATTTGTCTCTGTTCCCCTGGATAGCTTTGGCAATCAATCGCTCATTCTTTAATGGACCGTAAAGGTCTGCTGTGTCCAGAAAATTGCCTCCCAGCTCGAATGAGCGGTGAATCGTGGCAATGGCCTCTTTCTCGTCAGCCTTTCCGTAGATATCGTTCTGACCTAAGGAGGTCATGCCCATACAACCTAGTCCAATTGTCGGTACAGTAAGTCCCTGGCTACCTAATTTTACTTGCTTTATCATAGTATGTTTGATTTTGCAAGTCAAAATTCGATGAATGGCCAGTTATATTAGTAGTAGAATCGCGGGAAGTTGTAGCTAAATCGGGTGCAGGACCACCTTCACGGTTTCCTGCTTGCCGGAAGCAATGCTGGCGGCAAGGTCAACATGTGGCAATGCGCGGTATTATATTTCATAAAGTATTTTGCAGAAATATTGGCCATGTTATTGTTCCTGTCTTATTTTCCGGTGTCAGGTTGATGCCGGACCTGAAAATATTATGGAAATCGCTTTGAGCAGATAAATCTCTGATGGCGTATTCTTTTCCTGTATATGCAAGATAAGTTGTGGCCAGCTCCCGGACAGTGAAAACCTCCGGACCGCCAATCGTTAAACAGGCCCCTTGAGGTACTTCCCGGATACTGTTCACAATATATGCTGCTGCATCCTGAATATCTATCGGCTGAAAGGACATTTTATCTGGCAGTTCGATAAATGACTCCTGTTCATTCAGTCCCGGTAGCAAAATACGGTGAAGGATGAAGTCATGAAATTGCGTTATCCGGATGATCGTATGCGGAAAACTGGATGCTGCTATTAGTTTTTCGGTAGCTAGTTTATTCTGATAATATGCGTAGGTGCTTTTGTCTACCCCGCAAATCGATATATAAATGATATGAGGTGATCTGTCTGTCGGTATTGCGCTAAGCAAATTTGCGGTACCCTGTATATCCACTTCGGCTGAATTACGGGGATTGCTTGCGCAATGAATAATGACGTCGGCAATGGCTGTTGCTTCATTTAAACCTGTACCCAGTGTCAGATTCCCGACAACTGCTGTAGCTCCCTCTTCCACAGTAGCATTCTCCTTCGATGTTAAAACAATAGGTGTATTGCCTTGCTTAATTAGTTGTTTCACAACCTGTTTTCCAAGTGTGCCTGTGCCTCCGGTTACAAGAATGGTTTGTTTCATAATGCGATTGAATAGTTGCTGCGGAATGATATGATTAAAAGTAGTAGCTCCGTCTTTACCGCACGAGGAGATATGCAATAGCGCATAGGCCGTGCATGATTCCCATTTGGCAGTAAACGAACTACAAAGAAAATAATAGCAGGTTACTTTTGCAAGGGCCTTAACTTTTTTATAACGGCCGTTGCCTCAGGGGCAGGTTTAGAGCCCGAAAAAGTTGCGTGGCATTTGTCTGAGCCGCTATGAAGGGTAATTGTTATGGTTTCAATATGGGGAGGGCGGTATAGGTTGCTTAATGAGTTGGAAGAGGTAATAAGGGAATTTATAGGGTATAGGGTATGCTTCCCGGATTTGCCGGTATTATCTGTACTGCGCCGTTGCGGGAATTGCTGACCCACAACGGCACAATACAAACATGCTTTTATAATTTGAATTCCGAATTGATAATATTCCTTCTGTGCGCCAGTTCTTCTTTATTGATCATTTTTAAATCCTGCTCGGTGATGAGCACCAGGGTACTGGCATTCTTTGGTATGCTATCTCCGTCAGACAATTTATCCGACGCCAGGGCAGCTTTGCTGATTTGCTTAGGTGGTAACACTGTAGCGGCCCTTGCCACTCTTGCAACTTCTTCCACATGAACAACAGGGATTGTAATACCAAGAATACGCTGTACAGTAGAATTGAAACAGGCACTGTCATTGTCAAAATCACCGTGATGACGTGCCTCACAGAAGTCCGGAACAGGCAGATTATTAGGAGATGTAATCCACTTAATCTGTTTTCTATCTATCAATGCCTGTATGTCGTCGTTATCACGAATGAACTTCTCCATGCCAAGCAAAGGAGTTCCTCCAAAGATTGTTTCAAATGAATTTGAGACGAGGTACAATAGTGACTTGTTATAAAGCAGCGCACAATTGTCTTTTTGCTCTGCACGGTCTGTAAGTGTGAACAGCGTGAAATCTTCTATTTTCCCGGACTCAATAGCCGGTTCATAGAACGTCGTAAAGTCGCTCATTGTGCAGGCGGGCGCCCAGAGGGTACATGATTGTATCTCGATTCCACGTTCCAATAGGCGAGGAATGAATGGTGCAAAAAATATACCGCCGGCACTATGGCCCACGAGATGGATTTCTGCGTCATTAGTATCCAGGAATTCCTTTAGACATTGAATAGTAAAATAGGCTCCTTTGTCAACATCCGAAGCCATTTTGGCATTCTGTTTCATTTCATCCCACATCAGCTTTCCGGGGCCTCGCAGTAATGGTTCAAGGGAATAGTCGAGCCGGTCCAGCAGGAAATCAAGTGCGCCTCCCATTTTTTCATCCGGCTGTCTCTTCCTGATGGCATCCTGCAACAGACCTTTGATGGTAGAGCTGATATCGGAATGCCATATAAAGAAGATCGGGAAGATCTCTTTTTCCAGCAAGGTCTCTCGGTAGTCAGTAAGGCGTTCCAGGATGGATCCTTCGGAAACCAGGCCACCATGTGCATAGAAAAGTATCCGCTTTTTGTTCCAGTCCTTAGTTATTTCAGGGATATATTCTGTAAAAATCCTCTTTACATCATTCTCCTTATTTCCATAAGTGCCGGTTTCCTTTAGCTTACCGTTATTATCAAGGCTGATTACATGCGGCCGTAGCTCTTTATAAGACAGCTGGTCATTTACGGAAGCTGCCAGCGTTATACTTCCTGTTGTTGTACTGGGATTTCTGAACATGACAGGCGCACCTAATCTCGTCACCCATACATCTGTGGCATTTACTGCCCAGTCATCATATGAGATGCGGGCAAATCCTTCTTTACCCCAATCGTTTCCCCATGAGTTCTGTATCCAGAAGCCATGCCTGTCGTAGCCTACCACGGCAAAGGCATGCCCGCCAAGTATTGGATTCCTGTCGTAGGGAATGGTGCCATCAGTTTGTACGTTGTACCATCCGTCATGTACAGTTGCCGTTGCGTAAAGGATGCCAACTTCCGCCATAGCCGCATGCATGGCAGTGAAGTCTTTATGGTTCACTCTCAGGTATGCTCCTAAAGGCAATTCTGCGGCATTCTCAGCTCTTTCTGCTGTCAGTTCTTTATCAGGGCAATTGGGATCATATCTCCATTTATCCAGGAGGCAAACGCCGTGTTTATGCCATCCTTTAATGGCGCCACGTGCACTTGATCCAACATAGTCTTCTCCTTCCCATTCGTCATATTTCTTCGCCATCTCATATAGCATCCTCGGACTTACCTGCGCCTGTGCCATAATTGGACTATTTCGTCTTACCGTCAGCAGATAATGAATCACTGTGGCCAGTCCGAAGCCGGTACAGGCGCCTTCCTGTCCCTGGTCAAGGATGGGAATCTCCCTGCGCCTATATTGCTCAAGAGGGATTGATTCCGGTACCTCAAACAAGGTAGCACTGTACATTTTATCCCGGAAATCAATTGTATCGGGGCGTGCGTTTAACACCCGGCCTTTGATAGGCGCCAGCTTTGGTTTTGGGGCATCTGCCATAATGGTTGTTTTTAATAAAAGGATATAAAGGGCATAAGTATTTTCCCAGTTAAATTTAACCCAGTCCTTGCAAACGGGAAATACCAACTAGTTTGTATTTTTCGGCTTCTATGCTCCTTTACATCCTCCT
This sequence comes from Chitinophaga filiformis, assembly GCF_900102545.1. Taxonomy (GTDB): domain Bacteria; phylum Bacteroidota; class Bacteroidia; order Chitinophagales; family Chitinophagaceae; genus Chitinophaga; species Chitinophaga filiformis. Next base: position 528,213 of record NZ_FNBN01000002.1, on the reverse strand, counting down.
AAACCTTATAGGCAGATACCATTAATTCCCTTTTGATGAAGTCGCCGCTTCATATAGTTCCCCAACAATTTTCGGCGTTCCATCGGAAGGAGAATTTTGAAAAGTGATCACCCCCGTTTTATTTTCACGATTGAAAAATAGAAAGGTTTGAATACCGGGATCAAGGCCGGAATGCCCCCATAATTTTGCCTTACTATGTTTGCCTTCGAATTCGGAAGTACGCCAGGTCAAGCCCTGCGCAGTGTATGCTTCCAGTTGCGGGGTAAACATTTTGTCGATGGTTGCCTGCTGGAGTATTCGTTTGCCGTTAAGTTCACCACCATTCAGGAGCGCGGTCAGAAAGAGAGATAAATCCTGCACACTGGTTCTGACTAATCCGTCCGGATAATTGGGGAAACTATATAAACACGCCGGAATGTAGGTGCCGACTTTAAACTCAGACTCGTTGGGGAACAATCTTGCATAGTTCAGATATTCCTTTCTGCTTTCTTCCGTAATGTAGGCATAAGGCCTGATATAATTGCCTGTATCAACCTCGCTTAACATCCACCCGGTTTTGTTCATCCCCAGCGGCTGAAAGATATGCTCCTTGCAATACAGGTTGAAGGGCTGTTTAGCTACCTTTTCGACAATCAATCCAAGTAGGCCGAATGCCATATTTGAATATTTGCGTTTATCGCCTGGTGACCAGTTAGCGAAACTATCTCCGTTATTATACAGCGTGCCATCGGGGGTGAGCGTACTGCGTATCCAGTCGTTCAGCGATTGGGTAGGATCGCCACAGGCATAGCTTTCTCCATAGGCCTTACCGTCAATAATAGAAGACGTATGTGTTAGTATCTGGAAAACGGTGATGGGTTTGTCCGGGTACTTCGGATTCCTGATCGTAAGGCCCAGATAGCTGCTGATATCTGCATTCAGATCAATCAATCCCTTCTCCCAGAGTTGCATTGCCGCAGTTGTTGTAAATGTTTTGGATACCGAGCCAATGTTCATGATGCCATCTATGCTCATGGCTTTTTTATTGGCGATATCGGCCTGCCCATAAGCATTGGACCATAGTATCTTCCCGTCTTTTACGATGCAGGTAGCAAAGCCGGGGATATTCATTTCTGCCATAAATTTTTTTATGGAGACATTAACGGAATCATATGCCGACTGTGCCTTTACCTGTGTGATACAGCATGCCAGTGCCAGCAGGTGAATGAAAACTTTTCTCATATCTAAATGTGTATTATGAAAGCTGTTACTCCGATGCCAAACGCTGTGCCATGTACGTAAGTGTCTTTATTTCAATATCTTCTTTTGTTTTTCTGATCTATAAGCGTTCAATAATGAACAGTTGCTGTATGTATCAGAACAATGATCGGTGAAGTTTTAATTCCATATGTCAAAGAGCTTTCCCTGATACCGCAAGCACCGGGGCTTGGTCTACTAAGGAAATGTGTATTTATCTGGATGCGCTGATAACGCGGATTTTTCTAAACGATGCGAAATTAACCCGGAAGGATTGGCAGGAACGGTTATGATGATATTACAAAGCTAAGTAGAAAGATGATGCAAGTCATATGCAAGTTACATACTGGAAACATGGAGTCTGTTCAACGCTGGCTATATAAGAGAACTGAAAGGCTACTCCAGGCTGCTACCATCTGACAGATTCCCTGACTATGGGATCGGTGAATGGAAGAGAATTACACTGTTTCTATTGCAGGGACCCTGGTCTGCTTCTGTTTAGGCCAAACAGATGCCATAATTGCCAGCAATGCTATCCCAGCTATGATCCATTTACCCTGTCCAGCTATCTGATCTACTATTGTTGAGAAAGGATTGGAGCGTTGCAGATACCGTTGTAACATCCAGGCGATAGCCGCTATTGCTGCAAATACAGCACCAGTGATACGAACATACCTGTACATCGCTTTCCTGCTCAGGATGATTAACCAGGGAACACTGATACCAATTACAAATAACTGCATCAACTCGATACCAATATTAAAACCAAGAATACTGAGTACCATTGGAACGGTATCTAAGTGCAGGTTGGATAGGGTAGAGGCAAACGCCAATCCATGAATAAGTCCGAAACCAGCAGCTACAAACATTTCTTTGCCTGGGAACAGCGGACGTAAGGCATGAACCGCAGAGACAAGTATGGAAAATGCAATCAGGATCTCTACAGGCTGTGAAGGTAATCTTACCCAGCCGAAGGCGCCTGATAATAAAGTCAGCGAATGCCCGATTGTGAACGCAGTGACAATTTTCAGTAAACGAAGGATGCTGTAACGCGTACCACCAAATCTATTCCACTCCTTGTCTTTCACTAACAGCGTTGCCGGTAACAATAGAACAAGTAAGAACATCAAATGATCAGTGCCTTCCGCAATGTGGCGTACGCCCAGCGTAACCATGCTGATGAAGCCTGTCCACCAACTTCCCTTATTGGGATTTACATGTAAAGGAGGAATGGTATTATTCTCTAAATTCCAGCCGATAGCCTGTACTTCGCCTGATCCCGTCTCAACGTTGCCGTTTTCCCAGTCACTCCGGATAGATACTAAAGCAGCATGATTCATTACCTGGTGTATAACGGCATCATAATCCAGATAGAAATTGCGGCTGTCGGTATTGTCCTGCGGTGTTAACATTACCGAGACATTCACTTCCCAATACGGCACATTGCTATCAGGATATTTACCCTGATCCATTTTCAGGTTGGTGATAGTAATCAGCCAGGGATGATCCTTTATGGCATATGCGTGGATGTGTGCCAACAGGTATTCCTTCAACTGCGTTCCTTCGCTGGCCAGAAAAGTCTCCGGAGTTTTAGCAATACCGGGCTTGAATGACAGTTCCAGTTCCGTGAGTGGAATTTGCACTTCCATCATTACCTTTTTAGGACTAAGGTCTAAGAAAATAAGACTGTTAGGCGATGGATGTGCAATAGCCGTACCTGGAAGTCCTGCAAAGAGAACAAATGCAATGCTTAGAAAAAACAGCCACCCTTTTGAAAGGGACCGGCTGTTTTTAAAAGTATTATTATCAAACATGTTGTTGATGCAATTTATAATCCGATATAGTCCCTCTTATGATCACGCATTACGGTGTGATAGTGAATTTGTCCGGAGATCACGACACCATTCTGGCATACAAACTCAATCCATACACTTGGGCCATCGATTCGAACATAATCGGTATTAGTGGTAAAGAATGAACTGGCGGTTCCGGAGGTGCCTCCTGTATTGCTTGAATAGCATACATATGTATTGGCAAGTTCGCTTTGGTAAGTGGTCAGATAGGTAGCGGCTGTTGTTGGATCCAGATCATTGACCCATGCGGCAATAGCCGTCATTACTTTTGTCTGAACAGCGCTGCTGAGCGTACTAACCTGAATACCCTGTTTGGTGGAAGGGAAGGTGTTGGTAGTTGAACCAGGTACCATCAGACAGTCAGAAAAGGTAGTTGAAATTTTTGCTGAGGCGAGTTCCGTTGTACTGAAGGATGCCAGCATATCCTGCATGGCCGCCAGTTCAGATGCCATCGGACTGGTATACGTAGTACCATTTACGGTAAAGGAGCCATGTGGCTCAACTGCTTCGTGCAGCGGCGTAATGCTGGTTACGACACCGTTATCATAGGTAATATTCTGCGCATAATGGTGTCCGCCAAACTGCAGCATCCATTTACCGGTGGTGCTCGGTGTACCCAGGAAGGCAATCACATAGTTGCCGGAACTATATCCCGAAGCAGATTGACCAAGATAATCATCAGCAGCACGGATGGTCTGCCACTCTTCATAACCCTCATTTGTTGCTGTGCCGGAAGCTGCCTGAATGAGCGCCAGCGCTGCTGCCTGTTGTGCACTTGTTAAACTGCTAAACAATAACCCATTACGGCAGGATAGCGCGCATGGTAAGTTAGACCAGCGTTTTGCATTTGTAAGGTTTAAGGTCAGTACAACCTGTGATTGCTGTGAGGTTGTCAGCGTTGCAATAAAGGCATTTGCCAAACATACAACTTGTGCTACCCCCGTTAATGAACTACAGGATGTCGATGCCTCCGAGCCAACAATCAGCGAAAGCGTACAACTTTGTCCGCCGAAACTGATAGCAAAGGAAGCCGTGCCGGTAGCTGTTGGCGTACCACTGATAGCGTATGTTAGATTACCTGCGCCGCTTTCCAGTGTGCCCCCCTGTAAGGTGGCAGTCAGACCAGATACACCCGTTGATGAGATCTGTGTGCCGGCACTATATGTAGTACCATTACCTCCTGTATAGGGAACAGTAGCCGTTCCGGTATATGCTACATTGACGGTCGCTGTACCTGAAAAGCTTGCGCCTGAACAGGTCAATGCAGAAATGGAGCCTGATGTTGAGCTGGAACCGGAATCATCCTTTTTACAGGAGATGATTACGACTACTGCTGTTAATAAAATCAATGAAGCGAGCAGGATCGTTGGTTTCACTTTCATATTAATAGTTTTAGTGTAAAATCATGGCCGATTCGGAAGGCCACAACCATAGAGGATGTTGTTTAGGTGAGAACAGTAAAAAACTTTGAAGTTTAAGATTTGCCGAAGGCTTTGAGGTGAATACATGAATTGTTGCGGTTAACGGATGTACCCGGCAGCCGCTGTTAATTATGATGCTGATAATCAGCCTTGTCTATTTTTTCTAAAAAAAATATCGCTAAAAGTTGTGTAGTTAAATAGCTACACTTATATTTGTAGTCAAATAGCTACATAATGAATCTGAGAAGAGATGTTTTCCAGGCGATAGCAGACCCGACGAGAAGGGCCATACTCCTGTTACTTGCTACACAGTCATTGACAGCAGGTGCAATAGCATCCAACTTTGACACGGCAAGGCCGACAGTTTCAAAACATTTGCAAATACTCACCGAGTGCGAATTGCTTGAGCAGGAGCAAAACGGTAGAGAAATCTATTATCATATCAATGCAAAAAAAATGAAAGAGGTAGCAGACTTTATCGAACCATTCCGCCAGATGTGGGATGAGCGGTTTAACAAACTGGAGGAGGTAATGAAAAAATACAAACCCAATAAATGAAATAATATGGAGAAGAAGACAAAAGTAAACGCCGAAGAAGGAAGGCATGATTTAGTGGTAACAAGGGAATTTGATCTGCCACTGGAACTGCTTTTTAAAGCGCATGCAGAACCTGAAATTATTGAGCAGTGGATGGGAACGAAAGTGCTGAAATTTGAAGGTAAAAAGCATGGTGGCTGGCAGTATGAGACAAAAGATCCTCAGGGAAATGTAGCATTTCAGGCCAACGGTGTATTCCATGAGTTTAGTCCTAACGAAAAGATCACACGGACATTTGAAATGGTGAATGCGCCATGGGGTGTGCAGCTTGAGTTCCTGCAGTTTGAAAAACTCACCGACGATACGAGTAAACTTACCATGCATATAGTATACAAATCTGCTGCTGACAGAGACCAGCAACTGAAGATGCCTTTTGCTTATGGTATAAATATAGCACATAACCGTTTACAGGAAATAGTAAGTAAATTAAAACAACACGCATGAAAAAAAGGAACAGGATCATTTATTGGATCGCCACTGTATGGCTTGCATTAGGTATGTTTTCAACCGGGTTCGTACAGTTATTCAAAATAAACCCGGAAACAGATTTTCTTGCGCATTTAAACTATCCCGTTTATTTCCCAACAATACTGGGTATCTGGAAATTGCTGGGTGTTGTAGCCATACTCATTCCCCGGTTTCCTTTGCTGAAGGAGTGGGCTTATGCAGGCTTTTTCTTTGCCATGACAGGAGCGATATTTTCACATATTGCCGCAGGCAATGCTGTAAGTGAAATATTTCCTTCCCTGCTGCTGTTAGCGCTGACTGTAATATCATGGTATTTCAGACCTGCGGAGAGAAGACTTGTGCTCGTGCCCATCAATAAATAATAGGGTGAATTGAAGTTAGCACTGACTGTAGTATACTGGTATTTCAGGCCAGCAGAGAGAAGATTAGTATTCGTGCCCATCAATAATGAATAGCGTGAATTAAAGTTAGCACTGATTGTAGTATACTGGTATTTCAGACCTGCGGAGAGAAGACTTGTGCCTGTACCCAACAATAAAGGAATAGCGTAAACGTAAAGATTCATGTATATTTAAGTAAAGCCCTATGTGGCAATAATAATTGCAATTATGTCAAAGAAAACTATTTCAAAGAAAGGGTTATCAGCAGAACAACAAAAAGAGCTGTTCAACGTATTGAAGACCCGCTTCGAGAAGAACATGCACCGTCATAAAGGTATTGAATGGGCGAATGTCCAGGCAAGGCTGGAAGCTGATAGCGAAAAGCTGTGGTCTCTCAATGAAATGGAAAGCACAGGTGGCGAACCCGATGTTGTAGGCCACGATAAAAAGACGGCTGAATATATCTTTTATGATTGCTCTGCTGAAAGCCCTAAAGGCCGCAGAAGTCTTTGCTATGACGATGAAGCGCTGGAGGAAAGGAAAGAAGCAAAGCCAGACGGCAGCGCTATTGGTATGGCTGCCAGCATGGGCATAGAAATATTAACTGAAGAAGAATACCGCGGCTTGCAGGAATTGGGGAAGTTTGATTTGAAGACGTCAAGCTGGGTGATCACACCGCCCAATATCAGAAAACTTGGCGGATCTCTCTTTTGTGATCGCCGCTATGATACTGTCTTCCTATATCACAATGGCGCTATCTCTTATTATGCTGCCAGAGGTTTTCGTGGCTCGCTGAGAGTTTAAATTGAAGGTCACCTGCAAAGGTGGCTTTTCTATTTTGTGCGGGTAAGAGCATGCCTGTAAAAACAAAACCGCCTGTTACGGCGGCTTTGCTTTATTATTCACTGGATCTTACAATTAAGCTATATCAAATCTGTCCAGGTTCATCACTTTAGTCCAGGCAGCTACGAAGTCTTTTACAAACTTGTCCTGCGCATCTGCACTTCCATATACTTCTGCAATAGCTCTCAGTTCTGAGTTGGAACCGAACACGAGATCTGCACGGGTACCAGTCCATTTAGCCTTACCAGTAGCGCGGTCGCTGCCTTCATACACTTCTTTGTCTGCTGCTACTGCTTTCCAGGCAGTATTCATATCGAGCAGGTTGACAAAGAAATCGTTGGTGAGCTGGCCCGAACGTGCCGTGAAGACACCATGCTGAGAACCATCAAAATTGGTATTCAATACACGCATACCACCTACCAGTACTGTTAATTCAGGAGCAGTGAGCGTGAGCAAATGGGCCTTATCTATCAGTAGTTCTTCTGTAGATACAGGGAATTTTGCTTTGCGGTAGTTACGGAAACCGTCAGCAATTGGTTCCAGGTAGCCAACTGATTCAACATCGGTCTGCTCCTGTGAAGCATCCATACGGCCAGGTGTGAAAGGAACGGTGATGGTTTGTCCTGCATCTTTCGCTGCTTTTTCAATACCTGCGCCACCTGCCAGTACAATCAGGTCTGCCAGTGAAACTCTCTTACCGGGAGTCTGTGCACCATTGAATTCTTTCTGGATACCTTCCAGTACATCCAGTACTTTTTGCAGTTGAGTAGGATTATTTACCACCCAGTATTTCTGAGGAGCCAGGCGAATGCGGGCGCCATTTGCACCACCACGTTTATCAGTACCACGGAAGGTAGAAGCGGAAGCCCATGCTGTGGAAACCAGTTCAGATACACTCAGGCCGGAACTCAATATTTTCGCCTTCAGCGCTGCAATTTCGTTTTCATTTATCAATGTGTGGTTCACTGCCGGAATAGGATCCTGCCAGATAAGCTCTTCCTGTGGTACATCAGGGCCGAGGTACAGTGCACGAGGTCCCATATCGCGATGTGTTAATTTAAACCATGCGCGGGAAAAGGCATCTGCAAATGCATCTGGATTTTCCAGGAAGCGTCTGGATATTTTTTCATACACCGGATCAAACCTCAGAGACAGATCGGTAGTAAGCATAGTAGGCAAATGTTTTTTAGCACTGTTGTGGGCGTCTGGAATGATGCTCTCTGCATTTTTAGCCACCCACTGGTGTGCTCCTGCAGGACTCTTGGTCAGTTCCCATTCAAAGCCGAAAAGGTTTTCGAAGAAGTTATTACTCCATTTGGTAGGGGTTTTAGTCCATGTAACTTCAAGTCCGCTGGTGATCGTGTCGCCACCTTTACCGGAACCATAACTATTGCTCCAGCCGAGACCCTGCAGTTCGATATCGGAAGCTTCAGGCTCTTTGCCAACATGGGTTGCAGGAGCAGCACCATGGGTTTTACCGAAGCTGTGCCCACCTGCTATCAGGGCAACTGTTTCTTCATCATTCATGGCCATGCGACCAAATGTATCACGGATATCTTTGGCGGCAGCGATAGGGTCAGGATTACCGTCAGGACCTTCCGGGTTCACGTAGATCAGACCCATTTGTACAGCAGCAAGTGGTTTTTCCAGGTTGCGGGAATGAATATCGCCGTCTGCATCATCATCGGATACCAGTACACCATGATTTTCCACTACACCGGGAGAGCCATGCGCATAACGGATGTCGCCACCCAGCCATGTCTGTTCTGAACCCCAGTACACATCTTCACTTGGTTCCCATACATCGGCACGTCCGCCTGCAAAACCAAATGTTTTGAAGCCCATTGATTCCAGTGCCACGTTACCGGTAAGGATCATCAGGTCAGCCCATGAGATCTTACGGCCATATTTTTGTTTGATAGGCCACAGCAAGCGGCGGGCTTTATCGAGGCTCACGTTATCAGGCCAGCTGTTAAGCGGTGCAAAACGTTGCTGTCCCTGGCCACCACCACCACGACCATCAAATACGCGATAGGTACCAGCGCTATGCCATGCCATACGGATGAACAGCGGACCATAATGCCCAAAGTCGGCCGGCCACCAGTCCTGTGAATCTGTCATCAGCGCATGCAGGTCTTTTTTTACTGCTTCCAGGTCGAGGCTTTTAAAAGCTTCGGCATAGTTAAAATCTTCACCCATAGGGTTTGATAAAGAGGAGTGCTGACGCAGTATATTCAGCTTTAACTGGTTGGGCCACCAGTCACGATTCCTGGTGCCACCACCGCCAACATTCTGCTTCATAGTGCCGTTATGAAACGGGCATTTACTAATATCCTGTACGTTTTCCATTTTTAAGAGGTTTATGAAGTTAAATGAACAGTTTTTACACCTGGTATTTGTGTAGAATGGTAAAAGTATGATATTGTAGAAATAATCAAAATCAATTGATTTTATAATTTAATAGTTAAAATCTATGTCATTGACTCATGCCCCGGTTGTGGTGCATCATGAAATCTGTTACTGAAGGGATATCGATCTTCAGGGGTAAGGAGGGATAAAACGTGGACAGGGGATGGTATATTCCGGTATTTCCCCGTATGCCTCTTACATACGGGGAAAACAGACAAACATTTTCTCAGTCTAATTTACGGGATATTGTGCTAAAAGTGCAGTGAGTTTTGCTACTATTTCCGGATGTTCATTTGACAGGTTCACTCTTTCTGCCGGATCATAATTAAGATTGAATAATTCAATGACAGGTTGCCCGGATGGTTTGGTCCTTCTCAGCTTCCAGGGACCCTGGCGTACCACTTCCGGTATGTTATTGTGTACATAATAGATCTCCCGGTGATTGTCCGGCGCATTATTCCGGGTAAGTACTGTGGCGATAGATTGGCCGTCGAGGACCGTGTTGGCAGGCAGCGGACAATGTATCCATTCTGCAAGTGTGGGCAGTACATCCAGGCAGGTCATCGCGGCATGGACTGTTGCACCTTTAAGTGTATGATTCTTCCAGTAGGCAATAAAAGGTACCCGTACGCCGCCTTCATAGGTGGTGGCTTTACTTCCCCTGAATACACCTGTATAACCGGTATGAAAAGACTTTGTAACGCTGTCGTCAGACATGCGGGAAGGATAATCATTCCATGGTCCGTTATCGCTGGAGAACATAAAGATGGTATTATCTGCGAGGCCTTGTTGTTCCAATATTTTCCAGATAGCAGCCAGTCCCTCATCCATTTCCGCGATCACTGCGCCCAGTTCTCCACCGTTTTCCAGATTGCTGTTCTTTTTGTGTGCTGCAAAGTATACCGGCAGGTGAGGCATATTATGCGCCAGGTACAGAAAGAAGGGTTTATCCTTTTTTTGTTCTTTTATAAATTGGATAGCTTCCCTGGTATATGTCTGTGTTAAGGTGCTATCGTGTGGCCTGACAACGGCAGGCGTGTAATTGCGATACAGTTTTATGGTGCTGTCGCTTTTTACATATGGTTGGCGATAGTCATGACTGTACAACAGTCCGAAATAAGAATCAAAGCCCTGGTTCATAGGCAGGTTCTCCTGATGATCGCCCAGATGCCATTTGCCGACCATAGCAGTTTTATAACCCGCTGCTTTGAGCATTTCTGCAATTGTTACTTCTGTTGCCGGTAGTCCCAATGGTGAACCAGGCGCCAGTGGCAATGGAATATTAGGCCTTGTGCAATATCTGCCCGTGAGTAAGGATGCCCTCGATGGTGAGCAGGTGGGACTGGTAACAACGTAGTTGGTAGCTCTTACCCCCATCCCGGCCATCCGGTCTAAAAAAGGTGTCTTAATAACAGGGTTGCCATAACAGGAAAGATCTGCATACCCCAGGTCATCCGTCAGTACAAAAATGACATTAGGCCGCTGCTGGGAAAATACTGTGTTGCTGCAAAAGAATAGAGCCAATAAGAGTGGAATACCTGATAGACGCATGAGCAATCGTTTAATAATAAAAAGTGAATTACTAAGATAATTATCTGGACGATTTATTTCAGGCTTTTGGAGCCTTTTTTGACCACATCGTCTGTCTTATGATATAGCGAAGGGTATCAGGATAAATTGGCTTTATTGGGCTGTAATAGCTGTTTACTGCTGATCTTCGGAGACAGACCTGTTCAGCGACCGTATATCAGCCCTGATGTGCATGTATCATTTATTCCGGAGAGGATACGAAAGAATACGGTTAATTTGCATATCAACCCATCTCTTAACCCAGGTACACGTAAATAGATCATGAAAGACAAGTTACAAGATATTCTGTATACAGATCCATCAGCACATTCCGGAATTGGCATCAGGATACAGCAGTTGCTGACAGCACTTTTATTGTTTCCCTCAATGCTGATGGCACAGGGCTCCTTTAAGATCGAGGGGAAGGTGGATGCCTTGAAGAATGGAGATAAGATCTTCCTGGTGTACAATCTGGAGGATCAACAAATAACTGACTCAGTTGTTGTACAGGAAGGACGCTTTACCTTGAAAGGCAAATTGCAGTATCCTGTTTACTCCTCCCTGTTCCTTAACAGGAACCCTCATGTCAACAAGCTTGCGCAGGGAGAGTCTATGGATTATTTCCGGTTTTACCTGGAGCCGGCAACGTTCTCAATGACAGCGCCGGACTCGCTGAAACACCTGGAGATTAAAGGCTCTGTCACCAATAGCCTGAATAGGGAGGTCCTGGCTTTATTAAAGCCTGTTGAGGACAAGTTTGACGCCTTATATAAAGAGTTTGATGCATTGCCGGAGGAACAAAAAAAGGACACAAAGGTGCATGCGGGTTTTGAAGCACGGGAAAAACTGCTTTTTAAAGAGGAGAACCAGCTTCGACTGGATTTTGCGAAGAAGCACCTGGATGCCTATTTTAGCCTGGTCTGCCTGTCGCAGGCCACCGCTGAAGCAGAACTCAACAGCGAAATTGAAACGGCTTATAAACAACTTTCACCTGCATTGAAAAAAGCGCCACTGGCAAAAGACATACTCGTCCGGCTGGCGGCTGTCAGGAATACCCAGATCGGTAAAGCGGCTCCCGATTTTCAACAGAATACTCCCGATGGAAAGACAGTGAAGCTTTCTGATTTCAGATCGCAATATGTGCTGCTGGACTTCTGGGCAAGCTGGTGTGGACCATGCCGGAAAGAAAATCCGAACGTAGTGGCTGCTCACAAACAATATAAGGAGAACGGATTTACTGTATTGGGCGTGTCGTTGGATGGCCCGAGTCAAAGGGAAGCATGGCTTAAGGCTATTGAAAAAGACCAGCTGGACTGGACACAGGTGAGTGATTTGAAGGGATGGAATAACGAAGCTGCGAAACTATATAATATACGCGCAATACCAGCCAACTTTCTGTTAGACCCCAATGGCAATATCATTGCACGCAATCTGAGAGGGAAGGAATTAACGGATAAGCTGGCGGAGATCTTTAAAGGTAAAAGTACTACAGTAGCAGGAGGGGAGTAAGGCTCCATTTTTAATATTAATAGAAATAGCATCTCAACGCAAAAGAAGCCTTATTCCGTTTTATACAATTTTAAAGTTGTGACCCGTACTACTTTTACATCATCAACAACAAAATTGTTTTTCATAAAATCTGAAACCATGAAACGGATTACTTTTTTACGTGTAGCTGTTTTTCATCCAATGTTGAATGTGAAAAGAATTGTACTGATAGCAGCAATAATCTTCTGCTCACAATTATCTTTGTTTGCAGCTCCCAATGAGACTGTATTACGCCTTTTCAATCACACCTTCCCCGAGGCACAATACATCAGATGGACCGAAGATGGCGCCTATGATGTGGTTTGCTTCGTACAGGACGATAGCCAGTACCGGATCTGGTACGATAAACAAGGTACATTAGTCTATTCGCTTCGGTATTGTGGCGAGAAGGAGCTACCACTGACAGTACTGAGAGCGGTGAAGAAAAAATACCGCGACAGGCATATTGAAGGTGTTACAGAAATTACCAATAAGGCGGGCGTAAACTATGAGGTGCTGCTCAGTGACGAGAATAAATGGTATTCAGTTACCAGCACCGTCTCCGGTAATGTTGGGCTGAAATATTCCCTAAAGAAACAGCAATAATACGTTTAAAAAGAATGGCGCCTGTATCTTGCAGGCGCCATTCTTTTTTTAAGCGATTAATGATTTTATTCTTCCTCTTCGAGTCAGCGCCATCTTCCAGCATGTCGAAGTCTGTAGCGAGTGAAGTTAGTAGTTCCTGTTCTATCGCGTCCCTTAGGGTTAATGTGGTGAAGTTCAGGGGCATAAGTTATTAATGGGGACGAAGATAGTCAGAAAATATTATTCAACTCCTTTCACCTTCATATCGAGTATATATATTGCCTCTGATGCAGTGATAAATAATTTGTTCCTGTCTTTGCCACCAAAAGCAACATTGGCAGTCCAGCCTTCAGGAATAGGGATATGGGCAATCTGTACGCCCTGTTTACTAAAAACAGTAACACCTTTGCCGGTGAGGTATACATTCCCCTGGTTATCCGTTGTCATCCCGTCAGAGCCCATATTCGCAAAGAGCTGTGCATTGCTTAAGGCGCCACCTTTATTAATAGTATACCGGTAAGTTTTTCCTCCATTAAGATCTGAGACATACAGGTATTTACCATCTGCTGTACCGGCGATGCCGTTAGGGCGCTGCAGGGTATCTACAACAGGTATTACTTTTCTGCTGCCATGTAGCAGAACATATACTTTCTCTCCTGCTATTTCAGGCTTCGTCCTCGTCCACCAACTGCGTTGATAGTATGGATCTGTGAAATAGACATCTCCACGTGGAGATACCCAGAGATCATTAGGCCCGTTCAGCTTTTTACCGTTGAGATCATTTATCAATACAGTAATCTTTTTACGAGGAGAGATCATCCAAAGCTGGTTTTTTTCGTCAGCACAGGAATACAGGTTTCCTTTTTTATCGAAGTACATGCCGTTTGATCTGCCTGCACTGTCCATAAAAACGGAGAGATGGCCATCAATGCCGTATTTCCAGATCTTATTGTTAGGCTGATCTGTAAAATAGATATTCCCCTGCCTGTCAGCTGTTGGTCCTTCGGTAAAGGAGAAGTTCCTGGAGATCAGTTGAGGCGTGGCGCCGTCGGCTACTATACCGGTGTCGGCTATAGGAGAGTTTCCTGCGAAGGCTGAAGCATTCGTTGTTAGCAGGCAAAAAGAAAATATACAGGTAATAGTAGCGCTGGCAGATCTCATAACGTTGTTTTTGACAGCGCGAAAGATAAGAAAATACTAAAGGATATCTAAAGAATGGGTATTAAAATTTTACCCCTGCAAATGAGAATAAGTAGGGTAACGCTGTATTTTAATGCACCATCTGTATTCTGATTATTTCCGGCGCGCAGGAGCCATGATGTAGTCTGATGTTGCGGCGGAATACCTGATAATGCCTTCTTGAGTGTCCGGTATAAGACGACTTGCATAATATTACCGGAAGTAGTATTTTAAGGCATGCAACAGACTCAGGAAGTTTATACAATATCTCCCGTTACAGCAGCAGATATTCCCGCCGTAACGCAGCTTATCAATAGTGCTTATAAAGGTGAAGCAGGCAGTAAAAGCTGGACCTCTGAAGGGCACCTGGTAGAAGGAGAGAGAACCACAGAAGCAGCCTTACTTGACCTTATCAGCCGGCCAGGCGTAACGATATTTAAATGTTGCGACATGCAGTCCGTGATATTGGGCAGTGTATTACTGGAGAAAAAGGAAACGACATTATATCTCGGCATGTTATCGGTGTTACCAGGGGTACAGACTGCCGGTATCGGCAGTCGCCTGATACAGTATAGCGAGGCCTTCGCCAGGGAACACCAGTATAATACTATTACAATCACCGTCATAGACAAGCGGAAGGAGCTGATCGACTGGTACCGGCGTAAAGGTTTCGAACCTACCGGCAATGAAGTGCCGTTTTCCAACAAATCCTCGGCAGCCCGTTCTTCTTTTTCCCTGATGGAAATGAGGAAAACGCTGGTATAAGAACGGCCCCTCCCATACCCTGCTACCCGGAAAGCTGCACCTTATCCATCCGAAGAAGGGCAGGCAGCAGCTCCTTTCTACGGTGAAAAAGGTGATAAATTCCTGAACACAGGGAAAATCTACCCCGTACATGCAACCTTTTTATAGCTAAAGTGTCCTTATTGCAACCACTATTTCGTTCAACGGAACTATCACTTTACCTTTAAAATTGTTGAACATGTCAATTCCATCTCTTAAAGCAGTATGCATTGCAGTATTATGCATCCACTTTTGCATTCCCTCACTGGCCCACAACGGGAGTGTAGCGTTTGCTTATCCCCTTGGAAAGATTACTGTTGATGGCGACTTTTCAGACTGGCCGAAAGATGCGGCAAAGTACATGGTCGCAATGAATCTTTCGGAAACCAAACCCAAAGACGACGCTGATTTCTCCGGATTCTTCCAGTTGGGTTACCGGCTTGAAGACCAGTCATTGTATGTGGCCTTTACGATACGGGATGACGACTTTGTGGAAGATACCTCTGAGAATGTAAGGTGGAATACCCAGGATGGTCTTCAGGTAAGCATTGATGCCCGCCATCTGATGTCTGGTTCAGGCGTTGCCTCATTTATGTACAGTAAGAAACTCCGTAATATCAATAACGCGTTCTATGATCCTTTCGCCAGTACGGCCTCCTGGAAGATTGCAGAGGTGGCTATGGTCCGGAAAGGAGATATGCGCTATTACGAGTGGCGTATACAGCTGGGAAATGAGCTGACGGTTGGAAAGTCGGTGGGCTTTGATTTTAATGTAATGGACATGGACAAAGATGGAAGTTTCTCCTGGACAGACTGGGGAAAAGGATATGATAAATATATGAATCCGAATAGCCTGGGCGATATTATCTTCCTGCCCAATGGCGCAAAATTGTCCACCGTTTCTGGCAAGGTGAGCTGGGACCAGCATACAGCTGTGAAACTACCCGGCCAGGTGCGTCTGAAGTCTTTAGAGAACCCAAAACTCTGGACTTCAGCTGAAGTAGATAGCGTAGGCAATTATTCAATAGTAATTCCCGCCGGAAAATATGAGCTTTCATTTCCCAGCCATTATTATCAATCGGATGATAAGCTATATTCGGTTGTCGCTAAAGAACCACTTATCGTTGTGGCGAAACCAGGGCAAAAAGTAATCGCGCCGGATTTTGTTCTCCCATTATCGCCTGTGCCAGACCTGATCCCTGATAAAGGTGTACTGTTTGATTTTACGGCAGATAATCCTGGTAAGGTAGATAGCTTTATTGAAGCCTATCGCGAGTATTATGGAATACCGGGTGTTTCACTGGCACTGATCAAGGATGGCAAAGTGGTTTATCATAAAACATATGGGGTTACCAACACGATGACTGGTCAAAAGGTAAGCGACAGTACACTGTTTGAAGCAGCCTCTGTTACAAAGCCTGTGTTTGCTTTGGCTGTTGAACGATTGGCAGAACGTGGAGTGATTGATCTCGACAAACCTTTATACCAATATCTTCCTTACAAGGATATAGAATATGATGACCGTTATAAGCTGATCACAGCAAGACATGTACTGACACATCGTACTGGTTTCCCGAACTGGCGTGATGGTAAACTAAGTATTAAATTTACGCCCGGAACAGCTTTTGGCTATTCAGGAGAAGGCTTTGAATACCTCAAAATGGTAGTGGAAAAGATCACGGGTAAAAGCGTAGAGCAGGTATTGCAGGAAGAGGTGATCCAGCCTGTCGGACTATACCATACGTTTTTCTCAAAGAATGATTCCCTGCAACGCGTAGTGGCATATGGTCACTTCGATGGACGGCCAAGTAACAACGACCTGCCGGAAAAACCAGGTATGGCTTATTCTATGCATACAGAAGCGCTGATCTTCACGAGGTTTATGTTATTTCTGTTAGAGCAGAAAGGGCTGAAGCCGGAAACCTATAATACCATTATGTCGAAGCAGTCGGAATATGACTTCTCCGGATGGACGCATAAACCAAAGGTACCTACCTATATGGGCATGAGCCTTGAGATAAGGGAAACACCTTTCGGTAAAACATTTGGCCATGGTGGTAATAACGGGGATTTTAAATGCCGGTTTGAAGTGTATAAGGACCTTAAAATGGGATATGCCATCTTCACCAACTCGAATACTTCTGATGCATTACTGCAGAATTTTCATTCGTTCCTGATCGAGGGGAGGGATAAGGATATTGCTAAACAATGAATTGAATTTCATGGTCATCGGACAATTGGTTAAATTCGATAGCAAAATAATGCATCATGAACGCTTCATCGAACACCAATATCTTTCCTTGTATATGGTTTGACGGGAAGGCCAAAGAGGCATTTGATTTTTATGTGTCGGTTTTCCCCAATTCCAGGATCACAGATGAGAATCCCATAGTCGTCAAAGCGCTACTGGATGGTACTGAAATAATGGGTCTGAATGGAGGCCCCATGTATAAGCCCAATCCTGCACTCTCTTTTATGTGGGTATCTAACGACAAGGTCGCTATCGCACAGATATGGGAAAAACTGGCCGAAGACGGCAGAATATTTATGCAACTGGATAGCTATCCATGGAGTGCCAGTTATGGCTGGATAGAAGACCGTTATGGCGTTAGCTGGCAATTGTATTATGGTGCAGATGACTGGAAATATAACAAACTTGTACCTACGCTGATGTTCGGCCAGGCCCAGCAAGGGCAGTGCCAGCAGGCGCTTGATTTCTACGAAAGAACTTTCCCGGCTTATAAGAATGACGGTCTCCTTCGCTATTCAGAAGGACCGATGACTGGTCAGATCCAGCATACGCAATTTACGCTTAATGGTCATCTGCTGATGGCAATGGATAGTGGTGTGCCCCAGCATATGACCTTTACAGAAGGTGTTTCCCTGGTGCTGGAGTGTGATGACCAGGAGACGATCGACTATTACTGGAATGCTTTCACGAAAAGCGGTGAGGAAGGACTGTGTGGCTGGTGTAAAGACCCTTTCGGCATCAGCTGGCAGGTGGTGCCAAAAAACATTGGCCAGTTGCTGTTTAAATCTCATAATCCCCAGAAGGCACAGGAGGCACTGATGCAGATGAGAAAGATAGAAATTACGGAGTTACAGAACGCGTAGAACCCCTGCGTGCCATAACTTGTTAAATAGCCGCTGGAATGGTCTGAAATTGCCCTTTTCGGTAACGGAGCAGGGCAGGGGACTGATTTTCCTGCCTGTCGGTGACAGGCGGAAAACAGTGGTGTGTTAAAATTCCAGCGGTAATACCATCTCTTTTACGATAGGTTCCAGCCTGTTCAGGGATTCCCGCAGGTTAGCCTGGAGCGCATTTCTCTCGAAAAGATTAAACAATAGCTGTCGTACCGGATTTTTAGGGATGTAGATATCCAATATTAAACGGGAACGTCCGTCAGGTGCTTTTGTGATGGTGTAATAGGTCGAGCTTTTTCGTTTTTCGTCGGTCTCGCTAAATAATATCTTTTCTTCCGGATTATAGTAAAAGCTGCTGGTAAACATCATTATCTTCTGTCCATTTTCCATTACATGCTGGTGGCGACTGCCTACGCCGGGCAGAAAATGCTCTACCTCATTCACTTCTTTTAATCCAATCTGCCATTGGTGGCGGAACTCGAAGTGTACGACTGTAAAACAGAGCGTTTTAATATCTACATCATAATCCTTGAATACAGATACGACTTTAACCTTGTCGGAAAGTTCCAGTTGCGGATCCGGTTCAGGCGGTAGTTCTTCCCTTAACTGGCTTAGCTGGGTGTAGTGAAAGGGGATTTCGCCTGTTTCTGTCTGTTTAGCGCTGGCGTCCCACTTCATCCATGTTGCCAGTCCGGTGGGAGGCGTATCCTGCAACAGGTTGTCTGTTACCAGCCAGTATTCATGTTGCGCTATATCATTTTTCAGGAGCTGATGGGCAACGATCACATCTTTCCCTATCAGCTTGCTGAAGTTCTTCACGTTATAGGTGGTAAATTCGCCATAATGAGTGATGACCTTCAGGGTAAGACCTACAGCGGATACACAGGCTCTGCACTGGCATATTTTGCGGCTATCATATGCATTCAGATGCCGGTGGAACTCACAGAACATCCTTTCCACCTGTTTATATAATGCTTCCAGTTCCAGCGGTTCTCCGAATTTATAGAACAGAATGGCGTCTCCTTCAATCTCTGAGATCTCAAGTCCGGTATTATTCGCATTGATCAGTACCTCCAGTAATTGCTGTATGATATGCCGGCTATGATCGATCTCTATTTCGTTCACAAAACGGGTAAAGCCACTTATATCCGGAATAAAAAGCAGCCCTTTATTCTCCATGTACTGTTTTTTTCTAAAGTTACGAAAAAGTCCCGTAGCGGGTTTATCGGCAGTCTTGAATGCCGGCCGGGCGTGTTGATAACTTAGCGGAATAAGGGCTTTCCTGCTGTGCGTATAAGCTTGTACCCAACAGGAGTAAGAAGAGCAAGCAGGTAAGGAGGGATCTGATTGACATAGAGATGTTGTATTTGAAGTGTAAGACGTGAACTTTTTAACCAACAGCCTCAATAGAGGTATTGAAGATAGTCAAAGTTTAGCACATGCAATTACACAACGAGGCACACCTGATTGTCAGATGTGCCTCGTTTTTATTTCAGTAACAAATGTTGTTCTATGGAAGCTGCACTCTGTGCACGATATATCCCTTGGTATAGTTGGCGGGATCATGCTGCACAAATACCTTAAAGGCAGTCCATGGACCTGCGGAGGTTGTCATTGGTGGTCCCTTTACGAGCGCTGTGTCAAGATCCTGCTGAACGGTGGCATCGGCAGGTGTAAGTTGGAAACCCAGATAAGAATATTTGCCGGCATCCTTTCTCAGGAAGAAGGCATCAGAGCCGCCGCCAGTCCATCCAAATAATGGCAGCGCAAAAGTATCTTTTCCCTGGTATTTTTCCTTAGCAAGTGTTTTGATATAATCCAAAGTATAAAGAGGGGAATCCTGCCAGCTCGGTGGCGAAACAACCACTCTGGCTTTAATTACATAGGTGTAACCAATTTCCCGTTCATCGAATTTGTGCAAATAGGTATAAAGGGAATGGTCTCTATCGGTGTGGAATATCCGTGGATCTCCAGCTGTCGTGTAGTGGTCAAGGAAGACTTCTACTTCCTGGCCATCTTTAGGTTTCGAAGGGTCGAATTTATCTTTGGAGCAGGCTGCAAATAAGAATGCAGCAGAAAGAAGGAGATAAAAATGTTTCATGATACAGCAATAATATAGTTTAACATGGACGTGTCGTTGTAGAACGACCATCGCGCCACAAATGTTACAGCTGTAAACTATTCCAGTATACCTGGATTAAATCAATCAAATCCAGGGCGGGGCCTACCTACCAGTAAAGAGGCTGACGGACGGCTCTTCGGCCAGCTCCCAGCTGCCCTCGGCAATCTCTGCTTCCAGTTCCTGGTCGTCCCAGCCACAATAGCCGATAAAGATCAGGATATCTTTCTCCGTAATGGTATTGTTGTTGAGATATTGCATGGCTGCCTTGAAATCGCCACCCAGGTGGATATTACCTGTCACCGGGTCGCCTCCTTTTATAAGGTCAGGGCGCTGGTGTATGAAGAACAGGTGTTCCTGATCTACGGGTCCGCCCTCATGTAGAGGGAAGGGTACACTATCTTTGAACTCTACCAGTTCATTGATCCTCCGGGGGAAAAGTTTGTTGACAACGAAGCCCATAGCGCCTTTTTCGTTATGTTCGGTAATGAAAATAACAGCCTGTTCGAAATAGGTGTCATCCTGGAGTGATGTGCTGCGTAAAAACATACCTGCCTTCATGCGCTTAAAGTTAGTACAATGGAGCAACAATTAACATTCCATTAAATATTTGATGTTTTTATAACAGATTTATTTAGTAAGTTTGAATAAATGATCCGGAAGAGTTCCCATATTAACACTACAGATGCTGTCAGGTACGTTATACCTGATATCAGCAACTGTTTTACCTGGTCCTTCCCGGAATTTATCCCCTTTTGTGTAGACCTGTACTATTTCTCCAACTTTAAAGACTTTAACAGGTTTGCCCAGGCCTGATTACTCCAATAGCCTGGGATAATTGTATTTCAACTTTATTTACTGTTAGTAATTAACGTGTAAAAGTTATTGCCATGTACCGGAAACAACGTGTTTCAGCTGGCGGAGCTGTCGCGCTATTGGCCGTATTAAGCGCTATTTCAATGGAGCGGGGCATGATCGCCAGTCCTAAATGGTATTTTATATTATGCATCACCACGCCGGTATTGCTGTTGTTCAGCTTCGCCCGGAGCAAGTGATCGTACTGCGCTGTAAAAAACTATCATGTCATTCGCAGATGTGTTTATCCTGCTTTCAGCAGCTACATTTTTATGTTACGGGTTGCTGATAGCTATTCGAAACAGACAAAAACGTAGAAAGATGAAAAGATTGCTTGATTATTTCAGCAGGCTCGGAACAAAGTATGACCTTACCTTCTCAAGCCAGGAGGTATTAAGGAATTGCATCATCGGCCTGGATGGTATACAGAGAAAGCTATTGGTATTGAACGGTACCAGTAGCGGGACGCTTACAGAATATGTCATTGACCTGAACCAGGTAAGTAACTGTTCAGTGAAAAAACAATATGGTCGTATTCATGTAAATGGCCTGAGAAAGAGAAGGCTGGAGCAGTATCTTGAAAGGATGACCTTACATTTCAGGTTCCTTATAGAAAAGCAACCTGCTGATATTCCTTTTTTCAAACAGGCAGAAGATAATATCAATAAGCTTCGTGAATTGGAAGATAAAGCAGAAAAATGGAAGGTGATCCTGTCCAAGATGTTGCCCGTTTCTCTGAAGAAAAGCGCCTGACAGATCAGCGGGACTAACGCGCTATTAACAAAACAAAATGAACAAAACATAATAGGACTCCGTAGGAGTCCAATTGTCTGTAGCCCCGGGTTTTCAACCCGGGGAAATCGATCCGCCCATGCGGGTACAACCCGGTGAAAATCGATTCGCCCACCAAATACAACCCGGCCCGAATTGATTTCCGAATTATCATTTAAATCAAAACCTAATTAAAATGGAAAAAGAACAATTGGTAATAAAGAAGGAGGATTTTGATATCCTCACAACATACATCCGGAACGGCAATCCGCAATCATTCGACAAAAATAATGTAACGGAACTGGCAACAGAGTTAAGAAAAGCCCGGCTGGTAAGTAAAGAGAACTTTCCTGATACCGTAGTAGGCCTGAATTCCACTGCTGTTGTCAAGGATATGGAAACAGAACGGATACTGGCTATTACCGTAGTGACGCCCGACAAAGCAGATATCAGTCAGAATAAGATATCAGTGCTGGCGCCTATTGGTACGGCCTTACTGGGCTTTCAGAAGGGAAAGGAGATCAGCTGGTCTGTTCCGGCAGGAGAGAAGAAACTGATGATACTGGATGTATTCTAATACGGGGCGGCTTACCTCCAGCCGCCTCCCAATGCACGGTATAAGGATACAATGGCCAGCAGTTGTTGCTGGTGGTCGTTCACTTTGTTGAGTCGTGCCACCAGTAAGTTTTGCTGCGCTGTTAGTACCTCCGTGTAATTAGCGAAGCCGTAGCGTACCAGTTCCTGGGTATATTCTACTGACTTCCTCAGGTTTTCCAGTTGCAGGTTTCTGTCTGCTGCCTTTTGCCCTGCCATCTGGTAGGAGTACATGGCATTGGACACGTCTTCTCCGGCTGTTAATACCGTGTTTTTAAAGTTCAGGGCTGCCTGCTGCTGTTGTTCTCTGGCAGCTCGCAGCCTTGCTTTATTAAGGCCCTGGCTGAAAATGGGCTGTGTTAATCCAGCCGTCAGGTTACTGAGCCAGGAACCCGCTCCCCAGAAAGAACTTAACCCTCCATACCCGGCAGACGCACTGAGTGTCAGGGATGGATAGAAATAACTCCGTGCTACATTCGTCAGTTCAAAATAGTACCTCAGGTTATACTCTGCTGCCTGTACATCTGGTCTGTTGGCAAGTAATTGCGCGGGTACACCTGTCTGTAATAACGTAATGGGATGCTGGCTGTCCAGCGTTGCCCGTTTGACTGGCCCGGGAACATTCCCCAGTAACAGGTTCAGTTGATTCTCTGTTTCCCGTATAGATCGTTTCAGGTCAGGAATGGTAACAGATACGGCATATTTACTCGCCTCGCTCTGCACAACAGCGGCCCCTGTAACGGTATTGGCAGTTTTAAGCTCCTTCATAATATCGACCGTCGTCTGCCAGTTCTTCACACTTTCCTGTGTGATGATCAGCTGCTGGTCAAGGGCCAGCAAGGTATAGTAACTGGCCGCGATGCCTGCCACCAGTGATGTCTGCACGGCTCTGGCATTTGCCCCGGCCTGCAGCATATTGGCTAGGCTGGCTCTTTTAGCGCTTCTTAGTTTTCCCCAGATGTCTGCCTCCCAGCTGCTTGTGAGCATTGTCTGATACAGGGCAGGCGTGACAATTTTCCCGAGGGCCTGTGGATCAGAGGAACCTGCATAGGTAGCTGTTGGATTAACGCCCAGGGAAGGGATGAATTGCATGCTGCTTTGGTCATATGTTGCTTCGGCCTGGCGGATGCGGGAATAGGCTGCCTGCAGGTCCAGGTTCTGCTGAATGCCTGTAGTGATCAGCTGTTGCAGCAGTGTATCTGTAAAGATCTCTTTCCAGTGCAGACTGGCAATATTGCTGGTATCCGTTTCGTCAATATCTCTGTAAAGCCCTTTTACGGCCGTATTTTGTGACTCATACTTCCTGCTGACGGAACAGGATGTCATGACCAGCATAGCTATGCCAGTGATGATAATATCCCGTGTGAAATGCCGTTTCATATAACTTGCTTTTTTCGCCTGAATTTTTCCTGTAAGGTCTGGAACAGGATAAACAGAACAGGTGTGATAAAGATCCCGAAGGTGGTACCGATCAGCATACCCCCAACAGCCCCGGTGCCAATAGAGCGGTTACCGTTTGCGCCTGCACCTGTGGCAAGCATCAGGGGCACAAGTCCCAGGATGAAGGCAAAAGACGTCATTAAAATAGGCCGTAATCTGGCTTCTGCGCCTTTAACAGCTGCTTCAACGATATCCATGCCCGCCTTTCTCCTTTCAAGGGCATATTCCACTATCAGAATCGCATTTTTGGCCAATAACCCTATCAGCATGATGAGCGTGATCTGTACGTAGATGTTGTTACTGATGCCAAAGAGATTGATGAACAGGAAGGTCCCTGCTATCCCGACAGGGATGGTCAGCAATATGGCAAAAGGCAACAGGTAACTTTCGTACTGAGCGCTCAGTAAGAGGAACACGAAAACAAGACAGAGGAGGAATATAAATACCGTCTGACTACCCCCCATCAGTTCCTCTCTTGTGATACCGGAATATTCGAAGCTATAGCCCTGTGGTAGTGTCTCTGCCGCCACTGCCTGTATGGCGCCGATAGCCTGTCCTGAACTATAGGATGGGTTGGGCGTACCGTTCACGCTGATGGAATTGAACAGATTAAAACGGGTAATAGTCTGAGGCCCGTAGGTCTGCGTCAGCGTCACGAATTCAGTGATAGGCACCATCTGACCATCCTGCGTACGTACAAACACTGCATTCAGACTTTCCGGCGTTGTACGGAATTCCGGTGACGCCTGTACCATTACGCGGTATTGCTGGCCAAACTCGTTAAAACTGGAGGCATATATTCCGCCGTAATATCCCTGCATAGCGCCTGTAATATCCGTCACATTCAGTCCCGCCTCTTTCACTTTCGGCACATTGATGGTCATCGTGTATTGCGGGAAATTGGGATTGAATGAGGTGGTGGCAAACTGTATCTCCGGACGATCATTCAGGGCTGACAGAAAATCCTTACCCACTTTGTAAAAGCTGGCGATGCTACCGCCTGTTTTGTCCTGTAACTGGAATGCAAATCCATTGGTAGCGCCGAAACCCTGGATGGTAGGAGGGGCGAAGAACTTGATCTCGGCCTCCGTAATATCTGCCGTCTTTGCAAACAACTCTTTAATGATCGCCTGTACATTCCGTTTCCGTTGTGACCAAGGGATAAGCCGCATGACCACTAAAGCATAGTTGTTACCGTTGCCGGATAGTTGTCCGCGACCCGTTACTACCAGTATACTATTCACCTCCGGGATGGTGCCGGCAATCTTTTCTACCTTTCGTGCAACGGCGTCCGTCCTGTCAAGAGATGCATCCGGAGGAAGGGCTATATTACAGTTGACAGCGCCAAGGTCTTCATCAGGCACAAAGCCCGTGGGCGTGCTTTTCGAAAGAAAATATAATATGGTACAAAAGATAGCAAGTATCGAGAGCGGTATCCATACCTTCTTTGCCAGGAAAGCGACCGCCTTACTGTACCGGGCGGTCATCTGTGCGAAGGAGGTATTGAATGCGGTGTGGAAGCGTTGGAAAAGGCTTTTTTTCTTATGCTCTTCATGATGAGGTGTGAGGAACAATGCACACAGCGCCGGGCTTAAAGTAAGTGCATTGATAGCCGAAAGTACAATAGCAGTTGCCAGCGTGAGGCCGAACTGTTTGTAGAATACGCCTGAAGAACCGCCGATGAAACTAACTGGAATAAATACGGCAGACATCACCAGGGTAATGGAGATGATCGCCCCCGATATTTCGCTGAGTGCATCCACGCTGGCCTTCTCCGCAGACTCATACCCTCCATCCAGTTTGGCATGCACCGCTTCCACTACCACAATAGCATCATCTACGACAATACCTATCGCCAGTATAATGGCAAAGAGCGTCAGCAGGTTAATGGTAAACCCAAATAACTTCAGGAAGAAGAAAGTACCGATAATAGCTACCGGCACTGAAATAGCTGGTATCAGCGTGGAACGGAAGTCCTGCAGGAAGATAAATACGACGATAAATACCAGTATAAACGCTTCAGCCAGTGTATGTAATACTTTGTCGATGGAGGCCGTCAGGAAGTCGTCAGCATTCTGTAGCACCGCATACTTAAGACCAGTCGGAAAACTTGTTGAAGCCTGTTGCAGGGCTTCCAGTGTTTGCTGGATCACCTGGTGGGCGTTGGAGCCTGCTACCTGTGCGACGTTGACAGAAACCCCGGGATGTCCGTTCACACGGCCCGGGTTGAAGTAACTTAATGCGCCCAGTTCTACGCGTGCAATATCTTTTAAGCGAAGAATGCGGCCCCGCAGGTTGGAACGTATCACAATATCGCCGAACTGTGAGGGATCTGTCAAGGTACCGGGATAGGCGATCACATATTGGAAAGCTTGCTTTCCCTGCTCACCAAACTGTCCAGGTGCTGCCTGGATATTCTGATCCGCCAGCGCAGCTGTGACATCTGCAGGTACCAGCCCATAAGATGCCATGGCATCTGTGTTCAGCCAGATACGCATGGAATAATCCATGGTACTGGAAGATGAGGCATCGCCTACACCCTGTATACGCTTGATAACTGGCAGTACGTTAATGGACGCATAGTTCTGGATGAAGGTCTGGTCAAAGGCGGGATTATCGCTGTACAATGCAAAGATGAGCAGGGTGCTTGTCTGTTTTTTCTGTACTGTCACACCTGCGCGGGTTACCTCCTGTGGCAACAAAGGTGTAGCACGGGATACAGCATTCTGTACATTCACGGCCGCCATATTGGGATCACTGCCTATCTTGAAACTGACAGTGATATTGGCGCTGCCATCATTACCAGCGGTGGAGGTGATATAGTCCATATTCTCCACGCCATTGATCTGTTGCTCCAAAGGAACGATCACGCTCTTCATTACCACATCGGCATTTGCACCGCTGTAAGTAGCTTGCACCTGCACCGTCGGAGGCGCTATATCAGGATATTGTGATATCGGTAATGATACCAGTCCGAGTACGCCAAGCGTCACGATAATGATGGATATTACCGTGGATAATACCGGCCGTTCTATAAATCGCTTTAACATATCATCATTTTAATAGGCAGTATTATTGTCACAAGGCAGTTAGTGCATCAGCTGCGCTGATGGGTTTGGGTTTTATGACCAGGCCTTCCCTTAAGCTTGATATGCCATCCGCCACAATTTTGTCGCCCGGCCTGATCCCATTTGTGATAATAAATGCCTGTCCGGCAGATGCGGAGGAGGTCACCTCTACAGACCTGACCTTATTACCTTCTCCCAGCACATACACGAATAATTTTCCCTGTATCTGGTAGGTGGCTTTCTGGGGGACTAACAACGCAGTGTCTATTTTTTCCGGAATACGTACAAGGGCGCTGCTGCCACTGCGGACCAGACCTCCCGGATTGGGAAAGGTAGCTCTCATATTCAATGCACCGGTCTGAGTATTAATCAGACCACTCGCTGTCTCTACCTTTCCTTTGTCGGGAAGCAATGTTCCGTTGGCAAGAACTAATGTTACAGGAGGAAGCGTTGCCAGCTTTTCCTGCATGGTTTTCCCCTTTGATGTAGCAAAGAAATCCAGCCCCTGTTTCTCGTTGATGGAGAAGTAAGCATAGATCTTGCTGATATTGGATACGGTTGTTAAAGGGTTCGGTGTTGTACTGCTGATAAGACTACCTATCTTATAAGGTAGTATGCCGATCACGCCGTCGGCAGGACTATATATAGAGGTGTAGCTGAAGTTTGTTTGCGCATTGCTTAATGCGGCCCTGGCCTGTGTAAGCGCTGCCTGCTTGGATTGCAGTGTGTACTCGGCTGCTTCCTCAGCATATTTGCTGACGATGTCTTTGTCTACCAGCGGCTTTACCTTGTTCAGTTCCATCTGTGCGGCATTCACATCTGCACGCGCTATTTCAATGTTTGCTTCCGCTGTTTTTACTGCCTGCTGATATTGCGGCGCATTGATGCGGAAGAGCAATTGTCCCTTCTTTACAGCGGCCCCTTCATCTACATAAATATCTTCCACGTAACCGTCAATCTTGGGGCGTATTTCAATGTTCTGAATACCCTGAATAGTAGCAGGATAATCGTTGTCTATCTCTGCCTGCTGATAAGCCATTTGCATGACCGGGTAAGTCTTTACCTCGTTTTTTGCAGTATTGTTTTTCTTACCGCCGCAGGCGATGATTTGTACAAGCGAAATGCCTGTCAGTAGTGTTACAGTCGTTCGTTTACTAATACGCATATGCAATTGAATGAAGTCTGCATGACGATTCAACAATAATCCCCTGTATCAGGGAGAGGTTAATGACTCAAGGCCCGAAACTAGCTGGCCTGAGAGGAAATACCTATTGTTTTTCGCCGGAGAGGCATGAACAGTCGGTGAACAAGCATCAGGAGGAGTCTTAACAGGCAAGGAAGAGGAGCGAATAGGTAAAGAGAACTCCGATATTTTATAGCGTTGCAACAGATAAAAAAAACAGGAAATAATTATCCTAATTTTTTATTTTGTGTTCGTTGTATAATCTCTTATGCCTGAAAAACAAACTATCCGTTTCTTCCACGGCGATGCCGTGAAGAAAGAGTTCCCCGACCACCATGAATGGTTTGTGCCCGAACTGATCAAACATCTCAACAGTGTACTGGCTGCCATTAATGACCCTAGCTGCAGGATCGTGCTGAAAACTAATGATGAGGCTCTGCTTGAAATAGAGCTTTCAGACGGACTAACACGACATACGGAGCGTATGCTGTATGATGACTATATAGACAGGTTAGACGGCTTTATCGTTGATTTCGTCAAAATGGTCAATACCCGACTGATACACCGTTTCAATGGATATGGTATCGTACCGCTTCTAAGTACTGCTGGCGCAAACGAATCATTTAATAAGTCCTGTTTATACCTTGCGTTCGCCAGTCGCCAGGAAGTGTTGAATAGCATACCCGGTTATTCAGTGCTGGGAGATGCTGATAATTATCTGCCCCTCTTCCCTGATAAAGCGAAAGACATACCACAGATCCCTGTGCGCCTGACACTGGAGGAACTGAACCTGCGATACCAGTCGGACCTGTACGATGGCAGGCATTACCTGCCGGTGTATGCAGATAAGGAAGCGCCGAAATGGCTACGTGAAGAGCTGGAGAAGGTATTAAACATCAACCCGGGAAATACTATTCAATTAAATATCAAATCACCGGCCGACCCTGTTTCCAACAGGATGAGAGTTGTCTTTACTGCTGGTCCCTTCCAGACAGTGGAACACCTGGATAAATGGAATTTCTATGAGCTGGGAATGATGTTCAATAAACTGTTAAGGGACAAGGAGGAGAAGTATTGCCTGCTAAGACCGGATGATGATAACTTTATCTATGCCTATTGCGACAGATCACAGTTTGAGCTGTTCAAGAAATATGATTACGTGGAAGTACACTACCTCAACATCTTTGATGAAAGATGATCGTACAGGAGAAAGCCCCATTACTTTTTTTCCAGCAGTGCATTCGGCGGATATCCAAAGTGGCTTTTAAAGGCATACGAAAAATGTGAAAGGTTTTCGAAGCCTACTTCTACATATACGTCAATAGGTTTTCGTCGTTGTTCAGCGATCTGGTAATGTGCCAGCTCGAGCCGTTTTTCTGTCAGCCATTTCTGCGGAGTGGTGTTGTACGCTTTTTTGAAATCTCTTCTGAATGTTGCCAGGCTGCGGCCGGTGAGATAACCAAACCTGTCCAGCGTCATGTTGAACATAAAATGCCGTTCCATGAAATCTGCCAGGTTGATCTTACCAGGCTCTTCGAAGTTGGCGAGTAACCCATCTACATCTTTATCAATGGATCTTAAGATGCTGATCGCTTCCTCAATTTTGATAGTGGCGATATCCGGAGGCAGTTTGTCGCCCAGGTCGAAATAGGGGATAAGCGATGCCAGGCAGCTTTCCAGCAGTGGATGTTTTGTAAAGCGATAGACCTTCTGCAGTGGCTGTACTCTTCCGGCATTAACAGCCTTATGTCGGGAATAGAAATCGGTTAAGCGTTCTTTGGTAAGATGCATGGCTACCGCTTTGTGTGGCAGACCATCCTTGGGGTAATTGATGACAGTAGCGAGCTGATTGCGTGGGATCAGGAAGGTATCGCCGGCGTTGAAAGTGTATGTGGCATCCGCCTGGATGATCTTAGTTTCACCGGAGATGAACCAGACCAGCATGTGATGTTCGAACATGACCTCTACTCTGAAGGATTTGCCGATAAATTCCGATAGTTTGATATCAGGGGTAATATATTTTGTTTCAAATTCCATTGCTGATAAATCTACGAAAATAAAACATGCCGGGGCGTTGTGTGTGGGCATTCCGTTTCGGGTGTCTATTCCGTTAAACCGGGGTGCACCCCAATCCGGCGTTACGACCCAATCAGATTATACTCTAATCGGGTTATGTCTGCAACCGGGTACGCCCTAACCGGTGTTACGCTATAACCGCGTACGTCCTAATGGGCGTTACGCCACAACCGGGGGTTGAAAATCCCGGGCTACAAACAATTAGCCCCCTGAATGGGTCTAACGCAGCGAATGATCCCATTATGTAATTCCCGGCACGCAGCCTGTCTGTGGTGGACTGTATGCCGGGAATGATTCAGTTAGTTCGCAGGAAATGAAACGCCTGTCATCTCTTCGCTTATCGCCCACAATTTTCGTGCGTTAGTGGCATCCACTGCATATGGTTTCACACCTCTTAGTGAGGAAGGATCGTCATAATTGTGTACGATGTTTCCTTCATCCAGTTGTGCTATATCAGCATCCTCACAATATACGCCACCGATACCGTTCAGTTGTGGGCTGGTAGCGCACCATACAGAAGTCGCTGCGCCCTGGGCAACGGTTTTCAGTCTGGCGGCTACTTCAGGATAGATATCCCCGTTCTCGTCATGCGTGCCCATTTGCTGGAATAAGGCCATTGGTGCAACACGTCCCAGGTCAGTGCCCAGTACTGAGCCTGGATGCAGGGAAAAGGCTCTTACGCCGAAGGCTTTACCACGGTGGTCCAGTTCTACAGAGAAGAGATTATTGGCAGTTTTGGATTGTCCGTAACCCTGTAAGGTTTCGTATTCCCGGTTGATGAAATTGGGATCGTCAAAGTTGAAAGGCGCCATCTGATGGCCGAAGGAAGATACATTCACCACACGGGCGCCGTTGGCATGCTTTAATGCTGGCCACAACCTTGCCGTTAGCTGAAAGTGCCCCAGATGATTGGTGGCCAGCTGCGATTCATATCCACGTTGATCGCGTTGCAGCGGTACCCACATAATGCCTGCATTGTTGATAAGGATGTCTAGTTGCGCATGGACAGAGAGGAATTTATCTGCAAAGGCATCAATAGATGCGGGGTTCATCAGATCCATGGCTTCCACTGTTACATTGTTTACACCTTTCAGGTTGTTGGCAGCTTTCTGCACATCGCGGGCCGGTACGATCACTTTGGCACCCGCAGTTACCAGTGTCTTTACTGTTTCCAGTCCGATACCTGCATAGCCGCCGGTAACGATCACTGTTTTATCATGAAGGTCAATTCCCTTTATCACATCCTGTGTGGTAGATGTAGCGTTGAATCCTGAGTGGAGAGGCTGTTGTAATGCGCCATTATAGTTGTCGTTCATTTTTTTGAATTTTATGAGACAAAGCTAAAGACAACTACTGGAAGCGACTTTGTTTAAAACGTCAAACTACTTTGTTTAATGCGTCAAATTATGAGAAGAGAAAAATGCAAAAGGGGCTTATCCCGCTGAAATATTATTTTCAGGTTAGCCGGAATAGAATACCTACGAAAACATATGCCTGTTACTGTTGATAGTAACTGTACAATATTGATGTATTATTATATAGTGTCTGTGTGACACCATATGGATAAAATACTATACAAAGAAGTTAAAATACGGAGATTCCAGTATTGAATACTATACTATTTTTACAGCGTGCAGAAGTATAGTGTACTGAGCATCAAAAACCATATTATTAAAACTCAAAAGAACCATTTACGGTATAGGAAAAATGATACGACCCAGCTATGGCGCTCTATTCAGCCATAGTTTATTTTCATTCCGAAGATCAATACGAGAACCTATGAAGCAGTGACCTGAAAAGCCCGCTATAGGAATTGCTGTGACCTGAAAAACCCGTCGATGGTGAAGTGAACAACTATCCAGGCTATCCTTTTTTTTATCACCATTTAAAAGAAACACACGATGCTAAAATCTACATGGACATCGCTCCTGTTGTTGTTTGGCAGCATTGTCGCGCACGCACAAACGAATATTGCGCCACAGGCAAGCTCCTCAACTTCTTATGTTTCCCCCTGGGAAACTATTACGGCGTTAAATGACAATTACACGCCGGCCAATTCAAATGACAAAACCCATGGCGCCTATGGCAACTGGGATAATCCGAATTCCATCCAATGGGTGCAGTATGACTGGGCACAGACTTATGCTGTTACCTCGGTGCAAGTGTACTGGTTTGATGACGCTGGTGGTGTGCTGACGCCTACTACCGCTTATCTTGAATACTGGAATGGTTCAGCATGGACACAACTGGCAAATGTTCCTTTAGTAAAAAATGCTTTCAACACGGCATCTTTTACATCAGTGAATACAACCAGACTGCGTCTCTCCATGCGTAATACTTCGCAGTCGACGGGCATCCTGGAATGGCGTGTGTACGGCACTCCGGTAACAACAGAACCGCCTCCGGGCGGTGGTGATGGCAGTCCTTATGCCTGGCCTGCATACTCACCTACCATCAGTTATGACTTCAGGACTGAATATCCTAATCTGGCTGAGCCTGCACAGGTGCTGAATGATTGTCCGCAGGTAGTGGGCACCCAGTCTTCCGGCTGGTGGACGTTCCGTTGGGGGCCAAAGAAAAAATCTGTCATCACTTCTGCCGCTATCACACCGATGCTGGCCCGCTTAAACAGCGAGTTCAAATACTTCCGCGATACAATGGGCTGGCCTGCTGACCTGAGAGCGAGAAGCGGTTATAAGAGCGCTGTATACCTGTATGGTTCCGGTCTTTGTACTGACAATGCAGATAGCACAGAGCTGGGTGGATGGCAGAGTGCTATAGGCTATAATGGAAAGAGCTGGCCTATTATCCTGGCATCCTATTACCCGGTGTCTGCTTTTGATCCTGCATTCAAAGGCAGCGATGGCGAATACCAGAGAAGCGCTATGGTGCATGAAGGTATTCATGCTACATTGGCCGACCTGCCAGGTGTAAAACAATCTGCATGGTTCCATGAAGGTGGTAACGTGTGGTTCCAGCAAACAGCTGATGCCCGCAGATCCAATAACTACAGCTCTATGGGCTTCCTGAATGGTACTGATTTCATTGCGCCGTTTATGCCTATTGAATGTTATTCAGGCTGGCTGCAGGATGGTAGCTTCGGCGGACCATCAGCAGAAGGTGTGAACATGTTCAATGGCGGTCAGCAGCTCTGTACATGGCGCAGGTTCCTCGGTGGACACCAGTATAGTTCATCGTTCCCTACTTTCGTGGGTAATGTGCTCGGCAACAACGCTGTTCCCTGGATCTGGAGATATGCATCCGGAAGAGTACTGGAAGGCATGGCGAGTGGAATAGGTGCTGCACAGATGCGCAGACTGATCACTGAGTACAGGGCTAAACAGGCCATGGTTGATTTTGGTAAATGGAAGAGAGCTGTTGTAGCATTGCTCGATGCGAATTTTGGTAGTTCTATCGGCGCCGAGTGGCAGCCTTCCTGGTTAAATCCAGCTCCGTGGATCGCAACGCCTTATGTGAAAACAACTAATACCAGCGGCGTGCTGAGACCTGATACAACTACACTCCCAGGTTGGTCAGGCGCTAATCAGATTCCTTTAACAGTGACCGGTAATACCGTTACCGTTAACTTCCAACCTATAGGCGCTAATATGACCTGTCAGCTGGCTTACTGGACTACCAATGGTACGCCTGTATACAGCCAGTATGTATCCAGCGGTAATGTTACACTGAACCTTGCTTCTGCTCCAGCTAACAATATAGTGATCGCTATCATTACAAACACTGATTATATCTATCAGGGGGAAGCTACAAGAAAGGCGAAGTATGACTACCGTCTGCAGCTGGTTACCGGTGTTACTGGTGCTGCCAGTGTGAATACCAAATGGTACAATGCTGCTCTGCTTTCTTCTGCAAGAACCAGCGAAGCTGTTGCTGAGGCTAAATCAGGTATTGATTGGTCTTTATATTGTAATCAGCCATTCGAGGGTCAGGCAAGACCTGAGGAATACAAAGTTGTGTACGCTCATCCGGAATTCCAGGTATATCCTAACCCGGCTCCAGCCAGCAATGGTGCTCAGATCCGTTTTACAAACGCTAAAATGGAAAGAAGTATTATCACTGTATATAACCTGACAGGTGAGCTGATACTGCAGAAAGTGACTACAGGAAATAATTACACAGTGGAACCCAAAGCATTGAAACCGGGCGTATACCTGGTGAAGATCTCAAATTCTTCTCTCAATTCAACACAGAAGCTCATTGTGCTTTAAGTGAAATTGATATGTGCTGTGGTAAATGATAAGGGCCGCCATTGTGCGGCCTTTATCTTTTTTATTTACACACCTGAGTTGGAATTCAACGCATTGGCAGCCCTCGTCAAAAAGAATGGTTTCAGGATAAATAAAATGCAGGAACTTAGCGCGGAAAAGTAAAACGTAAACCATACGATATGAGAAAAGTAATCTTAAATCTTGCCGTAACACTCGACGGTTTTATTGAAGGACCTAACGGCGAAATTGATTGGTGCATCATGGACGATGGACCTGCTGCCGGAGAGAGCATCACATCGCATTTTGACGAGTTCCTGGCACGGATAGATACGATCTTTTACGGGAGAGTGAGTTATGATCTATGGGGGCAGTATCAGCCTGCTGCCGATGCTTCTTTACCAGAAAAAAAACTCTGGGAGAACGTGCATAGTAAAAGCAAGTATGTTTTTTCAACACGGCCGACGGGTAGTAAGGATGCTGCATATATCACATCTGATATTGCTGAAAAGGTGAATGAAATAAAAGCACATTCGGGAAAGGACATCTGGCTTTATGGTGGGGCAAAACTGATCACTACGTTTGTTAACCTGGGCCTCATTGATAATTACCTGCTGGCGGTGCATCCTGTGATCCTGGGAGGAGGGAAGCCGCTCTTTTCAGATCTGAAGGACAGGACGAATCTGAAACTCAACCGGGCCGTTACCTCAAAATCAGGGGTAATCCTGCTTGATTATGAAAAGGCATAGGATATAATTGCACCGGAAAGAGAATTGCTTTGAAGAGTATGTGAACAGGATGTAATCAGGTACAAGCTATGGTTCTCCTATGGGTATCTTAAGTTCATGCTACGTTCAAAGACGTCAGATGAACGTAAGATACCCATAGGAGAACCATAGTTTGTACCAGTTCATATGGAAGATTAATGGGATTTGTTCCTGTTAGTATTGTATGATCCGACACTAACAAACCAGTTCTGACACGTGGTTCAAAATTGGCCTCCGTTACTATGCCTTTGACATGCCTTTGATATGCCTTTGATATGCCTTTGATCTGGACTTAAACATGCCTCATACCCGACGCATAGTTGGACTTGAGCCGACACATCAGAGAACAAGCCAGCTCTGCCATAGTGACTATAAATAGTTCTTACAGCGGGACTCTAAGTTATATCAAAACCTGGTATCTTCCTGTACCCAGTAGCGAGCTTTGCTGGCATGTCCGGTCCTGAGGTCCCATATATAACTGCAGGCATCCAAGGCCCCTACATTCCACACTTCCCATTCGTCATTATTGAGTTGGCGGGCATAGCTGTTCAGGCCGAATATAGCAGTATGTTGTACACGCCTCGCATATTCTTTCGGGTTCAGCTGGAAATAGGATAGAGCTGCCATCTGTATTGCTGAAGCCCACTGACGGGGATAGAGAAAAGTGGCCGCATTGTAGGTGCTATCCCTGTAGGGAGTGATATCGTCCTCTGCTGTAGTGAGCTCTTTAAAGCCGGTAAGCGTAGCAGGCGGCTGTGCCAGCGAGCGCAACTCCTGTTCTATGGCTTTCCTGTAACGCCCGCGGTTGCTATTATGAAATGCTGCCAGTTTTATGGTCTGCAATTGCCGGTACCGAAGGTACCTGTCCTCATTTTCATATCCAATTTCCGGATAACTGTCCCATATTGATTGTACCAGATCATCCATCAGGCGGACAGTTTCATTGGCTGGCTTCGCTATGGAATGAGGCCAACTGATCTTTGCATAGGCGGGGTCATCCAGCTTTGTCCGACTGGCGGCGGAAATAATCCCCTGTCTTACGTCATATCGGAACGAAATCGCCAGTATGCGGTCTGCGGCCCAGACTTGCCAGAAATCGCCCGAAAGATGCCTGGTATACAGTTGCGTACCGAACATCCCTTTTACGCGGTAATAACGCAGGGCCAAGGGCTGCAATGTGGTGTCGGAGAATATGGTTAGTACAAACATCGAGTTGGCGATCTGTGCGGTCAGACCCGGATCAAATGTCCGGAGCAGGATCACTGAGAACAGATCGATATTGCTGGTCACACCATTGGGCGTGCGGAGGCTTGTTGTATCCCATTCAAGGGCGAGCAGTGCAGGTGGTGGCGGAGCATACTGTGCAAATTTTGCTGAGCGTACAGCTGCATATTTGTCGCCGTTTTTCTGACTAAAAGAATTAAACGATTTGACAAAAGCTGCGTTGCGAAATTTATCAGTCCGCTGTACAATTTCACTGTCAGGCAAACTGTTCATTAACTTCTCCAGATCATCCCAGTTTTGTTTATTGGCATTCGTGAACTGATCTACAGCTTTCAGCAATTCCTTTTCTTCTTTTGGTGTCTGAGAATATAAAACACCTGTTATCATACTACAGATGAGTGTCAGGCAGACAATTTTGTTCATGGTCAGTAAGGGTTTCAATTAATAATAATAACCGTATAAGCGGCGACACAAGATAGTAAACAGTCTTCAGATTCATCGATGTGATACAGTTACTGTATACACTTTCGTGTAGTTGTTGAATAATTTTTGTTTCATTGCGAATTTTTTTTTGTTTTGAATTTGCAGAATTATTTCTAACTTTGCATCGCAATTGAAGAAGAACAATTTGTTATTTACTTTGTCATGAATGTTCAGCATCGGTAAACGTAACGATGCACACCAAAAGCCCAACAGAAGAGTAAGAGACATATCGGAAAAACT
Source organism: Chitinophaga filiformis (assembly GCF_900102545.1). GTDB lineage: Bacteria > Bacteroidota > Bacteroidia > Chitinophagales > Chitinophagaceae > Chitinophaga > Chitinophaga filiformis. Next base: position 491,173 of record NZ_FNBN01000002.1, on the reverse strand, counting down.
TATTGAAAAACAGAAGAGCACATCGCAACTGATCATTTTTTAAAACCTATCTTGATTGAAAAACAGAAAAACACACTGTAACAAATCGAATTTTTAAACACCTATTTGGTCTAATTAATCACAACATTAGTCAGCTTTTTTATTTCGAGTAATCACGACATTATTTTTTAATCACAACATTTATTGGGCGGTTTGAGTCACCGCACCTAAAATTTAACTGTATCCTAATTTACAACATGAAGAATCTCAACATCATTGGCCAATCAATGATTGGCGCGGCTATGCTCATTCTCGCTGCAAGCTGTCAGAAAGAGGACATTTTAACGGAAAAACTGGACGCAAACAACAATCTGGCTGTTACCGCAACAGTTACCGGAAGGGAGTTTACACTGGTTCCTGATGCCAATGGTCGTCTGCTTATAGACAATACCGCAGGCACTTACAAACCAGGTGACATTATCAACCTGAAAGGTAATTTTAAGGCTGTACAGGTGGTGAATGTGAGTGGAAGCGCTTCTGCACCTATTACCATTCGCAACCTGGCAGGTAATGCAGTTAAAATCGGTGATCCAGCCTGGAATGGTGGTGCGTACAGCGTGGGATGTGTATTCTGGAACTCCCATTACATACGTTTCGGAGGTCAGTCAGGACAGTCCCAGATCGTTATCAGTGGTTCAACACAGGGAGCAAAAGAAGCTTATTATGATCTGCAGATCGGTAACAAGAGTGACAACATCGAAGTTTCCAATCTGACTATCGAGAATGGTGGTAATGGTATCGTAGCGAAAACAGATCCTGTAACAGGAGATGCGACCACGCAATATCCGAACACCACAATGAACAATCTGCTGATACATGATCTGGTGATCAAAGGTACCGCAAACGAAGCGATGTATATCGGTCATACTGCTACTTACTGGGATCTGACTGCTAATGCACCTTACTATGGCGCTACAGCAGGAATGGCCACAAGTCATCAGTATGTACAGCCCATCATGTGGAAGAACGTGAAGATCTATAACAATAAGGTAATGAACATTGGAAAAGATGGTATACAGACTGCCGCTATTGATCACCTGGAGGTTTACAACAATGAAGTGACCAACTGGGCAATGGAGAAGAATTCCGCGCATAATGGCGGTATCCTGATCGGCGGACGTACCATCAATACCAACACACACGACAACTATGTACATGACGGTTGGGGTGAACTTTGCCAGTTCTATGGTTCCGGTGGAAGCGGAGTTACCCATATCATTCACAACAACCTGTTCAGAAATGGCTCGGGAGATGGTGTGAGCATGAGAGGTTATGCGAATGCGATCGTGCAGTTTACCAACAATACCATTGCCTATACTATGGGAAATAGCCTGCGTATCAATGGTAGCACTGGTCAGACAGGTGTTCAGATAGTCAACGGAAATGCGTTTATCAGACCGCATAACGCAGTAGCGCCTATCTATGACAAGTATTACATCTACACTGAGCAGAATGCACAGGTACAGGAAGGTACCGGTACACTGGTGAATAAGAAATTCCCGACCTGGTTATCCGCACAGGTAAATGCCGCGAATTACTACCTGCCGCTGGCTGGCTCCCCGATGGGAACTGCAGGTTACAGGAAGTTGAACTAATACAGTTAATATTTGGTTTGTGTAATGAAGCCCGGGCTATTTGCCCGGGCTTTGTTATCTTTAACAGGCCAGGTTCGTGGCAATCAATAAACGTAAAAATCATGGAACATAAAGCTGTATCAATCCGGCCATTTATCGGCGCTAAAGACTTTGAGCTGTCCCGTAGTTTTTACAGGGATCTCGGTTTCGAGGAGGGGGTATTATCTCCGGACATGTCTGTTTTCGAAACAGGAGAACTGGCATTTTACCTTCAGCGGGCGTATGTGCAGGATTGGATAGATAATTCAATGATCTTCCTTGAAGTGGAAGACGTAGAACGTTTCTGGACCGAACTGCAGACACTGAACCTGCCCGATAAATACCCCGGTGTGAAACTGACACCCATACGAACATATGATTGGGGAAAGGAGTGTTTTATACATGATCCCTCAGGTATACTCTGGCATATCGGAGCGTTTTCCAGCTAAGCACATACAAAGGCACAGCCGTACCTGGATGTATAAAGGATCACTGCTCAGCGTGAAGCCCGATCCTGTTTCCCTCGGTATCTTCAATGACTGCAATCAAGCCTGCCCTGATATGCTTTTTGGGAACGATGATTTTTCCGCCAGCCTTTTCAACCCTGTTTAGTACAAGATCAATCTCGGGGTATGCGTTAAGATAGACTTTTGTACCTCCGGCTGACGGTGTTGCATTTTTTGATTTTGTCAATGATCCGCTTACGCGCCCAGAGGTGGCCTGGACAACATTTGGATCAGATGGGAAGAAGGTTAACTCTTCATTTGTTTCTTCCATGTAGAGCGTGTGCATTTTGATGTCCAGGATGGTTTCATAAAATGCTTTTGCCCTGGCCGAATCCAGTACTGGTATTTCAAACCAGGTGATGACATTGGTCTCCGCGTCGATTTTTCTAAGTTTTGCCATATGTGTTACTTTTTGCGATGAGCACAAAGTTCTATACATCTCTACTTTCAACGCTGTGACGATCGTCACAAAATATCAGGACACGGTACGGCGTTTTCTGATCCTGCTTAAAGTTTCCCGGGCTACTCCCAGGAAGGAAGAGAGCTGGGTCAATGATACCCGCTGCAGTATGTGGGGATGATGTTGCTCAATATATTCCAGCCGGTCGCTGGCAGAATAGAGCTTAAAGAGGGTGGAGAACTCTTCCTGCCGGGCCGCAAATAAACGGATGCATAAACGTCCCAGCACATTTATTTTTCCATTGCGGGAATGATATAATCCCTCATTACTGCCGCGCTATTTTTGCGAATGTTCCATTTATTGTAGTTGCCGGCAGTAATTACCACTACCAGGTCATTTTCTTTATCAAAAATGATGCGCTGATCGCCATTGCCGACGCAATTCACTACCTGTATTGGTTTGTTATTCACGGTATCGTCCCATATCCAGAACTGGTAGCCATAGGCCCCGCCGGAGCGTTTTACCTGTGGCTGGAAAGATTCCTTTACCCATTGTGCCGGAACGATCTGTTTGTCCTTCCAGACTCCTTTGTTGCTGTATAGCAGTCCGAACTTCAGCAGGTCCCTGGAGCGCAGGCGTAGTCCTGAAGCGGCGGCAGGTATATCAGCGCCCGGATAACGGAACCAGGTAAAGGTAGTGATACCTAATGGCTTAAACAGGTATTCACGGGCAAACTCGTCTATGGGCTTCCCTGTAGTCCGCTCAATGATGGCTGCGAGCAACTGAGTGGTGCCGCCATTGTATTTCCAGACCTGTCCGGGAGGCGCGTCCATCGGCTGACTGAGTACATATCCTACCGGATCGGAGCTCTGGATCATCTTTATTTCACTATTCTCCGGATTGTCGTAAGGAACATCTTCATTCCACACGAGGCCGGAGCTCATAGTGAGCAGGTGTCTGATGGTGAGCGCAGATTTCATGCCGGTATCCTGAGCGGAGAAGGCAGGAAAGAAACTGAAGACCTTCTGATCAACGCTTTTGATCTTTCCCTGTTGTATAGCGATCCCAATACAGGCGGACACAATGCTTTTGGAAATGCTTCTGATGTCGTGCAAACTATCCCTGTCATGCGGTATAACGCCTGTGGGATTCCCCCAGCGTTGATCTTCCCCCGGCCAGTAATGTTCATACACCAGCCTGTTATGGCGGCTGATCAGCAGACTGTGAATATTGGGATAAGTGTTTTTGCCAATTTCTTCTGCCAGCGCATTTATCTTGTCTTCGTTTATTCTTTCTTCTTTCAGAGAGGCAACGGAGATGCCATCTGTCAGCTTTGCAGGGCTGCTATTGTTTGCTGCCTGCTGGCTGAAAGACGGGTAAGCGATCAACACCAGGAATAAGTTTGTGATGAGATTTTTCATGGATTAACTTGTTTGTTAAAAGTGGAATATAAAGGTATTGTAAGACTACGAATTGGCTGCTGCCGCCGCAACCATCTCTCTGTGCCTGGTACCCCAGCGTACCATGGCATCAATCACTTCCATTAAGGATTTGCTGTAAGGAGTGGCTGAATATTCCACTGTTACCGGTTTGGTATCACAGACTTTTCGGGTGACCAGCAGGTTCATTTCAAGTTCCTGTAGCTCTTTGGAAAGTATTCTCGGAGAGATCTCCGCCTCACGTACCAGTTCTCCGAAACGTTTAGTGCCACTGTTTATCAGGATAGATAAAAGGCCCATCTTCCATTTACCGTTAACAACATATAACGTATCCTGCACTGCTGCCTGTGCTTTTTTACAGTCGGTTTTACAGTCAGCCTGTAGCAAATTGACCATATAGTAACATTTATGTAAGTACTATTCTTTATGTAACTCATAACAAATTTACATCATTGGAAAATAGTTTTGTTGCTCAGAAAAATAAAAATAACATGGGAAAATTTGAGAACAAAGTAGTAGTAGTTACAGGAGGGAACAGCGGTATCGGATTGGCTACGGCAAAGGGTTTTATCGCCGAAGGTGCAAAGGTGATCATTACGGGCAGACGTAAAGATGCAATAGAGCAGGCAGCTAAGGACACTGGCGCAGTGGCGGTGAAGGCGGATCAGGCAAATCTACAGGAGATAGATCAGCTGGTAGCACAGGTGCAACGCGATTATGGAAAGGCCGATGTGTTGGTGATCAATGCGGGTATTGCTGCTTTTTTCCCCATTGTAGCTGCAACAGAACAGCATTTTGATGATGTGCTTAATACCAACTTCAAGGGTGCATTTTTCACGCTGCAGAAATTTATCCCGATCCTTAATGAGGGGGCATCTGTTGTAATGATATCATCCAACAGTGCAAGTATGCACAGACCTAACAGCGCTGTGTATTCCGCCAGTAAAGTAGCGCTGAATATGCTCATGAAAACGGCGGCGGTTGAACTGGTTGGGCAAAAAATAAGGGTGAATACGGTAAGTCCGGGACCAACAGCCACTGAAATTGTAAAGAAGCTGGGACTTGATGAAGAGACGGCGAAAAATATGATCCTGCCCGAAATTCCGTTGGGAAAGCTCGGCGCAGCGGAGGACGTGGCGCAGATGGTACTTCATTTGTCTGACGATTCAGTCGCTTCATTTATTACAGGCGCTGAATTTATCATAGATGGAGGGATGAGCGTATAGCGCTGCATTGCGAGGCTTTGCTGTGAGCCCAATAGGGCCCAGCCATTGCCTGGATTATGGACAGGATCCTGACGGTATACATGGAAGAAGGTGCCTTAATTGCTTTTGAAGGCACCTTCTTTCAACCTTGTGACATTCATCAGCGGCTACTGGCAGTGAGTCATGGGTGAAACACACTAACGGTCACTGACAGTCGTCCGGTCTTTGAATTACCGTTAGCCCAGTACCGGGTAATCTATATACCCTTGTTCGCCGGGAGTGTATAAGGTCATATAATCCACTTCATTTAAAGGGTCATTTTTTTCTATCCTCTTCATAAAGTCCGGATTTGCCAGGAAGCTTCTGCCGAATGCTACGAGATCGGCTGATCCATTCTGTAGTTTTATTTCCGCTGTTTCAGGCGTTAATCCGTTACAGTAGATTAGCGTATTTGAAAACGCATTGCGGATGGCCTTGTGCGTTTTTTCCGGAATAGCAGGACTATCAGAGATATGTATGTAAGCTATTCCTATCTTGCCAAGTTCGCTGCTCAGGTAAGCATAGGTTTGATGCACTTCTTCCCCGTTATACAGCGGCATGTCGCTAAGTTGAGAATACGGTGAGATACGCAGGCCAACCTTTTCTGCGCCGATCTTTTGCGCAATCTTTCCGGCAATCTCCACGATCAATCTGCTGCGGTTCTCTGTACTTCCGCCATAAATATCCGTACGGGTGTTTACGTAAGGGTTTAATGATTGTTCCAGAATATAGCCATTGGCGCCATGAAGTTCTACGCCATCAAAACCGGCTTTAATGGCGTTTTCGGCGGCTTTCACAAAATCGCTGATCAGGTGCTCAATGCCCTTGGCATCCAGGGCAGCAGGAATTGAATGTTCCTGCATACCTGCTTCGTCTGTGAATATTTCGCCGGCAGCTTTGACATCGGAGAGGCCTACGGGGTAATAACCCTCGGGCAGATTGGTAACATGCGCGATCCTGCCAGTGTGCATGAGTTGTACAAAGATCCTGGAGCCGTTCTCGTGTACCGCCTTCGTTACGGCTTTCCATCCCTCCACCTGCGCTTCGGAATAGATGCCCGGAATACGGGCATAGCCTAAACCTTCGGGGCTGGGTGACGTGCCCTCAGTAATGATGAGGCCCGCTCCCGAACGTTGTTTATAGTAGTTGGCCATAAGTTCGTTCGGTAAGTTGTTAAGCGCCCTGCTTCTGGTCATCGGGGCCATTACCACATGATTTTTTAACTGAAAGGAACCTTTCTTATACGGCGTGAATAACTTTTTCATTTTATGATGTTTTTATTTACATCACAAAATTGCATCTTCCTGAGAGCGGTAAATAGCGCAAAAAGCCGGAAAAACAGTCTTAAACGGCAGCGGTCAATGACGATTTAAGGCTTATGAGGTTTATATCGCCCGTGGACTTTTTTGCGCTGATGCGGAGGTTCTAAAATGAGGCATAGTAGCATGTTGCCGGCGGTGTACGATCAACACAATAATCAACCAGTGATGAGAAAGGTATAGTGGTTGTATGCTGCCATCGGGAAGTACAATAATCGGGAAAGGATCAGGAGTAGGAGAATTTTTTTGGACTCAACCCGTAGTGTTTTTCAAATAACCTGCTGAAGTGGCTGAGATTGGAGAATCCCATTTCATACCCCACTTCCGCAACGGAGTGATTGCCTTGTTTGAGCAGGAAGGCTGCCTCCTCCATTCTGGCCTGCTGGTAATAGTTATAGATCGTGCTTCCAAAAGCCTGCTTGAAGAGCTGCTTAAGTTTGGTTTCGCTCATGGCTGCGATTTGTGCCAGCTCGCGCAGTACCGGCGGTACGCTGAGGTCTTTGAGGATTTCATCACGAATATGCAGTAATCTTGCTGCATCACCATTATTGATATTCTGATGTGGTACGTTTTCACGCATCGACAATTTATGAAAAATCAGGTAAAGCAGCTCCTGCACCTTGATCTGCATGTAGAAGTGGCTGAGGTTATCCTGCATATCTATGGTGCCCAGATTTTTTAACAGCAGCTTGGTTTCGGCGTTCATGCGCTCAAGGTAAAGAAAGGAATTGCCACTGCCGGTAATGGTCTGAAGTGTAGAATTCAGTTTATTTGTAGCCAGTAATGATGCCAGGTATGGCGGCTTGATTGCAACCACCATATAATGAATGGAGTGATTGGCAGGAAAGCGTATGGTGGAGCTTAGATCATTTGAGGTGACCTGGATGGCCGAGTCATCCCGTTCGGAAAATTGTATAGAAGGGTCATCATTGTACGCGATTCCAAGCGGCTGCTCGTTGGTATAGAAAAATACGGTGATCAGGTCATTACCCTGACCGGAGGTATTACGTTTGATGACCAGGTCTTCCCTGAGTATGTATTGATGGATCGTGATCTTGAAATCCGGGCCGAAGGTTAATTTGCGAATATGTCCCTGGCCCAGGTGTTCAGGTATTACCAACAGGTTGCCGTTTACCGTCGCCCCGATGTGACGGGCAAAATAGGTCATAAAGTCAAAATCAGCTGTTGCGGAAAAACTGAATATCATCAGGTTCGGGCTTTGGCCATTGCTGCAATTTATGACTTTAAACTGAAATGTAAGATACCATCAGATCTCCCGCACAACATGCATATGCGGGCATTTCATCTAAAAATGCAGGTAAAGAGCCATAGCATCATCCGGATCCGCATTGCCGCGGATCCGGATGATGTTTTAAACCTGTTGATACCTGTCCTTAAATTCTTCGGCAAATTGTTCCAGCTTTCTTTTACCGGTGACACTGGCCCCCTGGTCAAAAAAATCTTTGGTAATGATGCCAGCTCTCAGGCCCTGGCCTAATTCTGTGATCAACCCGGCCAATTCAGCAGGAAGTCCCCCGGCTGTCATCGCTTCTGTTAACTGCTGGTCCGGAACAACTGTCCACGATAAGTCCGGTTTCCCGATTGCCTTGCCTAAGATGGACGCCACCTCGTTTCCTGTTGAAATATCGCTTACCACATACTTCACTTCAAAACCGTTCCCCTTTGACTGCAGTTCATCCGCTATAGCAGCTGCGAGGTCCTCAGGATGTGTCAGTACCAGTTTATCTTCCCCGCCATAATTATTCCCGAAAATATTTCTGTTTTTAATCAAGGGAATATCCCTGAAAAAATTAACGTAGAAAAATCCCGATCTCAGCACTGTAATGTTTATGCCTGGCAGTTGCCGGTATATCTGTTCTACGCGGTTCACGCCCTGAATAGGGCCGGTGCCTGCAACTGCATCTGCGCCAATGCTACTCAGGAAAACAACACGCTTAACACCCGCGCTCATGATGGCGTCAGCATACGCCTGCCCGGCCCGGGCAATATTTTCGATCATGTTTCCGGGGCCCATTGAAGGGGGCATCATGGTGTAAACGGCATCTGCGTCGTTAAAAGCCGTTGTTAAGAAGCTGGCGTCTGTTATCGAACCTACCGCAGCAATGGCGCCCAATGTCTCGATAGCGCTCCTTTTTTCGGGGTTACTGGTGATAACGGTGACCTGGTGTCCTGCTGCAACCAGTTTCTTAACTAATGGTGTGGCTACGTTTCCCAGCGAGCCTGCTGTTGTTATTTTCATAGTTTCTTATTTTGATAACACAAAGCTCGCTGTGAGTGGAATTTTAAAATAACCGGAAACGACTGGAAAATAGTCCTTTCCGGCAGAGGGGCTTACCCTTTATAGACCGATCGCCGGAATTTTAGGATTGCGCTATGAAAGTCCCCGGGTGGCGGGTATATATTACAGCGGATTTTCCATTACTGGTCTGTATTTATTGTATAGTCTGCGGGCGGTCTGTATGCTGTTGCCCTGTGCGGTAACAGGGAACGCTTTCTGGCGGTTCACCCATTGCCATTCCCAGCTGCGTATCTGTTTATCGAATGCCGGTAAGTCAGGTATTGCTCCTGTTTGCAGTGAATGTTGCAGCATGTCAAAGAACTGTGCCCAGCGTGGTTTATAGAAGTCGTTCAGCAGACCGCTCCACTGGCGGTTGGCATATTCGTGTAAGGGACTATTAGCGTCACCCCATAAGGTGATCAGATCACGGGCGTTACGCTCATACAAAGCCTTTTCTGCAGTATTATTTCCCCAGCTGCGGGCAGTGGCGATCCATGGGCCCAGCATAAAATCCCTGCGTGTAGCCAGGAGGGTGTCCATGTCGCTGATCAGTGTCAGGTACCGGCGACTGTACAACAGGAAAGCGGCACTGTCTTTTTCCCGGAAGGCACGTACCCACCGCTGTTGCAATGGTAATGCGTAGTTGGCCAGTACCTGTCGGCTAATATCAACCAGGTCATAACGGAAGCCGTCAGTATTGACGCCCGCCGCTGCTGCTTTGATGAAAAGGTCCCATGCAGGGAGCAGTTCCTTTGGTGGATAATTGAGTCGGGTACGTGTCCATTCAGCAGCCGAATCAAAAGTAGGGCGGCCGGTAATGATAGATTCTGCGCCATCCCTGATGGCTTGTCCGTTATAGACGGTATGTTTCAGGATGTCCCAGGCTTTGAGCAGGTCTGGATTCTCACTACGGTAGCGGTTACGGATATACTTATACAGCCAGTTGTCCAGTTGTATAGGCTGGGATTGCCAGGTATGTTCCATCATCAGTTCATACAGCACAGGATTCTGTTCGATAGCTTCCATAGTAAGACCAATGCCCGCCATATTACCGGAACTGGTATCATTCAGTGCCAATGCAGGGCCTGATGCGGCACCTTCTATTCTTCCGAAGAGGTTGACATTTCCGCCGAAGTTGTTTAACATATTCCATATCCAGGGTTTGCCATAGAAGGCGTCCGTTCTTTTCCATATCGGTTCAATTTCCGCGGCGAGATCCAGCAGGATCATTTTATCATTTGGAACGGCTTTCAACAGGGCTTCTACCTGTGGTGCTTTCCAGAATTTACGGTCGCTATAGAACAGCCATCCCTGCATGACCCATACAGCGTCAGTATCTGCCTGTTTCATGCCTTCATAAACCCTTGCACTCAATCCTGAGAGGAAGGCAGGATCATCGGAGGGCGGTTCATTTTCGTTAAAGGTATCCGCCGAGTATAAATGATCTGTGCCAAATAACTGTGTTTGTTTCTCCAGGAATTTCTTACCCAGTATAGCGAAGAGCGGATCAGCCGCGTCGAGGATCTGGGTATCGGCGAAGCCATTCTTCCAGTTGGTAGTTATCAGTTTTGCTGCGGGGAATTTCTTTTTGAAGGCAGCAGGCACATGACCGGTGAAGGCAGGCAATACCGGTTTCATACCCAGTGCTCTTTCCCTTTGCAGGATCTTAACCTGTAAGTCATGGTGACTTTTCATCCAGCTGAGTGGGAGAGGACCACCCCAGCCATCCAGGTTGCCCATCCAGAACCAGGCAAAATAGGCTGGTCCACTGAAGAAGTCCTGTAATTCTGCGTCGCTGAACCCCAGGTCCTTGTAGACAAGGTACCAGGTATATTCTTCCCCGGTAATAGCCAGCGGCATATTGATACCATGTAGTGCCATCCAGTCTATCTCTTTTTCCCATCGTTCCCAGTTCCACCAGCTCATCGAATAATTGAAGGTACAGTAGTTCAGATAGTAGCGGTACTGATAGGGAGATTTCCTTTGCACCTTCTGTGGTACAGCAGGCAGGCGATCGGGAAGATGCAGGTTAGTGCCATTCCAGGTGATCTGGTTGTGAGTATATTCATTTAGGTAATGATATAAGGCCGCGGCTATTGCTACGCCGTTATTGCCTCTTAAAATGATCTTTCCCTTGTTGCTTTCTATTTCAAAAGCATCTTTGTCTGCCTGTGGCGGTAAACTTTCCACGGTGAATGCAGCTGCCTTGTCCGGCACTATTCTCTTTATCAGCGCAGTGGCTTCCGCTTTATTAAGCTGTGCTGCAGCACTGGTGTAAAAGCAGATGGAAAGGAACAAGGCGATGTAATACCGGTGTTGGCGTACTTTGGCCGGGAATAAGATCTTCATTATCTGATGGTACGAATGAGATTGAAAAATTGATTGCCGGAGCGTCGGACATATGTCATGCGCATCCTGCAGTGAAGTTAAACACTTGCCGATAAATTTTACACCCGGTACTATAATGCCGGGTGTAAAATTTCTTCCGTATGTTATTGTTACTGCGGATATCCAGGATTCTGGGTAAGTGCAGGATTGAGCTGGAAGGCTGTAGTTGGAATCGGGAAGATGCGTTTATTAGGATCTGCATCTGTTTTGAAGCCCCATTTTCCTTCATACTTGCCAAAGCGGATCACATCATTCCTGTGCCAGGATTCCCAGGCAAATTCACGGGCTCTTTCGGCATAGATATCTTCCAGCGTCACAGCACCCCATGCCGGTGATGTACTGCGTTCTGCTCTTAGTTGGTTCACCAGTGTCAGCGCCGTATGACCCAGGGTAGGCGCACCTCCGCGCAGTATGGCTTCCGCTTTCATCAGTATAACATCTGAGTAACGGAAGAACGGAATATCATTTTTCTGGTTCCTGTTTAGGGATGTAGCGTCGGGGAAGATCTTGATGTTACGATAACCCATATTCCAGGCAATCTCATCGTTGCCTGCATCAAAGGAAGCTACATCCTGGCGGAGGATCACTTCTGGCTTCAGATCGATCTGGTAAGTGAAAGGAGCCGAACCATCCGCACCGGTATAGAACTGATCATAGCCTTTCTTGGTAGTGGTAACGGTAGCGGGTGTTACGCCATCGTCCAGGTACTGTAGGCCAGTGAGCCATTGTTTGTTCCTGATATCTCCGGGATCATTGAAATTGACATAGTATTCAGGCAGGGTAGAGATAGCGCCATCTGGTGTAAAGGGAAGATGATACTTCTGCTGCGCAAGCCCTCTCGGAATGTCATAGCGTGCATGCAGGTTCTGTGACCTGAAAGGCATGGTGTTCGCCCATGAAGGGTCAAAAGGTATAGCGAAAATGAACTCCTTCATTTGAGGCCCGTTGTTGGGATAGAACATCTGCAGATAGGTATTTTTAGGTTCCAGCGCATATTGGTTGGATTGTATAACATTGTCGCAGGCTGCGATGCAGTCATTGTTCCTTTCAGTACCTGTGTAAATTTCAGCATTCAGGTACATTTTTGCCAGTAAGGTATAAGCCATCCATTTATTGGCCCTGCCATACGTAGCAACAGGATCGGTACCAAGGTAGGGGATGCAGGCTTTTATTTCCTGCTCTACGAAGTTGAACACCTGGGCGCGAGGCACATTGGGCTTGGGTGTGAAGTCGCCGTTTACTGTATCCAGTGGCACATTACCATAGTTGTCCATCATCATAAAATAAGCCAGCGCACGGATCATCCTGAGTTCTGCAATAGTTCTCTGTTTAAAAGCGCCTTCCGGAACATTTTTAGATAGTATCGACAGGGATTGGTTCGTTGTTCCTATGATAGTGGAAAGCCAGGTCCAGTTTCCGTTTACCAGGCCATTGTCTTTGGTCCAGGAATGATAGTGCATTTGTTGAAATTCTGCGCCGTTATACCAGTTACCTCCTCTGGCAGGGAAGATAGCTTCATCGGTAGTTAATGTCTGCAGAAAGAAGTATTCCACCGAAATGTTTCCTCTTAAAGCTACATAGGCAGGACCTGATGCTGCAACAAACTGTGCGCTGTCCTGTGGAAATACATCCGGCGTTAGTTCAGTTGTGATGGGCACATCCAGCTTATAACAGGCTCCCAATACGCTCATCAGCAAAGGAATGCTTATATATTGAAGTAGTTTTTTCATAATGAAGATTTTAACTTGTTCACTTACAGCGATATGTTTGCGCCAAATAAGAAGGTGCGTGTTTTGGGATAGAAGTTATTGTAATCTACCCCTGGTGCGATGCCTCCCTGGTTCACTTCAGGGTCTACGCCTTTATATCCTGTAATGACAAAAAGGTTGTTGGCAGTTACATATAGTCTGAGTCCTTTGATATATGGCCCCAGGTTTTTGAAATTGTAGGCAAGGCTGGCATTGTCAAACCGTACATAAGTGCCGCTTTCAACAAAACGGTCGGAATAGAGATATGCGTTGAAGTCGGCCGTACTTTCACTGGCCGCATCTTTCAGGATGTTGGTATATTGAGCAGTAGAAGGTCTGAACAGGTCTGCTCGTGTAGCATTGAATATCTTGTTGCCGAATACGCCTCTCAGGAAGATGCTCAGATCCCATTGATGGTAATGGAAATTGTTGGCCCATCCCATCAGCAATTTAGGTTGTGCATTGCCGATGTAGTGGTAGTCTGTTCCTACTACCGGGGTGGTAGTCAGTTTGCCGTCGCCACCCACGTATTGTGAAACGCCATTGGCGTCTTTACCGGCATAGGCCAGCGAAAAAAACTGTCCCAACGGTTTACCTTCTTTCAGTATCTGCAAGGAGTGGCCGGATTGGCCAGCACCTTCAGGGAAAGCCAGCAATACGGAGTCGCCGCCGGCAAAGAGCGGATTGGTCAGACTGGTGATCCTGTTCTGGTTGTGCGCAATATTCAGGCTGCTGGTCCAGCTAAAGTTTTTGTTCTGTACTGGTGTAGCGTTGATGCTTATTTCAATCCCTTTGTTGCGCATGCTGCCGCCATTGGCAACGATAGTGCCTGTAGGAACAAGTATGGGGTCTACCCTGTAAGAGTAGATCATGCCTGTTGTCTTTTTGTTATATGCGTCTACTGAAACGTTGACTTTACCTTTCAGTATGGCAAAGTCCACACCGATATTGGAGGTAGCGGTCTTTTCCCATTTCAGATCAGGATTGGCTGCCTGTATGGGACCACTGGCTGCTATTGCCATACCGTTATAATAATACACACCCAGATTGCCGGAGATGAACCTTGAAGTGTAGGCACTAAAACCAGATGCGTTACCTGTTACGCCATAGCTGGCTCTCAGTTTTACATCACTTAGTGCGGTGACATCCTTCATGAAATTCTCCTGGCTTAGTCGCCAGGCGAGACCTACGGATGGGAAATATCCCCATTGGTTGTTAGTGCCGAACACGGAACTGCCGTCTCTTCTTACAGATCCCTGCAGAAGGTATTTATTGCCGTAGTTATAGTTCAAACGGGCAAAATTGGAGATCAGCCTGTTTTCCTGGTAAAGGCCATCAGGACCAAATCCCACCTGGAAGCCCGATACGGAATACGGACTACTCAGGGCGAGGTTATTATAACCGATATTGTCTACTGGGAAATTGCTGGTGGTAACCTGGAAGCCGTCGCCTATTTTGTTGTTTTGCCAGGAATATCCCAGTACCATGTTGATGACATGGCGTCCGAAGGTCTTATCCCATGTCAGGAAGGTTTCCAGCACCTTTGTGGTGTTCTGGTAAGATTTTCTGGTAGCCTGTCCGTTCTGACCAAACGTTTGCTGGGTATGACCGCCCAATCCGGGATCGGGATTGTCATACATGCTGTTATAACTAGTTGTGAAATACTTATCGTAGTATTCACTATGCAAAGAGGTGAAGCCGATATAGGAGAGATTGAGATCGTAGGTAAATCCGAATGGTAATTTCACCTGAGTGGTGAAGCTACCTACAAGATTGTTGTATTTGTTGTTCATCTGGCTATTATTCATCATGGCAACAGGATTGTAATAACCCTGTGTAGTGAAGTTTTCAAACCAGGAACCGTCTGCGTTTTTTATAGGTGAAACAGGCAGATGTAATGCAGATTGCAGCAGTACCACATTACGATAAGGGATATCATTGGCATTGCTGTTGGAGTTCATCACATTTACACCAAATTTAACTCTGTCGTTCAATGCGTACTGCTCCAGTTGTAAACGTGCGATGACACGTTCCAGGTTGCTGTTCAGCAGGATACCTTCTTTTTTGGTATAGTTCAGGCTTGCGGCATAGGTGCTATGGTCTGTGCCTCCGCTCAGGGAGAGGTTGTGGTTGTGTGATACGGCGGTAATTCTCTGTATCGCTTTCTGCCAGTCTGTATTAGCGCCTTTATCATCCGCCGGAGATAAGGACTGGCCGTTCTTTGTAAGGAAACTGCGCAATTCTTCGGCATTCATCATCTTCAGGTTGTTGGATACTTTTTCCATACCTGCATATCCGCTGTAGGATACCTGTAATTGTCCTTTTTTGCCTCTTTTGGTGGTGACCATGATCACGCCATTGGCAGCGCGGTTACCATAAATGGCGGTGGCAGCGGCATCTTTCAGCACATCCACCGATGCAATGTCGTCGGGTGCAATAACAGAGATATCGGCTCCCGGTATGCCATCAATCACATAGAAGGGCCCCTGGGAGGCATTCAGTGTGGAAGCGCCGCGCAATACTACGGCCGCAACCGCATTCGGATCGCCGCTCGCAGATACGTTCAGGCCTGGTACTTTACCTTGCAGCAACTGGCCTACGTCTGTAATGGCACCTTTGTTCAGTTCATCAGCTTTTACGGTATTGACAGCGCTGATAAGGTTTTGGCGTGATTGTTTACCATAACCTACTACTACCACATCACCCAGGCCAAGTGCACCGGATGTAAGCGTAACAGCAATGTTGTTACGCCCGTTTACCGGTATCTCCTGTGGCTGAAAGCCGATATAACGGAATATCAATATAGCATTGTCGGCTAATCCGGTCAGCTGATATTCTCCATTGGTATTGGTCTGTGTGCCTTTGGAACTGCCTTTCACCTGTACAGATACACCGGGCAGGGGATTCCCTTTTTCGTCTGTCACCCGGCCGGAAACGTTACCAGCGGGTGCTTCAGTGGGTACCACCATCAGGAGATCTGTCTGCCGGGGTTTTATCACCACTGTTTTATTGACGATCTCATAGGTGAAGGGTTGTTTTTTGAAGATGAGGTCCAGCACATAGCGAAGATCACTGTTTTCAACCTGTATGTTCACTTTCTGCGCATTTTTCAGCATACCTATATTGTAGAAGAACAGGTAGCCGGTTTTCTCTTTAATTTCCCTGAACACTTCTTCCAGTGGGCGGTCCTTTGCGGATAAGCTCAGCTTTTGTGCATAGCTGGCAGCGCTTACCTGCAGACAGGCGATTGTGAGTAAAATGGTGATCATTTTCATAACCAGGAGAATTTTGCGCACAGGGAATAGCGTCACTTTCTTTGCTATGCTGCGATGTTCAATTTTGGTTGGCAGAAGCCAGGGCATATCTGTGGCTTCCACATAATCATACAATTGCATAGATTTGCAGTGTTTGGGTGAGAGTGATAATTGATCTTCAGCGGATTATTTTATTGCCTGTACAACCCAAACGTTGCAGGGGCGGGCTCAATCGCCCCTGTTTTATTACAGGTTATACGGCAGGTGGAGTCAAGGTGCGTTGTCCATACCTGCATTCAATTTTGGTTGATAAAAACGTTGTCTTTACGGTGTCAGGATCTTACCAGTATTTTATGTCCCTGTACGGTGAATTTAACCCCGCTTGCTTCGAGTATTTTCAGTACGGCCGTTATATCTGAGTTTCTGTCTATTTCCCCCTGGAAACGGTCCTGTGGAATACCATCCGGGTATACTATTTCTGCGTCGAACCAGCGTGCCACCTGTCGCATTACTTCCTCTATCGAGGCATTATTGAAGCTGAACAGGCCGTTCTTCCAGGCGATAGTAGCGTCGATGTTGGCAGGTACGACCTTTACATTGCCTGTGTGATCCATTTTAGCCTGTTGCCCTGGTTTGAGCAATGCTTCACCGGCGGCACTCTGTACTTTCACTGCTCCCTGTAATAGTGTGGTGTTTACAGACTGTTCATCATTGTAAGCCATGATATTAAAATGTGTCCCCAGTACCCTTACCTGCATGTCACCCACCTTTACTGTGAAGGGGCGGGAGGCGTCGGTGGCAACTTCAAAGTAAGCTTCACCATTTAAAGTAACCTGTCTTTCCCTGCCTGTAAAGGCTGCAGGGAAGGTAATGCTGCTGGCTGCATTCAGCCATACCACTGTTCCGTCGGCAAGTGTGATATTGTACTTGCCACCACGGGGTACAGAAAGTGTATTGAGGACTACAGGTGCATTGCCTGCTCTTTCCTGTTCACTGTTGTATACGAGTTGACCGTTATTGAGCTTAATGATCTTTGTATTGTTTTGTTGTCCGAGGGCGCCGTTCTGTTCATCTTCAAGCGCTATTACGGTGCCGTTGCCAAGTGTAAGGGTGGCTTTGTTGCCGCCGGGTTTAAGCTGGTTAGTGTTTATATTATTGCTGGCAAGAGATGATGCCTGCTTTTTAACGCTATACCGGTAGATACCTGTTGCAATGAACAACAGTAATACCGCTGCAGCTGCGCCCAGGTATCTGACAGGTATACGTTTATATAATGTAAGAGGCCTTTTTTCTTCCATGCGGTCCCTGATCTGTTGGAGGAGTTGTTCACGGAGTTCCCGGTTGGAATGCGCCGTTGCTTCATCCCATTCAACAGTACCTTCAGGTACATTATTATACCATGCTTCAAACAAAGCCTTTTCTTCCTGGCTGATAGTACCTTTTAGCCATTTATCGGCAAGCCGGGATATCTGTTCTGATGTCAGATCATTCATTGTAGGGCCTCTTTTATATATAGTCTTTGGAGATAAGCGGTTTCCCTTAGTGCCGGGGAAAAAATATTTTACCAGAGGAATAGGGAGTGGAGATGCTGAAGGGAGGTACGCAGCGTTTTCAATGCTTTGGATATATGGGCTTCTACGGTTTTAATAGAGATATTGAGGGTTTTCGCGATCTGTTTTTCGCTCATGCCTTTTTCCCTGCTCAGGCGGAATACCAGCCGGCATTTTTCAGGGAGGGCCTGTACGGTTTGTTCCAGTTCCTGGCGTAATTGCTGATAGCTAAGCCATTGTTCGGTACTGGCATCGGCTTCGTCCTGTACTATGAGGGCACTTCTGGCCTGTTCTGTTTTGCGTTTGGCTAAGAAGGTCAGTATTTTATATTTGAGAGCGGCGGATATATATGTATGAAAGGAATGTTCCAGGGATATGTTGCCGGCTCTTTTCCAGATGTCCAGGAAAACGTCCTGTACTACTTCCTGGGCGTCTGCAGATGATTGAAGGCGGATATAGGCAAGTGTAAGCAGCTTTTCCCAGTAACGCTCGTATAAAGTCGTAAAGGCGGCAGCATCCCTGTTTAGTTGGATCTGTTCCAGAAGTTCTTCATCAGTGTGGGAATTCTTACGCATGACAATTTAGAATACGTAGTGGGTATAAATATACAAAAAGGCGGGATATTTGTCATATTTACAATAAAGAAGGGATTAGTTGTAAAGGATATCTCCGGGAGCGGGGATGAGAAAAGTATTCGGATTGGGTTGGGAGGGGACAGAAATGGAAAAGGCATCTGGAATGAATCAGATGGCTAAGTTCTTTTATCGAAAATTATCTGGGCAATTTCGCGCCTTTTAATGCTTCATTAATCTGCCCATGGAATGAACAAAATGGTTTTGTCGAACATGGCATTTCGAAAATGAACAATTTACAATAGCTAGCGCCTTGAATTGTCCATTTTATAGCCAGCGGGTTGGATATCTTTAGAGAAGAATATTTCCGGAAAAATTGTATTTTAAAGTTAATTAACCCTAATCCCTCAACTCCATGATAAAGGAAAATAGCAGCACTCAGTTTCGTCGGTCTTTTTCACCGGTAGCTGTAGCCCGACGTAGCTCTTCAGCAGTATCCAGGCCCGCTATCCAGGCATTTGCAAAGGCGTCGGTTGAAAACAGGAAAGAAGATAGTCCTACACCAATGTATGGGATACGTGCGCAGGAAACTGAGGCCTTCCCTATGCCTGCCGAAAATGGAAATGATCAGTCTGAAGATGTGGAAATAAAGCCTTATACCACGGCTCCGGTACAGCGTAAAGTGGGGTTGGAAATCGAGACACCGACCTTTGAACTTTATCCGGGCAGGATGAAACCTGAACCTAAACGTAAAGAACCTAAACGTAAGGAATCTAAACGTAACAAACAGGATGAATATTCAATTTTAATTAACTCGGACGAAGAAGAAGACGGTTATGGTGAACGTTCCCTGCCTTTTGAAACATCTGACCATCAGCTGGAAAAAGGAAAGGCTATTCTCAGTGGTACGGGCTGGAAATTAACTGCAGATATCATCGGTGGGCAGGGAATCATTGAATTTATTACTGATCCTGTTGATGAAACGAATCAACCGACTGAACTGGGGAACATCGCCAGGCGGATTGAAACGGAAGCCAGGCGGGTTCGCGGACTCGTTGCCGCACAGGGATATACACAACTGGCGCGTAATATTGTGTTAAGGCGCCTACCAGGCGCATTGGAGGGAAATATTCATATTACCGGTGGCATTAAACCTGATAAAATCATTGATCTATTGCAGCAGGTAGCAACGTGGGACGGTACCAATGACCTGAACGTGGACGAGAGTTCAAGAGCGGTACTCGGACAGGCTGTAAATGCCGCCCAGGATCCTTTGGGTACAATAGCAGGACAGGGTGCGGCATACCAGGGGCTTGTGGCATTGTTAGGAAGTTATGTAGCAGGTCAACGCCGTTACCGGCTTATGGCAAACGAGGCGCATGAAACTATTATGAAATATAGGGACTACCGGGAAGACTTTTACAGGATCCAGTATTGCGCCAATGCACGTAATATTGAAGAATTTATGCGTACAGGTGATATCACCGGCTCGGATAAGCATATTGCAAGGCAATACGAGGAAAAGGGAAAGGAGGGCTTTTTTAGTGAGTTGCGAGCTGTATTACGTGAATTAATTACTCCAAGGGCTGCAAAGATGATGGTGCCGGTGCTGAGCCGTTCAAGTCTTTCTGAGCTTAAAGACAAAGCACAAATGCCTGCCGCTCCGGTTTTTAGAGCTGATGTGATGACAGCTGCGGGTGAGCCGGGGGGGAATGCAGCTACGCCGCTTTTCCCGCTTGGCCTGGATACTCCAGGGCATGCCGGTCGTACCATAGAGGCTACTCCTGACATTACAGTAGCTCAATGGCTGCAAAGTATCTACAACGGTCAAAACCTCAAATTTTCGGACGAGACCAAGGATTTTGAAAAGGTAGGCCCATCTAATGTCCCCTGTTTCTGCGGACTTATGACTACCCGGGAAAAAGGAGCCGTAATGGAAATCAGGGCGCTTGATGGCAAGCAACTTGTGGCAGCCAACCGCTGGGGCCATCTGGCTGATACCGTTTCACAGGCATTTGTGGCACTCAACCAATAATGTGCAATCATAGCTACGCTGGTCTATATCAAGAAGACTCCAATAAAAAAGGCCGCATATACCATTTGATATATGCGGCTTAGAATATCCTTTAGAAAAGAATTGCTAACTAATTATTTTAAAAAGTCGTTTGCCTCCTGTACAAACTGTTCGGGATACTGCGTAAACGCAGCGTGACCTGCATCCGGATAAACGGACAGACGGTCATTTGGTATATGCTGAGACATGTTAACTGCGTTGATCACAGGAACAGGAACGTCTTTCTGGCCTTGTATGTGCAGAACAGGTTGTGTGATCGTTTCGAGCTCTTTTAACGCATTGGGATATGGTTGAGCCCATGCCAGCACCGCTGTCAATTGAGCGCTAAAGCTTTCATTACTTAATGGTGCATCGCGGTTTACCGTGCGTTTCTGTACTCTTGCATAAGACAGTTTGCCAGCATTTCTGCTTTCTGCGGATGATGTGAATCCGAAGAGAAGGAAGGACTCTTCAGGGCTCAGGCCTGCAGCGGCTGACAATAAATTAGGCAGATTGGATAGTCCTTCACTACCTTTTGGACCGGTTCCGGTTAGTATGATCTTATTTACCAGCGTTGGTTCAGTAAGCGCTATCTGTTGTGTAACAAATCCTCCCATAGAAAAGCCCATC
Organism: Chitinophaga filiformis; assembly: GCF_900102545.1. Taxonomy (GTDB): domain Bacteria; phylum Bacteroidota; class Bacteroidia; order Chitinophagales; family Chitinophagaceae; genus Chitinophaga; species Chitinophaga filiformis. The sequence goes on along the minus strand of NZ_FNBN01000002.1, from coordinate 470,119 downwards.
AGATTCACCTTATTATAGCCCAGCGCTTTTATAAATGTGACAGCGCCTTTTGCCATATCAGCAATCGTAGCCGGTGTTTTACCTGTGGATGATCCCACACCCTGGTTGTCAAATATGATCACCTTGTGTTTTTGAGCAAGCCCATTGGTAATAGCCGGATCCCAGTCATCCATTGACGCTCCCAGCGGAGACAGGAGGATCAGTGGAGTATCTTTTTTCTCTCCTAAAACCCGGTAAGCATACTTTGTATCACCTGCGTCAATAAACTGTGTGGTGGCTGTCTGGTGATAATCTACTGTTACTGTTTCATTGTCTTTGGATGGTGTTTCGTCTTTATCGCAGGAGGCAATGCTCAGCGCCAGCATGGCGAATAAGGCGAGACGTTTCATAGCAATAATTGTTCTGTTGTTTCTCATAGTTTTAAGTTTAGATCTGTGAGTGATTGATAGATCAAAACTAGACTTATGAGGGGGTGGAGGCAATGTAAAAGTCCGTTAAGGAGGCTAAATTTGTGCTGAACCGGTCAGATGAGACCGTGAATAGGCAGGGCTCATTTAGGGGAAAAGTATCCGGTAATTGTATTACGCTAAGAAGAAACAGCGTATTTTTACTGCCCAAATCCTATCATGAAGAAGAAGACATTTGCCGACCACGTCATTGATTTCAATACCAACCTGCATTATACAGGCTCCCTGCCACCGGGCGTCAGGATCATGAACCCTTTCCGTGAGCAGCCGCAGGTGATGGATATCATGCAGCAATTTTACCGCAAGTATTATAACGATCATCATCCGCGTCGCATAATTATGGGTATTAATCCCGGCCGCTTAGGTTCTGGCGCGACCGGTATTCCCTTTACAGATACCAAAAGATTGACAGAAGTGCTGGGAATTGGTATTGAAGGGCTGAAAACACACGAGCCTTCGTCTGTATTCGTTTATGATGTGATCAGCGCATATGGAGGGCCTGCTGCCTTTTACCATGATTTCTATTTCGCATCGGTTTCTCCGCTGGGATTCACAGCTATACAGCCGGATGGCTCTGAAGTCAATTATAACTACTACGACAGTAAAGCGCTGATCAATGCAGTATATGACTTTATGGTGAAGAGCATCCGTCAGCAACTGGAATTTGGTGTGGATACCCGTGTCTGTTACTGCTTTGGTACTGGTAAGAATGCCGCCTTCCTGAAGAAACTGAATGAGAAGGAAGGTTTTTTTGAAACGATTGTTCCTCTGGAACACCCCCGTTTTGTCATGCAATACCGGTTGAAGCGTAAAGAGGAATTTATCAGTAAATACCTGGAGGCGTTTGCGGATTACAAAAAGTAAGAGCATTAGCTTCCCAAGCTAATGCTCTACTGACTGAGCTATTCGCTCCTGATGTAAGTGTAATTATGCCAATTGTAAACGACGTATCATATTGAATTGTGAAACTAAGAAGACATGTAGCCCGACAAGCTCAGTCTTTTCAGGCCAGACTAATTCTTTGGCCTGGTGTTGGTAAAACATCCCTCGGAAACTGGAAGTGGGATTGCTCTTTGGCTATTTTACCGTTAGTATTCCATTCAAATGCAGGATCCGATATTTTCAGTATCGAATCTGAGGAAATGAAGGTAATATCTTCGTTTTCAAATAATGTCTTAAACTCCAGGGAGATTGGAATCCAGCATTTGTCGAGAGCGGTGTTATTGTAATATTCCTCTTCGGGAGTTAGCTCAACGATATGAGTGCTAATTGCATCATTATATGCATACCTTATGGTAATTGTTTTGAAAGCGTTGGCTAAAAGCCCCAGTTTTTCTTTAATAAACTCAACGGAGGAGTTATTCGATTTGTTAAACATAGAATTAAATTTTATTAACGAGGTAAATAATACTATTAGCTTTGTTTAAGGCGTCATGAACTTCTTCCTGTATTATAAATTCATCCGAATAATCTGCTTTTTCTCTTAAGTGCTTCAGTTCCGGATATTGTTTCTGATACCATTTGTAATCCTTAAAATCGTTATTAGCTATTTCATTGCCAATTAATTTGAATGCCTGCATATGTGAGCTAATGCCGTTGTGTTTACCTTTCGCAATGAACTCATTTTTAGCAATCTTTTTCTTCGTAAATAAGCAATGAAACATTGTTTGTAAACAGGAGTAAAACGAACAATGTACACTACTACAATAGATCTTTTTTTTAATCAAATATCTGGCAGAAAGCAGACTCTGATCAGACTTTTCTTTAAAGGAAAGTGTATTATTCATAGATTAACAATATTTCAATAGATAGAGATATGGTAAAATTGTTTTGGACCCCAGATGGCATCAAAAGAAACAAACACCATTCTGCCATCAATATTATTAATTCTTATTCATACAAATGACATCCCCTAATAAAATGAACGAAATGGTTTATGCAATACTACATTTCCAAAAATGAATAACCACCCACCAACAGCTTATTACACTTTATTGTAAACGAGCCAGCTCATGGCTTTTAGCTTGTTCACCTGAAATAAGAATCAGGAACGGGAGAATTTAGTTTTTACTATATTTGCCGGAATTACTTCAATAACTATGAACAGAAAGAGTTGTCTCCCTCCTCCGGGATTTTAATATTTCTTCAATAGAAGATAGCTGATGGTTCTCTCCGTCGGTAGTTTATTTATTCTTCCAATTTCAATTGACTGTTAATATTAAATTGCTTGTCCCGTAGTGACGTGCGGATAATTCTATATGAAAAGACCATATCTCATATTACATGTGGCGGTAATGCTTGCTGGTTTCACCGGAGTATTTGGTAAGCTCATTTCTCTCAACGAAGGGTTGCTGGTTTGGTATAGGGTATTCTTCTCTTTTATCTGGCTATTTTTCATTTTGAAGCTGGTGAAGGCGAATACTGCAATTCCGGTTCGCCAAAAGTTTGACGTTGCAAAAATTGGCATGCTGATCACCATTCATTGGGTGTTCTTTTATGGCAGCATTAAATATTCTAACATTTCCATCGGGGTTGTTTGTTACAGTCTGACCAGTTTCTTTACTGCCATCTTTGAGCCTTTGCTTAATAAAAAAAGGTTCGTTCTCACGGAGCTTTTATTAAGCCTGCTTACTTTGTTGGGCATTGCCCTTATCTTTCATTTTGACGCATCTTACCAGTTTGGCATCGTGCTGGGAGTAATTTCTTCTGCTTTTGCCGCGCTTTATACAATTTATAATGAACGCCTGGTGAGAAACTATGATAGTAAGTTGATCAATTACTATCAGATGATGGGAGGGACGATCGGTTTAGGGATCTTACTACCCATATATCTTCACTATTTCCCGGTCGAAGGTCTTATTCCCGGCGTAAAGGATACAATCTACCTGCTGTTCTTATCGTTGATTTGCACGGTGGCTTTGTACATAATGTTTGCAGAAACGTTAAAAAGAATACCTGCCTTTACGGTAAATCTCAGTTTCAATCTGGAGCCTATCTATGCGATAATAATGGCCTTCCTGTTTTTTGCAGAAGGGAAGGAGGTGAATGCATCTTTTTATGTAGGATTACTGTTTGTAGGGACTTCGGTTGTTTTGCAAACGGTGATTTCTGTGAGAAGTAAGCGTAAGCTGGTGTAGTAATTCCTGTAATTTGCGACTAACAATAAGACTAACAGAAAGCATTCTGAAACGAGAATGCTTTCTTAATATAGGAGGTCGGAGGCTAACGCTATCATCGCATAGAAAGATACTACTTAGATAAGCAATGAACAGAAAAGCAGCATCCCTATAAATTTATTAGTACATTAATTTGGTGGACTAATAATTACTTTCTATTTTTGAATCGAAAATTAAGCGTACTTCCCTGTAATATATTGCCAAATGACACACAAGGGATCAACCAAATATCAAATAAGAAACATCTCCAGCAGCAAAAGCTACTGCTGCTGTTGTTGTTGCTGAAGTACAACAAAACGCTAATCCTGGCCATATTTCGCCCGAATTTCCACTCAACACTCATGTCGGTAAACCGTATTCCCTGCAAAAGGGAACGTAATCTTTATAAACTAAAAGTATGTTGTTGAACAATGTTATCGTAAATAATCGGGGTGCACCTTATTGTATGCCTGTAATGGTAAAAAGTTGACCGGCACTGCGGGAACAGTGCCGGCCTGACTAAACAAATCTCTGGATGTACTACTCTGCGAATGATCGCGGGGCAGTATCGTATTGTCTAATCACTAATCGCAAATTTAATGAAAAAAGTTCTCTTGCTTATTTCCTGGTTAACAGGGATAGCACCTGTAACGTTATATGCCCAATCCTCTTCCGATCCTGTAATTAATTCTACACTCACCGGTACTGTACTTGACAGTAAAACAGCCACCCCCGTCATTGGTGCGCTGGTCAGAATTAAAGGCACCACCAACCAGGTATTGACCGATTCAAAAGGGAACTTCCAGTTCAAAACAGGTCAGAAGCTGCCATACATTATTGAAGCCGTTTTCATAGGGTACAAAAAACAAGAGATCAAGGCTGACGGTTCTCCGCTAAAGATCCTATTACAGGAGAATGAAAGTCAGCTGAACGAAGTCGTTGTGGTCGGGTATGGTACACAACGTAAAAGCGATATTACCGGGTCTGTGGCCAGCGTATCCAAGGTATTACTGGCGCAGCCTGCTGCCGCATTTGATAATCTCCTGCAGGGAAGTGTGCCGGGCGTAGCTGTGACACAGAGTTCCGGACAGCCAGGCAGTACGGCTACCATCCGCGTACGTGGCGGGAACTCAATCAGCTTCGGGAATGCTCCCTTATATGTGATAGACGGGTTTATCATCTATAATAACAACGACTACGCAAATACAGGCGCTTCTAACGGTACCGGTGTCAATGCATTGTCAACCATCAACCCCAGCGATATCGCCTCAATAGAGGTGCTGAAAGACGCTTCCGCGACCGCTATCTATGGTTCCCGCGGAGCCAATGGAGTGATCATTATCACTACTAAAAGAGGCCGTCGGGGCCATGATGAAGTGAGCTACAATACATATGTTGGTACTCAACAGGTAAGAAAGAAACTGGACCTGCTCAACGCCAGGCAATGGGGCGAACTGGTAAACGATATTAACGTGAGCACAGGAAGTCCGAAGACATACGGCGATGCAGATCTTGCTGCACTTGGCGAAGGCTCCGACTGGCAGGATGCTGCCCTCCGGAAAAAAGCACTGCAGAACCATGAACTGTCCTTTTCGGGAGGAGATGAGAAGTCCAGGTACCTTATTTCGGGTAATTACTTTGATCAGGGAGGTATTATCATTAATACCGGGTTTAAACGTTACTCTGGTCGTGTGAATTATGAACGTACGGTGACTGACCGGCTTAAGATTGCTACCAATATCTTCGGTAGTCAGTCGATAGAAGATAAGTTATATGGAAACGCTTATAACAGCCTCAATTTCCAGAGTACTGCCTTTGCCAACCTGTTGCAGGTGTCGCCGGTAGCAAAGATCAGAAATGAAGATGGTAGCTACAATACGAGCAGTCCTTTTTCCGCTAATCCTACCAATCCGATCCAGGATTTTGCCTCTACAATCAATAAAACTTACCTGAGAAGGATCCTGGCAAATACTTCACTGGAATATAAGCTGCTTAAAGAACTTACCCTGAAAATAACAGGCGGTGCAGACCTGATCAATACAAAACAGAATTACTATTCTCCCAGCTATGCCGGTTCGCCCGGAGGAACTGCTACCGGTTATGCCACGGGAGGATATGCTTCTGTGGGTAGCCTGAACGCTACTACCTGGATCAATGAGAATACGCTGACCTACGACCATGCTTTCGGGGAGGAGCATTTCCTGAACGTACTGGCAGGTTATACCATGCAGCATCAGAAGGATGAATCTGCCGTGGCCAGTGCGCAGAAATTTCCTAATGACCTTACTTCCTTTAATAATCTGAACTATGCCAGTACAGCTGTATTGTCTGTTTCCGACGGACATGAATCTTCTCTGAATTCCTACCTGGCCAGGGTGAATTATTCTTATCAGCATAAATACAATTTCACCTTGTCATTGCGTGCAGATGGTTCCTCCAGACTGGGAAAGAATAATCGCTGGGGATATTTCCCTTCGGTAGGGTTTTCGTGGAACGCAGGAAAGGAAACTTTTGCGCAACAATGGGGAAATGCTGTCAGCGACCTGAAACTCAGACTATCTGTTGGCAGAACGGGTAATTCGGAAGTGCCGCCATATAGCTCACTGGCTGCACTGGCGCCATCGAACTACTATTTCAACGGAGCACTGGTAACAGGTATCGCACCTGTGCAGATCGCCAACCCGGATCTGAAATGGGAGACAACTACACAGTACAATGGTGGTATCGACTTCGGATTGATCAACAAACGGGTGAATGTATCGTTCGACGCCTACTATAAGAAGACGACAGACCTGTTGCTGAATGTGCCATTCCCACTGTATACCGGCTATTCCAGCGTATTACAGAATGTGGGAAGTGTAGAAAATAAAGGATTGGAATTAAGCATCACCTCAGATAACATCAAAGGAAAAGACTTTAACTGGAGATCTACATTGGTACTTGCTGCCAACAGGAATAAGGTACTGAGCCTGGGTGATGGTACAGACTATTATTTCCCATTGGCACCTACAGGATACGTTTCCCCTGTGATAGTAAAAGTAGGAGAACCGGTGGGTACTTTCTGGGGTTATAATACCAACGGTCTGATTACGAAAGAGGACGTACAGAAAGGCATTCCTGTATTGACCGGCGCATCGCAGCAGGTAGGGGATACGAAGTATGTGGATACCAACGGAGATGGAGTGATCACAACTGCCGACAAACATAGCCTGGGCAGTGCGCAGCCTAAGTTGACCTTTGGTTTTACCAATACACTGAATTATAAGGCCTTTGATCTGTCCTTTGTTTTCCAGGGTAGCTATGGCAACAAGATATTCAACTTCCTGCAGCAGAAACTGGAAATACCTACACTGTCGCTGAATGCCTCTGCCACGTTGCTAGACAGGTATAGCGATACTAATCCCAACGGGAAAGTGGCCAGGGCCACCAATGCACCGGTAGCACAGGTAACTGACCGGTATGTAGAAAACGGATCTTTCGTAAAACTGAAGAATATTTCATTAGGATACAGCCTTCCGGGGGGAGTACTGGAGAAAATTCATGCGAAACAACTCAGGATTTATGTAACTGCACAGAATATCCTGACATGGACAGATTATTCCGGTCTGGATCCGGAAGTAAACTTCTACGATAATGACAACACGAAACAGGGGATTGACTATGGCGCATATCCAAGCTCAAAAAGTTTCCTCGCCGGTTTAAGTGTTACATTCTGACAATTACCCTGCATGTTTTTAATACTAATACAATGACAAGATTATATACGATACTATTGATTGCCGGTGGGCTTGCGGCCTCCTGCAATAAATTGGATGAATCACCTTCTTCTCTCATCACCGCTTCACAATTTTACAAAACGCAGTCGGATGCCGTTGCCGCGGTATCTGCAGTGTATAGTGCCCTGAACACAGATGCGGCGGGCGACTTTCCGATGTACGGCAGGAATCTGAACCTGTTAACGGGGAATGGCAGCGACGACCAGGTGTTTAGTCCGTCGAATACCAATACAGACGTACGGGCATTAGGTACAGCCACCTATGTTGCCACCAATGACAGGGTGAAGAAGAACTGGCAGCAACATTATTTCGCTATCAGCCGTGCAAACATTGCAATTGACAATATTCCATCTATCGATTTTGATACGACGGTACGGGCACGTCTCGTAAGGGAAGCAAAGTTTATTCGCGGACTGGTGTATTTCAATATCGTGCGTTTCTGGGGAGATGCGCCACTTATTTTACATGATCCTTCCACTATAGATGTAAATGCACAGAAGGTAAAAAGGGCGCCGAAAGACAGTGTATATGCGCAGATCATTTCAGATCTTACTGCTTCCACACTATTGCCTAAAACATATACGGGCGGAAATATCGGGCGTGCTACCAGTGGTGCTGCTCACGCATTGCTGGCAAAAGTGTATGTGACCCGCAGGGAATGGGGTAAGGCCCTGACCGAAATTAATGAGGTCATCAATGGCGGATACGGCTATGCCTTATTTGAAAAATATCTCGATGTTTTCCAGCAGGCAACGAAGAACGGAAAGGAGCATATTTTCTCCGTACAGTTCGGGACGAACCTTGGTGCCAAGAACAGCTCCCAGACGCTGAGCAGTGGCAATTTCTCTTCTTTTAATACCGCTGTATATCCGGGAGATCTTCCTGCTGACAGCACGCTGTTCCAGTTGTTTGCTGCAACAGATACCCGCAGGGATGTTACATTCCTGACCCGTATTTATAATGCGGCCACCGGGAACTACGTCACCTTCAGCCCCGCCCGTTTTGCCAAGTTCATAGATTACTCGCTGACGCCATTAAACAACCAGGCACAGAGCGGTATCAATTTCCCGGTGATCAGGTATGCGGATATCCTCCTGCTGAAAGCAGAGGTATTGAATGAACTGAATAATGGCCCTACGGCAGACGCTTACGCTGCCATCAACCAGGTGAGAAGCCGTGCAAATGTTGCAGGGCTAACTACAGGATTGAGCCAGGCGGACTTTCGCGATTCCGTTTTCCTGGAAAGAAGAAAGGAGTTTATACAGGAAGGCATGCGCTGGTTTGACCTGTCAAGAAGAGGAGGCAGTTATCTCTATGATGCGCTGAAAAAGCTGCCGGCAAAGACAGGGGCGGCATTAAAAGATACGCTGTTTCCTATTCCTCAGGCGGAGATCGACATCAATGGGGAATTAACAAATAACCCGGGCTGGTAATCACATCGTCATAAAAAAATAATAACACAACATGAAATTTCTCGTTTTAACTGCATTTACATTAATGACAGTGCTGGGGGTAAGCGCACAGCAAACCTATCAGGGCACAGTGGGCCGTACGTTGGCTGAATCAAAAGAATGGTGGCCGGCACAGGTAAAACCGCCGGCAGGTTCTCCGAATGTGATATGGATATTGCTGGATGATGTGGGCTTCGGCGCCACCAGTACTTTCGGAGGTGTGATCAGCACCCCCACATTTGACAGCCTGGCTAACAACGGCCTGCGCTACACCAATTTTCATACGGCTGCTATCTGCGCGCCTACAAGGGCAGCATTAATGACCGGAAGGAACCATCATGCTGTGCATATGGGCGGCTTTGCACATTACTTTTCTTCTGCCGGCTTCCCCGGATACGACGGACGTATACCTTCCAGTTCAGGGACCATCGCAGAGGTCCTGAAAGAGAACGGGTACAACACTTTTGCAGTGGGTAAATACGGGCTCACCCCTGACGAAGATACTTCAGACGCAGGCCCCTTTGACCGCTGGCCTTCCGGTAAAGGCTTTGAACATTTCTTCGGCTTCCTGGGCTCTGCTACAGATCAGTATAAACCAGCATTAGTGGAAGATAACGTGAACATCAAACCCGATGGCAGACACCTCAGCGAGCAGATCACCGATAAGGCAATCAGCTACATCGCCAGACAAAAAGCAGCAGCGCCCGATAAGCCTTTCTTCCTGTACTACGCACCAGCAGCCACGCATTCTCCTCACCAGGTGGCCACAGAATGGAGCGACCGGTATAAGGGACAGTTTGATGATGGCTGGGACGCATTCAGAGAGAAAGTTTTCGCCAATCAGAAGAAGCAGGGCATCATTCCTGCCAATGCAAAGTTGCCGGAAAGGAACCCGTATATAACGGCCTGGAATGAGCTCAAACCTGACCAGAAAAAGCTGTACGCACGCTTTATGGAAGTTTATGCCGGTTACCTGACTTATACTGATTACCAGGTAAGTCGCGTGATTAATTACCTGAGATCTATCAATCAGCTGGATAATACGCTGATCTTCGTCGTAGTTGGTGATAATGGAGCGAGTAAAGAAGGCACCCTGGAAGGCGTGGTGACCAATGGTCATTCTCCCAGAAGAAATAAGACTCTGTCACGCGATTCTGTCCGCTTATTCAACGAGGCGCATATCGCCCAGATAGGTACGCCGGAATCTGATGCCAATTATCCTTTAGGATGGGCACAGGCAGCCAACACGCCATTCAAATACTGGAAACAGGATGCTAATTCAGAAGGAGGGACCCGTAACCCACTGATCGTGTTCTATCCGAAAGAGATCAAAGCCAAAGGCGAAATACGCACACAGTACGGACATGTAACAGACCTTCTGCCTACTACGCTGGAATTCCTGCATATTCCTTTCCCGCAACAGATCAGGGGCATTCAACAGGATAGCCTGCATGGTACCTCCCTGGTATATTCCTTTACCAATGCCAACGCGCCTTCACGGCATACGGAACAGTACTATTATATTTTTGGCTCCAGGGCTATTTATAAAGACGGATGGAAAGCCGGGGCTGCACATCATCCCAACTATGAAGACCTGAATGGTTTTTCAGATGCGGGTAAAGCCATCAAAAAAGATTTTGACAAAGACGAATGGGAGCTGTATAACCTGAACGATGACTTCAATGAGCGGGTGAACCTGGCGGATAAATATCCGGAGAAACTGGCGGAGTTGAAGAAGCTCTTCGAGCAGGATGCAAAGAAGTATAATATCTATCCGTATATCGACTGGGAGGACGTGTTTAATGCAAGGTTGATCAACTCAAGAAAATTACTCACCGCCGCTCCTAAATGATACCCGTATGATAGTACAGGATATTTTGTTACTGATCAGAAAGATAATTGTAGGTATTATCATTTTTTTAATACCGCTGATTATTATCGCTGGCGCTTTGTGGCTGATCCAGCATTGGCTCTTAACATGAAAATATAATCATCATGAAAACGGATAAGATCACACAGCAAAGAATTGTCAGAGATGCACTGATAAGCATCGTGTTGTATGCATTGCCTGTATTGCTGATGCTATTGTCGTTCAGCATCAGCGGTGAAAGACCGTGGAAGCAGCATACGCAGACAATTGTAAAAGCGTCAAGATAACATTTTATTACCTGTACCGGCGTTGCTGGTACACAAAACTTAATCTGATGTTACATTATATAGAACTTGTCTTTAGAAATCTAAACGGATGGGGACTGCCGGTGATCATGCTAATCGTTGGTATCGTTGAATTCTCCTTTGGCTTGTATGAGAACAGGTGGACGAAAAATGAACGGATACTGGACATTGTATGTTTCGTTGTACCTAAGATCGTAGTGCGGCCGCTTATTGCCTACGTGGGTGTATTGTTTCTGCCTACGCTGTTGCCCGATGCAAAAAATATATTTGCCTGGGTACCGTTCTGGTGGGGATTTGCTATCATCGCTGTAGGCGATGATCTGACACAATACTGGTATCACCGCCTGCATCACCAGTTGCCCTGGTTATGGCGTTTTCACCGTACGCATCATTCTGCGCCTTATATGGGAATGGCGATGGCCAGCCGGCAGAATATCATCTACACCATTTTCTTTTCACAGATCTATCTGACCACCACCCTGGTGTACCTCGGACTGGGATACCCGGTATTGTTTGTGACAGGTATCAAGGCCTTGATCACAACGGCAGCGCATTCCAGTATTAAATGGGATAAACCCTTCTATACCATCCGGTGGCTGCAGCCTATTGGTTGGGTGATGGAAAGACTGATCTCAACCCCGGCTACTCACCATGCCCATCATGCAGACAGTAATGATGATGGTGTAGGGCATTATAAAGGGAATTTTGGAAATATGTTCTTTATCTGGGATATCATATTTGGGACAGGGATTATTACCCGGCAATATCCCAGCGGATATGGCATTAAACATTACAAGGAGGAAGAGTGGTACGCGCAGTTCCTCTGGCCGGTGTTTAAATCCAAACGGAAGGGCAGTGAGTTGGCGGTAGATGGTCCGGTGGTGGGCGACAGCGAACCTGTGCTGACTGTGCCGCCGTTGGTGAAGGCATAAATGATATTCTGCTGACAGAAAGGCCTCCGGGATCACTGATCCGGAGGCTTTCTGTTTGAATATACTGATGAATGACCCTTATGTGTGAAATATGATATTGTTGAATGGGATTATGAAAAAAATGTTATTTTGACCGCAAATTAGCGCTTACAGAATGCGGTGGACAATGTTGATATGGATGACCATTTCCATAAATGGTCTCTTTGCTGCTGAGCAACCTTTGCGGTATTTAAGTATAGAAAATGGGCTTTCCAACAATGCAGTCGTAAATGTTTACCAGGATTATAAAGGCTTCATGTGGTTCGGAACATACGACGGATTGAACCGGTATGATGGCTATAAATTCAGGATCTACAGGAACAGGATAGGCGACAGTACATCTCTTATTGATAATGGTATTTATACGATTGACGGTGATACCGATCATCGCCTGTGGATAGGAGGGCGAAAAGGGATCAGCATATTTGACCCGGTAAATGAACATTTTTCCGTGGCCAGGAATGCTGCAACCGGTAAACCCGTGGAAGGAAATATTCACGTCATCAAGGCAGGAAATGACGGTATGGTGCTGGTGGGTTCGGAGAGCAGGGGACTCTTATTGTTTACCAGGCATACAGCTGCAGGGCGACAGATTCCGGTAGATAATAACCTGAACTATGAAGTAACAGCCATTGACTTTAATGCGGATAAAACCGCAGCTTATATTTTCGTCCAGGGCATCGGATTATGTAAATATGATTGCAGTAAATCTATCGTTACTGTTATCAACAGGGAGTTAACCCAGGCCAACTGCGTGAAGGTGGATAAAGATGGCGCTCTCTGGATTGGGACAGATAAAGGACTTTTCAGATATAACGGTACCTACTCGAACAATTACCTGGAAGAGAAGAGTAAGATCGTGAGTCTCTGTTCAGATAAACAGGGAATACTGTGGGCGGCCTCTGATGGCCATGGAATATTCGTAGTAAAGGATGGAGCGGCAAGACACAGTGATTATGCACTTAGCAGTAATGCCGTCTATTCGATCTGTGAGGACAGAGAAGGCCGTAAGTGGATCGGTACCCTGCGGGGAGGCGTTAATATTATTGATAACCGTCGTAATTTATTTGAGCAGCATGCCTTCAAGGGAAGCACAGTAGACAATTTCATTCTTTCCTTCTGCGAAGGGGATGGTAAAAATATATGGATAGGCACAGATGGCGGCGGACTAAAATACTGGAACCGGGAGAACAATACTGTTAAGAACTACAACTACGACCCGGGAAACAAACTGGCTGTCAGCAGCAATTTTATTACCGGTATGCTGCAGGACTCCCACGGTGATCTGTGGATAGCTACCTGGTTTGGTGGCATCAATAAATATAACAGAAGCCGGGACGCATTTGATCACTATGCTTGTTTTAATCCTTTTACCAAAGCTGCGGAGAATAATGTTTGGGTCGTCTATGAAGACGCGCAGAAGCGGTTATGGGCCAGCACGACGAACAATGGTACATTATACATCTTTAACCGCCAGACAGATACTTTCGAACTGTTTGACAGGGCGCTGGTGAATATCCAGAGCCTGGCGGAAGATCGTAAGGGTAACATGTGGGCCGGGAACTATTCCTCACTGATAAAGATTGACCGCGATCATAAGCAGCACCATACCTATCCCATTGGTTATACCGTCAGGGCCATCCATGAAGACCGGCGGGGAAACCTGTGGATTGGAACAGAGGGAGGAGGATTATTACTCTTCAACACGGTAACCGGTAAGTTCAGGCGTTTCTCGGAAGCTGAAGGACTGCCCGGTAATACGGTACTCCGCTTGCTGGAAGACGACAAGGGAAATCTTTGGTTAAGTACCTTCAACGGACTGGCAAAGTTTGACCCGGTACAGTATACCTGCCGGAACTTCTCACATACGGATGGGCTGCAGAGCAACCAGTTTTCCTATAATGCCGCTTTAAGGCTGAGATCGGGGGAATTCCTTTTCGGAGGCATTAAAGGCTTTAATATTTTCCATCCTGACAGTATTTATGAGCGGAGTAACTTTTCGCCCGCTTTCCTGACGGATATCCGCCTGAATAATGTCCCTGTCGGGCAGAATACGGAATACATTTCGAAAAGATCCCTGGAGAATATAGAAGAAATAACCGTCCCTTACGATAAGGCAGCGGTTTCACTGGACTTTGTGGCGCTGGAATATACCTCGCCTGATAAGATCGGGTACAGCTACCAGCTGGAAAACTGGGATAAGGGCTGGAATGATGCGAGAGAATCCCGTACGGCCAATTATACCCACCTCCCCGAGGGGAATTACAACTTCATGATCAAAGTGACAAACGCGGATGGGAAATGGGGGGACGAGAAACAACTATTAAGGATCATCGTGCTGCCTCCCTGGTATCGCACTCCCTGGGCTTATGGTATCTATATAGCGCTTATCCTCGGCGTCATCTCCCTTTATATACAATATAAGTCCCGCCAGGAAAGGCTGCGATACGAGATCCGGCTGGCGCACCTGGAGAGTGAAAAGGAGAAGGAGATCAATGAGAAGAAACTGTCCTTCTTTACGAATATCTCCCATGAATTCCGGACCCCGCTCACCCTGATCATTAATCCGCTGAAGGAGCTGAAAGACAATGAAAAGCTGGGGGTGGTATACAGGAACGCGAGACGCTTACTAAGCCTGGTGGACCAGTTATTATTATTCCGGAAAGCTGATAATGAGGAATTAAAGGTCACTAAGTTTGATATTACCTTACTGTGTGAGGAGGTATTCCTCTGTTTTACCCAGCAAGCCGAGACCCGCAATATCAGGTACCGGTTCCTGGCAGATAGTAATGGCTCTCTTGAAATATGCGCCAACTATGAACAGATAGAAATAGCCCTCTTCAATTTGCTTTCTAATGCCTTTAAGTTTACTCCTGATGGGGGAGAAATCTCTTTCCATATCCAGAGAACAGCAGGTGGAGTTGATATCGTGTTGAAGGATTCAGGAGCAGGTATTCCGGAGACGATGGGCGACAAGATATTTGACAAATTCCAGCATGGGGATAGTCATAGTTCTGGATTTGGGATCGGACTTTACCTGGTGAAGAAATTCATTGAAAATCATAAGGGGAACGTCACCTATACCAGTAAAGTTAACGAAGGGACCACCTTCTGTGTCCACCTGAAGACAGGAACGGAGCATTTTGACGCCCTGTTACTCAAGGAGGAACCGGTGAAGAAGTCGGCCATCCTGGACGAACTGATAGATGATCTATACCGGAAACCGGAAAAGCCTGCATCTCCCGAAGAAATGATCACGGAAAAGAGGACTGTCCTCCTGATAGACGACAATGCTGAGATCAGGGAGTACCTGCGCCGGCTTTTCGAGGACAAGTACATTGTTTACGAAGCGGAAAACGGTACGGAGGGTTTTACCGCGGTAGAGAAGTATATGCCGGACCTGGTGATCAGTGATATCCATATGGAGGGAATGAACGGGATTGAATTGTGCAGGAAGATCAAGGAGACGGATATTATCAGCCATATCCCGGTTATTCTGCTCACATCCGCCTCTTCTTCAGAGGCGAAAATGGAAGGGATAGAAGGTGGCGCGGATGATTATATTACCAAACCGTTTGACAGCGCCCTGCTGTTGGTAAAGGTCCAGACGATTATCAGGAACCGTAACCTGTTACAACAATATTTCCAGGAAAATATTACACTCAGAACCAGTTATGTGAAAGTACCGGCTGAATACCAGGACTTTCTGAAAAGATGTATAGAAATAGTAGAAGATAATCTGGGGAACGAAGATTTTTCCATTAAGACCTTCACACAGGCAATAGGCATGAGCCATTCCAGCCTTTATAAGAAAGTAAAATCAATCTCGGGACAGACGATCAATGCCTTTATCCGTTCTATCCGGCTTAGGAAGGCAGCAGTTTTAATGTTAAAGGAGAATTATACCGTCAACCAGGCTGCCTTCCAGGTGGGAATCGCTGATATTAAATATTTCAGGGAGCAGTTTCATAAACTGTTTGGGATGAATCCTTCGGCTTACGTCAAAAAGTACAGGCATTCTTTTAACCAGGACCTGAACGTGGTAAAATCAGACAATTCTGCAGTCTGAAATATGAAATTACCCCCTTTTTTAAGCGATTTACCCCCTCTGCGGGTCCTTTTTATCCACCTAATTTAGTCACATAATTACCACGTAATCATAGTGCAACCAACTATCAATCAACTTTAAAGGAATGTACGTTATGAAAAAATGTTTATCGACGGTAGTGAAATTAGTGTCACTACGACAGTTGCTGATGGTCCTTCTCCTCTCCCTGTCCCTAGCCCCTGAATTACGGGCGCAAAAGCAAAATATTACAGGGAAAGTGTCTGAAGCGACTGGGGCGATTCCCGGTGTGAGTGTCCGTATAAAAGGAACCAACCAGGGAACGCTGACGAATGACCAGGGTAAATTTACCCTGATGGCCAATGTAGGGGATACCTTAATCTTTAATCACGTTTCATACGTAAGCCAGGCAGTTGCGGTTAAAAGTACTGCCCCGGTAAATGTAACGCTCACATCCGTGAGCCAGAATGTAAATGAAGTGGTGGTAGTAGGTTATGGTACCCAGAAAAAAGCGACCCTTACCGGTTCTATTTCTGTGGTAAAAGGGGCCGATATCGTAAAAAGCCCTCAGCCAAACGTATCCAACGCGCTGGCTGGCCGCTTCTCTGGTGTAATTGCCAACAACAGGTCTGGTGAGCCAGGTTACGATGGTTCCACTGTGAGCATCCGTGGATTGGCAACTACCGGTAGTAATGATGTCCTCATCGTGGTAGACGGGGTGCCCGGACAGATCGGTGGTCTGGAAAGGCTGGATCCCAATGATATAGAAAGTATCAGTGTACTGAAAGACGCATCTGCAGCGGTATATGGTAGCCGTGCAGCAAATGGTGTGATCCTGGTAACCACCAAAAGGGGTAAAACAGGTAAGCCTGTAATCTCTTATAGCTTTAACCAGGGATTTTCTTCTCCAACCCGCCTGCCAAAAATGGCTGATGCGGCAACTTATGCCACTATCAGGAATGAGATTCAGTATTATGCGCTGCCGGCAAATGGTATGAACCAGGTGTACAGCGCTGATCAGATCCAGAAGTTCAGAGATGGTTCTGATCCCCTGCATTATCCAAACACTGACTGGCAGAAAGAAACGCTGAAAAATACTGCGCTGCAGAGCCAGCATAGCCTGTCGGTAAATGGTGGTGGTGAGAATGTAAGATATTATGTGTCCCTGGGTATGATCAAACAGGACGGTATCTATAAACATGGTGTAACAGATTACAATCAGTACAACTTCAGGTCAAATATCGATGCGGATGTTACCAAAAGATTGAAAGTAAGCCTCTATCTGTCAGGCCGTGAAGAAGACCGTATGTATCCGGTAACCGGTGCGGGAGATATCTTCCGTTCTATTTACCGCGCTTATCCTACAGTGGCAGCACGTTATCCTAATGGCTTACCAACTTCCGGTATCGAGAACAATAACCCGATACTGCAGGTAACCGATATAGGCGGTACCAACAGGAACCCTACACAGGTGTTCAATGGTATCCTGAAAGGCAGCTATGCCATTCCGGGTGTAGATGGTCTTTCCCTGGATGGATTCATGTCTATCGACAAATCATGGAGCTTCGGCAAATCATTTGCTAAGCCATACGCAGTGTATGACTTTGTAGAAGCAACCAACACTTATAAGAAAACAGTCATCGGTGGTTCTAACCAAATGGCTACGCTGTCTGAAGGACAACTGAACAAAGCGCTGATCACCTCCAACATCAAGCTGAACTATGCACGCAGGTTTGGTAAGCACGATGTAAGTGCCTTCGTAGCATATGAGCAGAGTAAAACATCCCTGGATAGTCTTGGCGCCTACAGGATGAATTTCCCGACAACGCTGACACCTGAATTATCTCAGGGTGGCGCTGCTTCAACAGATAAAGATAACTCCGGTAAGAGCTACACCTTTACGAGGAAGAGTTATTTCGGCAGACTGGCCTATAACTACGCGGAAAAATATCTCCTCGAGGCGCAGGCCCGTATTGACGGTTCTTCTACTTTCCCGGCTGGCCAGCGCTATGGTTTCTTCCCTTCAGTATCTGCCGGTTGGCGCGTATCACAGGAAGAATGGTTTAAGTCTTCAGTAGGCTTTATCAACGACCTGAAGCTGCGTGGTTCCTATGGTACATTGGGTAATGATAATGTGGGACTGTTCCAGTACTTCGATAACTATTCCCTGAATAACCAGTATGTGCTCGGTTCCGTTGTGCACTCAGGTATCGATCTTACCAAGCTCGGTAACCCAAACATTACCTGGGAAGTAGCGAAAAAGCTGGACATAGGTTTCAATGCACAGTTCCTGAAACACCTGTCACTGGAATTCATCTATTTCCAGCAGAAACGTAGTGACATCCTCACGCCAAGGAATGCCTCTATTCCACAGATATCAGGTATCGTAAATCCATACGGTGCTGATCCGCTCGTGCCGTCTGAGAATATCGGAAAGGTGAACAGCAATGGTATTGAAGCAACCTTGGGATATGACAACCGCACTGCCACCGGTATCGGTTATCATATCAGCACGAACTTTACTTACGCAAAAAACAAAGTGATCTTCATCGATGAAGCGGCAGGAACATTGGATTACCAGCGGAAAACCGGCAGGCCAATGAATACAGAGCTGCTGTACAATGCAATTGGTATTTTCAGAACGCAGGCAGATCTGGATAAATTTCCACACGTGAAAGGTGCGCAGCTTGGTGACCTGATTTATGAAGATTACAATAAGGATGGTCAGATCACTGCAGACGACCAGACAAGAATGCCATACAGCAATATTCCTCAGATCACTTACGGTGCTGTATTGGGCGCTGATTACAAAGGCTTTGATGTCTCCGTGGTATTTGCAGGGCAGGCGCGTGTAAGCCAGTATGTATTACCTGAAGCAGGTACTATCGGTAACTACTATAGCAGCTGGGCCGATAACCGCTGGAGTCCGTCAAATCCTAACGGATCTTATCCTAAAGTAGACGAAAGAGCTTCTTCTTCTATCAACGGTGGTCTGTATAAGAACTCCTTCTGGTTGAACAATGCTTCTTTCCTCCGTCTGAAGAACGTAGAACTTGGCTATAACGTGAACGCAGGTATTTTATCCCGTATGAATATCTCCGGCCTGAGAATATACGCCAGCGCCTTCAACCTGTTCACTTTCACCAAAGTGAAAGACTATGATCCGGAAGGCTTTAGCGGCAGCGGACAGTTCTATCCGCAGCAACGTATTGTGAATGTGGGTGCGAATGTTAAGTTTTAATTCCGTAAAAATTCCATCAATGAAAACTAGTAAGAAAATATTATACGCGATGCTTCTTGCCGGAGGAATATTCACCTCCTGTAAAAAGAATTACCTGGATATTGTACCTTCTGATAAGATTGCTGATGTGGCAGTATTGGCTGACTCCTCTTTGTTTGAGAGCTATGTTATTAACCGTTACATGGGCGTAAGACTACAGGATAAGGAAGCTGAAGGAACGCCTCCGGGCTTCGGCAGAGGTTTTGAATATGCAATGTGGAGTGCACTCACAGATGAAGCCATATATAACAACGATGATAATACCTGGCTGATACAAAGAGGTATGCTGGCGCCGGAAAATACCGGTATTGCCGGTACTATCTGGGGTCGGAGTTACCGCAGTATCCGCGAATGTAACTATGGCCTGAACAATATTATGCAGGTGGGAATGAGCGATCAGCTAAGAGCTAAACTGAGAGGTGAACTGCATTTTATCAGAGCTTTCCGTTACCAGGACCTTATCAGGAACTATGGCGGCGTTATTTTAATGGGCGACAAAGTATACAATCTCGGTGATGACATGACCGATGCCTCCCTCTATACCAAGTCTTCTTTGAAAGACTGTATCGCTTATGCGGTGGCTGAACTGGATTCTGCTGCACAGTATCTGCCTGTTGTGAACGACAACAGCTGGCAGGCGGGCCGCGCCACCAAAGGTGCAGCGCTGGCATTGAAAGCACGCCTGTTATTATACGCGGCCAGCCCACTGTATAATGTAGGTAGCTGGGCAGATGCTGCAGCAGCTGCAAAAGCGGTGATGGACATGAACCAGTACTCAATTGCACCGGATTATTCGAAATTGTTCCTGAACACCAGCAATAACGAGATTATTTTCGCCAGACAATATGCAATAGGTGCCCGCCACGTATGCCTGGAAATCGCAAACGGACCAAATGGTTATAATGGCTGGGGTGGAAACATACCGTTGCAGAACCTGGTGGATGCGTACGAAATGAAGAGTGGTAAACCGATCACTGATGCCTCTTCCGGATACGACGCAACTAATCCTTATGCAAACCGTGATGCCCGTTTTTATGCGACCGTACTTTATAATGGCGCTATTTACAGAGGAGATACTGTTAAAACGTATACTCCGGGTGGTAAAGACAGTAAAGACGGTCCTTCTAACTGGAATACTTCGAAAACTGGTTATTACCTGCGTAAATTCATGGATGACAACAATCCTATAGATAACCCATGGAACGTAGCCGGCTTACAGCCATGGATCTATCTCCGCTATGCGGAAGTCCTGCTGAGCTATGCAGAAGCGCAGAACGAAGCAGTAGGCCCAGATGCATCCGTATATGATGCGGTGAACCAGGTAAGACAGCGTGCAAGCGTTAAACAGCCGGTACTGGCCGCAGGTCTGTCCAAAGACCAGATGAGGGAAGCGATCAGAAGGGAAAGACAGGTGGAACTGGCTTTCGAAGAGCACCGCTTTTATGATGTACGTCGCTGGAAGATTGCCATGGAGACAGAAAACGTTCCTGCTTATGGTATGACCGTGACGTTGGATAGCAATAAAAAACCAGTATATACAAAGATGGTAGCATTGAGCAACCGTTCCTTCGCAGAAAAGAACTACTGGCTGCCTATTCCAAGAACAGAGATCCAGGCTTCAAATAATAAGCTGGAACAAACAAGTGGATATTAGTATGAAAGTGATCATTGTATCTGCATTATTGCTTTATACATGTATGCATACCGCGGCGGGACAGACCGCCGCGGTGCATATAAGCATCGATCCGGAAGTGACTTATCAGACGATTGACAATTTCGGCGCTTCAGATGCCTGGTCTACGCAATTTGTAGGAAACTGGCCGGCAGAAAAGAAGAACAGAATGGCAGACTGGCTGTTTAGCACAGACACGACTGCTACGGGGCAACCTAAAGGCATCGGACTATCCCTGTGGCGCTATAATATAGGTGCGGGCAGTGCTGAACAGGGAGAAAGCAGTGGCATCAAAGACGAATGGCACAGGGCTAACAGCTGGCAGACACAATCAGGACAGCTTTGGTTCCTGCAGGCAGCGAAAGAGAGAAAGGTGAAACAATTCCTGGCATTCCTGAATAGTCCTCCTGTTAGTCTGACCCTCAACGGCAGAGCATTTGCTGATAAAGGTAATTCAAACATAGGTCCTGATAAATACGATGCTTTTGCTGCTTATATAGCAGATGCACTTGAAGGCATCCATAAAGCTACCGGTACCCGTTTTGACTTCATCAGTCCCGTGAATGAACCACAATGGGACTGGAGTGATAACAAGCAGGAGGGATGCCCTTACAACAATGATCAGATCAGTGCCTTGACGAGAAGTCTGAGCAAAACATTGACAGCACGCAAACTGTCTACAAAAATAGTGATCGGGGAAGCCGGTCAGCTGAACTACCTGTTTGATGGTAGAGATAAGCCCGCGAAAGGTAAACAGATCAATGCTTTCTTTGACATCAGCTCTCCGCAATACCTGGGGAACCTGCCGAATGTTTATCACAATATTTTAGGTCATAGTTATTTTACCACCTCACCCAATAACATCGCGGTGCAGGTAAGAGAGGAAGTAGCGAAACATGTTAAGCAAATAAACGGACTGGGATTCTGGCAATCAGAATACTGTATACTCGGTGACAATGCCGGAGAGATCAATGGCGAAAAAAGGGACTATGGAATGGAAGCGGCATTGTACCTGGCCCGTGTTATCCATAATGATCTGACTATTGCTAATGCCACAGCATGGCAATACTGGCTGGCGATATCTCCTTATGATTATAAGGATGGATTGATTTATATAGATAAAAACAAACAGGATGGTGAGTTCCGCGACAGTAAAATGCTGTGGGCACTCGGCAACTATAGCCGCTTTGTAAGACCCGGAGCAAAAAGGATCAGGGCTGAAATACAGGGAGACAGTACATTGCTGGTCTCCGCCTATAAAAATACGGATCGCACCATCAGTGTAGTGATCGTAAACAATGCGAACGAGAATAAACATATTTCACTGGACCGTAAGAAGGGACAGTTCCGGAGGCTGCGTTCCTATGTGACTTCCGAAACAGATAACCTGCACCCTCTTGCTGTAAACAATAGTCTCACCATACCCGCCAGGGCTGTTGTTACAGTGACAGAAAGTATTAATTAATAAAAGACCAAGGATGAAAAGGACTGGCTTAATTGCTTTGCTGATTGCACTGTTCAGCATGAATGCAGGTGCGCAGCAAACAGGGAAACATACGTTCGAACTGGGAGATACCGCATTCCTGCTGGATGGTAAACCCCTCCTGATGATCTCGGGCGAAATGCATTATCCCCGGGTGCCACGCGAATGCTGGCGGGAAAGGATGAAAATGGCGAAAGCCATGGGCCTGAATACCATCGGCACCTATGTATTCTGGAATGTGCATGAACCTGAAAAAGGACATTATGATTTTTCAGGTAACAATGATATTGCTGCCTTTGTGAAAACAGCGCAGGAAGAAGGATTATGGGTAGTTTTAAGACCCAGTCCCTACGTATGTGCAGAATGGGAATTTGGCGGCTATCCGTACTGGTTACAGCAGATAAAGGGATTGACTGTGCGCAGCAAAGAACCGCAATACCTGGAAGCGTACAGGAACTATATTAAGGCCGTAGGTAAACAACTGTCGCCATTACTGGTGAACCATGGCGGTAATATACTGATGGTGCAGATAGAAAATGAATACGGTTCTTATTCGAACGATAAAGACTATCTCGACATTAACCGCAAAATGTTCATAGAAGCGGGATTTGACTGCCTGCTTTATACCTGTGATCCTGAACCAGCTATTAAAGATGGTCACCTGCCAGGTCTTTTACCGGCAATCAACGGCGTAGACGATCCTGCGAAAGTAAAGAAGCTGATCAATGAAAATCATAACGGCAAAGGCCCTTATTATATAGCCGAATGGTATCCTGCCTGGTTCGACTGGTGGGGAACAAAACATCATACTGTTCCTTATGAGAAGTACCTGGGGAAACTGGATAGCGTGCTGTCTGCAGGCATTTCCATCAATATGTATATGTTCCATGGAGGAACCACCAGGGACTTCATGAATGGCGCCAATGCAAATGATCATGCGCCATATGAACCACAGATCAGCAGTTATGACTATGATGCACCACTTGATGAAGCAGGTAATGCTACAGAAAAGTTCAGGCAGTTCCGTAATGTAATCGCTAAGCATTTACCTGCCGGA
Organism: Chitinophaga filiformis; assembly: GCF_900102545.1. Taxonomy (GTDB): domain Bacteria; phylum Bacteroidota; class Bacteroidia; order Chitinophagales; family Chitinophagaceae; genus Chitinophaga; species Chitinophaga filiformis. The sequence goes on along the minus strand of NZ_FNBN01000002.1, from coordinate 446,566 downwards.
ACAGTACTGCCGGAAATACCTGCAGCAAGACCTGTGATAGAGATACCGGATATTCAATTTACACGCTCAACACCACTGTTTAATTTCTTGCCGGCGCCTGTCAGCAGTGTGAAACCACTCACTTTTGAAGATCTCGGACAAGCATATGGATGGGTACTATATAGTACAACTGTGACCGGTAATCAAAAGGCCTGGTTAAAGCTGAAAGAGCTGAGGGACTACTGTATTGTTATGGTAAATGGCAAGAGAGTGGGAGTGCTGGACAGAAGATCAGGGCTGGATAGCCTACAATTGCAGCTGCCTGCAGGAAAGGTGAAACTGGACCTGCTGGTAGAAAACCTGGGCCGTATCAACTTCGGTCCTTATCTGCTGACAAATAAGAAAGGTATAACAGAGCAGGTATTATTGGCAGGTAAAGAAGTAAGGAACTGGAAGATGTATAAACTGCCATTTAACAAGCTGCCGGCCGTGAAGTCACAAAAGAGTATTGGCACAAACGTACCGGCATTAAAAGAGGGCACATTTGTATTAAATACGCCGGGAGATACTTACCTGGATATGAGCAATTGGGGTAAAGGCGCTGTATGGATCAACGGTCATCACCTCGGCAGATACTGGGAGGTAGGTCCTCAGCAAACAATTTACGTTCCGGCTGAATGGCTCCGTAAAGGCACGAACAACATTGCCGTGATGGAATTGATCAAACCGGAAATGAACAAAGTATCGGGTATCACACATCCGATATTGGATGTACTGAAATAAAAAAAGGCGGGGACAAAGATGAAGTACAATGATCAGAAGAAATTAAGGAAATATGATATAGAACAGTGAACCAATGATTTCAGTAGTGTGATACTAAATTTTTAATTTATTATACTTTTATGTCTATACGACGAGGCTTTCTTATGAAGCCTCGTCGTATTTTGTAGAAGGGGAAAGGAAAAATAGCCGTCTTAAATTTATTTTGCTATGTTTGGGCAGATAAAGGCTGCGTTCAGATTTGACTACTTCCCGCTATACCGACCGTACATTGCTCCTCCGGATGGCAGCCGGAGAGGAGGACGCATTTAATCAGCTTTTTAATAACTATTGGGACAAGGTATATTCAACCGCTTTAGTACTGACAAAGTCAAACCAGATAGCCGAGGATATTGCCCAGGAGGTATTTCTCCGTATGTGGCAAAACCGTCATAAGACAGATATTATTGATAACCTCGACGGCTTCTTATTTATTACCGCCCGCAACCTGGTCTATAATAAGCTGAGCCGTCTGAAGTTGGAGGCGGCTTATACAAACTATTTGCAACATCATTTTTCCCTATCAGAGCCCGATACGGAAACAGGGACAGAGTTCCGGCAGTTACAATCTATCCTGGAAGAAGGAATGCGGCAACTTCCCCCGCAACAACAGAAAGCATTCCGCTTAAGCCGGGAAAACGGCCTGAGTCATGAAGAGATCAGCCATCAGATGGGGGTAAGCAGGGCAACTGTCAAGGACTATATCGTAAGGGCCATCGCCTTTTTAAGAAAATATCTGCAGGAGCATGCCCTGGGACTGTTTTTATTGATTCTTTCCCGTTTAAAATAATTTTTTCCTTCCGGCACTTCCTTTTGTATTCTTCGGCTGTCTTTAACAGTAGAAGGGTAAATATATTCATTGCATGACACAGGAAGAATTAAGAGAACTGATTGAGAAATATCTGACGGAAGACCTCTCACAGCAGGAGTTTCAGCTGTTATGGTCGGCGTTGGAAGAGCCCGGGAACAGAGAAATTTGGAATGAAATGATCCAAAGTGTATGGGAGAACCCCATGTACCATGGTCTTTCTGACGATCATATTAAAGAAAAAGCACTGGACAGGCTGCGGCCATTGCTGACAGAAGAGGTGATTCCCCCTATGGTCCCGGACCAGAAACCCCTTGTGAGATGGCTGGCGCGTGGAGGCGCCTGGTGGGCCGCAGCGGTCTTTGTGGTGATGTGTTGTGTCGGAGCATACCTGCTCTTTTTCCGTCAGGCACAGCCGCAACAGACCGGCAATACAGATAGTATAGCTGCTAAAAATGATGTGGCTCCTGGTAGTAATAAGGCGCTTCTAACCCTGAGTGATGGTTCAACCGTCCCATTGGATAGTGTCGGTAATCAGCTGATCCGGCAGGGAGCAACCACCATCAGACAGCATAACGGGCTGTTGCAGTATAAAGCACAGGGCGCAGAATCAGGCATCGCGTATAATACATTGACAACACCCAGGGGAGGACAGTTTAAGATCGTATTACCAGATGGTACCAAAGTCTGGCTGAATGCTGCATCTTCTATCAGGTATCCCATTGCCTTTACACAAAATGAAAGGCGGGTGACAATAAGCGGAGAAGTTTACTTCGAAGTGGCCGGCAACGCTGCAAAAACATTCATGGTCGATGTGAACGGCTCAACAGAGGTAGAAGTACTGGGAACACATTTTAATATTAATGCTTATAAAGATGAAGCAGCCATCAATACAACCCTGCTGGAGGGTAAAGTAAAGGTGAATGTGAATCAGCAGCCAGGTGTCATATTAAAACCGGGTCAGCAGGCCAGTTTAAGCACAAATGGGACATTTCAGGTGTTTAAGGATGTAGACACTGCGCAGGTCATTGCCTGGAAAGAAGGCTGGTTTCAGTTCCACCTGGCCAACCTGCCGGAAGTAATGCGCCAGGTTGCACGCTGGTATGATGTAGAAGTAAATTATAAAGGGGACATTACCGATGCCGTGTTTGAAGGAAGGATACAAAGGGACCTCAATTTAGCGCAGATGCTTAAAATTCTTGAGAAGTATCATGTGCGTTTCCACGTTGAAGGAAAAACAATCACAGTATTACCTGGTTGAACAATCCGTTAAACGTATTCATCGTTGCCGTTATACCCGCTCATCATGGAACAGGCAAGGAGGGCTGAATCAGACTGTCATGTGTCACTGCAGCCATATTGTTTAACAACTTAAAAACGTAACTATCGACAAGAAACAACTGACCAAAATCAATGTCCGCTTATAAAAGCCGGAACCCGATCGCCATCGGGCCCGGCAAAGGGCAAAAACTGTTCTGTAAACCAATTTTATCACCCAATTCCAAGTTATGAATTTAACAGCTCTATGCCAAAATAGTGTTGGCGTGCCGGGACTATTAACTAAACTTTTCAGAATCATGAAAATAGCCACATTCTTGCTACTGGTAAGTTTCATGTGTGTAAGTGCGGAAGGGATTTCACAAAAGATCACCATTTCGGCCAGGAATGTGTCGCTCATAAAAATCTTTAAGACAATTGAGCAACAGGCCGGATACGGTGTTTTCTACGATGTACGCATTTTAAAAGATTCCAAACCGGTATCTATTGATATGAAAAATGCACCTGTTGAAAAGGTGCTGCAGGAGGTGCTGAAAGACCAGCCTTTTGATTATTCCATAGAGGATAAAACAATTATCATCAGTCGCAAACTTCCTCCGCAACAATCCCCGCCTTCATTGGCAGCTCCGCCAGATACCGTTATTGCCAATCTTACAGGGTTAGTGACGGATACAGCCGGCAATCCATTGCCAGGGGCTACTGTAATGGTGAAAGGTACTAAACAGGGGGCCGTTACCAATAACGAAGGTGTATTTAACATCAGATCTGTCAGCAGGGATGCAGTGCTTATTATCAATTTTGTCGGTTACCGGTCTCGCGAGATTCCTGCAGAGGGCCGTTCCAGGCTGAGCGTGCGATTGGAATCAGACCTGCAGGCACTGAGTGATGTGGTAGTAGTCGGATATGGCTCCCAAAAGAAGGAAAACCTCACCGGGGCTATTGCTACCGTGGGCGCCAAAGAACTGGAAAGCCGTCCGCTGGTCAACCTCGCCCAGGGCCTTCAGGGGCTGGTTCCCAACCTGAACATCAACCTGAATAATGGTAAGCCCGGTACCGGTGCCAATTTCAATATCAGGGGTATTACTTCCATCAATTCCGGCAACGAGAACCTGGGCGGTCCCCTGGTAATGGTAGATGGTGTGCAGATGGATCCAAACCTGATCAACCCCGGAGATGTAGAAAGCGTTACGGTGCTGAAAGATGCTGCTTCTGCAGCCATTTACGGTAGCCGGGGCGCTTATGGTGTCATATTGATCACAACAAAAAGCGGGAAGAAGAACAGTGCGCTGAATCTGAACTATTCAGGTGCTTATACGCTCACCCGACCCACCCGTTTGCCGAAATATCTCAACTCAGTTGACTATATCGCTATGCATAGGGAGGCAGACAGGAACGGACAGATCTCAGGTGGTTCCACCGCTTCTTTCCCTTTCACTGAAACGGACTCTATCATGGCGGCAAAGTATTTTGCAGATCCTGCAAATAATCAGTCAGGATATCCTGATCCCGGTAATCCTTCCAAATACCGTTATGTGGGCAATACAGACTGGGTAAATGTATTATATCCCGACTGGACAGGACAACAGCAGCATAATCTTTCCGTTTCCGGCGGTTCAGAGAAGAGCTCATTCATCGGGTCAATAGGCTACTTTGATCAGAAAGGATTATTGAAACAGGGTAATGAAGATTATCAACGTATCAATCCAAGTCTGAGAGTGACCACCGAAGCTACTCCATGGTTAACCCTGAGCATGAAAACAACGCTGAACCATGTTTCAAACGATGCTCCTAATGCGCCCACTAATGGTAATTCCAATAGCTATATCCAGGGCGATTCCAGGCCTAATATGCCTGTTTTTAATCCTGGTGGTAAGGATTATGCGGGACAGGGCAGCTGGACGAATCCTGTGGCTGTAATGATGCAGAACGGCCGTGATAAGCTGACCGCTAATGATCTCTGGCTCACCGGTGGGGCTGTGCTTACACCCGTGAAGAATGTAACGCTGAACGCTGACTATACATATAACAGTTACTCGGGTTTTGAGCAGAAAGTGCAAAAGCAGTTCCCGGAATATGGTGTGAATCATGCCTTCCTAAACTATTATCCATGGACATATCCTGACGCCACAACAGAGATCAGCTATAATAATAACTACAATGCACTGAACCTGTTTGCCAACTATGAGAATACGTTCAACAAGTCGCATTATTTTAAACTGATCGTTGGTTACAACCAGGAAAAGAGGCATATCAAAACCGTGAATATCAGAGCACAGAACCTCATAGATCCGGGTACCCCTTCTGTTGGCTTAAATGATGATCCAAAACCGGGTGTGGGCAGCGATGAATTTGAATGGGCATTGAATGGGCTGCTGTACAGGATGAACTATATCTTCAAAAATAAATACCTGCTGGAAGTAGACGGTCGTTATGATGGTACTTCTTCTTTCCCACGGGGTAAAAGATTTGTATGGTCGCCTTCTGTTTCTGCAGGCTGGCGCATCTCTGAAGAAGGCTTCTTTATGCCGCTGAAATCAGTGATCAATGACCTGAAAATACGCGCTTCTTACGGACAGCTTCCCAACCAGCTGTTTAATCCTGCAAGTCCGACAGATGCCAGTGTATATCCCTACATCGCCTTGTCGCCTACCGGTAAATCCAACTATATCTTTGGCTCACAACAGAGCATTTATGTAGGTACGCCGGGACTGGTGAGCCAGGGATTTACCTGGGAAAAAGTGACCACTAAAGATATAGGTGTGGATTATTCACTGCTCAACGAAAAACTCAACGGTACTTTCGATTGGTATATCAGGGATACAAAGGATATGTTGGTAGGTGGTCAGCCATTACCGGCAGTATTGGGCGTTACGCCACCTTTAAAGAACGCTGCTAATCTCCGTACGAAAGGCTGGGAGTTAAGTCTGACCTGGAGGGATAAGATCGGCAAAGAGTTGAAATACTCCGTAAGAGTCGGCTTGTCTGATTATACTTCCACTATCACGAAATATGATCTCAACCCCAATAAATTGTTCAACAATTTATACGTGGGACAGAAATTCGGCGAGATATGGGGTTTTGAAACAGACGGATATTTTAAAACAGATGCGGAGGGGAAAGCCGCTGATCAGTCACAGTTGAGTACTGTTACACAGCTGGCGGGCGACATAAAATATAAAGATCTGAATAAGGACGGTAAAATAAGTTACGGCGATAATACCGTGTCCAATCCCGGCGATCAGAAAGTGATCGGCAACCGTACACCCCGTTATCAATATGGTGTAACACTGTCGGCACAGTATAAACACTTTGACCTGACCATCTTTGTACAAGGGGTAGCAAAGCGTGACATCATGCCGAATGATAATGCATTCTTCGGATTCTATTCTGAGTGGAGTGTCCCATTCGAGTACATGAAAGACCACTGGACGCCTGAGAATACCAACGCCTACTTCCCGCGTTTAAGGTTTGGTGGTGGCAGTAACTTTCAGACGCAGACCAAATACCTGCAGAGTGCTGCTTATTGCCGCTTAAAGAATCTCTCTATTGGGTATACGATCCCTGAGGATGCTATCAGGGCAACCAAAATAAGGAACCTGAGAGTGTATGTAACCGGGCAGAACTTATTTGAAATTACAAGCCTGTTTAAAGCTTACGATCCGGAAATAATCGGGTTCGGTACTTATCCACTGAGTCGCGCGGTTTCATTTGGTGTACAGGTAGGTTTATAATACAGGGATCTCTAAGACTAAATGTTTTATTATGAAAAACAAACGCTTCATTAACTATATTATCGTCGTTACGGCGCTGTTGCTGGCGGCCTGTAACAAACAGCTGGATCTTTATCCCAAAGATGCATTGAGCGAACCGACTTTCTTCAAGAACGCCAATGACCTAAAGCTGTACTGTAACCAGTTTTATCAGAACCTGCCTGTTCAGAATTCTTGCTGGTCGGAAAAGAATTCGGACAACCAGGTACCGCTTGATGCAGATGATTTTCTGTATGGCTCATATGTAGTGCCTGTGAGTGGTGGTGGATGGGATTGGTGGCAGATAAGGGCCTGTAACTATTTCCTGCAGCGTTATCAGCGGGCTAATGCTGATGATGCTACGAAGAATAAATATGTTGCCGAGATCCGCTTTTTCAGAGCGCTGTTTTACTGGCAGAAAGTGAAGACCTTTGGTGATGTGCCCTGGTTGAACACCGATCTGACTGATACCTCCACCGCTTTGTTGTATGGATCCAGGATGCCGCGTAAACAGGTGATGGATTCCGTGCTGGCCGACCTGAATTTTGCGGTGGCAAACCTTCCTGACCTGAATACGGCAGACGCAGGGCGATTGCATAAATATGCTGCCTATTCCCTGATGTCGCGCATTTGTTTATGGGAAGGTACTTTCAGGAAATATCATGGAACCGGCGATGAAACAGTTTATCTGAACGCAGCAGTAACTGCATCGGAAGCGGTCATGAACTCTGGTAACTATGATATCTATTCAACAGGTAACCCCACTAAAGACTACTATAATCTGTTCATCCAGGAAGATCTCAGTAATAACAAGGAGGCTATCCTGCCGGCCATATACATCCAGAATGTGTTAACCCAAAATCTTACAAGAGAACTGGGGGAAAGCTCCACGGGATTCAGCAAGAATTTTGTCCGCTCATTCCTTTGTAAAGATGGTTTGCCTACTGCATTAAGCCCTTTGTATAAGGGTGACGATTCGTTGGAAGCAGAGGCTACCAACAGGGATCCCCGTTTCAGGCAGCTGATTGCTACAAGAGGATTTGTATTGCTGAATAATGCCGATGGCACCAAGAATATATTTACGCTGCCGCAGATAGGCACGGCAACCGCACCAACAGGTTATATGATCATCAAAGCGCTGTCGCCCGACCCTGCACAATGGAATGCCGGACAGTCTACATTGGACCTGTTCATTTTCAGGTATGCAGAAATATTGCTGAATGAAGCAGAAGCGAAAGCAGAGCTGGGGCAATGCACGCAAACTGTTTTAGATAATACTGTCAACAAAATACGTGACAGGGTAGGCATGGCGCATATGGATATTGCGACCCTGGTAAAAGACCCGGAATCTGATTTCCCCGCGCTGCCTGTGCTGATAGATGAGATCCGGAGGGAAAGAAGGATCGAACTGGCGGCAGATGGTTTCCGTTTTGATGATATCATGCGCTGGAAGGCAGGTGAGCTGATTCAGAATCCTGAAACTATCCTGGGGATGAAACTGACGCCTGCTGTAAGGGCGCAATACCCTGCCAGCCAGGTGAGTGGCGTACAGGTGGATGCCAATAATTATATCAGGTTGTATACAAGCATCACATCCCGTGTATGGAAAGATAAAATGTATTTGTATCCCATCCCTACACAGGAGTTGACGCTGAATCAGAAATTATTGCCACAAAACCCCGGCTGGTAGTAAATTATACCAGTGCCTGCGGGCGGGGCAGGTAAGGAGGTACCTTTCCGCCCGCAGGTACCTTTAATGAAAAGATTTAACAGGTATAGATATATTAACAGGTCTCAATCAATCATGCAAAATAAAACGAATGTTATCCGATGAAGAGAGTCTTTTTATTGACGGTATTGTTTAGTGTACAGGTATTAACCTGGGGACAATCCGCTCCCAAACCCTATGGTGCGTTGCCAACAGCTGCTCAGCTGAAATGGCATGAAATGGAGATGTACTGCCTGATCCATTTCGGTGTCAACACCTACCTCGATCACGAATGGGGATATGGGGATGAAGATCCCGGACTGGTGAATCCCACACAGTTTAATGCGAAACAGATCGTAGGCGCCGCTAAAGCAGGCGGTTTTAAGGGCATTATTGTAGTGGCCAAACACCACGATGGTTTATGTCTCTGGCCTACCAAAACAACGCCTCACAACATTTCCAAAAGCAAGTGGAAGAATGGTAAGGGAGATATCATCAAAGAATACCAGCTGGCCTGTGAACAACTTGGGCTGAAGCTGGGCCTCTATTGTTCTCCGTGGGACAGGAATAATCCTGAATATGGAAGGCCTGCCTACCTGGAGATCTATCGTAATCAGTTAAAAGAATTATACAGCAACTACGGTCCGTTGTTCTCCTCATGGCATGACGGCGCTAATGGTGGTAACGGCTATTATGGAGGCGCCAATGAAACAAGAAATATTGACCGTACTACTTATTATGATTGGGATAATACCTGGGCTATTACAAGGAAGATGCAACCAGGTGCTGTATTATTTGGAGATGTAGGACCGGACGTGCGCTGGGTAGGGAATGAGGAAGGACATGCAGGTAAAACCTGCTGGGCTACTTATACGCCGCAGGCACCTGACCCGGGTAGAAAGCCCGCCAATGGTTACGCAAAAACAGAACTGGCAACAGAAGGTACACGCAACGGTATGTATTGGATGCCGGCGGAATGTGATGTACCCTTACGGCCGGGATGGTTCTATCATGCGTCTCAGAATCCACAGGTAAAAACTCCCTCCGAGTTGCTGGACCTGTATTATGAAAGCGTAGGCCGTGGGACTGGTCTGGACCTTGGATTATCTCCCGATCAGCGTGGACTGCTAAATACTGCTGATGTAGCCTCCCTGAAAGGCTTCGGTGATCTGTTGCGTCAGACCTTTGCGATTAATCTGGCAAAGGGAGCGCAATTAAAGGCCAGCAACATTCGCGGGAATAACAAGGCCAGTTTTGGTCCGCAGTTCCTGCTGGACAATGACCGGTATTCATACTGGGCTACAGACGACAGTGTAACAACTCCTACATTGGAGCTCAACCTTGGTGGTAAGAAAACATTCAACGTCATCCGTCTCCGTGAGAACATTAAACTGGGCCAACGCATCGATGCTGTGGCAGTGGATGCTTTTGAAAATGGTGAATGGAAGGAAATTGCCACCGCCACCAGTATAGGATCCAACAGGTTGATACGTCTGGAAGAAAATATCACAACAGATAAAGTAAGGTTACGTATCACCGGTGCACCGGTATGTATTGCGTTGAGCGATTTCGGTCTTTATAAAGAGCCTGTGCATATTAAAGCGCCTGTTATCAGCAGAGAGAAGTCTGGTATGGTTACAATCATTTCAGATGCATCCGGGCAGCCTGTTTATTATACACTGGATGGCTCAGAACCATCAGCCAGATCTTTGGTATATAAAGGACCGTTTTTATTTGCTGATGGTGGAACTATCAAAGCAAGGATTATGGACAAACAGATATCCGGAGATATCAGTACCAGGATATTCGGCATAGGTAAAAAGGGTTGGAAGATAGTGGAAGCGCCGGAAGGCAGCCATGCAGATAATGTCATTGACGAAGATGAAAACACCAACTGGAGTACCCTCACTCCTGAACTGTCTGGTAAACTGCCGGTGGATGTAACAATAGATATGGGTGAGGAAAGGTCTATCAAGGCATTCACGTATCTCCCGAGACAGGATAAAAAGAATGAGGGGCTGATCGGCCGTTACGCTTTCTACGTCAGTAATAATGATAAGGACTGGGAAAAGGCAAGAGAGGGTGACTTTCATAACATTGAAGCCAATCCGGTTCAGCAGTTGTTGTTACTGCCCAAAACACTGAAAGCGCGGTATTTCAGATTTTCTGCGTTGCACATTAATACAGGGAAGGGCGTATCCGTAGCTGAATTAGGAATCATTTCAAGATGATGGTTGTCTTTTAACCAAAAATCCTATCTACCTACACCATTGATCGTGACCGGATACAAGGTTCCCGCTTAATGATGTAGGTAGATAAGTTTAAACGACATGTTATGAATACCTTATAACATTTTCTCATAATAATATAAACCCAGCCCAAAATTATATAACACATTCTCCGATATTACGACTACTTTTGCCCTAGATGAAAAAGCTACTCACACTCATCCTGGCCATTCTTTACATGGTTTCCGCTACCGGGGCTACCTTCCACATGCATTATTGCATGGGAAAGCTGGTAGAAGTGAAGCTATGGCATAAGGAAGGCCAGAAATGCAGTAAGTGTGGCGCAGAACCCAAATCAGCATGCGCAAAGAAATGCTGTAAGGATGAGCATAAAACAATTAAGCTGGAGAAAGACCAGAAGGCTACTGAAAATATCCTTCCTTTTATACAGTTGCCCGCTATTTTCCTCCCGGTTACTTATTTCGAACAGCCGGAGATGTATGCTGCTTCCCTGTTGGAAGAGTTTCCGGTCTGCAACGCTCCGCCACGAAGTAGCAAAGTACATACACATATATTGAACTGCACCTTCCGTATCTGATAACCCATCAGGCGTACATTTATTATACCTCCTTTTTTAGGTACGCCCACTATCTCCACATATAATTTATTGATATCAGGCATAATGCTGTGCGATTATAACGCGCTGTAATGACGCCTGCCGGTATTAACGGTCAGCATATGCAAACATCTGCGCATATGCCCCTGAAACAAACCTGTATGGTACATAGAATAATAGAATGGTCCTTACGCAACCGGTTCATCGTGTTGTTGATGGCAGCAGGCTTGTTTGCCTGGGGAATCTTCGCGGTAAAGAAGAACCCCATCGATGCCATCCCTGATCTCTCGGAAAACCAGGTGATTGTCTTTACTGAATGGATGGGCCGTGGTCCGCAATTGATAGAAGATCAGATCACTTATCCGCTGGTGACGAACCTGCAAGGCTTGCCGCGGATCAAATACGTACGTGGTACCTCCATGTTCGGCATGAGTTTCATCTACGTGATATTCAACGACGATGTCGATATCTACTGGGCAAGGGAAAGGGTGCTCGAAAGATTAAGCACCGTTACCCGTTCTCTACCCACTGGTGTAACACCCCAGTTAGGTCCTGACGGCACCGGCGTCGGACATATACTTTGGTATACGCTAGATGCCCCCGAAATGGACCTGGGAGAACAGCGCGCCCTGCAGGACTGGTATGTAAAATTCGCCTTACAGAATGTGGAAGGCGTTAGTGAAATTGCCTCCTTCGGTGGATTTCAGAAACAGTACCAGATCACGGTAGATCCTAACAAACTGTTGTACTACCGCCTGTCGGTAGCAGAAGTAATCAACGCGGTACGCACAAACAACAATGAATCCGGTGGCCGTAAGTTTGAGCTCAGCGACATCGGCTATATTATTAAAACATCCGGCTACCTGAAATCAGTAGCGGAGATAGAGAATATTCCTGTTAAAGTCCAGAACAGCATCCCCATCAGGGTAGCAGACGTTGCCACGGTGCAGATGACCGGCGAGACACGCCTCGGCATATTCGACCAGGATGGCCAGGGAGAACGTGTGGGTGGCATTGTGGTAATGCGCTACGGCGAGAATGCGGACGCTGTCATTGACAAGGTAAAAGAGAAGATGAAAGAAGTCGCCAAAGGTTTTCCGCAAGGCGTGAAGTTCGACATCATTTACGACAGGGGGGCGCTGATCAAAGAATCAGTGGATTCCATCAAACGTACGCTGATCGAAGAAATGATCGTTGTATCAGTAGTGGTGATCATCTTCCTTTTCCACTGGCGCAGCGCACTAAGCATCATCATACAGATCCCCATCACACTGGCTGCCAGTTTCATCCTGCTGAATGCTTTCGGTATTTCTTCCAATATCATGTCGTTGACAGGTATTGCGTTGGCTATCGGTGTGATAGTCGACAATGGGATCATTATGAGTGAGAACGCCTACAAACACCTGGCAGAAAGATATGCAGGCTGGCAGGAACAACAAAAAAGTAAATAAACATGAGCTGGTTCAAGAATAAATTCAAAAGATCGCCTGAATGGATCACGGAGGAAGAGCGCTTAAAGGTGATAGAACAGTCAAGCAAACAGGTATCCCGTGGGGTATTCTTTGCGACGATCATCATTATCACGTCTTTTTTACCTGTCTTTATGCTGACAGGTCAGGAGGGAAAACTCTTCCATCCACTGGCTTTTACAAAGACATTTATCATGATCGTGGATGCCCTGCTGGTCATCACACTGGCGCCGGTACTCATCTCTTTTTTTATGAAGGGAAAGTTCAGGTCCGACCATGATAATCCGGTGAACAGAATATTGGAGCGGATATATGAACCGATCATCAATACGGTCCTGAAATGGCGTAAAACGACGATCGCTATCAATGTGATCGCACTCGTGATCACCATTCCTTTACTAAAAAGCCTGGGTAGCGAATTCATGCCCCCACTGGACGAACAGAGTATCCTCTTCATGCCGGTTACATTACCTGATATTTCCAATGCAGAAGCGAAACGTATTCTGCAGGTACAGGACAGGATTATCAAGTCTGTACCGGAAGTAGATAAGGTACTGGGCAAAGCTGGACGTGCCAGTACCGCTACCGACAATTCGCCTATCAGCATGATAGAAACCATCATTATGCTGAAGCCGAAATCACAATGGCGGACCGGAAAAACGAAGAAAGACATCATCAACGAACTGGATGCCAAACTACAGATACCCGGTGTGGTGAACGGCTGGACACAGCCCATCATTAACCGCATCAACATGCTGGCCACTGGTATCCGGACGGATGTAGGTGTGAAGATATACGGACAGCAGCTCGACACTATTGCAGTGGTATCAGAGCGGGTAAAGAAGGCGCTGGAAGGAACACCTGGTATCATGGATCTTTATGTAGAACCAGTTACCGGCGGAAAATATCTCAGCATCGATGTAAGAAGAGCAGACCTGGCCCGTTATGGCCTTAGCGTAGACGATGTAAATCAGACAGTGGAAACGGCGTTGGGGGGCGCTCCTGTGGGCAATACCATAGAAGGCCGTCAAAGGTTCTCTATCAGCGTACGTCTGGCGCAGGATTACCGCAATAGTGTGGAACGTATCAAACGTATTCCCATGATGTCTGCTACTATGGGCGAAGTGCCTCTATCGTCGGTTGCAGATGTGCAATTTACCGATGGTCCTCCTATGATCTCTTCTGAGAATGCTATGCTGCGCGGTGCAGTACTATTTAACGTGCGTGGCCGTGACCTGGGTAGTACGGTAAAAGATGCCATTCATAAAATGAGTGAAGCCAAAGGCATATTGCCTGCCGGTTATTACCTGGAATGGAGCGGACAATATGAAAACCTGATCCGCGGTCAGCAAACGCTGATGTGGATTGCGCCTATTGTATTACTGATCATTTTCTTTTCCCTCTATTTTGCCTTCAGATCTGTCAGAGAGGCTTTCCTTAGCCTGATCACCGTGCCTTTTGCACTGATCGGTGGTGCGTATATGATCTATTTCTGGGGAGTGAACCTCTCTGTGGCAGTTGCCGTGGGCTTTATCGCATTGTTTGGTATAGCCGTAGAAACAGGGATCGTGATGGTGATCTACCTCAATGATGCCATGCAGCAACTGATAAAAGAGAAAGGCAATTCTTCAGAGACGATCACAAAGGAAGATCTCCGGCAACATGTGATATATGGCGCCGCCAAACGTTTGCGTCCCAAACTGATGACGGTATGTGTATCACTGTTTGGTCTTGTACCTGTGTTGTGGGCTACCGGCGTAGGAACCGATGTGATGAAACCTATCGTACTGCCGATGATCGGTGGCGTGCTCACATCCTCCACGCATATATTGCTGGTGACGCCGCTGATCTTTTTAATGACGAAAGAATATGAATTACGCAAGTACGGAAAACTAGAGATCCATGAAGTACATCACTAAATATATCATATATCTGCTGTTATGGCTTCCCGCCGCAGTGTCTGCACAACAGGCGCCGGTACTGACGCTGGACAGTATTATACAAAGGGTTGACAGGAATAACGTATTGCTGCAATCCTACGGACTAAAAGCCGAAAGCTACAAGTATAGCGCCGATGCTGCCACTGCCTGGATGGCGCCGATGGTCGGAGTGGGCACATACATGACGCCTTATCCCGGACAAACCGTTATGGAGGACAGGGATAAAGGAAGCCTGATGCTGCAACTGGAACAGGACATTCCTAATCCGGCGAAACTCAATGCAAAGAAACGTTATATCGCCTCACAGGGCAATATTGAACTGGCTACAAGAGATATTACCCTGAATGATTTTAAAGCAAGGGCAAAGTTGCTTTACTACAATTGGCTGATTGCGAAGCAGCGCATTACAGTATTGCAGGAAACAGAGAAGATCATGCAGACGATGAAGAAGATCGAGGAAGTCAGGTATCCCTACAATCAATCGCAGCTAAGCGGTGTATATCGCGCCAATGCAAAGATTGAAGATAACCGGAACATGATCCGTATGAAGGAAGGTACGATTGCCAAAGCAAGGTCCTGGCTCAATAGTCTCATGAATGCACCAGGCAATCAGTCCTTTGAAATAGATACTACTTACGAGCCGCGTTTTATGCAGGCCGCCTCTTATGATACAAGTAGCTTATCCGGTGTAAGGAAAGATATCGTCAGGATGGATGCCAGCATTCAATCCATGCAGCTGAATATTGAGAGCATGAAGCATGAGAAGAAACCAGATTTCAGGATACGGTTCGATCATATGTCTCCTTTAGGCGAAATGATGCCTAAATCTTACAGCGTGATGGGGATGGTCAGCATACCTATTGCTCCCTGGGCATCGAAGATGTACAAGTCTGGCGTAAAAGCCATGCAATACAACGTGCAGGCAATGGAAAAGGAACGCTCAGCTATGCTGCAGGAAACGCAGGGCATGTTGTACGGCATGCAGTACGAAATACAGACCATGCAGCAACGTATTGCCACCATGGAAGGAAAGGTGATCCCTGCCTTGCAACAAACGCTGGATGCCAATTTCCTGAACTACCAGGAGAACAAACTGGCGCTGAGTAATGTGATCGATTCCTGGGAGGCGCTTGCCATGATGCAGTCCAGCGTGCTGGATGAAAAATTAAAACTCTACGAAATGATAGTGGATTATGAGAAACAGCTATATCGTTAGTATCATACTGGGCCTGTCTTTTATCCTGTTTGGCATGACGGCCTGCAAAAGCAAAACAGGTAAGGAAAAACATGCAGGTCATACACAGCATCAGCTGTACACTTGTCCCATGCATCCGCAGATAGTGAGAGATCAACCGGGACAATGCCCCATATGCGGCATGGACGTGGTGCTGAAAGACGCTAATAAAGAACTGGTAGTTGATAGTAATATTACCGGGCTAACCAAACCAGTAAATGAGCATGTCATCGCCAGCATTTCTGCGATTGCTGCTGAACGTGGTACCCGTATTTATACCTCGGAAGTGAACGGTGTTATCACTTATGATACCCGTCATCAGACAAGTATTGCCAGCAGGGTTGGCGGACGCGTGGAGAGGTTATTGATAAAGTACAACTATCAGCCGGTAAGGAAAGGACAATTGATTATGGAGATCTATTCACCCGACCTCGCTGCTGCACAAAGAGAGTTGTTATATGTAGCGAAGAATAGTCCGGAGATGCTCTCTGCTGCGAAACAACGTTTACAGCTGCTGGGTATGCAACCTGCACAAATTACACAGGTACTGCAATCAGGCAATGTATTGTACCGTGTGCCGGTATATAGTAACAGCGACGGTTATATCCTGGAGAAGACTGCTCAGGCACAGGCAGCTACTCCTGCCGCTGCTCCGGCAGCATCTGCTGATGATGGTATGGGAGGCGGTATGCAGGGGGGAGGACCGGCACCTGTTGCTGGTAGTCCAGCTCCGGTAGCGTCACCCGTATTGTTTCGGGAGGGGCAGTATGTAAATGCCGGTCAATCTTTATTCACCATTTATCAGTCCTCGGGGCTGGTGGCAGAATTTGCTTTCCCGCCTCAGCTGGCTGCCCGCATAAAGAAGGGCCAGAAATTGCTGTTTTACCCCGCTAACAACATGAAGGCAATGCAACCTGGCAATATCGGCCTGATAGAACCTGTTTTCCGTAACGGACAAAACTTTACGCTGGCCAGAATATATCTGCAGGATAATCAGCTGCAGGTAGGAGAATTGCTCACTGCGAATATTCCTGTGATATATACCGGCGGCTGGTGGCTACCTAAAAAGGCGGTATGGCAATTGGGGAATAGGTCTGTAGTCTTTAAAAAGGAGCATAATGCTTATGTACCTATTGAGATAACAACCACTGCCGAGACAAAAGATATGATACAGGTAAGTACAGATATCAGCGATTGGAAAGTTGCTGCAAATGCATCTTACCTGGTAGACAGTGAGAGCTTTATAGAAATAAACAAGAACGTGCAACAATAGTGATATATGGAAAGAAAAAGATTCATCAAAACAGTTGCCATCGCCGCATTAATGCCAGCCTTGCTGCTGGCGGCGTGTAAGGAATCCAGTCAGCAGACGCCGGCTGCAACACAGCAGCAGACTTATACCTGTCCCATGCATCCGCAGATAGTACAAAACAAACCCGGTACCTGTCCCATCTGTGGTATGGACCTCGTACCATTTGATAAGAGTAATAAAACTGCTTCCCTGACATTAGGCGAAAGCCAGATACAATTGGCGAACATTACTACGATGACTGTAGGAAGTGCAGCCTTATCCGATTCCAAACAATTGAACGGCCGCCTGGTAACCGATCCTGAACAAACGGCAGTGATCTCCAGCAGGGTAGCCGGACGTGTAGAAACGCTGTTCATAAAGGAAACAGGGACGAAGGTAAATAAGGGGCAACCCTTATACCGCATTTACTCCGAACAACTGGCCTCCCTGCAACAGGAATACCTGCTGGCTGTTGCCCAGGTAAAACATTTCCCGGATGATGCCCGCTTTCAGCAGATAGAAAAGGCTGCCAGGCAA
The DNA here is from genome assembly GCF_900102545.1 of Chitinophaga filiformis. Classification (GTDB taxonomy): domain Bacteria; phylum Bacteroidota; class Bacteroidia; order Chitinophagales; family Chitinophagaceae; genus Chitinophaga; species Chitinophaga filiformis. The sequence goes on along the minus strand of NZ_FNBN01000002.1, from coordinate 428,910 downwards.
AAGCTGGCTTTATACGACCAGTCGGACCGGCAGATCGACCAGTTGTTACAGTCCGGCAAGACGGATCCTTATGTAACCTATCCGGCTACTGTAAGCGGGGTGGTGGCGGAATTGTCTGTATCAGAAGGCCAGTACGTGGCTGAAGGCGGCGCTGTAATGCGACTGGAAGGATATAGCCAGTTATGGGTGGAAGCCGATGTCTATCCGGCAGAAGCAGCCGCTGTTCGCGTAGGGCAATCGGTGAAAGTAGTGGTTGCCGGTTGGGAGAATGATCCTCAGACAATGACGGTCGCATTTATCAATCCCGTTTTACAGAGTGGTAGTCAGTTGATGCAGATCCGTGGTACAATCCCTAACCCCGATAATCGCTGGCAACCTGGAATACAGGCGAATATTTTCCTTCCGATGAAAAGCAGCGGAGACGTGTTAAGTCTGCCGGTAGATGCCGTGATCAGAGATGGTAAAGGTGCGCATGTGTGGATTGAAACCGCCCGGGGAAAATTTGAACCACGGAAGGTAACAACAGGCATGGAGAACTTCGACAAGGTAGCCATCAGCAACGGGTTAAAAGACGGTGATAAAGTAGTGATCACCGGTGCTTACCTCCTGTATTCAGAATTTGTACTGAAGAAAGGCGCGGATCCTCTGGCCGGTTTATAGTATACGATAATTAAACAATGATATTAATCCATTCAATAAAAACAACACTAATGAAACAATTAATCAGAGCGGCATTACCCGTATTGGCAGTTATTTTATTTGCAGCATGCAATAATAATCCTGAAGCTGCAAAGAGCGAAAACACTACAGATAGCATGACGCATGAAGGCCATGATCACAGTCATATGAGTGAAAACAGTGCACCAGCTGCTGCCGCTGTACAGCTGAAAGATGATAAGCTGAATGCTGTGTACCAGCACTATGTACATCTGACCACAGCCCTCATCAATGGAGATGAAGCATCCGCAAAGATTGCCAGCAATGCCATTGAAGCCGGTGCAGCAACTGTTGACGGTGGTAATGCATTAGGTACATCAGCAGCAAAGATCACTGCTGCGAAAGATATTGAAGCACAAAGAATAGCATACGCAGATCTCAGCAACAATTTTATTTCACTGGTGAAGAAATCTGGCCTGAACAGTGGCGCGTTGTATGTTGACTATTGCCCGATGGCAATGGAAAGCAAGGGCGCTTACTGGTTAAGTGCTAATGAAGAAGTGAAGAACCCATATTTCGGAGAAAAGATGATGACCTGCGGCGAAGTAAAGGAAACACTGAAATAGTATAACGATCATTGAAATCCTGTCACTTAAAAAATCTATCGTATGGAACACAAGCATGAACATCATGGACACCAACACGAGCCGCAGCATCCCGCGCCGGTTCATCAGCATGATCACAACAGTAATGAACATACACCTACATCCGGTAAAGGGCATGAACATCACAAGGAGCATGACAGCAAAGGAGGTCATGATGAGCATGCGGGGCACCATACGATGGATTTCCTTAAGCGTTTCTGGTTATGTATTGCCCTGACTGTCCCGGTGCTGTTATTGTCCCATATGATCCAGATGTGGCTGGGCCTTGAGATCTCTTTTCTTGGTGATAGTTATTTACTGCTGGCTTTGAGCAGCTTTATTTACTTCTACGGAGGATGGCCTTTCCTTGTTGGCATGATACGGGAGCTGAAATGGAAGAACCCCGGTATGATGACGCTGGTAGCGGTGGCTATCAGTACCGCTTACATTTATAGTGTAGCGGTAGTATTGGGCCTCCGTGGTATGGACTTCTTCTGGGAATTGGCTACACTGATCGACATTATGCTACTGGGACACTGGCTGGAAATGAAATCGCAGATGGCTGCTTCCAGGGCGCTCGAGTCGCTGGTGGAACTGCTTCCTGCTATTGTGCATGTAGAGCGTAACGGACAGGTATCAGATATTCCGCTGAAAGACCTGCAACATGATGATATCATTCTCATTAAACCCGGAGAAAAGATACCTGCGGATGGAACTATACTTGATGGGAGCTCCAATGTAAACGAGAGCATGCTGACCGGGGAAAGTGTACCTGTTAAAAAAGGAAAGGACGATAAAGTGATCGGTGGTGCTGTAAACGGAGACGGCGCTTTAAAGGTGCAGGTGACAGGTACGGGTGGCGATAGCTATCTGAACAAAGTGATCAACATGGTACAGTCAGCCCAGGGCGCAAAATCCAATACACAGAACCTGGCCAACAAAGTAGCAAAGTGGCTGACTATTATTTCAATCAGTGTGGGTATTATCACTTTCATCGTCTGGCTAATCAAAGGCAACGAATTGTCTTTTGCACTGGAAAGGATGGTAACGGTAATGGTCACTTCATGTCCGCATGCACTGGGTGTGGCCATCCCATTAGTAGTAGCTATTTCCACTTCACTATCCGCTATGCATGGATTGCTGATCCGTAACCGGACTGCTTTTGAGAACGCCCGGAAACTGACTACGATCATCTTTGATAAAACAGGAACCTTAACGAGAGGCTCACATGAAGTACAGAAAGTCATCCCTCTGAATGATCAGTTTTCTGCGGATGATATCCTACGTTATGCCGCTGCCGTACAACAGAATTCAGAACATCATATCGCCCATGGCGTCATGAAAAAGCTGAAAGAACGGCAGCTGGAATTATGGCCATCCACTGCTTTCACATATATGCAGGGAATGGGCGTTAGGGGCACTGTAAACGGCAAAAACGTAATAGCGGCAGGCCCTAACTATTTCAGGCAGGAAAACAGCCAAATGCCTGCCATTCCCGCTGAAATTGATCAATCCACCGATACAGTGAACTTTATATTGATTGACGATGCCCCTGCTGGTATCATCACCCTGGCCGATAGCATCCGTGAAACCGCGGCTGAGGCCATTGCTGATCTCAAAGCCATGGGTATCCGCTCCTTCCTGCTAACGGGCGACAATGAACAAGTTGCTGCTGCCGTGGCCGGTAAACTGCAGATGGATGGCTATCTGGCTAATGTGCTGCCTCACGAAAAGCAAAGCAAGGTGAAAGAATTCCAGGACAAAGGTGAGATCGTTGCCATGACCGGTGATGGCGTAAACGATGCTCCCGCACTTGCCCAGGCCGATGTCGGCATTGCCGTCGGTTCCGGAACCGATGTAGCGGCTGAGACTGCAGACATTATCCTGGTGAACTCCGATCCTAAAGACGTGGTGCAGATGATCGCCTTTGGAAGAGCTACCTACCGGAAAATGGTCCAGAACCTGGTATGGGCTGTCGGTTACAACGTTATTGCCATCCCGCTGGCTGCGGGTATCCTCTATCCTGCATTTATGCTTAGTCCCGCAATGGGCGCCGTACTAATGAGTTTGAGCACCATTGTTGTCGCCATTAACGCGAAGCTGCTGCGAGTGAAATAATCTCCTCATTAAACCAATATGTCAAAGAACGCTTTGCCTGTCTGCACAATGTCCTGATTCATTGGACAATGTTAGGAAGGATTTCAAAACGGTTCAAAAAAAACTATACGAGACGCCGAAAATCGATCATGAGACCCCCAAAACGCGAAATAAAAGCGTGTGAGCTTTGTGAGGCAAAGTGAAAAAGGCGGAAATATTTACTTCAATAGGTTCGGGATTCGTTACAATCGGCTTTGAGATAACCTAATCCTCCCTTCATGCTCCCTTCAAAAGGGAAGATGAAGGGAGGATTAGGTTATCTCAAAGGAATCTCAAACGAATATCAAGCGAATCTTGTCTTAATCCGGATTTGGATGGAACCATGGGAAACCCCCATTTCCGATTCCCAACCGGAAAACGTAATGGGGTTTCAACCCCGGGTAACAAAATACGCCGCTACCCCGGGGAAACGGAATTCCCCGGGGAACCCACAAACTATTCCCAACCCATTGAATAAACAACGGGTCGTCACAGTTATTACGACAATATATGATATGGAAACGTTTAACTATAGCAGAACAGCGTCTGACAGGCAATCCTCCCTCAATGAAAATACATCTTAAACAACTCCGTCTTCGTCTTGATATCCAGCTTAAGAAAAATATTCTTCATATGATACTGAATCGTATTTAAACTCAGGTGCAGCGTCGCTGCAACTTCTTTATAAGACATTCCCTCCAGGACCATATCTATGATCTCCTGCTCTTTTCTCGTCAACTGATCTTTCTTAACCGGTTTATCACCCCGGTTACGGAAAAGCATATACCGGAAGATCTGCTGGCTCATAGCAGGTTGTCCGTATTCAAGCATATGGATCATCTTATGCTCCATGCTGTCGAAGTTCTCGGTTTTCATGAGGTAACCATCTGCCCCCTGGTCGAACGCCATCTGGATGATATGTTTATTCTCTTCTTTTGTGAGCAATACCACCTGCATTTCGGGCTTTAATTCTTTAAACTCTTTTATTTCTTCCATGCCTTCTGCGTCTGCTGCCTGTGTACTGAGTAAGAGCATGTCAGGGTTGAGGGACGGATGATTGTATAATATCCTGAATGCATTGGAGGTGCTATTGGTGTTGAGGCAGGTGGAAAAATGGCTGTTTTGAGAGATGTGTAAAATAAGGTCGTCACTGAATTGAGCATCTTCTTCAATGATACCGATCTGGTATTTGCGATTCAGATTAATTGATAACATTGGTTTTTTGGATTTTGGTTCATTGGGAAATGGATAAAATATATTTAGCTAGTCTACAGGAAGAGATTAGAAACAACAGAACATTCACATTATTTATGCTTATGAAATAGGGAGCGAGGCGTAGTATGCCTGACCTGTCTTGAACATCACGGATATAAAATTATGGACTTCCCGCTGAATTGAGGTGTATTCAAAATTCGGATTGGTTGTTAAATATACATTGTTCTACAATAAGAAATTCATAGACTACACTTTTATGTGGTAAATAATAGCGATAATAGCACGAATTTTATTTAAACGAATATCAGTAAAATTTAGATAAAACAAGAAATGAAATATCACTACTCGTGTATAAGCCACAATTCCACTGTTGAGTATGATAGATCCTGATTCCCTTAAAGGACAACCTACCTGGTTGTCTTCATTGTTTGGGAACGTTTAAAAGAAATGTCCTGAAGCATCACGGTACAGCCGTGATGGCCATTCTGCTATACGTGTGTATGTCATGTGCCGGGAAATAAAATCATAAACCGTATTGATAATATGATAAAACCCATTAATGATACTAAATGAAAACATCTATTTGGTCCCTTCACTTACCATCAGTCATTTACATGTATTTCATTGGCTAACCAGTTAAATAGTCTTGCAGAGGGCAGGTTATGAAAAAATCTTTTACCCGGACCGAGAGGAATGAAATCTTAAGAAGAACGGCTATTGTAACACTGGTGCTTCTTTTTTTTATTGTGTTTTTTCATAAACGGATCTTCATAGTGATCAAATCGGGTGAGGCAGGCGTTTTATATACCATGGGAAATGGTACCGATATAAAGAGGTCATATGGCGAAGGCCTGCATATCATTAGTCCGTTTAACACAATGACCGTTTACGATGTCAGGACACAAAAGCTCACTTTCAGTCAGTCTATTATCAGTAAGAATGGTCTTAAGATCGAATTGAACTACGCTGTTTTGTTCAAGCCGGACCGGAATTTTCTTCCGCTGCTGCATCAGCAGGTGGGAGCTGATTATAAGAACACGCTGATAGCGCCCTGTGTGCAAGCCAAAGTCAGGAAAGATATAGGCGCACTTACGCCGGAAGATATCTATATGACAGAAAGAAGTGTGATAGAGAAGAATGAAATAGATAGTCTGCGGAAGATCCTGGTCAACAACAAAGTCATTATAGAGGGATATTTCATTTCAAGTGTAGTCCTGCCTGATTCCGTGAACAAGGCGATTACAGCTGTGTATGCGCGGCAGCAACAGAGTGAGGAATATGATTACCGGCTGGCGGTGGAGCGGAAGGAACGGCAGCGTAAGATCATAGAGGCACAAGGTATCAGGGATTTCAGTACGATCCTGAATGTGGCGCCTGCTCAATGGAGGGCGCTGGATGTAACACAAAGACTGGCTATGTCGCCGAACTCGAAGATGATCATCATGGGTAATAATGCAAGCGGACTGCCGATTATCATGGGCGATCAGTTTACAACGGTACCCACTGCCACTTCGCAAAATGCGCCGCCTCAAAATCAAAGGAGAAGAACACAACAATAAAGGTATTTTTCATCAAGTAAAATAAAATTAACATGGTAGAAAATCAACAAGTTGAAGTTGCCACCGCTGAGAAAGCAGATGCAAGGGCAATTATCAAAAAGCATGTATTGATATCCATGGGTGTAGGGGCTGTTCCTATTCCAATGGTGGATGTGGCAGCCGTTACCGGTGTACAGCTTTCTATGATCAGTAAACTGGCGAAGGCACATGGTGTTCAGTTTGCAGAAGATCTGGGTAAGTCACTGCTGGCATCACTGGTAGGAGGTGTAGGTAGCAAAGCATTGGTAACAGGCTTCATCGGAAGTGCGATCAAAGCTATTCCGGTTGTAGGATCTGCCATCGGCGCTGTTACATTCCCTGCATTTGCCGGCGCTACTACCTACGCAGTTGGAAAGGTGTTTGACAGACACTTTGCTGAAGGAGGTACCATGCTCGATTTCAAACCTGCAGCTGTAAAAGATTATTTTTCAGATGAACTGGATAAAGGAAAAGAAGTAGTTACTAACATCACCAAAACAGTCAAGAAACCTTTTACGAGAGGAAAATCCGTCCGGGATACTGATCTGCCGGAGTCTGAAACAATATAACCGACCCGATTATGTTCAGTATCTTATTTAGCCCCTTATTTATCGGCTGGATAATTCTTTCAGTGGTCTGCGGAATAGTCGGCGCCCGTTCGCGTACCGGCTTCTGGGGATCATTTTGTCTGGCCCTTATCCTGACCCCTGTTGTAGTACTCGTAGTGCTTTACCTTTTTCAGCCGATAAATAAGGGCAAATAAATTTCACATACTACAAACAACATTAAAGCGATGCGTATCAACGGCGTACAGCTTTTTATTTTCCCCCACGCGGGCGGAAGCGAGGTTTCCTATGTTCCTGTTGAGAAAGCACTGCTGCCGGAAACGGTGGCATCTGCGATCTGTTATGCCGGAAGAGGCAGAAGGATACGTGAGCCTTTTCAGAAAGACATGAATGCCATGGCAATGGATTGTATGAGCATTGTGCGCGAGAAAAGGAAAGCCGGACTCCCGCTGGTATTCCTCGGTCATAGCCTGGGTGCGCTCATTGCCTTCGAAACGATGAACTATATGCGGCGTTATGACATGGAGTTGCCGGAACTGGTGTTCTTTTCCGGCAGAAAAGGGCCCGCGGTTGCAGAGAAGAAGAACAGGTCTTTATTGTCTGATAGAGAACTGCTGGCCCATCTCGCGATCATGGGAGGCATTCCGGATTCATTCCTTGAGCATCCCGACTTCCTCTCTTTTTATCTTCCGATCATCCGGAACGATCTTCGTCTGAATGACACTTACTGCTATCAGCAGCAGGAACCGTTTGATATACCCTTCGTTGTGATGAACGGAGTAGAGGACGAGCATGTAGGCACAGAGCCGGCGCTTACCTGGAAAGAACATACCCGGGCTGCCTGTTACGAGGAATGGCTGGAAGGTAACCATTTCTATTTTTCGGATACCGCCGTTTTCTGCCAGACACTTTCCAGGTACTTTAGTATGCATTTCCCGCATTTGCAGCTGCCCCGCTTTAAAGAGTTTATTTAACCCGTCAACCAAAATAACTATTGTGAAAACAGCCACTCAGTCAACATCCCATGATACATTAAGCAGCCTTCAGAAGTCATTTCTGATCATCCGGAACCTGGAAAGAAAACTGCAGGAAGAGAAGAACCGCGACTCTTCAACAGAAGAAATAGCGGTAGTGGGGATGGCATGTCACCTGCCCGGTGGTATCCGTTCTCCGCAGGATTTCTGGGAGGCATTGCTGACAGGGGAGGACCTGATCGCTGATAATGGCTTGACAGCCCGCTGGCGGGATATGGGCCAGCCGGAAGATGCTGTGCATCGCGCAATGCCGCATGCAGGCCTGCTGGACGACATCACATTGTTTGATAACGAATATTTTCACATCTCCCCCGCAGAAGCAAGATACATTGATCCGCAGCAGCGGCAATTGCTCATGATGGTAGCCAATGCCCTTGCCGATGCAGGCATAAGGCCTGAGTCCCTCAAAGGGTCTTATACCGGCGTATTTACCGGCATCAGCGCTTTCGATTACAGTCTGCATATTATGCAGCAAGATGATAAATACAGGGTAGATCCTTACCTGGGAAGTGGTAATTCGCTCAGTGGCGCCAGTGGCCGTATCTCTTATTGTTACGGCTTTCATGGTCCCTGTCTGAGTATCGATACCGCCTGTTCCTCATCGCTGGTGGCTTTGCACCAGGGAGCAGAAAGTCTGAAGAGAAATGAATGCAGCCTGGCTGTTGTAAGTGGGGCCAACCTGGTATTATCCCCTTACCTGCAGGCCAGCCTTACAGACGCCGGTATGTTATCGCCTGATGGCCGGTGTAAGGCTTTTGATGATAGCGCGAATGGGTATGTACGTTCTGAAGGTTGTCTGACTGTTATATTAAAAAGACTATCTGATGCGGTAAATGACGGCGACCGTATCTATGCATGTATAAAAGGTTCTGCCGTTGCACAGGATGGCGCAAGCGGCGGATTGACCGTACCTGATCCCGTAAGTCAGGCGAAGGTCATCCGTAACGCATTGCAGGCTGCAGGCATGCACCCGGAAGAAATCAGCTTTATTGAAGGCCATGGAACAGGTACCTCGCTGGGTGATCCTGTAGAAGCGGAAGGATTGAAGCAGGTATTCGGCCATCGTAATGGTGATAAAAAGCTGTTGTTAGGTTCCGTGAAAAGTAATGTAGGGCACCTGGAAGCTGCTGCCGGATTAGCTGGTTTTATGAAGGCATGCCTGAGTATTTATCACCGGCAATTGCCTCCCCATTTGCATTTTCAGCAACCGAATCATCATATCGCCTGGGAGCATATGCCCTTCCGTATTAATAAGGACGTACACCAGTTTAATGCGCCCACACGTATGAGCGGCGGCGTTAGTTCATTTGGATTTACGGGTACCATCGCTCACTGCATAGTAGCAGCCTGTGAAACAACACCGGCCGTCAGAGAAAAACAACTGCCAGCTCCCCATTTCCAGTTGAAGTCACACTGGTTGGGAAAACTGCCCGGTAAATCTGCGGCCGCCTGTTTTAACGTACAATGGAAACCACTGCCAGTACTGGATGAAAACCCTATCGCACCGCAATACATATATATCGAAACAGACGCGGGAATAGTCGCCAATATGGAGCAACTCCTCCAAGGTAAAGGAGGCCTCGGATTAGGAACTGACCGTCTGTTCATGCTGGATAGCATCACGCCTGTTGATGGGCGTCCGCTTTGCCTGGTATATGATGTCAGTGGGTTGAAGGAAACTGATGCCCCAGGCATGAAGCATGTTTATCAGGAATTACTGGCCTTTCTGCAAGCACTGCAACGGCTTGCTCATACACCCGCATCTATACTGTTTATCACCCGTCATGCATTGAATGCGCCGGGTAGTGATAATGTGGCTGCACTACAATACAGCCTGACAGCCTTCATCAGATCAGCTTCCCTGGAAATGCGCGGTCCTGCCATGCTGGTACTGGACATAGACCAGGAACTGCCTGATCAGACGTTCGTCGACAATTATGTACAACAGTCTTACTACAGGGAGATTGCCTGCAGAAACAAACAACTGTGGTATCCTGCTCTCGCAGTAACAGGGCTTTCATCTGCAACAGAAGTTACGGGCGATCCCGACGGTACTTATCTCATTACTGGTGGCAGAGGTTCCCTGGGGATACATCTTGCAGAGTGGTTGGTGCATAAAGGTGCTGGTGCGGTAATTATCACCGGAAGAAGCAGAGACAGTTATACCAGCAATCATCGTATTGTATACAGGCAGCTGGATGTAACAGATGCAAACGCAGTACGCCACTTTGGCGACTGGCTGCGCAGGGAAAAGAAAACACTGAAAGGCATTGTACATGCGGCAGGTACTAACAGCCGTTGTCTGCAAAGCGAGCTATCTGCTGACGATATCATGTACGTGGCTGGTCCCAAGATCATTGGGTTGCAACATCTCACTTCATACTTACCCATGGAAGGGCTGGATTTCCTGCTTACTTATTCTTCCATTGCCGCCGTATGGGGATCAGGTATGCTATCTCATTACGCTGCTGCGAATGCCTATATGGATGCATATGTGCTGCAGCTGAGGAAGCAGGGTATCCCAGCGAAGACGATCAACTGGGGCCCCTGGAAAGACAGCAATATGATGCTGGAAGCAGCAAACAGTACAGACCTGCTGAAAGAATCAGGCGTACCACCTTTTAATGCGGGAACAGTAAGAAGAGTGTATGCCTCGCTGCTCGTGCCGGATGTTCCGCAGCTGGTATATGTATGTCTCGACAATACCCGCTTTATCAGCATGATGGAAATGCAGGGAACGATGGCCTTCTGGGAAAACCTGCGGCCTGTGGAGGATACGAAAGAGGTGACGGTAACAGGTGAAACGGATCTGTCATTGATCAATGATGATGCGGAAAGAGAAGACCTGATCAGACAGGAACTGGTCAGGCTGGTGAAACAGGTGCTGGCTATCGGTGATGGTGAACAGGTGGACCTTACCAGAAGTTTCAGCGATATGGGTATGGATTCAATACTACTGGTGAAGTATGTACAGTGTATCAATTCGCAACTGGGACTGAATGTTAACACCAATATGCTGTTCAATTATCCAACTATCCCTGGCTTGGCGGTGTATGTGAACAGTCGCTTCAGAAAAGCAGTAGCAGCACCGGTAAAAAAGGTAACCAGCAGTCTCTATGAGATGAGCGACGAAGAGGTATTAAAAATGGTCAGTGAAGAAATGCAAAAATATTAATCGCCTATGGAAAATATCGAGCTGGTAAAAAAGTTATACGAAAGGCTGAAGATAGCAGAAGAACGTATAGTTGCGCTGGAAAAAAAGGAGGGCATGCCTGTTGCCATTGTGGGCATGTCCTGCCGTTTTCCTGGTGCGGAGAATATAGCGGCATTCTGGGAGAACCTGTGTAATGGAAAGGATGCGGTGACAGAAGTGCCGGACGCACGCTGGCATGCAGCGCGCTTTTATGATAAGAACCCTGATGCACCGGGCAAATCCTATTGTACCAAGGGTGCTTTCATTGATGATGTAAAAGGTTTTGACGCTGCCTTCTTCCGGATCAATCCTGCGGAAGCGAGGCAGATGTCGCCACAACAGCGCATACTCCTTGAAACTACCTGGCAGGCGCTGGAAGCAGCCAATATACCACCGGGGAGTTTGAACGGTACAGATGCCGCTGTGTTTTTAAGTATATCAGACGATCAGTACCGGCACCTGGCAGCAGGAGGGAATGTGAATGGTATTTCGCACTTCTCGGTGACAGGGAATGCAATTTCTACCGCTGGTGGCAGGATTGCCTATCAGCTGGGCCTGACGGGCGCCAATATGGTAATAGATACCGCCTGTTCTTCTTCCCTGGTAGCAGTAGATCTGGCTGTTCGTGAGCTCCGTGCCGGTAAGACCAACGTCGCTATTGCGGGAGGAGTGAATCTTTTCCTGACGCCCTTCGGGCATATCTCTCTCTCGAAAACAAGAGCACTGGCAGAAGATGGGCGTTGTAAAGCGTTTGATGCATCCGCAGATGGATATGGCCGTGGCGAAGGATGTGGTATTGTGGTGCTGAAAAGGTACGATGATGCAGTGAAGAATGGAGACCATATCATTGCTGTCATCAAAGGAACAGCGGTGAACCAGGATGGCGCCAGCAACGGTATGACGGCGCCGAATGGTCTTGCGCAGGAAAGGCTATTAAAGTCAGTACTGCATGATGCGAAGGTGAATCCCAATGATGTGCTGTACGTAGAGACACATGGTACAGGCACTAAACTGGGCGATCCTATTGAAGCAGAAGCATTACAGCAGGCTTATATCACGGAAAATAAACGCCAATATCCGCTCTATGTGGGTAGTGTAAAGACGAATATCGGTCACCTGGAATCAGCCGCCGGTATTGCGGCGCTGATAAAAACGGCTTTGTGCCTGTATCATGGAAAGATACCGGCAAGTCTGCATTATCATCAACCCAATCCTGTTATTCACTGGCATGAACAGGTAAAGGTGGTGACAGCACTCACCGATATGCCGCAACTGGAAAGCCGCCTGGCGGCAGTGAGCTCTTTCGGATTCAGTGGTACAAATGTGCACATGATATTGCAGTCGGCGGAACAGGAGTACAGTAACCCTTACCCGGATGAATGTGCTGTTTTATTGCTCTCCGCACGCTCCATGATTGCATTGAAAAAACTGGCCACAGCATATGTGGCCTATCTCAGGAATGCAACTTTTGCTTTACCTGATATTGCCTACACGGCCCTGCACTGCAGGGATCATTTTGAAGAGCGGGTGGCAGTGATTGCAGAGAATAAGGCGGCAGCAGTACGCTTGCTGGAATTGTTCATGGCAGGAGCTGATGAGAAGTTACTGGTATCTCCCGGAATGTCGCATAGTCATTGTCCGCTGCTGCAGGAAGATGCGCAGCAGTTCCTGCTAAAGAAGAAGCAGCATCCCTGGTCCTTACGTGGTACGCTTGTTCCTATTCCGGTTTATCAGTTCGAGCATGAAGAATTCTGGGTAGAAGACAGCTTGTATCGTTCAGCTGAAGAGCCATCTGGTGAAGTCGTTAAAGCTGTGCCTGTGGTGCTCATAGAAGATGTGTCGGTGACTTTATATGTAGACAGGATCGTTGGCGAGATAACAGAAATGAATGCAGGCACGTTCGGAGATGATGATGATTTCTTTGGTCTCGGCATGGACTCTATTATGATCATGCATCTGCGGGAACGCATCCTGGAAGATAAAAAGGTGAACATTGAAATTTCCCTGTTCTACGACAAACTAAATACACCCGGTAAGTTAAAGGAATATTTACAGTCAGCCGCTCCCGGAACCTTGCCGGTGAAGAAAACAGTGGAAGCTGCGTTTGTTCCCTATAAAGTACCGGAGATAGCCGCTGATCAGATGGCAGAAGGTAAGGAAGCTGCTTTACAGACTTTGGTAAACGATGTAGTGAAAAGAAGCAGTAGCTCCAAACAGCTTACGCAGGAATACCGTCAATACCTGGCTAATAACCGGAATATTGCAGGCTTCAAACCCCGCTGGAAAGAGATGGTGTATCAGCCTGTTGCCGTAAGAGCGGAAGGTGCTTATATATGGGATAAGGAAGAGAACCGCTACCTGGATTTCACTATGGGGTTCGGCGTACACCTGTTTGGTTATAACCCGCCATTCGTCAATCGACATTTGCAGGAAGTACTGGATGATAAATTGTTCCTGGGGGCTTTGAGTCCACAGGCAGGAGAGCTGGCCATGCGCATCTGTCAGATAACAGGTAATGAACGCGCCGCTTTTTATAACACCGGTACAGAGGCTGTGATGGTGGCTTTGCGACTGGCGAGGGCAGTGACACAAAAGAACAGGATCGTTATTTTCTCCGGTTCCTATCATGGTACCTTTGATGGCATACTGGCGCGGCAGGGTAAAGAGGTGTATGGTGAACCACTAGCCCCGGGAGTTAGTTCCTCTGTAAGCCAGGATGTGCTGGTATTACGCTATGGCAATGAAGAAGACCTGGAAGTAATTGCAGGTATGGCGGGGGAAATTGCTGCGGTATTGGTAGAGCCTGTGCAGAGCCGCAGACCCGATTTCTTCCCGGAACACTTCCTGCAGCAATTGTCAGGTATCACAACCCAGCATAATATCGCGCTGATATTTGATGAGGTGATATCCGGATTTAGATTCGCAATCAATGGTATCCGTGCCTTTACAAAGGTAAGACCGGATATTTCTGTATATGGTAAGATTATCGGTGGTGGAATACCCATCGGTGTGGTAGCCGGCAACAGGCGTTTTATGGACGCAGTGGATGGCGGTTTCTGGTCTTATGGTGATAATTCACATCCTACTGTGATGAATACCTTTGTAGCAGGTACTTTCTGTCATCATCCGCTGGCAATGGCGGCAGGTATTCATGTCCTGAATCATCTGGAGGCGACCCCCGGCATCTACCAGCAACTGGAACAAACTACCAGTGGCATCTGCGACGAACTGAATACTTTCTTCAAAAGCCAGCGTCTTCCTATCAGCATGGTGCATTTCGGATCACTGTTCCGCTTTGTGCTGAAAGGCAATTATGAACTGCTGTTCTATAAACTGCTGGCAAAAGGTATTTATATATGGGAAGGCAGGAATTGTTATGTCTCCACGGCGCATACCGCCACTGATATCCGTCAATTGACAGACGCTGTAAAAGATAGTTGCCTGGAGTTGTTACGGGATGAATTGATCAGCGCCACTGAGGAAGAAGTATTACCGGAAATAAAACTCTCCGCGGCTCAGCAGAATATCTGGTGGGCATGGCAACTGCAACCTGAATCGTCATTATTTAATCTATCGGAAACCATGCTCATTGAAGGCGGGTTCCTCCCTGATAAATTCGGGGAGGCCTGTAACCTGCTGACGCAACGGCATGAAATATTACGCACCGTGTTTTATGAAAAAGACGGTGTGCCCTGGCAACGAACCGTGCAGGACCGTCAATTTGCCCTGACCTGGATGGAACTGCCGGAAGGGGACAGTGCAGCAACGCAGCTACTACTGGAAAAGAACCAGGAACCCTTCAGACCAGGCGATGAGTGGCTATGGCGGGTGGTGGTCAGTGAAAGGAAGAATGGGGCCTACCTGGTGGCCGTTACGGTGCATCATATTATTTGTGATGGATGGTCAATGGAAGTGCTCTTCAATGACCTTATTGACCTGTACAATGCACTAATAAAAGGCGAGACCATTAAAGATGCTGAGTCATTGCAATACCGGCATTATGTGCAGGAAGAGCAGGAGAGCGTTACGAACGAAGCGCTGCGGAACTTCTGGCATGCACAGGTGAAAGACGTGAACCCGCTCCATATTCCGGGAACAACCACCGATGGAAGTCCGGGAAATGGAGCGTTTTCTTCACTAATTAGTGGTCAGCATTACGCCGGTATCCGGCAGCTGGCCACTGATCTTAACCTGAGCGTGTTCACCGTTATCACTGCAGTGACACAATTGCTGTTGCACAGCTATACTGGTGAGACAGATATTACCACTGGAACCCCTGTTACCGGCAGGAGCAAGGCGAAATGGCATAAGCTGGTGGGGCATTTCCTGAATATACTGGTACTACGTACACAGCTGCGGAAGGAAGAAACATTTGCACAACTTCTGCAAAGACTCAAGGTGCACCTGATGGAGATGTTTGAAAAACAGGATTATTCTTTCGAAACATTGAAGAATGAATGTTGGGATCGTAGTAAGGGTGAACAGCATCCCTTCTTTGAAATAGAAATATCGCTGCAGAATTTCAGACTGAAGCGGCACCATACTTCCAGGGAGTTTAACGGATTATCGGTAAGTACGTTCAGCAGTTTGTCCATAGACCCAAGAAAATACCCCATGGAGTTCCGCTTTGATGAAGGACACGACGATATAGCATTACAGATACATTATGATACCGGGCGCTATCCTGCATCGCTGGTGAAGGAAATGCTGGAGGACTGGCAAATGCTGCTTGAATTATCCTTTACTAATAGAGATGAATCCCTGGCAACGTTGACAGGCGCATTGAAGGAGTTAAAGGCAGCTAAAACTAAACAGGCGTTACATTCCCGCCGTAGTGAGAACCTTTTGAAATTAACCACAACAAAATAGATCCCCATGCAATTCCAGAGACAGCAATTTTCATTAAAAGATGTGAAACCAAGAACCATTGATATTGCAGGTGATATTATTGAAAAGATACCTGGCTTCCCGGTGATCTATAAACCCGCTATGGATGGGATCTCCCTGAAATCGTGGTTAGCGGGTCACCAGGAGGAAGTAAATGAAGACCTGAATGTGCATGGCGCTATTTTATTCAGAGGTTTTGACGTGCCGGACAGGAATGCTTTCCAGGATGTAATGGGGGCGTTCAATGAAGAATTCCTTTCTTATAAAGACCGTTCATCGCCCCGTACAGAAGTAAAGGAGAACCTCTACACTTCTACAGAACATCCGGCAGATCAGGTCATTAATATGCATAATGAATTGTCTTACTCACATACATGGCCGCTCAGGATCGCTTTTTATTGTTCTCAGGAGCCGTCTGAAAAAGGAGAAACACCTGTGGCTGATGTACGCAAGGTATTGCAACGCCTGCCTGAAAAGCTGGTAAGTGTATTCAAAGAAAAGGGCATACTATACCGCAGGCTATTGCAGAAGGGCGTGGGATTATCGTGGCAGGAGGTATTCCAGACAGAGAACCGGACAGTCGTGGAACAGCATTGTAGAGCATATGGGCAGGAGTTCAGCTGGACAGGTAATGACCGGCTGGAGATCAGGTGGCAAAGACCTGCAGTTAGGACACACCCGGTTACGGGGGAGGAGATCTGGTTCAACCATGGCTACTTCTTCAATTTTGGGGCGCTGGCGCCTGAGATAAGAGCAGCTTTTTCCAGCAGTGATGAATTGCCTTTTAATACTTATTACGGCGATGGTTCTCCTATCGAAGCCGAGTACCTCGAGCTTATCCATGCGGCTTACGAAGAAGAGTGCGTCTATTTTCCCTGGAAAAGAAAGGACATCCTGCTGATGGATAATATGCTGGTGGCGCATGGCCGTAATTCATTCAAAGGCCCGAGAGAGATCAATGTAATCATGATGAAACCTATCAGACAATAATGACGAGTTTACCTGGTGCTGTCATCCTGCCTGTGACTGAAACACAGAAAGGATATTTTCAACAATACGTATCGCATTTACCACTTACCTTCTCCTGGCAGATCCATTGTGAGCCGGTGCAGGATATAAAGGCGCTTGAAGCGGCGCTGCAGGGGCTTTTTCGTAAACAGGAAGCCCTGCTGACATGCTTTGTGTACCAGCCTGATATGGTATATCCTTTACAAAAGATCACGGCAGCCGAAGACGGGCGGATACTTATTTTCCTTGAGGAAGAAGGAAAGGATGCGATTTCTTTTGTTGCAGATTGTGAGCAGCATTTGCAGCAATTCAGCCAATATGTGGTGTTTGCGGCGGCCCGCAACAAGGAAGATGCCTTTTACCATGCATATCTGCAAGTGCCCTTCGGTGTGGCAGACTTTCACAGCATAGGCAAACTATGCAGTGATATACAACATGTATTTTCAGATAAGGAAGTGGCTGATCCCGCTATATCCTGGTCGCAGTATGTAAGCTGGCAAACGGAGACATTGGAACAGCAACCAGAGGAGATTGCCGGCTGGTTCAAACAGCAATTGGCTGAGCGTGTAATCGCCTCACCGTTTTTATTTGAAACGACAAGTACTTCGGATAAACCGGTATATGAAAGTACTGCCCTTACCCGGAGAGGAACCGCATTGCAGTTGACTGCTGCAACAGCGGGTATGTCAGTGAGGGATTGTTGTTATGGCATCTTCAGTGTTTTGTTAAGTCACTTTACCAGTAGCGATCTTGTAGCGCCGGGTATATTACTGAGGGGAAGAGTATATGATGAGCTGGATAATACCGTGGGTCTTATCGACCAGGTGATCCCTTTGCCACTAACATGGGAGGACAGCTTTAAAACACTGGTAGACAAGATCTCTGAATCAGTCAATGAAAGACAATCTGTAGCTGAATATTTCAGCCATGAATTTATAAAGGAAGTTTCCGGTAAGGACTTGCCTTATGTAGTGCAGTACATGAAGGTGCCTGATGACGTAAAACATTGTACTGACTGGCGGGTAATGCTTCCCGGCGTGGCGTTGCAATTAGATATCCTGGATACAGGTGATGGATTGATAACACGCCTGAGTTTTGATAGTACAAAATTCAGCCTGAGTGCTATTAAACAGATAGATGGTGTATTACAAAGGTTGTTTGATCTGGCAGAGAATGATCCTGAACAGGTCACTGACATTAATTTGCTGGCGGATGATTTATCCGTATATACAGTCCTTCCTAAAACTGCACGGCAGGATTTTATAACGTTGTTTCAGGTAAGCTGCCGGCAACATCCTGATGCTGTTGCTATTGCAGAGGGAAATGTAACATATACTTATCGTGCCCTGGAGCAATCAGCTAATAAACTGGCTGCTGTACTGATGAATGAAAAGAGCGTGCAACCAGGAGATATTGTAGCGATTGGTGCGGGAAGAAGTGCAGCCGTGATCATTGCGCTCATCGCTATCATGAAAGCGGGAGCTGCTTTTCTGCCAGTGGATATTTCCCAGCCAGCTGCCAGAATACAGGCTATCCTGGATGATGCTGCCCCTGTGCTTGTATTAACTGAAGGTGACATAACAGCTTTTCTTGAGAAGACGGATGGTATAGTAACTGAGGTAGCGTATCCGCAACAGCATGGCGAAGCACTCGCTTACGTGATCTATACATCTGGCACCACGGGCAAACCCAAAGGGTGTATGCTGTCGGTGAACAACCTGTCCCATTATCTTCACTGGTGCGCTAAAACCTATACTAAGGAGAATACCTGCGGTAATTTTCCATGGTTTACGCCATTGTCTTTTGATCTTACTATCACCAGCATTTTCCTGCCCCTGGTAACCGGGAAGAAGATCGTGGTGTTCCGCGAGGAAGAACCAACAGACCTGGTTCTGCAGCAATGCTTTTCCGGACAGTATGGTATCGATAGCATTAAGCTGACGCCTTCACATATCAGTTTGTTAAAACACCTGGAACTGACGCATACGCCAGTACAGGTAGTAATTACCGGTGGTGAACAATTGCTTTCATCACAGGCTGCAACTTTGTTCCGGCTCAATAGGGACATTTTACTGTTTAATGAATATGGTCCTACAGAAGCAACTGTTGGTTGCATTGTAAAGCGTATTAGTCCTGATGATCAGCTGATCACGATAGGTAAGTCTATCGATGGCATGCAGGCCTTTATTCTCAATAATGTCTGTCAGCCATTAATGCCGGGGCTCGCTGGTGAACTGTTCCTCGCCGGTAATGGTATTGCAAAAGGATACCTTAACAACCAGGCATTGACAGATGAGAAATTTGTAAAGCCGGACAATAAGCGCTTATTCTATCGCACAGGCGACCTTGCCAGGCAATTACCCAACGGCGAACTGGTTTTCCTCGGCAGAATAGATCAGCAGTTGAAGATCCGCGGATACCGTATAGAGACCGCAGAAATCATACACCATTTACAAAATATTCAAGGCATAAGGGCAGTACAGGTACTGGCAGAACCGCAGGGGGATGACCAGGAGCTGGCGCTGTTCTTTGAAGGCGATGCTGCCATTGCGGTTGTGGTGGCGTCGCTTAAATCGCATTTACCGGCCTATATGGTGCCGCAGCATTATTATAGGGTGAGGCAGATACCACTTACAATCAATGGGAAGGTAGATACAAAAAGGCTGTTGTCCCATAGCTTGACCATTAAAGAAGATACCCAGGCTTATGAAGCTCCTGTGAATGAAACTGAAGAACAGGTCGCAGCGATCTGGAAGGAACTCCTGCAGGCAGACAGAGTAGGAAGACACGACCACTTTTTTGCTTCCGGCGGACAAAGCATCAAGGCCTCGGCATTGGTAGCCCGTTTAAATAAGCATTTTAAGGCCGGATTTTCGCTGAAAGATATTTTTGACTATCCAATATTGTCTGAGCAGGCAATACAGGTTAAAAGGGCTAAAAAGGCCCTTTTGAAGGAACCTGTTGCGCTTCCCTTTCAGGAATCCTATGAGCTGTCAGGACAGCAGCTCCGGATCTGGATGGAGCATTACAGCGTCCGCTTGTCTACCGCTTACAACATGCCTGCTGCTTACAGGATACACGGACCCTTTTCTGTTCAGAGTTTTACCGCTGCCTTTGAAAGGGTGATCGCGCGTTTTGAATCATTACGCACCACCTTCGTGGAGGGGGAGGACGGTGTACCCAGGCAGGTCATTCATGGTAATACGAGTTTCAGCTACCGGTATGAAGAAGGGCCTGTTGATATTGAATCCGTATGCCGGCAACATGCGGAGCTACATATTCCGCTGGATGTATTGCCACTGTATCGGGTTGCCTTGTACAAATTTGCGGAGGAGGAATGGCTATTGCTGATCAACCTGCACCATATCATTGCAGACGGATTATCGGAAGAGATCCTGTTTGAACACCTGTTGAAGGAATATGATCAGCCAGCCGGAAACGAACCTGTTTCTGGTTTACAATATAAAGAGTACGCTGCCTGGCAGAATAGCCTGCAACAGGATGCGGCAGCCCGTGACTATTGGGTGCAGCAATTCAAAGACCCATTGCCCGTGATGGCATTAACAGCCCCACTCAATGGTGTACAGGAACAAAACAATACAGCCGGCAGTTATAGCATTGCATTAGGGAAAACGCTATCAGGAAAAATACTGGCGTTTTCAAAAGGAAGGAAGATCACTGTCTTCCCATTGCTTTTGTCTGTCGTAGATATGTTGCTCTACCGCTATGGCGCTGGTAATGACAGGGTAATGGCCATACCGGTGGACAATCGCCTGCATGAGGCTTTTATGCAACAGGTAGGGTTTTTCCTCAATACACTGTTGCTAAGAAATGAGCTCAATCCTAAGGCTTCTTTTGATGAACTGACAAGGCAATGGAGTCACCGTCTTGCAGAAGGCCTGCAGCATCAGCAATACCCTTACGAATTACTGGCGAAAGAACTGACAGCGCTACATGGCATCTCCGGCGACAACCTGTTTCATGTACTGGTGAACTTCCAGGAAAGACAACAGGGCAATATCATAGCGACGAATGATCTGAAGTTAGAGAAACTATCCTATGAAGGAGAGACGCAGGCAAAAGTAGGGCTGGCTTTCAACTTCTCGCAACATAAGGATGAACTGGGACTTACCGTTGATTACGACAGACATATCTACACGGAGTCCTTCATCCGCCAGTTATTAAAGCACTGTCTCTTCCTGACAGACCAGCTGTTAGATCAGCCAGGAAGCGCTCTTGGAACAGTCTCAATGCTTTCCCCTGATGAAACGGCACAATGGGACAACTGTGGTACGGGAGTTGTTGTGCCTATCGATTCCACTGAGACGATCATTTCCCGCTTCCGCGAGATTGTTAAGCAATATCCAGACCGTACCGCGGTTGTTGATGAGGCAACGGCAGTGAGTTACCGCACTTTGTTGAAACGGGTGCTTACCATGGATATGGATGAAATCCAGCCAGGGCAGATTGTACCGGTACTGGCAGCCCGCAATGAACTGACTGTTACAGCTATGCTGGCCCTCATGAACAGGGGAGCTGTATACTTACCCATCGACGCAAAACTGCCGGAAGAAAGAGTGCTTTCTGTCATAAGGGAATGCGGGGCAGAGGTAGTGTTGAATACCTCCGGACAATCATACCCGCTGAAAGATGTTACAGTATATATGCCTGCATTTTCAAGCCAGGAGAATCCCTCTGCTGACATCACAGGTGCAGCGCCTGCTTACATGATCTTCACTTCCGGTTCTACCGGTAAGCCCAAAGGGCTAAGTATATCGCATACAGGCCTGTTAAATACGATCACTGCCCAGATCGCGGGATTTGGTGTGACGCAGCAGGATCATTGCCTATGGTTCTCTTCCCCGGGCTTTGATGCATCCTTGTCTGAAGTATTGCTGGCCTTATTATCTGGCGCTGCTTTAAACACCACTACTCCTGAGCTGATCAGTAATCAGTATGTATTCCTGGATTGGATAGCAACGAAGAGCATATCAGTAGCTACCATTCCACCGGCGTATCTCTCGGCCTTGCCTGCGGAGCTACCACATACACTACGTGTGCTCATTGCCGCGGGAGAAGCCTTGCCTGAAAGAACAGGGCTTGCACTCGCAGGCAGGCATATGTTGTTCAATGCCTATGGCCCTTCGGAGAATGCGATCTGTACCACCTTCACCCGTGTCTATCCATCAGATCAGGGGATGCCTATAGGTATGCCCATGGCAAATGTAAAAGTAATGGTACTTGATGCAGATCAGCAGCCGGTGCCCGCAGGTGTAACGGGAGAGCTGCACATTACGGGAATCGGCTTAACGAAGGGTTACTTCAATAATGACACAGAAACCGCATCACGTTTTTATAAAAATGGAGAGGAGACATGGTACCGTACGGGGGACTTTGTACGGTGGCTCGATGATGGCAGACTGGTTTTTGCAGGAAGAAAGGACGGGCAGGTAAAGATCAATGGTAACAGGGTAGAACTGGAAGATATCCGGCATTGCCTGACAGCACACCAGCTGGTGAAAGATGCTGTGGTAGCGTATAAGGTATTTGAGGGCAATGAACAGCCTGTACTGGTGGCATACGTGGTGCCGGAAGATGCTTCCTGCGAGGGGGACATGCTCCTGGCATACGCCAGGAAGGTACTGCCAGTTTATATGGTGCCTTCTTTCTTTATCATGGTACCATTTATTCCGCTCACCAGCAATGGCAAGAAAGATAGCTCAAAGTTGCCATCACCATTTAGTCAGGATCAGCAACAGACAGTCGCGCCGGTGTCTGAAAGCGAAAATATGATCGCCTTACTGTATGCAGGAATACTGCGTGCACCTGCCGACCGGCATACACATTTCTTTGCCGCTGGAGGAGACAGCCTTCGGGTTATTCAGCTTATTTCCGCTATCTATAAACTATCCCGGAAGGCGGTGACGCTGGGAGAGCTTTACAGGTATCCGCAGGTAAAAGACCTGGCTCATTTGCTTGATCAGAAAACACCAGAGGTTTCCTACGAAAAATATACAGAAGAAAACAAATGGCACAATGCCACGCCCATGCAACAGCGAATGTGGGCGGATATGGAAACGACCGGAGCCGGGAAATACCTGATGAAGGGGGCTTTTGAACTGACCGGCCCATTAGATGAAACACGTTTCAGGCAATCGCTTAACAGCGTACTGGAAGTGCATGGCATGCTGAGATGTCGCTTCAGGGTATCAGGACAGGGCCTGCAGTATAAACTGTTCCCTGTGAATGAAAACCAGGTACAATATGGCGACGATTCCGGTGTGGAAATGAATCCGGAGAAAGACCCCTTATGCCGCCTCTTTCTACAGCAGCAGGATCGGCAGCGCTATGTATTCACCTTTGTTTTGCATCATCTCATTGCCGATGCCTGGAGTATCAAGGTACTCATGACATCCATCCTGGATCACTACGGGGAAAGAATAGCACATACGGAAATTACACCCTATAGTAAGTATGCATACAGTACCAGTCAGCAGTTGCCTTTTAAAACAGACAGGGCCACACTGGCGCGGCATTGCCTCTTAAAGGAAAGGTTAGATGAAAATGCCGCCAGCCAGGGATCGGGATATTTCAGGAAGATATTTCATAAGTACTCAGGTGATACTATCACTGAATTATCTGCAGCATACAAAGTATCTCCCTTTGCATTAATAACCGGCTTACAGGCCCTGGCTTTTATGGACGATGCTTCACAGCCGGTATTGACAGTGTTTGCACCACTTCATGGCCGCTTTGATCCAGCCTGGTATAATACGATAGGATTGTTCATGAACGTAGTGCCCTTCACAATCTATAAGCAGTTGTATACGCATATATCAGACCTGATTGAACATGTGCAGGCGCAGTGTACTGCTTATCTTGAACAGCAGGACAAGTATGTGGCGCAATGGGTGCCTGCTGCGGGAGAGGAAGTACCGGGACGAGGCATATTGGAAATTCACATAGATGATTTCGAAGGGCATTACAGGGATGCCGTTGTGACACCGCCGGATATTACCGTGCGTCCTCTTCATACGGCGATGAGCAGGAAGTTCAGCATGGAGATACATTTTACATTAGAAGAACAGGGACTTTCGGCGGAATGCCTGTACGATCAGCATGCTTACAGCGCAAAATTTGTACAGCGGGGTATAGCAAGATTTGAGCAGATGCTGTCGGCACTTAGCGGCGAACCTTCACAAACAATGACAGTCCTGGAACATCAATTACATAATACGGAAAAAGACATGATGCAGGCTGCGCAGCAGGCGAGTATCAGTAGTTTCCTAAAAAAGAATTAAGCGTTTAATATGAGTATCCATTGTATATCTCCTGTGCAGAAAAAGTACTTCAGTCTCAAGTGGGATCAGGCATTATTGCACAGGGCTTTGTTCAGGATCACTACCCCTGTTGCACATGATATCCTCAGTCGCTGGGAGCTGCTGGTAAGCAGGCATGGTATACTGAGAACAGTCAGTACCTATAGCAGTAATGTGAATATCCCTTTTCAGGAAGTGACAGAGGATGACCAGACGATCCTGACCGTCATTGCTGATCGGGCGAGTGAGGAGGAGGCCGTTATCAGTGAATGGCAGCGCATAGCTGCGCCGGATAACGGGGAGATCAGGCTGGTGATATTTAATGACAATGAAGGAGCGCCGGTATATCTGGGTATCGTTGCCCCTACTGTATGGCTGGATAGCTGGTCTTTACGTTTTCTTGTACAACAGCTGGTAACAGCAGATGAACCGGAAGAAGACCCACTGCAGTTCATTCAGTATGTTGAATGGCTGGAAAGCACTTCAGCGGAAGAGGCAGCACTGCCACAGGATCTGGAGCAGGAACCCATACAGATCAACGGAACGCTTACACTACAGGAGGGCATGGGCAATCCGGTATATGATTCCTATATCACTACAGACCTGTACGCAGACGAGGCACTGCTTGATCAGCTGGAACAGGTAGCGGCAGAAAAGAATATAACACCCGCGGATATCTGGTATTGGGCATGGACGAATGTAACATCCGGCTACCTGAAGCAAGGTACAGGCGCTGCCGTATACATATCGTCCGGTCGCCGGTTTGATGAATTTAAACAAATACCCGGTCCTTTTGCAAAGGGGATCTATAGCAATTTCCGTAAGGAGGAAGCGCAGGATATTATGCGGCTGAAGGAAAAGAGAGAACGTTTAGACCTGTACCGGGAGCAGTTTGAGCCTGATACTACTGACAATAATTGCACCTGTAGTTTCGAATACCTGGAAAGGGATCATTTCCCGGGAGGCGTATTGGTAGAGATGCCGGTTTGTATAGAAAGCCTTTCCTGTCATGAGCCGTTTATACTTTCCTTTTTTGCAGAAGATACTGCCGGTACTACCAGGATCATATTGCAGGCAGATAGAACTGCCATTGCTCGGGCATCGCTGGAATGGATACGGCAGACTTTACTGGACTATGTCAGCCGTTTTATATCAGGAGAAATAATAGTAAGCACCCCGGATATACAGCCCTTGTTTGGGGCGCAGATCCCATTTGAATTTGTGCCGTTGACAGATGCTTTCATCGCGACCGCAGGTCGGTATCCTGAGCATATTGCGCTGGAGTGGGATGGGGGAAGTATGAGCTATAGGGACTTACTCCGGCAGTCAAGGCAACTGGCAGAAGTATTGATCGTGCAATACAGCATACAGCCGGGCGACAGGGTATTGATCAACATGACCCGTACGGAGCAATTATTACCTGTCATCTGGGCGGTCATGCTGAGCGGAGCAACCTATATCCCGGCTGATAAACAGTATCCTGCCGCCCGGATTAAGTATATCATGGAGCAATCAGAAGCAAAGCTGGCTATCACAGATGATAAGGAAACTGATAAAAGTGTCTCTCCGGAGAAACTGTACCAGCAGGCGGCCCTTATTGAAGTTAACAGGCAGCTTCCCCGCTGGCAGCCGGATCAGCCGGTATATATACTGTATACATCAGGTACAACAGGACAGCCCAAAGGCTGTATCATCACCATGAATAACCTGTTACACTATACCCGCTGGGCGGGCCATTACTATTTCGCCAATCATCCTGCCGGTACAATGCCATTGTTTACGCCAATTGCATTTGACCTGACCGTTACTACCGTCTTTTGCACCTTGTTAAGAGGAGCAATATTGTATATCTGCGCGGAGGATAGGGACGTAAGCATACATCTGCGGAATGCTTTCAGTACGATGAATGCCATCAAGCTGACCCCTTCACATATCCGCATGCTGCCGCACCTGGACATTACACATACGACCATAGATACCTGTATCGTAGGAGGAGAAGCATTGCTGGAAAGCGATATTGCCATCCTGCGTGCATTATATCCAGCCATGAAGATCTATAATGAATACGGCCCTACAGAGTGTACCGTAGGTTGTATTGTATGGAATGTGCCAGTGTCATTTAACGATATATTGATAGGTAAACCCATCAGCAATACAAGCGCCTGTATCATGGATGCGCAGATGGAACCCTGTACCCCGGGCATAGAAGGAGAGATCTGGATCGGTGGCAGTACGGTGGGAACCGGATATTTTCATGATGAGGCAAAGACAGCGGCACGTTTTATAAACGGCTTATATAAAACAGGCGATAAAGGTTACTGGTTGCCTGACGGAAACATCTGTTATACCGGGCGCAATGACGACATGATCAAGCTACGGGGTTACCGTATAGAACGGGGTGAAATAACATCCGTCATGCGTAGTGTTGCTGGTGTGCAGGATGCTTTTGTTATCATACGTCACGAAGAACTGGTCGGCTATTATGCGGGCGCTCCTGAACTGGATGCTGCTATCAGGAAAGAGATGGAGTTACAATTGCCCCCATATATGCATCCTGTCAGCCTTATTGCGCTGGAACGGTTCCCGGTGAACGTCAACGGTAAACTGGATATTGCTGCATTGCCTTCTCCGGAAGAGGTGCGCAGCAGACAGGAAATCGTACTCCCCAATACACCGCAGCAAAAGCTGCTGGCCCAGGTATGGGAGACGGTATTACAGAAAGTACCGGTGGGTATCCATGATCATTTCCTGGGTATAGGTGGCGACTCCATAAAGGCCATACAGGTGGTGGCAAAGATGAGGGAGAAAGGCTGGATGTTGCAGGTGGGCGATGTACTCAGGTTCCCTACTATTTCACAACTGGTAAATTATCTGAAAGAGGCAGATAGCATCCCTGCGGATGATCTGGCAGACGGAGGGGCAGTTCCGCTTACACCTTTGCAGATCAAATTTTTCAGGGATAACACTGCTGACCTGCATTACTATAACCAGTCTGTTTTATTGCAGGCTACCGGAAAGATAGACGCGAATGATCTTAACGCAGCAGTTGTCCGTTTATGGCAAACCCACGCGGGGTTGCGTACTGTTTTCCCTCTGGCAGGGAATGAGCGTATACAGCACGTACTGCCGGCAGCGGTGGTGATGGAAGGACTTTTTATCGAACAGGATGCCTACGATCTGAAAGGACAGGCGCAATACTGGCAGCAGCAGTTTGACCTGGAAACGGGGCCGCTCTTCCGTTGCATCTTATTCCATGGAGAAGAAGAGGACTATGTGTTCCTGCTGGCGCACCACCTCATCATTGATGGTGTTTCATGGCGTATCATCCTGGAGCAGTTATCTGGTAATGGAGCACCGCAGGAGCATACATCCGGGTCTTACCTGAAATGGTCGCAGGCCTTAAGGAAAAAGGCAGATAGTCTTACTGTACAGGAATTATCCTACTGGATAGACATGGAGGCAAAGGTTGCGGAAGACTGGACCGGTTTGGCGCCTGTAGAGAAGACCTATCAGTATTTTGATCACCTGCATGGAGAGCTGTCTGCAACTACCACGCAGCAATTGTTATCACTGCCCCTGCATACGATGAATGTGACCATACAGGAAGTGCAGCTGGCTGCGCTGACCAGCGCCATACATGAATGGGACGGCAGATCTGCGATTACATTGTATTTGGAGTCGCACGGCAGGAATAGTACGGAAGATGCAGCTTCCTTCGCTGAAACAATAGGCTGGTTTACGATGAAGTACCCGGTAGCATTGCCTTGTCTTCCCGCAGAAGATATGCGCAGTGGAATACAGCAAACCATTGCTGCACTGGAAAAGATGCCCGGCAATGGAGAAGGATATCTCTGTCAGCGTTACCTGGCTGAACTGCCTGCACGCAGTCGGGGCACTGAACCTCTCGTCACCTTCAATTATCTTGGACAACATGATACCGCTGAGCGGCAGGCCTTCACTATTCATCCTTTATCACCGGTACAGCAGAATGTGGGACCTGCGATTTACATGCCTTCGGCGCTCTACTTTACGCTGATCATTTCAGAAGGTATACTACAGGTGAGCCTTTCTTATCACCGGTCATTATTTACAAAAGATACAGCTACGCAGTTGCTCTGCAAGTATATCACCTGTCTTGAACAGTTCATTTATGCACTAGGAAAAGGAGATGACATGTTTAAGAAGAAGGTAGCAGGTACAGCAGCGCTGGAGCTGAATGAACAGGAAATGGAAGAGATCTATAATTCACTATAAATATGGGCAATATAAAAAGTATACAGATATTGACGCCCCTGCAGGAGGGATTGTTATTTCATGCCCTTGCTAAAACAGACAGGCAGGCCTATTTTGAACAATACAGTTTCACCATGGCAGGCGGAATGGATGTGGAACGTTTCCGTAACAGCCTGACAACCGTGATGCAGCGCCATGATGCCTTACGACTTCGCTTCATAGCCGATAAAGGAGTAAGACCGGTACAGGTGATCATGGATGAAGTGACGCCAGAGCTGACATGCCATTCATTGCAACATGAAGACGAGGTAGCGGCGTTCCTGCAGGCAGACAGGGAACGCGCTTTTGATATACTCACAGATACATTGTTCAGAGCAGCGATCTTACATATAGGGGATAACTCCCGGCTGGTGATCTCCTTCCATCATATCATACTGGATGGCTGGAGTTTCGCCATCGTGATGAATGAATTGATTGCCGTGTACCATGGCAAGACAATATTAAAAGATCCGGTGTCATTTACGGGCGTAACGGAGTATCTGGCGCGGCAACAGCAGGATACGGTCACACAGTACTGGCTGGACCACCTGGCCACTGAATCAGACTTTCTGCCGGGCACACTGACGGAATCCTTTATGCAGCCTTCCCTTAATATGGAGCAGGTATCCCTGCAGACAACATTCAGCGAAGCGCTGAGCGCACGGCTGAAACAGGCAGCTGCTACATTACAGGTGAGTATCAATACCATCCTGTACGGCATCTGGGGGATATTGTTGTCGCGTTATTGCCGGCAGAAGAAAGTGATTGCAGGTCTTACTGTTTCAGGTCGCGAGATAGGTATTGCCAATGCCAGTGATGTGGTAGGCATGTGTATCAATACGGTACCCTTCCCCTTCATGACCGATGATGATACACCTATAGACGAGTATTTCAGCAGCATTTCCAGCCGTTTTATCAACAGCCTGCCATACCAGTATTGCGCTGTTCCGGACATCAGGCGTAAGGCTGGTGTAGATGGAGAATTGTTTGATCATGTGGTAGCAGTGGAAGACTATCCATACGATGAAGCCCGGTTGGCAGAAGGAAAGATCTTTGGGTCTGAAGTATTTGACCGTACCAACTATCCTTTGTCAGTGCATATCTCCGCTGGCAAACAACTCCTGTGGCGCATCTCTTTTAATGTAGACAGGTATCCGCAGGCGCTTATCCGGCAGGTACTGGATCACCTGGTGCTGATTGGTGAACAAGTGGCGCAGGGCATTGGTAAAGGCCAAAAGCTGTCTGATATTAAACTATGGGGAGATAAGCAGACCAATGACCTGATCCATAGTTTCAATAATACTGAAGGGTACTTTCCGGCAGATAAGACATTGTTGTCATTCTATTATGAACTGCTGGAGAAGCATTCGCCGGTGAGAATTGAAGATGAGGAGCACCGCCTGTCCATAGATGATCTGGAGGCCTATAGCAACGCCGTACAACATGCATTGGCGCAGGCAGGCGTAGGTAGAGGTGATACCGTGGCAATATGTTGTAAGCGCTCTGTATGGCTGGAAGTAGCGATCATGTCTATACTGAAGCGGGCAGGCACCTATGTACCCATTGACCTGAGGATGCCGGAGGACCGTATTGCCTTTGTGTTACAGGATGCCCGTGTAAAGATTGTGTTAGGCTGGGGAGAGCCACTGATACAAACGGAGGTTCCCTACATTGATATGGAAGCAGTGATAAAAGCGCCGGTTAAAGATTATAGCCCAGTGATCATGCCCCTGGTAACTGATCCCGTTTATATCATCTATACATCCGGTTCTACCGGTATGCCTAAAGGCGTAGTAGTGGAGCACAGCGCGGTGGTAAACAGGATGTACTGGATGCAGCAGGACTTCCCTTTATCAAAGGATGATTGTATCCTGCAGAAGACAAGTATTGGTTTTGATGTATCCGTATGGGAATTGTTTCACTGGTTATTCTCTGGTTGTACCACCTTCTTCCTGGCGCCGGGTAAGGAAAGCGAACCATATGAGATCGTGCGTACCATCAAAGACCATCGTGTAACGGTGACGCACTTCGTGCCTTCCATGCTGGCCCTGTTCATGGAGACTGTTATTCATGAAAAACTGGTCAATGACTGTGCGGGCTTACGCTTTGTATTTGCCAGCGGGGAGGCGCTGTTATATGCGGCCATGCAACAATTCAACGAACACATATACAGGCACACAGGCACTATTCTCGTAAACCTGTATGGTCCAACGGAAGCTACAGTTGATTGTACCGGTATTACCTGTTCTCCCTGGAAGGAAGAGTACAGGTATGTACCCATTGGCAAACCGCTGCTGAATACAAGGGCCTATATCCTTGATGAACATCAGGCATTACTGCCACCATGGATAAGTGGAGAACTGTGTATTGCAGGAACTGGCGTAGCCAGGGGATATATCGGCAGGGAACAACTGACTGCAGAAAAGTTTGTCGCTGACCCCTTTGTAGAAAATGCACGCATGTATAAAACGGGCGACCTGGCCATGTGGAATGACGAGGGCGATCTGATATACCTGGGCAGGATAGACCAACAGGTAAAACTGAATGGTCAACGTATAGAGCCGGGTGATATAGAAGCGAAACTTCTGCTGGTACCGGGTATCAGGGAAGCAGTGGTATTATTGATGAAGAGAGAAGATGGTGCTTCGTTCCTGTATGCGTTCTACACAGGGGAAGATGTTCCTGCTGCTGTTATCAGATCAACAATGACGAAGCTACTACCTGCCTATATGATCCCTTCTGGGTTCAAACGGATAGAAGAGATACCCCGTCTGAACAGTGGAAAGATCAACCGTAAGCAGCTGTCAGCCTTACTGAAGGAACAGGAGGAACGCGAACCGGCGACCAGGAGATGGGAGAACGACGAGATAGCTACCAGACTATTACAGGTATGGGCGCAGGTGATCGGTCATGAGGTAGACCCCGAAAGGGACTTCTTTGCCAACGGTGCGCATAGTCTGACTGCTGTCAGGACGATGTCTGCCATCAAACGGAACTTTGGTGTACAGATCTCCCTGCCGGATATTTTACAGCATGCTACGCTGGATAAACTATCCGCCTATATTAAAGCGGCGAGTCCTTCAAAGGCTGCCGCTATAACAAGCGCTGCTGCCCCGGATACACTACCGCTGATGCCTTCGCAGGAAAGTATCTATGTACTGGATAGTCTGCCGGATATAGGGTTCAGCTATTATGTACCTGCTTTGATAAAACTGGAGCAGAAGCCGGAGGAACAGCGCCTGTTATTTGCCATAGCAAAATTGCTGGAGAGGTATTCCGTATTGCGTACCCGGTTCATTGAAAAGGATGAGCAGGTATTGCAGCAGATATTACCTGTGAAAGAAGTGTATGATGCTTTTATACGGTCAGGTAGTATCAGGGCCATCGCATTACCCCGCTTATCTCCTTTACAGGCCTTCAATGATCAAAGGGTGGTACTTGACATCAGTCAGGCGCCATTGTTCAGAATATACCTGCTACAGCACAATAATACTTTTTATCTCCTGCTCGATGTACACCATCTGATTACAGATGAACTGTCCAACACCATATTCATGGCAGACCTGATGCGCCTGTATAAACAGGAGCCGGTACAGCCTCCGGTATTGCAGTATCATGATGTGGCCATGTGGTATCATAGTACTTACCTCAAGGGAGAGCTGTACCAGAAGGATAAAACATGGTGGGGCCAGTACCTTGAGAAGATACCTTCGATGCCATCCCTGCCTGTGGCGAAAGACCAGGACGGTTCTCCTTTTGAAGGATCCGTATTTCGTCCGGTATTGCCACCTGCCGTGGTACAAAGGATCAGATCTTTGTCTTCGAAACTGGGTGTAACGGATTTCACCCTGATCTTCTCTGCCTTTCATATCATCCTGTCAGGGTATACGGATGGCAATCGCCTGCTTTGCGGATTACCATTCTCTAACAGGATGACAGATGAGATGCAGGATGTAACGGGATTTATGGTAAGCACATTGCCTTTTTATGCACAAATGGATCCCGCGACATCTTTCGGGGAATATGTACATGCAACAGGTATACAGCTTGCGCAGGTGATGGAGCATTCCTGGTATCCGCCTGCACATATCTTACGCGATAAACAGCTGTCAAGGTATGGTAGTAAACACCCTCTCTTCAATATCCTTTTCAATTACGTGGTAGCCGCAGAAGGTAGCTCCACCCGCGAGGGACTGGACCCCGCATCTGAATCAGGTGCACGCTTTGACCTGAGTATTGAGATCACAGAGGTGGACAATACCTTCACGCTGTCTTTCATCCATGCCACCCACCTGGTGGATGCGGCATTGCCGGTACAC
This sequence comes from Chitinophaga filiformis, assembly GCF_900102545.1. Taxonomy (GTDB): domain Bacteria; phylum Bacteroidota; class Bacteroidia; order Chitinophagales; family Chitinophagaceae; genus Chitinophaga; species Chitinophaga filiformis. The sequence continues at coordinate 396,083 of NZ_FNBN01000002.1, read as the reverse complement.
TTGTATAATGCCTTCTGTACTTTGTTACAGTCTTCTCCTGTATTGCAGGATATCACTATTGCAGATCTGCAGTTATTGACGCCTCCAATGGGTACAGGCGCAGTAAGCTATACACCACCAGCAGTGGTACAGGTGCCGGCAGATGTGGAAGAGAAAGTGGGTGATATATTTAAAGAGATGCTGAAACTCAAAACAGTGTCGCCGGAGGATGATTTCTTCCTGTCCGGCGGACAAAGCCTGCTCGCCATTAAACTGGTAAGCAGGATAAGAGAGCAGTTCAATATCCCCATCAGCTTATTTGATGTATTCAAACATCCACGTTTGTATGATCTGTCCATGTATGTTGCTTCACAGCAGCACAGGGCTACGTATATCATTCCTCATGTAGGAGAACAGCCTTTCTATAGTGTATCACCTTTACAACGAAGGTTATGGTTCCTGCAACAGCGGGAGCCCGATAATATCTCTTACAACATGACGACCGCTTTCAAAATATCCACTCCGCTGAGGAGAGACATACTGGAGGCTGCGTTCGAGACACTTGTGCAGCGGCATGACCAGTTACGGGCAGCTTTTATACTACAGGAGAATGGACCGGTGGTACAACTGAACGAACTGCCTGAGCCGTCCGCATACCTCACCTTCCTCAGCGGCGAAAGGAGTGTGGATGAGATCATGGACCTCGCGAAGGTATTCAGTAATACGCCTTTCAAACTGGAGCAGGCGCCATTGTTCCGTGTGCTGATTATGGAAAACGACAGTCAGCATTTCTATATGGTGATCAACCTGCATCATATTATTGCTGATGGCTGGTCTATTGGCGTGCTGTTGTCCGACCTCTTAAGTATTTACGAGTCTAAGCTGGCAGGTACTGCTCCTGCGTTGGCTCCGCTACCGCTGCGTTATGTAGATATCGCACAGTGGATGTCCAATCAATCGCAGGCAGTAATGGAAAGCGCTGCGGCGTATTGGTTGAAGAAGATCAATGCTGGTATAGAGCGTTCCGTATTCCCTTATATGATAGCTGATGATGAAGTAGCCGGTATCACCCTGCATCATAGCTTGCCGGAACAACTCTCACAGAAGGTATTACAGCTGGCCAGAAGACGACAGGTTACTGACTTCCAGTTACTGCTGTTCAGTTTCTCATTGCTGCAGGCAAAGCTCTCAGGTACCAGTCATTTTGTGATAGGCAGTTCTGTGTCTGGAAGAACAAATACCAGCATGGAACCTGTGGTGGGCTTCTTTGTGAATATGATGCCGGTGGTGGTAAACATGGACCGGCAGGCTACTATCAGGAAGGCAATAGAGGACTTCGCTACAGGCATAAGGCAGGATATGAATCATATGGACATCTCTTTCGATGAATTGTCTGCACTGGTAAAGAAAGAAAGTAGCATACAACTATCTGAATACATCAATACCCGCTTTGTATATAATGATTTCGGTGCGCAGGAGAATAAGCGGAACAGCATTGACGCAGAAGAGATAGAAGTGGTGATGGAAGGCAGCAAGTTTGACCTCAGTTTCACGGTGCAGCCATACAAGAATACTTTATCGCTTAATGTGGAGTATAAAGCAGGGAAGTATACCAAAGCGGTGATCATCTCCTATGTGAAACAGTGGGAGCAATTGCTGGAACAGCTCTGTGATCAGGAAGAAGTACAGGTGGAAACACTGCTTACACATCACTGGGATGATACAGCGGTGAAACTCAAAACGAAGTCGCACGAATTACTAAAAAGCATGAAAAAGTGAATATGAAAAACCAGGATATTTTACAGTCATTGAAGCGTACGGTACCCCGTCCTGTTCAGCAGGATAAGCCGGTACGCCCCGAGATTGTACGCGGTAATGAGCATGGTACCCCATATGTGTTGCTGAACGCCGGTAATGGGGACTTACAACTGAAGGAATGGTTACAGGGCAATAGAGCGCAGGTGGATAAGCTATACAAGGAATATGGCGCCATTCTTTTCCGTGGATTTGTCATTGGCGATGAAGACGATTTCCAGCAGATCTGTCAGTTATATGCTACCCGTATGCTGGATTATGCGGAGCCGTCTACTCCTCGCACTAAGGTGGGCGACAAAGTATATACCTCTACAGAATATCCGAAAGAAAGGTCGATTCCCTTTCATAATGAGCATTCCTACACCAGTACCTGGCCGGGGAAGATATGGTTCTATTGCAAGGAAAGTGCAGCTACAGGTGGCGAGACGCCTATTGCCGATTCAGCCCTTGTATACAGGCTGATACCCGCAGCTGTCAGGAAAAGATTTGAAAGGTCAGGTGTGCGGTATGTGCGCACTTTTCATAAAGACATAGACCTGAGCTGGCAGAAGGTATTTGGTACCGATAGCCGGGAGGAAGTAAAGCAATACTGTGAGCAAAGAGGCATGAGCTTCCAATGGAAAGATAATGATGTATTACAGACCAGTTATACCGCACAAGCGATAGCCGTGCACCCGGTGACAAGAGAAAAGGTCTGGTTTAACCAGGCTCACTTGTTTAATCTCATGAACCTTGATGAAGAGACACGCTCTTCCCTGGTGAGTTTACTGGGTGAGGAGAATGTGCCCAGGAACAGTTTCCTGGGAGATGGTACAGCCATAACCAGGAATGATTTTAACGCCGTGATGACTGCCTATGATGAAGCGGGAATAGTATTCCCCTGGGAAAGTGGAGATGTGCTCTTACTGGATAATATGCGGTTTGCGCATAGCAGAAAGCCCTTTACAGGGAACCGTAAGGTACTGGTAGCCATGTCTGACCCGATTGATGGTACAGCGAGTGTGGTAGGGAATACCCGCCGTAATACCGCTGCCTTCTTCAGTAAAAAGGAACGCCCGCAAACAATCCCCTGGCTGCGTTACCGGCTGGCAGCCTTGTATCGGATACTGGCCATGGAGAAACTGGATGAGGGTATCAGCGGACATATTTCCATGAAGGTGCCGGGCAGGGACGATGCTTTCTGGGTGAATCCCTTCGGGCTTTTCTTTGAAGAGGTTACTCCGGATAACCTGATCACTGTAGATGGAAAGGGAGATGTGCTGGAAGGAGATCATCCGGTGAATGTGGCGGGCTTCTGTATCCATGCTGCCCTGCACCAGGGGCGGCCGGATACGCATTGTATTGTGCATACGCATTCGCCGAATGCAACCTTGTATGCCTCTCTCGCTAAGCAGATACAACCTGTGAACCAGACAAGCTGTATGTTCTTTGAAGACCATGCATTGTATGATGAATATAATGGCCCGGTGTTATCTCTGTCCGAAGGACAACAACTGGTAACTGCCGCTGGTGGCAATCATACATTGCTGCTACGTAATCACGGTACCCTTACTATGGCGGCGGAACTGGAAACAGCAGCCATCCTCATGATTGCGGCAGAGCAGGCATGTGAAGCGAATCTTATGGCCATGCATACCGGCAATGTTAAATTGGTTGATCCCGACGTGGCCAGGCTTACTCGGCAGTGGATCGCGAATCCACTGGGCCTGCAGATAGAATTTGATGCCTATATGCGAAAGGCAGAACGGTTTTACCCCGACCTGATCCAATATAAACCGCTTTAATAAACAACTGATACCATGAACACAGCGTTTGCTTACAGGTTATCCTCCCAGCAACAATCCCTGCTTCTTTTGCAGCATGACCTTTTTTATAACAGGCTGGCATTCTCATTGCCAGGGCGTTTCACCCTGAAAGAGGTGGAGCTTTCCATTGTGCGATTGCTGGACTGTTATGAAGCGTTTAAGCTGTTTGTTCATGAAAGTGAGCAGGGAGAATGGTTGCAGTCCGCCGCAAAGGAGGTCACCATCTCCTTTTCCGGTGATCTGTCCCTGCCCGGAGAAATGGAGAAGGTCAGCGCGGCAGACCCGGTGGTACGTGTGTTCCTGCAGCAGGGTGATGACGAAATAAAGGTGACGATGCTGGTAAATCCCCTGGTAGCCGATATCAGCAGTCTGTATATCATACAGCAGCAGCTCATTGAAATACTTAGCAAAGGCATAACACCTGAAGAAGAAATAGGCTACCTGCAATACGCGGAATGGCAGCATCAGTTGCGGGAGAGTGAAGACCTGACCGAGCCATCTGCCTTCTGGAATGCACAGTATAAAGGCGTACAGCCTGTATTACATAATGAGCTGAAATATAGTGGTCACCAGCAGGCAGCTGCAATAAGCACTATTGTATTGCCGGCTGAACTGAGCGACCATATCGGGGATGAAGAAAGTATCTTCTTTGCAGGCTTCCTTGATATGTTGCGGTTGCTGACAGACACTGAGTCGTTCATCATAGGTGTAGAATGTCACGGAAGGGAATTTGATGAACTGAAAAATACGATTGGTCTGTTGAGTAAAGTATTGCCTTGTATCTACAGCCCTTCAGTGGTAGCAACAGACATCCTGCACAATATGCAGCTTTTCCAGTTCTATCATGCGGCAGAACAGGTGTTTGATTACCAGTTTGCTTACCTGTCGGTGAACAGTGCCGCAGAAGGATTGCAATGGTTGCAGGGTAGAAAGCTAAAGTGCCAGGTGATCAATGATGATGCGGGCATACAAATAGTATTCCTCTATCATCCGGGTTATTTCAGACTCGAGGATATCCGGCAGATGCAGGAGCTGTATATCGCCTTGTTGAGTGAACGTACGGGAGGAAAGGGCCAGCTCCATCGTTTCCGTACATCATTTGCAGAGACGGTCTGCGGGGCAGGCGCAAAAACGGAAAGCCGGTTCTTACACATTGCAGATGCGTGTAAGGCCGTTGCATTGCAATTCCCCGAGCGTACTGCCGTGCGTAGTCTTTCGGGTAGTCTTAGTTACAAGGAACTGGACGATTATTCAGATAAAGCAGCAGCTGTATTGACGGATCATTATGGTGTTGGCGCAGGCGACTTTGTTGGTGTCATGATGCCGGAAGATCACTGGCTGCCTGTGGCCTTACTGGCAGTCATGAAAGTTGGTGCAGCGTATGTGCCAATAGATGCGGGCAATCCGGCTGCCCGGATTCAGCAGATCCTGTCAGACGCCTCGCTGCGATGCCTGCTGATCAATGAAGAACAACCTGACTATCATATACAGGCAATCCGCTTTAAACAACTCTGGAAACAACAGGATCTGTTGTTTGTGTCCCCTTCCTTTAACGGCGACGAAACCGCCTGTATGATCTATACCTCAGGCACTACCGGTACGCCAAAGGGTGTGATGGTGAGCGGTAATAACCTGCTGCATTATACTGAGTGGCTGCGAGATACATTTCAGCTGACACCCGATGATCAGAGTATCCTGCAGGCATCCTATGCGTATGACCTGGGGTATACCAGTCTCTGGGGATGTCTGAGCACGGGTGCAGCAGTGCACATCATTCCTGCGGAGAAGAGACAGGATGCGGATTGGATGATCTCCTATATCTGTGAGCAGAAGATCACTTTCCTGAAACTGACACCTTCTATCTGTTATCTGCTCCTGCAGGCGGAAAATATCGCGACATTAAAAGACTCCTCCCTGCGCCTGGTATTTTCAGGCGGAGAGAAAATAGATATGGCAGGTATACAACGCTTTGCAACGATAAAGTCGGATATCCAGTTCGTCAATCACTATGGGCCAACAGAAACTACTATTGGCACCTTGTATCAATCTGTAAGCCTGCCTGATTTTGCTGCTAAACCTGTGGTGGGTAAACCGATCAATGGTAATGAAGTCTATATCCTAAATGAGGCCGGTGAGTTTTGTGTGCCCGGTGAAAAGGGTGAGATACTGATAGCAGGGAAAGGCCTGACCAAAGGATACTTCAACCGTGAAACCCTGAATGAGGAAAAGTTCAACGAAATCTTGCTGAATGGCAGAACGCTGCGCGTATATCATTCCGGCGACATAGGATACTGGATGGCGGATGGTACGGTGTGCCTGGAAGGAAGAAAGGACAATCAGGTAAAGATCCACGGCCACAGGGTAGAGCTGGGAGAGATCCGGAAGGCATTACAATACCCGGGAGTAAACGAAGTCTACCTCCGCCTGATACCATCCCGTTCATTCGGGGAGGAGCTGGTATGTTATTACCTGTCGGACAAAGAGGTGGATCAGCAGGCTTTGCGTAAAGATTTGCTGAAGGTGTTGCCCGAATATATGATACCCGCATTCTTTATCCGCCTGGACAAGCTACCGCTTACAGCAAACGGTAAGGTAGATGAGAGCAGGTTCCCTGATCCCTATCTGTACCTGGAGAAAAAGGTGGGAGGCGATGAGCAGCTGAATGCTGCAGAGAGTATTATTGCCGGAATATGGTCGGAGGTCTTGGGCCTCCATGTTCATGCCAACAGCGATTTCTTTGCTTCAGGAGGAGACTCTATCAAAGCTATACAGATAGTGGCAAAATTGAACAGAAAGGGCCTGAATTGCCAGTTGCCCGATATCTTTAACTATACCACCGTCAGTGCCCTGGCCGCCCATTTACAGCCGGAAAAGCCTGTTGTTAACCACTACCGCCTTTTACCCATGCAGGAAGCCATGTACTATCATTACAAGGCATTCCCTGCATCTGCTGCCAATTACATTATCAGGCAATTCCGTATTACGGGAGAGTTTCAGCCGGCATTGATGAAGAAGGCAATCGACAGTGCGATACAACAGTTTGACATATTAAGGCTCCGCTTCTTCACAGGAGAGGATCACTACTTCTACTGCACCATCAGTAATGATGCTGCTTCGCCGGTAGAGATCACAAAAAGCGATGATGTAGCGGCTACTAAACAGAAATGGTTAGCCGAAGGATTTGACCTGTCGGCAGGCCCTGTCCTGAAGGTGAAAATAATCCTGCAGCCGGAAGATGCACAGCTCTTACTGGCATATCATCATATCATTATGGACGGATGGTGCTTCCAGCTGATCATACAGCAGATAATGGCCTGTTATGAGGCCTTGTGTAAGGGCTGGGAACATACCTGGAGAAAGTATACTTCCTTTACGAAATACCTCGACTGGATGCAGGGGAAAGATCCTGTAGCTTCCCGTGCATTCTGGGGCAGTTATCTGCAGGGATACGATACACTGGCTGCAATACCGGCTACAGGCACTCAGCATACGACCTATGATGCGGGAGAGTATGCACTGATACTTTCCGCCGGACTGACAGCAGAGATAGGTGCGCTGTGCTCGCGATTGAAGTTAACACCCAGCACTTTTATGCAGGTAGCCTGGGGCATTTTGTTGGGCAATTACAATAATACCAACGACGTTGTATTTGGTGTAACGGTGGCTGGCAGACCCTATGAAATAGAAGGTTTTGAAGACTTATTGGGTCTCTTCATCAACACATTGCCTGTACGCATCCGCTGGGAGGGACAAAGTATCGCATCACTGTTAGCAACAATAAGGAATTACTTCTTCGATATCCAGCAACATCAATACCTTTCACTTGCTGAAATACAGGCTTGCTCCGTGCTGAAAAAAGACCTGCTGGACCATGTGCTGGTATTTGAAAATTACCCGCTGGGTGAGATGGAAGAAGCCATGGCTAATACGAATATATCTGTAGTTGCTGAGAATGGTGCGGCGCAGGTGGGATATCCACTGGCTGTAGTAGTATATCCCGGGGAGACCTGTGTGATCAATTTTATGTATGACAGGAACAGGTATACAGATGAGAGCATTATGAAGACAGGCGACTGCCTTGTACAGGTATTACAACAGATGGTAGAGGATCCTGAAAGCAAGGTAGTCCATCTCGACATTGTGCCTGAGCAGGAAAGGCTGGAATTACTGAAAGCAGGGGAACCTTATGGCAGTTATAATCCCGCACTTAACATCATTACGGCTATTGAAACGGTGGCCGGCACCTATCCTCAAAAGACAGCTTTGGAAGATCAGTACCGGACGCTTTCCTATGCGGATATGCAGTTGCAGGTACAGCGACTGGCAGGTTGGCTGATAAGCAAGCATAATATCCACAAGGGCGATCATGTGCTGGTCTGTCTTCCACCTTCTGTGGAATTGATCATAGCGATGCTGGCGGTGTTGAAAGCAGGGGCGACATACGTTCCTGTGGATGTGGAATACCCGGAAGACAGGAAAATGTATATCGCTGCCGACAGTGAAGCGAAAGCCATGATCACAAACCGGGCTTTCTCAACTGCATTGACCGGCGTACCATTGATCCTGATGGAGGATGTGCCGGCTATGGTACTGGCTATAAAGATGCCGGTCATCAGCGGAGAGGATATCGCCTACATCATTTACACCTCCGGTTCAACAGGTAAACCTAAAGGCTGCCAGGTAAAACATAGTAATTTACAACACCTGTTCCTCCAGCAGGAGCCATGGTTGTCATTTTCCGCCACAGATAAATGGATCATGGCGCATTCCGCTGCCTTTGACTTTTCCGTATGGGAAATGTATGGCGCATTGGTAAACGGTGGATCGCTCTACATACCTGACCGTGACCAGGTGAGAGATGCAGGTATGTTCTGTCGCCTGCTGGAAGACAAAGGGATCACTATTCTGAACCAGACACCCTCTTCGTTCTACGGACTGCTGGATGTTATCAATATCCGTAATCTCCGTATGGTTATATTTGGCGGAGACGTGCTGGATTTTACGAAACTGCGCAGGTGGCTGGATATCCCGGGACATGAGCAGGTGGCTTTGTTTAACCTGTATGGTATAACGGAAACAACGGTACATGTTACCTGGCACAGGATCACAGACGAAGAGATCTTACATGCAGGGCCTTGTTCCTATATCGGTACGCCATTGCCGGGAGCATCTGTATACATCATGAATAAGCAGCTGCGGCTATGTCCTGAGGGCGTTTTCGGAGAGATCTGCGTGGGAGGAGACGGCGTATCAGCAGGATATTATAACAATCGTGAACTAACGGATCTTAAGTTCATTACCCATCCTCTTAATGACGAAGGGAAACTGTACAGGAGTGGGGATACTGGTCGCTGGTTGCCAGGCGGAGTACTGGAGTTTGGCGGCAGGATAGATGATCAGGTGAAAGTGCGTGGTTTCCGTATAGAGCCGGGAGAGATCGTCTGCCGTTTACAGGAACATCCTGCTATCAGGCAGGCCTGTGTGATACCGGTGAATGTGACGGGAACAACGGCGCTGGCGGCCTACATAATATTTAAGGGTGAGCCGCTGTCTGTAAAAGAGCTTCGCTCATTCCTGGCATCGATGCTTCCTGCTCATTTTATTCCACAGTATTTTATTCCGCTTGACACCTTACCATTGACTGCCAACGGTAAAGTGGATAAGCGGAAGCTGCCGCCGCCTGTGGTCACTGCTATTGTTACAGCCAGTGACGACGAAATAGAACGATACCTCATGGAGTTATGGAGTAAGGAACTGGGACAGGCCGTTTCCCTTCAGGATAATTTCTTCGAATGCGGTGGTCACAGCCTGATGTCATTCCGTATTATCAGTGCGGTACAGGCGAAATTCAATGTGAAACTACCAGTGATACAGTTGTACCACGATCCGGTGCTGAAAGACTTCGCAGCATGTATCAGGCAATATATGACGGGGATGGATCAACAGGTGGAGGCCGACTATGTAGTATTGAAAGAGGGGCCTGCGGATAAGACATTGTTTTTCTTCCCGCCTGCCGTCGGTTATGCCATTGGTTTCGGTAAACTGGCGGAACAGCTGGATGGTTATCGTGTGATCGGTATTAACTTCATTGAAGAAGATACTATTGCAAAAATGGTGGCCATTGTACAGCAACTACAACCAGTAGGACCGTTGGTATTCTGTGGTTTCTCCGCAGGAGGAAGTCTGAGTTATCATGTAGCACAGGCACTGGAGAAAACAGGAAGAGAGGTCGGCGCGCTGGTGTTCCTGGACACAAGAAGATTCCATACAGCAGAGCCGCTGGAAGAAAGAATGATTAAACAGATCGCTAATGATTACCTGGATGATCCCAGAGCGAAGGCTGTGATCAGCTCTCCGGAAATGGCCGCCATCATGCGTCGCCGTATTGAGGCTTCTACACGCTTCATTCATCAGCTGGTAGACGAGGGAATGGTACATGCTGATATATTTTACATCAGCTCCGAAGAGAACAGTAACAATGCAGCACGCTGGTTTGCCTGGGAAGAAGTAACTACAGGCAGGGTGGTGGTGCATAAAGGAAAAGGTCCCCATGTATCCATGCTTGATCGCGAACATCTGCCGCAGAACTCACAGGTATACATTGAGATCCTTGATGAAATATTTACTTCTCTATCATATAGTCATTGACAACCAGTACATCCAGTCCTGTAGTGTAGAACATGCCGATGGCATCTTCCAGTGAATGCAGAATAGGTTTGCCCATTATATTTAGACTGGTGTTGAGTACAATGGGGACGCCTGTAATATCATAAAATGATTTGATTAGTTTATAGTAAGACGCATTCCATTCTTTTTTAACTGTCTGCAGCCTGCCGGTATGATTGGCGTGGACTACCGCAGGGACTTTGCTCTTCACTTCCTTCTTAAAGATGAGTGTCCGCTCCATATACGGCGTCTCTTCATAATTCTCAAAGTAAGTGTCTCCAAATTCGTGTAAGATAGACGGTGCAAAGGGACGGAATTCTTCCCTGAACTTCACCATAGAGTTGATCTTGTTCTTCATGTCTTCCGGTCTGGGGTCGGCCAGGATGCTGCGATTGCCCAGTGAACGCGGACCAAATTCCGCTCTTCCCTGTACCCAGGCTACCAGTTTACCCTCAGCCAGTTTTGCCGCTGTTTCCTTATGTATACTGAGGGGGAGATGACGGATATTGCTGACCCTTCCCAATTGCAGCATGCGTTTGATGGCTTCTTCCTGGATAGCGGAACCCAGATAAGGTGTAAAGAAAGACTTACTGCCCAGTTTAAGCGCAGGATTGTCTTCTTTCAATGCAAGCATGGCCGCGCCGATGGAATTACCATCATCAGCGGGGGCAGAAGGCACGAATAGTTTACTGAAGCCTGTGGTGCTGGTCACTGTTCCGTTAAAGGAAGAATTGAGTCCGCAGCCACCGCCAATAACGAGGTTCGGCGAGAGCTTCAGTGCTTCCACATCTTTCAGCATCGCGGTGGTCAGTTCAGCAAAGCAGGTCTGTCCGGTGAATGCCAGGTCTGCCGCCGTCCATGGATCGCTGTCAGGCGCACGTTTAAATGCTTCCAGCTCTTTCAATATAGCGATGATCCTTTCTACAGGAGGATAGTGCAGTCGCAGGTTTTCATAACGACATAATTCTTTTATGAGTTGATATGCCTCCGGGATGATTTTGCCGTAAGGCGCCAGTCCCATTACTTTCCATTCCTCACCGGTGAACCAGTCAAAGCCACACAGGGTAGTGATCATTTCATACAGCCAACCCAGACTTTGAGGTCCTTTATGTAATCTGATCTCTTTCAGTTTGTCATGCTCATAATGGTAAATGGAGATGGAACCACCTTCCCCGTATCCGTCTATTACTGCACAGGCAGCATTTTCGTAAGGACTGCTATAACAGGCGTAAGCCGCATGAGCAAGATGGTGAGAATAACTCCGGAAGCTTGCCCTGCTTTCAGGAAAGTGTTGCTGTAAGGCGAGCAAAATACCTGTGCCCGCATTTTTCTGGTACTGATGCTGCAGCTTGAGGATGGTGTAAATGGAGGCCTTGGAGAAGATATACCTCGAGGGCAGTTGTAAGAGGGGATTCGTCAGGCTCTTTTCTGAGAAGAAGCCCAGTCTTTCGAGTCTGTCCAGGAACTGTAGATAGTCCTGGCTCCAGGAAGTAGCCACTACAAAGGAGGCGCCTCTCTTACAGTATTTTTTCAGCGTACGGCCAATATCGAAGTTGTCGGCCGGACAACTCAGGCCCCGTTTGTATTGCAGTTTCCGTTCTGTCGCTTCTGCGAATAAGACCTCGCCCTGATTGTTCATAATGGCAATAGAGGAGTCATGGAATGTATTTGAAAGACCGATGTAGTATGTTTCCATTACACTTTATATTCATTTAGGATGTTTGCGATTTCCTCATCAGAGATCATGCTGATCTCAGCAATCAGCAGGTCTTCATGATCAACGGCGGTTTTATTGATGGCTGAGAAAAGATAGCCGGACAGGGCAGCGATAGTTGGGTACTGGAAGAAGTGCGATATGGGGATGGTGATACCAGTAACGGCCACCAGCTTATTTTTAAGGCTACTGAGCATGATGGAGTCAAACCCTGTTTCAAAATAAGGCCGGTCTGTTATCAGGGCTTCATCAGGAGCCAATCCTAATACCTCTTTGGCAAGTTCTTTTACCAACTCCAGCATGCCTTCCTTATCTCCGGGCAATACAGCCGCTTTTTGCGCCATATCTTCCTCAGGCGACATGGTTATCCATCCGGCAGGTAGATAGGGCTGTAACCAGTCTGGAAATGCCTGTCCGGGGGTAATGTTCAATGCTGCATATACTGCGCCATGGGTATTTATCAGTGATTCCATCAGCCGGATGCCTTCCCTGCTTTCAAAAGGCCGAACGCCCAGTTGTTCAAAATGGGAAGTAAGCGATGCTGCCATGGCAGAATGTTTCCATGGTCCCCAGCAGATGCTGACACAGGGCAGTTGTTGTGCTTTACGCAATCTTGCCAGTGTATTCAGCAGGTAATTGGCGGCGCCATAGTTGGTTTGTCCGGCGTTACCGGTAAGAGATACAGTAGAGGAGAACAATACAAAGAAGTCTGGCTGCCATTGCTGACTTAACTGATGCAGTTCCCAGGCATGCTGTACTTTACCCTCAAATACGGATGTGAAACTTTCAGCAGTATGTGATACCAGTAGTTTATCATTGATCGATCCTGCGGTATGAATAATGCCTTTGATGCTGGTAATTCCCGCGGCCAGCAGCCGCTGTTGTAATGGTTCACCTGCATTCATCCGGAGATAAGTGATCCTGCAGCCTTGCTGCTCCCACTGAGAAGACAAGATCTCTTTCAATGGGCCCCTGCCGGTGATGACAATATGCCGGGCGCCTTTCTGTATGAGCCATTGTACGACCAATGCGCCCAGACTGCCAAAGCCGCCGGTGACGAGGTAAGTGTTCTCTTTCTGAATGGACAGCGCCGTTGTCTTTTGATGGAGTGGCTGTTCTTCCAGTGCGGGGATGAACCATTTTCCATCCCTGATCACGAATTGTAATCCCGTGGCAGGTAGTTGTCCGATAAGCGACAAGGCGGAATCATATTCGTTGGCACTGATATCTATGATATGCAGCTGTACATGTTCAAGTTCGTGTTTCAGGGAAATAAAGAATCCCCATAGCATACTGCTTTGCAGATTGACGGCCGCATGATGCTGGTGTACATTGTTGGTAACGATGATTAACCGTTCGCAGGAAGCCAGCCGGATCTTTTCCGTCAGGCTAACAATGTATAACAGCTCCTGCTGATCAATGATAGTTGTATCTGCATCAAACTGATTGGAGATGTAACATACCGTCATGTCCGGGCTTATGTCGGGTATTGCTGTAACAGGGGCGATAGTAGTCTCCATGCCGGTCTCCCGGAGTTGTTGTTGCCAGCGTCCCGCCACTTCCTGCTGCTGATCATAAAGGATCAAATGTATGTTGATACCGGCTGCTCCTTCAGGCTGGACCTGCTTATAAACCAGTTCAGAAATGGTGTTTTCCGTTGTATCAGCATGTGTAATCAGTTTTCCTTGTCCGGCCACAAATAATGGCATCCAGTATTTCCTGCGCTGGAAAGGATATGGCGCCATGGCCAGATGTTGTAGATGATAACCGTTCTCTCCTTGTTTCCAGTCTACCCGTATACCATGCCTTTGCAGGATGGCCAGGCTTTCCAGGAACTGGGTAACAGCAGACTTGCCTCTTCTTAAGGAAGGCACAGCCTCCATAGATGGTAATTGCAGGTTGCTGACCATATTCGTCAATACCGGCTGAGGGCCTGGTTCCAGGCATAGGGTACATCCTGACTGCTGTAACGCATGAATGGAATCATTATACCTCACCGCCTGCAACATATGTTTTGACCAGTAAGCCGGATCCTGTTGTTGCGCTTCACTCAAAATCTGCCCGGTAATATTGGATATGACGGGAATAGTAGCCTGTCCACGCCGGATCTTTTCCGACGTCTGCATCAATGCTTCCGCTGCGGGATCCATTAAGGGAGAGTGGAATGCATGCGATACATTCAGCGGTGAACCCGCAATATCTTTCAGGTTGTTCTTCAGTTGCTGTAGCTGATCTGCCTTTCCTGATACAACTGTCTGTTGTGGTGCATTTACACAGGCAATATATAGGTCAAGCCCAAGCGTCTTTATCAGTTCCCTGGCCTTTGCTTCTGAAACGTTCAGTGACATCATGCCAGTACCTGCCGGTAATTCCTGCATAAGCCTCGCTCTGTCAGTAATCAGCATAATAGCGTCTTCCAGGTTCAGTAATCCTGCCACACACCATGCTACGAATTCTCCTATGCTATGCCCCATTACTATCGCAGGTGTGATGCCGAAACTCTTATACAGGGCAGATAAGGCATAAGACAAACAAAAGAGCGCCGGTTGTGTAAAGCGTGTCTGGTCGATCCGCTTATCAGGATCTTCTTTAAAGAGGATATCTGACAGGGAAATACCGTTATTGTACTGGCTATATAGCTGGCTGCATGCATCTATTGCCTGTCGGAAAACAGGGTAATATTCATACAGCTCCTTTCCCATACCGGTGTATTGTGAACCCTGTCCGGTAAACTGGAACCCGATAGTATGTTTGACCTGCTTACAGTACACCGCTTGTTCTTCAGAGAACTTAGCCAGTGCGGCAGCGAGATTATCCTTAGTGTTCGTTACACAATGCCAGTGATAAGATAAGAGGTTATTTCTCCTGTTGATATTGTAGCAGATGTCTCCGATGGCGTCTGTTGTGTGGATGAGATACTGCTGCAGATCGTGCACCATTTCCTTCAGCGCAGCTATGGAATGAGCAGATAAGGTACAGACATAACTGCCTTTGTCGGGAGAGGTGTGTCTGGTAGAGACAGGGGCCTCAATAATAGCATGTGCATTGGTGCCGCTGAAACCAAATGAACTTATACCCGCCATCCTTTTCTTATCCGCCGGCCAGCTCACTGCTTTGTCAACCACTTTTATTTTTAAGGTTTCCCAGGGTATCAATGGATTGGGACGATGAAAGTGAAGATTGCCGGGTATCTGTTGATGACGGAAAGACAACAATATCTTCATCAGTCCCGCGATACCGGCAGCAGATTCAAGGTGCCCGATATTGGATTTAAGGCTACCCGTCAGTAATGGCTGCTGTCTGTTACCCGTGCGGTAAGCTTGTTGCAAAGCTTCTATTTCCAATGGATCGCCCAGAGAAGTCCCTGTACCGTGCGCTTCCACATAGTCCACTTCTTCAGGTGTGATGCCTGCCATCTGGATAGCCTTGCTCACCAGCCGTTGCTGTGCCAGTCCGTTGGGTGCTGTAAGTCCATTACTTTTCCCGTCCTGGTTGATGGCTGAACTCCGGATGACACCCAATACAGCATCCCCGTTTTCCAGCGCGCTGGCCAGTGGTTTCAGTACAATCAGCGCACAACCTTCTCCGCGTCCATAACCATCTGCGGCTGCATCAAACGTCTTACATCTGCCATCGGGCGACAGGGCCTGTATCCTGGTCAGGGCCACCGTTGGTTCTGGCGCCAGCATCAGGTTCACACCACCGGCAATAGCCATGGAGCAGTCGCCGGACTGTAAGCTTTTACAGGCATAATGAATAGCCACGAGAGAAGAAGAGCAGGCGGTATTGATCACCATGGCAGGTCCGCTCAGATCGAAGAAGTAAGACAGCCTGCCTGCAGCTGTACTGGTGATCGTTCCCGTCAGGGAATAAGGATCTATGGCCTCCATATCATCCGAACAGATATGCGCCCGCATATAGTCGCTGTGACTCAGGCCAAGAAAAACACCTGTATCCGTATGCTGAATGGCGGGCAGCGGATAACCTGCATCCTGAAGAGCAAGGAAAGCCGTCTCCAGCAGCATACGTTGTTGTGGGTCGAGTGCAGCAGCTTCCTTAGGAGAAATACCAAAGAAGCCTGCATCAAACAGTTCCGGGTGATCCACAAAACTACCGGCAGCGAATGCCTGGTTGCCGTCCGGCATTTGCCATCGTTCTACCGGTATGGCGGTCACCGGGTCGACTCCTTTGATCAGCAATTCCCATAACTTTTCCGGATCATTGGCGCCGCCCGGGAATTTGCCAGCCATACCAATAATTGCTACCGGCTCAAACGCAGTCTGCCGGCTTACAATATGTTTCTCCTGTTTCACCGTCGCCAGGTGTTCTGCCAGGCGGTGAATGGTCGGATATTCAAATACGACCGTCGGACTCAAACTAAGCTGTGTAATATGATTGATCCTGTTGATCAGCTCTGTACCTTTCAGTGAGTCAAATCCCAGGTCGGTCAGCGGTACATCTGTCTGTATATCAGCGATGCCAAACAACGTTGTAATTTCCTGTTGTATGAGTTGTATATAAGTACTGTATTGGGATATTTTGTTTGCCGCCGGTGCCTTTTTCGAAAGATATTCTTCCGCCAGTTTTCTCCGCTGCAGTTTACCACTGGTCGTTTTCGGAATACGGCTTACAGGCACCACTGCTTTTACCACAAGACCGAAGTGTTTCATGATGGCCTTCCTGACCTGTTCTGCGACCGCTCCAAACTGCTGCTCTGAGCCCCTGTATTGTACAAAGATGATCAGCTCTTCACCGTTGTTATCATCCGGTACAGCCGCTGCCGCGGTTTTAGTCAATCCGAAGAGTTTTCCATCTTCTGCTTCCAGCACTCTTTCCAGGTCGTAAGGATAATAGTTTAACCCATTGATGATGATCATCTCTTTCTCACGTCCTGCGATGTACAGATTGCCCTCATGAATAAAGCCGGTATCTCCTGTTTTTAACCATCCATCGGCGGAGAAGGTATCCTTATCTTCCAGCTGATAATAACCGGAGGTAATACTCAGGCCTTTCAACTGGATATTACCTGTTCTGCCATCTGCCAGTGGCCTGTCATGCTTGTCGGCAATCCGCAGCTGCACATATTGCGATGCCTGTCCACAGGATACGAGGGTAATGGCCTGCGGCGATCCTTCCGGCACAAATTCAATGGTTCCCCCGTGTTGCAGGCTTAGCCTGTTTACAGTAACCGTTATAACAGGTTGGCAGGATGGATGGAAGGACGCCATCAATGTAGCTTCCGCCATACCATAAGCCGGCAGCATCACCTCGCTGCTGATGTGATGTGGCTTGAGTGCAGTAATGAATTGCTCAATCAAAGGATAGGAGATGCTTTCAGCCCCGTTATAAATGGATCTCAGGCAGCTGAGATCCCATTGTACTTCCTGCTTTTTACTCTCAAAATCCTGCAGGAAATATTTGTAACCGAAATTGGGAGAGTAGCCGATATTACCCCGGTGCTGATCAACTTTATGCATCCATATCATGGGGTGCCGGATGAACAGGGCAGTAGGGATCAGCACAAGGTTAAATCCAATCAGTAAGCTTTTAAAAAGACAACCTACCAGGCCCATATCATGTGTGAGTGGAAGCCAGGAGACGCCTGTTTCTCCTGCTTTCATATCCGCACTTTTTTTAATCGCGTCCACATTGCTCAGCACATTCATATGTGAGATCATAATGCCTTTTGGCTGTCCGGTGGAGCCGGATGAGAATTGCAGATAAGCAATGTCATGAGGGGATGCAGCATGAATGACGTGGGCAGGTTTGATGTCTGTTGTCCACTGTACTATATAAGGTTGAATGCCCTGCCACCATTGTGTATCGCTGCCTGCAAAGAATTGCTCAAGCCTGGACAGACTTTCGTTATCTGCAAACAGGAACGGACGTTTCATGATACGCCAGGCATTCCTGATCTTCTGTTTATGTTCATCCTGTGTACCCGTAGCCAGCGGTACGGCAATAATTCCGCCCAGTATACAAGCCAGGAAGGCGATGACGAACTTCCTGTTATCATCGGTCTGTATCAGTAATTCATCTCCCTTCTTTATGCCATGATGGGTAAAATGTCCCAGTAGTCCTTTGGCGGCATGAATCAGCTGCTCGTGGGTCAGTGTGTCTTCTTCAGCGATTCCTTTAACGAAAGTGATCTTTCTTTCAGTGAGATCCGGGCGGTTAAGGATAGCGGTATGTATGTCAGGGAATTGAATAAAGTGCTGCATGGTTTGCGTTATTGAGAGATGATCTTACCATATTCCATTTCTATTACTCGGTCAAACTGCTCGGTATACTTATCATCATGGGAAACCATGATAATCGTTTTCCCTTTCAGGCGGAATGAGGGTAATATTTCCGTATAAAAGAATTTCTTGAAACCCGGGTCCTGGTCTGCGGTTACTTCATCCAGGATCATGATGGGCTTATCTTCCAGCAGGGTGCATATCAGCGCCAGTCTTTTACGCTGACCGGTCGACAATCGAACATTGCTGAAATTCGTCCCGTTAAAATGTGTCTTATGTGACAGTCCCATCAACTTGATATACTCATTCACCTTATCGGCATTGAGATTGGGAATGCCATATATTTTAGGGAACAGATGGAAGTCAGTGAAGATGGTAGAGAACCAGAAACGATAATCCTCTTTATTGAAGTCTTTAAGTGCTGTTCCATTTACCAGGATGCGGCCGGATGCAGGATGGTAAAGATTGGTCAGCACTTTCAGGAAGGTGGATTTTCCACTTCCGTTGCCACCGATAATGCATATCAGCGACCCTTTCTTCAGTGTGAAGTCGATCGGACCTAATGTAAAGGAAGATTGTTTCTCTTCGTCCATATAGTCATACACTACATTCTCCAGTTTGATCTCTTCAAAGGGTGGTAGTGGAGGATAAGACTTAGGCGTATCGTTTTCAGAGAAAGCAGCGATCTTCCGTTCCAGGTGATCAATGTTCTGTGTAGCCTGTATAGCTTTAGCAAAGAGGGGAATGGTGGTGACAATATTCTCAAGCGGCCCGATCACAAACAGGATGGAAGCTGTCAGGCGCGTGAGTGTGCCTGTATACAATGTCTGAAATTGCGGTAGCAGGAAAATGATAGATGCCAGCAGCAGGTAAAAGACCATCTCGGAGAACATATAGCCTACTGCAAAACGTAATCCGCTGCTGGTCTTGACCTCTTTACCATAATCAGCTGTATGCCTGATATCAGTAAACAGCTGTTCGTTTTTCAGATGGTTGATCTTTATTTCCTTAAAACCTTCTATGAGGTTTTCTATGTGATCATAAAAAGCAGATTCATTTTTATTGGCTTCTCTCAGTTCCCGGTTGATATCATTTTGTCTTCTGAGAAAGTATGAGATAGCAATCACCAGGATCACGATGGTAGCGGCGAAGGCGGTAAATGAGAGGAACCCGATATAGATCAGTGCAAAGGTGACGAGTATAAGCGCCTGGAAGGCGTTGATGATAACGGCGGCCGACTGTGAAATGAAATTCGTATCGTTGGACACACGGGTGAAGATCTCATCTTTCCCGATAGATTCCATAGGCGACAATTCACAGCGTCTTAGCTTCTCCAGTATCCGGAGACGAAGGCTGTAAACAGCATTTTCTACGATGATAACAGATTTCCTGAGGATATATCTTTTAGTGATATAAAATATGGTTAATGCGATGGCAAAAAGCAGGAGATATTTTACCTGTACTTCTCCTTCTCCGGCCGAGTTGGCGGCGGCATTCAGGACGGATAGTAATACTGCATTGACAATACCGGATATGACTGTATAAAAGATGATGGTTCTTTTGGGTATATCTGAATGTTGAAGAACCATTCTGAGGTATAACTTATATCCAGCTGGCCGGGCTGCGTCTTTATTATTCTGATCGGGCATGTGTTTTTGAATAAGCGCTAATTTACAATCAGGGTAATGAACCCTTGCCACATATTCCTGTAGTCTTTAGGAGGTCGCGATAGCCCGGTATCAGAATTTTTAATTAGCTTCGTTCACATCAGGAGTATATATCAGTTACAGTCATTCATATTAAATAAAATACCATGACTTTAGATAAACTGAGTAGTATATTAGGTGATGAAGCCCGGGATTTGCTGGAGCATAAATGCACAAAAGTCCCCAAAGAACAACTGCATCTTCCTTCCCCGCATTTCCTTGACGATCACTTTACTTTTTCCAACAGAAATGCGCAGACCCTGCGAAACCTGGCGCAGTTGTATAATCACGGGCGACTGGCAGGTACAGGCTATGTATCTATCCTGCCTATCGATCAGGGAATTGAACATAGTGCAGGCGCTTCTTTCGCACCCAATCCCATGTATTTCGATCCGGAGAATATACTCCGGCTTGCTATTGAAGGTGGGTGTAATGCAGTAGCTACGACTTTCGGCGGACTGGCATTAATGTCCCGCCGTTATGCCCATAAAATACCTTTCATCGTTAAGATCAATCATAATGAGCTGCTTTCTTATCCGAACAGTTATGATCAAACGATGTTTGGTTCAGTAAGAGATGCCTGGAACCTGGGCGCTGCGGCAGTAGGGGCTACTATTTACTTTGGGTCTGAAGAATCGAGGCGGCAGATCGTGGAAGTAGCGGACGCTTTTGAAGAAGCACATGAACTGGGGATGGCGGCTATACTGTGGTGTTACCTGCGCAATGATGCTTTTAAATCAGGCGGAAAGGATTACCATGTAGCAGCCGATCTGACAGGACAGGCCAATCACCTGGGAGTTACACTGCAAGCAGATATTATCAAACAGAAACTGCCGGAAATCAATGGTGGTTACAAGGCGCTGAATATGGGCAGTAGCTCATACGGCAAATTGGATGAACGAATGTATACTGAGTTGACTACTGAGCATCCTATTGACTGGTGCCGGTATCAGGTATTGAACTGTTATAGCGGGCGCATCGGGTTGATCAATTCAGGCGGAGCCTCTTCGGGCGCCGGCGACCTGAAAGAGGCGGTACGTACAGCCGTGATCAATAAACGTGCAGGTGGTATGGGGCTCATCTCCGGAAGGAAAGCTTTCCAACGGCCTTTTGAACAGGGCGTAGAGCTGTTACAGGCAATCCAGGATGTGTACCTTTCCCCGCAGATAGACATTGCCTGAACGGGAACCATCCGCTGCATCAGACCCCGGTAGGGGTCTACGCGTTTGTAGCGCGGATGATAACCCCGGGAACCAATACGTGATCATTCGCTGCATCAGACCCCGGTAGAGGGCTACGTGTTTTTAGCGTGGGGTGACAACCCCGGGAACCAATACGTGATCATTCGCTGCATCAGACCCCGGTAGAGGGCTACGTGTTTGTAGCGCGGATGATAACCCGGGAACCAATACGTGATCATTCGCTGCATCAGACCCCGGTAGGGGTCTATGTGTTTGTAGCGCGGGGTGACCACCCCGGGAACCAATACGTGATCATCCGCTGCATCATACCCCGGTAGAGGTCTACGTGTTTGTAGCGCGGATGATAACCCCGGGAACCAATACGTGATCATCCGCTGCATTAGACCCCGGTAGGGGTCTACGTGTTTGTAGCGCGGGGTGATAACCCCGGGAACCAATACGTGATCATCCGCTGCATTAGACCCCGGTAGGGGTCTACGTGTTTGTAGCGCGGGGTGATAACCCCGGGAACCAATACGTGATCATCCGCTGCATTAGACCCCGGTAGGGGTCTACGTGTTTGTAGCGCGGGGTGATAACCCCGGGAATAATGTACGCCGACGTAGACCAGTTTCGAATTTACCCAGCCCCGTTTATTCGGCCGTAGCAGGATCAATGATGGCAGTAACCTGGTTGATTGTATTGGCAGGAAAACCTCCCTTTCTTGCATGTTCCCGGATCATTTCTTCATTGGGAGCGATGTACACGCAATAGATTTTGTCGCCCGTCACATAGCTCTGTACCCATTGGATTTCTGGCCCCATATTACGTAGTACATCACATGAAGATTGTGATACTCCTTTTAGTTGTTCGGCAGTTAACTGCCCTGCCCCCGGGATATCCCGTTCGATTACATACTTTGGCATGGTGTATGGATTTGATTGATAACAATCCAGTGCGATCTTTAGTTCTTCGCCTGCCGGATAATATATCTGAAGAATATTGCCCTGCCCGGTATCTGCCGACTGATTTTCATGACGATATATTGACTGATTCGTATTATATTTATAACACATGGCTACATGTTCGAGATAAATTTATGACACCGAATGGCTCCTGATAGTCTCCGCGTATACCTTTTCCCCCTTAGTGTTTTCTTTCTCCTTTTTTGCAACTGCAATAAAGCCACTGATCATTTCAGGAAGGTATGGGTGGCCCGGCAGGATGGCAGATACATACTATACAGGAATGGGACGCCGTTTGTAGTAAGAGGAGGATCCGGTTATACGCAAATGGCCAGATTAAAAGCAATTGGCGGCAATACAATCCGCACCTGGGATACTACAAGATTGGGTGCTATTCTCGATGAAGCAGCGGCTAACAACCTGGCTGTTATCGCCGGGTTCTATGTTCCGGAAAGTAAATACCTGGATTATTTCTATCGCAACCAGCAGAAAGTGGATAGCCAGTATGCTGCTTTCCGCCAGGTAGTGCAACGTTACCGTTCGCATCCCGCATTGCTGATGTGGTGCCTCGGGAATGAGGTTGATTTCCCCTTCAAGGCCAGGTACAAGAAATTCTACGATGCATATAATAGCTTGCTGGATATGATACATACCGAAGATCCGGATCATCCTGTTACCACCACAATGGTTAATTACCAGTTCAGGAATGTGATGAATATTCAACTGAAAGTACCGGGCCTGGATATACTCTCCTTTAATATCTTCGGGAGCCTGCAATCCCTGCAAAGTAATCTTAATTCATTCAGCTGGTTGTGGAATGGTCCTTTCCTGATAACGGAATGGGGTATATTTTCCCCACAGGAAGCAAAACGTACCGCCTGGGGCGTACCTATTGAACCTACGAGTACTAAAAAAGCCGATCAGTATCGGGAGATGTACACTCAACATCTGCCGGTTAATAGTCCTCGTTTTATTGGCGCGCTGACATTTTACTGGGGACAAAAAGAAGAAGTGACGCCCACCTGGTATAGCATCTTTGGAAATGACGGAGAGGCAACGGGAATAGTGGGAGAAATGCAGGCACTGTGGACAGGCACTGTATCTCCGCATAAGGCTCCGGAAGTAGAGCTGATGTACGTGAATGGGAAAGGTGCTGCAGACAATATTTTAATGAAGCCCGGTACATTGCAGACTGCGGAGCTCAGGATCAAATCACCCGGAAAAGGATTACGGATTGTCTGGAAAGTACTGGATGAAGATTTTGATCCCCAAAGTAGTGATCAACCACTGGAACGTAAAGCAGATATTATCACGCTTGATAGTTTCAGGATCTCTTTCCGGGCCCCAACAAAAGAAGGCCCATACCGGATCTATTCCTGGGTTTATGATACTTATGGCAACATGGCGACAGCCAATACACCTTTTTACGTAGTAGGACAATAATATGGCAACACGCAAGCGCGTTTCTCCGCCTTCAAAGAAAGAGTTATTCATTCTCCGGTTTATGATCATCACCGGGGTGATCAGTCTATGCTTATTGCTGTTCTGCGTTTTCAACATTGCCAATATGGGTAACCGCCCCCTGTACTGGTTGTTGATGATAGCGATCCTCTTTTCCTGTCTGAAAATACTGCATGAGTGGTATCATTACTTCTATATTACCGTTCCTGAAAGACCTGTCTCCACATCACAGCCTACTGTAGATGTGCTCACGACATTCTGCGCCGGAGAGCCTTATGAAATGATCATTAAGACGCTTACTGCCATGCAGGCGATCACCTATCCGCATACCAGCTATCTCTGTGATGAAGCGAACGATCCTTTTCTGAAAGAAACCTGTCAGCGTTTAGGAGTACGTCATGTTACACGGAATAACCGTATAGATGCCAAAGCCGGTAATATCAATAATGCCTTACAATATGCCACCGGGGAGCTCTGTGTGGTAATGGACCCCGATCATGTACCTACGCCTGATTTCCTGGAGAGGGTAGTACCTTTTTTTGATGATCCGCAGATAGGATTTGTACAGATTGTGCAGGCATACAGTAATGTTGGCGACAGTATCATCGCCAAAGGCGCTGCGCAGCAAACCTTCCAGTTTTATGGTCCGATGATGATGACCATGCACAAATACGGTACTGTGCAGGCTATTGGCGCTAACTGTACCTTCCGGAGAAGTGCCCTGGATAGTATTGGCGGGCATGCCGCCGGACTGGCGGAGGATATGCATACCGCTATGCAGCTCCATGCAAAAGGTTGGAAATCGGTGTATGTACCGGAAGTACTGACCCTGGGACTGGTACCTTCCACGTTATCCGCCTATTATAAACAACAGTTGAAATGGTCGAGAGGGACCTTTGAGCTACTGGTGACCACCTATCCGAAACTGTTCCGGAAATTTACCTGGCGGCAGAAACTCCATTACGGCATACTGCCGTTTCACTACTTTGCGGGTGTCATTTTTCTGATCAACTTCCTGGTTCCCGTATTGTCGTTATGCCTTGGGGTAATACCGTTTCAACTGGATCTGCTTTCATTCGGTATACTGGGTTTACCTTTTGTCTGTGTTACCTTGTTGATCCGGCATTTCGTACAACGATGGGTCATGGCGGAAGATGAAAGCGGATTCCATATGGTAGGAGGCTTGTTATTAATAGGCACCTGGTGGATCTATATACTTGGATTGGTATATACAGTGATCCGTAAAAAGGTGCCTTACATCCCTACGCCCAAAGACGATAAAGACAGCGCCAGCTGGAAACTGTTTATACCCAATGCCGCTGTTTTATTAATTTCTGCAGCGGCGATTATCTACGGGTTATGGCGGGACTGGAATCCTTTTTCAGGTGTAATGGCGGCTATCGCTTTTCTGAACTGCCTGATCATGCTGTTCAATATAGTGGCCGGTGTCTGGAAAGGACGCATGACGACGGCCTTACCTGTTACTTTTACGGAATTCCTCTACCACTACTATTATGCCGGTAAAGTAGGGTTATGGAAGTTACGTCACAGCGGGTATGTGCTAATAAGGAAGACGGCGCTTCTCCTGACATTGCTGGTGTGCGGCTTCACTGCCTGGTTTATTTATGAGGATACCAGACCGCCAGCCAGCTATGCGGGCCGGCCGGTTACCATAGAACCCGTCTTTTTAACAGGTATTTTCAGTCCTGTCAATACTTCCGGGTTGACATCCATGCAGGAAGTTGGCCGCTACAACCAGATGACGGACGCCCGTTTTGACATCGTATCCTGTTACATTCCCTGGGGGGATGAGTCCCGTTGCTTCCTGCCAGACTCCCTGATGCATGCAATATATCAGACAGATGCCATTCCGATGATCACCTGGGAGCCCTGGGCCGGATTGTTCCATGTTTCCCGTAAAGATACTTCCCTGATGAAGGAGCGGAAAATGATGCTGCATATCAGCCAGGGGTACTTTGACGGTTACCTGCAAAAGTTTGCGGAGCAGGTAAGGAAGCTGGAGCGACCTGTTTTCATCCGGTTCGGTCACGAGCCTGATAATCCGGCTTATCCCTGGTCAGGTACGGGCTTGAATACTCCGGAAGAGTATATACAGGCCTGGAGATATGTGCATGATTACTTTAACCGTGCAGGGGCCCGCAATGCGATATGGGTATGGAATCCATGGAAACCGGAGGCTGTCGGGCAATACTTCCCCGGTAATGGTTATGTAGACTGGCTGGGTGTAACCATACTGAATTATGGCAGTTCTCATCCGGACGGGAAATGGTATACTTTCAATCAGTTGTATACCCCTTATCATAGGAAAGACCTCTTTCGTGCCGGTTTACCCGTTATGGTAGCAGAACTGGGATCATTGAAAAAAGAAGGTAATCAGCAACACTGGCTACAGGATGCCTTTGCAGATATGGGTGGTCGTTTCCCGGAGATAAAAGCCGCTGTATTGTTTAACAGTAGTTATGATCTGAATATTGTCAGTAGAAAAGACAGCGGGGCATTGGACTGGAAACTATCAGCGCCCCTGGCTTCCCTGCAAGACCTGAACAGGCTGCAGAAGAATGACAATGATATCGCCTGTCCGCTGCCGGCGCTTGCCGCTGTTCCTGCCATTTCTGATAGTGGGCGGCTGATGGATACGATCAGGGGCGTTATTTATGCTAAAGCCATCCCCTGGTTCAGGAGCCGGCATACCTTAACCCGCAGGGAGGTGCTGAGAGACCTGAAAGATATGCAGCGACTGGGTATTAACACTGTCAGGAGGTATGGTCCGGGCGTTTATGATCATAATATCCTTGCCGTGGCGAATGAAACAGGCATAAAGATTCAGTACGCTTTTTGGATGCCTGATCTGGACCGTGATATTTCGAATGAACAGCGCCGGGAAGATTTTATGTCAGAGGTGATCGCTACAATAAAGAAAAGAAAGGATGACAAAAGCATTATCGGCTGGCATCTTTCCAACAATGCCTGGCGCCGGCTGCAGCAGATGTATGCAAAGCCCTCGTTATTACGCCATGAGGATGAGTATCTTCACTGGCTGCGCGAACTGGTGCGACAGATTAAAGCCGTGGATCCGGAAAGACCTGTAACGCTGGATGTGCCGATGGACGAACAGGTGACTGCCACACTGCAGACCTTTGCCTCGGCCATACCTGAAATATCCAGTCTGGGACTGGCTACTCCGGGCGATACCACTAGGATCACCTTGCCGGAAACAAAGGTTCCCTGGTTTCTCAGTGGAGTCAGTGCAGATCAATACATTGCTACCGGTACGAAGAAACCGCTCTTCATCAGCTCCTGGCAGGATATCCAAACCAGGAATGCCATTACTTTCAGCGGGCTGCTGGATCACCAGCGGCACTATAAACCAGCTTATTCGCGACTAGCGGACTACTGGCATATAAAAACTGATGCTCCCCGGCTGCCACCAGTGAAGATTCTGCGTCCTGCCGAAATAACCGAACCGGGAAAGGTCTTGTCCTATCATGCATTGGTCTATAACAATGGTAGGTGGAACCTGCGGGATCCTCTTAACCAGCAACTGCATTTCGAATGGTTCCTGTATAAAACTGATGGCTGGGGGAATGCCATTTATATGCGTCGCCTGGGTACAGGACCGGGCATTCATGTAAGGATGCCTGATTCGCCTGAATTGTACAGGCTATATCTGATGGTCAGCAGGGATGGTTATGCCGTCAATGCCAGTTCTCCACTCAATACACCCTTCAGAAAGGAGTAATTATACTACATATCCTTCGCATGTTATTTTTTAGACATCTGTAGATTTTCTATCTTTGCGCCGCTAGTGGAATGCAAATAACTGATCCTATACCTTATGCTTGGTGCAACTATGAAGAGAAACGCATGGCGGACATTGAAAATCGTTTCAATAACTGCCGGGGGAATGATACTGATACTTTTTCTGCTGCCGCTCCTTTTTCCCGCGGCTGTGTCAAACAGAATAAAATCCTGGGCTAACCATAATATCACTGGCGAGATCAATTTTTCAAAAGCGAGATTATCCTTCTTTAATCATTTCCCTACACTCACCCTGACACTGTACGATTTCAGTCTGAAAGGATCTGCTCCTTTCGAGCAGGATACCCTGGTATCTGCAGATGAAATAGCGTTAGGTGTCAACCTGGGAAGTATCTTTTCTAAAGCTACCCGGGTGGACAAGATCTATCTCACAAAGGGAAATATCCATGTACAGGTAGATACCGAGGGACGCCCGAATTATAACGTATATCAGCCAGCTACGCCTTCGCGTAAGTCGGCTGACAGTGGCAGTGTATCGCTGAAAATAGAAAAGATACAGCTGGAGCACTGTAAGATCATCTACAATGATAAATCCCTGACCCTGCAGATACGGGCCCGGGAAGTGAATTATACCGGTAAGGGAGACCTGGATCAATCGCAGTTCGACCTGTATTCGCATATCGACATTGCCTCCTTCGACCTGGCTTATGGCGGAGTACCCTGCATACAGTCCAAGAAACTGGATGGTAAGCTGATCACCCGCATCAATACCAAATCACTGAATTTCATTTTTGAACGGAATGACTTGAAGATTAACCAGCTGCCGATGAAACTGAATGGCGCATTCAGTTTCCTGAAGAACGGGTATAAGATGGATTTTAAACTCTCTTCAGGTGAATCTACCCTGGAAGCACTTTTCAGTGCATTGCCGTCGAAATATACTTCCTGGAGGGAGCATACTGATATAAAGGGCTTTGCTGAGGTAAACGCCTCATTAACAGGTAAGTATATTGCGAAGACTAACAAGATGCCTGATCTCGCATTCAGTATGAAGGTGAGGGACGGAGAAATATCCAGTTCAGGAGCACCTTATGCTATTGAAAACCTGCGCCTGGATTTCGGGGCCTGGCTGCCGGAGATGAATCCTGAGAAGTTTACTATAAATGTTGATTCGGCCTTTTTTAAACTGGATAAAGGGTATTTCAGCTCAGATATTAAAGTGGTAGGACTGACTAAGCCTGACATCCATGCAAAGATGAGCGCTGACCTGGATATGGAGAAATGGGGAAAGGCAATGGGATGGGATGCTTTTGACCTGAAAGGCCGTTTTCAGGCGAACCTTCAGGCGGATGGCAGGTACATACAATATACGGTTAACAACGGTCCCGGACAAGAGTCGGACCGGATCATCAGCAGTATCCCTGTATTTGACTTCAAAGCTACGCTCAGTGACGGTTATCTCAAATTCAGAGATGTACGGGAACCTATCCGGCATATCGGGTTTGATGTGCAGGCGGCTTGTCCGGATAACAACTATGCCAATGTACATGTGAACGTGAGTAAGATCAATGCAGAGGTATTAGGTAACTATATCAAAGGATACTTTCATCTGACGAATGCACAGGAGCCGCTGGTGGATGCGAGTCTGAAAGGACTGTTACACATGGCTGATGTGGAGAAGTTTTATCCGATTGATGGTGTGGACCTGAGTGGGGACCTGAACATCAATATCTTAAGTAAAGGTATTTATCAGCCGGCAAGAAATTTATTCCCGGTAACCACTGCTTCCCTGAACATGGACAACGGAGCGGTACACACGAAGTATTACAAACATCCGGTTGAGAAGATCAATGTCAACGCTACGCTGACAGATACAGCCGGTAGTTTGCAGGCATTGAAGATCGACATCAAACCGATATCCTTCCAATTTGAGGGTCAGACCTTTACGCTCAAAGCGGCGCTGAATAATTTTGATGATCTGCATTATAATATCCTGGCCAATGGCATCATCGATCTTGGAAAGATCTACCAGGTACTGGGCCGGGAAGGATATGACGCCAAAGGTTACATCAAAGCAGACCTGACCCTGCAGGGCACGAAGAGTGATGCGATGAACAGTCAGTACGACAGACTATTAAACAAAGGAACGCTGACAGTGAAGGATGTATCGTTGAAAGCTGCCAGATTCCCGCTGCCTTTTTATATCAACAACGGCGTTTTCCGTTTTGAAGAAGATAAGATGTGGTTTGACAAATTTGAAGCACATTATGGTAAATCAGACCTCCGCCTGGATGGTCATTTATACAACCTGATTGCTTATGCCACTCAGCCGCATCAACGCCTTCAGGGAGCCTTTAACCTGAAGAGCAGTTATATCCTGGTGGATGAGCTGATGGCATACAACAGCGATCCTTATTCAGCAGATGAACCGGGATCTTCGGGTGTAGTGGTCATACCGGATAATCTGTCTCTCACCCTGAATGCTTCTGCAGATAAGGCTAGTTTCCGGGGGATAGATGTACAACGTTTCCATGGTCAGCTACAGGTGGATAACGGCAGTTTGCAGATGAGTAATACCGGGTTTAATATCATAGGAGCGCCGGTTGAAATGGAGGCACAGTATAATAGCCTGAATAGCGAAAGTGCTGCTTTTGATTATCATATCAATGCACGGGAGTTTGATATTAAACGTGCTTATAAGGAGATCCCGCTGTTTCATGATATGGTGTCTTCTGCTTCTTCCGCCAGCGGTATTGTAGGACTGGATTATCATATCAGTGGCAGGTTCAGGGAGAATATGCAGCTGGTATATCCGTCCCTGAAAGGAGAGGGGGTACTGTCATTGAAGAAGATAAAGCTGAAAGGTTTCAAACTGTTCAATGCAGTGAGCAATAGCACAAAAAGGAATATCAAAGATCCAAACCTGTCTGAGGTTGAGATCAGATCTTCCATCGGCAATAATATCATCACTATTGAGCGGACAAAGATGCGAATAGCTGGTTTCCGTCCCCGTTTCGAAGGCCAGGTTAGCTTTAACGGGAGATTGAACCTGAAAGGACGTATAGGCTTGCCTCCGCTGGGCATCTGGGGAATACCTTTCAATGTTACGGGAACGCAGACGAATCCGCATGTGAAGCTGAAAAGAGGAAGTGATAAGGATTCGCTGGATAAGGAAGCTGCAGATTGATCATATGGGTGTTTCTACCTGTATTTGGCCCAGTGGGTATCTGATATTTTATGATATTATTATATTTATGGGATAATCCTTATCGATGAAGTTCCGGTATTTATCCTTATGCGGCCTGTTACTCTGTCTGTCTTTTGCTACGGTTAGCGCGCAGGAGATGATCTCCGCTGATAGTTTATCAGGCGCAATACTTAAAATAGATGTGGAGGAAGAACTTATCCAGGAGAATGAGCAGCTGCGTCAAGCGGTAGATTCCCTGAGCAGGCAGTTGTACAGCTATCAGCATAATGTGTTGCCGGTAATAGATGACCCCTATTATGAAATAAAGCTATACCAGCTGTTGTATACAATCGAAACAGCTAAAAATGCAAAAGATGCCGGTATTTATAAGCGTTTCGGGGAGATACTGGCCATAGATTCTACCGCAAAGGGGGAATTGGAGCGTCTATATATCCGGAGTGATTCTTTTTATCTGAACGAGAGCTACGTAGATAAAAAGTCTTTGAAATACAGACTGTTCAGAGCTATTGAAAGAAAGGCATTTATGTCTACCTACCCGGCTACTTCTCTGCTAATCATCCGGCAAAAATTAGTATTGGAAGATACCGTAAGGGTTATTCATCAGGTTAATCCGGTGGGTGTAAGGAGAATAGAATTTCCGCAGTTGAGCAGCAAAGTAATACCCCTGGCAGAGAAACAAAAGAAGGCAGAACAGCTGTTGAATTTTATTATGACGATATCTGGTAAGGAGCCTTTTGAAAGGTATTCTTTTCTTACTTACCAATCACTGGAAAAGAAAGAAGTGCCTAATAATGATATCAACCGGTTGCTTAAGATCCGTTATTCCTATATTCTGTATTTAAAGAAACAATATGAAAAAATGTAAGCTCATTGGCATGCTCATCGTATTGGTCATGATGATGACAAATGCAGTTGCGCAGATCCAGCTGAAAGACGAAACGCAAAGAGCTTTTGATAGTGCAATGGCAATGGTGGCGGTGACTGTTCCCGAAGCGAGCGAAGATTCTTCTGCGATCACCTATTTTAAACTGGAACAGGCGAAATTAAGTCTGCAGCAGTATCAGTTTGATCTGCAACACCAGAAAAGAGCATTCACCTGGCAGTTTTATAGTGGTATTATTATCTTCTTTCTTGTGATCATTATTGTGGGAGCTGGGTTGGTCTTGTCTTACAGACAGTTTCTGCTGCAGGAGAAGATCGTTCAGAAATGGATGAGTTCCAAGGCCGCGGGTGCTACGCCCCAGCCTGAAGTGACTGATTCGGAGTTTTCGTTGGGGAAGGACGGGATTAAGTTTAATTCAGCGGTGATAGGGTTGTCGATATTGTTTTTGTCGGTAGTGTTTTTGATTGCGTATCTGACTTATGTGTATCCGATTACGTTGATAAAGTGAGCGGGTAAAGTTAATGGATAATGACAGATAGAATAGAATCTACTTTATTGCACCGTTTCAGACAGGCGACGGCTGAAGGAAAAGCCTTATCTGATAAGTATTGGAGAGGTGAGATTACGCCTGACGAGTTCTTTGAACAATTACGGTCAGATACTTCACACGAATTATGTGAATTGTGTGCTAAGTCATATTGTGAGCAACTTGCACAACAACCTGAGCATGATTGGATAAGATTGTATTTCGAAGATATAAAAAGGGCTGCTGGCATAGATGATCTGGAGATGTTGTTTATACTGGATTACATTCCAGCTGAAATGCAGTTAGTCGTTCCTATAGCAATTGATGAGTTTTTACTTTCTTATTATGTTGGCTTCTTCAAGAATACAACAAACAAGTATGAAATCTCTATTTCACAAATGTTGTTTGAGCGGGTACTTGATACTTCGGAGCCGGATCTGGATATATATACCTGGGTGATTGACGAAATATTTTCAATGGGGAAAGACCCGGGGTGGTTCACGGAATTCCACCGTGGCGTGGAAAAATTATTACTTCGGGCGGCAGTTAATCAGGAGACGCTGCAGGCTATGAAGAAAGGATTGACGGGAACTAGTATGGAGATAAGAGAAGATATTGTAGGGATTATTGCTTATACTTACGAAAACCGTAGAGAGATTTTGGTACTTGCCATACAGCAAGATGATGGCGATACTATAGCACTAATGCAATTCCAGGACGGTACAAAACCAGAGACAGGTATGGAATTAAATAATGGTGAGGTTACATGCAGGATTGAGGATTTTGTACAGAGTAGCGAATTTGGTCAGCTATATAACTGCCTGGTGACTGTAACAGGAGGAGAGCTTACTACGGATAGCTGCTTTGAGGTGCAGATATAGACTGAAAATGTATTTCAATCGGGGAAGTGATAAGGATTCACTGGATAAGGAATCGGCGGATTGATAACCATTATACACGGACAAATTTGGAGCTCGATCCATTAACTTTGGATATCCGGAATATATTTCCATGTTCCAACTTATATTCCACTTATCACCTTATCTTTATACCGGAATGGAAGACTAGTAGAACGGACTTTGATAATAGCTTGATCATCCTTTGATCGGTCGCGAACGATTAACATACGATCAACCTACGACCAACCTACGATCAACCTGCGAACAACCTCCAATTTAACCTATGATTTAGAGCTCCAAAGGCCAGGGAGCATCCTATTACTCACTTTAAAATACCTTATAGCCTCCATCACGAAAAGATCACTAACAATTCAAACAGCGTTAACCCACGCTCTCACTTACGTTTTTAACCCGATTTAATCACCTGACATTAAAACCCTTATTTTATGGGAAAGTATCTCAAAAGCATCTTAGGCCCATTTTCCGGCCTGGTAGGGACCGTAGTAGGTGCTAGTTGGAAAGGCATCTCTGTAATGCGTAGCCGGTCAGTAAAAAGTAATAGACCAGCAACGGAAAATCAGATGAAGCAACGCACTGCGTTCACCCTCATGACCGAGTTTCTCAATCCTATTCGCGATCTGATAAATGTTGGTTTCCAGACATATCAAAAGGACTTACGCCTTACAACGCCGCGTTTAAGATCAATCTTGAAAAGGGAATCACCGGTGTTTACCCTGCCCTGACGATCAACTATCCACAGATAGTGATCGGTAAAGGAAGACTGCTGGCTCCTCCCGAATTTGCAACTGCTACTACGACAGCAGCCCGGCTGGACTTCACCTGGGTAAATAACGCAGGTACCGATAGTACCAACGGTACGGATTTACTGACCATATTGCTTTACAATCCTTTGAAACAGTCGCATGTACAGGCTGTAGGCGTTGCTACCAGATCCAGCCAGACTTATAACATGACT
Source organism: Chitinophaga filiformis (assembly GCF_900102545.1). GTDB lineage: Bacteria > Bacteroidota > Bacteroidia > Chitinophagales > Chitinophagaceae > Chitinophaga > Chitinophaga filiformis. The sequence goes on along the minus strand of NZ_FNBN01000002.1, from coordinate 362,280 downwards.
GTGCCGGCCCAGTGGTCAACAGACACCGTTCATGTATGGGTGCTGTTTGTCAGCTTTGATGGAAAGATAAATTCAGACTCCCGGTATTTAGGCGATATAGAAATTCAATAGTTTCTTAAACTTTTCTTCTTCCATGAAAAGCGAGCCTACGGTTAAAGTTGTTAACTCGCGGTAAGCCCCGAAGATGAAAGGGAAGAGGAACTACTTAGTCCTCTTCCCTCCGGAAACTCCGAAGGGGAGAGGACATTAACATCACGACATTAAATCCTAATACTATGGCACGACTTAAAAAAGGGCTGTTAAACGGCTTCTTCGGAGCCATTGGCAATGTAGAAGGTTATGAACAAGATGGCCAGTATATTATCCGCTCACGGCGGATTCAGGGATCTCAGCCACCCAGTGCAAAACAGTTGGCCTGCAGGGAGAAAATGCGGATCACCAATCAGTTGTTAAGCCGATTCTCTGAGTTTGTAAAGCTTGGTTTTGCTAAAACATCCAAAGACCGTTCCTTTAGAGCCTATAACGCAGCTGTGGCCTATCAGCTAACACACGCCATTATTGGCAGTTATCCTAACTATGAAATAGATTATAGTAAACTTCGTGTTGCAGAAGGCCCTATCAATACGGACGGACTTAGCCCTTCTGTATCTTTACAAAGTAATACCTTACTATTCAGCTGGACACCAGCTACCAACTATCCGGATAGTACAGACCATGTAATGCTCCTGGCATATGCGCCGGCATTAAAACAGGCTGTCTATAATTTGTGCGGCGCAAAGAGAAGGATTGGTCAGGAAATATTGGAACTACCAGAGACCTGGCAGCAACAAAGAATAGAAACTTATATGGCATTTAGAGGAGAGATAAATAGACAGTATAGTAATAGTATCTATTTGGGCAGCGTTTTTGGGTAAAAGAGGGCCTGAAAGATGATCTATATTGCGTTTTGCTTGAAGTCCTGAAAAGGCGAATGCGATCCTTATTCTTAGGATGGCATTCGCTTTGTGTAATCTGCTAGCCCTTACCGGTAAATCTTGACTCTAAATAGATTTCGCAAATAATAACCAAGGCTATAAATACAGCAAAGGAGCAAAATGTTATCGTGAGATGTCGAGGGCTTTTCTTAATTGAATAACTTATTTGCGCTACTATCAGCGCGAGAGCGATAAAAGCAACTAATAACAATACCAATTAGTTTGTATTTTTCGATACTCTCGGAGTTTGACAGGGCTTCTTAGCGTCGTTTATGTATACCTATTGACGACAATATGTATGAATATACAATTAAGGCATTACATTCAATAAATTATTGAAAATCAATTTAAGTTGGTTCGTGAGCGTTCCGATATTAGGCACTAAAACAGTAAACCATCTCCAGCAGAGGGTTTGCTGCTTTACATTAATTCTGCCAATCATATAACATCCTCTTATCCAATTTAAAGATAGTTCGATTGGTTCGATCAAAGACCAAATAAGGTCTTGATCATACAATATAAGATAGCCTAGAGCAATTGATGAGCGAATGTCAGATCAAATCGAAACTATATTAATTGAAGCAGCAGATAGGGACAACGACATGGCTTAAAAATACAAACTAGTTGGTATTCTCCCGCCACTCAATATTTTCTAATATTGCTCTATGTTTATTTACCACTCTTTGAATGATACCCCAAATGAATTCCAGAACTTACATATTAGCCTTGACGCTCTTTTTATTAATGACAATCCAAGCTTACTCACAAAATGCAGCTACCATTCCATTTCCTCCGGATGTTATCAAAATTGAGTCCGTCTCAAGAAAACCAGATAAGGCGCTTCCATTCGACAAGCCATTCGTACTTATTATTAATATGGACGATGTAGAAACGGTGTTAGATGTAAAAGCCTTTAAGGTTGTATATAGACAACCAACAAAAGACGAAAAAAAGGCAGGTTTACGAAGAAAAATAAGAGATATAGAACTAATAAACGGTGAAGCCGATTTCATCCTCGGAGTGCAGTTTAGAATAGACAGCAAGGGAAGAAACTTGATTGTAGAATTCCCGGAATTGCCTCCTAACTTCCATTTCGACTTTGCTGTCATTAAACAGCTAAGCGGCAATAATCTAAAGGAAGTCAGAAAGTACATAAATGCAATCGCCGATAGTCTTATATTACACAAGCAGATAGATCTCAATACGCTTGCAAAGACTTTTTTTAGTTTCTCTAATGGTATAGATACGATGATCTACACCAGACAAGCATCCGCATTCCTGATTAAACAAATCACTTTTGACACAGCACATTCTAATGGATTAGGCCGCATATATTTTGATAATAAGCTAGATAGTGTATATGCCCAACTATATGGGTATAATTTTAATCAGGCTATATACTTTCATACAGCTATAGCTCCCATTTATAGCCTCTTAGCAGCGAATAATCTAGACAATACAGGCATCGTTTATTTAAATACAATGGTGAATAGTAATCCTCAGTCTTTTCTCAACGGCCAGGCAAATATTAAAGAACAGCTAACCGACACTGTAAAAACCAGCGATTTTGAAAAACGCATTTCCAATCTGGATACCTCTATAGTGTATCTGAAAGCCATACAGCAACGACTTCAGGCCCTTGTTTTAAGCAGGCCGTCAGCAGTTTCACAAATAACTCAATTCTCACTTCAAATTGATTCACTCACCACAAAGTTTAAAGAAAACAGGAAATTGTTATCAGATATTACCACCTATATAAATAGCAAAATTTCTGGCGATCCCAGACTGAGATATACGAACTGGTATATCAGCACGAATGTCGCGAGGGACCTACAAACAAAATCGAGTTTCATTTTTACTCCCCAGGTAGGCATTTCATGTCTGGTTGTCAGGAGTAATGAAAAAAACATACACGCAATACCCAAATTGACATGGGGTGTCAATATAAATTTCAGGTCCATTGACAAATTAGCTGCACGAAAATACCTTTCCCATCCAACACTTTGGCACTATTTATCTCTACATTTGGGATTGACAATAGGTGATTTCAGAGAGGAAGAATACAAAAATCTATATAGTAATACATCACTTTTAGTTGGCCCCAGCTACAGAATCAATAGATCATTATACTTTACTGCAGGACTCAGTTTGTATCGTCAGAAGGACACCAACCCATTGATAGATAAATATAATGTGACTCCTGGAGCTTATGCTTCGTTACTGTTGGATCTTGACATAACAAATGCCGTTTCTACGATCAGGAATTTACTTTTCAAATAATTACTTTATGAGAAGTGCAAAAAATACTATTTTCTTTCTATGTATTATCTTTTTTTGGGTAAGCTGCAAAAAGGATGACGTCACGACAGCCGATATATTCATAGGTCTGCAACTAAGTACAGCTACTGCCGTCGGCGACGGTAACCAGTTGGTAAAAATAATATGTGAGGTTAATCCCAATATAAGTAAAAGCAAACAAGAGTTTGTATTAAAGACAAGCCTTGGTACATTTCCTGAAAATGGGAAAGCCGAAATTATTAAGAAACCCGAATTCAAGAACGGCAAGTTTGTAATAGAATCATCGGTGCAGGTTACACTTTCCCCAGGTACCATGGTCATTTCAGTTGAACCAAATCTTCCGGAGGAGAAAACGGACTACATCATTAAAGATTCAGTCGCAATTACAAAGTCAGTTCCATCCCTGCTCAAGTTACAATCTTCAGCACTAGGTATTGGAAGCAATTTCCAGACAGAGCTATTATTAACCGGTATTTTATCAAATGCAAATGGGGGGAAAGTGAGCACTGGATACACTATGAAGGTAGAAGATTTTCTGACAGGTTATGTACCTGCAAATGGCAGGCTTCGTGAAATGAATTATCGCTCCAATGCAGAGTCAAAAATCAACATATATTATGGCATCGGAAATTTGCCAATAGGTACTACTGTTATGCTCCGAGCCATTCTGTTAGACGAAAATGGAAATGAAACTACGATCAAAGATTCCTTACTTATTGGTATAAACTTATAATAATTCAAAAATGGCAAAAATCAATAGCAAAACAGAAAAGAAGTCAGTCGCTGTAAATAAAGCTATAAAAGCGAAAGACAAAATAGAGCCGAAAATAGATGAGTTGTTTGAGAAATTTAACGCTTTGCTTGTAGAAAACGGTTTACATGAATTTTCAATTCAGGAATTTAAACTGAAAGGAAATACTGTAGCATTAAATTGTCCATGCGGGACGGAAAGAGTGCTACTTCCTTCGGGAAAAATTGTAGAACAATGTAGACAATGTCCACCTGCATGAATTGACTTGAAATAAAACGTCTTGACGTCTATTTTCAGATGTTTTATATAAAATAGCTTTGATTAATCTGACAGTTGGGTAATATTTTAGCCAACTGGCGATGGGTAATCTATCTACTTTTCTTTAGCTAGGTTTATCTATTGCAATCTGTCATTTACCTCAGGTCCTCCTATAACAAAACGCCTTCTGTAGTCTTAAGGAATTACATTTGCCATATGAAGCAACAATGCGCATAATAAAATCGACACCTAGTCAGTTGGTTCGTAAGTGCTCCGCTACTGGGCACGTAAAACGATAAACCTGTTCAATGAGCGGGTTTGTCGTTTTTGGCAATTTTCACTTTCACTCTAACTTTCTCTTATTCAATCATAAAAAGTTCGATTCCAGTAAAGAAGCCGAGCTTTCAAGTATCCCGATTCGTAGGACTTGCCTCCCAAAAAGAAAGGGAGAAAAGGTAATTAGCCCTTTCTCCCCTATAGCTCCTTATGATTTCGGATTAAACATGTAATTTTTCTTTCTTGGCCAATAGTTCCGCTTCAGTCTCCCGGTACATTTCATCTGTTACACAACAGTCTATCGGACATACATTCGCACACTGCGGTTCCTCATGGAAGCCCTGGCATTCAGTGCATTTATCAGGAACGATGTAATAAAAGTCATTTGACAGTGGAGTATTTCGCTGGTCGGCCTCTATAGCAGATCCATCCATCATGACATAGGTGCCTTTAAGTGAGGTGCCATCTGCCATTGCCCATTCCACACCACTCTCGTAAATAGCATTGTTCGGGCATTCAGTTTCGCATGCGCTGCACCCGATACATTCATCAGTAATTTTTATAGACATAATATTTTATTTAGGAAGCTTTCTATGCTTCATTAGATAATATGCTGATAAAATTAGTAGAAAAACAATTCATTTACACTAAAAAATGTGAAATTGGCAACGCGCATATCATCAGAAACCTGGTTATTAGCTTTCACAATCTCAAGGTGCAGTCTCCAAATGCTATCCTATCAGTTCTCGACTCTGCTGATTTCTCAAAGCAAATCGATGCTTAATCTCTTTAACCTTTTAAGCGAAACATAACCAAACTCCTACCAGCTTGAGGATGATGTTGGCGAACCTGTGTAGAATTAAATGAATGAAAGCACTTATTGCCTATTGATCCCTAAGCCAGTCCGATGACCGGTTTTACTTTCTAGCATGCTTACAAATGTGGAAAGCCCTATCAGGTGGTGATTTATCTTCAACTTTTGACCGTCGCTGTCTATAAGCGTTAAAAGTCCGGCATTATAGCTGTATTTTGTTCTGACAACCTTATCCCAAGTAGAGGTTGTGACTTTGCGCAATGGACTGGTCACTTCAATGTAGGTTTTATCAAAAGCCACCTGGTGATTACGATAATATAATATACAAAGCGCTGCAGCAAACCCCATTGAGAAAAACAGAAAACCAAGGGCAATCCACCCACTAATATCACTAGGCACTTCAAAGAAAAGAACCACAATAGGAGTACAGGCAATCATCCCACAGACCCATCCTAAAATGCTGTAGGCCTTCTGCATGCGAAGAATATATCTTCCTTCCCAATTAGCTTCAACGCGCTTCTTCGTGGCTCTATTGATCACGGCTTCCAGAGCCATGGTGATTGCGTGTGAAATTCCACTCATTAATATAGGTTTGAAATAAACATAGGCAAAAATGCAAAAGCCGCAAAATAGTTAAAACGAGGAAAGTAATTTACTAATAACCAAGCATAAGCGGCTCACAAACATTCCGCACTGGGCGCAGAAGTGGGAAGATCACAAAGGTCCGCTCTGGGCAGCTAAACTCTAGAGATCAAGTTTAATTCTCGGGGCTTTAGCATTACCTTCTTTTCTTTCACACTTAGCCAAAGCCTACGGTTAGTCAATATTGCACTAATACTTTAATACTTAAATAGTCTGATTCCGTTTAAGACATAATCCAACTGATGCGCCACCCTAATTTCTTTCCGATTTTTAAATCTCCCCTTTGCCGTAACCTCCGTAAACGTATGTTCATTTACAAAGTCAAAAGTCACATTACTATTGACACATTTTATAATATTTTCATCGCACCCATCATACGCCGGAACTATATTATATGGGATGTTTTCCTGTTCTAAACATTCAATAACCTCCCTAAAAGTTATACTTTTATTCTCTTTCAAAAACCATTTATCAATTGTAAAAAATCTATTCTTAAAATTAATCATTTCGCTATGATTGACACAGTCGGCTAGTAGATGGTCATTTTGAATTCCGAAAATCTTTTCATTATCAGTCCAATAAAAAAATTCATACCACCCGTACTTAATTATTTGCGTTTCACCACAATCAGCTAAGTCATATGTCCCCCCAAATACTTGTAAAATCTCACCCTTCGAGGAGCCGATTGTCAGGGGACCAAAGTTACCAGTTTTAATAAAATCTTTCAGTTGTATCGTTATCATAGTAGTTACTCTATTTCCCAACTCGCATTTAGGGAGTACGGAGAATTTTTGTAAACGGTTTCGTAGAAATCTTCTACAGTAAAATGATTATAATATACATAAATTCCGGTAAAACGATTATATAATTGAAGTCAAAAATTCAGCTGGAATAGGTGTAATTATCTCCTGTTCTAGAATAATTTATTAATCATCAGCTTTATTTGGTTCGAGAATTTACCGCTACTGGGCACAAAAATGACAAATTCGCTCTAATAGCGGATTTGTCATTTCAGTTCGATTCCTTTAGAGGCATCTTTCAAATTTTCAATTTAACATTTCAAGAATCAGATTGATTCATAAATACGCGGATTGCCTTATTGATTCTAATTGAATAGGGTTCCCATTTGCCGCTCTTAAATCGCCCTGAAGAGCATTCGTATTGAGTCTTTCAAGCATAGAAAGAGTAAGATAATCTGGAATCACAAACCATAGAGGATAGGCGTCTTGCCCTGGATAGCCTCGCTCATCTTCACCTCCATTCCAACGAGCACCCAAACAAAAATTATCATCATTATCATATCTTCCCCATATTGCCGAAAATCCCTCCATATCAAATATAACTTCATGATCCTGCCATGCAGCAGGATTTACTTGTGTTGGGTTCATAATCTATTAAAAAGTTAAAGTAAATGCAGAAGCAATCAAGTCATCAAATTAATAAGAAGGTTGTTATTGCCTCAGCTAGAATATCTATTATCTAATAATATTTAGGGGTTACTCATTTCCATTAAATATTTATTCAGTTAAACAAACATCAACATAAATATCTGCGACTTGAGAGGAAAAGTTAATTTTTAGAGGCTCGTTTAAGTCACAGCCGGTTCTTACGACACTTATATAATCTTTTTTGTTCTTAAAGGGAACTCTCGTATGCTGCTCCATGATTTCATTGTCAGACAGTGCATACTTAGATATTAATGTTCTAATAAATTGCTCCAGCAGTCTTTCCGATATATGTTTCGTGTTAATTTGAGCCTGATAGAGAACTGACGTATGACGAGAGCATACAATTTTCCAGTATTTAGGGATCTGTTTCATTTGCATAGATTTATAACCTAATTAATGGTTGCCCAATATATCAAAAGGTAACATCTCATGAGAGGATCTGTAGCCCTCTGGAATAACTTACACATTATCGATACCAACTGGTTCGAAAGCGCTCCATTACTGGGCACGTTGATATCAATTACTTATAAAGGCGGCCTTTTTATTTTTCTAAATTTCCCAGTAAAAATTGAAGACAGGAAGAAAAGAACTAATTACTAACAAAAATGGGAATTTTTCCGTTTAACATGGAATCGTATAACCATTCCTAACCAACCCTAAAATTTCTGTAATTTTCTTACCTTTCTCATTCAAACAGAATCCCAAAAACGATTTATATGAGGCTATCGAATAGCAAAAGTGACTTCCAGAAAGCACAAAAGAAACAAACAAAGCAATACGCTGCGTTCTGGAAATGGTTTAGCAAACATCAAAAGACTTTTTACAGCATATTAAAGCATGAAGACAGCAACGGCATAGACAAAAATTTTTTCGACCCACTCATGCAAAAGCTTACCGAAATCAGGGACGGATACTACTTTCTTGCTGGAATAGATGGAAATGACATCGCAGAACTTATCTTCACCGCCGATGGAGAAATTAAAAATATACCATTCATGGAAGACCTGGTAGCAGCTGCCCCCGAGATCCATGGATGGAGATTCATCGCATCAAAGCCAGAATCCGATCTAAATTGCACCACTATAGATATGCAAGGATATACTTTCACTCTTGAAAATCTATATTTCTATGCCACTGCAAGCCCAGACAGCCCGGACAGCATCTGCATTACCGTCATTCACAATGATTATACAGATACTCCCTCTGTGGCCAATAAAATCATACAAGGAGTATACTTGTTCTTAGATAACTATTTGGGCGAAGTAAAGTCAGTCACCGTTATAGATTCAGTATCGGTTCAAGGCCCATCAAAGGCCGAAAAAGACCTTATTCCGATTGACAAGCTAAAAAGCTATCTGGAATGGCGACAAAAAGAGTTTGTCGAAAAATATGAAAACGTAAGGTACAACAAGGAAAATGACTGCTACGCCAGCCTAAAGGCCCAGAGCGAAAATGGTAATCCCGTTATGATCATGGTCAATACCGGAGCAATGGACTGGGATCGCGCCGCATCCCATCCTTGGATACTCAAAGTAAATATTAAATACGATGGCAGTCACAATGAGGGCCTGCCAACCTCTGAAACAAACAAATTCATGGACCTCATTGAAGATCAGCTTATCGAATTAATACCTATAAAAGATGGCCATATTTACCTTGGCAGGGAAACCTACGAAGGCAACCGATACATTTACTTCGCCTGCCAGGATTTCCGCCAGTCGTCACGGGTAACAGAATTCATAATAAACCAGTACATTGATCAGCTTGAGATTGAGCGGAGTATTTATAAAGACCTTTACCGGCGTTCTCTCAGCACATTCAAGTCAGAAAATTGGGTTGAAAGCGAAGATGAAGAAGAGAAAGAATAAAATGATATTCTGACCATTTCCCATCCTTTATAAACCAAGTTAAGGTGTTGATGGCGTCGGCCAATTTGGTGCATTTGATAGTGGAGATATGGAATATCCACTTTGTAATAATAAAATTGAGAAATAAATTTCTGGTGCAATTAGTCTGGATACTAATTGAAATATTGGCTATTGCAGATGATTTGCTCTATGTCACCACAAAATATTCTCCGTTTTCTCCCAAATAATTTTCCATACTTGCCATTGGAGAAATCCCCATTATAACGTCATTTTTAATTAGAATGTCATATTCTTCAACGATATCCTGCTTATTACAATAAGGACATTTTGTTGATTCAATAATGCCATAAGCATTTACTTCATTAAGGTTTGGGATTCCGATATCATTGCCGCCCCAAGTCACTTTGTCTCCAATTTTATACTGTAACTGCCAGGTATTGCCAAACTTGAATTGAATTCGTGCTTCATGCCTTTTCTCGCAATCTGGGCATGCAACTTCCGTAATTAGTACATTAAATGAACTCATAAATTTAAAAAGTTTTTAGTTGGAAAGCCTATTGCCTTCATAAAATTAGCAAACCTTTTGTCTGCAGTAAGCACTGTAGCCTTATTGTTCATTGCTCCTGCGAGGATCATAGCGTCGTTTTTGTGTAATGAACGCCCAAGACTTACTGCCTGTTGTTGCAATGCAGCTGCTTTGCTGGCGGATCCACCATTCTTACTGATGGTCGCGCCAATCTCACTCATAAAACCTTTCAATTCTGCCTTCGTTCCAAATGAAAGATACTCCTTTGCCGCAGTAATGGAAACTATCGGTTTGTTTGATCCAATAGCAGCTGTTACCGCCTCTTTTTCCCCACCCTTAATAGCGCCCACTAAGGCATTATTGTCCAAACTGATTAAAGACCTTTCCGCCACTTTTGCTGCTCCTAATTCAACCTTACCCATAGGAATAAGAGATGCAGCTACTTCAGTTCCGGCCAGTATCCGGGATTTGTTTTCCGTAAAGCCACTTTCATAACTTTTGCCAACGAGGGCTTAAGCTGCAGGTACCAACGGATTAATATATCGGTTTACTGCTTCAACACCTTCATTCAACACACCCAGCGCATACTGGCCCGCAAAGGCTAAAGATGATTTAAAATCTGTTGGAGCCGTAAGGGTGTATTCTCTACCTGTTACCAGACCTGTTTTCTTAATGCCATCGCCAGGTCCTTCAGGTTCGTCACCTAGAAAATCACTATATAGGATTGGGTTATCATAGTTTGAAGCATAAGGACTCCACATTTCCATCGACTCGATTTTCGGATCAACCTGTGTCCATCTGCCTGTCTGTGGATCAAGTGTCCTGAAGAAAGCATCATATTGATTAATATCCAGATCCCTGGTATGCTCTATGCCATTATACTCTTTTCTGTTTTTAGCATAGTTTACTCCAGTTAATGCGCTGGATGAATTGCCCTCCATTGTAAGTCCAAATGGATAATAATGCGTCTTTTCCAACAGTGGTCCATTGTTTAGGGCCAAAGCGACATTATCGAAAAATACGTCCTGTTGACTTTCATTACTCGTATAAACATAGAGAAATCCATTTTTCGTAATAGCCATTTTCTCTACTCCCAACTCCTGAAGCTCATCTGGACTCTCCTTTACTTGCCTTACTCCACTATTCTCCTCAACTAATTTAAAATCGTCATCGAACAGAACGAAATTTAAGTATGCTTTGGGGCGGTCGGCTTGTCCGCTTTCACTGCCTTTTTCCTTTAAACGTTCATAATTGTTATTATAAAAGTCCGCATTAAAAGGAGTATTGTTGATAGCTAAATCCGAAACATGTGTACTATTAACAGTTGTAGGGGTACCAAATGCCTGCGCTAATCCCACTATTATGTCTTCTACCGGGACTTTCTGATTATCATCTATTGGCCCTTGGGATTTATAGAATGCCCGCGCATTAATTTGAACTGTATCTCCGGCCATTACGCGAAGCACGAGAGATGGACCGATCTTCTTTCCGCCATCTTTTGCACTCAGCTTTGTTACAAATTTGTTATTTTCTGTAGTTTTATCTTCTGGATAACCAGACGGTTTTTCTACTCGGGTTTCCTCTATATTACTAAATAATGCTAGTTCCTGAGCAGCTACCTTCGTCTCCATTGTTGCCGCATATACGGTAAAATCTGCCTGATCAGTTAAAATTGTCCTGACATTACCCAGATGATCTTTTTCAAGATAATCATAGGCATAACGGATTGAATCACCTGTCTTGTATATAGGGCGAATTCTTCCTTCCTCATGGCTAATCAATTCAATACTATCCTGTTTATATACAAATGCCAACGTAGTCAGTTATGGTTGTCGTGGGAGTGTTTCCGGTATTATTTAATACAGTCTTGCTTAATTTAACACCGGTCGCATCATATTGGTAGCTAATAGTACCTTTTCCAGCGATTGTAATTACTGAAGGAAGATTCAGATGATTATATTTGATGGAGCTGATGTGTCTATTGGAGTCTGCCACAATATTGCCATTGCCATCATAGAAATAGTCGTTTCCACTATTAGTACCGTCAATAAAATCTCCAAGGCCGGCTGAGGCTGTCTTTGCCCGGTTAGGATCGGCTACTGCTGAGAGCCTATTGCTATTAGGCAGATAAGAATAGGTTAACCGGTCAATAGTGTCTATCTTTGTTCCTATCATACCTTTTTGCCACATGGATTTAATATTTCCATTGGCATCATATGTCAAATTACTGACAGTGAAATCCTTTTTATTCTGTATCCAGTTACTACCGGCTTTCTGGGTAAAATGGGCCTCTGTCAGGCGTCTGGCTTTATCATAGCTATAGCCATAAGCCCAGGTACTGTCGGCACGGGTTTTCCACTTAACCCCAGCAATATTGCCATTATATTGACTGGAATCAAAACCATAATCGTAGCTTAACTCCTGACCAAACCAATTAGATGTACTTAGCCCATTGTTCACAAAGTTCTTGTTAATCCCCTGTAGACAGCCACGGATATTGTAAGTGTAATTCAGCGTATCGAGCATGCTTCCCGAAGCTGCTACTCCAAGACGTTTTAATCTCAGTTGGCCCAATTCGTTATAACTATTTGAAGCAATTAGTTTTTCCTGACTCACATTGTCATTCAGGCGCTTTCGCACCGTCAATAATCTGCCCCCATGATCATAAGTCATGCTCGTCAGCAAGGTGCTTTGAGGTGTAACACTTTTAGGATTCTGATGATGCAGGTATGTGCTTAAAACCGCCCCTTTGAAATTGTACAAAGTGGTTAACACATCCTTGCCTCCAAGATTATTTTCACTGACTACCTGTATAATCCGGCTTTTGTCGTTATAATATGTTGTGGTGGTCAGCCACTTATCTGTACCGAGTACCCTTACTTTATTACCAGTAACAAGTCCTTTGGTCATGTTGCTTAATGAAAGCCTCTCAGGGTATAGTGTATCCGCTGCAAGTAGTTTGGATGTATCGGTACTTACAAAGGCTAATTTGCCCGGATAGTCATAATTATCATAAAACGTATATGTCAAAGGCGTCAGCGCTGATATTGGTATATTGGGCAAAGGATTCGTCGCACTTATGATCATGGTGTTCTCCGGCTGCATTAGGGTTGATCTCCATGGCAGTCACACCGCTGCTGCCTGTATCGAAACCCGCCAGCATAGAGATGCTGTTGGTTGCAGTATATGAAGAATTTCCCTCATGGCTGTATAAAGCCAGATCGGCCTTAGCGGAAGCAATATACGAGATCGGCTGTAAAGAAGTAGCGGTATTCATGGTCGCCTGTAAAGCTGCCCTGGTAGACTTACCTTGGTATATACCAGTCATTACAGGGCGGTTTAGTCCATCGTAAAAAGTAACCATCCATTCCATCGGAGATTTAGCCCTTTGAACGGAATCCTGGGTAAATACAAGTCGGTCGCGAACGTCATATACCATAAAGATCTGACCAACGCCCGGTACTTTTTTGACGATCATTCGTTGTCTTACGTCATATTGGTATTGAAAACACAGCTGATCGGCGATACCATCATTTATTGCCCATGTACCTTTGATCGCTTCTACGGCTAAAGGTGGTATAACAAAACGTAAATTTCCTAGATCATCATATACATAATAGGTACATAACCAGCCTACATGTCCAGTACCAGGATTGCTTGATATCTGCGTCTTTTTTAATATGAGACGGTCTTCTTTGTCTCTAAATTCAATCAGCTGATTGCCTTGTTCATCTAAAACAACATTCTTCTCTAATTGTCCAGCACCATAATTTGACGTGCTCGTGGGAAGGATAGCGCCCATATTCCACAGCCTGACAGAGTCACTCACGGCATTAACCGCATAGCGGTTCTCTATAGGCCGGGTTACCCAACTGTTACCTGGAGCATAGCTTTTCAACGGTCTATTGAGTGGAGATTGTTCATATTCTACTTTAGTATAGAATATGTTCTCTCCGGCGACACCTGGATTAAGCAGGCCGTTTTTGTAAAAAATACTCTGAGCGTTAAAGGGATCTGATTTGAACTTACCATCACTGGATGTTTGTTGTACAAATGGCAGATATTTATAGCTCTCACGGCCATATTCGTCGTATACTACCGGTACTATAAGATCCTTTCCATTAGGGCTAATTCCTTTTGAAACTGTCTGTAGAGGTCTGCCCAAACCATCAAAATATTGGGTTGTCTGCTTGACTTGTCTAATCTTTCTGTCGGAAGACGTTACCAAACTGGTGTCAGCCAACGGCATGTCCGGCTCCCATGTTCGTATATAGTTAATAGAAGTGTTGGTATAAGCGGTAGGAATGGTTGCAGCTGTGGCGGTGGGGCGCGTTCCTCCTGGTTTGTTTTGAGCAGAGGCGGAACCCTGAATGAGAGTAGCTCCTATCAATACTCCTGTGTAGATCGCATATTTTAAATTCATAATGGGTAACTAGACGGGTAGGGGGTAACAATAAATTTAATCAGCAGTAAATATAAGTTTTATACGGGAATGCAAGTTCATATTATCTGTGTTGCTTGTTGTGCGGTACTCAAAAGCTGGTTGCTATCCGCACAAGAGCAATGGCAAAATTCCTTATTACCATGCTTATGTTAAGAGTAAACATGTTTAATGGATAACATTTCAGATGCTTTTTAACGTCATTGGATCATCGCAATCTTAAAATGGTAGAGAATATACATTAGTTAACAGCAGTTGTCGGAGTGAAGTTCCGACTAATCTTCAGTTTAGGTTTTAAGGCAATTTTAGAATAAAAGTAAATGCTAATACGCTGTTCTTCAGACCAAATAGAACTATAGTCATCTTGTAATATGGGAATCAGGTTGAGGAGCTCGGTTATGACAACGCAAACAGCCATTAACGCCATTTCTACAGTTTTACATACATCGCTCATAACAAACTTATGATCTTTGAAAATAGATTGCATTTGTAGGGAACTTATAAACTCCGAATGCGCATATCCAGAGTAATATTTCCATCGAGGTACAAAAAAACGTTCATTTAGATGAGACTGTTTAATAAGCTCCTCCCATCCAACAAAAAGGCGAGCAGGAGGTTTTTTACCTTTAACTTTACGCTTCATATCGCCGTCAAGAGTTGAAAAATACGGATGATTTTCGATTCCCTTCCGTAATACAGCAATTCTTGCAGCATCTAGAGTTTTTTGTTCTTGGCTACTTTTCTGTTTTGTGGGCATATCCTGACGACCACAAAGTCCACTCAATTCATAAACCATATCATAAAATTCCCCTTGGGGATGACTTTCAGGTAAAATTATCAAATAATAAAACGTAAGAAATGCTTCGATTTGCGCGCGAGCAATCACGAATAAAGATGCCCTATCGAACGCGGATACTTTATTCCCGTCTTCAAGTAAAGACAACGGTAAAGGTGTCGCAAGATGATTAACAGATGATGTATGTTGTACGAATTTAATTGCCAGGACTTCAATATGACGCATCCATTTGGGAAATCCAACGCGTTTATCATGAACTAAGTCGATAAGCTTTGATAATACAAACATAGCGTTCTGAAGTTCCATTTTAAGCGAGGGAAGATCATTTTGTTCACTCTGAAAATTGATTCGAGAGACTATCGCCTCGATATTCTGCTGCTGAAAATTGCCGCCAGGGCTATAATTGAATTCCATAATATATTTTTTTTCGAAGGTATTTTTATCGTATGCAGCCTATTTGTGGACTTCATATCCATTTCAACTAATAAAAAAGACACTATATTCAGAAGCATTGGATGCTATTATCGGTCGGAATTATTATAAGTACTCTAAAGCATTACCGACTTGATCAATTACGTTTGGTCATCAAATCTGATGACCAAACGTAAAACACTT
The DNA here is from genome assembly GCF_900102545.1 of Chitinophaga filiformis. Taxonomy (GTDB): domain Bacteria; phylum Bacteroidota; class Bacteroidia; order Chitinophagales; family Chitinophagaceae; genus Chitinophaga; species Chitinophaga filiformis. Next base: position 346,573 of record NZ_FNBN01000002.1, on the reverse strand, counting down.
CGTCTACCTCCCTGGGACTAATTAATATTCTCTTTAAAAAAATTTATAATTCTTTCTCTAAATTCATTCTCCCTGATTTCAATGTCATCTTTCAACCAGTCGTTTTTGTGATAATTACTAAGATCAATTAGATTTGCAATCTTCGATCCTGCGTAGCGTTTTTTCTTTGAGCCAAAATAACCATTTCCCGCCTGAATATTTAATTTCTTTTCGATTACAACTTTGTTACCAAATTTATCAAGAAAAGATGCTGCATCCTCTACACTCCAACCATTGTAATTCGCTTCTTGCCATTTCTTGGGAAAGATGTGTTCAATGTCGAAATTATTGGCAATGAGTTCAGTTTGATCTGAATGAAGATATGCATCAAGAAGCAATAACGCTCGTGATATTTTAGATGAAGAATATGCACTTAACTGTGTCTCAAATACATCCTTATTTAAAGTAAATCTTACTTGTAAATCGTTCTGATTGTTAATCGAAATGCAAGATGCGTAAATGTCGTCTTTGATTGCGTTAACGGTTGGAGCTTCAATAAATTTTGCGAATAAGAAAGAAATTAGATTTTTCAGTATGCGTATAAATGTTATATCGAATTTTTCACTATTTTGATTCCTCATAAAAAAAACAGTGGTCGCATATTTCCAGAACTCATTGGGATAGCAATTCAAACAATGTAAATACTTAAAAGCTTCCTGTGAAATTGTGTATAAAGAGTCTTCCGGTTCAATGCCAGTATTTGCATACCTCCAAAAATTAGCTAAACTCATGATTTCCGGAATTAAGTTTGATGACTTGAGCCGCTTATACTTTTCCTCTGCATAAAACTTTCTCAAACCGACTTCCTTACTTTTGTCATTAGACCGGGCCCGCAATACATGAGTATAATAACGAAATACATCATCAATGCTTAACTGCCCTTGCTTGCAAATCTGTGTTAGCTCTTTCCATATACTAGTAAATTCTCTACGTTCAATCTCAGTTTCACAATTCCGATAGATTTGGGCTTTGAAAATATCCGAATCAGCTAAAGGAAGCCCTCTATCATTTAGAGTCGAAAAAATAGTCAATGCTGTATCTTGGGCATCACATTCAATGGGAAGAATAATGCACTTCTGTAAAATAGTTACACATAGTTCTTTCCATTGCATCGGCAACTTGGTAGCATATTCATCACATTTCTTCTTAAAGAAAAGATAGTTGAGTGAATAATTGTCAAATGCTAACTCCGAAGCATTGCCGGTTTCGAGTATTCGGTGGAAGGTATCATTATCTTCCTCAGTAGCAACTAGAGATTGAATATGAATCTTATTCTTATTAGAAACTCGCTGAGAAATTGGATTAATATCCCAAATGCAGGGAGCCAGTTGGTTTTTTAGTCCAATGACATCATCATCCTCAATCATACTTTCGAGCTTACTGTAAAACGCTCTAAGTAGCAGCATAAAGGACGTTATTCTTTGTTGTCCATCGATTATCTCATGATATCTCTCTTCATTAAGATACGATACTATTGTACCCAAGAAATAGTCCGACCCGATCTTCGCATCTGTTTGTGAAAAATCTTCTATGTCATTCCATAGAGTCTCGCATTTCTCAATATTCCATTTGTAAGGCCGTTGATAATCTGGAATAATGAATTTCCTATTTTGCATTTCTGAAAACAATTTACCTACTGATTTTTTGCTTACATGTAATTCTGGCATTTCACAATAATGTTGAGGTTGAACGAATAATCTACAAAATGGAGTTGTCTGACCTACAGACAGTAATATTTAGCATTTCATAGATAAAAACATCTTCAAGGTAACGGTTTATGTAAAAATAGAAGTTAATATAGTGTTAATGCCCCCATCATTTAGCCATTGGTTTTGGTATGCGTAGCATACATATGTTTTTGATATTGGACTGATTAAGATAGAAACGGTATTTTTAATGAATCAAAGGCTCACCTTTCTTCTAACGGTGAGTACATACCTGTCTTTATCATCAACCGACGTACGATAATAATCATTAGTATCAGAAATCCCTATTATATAGCTTCCAATATTCCAGACATGATGACGTTCTTCTCTGGAATCATCTTTTAATGATCCAAAACTAGATTCATAACTCCATTTTCCACTTTCAGTCCCTAGCTTTTGACTAGCTATCTTCACAAATGTATCATTCTTACTAATGGTAACGAAAACGCCATAGACGGTAGTGTCTATACCAATACTAACCATTATTTTCTGAATTGATGATCCAAAGAGCTGGAGGCTGTCTGGTTTCTTTAATAGAAAGAACCCTGTTTCGTAAAGGCGGAAAGTAGGAGAGGGGATATCTAAATTGCGTATTGGCGTTTTAATGTTGTTTTTGATATCGGGTAGTGGTTTTGACAGTATGTCGGTCAAGAAAATAAGCTCAGCAGGAATTTCTTGTTTTACCTGGCCAAAACCATTTTCAAGCGAAAAGAGGAAACAGATTAAAAATGCACAGCGGGGCAAGGATTGAATGAACATTTTATTTTATGAATATTAACGTGAGTACTGTTAGTGAAAATAAGATTTTTTTATGACGCAGCACCAGGAAGTTATTATCAAGGTTCAAAGCGTTGCATGCGTTGTTGCAATGATGCTTCGTTGATATCAATAGTTACATTCTCTCGATGTACTTTGATAATACTAACGTACATCAGTATATATTTTTCTTCAATTTTTTTTGTCGTGTATTTATTTCTTCATTAACTTGCTTTTATAATTATCATACTTGTATATAGTTATCGATAATGAGTTGACCTTTTCAGTAAGAAATCATTATTTTGTGATACATATGACAAGAAGGTAAGCGTTTAACGAAATCTCGGCAATCAAATCTGACAGTTTAGGTACGAGGTGTAAGTTAAAGCGCTCAACCCACATAACAAGGGTTGGGCCTACTTATGCATTGGACCAGGCTACCGAAAGGTAGTTGGCTTTGTCAGAGCCGGATTGACAATGCAGGTGGGTTCCAGCCCTTATTATATTCCCGCACTTTAAATGCTTCCTCCTCCGGGTATTGCACAATCACTTCTTACTCTCTTTAATCAAGGATATTATTTGTCGGCGTTACAAATAGGATAACGTCGTCAATTTACAGTATGCATCGCTACTATCTACGTTATAGATGGTTGAATAGAACTACTGGGGGAACAAATAATTTTTAAAAATAAGTCAATCGCCAGATCAGTAATATTTATTACTGATGGGATAGTATTTGGTATATCGAAGGATATGCATCTGGAATTTTCTTCCGGCAGCCTCTTTCATGCGTATACTCATCAGTCAGCATTGTTAACAACAAATTTTCTATGAATACACAAACTCAAACGTTAACTCGAAAGAAACACTTTTTCCCATTTTGCCTATCCGATGAGGAAATGCAATATCCGATGGAGGTCTTTTATGATTTCTGCGCTCGTACAGATCTACGGAAGGAAACTCACCGGCTTGACAGGCTACTTGAAGCCATCTCTAAATCCGGATCTGAGAATAATCGAAATTGTTATGATCTGGTAGACACAGAGTATCGAAGATTAATAGAGGCTGCATTTCTGCTTACAGAAAACGTAACCAGGGAAGAAGTATCTGTAGAACGCTTCCTTGGACTATTTGCACATGAAATCAAAACTCAATTATCGGCCGCTTCATTGGCTGTTGAGTCGTTAGTTGACAAAACAGACTCCTTCTTTGCCAACAGGCCAGATGTGGCTTTTTATCTTACTACTTTACAATCTATTCTTTTCAACAGCATACATGTCTTAAAGAATATGATTAATACAGTGCATTTTCGGGAAGAATGTTTCTTCCTGAGAGCGGAAGAGACATCCTTTAAAGTAGCAGATTTTATAGATGAATGTACTATTCCGCAGCATATTTTGAACGAAAGTTTCAACAAAAGCCTGATTATCGAGCTGAATGAGCTGCAGGGTAAGACTATTATAACTGATAAGATGAAGCTTGGGCAAATAATTCAAAACTTCCTTATTAATGCGTATAAACATAGTAAGGGAAAGGAGATTCAGCTAATCGGTACGGGGTCAAATGATCATGTTTCATTTTCGGTTGTCAGTTATGGCCAAACCATTTCAGCAGAAGAAATTAAAAGGATTGTAAAGATTTATTATCAGGCAGAGCCGGGTAATGCAGGAAACGGATTAGGACTTTATTTATGCGAGCTATACGCGGAAATCCTGCGCGGAAATATCAAAATCACTAGCAATAAGGGTATCACATGCTTCACAATTATCATTCCCTGTGAAGTAAGAGACTGAATATCAAAATTGTCATGGCATCGGTGTCATCTTACGCCGATGCTTTTTAATTCATTCTATAAATGTATGTTATGAAAAGCTTACCAGAATGGCACCAACAGCCACTCGCACTTACGGAAGAAGAGATTGCAGCACCAATGACTGTAATTAACGACTTCTTTTATTCCTATCCTTTACCGGAGTTCAGAGAGCATATTAAAACGCTTCTCCTGATGGCATGCAGCGATCAGGATTGTAACGCTGCTTTTAATATCATTTTCTGCGAAGATGTTACCCGTTTAATTGAATCTTGTTATCTGCTAAAAAATAAAGACCATGGAAAGAATAATATCACGAGGGGCGAGTCTTTCAAGCATTAAAGACCGCCGGCATAGGCTTTATCGAATTGAAGACGAAGATGAGCTGGAAGGAGATTTTGGCATTTCTACGGCTAATGAAGGTGAAGTCAAGGTAAAAAAGAAACCGCGTTCCAGGAAGGCCACAAAGAAAGCAAATGATGCCGGTATCAGAATAGGTGGGCCTTTTCCCATCGAAGTTGATTTTGACCATCCATACCGCCAGGTATTGATGGCATTAAAAACAAAACCTTTTCTGCTTATGGCAGGAATATGTGGATCCGGAAAATCGCTTTTTGCAAGAGCATTAGCGTACCAGACCTGTCCTAAATATCTTCAGGAGAATGGGAAACCCGGCAACTTTCAGATATTGGCAGTTCAGCCTGATTGGTGCGATAATGAGAACATTGTCGGCTGGACTAACAACCAAGGGAAACGCCACTTCACGCCTTTTATCCATTTTCTGATAAAGGCGTGGCGGCATCCGGGTGTGCCGTTTATTCTATGTCTTGATGAAATGAATCTTGCCAGGGTGGAACATTATTTTGCTGATTTCCTGTCCATACTGGAAAGCCGTCAGTTTATCAATAATAAACTTGTTTCTGATGCGTTCATAGATGGAACGCAGTTAAAAGAGTGCTTAAAGAAAGATCCTCATTTTTGGGAGCAGTTAGAACTTACATTCGACGGTGATCTGCAGGCCTTTTTTCTCACTAACGGAATCATGCTGCCACCAAATCTGATTGTTATCGGTACGGCAAATATGGATGAATTTGGGCACCAATTCAGCATGAAGGTGCTGGATAGGATTATGGTTGTTGAACTAAATGGTATAGATTTCTATGGTGGGCTTACAAACACCGGCACTGATCTGGAATTTCCGGTTAGTCCCTTAAATAGCGACTATCTGTTTGGACCGTTATTGTCTGCCAAAGAAGCATATCAGTCATCACCAGCTGACGGAGACCTGATTATATCAGAACTTCAAGCTATCGATAATATATTATCAGAATCCTCTCTTCGATTTGGTTATCGTATCCGGGATGCGGCGCTTATTTATTGTGCGCATAATTCCAGAATAAATCGTAGTCAGAAGGACGATAAGTGGCTGTTTGGCTGTTTAGATGAAATTATTCTGATGAAAATACTGCCCCGAATAAACGGGGACTGGGGATCTTCACAAAAGATCATTAACGATCTGCTTCGTTTTACGAGGAACAAATATCAACGCAGTTTTAAAAGATTGTCATATATGAAGAAAAGAGCGGAGGAGTCTCACTTCGTTTCTTTTTGGGGGTAACGATAGCTATTTAGGCGGTATACTGTTTTAATATAACCATATATTTGTTCTTGCAAGTAGTGAAGTTAACTTTTCTTTTTTGACAAAGAATACGTCGGAATGTGTAACTTAGATAGGCCAGCATATATGCCGGTCATCCACATATCCTAATATTATGACGCCAAATGTAGCAGGAAAGCATGTATGTAAGATAACATTGTATGCAGTGATTATTCTGGAGTTATTCTGGCTATTCGTTGAAACAAGAGGAGACTTTGCCAACGGCATACTTTTCTATCTCCAGGCCCAAATGAATATTATTGTATGGGGCTTTTTCGCGATCCTGTTTCTCTCATCCTATTTCCTGGGAAAGATGATGGGAGAGGAAATGCTCAAAGGGCGTAAGCATTTGGTTGTGGCAAGTATATATGGATTGGTGGAAGGTCTGATTTTAGTGGCTTACGCGATTATAGTGTTCATCACACAAGGGCAGTTGGACAACATGTTACATACTATACCAGAACTTGCCTTGATGATAATAGTACCTATACTACTTCTCTGGTTGGTGGCGGCGAGTACACTGAAGCAAAAAATGAAATGATGTCTGGAAACATCTCCACGATAAAATCTGTTGATCATTCGCTTTGGTCGGCTCCGGACATCACGCGTTCCCCGGGGTTCAAAACCCCGGGCTACAAACATATGGACTCCTAACGGAGTCCTATCGTAGCGAATGATACCATTGGCGTTTAACACGAAGACGATACGTCATTAATCAGCCAAAAAAAATCCTCCTATTTTAGAAATTTCCCTATTTTTGTAGTGAACAATACAAAAATATTTTTTCCCTGAGAAAAAGCAGAAGAAATGAGAGGTAGACCCAGCATATACGACAACAAAGACGTACTATCCAAAGCGCAGAAAGTCTTTTGGGCCAAAGGGTTTACCGCCACTTCACTGGAAGATATCCTCGAAGCTACCGGCCTTGGTAGCGGCAGCTTTTATCATGCTTTTAAAGGCGGAAAAAAGGAACTATTCAGAAAAGCCATTCAGCAGAGAAGGGAAGCTTTTAACCAGTTCAGGGAAGAGCTGGAGCACAGTAGAGCTCCTGTTGAACTGATCAAAGACTTCTTCCGTAGTATGGCTAAGGACGACAAGGAAACGCATTTGCTGGGCTGTATCATCGTCAATACCGTCGTTGAAATGGCCTGTCTGGATAGTGAGCTGGAAGAGGAAGCTATCACGATCCTGAAAGAAGTGGAACAATTTTTTACCGCAACCATCAGAAAGGCACAAAAGAACGGTACGCTAAAGAACCAGACCAACCCGGAGATCCTTGGACGTTACCTGATCACACTCTGGAATGGGATGAACGTTACCCGACGCATGTACCCGGACCGGAAGATCCTCAGCAAACAGATTGAAATGCAGCTGGAAATCATCAGCTGATTTTTTTGATCATTTTTGTAGTGATCAATACAGAAATGATATAGCTATACTAAACTATGGAATATAAACACTTATGGATTTACAATTGAAATCTAAGACGGCCTTTGTCAGCGGATCGACACAAGGCATTGGCTTCGCCATTGCAAAACAATTGCTGGCTGAAGGAGCAAAGGTTATCATCAATGGAAGAACCCGGGAAAAGATTGATATGGCACAGAGGAAGTTGAAACAGGAGATACCAGGAGCGGATGTATCAGGCATTCCGGCGAATTTTGCTGACCCTGAAGAAGTGGATCGGCTGTTGAAAGCATTGCCGGATATCGACATTCTCGTAAATAACGTTGGTATCTTTGAACTCAGACCATTTTTCGACATAGAAGACAGCGACTGGGCAAAATTCTTTGAGGTGAATGTAATGAGTGGCGTGCGCCTGTCAAGGGACTTGTTAGCTAAAATGCTGAAACGGAACTGGGGCCGGATAATCTTTATCAGCAGTGAATCCGGTATTAATATCCCTGAGAACATGATCCACTACGGAATGACTAAAACCGCGATGCTATCTGTCAGTCGCGGTCTGTCACAGCTGACGAAGAATACCGGTGTTACTGTCAACACAATCATCGGTGGACCCACCTACTCCGAAGGTGTTGCCGGTGCTGTGGAGCAAATATCCGCTGCACAAGGCCGGAACGTGGAAGAAGCGAAAGCAGACCTGATAAAGGCCTTAAACCCTACTTCATTATTACAGCGATTTATACAACCAGAAGAGATCGCGCATCTGGCAGTTTATCTTTCCAGCCCTCTTTCTCTCGCTACTAACGGAGCGGCCTTGCGTGCAGACGGAGGTGTGCTGAATACGATCATATAAAAACGGTGAACGGAAGACAGGCTGTCTTAAAATTTGGACGGCCTGTCATTATTTATTTCAGAGGCCGCCAAGGCGCGTATTTTTCCTATCTTGCATTCTTTTCAATGAAATAGACATCATAGCCTCATGCCAACAACGTTATTAAATAACAGACATGAGCGCATTTGATACTTTAGCAGAATGGTTTACCAAAAGTGAGCGTACTTTGCCACAACGGCTTATCACAATTTTGATCATTGTGTTATGCGTTTACCTTGCCAATGACTTGCTGGGATTTGCATACTACTATAGGGTCAACAAGAAGGTGGAAAATTTCTGTAAACTAACCGAAATAATAAATAGCGAAAAGATTGATTCTTGCGGAAGGGCTGATGCAATGAATCTTAGGCATACAGTTGTAATGAAAGAGCCTTACTCCTTCACTCTCTTTAACTTTTTAACAAAATCATGGGGGTTGAAATCCAGGAAGAAAAGCGTAACCCCTCCAAGAACAGTCACTACGACAAAGACAGCAGCAAATATGTCCATAAGAAATGATTTATTGTTTTTAGCTTCGGCTAGTGGCATTTTCGTTCTTCTCGGACTCGTTTTAATTCCAGTACTAATGTTTAGTAGTGATTACACCGTTTCGCAAAGAATTGGAGGTGTAATTGTAGCGCTAATCATATTCGGATTAGTAACCATTGCATTAAACTCTTTGATGAATTTAATACCTACCCTAGGAAACAACTGGAACTATAACTATATCCTAAATGCCACTATTCAGATTACTTTAATTATTGTGATAATATTTGCAATCACGAAATCCAGAAATCCAGATAGCTAACATAAATGTAGGGAATAAAATTCAACTATAGAAGAATTTAATTTTTTCATTTGCAACCGCTTATATTGATTAGATTATTTTCATGTACGCAGGCTTATCTGCTGATTTAGGATCTTATTGATTGGATAAAGTTATTATTCCTATACGCCGGTTTGAATTAACTATTGATAAGGCAGTGAACAGGCTGTCTCAGAAATCCGGACAGCCTGCTCTTATCAGGATATGATGATCATTTGTTTTACACCGCTTTCCTTGCCTGCAACAAAGCTCTTTAACCCAGTCCGATGCTTCTGCTAACATGTGTCACATACCCTGTAATCATCCGTGCCTTATGTAAGCAGGAACAACACAGGCATCTGAAATCACATCTCTCCCGGAACCCCGCGCCCTGTTCTAAAGGATAGCGAACGTCCTTTGTATCATGCAAATCAGATTTTACTGGCAGTAACCTCTTTAACCACACCATTGATGTTTACTTTCACCTTACGTGGTGTAGGAGATGTCACCTTATAACTAATCACCTTACCATCTTTCCATGCAAAGTCCACAGTGAAATTCCCACGCGCTTTTAAGCCCTTTACAGCGCCTTCCGCTTTCCACTGATCAGGAACTGCCGGCAACAGGTTGATAACGCCTGCATGGCTCTGTAAAAGCATTTCTGCAATACCGGCCGTCGCTCCGAAGTTGCCGTCTATCTGGAAAGGCGGGCCTGCGGATAACATATTCGCGTATACACCCCCACCTGCACCATAGTTGATATCGGTCCTGGCCGTTGGTTTCAGCAGTTCCCGTAAGAGCTTGAACGAGCGGTTGCCATCCTGCAGTCTTGCCCAGAATAACAGTTTATAGGCAATGGTCCAACTGGGACCATCATCACCTCTTACTTCCAGCGTTTTCTTTGCAGCTGTTGCCAGATCAGGTGTATTTTCCGCAGTGATCAATGAGGCAGGATACAATCCCCATAAGTGCGAGATATGCCTGTGCTGCGGATCGGTTTCCTTATAATCTTCCAGCCACTCCATAATCCTGCCGTCTTTGGAGATCACACCGGGAGGTGGCAACAGCGCAAGCTTTTGCTGCAGCTCTCTCCTGAATGCTGTGTCCTTACCCAATGTAGCCGATGCGCTGATCACATTATTAAACAGGTCGCGTACGATCTGGTTATCGATAGTAGCACCGATACAGATACTCGCATGCTTGCCATTCGGCAAATAGAACGCATTCTCCGGAGAAGAGGAGGGAGACATCACCAGCCAGCCTGTCTTTTCATCTTTGATCAATAGGCTGTTGTAGAACACAGCGGATTCTTTTATCACGGGATAGATATCCGCCAGGTATTGCCTGTCGTTGGTATACGCATAATGCTCCCACAGATTGTTGGACAGCCATCCTGAACCCGATTTCGTGGCTCCCCAGGAAGCGCTTTCTCCCGGTTCTGTAAAGCCCCATATATTGGTGATTACATGCGCTACCCAACCCGGTGCATTATAATAAGCACGGGCCGTTCTTTTGCCTGGTTCCACCAATCCCTTTACCAGAGATGCCAGCGGCAGGTTCAGTTCTGAAAGATTAGACACTTCTACCGGCCAGTGGTTCATCTGTACATTCACGTCGAGATGATAGTCGCCATTCCACGGCGTTTGTACCTGGTTGGCCCAGAGTCCCTGTAAATTGGGTGGAAGCAGACCGGGTCTTGTACTGGAGATCAGCAGGTAACGGCCAAACTGGTAAAAGAGTACCGGCAGTTCATTGTCAGCCGAGGAATTGTTGTAAAAGGCTGCCAGCCGCTTGTCTGTTGTTAATGTGCTGGCGCTGCCTTTCCCGAGACTTAACTGTACTCTGTTAAACAGTTTACCGTAGTTGTTGATATGCTGCTTCCGTTGGATTGCATAGCTTTTTTTCATAGCAGCCGCCAATGTCTGACTGATCTTATTTTTAAAGTCAGGATTCCTGAAATCCGTACCGGCGGCCACATAAAAAATGATTTCTGTAGCATTCCTGATCACCAGGGCATTGCCTTCTGTACTGATAGCCCCGTCTTTGGAACTGGCTTTTACCACAGCCTGGTATTGCATGCCTTTGCCATCTGTACCATTATCCAGTTGTCCATATAGTTCCAGTGCATTGCCGCTTGTGCGGGAAGCTGATCTTTCAGGCCTGCTCATGGTCACGCGACAATTGAGTTTCCCGGGTTGATCTGCTGTCAGCCGGATCATACCAAGATCATCTCCAAAGCTGGTAAAATATTCACGGCGGTAGGTAACACCATCTGCCTGATAGCTGCAGGTAGCGATTGCCTTATCGAGTGACAGGGTTCTTTCATACTGTTCAGGTGTGCCGCTACCTGCGCCTTCAAATTGTATCTCTAATTCGCCCAATACCTGGTAACAGCCAAAAGGTACGCTACCAGAGCCTTTGCCCGTGCAGATGAAGTCTTTGTCCATCAGCGCTTGTGCCTCATCATTCCGGCCTTCTTTCAGCAACTGCCGGATGCGCGGCAATTGCTTATAGGCTTCATAATTGTTGGCATCCTGTGGCCCACCCGACCAGAGAGTAATATCGTTCAGAACGATCTTTTCTGTAGTGATACCTCCGTCAGGCATCATGCCCATACGGCCATTACCAAGGGGCAGGGTTTCCTCCCATACCTTTGCGGGCTTGTCATACCTTAATTCCAATGCATTGCTTTGTGCGGCACAAAATGCTGCCGGCAACGCTGTAATGATAAGGGTGATAATACATCTTCTAAACATCATGAGACCTGTAACTTGTGTTAATTATTCTTTATTCCAGAACGTGATTTCTGACATATTTACATAATTGTTTTCTCCATTGGCATTGTGCAGCACCCTGATACGGATATAACGCACCGGTGGTGGATTGCTCATCAGTGTTGTTTTATAAGGTGCATTGCCATTATCTGTTCTGATCACTTCTTTCAGCAATGTCCAGCCTTTTGCCTGCATGGCCGCTTTCCAGCCTCCATCACGGGAATCCAGTTCCGGTACCGCATTGCTAATGTCTGCAATGCCCCACACTTCAAACTGATCGGGATTATTACAACAATCCCTGCCCGTTTCTTCTATCGTGCCCAGGTTGTTGTAAACTTTGCCCATATCAAAGCTAAGTACCCTTGGCATTCCACTGTTTCCGTCACTGTGGAATATGTTCGGATACCCCTGCGGACCAACAGATCCATCCCACAACTTACTTACCCGGGTATCAGACTGGAAGATCCCCATATCTCCATAAAGACTCAATTCACTGAAGATGCTTTTGTCGCACTGTACCAGTCTGAAGATAGTAGGAAAAGTATCATTCTGCAAGGTGTAGAAAGTATCCAGTGCTCCTGTTACGGGAATATAGGAAGACTTATACACGATCGGCGTACCGAATTTATAATCCGTTAGTTTGATGGAATCTTCATCAGGTAAAAGCGATACCTGTACCTCCTGTCCGCTCTGGCTGGTATATTTCAGTGCGGTGGCGATATTAATCGTATCTGGTGTTGCAAACCGCAGGATAACGGAGTTATCGTCATTGATGGTATAAGGGTTTTCCGGGTTGCTCAACCTGTTGTTGAGCGTTGCTGTATACACGGAGCCATATACCCTTGCATTGCTGATCTCTGTGGCGACAGACCTGTTGCCTTTTGCATCATAAGAGTATATGATGAATGAGTACACATATTCTGACAGACCGGATATCGTACATCTGACAGTATCGCTGGTATTGTGTGTAGTGGAATTGACCGTGAGCGAGTCAGCTTTGTTATTCCAGTACACCATGTATTTCACAACACTTGGATCGGGACTGGGTTGCCAGATCAGCTGCAGACGATTATTACCCGGGATTACCTTTGCATTACTGATCGCACCCGGATAGACCAGCTCTTCGCCTCCGAGGAATTCGCGGTAATCAGTTGGTTTCTTACTACAGGCCAGCAATACGATGAAGCAGGCGAGCAGGTATAGTTTGTTTGTATGATAGCGTTTCATTTTTCTGCCATTTAAGGTGTTATTATCTCGGATCTCCCCAGAAGGTCAGCTCTGTCACGTTGAAAAAGTTATTTGTCTGTGCCATATTGGAAAGGCATTCAAAGCGCATGTACCTTACCTTGGGTAAGTTCAGCGGAAAATTGTAACTGAAGCCGGCGTTCCAGAATGCGAGATCTGCACTGGTATACTGGGGATTAGGCAGTTTGGATGGCTTAGCCGGTGCATCGAAAACACCCAGGTTGATCCAGCCCTTAGGTGTCTGACCGCCTACAGGAGGCAGATTGTTTTCATCAGGCATGGTCTCATCCACAGGCTGATCTTCCCGTCCCCACAATACCCATCGCTGCGGCGCGCCTGCCTGCCATAACCAGTTGCCACTGCCATCTATTCCCCTGTTCCAGATCGTGTAGCGACTTAACCTCGCTGCCTTACCCATATCGAATGTGATCACCGCGGGCCATACCAATGGCTGAATTGGTTGTTCTGTATGATAACCGGGCGATTGTGCGGTACCATTCCAGAGATACTGGATCACCCAACCAAAGCCGGTTCTGGCGTCTGTTCCTAAGGGGTATGACTGGAATAATGACTTATCCATCTGGGCTTCGAAGACAGGTGTAATGGTAGAAAACAAGGTATCAGAGATGTTACCCCACTGGTCTGTGATATACACACCGAATCGATGTGGGATGGTGTCATAGCCTCTGAGGCTGAATGAAATAGTATGCTCGTCGGTATAATTCTGTGCGATGATCTGGTACGTATTAGTAGCGTCAGGCGCAACAGTAATGATACCAAGATTAGCGTTGGTCTTGTTAAGACAGGTGATGTTCACACCACCGAAATCCTGCTGCATTGTTATCGTAGGACGGGTGAGCAGATAAGGAGGTGTATCCGGATGCACTGTTACCGATACTGGTTCAGAAGATACCTGCGCGCGGCTAACGGTGCGTAACACCACTTCATAATCCTGGCTTTTCGCAAAACCACTTACTGTAATGCTATCAGAGTAATAGGAAGACTTTGCCTGTCTGCTCGTCTTATCATTGATCTTATACTCTGCCTGTACGTAAAGGATATTGGGTGAATTAGGCACTTTATAAGTGATATAGGCGCCGCCATTGAAATTCACCACTTTCACATCGGTCACTACGCCGGGTTTCGTCATGTCGGTAGAAACTATTTCGTTGTAACCATCCAGTCTTTTGCAGGACAGTGGCAGTGCGGCCACGAGTATCAGCAGTAATAAAAGTTGATATATATGATGCTTGCTGTAATTCATACGTGATAATTAATATAGTAGATGGATATGCTTTACCAGTAAAGCGTTTGCACCAGGTTAGGATTGGTCAGAAGATCGTAGTCCTGTATCGGGTACAGGTAGTTCTTAAGTCCAAAGGCTGTTTGCTGCGCGATCCTTATCTGATAATAACCTTCAGTTGTCCTATTGAATACATTCCAGCCGAGCAGTGGAGTACTTAACACATTCTGCAGCTCTTTCCATCTGCGGAGATCCCAGCCTGCCTGTCCTTCGAAAGCTGTTTCAATTCTTCTTTCCTGGTGAATGATAGCCCGTAAGCCATCTTTGGAATTGTATTTATTAGGGTTGGTGGAATACTGCGACCAGGAGGTGACTACACCCTGCAAACCAGCTCTTTCCCTCACTTTGTCAATCCATTTATAGACTTCTTCACCAGGTCCATTCACTTCATTCAGGCACTCTGCATATAGCAGCCAGAGGCCCGTCAATCGCATGAAAGGCCAGGAATAATTCTGTTGTACACTGTTTTGTCCGAAGGTAGTTTGATAAGGCACCAGTTTCTTCGCCCAGTAACCTGTTGCGTTATAACGCAGCTGGTCAGGAGGAGCAGCAAAGCCATTCACAGCATTCACATAATTAGGATTGTTATCGTCCAGGTTGCCCGATCCGAACCATACGCTACCATCAAAAGCAACATCCGCGTAATAGCGCGGTTCTCTGTTAAAGTTGCCCTTTACAGTAGTATATCCCTTCTTGATGTAATAGGCATGCGCATCATCGCCCGCCTGTAGTTTATAACGGTTCTTATAGTCCCAGAGCCTGTCTTCATTGATAGGCACACCATTGCTGCTATAGAATAATTCTGACTGTCCGATAGGAACAGAGAAATTGGAGTACACGGCGAACACGTTAGCTGCCGCTTCTGCGGTTACACGGGGAGAGGCCATATACTGCCATCCGAACTGCGGATTGAGCGTCCACACCTGTTCCGTATTCCAGCTGTCTACAAATGCACCCTGTATGGTAAGCATCCTGCGTGTGATGTCTGACATATGCACCACACCTCCGGAAATCCTGAGCTGATACAGGTCTGCGCCTGCACTTGTTGCCGCATCAATGGCTTCTTTACAGGCGTTCATGGCACGTGCCCATTTCTGATCATCATATTCTGAAGCAAACAATCTTGTACCATCGCCTCTTTTCATGGAAGCATAGTCAGGATTGCCGTTGAACAATGGGCTGGCTTGTGTAACGAGTACTTCTGCCTTCACCGCCTTCGCGATAGTACCACTGATACGGCCCTGTTCTGCCGCGAGGTTCTGGATAACAGGAGGCAGATCAACGATTGCCTCATCCAGTAGTCGCACTACATAATTAAAGCAGGAATCTACCGGTTGTTGTTTGATCCGTACTTCGTCGATAGAAGCATTTACCGGAAGATTTGCATCCACAATGGGAATAGGACCATACATCCTGATCAGCCAGTAGTGGAAATATGCTTTCAGAAATTTGGCTTCCGCATCCCATCTTTTGCGCTGGAACTCAGGCAGGTCTGGTGCTCTGTGCGAGTTCTCCAGGAAGATGTTACATTTCCTGATGGCCTGCCACATATTCAGGCCCATGTTATAACCATCCCAGTAGTTCAGCAAAGGATTAGCACTGTTCTGCAAGCCGCGTATGATACTGAAGCCGGCATCGCCACCGCCACCACCCAATGTGGTCTGGTCCTGCAGGGGATAAGGGAACATTACTTCTCCTGATGTAGTAAAGCCAGCGTTCCTGCGTATATCTGTAAGCGCCTGCAATGTGGCATAACAGCCGAATAAATAGGCCTGCGTTTCGTTAGCATTAGCGAACGCACTTTCCAGTGTGGCTACATCGTCGGGCACGACGTCCAGGTATTTCTTACAGGAAGGTTGTATTAGTATAGACAGGCAGGTGACTGCACAGAGTAGTTGTTTTGTAATGGATCTCATAAGTAATCGTTTACGTTACTTTCGTTTAAAAATTGACGTTAGCTCCAAAATTGAGCACCTTCTGAATAGGGTAGCTGAATCCCTGGCCCGCCTGCTCAGGATCCCAGAGCTTGAAATGGCTGAAGGTAAACAGATTGAGTCCGCTGAAATACACACGCATACTGGAGAGGTACATGCGCCTTGCAAGAGACTTAGGTATGGTATAACCCAGTTCAACTGATTTCAAACGCATAAAGCTGCCATCTCTCAGCCACCAGGTGCTCTGTTGCTGGTTGTTCAGGATATCAGTGGTGGATAAGCGCGGCCACAATGCATACAGGTGTTGGTTCTCTTCAGACCAATGATCGTCAGCATAAGCCTTTAAGATCTGTGCGTTGTTCACAAATGGTGCTGTACCATATTTTCCCCAGTATCTGTCATCTTCAGAAGTGGCATTGATGAAGAAAGATTCTCTTGCCAGTCCCTGGAAGAATGCATTCAGGTCAAAGTTTTTGTATCCCATTGAAAAGCCAAATCCGTAAATGATCTGTGGTGTAGTCGGAAGACCGATAGGTACAAGGTCATCCTGGTTGATGATACCATCTTTGTTGACGTCCCTGTATTTAATATCACCACCGATCGGCAATGGAGAAGAACCGAACAATTGCGTAGGAGAATTAGCAGCTTCCTTATCATCTACAAACAATCTTTCTGCGATAAAACCGAAAGGTTGATTGATAGGTTTGCCTGCCTGGAAACGATAGCTGTATTTATATTGCGGTTCTTCAAAACGGCCATAATGGTTGGCGGTCACTGTCAGGTTACCCAGTATGGATGCCCACAGCTGTTTATTGATGTTCTGTTTATAGTTGATATTCAGATCGAGTCCTTTTGCGTAGGCTGTGCCCACATTGGATTTTACAGCAGCTTCGAGACCATTTGTAACAGGAATATATCCGCGTTGCTGCAGGATGTTGTACCTGTATTCATGGTAGATCTCTGCGGTGATGTTCAGCTGATGTAACAAGGTGATTTCAGCCGCCAGGTTAGCCTTACGGGCAGTTTCCCAGGTTACGCCGGGATTCGGATAGTTCTGAATAGTGGTGCCGTACATCTTCACGCTGTTGTTGGTACCAAAAACAGCAGACGGTCCGTTCACATCATCAGGCGTTACGTTAGACAGGTAGTAGAAGCGGGTATTATCGATGTTGTCATTTCCTACGAGACCATAGCTACCCCTCAGTTTCAGCCTTGTCACAATTTCGGAGATGCCTCCTTTCCAGAATTTCTCGTTAGAGACTACCCAGCCAGCACCAACGGTGGGGAAGAAGCCCCAGCGATATTGGGTAGAGAAACGTTCGGAGCCGTTGTATCCGAAGTTGAATTCGACATAGTATCTACCGGCGAAGGAATAGGTGGCCCTGCCTGCCAGTCCGAGGTTACGGTATGGCAGTGAATACTGTAAGGATGGCAATTGTGTATTGGGATCATTCGCCTCTGCATTCAGCTTTTGCTGGCGCGTACCAATGAGGGCTGCGCTGATATTGTGTTTACCGAAAGTTCTTGCATAGTCCAGGCTTCCCTGCAGGTAAAGGAATGTATTCATATCCTTTTTACCCGGATAATAGCTAAGGAATTCCTGTGCACTTCCCGGCTGATTATTCAGCCAGTTAAGGGTGTAGGTGTTGTTGGTCTGGTCATAACTTCCTACATCGTAATAAAAAGGTTTGTAGGCTCTTCTCAGATCAAAATAAGCGTATCTGTTAGTACTGAACAGACCATGGAATGCCAGTCCTTCGGTAACGAAGTTCAGGTTTTGGTTCACTTCAAACTGAGCAGAGATCTTAGATTCCGAGAATGATTTATAACCATACATCAGTGCCGCATATGGATTGCTTTGCAGTCCACCTGTAGTACTGAGGGAGTTGCCGAACAGGATATGTTTGGTCAGCAGGTTGGCGCTATCCGCAGGGAAATATGCAGGAAATGCTACAGGACTGGTGTGTAAAGCCCTGTCGTACATATCACTGGCGAAGCCTGACTGGTCGTCGGTGATCGGCCCTGTATATTCATTGAAGTTTCCCCAGAGGCGAACCACTGCTTCTGTGGTTTTGGTCAGTTTAACATTGACGTTTGAACGTAGCTGATAGTTCTCGAACTTCATGGAAGAGTTGAAGTTGTTGACAGGGTTTACCTGTAAGATACCATTGTCCCTGTCATAAGACCCCGCTATATAATACCTGGCAGCTTCTGTACCACCCTGTACGCTGAAATTGGCCCGTTGTGTGGTGGTCTGTTCTTTAAACAACGTAGACATCCAGTCGACCGCCGGATACACATAAGGATTGCTACCAGGGGCTTTATCCATAGTAGCCTGTGTATTGATGATCTCATTGGGCGTGTACTGTGGCGTTGCCAGCGGATTACGCGTGGTGAGTGCCTCGTTGTACAGCTTCATGTACGTAACAGGATCTGCCAGTTTCACTGTTTGAGTAGGTTTGGAAATAGATCGTTCATAGCGAAAGCTCATACGTGCTTTACCGGTCTTACCTTCTTTGGTAGTGACGAGTATAACACCGTTAGCGCCCCGGGCGCCATAGAGTGCAGCGGCGCTGGCATCTTTCAGAATGGAGAAGCTGGCAATGTCATCTACCTGCAGGCGGGCCAGATCGTTGGCGCTTAGTTCAACGTTGTCTACAAGTATCAGCGGACTGGCACTATAGCCGAATGTAGTGACCCCGCGGATGAAGAAAGATGAATTGTCCAGTCCCGGCTGACCGCCACGCTGGAATGACACCATACCTGCAATCTGTCCGGCCATGGCATTGGTAAGGTTGCTGGAAGGGATTTTCAGCGCGGAGGGGTCAATGCTTGTTACTGATCCTACTACGGCTTCTTTCCTTTGTTTTCTTCCATAGGCCACTACCACTACTTCTTCGGCGCTGAATGTAGTGGGTTTTAACACCAGGTTGACCACCTTTGTGTTGTGCGTGACGGAGATGAACTGCTGTTCAAAGCCTACAAACGTGAACCTGAGAATAGTGCCCGGTTCTACATCGAGCACAAACTTTCCGTTTGCATTAGTGGATGTTGCGACGTTCTTTTTGTTTTCGGCTACAATGTTCACGCCTTCAAGCTTCGCGCCTGAAGTATCTGTTACTGTTCCGGTGACGGTTAGTTTTTCAGCTTGTTGCGCCACGGCATTGTAGGTAAGGAACGTGGATAATAGAAATAGCAGGCACGCGGACTTTAAGGCCCTGAGCCTGTGAATGGAGAGGAATTCTGGCATAAACCAAGATTTAGGAAGATAGTGTGAATAAAACTATTTCAACATGGAATTGCGGGCAAAACTATCTTATGAGGGATGTCGGGGAAATGGAACATTCATTTATTTTGATGGATTATCCTACGATTTTGGACAAAATACTTAATTTGGTATCGGCCCTGATTTGGTGAAGATAAGATAGTATTGAGCTGAGGTAATTTAATATAAATCACGTTATTGGATCATTAAAAGACAAAGGCAAACCTATGTCAATATAGTATTGAGCTAAGTTAATTTAATATGTACCACGTTATGAGATCAGTAAAGCGTAGAGATGGCTTTGAAGGACAACGTATGATCAGTCTTCCGGAAGCTGTCTGGAGAAATGCGATTGATGCAAACCCAATCATTGGTCAGTTGTATATCACCCACATCGGTTATTTTCCAAGAGCGGCCTTTCATTACCGGGAACGGAAGTACGGATGCACTGACAATATTCTGTTGTACTGTGTAAAGGGAAAAGGATGGTATAGTGTAAATGACCGGCATTTTGAGATGGGGCTGAATCAGTTTGTGATTATTCCTGCTACCAGGGCCCATTTACGTTATGGCTCCGATGACAAGAATCCATGGACGATCTATTGGGTGCATTTCAGCGGAAAGGATATGGATAGCTTCAACCGCGGATTTAATATTGGTCTGCTGGATGGTCCGCGACATATACATTCCAATGAAACTGGCATTCAGTTGTGGGATATGATGTACCAGAGCCTGAAGATGGGATTCGGACAGGAGAACATGGGAAAGGCGAATTTGTGCCTGTATCATTTCGTCTCTTCATTTCTGTACCCGGAAAAGGAATATGCGGAAGAGAATGAGGCAAGGAACAGGATAGATGGTACAATAAAGCACATGCAGCAGCATTTGTCGGTAACCCTGACTGTGGAAGAGCTGGCGCAGCAATGTGAGCTGTCTCCATCCCATTTTTCCACTCTGTTCAAGAAGGCAACGGGTATGTCGCCGTTGAATTATTTTATTCATCTGAAGCTGCAGAAAGCCTGCCTGTTGTTGTATACTACTGATATGAAGATCAAAGATGTGGCGGTAGCCATTGGGTATGACGACCCCTATCATTTTTCCCGTTTATTCAAGAAGACTATGCATATTTCTCCGGAGCAGTATCGCGGGTTGAGAAGGAAGGAGGAGCTGGCTGGGTAGGTGATGCAGGTTTGGTGCCAGTTTGATGCCAGTTTTGATAAGGGGAATGAGAGGTCAAAGAAATAGGTAGAAGTATTATCCATAAAAAGGGCCTTTTAAGGCAATTTTAACCCTGATTGAGGATCTGGAGGGCCTACGTGCGCTTTCCTGAACTTTAAGCCCAAATAAGGCCTGTTATGACGTTTTTTTATAAGTACATAGTTCCTGGCAGATACCCTTTGAATAATCGAATCTTATATTTCTTTATTTTTGCATTTAAATTTTTTAACAAGATGAATAAATACGAAAGATTAAAAACCGAGCTGCAGACAGCTGGCACAGGAAGGATGAAAGCCTTCGGGAGTTCAATGTTACCCATTTTGAAAAGTGGAAGTCTGCTTACGTTCACAAAGGCAACTGAATACGAGATCGGCGATATCGTGTTCTGCAAAGTAAAAGGCCGTTATATTGATGCACATAAGATCGTGAAGAAAGATGCGAATAAGGGGTTCCTGATCGCTAATAATCACGGTTTTGAGAATGGATGGACGAAGATCATTTACGGCCGGGTTGTTACCGGTGAATTTGAGGACAGGATCATTTATCAGAGAGGTTAATTACAGTATGCCACACTTTACCCCGGGCCAATCCGCAGTATTCACGGAGAAAAATAATACGGCCCCGGGTTCCCCAAAAAGAATAAAAACTACAACTATCCTTCACATCATTGACGCTGAAACCTGCGACAGCCGCCTTAACAGTTGATAAACAGACAGTCGTTCCCGATAAAACATAGCCCTAATTAACATAGGGTTAACTAAGTTGTAAGTAAAAAAAATTACCTTGGTTTATCTGCTTTTGAGTTAAAAAATTAAGGGGGCACTAAAAATTTTTTGCTTATGCAAAGGGGAAGCATTAAAGCCGGGGACACAGTTCTCCTGGTCTGCTATTTTCTATTCACCAGTATGTTTATTTATGCCGCTGTATCCAAACTTATGAATTACAGGATCTTTATTCTTCAGATGGATCGTCAGCCATTCCCGGATAGATACACGCCTTTATTAGTGTGGAGTGTTCTTGTCTCTGAAATCCTGGCGGCTGTTATGATGATGACCTTTTCTTTGCGGAGGATAGGGTTGTTTTTTGCTACGGCGATGATGATATGTTTTACCGCCTACATTATCCTTGTCAAACTGAACTACTATGGTGTAATTCCGTGTAGCTGTGGCGGTGTGATTGCGAGCTTTACATGGACGCAACACCTGTTCTTTAATCTTTTTTTTGTCGCTATCGGTATTGTAGGTATTTACCTGGAACAGCAATTCAGAAAGAAGAAAGCATAATTATCAAACGTGCAACATTTTTAAATTACTGTTGGTTATAAATAACACGTGCCAAAAATTGTAATCGCTTACGTAAAGGGGATTTAATTAAAACAACGATGGAACAATTACCTATGTGGGGTATCAAGGGATAGTTTATTTGCATTGTGAGTAAAGAACGCTTACGACTGATAGGAGTGATGGACAGCGCATTCTCCTGATCTTACGTGTATTAAGAACAAATACTGGCTAAAAAAAATGTATGCCGGCGGCATGAAGGGGGAATCATGTCTTGATATTTAAGGGGATAAGGAAGAAGTATACTTCACAGAGGTGAGGCTTAGATTGTATTTTCTGACAATTTCAATATAGGGTTTAAATCACATCAATCACCTCAATTACTAATTAGCATTCGTATGAAAAAGATCAAACTTTTATTTGCAATCCTGGCCGTTGTGGCAGGAGTAAGCGGCGCTGTCGCAGCTAACCATCCTTCTTCTTCGTCTTCTTCTATGGACGTCATACATGACTGGATTGACTGGAACGATCAACTCGTGCTTACAAATGCGACGCAGGCACAGGCACAAACGCTTTGCTCAGGTTCTTTCGGCATCTGTCTCCGGGCCAAAGATAACACTGCTATTTATACAGTGGGAGAACTTCCAGCGAGATAACAGAAAAGTATAAAAAACACAACAGCACCAAGGATATTTATGCCCTGGTGCTGTTGTATGTTATAAGTTATCCGAGTTAAGGATTAATATCCGTCATTTTGAGTAAGTGCGGGATTTAGAACTCTTTGAGCCTGAGGAATCGGCCATAGTTCTTTTGTTACTTTCCAGTCTGATTTGACCTGTTTTAAAGTTTCAGATGCTTTGCCCGTTCGCTTTAGATCTAACCACCTGTGTCCACCCTCTATAAAGAATTCGATCCTTCTTTCCTGCGCTATCTTTTCAGAAAGTTCGGCTGCAGATATATTAGGATAAGCTGTCTGTATTAATGGCAATCCTGCACGTTGCCGAATGGCGTCCAGATCTGCGATGGCGCCAGGCAAAAAGTTCAGGTGTACACGACACTCAGCACGGATCAGCAATATCTCGGCAAGGCGGAATATCATGTTATACTCTACCGGTTTAGGATTTGAGGTAAAGTCAGCTTTTCTCTTATACTTGAATGGATAGTAGTAGGTAATCCCGTCGCTGACCTTACCCTTTACCCACGAGTTCCAGCGTTTATCATTTACCTCAAATGCGTCTCTTAGGTATGTTGTCAATGCATAAGACGGTCGGCCCGCCTCTGTGGGGATAAAATTGTTGCCTTCCATCGTATTATAGCCTGCAAGAACAGGCTGTATCTGGAATATAGCTTCGTCACTGTTAGCAAGGAATACATCATCCAGCGCTGTTAAACGATAATGGCCAGTATTAATGATTGAAGAGGCTTCTTTCTCCGCATCCTGCCATTGTTGCTGGTGCAGGTAGTACCTGGCCAGTAAGGCTGATGCCGTACTCTTATTGGCTCTGGCTCTTTCAGTTCCCGGGTATGCATCTGATAGTAAATCCTTTGCACTGAGGAGATCTGTAAGAATGCTTTTCCTGATAGCTCCTGGTTCGGTTCTCGGCATATTTTCATTGACTCTATAATCCGTTACAGTAATGAGCGGCACAGCTCCAAATAGCTGTATCATTTGAAAGTAAATGAATGCCCTCAAGAACATGCATTCCCCGCTTAGTTGATTCTTAATGGCGTTGGAAAGCACAGTGCTCTTATTTAATTTTTCCAGACAGGCATTGATCTGATAGACAATTTTATAGGAATTATTCCAGAAGTTGGTTTCAAGGATAGTATTAGTGGTTGAAATGGCTCCATTATAAAATTCCTGGGCAGAGATTGCCTGTCCTGTAAAGAATGCTTCATCTGCATAGATAGCAGTATAACTGGTAATAACCCCTGCAAATACATTAGAGGTGCCGGCGATGGCGGAATAGATACCCAGGACAGCAGTTTCGGCAGATTCTTTATTCTTAAACAGCTCATCTCCCACAGCTTTGTTCGCCGGAATATCTACATCCAGTATGTTATTACAACTGAGCGAAAAGCAGCAGATTGTCACTACTAATAGGAATTGTTTGCTGATTTGGCGGTTAATAAACGTATTACGCATATAGTATTGTTTCATTTACAGTTATTGTATGGAAAACCGGATTCCTCCAGCAATGGTTCTGAGCGTAGGTAAAGAAAGGAAATTTGCGGTTTCCGGATCGCCTTCTTTATAACTGCTTATCGTGAAAAGATTTTGTGCATTGCAGAAGATAGTGAGTTGTGTAGGTGTTTTATATTTATGCTTACGTATATCCAGTGTATAGGAAATAGCAACATTCCGGCATTTCAAGAAACTGCCATCCGAGTAAGCTTCGCTGGAGGACAGAATTTCGTTCTTAGGAGCATAAACAGCTCCCGTAGGCTTCGTTGAATATTTTGGATATTTCGCAATGTCCCCTTTTTGCTGCCAATGATCGAGTATAAGGTCAGATTGATTGACCATCATACCGGGGAAGAAATTATTCAGGTAAGTCCAGTACAGATAATTAGGTACCAATTGCTTCCTGAATTCTCCGGCGAAAGAGAGCCCAAGACGCTTGTACTGCAAATTCAGCTGGAAGCCACCATGATATATAGGATCAAGGCTACCGATCACTTTATAATCAGCGAAAGTATAATGACCATTGCCGTCTGCGTCTGTTAGCCGGAAATGTCCGCTATCGGGAGAGACGCCCCGGGATAATAGTTTATACAATACATTCAGTGATTCTCCGATCACATATGTGTTAGCGTAGGATGAGTTGGCGAGGTTGTTGAAATAGAGCAATTTGTTCCTGGGGATACTGATATTGAATGCTGCATTAAGTGTAAGGGACTTGCTCTTTATGAGATCACTGTTGATGGCAAATTCCCAGCCGCTGCTCTGCACTAGTGCATCAAAATTTTTAAGAATACTACTAAAGCCTGTCTGCCAGGGCAGCGAATATTTTATCAGCTGGTTATCACTTCTATTTCGAAAGTAGGCAATTGACGCGATCAGTCGATCCTTGAAAAAGCCAAGTTCAAGTGCCGCTTCAATCTTTTTGGTCCTTTCCCAGTTGTAAGCGGGGTTATAGAGTGCATCCGGCTGCATAGTTGTTGTATTTAGATAGGGATTGCCAAGGGTGGGAGACCAGGTATCCAGGAATTTGTAATCGGCTATTTGATCATTGCCTGTAACACCAAAGCTGGACCGCAATTTACCAAAGGAGAGAAAAGGCAGTTCATTTTTAAAATAGGGCTCTTCTGAAAAGATCCAGGCAGCGCCTATTGAACCGAAGTTGCTAAACCGGTGCTCGGGACTGAATTTGGAACTACCGTCCCTTCTTCCCGAGAGATTCACAATATATCTGTTCCTGAGTTTATAAGTGATCCTGCTAAAGAAAGCGCCATATTTATACTCAATACGGTTTGTAAGTTTACTGGCTATAACGGCTGCTCCATCGATTGAGGATAACAAGGCATCATTAGTATAGCCCTGTCCAACTATAGTGGATGTATAATTACTGGTATACTGAAAGGATGCTCCTGCGAGAATGGTCAGTTCTCCGTCCTTAATCCGGCGGTAATACTCTGCTTGTGGTTCTGTAAGATAACTTTTGAAGTTATTGTTACCGAAAGAGGATGTTCCTGTGATGTTGTCAGCAAGATAGGGATTCTGAGATGCTTTAGGAATCCTTAAGTTTTCATTCGCTGAGGTACTATTATAACCCAGGTTGAATTTTATTTTAAGGTCCTGTTTAGAATCCCGCAGAATTGAATATTCTGTATTGAGGTTGACGATCTGATTTTCCTTTTCGTGTGTATAAGTTTTCAGGTATTCTGCTGCCGGGTTCCGGAACGGTTCGTTTCCCTCAATCCAGTTGATTTGATTATTCCCGTCGTATAGTTTCGGTGCATCGGGAGGTAATAGTATCGCTGAAATAGGACTGTTGAACATATCATTCCTGTCTTTTGCATAATTCGTGTATACACCGAGTTTGAATCTGTTATCAGCCGATCTGTGATTAAATGAAAAACTGGCCGTTCCCCTGAGGTAAGCCATATCGGCCGGATAAACAGTGCCTTCCCGGTAGAAGCCAAGACACATCATCATCTGAGTGGTTTCGTTGCCACCAGACAGGAACAGGTTTGCATTACTGGTAGGCGCGTTGCGCCCTATCTGCCATTTCTGCCAATCGGTATAACGTGTTGTATCCCAGGATAGAATATCAGGGGCATAGCCGGGATCTCCCGGAATATTGGTGATCATGATCCCGTCGTTTCTGAAGGCTTCACGTCTTACCTTTAGATATTGTGGTGTATTAAGTAAGCTGAGTTTACTACTGGCCTGGCTGACTCCCATGGTGTAATCCGCCCTGACTTTCAGTTTGCCTGCCGTTCCACGTTTTGTGGTGATAACAATAACGCCATTCCCGCCACGGCTACCGTAGATGGCGGTCGCGTCCGCATCCTTCAATACCTCAATACTGGCAATGTCCATGTTATTAAAGATGGAGAACAGTCCTACACTACTGTTAGGATGGGATGTAAGCAGGTTGATATTCTGACTGCCGGCGGGTAACGGAATGCCGTCAACGACAATCAACGGAGTATTGTTGCTCAGAAATGAGTTCTGTACCCTGAGACGGATATCTAACGGAGTGCCCGGCGCGCCGCTGGACTGGTAAATGGTCAGACCGGGTACTCTGCCCTGAAGGGTAAGCAGCGGATTACTTACAGGGTATTTTTCTATATCACTGGCAGCGACCTTCGCGACGTTACCTGTATTCAGTCTTTTGGAAGTGGTACCATATGCAATAACTACTGTTTCGTCGAGAGGACTGGTATGCCGCTGAAGCACCACGGTGATATCTTTGTCAGGATCAGTGACAGGATATTCCTCTGTACCGAAACCGGTAAAGCTGATCTGAAGGACTGGATGAGGTGAGGTGGCCGAAAAGAAGAACTGCCCATCTTCTTTAGCAGTGTATCCTTTACGGGTACCTTTTATTAAGATGGTGGCTCCGGGTAATGGTTTACCGGAGCTGTCCAGCACTTGCCCATGCAGACGGTATGATTTTGCGTCAGTAGTGGCAGTAGAGGCATGTTCTTCTGGCTGGGTGCCTGTAGTAGATGGTAATTTATAGACGACGAGCATCTTTCCTTCCACTTTACAGGCGAAACCTTTTTTGTTGACTAAACGATTAACGACTGCCAGTACCGGTTCATCTGCCGCACGGAAGCTATATTTTTCACTGTCGTTAAGATGGTCCCGGGAGTAAAAGAAATGAAGCCCCGTCTGTGAGCTGATGTTATCAAAGATATCATGTAAAGCGATGTTGTGTACAGATAAACTCACCTTCATGGCGGCGAGGGATGAGGTGTCCTGCGCATTAACCGCAGTGGATAAGTATAGTGAGATCTGGAGTAACAGCATGGGATATAACGCGCTGGCATGCCTCTTGAAAAGTTGCATATCTCTCGTGTATAGTTTTTATTAAATATCAGTATGTTCCCCTCGGGTAGACAATTTTTATTAGCTAATCAGATGAACAATAGTTGTGCTTTTTTTTGGTGGTTCTTTGGCCGGAAAAATTGTGAATTATTCCAAAGTAGTTGTGGTAAAGCCTTTCATAACATATAGACCGGGCATCAAAAATTGGATAATTTTATTATCAGAATGATTATGGCTAATTTAGTACACTTTCTCCTGACTCGACGCTTTCACTGCAATCTTATGATAATCCCAAGACAATTTAATTTATTGCCAGACTACGCAGAAATTGCGTTGTCAGCATTTTGTAATACGAATATCACGTTCACGTATATGAAAAAACCGAAATCAAACTTATATGCAAATACCAGACAATGCCACATTGATCAGGCAGCTTAATGAGGGCAATGAGAGGGCCTTTAACCTGCTCTTCGAGCTGTATGCCAAAGATGTTAAGGCATGTGCTATGTACTATCTCAAGAACCCGGAAGATGCGGAAGATATTGTGCAGGAGCTGTTTCTGGAAATATGGAAAAGAAAAGGCACACTGAGGATCCGGGGAGAACTGAGAGCCTATCTCATTTCTGCGACTCATAACAAGAGCATCACTAAATCCGGCAGAAACAGGAAACAGGCTTTGAGAAAGCTGCAATATTCAGAGGACGCGGATCTGTCGCTGGTGGAACTGCCACCTTTCGACAAGGAGAGTGAACGCGTGGCACAGATAAGGGAAGCCCTGAAGAAAGTGCCAAAGAAGAGCCGGGAGGCTTTTGAAATGATCTATTTTGGACAAATGAGTTATAAAGAGGCTGCGGCCATAACTGGAGTAACGGAAGCGACCTTAAAGACACATGTACAGAATGCTGCGAATTTTATCAGGAAGGAGCTTGGTTCCAGAAAGGCCAAAGGGGGCTCAAAAATTTTTTTGATCCTTTTCATCTATTTTTTATCTCAGTCATGTCTATAATAGTATAACCATGAAAAAAAGAAACTTGAAAACTGAAGCCCTCATAATTGCCGAAATAACCGGGTCGATCACCAGTGAAGAGCGTGTGGAGTTGCAGGAGCTAATGAGAACTTCTTCAGAGGTGAGAGCATTATCGGAACAGATGCATAAGACCCTGGACCCGCAGATAAGCGAGATCCTTCAAATAAGGACCACTTCTGCAGAAAAGATCATTGAAATGGGCAATGCCCAGCTACATAAAAGAGGCAGGATACGCCGGATGGTGACCATTTCACTGGCGGCAGCCTGTTTGATGGGGACGCTGTTTACGGTGTTCTATTATTCCGGACAAAAAAGCAAACCGGAGTCATTATTCGCTAAGAGTCAGAGCGTATGGTTGGATCTTAACAGGAAAGTGATAGCACTCAATGGTCAGGGTGGCGAGATAGACGCCAGCGGATCATTTACTTATAATGGAACTGAAACATTACCGCTCGCTGAGGTTGTTGGGGGGAAGGACAGTGTTAAACTGATCGTGCCCTGGGGAAGGGAGTATAAAATTAAACTGAGTGATGGTACGCTCGTTCATATGAACTCGGGGTCCGTACTAAGCTGGCCGGTTGGTTTCGGAAAAGGGAAAAGAGAGGTGTCGCTGCGCGGAGAGGCATTCCTGAAAGTAGCAAAGAATGAGCAGGCGTTCATCGTTCACCTGCAAAATGAGGTAGTGGAAGTATTGGGTACCAGTTTTAATATCAAATCATACAACGAAAAAGAGTTGCAGGTATCGTTGTTCGCAGGCAATGTCCATGTGAAAGGAAAAGGTGGAAGTGTAGATCTTGAACCCGGACAGGAAGCTGTTTACAAAGGAGAACGATTGCAGGTGCAGCCATCTGATATGAAGAAGGTGGAGGAGTGGAGAGAACGGGTGATTGACCTGCCGGATGCACGAATAGCTGATGTGGAAAAGGCGGTGATCAGGTACTATGGAGAAAAAGTTGAATTTGATCCTGCTATCGGTGAGAGACGGGCAAGAGTTTCCATTGATCGTGATATGCCCGTGGAGGTCTTTTTAAAGCAATATGCGTTGGTGAATAATCTCAGGTATTCGAAAGAAGATGGCATATATCGGTTATCGCTGCCTGAGGATAAGTGATTTACTCAAGATAAGAACATTGGACCGTGACCGGTAATTTTAAAATTTGGTGATCTTAAGTGCTTGGGATGGGCGATCCGGAGTGTCTTAAACGAGCAATTTTAGGCAGCCCTAATAGATGATCCTCGAGGCTTGATAAATGCTCTTAAGCGTTTGTGATAATTGATCTTAAATGTTCCAGGAGAGAGAGGCCGTAATCAGTGATCCTGGCGACGTGACAAATGGGTTTAAGTGTTTTTGATAAGTGATCTTAAATGTTCCAGGTGAGAGAAAGGCTGTAATCAGTGATCCTGGCGACGCGATAAATGGGCTTAAGTGTTTTTAATAAGTGATTTTAAATATTCATGATAAATCATCCTAAATCCGATAAATGAGATCTTATATACTATTCAAGTTGGTTAGTTTTTATTATCGTCCTGTGATACCCAAATACTAATGAGTCAAGAGATACCCTCAGAATGACTATTGGTATGTTCCCAGATAGACAATCATTTGCACCATCCAGACATTGTTAACCTTTTTAGCTAGTCTAGTAGCGAGCCGGTAATTTCTTACCGGCTTTATTTTTTTGTTCATCTTTAATTTTGCAGGCCTAATTTTTAAGGAACTTTTCTATCATCGCTACTACAAGATCCGGGATTTTACTATTCCTGTCCGGAGCACAGATCTCCCCGATATAGTCTCCATGTCCGCCAGGTAATATTGCCAGCTCAGCATGTGGTAATATACGGGATAGCTTAAAGGCATGCTCGGCGAGTACGGCATCCTTATCGCCGTTTATTACCAATGCAGGCGCCTGGATATTTTTGATCTGTTCATCACTGATATCTTTGAAGCCAACCATTCTGGCTACATCGCGGTGGAACATGGCGTCCAGACCTTTAGGATCGGGATTGGCTTTCAGGTAAGCATCTTTCAGCGGTTGCGGCATCTGATCGAAGCTGGCATGTTCCATTCCTTCGAAGAATCCTTGCATCATGCCTTCCCTTTTGTAAAGGGCTGAAGCAAGTATCAGTTTGTTCACCAGTTCCGGATGACGGATACCAATCTGCAAGGTGGTGGTACCTCCATTACTGAAACCCATTATATCAGCTTTTTCAATGTGCAATTGTTTCAGTAATGCCGCTACATCGTCTGCATCCTGTTCAAAACTTAAAGGACGGTCAATGTCTGCCGTATGTCCATGTGCCTGTAATTCCACAGCAATTACCTGGTGGTTTTTGGCCAGTTCCGGCAGGATACGGCTCCAGTTGGATGCTATCGTAGAACCTCCGCCATGCAGCAATACCAGCGGCATACCCTTACCATGGATCTCATAGTACATCTTCAGGCCATTTACAGTGGCATAATGTCCTGTCTCGTGTTGTGCGTTCATTTGCAAGTGTGTTGTCATTACAAGGAATAAAAGAATCAATGATCTGATTTGCATTGATGAGTCGTTTAGGCAGCAAACTTACGCTGCGCTATCTGAAATCAGGGGTGGCAAACGGGCCAATTCTGAGGGGGAGACAGGTCAGTCTATGCCCCGAAACAGCGAAGCTGATCCATTGCTACTGTGTACAAATGTTTACACGGATGACGATTCCCGGCAACAATCTAACTCTGCTTTAAGGGGATATCCGAACATTTTTAAGCGAATATGGCGAGCGTATATTCTCTGGCATTGAATTTACGGGTTAAGAGTCTACCTGTCTGATGATGGGATACATTGTGAACCTTTTAAATAAATATGTCATGGCAACTGAAATAAAAGGGAAAAATACGGTCATTGTTAACCCGGTTGAACAGTATCCTCAGCCTGAATTTATAGAACAGGAACAGCAATTACCGGGCTTGGAACAGAAAATGACGCCTAAACCGGATCATGGTGAGAACACCTATAAAGGAAGTGGTAAACTGATAGGAAGAAAGGCAATTATTACAGGCGGCGATTCAGGAATAGGGAAGGCCGTGGCCATTGCTTACGCCAGGGAAGGCGCTGATGTGTTGATCTCTTATCTGAATGAAGAGGAGGACGCAAAGGAGGCTGCTGCTTATGTGGAAAAGGAGGGAAGGAAAGCGATTCTTTTTCCGGGAGATATCAGTGATGAAGCGCTTTGCAAGGAGATGGTGGACAAGGCTGTACGTGAGTTCGGCGGACTGGACATCCTGGTGAATAATGCTGCATTCCAGGTAGCGCATGAATCTCTGCAGGATATCTCGAGTGAGGAATGGGATAAAACAATCCGGGTGAATGTGACTGCCATGTTCTATCTGTGTAAGGCGGCAGAGCCTCACCTGAAACCGGGTAGTGCTGTCATCAATACGACTTCTGTCAATGCATACACTCCAAAACCTACACTCATTCCTTACACCCTGACCAAGGCTGCTATCCAGAACTTTACAGCCACACTGGCTCAGTTGTGGGGTGAAAAGGGCATCCGCGTGAATTGCGTGGCGCCGGGACCTATCTGGACACCGCTGATACCTGCCAGCTTTTCAGCAGAAGAGACAGCAAAGTTTGGTGCGCAGACACCAATGAAACGTCCTGGTCAGCCGGCTGAGCTGGCAGCAGTATATGTTTTACTGGCATCACAGGAAGCTAGTTACATGTCGGGCGCTACCGTGCCGGTTACAGGAGGAATGCCGACCATTTAACCCAAAGAAAGGCTTAATACTGTTAAGACTAGCTAAAAGAAGAACCGCATCTCAGGCGTATGTCTAAAATGCGGTTTCTCTTTTCAACCTGTTTTTATATCAATGTAAAATAAATCCCATCGTTGGATGAGCCGGATCTTCATAATCATCCATAATAGCTTCGTGGCTTTCTTCTTTAAAGATCATTCCCATATGCTTGCTGTCATACTTATGCCAGAGCGGACGGCCTTTTATAAAATCTACCCAGTGTTTGTGCATCAGCACAGCCAGTTGAATATTGGCTGGTGTGCCATGACCGGCTTCATACCAGACGTATTGTAACTCCTCCGCATGGGTAGCAGGAGCGCCTTTGTTGGGTTGTTCGAATGAATACATCCATGTCTTATAGCCTGCTGCAGCCAATGCTTTGGCCAGGCGGTAGGTATGCATCTGGTACATGTACCGGCTTAAGGTGATAATGGCTGCTGTATCCTGGGGTAGTTGGTGCATGTCCTGCCAGGCTTTGTAACTGTATTTATAATTATCCCCGAACCAGTCGCTCAATACCGTCGAATCTGGCGTGTAAAGCCGTTTGTCAATATTCATGAACAGGAGTGCTTCTGCCTTGTTGGTACCCAGCAATACGCGGACATTTTTATCCGGGTGATTCGTGACGTAGTGTAAAGCATCGGTTTTGATCAGGATGCCATCCTGAACAGGACCGAAATAGTTGGTGCCTTTGGCGCCACCTAATACTTTAGCCTGTGCCTTAATCAGTGTTGCTGTCGGTAATTGCAGGAGCTCTACAGGATTGGAAATGCCAAGCGTATCCATCAGCCGTTTACGGATGGCTTTTGCTGTAGCGGTATCGCGGATACAGTTGACGGAACCACTTTCGAGAATTAGCTGCTTAAAATATCCTTTGGCGGCGGGCGTTGCCAGTAATGAGGAAATCAGTTTCGCGCCTGCCGATTCCCCGATGAGTGTTACACGGGAAGGATCGCCGCCGAATGCTTTTATATTCTCTCTGATCCATTTCAGGGCCATGATACAATCCAGTAAGGCATTATTGCCTGCTGTCTTATAACCTGCCACATCATTCAGGTATAAGAAACCCAATACCCCGAGGCGGTAATTGATGGTGATGGTAATGATGCTATCGCTATGGGAAAAGGAATGTCCATTCTGTCCGATACCGCTACCGCCGGTCATACCACCGCCGTGTACCCATACCAGTATGGGGAGGCTTTTAGCGGGCTTTAGCGAAGGTGTGTAAATGTTAAGCTGCAGGCAATCTTCTTCACCTTTTACTGTTTTCGTATCTCCTGCATATTGTGCTGCCACGGGGCCGAATTGAGTGCAGGAAAGTGTATCCTTCCAGGGAAGCACCGGCATAGGCGCTTTAAATCGAAGGTTGCCTGTAGGAGCAGCTGCGTATGGTACGCCCTTAAAAACGAAAATGCTTTTCTCTTCTATACCGCGGATGTACCCACGTGGTGTTTTGACAACAGGACCTCCCTGTCCGGATACCTGGATACATGGTAACAATAAAAAGCAGGCAATAGTGAGCGTGCACGTAACTCTTATGGCTGAGAAAAACCGCATAGTGGAATAGTAATTGAGCCAACCAAGATAAGCATTCAGCCTGACATCTTTCGCCGGGACTTTCATCAGATAGTAAGTACCTGGATGTATCTACTTTTTTTATCCGTAGTAATAATAAATACTGTTGTTCCTGCGTACTGAATAGGGGCGTTTGCGTTGTATGTACAACATCTGATATGGCGATACAGAAACGGCTCACGGAAGCAATACTTCTTCCACTTATGTGAAGATGAGCATTCCGCAGACCCACTGTTAGCTCTGGGAAGGGCAGCAGTAATTTACGTAGCCCCTAACTTATTGTGACATAACCAGTTGTATAACTTACGCTCAGGTTATGAATTATTATAAAAGCTTTTTAATATTTTTGTTGCAATCGATTGCCTTTTTATTACATTTGTATTGACGAACTATATATGCTGTAGAAGAGTTATTCCCTTACGAACCAAATCTTGTCAGAAATTTAAAATCATTCCACGTATGACAAATTCACTTAACAAAACAGTTATCAGCAGCTCCTAGTGTGCAAACGTTTGCATTCCGGAGACGGAGTGTTGTGATGACATGCCGGTGATATACGGCATAAGCCTTTTATTGTCTTAAACGCCGGTAAAATCCGGTGCAGACCTTTATGTCTTATATGCCGGTGTACACGGCAGCAGCCTTTTATTGTCTTTAAATACCAACGTTATGACTAATCATTTACTCCCCATGGGACTGGGGGTACGATGGCTCCATGCCAGAAGTATTCTGCCTGTTCTCCTCCTTTCAGCAGGATCATTTACAAAAGCTGCAGCAACCAACTTAAGAGCGCCAGCTGCTATCTATTTTCAGGACACTACACAATACAGAATTATCAACGGGCGCGTTACAGATGTGAACAAACAGCCACTACCTGGTGTCAGCGTCTCATTGCAGGGTACTTCCTCCGGTACCGTTACAAATGAAGCTGGTACCTATAGCCTGCGCGTGACTAAAAGTAAAGGAACGCTTGTCTTTTCCTCCATGGGATTTCAGAAGAAAGAGATTCCTTTTTCCGGTCAGGCGAAATTTGATATTACCCTGGAATCGGATCAGAAAGCTTTAGGTGAGGTAGTCGTGGTAGGATACGGCACTCAAAAGAAAGTGAATCTTGTAGGCTCCGTCTCCGTTGTAAAAATGGATGAAAAGATCACCAGCAGGGCATTGCCTAATACATCTTCTGCCTTGTCCGGACTTGTGCCCGGACTCTCAGTAACACAATCTTCCGGGATGGCGGGCAACAATGCCGCAAGCCTGATCATCCGCGGATTGGGTACTGTTAATAATGCCAGTCCGCTGGTAGTAGTGGACGGTATGCCTGATGTGGACATCAACCGCATTAATATGAATGATATTGAGACCATCTCTGTTTTAAAAGATGCTACCTCTGCTTCAGTTTATGGTTCCAGGGCAGCGAATGGAGTTATCCTGATCACCACTAAGTCGGGAAAAGGACAGCGGAAAACCACCATCAGTTTCACCGGTGGATATGCCGTTGAAGTGCCTACCCGCTCATATGAGTTTATGGCTGACTACGCCCGGGCGCTGACCTTACATCAGCGGGCTGCCGCGGTAAACACCAAAAGGGACGATTATTATTTTAAAGATGGTACCATAGACCAGTGGATGGCCATGGGCATGGTAGACCCATTGCGCTTTCCCAATACCGACTGGTGGAATGTTATCATGCGTGATGGGCAGCTCCAGAATTATAATCTCTCTGCATCAGGAGGAACAGAGAATTCGAACTTCTTCATGTCCGCAGGTATTATGAATGAAAAAGGATTGCAGATCAATAATGATTACAAGCGATACAATGTCCGTTTCAATTATGACAATAAACTGCGTAAGAATATAAATGCTGGTCTGCGTTTCAATGGCAACTGGTCTAAGTATACCTATGCGCTGGCAGATGGTTATACAGATGATGACGCCACCAATACGGCCGGTTTTGACCTGCAATATGCTATCGCGGGTATTACACCTTATGATCCCCTGACGGGATATTATGGGGGGGTAATGGCGTACAATGAAGATCCGCAGGCATACAATCCATACACGGTATACCAGAACATGCTGAACCGCCAGAACAGGCAGGAGGCGAACGCGATGGCATATGTGGACTGGGAACCGATTAAAGGACTTACAGGTCGCGTCGACTATACACTGAACTATTATAACCAGTTCCGATGGAATGCCAGTATTCCCAACCGTTCTTTCAACTTTCAGACGGGGAATTTCGGGAGCCGGGTATATGTTGGCGACAATGCCGGCGTGGGTAACTATACCAATACCGGTTATAAGACAATGCTGAACGGACGCCTGACCTATCAGCACAGCTTTGGTTCCAATCATGACATCAGTCT
Organism: Chitinophaga filiformis; assembly: GCF_900102545.1. Taxonomy (GTDB): domain Bacteria; phylum Bacteroidota; class Bacteroidia; order Chitinophagales; family Chitinophagaceae; genus Chitinophaga; species Chitinophaga filiformis. Next base: position 310,263 of record NZ_FNBN01000002.1, on the reverse strand, counting down.
GTTGGGCGTATACAGTGAAGAGTTCTGGTACGACCGTTATCAGGGTACTTCGCGTAATGACAGGTTGTATCCTACTTTACATGAAGTGGATGCGGCGCTGACGGATATACAGTCTACCGGAGGAAACTCCAGTACAGAAGGGCTTCGCTCCTATATTGGTCGTGTGAACTACACCGCTTTCGGTAAGTACCTGTTTGAAGCAAACTTCCGTTATGATGGTTCTTCACGTTTCCTTCCGGGACATCAATACGGCTTTTTCCCTTCAGCGGCTGTAGGATGGCGCTTTACAGAAGAAGGTTTCATTAATGCGTTTACACATCGTTTCCTCAGTAACGGTAAACTTCGCGTCTCTTATGGCGGTTTGGGTAATAATAGTGGCGTAGGCCGTTATGAGCAACAGGGTACACTGGCGGCAAGCAATTACATGATAGACGGTACTATCACGAAAGGTTTTGTTAATCAGAAGATGGTGAACACAGACCTGTCCTGGGAATCTACCAAGGTACTGAATCTTGGTCTGGACCTCGGCTTCTTTGATAACCACCTGACGATGGAACTGGATTACTACAACCGTCTTACAACAGGCATGAACCGTCCGTCGGAGATGTCTATCCTGCTCACAGGTGCATATACCGCACCGCGTAAGAATATTGGTAACCTGCGCAACCAGGGTGTTGAGCTGAATCTGACCTGGTCAGATAAGGCAGGAGCATTCAATTACGGATTTAACTTTAATGCATCCTATAATACTACTACGCTGGAGAAATGGAACGAGTTCCTCAGCAGGGGATGGGTATTCCTGGATATGCCTTATCATTTCCTGTATACGTATGAGGATGTGGGCATTGCGCAGACCTGGCAGGATGTGTATAGTCATACACCACAGGGCGCCTCTCCGGGAGATCTTATCCGTAAAGACCTGAATGGTGACGGACGTATTGATGGTAATGACATGAAGGCCTATCCTAATGTACAGCGTGACAGGCCTACGACGATGGCTGCATTGAGTCCCATAGTTTCCTGGAAAGGTATTCAACTGTCCTGCCTTATAACAGGAGCTACCGGCCGTAAGGATTTCTGGATAAATAACTATAACAATATCAACTTCGGTTTACAGCGTTATGCTTCGAGCTGGAACCACTGGAATAATCCGTGGTCAGTGGAAAACCGCAATGGTGAATGGCCCCGCCTGGGTGGCAGTAACAACAGGGTGGAAACCTCTTTCTGGCTGGATGATCTTAGTTATATCCGCCTCAAGAATATTATGCTGTCGTACAGTCTTCCCAAGAAGTTGCTGGAGAGGATTGGTCTTGCCAATTTCCGCATTTATGGTGCGACTGAGAATATTGCTACGATTACTTCTTTCCGCGGACTTGATCCTGAGCTGACAGGTAACAGAAGTAATGCGTATCCGTTGAACAGATCTTATTCGATGGGTTTAAACATAAGTTTATAAATGTAATGATCATGAAACAAGCAACTGTTAATATATATATAGCCGGTATGTTGTGTTTTTGGGCCTTCTTTACCAGCAGCTGTACGAAAGACCTGCTGAAGAGGGAGCCTACCACAGAGCTGGGCACCGCGTCCTTCTGGAAAACAGAGGCAGATGCCACTTATGCCCTGATGGGGGCCTATGCGGATATCAGACCGCTTTTTGACCGTGATTACTATTTCGACGGACAGGGAGAATATATCAGGACCCGTGGAACGAGTACGACCAGTGGCAACCTGCAAAAGGGGGACGCCTATAATGGCGGTGATTATAGTCCTTCGGGTTACGGCGACAACTTTGACAAAATGTATGAGCGTCTTTATGGCGGCGTACACCGTGCCAACTACGTAATTGAAAACGTGCGAAAGATGCTGCCCACGGCCAGTGAAACTTCACGGGCACAACTGGAAAGAGTAGTGGGAGAAGCGTGCCTGTTGAGGGCGATGGTCTATTTCCGCCTGATCTCCATGTGGGGGGATGTGCCGTATATCAACCATGTGATCTATGATAATGCAGAAGTAGCCAATATGACGCGCACTCCGCTGAAACAGGTGAAGGACTCCATTATCGCTGACCTGAGCTATGCTTTTGAGAAACTACCGGCAAAGGCGCCCGAACTTGGTCGTGCTTCAAAACCGGCAGCATTGGCATTTCGTGGTAAGGTAGAACTGTATTGGGCATGCTGGAACAAATTCGGCTGGCCTGAGCTGGATACCTTCACGCCGGATGAAGGTGAAGGAAACACGGCTTACAGGGCGGCTGCGGATGATTTTAATAAAGTGATCAATGAATATGGTCTTACGCTTTTCAGGGGCGGAGAACCGGGTGAATGTGATATACTGGGAAAGGCTGACAAACTGCCTAACTACTACTACCTGTTCACACCTGTTGCCAACGGAGACGCAGAAATGATCATGGCCTTCACGCATGGTGGTACGGGTACCAACCAGGGAGAAGAACTGATGCGTGATGTAGCTGGTCGTTCCCATGAAGGTTCTCAATGCTGGGTATCTCCCCGTTATGAGATTGCAGACAGGTATCAGTCGACCATTACAGGCGATTTTACGCCCAAACTGATCCCGATGAATCCTACTACTGCCGGCGCGAGAACTGCTCCTAATTCGGCTGTAAATCCCCAAAGCTATGCAAACCGTGATTACAGGATGAAGTCTTCCATTATGTGGGATTTCGAAGTGAGCGTTGGTATGATCTCCCTGAAATCGACCGGCTGGGTACCATTCATTTACAAGACCTGGAATCAGCCCATTACTATCGATGGGGCGCAGTACACGACCTATAATACTGACGGTTGCAACTCAGGTTATGTGTTGCGTAAATTCCTTCGTAATACAGCAGGACTGGGTCGCAGCGATGGTACCTATAGTTACCCTGTAATGCGCCTGGCGGATGTTTACCTGATGTATGCCGAAGCTACGAATGCCCTGAATGGTCCGCAGGCAGATGCTATTGCCCTGGTGAACAGGATACGCCACCGTGGCAACCTGCCACCACTGGCAGCAGATAAAACAGCCAGCAAAGAGGCGTTTTTCAGCGCTATTGAACAGGAGCGCATTGTTGAATTGTTCGGAGAGGGACAACGTTCATTTGACCTCCGCCGGTGGAGAGCTATTGAAAGAGTATGGAATCCTCCCTATGGTAATGGCGTATGGCGTATCGATAGCTATGGCGTACAGATGTCCCGCTATTTCCAGAATATGTCTGAGCGGGAGTACCAGCAATGCTACATTTTCAGGATACCGCCGGGTGAGCGTAACAGGAACCCTAACCTGACACAGAATACGCCCTGGCTGTAATTATTCACTTATTAAAATTCTACACGATGAAAAGATATTCCACTATGCTCTTATTACTGCTTATCACTGCTTTTGGCTGGATGGGCTGCAAAAAAGAGGATATCCCTATTGATGAAGATGGCCTGCTGATCACTACCCGTGCGGAGTGTTATGTCAGCAATTTTGAATTGCTGGGGTCCGATTTCCAGACCGTGCGTACCAAGAATGCCGTGATAGATACGGTGGCTTGTACTGTCAATGTAACTGTGTTTTTCGGCACGGACCTGAAGAACCTGTTTCCACAGTTTACACTGGTAACAGATGCCAAACTGGATCCGAAGATCACCGGCTTTACTGATTTTTCCGACCTGGCCAATCCAAGGACATATACAGTTATCTCAGGCAACAGGCAGGTAAGAAAGACCTATAAGGTGATCGTTACTGTGCAGCCAAGGTAGTATTTACATTTAAACATGCTTTTATGAACGCTAAATTTCTCGGATATATATTATGGTTCTTCCCGCTGTGCCTTTCGATGGTAGCGTGTAAGGACGACAAATACACTGTTCCGCAGCCGAAGAATGAGCTGGGGAATGACTGTATCAAAAGAACGCTGGGACCTAATGTGGCAGGCCTGAAAATAGAATTTGCCTACGCGATGGCACTGCCTGCAACAAAAGGTAAGCTTGTGTCTGCACAGGTGGAAGCATCTATTCAAGGTGATGCGGCGACTTACCTGGAGAACAAGTCTTATTATACAAATGGCAGTGGAGAGGATGTGGGCATTCCTATCGGGGATCCCTCTGTGAATGAGGGTGCTGTTACGAAGGTTACATTTACGAAAGATACCAATGCGGTGACCTTGAGGTATTACTATGTGATACCTCCCGCCGCAAAGGGGAAAGAGGTGAAGTTCACTTTCTCGGCAAAGAGCAGTAACGGGGAGACGGTTTCCTATGCAATGGGACCATATACTATTTCCAATATGGATATGGTGCTGGATCTGCCGGTGAAGAACGCGGACGCCTGCTATATCTCCATTGCGGATATGGCTGTTTATAATGAAACGGATGCTGCTAAGAATGCGGCCAAAATAGACCTTGTATACCTGTACAGATCTATTTCCGGTATCTCATTTAACCATGCACTTGTATCGCCGGCTGCGGATACTACTTATCTTCCCGGTGTTGTATTGCCGACGGGCGTGAACAGGGATACGAAGATCCGTAAGACCTGGAACCTCAGGGACCAGCATCTTGCACGCCTGCAGTACGGTATTTATATTGACGACGTGGATTTCCAGCAACTTGATATGAAGGGCTCTCCTGATTATGCCATCAATCTTAAATCGGAAGCGGGCGCCTGGGTAGAGACGGCGGATGGGAAATACCGTGCGTACATTTATATGAATAAGGTGGATGACGGGAAGAAGAGTGCTACTATCAGTATGAAACGTTATACGCTTAAATAAATTAATGCTTTTATGAGGATGCCTGTATTAGAGGTTTGTATTATGCTGGTCCTGGCTTTGTTTGTTTGCATGAACACCCTGATGGCGCAGTCGCCGCCGGAAACTTTCCTGATCAAACCAGGGAAGCTGTTGGAAGGGAAACGAAAGATCGCGCGGCAGGAGCCGGCTATGCAGCAGGCGCTGGCAGAACTGATTTCCATAGCTGATAAGTCACTGAAGAACGGGCCTTATTCTGTAGTATATAAGGATAAGGCGCCGCCCAGTGGCGATAAGCATGACTATATGAGTGTCGGTCCCTATTGGTGGCCTGACACAAGTAAAGCGAACGGATTGCCTTATATCCGTAAGGATGGGCAGGTCAATCCGGAACGCTATGCCATCAAAGATGATGAGTACCAGAATGCCATGTCCCGGGATGTATATTTCCTGGGACTGGCCTGGTTTTACACCGGGAATGAAAAGTACGCGGCACATGCGGTGGAGTTGCTGCGCATCTGGTTCCTCGATCCTACTACGCGGATGAACCCGAACCTGAATTATGCGCAGGCCATTCCTGGCATTACGGATGGCAGAGGTATAGGCTTGATTGATACTCATAATGTGACTATGCTCATAGATGGTGTTCAGTTACTGAAGGACTCAAAGTCTTTATCTGCTGAAACGTATAAAGGTATCCAGGAATGGTACAGGGAGTTTCTGCAATGGATGCGTACAAGTCCTATAGGATTGGATGAGGCGGATGAAATGAACAATCATGGTACCTGGTATGATGTACAACAGGTAATGATTGCCTTGTTCACTGGCCAGCGGGAATTGGCCAGGCAAATGTTAGAAGAGCAGACCCGGAAACGGATAGACCTTCAGCTGGAAACTGATGGGCGCCAGCCGAAAGAGCTGGCCAGAACACTTTCCTGGAACTATTCCCTGTTTAATCTGCGGGCTTTTTTTGAACTGGCCTTACTGGCAGAAAATGTAGATGTTGATCTCTGGAATTATGAAAGTCCCGGTAAGAAAAGCCTGAAGAAAGCCTACACCTGGTTGCTGCCATATGCAACCGGAAAGAAAGATTGGGATTATCAGCAGATCAAACCAAAACATGATGAAGATTTCCTCGAACTGTCAGAGGTAGCGGCGAAGAAGTATATAGATATCGATCTGGCTGCACTCAGGAAACAGCACGGGGACTTCCGGAATAATTTATTGCTGCTCACAGATTGGGCATACTAAAAAACAAAAGGTCTCATGAAAAAATTCATCGTTTACACCTGCATGCTGCTGTTGTTGGGGAGTCATTTGTCTGCGCAGAACCTGTTGAGTGGCCGGTATACGCCGGCACAACTGGCAGAGAAGCTGATCCCTCACGACAAATGGGAACCATTTCCGCATATGGAGAACCGGGCGGGATGGGAGAAAGCTGATCCTGCTATTGGAGCGGCTATTATTAAAAAAGCGGAGGCATACCTGAATTATGAATGGCCGGGTATCCCCGCTGTGAAATCGTTACTCATTATCCGTAATGGGAACCGTACAGAGTACCAGGACATCAGCGGTAAAAAAAGAGAGGTGCTGGGCACTCTGCTGCTTGCAGAAGTGTACGAGCATAAGGGTCGTTTTATTGATCCGGTAGTGAATGGCGTATGGTCTATCTGCGAGGAGTCTTTCTGGGGAGCGCCTGCACATCTGCCAAGATCTTTCGATGGACTGATGGATGTGTCAGCACCCTTTGTGGAGCTCTTCTCTGCGGAGACGGCTACCTTACTTTCATGGGTGGATTATTTCCTGGGGGAGGAGCTGGACAAGGTTTCCCCTCAGATCAGGAAACGGATCTATTATGAAACCAATAAACGGATCTTCGAGCCATTGATGACGAAACATCACGGATGGATGAGTACAAGTGGTAGTGGCAGGCGTCCCAACAACTGGAATCCATGGATCTGTTCTAATTGGCTGAATTCCGTATTGCTGCTGGAAAAGGATGACAATAAACGGGTAGCAGCGGTGTCAAAGTTGCTGAGCGTGCTGGACGAGTTCCTGAATCCCTATCCTGCTGATGGCGGCTGTGATGAAGGCCCCGGATACTGGGGTGCAGCGGCGGCTTCGCTATATGATAATATCTCTTTGCTGAACCTGGCTACCAATAATGCCTTTGCCTATGTGTATGCTGACAAAAAAGTGGGAGAGATGGGCCGGTTCATTTACCGGGCACAGATCAGTGAACGGTACTTCCTGGATTTTGCTGATGCGGATCCCCAACCGGGTATGGCAGCCAGTATGATCTACCGGTTTGGAAAGGATATCGGGGATACGGCTATGATGCGTTTCGGCGCGTATTACCTGAAGAATGAGAACCCGGCTTCTACGAGGGGGTATCATTATTTCAGGCATCTGTTCGTATTGTTCATGCAGGATGAACTGCAACATGCTGACAAGGGCCTGGTATTACCGGGGGATGTCTGGTGGCCGGACCTGCAGGTAATGATAGCCCGCGACAGGAACGGCAGTACCGACGGTTTCTTTGTGGCTGCACAGGGTGGGCATAATGATGAGAGTCATAACCATAATGATGTGGGGAATTATGTAGTGTATCATAATGGATTACCGGTGCTGATAGATGTAGGACGTGGTACGTATACTGCCAAAACTTTCAGCAGTAAGCGATATGAGATCTGGTATAACCGCTCCGACTATCATAATGTGCCTACTGTGAATGGCTATCCGCAATCGGCAGGCAGCAGGTTTAAAGCGGAAAAGGTAGTGTATAACAGGAGTTCATCCGCGAGTACATTGGCAATGGATATCAGTGAAGCTTATCCGGAGAAGGCAGGTATAAAGAAGTGGCAGCGGAGTATCCGTCTTAACAAAGGGAAGAATGTGCAGATAGAAGACGATATGCAACTGGAGGCAGACGGAAAGGTAACGGAGCATCTGATGACCTGCTACCCGACAGAGGTGTTAAAGCCGGGTGTATTAGTGATACACCGGAAGGAGGGAGGTGAATCGAAAGACTTTTACCTGCATTATCCGGCAAAAGATCTTGTGGCGAGTATAGAGAAAGTACCCTTACAAACGGAGGAAGATGGAGGTGTGCGGCAGAAGTGGGGTGATAATATTTACAGGATCAACCTGGAAGGAAATGTGAAGACGCAGGGTAAGCTGAAATTTCTCGTGTCTATGTAGAATTTTAATAAAAAAAGAACCGGCAGGTGTTCACCTGCCGGGTTTGCATTAATTCACTATGACTACCTGTTATGATTACACTCTTTTACTTATTTACCAACTATACCAGCTAATTTCTCTGACAGTTGACTCCCCTTCAGATTTCTGGCAATAATATTTCCTGAGCCGTCTATCAGCACGTTCTGCGGAACAGCAGACACGTTGTAAAGTTCGGCGATCTCGTTTCTTAGGAATTTCAGATCGGATACATTGTATCCTGGCATTCTGTCTTCTGATATAGCCTGCACCCAGGGTTCCTTACGTTCTTCCAGTGCCACATTGATCACAGTCACTTCTTTCGGGCTGTAAGGTTTCAGGATCTGTTTCAGCTGCTGATTTTCTAATCTGGAAGCTGCAGACCAGCTGGCCCAGAAGTTCAGGAATACTACTTTTCCTTTGAAGGAAGACAGTGCAACCCTATTACCTTCAGGATCTTTCATAGAAAACTCCGGTGCTGCAGCTCCAACCGCGGTTTGTTTTGCTGTTTCGATCTTCTTCAGGTATGCTTTACCTTTTGCGGATGATTTCGTTTTGTCGGCCAGTGATTTAAATAACGGCTCTACATCACGGAAATCGATAAAAGCACCTGCGTATTCTTCAAGGATATCCAGGCTGATATACATCTCAGGATGCTGCTGGATAAACTCTTTCATTTTCTGTTTTCTGTAGTCCATTGCAGCACGGAAATGCTCCATATAGTTGCTTTTGGCAGCCAGTGCTTTTTCCGATACGTCATTCTGCAATGTATTTGATGATTCAGTTGTCAGCAGTGTCAGTTTTTCCTCTGCATCTGCCATAAACTTCTCATACGTTTTATAATCATCCTGCGAAGCAGATCCGTTAGAATCGAAGTTGGCGATACTTTCGTCGGATGTTAACCATACGATTGAACCCGGTTCTACATATAGATGTGCAATATCTTTTGCATTAAAGAAAGTCTGAGGCTCCCCATCCCGGCTTACAGTCAGCAGAATGTTAGTTGGATAGGATACCGGTTTGTCGAACGAAAAATTACCATTGTCAACATCTGCTGAATCATATACACTTTTGCCGTCAAAAGTGTAACCAATGTATACCTTGGCTGGTGCCTGTAATCTTCCGAGCTTTCCTTTAATCTGAAAGGATTGTGCAAAGGCTGGCATAGTCATGCAGCAGGCTGCAAGAACCATTAAGCTTCTGTTCATCTGTTTTACCTTTATTATTATGGTTACACGAATTATTAAAGTAGATTCAACATCTAACGCGCATTGTATTGAATGAACCCTTTGCATATAAGACAACATTTATTACCCGATATGCGTACAAGGGTTAAAAAAAAAATTAAAGTATATGGAATGGGGAAATGCAGACGTAGATATTAAGAGTATCCAAAATGTTGGGTGTAGAAATACATAATTGATTTATTATATGAGACTTATAAAGGGATATGTGGCTGGAAACCTGGAGGAAACAGCAGGAAAAACTTTTTCCTGCCATCAGGCGTGAACGTGATTAAGTTGTTGATAATCATCGGAGAAAATTTTTTTAAAGAATTTTCCGTGGAGCAGGGAAAACTTTTTTATCTGCATAGCAAATAAAAGTTGCTTTTAAATATAAAAAATTGTTAAATTGTAATGGAACACGAACCTTTTACCGAATTATTAAAGACTATCCCTATGACAAAGCGCGCACTAAACCTATTTCTTATTGTCATGCTGGCAATGTTTTCCTTCAGCATTGCTGTTGCCAAGGCAGGTGATCTCAAACCTCCTTTTACCGAAATAGGATACCAGACCGACGGAGATTATTACTATACATTTTACGTAGACTTGTCTAAGGACGGCCCTAACGCTATCGCTTATATACAGGTACAGAGAAATACCACGGGAGAAATACTGAAGCTGGATAATTTCAATGGTAAGGTAATCCTCCTGAATCCTGTGCAATTCAGCATAAAAGATAAAGCCACTGTATCATTCTTTGACGGGAATAAATTGATTTCCAAAGATCTCAAAGGTGCATTACAGGGTAGTGTAAAACCCTGATCAATTCTATATACCAGATAAAATGTCCCGTAACCGGTTTATTATGTAACCGGTTACGGGATCTTATTGTTTAATGCTAAACTATTGCAGGAGAAATGGGTCATCAGAAAATATAGTATAAATCACCCAAACAAAAAAAACGAAATGCTTTTAGTTTTTCGTAATCTGCCGAACTTATTCAACGTTATAGAAAACGCTTCATGAAAGTCTACCTGCCGATGTCCCGGAAACCAGGCAGCTGAATATTCCGGCAGGGAACCACAATGCACTGTTAACTGTTAAATAAGCAGAATGGCCAATAGCACGTTTACCACCAAAATCTGAAATCGCGGATCACAAGATCAGTAAAAGAACCTGTAGCATTTTTTTATCAATCATCATCATATCTAAATCGAACAAGCTATGCTTCTACCCAAATCCAGCTTGCTTGTGTTGCTATTTCTATGTAGCACACTGGCACTATTTGCGCAGCAAAACATTTCAGGAAGAATTAAGGACGCCGTGAATGGCAAACCAATTCCCGGTGTAACTATCAGAATACAGGGCACCAACAGAGGGACTATCTCCGATGGTAGTGGCGCCTATAATTTAAGCGTTCCGCCGAACGCTACTCTTCTCGTTTCTTTTACGGGGTACAAAACACAAACTATTAAGGTATCGGGCAGTTCTTCCCTGGACATTACCATGGAGGAAGACTTTGCTAAACTGGACGAAATTGTGGTAACAGGTCTGGCTACTACTGTAAAGAGAAGTAACCTGGCCAATACTGTGGTCACCATCAATGCCAATCAGTTGTCTGGTGCTGCGCCCGCGCAGACCTTCGACGCGGCCCTGAGTGGTAAAGTGCCTGGCGCGCTGATCACCGCCAACTCCGGTGCTCCCGGTGGTGGTATTTCTGTGAAGATGAGAGGTATCACTTCCGTATTTGGTAACTCACAGCCACTATATATAGTGGACGGTATCTTCTTCAATAATAGCAGTATCCCTGCCGGATTGAACGATGTAACCGGTGCTGCTACTGCGGGTAACCCCAATAACCAGGATAACCCTTCCAGCCGTATTGCGGATCTGAACCCACAGGATATCGAGAATATCGAAATCCTTAAAGGAGCCTCTGCTGCTGCTCTCTATGGTGCGAAAGCGGCGGCCGGTGTGGTAATCATCACCACCAAAAAAGGAAGGGCTGGTAAAACAAAGATCAGCGTGAACCATGAAACAGGGTTTGCCAAAGTAAGACACCTGATGGGCGTGCGTACTTTTACACCTGAAACGGCTGCTGATCTGGCTGGTCCGGCTTCCAGCACTGATCCAGCGGTAATAGCGAGACGTGCGGCGTATGCAGCGCAATATAACGCGGCTAAGAGCGCAGGTAAGATCTATGATTACGAGAAGGAAATGTATGGCGAAACAGGGCTGATACTAAATACAGGTCTGTCGCTGAGTGGTGGTGGAGAAAAGACCACCTTCTACATCTCCGGCAACCGCAGGCAGGAACAGGGTATTGTAAAGAATACCGGTTATTTTAATAACTCCGTACGTATCAATATCGATCACAGGATAAGCGACCATATCTCTCTTGGCGTTAGTACCAGTTATATTCATTCCGACGCCGACAGAGGTCTGACGAATAACGATAACAACGGTGTGACTTACGGTGTGGCTTTATCATCTACTCCCGACTTTGTAGACCTGTTCCCCAATGCATTAGGTGAATACCCCCGGAATCCGTTTGCGGCTTCCAATCCGCTTGAGACCCGTGATAAAATGAAAAACAATGAGCTGACCAACCGCTTTGTGGGTGGTGCGAATCTGGAGGTGCGTATTCAGCAGAGTGAACATTCTACTACCAAATTCATCGGCCGCGGTGGTGTGGATTATTTTAACTATAAAACAGCCGCTCTGTTCCCCCGTGATCTGCAGTTTGAGGAAAACGCCTTGCAGGGACATTCCATCCAGGGGAACACCAACAACACCAATACTAACTTAGGTGGTTTCCTGGCGAATACCTTCACGCCAAGTGAAAACCTCAGTCTGACAAGTACAGTAGGCGCTACCCTGGAAACAGGCTTCATGGATAACATCGTAACAGTGGCTACCAACCTCGTAGCCGGACAGAGCAACCTCGATGCCAGCGCCAATACAACTACAAGACAGTTCAGGCAGAAGTACCGCGACAATGGTATCTTCATACAGGAAGACCTTTCACTCATCGACGCGATCACACTGAGTGGTGGTGTACGTTTTGACCGGTCTACCAACAACGGCGATTACAAGAAATACTATGTATTCCCTAAAGGAGCGATTTCCTGGAATATTGCAAAGATGAAATTCTGGGATGTGAAAAATGTTCAGAACCTGAAGATCCGCGCTGCCTATGGTCAGTCTGGTAACGTACCACCATACAGCAGTAAGTTCACAGGTATGCTGGGAAGCAATATCGGTGGATATCCCGGTATACTGGTAGATAACCTGCTGGGTAATCCTGACATCAAACCGGAAAGACAGTCTGAATTTGAAAGTGGTCTGGATGTGAGTGTACTGGACGGTAGAATAAGCCTGGAAGCTACTTATTATATCAAGAAGATCCAGGATGTACTGCTGCGTCACGCATTACCAGGATCTTCCGGTTATGCAAATGAGTGGAAGAACAGTGGTGACCTGAAGAATAATGGTATTGAGCTGGGACTGACAGCGATCCCAATCAACAATAAAAACATCAGATGGTCTTCCTCCATCAGCTGGTGGCGTAACCGCTCTAAGGTAACCAAGCTGCTGATACCTCCTTATGCTATCGGCGCCTTCGGTAACTCACTAGGCACTTTCTACCTGGAAGAGGGGCAACCCGCTACACAGATCAAAGGAACGGTGGGTAGCGATCTGAAACTGATCGGTAATTCAGAACCTAAATTCCAGATGAGTTTTTATGATGAGGTAACATTCCTGAAGAACTTTACACTGCGCTTCCTCATACACTGGAAGAAAGGAGGCGACAATATCAACCTTACACAGCTACTGACGGACCTGGGCGCTACTTCATTTGACTATGACGACGTACTGCATGGCCAGAAGGCTGGTGTTTACCGCACGGGTGCAGGCGACGCTTCTATCTATGTGCAGGATGCTTCCTATGTACGTATCCGTGAGATAGGGCTTTACTATAATGTGCCCCTGAGGAATACAAATTTCATCAAGGGTGTACGCCTCGGTGTATCGGCCAACAACTTCTTTACCTGGACAAGTTATGTAGGATATGATCCTGAAGTATCCAACTTCGGAAGTAATACCATCACTACCTCTACAAGCCGCGGTAGTAACGGTTTATCTACCGGTGTGGATGTTACACCATTCCCTGCTTCCAAAAGAGCCAGCTTCCATGTTGGTGTGGATTTCTGATCATTTTCTGTCTGTTAAAAATTATTTCATATGAAGAACTATTTCTCAATTATAACTGCCGCCTTTTTCCTGCTGATCATGAGTGCATGTCAGAAAGGGGAAATAACCAGTCTGAATACACCTGTAGTAGGTGGCGTCATTGGTAATCCAACACGTAGCGATCTGTTTAACCTGGTAACAGGTGCAGAATCAGGTATGCGTAACAACTATGCCGTTTACCTGGATGGTATAGGTGCTATTGGCAGAGAAATTTATCGTTTCTCTGGTTCTGAGCCCCGTTATACGACCGATATTCTCGGTGGTGGTAGCAGAAGGCTGGACAATAACACTTTCTATCTGACCAATCCCTGGGGCTCCCGTTATCAGGTGGCCAGGCAATGCTTCATCCTGCTGGATGCTGCAAAGAATGCCCGTACGGAGATTGCTTCAGATGTACAGAAGAAAGCCTTTTCCGGATTTGCAAAGACGTTGATCGGTTATCAGTTACTGTTGAATATCAATATGACTGATTCCAATGGCGCCCGTATACCCGTGCCTAATGGCGCTACATTAGGTCCTGTGGTGACAGACCCTGGGAAGGTGATGGATACAATCCTGCAATTCCTGGACGACGGAAAAGCAGACCTGACAGGATCTGAAGTGATGTTCCCCTTGTCAGATGGTTTTGCTGGTTTCAAGGATGCTGCCGGTCTGCTGAAATTTAACCGTGCGCTGGCTGCCAGGGTATATATCTACCGTAAAAACTGGGCTGCTGCATTGACTGCTCTGAATGAGTCTTTCTTTGACCTGAATGGAGCATTGAATACAGGTGTGTACCACTACTTCTCTACGAATGGTGGAGACCTGGCCAATACGATGTTTATCCCACCAAATAATACGGGTGAGGTAAGAGGAGCGCATCCTTCTTATGCTGCGGATATTATTCCCGGAGATGACCGTATTAATAAAACAGCCCAGCGTAATGCGGCATTCAGTCAGAATGGTCTGACTGCTACACGTGATGTGGTGATCTGGAGCTCTCTGAATTCGCCGGTGAGCATCATCCGCAATGAGGAGCTGATCCTGATCTATGCAGAAGCTAAGATCCAGAGTGGGGCTATACCAGATGGTATTGTGGCCCTGAACCGTATCAGAACAGCGCATAACCTTACACCATATGCAGGTGCGATTACTAACGCTGCATTGATAACAGAACTGTTGTACAACAGGCGCTATTCCCTGTTCATGGAAGGACACCGCTGGATAGACGTCAGACGTTATAACTTATTGGGAACCCTGCCGAAAGACAGGCCCGATGATGATGTGTGGGCAAGGTATCCGTTGCCACAGAATGAGAGCAATTTGTAGTTTTAGTCAGCAACAGCGCCGCAGGGGATACGTCTTCTGCGGCGCTGTTGTTTTTATCAGATACCCCTTATCTTATCTTGTCAGTGTCAACTGTTGGTCATTTCAGGCTTCCCGGAAAATAAATTCCGCATTGCGTAAACTGTTCCCTTTTCGTCACGTCATTTTTGCAGTTCAAATTAGTTTCTATTCAACCATAAGTTAACGGGAATGACCAGACATCTACTTTTTCTTATTATTTTATTATCGTTGATCCATGTTGTATCTGCACAGGGTGTGAAGGACAACAATGGCATCGTCACTGGAACGATCACCACCAGTGATGGTAAGCCGGCGTCCAATGTGACGATCAGGATCGAGCGCTCCAAATGGGGGAGTATCAGTGATGAGAAAGGGGCGTTTATTATTAAGAATGTAAAACCTGGCAACTGGTTGCTGAAAGTATCAGCTGTTGCTGCTGCAGGCCAGGAGAAATCTGTGAGTGTAGCTGCCGGACAAACAGTGCATGTTGATTTTGTATTGAATGAGAACGCTGCCCAATTGCAGGAGATCATCATATCCTCTACTAATCCGAATAAGGAGAACAAGATAGTGGCGAAGATGCCGTTAAGGAACCTGGAGAATCCGCAGGTATATAACACGGTATCTTCAGAGATCATCAAACAGCAGGGCATCACTAACTATGATGATGTATTCAGGAATGTACCAGGTATTACCCGTACCTGGGAGTCTACCGGAAGGGCAGGAGACGGAGCTTCTTACTTTGCGCTGAGAGGTTTTGATGCACAGCCGCTGTTATATAACGGATTACCGGGCATTACCAGTGGTAACCTTGATCCGGCAGATATTGAGGAGATACAGGTGATTAAAGGCCCTTCAGGTACATTGTTTGGCGGCGCCTTTTACAGCTATGGAGGGATGATCAATACCATCACTAAAAAGCCTTATTATGGCTTTGGTGGTGAAGTAGGTTATAACTTCGGCAGCTATGGCCTGAACAGACTAACGGCGGATGTGAATGCGCTTTTGAGCGAAAAGAAAAAGATCGCTATGCGCGTGAACACTGCCTATCATTCTGAGAACAGCTTCCAGGATGCAGGGTTTAAGAAGTCCTTTTTCATTGCACCATCATTGGCTTATGAAGTGAATGATAAGCTGTCCTTCCAGGTAATGGCAGAGATCCTGAACGAAGAAAGAGCAGTTGCTCCGGTATTCTTCCATTCAGACAGGGTTTCCCCATTGCGGTATAAAACGATCGAAGAACTGAATCTGAATAATGACCTGTCCTTTACCAGTAATGATCTGACCATTAAGAACCCCCGTTATAACCTACAGGGACAGATGTTGTACAGGATATCTGATCAGTGGACCTCCCAGACGGTTATCTCAAGAGGGAGTGTAAAATCCAACGGCGTTTATACCTATATATGGGATGATATTCCGGGGGATGATTATTTCGATCAGTACTTCCACAATGAGAACCAGACTACCAATACAACAGATATTCAGCAGAACTTTAACGGCGATTTTAAGATCGGTAACCTGAGAAACCGTTTGCTGGTTGGATTGGATTATTTCCACAGGAATGTAATTGATAATGGCTCTGGCTGGGCTGCCGGAAGGTCTGTAACCCCACAGGGTGACATCCGTTATTATGTTGACCCATATACCAATGATACAACCGGGCCTGTAAGTCTGTCTAAGTCGGCGATTGACAATTTGCTGGCCGGTACGGGTATCAGCAACAGTAATATCTCTAATAGCTCTTATAGTGCCTATGTTTCTGATGTACTGAATATTACACCGGGACTGTCTGCAATGGTGAGTCTGCGGGCAGATTATTTTGATTCCAGGGGAGAAAAGAGCACAAAAGATGATGACTATGATCAGTTTGCATTGTCGCCGAAGTTTGGTCTTGCTTATGAGCCGATCTTAAATAAGCTATCCGTGTTTGCGAGCTATATGAACGCCTTTATCAATGTGGCGCCACAGCAGGTATCTGATGCTGATGGTAACAATGTGCGGGTGAAGACATTTAAACCCGAACACGCCAACCAGGTGGAGTATGGTGTAAAGGCAAACCTGTTAGAGGACAGGGTACATGCTACCTTCTCTGTATATGACATCAAGGTATCGGACAGGGTATATCCTGATCCGACAAATCCGATGAGTGTCATTCAAGGAGGTAAGGTAGGCAGCAAAGGATTTGAACTGGATGTTAATGCCAACCCGGTGAAGGGATTGAACCTGACAGCAGGTTATAGCCATAACAGTACGAAAGTAAAGGAAGGTGATCCTAAGGATTTCTATTCTGAGCCAGGCAGAGCGCCCGGTGGACAAGGTCCGCAGGATCTGGCCAACATCTGGGCAAACTATAAAATCCAGAACGGTAAACTGAAGAACTTTGGCTTTGGTGTGGGCGGTAACTATGCTGGTCGGTATAAAGTGATAGACAACGCTGCTACCGGTGATTTTTATCTGCCAGGTTATGTATTGGTGAATGGCGCTATATCCTACAATTCGCAGGATTTCAGGATCTCGCTGAACGTGAATAATATCACTAATGAAACATACTATATCGGATACTGGTCTGTAAACCCACAACGAAGAAGGAACTTTACTGCAAGCTTTGCGTATAAGTTCTGATGTTGACCCGATCAATATGTAACGAGGCCGCCTCTTTCTTTTGAGACGGCCTCGTTTGTTTTATGCCATGTGTTAGTTTTACTCGAAGCCTTCACCGCACCAATGCCGGTGGTTCTTAGTGGCTACTACTTTCTGCAATATTTTTCCTGACTACTTTTTAGGATAGTTTGTACTGATGTGATACCTGTCCTCCATATCCCATAATCTTGCGCCGCCTTTAATGCCATCTTTATTGGTGAAAATGTGAATGTTATCATCCAGGGGCATGGTCAGTTCGTCAGCACTGCCACCACCGATATACAGGCGGTCGTAATTGAAGACAGTTTTCAGGATCTCCAGCACGCGTTCCATTCGCTTGTTCCACTTCTCTTTCCCTTCTTTTTCCAGGGCTTTATTTCCGATGTATTCGTCATAATCGTGTTCCTTGGTTACGGGGTGGTGTGCCAGCTCAAGGTGAGGTAGCAGGTACCCGTCTATCAATAGTGCAGTGCCGAACCCGGTACCCAGTGTGACTGCCAGTTCGTAACCTTTACCACTCACTACGCCGAGGCCCAGCTGGTCTGCATCGTTAACAAGTCTTACCGGTTGATTCAACAGATCGGCGATCTGCTGACCCAGGTCAATGTTTTTCCAGTAAGGATTGCCCAGGTTGGGAGCGGTATAGACGACGCCATTGCGGACATAACCCGGGAAGCCCACTGAGACCTTGTCATATGCCGGCATGTCTTTGACCAGTGTGGAAATGGTGGCTAGTACATCGGCAGGTTTGGCATCTTTTGGGGTAGGCACCCGTTTGTACTCCATCTGCCATTCGCCTTTGTCGTTGAGAATAGTGCCTTTGATATGTGATCCGCCTACGTCTATCGCTAAAATATGTCCGGGTGATGCCATTGTATACTGTGATTATGGTGAGTGAAAAACCCTGCGTTTATTACGCAGGGCGTTCCACTGAAATTACTTCAGATTTTGCAGATATTTAATAACATCTTCTCTGAAGGGACCTTTATTTTTGATAGCTTCTACTACCTGTTCATGTTTGAGATGTGGAAACTGTCTGTGAACATATTCCACTTCTGCAGGATCATTGGCATCAATTCTTATGCGGTCCTGCTGACCGACATTGGTTTTGTTGTCAGACATAAGATAAGGTTTTGGGTGAAAGATCTTTTCATATGTCTGATCAGAGATTGTGCCATTCTTATGGCTATATATGGCAAATCCCCTTGCTACATTTATTACTGCTTTTTAAAGAGTATGTTTTTGATTCTTCCATTGGAGAGCCTGAATCCAGTGATGCCTGAGTCGGTCTTTATAAAGTCAATGGTGCCGTTATTGCTGCTGAACCTGGCAGCTACCACCCTGTCCGGATCGAATTCGAAGTCGCCCAGGCGCATATGATGAGCCGTCAGTTTCCCATTCTCTACGCTGAGTTTATAGGCGGTTTCCAGTTCCTCACTATAGTAAATGCCTGCATACCCGACCAGCAGTGTTGAGTCGAGTGTAACGGGCGTTATTCTCGGAGCAATGATACCACGGTATCTGAGTGCCGCGGCTTTGTCGGTGATATCCCGGAAAGTAACGGATGAATTATAGGCGGGCACCCATAGTACGGTATCTGATTTTATATCAGTAGAGAATTTACTTTCTCCGTTAGCCTGCACCATCATATGGCCGTCTTCCAGGGTAAAGGTAACATACCAGCCATCGCCCAGCTTGTATGTACCGGTGTATTTTTTAAGTAATTCAGGGTCGCCTTTCAAGGTAGGCAATTTGCTGAGATCCTCGCGTACCGGTGTAGCAGGCAGCTTATCTTTCAGGAACAGTTTTGCGATAGCAGTGGCATTGCCTTCAGGATCAAAATCGCTGTTATTACTGAGTACAATGATAGCCAGCTTTTGATCAGGATACATGGAGATGACGGTCCGGAACCCTGCCCAGCCACCGCCATGTGAGATATTGGTTATGCCATTCTCGGTTTCTACAGACAGACCATATCCATAAGTAACGGGTTGTTTATCATTGAGGCTGTCTATTTCAAGCATCCTAAGGTAGACAGGATCTTTCCCGTCTATTTGCTGCTGTAAATGGATGACCCATTTGGAGAGGTCTTCTACCGTAGTGAAGATAGAGCTGGAGCCCAGTGCGGTGAGTGCGTCGTTAATTTTACGGAACTCTTTACCGTCATTGTTATCATAGGAGCTTGCAAGGTGGGGAATCACCTTTGTGTAGTCGTCCAGTACCAGGGACGCATTCATCTGCAAAGGGGTGAATACGTGTTCCTGTATCCATTGAGGAAAGGGGGTGCCGCTTACTCTGGCAACCAGCGCGGCCAGCAGGTTATAGCCGGTATTAGAATAGGAGTAACGTGCACCTGGCTGGAAGTCGAGGTCGCGTTGCTGCTTTACCATCCGCAGGATATCTTCAAATCTGAATGCTTCATCCCAACGCCATCCTGCAGCGTGTAAGGTAGCGGGCCAGTCTCTTAATCCGCTGGTATGATGGATCAGATGACGTATTGTGATGGTATTGCTGAATTGGGGTACTTCAGGCAGGTATTTCCGGATATCATCATCCGGAGAGATCTTTCCTTCCTGTATGAGTGTTGAGATGGCGAAGCCGGTGAATTGTTTGGATACGGAGGCAATGTCAAAGACGGTGGATGGAGTGATGGGAGCATCGTATTCGAGGTTGGCAGTGCCGTACCCTTTTTTGAAGATGACCTTTCCGTTCTGTATTACCAGGACGGCGGCTCCCGGAATGCCAGGATGGTTATACTTCGAAAATATCTGATTGATACTGGTTTCCAGTGGCTGTGCGATGCATTGCGCACAGCTTAGCAGCAGTACAACGAGGAGATATCTTTTCATAGTGATGGATTAATGAAGTTTGTGTCTTCCCTAAAGACGAATAAGACGGCTAAAAGTTGCAGCAGTTACGCAAGGGGCCGCCGCAATTGGCATTATTTTACTGCAGGAATGATAAACAGGCGCATGGAATTCCTTGAAATACTTGGACTTGTGGCGGGTATATGTACATCTTCTTCTTTGCTTCCGCAGCTTATCAAAACGATAAAAACAAAGGAGGCGCAGGATGTGTCGGTATTTATGTTCATTGTGATGCTGACGGGAAACAGTTTATGGATATACTATGGATTCGCGAAATCCGATTTCCCTATCATTTCAACCAATTTCCTTGCCCTTGGATTGAATATTGCGATGCTGGTGTTTAAGTATAAGTACAGGCACAGCTGAGGACTGCGCCTGTATTTATACTTAAGGGATAGCCTTGAAATTGTCTGTTCTGAACGGGGATGCAGGAAGACCTTCTTGGTTATACAGGTTGGCTTCCAGCGGACTATCATCCCAGGCATAACGTACTGCTACAGGTTTGCTGACAGATTCATGCCAGACTACTACTGTGTTGTTTACTATTTCGGCATGTGCCCATCTGAATTTCTCATCAGGTCCGGCAATGGCGAAGTATTTCAGCGGACCGCCTTTTGCGAGGAGGCCCTTTCCTGTATTGGTGAACCGGATGATGATCTTATTTCCCTGTATGGTCATGTCTTTATACAGGGGACCGGAGCTGACCAGCAGACTGTCGTGGTACGCCAGTTTACGGGCGGCCAGGGCCAGCCGTTTGCCTACGTCTTCTTTGTTGAGCGGATGGATATCATTCCATTCGCCGATATCTGTTGTGACAGTCATGGCCGTATTGGGAACGGAGAGCGTCTTTAACTGTGCTTCACGTAATAAGGCCCAGTTGCTGTTGGTTGGTTGCGGATGGCTGGCCATATAGCTGGTCAGCTGTACATAGAGGAAGGGAAAGTTCTGCATAGTATGCATACCTGCCCATTTGATCCGCCAGTCTTTTATGAGCGCTGAGAATATCTGACAGTATTCCGTTGCCCTGTCTGCATTGGCTTCTCCCTGGTACCAGATGACACCTTTGATGGCGTAGGGCAGTAAAGGTGCTATCATACCATTATACAGGCCTAAGGGCTGAGTGTAAAAGGTCATGGCAGGTGGGATAGGATCAGTAGCAGCGCCCAGCTGGTATTGCCATGGACCTTTCAGGTCAATAGTGTCGGTAGCAGTGAACAGTTGATAAGGTTTGTCTTTATAGAAGCCGCCATTACCGGTGTAGTTTATCACGCGTACAACAATAGTGTTTGTGCCTTTCTTCAGCATACCTGCAGAGACGGGATATTTCCTGGGAGGATATTGGTACTGGGTAGTGCCGATCAACTGACCATTGAGGTATACAGAATCGCGGTCAACAACATTGCCCAGGAATAGTCTTGCTGGCTGTCCGGCCATGCTTGCCGGCACCTGTATAGTTTTTCTGAACCATACCACACCGTGAATGTTTTTCAGGCCCTGGTCATGCCAGTAGCCGGGAATGTTCATGGTCTTCCAATCCTGCGGGTTGTAACTATTGTCAAACCATTTGACGGGCGCCTGCATTCCTTTATCCTTCCACCATAGTTGGCTATACCAGTTGTCGCTGGCCTTCTGATCGGCCTTGCGGATGCTGTCAAGGTACGTTTGGTCTCTTAATCTGAGTGAGTTATAAATAGCAGGGAACTGTTGCAGTGCTTCATCGCTAAGCCATGCTTCTGCCGTAGAACCGCCGGTAGCGGCCCTGATGATGCCGATAGGAATGTGATACTTTTCATACAACTCCTTCGCAAAGAAATATCCTACACCGGAGAATTGCAGTACTGATTCCGGATCGGCCATTGCCCAGGAGCCGGTTTCAAGGTCTTCTAAGGGTTGTTGCCAGTTCATCCTGGTGGCGACATTGAATGCCCTGATATTGGGATTGGTGGAAGCTGCGATCACATCTGGATATTTGTCTTTTAACCTGACCATTGACAGCTCCATATTGGATTGCCCGGAGCAAAGCCAGACGTCGCCAATGAGGATGTTTTTAATGGTGAGGTGATTGCTGGCATCGATCTTCATGTCGTAGGGACCGCCGGCCTCCATGGGCGGAATGGCCACACGCCAGTGGCCATCCGCAGGAGTGATCGTTTCGTATTGTTTACCGGCAAAACTGATGGTGATGTTTTCCCCTGGGGTAGCCCATCCCCACAGGTTTAGCTGGGTCTCCCGCTGTAACACCATATTGTCGCTGATCAGGCGTGGTAGCCTGACCTGCGCCTGAATGGTGCAACTTATTACTGTGCTAAGGACGAACAAACGAAAGGTCTTCATAAAACGTGAGATATGTGAAGCTTAGAATCCAATTGAATTACCGCCGTCTACCGGTAGTATTACACCTGTAATATACCTGGAGGCATCCGACGCAAGGAAGAGGGCAGCATCTGCCACATCTTCCGGTAGGCCCATGTGTCCCATGGGCGTTCTGCCAATGGCTTTCTGTTTCCTTTCAGGATCTGCATTCAATGCTTTGGCTGTCATTGCTGTTTCAATGAAGCCGGGAGCGATGGAATTGATACGGATCCCTTTGGGAGATAGTTCTACTGCCATGGCCCTTGTCATGCCGTCTATTGCCGTTTTACTGGCACTATAGGCTATTACCCTTGGCATGCCATATTGAGCCGCCATAGAGCTTATATTGATAATACTGCCACTACCTGCTGTCAACATATGTTTCACTACTTCCCTTGAAATAGAGAATACGGAGCAGAGGTTGGTGGTGAGGACTTGCTGGAACTCTTCGTCGGTGATCTCGATGAAATCCTTCTTCATATTGATGCCGGCGTTATTCACCAGGATATCGATCTGTCCGAACTGGTCGATGATCTTTTTGATGAGGTCAGGAATGGAAGGCAGGTTACTTACATCATGGATGACAGGATAACAGAGATCGCCCAGTTGTGCTTTGGCTGCCTGCAGTTTCTTTTCATCTCTGCCTACGATCACGGTTTGTATACCGTTGCTGATGAATTTTTCCGTGATTGCGAGTCCTATACCTGAGCCTCCGCCGGTTACTATTGCTACTCGTTTGTTTGCGCTGTCCATATCGGTTGTTTATTTAAGGATATCAGTTTCCCGGTGCGTAAGGGAAACGTTGTTGTTGATAGTATTCAAGTGTATGGTCTGGTTGTTCGTAATTAGCCGGGAAAGGCATTTTGGAGAAGGTCTGGAAGTATAACAGACAAACATTCCTCCACCAGATGGCATCTTTGTGCTGGATAGCCAGCAGCATTTGTACCTGGTGAAATCTTTCCGGGTCGATATAGCTTTTTAACTGTTCCCATTTATGTTGCATGGCGCTGACGGTGTCTACGCCTTCCTGGTATTTGTGACAAAGCTCGTTCCATAAGGTTCTGCCGGAGTGCATTTTATGCTGCCAGCTGACGTGATGGAACCATAGCAGGTATTGGTCGCTACAGGTATTGCTGTCGGCGTATAATTGTCTTACCGCAGGTCGGTATTGCTGTAGTGCATTAGACCCGGCTGTTGTTCTGTCAAAGCCGATACCTTTTGCATCTGCTTTGTGATAGTATACAGGATCCCAGTCGGGGCGTGGTGCGTTGTTGCTCCATGGTGCGGGTCCGTAATGATGACCGTTGCCCATGATGTGATGCAAGCCGAGAGGTGTCATATAGTTTACGACGGCCTCGCGCGAGGCGAGCATGATATCTTTGATGGAGTTGACCACTGTCGGATTGTTGCTGAATGTTTGTTGGATCCATTCTGTAGCTATCTGTTCGCTGGAGAGATTATAATCCCATGCTAAGCGACCAAGTGCGTACCAGTTAGCCTGCCCGAAGAGATGGCCTGTCCAGTTGCGTTCATTACCGATGTTCGATACGGCTGCGATGCCTGATACTGCATGATCATACAGGCTTCCGTCGATGATCTTTGCAATGGTGCTGTTTGGGCCTTTGGCATGTGTATCGGCGTCGAGCACTTCTTTGAACAAGGGTGCTTCATATACGAGGTGTGTACCCTGGCCGAGGTATTCCTGTGTGAGTTGGAATTCCATCATCAGCGGTGTTTGTGGCATAGCGCCGAACAGGGGTGAGAATGGTTCTCTTGGCTGGAAGTCGATAGGGCCGTTCTTTACCTGTACGAGCACGTTGTTACGGAATTTACCATCGAGCGGAGTGAATTCATCGTACGCCTGTTTGAAGCGGTCTTTCGCTTGTGGAGCGTATACGAAGGCACGCCAGATGATGATGCCGCCGAATGGAGCTACCGCATCTGCCAGCATATTGGCGCCGTCTGTATGGTTGCGACCATAACTTTGAGGGCCGGGTTGTCCTTCGCTGTTGGCTTTTATTAAGAATCCGCCGAAGTCAGGGATGAGTTGGTAAATTTCTTTTGCCTTGGCCTGCCACCATTGGCGGACGGTGTCGTTGAGCGGATCGGCTGTTTTCAGGTGACCGATTTCTATCGGAGCACTGAAGCGGGCGCTGAGGTATACTTTAATACCATAGGGGCGAAGGACCCTGGCGAGGGCTGCTACCTTTTGCAGGTAGGGCTCCGTGAGTATAGTGGCGTTGGCGTTTACGTTGTTCAGGACTGTGCCGTTGATGCCGATGGAAGCGTTGGCGCGGGCGTAGTCGGTATAACGGTCATCTATATAGTCGGGAAGCGTATGCCAGTTCCAGATGGAGATGCCGGCGTATCCGCGTTCTACGTATCTGTTAAGGTTGTCCCAGTGGTTCAGCAGTCTGAGTTTGACACGGGGAGAGGAATTGATGTGTAAGTTTTCGATGGGTTGGTGGGTTTGGATCAGTCTCAGTAAATGGAAGGTGCCGTAAAGTACACCGGTTTCGGTGTTGGCAGTGATGATGGTGTAGTGTTTGCCGGCGCTTACTTTTGATATGATGAGAAAGCCTTCCGGGCCGTCCGGTTTTTCTTCCAGGTTTAATTTTAATGCGGAGTGGATGCCGGCGATGAGTGTATTGTTGGTGGGAGTGGTGGCGATGTGGGTGTCGAGTAGGCCGTTTAGTCCCAGTATCAGTTCTTTCTTTATTGCGTCCATGGTAGGGGACTGGCCGACTACCTGGATGGCGGTGATGGTTTTCCTGTAGGATGTGAGTAGCTTGTTGTCGTCTATGCGTTTGTACCGGAGCCAGAGGTTGTATCCGTCTTCGGCGTGTGATAGATGCGCGAGGCATAATGACAACAGGAGCAACAGTGTTTTTCTCATAACGGGGAGTTGTAAAAAATACAATCGGTTGCGTAAAAGTCGGGAAAAGAATTTTAATTACAAAGATTTGTTTTTGGGGGAGTTGCTGGGGTTTCAGGTGGGACCGCGAGGTGTACCTCTTGATTATTCGCGTTTTGTTGTTTGTGGTGGGATGGGGGAAGTTGCTGCGGTTTCAGGTGGGACCACGGGCTGTACCCCTTTTCGCCTCTTGCTATTGGGATTTATCAAGCGTAGGGGCGTTGGGAATTCGATTAAACCCCTGGTCAATCGTACCAACAGGCTCAAAGGGCTAAGGCCCTTAGGTCTCCACCTGAAACCCTCCGCGACTTGGGAGGGCTGATGGAGGGAGCTGTGGCCGCCATTAAAGCCGATTCCGCCAGGTGCTGTGTTTGTAATTCGGGGAATGCGGTAATTACAACAAAACATCAATCAACCCCGTCAGGGGTTGTATTGTTTGTAGCCCGGGGTTTTTAAACCCCGGGTAA
>NZ_FNBN01000002.1:21244-283938 GCF_900102545.1 Chitinophaga filiformis | reverse complement strand
GATCCCCCGGGTAATGCGAATAATCCCCCCGGATGTGGACGTACGTGGGAATACGGTAATTACAGCAAAACATCAATCAACCCCGTTAGGGGTTGCGTTGTTTGTAGCCCGGGGTTTCTAACCCCGGGTAATACGGCCCCCCGGTAATGCCGACGATCCCCCGGGTAATACGAGCGGTGCCCGGTAATGCGGTGCGCTGAGAATGCGGTTCTCCCAACAAAACACCAATCAACTCCGTCAGGATTACGTTGTTTATAGCCGGAATTACATACGGCAGGTATACGCAAAAAAGAGAAGATGTATTAACTTGCGGCCCTTATGTGTGAATTGTTTACGAATTTATATAATGCTTATTTTACGCTTGGTGGGTCGGATAAGTATATCATGGGCAAGAACCTTAGAATGGTTAGTATCTCTGAGAATGCGTATTTACTTCATTTAGAGACCAGGGAGGTAACGTTCCTGAACTGGTTTTATGGAAATCCGACCTGTGGCCTGATCAGTGAAGATGAAAGGTGGGCTGTAATGGCGGGCGATTTCGAAATAACGGTCTGGGATGAGGGTGTTGTCACTACTATTGATACGAGTCCTGTATTTGATATTCGTCAGAAAGATGCGTTCACAGTTGAGTTGTTAATGAACATACCCTTTCTTGATGCAGCTGTGTGGGAGCTGAATGTTGCGACGATGGAACTGCGGGAAACAGGGCATTATACATTGTTTTTCAATAGGGAGTATCTCAGCAAATGTACTATACTTGGTTAGTTAGTTAGTTAGTTAGTTAGTTAGTTAGTTAGTTAGTTAGTTAGTTAGTTAGTTAGTTGTGTTCCTGTCATTTCCTCTTCCCTGAAGACGCCCTGATAATCAGTTCAGATCTCAGTACAATCGTATTCGTATTGGTAATATTGGTATCACCGTTGAGGTGGTTGGCCAGGCTGGTAACGGCCGCTTGGCCCATGTTGTAGCCAGGATAGTTGACGGTGGTCAGATTAGGCTCTATGACCCTGCTGATTGGGTCATTATTGAAGCCGGCGAAGGCGATGTCTTCGGGGATGTTGATACCCGCGTTCTTGAGGGCGATCATGCAGTATACGGCTGCAGTGTCGTTGGCAGAGAATACTGCTTCTGGTCGGTCTTTGGGTTTCAACTTCAGGAGCTGTTTGGCGGTGTCAGTACCGCATTCCTCAGTCAGGTTGCCTGTTATGACCAGCTTCTCGTCAAAGTGCAGTTTATGGTCCTGTAAGGCCTGTTTGTAGCCTCTCAATCTTTCCGAATATACATTCAGTAACATATTGCCGCCCAGGTGCATAATGCGTTTGTGACCCTGCATAATGAGGTGCCTGGTGACCTGGTAGGCAGCAGTGAAGTTATCTATAATGATACTGGTACTGTCGGGATGAGGGGCTACACGGTCAAAGAAGATAACCGGGATCTTCTTATTAAAGAACATATCGAAATGCCGGACGTTCTCTGAGCTATGAGCCAGGGATACCAGCAATCCATCCACTCTTTTATTGAACATTGTCAGTACGTTCTCCATTTCCTTGTCTGCCTGCTCCAGGGATTGCGCGATGATCAGGTTATATCCCTCCCTGCTGGCGGCGTTTTCCATGCCCGCCAGTACAGACGACATGAAACTACTATTCAGTCTTGGTACAATAACGCCCAGTGTCTGGGTACGTTTGCTACGCAGGCTGCTGGCAAAGGTGTTGGAGCGATAGCCCAGCTGGCGGGCCGCTTCAGCGATCTTTTTACGGGTCTTGATATTAATAGTCGGGTGGTCTTTCAACCCACGACTCACTGTTGTAGGTGAAATGTTCAGATGCTTCGCTATATCGTAGATCGTGATTTCTTTTTCTTCTGACATGACAAAAATGTTTCCCGTGCAAATAAAAGTAGAAATATCTGATGTAAAAAATACAATCGGTTGTATTTTTTATGAAAAGTACTATATTCGTTGTGTGAAAAGACTGATTTAAAGATTCCACTATGTAAAGCACATTTTCAAGGGTTCCACGAAATAAACGAAAGAAGGCTAGTGCCAATGGTTTAATGAAAAACAGACAGCTCATTTCCCGCCTGCCTATGGCTATAAGCGGCCCTTTACTGTGACTTCGTAACTACTGGTAGTTCACTTGTTGAATAGTCCTGCGGGCTATACGGTACTTATTGTGTGTAATCAAAGCTGGTATTGACTTATTGTTCATTACAACCGATTTCATTTACATCAATCAAATAAGGGAAAATGGTCAATCTACATCTACAATGCTTTAGGGGTAAATGGTGGCAGTATACGGCCTTCTGGGCGGTCGTAATGCTCTTTTGCCAGCTTACCTTTCCTGCGGTGAGTTTTGCGCAGCAGGATAAAACAATTAAAGGCAGGGTTATCAGTGACCTGGGGACAGCAATTATGGGGGCAACAGTACAGGTAAAAGGAACTGCAAATGGTACTGTGACCAATGTTAACGGAGAGTTTACCATTGCAGCCGGCCCTCAGGCTGTGCTTGTAGTATCAAGTATAGGATTCGGAGAAAAGGAAGTGGCTGTGGGCGGCAGAACAGAAGTGAATGTACAACTGCTGCCTGTGGCAAAAGATATCGGTGAAGTGGTCGTAGTGGGATATGGTACACAGAAACGGAAAGACGTGACCGGGTCGATCGTTTCTGTGAATGAAACAACGCTGCGTGAAGTACCGGCAGCCAACCTGCAGCAGGCATTGCAGGGACGTGCGGCTGGTCTGGAAATTCAGCGTGCCGGCACTACGCCCGGTTCCGGCGCCCAGATCAGGGTAAGGGGTACAAGGTCTATCAGCGGTTCCAATGAGCCATTGTTTGTGGTAGACGGTATTCCTTTTGAAGGTACCCTCAATGATCTGAACCCGGATGATATTGCTTCCATTGATGTGCTCAAAGATGCTTCTGCTACTGCTATCTACGGCTCCAGGGGCGCTAATGGTGTGATCATCGTTACAACTAAACGTGGTAAGAGCGGCGATACCAGGATCGCTTACAGCGGTTATCATGGTATCAGTACCGTGGCTAACAAATATCCTGTATTCAATGCACAGGAATACCAGGCTATGCGTAATACTTCTACCTGGGGACAGGGTTATATGCCGGAAGAACAGAAATCTATCGCCAGCGGTAGAACGACTGACTGGCAGGACCTGATGTATAGTTCAGGATATCGTACTAACCATAATATCACTGTAAGTGGCGGCCATGGTGGTAACAACTTCTCCCTCGGTGGTGGTTATTATAAAGAAGACGCAGTGCTGCCAGGACAGGATTTTACACGTTATTCATTAAGGGCTACTATTGATTCACGTATCGGTAAACGCATCAAAGTGGGTATCAGTACCCTTAACCAGGTGGGTGTTACCAATGGTTCGCAGTTTGTGGCTGCTGCTACAATGTTCCCGACACTGGCAATGAGTCCGCTGATGCCGGCATATGACAGCACCGGCGCTGTGATTCCATTACCGAATGGTAATATCGATGATAATAACTACCCGACTTATAGTGCGCTCTTGCTGAAACATAACAACAATAACTGGGTGGATAAGGTGCGCAGGCTGACTACCAACAACAGTCTCTATGGCGAATATGAGATACTGGATGGACTGCGTTACCGGGTGAACCTGGGTCTGAGTTACCGTCAGCAGGAAAGCGACCAGTTCCAGAGTGCGAATACACCTACCAATCCTGCGTTCTTCCGCGGTTTCAAAGGAAATACTGCTTCTGTCAATAATGAAGAATCGTGGGGATATACGCTGGAACATCTCCTGTACTACGACAAGACCATCGCACAGAAACATCGTATCAACTTTACAGGATTATACAGTATACAGGAGAACCATACACATAATACACAGGTATCTAAAGATTCTATCAATGAAGATTTTGTACAATTCTATAACCTGGCACAATCCAATGTAACGCCGGCAGCTGTTGTGAGTGGCGGAGAAAGTTCATGGGCGCTGTTGTCTTACATGGCGAGGGTCAACTATGTATATGATGACCGTTATATGCTGACACTGACCGGCCGTATGGATGGTTCTTCGAGATTAGCGCCAGGCCGGAAATGGCATTCCTATCCGGCGGTATCCGCAGGCTGGAATATCAGTAAGGAAGCATTTATGAGTAAGGTGAAGTATCTGTCTAACCTGAAGCTGCGCGCTGGCTGGGGACAAACATCCAACCAGGCTGTTAATCCTTATGCATCGCTCGGACTCGTGACGAATAATAATTTTCTGACAGCGCCGGGTAATGTGATCAGGTATAACTATGGCGGCACCATTGTGACGGGGTACCAGGTGAATACACTGCCTAATCCGAATCTGCAGTGGGAGTATACACAGACACGTAATATAGGTGTGGACTTTGGTCTGTTTAACGACAGACTGACTGGTAGTGTAGATTATTACTATGCCAAGACTAACAGGATTTTGTATAGTGTAACCTTGCCGCCTACTTCAGGTGTGGCGGGCGCTTATCAGACGAATATCGGTGAGATGCAGAATAAGGGTATGGAGTTTTCCATATCATCTGTCAATGTCAGATCAAAGAGTGGTTTCTCCTGGACGACTGATCTGAACCTCTTCTTCAACAGGAACAAGGTCCTGAAATTAAGTAACCAGGTGACGCAGGATGTGGCTAACCAGTTGTTTGTTGGTCACCCGATGTCGGCTATTTATGATTACAAGAAGTTAGGCATCTGGCAGACCAGTGAGGCTGCTGAAGCTGCGAAATTTGGTGCTGTACCGGGACAGATCAAGTTTGAAGATCATGGTGGTCCGGATGGAAAACCTGATGGTCAGATCAGTGCCCTGTACGACAGGTATGTGATTGGTAGTATGGATGCGCGTTTGCAGGGTGGATTGACCAACAGATTTGCTTATAAAGGTATTGACCTGAGTATAGTGATGTATGCACGTTTCGGTGGAATGCTGATTAGCCAGGTGCATCAGCCGAATGCTGCTTACCTGACGGTAATGGATGGTAAACGTAATGGTATCAAGGTGGATTACTGGACGGAGAATAATCCTTCCAACTGGTTCCCGAAACCACAGGCGAATATCAGCAGTATCAGTACGGCATGGACGACGCTGGGTTATTATGATGCAACTTTCGTGAAGATCAGGAGCATCAACCTGGGGTATACGTTTAGTCCGGAGTTGCTGAAGCGACTGAATGCGCAGGCTATCCGCTTCTATTTTACGGTAGATAATGTGGCTACCTTGTTCTCACCATTCAAGCGTCAGACAGGCATAGATCCTGAAGGAACAGGTACCGGTACACAGGGTGTGGCTGATCCGGGTAATATCCGTTCAAACACGAATGGTAACGGTTCTATCACCTTAGGCGCGAGCACACCACCTACGAGGACTTTTACGCTTGGCGCGAATATCTCACTTTAAATCATTTGCATGCATATGAAGCCTATATATAAGTTGATGACGATGATGGCCGGAGGATTACTGCTGACAGTGACCGGCTGCAACAAGAAACTGGAGGAGCATCCGTATACGGTATTTTCCGTAGCATATTTCAAGACGCCGGCTGGTTTGCAGAATGCGGTGAACGCATTGTACTCTGGTATGCGATATGACTTTGGTCCGGAGGGAGCTGTGGCCATTACTGTAGATGGAACAGATGAATATACCTATGCGGAGCAGCCGAGGAATGGCGCGGGTGGTACACAGGATTTCCTGACATTGGGTAATTATACGCTGGACTTCGCAAACGGTGCTATCCAGACTCCCTGGAACAGGAATTATTCGAATATCAACCTGGCGAATGCCGTGGTACAATATGCGCCGGAAGTACCTATCAGTGATGATCAGCGGAAGGTGATACTCGGAGAAGCGCGGTTCTTAAGGGCGCAGTATTATATGTTGCTGGTGCAGCAGTTTGGCGCAGTGCCATTAGATCTGGGAAGCGGAGAACTGAAATTCAATGAAGTGGCTTTCCAGGGTTTCAACAGGTTACCGGTAGCAGATGTGCTGGTGAAGGATTACAACGCTATTATAGATGATCTTATTTTTGCCAGTCAGAACCTGCCGGACAAAAGGCCTGCTAATGCCTTTAAACTGTCCAAAGCAGCCGCTTTACATCTGCTGGCGAAGGCTTATATCCACCGGGCCTATTCCGCGGCAAAACAGCCCTCAGATTTCACGAATGCCTATAATACGGCGATGCAGCTGATCAATAACCAGGCATTATACGGTGTAGCGCTGCAGCAGAACTATGCAGATGTGCACAGGCCGGGGAATGATTATAATTCGGAGATACTCTATTCAGTAGAGCGTATTCCGGGTAATAATAACGCAAATGAGGTGGGTAATCCAAACGGCATTGGTGGTACAAAGGGTATTGATGCCAACAATGATTTTGTGGGAGATTATACTTCTGTGAGAGCGCCGCTGGCTACTTCCACTACGCAGCCGGTTGGTACAAGAACGGTGCAGTATGGCCGTCCGATCAGACGTTTTTGTCCTACGCCCTGGCTGTATAATGTTGCCTTTGCGGATAAGACAAATGACAGCCGTTATGATGGTTCATTCCGTACGGTGTATGTCGCTTCGCAGACAGGCGGCGGGTTCACAGCGAATGTAGATACTGCCTTCATCCTGGCAAAGACGGATCGTATTGCTGATTCACTGAATGGTATATCGCCTGCGGGACCGAAGCTAAAACCATATCGTGTGATCGCTCCGCGTGAGTTTTACCTGATTGGCGGGTCAATCGATCCGGTGGTGACAAGGAATATGTACCCAAGTCTGAGTAAGTATGAAGATCCTGGTAAACTTGCGGCGAACGACCAGGGTGGAAGGCCTTTTGTAGTCAGCAAATTATCCGAAGTATACCTGCTCGCGGCAGAGGCAGCACTGGGCGATAATCATCCTGCGGATGCAGTGGGCCTGATCAATGTGTTAAAACAGAGAGCGGCTTATCGTCCGGGATTGAGTCCTGATGAAGTAACAAACCGTTATAATGCCATTAAAGTAAATGATGTGGCGCAGATCACACTGGATTTCATTCTTGATGAGCGTACCCGTGAGTTGTGTGGTGAAAGCATGCGCTGGCCTGACCTGGCAGTGCGTGGTAAGCTGGTTGAAAGGGTGAAATTGTATAATCCGGATGCGGCGAATGGTATCAAAGATTTTCATGTGTTGCGGCCTATCCCAAAAGGGCAGCTGGATGCAGTGGCGGATATGAATAAAGCACAGTATCAGAATCAGGGATATTGATTGATTTTTGCTGAAGGTTTTTATAGGATAGGGTAAATAAAATGCCTGTAGCATGATGCTGCAGGCATTGCCCTTGATAGGTATGTCCGTGTGCATGTAGGAATGACACCAGTAGGTCCGGGAGAAATCAGCATAAAAATTCGTTTAATTAAGCATAATACTATAGCTAATGTTATTGATGGAGAAAACAATGCGCTGGTTCGGCCCTAATGATCCGGTGAGCTTATGGGATATCAGACAGTCGGGATGTACGGGTGTGGTGACTGCCTTGCATCACATACCAGTGGGAGAGGTATGGTCAGTACCGGAGATCCTTAAACGCAAGGAAGATATCGCTGCTGCCGGAATGGAATGGACGGTGATTGAAAGCTTGCCTGTAAGTGAGGATATTAAAAAGCAATCCGGTGATTATCTGCGGCATATTGCCAACTATAAGGAGAGTCTGTTGAATGTTGCGAAATGTGGGTTGAAGGTGGTGACGTACAATTTTATGCCGGTACTCGACTGGGTGCGGACCGATGTGAACTACACTTTGCCGGATGGCAGTAGGGCCTTGCGTTATGAGCGCTCAGCGTTCATTGCTTTTGACCTGTTCATGCTGGAAAGACCGGGGGCAGCCAAGGACTATACTTCCGCCGAGATTGAAGCTGCTAAGGCTTTGCTTGGGCGTATGAATGAGGAAGAAAAGACGCGGCTTTACAAGAATGCCTTATTAGGTTTGCCGGGTAGTGATGTGCCTTTTACGGCGGCTGAAGTGCTGGCAGCACTGGATACTTATAAGGGGATCGATGCTGCCAGGTTACGGGAGCACCTGTATTTTTTCCTCCGGGAAGTGGCACCTGTAGCGGAAGCTGCGGGATTGCAGCTGGCTATTCATCCGGATGATCCACCTTTTCCTGTGCTGGGACTGCCGCGTATATTGAGTACTGCTGATGATGTGGAGGCCTTATTGAATGCTGTTCCAATACCTGCGAATGGATTATGTTTCTGTACAGGGTCTTTTGGGGTGAGAAAGGATAATCATTTGCCGGAGATGGTACGTCGGTTCGGGGATCGTATTCACTTCGTTCACCTGCGTAATACCCAGCAGGATGCAGCGGGGAACTTCTTTGAATCGGACCACCTGGATGGGATTGTCGATATGTATGCCGTGGTGAAGGAATTAGTGCTGTTAATGCAAAGGAAAGGGCATACGCTTCCTATGCGACCGGATCATGGTCACCAGATGTTGGACGATCTTGCCAAAACTACCTACCCCGGTTACTCGGCGATAGGCCGTTTAAAGGGCTTGGCGGAGCTGAGAGGATTGGAAATGGGGATCGCTGTCGGGTTAAGCGACCGGTAATATGACGCCTTTTACCCGGCTTTGGGTAGGCGTAAGGGTGAAGTAAGGACGGCTTTGATATGGACTTAGGTTGGACCTGTAATATTGGTCTGACCCGGGTCTGTGGTGGTATGGGGGCGGGTTCCAGGACGCCGATGATGTCTAAAGCCTGGTGTACTTCGAGCAGGAGTATAGTAAGGTTATTGCTCCTTTCGAGGGTAATGGTTGTTGTTTCTTTGATTGTCATGGCCTCAGTGACCCGGAGGTCGACCTTTTCTTTCTCAAAATCGATGGATAAGGCGATGAGCTTTGCGGTCATGTCTTTATTAGTACCGGGTATCTTTACACGGAGCATTTCATCCTTTTCTATGTTCACATAGTCCATTTTTGGGACACGTGTTTCGCTGTTGAACCGGAAGCCGGTTAAGGCGGACATATTTTCCGGGAGAAGTCTTTTCTCTCCGGCGGGACGTGCTGTGTCCTTGCGGAGAATATCCGCCAATACGGTGTTCAGACGGTAGTGGAGGCTCTCGTCTTTGTACTTGCAGGTATATGGCTTTAGTGCCTGACGGATCAGGCGACTGGCTTTACTGGCGGTACCGAAGTCGGAGGCTGTCTTTTTTGTGGCAGCGGTCTGGTGGACGTCTTCCGGCGCCCGCCGGACGTAGTAGTTCTTTCTACCGCGTTTGTCTTTCCGGTAGTAATAAACGAGGTCGGCCATGCGACCGGATAATGGAATAATGCTGTTTTGTCTGGGCATTAATGGTTTGATTTTGAGTTGATTGAAGATACGGGAAATTGGGGAATTTGTGATTTTTGTTTTGTTGTTTTGGAGTGAGTAGGGGATGTAGCGGAGGGTTTATTGGGGGAGGCGATTTTAGTTCAAACCGATTCACCAGCATTCAGTGGTAGCAATACCCGCATGGATGATCTTTCCCCATGGCTTTGGCTTCCTGTACTGTAACCGAATCGATATCGTGTGTACACCGCTTCAACCCATCGCAATATCCTTTGTGGTAGGAATAACTGGTGGGGGACTTACAGATATACACTTTTGTGAACTTCATAGCGCTCATTGAAATTAAGGCAAGAAGGATTACCGGAATAATATGTAACTGTTTTTTCATAGTGGATTATTGTAGATGTAATATAAATACTTGTCAGAATATAACATGAAGGAGAAGTGTAAATATTTCTATTTACTATTCTTTTAATGAATGAGGCCCCTTCTACTGCTGACCATTTTTATAATTGGAGGAGCGTTGTAAATGCTGTTCCTGCTGTTGTATGAGAGTAATTGCCACATCAATATTGTGTAGCGGGCAAAGAAGGCTACATCATAGCCAGGCGCCTGCAGGGATGGTGTGTTGGCACAATGTTTCCGAAGATGATGTGATCCGATTATGATCTCTTAAAACACATTCTTATGAAACATTATACTGTACTGTTTTTGCTGTTGGCCGGGTTGCTGGCGGCAGCCTGTTCTGATGATAACAATCCTGATGATAATCACGGCTTGCAACTGGTTTTTGAGGATAATACCTACCAGCTAACAGGCGTCGCTAAAGAGGAGGGCGGACGTATGCTGGTTAACTATCCCCGCTGGTCAGATATTTATCAATATGCTGTTGTGGTAACAGAAGGCAGGACTGGTA
The DNA here is from genome assembly GCF_900102545.1 of Chitinophaga filiformis. Taxonomy (GTDB): domain Bacteria; phylum Bacteroidota; class Bacteroidia; order Chitinophagales; family Chitinophagaceae; genus Chitinophaga; species Chitinophaga filiformis. The sequence goes on along the minus strand of NZ_FNBN01000002.1, from coordinate 273,707 downwards.
AAATACCTTATCCGAACGAAGAGATGCAGCAATGGCAGCATGGATTGTCCGGACAGGATAAATGGGTATGTGTACAGTCTGTTTATTTTGATAATGCAGGGGAATTATGGATACTGGACCCTGCAGCTCCCAGATTGCAGACGATCCAGGGGAATGGGGCTAAGCTGGTAAAGATGGATAAGAGGAATAATACAGTAGTGCGTACTTATTCGTTTATGGATATCGTGGCGGATACTTCGTATGTCAATGATGTGCGCGTGGATGTAGCCCGTCAGTATGCTTACCTGACGGAATCGAAAGGAGGAGGGATTATTGTTGTAAACCTGGCTGACGGACAAATGAGAAGAGTGCTGCAGGCGCATTATTCTACGATATCAGATCCGGCGTATAAGTTTGTCATTGATGGCCGGGAGTTAATGAAGGATGGCAGACCCGCTAAATTCAATTCTGATGGTATTGCGTTAACGCCTGATGGTGAATGGCTGTATTACAAACCACTTTCGGATGATAAGCTCTACAGGATCAAAACGGAATACCTGCGTGATTGGAGTATGAATGATGCTGATCTGGGTAGTAAGGTAGAAGATCTCGGACATTTTACCACTACTGATGGTATGATCTTCGATAAAAAGGGTAATCTGTACCTCGGAGATCTGCAGCGATACCGGCTGGTGAAACTGGATTCAACATTGAAGATGACGACCCTTGTACAGGACGACCGGCTTATATGGCCAGATAGTTATTCGATCGCGGATGGCTATCTGTATGTAAGCTGTTCACAGATACAGAAACAGCCTCAGTATAATAACGGGATAGATAAACGAACTTCTCCTTATACCGTGTATAAAGTGAAGATTTAGAAAAAGCGGGACTTGATAATTTCCTGAAACTATAAATGCTTGCGTAGTTAAATAACTACGTATATATTTGTAGCAGTATATCAGCAGGGGGAATTTACTGTATTCCCCTGCTGATACTTCAGATCCTGGCTGTAGTATTCGAGATAACAGGATTAGAAGGATTATCATTTAACCAATACATCATAGCATGCATTCCAAAGTTGACGCATACATAGCCAAATCTCAATGGGAGAAAGAATTAGAGAAATTGAGAGCGATTATTCTTGATTGTCAGCTGAATGAGGAATTCAAATGGGGGACACCCTGTTATACGTACGAGGGGAATAATGTAGTGCTGATACATACATTTAAGGAATACTGTGCGATCCTGTTTTTCAAGGGCGCTTTGTTGAGTGACCCGGAAAGTGTGTTGATCCAGCAAACGGAGAATACGCAGGCAACGCGCCAGATCAGATTCACCAATGTTAAGGAAGTAGTTGGGATCGCGCGGACCCTGAAATCCTATATTTATGAGGCGATTGAAGTCGAAAGAGCGGGATTGAAGGTTGAGTATAAAAAGACGACAGAGTTTGCAGTTGCGGAGGAATTCCAACAGCAATTAGATAAGAACCCCGCTTTGAAAACTGCTTTTGAAGCACTAACCCCGGGACGTCAGAGAGCATATCTGCTTCATTTTTCTGCACCTAAGCAATCAAAAACGAGAGCGTCGAGGGTTGAGAAGTGCATGCCGCAAATTCTTGATGGGAAGGGGTTGATGGATTAACAAAGTTTGCTGCTATGAAGGTTTGAATGCGCCACGAAATCCCAAGGTTCTTTCTGTGATAAAATAAGAGAAGGGTTACCAATTGCAGACGCAATAAGTAACCCTCCAACCATACTATCAATCTATCAATTACTTGTTATTCCGCTCAACTTCCACTCATCCTTCCATTGCACGTGTGGCGTACCTTCCGGATTAAATATCAGCGGCAGCCATATATAACGTGATGTTTCAAGGTCATTTTTATTCCATCTATCCGCCATAAAGATGAATGCATTCGCTTGTCCGGTTACCGGCAGTACAAATGTGCTTTGGGCATGAAAGGTACTGTCTGCATCTGCACCATGGCAAGGATTGGAATGTTCTATCCATGTACCCATAATACTATCGGCTACTGCATAAGACGCCGCATTGGGCGACCAGCCGGTACAACCAGATGTGAACAGGTAAAAGCGGTTATTGTATTTACAGACAGCCGGCGCTTCTCTGGCGCGCTGTACCAGTATGCGGCGATCATTTGTGGTGTGCGAAAGGTAATCGTCTGACAATTCGCAGATGTGCATGGTTTGGTTCTCTTCTGATGAATAGAAGTGATAGGCCTTACCGTCATCATCCTGGAAAATGGTCATGTCCCTGGCCATATTGCCGTTGGGCCGTTCGCTGCCGATATAGCGGAAAGGGCCTTCAGGTTTGTCGGCTACGGCTACGCCCGAACGAGCGTAGCTGTAGTCCTGGGAATCTATATGCATCCACATGACGAATTTGCCAGTCTTTTTATTATAGATCACCTTTGGCCTTTCTATTACCTTGCTGATGTGTAAGTCTGCCGAGCTATCGGTTTTATCTGGTGCCAGGGCGACACTTTCATATTTCCAATGCAACAGATCTTTTGATGAGTAGCAGGATACACCTCCTGCATTTACCCGGTTGTTCTCCCAGTTGGAGCCGGGCACTCTCCATGTCTCGCCTTTCTTTATTTCGCCGTACCAGTACCAGGTACCTGCGTAATACAACATACCACCACCGTGTGCATTGATTGGATTGCCATCTGTATCTGTCCATACTGCTCCCGGAACAATGGACGTTTGCTGTTGGGCAAAGCCTGTCGCAGATGCCGCTATCAGCAGCATCGTTAGCCATAGGGCCATAATTATTTTCATACTATCAGAGGTTTGAATTCAGTTGCTGATCGCCGATAGGTATTGGCGCCCAGTAAAAAGTATGCGTTGCATCGTCAGGAATATTCTTCAGGGCTTCCTCTGATGGATCCCTGTCTGAATTAGCCTTCTTTACTGTTTCTGTACGTATCAGATCATACCAGCGTGCTGCTGGTTCTACACCGGCAAACTCCCAGCCACGCTCTGCAATCACTGAATCGCGGAAGGCGGATTGTGATAGTCCGGCAACAAGATCAGACAGACCAGCCCTTTTCCTGACAAGGTTAATAGCGGCATATGCGGTAGCATCCGGAGCGGCTGACATGGCCTGTGCTTCGGCGTAGGTCAGCAGCACTTCTGCGTAACGGATCACGGGAACGGTATGCCCGCCTATCCAGTTGTTGTTTACATGGTTTGTCGGATTGAAGGCGTCGTCATCACGGAACTTGAAGAAGTAAGGATGTTTATGCTGCACTTTGGTCCAATCAACGGCATTGTTAGGATCATTGTTCAGATAGTACACCATCTGGTAAGTAGCATCTTTCCTCGGACCAGCAGGGAATTTCTTGTAGAAGTTGATCTCTGCATAGCCATCGCCCCAGCCACCTTCATCATCCGGGGCATAAGCGTTGGGTGTAAGCATATTGTAGTTTTCCCAGGCCCAGCCGGATACATTGACATTATAGTAGCAACCGAATACGGTTTCGTGATTGAACTTGCCTGTTTTCTTCCACAGATCAGCAAAGTTAGGTACGAGGTCGTAACCCCAGGTTGCCTTGTTATCAATGACTTCCTTGGCCTTGGCGGCTGCCAGTGCATATTTGTCTGTTTGTTTCAGCGGCCAGCCTGCCATGGTCAGGTATACGTTCGCCAGCAGTGCTTTTGCTGAACCGCGGGTAGGTGGTATATCTACGCCGCTCTGTCTTTTAGTGCCATCCCAGCCATCAGGCAACATGGTTTCTGCTTTCTGCAGGTCGGCTACTATCAGTGCATAAATATCTGCAGGGGCTGCTTTAGTTCTCGTATAGTCTACCTTGTTATCTGTGATCAAAGGTACTTCGCCCCATGTACGGGTAAGAAAGAAGTAACTCAATGCACGGAAGAAGTAAGCCTGTCCTGCAGCCTGGTTCCGTGCATCTTCTGTTGCCCCGGTGGCGTTCTGATAGTTATTGATCAATGAATTGCTGGACTTAATAGTTGAATAGAAATAACTCCACCAGTTCGTCATACGATCGTTCGAAGAGGTAGCCTGATAGGTATCAAAATCAGAATAAGAGATCTTGTTACCTGCGCGGGCTACGGTGATGTCGTCTCCGCCCCAGAGGGTGGAAAAGCCTGCTGACTGATTGAAGGCGCCGTTCATCTGTGTGTACAGTCCGATGGTGGCCATATTCAGGTCGTCGGCTGTTTTATAGAAATTATCCGGTGTCAGGTTGCTTCTCGGATCTTCCTTCAGGAAATCCTTGCTGCAGGAGGTAAGCAGCAACAACAGCATCGGAGCGATTTTATGTAGTTTCATTTTTGTACGTGTTTAATGTGATCACTATAAAGAAATATTCACCCCGAATGTGACAGTGCGTGGGGACGGATAAGCACCCAGGTCAATACCGGCATCAGCGTCGCTGGTGGCCGAAGTAGAGGTGGCTTCCGGATCATACCCTTTATATTTGGTGATGGTGAACAGGTTCTGTGCGCTCAGCGTAAACCGGATATCGGCAAAACGGGTGGTCTTCTTCAGTAGTGAATAGGAAAGACTTACGTTCTTCAGTCGTACGTAACTACCGTCCTGCAGGTACTGAGTTGACTCAACATAACTGCGGTTCGTTTTGCTTGCAGGATCAGCCCATTCAGCGTTGGGATTTTTGCTGCTGGCATAGTTAGCAGATTCCGCCAGTGTAGGATATTTCACATCACTGGTTGGTGCTGCGATACCTGCATAGGTAGCGTTGAAGATCTTGTTACCGTGTGAAGCCTGTACAAATACATTCAGCTCGAACTGTTTGTAATGGAAGTTGTTGTTGAAGCCCCACAGGAATTTAGGAAGGGCACTGCCTGCAATCACGCGGTCTTCATAGCCGATAGAGCCATTACCACTTACGTCTCTGTAATGGTTGTCGCCTGCTTTATATCCCAGTGTGTTGTCGTCGGAAGTGTAAACGCCCTGCCATGGAATCAGGTAGAATGCACCCAGCGGCTGACCGGTTTTCACTACCTGTATATTGGTATTGATCAGGCCTCCGCCGATAACAGGACGGTAGAGGATAGAATCTTTACCCAGGCTCACTACTCTGTTCCTGTAAGTGGATGCGTTGATAGTGGCTGTCCAGGAGAAATCATGCTTTTGCACAGCGGCAATTTCAACAAAGAATTCAAAGCCCTTGTTATTCACTACGCCTACGTTTTTATACATGGTGCCACCGCCGTCGTAGCTGGCAATAGGCACCTGCAGTAACAGATCTTTGGTGCGTTTGTTATAGTAATCCGCAGCAATGTTCACTCGTCCGCCAAGCAGGCCTACATCCAGTCCTATATCAGTTTGTTTGGTCGTTTCCCATTTCAGGTCAGGATTGCTCGGACTGCCCAGCAGATAGCCCTGGTAAAGGGTGGTACCGCCGTAGGAGTATTGTATGCCGTTGAGCAGGCCCAGGCTGCTGTAGGGATTGATAGACTGATTACCTGTGATACCCCAGCTGCCGCGCAGTTTCAGGTTAGAGAAGATGCCAAGGTCTTTGATGAAAGACTCTTCAGAGAGTCGCCAGCCAAGACCAACGGAAGGAAAGTATCCCCATTTATTAGCAGTGCTCTGGAACTTGGAAGAACCATCTGCGCGGTAGGTAGCGGTAATGAGGTATTTATCGTTAAATGTATAGGAGGCTCTGCCTACATAAGAGAGTAGTGCCCAGTTAGTATAGGTAGAAGAGATGCCCTGCGAAGTGTTCAATCCGAGGTTATTATAACCATTGGAAGTGGAAGTCAGGCCGGAACCTGAAGCTGCAAAGGAATTGTACTTGTTGGAGGTTTCCTCCACAATGCCCATTACGGTAAGGTCATGCTTCTCATTGATCTTTTTGTGGAAGGTCAGCGAGTTACTGTTCTGGATGGTATAGTTCTCCAGGGAGCTCTGACCGGAGCCGGGATTACCAGGGCTTACCCAGTCGTTATTCAGGTAGGCAGTCCGGGCGATATTTGCGTCGAGTCCCACGTTTACATTGAGGGACAGCCAGTCTGTTATATCGTATTTCAATCGCCCGTTCAGCACTACTGAGTTGGCCGAGACATCGTTTTTCCTTTCTTTGATAGTCATATAGGGATTGGACCAAATAGGAGAGATTGCGAAGCGGTTGTACTGGGTACCGGAATCATATACCGGTTCAGTGGGCGCCCATGCGAGGGCTGCCATTACGGGATTGCCTTTGCCGCCTATGTCGCCGTTGTTGTGAGAGTTGGAATGTCCGGCGAAGATGCCTACACCTATGCTCACTTTCTTGCTCAATTTGCTATCCAGGTTGGCACGCAATGCGAATTTCTCCTGGTCAGTGTTCAGCAGGAGGCCTGACTGATTTACATAATATCCGGAGATATAATAGCGCGATTTTTCTGTACCACCTGACACAGATAGCTGGTGGTTCTGTGTGGTACCGTTATGGAAGACCATATCCTGCCAATCGGTGGTTTTACCTGCATAGGAGGATGGGTCAGCGAAGACATTTGTGCCTGCAATATGATTGGCCTGTTCGGCATATGCTACTGCATCCAGCAGCTTATATTTCTTCATCGGGGAATTGCTGCTCAGGAAGCCGTTGTATTCCAGGTGCATGTCGCCCGCCTTGCCGCTCTTGGTAGTAATGATGATCACCCCATTGGCGCCGCGGGATCCGTAGATAGCGGTGGCAGAAGCATCTTTCAGGACTTCCATAGACGCAATATCGTTCACGTTGATGTCGCTGATACTGATGCTGCTCAGTGCTACCCCGTCGATGACATACAGCGGGTCGTTGCTGGCATTGATAGAGTTAGCCCCTCTGATGCGGATCTTTACCGCACCTCCCGGCGCGCCGGAACTATTGGCTACAGACACCCCAGCAACCCTGCCCTGCAGGGCGGAGGAAGCATTGAGGACCGGCTGGTCCTTGTAGGCGCTTGCATTTAAGGAGGCGATGGAGCCTGTAAGGTCTTTTCTTTTCTGGGTGCCATAACCTACAACTACGACTTCTCCCAGTCCCTGGGTGGTAGATTCGAGTTGCACGTTGATAGTGCTCCGGTTGTTTACCGGCACTTCTTTACTGGCGTAGCCCATCAAACTGAAGGTAAGGGTGGCTCCGGCGGGAGCATTGATGGAGAACCGACCGTCGTTGTCGGTTTGCGTATTCGCGCCCGAGCCTTTTATGTACACCACAACACCTGGTAAGGAGGTGTCGCCGGCGCTCACCCTGCCGGTGACGGGGTGTTGGGCATAGAGGGCCATGGCATAACTGCTGAAAATCAGGCAGAGGGCCAGTTTTTTCCATAACGTCTGGTAACTTTTCATGACAGCATTTAATTTTTGTACCGTGGAAGATTGGTCGTTGTTCAATGCAATGATATGACCCCCTGCCGGTAGACGACAGGGTGTAAATGATCAAATAAGGGCGCTAAAATGGTAAAATGGCTACTATTCCTTCCAATTGACCACGTTAAAATCTTTGTTAAAGGAGTTGCGGTACTTTTTGATGTATTCAGAAGGGTTCATTCCAAAAAGTTTGGAGAATTGTTTCCTGAAATATTTCATGTCATTGAGTCCTACGCCGAAGGCGGCTTCGTTCACATTACAATCTGTACTTAGCAGTAATACTGCTGCCCGGCGTAAACGGATAAAGCGGATAAAGGCATTGACCGAGTGCCCGGAGATGGATTTCACCTTCTTGTAAAGGTTAGAATGGCTCATGCCTATCTCTGCGGCCAGCATTTTTATATTAAAGGTGTCTTTATCCAGGTTGTTCTCTACGATGGTAATGCAGCGTTCAAGGAAGGTTTTATATTCAGCGGAGATCCTGGCGTCGTTCTTTTTCAGCGTGATCTTATCGAAAAAGTAGTCCTGCAGGGCGTTCCTGTTCTGGAGGATGTTATCGATACGTGCCAGGAGGAGGTCCTGTTCAAATGGTTTTGTGATGTAGTCGTCGGCCCCACACTCAATGCCCTTGAGTTTAATTTCCTGGGAGGGATTGCCGGTGAGCAGGATTACGGGTATGTGACCAAGGGTCGGATCCTGTTTGATGGTATTACATAATTCCATTCCGTCCATTCCCTTCATGAGCACATCACTGATAATGATATCCGGGTAATGTTCCCGCGCCAGTTGTAATCCGTCCTCTCCATTATCTGCCTCCAGGAAAATGAACTTTTCGCGGAACAGTAGCTGCAGATAAGCCCTGATCTCCGGGTTATCGTCTATTACCAGGATGGAGCGTTTGCTGGTGAAGATATCTTCCAGGGCGGCGGGTTCATTGTCTGCTCCTGGTAGGTCGACTGATATTTCGCTGGTGATATTGCCCATGAGTTCCTGTAGCATTGCCGGGTCGTCGGCCATTTCCTCAAAGATGTATTGTCCGGTGAAGTGGATCGTGCCTTTTCTGAGCTGTACGGTAAAGGAGGTACCTTGTCCGGGAGCGCTGGTGAAGGATATCTGGCCTTTGTGGCTTTCAATGAAATGTTTTGACAGGTAGAGTCCTATACCAAAACCGGCTTTGCCGGTGGTCTGCTTTTCCTTTACCTGATAGAATTTCTCGAACAGTCGTTGCCCCGCATCTTCGCTGATACCGCAGCCGGTATCGGTTATATTGACGGTGATATTACTCTCGTTTTCACTGATGATGAAGCTGACTGTTCCATTCTCAGGCGTGAACTTCAGTGCGTTTGAGAGCAGGTTAAACAGTACGATCTCTATTTTCTCTCTGTCTGCGTAAACTTCGAGTTGTGGATTGTCGCAGTCAAATATATAATCGATCTGTTTGGCTCTGGCTTGCTGGCTGAAGGACAGGTATACTTCCTGGCAGAGATTATGGAAGTTGAGTCGTGTGATTTTCAGCTTGTCCATCTCACTGTCGGCTTTACGGAACAGCAATAGCTGGTCTACGAGGCTAAGCAAGCGACGGGCATTCCGGTATATGACTTCCAGTCCGTTGCCGGGTGTTTTATCGTTGTTGTTCAGTAACTCTTTGACAGGATTGATAATCAGTGTCAGTGGTGTTCTGAACTCGTGTGAGATATTTGTGAAGAAGGCCAGTTTCTTTTCATTCAGTTCTTTTTCTTTTTCTGTTTCCAGGCGGGCCAGGCGGATGTCGAAGGCAAGCTTTGTTTTTTGTGCCTTGTACTGCAGGTAGGTATAGGCCATCCCTGCGATGGCCGCCATGTATAATAGATATGCCCACCAGGTGCGGTACCAGGGTGGCAGCACAATGATCTGCATGGTATATTCCCGGGTATTCCAGACGCCTTCAGTATTGGTTGTTTTTATCCGGAAGGTGTAGCTGCCTTCATGCAGACGGGTATAGTTGGCAGATCGTGATTTGCCGACATAGTTCCATCCTTTGTCCCATCCATCCATATAATAGGCGTAATCTATCTTGTCGGGAGCGGAGTATTCAGGTGCTACGAAGTCAAATGCCAGTACGGCTTTATTATAAGGTATTTTTAGTGAGGTGATATGATCTGCGGTCCTTTCTGTAACATAGCGGTCTGCCTGCTCAACAGGAATATTATCCACCTTTAAGCCTGTCAGTAATATACCGGGTGTACCTGAGGATGAAGGCAGGCTGTCAGGATAGAAGATATTCAGTCCTTTGATGCCGCCAAATATAAACTCGCCTGATGGTAGTGAGAGGGCGGCATTATAGTTCAGCTGATTGGAGAGTAGTCCGTCTGACTGAGAATAGTTCTTAAAAGTTTTCTGCCGTGGATTGAATTTTGAGATGCCGTAGAAGGTGCTGATCCACAGGTTGCCGGTCTTGTCTTCCAGTATTTGCAGGATGGAATTGTTGGAGAGGCCATCGGCTTTGGTGTATCGCACGTAGGTACCTGTTTCCCTGTTAAAGAGGAGCAGGCCGCCACCTTCGGTGCCTATCCAGCAGTTGCCGGCTTTATCCTGGTGGAAGACGCGAACAGGATAACCGATGTTATATACCTGGTGGAGCTTCGCCTGTTTATCGATCTTTATCAGAGAGGTATAATCTCCTGCCCAGAAATTGCCTTTGTTGTCTTCCGCCATGGAAAGAATATTGGTAATATGGGGGTCGAATACTTCAAAGCGGTTGGTACTTCTATTAAAGCGGTATAGCGGGCTGCCCGTACATACGCCAGCCCACAGTGTTTTGGCCGCATCCTCATAGAGCAGCCAGGTATTTTTATCTTCTGCATTGTTCGCCTGGTTGAAGCAGGCATAGTGGTCGAAGGAGCGTTTCGCTTTGTTATAGCGGTAGATGCCTGTACCCCAGGTAGAGATCCATATGTTATCCTGGTAGTCGCGGGTGATGCTGGTTACAAAGTCGCTGCATAGGGAAGCGTCGTTACCGGCCAGGTGTCTGAAGTTGGTGAACTTGTTCTGTTGTCTGTTCCAGATACTTAGTCCGCCGCCGTCGGTGCCGATCCATATATTGTGGTCGGCATCCTCGCAGAGTGACAGTGTAAAATCGTTGATCAGGCTATTAGGGTTCAGCGGGTCATGTGTGATACGTGCAAATCCTGCCTTTCCCGGATCAAGGATATTAACGCCACCGCGGAGCGTACCTATCCATTTACGGCCTTCATGATCTTCAAAGATGGAGAACACGGCTGTGCTGGTAAGCAGTTCTTTGTTTTCGGGTGAAGTCAGGCGGGTGATCTTCTCTGAAGACAGTGGCATCATAAAAACACCTTCTCCGTCTGAGGCTATCCACAGGGTATTATGCTGGTCTATGATGAGATGCACGACTCTTTTGGAATGGGTAGTGAGCATGCTGGTGAAGGTATTGGCGGCGATGCTATATTTATATAAACCCTCGTCGGTGCCCAGCCACAGCTGACCCTTACGATCCGCCTGTAAGGCGATACCGTTCCGGATACCGTCGTTGATCACGCGTACAACCCCTGTGGCATTGTCATAGATACAAAGACCGATGTTGCGTACGAACAGCCAGGTATGTCCGGATGCATCTAAGGCGATTGAGGAGACTTCGTATTTTGTGACGAGGCCTTCCCCGGTTCTGAGTGGCGCTTGCCTGGCGGGACCGGTAGTGTTATAAACGAGCAGTCCTTCTCCATTGGTACCGATGAATATGGTTTCGTTTGCTCCGGGCAGGATAGCGTTCACAGGAACTTCAATCTTCTTTCTCTTTGCACTTTTATAGGGAAGGAATTGAAGTCCGGAGAAGAGTCCTGTGATATTGTTGTAGATGCTGATACCGCCCCGGGTACCGATCCACAGTCGCTTATGGTGATCTTCTGTGATACAGGCAATCCGGTTGTTGGCCAGGGAATTGCTGTCATTGAATTCATTCCTGTAGACAGTGAAATTGTATCCATCGTAGCGGTTTAGTCCATCGTAAGTACCAAACCACATAAAACCATTGTGGTCCTGGTAGATGCTGGTTACGGCATTATTAGATAGTCCCTGTTCAATACCCAGATATGTAAGCGATGGAGGTGCGGTAGCAAAGGAATTGATTGGCAAGAAAAACACACAGCATACCCAGAGGGTGGCGAGCCTCAGATATTTGTTCATATTCACTGTTTTTATACTGTCCCGTATTTTATTTCATAACGACTGTGAGAAAATGTACGGAACTTATTTTAATAAATGAAATTCCCGGGCAGAAAATATTGAATATGAAGATGTAATAGGGGAGAAGTGTAATGTGATCAAATAAAGTTACCTTGCGGGTATAAATTAAAATGTTACCCCCGGCTATATAAGGCCATAAAACGGACTAATATGCTTAGAACTAATGACGCGGCAAAATTCTGGCGTTGGTTTGAGGAAAAGAGTGATGACTTTCGCTTTTTCAGAGAAATGGAGCCAGAAGAGTGCGAAGAAATTTTTGAAGAGCTCACAGAAAGACTCCACCTGTATTGTACCAGCCTGTTTTTCGAAATGCGTATAAATACGATCAATGAGGGTGAACTAATTATTACTGCTGAAGGTAATGAAGAGTTCTTTGACGATGCAGAATTCCTGGTGTCAAAAGCGCCTGAGATTGATCACTGGACGTTTACTGCGTTGATACCGGCAGATGAGGAGCATGAGGGTATTGAATACGAAGATCTGGACCTGACTCCCTCTGAGATGTGGTTTACTGCTATTGAGGATGAGGATATGCCGGAGAAGCTGAACCTGGTGATCCATTACAGGGATTATGAGTTTGTGAAACAGAGTGAGCATCTGGATACTGCTATGTTCCTTTTGCTACAGAGTGTGTTAGGAGAGAAGGCGTTTGCGCAGTATATTAATATTTATACGATGACGGAATTGCCGGGAGATCCTGAGGAGGATGGGTATCCGGCGCTTGAGACGTTGCCGGAGTATATAGCGTCGATGGCGAATGAGGGGAAGAAGGATTTGGATGATTATAGGTGAATACCTCCGGGCAGTGCACCCGAAGGTATTTGTTTTATAATTTCTTGTTATCAAAAGGAAGAGGTACGTTATTAATCAATGTATATGCTCGCAATGCCTTTTTCCAGAGCCTGCTCTTTCATGCCACGAAGTTTAACGCCCTCCGCACGAAAAACCGTGACATCGGTCATACTTAATAGTCCCAGGAAAGCTTTCAGATAAGGTGCTACAAAATCGTTCCCTTTTGAAGGGCCATCGGAATAGATGCCACCAGATGACATGGCAATATATACTTTCTTGCCAGTGACCAGTCCGACCGGCCCGTTCTCACTATAGCCGAAGGTAATGCCAGCCCTTGTGATATGATCGGCCCATGCTTTTAAAGTGGAAGGAATTGTCAGATTGTAAAGCGGAGCTCCAATGACAATAATATCGGATGCCATTAATTGCTTTACTGCTTCATCGGAATAGCGTATAGACTCCCTTCCTTCTTCGGTCAACTGGTCACCTGGTGTAAACATGGACTGGAGGATCACCGGGTTTATATGCGGGATTTCCTGATCGTTCAGGTTCACTTCTTCAACGGTGCTGCCAGGATACTTTTCAATCACTTTATTAACAATCGCATTGCTGAGTTTATAGCTATAAGATTCATTTCCCTGAATGCTCGAAATCAGATGAAGGATACGTTTCATAAAACCATGATTAATATTTATTAGCATTAGATGTAGAGGAGTCGTGGCGCCGGCTTGCCCGTTCCTGTTACTATCGGAGACAAAGGTACAGGCGCCGGTTATTGCACCCATCGTAGTTACCTGTAGGAAAGCGCTCACTTTCAGGAAAGTGTGTAACTTTGGGTATGGAAATAATGGTTCATGAAATAGAGACAATTCCTACCAAGCAGGAATGTGACAGTTCGCTTAACAATGTGGTGGATGCACTATATGTACTTGGTGGTAAGTGGAAATTACCGTTGATATTGAGTCTTGTACAATCTCCCAAAAGGTTCAGTGAAATTCAGCATGAGCTGAGTGGTATTTCCCCAAAGATTCTGGCCAAAGAATTAAAAGACCTGGAGCTGAACGAATTTATTACACGTAAGGTATATGCCGGCACACCGGCAACTATCGTTTATGAAGCGACTCCACATAGTCTGACCCTGAAAAATGTGTTACGTGAGTTGAGCTTGTGGGGGAAACAACACCGGGAAATGATCAAGAAGAGTATGAAGCGAGAAGCAGCGTAGCTTCGCTGGTTGTACATGTTTCACTGATGCTCTTAACCCGGGCGATACTTCAGGTTTATCTAAATATGTGGCGCCTTCTCATTAATGATGAAACCCTACCAGATACATCTGTTTTTTATAATCCCGCGGCGACATGCCGGTTAATTTCTTAAAAGCTTTCGAGAAATAAGAAAGATTACTGAAACCAGTCTGTATGCTGATTTCCGAGTAATTCATTCGTGTAGTGGCCATAAGGTATTGTGCACGTTCAACCCTTTTTTTGTTGATGTAGTTTACCGGCCGGGTACCTGTATACGCCTTAAATTGCCTTGAGAAATAATCCGGGTGCTGGTTGATCCTGGATGCAAGGAAATTGACAGAAAGCTCTGCGTGCATGTTTAATTCAATATAATCGAGCGTTTCCGCCAGCTTGACGGGGATCATCTGTGCGTCCTGTTCGCTCAATACATTCGGACTCAGAAATCTGGCAGTGAGCAGCCATAGAATACCTTGCGTTTCCATAGAAGCAGCTACGCTCTGCAGGTTATTCAACTCCTGGTATTCTTTGTAAAAAACGTCCTTTTCATACACCTTCGGATTGTCTGAGCGATTAATGCCGCGTCCGGGGTTTATTTCCAGTAACCTGTTGAAGAGTTGCAGATCAAGTGCTGTTGCCTCTACTCTGAGTATAGTGCGATGATGGGCAAATAAGGATATTCCGTCGCTTGAATCCTCAAAAAACTGTACGAAGTATTGTCCCAGATGGTTATCGCACTTCATATTGCATAATGTGAAGCTGGGAATGATATACAAAAAGCCAGGCTCGAGTTTGGTGACTTCACCTGAGCCTGATAGTTCGCCTTCTCCCTGGTCGATATAGTAGATCCGGTTGTACGGACTTATAACATTCAGATAATTCCATCTGGTGTCCAGGTTAACGCGGTCTACGTTAAGCAATGTGAATGTATGCTGGAATTTTCTTTTGATCATCGTCCCCTGTGGAATTAAGGCCAAGTTAATGATATATCCAATATTGTCAGAGATGGGAAGGTCGGATTTTTACAAAAAAAAGTCCGTTTAAGGCAAATTTTCGCTAACTGAATCGTCGTAGGTTTGACTAAGAGCAGCTGTACTGTTACCGGGATTGTCCGTATCAACTTAAATGAAGATTTACCGTTATGAAAAGAAGAACTTTACTAAAGGGGGCGCTGACGGGCGTTTCATCAATATACCTGTCCCAGCTTTATAGCCGGTCGTTTGGCCTCTCTGCAATTCCGCAAGCCGCGATGGCAGAAAAGTTCCAGCCTAACTGGGAATCACTCGCTCAATATGAAGTTCCTGAATGGTACCGCGATGCAAAATTCGGCCTGTGGGCCCACTGGGGGCCGCAATGCCAGGCAGAATATGGCGACTGGTATGGCCAGGGAATGTATAGAGAAGGTAGTGACCAATATAAATACCATTGTGAGAAATTTGGCCATCCTTCCAAATTTGGCTTCAAGGACGTGATCAACGAATGGAAAGCGGATAAGTGGGATCCTGAAGAGTTAGTGTCCTTATACAAACAGGCCGGCGCCAAATATTTTGTAGCCATGGCTAACCACCATGATAATCTCGACATGTACCCGAATAAATACCAGTCCTGGAATTCGACGCGTGTAGGTCCTAAAAAGGATATCATCAAAGGTTGGGCAGCAGCGGCGCGGGCAAACGGCCTGCCGTTTGGCGTGAGCATACATGCTTCACATACCTGGACCTGGTTCGAAGCTGCTCAGCAGGCAGACAAGTCCGGCCCTTATGCAGGTGTGCCCTATGATGGCAGATTGACAGCAGCTCAGGGAAAAGGCCAGTGGTGGGAGGGGCTAGATCCACAGGAACTGTATGCGCAAAATCACCCGTTAAGTAAACAGCACGCGGACGGGAATAAACAATGGGAATGGGGCGACGGCGCTTCTGTTCCTTCTAAAGCTTATGCAGAAAAGTTTTATAAGCGGACCCTTACCCTGATAGATAATTATGAGCCAGACCTCGTTTATTTTGACGATACCGTTTTGCCTTTGTGGCCGGTAAGCGATGTAGGTCTGCGTATTGCGGCGCATCTGTATAATCAGAGCATCAAAAAGTACGGAAAGCTCAATGCGGTGCTCACCGGTAAAATACTCAATGAACAGCAGCGTAAGTGTATGGTATGGGATATTGAGCGGGGCCAAAGTCATGAGATCGAACCGCTGCCCTGGCAAACAGACACCTGTATTGGCAACTGGCATTATGACCGCCGCGTATACGATAATAATGCTTACAAGTCCGCTAAAACTGTGGTCCACACACTTTGTGATGTAGTAAGTAAGAACGGTAACCTGATGTTGAATGTTCCGGTACGCGGGAACGGAAGTATTGATGAAAAAGAAAGGGCGATTGTCGAAGATGTCGCATTGTGGATGCAAATGAACGGTGAGGCGATCTATGGTACCCGGCCCTGGACCGTCTTTGGTGAAGGACCGGCAATAGAACCTACCCAAACAGCCGGTAATCAGAATCAAAACTTCAACGAAGGAAAGGGAAAAGCATTTACAGCAGCAGATATCCGCTTTACAACGAAACAAAGAACGCTTTACGCTATCCTGCTGGGATGGCCGGATGATCGCAGTGCCCTGATCAGAAGCCTGGCTGGCAAAGGAAAAGTGACCGCTGTCCGTTTGTTAGGACATGACCAGGCGCTGGCCTATAGCCAGGATGGAACCGGGCTTCGGGTAACATTACCGGAACAGGCGCCCGGTAAAAACGCCTATGTGCTGAAAATCGAAGGAGCCATTAGTTAATGGCTCTTCCAAATTAGATAAGTCGGAAATTTACAATATAACCGGTCTCCCTTCCCGGGCCAGGTGAATGGCGCATGCAATAGCGCAGAGTTATAATTAACCAATTAATAAGTAAGAATGAAAACGCTGACATGTATAACTCCGGGCTCCATGGATTATGGTGAAGCGCAGAAACCGGAATTGAAAAAAGACCACGCCATCATCCGGATACGCCGGATTGGTATTTGTGGTACAGATCTTCATGCTTTTGAAGGTACCCAACCATTTTTCAGTTACCCGCGAGTGCTTGGTCATGAGCTTTCGGGGGAATTAGCAGAAGCAGATGGTGCGCCGGGGTTTGAAATAGGAGAGCACGTTACTTTTATACCATATTTCAATTGTGGCCACTGCATTGCCTGTCGCATGGGAAAACCGAATTGCTGTGCAAAGATTGCTGTCTGTGGCGTGCATATAGATGGGGGTATGGTGGAGTACCTCAGGGTGCCATCATACTCCCTCGTGCACGGCGAAGGACTTTCCTTCGATGCTTTAGCATTGGTTGAGCCGCTGGCGATAGGCGCTCACGGTGTTCGCCGGGCGGGTATCCGGCCTGGTGAATTTGTAGCAGTCATTGGCGCCGGTCCAATCGGTCTTGGTATTATGGAGTTTGCCCGGATTTCCGGCGCACAGGTTATTGCAGTTGATATTAACGAAAAGCGCCTGGAGTTCTGCAGAGACAAAATAAAAGTTGCTCATACCATTAATGCGTCCGCAGAGAATGTCGAAGCAGCTTTGAGCACAATCACCAATGGCGATTTCCCGACAGTTGTTATTGATGCGACGGGGAGCCAGCGTGCCATCAATGATGGTTTCCGTTACCTGGGCCATGGCGGTCGTTACGTATTGGTAGGTCTGCAAAAGGGAGACATCGTGGTAAGTCATCCGGAATTTCACAAAAGAGAAGCCACTTTGATGAGTAGTCGCAATGCCACCCGCCAGGACTTCGAACATGTGATCAGATCGATGAAGGACGGCAGAATAGATCCCACCAACTACATTACGCACCGGGTGGATTTCGAAGAAGTGAAGGAGGAATTTGCCTCCTGGCTTGATCCAAAGAATGGCGTGATCAAAGCTATAGTAAGTCTATGATGAAAGTAACCCAATGTTATCTGTCAATATGAATAACTTCCAGATTCCGGATGTGATCTTCGGAACAAGCGGCCTTGGAAATCTGTATGTTGCTTTGCCCGATGAGGTCAAGGCGAACATTGTAAGTGAAGCTGTTAAACACGGACCACGACCCCTGGTCTTTGACTCGGCAGGGAAGTATGGGGCCGGGCTGGCCCTTGAAAGTCTCGGCAGGGGATTGGCACTGGCGGGGGTGAAACCGGATGATGTTATCATCAGCAATAAACTGGGCTGGTTACGCACAGAACTGACAGGCCCTGAGCCAACCTTTGAGCCGGGTGTCTGGAAAGACCTGCAACATGATGCCGTCCAACAGATCAGTTACGATGGGATCATTGCTTGCTACGAACAGGGAAATGCGCTGCTGAATGGCTATAAGGCCGCGTGGGTTTCAGTGCATGACCCCGACGAATACCTTGCGGGAGCTGCGACTGCACAGGAACGCGATCAGCGCTATGCGGATATTTTGGATGCATATCGTGCATTGAATGAACTGAAGCTGAAGGGACATGTGAAAGCGGTTGGCATAGGTGCGAAGGACTGGAGGGTCATTCAGCGAATTTCCCGGGATGTTGAACTGGATTGGGTAATGATTGCCAATAGTATGACCATGCATGACCATCCGGTTGATCTGATTGAATTTATGAAACAGCTGAGTGTACGGCAGATCGTCATTATTAATTCGGCGGTTTTCAACGGTGGTTTTCTGACAGGACTGGATTATTATAATTATCAGCCTGTATCGCCTGAAACCCGGCCGGAGCTCTATCGCTGGCGTGAAACGATGTACAGCATCTGCGAAGCATTTGATGTCAGGCCGGAAGCGGCATGCGTCGCTTTTGGAAAATGTGCGCCCGGCGTAAGAAGTATTGCCCTTAATACTACCAATGTTCAACGTGTTGCAAAGAACGCTGGTATTACAAAAACTATCATCCCCGAGGCATTCTGGCGCTCGCTGGTATCGCATCAGTTGATCGATGCCCGTTTTGCTGAAGAATATCTTTACGAATAATCATACATATGAAAAGACAATGTTTTGCATTGGATCTGAAGAATGACGCGGCTCTTATTGCCGAATATGAACATTGGCATAAAGCAGAAAATGGTTGGCCGGAGATCAGGAAAAGTATCATTGATGCCGGTGTGATAGATATGCAGATCTATCGAACCGGCAACCGGCTATTTATGATCATGGAAACTGACGATAACTTCCGGAACGAAGAGAAAGCGGCGATGGATGCCGCTAATCCGAAGGTCTGGGAATGGGAGCAGTTGATGTGGAAGTTTCAGGAGCCGCTTCCCTGGGCTGCAGACAATGAGAAATGGGTGAAGATGGATCAGATCTATAAGCTTTGATATGAGTGCTACAAAACAAAAGGCCCGCATAAATAAATTTACGCGGACCTTTTTATAGGGGATCATTCATCAGTTCTTTACGCCTAACACTTCTGCTATATCCACTGCGGCAGGTATCTCTTCATGCCTGCGCTCTTCTTTAATATTGAAGATCTGGAAACTATCTTCCTCTTTTGCGCTATTTTCCTTATACCTGCTTAATTCCTGCATTCTGGCCTTCAGTTCTGCAGCGCCGATGGTCTTTACCAGGCCATCCGGGGCACTTATCCGTAACTGCAGGTTACCTTTTTCTATCAGCTCTTTTGGCACATCGAAATAACCGTCTTCGCTGATAGATATTTTCTGTTCGCTATCATCTACAATCGCCAGGATCTCACTTATTTCAGTCACACGGCGGGAAGGATCAAATTCAGGGAATACCCGTATACGCAGATATTTGCTGATATCGAAGTAAAATACACCGAATGGCAGCGGACTACGTTTCCATATTTCCATTTCCGGATCGCCCAGCAGATTAAGTGCCAGCGTACTCCATTTCCAGACGTGATTGCCGGGATTATTCTGCGGGAACCAGAGGCGACTGTTATGCAGAAGTCCCAGATGACGGGTACAGGTCATTTCATGGAAGAACCTCCTTTGTATATCATCGCCGGCTCCTATCCATGAAAAGCGGGTGCTGCCAACGTATGCCACGGCGCCACCATTAGGATTGTTCAGCAGTGCTTCTCCCATTGCATCATTCGTATCAAAACCACTGGTCAGGCAGGAATCAGCATACGCAATAAAAGTAGCGGAGCCATTGGTCAGCGCGGCCGCCGTTCCTGTGCTCAGATGACAACAACCAGACTGACTGCCATGACCGGAAAGGCTTACAAAGTGTTGTCCCTCGTTGAGTGCTGCGCGCACACCCGTAGTGGTATAAGGCTCCAAAGGTGCTGCGCTGGCAGCTGCCGGAGAAAGACTGGTCAGATCATAATAGATCCTTTTGAATTTCGTGATGGTCGGCAATTCTGCATCTACCTGCACACGCAATGCTTCCTGGTCTTTCATAGAACCATCTTCCGCAAGTGGATCAAGGAGGTAGTATTGTGGTGATATTTCCACCGCATCGCCATATACTACAATGATGTCGGTAACAACAGGAAGGTTGAATATATCACCCCATGGCAGAACGACAATATGTGTTGCCGGAGTAAGATTAGCAAGGCTCTTTGCGTAATACCATCCCGGATCAGAAGGGCCGGCATTCATGTTGTAGTCAATTACACGCATATCGCCCCCTGCCAGTGCTGCTACAAGATGCCAGTCATAATCCAGTTCGAGATCGTCTGCCAGTCTCATAACAGCCCTGCCTTTTGCAGTATCGGTGAAAAATTGATTGTCACCGGGAAGATTGATGTTAGTCTTGCTTATTACAGGACTGTGGCCCCAGTTGTCGGATACCAGCAACATCTTGCGGAGGAAATCGGGGGCAAATAGTGTGGGCAGCTTTTCATATGCCGTTACCTTACTCACGAATGCATCCGCATCAGCAGGCGTAGAAGCAGGCGCTCTTCCTACAATCACATCTGCGTTCCAGTTGATAGGATCAAACTGCGTAGTTCCCTCATATTGTCCGTAGATGCGATTGCCATTGGGATCCCAGTCATGTTTACCCGCTACTCCGTAACCAGGACCGAACAGGCTACTGTAGTAGAAGTCTGTAGGAATCGTATTCCAGGTATAATGAAAACGTAATGGAGCACGGATGATAGATGCAGGGCCATCTACCCTGATAAAGTTAGTGGGATCAGCTGAATGGGTCTGATAAGTGTTATCTGTGCAGAAATACCATCCCAGGCGACTGCGGAATGTTTCGAGTGTCTCAAAGGGCTGTAAATCCAGCTTTCTGAATGGGGAAATAGTTTCTGACAGGAGTGGGGCGTTAAAAACCTGGCCTAAGTTGCGGGGCGATTTTCTGGGAATACGTCTGCCCGTGTTTTTGTTGGTCAACTCAAGGTAAGAATCGTAGATAGAAAACCATTCGCCGAGATCAACGGCTTTTATTTTCATGTACGAGCCTGTCCAGTAGGATTGTCCGTTTTCAGGCGAACTATTGGTCGTCTGTTCGGTCACATCTCCCCTTATTTCACCTGCAACTTTACGTACCGGTATGATCTCTATATCACCGCCCAGCAATACCCAGGTAACGCCCCAATTGGTGCGGGCATATTTGAGGAAATTGCGGATCACTTCCTGTAAGTCTCTGGCGCCGGTTTTGAAATTACCATAGGTTCCATTCACGATATTGGTAATAGTGATCACTGCGGCGCGAAGTCCCTTCTCCCGCTTCCATTCCACCAGTTTCTGGAAAGAAGCCACCATATCGCCAGCTGGTTCTGTAGGCACAATACGGTTACTATCCCAGCGGTTGTTGTCTGTAATGACAATGTAGTCATAACTGCGGAAGTAGGCGCCAAAACCTCTTGTAAGGTCTACTACATCAACTGGATTTAATACGGCGTCTTTCAGATTATTAAAGATGGACGACTGCGCTTTCTGGTCCTGCGGCAGGCTGCGGAACGTTGTATTGCGAAGCGGAAGCTTATTTACATCTCTCTGATAAGTGATGTATACCGTCATCTGCTCATGAAGTACAGGGACATGTTCCGACAGGGTGATAGGATTGACCTGGATGCTGACGATCCTGTTAGCACCAATTTCCACGCTGCCCTGATATGTTGCAAGTATGGTTGCTTCTTCGAGGGCTTTAGCATATGTCTTTGCTTCGGGGTCGAAATACGGGATGAAAGTCCGGGGTCGTAGTCTGAATTCATCCTCCTGTTCCTTCGCTTTTACTTTCGTTTCCAGCACTCGTACTGTTTCTTTATCTAACTGACGCGCCTTGCCTGCAATACGGAGCTCTGGCACAGGCATGATAAATACAGGTTTGTCAAATAGTTTACGTGAAACGAGCGACTCCGCTCTCACTGTGATGTCTCCTGCATCCAGCGGGAGTGCTATCTGTACGATCTTTGAAGGTAGAGAAGGTGTACCTGGGGCTGTGCTTGCTTTAAAATCCTGTCCCAGGTCAAACCTGACACCAAATGGGGTTTCCTGGATCTTCACCGTCTTTGAATCTACTGTAACGGTGAAGGATATCATCTGATTGGGGCTATCTTCGTCAACGCGACGATGCAGATCTGTTTTCATACAAAAAATGGTTTTTTATTGTATTAAAGCTACGACCTGCTATGTTGCTAATACTGCGTATAACTGCGTGATTATGATAGGTATTTTTACGGTGCCTGAGGAAATGCTGTACTTATATCCAGCCCTTCTTCTGTGCCAGTAGTACCAAACCGATACGATTGCGGACATTCAGTTTTTCCATAATGGTATTGGCATGTCCCTCCACCGTACGTGGCGAGAGAAAAAGCTGTGCGGCGATCTCACGATAGGTTGCTTCTGAGCAGAAATGTGGCAATAACTCCCGCTCTTTATCGCTCAGCTCTGTTTTCACAACAGCTTTTTTTATATAGTCATTAGATAGCGTTCTGCTGACCTGTGGGGTATAATAAACCCCTTCTTTCATAACAGTTACGAGGGCATCGGCAAGATCGGTCTGTTTGATGCTTTTCAGCAGATAACCTTTGGCGCCGGCCCGGATCATACGGATGACCTGGTCTTCATCATCCTGCATGCTGAGTGCGAGTATCAATATTTCCGGATGATTGGTGGTCAGCCATTGTGCCACTTCGTAGCCATTCATAACAGGCATCTGCACATCCAGTATTACCAGGTCCGGAATATTGCGCGGTTGTTTGAACTTTTCAATCAGCTCGCGTCCGGTACTGCATACATACAGTATATCAAACCCGGGAATGGTATTGATCATTGTTGCCAGTGCCTCTGCAATAAGGATATGATCATCTACGATCACGATGTTATGTTTCATATGTGTGGGTATTCTGATTGGGGTTAATAGTAAGCAGTAATGTTGTGCCGTCGTCAGTCGTCCATATACAGTGTGCGCCGATGGATTTTGCACGACTATTGATCATGGCCACACCGCTGCCTGAACGGGAATCGTAAGGTTTCGCTTTTGCAGGATCAAAGCCGGCTCCATTATCGCGACATCGTATTTCAAATATATCATTATCCTCAGTAATATCAATACTGATCAATGTACAACCGCTATGTTTCAGACTATTCTGGATAAATTCCTGGCAAATACGCGCCAGGTGCAATTCTGTTCTGTCATCGGCAATCCGGAAAATGCCTTCGGGATAATGAAGGGTAGCATTACACAAGTGACTTTGTTGCAGGCGATTGAGTTCCTTGTCCAGAAAATGGATCAGACTGAAGTCTGCCAAGGTGTGTGAGATCAGGATCTTGCTGAGGCTTCTCAGCTCCTGCAGTGATTCCTGCACGAGGTTATTGTGCAGGACAATATGGTGTTTCAGGGTTTGCACATCATCCAGCTGTAATGCATTCTCCATCTGTAGATAAGCGAGCGTAAGTTTCTGTCCTACGGTAGCATGCAGTTCTGAGCCAAGACTTTGCATCAGGCTCCGCTGTATTTCCTGGCGGGCTTCTAACAGTTCCTGTTGGTGGCGGAGCACGGCGTGCTCGCGCTCCCGCTCAAAAGCACGTGTTCTGCGCCGGATGCTGATGATAATGAAACAAATGGCCATTACCATGATGATCACCGTCAATGCCAGTGACAGGAAAAAAACACCTATTTCTTCTTCGCCCATAGTATTCCGAAAATGATCAATCCGTACATAATATAATTCAAAATCATGGAAAGACGATAGTAGCCATGGAAAATCACCCGGTAATGCACGTAAAGATAATTGTACATTGAGCGGAACGGCAATATAGCCAGATAGAAAAATAGGGTGCCCAGCGCAAAGTAAAACAAGGGATTCCTTTCAATAGCGGTTATACTATTGCTGTTCATACACTCATATAAATAATGCAGGCAGCAGATGGCAACACAGCCAGCTTCTACTGTGAAATTCAGGGTATTGAACTGACGGGAATGTGGCAGGATAACATACAGCAAGGTCAATAAAACAGTCAGTGCTATGAAACCCAGAATAACCAGTCTCCAGCCATGCGATCGGGCATTCTGCCAGAACAGCAGAAAGATGCAAATGAATTGCAGGGGTGTCATGTAATTATACCAGACGCCATTGGATATCCATTTATTCCCCTTTGCCAATAAAAGGTAGCCCACCGTCTCGCTGATAACTACGACGGTGAGCAAAACCGGGATAAACATCAATCCTCTTCGCTTCAACATGCCAGATTTTATCCAGGCAACAGAAAATGAGGCCAGTTCGAGGGCCGAGAGAAAATAGTCCATGATCGTAAATATTCCTTGTTATCTATTCCTTCACTTTTGCCAGGGATAAGAGCGCGGCATTGCATCCATCGGGCGGCGGACAAAGATTACCCTGGTTTTTGCCAACCTCCTTTTCGCTTTCCAGGCTAACCATCTCTGGTCCCATTCCCACCGGCATTCGTTTCTGCAGGGTAAGAAGTTGCTTCGTCTTTTGAGGATTCGTATAAACGTCCAATACCTGCTCAATAGTCATTGGATGTTTATTTGCCTGCAAAAAGCCCGGAAAGAATTCTACATAATTCTTCAAAGCAGTATCCCAATAGGTGGGCACCATGATGAGCGTGTGTCTGCCTTTTTTGGTATGCTCAATATCTGCTTCAGCTGCTATTCCCGGATAAGCGGCATAATAAAACTTGATCCCAAGGTCGCAGGACTTTATGGGCTGGTTAACGGAATTCAGATGTGCTTCCCGTCCCAGCATGGATTCGACTTTGCATATGAACTTTTTGATGGTATCCAAAGGGAAGGTAATATAGCGGCTATCTGCAAAAAGATTCGCCTGCGGGCCTTTTGTAGCCTGAAGGTCTTTTACCATATTCTCATGAATGCCTTTATATTGATGTTTGCCGTATTCTGATATCATTTCTACTGCCTCGTTCAGTTTAACCCATTTCATTGGGCCCGTGCAGGGATCGGGGCAGGAAGTGCGTATAATCTGTACGCCACTCTGAGGGCTGACAGCCCGGGATTCCTTCTTTTGTTGCTGATGGTATATTGTTGCAAGTGTTAACAGGGTAATCCCGGCAAAGGAAAAGAGTAAAGGCTTCATAACAAATCTGTTTGAGGTTAATGATTAAAAAAAGGGAAATTTTATGTTGAAGGTAAGTCTCTTTTCCGGGAAAATACAGGCGCTAAACGTTACAATGACAGCTTCTTCTCATGGAAAGCCTTGTAGTAAATGATCTGCATGAACCGGGGCCTTATCTCCCGGCTTCCAGATACCGTAAATATACGTATCGTGATATCGTAGATGTCCCGATACATTTACAGTACAAGCACGTCTGAGATCATAGATTATACTATTGTATCATTGATGGTAATGGGAATTTGTATAAGTAAAAAGCCTTCAAATCTTTAGACTTGAAGGCTTTGAAATGTATGAAAGTATTTCAGGTTAAGTTTAAACCTCTTTAGGTGCTGCTTCAGCTCTTGCTTCTTCTTCCGCATCGTCTTTTCTTGAAATAATAACGCCCCAGACCAATAGACCGATAATCAACAGCGCAACTATTTTACCGCCATATCTTGTGTAGAAAGGCAATTTATTTAGTTTTTCTTTATCTATCTTTTGTGATGCTAAAATTGCATCTACCTTGTCCTGAGGCAGATCATAGAAAGAGTCTGCTTTTTCATCAAAAAGAACTAATCTAGGTTCTTCTATGACGTATAATGGAAGGATGTAGGCAATGTTGTATTCTTTATGAAGTGTTGCCACGTCAATAAAATTGCCATGCTCTGATTTAAATTCATCTGTATCAGGTAAGTCATACACTTTGTTCAGCACTTCTCTTTCCCCCATTGGAATTTTGATGCCTGCAAATACAGAAGTTGAGGAAAACGCAATTAGTAAAGCAATAAAGATTGTACGGATCATGGGATTTGTTACTGATTTAATGTTACTTATTTAAGGGTATAGCTTAGACTTTTCATAGTCTATAGGGCTAATTTCGAAATAAAAATACATTATTTATTTAAATATGATAAAATAAATGTATTGTTTGCAATTCATAGATGATCGATGTGATTCCGGAGATATTTACCGGAGTGACCACAATGAACTTCACTCATGGTATATGGTATTTTCTTTTTTATATTTACAGCAACTTGAGCAATGACACTATTAAATTACTGGTCTTTATGACAAAAATTGAACAGGCTTTTCAGTTATTTGATGCTTATAACCAACAGGATCCTTCCGAGGTAATATGGGATGGTAATCGTTATCCATCTGAATATTTTTACGCCATTCAATTGTATGAATGGGTGAAGAAACTTAATCCGGAAGCCAGCGAGCCGCTTTTACTTGCTTCGAGGTGCCAGCACATAGGAAGATGGGAGATCGATAGGAAAACTTATCCTGACGGGAGGGTAGGCTATCTGAAATGGAGAAACGATTTGTCGCATTTTCACGCTCAGAAGGCAACGGAAATATTGCAATCGCTGGGATATGACGCGGACATCATTGCCCGGGTTAACGAAATTGTCCTGAAGAAAAGACTTAAAACGGATACTGAAGTTCAAACGATGGAGGATGCCCTTTGCCTGGTGTTTCTGTCATTCCAGTATGATGATCTTATAAAGAAGCATGAAGAAGAAAAGATGATTGGCATTTTGCAGAAAACATGGGCAAAGATGAGCGAAAAAGGAAGGCAGGTGGCCCTGTCTCTTACTTATAGTGAGGCCGGACAGATGCTATTGAATAAAGCGCTGAAGGGTGCTGGATAATGGCTGACTTTTAGTTTATCCCTGACTAAGCATTCTTTTTTGAACCCCAAAAAAGAATGCTTATATTGTAGTTATACTTTTCCACATTGTTATGGTAACTCAATTACTTCACCAGATCGTAGGTCCAAAGACCAATCCCTTAATAGACCAATGCCTTTCTTCCTGGAAAGTCATCAAAGATTATGGTTTCGAGATCAGAACCTGGAATGACGATACCCTTGAAGAGTTCATCGATACCCATTATTCCTGGGCATTGCAGGCATTCAGAAACGCGAGGAACCATGCGGAAGCAGCAGACATTGCCCGTTATCTGCTGGTACATCATTCCGGTGGAATTTATATGGATTGGGATGTGGAGCTGCTGATCCCTGAACAGTTTTTTACTTTGCTGGAAAGAACGCCGCAGGGTTTCCTGGTTATAGATCCTGCTAATGGGACACTGGCATCGGAAGCATTTTCCGCAGAGAAAAATGAAGCTTACCTGCTCGACCTGGTCACTGATATTGTTCATTTGTACAATAGCAATGAAAGGGACAATATGGGCACACCCCAGTATTCAGGGCCTTTTCGTATGAGAGATTCGCTGGTTAATTCCTGTACTGCCCAACTGTTGCTGCCCGTAAAAGAAGTATTTGCATATGACTATACAGAAATACGGGAAATGCCAGATAGAGAGATCAGCCAGCCATTGATTCATTACTGGATACATTCCTGGATTTAACATTTAAATACCCCCACTACCTTACCGCGTATGAGCCGTTTTGAACGTAATGGATACAGAACCATTGAATATACAATCTCAAAACCTGTTATCGGCAAACTTAAGAGCGCCTGGCAGGACCATCCTATCTCTGCTTACCCCGACACTTTCAGCGGCAGAGGTATCGTCATGTGCGCCGGCGGTCTTAGCTACTTTACCTGCGCATGGATAGCCATCAGAAAATTAAGAGCTTTAGGCTGCCAGTTACCCATAGAGTTATGGCATGCCGGCAATGAACTCTCGCCCGACATTATACAGGAATTGGAACAGTATAATGTAACCTGCCGGGACTTTTTCGACTACGATAACATTGGTTTGAAAGGCTGTATGCTCAAGCCGCTCAGCATTGTCAGAAGCAGTTTCAAAGAAGTGTTTTTCCTTGATGCAGATAATATCTGTGTGTCTGATCCCACCTTCCTGTTTGAAACAGCAGCTTACAAAGAATATGGCGCTATATTCTGGCCTGACTTCTGGAAAACAGCGAAGGATAATCCCATCTGGAAGATTATAGGAATCCCTTATGAAGACACTTTTGAACAGGAGAGTGGTCAGATGGTGATTGACAAGGAACGCTGCTGGCAGCCATTAAACCTGTCATTGTATTTTAACAGGCTTACAGATATCTATTACCGTTTACTAATGGGAGATAAAGATACTTTCCGTTTTGCCTGGCGAGCCTTTCATCAACCATTTTATATGGTGCAGACGCCCGTAGCTACCTGTGGCTATATGAATGGTCATCAGTTTATGGGCAACACCATGGTACAGCATGATCTGGAGGGCAAAATCCTGTTCCTGCACCGTAACCTGGTTAAATGGGATATTACGCTGCCCCGGGAAATATGCTGGGAGAAAATTAAAAGCTTCGGTAAAGATGCTGGTGAACAGATCCGCATATTCACAACACCCAGCAATACACATAACTTTATGGATTTCGAAGGCGCGTATATGGAAACGGATTTCAGAGAACAATTGGGCGACCTGGAACATGATTGTCTGGCCATGTTGCAGGAGCTGAGAGATGCTCCCTTCTACAAAAAATTCCTGTTATATACACACCTGGCCAGAAACAGGTTTATGGGTAATATTGCATTCCAGCTTACCTGACAAAAATAATTCCATCGTCACCGAGGTTATTATCGTACATCCGCTGAAGTGTACTGCTAAACTCCGCCTCCGGTACCTCTATTTTAAGTGAAGGGATGATAAGTGTTTCAAATGCAGGCAGCGTGGCGAGCAGTTCATCCACTGTTATACCAGCGACATGTTTTAAGTGATGCGGCAAAAATTCCATAATTAAAGTAGAACATTGTTGCAGTAAACGTGGCATCCCTTTCAGCGCAAAATATTCCGAGCCTTCAATGTCCATGAAAATAGTATCAAACACCTGTCCCTGCAGGTAGTCATCCAGGGCATAACCCTGCACAACAATTTCATTCGGGTTATCATAATTATACATGTGCTGGTTTATCAGTGGCTTCCTTTTACTACCACCTGAATTGGACCGGTTCAGGAGAAAACGGATCTCTTCCTTTTTGTCATTGGCTGCTATTGGGTGGATCTCGCAGTTATTCACGGCATTGAGCAACAGGTTTAACTCCAGGAGGCGGAACGTATCCGGGTTGGCTTCCAGGACCACAGTAGGAATCCCTTTTTTAGCCACAGGAATCGCAATGGTGCCAACATGACCGCCGATGATCAGCAGGCGGCTGTCTTCGTCCAGTACCTGGTCCAGTATCGCCAGCTGGTTGGCTCCATATGCTCCATTTGTCCTTAATTGCCACCCGATGGCATAGTCTTGCGGGTCTATCAGGAAAATGGCATCCCGGGTTTGCGTCAGTAATCCTTTGGAATATGGCCCCAGGAGCTTACCGGTAAAAGCTGAAAGGGCCGCCATCCGGTTGTAGTGATCTGCATTTTTTTCAAGTACGCCGCTCAGCTCTTTTGAGGAGTTAAGAAAATTTTGCAATATCTGACTCACTACTTCCTTTTCCTCCTCAGGTAATGCACTTACTTCTTCAAATAGTTTTTGCAACATAAATAGGTATTAAAGTTTGGTTTTCGTCAGTTCCTGTGCCGCTTTTGATTTGTAGAATTTATGCATCATATAGTAAATGACCATTTCAATGGCATTCTGGCTGGTAGGGAACATCCGGTTGTAGCACATATGAATGATGCTGCTCACAATTCTTTCCAATGAGGGACCACCAGATGAAGCATTGGCAACAATAGCTGCCAGTGCCTGTTGCTGAACTTCCCTGCTTACCCATTGTATAGTGTTGTCATAGTCAAGCGGGAGAGCCATGCGCCTGTTAATATCAGGTGTGTTTTGCCGGTATTTCATGCTTAATGCTGCATTAGTAACGGTATTGACTGGTTGGTTCTTCCAGGATGCATCATATAGTTGTTTGTAGATAGCATATTTTCCTTCCAGTCCCAGGCCTATATCGTCCAGCAGATCGTCCACCAGTTTGATGCCGGCCTGCCAGTAAACTGCTTCCTGCATAAAGTGTTGCCTGTGGACGTTCAATATGGCCCATGAGTTGACACTAAAGAGAGTTTCTATGTGCCATATATTGCCTTCGCCATACCGCTCCAGTTCACGCTGATAGGTATCGATGACTATCTTTGCCACTATCCTGTTTGTCAGATAAGTTTTAAGCGTAGTCTGCATCTGGAGCATGACTTCAGACAGGTGACTGCTATCTGTCAGGTGGAAACGCAGCCGCAGATGGGGACCTTCCTGGTCGCTGTAACGGATAAAAAAGAAACGGTCAATAGCATGGCTGTTATATAACCGGCCCGCCACCATATAGATCTCATTGACGAGCAGTTTCTCCTGTATGCCGGTGCCGGCATAGACCTTATAGTAGAGCCACTCATCACCCGGCATGAATCTTCTTTGTATATTCATCTTTTGTAAAAGTTAAGGATGATCTCATGATTATAAGAACCGCCATTCCCGGAAACAAGTGGTGCGGTTTCGTCCATCAGGTATTCTTCCAGTTGTATTTCTCCCTTTTTCATTTCTGATTTCAACAGCGCAAATACTTCTTCCCTTTGCAGATCAAGCAGCAATTTGTTTTCATTACCGGAAGTCAGGTAAACCCTGTTGGGTATATTGCGAGCCTTCATCAATGCTTTCATCTGTGTGGTAAAATCCTTTCCCGCATTAATTTCCCAGGCTTGTATCTTCCAACGGGCAGCGCAGAGTACAATATCCTTTTCAAATACTATCCGTGGAAAATAGCCATTCTCAGGCGCCAGATCACCCCAGTTAAATATAAGCGCTCCCCTGAGATTGCCCTCTCCCTGGTAAGCAGACAAAAAGTGATACATCGGCGTTGTTTTCATCGTAAAATTATGGGCAGTGGAATTTCTGGGAATGATGTATTTATTCAGACTACGGGACCTCAGCCTTAACTGATGATCTTCCGTAAGGGATACCATAATATCTTTAACAGGCACGGCCACAGCATCTCCGGAGGGGAGCGATAACAAGGGGATCTCATATTTACGAAGGCCGGGACGCTGCATGACATTGGCCAGGCCCGGGTCCTGTACTGTATACGCAATATCTGCAATGATTGTATCCGCCGGGAAGCAGGATTCTTCAAAAGCGATGATCTCCTTTGTATATTGCCTGAAACTTTCATCCAGGTTACTGAACCGTGAGGTGGTATTAACGCCGGACATGCCGCCTGCATATTTGATCAATACGGCAGGTGTTTGTGTGTTGCTGGTAGAGAGCACATCGATACCTACAGATATAGTAGCCGGTATATCGTCCCAGCGGGGCTCCAGCCCCTGTAATTCCTGCTCTGTAATATAGATGGCATCTTCCCTTTGTTTGATGTAGTGCTGGTATTTCTGAAGAATAAAACTATTGAGTGCTACAGGAATACCTATATTGTTATTACTTCCTCTTATCGTATCAGTTGAAGGAAATATGCCGGACAAAAGTGAAACAACACCAATGCCGGAAGGAGAGTAGTTACCAAGGCTCACACCTATATCCGGGTCCAGTGCTTCTACAAGCGGCACTTCTTCATGTTCATAACGGCGGTAGAATTTCTCTTTAAAGTCCCTGAGTAGATGATGTTCTGCAGGAGGGGAGAACAGGTTAAGCACATGCATCCCTTTTTTTACTTTATCCACCAACGCTTTACTTAATGTAGCATGTGTTGCCTGTACGAATAGATTAGTACGGATGAACTCCTGTTCTGATTGAAATCCCAGCCGCTCAGCAATAATACTGTCAAGCAATTCAAGGTGTGGCAGTTTTTCTCCCTGCGGGGCCTTATCGAGGCGGTTTAGTAACTCACTGATCTCCTGCAGTAAAGACAGCAGAAGAGGGTCCGTACAGCCTTCTATTTGTTTCAATCTGGAAATGTACAAATTCAGGTTATCTTCATTGGTGATGTGAATGCTAAATTCACTGACCAGCACCTGATTTTTCACCAGTTCTTCAATAAAAGCCTGCGCATCTTCATATTCAACCTCTTCTTCCTGCTCCAGCATAAGGGCAAGGGCGCTTCTTGTAATGCCGGGTGATGCCATTGTCAGAATTTTATCGAGATAGGACGAAACCGGCACTTCTGCCATGACATAATCAAACACTTCCTCTTTCATTGT
Source organism: Chitinophaga filiformis (assembly GCF_900102545.1). GTDB lineage: Bacteria > Bacteroidota > Bacteroidia > Chitinophagales > Chitinophagaceae > Chitinophaga > Chitinophaga filiformis. Next base: position 241,566 of record NZ_FNBN01000002.1, on the reverse strand, counting down.
GGCTTCTACATAACGGTAAGTAGTATGCGCCCTGAACAGACTGGTATTGGGATAATAAAGCACGGGTGCCTGAAAGCCATAATTGTTATTGATGCGCGTGGCTATATGATGCAGCAGCAGGATACTGATCGTACTTTTGGAACGGTACCCATCCTGTGAGGGAAGTAATATGGAAGAATCATCTCCGATCGTACCAAGACCACAACCTGCAAAAAGGCCGAAGGGTGTACAGCGGGTGGTCATCCTGGAGAAATATTTGAACAGCGATTTCTTCATTTTGTCTGGCAGGGCATCAAAAGGCACATCTTCCTGTAGTTTCATTCTTTCATACAATGCCTTTGAAGCCAGATACAGGGCTTCTTTAAAAACGGGATCTTTCAGCAGGGCCGGATCTTCAAAAGGTTTGGTAGTATTGAAAACAGGCACACGGAAAACAAAGTTCTCAAACGGTTCATATCCCGCTGGTAATTCAATGGAGGACTGTTTCATGGAAATGTTGAAATGTTAAAGTAAGCACCACTAAAAGTGATGCTTACGTTTACAGCATAGAATTAATACTGGTGAGTGCTGACACAGGTAATGTTAGTACCTGTTTTCGGGCTTGTGACGCAACCCAGCTGGGTCAACGGGCAGGTAGCCGTAATGCTGGTCTTCTGATAAGTGGTGTTGGATACACAAACATTGTTTACATAAACAACGGAACCGGTTCCGTCATCACCACCGATAACATTACTCTGTTCGGCTTCAGACAAAGATCCCAGTACGAGCTTGTCGAGGGATAACTTTTTTCTTTTCATGTGTTTGGATTTTTGGTATTAAAAACAAATGCTATTAAAGCAGGAAACAATGCTTCCAGCTGACCAGAAATTGATCCTGTAGGGAAGCAGGAGCGGAAGTAATGATGAGAAATGTCACGATGCCCGCAAAGCCGGTATAGAGTCCGCGCCGGCGTATATCTTTTACATAGGGTGCTGACGAAAGAAAGTGCTCTTCTCCTTCCGGGTTAACGGATTCGGTCAGGTGGTCAAGGGTTACTTTGCGCCAGTAGTGAAATGCCTCTTCAAACACGGTATTGCCTGTTATGCGGAACAGCAGCCAGTTGATAAGACCAGGTCCTGTGCTGCCATGGCAGAATGCAGCATCAGATACCCGCTCTTCTGCAGACAATCTCCTGCCTGCTGTATGTTCAAGCATTTTTTCAAATTTCCTTTCAAGAACCTGATCTCCGATGGTTTTGGCGGCAAGCAGCAGGTGGTATAAAATGCCCAGATCTCCATAACACCATGCTATCCTGGACCGCTGTACGGGAGCCGGTTCTGTAGCATTACGATCCAACAGATCAGGATACCATGATCCAACAATCAGCGCATCCTGTTCATGGTCCAGGTAAAAAGCAAAGATGCCCCTGATCAGTTTTCTGCAAACGTCCACCCGTATATTTCTTCGCACACATTGTGTCAGAAAACGAAGTATGCCTGCTATACCATGCGAGGCACCAAAGTCAAATACTTCCTGCTCAAAGTCTTTGTAATAATAAGACCACTTTATCTGGTGGCCGTCATATACAGCCTTATCCTGTAATGCATCCACCATCTGCTCAACAGGGGAGATCTTACCTCTCAGTAAATAATAATTGGCTATACCAATAGCGCCGTGTAGCGGGTCCATGTTATTATTGCTGATCATAGCCGTCAATGTACTGGCCAGGTACTCATCTACGTCACAGAGAAATTCCTCAGGGTCTGTCTTCAGTATCCCGTTCTCACAAAGCTGGTGTATGATAGCACCTATACCAGCTAATCCGTCGCCGAATGTGGGTTTGACGTAAACAGCTGCTTCTACGGTATCCAGGATACTGTTTAGGTTTGCTTCCAGTAATGCCTGCATCTCCGGGTCCGCATCTGTTCCCATGAGCATGACCTGTGCCAGCAACATACCGGTATCTCCGGAGAAAAATGATATGTCAACGGGCCGGTTGGCAGCAGCATATTCCTGATGAACAACTGTTTTAAATAATAGTGGGTTAACATCAGTGCTTATCATGAGTGGCTAATTTTAAGGCGGTCTCATAGATTTCGTCTTTGCCGGCTTTAATGCCAGGCATAGACGGGTTTACAATTACATCAGGCGTCACACCATCCAGGCGATGATGCCCAGGCAATCCATCTACCCTGATACCGGTAAAGGTCAGTTCATATCCTCCGGGCAGATAAAAGCCATTAATGGTGCCGTCAATACCGGCAGTGGGTTGTCCTACTATCGTAGCCAGTTTATAATGTTTTATAAACGCCAGGAAATATTCCGGGTGACTACCTATGCTGGCATCTGTGAGAAAATAACACCTGGCTGTCAGATGTGGCGTACGGGGGCTGACATCAAGCGGGGACCGGGTATACTTTACCTTTTCAAAATCCGGATAGATGATCTGGGGATCATATAGTATTCCGGGACTGCCGACTTTTTCTGTTATCAGGCGTGATAATACCATTTCAAACAGATCATAGCCGGGATAGCCCCGCATGTCGAATATAATAGCTTTGGCGCCGGCTGCGATACGGATCAATGAATCTACCTTATCCCCTGGCTCCAGCAGATTGATGTAGTAAATATTGCTGGCTACTGTAGTGCCACTGGCGGGTAGTTTTTGCAGGAGGGATACTTTTTCATCAAAGCCTGTGACTGACCTGTTCACCAGCACCCGGTAGCGTTTGTGGTCCCTGCTGAGCGTCATCTGCATCTTACTGCCAGGGTAACCGAAACTTAGTTTCCATAATCCCTGGTGCAGGTTACGCTGAGTGGATCCCGCATCGTGCCGGCTGATCTCTTCCACTTGTTGCCAGGCCGTTTTGCCGTTAATAGAGTCTGTTACATCTCCGGGTTTGATAATAGCCTGCAGGTCCGGGTCCAGCACATCTTTTACTAGCACCTGGTGGTTGGCCGTGCTGAATGTAACAGGCGCCATGGCATTGTAAGCGGAATCTGTTTTCATCACCACCCATAAATGCCCATCTTTCAGAGGGGCCGTCATCAATTGTAACGTATGCTTAAAGTCAGCGGGGTTTTTATCTTCATATGCTTTGGTAAATGCATGTTGTAGCAGCTGTTCAGGTTTGACCGCCACATCCTGCCAGAAAGGAAAGAAATGCCGGTAAATATTCCAGGCAATCACGATATCGCCCAGTCTTACCTGGAGTGAATCGGCCGTCAATGGTTCAGGTATGGCCGCTGTTGCATTGATAAGTGCTGCGAGGGCGGCTTTATTTCCGGAAGGATAAGTAGCGTCGGTCGTACCATACAGCGCTATAGGGACTATGCATTGTATACCTGGCACCAGTTCCTTATTGACCACATCACCGACCTTTGCCTGGTAAGCATAAAGTGGGGCATCTGCTTTTTTATCAAGGGGCTGTCCTGCCTTAAAGGATATCTTCATGGCAGCGCCAGAGGCAGATGTTGGTTCAGGAGTTACCTCAAACTGATAATGACCATTATCCGCAGCGGGATTGATCCAGGCCATTGGTCGTCCATCTGCGTCTGCAACCGTAAAATCCTGGTTGGGCAGCTGGATGGGATATTCTTTTCCATCTTCTACTGCAATAAATTGCAGGTCTTTAACCAGCAGCACGCCTTTGCCTTTAAGCGATATGCCTATCAATAGTTGTTGAGAGAGCTTATCAATTTTACCGGCGAGGGTATACTGCTTCCAGCTACTGTTGCTTTCATTGTGTACTGGTGTTGTAAAGCTGCTACCCTGACCCGAAGCACTGATGTTGGTCAGGCCGATACCTGCGGAGGCGCCATTGTCAGATATTAATTTAAAACTGGCGCTGAGCCTGAATTCACTGCCAGCATGGGAGGCGGGGATAAACTGTGCCTGTGTGCCACTTAACAGGGAATCTGCTATTACTTTCTCTTTTTTATCAGAGGCACTTCTGTTCAGTCGTACGGTGGGTGTGCCCAGGCGCGCGAAATCATTTACCAGGCGCATACTCAGACCGGTGTATTGCCAGGAGATTTCATGATACCCTGCCAGTGAAGCAGGTGTAATATCCTTTATATTAAAAGTTGTTTTATCAGTACGCTTAAAGATCTTAATGGAAGGAGCCATTGGCAGGAATAACTGGCGGAGTGAAGCCAGCAGTGCATCATCATTTTCGGCTTTCCGGACCACACTGCTGCCGTAGATGGCAAAGTGATCCCAGTTTACCAGCTGTGTCTCATCAGAAGGATGAAAGTATCGTACGTAACCATATAACCGCGCAAATGCACAGAGGTTCCTTATTTCCTGTGGCCCCGGCGCTGACCGCGCAGATATCGTGATGAGCAGTAAAAGGATAAACGTGGACCTGAATTGCAGCATTTTTATCTTTTGAGGGTTATTGACTTTGTAACATCATAGTATAACCGTTGTAATAAACGTATGTCTTTCGTAATGATCATCGCTTCTGCATTCAGGCCGTTTTTGTAGGGAATGACCTGGTGGTTATCTGTAACAAGCACTGTATCCAGTTTAACAGTAACGAGGAAGCCGCTATCATAGGCTACTTTAGAAATATAATTTACTTTCCCTTTCAGACTGCCATATTCCTGGTAAGGATAGGCATCAAATCGCAATTGCACCTGCAGCCCTGTATCTACTTTCCCAAAGTTACTCTGCGAAAGGTAAGCTTCCGCATAAAACTGATTGTTGGGCGGATTTACATAGCCTAGCAAACGTTCTGAACTCAGGAACTGATTTTCCTGCACGGAAGTTATAAAGGATACTTTTCCACTGGTGGGCGCCAGCAATATGTATTTATGCTTCCAGTCGTCTACGGCCGACTTAAGAGATTGTAATGCCTGTGCAAACAGAAAGCGCTGTATGTTTGTGTCGTGCGACAACTGATCAATCTCTTTCATCAGGCTCCGTTGCTGACTCTCATTACCAATGATAGATGCATCCAGCTGAGGTATCGCCAGCTCTTTGCTGATAGAACGGCTATGTGCATTCCTGAATTCTTCAATTGAAACTACCCGCTCTTGATACAATGTCTTGTTCATGCTATAAGATTCATTGGACAATTCAAGGTCCCGTCTGTACAGCTCCAGTTGCTTTGCAAATGCAGCTTTCATCGCTTTAAGCGACTTAATATCATCCCGGTAGTAATGTTGCTTTCTGGCAAAAAAACCATTGATCAGGTAGTCATTGAACTGTTGCCTGGCCAGCATAAAACGCTGATAAGTATCCTGCAACTCACCCAGCTTATCGATGTTTTCTTCAAATACTTCTGAGCATTCCTGTATCCTGCCGTTGTTTAGTAATACTACAGCACTGTCAAGCATGTCTGACAGGCGCAATACGGATTGGTGACTGCCGATGCTTTCCATCCAGCCGATCTGTGTTCCGGCGCTCACTATCTGGTCGTTGTGTGCCAGTAATCGCACCAGTTTACCATCTGTATGTGTTATGATCTCTTTGGGTGCATTGGCAGCGGTAAGCCTCATCCGGGTTTCAATGACCTCCGGATAATGTATGAACATACAGGTAATAAAAATTATTATCAATGCAAGCAGGAACAGTAACAATGAATACCGTTCCACCCCTCCCGGTCTTCGGGAGATAATGTCCTGGGCAATCTCCGAACGTAACTTGGTTTTATCATTGAGGTTAATGATATAAGGCAACACGGTTTCCCGGGCATCGCCGGGAGATTGCGAAGGCGTTGTATCATCCATGGTGTATCATTAAGTTTGGTTAATGAAACAATAATATTAAACTACAACTTCGGAATTGAGGAATGGGTAACATCTCCTAACGGTTTTACGTGAACTACGGGTTTTTATAACGTCAAATAAAAATAGAGAATATATTTTCAAATAGCGAAAAATATTTTGAGCGGTCGGAATATTTTATCAAAATTGTTCAAAACAAAATTATATCTTCGGTTAAGAACCTCGTTATGTACCCATGATAAATTGTTAACTTAATTGTACAACCCATGATTGTAATGATAATGATGGGGGGCATCGGTAATCAAATGTTTCAATATGCCTTTGGAAGATTTCTATCATTGAAATATAATGTGCCACTTTTCCTCAATAGATGCATTTACGATAATGGCCTGTCCAACCGGACTTTTGATCTCGATATTTTCAGGTTAGGCAGCGATGTCATTATTGGCGGGCATATACCGCTGGCAAAGCTGGTATATGGCAAAGAGGTTATCCGTATGGAAGAAGATGATTTCAGGTATAATGAGCCATTTCTCCATCGCGTGGATCATTACCTGCGGTACCAGCGGGATGTAGTATTGATGCTGAAAGGATATTGGCAATCTTACAGATACCTGTTACCAATAGATTACATCCTGCGGCAGGATTTTCAGTTCATGACGCCACCAACCGGGCGTTGGAAGGAGTTGCAGGCACAGATTAATAACACACAGTCTGTAATGGTGAATGTAAGGAGGGGAGATTACCTGGGTAAACTGGATTTTCATGGTGTGGTAAGCAAGGCGTATGTCAATGGCGCTATGCAGCAGTACAGTAATAAGCTGCCGGAAGTAAGTTTTTTCGTTTTCTCTGATGATGTGCGATGGTGCAAAGAGAACATCATGACTGACAGCCCCCTGTTCTTTGTGGATGAAACTTACTATGACGATCGTTATAACTTTTATCTGCAGCTGATGTGTAGCTGCCGCTATTATATTTTATCCAATAGTTCATTCTGCTGGTGGTCTGCATGGTTAAGTACCTATGATCATAAAGAGGTAACTGTACCTGTGAAATGGTTCCAGGTCCCAATCGATACCAGTGATCTTCATCCACCCGAATGGACGCCATATGATCCCGAAATAACTATAATTGCTTAACTCATGATTTATTTGTCAGCCCAGCCGGACACGCCCTATTTCATGTGGCAGCTGGAAGTGCAGTTGCACAACTTTGCTTCGTTCGGTATATCACCAGACAATATTCATATATTGATAGGGTATGATCCTGTAAAAGGTATTAGTAGCTGTTTTCAGGATTTTACCGCCGCTAATCCCCATTTAGCCCGCTTTTTCTTTTATCCGGATACACGGTTGAAAAGAAGATATATCCCATCTATTCGTCCGCATATCATCAAGCAGCATTTTTTTAAACATCCGGAATTAGCGCAGGAAGCTATTTTTTACCATGATTCAGATATTGTGTTCACCAGTAGCCTGCCCGATTTTGAACAATTGGTGCAGGGTGATACCTGGTACGTTTCAGATGCCCGTCACTACCTGAATTCGGATTATATAAGAGCTGCCGGCCAGGGTGTGTTCACTGATATGTGCAGGATTATGGATATCGACGAACAGCTGGTCATAGATAATGATGCTAATGCAGGTGGTGCACAAACGCTGCTTAAAAATGTGGACTATACTTTCTGGGATCAGCTGGAAAGCGATTCGGAAAAGATCTTCTGCCTACTGATAGACAACAGGGATAGTTATAAAAAAACATACCTGGAGGAGAATGCAGGGTATGAAACACATTATACACCTGTGCAGGCATGGTGCTCGGACATGTGGGCCATTCTCTGGAACGGGTTTAAGCGTGCCGAGGTCAGGATTTCAGGCGAATTGGACTTCTGCTGGCCACATGAGTCGCAGGATTCATGGGAGAAGAAAAAGATCTTTCATAATGCAGGTATCAGCGCCGCCATGAGCAATCGCTTCTTCTTCAAAGCATACTATATGGAGCGGACTCCTTATGAAGATGATTTTAGCCATGTAGCGTCCAGCATGCTCAGTTATAACTATGTGCAGATGATATATGAAACGGCAAAGGGCAAACGGTATAACATGCAGGATGTAACGTTTACAATGACGGTAAGGGTAGATTCCGACGAACGGCTGGAGAATCTCATCACCGTGCTGCGCTTTATAAATACCCACATCGATACAAACTTCCTTTTACTGGAAGCAGACGTGGAAAGCCGTATACCTGCCGGTGTGCTACCCGATAATGTGCGGCATATCTTTGTTAAAGATGAGCGGGACCTGTATTTCCGTCAGCCTTACAACAATTATCTATTGCGTATTGCTACTACACCTATCGTTGTGAAATATGATGTGGACATCATTGTACCTCCCTCTCAAATGAACAGTGCTGTGAATAGTATCCGTTTCGGTAAGCATAAGATCAGTTACCCTTATGACGGGAGGTTTGTGGATGTGTACGGAGTACTGCGTACCTGGTTCATAAGAACGCTTGACATGAAGTCCTTCTATAAATACCTGAAAATGTCTTACAGTCCGCAGCCTTCTTATGGGGGGTGTGTTATACTGCACCGGGAAACCTTTTATGAAATGGGTGTAGACAATGAACAGTTCAATGGATGGGGTTTTGAAGATCAGGAAACGCCTAAGCGGGCAAAGATATTAGGTATGGAAGTATTCCGCGCAGACGGTCCGCTTTTTCATCTGCACCACCCCCGGGGAACACATTCGTATTTTTACAACGAAGCTGAAACGCTTAACAGCCTCCGTGAATACATACGGGTGTGCAACATGACTAAAAACGAGCTGCAGCTTTATATCTCTAACTGGAAAAATTCCACTGTTCATGCATACTAAAATAGATATCCTGCTGGAAGAAATAGCCAGGATTATGCTTGTTACCGGCGACTTCAATAAAAACAAAGGCTTGTTCGTGGGGCAGTCGGGCGCATCAATGTTCCTGTATAATTATTACAATTATAGTGAGAATGAGTTCTATGCCAGCTTTGCCGATGAGCTGGTAATGTCCATCTCCCAAAGTATGGATGAAGACAAGATATTTTATTCTGACGGTGTGACTGGTATCGCCTGGGCCATGTCTTACCTGGCCGGTGCGGATTTTATTGATCTCTCTGTTGGTACTGCCATCTTTGACAACGTGGATAAGGCCCTGTTAAAATCATATCCCCGTTTTTTTCAAACTGTTGAATCGGCAGGTATATGTACTTATGTGTATGAGCGCCTGAAGGATTATAACAAAGAAAGCGAAGGCGAACTGATAGAATTATTGTTTGTGGAAAGACTGGTGGCCCATATAGAAGAAATCGCCCTGTTGGAAGGTAACAAAAAACCTTTCACCCGGAGAGAACTGACAGAAATGCTGGAAGACTCCCCGAAGGCCACGCTCGACAAGAGCGCCGAGAAGTATTTCTCTGCGGCAGTTGTGCTCAGGAAAGCTCGTCAGCATAGCATATACAGTGAAATGGTAGATCGCTTATCAATAGTGATTGCTGATAAACTTACAGGTATCATCAATGGAATGCATCAGTTCCTGGAAGATAATGAAGCACTCAATCCGGTCCACATCCGTCAGCTACAAAACCAGTTACTTATCTGTTTCAATGCCTGGCTGCAACTCCGTGTGCCGGAAGAAGAAATGACACAGACATTTATATCCTGCTTTGTGAAAATGGAAAACTACCTTATCATGAACACAGGTGGCAGGACCGAAAAACTCAATGTACCAGTGGAGGTGACCTGCATTACGCTTATGGATACCATCAATATCGCATTGCAGCACCCTATGCTGAAAGACGCTATCAATGCGAAGGTAGACAGGCTGGTCGACTATCTGGAGAAAGAAGCGGATCTGGTAGATCAGTTTGTCCTCAATCCGGTTACACTAAACATTGGGGTTACCGGGCTTGCGGGTTTGGGTCTGATGCTCCTGGACCGTGTACTGCCTGAAAAAACCAACTGGGAAAAAGCACTGATGTACAATTAAAAAGTGAAACATGTCTCAAAATAAGATCATCCTCATCACCGATGAATACACCCGCGACGGCTACCTTTACCATTTCATAAAAGGCCAGCAAGCCTATATGCCGCACATCACTATCCTGCACGTCCATCTGGGCAACTGGAGTAATTTCCGGGTTGGTATGAACACGGCAGCAGAGTTACATATGCCATTGATCTGGAAAGGAACAGCAGACCATACCATGAAGGAGAAACTGGGGCATAGGGTGACTGATTTCCTGATATTAAATGGGGTAATAGACTATGAATCAACCGTTACTTTCATTTTTAACAATGCCAACCTGCATTTCATTGCTGATACTATAAAGTCAAGGATTAAAAAGTCCAAAGTTGTTGTATATGTGGATGTGTTGAACTGGGAACAGCGGGAAGGAGAAGATTACGTAAAGAATGCCTCCCTGTTCAGGAGTAATGAGGAAGATCAGACAAAGTTAAAACCCCTGCGTAATAAAGAAGAACGGACTTTTTTTGAAAAGGCTGATGTGCTGTGGTGTTATAACGAGGCCTGTCGTTCATTTATTGAAAATGTGTATAACATTAAAGCTTTGTATTGGCCTTATATAAGCGAAGATGAAGATATTCCGGTACTTTCGGATGAAGAACGCATGACAGCAAGACGAAGGCTGTCACTTCATCCCGGGGAGATTGTAGTACTGTTCTATTACGATGGGGTGTTGGTGGAATCATTCGATGCATTGATGGCGGAATTGAACAGACCTCCATTCCGCTTGCTTATTACCGGGCGGCCAGCGCTGTCAGACACCAGTCTGCTATGCAGAACAAGTTTCCTGGGTGATGTAAAAACATTCACACCGTTTCTTCAGATAGCTGACATGGTGATATTATTGTCAGAAAAGGAGATCAAAAGCACTTTCCCACAAATGAGTCTGCGTATGAATATTCCTGTTTTAAGCTCGCCCCTGGCTATGGCTGCAGATCTATTCACACCGGATATACACCTCCTTTCTGAGAAAACTGCGGACTATATCCGTGAACTGGCGGTGCAGGAGGAGGATAGTGAGATTCCTTCCGGGGAGTTGATATCGAACAGGAATATTGATCAGTTTTTACAGCAATTGGTACTGGCTTAGATATGGCATTTAAATTCTATAAACAGCTGAATGCTATGGACTGTGGGCCTACATGCCTGCGCATGATTGCTAACAGTTATGGTAAACTTTATAGCGCAGAATCCCTGAGAAGACTTTCCGGATATTCAAAGAATGGCGTGTCTATGTGGGGACTAAGCGATAGCGCTCAGAAAATTGGTATGCGTACCCGTGCCGGCCGGTTGACTTACCGGGTGCTGGAAGAAGCTCCTTTACCGGCTGTGCTGCACTGGAATCAGAACCACTTTGTTGTGCTTGTGTCTATAGACGATAAAAAGTGTAAAGTAGCAGATCCCTCTACCGGCATTATTACGTTCAGGAAAGATGAATTCCTGCGTTACTGGCTTTCCAGTAAGGATGATAATGGCGATGATACCGGGCTGGTACTGCTCATGGAACCTTCACCTGCTTTCTATGAACAGGATACAGAAAAGGGACGTAAGTTAAACTGGGATATTGCTTTTCAATACCTGCGGCATAGCAACGGACAGCTACCGCAGATCTTCCTGGCACTGGTCATTAATTTCGGCATCGGACTCGTTTTCCCATTCCTAACTAAGTCTGTGGTGGATATTGGTATTAATACCAAAAACCTTAGCTATATCACAGTTGTGCTGTTTGCGCAGTTGATGCTTGTGCTGAGTGGAACCATTGTAGGTTTTATCAGTGGCAGGCTACAGCTGCGGCTGAGCAACATGCTCAATATCTCTATACTATCAGATTTCTGGATCAAATTAACCAGTCTGCCACTGTCTTATTTTGACAACCATCGTACGGGAGATACCTTGCAACGATTAGGTGATAACAGGCTTATTCAGAGTTATATCACGAACATTGCGCTAAACACTATTTTTTCTGTCATTAACTTTTTGGTATACAGTGTGATCCTGCTGATCTTCAGTCCTCAGCTGTTTTTCATCTTCCTGATAGGTAACCTGATTTATATGGGTTGGATCAGGCTCTTCCTGGGCATACGTCGTAAACTGAACTATGAGACGTTTCATCTTTCTGCCAGGGAGAACAACGCTACCCTGCAGCTGGTGCAGGGCATGCAGGAAATCCGGCTGAATAATGCAGAGCAGCAGAAACGGTGGGAGTGGGAGAACATTCAGGCCAAAATATTCAAACTGTCGTTCAAAGCAATGACGTTTAATCAGTGGCAATCCCTGGGTGGTCTGCTTATTACACAGGGGAAAGATATCCTGTTGAGTTTTATCGTAGCGAGATATGTGGTGGAAGGGCAACTGACATTCGGCGCCATGTTGGCCGTTCAATATATCATCGGACAGCTGCATGGGCCTGTTGGTGATTTTATTGGCCTGATCCAGAGTACGCAGGATGCCAAGATAAGTCTCGAAAGGCTGAATGAAGTACACGAGATGGACGACGAGGAACCTGTCAGGGAAACCTTTGCGAGAGAACTCCCTGCCAGGAAGGACATTGAGCTGAAGAACCTGCGTTTTTCATACCCGGGTTCCAGAACCCCTGTGCTGGACGATATTAATCTACTCATTCCCGAAGGAAAAGTAACTGCCATTGTAGGAGTGAGTGGTAGCGGCAAAACCACTTTGCTTAAAATACTGATGAAGGTATATACGGAGTATGAAGGAGAGATCAGGGTAGGGCCTGCTAATTTCAAACATATCAGCCATTCTTTCTGGCGCCGCAACAGTGGGGCTGTCATGCAGGATGGTTATATATTTAATGATTCTATTGCCAATAATATTTCTGTAGGTAATGAAGAGGTGGACCTGGAAAGGCTGCTTACCTGCCTTGATATAGCGAATATCGCTGCTTTTATCCAGGACTTGCCTAATGGCATTAATACTCAGCTGGGTACCGATGGCGTAGGCGTTAGCCAGGGGCAGAAGCAGCGGTTGCTGATCGCCCGGGCCATTTATAAGAATCCGGTCTTTATGTTCTTCGATGAAGCTACCAATGCACTGGACGCTAATAATGAAAAAGCTATTGTAGAGAACCTGGCAAAGTTTTTCCTGAACCGTACGGTCTTAATTGTTGCCCATCGTCTGAGTACGGTCAGGAACGCCGATAAGATCGTGGTGCTAAAAAACGGAAGGATTGTGGAGGAGGGAAATCACCAGGAGTTGACCACCTTAAGAGGACATTATTTTGAGCTGGTAAAAAACCAGCTGGAGTTGGGTGATTAGTGAATATGGGATGAAGGAGGTCCTGTTTAATCCTGCCAGCGCTTATTTCCCGCTCACTTCCTTTACAATGCGTTTTTTATGTTCCTGGCCCCAGCGTGCCATCTCGTCCAATAATGGCTTCAGCGATTTTCCATATGATGTAAGCTCATATTCCACCGTAACAGGCTTCGTATTTCGGACAGTACGATTGACCAACCCATTTATTTCCAGATGTTGCAGTTCCTTAGACAGCATCTTAGTGCCAATACCACTCAGGAAGCGTTGTAATTCCAGATAGCGCATTGTCCTGAATGCCAGCATTGAAATGATCAATACCCGCCATTTTCCACTCAATATGTACTGTGTATCTTCAATGGCTTTAAAATGCTGTATGCATGCTTTGGATAATGTTTCTTCAGTAAGCCTTGATGTTCCCATTGCACAAAGATAACTACTTCCTTTGGGGGAAAGCACTTCCCTGCAGGGAACTACTTCCCTAAAGTAGCCTGGCATCCACCATGGATAGGAACGCAGGTAAATTTGCAGGGAATTAAAAATCGTAATAAATGAGCATTTTAACAAGAAGCGGCGTTGTTCTTATTGAACAACCTGGAGGACCAGCAGTTCTTAAATATGAAACGATTGATTTGCCAGCCCCGGGATCCAATGAAGTTTTAATCGAACAAAAAGCTATTGCTGTAAACTTCCTGGATATTTTCTTCAGAAGTGGGAGATTCCCACTGCCGGCATATCCTGCGCCAATTGGTCTGGAAGCCGCTGGTGTAGTAACCGCTATCGGTGAGGGCGTAACGGAATTCGCTGTAGGGGATCGGGTAGCCTATTATGCCACCACGGGAGCTTATGCGCAAAGAAGAGTGATCAGTGTCGATGATATCTTCAGATTGCCTGATACCATCACCTTTGATGTAGCAGCTGCAGTTATGGTAAAAGGACTTACAGCCAAAATGTTGATCAGGGATAGTTATAAGGTTAAAGCCGGGCAATACGTACTTATTTCTGCAATGACAGGAGGTGTAGGCACCTTGTTAAGTGCATGGGTTAAATCGCTGGGGGCTATTGTTATTGGCACGGTAGGAAGCCCGGCTAAAAAACAGCTGGCAGAAGAGCGGGGTTTTGAGCATGTAATTGATTTACAAAATGAAAGTCTTATTGAACGTGTGAATGCTATCACAGGCGGTTCCGGTGTGGATGTAATATATGACAGTGTTGGCAAAGACATTTTCGACAAATCCATGGAGCTGATCAAAACAGGTGGCGCCTTTGTATCTTATGGCGGTGCATCTGGTTGGCCACAGGTAGAATCCCTGCCGCTTGCTGAGAAAAACATCCGGTATGTATCAGCTCAACTCAATAACTATACTGGCTATCAAAATAAGAAAGGCGAGGCATTAAAAGAAGTATTCGAACAGGTTGAAAAAGGCATATTTGACGTACAACAGCCTTCGGTCTATTCCTTAGCCGATGCTGCTGTCGCACATGCTGACATGGAGTCGCGCAAGACTACTGGCAGCATTATTCTTAGACCTTAGCAGGCAGAAATATCTTATGACGGAGCGCTTGAGTTGCTGGGAGTGGACCAGCTATTTGACTACTGGGATGATGAAGACAGCGACTACGCATTAGATTATGAAAGTGAGCGTGAGTATTTCGAAGACTGTATGAGCATACAATATTATGATGGTGACCTGAACATTGACGGCGATCTGATGATCCAGCAGCTTATAGTCGTACGCGGCAACATGAATATTCAGGGGATTGTCTCTTCGCCATTTATGTGACCGGTAATACTACCGTTGATTATATCGGCCTGTCTGATTTTCAGAAAACGGTTGGCAAAGAAACCATCAGGTATGTTGCGTCTGCCTGGGCAGAAGATGATGAAGTAGTAAGAATAATGTCATACAGAGAGATCAATGCACCGTATTTCTTCTCCTGGCACTACGACCTTGTTGCGAAGATTGAGAAGCTGAAACTGAAAGAGGAGGGAATACTGAGCGACGAGTTTGAGAAAATAAGATTGTAAAATGTAAAAGCCGGATTCAACTCCGGCTTTTTTTGCCCGGTACAATTACCCGCTGTTACAAATATACCGCTGTATCTGTAGATTCTAAGGGCGTATTAAATGTGAACAGCCAGGACTACATATGGATGCAGATAGAACTAATTAGGATATAGTTTATGATTCAGTATCACTATCGGATTCATACAGTTCAAACCCTTTTTTTATAAATGCCTTCCATCTGCTTGCTACCACTGACCGATCAACTGTTTCAAATTGGGAACTAAGGGCTGTTACAAATGCATCCAATGTAAATCCTCTGCCGGATAACCATGTGTTGAATAGGGACTTTTTCATTGACTCGTCCTCAGCATTTACAAGTTTCACGTATTGTGTATAAAAGTCGCCTGCAATACCATCTATCAGCAGTTCTAAAGAATATTTTGCCGTAGGGTGACCCAAAAGCATTGCTTTCAGTTCTTCCACAATCCCTCCCCCGCGTACCATTTCCAGCATTAATCTACCCGTAAGAAGTGTAGTATATTTTTCGATGTTCTGCTCGGACTGGGCCAAAGCCCGAAACATTCCCCGCTGTTTTTCAACAGAGTCCATTTGTTCAAAGGTTGAAACTAAAGTGTTATAGGGGATTGCCAGGTAATCCGCCATATTTTGCAATGACCCCCATACAATATCTCGCAGTCCGTGAACGATTGTTCCAATATATCTCGGATTAGCTGACAATATTAGCGCGTATTTTGCGATAAGATCACTTGCAGCAGCCGGGCTGATTGACCTATCAGAGAAAACCCGGAATATGCCGGCATTTTGAACAATCATTTCACCTAGTGATTTCAGCGAAAACATGTGCCGTATCGTCGTATGTGTTGACTCGCGATCGTGGGTGCAGACGTTTGTGCGATCGCGCCAAAGGTCGCTTGTAGTTTCCCCTAAACCTCTGGCTTCACTGGCAAATTTTTCGAGCCAGTATTTATCCTCTCTGCATAGTTGCCCGGGCACGTTAGTATTGTCTGTCATGAAAGTCCCTTTGCGTATATATAGATTCCGGCTACTAATATCTAAGCCATTGGGTAATTGCATAACCTGGTACCAGGTTACGGATGGCAGGTCGTTTTTTTCAGTTGCTCTTTTGCCCCGATCTTCCTGATTTGATCCTCTTCGCGAAATAAAGGTAGAGGCATCATCAATTAATAACTTCGTTCCGGCAGTCAATTCCTGTCCTTCATTCTCCGCGAAATCGTCCCCGCCGAACAGGCTTCCGTCAACTTCATAAACAAGATGTGTTACGTCCCATGTAACCTGGACAGCCTGAACTTTACGCTGAATAGGGGAAATGTTTGTATTGTTTACATTTAAACTGCCTTTCATTTGCGCAGTCGGTTTTACCCTGCCTTGTTGCTGTTGAACAACATGCCATGCCTCGTGCTGTAAATGTTTTTCTTGTCCTTCACCAACGGGAATATCCGGCCTCTGTGCGAAGGCGATGGCCTGTAGCGGAGCAGTTTTGTCTGAGTTAGCAACTCTATTTTGGACTGATAGGGCAGAATCATTTTTTAATTGAAATGGACCAACTTGATGAGCAAAGTTAGTGTGGTCTGCAGATCCGCCTGCTTCGTTTTTCCACTGTAATACAGGCACGGCGGGAATGGCCTTACCGCCGTTTCCTGTCTGGATTGATGCCGATGGAGATTCCTGAGAATTGCTCTTGTTATTTTGTACTTGTTTCAAGGTAGAGGTAGTTCTACCATAATATCGGCTTTTTTTTGGAAATAACATAATGGCAACCAGGATCCTGTATTTTTAATTGACAATGGCCCAGTCGTTATTCCCAGATTAATCACGTTGCTGTTTTAGGAGGTTTTGTATCTTTACCCCGAAACCATATTCTTTTACACCTTGTAAACCCATCACCTGATTCCATACCTGTTGATATACAGTATCATCTGTAGAAAACCCATCAACGTCTAAGCATCTTTTCCCACTTAAATACTATATATGAAACACTCTCTATTACTATTTGCATGCCTGCTATGCGCATGCTTCCTTAAGGCAGGTGATATTGTCCTGCCACCGGTATCTGCCTGGATCAAATTCACCAATCCCGTCCAATCCGGCAGCCTATCCTATGGTGTTGAAAATAACCAGAGCGGTGAAGGCTACACGGAAGTAGCCACGGTGGATGGTGTGCCATGCAGAAAGATCCCTGCGGGTAAGTTTATGTATGTACGTTGCGACAGGGCCGCTGTCCCTACTACAGCTAAAAAAGTCATCATGTCTATTACCTACTATGATAACAGCATGAACTTCGTGTGGCTGAACTACACCCGTTCAGGTTCCGGCTGGGGCGGTGCTGACTTTAAAAAGTCCAATACCGGGAAATGGGTGACCCGCCTGGTATTCCTGGAAGATGCCGGTTTGGACGGCAGCATGGGTTACGGTGGAGATATTCGTCTGGGCTATGGTTCTGAAGATACCTACGTAAAAGATATCACGTTTTATGTTGGCTCATTGAATCCCGATGCGCAGCCTGTTCCAGCCAGACCTAATAACCCTGCTTCTGAATTCGTTGGTAAATCTTTCGCAGGCTACCAGTTATGGCATGAAGCAGGCCCTAAGGCGGAGGACTGGAGCCACTGGGCATACGATAAAGTACCTGCTGCCGGAAGAGGTAATCACAACACAGAAACATTCCCTTTGCTGGCAGATTATGAGAATAATCCGAATGTACCGATGTATGCTACCAACTTCGCGAACCTTGGAAATGGCAAGCCCGCCAAACTGTATAATTCTACCGATAAAGGTGTAATAGATGTGCAGATGGCGTTGCTGAAAAGAACTGGTTTTGATGGTGTGGCTATTCAACGCAATGCACCTGTTGGAAGGAATATAAAATATACTTCTACGGATGATTATTATGTCCATATCAAGAATGCCTGCGAAGCCAATGGCAGGTTATTCTATGTGATGTACTGTATGCCAGATCAGAACAATGGCGAGGTGAATTCGATCGACCTGGTGGAAGGCATTAAACGCGACTGGGTGTACCAGATGGAGCAGATCTATGAACTGACTAAATCGGGTGCTTATGCAACCGTAAATGGCAAGCCAGTCGTAGAACTCTGGGGATTAGGATATTCAACTATCCTCGTAGATAAAGCCCAGGCGCTTGAACTGGCGAAGTTCTTTAAAGACCGTGGTTGTTATGTAATTGCGGGTGTACCGAGAGATTGGCGGTTGAGAGATGCCGGTTCCCGTCCTGATTTTGAAGATGTTTATAAGGCATATAACATGATCTCTCCCTGGACAGTGGGCGTATACAGCGATACCACAGGAGCCGATAATTTCAGGACACAATACCTGATCCCTGACAAACAGTATTGTGATCAGAACGGCATGGGATTCTATCCTGTGATATTCCCGGGAAGCGCCTGGTCGCAGCACGTATCTGGTTATCCGAATGATACCCGAAGACTGGGGGGTAAGTTCCTCTGGAAGCAGGCGCGTAATATCAAGAGTATTGGAGTGAAGTCGATGTACTACGCTATGCTCGATGAGTTTGAAGAATCTACCAATATCATCAGCTCCGCGGTGGATTATTTTGATATACCGACAGATCAGTATTTCGGTACACTCTCTATGGATGGTATCTGGACCTCGTCTGACTATTACCTGCGTCTCGCCGGACAGGCAGCCCGCTTGCTGACAAGTGCAGAGACACCGGCAGAAATACCGATCCCTTATTCCCTGGGACCAATTTACTACAGGAACAGTTTTGAAAGCAGGGTAGCAAATTGTCTCATCAACGATGTGCCACAGAATATCGTTTCCCCGATTGATGCCTGCTTCTATAAGAATGCAGTTTTATCGTCTGCTGGTGTAAGCAATACAACTGTAACAATCGACAATGCAGCCGCATTTTCAAAGAGTGGCGTATACACTGTCAAAATCAATGGTACGGCTGCAGGAGCTTCTTCCTATTACTATAAGATATCTGAAACAAAGATTGCGGTGAAAGCCAATATGCAGTTGAGTTTCTGGAAATATACGGTGAACAATTCCGGCAGGTATACTTCTGTAGACCTGACATTCAAATCAGGCAAGGTACTACGTAACCTGACTGCCTACAAGGATAACAACGGTAATGCCATGCATCCGAATGTAGGTCGTGGTACTGTAGGCAACTGGGAACAGTTTTCCTGCCAGATCGGTAAGGGAGAACTGATAGGAGATGAGATCACCGGTATCAGCATCGCGTATGATAATCCGGCGCTGAGCGGCAACTTTACAGCCTACTTTGATGATATCATCATTGAAGATGCAAAAGATACCACTATCACTAATCCGCCGTCACCAGCGCCAATCGGCAGTACTATTTACCTGTACAATGATACACTGCTGGTATGTTCAGAAAACGGCACACAGGCCATGAACTGTAACCGTACCGGCTTAGGCCCATGGGAGAAATTTGTAGTAGTGGACGGAGGAAACAGTACGATCGCCCTCAAAGGGAATAACGGACTGTATGTAACTGCAACCAGTCCTATGTACTGCACAGGCACTACCCTTGATAGCACTACAAGATTTAAATGGATCGCGCTGAGCAGCAATACGGTGGCATTCCAGAGTCTGAAAGGTCTGTATATCTGTTCTGAGAATGCTACGAAACCGATGAACTGTAACCGTACTGCCATTGGCGGATGGGAGACATTCAGATGGGGCACTACATCTGCAGCCAGATTAGCACCAACACAGGTACAGCAGGTGGAAAATAAAGTGGCAAAGGCCGGTCTGAAGATCTATCCGAACCCTGCGAGAGAACAGGTGACACTGCATTATCAATTGCCTGCTGCCGCAGATGCTGTGATAGAGATCTATCATTCAAACGGAACGCTCGTAAAGATTTTGAGACAGCATATTCCGGCGGGAGAACAGCGTATACCTGTAGCTACAGGTAACCTTACTCCGGGTGTTTACTTAGTTAAGACTATTTCCAATGTGCAAATCGAAACAAAGAAGTTAGTAGTGGAATAGTCAGCGCCGACTGACATTCCATGCTGAAACCGGCGCTACCTAGCGTAAATGAAAAGCCCGAAACCGGCGCTATTCAACATAAAATATTAAAGGTTGTATCCATCGATACAACCTTTAATATTCAGGGCCCTTCTTTAACTATAAAGACGAGCAGCTATTGCCTGCTAAAGTAGCCCCGGCGCCATCTGTTCCTGTTATAGTTGATTTTACATTAGCGGTATCGAGCACAGTAATGCTGTAAGGCGGTACAAATGCCTGAATGCCATTACCCGCGTTGGTACCAGAAGTGTTTGTAAACACATTGCTTCTCGTTTGTACGGCTGTAGAGTTCTTATCCATCAAGTCGATCGGATTTTTAACGTTCTCAAAGATGTTAGACTCTACCAACAGGTTTGCTTCGAACCCAGCCTGTATGCAACTCTTGCTTACAGTGCTGCTGAAGTAGTTGTTGACAATATGTACCTGGCCAAAACGTACGCGTGGCATTCTTGCTACACAACCTTGTGCCCACCAGCATCTTACAAATGTGATGCGGAAATGGCCTCTGTCTGCGGTAGCACCATCGCTTGAACCAATCAGGTCAGAAAACCGGTGGTCGTCAGAACCACCAGGACCGCCTGCCTTAGGTGCCTTTAAGTAAGTGAATTTACAATTGGAAACAGTAACGTAGTCAGAGGTGTTCTTAATGTCAAAGTTGCCATCTAAGCCGTCTCTGAATTCACAATGGTCTACCCATACATTCGTACACGCATCCAGTGTGGCGTTATCCCAGCCATCAGTATCATATGCACCCGGACCATCAAAGATCAGGTTCCGGATAATGATGTTCTTACATCTCTTCACGTAGATGATGCCTGATTTATCTTTAGTCTGGTCGGTCGAAGCTAAAGTAGCGCCCGGACTACCGAAGATAGTCTTGCCTGTCTGGTCCTGGAAGGAGATCCTGCCTCCTGATGGGATAGTAATGGTACCGTCTACCTGTATTACTTTAATGCTGGTATTCTGAATAGCAGCTTTTAATGCATCATATGTAGAAACGACGGTAGGTTTTGCCGTGTCTCCACCTGTAGTGCCTCCATTCATAGATGCCCATGCCGGTGCAGAGCATGTTGTGGTGGCGGTAGCTACTTCGGCTGCCGCGCTGACAGTATCCGTATTTGCGATGCCCGTGTCTGTTGTTTCGTTTTTCTTACAACCTGCGAAAATAAATGTCATTACAACAGTTATCCCTAAGTTGCGTAGGTAATTGGTTTTCATGGATACTTGGTTTTTCTTTAATGTTGACTTGATTTAAATGTTCACTGTTTGTGAAGGGCCCTGAAGTTGCTTTGGTTTATTTAGTGCTCATTGTTCGAAACAAATGTACAAAGAAAATGATATAAGGAAAATTGATTATTATTTGCTATACGTTGAAATAAAACTACTTCTTCGAGGGAGGGATGTGGAAGGGATTATTTCTTTAAATTACTATAAAAAGATACTCTCTTCATTCTTCAATAGTTCGTTATGCAAAATACCCTGAAGCAAGACACATGGCCAGTGTTAAATTATGATGATCTTAAAGATACATTGGCCGCGGTTCATCTGTGGACGCAGATAGTAGGGAAGATCCGTCTGAGGAAGATGCCCTGGTTAAACCATTCCTGGCATGTTACCTTGTATGTTACACCTTACGGCCTGAGCACGGGCAGCATGCCTTATGAGCATGGTGTTTTCCAGGTAGACTTTGATTTCCATCTTCATCAGTTAATCATTATTACCAGTACTGGTAAAAGAGAAACGGTGGAATTGAAGTCCCGGACGATCGCTGATTTTTATAAGGAGGTGTTTGATAAACTAAATACATCAGGCGTAGACGTTACCATCTATACAACGCCCAGTGAAATGGAGAATGCAGTTCCTTTTGAGGAGGATCATGCGCCACGTACGTACGACCGGCAAAGGATGGAAGATTACTGGCAGGCACTTGTCAGGATCCATAATGTATTTACACGTTTCAGATCGCGCTTTACAGGCAAATGCAGTCCCGTACATTTATTCTGGGGCGCATTAGACCTGGTTGTTACCCGCTTTTCAGGAAGGGATGCACCACCACACACAGGACAGGCGCCTAACATGCCTGCCGATGTAATGAAGGAGGCTTATTCCAAAGAAGTAAGCTCCTGCGGCTTCTGGCCGGGAAATGAACAATATCCGCATGTGGTCTTTTACTCTTATTGTTACCCTGTTAATGAGGCGTTTGGAGAACAACCTGTTATGCCGGAGGGTGCGTTTTACAGCAAGGAAATGGGCGAATTCTTCCTGCACTACGATATTGTTCAGCAGGCAAAGGACCCGGAAAGAGAACTGCTGGCCTTTTTACAGTCAACTTATGATGCCGCGGCAAATACGGGTCATTGGGACCGCAAGTCGCTGGAATGTGATCTTTCCCACTACGAAAATGAATATGGGTGTTTCAGGCCCCTGTAAGCAAATAATTGTATACCGGGAAGCGGACATACGGACATGGCGTATGTCCGCTTTCTGCATCTAAAAGGTAGTAGCTAGTAACACTTTTGTGCTACTAGAATCGATGTTTTGGGCCTATTACAGGCCATTTAATGTTATTTTATCTGTAGAACCCGCTTTCTATATTATATTCTTAATAAATATATGTATTTTTCGACCCGGTAGATAAAAGATGCTACCTATATATCCCGAATATCGATTAACATGAAACCTACAACAGGTGTATTACTCCTGCTCGTCGCCATATCTTGTTTTTGTGTGCTTACTCCAACCATGGCCGCCAATTTCATCGTCACTTCCAATGCGGACAGCGGACCAGGAACTTTAAGAGATGCAATCACTAAAGCTAACAGTAACGGTACTGCTACGAAAGACTATATCTATTTTAATCTTCCCGGTACTCAGCCAGCTGATGTGACTATTACATTGCTCACCGATCTGCCAGGACTAAGAGGCAATATCGCTGTTGACGCCTCTACACAGGCTGCTCCTTTATTGGGCGCCAGTGGAGCCAGGGTAATCCTGTACCGGCAGGTAACAGGGGCACCTGCAACATATTATGCGTTGATGGCAGACAATGCACAACAGGTAGAAATATACGGTCTGGCTATCAAGAACACATTGAATAGCAATATAGAAGGGCATGGTATTGAACTGAGGGGAGCCTGTTCTGATATTATCATTGGTAGCCCCGGCAAAGGAAATATCATTAATGGCTACAAGTATTGCATTTACGGTGATTCAGGCAACTTCGACCCTAAGACTATCAGCAACCTGGTAATACAAAGCAATATCATTGGTTTTGAAGAGGATGGTGTAACTACCACCGCCCAGTTATCCAGTTATCAGCCCATTCTGCTTACGCATCTGAATGGGGTTACACTGGGGGGTAACAGTGCGGCCCTGGGAAACGTGATCATGGGCAACTATTATGGGGTATCCTTACGAACCGATGCGGGGAATGTAGTGGCCTCTTTTAATAAAATTGGTACAGATGTCAATGGCACCGGTGTAATGAACTTCAGTGTCAGGGACGAGATGTTGGGTATATATGGTACTACCACCGGCACTGTAATGATCAGCGATAACCAGGTGGCCGGTGTCAGTGATCGTGGTATTGGCATATTGGGTTTGCAGAATGCTACTTTCAGGATCGTAAGGAATAAAATAGGGACAGAGGTTACCGGCCAGAATGTACTGGGACAGCGTTCTTCTGGGATACTGATCACAGACTGTAATCAGGGTATTATAGGAGGTTCGCTGGCTGACAAAAATATCATTGCGGGATGTTATGATGCACC
This sequence comes from Chitinophaga filiformis, assembly GCF_900102545.1. Lineage (GTDB taxonomy): Bacteria > Bacteroidota > Bacteroidia > Chitinophagales > Chitinophagaceae > Chitinophaga > Chitinophaga filiformis. Next base: position 217,662 of record NZ_FNBN01000002.1, on the reverse strand, counting down.
TGTTAACGTTATTAATGCTTATCGCGTAACCGTATCACAGAATGAAATGTTCTGTAATAATGTCACTTCCATTAATCGATATCCGGCAAACAGTATTCAGCTGGGAAACTGGAACCCGTCTGACGGCAGACCAATGCCGTTTGTGCATGTCATTGCCTGTACTGCGTCTACATTAAGCGGAACAGCTACACCCAATGCAAAGATGGAGGTTTTCACTCCCTACAGATGCAGTGGCTCATTGAAATGCGATGGCAGGAACTATATTGAGACATTCTTCGCAGGAGCAGATGGTAAGTGGACTTATGCCCTGAAAGGCAGGGACGGCGTCATCATATCTGCAACGGACGCAGCGGGGGCCACCTCGGATTATAGCAATCCTGTATGGAGCGATCATATTGAACTCGAACGCGGTATTGTGCATACTGCCTGTGGTAAAAGCACTGGTAGCATTCCTAATAAATTACTCTATAATGCGACGCCTTTCCACTGGGAAGATGGGGCTGGCAATACTGTTGGAACGGATACCTCACTGAATAATGTACCGGCAGGTCAATACAGGCTGGTGATGTATGGAGGAGGATGTAACAAGCCTGAGTGTATCGTCTATTCTGCTTTTTATGAAGTAAAAGATGAAACACCAGCAATAACGACAGGTACGGTGATTATAACACCGGCTACCTGTGGTGCTAATAACGGTAGCATCAACGGTTTGCAGATCAAGGGTATCAACCTGAAATATCAATGGCGCAATGCTGCAAATGCTGTGGTTGGAACAGGTCCGACTCTTAGCAACCTGGCGCCGGATAGCTATACACTGACCATCACTGATACTGTTAACGGATGTACGGCTACAGGTGGTCCTTTTGTGGTCAAAGGTGTTGTCGCTCCGGTACTGGACGCCACTGGTGCTATAGTGAAAAATGCTATATGCAGTCAGCCGACCGGTAGTGTCACAGGATTGAAAGTGACGGGTACCGGTGTTATCACATATACCTGGAAAGATGCCAGTCAGCAGGTAGTAGGCACTACTCCTGATCTGCTCAATATGCCGGCAGGTGTGTATGTATTGTCATTCACAGACGAATCTTCCTGTCCGGCCCTGCCTTCTGCTCCTTTTACCATCACAGCCCCAGGTTTGATCACTATCGATCAGAGCCGCGTCGTGATAAAAGATGCGTCCTGTGCTGCGGATGATGGCGGAGTGACCGGTTTGCAGGCCACTAATGCGGAGACTGTACGCTGGATGGATCAGAACGGAGTGACTGTTGGAAATAGTCTCGACCTGACCAATATGCCCGCCGGTACATATACCTTACAGATCAGAAATACCATAGGATGTAGCGCAATGGCTGATTTCACCGTTCCGAAACACAAGCCTTCACCTATGAACGTTACGCAGATCAATACACAGAACCCTGTCTGCAACCTGAAGAATGGTAGCGTAACAGGGCTGGTGGTTGTAGGAGGAACGCCTGCCAGCTATAAGTGGTTTGATGACAGCGGAGCCCTGGTCGGCCAGAACAGAGATCTGGTAAATGTTGGCGATGGCACTTACAAGGTGTATATCACAGATACTGAACAATGTGAACAGCTGGTAACGACCGTCACCCTGAAAACACCCGATTTGCCTGTAATAGATACTAAATCTGCCTATGTAATAGATGACGTGTGTAATACTACTTCCGGCATGATAACGGGTATCAGTGTGGCCGGAAAACAGCCGATATCATACGCCTGGCTGAATGAGGATAGTACGGTTGTTTCGGCTTTTCTGCGTGCAGACGGCCTGCCCGGTGGAAGTTATACACTGCAGGTAACTGATGGTTACGGGTGTATTGTGTATAGTGCTCCTTTCCCTGTACTGATGGTAGATATCCTCCTGCTGGCTCCGGCAGCTAAGGATGTGACTATCTTAAAAGGAATGACTGCAGAGATCAAAGTGAATGATAAACGTGTCGGTATCTATACATTATTCAAGCCTGGTACGGAATGGTCAGCAAGCAATGATACAGGTTTGTTCAGGATTCCGGGTATTACCGAAACTACAACTTTCGGAATGACTTATCAGTTTGGAGATTGTATAAGTCCGACTACCACGATCCAGGTACATGTGATAGATGGCATTAAAGTAGTGGCGCCGACAGCCTTTTCGCCCAATGGGGATGGCCGCAATGATATATTCAAACCTAAAGGATATGGTGTAGCGGCTTACAATAACTTTAGCGTAATGGACCGCTGGGGGAATGTGGTGTTCACTACCAAAAATATTGAGGCCGGATGGGATGGAACCTATCGTGGTAAGAAGGTTGACGCGGGTGCTTATGTGTGGATGATACAGGGAATTGACATCCTGGGGCATCCTGTACAGGAGAAGGGGGCAGTACTTGTTGTCTATTGATCCGAGTAATAAAAAAATACGTGTGGGATTGCGCAATACAACTTAATATTGTTTTTTTGCTTAAGTATGTATCGATCCCTCCTTACTCTATTTTTGTTACTCATTTTAAAAACCATAGGACAGGCACAATCTTATTTATCCTATGGGCTGGCGTTTAATGGACATGAGGCTGTTGCTGAAAAAAGAACTGCTTTTGAAATCGGCACTGATAAACCGCTCTGTTTTTCCGGTACAGTACGTCTCGAATTTGATCTGAACTTTGTATCCTACAATCATATTTATTTTGGCTATATACTAACGACAACCAGAATATTGATCTGATCTATGATCAGAAGACCGGGCGCTTCCGGGTTATTTCCGGCGAACATTTTTTTAATATCTCCTTCACCTGCGATGCTTATCAGTTGTACAATGAATGGAACCGGGTATCAGTAACCATGGACCTGAATAAACAGCAGATTGCATTAGCTGTTAACGATAAAAGTGTGGGGCGCTCTCCCTTCTCATTCAAGGGGAACTGTTTTAAATTCCTTTATGGGGCCAACGATGATGAACGATTTCACACCAGAGATATTCCTCCCATGCGCATCAAGGATATCAGGATCTTTGAGGGTGAACAGCTTAGCTATCACTGGCCACTGGAAGAAGTGGCGGATACACGCTGCACTGATGATCTCCGTCAGGAGCCTGCAGAAGTCAAGAATGGTGTATGGCTGAAACCTGGGCATCAGTACTGGAAAACGATCGGTTCCTTTCAGATGAATGGGAACGCCGTGGTGGCGTTTGACCAGCGGAATGAGCAACTGTTGCTCACCGGGATTGATTCTATTATTACGTATGATCTGCGGCAGCAACAACATGCCCGGACAGCAAAAGCTGTGGAGCAGGAAAATATCCTGATAGGTTGCCAGAGTATCTATGATACATTCAGTAACCAGTTGTATAACGTCTACATCGACCATAAGAAAGTGGCTGCATACAGCCCCAAACATCCGCAGTGGACGACTACTTTCCCTGATACCATCCTTACAGAATTCTGGCATGCCAATAAATTCATTTCTCCTGTAGATACTGCTTTGTACATCATCGGCGGATACGGGCAGTTGAAATATAAAAACGTGATACAGCGATGGCAGCCCCGTACCGGTAAATGGGAGATGTTACCTGGAAGGGGCAGCTTTTTTCCACCCCGTTATCTGGCTGGTCTGGGCTTGAATGCCACCGGCGATACGGCTTTTATCATCGGCGGCTATGGTAGTATCACGGGCGACCAGATGCTGGATCCCCGTGGTTATAATGATCTCTTTGCTTTTGACGTGCGCACCAGGAATTTCAGCAAGCGGTTTAGCCTGGATTCCGTGTATGGCAGCTTCACTTTTGCCAATAGCCTGATCATAGATGCTAAGAGAAGACAATATTACGGACTGGTATTTTCCAAGGATAGTTTTAACTCCCGTTTGCAACTGCTCCAGGGTTCGCTGGACAAGCCGGTATACAAGCTTACCGGCACGCCAATTCCTTATTCTTTTTATGACGTGCAGTCCTTTGCAGACCTGTATTATGCGCCCGGTGTTGGTAAGCTGATCGCAGTAACCTTGTTCTATGGCGATCAGGAGCTTCGTCAGCGGAAAACGAAAGTGGATGTTTATACGATTGATTTCCCGCCGCTGGATCTGAACCCTGTAGAAGATAAAGCAACCGGCAGGAGAGGAATGTTAGGTAAGTGGCTCATTTTCATATTGTTGTTTTTTGTGGCTGCGATAGGCGCTTTATGGTGGAGGTTGCGGAAAGTAGGCTTACAGCCGGAAAAGGGAAGCAGTGCTACCAATGAACGGGAGCAGGTAAAGGCGGTATCAGAAGAACCGGATACTACGACAGCACCTGTAGTGGAAGAGCCGCATCCGGAAGAGGCAACAATACCTGAAGAAGAACTGACGGAACTGCCGGAAGTACCCCGTTCGAGTATACGCCTTTTTGGCCCTTTTCAGGCCTTTAACGGGGAGGAAGAGTTGACTGGATTATTCACCCCGTTAATGAAAGAACTGCTGCTCCTGATCCTTATTTACACCGTGAGGACCGGTCAGGGTATCACTGCCGACGAACTGAATGAGATCCTTTGGAATGGTAAATCGGCCAAAGATGCCAAGAATAACAGATCAGTCAACCTGGCGAAGCTGAAAAGCATACTGGAGAGGATCGGGAATTGTATGGTCAATAAGAAGTCGGTTTACTGGCAGTTCCAATATACGGAAGATCATTTCTACCTTGATTATGAATGGTTTGTTAACCTGACTAAACGAAAGGCTACGGCAGACAGGCTGGTGATGACCGACCTGCTGAGGATAGTCGAAACCGGTGCTTTCCTGGCCAAGACGGAATATGACTGGCTGGATGATATCAAGGCGGAGGTAAGTAATGCCGTTATAGACCTCAGCCTGGGATACCTGAAAGAAGACAGGCAGGCAGGGGAAGACCCGGAATTTGTGATCAGAGTGGCTAACGCCATTTTTCTCTTTGACCGGTTGAATGAGGAGGCGTTGGAGTATAAGTGTAAGAGCCTGATACAGTTAAAGCGGTATTCATTGGCGAATAATACCTACGAGAAGTTCGTAAAGGATTATAGGGATATTTATGGGGAGGAGTTTTATAAGTCGTTCAACGATGTGATAAGGTAGCAGCAATATCCGGAATGCTGATGCCGGCACAGTGGAAGACGCCCGAAAGACAACATCCCATGGTTTATACATTAACCATGGGATGTTTTTAGCTTCTTTAGCGCTTGTTAGATCTTCTTTAGCAACACTTTTTGTTTGTTAAAATCAGATGCCGCATCCATAAATGCGATCATTTGCGGCCAGTTTACAGATGATTCATGATGATGTTTATAAACCTTTTTAATTGTTACAATGAGTTTTCCATCTTCCATTTTCGTGCTGCTCTCGAATGAGCCTGTATCATTGTTAACAGACTTGTTGAGGTTTTCTGCACCTTCCAGCTTGTATCCTGCAGGAATGTTAACGAGAATATCGTATGATACGGTACGGGGGAAAGGCATGTTCACATCGTAAGTACGTTTACGTTCTTCGTTTGAGAGCGCTATCTGCTCCGTGATCAGTTTGCCGATATCCAGCATATAATTATTACCGGCCTTCTTTACAAAGCCATCCATTGTGAATGATTCATGCATTGTAAGAGGCTTGTTCTGCTTTTCCAATCCTAGCTCTGCCACTTTAAAATAAGTAACAGCAGTAGGTTTAGTTCCATACTCGCTGGCAATGTTCGCACTCACCGTCTCGTCCATGTCTTTGCGCGCTTTACTGAAGGCAATGTCAAATTCATTTGATCTTTTCCTGTACGCGCCCGTAGCCAGCAGGTCTTCATCTCTCGTAGAACTTACATGTAGGTTTTTGCGTTCCTCACTCAACATATCTTCATACAGCAGCATGTCAATATAGTTGTAGCGATATTGTCCTTTCGCCCGGATAATACGGTCGATGCTTAGCTGTTGCATATTGTCTGCTGCAAAGTTCACATTGATCTTCTCTTCGTCAACGTTCTGATCTGCGGTGCTCATCGGAAGGGAAATCTTTTTGAACGAAGCATCTTTCTCTTTAGAGCTGCCGCTTACACTTACCGTATAGGCCTGTTGACCTTCCAGTTGAGTAGGCAGCTCATCGGGATAACTAAGCATGTTGGTCATAAAGCAGTACATGGGCTTATCATCCGGATAGGCAATAATGAAGTAATCCAGATCGTCCAGTGAGACTACGTCCTGCAGGGTGCCTACTCTACGTGGCACAGCGGCAGCCAGTACGGTAGGAATATCATATCTGATCAGCAGCTGTCTGAATACGTTCGCTGTATAATGTTCGCGGGGAGTGTATGTCTTTCTCTGTTGTCCTACCTCTATTGAACTACCAATACCAGTTTCTTTGTAAAGAGAGGCGTAGCGGATATAATAGAAAGCCAGTTCGGCGATGGTCCTTTTGTCTATATCCTTTTTCCTTACACCGGTTCTTGAGGCATAATCTTCCAGTAGATCTGGAAAACCTCTTACAATAGCTGCGAGGGAAGGGTATGCAGCGTTTACACTGATAATCTCGTATGTCAGGAAACGGCGGATACGGTCTTCATTCATTCCGTTCGTGAATTCAGTATTTTTTAGCCCGTTGTAGGCCAGACGAAGGGTTGGTAATGCCCTTTGTTCATAGAACCAGCGCTCGTCCGTAACCTTAGGTACGTCTGTTTTGTGAATGGAGAACACATAATCGTCCCCGTCCTTACTGTTTTTCAGTTCAGACGGATCATCATTCAAATAGCGCCAGGATACGCCCATTTTCCTGGTGATATTCACATTTAATGAAAAGTCCAGCATAGGGTATTTCTCGCCTATTGAGAAATCGAGTGGATCAGGATCCGAGTAAAAGCTACTGGCATCTTTATTCATCCTGACATAGAAGTCGATGATGTCTCCCACCTGCAGATCGGAGATGGCGATCTTTTGTTTTTTGTCGTCCTGCTCATCTTTTACGTTCACGGCGTCTTTCATGTCAATATCCCGTTGCTGGCCATCGGCCTTAATTACGCGTATGCCCATGAAGGAGGTAAGCCTGGTGCCACTGGACCATCCGCCACGTTTCAGTTTCTGCAGGTTAAACTCAGAATAATTTTCCAGCGCAGCTTTGTCCTGGAGTTTGATACGCTCATGCAGTGTCATGGCGATATGATCCTGGCGACGGCTATGATCTGCGCCTAGTGTGAAATTCATAGCAATAATAACGGCTGATTCATTGCTATATTTTTCGGGGATATCTGTTCTGGCGAAAGCAGGGTCTTTAGCGTCCCAAATTTCCTGTTTCACCTGTGTTGCCTCTTCCTGGTACTCTCTTTCTTGCTTTGACTGGGCCAACGCCTGGTAACCTGTACTAAGCAGAAAGGCGGAAAGGAATACAAATTTATATTTATGCATAGGTAATAGAATTTATTGTTGGGAAACAGTAATCTGGTCCAGGTATTTCTTCGACAGCGCAGTTATGGCGTTGTTCCATTCACCAAATTTGGCTTTTGCCAGATAGGTATTATTTATTTTCAGTTGTTTACGGTAGCTGATCTTATTGCCGGTAGTTTTATAAGTGATATCAAAACTGAAATTAGGAGTTGTGATATGCAGGTCTTCGGGTAGTGTAACTATTTTATAGCTGTTTGGTATGATAAGTTCCGTTTCAGTGATATAATTCGATTTTGTGCCAAAACGAAAATCTGTCGTACGCTTCGCGGTATCGATCACTGCATTGTTGAATTCCTTGTTATAATCAATATCGATGTATATTTCTTTACCGAAAGAGGACACCGCATCCTGATAGAGGAGATCAAAAGCTACTTCCAGGTTGCCATCACGCTGGTCCAGCGGCGAGGTGCTTACGTTAGAGATTTTATAGTGACGGTTATTATTGGTAATGTAGTTTTCCAGGGCTGTCTGTACACGGTCTTTTTTAGTGAGGTTAACGGTATATAGCAGATCTGATTTACTCTCGCCGTTATACTGATATTTCACCTTACCGCTTATACTGGTGCCATCTATGGTCAGTGATTCTTTGAACAAGCGGACGTTCTGGTCCGGGCCGACCTCCGGGATATTCGCCAGCAGGCAGTTGTCTTCGTTCTCTATCATTACCTGGCGACCTGCTATACGTTCTGCGTAGATACCCGGCTGCATGTACTTTTCTGTAGCGTCGAGGAACCACCATTTGTTGTTGTAGTTCAGCGCACAGATCATGTGGTTGTCAGCGTTAAGCGAAGCGATGCTATGATCGTACATGATGTGATTAGTGCCTACCCAGCACAGGCGTGCATCCAGGCCACAGCGTAGCAATAGTTCCTTTGTAAGGTTAGCCATGCCCTTACAATCACCGTATTTTTTTCGCATCACCTCATGGGCTTCATCAGGTTTAAAGCCGGCCAGGCCGTCTTCAAAGGCGATGTAACGAATGTTCTCTTCTACCCAGTAAAAGATAGCTTTCATCCGGGCAAATGGATCTGTAATGCCGGCAGTGATCTCACGTGCTTTGGCGCCCAATGCTGCGGTATCGGGGTGTAGCTGGGTGGCCAGGTTATGACACCATCGGTAAAGATCGTTCGTCGTATTAAAATAGACGTTTTTTTCTCCGTTGTAATTAGCCGCTTTACTGCGTACAAGAATATGCGGGTAGATCCAGGTAGGGCCGGGGCTCATAGTTACCGATTTCATGGCGGGAAGCCCCGTAGCGGTATAAACATAGACATCAGCGTCTTTGTCCTTATTGTAAGTTTTTTCAGTTTTAATCTGCTGTCCTTCAAAATGGAAGGTATGAATTTCAACATCCATCCACCGGGGAACAATAACGGTGACCCTCTTATGCTTTTCCGGATAATCTTCGGTCAGATAGACAGTAGTGAGGTAACGTGGATCTTTGATCTCTTTTTCTATGGTCACTTCACTATGGGAGCCCTGGCGGGTAAACGGCAGGGTAAAGTGACAGATTTTCAGATCTGAATAGAAGTATTCGTCTATGTTCAGATAGTCATAGGAAGGTTCTATACTTCTGGCTTTTTTACCATCTACGACAATGGTCACATCTTTAATCTCCTCCTGGCCGTTGTAGCTTTCAGAGAAGGGAATGGCGGAACGGAAGCCGTTGCATATAAAATCTTTATGAAGGGTTTCTTTGACGGTTATCTGCTTCTGACGAATATCGTATTGAAATTCATACGTTTCATCTACGTTGGCCAGTTCTATGTTATCATCATTTTTCTGAGCATGTATAGAAAGAGGATAATATAAGAATAAACAGATACTCAGACGGAGTAGCCGTCTGGCATGGGAACAGATTTGCACCTGAAGCTTCATAGTAAGGGAAAGATTGATAAATATTGGGAGCTAAAGTACTAAAAAAGAGCTTATTTTATATTAAAAAATAAAATGGGTTGGTTTATCTATGAAAGGTTTGTCATTGTACAGGCGTATTACCTCGGTTGTAACTATCCGTAGTAGAAATAGCCTCTGGCTGCCCGGAGGTTCGGTCGACATATAGTAGAGAGCCTATAGGCTATAGCCTCCACCGAATCTCTACCGAATATATACCGAATACGTATCCTACAAACACCCCTAGCGGGGTTGATTGGTGTTTTGTTGTTAATTCGTTTAATGGGTTAAAAAATTGGGAGATGTGATCCCACATTCCCCGGGGTTTGCAACCCCGGGCTACAAACAAGACAACCCTTAGCGGGGTTGATTGATGTTTTGTTAATTCCCGTTTGACGCCGCGGCGGATTGACAGGTGTTTTGTTAATCGACGCGGTGGTACTGTTTTTTTTAGAGAAATTTCATAGTTAATCCCCCCATTAACCCCTTTGTTAAGCCTTTTTTAATCTCCCGGATAGTTTATTACACTCAGTTGCGTACAGGTCTGATTATCAGTTCTCATTGAAGGGGACCTTACGAATCTATGTCATGCCTTCTTCCTGGATCAGCATTAAAAGTAATTAAATAGCATAAAGCATTTATTCCTGTTATGAAATCAGAGATCTACAGACCTCCTTGTTAAAAGCAAAGCTTGCAAATATGAAAAGACCCACGTTTGACGCATGCGTCCATGTTATGAAAAACACGGGCGGAAAGAGCCTGTTGTTACAATTATTGTTTATCGGCGCCCTCATTTTATCCGGGGTGGAGAAAGGCGCCGCACAAAAACGGGATGATGCCGGCCAGGCATTACCCAAAACCATTACCGGGCAGGTCGTGGATTCGGCTAACGGGAATGTGCTGGAAGGGGTGACTATCGGTGTTGCTGGTACCCAGTCAGGCGCCATTTCCGACAGGGAAGGCCGTTTCACGGTCAAAGTTCCCGATGGGAAACCCATATCCCTGTACGTCCGCCTGGTGGGATACCGGGAGCTGAGAATTCCTTACAGCGGTTCCGGGAATGTAGTGGTACGCCTGCCGGCTACGACGGCTGGCCTGAACCAGGTGATCGTAACCGGATATGGTACCCAGCGAAAGGCCACGGTAACGGGGGCTGTTTCCGTGATCCGGGCCAGTGAGCTGGTCGTGACCAAAAATGAAAATGTCATTAACATGATGACGGGTAAGTTACCCGGCCTGCGCGTAGTACAGAAAAGCAGTGAGCCGGGCGCTTATGACAATGTGTTCGACATCCGCGGGATGGGAAATCCCCTGGTGGTTATCGATGGAGTACCACGAAGCAGCGGTGATCTTTCCAGGATGGACCCCAATGAAATAGAGAGTATCTCTATCCTGAAGGATGCTGCCGCCGCTGTTTATGGGGTGCGCGCTGCAAATGGAGTGATCCTGGTGACCAGTAAAAAAGGTACCCGCAGTCTGACGGGCAAGTTTGATATCACCTATGCGGTGAACCAGAGCTGGCAGCAGTTCCTGAATGTGCCGCAGGGAGTGGATGCACTGCAATATATGATGCTGAAGAACGAGAAACAGAAACGTGACTTTGGAAATAACTTCTATAACCAGATGCCGCCTTCTTTCTCAGATGCGGATATGGAACTGTACAGGAATGGTACACTGAAATCATCCGACTGGGTAGGCGCTACGATGAAGGAATTTGCCCCTGAGATACAGCATACTCTGAGCGTGAATGGGGGCAACGACAAGGCCAACTACTTCTTTAACCTGGGCTATTTCAACCAGGATGGTTTGTTCCGCAGCGGGGACATGAACTATGACCGATGGAACTTCCGCTCCAACATCAACGCTAAGATCACTGACAGAATGCGGGCGCAGTTGCTGCTGTCGGGTTATACGGATACCAAGAACCAGCCGGGCGGCAGGGGTATCTGGGAGATGTTCAAATACACCTGGAACCAGCTGCCGACCGACCAGATCTATGCGAATAACAATCCCCAGTATCCGCACCTGATGCCGGACAATGCCAATCCGGTGATCATGACAAATGCCGGCTACGTAGGTAGCCAGGCGTTTAAGAACAAGAACTTCCAGGGACAACTGGCATTGGAATATGACATACCGGCTATTGAGGGACTGATGGCCAGGGGCATGTATAACTACGGTTTCAATATCGTAGACAACACGCTCGTGAAGAAGTCTTATTCACTCTTTGAATATGACCGGCAGAATGATAAGTATATCGGCACGCTGGTCAATGCTCCGTCCACCGTTAACCGCACTTATGGCAACAATACTTCTACACTGTACCAGTTATCGCTGAACTATACCAGGAAATTCGCCGGCAGGCATAATGTGACCGGATTAGTGCTGTATGAAGAAAGTCATGCGACAGCCGACAACTTCTACGCGCAACGGGAGTTCTCCCTGGGCCTTCCTTACCTGTTTGCCGGCGATGCAGGTAATCAGCTGGGCAGCATGGATGGTAACGGTTTATGGGAGACCGTGAATAAGGGCATCGTTGGTAAAGTGAATTACGATTTTAAGGGTAAATACCTGCTTGATTTCAGTTTCCGGTATGACGGGTCCAGTAAGTTTAAACCAGGGGCGCAATGGGGCTTTTTCCCGGCGATATCGGGCGGCTGGCGTCTGACAGAAGAGCCTTTCTTCCAAAGGTTCGTATCTCCCAACATCCTGAGCAACCTGAAACTGCGTGCGTCTTATGGTAGAACCGGGGATGATGGTGCTACCGGCTTCCAGTACATATCAGGGTATAACTATCCTTCTCCCGGTTACTTCTTTGGCGGCAATTATGTGAATGGGATGGCTTCCCGGGGTGTGGTAAATCCGGATCTGACCTGGTATACGGCTAAGACGCTCAACATGGGTATCGATTTCGACCTGCTGAAAGGGATGATAGGAGGTTCAGTGGATTACTTCATCCGGAACAGGGACGGCCTGCTGGCTACAAGAACAACCACACTACCAGGTACTGTGGGGACCAACCTGCCTCAGGAGAATCTGAACAGCGACCGGACAAGAGGTATCGAGATCGTGTTGACACACCGGAACACTATCCGCGATTTCAGCTATAATATCAGTGCCAATGTGGCTTCTACCCGCACTATGCTGCGTGTTGTGCAGCAGACAAAAGCAGGGAACTCTTATGAGAACTGGAAGAATTCCCAGCAAAACCGCTATACGAACATCTGGTGGGGTAAACAATACGGTGGTCAGTTTTCCTCCTACGACCAGATCTACCATTACAATGTCAATACCGGCGGCGGCAACCAGAACGTGGTGCCGGGTGATTACTATTACCAGGACTGGAATAATGACGGAGTAATAGATGGCAAGGACGAATCACCTATCGCAGTGAGGGATCTTCCCCTCATCAACTTCGGGATGACACTTGGTGCTGCCTGGAAGGGTGTTGACTTTAACATGCTCTTACAGGGCGCTACTGATTTTTATGTACAATATGCCGAGCAGATGGCAGAGCCCCTGATGTATGGCCGTAGCGCGCTTACACAGTTCCTGGATAGATGGCATACAGCTGATCCCAATGCAGATGTGTTTGACCCTAATACCCAGTGGGTACCTGGCAAATATCCTGCGATGGGTTCACCAGTGGCGGAAGGTACCAAGGCTGTGCAGGATGCCTCTTACCTGAGAATTAAAAGCCTGGAGATAGGATATACTATTCCGAAGAAACTACTCAGTCATATGGGGATCAGTAATCTCAGGGCGTACGTCAACAGTTATAACCTCGCCACGTTTACGGGATTAAAGAACAGCGATCCGGAGCATCCCGGTACGGTAGCTAATGGTGCGGACTGGAACTATTCCCAGGGCGGATATAAATATCCTATGAACAGGACATTCAGTGTAGGAGCCAGTGTTACTTTTTAAACTGAAAACAACATGAAGAACAAGATATATATAAGCATCATCACCATACTGGCGGTATTGTTACAGCCCTCCTGCAAGGACCTGAATATCGATCCGCTGAATGTAATACAGGATAAGGATGTTTTCGCGACAGAAGCAGGTGTAAAGGGATACCTGGCTACTATATACAGGGCCTTGCCAATAGAAGATTTCTATTATCGCCAGGAGGGTTCAGGGTTTAACAGGCAATGGGAACACTTTTATCATCCCGGCGCATTGTGCGGAGAACTGGTAGGTCCGTATGGTAGTACCTATGACGGCGCTGGGGGCTTTGGTTACTGGCCCTATGGCGACATCCGTACTGTCAATTATTTTATCGGGAACCTGCCTGTGTATGGCACCGGCTTTTCAAAGGAACAGGTTGATGCCTGGTTAGGCGAGGCTTATTTCTGTCGCGCCTACTTCTACTTTGCGCTGGCTAAACGTTATGGTGGTATTCCTATTATCAGGAAGGTACAGCATTATCCGGAGCAAAGCCTGGAAGAGCTGCAGGTACATAGAGACAAGGAAGTGGATGTGTGGAATTTTATATCCGACGACCTGGATAGCGCTTATAATAAAATGCCGGCAGCTAGTGAGAGAGGGCGGGCCAACCGTTATGTGGCAGCGGCTTTGAAGTCCAGAGCGATGGTGTATGCAGGCAGTATCGCGAAGTATGGTTCGGAGAACTTCGTAGCCGGCGCTGCCCGCGATCAGGGTTATGTGGGTATTCCGGCAGCTGCAGCAGCTGGTTTCTTCCAAAGGGCCTGGGATGCGGCCAAACTACTGGAAGGGCACTATAGTTTGTACCGCAAGAAGACAGATAAGGAACTGAACTATGCTGACCTTTTCCTTGACAAGGAAAGCACAGAGAATATATTGGTGAGGGACTATTCGCTGACCACAGGTACGGCTCACAGCTGGGATGCTACCATGACCTGCCGTTTCATGACTGCGGATGGCCTTTCCCGTGCTTATCCGACCCTCGAACTTGTTGAGCGTTTTACAGGGCTATTGCCGGTGGTAAATGCTGATGGTACGCCCCGTCGTTTTGATAATACCAGTCAGCTGGCACAAGGACTGGAACCCCGTCTGCTGGCAACGATCTATTTTCCCGGTGCTACCCTGAGGGGGAAGCAATTTGATATGCAGCGCGGTATCTATGAGCACTTTGCCGGTACCGCTGCTGATGAATTGGGGCAGAATCCTCCGAACAGGCAGTTCAGACACCTGGCGGGTAAAACAGAAACCTTATTCAATGGCATGCGTATCATTGGCTTTACGGGTATCAGTACCGATGGTGATGACCTTAGCCGTACCGGTTTCTATATCCGCAAATACGTGGATTATAACCGCGCCCAATCCCAATGCGGATTGTACATGAGCACACAGAGCTGGATAGATATGCGCTATGCGGAGGTATTGCTGAACAGGGCAGAAGCGGCTTTTGAACTGAACAACATCGTTGATGCCAGGAATATGATCAATGATATCAGGGACCGTGCAGGTGCGCCACTCCTCACAGGAACATTTACAATAGACACCGTGCGTAATGAACGCTGCAAAGAACTGGCCTTCGAGAAACAATACTGGTGGGATCTCAGAAGATGGCGGATAGCAGACAGGCTACTGGATAACACAAAATATCACGCCATGATGCCATACTATATTGCCGATGAACAGAAATACATCTTCCTCCGTGAGTTTGAACCTTTCCAGCGTTCCTACAACTTTGAGAAGAAATACTACTACGAGCCTATACCCGGAGGAGAACTGGGGAAGAACCCGAAC
The DNA here is from genome assembly GCF_900102545.1 of Chitinophaga filiformis. Lineage (GTDB taxonomy): Bacteria > Bacteroidota > Bacteroidia > Chitinophagales > Chitinophagaceae > Chitinophaga > Chitinophaga filiformis. Next base: position 202,627 of record NZ_FNBN01000002.1, on the reverse strand, counting down.
CTTTATCCCAATAACCCTAACCACTAAATTAAAACGACTACCATGCAAAAGATCATAAAAGGATTGTTTGTCTTACTTACTGCCATGATGGTATCTTCCTGTACCAAGGAAGATAATTTTGATGGCCCGAATGCAGCTTTTAAAGGGAGACTGCTTGACAATGATTCAAAAGAGAACTTCCTGACAGAAACAGGCGGTGTACAGATCAAACTGGAAGAACTGAGCTGGAGTGCCACGCCTACGCCGCAATACATTCCTTCCAAAAGTGATGGTACTTTTGAAGATACAAAATTGTTCAGCGGGCATTATCGCGTGACGCCTGTCAATGGTGCTTTCTGGCCGGTTGAGGGTATTGAGATGGATATCAATGGTACGGCTACCCAGGATTTCACACTGACACCTTACCTGCGCATCACCCAGTTCACGCATGAGTTGCAGGGCACTACGCTGATCATGCGGTTTAAGTTGTCAGCACCGGTGGAAACAGGTCTGCCCAGGATACTGGATGTCAAGCCTTTCGTGAATACAAGTGAGTATGTAGGCAGTGGCGCTACTATCAGTCAGTATACCGATCCTAATAAGATCGATATCAATAGTAGCTGGTCGGCCGATATCGCGGCAAAGACCTACGAAATACAGGTGCCCAATCTGAAGACAACCCGTACATTCTATGCGAGGGTTGGAGTAAGAGTGGACGATAGTTTTAAACAGTTTAATTATTCGCAGATAATCGAAGTTAAAGTACCATAATTTGGTGCACACAGCAGGGGAAATAAGGAACAGCCTGTTCTGTTGATAGCGAACTGAGGGGCATTCCAGGCGACTGGTTTGCCCCTTTAAAATGTCGTAATTGCACCGCCTGTAAAAGTGAAAAGAATTCCATCTTTGTTCTGCGAACTAAGATTTCCATTACTTATACGTTTACAAACACTTAAAACACATGTTATGGAAAAACATGAATTCAAAATCACTATCAACGGACCCCGGGAAAAGGTTTGGAAGGTACTCTGGGATGACGCTTCCTACCGTAAATGGACTTCAGTTTTTGCTCCCGGATCATGCGCTAAAACAGACTGGAAGAAAGGCAGTGAGATCCAGTTCCTGGATGAAAAGAATGACGGAATGATATCCAGGGTGGAAGAGAATATTCCCAATGAGTTCATGTCGATAGAACATCTCGGATATGTAAAGAACGGTGTTGAAGACAGGGAGAGTGAAGAGGTAAAGAAATGGGCAGGCGCTCATGAAAATTATACACTGAAAAGTGCAAACGGACAGACTGTATTAGTAGTAGACATGGATATTGTGGATGAGTATAAAGACTATTTCACCAACACCTGGCCGAAAGCGCTGGAAAAAGTGAAGGAGTTGTCGGAAGAACACTAGCACACCTTGCCATGGTCGTCATATTATTATAAAGCCGTTCCTCTTTCGGGGAACGGCTTTTTTGTGCTGTTATAATTTAAGAGCCATTTTTTATTACTTTAGTCCCCGATTTCAACCAAAAAATTGAGGGAATAGTGATCCATGCCGGAGATCCTGGAAAATGAAACTGCCTTACTTGAGAGAATGGCGAAAGGTGATAAGGACGCCTTTCAGGTAATCTATTATCATTATGCCCCAAGGATATACGGTAAGCTCCTGAAACTCTTACATTCCGAAGATCTGGCTACAGAGCTGCTGCAGGAAGTATTTATTACCGTCTGGCAGAAACATGCCCTGGTTGACCCTGAGCGATCATTCCGGTCCTACCTGTTCAAAATAGCAGATAACCTGGCCATAGATCTTTTCCGGAAGGCCAACCGTAGCACACAGTTAATCAACCGCCTGCTGGAAGCCAGTATCGATCATTATACACATACAGAAGAAAGGCTGGAGCAAAAAGAGAATGCATTCCTGCTCCAAACGGCCATTGATGCCTTACCTCCGCAACGTAAACTGGTATTTACCCTCTGTAAACTGGAAGGCAAGAGTCATGAGGAGGTAAGCCGTTTATTAGGCATCTCGCCATCTACCGTTAATAATCATGTGGTTAAGGCCACCCAATTCCTGCGGGAATATCTGACCAGTCGTCCGGATATTACGGGAATGCTCCTGCTCTATTTTTTATTTAAATAATTTTTTCCCCCGGAGTAGTTATTTATTCAAGCTTGTTCGTAATGGCTATTATGGAAGATATTTTTCATGAGGAGGAACTGCGTCGCCTGTTCGGTAAATTCCTGGAAAGAAACTGCTCAGAAGCAGAAATAAGAAGGTTGATGGAGTATGCTGGTGTGAACCAGCTGAGGCCTGTATGGGAGGAATTGCTGGAACATGTGGCGGTGGAAGGAACTGCCGGGGAATTGTATGCCCGGTACCAACATCCTGTTGACAAGGTATTTAATCGTCTTTCATTCCTGACAGATGATTTGCAGCAACAACGGGGCTTCCGAGGCATATTTTCTGTCCGCCGTTACTGGTGGGCCGCTGCTGCTATTCTCTTATTGCTCATATCGGGTACCTGGTTTTTTATGCGTCGTCCGCAAGCGCAGGAGGCTACCATGGCAGTCGTATATGATAAGGCGCCGGGTACAGATAAAGCCAGGCTGACACTGGCAGATGGAAAAGTAGTGACGCTGGATAGTACGGGTAAAGGACAGGTAGTGCAGGGGAATACGGGCATTCAGCAACAGGGCGGTCTGTTGAAATACAGTGCTGGTATGCACGCTACCGGTTTTAATACGCTGAGCACTCCCCGTGGCGGACAATTCCGTGTAGTATTACCAGACGGTACCGCTGTGTGGCTGAATGCCGCTACCTCACTGCGTTACCCTACCGCCTTTGATGGCAATGAAAGAGTGGTCATGCTGCGAGGGGAGGCCTATTTTGAAGTAGCTAAAAATACCGCGAAACCTTTCCGCGTGCAGATAGATGAACATACTGCCGTAGAGGTGCTCGGTACACACTTTAATATCCATGCCTATTCCGATGAAAACCGGATCAGTACAACGTTGCTGGAAGGTAAAGTAGTGATGACCAAAAATGATGCAACACTCCGGAGCGTTGTGCTGGATCCGGGGCAGCAGGCAGTAGCAGATAAAGAACAATTGCAGCTCAGTAAACAGGTGAACATCGACCAGGTAATGGCCTGGAAGAACGGTATGTTCAATTTCGAAGGTATGGACCTGCCTTCAGTATTACGACAGTTGTCAAGATGGTACGACGTAGAGATCATATATGAAGGAAAGATCCCTACCCGGAAATTCGGTGGCGAAATGCAGCGTGCTCTTTCCCTGCAACAGGTACTGCGTATACTGGAAAGGATGGATGTAAAATGCAGAATTGAAAAAGGTAACAAACTGATTGTAATGTAGCAGGAATATCAACCAAAATAAAAGTCGTTCTACCCCCGTAGAACGACTGCAGCCATGGCCGGCAAACAAACAGTCTTCGTCAGACGCTTATTTTATTTATCAACCACAACCAGTACAAAAGTATGATTTTTCAAGCTTCTTGTAACCGGCAGGGGAAGCCTATGCCCGTCCGGAAGGACTACCGGTTATTGATCCAAACCCTACGTGTTATGCGATTATCAACCATGTTGTTGCTGGTCTGCATTCTGCAGGCAAGCGCAAAAACCAGCCATTCGCAAAGTATTACCTATACCTGTAAAGATGCTCCGCTTGAACAGGTGTTCAAAGTCATTAAACAGCAAACCGGGTACGTCGTGTTCTATGACCAGGAACTGTTGGTAAAGACCAAACGTGTGACCCTGACAGTCAAAAATCTGGAGCTGGAGTCCTTTCTCAGAAAAGCACTGGACGATCAACCGCTGGATTATTCCATTGAGAATAAAACGATCATTATATCCAGGAAGATTCTGCCGGACAAGGTGCCTTATGTATTGCCAATGAAGATTCCCGCCGTATCGGGTATTATTACCGATGAAAAAGGAAGACCGGTGGCGAGAGCTGTTGTACGTCTGCTACCTACGGAAGACAGAGGTACACTCTCTGAAGAAGATGGCTCCTTTATTATGGCGGCAGTACCGCCGGGTAACTATACACTCGAAGTAAGGCACCTGAGCTTTTTGCCGGCACAGAAAAGGATTGTGGTGACTGATAAAGATGTGAAGGTGACGATCTCCCTGACGCCGCAGCAGCGGGAGTTGAAGGGTGTCGTGATCAGCACAGGTTTTCAGAAGATTGAAAAATCGGCTACTACCGGTGCTTATTCCTTAATTACCGCAAGGGAACTGGAAGAGACGCCGGATATCAATATCATGAAGCGGCTGGAAGGAAAGGTGCCCGGTGTGCGTTTTGACATCCGTAACAACCGTATCCAGATCAGAGGAGTGAACAACTTCGGTAATAGCCCCCCGCTGATCATCATTGATGGTTTCCCTGCCATCGATCAGAACCTGGCTTTACGTCCGGGGTATACACCACTGCTGGGCGATCAGGCAGGAACAAGTTATGATGTGTTAAATGCCTTTAACCCTGCAGATATTGAAAGTATCACCTTCCTGAAAGATGCTGCTGCTACTTCCATCTGGGGATCAAGCGCAGCAAATGGTGTGATCGTGGTGGAAACAAAGAAGGGCAGGAAAGGTGACATGACAACGCTTAGCCTGGGTGGAACAATCAGTATTGCGGCGCCTGCAAACATGAAGAACATGAATGCTATGAACAGCCGGGAGTACATTGATTTTGAAAAGGAGATGTTTGATGCCAACTTTTACCAGGACCCTTTTACGCATTGGCGTTATACGAATCCAAGTGAAGCAGTGAGATATATGTTTTTGGGCAAGCGTGGTGATATCACGCCACAGCAGCGGGACGAGGCATTGGAAAAATTGGCTAATACAAACAACCAGTCCCAGCTGAGGGAGTACCTCTTGCGTCAGGCGGTAACACAACAGTATAATATGTCTGTTACCGGCGGCGGAAAGAACACCAGCTATTATATGTCTGGTAACTATTCCAAAAACCTGCCTGTGTTCAAAGGCAATCAGAATAGTGCCTATTTCGTGAACAGTAATTTCACTACAGACCTGCTGGATGGTAGAGTGAAATTGTCTACCGGGATCAATTACACTCATTCAAACAGTGTGGTGAATACCGCTGCACTGAACGCTTTGAACCCCGGCGGCTTTGGTTTGCGCCCTTATGATCTTGTGGTAGATGAGCACGGACAGCCGAAGAATTACAGTATTATGTTCAAGCCGGAAGTGGCAGACAGTCTGAGGGGATTAGGCCTGCTACCGTGGACTTACAGTCCTGTTGAACAGCTGAATTATTCTAACAACCGTTTTCTAAAGCAGACTACCCGTATACAGGCATCGCTGACTACCCGTCTCACTTCGTGGGCAGACCTGCAAGTGTCAGGCATGTACCAGCGCAGCTCTCAGGAGATCGAGCTGATAGATGAACTGAACAGCTACGCCACAAGGGATCTGCTGAATACAGCCACCTCTATCCAGAACGGTAAACTGGTATATGGGATCCCGATAGGCGATATTGTGAGGCATACCAATACCTGGTCAAGTGATTATGGTGTAAGGGGACAATTGAATATAGATAAACACTGGAAGGGCATTCATCATATTAATTTCCTTGCTGGTGCAGACATCCGTGAAACAAAGTCAAAAGGCTACCGGCAAACGCAATATGGATATGATCCCAATACTGGGTCGGCGCAGGCCTGGAATCCTACAGTGCCTTACAGGACCTTCTTTTTTGGAACACGCACACTGGGATATGCTGACGGAGCGCTGATGTCAGATATTAAACGTTACCTCTCTTATTTTTCTAACGGCAACTATTCCCTGTACGAAAAGTATTTCTTATCAGGTAGTGTACGTTTCGATGATTTCAGTATGCTGGGCATAGAACGCCGTAACAGGGCTATTCCGTTATGGTCTGCCGGGCTGAAATGGGATATCGGAAGAGAGAACTTCATGCCTGCAAAGAAATGGTTGACAGGACTGGCCCTGCGACTTACCTATGGTACAGCAGGTACTGCGCCTGCCAGTGGTTCCAATTACCCTGTTGTAAATATCATGCCTGCCGATCCTATGACGGGATTGGCATATTCCAGCATCGGTACACCGGGTAACCAGGACCTGGGCTGGGAAACAACAGCCACGTTGAATGGAGGTATTGATGCGGATATCCTTTATGGTTTGCTCAATATCACATTTGATATTTACCGTAAACGTTCTTCCGGTATACTGGCCGCATTGCCTTACAATGCCACCTACGGCTGGACCTCATTGCTGTATAATACTGCATCCATGAACAGTCATGGTTTTGAGTTCGGTATCAATGCGAATATCATACGTACAAAAAGCTGGGGATATAGCACCAGCTTCAATCTCGCTTATAATACCAATAAGGTCACTGATACACGTTTTGGCGTGAATACCGGTACGCTGGAAAGTGGTTCGCCCGTGGCAGGGCGCCCGGTTGACTACCTGACGGCGCTGAGATGGGCCGGGCTGGACCAGGAAGGACAGTCGCTGATCTACAATAGTGCTGATAAGATCCTGACGTCTACTGACGGCGAAATAGTAAAACCCGAAGACCGGGTGTATAAAGGACGTTCAACACCACCGGTATTCGGAGGGTTTATGCATTTAATACGCTATAAGCAGCTGAGCTTTTCTGCACGCATGGTCTTCTATATGGGACATAACATCATGAAGCAGGATGTGGTGCCAGGGCTTTATCCGGAAGGTGGTAATGCGCCGGGATTCCTGGGTACTTCGAAGGCTTTGGTACGCCGCTGGCGGAAACCCGGTGATGAAGCGTATACCAATATTCCCGGCGTGATCCATTCCAATTTTACCAGTCTATCCCGCTATGCGGATGCAGACATCAATGTGATCAGCGCTTCGCATGCACGCCTGGAGCAGATCTCGCTGAATTATATGGCAGGCTCCCGTATCATTGGAAACTGGCCCTTCATCAGGAGCCTGACTATGGGTGCTACGGTGAGTAATCTCGGTGTCATATGGCGCAAGAATAAGGACGGGATTGATCCTATGTATTTGCTGGAGAACAACTTCGGCAGTATGAAGCCTTCACCTACCTACACCTTCAATTTCGTTGTTTCATTTTAATCCTTACAGATCATGTCTATCATAAACAGGTTAATATATTTCGTGCTGGGTGGCGCATTATTGTGCTGGAGCGCAGGGTGCAGGGATTATGTGGAGGTCTCACCCATTGGAAAAAGGGCGCTGGTGAACACAGGCGACTATCAGCAGCTGTTATATAATACAACAGACTTCCAGCCTTCTGCTTCATTCCCTGCGTATGCATCTGACGACTATGGCGTTAGCGATGCCAACTTTGAAGCGAATATGAACAAAGTACAGGGAGCGGTCTATAGCTGGGCAGTCTCGTTTGTAGGAGAGGGAGACGATCCAGACTGGTCCAGGTTTTACAAGCAGATCTATGTCTGCAACCAGATCATTGAAGGTGTGCCTGGCAGTGCAGGCGGCACTGCGGCGCAGAAAGAACGCATACGTGCAGAAGCGCTGGTACACCGCGCATACGCTTACCTGATACTGGTGAATAGTTATGCGAAACATTATAATAAAGCAACTGCTGCTACTGATCCCGGTGTGCCGGTGTTACTGAAGCCAGACTTATATGCATCACTGAACAGGGCATCGGTACAAGCGGTGTACGACCAGTTGAAAGCAGACCTGGAAGTGGCTATTCCTGCATTGCCCGATCATGCCATCATCAACATGGTGCCATCTGCTACCGCTGCTTATGGCTTGCTGGCGCGTGCTGCTCTTTATATGGCGGACTATCCAAATGCAGCAAGATATGCAGACAGTGCGCTGGCAAGGCAATCAACGCTGCTTGACTTGCGGAAGTATGTTGACAATGTAATCGCCTTACCGCTCCTGTACCAGGATCCTGAGGTGATGCTGGCAAAAGAGGTGCGTGCCATGGGGCAAGTGTATGCCCTGCATCCTGCATTAGTGCAACTCTTTACTGCAGGAGATCTCCGGTATAGCATATTTACTGCCGATGGCTCAGCGTATGCCTGGGCACCTTTTACAGGCAGAGGATTCTGGCGCCCCATGCTGACCACTACAGGTGCATGGACAGGGCCAGGTGTGGCAGAGATGATGCTGATAAGGGCTGAATGTGATGCCCGTGATGGTAAGACGGCGGAGGCTTTGGCACTGTTGAAAGCATTACGTGTCAATCGCTTTACAGCGGATGCCTATACAGATCTGGCTGCAGCAACACCGGAGCAGGCCTTACGCCTGGTACTGGAAGAACGTCGCCGGGAGCTGATGGGCACCGGCCTTCGCTGGTTTGATCAGAAGCGACTGAACCTGGAGCCGGCTTTTGCCACAACGCTTACACGTACTTACCTGGGTAAGACCTATACGCTGGAGCCAAACAGTAACCGGTATGTATTTCCTATCGCTACAACATATATTCAATTCAATCCCGAGATCTCACAAAATCCAAGGTAAAAAACACTAACAAAGCATATGTTAAGATTAAAATCTAGCCCGGGGGCATGGCTGTTGTCATGCGCCATGCTGGCCGCGTCTGTACACGTGACAGCACAAAAGAAGAAAGACAAAAAGGACAATGCAGCTCCTGCTGCGGAAGTAAAAGCTGATAGTACCGGCAAGAAGCCGGAACCTCCCAAACTGAAGAAATACAGTGAGGTGATCACCAGCGATATGCATACCTCCAAAGGGTTTATTACTGTGCATTCCAAAGAAGATGACTACTACTTTGAAGTGCCGTTTTCCCTGATGGGTAAAGACATCCTGATCGTGAACCGTGTGGCCGAAGCCTCTGTGGATATGCGTAATGGCATATGGGGCCTGGTAGGCGATGATATCGGACAGGGCGTATACCGTTTCGAGCGGGGCAGAGGCAATAAACTCTACCTGCGCAGGATCTCTTTTACGGAATATACCGGCGACAGTACCAAAGCTATGTACGCAAGTGTACAAAAGAACAACGTGCAGGCCATTGCGGCAGTTTTCCCTGTCGTGGCCTACAACCCTGATTCAACTGCGGCTGTGCTGAATATGGGTGAGTTCCTCAACAGCGATAATGAGGTATTTTACTTTTCCAAACAGGCATTTAAAGACCGTGCAGGTATGGGGGCGCAACAGAATGACCGTAGTTATATCAAGTATGTGCATCCTTATACTACCAACCTGGAAGTACGTGCTTTTAAAACATACAGCGCGGGCAGGAATCCTACTTCCTCCAATTACAGTGTGGAGCTGAATTCATCCATGGTATTGCTGCCGGAAACACCGCTGCGCGCCCGTTTACAGGATAAACGTGTAGGCTTTTTCTCTGTTACGCACAGGGACTTTGACGCCCATCCGCAGGGAGTGGCAAATACTACTTATGCTATCCGCTGGAGACTGGAACCTAAGCCGGAAGACGTGGAGAAATATAAGAGGGGCGAGCTGGTAGAACCTGCCAAGCCAATCGTATTCTATATTGACCCGGTAACGCCTAAGAAATGGGTGCCTTACCTGATACAGGGGGTAAATGACTGGAGCGCAGCTTTTGAGAAAGCAGGTTTCAAAAATGCTATTTATGCCAGGGAAGCACCTTCCCGTGAGGAAGACAGTACCTGGAGCCTGGAAGATGCAAGGCACTCTGCTATCGTGTATCGTCCTTCCATTATTGCAAATGCGATGGGTCCCAGTGTAACCGATCCCCGTTCCGGTGAGATCCTGGAAAGCCATGTGTTCTGGTATCATAATGTGATGTCGCTGTTACAGAAATGGTATTTCGTGCAGTGTGCTGCCGTAGATACCGGCGCCAGGAAGCTGGTGTTTGACGATAAACTGATGGGAGAGCTGATCCGTTTTGTATCCTCCCATGAAGTGGGACATGCACTGGGTTTGGCGCATAATTTCGGTTCCAGTTCTACTGTTCCGGTAGAGAACCTGCGCAACAAGGCCTGGGTAGAGAAGTATGGACATACGCCTTCCATTATGGACTATGCCCGTTTCAACTATGTGGCTCAGCCGGAAGACAATATCAGCCGCGCCGGCTTGTATCCACGTATCAATGATTATGATAAGTGGGCCATTGAATGGGGATACAAATGGCGTCCCGGTTTTAAAGACGAGTGGGAAGAACAGAAGGCGCTGACCGCGATAGTAACAGATAGTCTGAAGAACAGGCGGCTCTGGTTTGGCAATGAGATGGAACCACTGGATCCCCGTAGCCAGAATGAAGACCTGGGAGACGATGCAGTGAAGGCAAGTACTTATGGTATCATGAACCTGAAACGGATCATCAAACACCTGGGCGAATGGACCTATGAGCCAGAAAAGGATGTCACCAATATGCGCGAGATGCTGTCGGCAGTGTACAATCAGTATGTGACCTATGTAGGGCATGTGATGAAGAGCATCGGCGGACAGTATCACAACGAGAAGGTGGGCAGTCAGCCGGGACCAGTATATCAGCAGGTGGAATATAAACGTCAGAAAGATGCCATGGCATTCCTGGACAGAGAGCTCTTTACTGTACCTGAATGGTTGAATGAAAAACCTCTTATGGAGCGGATACCTGACAAGTTTGGTATAGATATCACTGATATGTATCGCTCAGCCCTAAACGGACTGCTGAACCGTATGCGCCTGACTTCCATGCTGGGGGCACAGTATGATGACAAGGAAACAAAGACATATACCGTGGAGGAATTGCTGGAGGATATGGACAAGATGGTCTTCAAAGAGCTGTATGCAGGTAAAAGCGTAAGCTTCTACAGGCGTAACTTGCAGAAGATCTATATTAACAAGCTGCTGGACATGGTGTATCCCAATGATAATATGGATCAGGCATTCAATGCTATGAACCAGATGTATTCTTACTACCTGACAGATATGAGTGATATTGTAAAATCAGTGCTGTTGAAAGAACAACAACTGATTGCCCGGTATCAGGCGGACCCGCGTATGGATAAAGAAACCCAGCGGCATTTGAAAGAGCTGAATGTGAAGATCAAGAAGATGGGCGAGAAGGAATTGAAGTTCTGATAGTATAACTAACCATAAGAGGTATACACCGTTGCATTGAGCTTCGTAGGAGCGATGTATTTGCAGCGCGGGGTGCAACCTCTTGAATGGTAAAGGCACACATATACATCATGATAAAAACAGGCTGTCCGAACTTTCGCGATAGCCTGTTTTTATTTAATTATCCATAAGACGCAGTATTACCTCAGTACTGTTCGCCAGCTTCTTTCAAAAAAGTGAAAAAAGTACCTGTATTGGAGAAAATTATGAGAGCTATTTAACCCAATAACTGATTCTTTCGTATCCGGTATCATACCTGTAGCTCGTCAGTAACAACAATCACCCGACTTTACGGCACGTTATCCCATTTCCCGCGTTAAAATCAGGTACTTATATGCAAACGTTTGCACTTCTGATAAATATTACCCTGTGACTGTCTTTTATTGCAGCTGTTGATCCGGTAAACATGTCTTTCATCACTTAAATCCATACGTTATGATTAATGCTTACAGACCTCGCATCAGGCTATTACTCCTGTGCATTACACTAATGTTCACCTGGACGGCAGTTAATGCCCAGGTACGGACAATAAGCGGAATAATCATCCGCGACAGCGATAAGCAACCCGTTCCCGGTGTTACTATAAGAGTAAAAGGCGCTAATACCGGAACATCTACAGATGATAAGGGCCGTTACACCCTCGCAAACGTGCCTGCCAATGCTACACTGGTAATTACCGCTATTGGTTTTCAGACACAGGAACTCCCTGTCAATGGCCGTCAGCAGATAGATATTTCACTGGCTGAAAGCAGTAAGGGATTGAACGAAGTACTGGTAGTAGGTTATGGTACGCAGAAGAAGAGTGACCTGACAGGGGCTATTGCCTCCGTGAATGGCGCCGAACTGAATAAAAGGATTGCGACAGATCCTGTACAACTCCTACAGGGGAAAATGCCCGGGCTATCCCTCACGCAAGGTTCGGGTGAAGCGGGTAATGAAGGCTCTGTACTGCGGGTAAGAGGACTGGGTACTTATAGCTCGGCAGGGAGCAGTCCGTTGGTAATTGTGGACGGCTTACCAGGAAATCTTACTGTGCTTGACCCACAAAATATAGAGTCAGTGACGCTCTTGAAAGATGCTGCATCTGCTGCTATTTATGGTACAAGGGCAGCGAATGGTGTGTTGCTGGTGACCACCAAACAAGGCAAAGCAGGGCGGTTTCAGTTGTCGTACGACTACAGTATCGGTATCACCAAACCCACGGCTTTACCTGATAACCTGATCTATAACTCTGCACAGTATATGCAGATGTACAATGTGGCGGCTGCGAATTCAGGTTACGGCAACCGCTTTACTCCGGAGATGATTGCTGCTTATACCAATCCGTCTGATCCCGTCCGGTATCCTAATTTCAACTGGCTGGACGCCGTTATGAGAACTGTACAGGTGCATACCCATCATATCGGCATGACAGGTGGTAGTAACGGAACTGTATATAACATAGGCATTGGCTATGTAGATCAGCCGGATATCATGATAGGTTTTTCGTACAAGAAGTATAACCTGCAGTTTAACCTGAATTCGAAGATCAATGAGTGGGCTACTTTTGGTTCCAGTGTTACACTCAATTACGGAAAGAGAACATATGCCTCGAGGGGTAGCCAGGATATGTTCCTGTCTACGCTTTCTCAATCGCCGATGTACGGACCTAAACTGCCGGATGGCAGCGGCCGTTATGTGAACTCTGTGTATCCCAGTGTGCAGACACCTAATAAAAACCCTGTGGCTATTGCAGAGAATGCGCTGGTGAACAGTAATGACTACTTTCTGCAGAGTAGTCTCTTTCTGAATATTCGTCTGCTGAAAGGACTGGAATGGAGAACAAGTGGAGGGCTTAACTTCAATTTCAACAAGGTGTATGATTTCAAGCCTGTGATCAGCCAGTATAACTGGTTCGCAAAGCCAAACGATCTTCCGGAACGTCCGCTGGACGTAAATGGGCAGGGCCTGGTAGTGACAGACAGTAACATGGTTTACCCGGTTGGGTATACGCAGCTCACCTATACGAAGGCAATCAATAAACATAATTTTAAGCTGCTCGTCGGTACCCAGGCAGAGTACAACAAATCGCAACGAATGGTAGGCAGTCGTAATACGCCTTTCCCCAGCAATAGTCTGCATGAGTTGAATGCTGGTCCTGCAGGTTCCCAGATTGCAACAGGCACTTCGGCAGAATGGGCCTTGCGTTCATATTACGGAAGACTGAATTATGATTACGATGAAAAATACCTGCTGGAAGTCAATGCACGTTATGATGCATCCTCTCGTTTCCCTCCTGATAACCGCTGGGGGCTTTTCCCCTCAGTTTCCGCAGGTTGGGTGCTCACACGTGAGAACTTCCTTCATAACATTGCATGGCTGAATAATCTGAAGCTACGTGGCTCATGGGGGAAGTTGGGTAACCAGAACATCGGTAATTACCCTTACCAGGATGTATACACCACTCAGAATGCCTACAATCCCAATACCGGTTATGCCTATTCATTTTCAGGTAATGGACTGAATTCAGGGGTGGCGCAGAATGGGCTGGTAGATGCGAACATCAAATGGGAGACCACGCGTATCTTTGATGTTGGAGCAGATATGACGCTGTTCAATAAGTTGGATGTCACTATAGACTGGTATAATAAACTGACCTATGACATCCTGTATACGCCTTTGATCCCGGCCTACCTGGGTTTGAATGCGCCTACTCTTAACCAGGGTAAAATGAAGAATACGGGCCTGGAAGCTTCCTTGCAGTATACAGACAACATAGGCAATGTCAGGTTTTCAGCGGGAGCCACTTTTCAGACAAATAAAAACAAGGTCATCAAGTTTGGTGCACCTTCTATCAATACCGGGAACAACACCATCATCCAGGAAGGACAGCCTTATGGCAGTTTTTACCTCTATGAGTATGCAGGTATCTTCCAGTCGGCCGATGAAGTTGCACGATCTCCCATTCAGCAATATAATCCTAAACCAGGCTATCTGAAGTTCAAAGATGTTACTGGTAACGATACAGTGAACGCCAGTGACCGGGTGATTGTGCCGGGTGTGTTCCCAAAGTTTGATTACTCCTTCAATGCCAGCGCTTCCTGGAAGAACTTTGATATCTCTGTTTTCCTGTATGGTTCCTACGGACAGAAACTGTTTGTGAATGGTTGGGGTGTGCAGCCCTTTAACCAGGGATCTCCTCCAACAACAGACTGGCTGAATGCATGGACGTCGGAACATCCCAGCACTAATATGCCTTTGATCTACATTACCGGACAGGGAGATGCCAGCAGTAATATCGGCACTGCATCTACCTATTATCTGAAAGGCGCTTCCTTTTTACGACTTAAGAACGTGCAGTTAGGATACACATTACCTGCGTCTCTGGTAAAACGGGTGGCCCTGAGTAGCCTGCGTGTATTCTTTGCGGGTGATAACCTGCTCACTTTCACCGGGTTCAAAGGACTTGATCCGGAAAGGGTTTCAAACAACACAAGATTTGTATCGCATCCGCAGAACCAGGTATTTGCTTTTGGTATTAAAGCAGCTTTCTAAAACAGTTTAATCTTACGAAAAATGAAGTACAACATAAAATACTGGATCATCCTGTTGCCGGTAATGATCATACTATTCGATAGTTGCGGCAAGGACTTTCTGAACCGTAATCCGCTGGACCAGCAGTCATCAGGCACTTTCTGGAAAACGAAAGCTGATGCTGATCAGGCGCTGACGGCCATTTACAGTTATCTGATACAGGGATATAATTATACCAATGCCAACAATACAGGGCAGGGTTGGGGAGCAGGTACACCGTATTGGGAAACGCTGACAGACAATGCATACAGTGGCGCCTTTTCAAATGTTGCTAATGGTTCTATAGAACCTACAACCGGTACCATTCAATCTGATGCTTACAATACCTCGTACAGGGCCATAGAAGCCTGTAATGTCTTCATGGCTAATATTGGCAATGTAACGATGGACGATACAGAAAAGAATACTTATATAGCTGAGGTCAGGTTCATGCGTGGATACTATTACTTCCTGCTGGCGCAGTTGTATGGTGATGTGGTACTGACCTTTCAACCATTGGGAAAGGATGCGGCATCTTATCAACTGGGTAGATCGCCGAAAGCATTGGTGCTCGACTCAGTAATGAGCGACTTCCGTTTTGCTGCGGCTAATCTGCCGAATACTGCTTACAAAGGACATGTAGTAAGAGGTACTGCCCTTGGATATATTACGAAGGTATTTCTTACTGTCCACAACTTCCAGGAAGCAGCTGCTACGGCCAGAACGATCATGACAGAGGGCCGCTTCAGTTTGTATACAGGTGGTTACCGTAAATTGTTCCTGAAACCGGGGCAGGATAATAATCCGGAAATTATGTTCTCTGGTCGTTACCAGGTGCCAAATGCCTATAGCCCGGCAGAATACCTGTATACTTACAGCGCCAGCTTTCAGCCATTGGGGTACCTCGTAAATGATTATGAATGCATCGATGGTCAGCCTATTACGACGTCTTCTTTATATGATCCGGCTCACCCATATAACAACAGAGATCCGCGATTACTGGCTACTATATTAGTGCCTGGTGTATTGTACAAAGGAGGGATTGCTTTTGATCCTGCTGTTGTTGGTGCTTCATCTGGTTTTCTGAATAAAAAAGGTATTGATTCTACCCGCGCAACCGCCATCGGTACACAGAGTGATCAGGACTGGGTGTATCTGCGTTATGCAGATGTATTGCTGATGTATGCAGAAGCACAGAACGAAATTGCAGGAGCCGACGGGAGTGTGTATGAGGCTGTGAATGCAATACGTACACGGCCCAGTGTTGGAATGCCGGTATTGCCTGTAGGGCTTTCACAAGATGCTATGCGTACCGCTATCCGTCATGAAAGAAGGATTGAACTTGCTATGGAAGGGCAACGGTATTTTGATCTGAAACGTTGGGGAACTGACAGGATTATTATTCCTACATTAAAAGATCCCAGTGGGTCGCCGAGGAAATTCCCTCTGCGTGATACTTTGTGGCCGGTGCCGCAGTCAGAGATGGATATAGCGGCTGCTTATGGTAATAAGATATTCAGGCAGACGCCGGGTTGGCAGTAAATGTTTGTAGCAAATACAAGCCTAAATAAAGAGAGCCTGTATCAAAAGTATGATGCAGGCTCTCTTTATACGGGTACCCGATGGAATCAGGTAGTCATTTAGACGATTCTGAAGACGTTCGTTTATTTTTGATCCGTCCTCTCGTTCTTGTATTTATGATTTTTTATGTTATTCTGTTCTCAGGCTCTTCAAAGGACTGGACAAAGCCGCTTTAATAGATTGATGAGCAATGGTTACAGCTGCTATCAGCACCGAGGTCACAATAGCCACGATAAAGATGCCTGCACTGAGCGAAATATGATAGGCAAAGTTGCCCAGCCAGTTGTACATCAGGTAATAAGACAGCGGCGTAGCTACCAGGAATGCCAGTGCAATCAGTAACATGAATTCCTTACCGAATAATACGACAATATCCGGAATGGAAGCGCCCAATACTTTCCTGATCCCAATCTCCTTATTGCGCTGAACAGCAGCGAATGCCACCAGGCCATATAGTCCCAGACAACCGATGATAATGGCCAGTCCGGAGAACAGCCTGTATGCTGTATAGAGTTTCTGCTCCTGTTTGTACATCGCAGCAATATGGTCGTCCAGGAATTCATAGGCAAAGAGATCATCCGGGAAAAGCGCTGACCAGCCTTTTTCTATGCGGGCAATGGTGGCTGGCATATGCTGTGGGTACAGTCTTACGCTGATGGTATTAAACGCACGCGGATTGTTAAAGAGGATACAGGGTCTTTTTTCCTTGTGTTTGGATTCACTCTGAAAGTCCTTGACTACGCCCTTGATCTCCAGTTTTCCCCGGCCCTGCGTAATGATGAGGCCAAGCGCATCTTCAGGACGTGCAATGCCGAGTTTCCGGATCAATGCCTCGTTAACGACTACACGGGGAACGGAATCTTTACGTATTGCGGGAGTAATGCCTTCGCCCGCCAGCATCTTCATGTCAAACATCTTCATGAAATGCTCATCGACGAATTTCAACTCCACTACATCATCTTTTGTAATGCCTCTCTCCGGGCAGGAGAAAGGGGCGAAATTCTGATTGTAAGACGGCGCGCCTGTTGAAAAGGACATCTCTTTAATGCCGGTATTCTCCTTCAGTTGCTGCTCCAGTACTTCCCGTTTTGTTCCATCGGGAATGCCGAAAGAGATCACGGCTTCTTTATTAAAGCCGAGATCCTGGTTTTTGAAAAAGTCCATTTGTTTGGCCACCACCAATGTGCCGATGATCAGTACCTGTGATACCAGGAATTGGACGAATACCAGCGATTTGCGCAGGGTTAAGCCACGGGATGATTGACCGGTGGTGCTTTTCAGGCTGACGGCAGGCTGAAATGAGGATTGTACAAACGCAGGATATAGTCCTGCCAGTAAAATAATGATGAGCGTGAGTGCAGCCAGCAATACGTATACCAGCGGCTGATTTAACTGTGCGATGCCGATGTGTACATCCAGCCAGGATGCCACCTGTGGCAGTGCGAGGTAGGCTATACCAAGGCCCAGTACCACCGTAGTGAGCACCAGTACACTGGTTTCACCCAGGAATTGCCGTATGAGCTGAAAGCGATGGGCACCGAGCACTTTTCTGACGCTGGTTTCCCTGGCGCGTTTCATAGCCTGTGCAGTGGCCAGGTTAATGAAGTTGATACAGGCTGTCACAATGATAAAGATCGCAATAGCGATCAGTGCCCGGTAAGTATTGCGCGAGGTGGTTGTACTCTGTATATAACGTTGATCAAAATGGACCTCATTCAGGGGTTGCATCAGCAGTTTAGCTTCTGCCGCAATGGCTGCGCCCCAGTTCTGTTTGATAAAACCGGGTAAACGGCTTTCAATCTTTTTAATATCATAGTGAGGAGGAACGACGACAAAGGTATTGGCGCCCACGATGGCATAGAACTCGCTCATGGCATCTTTCATCTCTTTTTCAACTGTAGCAAAGGATGCGAGGAAACCGAAGGTCGTACTTGTATTGGGAGGTAAGTCTTTGATAACGCCGGTTACTGTCAGCAGATACCTGTTGTCAAGCTGGAATGTTTTACCCAGGGCATTCTGGTTACCGAAATACCTGTGGGCGACACTTTCGGTCAGAACGACCGTATTAGGCGCCGATAGTGCAGTTTGCGGATTACCGGACAACCACTCATAATCAAAGATGTTCGTAAATGAACCGTCGGCAAATGAATAATCTTTCTCCATGTAACGTTCGTTGCCCACTTTTACAAGACCATCATAACGGTGCCAGTATTGGGAAACGTTTTCCAGTTCAGGGAAAGCGCTGCGCATAGCAGGAGCAATGGCGAGAGATACACTCGGATTGAAGTCCAGTGCATTCATTGTAACCCTGTAAGTCCTGTCGGCCTTACGGTGATAGGTGTCGAACGTTAGTTCATTCCTGGTGATCAGAAAGATGATCAGACAGGCGGCAATACTCAGGGTAAGCCCAATGATATTCAGTGTGGCATAGTTAAGATTGCGTCTCAGGTGTCTGATAGCGATGATAAAGTAGTTCCTGAACATATAAGGTTACGTTTAGGTGGAGGATGTCCGGATAGGAAACAAAGCCAATGCCACCTTCCAATATGTTTACAGTCAATAAATTGCGTGTGTGTGAATCCGTTTAAATGTCCGCTTTCGGCATGAGTTCCGTCCATTTCCGGACGCTTTTGTTATGCGGTGGTACACAAGATGTCTTTGTCCCACAAAAAGAAGGCGATACGGACAGCCTGTTCGAACGGCAACACTTTGCTCCATTCCTGTACAATAGCGCCAAATGTAGCCTCCTTATTTGCTACAGATAGCAAAGGAGATATCTCCACTGTCTCCAGGTAGGCCATTTCACGTTCCAGGTTGGGATGCTGGATAGCTGTGCGGAGTTGTAGTACGTCATCAATCACACAGGGTGTTTCTTTGAATATCAGTGCTGAAGAAAGATGTATCTGCTCATGCCACAGGCGTTGCAGTTCCTGTTGAACATTGATCCGCCGCTCCGGCCCTTTTTCTTTTGGAGCGGTGAATTTATGACTGAGTCGCTCGTAGAAAGCTGTTGGCGCCGGTGTCTGATCGATGAACGGAACGGACCTTTCTTTCCAGAAAGCACGTTGCTGTCCCGGCCAGGCCTGTGCATAGTAGGCGCTGGTCCAGTGAGTATGACTGCAGATGGATTCGATCATCCGGTCTTCATAGAAGGTCTGTGCCATGTCTTTATGACCGGTTTTGAGAATTGTATTTACCGCGATGGCTGCCTGCAGGGAGAAACGCATGGCTTTTTCTACACCGGTGGAAGAAAGCGGATCGAGGGAGAAAGCGGCTTCACCCAGCCGGAGGTAATTGTCCTGCCAGGGGAACGTATGTGCGTAAGTAAATACGGTACAGGTCTGCAGATCATTTATCTTCCAGCTGTCAGCTGCTTTGTGAAAAAATCGCGTTCCGGAAAGCAGATGATGGAATACGCCAGGAACGGTATTGCCCTTTAATTCCCGTGGATCGGTGAAGGTAATGACCCTGAATTGCCGGGTGGGGGTAGGAGAGCCCCAGATCCAGCCTTTTTCGGTAGCCTCGACTAATGTATCAGCCGGCATGACATCTGCCGGTAAATGGCCCCATATTGCGATTGTAGGGGGAGCGGTAAGCACCCTGTCCTGCATATTGTTGCCCCGGCGTCCGCGGGCATCGAGTATAAACTTACTCTCAACGGTAATGAGTTGTGTATACTGGCGGAGCTGTGATTGCCACCTGCCATCCACCTGCTTGCAGGATTCAAAACGGGCAGGCTGGTAAAGCTGCAGGCCGCGTTGCACCGCCAGGTCGAGCAGGTCTTTGTCAAACTGTCCTCTGTCTACCATTACACCGGGCCCACGTTGTGCGGCGCTGACCGTTTGCGGGGTAGTAGTTTCCCATACCACCTGTGCGTTCAGCTGGTGGAGGTAATTACGATTGGTAAGGAGGTCTGTCGCATCCAGGTAGTCAAAGATGTTCCTGATGCCGGGCGACAGGGATTCACCGATCTGTGGGCGTGGAAAGGGTTCACTTTCTGCCAGCGCCACTTTGTGGCCGAGGGCGAGCAGGCGTAATGCAGCGCAGGTGCCTGCGGGGCCAGCTCCAATGATAAGCACGTCTGTTGTTTGTTCCGGGGGCATCATGTATTTAAATAGCTACTTGTACCAATGGGGCGCCAGTCTGGCAAGTCTTTCGTGGGCCTGCATCGTGTAGTGCAGCCAGCCACGGATGTAGTCGCACGCGGTACGGCCTCTTTCGAGTACTTCATGATGGCAGCCGCCACCACAAAGATACCTGGCCCAGCACCGGTGACAGGGTTCCTGGGTATGCACGTGTCTTGCTGCTAACCAGTCGTTTTGTAAGGTAGGATTTATTCCGTTAATAAGATCACCCATATGGCCGGCCGGTTCGTTCACAAAACGGTGACAGGCGGATAATTCACCATCAGCAGATACGCCCATATAGCCAGCGCCCGCACCACAGGGATAGGGCCGGTGAGTACCTTTGGCGATCTCTTTCAAGGCGTTGACCATGTTCAGGAAAGGAAAACGCTTCCCCATAATAACATGCTGTTCAAAGAGCAACCCGCAGGCTATCATGCCCTGCAGCATTTTGTCCAGGTCCTCCTTTGACATCTCACCTTTACCACTGCTGGAACGCAGCAAGGGAGAGAAGCCCACGCTGTGAAAGCCCATGTCCACAAACTCCTGCAGCGTTTTTGTGAGATCCATATTAGCAGGTGTGACTGTTACCCGGGCGGAGACCTGCATCCTGCGCTGGGTGGTCAGTAAGGGACGGATCTTTTCAATGATCTGTTGATAGGTGCCGGCGCCGTTTTTCAGCGGGCGTAGCTGGTCATGTTGTTCGCCGATGCCGTCAAGACTAACGGTAACAGCGAAACCATATTCTTCAAAGAATGCGGCATCATCTTCCTTCAGCAGTGTACCGTTGGTGGTCAGGGAGAAATTAACCTGTACATCTTTCCGGCGCCCTTCCTCAAAGGCATATACGGTGGTTTCTCTTAATGCCTTCCTGTTAATGAGCGGTTCGCCACCCAGAAAGGTAACCTGTACCTTGCTGCCGGGTTCACAGTCTTTCAACAGGAGGTCAATGGATTGCCGGGCGGTATCGATGTTCATGTTTTTCACAGGCCCTCCAAAGTCGCCCTGGTCAGCATAACAGTAGGTACAACCCATGTTACATTTCTGGGCAATGGCCAGCGACAGTGCATAGATCTTAGGGCTTGTCAGTGGTTCGTCATTGATAAGGGGCGGCATTTCCAGTCCGAGGCCGATCAGTTCATTGCTGATACCTGCTTCATCCTGTTGTTGCAGTAGCTGCTCTATACGTGCTTCTGTGGATGCAGAAATGTTGTGCAGGCGGCTGCCGTTCGCAACAAACAACTGGGTATCGTGGGCGGTAGGTACCAGGTGAACCTGGGGAGAGCGCGGGACTGACTTCTTATTGATCAGGGAGGCCAATTCACTGGCAATGACTGCCAGTGAATCAGCGCCTGGTTGTAGTGTAGTAGCAGGAGCCATTATTTATCGATTAGTGAAGGATTGGGATGCGCCTGTGTACCGGGTGTAGCAGTTTTATCACTTTGTCCGCCGGTATCTCCTGATGCGGAGTATGGAGGTGAGGCTACAGCATCGCGGCCGTTGATAATGAAGCTGAGCTCTCCCTGCCAGTCCCTGAAGAGATCATCATAAGAGAAGAGCCGGGAGTCAGTACGATTGTCGGGTATATATTCCCCTGTACGCCGTTTAGCCAGCCACATATCGCCGTGACTGAGGCCATCTTCACCTGGTTCTACATTCACGTAGTCAGGCCGGCTGGCTGCCCAGTAATAACAGGCGCATTCGCGGTAGTCGTTCTGCCAGGGAGCACAGAGACCGTGTGTCAGTTCTCCGGGACTAACGATTGTGGGCGACAGTGCCGCGGTACCAGGCGTCATATAACTGTTCACCGTCAATGTAAACTCCGGATATTTTGTCTTATCAGTCAGATCATCCTTTTTCACCAGCACCGGGAGCGTGGCTTCACCTGCGGTGAACTGCGCCTGTACGGTTTGTCCGGGTGTCAGTTTAAAACCGGCAATAAGGTTGGACCATTCCATAAAGGCAGCGCCATGCGGATTGTCCGTAGTGGTTAGATGGACATTGTCTCCTCCGGGGAATACCGGTCCTTCGCCACGCACCATGGTAGGATGTCCGTTTACCGCTACCAGTCGCCGGCCTTTGAGGTTAAAGCCGGTCGTATCGTCAAGTACATAGTTATCATTTTCACTCATGGTAACGTTCTGGAAAGTATGCCGCCATAAGTTCCTGAAGTCGAATTCGAGTCCGGGGAAACAGTTGGAAATAGCAGCCCTTGGCAATACGCTGTATGGGTTGCCTTCACCACGGTAATGTAATTGCGCAATGAGGTCATCAGCTTTCAGCGGCTGCCCCGGAACAGGCGGTGCAGGTGGAGGAGGCGTATTGCCATCACTAGCTTGGAACATGGCATTGGATGCTGCCTGTATCACACTGTTGATCATCCGGTGGGTGAGTGTCAGCGCTCTTCCATCAGCGCCTCTCATAAGACCTGGCATCTTGCGGCGCTCTGTATCAGACAGGTCGCCGATCTTATGCGGCCTGCGGAGGGCGGAGGCAAACCAGGTGGCGGCTCCTGTACTTAATCCGTTAAAGACTCTTTCATGCAGGGTGCGAAGGGCCAGGTTGTCTACAATAGAACTCGCCATAATAGGTTCAAACAGGCGGCCAAAGTCGTTGGTGTCCTGTCTTACCATGGTGCTGGCCACATTCTCCCTGCCATTAATGGGGTTGCCGTTCATGACAGCTGTGTTCATGAGCGTAATGGATTCAAAGGCGCGGCGGACTACTTCTTCTGCTACTTCAATAGGCACTTCCTTGTCAGGTTCTGTACCCATGATGATCTGTTCCAGTTCATCAGATACGGCACGTATAGGTAGGATATCCGGGGCAAATGCCGGCGGACCAGCCACTATATGTGCAGTAGCGGTGAGTGTTGCGAGGCTGTTGTCATTGGGTTGCAGGGTAGCGGTAACTATACCATCGCATTCATCATCAAGGTAGCCCCAGCTTACCTGGTCGCCATGTTTGGTACTGTAACCGGCAAATATCTGTGCGGGCATGGTATAGTTGGGATTGAATTTAGCTGACTCAGTATATCCCTGCCAACCGCCTTTACCCGGGTCATATAGTACCTGGTGCTCACTGGTGATAACCGGATCATCAGTGGCTGCTGCGCCTTCACTTTCTATTCTCTTTGTGGAAGAACCATATACGTTGCCGGCAGCTGGTGTGAAGCGGAGCCGCAAGCCGGGGAAGTCGTCTGATGGTTTAATGAATTGCACTGAACCAAGGGGCAGCGTTTTACCATCGTGGAAATTTTGACATTCTCCAACCAATTTGTATACATAAGAGTCTTTGATGTCATCCTTTGTGGCAATGATCTTATCCTTTACATCACCTGTTCTGCGGAATAATTTTAAGTTGCCCACGGTAACTGACCAGCTGATATTATCCAGGGTGAGGCCTGCACGCTGTAATAATGCTTCTGTAAGCGGAACGAGCATATCCGGATTGTCGGAAGTAACGGCAAAGAGTTCCAGGAAGGGCGCTACGGGACGAATATAGCCATCACTTTGCGGCGGATCCTTGAATTCGATCTGGGTTGGTACACTGGCGCTGACCGTATTGTAAAGATTATCGACAGTGAGCGTAGGCTGAGGCTTTATCTGCCGGAAATCCAGCGGTTTGTTATCCGGAATGACAAGATCATATGCGGCTACTGGCAGCGGAGAAGCGCCCAGACGGCCTATTGCTATCGGGGGTAGGATACGGATTTCTTGGATTTGCATAAGGTTTGTTTTTACTGGTTAGTTAACAGTTGCAAACGCTTGTAAGCTCCTCTATTACCTGTAATAATTTCGCATCTGCTTCAAGCAGTGAATAGAGGTAACGATGATTTTGTTCTTTGGATTGATTTAGCAGGGTTTGAATGAGTGGCCCCGATGCCAGGATAAGGTCTTTATGCGCACGCCACCTGTTATGCTCTCCTGTAGGTAATGATAAGGTGTACGGTACCAGGAACGGCGGACCCGCATATTTAGTGTTTGTATCAATGGTGCCAGGATCTTCCAGCAGCGGCAATTGTACCATGACAGTGGCAATACTCCGTAGATTGTACATTTCACCGAAAGTGGAATTGATGATCATGCCACGTGGAGAGATGGCGCCTGCATTGTTGTAGCCATTGTCCAGTACAAAACTGTGTGTAAGGAAGTTCAATAACATCCGGTAACGGATATTGAACAGGTGGCCCCAGTTCTGTGCCTCTATATTGGTAATGTAGTCCAGTTCTTCACCGGTAGGGTCGGTGATCTGCCCTTCGGATGGTGAAGATTCCGGATCATCAGCAGCAGACGGAATTTCAGGATTGACAGCCAGTTTACGGGAGAAGGACCAGTTGCCACCGGAATCGGCTGCTATTTGTTTAAGGGTTTTATATAAAGTGAGGAAGCGTTCAAAGTGTGAAGGGTGTTTAGTATCCTCTGTGGTAGCTTCTCCCTGTTCAGCTATTTCATTGATGGCATTATAGGCATCATCCCTGCTGGCGAGTGGCATCACCAGTACATCGGGAGTGCCGGGTAAACCCTCCAGTGTATTGCCCCGGTGTCCGCCCTTGTAACCGCGGCCCCATTCATCGAATTTTGCCTGGAAGGGATATGTCTCTGCCTGGAAGGCTTCATCGGGAATAACATCGGGATTTTTGATCAGCTTGAGCAGTACCTCAAATAACGCACTGACGGTATTAGGATGTGGCACTTCCTCTTTAACGATACTGACTATTTCTTTGGCGTATTCATCGTCGCTGTCCAGCCAGCTCTGAGGAGCTTCCGCATATACATATTTCGCCAGTGAATTTAAGGTGAGCGGTTCCAGCTTGAAGGGAAATGGATAGAAGGGCGTATCCCAGGGATAGTCCTGTCTTTCGAAGTGGAGGGGTGCGCCAATCAGTTTCAGGACATTCTGTACGGAAATGAAGTGTCCCATTTCTTCCTTGGCAATACCCAGGATCACCTCCTGTGCATTACGTATGTCTTTCTGATAATCCGGCGGCACCTGTGGTCCGCCAAGACTATAGGCTGCGTAAAGGTATTGCAGCATCAGGCCATGCTCAATCTCCGCGTCAATGCATAAGAGGAATGAAACATAGTCTTTGCCATTGAATTCAGGAGGAATGGAAATCGGCGCTTCATCGCTTTCGAAAGTGGAGTATTCCATTGGCTGAATGCCTTTTCCTGTGAACTGGGCGGACTTTAGTGCTTCTGTCCGCAGGCGGTTGAGTTGCGCTCTTTTAAATACGGGTCCAAGGTAACGTTCGAAATTACGTTGCATGATCAGTAGGTGTTTAGAATAGTTAGTGAGTCTGTATGGAATGAAACAATAATAGAGTTCTTAACCTGCAATACTGCGGTTGCACATGACTTGTTTGTAATAGTTATTATGTCTGTCAGTAATTGTACTTAGAATGAGCCGGTCAATTCGAGGTCTTTTAAAGTTAACTACTTTTTCCGGAGCTATCAAAATGATTTTTGAATTGATAAGAAAACATATATATCCTTTCCGATGCATCCCGGCACTTGAAAATACCAACTAGTTTGTATTTCCCGTGGATGAAAATACAGTTACATTGCATACATCAGGGATACCATTAAAATGATTGTCATGGCGGAAGAAAAAGCCCCCATTATCAACTGTCATACGCATGTATTTACAGGTGATCATGTGCCTCCTTATCTGGCACGCACTTTTGTGCCGGAACCATTTCATTTTCTCATCTCACTCAAGGTACTTGTCAGTATTTTCCGCTGGTGGTATAGGTGGCCGGCGAGGATACCGCATAAGTTCTGGTTTAAATGGCTACGCAAAGGGTTTACGCATGTGAACCTGATCTATAATAAATGCTGGCCGTTCAATACCATCCTGGAGTATTATCTTTTTTTTCAGACGTTTTTTATATTGAACAAGTTGTTGCCTCCCGTGTTGCCTGCGGGAAACTGGTTGTCAAAATTAACCGATAAGTTCAGTGCATGGCTTTCGCCCTATATGTTGCCGATCAACGGCCTGTTCTTACAGGTATGCTTTGTCATCTTCGTATTGTTGTTCTTTCCGACTATCAGGAACCTGCTGGCATGGATGAGCAGCGGGCTAAAGAAGTTCCTGGCGATGTTGCCTGGCAAGCAAACGAGAGAGATGATAGGACGGTATCTGAACATAGGCCGTTATGCGTTTCACAGGCATCAAAGTACAATCTTCTCAAAATTGAAATCTCAGTATCCTGCTGGTACCGGCTTTGTTGTGTTGCCGATGGACATGGACTATATGAGCGCCGGTAAAAGCAGGACCAGGTATCGTGATCAGATGCAGGAACTGGCGGAATTAAAAGATGATAATAAAGAAACGCTCTTTCCTTTCGTGTTTGTTGATCCCAGGAGATGTGTGCCCGTAAGAAAGGAAAAGCGGTTTAAGAAAGGAGATAAACCTTTCTTCGCATGGAAGCAGGTAGGAGTCAAGGTTATCCTGGAAGATTGTTTTATCAGGGACTACCTGGAAGAGAAGCAGTTCAGTGGGATCAAGATCTATCCTGCGCTGGGTTATTTCCCCTTTGATATCAGACTGCTGCCTTTATGGAAGTATGCGGCAGATAATAATATCCCTATACTTACACATTGCATCAGGGGAACTATCTTTTACAGGGGACGAAAGCAGACTGCATGGTATCAGCATCCTGTATTTGAGCAGGCAATGAGCAAACAGAAGAACGGAAAGAATGGGAAGAATGGGTTTGATGGCTTTGAAACGGATGAAGAAAGGGAGACTAAAGATAGTCTGAAGGAAGATTATGTGCCACTGGATCTTCCGCAAACGAAGAACGTTGATTTCAGTACAAACTTTACGCATCCGATGAACTATCTCTGCCTGCTGGATAAAACACTGCTGCATAGGGTAATAAGTGTAGAGGCAGCAAAGGAAGGGGCCAGTCAGGAGGAAATTGACCGGGTAAAAACGCTCTTCGGATATACCAGTACCGGTTTAACGCGTGATCTGAGCAAGCTAAAGCTCTGCATGGGCCATTTTGGCGGAGATGATGAATGGTGTCGTTACTTCGAGAAGGACAGGTATAATTACAGTAGTCAACTCACCAAACATCCTGACAGAGGTATCGAGTTCCTTAAAAGGCGGGATGGGAAGCTGGCGCCGGGAAAACCAGAACAGCTCTGGCGTTATACTGACTGGTATTCCATTATCTGCAGTATGATGTTACAGTATGACAATGTGTATGCAGATATCAGTTATATCCTGCACAACGATGCGGGCGTCCTGCCTTTATTGAAGGAGACTTTACAGAATAAAGGGCTTCGGGAGAAGGTGTTGTATGGTACTGATTTCTTTGTAGTACGCAATCATAAATCAGACAAGAATATGCTGGCCGATATGATGGGAGGACTTTCGGTAGAAGACTTTGACCAGGTGGCGAGAGTGAACCCAAGGAAATACCTGAATTTAAATATACCCGATCAGCCCAAAATTATCATTATTGGCAAGCCTGAGAAACCCGGGGTACCGCAGAATGGACAGGAGAAAGAGCAATCAAGGGATCTCACTGACAGTGATGTGCGCGACTAAGCCTCATTCCTGATCTATAAACAACTGCTGCAGACGTTCCAATGTTTCCTTCTCCGGTTGTTTCCACATACCCCGCTGGATGGCTTCCAGCATACGTTCTGTCATATCTTTCAGGGCCCATGGATTGACCTGTTCTATGAACTGCCTGTTGTCCTCATCGAAGAGATAGGCATGGGTAATACCCTCATACATGAAATCATCCACCAGGTCGGTAGTGGCATCATAAGCAAAGAGGTAATCCATCGTAGCTGCCATTTCAAAAGCACCTTTATACCCATGTCTTTTTACACCTGCGATCCATTTAGGGTTGATCACACGGGAGCGGTATACTTTTAATAACTCTTGCTTTAAAGTTTTCACCTGAGGATTTTCCGGTCGGGCATGATCCCCGAAATAAATGGATGGCTGTGCGCCCGTGATGGTTTGTACTGCATTTGCGAGACCTCCCTGGAACTGGTAGTAGTCGTCGGAATCCAGTATATCATGTTCGCGGTTGTCCTGGTTATGCATGATGATCTGGATATCAGACAGACGTTTTTCAAATACCTCATGGGCTGATTCACCAATGCGGTCTGCACCATAGGCATAACCACTCCAGTTGATATATACCTTTGCAAGGTCTTCTCTTGATTGCCAGTTCTTCTCATCAATGACTGCCTGGAGCCCCGCTCCATAGGCGCCTGGTTTGGAGCCGAACACCCTGAATAAAGCACGTTTGTGCGCCTTTTCCTCAGCCAGTCCTTTGGATTGCCACTCCTGTTTTTCTTTCAGGAATCGTTTCCTGATGGGGTTCTGTTCAGGGGATTCGTCCAGTTGTGCGACTTTCTCAACGGCGGCATTAAAGAGGGAGATCACATCCGGGAAGGCGTCTCTAAAGAAGCCGGAGATGCGCAGCATGACATCTACTCTTGGACGCCGCAGTGTGATGAGTGGGATGATCTCAAAATCACTCACCCGTCTGTTCGCTGCTTGCCATACAGGTTTAACGCCCATCAGCGCCAGTGCCTGTGCGATATCATCCCCACCTGTACGCATAGTGGACGTACCCCATACTGATAGTCCGATCGATTCCGGATAATCTCCATGTTCCTGCAGGTACCTGTCAATGATCAGGTTGGCGCTCTTTACACCCAGGTTATAGGCGGTTTGTGTCGGAATAGCACGAACATCTACAGAATAGAAGTTGCGACCTGTTGGCAATACATCCAGCCGTCCTCTGGTAGGAGCACCTGAACTGCCCGAAGGCACGTATTGGCCATTCAACCCTTGCAGGAGATGAGTGATCTCCTCACTCGTAGCCTGTATCTTAGGTAATGTATTGTAGATGATAAACCGGCAGTATTCACTGGTGAGCGGGTATTGTTCAGGAAGTTGATCAGGTGCGATAAGTGCTTCACCGATCAGTGTTTTAGCTAATTTCTCAAGCGCTGCTATCACATCTCCGTTGATCCTGCATGCTGCAAATACAGCATGTCGGCCATCAGTAGCGAAAGCAGCCTGGTAGTCGCAATTCAAAGGGTCCATTGGTAAACCCAGGTCCTGGGCCAGTACTTGTGTGATGCCCATCTTTCCGGCTACAGGCACACGATGCAAAGCTACGAGGAGATCAGTGAGTTGTTCTCCTTCCGGTGCCTTACCCAGAATATGTAAACCATCCCTGATCTGAGCCTCTTTCAGTTCACAGAGATAACCATCCAGTTTTACCAGCAATTCATCAATATCTTTCACCGATGATTGCAGATCAGCTTCAAGATTAGCTTCCCTTACCAATTGAGTGATTTGTGTTTTGATCACTGCTGTACGTTTGGGATCTATACTGTAGGCGTCATAATACTCATCAATGAGATGTTCCAGTTTTGTCAGCACGCCATAACTCTCCGCCCTTGTCATAGGCGGTATGAGGTGATCGATGATAATAGCATGATTCCTGCGTTTGGCCTGTGTGCCCTCACCTGGATCATTGATGATAAAAGGATAAAAATGTGGGATGGGATTTAACAATACGGCGGGGAAACAGGTTTCCCTGCTCAGGGCCACGCTTTTACCGGGGAGCCATTCAAGGTTACCATGTTTGCCTACATGCACTACTGCGTCGGCATGGAATACACTATTCACCCAGAAATAATAAGCGAGGTAAGCATATGTAGGCGGCAGATCAGGAGAGTGATAGATGGCTTTAATATCCTGATTATAACCGCGGGCAGGCTGAATACTTACAAAAGTGTTGCCCAGTAAAAATCCCGGGATGATAAATTCATCTGTGTTATAGTTAGGCGAATCCTCGGGCTGACCCCATTGCTGTTCAATCTTCTGTCGCAGTACAGGAGATAATTCATTGTAATACTGGTAGAACCGGGGAATCTTCAAACTCACCTGGTATGGCCGGTATAAGGCAGTATCCGTGTCGTTGGTGATATAATGTGTGATCAGTTCTATGAGTTCCGCACTATCTGCTGGTACGAAATCTCCGAGATGATAATTGTCTGCTTTCAACGCATGCAGTATGGTTATGATGCTGGCAGGTGTGTCCAGACCTACACCGTTGGCCAGGCGACTATCCTTATTCGGATAGTTCGGCATGATCAGGGCGATACGCTTGTCTTTATTTTCTTTATTCCTGATGGCGATCCAGCGCTTTGCGAATTCCACGACGAAGTCGCAACCTTCTTCATGGGTGGTATATTTAAGGATATCAGAGTCTGTCAGTGCATCCCTTCCTAAAGATGACTTAAATGAAACTGCTGTAGTAATAATTCTTCCGTCTATCTCCGGCAGCGCAATATTCATGGCTACATCTGTAGGTGTCAGGCCAAACAGGTTCTCCTGCCAGATCTCCTTTGTACAGGAAGCGAAGATGGCCTGTATAACAGGTACATTCATCTTCCTGAAAATGAATTGATCATCTGTTGTATCCAGCAGTGATTTAATAGAAAAACTGGTCGTGTTGATGATCACATCCATGGAGGCGCCTATCTTGTGTAATAGGTTGAACAGTTCATCACAGGTGGCCTGGTCGCGAAGATTACTGGCGAAGGCAATGATTGGGTTGATCTCTTGTTGTTCCAGTAGTGTTGCCAGATAATGTACCGGCTCCAGATTATCCGCCAGATAATGGGTCTGATAGACGAGTATCACTGCATTCCCTGAAGATGCTTGCTGTGGGATGATTGTATGTTCTTCCCCTGCCGCAATGATCCCTCTATCGGGGTGAAAGAGGAAGAGGTCTGGTAAGCGTTGTGGCGCTTCAAACACATAGGGCAGCTGAAAGAAAGTGTAGAAGATGTATTGCAGGCATTGCAGGTGATTACGTCTGCCGCCTGCACAAAGGTATTTCCAGACGGTATCTGCAATGTGCATGTCGACAGTAGAACTATTGAGCAGTTCAATATCAGGTACATCATATCCCGGGAGGAATAGTACGGGGATCTTCTTTAGTTCACAGGCAATACTAACTGCTTCGAAGAGGTAAGGATAATAGTTCTTACCGCCGAGGAAGCGGCATATCACCAGTTTCGCTTCCCCGATCACTTCCTCAACATATTTATCAATCGTCAGTTCCTGTTTGAGGTACACCAGATTGGAAATACGTAGTGAAGGCAAGCCCGCATTCTTTGTTATTGATACATTGGATAACAGTGCAGCTGCCGCTTGCTGATACAGATCCCTGTACGCATTGTTCAGGGAATGGATTTCTGTATCAGCGGCTGACAGTAACACAATATCGCCCGGCTGTTGTTGTATATGGAAGACCCCTTCGCCATTAGGGTTCCATCCTCCCGGAATAGTTGGAATAAGATGCATGTCTGATATTAGCTGACTACACTCAGTCTTTCATTGATAATAGTGCCCAGGTCCTTGTCGTGTAACTCATCTCCGATGATGACCAGGCTTGTTTTACGTGTCTCACCATCTTTCCATTTACGATCGAAATAGTGATCGAAACGGTTGGATACGCCCTGTAGTACCATCCGCATAGGCTTACCGGGAATATCTATGAATCCTTTTATGCGATAGATCTCATGTTCTTCAATCAGCTCCTTCAACACTTCTACCAGTGTTTCCGGTGTATGCGGTGCATGAATATCTACTACTACGGAATCAATATCATCATCATGATGATGTTCCAGGCCATTGGCGTGATCTTCTTCATGATGGGAGTGACGGCTGTCCAGGTCATTTTCTGCGGCTGCATTTACACCTAAGAGGATCTCTGCGGACAGTACACCGTTAGCCGCAGCCACCATCTTCACATCCGGGCGTACTTTACCTGCGATGATAGTTCTTACTTCATCGTATTTCGCTTCATCTACCAGGTCTTTCTTTGTCATGACTACCAGATCGGCGCATGACAACTGGTCTTCAAACAGTTCTTCTATCGGTGTTTCATGATCCAGGGAATCGTCTGCCAGTCTTTGTGCCTGTACGCGTTCCCTGTCGCAGATCTCACCGGTAGCCTGTCCGACTACATCCACCACCGTTACCACTGCATCTACTGTTATCTGTGGTTTCAGCTCCGGCCAGTTAAAAGCATGCAGCAGAGGTTTAGGTAATGCAAGTCCGGATGTTTCAATGATAATGTGATCGATAGTGTCTTTACGTTCCATCAGCTGCAGCATTACCGGGAGGAATTCTTCCTGTACGGTACAGCAGAGGCAACCGTTGTTCAGTTCAAGTACGTCTTCTTCATTAGAACAGCAGGATTTCAGTATCTCGCCATCTATGCCCATTTCGCCGAACTCGTTGACAATAACAGCCAGTCTGCGGCCATTGGCATTTTGAATAAGGTTACGGATCAGCGTTGTCTTACCGGAACCGAGAAAACCTGTGATGATAGTAACAGGAATTTTTGTTGCCATTGTGTATCTTTTAAAGTGTATAATATTGGTGCTTGATTGTTACTCTACGGTTTTCTTTTTCTTATACAGGAACAACTGCCACTTTTCTTCCGCCACACCAGCTTTATCCATCTCCGCCCTGCTCAGGATGAAGAATAGATCCGACAGGCGGTTGATGTATGACAGGATGTAATCGTCCACTGTATCTACTTTCATTAAAGTGACCAGCAGTCTTTCTCCTCTGCGCATCTGTGTTCTTACTACATGACATAGTGCAGATATTTCATTACCACCGGGTAAGAGGAAGTAGTCTGACTTTGTGGTGATGCCTGCTTCGAGCGCGTCGATCCACTGTTCGCAGAAGCCGGGGCCATCCTCGGGTTTAGGATTAGGGTTCTCCTTTTTGCAGTCAGACGGGCGTGCCAGGTGAGACATCATGTCCATCATATCTTTCTGGATCTTGTGCAGGTTGGGTTGCCATTCGTGGTCTGCGCCCAGTTTTGCGCGTAGCAGCCCGATAGTGGAGTTAACCTCATCCAGTGTACCGTAGCAATTCACCCGTACATCGTCTTTATACACCCGGCTGCCGCCGAAGAGTGCTGTGGTGCCTTTATCTCCTTTCCTGGTATATATTTTCATGTGTTGATTATTTCAGGTTGAATGTGTAAATGCCTCCGTAATCCACTTTCTCCATCATGATCTGGTTGAGTGGAATACCATTGAACAGATGCATGGCGGCGCGTATAATACCAGCATGGGTAATGATCACTATACGCTGATGTTGTTTAGCCCGTACATCTCTGACGAAGGCTGTAAACCTGTCAACTAAGAGCTGCAATGACTCTCCATTAGGAGGCGCGAGATTGATATAATCTGCCATCCAGGGATCCAGTTCATCCCTTGGTATATCATTCCATTTCCGGCCTTCCCAATCGCCGAAGTGTAGTTCCATCAGGCGATTGTCGGTAATGGGAGTGGCAGTGATCGCCTGTGCCAGCAGCCTGCACCTTGTCAGCGGACTACTGTAGACAGCGTCATATTCCCGCGGCAGGAGAGAGATGATCTCTTCATGCAATGCATCATAATCTGCAGGCAAGGGAACATCTGTCTGTCCGTAGTTGGTGCCTTCCGGGAAATCCGGTTTAATATGCCGTACTAGATATAATTCCATATTGCCAGTATGCCCATGTAAAAGGTGATCTCATTCAGTTGTTGTGTAGCCCCGAGGCAATCGCCGGTATATCCATTGATCCATTTGAGGAAGAAACGGGCCAGGTATAAAGTCAGCAATCCGCAGGGGAGCACGACAAGCAATAACAGGTAAGAGTAATGGAGCGCATATGTCAACAGCAGTAATGGTATCAGTCCGGTAACCAGCGCTACAAGAAGACCCGGCAAGCTGATCTTCGTAGCCAGTGGTTTGCTTTTGGCGGTGGCATCATCTTCTCTTGCATATTGCATGTACCTCAGGAAGAATACCGGCATGGTACGACTAAAAGCGTGTGCGGCAATATATAGCAGGCAGAATGCTAACAGGTGCGTGTTGATCATGAGCAGCGCCAGTTTTGCCAGCAAGCATATCTTGAGGAGTAATACCACGATGAGTGCCACGACACCAAACGCGCCGGTACGCGAATCTTTCATGATCTCCAGGATACGCTGTTTTGTCCACCCGCCACCAAAGCCGTCAGCTACATCTGCCAGGCCGTCTTCATGGAATGCGCCGGTGACGAGTAGTGTGGCAATGAGGGAGAGTATGACTGCGGTAAAGATGTCCTTAAACAGACTGTGCGCAGCGGCAAAGCAGGCAGCGCCTATGATACCCACTATGATACCTACCATAGGGAAGTAACGGCTGGACCTGTTCAGGTCAGCTGTATTATGGTCAATACCTTTGGGTACAGGTATCCGGGTAAAGAACATCAGTGCTGTGAAGAATATGCGGACCTCCTTTTTCATGCGTCTACTTTGTTGGATACGCCGGCAGATTCAAAGCTGGCCATTTCATTCAGGAAATTCACGGCTGACAGGATAATGGGGTAGGCCACAGCGGCGCCTGTTCCTTCTCCTAAACGCATGCCCAGGCTCAGTAAAGGTACAGCTTTCATGTGGCTCAGCATGAGGTGATGACCCTGCTCGTTCGACTGGTGTGTGAAGATGCAGTAATCAAGTATATGTGCACTCATTTTGGATGCCACCAGCAGTGCAGAAGTGGAAATAAACCCGTCCACCAGGACGATCATGCCCGACGCTGCTGCCTGTAACATAGCACCGCACATCATCGCGATCTCAAAACCACCGAAGGTACTTAGTACGTTTACAGGGGTCTTTTCAATGTTCTTATGGCGGACCATTGCGGCAGTAATGATCGCTTTCTTCCTGGCCAGTCCTTCATCATTCCATCCCGTTCCCCGCCCGATGCACTGCTCCAGTGGTATATCACAAAGCAGGCTCATAATAATGGCAGCAGAAGAGGTATTGCTGATGCCCATCTCACCAAAGCCGATCACGTTGCAACCTTCCTGTTGTATCTCGCGGACAATGGCAGCGCCTTTTTCCATTGCTTCCTCACATTGTACCTGTGTCATAGCCGGTTCATGCAGATAGCTGTTGGTGCCCATGCCTACTTTCGCATGTATGAGACCGGGATGCTGATTGAAATCAAAGTTAACGCCAGCGTCTACTACTCTGATCTCCATACAGTTCTGCCGGGTAAATACATTGATACCTGCTCCGCCCTGCAGGAAGTTAAATACCATCTGATAAGTTACTTCCTGTGGGAAGGGACTGACGCCTTCTTTTGCTATACCATGATCGCCGGCAAAGACAACAATAGTGGGCTGGCGTAATGCCGGGGTGAGTGTCTGTTGTACAGCGCCCACCTGTAAGGCGATCTTTTCCAGCTGCCCCAATGAACCATGCGGCTTGGTTTTGTTATCTATCTTTTGTTGTAGCGCGGCTACAATGTCTTTATTGACCGGTGAGATGTTGAATGTTGCCATATGAAGTGTCTGGTGATTGGTTATTTTAATGTGAGTGGCAGACCTGATACCAGGAGGGTTGCCTTATCTGCCCGTTGTGCGATATACTGGTTCATCCAGCCCTGCAGGTCGGCAAACTTCCGGCCTCCCTCTGTAGAGGCGTGTACGCCCATGCCTATTTCATTGGAGATGATGATCAGGTTGAAGTCTTGTTGTATAAACGCATCAAACTCCTGCTTTACCTCAGCTAGTGCCATATCTACATCGTAGTTGTTGTCTACGAAGAAATTGGTGAGCCATAAGGTGACGCAATCCAGTACGACTGTTTTGTTTGCCAGCTGTAACTTACTGATGTCTTTTTCTTCTTCTATATTCTCCCAGCGTGTATCCCGGCTCTGCTTGTGTAACAGGATACGGGCTTTATGGTCATCATCCCAGATGCGGGACGTGGCAAGGTATACGGGGTGTTCCGACAGGAGTAGTGCCTGCTGGACCGCGTAGTTTGTTTTGCCGGAGCGTTGACCGCCTGATATGTAATGAATCATTCGATGATGAATTTTATGTTTATGGGTTCGTTCGTTGTTTGCCCGCGGTGTCGTATTGATGCGTTTCCGGGGTTGAAACCCCGCGCTACAAACACGCAGCTCCTAACGGAGCTGATCGGCGGGGATGGCAGCGTTTTGTTGCATATGCTGGTATCCGGCGCCGATGGACATTGCCAGTTTTTCAGCTAATCCCAGTCTTACAAAGCCGCTCTCATTATCAATGATGGTCGTTTGTTTAATAACTGTCAGGTACTGTTTGTAAAACGTTACCGCTTCGCGGAATGGATCATCTGTGCTGCCGGTATTGATCTTTCCATCGGTGAAAATATAGAGCGTGACATGTTCGCGTATGTTGCTCTTCAGCAATTGACTGATCATGCCAAATCCTGCCCTCATATTTGTCTTTCCTCCGGTGGTCAGTTGTGACAATGCCTTGATCAATTCTTCTACACCTAATGTAGGCGCCGATAGTAATTCCGCATCTCCATTGTTCAGGGCCACTGCGGCATATTTTATTCGCTTTGTCTTATAACGGGCAATGGTTTCAGCGATCAGTCCTTTGATGTAGGCAATCTGCCTGTCCTTTATCATAGACCCGCTGGAATCTATCAGAAAGAAGACATGCATAGCAGCCTTTGACTGGTGACGCTTGTGCCTGATCTCTACCTTATCATGTGTCAGATAGTATTTTACTGTTTCCAATACATCTGGCTGTGCAGATGGTACAGCAGTCTTTTGTTGCTTACCTTGCCGGGGAAGAGGCACTTTTAGTGTGATCCCTTTCCTTGCATCGGCAGACCGTGCCTTCAACTGCACATATTGTTCTGTCTTTGCCGCCTGTAACAGGTATTTCCTGCTGTTACTCAGTTTATGCGGATCCTTATCGAGTCTCCCTCCTTTTCTTCCCGCGGAGATTGACTTTCCCTTTGCTGCGGAGTATTTTGTGTGGAGGAATAATGTTTAGAACGATGAGACAGTACGAAAGGCATTACCCTGTGAATGTCATCAGTAGAGACCTCCTTTTTGCCATAGAAAGCAGCATGCGCTCTGGCTGCTTTCAGTAGCAGGATGTCTGCACGAAGTCCTTCTACCTGGTATTGGATACAGGTGTCAGCTATATTGGCGAGGATGATATCTGAGTAGGAGACCTCTTTCAGCTGCTCTCTTGCGTACATGATCTGTTGCACCAGTTGCTGTTCCTGCGCGTCATATTTCTTAAGGAAGGCAGGTGTATCAGTATCAAACTGTAGGCGACGGTTAATGATCTCCATGCGGTCCAACCTGTCCATAGGTGTTTTTACTGTTACACTCAGTCCGAACCTGTCCAGCAGTTGCGGACGTAGTTCGCCTTCTTCAGGATTCATGGTGCCTACCAGGCAGAACTTACTTTCAAACCATTTGGATATTGTATCCCGTTCAAGGTGATATCCTCCGCTGGCAGCAGCATCCAGCAGTACATCCATGAGGTAATCATTCAGGAGATTGACCTCGTCGATATAAAGGATACCCTGATTGGCAGCAGCGAGGAGGCCCTGTTGTACTTCCGTTCTTTTTTCGTTAATGAGGATGTCCAGTCTGATGGTACCCAGTACCCGGTCTTCCGTAGCGCCGATAGGCAGATTGACGAACGGGAAGTCCGTGATGCTGCGTTGCATCAGTTGGCTGAGCCCTCTTACCGTAGTGGTCTTGCCCGTGCCTTTATCGCCCAGTGCCAGTACGCCACCCAGTCCCGGATCTATCATACAGAGTATGAGGGCCAGTTTAAAGTCTTCCTGTGCATATATCGCTGTAAAAGGAAATGATCTCATCAGCAGGTCTTTATTGGTTAAGCGAAACTGTTATAGATCCAGAGGCAGCCGACGCCAATGGAGAAGATGCCTACAACAGCGTTGAGCGATTTAAAAGCAAGCTGGTTACGTTCTATAAATCTTGACACTGAGAAGGCTAGTACACAGCTGTAGGTGGTCATAGCCACCACGATACCGACACTCTGCAATACAATGATGCCGATAGCAATGCCGGTACTGCTGGATGCCATGATCAATGCAATGGCGCAGGCTCCCCCTGTGCCGGCCAGTCCATGTAACATACCTACCCAAAAGGAACGGCTTAGGGGATTCATGGCGATCTCCTGTCCCTGTTTGCCGTGAATGTGCAGCGCGTTGTTGATATGCTCATGTTCGGCGAATACCTTATGTGTAGCCATCATCTGTTTCAGTTTGTGATTGCGGCGGATGGCGGATATCCCCAGCCAGATCATCACGGGACCAACCACCATTTCTGCATAGGAGGAAATATCCAGTGGCAGGGCGGACTTCAGCAGCAGGGCAAAGCAACTGAACAGGATCAATGAAGTGGAGTGCCCTAGTGCCCATTGGGAGGAACGCCAGATCAGTTTTGAAAGCCCGATCCTGTTGTTCGCCTTTTCCGATGCCAGCACAGATACGGCTGCCATATGGTCTGGTTCGAATGAGTGCTGGATGCCCAGCAAAATAGAATCTGTAAATAAGTATCCGATCATATTAAAAAGTTAGAATAGTATCATTTGCGTCAATCAGCAGGAGCTGTAGCTGCACGGCTGGCACCAGCGGTGCGCAGACCGCATAACAGCGTGCGGCCAGTTCCCGGAAAAAAGATTCCTGTTCATTGAAGGGGAACAGTTCTGTTAGTCGCCGGGCCATGTTCAGCTCCAGTATCGGCTCACATTGTTCTTCGCTATAACCGCAGTCCCTGGCCAGTGAATAGATGAACTGTTTATCCCAGCTCGATTTCCCGCTATGGGTATCCAGTTCGCCCTGGGCCAGTTTGGCGGCTTTCCCCAGCATGATACCCATGGTCACCCTTTGCAGGGGAACAGAGCGGATCTTTGCCAGCGTTTCTCCGATCCAGTTACCGTACTGGATAAAGGCAAACTCCGGCAGGTGATGAAAGCGTTTCCGGAGGATGTTCTCTGAACGGCCGCCGGAATTGATAACGATCTCCCCGCAGTTGTTGGCCAGCGCCACATCAATGCCCTGCGTGATGCTGGCGATGTAGGCGGAGGAACTGAAGGGCCTCACGATACCGGTCGTGCCTAATATGGAAATGCCTCCTAAAATGCCAATGCGGCTGTTTAAAGTTTTTTTGGCTATCTCAGTGCCACCCACTACGAAAACCTCGATATTTACCCCCTTATTGAGCGAATAACGGTGTGTCAGGAATTGGACTGCGTCTGTCATCATTTTCCTGGGTACCGGATTAATGGCCGGTTCTCCCACACTAATTGCCAAACCTGGAAGAGTGACTACCCCAACGCCTTCTCCACGGAAGAACCTCACTTCGGGTGTATCATTGAACCACACCGTACAGCCAATAGTCGCGCCATTGGTTACATCCGGATCATCTCCTGCATCTTTTACGGTGGTGCAGGTAGCCTTGTTTGTACTAAAGGTGCAGGAACTCATCCGAAAGGTGACTTTCTCACCCAGCGGTAGTGTAATCTCCACTTCAGTCACCGGTTCCTGTATGATCAGTGACAGTAGCGCTGCCTTTGTGCAGGCAGTTGCACATGCGCCTGTTGTATACCCTTGTCTTAAGGGACCTTCAGGTACCGGTTGCAGGCTCATGACAACACCCTATTGATCCCAGCCATGAGTGAAACTTCATCGCTGACCGGTATGAACGAGTCCGGCAGGGCAGGACGTTCAATGATCAGGATGGGAATATTACTTTGCAGGGCTGCCTGTATTTTGGTAGCCAGGAAACCGGATTCTCCACTTTCCTTTGTCAGGATACAGTCGATGTTGTATTGCCCGATGATAGCCAGTTCCTGTTGCAGATCATCTCCCGGCATCTCCTGTATCAGGTTCCCCCTTGGAAAGCCTGCCTGTTCCGCCAGTGCCAGGGAACTTTCCCTCGGCAGTATGCGGAAGATGGTATCATGCTTTTTCCAGTAATCGGCCAACGGTGCAATGGTCTGCACACCTGTTAATGCCAGTAGTCGTTTTACCGGATGCTGTTCCAGCCAGGCCAGCGCTTCTGCGTAAGAAGCGCAATACCTGATAAGCGGATGTTCCTGCCTGTCCGGATAACTTCGTTCAAACCGAAGTACTGGTAGTGACAATGCCTGTGCGCCTTCATGAATGGTGGCATGCAGCAGGGTGGCAAACGGGTGACTGGCATGAATGATGGCCTTGATGGCATACTCTTTACAGAATATCTGTAGTTTTGCTGCTGTTAAGGCCCCATGCCGGTACCTGCCATATTCGCCCGCCTGGAAATCAATGCTTGTTTTGGTGGAATAGTAATAAGGGCATGCGGCCTTTTCCAGAATGCCTGCCACTTTTTTACCTTCTGTTGTTCCGCCAAAGACTAAGATCATTTAGTTTGTTTTTATCGCTTTTCCTGTTCTGAAAGTATGCTTCCAGGCAGGATTGTATAAATATGAACGGTTCTTTCTTGCTCCGATGGCTACGCCTACAATCACCAGTGTAGTCAGCGTCAGTTTATGATCACGTACGATCTGTGCCAGGTCTTTCAACTGTCCGGTATAGATCTCTTCATCTTTCCAGCTTACCCGGTATAATACTGCTACCGGTGTTTCAGGATCGTAGTGCTCCAGCAATTGTTCCTGTACTGACTTTGCAATGGTAGCACTGAGGAAGATGCACATAGTGGCTTTATGTTTCGCCATTTCATTCAGCTTCTCGTGTTCAGGTAGCGGTGTCTTACCTGCACCACGGGTCAGGATGATAGTCTGCACCACCTCTGGAATCGTGAATTCCGATTTCAGGCTAGCGGCTGCTGCCTGGAATGAAGAGATGCCAGGTACAATAAAGTAGTCCATGCCTTTCTCGTCGAAGATGGTCATCTGTTCCTGTATCGCACCGTAGATACTTGGATCACCGGATTGTAGTCTTACTATCAGGTGCCCTTTTGCATAGTGCTCTTCCATTAAGCCGATCTGCTCTTCCAGCGTCATGCTGGCAGAGTTCCTCACAATCGCTTCTTTCTTTGCATAGTGTGTGATCTCTTCCGGGATCAGGCTTCCAGCGTATAAGATCAGGTCTGCTTCTTCCACCAGCTGTTTGCCTTTAAGGCTAATCAGCTCCGCATCTCCCGGACCAGCACCTACAATGGCGATCACTGCTTTGCGGATAACTTGTCGATCAACAGCAATAGCAATCGTATGTTTCTTACCTGAACTAACAGTGATCTTCTGTTTCTCCAGCAACAGTTCTTTATTCCTGGACAATAGCATCGCTGATGCCTCTGATACGCTATGTACGCCCAGTTTGGACATCACCACTTCGGATGGATTAAGAACAGTTTGTGTATTCAATTCATCTGCCGGATAAGTAACAAAGGGAACCTGCAGTGCTTCAGCCAATGCAATGAAGGCTGTTTCATCGTGTTTTACATCAATAGAACCAATGGCCTTGATAGATTCAATAGGCAGGTGTTGTTGCGCTAACTGCTGATATACAGAAGCCTCCAACAGGTCTGTTTCTATATCACGCGAGCAACCCATCCCGATATTCAATACCGGTGGATGGAAGTATAACACGGGTATTGTGACCGGATATTTTCTATAGGTCACAGCAATTAGTAACGCATACTTTGACAGGTCTGCCTGATCAAGATCGTAAAAGACATCCACAAAGGCCGGCAGCGTCTTTTCAAGATGAGCCGTGCCCCTGTCTTTGATGTCGAGCAGCAGTGCTGTCGGTTGGTTATTGACAAATAAGGAAATAATGCTGTTCATGTCCTGGCTGGTGGCCGACTTCCATCCAAACTGTTCTGCCAGTGTATCCAGCGACCAGATCTCCTGCAGGTCGCTGCTGGTAGTAATCACCGCCTGCGCACCAATAGCGGCGGCCAGTTTTCGGGTGATGTCATTGGCTCCGCCGATATGTCCGGACACCACCGACTGCACAAACAGACCGCTGTCGTCCATATTGATGACGGCAGGATCTTCTTTTTTATCCTGTAAATAAGGGGCAATACTCCTTACACAGATACCCAGCGCGCCGATAAATATCAATGTATCAAAGGTGTTGAAGTTCCCTTCGAGGAAAGAGGCAATACTATTAATATGTGTGGCCCGCTCATGATGACGGGTGCTGACTAACAGGGACTTTGGAAACTCTGTCCTGATCCTGTTGCCTAATGCAACACCGCTATCTGTACTGGCTATAATAACTGTCTTACTCATGTTATCTCTTTTCTGCCGTTAATATGGTGATAGGATTATGCTCATCCACCTGTATCACCATAGGGGTTGATAATATGTAATCCAATGCCTGCACAATCTTCATAAACTGATCTCTGCTTTCTTCTTTTACGGCATTCATTACGATCCTGCCTTGCAAGGGGAGAATGGTATCCAGTTTTTGTATCAACTCTTCCAGCTGGCCCCCGTGTCCGCCGATAAAAACAGCATCAGGAGCAGGGTGGAGGAGAAGGTCTGTCTCAAAGAAATCGCCCATTACGGTTGTAATGCCGGGTGTGGAATGTCTGCGCATATTCCTGTCCATTAACTCACTGCACTCAGACCGTTGCTCAAAGGCAACAATGCGCAAGTGCGGATATAACCTCCTTGCTTCAATGGAAACAGAACCGGTGCAGAAGCCTATATCCCACAGTACATGACGCTCCGCGAGGTCCAGGCAGGAAAGACTGGTCAGGCGGACTGGCATCTTAGTGATCATATTCGGGCGGTTCTCCAAACCATAGAAGAGATGATCTGCTATGCCATGAGAGAATGCCTGTCTGGCTGTTCTTATCAATATCACGCAGTTCAGTGGATGGGCTGTATAGTTGACTGCCTCATCCAGTTCTAATACAATGGAGCTGTTATGAAGGCCGCCCAAATCTTCACCGACGATCATCCTGTAATTAGTGAAATTGTATTCCAGCATACGCTGCGCGATGGCTGCTGGTGTTTTCTGCTGGTCTGTCAGCACGCCAATCATAGGCGTCTGTGAGATCAGAGCATTATCCAGCTCATCCCATGTACGTCCATGTACGGAAACATTCACCAGATTGGCATAACAAAGATTGTTCGCATGACAAAGCAACTGTATACTGTTGAAGTAAGGATAGACCTTCATATTTGCTGCCGGATCAAATTTTTGTATAGTACCTGCAAACCCATAGAATAAAGGATCGCCGGAAGCAAATACCACTACAGGTTCGTTATGCTCGCGGTACTGTTCAAACAGCACAGGCATATTACCCTGGATGTCGATCCATTGATGATGTGCCGGCAGGTATTTCTTTACCAGCTGATAGTGTCGCTTACCACCGGAGAATATCCTGTGCGAGGGTAGCAACTGTCTGACCACATCCGGCAGGATACAGTCAGGCTCATTTGATATGCCGATCACGATATATTCCACTACTTATCATTTACGGTGAAAGCTGCATTCACAATACTGGCGGCCACATTACTGCCGCCTTTGCGCCCTTGTATGATGACGTAAGGCACGTTTTTCATCGCCTGTAATTTCAGCTTGGACTCTACTACATTCACAAAGCCAACGGGTGCGCCGACTATACCCGCAGGGCTAAACCTGTTTTCCTGCAACTGGTCGCAAAGCTCAAATAAGGCAGTAGGGGCATTACCCACTACAAACAGTGCGTCCGGATGTTTTTCAATAGCGATACGCATCCCCGCCTGGCTGCGGGTGAGCCCTTCTTTTTCTGCCAGTGGTAGCACTGATTCATCATTCAGATAACAGTATACATTGGCATTATATTTCTTCAGAAATTCTTTTGTAATGCCTGACTGCACCATGGTCACGTCGGTAACAATCGTACCTCCTTCCTTCAGATAGTGGTGCCATTGTGTGATGGCGTTCGCGTTAGAAAGGTATAGGTCTTCATATTCAAAGTCGGCCGTTGTATGGATACAGCGCATAATAGCCCATCTGTCAGCTTCGGTAACGTCGCGTCGCTTCAGCTGCGCAGCTATCTGACGGAAACTTTCGTCTTGTATTTCCTGACCGCTTTGTGGCTTTCTTGACATATATCCGCGGGGGGTGACAAGAAAGTTCTTAAACTGGTAAGTTTGTGAGTTGCCAATCATGACGAGCGAAAACATGTCGACATCTTCAACAGACAGCTCTGCCAGTGTAGTGATCGTGATCTCTTCTTCCGGTCTTGTTACCTGCCGGATGATGGCGACTGGTGTATTTGCTTCCCGGTGTTGCAGGAACAGCTCCTTAAAACGGGCTAGTTGCCAGTAACGTTTTTTACTCCGCGGATTATAAAGCGAAGTGACGAAGTCGCCGATAGCCGCTGCCTGTATCCTCTTTTCGATCACCGGCC
The DNA here is from genome assembly GCF_900102545.1 of Chitinophaga filiformis. Lineage (GTDB taxonomy): Bacteria > Bacteroidota > Bacteroidia > Chitinophagales > Chitinophagaceae > Chitinophaga > Chitinophaga filiformis. The sequence continues at coordinate 158,059 of NZ_FNBN01000002.1, read as the reverse complement.
AGGGCGTCATGAGGTCTGAAAGTGAAATACAACAGAAGTCATGTCCGAGTGGAGCGCCTAACCTGCCAGCTGCTGCAATAAATGCACTGATACCGGGAATGGTTTGTAGTTCAATCTCTTTATTGGTAAGTGTACTGGCATATTGATAGACAAGGGAGGCCATGGCATAAATGCCTGCGTCACCGGAGCTGATCACTACTACATGTTTGCCCGGCTCACAACGGTTGACTGCCAGTACTGCGCGGGCTTCTTCTTCCGTCAGGTCTTTCCCGATGCATTCACAATCCGCTTGTAAAAGATGTGCAATGAACTGGAAGTAATAACTATACCCGATCACAATATCAGCTGTTGCCAATACCTGCTGGGCTACAGGTAAAATATAATCTTTACCGCCGGGTCCTATGCCAACTACACTTAGCTTCATATTCTTTTTAAAACGAGTAAAGAGAAATAGGGGATCTCCCTTTCTTCCAGGTCCCTGATATCTGTTGTAATATATTGCTGCGCTGTTCCCAGTCGTTCGCAATAGACCATCTGTAATCCTGCCTGGTGGATGAGTGTACGGATCTCTTGCAGTACGCTGCGTACTTTAATCAGTACGACGGTTTCAAACTCTTCCAGGTAGCGCCCAAGGGTATCTCTGTCTTTCATCCTCGGAAGAATAGCTATTTTCTCATTAAGAATAGCCAGGGATGATTGATGTTGGGCAGCGCCCAGTATAAAGGATGGCACGCCGGCAATAATCTCCAGGTCCAGTCTATGTGCATGGATGTGTTTCAACAGGTAGGCGAAAGTGCTGTAGAAGGAAATATCTCCTTCACTGACAAACGCTACGCTGAGGCCCTGCTGATAATCTGCCAGCAAATGCTGAAAGGTAGTCGCATAGGTCTGTTCAGCAGATTGGCGGTTGTCAGACATCTGCAGGAACATGCCATGCAGTTTACTTTCATCCAGCTGATAGTGTTGCAGTATCTGTAACGAATAACTGGAGGTGGTCCCATCAGGCAACAGCGATCCCGGATAATAGATCTTATCCGCCTGTTGCAGTGTCTGCAAACCCTTTACAGTGATCAGCAGCGGATCGCCGGGACCTAATGAAACGCCATATATCTTTCCTTGTTTATGCATGTATCAGATGCCGAGGATCTTTTTAACTTTCTTAAACACTGTATTACTCTCACCGGGTTTTTCATCTTCTTCAAAGAGTATCCCTTTCACTGCCAGGTGATGGCCTACCTGTGGACTGCCTATTGCTTCCTCAAAGCCGATGATCTGTGTACGATACTTGCATAACTGGCAGTTCATATTGGGATCGCCTTGCTCTACTTCTTTGATGCGCTCATCAATGGTTTGCAGCAGCAATTCATCACATTCGAATGAAGCGGTAGTAATGATTTCTTTATTTGACACTGCCCTAAACTCATCCAGTTGCGCATAGATCTTCTTGAGTAACACGCCGGTGAAAAGGAATACGGGCAATGTCACAATCCTTTTGTATGGCAGATGATCGATGACTGGCAGTAGGTCTTTCAACAGTGGCTGTGTTACGCCAATGAAGGCGGTGGTAGAAAATCCGAAACCCAGTCCTTCGCCCAGCATGCGGGTAAGTTTAGCCACGTCAGAATTAGCGTCAGGATCGGATGTGCCCCTGCCTACCAGTAAGAGACAAGCCTCTTTTCTGTCAAGCGCCGGCGCTGTAACTTCCGCTTGTTCTATCAGTTGCTTCGCCAGCTGAAGAATAGATGGCGTAATGCCGATATGCCTGCCCAGTTTAATCTTCAGGTCTTTATGCAGGCTTTGCAGTGTATTCATTTCAAAGGGGATATCATTTTTGGCATGGCCACCAGCAAAGAGGATTGCCGGCACTGCAATGATATCTCTGACGCCAGCCAGGTACATGCGCTCTACAGCGGCGGCATATACCGGGTGGGAAAATTCAAGGAAACCATAATCCACTATCCTTTCCGGATAGCGTTTCTGCAGTAATGCCACCAATGCTTTAAAGCCTTGTACCCCTTCGGGATCCCGGCTGCCATGACCACATATTAATATCCCTTTCATGAGATGACTTTATAATAGTCCGAGTGGATCCGGATACCTGAACGAATAATTCAGCCGTTGTTTGATCTTATCGGAATTAATGATCTTAAAATGGGGATCTGTTTCAGCTGCGAAAGTGGGTAGTTCAAGTCCCGCTTTTGCTGCTGCCTTTGTATAGAACTCCCTCCGCGTAGGATGCAGATCGGAACAGGCATTGAAGATCTCTCCCCATGCCTGCTTTTGTATGATCCCGGTGATGAGAGCAATACAATCATCCTGGTGGATGACATTGATAGGCGCATCTCCATTCTCTACATTCTTTTTACCAGCGAGGAATCGTCCCGGCAGGCGATCATATCCTACCAGTCCTGCAAATCTTACGATCGTTGTAATAAGGTGTGGGTTCGTCCGGAACAGCTTCTCTACTGCCAGCAATACTTTGCCACTATCTTTAGAGGGCGAAGCCGTTTCCAGTTCGGTCACTTCCTGGTTCAGATCAGGATATACTGAGGTGGAACTGATAAAGATGATATGCTTTGCAGGGCTTTTCAGGACCTGGTCCAGCAGTAGTTTCATCTGCGCCTGATGATAGAGCAGCACGTCTTCCCGGCGGGAAGGAGGAATGTTGATGATCAGGATCCCGGTTTCCAGGAATCCTGTCAGGTCATTACTGGTAATACTTGTATCAGTGATCTCTACCTGATAAGGTGTGATCCCTCTTTGTGTCAACTCTTCAAACCTTTCGGGCTGGGTAACGGAACCTTTAACGGTGTACCCTTCCTGTACAAGGTGTGCTGCCAGTGGTAGTCCCAGCCAGCCGCAACCGAGGATGCTGATCGTATTTGTCAGTGTTTCTTTAGTCATAGTCAATTGTCCTTAACGCTTTCCAATACCGCTTCGCTTTTGGCATACCTATGTCGCAGGTACAGCTCAGCGTATAACGATATAATGATACTGATAAAAACCAGACCGACAATATTATTCTGGAAATCACTTAGTTCCAGCGCAGGATTCATTGTACTTGCGATTTTATAGAGAGGAATGGCAAAGCACATGATCGTGATCAGCACATTCAGTTTAAAACGATGGCTCTGGATCTTTTTCTGATCAAATGTTTTGAGCAACTTGCTTAGCAGGAGGGAGTCGCAGGTGCCGGTAAGTATCAATCCGAGGGAGAAGACTACGCCGCCTAATATTGCATAGATCCATTGGTTGGAGACAGATACAGCATACCCGAAGGCAGCGATCTGGGAAGAGGTATCAAAGATGAATCCGAAGATGATGCCTGTTACAATTACTGTAAACGGATTGAGGCTGTTGCTGAATGATTTTGGCAGCAGTTTTTTTCTGAATCCACTCAGTTGTGTATTATCTCTGCGGGTCAGCGAAATCAGGTTGGAGATGCCCATGAACAACAACATCACGGAGGAAAGCCATTCCACTATGATGTCCAGCATGGAGGGCATTTCAAAGTTGTTCTTCAGTATGCAAAGGAACAGCGCGATGGCTGTTACCATGATACCATGTCCGAAAGTAAACAAGGTACCTACCCAGCGGGTCCAGATACTTTTATGCAGGTGCAGGCGATATGTGTAACCGTCTATGACGGTAATATGATCGGGGTCCAGTCCGTGTCGTAAACCTAATACCGACAGGACAATGAACCCGCTAAGGTCCTGTTGTAAGAAATCCATTATTCGTTCGGTTGTCCGCTGAAGGTGAGTGGTTTGGTATCTACCAGTTCTGCTGCAGGGAAGTGTACATGTTCTTCCAGCAGTATGTTCTGCATGAGGTGTTGCGTGACGATCTCCCTGGTAGTGTCTAGGGTAACGCCTTTATACCAGAGTCCTTCCGGATGCATAAAGATCATTGGTCCCCAGGTACATTGTCCCAGGCATTTAGTGCGAACGGTGTGGATTTCGTCGTTGAGGTCATTCTCGGTAAGATGTGCTCTTAACTGGTTGGTGTTTTCGTCAGCGCCGCTTTTGCTACAGGTGCCGCCATTGCAAATGAAAAGGATCTTCTGAACTTTAGTCAGGTCTTTGATCGCCATACTGTTGCCTACATTTAATTTAATACATTAATTACCCGTTAATGATTAAACAAAACTTCAGGGGAAATAGCAGGGTGGGGCAATGCAGATCACATGACATGACGCTTGCTCATTCCTGTGCTTTTTTCCCGAAGCGTTGGATAAACATGGTTGTTGGCAGGTCTTCTGACTTGTTCCACTCTTAACGCCTTCCCATCCGCGTTTTGGCCTTGGACAGTGGCATAGGTTAAGAGCTGGTTTGGAACTTACAGCAGCGGGAACTGTTTTGGAATTACACCAAATTCCCTTTTAATTTCAGCCGGTATTGGCGACTGAAAACCAAAAACTGGCGTGAAGGTAGGGAATTATTTGGTGTTTTCCTCGGGGGAGGAAAATCATGGGGTGGGTTTCATAGAGTTAAAAAAGGGGGATTTTGATAAGGATGAAATGGCCCGGCGGGTTGACTATACGCATATACAATGCGCAATGTATGTCTTTCTTTGTGCTGAGGAGGAGTTATTGATGTGATGTAATACGCGTACAACTAATATGTTATGTATTTTGTCGCATCATTTTATCACCTTTGTGGCTGGTTGAAATTTGATGTTGCCCTATACCTAAATCGTAGGTTTCCTATACTTTGTTCGAGCATAGTCATAATTCTCAATTTAGATCTTAGCCTATATAACCGAACTACCGGATTATTGTGAGTCTCCTTATAATAATCTGTATAACCTTGTTGGTACTTATCGTAAAAGACGAGTGTGTTAACCCGGGACAGTCATTTTACAGGCGAAGCTCAGCATATTTACATTTTAATACAAACTATATACCATGAATAAGGGACTTTTAAGTTTAGCAGCAGTATTATTGTCATCTCTGTACGTAAACGGACAAACGACGGGCACCTTTACTACCGTTGATTTTCCTAATACTTACACAAATACCATTACTACAGGTTTGTTTACGTCCAATAACAGGTCTGGATTCATTTTCCAGTCCAACGCCTCTATAAACTACGGATTGTTTGGACCTAAGAGCGTTGGGTTTAAATTTCGTTGGCTTGCACATGATAATGGTGCTATAGACTATACTACAGACACAGACCAGCTGATGACCCTTGATAACAATGGTAATCTGAATATGAAGGGGACGTTGACAACAGGGGGGAATGTTGGTATAGGTACTGCGGCGGCAACTGATAAGGTGACTATAGATATGGGCGCTACCAGGAGTGCAATAAATATGATTAGTGATGGCGATGCTGCTGCATATTCAGACTTGAAATTTAGTATAAAGACAACAACAGGATTAGCCTCAGGTAAACCGAACATGTGGCTGGTTTCTTTGAGAAAGGATGGTTATTTCAGCAATGATCTGACTGGTCCGACCCTTGAGTTTTACGCCACCAGAGCAATAACGGGTGGATATATTGCCCCAATGGTTTTCAAGTCAAATGGAGATGTTATCCTGGCAGGCGCACGGAATGCAGTGAATGGCAATGTTGGAATTGGAACTACCGATACGAGAGGGTATAAGCTGGCGGTTAACGGAGATGCGATGTTTACAAGGATACAGGTGAAGGCATTTGCTAATTGGCCGGATTATGTGTTTGGGGAGAGCTATAAGTTGATGCCGTTAAAGGAATTGGAGGCATATGTGAAGAAGAATAATCATTTACCGGAGGTGCCTTCTGCGAAGGAAGTGGAGAAAGAGGGGATAGATGTAGCGGAGATGAATAAGTTGTTGTTGAAGAAGATTGAGGAGTTGACGTTGCATGTGATAGAGTTAGAGAAGAAGATAAACGCTCTCGAGAAGGAGGAGACTAAGTAAGATATTCTTGATTCGTAGACTTATATATGAAGCAAAAAGTTTATTCCATTTGCCTGATTGTTGCTATTTGGATGTGTAATGTGGCCCGATTATCGGCACAAAGTAGTGTTAGTGACCAACCCTCTCTGAGTAAAATCACCCCTCCGGCTCCCAATGCGGCAGCTTTGGGTAAGTTTGGAGATATCCCGGTAGGTTTAGCAACCGGTATTCCGCAGATCAACGTACCGCTATATAGCTTTCGCAACAGCGATAACTCGCTTAACCTGGATGTGACACTGGATTATCATGCAGGCGGTGTACGGGTAGATGAAATGGCCTCTGATGTTGGCATCAGCTGGGTGTTGAATGCCGGTGGTGCTGTGACGAGAACACGAAGAGGTATACAGGATGAGGTTACCACCTACGGGTTCATGAATGCCCCTGCTATATTAGATGAGGGAGTAGGTAATGATTGTTATAATAACTATTACCCTAACTTTTTTGGACGGGTGGCTACCAATAATTATGATGGGCAGAATGACATATTCAATTTTAATTTTGGGGGCAGGTCAGGGAAATTCATGTTTGGAAGAAATGGCGATTTTCTCATGCTTACCTCCAACAAGCTGAAAGTAGAAAAGATTATCAGTTCAGATGAAATACAGGCATTTACGATCACTGATGAAAAAGGAGCCCGTTACATTTTTGATGCAATAGAACGTTCTGATGACGGGTCAGCCGCTAACTTTCATGTTCATGCTTCGGCATGGTATCTCACAAAAATAGTCGCTCCATTTTCCACAGATAGTATAACCCTGGAATATGAAAATGAGTTTAGCCGGTATACAGCAGGTAGATTTGTGACCAGCTCGTATGCAATAGGTGGTGGTATACCGCCAGGAAAGAATACACCCGAAACGTCGTATAGTACCGTTATTACCACAGGGAAAAGATTAAAGAAGATCAATTTCCCTAATCAGGTAAGTATAAGTTTTATTTATGATACAACTCTTCGCACGGATCAAGTCAGCACGTCCTCATTATATCGCTTAAAGCAGATCAGTATCAGCGACGGAACGTTTTCCAGGGGGTATAATTTATATCATGATTATTCTGTTAATAGGCTAACCTTAAAAAAGGTAACGCCATATAGTGCTTCTGGAGAAAGCGCGGGATATGAATTTACTTACACTGGTTCACTGCCGGCTTTTCTCAGCAATGAACAGGACCACTGGGGATTTTATAACAACAATCCATCTCAGGATATGATTCCTGCGTATTACGTTAAGGAAGATAATGCGGCCTTGTCAGGCGGTACCCGTTCTACTGATCCTGGCAGAGTGAAATATGGTTCTCTGACGCGAATGAAATACCCTACAGATGGGTATACAGATTTCGAAATGGAGGCCAATATGGCGGAAGATCCGAGGTTGTCGGATACTACTTATACGATTGTGAAACAAAGAAGTTTTAGTGATGGCTTGTATGTTAGTTCTAGTACGCCGGGGATCTTGCCATTTACCTTTGGTGGAGATCCTGGTTCTACTTGCTCCTTTAACTTGAAGATTTTCCAGAACGGTACCTGCTTAGGAAGTCCCTGTTATTTTCGGGTAGAGGTTAAGAATAGCTCGAACCAGATCATTAAACAATTGAATATTAATGGCACCGGATCCTGGCAGGAAGAAGATAATCCCTTTACAATTGGTCTTATGCAGCCAGGTAATTATTCGCTTGCTGTATATGTGCAAAGCATGGATTACGATAATTATATGACGTTGGAAAGGATTGAACAGCTTAACAATCATCCCGATACAACGATAACGGTTAGAAAGGATCTTTATATCGGGGGATTGAGAGTAAAGTCCATAAAAGATTATGATGGGATCAATGCGACGCCAGCCAATGCCAGAACATATGAATATGTGAAAAAGAACAGCGCAGTATCTTCTGGTACTCTGGGTGTTCTACCTGAATATGAATATCATGTATTTTATGAATTTTATGAAGGTATTGATGTTAATGGTGCTGAATTGCTGCCAGCAAATAATCATTACAACGGGTATGGCCTTAGTAACTATATAGCCAGAGCCAGTTCGCCCACTCAGTCGCTGGCTACAATTAATGGTAGTCCGGTTACATACAGCAGAGTGGTGGAAAATTATACCAATAATGGTCTGAGTAACGGGAAGAAGGAATGTTATTTCACTTCATATACTCCGGGTGGATTGGCTGGTTATAATCCATTCCCTTTTACACCGCCTACGTATTTCGACTGGAGCTTTGGACAATTGGAGAAGGAGGTGATCTATAATAAAGACAATGATTCTATAAAGGTGACAGTCAATGAGTACCAGACATCTTTGGATAATTATTATTACAGTACACCAAGGTTATTGAATTTCACTTCAATTGCTCTATCTCCTGTAGTATATGAATATCGGGTTGGACAATCGGCAGGGATCACCTCATGGAACCAGGTAGTGCAGCCGATATACTATGCTTCACGCACTTTCACTCCTGGAGCTGGTAGAAAAGACCTTGTTAAGACTACGACTACGGAGTACAGTAATGGTCAAAGCATGGTTTCCGATGTGAGCTATGCTTATGATACTGCGTTTAACGTTAAGACAGTTACAAGTTCGAACAGCAAAGGAGAGAAGATCGAAAAGGTTTCTTATTATCCCTACGAGTATAATAATACAGTTGCTGCTGCAATGAAGTCGCAGAACATGTATAGCCCTGAGATTTCGGTTGAAAACTGGAAGACAAAAGGAACGACAAAGTACCTCGCGGGAGGATATGTTAATCAGTATACGCAACTATCTTCAGGTTTGAGAAGCACGGGGATAGCAGCATTTAACAGTGCTGATATTATTCCTTCAACCTCAGTTGCGGCTTTCAATCCCGCCTTATTCAACAGGGACACAACTTTATTTAAGAAACTCATTTCGTTTAGCCAGTATACAGCAAAAGGTTTTCTTAATGAGCAGAATAAGGTAAATGATCTTCTTCAGGCATACATATATGGTTATAAGGGAAATTATGTTATAGCAGAGGTAAAGAATGCGGCGGCAAGTGAGATCGCATATAGCGGATTCGATGAGGATGGCAAAGGAAACTGGTCTTACAGCGGAGCGCCTTCTACTGATGCTGCGGCATTGTCCGGCGGAAAGGTATACAATCTTACTGCAGGAGCGATTTCGAAAAGCAGCCTTTCATCTGGTAAATCCTATAAAGTCTCCTATTGGAGTAAGACTGTTGCAGCGAATGTCAATGGTGTCGCCGCAGTAAAAGGTGCCACGAGGAATGGATGGACTTACTTCGAGCATATAATACCTGCTGGAGCCACAACAGTAACTGTGCAGGGAAGTGTGATCATCGATGATGTAAGATTGTATCCATCTTCTGTGTTAATGAGCACTTTCACCTATCAACCTTTATATGGAATTACCGCGATGTGTGATCAGAATAACCAGTTCGTGTATTATCAATATGATGATTTTGGCAGATTAAAGGTCGTTAAAGATGTGGATGGCAGAGTATTGAAACAATACGACTACCAGTTCCAGGCATCCATTACAAAATAGTTATCAGATCCCTATATGAATTTTATGCGACATTTTATACTTGCTGCAGGATTTTTGATTGGGAGTATAGTCCCCAATATTTTGTCAGCCCAAAATAAACCCGGAGGAACACGTAGTACAGCAACTGCTGTTACAGTTCCTGCTGCATATAGCACCACCTCTGTTAGTTATGTCCGGAGCTGGGAACCTGATATGCCGTTAACAGATACAGCTGCTGTTATATCTACAGCAAGAAAAGTACGTGAAGTTAAGCAGACGACACAGTATTTTGATGGCCTTGGCCGTCCTATACAGACGGTTTCCAAGGGAACCAGTGGTAGCGGAAAGGATCTGGTGGCTCCTGTAGTATATGATGCATTTGGAAGAGAGCAATACAAGTACCTTCCTTATGTACAGCAATCAGGTAACTTGAGCGATGGGAAGTTTAAAACAGACCCTTTTAATGCGCAGAAAGCGTTTTATCAAAATGGCGTGCTTAATCCGGGAGTCATAGGTGAGAATATTTATTACAGTCAGCAGGAATTTGAGCAATCTCCGCTTAACAGGCCATTAAAAGCCTACTCAGCAGGCAATAGCTGGGCCAACCGTCCTGTAGAAATGCGGTACCAAATTAACGCTGTTGCTGACTCGGTGAGATTGTGGAATATCGGAACCGGGATACCGACCAGCACAGGTAGTTATGCCGCAGGCCAGTTACAGAAAAATGTGACTATAGATGAACAAGGCAGCCAGGTGGTGGAGTATAAGGATAAGGATGGACAGGTGGTATTGAAAAAGGTGCAGATAGCGGGCACTCCAGGTACAGGACATATAGGTTGGTTATGTACTTATTATGTATTTGATGATCTTGGGAATCTCCGATTTGTTATACCCCCATTGGCTGTGGAGGCGATAAAAGGTGCCTGGACAATAAGTACTGCTATTGCTGATGAGCTGTGTTTCCAGTATCAGTATGATGGAAGGAAGCGTATGGTGGTAAAAAAGGTGCCTGGTGCTGGTAGAGCGTTCATGGTGTACGACGTACGGGACAGGCTTGTGTTTACGCAAGATTCCATTCAACGGACGAAATCTCCTATGGAATGGCTGGTGACTTTTTATGATGAATTGAACCGACCTACAATGACGGCTATTTATAAGGAGACATCTACCAGGGAGGCCTTACAGGCGAGCATGAATTCGGCATCTACGTCTCAGGCCATCTCTTATGTGGCGCCAGCCGAAACGGATTTGGCCTTGTATAGCCACGATGGAAGTCCATTATATACAGCTACCAATAGCATCACTATATTGGATGGATTTGATTCTGGCGGAGGTGAAACAGAGGTAAAGATTGATCCGGCCGCGGCTGGTGATACTACCCTGATTACCGCCACAAATCCTTTGCCTGGTATATCCGCATCGGCGTTGACTCCAATGACATATACCTTTTACGATAATTATAATTATTCCGGAAAGTTGGCTTTTGTGGGCAACGATACTGGAAAGTTATTGGCTGCGGACACCTTATATCCTGAGAAGTTGCCGGTAAGTAATGTTGTCGGTGGTATGGTGACCGGTGGTAAAGTGAGAGTGCTTGGGACAGAAAAATGGTTAACGACGACTACCTATTATAATGATAAGGGCCGTGTTATTCAGGTGGTAAGTGAAAACAATCTGGGCGGGAGGGACATATTGTCAACTTTATACAACTTCAAAGGTGTTGCTTTGGCAACGTACCTTCGTCATCAGAATCCTAAAAGCATTACCCCGCAAACTACGTTACTAACAAGTATGACATATGACCATGGTGGTAGGTTGCTTACAGTGAAGAAACAGTTAAATGATGATGTAAGCCAGGCGAGAGTGATTGCAGTAAACGATTATGACGAGCTGGGGCAATTGAAGCTGAAACGTTTAGGTGTAGGTGCTTCTAATAGTGTAATAGACAGTTTAAACTATACATATAATGTTCGCGGTTGGTTACAGGGCATCAACAAGAACTTTGTAAACAGCGGAGCGAGTACATCTAATTGGTTCGGCCAGGAGCTGAGCTATGATTATGGATTTGATTCCAGTCTGTATAACGGCAACATATCTGGTGTGAAATGGAAGACCCGTGCAGATAGTGCCTGGGCTTATGGTTATAGTTACGATAAAGCTAATCGTTTGACAGGTGCATACTTCACTCAGAAGAATGGAGGTAGCTGGGCGCAGGATAAAAAGGACTTTACGGTTAGTAATCTGACTTATGATGCTAATGGTAATATTAAATCCATGTGGCAGAAGGGAATGATAGGAACAAAAATTGATACGGTAGACCGGTTAAGCTATACCTACTTAACTAATAGTAACAAGTTGGCAATGGTTGCTGATCCTAATCCTGCAAAGACCGCATCTGCGAAACTGGGAGATTTTATTGATGGAACTAACAGTGGTAATGATTATTTCTATGATGCAAATGGCAATATGGTGGCTGATTCCAATAAGCATATCAGTTCAATTGTATACAATTATCTGAATCTTCCTACAGTGATCACTATTGCCGGCAAGGGGACAATTACTTACCAGTACGATGCCACTGGTAACAAGCTAAGTAAAACTGTATTGGATAATACTGGTAGTCCTTCCAAGACAACTGTAACTGACTATGCGGGACCATTTGTATATAAGCAAGACAGTCTCGAGCTGATTAGTCATGAAGAAGGTCGTATCCGCCCTGTCTACAAAAGCGGGCAGGCGGTGCAATATGCATATGATTATTTTGAGAAGGATCACCTGGGGAATGTAAGAACGGTTTTGACAGACCAGACAGACTTTACAATGTATGCTGCCACAATGGAGACAGAATTAGCGGCTCAGGAAGTAGCGCTGTTCAGCAATGTGGAGGAGACCCGTGCAGAAGTACCTTCTGGTTATCCTACAGACCAGACTACTGAAAAGAATAAGTTTGCTGCGAAGTTGAATGCGAAAGCAGGAGGGAAGAAGATAGGTCCTTCATTGGTATTACGGGTAATGGCCGGTGATACCGTTCAAATCAAGGCGAAAGCATTTTATAAGTCCCAGGGTCCAACAGATAAAAAGGGAAATGCCCCGGTAGAAGATATGATAGCGGGACTTGTGCAGGCGTTTGGGGGTATAGGAAGCGAAAAGGGGTCGCATGGCTCTGAGGCAATAGCTAACAATACGCCTTTCAACGCGGATTTCTATAACAGTAATTATCAACGTTTAAAGGAGAAGAACCAGGACAATGGGCAGTCAAACCGTCCGAAGGCATATTTGAACTTTGTTTTATTCAATGATGATTTTAAATTAGTGGAGGATAATAGTGGGGTAAGGCAGGTGAAGGAGGGCCCGGATGAGCTACAGGAGTTAGGAGTGGAGAAAATGGCGGTGGAACAGAGCGGATTTTTGTATGTTTATACAAGCAATGAGAGCCAACAAGATGTGTTCTTTGATAATGTTGTTTTGGCAGTGAATAGTGGTCCATTGTTGGAGGAGACGCATTATTATCCGTATGGGTTGACAATGGCTGGAATATCTACGAATGCGTTAAAAGGAACTGATTATGCTAAAAATAGGAAAGAATTCAATGGAATAGAGCATTCAGTTGATCTGGACCTTAATCAATATGATGCGTTTTATAGAAATATGGATCCACAAATAGGGCGATGGTGGCAAGTAGATCCTAAACCCGAAGATGGATTAAGTCTCTATGCTGCTATGGGGAATAACCCCATTCTAAAGTCGGATTTCTTAGGTGATACGACTAGCTTTGGAGCATCACGTAATGAAACATTAACAGTCAATGGCAAAAAGGTTAGCGGTGCAGAATTGGCTAAAAGAACCATGAAGGAGTGGGGTAAGATAGGAAATGTGAAATTGGGTATGAATAAAAAAACTGGAGAGGTCGAATTTAAAGGCAATAAGAAGGGAGAGTATAGTGAGACTGGCAGAAAAGAGGTTATGGAGATGGTGACAGGAAAAGGGCAAACAACAATTGACTTTTCTACTAAAATGTCGTCGCAAACGAATGGAAATAATATCACAATTAATCCAGAGCAAGTTGATGCAATGGTAGCAGGTACTTCTTCCGATTTGAATCCGCTTACATCCAGTTATGGGATGGTGTCATTACACGAATTTCGGCATACGGAAGTAGGTGGAGGTGCCGCGCATGGTTTTTTAATTCAAAGTAACTTTGGTCTTATAGATTTACCAGATAGAATTGGTAATCAAATAAGAAGCGAGCTTTCGACTGTTACCGGCTCTTATTGGGGTCAGAGATCTTCTTATACCGCGATGCGTATCTATAACAATGTATATACACCTTATTCTGAAGAGTCTCGCGGCGCATTGCAACGTGCCAAAGAATATGAGTATACAATATATGGATCATCGTATATACCGAAAACATCAGTAATAGTTACACCATATAAACCATGATAGGATGAAAATTTTTGTTTTATTATCAATGTTATTTTTGTTTCAGTCTAAAATAGAGAAGGTGTATTCAAAAGAAGACGTCATTAGTTATTATGATTACGCGGTAACAAAACAATGGGAACTGGAATTGAAGGAACAAGGAACGTTTACTTTAACATATAAGAAGAAGGATAGTAGGCTGAAAAAAATGAAGAGTTTTAATTTTATAGGCACATGGATTAGTAAGAATGATACCATTGTCCTTACTAATTCTTCACCGAATGATATTGAATGTTATTTTAAAACCGTGGAATATGTCATATCAGGAAATGAGCTAAAATCAAATGGTAGCTATCTTTGCCTTCCCAAATCTCTTCAAGTAGGAAATAGGTTTACCAGGAAGCTTTAAATTGCGTCTCTGCCGGCCTTGCCGTTTTTATCGGTTTTACTATATCTGATTCCCGTGAAGCTGCTTTGGTAGCCTGCCGCTATCGTGGATATCTTTCCGGCCATTAGAGTGTGTTGCTGACTTTAGATCGATTAGTTTATGTTAGAAAGTGATGAAGGCTGTATGACATTTTGTAGGCAAGTAATTAAGTAGGGAGTTTAACGGACTCCCTGCTTATAGATATAGAAATGGTAGAACGGCTCCTGCAGGTACAGGTTGAGCATATCTTCAAACTTCGGCGTTCAGTTCTTTAAGCAAAGGAGACAAGGATTTTGTAGATAAATTAACAGGGAAAGATATGTCACATGGCCAGGGAGCTCTTAATGGAAGTATTATTAAATGGTTTAGAGGTAAAAGCCCCCAGTAAATTTGAATATGGAAGAACTATTAAATATCGTTTCGGAAGAGTATCGTAAGTACCTGATAGAAGTTATTTATGAAGGGCACCATTATTTTACGGTATGGGGAACTGACCTGGTTGATAATGATATTGATAAATGGTTGGTTAACGAAACCGGCCACATGATGTTATTTACCAATCTACCGTCATTACAGACTACTTTGAACACTAGTTCTTGTTTTTTTGATAATGAAAATATAAGGAAATGGATCAATCACTCCGATTGGCAGAATAAGCCAGACAGCCTTTCCAATTTTGATCTGCTGCTTCAGGATGATTTTAACTATCGTCATCCTTCTTTAATTGATTTATATTATTTGATTGGTGTTCTCGAAGATTTTGCAATTCAGCGGGGAACAAAGAGATGATGTCAGTTTTTAGAAATGATTTGTTTATACAGTTTAAGGATAAGGTGGCTAATGCCTTTTTATGGGAAGGTGAGGATGAATTTGATAGCACTTTTGACTTTAGATCCCTGAATAAAGCGTGTTGTGAAATACACCGGGATTTAAAGGGAAAGATCTTGATCATAAAATAGGTATGAAAAATGCTCGTTCTGACGTCAATGGAAATCATCCTCCAAGATTTAATTTATCCTGCTAACTGAAGATAGGCACGGTTATTTTTTATTTTGGTGGGTTAATATTACATCTGAATTTTGCACCAGGAAATAGAACATAGCCCAGTGACAACGAAGGGCATGTAAATAAACTACTAAAGGTGCTTGCAGCTTATTTCCCTAACGATGAGCAGTCATGCTACTTTTGCGAGTTTTTTTACTGTCTTTAAAACTATTAAGGCTAACTGAAGCAAAACAATGAAATAATAGTATATGGGGTTAAAGAAACAGTCGGTATTTTCGTTAGCTGTCTTCGGCGTCATCGCTTTAAAGTATCTGTTGATAAATTGAATGGAGCTTATCAATTCCAACAGCAGTTGGCATAGAATATTAAGCAGTTTTATTATTATGCCGCTTTTGTTGGCGGGGCGTATATTATTCACTTGGGATAATAGTCGATAGCTATAGGGAAAATAGAAAGCCAGGAAGGGTTTTAATACTTTTTATTTTCCATGAATATTTTCTATAACCATTTTTGAAGCGCCTTGCATCTCCAGTTCTAAAAGTACATCCTAACATCATTTTGATACAAAGCCCTCAAATACTTCATTCGTCATAAAGACACAAAATAGGGAAAACATTGCTCCGTGGCAACACTGAGGAACAAGTACAAAAAAACTTTCCTATTATTGACCAGAAATCCCACTACCTATGCCTAAGAAACGAGTACTTAAAATCTCTATTATCGCTTCATTGTTAGCCATTTGCATCGCTGCTGCTTGCTGGTGGCTGTATATTACCAATACTTACTTCGAATTTACCCCCCTTGCATTTGACAAGCAAAAGGGCTATGTAACACCTCAAACCGCTGATGATTTCTACAAAAATCTCCGCGTTGTATTGAAATCTCAACATATCGAGCACAAGCTGAATGTCTTAGACCATCCTTTAATACCGTTTAAAACGGCAAGTGATAAAGCGCTCATGTGTGATCTGACCTTAAAAGCACAGGATGTTATCTGGATATATAACCATATGCATGAAAAGCTGCCGTCATTTCTCTGCGAGGGAAAGGATTATCAGGGATTTGTATTTCACAAGGAAGCAGCCTATGGTCATACTGTAGAGTACGAGGACATTGTAGATATTGAGCTCGGCTGCAAAGATATAGAATTAACAGAACAGGTCTTGCAGTTACAGGTCGAACAGATCGTCAAACTGCACAAAATTTATGCGAATGTTGAGTTACCCTTGTATTACCGTCAATATTTTGGTTATCGGAGAGATAATGGAGATAGAATTGTCTATGTTGATCTTGTACGGAAAGATATAGCGTCTGTATCAGCACTGTTGAATGGTATTATTCGCATTTACCAGGGTGATAAAGCTAACCTGGAATCAAAAGTAAATCTGACCAGGGAGGCGGTTGAAAGCTTCGGGACTTTGGTGGATTGGGGCAGATGAGTTTGGGATTGAACAGAACCAGTTTGTGCACAGAAGAATCATCTCCTTTATCTCTGCCTGACAGAAGAAACTACTCCGTTAGCTCCCTGTATACTATTTAATAAAGAATTTGTTGTTTTGTGCTGTTATATTTATTATGGTTTCAAAGGATTTACACCATTAACTGATATATGAAGAAGTTTAAACTCACGAATACCACAGACACTGAAATGAGCGTCATATTTGAACCAATTGGTGATGTTTTTCGTTTGCCATCCAATGAAAATATTGAACTGTCAGTTTCGGACGAAGAAATTGGAGTAGATGACTGCAGTTTGAACATCGCTGTTGGAGTGGTAAATAAAAAAACAATGATTACAATATTTGCTGAGAAAAACAAGTTTGAGGCCCGATATAAAGGCCAACCGGTAAATATAATGTAGGGGGGAGTTATATATAGAATATGATAGATTATTTGGTATACTATCTATACAAGACTTACACAAACTCATATGACCCATTTAGTCGCCGTGTGAGGATACTTACGGCAGTTGCTCTTATAATGGTAATTCCAACGGTAATGCTCTGTTCCGTTAAACTGTTGAGGGGGCTCTATTATGTTATATTGATTCCTTTTATGGTACTTTTCATTATTTACGTTCCGAAGCTGATCAGGCCATATTTTATAGAAAAGGTGAATACGACTCAGGGCAAATTTACGAATCATAATAAGAGTCAGGATTTGATAGGTAAGGTTGTTGTGAATATGATGATTCTATTACTTATAATAATAGGAAGTTGTAGTTTGATATTAGGAAGGTTTATACTTTAGATTTGAGCAGGATTTTCCCGTTATTTCTCCCACAAGCTCCCACCTTGCAAAATCAAAAACTTCCCCATATATTACACCCAATTTAATATATAACCCTATGTCAGAGCCTCGCTCTCTCTACCTGAAAATCAAAACCAATAAGGAAAACCTTAACCGATTCTTTCAGGACAAGCCGCTACCTCCGGAAATAGACCAGGATTGGACGGCCTGGTGGAATAGCCGTAAAATGCATTCCAAATCCCCTTTGACAAAAGTCCCTGTCTATGCCTGGATAAAGACAAATCGTGGCCTCGTTGACTCCTATCTGTCTGACCCACAAACAGGAACGCGTGAACAGGTAAGTGAAGAGGGGGAATGGGAGCTCGCCATCGCACTTTTCAGCCAGAACTATACGGAAATCCTGCCGATGCTGGCATGGTTAAAAAGTATTGCAAGTTATATGGAAGCAGGCGATGAAGGTGTTGCCATTATTTATGATTATTTCTGGGGAAGCGGAAATGTGATGATGCATATGGAGTTTACGGGACAACAAGCCACTTTCAGGCTGACTAATAAAACCTCTGAAATAGATCCGAAGATAGTGGCTGAAGCCAATGACATGTTGAAGAATGCAATAGGTGCTATCCGTTGATGTGAATCAACAAATACTATCATTTAGACTTTTATACTATTTTAGCCGACCAATAAGCCCCCTTTGCCAAATATACTGTGCTGGTTATACGTAGCCCATTATTGGTAATGGTAACAACAGGAACAATAAAGACTTTACATGAGAAGCAAATTTATCTACCAGGACGGAAATTCCAATAAATTCTGGGACATTGAAATTAACAGAAACCAGTTTACAGTTTATTTTGGTAAAGCTGGTACCCAGGGACAAACCCAAACCAAGGAATACACATCAGAAGAGGAATGCAGAAAGGCTGCTGATAAGCTGATCGCTGAAAAAGTGAAGAAAGGTTATAGCCAGGTTGCCGAAGATGCTAGCGATGAACCAGTTAGCACCCTGGCAGGTATCTCCGAAACAGCCAGCGATGCACTTCCTAAACATTTATTTGTGGACTTGCTGGCCCTCGCCCGGCATCTGGCTGACGGCAATTATCCCGGCGAACTGGAGACTGTTGATGTAACAGACGAGAATATTGAAGAAATGGAAGCAGTCGCCGGTTTTCAGATGCCGGAGGAATACGTTGATTTCTGGCTGGAGAAAGGCTCTCTCTTTTTTAGTAAAGATGATTTCATTTGCACAGTATATTGTTATAACGCTGAAGGTGTCAATGGTAACAATCTGCATGGCTTACTGAACTTTTATCAGCATTTCTACAGGTGCAAATTCAAACTGATTGACGAGGAAGCAGGCTACTTATCGAAATGCTGGTGGGTCCTGGGGATGATCATCAACGGGGAGGCGATGAGGATATTTGTCAGTGATCCATTAGGAACGATAAAGAGTATTCATTTCCCACAGGCGTTAAGAAATACCAGTGACGAGGCTTTTGCCCAGGCATTATCACCTGTGCTGGAGGCAAAGGCTTCAATGAAATCAATCATTGGAGCAGCGGCTTTCGAAGCACTAGCCCGTAATACAAGCGAAGCTGAGCCCGAAACGGAAACAGAGGAGGACGAAAATAAAGAAACGCAGGCCTTCCTCGAAAAGCATGGCTTAAAAGCTGTCTCATATGGTGAAGTACTTGAAGCCCTGAACGTTGAACATTTATCAGATTATTGGGATGACGAGGATAACTCTTATGCCAGCAATTACGAAAGTGAAAGGGAGTATTTTGAAGAATATAGTAGTGCTATTTATTATTGCGACGGCGATCTGCATATTGAAGGCGATCTGGCAATTCCACAGGCTCATATTGATCTTCTTGTGGTGCGTGGTAATATGACCATAAGGGGGAAGATTAGTTCTTCCTATGCTTACTATGTTACCGGTAATACTACCGTTGACTACCTGGAACTGGGATACTTTCAGAAAACAATAGGTACAGAAACCATCCGGTATGTTGCCTCTGCCTGGGGAGAGGACGATGAAGTGGTACATTCTATGCCTTTCCGGAGCATTAATGCGCCGTACTTCTTTTCCTGGTTCTATGATCTGGGCTGTTTTGAGTTTGCACCAGAGACGCTTATTACCGCCTTGTACAACTATGATGAACTGTCATCCTATGTGACAGATAATGCCTTTCTGGCCTGGCATGATTATGCTTATGCATTCGTTCCGGAGTTCTGTTATACGTTGGAAGAATCCCATCATGATACATTGAACATCAGTATACGGTCCGTCTACGAAGCGCTGAAGAACAATCAGCCTGTTTTACAGAAAGGCGTTACCCCGGAAGGTATTAAACTAACCCGGGAAGGACTGCGCCTGAAGAATCAGGAGGATATTACCGGAGCTTATCAATGTTTCAAAGAGGCTATCACAAAATCTCCGGCTTATTACCTTGCCTATTATCACGCCGGTAAATGCCTGTTCGAGCAGAAGGCCTATAAACAGGCTATGGAAATATTTGCCAAAGGCATTCCTTATACTCCTGAGAAAGTTAAATACGAGCTTGCCTGCATGGAAGAATCTGCCCTATCCGCTGTGCAGATCGGAGAATATGATAAAGCGATCGAACTGGCAAATAAAGCCCTGCAAAAGAGCCAATCTGCATATTTTGCCCTGCGCGTAATAGGAGAGGCGCTTATCTATAAACAGCAACTCGAAGAAGCTAAAAGCTACCTGGAAAGATCGGTTGACGCGAGAAGCATTTTTACGAATAACTGGTTACTGGGATTGGTCTACCATCTCCAGGGGGAAGATAAAAAAGCAGACAAGTTCTACAAAGAGGCGGCAGAAAAGAGTATCAGGGCACAACCTTATACGCAACATACCAGTCTTCACTATGTGTACGGAGACCCGGTAACAGTGAACTGGGATACACAGCCTGCTACATCGACAGTCAAAGACCAGGCATACTGGGATCAGTTCTTTACCGACATGCTGGGTAAATACGGTCCGGATATGTATAAGAAGACCAGTAAATTCCCCGACGAATGGCTTAGCGCTAAACTAATAACGATACCTGAGCAATACAGGACGAGAGACATGCTACAGGCATTGCTGGAACATAAGACAAAGGGAGATTATGATGTAAGAGGCCGGGTGATCGTGCTTTTCAAACGGGAACTATATACACCCGACATTATCCTGCTGGCAGTAAACCGTGAGGAACCTTGTTTTTATAATGAGATTCCCGCTGAATTCCTGTCAGAAGAGATCTACCAGATCCATCCGCATGGCATAGACCTTGCATATGTGCCAAAGGAACAATTAACCTATGATCTGTGTTTCCGCGCGGTGATCGGTAGTCAATACAACTATAACCATGTACCTGCTGCATTCAGAGATGAGCGGATGAATATTGCACTTATTGCCGGTGGTAATCTGAGGGATACACACTGCAAGGACCTGCCTTCAAAATACTATACCAATAAATACATTAAGCAGGCCATTGACCTGGGTGTTCAGGTGATTAAAAACATACCGCCACGACTGGTGGATACAGAAATATACCAGTATGCTGCCGGAAAGTATAGCCAGGACCCCGAATGGCCTTTTATTGTTGAATTGTACGACAGGGACAGATGGCGATTTGGATCCCAGTCAGATCTGGAACAGATGGGAAAAGCCGTAAAGAAATATGGCATGAGCATCTTCGATCATATCGATGTTGAGCGGATAAACAAGCAGAGCTATGCTTATTACGGGAAACATCTGGGGCAGCTACCAGGATTCCCTCAGAAGGCTGCAGCTGCTGGTTGGGACGAACGGAGCAAAGTGAAGGATGAATATTTTAAACAGACCGAGTTTGACTATGACACCTTTGATAAGGTATGGGCCTGTTACTGGGATGAGGACTTTATCATTAAGGCCATTACCGCCAATGGATCCGGGTCCAGTGAACGTATCTATGACGTACCTCAGAAATATCTGACACAGAGGATCTGTGATATTGCAGTAAAGAAGGATTCATATGATTTCCAGTTTGTGCCGAAACACTTTATGACACAGGAGATGTGTGAAAAGGCTTGCTCTATGGATTATGGTACGGCCCTTGAATATGTTCCTTTATCCATGCGTACGGCGAAGGTTTGTGAGCTTGCCATCGGAAGGGATATTACCAACATAAAATTTGTACCCCTTGAACTGCGCACGGTAGCGTTTTGTGCAGGAGCTGTTTTGAGTGACCGCAAGTTGAGTAAATATATTCCGCATGCGCAGTATAGTGCCGTTTTCGAAATGCTTCTGGCAAAGTATAAAAACAGATTTTCCCTGGATTATCTGCTCGTGAACCGCGGACTGGGACTGATCATCGATAAGAAGTATGACGAGGCAAGGAAGCAATTAACAGCAATAGAAACTACTAAGAATGTTGATGCCTCACACCTTCATCAGTCGGTTTACTATCTCGGCTGGACTTACTTCCTGGAAGGAGATGCCAGCAAAGCCACTGAATATTACCGTAAATCGCAGGACATTGCCAAAGCGCAAAAGATAGAGGATGAAGACTGGTTAACATATCCTTATGCTAACTTCCAGCTACCGGATGTTCCGGGGGTATACGAATTCAGCCAGGAAGAATTTGGCAGGCAGATGCAGGAGGCGTCCCTACTGGTACAGGATAAAAATTATGTCCAGGCAATTGATATACTCAGCCAGGCGGAAAAGCTGCTCAGGGATGCGCAATGTTCTGAAATGAGGCTGTGGGCATTTGTATGGGATCACCAGCGCTACGCGCTTTACGAGGCTGGCTGGAAAGAGGAGTCGCTTGCAGTATGCCGTAATACCATTGCCGAATTAAGTAAGATCACTTTGTGGGATTACCTGGAAGAGTTTAATCCTATCCGAGCGGCGTTACGTAGCGCTCATAATAATCTGGCCTACCATTGCTATGAAACGGCAACAGATCTGAAAGGGGTAGAAGAAGGGCTTAAGCATATCAAAACAACCATGAAGACGGTAGCACCAATCGAGGAAAAGGATGTATTAAATCTTTTCTATGAAACCCAGGCCTTGCTCTTGCATAAGGCTATGAGCTTTGATCCTGGCTATAAAAAGGACCTGGAAAAGGTGGTGGCTAAGATCGAAAAACTGAAGCTGAGAGAGAACGGCTTATTAAGTGACGAGTATATTGAGAAGGTAAAGTTATAATCTAGGTATTTGTAAAAGAAGCCCGGTTTCGAAAGAAGCCGGGCTTCTTTTTGCTATAGGCGATACAGGCTTGTCAGCTTTTGCCATAGGCTGTGAAAATTTCAGACTTGTCTTGTGAAGGGCGTATGCAGTATTAGAACAGTTGCTGCTGTTCCATCTGTTGCTTCAATATCTGTTGCCGTACTTCCTGCATTATCTTTCTTTGCTTTTTACGTGCTTCTATCTCTTTCATCAAAAGCTTGTATGGCGCCTGTTCTTCCTGCTTGGCCGTAATTTCTTTTTTCTTCTTTTCAATAATGGGTGTTTGCTGTCTGACTTTTCCTGGTAATGCTTTCTGTTGCTTGGCCAGTTTATCTTTGATACCTCCAGGATCAAAGGCTTTCTCGAACTGCGCTACAAGTTGTTTGGGCTTGCCCTGATAGGTCTTTTTAAATTCCTCCAACGCAGCGTCGTACCCTTCGTAAAGCGTTTTTGCCATGGGCTCCAGCTCCTCTATTTTATCTCTAATGTCTTTGATGTCTTTTTCTGCGTCGGCCTTAGCCAGCTGTAACTCCAGAATCTGTGTATTTATCTCCGCCACCTTAGCTGCCTGAAAATCCCACATTGCGTCCAATCCTTTGTCATCCAGCTTATCTGTATTAAAAGCCAGTTTATACAGGCTATCTATACCGTCTCTGCGTGTTTCTGCTACATGCAGGCGTTCACCGGTTACCTGGGGCAACTGTGTTTTTCTTGTATCGATATAAGTATCCTGTCTTGCACCTATCATCTGATCATTGTGCCCCATAAAGGCTACCGCTTCAGTGGGGAAAATGCCCAGCTCCGTAGTCTTTTTACCTTCTTTGGTCATAAGATCATGGCTATAGACCATGTCTATCTGCCCTGAAATAATTGGAAGTGCCGCCAGCATTTTTTCCTTTGCCAATCTCAATGTTTCCTGTATCAGCACGTTTCCGGCTTCCTTATCTGTTTCTTTTTCAAATCCGTTTATGTTCGTAAACTCCGGCAATGCCAGGCCTCTGATGCCATCCGCAAGTCTGCTATTGGCTACCATGCTCTTGATGGCTGTCCAGTCTTCGTTGTCTAATACACCTAGCCCTATGTTCATCAGACTGTCCTTGATCCAGGCCCCGTCCACATCCTTTACTGCGCTTGACAAATAAGCATTGAAACGGAACTTTGAGGTGGCTGCCGGAGTACTGGCCAGGTCAGAAGTGCCATCATATATCTTCTTCTGTTCATTCATTACATGCTCTATAGCCGGAACGGCAAACTGTCCGCTCAGCGTACGTGCAAGCTGGTTAATAAAGATCTTGAGACCAGGTGTATCTGCAATACCGGTTTGTGCAATGGCTGCCTTAATGCCGGCTTCGAGAGTGGCCAGTATCGCTTTGGGATTAAATCCGGGTGTTCTGGCTCCGGAAGTATCCAGCACATCTTCTTTATTAATGTTTTGCAGATCATCAAAGGTCTGCGCTGTTGTAGCAAAGTTTACCTGGCTGGTGATGCCGCCACCTTTTTCAGAAGGTTTGATCTTTATCTTTTTCAGCTCCGTAAAATCCAGCTCAGGCATGCTGGCATAGTCTTTTACCCCACTCTTATGGGATACGTTCTTCTGCTGGATCTTGAGGTTTTCGGCCGCAGAAAAGTCAAGCCCTGTTGTCTGGAATCCCTTGATCATTCCATCAATGGTTCCCTTCTTCGACAATGTATCCAGGTTGGCCCGTATGATACTATCCACCTTTTCTACATCTGCAGGATCAGGGATCATCGAGTTTGACAGTGTTTTGATCAGGAATGGAGGACTTACCAGTTCCAGTGCATTGGCGGCGTCAGTTTCCAGTATAAACGGTAATTTGGTAAATGCCAGCGGACGGGCTTTGGCAAGCTCCAGATGCGATATACCTGCTAACACATTTCCTTCGCCTTCTGTCTGGGTGAATTCATGCTCGAAGCCTACAGTGGTAAATGATTCCCTGTGTGCACCTATTTCCGCTTGTTTTGTTTCCTGCTCCGTGATATAATCTTTAAAGTTGTTGGCGGCTATATCCAGGAAAGCACCTTGCAATACAGGCTTTTCTATACGCTTATACTGCAAAGGTATTGGGCCTATAGTGGCGCGTTGCAATGCCTTTGCCCCCATGATATCTGCCTCTTGCTCCAGCCCCGCATCATCATTCACGGGAATATCTTTCTGCAGTTGGACCGTTGGTGATACTCTTCCCTGCTTCTGTTGTACTACATGCCATGCTTCATGTGCAAGATGCCTTTCCTGTCCCGGGGCGATGTGAATGTCTGTGCCCTGCGCATAAGCATGCGCCTGCAATTGCGCTGGCCTGGCAGAGTTGTAATTGACCCTGACATCATCCATAGAGTATCCACTCAAACTTTCAATACCAGATTTTAAATCGTCCGGCAGACCTGTATCGTTTGGTTTTAATTGAAACGGTTGTGTGTTGGCCGATCCGGGATGGCTATTGTTATTCCCCGCAGGTGCGGAGGATGGCATCTTTTGAAATGGCTGAACAGCAGGTTTCGATAGCCCTGATGAATGTTGGTTATCTGCTATGGAACGAGTAGCAGTCTGGTTGGCCTGAGTTGCCTGATGTTCATGTGGCATAGAGTTGTAGGAATATGCCTACAATGTAGAGAATAATTTTGAACAGTTTTTTAAAATATGAGGAATGGCACGTGGATTGCGCCCCTGCCCATGGCTCTTTTGCATGGGAAAAGGCACGACTCGCATCGCATCACTGTGAATAATCTTTAAGCTTTAAAAGACACTACATCAAACCAGGAACTGATCATAATCATATTGATGAAATACTGCCAGCGAAACGCTTCTTTCCGGTATATTCATCCTTTGAATAAGAGGTTCCTCAATCTCCTCCCTGCTAACAGGCACACGTACTTTACCCTGCCGACTAACAGCCAGCATCTCCGCCGCAGAGCGGTTTTTCTTCGCTATCCTCGGTGTTTTAGCCGCTTGCCCCTTTTCTTCCAATGGCAATACCGGCTCCAATACCGCTGTTACAAAAGCTTGTTCACTGCTGACAGTACCCGCGGCCTGAATACCTGTATTCGCATGCAGAAAACGGATCTGCAAAAGAACGATCGTAGCAGTGGCATTGGCCGGCCTTACCGGCAATACCAGGCTATGTTGTTGCTCTCCCAAAGGAACACAACTCGCAGCTGTCGTGCTACCAAGGCAGATATTCTGCTCAAGGTCCATATCCAGTGCCACCGCCTGGAGCTGTATATAACGGGCATCCTTAGGCGGTTTCAGCCAGTGTTGCCAGTTAGTAGGCAGTTTCACTACTACATTGCCGTTCTCCTGGCGTATGGTGTCTATACCGCCAATGGTCATGACGGCCTTTTTGTTATACCGGAAGTCTTTCAGATGCTGGTGTAAAGCAGCGGCAGTGAATATACGTTTGCCTCTTGGATGGTAGTCTTCTCTCAGCGCCGCATAAACGGCACTATTTAGCCTGTATACGGTCGTTTCGTCCTGCGCTGGCTGCCATATGCCATTCAGGGCAGAACGGATCGATTTTGCGGCCTTACTGGCCTTTGCGAATTCGCGGCTGCTTTGTTTACTGGCGGCGGACATACTGTCCGGGCCATACTGGGGCATTTTACGGCAGAATTGTTTGCCGTTGCGTTCGTAATAGATCAGGTCTCCGACGTGGCCGGAAAGACCCTGTGTAAGGATATTAAAGTTTTGGGCCATAACATGCAATAGATTATTATTCAATTTACGGAAAAGTTGGTATTAAAGCAGCTTCTTTGTAGCATATTTCCTTTATTCCTTAAATACATGACAAGGACATAAAAGGTACGCTTGCATATCCCTATGGGCTATTGTAAGAACCTTATAATCAGCCTGTAATGAGCCTATAGTATAGAACTTCAATCGAACATGAGTAGGACTTGAGTTGGACTT
Organism: Chitinophaga filiformis; assembly: GCF_900102545.1. Classification (GTDB taxonomy): domain Bacteria; phylum Bacteroidota; class Bacteroidia; order Chitinophagales; family Chitinophagaceae; genus Chitinophaga; species Chitinophaga filiformis. Next base: position 131,359 of record NZ_FNBN01000002.1, on the reverse strand, counting down.
GATCAAGGCAAATGCTTATGTCGGAGATTGTTAGTATTTGAAAGAAAATCAGGGGTGAAGGGCCATTGGGAATGGCAAGGGGAAAACCGGCAGTAAAAGCCTGTACATGGAATAATAACGTCAGCCTATAAAAGACATGTGCGGTACTGAGGAAAAACAGGCATCAGAGATACCTGTATACACTATAAATATACGAAGAAATCAGCGGAAAGCTTTTATACGTTTCACTATCACCTAACACCATAAATTTTTTTAATAAATGTTTTGAAATATACGTTATTGTCCGTAGGTTTACTACTCGAGTTAATTTAGCAACGAACCGATATTTCATTAAGAGACACCCGAGCCCGAGCATTGTTGCCCAGTAAACCAAAAAATAATCTGACGTAACTGACGATTTGATGTTGTAACACAGACAACAGGCGGATCTTTCACGTAGCACAATAATATAAAAACCTCTACTCATGAAACGAGTTATCCCTATGGGCGATACCAGTCCAGCAATGTACTATCCAGCGCATACAAGGTTAAATATGTATATCAGCTAACAGGTACATCACCTGCCGGATAATCATATACCTGTGGCTTCCTCTCCTCAAGAGGAACAGGACCCTTATTTCCTATACTAAAATATATTCTCAATGATACTGAAGACCGCTGCAAAAGGTAAGAAAGCATTTGCCATCACCATGCTCATCTTACTTTATTGTGAAGCAGTATTGCCCGCATACGCATTTGCCGCACCGCGGATAACCTGGCATTACAGCCATACTACGACAGGCAGCATACGAAACACACTGACGGCACCCCTTGTTGCTGCAGATGTGGAATTAAAAGAGCCGGCTATAGAAAAACATTTTGGCGGTCCCGGACAGCCGGAAAGCCAGTCCTTTCACTCCGTCAACAGCGATAAGATGGTGGACCTGTTCTCCGGCGACCTCTCTTACAACATCCCCCTGATGGACGTAGGCGGTTATCCGCTGGCACTCGGCTACAACAGCGGCATTTCCATGGATCAGGAGGCCAGCTGGGTAGGACTCGGCTGGAACATCAATCCCGGATCCATCACCAGGAACATGCGCGGACTGCCAGACGACTTTAACGGTACGGATACCGTGCAGAAGGCGTCCAATATGAAGGAGAACAAAACGATTGGCGTTACTTCCGGCGCTGATGTGGAAGTAACAGGGCTGAGTAAGTTCGTAGGCTTCGGCATTGGTGGCAGTATGGGCGTATTGTATAACACCTATAAAGGCTGGGGAATGGAAACCAGCGTGAACGCTAATATCAATGTAGGCTCACGCAGCATGGGCCGGTTCACCAATGGACTCTCTATTACCAACAGCTCGCAGGATGGCGTGACACTGGGTACTTCCTTCAGTTACAAGTTCGCAGATCAATATGCATCAGAGCATGGTGGAATGAGTGGCAGCGTATCTACAGGACTTTCCTATAATGCACGCGAAGGATTGAAGGCACTGACATTCTCCGCAGGCCTGCGCCAGTATACAGTGGACGACAAAAATTGCAGGGGCGTTGCAGAGCAGGGTAGTTCTGTATCCAGTTATATTTCCTTTGCACAGCCGGCCTTCATGCCATCGATGAATCTTGCCTATACCAATACATCATTCAGCTATACCGCCAAGATAGGCTATGAAACCAAGGTAGTGCACCCCAGTTTCTATATCACAGGATATGTATCCTTACAGGATATTGCTGATGCAGATAAACGCCTGTCCTTACCTGCCTATGGATATCTGAACTACCAGAAAGCGAATGGCAATGAAGGCGCCTTACTGGATTACAATCGTGACAGAGAGATCGCTTACAGGGAAAAGCCTGCCGTGCCTAATATCGGCGTTCCTTCCTATACCTATGATGTATTTGCCATCTCCGGAGAAGGCAGTGGCGGTATGTTCCGCGCTTACCGTGGAGACATCGGGTATGTGTATGATCACGCGATGAGATCAAGGGATAAATCAGATAGGCTTAGTACGGATATCGGTATCGGAGACTTGGTGCATGGTGGTGTTGACCTGAGTCTTACCCGCGCTTATACACAGGTAGGACCCTGGGTGGAACAGAATCCACTGGCAAGTACCGTGGCATTCAGGAAGTCTGATAAGACATTCGAAAGCGCGTATTTCAGGAACCCAGGAGAAATGAGTGGTAACACAAAAGCATTTTATGATGCTATTGGTGGTGATGATGTGGTGGCTGTAGACCTGTATCAGCCAAGTAATAGCAGTCCTACTATTGAGGCGACAAACAGACTGAATGCTTATCGTAATAAGAAACTGGTAGCAAAAAAGACCCTCACACCTGATAACGTGTATAAAACTACACGCGATAAACGCAGCCAGGTGATTTCTTACCTGACGGCAAGTGAAGCGAGTGTAGGTGGTCTTTCAAAATATATTGAGAACTATACACCGAACTTATTCAGCCTGAGTAGCTGTAGTGTTGAATTTCCTGATAATGTAAACGGACAGGGTGTAGGGTTGAAAGCAGAATATTTCAAAGGAAAGAAATTTGAAGAGAGGTTATTCGAGCGTATCGATCCCCTTGTCAACTTTGCCAATAAAGATGAGATCAGACTTAACGTGCCCCCAGGTGTAAACCTGGATAATAACTTCTCCGTACGCTGGACGGGCAGACTGAAAGCGGATGTTACAGGACGCTACCGTATAAGCACACGTAGTGATGACGGTGTAAGAATATACCTGAATGATACATTACTGATAGACCGTTGGAATGATCACGCGGATAAACAGGACACCGCGTGGGTAAACCTGGTAGCAGGCGAATTGTATAACCTGAAGGCAGAGTATTATCAGGCAGGTGGGCGCGTAGTAATGAAGATGTTGTGGAAACCGCTGGGTACCACTGAAGTGCCTATTCCTACTTCGAATCTCTACCTGATGCCGGATAAGGACACCTTTGTTGTAGGTAATAGCCTGCTCTCAAGAGAGAAGCGTGTGAACCAGTTCCGCAAGCCTGATCACATCTCGGAGATCAGTGTGCTGAATACCGACGGACGCCGCTATGTATACGGCATTCCGGTATACAATCTGAAACAGAAGGATGTAACATTCTCCGTAGCTGCTTCCGGTGGCAACAGGAATGAGGGAATGGTGAAATATGCCATTGGATCTGATAATACACTGGATAACAACAAAGGTAATGACCATTATTTTAACAGTGAAGAGCTCCCGGCCTATGCCCATACCTTCCTGCTGACTGGCATCGTCTCTCCTGACTATGCTGATGTTACAGGAGATGGTATTTCTGATGATGACCTGGGAACGGCTGTTAAATTCAATTATACAAAGATTGCAGGTATAAGAAATCCTTACCAGTGGAGAACACCGGCCAATGACAGCGCTGCATATAATGAAGGCCTGAGAACAGATAACAGGGACGATAAAGGCAGCTACGTAACAGGGGAGAAAGAGTTGTGGTACCTCCATTCCATTGAGTCAAAGACAATGATCGCTACCTTCAAAACAAGCGACCGTGATGATCTGCCTGCGATCAACGAGAACGGTGTAAAGCAGTCCGGACGTGTAGCCCGCAAGCTGGATGAGATCAACCTATATGCTAAAGCAGATTTTCAGAAATATAATACAGGGGCAAAACCTATCAAGACCGTTCACTTTGAATATACCTATGAGTTGTGTCCTGGTGTGAACAAGCCTTTGAATAATAATGGTAAGTTGACGCTGAAACGCGTATGGTTTACTTATAACGGCAATGATAAGGGCAAGCGGAATCCTTATGTGTTTAGTTACAATAAAAATAACCCGGTGTATAATGCCAAGTCGTATGACCGTTGGGGCAACTATAAACCTGCAACACAGAACCCGGGTTATACATCGTCAAACCAGATCAATAATGCAGAGTATCCTTATGCATTACAGGACAGCTCACTGGCGGCTGCTAATGCGGCAGCATGGACGCTGGATTCTATCATATTGCCCGGCGGCGGTCGCATGAAGATTGATTATGAGAGTGATGACTATGCCTATGTACAGAACAAGCGTGCAGCGCAGATGTTTAAAGTAGCCGGCTTCTCGGCTACAGCTCCTAATAGTACAGGTGATCTGAACCGCTCTTTGTATGGATTGATAGATTACAGGTATGTTGCCATAAATGTACCCAAAGCAGTAAGCAGCAGGCAGGATCTATATTCACGATATCTTGAAGGATTGAATGGCCGTCTTTACTTCCGCTTATATGTACAGGTGCCGGGAGATAAGTTTGGCAGCGGTGGAGAATATGTACCTTGTTATGCTATCATCGACGATAACGAATATGGCTACTTCAATAATGGCAATACGATCTGGATCAAAGTAAAAGCCATTACTGCAGGAGGCGATACGGGTGAGGTAACGAGCATCTTCAGTCCGATGGCGCAGGCAGCTATCCAGTATCTCCGCCTGAACCTGCCTTCCAAAGCCTATCCCGGATCAGATACCGGAGACGATTTCGGGTTCTCCGATGCTATCAAGATCCTGCTTTCACAAGCGGATAATATCAATAATACCTTCCTGACTTATAACGTAGCTGCCAGGACCAAAGCCTGGATGCGTGAGATAGATACTTCGCGCACGATGGTAAGACTGGATAATCCATTCTATAAGAAATACGGCGGTGGTCTCCGTGTAAAACGGATCAGGATATATGATAACTGGAATGCCATGACCAAACAGCAGGAGTCTGTATACGGGACAGAATATCAGTATACGACTACAACTGAAGTGAACAGAACACCTGTGGAGATCAGCAGTGGTGTGGCCAGTTATGAACCGATGATAGGCAATGAAGAGAATCCATGGCGTCAGCCATTAGAATATAAACAACAGGTGGCTGCGTTGGCGCCTGTGAATCTGGGTTATACCGAAGAGCCTTTATGCGAATCGTTCTTTCCTGCACCATCCGTAGGATACAGAAAAGTAAGGGTACGTTCTCTTAATTCAAAGAATGTACGCTCTGCCAGTGGTTTTGAAGAAGTCCGCTTCTATACTACCTATGATTTCCCGGTATTGACAGATATGACCCTCGTGGCAGATGGCAAGAAACGTTTTAAGCCGGCACTGTCCAACTTCCTGCGTATCAATGCGAAACATTTTGTAGCCATCAGTCAGGGCTTTAAAGTGGAGCTGAATGACATGAATGGCAAGATACGTTCTCAGGGCACTTATGCGGAAACAGACGCTGACAATCCTATTTCTTATACAGAGAATTTCTACAGAACAGAGGTACCTAAAGCTGAGTTCAAACACCTGATCAGTACTGTTACTACTATTAATCCGGATGGTGTGGTAGACACAGCGGCTACAGTGGGTGAAGATGTAGAGCTGATGCTGGATATGCGTCATCAGAAGAGCGTCACCAATGCCAACAATTTTAACGTGAATGGCGACTTCTTCTCATTCAGTCTACCACCGGTATTCCTCATCCCGACCTTATGGAACCTGGCGCAAAGAGAGGAGGTATTGTTCAAATCTGTTGCAGCCACTAAGGTGATCAGTCGCCATGGTTTGCTTGACAGCGTGGTGGTAATTGATAAAGGCAGCAGGGTAGTGACACGCAACATAGCATACGACAATGAAACCGGCAATGTGGTGCTGACCAGTACCCAGAACCTCTTTGGCGATCCGGTGTATCATTTTACCTGGCCTTCAGGCTGGACATACGATGGTATGAGTGGCGCCTATAAGAACGTGGATGTGCTGCTGGATAATATATTCATCTCCGCGGGCAAGATCACGAAAGGCATTACTGCCGGTACAGAGGCAAACTATTTCAGCAGTGGAGATGTGATCCTGGTGGGCTCTAAAGTAAAGACAGGTGGCACAGATTGTACACCGCAGATCGCGACCTTCCGTACCAGCAGTGTATTGTATGCAGTAGATGCCAATGCAGTGAGCGGCGGTACGCCTGATATCTATTTCGTGAACGCAGATGGTGTGCCATTCTCTGGCAATGATGTGATGATGAAGATCATGCGTTCGGGTAGAAAGAATATGAGCACGGCGGTGGGAGAGGCGTCTATGCTGAATAATCCGCTGGTGAAACAAGGCGATAAATACCAGCTGGTGATAGATGCTGGTTCAAGAGTGATAAAAGCGAATGCTGTTGAATATAAGCAGGATTGGAAGGTAGCTGATAAGAAAAAACAGAAGGCAGTTTGCGCTAATTAAATGACTATAAAAAATCGAATGACATGTTTATAAAGAGAATACTTGCGCTGTTGATAGTACTTGTAGCGGGTTATGGTGTTGCTGCTGCGCAGGAAAGCCAGCCCACCGTTACTGGAGAGTGGGAGATAGTGAAGATTGAGACCAGGTTGTTGTCTCAGCAGGATAACAAGGTACTGGAAGAGAAGACAATAACGAAGCAAATTGAGTTTAAGGATGTGACAGGCTTTGTTCCGGTAAAGATAGAAGTGAATGGAGAGAACTGCAGAATAACCAATGCTTCAGGATTCGTAGAAACCGGCAAGTACCGCCTGGGAGGGAAAGATGTGCTATTATATCAGAAAGCAGAGATGCATTCTCCACAGAGTGCAGTGCCCGGACAACCACCCCTGGAAGCGCCATATCTGCCCTACAAGTATAAGATGCAGAATGGAGGTATACTGGTAATTGAATTGCCCAGGTCTTCCTTTATGGACACTGGCAGAAATCTTCCGGTGGTGCAGGAGTGTACCGGTTACTATAAAAAGAAACAGTAGTTCGTTAACCGATTTATCGCTATACCAATGATATACAAGATATTCAGGTGTAAGTATTTTCTCTTTTTGCCAGCATTACTGTTGTTGTTTGCCGGTATAACCAGGGCGCAAACATGTCCGGCCTGGGGGATCAGCGCTGTTGCTGAACCCTCCAATTGCGCTGCCAGCGGTAAGATCACGCTGTCTTTTACCGGTACCGGCGCAGGGAATGTGACAGATATGTTATTCAGCCTGGATCCGCTCACTTCCGGTGGTTACAGTGTGGCCCCCAATACTTCTTCTGTATTTGAAAATATTCCGGCGGGTAGTTACCGCGCCCTGGCTAAAGGGATCTGTAATAACGCAGTAGTCTCCGCTACTGTTGATGTAGTAGTGCCGGGCAACTATGTTCCTTTCAGGGCCGCCATCAGCCAGCAACGTGTTGCGCTGCGTGGTTGTCGTACAGGACAGGCTTACGTGTCATTTTCGAATGGACGCTTGCCATATCAGGTAAGTATCACGAATAAACCAGCGGCATATACCGGACGGGTATCGTTTACTGCCAGCAGTGGTTTTGTGATTGATAGTATGCCTCCCGGGAATTATAATGTCTCTATTACAGATGCCTGCGGAGCAGCGGCTTCTGTTCAGACGCTGACTATCGATGAGCTGCCACTCATGACAACCAGTGACGTTTATGCGCAACAAGTAGGTGGGATAAAGAATACCTGCAATAAATTTATTGTCAGATCGCCCGTTGCTAATACGAACAGTCTGTTTATGGATTATATCCGGCCGAATACCCCTCTTACCTATGCCATATCATATGATGGTATGCCGAAAACTGCCTACACACAGTTCGGACATATTGATACAATTACGCTGCCAGCCGGACAGTCCTTTAAAGATATTTATAACAAAAAGATTACTTACTACATAAAAACACCTTGTGGTGATGAATTCGTTTATCCTGCCAACATCAATCTTCCCTACCTGTATAACTATTATAAGTTGAATTGCAATGTCAACTTTGATGAAGGCTATTATGTAGATACCACTTATCCTATTTGCTATCCGGTATACGTTTCATTTAAGAATAATACGACCAATGAATACCGTTACGATACTATAAAGAGCCGCACAGGGCCCCAGACAATGAAGAACGTTCCTTTTGGTAATTACCGCCTGAAAGGAGTGACTGCAGACAGTACTACCATATTTGATGGAAACGTGGTTGTGAATGGAACAGTGGCAAACCCATATTCCGTGATTATAAGCGACAACGGAGGGTATGTAGGAAACGATGGCGCTGTATTATTCATGATCTATAAGTCTACCGGATATCTCACGCGAGGTACCACCGTGACCCTGCTCAGCCCTTCTAATTATACTTATACGGGAACGGTTGACAGTTCATACATAAGTAACACCTGGGTTGTGTATAGCCCTACGACAGGCCCTACCCGTTATTTTTATCCGGGCAGCTATTTGTTCCGGGTCACAGATAGTTGCGGAACTTACGATCTGCCGGTGACGGTAACAGACTACGATGTATACAGGTACAACTTCACCTATGATCAGGAGCAGACCTGTACCGGACTGAAAATAAAACCTACAGGTACGAGTATGTACCATGGTACCAGCATGCCTGTTTATTTCAGGATACTCAGAGGGCCGCAGGGTTCTGTAGGTTTTGATAATTCTATCGTTACACTTGGAGATTCCCTGCTACTGCCAACAGAAGGCTTATACCGCTTAGGTATGTCGTCGTATCCAAGTATTATATCTGACTACTCTTCTGTCGGGAATGGCAGGAATATCACAGAGATCAACTTCACTTATAAGCCATTGATCGTTGATGTCAATAACTCACTGGGATGGGTTTGTCCCGGTGCGCCTGATAATTCCGGTAGTATAGTGGCTGTTGCAGCAGGTGGTAGTAAGGCGGTTACAGGTGTATTCACCTACAGACTGGCGGCAGAAGGAAAAGGTACTACAGGGCCATACTGGGCCACCAATACCTCTGGTAAGTTCAGTACCGCTACTTCCGGTGGGGCCTATGAGCTGATAAAAAACCAGAACTATGATGTGCGCGTGGAAGATGAATGTGGTGCGGCTGCTGTGCAACGATTAAAGATCATCGACTTCGAAACCGCAGAACTGGCCACTTCCGATAAGCTGACCTATTGTATCGGCGACAGGATCGAATTCAAGATCATCAACCTGCCTACAACAGCCATCACCTATGCATGGTCAGGTCCTGATCATTTCAGCAGTACTTTACAGAACCCGGTATTATCTCCGGTTACACCCAACAGCGGCGGTAATTATCACGTAGTGATCTATTCTGATATCTGTATGAATCCTATTCATGCAGATGTTAATGTCACATTGGCTCCTTATAACCTGACCTGCTACAGTGCAGTAACTGATACTAGTGTGAACCCATATACCTATGGTCTGCTGGGTAACTGGAAGGTACAGCGGAGTTATTCATACTATGCAGCAAGAACGGAAAGTAGCACGGCAACGGCTACCAACGTGAGGACAGATGGTACCATCAAAGACTTCGTTGCTTTCTGGAAGAAGGGTAGCAGTGCCGGATGGCAACCACAATATGATACCTCCCGCTGGGTATGGAACAATACCACCACTTTATATAACAAAAAAGGATTTGAGCTGGAGAATACAGATCCATTGGGGCGCTTTAACGCTGCCATCTATGGATTTGACGATGCATTAACCACAGCTGTAGCACAGAACAGCCAGTATCGTGAAGTGGCTTATGAAGGATTTGAGGATTATTTCTTTGGTGGCGCTACCTGTGATACGGCTTGTAGCGGTGGAAGAAGCTTTGACTTCTCTTCCTACAAAGGTGATCTGGATTCTACACAACAACATACGGGAAAATACAGTCTGCGCGTAGCTGCAGGCAAGAGTGCGGGTATCAGTGCTCCTATGTTACCGGATAGTGCAGGGGTGTTTAATCTCTCCTTTAACAAGAATGCCAACAATTGTGTGAGTGGAGGTCAGGTACTCGGTAGTATCCGTACGAATAAGGATGCTATACTTCCTGTGTACTCGCCGTTTGCAGGTAAGGAGATAGTGGTCAGTGTATGGGTGAAAGAAGAAATGGATTGTAAGGGATTGTCCTATACGAACAACAGAGTGGTTATTTCAGTGACGCGGAGTACGACACCTTATACAGTGGTCGCAACGCCCAAGGGAGCTATTATCGACGGATGGCAACGATATGAGCAGGTGGTAAAAGTACCTGTGGGTGGTACTGAACTGAGCGTCAGCTTGCGGGCAACCGGCAAATCTACTGTTTACTTTGATGACCTGCGTATACATCCTTATAATGCGACTATGCGCTCTTTTGTGTACAATCCGGCTGACCTGCGACTGATGGCAGAGTTGGATGAAAATAACTATGCAACTTTCTATGAGTACGATGATGATGGTACGTTGATCAGGTTGAAGCGGGAAACAGAAAGTGGTATTAAGACCATCAAAGAGACTAGAAGCGCATTGTTAAAAGATTAATTATTCCTGGTACCCCCTATTAAATAAGATATTATGCATTCTTTGCCAAGAAAGAGCGCTTTATGGCTGACGGTGTTGATGCTGCTGATGGCAGCAGGCAACAGCTTTGCGCAAACCGGTACTGTCAGAATATTGAGAAATATACTGGACGGTAGCAGAGGCCAGTTAGCGAAAGATTCTGTTGCCACTGTTCAGGACAGCCTTTATTTTAATCCGACGCTGATCAGTAAACTGGATACGCCTTACCAGGTAAAAAATATCGTCACCTTTAAGGTGAATGAATACAGCAATGTATACCTGCCTGCGCAGTTCACTGCTACTGTCAATGCCCGGTTGATCTATACCAGGCCTGACTTTGCGATAGACTCTGTCGATAAGAGTTTCATCATTAACTATGATGCTGCAGGAAGCTATACCAACAGGAGTAGTTTTGTGTTTGGTAACGCACACAAGGTAACGGTGAAAGTGCTCAGTGTTTCTGTTACCGCTGCTGCCAGGGTCTTGAATGCACTGGTAATGGAGAATGAGATGCAGGTTGCTCCTGTATACAAACTATCCTGTACGGATGATGCCGTTAAAAGTATCAGTGCTGTCAGTGCACCCAATACTGATTCTACAGATGAACTGACTGTCAGCTGGCCTATTACAGCAGGTGCCGACGTATATGACCTGGAATGGGCATATGTGGATTCTTCTGCTTATACCAGCAATAAATATGGCAATCCTGTTAACCCGGTATTGCTGTTCAGGAACAATGCCACGCGTGTAACTGTCGCTGATAATACTTATCGTATTCCGCTGTTGTACGATAATGGTGGCCTCCTGTTTTTCAGGGTCAGAGCGGTACAACAGAAAAGCAATGTAAGCAGGATAGAGACGGCCTGGAGCTCTGACTATAGCGGCGGACTGGGAAGTTACAGTTTCACTGGTCACCAGCGAAAGATGAACTGGCAGATGACAGTGAATTATGCGGAGGAAGGAAAGCGAAAAGCAGTTGTTACGTATTATGATGGAAGTCTGCGCAGCAGGCAGGTGGTAACAAAAGATAATACCACGAATAAGACAACGGTAGGAGAGACCTTTTATGATTATCAGGGAAGACCGGCCATACAAGTGATGCCTGCTCCTTCGATAAATTCGGTGATCAAGTATGCGCCTCGTTTTAACAGTGCATTGAATGGCGCTGAATATGATAAGTCTAACTACGACAAGCTGAATGCTCCGTCTGAATATCTGACGGCACGGGCGAATCAGATGTCATCTGCAACTGGTGCAAACCAGTATTATTCAGCCAACAACCCTGATAAGAACAACGGTGTAAACCAGTTCATCCCGGATGCGGGAGGCTTTGCCTTTACTGAAACAGTATATACACAGGATAACACAGGGAGGATCAGCAGGCAAAGTGGATTAGGCCCTGTGTACAGGATTGGCAGCAATCATGAAACGAGGTATTACTATGGTACACCTGGTGATAATGATCTGGATGTGTTGTTTGGTACGGAGGCTGGCGACAAGAGTCATTACTTTAAGAACATGGTGCAGGATGCCAATGGCCAGTATGCGATTACCTACCTGGATATGTATGGTCGTACGGTGGCGACAGCTTTAGCAGGCACACCGGATAGCGCCAGTTTGGATAACCTTTCTTCGAACACCAGTTTCCCGGTAACAGATACTTTGTCGAGGTTGAACAGTAATGTGATCAAAGACCTGGTGATGGAGAATACCCAGAGTCAGTTGGTAGCCATAGATGGCGATTATCAGTTTAAGTATTCACTGGCACCGCCGGTATTGCAGAAGAAGGATTGTAATAACAATACTGTTTGTTATACTGCGCTGTATGATCTTGAAATAAAGATTACGGATGACGCTTATAACCTGCGTCTGGGCGGAAAACCCTTTGATACGATCATCCGCAATTATACAGGAACGATTGTGGCGGATTGTAATACACCGCCGGTTTTGCAGGTAGCTTTCACATTGCGTTTACCGAGAGGTAATTACCAGATCACCAAGCGCCTGACTGTTAACAGAGAGGCGATGGCTTACTACAGGGATAGCATCTTCATGAAGAAGAATCTTTGTACTACGCTGGAGCAGTTTGTACAGCAACAACGTGATTTCCTGGCGAATACACAATGTGTTCCAAGTTGTGCTGCGTGTCAGGATAGCATTGGCACCTGGGATAATTTCCGGAACCGTTACATGGTAACGGCCGGTATCGCTGTTGCTGATAGTGCCACCTATAGAGGAGAGGCGCAGGCGGCATATGCGGAAGCGGTAGCTGCCTGTGAGGCCTTATGTGATAAGGCAACTGAATCTACTGATGTGAAGACAGCGTTGTTGCTGGATGTATCAGCGCCTTCCGGTCAGTATGCGGATGCGGAGGATACGCTGAATATCTACTCCATATTTTATCAGCCGGATGAGAATACACTGCCGCCTTATAAGCGTGATACGGTTACGTACCTGGACGAAGCAGGCAAGCCTGATCTGGCATATGACGAGTTTAGTAATACCTACGTCATCCCTCAGCGATTAAGGCCTGAGCAGTTTGCTAACCAATTCAAAGCTTCGTGGGCGCCGGCATTGCTGAAGTTCCATCCGGAGTATTGTAAATGGCTGGAGTTCCAGAAGCATCAGGCTAGTTATACATGGGACAGAGATTTTGAGAAGGTAGACACTTATGCCGAAGCGAAAGCGAAGGGGTATCTGAACCCCACCGGACAAAGCAGCTTCCCTTATCCGATAGTGACGGCGAATAGAGATCCTTTGTCGCTGGAAAGCACGGAGATGTTCAATGCCCTGCAGGCGAAGCTGACCAACTACAACGGCGGTTCAGGTAGTTCGATATTAACGATGTGGAGTACGGCTACTGCTACGGTAAAATGTGATGGCAATAATGCGTCCTGTGTGACTGCTTATGCATCGGCATCGGCACCGTTTAATGAGAGTGCTTTGTGTACCGGTGATCTGGATATGGCCTGGCGTAACTTCAGACAGTTGTACCTGTCTGCGAAAAGGGCCATCCTCGATAATAAGATAAAGAATGCGACTTGTCCTTCGGGTGTGTCTAACCCGACAGCGGCACAGTTGCTCGCTGCCGGAAAGCAGCTCAACTTTAACAACGCCACTGATGCCTTAGGACAGAATGGACTCGGATATCTGAATAATACCGGGGCGTCAGGACCAGCATCAGATTCTGCTAATAATGCTGTGAAAAGGCATTATGAAGACAATTGTAATGCCTATGCCAAGGCTTGGGTACAGCAACTGGCGCCTTGCAAATACACGCAGGCGATGTTGAATATACTCATCCCGAGATTAGTGGAGGTGTGTAAGGAGGGATCTGATGTTTCCCATCCGATGGGATCGAGTTCTGTAAGACCTGGCAGTACTTATACTTATAAAACCTTCCAGCAGGTACTGGAAGAGTTTAATGCGCAACAGGGTATTTCCAACAGTGTGGATTGTAATGGTTACGTGATCACTGCGCCTGCTCCATACGACAAGCAGATCGCTTATGGTAACAAGCCGGTATATTCCAAACCGGATACCTGTGAATGCCGTAAGCTGAATAATCTCCGCGCAGAGTATCTTAAGTATAATACTGATACAGATGGGGGCTTTGCCGGTTATCTGTCCCGTACAAGGGGGATCAACATGACGGATGCTGATCTCACCCAATTGCTGAATGCATGTAATACTACCAGCAGCTGTACTTACTTTACAAAGATCATCAGTCTGCCGCCTGCATTGCAATGTTATACCGGTGAGACATGTGTGACTTGTGGTACAGTGAATAATGCGTATACAAGATTTACTGCTAAGTTCCCGGGTATCACACCGACTATTGAGGAAGGGGATACTACACAGCAAAAGAAGAATAAGCTGTTTGCCAATTTCATGAATAATGAGTTGGGCTTTAATAAACAGGCCTGGGAATATCTGAAGTTTAAGAATGATTGTCCGGCAGCCCCACAACCAACAGCTACCTGTAACACGATCACTAATATTAAGAACAACTTCCTGAACCTGTATCCCGCTACACTGGGCGATTCTATTACCGTGAATAAGACAGCGCCGACGCTCAGGATCACCCACCTGCTGAGTACCAGGGCCACAGCATACGCTTCATCATTGACGCTCGGAGCAGCGGTATGGACGAATGGTGGTGTATGGTTTACTTTCAGGGACAACCTTGTGTTCAACTTTGCCAGAGTTGCGAAGGGCGCCAATATCACCTATGCTGATATGAACCTGTTTGCGAAACCCGCTTCTGCAGGTGGAGAGCTGGTATGTGGTACGCTGTCGCATTACGCTGCTAATCCGGGCACCATTAGTCTGTTGTTCTCCCGTTCACTGGGACCTGTAGTGGCCAATGTGACGACATGGGCGGCGCAACCTGGAACGGTAGCTGCTAATACCCTCACCATACCTCCGATCACGAGCACACAGAGCAGCGCCAATTATCTGAACCAGGTTTGTACCAACCTGGTGAGGGATATGTATACGGCTTCCCGTAGTGGTACTGATTACGGGTTGATCATGCGATTGAGTTCGGAGCCTGCACAGACGCGTAATGCGTTTGTGTTCTGGTCAAATTCCACTACTAATGCCAGCGCTAAACCGCCCTACCTGAATGTTACTTACAGGGCGCACAGGTGTAATGAGTTTGAAATCTACTTCAACGAGAATTTCGGTCAGGGTACTAACTATACCATGGCCCAGATAGATAGCTTCTATCAGGCGAATTGTGGCGCTGTTTCCGGCATTTGTGGCAGTGCGCCGCCTACGACGCCGCCGGGGGCGTATGACGGACCATTGTTATGCGGAAAATCAACACCTGTATTCCCGTCGACGGATGTGAATACAGTAAATAACTGTTCTGATACTGCTTTCTTCTCTATCAGTAAAGGAACGGAGTTATACAATGCTTACCGTGATTCATTACTGGGCAGCTTTGGTCAGGACTATATCAATACCGGCCTGCTGGCGGCGAACAGGGAGGTGTTTACGGTGAGTTACAACACGAGTGAGTATCATTATACATTGTTCTATTACGATCAGGCGGGTAACCTGGTGAAGACAGTGCCACCGGCTGGTGTGGTGATAGACAGGTCTTCTACGTGGGTGAATAGTGTAAAAGCGGCAAGGGCTGCAGGGCAGGTAAAGGTGCCTGCACATAAGAAGATTACGCAGTATAGGTATAATACGTTGAATGAAGTTGTCGAACAGCAAACACCGGATGCAGGTATTACCAAGTTCTGGTACGACAACCTGGGAAGAGTGGTATTATCTCAGAATGCGCAACAGCGGGTAGGAAAGGATTACAGTTATACATTTTATGATGCATTGGGCCGAATAACGGAGGTTGGCCAATTGAGGAGCAATACTATTGTGAACGACAATCTCACCCGTAATCCGTCAACGCTGCAGCATTTCTATTCAAGTGCAAGGAAGACTTGCATTCAGATTACCAAAACGACATATGATATAGCTTATACGCCACTATCACAGCTGGTATTGTCTGCCCGTAATCTGCGTAACCGGATAGCGTGGATGGCGGTGTATGACAATGCTACGGAACTTGGCGCAGGGCGTTATACCGCTGCTACTTTCTACAGTTATGATATACACGGAAATGTTGATACACTCCTGCAGGATTATAAGGTGGGTGGTATGGCTGATGCGGGGAACAGGTTTAAGAAGATCGTCTACAAATATGATCTGATCAGCGGGAATGTGAAGCAGGTGGCGTATCAGCCTTCACAGGCGGATGCGTTTTATCATCGGTATACGTATGATGCGGAGAACAGGTTGATTAACGTAGAGACCAGCAGGGATAGTGTGTATTGGGAGAATGATGCGTATTATCAGTATTACAGGCATGGCGGGCTTGCAAGGATGGTATTGGGGCAACAGCAGGTGCAGGGAATGGATTATGCCTACACATTGCAGGGATGGCTGAAAGGCGTGAATACAACATCGATCGGGGGCAGTACAGATATGGGTAAAGATGGTGTAGCGGGTAGTGCGGTGGCAAGAGATGCCATAGGTTATAGCTTGTATTATTACGGTGTCAGGGATTATAGCCAGATCGGAAGCCTGTCGCCATTTGCTTCAATTGAAGGCACTGGGTATAAGCCTTTGTATAATGGAAATATTGCGGCAGTCAGTCGTCATATTCCGGATATGGGAGAGTCCTTATTGTCTATCTATAGCTATGATGTGTTAAACCGCCTTAAGGGAATGCAGGAAGTACGGGGATTAAATACAACAACCAACAAGTGGACGCCCGCAGCTATACAGGACTTCAAAGAAGGTATTACCTACGATGAAGACGGAAATATCTTAACTTACATTCGGAATGGCAACAATACGTTTGCCAGCAAACCACTGGCAATGGACAATCTTACCTATAACTATAAAGCAGGCAAAAATCAGCTGGATTTTATAGGAGATACTGTAAGTGCGGCTAATTATGATGTAGATATTGATGGCCAGACAACCGGCAACTATGCCTACGATAGCATAGGCAATCTTATTAAGGATGTTGCCGCGGGAATTAGCGGCATAACCTGGAATGTATATGGTAAGATTGCAACCATCACTAAAACCGACGGCACGACTATCAATTATACATATGATGTGGCGGCTAATCGCATCAGTAAGACCGTGAATGGCGTACAGACATGGTATGTGCGTGATGCTTCCGGAAATGTAATGAGTACATATACCACGGGAAATAGTGCTGTCAATAGTGGTGATCTAACACAAACAGAGACACATCTGTATGGCAGTAGGCGCCTGGGGATTGGTATATTGAATACTGACGTGCAGAACGTTTCGCCATTGGACGTAGTCGCTTTACGAGGTTTGGGCAATGGGATAGGTATGGGTTTTGTGCGTGGCAAAAAGCTCTTTGAGCTGTCGGACTACTTGGGGAATGTGTTGGCAACAATATCAGATAAGAAGAAAGGAATTTCTACGGATAGCACCAGCATTAGTTATTTTGTGGCGGATGTGCTGTCTACGCACGAATATTATCCTTTTGGAATGGGGATGCCAGGACGGAGCAGCAGTAATGACAAATACCGGTATGGTTTTAACGGGAAGGAGAACGATAATGAAATCAAAGGAGAGGGAAATAGCGTGGACTTCGGAGCCAGGATATATGATCCGCGAATTGGCAGATTCCTTAGTTTAGATCCAAGGAGCAGGGAATATCCTGACTGGTCACCATATGTGTACGCGTATGACAATCCAATAAGGCTTATTGATGACAATGGAGAGGGGCCTGGGGATCCCCTGCACCACGAGTTCCTGATAACTGTAGCCCTGGATATTTACGATGCAGCAAAAGCCAAAGGGGCGTCAGGGCAGGGCGCATTGTTAGTGATGGCACAGGCGAGCATTGAATCTCTATATGGTAAGGATGCCATTGACAGAGGGGATTATAATCTTTTTGGTGTGATGACACTCGGAAGCGATTATAAAATTAAAAATAAGCACGGGAAGATTAAAGATTATTCCAATAACGGGAAGTGGAAAGGTTCTATTGATGATTATTTTGAACGTAAGGCAAGGAAATGGCCGGCATCAGATGAATTGATAAAACAACCAGCATTTACATCAGATGATATAGATAAAGCGTTTTACACGGGCAAATATTTTGAATTTGAGAAGGAAAGAAATAAGACGGGGCATGGCTCGTATAACGCAGACGATACTGAAGAGAAAACAAAAACGAATAATAACAATTATGGTTCGCGATTGATAAAACAAATGGGCGATTTCAGGAAACGTTTTGTGGGAAGTCTGGATTATCAAATAAATAGTAATAATACCAGAATAGCGCAGATTGATGAAATGCTTAAAGCGCATATCTGGAATACGGAAACAATTGAGAAACTGAATGCTGAAAAAGCCGAATTGACCAAACAGAATGAAAGGTACGAAGCGGTAAAAAAAGATGTAAATCAGTAATTAGTATGAAGATGATAGTTTTGTATATAGTATTGACGTTTGCTTCTTTAAGTTGTAAAAGCGGGACGAAACCAGCTAATGCGGAAGTTGACCAGGAGCAGAAACAGGGGATGATTTCGCAGGCGGATAGTCCTGATCAACTTGAAGCAAAGGACTCCAGTTTTTATTTAAAAGCATCTAAGGAAAAAGATGGAGAAATTTGCCTGAAGTACCGCCTGAATCATACGAATGCTTATAAGGAGTTTTGTTTTAAGTACTTTGATTATTCGGACGTAGTATTCCCTGATACATCAGTAGGAATCATAAGTGGAGATTCATTCAGGCAATCCAGCTATTATCTTGTACACGATAGCATTTTAATCTTACCGTTAATTGGAATGAATAATCTTCTATCCGTGTATGTCCTGAATCTCCAGTCTCAGCAAGTGCTTAATAGTGATGTCCGGACTTCTTTTAGCCTAGTCTGGATAGATGAGAAAAGTTCAACGTTTTTAACTACTGATACGCCTGATTACATAAATGATACTACCTTTTTGTACAAACTCAACAAGTATAAGATAGCAGGAGGGGAGATGTCATTAATAAAGACAGATACTGCTCACCTGAAGGTAGATCTAAAGGATGATGTAAAGATTAATTACAGAATCGCAAGACGACTGCTTCATTAAGCTATTGTCTTCCAGTTTATATTTGTGAAATTGTTGCCAATATCTGGTATGCATGGCAGAGGCCCGGCATACCGGATATTTTTTTTAAATGTTTTGAAATCTACATTATTGTCCGTACGTTTACAACCTAGATCAGTTTGCAACAAAACGAATACAGAGGACAATTAAGAGGCACCGCACCAGAGTAATGTTGCCCAACTAGCAGTAAACAGTGAGAACGTAACCACAATCTGATATCACAACAGACAATAGTACTCTTTCAAGTAGCACGTAAACCAATAATCAGTCATAAAAGTTCTATCAATGAAATCAGTTATCCCTATCCGACAATGCCAGCCAGATAAGTGTATGTGTGACATCATTTATAGTCCGGTTCATTTTATTATAATAAAAGAATAAGCCTGCGGGCATTATCAGACCTATACGAGATTCCTCTTCTCCGGAGGAACCAGGAACGCTTTTTCCTATACTAAAATATACATTAAATGATACTGGAGATTGTTGCCAGACATAAGAGAGCGTTTGCGATCACGATGCTTATGCTCCTTTATTGTGATGCAGTATTGCCCGCCTACGCGTTTGCGCCACGGCGTGCAGATCACCGCAGTTATACCGGGCGGAGATCAGCCCCTATAGCTGTAAAGGAAGTTAATACGTACACACCCGGTCTTGCTAAAGCCAGCACGGCGTCTTCACTGAAAGTGAAGGATATAGCCGGCTTTGGCGGTCCCGGACAGCCGGAAAGCCGGGCCTTTCATTCCGTGAACAGCGATAACATGGTCGACTTGTTCACAGGAGATTTTTCCTATAGCATTCCACTGATGGATGTAGGTGGCTATCCCCTGGCTATCGGCTATAACAGCGGGATTTCCATGGACCAGGAAGCCAGCTGGGTAGGCCTTGGATGGAATATTAACCCAGGCGCTATTACCCGTAATATGCGCGGATTACCGGACGACTTTAACGGCAGGGATACCATTCAGAAGATGGCATCCGTGAAAGAAAACCGGACAGTAGGCGTCACCGTGGGCGCTGATGTGGAGATCGTCGGATTAAGCGATTATGCAAAATTCGGTGCAGGCGCCAGCCTGGGTATCCTGCATAACTCTTATAAGGGTATTGGTCTGGAAACCAGTGTCAATACCAGTATCAGTGCTGGTTCCAACAGTATGGGATGGTTTACAACCGGCTTGTCTGTTACAAACAGTTCCCAGGAAGGACTAACCATTGGCAGATCACTGGGATATAAGTTCGCTGATGAACAGGCGAGAACAAATGGTGGCCTGAGTGGTAGTGTATCTATGGGATGGGGGTATAACTCCAGGGAGGGATTGAAAGCGCTGACCTTTTCAGCCGGTTTGAGACAATATACGATGGACGACAAAAACAGGGCAGCCGTACAGAGTTCCAACATTGCTTCCTATATCTCTTTTGCGCATCCGTCTTTCACGCCGGCTATCAATATGCCGTTTACCAATACACTGTACAATTATACCGCGAAGGTGGGCTGGGAAGCACAGGTAATACATCCCAGTGTTTATGTGAGCGGATATGTATCCAAACAAAGAATTGCACCTGATGATAAACGTGCTGCGCTGCCGGCATATGGCTATCTCAACTATCAATCTGCTAATGGTAATGAAGGCGCTTTACTGGATTACAACCGGGAAAAGGAAATTGCTTACCGGGAGAAACCAACGGTACCCAATATCGCAGTGCCGTCTTATACTTACGATGTATTCTCCATTTCGGGAGAAGGTACCGGGGGAATGTTCCGCGCCTATCGTAGCGATATCGGGTTTATATATGATCATGCAGTAAAGACAAGAGATAACTCTTCCCGTGGTAGCGTTGACATTGGTTTGGGTAGTCTTGCACATGCAGGTGTGGATTTAGGTATTACCAGGGCATATTCACAGAGTGGACCCTGGACGGAACAGAATCCATTGGCTACCACCATCGCCTTCAGGAAGACGGATAAGCTGTTTGAAAGCGCTTACTTCAGAAATCCCGGAGAGAAGACCATCAATACCAGGGCCTTTTATGATGCTGTTGGCGGTGAGGATGTAGTATCTGTAGATCTCTATCAGGCGGGTAACAGCAGCTCCGTGATAGAGACGTCCAACAGGTTGAACATATATAAGAACAAACGTTTCGCCGGTAATAAACAGTTGTCATCGGCGAATGTCTATAAAACAGAAAGGGACAAACGAGGACAGGTCATTTCTTATCTGACGGCGGCGGAAGCCAGCGTTGCCGGTCTGTCTAAATACATCGACAACTATGCCCGTAATGTGTATAGCATTGGCAACTGTGGTAATACTTTCCCTGATGATGTGGATGGCAACGGTGTAGGACTGAAGGGCGAGTATTTCAAAGGACGAAAGTTCGAAACAAAACTCTTCGAAAGAACGGATGCTACCATCAATTTTAGCAATAAAGACGAGTTCAATCAAAACCTGCCTTCCGGTGCTGCGAGGCTGGATAATGATTTCTCTGTACGCTGGACGGGGAGAATAAAAGTGCCATCTACCGGCCGTTACCGTTTTAGTACCAACAGTGATGATGGCGTAAGGGTATACCTCAATGATACACTGCTCATTGACCGTTGGAATGACCATGCTAACACAAAGGATACTGCCTGGGTCAACCTGGTGGCGGATCAGTTGTATAATATTAAGACAGAATACTACCAGGCGCGTGGTAATGTGATCATGAAACTGCAATGGCGGCCACTGGCTACTGCTGAAGTAGTGGTGCCTACGGCAAGTCTTTACCTGATGCCTGTTAAAGATACTTTCCTGGTAGGTGCTAATCTGTCGAAGGAAAAACGCGTGAACGATTTCCGTAAGGCAGATCATATATCTGAGATAGATGTACTGAATACCGACGGACGACGCTATGTATATGGTATTCCTGTGTATAACCTGAAACAGCGGGATCTTACTTTCTCGGTAGCTGCAGGTACGGGAAAACGTGCGGAAGGGCTGGTGAAGTATACAGCTGGCGTTGACAATACCATCAACAATAACAAAGGCAACGACAATTATTTCAATAGCGAAGAGATCCCGGCTTATGCACATAGCTTCCTGCTGACAGGCATTTTGTCGCCTGATTATACTGACCTCACAGGAGATGGTATTTCTGATGATGATCCGGGGAATGCGATCAAATTTAATTACACCAAGGTAGCAGGTATTAAGAACCCTTATAAATGGCGATCACCGGCTAATGATAGCGCCAGCTACAGCGAAGGCTTGCTGACAGATAACAGGGATGACAAAGGCAGTTATGTGGCAGGCGATAAAGAGCTGTGGTACCTGCACTCTATTGAGTCGAAGAACATGATCGCTACCTTTAAGCTGAGCGACAGGGATGATCTCTTCGCCATTACTGAAGATGGGGCTAAACAGTCTGCGCGGGTGACCAAGAAGCTGGAAGAGATCAACCTGTATAATAAGGCTGATTTCCAGAAGTATAATACCGCGGCCAGACCCGTGAAGACAGTACATTTTGAATATACCTATGAACTGTGTCCCGGCGCCAACAGAGGGATAAACACCACAGGTAAACTGACGCTCAAACGTATCTGGTTTACCTATAATGGTAATGACAAGGGTAAGCGTAACCCTTATGTGTTTGCTTACAATAGTTTCAACCCGCCTTATAATATGAAGGCATATGACCGTTGGGGGAATTACAAGGATAATCTGCAGAACCCCGGCGCTACTACCAACAATCCTATTTACAACGGCGAATATCCTTATACATTGAGAGACAGTGCTCAGATGGCAAAGAATGCGGCTGCCTGGACACTGGATTCCATCATTCTGCCTTCAGGAGCACATATGAAGATTGACTATGAAAGTGATGAATATGCTTATGTGCAGAACAAACGTGCTGCACAGATGTTCCATGTGGCTGGTCTTTCCGCTTCAAAACCGACAGCAACGGGTGATCTGAGTAATTCACTGTATGGACTTACCGACTATCTGTATGTGGCCGTGAATGTACCCAAACCAGTCAGCAGCAATGAAGAGCTGTACAGGCGTTACCTGGAAGGTATGGAGAAGATCTACTTTAAGTTGTCGGTACAGGTGCCTTCGGATAAATTCGGTGCAGGAAATGAGTATGTACCGGTGTATGCAACGCTGGATGATAGTTATGGATTCTTCAATAATGGGTCAACTATCTGGTTCAAGGTGAGGGCTATTGACGCCCATGGTGATGTAGGAGATCCACTGAGCATATTCAGCCCGATGGCACAGACTGCGCTGCAATACTTACGCCTGAACCTTCCTTCCAAAGCATATCCCGGTTCCGATGTAGGCGATAATGTAGACCTGAGTGATGCGATCAAGATCCTGTTGTCGCAGGCTGACAACGTCACTAATACCCTGGCTACCTATAATGTTGCTGCCCGGGCGAAAGGCTGGATGAAAACGATCGATACACTACGCTCGCTGGTGCGCCTGAATAGTCCGATATACAGGAAGTTCGGCGGTGGCCTGCGTGTGAAAAGGATCAGGATCTATGATAACTGGACTAAGATGACCCAGCAGAAGGAATCTGTTTATGGTACTGAATATCAGTATACAACCCAGCTGACGACTGCTGCAGGCGTTGAAACGATCAGCAGCGGTGTGGCGAGTTATGAGCCCACATTGGGAGGAGATGAGAATCCATGGCGGCAGCCGATAGAATATACGCAACAGGCTTCTGTACTGGCCCCTGTGGAACTGGGGTATACGGAGTATCCTTTAGGTGAGTCGTTCTTCCCGGCGCCTTCAGTGGGCTATCGCAAAGTGAGGGTACGTTCTATTAATAGTACAGGTGTACGCTCTGCCAATGGCTACCAGGAATATTGCTTTTACACGAATTATGAATTCCCGGTCATTACAGACATGACCCTGCTGGCAGATGGTAAGAAGCGTTTTAAGCCTGCACTGGCCAATTTCCTGCGTATTAATGCCCGGCATTTTGTAGCGGTAAGCCAGGGCTTTAAAATAGAGCTGAATGACATGCATGGTAAACCCAGGTCAACGGCCGTATACCCCGAGAATGATCCTGATAATCCTGTTGCTTCAACAACATTTTTCTACAGGGAGGACGATCCTGCCGCAACTTTCAGGCATCTGAAGAATACTGTCACCACGATAGCGCCTAATGGCGCCGTCGATACTGCAGCAGTGATCGGGGAGGATATAGAGGTAATGACAGACATGCGTGAACATAAGAGCGTTACCAATGCCAATAACTTTAACCTGAACACGGAATTGTTCTCTTTTGGTATTCCTCCCATTATGATCATACCTACTCTCTGGAACCTTGCACAGCGTGAAGAGGTGAAGTTCAGATCTGTGGCAGTAACCAAAGTGATTAACCGTCATGGCATACTGGACAGTAGCGTGGTTACTGATAAGGGCAGCAAGGTGACGGTCCGCAATCTTGCTTACAACAGTGAGACAGGAAGCGTTATACTGAGCAGTACGCAGAACCTTTTCGATGATCCTGTATACCAGTTCCTGTGGCCTTCAGGCTGGGCTTATGAAGGCATGAGCGGCGCTTATAAGAACCTGAATGTGGTGCTGGACGATATCTATGTCAGCAAAGGAAAGATCACCAGTGGTCTTGGACAGGCTACTCCAGCTACTTATTTCTACGGAGGAGATGAGATCCTGGTGGCGTCGAAAGTGAAGACAGGCGGGGCAGATTGTTCACCGGAGATCGCCTCTTTCCCGGCGTTCAGCACATTGTATGCGGTGGATGCCAATGCTAAGGCGGGAGGCACTCCGGATATCTACCTGGTGGATGGCAATGGTACGCCATTTACGGGCAATGATGTGTCGCTGAAGGTGGTACGCTCTGGCAGGAGAAACATGGATGTTCCTGTAGGAACCGTCACCATGCTGAATAATCCGATAGTAAAGAGTGGAACGACCTGGAAGCTGGTCATAGACGAAACCTCAAAGGTCATCAAAGCCAGTGTAACAGAATATAAACAGGACTGGCAGGTGGCAGACCGTAAGAAACAGAAAGCGGTTTGCGCTAATTGATCATCTATTTAAAAAAGTAAGTCAGTAACAGTCCTTATCTGTGATACTATGAAACGTACATTAATAACTGAAAATAAATACCTCGTTCTGCTGCTGGCGGCGCTGCTGTGGACAACAAGCGCTGTGAATGCACAATGTACCTCCTGGGGTATCAGTGCGGTAGCGCAGGCTTCTACCTGTGCTGCCAACGGGAAGATCACACTTTCCTTTACAGGCACAGGAGCAGGTAATGTCAGCAATATGTTGTACAGCCTGGAACCGCTGACGGCAGGCGGATATTCCGTCGCTCCCGGTACTTCCTCCGTGTTTGAAAATGTACCGGCGGGCAACTATAGAGCGGTGGCAAAAGGGATCTGTAACAGCCAGGAGGTATCTGCTACGGTCAACGTAACGG
This sequence comes from Chitinophaga filiformis, assembly GCF_900102545.1. GTDB lineage: Bacteria > Bacteroidota > Bacteroidia > Chitinophagales > Chitinophagaceae > Chitinophaga > Chitinophaga filiformis. The sequence continues at coordinate 105,985 of NZ_FNBN01000002.1, read as the reverse complement.
TGCCGGGGAGCTATGTACCCTTCAAAGCGGCAGTTGCACAGAACAAGGTGTCCCTGTACCAATGTAACACCGGTCAGGCATATGTTACACTCAGCGATGGTAAGACGCCTTACACCGTGACCATCACCAATGCACCTGCTGCTTATACAGGACGGAAAACTTTTACGGCCACTACCAGTTTCATGATCGATAGTTTGTGGGGCGGCGATTATACGCTGTCGGTAACGGACGCCTGTAGTGCTGCTGCCTCTACACAGACGGTCAGCATCACTGAATTAAGACAATTGAATGCGGGTGACCTGAACTTTATACAGCCACTGATGATCAGGAATACCTGTAACAGGATCGTCTTTAAATCGCCCGGTAGTGTGAGCAGTAGTCCGTATGCGCTCTATTTTCTGGGCGCTACACCGCTGACTTTTGCTGTGTCGTACAATGGCGGGGCAAAAACTCCTTACAGGGCAATAGGCGCTTTAGATACGATTACGCTGCCTGCAGGACAGACCTTTGCCAGTACTTATGGAGATACGGCGATGTACTATTTCAAAACTCCCTGCGGAGGCGAGGTTGCTATTCCATATGTAATACCAATGCCTTCCATGAGCAATTATTCCGAATATAATTGCAGTAAAGACTTCAATGCGGGGTATTTTATCGATACGACGAGAATCGTTTGTTATCCTGTTTACATCACTTTAAGGAATACTTCTACTAATGCAATGCGGTATGATACGCTGAAGACGCCTGAGCCGCAGCGATTGATTAAAAACGTACCGTTTGGCAATTACGCGTTTAATGCGGTGACTGCAGATAGTGCGAAGCTGCGTGATAATTTTATCCTGGATGTTGCAGCGCCTCCTGCCAATCCATATATCATTCGTCTGCAGCCGAATGAAGGTGTGACCGGCAATGATGGGGCCATCACTTTTGCTTTCAGCAAAACAGGAGGATCATTGCCTACAGGTTTGAATATAAAGCTGATAAGTCCATCTACCTATACTTTTTCCTATACCGTTACTACAGAGCGGCCTAACAGCGTGGCTGTATCCATCAGTGACGATAATCCCAGGCGTTACTTTTATCCGGGTACCTATACGTTCAGGCTTACAGATACCTGTGGTACTTATGATATGCCGGTAACAGTAACAGAAAATGACGTTTATCGCTATACCTGGAATGTTGTTACTGCCCAGACCTGTACAGGACTTGCCGTCGTACCTACTGGTAAAGCGATGTACCAGGGGGCCGAGCAAAAGGCCTATTTCCAGATCCTCAGAGGCCCCCTTGGGGCTGTAGGGTTTGACAGGAAGATCGTCACATCCGGCGATACCCTGTTGTTGCCGTCTGAAGGAACCTATCGCATTGGTGTATCGGCGTACCCTACAGTGGTGCAGGAGTTTAGTGCCTATGGAAATGGTGTGACGCTTAAGGACATTAATTTCAAATATCAGCCCCTGATCATCGATGTGAATAATTCCCTCGGATGGATCTGTCCCGGGCAGCCGGACAATTCCGGTACCATCCAGGCCAATGCTATCGGCGGCAGTAAAATAAAAACAGGGGTGTATACCTATAAACTTGCCGCACAGGGGAAAGGTGCTACCGGACCTTACCTGGCAACCAATACTACCGGCAGGTTCAGTACTGCTACCTCCGGCGGCGCTTATACGCTGATGAAAGATCAGAACTATGATGTACGTGTAGAAGATGAGTGTGGAAGTGCAGCTGTACAGACACTGAAAATAATAGACTTCGAAACTGCGGAACTGGCAAAGACAGACAAACCGGAATATTGTATCGGAGACAGGATCATTTTTAATATCATTAACCTGCCTACTACTGCTATCACTTATGCCTGGTCAGGTCCGGACGGCTTTACGAGCCCTCAGCAGAATCCTGTGCTTTCTCCTGTTACAGTCAACAGTGCAGGAAATTATCATGCTGTTATCTATTCAGATATCTGTATGCAGCCTATTGAGGCTGATGTGTTGGTGAAACTGGCGCCATATAACCTGAGTTGTTACAGCGCGGTGACTGATACCAGTGTGAATCCGTATGCTTACAGCCTGATGGGCAACTGGCGTCCGCAAAGGAGCTATACATATTATGCTGCAAGAACGGAAAATAGTACTGCACAGACGGTGAACCTGCGGACAGACGGTACTATTAAGAACTTTAAATCCTTCTGGAAGTTGAATGGTACGGGTATAGCGCCACAATATGATGAGAGTCGCTGGGTATGGAACAGCGAGAGCACCCTATTTAATAAAAGGGGGCTGGAGCTGGAAAACAAAGATCCGCTGGGAAGATTCAATGCCGGTATTTATGGTTTTGACGATGCACTGGCAGTAGCGGTGGTGCAGAACAGCCGTTACAGGGAGGCCGCTTATGAGGGCTTTGAAGACTACTTCTTTGGTAGCACTTACTGCGACACTTCCTGCAGTATTGGCCGCAGCTTTGATTTTTCCGGTTACAGGAATAACCTCGATTCTTTACAGTCGCACACCGGTAAGTACAGCCTGCGCATAGCCGCGGGTCAGAGTGCAGGTATCAGTGCTGATATCCTGGCAGATAATGGTACTGCGTTTAATCTGTCGTTCAATAAGGAAACGAACAGCTGTGTAACGACAGGACAGGTACTAGGTGGTATACGCACCAACAAGGATGCTATTCTGCCGGTATACTCGCCATTGCCTGGTAAACAGATCGTGATCAGTGCCTGGGTAAAGGAACAGCAGGATTGTAAAGGCATTACCTATACAGGTAATAAGATGAATATCACGGTGAAGAGAGGGGCAACCGTTACAACGGTGACCGCGAATCCGAAGGGAGGGACCATCGATGGCTGGCAACGTTATGAGCAGGTAGTGGACCTGCCTGCAGATGCTACATCGCTGTCTGTTACACTCCTGGCTACGGAAACTTCTGCCGTATACCTGGATGATCTGCGTATCCATCCTTACAATGCCAATATGCGATCCTTTGTGTACAGTCCTTCAGACCTCCGTATGATGGCGGAGCTGGATGAGAACAACTATGCCACTTTCTATGAGTATGATGATGATGGAACGCTCATCAGGTTGAAGAAGGAAACAGAAAGCGGCATTAAGATGATCAAGGAATCGAGGAGTGCCCTGATAAAGTAATAGATAACATAATACTGCGCTAAATAAGATATTATGCATTTTTTGCCAAAAAAGACCGTTCAATGGTGTCTGACTATGCTGCTCCTGCTGATAGCAGCTTACTGCCAGGCGCAGACCGGCAATATAACCCTGCTGAAGAATACACTGGATGGCAGTAAACAGCAGCTGGCTAAAGACTCTGTTGTTACCGTACAGGATAGTGTATACTTTAATTCCACCCTGATCAGTAAGCTGGATACGCCTTACTATGTGAAGAACATTGTCACTTTCCGTATCAATGAATATGCCGGAGTATACCTGCCTGCACAGTTTACTGCAACAGTAAAGGTCAGGATCATTTATACGAAGCCGAATCTCACTATAGATTCCGTAGAGAAGGACCTGAGTATCAACTATGATATTAACGCCAGTTATACTAACCGTAGCAGTTTCGTATTTAATAATGCGCATAAGGTGACAGTGAAAGTGGTAAGTGCCAGCATCGGCACTGCACCTGCAAGAGTGATGTCGGCACTGGTGCTGGATAATGAGATGCAGGTAAGTCCTGTGTATAAGCTGTCCTGTACGGATGATGCAGTGAAGAGTATCTCTGCTAACAGCATTGCCAATATTGATTCTACAGATGAACTGACTGTTGTATGGCCGGTAGTGACAGGTGCGAATGTGTATGACCTGGAATGGGCATATGTCGATTCTTCGGCATACCTCACGAACAGGTATGGTAACCCGGTTAGTGCGGCTTTGTTATTCAGGAACAATACTTCCCGTGTTACCATTACAGGTAATACCTACCGCATCCCATTGCTGTATGATAATGGGGGTATCCTGTTTTTCAGGGTAAGAGCGGTGCAGGAGAAAAGTCGTGAAGCGAGAATAGAGACTGCCTGGAGCTCTGACTATTCAGGAGGGCTGGGTAGTTTCCCTTTTGGGGGGCACCAGCGACTAATGAACTGGCAGTCGTCTATCGCCTATGCTGAAGAGGGAAAGCGCAAGGCGGTTGTGACCTACTTTGACGGTTCGTTAAGGGAACGGCAAATTGTTACGAAAGATAATGTGACGAACAAGACCGTTGTTGGTGAAACGTTCTATGACTACCAGGGAAGACCTGTTGTCGAAGTAATGCCTGCGCCTTCTTTGAACAGCGTCATGCGCTATACGCCTAAATTCAATGCGAATACCAGCGGTACTGAATATGATAAGAGTTATTACGACAAACTTAGCTCACCGTCCGCTTATCTGACAGGCAGCGCGTCTGCGATGTCTAATGCAAGCGGTGCGTCTCAGTACTACTCAGGCAGTAATCCGGATAAGAATACGGGTGTGAACCAGTTCATTCCTAATGCCGGGCAATATCCGTTTACAGAAACAGAATATACACAGGACAATACCGGTAGAATAAGCCGGCAGAGTGACGTAGGACCCGTGTTTAAATTAGGTAGCAAACATGAGAAAAGGTACTTCTATGGTACACCGGGGGAGAACGATCTGGATGTATTGTTTGGTACTGATGCGGGCGACAGAACACATTACTTCAAGAACATGGTGCAGGATGCCAATGGGCAGATCGCTGTTACCTACCTGGATATGTATGGCCGTACCATTGCCACTGCGCTGGCTGGTGCGCCGGATAGTGCTGCTATGGACAATCTGGGCTCTTATTCGCAATTTCCTGTAACAGATACTTTATCGCGTGCCAACAGCAATGTGATCACTGATATGGTGATGGAGAGTACGCAGAGTCAGCTGGTGCCGATTGATGGAGATTACCTGTTCAAATACACACTGACGCCGCCGGTGTTGCAGAAGCGTGATTGCAATAATGTGCTGGTTTGTTATAATGCACTGTATGATCTGAGGATCACGATCACAGATGACGCTTATAATCAGCGCCTGGGAGGTAAAGCGTTTGATACCATCATCCGCAACTATACAGGGGCTATTGTTACCGACTGTGCTGCGCCTACACCTTTTGATGTGACTTTCACGAAGCGCCTTACACGCGGTACCTACCGGATCTCCAAACAACTGAGTATCAGGCGGGATGCGATGGATTATTACAGGGACAGTGTATTTATGAAGAAGAACCTTTGTACTACACTGGACCAGTTTATACAGCAACAGCGTGATCTGCTTATCAATACGAAGTGTATACCTGATTGTAAATCCTGCCAGGATAGTCTGGGTACCTGGACCACTTTCAGGGCGAAATATATGAAAGGTGCAGGTGTTGCAGTAGCCGATTCAGCTGGGTATCGTGGAGAAGCCATGGCCGCTTACGAAGAGGCCCTTGCTGCCTGTGATGCGCTGTGTAACAAAACCAGCGAGGTGACGGATACCAGGAACGCCATGTTGCTCGATATGTCTGCACCATCAGGACAGTACGCTAATCCCGACGATACACTGGATATCTATTCTATCTTCTATCAGAAAGACGAAAATACGCTTCCTATCTATAAACGGGATACGGTGACTTACCTGGATGAAGCGGGTAAGCGGGACCTGGTCTATGATGAGTTAAGCAATAGCTACGTCATACCGCAGCGGTTAAGGCCAGATCAATTTGCTGCTAAGTTCAAACCTACCTGGGCCGCGGCATTACTGAAGTTCCATCCGGAATATTGTAAGTGGCTGGAGTTCCAGAAACATACGGCCAGTTATACCTGGGACAGGGCTTTTGCAATTGTCGATACTTATGCGGAAGCAAAGGCAAAAGGTTATCTGAACCCTACTGGCAATAGCAGTTTTCCTTTCACGATAGTGACGGCCAACAGAGATCCGCTGTCGACAGAAAGTACGGCCAATAAAACCGCGCTGGAAGCGAAGCTGAATAATTTCAACGGGGGAAGCGGCGCTAATATTCTCTCACTCTGGAGTATGGCCACCATTACGGTGAAGTGTCCCGATAACAGCAGTACCTGCATCGATACTTATAATACACCGGCCAAGGCATTCAATGAGAGCACTTTATGTACGGCTGACCTGGATATGGCATGGCGCAACTTCCGCCAGCTGTACCAGAATGTGAAGCGGGGTATGCTGAGCGATAAGATAAAGAATGCTGCTTGTCCGGCGGGAGTAGTGAACCCTACTTCCGCACAATTGACCTCAGCTGGTAAACAGTCCAATTTCAACAATGCAGCAGATGCCCTGGGGCAGAGCGGACTGGGTTATCTTAATAATAATCCAACAGGAAGTGCAGCTACGGATTCTACAAATAAGGCGCTGGCAAAAGTTTATGAGGATAATTGCAATGCCTATGCAAAAGCATGGGTGCAGCAGCTGGCTCCTTGTAAGTACAGTCAGACAGCATTGAATATCATTATACCAAGATTGGTACAGGTGTGTAAGGAAGGTTCGGATGTATCGCATCCGCTGGGATCCGGTTCTGTGAAACCGGGTAGTACGAATACATACAAGAGCTTCCAGGAGGTGCTGGATGCATATAATAAGCAGAATGGCATTACTAATTCCTGGGATTGTTATCCTGATATGATCACGGCGCCTGCTCCTTATGACAAGCAGGTAGCTTATACCAATAAGCCTGTTTATACAAAGCCGGATAGTTGTGAGTGTGCTAAGCTCAATAGTTTGAAGGCGGAGTATGTGAAATATGGCAAATCTACGGATAGTAATTTTGCAGGGTATCTGTCGCGTACAAGGAAGATCAGTATGACAGATGCTGATCTGACGCAGTTGCTGAATGCATGTAATACGACAAGTAGTTGTACGTATTTCCAGCAGGTGATTAATATACCGCCGGCTTTGCAGTGTAACAGCGGGGAGATATGTGTGTCATGTAAAGTAGTGGAAGATCTCTACCAGAGCTATTTATCGGCATATCCTGATTTTACTCCCCAGAAGACAGAGCCAGATACTATTCAGCAGAAAAAGAACAAGGTGTTTGCCAACTACATGAACATCCGTCTTGGATTCAGCAAGCAGGCATGGGAGTATCTTCAGTTCAGGGATAGCTGTCCAAAAACGCCAACGCCAGATACTAATATATGTGACAGTCTTACGTGGGCCAAGAATGAATTTTTGAGACTGTTTCCATCACTAACGGGCGACTCACTTACTCTTTCACGCACATTAGTAGGGAGTATAGTTACGCATGTTATTTCCACAGATAACCGGCCCGCATGGTCTGGAACAGAGGCATTGGCGGCGGCTGTGTGGAAGGACAGCAGCAACAGCATATTCAGGTTGAGGGATAATCTGGTAATTCCTATTGGCTCAACCGCCAATGTTTTGGGAGTGCCTTACAATGCGCGGATAACCAGGGCAACAATAATCATGACCGGGAAACAGGCCAGCCCAAGCATCGACTTTTTCAAAGAGATAAAATCTCACTACAGTACTAATGGTACCGCCTTTGGCTATCTGGAGCGGGCTTTAGGCCCGGTTATACCGGGAGTGACAACTTTTTCAACACAGCCGGCAGTTACAACTGAACACAGGATTACGCTGACCAAATTGCCTGCAGGAGCCAGTTCGGGCCAGCAAGCCTTTATCTGCACTGATCTGGCTATTGATATGTATGATGCATACCAGAAAGGAAAATATTATGGATTGATATTAAGAATGGATGATGCAACGGAGGCCGGCGCCAGTAATAATTCCTACGTGTTCACTTATAGTCCGACGTCGACTGTTAATACAACTGTTCCATGGTTTAGTGTAAACTTTAAGGCAACTGTGTGTGATGAATGGGCTGTCAGGTTTAACTATTGGTTTCATACTTCATATTCACCGGCTCAGATAGATAGTATGTTTCTGGTGAATTGCGGGGCTGTTTCAGGATTTTGCGGTGGAGGATCAACTACGCCTACGGACCCGGCGGACACTATTGTTGGCCCTTATGACGGTCCGCTGCTCTGTGGTAAGTCTACACCTGTTTTCCCGCCGGTGGATGTAAATGAGATCAACAACTGTTCTGACAATGAATTCTTTGCTATCAGCAAGGGTACGGAATTGTACAAGGCGTATCGTGATTCGGTGAAAGGTAACTTTGAAAAGGATTATATCAGTACCGGTTTGCAGGCTGCTAATAAGGAAGTGTTCACGGTAAATTATAACACGAGCGAGTATCATTATACGTTGTTCTACTATGATCAGGCGGGGAACCTGGTGAAGACCGTGCCTCCGGCAGGTGTGGTGACAGACAGGTCGGATAGCTGGCTGAATAGTGTGCGAGCGGCGCGGAAGGCCAGGCAGCAGCGTATACCTGCGCATAAAAAGATCACACAGTATAGGTACAATACCCTTGAGCAAATAGTTGAGCAACAGTCGCCGGATGGGGGGATTACGCGCTTCTGGTATGATAGGCTGGGAAGGAGGGTTGTGTCGCAGAATGCACAGCAGAAGGCAGACCGTAACTATAGTTATACTAGTTATGACGCGATTGGACGAATAGTAGAGGTTGGACAAACGAACAGCACTAATGTAATAACAGACAGCATCAGCCGTGATCCGCAGTTGCTGACGCAATGGTTGTCGGCGGCAAAGGGAACCAATACACAGATCACGCGTACGACATATGATGTTCCTTATACGCCGTTGTCACAACTGGTGTTATCGGCCCGTAACTTGCGTAACCGGGTGGCGTGGACGGCAACTTATAATAACAACACGGATTTAGGTAATGGCAATTATGCTGCTGGTACTTTCTATAGTTATGATGCGCATGGTAATGTGGATACGCTGCTGCAGGATTATAAGCTGGGAGGAATGGCAGATGCGGGGAACAGGTTTAAGAAGATCGTGTACAGATATGATCTGATTAGTGGAAAGGTGCGTCAGGTAGCTTATCAACCCTCTCAGGCAGATGCATTCTATCATCGTTATACTTATGATGCCGAGAACAGGCTGATTAATGTGGAGACCAGTCAGGATAGTGTCTACTGGGAAAATGATGCTTATTACACTTATTACAAGCATGGCCCGCTTGCAAGGTTAGTATTAGGACAACAGCAGGTGCAGGGGGTGGACTATGCTTATACATTGCAGGGATGGCTGAAAGGAGTGAATACGACTTCGGTTGGTGGTAGCACAGATATGGGTAAGGATGGCCTAGCGGGTAGTGCTGTAGCAAGAGACGCTATAGGATATAGTTTGTATTACTACGGCATCAGAGAGTATAGCCCTATCGGCAGCCAGGTATCTTTTGCTCCGATTGAAGGTTCCGGGTTTAAACCCCTGTTTGGAGGAAACGTTGCAGCGATCAGTCATCACATTCCGGCTTTGGGAGAATCGCTGCTGTCTGCTTATAGCTATGATGTACTGAACCGCCTGAAAGGAACGCAGGTGCTCCGTGGTTTAAATACAAGCACCAATAAATGGACGCCTGCAGCTATTCAGGATTTCAAGGAGGGAATTACTTATGACGCCGATGGCAACATCTTAACTTATAGCCGTAATGGAAATAACACATTTGCCGGTAGTCCGCTGGCGATGGATAGTCTTACGTATAGCTACAAAGCAGGCAGGAATCAGCTGGATTTCATAAGAGATTCAGTACGCTCAATAAACTATACTGGCGACATCGACGGCCAGACTGCCGGGAACTATGTCTACGACAGTACAGGTAATCTTATAAAGGATAGCGGAGGAGGAATCAGCAGTATTACATGGACGGTATACGGCAAGATAGCGACCGTCACTAAAACCGACGGGACGACTATTGCCTATACCTATGATGTGAGTGGAAACCGTATCAGTAAAACAGTGAATGGTGTGCAAACATGGTATGTGCGCGACGCTTCCGGCAACGTGATGAGCGTATATACCAGGGGAGATAATACTGCTAACGGTGGTAGCCTTACGCAGACAGAAATCCCCTTGTATGGCAGTGGACGTTTAGGGTTAAGTACACTGAATATAAACGTACAAAGTGTTGTGTCGCCTGATGTGGTTCCTGTGCGCGGGTTGGGAAATGGGATAGGTATCGGTTTCCTTCGCGGCAAAAAGATCTTTGAACTGAGTGACCACCTTGGGAATATACTGGCGACTGTGTCTGATAAGAAACGGGGTGTTTCTACAGACAGTACGACTGTCAGCTATTTTACACCTGATATTTTCTCTACGCAGGAATACTATCCTTTTGGTATGGGCATGCCGGGAAGAGGCAGTAATAGTGAGCGGTACAGGTATGGGTTTAATGGAAAGGAAAATGATAATGATGTAAAGGGAACGGGAAATCAGCAGGATTATGGAATGAGGATATACGATCCGAGAGCCGGCAGGTTCTTGTCTATTGATCCTCTAAGTGCAAAATATCCGGAACTGACGCCATATCAGTTTGCAAGCAATACGCCTTTATGGGCGATTGACATTGATGGGTTGGAGGGCGGAATAGGGACGCTACGTGCCTGGATGGCTTTGAAGGACTGGTTGAATTCTTCAAGCGAGTTCAGTACGGCAATGGCGCTTTCCTATCTCGACCAGGCTACTATTCCGGCAGACAAAAAATCCTATACATACGGGGAAGCTTTTACAGCACTGGGAGGTATGATGGGATATGGGATGATGGAAGCTGCCATTACACCGACAATGGGTACACCTGGATTTATTGAAATGCCGGTGAATGTACGTGTTAAGGTACCCGTGAGAACTCCCCAAACACCAGTGGTAGTTCAGACTTCTCCTCATACTCCTGTATTAAAGCCGGCGACGACTCAGACAGTTGCTCCTGTGAGGACGATAGCGCCAACTGAAATGGACGTGCCTGTTACAACCACGACTACCACGACGAATGCCGGTACATCCAGCCAGGCAACTCAGTCAGGATCTGCGAATAACAGGAATGCTATTGATTTGTCTACACTATCGAAAAGGGAATTGGGGAATCACCTGCATTATGATCGGATCAATGGCGGGCCATTAAGAGCGGGAATAGCGACGCTTCCTTCCGAGCTGCAGAACAGGTATCCCCTTACGCAATTCTATTTTGCCCGAAGAGGGGAGAAAGGACCGGATGTGCAGGTGATAAGTGGGCTTCATCCATCTATGTACTTTGGATCTAAATGGACTCCCGGCGTTAATACTGCTGATTTTAAAGCGGGAACAACTACAAGCATCATCAAATTTGGAAAAGAAATAACAAATGGAAAACTACCGGTAACAACACAGGCATTATGGTACGATCAAACTACAGGACGTTTAATACAGTAAAAACTAGTGGAAGATAAAATGGGATCAGCCTGTCATATCATGATCAGCAGCAGTATCATACAGACGCTCACTATGGTCACCGCATGGTTCACATACATGACTCTTTTTAGCTCGTCATGTGCAATCTCCCGTGGCGTCTCGCCAATATAAGGCTTGACCACCACCTGCCCATGATAAGTGTTCGGGCCTCCGAAGCGGCATTGCAGAATACCTGCCAGTGCCGCTTCGGGGTAACCTGAATTCGGACTGGCATGTTGATGCCCGTATTTTAGAATATATACTATCCCTTGTCTGCTGAACGTCACTAATACCATCAGCAACGCTGTTAACCTGGCCGGAACGAAGTTAACCACATCATCAAGCCTCGCTGCAAATTTTCCGAAGTAGAAATATCGTTCACTTTTATACCCGATCATAGAATCGAGGGTATTGATCATTTTATACATCATCATAGCGGGTACTCCGCCGATGGCATAATAGAACAACGGCGCTATTACTCCGTCACTTAAATTCTCAGAGAGGGTTTCAAATACAGCTGTCCGGATTTGGTTTTCGGTTAAAGCGGAAGTCTGCCTGCCAACGATCCAGGAAAGACGTTTGCGTCCTGCTTCAAGGCCTTGATGTTGTAGTGTGTCAAAGACTTCTTTGCTTTCTTGTAACAGGCTTTTATTAGCGAGGCCATAAAAGACGAAGATGCTGGCGAAGATGTAATAAGATGTAGTGTTTATGCTTAGCAACCAGCGTTGTGTGAAATAGAAGAAGCAGAACACCAATGCGCATAATACGATTGTCAGTAATGCTCCTTTTAGTAATTGGTACTTCCCTTTATTTAGTAAGGATTCGCTTTTGCCTATCACAGTGCCAAACAAGCGGATGGGATGCGGCAACCATCTCGGGTCTCCTAATAACAGATCAAGCAGGTAACCTGCTAAAAGTGGAATAGCTATAATCAGAAACTTTCCATCCATGCTTTGATCCCTTTTATCAGTAATGCATTCTGTTCCGGACGCTGTGTCGCAATACGGAAGTGTTGTGGCGTCAGGCTTTTGAAATTGGAAGCATCCCTGATCAGCAGCCCCGCGGTCCGTAACAGGAATTGTTTCAGATCAGCAGCAGTGCCCTTATCTGTCTTGCAGAGGAAGAAATTAGTATGTGTTTTACCGATGGAAATATTGCCAAGTGCATTTAAGCCATTGATCAGCGCTTGTGTATCCAGGGTGAGTGTTGACACGGGGAACGACATATCGTGTCTGTTCCGGGTAATGAATAGTCCTGCTTCTATAGCAAGCGCATTAACAGACCAGGGCATTTTTGAGGGAAGAATATGATTGATGATATTTTCATTGCTAAGAATATATCCCAAACGCAATCCGGGGATAGAATAAGTCTTTGTAAGGGATTTGATGATGATCAGATTGGGATATAGACGTATATATGTGACCAGGGAAATAGCATCTGTTGTGAAATCAATATATGCTTCATCGATCACAAATATTATTTCCGGATTCCTCTCCACCAGATGTAGAATAGTGAGCCGATCGAGAACGGCGCCGGTAGGATTGTTGGGATTACCCAGGAAAACAATGTCGGTACCAAAAAAGGTGTGGGGATGTAATTCATCCCAATGCACATAGCTTATCTGAAGATCGTTGGTATGACATGCATCTTCATATTCGGCAAACGCTGGAATGACAATAGTCGCTGATTTTCTGCGGTATGCGTGTGCTACCAGGTAAAAAGCTTCTGTTGCCCCATTGGTCACGAGCACCTGCGCGGGTGTCAATCTGTGCCAATCTGCCAACGCGACTTGCAGTCGCTGGGCATTGGATTCCGGATAGTTGTTGATCTTATACAGGCAATCCATCAAATGACTGCTTAACTCTTGCGAGAAGCCTTTGTAATATACATTGGAGCTGAAGTCAGCAACGATGTTATAGTTAAACAGGTATCTGTCATCTCCGTGGCCGTTGATCATCTTTCCTTCTTTAATTGTTCGTAAATATATGCCATGTCTACATGTTCACGCAGGTGTTGCGCCAGTTTATCATACTGGGCTTCTTTGAAAGCGAGGTAGTCAAAAAGAGTGGAGGACTGCTGAGATGTATATGCTTTCAGCAGATCGTCTATTACAACAGCATTGTCCAGGATGCCGTGGATGTATGTACCCCAGCAATGTTCGTGCAGGAGATAGCCATCATTATTGCCGGCAGCAGTTCTATTGAGTGGACTTTCCGTTCCGGTAGCAGTGCTGATACCCATATGGATCTCATATCCATTGCAGGGAGCAGCATTGCCTTTATAATAAAAGCGGCATTGTTCTGTTACCTTATTCTCTGTCAGGACTGTCTTTACAGGTAGAATACCCAGTCCTGGCATTGATTCCACAGTGCCTTCCACGTGATAAGGGTCTTCAATACTGCTCCCCATCATCTGGTAACCACCACAGATGCCGATCACCGTTTTTTCGCTTTTATGCGCCTGGACGATAGCTTTCGCCACACCATTGTTTTTGATGTCAATGAGATCCGCAATGGTGTTTTTACTACCTGGGATGATGATGATGTCAGCCTTCTCTATATCCGCTGGGTTGTTACTGTAGAATAAGTGTACACGCCCGTCCTGTTCCAGTACATTGAAATCTGTGAAATTAGAGAGGCGGTTCAGTAAAACAACCGCTATGTTCACTTTACCTGACGCCAGTTGATTGTGCTTGTGTTCCAGTCCGACGGAATCTTCTTCTTCTACATAGATATCTTTCCGGTAGGGAATAATGCCGACAACCGGTACACCACAGAGATCTTCCAGCATTGTTTTGCCGGAATCAAACAGACGGGCATCGCCCCTGAATTTATTGATGATGATCCCTTTGATGAGTTGTTTTTCTTCCGGTGGTAGCAGGGCCATCGTCCCGTATACGCTGGCAAAAAGGCCACCCCGGTCTATGTCGCCCACGAGGTATACGTCGGCTTGTGCGTGAAGCGCCATACGCATATTGGTAATATCGCGGTGTTTCAGGTTTAGTTCACTGATACTACCGGCGCCTTCCATCACAACAGGATTGTATTTTGTCTGCAGACGATCATAGGCGGCTTTGGCTTCTTTGAAGAGTTCCTGTTTATTGTTGCCCATGAAGTAGTCATAGGCCGACTGGTTACCCACAGGTTTACCCAGTAGGACTACCTGTGAGGCTTTATCGCTGGTAGGTTTTAACAACACCGGATTCATATCGGTACTGCAGGCAATGCCACAGGCTTCCGCCTGTACCGCCTGAGCGCGTCCTATCTCAAAGCCATCCGGTGTGGCGTAGCTGTTGAGCGACATGTTCTGTGCTTTGAAAGGAGCAGGATGGTAACCATCCTGTTTGAAAATGCGGCAGAAGCCTGTATTGATAAAACTTTTGCCAACATCTGATGCAGTGCCGGCAAACATGATAGACCTTAGTGGCTGCATAAGATTGCGAATGTACTATCTTTGCCGGAATGAAGCCTCAGTTTTTAATTGCAGCACCATCCAGTAATTCCGGCAAGACGACACTCACATTAGGTCTGTTAAGACTGTTGCATAACAGGGGCTTAAAAGTACAGCCGTTCAAGTGTGGTCCGGACTATATCGATACCAAACATCATACCCTCGCAGCACATTCCCAGAGTATTAATCTCGATACCTTCATGATGAGTGAAGCACATTTGCGCCTGCTCTATTCAAAATATAGTGAAGACGCGGATGTGGTGATCACGGAAGGTGTTATGGGACTATTCGACGGTGCAGACAGGATGAAGGGAAGCAGCGCAGAGATATCTATGTTGCTGGGTCTACCGGTGATACTGGTCATAAACGCGAAGGCAATGGCCTATTCAGTCGCCCCGCTGATCTATGGCTTCATGCATTTTAATCCACAGGTACAGATAGCCGGTGTGATCTTCAACTTTGTCAATACAGAAAGCCATTACCAGTTCCTGAAGGATGCCTGTGAAGATATTGGCGTTACTCCATTGGGTTATGTCCCTGCCAGTGACGATATTAAGATCCCGTCCCGTCACCTCGGACTGGCCATTTCTCCGGAAAACGACTACAACGCTGTTATCGAAAGGGCGGCCACCCATATCAGTAAAACGGTGGACTTTGAGCAGCTGCTGGCTATCACCCGCAGACCAGTGCTGCAGGTTCCTGTGCCGGTAGTCCTGCCACCTGTTCGTACGATGAAAATAGCGGTTGCCATGGATGAGGCGTTTAATTTTACTTATGCAGAGAACCTGGAGATGTTGAAAAGCCTCGGAGAGGTGACCACTTTCAGCCCCCTTTACGACTACAAATTACCCGCCACAGACCTGCTCTACCTGGCCGGAGGGTATCCTGAACTGTTCCTCGAGCAATTGTCAACCAACCTTACTATGCGGGCATCCATTCTTGACTATTGCGCCAATGGAGGAAAGGTGATCGCTGAATGCGGGGGGATGATGTACCTGGGAGAGACCCTGGCAGACAGTACCGGAAAAGAATATCCGATGGTGGGATTTTTAGGCCTGAAAACGACGATGAAGGATGCAAAGCTGTCACTTGGCTACCGGGAGATAGAAATGGGCTTAAATCGCTTTAAAGGGCATGAATTTCACTATTCCGGGTGTATGGAGACGGAGTGTCTTACAAAGATAGGGAGGGTGTTCAATGCCAGGGGGAAGGAGGTGCCGACCCCGGTATACAGAAAGGAGAATGTTATTGCGTCTTACATACACCTCTATTGGGGGGAGAATCCCGGTTGGTTGCATGTTTTTTAGGGCAGGGGGCGAAACCCGTTTCGTTATTCGGGACGCCCGCATTATTGTCCGGATTACGGAACCGTTCCGTAACCTGGGGTGAAAACTCATTTGTCGTTTTGGGGTTGAAACCCATTCGTCGGTTTCGGGGAAACCCCGTTCGTCATCCCCCGGGGTTGAAAACCCCGGGCTACAAACAATTAGACCCCTGCCGGGGTCTATTGCCGCGAATGATCACGTATTTGTATTGATAATCAGTTAGATAAGTCGGTGAATGAACTTGAACGAACTTGTTTCCCTGCTGAAGAGGGCAAACTGACCGGATGCACTAATTTACCCCTGGATGCGCATCCGAAGTTCATTTTTCAATCACAAAACCTTTAACCCGTTATGTATCGTCTCCTGTTTATCATGTTCTTTTTTTCTCTTAATGTTATGGCCCAGACTGCCGTCCCATTTGATTCACCGCGCTGGAAAATCACGGGACAGGAAGCGGTGAAGGAAGATCACCTGGGACAGCCAGCCCTTAAACTGAAATTGGGTAACGCCTTACTGACAGATGCCAATTTTAAGAATGGTATTATTGAATTTGATATTGCATTGTCTAAAGCCCGTTATTTCCCGGGTATTGATTTCCGTATACAGGATGATGCCAATTTCGAAGAATATTATCTGCGGCCCCACCAGTCCGGAAATCCTGATGCGATGCAGTATACACCGGTTTATAACCGTGATGGAGGCTTTCAGCTATATTACGGTACCGGTTACAACAATGCGGTGGTGCTGCCTTTTGACCGCTGGCTACACATCAGGATGGTGGTAAAGGAAAAGGAGGCCGAGATCTATTTTGATAATGGAACCAAGCCGGTACTTTACATTAATCCACTGGATCGTGATCCTATTGCCGGTATGATATCCCTTGCCAATCCCTGGGACGCAGTAGCATGGTACAGTAATTTCGTGTATACCTCCACAGACGCTGTTACCATTAAGAGTTCCCGGCAATTCCCCAAACTGCCGGAGGGTACGATCACCAGCTGGGATGTGAGCACTGTATTCAGCGAAAAGCAGGTGGATGGACGTACGGAGCTGCAGGCAGCAGATACTGCCTCGCTTCATTGGAAAACCCTTCGGGTGGACCACAATGGTCTTACGAATGTGTCTTTAGTGTCTGCTGTAACAGAAGAGAAAAACACGGTGTTTGTCCGCAAAGTGATCGATGCAAGCTCGCCACGTATCAGGAAGCTTACCTTCGGATTTTCAGATAAAGCACGTGTATACCTGAACGGCCGCTTGCTGTACGAAGGAAACGATGAATTTCTTACCCGCGATTACCGTTTCCTTGGTACTGTAGGGTACTGGGATGCACTCTATCTTCCCCTGGAAAAGGGACGAAATGAATTACTGATCGCCATATCGGAGACTTTTGGCGGCTGGGGTATAAAAGCCCGGCTGACGGATTAAGCTTTATTTGCCCAAGGCTTTCCTGATTGCCGGCGCAATTTTTATCCCGAACAATTCGATAGCATGCAACACCTTATGGTGGGGATTTTCCGCCAATCTGCTGTGCAATATAACGGGTGTTTTGTAAATGTAAAGCGCCTGCATGTGGAGGATCCTGCCGATGATCTCATTAACATCTCCTGCCATCGGCGGACCTCCACAACAGGACGCTTTGAAGTATTATCCGTTCAATAGACGATCAGCCCTTTCACTGCTAACCAGATTCATCATCTTTTTGTAAACAGGATTACACCTGGATTTTGCTTTCCAGGTTCTCGTGTCTGTTGATGCGTAACAGGTAGTCTTTATTATTAAAAATTGATCGTAATCCTTATGGGAATGCTTATATTAGAATTGTTAATCTAATACCTTCCCTCATGCCACAAGAATACCAAAAGCCCGGCGCTGTTCATGTTTGGCCCCGTGCTGCTGCCTTCCATGTCAGTGCTTCCGGAATTTCAAGGCCTGCTGTTCAGCGTAAACCAATGCACGAAATTGTAGTTGAGCAAAGGAAGCTGGAAGAACAACGGAATTTTAATGGTAATTACACAACAGTGGGGCTGGAATGGAATATTGTTACCCTGGACCAGGATAGTTACCCTTTCCGTGGAATGAGTCATATTGAGCTGGCGCAATCTCCAGATAAGGTAACCGGCGTCAGACACAAGCTGGAAACGGAAAGCTCAAACCGCCTGGAATATGTTGCGCCGCCTTTTTTCGTGAAGAACAGTGCACCGGGTTCTACTGAGCCTGATTATGATAAATTAAAGGAACTAATTGATGCGCAACAGGAGGGGCTTCGACAAGTAGTGGACGGTAAAGAAACGATGGGAGATTTGCTGGGTATCTGGAAGCCATTTTTGACAACAATGACGCCAATACCAGCAATAGAAAAGAACATCTCAAGCCGTAATTGGTCTTCCAATAGCATAAGAACAGAAAAAGATTTAAAAGAGGGAATTGGCGATGGGAGTATTGACTGGACGAAAACGAAAATACAGGATGTATTGTTGAACCCCAAAGAAGATTATCAAATAAATGTAGCCACAGATGCTATTACTTATGAAGAAACATCTGAAAATACCCAAAGTAGATTAGGGAAGGATGAGGACTATTTATCAAGTATCGAGCTGATATTCAATTCGCTCGAAAATAGTTTCCCGAATGACTGTTCAGACGGGGAAAGAGCGCAGTTGAGGTTGTTTAATATGCAATTAGCCCGCGTGCTCAGGCAGCAGACAGTAGTACCATATCTGAAAGAGCTTCGCCAGAGACAGGAATTGCTGGCAAACGACCTGACAGTATTGCAGGATAACAAATTTGTGAGTCGCTTAGACGCTATTGCAAAAACCACATCCTTCATTAAAGACAGGACCTCTGTTTGGCTCAAGACAGATCTATTGTCGTATGGTTTGAACCTGTTTACGTCAGATAGATTGTGGGCGATGGAAAAGGAGATCCTGGAAAAGACACCTACCTGGCTTATTTCTGTAATAGAGAACATTAAAGGATTCAAGTCGGAAGACATGCAATACAAGGCTATCTTATTTATCAATACGGTTTGGACCGAGATTAATGATATGCTGGAATTAGGGAAACAAATAACATTTGAGCGAATTGACAATAGAAAAACAGATCTGTTTGATCATAATCCTCTTACGCTAGGTGTAAGACAGGATACTTTTTTACCTGGAAAAGAAATGAGAGCATTACAACAGGAACTGCAGATTGGAAAGGGAGGACTATCAGTAATGGAGCTAAGAAACGCACAGAACTATCTGACCTATTTAAAAAAGAAACAAAAGAAGCAGACCGGGTGGTCGCCCTGGTCCTTACTTGGATATTAAGCGAACTATTCCCAAAAGTATAGTACTTTCTACCAGGAAACCAGGTATTTATACGCTTGCCATATTCTTTTATCTGATAGACCTTTATATCAGAATCACAGCAGCATTTGAACAACAATCACGAGCATTGACACGTTGACCCCGAAGCATCAGCAACATAACAAATAAGAGATCACAGCAACTTTAACAGTTAAACATTACAGACCCCAAAAGAATTTCCATTGTCATGTACGCTGCAACGCAACAGGCGTTGTCAGGAGCTGCTATCACCAGTTTCGTAACCTCAAAAAAATTAAACAAATGGACAAAGCAACCGCAACTGCAACAGACAACCTCAATGATGAGCAGATCAAACAGTATCTGGAAAACCGTAAACTTTTACTGCTCTCGAAATTCCTGCCGCAACAAACATCTGGTATCACCTTCTGGGAACAGCTGATGTGTGTAGGGTTTAACCCTGATGTATCCAGATTGGAAGCCGTAGTGAGGATCAAGCAACCTAATGGCTACAGCGGTGGATTATGTAGCACAGGATCACATGAATTTGTACGCTTCTTCGTGGACTACCACGATGGCGCCGGCTTCCAGGATGCTGGCTTTACCAGCTTCAAAGTAGCGGATATTCCCGATCCGGCGCCATTCAAGAAGCATCCGCTTCATTACATGGCGTATATATTCCTCAATGACGAAGCACACCGCCGGTTCACCGCCTGTGACATAGCCGTCATACCAACTGTAAGGGCGATATTATCGTGGAACAGCATTCCTTCACCAAATCCGAATGACATTCCGCATTTTGGTAACGTAGTGGATGTTGATATTCAGCTGAAGAGGAAACGGATCATCTTCTGGGGTGACCTTATCAAAGAACTGAATATCAAAGAGAAACTGGACGTGTTGCCACAGGTGGATGAAGAATTTAAGCTGCCGGTGATCGACAAGCCTTTGCCGCCCGTAGAGCAGTTCTACAAAATGTACAAAGGGGCAGGCGTTGAAGATCATCGTACCTTCTACAGCAGCATCATACCGCAGCTGCCACAGGTGGCCGAGATACCCAATACTGAACCAGCATTCGACTTGGATATCGTTAGTAAAATAGGGGTGAATATTGCTGATATTACGAAGATAATCACCAACCCCATATTTGAAAAAGACAATGCTAATATTACTTATGAGCAGCTTACCTGCGTAGGGTTGAATACCCATTCAGATACCCTTGGCGCTGTGATCAAAGTAAAAAAGAGCACTGGTTTCAGTGGTAACCTGTGTACTTCCGGATCAAAAGAATATGTCGCTTTCTGGGCAGACTGGAATAACGACGGCACTTTTGATGAATACCTGGGTACTGTCAGCGTCACTGTACATGATGTCAGCAATATTCCTAATGATGGTTTGTACTATAATGTGGCATTACCATTAGACCTCTGCAAACGCCTGAGAAGCTGTGAGATGCCTAACGTTGTCGGAATCCGCGGGGTATTGTCCTGGCAGACATTACCTTCCACTACAGATCCGAACGCCCTGAACTTCTATGGCAACCGCGTAGATGTGAGGGTACAGCTGAGACCTGGCATACAGGACGGTGGCAAGGTGGGTATCAACATCTTTGACGTGAACGGAGTAGCAGTGAGCAACATCGACCAGGTAGCGATATCTACCAGGGGCCTGGCTTACAGCAGTGCTGTTTTCCCGGGAGCGGCCTATCCTTTTGGTGGTCTGATCAAACTGAGTGGTATGTTTACAAACAGTGGCCCATCTGGCACCACATTCTACAAGGTGCAATTCCTCGATACCAGTGGTGGTACCTGGCAGGATGTGATGGATAAACAGAAGTTCCAGATCATTGAAAGCAGCGTGCTGACACTGCATGACCAGGATCCGTCATTGACCGGTGGTTGGCTGACTTATCTGCCGTCGGTGCCTTTCAAAGCAGAGAAACTGTCCCTGCTGGCATTCTGGGATAGCGGTAACAGGAACGGCTTGTACAAGTTGAGAGTATTGTTCACGAAAGATCCGCTGCATGCTCCGGCTAATATCAGTTACTCATCTGAAATATTTGTTTACCTGGATAATACCGGTTATACTGTCAACGGTGCGCCTTCAGCCACACTCGATCCGGCCAGTACACTGGATGTGATCATTGCCGGTGGCGATTGTAAATTCTATAAGAAAGGAGACGTGATCAATGGCCAGCTGAAAGCGATCGATAAGTTCTTCAGTCACTGGAGCTTCGATCTGCAGCCAGCCGCGCACATCATTCCTCCGGGTACGCCGCTGAGTACGATTATCACTCCTTCTTCCAGGTCGTGTGTCAGCCTGGTGGATCAGGGAAACAATGGTCTTGGTTTTACTATAGATACAAAATACCTCCAGTCATGCGGATATACCATCCGTTTGAGTGCGACAGACAGGTCGCTGGTAGGGTATAAGATCACCTTCCTTGATGGCTCGTACATCTATAATATTACCAGCCATTATGCGGAAAAATATCTTGGATTCGCTGTGTTGCCCTAGTAAAGATGGATGAATAGCAAGGCATGGGAATGGCAAAAGGCTGTTCCCATGCTTTTTGCATCAATGCAAAAACCGTAAAATATCATTTTTAGATTCCCTCAATCTATAGACCTTTGTGCTGAGAATGGATCAAAGAGATGGCAGTAACAACGACAGCATCATCATCAATTATAAAAGCCGAAAGGGGGAGCCTCCGTTTCCGGCGTATCAAGAACAGCATATTTTTGTCAGGGCTTTCCGTATTTGCGCAGTTATATTTATTTCAGCCCGTATTACCCCTGCTTTGCAAAGAGTTTAAGATCTCGCCTGCTGAAAGCAGCTGGGCGGTGTCTGCATCAACGATGGGCATGGCAGTAGGATTGTTTATCTTCTCTTTAAAAGCGGACGCCTTGCCGCGGAAGCAGCTGATGGGATTTGCTATGCTTGCATCTGCTGTACTGACATTGTTGTCGGTGTTCATTCATAATTTTCATTTGCTGATAGCGGTAAGTTTTGTCAAGGGAGCTATCTTGTCGGGCGTTACAGCTGTGGCCCTGGCTTATCTGTCGGAAGAGGTAAGCTTCAATGCATTGGGATTAGCCATTAGTCTTTATCTGAGTGGTAATGCCATTGGCGGCATGGCGGGCAGGATTGTAGTGATGCTGATAGCAGGGTGGTTGAACTGGCGATGGGCGGCAGGGTTTATAGGTATTTCCAGCCTGATCTTAGGTCTGTTTTTCATGAAGCGTTTACCTGCCTCCAAACATTTTATACCATTGCCGGTCAATATCGGGCAGAAGTGGCAGCACATGGGTGTATTCTTCCGGCAGCCGGTGATCGTCTTCATTTACCTGGCGGCGTTCCTGCTGATGGGAGGGTTTGTGAGCATCTATAACTACACTGGTTTTCACCTGGAGGAAGCTCCTTTTTCTTTACCGCATTACGTGATCGCCTGTATCTTCCTGATGTATACGGTAGGTGTATGGGGCACGATGGTAGCCGGAAGATCATCTGATAAAATAGCACCGGCGAAACTGATCCGTTTCTTCATTCCAGCGATAGCGGCAGGACTGCTATTGATGTTGGTATCGCAGCTGGTGGTCTTTATCTGCGGACTCGGAATTTTCACTTTCAGCTTTTTCGGTACGCATACACTGGCCAGCAGAATAGTATCGCAGGAGGCAAAGGAGGGGAAAAGCAGTGCCACTTCGCTTTACTGGCTGTTCTACTATGCCGGTTCCGCCATCATCGGTACAGCTACGGGTGTTGTACTGACAGGATGGGGATGGGCGACGTTTATATTTTCACTGTTGCTGCTGGTAGTAGCAGGATTCCTCCTGGTTTTGAGGGCAGGGAGGAAGTAGGTTCACTCACCCAGGGCATAGTCGTCTATGGTAGAAGCCCAGCTGGTACCGCCGACGAGTCCGAGTATTTCATGTGCCATGATTGAGATGGCGTAAAGTTACCGTAAGTTTCTTAATGCTTTCCAAGTATTACTATAAATAAGGCGCTCAAACGCTGGACAGCGTATACATGTATTTGTTATATTGCATGAAATATATCCCTTTCCAACGTTAAATAAAACTTCAGATGAAATTTTCAGCCATCTTATCCCTTCTCGTGATATTTGCTTGTGGATGCAATCGCAATAACCTGCAGACAAGCCTTTTAAGTGAACAGAAATTGCTTAAGGATAGCGCTAATAATATAAATGAAAGGATAGCGGGCTATATGTACAAAGGCCTTAACGCCAAAGCTGGTGAAGAAAAGGTGCAGCTTGGAGCCGTTCATGCCCGATTGATAAATATCCAGGCTTCACTTGACAGCCTTGGGATTGTGAGATAGTAGCATCATTTCAAATTGAGACATTACCTTATTTAAAAGCGTGCCCCTTAAAGAAGAATCCCAGGCTTCTTTAAGGGGCACGCTGTATAGTTGCATATTATTTCTCTGAAATCTCTAACAGCTCTTTCAGATAGTGTCCCCACACGGCAGGCAGTGAATTAGTGCCATGACCAACTGTTTTGTCTGTAATAGGAAGCAGAATATATCTTCCGTTCTTTACTTTTTTGATCTCTCTTTCCATTACGCCCAGTTCTGCAGGATTGATCTCATCATCGGCTGAATTGATAGCGAAAACAGGCGCTTTAATCTTCGAGAGATAAGGAGAAGGATTATAATAACGCGAGGCTTCCAGTGCATAAATAACGTCATTCGCATCCAGGGAGGCCAGACTGGCTCTCCTCATTCGCACTACCAGTGAATCGGCGGTCTCTCTTGTAGGCGCAGAAAGTTGCAGTTGCAGCGGACTGCTATTCATGAAGAAGAAAGAGGACAGGGCACCCGTCAATCCCATAGTTGGCTGTGATTTGTATTCCCCATTCTGCCATGCCGGGTCCATTTTGATCAGGTCAATGGCCATTTTGCGCATCATCCTGTTACGGCCTACGATAGGGGCTGGCTGACAGGCCAGCGGCATCATAGCGTCCATGAAGTTGGGGTAGGCGTATCCCCATATCCAGGTGTGCATGGCGCCCATGGAAGTACCCATTACCAGGCGGAGATGGTCGACACCCAGATGTTTAGTGAGCAGTATATATTCAGCAGTCACCATGTCGTTGTAAGTATATGCCGGGAAATGCATATGCAGGCTGTCGCTCGGGCGGCTGGATTTACCATGACCAATAGCGTCAGGCAGTATGATAAAGTATTTGCTGGCGTCCAGTAACTGACCGGGGCCGAATAACTGGCCGGCAAACTGTTTTCCCATGAATCCGGCAGCAGATGCAGTAGTGCCATGCATGATTAGTACTGCATTCATTACTTTTCCATCCTTGCCCTTACGCGGAGTGCCTATCGTGTAATAGTGCAAATTCATCAGGGGCAGTTTTTTCCCATTCTCAAAAATGTAATTTTCAACGGTATAGGTGCCTTCTACAGGCGTTGGATAAGATGACTGTGCCTTTATTTGCGCAAACAGGAAAAGAGACAGCAGTAGAGATGAATACTTCTTCAGCATGACAATAAGCGTTGGTTTGCAACGAGAATGAAAAAGTAGGTATAATCAGGCGGTTTTAATAACCGCTGGTCATTTTTCGGCCTCGGGCTTATAACAAAAAATCCCGGGCACATTACGTACCCGGGACTTATTTATAATTTCAAGCTGACAAGCGCTTACTGCTGTTTGGCAGCTTCTTTCTTCTTCTTCTGATGATCTACGATCGCGCCGATACCTGCACCTGCACCAGCACCCACAACAGTACCGATAGCCGCACCTTTCAGACGGTCGTTCTTGTTAAGAATAGCACCGGTAACTGCACCTGTACCTGCACCCACTACAGCACCTTTTGCAGTGTGGCTCCAACCTTTTTTCTTTTCAGTAGTAGTGGTGGTGGCAGTTGTTGCTGCCGGCGCGCTGTTATCGTTACCGCTATTGCTGTGATGAACAGTGGCTGGTGCACTGTGCTCACGGATATTTTTAACAGTCTTCATTGAATCGATGGTACGCTGTTTTACTTCGTTAACAGCATTAACAGAGTCTACTGCTTCCTGTTTGGCAGCTTCAATAGCCTCTTCCTGAGATGGTTTGTTATTACAGGCGAATAGCGTGACGATTGTTGCTAAGCTCAAAAATAACTGTTTCATAGCCTGATTTTTTGGTTTATCAATATACAGTACAGTAGACAAAACTATGCCATTTTTGTCAATTCTCCCTAATTCCACTGTAAATTAAATTGATGTAAATGGTATTTTTTTACTATTTATTTATTTTCAAGGAATTATCCGCTTAAACGGTCCTTTCTATCGGGAGTTTCGTCTTTAACAGTATTGACATAACCATTAAACCCAACAACAATGAAAAATGCTATTGCATGCCTGTTAATGGCCACCCTCATTTCATGTAGTAAAAAAGAAAGTGAACTGATCAAAAAAGACACCCTGCAAGCCGGTGCGCTGGCTATCACGAGCTACTATGTTAACGGAACTTCCGGTAATGATGCCAACGCCGGTACTTCAGAGAGCACCGCCCTCAAAACTATTCAGAAGGCGCTGGACAAGACGACCGAAGGGGCTGGAGCTACTATATATGTAGCAGGCGGTACCTATAAGGAACGGCTTGAGTGGCCTCATTCCGGCGCTTCTGCTGCTGAACCCATCACGTTGACAAACTATGCCAGCGGTACTGTCATTATTGATGGTGTAGGCGCCACGAATGACAGCAGACCTGCGCTGCTTCATGTGGTCAGTAAAAGCCATATACGGATCAATAACATCCGTATCGCCAATAATATCAGGCCGGGTGCTTTCGGTATCCATATCGAAGGAACGGGTACAGATGTGCAGATAACCTCCTGTCGGATCTATAACATCGGCTGGACAGCAGATTCCACCGCGATGCCGAACTCCGGAAACAATGCCAATCCGCTGATACTGGTTGGCTCAACACCTACTGCTTATAGCGAGATATATTTCGGCAGCAACCAGGTATATGCCTGTAATCCCGGTTATAGTGAGGCGATGACCATTGGGGGGAACGTCAATAACTTCCTGATTGAAAATAACATCGTACACCATATCAGGAATATAGGAATAGATATGACCGGACATTATGGCTGGACAGGTGCGCCTGACAGCGTAAACTTTGCCAGGAATGGAAATGTAAAAGGTAATGTTGTCTATAACTGTATTTCGCCGGTAGCTACCAGCGGAGGTATTTATGTAGATGGCGGCCGTTGGATCAATATTGAAGGAAATACTTCTTTTAATAACGGCGCAGGTATTACTGTTGGTTGTGAGAACCCTAATAATACGGCTGAGGGGATCAATATTCGCAGCAATTTTATCTATAATAACATAGATGCAGGATTATTGATAGGTTCGAATGCCTCTGGTAGTAAGGTGGCTTATTCTACTATCAGCAATAACACACTTTTTAAAAATTATACAAAAGGCGGCTGGGGAGGCGAGATCAGTCTGCAGAATACTGATCACGTAACATTCTCCAATAACATTATACAATCAGCCAGCGATATCGTAGTGATCAAATTACTGGGATACACTACTACCAATCTGGCAATGGATTATGACAGATATTATACCAGTTCAGGAAGTGCTTCCACGTTTGATTGGGGCAATGACGGGTTCTATACCACACTGGCTGGTTTTCAGGCGGGTACAGGACTGGATGCGCATTCGACTTATGGTAATCCTTCTTTCGTGAATAATACGGCAGCAGCGCTGAATCTGCACCTGGCCAGTGGCTCGGCTTGTATCAATGCAGGTGATCCTGCTTTTGTGCCGGCATCAGGAGAGCTGGATATAGATAAACAGTCGAGGAAGCAGAATAACAGGGTGGATATAGGTGCGGATGAAACGGCGTTGTAAAAGGACTATTGTAACGATTACCAACGAAAATGGTTACGCTAAGTAGCTTCGGTTTCAGTATGGGATGTCGGTCGGCGCCTCTCTGGAATGCTATTGGACGTTGTCAAGCGAATAGGGGCGCTGAATATGGATTGGACAGCATCGGTCGTATCACCAGAGAGCCGAAGGCCCGACATTCCCATCTGAAACCGCGTGCTACTTGCGCGCTCCTATAACTGGTTGGGGTCTTTAGCTTATCAGGTGAAAGGAGGTTGTATCAAATTATGTTTGATACGCCTCTTGTCATTATCATCAATGTGATATCATCAATGTGATCTGAGATCTGAAGGGCGAAGCATAGTGAAGTCGTAGAAGGCGTCGCTGAATGCGCCTGCATTCGTATAACCCACTTCGTAAGCGATTGCGGAGATCGGCTTCTGAGTCTTGACGATCATCTCTATAGCGGTGATCATACGAAGTGTTTTCACATATTGTAAGAAGGAAATATGCAGTTCGGTCTGGAACAGGCGGGAGAGGGAGCGTTCACTCATGGCAAAGTGTTTGCTGATGTCGGCGATCGTTAGTTTCTGGTCTAAATGTTTTTCCAGGTATTGCATAATCGCCTGCATTTGCAAGTGATCCGTATTGGGCAGTATAACAGGTAACGATGTCTGGTTGAGGGTTGGTAACATATTCTTCAGGGCTACCAGGAATTCAAAATTATCATCTTTCCAATCCACATGACGTTCATCCCAGCGCTCCGTATATTTGATCATCTGTATCAGCAGCTCGCTGGCAGGGTAGATGCCTAAGCGTTGATAAAACTCATGCTTGCTATCGTCAGTTGCATAATAATATAATGACCTCAGAACAGTTGCTGAAATACCCATCTTCAATTCGTGCACAATGCCTGGGGGAATCCAGAAGTAATGGCGTGCGGGTACCACATATGTTTTGCTTTCGGTAGTAATGTAGGCAAGACCTCCTTCCACATAACTGAGCTGTCCTTTCTTGTGTGTATGGAGGGGTATCAACTTTTCAGACCGCTCATGCATAACAAAAACGCTATCCGGCCGATTGTCTATATCGGGTAAAGCAGCAATAAGTCCCATTTTATCTTCGGATTATTCTCTCGCTTCAAAGCTAGTTCAAAAATTGGCGGGAATACCGAAAAAGTTGGCTATTTCGGAAAAATGACACATGAGCAGGCCATATAACTTTGCGCTCCGAATATGTATTACAGAAAGATTATCATCGCATTGGCCGGACTATTGGCCGGCAATGCCTCATTTGGTCAGGCCGGAGATACGATACGGCTGACATTGCCGGAAGCCTGGCATAAGGCAGAAGCTTACAGCCGGCAGATTGAAATTACCAGAAAGGCCAGCGCTATTGCCAAAGAAGAGATTAAGGATGCCAGAATGGAACGATTACCTGAAATAAAAATGTCGGGTAGCGTGGAAAAGGCATCGAATATGCCCATCTATGAGAATGGCCTTTTCTCCCCGCATACACAGCAACATGAGATCATCCACACATTGTATAAGGCCGGTGCGGACCTTTATCTTAACCTGTACAACGGTAATAAATTAAACCTGAAGATCGAAGAAAGTAAGTTGTTACATCAGCTGACAGAGATCAGGCGTGATGAGACGACATCAGACATCCGCTATCAGACAGCGGCGCTTTATCTGGACCTGCAGAAATCACAGATCTTCCGGAAACTGATCATCCAGGATATCAGCGACCAGGAGAAGCAGTTACGTGAGATCAGATCATTCCAGCAGCATGGCGTTGTGTTGAAAAGCGATGTACTACGTGTGGAGCTGGAACTTTCAAGGCGTAAGATGGCGCTTGTGACGATAGAGAATGATATTCTTGTTGCTGCACAAAAGCTCAATATAATTATAGGTGAACCTGATGAACGGATCGTCATGCCGACAGAATTTGAGCAGGAACAAGTAGCTGGCCAGTCTTACGAAGATTATCTGGCGTCTGCTTTACATTCTTCTTTTGAATATCATCTTTCGGAGAAACAAACGGAGATCAGCAGGGTGCATCTCAGACAGGTGAAGGCTAATTTCAGGCCGAAGCTTGGACTCTACAGCGACTTCTCGTATGCCAATCCTCAGATCTTCCTGTTCCCATACAATCCCGCCTGGTATTCACTTGGGGTGGCCGGTCTAAAGGCTTCAATTCCCTTATCGGAGCTGTACCACAATACACACAAGGTAAGTGCTGCAAGGCTGGAACTGGAGAAAGAGGAAGTGGCCCATAAGGATACGGAAGATAAAGTGAGGCAGCAGGTCAAAGAAGCCTACCTGCGGTATAAGGAATCGCTGGTGCAGATTGGTGTGGCAGAAGCGAATGTAGCTCATGCTGAAGAGAATGCACGCATTATCAGGAACGCTTATTTCAGTCAGACATCCCTGATCACAGACCTGCTGGATGCGGATGTACAGTTATTGCAAACCCGCTTTGAACTTGCCGCCGCGCGTATTATGGCGCAGAATAAATATTACTTACTGCAAAATATTATCGGAGTTCTTTAAACAAATGAAAAAGAAATACACAGTTACAGATCGTATTATTACCAGGATCACCGGATGGATCGCCGGTATCACTATCGTAGCGCTGGCAATCTGGGGCGGATACACACTTTGGGAGTACAGGGAATATGAACTGACAAATGATGCCCAGGTACAGGAATATGTAAACCCGGTGATCTCCAGGGCAGGAGGGTTTATTGTTGCGGTGAAATTTGAGGAGAACCAGAATGTGAAAAAGGGGGACACGCTGCTGTTGATCGACGATAGGGAATACACGCTGCAGGTAGCCCAGACGGAAGCTGCCATACAAAAGGCGGAAGCGCAGTTGCAGGTGTTGGAAAGTAATACTGTCACCCTGGGAAAGAGCGCCAGCTCAGCGAAGGCGCAGATTAACGCCAATGCTGCCAGAGTATGGAAACAGCAGCTTGATTTTGACCGGTACTCCCAGTTGTATAAGGAGGAATCTGCCACCAAACAAAAGTTGGAGGATATTCAGGCGGCGCTGGACGTCAATAAAAGTGAATATGAAACAGCCAATGAAAATTATAAGGCTGCGGAATCGAAGATCGGAGATGTTGTTGCGGAAAAGGCCGTAGTAAAGGCTGAGATCGCGCGACTGAAAGCCCTGCTGGACCGGAATAAACTGGACGTTAGTTATACCGTGATCACCGCTTCTTATGATGGCAGAATGGGCCGCCGTACAGTGGAAGTGGGGCAGATGATCAATGTCGGCGAAGTGCTGGCCTACATCGTGAATAATGAAACTGATAAATGGGTAGTGGCCAACTATAAAGAAACGCAGATTGCAGGTATGCATATCGGCGATACAGTGAAGTTCACCGCAGACGCCTATCCCGACCGTGAGTTCAAAGGGACGATTATTTCATTGTCGCCTGCGACAGGTTCCAGCTTTTCGCTGCTGCCACCGGACAATTCGACCGGCAACTATGTAAAGATCGTACAGCGTGTGCCGGTGAGGATCAGAGTGGATGCCGACAAACAACAGCGGTCACTCCTCAAGGTGGGAATGAATGTGAATGTTTACGTGCATAAAAATCAGCAGCATAATGGTTAACGGCATCCCGATATTCAAACACTGGGTGCCGGAATGGGCGATCAAGATCATATTGTTCTCGCTTATCCTGCCCACACTGGTGCTGTTTTTTCTACCCTTTGCGAATATCAATGCAGCGGCTGGATTTTATGGCAGTGAGCCGGCGGACATACAGTTTTCGGTAGCGCTGTTCTATGCCGGTTATGTAGGCTTTTATAGCCTGGAACGGCGTTTTTTCAGATACCTGGCGGCAAAGGAATACTTTGTGATATTCACAGTACTGGAAATATTAACTACGTTGGCCTGCTATCATACGAATGAGCTGTATATTCTCTTTCCTGTCCGCTTTTTCCAGGGCATGCTGTTTTCCAGTACAGTAAACCTGTCCTTATCCCTGATGTTTACAAGACTGCATAGTGAAAGGGCCAGGGAGATCAGCTTCTCCGTATTTTTCGGTATGCTGATCTGTATCCTGCCTTTCAGCAACCTGGTGACGGCAGATCTGATCGATTCGTACGATTTTAACTGGGTATATAAAGTAGCGTTGTTCTCTTACCTGCCTTGTCTATGCTCGATAATGGCGTGTATGAACAATGTCAGGCTGAATGTACGTTTTCCTTTGTATAAACTGGATTGGCAGAGTTTTGTATACTGGAGTCTGATACTGACATTGCTTGGCTATGTAACTATCTATGGTCAGGAGTATTACTGGCTTGAAGATACGCGTATCTTTTATAGTGTACTGGCGATTGCGGTAAGTGTTATCATCTATATCGCGCGACAAAAGAGCATGAAACGCCCTTACCTTGATCTGGAGATATTCCGGTTCCGGAATTTCAGGTTTGCGATCTTCCTGATCTTTGTGCTGTATATATGCCGTTTTGCGATGAATGTGACCAATTCATTTTTCGCATCAGTGCTCAGGCTGGACCCTATGCACATCAGTTATATTAACAGCTTTAATCTTGCAGGACTTATAGTCGGGGTTATTATTTCCTGTGCAATGATCCTGCAAAAGAAGAGTATCCGGTGGATCTGGTTTCCGGGCTTTTTACTGTTGCTTGGTTTTCATATGGTCATGTTTTTTCTGTTCAATACAGAGGCGAATGAAGATAATTTTTACTTACCACTTCTGGTACAGGGACTGGGCGTAGGTATAATCCTGGTGCCAACCATTATATACGCAATCTCTTCTGTGTCAGTCGCGGCCGGACCATCTGCCACATCTATCTGCTCCACCATGGGATATATTGGTTTTTGTGCGAGTGCTGCTGTCATCAATTTTTGCGAACTGTATGAGAAGAGCAGGCATTACAATGCGTTTCAGGATCATCTGACTAAAGTCGATAATGCTGCACGGCAGGTTTTATTATTGCATTCGGGAAATCTGTTATCCAAAGGGCTGCCGTTGAAGCAATCGGGTAGGGGAGCGAGTAAGCTGCTGGTAAATGCGGTTAATAAACAGGTACAGATCAGGTTCGCGATGGATTACTATGAGCTGATGTCGGTTATGCTGATTGTCACGCTGTTGTTGATCGTCTTCTTTCCTTATCTGAATCGGACGGTTATTTATCTGCGTTCCCGCAGGTTGTCGCCGGCATAATCATTTATTCAATTAATCAAAGCAAATGAAACATATCATATTAGCTTTCCTGCTGGTCGTTGGTATCAGCGCATGCAGCAAGAAAGACGAGAAATTTAAATTAAAGACAGTTACGCTTACTGCTTATAAAGGAGCCGCATTGAGCCAGCAGCGTATTTATATTAAGATCGTGGATGCAGCGGATACAGCGAGAGTTGTTGGCAAGTCGGCATCCTATCCGTCAGATCTGCCCTTGCCGGCTACGCTTGGGTTGGAATCGGCGGTGAAACAACCGTTTTATAAAAATACATGTTATGTGCAGTTATGGGGTGATACTGATGGGATGATTAGTTCTGCAAAGGTGAATATGGATAAGTACAAGATCATTTTCCCATTGGCAATGGAAGTAGGGAATGAGGTGTTTGAGGTGACGTTGTCGGGGAGTTGGGATTAAAAAGGGACATGGTCGATTATTAGAAGAATTTATAAAAGTCCTGAAAACTGTTTTTGCAACAGCCTTCAGGACTTTCCTGTTTATTTGATCGGTTAGTTTTACATCTTTACCCCACCTTCAATCACACCTGTCAACTTCTTCTCCACCAGCTTCTCTCCATCATAGAACGAAACGGTTGCCTCATTTCTGATCGTAAACTGTGAGCCTTTCCAGTACGCCACATTGCCTTTGAAGTTTTCCAGCTTCAATACGGTGCCGGTAGCATTTTTCTGTACCTGAATATATGCCAGTGGTGTTGTATCGTCTTTACCAAGATTTACGTAAAAGGTATAATAGTAATCAGCATCTTTCTGATATCCGATTTCAGTAAATGTTGCTTTAGCAACCTTCGCATCTGCAGCATTTCCATAAAATAACGAGAACGTGGAAACGGCAATACAAAATAATAGGGTAAGTAGCTTTTTGCTCATAGGCCTTGTCTTTTTGATAGAATTTTTCTTATCTCCGGATACAATTTAATAATTTATTATATATAAGAAGGCCTTTTATTGCTTATGGGGATAAAATATTTTTTCACGGATATGCTCATACGAGGAAAAAAATTATTCAATCGGTGATAATCAATTGTTTTGATGAAAGTACTTGACTGTGGCTACTATCCGGGATTTTTATCCAGATTGCCTTTTAAATAGCGGAAACAAAATCAGTTACGCGTTTTTTATGCCCGATTGTCAAAAAATCACTTCACAGGGCCAGAAACAAATACTTTAAAAAAATTTTTAACGCTTGTACGCTTATTGGGTGAAAAATGTTGTCATATAGTCAAACGAATAATTCAAACG
Source organism: Chitinophaga filiformis (assembly GCF_900102545.1). Classification (GTDB taxonomy): domain Bacteria; phylum Bacteroidota; class Bacteroidia; order Chitinophagales; family Chitinophagaceae; genus Chitinophaga; species Chitinophaga filiformis. The sequence continues at coordinate 72,228 of NZ_FNBN01000002.1, read as the reverse complement.
ATAATGCGCATTTGTCTTTTTGATTATCTCCAACATTTCATATAGCATTTTATAAAGGTTATAACAGATGAACAGAATTTTGATGTTTCTCGTGGCGTGCTTGATATCGATGCCAATGTTTGCTCAGACAAGTTTCTATATCAGGGGCCAACTCGGGAAACTACCAGCACCGGCAGTGGTTTATTTAGGTTATTCAGTAGACGGTGATGTTGTATATGATTCAGCATACGTAGAGAATGGTTTTTTCAAGATTATGCAGTACGTACCTTACCCGGTGAACGCACTGTTGATGGTAAGCAGGAATGGTGAGCCAGTGAATTTTTTCAGCGCTAAGAACATTGCGCATTTGTATATCGAACCCGGCGCCAACATCTGGCTGACTTCCGATGAAGATATCGCAAACTTCGAAGCAACAGGAAGTAAGACACAGGACGAATACCTACAGTACCAGACGTTTATGTCTGAGATCAATGCGAAGATTGAAAAACTGACCGAGGAGTCATCCAATACTATGTTCTCTGACGTTAGTACACAGGGACTTGCTGCGAAGAGAAACTACATGGAACGTTTCCGCGCTGCAATGGAAGAGCGGAAAGTGAAAATGAAGGAGTTTATTCAGCAGAATCCTGAACTGTATATCAGCATTGATGTGCTGGATGAATATGCAGGCGCCTTCGTAGACTATGCGGATGTAGAACCACTTTATAAAATATTAAGTGATAAAACTAAAAAGACTATACGGGGAAAGGCATTTCAAAAGAAATTGCTCGAGTCTAAACAGGCTGCTGTAGGTACTGAGGCTCCTGATTTTACACAGAAGGATCCGGATGGTAACAAGGTAACACTCTCTTCCTTCAAAGGAAAGCTTGTATTACTGAACTTCTGGGGTAGCTGGAACTCAGCTTCCAGGATCGAGAACCAGGAACTGAAACAGATCGTGAAAGGGTATGACAGCAAGAAGATTGTGGTGATAAACGTAGGGCTGGAAAGTCGCAGGGAACAATGGAATCAGGCGATCAGTGAAGACAGACTGACTGGTTATAATGTGTCTGATCTGAAGTTCATGAAGAACGAAATAGCCCAGTTGTACAAAATCTCCGCAGTACCTCAGAACGTACTGATAGATGAAACAGGAAAGATCATCGCCAGGAACCTGAAGGGAAATCAGCTGGAAGAGAAGCTGACCAGCTTAATCGGGAAAAAGTGATCATAATATAAACGGGGACTATCTGAAGGGGATCGCTGCCTTACATTTTGCAACAATATAAGGCTGCTGTCTCAGGGCAACCTTGGCAGCGGTTCCGTTCAGATTCGTCGAAACCAACAGAAAGGGACTCCAGTAGGGGTCCCTTTGCGTTATGTTGAATGTATTGTTTGTGAATACCTGTCAGGCGAATTTTCGCTGTAAGGCATCTGCTGTAGCTTTAGCGATATACATACCCGTCGTTATTGGCTGTTCCTTTATCAGCGGCGTTGTTAACTTATTAGTACTGTCCAGGTCCTGCATAAAAGAAGATACGCTCACGATGTTATTCTCGTGGCATTTAGCGCAATAGTGGAGCGTTACTTTCACAACAGGCTTTTGCGCTGCATATATCGGTGTCAGCTTCTTTACAAATACAAGCTGGGGCAGGAACCGGTATTGATGATCTGTTCCTCCCATTTCCTGCAGCAGATGGAAGTTTTCTATTTCCGGTTCCACAAGATGAGATGCCCGCTGCGTATAAAATTGCTTGCAGTCTTCACAGAAATAGTCTTTGGAAGCGGTTACCCATTTGGCTGCCAGCATAAAAGCTGCCAGTTCTGCTATATAGCACAGGTATTGGAATCCTCCGCGAAAAGAAAAGTGCCCTATATCGATCTGGTCTCCCCGGGCACTAATGATCTTTAAAGTGGTCAGGGGATTTAAAAGGCCTCCCCAGAAGGAATACCCCAAATGCCAGTGCAGATTGAAAAATGCCCATTGTGACGACCAGGTCAAATAACAGAGCAAGACGACGATGGCGGTATTGAGCTTTGTGTGCCTGCTTTGGCTATGATAAAGAATGATTGTGAATGCCGCGGCGGCGCCAAACATTGCCAGGCCCAGTACAATGAAATTCAGGTATATAATTGGATTGACCAGGCTGAGAAGATAATACAGCCAGCCTATAAAGACCGCCAGTATTATACCGATCAGTGTTGAAATTGCCAGGCGTTTGGGTATGAACTGGCCTGAAGCCTCGTAGAGGGTACCCGGAGCATGCATAGGAATAGGGGATTTATCTGATATAATAATTGGGATGCAATATAGGAAGGATAAGTCTAGTTTTTTGTATTTTTAGCTGGATAACATTTTAAGCAGCTAAAGGGAAACAGCGGTTTTACGCATGCAGCCAGATACCGATACCGACCTGTTATTAAGGATGAAAAAAGGCGATGAAAGCGCCTTTAAGGAGTTATATGACCGGCATAGCAGGCAGGTAGCTGCTTTTGTGTTCCATCTGACCCATTCTGCCGTAGATGCTGAAGACATCCTGCAGGACACCTTTCTGAAACTATGGGCCAACCGGGAGCAATTACCACCCATCGTCAATCCCGGTAATTATATCTTTATTATCGCCAGGAATAAAACCCTGGACCATCTCCGGAAAATAGCGCAGCAGCAAAAACTGGTGGACCATGTATGGTCGAATATCTCCGGCGTGGCAGATGCCCTTGACCTGCAACTGGATGCCCGGGAAAGCCAGCAACTGATCAATGCCGCCCTTTCCCGACTTACCGAGCAACAGCGTACCATCTTCTATTTAAGCCGGCAGGAGGGCCTGGATCACGCCACCATTGCCAGCCGGCTGCAATTGTCTAAAAGCCGGGTGAAAAACGTCCAGGTGGAAACCTTGCGGTTCCTTCGTCAATTCCTGTCCCGGCATTCGGAATTATTATTTGTCCTGTTCGTGCTGGTCACCCCCTGAAAAAAAAAGTTTACATATCCGCGGTCCTTTTTTCTTTGACATCCGTCTTTACTATTATATGCCTGATCATCAAACAAGAATTGCTTATCTCTTAGAACGTTATGTGAATAAATCATGCAGCCGGGAAGAGCTGGATGAGCTTTTTGCAGCTATTGGTAAGGGAGATGATCCGGAAGCGCTCGACCGTTTCCTGGAAGAGAGCTGGCATGCCGAACTGCCGGTACCGGATATCGATTATGAGCAGGCATACCAGCAGATAAAGCCGGTGTCACCATCCCGCGGGACGGTCATCATCCTGAAACGGGTAGCTGCGGCAGCAGCGGTCCTCCTGCTGGCAGGCGCCGCCTACTGGCTCCTGGGACGCAGACAAGCCGGACAGCAGCCAGAGCTGGCAGTGCAGAAAGGTATGGTATTGATTGCGCCTGGCAGCAACAGGGCCATGCTGACCCTGGCAGATGGTTCGGTGGTAACGTTGGACAGTGCCGGCAAACAGGTGATCAGGCAGGGAGGAGTGGCTATTCAGCAGCAAAACGGACAATTATCATATGGCAATCAGCCCACAGACGGCAGCGTACACTACAACAAGCTGACTACCCCCAGAGGAGGACAATTCAGAGTGGTATTGCCCGATGGCACCAAAGTATGGCTGAACTCAGCCTCCATGTTGCGTTATCCTACCGCATTTACCGGCAATGAAAGAGTGGTGGAACTGGAGGGACAGGGATACTTCGAAGTAGCTGCCAATGCCCGGCAGCCATTTAAGGTAAAAGTGCAGAATATGGAGGTACAGGTGCTGGGTACCGACTTCGATATCATGGCTTACAGGGACGAAGCCACTATTAATACCACGTTACTGACAGGCAGCATCCAGGTGAAGGAAGGCAGCCATGAACAATTGTTACGCCCAGGCCAACAGGCGGTAATCAACAATGAAGACCATCAGCTTACGGTCAGAACAGCAGACATCAGAAAAGTAACCGCGTGGAAGAACGGATTGTTTGTATTCAATAACATGGCTTTGCCCGCTATTCTGAGGGAAGTGGCCCGCTGGTACGATGTAGATATCGTCTACACGACCAGTCCCGGAACGGAATTGTATGGGGGCGGTATTGGAAGAAACCTCCAGCTGACCGATATACTGGCTTTGCTGGAAGGAAACGGCTATAATCATTTCAAGGTCGAAGGAAGAAAGGTAATCGTATTACCGTAGTAAATATCAACCAGGAGGACAATCAAATAAACCGGAGATGCTCGCAACACCTCCGGCAACTTATCTGGTGTTCTCATAATAATCGCTGTAAGACCATTTAAGTACCACCAAACACTGCAAAAGTATGCATTTCGACTGTTATGTACAGGCCCGCTCTCCGCGCGGGCTATCAACCAAAATTTGCCTGGTTATGAAACTGACCACGTTCCTGCTGCTGGTAACCATCCTGCATGTGAGTGCTGCCGGGTATTCCCAGAAGGTAACTTTAAACGCGAAAAATATGCCCCTGCGGGATGTATTCGCAGAGATTATCACCCAGACCGGTGTGTCTATCATCTATTCGGAAAGGGTGCTTGCCAATACCATTCCCGTTACCTTCCATGTGAAAGAGGCATCTGTACAGGAAGTACTGGACCTCTGCCTCCGCAACCAGCAGATAGCATATGCACTTGAAGGAAAGAACTTTGTTATTAAGAAACTAGCCCCTCCGGGAAGTAGCCCCGGGTCGGCAGCCGATTCGCTCATTACCGCAACAGGCGTGATCAGCACGAGCAATAATGTGCCTTTGCCCGGCGCCACTATACTGGTGAAGGGTTCAAAGAAAGGTACGCAGACTGACAGCCAAGGGCGTTTCGTATTGCGCGATCTGCACCCCGGTGATGTGCTGGTGATCAGCAATATAGGCTTCGCTACCAAAGAAATACCTGCCGCTGCGCAGATCCATCTGCAGCTGGAAGAAGATACCCGCAACTTTAATGAAGTAGTGGTGGTGGGATATAGCGACAAAAAGAAAAGTGAGCTGACCAGCGCTGTGACTGTTGTATCATCTGAGAAACTGAAGGATGTTACCACCAATGACGTAGGTAGCATGCTGCAGGGAAAGGTAGCCGGTCTGCAGGTAGTGAACAGCTCCGGTGTGCCAGGTACTGCGGCGGAACTCCGCCTGAGAGGTGTGTCTTCCGTGAATGCTTCACAAAGCCCCCTGTTTGTGGTGGATGGTATCATTGGTGGTAACTATGACCCCAATGACGTTGAAAGCATCACCGTATTGAAAGATGCAGGCGCTACCGCTATGTATGGTTCACAGGCCAATGCCGGGGTGATCATCGTCACAACGAAAAAGGCTAAACTGGGTAAGGTGCGTTTTGAAGCAAAGGTGACTACGGGCTTCCGCAAACCAGACTTTGGCAAGATGAAGATGATGAACGGCAGCGAGTTGTATGAACGTCATAAAGAATTCTACCGGGACTATATCCCAGGCACTGATAATAATTCCTATAAGATTGATATCCTCAAGTTTTACGCCGAAAGACCCAGAACCCTGCGCGATCAGAATTACAGCTGGCTGAATACCATGTTCGAGACAGCCCCTATGCAGAATATCTATTTGTCAGCCAGCGGCAGCACAGAGAAGAGTGAATATTATACTGGTCTTTCCTACTATAATGAAAAGGGTACTTTCATGAATACCGGGTACCAGCGTATCAACCTGCGTGGAAATTCCACCTATCATTTCTCTAAACATGTGAGTGTCAGCAATAATATCAACATCAGCGGATCTACCGGTAAAAGTTATAACTACGATGATGTATACTACGCTTACCTGAACATGCCATGGGATAATCCCTACGATGCTAACGGTCAGCCGGTATATGTAGATGGTAACTCCACTTTTAAATGGTGGTCGAGGGATAAAGTCAACCCTATACACACCATTAAAAACTCGAATCACCCGTATAAGAACTTTGACGTCAATTATGACCTGGGCCTGAATGTAAATATCACCGACTGGCTGTCTTTCTCCAGCAGCAACAGGGCTGCTGTGAGCTACAATAAGGGGACCGATTATTATTCATCAGTAGTGGCCGGACAATATAACGGTACTGGTTTCCTGAATGAACTGAGCACTTTATCTTACGGGATCATTTCCAATGACCTGCTGAAGTTTAACTTCCGTAAAGGTGATCATACCATCAGTGGTCTGGCCGGTATTGCGATAGAAAACAGTAAAACGGAAATATTGGGGGCGTCCGGTAAAGGCTTGCCGGAAGGACTGAAAGTATTGAATGTCGTATCTAACAACCAGCTGGTAACAGGTTCTAATGACCAGTCTATTATACAATCCCTTATCTCACAGATTAACTATAGTTACAGGGATAAATATTTCCTGACGGGATCCTATCGTGTGGATGGTTCTACCGCATTCCCTTCCAACCGCCGTTATGGTTCTTTCCCCGCAGTATCTGCGGCCTGGCAGATCAGCAATGAGGATTTCCTGTTGGGTAATAAACTGTTCAGCAACCTGAAACTGAGAGCCAGCTATGGCGTAACCGGTACACAGGATATAGGCTCTTCCCGTTACCTGGGACTCTATTCTCTGAGCAGTCAGTACAACGGTGGTACGGCCGCTACGCCTTCACAATTGCCCAGTCCTGACCTGACCTGGGAAAGTAAAAGACAGCTGAACCTGGGACTGGACATCGGTCTGTTCAACAGGATCAACCTTACGATAGATGCTTATAACAACGTAACTGATAAATTGCTGTTGCAGGTGCCACAACCACTGTCAGTAGGTTTTGAACAGCGTTGGGAGAACGTAGGACAGGTGATTAATAATGGAATAGAGTTCACCATCAGCACGATCAATATCAAGTCGAACGACTTTGAATGGACAACAGACCTGAATCTCAATTATAACACTAATAAACTGAGAGACCTGCCCAGTGATATCACACGTACACAGCCTACCTGGAGCATCTCCCAGATATACCGGAATGATGGTAACCTGTACGAGTTTTACATGCCTAAATGGCTGGGGGTAAATAAAGAAACAGGAGCGCCGCAATGGGAAGTGATTAACAGAGACGCCAATGGTAAAGAGATCTCACGCACGGCTACTTCCGATTATGCCAGTGCTACTTACCAGGAAGTGGGTTCTGCTTTGCCGAAACTGCAGGGAGGTTTTAACTCACAATGGACATACAAAAACATATCTCTTAGTGTGAATGCCTATTACCTGACAGGTAATAAGGTGTTCAGTAACAGTCTGCGCTTTGTGATGAATGATGGTAACGAGCCTTACTACAACCAGATCAAACTGCCTTCAGGTTATAAGATCTGGACACACCCGGGAGATGTGGCTACGGAGCCTAGTCCGCAGAACGCCGCTAATTCTACAGAAACATCCACCCGTTACCTGAAAGACGGCGACTTCCTCGCTATCCGTAATATTTCACTGTCTTATAAGCTGCCTAAATTATGGGTGAGCCGCTGGCATATGGATGGTGTAACGCTTTCCCTGACGGCAGATAATGTATATACGTTCACGAAGTTCCTCGGACAGGATCCTGCTACAACTATTACCTCTGGCAGTTATGTAATGCCTGGCGTATCGGATTTCAAATATCCGAACAACCGCCAGTATCTGTTTAACATCAATATCAGGTTTTAGTAAACTATCAGCACATGACAACAAGAATTCTTCTTATCATACTTACGTTCCCGCTGTTGTTCGGCAGTTGTCTGAAAGACATTAGTCCCAGCGACTCCCTGACTCCGGGTAACCTGACACAAACAACACAGGGATTGAAACAGGCATTGAATGGAGCATATGCGCTGTTCAAGGATCACGTGGAGTTCAATGGGACTACAGACCTGAACAATATGTACCTGCGGCAGTATTTTCAGATGAGTGATTTTGCCAGCGATGATATTGTCTGCGCACAAACCACTACTGATCCGTTGTATTACAGCTTCTCGCTTAACCATACGCCCACGCAAACAAACAGCCGTTATTTCTGGTATATCTCCTACAAGATCATCAATGATGTGAATACCGTGATAGAAGCTGCTGAAGGTATCCAGAACCCGGATGCAACAGTGCAACAGCTGATAGGGGAGTGTTACTTCCTACGGGCTTTCTGTCACTTCAACCTGGCTAAGTTCTATGCCCGTCCTTATGCAGAAGATGCATCCGCAGCAGGCATTATCCTGCGTACGTCTACCAGTGATCCTGCATCCAAGGCGCGATCAACCGTAGCAGAGGTATATGCCTCTATCATTGCAGATGCAGCAAAAGGTGCTGAGCTGATGGCAGAGCAACGTGGTGTACAGTATGCTTCCCGCGAGGCTGCATGGGCATTATTGTCTCGTGCGTATCTCTATAAAGGAGATAATGACAGTACTATTTTTTATAGCAATAAAGTGATCAATTCCGGCAGGTTCACACTGGAAACCGCAGCAGGTTATACCTCTATGTTTGCCAATGCAGGTGGCAGTAAAGAGACGATCCTTTGTGCGGCTTTTACCACTGTAGATGATTATGGTAAGGCCGGTTCTATTGCCTCCATGATCTACTCTGATGGCAATTCCGGCTGGGGAGAGGAGTTTGCTTCGCAATCGCTGCGCGATACCATGTCCGCTCATCCGGAAGATATCCGCTGGTCTTATATTGTACCATTGAAAGACGGATCAGGAAATCTGCAGAAAAAGAATGGCATTGAAACGTATTATATCATGAAATTCTCCGGCCAGGGAGGGAGTCCTACGCTCAGTTCCCCGATACTTTTCCGGCTGGCAGAGATGTATCTCAACAAGGCAGAGGCGGAAGCCAAAGCAGGTAATGTCACTGCTGCACTGGAAGACGTGGATATGATCAGGAAGAACAGGGGATTGCAGGGCTCATTATATAACGGACAACTGCCTGCAGGCAAGACAGCGCTTGAAACAGTACTGAAGGAAAGAAGAATAGAGCTGGCTTTTGAAGGACACCGCACATTTGATGTGTACCGCAATAAATTAAGCATGAACAGGACTTACTGGGGTTATCATCTGCCGGGACTGAAAGAATCGGATATAGATCTCAGTAAGAAGCCCGCGGGATATGAGAATATGATCATTGCCCCGGACAATAAACGGGTGATCTATTACATTCCGATCGACGAGACCCAGACCAACAAACTGTGCTCACAGAATCCTTAATCTAAAATCCTGATCACTATGCGTTTATTCAGATATACCTTCTTTATGATAGCAGCTGCACTTATCGGCGGTTGCAGCGACGATAAAGTAACACCGGATGCGGATGTTTTCTATGAGGTCAGCATCAATGGCAATGACGTGACCTTCACCAACAAAACAGAAGGCGCGGTGTCTTACAAATGGAATTTCGGAGATGGGACTACTTCGGAAGAGGAAAGCCCTGTACATACCTATCCCGGTAAAGGCAAGTATGTGCCTACGCTTTATGCGACTACCAAAGATGGAAAGGTAACAGAGGGTTCGACGGTATTGTATATCGCCAAGACCTCCCCTGTAAAGATGGATGATAACTCACTGGCCGACTGGGATCATGTAACGGATCATGAGATCACTTCCGGTGCAGGAGAAAAGTATTTTAAGCGGGCAAAATTCGATTATGACGCCTCGTATGTGTATGTGTACCTGGAAATGAATTCTAAGGCGGAAAATGCCGATATATTCGATTTTTATATGGACACTGATAACAACCCGGCAACCGGACTGCTAACTGGTACCTTCCCCGACGGAGGATATGATGTGTTACTGGAAGGAGCGGTGCTGGCCGACTGGTTTGACGCGTTCTATCACAAGGGCGCTCAGAATGCCTTCACTTTCGACGCATCTGGGGTGACGGAGTTTTACACCCTGGGTACTAAACAACAGGATGGCGGTGTGCTGAAGTTCGAGCTGCGCCTCTCCCGTGCGAAGCTGAAAGGCCTGGCTGCTACGACTGCCCTGCGCATTGGTATTGAGGCAACAAAGGGCGACTGGTCTGCCACACTGGGAGATATGCCCGACAAGGGACAGTCTTCGGTGCTCATCAACTTTGAATAATTCCTACGTAACCCAACAATCAATAATGGAAAAACAGACCGGCCGTTTATTATCGCTGGATGTCATGCGTGGAGTGATCATGATATTACTGGCGGGCGAAAGTTGCCGGGTATATGAGTCGATCAGGGACTGGCATGACAATGCTTTTATCCGGCAATTCTTTCATCATCCCTGGCATGGTTTGCGTTTCTGGGACCTGGTGCAACCCGCCTTCATGTTCATGGCGGGTACGGCGATGTATATATCCTATGAAAGCAAACGACGAAAAGGTATTAACTGGGAACAGAATTTTAAGCATATCGCTATACGCAGTGCAAAGCTCTTCCTGTTAGGAACGGGCCTGCATTGCGTATATGCAGGTAAACTGGTGTGGGAACTATGGAATGTGCTGACCCAATTGTCTGTAACCGGTATCATTGCCTACCTGGTGATTGGCCGGTCCTATACCGTCCAGGTCTGTACAGGACTATTCCTGATCCTGCTGAATGACATCCTCTACCGTAGCATCCTGATGCCGGGGTATGACCAGCCCTTTGTGGAGTACCATAACTTCGGCGCCTATATGGATACGCTGTTGATGGGAAAGATCAATCAGGATGGCTGGGTGGCCATCAATATCATTCCTACAGCAGCACATACAGTGTGGGGAGTAACAGCAGGGAAATTATTATCCTCAGCAGTAGATGGTAAACGCAAGGTGGGCATACTTGCTGTAGCTGGGGTCATATTACTGGTTCTCGGGTTTGGCGCAGACCTGACAGGACTTTCACCCATCATTAAGCGGATCAGTACAGCCGGGTTTGTACTGGCATCTGCCGGCTGGGTATCGCTCATACTATCTTTCCTTTATTGGTGGATAGATGTAAGGGACCATCAGCGATATACATGGATAGCCGTGGTTGTTGGGATGAACGCTATTTTTATCTACCTGTTCTTTGAGACGGTCGGCGCGCAATGGGTGAATGGGGTAGTGGGCATCTTTGTGCCATGGCATATAATGGCGGCGCTGGTTACCTGGGCGCTGGAGTGGTACCTGTGCTACTGGCTGTATAAAAAGAAGATCTTCTTTAAGTTATAAGGGCCGCTATCTCTTCATAACAATTTCTTAACCTGACCTGCTGACGGTGACCAGTTCATCTTACAGTTCTTCCTATAAACAAGACAGCGAAGATGAAGCGAATCTATGCAATGGCAGGAGGGCTACTGTTAACATTGTCAGCCGCCGCACAACAGACAGGTCATGTTGTATTGATCACTATTGACGGATTCCGTCCTGATTTCTACAAGGAAGCATCCTGGGGCATGAATAATCTCAGGATGATGAAGGAGAACGGTGTATCTGCTGATGGTGTGAACTGTGTGTTTCCAAGTGTGACCTATCCTGATCATACTACGATCATTACAGGCGTAAAACCTGCCAAACACGGTATTTATTACAATGCACCTTTTGAGGAAGGAAAGGCCAGTGGCGTATGGTATTTCTACTATAGCGGTATCAAGGTGCCTACCTTATACGATGCCGTACATAAAGCCGGTAAAACGAATGCCAATGTGATCTGGCCGGTAACGGTGGGTGGTCCGATAGACTATAACGTGCCGGATATCTGGCCGATTGGTAAGTCGACCGACAGGAGAGAAGCAACCGCCGAAGCAACCACACCTGCTGGTCTCTGGCAGGAACTGCAGGACAATGCCACCGGTAAGCTGGGCGCGGATGATTTTTCCATGGTAAGAGAGGAACTGGTGATGGATGAGAACGTGGCAAGAATGGGGGCTTATATCATCACAAAATATAAACCTGCTTTTACCACTTTACACCTGGCCTGTACAGATCACTATGAGCATATGCAGGGCCGGGATGGCTTACTGGTGAGAAAATCAGTAGCAGGCGCCGACAGGGCTATCGGCACTATCCTGGAGGCATTGATCAGGGCCGGCATCAAAGACAGCACTACTGTCATCGTAACAGGCGATCATGGCTTTGTGGATATTCAGCAGTCATTCTCTCCGAATGTATTACTGGCTGATGCAGGACTGATCACTGATATAGACAGTGGTAACTGGAAGGCGCGGTTTCACTCTGCAGGTGGTTCTGCATTCTTACATCTGAAAGATAAGCATGATAAGGCTTCGCTGGAAAAGGTAAAAGAGATCCTGGCGCATTTGCCGGCTGATCAGCAGCAACTGTTTAAAATAATTGACCGTAAACAACTGGATGCCATCGGTGCAGATCCTAATGCGGCACTGGCGTTGGCAGCGGCTCCGGGTGTAACCATCGGTGCCGGTGTGAAGGGAACTGTTGTGAAAGCTGCGAAGGGTGGTACACATGGGTTTTATCCTGACTTCCGTGAGATCCAGACTGGCTTTGTAGCATATGGGGCTGGTATTGCAAAAGGGAATACGGTAAAAGAGATGGACCTGACAGACGTAGCACCGATTATCGCGAAGTTGTTAGGATTGTCATTTAACACGGCCGACGGGCACATTCCGGCAGGTGTGCTGAAATAAAGAGACCTACTATCTATGAAATACCCGTGTAAAAAGAAGCCTTTAAGTCCCGCATGGGATTTAAAGGCTTCTCAGTTTGTGTAGCAGATCAGGATTGTTTGTCGTAGCCCACCATCCAGTTAACACCAAATTTGTCGGTCAGCATGCCGAAAAGTGGCGACCAGAAAGTAGGGGCCAGCGGCATTGTAGTGTTACCGCCTGCAGCAAGGCCGTCGAATAATTTCTTTGTTTCTTCTTCAGAGCTTGCACTGATAGAAATGGAGAAGTTATTACCAACAGCAACATCACCCATTCCGGAGCCGTTATCGCTGCCCATCAGCACATCGCCTTTGTTGCCAATAGCCATTGATACGTGCATGATTTTGTTCTCATCAGCAGCAGGGCATTGGTTATCCGGCATGTCCTTGAATTTTGAAATCATTTGGAATTCTACGCCAAACACAGACTTGTAAAAATTGAATGCATCCTCACAATTACCATTGAAGATCAGATAAGGGTTAAGTGCAGCCATGTCATTTTTTTTTGAATGTTAGAGAATACTTCTTTCGCGTGTTAAGGAATAATTCAAATTTAGACTGATAATCAGATTCAAAGGGTGGCCATACAAGACAATATGGGGGTGGGTTTGCGACATCATTCCGCTACTTATGCCCTGTCCCAGAAATGAGGTGGTTCAATACCCAATGCCCGCAGGTATACAAATCCCTGCGCCCTGTGATGAATTTCATTATCGATAAAATAAAACAGGAGGAATTGAATGGTGCCTTCCCATTGTCCGAATGCCAGGTCCACTTCGTGGAATCTCTCAGGTTTGATCTGCGGCCATAAACGGTTAAGCTTTTCAGTTACTTCATCCCAGAGATACAACAGGGCTTCCTTGGTCTGCGGAGCGGAAAATTGTTCCTGTTGTCCGTAGGGTAACCATTGACCGGTAACGATGCCGTCAATACCCGGATTGGCCATATTGATCATTTCAAGGGCCAGTTCTGCAAATGGGCGCATGCCTCCTACAGAGAAGGTAAAAAGCTCGGTTTCAGGGAAGGCTTCAATCGTCCTGCGGGTTACTCTGCGATGTCCCTGCCAGTGTTCCAGGAGTTCCTCAGGGGTAATTACTGTGGCAGAAGTGGTCAGTTGCTGTGTCATGTTACAAATGGGTTTAAAAGATGAGTAAATTGCTTACAGTACAAAGGAAATCATGCAGGGTGACAACCCTATGTCAGCATCATTCCGGAGCTCTAAAAAAAACACAAATCACTTGCTGCAGGTTCACAGGAGCAGGAATAAAGTATAAAAACAGGCTTGTTGATCCGGCCTATTGATTATAAATGAGTTGGAGGGTGTTTGCCGTAAAACAGAGCGGGATTGCCAATGAGTAGAATGTGGATAACTCCTATTGTGGATAACTTTTGCTAAATTTTTTTAACATTTCATTAGCGGTTTAAAAGACTGACTATCAAATTCCATTACCAGAGTCCGTCATGTCAGTATGCCCGCTGTGCATCTTCTACCCCCGGACGTATTTTTAATATTTTCATATTATTTATACTTTTAATCTTAAAATAGTAATATTTTTTCGCTATACCACATATGCCTATGAAGACTATTTATACTTCCCATCATGTTGTTGCGGGAAAGGTTGAAGGGGCTTTTTCAAGTACTAAAACATTGTATGTCAGCTAAGAGGTAATGCCCAGGTTTTACTATTGCTGACCGTTCACGAAATCCCTATTGATGAAAAAGCTTCTAATATTATTATGCCTGTCGTTGTGTTGTGCATTCGGGACCGTGCAGGCACAGACAGTGTACGTGAATATACCGGATACGGTATGTATGTCCAGAACCAACGCTACTGCCAATCAGATCAAGTTCACCAGTGTGAACGCGATGGTAGAAGGCGCTGGCCTCGCAATCCCTCAGAAAGCCGACTGGACTATCACATCTCCGAACAATACCGATGCAGACTATGAGATCCTCTACACGGAGAATCCTGTTGGTACCAAAGCTAACAAGCTGACAAATACCAAAGCGCTGACGCTGCAGTTCCTGGTACCGGGTAACTATACATTTAATATCAAGCTTTATTATAAAGGCGCTGATAGTGTACTGAAGACGGTGACACGTACCGTGAAAATGTATGCTTCCGACTGTACCATCAGCACCTGCGGTGACGGTGGCGCTACTATGGCTGGATTCACGGAAGATTTTGGTAGCATGCCAGATGGTGTAAACCGCAGGAATTATCCTGTTGATGGTGTGGTATTATATAATTATCAGCCTACTGGTGATTTGAATAATGACAGCTACGCCATCACTAATAGTCCTTCTTTTGCGAAGAGCGACTGGGTAAGCACTACTTCAGATCATACCGGTGGTTATCGCGGCGCAATGCTGGTAACTAATTCAGCGGTTACTCCCGGACAGTTCTATGAGAAAACAATCACAGGTCTCTGTCCTGGTTCCGTATACAATTTCAGCGCCTGGCTGATGAACGTGAATACGGCCAATGCATTTAATAATACATGTCGCAGCGGATATCAATATGCGGGCGTTACCTTCAAAGTGGTAGATGCCGCCAATCCGGCAAGGGTTCTGAACGAATTCAGGACTCATTCAGTTTCTATGATGCTCGGTAATGCCGGCCCCACCTGGCAGCGATATGGCGGAACGTTTATTGTTCCTTCTGATGTGGATGCTGTTATAGTATATGTCACGAATAATAAACCGGGAGGTTGTGGTAACGATATCGCTATAGACGATATCGAATTTTCTTATTGTAGCCCAAGCATTGTTGCTACGATAGATGGTGATGGTGAGACCCTCCAGGAAGTATTGTGCGAAGGCGCACCAATTACTTTATCTGCTTCTTTCCAGCCGGTTGGCTATTTCGTTGATCCTGTGTACCAATGGCAGATGAGTGATGATGAAGGCCGTACATGGATGAACGTTCCTTATGGTTCCGGCAACGCGCCTCAACTGGTGATAGGACCCGGTGAACTGAAAGGTACGCGTAAAGTAGCTTCCGATTACCTGTTCCAGGTATTGATATATGAAAGAGGTAGTGACTCTACTACCTGTTCTTCTCCGTCATCCCAGATCAGGTTGACGATACTGCCAATGCCAACCCTCAACCTGACGCAGAGTGAGGTGTGTTCCGGTACTTATGTAGAACTGGAAGCTTCGGGTGGTTTCGATTATTATACATGGAAAGACCTGCCTGGTTATACAGATACCAAACGTACTATCCAGGTAGATAAGGATACTGTTATCACGGTATATGGATATGTTGAATATGCTGACGGACATACCTGTATGGACGAGAACAGCACCGACATCAAGATGGTACGCTCTCCGAGGGTAGATGTGGCTGTTTCAGACAACAACATCTGCGTGGGTGAGTCAGTTAACCTGAAGATCAATGATGTACTGAACGGTTATATCATTAAATGGTTCAGAGGTCCGGATGCAAGTGGAAACAAAACACAAATGCCGGAATATGATAACATGGTGGAGGCATCTCAGATACAGATCAATAGTCTGGCCGATACTGTGTTCTCCGTGACGGTAGAAGATGCAGCGAATGTTTGCCAGGCAGCTTCTAACCCGGTAATTATAGATGTCAGCGCTACACCTAGTACCAGCCTGAAACCTAACCAGAACGTCTACTGTGCATCTGCTAATCCGAGCGGTAACTTTACCGTGGAAGTAAATAAGATAGTAGGTGCGACCGGCACCTGGAGAGTGGAAGATGTTTACGGTCCTGCCGTTACCGACGATGTGATCGATAACTATGTGAAGATTCTGCTGCCTTCTGCTGAGCGTACGAGGGTGACTATTAAACGACCAGGTACTTCTGTAGTATTATCATGGACGGTGAGGAGCCCGGCAAACCTGAATTGTGCCACCACCATACTGGATACCCTGCACCTCCTGGTAGATCCTACTTACAGTAATGCAGGTAAGGATACGACCCAGTGCGGTACAGACAATATATTTATTATGAACGCCAGTCAGCCGCTTGCTGATACTGCGGCCTCTGGTCCGGCAGCAGAGAAAGGTATCTGGAAACTGGTATCCGGTAATGCAACGATTGCTTATGACACTGCTTACAATACACCTGTAACAGTGCTTGATAATGAGGGCGATGTCGTACTCACCTGGAGCATCACAAATGCCGGCGGATGTGTGGCGAATATCGATACTGTTGTCTTGCATAAAATAGGTAAGCCGGTGATCAAACTGGTTACCCCTGTTGCCTCCTGCAGCAGTAAAGGCTCCTTTATATTAGATACATTATCTACCAAGGGAACGCCAACCTTATATTCTATTACGCCTGGCACATCTCCGATGCCTGGTTTTGTAAATATTATTGATCAGCCGCTGAAATGGCCGCTGACAGTTCCATACCCTGCTTCAACCGCACCGGGTGTGTATACTTTCAACCTGAGTTACAAGACAGCGAAAGCTGGTTGTGATTCCACCATTCCGTTTACCGTAAATGTATCCTCAGCACCGACACCGGCTACCAGTATTAATGCAAGCGCCACCAACATCTGTGGTACGGGCAATACTGTTACGATGACCGTAGTTGGCGGCAGTTTGGGTGTACAGTCAGATAAAGTAACACCAAACGGTGTATGGGCATGGTATGCCGGAGGTTGTGGTACTGGTACCCGCCTTGCTACAGGCGCTACCGTTACCCTGCCACTGAGCGCTACCACCACTTATTATGTAAGAGCAGAAAGTCTCGGAGGTTGTGATACGACCACCTGTGTAAATACAACAGTCACCTTTACACCAATGCCGGCGGCAGTAAGCGCTGGTCCTGATCAGTCTAACTGTAACAGTACCGCCTTTACAATGGCAGCCAGCGATCCTGCACCTGGTACAGGCGCCTGGAGCCTGCCAACCGGTACGACTTCGACTATTACGCCAGGACAGGTGAATAGCCGTACAGCGGTGATCAATGTACCGCAGGGTACAAGTGTGACGGCGGTATGGACCGTAACAAACGGTACCTGCGTAGCGAAAGACACTGCTATACTGACTAACTACGCGCCTCCAACTACCGCTGATGCGGGTCGTGATACTACCCAGTGCGGAAACACCCAGTTTATCATGAAGGCGAATACGGCAACAACAGGTACTGGTACCTGGACCCTGCCTGCAGGAACTACTGCCAGCATTAATGCCGGCCAGCAGAATAATCCGAATGCGGTGATCAATGTACCGACTGGTGTAACTGTGACCGCTACCTGGACGATCAGAAATGGGACCTGTGTGTCTACCGATAATGTAGTATTAACAAGTGCAGTACCGCCAACTACAGCGAATGCCGGTCCGGATCAGGCACAGTGTGGTGTGAATACCTTCACGATGGCGGCTACTCCGGTAGCTGTGGGCACCGGCAAATGGATCCTGCCTGCAGGTACTACCGCTACCATCCCGGCTGCACAGATCAGCAATCCGAATGCAGTAGTCACTGTACCGGTGGGTGTGAGCGTGGTGCTTACATGGCAGACTACAAACGGTACATGTATCAGTACAGATAATGTTACGCTGACCAACTCTGTAATGCCGGTAACGGCAGCCGCAGGACCGGATATGGCACAATGTAATAATACAGTGTTCACCCTCTCAGCCAATGCACCTGGTGCAGGTGGAGGTACCGGCAGATGGAGTGTAGTATCTCCGGCAAGCTTTGTTTTCCCTGGAGCTGCTGTTAACAATCCGAATGCCGTATTGAGTATTCCTGCGGGCACAGTAGTGGTGTTACGCTGGACGATCACCAACGGTGGCTGTTCTTCTTCTGATGATGTAACCCTGAGCAACAGCCTGGCGCCAAATCCTGCGGTGGCCGGTCCTGACGAGGTACATTGTAATACACCGGCTTTCGCGCTGTCAGCTAATTCAGCTGCAGGCGGTACCGGCACCTGGAGAGTATTATCTCCTTCAACATTTATTTTCCCTCCTGCAGATATAAACAATCAGACGGCTAATATATCAGTACCTGCGGGTACTGTCCTGAAGTTGGAATGGACAATCGCGAATGGCGGTTGTACGACCAGTGATACTGTGGTACTGACTAACTACGCATTGCCGGATGTGGCAAGTGCAGGACCTGACCAGTCACAATGTGCGGGCCTTGACTTTAAGATGGCGGGCAACAAACCTACAGTGGCAGGTGCTACCGGTACCTGGACTGTAACAAGTGGTACTGCTACCATCGCAGCTGGTCAGGCTAATATGGATACAGCGCATGTGACATTACCGACCGGCACGACAGCGGTATTACGCTGGACGATGACCAATGGTACCTGCTCCAATTTTGATGAAGTAACACTGACAAGCATACCTAAACCTACAACTGCCTCTGCCGGCGTAGACCAGCAGCATTGTGAAAATGCGCTGTTTACAATGGCTGCCAACACACCAGTAACAGGTACTGCTACCTGGAGCCTGCCTGCCGGAAGTTCCGCCAGCATCGCTGCCGGTAATTTCAGTAATCCGGCTGCCGTAGTGACCGTACCTCAGGGTACCAGCGCTACCATTGCCTGGGTGATCTCTAACAGTACCTGTAACTCGGTGGATAGTATTACGCTCGTTAACAGCGTAATGCCGAACAACGCTACTGCAGGCGCCGACCAGGTACATTGTGATGATCCGAACTTCATCATGAATGCCAACAGTGCATCTCCGGCTGCCGCTGTAGGTACCTGGACGATTGTAAGTGGTGCTACTGCTGTCATCTCCGATATTCATAGTCCTACTGCTAAGGTGACCTTACAGCCGGGTACTACAACCACCCTCCGCTGGACGATCGCCAATGGCATCTGTACTTCGACACCTGATGAAGTTGTGCTGACCAATCAGCCTGCTATTCAGGGCAATACGATCACCGCCGACCAGGTACTCTGCGCAAGCGATGCGCCTGCAACACTGACCGGCGGCGTAGTAAGCGGCGGTACCGGTTCATTTACCTACCAGTGGCAGATAAGTACCACCGATGCCATCACCGGCTTTACGAATGTAACTACAGGTACCGGCGGCACGAGCGACAGCTATACGCCTGTCAGCATCAGCAGGAACACCTGGTTCAGACGTGTGGTAATGTCGGGCGCTTGTACCGGCAACATTAGTAACGCAGTTATGCTGACGCTGATGAACACTCCGCCGGTAGTCGTATCTGTTCCTGCTCCAATCACTGTTGATTGCGTACAGGGTACTGACTACACTACGAAGTTTGGTACGCCGGTATTCAGTCACGCTCCTTATAATAATGAACCAGTGACTGTCACCAGCAACGATGTAACCACTACTGTGGATGCATGTACGTTCAAAATAGAGCGTACCTGGACAGCGACTGACCGTTGTGGTCTGAGCGCCCAGGCACAGCAGGTGATCACAGTAACAGATAAAACAGCTCCTGTATTCGATGCCACTGCTCCGGCGAATGTGACCGTTAACTGTGACGCGATCCCTGTAGCAGTAAACCTCACCGCAACAGACGCCTGCTCCGGTGCCCTGACTATCACGCCGATAGAAGAAAGAGTGGACAAACCAGGAGCATGTGCGAGCAACTATCAGCTGATCCGTAAATGGGTAGCTGTGGATGCTTGCGGTAATGCCAGCGACACCCTGAAACAGGTAATCACTGTTCGCGATGTCACGCCGCCGGTATTCGATGGCACTGCACCAGCCAACATCACTGTAAGCTGTGACCAGGTGCCTGCAGGACAACCATTGACGGCTACTGATAACTGTACGCCGGGTACTATCACCGTTAATCCGGTGGATGTACGTAAATCTGTGGCAGGCAGCAACTGCGATGGTAACTACCAGATCATCCGTACCTGGACAGCGACTGACCTTTGCGGCAACAAGGCTGCCCTGACGCAGACCATCACCGTACAGGACAACGTTAAACCGGTATTCTCTGTAACAGTACCTCCGGTGATCACCGTGAATTGTGACAGCGTACCGGACGTAGCGGCAGTAACAGCTACAGACAACTGTACCGCTACTGTAAAAGTGAAAGTATCCCAGCGTAAAGAGTTCCTTTCCAACACCTGTCCAAGTAATTACCGACTGACCCGTGTATGGACTGCGATCGATAATTGTGGTAATACCGCTACCATGCAACAGGTAATCACTGTACAGGATACGGCAAAACCAGTATTCACTTCTGCAGCACCTGCTGACACTACGGTAGATTGTAATAAAGTACCTGAACCACCAGCGCTGCTGACTGCAACAGATAATTGTGGTACTGTGAAGGTGACTTATTTGCAGGTACGTGAGAATATCGACGGTGCATGCGCAGGCAACTACCGTCTGATCCGTACATGGACTGCGAAAGATGCTTGTAGCAATACCACTGTTGCCCGCCAGGTGATCACTGTAGCAGATACAACCAGACCGAAGATCGATCCGGCTCCGGCAGATGTAACGATCAGTTATGATGAGAAGCTCCCTGTTCCGGCAACCCTGTATGCGGTTGATAACTGTGATGTGAACTTCCCTAAGAAGGTAACAATGGTACAGGATCCGTTTGTAGCAGATAAGTGTGCAGGATATACTGTTGTAAGAAGATGGAACGTGTCCGACGCCTGTGGCAACGCCGCTATAGAACGTGTGCAGACTATTACGGTAAGTCCGGCTCCTAAACCGGAACTGGATCCGAACCTGCCAGCCAACTGTTCTAACAATACCAAATTTGCAATACTCTTAAAGAATAAAGTAAGCAAGCCGAAGTTCACCCTGGTAAGTGTGGTACCAGCTACCGCAGTTACTACGCCACTGACACAGAGCAGTAACGTATTCGATCTGAATGGGGCTACACAGGCCAGCTTTACAGTAACTAACGGGGTAACCGGTTGCGTATCAGATACCGTTACCTACGATCTGAAATACCTGGAGAAACCAGTAGTTGACCTGGGCCCGGATGTATCAGTATGTATAGGTGAATCTGTAACACTGGATGCAGGTATCAATAACGTAGATTATAACATCCGCTGGTCAACAGGTGCAAGTACCCAGACCATTACGGTGACCACCAGCGGTACTTACAGTGTGACTGTATTCAATGGCATCTGTGCCACTACTGATGAAGTGAAAGTAACAGTAAATAATCCACCGGTAGTAAATATACCTGATACCACTATCTGTGAAGGCTCAAGCGTGAAGCTGAATGCTTACATCCCTGCTGCTACCTACGTATGGAGCACAGGTGAGACTACTGCTTCGATAGAAGTATATATGGCAGGTACATATGGTGTGGATGTAACACTGAATGGCTGTACCACACATGATGATGTAACCGTGACGGTAGCCACTGCTCCGAATGTGGTACTGAGTGAGGATACACAGATCTGTCCTGACGAAACAGCCATACTGACAGTAGATCCTGATGGTGGTAATGTACGCTGGAACAGCGGAGAAACAACCAACGAGCTTGTAGTATCAAGACCGGGTGATTATTGGGTAACTGTTACCCGCGATGGTTGTGTGGTGGAAGATACTGTAAGGGTAACGCTGAAATCACACCTGAA
This sequence comes from Chitinophaga filiformis, assembly GCF_900102545.1. Classification (GTDB taxonomy): domain Bacteria; phylum Bacteroidota; class Bacteroidia; order Chitinophagales; family Chitinophagaceae; genus Chitinophaga; species Chitinophaga filiformis. Next base: position 50,158 of record NZ_FNBN01000002.1, on the reverse strand, counting down.
TATCGATATCGGTCCTGAGCGTGCCATCTGTAACGGCGGCAGCGTAGTATTGAATGCGGAGAATGCCGACGCGGTATCTTACCTCTGGAATGACGGTGATACCAACCCTGTGAAGGAAGTGAATAAGCCAGGTAAATATGTTGTTTCTGTGATGGATAGGTTCTGTTCCCAGATCACGATGGATAGTGTGAACGTAACAGTAGCAGGCATCCCTGCATTTGACCTGGGTCGCGATACCACGCTGTGTCTTGAAAAGACCCTGGTGCTGAAGGTGAACGCCGGCGAGGGTAACAGTGTACGTTGGCAGGATGGTGCTACTACCAGCACTTATAATGTGACCAGCACCGGTTACTACACAGTATTGGTATATAACGATTGCGGATCCGTATCTGACCATATTGCGGTGACTTATAAGCCTTGTGAAGCGAATCCGCAGTTCCCGACTGCCTTCACGCTTAACGGCGACGGTAAGAACGATGTGTTCAAGCCAACAGCAGAAGGTCCGATGTATGACTATGAGCTGCGCGTATTTAACCGTTGGGGCCAGATGGTTTGCTTTATTAAAGATTACAGAACGGGATGGGATGGCAGACACGTAGGAAACCTGGTTGAGAGTGGTTCTTATATATGGGTGGTTAGCTACAAGAAGAAAGTAGGAGGTCCGATAACACAGGTAACAGGCCAGATCACAGTAATCAGATAAGAAGTGTAAAGTACAATAGGCAAAAAGGCGTCCCGGGTTGATCACGGGGCGCCTTTTCATTTGTAGCCTACTTCCGCAAGAACCGGGTTGAAAGACCATAGCAGTCGCTCTACTTTTGGGATGTCTAAACGATATTTTTATGCATCTCCGCAGCGAACCATCGATCCTTTATTTTGGTACACCCGTAGTGCTGATCGGCACTGAAAACGAAAACGGGACCTACAACCTGGCGCCTATGTCATCTATCTTCTGGCTGGGCTGGCGGTGTATGCTGGGGCTTTCTGCTTTATCGAAAACAACAGAGAACATTCTCCGTACCGGGCAATGTGTATTGAACCTGCCTTCCGTTCACCAGGCAGCAGCTGTGAACCGCCTGGCGCGTACTACAGGAAGCGACCCGGTACCGGCAGGCAAGCAGCAGAAAGGCTACCGCTATGAAGAAGATAAGTTTGGGATAGCCGGTTTAACACCCATTGCCGCCGAGACAGTTACCGCACCCCGGGTACTCGAATGTCCTGTACACCTGGAGGCTGTATTGGCGGCTTCACATGATTTGGCGACAGACAATGCGGCACAACGGGGAAAGATTGTTACATTTGAAATGCGGATCACCCGGATACACCTGGATGAATCGATTTTAATGCAGGGACAAGACAATAAGGTAGACCCAGACAAGTGGCGACCGCTGATCATGAGTTTCCAGGAATTTTACGGATTGGGTAATAAAGTACACCCCTCCACACTGGCACAGATCCCTGAACATTTATACCGGACGGCTGATATTGAACTGGCCAGAGAATGATAGTTGGCAGAAACCCCTCGCTGATATGTCCAGTTTAGCCATCCCATTACTACCACGACATTGTTACTTTTGATATAAGCTAAAACGGAATATATGGTGGCAATCGAGCATCTGCTCCAGATCAGGGCAAGCCGGACGAAAGTTTACGAGGCCCTTACCACACAGGAAGGATTAGGAGCAACATGGACAACAAAACTGCAGGTAAAACCAGAGATCGGATTTGAGAATGAGTTTAACTGGGGGGAAGAGTATATCACGAAAATGCAGATCCTGGAACTGCGCCCCGAAGAAAAGGTACTCTGGGAATGCACAGAGTCAGATCCGGAATGGATCGGCACCTTCATCTGCTTTAAGATCCTCGCGGAAAAAGAAGGCGTTACCACGCTTATCCTGAAGCATTACAATTGGCAGGAGGTAACCGACTATTACCGCAGCTGTAATTATCATTGGGCGATGTTTCTGCTTAGTTTGAAGCAATACCTGGAAGAGGGGAAGGGTAGTCCTTACCGGGAAGGATAACAGCATTGAATTATCCGCGGCAATCGGCTCCGTTAGGAGCCGTAGTGTTGTAGCATGAGGTGATAACCCGGTATAACATAACATGATCATCCACGGCAATCGGCTCCGTTAGGAGCCGTAGTGTTTGTAGCGCGGGGTGATAACCCCGGGGAAACGTATGCCAGCGGAACGCATACACAAAAAAAAAGAGCCCTGAGAACAGGGCTACACCAGATAAATTAACGTAAACAGATCATTTGAATTTAGTTTATCTCTAGCAGGATATAATTTTAAGTTCTTGTTTCTTTGAACAGGCCTCATCGCCTTTTCTATAGCAAATGTAGACCATCTTCACATGTTAGAAAATCACCTAAATCGGGGAGAACCGATGACTCAGAGTGGGGAGCTGCTACAGCTGTATCACACAATACGTTGATTGATTGCAAGCGCAACGGCCTCTGTAAGCGAAGCTACGTGCAGCTTTTCATAAATTTTTTTCACATGACTACGTACTGTTTCGTAGCTGATGTTAAGTTCACTGGCAATCATTTTGTAACTCAATCCGTTGACGATACAGGTCAATACCTCTTTTTCTCTCGCTGTCAGATTGTAGCTGTCATTGTTCGGTTCCGGCTTCTGTACTACGCTTTTCTGAAGCAGGTTCAATACTCTGCGCGCTATCGAAGGACTCATAGGCGAGCCGCCTGTCTGCAGTTCCTGGATAGCGTCCAGCAGTCGTGTGTTAAGATGGTTTTTCAGAATGTAACCGGAGGCGCCGGCACAAATGGAATCAAAGACCCTGTCATCATCCTCAAACACCGTCTGAATGAGGATCTGTACATGAGGCACTTCTTTACTGAGCAGTTTGATAGCTTCAATACCGCTCATTTCCGGCATTTCAATGTCCATCAGCACAATGTCCGGGTTACAATTCAATACATCATTCACACAGTTACGGGCGTCACTGAATACGCCCACTACTTCAATTGAAGGGGCCGTGTTTAGCAATAACGTGATGCTGTTACGGATGTTTTTGTTGTCGTCAAAGATGGCAACGCGTATACTCATGGTTTGTCGTTTTTTTGTTGCTGGTTAGGCAACGGGAAAGCTTAGTTTTAAATATGTCCCTTGGTGTGGTTTACTCTCTATCCCCAGGTCGGCCTTCATTTCGCTGGCCCTGTGCCTGATGTTGCTGAGCCCATTGCCAGACAGGGTCCTGACGGAAGGATCCTGCACTGCCTGATGATCAAATCCTATACCATCGTCCTGGATGTTCAGCTCCAGGATATTCCGGCGGTAGCTAATGTTCACTCTGATAATACTGCATGCTGCATGTTTTAATGCATTGTTCACTGCTTCCTTGAAAATGAGATAGAAGTTCTTCCGTTGATGCATGGCAAGGTTCAATGTCTCAATTTTTTGGTCGCAGTCGAATATAAAATGGATCTTTTTAGCGGTACACAAGGGTTTCGCATAAGACTCCATCCGCTTAACAATACTACTTACGTGATCATTTTTCGGATTGATCGCCCATACAATATCAGACATCTCGGAGATCATTTCATTGGCTGTAGTGCCAATGGTGGTTAACAATTCTTTCAATTGTTCACTTTTTTGCTGTTCGCTGTAAATTCTCGCAACTTCACTGTAAACGGAAATACCACTCAATGTTGACCCCACACTGTCATGCAGGTCCTGCGCAATACGATTCCTGATCTCCTGCCGTTTCAGCAACTCATTGATACGGTAACGGTAAATCAGATAAATGGTACCTGCAAGCACGACTGCACACAACAGGTAGAACCACCACATTGTCCAGAAAGGAGGAATGATGGTAATGTGCAAAGCTGTCACCTTGTTACCGAATACTCCCCTCCAGTTACTGGCCTTCACCATAAACGTATAGTCTCCGCCTTTCAGGTTGGAATAGGAGACAAAGTTACGTTTGCCCACATTGTTCCATTCCTTGTCCACGCCGCTAAGCATGTAGGAGTACTGGATATTGTTTCCGCTGAATTCAGGTGCGGAGAACTCTATCGAGAAATAGTTTTTGGTGTAGTCCAGCTGAATGGTCTGCTCTTGCAGCAGATCGCTGTGTGAGTCATTGAAGATCCTGAAGTCTGTCAGGTATACCGGCGGTTCGGCGTTGACCCTGGCTATATTATGCGGATGGAACGACAGGTAGTAGTTGGTACCGCCCACATACATCATACCGTCGTTATCCTTATACATATAACCTCTTACGCCGCCATCTTTTTCCAGGGGAGGCAGATCATAACAGCTGTAGATCCTGCTGCCGGGATCATACTTATGTATGTGGCCATTACACACCATCCATACATTGCCTTTGTCATCAGCCTGCATCCCTTCTGTCAGATTGCTGGATTCCGCAATGTGCTGCACTTTCTGCGTATGCGCATCCAGGTAATTCAGTCCGCCGCCATAAGTACTGATCCATACATGGCCCTGCTTTCCTTCCAGGATATCAAAGACATCGTCACTGCTGATGTCTTTCAGGTATTTCACCTGTAAACCTTCTTTCTGAGGCCAGTCGCCAAGTCCGTGCCTGGCAGTAGCCAGCCAGATGTTACCGCTCGAGCTCTTGGATATTTTCCTTACGAGATTATCCTTCAGGTTGTAACGCTTTAGTATCGCTCTCGTGGAATCGCTGCGGGTCACCCAGGTCTTGTCTTTAAAGTCATAATAGCTGAGGTAATGCCCATATGGCGATACGATCAGCACAGGGCGTGTACCCATGGCCATGGTATCCTTCACAATAGATACAATCCTCGACGCAATGAGTTTCTTCATTATCGGATCGTTCTCTGTATTGGGAAGAGTAGTGAGCGTACCTCTCAGCGTATCATATATAAAGACAGTGTAGTCGGTACCGATATAAAAGGTACCGTCGCTGTCTGCAAAGAACTTGGTGACCGCCAGCTGCTGCCCTTTGTAGGTTAGTTTGCGGTGCTCGAATGATTGTTTACCGGGAGCCTGGATAAAAATACCATCATTGGTGCCTATCCATAAGCGGCCGGCCGCATCCTTATAGAAATCAAAAATATAGATATCCTTTCCCGTCCGGGGAAGGAAGGTCTGTTTAAAAGGGTAATACAAAGGGTTGTGATAACTGATCCCGTTGTTGGTACCTACCCATACGATACCCGTTTTATCGATATAGACGGCATTAACATGGTTATCCACTATAGCCCCATCCAGATAGGGTTCGTGTTTATAGTGATAAAAATGATCATGCTTTCTGTCATACACGATCAGGCCGGAATCCTTGCCTGCCATCCATAGACGATGTTCATTGTCTTCAGCGAAGTCTTTGATCTCATCATCCGGAAATGAGTTCTTTCCCGGTATAAGCCGGAATGCTTCCTCTGTTTTTTTAATATGATCGTAATGATAGAGAGTTTTGTCCCACGCACCATACCACATGTCCTTGTCAGCATCAAGGAACAGGGAGGTAACGGAAACATGTGGAAGCCTTGCGTATAGGTCATCATATCGTTTATCACCAGTGAAGCGCAGGGTGCGGGTATTCACCTTCAGTATGCCACCGCCGGTTCTGCCTACCCACAACGTGTCCTGGGTATCCATGCCAAGTGACAGAATGGAAGTGGTGCCTGTCTTTACGGGATGTGAAAATTCTCCCGTCTTCTTGTTGAATCTCCTGGTGCGATAATTACCTGTTCCTACCCAGAGATAGCCTTTATGATCATCCACTATGACGTTGATATGGTTTTCCGGAATACCGGTTTCATTGCCTGCTGTGTACCGGTATTGCCTGAACTGCTTTGATGGTGACAGACGGTAGTCATAAGCGCTTAATCCTCCATCTTCAGTAGCAATCCAGATAATGCCATTCTCATCTTCCAGAAGATCGCTGATAATATTGCCGGATATACAGGTGCTATCACCGGGAGTTCTTCTGAAAATGGTAAAATACTTACCGTCATAACGATTGAGACCATCCTCCGTTCCAAACCATATAAATCCCCGCTTGTCCTGTAATATACAGTTGACTTTATTGTGGGAAAGCCCGTTTTCAGTCCTTAATGTATTGAAATAAGGTGTCTGTTGTTGTGCTATAATGGTTTGGGTTAACATGATTATCGTTACCAATAAAAGGTAAGTTTTTCTCATGATAGGTTTCTTCCTCTGCTGATTTTGTTGAAAACCAAATTTACACGTTTAATAATATTAAATTGTAAGGATTTATTCATTTTTTATAAAACTAACGTTAATTTTTTATCCATGTTACAACATCGTATTGCTGTAACTGTTATCCTGAACGGATTTCGACGTTTTTTTGTTACACAGAAGTGTTTAATATTGAGTAGTATTTTATACAAACAATGAGTAGTATCCAGATTATTACATTGCAGATGGAGGAAGCGTATCAGGCACATTTCAACGCTTTGCGCCAACTTTATTTTCCAGCTCATGCCAATTACCTGGATGCTCATATTACGTTGTTCTATCATCTGCCATTGGGAGAACCCGCTATCACAGCCGCTTTACAGGAGGTTGCACAAAAAGGTCCACTGATACTAACGGTAGCAGGTATCGTCAATTTCGGAAAGGGCGTTGCCTACAGACTGGTATCAGATGAATTGCTGATAATGCATCAGCAGTTACAACATGCATTTGATCCCTGGTTGATAAAGCAGGACAGGCAGCCACTACGACCGCATATTACCGTGCAGAACAAAGTCACCGCATTTAAGGCCCAGCATGTACATGAGGTATTGTCACAGGACTTTACACCTTTTGAGATCAAAGCCATCGGGCTACAGACATGGCGTTACCTCCATGGTCCATGGAAAGCGCTTGAAACATATCCTTTCAGTAAATAAGAAGACGATGCACCTTCGTTACAAAGTGCATCGTCTAACGGTTACAAGTGTATGTACTAAAATAAGCACCGCTTATTTATGCAGTCCTTTTTTACGCAGGTAGGCGAGAGTTTCTCCCGATACGGGGAGCCTAACAGCGTTAGTTCACAGGTGCATGATGACACGAATGGCTAGGTGTCTTCAGACAGCGGTTTACCGCTCATCACAATCGCCGGCGCTGCTTTTTAAACAATCCGCATAAAGTTCTTACTTTACGCGGACTGCATGACTAATTATAAGGATCGGGCGTTGGCAGCGAATCATACTTTGCCATATAATTATCGATCGCTGCGCCGATAGCCTTGGTTTCAGGCGTTTCGTTATCAGTGCCATCTTCAAACCAATGGTCGGCCCCTTCATTATCCTGTTTCAGCAGTAATAATATTTTTCCGCCAGGTCTTTCCACTTTAAAGTGGCATTGGCTCGATTGTATTACTGTGATCTGTTCATTATTGTGGTCGATGGTGAACGTAATCATATATAATATCTTTATGGTAATAGGCGCAATCATTATGCCTACTTTCACATTACTATCTGGTGGTTGTATATTTGCCGGATATCTCTAAACACTACTTATGATCAGGATCGTAATCGCACTGACGCTCATGCTCGGCTATGCGGGCGCCGCGTCTGCCCAGGAGCTCTACATGCCCAGGAACATCAAAAAGGCATATGCTAATCAGACAAGGGCAAAGAATGGCCTTCCAGGCCCCCGTTACTGGCAAAATAAAGGCCGCTATGATATCCAGTTGAAGGTAAATGCACCTTCAGGATTGGTATACGGGCAGGAAAAGATCAGTTATATTAACAATAGTCCTGATACACTGCAGGAACTCGTCATCCGCCTGATCTGTAACCTGCATAAGGTGAATGCGCCCCGTTCCGGGTATGTCGGCAAGGATTTTCTGACGGAAGACGGAGTGATTATCGATACCCTGATCATTGACGGCGTCAACGTTCCCTTTGACAATGACGTTGCAACCGTAGGTACGGTTAAATTGACACAACCCCTGGCGTCGAAAGACAGTCTCGACCTGCATATCAGCTGGCATTATACCTTGTCTAAACAGAGCGGCAGGGAGGGAAAGATCGATAGTACCACTTTCTTCCTGGCCTATGCTTATCCGCGTATTTCTGTGTACGACGACTACAACGGATGGGATGTGATTGAACACATGGACAGGGTAGAGTTCTACAGTGATTTTAATGACTATAATGTGGCAGTCACTGCACCGAAGAATTATGTAGTATGGGGTACGGGCGTATTGCAGAACGGAGCAGAGGTATTGCAGCCTGCCATCGCGCAGCGCCTGAAAGAATCTTATACCTCAGACCGCCTGATGCATATTGCCGGTAAAGATGAAATGGCTACGGGTAAAGTAACTGCACAGAAGGACTGGAATACCTGGAAATTCAGCGCCTCCCATATAGCAGATGTGACCTTCGGTATGAGCAATCACTATGTATGGGATGCTGCCAGTGTGGTGGTGGATAGCGCTACTGGCCGCCGTACCAGTGTGCAGGCCGCTTATGATGACGCTGCTGCGGACTTTCACCATTCTGTGGATTTTTCCCGCTATGCATTAGACTGGTTCTCCCGTAACTGGCCGGGTGTGGCATATCCTTTCCCAACTATGACCGCCTTCCAGGGATTTGCAGATATGGAATATCCTATGATGGTCAATGATGCGACCGTAGGCGACCAGCTCGGTTTTGCACAGCTGGTGCAGGACCATGAGATTGCACATACTTATTTCCCTTTTTATATGGGTATTAATGAAAGCCGCTATGCCTTTATGGATGAAGGATGGGCCACTACTTTTGAATACCTGATCGGAATATCAGAGAAAGGTAAGGCCGCCGCCGATAAGTTCTACAAAATCTTCCGGGTAGATTCCTATATCAAAGACCCATCAGGAGAAGAAGATCAGCCGATTATTTCCCAGTCACACCAGGTAAGTGGCAGAGGGTATGGCAACAATTCCTATGGAAAGCCTTCCTTAGCCTATCTCGCACTGAAAGATCTGTTGGGTGATGGCCTGTTCCGCAAAGGCCTGCATGGTTATATGCACGACTGGAATGGCAAACATCCTATTCCCTGGGACTTCTTTAATGCCTTCAATAATTACACGGGCCAGAACCTGAACTGGTTCTGGAATAACTGGTTCTTCAGCAATAACTATATTGATCTGCAACTGGCGGGCGTTAAGACAAAGGGCAACAATGCTGAATTGGCAATTGTCAATGCCGGCGGCTTCGCTATTCCCTTTGATATAGTAGTTACTTATGACGATGGTACCACCAAAACCGTGCACCAGACACCAGCTATCTGGAAGAGCGGCAATAAACAGGTGACTGTAACAGTGCCTGTGAGCAAAAAAGTGGCTGCAGTAATGCTGGATGGTGTATTGTATACAGACTACACCCCGGCAGATAATGCGTGGAAAGCAAACTAATTACAGTTGCAGGAGGACTGATATACTTTAGGAGTGGTGCCTTCCACCTTCCTGAATACCCTGATAAAATAGTTAACATCTGTGAAGCCGCAAAGCTTACTTACATCGTAAATATTGCTTTGCGGCTTTGCCAGTAACTGTTTGGCGAGTTTTATTCTTTCCTTATTGACATACTCCAGCGGAGTGATGCCAAACTGTTCGCGGAACCATTTGAAGAACAGATTCCTGCTGAGATATGCCTTCCGGCTTAATGCATCTACGGCGATCTTCTCCGTCAGATGCTCCTGGATATAATTGAGTACAAAATTCTGCCTGTTACCATTTACATTGTTGCCCTCTTCCGCCTGTCCCAACTGCTGACTTTGCAGCAGACGGATCAGCAGTTCTTTCAGCTGCAGATCAGCATAGATATTTTTTGACTTATCACTACTACTGCAGATGCGGATCAGTTTATTGATCAATTCTGTGATCTCATGATTGTTCTCAAAATGGTACTGACTGAAGGACAGTTGCCAGTTTTGCTGTTCATTGTCACTATTGTAATAGAGATTCAGGTAATTGATCGTTTCCCGGATATAGCTGTCATCTATAGCCAGTGCAATACACTGTGTGGGGTTATCCGATGTAGCTTCCGGAAAGTCTATGATCATGGTTTCCTGTGGCGGTACGATGAGCGATTCTCCCGGCAGGTAATCGAAAGAAGGTTTGTTGGTGAGATGCATGATCTTTTTACCTCTCGTCATACTGGTAATGACGAGATCATTGAAAGTAAGCGGCACATCGTAGGCCTGCTCATAACTTTCAAAAATACTCAGCTCACAATTGCGGAGGTTAAATACACGCCTGTTCTCTACTAAAGTTTGCAGCTGCCGGGGAATAGTAAGGTCTATCGTCTGCAAATAATTCTTTATCTGCATAGGAAATCTGTTTACTACTAACAAGTTAACCAATTTCCTCACCATCTCAAAATTAAGGTACGATTGTGCTATAAATAAGTACGATAATATCCGTCTCTTGTTCCCAGTTCAGGATATTGCATGTATAATTTCACGTATTATTTCACGTTTAAAAAACTCCACAAATTATGAGCGTTGCAACATCTGCTGCCCCTTCTTCAACCCTGGCAGCACGTCCTGAATTTAAGACCAGGTATGAGCATTTTATTAACGGGGAATGGGTGCCACCATCCAGCGGTGAATATTTTGATAACGTTTCTCCCATAGATGGTAAGGTTTTCACACAAGCTGCAAGAGGCAATGCTACGGATATTGATAGAGCAATAGATGCAGCCCATGAGGCATTTAAAACATGGAGCAAGACTGCTGCATCTTACCGGAGTAACCTGTTGCTGAAAATCGCACAGATAGTGGAAGATAACCTGGATTACCTGGCCGTTGTAGAGACGATAGACAACGGAAAACCAATCCGGGAAACAAAAGCAGCCGACCTGCCACTGGTAATAGACCATTTCCGGTATTTCGCCGGGGTGATCCGCAGTGAGGAAGGCACGATCAGTGAACATGACGAAACGACCGTAAGTATTAACCTGCATGAGCCTATCGGCGTTGTAGGACAGATCATTCCGTGGAACTTCCCGCTGCTTATGGCAACCTGGAAGATTGCACCTGCCCTGGCTGCGGGTTGCTGCGTAGTGGTAAAACCTGCTGAACAGACACCTACCAGTATTATGGTGTTGATGGAACTGATCGGTCACGTATTACCTAAAGGTGTATTGAATATAGTAACCGGCTTCGGTGTGGAAGCAGGTAAACCACTGGCTTCTTCTCCGAAAGTACAGAAAGTAGCTTTTACGGGAGAAACCACTACTGGCCGGCTTATTATGCAGTATGCCTCTGAAAACCTGATCCCGGTTACCATGGAACTGGGTGGTAAGAGTCCTAACATCTTCTTCGAAAGTGTAGCTGATGCAGATGATGAGTTCTTTGACAAAGCGATAGAAGGAGCCGTATTGTTTGCCCTGAACCAGGGTGAAGTATGTACCTGCCCAAGCCGTATACTGGTACATGAGCATATCTATGACCGCTTTATGGATCGGGTAATTCAGCGTACAAAAGCTATCAAGATGGGCAACCCGCTGGACCCAACTGTTATGATGGGGGCCCAGGCCAGTGATGACCAGTTCCAGAAGATCCTGAGCTACCTGGATATCGGTAAACAGGAGGGAGCGGAAGTATTATGCGGCGGTGATGCTTATCATCAGAACGACGGACTGGAAAATGGATACTATGTACAGCCTACACTGCTGAAAGGAAACAACAAGATGAGGGTATTCCAGGAAGAGATATTTGGACCAGTAGCTTGTGTAGCCACTTTTAAGACAACAGAAGAAGCGATTGAGATCGCCAATGATACGCTCTATGGATTGGGCGCAGGTGTCTGGACAAGGGATGCACATGAACTGTACCAGGTACCAAGAGCGCTGCAGGCGGGCAGGGTATGGGTGAATTGTTATCACGCTTATCCGGCGCATGCACCATTCGGAGGATATAAGAAATCCGGTTTCGGAAGGGAAACACATAAGATGATGTTGAATCACTATCGGCAGACGAAGAATATGCTGATATCTTATGGTAAACAGAAACTAGGATTCTTCTAAAAATAATAATGGATCAGCAATTAACAATTGATTGGCGTTTGTTCCAGGGGGTTAATCCCCCCTGGCTACAAACACACGGCACCTTTGGAGCCGATGGCAGTGAATGATTCCATTAGGGCAGAGAAGGGGAACATAAAGTTCCTAACGGAGCTTAATGCAAGGGATAGCAGTTGGTAAATCAGTATTCCGAAATGCTTAAATCTTGTTTTTTTATACAGTGTCTTAACTTTTTTCATGACTAAGAGAATCATAGCAACAGAGGAGGCCATATCCTTGATCAATGAGCTCCGTCACAAACATGGCCCCCTGATGTTTCACCAGAGTGGGGGCTGTTGTGACGGCTCACAACCGATGTGCTTTCCGGAGGGAGAGTTCAAAACAGGCGCTACAGATGTATGTCTGGGCGAAGTTGATGGATGTAAATTTTATATGAGTGGGGACCAGTTTGAATATTGGAAACACACGCAACTGATTCTGGACGTCATCAAGGGGCGTGGCAGTAGCTTTTCACTGGAGATCCCACTGGGAGTCAGATTTCATATTCGCTCACGTGTATTCTCCGATGAGGAGGTAGCGGAGCTTGAAACGACACAACCGCTGACTTAAACACTATCCCGAAAATGAAAAGTCCTGCAGTTTCAACTGACAGGACTTTTCACATCATTTTGACAACTTATGATGATCAGTGTATAATGCCCCCGTGCCCGTATGGCATGTTAAATTTTTATGGTACAGGGGACTTTTCAAAACGAATGGCTTTCAAGTCAAATCCTCCGGTTGCTGCATATAGCCGGAGGGTTTGGCGGCCATTCTTCAGTACAATGTTCTGTAGGTTGTAGGTCTGCCATTCACCACTCACCGGCTCCTTCGCGGGAGCCACCATTACATTGCCAACTGGTTTTCCGTCTATTGTAACGGCCAGTTTACCCGGCGCTTTGCCCGGAGCCGCTAAAAAGGAAAGTGTATATTTTCCTTTCAGGGAGATATTTATTGTGTATTTCAGCCATTCACCCGTTACAAAATCGGTGACATAATAACTGCCTGCCTTCGCTGAATCAGCTACAATGTCCACACCATCATTCCGGTATACCCTGCCACGGTTGCCGCCTACCCATTTGGGATTGTTGATGCGGTAATTCGCCGTATCAGTATCGAAGTAAGCAGCACGGTTGGCGCCCAGGTCATAATCCACTGCATCGAGCGTACCAGTATTGTTAATTATATTGTTTTTGAAAGGCAGCGTTTTATCAGAAAACGGCTGACGGATCATCGCATCAATCACATCACGGTGCAGGATGTTATTGCTGATATTCGCTCCCCTGGCTACCTCCATCAATCCTTCATAAGCCATGTCGCTGGCAGGTGCGCTGCCTTTGCCGCTGATATAATTGATCACGCGCATGTATTTCTCGTTGGACCTGATCTCCAGCGGATTGTTTGCGCCTAACTTCTTCAGGGGCCACCATGACCAGCCGATATTGTTCTTTTCGAACAGGCGGATCGCCTCTGTGAACCAGACATTCGAGTTTTCGCCTGTTTCACCCAGCCATACCGGTACGTTATATTTCTGACGGAAATCCAGTATGTGCTGGATCGATTTGGTATCGTTCAGGTTCCAGTACTTATGGAAGCTCAGCACCATGTTCTTGTCCCAGGGTGGTAGCATGCCGTTGTAATTATTCCCCCAGCCATTTCCTTCAATGATAATGATATGGCGGTCATCTACCTCGCGGATCGCTTTGGTAATATCCTGTAGGAGTTGCTTAAGTGGTACGTTGTTTTGTTCTTTGAGGCCATTCTTATCATTCTCCGGATCTTCAAACCCATAGTTAGGTTCATTCAGGATATCATAAGCGCCGACGAAAGGCTCATTGCGATAACGCTCTGCCAGCTTCTTCCATAATGCCACCGTCTTTAAGCGGTCAGCCTCGTTCTCCCAGAGAGAAGGTTTGGAACCATCGCGGTCAGAGATATTGAGATCATTGCCTTGTCCGCCGGGAGCCGCATGCAGGTCCAGGATCAGGTACATATTGTTGGCCTTACACCATGCCAGCAAACTGTCTGTCATAGCAAATCCCTTTTCCAGCCAGGTATTTTGTCCGGCTACAGGCTCTTTATCTGCCGGTAAAGTATACAGGTTAAAGTGCATGGGTAAACGAACGGAATTGAAGCCCCATGCTTTCAGGGAATCAATATCCGCTTTGGTGGTGTGGTTCTCCAGCCAGGCATCATAGAACTCCTGCGTTCTCTGCGGCCCTATCAGGCTTTCAATACCTGCACGGATCTTATGTTGCTGACCCTGACCGTTTACCCGTAACATATATCCTTCCTGCAACATCCAGCCACCAAGACCAATGCCGCGTAACAGTACATTTTCTCCTTTCTGGTTGACGATCTGTGTGCCTTTGGCGCTGAGGAAGCCCTGGCTCCGGCTGTGGATGGGTTTAAAGGAGAGGGAGACCAATAGTAATAACGTGACGTGTTTTAGTTTCATAACAATGAATTAGACGAAAAATTGACAAGAAGGTAAAATAGGAATTTATAGGTAGAAAAAGGAGGGGGATTGATAAGCGGGTTGACATACGGGATTAACGGAACCTCCTGACTGTTCCGGAAACAGTTCATAGCTTACAATACATCGCCTCTTATAAGAATAAAACCATCACCCTGGCAAAAGATAAGGAACTGTCAGCGCTACCAGGATAGTGATGAGGAACAATACCACGTATTTGAATATCTTCTTCACTTTCATAAGCATCAAACATATCACCTACCGAGGGCCCAGGACCTCTCCAGCAGTAGTGCAATGCTCATTCCCAACAGGCAACCTATGGCGTAGCAAATGCAGTCGCTAAGGGCGAAATCATAACCCAGAATCAGTCCAAAGGGAAAAGTATGCCTTAAGTGCACGATCCAGGATGCTTTATATAATTGCTGCAGCTCGATAATAATGCATGCCAGGAAACTGAGTATACCTAGTTTTACCAGTTCTGTAACAGGGAATAAAAACCGCAGGAAGAAGAACAGGCAGGTGGCATACAATACATCGCCTCCATAGATCCTGATAAGATCAGGAAAGTAATTCGGGTAGAGCCGGGTGGCCATTCCAATCGGAATAGTAAGCAGGAACAGCACAAAGTATAGGAAGATCTTCTTCGCTCTCATAGGTTTCATAGCTCCAAATATAGGAAACATTAGATTGTTTCCGCATTCATATTCCCTGCAAAGGTGCGTAGATATTCTGTGGGCGTAACGCCGGTTATTTTCTTAAAATACTGGTTGAAGGAAGATTTGGCTTTGAACCCGCAATCAAAGGCGAGTGTCAGTACATTCACGGGCAGCGCTTTACTACACATAAATTGTATCTGCTGAATAGCACGTTCAATGCGCAGTTCATTGATGAACTGGTAGAATGTTTTACAAGCGTAGCAGTTCAGTGTTTCCGAAAGATGATATTTACTGATGCCGATAGCTGCTGCGAGTTTATCCAGCGTCAGATCTGCGTCGGTGAACATCCGGGTCAGACGGCAAAAGATACTGGGCCTTCGACTCACCTAACGGTGTAGGTGGCAATCCCATGGATTTTGAATCGGGACTGAAAGATCCTGCGGAGGTAAATATCTTCCGGGAGCAGCACTGGGTATTCCTAATTCACCGGCACTGCTAACCCTCAGCCAGCTGCAGCGGACGGATTTCCCGGAGAAAGGAGGATTTTTTACACATCTCAGCAAGAACCATGATGGGATGATGATCGATCCGATGAAGCAGAAATATACCATCTGAGAAACGGGGGGATTTAACATAATGTTTGCCATATACGGATTATCTGTTATTTCTTACGAACCATTTATCAATGCAGTAATAAATTAAGCAGATACAATATGCTTTGTGAGGCCGCTATCCCAGTGCATTCGGTGAGATAACCCATATATAACCCATATATAAGCCATATATGACCCATATATAACCCATATTTAAGAGATATGGGTTATATATGGGTTATATATGGCTTGATGATGTTTTAGATATGAGTAATGGAAGCGAATCGTTCCTTACTGGAAGGGTATGAAGACGGCTTTTGGCAGTTGGAGCGCTTCGTTTATCTTTACGGGACAATGGGTCAGATACCAGACTCGTGTGCAGTAATCCAGAAAACCAGCAAGAGCTATGAAAATAAGAGCCATCATTACGGGAGGGACAGGTATGGTAGGAGAGGGCGTTCTGCATGAATGCCTGTTAAGTGAGGAAGTAGAATCGGTGCTGGTCGTCAACCGGAGACCTTGTGGCGTAACACATCCCAAGCTAAAGGAGATCATCCACCCCGATTTCTTTGATTTTAGCCCTATACGGGACCAGTTGAGCGGTTATAATGCCTGTTACTTCTGCCTGGGTGTTTCGTCCGTAGGAATGGCCAAAGAGACCTATTACAGGATGACCTATACCCTGACCATGCATGTGGCGGAAACATTGAGTCTGCTGAACAGGGACATGACTTTCTGTTATGTATCCGGCGCTGGTA
Organism: Chitinophaga filiformis; assembly: GCF_900102545.1. Classification (GTDB taxonomy): domain Bacteria; phylum Bacteroidota; class Bacteroidia; order Chitinophagales; family Chitinophagaceae; genus Chitinophaga; species Chitinophaga filiformis. The sequence continues at coordinate 33,659 of NZ_FNBN01000002.1, read as the reverse complement.
CCGACAGTACGGAGAAAGGCCGGTCAAACTGGGCAAGGGTAAAGGGAAAAACTGAAAACGACCTGATGAAATTGCCTTTCAGGGCAGTATTTGCCTTCCGGCCTGGTTTTATCAGGCGTATTAAAGGCTTGAAGTTTACGCATCCCTTTTACAAATACATTGGCTGGATGTTCCCTATAGGGCGTGCCTTGTTTCCAGGCGGATTTGCAAAGCTGGAGGAGATAGGCCGGGCGATGATCAATGTAACATTGAATGGCTACACTAAGAAGATAATTGAAGGAAAAGACATTATTGCGCTGGCAAAGCCGGCATAGTATCTTCTTTTTTAACCGGGAAGGATCAACGTATGCTTCCTTCCCGCAACTTTTTCGTTTCGTTAACTTCGCATTAACTCTTTTCTCAAAAAGATAGCCGTACTTCGCATCGTTCAAATAACCATTTGTTTTTTGTATAATCATTCATTGTTTTAATTATGAAAAACTGCTATCTGCAATACCTATCGTTGTAGCCATCAATTTCCGATTTACATAGATGATTGTTAGTCCCGGATCTGTGCAGTGCTGGCTGTTGTAGCCTCCATTGATTGTTGATTGTCTTTGCAGCCATGCTGCTTCCGCTATTGCTGCTGCTATGTTGATTGTCATTAGTGCGCGTCACTTATCCGCGTTGAGTTTATTATTATTTACAACCATACCATGAAAACTGTCAGTATTCTTTTATTGATTCCTTTATGTATCGTTGGGGCTTTACGGGCGCAGAACCGGCCCTCCAATACAAGCAGGCCTATGGCTGTTCCGGCAGCGACGCCGGCCTCTTATACCACGGCCATGATCAATTCCGTCCGCACATGGACTCCATCAATGCCAGTGTCTGAAAGCGCCGTGGTCATGTCTGCCGCCAGAACGGTGACGGAAGTGAAACAGGAAACCCTGTATTTCGATGGACTGGGCCGCTTGCTTCAGACCGTCGAAAAGGGTGTTAGTCCTGCAGGCAGAGACCTGGTTACACCGGTAGATTATGATGCTTTCGGAAGGGAGCAGTATAAGTACCTGCCTTATGTACCGAAGACAGGGAACGTGAATGACGGTCTTTTTAAGACGACGCCGTTTGCCAGTCAGCAGGGTTTTTACAGGGACAGTACCCTGATGCCCGGAACAGGCAGCGACAGCATCTACTACACGCAAACCGCCTATGAAGCCTCTCCGCTAAACCGTGTATTACAGACCTGGGCGCCAGGAAACAGCTGGGCAAAAGAAGGGGGCAATCACCCAGTAAAACAGCAATACCAGGTAAACAGTATAGCCGATTCCGTGAGACACTGGGACATACCAGCTACCTCACTCATACCCATTAGCAGCCGTGCCTATGGCAACGGAGAGCTACTGAAGGAAGTCGTCATCAATGAATCTGGCACACAAACCATTACCTACAAGGACAAAGAAGAACATGTAGTACTGAAGAAGGCCCAGCTGGCAACAACACCCGGCACCGCCCATACAGGCTGGCTTTGCACGTATTACGTCTACGATGGGATGGGAGATCTGCGGTTTATTATCCCATCCAAAGCAATAGAGGCTATCCGCAATAATTGGGCGATATCCGTCGAAATAGCCAGGGAGTTATGTTTCTGCTACCGTTACGACAAACGTCACCGGCTCATCGTACAAAAGGTACCGGGCGCTGACAGCACCGAAATGGTATATGATGAAAGAGGCCGGCTGATCGGCAAACGGGATGGCATTCTGAAAACATTAGGCATGTGGCATGGCACCTGGTACGACCAGCTGGACCGGGAACAACAAACCGCTTTATTCTATGATACAAGGAGCAGGGACGCTATGCAGACCGCCGTCAATCAGGCAGGGTTTAATCCGCCGAATGCCTTCCCATTCATCGACGCATCCGCCTTACGGGTATTGACAAACACCTACTACGACAACTACAACTTCCCCGGCAGGCAAAGCTATGTCACTACCGACCTCACAAAGGTACAGGCAGGAGCCAATCCGTACGCAGAACCACTACCAACAACTGCCAGCACCATGACCAGAGGACTGGTAACCGGTAAACGTTCCCGTATTGAGGCCATGGAGCAGTTCAATACAACCACCATCTATTACAACGAGAAGGGGCGGCTCATCCAAACCATTGCTGAGAATATGGCCGGAGGGAGGGATGTTACGAATACCCTCTATGATTTCAGTGGTAAGGTATTAAGCACCTATCTGAAACACACCAATCCGCGCAGCACGTTAACGCCGCAGACAACGATACTCACACAGTTCGACTATGACGCTGCCGGCAGAATTGACAGCATCAAAAAACGCATCAACGACAATCCCGCCCTGCAACGCACCATAGCAGTCAATAGCTATGACGAACTCGGACGACTGAAAACAAAACGGTTGGATGTAAGCGGACCAGCCACTCACTTAGAACAGCTGCAATATGAATACAACATCCGGGGCTGGCTAAAATCTATCAACAAACCGTTCGTCAGCACTCCCAATGCCGCCACCAACTGGTTCGGACAGGAATACTGCTACGACTATGGATTCGACAGCATCGACTACACCGGAAACATCGCCGGCATCAAATGGAAGAGCATATCAGACGGCATCCCTCGTGCTTACGGCTACGACTACGACAAAGCAGACCGCCTGACCCGCGCTGACTTCACAGAACAACAAAGCGGCAGTACCGCCTGGACAAATACAAAGGCGGACTTCTCCGTAAGCGGACTAACCTACGACGCAGGCGGCAACATCTTTTCCATGAAGCAGACAGGGCTGAACGGGCCTATCATTCAAACAATTGACAGTTTAAAATATGGGTACTTCCCCAACAGTCACCGGCTTAGCTATGTAACCGACAAAAAGAATAATCCTTCCACCACATTAGGCGACTTCACAGAAACTGACAACCGGGAAGTACAGGACTACTGGTACGACCCAAACGGCAACATCGCGAAAGACAAGAACAAAGCCATAGACACTATCTACTACAACCACCAGCAATTGCCTGCCATTCTTTATGCAAAGAACAAAGAGGCCTCCATTTACTACCTCTATGCAGGAGGCACTGGTGAGCGGCTGGCAAAGATGGTATCTGATGTAAGCGTGCAGCCGCAATTTTTCCGTACCACCCATTACATCAACGATTTCCAATACGAGCAGGATAGCCTGCAATTTATCTCTCATGAAGAGGGAAGGATCCGGCCCATATACAGAACAGGCCAACCAGTAACTTACACCTTCGACTACTTCATAAAAGATCAACTGGGCAACGTCCGCATGGTACTAAGCAGCCAGAAAGACACCGCTATCTATGCCGCCACAATGGAATCAGGCATGGCAGGCGTAGAGAACGCCTTATTCAGCAACATCGACAATACCCGTACGCCCAAACCTGCCAACTATCCGACAGACAACACCACCAATCCCAACGCCTATGTGGCAAGGCTCAACGCCATAAACGGGCAAAAGATCGGGCCATCACTGGTATTGAGGGTAATGGCAGGCGACAGCATACAAATAGGCGTAAGGGCCTTATACAAAAACGCAGGAGCCGCCACCTCCAGCACTACCGCCGCAGCCATGGTAGCCGCCATTTTAGATGCCTTTAGCGAGGCGGGCGTCATAGACGGTATCCATCAGGCAACAGGCAATACCTCACCCGTATACACCCTGAACAGCAATACCTATAACCAGTTAAAGAGCAAGGACGCCTCTCAGAACCAGCAAGACAAGCCCAAAGCTTATCTCAGCTATGTGATGTTTGACGATCAGTTTAACCTCGTTGACGAGAACTCCGGCACTCGTCAGGTAAGCGGCGCCATAGACGCCTTACAGACGCTGGCAGTACAAAAGATGCGGATAAAGAAGTCAGGCTTCCTCTACATTTACACCAGCAATGAAAGCGGGCAGGATGTATTCTTCGATAACCTGGTAGTGACCCATAACGGAGGCGCACTGCTTGAAGAAACGCACTATTACCCGTTCGGCCTAACAATGGCAGGCATCAGCAGAAACGCCTTAAAAGGAGGCCTGTACCCTGAAAACAACAAAAAATACAACGGAATCGACTTCAGCAAACATCTGAACCTCCACCAATACGACGCCTTCCACCGTACCCTGGACCCCCAGATTGGCAGATGGAAGCAGATCGATCCAAAGATTGACCACATGGAATCCTGGTCGCCCTACGCCTCCAACTACGACAATCCAATCCGCTACAGCGACCCCTCCGGCGATTGGCCCGGCCCTGGCGACGGCTTCTTCACGCGGCTCCTCAATTTCGCCGCGAACGCCAAAGACAACTTCCGACGCAACACCACCAACCAAAAGAACTTCATCCGTGAAAAAGTACAGCAGGGAATCAATAATTTCAAGGACCGTATCGCGACCGGCACAACAACGCCTCAACTCCTTTTTGGAGACTTCCGCCAGAATCCCCTCGGCGCCGCCACCGGCATCGGAGGCCTGGAAGTAAAACTCAGCACCGTTGCCGCCAAAGAGTTCGCCCTCAGCTCAAAAGCCGCAGATGCAGGTGCCAAGACCGCGGAAGGGTTTGAAGTGACCGCTCAAATGAACGCCAAACTGGATGGTGCGGGGCGTGCCGCGAAGTGGGGGGATACTTGGCCTAGAGCTAGTTTGAAAGATGCGATAGAGAAATTTGCTCCTGGGGCGGAGGGGGTCTTAGCAGAGAATGGACAGAAGACTTACTACCTTAATAGTGAGACAAAGATTCAGATTGTATATGATAATCTTGGTGATTATTTCAGAATACAGAATACAAATCTAAAGGGGAAAAGGGTTTATTTAGATTTCAATGAAAAAGTGCCCAATAATAAACTAGTCAATGGAAAACAATACGGAAGAAGTCAACCAGAATACGAACAAATTACTCACTTTAAAAATACCGATCAATAATGAGCTCAAAAGTAATGACTGTGCCTAGGGATAGAGATGCCGAAAGTGCATTAGATTATGATGAGGCAACTCCAGACCAACTAATCGAAGTGTCGTTTACCGACGATGAATTTAAAGAGTTATGGCGTATAGGCTTCTTCGACGCTCTAAACGACATGACATTTGCTATGATTGACGATTTTGAAAGCGCCCAAATTGTAGAAAAAGAAAACTTAGAAAAGGTGTTAAATAGTGATGTATTTAACATGCCTGTTTCCAACGACATCCTTGATCGACTGAAAGTCCTTTTCCAAGAAGCCCTCGAACGTGGCACTGGCGTCTATTTCTTTTTCTAAAGAATCTTGACACAAGAAATCCCTCGGGACGCAATGAGTAGCAGGCGGTCAGAGGTGGAGACTACGGGCCTTAGCCCATTTGAGAGCCGATACGATTGATAGGGGTTTAATAGCATTCCTAAGCCCCTACGCTTGATAAAGCTCAATCGTACGTTCGAAAAGGGGGTACAGCCCGTGGTCCCACCTCAGACCGCGAGCTACGTAATGATTCGCACAAAAAAAGACCTGCGCTGAACAAAACTAAAACTCAACCACCGAAAAAGGAGTAAAACAATATTCATTCGCGCAGTTCTCAGACGTGAGATATATAATCATCTCAAAACATAAACAGACAATACTTTGAAAAATGCAACCTCACCATAACCCCGACGCTGCAACGCAACACCTCCCATACATGCGTTATATCTAAAAAGAAACAACGCAAGTTATACTATTCAGCTCACCCCCTCAAATTTACCTTTGAAATTTATACTTATCTGTTTGAATATTGCAATCGCCATTCCCCTTCTTCGAACTAAATTTGCTTTCAAACGTTAACGATTCAGGAAGCAAAGGTCAAATTTGGTATTGGATAACCCAGTCAGGAAAGTTCCGGTGAAACAGTGCACCGCAACTCCGGGTTTTCTCATCTATCAATAGTCCCCTGCCGCAAGTCAACCTATTTAGATCTATTATTTACAGAAAAGCAATTCTTTATGGTTAAGCTTAAGATCAACCAGAAAGAGTACTCAGTAGACGCCAGTCCTGACATGCCACTGTTGTGGGCAATCAGGGATGTAGTCGGATTAACTGGTACCAAGTTCGGTTGCGGTATGGCGCAGTGTGGCGCATGTACCGTTCATTTGGATGGAGAAGCGGTACGTTCATGTGTTACATTGGTGTCGCGGGCCGTTGGAAAGGAGATAGTAACTATTGAAGGATTATCTGCAGATCCGGATAACTACCTGCAGAAAGCATGGATAGAGCTGGACGTACCACAATGCGGTTACTGCCAGTCAGGCCAGATTATGTCTGCAGCCGTGTTATTAAGGGAAAACCCTAATCCAACTGACGAAGACATTGATAGCGCAATGTCCGGGAATATCTGCCGCTGCGGCACCTATCCCCGTATCAGAAAGGCCATTCACCTGGCCGCAAAAATGCAGCGGGAAGGAGGTAAAGACAAATGAGCACAACATTGAACGCAAGCAGGCGTAATTTCCTGAAGACCGGCGCTTTACTGGGCAGCGGACTGCTGATCTCATTCACAGTACCCGGCGCCAAAAAGCTCGGAGGAGCAGGAGCAGCGGTATTGGGCCCACAAAGCGGTGCAGCATTCGCACCAAACGCATACCTGAATATAACAGCCGATAATGAAGTACTGGTGTACCTGGCGCATGCTGAAATGGGACAAGGTATCTGGACGACATTATCGATGATGATAGCAGAAGAACTGGATGTAGATGTAAACAAGATGGTGGTACAGCATGGAGATGCGTGGAAACCATACAATCACACGATGTTCGGGATACAGATCACCGGAGGTTCCAGCACTACCTGGTCTGAATTTGACAGGTACCGCAAGGCCGGTGCTACTGCGAGAGCGCTGCTGGTTCAGGCAGCCGCGCAGAAATTCGGCGTGAACCCTGCCGACTGTAAAACAGAAAACGGTGTGGTGACGGCAGGCGATAAAAGCGCGACTTACGGAGAACTGGCCACTGCAGCGGCAGCATTGCCAGCACCGGGAGATGTGCCGCTGAAAGATCCGAAGAGTTGGAAGTATATCGGCAAGGGCGTGAAACGCCTGGATACGCCGGCAAAAATAAACGGTACTGCAAAATTCGGAATGGATATGCAGTTTCCAGGTATGCTGACAGCAGTAGTGCTGCACGCCCCTGTTTTTGGCGCTAAGGTGAAAACCGTGGACTCCGCAAAGGCGAAAGCAGTAGCAGGTGTACGTCAGGTAGTACAGATCCCAAGCGGGGTAGCGGTACTGGCAGACAACTACTGGGCAGCGAAAAAAGGCCGGGCAGCACTGAAAGTGGACTGGGACCTGGGATCAGGTGTGAAGGTGGATTCAGGCACTATGCTGGCTGAATATAAACAACTGGCCCAGAAACCTGGTGCTACAGCTAATAAAGCAGGTGACGTAGACAGCGCGATGTCGAAAGCAGTAAAAACAGTGGAAGCGGAATACACTTTCCCTTACCTCGCACACTCGCCGATGGAGCCACTGAATGTAACCATTCAGCTGAAAGATGGTAAGTGTGAGATCTGGACAGGTACACAGATGCCTGGCCTGGATCAGGGAGCAGCAGCGCAGGTATTGGGACTGAAGCCTGAACAGATCAGGGTGAATACCGTATTCCTGGGTGGAGGCTTTGGTAGAAGGGCTACGCCTTCCTCCGACTTCGTAAAAGAAGCGGCTGAAATTGTTAAAGCCAGTGGTAAGCCATTGGTGAAAATGGTATGGTCTCGTGAAGATGACGTAAAAGGCGGTTATTACCGTCCGGCGTTCCTGCACAAGATAACTGCCGGGCTGAATGCACAGGGCCTGCCAATTGCCTGGAAACACACGATTGTGGGCCAGTCCATTATGGAAGGGACACTCTTCGCAGGAATGATCAAGGATGGCATAGACGGTTCCTCTGTAGAGGGGGTGTCTGATTCCCCTTATATGGAAGCTATCCCCGACCGCCTGGTAACATTGCATTCTCCCAAGAATGAAGTGCCGGTATTATGGTGGCGTTCCGTAGGTCATACCCACACCGCTATGGCAATGGAAGCTATGATCGATGAACTGGCGCATACAGCAGGTAAAGATCCTTTGGCATACCGTCAGGAATTGCTGAAACACAGTCCGAGACACCTGGCAGCACTGAACCTGGCAGCAGAAAAAGCTGGTTGGGGTAAGCCACTGCCTGCCGGACGATTCAGAGGTATCGCTGTACATGAATCCTTCCTTAGCTATGTAGCGCATGTAGCGGAGATCTCCCTGAATGAAGACGGTACAATTAAGGTACATCGTGTAGTAAGTGCTATTGATTGTGGTCTGGCGGTAAACCCTGATGGCGTGAAAGCCCAGATCGAAAGCGGTATCAATTTCGGGGTATCCGCAGCCCTGCTTGGAGAGATCACCCTGGAAAAGGGGCATGTAAAACAAGGCAACTTTAATGATTACGTGGTAGCCAGGATGTTTGACACCCCGGCGGATATCGAAGTGCATATTGTAGACAGCACAGGTAAAATGGGTGGCGTGGGTGAACCAGGCGTACCACCAGTGGCACCGGCTATTGCGAATGCGTACTTCGCCGCTACAGGAAAGCGCCTGAGACAGATGCCTTTCAATAAGGCCAACCTGCCGGCATAAGGAGAGATATCCTGATTTTTTACACGTAATGAGATGTTATGGCACAATCAACTAAAAACCAGTTTTTTAATACAAAGAAAGCCGTATATCTGCTGCTGGCAGCAACGGCAATTTCTTCGGTTGTAGTATCTTTCCGTACAGATGCTTTTAATGGAGTACCTTCGGAAGATAAAACAACCCTTGCAAAGGCAGAGGTAGCAGAGCCGGATAGTGTGATCTCGAAAAAGGCCTTTTTACAGGCTTATAAAGTGCTGATGCATCCCAGGTGTATGAACTGTCATCCGAAAGGCGACAGACCACTACAGGGCGACGATAGCCACATACACACCATGAACGTACAGCGTGGTACAGACGGTAAGGGGCTTTACGCAATGAAATGTTCCAACTGTCACCAGCCACAGAATACACCGGGATTACACATGCCTCCGGGTAATCCGAACTGGCATCTGCCACCGGCTGATATGAAGATGGTGTTCCAGGGTAAAACGCCAAGACAACTGGCAATGACTATGCTGAATCAGAATGAGAATGGTCACAAAGACCATGAAGCACTGATCGAGCACGTAAGCAAGGATTCACTGGTGGGTAGCGGATGGAATCCCGCAGAAGGATTGGCCCACTTACCTATGAGCCGCGCTGAATTTGTGAAAAACTTTAAAACATGGCTGGATAAGGGCGCTTACTTGCCGGATAAATAAGATGAAAGAAATCGAGGACATTTTACGGGCATATGCACAATCCCGCGAGAACGGGAAAAAGGTGGCGCTCGCTACTGTTGTGCATGTGGAAGGATCATCCTATCGCCGGCCGGGAGCCAGGATGCTGGTAACGGAAGATGGTGAGATGACCGGCGCTATCAGCGGCGGATGCCTGGAAGGAGATGCTTTGAGAAGAGCGCTTCTGGCCATCATCCAGCAGCAGAATAAACTGGTCACCTATGATACGACAGATGAGGATGATGCAAAAATAGGTGTACAGCTCGGCTGTAATGGGATCGTTCACATCCTGTTTGAACCGATAGACCCTGCCTCCCCGCATAATGCCATCAGGCTATTGGAGCAGGTGCTGGAGAAACGGGAAGATGCCGTATTAGTAACTCTTTTCAGGTTAAACCAGGCTGCTCAGCAGCCTGGCACCTGTCTTCGTTATTCAGGGAATAACTTTGCAGGCAGCCTGGAAGATGGGGAACTGAAAACGGAGATCGTCAGGGATGTGCTGGAAGTGTTCAGTACCAGGCAGGGGATGGTCAAACAGTATGGCGACGAGAAACCTGCATTGCATGGTTTTGTCGAATTACTGAAACCTCCCGTTTCCCTGATCATCGCAGGGGCAGGAAATGACGCAATGCCTCTGGTGGAAATAGCCCGTATCCAGGGCTGGCATACGACGGTGGTGGATGGAAGGGCGCTGTATGCAACGCCTGCCCGATTTCCCGGCGCACGCAGGGTGATCGTGAGCAAAGCGGCGGAAGTGCTGCAGAAAGTGGCTATTGATGAAAGGACTGTTTTTGTCCTGATGACCCATAATTATAATTATGACCTGGCACTGCTGGAATTACTCCTGCAAAAAGAAGTAACTTACATCGGTACGCTGGGGCCTAAAAAGAAGCTGGAGCGCATGCTGGACGAACTGGCGGCGAAAGGCATCACAATAGGGGAAGAGACAAGATCCAGGATCCATGGACCAGTGGGCCTGGATATAGGTGCAGAAACGGCAGAAGAAATTGCATTGTCTGTGACGGCTGAAATAAAAAGCGTACTTTCAGAAAGGACTGGCATTCCTTTAAGAGAGAAAAACGGCCCGATACATACTTTGTAAATCGTATGGATATGGAAAATTACGGTGTAATCATTTTGGGGGCGGGTAATTCCTCCCGCCTGGGACAGCCGAAGCAACTGCTGATGTATAAGGGCAGAACCCTGATCTGTCAGATGGCGGAAGAAGCAATTGAGGCGGTAGGGAGTCCTGTGGTATTGGTAACGGGCGCTAATGCACCCCAGATACTGGAAAAGCTTTGCGGATTTGCGATTGAAATAGTGGAGAATGATCACTGGATTGAGGGCATGGGTTCCTCCATCAGTACCGGGATGAAAACGTTGGTAAAACACGAAGGCCTGGCAGGGGTGATCATCATGGTGTGCGATCAGCCTTTTGTCAACGCAGCCTTGTTAAGGCAGCTGATGGATCAGCAGTTAATTGCCGGCAAAGGGATCATTGCCTGTACGTACGATAATACCGCGGGTACGCCCGTGCTCTTTACAAATACATATTTCGATGCGCTGACGGCCTTAGAGGGGCAGGAAGGCGCTAAAAGGATACTACAGCAATCGACAGACGACCTGGCCCTGGTGCCTTTTCCGCTTGGAGCTCTAGATATCGATACAGCTGAGGACTATCAGCGATTACTAACAGGGCAAGTTTTAGCAGATGATAATTGATTCTTTTAACCGTGTGCATGATTACCTGAGGATATCCCTGACAGATAATTGCAACATGCGGTGTTTTTACTGCATGCCGGAAGAAGATTATGATTTTACACCGGCCTCCCGCTTGATGCAGGCCGATGAAATAGCCACTTTAGCAGGCATCTTTGCAGCCAACGGAGTACGTAAGATCAGACTTACCGGCGGTGAGCCGCTGGTAAGAAAAGATGTGGCAAAGATCATCCTTTCCCTTTCCCGCCTGCCTGTGGAACTTACCATGACTACCAATGGCGTTCGCCTGCATGAATTTGCAGATGTGCTGGAAGAAGCAGGCGTACGATCCCTGAATATCAGCCTGGACACCCTGCAGGCCGAAAGGTTTATGCTCATTACAAGGCGCGATCACTTTCACCAGGTAAAAAGCAATATCGATCTGCTGATCAGTAAAGGCATTCATGTAAAGGTCAACGTGGTGGTGATGAAGGGCCTGAATGATACAGAGATCAACAATTTTGTGGCCTGGACGAAACATACGCCGGTGCATGTACGCTTTATAGAGTTTATGCCTTTCAGTGGTAACAGGTGGACCAGCAACAAGGTAATGTCTTTACAGGAGATCTTGCAAGGTATCAGTACGGAGTATGACTATCTGCCCTTAAAAGGTGGTGCACATGATACTGCGAAGGGATTCATTGTACCAGGTCATGCTGGTACATTCTCTGTGATCAGTACCATGACTGCACCTTTCTGCGATACCTGCAACAGAATGCGTCTCACCGCTGATGGCAAAATGAAGAATTGTCTCTTCTCGAATGGTGAAACAGATCTGCTGACTGCCCTGAGAAATGGTGAAGATGTATTGCCATTGATCCAGCAGAGCATCCTCAGTAAGGCGAAAGCGCTGGGAGGTCAATTCTCCGGTAAACTGGAAGAAGTGGAGGCAGCAGCTATTAAAAACAGGAGTATGATCACTATCGGAGGATAGTTTCATCGAATGATATAAATTGCAAGCGAAAACTGCATGTTTTGATGATACGATGCGATGATCATTCGCTGCATTGAGCTCCGTTAGGAGCGACGTGTTTGTAGCGCGGGGTGATAACCCTGGGATGGTGATAACCCCGGGGAAATGATGCGGATCGTGAATGAAACGAATACGTCCGTTAGAAAGGCCAAATCAGATATTGGAATATAATGTGATCATCCGCTGCAATTAGCTCCGTTAGGAGCGACGTGTTTGTAACGCGGGATGATAACCCCGGGATGGGTGATAACCCCGGGGAAATGATGCGGGTCGTGAATGAAACGCATACGTCCGTTAGAAAGGCCAAATCAGATATTAGAATATAATGTGATCATCCGCTGCAATTAGCTCCG
>NZ_FNBN01000002.1:0-20913 GCF_900102545.1 Chitinophaga filiformis | reverse complement strand
GCCAAATCAGATATTAGAATATAATGTGATCATCCGCTGCAATTAGCTCCGTTAGGAGCGACGTGTTTGTAGCGCGGGGTGATAACCCCGGGATGGGTGATAACCCCGGGGAACGGTGACAACCCAGAACGAAACGAATCCCCGGCATCGGATGTCATTTCGGATTTCATGAAAATTCGCACAACATATAATGATTATCGGATATTTGCCATCATAATATCATCACAACCGGAATCTAACGAAATGGAAAAAGCAATCAAAGACATACTGGTAAATGGCGCGCTGAAAGTAAACGGTAGCCTGTGGGTAGAGGGAAATGGCAAGCGATTCTTCGGACCCGGACCAGTAGAATTGCTGGAACTGATCCAGGAAACCGGTTCTATTAATCAGGCAGCGAAGAGAATGAAGATGTCCTATAAGAAAGCCTGGGAACTCATTAATAACCTGAACAATATGGCAGGTGTTCCTTTAGTGGTTACCAGTACGGGCGGTGATAACGGAGGCGGTTCCGCCATTTCTGAGGAGGCCCGTCAGCTGATTGCCTACCATCGTGATTTGAGAGTACGGTTCAGCAAATTCTTAGAAGAAGAGACACAACGTTTAAAATAAGAAACAGACAATGCACATCATGAGAATGTGCTTTTTTTACCTGATCGTTATATCTCATAAGATATAACGAATTAAATGACTCTTATGACCAAATCTTTATTCATCGCTTTTGTTTTGTGTAGTGCAGGTGTGTATGGGCAGGATACTTCTTATGTGCAGAGAGATACTGTAGTGAAAATATTGTCTGAGGTAACCGTATCAGCATCCCGTACCAGGGAAAGCCTGCTGCAGTCACCTGTGAGCATCCAGAAAGCGGGAGAGCAATACTTCCGGATGTCTGCTGCACCTTCTTTTTATGATGCGCTCGAACATTTACAGGGCGTGCAATTGATCACTCCCAGCCTTGGATTTAAAGTGTTAAATGCCCGTGGTTTTGCGAATACTACCAATGTGCGTTTCGCACAGCTGGTAGATGGTATGGATGTGCAGTCGCCACATATCGGCGGACCCATAGCCAATGCACTGGGGCCTTCCGATCTTGACGTCAGCAACGTAGAGATCCTGCCGGGAGTAGCGTCAGCATTGTATGGCATGAATACTGTCAACGGGTTGGCCAACATATCAACGAAGAATCCATTTACCTCTGAAGGAGTAAGCATACAGCAGAAAACCGCGCTGACACACTTGGGCGACGCCAATAGCAGTGTGAAAGGATATACAGAAACAAGTCTGCGTTGGGCAAAGGTGATCAGTCCCAGACTGGCATTCAAGATCAATGGTACTTTTAATAAAGGGTATGACTGGATTGCCAATGATCACCGGGAACTGAATGGGCAAGCCAATGCCAGCACAGGTTTGCTGGGAAAGGATAATCCCGCGCAGGACCCGCTGAGCAGCTACGGAAATGAATCATCTGACAGGAAAACGATCACTCTCGGTGGACGTAATTACGTCGTGGCGCGTACCGGTTATGACGAAAAGGATGTAGTAAATTATGATCTGCAGAATATTAAAGCTGATGCAGGCATCTATTATCAGCTGAAGCCGGGCATGACACTGACCTACCTGTATCACATGGCCCTGCTGGATAACGTCTATCAGCGCGCTAATCGTTTCCGCCTGCAGGATTACCTGGTACAGCAACATGGGTTACAGTTCCAGTCGAACAGTGTAGAACTGAAGTTATACCTCAACCGTGAAAACACCGGTAACTCTTATAACCTGCGTTCTATGGCAGAGAACATCGACCGTAATTATAAGCCCGACGACAAATGGTATGCTGACTATACCACTGCTTTCAACAACGCAACAGGCGGCGGGGCATCTATCGCTGACGCTCACCGGGCGGCAAGAACAGCTGCAGATGCAGGGAGGTATCAACCAGGAACAGCGGCATTCGATAATGTACTGAACAAACTGGCGCAGATCAATAACTGGGATATAGGCGCTGCATTGAAGGTAAAAGCAAGCTTTGTACATGCTGAAGGTCAGGTAGATCTGACAGCTAACTTACTACGTGATGTGAAGGAGAAACTGGGTATGCAGATCCTGGTAGGTGGCGATCACCGTACCTACATTATTGAGCCGGACGGGAACTACTTTATCAATCCTAAACAGGGCAAGGAGTATTCAAATATCCATTATGCGAAGACGGGTGGTTTCATCTCTGTTACGAAAACCTTGTTCGACGGCGATCTGAAACTGGGCGCTATTATACGGGGTGATAAGAACGACTATTTCGACCTGATGATCACACCTCGTTTTACGGCTGTGTATTCACCGGTAAATACCCAGCATTTCCGTGCATCTTATCAGAGCGGTTATCGCTATCCCAGCATCTTTGAAGCCTATTCCAACGTAAACAGCGGCGGTGTGAAGCGTGTAGGCGGATTGCCTGCTATGTCGCAGGGTATCTTTGAGAATGCATGGCTGGCATCATCGATTACTACGTTCCAATCAGCAGTGCTGAACGATATCAATAAGAACGGGCTTACACAGCCTGAAGCAATCACAAAGAATAAAAACATCCTCAAAAAGAATCCATATACCTATATCAAGGCAGAGCATGTGAAGTCGGTGGAAGTAGGGTATAAGGGTCTCTTTGGCGAAGGGAGATTCTTTATAGATGCAGAAGCTTACCTGAACAGGTACGCCAACTTTATTGCCCAGGCAAATATGAATGTGCCGAATACGCAGGTGACAGACTCTATTCCTTTTGCGCTGTACAGCAAAAGTAAACAGAGCCCTTACCGCATGTGGACGAATTCGCAGACGGTGGTCAACAACTATGGCGGAAGCGTAGGTCTGACCTATACAGAACAGGGTTATGTGGCAAATGGCAATGTGACCTATGCAAAACTGAAGATGTCTGACAAGGAAGACGGACTGGAAGACGGTTTTAACACCCCATCCTGGACGGTGAATGTATCTGTAGCCAAAGAGCGTATCATCAAGCACGCAGGCGCCGGTATTTCCTGGAAATGGCAGAGTAGCTATTACTGGCAGTCCTTCCTGGTGAATGGCGATGTAGACGCTTATTCCACACTCGATGCGCAGGTGACCTACACTTTTGATAAACTGAACTGCAGAGCAAAGCTGGGCGCCAGCAACCTGTTGAATAAGTATTATTACTCCTTCCTGGGAGGGCCGTCTGTTGGCGGAATGTATTACCTGACATTAACCTACGGCATCCGCTGAGCAAATACTATTCAATAAAATAGCTTTGCTGTTTGAATGCCAAAAGTTGGCGATTTTATAGATAAACATTTGAGTAAGACTATTTTGACGTAGATTTATTGTCAGAATAGTCTTATCTCAAATTTGTTAATATGGAAGCCAACGAAAATAGAGGACGTTTAATGTATGGGTGTGATGGAGTGACAGTTGAGAACGGGCATTTTAAAGTGCATGCAGTAAGCGATCAGTTCAAAGTAGCAACACCTTATATCCGCAGGGATTTTTATAAAATAACCTTATTTAGAGGTATCAGCAGGTTACACTATGCTGATCAGGGTATTCTGATAGACAGGCCAGCGCTGACATTCTCCAATCCATTGGTACCTTACAGCTGGGAGCCTGTGTCAGAAAGCTGGACGGGGTACTACTGCCAGTTCACAGAAGAATTTGTGCATATACGAGACAGAGCGCGTTTATCGCTGCAGGATTCACCCTTATTTAAAATAGGCGGGAATCCGGTGTGTTTCCTGACTGAAGAACAGTATGCCACTGTGGAAGGACTTTTCAGGAAATTGATTGAGGAAGAGGCTACAGATTATGTACACAAGTATGACGTGATCGGAAGCTATGTGAACCTCATTATTCATGAAGCATTGCGGATGCAGCCTGCGATGGCCGTCAATAAGCAAAGCAGCGCTGCGGTACGTATTACCATGTCATTTATGGAGTTGCTGGAAAAACAGTTCCCTATCAACTCACAGTCGCAGACCCTGGGATTGAAAACGGCAGGTGACTATGCAAAACACCTGGCTATTCATGTAAACCATCTCAATCATGCAGTAAGAGATGTTACAGGAAAGGCTACCACGGTGCATATCAGGGAGCGGATCATTGCAGAGGCAAAATTATTACTGAGAAATACGGACTGGAGTATTGCGGATATCGCATATAGCCTGGGGTTTGATTATCCGGCTTACTTTAATAACTTCTTTAAAAAGCAAACGGGTATGACACCCCGTTCGGCAAAACTGGTATAATCGGGGAGTACCTATGATACTCCCTGATTTACGCCGGTTAATTTCTCTTTCACTATTACAAGACGGTCGTAGAACACCTCAAAAATTCCTACCCCTTTTCTTAGTTTGATAATCTGAAGGTGGCTGTACACAAAAGCCGGAACATTGGTAATAACACTTCCCGGACTTAACTCAATAGTTGCTGGCAGATCGGCTGTTTTAAAAAATTCTTCCATCTCCTGGATCTCTTTGTCGGCATATTTCATGCGGCAAAGATAACCGCGTAGAGGTATTTAAGTGAATTTTTTTATCTTAGCAGTACCATCCTAAATAAAACCCTGATGAAGCTGATAATCAATGTTAAACAGGCGGGACGTAAGCATGCATTGTTTGAGAAGCAGGTCATCGAAATAGATGACATAGGCAAGCATCCGACCATCTTGCAGCAGTTGCAGTTCTAAAGCAGGTCTTCGTCTTCAGCGAAAGCTGCTACACGGCCTATCTGGCCGTCTTCCAGTCTGACTTTTATACCCCGGGAATGGTAAGGGGAGGAGGTGAGAATGTCTTTTACAATACCATATGTCAGCTTACCGCTGCGCTGGTCTTTTTTGAGAATGATCGCCACTGCCAATCCCGGGTATATATCTTTTCTGTACTGACCGTCCATAGTTTTAAAATTCTGCGCGCAAAGGTAGGTATTTTACGCAACCCATATGCCGGATCAGGATGCTAATAACAGGAGCTTCAGGCGATTATTTAAATAAAAAAACATCCGTATAATATTAAATGTTTTAAAAAATGCCTATGTTTGCCATACAACTATTGGGACAGCATTTTTGGATTGTTTGACGCCAGACCTCTGTGAAAAGAATCCTTTTTTCCTCCAGTATTTGTGCCAGAATCGATTATTGCATACTTGTTATGTTTCATTGCTTTGTTCAAAAACTGTTTTAGAATTGTTTGCTTTCCTGATTAATAATCTGCAATGAGGCACATTACATTAATCCCTTAAATAGGAGGATGTTATTAGCTTTAAAGTAGTTCGATTTGTTATACCGTGAAATACTTTTTATCCCTTTTAATCACATTATCGTTCACTATATGCCAGGTATATAGTCAATCTGCGGTAAATATGCAGATGTCCGACTATTACAGGAAGTGGAAAGTAAAACTTCCGCAGCGCCAGCAATACCCACAGTTTGGCGATAGTCTGTACTATTTTGTGAATGGAGATAATAAAGCCCCTGTTATTCTCATTGTTCCTTTCCGGCCACTCGGTGCGGATACGGTAATTGGATATTACGAGCGCAGAAAAAACAATTCCGGATCAATTGTTGCGACTCCACGTACCCCTTTGCTGACCGTGCATGGGAATGTGATGTACGATCTTTTCTATCAGTCTAATGTTGACACCCCCTACGTTCAGAAAGATGTTTATCAACATACTTTACAAACCAGCCTGGTACTCACCTATAAGGATCGTTATCCTTTACGCGTGAACTTTACAACCAGGATGGGAAATTCCTCTCTATTCAGAAACCTGACGGATTTTAATCTTCAGTTCACCAGCAGGGATTTTAAAAATGCCATGTTGGAGCGTGCCAAAGGCTGGGATGCCGGAAAGTATGCGCAGCTGGAAGAACTGGAGAAGCTCCGGGCGCAGCTGGAGGCAAAACAGCAGGAGATCAATAAGCTGAGAGGGTGGAAAACAGATCCAGCGTTATTACAGCGTATGATAGAGGCCCGGGAAAGAGCCTATTATGGAAGAATTAAAGACTCATTGGCAGCGCTTAACAAACCGGAGATGGAAATGCCTGACCTCAATATCGGGAAAAGAGGGCTGGGGAAATTGGAACTGCCCGATGACATGAAAGACAAGGGCGACTCGGAAAAAGAGAAGGCAGATTCTGCATTGAAGAAACTGAGTGCCAACTACGAAGGCGTGGAAAGGAAACTGGACTCCCTGCAGGCAGAGCTGGCAAAATTGCAGGCACTGTATAAGAAACAGGAGGGCATCTATAACAGTCGGAAAGGCGCCCTGGCGGATATACTGGTACGTAGTAAGAATAACAAAGAACTGGCAGAGAACCTCAAGGCAGCCAACCTGCCGGACACTATGTTACCTAAAGGGTATAAACACCTGCTGGCTATCCGCTCAGTCGGTATTGGCCGTACACTGGTCAATTATTCAGAGCTGACAGCCAAGGATATCAGCATACTGGGTGTGCAGGCAGAATACAATCCCTCTTATTATGTCGCTTTTGCCACCGGTCGCGTGGATTACCGTTTCCGTGACTTTTTCTTCAATGAAAACAGGTCCAGGCAATACCTGACACTCATGCGGGCAGGCCTGGGTATGAGAGATGGCAACAATATCATTGTGACTTACTATACTGGTAAAAAACAGGTGTACAATTTCAATACAGTCCCGGGAGGTAGCACGAATACCGGCAACCTGGAACAACGGATCATGGGGTTCTCTCTGGAAGGTCGCTGGCAACTGGATGCGAACAACTATATTATCGGGGAGGCCGCCAAATCATCACTGCCAACTTATGCCAGGTCTGCTGAAGATCATAGCAGTACCCTTGCAAGCGTATTTAAATTGGATGATCATTCCAATGAGGCCTACTCTGTGAAAGCCAGCTCTTTCTGGCCTCAGACGGGAACGAAGATCAATGGTATGTATAAGATGATGGGTGCTAACTTCCAGTCGTTCAGTCTCTTTACTACTGGTTCTTCACAAACAGCGTGGTCTGTCAGGGTGGATCAGCCGTTCTTTAAACAGCAGCTGACCATCAGCGGAAGCATCAAGAAGAATGATTTTACAACGAATTATCAGCAGACAAACTATCAGAGTAATACTGTTTTCAAAAGTATACAGGCTACCTTCCGGAGAAAGAAATGGCCGGTGATCACTGTTGGGTATTACCCCAGTTCCCAGATCACAAAGCTGAGTGATAACAGTTATTCAGAAAACCTGTTTTACAACCTGGTGGGAACTGCCAGCCATTTCTATACTTACAGGGGTATTATGATGAGTACTGTATTCTCCTACACACAATTTTATAATAAACAGACCGATAGTAATTTCCTCTATTTCAACAGCAAGAATATGATGTTAAATCAGACCTTGTTTGTAGGGAAGTTTACTATCAATGGCGGAGGTTCATTCGCTACCAATCCGGAATACAACCTGTATGGCGCAGATGGAAATGTGCAGTATAAAATGAGAACATGGCTGGAGATCGGTGGTGGCTTGAAGTATAATTACCAGACAGTTTATGACCTAACACAGATAGGCTATTCCGCTAATGGAAGAGTCATTATCCCGCTGTTGGGTGAGATTGCTGTTATGGCAGAAAAGGCATTTATACCGGGCATGGAAAAGCGCCTGGTATCCAGTAATAATGGAAGATTAACCTATACAAAGACATTTTAAACATGACCAACATGAAAAATTACCTGCTGTTACTACTTGTTGTATTCTTTGGTATGCAGACCAAAGCGCAGGTTAGTATGACTGCTCAAGTACCTCCTGAAGGTGTATTGGTGAAAGCGCAGTTGTGGAATATCGTACTGGTATCCGTATCTGAGGCACCCACTACCGTTAAAATAGTAATGCGCCTGACAGATATCAAAACCAATCAACCGGTATTGACTGGTATTTCCCGTAACATTACCTTGGCGAAAGGTGCGAAGCAACTGCAGGTGAGCGATGTATCTCCTGTGCAGTATGAATACCTCTCGAATGTAGCTGACAGAAGTCCGAATGGGTTATTGCCGGTAGGTAACTACCAGGCATGCTACAGCCTGTTTATCCAGGGTGTTTCCCATGGTGACCTGATCTCTGAAGATTGTATTCCTTTTGCGGTAGCGCCTGTAGGACCGCCATTACTGAATACGCCGGCAGACCAGAGCGTACTGGAAACATTCAATCCGCAGTTCACCTGGTTACCACCATCTCCTGCGAATATCTTCAGTAACCTGAACTACGAGTTACTGCTGACAGAAGTAAGAAGCGGACAATCAGCCGTAGAAGCCATACAGCAAAACCTGCCTGTATACAGACTGCCGTCAACAAACAACCTGTTTGCCAACTACCCGTCTTCCGCATTATCGCTGGATACCGGTAAACAATACGCCTGGACTATTATTGCGAAAAACGGTCCTGCTTTTGCAGCGCAGACAGACGTATGGACATTCAGACTGAAATCTACACTGGTGAAGAAAGAAACAACAGAAAATACACATATCCAGCTGAGAAAAGAACTGGACGGTGCTGTGGCAGCGGTAACCGGAAATGTACATTTTACTTACACCAATGAGGTGAATGATAATGTAGTGAAGTATGAGCTGGTAGGCCTGGAAACAGGTAATACTGTGATCGCATCCGGCGACCTGAATGTGAAGCCCGGTGATAACATGATGGCATTCGAAGTGAAAAGAAAATACAATCTGCAGGATGGTAAAAGCTACCTGCTGCGTGTGAAGAATTCCAGGAATGAATACTGGCAGATGAAGTTTGTTTATACGAAATAGTTTATAAGAAATATGAAAGTGCTGAGAACAGGTTTAATGATCCTGTGCGGTTTTGCGATATTCCAAACGGCAACCGCACAGGAAGTGAATGATACGGTGAAATTATTTGCCGAAATGAAAACGCTGCAGAGTGTTTACCAACAGAAGGCTTTGTCTTTTGATATCAGGTATACTTACGCCAGCGAACTGCATCCTGAGCAGGTGCTGGATTCTTTAAGCGGACATGCGGACATTGCGGGTAGCAGCTATTACTATCAGTTGGCTAATACTGAAATGACGGCTAATGATAAATATATCGTCACCCTTTTCAGGGAAGATAAGATCATGTATCTGTCAAAACCGGTGGCACTGAATGCAGCTGATCCATTGGAGCAGATGCGGGAGTCATTGAAAACTGCCGGTGTAATCCGTTGTTCTGTTACGGAAAAAGGAAGCGTGAAATCTATCCGTGTTGGATTCAGACAAGGTGGTCCTTATAAGGAGGTGCAGATGGATTTTGACAAGTCTTCCGGCTATCTGACGGCTATGAGGTACGTGCTTAAAACAAGCATGCTGATGGAGGCTAACGGTGGGGCAAATGCGGAGGCGCCGCAGGAGTATGGGGAGTATGCGATTGTGCAGAGCTATTATGATAATTACAAACAGCTTTCTGATCAACAGAAGCGGTTTGATAATACGCAGTTCTTCTACAAAGAGGGAGATGAATTTAAGCCGACGGCTGCGTATAGCGAGTATAAGATATTTGTTGGCTCTCCGGATTTGCAATAGAAAATGAGTAAATATACCATGACTGGCTCGAAATTATTATTGGGCGTATTTACAGTGTGTTTAGCCTGTAACAATCAGCAAGCTCCTGCCGTAAATAATGACACTGTAGCCGTGGAGAAGGCAACTTCAAATCCACAAGCAGAGGGGAATGGAGTTGATCAGGAAATGATGAAAAGAATCGATAGTACCGTCGGCGCAATTAAAAACAGGGTCTATGCAACAAGGACTGCATACTTTCTTCCCAACGGCATCAATGACACTTTGAAAACAATGTTGTCTTTTGAAGATGATACAGCTTTAAGAATGCAGTATTCAACTTTTGAGGATGGTGGAGCTGCTGTGGGCACGAACGACTTGTACTTTGATAAAGTCTTTGGGGTTATTAAGGAGACCCAGTCTGCCAATGGTGCTTTTTATGAATGTATCACATTCGATGGACGATATATTAGTTTTAGAAGATCTATACAGGATGGCAGCTTTAAAAAACTGGATGTACCCGTTGGTGCTGTAGACGGTTTGACGGGAATCCTCCTGAGAATGGCCCACGATTTAAAACAGTTATATCCTGATATAAAATTTGATATTCCGGAGATATCTTTGAAGGGTGACACCAGGCTCAAAACGATAGCTGCTATACCTTTATATGAGACTCCGGACACAAATGCTCATAAAATCAGGCTATTGAAGGATCGTTCAATCGTAGGGTTTATCAGAACCAATGACACCATCGGAAGTTTTGGAAATAAGCAATGGATCTGGTATTTCGTGAAATCAAGTACGGATTCCGGTTGGATTGTCGGACATCCTGACTTTGTGCAGGAATTGACGGATGAAAATGCGGAAGATTAACCGGAAACAGGCCAGTCCCTGACCCATATTCCCGGATAGTCCCTCACCAATCCATCATCATCTACTTCCAGCTCTGCTGTAAATCCCGACCATAAACTCTCATATCTATACAACCTGTCGGCCAGTTTTGTGTATCTCTGTTTCACAGGTTTCACATCCATGGCCGGCAGGTCAAAATATAAAACAGTAATCTCCTTCGATTCTCCCTCAACAAGTGATAAGCGATTTATGGCCAGTGTATTCGTAAATGGGGTGATAGAAATATCAATATCAATACAAGGTTCAAATATCTCGTGAATAGTCCCCTGTTTATCGTACCACTTGCCATCTTGTCTTGTAAACTGTAATTCCTTCTGGATATGACCATGCACCCTGATCAGGACACCAGTTGTTTCCCAGTCAGCATTAGCCGTAATATGATAATGGACATGCAGTGGCAGGTCCTTCACAAGCCCGGTAATGTAGCCTTGTATGTGATGAGTATCATCAGACTGAATATGAAGGTATTCGAGCGTATTATAGTAAGTTCCTTTCCAGACAATCTGCTTTGAGGTCATACGTCGTTTTTCTTCAATTTACGAAAAATCGTGCCGATACACTCAGAGAGCCAGCGCCTGCAATTTACATTGTATATCTGCCGCCCTTTGTAAGAGTGAAGGATCATTGATATAAGACGTAATATCCAATCGCTCACTGATGAGGCTTTCTTTATACAAGGCCTTGAAGTCGCAATATTTAAGCTGGAATCTCCACTGCGCAGACAGATGCTCAAATACTTGCTGGTTACGGTTAGTAAGAAAAGAATGATCCACTACCAGGTAGGCGGAAGGAGGTAGTTGTTGCAGGTGTTGCAGGATGGCGTCATTGTAGGAGATCCATACTTTCAGATTGTGCTCACTGTATTTTCTCAGTAGTTTTTCTTTCCGGTAAGGCTGTTTAAAGTACTGCCAGATCAATCGTGGTAGCCATCCTTTTCGCTCATATTTATGTACACTTTCAGCGTATAAGCGCTGGATAAGTGAACTGACAACGCTTCTGTGGTCACGTAATATGACCAGGTAACGGGCGTCCGGTAGGATCTCCCTGTAGAAGGGTAGGAAAAGGCAGGTGCGTGGATCTTTCCATCCCCATTGCACCTGGCTTGCCGCCTTTTCCCTGATCAACAGGCGTAAGGATTGTTGCTGCGCCTCAGATAAAGATTGCAGCGGAGTGGTAACAAGACCATCTTTATTAAGGTCATGTTCACTTAATACCCGCTGGTGATAATTATAGAAATCTACATCCTCATAATGTCCTTGTGTATTGCCGATGCCGGCTCCCAGGAACTGATCACCCATATGTAATCCGCACCTGTATAGCCATTGGGTAAGCAAAGAAGTGCCCGAACGGTGCATGCCCGTTATAATCAATACATTATTGCTCATGTTATTTGCTCTTAGTTGGAAGCCACGTTGGCGTATTGCGCCTGCTGTAATGCCAGCGACTGGTTAATGAATTGAAGGAATAAATTAGTGCAGACAGTGATACTTTGTTTATCTGTATGAAGATGAAGGTCAGGCCGGGAGGGAACCTCAAAAGGATCATTGATGCCTGTAAGATTGTTTAGCTTATCAGGATGACCGTCTGGTAACAGCGCCCGTTTGTAAAGCCCTTTTGTATCTCTCGCAATCAGCTCATCCACCGCACAATCAATAAACACCGTTTTTACGTCTGTATAAGTGGCCGACAATTCCTTTCGTATCGCTTCATAAGGATTGATAGCGCTGATGATACAAACAATACCATAATTTGATAGGCGACTGGCTACAAAGCCCAGACGACGGATGTTTTCACATCGGTCTTCCTTTGAAAAACCCAGGTCCCGGCAAAGAGATTCCCGGTAAATGTCGCCGTCAATAATTTCGATTGGTGTACCATAAGCTGCTGCTTTTCGTTGTACGTTTTTTGCAATGGTAGATTTCCCTGCACCGGATAAACCGCATAGTTGTATAATCATCGCATATTGATTTACAGGTTGAACAGCCGACAGCAGGTGATGTAGGATAAATGGTGCAGCTTATAGGATAAATGGTGGGTTAAATGTGTGCTCGCAGTGTGATATGGAGGCTAAACTAATTAAATATGTCTAAGTGAAAGGATAATATAGATGAAACCCGGAAATGTGCCGATGTATGGAGGATTTTTTTCACACATCATCCTTCCGGGAACAGGTGAACGGAGGCGATAGTTTACCGTTATACAGCAAATCGTTTGAATGTTTCTTTGGTAATGATCTTAACGTTTTCCGCCAGTTGATCCAATGTACAGCTCATCAATCTGATATTATATGGAAGATTATCATGCATCTCAATAAATTCGAGACACAGGCCACACTGATCTGTTACATTGGAATTTCCTTTGAGCTGATGAAAAATACTTTCGGCGGCTTCTCTGTCATGGCCCATACAGAATTTACCGAAATTTTCATGTCCGTCCATTGTCTTGAGGTGCAACAATATATGAAAGGTAATTTCCATAACACACAACTTCTTTTAGGCTGGTAACAAAACTAAGGACAAAGTTATCACTTTCAGCCCGGATGCGATTATATAGAAATGTGAAAATTATGCAAACTGGTGAGACTGCCCGGCAAACTGTTTCTCACAGGTATTGCAAGGCAGCCTGTTCCTCAGAAAATCTCTGCCAGCTTCGTATCCAGCTGTTCATAATCATCGCCTCCGCTTCCAAAGCGGGCTATGATGATCCCTTCAGGATTGATCAGAATCTCGGTAGGGACTGCATGGACTCCATACATATTGTAAATATCTCCTGGTTGGGGTTTACCGTCCTCTTTGAACTTGTTAGTGTCTAGTCCGCGGAGCACATGACTCCAGATGCCCACACCATCTTTTGCAATCGCTTTCTTCCATTCTTCCGCTTTATCATCATTATCAGCCACACCCAGTATAGTTAGTCCTTTATCTTTATATAAGGCGTATAGCTCTTTCAGATGGGTATTATTCTTCCTGCAGGGAAGGCACCAGCTGGCCCAGAAGTCGAGCAGCAGGTATTTGCCTTTAAAGTCCATCAGGCTGACTGGTTGGCCGTTTATGTCCCGCTGACTGAACAACTGCGCACGGCTACCTGGTGAGCCATTCTGGATCTTCTCCAGGGCATCGGATAACTCCTTGCCATAGATGCTGGTTTGCAACCATGGCGAGAGTTTAGATATATAGGATTTCAGCGTTTCCGGCTTCATATAGTTGGTAAAATACCGCAGTTCTGCTGCTGTAACATAGGAGTCAGGGTGAGAACGGAAAAAGCTGTAGCTGACTTCCCTGGCCTTCTCCTGCAGGGGTAGCAGCTGTTGCCTGGCAGCATCTGCTTTGGCCTTTAATGTGTTTAATTCGGCTTCACTTTTCCTCGCCTGTATAGCCTTGAGATATTGCTTATTGGCGTCTTCAAAGGCCTGGGAGAGCGGCGCCATCTCCGTTTGTACGCCGACCCTGGCATTTATGAGCTCCTGGTAGTCATTTTGTGTGTCGGAGCCCGTTATGGTAGCTTCCTGGAAGGCCGGTGACTTAATATTAATACTCATGGTGGACGGATCGAGGTAGAAATTGATTCCACTTTCCCCATTACCGCTGATAGTAGCTAATACCGGTTCACTGAGCATGCCTTTAAAGGAAAAAGTACCGTTTTTAACAGCACAGCTATCTTCGATGTAGAAGCCATTACCATAGCGGAGGTATACATATCCATTGTCTTTGCCCGTAATAGTGCCGTTTAACTCAAATGGGCCGCGTTTTTCCTGGGCGATGGAAAAAGAGGTTACAAGAATGCCCATCACGACAGTCGTTAGTCTTTTCATAGGGTCGTTGGAATAATGCTTACGTTAAAGATTCTAGTTGATTCGGGGTATCAATATAATAATTATTTAATAAATGGAGAATGGGGATTATGAGTAAAGCTGTACTTTCTCTATCATTTCTATGACGTTAGATACCTGCAGTTTCTCAAAAATGCGCTTTTTGTAAGTGCTGACAGTCGAGATCTGTAAGCTGAGTTTTTCGGCTATTTCTGCCACGCTGGAACCTTTGATCAGCAGTTGCATGATATTGTTCTCGCGGCTGGATAAACGCTGAATAGGATTAGTAGCAGCTTTTTTATTGGTGAAATTGTTCAGTAATGTTTGTTTCAGGGTGGGGCTTAGGTATTTTTCGCCCCTTAACAGGGTCTTTGCCGCATTTTTGATCTCTTCTATACCTGTTTTTTTGGACAGGAAACCATCAGCTCCCGCTTCCAGGTAACGCCATCCAAAGATCTGCTCGTCGTAACTGGAAAAGATAAGGATCCTGATATCCGGATGCCTCAGACGGATCACATCCAGCATCTGGTGATTATTCCCTCCGGGCATGTCAATATCCAGTATCAGCAGATCGAATTTTTTAGTGGACAACATTTTCAGGGTATCCTCGAAACTGGCCGCTTCACTGACATGCGCATCCTCGATGGACTTCTGCAAAATGAGTGTAGTTCCGTACCGGACCACCTCCTGATCATCGACAACTAAGATATTAGGCATAGCAACTTATTGTGTAAAAGTACGTTACAACGGTTAAATAAACAATGAATGGAAGGTGGAGAAGAAAACTTTTGTAGTAAAACTACTACATATTAATACAAGTTATTCTAAATAATTAAATCAAACAAGTATATAAATTTGTTGTATATGAAAACTGTCAACTGACACTAAACAAAACGTACCTATGAACGATTCGGAAGCACTTCCCTGTCTTCTGTCCCAATACCAATACACAATTAATTTCAGAATGAGATCATTTCTTCGTAAGTGCCTGGGCAGCATATTTATATGCTTTTTGCTCAGTAGTTCTTTATATGCCCAGACAGGACCAGCCGGTGTAAATAGCGGAGCTGTGTTGTGGCTGGACGCCTCCGACGTACTGGCAGGGGGAACTGCTCCGGCTTATGGCACAACACTGTCTACCTGGTATGATAAGTCAGGTGGCGGGCATAATGCAGTCAGCTCTGGCGCTAACGCAGTGAAATATAATAGTGGCGGTGCAAACGACCGCCCGGTTGTCAATTTTACCCGGACTTCGGCATCTGCTGGTTCGGGCATGACAGTTTCCGGATTGGATATCAGGGCAGTGACTTCACCTGATGTCACCATCTTCGCAGTGTACCGGCCAGGTACGAACGATGGCAATGCACAGGCAGTTTGGGGAAATGATAATGGCAGCCAGCAACGCTATTTTAATAATAAGGCGGCTACTGGTACTACTGATGCCAGTCTGAATACAGGGGGAACGGCCGTCGTCATACCCGGAGGTGCAAAAGCTGGAGAAACGCGGCTTGTCACAGCCGTCTATAGTAGTGGCGCTAATGCATCTGCAGCTTACCTTAACGGGAAGCTGATTTCTGCATTTACGGACCAGACAGCCAGCGCTTCTGGTCTTTCTACTTTTAAGATAGGTCTGGATGGTGATAATAATTATTATAATGGCGATATCAGTGAACTGATTGTATATAACAGGAAACTGACTGCCTGTGAAATAGAAAAGATCAATATTTACCTCGCTGCTAAATATGCAACGGATTTTACCGATATGGCGTCTAACTATACCCTTGGTATCCCTTACAATAACGATATCAACGGTGTGGGTGTACGTACTTCAGCCTGTGGAGGCACTTATAATATCAGTGCCTCTTTCAGTGGTATCCTGTCAGTTACCAACCCTTCCGCGACCAATACCGGCGTAGTATTAAGCTTCGGCGACGACCGTGGAGGATATGGCAGTTCTTCCCAGACGCCATCTTCTTATACCTCCAGGTTGCAGCAGGTATGGCGTGCAGACCTGAACGGAAATATCGGTACGGTGGATGTCTGCTTCGAACTGACCGGATTGGGTATTGACGTTTCCAACTCGGGCAACTTTGCCCTGCTGATCGACAAGGACGGCGATTTCAGTAACGCTACTGTTGTCAGCACTGGCGTTACCATCCTGGTAAACAGGGTATGTATTTCTGGTGTAAACCTTACTAAGGGCGACTACTTTACCTTAGCTACAAGGGCTGCTACCAGTACTGCTTCCGAAATCACTTCTACGAATGAAGGTATTCAGCAGAAATCATTATTTACTGCCGCAACCGTCGTTGATGATCAGATCCTTGTAAAAGGAAGCTCCAGTATCACAGATGGAAAGGTGTATATAGAATCAGGTTTTGTTTCCGGAGATGTGATCTCATGGGGTACATTACCTACCGGGGTAACAGGTGCATATAATACTACCACCGGGGTGGCTACCTTTACCGGTACTGCTTCGGCAACTGCCTGGCAGGCCTTTTACCGTACCGTCATGTTCAACACTACCAGTGGAACTACCGCCAATAGAACTATTCGTTTTGTATTGGGTAACGCAGTGACTTATACGGTTGGTACCAAGCCCCATTATTACGAATATATTACCACTCCTATGAGCTGGACCGCAGCAAAAACAGCTGCGGAAGCCCGTACATTATATGGTCTTCAGGGGTACCTGGCGACTATCACCGCGCAGATTGAAAATGACTTCATTACATCCAAGCTCTCCAGCGATGGTTGGGTAGGAGGTACCTGTAACTATACGCTGATAAATACTACGGTGGGCAGTACTGTATATAATAACCAGAACCAGGCCTACGGTAATTATTATTGGGTAACAGGTCCTGAGAAGGGAACAGCTATTTCAACAGGATTGAATAATCCTGTGGCAGTGGGTTCTGCCTATATGAAGTGGAACGCGGGTGAACCGAATAACTATCAGAGCACTGACGAAGAATACATGCAGTTGTATTCCACGAATCAGGGTAAATGGAATGACCTTCCGAATACTTCGAATCTGGGATATGTAGTGGAATACGGCGGATATGCGTCTGACCCGGTACTGAATATCGACTATAGCAGGGTGATGGTAAATGCACCGCCGGCTCCTGTTATTACTTCTTTCTCTACCGATAATGGGCTTAGTACAACAGATAATATCACCAATGATAACACACTGACTTTCAGTGGAACAGGGCAGGCTTCCGCTACTATTACGGTATACAGGGCTGATGTAGGTTCGATAGGCACTGCTACTGTCAAAGGTTCCGGCAACTGGACCTTTGACTATACCGGTACTTCATTGGCAGATGGTACATATGCCTTCACTGCAACCGCTACTACCGGCAGCAATACAAGTGCTGCCAGCGCGACTTATACAATAACAATAGACCGGACCGCACCTTTCAAACCAGGACAACCCGCTTTAGCATCGGGTAGTGGAAATGCATCGAATGATGTTACACCTGACCTGACCGGTTCTGCAGAACCAGGTTCCCTGGTGACAGTATATGATGGCGCTACACAGATAGGTACGGCTACTACCAATGCATCTGGTCAATGGACGCTGACAGCGCCCACGCTGAGTACCTCATTACATAATATTACGGTGACTGCAACAGATGTTGCGGGCAATGTGAGTGTCAGCAGTGATCCGTTCCCGCTGACGATAGATGTTACTGCACCGGCTACCCCGGCCGCTCCGACGCTGGTAGGTGGTGTTGCAGGTGTGACCAACGACAATACGCCTACTATCATAGGTAAAGCGGAAGCTAATAGCACTGTAACGGTCTATAATGGAGGTGTTAGTGCCGGTACCGCCAAGGCAGATAATAATGGGGATTATATCTTTACTTTCCCTGTACTCGCCGACGGGCCTTATACTGTAAAAGTAACCGCTACCGATGCGGCAGGTAATACCAGCGCACAAAGTCCGGCGTTGAACTTTACAGTAGATACCCAGGCGCCTGCTGTGCCGACCGTCACTACTGCACAGACGCCAACAAATGATAATACGCCTACTGTAACCGGTGTAACAGATCCTAACAGCACTGTGACAATTTATAAAGATGGCGTGGCTGTAGGTACTACTACCGCGAATGCTTCCGGCAACTATACTTACACTTTTTCTACCTTGCCTGACGCTACTTATAGCATCACTGCAACTGCCAGCGATGCTATTGGCAATACCAGTGCGCAAAGCAGTCCGCTAAACATTACGGTAGATGCTACTGCTCCTAATGCACCGGTTATTGCTACTAATAAGTTGATTACTAATAATAACACGCCTACTATAACAGGTACTGCAGAAGCGAATAGCACAGTAACTATTTACAGGGGCGGCGTTGCTGTGGCTACAACTACAGCTAATGCCAGCGGTAATTTCTCTTATACATTCAGCCCTGCCTTAGCGGATAATGTATATGCTGTCACGGCCACTGCTAAAGATGCAGCGGGCAATACCAGCCCACAGAGTAATGTACTGAACATTACCATTGATACCCAGGCGCCTCCTGCTCCGGTTGTATCAGCTGTTGCAACTCCGGCAAATGACAACACGCCAACAGTCACCGGTTCCGCTGAGCCTAACAGCACAGTCACTATTTATCATGACGGTGTGTTGGCTGGTACAACTACCGCCAATGCCAGCGGCGCCTATAACTATACATTCACTTCATCACTAGCTGACGGTCTGCGTGGCATAACAGCTACCGCTACAGATGCAGCAGGTAATAGTGGTCCGCAGAGTGCTGCCTTGAATATCCTGATCGATACGCAGGCGCCGGGTGTACCGACTATTACTACTGCTCAAACGCCAACGAATGACAATACACCGACTGTAACCGGTACAGCGGAAGTTGGTAGCACCGTAACTATATATATAGATGGTAGTGCTGCAGGAACAACTACTGCTGATGGCAGTGGTAATTATACCTTCACTGTACCAACAGCGTTGTCTGACGGTACGCATGCATTTACGGCTACCGCGAAAGATGGCGTAGGTAATACGAGTGCATCAAGTGCTCCCCTGAATATCGCTATTGATACCCAGGCGCCGGCAGTACCTACTATCACCACTGCCCAGACACTGACTGCAGACAATACCCCAACTGTAACCGGTACAACAGATGCTAACAGCACTGTAACCATATATGTAGATGGTTCCGCAGTAGGTACAACTACTGCTAACGCGGGCGGTAACTATACCTTTACTGTGCCGACAGCCTTGTCTGACGGTACACATGCGTTCACGGCTACCGCTACTGATGCTTTAGGCAATACAAGCGCGCCAAGTGCTGCTCTGAACATCACAGTAGATACACAAGCGCCGGCTAAGCCAACCATTACTACTGCTCAGACATTGACCAGCGACAATACACCGACTGTAACTGGTACAGCGGAAGCTAACAGCACGGTAACTATATATGTAGATGGTTCTGCTGTAGGTACAACAACTGCTAATACCAGTGGTAATTATACCTTCACTGTGCCGACAGCTTTATCTGATGGTTCACATGCATTTACGGCTACTGCTACAGATGCTGTAGGTAATGTTAGCGTGCCAAGTGCTGCTCTGAATATCACTATTGATACGCAGGCGCCTCCAGCACCAACTATCACTACCGCTCAGACATCGACTAATGATAATACGCCAACTATAACTGGCACTGCTGAAGCTAACAGCACTGTAACTATCTATGTAGATGGTTCTGCAGTAGGCACCACTACCGCCAATGGCAGTGGTAACTACACCTTCACCGTACCGACGGCCCTTTCTGACGGCACACAGGCATTTACTGCTACTGCTACAGATGCGGTTGGTAATACCAGCGCACCAAGCGCAGCCCTGAATATTACTATTGATACCCAGGCGCCGCCAGCACCAACTATCACCACCGCTCAGACACTGACGAATGATAATACACCAACTGTAACTGGTACTGCAGAAGCCAACAGTACTGTCACTATATATAAGGATGGCGCCGTTGTAGCTACAGTATCTGCTGATGCCAGTGGTAATTATACTTATACCTTTACTGCGTCACTGCCTGACGGATCTTATGCGCTGACTGCCACTGCTACCGATGCCGTAGGTAATACCAGTGTGCCAAGTGCTACGCTGAATATCACTATTGATACGCAGAAACCTATAGTACCAACGATCAGTACTGCCCAGACACTGACTAGTGATAATACGCCAACTGTAACGGGTACAGCGGAAGCTAACAGCACTGTAACTATATATGTAGATGGCAGTGCAGTAGGTACAACTACCGCTAATGCCAGTGGTAATTATACGTTTACAGTACCAACCGCTTTAGCAGACGGTACACATGCATTCACTGCTACAGCCACTGATGCTGTAGGTAATGTGAGTGCTCCAAGTGCTACGCTGAATATCACCATCGATACGCAGAAGCCGACAGTACCAACTATTACTACTGCTCAAACACTGACTAGTGATAATACACCAACAGTAACTGGAACTGCAGAAGCTAATAGTACTGTAACTATATATGTAGATGGATCTGCCGTAGGTACAACTACGGCTAATGCTAGTGGTAACTATGCCTTCACGGTGCCAACAGCCCTGGCTGACGGTACACATGCCTTCACTGCTACCGCTACAGACGCTGTAGGTAATGTTAG
>NZ_FNBN01000021.1 GCF_900102545.1 Chitinophaga filiformis | reverse complement strand
CAGCGATTGATCTGACTCCAGACTTGCAATAAGATACATATTGGGAAGGTTGTAATAGTTCTAACAAAAAATAAAATTAAAGCTTACGGGCAATTAGTACTACTCGGCTTCGATGTTACCACCCTTACACCTGTAGCCTATCAACGTCGTAGTCTGCGACGGCCCTTAAAAGTAAACTCATCTTGAGGTTGGTTTCACGCTTAGATGCTTTCAGCGTTTATCCTTTCCGTACATAGCTACTCAGCACTGCACCTGGCGGCACAACTGATACACCAGCGGTACGTACGACCCGGTCCTCTCGTACTAAGGTCATGTCCTCGCAATTTACTAACGATCACAACAGATAGGGACCGAACTGTCTTGCGACGTTCTGAACCCAGTTCACGTGCCACTTTAATCGGCGAACAGCCGAACCCTTGGGACCTTCTCCAGCCCCAGGATGTGACGAACCGACATCGAGGTGCCAAACCTCCCCGTCGATATGAGCTCTTGGGGGAGATCAGCCTGTTATCCCCGGAGTACCTTTTATCCTTTGAGCGATGGCCCTTCCATACAGAACCACCGGATCACTTTAGCCAGCTTTCGCTCCTGCTCGGCTTGTCGGCCTCACAGTCAAGCACCCTTTTACTAATGCGCTCTGCGTACGATTACCAACCGTACTGAGGGTACCTTTGCGAGCCTCCGTTACTTTTTAGGAGGCGACCACCCCAGTCAAACTACCCACCAAACAATGTCCCTGCTTCCAGGTTAGACTCTAAACAACAGAAGGTTGGTATTTCAACGTTGACTCCACAACTCCTGGCGAAGCTGCTTCATAGTCTCCCAACTATCCTACACATCTGTTGTTCAAAATCAATGTTAAGTTGTAGTGAAGGTTCACGGGGTCTTTCCGTCCCGTTGCGATTAACCGGCATCTTCACCGATACTACAATTTCACCGAGCTCGTGGTAGAGACAGTGTCCAACTCATTAGACCATTCGTGCAGGTCGGAACTTACCCGACAAGGAATTTCGCTACCTTAGGACCGTTATAGTTACGGCCGCCGTTTACTGGGGCTTCAGTCAGAAGCTTTGGGTTACCCCGAACATCCTTCCTTAACCTTCCAGCACCGGGCAGGTATCAGGCTCTATACGTCATCTTTCGATTTTGCAGGGCCCTGTGTTTTTGTTAAACAGTTGGTTGGACCATTTTACTGAGACTGCATCACTGCAGTACGCCTTATCCCGAAGTTACAGCGTCAATTTGCCTAGTTCCTTTACCACGGATCACTCGAGCGCCTGAGGATATTCTCCTCGACTACCTGTGTCGGTTTACGGTACGGGCTGCTATAACCGAACCTTAGAGGTTTTTCTTGGAAGTCTGATTAGGGACATTATCAGCGCGGCCGAAGCTTTGCTGTACTATCAGGTTCATCACC
>NZ_FNBN01000001.1:1070220-1665124 GCF_900102545.1 Chitinophaga filiformis | reverse complement strand
AAGATTCGGTACGACTATACTACACCTATAATGCATTTCTATAACGTTTCCCGTTCCCGGGGTTGCCACCCCGCGTTTTTCGTTCCCGGGTTGCATCCACGTTTCCGTTCCCGGGGTTGCATCCCGCGTTTTCGTCCCCGGAGTTGCACCCCGGGCTACAAACAATGGGACTCCTGCCGGAGTCCTATTATGGTTTGTTGATGACATTTGACGTAAAGATTCGGTGCGACTATACCCGAATACATACCCTATTTCCCCTTCATTCCCCGGGAAAAAGTATAAATTAGTACACACACATCAACTGTTTAACACCAACAAAATGCTAAGAAGACCTATCGTCCTGCTGATGCTGACAGGCATTGCCTGCCTTACGGCCAGGGCACAATCAACAGAAACCCAGCTACTACGCTCCCCATCTATCAGCCAACATCAGATCGCTTTTAACTATGCCGGCGACATATGGACCACAGATGAAAACGGGCAACATCCTCAGCGTATCACTGTCAATCCCGATGTAGAAATAGACCCTATGCTGTCTCCAGATGGCAAATGGATTGCCTTCAGCGGCAACTATGAAGGCAACGTCGATATCTATGTTGTGCCTGCAAATGGCGGTATTCCGCGCCGTATCACGTACCATCCGGATGCTGATATCATACGCGGATGGCATGGTAATGATAAGGTCCTTTTCGCCTCTACACGTCAGTCCATTTCACCCCGTTTTCAGCAACTGTACGAAATTAGCCTGGAAGGAGGCATGCCGGTAAAGCTGAAGATGCCGGAGGCACACCAGGGTAACATCTCCCCTGACGGATCATACACTGTCTATATTAAGAATCCTGACCCAACGGAAAGAGGCGGTACTTATCATCCGTTTAAGCACTACAGGGGCGGTAATATGCCACGTGTCTGGATATTCAACAACCAGACAAATGCAGTGACAGAGATCCCTGATGCGGGCTCCAACAATATTCGCCCTGTATGGCTGGGCAATGACGTTTACTTCCTGAGTGACCGTAATGGCACCATGAATGTGTTCCGCTATTCAGTGTCTGCCAAAACAGTTACGCAGATAACAAACCACAAAGACTATGATGTAAAAACGCTTTTCTCCGACGGGAAAACACTGGTATATGAGCAGGGCGGTCGCATCAACAAATGGGATGCGGCATCAGGCAGGAGCACCGCACTCAGTATCAGCCTACAGGCGGATTTTCCTTATAAACGTCCCCATTATGTCAATGCATCACTCAATACGCTGGGCAGCATCAGCCTCTCTCCTACAGGTGTGAGGGCTGTGGTACAGTTCAGAGGCGATATACTGACCGTGCCGCTTGAAAAGGGCGATGTACGCAATCTTACTGCCACACCCGGCATTCATGAACGCACGCCGACATGGTCTGCAGATGGCAAATCCATAGCCTATTTCTCTGATGCCAGCGGTGAATATGCCCTGCATATCCGTGATCAGAAGGCAGAAAAACCTCCTGTGATCATCTCACTGGAACCAGGCTTCTATTATAGCCCTGTATGGTCGCCGGATAGTAAAAAGATCGTATTCAGAGATAAACGTCTGCGCCTGTTATATGTGGATGTTGACAGCAAGAAGATCTCCGTGATAGACGAAGACACCTACGATCGTCCTGACCAGAACTTTGATGCCAACTGGAGTCCTGACTCCCGCTGGATCACCTACAACAAAAGATTGCCAAACAGTCTGCAGGCCGTCTTCCTGTATAACCTTGCAGACAGGAAGAACTATCAGGTCACTGATGGTCGCAGTGAGGCCAATGAGCCGGTATTCAGCAAGGATGGCAAATACCTGTTCTTCTATGCGAGCACTAACTATGCGCAGAATACAGGCTGGCTGGATATGACCTCCTTTGAACGTAATCCCCTTAGCAATATTTATGCAGTAGTATTAGCCAACAACCTCCCTTCCCCTCTTGTACCGGAGAGTGACGATGAACAGGAGAAAAAAGATCCTGCTGCTAAAGATACCTCTAAGCAAACACGCATAGACCTGGAGAATATTGACCAGCGTATAGTAGCACTTCCTGTGCCCGCACAGAACTACAGACAACTGAATGGTTTGGTGAATGGCAAGCTGTTATACCAGTCAGATAATACGCTTTACAGTTACGATATCGCGAAGCGTAAAAGTGATGTGCTCATGAGTGGCATTAATGGCTATGCCGTGAGCCAGAATGGAGAGAAACTATTGTATGTCACGGGTACGACAGCCGGTATTGTGGGTACTGCCAGTAAAGCAAATCCAGGTGAAGGCACGCTGAACATTGGCAATATCCGCACCGTGGTAGATCCCACTGCTGAATGGAACCAGATGTTTGATGAACTATGGCGCATAGAACGCGATTTCTTTTATGTAGACAATATGCATGGCGCCGACTGGAAAGCTGTGAAAAAAAAATACCAGCGCTTCCTGCCTTATGTAGGCCACCGGGAAGATCTCAACTACCTCTTCAGCGAAATGATGGGGGAACTGGTAATAGGTCATAGCTATGTTAGCCAGGGAGATTTCCCTAAACCGATCACTGAATCTGTAGGTCTGCTGGGGGCAGATTACAGCATCGAAAATGGTCGTTACCGCTTCGCGAAGATCTATTCCGGATTGAACTGGAATCCAAACTTCCAGTCGCCACTGACGCAACCCGGCATCAATGTAAAGGAAGGTGATTACCTGCTGGCGGTAAATGGTGTTCCGCTGGATACCAGGACCAACGTTTACAGCCTGTTTCAGGCTACAGCGGGCAAGCAGGTACGCATACTTGTTAATCAACGGCCGGATACAAGTGGTGCAAAGGAATATACTGTTATACCGGTCACCAATGAGGTGATGCTGCGTCATATGAACTGGCTGGAAGGCAACCGTAAAAAGGTAGACCAGCTCAGTAATGGCAAGCTGGCATATGTTTACATGCCGAATACAGGCGGCGACGGTTACAACTATTTCAACCGCTACTACTTCTCTCAGCTGGACAAGAAAGGCGTGATCGTAGACGAACGTTTTAATGGCGGAGGATCTGCGGCTGACTATGTGATAGACCTGCTGAACCGTGACCTGCTGAACTATTGGGGTACCCGTGAAGGCCAACCTATGACGACACCTGGTAATGCCATATTCGGTCCGAAAGCTATGATCATAAACGGCTATGCAGGGTCCGGCGGTGATCTGATGCCATTTATGTTCCATGAAAAGAAGCTGGGACCGCTGGTAGGTACGACTACCATGGGCATACTGGTGGGCATCTACAATTATCCGCAGCTGATGGATGGTGGCTTTGTGACTGCGCCGCGACTGGGCATCTTCAGTAAAGATGGTAAATGGATCATCGAAAACCAGGGTGTTGCCCCGGATGTTGAGGTGGAAATGACTCCCGCGGATGTTATTGCAGGTAGAGATCCTCAGTTGGAGAAGACAGTGGAATTGCTGATGAAGGAGATCAAAGACACTCCTGCTATGAAGAAGCCAAACGGTCCTGTGAGAGCAGAATAACCTTATTCACTGACCGGATTACTCAGTCCTTTTCCGGCGACGACCAAGCTATCAGGAACTATCGTCTGCAGAGAACTATAATCATCCGAAGTAATGTTATTTTAACAAAGCAGATTTTAGAGAGGTAATTTTCAGGGGTATATATGCTTATTCCCCCGCCTACAGATGCTTTTAACATGGCGTTACCATGGAGTTAAGGTGGAGTTGAGGTGGACTTAAGATGGACTTAATCCGGAGCTGAAGGGGTTAAGATTATATTAGAAACGGGCGTCCGCTGATGCGGGACGCCCGTTTTCGTTACGATATAAAGGTACGACTTATTTGTTACTCAGATACATGCTCTTCTCCTTATACAGGGTTCTGAAGTAAGGGTCCCTGAGATCTTTGATGAAACGGATCGCTTCACCGGTAGATTTCATTTCAGGGCCGAGTTCCTTATTCACACCTGGGAATTTATTGAAGGAGAAGACCGGTTCCTTGATAGCAAAACCGTCCAGTTTCTTCTCGATGGTGAAATCTGTCAGTTTCTTTTCACCCAGCATTACTTTGGTAGCAATGTTCAGGTATGGTACCTGGTATGCCTTTGCAATGAATGGTGTAGTACGGGAAGCACGTGGGTTCGCCTCGATCACGTATACCTGTCCGCCTTTAACAGCAAACTGGATATTGATCAGACCACGGATATCGAGCGCACGGGCAATCTTCTCTGCATAATATTCCATGGTGGTCACTTCCAACGGGCTCAGGTTGAACGCTGGCAGTACGGCGTTACTATCGCCACTGTGGATACCAGCTGGTTCAATGTGCTCCATCACTCCCATTACATGGAAGTTCTCGCCATCAAAGATAGCGTCGATCTCTGCCTCCTGGCAACGATCCAGGAAGTGGTCGATCAGGATCTTATTACCCGGCAGGTGTCTCAGCAGGCTGAGTACAGATGCTTCCAGTTCTTCTTCATTGATCACGATACGCATACGCTGACCACCCAGTACATAAGATGGGCGTACCAGCACAGGATAGCCTACTTCCTTGGCTACTTCTATAGCGTCATCAGTATTGTATGCAGTACCATAATTCGGATAAGGAATATTCAGTTCTTTCAGAAGGTCGGAGAAACGGCCACGGTCTTCTGCGATATCCATGTTATCGAAAGAGGTACCGATGATCTTAATTCCTTTTTCTTCCAGGCGTTTAGCCAGCTTCAGGGCTGTTTGTCCGCCCAGCTGTACGATCACCCCTACCGGTTTTTCCAGTTCGATAATTTCCCAGAGGTGCTCCCAGAATACCGGTTCGAAGTACAGTTTGTTGGCCATATCGAAGTCGGTAGATACTGTTTCCGGGTTACAGTTTACCATGATAGCGTCGTATCCGCAATCCTGGATGGCCTGCAAACCGTGTGTACAGCAGTAGTCAAACTCAATACCCTGACCGATACGGTTAGGACCTGAGCCCAGTACGATCACTTTCTTCCTGTCGGAAGGTTTGCTTTCGTTTACAGTATCAAAGGCAGAATAGAAGTACGGTGTGATAGCCTCAAACTCGGCACTGCAGGTATCCACCATCTTGTAGGTACGTGTGATGCCCAGTGCTTTACGTTTTTGATATACTTCATCTTCTTCGCAGTTACCGAACAGGTGTACCAGCTGCATATCGGAGAAGCCCATTCTCTTGGCGTCGTTCAGCAGTTCTTTTGGAACAGTATCCAGATCATGCTCCATCAACTGCTTTTCCATGTTCACGATATCGTTAATCTGGTTCAGGAACCATTTATCGATATAAGTCATCTGGTGGATATGCTTCACGGAAACACCTTCCATCAGGGCGTCTTTAATACGGAAGATACGGTCCCAGGTAGGCGTCTTCAGTCTTTCTACCAGCTGCTCACTCTTCATGGCAGATTTACCGTAGTAACCGAGGCCCAGGGCATCGTTTTCCAGGCTCTGACAGGCTTTCTGCAAAGCTTCAGGGAAGGTACGGCCGATAGCCATTACTTCACCTACAGACTTCATCTGTAAGCCCAGGGTCTGATCAGCACCTTTAAATTTATCGAAGTTCCAGCGTGGCATTTTTACGATAACGTAGTCCAGCGCAGGTTCAAAGAAAGCGGAAGTAGTTTTGGTGATCTGGTTTTCCAGTTCATCCAGTGTATAACCTATAGCCAGTTTCGCAGCGATTTTGGCGATAGGATAACCGGTGGCTTTGGATGCCAGTGCAGAAGAGCGGCTTACACGAGGGTTGATCTCGATAGCGATCAGTTCTTCGTTTTCAGGATTCAGTGAAAACTGTACGTTACAACCACCGGCGAAGTTACCGAGGTCACGCATCATCATCTGAGCCTTGTTACGCATGTCCTGGAAAGCGGTATCGCTCAGGGTCATGGCTGGCGCAACTGTGATGGAATCACCGGTATGGACACCCATTGGGTCCAGGTTCTCTACGGTGCAAATGATCACAACGTTGTCATTGGCGTCTCGCAGCAGTTCAAGTTCGAACTCTTTCCATCCCAGTACCGCTTTTTCTACCAGTACTTCATGGATGGGAGATGCCTGCAAACCGCGCTGTAAAGCTTCGTCCAGCTCATCCTTGCTGTGAACGAAACCGCCTCCGGTACCACCCAGGGTGAAGGAAGGACGGATTACCAGCGGGAATCCTATTTCCTGGGCAAATTCTTTACCCTCGAGGAAGGAGTTGGCTGTTTTAGCCGGCGCAACAGGTACACCCAGGCGAATCATCCACTGGCGGAACTGCTCGCGGTCTTCAGCCTTATCAATGGCCTTGATATCCACACCGATCAGGCGAACATTGTATTTCTGCCATATTCCCAGCTCAT
The DNA here is from genome assembly GCF_900102545.1 of Chitinophaga filiformis. Classification (GTDB taxonomy): domain Bacteria; phylum Bacteroidota; class Bacteroidia; order Chitinophagales; family Chitinophagaceae; genus Chitinophaga; species Chitinophaga filiformis. The sequence goes on along the minus strand of NZ_FNBN01000001.1, from coordinate 1,658,777 downwards.
CCACTTCTTTACAAAGGTTCAGTGCTGTTTGTCCACCCATGGTAGGCAATACGGCATCGATCTGCTGTTCTTCCAGTATCTGTTCTATACTTTCTACCGTTAACGGTAACAGGTATACCTTATCGGCCATCATAGGGTCAGTCATGATAGTAGCCGGATTGGAATTGATCAACACTACCCTGATACCTTCCTCGCGCAGCGAACGGGCTGCCTGGGAGCCGGAATAGTCAAATTCACAAGCCTGGCCAATAATAATAGGACCAGAACCAATAATAAGAACAGATTTGATAGAAGAATCTTTCGGCATTTGCGTATTCTATTGAAAAATTTGAAACCTTACTGATTTTATTACCATTCACCCGACAAAAAAATCGTGCAAAATTAAGGGTTTCAAAATTTATTGTTGCAATTAAATTTAACGCATGCAGAAGCTCAGTGCTGTAAATCCTTTACTGACAAGCGCTTAGCCTGACGAATAATATTAATATACATATTTATCCCGAGCCACTCCTGTTTATGCATCCGGGACGGCCCACATATCCGGAAAAACACATATATTTATGGCAGAACTGTTATTGCGCTTTTTAGACCCGGTATGAAAAAACATAATTCCTTAATACCGTAGTGAAATCCCGGAAGAGAAGGTAATCGTATATAATATGATTTATCCGTCATATTATACTTATAGCATAAATGGGTGGCAATATTTTAGAGAGATTAAGAGACACAGTAAATGGAACGATGAGCATTTGGGCGTAATATTTAAACAACAGTAATTATAAATCTGATCATTAATTCAAACCCTGATACCTGATGAAAAAAGTTCTATTTTTCGGGATGCTGGCATGCAGTCTTGCATTTTATGCCTGCAAGAAAGACGCTAAAGAGGATACCGGTGGCGACGAACCACCTGCAAAAATTGACACAGTTTACCTCAGCGACAGAGCGCTACTATCAACCAAAGTAAAAGTTGCCTTTGGTATTTCCACTCCAGGAGCTATACCTGCGGCAACAACAGCAAGCGGAACCCCTGTGCTTGTAGAGAATAAAAACATTGTAGACGCTATCAGCGGCCGTTATATCGTTATCAAACCTACTTTCAGTTATTATGAGTCTACGATTAAGGGCTATCATGTGTCTATCGTTGGCAGCAGCCTGCATTTTGAAGTAGATTATTCTGCCAGCCGTGGCTTTTACAGGCAGGCACCTCAGCCGGAAGGTTCCCTGTTCCGTCAGGGCGATTATGTAGACTCTTCCATTATTGTCAAACTGCCTAAATACATTGTAGGAGATACCTTATCGCTGACTTATGCCGCTTATGACTCACTGGGTCATATCAGCAACCATGTACTGGCGCATGTACGTATCCACAGCCAGAATGGTATTGCTGACTTCCAGGATTTTGTCGGCTCCTGGAAAGTGAACCGGAAGACAGATAAAAATGGCGTATGGCAGAACTACTATATTCCTGATACGTCCTATACCAATTTCACCTGTGCGAGTGGCAAGGTGCAATACTGCCTGAATAATCAGCAGAGTTGTTTTTCCGGTATTGCGGCCATTACAGCGGTAACGAAATACGACCTGATGTTTACAGACATGAATGAATACAGTGAGCTATTCTCCGCTACGCTTTCCCGTGTTGTGATGGACAATTCGACCTGCGATAAACTGGCTTATGGCACCCAGACGGTAAGCAAACTCGAAAAAGGCGGATGGTCATTCAATCCTCAGACAAAGATCATGACCATCGTGGTTGACAACAATGGCATTGAGTCCGATAATTTTTATTCCTACCAGGCAAAGATCCTGGAAATGACGCCTCAGCTGGTTACTTTAGTGAGGCTCGACAACACTTCTTATACAGTGGAACTTGTTAAAAAATAATCATCTCTTTATTTCAACATATGCAAGGGGCTGATCGTAATGATCAACCCCTTTTATTTATCTAAAACCTCCTCCCGGTTGCACTGGGGGCTACAAACATAACGGCCACCTGACGGAGCCGATTGACGTTTTGTTAGATGTATTGTTATATACCGGATACAAATACGTCCCCGGATTACCAACGGCGTTACAAACACAGCATCTGACGGAGCCGATCTATGGAAGATGAAAACTCATGAAAGGTACACCGGCCATATCCAGCGTTTCAAGTTGATCCTACAATTAAGCTTTTACTTTCTTGCTCATTACAGCGATAAACATGCCCATCAAAGCAATGATGGTAAACGAAATGCGCAAACTTGTAGCCTGTGCCACAAACCCGATCAGCGGAGGACCAGCCAGGAAGCCGAGATAACCTATCGTAGACACAGCTGCCAGCGCCATACCAGGAGCAGCTGGCTTACTACGTCCTGCGGCACTGTATACCAGCGGCACTACCGAAGATACACCTGCTCCTACAAGCAGGAAGCCAAATATGGCAGTAGCGAAATATGGTAATGTTACAGCTATCAGCAATCCACCTGCGGTCAGGGCACCACTCACCTGCAACATCCTTTTAGTACCGAAACGTACTGTCAGCCAGTCGGCCACAAAGCGGAACGCTGCCATGGTACTCATAAATGCGGTATAACCCAGACCGGCAGTTTTATCTGAAGCCTGTACTACTTTCCTAAAATACACACCACTCCAGTCGAACATCGTGCCTTCACAGATCATGGAACAGAAAGCGATGATACCCAGTATCAGCAGTACCTTGTCGGGCCAGGCCAGTAAAGGTGTCTTTTCTGCGCCAGCTGGCGCATCGTGTGTTACCGCATACCTGATAGCCACTCCCACAATAACGATACCCAGCACCATAATGAACAGGAAATGCTGATAAGGCACTATCGCCATCGCCGCCATACCAGAACCGATGGATGCACCTGTAAATCCACCCAGGCTCCAGAGTCCGTGAAAGGAGGCCATAATAGAACGGCCATACATCGCTTCTACAAGCACAGCCTGCGTGTTAACCGCAATATTGGCCATGTTGCCGCAGAAACCGAACAATACCAGGCAGCCAAATAACTGCCAGCTTGATCCGGCCAGGCCGAGTGTGGGTAATATCCCTGCGTACAGCAGACCGGCAATCATCAGCACCTGGCGACTGCCGTATTTGCCAACCATTACTCCGGCTACCGGCATCGATAACATAGAGCCTATAGGTAAGGCCAGTAACATACTACCCAGGGCACCTTCGGAGAGATGCAACTTTTCCTGGATGACCGGAATCCTGGATGCCCAGCTGGAAAAGCATAGGCCAGTCAGAAAAAACAGGGCGCTTACGGCAATGCGTGTGGTTCTTTTGTGCGAATGACTGATTGTCAATTCCATATTTGTTGGCTTTGAAATACTTAAACTTTCTTGTTTGTCAGATAACATTTATTCCAAGCTGGCGGTAAGGTGCTGCCAGTGCTACGCCCGCTTCGTCTGTTATAATTGTGTCCATCGCTGTTATATTACATACCTTATAAGGCTCCGCAGTACCCATCTTATCACTGGTTACCAGCGCAATTACTTTATTGGCTGACTGTACCATCACGTTCTTCACTGCTGCTTCGTCCATATCCGGTCCTGTTACCCCTACTTCGGTATGCAGACTACACACTCCCATAAAACAAATATCCGCCCGTAGTTTTTCCAGCATCCTGATCGTATCCAGCCCAGAAGTGACCTGAGAACTCTTGAAGATCCTGCCGCCGGTAAGGATGACCTCCACGCCCGGGTGCTCCATTAATTGCATAGCAATGGGGATACTTGGCGTCACTACGGTGAGCTGCAGTGAAGGAGGAAACAGTTTTACCAGGGCATAGGTGGAAGTACCTCCATCCATAATGATCGTCTGTCCGTTATGCAGAAAAGACAATGCCTTGGTAGCAATCGCTCTTTTATCGTCTTCATGGATGTTGATACGCTCATTAAAAGCAAACGGATTGGGAGAATGCGGAATAGCGCCTCCTCTGACCTTGATAAGCAGGCCATTCTGGGCCAGTACTTCCAGGTCGCGCCGCACCGTATCTTCAGATACCTGCAGATCATTGCTCAGCTCTGTATGCAGCACCTTATGGTCTGTCTGCAGCTTCCTGAGTATATAATCAAACCGCTCTTCTTTCAGCATATTCTTGCAATTTCCTGCAAAAATATGAAACATCTTGCAATATCATGCTATGTATTTTCAGTAAAAAGGCTAACTTTGCAAAAAACAGCAGAATATGGCAAGAATTGCAATAGACATGGACGGCGTTATGGCAGATACCACCCAGCAATACATTAACTGGTATGCCGAACGCTATGGCGTGCAGGTAGATAAAGCAACATTATACGGACAACCGGAAACATCCGGATTTCCTCATGGGAAGGAAGTGATACGCGGGTTCTTGTATGAGCCGGGATTCTTCAGGACGAAACCGGTTATAAAAGATAGTCAGGAAGTGATCAAAGCTTTATATGATAAACACGAAGTATTCATCGTATCTGCCGCAATGGAGTTTCCTAATTCATTACCGGAGAAACTGGAATGGCTGGAAGAGTTCTATCCGTTTATAAGCTGGCAGAACATTGTATTCTGCGGATCCAAAACAATTGTGCAGGCCGACTATATGATAGACGACCACGTAAAGAACCTGCAACCGTTCAAAGGAGAAGCACTGATGTTCACTGCTCCGCATAACGTTCATGTAACTGATTTTAAAAGGGTCAACAGCTGGGAAGAAGTAGGCGCGTTGTTATTATAAAACTACAGGTCAATCCTGGCCCTGTTGTTCACGCTATTATAGGCATAACCTTCCGGGTCAGTGGCCAGTCCTTTCCATACGGGTAGGTATAGCAGCTCGTAGGCCCGATGTTCAAACGCTTCGGCATCGGCGATGCGTTCGGAGGTATAATCACACCATGACAAACCTCCCCCGGGCCATTTTTTATTTAGCTCTTCCAGGATAGCGGTCATAAATGCCGGCCACCATATGTCGAGGGAAAGGGCCACTTCCCGTATGATCAGGTGCACGGCAGATGGCATAAAAGTATAATCTTCCACTTTTATCAACGCATTCCGCTGGTCGCTATTCAGCCTGGCGGCCAGGATATCTGCATACCGCTTTTCAGTAAATGCCTCTCCTGCAACGCCGCAGATGGGCATTACCAGATACCATACAGGAGGATCAAATGCATTAGGCAGATAGTTCATCAAAGCACGTTTGATAATACCATTATCATTATAGTAATTCACGTAAAACTATAATAATTTCATTACACCATAAAAAACCTGGGAATCACTTTCTGCGTGTTGTGGGTTGAAAATGAAAAGAATATGGTTATTGGTATATAGTGCCTTTCAAACAGATATGCTTTTTCCTGACTTAGCCTTTTTTTGAACGGGCCTGTTTACGTAACTGCAGAATGTCTTTCTTGGCTGTTTCAAGTCCTTCTTTCAGCGAAGAATAACTTTTTAATAACTGGTTATGCTCTTCCAGCAGCTTATAATATTTTTCCCGGAGTGCGAGCATTTCGTCATTCTCTGCCTGTCTGGAGTCTTCCATTGAGCCAGGATGCAGAAACGTGTTGGTCGTCATCTCCAGGGCTCTGACCACCCTATCCAGTTCTTCCGCTCCGAAATTTTCTTTTTCGAAAAGATTATACATCGTTCTCCGGCTCATGCCCAGTCGTTTTGCCAGCCTTGTCTTATTGAGGCCCCGCTCTCCGATCAGCTCCATCAGCCGGCCACCGTGATGTAATACTGTATGCTCGTTTCCTTTTTCACTATTGGAAGAAGGGACGCTGTTCCATTCATAAAAGTCTTCGGGAGTGATGCCGATAATCTCACAAAATTTTTCGAGTGTGCTTCGCTTCATATCACTTTTACGCAAGTGATAGTGCGCAATCTGGTTGGTGAAGCCGGCCATGTCAGCAAAGTCGACTATCTTGATTTTCTTCTGTTTTAATATTTGTTTTAGGCGTTGGCCCATGTGGATTAACCTGGACATTATGCTATATTTTACTAACAGTGGATTGCGTTGGTGCGCAATTCATACAATATAATAATAATTTCCATTTCATTATCACAATTGGAAATTCATATAGACAATATAGTTATCTCCCTGATAATGCCAATTCGCTATCATTTTCAGACAACAATTCCGTTTACAATCTTCTCCGGCTAAAAATGTTTACATTTTTTGTCATAACGTTTAAAGCATACTATATAATTATCTGTAAAAGAATAATTTGCAAAGATTATAAATATAGTTGTGCAAAATTTCTCATGATAATGTGTTTATAAATATATTTGCTTATATCACAATGATAATTAGTACAACTAAAATACTCTCAGTTAATCGTAATCACATTTAATCAAAATTTAGCAAAATGAAAAAAACAATGCCCTCGACGTCGCATCCGATCAATTTATTACAGGATGTGCATTCAAGGATGATCAATCTGCCAATCTATTTCCGTGAGCGTGTATGTGAGGAATGTTCCTGGAGCATCCCTACATTCTATCGCAAGATGCGTAGCGCACTAAAACCGGGCAGTGACAAAGAAAGGATTACTCCTAATCTTAGCAATGCGGAAAAGGAAAAAATCATGGCAGTTCTTGATGAAGTGTATGAGAGCTTTTGGGAGTACTGTGAGAAATACAGGAAAAAACCAACCAAAAAGTAAGTAGATTCCGGACGTTCATGCCTATGCCCTTTAGAGTTAACTTCCACTTTCCGGATCTTCCCAATAACAAAACCCCTTACCAAGCTCCTTCTTACTCTTTTTACACATATACAGGATTCTTATTGACTATTGCCCATTTTTACTAAATTTAAGCTGCAGATTATTGATAACACGTTACTTAACAATGAACAATAAAAACTGATTGCAGCTATGGCTTATCCGTACCAGATCAAGAGCTTAGAAGAGTATCAACAGAATTACCAGCAAAGCGTAATGGACCCGGAAGGCTTCTGGGCGAATGTAGCTGATCACTTTTATTGGCGGCGGAAGTGGGACAAGGTGCTGGACTGGAATTTTAAAGACCCCGATGTGAAATGGTTTACCGGTGGTAAACTCAACATCACAGAAAACTGCCTTGACCGTCATCTCGGCACTCTTGGAAATACCCCTGCAATTATCTGGGAGCCCAACGACCCCGAAGAACGCCACCGTGTTATCACCTACCGCGATCTTTATAACAAAGTATGTCAGTTTGCCAATGTGCTGAAGAATAACGGTGTCAAAAAAGGAGACCGTGTCTGCATATACATGGGTATGATACCAGAACTGGCCATTGCAGTACTGGCCTGCGCCCGCATCGGCGCTATTCATTCAGTAGTATTCGGTGGCTTCAGCGCCCAGTCTATTGCCGACAGGATCCAGGATGCACAGGCCAGCCTCGTTATTACCTGCGACGGCGCTTTCCGCGGTAACAAAGATATTCCACTGAAATCGGTTATTGACGACGCGCTCATGGGCTGCCCTTCCGTTAAAAAAGTAATTGTATGTACCCGCACACGCACGCCTGTCAGCATGATCAAAGGCCGTGATCTCTGGTGGGAAGACGAGATCAAACAGGTGGAAACCATGGGTAATCCGCCCTGTGCCGCCGAAGAAATGGATGCAGAAGATATGCTGTTCATCCTTTACACTTCCGGCTCTACCGGCAAACCTAAAGGCGTTGTACACACCTGTGCCGGTTACATGGTGTATGCCAACTATACCTTTGTCAATACATTCCAGTATCAACCAGGCGAAGTTTACTTCTGTACTGCAGACGTAGGCTGGATCACCGGTCACAGCTACATTATATACGGTCCTCTCAGCGCCGGCGCTACCACGCTGATGTTTGAAGGTGTACCTACTTATCCTGATGCCGGCCGTTTATGGTCCATCGTTGATAAATACCGCGTTAATATTCTCTACACCGCCCCTACCGCTATACGCAGCCTGATGGGTTATGGTCTGGGTCCGGTAAATCATAAAGATCTCAGCTCTCTGAAGAAACTCGGAAGCGTGGGGGAACCTATTAACGAAGAGGCATGGCATTGGTTCAAGGATCATATTGGTAAGGGTCGCTGTCCTATTGTTGACACCTGGTGGCAAACCGAAACAGGAGGTATTATGATCACTCCTATCGCCGGTATTACCAAGGAGAAGCCTGGTTACGCAACCTTACCATTACCCGGTATACAGCCTATTCTCGTTGACGAAAACGGAAAAGAAGTGCAGGGTAACAACGTAAATGGTAACCTCTGTATCAAGTTCCCATGGCCTGGTATGTTGCGTACTACCTATGGCGATCACGAACGTTGCCGTACCACTTATTTTGCTACATACGAGAATCTCTATTTCACAGGAGATGGTTGTCTTCGTGATGAAGATGGCTACTATCGCATTACCGGCCGCGTAGATGATGTACTCAACGTAAGCGGACACCGTATCGGTACTGCTGAAGTGGAGAACGCTATCAATATGCACGCGGGTGTAGTAGAAAGCGCTGTTGTAGGTTATCCGCACGATATCAAAGGTCAGGGCATCTATGCTTATGTGATTACAGAAAGACAGGTGCACGATCCGGAACTAACTAAGAAAGATATTCTTCAGACAGTATCCCGTATCATCGGTCCGATTGCCAAGCCAGATAAGATCCAGTTTGTAAGCGGACTGCCGAAAACACGCTCCGGAAAGATCATGCGCCGCATCCTGCGTAAGATTGCAGAAGGAGAACTGGATAACCTGGGAGATACTTCTACCCTACTCGATCCGGTAGTGGTTGATGAGATCAAGAGGGGAAGACTTTAACAGAAAGCAACATTCATATTATAAAAAGGGCTGACATGTTCAGCCCTTTTTTCGTATCTTTATGCGCCCGAAGTAAAAAACCTATATCTATACAGGACAAATAACCAAAAACCTCTTTAATACCGTTTCCCATTTACCAACAACATATCTATGAAAAGATTATTATTCCTTGCCTTGTCATGCAGTCTGTGGGCGTGCAAAGATGACGAAGTAACGCCCAATGTGCAGCCTTCCAATAAAACCACTGCAAGTGTTACTGTTTGGGACACCAAACAATGGAGCCCGGAACAACCTAAAGGCGTTCTTTCGGAAGGTGCTACAGTCGCATTATATACCTCCCAGCAAGATTACCTGAGCCAGAAACCAGCATTTACTGCCACTACCAATGCCAGTGGTGTAGCCGAATTTGGTAATATCCCTGAAGGAGAATATTTCATGGTAGCCTCCAAAAATGGCATGACCAATACCTGGAGAGACGCTCAAGGTATGACCAGGGTATCTGATACGCTCTTTCAGACAGAAGCCGAGATCAATGATCCTACACAACCTATCCAGGAGAATGCGCTTCCCGGCGATTTCAAATACAGAGATCTGAACGGCGATGGCATGATTAACAATAATGACGTTGCGGAAGCTCCGTTCTTTACGTTCGTTGTTAAAAAAGATTCCGCAAACAAAACCCGGGCGTTGATCGGATCTAACGTTAATCACGCGTATGGGACTGCCGCTGCAGTAGAAGAAGCATTCAGCCTTGAGTATCAAAAGATCAGCGCAGCCCATCAACAAATGGTGATGATTGATGGTATACTCAGCGATGAAGCAGATTGCCAGTTTGCGAACCTGCCGGCCAGCTGGTGTGAACTGAATAACTTTACATTTACCGCTGCCAACAGCATTGTTGAAAGTGCCTGGAAATCACATTACACCAGTATCTTTCATCTAAACAGAATGCTGGCAAGCCTGAATGGCATTCAGGGGGACGTCACTGCCCTCAGAGCCCAGATCAGGTCATTCAGGGCTTACCTGTATCTTCAACTCTACACCTATTTCGGAAACCTGCCCACAACAGATAAACTGCTGATGCCTTCAGGTATTTCCCGCGGTTCAGACATTGAGACCAGGATCTTTATTAAAAATGAACTGAAGGCCTCATTGGTGGGATTAACCGACGAAGTGCCAGCAAACAAACCATGGTATATGAGAGCAGCCGGCGTTTACATGATGCTGGCAAGACTGGCAGTGATGGAAAGAGATAGCCAGTCCGCTATTGATTATACAGGTAAGGTTATTGCAACACACATGTATGCACTGGCAGATTCCGCAGCAGTCTTTACGGCTCCTGCCAGCAGTGAGATCATCTGGAATATGACAGCCAGCATGACTTCTCCTTTCAAGGACTATTTTATCCGCGGAGGACTGAAAGTAGATTTCTGCCCTACCATCCGTTATACTGAAACATATCTGCTGAATGCCTGGGCTAACCTGTTCTATGGCGAGTATGGCGAAGCCAACAAGGCACTCAATACTGTTCGCACAAGAGGTAAGAAACTTCCCGTTACATTGACCACCGCTGAAGCGCTCTTTAATGAATTTGATGCACTATGCAAAGAAGAACTGTACAGAGAAGGATATCGTTTCGCAAACCTGGTCATCTTCCAAAAAGCCACAGCAGTACTTGGTAGCAAAGGATATCAGGACAAGCACGCACATTTGCCAATTCCGACATCAGTGCTTGACACCTATCCCAATCTTGTTCAGAACGTAGGGTATTAAGACTCGCTGATATTCACAGCAGCTATTCTTTTCCGACAATAATATCTGTTAAAAAAGCGGGTGTATCAACAATGATATATCCGCTTTTTTTACTTTTACTTTATGAAGCTTCTGAAACGTACCCTTCGCGTACTTCTCGTATTATTCCTATTACTGAATATCATTGCCGCTTTCCACGCCTGGAAGTTCACCCATTTCTATGCAGCAGGTACCTTCAGGAATAAAACCCCGGAACAAATGAGTGTACTGGAAAAAGCGCAGATGTTACTGCTGGGCGTACGTATCTCAAAGTCCCTGGTGAGACATACCCCCGACGCTCCCTACGAAACTATTCACCTAACCACCGCCAATGGCTTACAATTGGAAGGATGGTGGATGCCCACTCCTTCCTCTAAAGGGACCGTTATTCTCTTCCATGGCTATGGTGGTAGTAAAGACGGACCAATTCCTGAAGCGGAATATTTTCAGAAGCTGGGCTACAATGCACTGCTGGTCGACTTCCGCGCACACGGCAATAGTGAAGGTAATGTATGCACTGTAGGTTATAAAGAGGCAGAAGATGTGATGCTGGCTTACAATTTCGTACAAAAAAAGGGAGAGAAACATATCCTGTTGTGGGGCGTAAGTATGGGAGCAGCCGCTATTCTGAGAGCAGTCCCCCTCTATCATCTGCAACCTGACAAAGTGATCCTGGAGTGTTCTTTTGCTACACTTACAGACGCTGTTAAAGGCAGGATGCGCGCCGTAGGACTACCCGGTAGCCCGTTTTCAGAATTGCTTACCTTCTGGGGAGGTGTAGAGAATGGCTTCTGGGGCTTCAGCTACAATCCGGACGAATATGCAGAACGCATTACTATGCCTGCATTAGTTTGCTGGGGCGTACACGATACCCGTGTCACCAGGCAGGAAACCATCAGTGTTTATCAGCATCTCGGTACAAAGAAAAAGGAGCTGGTCATTTTTGAAGAGTGCGGGCACCAATCATTTTGCAGGAGAGAAGGCGCAAAATGGAAGCAACATGTGCAGGAGTTTCTGGCAGCCAGATAGCCGCCACCTTTCATAAACACACATAAAAAAAGCACGCTCCACCCGAATGAAGCGTGCTTCACAAGACCAACATCCGCCTTTATGATAATCATGATACCGAGTTATCCCGGTATCACTACAATGCTCCTGGCCAGGCCATAGTGGCACCGTTCTTAATCATGAATAGCATGTAAGATCTTACGAATGCGTTTCTTAAAGTAAAGGTAAGCATGCACACTGCTATGTGCATTACAGCATCAACGTCTTATTACAACAGGTGTCCCAACCTTGATAATATCATACAGTTCACTCACGTCTCCATTCTTCATGCTTACACAACCCAGGGTCCAGTTAATACGGCCCTCCACATAGTTGTCCCTTATACCGGAGTTCCATTCCACACCATGAATGCCAATACCACCACCAGGTGTAGCGCCCGCAGCGATCTGCCCTTCTTCCTGCAACTGGTGGAACCTGTTCCAGGCTGCCTCATTCGGGTAATCCAACAGCATAAAACGATTCCAGAGCTTATCCACTCTCTTGCTTAATACATGAAAAGTTCCTTCGGGCGTCAGGCGGTCTCCTTCCTGCCTTTTGGGCGACTGGTCCTTGTTTCCGAAAACTACCTTGTAGATCTTACGTAAGGTGACATCTTCATACAAATACATGCGATAGTCACTTTTGTCGATCAGTAAAAATACCTTGTCGGGATCTATGTTGCCCGGATGTATCTTCACGTTGTACAGGTAATCCTCGTCACCTTTATTAGTAGTAAATCCTGATACACTCAGTGTCAGCACCAGGAGTATCAACAAGCAATAGCGATTCATTTTCACAGGGATTTTGCACTAGTATTAACGTTGAGCGTCAACACATTATTGCAAATGGTTAAAAATTCAGATCGCAAAAATAAAGAACCATCCGGAATTTCCGTCAGATGATCTCTGTACGGAACCGGATGGTTCATGAATATATGCGACTATGCCGCTATGTATTTTATACTATTGCTGTTCTGATTAGTACCCGAAGATTTCCTCCAGAGATACTTTCTTCGCATCTCCATACTTCTTCAGATCGTCCAGGCTAATCTTCTTTTCTGAAGCCAGGATGCAATAAGTGTAAGGTTTCTTTGCAATATTCTGTTCATGGAACGCTTTCACATTTTCAAATGTGATACCGTCAATCTGTGAATACACTGTTTTACGGTAATCGGTATCCAGTCCCAGTTTCTTTGCTGCCAGGTAGTTGAAGATGATACCATCCTGGGTGATACGTTCCGTTTCTATATCCTGTTTCAGGCTCTGTCTGGCAGTTTCAAACAGTTTGTCAGAACGCGGAATGTCATTCAGCAGTTCATTCATACCATTGATTGCTTCATTCATTTTATCTGCCTGACTACCTACGTAAGCCACTACAGAATAACGTGCATCCTTCTTATCTGGAGTAGCGTAATAAGCGTAGGTAGAATAAGCCAACGCCTTGGACTCGCGGATAGTCTGGAATACAATGGACCCCATGTTACCACCAAAGTAACCGTTGAACATGTCTACCAGTGCTGTATTCTCAGCTTTATAGGTGTCTGTGTTCCTTACCCAGTTCACTTCAGACTGTACCATGTCATAGTCTGTAAACAATACCTGGTTGTTGCTCTGATCAATTTTATCAAACTTGATAGCAGCAGGTACCGGCTTCAGCGTCGCTGGTATAGTATGTTCTTTCTGTACAGCTGCTATAGTGGCATCCAGTGTCTGCGGACCATAATAGATAACTGAATGTTGGTATTCCGGCAAAGAATGCAGCACATCTACCAGTTGCTGTGCGGTAATACCATCCAGGTCGGCCTGGCTCAGCTGATTATTGAAAGGATTCTTTGAACCATACATTGCATAATTCGCCAGTCCTTTCAGGATGTTGCCTTTATTCAGTTTACTGTCTGAACGGCTTTTTGCGAGGCGCCCTTTGAAGGCTGCCAGGGCCTGTTCGTTCGGCTGACAGTTCTTCAACAGATGCTCGAACAGGGATACTGCTTTATCAAAATTCTCCTGTAAGCCGCTAATGCTGATGGTAGTAACATCTGTACCTGCGGATACATTGAAGTTACAGGCGATGTTATAGAATTCCTTACTGATCTGCTCTGTAGTATATTTATCGGTTCCCAGGAACTGGAGATACTGAGCTGCCAGCGGTAACAGTTTATTGTTCCAGCTTCCCATCTCGAAACGGTAGTACAGGCGGAACAGACTGTTGTCTTTATTCTGAACATATAATACATCCGCAGCACCCAGTTTACCTTTCTGGATATCCTTATTGAAGTCCAGCCACAGTGGCTGGATCTTGGATGCAGGCATGGCGTTGATCTCTTTCAGGAAGACAGATTGCGCCTCGCGGTTTACTTCCACCGGTGTAATAGCCGGCTTCTCTACCTTCTGGATATTTTTGTCTTCGCCCTTACGTTTATAAATCAACACGTAGTTGTTAGCAAAGTATTTATTGGCGAAATCAACGATCTGCTGTTTCGTTACTTTACCCATATCATCTACAAAGGATACATCTGTCAGCCAGTTCTTTCCTCTGTGTTTGATAAAGCCATCCATCAATGCACTGGCCCGGGTGTTGTTACTTTCCAGCCCCTGCAGTTCAGACAGCTTAGCGTTGTTCACAATGGCTTTTACCATTGTCTCGTCAAACTCTCCTTTCTTCAGGATTTCCAGTTGTCCGAGTAACAGGTCTTTTACCTCTTCCAGGGTCTGTCCCTGTTTGGCAGTACCGTTCAGAGAGAACACAGAGTAGTCTTTCCATGGCATTACTCCTGCACTTGCTTTCAGCACTTTCTGCTGTTTGTTGATATTCAGATCAAGCAGACCGGCCTTACCGTTGTTCATCACCTCGGATACTACTGAGAGCAGTACATTAGACTTCACATCCAGTGCGCCGGGCATACGGAAGGCAATCATTACGTTTTCTGCGTCAGGACCAAACACCTCTTTTACCACAGGCGCTGTCATTGGTTTCTCTACGGGCGCCTTGTACTCGTTAACCGGTTTGGCGTGCATGTAAGAGAAAGCCTTATCTATCTGTCTGATCACCTGGTCAGGATCGAGATCTCCCGCCATTACAATAGCCATGTTATCCGGCACGTAATAGGCGTTATAAAAATCGCGGATCGCTTTCAGGGATGGATTCTTCAGATGTTCTATTGTACCGATGGTGCTCTGCTGACCATAGTTGTGCGTTGGGAACAGGGAAGACAGCATCAGTTCATAAGACTTACGGGCGTCATTATCCAGGCCTCTGTTCTTCTCCTCATATACTGCTTCCAGCTCGGTATGGAACAGGCGGAACACCGGGTCTTTGAATCTTTCTGCCTGTACGGCCAGGAATTTATCTACTACGTTAGAAGGAATGTCTTCTTCATAGATCGTCTCTTCCACCCAGGTATGTGCATTGGTACCCTGTGAGCCCATGCCTGCCATCAGTTTGTCATACTCGTTGGCAATGGCATACTTTGCCGCCAGTCCGGATACGCTGTCTATCTGATGGTATACCGCTTTACGGGCGGTAGCATCACTGGTATGATTGTAGTTATCATACAGGCCCTCGATCTTATCGAGATAAGGCTTTTCCTTGGACCAGTCCAGGGAGCCGAACTGCTGGGTACCTTTAAACAGGAGGTGTTCCAGGTAGTGGGCCAGACCGGTATGATCGTGCGGATCGTTGTTACTACCCGCGCGCACACCAATCAGTGTCTGAATACGTGGATCCTTCTTGTTAACGCTAAGCATAACGGTCAACCCGTTTTTCAGTGTGTAGAAGCGTGCCTTCATCGGATCGTTGGTAATATACTTGTAAGTATATCCCCCGGATGTGCTCTCTTTCCACTCATACTTTTGTTGTGCCCCTGCGATAGTGGACATAGCACAGGTTACCAGCAATGAAGAGATTGCTTTTTTAATGAGGTTCATGTATTGGTTTTTGAAAATTTACCAAATATAATGGTAATGCCTGGATGTGAGGCAACAGGAATTTGTTAAAAGGGACTAAAAGATGAGCAATGGCCTATCTTTTCCAGTCGTGTTCCGCGATGGGTCCGTACTCGATATTAACAAAAAGTGCATCAAGGGCAACAGGGGTTTCCGCATGAGTTAAAAACAAGGGGCGCTCATAAGAGAGGCCATTAAATGATAACCCATCATTTTGTCCCGGATGATGGGCATAAACTTTCACTCCCACAATTCTCTTCTCACATGAATGAGCCCATACAATAAATCCGGTACAGGCCAGAAAAGCAATAAAAGAACGCATACTAACAGATTTTGATCCCCCGAAAAAACGTTAAAAGCTATTTAAACGTATCCCTATTGAGAAAGGATACTGTTCCAAGCCATAATCGTGCAATGGGGTTAACGCAAAATTACCATAAAGTTTGAGAGGTCCATAACCAATATCACCCGTTAGGCTTAATTTCCACTTGTTGAGGTTGAATTCATCCACTTTTTTCTCCTTTCCCCTTTCTCTGCTGATCTGTTTCGTCCGGGCTTTTACGAGGTATCCCCCCATTACTCCCATTCCCATTTTGAACGCTCTTGAGGGGCGGGCCGGATTACTATTGAAATTCAGCATTACTGGTACACTTAGGTATTCAGCGAACAACTTATTCTTGGAAAAATTCACATTATCGCGGATAATCTGGGTGGGGTATCCTGGTACATAGGTAATATTTCTCGCAAAGCGGTAGTTATTCATTTCAACGCCTAAGGCATAGATCAGGTTCAATTTGTGTTTATAAATATTCAACCGTTGCTGGAAGAGCCAGATGTTAACATTGATGGACTTCCCGGTAATCAGTTTAAATTCAGACGGTGTAAGCGGCGCACTTCCTCCACGTGGTGCAAGGGTATTCAAACCAGCTGCGGAATAGGTAAATGACTTATTATAGATATCTGATACTCCATTGGGCGCATAATAAGATAAAGCAACGGCCCCACTATAATCACTGCGATCTATATAATTATTGAATCCCAGGTCTACAACAAACCACCTGGTTTGCAGGTTCTTTTTCAACTTCTCCCTGGCGTATGCTGTATCATTGTAAACCTTAAAGATGCGTTTACCCTTCGTGTCCTTTCCCTTCACGATGATCAGCCCTTTGATCTGGATAGTCTCCACCAGGCTGTCGGCGGTCTGGGCACTTGCACCAACGCTTACAATAAGTAGTAACAATAAATAGCGTAAAACTTTACACTTCATATCAAAAAAGTTCATTCATCGGATTATTTCTTCTTACGGGACAGGAATCTGGCTACGTTCGCTACTCCATTAAGTAGTTTACTGTCTCCATTCATTGTCACAGCCACCACCAGCTCGCCATTTGTCGGCGCTGAGGGAGCAGGAGGCGCGTCATTGATCTTTTCAGCATTTGCCATAACAGCTGTTTTCTCCGGTACTGCTGTTACGTTTTGTGCCAATATTTTTTCCTGTTGTTCCGTCTTTTCCTGCAGTCGCTGTACTACTTCTCCGGAAGTAGATGCTGGTTGCGGTAGTTTGGCCAATGCCGGCAGGCGGTTGTCTGGCAGACGATCAATAGCGGCTTCCTGTGGTTGCTTTTCACTCACAGTTGTTTCAGGTACTACCGTCTTGTTCATCCTGTTATCGGCGCCTTTCTGCGCAATAACATTCGCCTGGGATGGCTTGCCAACGGTGTTGCCGTTAGCCTGCGCAGTCACATCTGCCTCGATTTTCTCATTGGCGGCAGTGGTATTTGCTACCTCTCCCGTGGTGGACTTGCCTGCAGTATTACCTGCATCTGCCAGAGATGAAGTGTTCGCCTGCTGCGGCTGGTCCGCTGACTGTTTTGCTGCCGGAGAATCGCCTTTGGCAGCTGACTGATTAGCAGCCATTTGCGGAGCTTCTCCTGAACGCTGGCCGGGAAGCAACCAGACACTCAATCCTACCACTACTGCTGCTGCAGCGCTCCACCACCACAACGGCCGTACTTTGGAACGCTCCCTTCTTCTATATAGCGATGCTTTATTCCCAAATGTTACAGAAAGATCGGGCGTTAATCTGGCGGCCTGCAGCAGCGACAGCTCCCGCTGTATATGAGGGTACTGGCTGATCAATGCCTCCAGCTCCCTTTTTTCAGACACACTCAGTTCATTATCAACATAATTCAGCAGGAAACGTTCATAATTTGTAGCAGACAGCACGCCGGCATTTTTATAAAGCGCTTGTTTATCATCAAACATCACCTCTTCGTCAGGACTCAGCTTTGTGGCCTCCAGCAACGCCAGTTCTTTCCGGGCTTCCGGATGCTGCTGCATAAAGGCTTCCAATGCGGCCATTTCTTCCCCGTTCAGCTCACCATCAACGGCGCTGAGCAGAAATTCCTCGTAGTTCGATATGTTTATATTAACTGCCAAATCAAAGACATATAATTAATATGCAATATTACTTGATTCCCTTTACCTGTACTAGATCACATTTTCCATCTTCACCAGGTACTGTTTCAGGTGCAACCGGGCTCTGTGCAGATAAACCTTTACCTGTGAGGGATTTAGCTGCATAATTTCTCCTATTTCCTCATAGCTGTACCCTTCATAATCCTTTAATAGAATAAGCGAACGCTGAACATCCGTGAGTTTGTCCAATGCCTTCTCCAATACTTTTTTTGCGTCATGGATCCGTTGTTCGGAGATCTTCGTTTCTTCTTTGAAATCATCCACCAGCGTAATACGCTTCACTTTACGGACATGATCTATCATATTGTGGTAGGCAACAGTAAACAGGTATGACTTGCCTTTTTCAAAAGGCACATCGTTACAGTGCTTCCACAATATTTCAAACGCATTCTGTACAACATCTCTGGCGTCCTCGGTATGGTCTAAATTTTTAACAATAAACCGGAAGAGATTGTCCGCGTACAGGTCCACGCATTGATTGTACTCCTTTTCCGTCATCCGGGTGTTGCGGGATTTTAGTGCTAATGTCCGACAATTACTTTATATCCACTCATCTCCTCTTTCTTTTCCACCACACTGATCTCCTGTGCGCCGTTGCTCTGCACGTATCGCTTCCGGACGGCAAGTTCCCGCATGGCACGTTGCCATCCTTCAATAGCGCGGAAATTTAAACTCAGTCCGGACCCCGTTACCACACAAAGACCGAACTACAGGATCAACGTGCAGACATTACTATGACGCAGAGCAGTCCCCAAATGTTACACCCCCGTCAAACTTTTTCCAGCTCCACCACAAAAGCCCGCATGGGTGGTGGAATCGTAATACTTTTATTGACATAACTTTGAACCAGGTTACAAAATCTGCTATTTATGAACCAAAAATTCATTGCCCGCCTTCAACAGGAACTGGATGAAATACGCTCCGCCGGACTCTTTAAGAACGAGAGAGTGATCACTTCTGAACAAGGTGCTGAGATTCAGGTAGGTGGAAACACCGTTATTAACTTCTGTGCTAATAACTACCTGGGCCTTTCCAGCCATCCCGATGTGATCAGGGCGGCCAAAGATGCCATTGATACCCATGGATATGGCATGAGCAGTGTCCGTTTCATTTGTGGTACCCAGGATATTCACCGTGAGCTGGAACTGAAACTGGCAGAATTCCTTGGTACTGAAGACACTATCCTTTACGCAGCAGCCTTCGACGCCAACGGCGGCGTATTCGAACCGCTCTTCAATGAAGAGGATGCCATCATCTCTGATGCCCTCAACCACGCTTCTATTATTGACGGGGTACGCCTCTGTAAAGCACAGCGTTTCCGTTACGAACATAACAATATGGCCGACCTGGAGGCAAAACTGCAGGAATCGGCCTCCCTCCGCAGCCGTATCATCGTAACAGATGGGTCATTCAGCATGGACGGCACCATTGCCCAGCTGGACAAGATCTGCGATCTGGCAGATAAATACGATGCGATAGTAATGATCGATGAAAGCCATTCTTCCGGCTTCCTGGGTAAAACCGGTCGCGGTACCCATGAATACCGTAATGTAATGGGACGTATAGATATCATTACCGGTACCCTTGGTAAAGCCCTCGGCGGTGCCTCCGGTGGTTTCACCAGCGGTAAGAAAGAGATCATTGACATGCTGCGTCAACGTAGCCGTCCTTATCTCTTCTCCAACTCCGTAGCTCCCAGCATTGTTGGTGCTTCCATCTCCGTACTGAAGATGTTAAGCACTACCACGGCGCTCAGAGACAAACTGGAATACAACACCCGTTACTTCCGTACCAAAATGACGGAAGCGGGCTTCGATATCAAACCTGGCGACCACCCTATCGTTCCCGTAATGCTGTACGATGCAGTGCTGAGCCAGCAGTTTGCTGATAAACTGCTGAAAGAAGGTATTTATGTGATCGGCTTCTTCTTCCCCGTAGTGCCCAAAGGCCAGGCCCGTATCCGTGTACAGCTTAGCGCTGCCCATGAACAGGCGCACCTGGATAAGGCGATTGCAGCCTTTACCAAAGTGGGTAAAGAGCTTGGGGTACTCAAAGAAAAGATTGCACAATAATATATATGTAGAGGATGCTATATTAGAAAATAGCTTCAGAAAAATCAAAAACGAGCTGTAAAGGCTGGTCTGCGGACCAGCCTTTTTTATTTTTTCCAGAAACCCACTTCCCAGGTACTAAAATGGGCAGATAATCGTCTTTAGTTCCTTTCTGGTAGCATCTGTTCCCTACACTTTCATATCACAATACCGTCATTTCCATATCATTTTACCGGCATCTCTATATCGAATCGATATATATATGAGCCTAAAGTGATGGTGAAATGACGGTATAGCGATATGGAGATATAGAAATCAAAACGAACTCAAAGCGGTTTTAGGCAAATCTTTACCCTAAATACCTACTTTTGCAGCACTAAAAAGATGTATATGAAACGAACTGGCTGGATACTCCTGCTGGTAGCCATTCTGGCAAATGCCTGCGCTCCGAACAACGTTAAAATCGAAAACGACTGGGAAAAGTATTTTACTGAATACAAGGTTGAGGGATGTTTTATGCTGTTCAACAACAGCCAGGGCACCTTCAAGGTATATAATATTGACAGGGCAAAGGAACGTTTCGTGCCGGCCTCCACGTTCAAGATCTTCAACTCTCTTGTAGGCCTTGAAACCGGCGTACTGAAAGACACCGCTACTGTTATTCCATGGGATGGCATTGTACGTTCTGTTCCTGAATGGAACCAATCCCTTAGTATGAAACAGGCTTTCCAGCTGTCAGCTGTTCCCTACTACCAGGAAGTAGCTCGTCGCATCGGCAAACCTGTCATGCAGCACTGGCTGGACACTGTTAAGTATGGCAATATGAAGATCAGCCGCATAGATACTTTCTGGCTCGACAACAGCCTGCAGATCTCTCCGGATGAAGAACTTGGCTTTGTCAAGAAACTGTATTTCGATCAGCTGCCTTTCCATAAGCTGACCATGCAATGGGTACGCGCCATTATGCTGATGGAGAAAACAGATAAATATGAGCTGCGCTACAAAACCGGTATGGCCACGGTGGGTCCTAAAACCATCGCCTGGATAACTGGTTGGATCGAAGAGAATGGTCATCCTACTTTCTTTGTCCTGAATTTCGACACAGAAAATAAATCCCTGGATATCCGGAACGTTCGTATGAACCTCCTGAAAAACCTGCTGAAAGATGCCGGTTATATGGAAGGAATGAAATAATAATAAACTATTAAGTGCCATAGTTGAACAGGTCAAATACCTGCTGAACTATGGCTTTTTTATGCCTGTTTTAAATAGTTGCCATAGTCAATTATCGATTGGGGACACAAAAAATCATACTACTCACATATTTGCCAGTGTCAATCAACTAGGGCTCAACTCTTTATCAGAAAGAATCTCACAGTCTGAAGTGCTTAGCATTAGGCCGTCCGCCCACAATCACTCCCACTTCCGCGCCTTTTCTTCTTTTTTCAACTATACAACCCCGGTAACTGCTTCGTTACCATCCCTCCGGTTCACTATAGCGTTAAAAAACTCCTAAATCACCACCTACATATGAGGTAAAACGTACTAAAAAAATTATATTTGATCCCTGTGTCCGGTCTCCCTCATGACGGGCAGAAGAAATCTTTATTGGATGATGTTACGTTTTCAGCATAGTGAATACTTATGGGCACTGGTCCTGTTACTGGTACTGCAACTGGCTTTCCTCAGCATATCCTGGTGGAAAAGACGTTCCGTTCGCAGACTGGGTGACCCTGTACTTGTAGAGAAATTATTTACCGGCTATTCCCGCAGGCGCTTCACCTTCCGTTTCCTGCTGATCTTCCTCGCTTTCCTTTTCGGAGTAATTGGCCTTGCCAATATTCAAAAGGGTAGCCGGATGGAAAAGATCACCCGGAAAGGAGTAGATGTGGTGATCGCTCTGGATGTCAGCAAGAGTATGCTGGCAGGTGATGTAAAACCTGACCGTCTGACCAGGGCCAAGCAGCTCATCTCCAAACTGGCCGACAAACTGGATAATGACCGTGTAGGCCTGGTGGTATTCGCCGGCAACGCTTATCTCCAGATGCCGCTGACTATTGATTACTCTGCCGCAAAGATGTACCTGTCTACCGTAGGACCAGAAATGATCCCTACACAGGGTACCGCTATCGGACAGGCTATCCAGGTCAGCAATGATGCTTTTAATAAAAAGGAAAGGAAACATAAGGCCCTCATTATCATCTCCGATGGGGAAGACCATGACGAAGCGGCTATCTCAAAAGCCAATATGGCTTTCGACAACGGTGTTGTGATCAATACCATCGGTATAGGTTCTCCCACAGGTTCTCCCTTACCAGACCCGGAAACAGGTACCTACAAAAAAGACAAGGAAGGCAATACCGTTATTTCCAAACTGAACGAAGATGAACTGAAGTCCATCGCCGCTGCCGGAAGAGGTATTTATGAACATCTCGACAACAATACTGAAGAGGTGGTGAATTCCCTGGTACAGAAGATAGATAGCATGGAACAGAAAGAATTCGGAGAAAACATCTTCACAGACTATAACAGTTACTACCAGTATTTCCTGGCTATCAGCCTGTTATTGCTCGTGGCCGAGTTTTTTATTCCTGAAATCAGGCGCCGTGTACGCCCAAATGTTGTTGTTACCGCTACAGAAAAACCATGACGAAACTAACATTCACATATCAGACTTTATTGGCTGGCGTGTTGATCTGCCTGTGCCAGAGCGCTTTTGCCCAGACCGGAAATAAATACATCCGCAAAGGAAATGAGCTGTATAAGAATAAGCAGTATACTGACGCTGAAGCCAACTACAAGAAGGCCCTGGAGGTAAATAAGCAGTCGGTGGAAGGCCGCTATAACCTGGGTAACTCCCTGTATGAACAGAAGCGTTTTGACGATGCCCGTACCCAATACGCCAATAGCTTTAAGATAGCGCCTACCCGTGAGGGCAAGGCCGATGCCAGCTATAATATCGGCAACACCTTCATGGAAGGAAAGAAATGGGAAGAAAGTATCAAAGCATACAAAGAAGCGCTGAAACAGAATCCTTCAGACGAAGAAGCCCGCTATAACCTGGCTTATGCACAGGCTATGCTGAAAAAACAGCAAGGCGGCGGAGGTGACAATAAGGACAAAAAAGACAAGGATAAAAATCAGCAGAATAAAGACCAACAGAATAAGGACCAACAGAATAAAGATCAGCAGAATAAGAATAAACAGGACGAGAACAAGGATAACCAGAATAAGGATAAGAACAAGAATAAAGAACAGCAGGACGAGAAACCTGAACCACAGCCAAGCAAATTGAATAAACAGGAAGCAGAGCGTTTACTCCAGGCATTAGGCCAGGAAGAAAACAAACTGCAGGATAAAATGAAGAAGGCTAAAGGGCAGGCGGTACCTGTTGATAAAGACTGGTAATCCGGGACGGTACCTGCCCGGTATATTTCCTGCAATCCCTGATAAAATGGTTCTGATCATAGTACCCGTTATCCAGCGCTATCCGGATAAGGTCTGTATCGGGCTGCATCAGGCCGAAATAGGCATGTAGAAAGCGAATGCTACTGAGGTAGGCCTTGGGAGTAAGGCCCAGATACTGACGAAAATTCCGCTCCAGCCATTTATAATTCAGTCGTAACTGGCTGCAGATATCAGCTACAGTGATCCGACCACGATGATCGCGGACCAGCTGTATTGCTGATTGCAGCATGTAGTTCACGGTTGTATAAGCAGGCAACTTCCTGAGCAGAAATGCTTCCAGCAATGCCAGTTGCTCTTTTCCACGGGTATTGCAGATAATTTCCGCCAGCTCCTCTCCTGAGCTCCCCCATATCTCACCAATCCCGCACAATGCATGCTGCATTCCCATTGCCGGCTGTTGCAGCAAATGATATAATCCACAATTGGTAAACCTGACCACCAGCAACTCCATTCCTTTCGGCAGATGTGTGATATAGGTATCCTGCAATCCGAAGCAACAGAAGAATGCACCGTTGAATACGCGGTTATGTGCACCTCTGAAGGTAAGCCGATGCGGCGCATTTATTAAGAACACAAGGACGGGCGCTCCATCCAGGCTTGCCCATACATCTTCCTCCCGGCCTTCCCAGGTTACATAGTAATAGCCCTCCACTATATCTGTCAACCCTGGTGTGGGTCTGGCTAGTGGAAGCCGTTCCATGAAAATATGTGCGAGCAGATCTACCGGCATATCTCTACGAAGATACATAGAATCAGGCCCCTCGCCATTCCCGTCCATTACGGATGTCGAAAATGTGCTATCCCGGCAGGATAGGAAGGGCGTTCTTCGCAACAAAAAACATGATACGACCTATTGTCGCCTATGGCGCCCCTGTCTTACGACAACAGACCCAGAAAGTAAGCAAGGAAACACCCGGACTCCAGCAATTGATCACTGATATGTGGCAGACCCTGGATAATGCCGCCGGTGTTGGACTGGCCGCCCCCCAGATAGGTCAGCCGCTACGCATCTTCCTGGTGGATAACCGCGATGAAACGGCCCACATCCGCCAGGCATTCATCAATCCCTCTATACTGGAATACAGCAATACCCTCTCCACGGAGGAGGAAGGCTGTCTGAGCATACCCGGCCTCTTAGCGCCTGTTACACGACCAGATAGCATTACCATCCGTTACCAGGATGCGGATTTTCAAACGCAGACTGCTACATTTCAGGGCATGAACGCACGTATTATCCAGCATGAATACGATCATGTGGAGGGCAGACTCTACCTGGACCGGCTTTCATCCCTCAACCGTACACTGCTGAGGCACAAACTGCAGGAGGTGAGCAGAGGCAAATTCCGGCCCTCCTATCCCATGCAATTCCCGCTGCGCAATTGATCTATTCGCGATTTCTATTCATTACCTTTGCTCCATATTTATTTGGATTTCTTTTATGCAGCTATATTGTAATTCACTGACGGAATATAAGCGACTGGCCACTTTAGAGGTAAAGGTTGGAGACCTGCTGATCGGTAATAATCATCCTATACGTATCCAGACCATGACCACTACGGACACAATGGATACCAAAGCCACTGTGGAACAGGCTATCCGTTGTATAGAGGCAGGAGCAGAACTGGTGCGTATTACCGCTCCCAGCAAAAAAGAAGCAGAGAATCTGTTGCCCATCCGCAATGAACTGCGCAAAAGAGGATATACCACACCCCTCGTGGCAGATATACACTTTACACCAAACGCTGCTGAGATAGCGGCACGTATTGTGGAAAAAGTGCGTATCAATCCCGGCAACTACGTCGATAAAAAGAAGTTTGAGACACTCACTTATACAGACAGCGAATACCAGGAAGAAATAGACCGCATCCGCAAACAGTTCACCCCCCTGGTGAAAATATGCCAGGAACATGGCACTGCAATGCGCATCGGTACTAACCATGGCTCCCTGAGCGACCGTATCATGAGTCGCTATGGCGATACCCCCATGGGAATGGTGGAAAGCGCGATGGAGTTCCTCCGTATTGCGGAAGACCTGAACTTCAGGAACATCGTGCTCAGTATGAAATCCAGCAATCCGCAGGTGATGGTGCAGGCTTACCGCCTCCTTGTCCATACCATGCAGGACCAGCTGGGTCACTGTTATCCGCTGCACCTGGGAGTAACCGAAGCTGGTGATGGAGAAGATGGCCGTATTAAATCTGCCGTTGGTATCGGTACCCTGCTGGAAGATGGTATCGGCGATACCATCCGCGTGTCTCTGACTGAAGATCCTGAATTTGAGCTGCCGGTATGCCGTGACCTGGTGAAACGTTATACAACCCGCCAGGAGCACACGCCCATTCCCGAGGTAGAACAGCTGCCTTATTCTCCATTTGACTATAAACGCCGTGAAAGCATTGCGGTAAATAACATAGGTGGTAAGCAGGTGCCCGTAGTTGTGGCTGATTTTAGTACCACTAGAGGTATCACACCGGAACATTTGCAGGCGGCAGGCTATCAGTATGATGCCAATACTGACAAATGGAACATTGCTGACGCTGCAGCCGATTACGTATTCTCTCGTGAACTGCTGTCCTTTGCGCTGCCAGGCACCCTGAAAGTGATTGTACCGCATGATATCTGGTACGGGGCTACAGATAAGGAGAAATATATGCCGCTCTTTACCGCAGAAGAATACCTGCAGTCCAAAGAACGTTCTGCTTTTATCAACTTCATCGATCATAATACCGGTGTAGCTATTCCGGAAAATCTGCTGTTGCAGATGGCTAAGGATCATACCGTTGTGCTCTGTTTGCATTCTTCCAATGAGCATGCCATGCCAGAGGTAAGACGTACGATGATCACCCTGCTGGACCGCCAGATACAGCAGCCGGTGATATTGAAATGCTTCGCGGAAGACAATACTGCAGATGAGCACCTGATACATTATGCTACTGAAACCGGCGCCCTCCTGCTGGACGGTTTTGGAGACGGTATGTGGCTGATCAGTGAGGCAACCGGTACAAACGCTCCCGGTCATGCCCTGCTTAATAACATCGCCTTTGGCATTTTACAGGCTACCAGAACGCGTATTTCCAAAACAGAATATATCTCATGCCCCTCCTGCGGACGTACCTTATTTGACCTCCAGGAGACCACTGCGAGGATCCGGGCAGTGACCAACCACCTGAAGGGTGTTAAGATCGCTATCATGGGTTGCATCGTAAATGGTCCCGGGGAAATGGCCGATGCCGACTTTGGATATGTAGGCAGCGGTGTAGGAAAGATCACCCTCTATAGGGGAAAAGAAGTCGTGAAGCGCGGGTTGAACAGTGAGGTGGCAGTTGACGAGCTGATCTCCCTGATCAAGGAAAACGGCATGTGGGTTGACACAGCGAATTAAAGCTTGTAGCACTTACCAATACCGCAATAAACTGGGAAACAAAACACCGATAGACTCCGTCAGGGAGTCTTTTTGTTTGTAGCCCGGGGCGCCCCCCGGGACGACGCAGGATTCATTATCCCAGGACAACAATAAACAGAAAACAAAACACCGATAGACTCCGTCAGGAGTCTTTTTGTTTGTAGCCCGGGGCGCCCCCCGGGACGACGCAGGATTCATTATCCCAGAACAACAATAAACAGAAAACAAAACACCGATAGACTCCGTCAGGAGTCTTTTTGTTTGTAGCCCCGGGGCGGCAACCCCGGGACAACGCAGGATTCATTATCTCAGGACAACAATAAACCGGAAACAAAACACCGATAGACTCCGTCAGGAGTCTCAGTGTTTGTAGCCCGGGGTGACAACCCCGGGACGAGGGGTGATAACCCCGGGACGAGGGGTGATAACCCCGGGACGAGGGATGACACCCCCGGGACGAGGGGTGATAACACCGGGACGAGGGGTGATAATTCCCGACGACGGAATCCATGGAAGACGATGATGCCCCCGATGACGGTAATCCCCCGGGGCGGCGGAGTCCCCGAAAGCAATATTAATTGAAAAAGGTCCCGCAGTTGCGGGACCTTTTTGATCAAGGTTAACAGGATGATTCATAAATCAATAAAGGGGGTCACTATATGTTCGTCAGACAATCGAATTGTGCGTTTCATCAACATTCACACTCCTTAACCATTTACAATAAGTTAAGGGGTTATCAAACATTTTGGGGTTAACTGTTATACTTTGTCAGGTGATACAAAGGTACGCTCACAGCAAGCCCTTTGTCAAGCGTATCAATACGCAATCTCTTGCGGAAACTACGTTTCAAGAAATTGCAAATCACTACGTTAAAACATCCGAATAAATATTATAGGTGACCGCCCCTATCTATTAAAAAAATGACTAATTTTTCGGCCTAATCCAACAATGAAAATGAAAAAGATTTTAACAGGTGTGTTAGCACTGTTCATGGGTGCATCAGTTGCTATGGCCCAGACTCCTGCAGCCCAGCAGAAACCAGTGAAAGCCGAACACAGAACAGAAAAACCAGGTCAGAAAGCTAACCGTCCGGCACTGGACAGCGCCTCCGGCAAACCAGTGAAGAAAGATGGTACGCCAGACAAACGTTTTAAAGAAAACAAAGAAGCAAAAGACAGCAAAGCACAGGGTCCGTTGAAGAAAGATGGTACCCCTGATAAGCGTTTCAAAGAAAACAAGGATGCAAAACCAGAAGGTCCTAAAAAGGCAGACGGTACTCCTGACAAACGCTTCAAGGAAAATAAAGAAAAGAAAGCTGAAGAGAAAAAAGCTTAATAACAATCACCTCTTTCATAAGCGGTTATCCTGCCCCGGTAGGATAACCGCTTTTTTTCTTCGTACATTTAAGCAATGTTGGACTTCAGGTTAAAAGTATTCTACACAGTAGCCAGGCGCCTCAGCTTCACAAAAGCTGCTGAGGAGTTGTTCATATCACAACCGGCTGTGACTAAACATATTCACGAGCTGGAACAGCAACTGGGCATGGCGCTGTTTGAACGTATAGGCAATAAGATCAAGATCACCCGTGCCGGCCAGGTGATGCTCAAACATGCAGATGATATCTTTACCAGTTATCGCAATCTTGAGTATGAGATCAATCAGCTAAAGCATGAACAGGGCGGCCTGCTCTCTCTGGGCGCCAGCACTACCATTGCACAGTATTTCATTCCGCCCCTGCTGGCACAGTTCAACCAGCGTTATCCCGAGATAACCGCCTCCCTCATTTCCGGCAATACAGAACAGGTGGAACAGGCGCTCTTCGACAAAACAATCCAACTGGGATTGATAGAAGGCCGTTCAAAAAATCCGGTGCTGAAATATGTGGAGTTTGCGAAAGACGAAATAGCCCTCATCGGGAACGTGAAATATAATTACGGTGAAGGCGATCCTGATGCCGCGCTGACAGCTGCAGAACTGAAGTCCATTCCGTTACTGATGCGTGAACAAGGCTCCGGAACACTGGAAGTGATCACAGATGAACTGAAGCGGCTTAAACTGAAACTCACGGATCTGCAGATAGCCATGTACATGGGCAGTACCGAGAGCATAAAATCATATCTGCACCACGCACCTTGTGCAGCGTTCCTTTCTCTGCATGCCGTGAAGCGGGAACTGGAAGCAGGCGAATTCAAGATCCTGCCCGTTAAGAACTTCAAACTGGTAAGGAAGTTCCACTTCATCTATTTACAGGGACAGCAGGATAAGCTGGCTCAGTTGTTTATGCGCTTTGCCCGGCAACACGCCGGTGCTCAAACCCCAGATTCCTGAAAACAAAAACGCTTAACATTTCACACGGCCTTCACCATGTAAATGTTAAGCGCTGTACTATATTAACGTATAGCCCTGTAACGGTTTAACTACGTTGCAGGGTATATATAATGTAAGCTGTCTTGCCTTCAAAATCTACCGCGGCTCTCCATACCATGGAAGTGGCGCTCAGAGAGCTGATCTCTACACGGTAACCTTCTGTTACATTCTTAGCCTTTACACCGGTGCCTACTTTCTTGAACTGGAACATGTCCACACCACCCTGTTTGTATATAGACCATACGATGGCTTGTGTAGCTGTAGAACAACCATCTTCGGTAGAAGATAAAGTATAAGAACCGTTGTTATTGGATGGCAGGATCCATTGGCTGCCTTTGAAGCAGTTGTAAGATGCTTCGTCAAAAACAGTCACCTTAGAACCTCTTGGAATACCGTCAAAAGTAATATCTGTAATAACCCAGTTTCCTTTAACAGAACCTTTGCTGGCGCTTTGCGCTGTGTCTGTGGCCGCTTTTTGAGATTTACAGGATATGGCAAATACAGCTGCTACGAGGCATAATACTGCAAGTGTAAGGTGTTTCATGTTCAAATAATTTGATGTTTAAATTGTCGGAAATGCAATGCATTACGGACGCAAGGTGGGAAAAAACAAGAAACGTACCAAATCGCTCATCGTACATCAGGAGGCGACATTTCCGTATGAGTTGGGTATAAGCGCATTAAACGTTCCTCCATATTACGGAACTGCTGATAAAAATAAATGGTACTGGCCACAAGCGCCATGATGATCACCATCATAGCGATAACGGTACAACGCCACCAAATGCTAACGGTAATAGTATTATTACGTGGCTGTAGTACATACGTCCGAGGTCCGTCTGTTTGCTGCCTGCCGGCTCTTGAATAGTAACCATTCCCCCCATGAGGTGTCAGTCGCCCGGCAATTTTGTTCCATACAATTGCCGGTGGCGTAACACCACCATCCTCCATTACCTTCTGTAGCCGGTATTCTGCTGCAGAGATCTCGGTATTTAACTCCGGATACAAACTGCGCATATGCTCGAATAACTCAGCCTCTGCATCAGAAGCTAAGCCCAGCAGGTAACTCTCAATAATGCCACTTTCTATATAATCATGAAGCTCCAAGGCGAAAATGTATCTATATTATTTACGGCAAATGTTCCGGGTGCAGTTCTTTTCTGCACGTAACCTTCAAATGTCAAATTAAGCTAATTCATTTCCAAATAAAAATCACATGATAACCATGTCCCCTTTACAGCAAATTGATAATGAGATGCTTAATCTGAACAGCATAAGTGTATACACCTATGTTACCACAAATATCTGACTTATTTTGGGGATGTTATCTGTTCAGTATGTATCTGCTGTTCTGCTTCTTTCTCCTTTTCCCGTGACTGTTGATATTTGAGAAAAAAATAGATCGCAAAGAAAAGGCAGATTTTGGAGAGGATAAAAGTGATAATAAAAAACAGGCGCCACCACTTGTGAACGGTGATATGTTGTGTATCCTTTGAGTGTATATTGATAAATGTATAGCGGGATTTATCGTCTGGTGGTGGTAACTCTTCCCGCCAGTTGATGTGCTGGAATATACGTTGTTTAAGATAAGGAGACGGCAGCACCGCCTCTTCGAGGGCGGTTTTTTCTATTCTGCGTTCCACGGCTATGATCTCAGCATTCAATGAGGGATAGAGTCGTCGCATCTGCTGCAATTCCTCCATTTCACTGGCCGTGGCGATCCCCAGCACGTAGCTTTCTATGATCCCGCTTTGTATGTAGTGATTGAGTTCCAACTATTCCCCTAAAAATTTTCTGAATGCAACCATGACATCTTTCAATTTTGTCATCACTTCATCGGGCTGTGCCCCCAACATGCGGGCTACTGCTTCTTTTGGGAGTCCTTTATAGTAGCATAAGTGGAATATTGTCCTGCTTTCTTCCGGGAGTTTATTTGCAAAACGTTGTAACAGGTTGCTGTCATGTTTCATCATATCATTACTATTACTGTCGCTTTCCTCCACTGCTGCAGCTTCCCTTACCGCATGCTCACGGGCCATTCTCATCAGCCACCCGAATAAAGTAGCGCTTCCTGTCTCTTTATAAACTGCAACATTCTTAAATACATGTATAAATGTCCGGGTGAGTACTTCTTCCGCTGTTGCCGTATCGCCTACTACCTGCAGTATGATACTGTACAGTGCGGGGCCATAATAGTCATAGACCAGTTCCTGGGCAACGGGATCTCCTGCTATCAATCGTTCGGTAATGATATATTCGTCGATATGTACAGCTGCTTGCTGCAAATGTTATAGGTTTAAGAGTAAACTAAGATAAACTATTAATTAGTAACGATCAATTTCTTGTTATAACATCTTATTTTATCTTAGTTCGTTCCGAATAAGCGCTCAATGGCCTCTCTGCGGAAGGCAAAGATGTCCCGCAGCTGCCGCTGCACAAAGAGTGCATGAGCAATATTACCTAATATCCCTAAGGGCATGGAGTAGTGAACTATGTCCGTCATTCTAACCCCACCCGGCACTGATTCAAAATGATGCTGATGATGCCAGAGGCCGTACGGTCCCTGCCGTTGTTCATCAACAAAATACTTCCCCTCCACCACATGCGTGATCTCTGTCATCCACCTCAGTGGGATACCCAATACAGGATGAATCACATAGGTAATGATCTGCCCTGCATACACCGGCTTGCCTGTCGGCGGTGATGTGACCAGATAACGCATATACGACGGCGTGATCTTTTCCAGATTTTCGGCATGCGAGAAGAATGTCCAGGCAACCTCCAGACTGGTGTTTAATACCTGCTCATACTGCAAACGATAAATTTTTCCCATAACTTCATGTATGTTTTGTGTGGCCCGATGCCATGTTCAAATATAGTCATGTCCAGAGATCAGTACCAGCATCATTTCAGGGAAGTCTATGCCCGTCTGAACGGGCAGCAGCGCAAAGCCGTCGACCAGACGGAAGGCCCGGTCATGGTCATTGCCGGCCCAGGTACAGGTAAAACACAGATCCTGGCGGCCCGAATCGGCAAAATACTCCTGGATACTGACTATCTGCCGCAGAATATCCTCTGCCTTACTTATACAGATGCCGGAACTGTGGCCATGCGAAAACGCTTAACGGACTTTATCGGTCCCGATGCCTACCGCGTTAATATCCATACCTTCCACTCCTTCTGTAACGAAGTGATCCAGGATAACCTGGGCCTGTTTGACAAACATCATCTCGATCCTGTTTCAGAACTGGAAAAGATCCAGCTGCTGAAAAAGCTGATTGACGGCTTCACAAAGGAGAATCCCCTGAAACGCTACCGGGGAGACGTGTACTTTGACATGAAAAACCTGGACCACCTTTTCTCTACCATTAAAAGAGAAGGCTGGTCTGTGGAATATATCACAGATGCCATCTCTGCCTATATTGAAAGCCTTCCCGAAAGGGACGCTTACATTGCAAAGAAGGCCTCCCGGCAATTTGCCAAAGGAGATATCCGCACGGATAAGATTGCGCTGGAAAAGGAAAAGATGGTGCGCCTCCAGGCAGCGGTGGAACAGTTCCCCGTATACACAGCATTGATGCATGCTGCTGGCCGTTATGATTTTGATGATATGATCAACTGGGTGATCGGGGCATTTGAAACTTATCCTAACCTGCTGGCCGACTACCGGGAACGGTTCCAATACATCCTGGTGGATGAATACCAGGATACTAGCGGCACCCAGAACAAACTGGTACAACTGCTGATAGGTGCTCAGGAAGCCCCCAACATCTTTGTGGTAGGCGATGACGATCAGTCCATTTACCGCTTTCAGGGCGCCAGTATCGAAAACATGGCGCAGTTCGCAGACACCTTTGCGGATACACTGCAAACCATCGTGCTTACACGCAATTACCGCTCCGTGCAATCTATCCTGGATGTA
Source organism: Chitinophaga filiformis (assembly GCF_900102545.1). Lineage (GTDB taxonomy): Bacteria > Bacteroidota > Bacteroidia > Chitinophagales > Chitinophagaceae > Chitinophaga > Chitinophaga filiformis. The sequence continues at coordinate 1,625,540 of NZ_FNBN01000001.1, read as the reverse complement.
TCTATGTCCCTGATAGAAAATAACGGGGCGGCCAGGCTGGTGAAACAGTTACCGGGACTCAGCAAACACCTGACTGCCGCGGCTAACCACCTGATACCACTGAATATTCCACCTGTTATCCGGCGTTATAATACGCCCCGGGATGAAATGATCGATATCACCCGGCAGGTTGCTCAATTGCTGGATAATGGTGTGGCTCCCGGCAGGATCGCTGTCATTTACCGGGAAAATAAATACGGGGAAGAACTGGCCCGCTATTGCCGGTTCCAGCATATTCCCTTCTATTCAAAACGGAGTATCAACCTGTTTGAAATACCGTTTGCCCGCAAGGTGCTGACGATCCTCCGCTATATTGCCTGTGAAATGGATACCCCTTACAGTGGAGATGATCTGCTGTTTTCCATTCTTCACTACGACTTTTATCACATTCCTGCCATAGAGGTGGCTAAGATCAGCATAAGGGCTGCAGAGAAAGGTTACAGGGAGAAATCTTCCATACGCCAGTACCTCCAGGAATGGCAGCATACCCGTAATCTGACCCTTTTCACAGAAGCGCCTGAACAGGCCCTGATTGACTTTACCCGTATCATGGAGCGGTTGATAAAGGATGCGCACAATCTCACCCTCCAACAGCTTTTTGCTGCCATTATCAACGAATGCGGTGTGCTTTCATATGTGATGCAGTCGCCTGAAAAGCCCTGGCTCATGAAAGTGCTGCAGTCCCTCTTTGACTTTATAAAAGCGGAAACGCACCGGAATCCTGATCTGTCGCTGGTACCCTTCATGGACATGACAGACCTGATGGCGCATAATCATATCACGATTCCCATCGTCCAGGTGTCAGGGAATGAAAAGGGCATCAACCTGCTCACGGCTCATGGCGCCAAAGGACTGGAATTTGAATACGTGTTCATTGCCGGCACCAATTCTCACCTGTGGGAAAAGAAAGTAAGAAGCAATACGGGGTTTGCCTTTCCGGATACCCTCTTTACCACAGCGGTGACGAGTACTGATGAACAGGAACTCCGCAGACTGTTTTATGTAGCGCTGACCAGGGCAGAGAAATACCTGTATATCAGTTATCCGGAATTCAGAACAGATGGCAAACCACTGGAACCCAGCCTGTTTGTCACAGAAATACTGGAACAACATCCATTACCTGTGGAGAAAGTCATCATTCCGGAAGATGTTCTGTTCACATTTGAGACGCTCCAATATACCCATGGCGTAGCGCCGGAAATAGCGCGGACCGACCAGCAGTTCATTGACAATCTGCTGGCCAGTTTTGTGATGAATGTGACAGCACTTAATAACTACCTGGACTGCCCGTTGGGCTTCTACTATAAAAACCTGGTACGGGTACCTTCCGGCCGCTCGGAAAACACAGAGTTTGGCTCCGCCGTTCACTATGCGCTGGAAAAGCTGTTCCAGAAAATGCAGGAAAGCAAACAATACGAATTCCCTTCCAAAGAAGAATTCATCCGTGACTTTACCTGGAGCATGCTGCGCAACCGGGAAAGCTTCACCCGGGAATCCTTTGAACGAAGGCTGGAATACGGAAAAGACATCCTGGACAGCTACTACGATACCTATCTGTCACAATGGAACAAGGTGGTCAGCGTAGAACGGAACGTCCGGAATGTAGTGGTCAGCGGTGTGCCTCTCAAAGGCAAGATCGACAAGCTGGAATTTGACCGTAACAGGGTGAATGTGGTGGACTACAAGACCGGCGATTATGAAAAGGCCATCAGGGAGTATCAGAAATTTGCCCGTCCCGATCAGCTGCACCCGGATGGCGGGGATTACTGGCGACAGGCCGTATTTTATAAAGTCCTGCTGGATAACTATCACCAGAAGGACTGGAAGGTAGTAAGTACCGAATTTGACTTTATAGAGCCGAACAGGCAGAAAGTATATCATAAGGAGAAGGTGGTCATTACCCCTGAGGATGTCAGCCTGGTGACCCAGCAGATCGTTTCCACCTGGACGAAGATCCAGAACAGGGAATTCTATACGGGTTGTGGTAAAAAGGACTGCGTATGGTGCAATTTTGTGAAGGATAATAAACTATATGTGGCGCTTCATGAGCCGGAAGCAGAGAATGAGATGGAGCTTCCCGCCCGTTTGGGAGACTGATCCGGGGGTACGGCAGACTGATTTGGATTTTACTGTTTGGAATTTGATCTTTGGAGCCGGTTTTTGGTATAATACTATAGATAATGAATCATAACTTCCGTGGCTGGGTTTACTGGCTGATAGTGATAAGTGCCTCCATCTTCCTGCTCCCGGGCTGCGCCAACATTGTTCCACCCAGCGGCGGACCTAAAGATACGCTTGCTCCTAAGCTGACTTACATTTCACCACCGGATTCAACCCTCCACTTCAAGGCGAAGAAGGTAACTTTTACTTTTAACGAATATGTACAGCTGGACAATGTTTTTGAAAAGCTGATCGTATCTCCTACCCTGAAACGTATCCCCACGGTAACTTCCAAGCTGAAAACCGTTACCATGGTGATCAAGGATACGCTGGCAGAGAATACTACTTACACTTTTAACTTTTCAGACGCCATCCGCGACAACAACGAAAGCAATCCCATACAGGATTTCCAGTATGTTGTATCTACCGGCGATTACCTGGATTCCCTCCAGGTACGGGGCTTTATCATCGATGCAGAAACCGGGAAACCTGACAGCAATGTGTCTGTGATGATTTACCGGAATAACATAGATTCCGTAGTATCCAAGGAGAAACCTGTTTATTATGCCCGTTCCAGGGGCAGTGGGGCCTTCTGGTTCAGGAATATGGCTCCCGGCGATTACAAGCTGTTTGCACTGAAAGAGGATGACAGAGACCTCCAGTACAACCAGCCCAAAGAGCTGATCGCCTTTAGCGACAGCCTGCTTCACCTGAGAGACCAGAACCTGAAAGACATCACCCTTCTGATGTTCATGGAGCAGGACAGCACCCTCAAGAAGCCGGAAGAAGTCGCCCAGGAACAGCAACCGGTAGAGGAAGAAACTGAAAAGGAAAAAAAGGAGAAGGAAAAGGAAAAGAAGAAGAAGCGTACCCTGAATATTTCCCCTACCCTGGAAGACAATAAGCAGGAACTGGGCAAACCTTTGCTGCTCACCTTTAGCGCACCTGTTAAAACGTTTGACAGCACGGCTTTGCGTTTGACACAGGATACCATATTCACTCCGGTGACCTTCACGACCACCTTTGATTCCACCCGTACCAAACTGTCAGTGAATTTTGACTGGAAGGAAGGCAAGCCCTACAGGTTGATCATCCCCAAGGAATCAGTGGCTGATACAACGGGCGCCCAACCGGCAAAAGCAGATACGATCAGTTTTGCTGCTAAAAAGGAATCTGACTATGGCCGGGTAATGCTGACCCTGACTCTCAGCGACAGCACTAAGTCCATGGTCAGCGATACCATGCACTATGTAGCTCAGCTGGTCAAGGATAAGGAGATAAAATATTCCGGGAGAATAGAACGGAAGACCTGGGTCCAGAAACGCATTACGCCGGGGGAATACGAGGTATGGATACTCCTGGACGAGAATAATAACGGAAAATGGGACCGCGGTGTCTATTATGGTACGCCTAAGAAACAGCCGGAAAGGGTAGTCAGCTTCCCGAAAAAAGAGAATATTAAAGCCAACTGGGGGGTAAAGATCCCGCTGACATTATAATTCCTAATTTTACATCATGATATTTTCCTCCGCCCTGATAGAAAATGCAGTTAATGAGTTTGCGCGGTTGCCGGGCATTGGCAAAAAAACAGCGTTACGCCTGGTTTTGCACCTGCTAAAGCAGGATCCGGCACAGGTAAAGCTGTTTGGTGAAGTTGTGACCCGTATGCGGGACCAGATCAAATTCTGTAAGATCTGCCATAATGTTTCCGACCAGGAGATCTGCAGTATCTGCGCTAATCCTTCCAGGAATAAGGCTCTTGTATGTGTGGTGGAGAATATCCGCGATGTGATGGCGATTGAAAACACCCAGCAGTTCAATGGTACTTATCATGTACTGGGTGGTATCATCTCTCCTATTGATGGTGTGGGTCCGGAACAGCTGAATATTTATTCACTGGTGGATAGAGTGCAGCAGCAAGGTATTGAAGAGATCATCATGGCGCTCAGTCCTACGATTGAAGGAGATACAACGATCTATTACCTGTCCAAAAAGCTCAAGGAATTTCCTGTAAAGATCACAACAATTGCGAGGGGTATTGCCTTTGGCGGTGAGCTGGAATATGCGGATGAGATGACGCTTGCAAGATCGATCTCCAACAGGTTGCCGCTGGAGAGTTATGTGCAGAAGTGATAATGACACTGATCAGACAGCTGGCAGGCACAGCTGATATTATAAAAAAATTAAGCAAAACGCTTAACACAGAATGGTCGCCCATTTCGTGTTAAGCGTTTTGCTTAAAGAGATACGGGTGCTGAATAACACCCGTGTGTGTTTAACCTGTAATTCCACGTTATGAAAATTCGATATGGCTGGTTAATGTTTTTATGTTGAATGCTCATCGCGCTGTTCCCGCTCTTTTTCTCTCAGTTCCTGCCAGCGCTGCATCTCGTATTTATTCAGAAAACAAATTTTAAAGATCTCAGATCCCTCTCTATCGGCATCTGCAGGCACCGGATACAGTCCATACTGCGCAAGGTGCTGCTGCAAGCTTTTTACATGCTCGGCAATACTCATTGTAATAATGATTTATGCAGGTTACGAAACTAAACGGTCAAATGGTGGTAATGCGCCGGTTTAGCAACAACAGCCCTGGTTATAAAGGCAGTTGTATATAAGCATGTTCTGGGTGCTGAAATGCCTTAACGATTGTTGTGCGTCTGTTTGCATTGTAATTCTCATTGCGGAAGCGTTGCCTCCTATTACCCTACAAATATAGTAGACTTTACAAATCAAAACAAATTTTTTCTATTAACTACTATAAATTCAAAGAGGTTGTATCATTGATATACCCCCTTTGGATTCACGCTAAGTAGCTTCGGTTTCAGTATGGGATGGCGGTCGGCGCCTCTCCTCTCCGGAAAGCTATTAAGCATTGTCAATCGAATAGGGGGCTGAATATGGATTGGACAGCATCGGTCGTGTCGCCGGAGAGCCGAAGGCCCGCCATTCCCATCTGAAACCGCCTGCTACTTCCGCTGTCGCTCTTAATTTGGTAAGGGGCTAGCTTGTCAGAGGAAACGAGGTTGTATTTACTTTCTATACAACTTCTTCCCATATATTTTATGCTGAAGTTATCTTTTCAAAATGCTTCAGCAGTTCCTCCACAGTAGATAACTTTGTTTTCTCTCTTCTCTCTCTGAGCTTGACTTTCCCCTCCTCACTTATAGAAGGATCCATTAATAGATCATCAATTTCCTTAATTACTTCTCCGCGTTCTTTATTAATCTCCTTCTGTTCAAAATAAGCTGAGACCTTTGACCAGACAACTTTTATACCCCAGGGCGAAAGCGGGAGCTAAAATTATAAGCCAGGATTTTAGAGGGTTATCTTCTGGTAAATTATTTGCGAGACTTGCGATTAACATACCTCCACCTGCTCCCGCCATATTATCACCAGTATCGTTTTTTGCATTTTTGGAGGTCGTAGTGGAATCTTTTGGGGACGAAACCTTTGCCAAAAACGTGTTTATTTAAGTCCCAGGAATATCTCAGTAAACCGGTTAACTGTATCTATATCGTTTTTCTTCTCTAAATCAAGTTCAACAATTTCCCCGCTTTTGCTCTGGATCCTGAGTTTCCGGGTTTTTCTAAAATTGTTGATAACAAATCCTCCAAACTTTACAACGACTGCTACAGCAAATGCGACGGCAAGCGTTATCGTGATTATTGAATTAGTCATAAATATTGTTTAAGCCTTTATGTAACAAAAGTAGGTATTATTTATTAATAAAGTCGTTATCTAAAACAATAATTATTCAATACAATTAACTGATAATTAACATAATACGATTATTAAAACGATAACCTGAGTTACTTTTGTCCACTTTCGTGTCCGTATTGTTCCTTATACCTGAATTAGTTTTTCTCTATAGATCATTTTCATTCTGCGAGTTTCATGTTGCCGTAAGCTCTTTCGCAATGCCGTACACCGACATAATAAGGTAATTATTAAGTACCTTTGTTTACTAGTCTCCGCGGGTGGATTTGTTTATTGTTCGACCTGCGGGTATTATTGAACCGTAACTAATAAACGTATTACAATTATGAAATCATTATCCCAATGCGCCGCAGAGCGCATTCTGATCATTGATGGAGCAATGGGTACCATGATCCAGCGGTACAAGCTGGAGGAAGCGGATTACAGGGGTGAACGCTTTAAAGATTATCATCTGGATGTAAAAGGTAATAATGACCTGCTCTGTCTTACACAACCCCATATCATCGAAGCAATACATAAAGAATACCTGGAAGCCGGCGCCGATATTATCGAGACCAATACTTTCAGCAGCACTTTCATTGCCATGGCAGACTACGATATGCAGTCGCTTGCCTATGAGCTGAACGTAGCCGCTGCCCGTATCGCCAGGAAAGCTGCAGATGAGTATACCGCTAAGACTCCTGATAAGCCAAGGTTTGTGGCGGGCGCCATCGGTCCGCTGAACAAAACGCTGTCTCTCTCTCCCGATGTAAACAATCCGGGCTTCCGTTCCGTTACTTTTGACGAAGTAGTAAATGCTTACTACGAACAGGTCAAAGGATTGCATGAAGGAGGCGTAGACATCCTGCTCATTGAGACCATCTTTGACACGCTGAACAGTAAGGCCGCCATCTTCGCTGCAAAGAAATACTTCCGTGATATCGCCCAGCCTGAACTCCCGGTGATGATATCAGGTACTATCACGGATGCTTCCGGAAGAACGCTGAGCGGCCAGACACTGGAAGCCTTCTATATCTCCGTGATGCATGCAAAACCATTCTCAGTAGGGCTCAATTGCGCCCTGGGTGGAGAACAGATGCGTCCTTATATCTCTGAGCTGTCGCAGATAGCAGCCTGCAATGTAAGCTGCTACCCGAATGCGGGTCTGCCGAATGCCTTTGGAGAATATGATGAAACACCTGATCATACGGCACACATCATTGAAGATTTTGCCCGGGAAGGTTTTGTGAACATCGTAGGCGGCTGTTGTGGTACCACACCAGATCATATCCGCCACATTGCAGAACATGTAAAGACCCTGCCTCCTAGACCTCTGCCGGTAAAGGTGGAAGAATTGGCGTAAGTCTATACTGATAAATTACTACAGCAACACAAATGAGCGAAACAATCACTTCAGCAGATACTTTACAGACACCCGGAACCAAAGTGATAAAACCTTACCTCCGTCTGAGTGGTTTGGAACCGCTGGTGGTAAGGCCTGAGACCAATTTCATTAATATCGGTGAACGTACCAACGTAACCGGTTCGAAGAAATTTGCCCGCCTGATCCGGGAAGGATTATATGAAGAAGCCCTCTCTGTAGCCCGCCAGCAGGTGGAAAATGGTGCGCAGGTACTGGATGTGAACATGGATGATGCCCTCCTGGATGGAGAAAAGGCAATGACGACCTTCCTGAACCTTCTGGCCTCAGAACCAGACATCTCCAGGATTCCGGTGATGATCGACTCCAGTAAATTCAGCATCATAGAGGCCGGCCTCAAATGCCTGCAGGGTAAATGTATCGTAAACTCCATCAGCCTGAAGGAAGGGGAAGCCAAGTTCATTGAACAGGCCCAGATCTGTAAAGCCTTTGGCGCCGCCGTGGTAGTCATGGCTTTCGATGAACACGGACAGGCTGATACCGAAGAGAAGAAGGTCAGCTTCTGCCACCGCTCTTATAAAATACTGACAGAAAAGGTTGGCTTTGACCCGCAGGATATCATCTTCGACCCTAACATCTTCGCGATTGCCACAGGTATAGAAGAGCATAATAACTATGCGGTAGACTTCATCAACGCTACCCGCCGTATAAAAGAACTGATGCCCCTCACCAGTGTAAGCGGTGGGGTAAGTAATATTTCCTTCTCTTTCCGTGGTAACGATGTGGTGCGTGAAGCCATGCACTCCGCGTTCCTCTTCCATGCCATCAAGGCAGGTATGAACATGGGTATTGTGAATGCCGGTATGCTCCAGATCTATGACGAAATAGAGCCGGAACTGCGTGAACTCTGCGACGACGCTATCCTGAACCGCCGGGAAGACGCTACAGAACGCCTGATCGCCTTTGCCGAAACGGTGAAGAGTAAAGGTAAAGTGATCGAAAAGGATGAAACCTGGCGCCAGGGAACTGTGGAAGATCGCCTGAGTCATGCCCTGGTAAATGGTATTACAGACTATATTGAGGCTGATACAGAAGAGGCCCGTCAGAAATATCCACGTCCGCTGGATGTAATTGAGGGCCCTCTCATGGCCGGTATGAACATAGTAGGCGACCTGTTTGGCAGTGGTAAGATGTTCCTTCCCCAGGTGGTGAAAAGCGCCCGTGTCATGAAGAAATCCGTGGCAGTGCTCACTCCTTTTATAGAGGCAGAAAAGCAAAAGCTGGTGGAGCTGAACGGTGGCGTGGTAAAATCCGCCGGAAAGATCCTGCTTGCCACAGTAAAAGGAGACGTGCACGATATCGGGAAGAACATTGTAGGCGTGGTACTGGGCTGTAATGGTTATGACATCATTGATATGGGCGTAATGGTGCCTGCTGAGAAAATACTACAGACCGCCCGCCAGGAGCAGGTGGATATTATTGGTCTCAGTGGTCTGATCACCCCCAGCCTGGACGAGATGGTAAATGTAGCCAGAGAGATGAAACGGCAGCATTTTGAAGTGCCGCTGATCATTGGAGGCGCTACCACCTCCCGCACGCATACAGCCGTTAAAATAGCCCCGGAATACGAGCATGGGGTAATACACGTACTGGATGCTTCCCGTAGCGTAACAGTTACCGGAAGCCTGCTGAATAAGGCGCTTAAGAAGACCTTCCTGGACGATGTGAAGATCGAGTACCAGAAACTGAACGAGAACTTCCGGAACAAGAAACCGGTAAAGCAATATCTACCTATCGCGGAAGCCCGCCAGCATAAGGCTATCACAGACTGGAGCAACTACAAACCGGTTGTACCTAAAAAACTGGGGGTACAGGTGTTCCAAAACTATGACCTGGCTGAAATAGCCGAGTTTATTGACTGGCAGCCCTTCTTTATCTCCTGGGAACTGCATGGTAAATTCCCGCAGATCCTTACGGATGAAATCGTAGGAAAGGAAGCTTCCCGTCTCTTCGAAGATGCGAAAGCCATGCTGAAACGTATCGTAGAAGAAAAATGGCTTACTGCCAATGGCGTGATAGGTCTGTTCCCTGCAAACAGAAGTGCGGACGATACCATTTCCGTACTATCGCCCAAACCCGGCGCCGGCACCGTTCACCTGGAATGCCTCCGCCAGCAGATCAAAAAGGCTCCCGGTCAGCCGAACCTTTCCCTGGCCGATTTCATTGCCCCGGCAGAAGCAGGCATCCAGGACTATATGGGCGCCTTCGCGGTTACAACGGGCGGCGATATCGAAAAATGGCTGGAGAAGTTCAAGGCAGATCATGACGATTACAGCAGCATTATGCTGAAAGCCCTCGCCGACAGGCTGGTGGAAGCCTTCGCAGAGTTGATGCACAAACGTGTAAGACAGGAATTCTGGGGTTATGCAACAGATGAACAGCTGGACAACGATGCGCTGATCCGTGAGGAATACTCCGGCATCCGCCCTGCGCCAGGTTATCCTGCATGCCCTGAACACACCGAGAAATATAAACTGTTCGATATGCTGGATGCTACCGCGAATACCGGTATTATCCTTACCGAATCCCTCGCAATGTACCCTGCGTCCAGTGTTAGCGGCTGGTATTTTGCCCATCCCGAGGCTAAGTATTTCGGCCTTGGCAAGATAGAGAAAGACCAGGTGGAAGACTATGCGGCACGCAAGGGATGGACCATAGAGGAAGCCGAAAAATGGCTACGCCCCGTACTTGAATATGACATGTAATAAGTCGATATAGCGGTAGTCCATCACCCTTGGACTACCGTTTTTTTATACATTAACACCAATACTGTCCATAGACCTTGGACGAATGAGCTACCACACCATGAGAATTGTATCCTATAATGTAAACGGACTGCGTTCCGCCATGAACAAAGGCTTTACAGAATGGCTGAAAACTGATCCCGCTGATATCGTATGCCTGCAGGAGATCAAAGCCCACAAAGACAACGTGGATTACCGCCAATTTGAAGAACTGGGTTACGAACACTACTGGTACCCCGCAGAGAAAAAAGGGTATAGTGGCGTGGCTGTGCTGACAAAAATCACTCCTAACCATGTACAATATGGTAACGGGTTCATGCAGAGCGATGCAGAAGGACGTGTAATAAGGCTCGATTTTGGCGATATTACCCTTGTCAATACCTACATCCCTTCCGGCACCAGTGGCGACGAAAGACAGACCTATAAATACCAATGGCTGGAAGAATTTTACGGTTACCTGGATCAGTTGAAAAATACCAGGCCGAACCTGGTAGTATGTGGCGACTATAATATATGTCATCAGCCGATAGACATTCATGACCCGGTAGGTAATAAGAAATCATCAGGCTTTCTGCCGGAAGAACGGGCATGGCTGGATAAATTCTTCAGCAATGGATTTGTGGATACCTTCCGTCATTATCATCCGGAGCCGCATCAATACAGCTGGTGGAGCGTACGATCCAATGCCAGAGCCAATAACAAAGGCTGGCGTATCGATTATATTAACGTTACAACACCCCTGCAGGAGAGACTGAAGGATGCCCAGATCTGGCAACAGGTAAAGCATTCAGACCATTGTCCTGTATACCTGCAACTGGGGTCCTAAAGCCAATTTCCGCACATGATTGTTTACAACGTCACAACCAAGGTGTCACACTTTATCAATGACAGATGGCTGCAATGGATGAAAGAAGAGCATATTCCGGCTATTATGGCTACGGGGCTTTTCCACGATTACCGCATCTGCAGGCTGCTTGAGCAGGATGACCAGGATGGTCCTACCTACTCAGCTCAGTACTTTACAGACACGCTGGAGAACTATCAAACCTACCTCGAAGAGCATGCGCCGGCCCTCCGGAAGACCGCCCACGACCTGTTCGGGAACCAGTTTGTAGCTTTTAACACAGTAATGCAGGTTGTATAAATGTTAAACTTATCCACAGGAAATCCACTGATCACACGGGGTTTAGACTTTGGTACAATACTTGGAACACATACGCGTTTATATCAAATAGTACAGCAAATGGCCTGTCACAGCGGTTTTCATCAAAGCAAGGGGGCTACCCTATCGCTGACATGTCAAGTGTTAATCTGCTGTAACCGTTATCTGTAGGCGTTTTCAGCCGATAATTTTTTGATTAAAAAAGATTCAAAAAATTTGGTAATCTGATAAAACGCGCTATATTTGCTCACATCAAACATTTTATTCACTAGTTAAATCTTACTAGCTATGAACAAAGCCGAATTAATCGACAAGCTGGCAAAAGATGCCGCTATCACAAAAACCCAAGCTAACGAAGCGCTGGATTCTTTCACTAAAGCTGTTGCTGATACCCTGAAAAAAGGTGGTAAAGTAACCTTAGTAGGTTTCGGTACTTTCTCTGTTTCTAAACGTGCTGCTCGTAACGGTAGAAACCCACAGACTGGCCAGATCATCAAGATCAAAGCTAAGAAAGTTGCTAAATTCAAAGCTGGTAAGGCTCTGTCCGACAAGCTTTAATCTGTTAGCTTAACTTATTCAAGCAAGGAACACTACTGTTTCTTGCTTTTTTTTTTGCATTTAACAGCGGCTATTACGTAATTTGCGCCTAATTAGCGGGAGTTACATCCCCAGATTAACAAACACAAATAATAAACATCAAACTGTTTACAATGGGTAGAGGTGATATCAAAACCAAAAAAGGTAAGATTTCTAACGGTTCTTTCGGCAAGTCAAGACCTGCTAAACCAAAGAAAGCTGCTGCTGCTAAAGCTGAAAAAAAGGCTTAAGGCAACTGGGAATTAGGAATTAAGAATTCGCCTGAAACGATAATTCCTAATTCCTAACTTTATCCTTATCTGCGCTCATCAAGGCGCCAGGCGTTCTATCCTCCACTCGTTACCTTCCAGCCTGTATAATATTCTATCGTGTAAACGGTTGCTACGTCCCTGCCAGAACTCCATTTTCAAAGGTTTCACTACATACCCACCCCAATATGCCGGACGCACAGGATCTTTCAACACATATTTTTCAGCCACGACCCTCACCTGCTCTTCCAGGAAACTACGATGCGGTATCACACGACTCTGTGGAGATGCAATAGCGCCTATACGGCTGCCAGGAGGCCTGCTGTTATAATATTCATCACTCACGTCAGCGGCTACTTTGCTAACAGTTCCGTCTATACGCACCTGTCTTTCCAGCTCCTGCCAGAAGAATAACAATGATACGTTCGGGTTAGCTGCCATCTCTATTCCCTTACGGCTTTCATAGTTTGTAAAGAATACAAAACCATCCGCATCAAAATTTTTCAATAGTACAATACGTGCTGAAGGATACCCGTCAGGCGTACTGGTCGCCAGTGTCATGGCATTCGGTTCATTCAGTTGTCCACTGGTTGCATCCTTCCACCAACGTCCAAATTGTTCTATGGGATCCTCTGCTACATCTTCCTCATTGAGGGAAGCCAGCCGGTAATCTTTGCGCAGATCTGCTACTTCTTTATTCAACATGGTCCTGATTTTAACTGCCACAAAGATACTTATAAACCCAGCATATACCCGGTTACAGCAGCAGATTGATATATGACAGTGGTCAGTTTATTTAGTAATTTTAACGCATGAGAACCATATTATTACTCGCTATCACCTGTTGTGTTTTCGTCTCCTGTGGCAGGAAAACAAAGCAGCAGGCGCAGACTTTCAAGGTCCATGATCCTACCAAAACTGCTTTTTATTATCTCCACCTGAAAGGCACCATCGGAACAGAATCTGTGACTATGGATCTTGTTAAATCAGGCATCTGGATCTTTCGTGGATATTATACCTATGACAAGATCGGGGAACCTATTATGATATGGGGCAGCCCCGAAGGCGATAAAGTGATCCTGTATGAGAATACAGACAGGAATGAAGAAAGGCTGTTTTCGGGCAAACTGGACAGTCTGGGGCACTTTACGGGCAAATGGAGGGGTAAGGGTACCTCCTATCCTTTTGAGCTTACCCCAAGCTTTGAGAACATGATTCCACTCGATGTACTGTACGCTGCAGACTCGGTAGATCTTTTTCCTGGCAATCCTAATACACCAACCGGCCAGGCAACTAATAGTATTGTATGGCCTACTGCCGGGTACGACGAAGCTACTGCCGCTTTTGTACGTAACTGCATTACAGATGGCAGATCCGGCATCGACGCAAACAAATATATACGCAGGGATATTGACTCTTTCCTGGTGACTTATAAAGTCAATGAAAAGGACCTGGATACAACAAATGGTATTCCTGCCAGTGCTAACTGGGCTGCTGACGCCGACATAAAAATTGTATGGAACAAATATCCCCTGCTGGTACTGGAATACTTCAGTTATGAATTCACCGGCGGCGCACACGGCAACTATGCCGCGCACTACCAGGTACTGGACCTGGAGAAGAAGAAGATCCTGAAGCCGGAAGACTTCCTGAAAGGAGACTATAAAACGGAGCTGATACCTGAACTGGAGAAATCTTTCAGGAGCATCTATAAACTGGGTGACGGAGAGAAACTGGAGACAATGCTGCTTACCAAAGAGATCGTTCCCAACGATAACTTCTTCGTTACAGATAAGGGTATCGGATTCAGTTATACACCCTACGAAATCGGCCCTTATGCATTAGGCCAGGTGAACCTGTTCGTGCCCAATAAGAACATCAAAGCCCTGCTGAAATAAAAACAGGGATCAGGGATTAAGAATGAGGATAATGCACCGACATTATTCCTTATGCTTAATTCCTGATCCCTGGTATTAGTAATCAGTTCAGATTACCCCTTCACGAGCGTACCTACATTCTTACCCATTATTACCTGCAGCAGGTTACCACCTTTATTCATATCAAATACGATGATAGGCAGTTTATTTTCCTGGCAGAGGGTAAATGCGGTCATATCCATCACGTTAAGTGATTTCTGATATACTTCAGAGAAAGTGATGGTTTCGAAACGGGTAGCGGTTGGATCTTTCTCAGGATCTGCAGTATAGATACCATCTACACGGGTTCCTTTGAGGATCACATCTGCCTGTATTTCTATAGCACGCAGGGAAGCGGCGGTATCTGTGGTGAAGTAAGGGTTACCGGTACCAGCGCCAAATATTACCACACGGCCTTTTTCAAGGTGGCGGATGGCACGGCGGCGGATGTACGGCTCAGCGATCTGTTCCATTTTAATAGCAGACTGAAGACGGGTATAAAGCCCAACTTTCTCCAGACCGCTTTGCATGGCCATACCGTTGATCACTGTTGCCAGCATACCCATATAATCGCCCTGGGCCCTTTCGATGCCGGTTTCGGCCTCATTCATTCCACGATAAATGTTACCACCTCCAATTACCACGGCTACCTGAACACCAAGGTCGGTCACAGCTTTAATATCGTACGCATACTGCGTGATCACTCTGTGATCGATACCATAATTACCTTCTCCCATCAGGGATTCACCGCTCAATTTGAGTAAAATACGCTTATACTTTGGCAACATGACTTATAGAAAAATGATATGAAATGTGTTTAGTAAATGGTTTACAGTGCCCGAATATATAAAAAAATGCGGAACACGTACTTCCGGTGTTGGGGAAAGGGAAGTATAGATGATGTCCGGCCCGCGTTGCATTCCCGATATAAAGCACAAAAAAAAGGAGAGAATGGTAATTCTCTCCTTTTAAACAGGTAACAAAATTACCCTAAAGCGATTCTTGTGAATCCGGTTACTTTCAGATCTGCGTTAACAGATTTCAGGTAATCGCCAACAGACTTGTTGTTGTCTTTTACGAATGCCTGAGGTAACAGGGTATTTTCTTTGAAGAATTTGTTCACTTTACCAACAGCGATCTTTTCAGCCATATCACCGGTTTTGCCTTCAGCAGCGATCTGCTCGATAGCGATAGCTTTTTCACGGGCAATCAATTCAGGAGATACGCCATCAGCGTCTACTGCGATTGGGTTCATTGCTGCAATCTGCATAGCGATATCTTTACCTACTTCTTCAGAAACAGGGTGAGAGAAACCAACCAGTACACCCATACGGTAGTTACCGTGGATATAAGCAGTTACAGAAGCTGCAGAGATCTTTTCAAATTTAGCCAGGGTGATCTTTTCACCGATCTTAGCTACCTGATCGTTCACTTTATCACTTACAGTAGCACCATCCAGTGTAGCTGCACCCAGTTCTTCCAGGTTGTTAACGCCTGAGCTCAGGGCCAGGTCAACGATAGACTGAGCAAATTTTACGAAATCGTCGTTTTTAGCAACGAAGTCAGTTTCGCAACCCAGCGCTACTACTACACCAGACTTACCGTCTGCAGCAGTTTTAGCGATGATAACGCCTTCTTTGGTTTCGCGGTCAGAACGCAGCGCTGCTACTTTCTGTCCTTTTTTACGCAGGTAATCTACTGCTTTTTCGAAATCGCCGTCGCTTTCTACCAGTGCTTTTCTGCAATCCATCATACCTGCACCGGTTTGTTGACGCAGTTTGTTAACATCAGCTGCTGTAATTGTTGCTGCCATAACTTATAATGAGTTTAATATAGATTAATGTTTATTCTTTATCAACTATTAGCTGAATTGCGAATCATGGAACAAAGAGTCTAAGTCCACGATTCGCAATTGCTTTATGTTATATTGTCTGTATACGGAGATTATCTTCCGCCACCGCCTGGCCTTGGACCACCGGAACCTGCAGGACGGCGCTGTCCGCCACCGCCGCCACCAGGACGGTTACCACCACCGCCACCAGGACGATTGCCGCCACCGCCGCCAGGACGGTTACCGCCGCCGCCACCAGGACGGTTGCCACCACCGCCACCGCGGTTACCACCACCAGGACCACGTCCGCCGGCACCCGGGCCACCAGGACCACGGCCACCACCAGGTTTACGGCCTCTTTCACCACGATCATCGCCACCTTCCAGTTCAAATTTCATTGCCTGGGTATCTGCTTCTTCTTCTTCAACTACATCGTCGGTTTTCTCATTTGCTCTCTCTGCCAGACCTTCTGCGATTGCAGCTGCGATATAATTAGTGATGATAGCGATAGATTTAGTCGCATCATCATTTGCAGGAACTGCGAAGTCTACTTTAGTAGGATCAGAGTTGGTATCTACCATACCGAAGGTAGAGATACCCAGGCGACGAGCTTCTGCCAGTGCAATGTGTTCGTGGCTGATGTCAACCAGGAACAGCGCGGCAGGAACACGGGCCAGCTGAGCGATACCGCCCAGTACTTTCTCCATTTTTTCCTTATCGCGGGTTAAGGTCAGACGCTCTTTCTTGGTGATGCTATCCAGGGTACCATCAGCCAGCATCTTTTCGATGCTCTGCATCTTCTTAACGCTCTTACGGATAGTAGCGAAGTTGGTCAGCATACCACCTAACCACCTTTCAGTAAAGAAAGGCATGTTAACGCGTTTTGCAGCTTCAGCTACGATTTCTTTAGCCTGTTTTTTAGTGGCTACGAACATGATCTTTTTACCGCTCTTAGCGATAGATTTCAGGGCTGCAGCTGCATCCTGTAAACCTTCAACGGTTTTATTCAGATCTATGATGTGAATACCTTTCTTTTCTGCGAAGATGTAAGGCAGCATCTTCGGGTTCCATTTTTTCTTCAGGTGACCGAAGTGTACACCCGCCTCCAGTAACTGCTGCTGTAATGAGGTATTATTTTCCATGTTATTATGCTCTGTTATAAAAGGTCAATGTTAATAATCTGCGTTTCACATATAGCTCCACGCATTCATCACGATTAGCGTTTAGAGAACTGGAAGCTTCTTCTAGCTTTAGCTTTACCTGGTTTCTTACGTTCAACGCTTCTTGGATCACGTTTCAGCAGACCAGCTGCTTTCAGCGCCGGACGGTACTCTGGATTCACCTCGCAAAGTGCGCGTGCAATACCCAGCTTAATCGCTTCTGCCTGACCCTTGATACCACCACCGGCAGCATTTACCTTTATATCAAATTTATCTGTAGCGTCGATAGTCTTCAGCGGCAGTTCTACCTGGTTCTGCAGGTATACCAGCGTGAAGTATTCTTTATAATCCTTGTCGTTCACAACTACATTTCCAGTACCCTTGCTGATGTACACACGGGCTACGGCTTCCTTACGACGACCAATAGTATTTTTTTGCTTTTCCATGTATCAGAGAAAAATTAGAAAGTTAATGTTTTCGGTTTCTGCGCAGCGTGTGGATGCTCAGCGCCTGCATATACAAACAGTTTTTTGTACATGGCACGTCCCAGACGGTTCTTAGGCAGCATACCTTTTACAGCTCTTTCTATGATCAGTTCTGGTCTGCGACGAACCAGGTCCTTAGCGATTTCTGCTTTCTGACCACCTGGATAACCAGAGAAAGTCAGATATTCCTTATCATTCCATTTATTACCGGTAAACTGAACTTTCTCAGCATTGATAACAATAATGAAATCACCACAGTCAGTGTGAGGTGTATAGTAAGGCTTGTTCTTGCCTCTTAAGATTGCCGCAATCTTAGCGCTCATCCTACCTAAAGTCAGGTTGGTAGCGTCTACAATGTGCCATTCACGCGTTACAGTAGCGTCATTGGCCGATTTAGTCTTGAAGCTTAAAGTGTTCATTATAGTATATAATAAAGTTTCTACGTTCTGAATATAACTATCCCAAACAAAACGGGAGTGCAAAGCTAATCCTCTAAATTCATAAAACCATACTTTTGAGGAAGTTTTTTATGAGACACCTTTGCAATGAATTGATTTTCAATAATAATTTTGACGCGGAATTATTAACACAGGTAGTGAATAATTTAGCAATGTCAATTCTTGACTAAATATCACTACTTAACACATATTTCTGTTTACACATATGACGTAACGCTTATAAAACCAGCTCCTTTACTCAGATACTTTAGCTTTTCCCCATTCCGCACTACATTCTGGCCCGGCACCCTTTTCTAGCGACAAACCAAGGTTACTTTAACCGTGTAAGATTCGGTAGAGACGGCTTTGAGATGGCCTCATCCTCCCTTAATCTTCCCTTCTGAAGGGAGGATTAAGGGAGGATGAGGCCATCTCAAAGCCGTCTGTATCGAATCTCTACCGAAGCCGGATACCTGTTACCCGAGACATAAAAAGGTCGGAAAGAACCCCTTCCGACCTATTATATATTGATTAATAAATAGTTATACAATCAATCCCTGTTCCTTGATGCGCCAGCATAGATCAATATATACTGCACAAGAGTTACTATAGATGCGATCGCCGCCACGACGTAAGTCATAGCCGCCCACCACAGGGCATCCTTCGCCTTGTCATGCTCTTCCCTCCGCATCAGGGTCGTATTATCCAGCCAGGCCAGCGCCCTTCTGGAAGCATCAAACTCTACCGGCAGCGTTACCAGGGAAAAGAGCGTGGTCACACCAAACAGGATAATACCGCCCAGTAATAAAGCCGGGAAGACATTGATCAGCAGTATACCGCCCAGCAATACCCATTGTACCAGGCTGGAGCTGAACTGTACCGCCGGTACCAGTTTGGAACGCATATTCAGCCAGGGATAAGCCCGCTGATGTTGTACAGCATGCCCGCACTCGTGCGCAGCCACCGCCGCAGCCATTACATTGGCCCCCGAATATACATCAGGGCTAAGATTGACCGTTTTATTGGTTGGATCATAATGGTCAGACAAAAAGCCATCTACGGAAACTACCTGTACGTCATATATCCCATTGTCTTTCAACATCTTTTCCGCAATCTGTTTTCCGGTCAGCCCGGAAGAGGTAGGTACATCACCATACTGCCTCATTTTGCTTTTCAATCTCCAGCTTACCAACATGCTGATCCCGATAAAGATCAGCGACGTAAACATAATGCCAGGTGTCATACTAATTCAAATGAAGTTAAGATTCAATACAAAATTACAGGTAAGGATGATCAAATTACCGTCCAAACCATCCCCCTCCGGGCGATTTAGGATTTCCTTAAGAATTGATCCGGCCTTCCCTGTTTTTTACTGCCAATTATGAAATTTAACACTGTCAATATGGCGTTTTTCAAAATTTTGAAATGTCAATCCCGACGTTATGACAGATATATTTTATGCTTTTATGACGCCGATTTCATATATAATTTAAGGCGGCATCATTCCTATTTATCAACCCTTTACGCTCTTCCAATGAAAGTATAATTGAATGCCTCTAACCGCTGAAACGTGCTATGGTGGCAGATCTGTCACATTATGAAAAGTCATCAAAAGTTATTCACATCAATTAAATAAACTTTTTTATTCTGTAGCCATTTAGTAATTTAGACGTGAATTTAATGGGTTAGTAAGTAGAAAGAGTCAGCAGAAATTTCTGTTGGCTCTTTTCTTTTTTACCCGATTTTCTGCTGCCCCTTTTTCATGAAAATTTGAATCTCATTACACCCTTTTCTCTCATTTTTTTCATCATCACCTCATCGTTTATTTTTTCTTTTTTACGGAGCCGATGATTTCCGTTTTAAATTTGCTGCATGAAAATTAAAACTGCATTCTTCTGTCAGAATTGTGGATACGAATCAGCTAAATGGACAGGTAAATGTCCTAGTTGTGGTCAATGGAATACATTCGTTGAAGAGAAAGTACAAAAAGATATCCCTTTACGTAATACCAACTGGCAACCTGAAAAAGAAAACGGCAGATCAGATAACATCGTGAACCTTTCCGAAGTGAGCGGAATAGAGGAAGACCGCCTGCTGACGCCCGATGCAGAACTGAACCGTGTATTGGGCGGCGGTATAGTACCCGGCTCCTTAGTACTTGTAGGTGGCGAACCCGGTATAGGTAAAAGCACCTTATTCCTGCAGAATGCATTGCAACTCAAAGACATCACTACATTATACATCAGTGGAGAGGAAAGTGCACAACAGATAAAAATGAGAGCAGACAGATTGCAGGTAAAAAATGATCTGTTCTATCTGCTGACTGAAACATCTACACAAACCATCTTCCAGGAAATAAAGAAACTACGTCCACAACTCGTTATAGTTGACTCCATTCAGACCTTACAATCACCTTTCATCGAATCCGCTCCCGGCAGCGTATCGCAGATCAGGGAAACAACGGCTGAAATGCAGCGTTTTGCCAAAGAAAGCCATACGCCTGTGTTCCTTATAGGTCATATCACCAAAGACGGTTCTATTGCCGGCCCGAAGATATTGGAGCACATGGTGGATACCGTACTGCAGTTTGAAGGAGATCAGCATTATGCTTATCGCATACTCCGCACGATCAAAAACCGTTTCGGATCGACAGCAGAACTGGGCATTTATGAAATGACGGGCGCGGGATTAAGACAGGTCACCAATCCTTCAGAGATCCTGATATCACAACGGGAAGATCAGCTGAGCGGTGTGGCTATTGCTGCTACGATGGAAGGCATGCGTCCTATGCTGGTAGAAGTGCAGGCGCTGGTAACCCAGTCTGTATACGGCACTCCTCAACGTACCGTTACCGGCTTTGATCTCCGCAGGTTACAACTACTGCTGGCGGTGCTGGAAAAACGGGGTGGTTTCCACTTCGGTGTTAAAGACGTTTTCCTGAACATTGCCGGAGGTATCCGTGTGGAAGACCCTTCCATTGATCTGGCAGTATTATGTGCGCTGCTATCTTCCTATGAGGATGCTGCTATCAGCAGCAAGATCTGTTTTGCCGGCGAGGTAGGTCTCAGTGGAGAGATCCGTGCTGTAAACAGGATAGAACAACGCATCGCTGAAGCAGAAAAACTTGGATTCGAGAAGATCTTCATCAGCCGCTACAATAAAAAAGGAACAGATGTCAGCAAGTTCAATATTGAAGTAGTGCCTGTAGGCCGCGTCGACGAAGTATACAGAAGCCTCTTTTAATTTTCCCATTAACAGGTTTTCATTATTTTCAGTAAACTAACTACCTGTATCTGAAAATGAAAAACCTGTTAACCTCCCTGCTGGATCTCTTCTATCCACATACCTGTGATGGATGTGGTACAGATCTTACCCGTACAGAAAAAGTCCTTTGCCTTCGTTGTCTGCGCAGGCTGCCAATTACCGGCTATCAGCACCAGCAGCATAATCCGGTGGAAAAGATATTCTGGGGAAGAGTCAATATCCGGCACGCCATGTCGGCCTACTATTACCGGAAGTCATCTTTACTGCAACAACTCATTTACCAGTTCAAATACAAACAACGGGAAGATATTGCTACTCATTTAGGCCAGCAGATGGGAAATATCCTGTTACAAAGCAGGTGGCTATACGAAATAAACTGCATTATTCCGGTTCCCATACATCCCACTAAATTACAGCAACGGGGATATAACCAGGCTGCGCTCCTTGCAAATGGTATTGCCACAGTAACTGGAAAACCGGTTATTGAAAAAATACTTTTCAGAAGCAACTATTCTCCCTCACAAACGAATAAAGGCCGCCTGCTTCGCTGGCAGAATGTATCCGGTGTCTTTTCCATCGAGCGCACAAACCAGTTGAAAGATCAACATATCCTGCTAGTCGATGATGTACTGACTACCGGCGCTACCCTTGAAGCATGCAGCAGCCTGTTAATCAATGCCGGAGCCACAGTAAGCATTTGTACACTGGCCTTTGCTCACCATTAAAATAGCAAGACCTCCGCTTATCATTAACACCTTATATACAATATTTTACTTAATTTTATTTGCTTACAATTTTCACAATCACTCTACAATTCTAATTATATGACACTGAAGACACTGTTGATTTCAATACTATTATTCATGAAGAGCGGAGCTATATATGACTTTAAAGTAGATGGCGTTGACGGAGGCAAGATTAATTTTGCGGATTATAAAGGAAAAAAGATCCTGATCGTAAATACCGCCTCCATGTGTGGAAACACCCCTCAGTACGCTGATCTGGAAAAATTATACAAGAAATACGAAAAGAACCTGGTGATCATCGGTTTCCCTGCCAATAACTTTGGCTCACAGGAACCAGGTAGCAATGCTGAGATTCACGAATTCTGCACTAAGAAATATGCAGTTACCTTCCCGATGGCTGCCAAGATCTCAGTAAAAGGCAACGACATCCACCCGATCTATAAATGGCTGCTGGCTGAAAGTAAAGCCAAACACCTCGAACCATCAGAAGTACAGTGGAATTTCCAGAAATATCTGCTGGACGAAAAAGGTAACCTGGTAGCAGTATTCTCACCTAAAACACAACCTCTTTCCCCTGAAGTAACGGCCGCGATAGAAAAGAAATACTAATTTGCGTCCATGCTTTTTTCGAATGTCATAGGTCAGGAAGATATACGACAACAATTAATTAGGTCCACGGAACAAAACCGTCTCAGTCACGCCAACATTATACTGGCGCCTGAAGGAGCCGGCGGACTTCCAATAGCACTTGCATTTGCGCAATACCTGGTCTGCGAAGATAAACAGCCTGATGGCGCCTGTGGCAAATGTGGCGCCTGCATGAAAGCAGGTAAATACATTCATCCTGATATACATTTCTCTTATCCGGTCATCCCCCGTAAACCGGGCGATAAGCCAGTAAGTTCCGATTATGCCGCCGAATGGCGGGAATTCATCGATGCCCAGCCTTATGGCAATGCATATGACTGGTTACAGTTTATCGGAGCAGAGAATAAACAGGGGAATATTACCGCCACAGAATGTCAGGATATCATCCGCAAGCTGAGTCTGAAAAGCTTTGAGAGTACCTACAAAATACTGTTGATGTGGATGCCCGAATACCTGGGCAATGAAGGGAACAGGCTGCTGAAGCTGATAGAAGAACCACCAGACAATACCATTTTCCTGCTGGTGGCAGAAAACCAGGAACAGATCCTGGCCACTATCCTCTCCCGCACACATCTGATCAAAGTTAATCCGCTGCCGAAAGAGGTGATGATAGACGCACTCACGAAGCGGGCGCAGATACCAGCCGCTAAAGCGAGGCAGGCTGCAACGATCGCTGCCGGCAATTACCGGGAAGCTATGCAACTGCTCCAGCAGTCAGACGATGATTATCATGAACTGCTACGCAACTGGCTCAACTATATTTTCACAGGCAACCGGGTAGCTCTTCAGGGCTGGATAGAAAACATCGCCAGTACCAAAATGGGACGTGAGAACCAGAAACAGTTCCTGCGCTATTTTATCAACCTCCTGGAACATACCCTGCGCTTAAAGTATATAGACAGAAGCCAGCTGGCCTTTTCAGAGGAGGAAACAGACTTTGCAGGGAAACTGCAAAAGCTGGCAGATCTTCAGCAAATGGAGCAAATCATGCAGGAACTGGACAATGCCTGCTATTATATAGAGCGCAATGCGAACGCGAAATTGTTGTTTCATGCACTTTCTGTGAAATTGCAGTATATCTTTAAAAAGAGGCCGATTCCGGCAGTATGACATATTAAGGGCATTTTCCGTTATCTTTGTTAATTCCGACCCTTATGTAATAAGGAGGAATTATATATATAAAGCATCCGGTCCAATGCCCGGATGTATATTCATTTAATAATTTAAATCGATTAATATGGCTTGTGCCGGATGTGGTACAGGTGCAGAGGGGAAGCCGTCAGGATGCAAAAGCAATGGAGGATGCAGTAGTGGAGGCTGTAACAGGCTGAATGTATTTGACTGGCTGGCCAATATTCCCTTAAGTGACAGCTTAGCACCATTTGATATAATAGAAGTAAGCTTCAACAACGGTAGCAGGAAGGATTTTTTCCGTAACACCACCAAACAGTTGCTCGACAAAGGAGAAATGGTAACTGTAGAAGGCGTCAGTGGTTTCGACATCGGCCAGATCAGCCTTACAGGCGAACTGGTTAAATTACAGATGAAGAAGAAGCGTATCGAAGATACCCCTGAAGTAAAGAAGGTACTTCGTCGCGCTACAAATGAAGACCTTGCGCGGATGAACGATAACAAAGCCCGCGAAAAGGATGCCCTCATCAGAGCCAGGGCCATTGCCCGTAGTATCGGTCTGGAAATGAAACTCGCGGAAGTAGAGATCCAGGCTGACGGACGCAAGGCTACTTTCTTCTATACAGCAGACGACAGGGTGGATTTCCGTGAACTGATTAAACTTTATGCCGGTGAATTCCGTGTAAAGGTGGAAATGCGCCAGATAGGCGCCCGCCAGGAAGCCGGAAAAGTAGGCGGTATCGGCTCTTGCGGACGAGAACTGTGCTGCGCTACCTGGTTGACTGACTTCAAGAGCGTTAATACCACCGCTGCCCGATATCAAAACCTGTCTATTAACCAGGCAAAACTTTCCGGTCAGTGCGGCCGCCTGAAATGCTGCCTGAACTATGAACTGGACACCTACCTGGATGCGCTGAAGGAATTCCCTGAAGATGCAGACAGCATTGAAACCGTCAATGGCGTGGCTACCCTTCAGAAGAGAGATATCTTCAAAAACCTGATGTGGTACTCCTACGGCGATAGTAATAAGCAATATCCGCTTACTATTGCCCGCGTGAAGGAAATACGCCAGCTGAATAAACAGAATATCAGGCCGGAAGACCTGAAACCTGTGGAAGTAGTGACAATTAAACCGAAAGAAGCAGACCTTGGCTTCGCTGACGTTGTAGGACAGATCAGCTTACGTACCCTGGAAAAAGCATCCCAGAAACGTAAACACAAAGACAAGGAAAAACAGAAACATAAACAGAAGCAGGAACAACCCCAGCCGCAGCAGGGTAACAAAAAACAGGAAGGCAAAGGCGACAACCAGAACCGTCCTGCACAGCAACCAAAGCAGCAGCAGAACCAGCCTGGCGGACCTAAGCAACAGGACAAGAATCATCCTAAACAACAGGATAACCGTCCACAGCAACAGCAAAAGCCTAAACAGGAACAACGCCCTCAGCAACAAAAGCAGCAGCAGAAGCCGCAACAGGGCAATCAACCTAATGGGCCTAAGCCGCAGCAGGATAAGAATAATCCTAACGGTCCTAAACAACAGGGAGGCGGAGGACATAACAGGCCACCGAAGCCCCGCGAAAAACAGAAGTAAATCTCAGTTAAATACTAAGAAGGCGCATCAGTAACATGATGCGCTTTTCTATTTTAGGCCCTATTAAAGAGGCTTTCCGCGGTTAATACTATCAAACAGATAAATAAGCCAGGCAGGAATAATACCTGACAATAAGATCTTCATTGCTTCGTCTTTAGCTGGGAACGTTCCCGAATTTTGTAGACTAAAAGGCCGTCCGAAAGAACAGCCTTTGTTTAACAATTGGTTTTTGCTTATGAAAAAAAGACAGATCAAGTTTCGTTTTCAAACAATAGTTTATAGTAATACAAATTGGTAGCCTCATCAAATCCACGCTCGATCATTTCCCTGTTACCATGAATATATATGTGAAAGTTCTTGTCCAGTTTCAATATGCTCTTAAAAACCTTTTGTTGCTTTTTTACTGCAGGAGATGATATATCAAACTCGTCGGGGAACTCTTGCTGAAACTCCTGCTGAAATTGCTCTTTGTATTCCTTGAATGACGCAATAGCATCGGGATGACCCAATACTTCCTGTGCAAAATCATCCAGCTGGAACTGCTCTTTTTCCTTGAAATAGGTTGCTGATTTGTTAAGAAGATCCACCTGATCTACACGGCTTATCTCGTATTCGCCGGGCAGTTTATCGTGGATAAACTTCTTACACATGTTCACTGCCAGTTCTGTCTGGTGATAGCTATCCTCACGGCGTTGTACCTGCAGGAAAGCATCCTTCCAGTAAACTGCTTCATTCTGTTTGCTGATGCTGTCTATTATGCTGACTTTGTACCCATTTTCCTCTTCGGTGTTAAAGACCAGGCAACCTTTATCAAGTTTATTGATATTGATCCCATCTTCGTAGTTCACCTCATAGTTGTCATTTGCAAGAAATACCTTGAGATAAGTATCCCTGTTCTCTGATTTAAAGATCCCTATTGCTTCGACATCTTCTCCATCCACCTGACATTTACTAAAGTAGGCAATATATAATTCTCCACCTTTAATCTTTGGATGAGTGGAGTGCTTGTACAGATGCCTGGCAATATTTATTGATTGCTCGTGAAAATTGTCCCTGTTTTCAAAGATACGGCGGCAATATTGAAATATTTCATTTAATTGTAAATCAGCCTCATGATAAAAACGGAAGTACTCAGCGCTGTTGGTAAACGGTTGTATAAAGTACGTCAGCAATAGTTGGCTGATTGTTTCGTCCTGCAACTCCAGCGGGTTCTGAGAGCAAATCAGCGGTTCTTCCTGTGAGGCATTTCCCACCTTATGTATAGAAAGGTGTTCGAGGTCATTAAAGTCTGAAACATGTATCATGGCCCGGCGAAAATAGTGAAAACTATTTCACAAATTTCCCCGCCGGTGTAATGTGCAGTTCCTTGCCTGTCAGTTTGATTATCGCATCACAGGTAAGTCTTCCGCGCCTTTCATTATAATCATCCTCCCTCTTCTCCATCTGCTTTGCCTTTACGTCTGCCAGCTTCAGTTTCTTCAGGTTACTGTATACTGTATATCTGTCAATAATCTTATTATCCTTATTTACTGTTAAAAACTCCAGGAAATTTTCCCCACCCTTGTTAAAGGCATGCAATCCTACAAGAATATTGTCTTTGGCCCGGATCTGGAACAGCGATGCATAGTGATGATTCCCCCGCTTGCCCTTGAAATATTTAATAAGTGCCTTTTCATTGTACAACTTTGAACTATGTACAATAGATGTGGCCTGCCGGCCGATGATCTTACCACTTGGCAACACCTCATACTGCATATTGTACACCGTTCTGAAATGGAAACTACTATCGAGTTCCTTTTTATCTTCCTCCTGCAGGTTAATGCTGGCGTCTTTGTCCACCATACATTTCCGGTAAATAGTCTCGGAATGTTCCCCTAAAGTGCCGCCATACACCACAATCTTATCTACCTCTTTACCCTTTTTGTAAGTGATCAGTTTTACCTCAGGATAAGTCAATCCTTCATCCAGGTAAATGGTATCCCTCGCATATAACAACGCCGTTGCTCTTCCCGCTATTTCCAGCCGGCCCAATGCATACAGCGGATCGGGACTTTCTTCCTTAAAGTCGTAGTAAGGAGTGAGCCGGGAAACCGCTTTCAGCTCTTTTGTGCTGACGGTATCCAGTGTGGCAGGCAATTTATGCTCAGGGAAACGGGCCGCATATTTCTCAAAAGATTCCTTCTCCTTCGGTACTTCCTTTATCGTTCCTTTACGTCCTATCCTGTAATAACGAAGGGTGGTATTCACCTTCTGACTCCCCTGCACATAAGTGGAATGACGGGCCCTTACTTCAATAAGAGAGTCCATTCCTATATAAAACCACTGGTTGGTAAACTCCGTAGAGGTGGTATCTTTTACCGCTACAATTTCTTCTTCTGCCTCCCCTGGCTCCCTGCTTACATTAGCTGCTATCTGTAGGCGCGACTTCTGTACTCCGTTATCATTATACACTACCAGGTAAGTCCTTTTCTCATGATCGTTTACCTCGCACGCATAGATAACAGGCGTAAATCCATTGACAGTAGCAAAACGGCCGGCCGTTACCCGCTGAAAAGTATCTGTGCCGAAATAATGGGCATAGTCTTTTATCTCCTTGAGCTCATAGGCATTCGGATAGGGTAGCTTTAACTGTGTCAGACTGTTGACGAAGTCATAGTACTTCATCACACTATCCGGCACGATGGGCGCAATATTGATACTCTTACTCTGTTTAGCGGCAGCGGGTTGGGAGCTGTTGTTACATGATGAGTGAAGGATCAACCCCAACAGGCAAACAATAGGTATAAGTCTGAACATAATAGGACGTTTACACAGGACTAATAACCTTACAAATATATAAGTAGTTCTCTAATATATTAATAGTTTGATTACCAAATTTTTGAACGGTAGTTATTTGACGCATTTTCAGGGCTGATTGCGTAGCAACGGTCAATTTTGACTTATTAACGGTTTGATTTCCCTCTTATCTTTTCATAACTTGATAACTCAACGTAAATGTTTATCATGAAACAGCATATCTGTTTATTACTGGCATTAACAGCCGGTTGTGCAGTCATGGCACAGGACAAATCCACGGCATTATATAAGGCACAGGATCTCACAAAGGAAAATATGTTCTCCGTCAACATTGAAGGACCCAACTTTGACAAGGCAGGCAATCTCTATGTGGTGAACTATCTGCATGACGGCACCATTGGCAAGATCAGCACGAAAGACGGCAGCGGGGAAGTATTTGTGACTTTACCGGATAGCAGCGTTGCAAACAGTATACAGTTCAACAGCAAAGGGAATATGTACCTGCCCGATTTCAAGGGCCACAACGTACTGGAAGTGGACATGAAGACAAAAAAGGTAAGCGTCTATGTGCATTCTGATAAGATGTTCCAGCCAAATGATCTCTGCATCAGCAAGAAGGATGTGCTCTTCGCATCAGACCCTGACTGGAAAAACAGTAAAGGACAGATCTGGCGTATCGATAAAGGTGGTAAAGCTGTACTCATGGACGGCAATATGGGCACCGCCAATGGCATTGAACTGAGTCCTGATGAAAAGACCCTCTACGTAAATGAAAGCGTACAGCGTAAGATCTGGAAATTCGATGTGGATAAGGATGGTAATATCAGCAATAAAAAGCTGTTCGCCGAATTCCCTGATTATGGCTTTGACGGTATGAAATGTGACAAGGCAGGCAACCTGTATGTAGCCCGCTGGGGAAAAGGAGCTATCGTGGTATTAGCGCCAGATGGTAAACAGGTACGGGAAATTCCGCTGAAAGGTAAACAGTGCAGCAATCTCACTTTTGGAGGCAAAGACGGTAAAACTGTGTATGTGACGTTGCAGGACAGGAAGTGTATGGAGTCTTTCAGGGTAGCGATTCCGGGAAAACGTTATTAAAATAATCAGGGATCAGGCATTGAATACAATACTGCATTCAAGACCTGATCCCTGATCAAATATGATATTACATGTTCAGTCCACCGCAGGCGCTGATCACCTGACCGGTTACATAGGCGCCCATGTTGGAAGCCAGGAACAGACATACGTTAGCGATATCTTCAGTGCTGCCGAAGCGACCCAGCGGAATTTGTGCCAGATAGTTCTTAGCGCCTTCTCCATCTTTCAGGTAGTGGGTCATATCCGTCTCAACGAAACCCGGCGCTACGGCGTTACAACGAATGTTGCGGCTACCCAGTTCAGCGGCGATAGATTTGGTAAAGCCGATGATACCAGCTTTGGAAGCGGCATAACTGCTCTGCCCTGCATTACCCTTCATACCGATAATTGAGCTCATATTGATAATGGAACCGCTTTTTGCTTTCATCATCGGGCGGATCACATGCTTGGTCATGTTATAAACACTCTTCAGGTTCACGTCCATTACCTCATCCCACTGGTCCGGGCTCATACGCAGCAGCAGGTTATCTTTCGAAATACCGGCATTGTTTACGCAAATATCTATTGCACCAAATTCTTTCAATACATCGTTTATCAGCGCCTCACTCTCTTCGAAACTGCCAGCATTGGATTTATAGGCTTTTGCCTTTACACCCATTGCCTGTAGCTTTTGTTCCAGTGCTTTCGCTTTCTCGTCAGAACTAAGATATGTGAATGCAACGTTTGCACCTTCTTCTGCAAATTTGATCGCGATAGCTTCTCCTATACCTCTGCTGGCACCTGTTACAATTGCTACTTTGTTCTCCAGTAATTTCATATAGACCTAATAGTTGTTAGATGATTAAATTTAGATTTTGCCAGTGATGCCGGCGAATTTAAGAATTTCTTCCACATGCTGCCGCTCGTTATTGAGGCGGGGTACTTTATGCTGACCACCCAGTTTACCTTTACTCTTCAGCCAGTCGGTAAAGGTTCCCTTGGGCAATACATGTACTACGGGGCGGCGCAGCGCCATATCTTTATGACGTTTGGCTTCATAGTCCGAGTTAATGGACTTGAGAGTATTGTCCAATACATCAATAAACTGTTCAAGGTTTCCAGGCATCACATCAAAGTCCAGCAGCCATTCATGCCCGCCGGCTTCATTCTCACTGAAGTAAATAGGAGCTGCGGTATAGTCGTTCATTACAGCGCCTGTTGCCTCACAAGCTTTGGCAATGGCCACATCTGAATTCTCCACGATCAGTTCTTCGCCGAAAGCATTGATGAAAGACTTGGTACGTCCGCTTACCCTTACACGGTAGGGAGCCAGGGAGGTGAACTGAACAGTGTCTCCTACCAGGTAACGCCACAATCCCCCGTTGGTGCTGATGATCAGGGCATAGTTTTTACCCATCTCGACGTCCTGCAGCTGCAGGGTTTGCGGGCATGGCTTACCGTATTCCTCCATCGGCATGAATTCATAGAAGATACCATGGTTGAGGAACAGGAGCAAGCCCTCCTCTCCTATCACGTCCTGCGCAGCGAAGAAGCCCTCAGAAGCGTTATAGGTCTCCTGGTAGTACATATCCGGTTTGCGGATCAGCTTTTTAAACTGTTCTCTATAGGGCGTAAAACTTACGCCGCCGTGCATATATAATTCCAGGTTAGGCCAGACATCCGCCAGGTTATCTTTCCCGGTGATCTCGAATATACGTTTGATCAGTACCAGTGTCCAGGTAGGCACACCGGCAATGGAAGTGACATTCTCATGTATTACGGCATTCGCCATGCGCTCTATCTTTTCCTCCCACTCGTCCATCAGGGCAATGGAAAGGTCAGGCGTACGGATCATATTGCCATAGAAAGGCATGTTCTGCAGCATCACGGCACTCAGATCACCAAAGTAAGAATCACTTTCGGAGTCCAGTTTATTGACCTGGTGGCTACCACCTATTACCAGCGATTTACCGGTCAGCAGACGGGAGTCAGGAAAATTATTATAGTACAGTGATAATACATCACGGCCGGCGCGGTAGTGACAGTCATCCAGGCTCTCTACGGAAACTGGTATGAATTTGCTCTTATCGGCGGTAGTACCGCTCGATTTGGCAAACCATTTAATCGGTGTATTCCATAAGATGTTCTGCTGCCCTTCCATCAATCGCTGGATGTAAGGCTTGAGGCTATCATAATTATGAATAGGCACCCGCTGCTTGAACTCTTCTATCTTATATATCTGTGAAAAGCCATATTGCTTGCCAAACTCGGTATACTGAGCGGCACTGATAAGATTCTGAAACACCTGCTGCTGCACCTGCAGGGGGTATTGCATAAAATATTCTATGCGCCCCATACGCAAACGCGCCAATTGTGATATTGCAGGACTTAATATTCTCATAATAGGATCAGGAACGTAGTTGTAGTTTTATTGTTGTTTAGCAGCTTCGTCCAGGTAATTCTTACGACGTAAAATAAAATTCTGGCCAAGATACACTTTTCTTACCTGTTCGTCTTCAGCTAACTCTTCGGCTGTGCCGGCTTTGAGGATCTTTCCCTCGAAAAGCAGGTAGGCCCGGTCAGTGATGGAGAGTGTTTCCTGCACGTTATGGTCTGTTATGAGGATCCCTATGTTCTTATATTTAAGGCGGGCAACGATTGACTGAATGTCTTCCACGGCTATTGGGTCGATACCGGCAAAAGGTTCATCCAGCAGAATGAACTTAGGATCTACCGCAAGTGCGCGCGCTATTTCCGTACGCCGGCGTTCGCCTCCACTCAATACATCTCCGGGGCTCTTACGCACATGGGTAAGACGGAATTCTTCCAGCAGGCTTTCAAGCTTTTCTTTCTGCTCCGCTTTCTTCAGGTTCGTCATTTCCAGTACAGCGGCAATATTATCCTCCACGCTCAGCTTACGGAATACGGAAGCTTCCTGGGGCAGATAACCGATTCCCATCTTTGCCCTTTTGTACATTGGCAGCTTTGTAATATTCACATCGTTCAGGTACACCTGTCCCTCGTCGGGCTTGATCAGCCCCACTACCATATAGAATGTGGTTGTTTTACCTGCTCCGTTGGGGCCAAGCAAACCCACGATCTCTCCTTGTGTTACTTCTACAGATACATGGTTGGCTACAGTCCTGTGACCATAGCGCTTTACCAGTTGATCTGTATGTATTTTTAATGCCATATGTTCAAACTTAGCAAAAATACACTTTTCATTTAGCTTTCAATATCTAACTGTCGTCAGTCCCTTAGCTTATGTAAGAGTACTACATTTTTATCTATGAATAGTGTACAATGTATTAAAATATTCGCCCTTTCCGCGAAAAATCAGATGATAATTCTAACAGATGTATTACTTTTGCCCGGCATTAACTTACGCTCACTTTTATTTCTACCATGAAAGTAACAGAACATATTGCGCAGGCAAAAGATACGCTGATCTCTTTTGAGATCCTACCTCCCCTTAAAGGTAAGAGTATCGAGTCTATATATGAACACCTTGATCCACTAATGGAATTCAAGCCGGCCTTTATTAACGTTACTTACCACAGAAGTGAGCATATGTTTAAGAAAAGGGCCGACGGCACCTTCGAAAAAGTGGAGATCCGTAAAAGACCAGGCACAGTAGCCATCTGCGCTGCTTTAATGAACCATTATAATGTAGATGCAGTTCCACACCTGATCTGCGGAGGCTTTAGCAGGGAGGAAACCGAAAACGCACTGATCGACCTCAACTTCCTGGGGGTAGACAATGTACTGGTATTGCGTGGAGACGCCCCCAAAAATGAGACCTTCTTTGAACCTGAACCACATGGGCATCGTTATGCAGACGAACTGCTACAGCAGGTTATGCATATGAATAATGGTATCTACCTGGAAGAAGACCTGCAGGGCGGTGTAAAAACAAAGTTCTGTATAGGTGTGGCTGGATACCCGGAGAAACACTTCGAAGCGCCCAATATGCAGACAGATATGAGCTATCTGAAGAGAAAGGTGGAAAACGGCGCTGATTATATCGTGACCCAGATGTTCTTCGATAACCAGAAGTTTTTCGACTTCGTCAACAAATGCCGAGAGATGGGTATTACCGTACCAATCATCCCGGGATTGAAACCCATCACCACCCGCAAACAGCTGAACGTACTGCCACGTACCTTCCATGTAGACATTCCGGCTGACCTTGCCAATGAGATCCTGAAATGTAAAACAGATAAGGAAGTAGAAGCGGTAGGTACTGAATGGCTGATACAGCAGTCTAAAGAACTGAAGGCTTTTGGCGTGCCTGTACTGCACTACTATACCCTGGGCAAACCAAATGTGATCCGCAAGGCAGTGGAAGCAGTAGTATAAAACAACTAACCATAGTGTTATAAAGAAAGCGGTCCGCCTGAGGCGGACCGCTTTTATATTGAATGGTAACCGTTTTTCTTAGTAAAAAATGCCATTACGTGGAAACGTAGCAGCATGTCCGAATAACTGTCACACTTTTTGTCTTTTTTGTTGCGGATAATTGTGGTGAATTATCCATTGTTAAGACGATCAGGCATGACGTTACCCCTATTACTACACAAAAAATTAAGGGAGCCCCCTTTTCAGGCACTCCCTTTAATATCTTTAAATACCTTTTATTCCTTTAGTAGTCTTCCCTATCCAGCAGGATGCCCAGGCTCAATGAAAAATAACTGTTGGTGATCTTTGCAGAACTTGTACGGTCGATGTTTAAAAATCCGCGGCTTAGATTAGCGCCGACTACCATCAGGTTATTAAATTCTATTCCCAGCATCAGGTTGGCTCCTGCATCAAACCTGCGTAACTGTGCACCCGGGGCAATGCCTCTGTCTTTGTAGTTAAATTCGATGGAATGGGAGTCTGTACTTACAACTGATCCGTTGTACATAAGGTCCAGGTCATAATTACCATTTAGTGCGTATGCTACGTAAGGCCCTCCTCCTAATACGATCTTACCAAGGGGAACCGGAAATTTGAGTACCATATTCAATGGCGCTTCCAGGTAATGTACTTTCAACTGGTTGGCTGATTCCACAAATATGCCCTGTTTAGATGGCAGTGGACGGAGATAGGCGCCTTTGGTAATGTACCTGACCAAAGGCTGAAAATAGAGTCTTCTGTAAACTGGTACGTTGACGATCAGATCAGCGTGTAGAGTTGCCAGCTGACTGCTGGTGCCAAGGCTGTTGCTTTTATATCCCTGGCTGTTTTTTATCTGCGTGGCAGACAAGCTAAGACCGCCCCTCAATCCAAGACTTACCTGGGCGTGAAGGGGTAATAGGGATACTAACAGCGTTAAAAAGAAGAGTGTAAAAAATTTACTCATGCGTTTTACGTTGTGATGTAATAAGTGTGCGTATTGTCCTCTTTAATATAGGGTCCTTTAGGGTTCATAACGCGGGATCACCCCGCTACAAATACGGGCATAAAAATAATGTAAATACTCAAATCTTGGTTTTAATTTTAAGCGTTCTCAAAAATATGGAGGGACTCTCATAAGAAGGGTGTCGGGGTTTTCTGAAAACAAAAAGTCCCCCCGTCAGTGACTGGGAGGACTCCTTATTAAATATTGCTTGCCTTAGAATTTGTAACCAACAGATACACCGAAAGATGTGTTCCTCCAGCTACGATCATTGTCGGTATTGTCATATACATTCACCAGTCCCAGGTCGGCATTGATACCGAGATACAGACCAGCTTTCATTTCATAACCGGCTACGATACCCAGACCTGCGTCAAAGCGTTTCAGCTTAGCAGCGATAGCATTGGATTCATCATCAAAAGCTTTCCATTCAGCAGTCAGGTTACCAACAGTTCCCTTGTGTTTCCCACCCAGGCCATAAGCCACATAAGGACCAGCGCCAAGGTTCAGCCAACCATCTCCTACTTCTGGTTTGAACAGGAAGTTGATAGGTATTTGCAGATAAGATAAAGAGGTTTTGAAATTGTCGCTGGCTTTATTGCCTCTGCCAACATACAATAGACCTGTACCAATGTAGAATTCGTCCGCCAGCGGCAAATCAGCTGTTACACCAGCCCTCAAACCAACTTTAAGATCTCCGGTTTCTTTGTTACCTGCCGCGTTTTTAGTAGTTGCACTTGAGAAATTAGGTCCTGCCACAATACCGAATTTTGTCTGGCCAAAAGTAATGCCTGCAATCATCAGTGCGGCAACGGATAATAATACCTTTTTCATTAGAGGTGTTTTAATTTTTGGTATAGCATCCTACAGGCGTTAAAGGATGCTATACCAATTTCTTAGCTATTGTTTGTGTTATGGCAGACGTTGCCTGTTTACGTCCGGTTAAAAAAGTGACTAAATAATTCCTGTCGATAGTTAAAACAGATAACCTAATGACACACTGAATACTCTGTTCTTGTTCTTATCATTCCTGCTGTCATCTCCACCGGAGTTAATTTTACCAAAGCCGTGTCCATACTGTGCTGAGACCAGGAAGTTCTTGAATTCGGCACCTACCTGGACGTTACCACCCCAGTCAAATCTCTTGTATTTGTCCAGTCCCTGGTTAGGATCTCCATCATGGAATGGAGTGTCGTCATCCCATTTGATGTTGGATTCTGTACTGGTAGTTACACCGGCAAGTGTGGTAGACACTTTATTCTTACCTGCTACACCAAATGCCATGTATGGCCCTATACCGGCA
The DNA here is from genome assembly GCF_900102545.1 of Chitinophaga filiformis. Taxonomy (GTDB): domain Bacteria; phylum Bacteroidota; class Bacteroidia; order Chitinophagales; family Chitinophagaceae; genus Chitinophaga; species Chitinophaga filiformis. The sequence continues at coordinate 1,589,682 of NZ_FNBN01000001.1, read as the reverse complement.
AACAGCCTGGTATTTGTACCAACGGGTATTTTACCAATAACGTTTAAAGGAACTTCAATGTACTGGGGCCGGGTTGTATACTTCCTGTACGGAATGGTAGCACTGTTGTCCTTATCTCCTGATTCCAGTTTCGCACCTTTGGTAGTATAAAATACACCTGGCTGGAGGGAGAGGATCTTTGGCACTAAAGGAAGATCCACTATAGCACCGATATGGTAACCTGATAATGACCGGTCATTATCCACCGAACCATTATTGTTCACCGAAATGTTGGAAAGGTTCCATCCACCTTTCACACCTACCCGCACCTGAGACATTGCTGCAAAAGAAATTGCAAGGGCTGCAAACGAAAGGATAATCTTTTTCATAATCTTAACAATTTGATTACAACACCGAAATTCCAAAGACTATGCCAAAGCAATTCGCAGCAACCTTATCTGATTGCAAACAAGTGAATTACAACACTTAAAAATTATTATATCAGGATTATTTACGGACTGTTCCGTTCTTTGTCTCCATTTTTTCAAGGAAATCACTGAGCTGTTCAACCCCCAGCCTTTTGGCCAGGATCTTCTTTTTTTCGTCCAGCAGATACACCACGGGCGTGCTGTATACATCATACAAACGGCGGTAGTTGCTCTGAGCGTCCGGGTCCCACGCATGGATCCATCCACTGAGCTTATGCTCTTTGATGAAAGACTGCCATTCGTCTTTGGTGCCTTCCGTTTTGAAGCCGATCAGGGCTACTCCTTTGTTTTTCCAGCTGGCATTAAAGGCGGAGTCAAGTCTGGGTACCTCAATCTTACAGTGGCCGCAGGTAGGATCCCAGAAGACGAGAACGGTATATTTTGCTTTTGTAGTATAAAGGGAAACGGGCTTCATGGAAGAATCTTTCACTTCCAGCGGCGGGGCCTGTTGTCCTATCAGGTTAGGCGCCATTGAATAAGCACGGGAGATGATCTTGTTCAGCTGATCATCCTTCAGCCAATAGGCTTCGCCGGATACGTAGTACTTCTCCACCATGTGCACGAATACAGCATCCATACCCATGTATTTGGAAGTCTCGTAGGTATAGGTAAGCCACCATACCACGAATTTGAACATCTCTTTGTCTTTCCGGGTCTTCGCAACGATATTGTCCGCTTCCATGATAATAGAATCCGGATCCATCGCTACCAGCTGGGTAAAATACCTGTTCAGTTTTTTCTCGATGATATCTGTTCTTACCAGGCGGCCATCATTCAGGTTTACGCTATCCCAGTAATGCGCCTTGTAATAGCGGTAACTGAATGTAGAATCTTCTCCCGGAGGAGTCGGTGGTACCTCAGGGTCTTTCATCGCCCTGAATATACTGGTGAGCAGGCTTTTTGGATGCTCTGTCACGATGCGGTTGCGGAAGTCCTGGAGCTTCTTGCCCAGCTCCTGCTGTAAAGATTTGGCCGCCGCGCTGTCTGCCGCCGTGTGATTGGCCAGCATCGCGTTAAGCCGCCTGTCCTGTGGCGCTATCTCCTTTGATAGAAATTTATTATACGACTGGAAGATCTCGTTCTCTTTGGAGGTCTTGAACACAGTCTTATTAATCAGGTCAGTAGTATCAATGCTGATGGAGAACTGCTGGTCCTTGTTATCAAGCAGCATCTCAAAATAACGCTGCCTGCCGGGAAGCAGTACGATGTAGATGCCCCCTGGTAAGGCTTCCTTGTTCTTCATCACGGCAACACCCTGCGCATTGATCTGGGCGGAGTCGGCCAGGTAGAAGCTTTTGCCCATGTAGTGCGCCAGAGATAATTGCCCTCCTGTATACTGTTTTAGCTGGAAAGTAAGTTCATAGCCCTGCGCCTGTAACTGCCAGTGGCAGAAAATGCAGGCGAGTAATATCATAAGTTTACGCATAGGATATCGGTTACTGTAAAAGTAGCAAGGAAAAGGCAATTTCACAAAATCAGTGATCAGCTAAAATCCTACCTTTGCACCCGTGAGGAAAAAAAATGTTATTCTTGAAAATGTCCCTGTAAGCGCTTATGCAGCAGAGGGAAAAGCACTGGCCCGGATAGATGGCAAAGTGATATTTATTGAAGGCGGCGTGGTACCGGGCGATGTGGTGGATGTACGTCTCGGTAAGAACAAAAAAGACTGGGCAGAGGGTAAGGCTATCCGATTCCATTCCCTGGCGTCTAACCGTGTTGACCCTTTCTGTGAACATTTTGGTAACTGTGGCGGCTGCAAATGGCAGATGCTGCCTTATTCACTGCAACTGGAGTACAAACAGCAGCAGGTGGCCGACAATCTCCAGCGTATTGGTAAACTGGAATTACCTCCCATGCAGCCTATCATGGGCTCCAGGCATACCACCCATTACCGCAATAAACTTGAATTTACCTTCAGCAATAAAGCATACCTCCCGGCAGAGGAACTGAATGAAGATGGCAGCATTCCCCAGCGGAATGCCCTGGGCTTCCACGTACCGAAGCTGTTTGACAAGGTGCTGGATATTAATACCTGCTACCTGCAGGCAGAACCGGTCAATGCTATCCGGAACACCATCCGGGAATATGCACTGACCAATAAGCTCTCCTTCTACGACATCCGCGCGAAAGAAGGATGGCTCCGCAACCTGGTGATCAGGATCTGTACCACCGGCGAGGTAATGGTGAACCTCGTGATCCATCACGAGAACAAAAAAGACAGAGAGGCCCTGCTGGACCACCTGCTGGCAACTGTTCCCGGTATTACTTCCGTACTGTATACCATCAATCCCAAGCTGAACGACACCATTTTCGACCTGGAACCGAAGGTCTACTTCGGCAAGGGATATGTAGAAGAAAAGCTGGAAGACTTTACTTTTAAAATAGGACCTAAATCCTTTTTTCAGACCAATACCTACCAGGGAGAAGCACTGTACCAGGTAACCAGAGAGTTCGCCGGATTAACAGGAACAGAAATTGTTTACGATCTCTATTGTGGTACAGGCAGTATTGGTATTTTTGTGTCCCGGCAGGCAGGCAAAGTGATCGGTATAGAGCTGATCAAAGAGGCTATCGACGACGCTGTTGAAAATGCCGCCCGCAATGACGTGAACAATGCACAATTCTTTGCCGGAGATGTAGTGGATATCTGTAACGACGCTTTCTTTGCCCAGCACGGGCAGCCGGATGTTGTGATCACTGACCCACCAAGGGCCGGCATGCACGAGAAACTGGTTAATAAGCTACTCGAAATTGCTGCTCCCCGCATAGTATATGTAAGTTGTAACCCTGCTACACAGGCCAGGGACCTGGCGCTGCTGGATGCTATGTACAGTGTCAAAAGGATACAACCGGTGGATATGTTCCCACATACACACCACATTGAGAACGTGGTTTTACTTGAGAAAAGAATTAATCATTAAAGAATAGGAGAAAATGAGCGAGTTCAGGCCCGGCAGATTTGAAATACTCCCTACGGTGATCAAAAACTTACTGATCATCAACGGTTTGGTGTTCCTTGCACAGAACACACTTGGGAGCGCCATCGGGGAAAATAAGATTGAGGATATTTTCGCGTTGCACTATTGGGGCTCGGAGTTGTTCAGGCCTCATCAGTTTGTCACCCACCTGTTCATGCACGGCAGCCTGGGGCATTTGTTAACCAACATGTTCACCCTTTGGATGTTTGGCGCCACGCTGGAAAACATCTGGGGGCCAAAACGCTTCCTAATCTTTTACATGATATGTGGTCTGGGTGCGGCACTCTGCCACATGGGTGTACTCACCTATGAAAATGTGAGGCTGGCACATGATGCCAAGGCCTTCCTCAACGATCCTTCGCTCGGCAATTTCAGACTGCTGGACAGCCGGTATGACCTGGATTCAGGTTCATTCCGTTCTGAAGGCATTAAAAATATATTTTATCAGTTCCCGAACGATCCCAGTGTTATTGAAACTACCAAAGCGTTTGTTCGTCAGTTTGCCCAGGTCTATCCTAATAGTGCCACCCTTGGTGCTTCCGGTGCCGTATTCGGGCTGCTGTTCGCATTTGGTTACCTGTTTCCCAATAATCTCATTTACCTTTACTTCCTATTCCCTTTAAAGGCAAAATACTTTGTCGGTATCCTTATCCTCCTGGAACTGTATTCCGGCATCCAGAACTCAGCGGGAGACAATGTAGCCCACTTTGCGCACCTTGGTGGTGTGCTTTTCAGCTACCTGCTGCTCAGGATGTGGAACAGGCATAACCGCAGGCATTTTTACTAACATAAAAGATCTTGTGTCATGATGTACGTTGAAGAAAGAGATAAAGCGCCCCTATCCCTTGGAGAAGAAAAGAATATGGTGATCCAGCTGCTGCTGATAAATATTACCGTATTCGTCCTGCTGTTTTTCACAGAAGTCATCTACCGTCTTGAAGGTAATCCGCTGGCCCGTTACCATAACGATGTATTGTCGCACCTGGTACTGCCTGCCAACGTTACAACACTGCTGCACAATCCCTGGTCGCTGATCACCGCTATGTTCACACACGACAGTTTCTGGATGATTGTCAGCAACATGATATGGCTGGCCTGTTTTGGCACTATGCTGCAGAATCATGCCGGCCGTCAGCGTATCCTGTATCTCCTGAGTGGTATTGTAGGTGCAATATTTTATCTGCTGGGCATGCAAATCATCCCATCTTTCCGGGAACTGCAACCTTTTGCCACTACCACCGGCGCTTCTGCCGCTGTCATGGGTCTGGCCATCGGCGCCACTGTGGTAGCTCCCAGGTACAGATTGCTACCCAATCTGCCTATCCCCTTCTGGATCATTACCGTTATCTTCCTGCTGGCAAACATCGTCACACATGTCATCAACAGTAATGATCTGACCATGATTCCTTCCCTGATTGGTGGCGGATTGACCGGTTTGCTTTATATGCAGCAGTGGAAAAAAGGCAATGACCTGGGAGCAGGGTTTAACAGGGCCTTACATAAGATCACTCACCTGTTCCATCCGAAAACGCACCTGCATATCGTCAAATAGTATAACGACATTTTCATATTCAACAGCCCTCCGGTATGCTACCATGCAGTTCATCCGGAGGGCATTTCTTTTCCGGTTCTTATCGGTATAACATTGGCAGGACATTTTCCTTTCTGGCGTCCCGCACTGCGGACCAGTTACATCCGCGCGCCGTGGCTGTTAAAGATTCAGACCTATAGAATCTATGCAGGGAAAGGATTTCAGCATATTATCGTTATGGCAGGCTTATCATTATCGTGCACGAATTCATCATTTCTCCTATCTTTAAGCAAAAATGCGATAGGAGTTGAGATTTCTGAGGTTATTCACAAAAGGTTTCTTCTTAACGGTTAACACCATTGTAGTGCTCCTTTTCCTGGTGGCCTGCCTGGCTCCTTATGTGTCTCCTGAGCAATGGTGGCCTATCAGCTTTATCACGCTTCTTTTCCCTTTGTTATTACTTGTCCTGCTGCTCTTCTTCATCTGCTGGTTGCTCTTCGATTTTAAATACTGTCTCCTGCCCATGTTGCCGATAGTGATCGGGTGGAAGTCCATTTCCGCTTTCATCGCGTTTAATTATCCTACCGCCAATAAGCAGTTTGCCAATCCTTCCGGCAGTTTAAACATCATGAGCTACAATGTGGGTCAGTTCGGACTATATCGTGAAAAAGACAGCAAATACAACAGGGAGGCAATGTTTGCCCTCATTAAGAAACAGGAACTGGACATTCTCTGCATACAGGATTTTTATACCTCTGAAAAGAAAAATGACTTCAATAACCGGGAAGATATATCCCGGGAAATGAAACTTCCCTACCGTTTCTTTTCCAGCGACTTTAACCGGGATGGCATGCAGCACTGGGGCTCTATCATTTACTCCCGCTATCCTATCATTAAGTCCGATAAGCTGAAACTGTCCAAAGGGCCTCTCAGCGAAAGCCTGATCTATGCTGACATTGTACGTAATGAGGATACTTTCCGCATTATCAACATGCACCTGGCTTCTTACCGGTTCAATGAAAGGGATTACCGTTCCATAGAAAAGATCAAAAAACAGGAAGATACCGGGCTGGTGGCTACACGCAACATTGTGCAGAAAATGCGCGACGCCTATGTGGGTCGCAGCAGACAGTCCGATATTGTGGCTGCATTTATCAAGACAAGTCCCTACCGTGTCATTGTATGCGGAGACTTTAATGATACGCCGGCATCTTATACCTATTTCACCATCAGAGGCCCGCTACAGGATGCCTTTCTGAGAAAAGGCAGCGGTATCGGCCGGACTTTCGCCGGACTGGCCCCTACCTTGAGAATAGACTATATTTTTGCCGATAAATCATTCAAGGTCAATTCATTCAGAAAGATCACCTCCGGGCTTTCCGATCATTATCCCGTGATAGCCAATCTTAGTCCTCCGCTGTAATGCCACTCACGAAACAATAATTATCTTTGCAATCCAAACAAAAAGGAAGTGTAGCTTACACTCCTGAAATTTTCTGATATGTCTGAGCTTAAAATATACAATTCGCTACATCGGCAAAAGGAAGTATTCACCTCTCTCTATCCCGGACATGTCGGTATGTATGTATGTGGTCCTACCGTATCGGGGGAATCGCACCTGGGTCATGCCCGCCCATATATCACATTTGACGTTGTATACCGGTACCTTCAGTTCCTCGGTTATAAAGTACGTTATGTAAGGAACATTACAGACGCTGGTCACTTTGAAGAAGAAGGCCGCGAAGCTGAAGATAAGATCGCTAAACGCGCCCAGCTGGAAAAGCTGGAGCCTATGGAACTGGTGCAGAAATACACCAATCTGTTCCACTGGGCATTTCATCGTTTTAACTGTCTGGAACCCAGTATAGAACCTACCGCAACCGGTCATATCATTGAGCAGATCGAAATGATCAAAACGATCATGGAAAAAGGTTATGCCTATGAAAGGAACGGCTCTGTGTACTTTGATGTGAAGAAGTATGCTGAGACCCATGACTATGGCATCCTGAGCGGACGCGTGCTGGAAGATATGCTGGAAACCTCCAATCGTGAGCTGGAGAATCAGGATGAGAAAATAAATAATGTAGACTTTGCCCTCTGGAAAAATGCGCCGCCGGAACATCTGATGCGCTGGCCAAGTCCCTGGGGAGAAGGCTTCCCTGGATGGCATATCGAATGTTCTGCCATGAGCAGCAAATACCTCGGTAAACAGTTTGATATTCATGGCGGTGGCATGGACCTGCAATTCCCGCATCATGAGTGTGAAATAGCACAAAGTGAGATCGCCCACGGCGAACTGATGGCCCGTTACTGGATGCACAATAACATGATCACCATTAACGGCCGTAAAATGGGGAAGGCCTATAACAATACCATCAAGCTGACAGAACTCTTTACCGGCAACCACCATCTGCTGGAAAGAGGCTACAGCCCGATGACTATCCGCTTCTTCGTATTACAAACGCATTACCGCAGTACGCTTGATTTTTCCAATGAGGCACTACAAGCGGCGGAGAAGGGCCTGCACCGTTTATGGTCTGCCTACGAAGTATTGCAGAAACTCACTTATACTCCGGCAAACGGTCAGCCGGTGAATGAAGAACTGGATAAACAGGTGCGCGACTGGTGCAATGAATGCCATGAGTTCCTCAGTGACGACTTCAACACCGCCAAGGTACTGGCGAACTTATTTGAACTGGCACCTGTGATCAATTCGATCAAAGGCGGACAGGTGAAAATGCATGAGTTAAGCGAAGAAACATTCCAGTTATTACAAAAGACCTGGAGCATTTTCCTCATTGATATACTCGGCCTGCAACCAGAAACGCTTAACACTGACAACAGTAAGCTGGATGGTGTAATACAACTGCTTATTGAGATGCGCAAAGAGGCTAAAAGCCGCAAGGACTATGCAGCCTCCGACAAGATCCGTAATCAGCTGTTAGCTGTAGGTATACAACTGAAAGACGAAAAAGATGGTAGTATCACCTACTCCATACAGTAAAGCCGTTATGATCAAACAGCCATTAGTTAATATGTACAAGATATTCAGCATTGCTGCAGGCCTCGCATTGTTCGCGCTTGCCTGTAAGCAACCGGCCAAAACCAACCAGCAGGAAGATGCCAATAACGCGAAACAGGCGGCTGCATCTAATGTAAACGTGCCTGTATTTCAGGTAGACAGCGCATATGCGTATACCGAAAAACAGGTGAGCTTCGGTCCCCGTATTCCGAATACACCTGCTCAGAAAAAATGTGCAGACTGGCTGATAGAGCAACTGAAGCCACTGGCAGACACCGTATATGTACAGCGTACCACCGTAATCGGTCCAAAGAAAGTATCGCTTCCATGTATCAATATCATCGCCAGCTTCAATCCTGCTGCTACACAGCGTATCCTCCTGCTTTCCCACTGGGATACCCGTCCGCATGCCGACCAGGATGCGTTTGATAAAACCAAACAACTGGATGGTGCGGACGATGGCGCCAGCGGCGTAGGCGTATTGCTGGAAACAGCCCGCCAACTGCATGCTCAGAAGCCGCAGGTAGGTATTGATATACTGTTGACGGATGTAGAGGATTATGGCGTGAGCGAGGAAGAGAACAGTTTCTGCTTAGGTACACAATACTGGGCCAGAAATCCACACGTGAGAGGTTATAAGGCGAACTATGGTATCCTGCTCGATATGGTCGGCGGACGTGCTTCGCAGTTCTATATGGAAGCAGGTTCCCAGCAGTATGCATATGGTCCGATGAAGATGTTCTGGGACGTAGCAAACCGCCTGGGATATTCTGACTACTTCCGTTACGAAAATATCGGCGCCGGCATTACCGACGATCACGTATATGTTAACACCATCGCGAACATCCCTACTTTTGATATCATTGCGCTGCAGCCGAACGGTAACTTTGTACCACACTGGCATACCACCAACGATAACATGACTGTAATTGATAAACGTACTTTACAGGTAGTGGGACAAACTATTCTTGAAGTGATTTATAAGCAACCTTTCGAGTACTAAATATTCCGAAAGTAAGGCTTTCCATAATGCTCCTGGTGATGCAAAATTTAATACCTTGCCTCATCAGGAGCATTCCCTTTTTATAGGCGTGTATTTCTTTTTAATCTCGTAAGTTATGAGACAATCCACCGAAGAACACCTGGTACATCTCGGCAAAGACAAAAAGCTTGCAGCGATAATGGCGAATCCTCTTCCAGCCCTTACAAAGCGTAAGAATATCGCGCTAAGGCTGATAGGATCTATTATGAGCCAGCAGTTAAGCGTGAAAGTAGCGAATGTGATCTATGAACGGTTCCTGGCATTGTATAACGGGAAGGAGCCCTCTCCGCAGCAGATCCTGGATACGCCGGCGCCTACCTTAAGGGCTATTGGCTTGTCAAATGCCAAGGTGAGTTATGTACACAATGTGGCGCGGTTTGCTGTGGAAGAGCGACTGACAGATCAAAAGCTGGGGAAAATGACGGATGAAGAGGTCATCAAATATCTCACACAGATCAAAGGTGTGGGTAGATGGACAGTTGAGATGCTGCTCATGTTCTACCTGGGCCGGGAAGATGTTTTTGCTATTGATGACTGGGGCTTACAGCAGGCGATGATTAAAATATACAAACTGGATAATACGGATAAGAAAGCTTTCAGGGAAAAGCTGCTGAAGATCTCCGGTAAATGGTCGCCTTACAGAACTTATGCCTGCCGTTATTTATGGGCATGGAAGGATATGAAGCCGACGGCATAATAACAATCCTTCGCCCTCTCAATAACGCCTGTACGCAATGCGTCCCATTACAAGGCTGTCCTCAACGCAAGTATAGGCCCCTGGAAATAGTATTAGCCCTGGATATATGTTAAGATGTGAGCGTGGAAACCTCAGTCAGGACAGACGGCACCACGCCTCTACAATGGTCTGGATTACACGACCATTATCGTTGTAATAGATGGTGAGGTAGAACAAAAAAATAATCCCCGCCCAGGAGAAGGCAGGGATTTACGTTAATACTAACTAACCCAATGCTTATATCTAAAACTAAAACAACTCTTTTTTAAGGCAGCAGTGCTATGCTTATCGAGTCTACGCTTATAAAGCAACATGGAATACTTCACTACATCTGCACGTGCTTTTAACACCACAGCGTTTATGCTCTTCAAGCTAGTGCTCATTGAAAGCAACACTACTCATAAATCTGTACTCTTAAGGCCGCAGTATGCCTGAGCAACGCCTGTTGAAAGTCTCACTCTCACAGCATCACTACTCATCAATCCTGCTCCTGAAATAATACTTTCTATTAAGCCTGTGCCTGTTGCTCTGCCAGTTTCGCCTTGATCTTTCCTTCGATTTCGGCGGCTACTTCCGGATTATCAAGCAACAATTGTTTCACGGCATCGCGGCCCTGGCCCAGCTTGTTGGTATCATAACTGAACCAGCTGCCGCTTTTCTGGATGACGCCGTATTCAACACCCATATCGATAATTTCACCCATCTTGGAAATACCTTGTCCAAAGATGATATCGAATTCAGCCTGGCGGAAGGGAGGTGCAACTTTGTTCTTAACTACTTTTACTTTTACGCGGTTACCCACAGCTTCATCACCATCCTTGATCTGGGTCATACGACGAATGTCCAAACGCACGGAAGCGTAGAATTTGAGCGCGTTACCACCGGTAGTAGTCTCCGGATTACCAAACATCACTCCTATCTTTTCACGCAGCTGGTTAATAAATATGCAGCAGCAATTTGTTTTTGAAATTGTAGCGGTCAGTTTACGCAGCGCCTGAGACATCAAACGAGCCTGTAAACCCATTTTGCTTTCTCCCATCTCACCTTCCAGCTCACCTTTTGGTACCAGGGCAGCAACGGAGTCAATCACCACGACGTCAACAGCACCCGACAGGATCAGACGATCCGCAATTTCCAGGGCCTGCTCACCATGGTCTGGCTGAGAGATCAGCAGTGCGTCCACATCCACACCCAGTCTCTGGGCATAAGAGCTGTCAAACGCATGCTCCGCATCTATGATAGCGCAAATACCACCCTTCTTCTGGGCTTCTGCAATTGTATGAATAGCGACTGTTGTCTTACCGGAAGACTCTGGTCCATATATCTCAATGATCCTTCCTTTAGGAAAACCACCGATACCGAGCGCAATATCCAGACCCAGGGAGCCTGTTGATATTACTTCCATCGGCTCTGTGCCTTTCTCCCCCATCATCATCACAGATCCCTTTCCGAAATCCTTCTCAATCTTGTCCATTGTAAGGCGCAGCGCCTTGAGTTTGTCAGTATTGGCTGTAGACATATTAGTAAGTGTTTTTTACAAATTTAATGGTGTGCTAAGTTATGATCTAATTTTCTATTATCCTAAAATTTTTAGCATTTTGGCCATAAATACTAAATGTTGTAGTAAACAGAATCAACTTTTCACATTTATTGTTATGCTGTTATAATAAGTTTAAAGGGTCAACGCACAACAGAAGCATATGTCAATGTTCAAATAACACTACAAAGATGAGCAGGCTTTACGCACTGGATGTGCGTAGCCAAAAAAAGTTTTTTCAGGCCGCTTTTTTATCCTGCTATACCATATGCTATCAGCTGTGAGAGAATACCGATGATAAAACCGGTATAGATTTCCGCCGGGGTGTGAGCGCCCAGTATAAGACGGGCAGTTCCTACGATTCCTGCGATCAGGAACGCGATCATCAGCGCTAAGCTGATATTCATATTTAACCCCATCATCAGCATCAGCAGGAAACCGATCACTCCTCCCCACCCTATGGTATGCATACTGATCTTCACATAGGTGTTAGCCACCATACCGATTACGATGGCAATGAAAACTCCCAGGAAAAATGCATTGAAAAAAGGAGGCGCGGCGCCCTGACGCTTAAAGGCGAAATAAGTCCAGAAGTAAAATGTAGTGCAGGCTATATAAGGAATGATACGGTCCTTCTGTGACCGTAACTGGAAAGACGTTACAAAACCCAGCGCTTTACACAAGGCCACCACAAACAGTGGCAGGAACAATGTGGTGAACGCCACCCTGATATACAACAGGTCAAAAGGATACCGGATACCCTCCTGTTTGAACAGGACAAAATATTCAGGCATCGCATTAACTACCAGTACCGTTACCAGTAGTGGCAGGAATAAGGGATGCGTCAGGTAAGAGATCACTTCAGCTACCTTCCGCAATACAGATGAAAATACCGGCTTATCCTCCCGGGAATTATCAGTTGTGGGTATGATTACTTGTTCCATTCACAATTTCCGTCTCTTTTAAGGCAGGACGGCCGCCACTTCATTAAAGTTCTTTCCTCAGCCTGGCTACCGGGATATTCAGCTGCTCACGGTATTTGGCTACCGTACGGCGGGCAATGTTGTACCCTTTATCCTGGAGCATCTTGGTCAGGTTCTCGTCGCTGAGTGGTTTACGTTTATTTTCCCCCTCTATCAGGTCAGACAGGATCTTTTTCACCTCACGGGTAGAAACCTCTTCACCGCTGTCGGTCGACAGCGACTCACTGAAGAAGAATTTCAGCTTGAAAGTTCCAAATTCTGTCTGCACATATTTGCTGTTTGCCACACGGCTCACAGTAGAAATATCCAGTTGGGTAATGTCGGCAATGTCTTTCAGGATCATCGGGCGCATAGTTGTTTCATCCCCTGTCAGGAAGAACTCCCGCTGATACCCCATGATGGATTCCATTGTTGACAGCAGGGTGTGTTGACGTTGCTTGATTGCGTCAATAAACCATTTGGCTGCGTCAATCTTTTGTTTGATGAACAATACCGCTTCCTTCTGACGCTTATCCTTCTTGTCTCCTCTGTCATATTCCTTCAGCATGTCCCGATACCCTTCCGAAATCCGGAGGTCAGGGGCATTTTTGGAATTCAGCGTCAGTTCCAGCTTACCGTTATTGTTCAGGATAAAGAAATCCGGCACCACATAACTTTCCGCCTTATTCAGGGTAGCAAAGTTTCCCCCTGGTTTTGGCGTCAGCCTGATAATCTGCCCGATAGCTTCCTTCAGGGCTTCATCATTCATATTGAGGCCCTTCTGGATCTTTTCGTAATGCTTCTTGGTAAATTCATCGAAATAGTTCTCCAGGATCAGGTAAGCGCCCAATACACCCGGATCATCCTGTGGCTTGCGTTTCAACTGCAGCAACAGACATTCCTTCAGATCAGTGGCACAAATACCCGGCGGGTCAAACTCCTGGATCTTACGGATCAAATCCCTGATCTCATCCTCGTCTGTTGCAACGTTCTGTGAAAAAGAGAGATCATCTACGATCGCACTCACTTCCCGGCGCAGGTAACCGTCATCGTCAATACTGCCTATGATCTGTTCTGCAATACTGTTCTGCCTTTCATCCAGTTCCAGCATTCCCAGCTGGCTGAGAAGGTGCTCATGAAAAGATGTTTCCACCCTCACCGGGATGGTTTTGTTCTCATCCTGGTCAGGATAGTTATCATCCCGGAGTTTATAATCGGCTATATCATCATCCCCCTCACTTACATACTCAGATATATCAATGTTGTCGTATTCATTCTCGCTACCATCGGGTTCAAACTCATCATCCCCCTCCTCTGCATCTGCGGTATTGTTAAATTCCTCCTGGGGATCTTTAAATTCGTCTTCATGCGCCTCTTCCCCGTATTCCAGGGCAGGGTTCTCCTCCAGCTCTTCCTTGATACGTTCTTCAAGAACAGCCGTAGGAACCTGCAACAGCTTCATTAACTGAATCTGCTGACGCGACAATTTTTGTAATAGCTTCTGCTGTTGTGTCTGCTTTAACATAGTCTAATCCTATCCAAGGGCAAAATTAATAAACAATAGTTTTTCGCTAATCTTCTGTTTCTTCCGGAGAAACCACCTTCACCACTGTATATTCACTTACAGGAGTATCAAAATCCAATTCCAGTTGTTCATCAGGCAACAATCTAAATGATTTCCGGTGAAATGGCGTATCGCCATGTTCACGGATTGCATCTCTGTGTTGTTGTGTAGGATATCCTTTATTTTCCAGCCATCCAAAATGCGGGTATTGTTCATGCAGTTGCTGCATATAGTCATCCCGGTAGGTTTTTGCCAATATGGAGGCTGCTGCTATGGAGGCATATATGCCATCGCCTTTTATGATACAGGCATGAGGAATATTTCCATAGGGTATAAAACGATTCCCGTCGACTAATATATAACCCGGTTGCTGCTTAAGTTGTTCCAGTGCCAGGTGCATGGCCCTGAAAGAGGCCTGGAGAATGTTGATCCTGTCAATCTCCACGTTATCCACACTGGCCACCGCATAGGCAATCGCTTCCTTTTCTACTACAATACGGAGTTTTTCCCGGTCTGCCGCCTTCAGCTGCTTGGAATCATTCAGCAGTTTATTCCTGAATCTGGGTGGCAGTATTACTGCTGCCGCAAACACAGGACCTGCCAGACAACCTCTTCCAGCTTCGTCACAGCCGGCTTCAAAAGCGATATCTTTTTGGTGATAAGAACGTAACAAGGCTTTTTAGTATGATTATTGCGGTAAAGGTAGGGAATTTCATTTCTTATCCCTACCGGAATAATTCTTTGAAATCCGCTTTAAATTCCTTCCACTCCTTGTCCGTTTTTTTCATCAGGGTATCAATATCATTCCGGGTACTGTCCCAGGCGTCGGCGCCACTGTTTTTTAACTCGGCCAGTTTGCCGTCGATCTGATCTCTCAGTTTTTCCAGTTTAGCCCTTGCCTTTTTACTTTTTTCAGAGCCGTCTTTTTTCAGCTCGTCCATTTTTACATCAATTTCACGTTTACGTTCTTCAAGCCCCTGCCGCAAACTGTCCCGTTGGGCTTCCATATATTCCCCGGCTTTTTCTGCCGTTTCTCTGACATCCTGTCCAATTTTTTCCACACCCTCCTTCAGTTCCTCCCTCTTCTCCTCCGTCCGGGTCTTTTCCTGGCACGCCAGGAAAGCCATTGCTGTCAATAGCAGCAGTATTCTTTTCATAAGTAGGCTTTTAAAGTGAATTTTTTCTGTGTTCGCAACCCGTTAACCACCTCCTTTTTACAAATGCCATTCCAGTTTTACCTGTGGGTAACTATCACCGTTTACCACAGACAGTATGGCGCTTATTGAAAAATTACATAGGTTTGAGACTGCTTTTTAAAAACGATACCAATTATGAAGAAAAATCTCCTGATCCTTCTGTTACTGCTGGCGGCACAATTCGCCAGGGCAGATGAAGGAATGTGGCTGCCCTATTTATTGGGACAGCAGGTGTACAATGACATGGTGAAGAAAGGTCTGAAGCTGACGAAGGAACAATTGTACAGCATTAATAAAGCGTCTCTCAAAGACGCCATTATCATTTTCGGCGGTGGCTGTACGGGAGAAATAGTGAGTAACCAGGGGTTGATCTTTACCAACCACCACTGTGGCTACGACGCCATTGCTACTGCCAGCTCAGTAGAGCACAACTATCTTAAAAACGGCTTTTACGCCCTCGACAAGCAACAGGAGATCCCTGCCAAAGGATTGTCTGTGCAGTTCCTCGTAAGGGTCGACGATGTGACCAAACAGGTCCAGGATGCCCTCAAAGGCATGAGCGGCCAGGAAAGACAACAGCAACAGCAGAAAACCGTTGCCGACATCGTAAGCCAGGCCATCAACGGCACCAACTACGAAGCAAAAGTATTACCCATGTTCAAAGGCAACCAGTACCTGCTCTTTGTCTATGAACGTTATAAAGATATCCGCCTGGTAGGCGCTCCGCCGGAAAGCATCGGTAAATTCGGCGGCGACACCGATAACTGGGAATGGCCCCGCCATACCGGCGACTTCTCCATTTTCCGTGTATATGCCGACAAGGACGGTAAACCGGCTGAATATGCTGCCGATAACCAGCCTTTGAAACCCAAACACTTCCTGCCGGTATCTATCAAAGGCATCAAGGAGAACGATTACGCCATGATATTTGGCTATCCCGGCGGTACCAACCGTTACGAAAGCTCTGAAGGCGTGAAGCTGAAAATAAACGTGGAAAACCCTTCCATTGTAGCACTGCGCAGCGTTCGCCTGAAATATATGTTTGAGCAGATGAAGAAAGATCCGGCTATCAAGCTGAAACTGGCCTCTTCTTATGCCGGTATCGCTAATTACTGGAAGTTCTTCGACGGGGAAACAAAACAGCTCGTGAAGTACAACGTACCCGAGGAAAAACAAAAGCAGGAAGCTGCTTTTGAAAAATGGGCACAGGGCAAAGATGAATACGCCAATATCTTCCCCGACTATGCTGCTTCTTACAAAGCATGGACTCCTTACGCCAAACACCGTATCTATATCAATGAAGGCATTATGGGCTCGCCACTCGCTGCTTTCGCAGGCAGCCTGATGGCAGTGGAAAAAGCACTGGTACAATCCGGAGGTTCCGCCGATATGATCAAACAGAGCATCCAGGCGGCAGATAAGGCACGTACTGCTTTCCTCGAGGAAGAAGACAAAACCAGCGACCAGAAAATACTGGCTGCTACCTGTCACCTGTTCTATACAGACATTCCGCTGGCACAACATCCAATCGGATTTTATGATGCCATTAAGGCAAAATTCGGTAGCCTGGAAGATGATAACACCTACCGCCTCTGGGCTTCTGCAATCATGTCAGGCTCTATGATCCTGAACGATGCCCGCTGGAAAGCATTTATCGCTAATCCGGATGCAGTAACCCTGCAGACAGATCCAGCCTTTGCTTACTCTAGTGCATTCATTAAGAACTTCACGACCAAATACCTGCCGCTGTACAACCAGTTCGTGACCAAAAATAATGACCTGGGCCGCGCTTACCTGAAAGGAAGAATGGAAATGGAACCAACTAAAAAATGGTATCCTGACGCTAACTTCTCAATGCGTGTGACCTATGGCCAGGTAAAACCATATGCTCCACGTGATGCTGTAGCTTATGACTATGTGTGTACGATGAAAGGTGTTATGGAAAAATATGTACCAGGCGATTACGAATTCGATCTGCCTGAAAATTATGTTTCCCTGTACAACAAAAAGGATTTTGGTCAGTACAAAGACCTCCGGAAAAATGATATCGTTACCTGCTTTATCACCACCAACGACATCACTGGTGGTAACTCCGGCTCTCCTGTGCTGAATGCAAACGGAGAACTGATTGGTCTCGCTTTTGACGGCAACTACGAAGCACTCAGCCATAAGATCCAGTTTGATGCTGTATACAACCGCACTATCTGTGTGGACATACGTTACGTACTATGGTGCGTTGATAAACTGGGCGGCGCAAGCAACATTATCAATGAGCTGAAGCTGATTAAATAAACTACTTAAGTAGATTAAAAAAGGGCTGATCAGGAAATAATGGTCAGCCCTTTTTTTTACACAGTATCAATACTCATTTTTTATTTTCAGGTATTAATACCCATTGTTAATCCATGAGTACTCCTTATCTTTGCGTCCGATTTAATTGAATTGAAAAAACCAACAGTCGCAGTTAGCTCCATACACTACCAGGCGCTGTTTTAAACCCTGAACCCCAAAAAGAATAATTTTATGTTTTACAGGAAAATGAATCTGGCTATTGCAGCCATGGTGATGTGCTGTCTGTACAGTTGTCATGTAAATCCTTCTGCTGAAAAGACCTCCTTACGTATACAGGATACCCTTCCTGCAGGCACTACTGATATAGTATTGACCATTAAAGGGAAAGGTTTCAGCAACGTAACAACTGACAATAAAGTAATAGTAGATGGCGTCGAAGCGCCTATCATCAGTGCATCTGACAACCAGTTAGTAGTATGCATTCCTGCAAGGAAATCAGCTAAAATAGCTGTTACCGTAAAAGTAGGTAATGAAGTATCTGATACTGTTCTCGTGGACAATCAGCTCGTTATGCTGGCTGGTAGATAATATGAAAATGCGGCGCATATACGGAAAGTATTCCGGTATGCGCCGCATCTATTTTATGCCCTACTATTTTGTTATTGCTGTCTTTTTAAATCCATCAAACAACATGGCAATTCTTCCGCTATCGCGGAATTGTAATTGCCGCTCTTCAAACTTCACGGTATAAGTCCGGTCGCTAAGCATGCGTAGGAAAGCGCTTTCCCTTTCATTGGCCTGTGCGTCGATACAAGCCATACGGGTGCTTATTACTTTCCCGAAAGAGATTTCGTTCCCATCCAGTTCATATTCACCAGCTACTTTATTACAGCCACCGTTGCCGCTGAAGCGATGTGTAGCTGTATCAAATTCCAGCCATATCGGTGATTTTTCCTGGACAGTTCCGTTCATATTGACAAGGCTCCATCTTTTATCCTGGATACTGCCAATCTGTTGTTTGACCACCTTTTGCTGGTTACAGGTATTGGCAAGCAGTACAAGGAGCATCGCTGTTAATCTGACCATGATTCTGTGGTTTATTGGTGTTATGATACATGCACAAGAACAAAAACCACTCCATATAGTTTACAATTTCCTGATCTTACGCAATACTTCCTCGTAGTAAGCCCGTTTATCTGCGGCTGTAATTTCTATCACTTTTACATCATTGGCTACCAGCATTTCCAGTTTAAACTTGGCTCCCGGCGCCAGTTCTGCAGGGATATAATAATACAGGGCATTCTTTACGGGAATAGTATTCTTCTGGAATTTCTGCCTGGCCCTGTAAGTCAGTAACCACCACAGATCTGTTTCCACAAAATCAAGCGACAGGCCGAATATGTGGATATCCTGCGTAAAGAAAAGATCCAGCCAGGAATCATCCGTCACGGGTGAATGCTGGCTGATACGCTGTACCAGCGACTTCCGGGGCGCCTGCGGACTGGTATACGTTGTGCCAGACACAACATAGTTCCGCATTTGCTGCAGCTGGCCGCCATAATGCTCAAACCCGAGGTTGATACTAAGCGGATTCAGGCAATCGCCATGAATATGCCAGTAATTGGTATCCCCGATTTTATATTTTCTGAAAATGCTGAAGATCCTTTCCAGGATCAGTCCATCATTCTGCAAAGGAATTTCTCCTTCCAGCGTGAACTCATAATTCGTAGTCAGAATGTGTGCGGGCGCGAGATCGCGGATCGCAGCATGAATATCATTCTGTTCTATTTTGAGCGTTTTTTCTGCAATAAATGATTTCAGTTCCACCTCTCTTATATGCTCCTGGCGGATGGCTGTCAGGAAGATCTCTTCATACAGTAAGGGGAATGGCTTTCTATCGTCCAGTTGAATACAACCGTCCGGCAGGCAGAATTTAACGATGTCATTGAGAAGGTCTTTCCAGCTCTGGCCTTTCGACATGTTATTGATATCATTGCCAATCAGTAAGATGGGGTTTTTCATGACCTTGTCTTTTGGTTATTTATCACACTTTGTGTATCACCCTGAATGTGAGATTAATTCTCTCTCCTGATACTTTGGTTGTTTTCGGTACCTGGTGTTGCCAGTGATGTTGCAGGGCGCCTTTCATAATCAGCAGTGATCCGTGCTGCAATTCCAGTTCATATTTCAATCCGGCCTGCTGGTGGCGCAGCATAAAACGCCGGGTAACCCCAAGGTTAAAAGATGCAATGACAGGGTTCAGGCCCAGTTCCGGCTCATCATCTGCATGCCAGCCCATGGAATCTTTTCCATCACGATAAAGGTTCAGCAGCACACTGTTAAAACGCACACCTGCTTCGGGTTCTATCCGTTCTTTTATACGTAGCAACTCTTCTGTCCAGGCCTGCGGCGTATAGGTAGTACCGGAAAACGCATAGGTGCTGCCGGTATCTCCATACCATGCCATCAGGCGGGGAAACAACACTTCCTTACCATGCATCTTCATACTCTCCTGTTGCCATTCGATCTTTTCCATCAGTACCTGCATGCAGGCCGTTGCCTCCTGCAGGGAAAAGAACTGCGGATAGTAAACCAGCTCACCATCTTTCAGGGTAATATGCTGACTGGCGGGATCACTGAATAATGGTATTTGCGGTGCCATCAATATAAAGATACAAAGGGGCTGCGCATCTAACATGCGCGTTGGTACAACAAAAAGCCGCCCCGTTATTCACGAGGCGGCTTATATCTTGAGAACAGTTACGCTTATGCATCTGCTTTCATTGACTTAGAAAGTCTCTTTCTTTCTTCTTCATCCAGGTGCACTTTACGCATACGGATGTTGTTTGGTGTTACCTCGATACACTCATCGTGCTGGATGTATTCCATACATTCTTCCAGTGTCATCAGCGTCTTAGGAGCAATGCTGGTTGCTGCATCACTACCACTCGCACGCATGTTGGTCAGTTTCTTACCTTCATTCGGATTCACTACCAGGTCACCAGGTTTGTTGTTTTCACCGATGATCATGCCTTTGTACACCTCTTCTCCCGGATCTACGAAGAAGAAACCTCTGTCCTGCAGTTTATCCAGGGAGTAAGCGGTTGTAGTACCAGCTTCTTTAGCCAGCAATACACCGTTGTTACGGCCCGGGATAGCGCCCTTCCATGCTTTATAATCGTTGAAACGGTGTGCCATTACAGCTTCACCTGCGGTGTTGGTCAGCATCTGCGTACGCAGACCGATCAGACCACGGGAAGGAATTTCAAATTCCAGGTGCTGCATGTCACCTTTTGTTTCCATGATCAGCATTTCGCCCTTACGACGGGTCACCAGGTCGATCACTTTACTTGCATATTCCTGTGGAACGTCAACTACCAGTGTTTCGTATGGTTCACATTTCTTACCGTCTACGTTTTTCAGAATTACCTGAGGCTGACCTACGGTCAACTCAAATCCTTCACGACGCATCGTTTCGATCAATACACCTAAGTGAAGGATACCACGGCCATATACCAGGAAGCTATCAGCGCTGTCTGTATCAACTACGCGCAGTGCCAGGTTCTTTTCAGTTTCTTTTACCAGACGGTCACGCAGGTGACGGGAGGTAACGAACTTACCGTCTTTACCAAAGAACGGAGAGTTGTTGATACTGAACAGCATGTTCATGGTTGGCTCATCCACGCTGATAACAGGCAATGCTTCCGGAGCATCGAAGTCAGCGATGGTGTCACCGATATTGAAATCTTCGAGACCTACAACAGCACAGATATCACCTGCCTGTACTTCGGTCACTTTCTTTTTACCCAATGCTTCAAAGGTGTACAGTTCACGTACACGGGATTTTTTGATACTGCCATCTGTCTGTACCAGAGAGATAGGCTGACCTTCTTTGATGCTACCACGTGCTACACGTCCGATAGCGATACGGCCAAGGAAGGTAGAGTAATCCAAGGAGGTGATCTGCAGCTGCAGGTTACCTTCAGGGATCTGAGGTACCGGTACATGCTTCAGGATACCATCCAGCAGCGGAGTAATATCTTCACATTGAGTTAATGAATCGTTAAACCAGCCATTCTTACCGGAACCATAATAGGTTGGGAAGTTCAGCTGATCTTCAGTAGCGTCCAGGTTAAAGAACAGTTCGAATACCGCATCATGCACTTCGTCAGGACGGCAGTTCGCCTTGTCAACTTTGTTGATCACCACAATAGGCTTCAGGTTCAGCTGCAGCGCTTTTTGCAGTACGAAACGGGTCTGTGGCATCGGCCCTTCAAAGGCATCTACCAGCAGGATCACACCGTCTGCCATTTTCAACACCCTTTCCACTTCTCCTCCGAAGTCGGCGTGGCCTGGAGTATCGATCACGTTGATTTTCACCCCATTGTATTCAACGGATACGTTTTTACTCAGGATGGTGATACCACGTTCCTTTTCCAGGTCGTTATTGTCCATGATCAACTCACCTGTTTCCTGGTTTGCCCTGAAAACATTGGTGTGATGCAGGATTTTATCAACCAGGGTAGTCTTACCGTGGTCTACGTGCGCAATGATTGCTATGTTACGGATATTCATAAATCTTGTTCAATTTGTTCTGGCTGCTTGACACAGGTCGGGCCAAAGAAGGCGCAAAGTTACAATAAAATGTGGAAAAAGTGGGGATAGGCTTTTAAATAATTGTGATCATTTCTCCAAATGATTCATGAAAAATCCGAGCTCATGATTGGCAACAAACTATTTATCAGGAACTTACAGCGCCAGAATGGACAAATTCCCGACCGCTGATTAGCTTGGAAATACCTCGGGGGATAATATTTTGATTCTTTATATATATGCTGTTTGGTTGCTTAAAAGGCATTAATGCTGCCCTTCCGTCAACAATGGACGGCCTACCATATTCATCACACTATCGAATGATGCCTGGTTGGTGGGATTATCCAGCGCACCGGCAATGTCGATCTTCTCACGGGATGTCAGGTGCCAGCTCAAAGCAGCTGCCTTGTCTTCCTTCTGAGGTACGTACTGGAAGATTACACGGTGAAATTTCCCAGGGAAAAACCCTTCGAGGTAGGCCAGTTCATTATCCTGCACAAAGTCCTGCATTGCGCTCCAATGCGCCTGCATCGTGAACAATGGGTCAAACATCATGTCGTTCAGTTTCATGGACTGTTTGATGGACTTAATATCATTCTTCCGGGTATCTCTCACCTGGATGAAAACAATACCATCTGTGTTTTCCCTCACCCAGTCACGGAATGTATGCAGGAAGCGCATCGCAACCTCCTGTCCGAAATTATCCCTAATGCCTGCATCCATCACATCCACAATAGGTTTGCTGGGCAGAAATACATTGGGCAATACATAGGGGAAGGTGGCACACATCCTGATGGCGCTGGTAATACGCAGGTCCTGTGCCCCCTGGTTGGCAAAATACTGGGAGAAGTCCACTCCATCCACATCCCGTACACTTCTTACATGTGGCGAATATTCCGGTGCACACAGGTAGCTCACCGGCTGTGGCGAAATGATCAGACGGCGGCCATCTGCATTGATCGTAGCATTCCAGATCAGCATAGGGATCTTCGCCTGTTGTTCCGGCTCCCGGTAATCGCCAATGGTGCCGGCCAGTACATTGCCGGTATTGGTATTCAGCTGCATCTCAAAGGCAAATCCCCTGTCCTTTGCGTAACGGTTATCTCCTATCTTGAATGAGCGGAATGGCGTAATAAAATCGTTCACTGCCATAGACGTGAACACACAATTCAACAGATCGCGGGAAATACGTTCCGTATAGGAACTGTCCAGCACATTGACGGGCCTCCCCTGTTGCTTTTCCAGGTATAGTTCCCGGAAGTACGATGCTCCGATCATACCGCCGGAAGCACCCGTCATCAGGAATGTATGATCTATCAACTGTCCTTTCATTAAAGCGTCCAGCCGCTGTAAAACATTCATGCTCCAGGTGGCAGACCGTAAACCTCCTCCACTGAAATTAATGATGATCATTTTCGGCTTTCCGGGGCCTTTGTACTTCGCTTTCCAGTTTTCCAGGATCTTCAGTGTCTGCTGCTTATCCCGCTCCGCCCGTTCCGCCGTAAAGAATTGTTGCAGGGCCATAACACTATATTCCGGCCGCGCCTTTCTTTCACCATAGTTAAGCCCGTAAGCCTTGTTACGGTTGTCCAGCAGGTCATGTTCCACCAGCCAGTTCAATGCAAATAACATGATCAGCACCATCGGAATAGCCCAGCTTTGTAAAAGGTACGCATAAGCGCCGGCCACACCTATCAGGAAAGCGAAAAAGATCATTACACTCGCGCCCGCAGGAATCCTGAACATCGGAATATCCATCAGGAAAGCCAGTATCACCAGGAAGATAAGTGCACAGGCCACCGTGATCATCGCTGCAAAGTGATGCTGTTTCAGTATACTATCAAGGTAATGTTTATTGTAGTGGTCCACATTCCTGGCGCGGCGGATCTTCCAGGGCGAATTAAAATAGTTGTGTACAGGCAATGCGTTTTCGTCTTTCTCCTGTGTGGGCTTCAGTACCAGACGCAGGAAATTGCGGGGATTACCAAACTTCTTTTCGAGCCTGCGACCAATATTTTTGTCTGCGTTGAAAAAGTAAAAAAAGCAGAAGAAAACAACAAAAAGATACCCACAGA
Source organism: Chitinophaga filiformis (assembly GCF_900102545.1). Lineage (GTDB taxonomy): Bacteria > Bacteroidota > Bacteroidia > Chitinophagales > Chitinophagaceae > Chitinophaga > Chitinophaga filiformis. The sequence goes on along the minus strand of NZ_FNBN01000001.1, from coordinate 1,565,687 downwards.
TAAACCCTTCTGTCAGCAATAATATTTCAGGCACATCACTCAACTGCTGATAGCGCTGATATTCCCAGCCACGGAAAAGCAGGTTCACAATAAAGGCAAGCGGGAATATGGAATTGTTCAGACAGTATTTAAAAAAAGGTTGGGAAGTAGTAGCAAGAAATTTAAAACGGCCGGTATGCAAAATGAAAGTGGTAATGTTCCAGCTCATCATAAACACGCCGGTGGCCAACCCCAGGATAGAGGTGCTGTAGAAATTCACTTTACCCAGGTACTCGGGGGCAAGAAACAACGCGTCGCCACCAAATACCTTGGCAAATTCCCCATTAATAGTGCTGAAAAGTATGGCCCAGAACACCAGTAACACCTGGTACTTGCGGAAATGAAGCAAGAACAGTTGTATAGGGAACGAGTAAAAGAACCTGACCAACAAAGATTTCACTTTCATCCGTTACGCTAATTACAATAAACTTACGAAAAAGTTTAACATGTTATCAGCCGGATCTTCGATCTTCTATACTTTAGTTGCTTTATTACTGCTGAGGTAGAATGTCCATACGAGAGAGAGCAATAACAGCATTCCTACTCCCTGGTGAAGTATGGCCTGCAGTATCGGTATTCTTACCTGGCTGCCAAGCAGGGTGAGCACACCCAGCATTACCTGCAGTAATACCAGCAGTAAGGGCACATAGCGAATGCGGTGCAGCAGACTATTCTCCGGAGCTTCCGAAGTTTTCCACCACCATATTACCACCAGGATAGTGATAAGGTAAGCCAGGCCGCGGTGAATGAACTGTATAGTAATGGCGTTGTGCGTAATATCTGTCAGCAAACTTCCCTGTGTAAACATTCCCATTGGCCACCACATGCCGTTGATATCAGGCCAGGTATTCGCCACCAGTGCAGCATGCAATCCCGCCATGAACGCGCCAAAGATCAGTTGTAATGTCAGTATTCCCAGCAGCCAGCCATTCAGCCTACGCAAGCCTGGCATGGATAAAACGTCCTTATTGTCAATGCTTAATTTCAGCGCAAACCAGAAGGTATAACAGAGTAGTACCAACGCAGCTATGAAGTGAACCGCCAGACGTATGTGGCTGACATACAGGTCTTCTGTATTCAGACCACTCTGTACCATGATCCATCCGATAGCGCCCTGTAAGCCGCCAAGTACGAACAGGATAATCATCGGTTTTACCATAGAAGCGTCCAGCTTCTTCCTGATAAGAAAATACACAAATGGAATGGCGAACACCACTCCAATGAAGCGGGCCCAGTCACGGTGCAGCCACTCCCAGAAATAAATGGCTTTAAAATCGGACAGGGTAAAATGCCGGTTAACATATTGGTACTGGGCGATCTCTTTATATTTATCAAAAGCTTCCTGCCAGGCCGCCTCTGTCATAGGAGGCAATGCCCCCAGAATGGGTTTCCACTCTGTAATGGACAGTCCCGAACCGGTCAGCCTGGTGATACCCCCCAGCAAAACCTGAACGATTAGCATTCCCACGCCTATATATAGCCAGATTGCCACCGGCCGCTGCTGTTGTAATCTCGATTTTTCCATAAACGCCAGCAAAGGTATGTATCAATTAACAATTAAGAATGACATTCGTCATCTCTCCCCTCCCATTTCATAATCCTATCTTAACCTACCCGTAACTTTCTGTTAATGTATCCCATCGATCTTTGCGGCGATTTAAGGAACCATGTATTAGCTAATACAAACAGACAACACCATCTAAACAAAAACAAACAATTTTTGTATGAAACGCATATCGTTTTTATTAGCCGCTATCCTCGTAAACGTATCTTTCTCAAAAGCCCAGGAGGCTACCTATGCATACAACGACACCAAGGTAAGCATGGTAGTGAACAATGATGAAACCCCAGCTCCTGTAACGGCCTTCAGGCTGAAAGTGGCCCAGCTGGATCCTGAAGCACTTGTATTTAAGATCACTGTTGAGAATCCCGGCGTAGAAAAAGTAACATTAAGCATCAAAGATGCCAACAACTACGTATTGCATCAGGAATCATTGCCTGTTACAATGCTGTATGTAGCGAAATTCAACATGCAGGAACTGCAGGACGGCGCTTATACTTTCGAAATCAGAAGAGGCAGGAACAGACTCGCAGAAAAGATCGTGAATATTAAGACGGAAACAAGCATCAATAGAACAGTATCAGTACAATAAGCATCTGCCGTACAAAAAGATATTGATAACCATAAAAAATAGTGCCAGATGAATGGCCGTAATGGCATACTTCATCTGGCACTATTGCCTATTTATCCCGCTCTCCTATACCTATTTCTTTCCTTCCATCGCCTCATACAGCACTTCCATAATGTTCTCCCGCACGTGCAATGTCATCAGTTTTTTATTATCCCCACCTGCCGGGCAAACACGGTTGCTGAGGAAGATAAATACCAGCTGTGACTGCGGGTCCACCCATATGCAGGTACCGGTGAAACCTGTATGCCCAAACGTAAGCGGCGATGCACTCTTACATGGATATGCTTCTCCACGTTTGCCATTATCTTTCTCCGGCTTATCAAAGCCCAGTCCGCGCCTGCTCATATTGCTGTTATATGCGGTGAACAACTGCAGCGTTTCGGATTTGATATATTCTTTCCCATCGTATTTACCACCATTCAATAACATCTGCATGAGAATAGCCAGGTCCTCTGCATTGGAGAACAGTCCGGCATGTCCTGCCACACCGCCAAACATTGCAGCACCCGGATCATGTACATCACCGCGTATCCACTGACGACGGAAGACCGGTTCATTCTCTGTAGGCGCCAGCTGTGATAGCTGGAAGCGTTCCCGCGGACGGAAGCCCGTATTCGCCATACCCAGCGGCTCATAGAACGTTTCCCGCACATAGCGGTTCAGCTTCTTGCCGGTCAGCTGCTCTACTATTTCTCCCAGGAAAATGAAGTCATTGTCGCTGTACACATATCCCTGCTGCGGTTTCAACGGGCTCTCCAGGATGCGGCGATACATAGTATCCACATAATCAGCTCTCATATACATATGTTCCGCCACTCTTACCGAGAACGTAGAATCTGCATAGGCATGGAATAAGGCCGTATCCGGAACTCCTTTTGCATCCATCACATCTCTGTAGAAAGGAATGAAGGCTACCAGTCCTGCCTGGTGCAGCAGTACATCACGGATGCGCAGCCCCGCTTTGTTAGTGCCTTTCACCCATGGCAGATAGTCTCCCAGCGTGGAGTCGAGGCTCAGTTTTCCTTCATCGTACAGGCGCATCACAGAGATAGTGGTAGCACATATCTTGGTTACTGATGCCAGGTCATATACCGCACTGGTGGTAACCGGTTCGCGCTTGCTGTAGTCAAAGAATCCGAAGGTTTTATCGTATACGATCTTGCCATCTTTCATAGCCAGAATCTGACAACCCGGCGCGGCGCCTTTTGCGATCATCTGGTTTGCCAGCACATCTATATGCTGTAATATCTGGCTGCTCATGCCTACCGTTTCGGGCTTCACATGCTGCAATTCTGTTTTCACCACAGGAGGCGCAGGAGGCGGTGGTGTCTGAATAATACCTGTTCCATACGGGAAGCCAGGGCATACCGTTACCGGCAGTTTCCCCTTCGCTACCTGCTGACCAAACAAAATAGCTGCTGCTGTACGTTGGGTGATCTCATCGTCCTCATAAGCCGCAATAATGGTTGGTGCATCACAGAAATACTGGATCGCATAAGGATTCCCAAATACAACAGTGGCTGAAGGCATTTCCTGCTGCAACTGCTGGATAAGCAGGCGCTCTGCCGAACTGATAGCGAAATTATTTGCCGGACGACGGGCATAGTTATGCAGACTGATGATGACTGCCTGATAATCCCGTTTCAGGCGTTCCACTATTGGTGGCACCTGTGTTTCCGCCTGGCGGGCAGTGAAAATGAAGGAATTCACATCCGGCCGGATGGCTTTAACCGTTTGCAGGAACGCATTATTCACATCCGCACCCACTGCAATAACCGCTACCTTGCCGGGCGTATGCTGGGTGAACGGAATAAGGTTATTATCATTCTTCAGTAAGGTAATAGCGTGCTCGCCTATACTCTTCGTAAGAGAATCTGTTGCCGCATTCAGATCACTGGTCAGGTTATTCACATCGATAACCTGCGGTTTGTTCAGTCCCAGTTTATATTTGGCCAGCAGCACTTTTTTTACGCGCTGGTATACTTCTTCTTTAGAGATCTGTCCTCTTCTGATAGCCCGCTTAATGGCATCCACACTTCCTGCCGCCGTAGAAGGCAGCATCATCATGTCATTTCCGGCCAGCAGCGATTGAGCAGCCTCTTCTCCGCCAGTATAAAACTTGGCGATCCCTTTCATCTCCAATGCATCTGTGATAACGATGCCCTTATACCCCAGCTCTCCCTTCAGGAAATCAGTAATGGCTTTATGCGAAATGGAAGTAGGTGTATTGGGCGTACTATCCAGCGCCGGGATATACAGGTGCGCCATCATAACGCTCTGTACGCCGGCTTCTATCGCCTTGCGGAAAGGATAGAGCTCCAGAGAATCCAGCTGTTCCCTGCTTTTACGGATCACCGGCATATCGAGATGGGAGTCTACATCGGTATCGCCATGACCGGGAAAGTGTTTGACTACCGCCATCACGTTCTGGTCCTGTATGCCTTTGATGACCTGTACACCCATACGGGCTACCTGGAATTTATCCTGACCAAAGGAACGGTCATTGATCACAGGATTGTTGGGGTTGTTATTCACATCCATATCCGGGGCATAGTCCACGTGAATACCCAGGCGCCGGCATTGCATGGCCAGTACCTTTCCATACCTATAGGCCAGCGAGCTGTCCTGCATGGCGCCCAGCATCAGCTGACGTGGCAGTGGGGTTACACTGTCCAGGCGCATACCCAGTCCCCATTCCCCATCTATGGCAATCATCAACGGGGTTTTGGAGATGGATTGGTAGTAATTAGTAAGATTGGCTTGTCGTACCGGGCCTCCCTGGAAGAAGATAAGGCCGCCGACTTTGTTGTCCCGAATGTCTTGAGTTACTTTTCTAACGTGGTCTTCACCGAGGTTGGAATGTGCCCTGATCATAATCAGCTGTGCAATACGCTCGTCGTCGTTCAGGGATTCGAAGACGCTGTCCACCCAGCGGGCAGCTCCATCATCCTGCTTTACTTTTACCGGCTTCATGCTTTTTGCTTCCTTTAGCACCTGTTTTGGCGTTCCGGGCCCTGATTCTTTTCCCGGCATTCTCCGGGGCATACCCCCTCCTATCATGCATAGCGAAGAGAGACCTAAAATCATTAATTGCTTCATCATCATCGACTAAACTTACAAATTATTACTCCATAGTACATAACATCCTGACCATGGTTCCGAACATTTTTATGTTTAAACAGCTAATTTTTTTTGCTTGACAATTTGCGCTGCGGATATTATACGGCAGTAGAATTGTTTATATTTACGTTAACCTGTGGTATGATTTATTTATATAATGTCTGTAAAAGCGATGCGTTAACCATTACACATCAACAGTGAACTGCTTAAAAATAATCCATTATTTACAGCAAATCATTAAAACATATCTAGGAAATTTCTTAAATATTTTACGTTATTCAAGCAATTGCAATTTTAGTTACCAATACATTCAATTGTTTGCTATATTTGCAGTCTTGCTAAAGCTTTTTTTAAAACATGGTCAATATCATTTTATTTGGCCCTCCCGGTAGCGGAAAGGGCACTCAGAGTGCTAACCTGATTAATAAATTCGGGCTCATTCACCTGTCCACCGGCGATTTGCTGCGCAGTGAGATTGAAGCCAAAACACCACTTGGCCTGGAAGCCAAAAAAGTGATGGACCAGGGTATACTGGTACCAGATGAGGTGGTGATCGGCATGATCAGCTCCAAACTGGATGCCAACCCGGATGCAAGAGGTTTTATTTTCGACGGTTTCCCCCGTACTACCGCCCAGGCTGAAGCCCTGGATAAATTACTGGCACTGAAAAAGACTTCCATCTCCGTTGTACTGGCGCTGGAAGTACCAGAGCACGAACTCATCACCCGCCTGCTTGGCAGAGGTGCAACTTCCGGCCGTCCGGACGATGCAAATGAAGACGTGATCAGGGCCCGTATTGTGGAATATCACAATAAGACGGCTCCTGTGGCTGACCATTATGCGAAATACGGTAAGTTCAAGAAGATCAAGGGAGAAGGCTCCGTTGATGAAATTTTTGAGCGCCTGAGCAAGGAGATCGACAGCCTGGTAGAAGAAAAAGTATAACAGACTACTTCTATATATTTTAAACGCAAAGATTGTAAGTAAGCATTTTAGCGCCTTATGCGTAGTTAAAATGCCTGAACTTAACGATCTTTGCGTTTTTATATTTACGCACTAGCCGTCTGTAACGGGGCGCGTACATTAAGCATAAATCAAATACTTTGGAAAGAGGCAACTTTGTTGATTACATAAGGATCTACGCTAAATCAGGTAAAGGAGGAGCAGGCAGTGCACACTTCATGCGTACCAAATACAACCCGGAAGCGGGTCCTGATGGCGGTGACGGTGGCCGTGGCGGGCATATTATCCTGAAAGGGAACTCCCAGTTATGGACCCTGCTGCACCTCCGCTGGTACAAGAACGTGGTGGCAGAAGATGGCGGTAACGGCCGTGATAACAACAGTACCGGTAAAAACGGCGAGGACATCATCATTGAAGTACCCCTCGGTACCCAGGCATTTGATGAGGAAACCGGTGATATGGAGGCAGAGATCCTGGAAGATGGAGAAGAAGTGATCTGGATTCCCGGCGGACAAGGCGGACGAGGAAACAGCTTTTTCAAATCGCCCACCAACCAGGCGCCTGATTATGCACAGCCGGGTATGCCCAGTATTGAAGGCTGGAAGGTACTGGAGTTGAAAATGCTGGCAGATGTGGGGCTTGTAGGGTTTCCCAATGCCGGGAAGTCTACCCTCCTGTCTACCATCACCGCTGCAAAGCCTAAAATAGCCGATTACGCATTTACTACGCTAACCCCCAACCTGGGCATGGTACCCTACCGTAATGACCGCTCATTTGCGATAGCAGACCTTCCAGGTATCATTGAAGGCGCTCACGAAGGAAAGGGCCTGGGACACCGCTTCCTGCGTCATATCGAAAGAAACTCCGTGCTACTGTTCCTGATCCCGGCAGATAGCCAGGACCATAGAAAGGATTTTGAGGTACTGGTAAATGAGCTGGAACAATACAATCCAGAACTCTTAGATAAACAGTTCCTGCTGGCTATCAGTAAAAGCGATATGCTGGATGATGAGCTGAAAGAAGCCATCGCAGAAGAGCTCCCTGACGATGTACCACATGTATTCATCTCTTCCGTTACCCAGCAGGGCCTGTCTGAATTGAAAGACATGTTGTGGCAGGCATTGAATAGTAATACAGAGAAATAAATAAAAAAAGGAACCAGGAATTGAACGAAGGATCTTATTACCATGTTCTGTTCCTGGTTCCTGATTATATCGTTTAGTCCATCTCCGTTAGACTAAGCAGGATTAAATTCCTGGTTTGTTTCCCTAGTTCTTCAACCCCAGGTATTGCTGCACCGCTTTATAGTTATTCCAGTCAATCGGCGCTTTACGTGCCGGTGTACCTCCTGGTATCAGGATATACCTGTATTGCTGGTATTTAACGCCGCTCTGCGTTACAGTACTAATGTCTCCATTGGAATAGAGTTCAATCGTATTAAGGAAGAAGAGTGGATTGATACTCAAACCGCTATAGGCGTTAAAATACGGTAACGGTATAACGGTTGGGTCTGCGGCGCTGAAACCATTCAGGTAAACCTTGATCTCGCCAGTGGTCAGCATATCAAGTGTAAGCCCATCCACATCTATATCCGCAAAGTAACCAACAGTATCAATAGCGCCGCCTGCAGTGTGGACAGTATCAGGCTTATATGCTACATCCAGCCAATCAGAATAGATTACATTGGCAGTACCTTCAGGACCAGCGGGACCGGCGGGACCACCAGGACCAGCGGGGCCAGCAGGACCAGCGGGACCGGCAGGACCGGTATCTCCATCTTTACCGCACGATGCGGCAAACAATGCAAAGGCCAGCAAAAGGCAGGAAATAATGTTGAAGGACATTCGTTTCATGAAGTAAATTTTTGGTTGTTATCAAATTTGGGTAAATGATTACTGTGCTACTATGCTCTAATATGCTCGAAAAAAGAACAGATAATGCTAGCGATACAGGGGTCGCAAAGGTATACTGTTTACAGAATTATTACTCCACTAAATATACAAAAGAAACGGGGAGTTTTGAATATCCTGGTAAATAGAAATTACATCAGAACAAGGGACAATAAATCCATGTTACTGTGGGATTTCGATTATCCGTTACAGAAAGCATCAGAGATTATATCGAAAAATGTAGTCCCGATACTGCCGTTCTGGAAGTGGATATAGACCTGATTACTTAAAAAAGTTGCCGCAAAGGAGGCAGAAAAAGAAGAGCAGCGTGATTACACGGGAAAGACCGGAACAATTTCTTAGCGATGGAGCAGCATAAGTCTGTATTTATTACTTACTTTACAAAAAAATACCCTGTGAAATATATTATTGCAGCATTCATTAGCGCGTGCGTTATCAGTGCATGCCAGCCATCTGCCCCAAGCACCACCACTACAACCGACAGTACCGCAACAACGGCCACCGAAGAAAGAGCCCCGCTGGAAGCAAGGATAATGGGCACCTATAAAGGCGACTTTGGCGGTAGCCCTATTTACATCACCATCAACTACTGCAGCGGCAATAAAATAGCCGGTTATAATACGCACAAGGGCCTCAGAAGAAATGTAAGCGGTAGTATCACTAGCAAGGGAGATAAACTGGATATTCAGCTTGCTGAACCCGGTGATCATGAGTTTGACGGAGTATTCTCCCTGGTGATGGATACTTCTCTTACTAAAGCCAGCGGCTCCTGGAAACCGTCTAACAATAAATCCCTGAGCGAAAAACAACTTGCACTCACCCGGCTGAAGCAGGATGATGACGCCCTGGGATTCATGACGGGAGATCATGCTGATATTAACTTCGATACCGACGGCAGCTGTGTACTGAACTATTATCAGAAAACAGGCGATTCTACTTTCTCCGCACAGATGAATACCCTGAGAGGTACCTGGGAAAAACAACCCAACAATGAGATCCTGGTGAACTGGCAGCCCAACCCGGCATATCCACAGCGATCTACGGTATTCACCATGGTTTATCAAACTCCCGAAGGTGATGGCAATCAACCTTACCTGGAGCGGATCAAAGGGGATGATTTCCAGTTTTTTCCTGGCGAATATTGATCTATGCCAACACTTACCAGACGTGTTATCTTTTACCTGTTTGCAGCTGCCATCCTGTATACCTCCTGGCTGATGCTGTTACTAAGTCTTCCTTATACCTCCTTTGACCGGTATGTAGACTTCCTAATGACCAAACAGCTGGTGTATCATATCAGGCACTGGCGGATCAGCTTTTATGTGCATGTTTTCACCAGCATCATTGTACTGCTGGCAGGGCTCTTGCAATTCAGCAATTATCTCCTAAAAAAATTTCCCGGCCTGCATCGCAGGTCCGGGAAAATATATGCGATTGTCATCTTGTTCTTCAGCGGTCCGGCTGGTCTGGTCATGGGCTTTTATGCCAATGGCGGATTGCCTGCCCGTATCAGCTTTGTGATACTCGCCTCCCTCTGGCTACTCACCACTTTCCTGGGCTGGCGCTATGCCTTGCAGCGCAAGTGGCGTTTACATACCGGTATGATGATCCGCAGTTATGCACTCACCTTATCTGCCATTTCGTTACGCTTATATGCTTTTCTGATCGGCACATTTAACATCCCAATACATCCTGTACAGGCTTATATCCTCATTTCCTGGCTCAGCTGGACATTGAACCTGTTGATCGCAGAAGCCATTATCCGCCGGGGACTGGGCTATCTTAAAGATTCATTCCCAGCAGATTCTCCTTCCTTACAAAATGGCCATCATCTGTGATGCTATATAATTGCTTTTCCAGTAGTTTCACATCCACGAGATCATTGTCTTCATAGCCTTCCTTCTCCGGATCCTTCTCATACACCTGCTTAAACATGCCTATCTCGATATTGCCATTCTCCGTTAATGTGGCTACACGAAAAGGCTCCGCCAGTTTTTTATGGCCGCCTATCTGTAGTTTATCAATCAGCTTACCCACATGGTCAAAGCTGACGATATAGTATTCAGGAGGAGTATCACCACCCATTATAACATTCCTCACAGCATAAATGATTGTCTTTATACTGTCGCTTGCTTTTGCCAGGCCGACATGATAGAACTCAAATCCCACTTCGCGGGAGAATTGGTCATTGTCACGCATTTCAGCAACGAAACGTTCATACTCGTACGAGATATAATCCTCTCCCAGTTTTTGGCCATACTTCTCATCCAGTACCAGCGGATAAACAACCGGTTTAAACTCATGCCAGAACAGGTTCCATTGCAATTTGTCAGGATCGGTAGCTCCGCTCAGCGCAGCAGTAACTGCGCTTTTAAAATTGTACATGTTGTTTCTCAGGAATTCGAGGTCTTTATCCTCAAAAATGTTCTTTTGGTTGCTATATCCAAATTCAATGGCAGAGATAAGATAATACCGTGCAGCCTGCTCATTTTCCGCCCTGGAATATACGCAGGCCAGGTTAAACAGCACCTTTGAAGTAGGCTTATAGTCCAACGCTTCTGCTATCTGATAGGCGTGAGCCGCGTCTGCCAGATCATTCAACTCTGCCAGTGCATTACCCAGTTCAAAATAAGCCCTGGCTTGTGGCTGTGCCATGATGGACTGCTTAAACAGCTTCGCCCCTTCTTCCGGGTTCTTCTGATTCCTGTATACATCCACTCCTTTCAGGAAGTATTTATCGGAAATCCTGCGTTTTCCTTCCGTGCCTGAAACTGCACGCAGGACTAACTGTTGGTCGAATATCTGGTCTTCGCTGATTACAGCGGTGGATTGTCCCTTTTCCGGATGTTGGGGGTCAGTTTTCTTTGTGGCATCCGGGGTGCCTGGGGCATTGCAGGCAAACAGGGAAATACCTGCCGCCAGCATTAATACATAGCGCATAGGAAGTTTCTTTAATCATATAAAGATAATAACAAGTATTAAAATAACGCACCAGCTATTATTCGATTTGCCCGGGGTGAAATACTGTTCTTAACAGGCTTCTTTCGGTACCGTTATTCACATATAAACTATCCTTCAGCCATATATAACCCATATATAACCCATACCGTTTAGATATGGGTTATATATGGGTCATATATGGCTTATATATGGGTTATATATGGGTTATCTCACCGAATAGGCTATGGTAAAGCCCTTACAAGGATTATATAAAATACTTGTTTTGTAATAAACTGATAATAAATGAAGTTTACCTTAAGCAGAAGTCATATAAGTCGAGTTTTTACCGATTTGACCGGGCAAAAAAAACCACCGGCAATAAAAATTACCAGGTGGTTTAATGACGTTACTATGGAGCCAACCATGGGATTCGAACCCACGACCTACAATTTACGAAACTGTTGCTCTACCGGCTGAGCTAGGTTGGCAGACAGTCAACGCAATATAAGCCATTCAGCTGCAAGGCAGCAGCGCTGTTGTTAAAACAGTCCGCCTAATGGTCCCAGCATACCGCCCGCGATGCCTTTCATTTCAGATTCCCAGGCATTTTCTGCATTCTTCAGCGCCCGGTTCAGTGCTGTGATCATCAGGTCTTCCAGCTCTTCCTTGTTGTCTTTTTCGAGCAGGCGTTCTGCGATATCGATACTTTTTACCTCACGGTTACCTGTCACAACTACCTTTACAGCACCGTCTCCGGCCTCGCCATCAACGGTGATCAGGGCCAGGCGTTCTTTACTTTCTTTCATTTTAGACTGCGCTTCCTGCAGTTTTCCAAATAGATCTCCGAACATGGTTAGTTGATTTTAGGCCGCGAATATATTCCTCTTTTCTTTATCTTAACAGCTTAAATGTACAGGATGTTGGAAACTAAAGTATGTATCGTTGGCGCTGGTCCTGCCGGGGCTGCTGCGGCCCTCCAGCTGGCGCAACTTGGTATTGAATGTATCATAGTGGACAAAGCCGTCTTCCCGAGGGATAAAGTCTGTGGAGATGGCCTGAGTGGAAAAGTAATCACTGCACTGAACCGTATCGATCCTGCTATTGCAACCCGTCTCAAAGAAGCTAATTTTAAAGTGAACAGCTGGGGCGTAACCTTCGTTTCTCCCGGCAGACATAGCCTGGATGTTGGCTACCGTCCTGATTACAACAGCAATAACCAGGGCCATAAGGAAACGCCTATCGGCTATGTATGCAAACGCATGGACTTTGATAATTTCCTGGTGGATGAGATCAAACGCAGACCAGAGATCAAACTGCTGGAAGGCGTTACTGTGGATAAGTATGAATTGCTGAAAGATGGTTATGTTGTGACCGGTAGCAACGGCTTCCATGTAAAGGCACAGCTGCTTATCATTGCTAATGGCGCGCACTCTTCGTTCACAAAAGAGGTAGCCAATATCACCATGGAACCGGAACACTATGTGGCCGGTATCCGCGCTTACTACAAAAACGTTAGCGGCAATAACGCTGACAACTTCATAGAACTACACTTCCTGAAAAGCCTCTTGCCCGGCTATTTCTGGATCTTCCCGCTGCCGAATGGAGAAGCCAACGTAGGTGTAGGCGTACTCAGCGAAGCCGTGCGTAAAAAGAAGATGAACCTGAAGAAGTCCATGCTGGATATCATCGCCAACGATCCTGTGTTTAAAGAGCGCTTCAAAAACGCAGAGCTGGTAAGCAATATCGAAGGGTATGGCCTGCCGCTGGGCAGTAAGGTTAGGGTCATTTCCGGCGAGCGTTATATGCTGGTGGGCGATGCTGCCTACCTCATTGATCCATTCACTGGCGAAGGTATCGGCAATGGCCTGTATTCAGGCCGTATTGCCGCTTTAAAAGCTGCGGATGCGCTCAAAGTAAATGACTTCTCTGCCACACAACTGTCGGCCTATGATGCGGAAGTTTACCGTGTAATGGGGCCTGAGCTGAAACTGAGTCACCGGCTGCAGAAGCTGATCAGATATCCATGGCTGTTCAATACCCTCATGAAGGTGAGCAGCCGTAATAAACAGCTACAGGAATTGTTGTCCTGCATGTTCTATGAGGTAGATCTGCGTAAGAAGCTGGCTAAACCGTCATTCTATGTAAAAATGTTATTCAACCGCTAACCGTGAAGAAAACATTTATCCTGATATCCCTGATAACCGGAATCCTGATGTCGTCTGCATCTGCACAAAAGGCTTTTTATACCCGCAAAAGCAGCGGTCTGCTGGATCTCACGCCGGAAGGTGCGGCGCATCTTGCGGAACTGCCCTTGCGCTGTATGCAGCAGGAATTCCCTTACAAAACGGGAATTGTCTTCTCAGACACATCCCTTGTTACCAATCCGAAAGTCTATCATCCGGCCTTTTATGGCTGTTTTGACTGGCATAGCAGCGTACATGGTCACTGGATGTTGGTACGACTGCTGAAGTCATTCCCTGATCTCTCAAAGAAACAGGAAATCATTACTAAACTGTCCCAGAACCTGACAGCAGCCAACATCGCGCAGGAACAACGGATCTTTCAGAATAAGGAGAACAAAGGCTTTGAACGTATCTACGGATGGAGCTGGCTGTTACAACTACAGCGGGAACTCCTCACCTGGAACGATCCACTGGGAAAACAGCTGGCCATGAATGTACAGCCACTGGCCACCCAGTTCTCCAAAGCCTACATAGACTTCCTGGGGAAGCTGGTTTATCCCATCCGTGTGGGTGAACATACTAACCTGGCATTCGGCTTGTCCCTGGCCTGGGATTATGCCGCTACGGCGAATGATACTGCCCTGCAACAGGCTATCCGCCAGGCAGCGACGCGTTTCTATGCAGCAGACAGCAACTGCCCTGCCGCGTGGGAGCCGGGAGGTTATGACTTCCTCTCTCCCTGCCTGGAAGAAGCAGATCTCATGTGGCGCATTCTGCCGGCTAAGGAGTATGAAACATGGATCAAAGCCTTCCTCCCTGAACTGTTCGCTAAAGAACTGACGGTATTCAAAGTAGCGCAGGTGAAAGATGTAACAGATGGTAAACTGGTGCACCTGCATGGTTTGAACCTGAGCCGGGCATGGTGCCTGTATGGCATTGCACGTCATGTTACGGCCAACCGGGCCGCAATCCTGCAGTTAGCTAACCTGCACCTGGAATCTGCCATTCCACATGTAGCCAGCGGCGACTATGCGGGCGAACACTGGCTGGCGTCCTTTGCGGTGTATGCGCTGACTACAGAAAATAACTAATTGCCTATTTATTCCTATGCACCGTATATCGCTGCTCATTGCCTTATTGATCTGTTGTTTCTATGCGGGGGCCAATGCTCAGCAAAAAAACTTTTCTATTACACCAGCGCCCACCTGGCTGGTGCCTTATATACCTGACATGAAACAGGTGCCCGATGCACGCGATGTGAGCAACGGGTACTATATACTGCTGTTTGAAGAACAGCAAAATGTGGAACAATCTGCTGTATACCACCATATGATCAGGCAGATCGTATCGGAAGCCGGCATCCAGAACGGTGCGGAAATAACCATAGACTATGATCCGGTATACGAAAAACTGCATTTTCATAAGATCCTCATCCGTCGTAACGGGAAAGTAATCAACCAGCTACAGGCATCTAAATTTAAGATCCTGCAACAGGAAGATGATCTCTCCCGCTTTATTTACAGTGGCGTGTATACGGCCTACTTTATCCTGGAAGATGTGCGCAAAGGAGATCAGATAGAGTTTGCCTATACGATAGAAGGTAGTAATCCCATCTTCGAACATAAGTTCACCAGCCTGTTTTACCTGGCATTCGGCAATCCCGTAGTGAACTTTCATAAAAGTATTATTGCTTCCCCTAACCGGGAGATCCGGTTTAAAACCTTCAACAATGCCGCTATGCCCGACAGGCAGATGGTAAACGGCATGCAGGTATACAAATGGGAGATGACCAATATTCCCTCTGCAGAGATCGTAGATGATACGCCGGAGTGGTTTGACAACTTTCCATCTGTGCAGGCTACGGAATACAAAGACTGGCAGGAAGTGATCCAATGGGGAGACCGGGTCAACAAAATGCCTCCTCCCGGCGCAGCCCTGAAAGCCAAGATTGCAGAATTTAAGCGGGAAGCGGGCAATAGCAGGGAGAAATACATGCTGAAGGCGATCCGCTTCGTGCAGGATGATATCCGCTATATGGGTATTGAAATGGGCGAATACTCCCATCGTCCCAATACACCCGACAAGATATTACTACAGCGCTTTGGCGACTGTAAAGATAAATCACTGCTGCTGGCCACCATCCTGAAGGCAAACGGCATTTACGCTAATATGGCCTATGTGGATACCTATACCAGGGGCCATCTGGTAAACTATCTGCCGGCGCCCGATCTCTTCAACCATGCAATCGTTTATGCAAAACTGGACGATAAAGAATATTGGATAGACCCCACTATCAGCTACCAGCGTGGTAACCTCTCAATGCTGACTGTGCCGGATTACCAGCAGGGACTTGTCATTGATCCGATGCTAAAGAATGGATTCACACCTGTTACGAACATAGGCAAAGGCAAGACCATCATCCATGAGCATTTCCAACTGCCTTCCGATAAAAAGAATAAAGGCTCGCTGACCGTTACGTCCACCTTCACGATGCAGAATGCAGATGATCAGCGGGACGGCCTGGCCAACAGCAGCCGGAAGGATAACGAGAGCACCTTCCTCAACTATTATAAAAATGCCTACGGTGGCGTCACTATTGACTCGCCGCTGCAGGTAACAGATATTCCGGACAGTGACCGTATCGTGATAAAGGAACGTTATATCCTGCAATCTCCCTGGAAAAGCGACAGTACAAAGGAACACGCCAACAACTTCAACATGAAGGCCAATCTGCTGAGAGATGCCTTACCGGATTATGCGGAAGAAGACAGAAAAGTGGCGCCGCTGGACCTGCGTTATCCATTCTCACTGGATTATACCGTCACAATCGAAATGCCTTCTACCTGGACCGTAGATGAGGAAGAACTGCACATTAAGAATGATTATTACTCCGTAAACTTTGTGCCCTCGGTGGATGGCA
Organism: Chitinophaga filiformis; assembly: GCF_900102545.1. Taxonomy (GTDB): domain Bacteria; phylum Bacteroidota; class Bacteroidia; order Chitinophagales; family Chitinophagaceae; genus Chitinophaga; species Chitinophaga filiformis. The sequence continues at coordinate 1,549,420 of NZ_FNBN01000001.1, read as the reverse complement.
ACCTGGTAACGATGCATTATACCTTTGAGACTTACCAGGACCACATTCCCGCCAGTTTTCTGAATACCTATATCAAAGAGCGTAAGCAGATAGATGAATTTCTGTCGTATAATTTCTATTGGGATCTGGATGAGGGAGCACAGAGTAGTGGTCCTTCCCAGGGATTAAACTGGTTAGTCATCGGCCTGGCGATATTCTTCACAGCCGTATTCGCACACTATGCCGTACGCTTTCACAAGGTATCCATACAGCCGGCAGGCACTTATTCATATCCGCCACAGATTGGTGGCTGGCTTGTAGTAATGGCCATTGGTGTTTTCATTAGTCCCTTAAATATCTTCAATGGCCTGATACGTGCATCGATATTCAGCAACAGTATGTGGCTACAACTGGATAAGGCCACCAACGCCACGCACAATGTTTCCATTTTGCAGTTGTTGCTGGTTACTGAGCTGGCAAGCCAGATAGCTATGCTGGTTTTCAGCCTGATGCTGGTATCGCTTTTCTATAATAAACGGGATACTTTCCCCAAGGCCATGATCGCCTTCCTGGCCTGCAGCCTGGCCTTTAATCTGCTGGATAATCTGGCTTGCAATTATATCTTCGAAAAGAAGAGCTGGGATACAGAAAATGTAAAACAAGTGGTACAGTCATTCGTAGCCGCTGTGATCTGGATACCTTACCTGATACGGTCAGAACGTGTGAAGGAAACATTCGTGATGCCACATGAAAAAGAGATTCGCGACAGGTATTAAACCTGGGAAACACCTGATTCCGACATCCGGGCTTAGCACTCCTGTGCTACAAAAGAGGCAAAAGGTACTTTTTTCCCTTTAATGGCACTTCACCTTGCCCGGAAAGACCTACTGTATAACAACGGTTCTCAGAATCGCTTAATACCCTCTCTCCATCAGGCATCCGCATGAAAAAGGGTGTACCGTACTTGATACACCCTTGAATAATATTAGATTCCTGATCTTTCAGATTCAGATCGTTTCTGAATCATAGATCAGCACTTTATCCCACAGGTGCTTGCAGTTTTCCACAAACGCCAGGTGTATAGGGTGCTGCTGGTATACATCGTGTCCTGCTTCGTCATTAAACACAGTCAGTTCACAATAGCTGTAACTTTTGTCTATCACAGGACGGTCAGTAGCTGCAGGCTTGCCTACATTGAACATTACCAGTGATTCGATCGCTGAAAGCGATTGTACTCCTTCTTCAAACTTTTTGATATCAGCTGCTGAAAGACCTGGCTTCAGCCAGAAATTTACGACGTGTACAAACATCTCAATATATTTTAAGTGTATAAAACAATGTTGTTAGCTGATGGCGTTGATGTATTTCCTGACATTGACCCTGTTGACAATGTACACTAGCACAACTACCAGCAAAGCGGCACAGCCGGTACTTACAGCGATCCATTTTGAAATGAACACTTCGTGGGCGGCCAGTTGTACGGAAGCCCACCATTGCAGTCCTGCCACCAGCAATAAAGCAACTATGCCTATTGCAATATACAGCGGTACAAACTGGCGCATCAGGTAGCGTTGTAACTGACGGGGCGCGGTACCCAGCGTCACCAGCAGCTGTATCTCTTTCTTACAACTGGCAATTACCAGCTGGATGAACATACTGAATACCAGCAACGCAAACACCAGCAGGATGACTCCAAAGAAACCGATAACGGATACAATGATCTGCACAATGCGTTTTGTTTTGCTGTACTTGATCTTATCCTGGTTGGTGGTATAGCCTTTGTCTTTCAGGTATTCTGCCAATACAGGATTGGATGGATCTTTGGTTTTGATGATCACGCGGGAAGGTGATGCCGCCTGCCCGGTACCAAACTTGCCATTAGCCCAGTCCATAAAGCTGACAGGCACCAGGAAAGAAGAGATGCGATCAGAAAAGCCGACAATGCGTCCCGTGAATTCCTGTGTCATCAGTCCCTGGGAAATGGTGACTTTCATAGGCAATGCCTTTACTGTTTCCTGTGAAATCTGCGGCAGCCCCTGGCTGAGTGCAAACCCGAAGTTATAGAGGTTCAGAAAATCATTGGGCAGGATGATTGGGATGGTATTATCACCCGGCGCCCATTTCCACTCGTCGTTCTTCACATCAATGAATGAGTCAGGAACAGATTCAAAGAACATATCTGTGTAGAAATGCAGGTCGCCAGGCGCAGCGGCGGTTACTTTGTATTGATTGGAAGTAATAAAGCCGAATGCTTCTGTGAATGGCTGTTTCTGGAGATCTGCTATTTCCGCTGGGGTGAATTCACTTTTGGCATTCTGTCCCATCATAGCATTGGTGATCTTCTTATTGATGACCAGGAAGTCTGCACTTTCATTGGCATTCTGCTGATTGTTCAATAGCTGATCGAAGTCGGTATGTGCCTGGATAGCGATGAGCAGGAGTATCATGGCGATACCCAGTCCGCCGGCCGCCATGATCAGGCGGGACGCACCGATACCGGTCTGTATAATCTTTTTGAGTAACTGGTAGAAGGATGGCATCATAAGTTGTAGTATGTGTCATATGCAAACCTGGTATCGTTGTCCAGGTCTGTTAAAATAAATCCAGCCTTACGGGCTTTACATTCTTCTGCGATCAGCTGGGCTGCGCGGTTCGCATTGTCTTCATCCAGATGGCTGAAGGGTTCATCCATGATCAGCCACTGGAAGGGCTGTACCAGTGCACGGATAATAGCCACACGCTGGCGTTCTCCGTAGGAAAGCGTTCTCCCGCTCTGGTTCAGTACGTGGGTAACATTCAGGCGGGCAGCCATTTCTTTCACCTTCTCTGCGCTACAATAAGGCTGGGCGTTCATCACTCTTTTCAGTTCAATGTTTTCCAGGGCGGTCAGCTGTTCAAAGATGCGCAGGTCCTGAAATATTACGCTGATCTGTTCTTGCCGCATACCGGCAATAGCACCTTTTGAATAAGATGCCCAGGGCTGACCATTTACCAGTACCTGCCCGGTATAGTCAGTTCTGATGTGGTACAGGTAATGAACGAGGGTTGTCTTACCGGTACCTGAAGGGGCTTTTATTTTAGTAAAACTACCGGGAGTGAATGTAACGGGCCTGTTCCAGATATCGGACGAACGCTGCAGGATCTTATCACGTAAGGGAACGGGCACCAGGTTATCTAACTGTATCTGCATGAAACTGGTGTTCTTAATGATGTCCCAATATAGAGCTTTTTCTAAATGAAAAATGTCCATGGCAGTTGCAACCGCCATGGACATTCTATCTCAATACGTTATTATGATTAGTGTGTTGCTTTTTCTTCTGCATCAGCGGCTACAGCAGCAGCAGAATCAGCGGCAACCATAGCAGCGGCTTTGGCAGCATCTGCCTTTTTCTTTTCTTCCATGTATTTGGCAGCCTCAGTACCGAGGTTTACCAATTGCACCAGGCTGTTCTCATTCTCGTTTTTGAAGTTCAGTACGATCTCAGAGTGCTGGGTTTTACCATCGAAAGAGTTACTTACGGCGGTCATATCTCTCAACAGGTTCTTGAACTTTCCTGCCAGGGGCTTGCCTTCTTCAGGGATTTCTTCGTCAGGAATGTTGTTTACGATCTTTTCGAAGTTTACGTAAGCTCCCATTGGTTTGCCTTTGATCTTGCTCACGAAATCGTTGTCCAGGCCAGTTGCTTTGCCTTTACCAGCCAGGTATTCCTGGAGTAATGCAGAGTCAGAAGCACTTGTTACCAGTTTGTCAGTGATAGAGATGGCTGGCATACCAGGCATGTTCTGTGTCATTACATAAGTATCTCCTTGTTTAGTAAAGAAGCCTTTCAGCATCGGAGAAGACATTACTTTATCGAAAGCAGCCTTATCTCCTACTTTCATAGCAAACACCCATTTGGATTCCGGAGTGGTGGTAGAATCGCCCTCTATGTACAGGCTTGGCTTTTTCTTCACCTGGAAGTCAGAAGCAACGAATACCAGTTGTCCTTTGAAGGCGTTCAGGATATCGTCCAGCGTTAGGCCAGAGCTCTGCAGTCCCATATTAGCGATACCATCCAGACCGGTGCTTTTTACGATATCACCGATCATACGGAAATCAAAACCGTATACAATAAAGCCGGTGATGTTCTGGGAAGGATATTTCTCCAGCATATCCAGGTCGGCTTCCATGTTACCATATTTCTTGTAGATAGCAGCGAGGTCTTTACCTACGTAGGAAACACCATCTACTTCAACTTTACCCTTCTCAAAGTTTACTGCGCCGGTATAGTAGCAACCAGCTAGTAAGGTTTTCAGGTTAGCAGGCATCATACCTGACTGTGCGCTGTAGATTGGCTCAGGATTAATGTATACGCTCAGATCGGCATTGTTCTTCAGCAGATCATTGAACGCTTCTATGGAACCAGCTGTTTCATCTTTTTTCAGGTGGAACAGGTGATCTACTTCAGCCACCCAGGTCTGCATATCGTCAGCAGCTGTTACCAGGCTTGCTGGCTGCGCGTTATTGCTATCAGAAGATTCTTCGCCCTGATCGCCGTCTGGTGTTGGAAGACCGGTTGGAGGCATTGCTTTCTGCATCGCGTCTCCTTCGATACCTTTCAGGCAGATAACGGTACTTTTGTTCCAGGCAATTACTGCGTCCTGTTTGTCTTCCAGGACGTACTTGAAATCAGACTTCGTCTGCAGGGAGAAGTTGCTGATGTTCTTTTTCAGGTACTCCTCGAACTTAGCAGCATCTTTCAGGCCACCGGTCAGGGTAACGTAAGACTGATTTTTACTGTATACTACAGACACGAATGAGTTCGCCTGCAGGTCCAGTCCGGAATTCTCTATATCTTTCCAGAACTTCTGCGCCTCACTGGAGCTGTCTTTTTCCTGTACTGCAGCAAATAGTTTGTCCATTGTAATACCGTTGGTAATCAATTTCTTGCTGATCTGTTTGCTGTTTACGCTGAGTACGAGGCTGGCCGTTTTGGGAATATATTTGCTTTGCTCCGGCATCTTGGAACAGGAGGTAAGCAGGATAGCTATGGCCGATATAGCGAGTAATACCTTTGAAAACATTTTTCTCATAATAAGGGGATCAAAATTAATAATGAGTGAATAGTACGCTAAAATACTTTCTTTTTCGTTTACTACCTTATAGAGGGCTACTATAAATTAATGATTTTATTTATATATTAGCGTTTGGGACGTTTGCGCCGGGCATATACGGGATATTGGCGATAAAACATTCATTTCTACGTTATTATTATAAAAATAAAAGCTGCAATAGTTTTATACCTTTGTGTAAAGAGGTCTAACATGATTATAAATCCTATTATTGAAACGCTGTTATGTACTTAATCCTGTTACAATACATCCGTCCGGTAGCTGCCGTAGAGCATTATATGGACCAGCATAGAGCATTTCTGGAGAAGTTCTATAAGAGCGGGCAATTTATTCTGGCAGGACGCCGCAAGCCAAAATCCGGAGGGTTGATTATTTGTAAAGCTTCGAGTCGCAAAGAAGTGGAAGCAATCATCGCCGAAGATCCGCTAGACAAACACCAGCTGGCGCTTTATGAGATTATCGAGTTCGAGCCAACATCTTACGTCAACGAGTTACAGTCTTATCTTTCTTAGCTGGAATGCCTGATTACGTTATACTGCTTTGGCAGGCATATCCGCGATCAGGCATTTACCGTTAATGTTTTCCCTTAAAATTTTTATCGGCTTCTTTGGCCTTGTCAAAGTCAAGTATCACGGAGTTGATACAATAACGTAAACCGGTAGGCGGAGGGCCATCATCGAATACGTGTCCGAGGTGTGCCTTACAACGGCCGCACATTACTTCGGTACGGTGCATTCCGTGTGTATTGTCGGGCGCATAGATCACACTTCCTTTGGTGATCGGTTCAAAGAAACTGGGCCAGCCGCAGCTGCTTTCAAATTTTGCGTCTGATACAAACAGCGGGTTACCACAGGCGGCGCAATAATAAGTACCTGCCTCCTTACTGTTCCAATATTTTCCTGTAAACGCGTATTCGGTACCTTTTTCACGCGCGATATTGTATACTTCCGGCGATAAGCGGCCCTTCCATTCTTCGTTGGTGAGATTCACTTTGCTGGTGTCCGTTCTTGAGTATACATCACTCTTTTTCTGGTCTTCCATGTTCTTATTTTTTGGCTCCTGTTGAGAGTAGGTGCAGTTACTAACTAAGATGGAAAGGCTCAAAATTATCAGATTCCTCCAGTTCATGGCTGAAATATTTTATGATTAACGTCTTATTAACAAGACTATCGTGTGAATAAGTTATATTCCTACGCTATAAATAAAGGTACGAATTGCAGGCTGCTCCGGTTCAGATGCAGGCGGGTACTATCATTCATTTAACAATTCTATAGCAACTGCTGCTTATATACTTTTGGTCTGTCATACTTCTTTACCCCCACTTTACCCCCACCTTCGGTATCAAACATTAAACTTTCCTAACTTTACAGCAAAAGGCACATAATAAGTGACGGATATCATCAATCTATTACCAGACAACATCGCCAATCAGATAGCAGCGGGGGAAGTGATACAAAGGCCTGCTTCAGCAGTAAAAGAGCTGTTGGAAAATGCTGTGGATGCAGGTGCAACAGAAATACAGCTCATTATCCGGGATGCCGGTAAAGAACTGGTACAGGTGATCGATAACGGAAAGGGAATGAGTGAAACGGATGCGCGCATGTGCTTTGAAAGACATGCCACTTCCAAAATACAAACCATAGACGATCTTTTCTCCATTCGTACTATGGGTTTCCGTGGTGAAGCACTGGCATCCATTGCCGCCGTTTCACAGGTTGAACTGAAAACCCGTCTGCGCGGTGCAGACATTGGCACCTATATAGAAATTGACAACAGTGCGGTAAGAAAACAAGAGATCTGCCAGACAGCAGAAGGCACCAGTATTGCTATGAAGAACCTGTTCTTCAACGTACCTGCCCGCCGTAACTTCCTGAAAAGCAATGCAGCAGAAATGAGGCACATCGTGGATGAATTCATCCGCGTGGCCATGGCTTTTCCACAGATCCAGTTTACCCTTACCAGCAATACCCAGCAGCTGTTCTACCTGGAAAAAGGCTCGCTAAAACAACGTGTCATCGCTATCCTCGGCCAGCATTATAATGCCCGGCTGGTGTCTGTCAAGGAAACGACAGACTATATGGACGTGTATGGATTTGTAGGTAAACCGGAGACGGCTAAAAAGACCCGTGGAGACCAGTTCTTCTTTGTGAATAACCGCTTTATCAAGAGCCCGTATCTGCATCATGCTATCATGAACGCTTTTGCGGAAATGATACCGGCGGATAGCTATCCCTTATATGTATTGTTCATAGACCTGGATCCGGGTCATGTGGATATCAACGTACATCCTACCAAACAGGAGATTAAGTTCGACGATGAAAAGGTGATGTACGCGTTTATACAATCTGCCGTGAAACATGCGCTGGCACAGTTCAACATTACGCCTACGCTGGACTTTGAACTGGACCCGGGTATTCAGCAACTGGATGCGGTGAGCAAACCTTTCACAGAACAACAGCAGGCCAAGTCTGTCAATACTTCTCTCTACAAGAGCTTTACACAGGCTAACCAGGCGCACACCATCGATACAACCAGCAGCAGTAACCTGAAACACTGGAAAGACCTGTATGGTTCCGGTAAACCAGCGGCGATCGCTGCAAATGACACGATTGGCAGAATACAGGAAGAGGCGCGCTTTACCACCTCCTCTCCTGTGGAGAACCGTCCTTCAGCTGCATCTATGATAGACGAGCGCTGGCAGGATACTACCATTGATCAGAAAGTACCGGTACAGGTACATCAGCAATATATCCTCTCACAGATCAAGTCAGGTTTTATCCTGATAGATCAGCAGGCTGCCCATGAGCGCATTCTGTATGAACGTTATCAACGTGCCGTACAGGAAAGCCCGATGGCTACTCAGCAAAGCCTGTTCCCGCAAACATTGCCATTACCTCCGGCAGATGCTGCCCTACTCACGGAAATGCTCCCTGATCTGCAGGTATTGGGGTATGACCTGGAGCCTTTCGGCAATAATACGTTTGTCGTAAGAGGTACGCCGGCAGACATTCAGAGTGGTAATGAGCAGGCAAGCATAGAAGGATTGCTGGAGCAATTCAAGAACTTCAGCATGGAGCTCAAGGTTCCCCGCAGGGAACAGCTGATCCGCTCCATGGCCCGTAATAATTCCATTCCAAGCGGTAAGTCATTGTCTACCCGCGAAATGCAGAATATTATCGATGAACTGTTCGCCTGTTCTATGCCAAATGCAGCGCCAGGCGGCAAGTACACGTATATTTCCTTTAAGCTGACAGACCTGGCTAAGATGTTTGGATAACCGGGAATATGTCTTTCAGTGCTGCATATAATTTTCCATGCACAGCATAGGCGTTTTTATAAACTTCCGCATGCTCCGCTGCCGGAGAGAATACCTTTTCTTCTACGGAAGCAAAACTGGTGGTGAGCTTTAATGTCTGGAATCCCAGGAGTACAGCGCCCATGGCAGAAGCGTCGCTTTCATGACGCAGGTACATCGGGCGCTGGAATACATCTGCCATGAGTTGTACCCATTCCGGCGAGTGGGTAAATCCTCCACTGACAGAGATCTTCTCTACTTTTCCCGCGGTTTCTTCCAGGGCCTCGGTAATACTTAGCAGTCCGAACGCCATTCCCTCCAATAAAGCGCGTAAAAAATGCCAGGTTGTATGTTGTGGTTGTACACCAATGAAAGCACCTTTGGCATGTCCATCCCATACAGGTGCACGTTCACCATGGAGATAGGGCAGACATAGGAGTCCTTCTGCTCCCGGAGGTGTATTCAGCGCCTGTTGTAAACCAGTATCCACCTGCAGCGGTTTATCGGAAACTGTTTGCAGGAAGGAGTCCAGGTACCACTGCAACACCACTCCCCCGTTATTGATCGCGCCCCCGGTTACAAAATGTCCTGGCGTAAGTACATATGTGAATAGCCTCTCCCCTGAATCCGTCACCGGCTGATCAATGGTCATACGCACTGCCCCGCTGGTACCGATGGTCAATGTAGCATGCCCTTTGTCCAATGCATTACTACCCAGCTGTGCCAGGCAGCCATCACTGGCGCCGGCTATGAAACGTGTATCGGGAGGCAATCCCAGGTCGCGGGCTACATTTTCCAGTAGCCCCTCAATAATGCTGTCACTGCTTATCGCCTCCGGCAGCCGTGCTGCTGTAATACCGGCGGTTTCCAGGGAGGTCTTGTTCCAGGTCAGGTCATGAATATTAAACAAACCGGTAGCAGACGCGGTGGAATGGTCTGTAATATACCGGCCAAAGAAATGATAAAAGATATATTCTTTGATACCGATGAAACGGGCGGCAGACTGGAAGATGTCTGGCGCTTCTTCCTTCCACCAGATGATCTTACACAGGGGAGACATTGCATGCACGGGTGTGCCAGTCTGCTGATGCAACGTAGCTGATAAAGGCGTCTTACGTAAGCGATCCGCCACAGCCTGACTCCGGTTATCCGCCCATATGATCAAGGGAGTCAATGCCTTACCCTCTTTATCCACCGCCATCACGCTATGCATGGCCGTGCTGAAAGACACTGCCGCAGGTGCGTCCTTCATGATCGTGGCCACACTTCTTATACCGTTTCTCACTGCTTCCAGTATCACATCCGGGTCCTGTTCACTTTGCCCGGGTACGGGGTTGTGGATAGGATATTCCTGCTGCGAGTGAGCCATCACTTTTCCGTCCTGCCGTACTGCCAATACTTTGGCGCTGCTTGTTCCAAGATCCACTCCTATTATATATTCCATTACTATGTTTTTACAAATTTCCTTTTATACTTTTTTGCTAGCAACCTTAGAAAATAATTTATAGATTTAAAATCACTTTAGCTCAATTAAATTATCCACGATATGGCTTTTCAGATCAAACAGAAAGGACCTGTTTATGACATTTGCATTGTTGGCTCAGGCGCAGGTGGCGGTATGGCTGCTAAAATACTCTCTGAGGCCGGTCTTAAAATAGCCCTTTTGGAAGCGGGGCCCAAATATGATCCGGCAGATCCACAACAAATCACACAATTAAAATGGCCCGATGCTTCACCACGCAGAGGCGCCTCTACTACCCGTCCCTTCGGTGATTTCGATGCTGCCTATGGCGGCTGGGAAATAGAAGGAGAACCTTACACGACCAGCGGTGGCACCAAATTCGACTGGTTCCGTTCCCGTATGGTGGGTGGACGTACCAATCACTGGGGACGTATCTCCCTGCGTTTTGGTCCGCGGGACTTTAAACATAAGAGTTACGATGGTCATGGCGACGACTGGCCGATCAGCTATGAAGATGTAGCGCCCTACTACGACCGTGTCGATAAAATGATCGGTGTATTCGGCACCAAAGAAGGTCTTCCCAATGAACCGGATGGTTATTTCCTGCCTCCGCCCAAACCAAGGCTGCACGAACTGATGCTGCAAAAGGCGGGTGCGAAACTGAACATTCCGGTTATCACTGCACGTATGTCTATGCTGACACGCCCGGTAAATAAAGAGCGTGGCGCCTGTTTCTTCTGTGGACAGTGTAACCGCGGCTGCCAGGTGTATGCTGACTTCTCCTCTTCTTCCGTACTGGTGAAGCCTGCTATGAAAAGCGGACACGTAGACCTGTACGATAACGCCATGGCTCGTGAAGTATTGACTGATAAAGAAGGTAAGGCTACCGGCATTTCCTTTGTGGATAAAACTGATCTCCAGGAATATACAGTGAGGGCAAGAGTAGTAATACTTGCTGCCAGTGCTTGTGAATCTGCCCGCCTGTTGCTGAATTCAAAATCAGCACAGCATCCTAATGGATTAGCCAATTCAAGTGGTGTGGTTGGTAAATACCTGCATGATTCTACCGGTTCGTCCCGTGCGGCCTTCATGCCAAAACTGATGGACCATAAGCGGTATAATGAAGATGGTGTGGGTGGTATGCATGTGTACATTCCATGGTGGGAGGATAATAAGAAACTGGACTTCGCCCGTGGCTATCATATAGAATTCGGTGGCGGTATGCGCATGCCTTCCTATGGCGGCTTCTCCGGTGTTGAACGTTTCAATGGAAAATACCCCGGCAGTGATGGTAAACTCAAACCAGCAGGTGGCTATGGTGCATCATTGAAAGATGATTACCGTCGCTTCTACGGTGCTACCGTTGGTTTTGCCGGTAGAGGAGAATGTATTGCGCGTGAAGACAACTACTGCGAAATAGATCCGAAAGTAGTGGACAAGTGGGGTATTCCTGTGTTACGTTTTAATTACACCTGGAGCGATCATGAGATCAAACAGGCCAAACATATGCAGGATACTTTTGAACAGATCATCCATGAAATGGGCGGTGTTCCGCTTGGTACTAAACCCGGCGCTGAAACCATGTACGGACTGGAAACTCCCGGCAGGATCATCCACGAAGTAGGTACTACCCGCATGGGCGATGATCCTAAACGTTCTGTACTGAATAAATACAATCAGGCACATGATGTGAAGAACCTGTTCGTTGTAGATGGTGGTCCGTTTGTATCACAGGCAGACAAGAACCCTACCTGGACAATCCTGGCTTTATCCATGCGTGCATCAGAATACATCATGGGCGAACTGAAGAAACAAAACATTTAACACGACTCAACTCATTTGAAATATGGACAGAAGGGAATCACTCAAAGCGCTGACCATTGGCTCTCTCTCGGTGGGCGCTATTCTGACCGGCTGTGACGATAAGAAGACAGCCACAAAAGATAAAGACGGAGCAGGAAAGTTGCCATCCTATGGCCGTACCGAACCGGAAGCTGCAAGAGATGCCGCGCTGATGGCAGAAACGTTTTTTACTGCCGCAGAGATGAAGACGATCACCGTACTTGCAGATATCATTATTCCTGCTGATGAACATTCCGGCAGCGCTTCAGAAGCCAAGGTACCGGAGTTTATCGAGTTCATGGCAAAAGACCAGCCACAGTTCAAACTGCCGCTTCGCGGAGGACTGCGCTGGCTGGATATACAATGTGCGAAACGTTATAATAACGCCTTTACAGATTGTACTCACCAGCAACAGATTGAACTGATAGATCAGATTGCCTATCCTGAACAGGTAAAACCAGACATGGTACAGGGTGCAGCCTTCTTCAGCCTGATGAGAGACCTGACGGCGAATGGTTTCTTTACTACCCAGATGGGCATCAAAGATATTGGTTACAAGGGCAATACGCCGAATGAGTGGGATGGTGTTCCGGCTGATGTATTGGAGCATTATGGATTGGCATACGACGAAAAGCTGTTGCCGCTCTATGTGAAAATGGAGGACAGGAGTAAGGTGATGACCTGGGATAAGTAGTCCAATACTCCATACATCACTATTAACAGGCACTTTCTCTCATTTTCTATTATATTGATCGGTAAATTTTGTTACTTATGGTCCAGGAAAAAAACAATCAGGGAAGTCATGAATCCCGCAGATCATTTTTAAAGAACGGCGCTCTGGCAGCGGCCGGCTTTATGATCGTTCCACGTCACGTATTAGGAGGTAAAGGTTTTATTGCACCCAGTGATCGTTTGCGCGTAGCCGGTATAGGTGTGGGTGGTAAAGGTGAAAGCGATCTGTCTGAGATCGCCAAAGGCCCGGCAGATATTGCATATCTGTGCGACGTTGATACCCGCAGGGCAGCCAACTCTGTTGCCCGTTTTCCCAAAGCGAAATTCTATAAGGACTTCCGGGAAATGCTCGATAAAGAGCATAAAAATATAGATGCTGTTACTGTATCTACCCCAGACCATCAGCACGCCGTAGCTGCTATGGCAGCCATGCAGCTGGGTAAGCACGTGTACGTGCAGAAACCACTCACCCACGACATCTTCGAAGCACGCGCATTGACTGCCGGCGCCAAGAAACATAAAGTGGTGACACAGATGGGTAACCAGGGAGCTTCCGGCGACGGTGTACGCCAGATGATGGAATGGTATAATGCAGGCCTGGTAGGCGACGTGCATACCGTTTATTGCTGGACAGACCGTCCGGTATGGCCACAGGGTATTCCATGGTCAAGCATGAAAGCTGAAGTACCAAAGGAACTCGACTGGGATCTCTGGCTGGGTACTGCTCCTTACAAAGATTATATTGATAAACTGGTGCCTTTCAACTGGCGTGGCTGGTGGGATTATGGTACCGGTGCATTAGGCGACATGGGATGTCATATCATAGAACCTCCTTTCCGTATACTGGGCCTGGGCTATCCTAAATCAGTGGAGTGCAGCGTGGGTAGCGTATATGTAGATGAGTTCAAACGTGGTTATTTCCCGGAAAGCTGTCCTCCGTCTTCTCACGTGATCCTGAAATTTGATGGCAAGAACGGTAAAGAGATCACTCTCCACTGGATGGATGGTGGTATCCAGCCGGAACGTCCGGAAGAACTGGGTCCTAATGAAGTAATGGGCGACGGTGGTAACGGCGCTATCCTGATCGGCGATAAAGGTAAGATGATGTGTGGCACTTACGGTAGGGATCCTCAGTTGCTGCCTACCAGCAAGACTAAAACGACCAACACACCACAGACTATCGCACGTGTACCGGAAGGGCACTATGTACAGTGGGTGAATGCAGCTATCGCAGGTTACAACAGCGATAAGAACAAAGCGATCAGCTCTCCGTTCTCTATTGCTGGTCCGCTTACAGAAACGCTGTTAATGGCAAACCTGGCCATCAGAAGCTTCGACATCAAGAAAGAAAAAGACGGAAGAACCACATTCCCAGGCCGTTATATCAAACTGCTGTGGGATAGTAAAGAAATGAAGATCACCAACTTTGATGATGCCAACCAGTTTGTAAAAAGAACATATCGTCAGGGCTGGAGCCTGGGCGTATAAGCTTATGCAACTTAATGATAATCAAAGGGGAAGGCTGCAAAGCTTTCCCCTTTTTCTTTGGATATCAGCCGCTTAAGTGCTATATTTACTGCAACGATTATAATCCCAATCCCCAGATTTTTATGCACTTAGCAAGATGGTCCCCAATACTGCCAACGTTATTGTTCTTACTCCTGGTGAGTGGGTGTAAAAAAATGCTTTCTGAGGAAGGAACCCCGCCGGATATCACTCCTCCCGTTCAAATAGTACAGACCAGCATTGAGGGCCGCATTTTGAATGAACAATTACAGCCGGTACACAATGCAGTTGTAAGTGCCGGTGGTGAAACCGCTGCAACAAATGAAGACGGACATTTCCTGCTGGAAGATGTCAGGGTACCAGACGACGCTGCAGTGGTAAGTGTGGAAAAGTTTGGCTATTTCAAGGGATACCGGACGCTCATGGTACGTGAGGGCGAGCAACAGTATATCCAGGTAGAGTTAATACTTCAAAACGAGAATAATATTGATGCCACTACCGGCGATCTTATTCCATTCCCCGAAGGCACTCTTACATTCCCCCCTAATGCTATTCTCACGGCCGATAACCAGCCATACAACGGTACAGCGACTGTCCGTTCCTTTTACATACACCCCGAAGGCAGTACCATAGCAGACCAGATGCCGGGAGACCTACGGGGGATTGATAAGAACAACAGACAGATGGGCCTGCGTGTATTCAGCATGCTTGTTTTCACGATGGAAGATATTGCCAGAGCTGTGCTCCAACCTAATCCGGCGAAACCTGCAAGCTTTCAGATTATGATTCCCAGTGAACTCACGTCCAGTGCTCCGCAGCAGATACCTTTATGGCATTTCGACAGCGCTACCGGCTTCTGGAAAGAAGAGGGGCAGGCTACCCGCCAGGGAAATGACTATGTTGGTACAGCCAATCAGGCTGGCTTCTGGGCTTGTGCAACGACATTCCCGCAGATCACACTTACGGCCAAAGTAACGGATCAACTGAACGCGCCGGTATCTAATACACGCGTTACCGTGCTTACAAAAACAGACTTAATCCCCACATTTGGATATACCAATGTGGATGGCATCTACTATGGTAAAGCAGCCTCCAATGTACCGTTGATTATGACCCTGACAGACAATTGCCTCAATCTGCTCCGTCAGCAGGAGATCGGCCCTTTTAACGCCGCTACAGAGATCAGCAATATAAGCGTTGCTCTTCCTGAAAACCAAACCCTGGTGATCAATGGAATAGCGAGAGACTGTGATCGCTTCAATGTGGTAAATGGCACGGTGATCGTCAATGTGGATTACCGGAACTATGCCGCCCATATTTATAATGGTAGATTCAACCTCACTGTTGTGCGCTGTAATAATCAGCCAACCACCGTTACGCTCACCGCTACAGACAACCGTAACAACAACACGTCCACCACCACCCTGCAGGCGAATAGCGGAACGATTGCTCCTTCGTTAAAAGTGTGTAACTAAATCTTTTTATTTTTGAAACACAATAATTTATTCATTTCGCTGCCATCAGTTTTTTACTACATTTACGCCGCTTACGATTCCTATGTTCCCTGTACATTCTATTAACTTTTGCGTCTATATATGTTGTATAGGTCAATGTTTTTTGTCGGAGCATTATCCATATTCTCTATGTCTGCCTGTCGTAAAGAAAAAAGTCTTGAGGGTCTCAAAACTGATTTCCATTGCGGCTACGCACCTTACTCTACCGGGTCTTCCTTTACCTATCAGTATACGAATAGTAGCGGGGATACCTCACAATATACGCTTGAGGTAAGAGGTGACACTACAATCAGTGGGCATCAGTATTCCATTCTTAACGACGGTTATATCGATCAGTTTATCCGCTGCAACAACGGCAGTTATTTCCTGTATGAACCGGGAGTATCGCTGCAGGACTATCAACTGGAGGGCGGAGACAGATTATTTCTGCACGATGATTACAGTGAAGGGGCCACCTGGAACGACACTGTATCTGTAGCCGTATCCGGTTTAGAGCAGAAAGGTTTACTACAGTATCATATTCTGGGTCAACAGATAACGCATACCGTATTGGGCAAGGAATATAAAAATGTCATCGTTGTACGGCAGGATGCTGCTGTATTGGTTGGAGAAACGGCGTATCCGGCTGGCACCATTGCCACTTATTATTACGCGCTGGGGATAGGCTACATTGAAACCATCTCCCCTACCGATACCGTCCGGCTGATGAACTATTCCATCAACTAGTACTTCTCCCAAACCTGTGTCAGGAAATGTTCTACCGTTCTTCTGACGTTTGTGGCGCTATTGTTATGGTTGTTGACCAGTACGCTGAATACCAGCGTCTTGTTCTTTTTAGTAACAAGGTATCCGCTTAGTGCCACACAACCGGATAAGGTGCCTGTTTTGGCGTGGACAAACTGTTGTTTGTAGTAGTTTCTCAGTGTGCCTTTACCGCCTGTCGGGAACAGCGCATACAGTCTTTCTGCAGGATAGGTTTTATACATATCTGATAATACGCTTACAAAGTCTCTCGGCGAGAACAGATTGTATCTGGACAAGCCAGAACCATCCACCCATTTAGGCGTATCCGGTAAATTAGCCAGGAAGCTCTTTCCCATCAACTCAATAATGCGATCAGTACTGATCGTATCCCAGAGGCGCGCAGCACACATCATCAGCGTCTGCTCGGCAAAGAAGTTATCACTTCTGTGCATCATCGGCAGGAACAGGGAATCTGCCGGAATACCTTTCAGCAATGTAAAAGCAGTCGACGGCAATACTGTTCCATCTGTCAGCACAGTAACCGGCTTGTGCAAGGTATCCTGCAGCCTGTAAGCAAGGTCGCCGGCATTGCCTGTTATGAAGGGCACTTCTGCTTCCTGGACACTCCTGTCATTTCCATTAAAGGTCAGCGAGAAGCGGTTACTCCGTTCATCTCTTTCTGCCAGAAGCTCTTCCAGGCTATCATCTCTTTGGAAAGAGAAATGCGCTGTATCGCTGAACATGCGTGGATAGATCGTTGTCGTATCTCCATGATGACGGATGTGCGCCACGTTGCCGTACATAGGCCAGTCATTTAGTTCTGACTGGTAATAGTCCTGGTAATCACTCCATGCCCATCCCGGACCGAAACGTTTATTCTCCGTTACAGTGGGTACTATCGTGATGCGTTTATTAGTCTGCTGTAACAACTGCCAGGCAGGTTGCAGGGTATAGTCCGGATGCAGGAAGGCAGGATCTGCAGTGCCCTTCACATACAATACAGAATCTGTTTCCAGGTAACGCATTGCCGGCAGAGAGTCGCCCAGCAAACGCAGGCCGGTATATAGTGTGAATATCTTGGTATTGGAGGCGGGTGTGAAATAATGATCATCCTGGTAGCTATACCAGTATTTCCCCGTGGCTGGTTCATAGATACAGATACCGGTATGTGCCTGTCGCAGGGCCGGGCTGCTCAGCAATTCCTCTTCTGCCCATTTTCTGATCTGGCTATTTTGTGCGAAAGTTATCTGCTTCACCAGGAGCAGCAGGCAGCCTGATAAAACAATCCTGATTAGTCTCATATACATCCTGTAAAGCGAAGGCCCCTTAACGGGGCCTCCAATATCCTTTTTATAAATATACTACGCATTAGCTAAAATATCTAGTAATGCCAGGTTTTGCGTAGGCGTAGTTGCCTGATGCATCCGGCACGATTGGAGGAGCTGCATCAAAGGCATACTTGGCGGGCTGCAGGTTCAGACCTGAATTGAGCGCCTTGTCAAAGGCAATCGTCTGTCCGGAATAAGTAGCCAGTCTGCCGATAATAGCGGTCAGCGTTGTTTTAGCTGCCCTCTCTGCATCCCAGAACTTATATTCTCCTTTTGCGATAGCGGCAAACAGTTCATCATGTTCCGCCTGGTAAGGTTGGTTCTCATTTTTCTTATCAAACTGGTACAGCACCTTTCCCTTGTGATCTTTAATCACGGCCTTATCCATCAGCATACGACCTTTTATTCCCACAATCTCTTCATCTACCCTGCTGTCGGCATCTTTCCAGTGGCGGCACTGGCTGTTCATCACCACACCATTGCCAAAGCGGTATTCTACAAAGTGGTGATCATAGATCTCACCGAACTCTTTACCTGTACGTACGGAACGGCCACCCATACCCACTGCTGTTACCGGATAATCGTTCATAAACCAGTTACCCACATCGATATTGTGGATATGCTGTTCTACGATATGATCGCCACACAGCCAGTTGAAATAATACCAGTTGCGCATCTGGTATTCCATTTCTGTATACTCAGGTTTACGTGGTTTTACCCACAGCGCGCCCTGGTTCCACCATACCTGCATAGACACGATATCGCCGATAATGCCATCCTGGAAACGTTTATACATCTCACGGTAAGAGGTCTGGTAGCGGCGCTGTAAGCCTACCACCACATTCAGTTTCTTCGATTTCGCTACTTCAGCGGCGTCCAGTACTCTTTTGATACCAGCAGGATCAGTAGCTACCGGTTTTTCCATGAAGATGTGTTTTCCCTGTTTCACTGCTTCTTCGAAATGAATAGGACGGAAACCCGGAGGTGTTGCCAGTATCACGACATCAGCCAATGCAATGGCTTTCTGATATGCGTCGAAACCGACGAACTTGTTTTCTTCCTTTACATTCAGACGGCCGGGCTTATCGCCTACCTCGTCTTTGATATTGTTATAGCTGGTGTTCAACCTGTCGGCAAAAGCATCCGCCATTGCCACCAGTTGTACATTTTCTTTTGTACTGAGCGCCTGTACTGCCGCACCGGTACCGCGACCACCACAACCGATCAGGGCTATCTTGATAACATTGTCTGCGCCTGAAAAGAAGTTGGCCTGGGACAGCATAGGAGCCGCCAGCAGTCCGCCGGCTAAAAGAGACGATTGTTTCATAAAGTCTCTGCGGGTTTTTCCGTGGAATTGATTTAGTTCTTCCTGTTGCATGATAAGTTTTTTTATGAGTTAATGTGGGGATATGTACAGAACAGTAGCGCAGCCCTTTTTTTGGCTGTTATCTTGCTCCTTTGTATTGATCTATGACGGTTTCAAAAAATTGCTCGGCCTCTTCTTTTGTCGGTTGTTTAAGTGGGCGAACTATACGGAATCCAACGAAGGGCGCATCTGCGTTCCACCAGTAACTTTTAGGTACCTGCGGGTCCCGGCGGTTCCAGTTCGGATCAGACTTCAGGCGGCTTGCACTACGCAGCATGGCGGCGTTATCATGATAGTTACCACCTTTGATGGTCCTGGGCGTTTTGGCTGTTGGCTTATTCCAGGGGTCTGTATCTGACACATGCTGCAGGTACTGCTCGTCATACTGGTCCAGCGTCCATTCGGCTACATTCCCCAGCATGTCGTACAGTCCCCAGGCATTAGGTTTCAATTCTCCTACTTTATGATACTTGTCATCGCTGTTGTCGGCATACCAGGCATATTCCTTCAGCTTTGACGCATCATTACCAAAAGGATAAGCGGTGGTAGCTCCTGCACGGCAGGCATATTCCCACTCAGCCTCTGTGGGGAGGCGGTAGAAAACTCCTGTTTTGGCATACAGCCATTTGCAGTACATCAGCGCACCGTACTGGCTCATGCTATTCGCCGGGTAACCTCCCACTTTTCCCATACCAAGCGTCAGATCTATATAAGGAGGGCTGGGCCTTGTCATTCCATCCGGAATGGGTGTTTTATCTTTCTCCGGATCGGAGTATATATCATACTGTTCGAAGGTTACTTCATTAGCGCCCATCCAGAAAGCAGCGATCTTTACTTTTTTCTGAGGGCCTTCGTCGGCGTCTCGTCCTTTCTCATTTTCCGGGCTTCCTATTGTGACTTCTCCCGCGGGGATGGGTACCATTTTAAAGCTCAATGCTGTTCCGGGCAGCTTCTCTTCATACGTAGTAAACGGCTGGTTGTTAGTTTCCTGTGCGAACGCGACGCTGGTCAGCATGCTTCCCAGCGATAAGGCCAATAGTCTGTTTTTCATAACACTTCTTGAAAGATAAAACCTGTAATACCTGTGAATTTATTAAATCAAATAATGGAATGCAACGTTTTTCTACGAAAAGGCGTCAAGTATACACTTTTCCTTCACGGCCCCTTGCAACAGAATCAAAAAGCGATTACATTTAGTATTCATGCAATCAACCCTTTAACGTTATGGAAAGAAGAAAATTCCTTCAGCAAAGCACATTGGCAGGACTATCCACATTGGCTATTGGCAGTACAGCAGCTGCGGCAGCACACAATGATCTCAACCCAACACCTGCCGGGAAAACCTTTAATCTGAACTATGCCCCTCACGATGGGATGTTTAAAAACAGCGCCGGCGCCAACTTCTTAGACCAGATCCAATTTATGTATGATCAGGGTTTCCGTGCTATTGAAGATAATGGCCTGATGAAACGCGATCCTGCAGAACAGGAAAAGATCGGAAAGCTGCTCAGCAAACTGGGTATGCAGATGGGCGTATTTGTGATCGATGCCGGCGACAACTGGAAGGTATCCCTCACTACCGGCAAACAGGAGTACAAGGATGCTTTCGTAAAAATATGTAAACAGGCACTGGAAACGGCGAAACGCGTGAATGCCAAATGGGCGACTGTGGTACCCGGTTATTTTGAAAGGAACCTGCCCATTGGTGTACAGACAGGTAATGTGATCGAGGCATTTCGTATGGGAGCTGAGGTACTGGAAAAGGAGGGACTGATCATGGTAATGGAACCGTTAAGCGATAACCCTGACCTGTTCCTGCGTACTGCAGAGCAGAGCTATGGCATCTGCAAGGCTGTAAACAGCCCTAGCTGCAAGATTCTTTACGATATCTATCACATGCAGCGCAACACCGGCAACCTGATCCCTGTTATGGACCTCTGCTGGGATGAAATTGCATATATACAGATAGGTGATAATCCTGGCCGTAAGGAACCCACCAGCGGCGAGATCAATTATAAGAACATCTTCAAGCACTTACATAAAAAAGGCTTTAAGGGTGTGCTGGGTATGGAGCACGGTAATGCCAACCCTGGTAAAGAGGGAGAACTGGCTCTCATAAAAGCTTACAGGGAAAGCGATGATTTTCTGTAAGCCGGTATAGCATCAATTTTTGTTACCTTCCCGAAAAATTTCATCACATGAATTTTCTCATCCGCTTACTTGTAACGGCGCTGGCAGCGATGCTTTCTGCATACGTATTGCCAGGTGTAACTATTAAGGATTTTACGACTGCCCTTGTGCTCGCATTAGTATTAGCTATCTTGAACCTGTTGGTAAAACCAATACTGATAATACTGACACTTCCTGCTACGATAATTACACTGGGATTGTTTTTGCTGGTGATCAATGCTATTATTATACTGCTGGCGTCCAACCTTGTAAAAGGATTCAAAGTGGACGGATTCTGGTGGGCGCTGATATTCAGCCTGGTGCTCACCGTTGTTAGTGGTTTTATGCATAGTATAGCGGGAGGCGATAACGATTGAGTTTAATACCATGTATTTTGAACGTGCACATATCAGTGACGGGGAACTGCTGGCTTTTTACAAAGCCCTGTTATATCCCCGCCTGGTAGAAGAGAAAATGTTGTTGTTGCTGCGGCAGGGAAAAGTAAGTAAATGGTTTTCCGGTATCGGACAGGAAGCCATTGCTGTAGGCGCCACTTTAGCGTTGGATAACGACGAATGGATCCTGCCCCTGCACAGAAACCTTGGTGTGTTCACTGCACGGCAGATGCCATTGCAGCAGCTCTTCCACCAATGGCAGGGCAGTACACTGGGGTTCAGCAAAGGACGGGAACGTTCCTTTCACTTCGGCAGCCGGCAACATCATATCTGTGGCATGATCTCTCACCTGGGACCTCAGCTTTCCATTGCTGATGGCATTTCCCTGGCACATAAACTAAAAAAAGAAGACAAGGTATCGCTGGCCTTTACCGGCGAAGGGGGTACCAGTGAGGGCGAATTCCATGAAGCGCTGAATGTGGCGGCTGTATGGGATTTGCCTGTCATCTTCCTGATAGAAAACAATGGCTATGGGTTGAGCACACCGGTAGAAGAACAATACCGCTGTGAACAACTCGTACAAAGAGCAGCAGGCTATGGCATGCGGGGAATGCGCATTAACGGGAACAATCTCCTGGAAGTGTATCACGCTGTAAAAGAAGCGAAACGTCATGCCCTGCAGGAACAACAGCCGGTTTTAATAGAGGCCATGACCTTCCGCATGAGGGGACATGAGGAAGCCAGCGGCACTAAATACGTCCCTCCCGCCCTGCTGGAAGAATGGGCTAAACAGGACCCTATCCAGCATTTTGAAGGTTTCTTAGAATATCTGCAACTGATCAACACAGAAGGCATTCATGATATCCGGGAGACGCTGAAACAGGAAATAGACCGGGAGATAAATACCGCCCTGGCAGCAGTATCTCCGCCCGTTAGTATCGGGGATGAACTGAAAGATATTTACGCCCCCCCTCCTTCTCCTATTCCACCAATAGCCAACGGGGCTACACATGATAAGCGTTTCATCGATGCTATTTCCGAAGGCCTGGATCAGGCGATGGAACAGTATCCTAACCTGATACTGATGGGACAGGATATTGCGGAATATGGCGGTGCTTTTAAGATCACGGATGGTTTCGTAGCAAAGTATGGAAAGGAAAGGGTGAGAAACACGCCCTTATGTGAAAGCGCCATTGTGGGCGCCGGACTGGGACTTTCCATTATGGGATATAAGAGTATGGTGGAGATGCAGTTTGCCGACTTTGTAACCTGCGGTTTCAACCAGATCGTCAATAACCTGGCGAAGATACATTACCGCTGGGGGCAGACTGCCGATGTGGTGATCCGGCTACCGGCAGGTGCAGGTGTAGGGGCTGGCCCCTTCCACTCCCAGAGTAATGAAGCCTGGTTCACACATGTACCCGGACTGAAAGTAGTATACCCGGCTACTCCGGCAGATGCCAAGGGCTTGTTACTGGCAGCGTTTGCAGATCCCAATCCTGTATTGTACTTCGAGCATAAAGCTTTGTACCGCAGTATCAGCGGGCCTGTGCCGGAAGCGCCCTACACTATTGAGATAGGGAAAGCGAAAGTAGTGCAGGCAGGGGAAGACGTCAGTATCATCACCTACGGTGCAGGTGTACACTGGGCGCTGGAATATGCACAACAACATCCGCAGTTATCTATTCACATACTGGACCTTCGTACCTTGTTGCCATTGGATTATACGGCTATCAGAGAGGCCGTGGCCGCCACGGGGAAAGTTTTAATTCTTCATGAAGATACGCTTACCGGCGGGCTGGGCGGAGAGATCAGCGCATGGATAGCAGAACATTGCTTTTCGCTACTGGATGCCCCTGTGATGCGCTGTGCAGGACTGGATACGCCGGTTCCGTTTGCCGCGCCACTCGAGAAAAATTTCCTGGCTAAAACACGTATGCATCAATGTATAGAGCAACTGGCGAACTATTAGGCAGATATGCATGTTGGGATTTTTAAACAGAATGCGCTAACTTGCAGCCCGGACCACTAAACATTATTTTTATGTTGCTTGAAGTAATCAATAACGTAGAGACTACCGATTTTTACAGGGCTGGAGACAAGGTTGCTCATTATCTGACTTTTGCAGTTATCGCTCTGTTCGCATTAATGTTCCTCTACGCAGCTATCAAATACGCTAAGCGCTAGTATCCAACTTATTAAGATATTAAGAAGGCTGTTTTACTCCATGGTAAAGCAGCTTTTTTTATGTCTTATTTTACCCTGACATATACCAGCTTTCCCATTTTACGGCTGCTTTCCCGGATATCTATTTCGAAATTTTCAAAGCTTTTGATCAGCTGTAACAGCTTGTTATACCCATAGTTGCGGGCATCGAAGTCTGGTTGTTTCTTCAGCAACAGGTTTCCCAGCTCTCCCAGGTAGGCCCAGCCATCTTCATCTGCAATATCATTTATGCTGGACGACAGCATGTTTATGACCTCTTTATCGGCCTTGCTGATGCCTTTTCCATTTCCCTTCTCTGTTTTCCGTTTGGCAGATGATTCCTTACCTGTATCTGCCAGGATCTCCAGGTAGATGAACTTGTCGCAGGCAGCACGGAAAGCGCTGGGCGTCTTTCTCTCTCCCAGTCCGAACACACGCATCCCGGCCTCCCGCAGGCGGGTGGCCAGACGGGTGAAATCACTATCGCTCGTGATCAGGCAGAACCCATCCACTCTCCCGGTATAAAGAATGTCCATCGCGTCTATGATCATAGCGGAGTCTGTCGCATTTTTGCCGCTGGTGTAGCTGTATTGTTGTATAGGTGTAATCGCATTATCCAGCAGGACTGTTTTCCAGCCGGTGAGTGTGGGTTTTGTCCAATCTCCATATATCCGTTTAAAAGTCGGTATCCCGTATTTGGCTACTTCTTCCATCATGGCTTTTACGCTGGCGTAAGGAATATTGTCTGCATCGATGAGGACTGCCAAACGGAGCTCTTTGTTTTCCATACCTGTATTTTGGGGGTGTTCACAAATTTACTACCCGCAGGTCGATAAATAATATAAGTTGTATTTTTCCCTTTAACGGGCTGGGGTTCTGCCCTTTATTGTAACTTTGCAGCATGGATCAGTCGCCCGGGAGAATTTACACTTTCCATTTTGTGATGTTATGCCTCAGCAATGCACTGTTTTCCGCCAGCTTTAACATGTTGCTACCGGAATTGCCTGCCTATCTGACCCGGATGGGTGGTGAGGACTACAAAGGATATATACTTGCGCTCTTTACGTTGATGGCAGGATTGTCCCGCCCCTTCAGCGGAAAGCTGACAGATACGATCGGTCGTGTACCTGTCATGATCTTTGGCTCGCTGGTGTGTGTGGTGTGCAGCCTGTTATACCCACTCGTCAGCTCTGTAGGCGCATTTTTATTGCTCCGTTTCTTTCATGGTTTTTCCACAGGATTCAAACCTACCGGTACAGCCGCCTATGTTGCCGACATTGTACCTTCTACCCGCCGGGCGGAAGCAATGGGAATGGTTGGCCTGTTCAGCACAATAGGTCTAGCTATGGGACCGGCTATCGGCGGTTATATCACTAACCACTGGGATATCCACATCATGTTCCAGGTATCTGCGGTATTTGCATTATTGTCTGTCGTAATACTGGTCGGAGGAATGCGGGAGACACTGCAGGACAAACAACCCTTCCGTTTATCTACCTTAAAGATCTCCAAAAGTGAAATATTTGAGCCGCTGGTACTGGCGCCGGTGATTGTTATCTTCCTGACCTATCTCAGCTACGGGGTACTGTTCACCATTATTCCCGACTTCAGTACTTACCTGGGCATCCAGAATAAAGGGTTGTTCTTTACCTTCTTTACTGCCGCGTCCATCAGCATCCGCCTGCTGGCTGGTAAGGTGTCTGATAAATATGGCCGTGTGCCTATTCTGAAGATCTCTACCATTACCATGGCCATTGGCGTGTTCCTGCTGGGCATTGCGCACACGCCGGCAATGATGCTGACTGCTGCTGTTATTTACGGCGTTTCTGTTGGTATGAACTCTCCGGCTATTACCGCCTGGACTATCGACCTGGGTCATCCGCAGCATAAGGGCCGGGCTCTGGCTACCATGTATATTGCGATGGAAGCAGGTATCGGTCTTGGCGCTTACCTGTCTGCCTTTATTTATCACAACGACGCACGCTTCTTCTCAGTCACGTTCTTTAGTACCGCGGTCGTGACATTAATGGCTGCCTGCTATCTCTTGTTTATTTATCATAACCGCCGTCTGCAAATTATGTGGCGTTTCGTTCATATGCGGGTGCCTATCAGAAGGTTCCTGCGATAAGTTATTTATAAAAAAAGCCCCCTGTTTTTCAGCAGGGGGCTTTTTTATAAGTAATTATTACTGCGTTGTATTACAGCTGCTCGTACAATGCACGAAGGCGTTCACGTGTCATCTGTTCTTTCCAGTCTTTACCTAATGCATTTTCCCACAGTGGCGCCATGCCCAGGGATACATCGATCATGGCATTGAACTGCTCATCAGACAGCCCTTTGGTAATACCCTGCGGGATGTCGATATTATGCTTCTTCACCATTTGCTTGAACTCCCTCACTCCTTCCGGATAGAATTCTTCCAGTTTATCAAACACGATACAGTTACCGATACCATGTTTTGTACCCAGCAGGTATGACAGACCATAGCTCACCGCGTGCGCTACACCCACCTGTGAATAAGCGATACTCATACCGCCGGCATAAGACGCCATCATCAGTTTTTCGTCTGCATCATCATCCCAGGTATCTTTCTCCAGGAATATTTCCTGGCAGAGGCGCAATGCTTCTTCTCCGTAAGAACGGCTGAATGCATTCAGGTAAGTACCCTGCAGGGATTCGATACAGTGGATATAACAATCCATCGCTGTATAGAACTGCTGGTTTACCGGTACGCCTTTTATCAGGGCCGGATCCAGTACGATCTGGTCAAATGGAGTGAAGTCGGAGTTCATACCCAGTTTACGGGTAGGTCCGGTCAGCACGCAGGTACGGCTTACTTCAGCGCCAGTACCGGAGAGTGTAGGGATACCCACTTTATATACACCCGCTACTTTCACGAGGTCCCATCCCTGGTAGTCTGCGGAAGAACCGGGGTTCTTCATCATCAGGGATACCGCCTTGGCCATGTCCATTACAGAACCACCGCCAATACCAATGATACCGCTTACTTCACCAAATTCTGCCAGCAGCTCATCTCTTACTTTATCCACATATTTGGTCTTCGGCTCGTCCGTAACATCAATGTATACGATCTTATCTTTACCTCTCAGGGGAATGCGTTTGGCAAAGGCCTCATTACCCTGGAAGAAATGGTCTACAAAGAATATCATTGGCGCCTCACCTTTACGGCGGGGAGCCAGTATCTCATCAAGCTGGTCAAATGCACCACGGCCAAACACCACGTAATCGACCATTTTAAAGTTCCTGAATTTCATCTCAGTCGTTTAATGATTTAGTATTACAGTAATTTCTCCGCCTTCAGCAGATCTTCCGGCGTATCGATCTCCACACCCATATATTCTGTCACTACCATTTTCATGGAAATCCCATTTTCCAGGTAGCGCAGGCATTCTATCTTCTCTGCAGCTTCCAGCGGACTTACCGGCATTTTGGTAAAGTCCATCAGCGTTTGTCTGCGGAATGCATAGATCCCGATGTGCTCATAATAGATGCTTTGAACGTTCTTATCGCGCGGGTAAGGAATGACAGAACGGGAAAAGAACAGGGCATTAAATTTTTTATCCACGGCCACCTTCACGTAGTTCGGGTCTTCAATGGATTGCGGGTCTTTCAGTACCTGCATCAGAGATGCTACCTGTACCTGTTTACCTTCTTCACCTTCAAATACTTTCAGTAACTTTTCCAGCGGTTCCTTCTGGGTAAAGGGTTCGTCGCCCTGCACATTCACAACAATGTCAACATCTGTACGGTCTTCAATAGCTTCAGCTATACGATCGGTACCGCACTCATGTTCCTTTTTGCTCATCACGGCTTTACCGCCGTTGTTTACAATTTCATTGTAAATGATCTCGCTGTCGCAAACTACCATTACCTCGTCAAACACGCCGGTATTCACAGTACTTTCATAAGTACGTAGAATAACCGATTTACCTCCCAGCTTTGCCATCAGTTTACCCGGAAAACGGGTAGCCCCATAACGGGCAGGAATCAAGGCTACTTTCTTCATGCTTATCTTTTATAGGGCGCTCTTAACTACATTCACCAATTTCTCAGCACGTTGCTGTACTTCTGCATCACTCCAACCCAGATTGATAGGTGTACAGATACAACGGCTCATGATAGCATCTGACACAGGGAACTGTTTTACTTTATACAGTTCCATTGCCTGCTGCAGTCCCGGTGCGAACCGGAACATCACTGAGCTTTGCTTGAAATGCTCCCAGTTACGGATGTAGTGCCAGTTGTTGTCATACCAGTAAAATGCAGGTAATCCGGCAGCTTTCATGGCAGCCGCTGCGGCTCTTGCCTGACTTTCTTCCGGCAGGAAGAATGCGAGGAAGGTAGCGCTATCCCCGTCTGGATCAGGCAAACGGCGGAAAGTTATGCCCGGTATAGTTGCCAGGGCATCCTTAAAGATCTTTTTTGTTTTCCGGTGGATGCCCAGGAAGGTATCCAGCTTGCGTACCTGGGCAAGGCCCACGGCAGCATGCAGTTCGGAGATACGGTAATTATACCCGATATATGGGTGCAGGTCAGCACCGCGGTCAACGCCCAGGTGATCGTGACCATGGTCAGCATATGCATCACACTTAATATAGATATCCTTATCGTTTGTCACAACAGCGCCGCCTTCAGCACAGGTGATCGTTTTCACAAAGTCAAAAGAGAATGCACCGGCATGACCGATCGTTCCCAGCGCTTTGCCTTTATAGCTACCGCCAAAAGACTGGCAGGCATCTTCCAGTAAAATCAGTTTATGTTTATCGCAGATCGCCTTCAGTGCATCCAGGTCGGCCATAGCGCCACACATGTGTACCGGCATCACCGCTTTTGTGCGGGGAGTAATAGCGGCTTCCACGGCTGCGGGGTCCAGTGTCAGGGTATCATCTACATCTACCAGGACAGGAGTCGCTCCTACAGAAAAGATACATTCAAAGCTGGCCACAAATGTGAATGTGGGCATGATCACCTCATCTCCGGCGCCAATTCCCAATGCAGCCATCACTGTTGTGAGGGCGGCAGTACCGCTGGATACCAGGTGAGTGTGGGCAACGTTCAGTTTTTCAGAAATGGCCTGTTCAAGCTCTTTAGCTTTCCAGATACCTTTACGGGGACCGTCAAAGCCATAACGCATAAAAATGCCTGTTTCCAGTACATCGTTTATCTCCTTGCGTTCTTCCGGGCCAAAAAATTCATATCCGGGCATAAGTTGTTGATTTTTGCAAAGGTAGTATAATCAGATTGCGCTGCATCGCAAAAACTGTTTATCTTTTACTAAAAATTACCATGCGTTTATTATTGTTCCTTATCCTGTTGGCCGCTCCGTTTGCAGCAGTACGCGCACAACAGCCGCAGTCTGCCATCAGGGCATTATTGCAGAAACAGACCTCTTCCTGGAACCAGGGCGACCTGGACGCCTTTATGACCACCTACTGGCAGTCCGATTCCCTGATATTTATCGGTAAGAGAGGTCCCACTTATGGCTGGCAGGCTACCCTGGATAACTATAAAAAATCATATCCAGACACAACCGCTATGGGAAAACTGGCCTTCAATATATTGGAACTGAAGCCCCTGGCATCAGATGTTTACTTTGTAGTAGGTAAATGGCACCTGCAGAGAACGATAGGCGATCTCGAGGGACATTTCTCTCTCATCATTAAGCGTATTAAAGGAAGCTGGAAGATCATTGCAGACCATAGTAGCTAAAAAAGAAAACCATCCCATGAATGGGACGGCCTGCTATACACCACAACATTAAAGAAGAATGTTCACTAATCCTTTCCCTCAGAGGGGAATACCATGGTTAGTTAAGAGGTCAATCAATAAACTATGGTAACGAATTAGTTATTTAGTTTTTTTAGTATCCTGATCGCGCACCGCTGCATTTTCTTCTTCAGGCTCTTCTGAGAGGTCTGCATGCAGTGGATTGCGAGAATTATCTGCCTTTTCGGTTTTTAAAATTTCAACGGGATGCTGCTCTATCTGCTTTGATTCTTCAGAAGGTTTTTCCTTTCTGGTTTCTTTTTCACTTAGCATACTTTTCCGTTTGAGGTTTTTAAATGTGCTATCGTTTTGTTCAATTAATACTTTGCAAAGTCTGTTCCATGATGTAAATCCTTGCTAATTGCGTGTTACACGGCAGTTATGAGTAATGCATTCCACACAAAGCACCCCAAACCGTTGTAGCGTATGTGCAGCACTTTCCACAAAGCGGCATATGCAGCGTTTGGTGCAATAGATTGCACTTTTGCCCCTCAGATACGTTTTAGCCAATTTTTAGCAGATGACCCATTAACAATATTATAATATAGTTGTCCAAAACTCAATACTGCAAAGGAATAGCGCCTAAAAACACTAACATTGTTTTAACTTTTATATACCTGCTGATGGCATAAATATTGAACTTTATACTATCCAGCCGTGTTGATAATCACGATAGTTAAACCTCAACAGCAAGTGTACAGTTTACCCTACGCAGAAAACACGGACAGGAATCGAAAATTGGCAACTTGGATATCTACAATATAAAATTCTATAACAAAAAAAAATGCTACTATGAACATCCGGGGATACCAGTGGTCGGTACTGAAGAAACTGCTCAAGCAGCGTTTCACAGAACTTTCAGACGAAGATTTAGTGTTTGAAAGAGGTAAAGAAAGGGAGCTGTATGTGAGACTTGAGCGGAAGACCGGCAAGTCTCAGGAAGATGTTGCCCGCATAATCAAAGGTATGCAACAAGCATATTTGCAGCAGACAACTTTGCTGTAGGATCGTAAGTGATCAGTTATATGTTACCCATATAGGCTACGAGCCTGTAAGAGTGATGCTATAATTGATCACTTCTTTTTTCAGTCATAATTATCCTGCACGTGTTCGGTATTCTTCCACATTTTTATGACGATAAACAGGTACCCTGCCAATGAAAGCACCAGAAAGGTGTAAAAGAAGATCATTCTGCCGGGAGTAGACTCTTCCGGTACAGCAAAACCCAGGTATAACCCAAGAAATACATTTATCAGCATCCAGAAAAAACCCAGGAACACCGTCCGCATGATCCGGACAAAATAGTTCACGATCCTCATATCGAAAGGTTCCTTCCTGTCCTGCTGTGGTTCCTGATTTTCCATATCAATTATTGTGTTTAAGGGAGGCATAATTTACGAAGCGCCAGACTGTCTCCTTTGAAAACGTTGAAGTCAACTGTAGTAGAAATACCGTTCACCCGGCCGATATCGCTGTGTTGCCAGAACAACCATTGACGCTGTGTGGATGGCCGCTCTTTCTGATAATAATGGGCTACCCACAAAGGATAACGGTCAAATTCCTCTCCAAGATATGTTTCGTAGAAATGTATGTTAGTATAAATGATCGGCTTTACCCCGTAGGCTTTTTCCATCTCTTCCAGCCAGATCCTGGCAGTAGACCTGATCACTGCAGGAGGTTGGTTATTGTGCGTTTCTATATCCAGCACCGGCGGAAGATCTCCCGATTCGAGCTGTACGACATTCTGAAAGTTGATCACCTGCTTCAGCGGGTCGCGGGTGGAATAGAAAAAATGGTACGCCCCTCTTACAATGCCTGCTTTGCCGGCCTTCTGCCAGTTCTGCTTAAATAAGGCATCCTGCCGGGTAATACCCTCTGTAGCCTTGATAAATGCAAAAGAGATATGGATACGGTCTACCTGCATTTGTTCCACCGCCGCCCAGTTAATGTTCTTCTGGAACTTAGATACATCAATCCCATGGATGGAATAGTTAACCGGCATGTCGATCCCAAATTCTTCATACCTGACAAAATTCAGGGCTTCCTCTCTCTCACGCCACCACAGCCATGCTCCAAATGTCGCACATAGGAGGAATAACAGGGCGAAAATTAAACGCCTGGATTTCTTGATTCGGAGTTTTGGCACTTTTTATTTATTCGGCTTTTCACATTAAAGGGACGGTATTTAATGCTCACATTTTCAATCTTATTCCCAATTTCACAGCAAGTATAATTATTATTATACATAACCGGCATAGATATCTTAATTTTACAACAATAAGTGATGTTGTTATGCCTGAATTCAATCTAAATGATACCCTCAACCTGATGTCCAAGTTCACGCTACGCCGTGGCTGGAACGCCGCCAAGGTGTTAAGCAGCTACTTCGTAAGCAAGTGGACCGGTAAACCTATTCAATGGGGTTACCCCATCTCGGTTTCATTTGAGCCAACAACATCCTGTAACCTGCGATGCCCTGAATGCCCCAGCGGCTTACGGGCCTTTACCCGGCCCACTGGTATGTTGCAGCAGGATTTCTTCAGGAAAACGATAGATGAGGTCTATAAAGAACTGTTATACCTGATATTTTATTTTCAGGGAGAACCTTTCCTGAATCCCGGCTTCCTGGAAATGGTCAAATATGCCCATGCGAAAGGTATTTATACCGCTACCTCTACCAACGCCCATTACCTCACAGATGAGAATGCCCGTAAAACTGTGGAAAGCGGTTTGGACAGATTGATCATCTCCATCGATGGTACAACCCAGGATGTATATACGCAGTACCGTGTAGGTGGTAACCTGGAAAAAGTAATACAGGGGGCAAAGAATATCGTAAAATGGAAAAAAGAACTGAACTCAAAAACACCATTTGTTTTTTTCCAGTTCCTGGTAGTAAAACCTAATGAGCATCAGATTGAGGATATAAAGCAACTGGCCAAAGAGATTGGTGTGGATGAAGTTCGCTTTAAGACGGCTCAGGTATATGATTATGAAGAAGGTAACCGCCTGATCCCAACTATTGACAAATACAGCCGTTATCACAAAAATGACGACGGTACCTATACGATCAAGAATAAAATGGGCAATCACTGCTGGCGTTTATGGCATTCCCCGGTAATTACCTGGGATGGGCTGGTGGTGCCATGTTGTTTCGATAAAGACGCTCAGCATAAACTGGGGGACCTTAAAAAGGAATCACTGAAGGAGTTATGGCATAATGATAATTATGTCCGGTTCAGGACGCAGATCCAAACGGGTCGTAAGAATATCGATATCTGTGCTAACTGCAGTGAGGGAACAAAGGTTTGGGGATAACAACCCTTAATCTTCTTCTTTTTCGGCGGCAGCTTTTGCTTTCTTCTTTTTGCTACGGCCTTTCCGGAACTTGTCAAAGAGATTAATACCTAACCGTACACCCGCAAATTCCAATGCTGTCATCAGCGCACTGGTGCTAAGGGATTTAAACTTTCCACTCTGCCAGGCCACCTTCGCAATGCGCCCTGCTATCCCTAGGAATGCGCTATGCTTAGCGCTGCCGGGAAGCACAGAGTTCAAAGCCATTTTTCCATAGTTACCTTTGAAATATTGTACCCGGTCTCCTAACTCATGTTCCAATGCACGGGAACGTTTCTTCAGCCGGTTTATCTCTTTTTGTAACAGGTCTCCATTAGTTACTTTCACCTTGGGCATGTGTAAAGGTTTATCGCTACGCTTTCAATGATTAGATTATAATTGTTCATATAATTCTTCATCCTCTTCCACTTTTTTCCTCTCAAATTCCTCTTCTATCTCCTTTTTCTGGTCCCTATCTTCTTCCCCGGTCTCCATATCCATTTCACTCATTAGCTCTTTGATCAGCATATTGGACAAAGGTGTTTGGATCAGTGGCTTACGGAAGATGAGCAGAATACCCAGCAGCACAACGAACAGGGCTGCCGAACATGAGAAGCCGATAGTAAAACTATTAGTCATCTCGCCGATCCAGAAACCGAGCACCATACCCAGGAAAACAACGACGAAAAAGAACAGCAGGAAAGCCAGTATCAATGAGAAGAAAAGCCCTAAAGCTTTTGATAGCTTTCCTGCTGCCTGGAGTTTAATCAGATCCAAACGGGTTTCCAGGTATTCCTTGGCAACCTTGCCTGTCTGATTGAAGTAATTGCTGAAATTATCTTCCATGCAAATATTTTTTGTGCGACAAGGGTTTACGCCAATTCGTTTTCCAGCGCATCTTCAAAATGCTCTTTCCTCTTCTTAAACTTCTCTTTTAACTTATCTGCCTGAAATTTCAGCTTTTCTACGAGTTCGTCTCTTTTGTCAGTATTCAATAAATAACCTACAGCCACACCTACTGCGGCACCAACAATGAATGATACAACTGCTTTTGAACTGTTGTTCGCCATAAAATAATAGTTTTAAAAGATGAACAATGGTTTTGTAATTCGTACTGTACAGGTTACAAACACTATTCCAATAATTTTAATCTTTCCATAATCACTATTAATAAAATATTACCCTGTACTGGAATGTGGCCGGTAACCTGTTCTGATTAAACACTTTATAGGGATGATTGGTTTAACTTATACCAGCCGGTACTATTGCAGGGAACGGTATTCTTTTTGCACAATCGATTATATCACTGACAGAATAACCTCTCAACCTTATGAGCGTAATAGACAACGAGCGAATTAAACAAGTCAGCTTTCTGTTGATCATTGTTCTGCTGGCATTCGTGCTCTTCTCGGAACTGTATACTTTTTTCCCCGGATTTCTCGGCGCGATCACCATGTATATCCTCAGCAGAAAATATATGTTCCGGTTGGTAGAAGAACGTAAATGGCGTAAAAGTGCCGCTGCTGCACTGTTGATGTTCATGTCCTTCATCATCATTCTGCTGCCTTTCGGCTTGCTCATAAACATGCTTACCAATAAGATCGGCTATGCAGTTACTCATTCTTCAGAGCTGATCGCCGGCCTTAAAACAGTGAATGACCGGATACAGGCAGCTACCAAGATAGACATCCTTTCACAGGTACGACTGGAAAGGCTGCAGGAATACCTGACCTCAGTATTGCCTGGACTGTTGGGCGCCACCTTTAACATCCTAACCGCCATCGCTATACTCTATTTTATCCTGTACTTTATGTTGGTGAACGGAAGGGAAATGGAAGCCTGGCTATATGAATATATTCCTTTGAAAGACGAGAACGTATTACGGCTTGGGACTGAATTCCATAAACTGGTGATCGCCAATGCGGTGGGAATTCCACTAATTGCGGTCATACAAGGTATCGTGTCGTTGGTTGGTTATTTTATTTTTCAGGTTCCCCAGCCCCTGTTCTGGTTTGCCGTAACCTGCTTTACAGCTATGTTGCCTGTAGTTGGAGCAGCTGCAGTATATGTGCCTATGGGTGTTTACCTTCTCGCTACCAATATGACCTGGCAGGGCATCGGTGTGCTGGTATATGGTTTTGCTGTAGTGGGTACTTCTGATAATTTATTTCGCCTGATCCTGGCAAAGAAGATCGGAGATGTGCACCCCCTGATCACCGTTTTTGGTGTGCTGATAGGTGTGAATCTTTTCGGGTTTATCGGGCTGATTTTTGGTCCCCTGCTCATCTCCATGTTCATCCTCCTGCTGGATATCTATTCCAACGAGTTCCTGACCAAAAAACGTGAGGTAAGGGTGCAGCGGTGATGTTACCGGTAATAGCTATTCTCTGATATATATGCAGCCACATTGTCCGGCACCAGGTAACGGATGGATTTTCCCTCCTGGATCCATTTACGTATGTCTGTAGACGAAATATCCAGCATAGGCGCTTTCAATACCTCCACCCTGGCGCCATGTGTCTCAGTTACTTCGTGTCCCGGGCGCAGGTAAACATAGATGGGATAGTTCCGGATGATCTGCTGATAGTTACGCCA
The DNA here is from genome assembly GCF_900102545.1 of Chitinophaga filiformis. GTDB lineage: Bacteria > Bacteroidota > Bacteroidia > Chitinophagales > Chitinophagaceae > Chitinophaga > Chitinophaga filiformis. Next base: position 1,514,053 of record NZ_FNBN01000001.1, on the reverse strand, counting down.
GCGGGTGATATTCTGGAAACTATCGCTACCCATAATGATCGTGAATTCTTGTGTGGGAAACTTCTCTGTCAGATAGGTGAGGGTATCGATGGTAAAGGAGGGTCTTGGCAGGGAAAACTCAATGTTGCTGGCCCTGAGCTTGGGTTCGTCTTTAATAGCCAGTTCTACCAGGTGAAAGCGGTTATGTTCATTTAGTAATGATCCTGCCGGTTTTAAAGGGTTTTGAGGTGATACCACCAGCCATACTTTATCGAGGTCCGTATTGTATGCCACATAGTTAGCTATAATCAGATGCCCGGTATGTATAGGATTAAAGGACCCAAAATACAAGCCTATCTTCATGCCCCTGTTTTTTGAGCGTGAATGTAATCAATAATAGGGATATGTGATATATGTGACTACGAGAGTGGCTTAAACTGCTCGAACATCATTCCGCATTGCCGGCAGAAATGCAGGGCTCTGCAGAGGGTAGACCCGAAGGGAGAACGCAGATAAGTGTTTTCGCTTCCACAGTGTGGGCAGTTCACTTTGACCAGCATGTCCATACTGACGTCTCCTTCGTGTCTGCCGGGAGGAGCGATACCAAAATCGCGGAGTTTCTCTTTTGCCTCGGCAGTCAGACGGTTACTATTCCAGTTCACTTCCTTATCCACACTTACGAATGCCGGCATCTGGAGGTCTTTCTCAACGGCATTTTTAATGTTTTCCTTAATGATGTCTATTGCAGGGCAGGCTGCAAAGGTAGGGATCATCTTAATGTGCACACCTTCTATATCCACTTTAACGTCTGTGATCATGCCCAGTTCCAGTACGCTTAATACAGGAATCTCCGGATCCATCACCTGTTCGAGCGAATTATATACGGCCTGCAGTGTTGTTATTGTTTGCATAGTTATTTATTTCTACCAGGTTGCTTCAGGGTCAAGACGGAATACTTCTCCCATTTCATTGAGTAATTGCTGCAAATGCGGGGTATGCTTACCGGTGCGGCCGCCATATACAGGGGCCGTCAGCTCCGGCAATACCAGGCCAGCTTTCTCCATGACCGGGGATATGTGACCCAGCCACTGTGTATATAAAGCCGCTTCTCCGGGATAGATCTCTTCTGCTATCAGCAGCTCCTCTGCCGGTCCCGGTTCAAAGATGCCGCCAGCCAGCTGAAAGCTGGTATCCAGCGCCGCCTGCATACGCTCGCGACTTTCCTTCCCAGCGGTACAGAGTTGTATGATCCAGGCGTCTGCATGCAGCGTATGATACTTCAGTTCTCCCTTTACCTTTCCGGCCAGATGCTGAAAAGGAGCATACTTGCTTTGTGCCAGGGCCTGATATCGTACAGTCTCGGCATGATCAAAAAGGAAGTGCCGCATCAGGCTGAAATCATAAGATCCGATAGGCATTTCCACGAAGTGGCAGCAGCGGAAGTCTTCTGCATTCCGGAGGAACGCAAACTGGTCCGGATCAGAGCCACCGAAGTGCTCCTGTAGTATGCGATAAAGAGCCAATGCGTGGCCTATCTTGTCCTGCGCCATGGAAGAAAAGGCTATATCCTCTTCCATAACAGGGCCTAAGCCCGTCCATTCAGAATTGCGATGCCCGATCACCAGTTCATCATCCGCCATTTTTGTGATCAGTTCCTGTAGTGCTTCTTGTAATTGCATTGGGATATGTGGGGGGACTATTTTGTGTGTGCTTTAAACTTGTTGATCTTTTCCATGACCTTGAAACCGCTGGCATCCCGGTAAGTTTTGTCCGGGTTGTTGGCAAACATGTCTTCATCTTCCAGGTCGAACGCGAGAATATCTGCGCTGCGTACTACCCATAGATTCACACATTTCTTGCGGCGTCCAAATTGTTCCTTGGCAAAGATCAATGCCAGATTAGCGTCGGGGGCATGTACGCATCCTACATGTTCGTGGTGCGCCCCTCTTTTTTCCTGGTGAAATACTTCGAATACATTCCAGTTCTCTCCTTCTTCTACCTTAAAGGAGCCGTCATTCTTATCTAACCTGAGCCGGTTAACACGTGGATCTAGTGAGTCATTCATAAATCGTGGTCTACATTATAATAATTACGTGGAGGGGCTATTACGCCACCGGGAGCGCACTTCGTTCCATTTCTTCAGGACGCATGAGGGCTTTTCTGATCCAGCGCCCATGTTCTTCTGCCCATTTCCTTACATCCAGTCTCTCTTTATTGCATGGTCCATTCCCTTTGATCACTTCAAAAAAGAGGTCCCAATCAGGATCAGAGTATTCCCATTTACCTGTATCCGGGTTCTTTCTTAACAGCGGATCAGGAAGGGTGAGTCCCAGTTCCCATATCTTAGGGACGTATGCATCCAGGAACTGGTTACGCATATCGTCGTTGCTGGCCATTTTCACCTTCCATTGCATCAGCTTTTCGCTGTGGTTGGAGGTTTTATCCGGCGGACCGAAGAAATGCATGATAGGCTGCCACCAGCGGTTAAGCGCATCCTGCAGCATCGCCTTCTGGGCCGGCGTACCGGTAGCCAGTTCTATGAAGGCGTCATGTCCCTGTTTCAGGTGGAAGCTTTCTTCATAACAGATCCTTTCCAGGGCGCGGCAGTATGGTCCGTAGGAGCCTTTAGAATTGGCCACCTGGTTTACAATTGCCGCAGCATCGATGAGGAACCCGATCACGGTAACGTCGGCCCAGGTTTCGGCCGGGTAGTTAAAGACGTTGGAATACTTGGACTTTCCGCTCAGCAGATCATTGATCATCGCTTCCCGGGATTTGCCCAGTGTTTCTGCTGCATTGTACAGCAGTTGTCCATGCCCTACCTCGTCCTGCACCTTGGCAATCAGCGCCAGTTTGCGTTTGAAACCCGGCGCCCGGGTGATCCAGGTACCCTCTGGCAGGGCTCCTATTATTTCGGAATGTGCGTGTTGTTCGATCAGTCGTATGAGCTGTCTGCGATATTCCGCCGGCATCCAGTCGCCCGGTTCAATTTTTTCCCCTCTGGCAATACGCGCTTCAAAAGCGGCCAGTTTTTCAGGATCATCATGCAGTTGTTCTTCCCGCTGCTGTTTCCTGTTGGGTTCGTCGAAAATATATCCGCCACCGTACATAGTGCGATTGTTTTGGTAGGTTGTAAGTTACGAAAAAATGTACCTTTAACTCTGAGGAGGTACTATGTTTTTATTCCTTCAGCTCATATGGTGTTGTTTCCCGCAGCCTGTCAGGTCACTGAAGGCCTCGCTACCTCCTACTGTCATCAAGGTGGTCTTCTCACCAGACAGACGGCCTGAAAATCCAAACTCTGACAGCCTGTTTTACCAGCCTCACCGGAAACTCCGCTGGGCCGACTTTAAGGCCACTCCTCCCCTCCGCGGACCAAGTGGCGCAGTATCCTATACCAGTTTCGCCTATGAAGGCAACAGCCTTCAGCGGAAAGATACCTTGCAGATCAACCTCACATTACAGGTGTTCTTTGTAAAGAGTGCTTCCTGGGTCAAATCCTTTGCAAAGGACGACTTTGCCCTGGAGCATGAGCAACTGCATTTTGATATTACCTGGCTGGTTGCACTCAGGTTCCAGCAACGCATTAAAAGTATCGAACTGACGGCTGAAGATTTCGACAGTATCATTCAGTATCAATACATTGAGTCTTTCCGGGAAATGAATAAGTTACAGGAAGCGTATGACCGGGAAACCAACCACGGACAGGACCCGGCCGCCCAGAAAAACTGGAAGCGCTCTATTGGAGAAGCGCTGGCAGCATTAACACTGGAAGGCGCTCTTACTCCTCATTTAACTCCCTTATCAGCAGATTCCAGGACGGTCAGCACTTTTAACACCGCCTGGTAATAGAAAGATGGCAGGATGCCTTTGAACTCATCCGATACCTGGTGGTAATCAGGATGGTCTTCCACGCCGAAATAAAGCATGGGGATCTTTAATTTATAGAATTCATAGTGATCGCTCTGGTTGATCCAGTTATTATGTCCCTCGTCTTTTTTATCGTGACCAGAAAGCAATTTCACTGCTCCGCCGGTATTGACGCCATCATCCACATACTTTTTCAGCTCGGGGAATTGGGTTAATCCACACACATACAATTCGTTCTTTTCATTCCGGCCTATCATATCCATATTGATATTCAACACTATCTGTGTAATTGGCACCGGTGGTTGCTTCACAAAGGCTTTCGCTCCCTGTAATCCTTCCTCCTCACCATCAAAAGCCACGAAGATCATGGTATGTTCGGGCTGGTGTTTCTGATAATAAGCCATCAGCGCCAGCAATCCTCCTACCCCTGAGGCATTATCATCCGCGCCATTATAGATACTGTCTTTACCAGCTGTTGTGTTGCTGCGTATTCCAAGATGGTCGTAGTGTGCGGAAACAACAATTGCGGATTCAGATTTCCCTTTGATGTAGCCAAATAGATTGGTACCCATGATCTGCTTCTCTCCTATATTAAAATAGAAGGGATACTCGTATGTGTTGTGGAATGCAGATAGTCCTGCCTGTTTAAAACGTCCGATAAGATAGAACTGGGCCAGTCGGCTGCCACGGGTGCCGGCCATCCGGCCTTCGTATTTGTCAGAAGAAAGGGTCTGTATATCTTTTATTAACTGGGTGGAGTCTATTAATGACTGAGCATGTGTACTAACAGCCAATAAAAGCAGCAAGCTGTGGATGACTATTTTCATACCTTATGTGGTTATAGTGCAATATAAGGTATTTCACTGCGTGCCCCTTACCAGCCACCTATTTCAACAACTGAAATGCGAGCAGGCCAAAGAGATATGCCAATGTGGTCATATACACAAACTGGACAGCCGGGAACTTCCAGGATTTCGTCTCCCTTTTTACAATGGCCAGGGTACTCATACACTGCATAGCAAAGGCGTAGAACAACATCAGGGAGATGCCACTGGCCAGGGTATATACCGGCCGTCCATCCCTCCAGGTGGCATTGCTCATCTTTTCACGCAACGTAGCATCGCCATCCTCCGGAGACTCACCTACACTGTACAGGGTCGCCATCGTGCCCACAAACACCTCACGGGCAGCAAAGGAGGTGATCAGCGCTATACCGATCTTCCAGTCGTATCCCAGCGGACGGATTACCGGTTCAATAGCATGTCCTAATACACCGGCATAGGAATTTGCCAGTTTTTCGGATTGCAGTTCCATGTCCAGCTGTTCCTTTTGTTCAGGATGCGCAGCCTTTAATTGTTCATATTGAGCGGTCACCTGGTGCATCTTCTCCCTGGGACCATAGGAGGCAAGGAACCAGAGGATGATGGAGATCACCATGATCACTTTACCGGCGTCGGTAATGAAGATCTTAGCTTTCTGCACCATGGTAGTGCCTACATTCGCCCAGCGGGGTGCCCTGTATACCGGCAGTTCCATGATGAAATAGCTCTTTTCCTTTATAGAGATGAATAGCTTCAGTATTGCGGCAATGATTAAGGCCATGACGAAACCCAGTAAATATAATCCCATCATCACCACTCCCTGGAGGTTCAGGAAGCCCAGCACGGGTTTATTGGGTATCACCAGGGCAATCATCACGGTATAAATAGGCAGACGCGCAGAACAGCTCATGAGAGGGGTGATCAGAATAGTGATCAGGCGTTCCTTCCTGTTTTCAATATTGCGGGTGGCCATAATGGCGGGTACGGCACAAGCCACACCACTGATCAGCGGCATTACTGATTTTCCATTTAAACCCACCTGTCTCATCAGCCTGTCGGTCAGGAAACTGATCCTGGCCATATAGCCGGTATCTTCCAATACAGTAATGAAGGCAAACAGGATCATGATCTGCGGTACGAATACGGCAATACCACCTAAACCAGCGATAATACCATTCACCAGGATATCCGTCAGCCAATTGTCCGGCAGCACATCCTTCAGCCAGCCGCTTACAGCACCAAAACCGGCCTCTATCCAATCCATCGGGAAAGATGCCAGCCAGAATATGCTCTGGAACATAAAGAACATGATCCCCAGCAGGATCACATATCCCCAGAAGCGGTGCAACAGCAGGTTATCCAGTTTCTCCGTCTGCAGCTGTTTCTGCAAAGGATCGGCTTCCACCACGGAATTCTTCATGATGTGTTTGATCCGGGCATAGCGCTGCATGATCTCTTCCGCCTGTACCTTGGTCTTATTGAAATGATATGTTTGCAGGATGTTGGTAATAGCCAGCTTTTGTCCGCCGTTCAGGAATGGCAGTTCGTGGTGATTTACCGCCACGTGCAGGGCAGCATAGTCGCTTTTTACCTGTACATACTTCCTGATTTCCGTTACAACCTCCGGGGCCAGTGCCTGGCTGTCAATAAAATCGCGGGGCTGAACGGATTGTTTTTCCCGGGCCAACAGGTCGATCATCTTCTTCAGCTCCGGGATTCCCTTATTTTTCCGGGGATTAATTGTCACCACCGGTACCCCTAATTCTCTTTCCAGCCCGGCCTCATCGATCTCCACGCCTTTTTTCCGGGCGATGTCCATCATGGTAAGGCCAATAATGACAGGAATTTTCAGGTCCATGATCTGGGAACAGAAGAGCAGGTTCCGCTTCAGATTGGCGGCATCGGCTATAATGAGGATCATGTCAGGCTGTTCATCGGCGGAGGGGTTTACGAGTACATCGTAGGTAACAAACTCGTCTGCGCTTTTAGGATAAAGGCTGTAAGTACCCGGCAGATCGATAATATTGGCCTGCAGATTGGCAGAAATGGTGGCGGCACCCGTCTTTTTGTCGACAGTAACGCCCGGAAAGTTGCTAACTTTCTGATTCAGACCCGTCAACGCATTAAAGAGCGAACTTTTCCCACTATTTGGATTTCCTACCAGCGCAATATTGACCGTTGCTTTTTTTGTTGCCTGCATTCCTTAGCCTTATCCTGATAAACGTTTAAAAAAGCAAAACTATGAATTAATACGGCAGGGCTGATATCGGATCGGGAAAAAAGATGAGACATAAAAAAACCACGGTAAAAACCGTGGTATGTGTTTCTTTAACTATTGAACTTATTGTGATGACAAAGTTTTCTCCAGGTTCACAATCCCATCACTTAATCAGTTTATAGAAGCTGTAGGCGATCACACTCATACCGTCCAGCGCGACTTCACTATGTTTAGCAGCCGGCGTTTTATCTGATCCGCTATCTTCTACAGGTGTTTTATTTTCCTGGTTTCCTCCCTTATAGCGATAATTCCTTTCTACAGAATCCGCCTTGTTTTCAGGAGTACTGTTGTTGTCAGAGTCGCTCCCATGCTCCACGTTAAGATCTTCCGGGTAACCATTTTCATTCATTTTGAACTCAACCTGGCCTTTCTGATGGTAATGTCCCCACTCATCCCAGTCATCATCATTGTCCCAGTGATTATTATAATAGTTCAGGCTTTTGTCCATCACTATATGTTTGTTCGCTGGTACTTTCACGACGATCCTCACATGTTGTCCTCTGAATTTTGAATTGGTCGGGATGGATATTCCATTGGGTACATAAAGAATGGAATCCTTCTGAACGATCTGGTATTGTATTTCTCTGGCCAGTTCCCTTGCCTGGGACACTCTTCTACCCCGGGAGTAGCGCTCAACATACACTTCGAAACTATCGGTGTCGCTCTTCTCCACTTTTATTCTGGCCGTATTGATGATAACGGTGTCTTCGGCTACTCGTAAAATATCGTCGAAAAATTCTATCTCGTCGATGCCGGTATAATCTTCCGACTGTTTAATGACTAACGTTTTGCCAGAAGGTTGCACGAGTGCAAATTTTTCTTTTATAGGAGTACTGCCGGTACGGAAGTCTTTTATTACAGAAACTATCAATACGATAGCGGAAATCAATCCTGCAAACCAGAGCAGGCTGAGGGTATACCCTACATAGCGGTTGGCTTCTTTTATGCCGGTTGCTTTGCGGACAAAGAATATGATCAGCGCCACAATGGGAATACCGATCAGGAATAATATAGACACCCACAGCAGCAGGTTCTGTAAGGGACCAGCCAGTATCAGGTTCTTAAGTGGGAAGAGGGCCGCAGAAGATGCGGTGATGGCAATTCCTACACCGATGAGGGAAAGCAGGATCACTACCGCAAGAAAATAAAAGAATCCCTTGGTCAGTAACAGCAGGACTTTTCCTAATCCTTCAAAGAGGTTGCGAAAAATCCTTTCTATATCACTTCCAAATTGTCTTCCGCGGCCCTGGGAAAAATTTCTTACGTCATTTCCGAAGTTCTTCAGATGACCTTTTGCCGCGTTGAGCTCATCCTGTACGGTAGTTCTGATGTTATGCACATCTACCTTCTCGCCCCTCATCTGCAGCTTTTCAGCTGCAGTGTTGGCTTCGGGAGTTACTACCCAGAGGATAAAGTATACAAGGATGCCGGTACCAAAGCCACCGATGGCCAGGAGGGCAAATATGATACGGAATACCACCGGGTCTACGTTCAGGTAAGCACCCAGGCCTCCGCACACGCCGCCCAGTACTTTACTGTCCGGATCGCGGTACAGTCTCTTACGCGGGCGTATACTATCATATACCGGATCGTTTGCAGGAGCCTGCTTCTGACTGCCTTCTTCGGCCTCGTCAAACTGCTCAGGAGTGCCCATAGCTGCTTTCACAGATTGTACATCCTCATCAGTGATACAATGGGTCGTTTTTAATTTATTCAGGAACAGTTCCGCTATGCGGCTCTCGATATCACTCACAATTTCATCCCCACCCTCTTCGCGGGCAAAATACCGCGTCAGACTATCCAGGTATTGCCGCAAAATCTCATATGCGCTATCTTCTATAGCTATGAGGCGGCCTGCCAGGTTTATGTTAATAATCTTTTTCATTTCGAGTCTCTATTTTAGGTTTTGGTTATTGGATGGTAGTTTGTTAATTACTTGTGAGCTGTGTGACCGCATTCGCCAGCTCGTTCCAGGTTGCTTCCAGTTCCTTGTAGAACAATTCTCCCTTTTCGGTCATGGAAAAATATTTCCTGGGCGGTCCTGAACTGCTTTCGACCCATCGGTAAGAGAGCAATTCTGCGTTTTTAAGTCGTGTGAGTAGCGGGTAAAGGGTGCCCTCCAGGATGTCCAGCTTCGCCTCTTTCATTTTTTCTATAATGTCTGAAGGATAAGCTTCTCCTTGCTTGATGACTGAGAGAATGCAGAATTCCAGCACCCCTTTTCTCATCTGTGACTGTGTGTTATCTATATTCATGGCAAGTGAGCTTTATGAATAAAATGATACTTGTACATTTCTAATGGTGGTTTTTGATATTTACAGTGTAAAGATAGGAACTTTATACTACTATGCAATACACAATACCATAGAAAACAAAATAACTTGCTTTAGATATTACCGCAGTTAATCTCCAAATCCAGCCATGGCAGGGCATTGGGGACCACTTCTCGCCTGATTAAAAAATTTTCCTTTTGTGATGAATGGTATTAGAACGGTATGAACGTACCAAGTAGGTATTTTTCCTGAACCACCAGACCCCCAGTATTAATTCCTTTATAATTAAGGAATTTGCAAAGACATCTCATTGAGAATGCTTATTTATTGCATCCTTCCTCGTACTGTCTTCATCATTTTACCGGCATTTCCATATCATTTCACCGGCATATCTATATCGAAGGGATATAGATATGCCGGTAAAGTGATATCCAGATGACGGTATAGCGATATGGAGATATAGAAGACTGATGAAACTCAGAGCGGACTGGCATTAGAATAAGACTAAAGAAGCAGGACCGTGCTGAAGTGAAAAAAGCCCTGGTTTGCCAGAGAATGCTCTGAAATTGAACCTTATAGGTTACAGCCATTCATCATAAAAGGTGATTTAACATTTTTTTAAATGGTATATTTACAAAGTCGACTTCGGCTTACCTATTTTTGTACGGAACGATGAAAAGAATTATTGGCATATTCCTCCTGGCACTGATGTGCACACAGCTCCTTCCAATCAAGGAGATGGGGAGGCTATTGTTCAATAATCAGATCGTCGAAGAACATCCTGTAGAAGATGGTGGTTGCGGAGATCTGGTAAAACTGGGTAAGGAATTAAAGTTCCTGAAGCATGACAATACCCTCCAGTTTGAACCTTCGTTACTGGTAAAAAGTCTTCATTATAACTTCTTTGCGGAAATTCCCCAGAGTCCTGCCCGCGAGATCCACTGTCCCCCACCCAACTGTTAATAGTATTATGCTTTAGCCCTCGTTGATTGCCTGAGAAGGCATTCAAGACATGCTGCTAACGCATATTCTTCACTTTCCGGGCGCATCATACTGCGCTTCATTTACTATTATCCATATTTCATTCACTTAACAGGAGTACCGTCACTATGCCTGGTAGTACTATGGCAGACGTATTCTCTGTTTTCAACGCATTGCGTTTCTAAATCCTTCTGACTATGAGCAGGCAATCTATATTCTCCAACCTGAAGAGTGATTTCTCGGCCGGTCTTGTTGTATTTCTGATAGCGGTACCTCTTTGCCTGGGTATTGCCCTGGCATCAGGAGCTCCTTTATTTGCCGGAATGATTTCCGGTATAGTAGGTGGTTTGGTGATCGGATCACTAAGTGGTTCCCAACTGAGTGTAAGCGGACCAGCTGCCGGTCTTACGGCAGTGGTATTGACCGCCATCACCAAGTTTGGTGTATTCGACATCTTCTTAATGGCAGTTGTAGTTGGTGGTGTAATGCAGCTGGCACTCGGTCTGTTAAAAGCGGGTGTTGTAGCTAATTACTTCCCATCCAATGTCATCAAGGGGATGCTGACCGCTATCGGTATCATTATTATCCTGAAGCAGTTACCGCATGCTTTCGGTTATGACGCCGACTCTGAAGGAGATTTCGCATTCATCCAGATAGATGGAGATAACAGCATCACCGCTTTACTCTCCACATTGAATCATATTCATCTTGGGGCAACATTAATTACCCTGGTTTCAATAGCGATCATTCTCTACTGGAATAAGATCCCGAAAGTGGGTATAATCCCTGCGCCACTGGTAGCAGTACTTGTTGGTGTGGGTCTGAATGCCCTTTTTATTGCAACCGGCAGTGTACTGGCAGTTGCGCCGAGCCACCTGGTAAGTCTGCCTGTGGCGAAAGATTTCAATTCTTTTATCGGCCAGTTTAGTCTGCCGGATTTCAGCGCCATTACCAATAAGGATGTATGGATCGTAGGAGCTACCATCGCGATCGTAGCTTCTATAGAAACACTGCTAAACCTGGAAGCGACCGATAAACTGGATCCGCAGAAAAGGTACTCCTCCCCTAACCGGGAATTACGGGCCCAGGGTATCGGTAACATTATAAGTGGTATGCTGGGTGGTTTGCCTGTCACATCCGTGATTGTGCGCTCCTCTGCAAATATCAACGCCGGCGCCCGCAGCAGGTTTTCTACCATCATACATGGATCCTTACTGCTGGTTTGTGCCGCACTGATACCATCCTTACTGAATAAGATCCCACTGGCTACACTGGCGGCAGTACTGCTGGTAACCGGTTACAAACTGTGTAAGATCTCCATCTTCAAAGAGATGTTTAAGAATGGTAAATACCAGTGGATCCCATTCGTGGTAACAGTAGTCGCCATCGTATTTACAGACCTGCTGATCGGTATCGCCCTTGGTATGGCGGTAAGTGTGATCGCCATCTTGCGTGGTAATATCCGCAGCTCTTATTTCTTCCGTAAGGAAAAATACAGAACCGGCGATAGTATCATCCTCGAACTGGCGCAGGAAGTATCCTTCCTGAACAAAGCAAGCATTCTGCTGACGCTGGATCATATGCCGGAAAATACCACAGTAGTAATAGACGCAAGCAAAACGACTTACATAGACTTTGACGTACTGGAAACAATCCGTGAGTTTAAAGATGTAAAAGCCGTTGAGAAAAATATCACTGTGATCCTGACCGGATTCAGGGAACAATACAAACTTCCGAATACAGAAAATATCTCTCCTGAACACCAGGAAAAGATCGCCAGCGGTCATGTGCATACCATTACCGGGAATCATGAACAATTGTTGAAAGAGCTGCAGCTGAATTAAAACAGCCGCAGCAGGAAAGGATTAATTATTAAAACAGTAAAAGTTGAAAAAAATGAAAACATTAAATAAAGCATCCCAGTCAAATATCACTCCCGCTCAGGCATATGAGCTTCTCAAAAATGGTAACGCGCGTTTTGTAGACAACCTTAGACTGCACCGCAACCTTCTGGAGCAGGTAAATGAAACCCGTGATGGTCAGTGGCCAATGGCTGCTATTGTAAGCTGTATGGACTCCCGTACATCTGCAGAACTCATTTTTGACCAGGGACTGGGCGACATCTTCAGTATCCGTCTGGCAGGTGCAGTGATTTCTGATAATGTACTGGGTAGTCTTGAATATGCCTGTAAAGTAGCGGGCTCAAAATTTATCGTTGTACTCGGACATACAAAATGCGGCGCTATTAAAGGCGCCTGTGATAAAGTGGAAATGGGTAACCTGACCGGATTGCTGGGTAAGATCACTCCGGCAGTGTATGCTGAAAAGACGATCAAAGAAAACAGAACATCTTCAAACCCTGAATTTGTAGACGCAGTAACAGACCTGCATACTAAGCGTTCGGTACAGGCTATCATGGAGCAGAGCCATATTCTGCGCGACATGATCCTGAATGGCGAAATCGGCATTATCGGCGCTGTGTATAATGTGGAAACAGGCGTGGTAACCTTCCATGAAGACACCCTGGTGATAGGTAGAGAGACGTTCAAAGAGGCGCTGGAAGCGGTAACCGCTTAAGGGCCAACAACAGTTGACAAGCCATGCTTGTAGTCATATACAAAGGAAAAGCCGCTCTTCTCCAGGAGTGGCTTTTTTCTTTATGCTATGTTTATATCTTTCTGAGTCGTTCTGCTGCCTGTTCCAGTGTTTCCATCTTCTTCGCAAAGCAGAACCGCACTACATGATCATCCTTTCCATTTTCATAAAATGCGGATACAGGGATGCTGGCCACACCAAATTCCTTCGTAATACGGGTGGCAAAATCCTTGTCTCCCTCATCCGAGATACGGTCATAACGCATTAGCTGGAAATAACTTCCTTTTGAGGTCAGCGGTGTAAAGCGCGTGTCTTTCATCAGCTCCAGGAAATAATCCCTTTTCTGCTGGTAAAAGCCTGGCAGGGAGAGATAGTGTTCCGGCGTCTGAAGATAGCGGGAAAGCCCATATTGCATAGGTGTATTCACAGAGAAACACAGGTACTGATGCACTTTCCGGTATTCTGCCATCAGATGCGCAGGCGCTACACAATAGCCCATTTTCCAACCCGTGTTGTGGAATACCTTTCCGAAGGAGAAGGTTACAAAACTGTTGCGCAGTAATTCCGGATAACGCAATATACTGAGGTGCGCTTCCCCATCATATACCAGATGCTCATATACCTCGTCGGACAATACAAGCAGGTTATGTTCTGTCACAATCTTTTGCAGTTCTTCCAGGTCTTCCCGGCTAATGATACTAGCGGTAGGATTGTGCGGGGTATTGATCATGATCATCTTTGTACGCGGCGTGATCTTACTACGCACCAGGTTCCAGTCAATACTATAATCAGGAAAAGACAGGGGAATCAATACCGGTACACCACCGTTCACCAATACGTTGGGAATATAGCTATCGTAGGCGGGTTCAAATATAATGACTTCGTCACCGGGACCAATACACGTAGCAATAGCAGTAAAGATCGCATAGGTGCCTCCGGGCGTGATCGTAATCTCTGTATCCGGATTTACCTGTTGCGCGTAGAGACTTTCGATCTTTTGTGCTATCACTTCTCTTAGCGGAATAATACCCGGCATGGGAGCATATTGATTATACCCATCCTCCATGGCATCATTTACCAGTCTTTTCAACAATTCATCACAATCAAAATCGGGGAAGCCCTGTGAGAGATTAATGGCTTTGTGTTGCGCAGCAAGCGCAGACATGACAGAGAATATGGTGGTACCTACCTTAGGAAGTTTTGACATAAAAAACGGATGATCAATTGCGAATTAATGTCTGAATTTAAAACATGTAATCCGTAATTGATCATCCGTTCAAGCTTTTATTGTTTAAAGGAACTTTTCTCCCTTATTTCTTTTTACTTCGGCCACATATTCCTTGATCTGTTGTTCGTTTTCCTTTTTACAGATCAGTAATACATCAGAAGTATCTACTACGATGAACTCATCAAGGCCCTGTATGACCAGCAGCTTCTCTTGTGGCGCCTTCACCATACAGTTGGTGGCATCGACCAGCATTACATTTTTACCCTGTACGGCATTGCCATCTTCATCTCTTTCCAGGTTTTCGTATGCAGATGCCCATGTACCAAGATCGCTCCATCCGAAATTAGACGGGATCACATATACGTTGTCTGCTTTTTCCATGATGGCATAATCAATGGAAATATTTGTACACTGTGGATAAATCGTCTCTATTACTTTCTTTTCTTCAGGCGTGTTCAACTTGCTTACACTCTGCACGAACAGCTCGTCTATTTCCGGAAGATATTTACTAAAGGCGGTCAGTATTGTCTTTACGTTCCACACAAAGATCCCGGCATTCCAGAGAAAGTCTCCGCTTTGCAGGAATGTCTTTGCCAGCTCCAGGTTGGGCTTTTCGGTAAATGTCTTTACGGGGTACACATTATCTGCCACCTGTTGTGTTTCAAACTGGATATAGCCATAGCCGGTATCAGGACGGGTAGGTTTAATACCCAGCGTCACCAGGGCACTGTGTTTCTGTACAAACATCAATGCGTTCAGACAGGTACTGGCGAAGGAGATAGGATCCATGATCAGATGGTCTGCCGGTGCGCAGATGATATTGGCCTTAGGATCCTGCCTGTTTATCTTATGGGAAATGTAAGCGATGCAGGGAGCAGTATTTTTCCGGGAGGGTTCACTCACGATGTTTTCCACCTTCAACTCGGGAAGCTGTTCCTTCACCTTTGATACATAGTGATGGTGTGTGACAATGAAAATATTCTCACTTGGAATAAATTGTGCGAACCGCTCGAAGGTCCATTGTAACAAGGTTTTCCCGGTATTTAGAATATCCAGGAATTGTTTGGGGTGATCAGTGCGGCTGTAGGGCCAGAAACGACTACCTATTCCCCCGGCCATAATGGCCACGTAAAAATGCCTGTTCACAGCTGTCATCTTATATAATTCCTTCCCTGATTAAATCATGTAAATGAATGATGCCTATATATTGTTTATCTCGCAAAACCAATAGTTGTGTGATATCATGTTCTCTCATTTTCTCCAGGGCATTGATGGCTAATTCATCTTCCTGGATCGTTTTCGGGTACTTTGACATGATACTTTCAGCAGTAACACTTTCCGCCTGTATGCCCTTTTCGAGCATACGACGAAGGTCTCCGTCTGTAATAATTCCTCCCAGTGATCCATCCGCCTCCAGTACGGCTGTTACACCCAGCATGCCGGACGAGATCGTTACAATGATCTCTTTTAAAGAACTGCCTCTCTCCACCTGTGGAGCTTTGTGAAGGCGACTCAGATCTCCTACTTTGAGATATAATTTTTTACCTAGCGTGCCTCCCGGATGAAACTTCGCAAAATCTGAAGCCGTAAATCCGTGCCATTCTATAAGGCATACAGCCAGTGCGTCTCCCATTGCCAGTTGGGCGGTAGTACTGGTTGTCGGGGCCAGGTTATTGGGACAGGCTTCCTGGCTAACTGTGGTATTTAATACCAGATCTGATTCCCTTGCGAGGAAAGAATCCATATTTCCCACCATGCCAATCAGCTTATTCCCAAAGTTTTTCACTAAAGGGACCAATACCTTTATTTCAGGTGAGTTACCGCTCTTTGAAATACATAAGATTATATCATCCTCCTGGATCATGCCCAGATCCCCGTGGATAGCATCCGCAGCATGCATAAAAATCGCAGGAGTGCCAGTGGAATTCAATGTTGCTACAATCTTCTGACCGATAATTGCGCTTTTACCTATACCGGATACAACTAGTCGTCCGGCACAATGTGCAATCAATTCTACCGCCTGTTCAAAATCACTATTGATGTATTGCCTGAGTTCAGAAATTGCTGCAGCCTCCAGGTTCAATGTCCTGGTTGCCACCTCGGCAATATTAATAACCGTTCTATTTTTCATGGGCAGCCACAAAGTTAACTATGATTCAGCAGATTAAGCTGATGATATTGTCTTATTTTATAATAAGGAGCCATTCCGGGCAGATTTTTCCTCATCGCTCCATTTTCCTTTCCAAACTGTGGATTCGGGAGGCCGCTAAATGCAGGCTGAACGGGTATTGGAATGAGCTATAAGTGCCTAAACCGCATAAAATAATTGCCGGTCAGCGCATTTTTAGTTAACTTCGTGTCCCCTAAAAAACACATAAACAATATCCATAATTTGTTACTTTCTTTAGAGTTTATTTGTTTTAAATTTGAATGCAATGGCTGTTGTAAAGGTAAGTTTGATAGATGCATTACGGGAACACTTTGGGTTTGATTCCTTCAAAGGGAACCAGGAAATCATCATCAAAAGCATCCTAGCCGGTAAAGATACTTTTGTTATAATGCCAACCGGCGGAGGAAAATCTTTATGTTATCAATTACCGGCTCTTATGAGTCCGGGTTGCGCGCTGATAGTATCCCCTCTTATTGCTTTAATGAAAAACCAGGTGGACCTGGTCCGCTCATACAGCAGTAAAGATAACGTGGCGCACTTTCTCAATTCTACCCTGTCAAAAGCACAGATAAAAAAAGTAAGAACGGATCTGCTTGCAGGCAAGACCAAAATGCTCTATGTAGCACCGGAAACGCTGACCAAGCAGGAAAACCTGGAGTTCTTCAAGGAACTGGAGATCTCTTTCATCGCCGTAGATGAGGCGCACTGTATCTCGGAATGGGGGCATGACTTCCGTCCGGAGTACCGCCGCCTGAAGGAGATGATTGAACAGATCAATGGCAATCTTCCTATTATCGCCCTGACGGCTACTGCCACACCTAAAGTACAGAGCGATATCGTAAAGAACCTGGGCTTGCGTGACCCGCAGGTATTCCTTTCTTCTTTTAACAGGCCTAACCTGTATTACGAGATCCGTCCTAAACGCAAAAAGGACCAGACCATCAGGGAGATCGTCAAGTTTATCCACCAACATAAAGGGAAAAGCGGTATCATATATACGCTCAATCGTAAAACCACGGAGGAGCTGGCAGATATGCTGGTGGCTAACAACATTAAAGCTGTTGCCTACCATGCCGGTCTGGATGCGGGTACCCGTGCCCAGCGCCAGGATATGTTCCTCCATGAAGATGTGGATGTGATCGTGGCTACCATTGCCTTCGGTATGGGAATCGATAAACCCGATGTTCGTTTCGTAATTCACTATAATATTCCCAAAAGCCTGGAAAACTATTACCAGGAAACGGGCCGCGCTGGCCGTGATGGACTGGAAGGTATCTGTGTCTGCTTTTACTCCTATAAGGACGTACAAAAGCTGGAGCACCTCATGCGCGATAAACCATTGAGTGAGAGAGAAATGGGCGCACAGCTCATTAATGAAACGGTAGCGTATGCAGAAAGCTCTGCCTGCCGCAGAAAGGTGATCCTCCACTACTTTGGTGAAAAGTATGAAGAGTCTCAGTGTAATAATGCCTGCGATAACTGCCGGAATCCAAAAGAGAAGATAGAAGTTAAGAACCGGGTAGTGATCGTGCTCAATGCTATTAAAGCATTGGAAGAGCGCTTCGGTAGTGATTACGTGGTGAATATTATCACAGGTAAAGTGAATCCGCAGATTACCACTTATCAACATAATCAGCTGGAAGTATTTGGCGAGGGTAAAGAATTTGACGCTCACTTCTGGAATTCCCTCATTCGCCAGATGATGCTGGAAGACCTTATAGAAAAGGATATTGAAGAATATGGTCTGCTGAAGATCACGGATAAAGGACACAAATTCCTGAAAGAACCGTATTCCATCATGGTCTCCCTGAACCACCAGTTTGAAGAAGACGGTGGAGAAGATGACGACGTTGCTACTGAAGGCCAGGCATCTGCAGATACCGTGCTGTTCGAAATGCTGAAGGAATTGCGTAAGAAGGTAGCCAAAGAAAAAAACCTGCCTCCTTTTGTGATCTTCCTGGAAACTTCGCTGGAAGACATGGCCACACAATATCCAACTACAGTACAGGAGCTGGAAAAGATCCAGGGTGTCAGTAAGGGTAAAGCGATCCGCTACGGTAAGCAGTTTGTGGACGTGATCTCCAAATATGTGGAAGAGAATGATATCGTAAAGCCCGACGACTTCGTGATGAAGAGCGTGGTGAATAAGAGTGGTCTGAAAGTATTTATCATCCAGAATATTGATAAAAAAATGCCGCTGGAAACCATTGCCCGCAATAAGGAATTAACCATTCCACAGTTGCTGGATGAAATGGAAACCATTGTGGCGAGCGGTACTAAACTCAATCTGGATTATTGTCTGGATGAAGAACTGGACGACTATGCCCAGGATGAGATCATGGAATATTTCAAAGGCTGTGAGACTTCAAGTCTGGCGCTGGCTCGTGAGGAACTGATAGAAAGCGATTACACTATTGAACAGCTGAAACTCATGCGTATCAAGTTCCTGGTGGTATATGGCAACTAATAGCTGAATCTTAACCGTACATGACTGGCATACAACACATTAGAACGAGCATTGCTCCCATCAGGGATACGATTATACAGCATCCGCTATACACCGAAATGCAACGCATAGAAGATCTCCGTTCTTTTATGCAGTATCATGTGTTCGCCGTATGGGACTTCATGTCATTGCTGAAGTCATTACAAAGACATCTTACCTGTACAGATATTCCATGGGTACCTAAGGGCAGCGCTGCTACCCGTTATCTCATCAATGAGATCGTGACTGGTGAAGAAAGTGACGTAGCTCCGGATGGTACGCGTGTCAGTCATTTTGAACTATACCTGCAGGCAATGGAACAGGCAGGTGCGGATACTTCCGGTATTTCCGATTGTCTGCAGCAGTTACAGAACGGCAAATCAATTGCATCAGTATTAGATACCTTGCCACCTGCGGTGCATTCTTTTGTGAAATATACATTCGATCTGATCACTACTGCTCCTGTACATGTGCAGGCGGCGGTATTCACTTTTGGTCGTGAAGATCTTATTCCGGATATGTTCCTGGCACTGGTAACAGATCTGGACAGACAATTCCCGGGACAGATCAGTCTCTTCAAATATTATCTGGAAAGACATATAGAAGTGGATGGCGATCATCATAGTCATTTAGGCATGGAAATGGTGCAGGAACTTTGTGGTGATGATCCTGTGAAATGGGAGCAGGCTGCACAGGCATCGAAGGCTGCGTTGGAACAGCGAAACGCACTGTGGAATGGGATCCTGGAAGAAATTAAAAGTTTTGTTGCATAAAAATTTGGAAGTTAATTTTTAATTTGCTTATCTTTGCAATCCCTTCACGAGAAGGACACAAAAAAAAGATGGTGCGGTAGCTCAGTTGGTAGAGCAAAGGACTGAAAATCCTTGTGTCGGCGGTTCGATCCCGCCTCACACCACGAAAAGTAATAAAGGGTTTGACGCAATAAACGTCAAACCCTTTTTCTTTGGATATAAACATTGTTGATCCTTATTTTCGTTTTCTATTCTGATTAGGCAGAACGCCACGTAACTTCTATCTTTAGAGTCATGTTTTATAGACGTAAAATCATACTTTCTTTGTTGGAGCTTTTTGAAGGCGAATTAGAAAAAATCCGTCTACAAAAGTTGTTGTTTCTGTTTTGCCAAAAACAGGAGAAAGCGGACTATGATTTTATCCCTTATAAGTATGGTTGTTACTCATATTCCGCAAATGCGGATATGACTGCAATGACGACGAAAGGCTTACTTGCTGAAACAGACAAGAGTTTTCAAAAAATTGATGCTGTCAGTTACTTTAATCAGTTGAAGGCTACTGATCTATCCAAACTCAGAAGTATAAAAACGCTTTATGGCGAAATGAATAGTATTGCGCTGATGAAGCACACATACAGAAATTTCCCGTATTGGGCTATCAATAGTATAAAAGCTCCATCTATCTTATCAAAAGACGAGTTAGATAAAGTAGAAAAGCAAAAGGCCTCTTCTAACCAAACGATTTTATACACAATTGGATATGAGGGAGGAAGTTTAGAAGATTACCTAAATCGCCTTCTTCGAAATGATGTTAAAGTTTTGGTCGATGTTCGCAATAATCCTCTGAGCATGAAATTTGGCTTTAGTAAAAGCCAACTTAAACGCTATTGTGAGAGCTTGGGCATTATATACATGCATTTCCCCGAGGTAGGTATTGTGTCAGATAAAAGGCAGGCTTTAGATACACAGGCAGATTACGATAGATTATTTGCTGATTATCGTGAGAATAATATCCCAAAAACAATTGATACTCAAATCACTATCTTAAAAATCCTGCAAGAATATAAACGAATTGCTTTAACTTGCTTTGAGGCAAACTATTGCCAATGTCATAGAAGTCATTTAGCAAATGCAATAAAAACGCTACCGGGCTTCGAGTATGAAGTAAAACATATATAGAATTATATGCCCCCCAAAAAAGTCCTTATAACTGTTACCACCTATCCTCTTCCATCAAGAAGCCACGACGAACTAGTTTGTACTGCAGGAATACTTGAGACTGGGGAAATGATTAGGATCTATCCGGTTCCTCTTAGCTTTTTAGGCGACCTTAAAGGGAGTGGACAAGTCCAAAATGTAAAATACACCTGGATTGAACTTGACCTAAAAAAAAGAACGGATGATTTTAGACCAGAAAGCCATTCTCCGGTAAACTATGATTTCCGTGACCTGATAATTGGTGAGCGCCTCGATACAAAAAATAATTGGCAAGCCAGAAAGGATGTTTGCCTCCGCAATGTTTATACAAACATGGATATCCTTATTGATGACTCAAAGTCGCCAAAGAATGTCTCTTTAGCTGTCTTTAAGCCTGCAAGTATTGTAAGACTTGAATGGGTAGAAACAGAAAGAGAATGGAAAAACGAATGGAAGAACCTCCGCAAACAGGGTGACTTATTCCTGCCAGGAAAAGACCCAGAAATAGTAATCCCAAAACTTCCTTATAAGTTTAGCTATGTCTTTACAGATGAAACAGGGAAGCAGCGGAAGTTAATGATTGAAGACTGGGAAATAGGGGCTTTATATTGGAACTGCCTGGCCCGCGCTAAAGGAGATAAAGTTGAAGCAGAGGCAGAGGCTCTTCAGAAGGTTAAGACTAAGTACGAAGATGAGTTTAAGGAAAAAGATCTGTATCTTTTTATGGGCACAACAAGAGAGTGGCACATGCGCCGGGCAAAGAACCCATTTGTAATCATCGGCGTTTTTTACCCTAAAAAAGAAATTCCCAAAGTAGATCTCCAGACGTCATTATTTTAGCACCAATTTTCACACAACTCCGATTTAAGATGAGCCCACATTACTTACGACAATCGTTTATATAACTCCCAACATAGGCATTTTAATGGTTGTGGCAGATCATTACATAAATGCCCTCCTAAATAAGATTGGAATAGTCAGAACCTCACGCTTGCTCTTTACTCAGCGAGGAACAGGCACCGAAGAAGAAGACCTCCCCGGCGCCTTGTGTTCCCCATGAGTAGTGGTTAAATGGTTAACTGGTTGTGCTAACTTTCACGCCAGCATGAAAGTACTGGCGACGCTTCATTTGGCATTCATAGGTATAGGTATTGGGACAATTACATTTTCTATAAAGTAAATTGGCTAAAAAAAAGGTACAGTCATGTTTACGGTTACTTGTTCTCTTAGAAAAAATTAACTTAAAAAGCAGGTACAGTTATTTCACGGTTACTTGTTCTCTTTTCTCTTCATGACAATGTTTCATTCACATTGTGACGGAAAATTAGAAAGAATTAGCGAAACGCCGTCTCCTGAAGGAAACTGTCTTAAAGACACTTTTCAAACTCAAAAATGCAGTATAGTAGGCACAGCGCGGTTTAGGGAGTTTTTCCCCAAGAAATAAACCCGCTTATCAGGGTCATTTTTTTGATATATATCAAATTTTATTTTTATGTTGATCTCTTCCGTGCAGACGTTTTAGACCGTACCCGACTTAATGTTTCAATGGTTATTCCCAGAAAGGATGCTACATAGGTAAGTTGTATACGGTTGGCAAACTGAGGATAGAATTCCAGGAAAAGTGCATATTTCTTCTCCGCATCATGCAGTCTGGTAATATATGCCCTGTTTTCAGCCGATGTGTAGTGGAACTCTGTTATTTTCCGGCCAGTAATATTAAACGAAGGATACTTCTCGTATATTTTATTCAGATCAGAAAAGCTAATCGCCAGCAGTTCACAATCTTCTACCGCCTGTATATTTTCCACTGTCTCTATCTGCAGCAAAAAACTGCGAATGCCCGATGCCATTTCATTTTCCATGGCAAACCAGGTAGTGATCTCCTTATTTTCTTCTTTAATAAAGCCCCTTAACAATCCTTTTCTGATAAAATAAAGACTATGACTTATCTCTCCATTCCGCAGCAGGTATTTTCCCTTTGGAATACTGCAGCAATAAATACTTTTCAACAAATGCTGTTCAATTCCCTTGCCGACAGGATGAAAGGAGTTTAACAGTTGCCATAATGGTATGAGGTCTTCTTTTGCGGGTTGCTTTCTGGTGTTCATAGGTAGGTTATGTAGTTGTTCACGTAAACTAAAATTAATACATTTGGAGCATTTTCATTATATGTTTGCCGTGGTTATTTTAACTCATATCTTTGGCGATATTCCAACTTTAAAAGCATACTCATGAACAATCCTGTTGTGCTTTCCAAAGGCTGTTACGTTGGATCGAAGGTGAAGGAACATAACATCGGATATATCATCACCAGTGAAACCATCTTCCCGGAGAATCTTACATCTGACTGGCATTGCCACGAAAATCCCCATTTCTCTCATATCCTTTCCGGAGGCAGCCAGGAAATAAGAGGGAAAAAGGCGGAACAACAAATGGCGGGCAAGGGGTTATACTACTACCCAGGCATTATTCATCAGAACATACATTACCGGCCAGGTACCCGCATATTTAATATTGAAATAGAAGAAGATTTCTTCAAAGCATACAATCTTAATGTTCCACCTGAATCCTTAATGTTCGAAAGCAATGCGGTCATTAATGCCGGCGGATTACTACGCTTATTAAGAGAACATTACTATAATGATGAATGCAGCCAGCTCTCAATGGAGCAACTGTGTATCGATTTAATCAGCACCAACTTCACTACAGAAAAGCATCATCCCGAATGGACAAAGCAGATCGTCACAGTATTGAACGATGTCTGGAATGAACCGCTTTCTCTCAAAAGGCTTGCTGACCAGGTAGGTATCCATCCCGTCACCCTGTCAAAATACTTTACCAAATACTTCTCCTGTACGCTGGGAGAGTACTTCAGACGACTCAAAATTGAACGGGCCCTGGTATTAGTCAGGTCGAAAAAGTACTCCCTGACAGAAATCGCCTATATGTGTGGCTTTACTGATCAGGCGCATTTTACCAAAACCTTCCAACAGGTTACCGCCATGCTTCCGAAAGAGTACAGGAAGATCTGACCCTCCCCTTACGCTAATGCGATACAATTTTGCCGGCAGCGCGCCTTTTACCTTTGTATCACAAGGGTAGAAAATGTGCCCGGTGCATTATGAAACGACTTCCATCTAAGATCAGCAGCTTCCTTTTTCTATGCAGTTGTGCATTTACAACAGCATATGGCCAACAGCGCAATACACAATTACACCAGCTTTTTGAAAACTATTACCAGGAAAGCCTTCAACAGGATCCTATCAGTGCAACGTTTGCCGGTGATCACCGTTATGATGAACTGTTAGCAAATGACATATCAGCTTCATATTCAAAACAAAAAGAGCAGTTTGATAAAAAGTACCTGCACTTGTTATCCGGATATGACAGACGCTCTCTGAATGGTGCAGACCGGATTTCTTACGACGTGCTGAAAGAGATCCTCGAAATGGATCTTGAGCGGATGAAATATCACACGGAATACCTGCCAATCAATCAGTTCTCTTCTCTCCCATTATTAGTAGGCCAATTGGGTTCAGGAGAATCAGCACAGCCCTTTGCAACAGCGAAGGATTACAAAAACTGGTTTAAACGCGTCGCCGCATTTTCAGCATGGATAGACACTGCTATCAGCAATATGCAAAAAGCAGTT
Source organism: Chitinophaga filiformis (assembly GCF_900102545.1). Classification (GTDB taxonomy): domain Bacteria; phylum Bacteroidota; class Bacteroidia; order Chitinophagales; family Chitinophagaceae; genus Chitinophaga; species Chitinophaga filiformis. Next base: position 1,489,772 of record NZ_FNBN01000001.1, on the reverse strand, counting down.
TCCAGCGGTTTTGTTTTGCCTAAAGTGCTGGTGATGAAAATGATCCCTCAAATGGAAAGCCTCGCTGAAAAAGATACCGCAAAGAATTCACTGTTTCAGCCATTAAATAACATGCCTCCTGCTATCTCCGGTCCGGAACGGGAACAGCTGAAACAATCCTTCTTACTGGTTTTGAACACACAGTTGCTTCCTGCTTATCAACGTCTTGCTGATTATCTGAAGAACGATTACCTACCCTATGCTACTGATGCCGCAGGACTTTCCGGCATTCCAGGCGGCAAAGAGCTATATCAGTACTATGTACGGTATTTCACCACTACAAACCGGACACCAGAAGAGATTTACGAAACAGGTATACAAGAAGTAACGCGGATCAACGCTGAGATGGAGGAATTGAAAAAGCAAAGTGGCTTCACTGGTACGCTACAGGAATACTTCGTTTTCCTTAGAACTGACCGGCAGTTTATGCCTTTTAAGACGCCGGAGGAAGTTATACAGGCTTACCAGCAGATCTACGACAAGATAAAGCCACGACTGCATACAATGCTCAGCGTGGCTCCCGAAGCCAGGTTTGAGATCAGAAGAGTGGAAGCATTCCGGGAAGCATCCCAGAACGGTCCCTCCTATATGATTGGTTCCATGGACGGCAGCCGCCCCGGTATATTTTATGTGCCGGTTCCTGATGCCACAAAGATCAACGTTACATTCCTGGGTATGGAAGCGACTTTCATACATGAAGCAATTCCCGGGCATCATTACCAGATCTCCTTACAACAAGAGAATATGTCTTTGCCAACCTTCAGACGACAAATAAACTTCAGCGCCTTCACAGAGGGATGGGCGCTTTATTGCGAGTCGCTCGGTAAGCAACTGGGATGTTATACAGATATACCACAACAGATGGGCGCTCTTAATAATGAGATTCACCGCGCCATCCGGCTGGTAACAGATGTCGGCATCCATACCGGCAAAATGACAAGAGAAGAGGCGATCAATTACATGCTAGTCCATGAATCCATCAGCGAGGAAGATGCTGTTACATCTGTAGAACGTTACATGGCAATACCAGGGCAGGCACTCACTTATAAGATCGGGGAACTGGAAATGCTGCGCTTACGGGAGAAATACAGGAAAATGTTGGGCAGCCGATTCAATATTGTCAAATTCCATGATGCCTTGCTGGCACAGGGAGATATGCCGCTGAAGGTGCTTGAGCATTATATGGATGACTGGGCCGCGAAGCAATGATTTTCTATATAGACCGCCACATAAAACCGTAAGGCCACTGCCGGTTATTCCGGGCCAGTGGCCTTTATTATTTTTACCAGAGAGTTATTTACACTCCTACCGCTACAGGTCTTCCCGGATCAGTGATCCACTCACTCCAGGAACCTGCATACAGCTTCGGCAAAGGATATCCCGCATAAGCTGATAATAGTACATTGAATGCCGCTGTCACTCCTGATCCGCAATAAAAGATCACATCATCTTTGGCAAAATCAGCCGCAAAATAGCTCCTTACGGCCTCCGGCCCTGCCACTATTCCTTCAGGCGTAATATTCGCGTTAAACGGCCTGGAAATCGCTTCTGGGATATGTCCTGCTACCGGATCAATAGTCTCATTCTGACCGGCATATCTGTCTGCTGTCCTGGAATCTATTACACAGCTGCCGTGCTTTTCTGTCGCTTTTAATACTTCCTCTGCTGAGGCAAGCAGGGAGTCGTTAAAATGCGCTGTGAACGTCGTCGCCTTAGGTGTAACTACCCCACTTTCCAGCGGAAACCCTTTCTCCGCCCATACCTTCTTTCCACCATCCAATACCGCTGTCTGCTCATGCCCTGCCCATTTCAGCAACCACCATAATCTGGCAGCGGCCATAAAGCCAGCGCCGGCATCATAGGCTATCACCTGGGTGGTCGGCGTTATTCCCCATGCAGAGAATGTAGCCTCAAGAGCTCCTTTCTCCGGAAGCGGGTGGCGTCCTGTTACTCCAGCTATGATCGGTCCGGAAAGATCCTTATCCAGATCCGCATACAATGCACCGGGTATATGTGATTTTTCATATTCCCTTCTACCCCATTCCTTATCATTCAGCGCAAAGCTGCAATCAATAAAAAGAACATCCGGAGTGTTAATAAGCACCTGGGCTTCTGCAGGCTTTACAAAATTTGTATAGCTCATAGTGTGTCTTTTAAATAATGATATGGTAATTAGATCCTTGTATCAATATATGAATGGTATCAACCGCCATGTTCCTTTCTTATAATCAATATAGCCCTGCCCGAAGTTTGATATCAACAGTTCCTCCTCAATTTTTATCCTGTAGAGAACTGCTCCCAATACAGGCAGAAAGCCGATCAGCACCGCATACCAGCTGTTAAATGCCAGTGCGTTGCCAAAGAAAGAGATCAGCATCCCCAGATAAGACGGATGACGCAGAAACCTGTAGACGCCCGCCTTCACTATTTTATGATCTGTACGTATAGCTACATCCACTGTGAAATACCTTCCCAGGGTATATATCGCAGTAAACCGGAATAGCATACCTGTCACAATCAACCCCAAGCCTATATCAGATACCAGGGCTGAAGCACTGATAGGCCAGTTCAATTGCCATGACAGTAAATGCGCCAGCGGCAATGAGATCATGATAGTGATCCAGATAATACGCAGCGATTGCCCGTCTGATCTTGTTTTATCAGATTGTGATGATCTGAGCAGACGGTTCAGCAGTATCTCTGACGTAACCCAGATAAGAGCAATAAACAGATGAAGGTTTGGGTACATGGAGAAAGACTGTTATATACTATTAAATCGTCTTCACTTCACCACTTTCATACGCGATGATGACTGTTGGTTTCATGTTGATGAACAGTCCCGTTTCTACAACACCGGTGATGGTTTTCAGCTGATGATGCAGTTGTTCCGGATTCTCGATTGCACCAAAAGCGCAATCAAGGATATAGTTCCCGTTGTCAGTGATATATGGTTTATCGTCTTTTGTTCTCAGTGTAGGCGCTCCCTGCAGGGATTGTACAGCCCTGAATACCAGTTCCCAGCCGAAAGGGATGATCTCTATCGGTAAAGGAAATTTACCGAGGGTCTTTACATACTTACGCTCATCGGCCACAATCACTTTTCTTCTGCTGGCCATGGCTACTATCTTTTCACGCAGTAAGGCTCCACCGCCGCCTTTGATGATCTGCAGGTCATGGCTTACCTCATCGGCGCCATCTATATCAATATCCAGTTGTTGTATTTCGCTGAAAGAGGTAATGGGAATACCCAGTTCTCTTGCCTGTTTTTCGGATGCAAGGGAGGTTGCCACCGCACGGATATTCAATCCGCCTTTAACCATTTCGCCAATCTTTTCTATGGCCCAATAGGCCGTTGACCCTGTTCCTAATCCTACCAGCATACCGGGCTGTACTAACGCTGCAGCCTTCTCTCCTGCTGCTTTCTTTGCTTGTGTGATCGTATCCATGATTATCCTGTTAATTGTTTAGCAATATAATACTATTGCCCCGATTGTATTATTTTTGAAATCTACCCTCCTTTCAATAATGAATACTTATCAGAAAAAAGATACCGTCCACCGCATAAAAGCCATCTTCACCGGCTCTATCGGTAATCTGGTTGAATGGTACGACTGGTATGCCTATGCTGCCTTCGCCCTGTACTTTGCGCCAGTCTTCTTTCCAAAAGGAAATCCTACTGCACAGTTGCTCGATACCGCCGCCATCTTTGCCGTAGGCTTCCTCATGCGTCCTATCGGCGGATGGCTATTCGGCAGCATTGCTGACCGTAAAGGCAGAAAAGCGTCCATGACTCTGTCCGTTTTACTGATGTCTCTCGGTAGTATGATGATTGCCCTGGCGCCTTCCTATAACACAGCGGGCATATTCTCTCCTATCATCCTGCTGACGGCCAGGCTGCTGCAAGGGCTTAGTGTAGGAGGCGAATATGGCACATCCGCTACTTACCTCAGTGAGATATCTACACCGGGAAAGAGAGGCTTTTATTCCAGTTTTCAATATGTAACGCTCATTGGCGGACAACTAACCGCATTGGGTATACAATTGCTCCTCCAAAAGGTTTTCCTTACCCCGGAACAACTCCATGAATGGGGCTGGCGTATCCCTTTTGTAATAGGCGCAGGACTGTCCCTTTTCGCCCTGGTGATCCGCCAGCATATGCAGGAAACGATTGCTACAGAGAAAGAGAACAAAAAACGAGGATCTGTACTTATTCTCTTAAAAGAACATCCCAAGGCCGTGTTGACTGTTGTGGGCTTAACCATGGGCGGTACGCTTGCCTTTTATACGTATACCACGTACATGCAGAAGTTCCTGGTAAATACCGTGCATCTCACTAAAGAAAGATCTACTGTACTTACCTTCTTCCTCATGCTCATTTATGCCTGCCTGCAACCGCTGTTCGGCATGTTGAGCGATAAGACCGGCCGCAAGCCGCTATTACTTGGCTTTGGAATATTAGGAACCTTACTCACTGTTCCTATTCTAACGGCTATCAGCCATGCAAGCAGTGAGTGGACCGCCTTTTTCCTAATCCTGGCTGCACTGATCATTGTAAGCGGATATACTTCCATTAACGCTGTTGTAAAAGCAGAAATGTTTCCTTCCGAGGTCCGTGCACTGGGTGTTGGCCTCCCCTATGCGCTCACTGTGGCGTTGTTTGGAGGTACGGCAGAGTATATTGCCTTATACTTCAAGAACGTAGATCACGAATCCCTGTATTACTGGTATGTCACCGGTTGTATCTTTATCTCCCTGATCGTTTATAGTCTTGTAAGAGATACAAAACGTACCTCTTATATGGATAAAGAACAATGAAAATCCCTGCTATGTTACCTTACGCAAACATGCCTTATGGCCTTCCGCCCGGTTTCTGTTATCCGCTGACAGAATCCTGTATGATCATATTGTTCCTCCTTTCACTATTCCATGCATGGAAAAGAGGAACAGGTCATGTCGCTTATCTGCTGGGAGGTCTGGGCTTTGGGTTGTTACTGGAATATGTGAATGTTATGTCCAATGCCGGCTATAAATACGGCCAGTTCTGGCTGATGCTTGGACATGCGCCGGACAACATTCCCGTTTGCATTGGTATGGGATGGGGTATTATCATTTACACATCCAGACTGGTATCTGACAGTCGTGGCCTGCCACTCATTGCTGCCGCTGCATTTGATGCATTGCTGGCATTGAGCATTGACCTGAGCATGGATGTAGTCGCCTATCGTTTGCACATGTGGCATTGGGACTGGGAAACCCGTGGACCGGGTCTCTCTCCCCTTACTGCCCAATGGTTCGGCATTCCCTATGGTAACTTCTTTGGATGGCTGTGCGTCGTTTTCTTTTATTCCACATTCGCTCGTACACTTGAAAAAGTACATTTCCGTGGCCGTGCTATCACACGTATCTGGCAGGCAATTACGCCCTTGTTATCTATTCTCATTTCCCAGCTCGCATTATGGATTACGCTCTTTCCTATGTCAACCTGGCTACATGAAAAGTTCAACATCGCCAGCAGGGAAAAACTGATCTTCCTGCTCATCTTGTTCCCGATACTCAGCATCTGGGGATTCAGGAAAAAACGAGTCCTGCAAACGGCTAAGCTTCCTGCCATCACCTGGCTGGTACCCGGCTGGTTTCATCTCTACTTTTTCGCATGGTTATTCATAGGCGGTTTTGCCGGGGAAAACCCATGGATGACATTCTTTTGCGTGTTGAACCTGCTGCTGGGCATATTTATTCACTGGTGGACCCATCTTCGCAAACCGGCAATAGGTTCCTAATATTTTAATCCCGAACTTAGCAACCGGATGTTATTTTAAACTCTTGAAGAAATGATGCAACAACAGGAAAGTAAGGGTCAGAAAATCAGCAAAATTGCGGCAAAGACGGCCCTAAGGATCTTTATTATAATTCTTGCCATGGGACTCCTGCCGCTTATTGCCGGACAGGGTGAATCGTGGGAAGCTAAAATGGTGAATGCCCATCTGGTGTTTCCCAGTAAGTGGACACTAGTTTTTCCAGCCATATTATTTATTGGTTTTATTACACTCGCCATCCTTTGCGTGAAAAATAAATACAAGCAAACAGACATCAACTGGCTGCTGGTTTTAAATTCTGTTATCCTGATCACTTACCTGGTGATGTTATATACCAGGATTTATCATGCACTGCTGGCATAACATTGTTTGTATACAGTACTTTTTAAACATTATATCCATTGCGCCTATCAGAAGAACAGGTGCTTGCATTGGCACCAGATGAACCTTCCAGGAAAGCCGGAAAGGCATTGGCCGGTACTGCCAAATGGGTAAGTAAAGGAGCCAGTGACCACGCCTTGTGGGGAGAATGCCAGGGAAGTGGCAGCAAGCCTTATCAAACCCAGATAGCGCTTTCTGATACGCTTGCTTTCAAATGCAGTTGCCCCAGTCGTAAATTCCCTTGTAAACATGGTATAGGATTGATGCTATTGTATGCACGGCAGCCGGAACTATTTACAGATAACGCTCCGCCTGACTGGGTGAATGAATGGATCCAAAAGCGGACTCAGAAAGAAACCAAACAGGCAGATAAGGAAGAAAAATCTGTTGATGAAACAGCTCAGGCCAAAAGGCAACAGGCCCGGCAACAAAAAGTGGAAGACGGCATTTATGAGCTATTACTGTGGATGAAGGATATCGTGCGTAATGGTCTGCTCCAGTTGCCGGAAAAAGGCACTTCCTACTGGGAAACCATGGCCCGCAGAATGGTGGATGCACAGGCTCCCGGACTGGCAGGTATGATACGCGGATTATCAGAAATTAACTTTTACGGTGAAGGCTGGCAGCATGAATTCATGGATCAGTTTCTCCGTATTTACCTGGTAGCTCAGGGCTTCCTTCAGGGAGAAGCACTTTCCTCCTCCTTACAACAGGAGCTTCGCTCCTTAGTAGGTTTTACACAAAGCCAGGAAATGCTGCGACAGCAGTCCGGCATAAAAGACACCTGGCTGATCCTCAACAAACAAACGACTGAAGAAGATAATCTCACTACTGAAAAATACTGGCTGTATGGCCTTCATTCCTTCCTGCCGGCGCTGGTACTACAGTTCTATGCCCGTGGAATGTCAAGGCCACAATTGCTATTAACGCCAGGCATGTCTATTGAAGCAGAACTGGTCTATTTTCAGTCCAATGTTCCACTGAGAGCTATCATCAAAGAGCCGGTTACCAACAATTCCCTGCAAGATACATATGGATTGCCCGGATGGCAGGAACTGGCAGCTGCAGAAACTGAGCTTTCGGAAAAGATGCCTGTCCGCAGTGAAAGGCCGTATATTGTACAACAGCTGACCCCTGTTCAGCACAATATGAAATGGTGGCTGAAAGACCAGCATGACCAGATCATGCCGGTAAAACACGGCTTCCGGAATATCTGGAAATTGCTATCCCTGAGCGGCGGTCATCCTTTAGACATGGCAGTACTTGGGAAAGAGCAGGAATACGAACCACTGGGCGTTTGGCATAATGGGACCTATAAATTGTTATAGCAGGACATGTGGAATAATATCATTAATACCGCTTTACTGGGTACAGGGAAAAAACAGTTAACTCCTGCTGATCTTCCGGCAGACCTGACTCCTGTAGCCGAAACGATAATGAAGGATAAAAGCCTTGATGCGGAAACACAATTCCTGCATATAGCAGCAGTGATGTTGAACTACCGGCAAAGTGGTGTGAATCCTGTTAACAACAGCGGCGTTCCTCTACAACCCGCCCCGGCAGAAGAGCGCCCCTACTGTAGCACACAGGCAATCTATGCATTGCAGGACGCCCTTGATATGGACCTCTTACCCTTAGTTACTTACTGGCTGGAAGCCTGTCACGACAAAGGACAGGTGGTAGTGTCTGAATATATTCCTGTACTACTGGATACGGCAGTCGCCCAAAAGCGTATACGCCATCTCGCAATGACGGTATGTGGAAAACGTGGGCAGTGGCTAAGCAGTATGAACCCTGACTGGCAATTTCCTTTTGCAGTCAGCAATGAAGATCGCTGGCAGACGGGAAGTGCTGAAGACCGCAGACAGGTATTACAGGAGATCAGGCAGTCCTATCCAGGTATGGCGCGTGAATGGTTACAGCAAACATGGGCGCAGGAGAACATATCTACCAGAACGGAATTTCTGAAGATCATGCGTATCAATATATCTGAAGATGATCGTTCCTGGCTGGAATCCCTACAGGAGAAAAACCAGAAGGTCAAAGACGAGGTATGGGCGCTACTGAAGCAGATTCCATCTTCGTTTATTGTGCAAGCTTACTGGCAGATACTACAAGGTGCTATTTCCCGCGGACCTGGTCAGTCATTGCATATTTCCTTGCAACTACCCCTGGATAAAAGGATTATTGACTCTGGCATTGCTACACTAAGCAATGAGAAGAACATCAGCGAAGAAGCCTACATCCTCTTTCAGTTAACGGGCAGTGTTCCTCCATCATGGTGGGAATCTCTTTTTAATGCAGACAAGGAAGAAGTCTTCCTTCTTTTTGAAAAAGATGATCTTGGTAAACGTTTCATACCTGCGCTCATCCTCGCCGCCGGGCGGTTTAAAGATGCTGCATGGTTGAGATTACTGCTTCAAAAGAGTACTGCTTTTTATCCTGATGTTATTCCCCTGTTGCCGGCGACAGAACAGGAAGCATATGCCTTACGACTGTTCAGTAACTATCCGCAGGATGTTATTAATTACCTGAGCAACCGTACAGATGAATGGGGACTTGAAATTACCAGTGAGGTATTAAAATGGATGGCCCGCAATCCATATCAGTATACCCGGAACTTCTTCGACAAACATGTATTGCAGTTGCCTCCGGTTATAACAGAAGAACTGGAAAAGCTTGCTCCGGAAGAACCTGCATATCAGGCCACCTGGAGAAATACAAGCGAGCATATACGAAAGCTGTTGTCCTGTAAAGTACAGATCAACAAGGCCTTCAAATAATTTATAAACCCAAACGATCACTTTCAAGCATATAAAGATGTCAAACGTACTACGTCAACATGCCGAACAATTGTTCCTTGAGGAACTGGAAGAACTGAGAAAGCAGGATACTGAAAAGCGTCCTTACACCTGGCAGTTATCCCCGCAGGCGGTAGTCACTTATCTGATGGGAGGGCAACTGAAAAATGGGTTCGAGGTACAACCTAAATATATCGGTAACCGCAGGTTGATTGAGATCGCTGTTGCTACACTTACTACCGACAGGGCATTACTCTTATACGGACTGCCCGGTACTGCAAAAAGCTGGGTAAGTGAACACCTGGCTGCTGCTATCAGCGGAGATTCTACCCTGATAATACAGGGTACTGCCGGCACTGGTGAAGAGGCTATCCGTTATGGCTGGAACTACGCACGACTACTGGCTGAAGGTCCATCTGAAAAAGCACTTGTAGAAACACCGGTAATGCGGGCAATGCAGACTGGTAAAATAGCCAGGATTGAAGAGCTGACCCGTATCAGCGCTGACGTACAGGATACCCTGATTACAATATTATCTGAAAAGACCTTGCCTGTGCCAGAGCTGAATACCGCTGTGATGGCGCAAAAAGGTTTCAATATTATCGCTACTGCCAATAACAGGGACAAAGGAGTGAACGATCTCTCCAGCGCGCTGAAACGTCGTTTCAATACAGTGATACTACCTGTGCCTGACTCCATAGAGGAAGAAATAGACATCGTAAAGCGACGTGTGGAAAGCTATGAGAAGATCATGGAGCTACCTGCAGAAAAGCCCGCTGTAGAAGAGATTCGCCGCATTGTGACCATCTTCCGTGAATTAAGAAATGGCGTCACTGCAGATGGCAAGACCAAAATAAAGGTTCCAAGCGGTACTCTCAGCACCGCAGAGGCAATTTCTGTTGTGAACAACGGATTGGCCATGGCAGCCTATTTTGGCGATGGACAATTAAAGGCTACAGATGTAGCAGCGGGCATTATCGGTGCAGTATTAAAAGATCCTGTGCAGGATAAACTGGTGTGGCAGGAATACCTGGAAACTGTGGTAAAGACACGTGAAGACTGGAAAGATATTTATCGCGCCTGCCGCGACCTATAAACAGACCTTATGTCAATACATATATTAGGCATACGACATCATGGGCCCGGCTCTGCCAGACATGTGAAGGAGTACCTTGAAAAGACGAGACCTGACATTGTGCTGGTTGAAGGTCCTCCTGAAGCAGATGGCATCCTGGAATGGGTAGGTAATGAACACCTGGTTCCGCCAGTGGCCATTCTTGCCTATCAGCCGGATGCTCCACAGAAAGCGGTATTCTATCCGTTTGCTGAATTCTCTCCGGAATGGCAGGCTATCTTATACGCCCGTAAAAACAAGATCCCGGTGCGTTTCATGGATTTGCCCATGGCTCACCAATTTGAATTAAAGGCAGCAAGAGAACCAAAGGTAGACGCTGAAGAAGCGCCTTCACTGAATAGTACTCTTACTCCTCACATACCCGATGCCCGTACTGTAAAATATAATCCAATCGCTCATCTGGCCGGTGCTGCTGGTTTTGAAGATGAGGAGAAATGGTGGGAACATATGTTTGAGTACAGGCAGGACCCCGAGGAAGTATTTACCGCTATAGCAGAAGGTATACAGGCATTACGCCAGGACCTGCGCCTGCCTTACGACAGAGAGGAACAGCTGCGTGAAGCACATATGCGCAAAACTATCCGGCAGGCAGAAAGAGAAATGTTCACGGAGATTGCCGTTGTCTGTGGTGCATGGCATGCTCCTGCACTCATTAATATGCCCAAAGCAAAGGATGATAACGACCTGTTAAAAGGACTCCCTAAAGTAAAGGTAGCGACCACCTGGATCCCTTGGACATACAATCGTCTTAGTTATAGCAGCGGCTACGGTGCTGGTATCAATTCGCCAGGATGGTACGAACATAACTGGCGTTACCCTACAGATGATGGTTCCCGCTGGATGTCGCGTGTGGCAAGGCTATTCAGGGATCAGCAAAAAGATATTTCTGTTGCGCATGTATTGGAAGCGGTTCGTCTCTCTTCTGCCTTAACAGCTATCAGGCAGCTACCTAAGCCTGGTCTGGAAGAACTGAATGACGCTACGCTTAGTGTGCTCTGTAATGGAGAAGACTTCATGCTGCAGCTTATCAGGGATGAGTTAATTGTCAGTGATAAGATCGGTGAGGTTCCTTCAGATATCCCCCGCCCTCCATTGCAGACAGATATCGAAAAACAGCAGAAGAGATTACGTTTGCCACAAACTGCCGACTTTAAAGATTATGTACTTGACCTTCGTAAGGAGACAGATCTTGATCGTAGTATTCTTTTACATCGTCTTGAAATGCTCGGTATTCAATGGGGGCAACGTTATGGCACTAACGGTAAAGGTACCTTCAAAGAACAATGGCGCCTGCAATGGGATCCCGGCTTTTCAATTGATATCATCGAGAAAGGTAGCTGGGGTAATACAGTAGAAGAAGCTACTTCTCAATACGTACAACATCAGGCACGTACTACTACTTCTCTGAAAGAAGTATGTACCTTACTCGAAACAGCCATCCCTGCTGAATTGCATGCTGCCGTAGAAGTATTAGTCCAGCAGGTGAACAACCTTGCTGCTGCTACAGGAGATGTAATGCAGTTAATGACTGTCATTCCAGGTCTGGTGCAGATCAGCCGCTATGGTAACGTCAGGAAAACGGATGCGACGCTTGTAGAGAGTATCACTGCCGGGATGATCACACGTATCTGTATCAGTCTGCCTCCAGCCTGTATTGCTATTGCTGATGATGCAGCAACAGAATTACTGGAACTCATCTATGGAATGAATGACGCTATCCTGATCTTACAGGAACTAGAGCTTACCACACAATGGCAACAAACCCTCTTCCAGGTAGCAGGCAATGATAGTACCGCTCCAATCATCGGAGGTTATGCTACCAGACTATTAACAGACCACAGACAAATTGGAGGCAATGAACTGGTAAAAACGTTCAGTTATGCTATGTCTGCTGCTGTGCCACCTGTAATATCTGCAGCGTGGCTGGAAGGATTTCTCAAGGGAAGTGGTACGCTATTACTTGTAGATAATGATCTCTGGACCGTTGTATATAACTGGATGCATCAGCTGGAAGAAGAGGCCTTCAAACAACTACTGCCTTTACTGCGCAGAACCTTCTCTAATTTCAGTAAAACAGAAAGAAGGAAACTGGGGGAAAAAGCAAAAGGTGGTACCACCGGAATCACAGGCCTGCATCAGCAGGAAATGGACAACATAGATACTGCAAGAGCGATGAAAGGTGTTCCTGTGGTATTACAAATGTTAGGTATTAAATAGTATTGTATGGATGATCTGAATAAATGGCGCCTCGTATTGGGAGGTAGTGATGCAGACGGCACTGGTTTCTCTCTCAGTGGACAGGAACTGCAGATGGATAAAACATTGGAGGCACTTTATGATAGTGAGAAAAAAGGAGGCCTTGGCCCCTCCTCTCCCAACGTTAGTCGCTGGCTGGGTGATATCCGTACATTCTTCCCAGCCTCCGTTGTGCAGGTCATGCAACGCGATGCCATACAACGCCTAAACATTACACAGCTCTTACTTGAAAAGGAAATGCTGGAAAATGTAGAACCTGATGTACATCTCGTAGCTACATTACTAACGTTACGCCATGCCATTCCTGATAAAACAAGAGATACAGCCCGCCAGGTAGTAAAAAGAGTGGTAGATGATCTGTTGAAAAAGCTGACACAGCCTACCTTACAAGCTATCACCGGTAGTCTGCACAGAAGCATTCGCAACAAGAGGCCCCGTCACAATGAGATCAACTGGCACGCTACTATACTCAAGAACCTACAGCATTATCAACCTGAATACAAAACTATCATTCCCGAAACCCGTATCGGTTATGGACGAAGAACAACCTCTCTGAAAGACGTAGTTCTCTGTCTTGATCAAAGTGGTTCTATGGGAACTTCTGTTGTTTACTCTGGTATCTTCGGATCTGTAATGGCATCAATACCTGCCATCAAAACCCGCATGGTGGTATTTGATACTGCCGTTGCTGATCTGACTGAAGAATTGAAAGATCCAGTTGACCTGTTATTTGGCGTACAATTAGGAGGAGGTACAGATATTAATGCCGCACTGTCGTACTGCCAGCAGATCATTACAAAACCTGCTGATACAGTACTGGTGCTGATCACAGACCTCTTTGAAGGAGGCAGTGACGATAACATGCGGAAACGTGCAGCTGAACTGGTTGCTGCCGGTGTACAGGTGATCGTGTTACTGGCGCTAAATGATGATGGCGCTCCTGCTTACGATTATAGCAATGCACAATACTTCTCTAATCTTGGCATTCCTGTTTTTGCCTGTACACCAGACAAGTTTCCTGATATGATGGCGGCAGCACTCAGCAAGCAGGATATCAACGGCTGGGCTGCTAAAGAAGATCTGGTATTGAAAAAGTGATTACTTTACTTTGAGCCACTCATCATCCTGGTAAATGACACCATCTGCCAATGCTTTTTCAACAGCTTCCTGCAGATCTGTTTTCAGGTCTTCTGTTACCCGGGCAAAACCAAGTGTCTTTGCAATAATGGGTATGGCCGCAGTCATCGTAATAGCAATGGCATCACCTACCACCTTTTCAATCACTACCTGCAATTCTTCCGGCGCGATATAAGTCATCTTACGCGATGCAGAAGGCAGATTCATTCTGCTGCGCACCAATGGTGTATCCATTGTCGCGTTCCACAGAAACTCTTCTTTTACTACTACTGAATCATTTCCAACAGCATCCGCAATAGCCTGTTTCAATACCTCGCGTATTCTGTTACCCACACGTGATACATCAGCCGCATCTAATATTCTGCGAGTTACTTCTTCCACATGAACCGGGCTTTCGACACGCACTACCATTTCCAGCCATGATCTTAATTTATCTGCCGGATGCTGATGCAGATCTTTTGTTGCTATTTCTTCCGGCAATACTGCCATTTCATACAATGGTACATCACTCTCCTCTCCTTCATCTTCTCTTATCATCGTATAATCTTCCTCAGGGATAGCATCCATTTCCTGATCATCTCCATTTCCTCCACGTGCATTTTCAATAGCGGATATCAACCTTCTCAATTCTCTTGCAGGATGACGGAACCAGTCTGTACTCCATACATTATAAATGTTCCAGCCCATATTCTCCAGCACCTGCTGACGCAACCTGTCCCTGTCTTTTGCAGAACGTGCTGCATGATATGCCGCACCATCACACATAATACCGAGAATATATTTACCCGGATGCTCCGGATCAACTACTGCCAGGTCTATATAAAAACCTTTACTACCTATTTGCTTCTTTACATTATAACCAGCTGCTGTCAGATGTTCCGCAACAAGCGTTTCAAAAGGAATATTCACCGGCATGCCATCAGTATATCCGCTTTGCATGGATCCATGCTGCGCGAAATACAGGAAGTTCTTTAACGCGCGTACTCCTTCACTTTCTGTTTTAGTCAGATCGATATCATCAGATGTCAGATTGGTAAATACTTCACAGCGTTGCTTTGCTCTTGTGATCAATACGTTCAATCTCTTCTCACCACCTTCGTTATTCAAAGGACCGAAGGATAGATTCACATTACCTTCCGGCGTACGGCCATAACCAATACTGATAAAGATCACATCTCGCTCATCACCCTGCACATTCTCCAGGTTCTTTACAAAGAACGGTTCATGTGGATGTGCCTTGAAGAACATTTCTACTTCAGGCATTTTCTTCCTCGCTGTTTCCAGTGACTGCTGTATTGCCTGCATCTGTGCGGAACTGAAAGCAACAACGCCAAGACTCATGTCCGGATGATTTTTTGCATGTTCAATTACCGCTTCCGTGATGGCATCTGCTTCCCGCTGATTTGTTCTTGTTTTACCCCGATCGTATGTTGCATCTTTTAAATGATGATATACTAATCCCATTTTGTGTTCTGCACCAGGACTAGGGAAGATCACTAGCTTGTCTTCATAGAATTCATGATTGGACATACTGATCAGCGACTCATGCCGGCTACGATAGTGCCAGCGTAACATTCTCTGCGGTGCTCCCTGTGCATCACACATTCCCAGGATGCTTGGCATATCTGCTGTTACATTTTCCTCATCATCGACTTCTTTCATCAATGAATCAAAGAAAGTGCTTGGTGGTAACTGTTTGCTATCCCCTACCACCACCAGTTGTTTTCCTCTCAATAAAGCACCCAATGCATCCACTGGTCTCACCTGACTCGCTTCATCAAATATCACAAGGTCAAACTGCAGCGATCCTGGTGGTAAGAAGTTCGCAATAGAAAGAGGGCTCATCATGAACACAGGTTTAATAGCTTGTATGGCCAATCCTGCAGACTGCATCAGTTTACGTATAGGCATATGTCTGGCCTTCTTGTTAAACTCAGTCCGCAGCACATTCACCTGTCCGCCGGCTTCCAGCGGAGGTACACCATCCCAGTGTTTTAATGCCGCTCTTGCTCTGTTATATTGCAGGTTAAGTGTATCTAATTTTACAAACTGTTTCACTGCTGCTTCATGACTTGATCTTTCAAACTTGCGTAGTGAAGCATGCGCTATCAATGCTTTTTCCCACAGATATTCATACCATGTTTTCTGCAATGCACCCTTTAATGCTGTCACACTTTCCGGCCAATATGCAACTGCATCTGTCAATGTTTGCAACCCCTCTGCTGACGCAGTTTCTACAAGATTATTCCAGGAAATGACATGATGTATTTCTGGCAATCCTTTACTCCATGATTGCGTCAACAGGATCTGATCTTCATAAGGTCGTTGCAGTAATGGCGTAATCTCGCGGAAGCGTTTTTTCTCATTCAGTGCAAATGCAGTAACCATAGCATCTATTGCAGCACCCTGTTGTTGCAGGTGTTTCAGCAATGTATCATAGTAGCGCTTCGCCGTTTCTACCGGTTCATTTTTCTCCAGGTAATCTAAGATCACAGCAGAACAAGTACTATAACTGATCTGCTTATGTACTTCCGTTAAATAGTTAGTAATGCTTTCCAGCAATTCCCAGTTTGCCTGTCCCTTCTGCAAACGTTGTCCAAATAACTCTTTCGCAAGCACTTCATGTTCCTGCAATAATTTATTCAATCGCCTTGCTTCAAGAATAGCATCAATACAGGACAACTTTCCCTGCAAGTCATCAGGTGCACCCGCTCTGCACAAAGCAGCTAACTGACGATTCGTTTTATTATAGTCGCCGTTTAAAAACTTATACCACTTATCTCCAAACGCCAGTAAGTGCTGTCGCATTTCAAGTACCTGCTGATCCCATGCTTCAGGAATAAGAATAGGATCATATACCTGGTGGATCTGTCGCAGTCGTTTACCTGTTTCAATGAACTCTTTGATATCTTCTTTCTGCTGCAGCCACGCAGGATGTTTTAATTGTACACCTGATATATCCGGACGAACGGATGCGAGTTGTACAAAGAAAGACAGATCCATACTATGCTTCCTGTTGAGAGGCATTGGTAATCCAACCTGTCCTGCGATAATTGCGCTTTCATGTTGTAAAGCAACAGTGGTACTTTCTGCTTTCTCTAATACCGGTATTAATTTATCCTGACCTGCTGGCGTCAATACTGTTAACTCACTTCCCCAGAATAATAATGCTGAAGGTATCCCTGTTTCAACCAATCTGTTCTCGATCCTTGTTGCCATTGCTTCTGCACGTTGCATGCGCAATGCATTCCATGAATCAATATCAGATACAGCTATACGTGGTAGTTCTATTGTTGCAAACTGTTCTTTCAATTTTAACAGATAGCCCATCAACTGGTGAGGAGTAATGCCACTTTCTCCAACGGGCGTGTTTACAGCAATACTATAATCATTCAACTCTTTCCTGTAATCATCGAGTAATATTACTTCCTGTTGCAGTTGAAGAATAGCAGGCTTACCCAGTTCCAGCGTTCTCCTTAGCTCCTGGTGCAGCTCTTTCTTATTGGCTTTGTGACTATGCAGTTCAAGACAAGCCTCTCCCAATTGAATGCTGTCCAGCCTGCGTTTCACGACTTCCAACGCAGCCATTTTCTCAGCAACGAACAATACTTTTTTTCCTTCACCAATTGCATTGGCAATAAGGTTAGTAATGGTTTGTGATTTACCTGTACCGGGAGGTCCCTGTATTACCAGGTTACGTCCTTCCTGCACAGCCAACATTGCCAGTAACTGAGAACCATCTGCATCAACTACCTGGTGTAATTCATGTGCTGTTGTTTCAGTATCAATAAATGCATCTTCACGGATATCCGGTGCATGCTCTTTGAATCCATCTCCAAATAAACTTTGCAGAATAGGATGTTCAGCAGGCTTTTCATCAGCAGGCCATCCATCACTGTCAAGGTCATGATACAACATTAGTTTACCGAAAGAGAAGAACCCAAGTTCAACCGCATCCGTAACCACTTCCCAGTTCTGCATACCGTTGATGGCTGCATCCACCTGCCCGATATAATCAAGTACTGCTATTTCATCTGCTTCCGGCATATCAGGTATCGTAATACCAAATTCTGCTTTTATCTTAGTTTGTAAACTAAGATTCATTTCTACCTCACTACCGGTATAGCGTAAACGAAACCTTTCTCTTGCACTGGAACGTTCAAGAGAAACAGGTATTAATATCAATGGCGCCTGCCGTTGCTCTTTACCATTATCTTTTTCATACCACTTCAACATCCCCAATGTGAGGAACAGAATATTCACACCCTGTTCTTCCAGGCTGGTACGTGCAGCATAGTAAGTATTCAATAACCTGTTCTGTAATGCAGTAGCAGTTTCAGTTGTCTGCAGACGAGTATCATATACTACCTCTTCCGGTTCCTGCAAAGGCAAGGAAGGTTCTGCAACATCAACTTCTTTTTCTTTCTTTTCTTTTGAATCAGTTTTGGGAAGAAAAGTCATTGCTTTTCCCTGCTTCACCAATACTTCATATATATTAGCAACGCTTTCCTGTTCAATATGCACTCCACGACTAAGGGGTAAACGATAATTCAATAAAGGGTTACGTAGTCCCAGATCCAGTAGCTCCCGACGTGAGGCCTCGAGTTTAATAAGGATTGATTCCTTCATGTACAGTTCGTTGTAAGAACACAAAAAAATGATAATTTATGTTAAGAACGATTGATGGGCATAATTTATTCTAATGATATTACCATTACCTTTATTCTTAACTATTTAGAAAGAAACGGCGTGTATCAGATATTATATTTCCTCTGGGGTACAGATTGGCATATAGCATTGAAAATCACCGGGTATGTGCTTATTTCACTTTCCTTTCTTGGGGTGGTAGGCACTATTTTGCTGGAAAACCGTAACCCGGTTAAGGCGATGGCTTACATCATGTTGTTGGTCTTCGTTCCCATACTGGGATTAGTAGTATATTATTACCTGGGTAGAGATCTCCGCAAGAAACGGCGTTTCACCCTGAAAGGCAGTAAAGATGAAACGTTGATGTTGCGATATTGGGAGTCGCAGCGAAAAGAAATAGAACATTTACAAATACAACTCAGACACCTGGTGGCAAGTAAGCAGGAAATATCTGCCATGTTACTGAATACCCGGCACTCCGTACTTTCGCGTGATAATCGTGTGCAGCTCTTACTGAATGGAGAAGAAAAATTCCCCGCAGTGATGGAAGCATTACGAGCAGCAAAACATCATATACATATTGAGTACTACATTTTTGCCGCTGACGATGTAGGAAATGAAGTAGCCAATATCCTGATTGAGAAATTAAAAGAAGGAATAGAAGTCAGATTTATATACGATGATCTGGGAAGTGATAACATAGGAGACATTCCAGATCTGCTGGAAGAACATGGTGCAGAAGTCTTTGCTTTTTCACCTGTACTGATCAACTTTTATCTCAACGCTAATTATCGTAATCACAGAAAGATCATCATCATAGATGGAGAAGTAGGATTTACAGGAGGTATCAATATGGATGCCCGTTATCTGAATAACGAAAAACATCCGATATTCTGGAGAGACACGCACCTGAAACTGGAAGGCGATGTTGTGAATTTATTGCAGTTGCAATTCATGATGAGTTACCGTTACTGCAGTAAAAATACTTTTCCTTTCGGTCCGCCTTACTTTCATCGTTCCGATCTGCGAGAGAATTGTTTTGTGGATATTGTTGCCAGTGGTCCTGATTCAGATTTTCCTATGGCGATGCAAACTATTCTGATGGCGATCAATGTGGCAAGGCGTTCTATCCGCATCAGCAATCCATACTTTATTCCAAACGAACAAATATTAACTGCCCTACAGATGGCAGCACTGGCGGGTAAAAATGTACAACTGATTTTACCTTTCCGCGGAGATTCTTTTTTTGTTCAACACGCAGCACAATCTTACATCAAGTCAATGCTTGATGCCGGCGTGAAAGTTTATTTCTATCAAAAGGGTTTTATACATGCGAAGTCAATTGCGATAGACGATAATCTTGCTATTGTTGGTTCTGTTAATCTGGATTACCGGAGTTTCTATCTGAATAGTGAAATTGCAGTAGTGGTTTATGACAAACAAGTTGTGCATAAATTAAACTCGGCTTTCGAACAGGACTTGCAAGATTCTGTTCATATTGAACGACGTCTATGGAAAAACCGTTCCATCTGGGAGCGGTTTATAGATGCAGTATGTAGACTGTTGACTCCATTATTGTAATATACAATTATGGCTCATCGCTACCCTCCTCAAGATCTTCATGTCTGTCACCTCCTAAACTATAATAATTATTTTCTTCGTCTTCTTCACCGATCCGTTCATTCTCGTCATCAAGATCTGCTCCCGGAACATCCAGTCCATCCTCTCCTTCCTCCTGGTCAGACAGATTGCCAGATGAATCTCTCGCCAGTTCATTATTGATACGGGAAGACCTGGTTACCTTTTCCACATCGAGCTCTTCCTGCTCACCTCTGTAAGTGATATCTTCATTTGCAGGATACGCAGGATAACCTGGGAATTTTTCGTCTTCATTCAGTTCGGACTTTTTATCTGTTGGTTTTGCCCCTTTCTTTTTCATAATCTTTCTTTTTAAGTTCTGCTGAAAAAGTTGTGCCAATCAGATGTACAGGAAGATTGTCCACTCTTAATTACTACCGATCATTTTTAAACATACCGGTTTTGGAACTTTAATTTCCTGACCAGTAGCTTTTAGTAACCCGGTCGTTTTATTTCTTTTAAACACTACTACATTATCAGTATTCTGATTTGCCACTAATAAAAAGTTACCATCAGGGTCTATCATAAAATTGCGCGGTGCTTTTCCACCGGATGACTGTTCCCCTTTTTTTACCAGTTGTCCATTTTTACGGTCAATACTATAGATCACAATATTGTTCAACTTATCTCTGTTGGAGGCATACAAAAATTTTCCATCCGGAGAAACGTGAATGTCTGCTCCTGATATGGGTCCTTTGTAAGTAGCAGGTAAAGTTGATATCGCCTGGAAGGGATTCAGTTTACCTCTTACATTATTAAAGCCTGTAACTTTTCCATCCAGTTCATGAATCACATATGCCCACTTTCCATTGGGGTGAAAAGTAATGTGTCTCGGACCAGATCCGGGAGGCAACAAAGCATATCCCGTATCTGCCGGCATGAGTGGTAATACATCTCCCTGCTTATAATTGTAAATGACCACCTGGTCGATGCCAAGATCTGACACATACAATGATTTATGATCCGGACCAAATACGGTACAATGCACATGTGGTTTTTCCTGTCGCTCTTTATTTGGACCGGTACCGGTATGTTCTATTGTCTGAACCGGTGCGTCAATTTTTCCATCAGCACGAACAGGCAATACCGATAAACTTCCTCCTCCATAATTTCCCACGATTACATATTTGCCATCTTCATCGGTAGTGATGTAACAAGGTGCAGCACCACCCGAGGGTTGCTTATTCAGAAAAGTCAATTCACCACTTGTCGTATCCCAGGCAAAAGCACTTACTCCTCCTTCATTATTTTCATTCACTGAATACACATGCTTCTGATCAGGTGCAATCACCAGGTAAGATGGATTGTCTACATTTTTGGCAGTGCTCACAAAACGCAATGCACCGGTAGTAGTATTAAATGCATAAACATTAATTCCCTCTTCCGCACTTTTTGTATAAGTGCCTATCAATAAATATTTTTCCTTAGTTGTATCAGTTTGCGCCGACAGCATAGTGGAGGTTAATAAAACGGTGGAAGTAAGTAAGGCATTGAGCATAAACCAGGACTTTTTAGATAAGACAAATTACTAAATATGATATAAAGTAGAAAAAAGCATTTTAAACCTCATATTTCTCAACTGACCCTGTTTTGAACCAATCATATTACCCCTTGCGAGATCGTCGAAATTTAAGGAGATAATGAGCTCACTATAAAAATATCTAATAAATTGATTTTCAATAATTTAATACTTTTTGGGTAAAAATAGCCCAGTCCGAAGAAACGGACCGGGTACTGTATACTTCTAATTTAACCTTAACTTTAATCGTTATTCATTCTATTAAATGAATAAATAATATTGGAGTAATGTTACATTACATTGAATTGCAATGCTTCATTAATCCATATAGTTAGATCGCGAAATAGTTTTTTGGTAAATTTTCCAGGAAATCCGGTGGTGAATAAATTTATAGCAGATGTCAACTTGCTCTCATAGAAATTGGCTATAAATAAATTTCAACCTTGCTTCGTTAGAAATTCTTCGTGGATGAAAATTCGTTCAGTCGTGTCATAGGTTCGGTCTGGCTCATCTCTTTTCAGGGTTCCATATTTTGGTCGACAAACGAATATAGACAAAAAAAATACATGCTCATAGAAAGCATGTATTTTTTATTTTCAATTCAATATTATTTTTTAGCGCCCCATATATACCATCAGGATTTGTACATCACTTGGGTTCACTCCACTGATCCTGCTCGCTTGTCCTAATGTACGTGGACGAATTTTATTAAATTTCTGTCTAGCTTCATTACTTAATGAAACAAGTTTTGAATAATCGAAACTATCAGGTATGATCAGATCTTCCATCTGACTCATTCTTTTTACCAGGTCGATTTCTTTTTCGATGTAGACTTCATACTTGATTTGGATCTCTGCCTGTTCCAAAGTTTCATCGCTAAACTCAGCAAGTGCTTTTCCAATTTTAGCTACACCATTCTTCATAGAGAAAATATCAAGAGATGGTCTTAACAAAATCTGATAGGCGCGCATCCTTTGAGGAAGTGGCGAAGAATTTTTCTCTGCCAGCAGATGATTAATTTCTTCAGGATCGATTGGCAATTCTTTCAGGATACTTTTTATCTTCTCCACTCCTTCTTTCTTCAAGGTCACTTTGTCTAACCTGTTTTGTCCGGCGAGTCCCATCTCAAAACTTCTTTCAGTCAAACGGAGATCTGCATTATCCTGTCTCAACAAAGTTCTGAATTCAGCTCTCGAAGTAAACATGCGGTAAGGTTCATCAGTACCTTTATTAATCAGGTCATCAATCAGTACTCCGATATATGCTTCGCTCCTCTTCAACACAAATGGCGCCTGACCACTTGCTTTCAGGTGAGCGTTGATACCTGCCATCAATCCCTGACATGCTGCCTCTTCGTAACCAGTTGTTCCATTGATCTGTCCTGCAAAAAATAAATTCTGAATCTGCTTAGTCTCCAGAGAGAACTGCAACTGGGTTGGTGGGAAGTAATCATACTCTATCGCATAACCCGGACGGAACATTTTCACATTCTCAAATCCTGGCACCAACTGCAGTGCTTTATACTGTACATCTTCAGGAAGCGATGTTGAAAAACCGTTCACATAAATCTCTACAGTATTCCAACCTTCCGGTTCTACGAATAACTGGTGTCTATCTCTTTCGGCAAACCTGTTGATCTTATCTTCAATACTTGGACAGTATCTTGGACCAACCCCCTGGATCCTTCCCTGAAACATCGGCGATCTATCAAAACCAGTCTTCAGCATCTCGTGTACCTTATCACTGGTGTAGGTAATATGACAACTTCTTTGTTGTTCCGGTTTGATCTTCTCAATATCCAAATACGAAAACCCGGTGATCACATCATCACCTGGTTGCTCTTCCATTTTTGAATAGTCCAGACTTCTTGAGTCAATTCTTGGAGGTGTTCCTGTTTTCAAACGGTCACTTTCGAAACCGAGGGAAACAAGTTGTTCGGTAATTCCGGTCGCAGCTTTCTCTGCTACCCTACCTCCACCGAACTGTTTATCTCCTATGTGCATCACTCCGTTCAGGAATGTGCCATTAGTTAATACAACTGATTTTGCCTTTATCTCATGACCGAGTCCTGTCACCACACCAAAACAAACTCCATTTTTCACCAGCAGTCCCTTCACCATGTCTTGGTAAAAGTCCACATTAGGCGTTTGCTCCAACGCTTCTCTCCACTTTGCAGCAAACAGCATTCTATCATTCTGGGTACGTGGGCTCCACATAGCTGGTCCCTTAGAACGGTTCAGCATGCGGAACTGTATCATTGACTGATCTGTAACTATACCAGAGTATCCACCTAAAGCATCAATCTCTCTTACTATCTGACCTTTAGCGATGCCTCCCATTGCCGGGTTGCAACTCATCTGAGCTATAGTTTGCATATTCATGGTTACCAGCAAAACCTTGGACCCCATATTTGCAGCAGCTGCCGCCGCCTCGCAACCGGCATGTCCGGCGCCTACCACAATAACATCGTAAGATGGAAACATAATCTTGTTTAAATAGAAATGCAAAAGTACATAGAAGGAAGGATATATGATGTTCCACGTGGAACATCTTGTAGAATGTTTAACAAGGTGTTTATTCCTCGGATCGAAATGGAAAATTGAGTTGAACCCAAGCTTCTCGTCTAATCATATCGACTCCCTACTCTGGAACTATAAACTAGGATTGTTAGGTAGGGCACATAGAACAAAATGTAATTATCCAACTGAAATAAAAAATAGCGCAATCAAATCAATCCCAAATAATACAATCCGGAACTACTCACCTACTTCTTTCGGGAATCATTTTATCCATTCAGTTTAATCCAGGCACCTTCTTTTTAAAAGGGTATCTGTTTTCTACCTATATCAGAGGTCTCAGAGGGTATACCTTCCCTTGATTGCCCCTGCTTATAAATATATTAAGAGAAGGTGCTTTCAGACAAACATAAGATTTATATATACTGTAAAGGCTTTTCTTTTACAAACAGATACGCAATAAGGTTTTCATATACTCCTTGTAAGAGCGCTACCATAGTGTATTTGGTGAGATAACCCATATATAACCCATATATAAGCCATATATGACCCATATATAACCCATATTTATAGAGATATGGGTTATATATGGGTTATATACGGCTAATCCATGGTTTGTATATGAATTACGATAGAGAGCTTACCGGTATAACAGCTAGTTCAGAGTATAGTAAAGCCACATTCTATTAAGGACTACATGGATGCAATAATCATAAATTGTACTAGCCGATCCATTAGCAGGTTCATCCAAATACTATGAAATACACAGTAAGGTGACTCCGGTCTGACAGCGAAATGGAAATGGAGAGCATCTAACTTCGGGTATAAATAGCCCAGGTCACCAGCACTCCTCTCGATAGAAAATAAACTCCCCTATGAAAGCCTACATATTATTATTGGAGTTGAAATTGTTTGAAACATCGTGCATTATCCGCTTCGATCTACCTGTCAAGAGGTGGTTGTGTTTGTAGCCCGGGGTATATCTTCCCTGGGATGGAAATGGGAACGGGAATCGTGATTGTGTCCGTAAAACAAAAAAATGGGATGTATTTATCCAGAGCTTTCGCAAATCATCTCAATACAAAATAAACTGCCTTACTATGAGAGCTTACATGCTTATTACTGGGGTTAAACTTGCTTGAAACATTATTCATCATCCGCTTCGATCCACTCCGTTAGGAGTGGTAGTGTTTGTAGCGCGGGGTGATAACCCCGGGAACCGGAACGGGATGACGACCGGAACCAGAACGGAAATCCAGGAACATCCACAAAAACAAAACCCCGGAATGTATCCATCCCCGGGGTTTTCACAAATGTTCCACGTGGAACATTATGAATTCTTTCCAAAGTAAAGCTCAAGATATTCATTCTCTTTCTCCCTCATTAACGCACCCTGCTCCTTCGTCTTATCCTTAAATCCACATAAATGCAAGGCGCCATGAAAGATCACCCTATGCAATTCATGCTCCTCGGTCACTTTAAACTTCAATGCATTCTCTTGTACCCTCTCTATACTAATATAAATCTCCCCCTCAGTAACCTCCGGGTCCTCTCCTAACTCAAAAGTCACGATATCCGTGAGGGTATCATGGTTCAAAAACTGCTGGTTAATTTGCAATAAATACTCATCTGAACAGAAAACATACTGCAGATTACGCAGGCCCTGTCCTTCCCTGGCAAACAAATTCTTAATAAAAGTCTTCAGTCCCGTCCTGTTCTTTAGATTTAACTTCACCTCATGAGGGGTAAAATTGATAGCCATAACCAGTGTTCTATGTTTTTATAAGTAATTGAGAATGTAAAAATAAAGTGAAATTTCCGTTTCCTCCTATTCTGTCTTTGTTCGATTGGACCTCAGCCTGTACCTTTGCTCCATCAAACATCGAGACCTTAGTAAGATATACAATTTATCACCTGCTAAGTTTTAGAAAAAGCACCAGGCATTAAAGATTAAATTACAACGAATGAAAAAAGGAGTGATTAAATTGTCTTCGCTTGCTATAGGTAAAAGTGCCGTGATCACGTCTTTTGAAAAAGATGATCTGCACATTAAGTTGATGGAGATGGGTTGTGTGCCCGGTGAAACCGTAAAAGTAGA
This sequence comes from Chitinophaga filiformis, assembly GCF_900102545.1. Lineage (GTDB taxonomy): Bacteria > Bacteroidota > Bacteroidia > Chitinophagales > Chitinophagaceae > Chitinophaga > Chitinophaga filiformis. Next base: position 1,463,789 of record NZ_FNBN01000001.1, on the reverse strand, counting down.
GAAGATTGCTCCACTCGGAGATCCAATCTCCATCATGGTAGCCGGCTATAATCTATCCCTCCGCAAAACAGAAGCTGACTTTATATGGGTAGAAGAAGTACTCTGAAAACCAAATACGAATGATCTATCCTACTGTTGACAGATAATGGATCATTCGTATTTTTGATAGTATGAAACTGCCTGACAACATTCCAACCCACCAGCTCTCCTCCCAACACGCTGCACTTCATAGAGACAGTACACAAACATCTCCATTCGGATACCACCAACTGGCCACACACAAAAGACTTCCCGGTTTTGAAATCTATTCCACAGAAGGAATGATACCGGATTATGGTCCGGCAAAATCCGCCTTTTATAGGTTTGGTATACTCACCCGCGGCTCCCTTCATGTGCAACTCGGCCTGGAACATTTTGAAGCCAGTGCCTGCGCCCTTAACTTTTCTATCCCCGGACAAATACATGCCAAGTCAAATGCCAGTCAGGATATATTCGGATACTATGTTCTGTTTGAAGAAAGTTTCATTCAGGATCTGGTTCCACAAAATAAATTGGGTCAGGAGTTTCCTTTCCTTAATTACTCCGGACAACAGATCTTCGGTTGTAGTCAATCGGAGGTGGAAGAATTGACCTCCCTCCTTTTAAAAATAAACCAGGAGCTACAGGATATAAGTTCAGGTAGAGAAACTGCAATAAAAATGTACCTCTATTTGATGCTGCTGACAGCAAAACGGAGTTATGAAAGACAAAATCTGTCAGCCCCTCCAACAAATCCAGGGAGCAGCACCCATCTGGTTACTCAGTTCTATAGACTGGTTGGGGAACACTTTTTATCTCTCCGGCAAGTTGCAGATTATGCGAAACTGCTGCATGTTACTCCAAATCATCTGAACAGAATCGTAAAAAGTGTCAGCACGCGCACAGCTTCCGACGCTATTAGTGAGATGTTAGCCCAGGAGGCGAAAGTGCTACTAAGATCCACTTCCCTATCCGCCGCCGAGATTGGGTATCAGCTGAACTTCAGTGAGCCGGCCGCTTTCAGTCATTTCTTTAAAAAGTCAACCGGACTAACACCTCTGGCGTACCGCCAACAGGAAAATAAAAACGGATTTGCAGTATCTGGTCAATGATCTGCATCCTTTGAACAATTTTTCCGCCAGCCGGCTTTGGAACTTTGTACTGTTAAACAAACAGACAATGACAAAGCATTTTAAGAATCAAAAAGTAGTTGTTGCCGGTGGCACTTCTGGTATCGGACTGGCTACCGCAAAAATGTTACTCGAATTAGGCGGAGATGTCGTAGTAACAGGACGTGATCAGAAAAAAATAGATGCTCTTCGTATATCCGACCCCGAATTGAAGGTCGTAGCTCTGGATAGCATAGAAAAAAATGAGCTGGCAAGCTTCTTTTCTTCAAATGGACCTTTCGACCACCTGATTATCACCCTTAGCGGCGCAAAAGGCGGCGGATTATTCCAGGAACTGTCTATTGATGACCTACGGGAAGGCTTTGAGAAAAAATTCTGGCCTTACCTGCAAACAATCCAGGCAGCCCTACCCTTTCTGGCGAAAAATGGAAGCATCACAATCCTTACGGCTTCTTCTACAACTGCCCGCATACCTGGTACTGCAGGATTAGCTGCAATAAATGGTGCGCTGGAGGTAATGGTTCCAATCTTAGCGAAAGATCTTAAACCAATTCGCGTCAATGCTATCTCTCCGGGTGTAATTGATACTCCCTGGTGGAACTTCCTGAGCGAAACAGACAAACAAGCAACTTTTGAACAACTTTCAACGCAGGTAGCAGTAGGAAGAGTCGGCACAGCTGAAGAAATTGCCGGCGCTATCGTCGGAGTTGTAGGAAATACTTATATCAACGGGAGTGTGATTTTCTGTAACGGCGGACTATCCTAGTCCGGATTCATCTCTGTAGTTAAAGTGTGGATAATTCATTGAATTCGGGAAGCCCTTTAGATTTTTCCGCTCCGGAGAATAGCCAGGATACTAGTTTCCATCGCATTTATAAGGCCTTCATTTTTGAAGGCCTTATATTTTGAATAAAACGTCATTTCCTGTGGGTACCTACGGAAAAAATCCACTTATTGCAACCATAAGACCTTCAATTTAAAGCGCCCAGAATTTGATAGCCCCGGCCATATCCTCGAAAACAGATTTTCATCGCAGCTATAAAGCCTTCAAAAATGAAGGCGCTATGTTTTTGATACATGCCAATTTCTCGTGGGTACCTACGGGAAATTTCAATTCATCACAACCATAAGCTCTTCATTTTAAAGCGCTCAGAATTAAATACACTGCCCCATACATCAGATTCAAATTTTCATCGTTGCTATAAGCCATTCAAAAACGAAGGCCTTATATTTTGCATAAAATCAAATTCTCCCGTAGGTACCTACAGGGAAAGATTTTCTATTGAAACTATAAGCCCTTCAAATTGAAGCGCCTCATACGTAAATCATCTAACCATATACCCAGAGTACTGATTTTCATCGCAACTATAAGGCATTCAGGAGCGTAAAAAAAGCCCGGTTGACGTATCAACCGGGCCTTTTTGGAATAAATAAGCTATCTATTTCTTTATAACTTACTAAATATCAATTAATTAACTATAATCCGTATTGAGCGCTGATCTCTAACATTCTTTCGATAGGCTTCTTTGCAGCAATCCTCAATTGTTCGTTCATTGTGATCTCTGGTTCCTCATATTCCATACACAGGTATAACTTTTCGAGTGTGTTTAACTTCATATGAGGACAATCATTACATGCGCATGCGTTATTTGGTGGCGCCGGAATGAAAGTTTTGCCCGGATTTTCCTTTTGCATCTGGTGGAGAATGCCGGTTTCGGTCACGACAATATATTCCTGTGCGTCGTCTTTCTGAGAAAACTTCAACAGTCCGGTAGTCGATCCTATATAATCAGCGATCTCAAGTACTGCTGCTTCACATTCCGGATGCGCTATCACCTTAGCCTTCGGGTGACGGATCTTCAATTTTGTGATCTTTTCCAGGGAGAAGATCTCGTGAACCATGCAGGCACCGTTCCACAGTAACATGTCCCTACCCGTTTTTTTGGCTAAATAAGCCCCTAAATTCCTGTCGGGGGCAAAAATGATCGGCTGATCCTTGGGAACGCTTTCGATGATCTTTTCGGCATTAGACGACGTGCAGATGATATCGCTGAGCGCTTTGATCCCTGCAGAGCAGTTTATGTATGAAATAACAAGGTGGTCAGGATGCTTTTCTTTGAATTTTCTGAATAACTCCGGAGGTGCGCTATCCGCCAGTGAACATCCTGCTTTCAGGTCGGGCAGTAAAACTTTTTTCTGCGGACTCAGAATTTTAGCTGTCTCCGCCATAAAATGTACGCCGGCGAAAACAATAATGTCTGCATCAGTTTTTGCGGCCTGCTGACTTAAGCCCAAACTGTCGCCGATGTAGTCGGCCACATCCTGGATGTCGGGTTCCTGGTAATAGTGTGCCAGGACGATCGCGTTCTTTTCCTTCTTTAACCGTTCGATTTCTGCAAAGAGATCCAGGCGTACATCGACCGGCAAATCCAGGTACCCTTTTTTTTGCAGTTCGCTTTTTGCAATTTCCAGCTCCCTCATCATAATTATATATATAGTTTATTATTTAAAAAAGAAAAACCCACTACTATTAGGGCTGTGAATATGTGAGAACTAATTTTGACCATGATGTACAAATGTAGTTGTTATTCTTTTTGTGTTGGCTATCCACAGGAAATTAACAATGAAGATCGGCCATAGTATTGGAAAACCCTACTTTCATCCACACCCGTGGATATCGTTTACGGTGAATATTTTTTCTGTTGTGAACCTATTGAAAACATGTTAATAGACCTGCCCGACAATCCCCAAAAAACACTTTTACAGACCGGAACCTTTTCCTCAGGAAATAACAAATTTAGTTTTCAGGTATCCGAAGTGAGGTTTTTACCAAGATATTGGACAAATTCTGCCGTCTTTTTAACAATCAATGTGGATAAACTACAACTAAAAAGTTATATCAGGTTAAGATTGCTTTTTTAGCTTTACATTGTTCTTTGTACACATTTAGATGTGAATGAAGAAATTGCCTCCTGTGAAATGTGAATAAACAGCCCCATGTTTTAAAGAAGGCAAAAATTCGGAAATAATGGCCCATAGCCGTATTGAAAAATCCCTGGGTGTAATACACAACCTGGTACAAAAATCATGACAAATGTGGATAACCTGTGAATGAACACTAAAATCTATTTCCCGCTAAATTGGCCGAAATCCTTTCCTGTATTGGGTTTGAGGCAATAAAATCTGTTTTGTAGTTACAGTTATTTTATTCTATTTTTGCTTTCCTTAAAAAATTTAGACTATATAATATATGTCAGTTATTCAGAAGATCAGGGATAAATATGCCGTGGTGATCGTAGTAGTGATCTGCCTGGCTATTGTCAGCTTCCTGCTACAAGATGCCTTTTTCGGCAAAAACTCTCTTATTCGTCGTTCCACTGTTGTAGGAAAAGTAAATGGTGAAGAACTCGAATTCTCCGATTATCAGCAGATGATTAAAACTGCTGAAGACCGGATGCGTCAGGGACAAAATGTGATGAATGATCAGATTACCGAACAGGCACGTGAATCTGCCTGGAATCAGTTCCTGAGCAAACAGATCATGGAAGCTCAGTATAATAAACTGGGTCTGGCCGTAACTGACGAAGAGATCAAAGATCAGTTCACTGGTAAAAATCCAAGCCCGATTGTTACCCAACAGTTTACTGACGAGAAGACAGGACAATTTGATCGTGCCCGTATGCAACAGGTACTCGCCAGCATCAATCAGGATAAATCCGGTCAGATGCGTGCTGGTCTGTTACAGCTGGAAGATTATATTGCTCAGTCAAGGATTTCTCAGAAATATCTTTCCCTGATCAAACAAGCGGTGTATTATCCAAAATGGTTAGCTGAGAAGCAGATCCAGGATAATGGACAGCTGGCATCTATTTCTTATGTGTCAGTTCCTTACGCCACTATCGCTGACTCCACTATTAAATTAAGCGACGGCGAACTGAATAGTTATATTAATAGTCATAAAGAACTGTTCAAAACAGAAGAATCCCGCAAAGTAGATTATATATCTTTTAATGTAGTGCCTTCTGCAGCCGATACAGCTGCTGCACTGAAAGTGCTGTTCGAAGCTAAGCAGGAACTGGACACTATCAGCAATGCTGATGTTGCCGCTTTCATCAACCGCAACTCCGACCTGCCTTTCTATGATAGCTATGTTGCAAAGAGTGCACTGATGGTACCTCAGAAAGACACCCTGGTAAGTTTACCAAATGGTGCTGTGTTCGGACCATATTATGATAATAATCTGATCGTTTTCGCAAAAATGATCGATCGTAAGTTATTACCTGACAGCGTTAAAGTTCGTCATATATTAATAGCTACTCAAAACCAGCAAGGTGGCGGTTTACCTGATTCAATCGCTAAAGCCCGTATCGATAGTATCGAAAGAGCTGTAAGAGGTGGTGCTGATTTCAAAGCCCTGGTTGAACAATATACCGATGACGTAAGAAGCAAACCAACCGGTGGTGAATATGATGTAACTCCTTCCACTGACTTCCTGAAAGAATTCAAAGATTTCGCACTGGAAAAAAGTAAAGGAACTATCGGTGTTGTAAAAACACTGGCAGGTTATCACCTGATCGAAATTCTTGATCAGAAGAATATAGGCCAGGCAGTGAAAATCGCTTACCTCGCTAAACCAGTATCTCCAAGCCGCGAAACAGATAGTAAAGCATACGCTGATGCAAATGAATTTGCTGCTAAGAACCGCGACTGGAAAACATTTGAAAAAACTATCCAGCAGGGTGGTCTCAACAAACGTATCGCTGATAACCTCCGTCCAATGGATCACACGATCCCTGGTATTGGTCAGGCACGTGAGCTGGTTCGTTGGGCATACGATGCTAAAAAAGGTGACGTGAGCAACGTATTTACCTTTGATAATAATTATGTAGTAGCTGTACTGACAGCGGTTCGTGAAGAAGGTGTTGCTGCGCTGGAAGATGTAAGACCTTCCGTAGAAGCTGAAGTGAGAAAGAATAAGAAAGCTGAACAGATCATCGAGAAGTTGAAAGCTCCAGTTTCCCTGGAAGCCGCACAGCAGGCAACTAACCAGCCGGTGCAAACAGCTGATAATATTTCTTTCGGAACTCCGTTTGTTGCAAGCCTCGGTTTTGAACCACGCGTAGTAGGTGCTGCATTCAATAAGAGCTGGGGTACTGCAAAAGTATCTGCTCCAATAGAAGGTAACGCAGGTGTATATGTATTGAAAGTGAATGCTTTCCAGCCTTCCGGCCAGCCTCAGGATCCAAAAAGCGTAAGCCGTATTTATGAACAAAGCCTGCTTTCTGCATTAGACCAGCAACTGTTCTCAGTACTGAAGAAACTGAGCAAGGTAGAAGATAACCGTAGCAAATTCTTTTAAGGAATAAGACTCTTCAAATAACTGATAATGAAGCGCCAGGGAGGATCCCCTGGCGCTTCTGTTTTACCCCATTTTATTCTCCGGCACCCTTATTCGTTACCTCTGCTACAACACCCTGCCCGGTAATCCCATAGATACTTTTAGTACCTTTGCAATAGTAAAAAGTAGGGCTTATGGAAGAGATTGTAAATAAGGTAGCACAGAGTGGGTTGATCACCCTGGATCTGGAAGATTATTATCCGAAAGAAGAAATAGTTGAATTTGATCTGAAGCAGTACCTCTTTATGGAGCTGATTCTCAAGGAAAAAGATTTCAGGGCCGCACTTCAGTCACTCGATTGGGAACAATACCGTAATAAAAATGTAGCCATCGTCTGCACTGCAGATGCTGTTATACCATTCTGGGCATATATGCTGGTAATGACTTACCTGTCACCAGTAGCTCATTTTGCTGCTTTTGGTAACAAAAAGCATGTGCACCAGGTGCAGTTTATGAAGAACCTGGCATCTATTGATGTGAACGAATACCTTGATAAACGTGTGGTTATCAAAGGTTGTGGCGATCAGGGAGCCGGAGAAGCTGCCTATGTCGAAATCACCCGTCTGCTCACGCCTGTAGTGAAAAGCCTCATGTATGGAGAACCCTGCTCTACGGTACCTATCTATAAAAAGAAATGATCAGAACCATTTCTTCTTTTTAAAGAAGATGACCATTGCAATGAGCATGATCAACATGAATAGCATGGTAAAATAGTAACCATTCTTTGTATGCAACTCCGGCATATTGTCGAAGTTCATCCCATAGATACCGGCTATGAATGTCAGCGGCGCCATCAGGGTAGTTACTACCGCAAGTACCTTCATGATCTCATTCATCTTGAGATTGAGCTGAGTATGATACAGATCCTGCACCGTTAATATCACATCGCGGTAGTTTTCAGCCAGGTCATTTGCCTGGATGATATGGTCATGTACATCCTTAAAGTATTTCGTAGTCCGCTCTTCCAGCAGATCGCTATCACTCTTGAGAAATCCATTAATCAACTCCCTTACCGGGGCTATAGCCCTTTTGAACAGCAGGAGTTCTTTTCTTAACAAATTTATCCGGGCCTGTGCACGTGTGTTCGCCTGATGCTGCACAGCATCCTCCATTAATTCTATGCGTTCTCCTAACTTTTCAATGATACTGTAGTAACTGTCCACAATAACGTCAAGCAGGGAATAGCAGAGATAGTCAGCGCCCGCAGAACGGATCCTGGAATTATTGATCCTTATTTTATCTCTGATGTGGTTGAATACATCCCTTTCTGCATCTTCCTGGAAAGAAATAACGAAATTTTTTCCCAACACTATACTCACCTGCTCCTGTTCAATGGTGCAGGTATTTAGATTGAAGTACATCATGGGCAACAAACAGAACAGGTGCTCTCCTATCTCATCCATTTTTGCACGTTGCCCAACACTCATAATGTCATCTTCCAGCAGAATATGAATGTCCAGGCGCATACAGATATCGTGTACCGTCTCTTTGTTGATCCCATCCACATTGATCCATACAGTATTTTGAGTATCAATGTGTTTGAAAATGGCTTCCACATCGCCCCCCATTACCGTCTCTTCTTCACAATGGCCATTACGATAGCTGAAGATGCTGATTTTTTCACATACCGTCTGCTTTCGCGTAAGCGGCCCTGTCACCGGATTATAATTCATCAACCGTTGCTTCCTGGCCTTGAAAGGATTCAGTGTTTCCAATACATCGTGAATGGGCAATATGCGATTCGGCTTAACCATCGTAGACTGATTTATGCTGACGATTTTAAAATTAACTTAAAATTGGCGTAACGAGGAATTAACAACCGGTTACTATCTTGTACTAATAACCACCTACAACTGTTCACATAATAATTGTCTTCAGGGACAATCGATCCGCTTGCCCGCCAACTCATGCGGTTACACAATGCATTATTATGCTGCCATCAGTTTACATAGGTAAAATTAGAAATGCTTTTTAATAACTGGTGATTTTTAAATCTATGCGCGTATTAATTTTTGGAATAGCTGTCATTCTCCTGGTCATTTGCGGCTATAGCATTTACGAATCCACCCGCAATAAAATAGCTGCTGAGAAAAATGTACTTAGCTGGTATGAGCCGGCTGTAGGAAGACTCAGGATGAAAGTAGATAAATTGTGCACTGCACTGGCTACCCATCAGTCTCCTGAATCTGTGCAGCAGGCATTCAGTGAATCAAGACTTGCTTATAAAAACATTGAGGTTTTCGCTGAATACTTCAGTCCATATACAGTACAACTTATTAACGGCAGAGGTGATGACACGACAAGTGGTAACAAACAAGCGTTTCAGACGCTTGAGCGTTTATTGTATCCATCCCTGCAAACAGCTGATACACAGGCCGCTTATATAGTAGCACGTAAGCTGGTAACTGCAGTGAATAGCCTGTCCCAGGTGGAGTCTAAACCACTGCCAACAGACGCCCAATTATTTGATGCAATGAGACTGGAGCTTGTTAGGATCATGGCGCTGTCTCTCAGCGGATTCGATTCTCCCGCATCAGGTCAGAGTCTGAAAGAAGCGGCAGCTGCGCTGGAGGGAGTAACAAGTGTCTGGAATTTATATGCAGACCGCGTCAATTTTTATAATCCTGAACTGGTGCAGTATACGGCCAACTTATTGAGTGCTGCCCACAAACAGTTGGAACAGGGGCAGCCGGCAAGTTTTGACAGACAGGTCTTCATCTCAGAATATATAAACCACCTTTCCGTGAATCTTAAACTGTCCAGGGAGGCATTGAGCATTCCCTATGATAATGAACAATATATCCTGGATCCGGCAGCATCCAATGTTTTCGCCAGAAATGCAGTACATCCTCTATATGTTTCTGCTGATGCACAGGCAGATTCCGCAGGTAGCCACGATCCATTGTACAACATCAATGGTCAGCAATTCAGGGCCAGTTATATATACACATTGTTACAACAGAATGGAGCATTAAATGCAGTAGCCGGGGAGTAGATAAAAGAAGGACTGCCGGCGAAGAGTATCACCGGCAGCAGATTGGCTATTTAAGACTAGGATATGGAAGACTATATTTAAATAATGTTGAAGGTCAACTTAAGTCATGCAAATTCCACTCCGCAAACGTGACGGGGCAAAAATTACTGTACAAAAAAGGGAATTAATAGAGATTGGATATATAACAATTATTCAGCTTTCTCTCAACTATCACTTATTGCTATTTCAGCAGACCTCGGATTAAAAACATGCATTCTCAGACTCTTATAGCAAATGGTGTTTTCTCATGAGAATATGGTAAAACTGATTGCGGTGCAAATAACGATACAACCAGAATAATTCCAAAAAAAATAGCCTAAATACCATATAAATGTGAGATAAATGAGTATTGTCAGTCTAACTATGAGTAAAAAAATGCACAAAAGATAAATTGAATATCAAGGAAAGATGTTCTATATCATGGCCATGAGACGATGTTTGGGTGTTAGGAATTGTTTTTGTTGCAGATAGTTAGGGATCCTACGCAACTTAAATACTCAAAAACCATAAAATGTAAAAATTATGGAAAACAAACTCAGTAATAAAAAAGTGGCCATATTGGTGGCTGATGGTTTTGAAGAGGTTGAATTTACAAAACCATTAGAGGCCTTACAGAACGCTGGCGCCAATGTAGATGTGATATCATTGCATGAGGGAGAGGTAAAGGCATGGGCCGAAAAAGACTGGGGCAAGACATATCCTGTGGATAAAGTAGTTGGGGAGGCCAATGCCAAAGATTATGATGCATTGGTACTACCTGGCGGAGTAATGAACCCAGACCACCTGCGGGAAAGCCAGGAGGCAGTAAACTTCGTATCCGGTTTCTTTGATGATAGTAAACCAATTGCGGCCATCTGTCATGGTCCATGGACATTGATAGAAACAGGGGAACTAAAGGGAAGGACGGTTACCTCCTATCCTTCTTTGAAAACAGACCTGACCAATGCAGGCGCCAATTGGATTGATAAGGAAGTAGTGGTTGATAACGGATTGGTGACAAGCCGTAATCCTAATGATCTGCCGGCTTTCTGCAGAAAAATGGTGGAAGAAATAGGTGAAGGTATACATGCCTGACGGCAGATAGTTTATAAAGAGAAAGGCGTCCCGCTTAGCAGGACGCCTTTCTCTTTATCATGATAATCTGGTTATTTTTTCTTCTTTTTATACTTTATCTCTACTACTGCCACTCCAGTGCTCAACATGCCGATACGTTTGGCTGCTTTCCTGGAAAGATCGATCACTCTTCCCTGTGAAAAAGGACCACGGTCGTTGACCCGCACGGTTACGGACTTACCATTAGAAATGTTTATCACTTTTACTTTGGTACCAAATGGCAATGTACGGTGTGCAGCCGTTAATCCATTCTGGTGAAAAGTTTCACCACTGGCGGTTTTACGGCCCTCAAACTTGTCGGCATAGTAAGATGCTTTTCCATTTTCGGTGATCTTTCTGCTGCAGGATGAAAAGCAAAGCAAACTACATAGCAGAATGACAAATAGGCGTGTATAATTCGTTGTTATCATAGGTCTGTTTTTTATAGGGCTGGGTTTCGCCTGCCCAAGGTAAAAAAATCAGAAAGGATATCCAATCGCTATATTTAATATGAGGTTCTCCCTACGCCAATCCGGATCGCCAAAGTTAATATCTTTTATTACCCATCTTTCATCGGAAGGTAGCCAGGGCTTGCGTAAAGGAAATGCCAGATCAAGTCTTACTACGATGATGGAAGCATCTATACGTAAACCCACGCCCGCATCCACAGCTATCTGGCTTCCAAAAGTACTGGTTTTGAATTTACTGCCTGGCTTGGAAGGTACATCCTGCTTCAGCCAGATATTCCCCGCATCCAGGAATACCGCTGCATTAAAGATACCCGTAAGACGTGCACGCATTTCGGAGTTAAATTCCAGTTTGATATCGCCGGCTTCATTTGCGAGGAAGCGGCTGGTAGTGTCTTTATATCTTCCCGGGCCCAGTGTTCTGGCACGAAATCCGCGAAGGCTACTGCTACCACCTATAAAATATTGTTTTATAAAGGGGAGCGTTGTCGAGTTGCCGTAAGGAATACCGAAACCGGCATATATACGGTTTACCCACGTCAGCTTGCGCGTAAGTTTCCAATAGTGTCTTATATCTCCTGTCAGTCGTATATACTGTGCGAACGGAGCCCCAAACAGTGTCCTTGCTGTGTCCTTTTTAGGGATCACCAATCCCGCAACATTACCGGAATAATCCAGATCCCCATTCAGATAGAAACTATGTTCCCTGTTGTTAGACTGGTTATTGTAGGTAACACTGTAGTTGCCGCCCAGGATGAACTGCTTTTCGATAGCTGCCCGCTGGCTGGGATCAAACTTCAGAATGCTGTCATAACCAGGAGTGGTACTTGTAGGCAGCACGTATGTAATGGCAATGGGCGACCATTTGTGTTCCAGGTATTGCGTCTGCCGCCAGATATACTGGAGCTGGAAAGAATAGGCGTTTAAGTTGTATAACTGGCTACGGCTGTACAGTTCATAGCTTAAGCTGATACGTGTACGTGGTACATATGGTGTTTTTACATTGAAATTGAATATCGGTAACCAGAACTTTGGAATGGTAACAGCAGCTTCCGCCTTTAAGTTGTAGGAGTTGCCTCCTTTCAGCGTGGTATTATTAGCCGTCTGAGTTCCTCCTACCTGCCATTCCATACCACCTGATAAAGTGATTTCAAAGAGGTTCGCCGCATGCAGCCAGTTACGGTTGCGGGAAGTGATCCTTATTTCAGAACCGACAAAGTTGTTGGATTTGGAAGTGCCTCTTAATTCAGCAGATAAGCTCCTCCGGGGATAGGGCGTCAGGAAAAAACTGGCATTTAATCTCGAACTGTCTCCCCTTGCCGGCCGGAATTGTCCTTTCACAAATTTAAAAGTACCCAGATCGGTCAGCCGGTGCAGGGTGGTATTATGATCACTCAATTTGTATAAACTGTCCGGCTTCAGGAATACTGAGCGTGCCAGTACACTGGGCTTGAATTTGTGCGTAGAATCGACAATCCTGATATGCTGAAATGTATCGGCTTTACCTCTTCGGGAGAGGGAGTCATTGTCCAGTGAGTAATTCGGATAAAGGGTAACATTCTTCATCCTGTATTGCTTGCGTGCCGCCAATGGTGTTTCTTCTTTCATCCTGAGATAAAGGTCAACCATGCCATTGTTGGTGCTGTCTACTTCCACAAGCAGATGGTCTGCCGTGAAGTAATAATAACCTTGTTCCTTTAAAATGTTATGTACGCGGTTGCGTTCTGCCACTACGCTGTCTAAGCGGAATGGACGTCTGAGCTTGAGCGAACTGCCTTTTTGTGCGGCTGCAATTGCTTTACCAAGGTCACTGCTGTCAGTTTCATAGGTAACGCTTTTAATGCGGTACCTGTTATTGGGGGTAGCGGTGTAAGTGATAGATGCTTTCTTCTTTCCCTGATATTTGGTCTCCGATATCACATCTGCCTGAAAGTATCCATTGTCAACGAGGTACTGCTCCAACACATTTGCCGTATAATCTGGTTTAGCACTGCTCAGCAGGACCGGAGGTTCTCCCCACTTACGCCTTAACAGGTAATTCAATCCCTTGCCTTTGGGCTCCTTACCCAGATTATATAACCAAAGCCTGATGGGCATACCAGCGAACTTCCGGTTAGGCTTCGGCCTTGTCCGGCTTTCCAGTCCGGCAGAGAGGGTACCGTAGTCCCTGGGTTTCTTTCCCTCCCATTTCACTTTAGTGCCCGTATATAACCGGTCGTTTTCAGGAACTGTTTTGGTGGTACTGCAGGCACCCATGCACAGGGCGAAGAGCACTGCAGTAACAATGAAGGATATATGCCTGTTTATTCTGCTCATCTTATTTTTTGCTGACAGTTTTCTTATTGCGGAGCCTTGCTTTTTTCTCCCGGGATTTAACACTGTGGAGTATTTCACGGAATTCATCGTAGTCCATAATGAGCGCAAAAGCAACGCCCGTTTCCACTACCTGGCCTTCAATGACCGTACTGTTATCATTGCGCTGATATACTCTTACCCGGTAACGACCGTCTTTTGTCAGTTTATATTCTACAGAAATATCACCCACCAGGGTTGATGGGTTGGCCTGGTTCTCTCCCTGCAACATCACATTGGAGCCAACAGAAACGGAAAGCCTTTCATTGAACAATTTCTTGGAGGCGCCTACTTTAAGATTGGTGGTTTCCTGGGCTGAGCCGGTGGAATAATCTTCTTTGGACTCTACGTCAAAATTCAGGTCTACGCCTTTAATAAGATTGCCCGCCAGGTTGTTTAACTGCTGTGACAGGATCTTGCTTACACTTTGGCGCGCCATATTACGTACACCAAAATCGCCACTGCCGCCACCATCACTGGCTAGCGGATCTTCTGGAATGAAGCTATTCATTACCAGTAATCCCATCACCTGTTTATTTAATTCAGAAGGAATCTGGTTGATCTGTTTCAGACGATTATACACACTTCCGCTAAAGGCGTTCTGTTCCGCTTCGGGCATGTCCAGCTCAAAAGAGATCTCTGGTTTCATCATCTGCCCTTTGATACGGAGATATACATAGAAAGGCAATTTTTGCCGGTACCTGTTCCTGTCTGTTTCTGATAAGTTGGTCACCTGGTCTTGTACCAGATCAATTGCTGCGGCATTGACAGTATAGCGGGCTGTAATATCCAGGTCTGCTTCCATGGCATCTCCACTGAAAGTAATAGTACTACCCTTTTCTATACTGAAAGAGCGCTTGATCAGCTGATTCAGGGACATTTCATACTTTCCCTCACTTATTTCATAACGCCCTGTAAGTGTCATTTTACTGCTGGCGTCCAGGGTGGCATTGATATTGGCTGTTCCCTGTGCCTCTACAAAATCACCATTTACAGGATCAATGATGATCTTGAGAATGGATTCTGGAGTGATCTCTATATTACCGGAAAAGTTGATGCCCTTCAGACGTGGATTCTGGAATTTGGTGCTGTCTACTGCTTTAAAGAGACTGGAATCCACCGGATTGGACTTATCCACAAATATGATAACCCCCTCCCTGTTTGCTACACCAGGTTCTTCGGAAGGCAGGGTAACAGTCACATGGGATTTGTCCCTGAGTTTCACACTGGCATCAACTCTGGGAAGATCAAGATTACCACGTACTCTGATACGGGTATCTATAAACGCCGGACCGTAATATAATTGCTGGGGATCCTGTTGTTTCCCCAGTACCATAAAGTTCTCCGAGTTGATATCAAGATTGAAATTGTAATTGCTGAAATCCGGCGTATTGATACGACCGTCTACAACCAATTCATTGTCAAGACTGTCGGCAACTACAAACTGGTTAAATGCAATCCCTTTCTCGTCCATCGTGATGGTTTCATCCGGCAGGCGCAGGTTGGCGCCGACATAGGTGATAGTACCACCGGCATCATTGAAATGCAGTGTTCCTAACACTTTTGGTTTGTCAGTAGTGCCTGTAATAGTGAACTGTCCATCTGCGCTACCGTGCATACGTGTTACATTCCCGAAAGTAAAGGCTTCGAGAGATGCCATATTGAGGTTGTTGATATCCACCTTCGCATTGATAGTTGAATCGTAGATGCCGTCTACTTTTACATCATTCTGATTGCCAGTGAGATTGGCCGTAAGTTTATATTGGTTAGGCTGTGGCGTTTCCACGTTTGCTTCCAGTGTACCCACAGGCGTTCCCCTGAAAACGAGAGAATCTACTTTTAGGGTGCTTTTTATTATTGGAGAATTATCGAGGTTACTGGCCAGGGCTTCTGCATTCAGTAAGCCATTTGCCAGTAGTGTATCCGACGACAGCAACGCTGTAATGGTGGATAATTTGAAATCTTTGATAGTTGTCTTTAACGGAGGCAGTTTTCCCTGGCCGCTATCTCTTAAGGTCTGTATCTGAATCGATTGGTTTTGATAAGAAAGTGTCAGCTGAGCCGTGTCAGGTCCTCCATTGATGATGTGAATATGGTTATTCTCATCCACTTTCCATTGCTGCCTGTTCAGCAAGAGATCCGTTTTCAGGGAAAGGTCCATAGCATTGGCGGGCAGGAAGGTAACATAACCACCGGCTTTATATTTTGGCTTACGCTTAGTATCATCCAGCAAGAGGTCCCATTCCAGTTTGCCACTTACTGCATTGGCTTTTAATTGTGTATGATTTAGCGGAGCAATTTTATGATACAACTGAGCAAGATCCAGGGTCGCATTCAGCGAGGTGTCATGTATCTGAGCAATCAGCTTTACGCTGTCAACGCGCATGGAATCATAAGAGAGTTTAGGCAGATTGGCGTTCAGCACCAAAAGACTACTGTCGGAGTTCAGGCGTCCGTTAATAAGCAGTGGATATTCCATCCTGAGACTGGGCGCCATATTCCTGAGACTCCGGGGCCAGGTTAAAGAGGCATTCCAGAACAGTGTTTGTCCCGCAGGTAGTTGCACCAATCTGGCACTATCGTATGGTTGCAATGGTTTGTTAATCAGCTGACTGAAAGCGCTGCCTACTTTCGTATAGTCTATATTGCCATTGGCGTTAATAAATCCAAAGGGGCCAGTCAGCGAGATATACTGCTGGTCTTCGTATTTGGTAATGAGTGCAATAGTATCCAGTGGAAATACCTGTCCGTTTGTAGCAATCTGCCAGTTATCTAAAAGAGCAGTACCCACCAGGCGTTGAGGCGCAAGACTACTGAAATCTGCTGTCAGGTTTCCTTTGAGGACCAGCGGCTCGCTATACCAGTTGGTTGTATGCAGGTCTGCCTTGTCCATCTGAAGGGAGGCCTGCAAAGACTGTACGCTGGTATCATTTAATAAAGCATTGACATCAAAAGCGAGTGTGATACTGGTATCGTTACTCTGGCCCTGCGCTTGTAACTGCCGCTTGTCTATATTGGCCGTCATGGCTATATCACGATAGGTATACCTGTTATAAGTAGCTGCATCCAGGTTGACGTTTGCCCAGGCCACCATACCTGGGAAAGTATATCCTTGTCCGGAGGCTGACAGTCGTCCGCTGATCCAGCCCATTGTGGTATCATACAGGAGAACACCCGGATTGACTTTAAAAGAGGCCACCGTTACATCATAACGGGCGCGGATACTATCCATGATATTTACCAGATGTGCAGACAATTGTGCATTGGCTGAACTACTGGTGAGTTGCAGCTGTGTTTTCATGTCCTGCATACCGCCAAGCATCTTACCTGTAATGAGCATCTGTTCCGGCAAGCGCGGGGTATCCGGTAGCGTACCTGCTGGTAACCAGGATCTTAGTTGTTTATTACCAGATTGAATATATACAGAAGGCAGATTTGCATAGAGCCGGTTTACATCTGTTGCATGTTCAATTTCACCGTTGGTGCGAATGCGGTTGCCAACGTTATCTGCTATACGCAATGTTTCTATGATCAGTTTTCCCAGGCTGCCTTTTAATACTGCTGTTACATCTATCTCTTTGTTCCACAATGGTTTCATTGATGGATTCTGGCGCGAATCAGGAACGAAAGGCAGCCACTCGCCCAGGGAGATATGAGAAGAGTCAATATTGGCGCGGAGTTGTAAGAGATCCATATTCTCAGAAAGCGTAGACCAGGATGGCACCGTTACTGCAATTTGTTTTCTGAGCAGGCTCCTATTTGTTTGCACCAGCATGTTCTGCAATGCCAGCGATTGAGGAGTGAACAACACATTGAAACGCGCTTCTTTTACGGCAAAACCTGATTTCTCCCTGGCTTCCAGCTTCTTAAGTACGGCGCTGATGGTATCGGGTTTATAAAGGATATTGGAAAGTGAGGTATTGAGGTTGTAGAGCAGGAGATGATTATAGTCCGGATCATTCCCCGTTCCTCTTGGCGGTGGTGCCGCGTTATTATCAAATTTGAAATCCAGGTGTTCCAACTCTGCCTTGGTGGCCAGCACTTTCCAGGTGTTCGGAACACTGTCGGAAGGTATTGGCGCAGAAGTATCTTTTGGTGATGATAGGGTAAATGAACCGGTTGTTTTGCCAATGCGCAGATCTCCTATCTGCACCAGGGTTGAGTCCAGGTCAATGCTTGAGTTCACCAATTGGAAATCACTGATACGCCAGACGGTGGCAAGACCACTGGCCTCATCTGAATAGAGGAAAGCGCTGTTTTTGATATGTAGCTTTTTCAACAACAGGTGGAATGGCGTACTGGCTGTATCTGCCGGTGTTGGTGGAGGTGCTGTATTCGTAAGCACTTTAGGACGGTAGCCCTGTGTATATAAGCCTTTCAAACCATCCAGTTCAATGCCCCGGAATGCATACAAGCCCTCGTCCAGCAACAAGTCATCCGGATCTATATGCAATTCCCGGAAATGTACAATAGCGGTCATCCCTTCTTTTGCGTCGGCAAAGCGAAGCCGCACCTGCCGGAGGCTAATGTCTTTAAGATGATACTGAAGGGAAGAGCCTGTCTCTTCAGAAAGCGTGTCGGGTGTGGTGTCTTTGGGGCCGAAGGCATCTACAACGAACTGATAGTTATAGGTGCTATCCCCCTGATTACGGTAAACATTGATGAGAACAGAATCCCATTCCAGGCCGTTGACTTGCAACTCATTGTTGATAAATGCCAACAAATTGTATCTCACTTTTAGCGAGCCGGAAAACAGCAAAGTCTTCGATGACTTGTCGGCAACATATACATTCTTCAGTTCGAGATACCGCCATCCACGCGCACGGAGATATCCTATGCGCACCTGTGTGTGCAGCTTCTTTTGCAGATACAGCTCTCCTTGCCGGCGAATGTAGTCCTGCACAGGCTCCAGTTGTAAAAGTAATATCACCATTACAGGGAGTATCAGGAGGACTGCAAGCCCCCACAATACCCACCGCCACCAGGGACGACCATGATGATGTTTTTCTTCCTTTGTAGATGGATCTGTCACTATGAAAAAGGTTACTTATACAGTAATTTACTGAAATAAAATGCTTTAGGGTACGTATGCTTACTAGGGTAAACAAACAAATACTATACCTGCTGAGTTGGAAGGTATAAAAAAGTTCCAGTCACAGATCAAATTGAAAACGGAGGAAAGGTTGCGCAGACCGGCTCCTTTAGGAGCTGCGTGTTTCCAGCCCCTGGTAACAACCGGGGAATGAGGGAATAGAGGGCGCTTAAATAAAATGCCGGATATTGATATTACCAGGATGGAGTGTTCCGCTGGTTGAACTTCTGAATATAATATACCAATCTGTTCTTGTTCTGTTTGTCTTCATTGAATTCCCGCAGCAATGCTGTGTCCTGACTAAGTATATACTTGCGCATATTGAACATTGTCAGGTCGTATACATCTCCTGTTACCAGGTTCAATACTCTCTTATCGGCCGTTTGTGGAGGCGTGTTTTCAAAGACCATACCTCCTGTGGCCCGGTTGGGCGTAGCGGAGGTAATGGAATGGATACGATACAGGCAATAATACCCGATCTCTTCCAGCTTATTCAGCCCGTTATCTTTTATGTAAATGGAGGCGCCGTCTGAATATCCCCAGTATTTTTTCACTTTCTGTTCTTTCCCTGTAGAGTCTACCAGGTTCAGCTCATTAGGAGCCGACAGCAGGTAGACCTGTGCGGCAGGGGTTCTGTTCTTTACAGTAATTGTTCCGGTAATGGATGGTGTGTTTGCCCTGAACTCCTGGAAAGTTTTATAGATCCCTTTTTTGTATTGATGGGTATCGTAAACTGAAGTGCCTACCTGTGCGGAAGAATATTGCACAAGGCCTGTGCATAACATAATAGAAAGTACCAATTGCCTCATAAGAATACAAATGTACTGTTTTTCAGAAGGAGGATATTAGAGTGTCAACACGTTCTGTTTCGCCATATCATCGAGTATCACTTTCCGGATCCTTTTGTACACGGTGTTTTTTCCCATTTCAATGCTGGTGGACAAACGTGCAGACCATATTGTTTCCGGACCCTCAGTCAGGAAAATTTCAAAATCATCAACCAGGTAATATTCATTTAATGATCCGGATCCTGTATAAGACATGGCTCCGGTGTGAGTCATCATAGGAGCAGTGTTTATATAATGTGTGCTCAAATTTTCAGTGGCGGCAAGCGGGTAAAAGCGGAGCACAGCGTCATGGGGCCAGGCTTCCGCTTTCTTCAGTGCGTAATCAGTATCCACTTTATGAGGGTCTCCCAGGTATTCATATTTACACTCAATGTTATGCGCTTTCAGTTCTTTGATCAGTTCCGGAGAGAGATGATCCATGTACATCCGGGACTGCATCCCTCCTTCTCCTACAATGAGGATCTTATGATAGTGCTTGACGCTATCAAGTTTTTTGTCCACGGATGCAAGTTTGATCTTTTTCTGGGCATAAGCAGGTAGCAGGAACATGCCGGCAACCAGTGACAGTAGAAGTGCTCTCATAGGGATCTCTGGGATAAATTATACTGTAAATATAAACCAAAAACGGCAACGGTCTGAGGGCATGCAAAAGGCCGGGTAAAAACCCGGCCCGGCTGAAGGTTACAACAAAATCTAAACCTGCTTATGAGACTCTTTGATATTTTTATAGCATGTTCTCTGCGGCATTGGTAGCTTATACAGCCAGTGCCTGCAGGGAATCGTCTTTACTTTCGAGTTGTGATGTGCCCATCAGGAATTCATCTACTTTTCTGGCACACTCACGTCCTTCGCTGATTGCCCATACCACCAGAGACTGTCCGCGGCGCATATCGCCGGCAGCAAATACTTTTGGTATGGTAGTCTGGAAGGCTTTCTCACCGGCTTTCACATTGCCACGCTCATCTCTTTCTACACCCAGCTCGTCCAGCAGGCCGGTATGTTGAGGATGTAAGAAGCCCATCGCCAGGAAGGCTAATTCACAAGGGATTTCCTGTTCGCTGCCAGGCACTTCTTTGAAGCCGCCTGGTCTGCCGTCGGGACCCAGTGCCCATTCGAGGTTCACTATTTTCAGCCCTTTCAGGTTGCCCTTCTCATCACCGACAAATTCTTTCGTACCGATTGCCCATTGACGCTCAGCGCCTTCTTCATGAGAGGAAGAGGTTTTCAACACCATTGGATAAGTAGGCCACGGCATATATGGTGTACGCTCTCCCGGAGGTTTCGGTAGTAACTCAAGCTGGGTTACGCTAATGGCTCCATGACGGTTAGAAGTACCTACACAGTCAGAACCGGTATCACCGCCGCCTATTACTACAACATTCTTGCCGCCGGCAAGGATATCATGACCGGAAACAGGACGGTTGGCTACACGTTTATTCTGTTGTTTCAGGAAATCCATCGCATAATGTACACCATGCAGCTGACGGCCAGGGATGCTGAGGTCACGTGGAATAGTAGATCCACCTGCCAGTACGATCGCATTGTATTCACGCAGCAGATCATTCACGCTCACATTCACACCTACGTTTGCATTGCATTGGAACACAACGCCCTCTTCTTCCATCAGTTTAATACGGCGGTCTATTACCCATTTTTCCAGTTTGAAGTCAGGGATACCGTAACGGAGCAGACCACCCGGAGCATCATCTCTTTCAAATACAGTCACACTATGGCCGGCATAGTTCAGCTGAGCAGCGGCAGCCAGACCTGCAGGACCGGAACCGATCACCGCAATCTTTTTGCCAGTACGTACTCTTGGCGTTTTAGCCTGTACCAGTCCTTTGTCAAAAGCAATTTCGATAATGTGACGCTCAATCTCTTCGATAGCTACCGGAGGCTGATTGATACCCAGTACACAGGCGCTTTCACACGGAGCAGGACAGATACGGCCTGTAAATTCCGGGAAGTTGTTGGTACTGGTTAATATTTCATAAGCTTCTTTCCAGTCTTTCTGATACACCGCATCGTTGAACTCAGGGATCACGTTGCCCAGGGGACAACCACTGTGACAGAATGGTACGCCACAGTTCATACAGCGTGCAGACTGTTCATTCAGTTTTGTGTCTGAATACTTCTCTACGAATTCGTTATAGTGTTGGACTCTCTCCGTTACTGGAGTTTTGCCCGGCAGTTCCCGTGTAAATTCCAGGAATCCTGTTGGTTTGCCCATTGTCTCTTGTCTTAGATGTTAGAATGTTACTACTTCTCTACCTGCTGTGCTCCCGTCTTGCTTGCGCTCAGTACAGCTTTGTACTCTTTCGGGAACACTTTCACGAAGTGGCGCAGCTGGTTTTCCCAGTCTTTCAGTATGAACTTGGCCACAGTACTGTTCGTATATGCATGATGCTTGGTGATCAGGTCCTGCAGTTCAGCAGCATCCTGCTGGTCCAGCGGATCCAGGTCAATCATGTCCTTGTTGCAACGTCCTGCAAACACACCTTTTACATCATATATATAGGCAATACCACCACTCATACCTGCACCGAAGTTGCGGCCGGTTTCACCCAGTATCACTGCTTTACCTCCCGTCATATATTCACAACCGTGATCGCCCACACCTTCTGCTACGATTGTAGCGCCGGAGTTACGTACACAGAAGCGTTCACCGGCTTTACCGCGGATGTAAGCTTCACCGGAGGTGGCGCCATAGAAGGCAACGTTTCCTGCGATGATATTCTCTTCCGCTTTGAAGCCTGCTTCCGGAGAAGGATAAAGGATCAGTTTTGCACCGGATAAACCTTTACCGAAGTAGTCATTTGCTTCCCCTTCCAGTTCCAGTGTTACACCTTTAGTATTGAAAGCACCGAAACTTTGTCCGGCAGAACCCACAAACTTGTAGTGGATAGTATCTTCCGGAAGGCCTGCTCCTGCATAACGTTTGGATATTTCGTTACTGAGGATGGTACCTACAGCCCTGTCAGTGTTTTTGATGTTGTACTGGTGGAATACACGGGATTTTTTCTCCAACGCTGGCTGTGCTGATTTCAGCAGCTGCCAGTCAATCACCTCGCCGATACCATGATCCTGTTCTTCCTGTTTGTACAGGCCAGTTTCAGCGTCAGCAGGTTCTTTATATAATATCGGAGACAGATCAAGTTGTTTGTACTTCCAGTGAGAGATGTTTTCACGTACCTGGAGGTTGTCCACCTGGCCTACCATTTCGGTCACCTTACGGAAACCAAGGTCCGCCATGATCTCACGGAGTTCTTCTACCAGGAACCTGAACAGGTTCACTACATTCTCAGCATCACCGTTGAAGCGCTTGCGCAGTTCAGGATCCTGGGTGGCTACACCTACAGGACAGGTATTCAGGTGACACTTACGCATCATGATACATCCTTCTGCTACCAGTGCAGCAGTTGCCACACCCCACTCTTCTGCACCTAGCAGAGCAGCGATAGCGATGTCACGGCCGGTTTTCAGCTGACCATCGGTCTGTACCACTACGCGGCTACGCAGTTTGTTCTTTACCAATGTCTGGTGTGTTTCAGCCAGACCCAGTTCCCATGGCAGACCCGCATGTTTGATAGAGCTGATCGGAGAAGCACCGGTACCACCGTCATAACCGGAGATCAGTACTACGTCCGCTTTTGCTTTGGCAACACCGGCAGCGATGGTACCAACACCAGCCTTGGATACCAGTTTTACACTGATACGTGCGGCACGGTTAGCATTTTTCAGGTCAAAGATCAACTGAGCAAGGTCCTCGATGGAATAAATATCGTGGTGCGGAGGAGGAGAGATCAGACCTACACCTGGTGTAGAGTGACGCACCTTAGCGATCCAGTCATCTACTTTATGTCCAGGTAACTGTCCGCCTTCTCCAGGTTTAGCACCTTGTGCCATCTTGATCTGGAGCTCGTCCGCGTTTGTCAGATAATTACTTGTTACACCAAAACGGGCACTTGCCACCTGCTTGATGGATGAGCGCATGCTATCTCCATTTGGCAGCTGTTCGTAACGGATTTCGTCTTCACCACCCTCACCGGTATTGCTCTTTGCACCGATACGGTTCATCGCGATAGCCAGTGTGGAGTGTGCTTCGTGGGAGATGGAACCAAAGCTCATCGCACCGGTAGCAAAACGCTTCAGGATGCTTTCAGCTGATTCAACTTCTTCCAGCGGAACAGAAGGACGGGTACGTTTGAAAGCGAACAGGCTACGTAGGGTGGCCGCTTTTTCGCTCTGGTCGTTCACCGCTTTGGAATACTTCTTAAATATGCTGTAATCGCCCATACGGGTAGCATATTGTAAGAGGTGGATGGTGGTCGGATTGAAGAGGTGGAATTCCCCTTTTCTCTTCCACTGGTAGATACCGCCGGTTGTAAGACGCTGTACAGGTGTTTCCTTACGGCCGTAACCCATCCAGTGCTTAGCCAGTGTTTCGCGGGCTATTTCATCGAGGCCCATACCCTGTATACGGGACACTGCGCCGGTGAAATATTTATCTACTACCTGGCGGTTGATACCTAATATTTCAAATATCTGTGCACCCTGGTATGATTGCAGGGTGGAGATACCCATTTTAGAGAATACTTTCAGCAAACCGTCACATACAGCCTTGATGTAATTCTTCTTCAGTTTATCTACATCCAGGGTAGTCTCCAGTTTGTCGTTCAGCTTCATGTCACGGATCGTGCTCAGCGCCAGGTATGGGTTGATGGCAGTTACGCCAAAGCCCAGCAGACAGGCGAAGTGGTGCACTTCCCAAACATCCCCCGCTTCTACGATCAGCCCTACCTGACCACGGTATCCTTTGCGGATGAGGTGGTGGTGTACAGCAGATGCAGCCAGTAAGGAAGGCATAGCGGCATGTTCTGAGTCGATCGCTCTGTCAGACAGGATGATCACTTCGAAACCATCTTCCACAGCATCTACCGCATAACGGCACAGACGCTGCAGGCCTTTTTCCAGGGAGCCTGGTTTACCGTCGGCTCTGAAGTAAGTATGGAGGGTCTTGGCCTGGAATAAACCGGTATCTATACTACGGATCTTTTCCAGTTCGAAGTTGGTCAGGATCGGATGACGAAGCGCCAGACCATGACAGTGTAGCGGATCTTCGTCCAGCAGGTTGCCATTGTTACCTACATAGGTAGCCAGTGACATTACCAGCTTTTCACGGATCGGATCAATTGGCGGGTTGGTTACCTGTGCGAACAGCTGTTTGAAATAGCTGGTCAGGTGCTGCGGCTGATCACTTAAGATGGCCAGCGGAGCATCCGTACCCATTGAGCCTACTGGTTCTTTACCATCGAGGGCCATTGGCGCGATGATGGTTTCAAGATCTTCTGTAGAATAACCGAACGCGCGCTGATATTTAAAGATCTGATCGTGTTCCAGGTGGGTGAAAGTAACCCTTGGCTCAGACAGTTCTTCCAGGCGGATCTTATATTTATTCAGCCACTCGCCATAAGGTTGCTGGGAACAGATATTCTGTTTCAGTTCCTCATCACCGATGATGCGACCCTGTTCCATGTCCACAATGAACATTTTACCAGGCTGCAGGCGGCCTTTTTCTTTTACATTTTTAGGATCGATTGGGAGTACACCAGCTTCAGACGCCATGATCACGCGGTCATCTTTAGTGATAACGAAGCGGGCAGGACGCAGACCGTTACGGTCCAGGGTACCACCGATGATCTTACCATCTGTGAAGGAGATACAAGCCGGACCATCCCATGGCTCCATGAGGGAAGCGTGGTATTCGTAGAACGCTTTCTTCACAGGGTCCATATCCTCGTTACCATCCCAGGCTTCAGGGATCAGCATCATCATCACGTGTGGCAGTGAGCGGCCGGTAAGCAGCAACAGTTCCACTACGTTATCCAGGCTCGCAGAGTCAGACTGACCTTCTTCCACAAGAGGGAGGATCATGTCCATTTCTTCCTGTGAGAAGTATTTGGAAACGAAGTCCTTCTCTCCTGCTCTCAACCAGTTCAGGTTTCCTTTCAGGGTGTTGATCTCACCATTATGCGCAATGTAGCGGTAAGGGTGAGCCAGGCGCCAGCTTGGGAAAGTGTTGGTAGCGAAACGGGAGTGGATCAGTGCAAATGCAGATACCATCTTCTCATCGCTGAGGTCAGCATAATAATGACGTACCTGGTAAGTTGTTAACTGACCTTTATAAACGATCGTTTTTGTAGAAAGGGAAGGAATGTAGAAAAGCGCTTTCTCTTTCGGTACGGTGTTGCGAACGGTTTTGGAAACGTAGTTACGCAGTACGAAGAGTTTACGCTCAAAAGTATCATTGTCCGTAATATGATAAGGACAGGCAATAAATACCTGTTCAATTTCCGGTTCAACAGAAAGTGCGCCTTCACCAATACCGTCCGGGCGTACCGGCACCTTACGGTAACCCAGTATTTCCAGTCCCAGTTTCTCGGCCGCTCGGTTCAGGATCTCACGGCACTCTTCGCGCCAGCGAGGCTCTTTCGGAAAGAAAATCATGCCTACCCCGTATTTTCCAAATTCAGGGAGGCTAATGCCTATCTTAAGGCATTCGTCGTACAGGAACTCGTGTGGCAGCTGGATCAGGATACCAGCCCCGTCACCGGTGTTTTGCTCATAACCACATGCACCGCGGTGCTCCATGTTTTCCAACATGGTCAACGCATCCCGGATGATCTGATGCGATTTACGGCCCTTGATGTGGGCAGTAAAGCCTGTTCCGCATGCATCATGCTCAAAATCCGGGTGATACAGTCCTTGCAATTGCTTCACTTCTTGCATTCGTTTAGATTTTTTGACCTTGGCACACCTTCCCCGCTTACTCTGGGCGGTTGAGGTACCGTAATTTATCGGGAACGGTATAAAGATACTAAAGGAAACCGGCATTTTTTACGAAAGTTTTTGTATAACCACTAAAAATTAGAAAAGATTAAAAAAGTATGGGCATTTGTTAGAATTAAATAAGTAGACGGGTAATATGTGACCATATTTGGGCCAGCGAGGGGCTTGTTGGGTGACGAAAATGTTTAATGTGTTGAGGGTAAGAGGGGTTTGCGGAGAAAGTGAGCAGTGATTTTACCCCTTCATGGGTGGATTGAGACAATAACGAGGCTTGTGGGTTCGATAGAGATATAATAGAGATTCGTTCCGATAAGCTTTGAGATAACCTTACCCTCCCTTAATGCTCCCTTTAAAAGGGAAGATCAAGGAAGGATAAGGTTATCTCAAAGCTTATCGGAACGAACCTCTACTGAATCTCGCCTTAATCCGGATAGGGTTGAACCCTATTTATATCCATGTAACAGCCAATGAAACCATTCGCGACAATAGACCCCGGCAGGGGTCTCAGTGTTTGTAGCGCGGGGTGCAACCCCGGGAAGACGTATAACGGGTGCAACCCGGATGACGTATAACGCGCGCAAACCCCCGGATGACGTACAATGGGTGCAACCCCCGGGATAACGCCATAAAATGCACCCGGGGCACGGCAATAAAAACCGGACCCGTCAACGGTACAATGTATATAATGATAAATAGATTAAACGATGGTGACGTTTATCCCCATCTCCTCCAGCGCCTTTACAATATGCGCCGAAATACCGGTATCCGTAATAATCTCATCCACATCTTCCAGATCGCAGATCTTTCCAAAACCACGACGGCCGAATTTAGAAGAATCTGCCAGTACAATCGTCTTCTGAGCTGCAGCTACCATGCGTTGATTCAACTGTGCTTCAAGGAGATTAGTAGTAGTCAGCCCGAATTCGATATCAATACCGTCCAGGCCAAGGAATAATTTGGAACAGGAGAAGTCGGCCAGGATCCTTTCGGCATAGGTGCCTGTTACTGAGGAAGAACTGTTACGTACAATACCTCCCAGCTGTAATACTTCGATCTCCGGATGGCGAAGCAGCTCCTGTGCTACGTTGAGTGCGGGAGTGATCACTGTGAGATGTCCTTTAGGATGGACATTTCTGGCCAATGCCAGCGCGGTAGTTCCTGAAGAGATAATAATGGCATCATTCGGGGCTATCATGCCGGCTGCTGCAATGGCAATATTGTTCTTTTCCTCGCGGCGCAGTTTTTCCTTCTCATTAACAGGCTTGTCGTTAATGTAGGGATTGTTCACTGTAGCGCCTCCGTGTGAACGGAATAAAAGAGACTTGTCTTCAAGCAGTTTGAGGTCTTTACGAATGGTAACACCGGAAACATCCAGTTCCTTGCAGAGGTCAACTACATTCACATATCCTTTCTCAGCTAAACGGTCAAGAATGTATTTGTGTCTTTCTGCAATATTGATCATTGACATATGGGCAAAAAATTAGCAGTTGTAGAAAAAAGCATTACATGTTTTAAACAGATTTGGAACAAATACAGTTATGCCTTCTTCCAATTCGTTACAAAAGTACTTTCATGTTGTTGAATTTAACACATTGCATCAGAAAAAATATTTAGTAAAAAGTGAAGAATATCATGTATAAATGCGCGTTTATGCATTAACTTCCTGAAAAGGAACGAGCAAAATATTTATTTTCGGTTTACGGGAAGGCCAGCACCCGCTCTATTTTTTGCGGACGAGAATGAAATAAACCGAAACTAATTAAAAGAAAATAAAGCATATTCCTCACAATGAACAGGTTAACCTTTAAACAACAGCTAGGCAATACGGCAACAGTCGTTTGGGATATTATTGTAATCGGTGGTGGCGCTACCGGATTAGGCATTGCTATGGATGCCGCTCAGCGGGGCTTCCATACTCTCCTGCTGGAACAGTCCGATTTTGCCAAAGGCACCTCCAGCCGTAGTACAAAACTGGTGCATGGAGGGGTGCGCTATCTGGCTCAGGGTGACGTAGGACTGGTAAAAGAAGCCCTGTACGAAAGAGGATTGCTGCTGGCTAACGCGCCACATCTTGCACACGACCAGGAATTCATCATCCCGTACTATAAATGGTGGCAGGGCCCTTTCTATGGTATAGGCCTGAAGCTATATGACCTGCTGTCCGGTAGACTTAGCCTCGGCCCCTCCCGCGTTATTGGGCGACAGAAGGTTATCAAAGCCATGCCGGCTATACGTCGCGAAGGTTTGAAAGGTGGTATTGTCTATCACGACGGACAGTTTGACGATTCCCGTCTGGCAATAAACCTGGCACAGACAGCCACCGAAAAAGGAGCCGTACTGCTGAACTATTTTAAAGTGACCAGTCTCCGGAAAAACGGCAACGGAAAAATAAACGGGGTAAGCGCGAAGGACATGGAAACAGAAGAAACATATGATTTCCAGGCTAAAACGGTGATCAACGCGACCGGTGTATTTGCCGACGAAGTACTGCAGATGGATGAACCAGGTGCCCGGCCCACTATCCGTCCCAGTCAGGGAGTACACCTTGTACTGGATAAGAGTTTCCTGAACAGCAGCAGCGCATTGATGATTCCGAAAACAGCGGACGGACGTGTGTTGTTTGCCCTGCCCTGGCATGGGAAAGTGTTGGTAGGTACAACAGATACGCCACTGAACGACCATAGCCTGGAACCACAGGCGCTCGAAGCAGAGATCAATTTCATTCTGCAGACTGCTGGCAGTTACCTGCAAAAAGCGCCTACCCGCGCAGATGTGTTGAGCGTATATGCGGGCCTGCGACCATTGGCCGCTCCACAGAAAGATACCGATAGCACCAAGGAAATATCCCGCAGCCATAAGGTGATTACCGCCACTTCAGGACTTATTACCATTACAGGCGGAAAATGGACCACGTTCCGCAAAATGGCGGAAGATACCGTGGATACGGCCATCGCTACCGGTGAACTGGCAGCTGTTCCCTGTACAACGCAAGGCCTGCACATTCACGGATATACGACAGCGGCTCCCGCTCCTGCCCCGCTAGACGTATATGGCAGTGATGCAGAGCAGATCAATGCCCTGATAAAAGCTAATCCTAAGTTGTCTAAACAATTGCATCCCCGGTTGCCTTATATTGAGGCGCAGGTGGTCTGGGCGGTGCAGCAGGAAATGGCCCGTACCGTAGATGATGTCTTGTCCAGAAGATTACGGGCACTCTTGCTGGATGCCCGTGCTGCTGTGGAGATGGCCCCTGCCGTTGCCGCTATACTGGCAGCGGAACTGGGGAAAGATAAGACCTGGGAGGATGCGCAGGTGAAAACCTTTACAGCGATAGCAGCACATTATCTCCTGCAGTGATCAGAACATCAACAACATAAATCATAGTTCCACATCCGTTAAATTTCACGTGTTTGCTATATGAAGGAAAAGGAAATAACCCGGTACATCCTGGCATT
The DNA here is from genome assembly GCF_900102545.1 of Chitinophaga filiformis. Lineage (GTDB taxonomy): Bacteria > Bacteroidota > Bacteroidia > Chitinophagales > Chitinophagaceae > Chitinophaga > Chitinophaga filiformis. Next base: position 1,434,054 of record NZ_FNBN01000001.1, on the reverse strand, counting down.
GGATCAGGGTACCACCAGCTCAAGGGCAATCATCTTTGATAAAGCCGGCGCCATCGTATCTGTAGCCCAAAAAGAATTCAGGCAGATCTTCCCTTCCCCCGGATGGGTGGAGCATGATGCCAGCGAGATCTGGTCCAGCCAGTTAGGCGTTGCTGCCGAAGCAGTAGCCAAAGCCGGATTGAAAGGAACAGACATTGCGGCCATTGGGATCACTAATCAGCGGGAAACTACCATTGTGTGGGACCGCCATACAGGGAAACCCGTGCACAATGCCATCGTCTGGCAGGATCGCCGTACTGCCGCCTATTGTGATGAATTGAAAGCAGCAGGCCATGGACAGATGATCCGTGAAAAGACGGGTCTTGTAATTGACGCTTACTTCTCCGCGACGAAAGTGAAATGGATCCTGGATAATGTGGACGGTGCCCGGGAAAAAGCATCCAAAGGATTACTGGCTTTCGGCACCGTGGATGCATGGCTGGTATGGAACCTCACAGAAGGAAAAACACACGCGACAGATATTACCAATGCTTCGCGGACGATGTTATTTAATATACATACACAAAGCTGGGACGAAGAATTGCTGTCCCTCTTTGATATTCCGGCTACGATGCTGCCGGAAGTGAAGCAGTCCAGTGAGCTGATCGCGGAAACAGCATCCTCTATTTTCTCAGTAACGATTCCTATTGCCGGTATTGCGGGCGACCAGCATGCGGCCCTGTTCGGGCAGATGTGCACCTCCCCCGGTATGGTAAAGAACACCTATGGTACGGGATGTTTTATGCTGATGAATATTGGTGAACTGCCTATCCTTTCACAGAACAACCTCGTTACTACGATTGCCTGGAAAATAAACGGGAAAGTGGAATACGCCCTGGAAGGCAGCATCTTCATTGCGGGAGCTGTGGTACAATGGCTGCGCGATGGATTGGGCATTATCCGGTCTTCTTCCGAGGTGGAAGGCCTGGCGGCGAAGGTGGCTCATAACGACGGAGTATACCTGGTACCTGCATTCGCAGGTCTGGGGGCTCCGCACTGGGACCAGCATGCGAGAGGTACGCTGGTGGGCATGACCAGGGGTACAACGTCGGCGCATATTGCAAGGGCAGCGCTCGAGAGTATTGCCTATCAGACTATGGAAGTGCTACGCGCGATGGAGGCAGACGCCGGTATCAGCATAAAGGAACTGCGCGTGGATGGCGGAGCAACCAACAACAACCTGCTGATGCAGTTCCAGGCTGATATACTGGGAACCAAGGTTATACGCCCCAGGATTACGGAAACAACGGCGATGGGCGCCGCTTATCTGGCCGGACTGGCAACAGGTTTCTGGAAAGATCAGGAGGAAATTGCCCGCCAGTGGCAGGTAGACCATTCTTTCACCCCGGCAGGTAAAGAAGAGGATGTGCACAAATGGATCAAAGGCTGGAGCCATGCTGTAAAGGCGGTAAAGGCCTGGGCGAAATTCTCGGCACAGGAAGACGTTGTTGTAAGCCAATAATAACTGTGGATGATCTGGGATATCATCCCGCACCACGACTAATGAAAACTGATAAAAATAATTCTCGATGCACCCTTTATTAGCAGAGTTTCTGGGAACCATGTTACTGATACTGCTGGGCAATGGCGTAGTAGCAAATGTTATTCTCAACAAGACAAAAGGCAACGGCGGCGGCTGGATCGTGATCACGACCGGCTGGGCCCTGGCCGTATTTGTAGGTGTGGTGGTGGCCGGTCCTTACAGCGGCGCACACCTGAATCCTGCGGTGACGCTGGCGCTGGCTATCGCCGGCAAGTTTGCCTGGTCGGCAGTTTTCCTTTTTATAGTGGCGCAGTTACTGGGCGCCATGACGGGCGCTTTTCTCGTATGGTTCTATTATAAAGATCACCTGGATATTACTGCTGACCCGGGATTGATACAGGCCTGTTATTGTACAGCGCCTGCTATCAGGAATAACGGGCGCAATTTTGCCAGTGAAGTGATAGGCACCTTCGTACTGCTATTCACCATCTTTTACTTTACCGGAGCGGAATTAGGGAAAGAGAAGACGCCGGTGGGAATGGGCTCACTGGGAGCCTTGCCGGTTGCCTTGCTGGTACTGGCCATAGGGCTGTCGCTCGGGGGCACTACCGGATATGCGATCAATCCTGTAAGGGATCTAGGTCCGCGTATCATGCATGCTGTTCTCCCGGTAAAAGGGAAAGAAGGTAGCGGATGGGACTACGCCTGGATACCTGTGGTTGGTCCGTTTATAGGAGCTGCTATTGCGGCAGTATTGTACTTATGCCTGCAACCGGTCGCTAGTTAATGATCAGGAGTCGGTGGTTTCCCTGCCTGAGAGAACAAGCAGAGAAGACGCAGAGAACAAGCAGAGAAGAAACAAGGTGTTTATCCTGTTATATTCCCGCTGGTACTATTTGCACAAACTTAATTTTGAAAGGATGGATAATTTGACAACCTTAAATAACCGAAAGCGTTAATAGTCAGGACTTATTTGTTGTTGAAATTATTTATCATGAGAAAACTATGTCATTCACTGTCTGCACTGGTGCTCGCTGGCGCTATGTTGCAGGCAGTTGCTGTTTCTGCCCAGAAACCGGAGGATCGTCCAAAGTTAGTTGTAGGGATTGTTGTTGACCAGATGCGCTGGGACTACCTGTACCGGTATTACGACCGCTATGAATCCGGCGGATTCAGGAGAATGTTGTCTGAAGGGTTTTCCTGTGAGAATACTTTCATTACTCATCTTCCCTCTTTTACGGCGGTGGGTCACAGTACCATTTACACGGGCTCTGTACCCGCTATTCACGGCATCACAGGCAATGACTGGACCGACCAGGTAAGCGGTCGCCACTGGTATTGTACAGAGGATACAACCGTACAGCCGGTAGGAACCACCACTGATGCCGGCAAAATGTCTCCCCGTAACCTGCTGGCCTCTACGATTACCGACGAACTGAGAATAGCTACTAACTTCCGGTCAAAGGTAGTGGGCGTATCTCTGAAAGACAGGGCTTCTATCCTACCAGCAGGCCATACCGCTAATGGCGCTTTCTGGCTGGATGACAGCAACGCCAGCTTTGTGACCAGCTCTTATTATATGCAGGATCTGCCGGAATGGGTGAAGGCGTTTAACGCTCGTCAACTGCCGGCGCAGCTGATGTCAAAACCCTGGGAAACGCTGTATCCTATCAACACCTACGTTCAGAGTACGGAGGATAACGTAAAATGGGAAGGCATTTTCAGCGGAGAAACAACAGCTACTTTTCCGCACAACATGCAGGATATTTATCAGAAGGATAAAGGAAGCCTGCGTACTACGCCGTCCGGCAATACACTTACCCTGGAATTTGCAAAAGCAGCCATTGAAGGATATAATCTTGGTAGCAATATGGTAACAGATTTCCTTACTATCAACTGTGCTTCAACAGATTATGTGGGGCATAAATACGGGCCTAATTCCATCGAAGTAGAAGATACCTATCTGCGTCTGGATAAAGACCTGGCGGCCTTCTTCCACTACCTGGACCAGCGCCTGGGCAAAGGCAAATACCTGGTATTCCTGTCTGCCGATCATGGCGCTGCCAACTCCGTAGGATTTATGAAAGAGTACAAGATCCCGGCCGGACTGCCAGACAGCAGAATGATGACAGGATTGAATGCTGTATTGAAAGAACACTTTGGTGTGGATAAACTGGCCGTGAATTCAGAAAACTATCATATTGGGTTCGACCTGAAAACCATTTCAGCACAGAAGCTTGATTATGATGCGATAAAGAAAGTGGCTGTTCAGTATCTGCAAAAGCTGCCAGGTGTACAATTTGCTGCGGATGTGGATAACCTGGGTAACAGTCCGATACCAGAACCCATCAAGGCAATGATCGCCAACGGATATAATTCCAAACGTTGTGGAGCGGTGGTGATTATCCCTGAGCCGGGTTGGTATTCCGGGTCTGATAAGGGTACCACCCACGGCAACTGGAACCCGTATGATACTCATCTCCCGCTGGTATTCATGGGCTGGCATGTGAAACACGGAGCGACCAACGATGTGGTGAGTATGGCGGATATTGCACCAACTATTGCAGCTATGCTACACATCCAGATGCCGAATGGCGCCGTGGGAAAACCGGTACAGGCAGTATATAATAAGTAATTGATCATGACTGATAAAAAAAGCGGGGAGCATGTTTAACATGTTCCCCGCTTTTTTATGTGTTAATATGTTATTGATATCTGCCGGCTGGCTCAGGATCAAACACAAATAAGGTCTTCTTTCCAGACTTTCTCATGTATAGTGGATCGCTTGCCCAGCTTTCGGTTTGCAGCCGGTTCAACGCTGTAACCACGTAAGTGTAAAGCGTTCCCTTCACATAGGAATAATCGATGAACTGCGGGTCAGGCATCTGTTGTACGATAGCCAGTATTTTGGTAGGATCATTCAGATTGATAGATTCGTTGGCGTTGAAGCGGTATAGCACATACTGTTGTGTACGACCAGAAGTATCGTCATCTGCCCAATAAAGATGCAGGCCATCCATTCTCTCAAAAGCATCTATAAAATAAGGCGGCAATGGCGCTGGCAGGTTTATCCACGGCATAGCGGGACGCAGGGCCGGGTAACGGTAAAAGTGATTGCGCAGGGTATCTTCAAATCCCAAAGGATTGCCATTGAATGATTTATTACTATAGAAGGCGCTTCCGTGGATGGTGTTAAGGGTGCGGAGTTCTGTGATCTGTATAGGCAGTTCTGCCGGATTGCTCCAGGCGGCATTACTGCGGATACGGTATACTCCCTGGCCGATATACACATTGCGGCCATAACCATGCTGTGCCCACCAGTTAAGCAGGAGTTCGTAGTTGGCAGCCCGGTGCCCCCGCTCCCAATATAGCTGCGGCGCTACATAATCAATCCAGCCATTCTGCAGCCATTTACGAACGTCAGCGTACAGGTCGTCGTAATTGGAGAGTCCTGTGGTATAAGAGCCATCCTGATCCTTAATTTTATTCCGCCAGATGCCGAATGGGCTGATGCCAAACTTCACCCAGGGTTTTTCTTCCTTGATCATTTTACTCACCATCTGGATAATGGTATCCACATTCCAGCGGCGCCAGTCGTCTTTCTGCATATTACGGCCATACTGGCGGTAGGAGCTGTTATCGGGAAACTCCCTGCCGGCAACCGGATAAGGATAGAAATAATCATCAAAGTGTACGGCATCTATATCATAGCGGCGTACAACGTCCCGGATGATCTGGGTAACATATTCACGTACTTCCGGAATACCCGGATCAAAATACTTTTTACCATCAAAATTGACGAACCACTGAGGCCGCATGCGGGTGATGTGATTGGGAGCAACAGCATTCTTTCCTGTGCTGATAGCGGCGCGGTAGGGGTTGAACCAGGCATGGAATTCCATACCCCGTTTATGGGTCTCTTCCAGCATAAAGCGCAGCGGATCATAATACGGATTGGGCGCCTGTCCCTGTACGCCGCTCAGATACTCAGACCATGGTTCAAATGGTGAATCATAGAAGGCGTCAGCTACCGGACGGATCTGCACGATAACGGCGTTCATGCCGTTACGCTGCTGTTTATCGAGGAGATTGATAAATTCCTGTTTCTGTATCTCAACCGGCAATCCTTTCCTGGAAGGCCAGTCAATATTTTCCACCGTGGCAATCCATACTGCACGAAATTCCCGTTTAGGTGGCAGTTGTGCTTTGACCTGGTTGAGGATGCCTGTCAGTATCAGCGCAACTCCCAATAAATACTTGACCATCTGGTATGTAGGTTAAGACCTGAAAAACTGCGAAAATAACAAAACCATTCATTTAAGCAATCCGGAGTAACAGACTGCCGGCCATGAAGTTGATAATGCTGCACAAACGGTGCCGGAATGGGGATAAAAAGGTCAAAAAACATATGTGATTTAAAATTCCTCTATATCCCTATTGTAAAATTCGATATGGAAAACCGTTGATTCCACTGGGTATGTGGACGAAAGTTGCTACCTTTGTTCCATCAAAAAGTTTAGAGTAACATGATTAAAACAGGCAATCCCATTATCAGCATATATACGGAAATGACGCCAAACCCGGAAACAATGAAGTTTGTGGCTAACAAGCTGTTGTACCCAGGTAAGCACATCGATTTCCCGGATGAGGCCAGCGCTAAGCCATCTCCTCTGGCAGTCGAGCTGTTCAGCTTCCCGTTCATAAGGGGCGTTTTTATTATGGCTAATTTTATTACGCTGACAAAAACTCCTGACACTGACTGGAACGATATTATACCTACTATAAAAGCCTTCCTGAAAGAATATCTGGAAGATAACCGTCCCGTTATCAACGAAGAGGAAATCGTGGTAACAAAGGCTGCCGCTACCAATGAAGTAAGTGCGGATGATACTGATGTGGTAAAACGTATCAAGGAATTACTTGAAAACTACGTTAAACCAGCAGTAGAGATGGATGGTGGCGCTATCCAGTTCAAAGATTACGAAGACGGTACTGTGACGTTGATGCTGCAGGGTTCCTGTTCAGGTTGCCCTTCTTCCATGATCACGCTGAAAGCCGGTATTGAAGGCATGATGAAGCGTATGATCCCTGAAGTAAAGGAAGTGGTGGCAGAAGCAGAATAAGCCATAGTTGAGAGAATGATAGTGTTAAAAAAGAGCGCAGTCTTTAGACTGTGCTTTTTTATTGTCCCTGGTATATCTTTAGCCCTTATTCGGAAACATTTTATACTTATGAAAAAACACTCATTACTGTGGATCGCCCTGTTAATAACGGGAGGAATACAGGCACAATCGGGGAAAGAAAAGCCAGGAGCTGAAATCACCTATAGCTTTCGCTATAACGGAAAAGATGTTCCTGAGGGAAATCTAAAACTCGTCATCCAGGGAAGCAAGGCCAGTTACCAGGCATTGAACAGCGTTGTGCAGAAAGAACGGCAGTTCCTGGACAACAAAGGAAAGGCTACCTACCAGATGATCACCAATAAAGAAGGGCAACTGCTGACATTCAAAAAAGCTTTCAGCGCGTATGATCAGCCGGAACTGCTGCCGGGAATAGATACCGTGCTGGGATATCCCTGTAAGAAAGCCAAGGTAAAGGTGCGCTCCAACAGTATTGAGATCTGGTATACCGATGCCCTGCCTTATAAAGGAACGCCTGTGCAGGGTTTTGCTCCTGGTCTGGGTCTGATATTGAGAACATTGCGTAATGGTACCTCCGAATACATTGCCACAAAAGTTGACGTACGGAATATCAAGGACGAAGAACTGAAATGGCCGGCTACGATGGGATCAATGGTGGACGATGCCACTTACCTGCGACAGGTTATTGAGAACAGATTCAACACCCTGCACATCTTCAACCAGGAACAGATCAGCTGGGGAAATAAATTTAATGACCCTGCTGATGAGCAGGAGAATGTGACTTACCATTATGCAGGAGGAACTGTTATCCTTAAAAAGGTGAAACTGCCTGAAACCATGGATGTTACACTGTTTGCGGAAGTGGCGGAATACTCCAACGGCGACTCCTACGATCGTACCGGATCAGTCTTTATGATTCCCGTAGATAAAAAGATCTCTTTCCTGGATGGTCTGAAAAAGGGAGTAAAAGAACTGCCTGCTTATCATGAGAAATACCGTGGCGTTGCAGCAACAGACAACTATCTGCCAACCATAGAGTTGATGCGCTTTTTCACTCCTTTCGGCATCAATTATTATAATGAGAAAGTGAAGATAAAAGGCTACCAGTGGGCTGATTCTGCCGTGTATCGCCAGGATATCACTGAGTTGCTGCCCCGTTTGCAGGGAGAAGTATGGCTGGGTGTGTACATCGGCAACTACGACAAAGGTGGCCATAAGGTGAGCCTGCGTCTGAAATACTATCCGGCAGACAGCGACCAGAAAGATACTACTGCTGGACATTGGGTAATGCCTGTTTTCAATACCACCAACCTGATGGAAATGGCGGACCAGGAGTATGGTACTATGTTCGGAAAGGATTCCCTGCAGGTAACTGTAACCATTCCTGAAGGATTAAAGAACCTGCGCCTGCGTTATACTACTACCGGTCATGGTGGCTGGGGCGGTGGAGATGAGTTCAACAAAAAGCTGAACGAGATCTTCATAGACGGTACGCGGGTATATCATTTCATTCCATGGCGTACAGACTGCGGAAACTTTCGTTTATCAAACCCCGCTACTGCCAATTTTGTGAACGGGCTGGCCTCTTCTGATCTGAGCAGATCTAACTGGTGTCCGGGCGGTGTAACAGAACCCGTTACGATTCCCCTACCCGATCTGACACCGGGAAAACATATCATTAAAGTGAAGATCCCGCTGGGAGAGCGTGAAGGCAACAGCTTCAGCGCCTGGAATGTTTCCGGCTGTCTGATAGGAGATAAATAAGCAGTATAACTTTGGGACATGAATTTTGACGCATTATATCAGGGCTTACAGGAAGGAATACGGGCAATGAGCTGGCTGGAAATAGTCGCGGCGCTATTTGGCGCGATTAGTGTGATTTGCAGTAAACAGAATAGTATATGGCTGTACCCCACGGGGCTGGTAAGCACTGGCATCTATGCTTATCTCCTGTCGAGGGAACAGTTTCGCCTGTATGCGGAAGCGACTTTAAATATCTATTATTTCGTCATGAGCGTGTATGGCTGGTATCACTGGGCAAAAAAGAGCAAGAGTGAACCCGAAACACCGGTGGAATGGGCCAGTCGCCGGGAATGGATAGTAACGGTGCTGATAACCGTGATCGGCTGGGGCCTTTTTGCTTACCTGCTCAGTAATTATTCCAACTCCGACGTTCCGCTGATAGATGCGTTTGTCTCTGCTACAGCCTGCGGCGGTATGTGGCTGTTGGCGAAGCGAAAGATAGAGAACTGGCTGGTACTCAATGTATCCAACCTGGTAGCTATCCCCTTATTGTTCCACAAACATTTATTGCCTACGGCAGTATTGACAATATTCCTGTTCATTGTTGCTGTGTTGGGCTATTTCAGCTGGAGAAAGATCTGGCGGGAACAGCACGCGGCAGGAATAGCGAAGTAATTATAGTATATGTTGAAAGTAGTTGTTATAGGGCCGGAGTCTACCGGAAAGAGTACATTGAGTGAGCAGCTGGCGGCACATTATCAAACGATATGGGTGCCGGAATATGCACGTCAATACCTGGAAGAGTTGCCCCGGTCCTATGAACAACACGACCTGCTCACGATAGCAGAAGGACAGCTGGCGCTGGAAGATAAACTGGCGACACAAGCCAACGGGCTGCTGATCTGCGATACGGACCTACATGTCATCAAGGTATGGAGTGAACATAAGTACGGCACATGTGATCCGCGGATATTGGAGCACATGGCAGCCCGTCACTACGACCTGTACCTGTTAACCTACATTGATATTCCCTGGGAGGAAGATCCGCAACGGGAATACCCCGCCCCCCGGATGCGGGAGTATTTTTACAATATCTATAGAAATCTTATTGCCGGATCTGGCGTACCCTGGGTAGAGATCAAGGGCGGTTTTGAAGAAAGAAGGGCGTTGGCGATAACTGCTGTGGATAAACTGCTTGAAACAAGGAACAGCTGATATTATTTGCTGCTCACCAGTTCAGAGATATCCGGGTCTGGCGCAATGAACCGCATCTGTTGTAATATTTTCCGCTGGCGGTAAGATGTAATACGAGCCGGAGGAGTTACCGTATATTTTATCGGATTCGGAAGGCATGCAGCAATCATGGCGGCCTGTTCACGATTCAGGCTGGCCGCGCTTTTATGATAATATTGTTGTGCCGCCGCTTCTACCCCAAAGATACCATCACCTGTCTGGGCCACATTCAGATACATTTCAAGGATCCTTTCTTTGCCCCAGATCTTTTCGATCATAAAAGTAAAATAGACCTCCAGTCCCTTGCGTATCCAGCTGCGTCCCTGCCAGAGGAACACATTTTTAGCTACCTGCTGACTGATAGTGCTGGCGCCCCGGATCTTTTTACTTTTCTGATTATGTTTCATGGCCTTCTCGATGGACTTAAAATCAAAACCATTATGGTCCGGGAACAGCTGATCCTCACTGGCTAATACTGCCAGCTTGGCATGCTGAGAGATCTCATCATAGTCTGCCCAGGTCTTATGGAAATGTTTATCTGTTCCGATGAGGCTAAACCAGGAGGATATCATGGTAAGGGTGATCGGAGGATTGACCCACTTTAATATTATAATGTAAACGAATTGCGCAATGAATAGAATGAGTGCAATCTTTTTCAGCCTTCTCCAGGTTCTCGGAACAATCCCTTTTAAATTCATCCAGATCTGTTTTGCAAATTGGTTGGAAAGATAGTAAGATTATTTAATGTGGAAAATGTGTTGGCCTGGAAATTGGGACGGCTTCCCCGAGTAGTTTCGTAAATTTGTAGTATGCTCTTAACCTTACATCCAGACAATCCGAATCCCCGTCATTTAAAAACGATTGTAGAGTGTTTGAAAGACGGTGGTGTGATCATCTATCCTACCGATACTGTATATGGTATGGGCTGTGATATCTGTCAGCATAAGGCTGTGGAAAGGATCTGCCAGATCAAACATATTAACCCGGCCAAAGCACAGTTCTCTTTTATCTGTTATGACCTGAGCCATTTGTCAGACTATGCAAAGAGTGTGGATACGCCTACCTTCCGTATGCTGAAAAAAGCCTTACCCGGCCCTTACACCTTCATCCTGCCAGCCAGCCGGGCGGTGCCGCGTATGTTAAAGGCCAAAAAGGATACTGTCGGTATCCGTGTTCCCGATAATAATATATGCAGGGCTATCGTAAAAGAGTTGGGCAATCCTGTAATGAGCACGTCCCTTCCGGTGGATCAATACGTAGAGGAATATACGGATCCGGAGATCATTCATGAGAAGTTTGGGAAGATCGTGGACATTGTTGTGGATGGTGGTCTGGGAGGTTTGACCTTTTCTACTGTTGTAGATTGCACTGGTGATGAGCCGGAACTGATAAGGGAAGGTGCGGGTAGCTGGGAGGCATTGGTATAAATGAATATCTTATGAAGAAAATATTGTCCATATTGGGATTGATCACATTTACTTGCCTGTCGCATCTATCTGCGCAGAACAAGATAGCAGTAGCGCCGCTTTATCCTTTGACGAAGTCAAGTAAGTTGTGGCTTGCTACTCCTAAAGAGGTGGTGGCGCCGGTGTATTTATCCTCATTTCAGGTTACGGAAAACAGGGGGATGTCTGCTGCAAAATCTCCTCTTGCACCAAATGATTACTATCAGCAACATTTTGGTTTTTTCTGTAAAAAGGAGTGGAATTGGGAGAAGCAGACGCAGTTGCCGGTGAAGGTGAGACTGGGGACTTATCAGGAGGCGCAGCGTCTCGAAGGCAAGTGATGCTTGCTGCTTGTTTTGTTTGTAAATCCTTTGCTGTATTGCGTTTTTTCTATTATGTATGACTGTGTCAATTAAATTAATTGCTTCGGTCAATTAAATTTTTGAGCAGGAAACCTCTTCTTTTTTAAATGTAAATACTCCAGTTTTTATTGTTTATAGAGGATGCTTTTAGCGGGCTGCGTTGGGTATCAAAGCAGGGGAAAGTTACTGTGTGAAATATTGATACTTGACTTTGGCAAGGATGTTTTTGGAGATAAAAAAGGGACATACGACGGGGGTTTTCAGGTGGGACCACTGGCTGAGTTCTTTGAAGCTTCGGAAGATTAGGCATTGGAAAGTCGTATTGAGCTTTTGGTTATTTATTAAACCCCTGGTGGGTCGTATCAGCGGCTTCAAACAACTTAGGCCAGTAGTCTCCACCTGAACCCCGTCTGGATTCAAGTGGTCCACGTATAGAAAGCCGGGTGCTGTTACGGCCTTAGCCTAATCCTGATGTATATCACTATTGGATTGTAATTTCTGCCGGTTTGTAAGCGCTCTTACTTTCAAAGCTTACCCATTGATGGCGTCAATTAGATGGATATACCAACTGGATCGAAGAGTCACCCATGTCCTCGTCCGCCTCCTACTATCGGTAAGTGCAGCTCTTCCCAGAAGCTGATTGATTTAGTCAATGGCTTGCATACTACTTGATAAGTGAACGGCTATTCTTTTTGTGAACGCCAATTTTATACTCTCCATGATAAGAGGCTCCCCTACCATGAAGTGTGCGGTCCAAACCGGCGCAGTATCCCCAACTTACAAAAGGAGGCACCTTTAGAGACTCTTAAAACGCAAGTAAAATAAAAACGGCTGCCTCAAAACGAGACAGCCGCTACTATAAAAAGAAAGATGAATTAAGACTGTTTGATCCCTAACTTCTTCGCAATATCTGCTGGAATTGCTTTTTTGTTCAGCATAATGCTGGTAGTCTTGTAAGCAAAGAACGGTTCGGAAGCGTAGAAGTATCCGCTACCAGGATTAGCAGTTCCCCAGGAGTTCTTCACACGGAAGAAAACTTTCCCGTTTGCGTCTTTCGCCATACCTACAATGTGCATTCCATGATCATCCTGCGTCTCGTAATTATCAAAAGCCTGCTGACGGATCTCCGGAGTGATAGTCAACTCTTTTACAGGCTCAGTGAATGCTTTTGACAGCTGATCAGGAGTAAGGTTTGCAACATCAGGAACGATTGCCAGACCCTGTGCGAAGTTGAAACCTTTTTCGCTTACATCAGAAGCCCAGGCAACAGTGTAACCGTTCTGGATAGCGTTTTCTGTGATGGTGGTCAGGTCGTTCAGGGGAACATTGTACATTTTATCCCAATTCCAGTTGTCCGGAACTTCCAGCACAAACTGCTGATAGTAAGGATGATGTGTGAAAGAGGTGATCATTACATAATCATCCGCATCGAGGCCCAGCTCCTTTGCGAAAGTTTTAGGGGTGTAGCTCTTACCGTTGTACTCGAACTTTTCAGGAGCGTCGCCAATGTAGGCGTTCAATACACCGTCAACGGCTTTACTCCAGTTAGGGTTGATGACAGATTCGGTAGCACCGATCTTCTTCACCATACCATCGAGGATGGATGTCATTTCGGCATGATTGTAAGTTTTTACACGATTACCGTCGTATACACTTTGCGGTACGAGACCATATTCACGGAGGCAGAGCAAATCGTCGGGAAATCCACCGCCCTCACCGAAATTGGCCTTACCATGCATGCGTACATAGTTAGATGCTTTCAGGGGATACATTTTTCTTACTACATACATCTCGCTGAGGTTAATATTCTTGCCCTTCCCTATACGAAGCGCTTCGGCCTGGAAAAAGGAAAGTCCTGAGAAGGACCAGCAAGTACCGGTATTGCCTTGGTTTTCTACATCACCAGCATCGAGGTTCTTAATAACAGTGAACTTGTAGTTACTGCCTTCTTTATTGGTTGTTTGTGCGATAGCCGCTGTGGAGCAAAAAGCGGCAAGGCAAAGTGCCCATGTCTTCATTGTAACTAGGTTTGGATATATTTGAAAAATAAATGGCCGAATCTAAGCTAAAACAGTCATTCTTAATGGGTAAAGATTGATGAATGGGAGTTGCAATAGATTGCAGGATGGCGTTAACACAATCTTCCGGGTGCACAGTAATCAGGGTGTGAGGGTGCGGGATTGTTATTTTAACGCTATGGCCAAATATTCCTCCCGGGATATCTCCCACTTCCACAGTTGTTCAGGGGCCTCTCCTACGAAGTGCATACCTGATTTCTGAAGCACTTTCACGGCTGCATTATATTCCTCTTCGGTATGGGCGATTACTTTGTTCACATAGGAATGGTTAAACGCAAAACGGACCAAGGCCTGGGTCAGCTCCGTGCCATAACCATGCTCGCGGTAAGGCGAAGAGATTTCATATCCAATTTCTACGGTACCGTTCCGGTCGGGACGCCCTTTAAATCCACCGGCGCCCATAAGGCATTTGTCTTCCTGGTGTATCACCAGGTAAAAGAACCAGCCTAACATGCTGGGGTCATTACGGAGTTTGTCGTATGCTACAAGTATCACTTCCGGAAACTCTGTCCAGGATTCGGGGATATGGATGTTCAGCAGTTCACCCAATACCTCTTCTCCCTGTAACAGTGCTTCAAAATACTGCAGGGTACATGGTAATAATTGAAGGCGAGGTGTCAGGATCATGGGCGAAAGCTAGTAAACGATTTTTGAAAACACAATAGGGCGGGCAAGGGAAAAATTACTAATTATCAGCAGGAAATATAGTAGCTGCAATGGTGTTACGGGGGTGATTCAATATAGCATCCCGGGAGGATATTGTACGTGTAATGTAATTGATCAAAAAACCAGGAACTGGCACGCAATGATAGCGCTTTAGTCCCTGGTTATTAATTATTTAAGATCTAACCTGATTAGCGTTAATGCGCCTCCAGCCAGTTGGCGCCGGTACCGATTTCAACGTCAACGGGAACCGTCAGTGGCAATGCATTACGCATTCCCTCCTCTATCAGAGGTTTGATCAGTTCTATCTCGTCTTTGTGTACATCGAAGACCAACTCATCATGTACCTGGAGGATCATGCGGGAACGGAGGTTCTCCTGTTTCAGCTTTTTATGGATGGAGATCATGGCAAGTTTGATCATGTCGGCAGCAGTACCCTGTATCGGCATGTTGATGGCATTTCGTTCCGCGTAACCTCTCACCACTGCATTGGAGGAGTTGATATCCTTCAGCCAGCGCTTGCGGCCCAGCATTGTTTCCACATAACCATTCAGTTGTGCGGATTTTATCTGGTTGTCCATGTACTGTTTGATAGACGGATACTGTGTAAAGTAGTTGTCAATCAGTGTTTTCGCCTCGCTCCTGGCAATGCCCAGATTTTCAGACAGACCGAAGGCACTCACACCGTAGATGATACCGAAGTTCACACTCTTGGCATTGCGGCGCATGTCTGGCGTTACATCTGTCAGCTCCACGCCGTACACTTTTGCTGCGGTAGCGGCGTGAATGTCCAGTCCTCCACGGAAAGCCTCGATCATATGCACATCTTCGCTGATAGCCGCAATAATACGCAGCTCGATCTGTGAATAGTCGGCAGACAGTAATACATATTCCTCATTCCGGGCCACAAAAGCCTTACGTACTTCACGTCCTCTGTCTGTACGGATAGGAATGTTCTGCAGGTTAGGATTGTTGGAACTGAGACGCCCGGTCACTGCTACTGCCTGGTTGTAAGAAGTATGCACACGGTTTGTACGCTTGTTCAGCATCAGGGGAAGCGCATCCACGTAAGTGGATTTCAGCTTGCTCAGTTCACGAAATACCAGGATGTCTTCCACGATCTGGTGTTTATTGGAAAGCTTCGCCAGCACATCTTCGCCGGTAGCATATTGTCCCGTTCGTGTCTTTTTCGCTTTAGGGTCGAGCATCAGTTTTTCAAACAGCACCTCTCCCAGTTGTTTGGGGGAAGCCAGGTTGAAGCGGACGCCCGCCTGTGTATATACGCTTTCTTCTGCGCGTTTGATCTCTTTTTCGAGTTCGCGGGAGTAGTCAGAAAGTGCCTGTATATCAAGGGAGATACCCTCGTATTCCATATCGGTCAGCACCTTCACCAGCGGGTTTTCTACTTCATAGAATACCTTTTCTACTGCTTTCAGCGGCAGTAATGGTGCAAACTTCTCTTTCAGCTGGAGGGTAATGTCGGCATCTTCTGCAGCATAGTCCTTGATCTTTTCGATCTCCACATCCCGCATGTTGCCCTGACCTTTTCCTTTCTTACCGATCAGGGTCTCGATAGACACTGGTTCGTATTGCAGATATTGGGCGCTGAGCAGGTCCATACCACGGCGGCCTTCCGGCTCTATGAGATAGTGGGCCAGCATCGTATCGAAAACTGGTCCTTTGATTTCCACACCATACCATTTCAGCACGATCATATCATACTTGATGTTCTGACCGATGAAGAGAATATGGGTGGTATCGAACAGTGGACGGAAACTATCTACTATTTCCTGTGCCTGCGTTCTGTCTGCCGGCACGGGGATATACCAGCCCTCTCCTGCTTTGAAGGAGAAGCTCATGCCCACCAGTTCAACAGCATTAGCATCAGTACCGGTTGTTTCGGTATCGAAAGAGATTTCCTGCTGTTGTAATAAGGTGGCCAGCAGTTCCTTCCTTTTCTCAGGTGTATCAGCCAGCTGATAATTATGGGGAGTGTTGTTGATATTCTTTTCAGCGATCAGGACACTTACCGGTGCTTCCTGTGGCTCCTCAGTCGGAGGAGGTACAGCGCCCTGGATCTCGTTGCCAAACAGGTCCAGCTGGGCTTTGGGCGGAGAGGCAGGTTCTGTGGCAGCAGTTGTGGCAAACCCATCTCCGAGTATACGTTTGCCGAGCGTTTTAAATTCCAGCTCCGTGAAGATCTCCGCCAGCTGCTCCTTATTGGGAGCTTTGATGCAGAAGTTTTCTTCATGGAAGCTAACTGGTACATCGGTGATAATAGTGGCCAGTTGTTTGGAAAGGATAGCGCTTTCCGCACCGGCTTTGATCTTTTCCGCCATCTTACCGCCAATCTTATCGGCGTTCTCAATCACACCTTCCACAGAGCCATACTGGGAAAGCAGTTTCATGGCGGTCTTCTCTCCTACGCCAGGGATACCGGGGATGTTATCCACCGCGTCTCCCATGAGTCCGAGGATATCTATTACCTGGTGTACATCGGTGATCTGCCATTTTTCACAAACTTCTTTTGGCCCCATGATCTCCTCCTTGTTACCCATATAAGGAGGTTTGTAGATGAACACGTTTTCTCTTACCAGCTGTCCGTAGTCTTTATCGGGCGTCACCATGTAGACGCTGAATCCGGCATCGGCCGCCTGCCAGGCGAGGGTACCGATTACGTCGTCAGCCTCGTAGCCATCCAGTTCCACGACAGGGATATTGAAGCCGGTGATAATGCGTTTTATATCGTCCAGGGAATCCAGGATGTCTTCAGGAGCATCCATACGGTTAGCCTTATAGTCGACAAAAGTGGAGTGCCTTTCAGTGGGGGCGTGTGTATCAAAAGCAACTGCGATATGAGTAGGCTTTTCTTTATTGATAAGGTCCAGCAAGGTTGAGGTAAATCCAAACTGTGCGTTGGTATTCCTGCCCGTGCTGGTGAGGCGTGGATTTCTGATCAATGCATAGTACGCGCGATAGATCAGCGCCATTGCATCCAGTAAAAACAATTTCTTTTGCATCCGCCAAAAGTAATTATCAATGATGAATTACGTATAAACAAATGCAGATTATCTCTCCTGGATAAGATCGGTTTCCGGAAATGAGCGCCTGATATTTTGGAAGTTCCTTTTGCCGGCAGATATTTGCGTCGAAAGTGGAATGACATGAAGAAAATATATCATTTATCTACCTGCAGTACCTGCAAACGCATCCTGGAAGAAATCAGCGCTAAAGAGAACGGATTTGTACTGCAGGACATTAAGACAGAAAAGATCACGCCGGCACAACTCGACGAGATGCATAAGCTGGCGGGAAGCTATGAGGCGCTTTTCAGTCGCCGGTCACAGAAGTACCGTCCAATGGGGTTACACGAAAAGGAACTCACAGAAAAAGATTACCGCGACCTGATTCTTGAGGAGTATACCTTTTTGAAAAGGCCGGTAGCTATCATTGGAAAGCAGATCTTCGTCGGTAGTGATAAGAAGACGGTGGAAGGATTGCAGGCGGCTGCGGGTAAGTAATTACCCCAGACTCTCCACAAACTTCTTCACCACACCCTTATACTGCTCCATATCCTGCTCATGCTCAAATGATTTGAACTCGAACTTCTCCGCAGCCTCCAGTGCTTCCTTCAGGTTAAAAGCATGCTGAGGTATGTTATAGAAATATCCCTTCTTCATGAGGAACCTGCCCAGGTATTCCTGTTCTGACTGCCCGGGTGTAGGGATCAGGATCGCTTTTTTATTCAACTTCACCAGATCCATCAGGGTGGTATAACCGGAACGGCTTAGCACCATTTTGGATGCCAGCATGGCCTCGTTGAGGTCTTTGGCGTTCATGTGGTTCACCTGCTGTACCCGGGGAGTGATCTGTTGCATTTCCGGGGTGCCGGGTTTACCGCTCACGATCAGCGCACGGAGAGGCAGGGTTTTGATCTGTTCCAGCACTATTTTCTCCAGGTTAGAACGCTGAGGCTCGGGGCCGGATATAAGTACCAGCAAATCATACTGTTGAGGTATGTTTGGCCGGTCTTCAAAACGGCTAAGGCATCCCAGGTAAGTCGTATTGGGAGGCAATACGGAAGGGTGTGCCAGTATTCCCGAGAGGTTGTTGGCATCTGCATAATCAGGGATCCAGCAGGCGCTGTACCGGCGTATATAGCGGTAGTTCAGCCACTGCAGGGCCTTTTCGATAATGCCACCGAAAGGCGTTTTGATCAATAGCTGATGAGAGATGAAAACAGTTGGGATGGTACTATGGTAAAGGCCGAAGCGGTTGTCTGAGATAACGGCGTCAATCTGGTGCTCTTTCACCATTTTTTGCAGCCATTCCTGCTCATACTTAATAGCTTTCAGGATCTGAGGGATCTGCTGTATGATCTTCCAGCCAAACAACCAGCCCTTCTGTGTATACTGAATACGGTAGCCGGGCAGCGGCAGTAAGGTGAGTTCCGGAAATTCCTGCTGTAAAAGTGAAGCGTGTTTGCCCTCTGCTGCAATAACTACCTTGCAACCGGCGTTTAATAATTCATGGATAAGCGGGATGTCGCGGGTGGCGTGTCCTAATCCCCAGTCTAACGGGACTATCAGAATCGTTTTGCGCGTAGAAATTGTGGACAAATATTTGAAATTTTTACGAAATTAGCTTAATTTAGAAATGCGCACTGTTAAGAAAAGGTAAACTCTCGTACAGACGGGCATCAAACAAAAGCGAACAGAACTTAAGAGTATGATAACAAGAAAATGGCTGACTATTCTATTAGTGTGCAGTAGCCTAAGCATTATGAGTCAGGGTTGTAAGATTTTGAAGAAGAACGATTGCGGGTGCCCTACCATGAATAAAAAACGGATGCACTAATTAAAGTACCGGTTTTTTAGCCGTTGAGTTCCCGAAAGAAAGAAGGATAAACATTACCTGTAAACATCCAATTGTTAAATACACGCCAAGCCGCTTACTCCTATATGAAAACGCCTTAAAGAATTTAAGGGAACAGTCAAATTATTCAAATGAAACAGGTTGAGAGGGATTTATTGATCTTACTGCATGAAGATCGGTACAGCGAACAACAGATCCAGTATGCAGTAAAGCAGATTAGCGATATGCTTACAATGGTAGAGACCATGGAGTACCTATGTAATGTTATGGAAGTTGCTGATTGCAACAAAAACCGTGTTACCAGCAAGAGATCTGTATTGCAAAGGGCATTTTCCAGAAAGGAGCATAAAGCATTCGAATTTATCGTTCACAAGAACTAAAGGCACAGCTTCGCAGTTTATTCATGACCATCCATTGATCATGCGGCCTCCTGATGCATAAAAGAAATATTAATCCATAATTCATCCCTTCCCAAAACAACATATTTCGTAATTGATTCGTAGGTTTGCCGGCAAACAAAACAGTTGTGATGGCAGACTTTACACTCCTGCATGATTACCTCCTCCCCGTTTCCAAAGCAAGTATGAACGATGATCAGGAATATGATGAATTCCAGATCGGAGGTATCGTAGATCTGTATGAAGAAGGATATACACCTAATCTCGATATCGCAGATATTATCCTGCTTGGAGTGAATGAAGACCGTGGTTATGGCCCCGGTAAAAAAGGCCCTGATGCCGCCGATATCGTAAGAAGAGAATTTTACAGTTTATTTTACTGGCATAAAGATGTAAAGATCGCCGACATGGGTAACCTGCGTAAAGGTGTTTCCCTGGCAGACACTTACGCTGCATTGAGAACCGTACTCGCTGAACTGATCAATTCCAACAAGACCATCATCATCCTGGGTGGATCGCATGATCTGACCTATGCACAATATAGAGCCTACGCCACGCAGAAATATGTGATTGAAGTAACGGTTGCGGATGCCCTGATAGACCTGAAGGAAGAATCCCCTATTCCGGCAGATAGCTTCCTGATGGATATGTTGACAGAACAGCCCAACTACATCCGTCATTATAACCACCTGGCATTCCAGAGCTATTTTGTACATCCCCGCATGCTGGAAACGCTGGATAAACTGCGCTTCGATTGCTACCGTCTGGGTAAAGTGAGAGAGAACCTGGAAGAGATCGAGCCGGTACTGAGGAACACAGATATGCTGAGCCTTGATATCAATATCATCAAACATAATGATGCTCCTGCTAACACCCTTTCCCCTAACGGACTGGGAGGTGATGAAGCCTGTGCTCTGTCCCGCTACGCCGGTATGAGTGGAAGGCTCAGTACGTATGGCATTTATGGATATCGCCCTGAAAAAGATAAAGATTTCCTTACCGCCAGACAGATTGCACAAATGTTGTGGTATTTTGTGGATGGCTGTTCTGTAAAGAACAAGGAAGCATTGTTGAATGAACGGGATGCCTTTTACGAGTTCAATATTGTTTGTGGGGATATCGATACCGTATTTCTTAAGAGTAAAAAAACAGGTCGCTGGTGGATGCAGTTGCCTGGTAAAGGAAAAGACTTCGTGCCCTGTACCTACAATGATTATGTAACTGCAAGCAATAACGAGATTCCTGAAAGGTGGCTGAGACACCAGGAGAGAATGTAAGCTTATATACCAGTATATGTCACAGACAAGGAAGACGCGCGCCCGTATCGGCTTTATCCAGAACATACAGGATATAGTGCTGATAATCGTAGGTGTTTTATTGGCAGCTGTAGGGCTGAAAGGGTTTTTACTGCCAAACGGTTTCCTGGATGGCGGCGTTACAGGTATATCCCTCCTCATCAACCGGCTCACAGGATGGTCTATTTCTGTGCTGCTGATCGTGATCAATATTCCATTTATCCTGCTGGCATACAAGCAATTGTCTTTCAACTTTACAGTGAAGGCGTTATGCGCTATCCTCGGACTGGCGGCCGCTCTGGTATTCATTGAAGTACCCACTATTACCAGTGATAAATTATTGATCGCTGTCTTCGGAGGATTGTTTCTCGGAGGTGGTATCGGACTTTCTGTAAGAGGTGGCGCAGTACTGGACGGCACGGAAGTGCTGGCGCTTTACATCAACCGGAAAACAGTACTGTCTATGGGCGAAGTAATCATGTATTTCAACATTGTGATCTTCAGTGTTGCCGCAGTGCTGATCAATGTGGAAACGGCGCTGTATGCCATGCTCACTTATCTCTCGGCTTCTAAAACAGTCGATTTTGTGATACAGGGTTTTGAAGAATATATTGCCCTGACGATTATCTCCAACGAAAGTGAACTGATAAGAAAAGCGCTGACCCTTTCTCTGAAGAAAGGCGTAACTGTTTTCAAGGGACAAAGCGGCTTTGGCAAACGGGGTGCGGTAGACAGGGATATTGACATCATTTACACAGTGGTCACTCGTCTGGAAGTACACAAGATCATCGATGAAATCGAAAAAATAGATGATAAGGCATTCATCGTGCAACATAACATCAACGACACCAAGGGCGGAATGATCAAACGCCGGGTCACACATCACTAATCCTTCTACATCAGAGATATACGTCGGCAACACACTAAAAGTATGTTGCCTTGTATACCATTCCTTTTACAGTTGTCAGGAATGTTTGCTTGCCAATAGTTCTATTACCCGTGTTTTCAGGAATGTAGCTTTGTTGTCTGTCACAATCATATCGTCATCGAGGCCAGCCAGTGTTTGTGCCCGTTTCTTTTCAACACGGAGGTCAATATCCTTAAAATATGTTTGTCTCTTTTCTTCCCACTGAGCCTGGGATATCTGGAGCGTCGTACGGCGGTTGTTGTCCAGGTTATCGTATAACTGGCGGTATACGGTGTTCAGTAAACTGTCCATTTGGGTATAATACTGAAGGGCGCAGTTATATTGGCTCTTACCTGCTGCCAGGCAAAGCTGGTAACGCTTTTCAAGAGAATCAACGGCAGATTTACTGGTTTGTGCGAAAACATTCATGCATATGCACAATGGCAAGCATAGGATAAAACGTTTCATAGGATTGAACAATTAGGAGCGCAAATATAGTAAAATATTGATATGTGACTACAAGGTAAAAAAGAAAGGGTTCTGATTGCAGAACCCTTTCTTTTTTTATCTTTTTTCGTAGCCTTATCAGATTACAACCAGCTCATAGAAGTCTTCAGGAGTGAGATATTCCTGTGCCAGTTCCTGGAGTTCTTCGGCAGTAATAGTCTTAATGACGTTGATATTGTTATAGAAGTAATTCTCATCCAATCCGTTCAGGATGAGGTTTTTCCAGCGCTGAATCACTTCAAAGGCGCCATCGAGATCCCCCAGGATGGAGCCGATCATAAAGTTACGGACCAGGTGCAGTTCATCTTCAGGAACAGCCTCCTTTTGCAGTGTACGTAGTTCCTTATAGATCTCCTCAATAGTCGCTTCGCACACATCCCTGCCTGCTTCCGTCTGGATATTAAGCGCGCTGGCCTGGCGGAAATTATAAAGCTGGGAATGAATGCCGTAGGTATATCCTTTTTCTTCGCGGATGTTACTCATCAGGCGGGAACCGAAGTATCCACCCAGAATAGTGTTGAGCACCAGCATCTTCGGGAAGTCCGGGTGGTAGCGGTTCGGGAAAGGACGCGCTACACGTACTGCTCCCTGTACGCCATTTTCATCATTGAAGATGCGGAATTTCTTCTCCTCTGCCGCCAGTACCGGCATTTCCGGCCGGATAATGGAGGATTCTCCGTTCCATTTTTCCTTACCAAATGCCTGGTTCAGCAAGTCAATAAGATTAGCAGGCAGATGACCGGCTACAAAGATCTTACAGTTATTGTAAGTATAATGCTGTTTGTAGAAAGCCTGGAGTATAGGCGTCTGCAATGCATCATAGGCGTCCATGCTGCTCACCCTTCCATATGGATGGAACTCTCCAAAGAGGTACTTGTCAATATGACGATTGGCAACGAAGTCACATTTCTGTAGGTTCACTGCCAGGCGTTGTTTCATATTCTGCCGGAAGATGGCCAGTTCCTCTTCCGGGAAGGCTGGCTCCTGGATCACCTCCTGCAATACCGGTACCAATGCCTCAAAGTGTTTGGTAAGGCAATGCAGGGTATAAGTAGCATATTCGTGATGACTGTTACGGTTCAGATAAGCGCCGTAATAGTCGATACTTTCATTGATTTCAAGCGCCGAGTGTTTACTGCTGCCGTTCTTCATGAGAAAGTTGGTCGCAGATGCTACCAGGTTCTCCGTTTCATACCAGCTGCCGCCAGGGAACACCAATTCCAGTTGTAATGTATCCTGCTCATCAGACTTTATGATGTATACTGGGATGCCATTGTCCAGTGTAACCTTTTCATAAGGTTTCAATGTGATATCGAACTCAGTGGCATCTTTTATCTCAGGGGCAATTTTCCGGTTTATCATCAATCTTAAATCATATTTAAATTTACAAAGGAAGATCTGTCAATGCTTCAAGCGGACAGCGTTATCCAGCGTAATAGTAAATTGTATTGGAATTTTTCTCGTCGAAAAGATGTTGCGCTTCGCGATGCATATCAGCGGAAGTCACCGCTTCATAGTGGCTGAATTCTTCATTCATTAATGCCGCATCGCCGATCAGTTCATAGAATGCCAGGTTGTTCGCACGGTTAAGCAGTCCCATGTCTTCAAAGGCCAGCATACTCTCTACCCTGTTCTTCACCTTCTGCAATTCCCGCTCAGGAATAGCCGTCTGCTGTATTTTATCTATTTCCTCCTGGATAGCTTTTTCAGCGTCTTTCATTTTCACTCCCTTCACAAGCTTTCCTTCAATGGTCAGCAGGCCGGCATCCAATGTCCCGAAGTGATAACAATCAATATTGCTGAACAGTTTTTTCTCTTTTACCAGTACCTGGTTCAGACGGGAAGATGCGCCGCCTCCCAGGATGTCGGAGATCAGGTCTGTGGCATAATATTCTTTCGTTGTGCGTCCGGGCATATGATAGCATTTGTACAATGCATCCAGCGGCACATTCGATTTTACTTCCAGTTTGTGAGCGGCAGTTTGTGGCGGTTCTACTGGCAGGTTACGTTGTATACGCTGTCCCGCAGGAATATCGCCAAACCATTTTTCAGCCAGCATCTTTACCTGTGCAGTGGTGACGTGCCCTCCTACTACCAGGATGGCGTTAGCTGGACGATAATATTTGAAGAAGAAATCCTTCACATCTTCCAGGCGCGCATTTTCAATATGGGAAAGCTCCTTGCCGATGGTCATCCATTTGTAGGGATGAACGGCATAGGCCAGATCTCTCATCTTGTGCCATACATCGCCATATGGCTTATTGATGTAGTGTTCCTTAAACTCCTCGCAAACCACTTTACGTTGTACGTCCAGGCTCTTTTCACTGAAAGCGAGAGAGAGCATACGGTCACTTTCCAGCCAGAAAGCAGTTTCAATATTTTCGGCAGGTAATTGAATATAGTAGTTGGTGAGGTCGCTGGTGGTGAAGGCATTGTTTTCGCCCCCGGCCATCTGTAATGGCTCGTCATATTCAGGTATGTTGACAGAACCTCCAAACATCAGGTGTTCGAACAGGTGGGCAAAACCGGTCTTACTGGGGTCTTCATCGCGGGCGCCTACATCGTACATCACGTTTACCACTGCCATGGGAGTGGTATGGTCTTCATGCACGATAACGCGCAATCCGTTGGCTAAGGTGAATTTATTGTAATGAATCATATTTCCCTGTTTATGAGAGTTGCAAGTTAAATAAAAGAATGTGAGAATAGACTGGGTCTTATTTTTCCAGAAATAGCTCGCGTCCGCTATAATTGATAGTAATACTACGGAATTGTCTCCAGACCATAAACCCGATAGAACCAGCCATTTCATGAAGAGAGCCGGCATCATTCACGTCTTTGCAGTAACTGGCTGCCACAAGATCGAGATGTATCGGACCGAGATCAAGGCTGGGTAAACTGGTGTTAGTATAAGTTAATTCTTTGTAAAGATCTTTGACCGTATCGGTACTCAGTACTGGTAACCGGGTATTTAGGTGATGTTTTTCCACGAATGGATAGTTGAACAGAATACCGTATTCTCCTCCGGAAATAAAATGAAAGCGGCTGCTAATAGATTGACCATCAGGTAAATTGAAAGTTCCTTCTATCACCGGGGTCTTAAAATTCAGGCTCAGCGGCAGGCGCTGACCGGGCGTATTTGCAGGGGTTTTATTAGACCTGTAAAGCTGTAGCACCTGTTTTTCATAGTCTATCTTCACAATGAAAGATTTCAGCAGGTCCACACCGATAATGCCATCTATTTTTATACTCAGGTCCCGAAATTCATCCAGCGGCTCAATATACACCTTAACGAAGGGCAGCCTGGTCTTATCGAGGTATAATACATTGAGGGTGGCTGTTGGTACCCGCACCACGACAGCGTCGGTGCCACTCAGGCCTCCGTCATCCTTGGTCTGCAAGCCCAGTTGATCGGCCGTTTGTCTACTCAGCGTGGTTACTTCAGCCCCGGTATCGAAGATAAAATGAAGGCTGTCTGGTGGCAGACCTGCAGGTGTTGTGCCGGACAGTGTGGTGCTGATAACCATATACCTGTCATACAGGCGGTAAGGCATTGTGGCAACCGCTTTCTGGCTGGCGGCATCCTGGGCCTGAAGAAAAGCCGGCAGGCAAACCAGCAGGATAAAAAGATACTGTCTCACGATTAACATTGTCTCCTTATAAAGTCTTTCTGAACGGAGTATACCCCGTTTCTGATTTTAACGGACGATTGTGCAATGTATTATTTCAGACAGTTATAATATGCTTTTGATCTGGATTTTTTTTACCATCAGTTCCTTGTTGCGCATTATTAGCAAGGAAGGCCGGGTGCCCACATTTTTGAGGATCTCGCGGTACAGCTGAATATTGCCGGAGAAGGTATTATTGATGGCAATGATGACATCTCCTTTTTGCAGTCCCGCCTTTTCCGCCGGAGACCCTTTGATGATATCAGTAATCTCAATCCTGCCATCTATCAGGTAAATGATCAGGCCTGTATAGGAATAATCAAAGGGATCTTTGTAATGGGAGTTGGGGATCATGTAGATCTCCTTTTTACCATAATTCAATATGAGGTTGAACCTGCGTAACAGGTCATTGCCCACCATGCCGCCAAGAAATGGGTATGCCGTTACATTAGTAACGTCGTCAAAGAGATACACGGGCACATTCCTGAAAGCGTAATTTCCCAGCTTAAACTCCTGTATGGTCGTAATATCCATGGTCATTTTTCCTCCCAACCCCTGAGCTTCCGTTTGTATCACCTTGCGTTGCCTTTTCCGGGAAGAAAGGATGGCGCTGTCTTTTACAAACTGGTGGGAAAGCAGGAGGCACATACCCGCACCAGTATCAAAGTAGTAGCGGTTGAAATGTTGCGCTTTCCCGTTTTTCAGGGATGCTCCGACAATAGGGATCAGGGTCAGGGAAGGGCGCATCAGATGACCTCCTTTTGGATAGGTAAAAGGCCCTTTTTCATAAATGGAGATCATCTCTGTATCATAATCCACCTGTACGATGAACTTACTCAACAGACTAAAGCCGATAATACCATCTACCTGTAACCCATACACCTGGCTGATCAACTCATAGTCGTTGACATGGAAGTCAAGACTATCCACCTGTAAACCAGGTAATTGCAGGCTTCTGTCCATGGCAAAAGAGACGGTCTTGGACCCTCCCACCCCACGTACAACCCTGTCGGTTGGTGTCAGATGAATGTTCAGTTGGACACAGGTATTCGTGTCGAGGGAAATGCCGGCGCTGCCGGTATCCAGGATGAACTGCAGGGTATCGGGAATGCCCGCCAGGCAGGCGCGTATTACAACAACGCCTCCATAGTATTGTTTGAACGGGAAACGGGTGATCAGTTCCCCCGGTTTCCGGGGACTGGCAGTCGTAGGTAGCGTTTGCGCGGAGGCAACATGGAATGAACATGTAATGGCAATTATAACGAGCCAACAGTGCTTCAACAGCGTAGATTTTTGCATACAGTTATCATAACAGAATAACGATGCTATAAATTTAACATTATTCCTACCTTTGTCCATCATGGAACTGAAAGAACTATACAGGAAAGCATTAAACTTCGAGTGGCTTACACCGGAAGAAGGGATTTATCTATTTGAGAAGGCTCCGCTTGCAGAATTGATGGACATTGCGAACGAGCTGCGTAAGCAACAGGTACCACATGGGAAGGTGACATGGCAGATAGACCGTAATGTGAACACGACCAACGTGTGTACGGCTAACTGTAAGTTCTGTAACTTCTACAGGGTACCCGGTCATGCGGAAGCCTACATTACCACCATCGACGAATACAAAAAGAAAATAGAGGAAACAGTGAAGTTCGGCGGAGACCAGCTGCTGCTGCAGGGAGGTCACCATCCGGAACTGGGACTGCAATTCTATGTAGATACCTTTAAGCAGCTGAAGCAGTTATACCCTAACGTGAAGCTGCATGCACTCGGGCCCCCCGAAGTAGCACATATCACCAAACTGGAAAAAAGCACCCATATTGAGGTACTGACAGCCCTGAAAGAAGCAGGTATGGCAAGTCTGCCCGGTGCCGGCGCAGAAATATTGAATGACCGTGTGCGCAGGCTGATCTCCAAAGGTAAATGCGGGGCGCAGGAATGGCTGGATGTGATGAGGGCCGCCCACAAACTGAATATTCCATCCTCAGCTACCATGATGTTCGGCCATGTCGAAACATTGATGGAACGTTTCCAGCATTTTGCAGATATCCGCCAGGTACAGAGTGAAAAACCGGAAGGTCATTACGGCTTCACTGCATTCATTCCATGGACGTTCCAGGACGTAGATACGCTGTTATCCCGCATCCGTGGCGTACACAATATGACCACTTCAGAGGAGTATATCCGTATGATTGCGATGAGCCGCATCATGCTGCCAAACATCAAGAACATCCAGGCGTCCTGGCTGACAGTAGGTAAGCAGGTAGCGCAGATCTGTTTGCATGCAGGAGCAAACGACTTTGGCTCTATCATGATCGAGGAGAACGTGGTAAGTGCTGCAGGCGCTCCTCACCGCTTTACATACCGCTCCATGCAGGAGGCAATTAAGGAGGCTGGATTTGAACCACAGCTGCGCACCCAGCTATATGAGTTCCGCGAGATTCCTGCAGGAATACAGGAACAGGTTATCAACTACTAATCTGATATACCAACATAAAATAAAGGCCCGGAGATCGCATGATTTCCGGGCCTTATTCATTTGTCAGAAAATTCCAGCATCCGGAATATAGTATAAAGGGAATTCCAGTATCCGGAAAAAAAGTCCAGCATCTGGAATTTCTCTACTCATCTGAGAATCAAAGAAATGTTAATTTATTCCTGTCATGTAACTCTTCCCTCCTGCCGCCGTCTAACAGGTAGTTAAAAGGAGGAAATATGAAAAAGTTAGGATTATTTTTAATGGCCCTCGGGTTGTTATCAGTGACAGCTTGTACCAGCACTAAACTGACTTCGTCCTGGAAAACGCCGGAAGCCCGGTTACAGCAGGAAAATAAGATCATGGTGATAGCGTTGGTACCTGCGAAAGAACGTAATCTGCGTGTACAGATGGAAAATAACCTGGTTTCCGAACTGAAGAAAGAAGGCTATAACGCAACGTCTGCTTATGCAACCTACGGCCCGGATGATGCATTGGCCAAGGGAGATGAAAAGGCTGCATTAAAGAGATTCCGGAACAGTGATGTAGCACAGGTAATGACGATCGCGATGGTGGATAAATCCCGTGAGAGAAGTTATGTACCTAACTATGGTCCATATGGATATCCCTACTACGGTGGTTTCGGACCTTATTACAGAGGATGGTATGGCAGTATGTACAATCCGGGTTACTACCAGGTGAATACGAAATATCAGTGGGAAACCAATCTGTATGACCTGAAGGAAAAGAAACTGATCTATAATGCGGAGATCGCCTCGGTAGATCCTCCAACAGCGTACAGGCAGGCCTATCTGTTTGCGAAGCAGATCGTAAAGGATATGCAGAAGCAGCAGCTGATAGCAAAGAACTAAGATTTTGTTATTTTTGAGGTTTGGCAGTTCGCCAAACCTCATTTTTTTTATGCTGGAATTACCTGTTAATGAAATGATTACGCTCAGGCAATTACAGCCTGAGAATGCGCCGACCCTCTTTAGCCAGCTGGATACTTCCCGCAGGAGCCTGCGCCGGTTCCTACCCTGGGTAGATTACAATACCAATGAGGAACATACACTACGTTTTATTGAAATGATGCTGAGAAAAACGGAAGACCAGGAGGCCATTGCCTTTGGGATCTGGTACCAGCAGCAGTTGTGCGGTGTAATAGACCTGCATTGCTGGGATCATCAACTGGATAGTGCGGAGATCGGCTACTGGTTGGGGGAACAATTCCGCGGTAAAGGCATCGCGGTAAATGCCTGTAAAGCACTGATCACTTTTGCGTTTCAAACCTTGAAACTGAATAAATTAGAGGTACGTTTTGCCTTGCAAAATGTAGAAAGCGCCCAGATCCCCATCCGCCTGGGCTTTGCTAAAGAAGGTATCCTCCGCCACAGCGCCAAACTACATGGTCAGTATACAGACACAGTAGTGATGGGGATCCTGAGGCAGGATTGGAAATACTAAATATCGCAGATCTCCACGCCTTGTTTCAGGGAGGCCAGCTTGTCAGCACGTTTAGGCACAAATTCCTGCGCCACAAATCCCTTGAAACCTGTTTCGTGAATAGCCTTCATAATAGCTGGATAATACAGCTCCTGCGTCTCATCAATTTCATTCCTGCCTGGTACACCACCAGTGTGATAGTGAGCGAAATACTGATGATTATTACGGATAGTGGCGATTACGTCTCCTTCCATAATCTGCATATGATAAATATCGTAGAGAAGTTTAAAGCGCTCAGAGCCAATAGCCTTACACAGTTCCACCCCCCAGTTTGTATGATCACATTGGTAATCTGGATGGTTCACTTTACTGTTCAGCAGTTCCATCACGATGGTCACTTTTTTCTTTTCGGCGTAGCTCATAATACGCTTCAGGCCCTTGGCACAATTCTCAATACCAGCCTGGTCATCCAGTCCTTCCCTGTTGCCGGAGAAGCAGATCAGGTTTGTGAAGCCGGCTTTTGAGGTCTCATCTATCAGGTGTTCATAATAAGTAACGAGCTGATCGTGATGCGCTTCCCTGTTCCAGCCGCGGCCGATATTCCAGTCTTTATTGATAGAAGCCACCATGGCGCAGGTAAGGTCGTATTTTTTTGCCGTTGCGAAATCCTTTGGATCCAGGAGGTCGATTGACTGCAGGCCTATCCTGTTAGCTGCCTTGCAGAGATCCTCCAGGGGAATGTCGTTGTAGCACCAGGCGCAAACGGAGTGATTGATCTGACCCTTTAGTTTTTCATCCATCTTTCCCTCGTGGGCCATCACACGGGTGGAAAGGGAAGCCAGTGAAGTGGATGCAAATGCCATAGCAGCGGCTTTTTTGATCATATCGCGGCGGGAATTTTGGTTAAGCATGTTGGTAAGTGTTTACTGTTGACCGTGAAACTACGCAATTTAAAATTTGCGTACAGCTGTTACCTCAAATAGTTCGTAACTTTATATCGTGCTAAAACGTTATTACGTTAATACACCAAATACAACGAGGCAATTATGTTTGATTAAAGAATTACGGATATACAGACTAAGAAATCAGCATTTTTTAAGAGATTGTATTACAAAGAATTGCTCCCAAAGAACGCCACAGCATAGCATCGTAATTCCCTTGCCGCTCAACCATAATTGAAATTGGTAAGCTATTTGATTATACTTAGATAACATTTAAAGCGGAGGTCTGCATGGAAAGAAGATTTACCCCTGCATTATGGACTTGTGTTGTAATGGACCTGATTGGATGTGCAAGTTATACTGTGCCGGTTTTAGGAGAAGTAAGTGATGTGATCTGGGCCCCCATTTCTGCTTTCATATTCTACAGAATGTTTGGCAGTAGTCTGGGCGCTTTCGGAAGTGTTTTCAACTTCATGGAAGAATTATTTCCTGGTCTGGATTTTATCCCAACATTTACACTGAGCTGGGTAGTGAGACGAGTAACGCAGAGTATCAGGGAACGCAAAACGGCTCAGCAGATGCAAAGTAGCCGGGTTATAGTGCCATAAGCATCAGCGAAAAATACTAAGGTTGTAAGGTTTCAAAGCTGGAGGCATGAAGGAGGAAGTACGTCTCCACCTTTGTTATCCTTTCAACCTTTCAAGAATTTATCAACTTAGGAGTCATTTTACATTTACTAATAAAAAAAGGTCTCACATTTCGTGAGACCTTTTGCATTAATTGTATATTATATCAACCTCCACGCATGAATCCTCCCGGAGCTCCCATCCTCATTCCCGGAGGGCCCATCCTGCGGCGATCGCCGTTGTTATTGTTACTACCTGCAAACTTGTTGATGAAGTAAGTGAAGCTGATCATAAAATACCTTTGCAGTACCATGTTCGTCACGTCTTCAATATAGTTCTCACCGGTATTACGTCCTACACTTACGTTCTGATGCAACAAGTCATAACCAGATAGTTTTATCAATCCCTTTTTATTCTTGAACAGACTCTTCGAAATGAAGGCATTCAGCATCGTCACATCAACGTTGTAACCTTCTGCCCTGCCCGCATTCAGCGTATAGGTAATATCACTTCCTATGATAAAACCTGCCGGCAGATTGACATTATAGTCAAATGAAAATGCGTAGTTGAAATAGTCTGTATTATTGCTTGGCTGGATGTCATACCGTGCACCACTGTAGTTAACACTGGCGTTGGCAGAGAAATCAAACAGCTCTTTGTAAGTATAGTTGAAGCCAAGCCCCTGTGTGATACCAAAGTTCCTGGTATAGTTCTTCAGGATCTTTGAAAAATCTTTCTGAGTACCTGTAAAACTTACATCCCGACTGTAGTTCAGATTGGTATTGAAGTTCAAGGAGGTCTTCATCTTTTTGAGCGGAATTGTATTTACTACAAAAGCGCCGAGATTGTATGCACCATTGGAGTTGAACGGTTTCGTATACTGCTTGCCTGAAGTATCGACACGGTTCGCATTCACAATCTTGTTGGTGGTGAAACTGGCATTCACATTGGTAAAGAAGCCACGGAAAGTACTGTTGTTAAATACATTGTAGCCCATGTTGATACTATGTGAAAAGGACGGTTTCAGATCAGGATTACCCTGTTGCACATACAATGAACTGGTCAGATCCGGCAGTGGCTGTAACTGCGTAACTGTTGGCTGTGAGGTGCTACCATTATAGCGGAAGCGGAATCTCTTTCCTCTCTGGAAGTTATAGTTGAATGATGCAGAAGGATAGAAATTGACAGTATGCTGGTCAATACGTGTTTTCCTGCTTACGTTGTCATTCAGCAGGCTGCTGAACTGTACATTCAAACCAAACGTATAATCATACTTCAATTTCTGCGTACGGATATCCAGGCCTGCCTGTTGCGTGGTGAATGTATTCTCAAATATGTTACTCAGACTATCATTCAGTTTGTCATACTTACCACTGGCCCCGTCGATGTCGTAAGTAAGGTTCCTGGAGTCACTATAGTTATTATTCCATGCATAGGACAATTCCAGGAAGCGATCTTTCATGAGGGGCTCAGTATAGGTCAGTCTCACTCCCATATTGCGGCCCATATTATTCGCATTGGTCATCCTGTCGTACCCGGTGCTGAAAGAATCGGTAACAGCTGTTTCCAGATGCGTATCTGCTGTTTTGAAGAAATTCTGCCTGTCGGTGGTGTTGTAGCCAAAGCTGAGATTAGCACTGAAGGTACGGCCTATCTTATTGAATTTCTTTCTGAACAGCGCAGTAGTGGAGAAGTTGGGAGAAGTAGCATGACTGCTGTTCCGGGATTCTCCATCTATCGTCTGTACTTTGTTCTCGTCCAGCGATTGATATGTATTGAGCGTGTTGGTAGAGCCATCAGAATAACTGAAACTTGGGGTCACAATCAATGAATGCATAGAGTCTATCTGATATTCAACCCGCATGTTCAGCCGGTGATTGTCATTGTTGGTAAGGGAACCAGACTGCTGATTATAATAGTAGGTGGTGTCGGTCAGAAAGGTTTGTTTGTTACTATGCCTGTTGGTTTCTGTCCGCGTATCGTTGATAAAATAGCTGCCGTTGATTTTAAGTTTTGAGCCAAAGTCCTGGTTGTAGTTAAAACCGGCATTCCAGTTACGGGTAATGCCTGTGGAATTGTTCCCGCCAAGACTACTGATGGTGGATTGTGCCGCACCGCGGCCGCCCCCGCCGGCGCGGCCACCACCACCTCCGCCTCCTGCCCCGCCGGTATTACCGTTGAAGTTGAAGACGTCGTTGAAAGTATAACCAAGATTATTGACGTTATTGCCACTTCCCAGGAAGGATAACTGCTTGGTGTCACGAAAGCTGTTCAGGCTTGCATTGACAGCAAAGCGGTCATTATCTCCGTAACCTGCAGAAGCTCTTCCGAAGAAGCCTTTTTTCTTGTCTTTTTTGATCGTGATGTTGATAGCTTTTTCCGTATTGCCATCATCTATGCCGGTGAACTGTGCCTGGTCAGATTTACGGTCTATCAGCTGGATCTTATCGATGATGTCTGCCGGCAGGTTCTTGGTGGCCAGTTTAGGATCATCACTAAAGAAAGGTTTACCATCTACCAACACCCTTTTCACGGTTTCCCCCTGTGCCGTGATCACCCCGTCCTTATCTACAGATACACCCGGTAGCTTTTTCAGAAGATCTTCCACTACTGCATTTTCTCTTGTCTTAAAGGATCCTGCGTTGAACTCCAGCGTATCCGTTTTTACCACGATGGGTGGTACTTCCTGGACGATCTCCACTTCATTCAATAAAAGGCCTTTGCCTTTGAGAGGTATGGTTCCCATATCCGATACAGGCTGGGTTGCGGAGATCGTGACGCTTTTAAAAACCGGCTTGTAACCCAGGAAAGTGATATACACTCTGTAGTTGCCCAGGGCAACACCGGTGAAAGAGAAGGCACCCTTTTTATCAGTAAAGACGGTAGCCGCCAGGGAGGAATCCCTGCCATTCAGCAGGGCAACGGTTGCATCCGGTAAGGGATGTGTAGCAGATGAGTCAGTCAGTAGTCCTTTAATCTGTCCCTGCTGCGCTTGTGTGGAAAGCGCAAACAGGAACAGTATACAAGCAATAAGGGTAAATCTTTTCATGAAAAGGGAATTGGTAAGGAGGAAACGATGCAAATTAGTATCTTATTTAATTCCCGTTTTGCCGTTCACGGAATTTCTGCATCGCTTCACGGCGCATGTCGCGCAATTGGTCTTCAGTTACTTTTTCAGCATTGGCCGGTAATGAAACGTCTGTTGTTACTGGTTTGAAGTCTACTTTAGTAGCTGTAAAAGAACGTCTGCTACCCTCTGCAGAGAGTACTACACCGTTACCCTCAGGCAGCAGGCCATTGATAGGGCTGTAGCTGAAAGGCAGGTCCTGGGTGTACCACACAGTATACTCTTCGTTACGTACGGTTACAGTCGCTTTTTTACAGTTATAACCAGCAATCTTCTTCGTCTTGTCGCTCAGCTTAGCGTCTTTTGCCGGAGCAAAGGCCTCTTCTGCATAATAAGTCTTGGTGCTGTCGTCAGGTTTTGAGAATGTTTGCAGGTATTTCTTTCCGGCAAGGTCTACATATCCGCCACCAAAAGCACCACGCATACCACCAAAACGTCCGCCACCGAAACCACGACCTCCACGGCCGCCACCATTGCCATCACCACCTTGTCCGCCATCAGGACGGCCGCCGCCAAAACCACGACCACCAAAGTCCGGGCGTTCTGTCTCCAGCTTGCCTTTACCTGCGGTGAAATAGAAATGCTGATTGAAGGTAATCACCTGCTCATCTCCATCTCCCTCTGCTCCGCCACGTTGAGGCATCTTTGCATTGATTTCATAGTCGATCACGCCGGTATTTTTATCCTGCGCAAAGGCCGATACGCCCGAGAAGGCAACCAATGCAACGCCAAGAAGTGTTTTAGATAAGTTCTTCATATGTTCTGATTTTTTTCTGATACAAAAGTCATTATTCGGTTTTCATTTGTTGGTTAAATAGCTTTATTTACTGTTAATTATTGTTAAGGGGATAGAGCGGGTATGTAAGGAACCGATAGCTTTGCAACATACCCCCATAGCGGGAGCGTACTTAACAGCGAAAAATTGGCAATTATGCGTCAGCGGATCCGCAACATTCTGATACTAATGTGTGTATGTATACTCAGCATCTATTTCTTCCAGGGATACTGGCTGTACAACTCCTATCATATACAACTGGATCAGTTTAACAAAGACATCAATGAGTCCTTACGGACCGCTGTTTTTAATAAGCAGTTTGCGGATGTGCGCCGCTTCTTCCGGAGAGACAGGGATTCAAGCAGGATGTTCCGCGATATGCCACCGCCAGACGAGATGCAGGCCGGTCGTCGCGGCGGTCCGCGTCTACGTGAAGGGGTGTTAACAGATACGATTAAACGCAGAAGAGAACTTCGCCCCGGCAATGAGTATGCAGATACGTTGGCAAGACAGATCTCTGATCTTATCCTCTTGAACAACCTGACAAGCGACAGCGTGAAACTGATCAAACTTGATTCTGTGTTTACGGCCGAATTGCATTCCCGTCAGATCCTGACACCATATGAGCTGGATACGTTTCACATTAGTTTTAACGGATACAACAGGGAAGGATTCAGGGACAGTCTGAGAAAGCGGCCGCCTTTAAAGACGTCCAAGATACCTTTTAACCCTGCCAGCAATCTCTTTGTGCAGGCCAAGTTTGAGTCGCCACTGCAATACATCCTGGCGAAAATGATATGGACGCTGGCAGGTTCACTCTTGCTGCTGGTGCTCATCACCATCTGCTTTGTGTATATGCTTCGGACGATCCTGAAACAAAAGCGGCTTTCTGAGGTGAAGAACGACTTTATCAATAACATGACGCATGAGCTGAAAACGCCTATCGCTACTGTATCTGCAGCGGTGGAAGCCATGCAGAACTTCAATGCCTTGAACGATCAGCGGAAGACGCAGACCTATCTCGATATTTCCAAACAGGAACTGCAAAGACTGTCCGACCTCGTGGAAAAGGTACTGCACATTGCTGCCGAGGAAAGAGAAGAGATCGAATTGTTCAGAGAAGATACAGATATTGGCGAGGTGATGGACAGCATTATCACCAACCACCAGCTGAAAACCGGTCGCCCGGTGCAGTTCCGCTATGATAACCTGCTGGGTGAGCAAACGGTGGAAGTAGATAAAACCCACCTGACCAATGCCCTCAGCAACCTTGTGGATAATGCCATCAAGTATTCCGGAGATCATCCGGCGGTACACATCAAAAGTATGCTGGAAGGAGGAAAACTGGTGATCAAAGTGAGAGACAACGGGATCGGGATACCGAAAGTATACCAGGAAAACATCTTTGATACCTTCTTCAGGGTTCCCACAGGCAACCTGCACAATGTGAAGGGATTCGGACTGGGACTCAGCTATGTGAAAAAGATCGTGGAGCTACATGGTGGTACGATCAAAGTGCATAGCGAACCGGAAAAAGGAAGTGAATTTATCATACAAATACCAGTTTAACACCTGCAACTATGTCGAAAGTATTACTGATAGAAGATGAATGGCAGCTGGGACAGATTGTGAAAGACAGCCTGGAAATGAGAGGCTTTGAAATGCTCTATGCTGCTGATGGCAAAGAAGGGCTTCGTTTATACCAGGAGCATAAGCCCGATGTAGTCGTACTGGATATCATGATGCCCAATATGGACGGATTTACGGTCACGACAGAGATCAGGCGACAGGATAAAACGACGCCTATCATCTTCCTGACGGCAAAATCCCAGACTACGGATGTGGTAAAAGGCTTTGAACTGGGAGGAAACGATTATCTGAAAAAGCCCTTCAGCATGGATGAGCTGATTGTGCGTATAAAGGCCCTGCTACAGCGCTTCAAAGAAACACCCGCGGTCAGCTCCGACGCTGCTGCTGATGTAATACAGATTGGCCAGTATCAGTTCAACTATACCAAACAGACCCTCACCCGGAATAATGACACCGCATTCCTCTCTCACCGCGAAGCGGAAATATTGCGGCGCCTGTCGGAAAACCTGAACCAGGTGATGGAAAGAAAGACCGTATTGCTCGACCTGTGGGGGGATGACAGTTTCTTCAATGCCCGCAGTATGGATGTGTTTATTACCAAGCTGAGAAGGTATCTGAAAGATGATCCGCGGGTGCAGATCGTGAATATAAGGGGGGTAGGGTATAAACTGATCTTTTAATTATCTTTGCCAACTATGGATCAGATAGAACAGCAAATAGCTGCCTACAAACAGGAAATATTAGCATTCGAGCCAGCCACGGCTGCGGATCTTGAACAATACCGTATTAAATTCCTTGGTACAAAAGGAATCGTGAAAGCTATGTTTGGCGAAATGAAACAAGTGCCAAACGAGCGTAAAAAGGAATTTGGACAAGTACTGAACGGCTTTAAGCAGCTGGCGGAAGAAAGATATACGCAGTTTGAGCACCTGAAAGACGGCGCTGCTGCAGCTACTACCGATGCCGATCTCACACTGCCGGCAGAACCACATCGGTTGGGTTCCCGCCATCCTATAAGCGTTGTAAGAAATAAGATCATCAGCATATTTGAGCGCCTGGGTTTTGCTATTGCAGAGGGACCGGAGATAGAAGACGACTGGCACAACTTTACGGCACTAAACCTGCCTGAAAATCACCCTGCCCGCGATATGCAGGATACTTTCTACATCAGTAAGAATCCGGACTGGCTGCTGCGTACCCACACCTCTTCCGTACAGGTAAGAGCGATGGAAAGCGGTAAGCTGCCTATCCGTATCATCTGTCCGGGTCGCGTGTACCGTAATGAAACCATCTCAGCCAGGGCGCACTGCTTTTTCCACCAGGTGGAAGGGCTGTACATTGATGAGAATGTATCATTCGCTGATCTGAAACAGACACTGTACCACTTCGTGAAGGAGCTGTTCGATGAAAATACCCGCATCCGTTTCCGCCCTTCCTACTTCCCGTTCACTGAGCCAAGCGCAGAAATGGACATATCCTGCCAGATCTGTGGTGGTAAAGGATGTAACGTTTGTAAACATACCGGCTGGGTAGAGATCCTGGGTTGCGGTATGGTGCATCCGAAAGTGCTGGAGAATTGTGGTATTGATCCTGAGAAATATACCGGTTTCGCATTCGGGATGGGTATAGAACGTATTACCATGCTGAATTACCAGATCAAAGACCTCAGACTTTTCTCCGAGAACGATACCCGGTTCCTGGAACAGTTTGAAGGAGCGCTTTGACGATAGAATAAGATTGTTCCAAAGGAGAAAACGTGCGTTTTGTAGACCCGCCGTTTTCTCCTTTGTCTTTTTACCCCGATAAATTCCCCGTATGATCACAGTTGACCAGATTAAAACGATTGCTGTATGTGGCGCCGGCACAATGGGCGCAGGTATTGCACAAGTAGCAGCAGCAAGCGGTTACCGTACTATATTGTTTGATGTGCAGGCCGCCATGCTTGAAAAAGCACAGCAACAGATTACGCAACAGCTTGAGAATGCTGTAAAGAAGAGCAAGATGACAGCCGAAGAGAAAGACGCTATCCTTGAACGGATCGTTTTTACCGCTCAGGTGGAAGATTGCCGGGCGGAGTTGGTGATTGAAGCAATCGTTGAAAAGCTGGAGATAAAAACTACATTATTCAATCAGCTGGCAGCCATCAATACACCGGTAACCATCCTTGCAAGTAATACTTCTTCCCTGCCTATAAGCGGTATCGCTGCCGGGATAGATCATCCGGGACGGGTGGCTGGCATGCATTTCTTTAACCCTGCGCCTGTAATGAAGCTGGTGGAGATTGTAAAAGGAAAAGATACAGCGACGGATGTTACAGAGCTCTTATACTTACTGTCAACACGCCTGGGAAAGGTGCCTGTAATGGTACAGGATACCCCCGGATTTATCGTGAACAGAGTGGCCAGGCATTACTACCTTGAAGCCATGCAGATAGCCGCAGAAGGCGTCGCGGAATACAAAAGTATCGACCGCCTGCTGGAAAGTGCAGGGTTCCGCATGGGGCCTTTTGCACTGATGGATCTTATTGGCAACGATGTGAACCTGGCAGTGACACGTTCTCTTTATGAGGCGTATAATGGGGCTCCCCGCTTTGCTCCCAGCCCACTGCAGATAGCAAAGGTGGAAGAAGGTGCATTGGGGAAGAAAAGCGGGAAGGGATTTTATAATTATCTTTGACGCAAACGGGACTTATTTCATGAATTTAGTTACGGGTGGCACAGGATTTTTAGGTAGTCATTTATTACGCAAACTGGTGAATGTCGGGCAGCCGGTACGGGCATTGTACCGCACAGCTATTCCTTCGCAGGTAGAAGATATACAGCATAAAATAGAATGGGTAAAAGGCGATGTGCTGGACGTCAGCGCCCTGGAAGACGCTATGCAGGGAGTAGAAAAGGTCTATCACTGTGCAGGATTGGTGTCTTTCCGTCCCGGAGAAGAGGCACGGTTGATGAAAGTGAATGTAGAAGGCACTGCTAATGTAGTGAACCTGGCTATTGATACCGGCGTCAGAAAACTGGTGCATGTTAGTTCCACTGCAGCACTGGGCAGGGCAAGAGTAGATGGCGTGCTGGATGAATCCAGCGAGTGGAAGGAAAGCAAGCACAATTCACGATATAGCGTCAGCAAGTACCAGGGAGAAATGGAAGTATGGAGAGGAATGGCAGAAGGCCTGGATGTTGCCATTGTTAACCCGGGTATCATACTGGGTGCAGGGTATTGGGATGACGGCTCCGGAATGTTGATAAAGAACGCCTGGAAAGAATTTCCGTATTATACAGAAGGCATCAATGGGTTTACCGATGTACGGGATGTGGCGGAAGTCATGTTCAGACTGATGGAAAGCGATATAGAAGGGGAACGTTTTGTACTTACAGCCGATAACTGGAAGTACTACGACCTGTTTAACGAAATGGCGAAGCAGCTGGGAAAGAAGCCACCGCATATAGCCGTGAAACCCTGGATGGCGGAGATAGTATGGAGAGTAGAAGCGATAAAAAGCAAGCTATCCGGTAAAAAGGCGCTGGTCACTAAAGAAACCGCCCGCACCGCGCAGATGAAAGTCTACTATAGCAATGAAAAGATCCTGAAGGCATTACCGGGATTCTCCTTCACACCCTTACAAACTACAATTGCCGATATGTGCCGGGTATTCCTGGAGCAACAGCAGCAGAACTAATTTTTACCTGACGAGGAGCGCGCCTATTGCAGCAACCAATACCGGTTGGAGAGGCTTCCCATCCATCTCCGCGCTCATCCATACACGGGGATGCGCCCCGGTAACAACAGCCGCCACTACCTGCCGGCGGATATGAAATTCATAACAGATATTCTCATAAGAGTTGGTAACCCCGAACCGGTTATGGGCGGTA
This sequence comes from Chitinophaga filiformis, assembly GCF_900102545.1. Lineage (GTDB taxonomy): Bacteria > Bacteroidota > Bacteroidia > Chitinophagales > Chitinophagaceae > Chitinophaga > Chitinophaga filiformis. Next base: position 1,393,361 of record NZ_FNBN01000001.1, on the reverse strand, counting down.
ATACGTAATTCATCGTCTGCTGACCGGAGGATGCCTGCCGGTTTATTCTCATTCAGTTCCAGGTAATTCACATCTTTCAGGATCATCTCCCATCGCTTTAGAGGCTCAATTTTCGTCCCGTTGATCAGTATGTAGGTAAAGATTGCAGTTGCCGGCATATTGTCCAGAAATGAGGGCAGGGAATGGCCGGAAAAAGCAACATTAGCTGCCTGTATAACTTGTATCAGTATGTTTTCCTCCTTACCGCTTACCCTGCAATTGAAGGGGTTTATCGGGTCTTTGATGAAGCTGACGATTTCCCTGTCGGCTATCCCGTTTTTCCGGGAGGAGGTAGTATACTGACCAAAGGAGATCGTTCTGGCAGTGAACCATCCGTCATTGATCTTTACAGGCCATTCCTGTGCAGCAGTATAAAGGTCCTGTGCAGAAATGTGGTTATAGCAGGTGAACAGCAATACGAGGGTAAGGAAATTACGGAACATAGAAACAAACTTAAACAAAAAGGCTTCATGCAACACATGAAGCCTTCAATATAGTAAAATCAGTTGCCATACAGCTTCTGCCAGATCTCAGGAATACGTTTGATCCAGGTAATTTCCTTCATTTTAACTTTAGCATCTTCTACAGGAGATCCAAAGTATACCTTACCTCCTTCCAGAGAAGAAGGAACGCCACTTTGTGCGAGTACAACCGCTCCTTTGCCTATAGTAAGATCTTTGGAAACACCTACCTGGCCCCAAAGGATTACGTTGTCTTCTATATGCGCCTTACCGCCCACACCTACCTGACCGGCAAAGAGACAGTTACGGCCGATAACGGTACCATGCCCGATATGGATCATGTTATCGAATTTCGTGCCACGGCCAATGATGGTATCACCACTTACGCCTTTGTCGATAGTACAGCCGGCGCCTATTTCAACATCGTCTTCAATGATCACCCTTCCGCAGCTTTCCAGTTTATCATACATGACCTCCCTGTCGGCACGTTTTTTAAAGTAGAAGGCATCTGCACCGATAACAGTTCCCGCATGAATGATCACGTTGTTCCCGATAATGGAGTTGTCGTAAATAGTTACGTTAGGGTGAATGATACAATTGGTACCGATAGTAACATGATTACCAATGAATACATTTGGCTGTATGATAGTGCCCTCGCCTATTACAGCAGAATCGCTGATGGGGTTGGTGGCTGGTTCAAAAGGACGGAAGCGTTTCACCAGTTTCACATAAGCACTGAACGGATCGTCTGTTACAAGTAACACTTTACCCTGAGGACAGGCTACTTTTTTATTGATGATGATAATCGTAGCTGCTGATCTCAGGCAGGCGTCATAGTACTTCGCAAAGTCCACAAAAGAAATATCACCTGGTTCAACCTTATGGATCTCATTGATACCAGTGGCCATCAGCTTATCGTCGCCTTCCAGCTCTGCGCCTATGAATGCTGCTATTTCCGTTACCGCGATCGGTTCATTAAACTTCATGTTTTCGGTTGTTTAGTGAGGCAAAGGTAGTAGAGAATGTGATATAATTGTTCACCTGTTAAGCAATCATCAGGAAGAGAAATGAAGTTTTAACGCTTCTTTGTAACTGTTGTTATCCACATTTTTTTTAGTGTGTGAATAAAAAAGTTTGCATTTTTTTTCTTTTGTCATGAAATTCTTTTTAATATTGTGTAGGGAATTTTTGTTCCCTGTACTTACTAACCCATTCACATAACAAGAAAGTCTGATTGTAAACACGGTCAGACTTTTTTAATGCCCTGTAAAATCCTTTCCCTGCAAGTGTTTCCGCTGATTCAGCAACTTCATTTTTATCTCTTCAGATAAGAACAGGAAAGCTCTTTTTACTACCTTATGCAGCCGACGATTATAAATTCCATTTTCTGGAAAAGCACCTTGTCTTTCAGTAACTGAAATTAAACGGGTGTAAAGTGATAAGAATGAAGTGAATAAGCTGAGAAAAACTCAGATAGCAGTACTGAACAGTTGAGATTGTGGCAGCTTTCTCCATAAGCGGGCATCAAAAGCCATACAGATATTGCGGATAAATGGTCTGCCTTTTACAGTGACAGATACCGCATCTTCCGTGATATGTACCAACCCGTCTTTCTCAAGCTCGGCAAGCCTTTGCAGGCATTTTGCAATAACATTGTCTGCCTTGTCTGACTGGCTCAGAGACGTCTTAAACCCACACATGAGGGCATGAATATGGCGGCGTAACAACAGGTCTTCCTCATCCAGAATATGGCCACGCACCACAGGGAACTGTCCGCTGTTCACAAGCTGTTGCCATATAGCGATCCGCTTTTCATTCTGTGTATATGCATACCAGCTGTCTCCTATGGAGGAAGCGCCCAAACCGATCATCAATGAAGTATGTTGGTCGGTGTATCCCATAAAGTTCCGGTGTAGTGATCCCTGGTTGCAGGCATGGTACAAGCTGTCGTGCTGTAAAGCAAAGTGGTCCATCCCGATCTCTGTATAGCCATTCTCCGCGAACAGTGTTTTACCCAGCTCATAGAGCGCTCTCTTTTCTTCATCTTTGGGAAGATCTGCTTCAGAATAACGTCGCTGCCCTACTCCCTTCACCCATGGAACATGTGCATAGCTGTAAAAAGAGATCCTGTCTGGCCTTAACTGCATTACTTTATTAATCGTATCTCCTACACTTGCTATGGTTTGCAGAGGTAAACCATACACCAGGTCATAGTTGATAGAAGTATAACCGATCTCCCTGGCAATAGCGGTAACTTCTTCCACCGTCTCATAGGGTTGTATCCGGTTAATGATATCCTGCACACGCGGATCGAAGTCCTGGATACCTAAGCTCATACGACGGAAACCCAGGTTATAAAGCGTCAGCATATGCGCCCGGGTAGTATTGTTAGGATGACCTTCAAAGCTCAGTGTAGCATCGGGCAGCAGGTCTGCATGCAGGTAAATACGGGACAGTAAGTTGTGCAGGTTCTGCGGACTGAAAAAAGTTGGCGTTCCTCCTCCCAGATGAATCTCCCTGATGCGGGGACGTTCTTTAAAAAGCGTCAGGTATAACTCCCACTCATTGAGAATGGATTGTATATAAGGAGCCTCTACGCCATGATTAACGGTGATGTGTTTGTTGCATCCGCAGTAGGTACACAATTGCTCACAGTAAGGCAGATGTATGTAAATGCTGATCCCTTCGGTGTGGTTGGTAGCGCGGAATGATTGCAGTAAAGTCTGCTTCCATGTATTGATATCAAAGGTCTGTTCATCCCAATAAGGAACGGTTGGATAACTCGTATAGCGGGGAGCAGCAGTATTATATTTTCTGATGAGTTGCATAATCAGGATGGTTTAAAGCAGTGTTCTGAAACTTTTTCGTCCGGTGCAGCTAATGCCGGACTGACATATGGAATATTGAGATTAAGCCCACGCATAATGAGCAGAACGGCCATAATAGTGACAACATATGGAATACAGCGACGTAAACGGTTACGAAGGCGTAAACTGATAAGATCGTTGCACCAGCTAAGCGCGATCATAGCAGGTAGGGTGCCCATACCAAAGGCCGCCATGAAAAAAGCTCCCTGTAAAGAACTACCTGTAGCTACCGCACCGGTGATGGCAAACCATACCAGGCCACAGGGCAATAAGCCATTCAGGAAGCCTATAGCGTACAATGTGTGCTGTTGCTGCCGGCGTAGCAGGTTGCCCAGCATTGTCTTGATATGACGGGTGTAAAAGCCTGTATGCAGCGAAAAGCGGGTATTCCGGAAACCATATTGCAATACGATGAGCAATAACATACCGCATCCCAGTATAATAGACAGCCATTGCTGCAAGCCTCCCAGGAAGAATTGCCTGCCCAGCCATCCGGAAGCAAGGCCTAAACCTGCATATGCAGTTACCCGCCCTGCATTATACAACAGGATACCCACCTGTTTACGCACACCCTCCAGATGTTGCACCGGCAGAGTGAGCGCAATCGGTCCACACATACCGATACAGTGAAAACTACCAATGAAGCCCAGTGATAAGGCATACAGGAATGTCAGCAACATAGTCTCTATCAGTTAACGGTTACAAAACTTTCCTGGTAGTATTGGGTTCCTTTCGCCTCCCATTGCAACTGCACCCGGTAATTACCCTTTTGAAATCTCTTCTTGCTCACCAGCAGCAACCCATTCTCATCAGGTTGCAAAGGCAGTGAAACATCCTGACGGGAATCTGATGCACGATAGAACAATACGCTACCTTTCAAAGGAATGCCCTGCATCTCAGCCGGGAAAAGAATACCCACCGCCTTCTCTGACTGGTTGATGCTGACAGGGGAAGAAAGGGTGAGCGCAGCTTTCCTGCCGTCAATCACCTGCTGATATTTCAGCTCCTCTGCATAATAGTTGGGCGTAACCATGTCTATGCGGGTACGCATACTTTTGGTTACCAGCGTGAGAATGCCCACTGCAAAAAGGATGAATACGATAATGATTTTATGACCCCAGTTCATGATTTTGAATTTTTTATGAAGGATATACTGTTACTGCGCTGGTCCAAGGAAGGTGGTGCCGATGGTGCCAGCCTTTTTATTCCCTGAATACAGTGTGATATGTAAAGCAGTTTTACGTTTTTTAATAGCTGTGCGGGGCAATACAACGAAGAATAACCCTTCTCCCTGTTCTTCCCCTTTTACCTGTATCTGCTGATGACCAAGCAATTCTATTTTGCCCCGGCTGTCTTCTAAGCGCAGACTAAGCGGTATGTCGCTGGCTGTTTTGTTGACCAGTTTAATCCGGTAAAGATTGGAGATACTGTCTACTCCCCTCTCCTGGTATAACATCCCTGCCGTACGGATAATAGTCCCGCTTACAGGTTCCCGGCTTGCCAGCATCCAGGTGATGGCCGTAAGCAGTATCACCAGGATAGAACTGTATATTTTAAGTCTTGTAGTAAAGCGTAAAGGTTGTTTATTAGCGATCCCATTCTCTGATGCATAGCGGATGAGGTGAAGGGGACGCCCTGTTTTTTCCATCATGAAGTTGCAGGCATCAATACAGGCCGTACAGTTCACACATTCCAGCTGTGTACCGTTACGGATATCTATACCGGTTGGACATACCTTCACACATTGATGGCAATCAATGCAATCTCCCAGGTTGTTATCCGCTTTTTTGGTGAAATGCCCGCGGGGCTCCCCTCTTGTATAATCGTATGCTACCACTACTGAATCCCTGTCCAGCAGTACACCCTGCAAACGGCCATAAGGACATACCACAGTACATACCTGTTCCCTGAAAAAGGCAAACACGCCATAGAACACGCCTGCAAAAATGATCATGGCTGCAAGGCCGCCGGTATGTTCAGTAACAGGCCCTGTTATGATGTTGAGTAAACTATCTATACCGATGATATACGCCAGGAAGGTATTGGCAATCAGGAAAGACAGCATGTAGAACAGAATATGTTTACTGGTCTTCCTCACAATCTTATCTGTATTCCAGGGCGCTTTGTTTAAAAGTTTCTGAGCAGATGCGTCGCCTTCTATCCAGTATTCTATTTTGCGGAACAGCATTTCCATGAAGATAGTCTGCGGACATGCCCATCCGCAAAACAGGCGGCCGAATGCCATGGTAAAGACGACGATGAAAACGATAAATGCGACCATGGCCAGGCCGAATATGAAGAAGTCCTGTGGCCAGAATATAGCGCCAAACAATATAAATCTGCCTTCCACGACATTGAACAAAAACAAGGGCCGGCCATTCACTTTAATGAATGGGCCGGCAAAAAACGCAAGGAAATAAAGGAAGCTTAGCACACTCCTCGCGTTATAAAGTTTGCCTTTCGGCTTCTGGCTATATATCCAGCTACGTTTTCCTTGTTTATCAACAGTCGCCAGGTGGTCTCTGAACGATTCTTCCATCACGAATATGTTTAACTTAAATCAGGTCTATTCTTTTTCTAATGTGCCCTGCGGCTCTTTTGGATTAGCTGGATTGGATCCACGGATACTCTTGATATAGCTTGCCAGCTGGGCCAGTTGTTTAGGAGAGAAATCGTCTTTCCATGATTTCATTCCCTTCTCTGGTACACCATACTTGATAGTGGTGAACACTGCTTTTATCTGTCCGCCATGTAACCAGTAATCATCTGTCAGATTAGGTCCTACAACACCCTGACCCTGAGGCCCGTGGCATGGAGCGCAACTGCTGGAGAATATTTTCTGTCCGCTGGCAATATCATCAGCGCCAGTCAGGAGTGTTACATTATTTTCATCAACATTGTTAGCTGCATTTTTCAGATATTCTGCTTTCGCTTCTGCTGCTTCCGCTTCTGCAATAGCCAATTCTTCCAGCTGTGAGGGTGCGGAGTGCGCTACCTGGAAGCGCCAGATATAAACAACGGCAAACACAATACTGAAGTAGAATGCCCATCGCCACCAGGGAGGTGTAGGGTTGTTCAGCTCACGGATACCGTCATACTCATGGCCCATGTCCTCTTCCAGTTCTGAAGCAGCATCCAGTGTTTTGGTTTTGTTGAGCTTTTCAAGCCAGTGTACCCTGGGTTTACCAGCAACAACTGGCTTCTTTTTCCGCTCTATGCCTAACAATACGCGCAGTGTATACAGAAGGGTGATAATGATCAGGATCTCCAGTGAAATAACAGACATCAGCACATAAAAAGAGGTATCAGAGAGCCCGCTGATGATATTGGTAGCAGCAGGTTTGGCTTTCTCCACAGCATCCCCTGCTTCCTGCGCCAGCAGGCTGTTGGAAGAAAAGATGCCCGCTACCACGAGCGCTATGGAAAGGATCGCTTTACCTTTTTCACTTTTTACCCGTTCCCGGTAGATGTCCATGGCACTGAGTACAGCACTGCCCAGTATAACTACGGCGATCAGCAGGCCCACGATAACCGTCAGGAGCACGATGGCTACAGGGTGTCCCAGCTCCGATGGCGGAGTGGGCTTGTACTGTGCTGCTGCCGGCAGGCTATTCAGGAGGCATAGGGTAAAGAGAAATAAGCCTGTTATAGTGATTGATTTCTTGTTCATAATGTTGCGATTAAGGAAATGATAAAATATGCATGCTGTGATCAGCGGTCATCCAGTGGGATGTTCCGTATATGGTCTATCATGCCTTTATCAGCCTTGAATGCCCAGAAAGCCGCCACTACAAAGAATATAGTGAATATGCACAGGGAGGCCAGCGGGTATATACTTACACCTGTAATGGACTGCAGGTAATTGATGAATTTCATTTCTCCTAAGATTTACAATTGATCAGATTATTTTTTTTCTGCCACTACAGGGTTTTTGATATCAGCACCCAGGCGCTGCAGGTAAGCTATGAGCGCTACAATCTCCTTGTCCGGCGCTACTTCCAGTTTGTCTTTCTTTAAGGTTGCCGCTATTCCTTCCGCCTGTTTGATCATGTCTGCATTGGCCTGTGTTTCATAACCTGCGGGATATGGCACACCGAGCTTGCGCATCGCATTGATCATCGCAGGTGTTTTTGCCTTATCTACTTTATCATCAAACAGCCAGGGATATTGTGGCATAATGGAGCCTGGCGACATAGATGTAGGATCCAGCATGTGATTGTAGTGCCATGAGTGAGGATACTTACCGCCTATCCTGGCCAGATCGGGACCTGTTCTCTTAGAACCCCACTGGAAAGGGTGATCGTAGATAAATTCACCGGCCTTGGAGTATTCACCGTAACGTGCTACTTCATCGCGGAAAGGACGGATCATTTGTGAGTGACAGGTATAACAACCTTCGCGGATATATACATCACGGCCATGGAGCTCAAGCGGCGTATATGGTTTCACGCTGGAGATAGTAGGAATATTGCTTCTTACAAGGAAGGTAGGGATCATTTCAAGGATACCTCCTATTGCTACTGCTATCAGGCTGAAAACCGCCAGCTGTATAGGTCTGCGCTCTACCCAGTTATGCCAGTGTGATTTACCATGTGTAGGTATCACCTTTGGCAATGGCGCCGCTTCGGCAGGTTCGTTTGCTACAAACGAGCCACGACGTACCGTTTTCGCCAGGTTGAAGATCATCAGTACCACACCACTGATATACAGAACACCACCTACTCCACGCAGCGCATACATCGGAACGACCGTGTTGACTGTTTCGAGGAACTGGAACTTCAACTGTCCTTCTGCTGTGAACTGTTTCCACATCATGCTCTGTGTGAAAGCGGCCCAGTACAATGGGATCACGTAGAAGATGATACCCAGTGTGCCCAGCCAGAAGTGAGTATTTGCCCATTTACGGGAATAGAGTTCAGTAGTGAAAAGACGAGGTAATAACCAGTACAGGATACCGAATGTGAGGAATCCGTTCCAACCCAGTGCACCTACGTGTACGTGTGCAATGGTCCAGTCGGTATAGTGACTGATGGCATTCACATTTTTCAGGGAAAGCATAGGCCCTTCGAATGTAGCCATACCATAACAGGTCAGCGCTACTACAAAGAATTTCAGGATAGCGTCTTCCCTTACACGATCCCATGCGCCACGCAGTGTGAGCAAACCATTCAGCATACCGCCCCAGGATGGTGCGATCAGCATAATAGAGAATACAGTACCGAGGGATTGTGCCCATTCAGGTAAAGCAGTATATAAAAGGTGGTGTGGTCCGGCCCAGATATAGATAAAGATCAGCGCCCAGAAGTGAATGATGGACCAGCGATAGGAATATACGGGTCTGTTGGCCGCTTTCGGTACGAAATAGTACATCAGACCTAAGTATGGGGTGGTCAGGAAGAAGGCCACGGCATTATGTCCATACCACCATTGAACCAGGGCATCCTGCACACCCGCATACCAGGAATAACTTTTAAGGAAAGAAACAGGCATCTCGAATGAGTTCACGATATGCAGCATCGCGATAGCCACCCATGTGCCGATATAGAACCAGATAGCCACATACAGATGCGCTTCACGGCGACGAAGGATAGTACCCAGCATATTTGCACCAAAAACGACCCAGATCAGCGTGATGGCGATATCAAAAGGCCATTCCAGCTCCGCATATTCCTTTCCTGTGGTGCAGCCAGCAAACAAGGTTATAGCGCCGCCGGCAATGATGGCCTGCCATCCCCAGAAATGTATCTTACTTAATACATCACTGAACATGCGTGCTTTACACAGGCGTTGTAATGAATAATATACACCCATGAAGATGCCATTGCCTACAAAGGCGAAAATGACAGCATTGGTGTGTACTGGTCTTAAACGACCAAATGTTGTAGGTGCATAACCCAGGTTAAGGTCGGGCAACACCAGCGCCAGTGCGGCCCACAACCCGGCTAACATACCGATCAGCCCCCAGCCGATACAGGCGTATGCAAACCATTTCACGGTACGGTTATCGTACGAAAACTTTTCGAGAGACATGTTTGTTCAATTACGAATGATAAGAGATGAGTTGATAGTATAGAAAGGAACGATCAATGATTTTTGCAGATAGTGGACTTGCAATTCTTGTTGGTGCATGCATTCCCCGATTTGCAGCCGGTTTCCACTGGTTTGGTTTCGAACAGCATGCGGTGCGCAGGGGAGAAATCATCTTCAAATTGCCCGTTCCTGACAGACCATATAAAGGCAGCGAGGAAAAAGATGGCCACCAACAGGCTGGCTCCGAGAAGTATGATGATCACGCTCATAGTATTTGGTTTTAAATTCCATAAACAAAGCTAGCCTGTCGCGCTCCCGGATACGATGATGCCGCTCAATGAGAATACTGATTCATATCAGGCCCTGTCCATCCACTCACTCAAACCATAGGTAAGCAGTACAATGCTGATAGAGCTGGCAGGCATCAGTATGGCAGCGGTTAAGGGCGATAGGATACCCTGTGTGGCAAAGAATAATCCGATGATATTATAGAGGAGAGAAATGATAAAAGTAATGACGATAATACGTTTGTTATTCCTGCAGATCCTGATAAAACGGGGCAATTGTATCATCTGATCAGCTTCAAGAATGCCATCACTGGCAGGTGTGAAATTGTTACTGTTTTCCGTCAGGGAAATACCTACATCGCTTTGCTTTAATGCACCGGCATCATTCAGGCCGTCTCCGATCATGAGTACACGACGTCCCTGTTTCTGCAGAGACAGGATATAGCCCAGTTTATCGGCCGGCTGCTGTGCGAAATGCAGGCTGGCCGAGGGGCCCATCATCTCCTGCAAATAAGCGGCTTCTGCATCATTGTCACCAGACAGCAGAGATAAGACATACTTTTTCCGCAGGTGTTGCAATAATGCGGAAATGCCTTCCCTGTAATGATGGCGGATAATAAAGCAGCCGGTTTGCTGTCCGTCGATAGTAACATAAACAGTGCTTCCCTCTGTATGCACTTTGTGGGAGGTGCCTGTAAATGCAGCATTTCCCAGCTGTATGAAATTATATTGTACCCAGCCGCTGATACCATTGGCCGCTACAGATCTGAAGTTTCTGATAGGCAGATTCTCATCTTTGCCGCAGAAAGACGCAATCATCTTACTGAGCGGATGGGTAGATTGTGCTGCCAGTGATCCGATAGCCCACAACTTCTCCTTGGTGAGTGGCATACCCTGATAAGATATACTGGATGTGGCTTTGCCGGTTAACGTGCCTGTTTTATCAAATACGATATGATCTATATCTGCGAGTCTTTCTATGGCATCTGCATTCCGCAGATACAGGTGATGCCTGCTTAATATGCGAAGGATATGTCCATTTGTGAAAGAGGCTGCCAGTAACAATGCACAAGGGCAGGCAACGATCAGTACTGCGGTTACTGCCGGCCATATACGTGACGGATCATGTGCCCACCAGTAAGTAGCGGTGATAATGGCGATGGCTAATACTACCCAGGTAAAATAGCGGCTCAGCAGGTGGATGAAGGAAGGTGCTTTTTCCCGGGGCGTCTTTAGTTCTTCCCTGTTCCAAAGGCTGGTCAGGTAGCTTTGTGCTACCTCTTTGATGGTTAGGATCTCTATATTTCCCTCCAGTTGTTTACCGCCTGCATATACGATCTCTCCGGCGTTTTTCTGCACGGGGACGGCCTCCCCTGTTACAAAGCTATAATCGATGATGGCGTTCCCTTTTACGAGGATGCCATCCGCAGGGATCAGTTCCTGGTTGTGGATCAGTAAAGTATCGTTGGTCTTTATGTCGGGCAGTGCGGTAGGTACCTGTTGTCCGTCTTTCAATACGGTAATGGCGATAGGGAAATAGGCGGTATAGTCACGGTCAAAAGAGAGGCCCTGATAGGTTTTATCCTGCAGGATACGGCCCACAAGCATGAAGAAAACGATCCCGGTCATAGAGTCAAAATACCCCGCGCCACTGTCTGTAAAAACGTCTGTCAGGCTACGGATAAAAGTGACAATGATAGCCAGTACGATGGGCAGGTCAATATTCAGAAAGCCGCTTTTGAGACCTCCCCAGGCGGAGCGGTAGAATACCTGTGCGCTGTAGAAGAATACAGGAAGGGATAAGGTGAGGTTCAGCCAGCGGAATATGTGGTTCATTTTCACGTCCGCATATCCGTAATGGGAGAAGTATTCCGGGAAACTGAGCAGCATGATATTGGCGAAACAAAATCCGGCTACCCCCAGCCGGTAGATCAGTCCTCTTTGTACCCGTGGCTTTTGCTGACGGAGGTCCTGCAGACTGATATAAGGTTCATATCCTATGCTGGTCAGTGTCTCGGCGATATGCCTGAGCGAGGTTTCCCGTTGCCGGAAGATGATCAGCGCTTCTTTCTTGGCAAAATTGACAGTCACCCTTTGTATACCGCTATCAAGACGATGCAGGTTTTCGAGTAGCCACAGGCAGGAGCTACAGTGGATATGTGGGATATAGAAAGTAATGTGGGTTTGGGTATCATCCTGGAACTGAATCAGTTGTTGCTGTATCTTTTTATCGTCCAGGAAGGCGAATTTATCTTTCCTCACGGGGATCCGCTGCGCCTGACCGGGGTTATTGTTAAGCGTATAGTAGTCGCAGAGCCCATTCTCATTCAGGATCTCATACACCAGTTTACATCCTTCACAGCAAAAGTTTTTATCTCCGAGGCTGATTTTCATGTCTGGGCAGTCTTCCCCACAGTGGGCACATTGCAGTTTGGTATCGGGAGCGACAGAGATGGTAGCCATGATAAAGGATTTTGGCAAAACTACCTGCAAGGCGGGGGGCAGACAATGATGGGTATCAAAAGGAGCGCTGATCGTTGTCAGCGGCCGGGTGGGTATTCTGGAAATACCTTTGGCGTATCGGTGGATATCCGAAGAGTACCCTTTGGTAACTCATCTATAAAGCATTCTTTAACCACATATAACCCATATATAACCCATATCTCTATGAATATGGGTTATATATGGGTCATATATGGCTTATATATGGGTTATATATGGGTTATCTCACCGAATAGGCTATGGTAAAGCCCTTACAAGGATTATTCAAAATACTTGTTTTGTAAGGTGTTGATAATAAGGAATAGTCCGTATGGTGGTTAGGCCTTATGTGACGGTTGTGAGCTTAAATTCTGGCAAGAAATGCTGATCAGGTAACGGACGAAGAAGGAACGAACAAGCGACGGCGAAGCGACGAAGAAAGGGTGGACTTAAAGATAGATTGAGGAGGCCTGAGAGGAGGAGGTATTAGTCCTGGAGGTTGGCGGTGCGCATCAGTTCTTCCGGGTTGAGCAGGCGGATCTTTTTGCCCTGTAACTCGATAAGACCGTCTTTTTTGAACTCAGAGAGCAGGCGGATGGCCGATTCTGTGGCGGTTCCTACCAGGTTGGCAATTTCCTCACGGGAGAGGCGCACATTGAGGGTAAAGCCGTCTGGTTCCACGCCATAGGTTTCTTTCAGGAAAAGCAGGGTTTCTGCCAGGCGTTCACGTACCGGCTTCTGGGCCAGGTGAGTGATTTTCATTTCCGCTTTTCTGAGCTCGCTTGCCAGGATACGCATCATTTCCAGGGAAAGGCTGGCATCTTTCTGCAATACGCTCATGAAAAGGTCTTTCGGAATAAAACAAACGGAGGAATCGTCCAGGGCGATGGCAGATGCGGTGTAACGTTCTGCGCTGAGGAGTGCCTTATAGCCTATAATGTCGCCGGGCTTGCAGAGACGAACGATCTGTTCCCGGCCATCATCGCCACAGTGTGACAGTTTGATCTTGCCGGTATTCACGCAGTAAATGCCGAAGGGATAAGCGCCCTCCTGGAATACAACCTGGCCTTTTTTGTATGTGGTACATACCTTGGCAGATTCGATCTCTTCCAGATTGCACTTCTCCGCTTTGAACAAAATTGATCCAAAGCGGTCCTGACAATTTGCACACGAGGCATTATGGAAAGGCGTACACATAGTTTTCAGTGTGCAAAATTACTAATTTACGGCCAAAATAAACGTACGATTCCTTACTACTTCGAGCATGTCACTTAAATATTATATTATATATAAACCTTTCCAGGTACTGACCCGTTTTGGGAAAGAGGAAGGAAAGGAGAGCCTGGCAGATTACTTTAAAGTTCCTTCGGATGTATATCCGGTGGGCAGGCTTGACTATGATAGTGAGGGTTTGCTTATTCTGACGAATGATAAATCGCTGACCCACAGGTTGCTGGACCCTAAATTCGCCCATGAAAGGGAATATTGGGTCCAGGTAGATGGGGCGGTAACAGCGGAAGCCGTACAGCAGCTGAAACAGGGTGTAAAGATCGCGGTAGATGGGAAACAGTATCAAACCCGGCGTTGCCAGGCGGCCTTATTTGAAACGGACCCGGTTGTACCGGACCGCAATCCGCCTATCCGTTTCCGTAAGTTGATTCCTGCCCCCTGGATCAGGTTAGTGCTAAGTGAGGGTAAAAACAGGCAGGTAAGGAAAATGACTGCGGCCGTAGGCTTTCCAACGTTGAGACTTATCCGTTACCGGATAGGGCGCATTACGGTAGATGGGCTGGAACCAGGCCAGATGCGGGAAATGGGGCAACGGGAGGTATATGATATGCTGTTTAAATAGCGGCTGCGTGGATGCCCTGACGTGGGCTTCCTGGCAGCTTATATGGTGTGCTGCTGTCGTTTGCCTGCACTATTCTTTGTGCTTTGGCCTAATTTAGGTAGGTTTGTTGCCTACAAATCTCTATTATGCTGAAATCAATGACCGGCTTTGGAAGGGCGGAAACTACCAGGGGCGAGACTACGGTTGTAGTTGAAGTAAAATCGCTCAATGGTAAGCAATTTGAGGTAAACCTGAAGATTTCCCCGCTGTTGAAGCCTTATGAGTTTGATATCCGCAACCAGCTGCAACAAACCCTCTTGCGCGGTACCCTGGATGCGACAGTAAATATAAGGCAGAACGGGGCTACCCGTCCGGTGGTCATTAATACGGATCTTGCTAAATATTACCATAGCTCTATTACATCCCTGGCTACAGAGTTGAACCTGCCACAGGAAGACATGCTGAACGTGCTGATGAAGCTGCCGGAGGTGGTAACACCGGCTACGGAGCAGATCACGGAAGAAGAATGGCTGGAAGTGGCAAAGGTGATACAGCTGGCGGTAGCTGATCTGGATGCGCATCGCCTGGATGAAGGACAGATGCTGTCTGCAGACCTGTTGCTGCGTATAGAGAACATAGAATCTTACTGTGTAAAGGTGCGTGAGCTGGACCCGCAGCGTAAAGAGAGAGTGCGTCAGCGACTGGAAGGTTTATTGGCGGAGCATGTAGGGAAAGAAAATGTGGATGAGAACCGCCTGGAACAGGAATTGATCTTCTACCTGGAAAAACTCGATATTTCCGAAGAACTTATCAGGTTGGAGAACCACTGTCGTTATTTCAAGGAGATCCTGGCTGAAGCGGATCCTTCAAAGGGAAAGAAGCTGGGCTTCGTGCTGCAGGAAATAGGACGTGAGATTAATACGACCGGTTCCAAAGCCAATGATGCCAATATCCAGCAATGGGTGGTACTCATGAAAGATGAACTGGAAAAGGCGAAAGAACAGGTGCTGAACGTACTGTAATCAGATGACCGATATCGTTCCTCAGGATAAAACGTATTGTGATAAAATATGAATAGACTCTGCCGGATTGTCGTGGCCGCGGGCATGCTGTTATCTGCAGCCGCCTGTCAGCCACCGAAGATGGATACCTATGAAAAGAACCTGGATATCCCGGGACATGAATGGTCTTATGCTTACAAGCCTGTTTTTGAGGTTACCGTGCAGCCTCAGGATACAGCGTATGTTTACAATATCTATGTGAACATAAGGCATAAAGACTCCTACCCTTTCAGCAATATATGGCTACAGGTACATACGCAGTTTCCTGGAGAAAAGCCGGTCACACAACGGGTAGAGTTACCGTTGGCGGATAATTCCGGCAAATGGCTGGGTAGCAGGCTGGATGATATTTATGAACATAGAATTCCCATTCAGCAAAAGGCTATCCTGAGCAAGCCGGGTACATACAAGTTTACTTTTGAACAAAACATGCGGCAAAATCCGTTGCCGGATATCATGAATGTAGGCCTGCGGATTGAGAAAGCCGGGTTACGAAACAATGAAAAAGTTATTCCGTAAAATGGAGGGAAGAAGTGGTATCCACTTCGTATACCTTTTTGTACTGGCATATACCATCCTGGCATTGATGTGGTGGGGAGTGCTCCTGTTCAACCAGAGTGAACAGATCACCCGTTTTGAAATCCAGAACCTGGTGCTCCGGACTGACAGTATTGCACACCCCGTAGAGTTTCATCAGGAATTAGAACGTATACAATCGACGGAAGAGAGACGTTCTGTCATGTTTTTCAGCGAGGGATTAATCTTTCTGGCTATTATCTTACTGGGAGGATTTTTCGTATACCGGTCTATCTGGAAGCAAATGCGCTTATCCCAACAGCAGCAGAACTTCATGATGGCCGTTACACATGAACTGAAATCGCCTATCGCGGCTGCGAAACTGAACCTCGAAACGCTCCGGAAACACAAGCTGGATGACGAAAAGCGACTAAAACTACTCGACAATACCATCCGGGAAACCAACCGGCTGGATCAGCTTTGTAACAACATTCTCCTGGCTTCCCAGATGGAGGCGCAACGATATCAGCTATTCCGGGAAGACATAGATTTCTCCGATCTGCTGGAAACAGGGATCAGGGAAATGCAGTCACGCATTTCGACACATACGATACAGGCACATATTTTGCCAGATGTGTGGATCAATGGGGATAAGTTCATGTTGCAGATCCTGTTGAGCAACCTGGTCGAAAATGCTGTTAAATACGCGCCTAAGCATACCGTGATCGATGTAACACTGAAAGAATGCAGCGGCAGTGCATTGAAACTGATGGTGACAGATGAGGGACCCGGTATCCCGGAGGATGAGCGGGAAAGGATCTTCCTGAAGTTTTATCGTATAGGCAATGAAAATACGCGTAAAGCAAAGGGCTCCGGACTCGGATTGTTTCTTAGCAGGAAGATCGTACAGCAGCATGGAGGCACGATTGTCGTGAAAGATAACGTACCTGCGGGCGCCAGTTTTGAGATAACCTGGCCCGTATATTCCATTCAAAGAGTGTAAATTAGCGATAGCAACTATTAATTATGAAGGAAGCTACTAAAGCATCCATACTACTGGTAGAGGACGAAGAAAACCTCCAGGAAGCATTGAAACTGAACCTGGAGCTGGAGGGATATGAAGTAACAGCTGTAGATAATGGCACCGCAGCTTTAAAGGCGGTAAAGAACGAATATTTTGACCTGATCATCCTGGATATCATGCTGCCGGAAATGGACGGTATTGCCGTTTGTGAGAACATCCGTATCCAGAATAATGAAGTGCCTATCCTGTTCCTCAGTGCGAAGAACAGTAGCGCAGACCGTGTATTGGGCCTGAAGAAAGGCGGGGACGATTATATGACCAAGCCTTTCAACCTGGAAGAACTGTTGTTGCGCGTGGAAAAATTGATCGTTAAAAACAAACGCATACAGGATAAGGACAGCGTGTCTACCGTATACCATTTTGGCAACAATGAGATCGACTTTGCTGCGCAGGAGTGCATCGGTAAAGACGGAAAACACTATGAACTGAGTAAGAAGGAAACGATGTTGCTGAAGCTGCTCATCGAAAATAAAGGCGAGGTGGTGACCCGTGAAAAGATCCTGCAGGTAGTGTGGGGATATAATGTGTATCCTACCACCCGTACAATTGACAACTTTATTCTCAACTTCCGTAAATATTTTGAAGAGGACAGCCGCAATTCGAGGTATTTTCACTCTGTAAGAGGAGTGGGTTACAAATTCACCGAATAGCCATCAACCGCCATTTACCCTTTGTTTTCCCCCGGTTGTTCTGCAAATGCTGCCTTGTAATAATTGCCCCTTTCCCGGGAACCAGATTTGACGGATATTTAGCACCGGTCTTAACTCCGTTTTGTATTGTGCTATCAGGATTGTGCGACTTTGTGAGGTGCTTAGAATTTATATCCTTTCGTAAACCTTTTCAATTTTGGTTCTTTGCTCTAACATACTCAATGCAGTAGGTTGGCCGTACTGGGTGTTTTTTCTGTTGAGTTTGATCATGATCTGCTGCGTGTTTTATATACGTGAAAGGCATATTAAGCAGACTTCAACGAAAGAGATAAGCAGGCAACAGCAGCTGGTACACCTGGAAATGCATGCATTCCAGGCACAGATGGATCCTCATTTTATCTTTAATAGCCTGAACGCTATTCATCATTACATCCTCACTACCAGTACCGATCAAGCTTCCCTCTATCTGACGCGCTTTGCGCGCCTGATGCGCCTTATTATCCGGAACTGTAACCGGGAGTGGATAAACCTCGAAGAGGATATTGAGGCGCTGGAACTGTATTTACAGCTGGAACAACTCCGTTTCGGCACCCAGTTTGACTATGAGCTGGAAATCACCCCCGAAGTATTTCAACAACTCACATTTGTCCCTCCGCTTATTATTCAACCTTATATCCAGGAGGCCATCTGGCGCAGATTGCTCTTACGCCCCACGAAGACAGGCGGCTGCCTGCGTATCAGGATCAGCCGGGAGCATGAAATGCTCTCCATAAGGATCGAGGACAATGGCGTGAACCAGGGCCCGCCGGCGGAAGATGCCCATTTGTCGCAGGGGATTACTATTGCCGCGGCCAGATTAGAGGCCATTAACGAGCGGTATAATATGCGATCGGGTATTACAGAACGGGAACTTTACAATGAAATGCAACAACCTAGCGGTCATCTTGTTATAATTAATATGCAGCAGATAGCCGCCAGAGAAGCCGTAATGTAACACATAAATACAGCATCTGCCTAAAAGAAACTTTCACATCTTTACACAGAATATTGTATATTATATCAGACTCTCACCTATGCTTTCTTATGCTGACCGAGGGAGAGTCTTTTGGGGACAAGAATTAGAATAACATGCGCACCATTATCGTGGATGATGAAAAACTCAGCAGAAGTGTATTGAAGCTTTTGCTGGAGAAGCATTGCCCTGCAGTTAACATAGTGGCCGTTTGCGCTGATGGGATCTCTGCATTGGAGGCAATTGAGAAATATCAACCTGATCTTCTTTTCCTGGATGTGGAAATGCCAGGATTGAACGGATTTGAGGTCCTGCAGGCCTGCAGAGACGCTTCATTTTCCGTTATTGTTACTACTTCATACGATCATTATGCGCTGGATGCGATCCGCCATAATGCATTGGATTATCTGCTTAAGCCAATTGGCCGGGAGGACCTGATAAATGCTGTTGATAAAGCGATGATGCGGCAACGGCAAAAGGAACAGTCAGGGGAGAAAACAGATTCCCTGATGGAATTTCTGCACCAGCACCTGTACCCGGGAGAAAGATTGGCGCTGCCATGTCCCGAAGGACTGAGAATGTTGCTGGTAAAGGATATTCTTTATTGTGTGGCAGAAGGGGAAAGTACCTGTATTCACATGATTAATGGCACTGAGCCGGCATCCGTGTGCCGTTCGTTAAAAGAAGTGGAAGGATTGCTGCGGAACAAAGGATTCTTCAGGGTGCACCACAGTTATCTGGTCAATCTGAACTATATGGACAGGTATATTAAGGGAGATGGTGGGGATATCATTATGACTGATGGGAGTTGTATACCTGTTTCCCGTCAACGTAAGCAGGAGTTTATGGACAGGATAGAAAAGCTTTAAGCCGCAAACTACAGGCTTCAGGTATAGGGGTTCCTACGCGCCTGTAGCCTGTAGTTTGCAGCTCGTCTACAACCTCCTGATCTCTGCACAAGCGAGCCAACCGGTCTTGCCATCCGGTAGCAATATTTTGCAATATTCCTGTGTTGCGTCGGTTACCTGCACTTTTACACCTTCGTGCAGTTCAAACATATCTTTACTTTCCTGGTCTGGCGCTGCTTTTACCTTCACTGCAGTACCCATGATAATACCCTCATGGTGCGCATTGGCAGTAACATAGGTACTGATGCCAAGTGTCAGGTAGAAGAAGAACAGCAGCGTAGCCACTCCTGTCCCCCACCGTAACAAAGTGGGTTTAAAAGCAGGTACGATCAGTATGGCAATGAAGCCGGCTATCAGTAGCCAGAAGAAAATAACCGCGCCCGTAACCCAGCCATTAGGACTGTGGAAATGTTGTATGTGTAACCACCACTGCTGAAAGAACAGCAGCGGCAGGTCATTTACATAACCTTCTACCCTTTGATTGGCAACGGATAGATTGTGTGCGGCTGATTTATTAAAAGGATCTCTTGCGAGGGCTTTTTCATAATTATAGATGGCGAGGCCGGTCTTATTGGCTTTATAATAAGCATTGCCTGCATTGATAAACAACTGCGGCTGATGATAGCCTTCATCGATCAATTGCTGGTAAATACCGGCGGCTTCCGTGTATTGTTTCTGTTTGTAAAGCAGGTTGGCCTTTTCAAACTGTTGCTGCTGCACAGGGGCAGCAGCTATAACGTTGTATACCAGCAGAAAGAGGGCACAGAGAGCTGTTAATGTTTTTTTCATAGTTAGCTGGGTTTACACGACACTTTTTGCACGTTGCAATTCATCTTCCAGATGGCTGATCACAGTCACGGCCTGCTGATAAGTACCCTGCATTTTATCATTGTTGTGCATCGGTGTATACAGCGCCATTTCGCAATCATCCAGCAGATCAAACAGCTGAGTGGTATATTGTACGCTTACCTGTTGCCGGGTCAGTTTATCCTGGATCAACTGTTTACTGAGGTCTGCAAAAGGAACATGCAATTTATTACTGAGATATCCCCATATAGCACGGGAGGTCTCCTCATAGAAAGCTTTGTCTTTTCCTTCCTTCAGGTAACGTGCTGCCAGTTCCAGCCGTTTCAGTGCTACTTTGTTGGCATAACGGTGTTTGAGGAACGCAGCATTATTCTGCTGGTAGTTCAGCCTGCGGCGATATACCAGGGCAACCACCAGTAGAAGAACAGGGATCAGCAGCAGTATATAGAACAATGGGCTGGCCAGCAGGAACCTGCTGTCTTTCACCCAGTTGAGCACTCCGTTGTAATTGGAGGTGATGGTATTCCTGTTTACACTGAAGTCTTCTTTATCACGCTTGGTCTGTTTTCCAGGCGTAACATGTACGGAAAACGGTTCAGAGCGGATCGATTTGTAGCTATTGGAGGCTACATCGAAGTAAGAGAATTCTACCGCAGGAATGGTCTGATCGCCTGCTTCAAGCGGCATCAGCGCATATTCAAACTGACGGGAGCCGGACAGCGGATTGCTGTTCTTCTCAATATTGTCGGTTACTTTAGGATCATATTTTTCAAAAGCGGCAGGTATCTCTACTTTCGGACCATTCAACAGGTTCACATTTCCCTGTCCGGATACCACCACTTTCAGCGTGAGCGCATCGTCTGTAGTAAGGTTCTTTTTGTCGATAGTCGCCGTCATGTTGAATTTACCCACAGCCCCGGTAAAGCTAAGCGGGCGGTTATCTACAGGAAGCGGCTTAACGGTTACCTTCAGTGGCGCTGTCTGGACTTTATAAGGAACATCTTCGTAGGTTACTTCCGGACGGTTGAAAAAGTCGTCAAAGAAAGGATCATCGAAAGGATCTTTAAAGCCTGGATCATTGAACAGGTCTGCAAAAGGATCACGGGCCTTCTTGTTATTACCATTCTTGACCAGTTTAACCAGTTTTACATGGTTGTCCACTTCCACCGGATCCAGTTCCAGGGTGCCTGACTGTAATGGGAACAGCAGTGTTTTACGGATGGTGAATACTTTGAAACGCTGGCCATTCACTATTTCTTCAGATGCCTGTGGAGGATTGGGCAGTTCAATATCTTTCGCAGAGAATCCTTTGAAGGCTGGTACCTTTGTAACGCTGGAATTTGTCGGGAGGCGGGTATACAGCTTATAGGTAGCTGTCAGCTGCTCTCCTTCGTATAAAGTGGTCTTATCTACATCAACTTTTACAAAAATATTTTTACGCAGTTTGGCATTCACATCTTCTCCGTTTCTCAGCACCCCTTCCATTTCGTCCTGCTGTTGCTGGCGTTGTGACCGGGATGGAGGGAAACCGCTTTGTGGCGCAGACTGTTGAGGCGCTTGCTGGTAAGCACCACGGTTAGCTTTTACCACTTCTATCGTAACAGGGTTGGAACGTACTACATTACCGTTTGAACGCGCAGTAGCACCGGCGATGGTGAAGTTACCTACCCTTCTGGGCTGAATCACGTAAATAAGCGCGATATATTCTGAGCGACGGCCGTTCATGATAGACTGACCCTGCATCTGGGATGGCCCTTGCAGGATTTCAAAATCATTGAATGACGGAGGTGTGAAACTGGTCACATTAGGAGCGTTTTCCAGCATGAACTGTATCTGGAATGGTTCGTCCAGTGCTACCCTGTTGTTGCTTACAGAGGTAGTGAACCTGAATTCCTGTGCCTGTAGGCAGGAAATTACACCCAGGCAGAGGAGCAGGGATAATACAAACTTCTTTATACTAACAGCAGTGACATTCATAATGCAGAACAAATTTAGCCAAAGCCAGCCCTGTTGGTGCTGAATACCCAGTTAAAAGTTAGTTAAAAAAATAATCAATATAATCTCGGAAGCGCTTGCTGGTAAAGGGTTTATGCAATATCGCCCAGCATTGGCCGCATAATAACTTCCTCTACAACGGCCTGTTTTGACAGGGTATAAGCGCCCCATAAGAGGTCTGCTACATCCTCCGGCTCCATCATTCTGCCGGGAGGGGCTTCGAAGCCTTCCCAGGAAGCGGTTAAAGTGGGGCCGGGGCTCAGGGAGGTTACTTTTATGTTGTGAGGTTTCAGTTCTTCCCGCAAATTCCGGGAAAAGCCGAGCAAAGCAAACTTGGTGATACTATAGGCCCCTCCATTGGGGTATGAGGTGTAACTGGCGGTAGAACACATGTTAAAAATATGCCCCTTCCCATTCGCTTTCATACCTGGCAATAGCTGCCGGGTAAGATGATAGGCACTGTACACGTTCACAGACATCATACTTTCCAGTAATCCGTCCTCCTGGTCCTGCATACCGCCCGGTACGAATATGCCGGCATTGTTGACCAGTATATCCACCGTATTAAAAGTATTCCTTATTTCTTCTGCGAATGCCAGTACAGCTGCTTTCTGACCCATATCTACAGAACGGGCAAGCACTTTGACAGAGGGGTTAGCCGCCTGGATATCTGTTGCTGCCTTTTCCAGGTGGCCTGCGTTCCGGGCGCAGATGGCTACGTTAAATCCTTCTCTGGCCAGCTTCTCCGCAATTGCTTTTCCTATTCCTTTGCTGGCGCCAGTAATTACTGCGTTCATATTTTATGATTAAGGGAGACGGAAAATAGTAAAAAATGTGCTTCGCCACGTAATGAGTATCTTTGTAGTTGATTAAGGACGTGCGAGCAAAATGAAATACAAGCATATATTTTTCGATCTGGACCATACCCTATGGGATTTTGAGACCAATGCCTACCTGGTATTAGAGCAGCTATACCATGCGCATAACCTGGAGGGACGGGGTGTTCCGTCCTTTAAGGAATTTCATCAGGTGTATATGGTGTATAATGAGAAACTCTGGGACCGTTTCCGCAAGGGGTTTATTACCCGGAATGATCTCCGCAGTAAGCGTTTCCGTCTTACTTTACTGGATTTTAAGATCGGGGATGAGAAATTGTGTGAGGCACTGGGCACACAGTTCCTGGAAGAACTACCTACCCAGACAGCCCTTTTCCCACATGCAAAAGAGGTACTGGAATACCTGGCGGCGAAGAATTATCCCATACACATGATCACCAATGGATTTGAAGAAGTCCAGCTGCGTAAGATGAAAAGTTCCGGGATAGATCATTTTTTCACCCATGTGATCACTTCTGAGTCTGCGGGCAGCCTGAAACCATATCGTGAGATCTTTGATTATGCGATCACCAAGGCAGCCGCTACGGCGGATAGCAGTATCATGATCGGGGATGCCCTGGATATTGACATTTTAGGGGCATTTAATGCGGGGATAGACCAGGTATATTTTAATACGTTGGTACCGGTGACAGGGGATTTGAAACCTACGTTTGTGATCAACAGCCTGCATGAGTTAAAAACAATCCTGTAAGAACAGCAATTGTCTAAATAAGAAAGTCCCATCTTCGTTGCAATCAGCTTTGAAGATGGGACTTTCTGTTATTGTGGATGATCTACTTTCCAGATGGTTTGGTTACAGGAGCCGCAGCTTGCGCTGGTTTTGCCTGTTTCACAGCAGCTGTGCGCAGTGCAGCAGTTTTGCTGGGTTGCTTACAGCAGGCGGCGCCTTTTGCCTGATCCTTTTTACAGCATGCAGCAGTCGCTGACTTTTTACAACAGGATGCATCTTTGGTCTTGTTCTGGGCCATTACTACACCAGAGAAGAATAATGCGACGGTCGCTCCTAAGATCAGTTTTTTCATGACTAGTCTGTTTTATGCTGATAAAAATAAGGAATTAGTTAGATGGTAGCAATCACAGTTTGACCGCCGCGTACTACCTGTTCCAGCTGCACATTCACCTGGGTGCCTACCGGCAGGTAGATGTCCACCCTGGAACCGAATTTAATGAAGCCCAGTTCTTCGTTCTGGGTCACCTGCATGCCGGGTTTCAGGTAATTCACGATACGACGGGCTAATGCACCGGCGATCTGTCTTACCAGGATGTCGGCTTTACCGTTGCCGATCACTACAGTATGGCGTTCATTCTCTGTAGAAGATTTTGGATGCCATGCTACCAGGTATTTACCAGCGTGGTACTGTGACAATTTTACCTGTCCGCTGATCGGGTTCCTGTTCACGTGTACGTTGGCAGGGCTCATAAAGATGGAAACCTGCAGACGTTTGTCTTTAAAGTACTCAGGCTCATAGGTTTCTTCAATTACGACTACTTTACCGTCGCAGGGAGCAATTACCAGGGATTCATCCAGTTTCATTTCCCTTTTAGGAATACGGAAGAAGGAAATGATAAACAGGAACAGTACCAGGGAAAAGGCAGCCACGATCCTGCAGAGCAGCGGCATATGTCCTAAAAAGTAGAATACGGCGCCGTTGATCAGGGCAAGAACAGCAAAGGTCAGTAAAATGGTAGCTAATCCTTCTCGGTGGATCTTCATTGTTGTTATGTTAGTTATGTTATTTAATGCGAAGTTAAATCATTGCGAAGAAATGTACGTACAACCAGGCAAATGGAGCCGCCAGTAAGAGGGAATCGAAGCGGTCCATAAACCCTCCGTGACCCGGCATGATACTGCCAGAATCTTTCACACCCGCCATACGCTTGAGTTTTGACTCGATGAGATCGCCCGCGGTGCCAAAAATGGCAGCGATAGCAGCCAGCGCCAGCCAATGCTGCAGGGCCAGGTATTCCCTTCCCCAGAAATAGCCATATACCCCTGCTGCAGCAACTGCCAGGATCATACCTCCCACGGTGCCTTCTATGGTCTTTTTCGGTGAAATGGCGGGGGCAAAGGGGGTGCGCCCTATCAGAGAGCCCACTATATAGGCCATCGTATCGTTGATCCAGATAAAGGCAATCAGCAGTAAAGGAATTAACCAGCCGGGACCGGTACCTGTGGCAGTATCAGTGAAGCGGATCGTGTCATAATTCAGGCAGAGGTGCACCAGCAGTCCCAGTGAAAGGGTGATATAGGCCAGTCCCAGTGCAGAATAGCCCATATTTTTCAGGGAGAAGTCCTTGCTGAGCAGGATCTCTCCTATAGGCATGATCAGCAGGAATATGATGGTTAGCCACCAGCCGAGGAATCCCAGAGAGAGGTTGGCAGAGGAGGAAAAATGCTCCCCTGTAAAAGCCATGATCAGGGCGCAGCTGGCAACCAGCAGTCCGGTTTTATGCCATCCGGAAATATTATTGTAATCCGGATCAATATGGCGGATGAGCTTAAAATACTCCTGCAGCGCAAAAAAATTGATCAGGAAAAAGAGCAGAAAGAACGTAAAAGGGCTATAGAGGATCCCGCCAAGCATCACGGCTACAAAGACGAGCGCTGTTGCTGTACGGGTAAAGAAAGTTTTCATGCTGAATTGGCGATTGTTTTACAATAATTGTGTTAAAGCGGAAACGGCTGGTAATATCAGATCTGGCCTCCGTTGGCTTCAGCCAGCAATTGCCGGGCCTCTGCTTCCTGGGAGTTGTGTACAAACAGCTCTACCATGCCTGGCAGGGCACTCAGGTATGACGAGTCCTGCCTGTTAATAATTACCGCGTTGATCCCATTCTCTTCCAGCATCCCCCGGATAATCTCCGCACGGAACAATTGATTGGTATAATAAATTTTCACCCAGTCTTTTTCCATAATAATCTGTTTGTTAGGGCTAAAGTACGATTACTTCCCGATTGATTCAATATTGTCATTAAAGTCGTCCCGGTGATTATGTTCCCGTTCTCCGGGCATAGTTCGTTTATCAAACAGCCAGATAGCTCCGATGGTCAATGCCAGACTCAATGCAGCGATGTACCATTCTGTTGGTGTGGAGGTCATAGGGTCTGTTTCTATCATTTTCACCTGGTAAAGATATACCATCACAACCTGCAGGCCATTATTCAGGAAATGGCCCAATATAGACAGCCATAGATTGCCACTCAGGTAATAAATAGCGCCTAGGAGGAAGCCCAGCAAAAGGCGGGGAATGAAGTCCATCCACTGCATATGAATGGCGCTGAAGCAGGCGGCTGCGATGAATACGCACAACCAGGGCATCTGCGGTATCATTTTGATGAGCAGGCGCTGTACAATTCCCCTGAAGAAGAATTCTTCTGCTATAGCCGGAATGATGGCGATCATAAACAAATTGATGAGCAGGCTGGATATGTCGGGCATGATCAGCAGCGCCCGGGTCAGTATTTCCGCTTGCTCCTCTACCTTCCTGAGTTCTGGTGAGAAAGGCCAGGTGTGGTTCCAATCGCCGGTATAGCTCACAAAGGGAATGGCCACCAGCATAATCAAAAAAGCTAATATAATGGGCAGGAAACGCGGTTTCCGGTCTATTCTCATCCAGTTTGCAGGGCGGGTATCTACCAGAAAGGCGAAAAATACTGCCGGCAGTAAAAAAACTACCAAAGTGTATAGAATTTGCGTTAATTTCAGATAGCCGAGAACTTTAGGGGATATAGGCTCCGGAGCCGCTTTGGCACTATATAGTTCACTTTGGAGAGTCAACAATGAGTAACCGCTTATAGCCGGAAATATAAAAGCGAGGAAGAACACGTATAAGACTGTAAATATCAGAAATAAGCCTACAAATGCTGCGAACTGTAATGATGGCGGATATTGCTTCAAACGGCCTGTCATAGATTAATTTTGCGTAAATTTACAGTGCGAAATCGAGTTGACAATTGGTTTCCGGATTTCCCCGGAAGAAGGAGGTCAGCCTACAAATGAGAAAATGGTAAAGATTGGAAATATAACATTAGGCAATTTTCCGCTATTGCTTGCTCCAATGGAGGATGTTAGTGACCCGCCTTTTCGTGCGGTGTGTAAAGAAAAAGGTGCGGACCTGATGTATACAGAGTTCATTTCTTCGGAGGGACTTATACGTGATGCCATTAAGAGCCGGCAGAAGCTGGATATATTTGATTATGAGCGCCCTGTGGGCATTCAGATATTCGGTGGCGACGAGGAACCAATGGCAATGGCCGCCCAGATTGTGGAGGCCACAAACCCTGATCTGCTGGACATCAACTACGGCTGTCCGGTGAAGAAGGTGGTTTGTAAAGGCGCAGGTTCCGGTATTCTGAAAGATATTCCCAAAATGGTGAAGCTGACAGCCGCGGTAGTAAAAGCGACCCGTTTGCCGGTAACCGTAAAAACGAGATTGGGTTGGGACGATGATACAAAAAACATTGAAGAAGTGGCGGAGCGCCTGCAGGATGTTGGTATCCAGGCACTAACCATCCACGGTCGTACCCGCACACAGATGTATAAAGGAAATGCCGACTGGACATTGATCGGAAAGGTCAAAAACAATCCACGAATTCATATCCCTATATTCGGTAACGGGGACATATGTACCCCCGAGCAGGCTATTGCAGCCCGCCAGAAATACGGAGTAGATGGGATCATGATCGGACGTGCCGCTATCGGATATCCGTGGATCTTCAATGAAATAAAACATTTTATGCAAACGGGTGAACATTTGCCTCCACCATCTGTTTTGGAACGTGTAGAAGTATGTAAAAAACACCTGAGGCATTCCGTACAGTGGAAAGGAGATGTGGTGGGAATACTTGAAATGAGACGACACTATACCAATTACCTGAAAGGGTTACCTCATATCAAAGAATTCAGGCAGCAATTAGTAACTTGCAGTACATTGGCAGCTGTAGAAGAAGTGTTAGATACAATAGCAGTACATTACAAAGATCATATAATTGAGCGGACATCTCCCCTTACTGACCAAAGCCTACTGCCAGCAAAGAATGAAGTAGAAGATTGTAACGTTTACGGATAAACCCCAGGTTCAACTATTAAATTTCTTTCACATGGCCACGATTAAAAATCTGAAAAATGAAGTCTGGAAAGACTTGCAGATTAAAAATAAATCTGCCCTGCGTAAAAAGTATGCAGTATCTAACATGGGAAGAGTGATCAGCTATTACGAAGATATTTCAGACGGGAAATTGTTGTCCGGCTCCACGGTAGAGGGCTATACAGTATTGAATGTAAAGCCTGCGGATAGTTACCAATCCCTTTACCTTCACCGGGAAGTCGCAAAGTTGTTTAATAAGAAGCCGGGACGTACCTATAAGTACGTTATCCACATGGATTACGATAAAAAAAATAACAAGGCCACCAATCTGCAGTGGGCTACTAAAGAAGAGATGGAAGCTCATCAGCAGTTCAGTCCCGCTAAGTTAGCCTACAAGGAAAAACAGCGGAACCGTGTAAAGGGGCTTAAGCTGAACATTACCAAAGTAAAGAGTATTAAACGCCTGCTGGCAAAGCCCGGCAGAAAAACAATGAAGCAGATCGCTGAGCAATTTGATATCAGCGAAATGCAACTCTACCGCATTAAGAGCGGTGAAAACTGGAGCCATGTAACACTGGATTAAAGCCTGGCTTTCCAGGAATGATCATATGATGTTGTCTGACATACAAGCCATCTGTTTCATGACAGATGGCTTTTTTTATGAACATTTCGTGATAGTGTTCAATAGGTCGGTATAATGCCTGCTGGCCCTCAATACAGGCTCATGGCCCATGATGATTACCTGGTGCCTGGCGCGGGAAAGCGTTACCAGCAGCTTCCTGTCCACTTCTACCCTGCTGTCTTCCCAGTGAAATGCCCCCAGGTTCTGTAACTGCCCCAACTGAACGGGGTGATACACCGCCAGCGATACGATAATGATATCATTCTCTGCCCCCTGAAACCGTTCTGCCGTATCGATATTGATAGCCTGCAGCTCATCATCATTTCCTATCAGTTCCCTGATGAGGCTTATCTGTGTACGCCAGGGCGTTACGACTCCTACCGTCTCACTGCTGAAACGATGGCCGTACCGCTGCCGGAGATGACGCAACAGGGATACTACCTGCTGGGCTTCTGTACGGTGCATTTTGGATGTAGGCTCATGCGGACTGGGTATAAAGACAGTACGTCCTCTGGAAAGTACATGAGACCAGTTATCAGTATCTGTATGTTCTTCTGGACTATAAGGAAGTGATTGTAATGGATTACCTGCCGAGAGCTGGCCTGCGTAATAGTGGTTGATGAGAGACGCGATATCATTGTGCATCCTGAAATGCGTATTCAGCATGCCCCATGCATGGCGCCACTGCATCGTCTTACAACGCTGGATCAGTCGTTCGAAGAGCGTACAGCGGAGGTCTGTAATATCCTGCGCAATCAATAAAGGCTGCGTCGTCTGGCAGAACTGGTCAGCCTGCGCCACTACGGGAGGCAACTGATTCTGGTCCCCTATCAAAATAAATTTCCTGAAAGGCATCAGCAATCCTAATAACTGGGGTTCTGTGAGCTGAGATGCTTCATCTGCAATCAGCGTATCCATCTTTACACCCAGTAGCTGTAAAAGGTGGAGGCGTGTGGCCATAGTAGCTACCGTACCCACGAATACGCGCTGGTTCATGATGAACTTTCCGGCGCCCTCAATATCTCCGTTCAGACAAAACTGACGCAGCCGGTGCTCCGTAGCCGAGCGGCGACTGCCCATACGAAGATGAGGGATACCTTTATCCTCCAGTTTCCGGCAGATCTCTTCTACCGCACGGTTGGTGAAAGCAACGATCACCGTCTGGCTATCGGTACTTACCAGGGAAGAGACCAATGCTGTCAACAGTGCAGAGGTTTTGCCTGTACCCGGAGGACCCTGTATGAGGTAATAATCCTTTGCCTCCAGGGCAGCCTGCAAAATAGCCTGCTGGTTGCTGTTATACATCTGTGGACAGGGTATGTTCAGTGGCGCGGAGAGTGGTGCCCGCTGTCCCAGCAATAATTCCATCCGCTGAGCAAACCGGGGTTCCAGTACATGAAACAGGGATGTTGCCGCTACCCAGTAATTGGATTCATAGATATCATGTTCTATGACCCATAACTGCTGTTGCCCGAAAAAGTCGTGCGTGATCTGCCGGTTGTTCAATGAAAAGGTAAGGCTGTCCTTCCCCAGGGCATCTATCCTACCCTTCAGTACCTGGTGCCGCAGCGGAAATAAGCCCTCCGGAGACCGGGGGTAAATGATGGCAGTATCGCCAATACGGAAATTATGATTGACCGGAATATGAATATTGAAAACAACCGTACTGCTTTCCGCATCGAAATGCCGGAACTGCAATCCGGGAATGATATTAAAACGCTCCAGCTTTTCGGCTTCAGACAATAGCCAGAGGGCGGCAAAGCCTTCTGAGTCATCTTCCCGCTCGGGCGCCGAATACATACCGCATTTTGCCAGCAGGTATTCCCGTAGCAGGAATGACAGGAACTGCTGATAGTAAGTACGCAATAAAGGAGACGCTGTGGTATATACCGTTTCGAATGCAGTAAAGTGTACAGCACTGAAGGAAGGGAGACCCTCCGCAGCTTCTGTGGTGATCTGGTCAAGGATGTCGTATTCCCCCGCAGCCAACCGTAGTAGCTGAGAGACGACTTCATTACGCAAAGCCAGCAGTTCATTTTCTGCAGGCCGGTTACTGCTTACATTCCGGAGCGGGGTATCATTGGCGGCTGAGTACAAGATAGCAGAACTGCCACAGCGCTCATCACCAAAAGCTGATTGCAGCAACAGATTATACCCTACCACCTGCATCTCATGGTTCTTCCAGGCTCCATAGTCCGGAGAACGGCCGCTTTTTAACTCAAAGATTTCCTTGCGTAGCGGGTCCTTATCATCTTCCGCCAGGATATCCAGTCGCCCCTGTAATCCATATAAGGCAGAGAAAAACGTAGGCTCTATTCTGACAGGACGGTTATGTAGTTCTGCCGCTGACTGCAACAGATTAGGCCAGTGTTTCGTACGAATGTCGGTAAACATGTTGTTGAGTTCTACCCGGCCGTAGGCAGCCGCCTGCAATACATTTTCTGCTACTGCTTCTACAAAGGACTGTCGCAGGTCCATTTCGGGGTTGCGCAGTACATTGTCCAGCAGGGCGTTTACCACGTTCCCTTTGAATGCCGCCACACCGGGTGTTTGCGGTACCAGCTTTTTTACCAGGTAAAGGAGTTTACCTGCTCCCTGCCTGCCGAAGCATTCTGCTAGGTCACTGATGTCTATCAGGAGATCTGGTTCAAGAATGATCCGGGTGGTATTGACTGCTTCGTATAAACCTGGCGCCTCCGTTTTACTGCAGTGCAGTATGTGCACGGTGTCATAAGCACGTAACTGGGTATGCAAAAGTGTAGTATGCGGCTGTACACTTTCAGAGATCATTAACTGAAATGTTCCCAGATCGTCATTGCGGCAGTCCAGCATGAAATACGGCGCCTGATCAGGTCTTTTCTGTAAAGGACCAATCGCGGTAACGAGGCATTTCAGTTGTGGTACCAACGCTGCTGAAAGCTGAGTCGTATAAGCCAGGGTACTTCCCTGTACGGGAAGACAAAGTTGCGTGAGTATTTCCGGAACAGGCACTTCACAGAAGTGCTGTATGGTATTCGCCATGGTCTGTATGCAGACGAGCGATAATTCGGTATCTGCAGTCAGTGTTCCAATAACGGCTTTGTGTGTATGAATGCGCAGCGCAGTGAGTTGCTCCTGTAAAGTGGCAGGAACGGGATATTTATCGAAGAAGAATTGCATACGGGCAAACAGGTTGCCGAAACTGCGGGTTTCTTCTTTTGTAAGATAGCGGAAAAGCTGTTCCAGCAAGTGCCGGAGCTGTCGCAGCGTTTCTGTCGGAGATATCCTGTTGGCTGCTTCCTGCAGACGCATATAAAAAGCCTGGCCGCTAAGATGGTGTGTTGGTGCATTGAGCTTATTCACTGACATATTCAACAAGCAGGTCAACAATCATTAGAAATTGTAAACGATGAAGTAATCAGCAATATAAGTAAAAAGCCTAAGCAGCTTTACGATGTGACTTGTCTTTTCGTTTTTCTTTTCTGAACAGCCATGGCGCTTCAGGTTTGGAGAGTGACCACAAACCTATTTTCTGTCTTTTGGCAGTTGCCTGCGCTGCTGCCAGTGGTGCGCTTTTCGAATATTCAGTGTAATGCCATGCATATCCGTCAGAGATCATTCTGCCATTGATATACTGGCCATCTGTATTGTATGCATCCCCTATCCAGCGTTGATATTGATCTTTGCGCAGCAGTTCTACCGTGATCGTTTTATTAAAGCACATATCTGCCAGGGCCTGTTTACTTCTCTGGTAGAAATCCTGTCCTTTTTCAGGCGCATCGATAGCGCTTAAGCGGACTTTGTAAGTAGTTTTATTGACCAGCAGTTCAAATGTATCTCCATCTATCACGCGGACCACTTTTCCTTTCACTTTCTTTGGCGGCTTGGCCGCATTGGTTATTTGAGTAAACAGGCATAGGATAAGACATGAGACCACACAATAAAATACTTTCGTCATTGCACGCTGGATTTAGGGATGCGAAGTAACAAATTTTTGTTCTACCTTCCGAAGGATTTAAAGTAATAAGTGAACATGTCTAACAAGAAAATAGCCATCATCGGAGGTGGTAATCTGGGAAAAGCGATAGCACAGGGGCTGTTAAAGAGCGGGTTTTCAACGCCTGCAGACCTGACTGTGACCAAACGTCATCTTGCTTCATTAAGCGATTTACAATCATTAGGAGTACAAACAATTTCTGATAATGAAGCGGCAATACGGGGTGCTGAGGTCATTGTAGTGGCATTGAAACCGTATAATGTCAGAGAAGTATTGTCGCAGGTAAAAGCTGCTTTCGATCCTTCCCGTCATATGCTGATCAGTGTAATAACGGGGGTTTCTATCAACGACCTGGAAGATATAGCAGGTGCCGGTATGCCGGTAGTACGTGCTATGCCCAATACAGCTATTGCTATACAGGAGTCCATGACCTGTATCTGCCATAAAAATGTGTCTCAACAGCAGGAGGCCTATGTAACAGAGATGTTCAATCAGCTGGGCGTGGCGGTAAGCATCGACGAAAAACTGATGGAAGCAGCCACCGTACTGGGCGCCTGTGGTATTGCCTATGCATTACGCTTCATCAGGGCCAGCATACAGGGCGGTATTGAGATCGGCTTTGATGCCCGTACAGCAAATCTCATCGCAGCGCAGACAGTAAAAGGCGCTGCGCAACTGCTGATCAAGGAAAATCGTCATCCGGAAGAGGAAATAGACAAGGTGACCACTCCTAAAGGCTGTACTATTGCCGGCCTTAACGAGATGGAACATCAGGGGTTCAGCTCCTCATTGATAAAGGGGATTACTGTTTCATACAATAAGATAGCCAAGGATTAACGTCAGACAACTTCCTGTTTGGGATAATCAAAGAAAAGGAAGGACTTCCTGGCTCTGTCAAAGTCTTTCCACGATTGAATATTTGCCTGGACAGCAAATACACCTGAGGTGGGAATATTATCAATCCTGATTTCCTGGGTTACATAATTGGCAAAGTCCGTAATACCTGGATTGTGCGCAAACAGGGCTACTGTATCTATGTCGTCGTCAATCTTCGTGATCACTTTCAGAAAGGTAGAGGCATAACACAGGTACAGTTCCTCCTCCAGCAGGATAGCGTCTTTGTCATAGTGCCACTCTTTCGCCATGAGCCGCGCCGTACTTTTGGTACGTTTTGCAGGACTGGCAATAAGCAGCTCTGGCATAATACCCCGGCTTGAGAGACGATGGGCCATTTCCGGGGCGTTCTGTTTGCCGCGTTTATTGAGAGGCCTGTCAAAATCGTCTACGTCGGGGTCATTCCAGCTTGATTTGGCATGACGGATAAGTAATAATGTTTTCATAACAACAATGTTATTATGTAGCAACAAGAGATTGCTGTTCCGGTTTGAGTTAGTTCTTATTTAATACTAACTAATTTACGGATTTTACTGAAAGTAAGTGTTATACAGGAGGCTCTGCGGGGCAGGGAACAGCGGATTTAAAGGAAATTTAATAATAGACATCTCCATAAAAAAAGGGCCCGTTTTACACGAGCCCTTTTATATTTTTAGTATCCTCTTTCGTTTTTACCTTCCATGTAGTTCATAAATGCTTTATTCACTACACGGTTACCGCCTGGCGTCGGGAAGTTGCCGGTAAAGTACCAGTCTCCCAGGTTGTTCGGACAAGCCTGGTGCAGACTTTCGATGGACTGGTAGATCACATCCACTTTAGCATTGATATCAGAAGGAGTAATGATCTCGGCGATCTTCGCTGAGATTTCAGCTGTTGTGAACGGCTTATAAATGTTTCTGACAACGTTCTGTGCATGCAGGGTATTGGTGCGTTGCAGTTCCATGCAGAGGCCGTAGGCTTCCTGCAGGATGTGTTCCTTGCCGTGATCTTTTAACAGCTCGATAGCTGCCTTAAAGGCTACAAAATCCCCTATTTTACTCATGTCGATACCATAGCAGTCCGGATAGCGGATCTGCGGCGCAGACGATACCACGATGATACGTTTTGGTCCCAGACGGTCCAGCA
The DNA here is from genome assembly GCF_900102545.1 of Chitinophaga filiformis. GTDB lineage: Bacteria > Bacteroidota > Bacteroidia > Chitinophagales > Chitinophagaceae > Chitinophaga > Chitinophaga filiformis. Next base: position 1,358,732 of record NZ_FNBN01000001.1, on the reverse strand, counting down.
TCCTGATGATGCTTTCACGAAGCGTGGTACCACGCACAATGGAGTCATCTATTACCACCAGAGTATCTATACCCGGGCGTACGGTACCATAAGTGATATCGTAAACGTGCTGTACCATCTCATTACGGCTGGTGTCTGCGGTAATGAAGGTGCGCATTTTCACGTCCTTGATGGCTATTTTATCTATACGGATACGGCGGTTCACCATTTCCGTCAGTTTCTCTTCGTCAAAGTCTTTACCCCATGACAGGATACGTTCTACTTTTATCTTATTCAGATAATCTTCCAGTCCTTTAAGCATACCATAAAAGGCAATTTCAGCTGTATTGGGAATGAAAGAGAAGATGGTATTACGCAGGTCATTGTCTATGCTTTTCAGCACAGTTTCAGACAGGTGGTATCCTAAAGCGGTACGCTCTTTATAGATCTTTTCGTCATTTCCGCGGGAGAAATAGATACGCTCGAAGCTGCAGGCGCGGCGCTCTTTTGGTGCGAGGATCTGCTCTACGCTGTATTCCCCGTTTTCCTTAACGATCAGGGCATTACCCGGCATGAGCTCCAGTACTTCATTCTCTCCTACATTGAACGCTGTGCGGATAGCGGCACGTTCAGATGCAGCAACAATGACATCCTCATTAATATAATAGTAAGATGGACGGATACCGTGGGCGTCGCGCATAACGAATGCGTCTCCGCTACCGATCAGTCCACACACGTGATAACCTCCGTCAAACATGGAAAATGCCTGCTGGAGGATATTTTTCACATCCAGCCCGTTGCGTCTTTCTTCGTCTTCCTTACTGAGGAAGTGGTGCAATACTTCCAGCATAGCAGCAAGGTCGCTGTTGCGGTGTGTTTCTCCCGGTTCCACGTTTACAAACTTGAACAGTTCATCTACGTTCACCAGGTTAAAGTTACCGGCAAGGGCGAGGTTGCGTGCAGGAATGGTATTGTGACGTACAAAAGGGTGGCAGAGTTCTACGTTATTCTTGCCCTGGGTGGCGTAGCGGAGATGACCCATCATCAGCTCTCCGAGAAAACGTATGTGGCCTTTCATGAGGCCAGGGTACTTGGTGATTTCCGGCTGGTATTTTTCTATTTCGTCTATTTCGTCTCTGACCTTGGCAAAGATATCTCCGATGGCTTGCGGTGCGCTGCTTCGCAGGCGATGCATGAATGGTACTCCCGGTTCTGTGTTCAACTTTACTGTGGCTATACCTGCTCCGTCCTGTCCGCGGTTATGTTGTTTCTCCATGAGGAGGTACAACTTGTTGAGGCCGTAGAAAACTGATCCGTATTTCTGTTGGTAATATGAGAACGGCTTTCTAAGTCTGATAAACGCTAGTCCGCATTCATGTTTTATGGCATCACTCATCCCTATTAGAATTGAAGGCGCAAAGTTACGGGTAAAAAGCGGAACCCCCAACGCTCAATGATAAATGCAGGGTAGTCCCTGAAACAACAATCCCCGGTATATTTATACCGGGGATTGCTATTGTATTATATGTGTTATTGTTTTGCTATACTTCCCATCCATTGGGCGATGTGGTTACACTGTTTGAACTCGTCTTCCACATGGATGTAGTATGTTGGTATCTTCTCCCTTAGCCATTTATCGCGGGCCTCCTGTTGTTTCAGCTGGAGGGTGCGCTGCTGGATACGGGCATAATCGTCTGTCATATTTTCCCGGTGAGGGTTGGTACGTGTTTTCAGATAGATAATACGTACACCACTGCGGCCACCTGGCTGATCATCCACATAAGGCATTGGTCTGGAAATGCCTCCTGGTTTCAGGGTGTCCAGCAGCAGCACGATATCTCTTTCTGAAGGCTGATCCAGCTGGTCGATAGTGATCAGGGTGCTACCGTTCATTCTGTTCTGCAGCATACCGCCGTCAAATTTAGCCATCGGAAGATCGCTGTACTTTACAACGGCTTCACCAAATGTCATTTTTCCATCCAGAATGAGGAGACGGATACTATCCAGTTTTTTGGTTGCCTCTGACAGATCGTTACGGGTCACATTCGGTTTCAGCAGGATGTGCTGTACGGTGATGTTGTCGCCCTGGCGTTTGATACACTGGATCAGGTGGTAACCGAACTGACTTTTTATTGGAGAGGAGATCTCGTTTTCTTTCAGACGGAAGGATGCCGCCAGGAAGTCCGGGTCCCATTGTTTGTCATTACGGTTCAGGATGTATACCCCTTTATTTTCCTTGGCACCTGGATCTTCTGAGTAAAGTATTGCCAGACGTCCGAAGTCGCTGGTTTTATCCTGCACCTGTTTCTTGAATTCCAGCAGGCGGTCTATTGCATACTGGTCCATTTCCTTGGTAGCTTTGGGCAGTATTACGATCTGACCGATTTCCAGTTCAGATTCGTAGAACTGGAGACTGTCTTTAGGAATAGCGTCGAAATATTTCTTTACTTCGGAGGGAGTCACCTTTACTGAACCCGTGATTTTGTCCTGCATCGCCTTTGCCAGCAGCCCTTCTTTAATAGGCTGGCGGAAGCGCTCACGCAGCTGGTAAATGGAATATCCTGTTACCTCTTTCATTTTCTCACGGCTGCCATAGAGGTCTTCGAAGTAACGGATACGGTTGTCAATCTGGCCGTCCACATCCTGTTCGCTTACGGGCAAGCTATCTCTTTCTGCCTGCATCACCATTACCTTCTGGGCAATGATCTGTTCCATTATCATACAGGGGGCATTGGGTGGTATGGTACCATCTGGCGTGGAACGCTGCAGATTGACCATCTCGCCTTCAATGTCTGATCTGAGAATGATTTTATCCCCCACGATAGCTGCAATTTTATCAGCTACCATTTTCTGCTGGGCTACGGCTACCTGACAAAAGAGTAAAGTACCCGCAGAAAGTGCAAAAATTTTATTCATGTTAACGAGTGCAGTGAAATTCAAAAATAGCCAATAAAAAATAAGCCGCTATTGGGCGGCTTATCTTTTTAACAAAAGTTTATACTGATATTATAAAGTCCTCTTAACTTCTACTTCTTCAAAGCCTTCCACTATATCGCCCACCTTGAGGTCGCTATAGTTTCTGATACTCAGACCACACTCCATGTTGGAGGCAACTTCCTTCACGTCATCCTTGTAGCGTTTCAGAGAGGCGAGTTCGCCGGTGTAGATTACGATACCTTCGCGCACCAGGTTTACACGGGTGTTGCGGGTAATCTTTCCGTCCAGTACAAAACAACCTGCTACGGTTACCTTGTCGAAACGGTAAGTTTCGCGGATCTCTACGTTGGCTACCACTTTCTTCTCGATCTTCGGCTCCAGCATACCTTCCATCGCGCTCTTCAGCTCGTCGATAGCGTCGTAGATGATGGAGTAAGTACGGATCTCGATGTTCTCTTTCTCTGCCAGTTTGGATGCCTGAGAAGAAGGACGTACCTGGAAACCTACGATGATCGCGTCGGATGCAGTTGCCAGCAATACGTCGGATTCTGTGATCTGACCTACTGCTTTGTGTACCACGCTTACTACGATCTCTTCGGTAGACAGTTTCTGCAGGGAGTCGCTCAGCGCTTCTACAGAACCGTCAAAGTCACCCTTGATGATGAGGTTGAGCTGTTTGAAGTTACCCAGTGCAAGACGACGTCCGATCTCATCCAGTGTGATGTGTTTCTTGGTACGGATACCCTGTTCACGGATGATCTGGGCACGGCGGTTAGCCACTTCTTTTGCTTCGGATTCATCTTCGAACATGCGGAACTTCTCACCCGCCTGCGGCGCGCCGTTCAGACCCAGCACCTGTACCGGTGAAGATGGTCCTACGGAATCAACACGCTGGCCGCGCTCGTTAAACATCGCCTTGATCTTACCGAAGTGAGAACCGGAGGCGATAGTATCGCCCTGATGCAGGGTACCGCTCTGTACGAGTACGGTAGCTACATAACCACGGCCTTTATCGAGGGATGCTTCGATCACACTACCGGAAGCTTCTCTGTTAGGATTAGCTTTCAGTTCGAGTAATTCTGCTTCCAGGAGTATTTTTTCCAGCAGGACGTCTATGTTCAGACCGCTCTTGGCAGAAATTTCCTGGCTCTGGTATTTACCACCCCAGTCTTCCACCAACAGGTTCATACCTGCCAGCTGTTCTTTGATCTTTTCAGGATTAGCGCCGTCTTTATCCACTTTGTTGATAGCGAATACCATTGGCAGGCCTGCAGCCTGTGAGTGGGAGATCGCTTCACGTGTCTGTGGCATGATGGCGTCATCTGCTGCGATTACGATGATGGCGATATCCGCTACTTTGGCACCACGGGCACGCATCGCGGTAAAGGCTTCGTGACCCGGAGTATCCAGGAAGGTGAGCTTTTTACCGGACGCAGTAACTACCTGGTAGGCACCGATGTGCTGGGTGATACCCCCGGCTTCACCTGATACTACGTTTGCATTACGGATATAGTCGAGCAGGGAGGTCTTACCATGGTCTACGTGACCCATGATGGTCACAATAGGTGCTCTTGGGATCAGATCTTCCTCATTATCAGTGATTTCTTCTTCTTCTATTTCATCCGCATCATCTACTCCGATAAATTCTACTTCATATCCGAACTCTCCTGCTACCAGTTCTATCACCTCTGCGTCCAGACGCTGGTTGATAGACACCATGATACCGAGTCCCATACATTTTGAGATCACTTCAGCAAAGCTTACATCCATCAGGTTAGCGAGTTCACTTACAGATACGAACTCTGTTACCTGGAGTTTGTTGCTTTCAGCGCCCTGGTTAGCCATTTGCTCTGCGAGCTCGTGGCGTTTCTCACGACGTTGTTTAGCTTTGGTGTTCTTACCACGGTTACCACCGCCAGTCATTTTGGCCATGGTTTCCTTGATCTTATTCTGGATTTCGTTCTTATCGATTTCTTTCTCTTCAGGCTTCCTGTCGCGGTCACGATCACGGTTGAAGTTACCCTGGCCACCGGGACGGTTACCAAAGTTGCCACCGGGTCTGTTACCGCCACCATGTTGTCCACCGCCTGGTCTGTTACCACCTGGTCCGCCTCCTGGACGGTTACCACCGCCATGCTGCTGTCCACCACCTGGACGGTTACCACCTGGTCCGCCTGGGCGGCCATCGCGGTTAGGTGCGGCGTGTGGTCTGCTAGGACCACCGGCTGGTCTGTTGGAATTATCGCGGTTGTCGCGGTTATCGCGGTTACCACCCTGACGGTTGTCTCTGTTGAAATCACCACGGTTACCTGGGCCGCGGTTTTCGGTGTTACCACCTTTTGAAAGATCGCCTGGCTGGATAGGTTCAGGTTTCTTTTCAACGATAATGCGTTTCCGCTTGCGGTTGTTGTCGGCATTGTTGTTATTGCCGCCGCCACCGCGGTTGAAATTACTGTTACCCTTGTTGTCGCGTCTTTCTGAATGTACAGGCAACTCAATTTTTCCGATCACTTTAGGACCGGTGAGTTTTTCGGCCTGTATATTTTCAATAACGGCTGTTCCACCGTTATCCTCCTGGTCTGATGCAATGTCTGCTGCAACTTCGTCCATATGCTGTGCGGCCGGTTTCTGTGCGGGTTGTTGTTCTTTCGCTTCTGCCGGTTCTTTAGTTTTTTCCTGAGCAGCTGCCGATTTTTCGGCTGCCGGCGCTTGTTTCTCTTCCACAGCGGGGACAGCAGGTTTTTCAGCAGCAGGTGTCGTTGTTTTTTCTTCTTGTACTGGTTGTACGTTTTGTACTGGCTGAACGGGTTGCTGCGGTTTGGCTTCAGGTTGGGCAGGTTTGGCTGCTTCTACCGGAGGCTGTTGCTGTGCAACGGGTTGCGGTTGTGCCGGAGTTTGCGGAGCAGGTTCTTTTACCTTGTCTTTCTCGCTGGCAGTAGGTTGTTCCGGTTGTTTTGCAACAACTGGATTCTCCTCCTGTTCCGGCTTTTTGAATTGTGCTGGTGGCGTAGGAGGTCTCTTAGGTTTATTTAATGCATCCAGGTCAATAGTGGCGATCACTTTCGGACCATTGATCCTTGGAGCGTCTGTTTTAGTAACTTCCGGAGTTTCCGGTTGTGTCTGTACAGGAGGAGGCGTTTTCTCAGCAACAGGCTGTTGAGGAGCTACGACAGGCTCTTTAGGAGCTTCTTCTGTTTTGACAACAGGTTTTTCTTCCGCTACCGGTACCGGTTTTGGCTCGGGTTTAGGTTCAGGCTTAGGCTCCGGTTTAGGTTCGGGCTTAGGCTCTGCCTTAGGTTCCGGCCTTGGTTCTGGTTTGGGTTCAGGCTTAGGCGCTTCAACTGCGGCCGCGGGTGTGGGTTCCTCTTTAGGAGCTGCTTCTTTCTTCTTGGCTGCTGCCTCTGCTTCTTCCTTCTCTTTCTTCTTCATTGCATCTAACACACTTCCTTTAGGCAGGGCTATCTGGTCGCTTTTGCGTTTGTTAGCCTTGTCCTGCTGGAACTCGGACTGCAAAGCTGCATACATCTGGGACGTAAGACGGGCATTGGGTGAGCCAAAGCCCCCCATATCATAGCCCTTATTAGCAAGGAAATCGATCAGCGTTTCCTTACCAATATTGAACTCCTTGGCTGCAGCCAGCAATCGTGGCGTGTTGTTTGTTACTTCAGGCATATTGTAATCTCGGGCCTCCCCATTTTTCCCGTTAGCTAACGGGACTCCTTTTTAACAATTAACAATAACTAAAAATACTTTCGGTCAAGCAAGCCCACATCCCGGGGAAGTTGTGGAGTGAACCTACTCTTTATCAAATTCTTCCTGTAGTATTCTTCTTACCTCTTTTACTGTTTCCTCTTCAAGATCTGAACGGCGTACAAGTTCTTCTACAGTCAGGTCGAGTACACTGCGGGCAGTGTCACAACCAATACGTTTGAGTTCATCCAGTACCCATTCTTCGATTTCATCTGAGAATTCTCCCAGGTCGATGTCATATTCAGCCTGTTCCTGCTCTTCGTCACGGAAGACATCAATCTCATAACCCGTCAATTCGCAGGCCAGTTTAATATTGACACCTTTTTTACCGATTGCCAGGGACACCTGGTCTGCCTTGAGGAAAACAGATGCATATTTATTATCATTATCCACTTCCATACGGCTGATCCTTGCGGGCGTCAATGCACGCTGGATCAACAATTGTATATTGGAGGTATAGTTAATGATATCTATGTTTTCGTTACGCAGCTCACGTACAATCCCATGTATGCGACTACCCTTCATACCCACACAGGCTCCGACAGGGTCAATACGGTCGTCATAGGATTCAACAGCCACTTTAGCTCTTTCTCCAGGTTCGCGTACGATTTTCTTGATTACGATTAGGCCGTCAAAGATCTCGGGAACTTCAATTTCCAGCAATTTAGCCAGGAAGGTCGGATGGGTGCGGGAAAGAATGATAAGCGGAGCATTATTCTTCATCTCCACTTTTTTCACTACTGCCCTTACATTTTCCCCTTTCTTGAAATAATCGGTAGGAATTTGTTCAGATTTAGGTAAAATTAACTCATTCCTTTCATCATCAAGCAATAAAACTTCTTTTTTCCATACCTGGTACACTTCACCTGTTACAATTTCTCCTACACGGTCAGCATATTTCTTTACAAGAATGTTCTTTTTCAGGTCACCGATACGGGCAGAGAGGGTTTGCTTCGCCGCCAGGATAGCCCTGCGGCCAAAATCCATGATCTCCACTTCTTCGTAAAGATCTTCCCCTACCTGATAGTCCGGTTCAACTAAAATGGCTTCAGAATAAGCAATCTGGGCATTATCATCTTCCACTTCGCCATCTGCTACAATGGTACGGCGGCGTAAAATTTCCAGGTCACCTTTCTCAGTATTTACAATCACGTCAAAATTCTCATCAGAGCCATACTTTTTACGGAGAAGAGTTTTGAACACATCTTCCAACACTTTCATTAACGTCGGGCGGTCAATGTTTTCCGCCTCCTTAAACTCCGTGAATGACTCAATCAGGTTAATACTAGCCATGTTTCGGTTATATTATTATATTTTAAAACACGATGCACACCTTCGTGTGCTTGATTTCAATTAAATTTATTTCAGTTATTTTTTTCTCTTTCTTCTTCCCTACCAACTCCTCAATAGTTACCTTGTCCTCTGTAACAGACAGCAGGTTGCCTTCTTTTTCGGAATTATCCAATAAAGTAACGGCTACTTTGCGACCAATATTTTTAACGTATTGACGGTGAAGTTTCAGCGGTTCATCCAATCCAGGAGAGGATACTTCCAGGGAAAAATCGTTGTCGGGGAACAAATTGGCACCTTCAAGCCGGGTGTACAGGTTCCGGTTAAATGCGACCAGCTTATCTACCGGTACGCCATTATCCCCGTCTACAAAGAGTTTTACGTTGTTTGTGGGCTTTATCCGCACATCTACTACGAAGTATTCCGGATAGGGAGCAAGCATTTCTGCCGCCATGTCCCGGATGTTTGTTATCACTTGTTCGTTTGCCATAAAAAAACGAGAAGGGGACCGCTCAGTCCCCTTCGTTAGTATCATTTTCCTATGCAAAATTAGGATTTTATTTTGATCCAAGAACATTTTCTTTAACTTGTATGAAATAATTTCACGAGAGAAAACGCCCTGTCCGCACAGATTTCAAAAAATAATAATAACTGTACCCCTGATGCGAAATATGCAAATTAACGCATACATACAACGTATTAATATAGAGCTGATCATATGGCCCGCGGCCTTGTTGCTGTTGTTTTTTATGGATCCCGATCAGGATAGCCGCGCAAGTTTCTGCCTGCTGAAAAGGATAGGAATACCCTGGTGCCCCGGCTGTGGCCTCGGTCATTCCATTCACTTTTTGTTGCATGGAGAATGGAGCGCCTCCCTGAAAAGCCATCCTCTGGGACCGTTCGCTGTATTAATACTGCTGTATCGCACTTTCCAACTCGCCAGACTACAATGGCAATCTTTTGCGGAACTTAAAAACCACTATACATGACAGATTTTGTAAGCTTACCGGGTATTGAACAGGAAGAGCTTTTATGGCTACAGGAACTTACCCGCGACTACTCCATTGAAACCCGTCAGCGTTTCCTGGCTATTTATGAAGGACGGAGAAAAGATCCTCAGCTTATTCTTATCCTCTGCCTCGTAGGGCTGATAGGCCCGGCAGGTATTCACCGCTTCCTGACCAACCAGATAGGTATGGGCATTTTATATATTTTAACAGTAGGACTATGTTGGATCGGTACTATTGTTGATGCGATCAACTACCGTAAACTGACCTGGGAGTACAATAAGAAGGCCGCCCTTCAGAGTGCCGCTTTACTGGGTTTATAATCAGGTTGATCTGCTTTCCCGGCTGTTAAAGAAAACCTAAAGGCCAATTTTTCTCTGCCCTGAAAGCAGATTAACCGCTAAATTTGTTCCATGATACTGAAATACGCATTTTTAGCCTTTGTGTTCTGGTTGCTGTACAAATTAGTATTTGACTTCATCGTGCCGGTATATCAGTCTACAAAACATGTACGCAGACAGATGGGAGATATCCAGGAGCATCTCCGCCGTCAATACCAGCAACAGGAACAAGCTCAGAGACAAGCTGCTCAGGCACAACAGCAGCACACCGCTCCTAAAAAAGCGGATAAGGGAGATTACCTTGATTTTGAAGAAATCAAATAGTCATTATTGTTATCTGAAGATATCTGCTATCGTCTTAGGCGGCAGGAGATGGATTGTTTGTATGCCAACAGCTTGCGCACCTTCAATGTTGGGAAGCGTGTCGTCTATAAATAAGGTCTCCGCCGGATCCAGGCCATTCTCGTCCAGCACAAACTGATATGTTTCCTTCTCCGGCTTACGTAACCCGATCAGGTGAGAATAATACGCTTTATCAAAAAATGATGCCAGCGAAGGAATACCCCTGCTTTCCTGTAATATCTTATTAAAGGCATCCAGGTGGATGGCATTGGTATTACTCAACAGGTATAATCCGTAATGCTGTCTTAATTGCTGTAATATCTGCAGCCTGCGTAAGGGGAAGTCCAGCAGCATTGCATTCCAGGCATCAATGATCTGCTGATGGGTAGTGCCGGGCGCAGTATGCTGCTGCATCTCATTCAGGAATACTTCAGGTTCGATCTTGCCGGTCTCCAGGTCATCAAACAGGGTAGTCAACGTAAACTGATTGTATAAACTGGTGAACTCTTTTACTCCAAGGTCTTCAAACGCCTTGTAAGTCAGCTGATAATTGAGATTGATAATAACTCCGCCCAGATCGAAGATGATGTTTTTAATACCTTTCATTGTATGAACTGCTGAATAAGAAAGTGCAAAGGTATATGCCGGGAATAAAAAAATCAGAAATTTGGATATTTGAATAAAAAATAATTAATTTTGCCCTCCCTGAAAAAGGGAACCCACGAGAAAGTTTCAAAATATTCGTTCTGCAAAGAACAGGTCCTATAGCTCAGTTGGTTAGAGCACCTGACTCATAATCAGGGGGTCCCAGGATCATGCCCTGGTGGGACCACGAAAGAAAAAGGATTTCAGCAATAAGGCTGAAGTCCTTTTTTATTTGTTAAAGATTTGCCCTCTCCTCCCATCCAACCTCCCTGATTTACAATAATCCCCGATCTTACCCCAGGTATAATTTCCTACAGGTCCAACCTTAAGGCATAGATGTCCCGGGGATGCGTCGTGTATACGTCGTGTATGAAGCGTGTCTGGGCCATGCCAGCGTCATCCATTCTAATGAGATTCCCCAAAGGGTATGTATTCGCTCAGGACTCGGTGGAGCTTCCGTAGAGCCTATAGGATATAGCCTCTACGGAATCTCTACCGAAGTCAGACTATAAGAACTAAATACATACCCCCCCTCTTCCTCCTACTTCGGGCAATTTAGATAACTCTTCGGGAAGTGCTGACATTTTTCAAGGCCTCTCCTAACTGTAGTTTTACAGTGTTGTTAAGCAACCGGCCCCCAAAACAGGCTTGAGACGAAAAGACAACACGATCAGTTTAAAAAATCATTTTATAAAACAACAGCAATCATGAAAAAGGTAATTACTGTACTGGTGCTGGCACTGGCATTTGTAAGCGGAGTTTCAGCACAACAGACCGCAGATGTTCGCAGAAAGGAATACAATGTAGACAAATCAGGTTTAGCCCTGCAGGGATATGATCCCGTTGCCTATTTCACAGATCACAAAGCCGTTGAAGGGAATAAGGATATTGCCACAGTATACAACGGCGTAACATACCGTTTCGCAACAGAAGAACACAGGAAGACCTTTAAAACCAATCCTGCGAAATATGAACCATTGTACGGAGGATGGTGTGCATACGCAATGGGCGCTACCGGTGAAAAAGTAGAGATCAATCCCAAAACGTTCAAGATCCTGGACGGTAAACTCCATGTCTTTTATAACAAGTATTTCAATAACACGCTCGAAAAATGGAATAAGGACGAAGCGCATTTAAAGAGCAGTGCAGATAAGAACTGGACCAAATTTGTTAAGTAACACCAACAATGTAAACACATGAGAAATCTAATCATCGCCACCTTCTTATTATTTCTTGCTGCATGTGGCGCCAATGCACAGAAGAAAAAGATTTTTTCGCCGGAAGGCAAAGCCATAAAGGGGTATGATCCCGTTGCGTTTTTCAGAGAAAAAAAGGCTGTAAAAGGTAGCGAAGAACTATCGTATACATGGAAAGACGCGCAATGGCTGTTCTCTTCCAAAGAAAATCTTGACAGCTTCAAAGCCAACCCGGAACACTATGCACCACAGTATGGCGGCTACTGCGCTTATGGTACTGCTCACGGCCATAAAGCGCCTACCGAAACTGATACCTGGACAATTGTAGACAATAAGCTGTATTTCAATTACGATTCAAAGGTCAGGGAAAGCTGGATAAAGGATACAAGGGGTTTCATTGAAAAGGCGGATAAAGAGTGGGTGAACATTAAGGATAAAGAGTAATCACCAACAAAAAAGAAGCACTATGATCAAGGTTGTTATTCTCTGGATATTACGGCTGGTGGCTGCGATTATCATGCTGCAGACACTCTTCTTCAAGTTTACTGCCGCGCCTGAATCCATTTACATATTTTCTAAGCTGGGGATGGAACCCTGGGGGCGCATAGGGATCGGTATCCTGGAGCTGTTAGCCGCTATCCTGATCCTTTACCCGCGCACTACCGGTTTTGGAGCTGTATTAGCAACCGGGTTGATGGCCGGGGCACTCCTCTCCCACCTCACCAAACTCGGTATCGTTGTACAGGACGACGGCGGCCTGCTTTTCATTTATGCTTTACTGGTATTTGTAAGCAGCACTTTGCTGGCATGGGTGTATAGGGCACAGGTACTTCATTTGCTTTTTAAGCCTAAATCTACTGTGTTATGACAACTTCGGTATCACAGGTGACTGCTCCTCTCGCAGGACTGCTCATGCAATTGCAGGACCTGCTGGAGCGCCTTACAGACGAACAGTATGTGCGGCCGATAAAACTGCTCTCCAATGCTACATTGGGGCAACATACAAGGCATATCATAGAATTCTTCCAGGAGCTGAATACAGGCTATATCTCAGGGAAAGTCAACTATGACAAAAGAAAAAGAGATTACAGGATAGAAACCAGCAGATCCTGCTCCATTGATAGTCTCGCAAGCGTCATATCCTTACTGGATAAGAAAGACAGAAAATTGGTCCTGAGTATTGATTACAGCAATGATAGTGAGGAACCGGGAGCTGTAGAAACAAATTACAGCCGTGAATTGGTCTACAACCTGGAACATACTGTTCATCATATGGCCTTACTGAGAATCGGAGTAAGTACGGTGTCAACCATTATGCTACCGGAAGAATTCGGGGTAGCTATTTCCACGCTAAAACACAGGAATGCATGTGTACAGTAACCTTCATACCAACAGCAACAGGCGTCTACCTTACTTCCAACAGGGATGAGCATGTAACAAGAGGACGTGCATCAGATCCTGAGCATTTCTACGGAAATGGATATCAACTGCTTTTTCCAAAAGATCCGGATGCAGGCGGTAGCTGGATTGCGTTGAAAGACAACGGAGATGCTGTGGTGCTGTTGAATGGAGCGTTTATAAAACATTTGCGTCAACCACCATACCGCAGGAGCCGTGGATTAATATTGCTGGATGTGATAGCAGCGCCTGATCCAGAACGGCAATTTCGTGAAACGACCCTTGAAGGAATAGAACCCTTTACACTGGTCGTTTGGAGAAACGGGAAGCTCTGGGAATGCCGCTGGGATGGTTTCCAGAAACATCGCCTGTTACTGGATGCAGAGAAGGCTTATATCTGGTCGTCGGTGACTTTGTATAATGAGCTGGAAGCACAGGAAAGAAAACAGTGGTTCCATGACTGGTTGGATCAAAAACATGATCAGATCAATAGCGAAGAGATACTGCGTTTTCATCAGCATGCAGGAAAAGGTGATGTAAGAAATAACCTGGTTATGAACCGGGAAAATAAGATAAGCACTGTTAGTATTACCTCAATATTTATCGCTGGCGATCATTTAAAGATGCAATATAGAGATCTGCAGATCAGCAGAGACGTTGAAAAGATATTTACCCGGAAAGACCGGGCCAGCAGGAAGAAGGCTATAGTTAAATGGCAGCTGGCTGCCCGGAGAATAATGATCAGGGCTTTTCACTGGGAATACTGGCCGTCTTACCTCATCTACGGACCAGTATATATTTACTGGCTATGGCTTAGCATAAAAGCCCGTTCCTTCTTTTTCTTCAGTGCCGCCAATCCGGGTATCAGGAATGCTGGTTTTGCACAGGAGCGTAAAAGCGAGATCTATGACCTGATACCGCAGCAATATTATCCGCAGACACAATTTTGCAGGGCCGGTACCGCTCCTGAAACAATAATTAATCAATTGAAGAGTAAAGGAATAAGTTTCCCTTTAATAGCCAAACCGGATATGGGAGAACGGGGCGTACAGGTAAAGCTGCTGCATTCCGAGGCGGAGCTGGAAACTTATTGCCGGCTTAGTAAAGTAGATTTCATTGTGCAGGAATATATTGATCATCCGCAGGAAGCCGGTATTTTCTATTACCGCATGCCGGGAGAAAAGCGGGGACATATTTCCGGTATTGTCGGGAAAGAATTCCTGTCTGTTACCGGTGATGGAACATCGACTATAGAGACCTTGCTTGAACAACAGGACAGGGCATTATTGCAGCTGCCTTCCCTCCGGATAACCCTGGGTGCTGCACTGGATATTGTATTGCCGGCAGGACAACGTCAGGTGGTAGTACCTTATGGTAACCATAGCCGGGGCGCGCTGTTTGTTGACCTGAGCGACAAGATCAATGGAACACTGACAAACGCGATAGATATGGTCTGTAAACAGATTCCCGGGTTTTATTATGGTCGCCTGGATATTAAGTTCAGAAGTTGGGAAGATCTGAATAAAGGCCGGCATTTCTCCATTATAGAATTGAATGGAGCGGGTAGCGAGCCAACACATGTCTATGACCCGGGGCATTCACTGTTCTTTGCCTGGAAAGAGATATGCCGGCATTGGACGATATTGTACAGGATCAGCAGACTGAATGCGGAAAGAAGAGGGCTCTCCTTAATGAATATTACAGAAGGGATAAAGATGTTACAGCATCATACAAGACACTTAAAGCAGGTCAGACAGTTATGAAACAGCATATCAGATTAATAGGATGGGCCATGGGAATCAGTTTTACGGGTTCGTTGCCATTGGGCACGCTGAATCTGACGGTAGCCAATTTCAGCTTTGCCGATAACCTGACAGGGGTCGCCATGTTTGCGGTGGCGGCCATTTTTATAGAGATGCTGCTGGTGCGCCTTGTCCTGCTGGCAGTGAAACAACTAGAGAGGCTGAAACAGGTATTATGGTTCTTTAACCTTATCACAGGAGCGGTACTATTGCTACTGGCCTTTAACAGCCTTTCTGCCGCCTGGCAGAAGCTGATGTTCCAGGTGGAAACGCCTTTTACATCCTTGCATCCGCTTTTATCAGGAGTGTTGCTAAGCATTATCAATCCCCTGCATATACCATTCTGGATAGGTTGGACAGCAGTGCTGAAAGCAAAGCATGTACTGAACGATAATCCGGCCGCGCATAACTTTTATGTGCTGGCTATAGGGATGGGAACAGCGCTGGCTTTTACAATATATGCCCTGGCAGGACGGTTTCTGATAGATCACCTGTTGGAGCAACAGGTACTCCTGAACTGGATAGTGGGCATCGCGCTGCTGAGTACTGCATTAGTGCAACTGTATAAAGCATTTGTTGCGTTACCTGTGGCAATAGTAGGACGGGCTACAAGTGGTAATGAATAGCATGGGGGTAACTATTTAACAACTGTCGCCACCTGCAAGAATAGAAGGCTTATTGCCCCGGAAATCGGAAGGAGCATAGGACGTGATTTTTTTGAAGAACGCGCTGAAGTGCGCGGCATCTGCAAACCCCAGCTCATAGGCTATTTCCTTGGCTGATTTATCGGTATATAGTAAAAGGCGTTTGGCTTCAAGTATTACCCTGTCCTGAATAATGATGAGAGGCGACTTGTCGTTGTACAATGCAAAAAGGTTGGCAAGCGTCTTGGGGGAACGGTTAAGTTGATCTGCATAGAACTTTACGCGGTGTTCAACCTTATAGTTTTTCTCTACCAGCAGATTATACTGGCGCACAATGTCCAGCTTTGCTGCCGGTAGTTCTTCTTCATCCAGATATTGTTCTTTCGCCAGACGGGTGATGATAATGATCAGCCTTTTCAAAAGCATTTGCAACATATCCTGCTGAATATTGTCCACCGTTTCGAACTCGTCCAGGAATACCTTCAGCAGCAGATCAATTTTATACTGTTTGGCTTCATCCAGTTCAATGAACATCATGTCGCGCGAGCCATAGAAGAGAAAGCCAACACAGCTTACTTCCTTATCATGGTCTACAATACAATAAAACGGCCGGTTAAACTGCCATGCAACGATGCATGTTGGGTTAGCGAACTGAAAGGTCTGATTGACCATCAGGCACAGGACGGTATTGGATGGGAAGTTATACTTTACACCGTCAACTAACACTTCCTGGGAGGCGCCCCTGTTCCAGGCAATGGTCAGCAATTTATCTTTCCGGTCTTTTCCGTAGAAGTACCGGTCGAATTCTTCTTCGTCCAATGTCAGCCTGCATTCCCCGGAAGTCTTATTATTTTTATACGACAGCTTCATTGTAGTTATGAACACAGTTTTAATGGCAAATGTTGCCCGGTATATCTGTATATACGCTGCTGTAAAATAAGAAAGTACCCCGGTATCTAAACGAGGTACTTCTTTATTTCACAGTTCTCTGTGTGCTGATTATTGGGCTTATTTGCCGTATTCCTGCTCCAGGAATGCTTCTACGCTTCCTCCTTTTTTGCCGATCAGTTTTTCCAGGTCGGAGCTGGTGCCTGCGAACTCTCCTTCTTTGGTGGCTACGCTAAATCCTGTAAATAACCCGATGTATTCTGCAGGTACACCTGCTTTTGTTAATTCAGCCGCAAATACTTCCGGCGCTGGCGATACATAGGACACGTTTTTACCGGTAACAGCGGAGAGCTTTGCAGCTATTTCCGCGTAAGATACCGCTGCAGGTCCTGTCAGTTCATAACTGCGGTTTTCATGACCCTCGCCTGTCAGTGCTTCCACACCGGCGTCTGCCAGATCGCTGCGCAGTATAAAGGCTGTTTTACCCTCACCTGCCGGCTGGAAGATCATACCGGTTTCCAGTACCCTGTCTCCTATGAACATCGGTATCATCTCGGTGTATATGCCATGTTTAAGAATGGTATATTTCAGCCCGGATGACTTCAGCAGGTTTTCTGTCAGCAGGTGGCTGGAAGCAACAAAATAAATAGGAGATGTGCTGGTTTCGTTTTTCCGCTGGAAACTGGTGTACACCACATGGCCTACTTTCGCTTCTACAGCTGCATTCACCACATTTTCATGCTGTTGACTGCGTTTGGCAACATCGCTGCCCGATATAAAATACAGCTTGTCCACGTCTTTGAAGGCGTTTACGAGCGAAGTTTTATCATCATAGCTACCTATTGCCACTTCCACACCCAATTGCCTGAAAGGGGCTGCTTTGGCTTCATCACGTACTAATACCTTTACATTGGAAGCCGGTACCTTGGCAAGCAATTTGTCTAATACGATACGACCAAGATGTCCCGTTACTCCTGTTACTAATATTTTTCCCATTTTCGTTAATTTTACTGTATTGGTTACTTAATTGCCTTTACTTACTTTTAGTAAGTCAAAAGTAAGACGCCGGGAAATGCCTGACAAGAAGGCACCATTCGGTTCGATTGTTACGGCGAAGTAACTATTGTTGATTATCAATGTATTAAAATGATGGAAACTTTAAAAAAATATCGTGCTGCCGGTGGAGGCAACTGTGCGGTAAGGAATGTATTAGACCGTTTAGGTGACAAATGGTCAATGCTGATCATCATCATCCTGGGGCATGAAGGCACGATGCGGTTCAATCAACTGCATCATGGGATCGGGGATATTTCACAGAAAATGTTGACTGTTACGCTTAAGATCCTGGAGGCAGATGGACTGGTAGTCCGTAAGGTATATGCGGAGATCCCTCCCAAAGTAGAATACAGCCTTACAGAAAGAGGGCGTTCCCTCCTGCCTCATCTGGAGGGATTGGCTCAATGGGCCGAGGCAAATATGCAGGGCATCTACGCATCGCGCGAAAAATATACTGCGGGAGTCTAACCGGTGATCTAACCCTGAATTAGTGGTATCTTTGCAGATAGTTTTAACTGATTTTTAATGCAGCATAACAGCAGGTTTATTGCCATTGAAGGACTGGACGGGGCAGGTAAGTCTACCCAGATCGCTTTACTAACGGAATATTTTAATAAGCAGGGTATAGAAACAAGGTTTGTACACTTCCCTATTGTACAGGAAGGCGTATTCGGAGAACTGATCGCTAAATTCCTGCGGGGTGAGTTCGGAGATGTGAAAAATGTACACCCACAATTGGTGGCGCTGTTATTTGCCGAAGACAGAAAGGCATTTGCACACAATATCAACGAATGGCTGGCCAGTGGATATGTGGTACTGGTAGACCGCTATGTGCTGTCGAATATTGCTTTCCAGTGTGCGAAGCTGCATACAGAAAAAGAGAAACAAGAGCTGCGCGAATGGATCAACATGTTTGAATATGAATACAACCGTATTCCCCAGCCCGATCTTTCTGTTTACCTGGATGTGCCCTTTTCTTTCACAGAGAAAGCATTGACAGAAAGGCGCTCAGGTGAGGAAAGGAAGTACCTGAATGGAAAAGACGATATTCATGAGAAAGATTTTTCCCTTCAGCTGGCGGTGAAACAGGAGTATGAAATATTAGCGGATACTGACCCTACTGTCACAAAGATCATTTGTTATGATGGTAGCGGGAAGATGAAGTCTATCGAAGAGATCCACGCAGCCATTATACATAACATAACAAAATAATTAAGATCATGTCTATAACATCCAATGCAGACCTTTCTGGTATGCAGGCAGTGAGTGAGGCCGTTGGCATTGCATTACGGAAGATGAGGGAATATGCCAGTCCGGGTATGTCGGCAAAGGAACTGGATGAATATGGCGGCAGGCTATTGAATGAAATGGGCGCGAAGTCTGCACCGAAGCTGACCTATGGATTTCCCGGCTGGACTTGTATCAGCGTAAATAATGAGGTAGCGCATGGTATCCCTACAGGGAATAAAATACTGCAGGAAGGAGATCTGGTGAACATAGATGTTTCTGCAGAACTGAATGGTTACTGGGGTGATAACGGCGGATCATTTGTATTGGGAAATGACATTCACAATCATAATCCGCTGGTAAATGCTTCAAAGCTGATATTGCAGAAGGCGATCAGTGAGATCAGAGGCGGTGTGAAGATCGCAGATGTTGGGCATCTTATTGAGTCAACCGCAAAGAAGATGGGTTACAGGGTGATCAGAAACCTTGTGGGACATGGCGTTGGCAGAAGTCTGCATGAAGAGCCGAAAGAGATTCCCAACTATTATGACCGCATGAACAGGAATCGTTTCCGGAAGAATAGTGTTGTTGCCATTGAGACGTTTATCTCTACAAAAGCGTCTTATGCTTATGATATGGGCGATGGCTGGACGCTGGTAACCAACGACGGTAGTTTTGTAGCGCAGCATGAACATACGATCATTGTAACAGATGGACAGCCGGTGATCCTGACTGCTGCCAACCAGATCTGGGACTAACAAGATTATGAATAAAAAGAAAGGGCCTCGTTTCAAAACGAGGCCCTTTCTTTTTATTGGAAGGAACTGATCTTATGAACCGTAGCCTGTATTCTGAGGTCTCAGATTTGGGTTGTTACGCATTTCCTGGATTGGTAACGGGAACAGCAGGTGTTTCTCTGCCAGTGTCGCACCGGAATTTTTGTTAACATGTCCTACAAAGTTGTCGAAGCCGTTATTGTCTTCGTTGTAAACTTTTCTCAGACGTACCATATCGAACCAGGTGATACCTTCATAACAGAACTCATGCCAGCGCTCGCGCCATACCGCTTCTTCAAAGGTGCCTTGTGCCAACCCTGATACAGGATCGAGACCTGCTCTGCCGCGTACACGGTTTAATGCATCATAAGCATCTGCATTAGGATTACCATCTGCCCTGTTCTGGGCTTCTGCATAGATCAGGAGCGTTTCTGCAAAGCGGATCTGAGGCATGTTCAGGTTACTTCTACCGGTGCCAGGCGCGCCCGGTTTACCATGGCCAGCCACATCGAAATGTTTATAGATGTATGGTCTGTCTAACCGGAACGTATCGCCTTTACCATCTACGAAATAGTAAGTAAAGAAGAACTGCTGTTGATCTGTACGTTTGTCCTTCGGCTCGAATTTCTTGTATGAATCATAGAAAGAAGAGGTTGGGATAGAACTACCGACACCACTGCCGAAAGCAGAGATATTCTTTGCCAGGGAGTTGTTTGGTAGCATCAGTGACTGCATCGGGTTGCCCTCGATATCTGCCAGGTATTGTACCTCGAACAGGTGTTCTACCTTGTTGTTGGTTGTTACATCATGCAACTGGCTGTAAGCATCGAACAGATTGAGCTCACTTGTATGAGCCTTGGAATAATCAATTACTTCTTTTGCCTTATCAGCTGCAAGCCTGTAATATTCTGCACCTTTGTTCAGCGGATAGCCGGCCATCGTCAGATATACTTTTGCCAGTTCTGTTTTAATAGCCGCCAGTCCTACTCTACCGGAAGCATCCATCCATGGCAGGCCAGCTTCTTCAGCCATTTTCAGATCCGCAACAATCTGGGCGTATACGCTGTCTGTGCTTGTACGTGACGGATAGAAATCTGGTGAAGTAGGTGACTGAGGTTTCGTTACCAATGGTACATCACCCCAAAGTCTTACAATGTAGAAGTAAGACCATGCGCGCATGAAAGCGGCTTCCCCCAGCGTTCTTTTTTTCTGTGCTTCATCCATAGGATTGATGCCAGGAATCTTGTCAAGTGCAAGGTTTGCCTGTGCAATTACTCTATAGGCGCCAGTCCAGAATTGTCTTACATGGAGGTTGTCTCCATCATATACAAGGCCTAGCAGGTTGTTCAGGTCAGAGTTCTGAGCTGTAGCTGTAGCGGCAGTACCTGTAGGAGCATCCAGCATCTGGAAGTTAGCAGAGAAGATACCGGCACCGCTGCCAATGAAACGGGCGCGGGCATAAGCAGCATATACAGCTGCATCAGCATGTTCTGGTAAGGTATAATAGCTGTCTGGCGACAGGTTGGATGGATCGCTTTCATCCAGGAAGTTGGAGCAACCGGTCATAAACAGGCTGCCTCCGATCAATATGCTGAGCGCGGTTTTCTTAATGTAGTTCTTCATGAGCATCTCTTTTTCTTGATAAGTGTTAGATTAGAACGCAACGTTTGCACCAAGCTGGAACGTAGTTGGTTTCGGATAATCAAAGAATGTTTGTCCCTGTGCAAATGGCTGTGAGTAAGTGCTTACCTCAGGATCGTTACCACTGAATTTGGTAGCGAGGAAGAAGTTCTGTACAGAAGCATATACTCTCAGTTTGCTGAGATGCAGACGTTTCAGTTTTTCAGCAGAGAAATTATAACCCAGTGCCAGGTTCTTACCACGGAGGAAAGAACCATCTTCTACCCAGCGGGTATCCACGTTGGTTACATAGCCGGCATCCGGATGACGGGGAGCTGCAATGTCTGTATTCTGATGTTCCGGAGTCCAGTAATTCAGAACAGAGCTGAAGCTGTTAGCCAGGCCGGTACGGTCTTCACCGGAGTGGTGTGTCATGTTCAGTACATCGTTACCATATACGAACTGCAACTCAACGGTCAGATCCAGGTTCTTGTATTTAAAGGTGTTGAAGAAACCTCCCCATCCGTCAGGGTTACCATTACCGATGATCATACGGTCAGCATCATTGATAGCATGGTCACCATTCACGTCACGGTATTTGATATCACCCGGCAGGATTGGTTTACCACCACGGTAGTCTTTAAACAGTGCTGCTTCAGCTGCATCTTTGGTAGCCCAGGTGCCTTCACGTACAAGACCCCAGAAGGAACCTACTGGTTCACCAACACGGATGATATTTGTCTGGTTGGTGAAGTTAGGACCACCTACACCGAAGATATCTGCCGGAGTAGCCAGTGCCAGTACTTTATTTTTGTTGAAGGAGATGTTGAAGGTAGTAGACCAGGAGAAGTTTTTGGTCTCAATATTCACAGTGTTGATGCCGATTTCAAGACCCTTGTTTTCCATTGCACCAACGTTTCTGCTGATAACGGTGTAACCGCTGGTAGTTGGTACAGGAGCTTCCAGCAACATGTCAGTGGTTTTCCTGTAGTAGAGGTCCGCTTCCAGGGAGATCCTGTTCTTTAACAGACCCAGTTCCATACCAAAGTCATACTGTGCTGTTTTTTCCCATTTCAGATCCGGATTAGGCAGCCTGCTGGTACCCACACCCTGTACTTTCTGACCGTTCAGAGGGAAAGCATAGTCGTTGCTTGCAGTCAACAACGCCAGAGAGCTGTAAGGAGCGATCTCGGAGTTACCTGTCAGACCATAGCTTGTACGGAACTTCAGTGTAGAGATAGTTGGATTGCCTTTCAGGAATGGTTCTTCAGATGCACGCCATGCCAACGCAGCGGAAGGGAAGAACGCATATTTGTTGTTGGGACCAAATTTAGAAGAACCATCTACACGGCCTGTGAAGGTAACCAGGTACTTATCTTTAAAGCCATAGTTCACACGGCCAAAGTAGGAGTTGAATGCAAAACCGAGTCTACGTGAACCTGCGCCTGATGAAGGAATCAGACCAGCGGAACCAATGCTGTTGTCCTCGAAGTAATCTGTAGAGAAGTTCTCACCACGTACGTTGAAACCAAAGATGTCATCTTTCTGCCAACCCACACCCGCTAAAGCATTGATGGAGTGCACCTGGTTGAAACGTTTATTGTAGGTCAGGTAGTTTTCAAATGACCAGTATGTTTCCCTGTCGTTAGCTACGATTGCGATACCTTTCTGGGTTGCAGAAATATCCAGGAGGGAACGGCCGTTCCATTCGTTCCTGCCACGGGTTACAACGTTAGCACCTACTACAGAGCGGAATTCCAGGCCTTTGGCCAGGGTGATAGTTGCATATGCGTTACCCAGTACGTTCTGCGTTTGCAGGATATACTTACGGTCGGTCAGGATTTGTACAGGATTGGAACCACCTTCAGCGCCAGGATACAGCTTGTTATTGCTGAAAGTACCATTTGGCATTCTTACCGGCAGGAAAGGCAGTGCTTCTGTGATCATACGCACAGAGTTCAGACCACCGGTACCGATATCAACCAGGTTTTCGTTCTGGCTGGTGTATCCCAGTGATCCACCTACTTTCAGCCATGTTTTCATCTGGCTGTCGAATGTGAAACGTGCAGAGTATCTTTTCAGGTAAGAGTTCAGCAGCAAACCTTCATCATCCCTGTAACCCAGGAACAGGCCAAACTGGCTGTTTTCATCACCACCTGTAAAGCCTAACTGGTGGCTGTGAGATACTTTATGCTGTACGGATTCTTTAAACCAGTCTGTGTCATATTTTGGATTGCCATTGGCATCAAACAGATCAGGATTGGTTCTTTTTAACTTTGGCTCTTTAGATATGTAGTTACCTTTGGCCCATCCATCCGGATCATAAGTCTGTGCATTTTTCCAGGCCAGGTCTTCTACCTGCATATATTCCTTTGCATTCAGCATGTGAACGCGTTTTGGGCCGATGGTATTGTAAGCCAGACCTACATCATAAGTAACACGGCTACCACTGGCATTACCTCTTTTAGTAGTCACCAGGATAACACCGTTCGCACCTCTCGCACCATAGATCGCAGTAGAGGAAGCGTCTTTCAGTACCTCTACAGATGCTATTTCATTCGGGTTTAAGAAGTCGATCGCATTACTGCTCTGTGTTTGCGCACCTACCGGAATTACCACTCCATCAATTACATAGAGCGGGTTGTTGGTAGTGTTGATAGAACTGAAACCACGGATACGCACATTGGTCTGACCACCCGGACGGCCGGAGTTGGTGTTAACCTGTACACCCGGGATCCTGCCTGCCAGCGCCTGGTTTACAGAGGCTGCGGGCCTTTCTTCCAGTTGCGCAGTTTTAACAGAGGCTACAGCACCTGTCAGGTCAGAACGTCTTGTGGCGCCATAACCTACTACAACTACGTCCTGTAAAGATTTTACGTCAGAGGACATGCTGACGTTAATGGTAGTAGCGCCATTAACCACTTTTTCCTGGCTCAGATAACCAATAAAAGAGAACACAAGGGTACTGCCGGATGGCGCCTCAAGGCTATAGGTACCATCTGGTTTGGTTTGTGTTCCGTTACTAGTGCCTTTAATTTGTACAGATACACCAGGGAGTGGGGAGTTATCCCTGTTGTCAAGGACCCGGCCGGTGATTTTCCGGCTTTGTGAGAATGCGTGCAGCGTCATCAGCAATGCTAATGTGCCTTGCACCGCGATCCTCATGAAACGTGTGAATTTAGACTTCATATTCTGGAGGTTTTAGATAATAGAGTTCTAGGCTGCAAAGCATTCGATTGCAGCAAGACAAGTACAGTTATTACTGTTACAGTTACATTTACATTACATCATTATTTTACGTGGCCTGTAATGAAAAAGAATAAAACAAAATGCTGATAGTTATCCTGTCCGGATAAGAAAAAGCTACAAGTAATAATTAATGATTAATGATCCAAATAACGCTACGGAATTTTAGTTTTAGTTCAAATAGTTCAAGTTTTATAACGATTTCGGCTTTTTGAATAAATATGGTAACTCCGTGTTAAAAGTATAATATTTTTCAAGTAAAGTAAAACGTTTTTGCAAAAAAGTTTTGAGCGGCGAAAAACTGCTATGGGAGAGGATAAGGGAGGGATTTCGGCAATTTGTATATAAATCAGAAAAATGACATTAATTAACAAAACAGGAAAGTAGTATTTTGGCGTACTTTCCTGTTCTGTGTACTTTCTATGATAAAATAGTATTCTTTATTGGTTAACCTCGAAGATGTAAAACTGCGTCTCTTCTTTTTTATCAAAATTATTGTCAACAACGAAAATGAGACTTCTGTGTCCATTGGACAGCACCGGACCGAAGGTCATTCCTTCTACATTATCAACAAAGGTATCCAGCTCATCAAAGTTCAGAAGTAATGTCTTTTGTGCCGGTGTAAAACGGGTTGTTTCACGTAGAGAATTGATAGTATTAATATCAGTAGCATGTTGAAGATCTACCTTAAATACACGGATAGTATTATTTTTTACTCCCGTTGAAAAAGAGCGTTCCATCACCAGTAACTGTGTTTCCGAGAGCACCAGTATATCTGAGATGCCGTTTACCCGAAAAGCGGAATCTGGTACAGCGGGATGTGCAATGGGTGCTAACTTATAAGCATACTGGGCTATGGGCTGGCGGGTACGCAGATCATACTTAATGATGCGTATATAGGCAGTTGTATCCTTCAGGTCAGCACGAGGCCCATCCTCATACCGGGGTTCTTCCAGGCTTACAAACATATACCGGCCATCGGGGGTAAATCCAAGCCCTTCAAACACACCATTGCGCCTTGGACCATTTTCTGTAGCCTGCATATGGAACTGCCCCGGCAAGGGATAGCTGCCAAGGAACCGCCCACTGCTGTCTATATCATATATGCCGGGATCATTGATGATATTACCCTGTTCGGAAATGATCCTTTCCCCTTCACTGCTCCATACCAGATGGCCGGTGTGTGGATTATAACGCATCGCTTCCGGATCAGGAGCAAGCGCTTTCGCTGATGGATATACATTGCCATCAGGCATTCTTAACGAGGTAACATGGGTGAAACGGATACTGTCTCTGTTATAATTATCCTCCGGTATCTGAACAGTGTAGAACCTGGCGGCTTGTCTTTCCGAACGGTCATCACAGATCAGGTAATATACCTTCCGGACGCTGTCATAATCTATACCTGAAAGCCCTCCTACTGTGGTGCCATTAAATGTCATATTGTAGGGAACAATGTATTTATGCAGTAGTATCAGTGAGTGAATGGAGGGAGTAGTGTCTTTAACGCTGGTTTTCCGGATGCTTGAGCAGGCAACTAGCAGCATAACCAGCAGCATATATTTTCTCATATAAAAGGACAGTTTTCTTTGCCGCAAAAGTAATATGAAAAATATGGCGCCTGGTTAACAATAGCTGCCGGAGATAAAAAAAACAAGTAATCAGATCGTAGCAAAATAATACATCTGATCATTTTGCTACGACTGATTACCTTTTTTTCACACAATGGAGCTCGGTTGTCGCCTGGCTTATACTGCCCGGCCGCGTATAATATTTACAAGAATAGCAATGATAGCTAGTACCAACAGCACATGTATCAAACTGCCGGCGGAGTAAACAAACGCACCCAGAATCCATCCGATAATGAGGATAACCGCGATTAAATAAAGTAAGCCGTTCATATCAATAAGATTTGGTTACAGTAACATGTAAAAAATCTGTGCCAGATAGTGTTAACAGGTGCCTGGAATGCGCTTCTTCAATGTTTATAAGGGTTACGGCGTATTCTTCCCTTTTTTAAGCAATATATACGGGTATTTTTATTGGGCTTTTTGATGTGGAGTGTATTCCCCAGCAAGGGCAAAATCCCCGCCAGATAAAACCCTGTAATGGGCCACCATGCCTGCCTGGCAAAAGCGCAGAAACTGGTCGCATTTTTGAACCATACATATATAACATCATTGCATTAATCTAAATTTGACTATCATGCAACTCAATGAAAAATTGCAGGAAGCCCTGAGTGATCTGGTCAGGATCAATCAAGATCGTGTGGAAGGATATAAAAAAGCAATAGCATTAACAGATGATACCGACCTGAAGGCTTTGTTCCAGAGAATGGCAGACGAAAGCCGCACTTATATTGACCAGTTAAACAGCATATTGCTGGACGGCGGAGGAGATGTTGGAGGCTCTTCCGTATATGGAAAACTCTACAGAAACTGGATGGATGTAAAAGCTACCTTTTCAGGACGTGACCGCCAATCATTATTGTCTTCCTGCGAGTACGCGGAAGACGCGGCACAAAGAACCTACGAAGATGTACTGCGCTCCAGTACGCCAATGCCCTACAGCGTAAGGGAACTGATCGCTAACCAAAAAGGCGCGCTCAGAGGATCGCACGAAACGGTGAGAACTTATAGGGACCTGGAAAAGATCCCGCATTGACCGCTGTGTGTTCATTTTGAATGCCGTTGTTCTTTTTGTTCATAATAGGAGGTAACGGTGGTTGTTCATTATGTACAGCTTACATTTGAAAGATGTAAGATTAAAGCGGCTACTTATCTCAATAAGTAACATTTTTCAGTAATGGATTTAGGTAAATTCACAGCCCCGTAGGATGCGGGGCTGTTGTTTTTTATAAAATGCTTCTACCGGTCTTTTATCAATAACCTTCATCCCAATCTTTCCACACAGGCTCATATCCCTGCGCCCGTAGCATGCCACTGATGCTTGCCGGACTACGATCGTCAGATATTTCAAACTGCTCCAGCGAAGACAGATCGGTTGCATATCCGCCCGGATTGGTCTTTGAACCCGCACTAAGCGCGGTAATACCCAGTTTGATCACGTTATCCCTGAAACGGGGTGTTTCCCTGGTAGAAAGACTTAGTTCTATTTCCTGGTCCAGTAAGCGGTACGCACAGATCAGCTGTACCAGTTCACGGTCATTCATTTCCACCTTGGGAGGCAGACCGCCTGAACAGGGGCGTAAACGGGGGAAGGAAATACTGTATTTCGTTTGCCAATAGGTTCTTTCCAGGTATCGTAGATGGAGGGCTGTAAAAAAACTGTCCGTACGCCAGTCTTCCAGCCCTATCAGTACGCCCAAACCTATTTTATGGATACCTGCCCGCCCCAACCTGTCTGGCGTGTCCAGACGGTACTCAAAATTCGATTTACGGCCTTTGGGATGATGTAGTTTATAGTCAGCCTGGTGATATGTTTCCTGGTAGACCAATACCGCATGCAGTCCATGAGGGATCAGTTCAGCATAGTCTGCCTCATCCATAGGTTGCACTTCCATGGAAATATTGGCGAAATGGGGCCGGATCACTTTCAGTGCCTCCCGGAAATAATCTACGCCTACCGTCTGGTTGGCCTCTCCTGTCACCAGTAGCACATGCTCATACCCCATCGCTTTGATAACTTCCACCTCCCGGAGTATCTCTTCCTTGTTCAGCGTCTTCCGGGCAATCTTGTTATCCAGGCTGAAACCACAATAAGTACAGATATTCTGGCACTCATTACTGAGGTACAGGGGAATGTATAACTGCATCGTATTGCCAAAGCGCTGTTGTGTAAGCCTGCGGCTTAGCTGTGCCATCTGTTCCAGATAAGGAGCGGCAGCCGGAGAGATCAGTGCCTTAAAATCCTCCAGGGTGCGTTTACTGCTGTTGAGTGCAGCCTCTACGTCACGGGCGGTCTTCGCATAAATACCCGCCTTAACCTCATCCCAGTTATATTGATCGAAAATGTCTTTAAAACCTGACATGGTGTACTTGTTTAAACTTCATCAAGAAAGCCGATCAGGGGGCTGGAGGCCACCGCCTGCCGCTGTACGGAAGGCAATCCAGCCTCATATGCCTGTCTGCCGGCTATTACAGCCTGCCTGAATGCCTGGGCCATCATTACCGGATCTTTTGCCACAGCAATAGCGGTATTCACCAATACGGCGTCTGCTCCTATCTCCATGGCTTTTGCCGCATCGGAAGGACTGCCGATACCTGCATCCACTACTACGGGCACATTACTTTGCTCGATGATGATCTCCAGGAAGTCTATCGTACGTAAGCCTTTGTTGCTGCCTATAGGGGCGCCTAAAGGCATTACGGCGGCGGTGCCTACTTCCTCCAGCCTTTTGCACAACACAGGATCTGCATGTACATATGGCAATACAATGAAGCCCAGCTTTACCAGTTCTTCTGCTGCCTTTAATGTCTCAACAGGATCCGGCAACAGGTAACGTGGATCAGGATGTATTTCCAGTTTAAGCCAGTTTGTTTCAAGGGCCTCACGTGCCAGTTGGGCTGCATATACGGCTTCTTTGGCGGTTCTTACACCAGAAGTATTAGGCAGTAATTTTAGTTGCGGATGATGTATGTGCTGCAGCATATCATCCGATTCGTTGTGGACGTCCACCCTTTTCAGCGCCACTGTAACCAGTTCTGAACCGGAAGCCAGCAAGGCTTCCTCCATAACGGGTAGTGAGGCGAACTTGCCTGTGCCGGTAAACAGGCGGGAAGAAAAGGAATGACCGGCTATTATGAGCGGTGTCATATTGTAAGAGATGATACAGTTTGAAATTTGTTTTCTGCGTGTGTGATAAGACCACTTACCGCAATACCGTGAATGCCTGTCTGCACCAGTGCCGGCAGGTCTTCTGCCAGTATGCCGCCGATGGCGATGACGGGAATATGAATGCCCATGTTCCTGAGCGCTTGCATAATGCCGGCAATGCCTTCCAGTCCCAGGATAGGGCTCAGCTTCTCTTTGGTAGTGGTGAAGCGGTAAGGCCCCAGACCTACATAGTTGGCGCCGTCCTTTACGTGAATGAGAATATCCTCCAGAGTATTGGCTGTACCACCGATAATAAACTCATCACCGGTGATGGCTCGGGCGCTGGTCACCGTCATATCCTGCTTGCCGACGTGTACACCGTGTGCGCCTACTGTCTTGGCAATATGCGGATGATCATTGATGATCAGGGTGGCGTTGTACCGTGAGCAAATAGCTTTTGCTGCAAGTGCGCTGGCCAGGATCTTGTCTTCGGGTTCATTCTTGATACGGAGCTGTATCCATCTGCAACCGGCCTCACAGGCAGCCAGGATATTATCCAGGTGGGAGGCAGTTGCTGTTTGTTGTGATATATAATGCAATGAGCTGATCATGTGATATGATAACCTAAAAGTGATGAATGACTGGCCAGGTACTTTTCTGTATAAAGCTTGGCCGTGATACAGGCGGCTGGCAGCGAACTACCTGCTGTCAGTTGTGCAGTAATAGCAGCGCTGAGCACACAGCCGGAACCATGTTTGGGAAAGACAGCTGTATTGCCGGCGGGAATGTCGATCATGTCGGTCCTGCCCATATACAAGGTGTCTACTCCCTGTCTTTCCTGCCGGTGCCCTCCTTTTAACAGTACTGCGCTATGTGCTGCGAGGGCAATTGCTGCGGCATGTCCGTCTTCCTTGCCGCTCAGGAGTAGCGCCTCATGATAATTGGGCGTCAGCAGGTAGACCTGCTGCAGGACTTCCTGCCATACCGATAACCGGGCGGTATTATGAAACGTATAGCCGGCGCTTGCTTTCAATACCGGGTCTAGTATGAAGCGTATGTCCGGCTGTAAGGCCCTGATAGCCTGTATTACTTCCAGTATGGTATCTGCATCCTGCACGATCCCGATCTTACAGTAGTCCACCGGGAATGTTTCCAGTAAAGGCGTTGCCTGTGCAATGATCTGTTCTGCGGACTGCCATTCTACAGAAAGGAAGCGGGTATCTGTCTGAACAGTGAGTGCTGTGCAGACACCCAGGCCATAGGTGCCAAGCGTTTCAAAGGTTTTTATATCTGCCAGCAGGCCTGCTCCGGCGGATGGGTCCAGGCCGGCCAGGCTCATGACATAAGGGCGTCTGTTCTCCATATATCCCTGATGCGGCGGAAGTTGCTGATAGCGGTAGCTGGTTCCTGCCAGATGGCGCCCAATAGGGCAATCCCGTCAAACTGCATGTCGCGGGCCTTTGCTGCTGTGGTATGATCGATCCCTCCCAACGCCAGTACCTGCCCGTTATAACCATCCTTGAAAAGGCGGAAGCCATCTCCGAACGTACTCGTATGGCCAGGTTTGGAGATACTGTCAAACACGGGGGCCAGTAAGAGCTGGTGCCAGTTGTCACTGGCTATCTGTAAAGTCTCGGCAGCATGAATGCTGGTGCTGAGGCGCCATCCTTTCTGCCGGTAGCCGATGATCTGGTCGCCATTTACAAGCCCTCTGCCGGCTTCACTGAAATGTACGCCCTGCAGGCCATACTTCTCACAAAGCGCAGGATGCCCGGCTATCATCAGTTTAGGATAACAGGAAGTATCTGCGTCCTGCAACAGCAGTTCATAGTCGGCTTCCGGCCATCCCGGTTTGCGTACGAGGATGCTGTCTGCGCCTTCGGCGAGCAGTTGCTGCCAGTAGATGGTTTCTTCCGGCAGGAATGTACTGTGTGTGATGATCTGTATCATGCTTATCAGAAGTAAACTTCTCCTCCTTGTTCTTTAAAGGCATGTGCCTGTTCCGCCATTCCGGTCTCCAGCGCCAGTGTTTCATCTATCTGCTGGGTAGCAGCATAGTCCCGCACTTCCTGTGTGATCTTCATGGAGCAAAAATGAGGCCCGCACATAGAACAGAAGTGTGCTACTTTGGCGCCTTCTGCCGGCAAGGTCTCATCATGATAGGAACGGGCTGTTTCCGGATCGAGTGACAGGTTGAACTGATCTTCCCAACGGAACTCGAAACGGGCCTTACTCAGTGCATTATCACGATGCTGCGCACCCGGATGGCCTTTTGCCAGATCTGCAGCGTGAGCGGCTATCTTATAAGTGATCACCCCTTGCCTTACGTCTTCCTTGTCAGGCAATCCGAGGTGCTCTTTGGGTGTTACATAACACAACATGGCCGTACCGAACCAACCGATCATAGCAGCGCCGATAGCAGAGGTGATATGATCATAACCGGGAGCAATATCTGTGGTCAATGGTCCGAGTGTATAGAAAGGCGCTTCTTTACAATGTTCCAGTTGTTTATCCATATTGGCCTTGATCAGGTGCATAGGCACGTGTCCAGGGCCTTCTATCATCGTCTGCACATCATGAGCCCATGCGTGATGAGTCAGTTCTCCCAGTGTTTCCAGTTCCGCAAATTGTGCAGCATCATTAGCGTCTGCAATGCTGCCGGGACGAAGACCATCCCCCAGTGAGAAAGCAACGTCGTATGCTTTCATGATCTCACAGATCTCTTCAAAATGGGTATACAGGAAGTTCTCCTTATGATGCGCCAGGCACCATTTTGCCATGATCGAGCCTCCGCGGGATACAATACCCGTAGTACGTTTAGCGGTGAGCGGTACATAACGTAGCAGTACGCCGGCATGAATGGTGAAATAGTCTACACCCTGCTCTGCCTGTTCTATCAGCGTATCCCGGAAGATGTCCCAGGTCAGTTCCTCCGCCTTGCCGTTCACTTTTTCCAGTGCCTGGTAGATAGGAACAGTACCGATGGGAACGGGGGAATTACGGATGATCCATTCCCTGGTTTCATGAATATTTTTACCGGTGCTGAGGTCCATAATGGTATCGGCTCCCCAGCGACAAGCCCACACTGCTTTTTCCACTTCTTCCTCAATGCTGGAGGTAACGGCAGAGTTACCGATATTGGCGTTGATCTTCACCAGGAAGTTGCGGCCAATGATCATAGGCTCACTTTCCGGGTGATTAATATTGTTAGGTATGATGGCACGACCGGCAGCTACCTCCTGTCTTACGAATTCAGGTGTGATGAATTTCAGCGGTATATTGGCCCCGAACGACTGGCCTTTATGCTGTTGCCAGAGGGCGTTATTTTCCTGGAATAATTTGTCTACGCATTGATTCTCGCGGGTGGCAATATATTCCATCTCGCGGGTGATGATGCCTTTCTTTGCATAGTGCATCTGAGACACGTTATGTCCTGCCTTTGCTCTCATTGGTGAATGCTGGTAGGAAAAACGCAGGCTATCAAGACGGCTGTCTGCCATTCTTTCCCGGCCATAGGCAGAAGTAATACCTGGCAGCTGTTCAACATCATTACGGTCTTTGATCCAGCTCTCACGTAATCTGGGCAAGCCTTTACGTACATCGATATCCGCATTGGGATCAGTGTACGGGCCGCTGGTATCATAAACTACTACCGGGGAATTAGGTACTTCAGCTCCTTTGCTGCCATGTAGGCGTGTAGGAGTGAGCGTGATCTCTCTCATGGCAACGCCATCTACATAGATCTTTCTGGATGCCGGGAAGGGCGTACGGGAAATTGAATGCATAACTGATGATTGAATTAGGATGTAAGAAATGAGGATACGGCACACAGGGACACACCACGGCCTCACGGCTATGCGCGTATCATTTGTTATTGTATACCGGTAAATGAGCCCTTATCCGCCCTGTGTAGCGCGGATGATGGTGACCTTATCTGCTGTTTGCAGGATTTGTTCGGGCCAGGAGGTTTTCGGAATAACCTGGCTGTTAATGGCGATAGCAACGCCTTTTTCTGAAGAAAGTTGAAT
This sequence comes from Chitinophaga filiformis, assembly GCF_900102545.1. GTDB lineage: Bacteria > Bacteroidota > Bacteroidia > Chitinophagales > Chitinophagaceae > Chitinophaga > Chitinophaga filiformis. Next base: position 1,325,784 of record NZ_FNBN01000001.1, on the reverse strand, counting down.
AAACTGTAAGAGGGCAGCAACAGTGGTTCCCGGCTGCACCGCATAAAGTTTATTGTTTACAAGCACTTCCATGTTTGCAAGGAATTAAGTGAACAATAAACTTTAAGGATGGAAAGATGAAGAAGAGTTCAGCTACTTTTCCCTACGGCAGTATGAGCTGCGTCAGGTACTGAGGGTTTCATCTCAGCTTCCCGGCATTGCTACCGGGAAACACCCCTAAAGTGCCTTAAAGGTAGTTAAATTTGTTAAACTACTATTGCTATCTTTGGAACTATGAAAAAATGTCTGGTCCTGTCAGTGATCTGTACTGTTATTACCGCAGCTTGTCAACAGCCGTCTCCGTCCTCGAAAACTCATACGCCGGAAGACAGCAGCCTGATTGATGTGGTGGATACAGTCACCCCTGAAACGATCACTGATTCCGTAACGCTGGTGAAGGCGGATACGATATCCTATACTGAGGACCAGCTGCTGGGTAAATGGCTGCAGCCTGTGCCGGGAGTAGACAAGGCCACACAGGGATTTCTGCTGAAGAAAAAAGGCGCTATCACCTCAATCAATACTTATTCGATGATATATGACAAGTGGAGTGTGTCGCATGATACGCTGTTGTTATGGAGCCATGCAGAGGGCTCGCAGCAGAAAGATTCTGCCGCTGTCATAGATACTACGCTTATCAAGTCACTAACAGATACTTCATTAGTTTTATTTCCCATCAAAGCTGCAGAGGGATACCTCGAAGAATACAAAAAGGTCAAAAGTAAAAAGAGATAGTTCCGGCCCCATAGTCTACAGGCAACAGACAATTGCGATATATTGCCTGCTGCCTGCATTGCAGACTATAGTTGTCATGAACTAACTAATGATACATTAGCCACAAGGCTACTGCGCAGGCTACAACCGCCATGAAGATACCTGCTGTAGCAACCTGTGTGTCATCAATATTCTTGTGAGCTTTAACTACGGTAAGTCCGCCCACTACAATGGCTGCAATCCCCAATACCAATGCGGTACTCGGATTCCTTGATACGAAGGCATATACTGCAGCAAATATTCCTGCAAACATCGAAACGAAGCAGGCAATTTTGGTGGGGGTGGACGTGGTGTGCTGTTGCATATAAGTATGAATTAAAATGAAAATAAAAAGTTCATAACCTGTTTATTGCTTTCGTTCTTCCCAGGGTACTTTCAGCAATGTCCCTATCTGCTGATACTGGGTTTCCTGGTATTCATCCAGTCCGTAGCGTAGCCGCGTTACATCATTTACCACCACAAATGTGCCGAACAGACGGTCCCAGAATGAAAAGATATTTGCGTAATTAGAGTCAGTTTCCGGTTGATAATGACTATGGTGCACCTTATGCATGTCAGGCGATACAATGACCCAGCTAAGGGCGTTATCCAGCCATTTGGGCAACCGGATATTAGCATGATTAAACTGCGACATAAAGGCCGAAATGGTCTGGTACAACATTACCATCCATATCGGTACCCCCATAGAAACGATGGCCAGCAGAAGGGCAACCACGCGGAATACGGATTCCACCGGGTGGTGCCGCAGCGCAGTGGTAGTATCTACCGCCGTATCTATATGGTGGATCTTGTGGAAGTGCCACATCCAGGCAATTTTATGCTGGATGAGATGCACCAGGTAGGCGCCGATCAGATCCATCATCATAATGGCCAGCAGGCAATGGAGCCACACCGGCACTGACAGGAGGTACAAAAGGCCAAAATGAGTTTTTGCGGTCCATTCTGATGCCATGACAATCAGGAATGCGAAACCAAGGTTAACAATAGCTGTAGTAAGCGTAAAGAACAGGTTGGTGCCTGCATGCCGGTAACGGTTCACTTTAAGTGAAAGACGGGGGATAGCCCCTTCTATCATCCATAGTAATAACAGTCCGCCTACAAGAAAAGCGGTACGATACCAGGAAGGAATATTATTGAAAAATTCTTCCATACGGGAATCCAAATTTTACGGCATGAATACCATGCCCTGATCATCGTGAAATAGTGGTCATCAAACTGGGGTAAATCAATCGCTTACTGTCCTGTTTTACAGGATTAAGTTACAAACTTTTTAAATAATAATTCTTTTGAAAGTGGCCATGGGCAAAGAAAAAAGCAATCTCCTTGTGAGAGATTGCTTTACAAATAAACATAAGTTATTAGTTGTTGTAAAACTGATTAGTTGTTCAACATGAGTGGCATTACCAGCATCAGGAGGTCTTCGTTTTCTTCTTTTTCAGAAGGCTTCAGGATACCTGCTTTTGTTGGAGTAGACAGTTCGATGGTGATCTCATCTCCTTCTGCGGCGTTCAGCATTTCAATGAGGAACTTCGCATTGAAAGCAATTTGCATATCATCGCCAGTGTACTGGCAGCCCATGCGCTCATTACCTTCAAAAGAGAAGTCTACGTCCTGTGCAGAAAGCTGGAGCTCACTGCCGGTGATGTTCAGGGCTACCTGGTTGGTGCTCTTGTTGGCGAACACGCTCACACGTTTCAGGGCGTTCTGGAAATCGCTTTTTGCCAGGGTAAGGCGGTAAGGATTGTCTTTTGGAATCACCACTTTATAGTCAGGGAATCTTGCATCAATCAGACGGCAGATCATCTGGGCGCCATCATGTGTCACGAAGAAATGGTTCTGGCTATAGGCGATCTTTATCTCGCTGTCATTGTCCGGTAAAGCAGATTTCAGCAGGTTCAGCGGCTTCTTAGGCACGATAAAGGTTTCTGCTTTCGGACATTCCACGCCTGTTCTTACATACTTCACAAGACGGTGAGCATCGGTAGCTACGAATGTGAGGCTGGCAGGCGTCAGTTCGAAGAACACACCCGTCATAGCCGGACGCAGGTCATCGTTACTTACGGCAAACAGTGTTTTGTTGATGGCTGTTACCAGTGCAGTAGATGTCAGCGTGAAAGAGGTGGTATCATCTGCTGTAGGTTCCTTGGGGAAATTCTCAGGATTTTCTCCCATTACCTTATACTTACCGTTGTCGGAAGTAATCTCTACAGCATAAGAATTAAGATCTATATGAAAAGTCAGCGGCTGATCAGGCAGATTCTTGAGTGAATCCATCAGGATCTTCGCGGGAATACAGATACGGCCATTTTCTTTGGCTTCAACCTCCAGCTTTACCTTCATGACAGTCTCAAGGTCTGTGGCCACTACCGTCAGCTCGTTCTTGTCGATCAGGAAAAGGAAATCTTCCAATATAGGCAACACCGTATTAGAGTTAATCACCCCGCTGATCTGCTGCAATTGTTTTAACAAAGTAGAGGAAGAAACGATAAACTTCATGTGATATATTGTTATTTACTTTTTGCTTTTTATCAAAACCCGCCGCGGCAAAGGATTCGGGCGTTATTGGCCGTATTCCGGGTTTGTTAACCGCACTAAAAATAAGGCTTTTTAAGAAAGCGGACAAAGATAGAAAGAATTGTCAAGTATCGTGCTATTTACAGATATTACCGGAAAATACAATGTTAGATAAAGCGATGATTATGTCTTCTTTTATTGAAATAAATTTAACAGATTGGTGTTTTATTATGATGTGGTGAAAAAATCCACTGTTTCTTTTAAATGATGTTCATATCCTTTAGCTTTGCGGGCGCAAAAAAATATTTTTAAAACTAAAAAAATCTTTGGGTTATGAAACTGTCTCATTTAGCCGAAACGTTGATCGGGTCTGAAATTATTAAGCTGGCCGGTGAGATAAAGGAGAAGCAGGCCAAGGGTGAGAAGATCTACAATTTTACCATTGGGGATTTTGACCCTAAGGTATTTCCAATTCCGGCTGAGTTTGAGGAAGAGATCATAACGGCTTACAAGGAAGGGTTTACCAACTACCCTCCCGCTGACGGTATTCCCGAATTAAGGAAATCTGTGAGCGAATTTATCGCTGAACATGAAAACCTGAACTACGATCCCGCCAAGGAAATTGTGATCTCCTGTGGCGGTCGTCCAATTATCTATGCAACTTTCAGAACTATTCTTGACAGAGGTGAAAAGGTAGTTTACGCTACCCCATCCTGGAACAATAACCACTATACCCACTTCCTGGAAGCAGAACACGTAGTACTGGAAACAAAACCAGAAAACGACTTCATGCCAACTGCTGCCGAACTGAAACCACTGCTGAAGGGTGCTACCCTCCTGGCGCTGTGTTCTCCGCAGAACCCTACAGGTACTGCTTTTGGTAAGCAACAGCTGGAAGAGATCTGCGACCTGGTGATTGCTGAAAACAAGAGCCGTAGCGCTGACCAGAAACCACTGTACGTGCTGTTCGACCAGATGTACTGGGTACTGACCTTCGGCGAAACACACCACTACACGCCAGTATCCCTCCGTCCGGAACTGCGCGACTATACCGTTTTCATCGATGGTATGAGTAAAGCTTTCGCTGCTACCGGTGTAAGGGTAGGCTGGGCTTTAGGACCTGCTCACGTAATTGGTAAAATGAAATCCATCCTCTCTCACGTAGGCGCCTGGAGCCCGATGGCAGAACAACATGCTGCTGCCCGCTACCTGCGTCGTAAGGATGAAGTGAATGTTTACCTGAAGAAGTTCAAAGCAGAAGTAGAAGAGCGCCTGCAGAAGATCTATGAAGGATTTGACAGCCTGAAAAAAGCTGGCCATCCTGTAGAAGCTATCGCACCACAGGCAGCCATCTATCTGACCCTGAAGATCGATCTGGCAGGTAAGAAGACTGCTGATGGCACTGTACTGCAGGACCAGGCGGCTGTTACCTCTTACATCCTGAACGAAGCAAAACTGGGTCTGGTGCCGTTTTATGCTTTCGGTTCCTCCAAAAACTCTCCATGGTACCGCCTCAGCGTAGGTACCTGTAAGAAAGAGGAGATCCCTGCAATGATCGCCCAGCTGAAATCAGCACTGGAGAAACTGCAATAAACAGATTATACTGGCAAGCTATAAGAAAAGAAGAAAGGCCGCCCCGTCTTGAACGGAGCGGCCTTCTTCATTGAATAGGTGTGGTGTTGTGGAAAGAAGGGGATGTTAATGTTTGTCGTGACCCCTGCCCTGTTTTCCATGGCCCCGGTTATCTTTCCACTGTCCGTGCTGCGGATGGTTCCTGTTCACATAGTATTTCTCTTCCCTGCTGTCACGGATGGCTATCTGGTCATGTTTGTTCCTGTAACCATAATACTCCTTACGATACTTGTCATGGTATAAATAAGGCCTGTTCACGCCATTGATCACGACTTTATGTGCATGGTATACGTCGAAGCCTCCATACCTGGCTGGCAGGGTGGCTGATCTGCGCCACTCATTACCATTCCGGTAGATGTATACCCTGTCTGGTACATAGTAGTATGTTTCGATATCGGGGAGATAATAGTAATCCACGTAATCATACCCCACTGGTCCCCATACCGGTTGCTTGCCTATATTGATACTTACATTGATCTGCTGGGCCATGGTCGTTGCTGTAAAACCTGTTACAGCTAACAGAAGAAGCATTAACTTTTTCATAGCGTTTGATTTTACCTATGTAAGGCAAAAGCAATGCCCTAAAGTGCCAGGGTCGTTTTTTCTGAGATATAGGGCTAAAATTTGTCGGCTAAAATCATGAATGTTGAGACCAGCCGGTAAGTAATCGATCCTGTAATGCCCCCCGATCGTTTACTCCTGCATGAAATTGCGCTAAGCGCCATTAGTCCTCCCGCGACCTTTTAAATAACCCCGGAATAGCCTGAATGTTCACTTTTTCCCGGGGAATGTCTCTAAGGGTTCCCGAATGTTCCTTCCGAGTCTGCCCGGTAGAACTAGCCATCGGGCATTGTAAATGCCATGCAAATGCAGATATAACATATTTAGCTATTGCAAAAACCATTCTTTCATAAATCAGTACATAGTCAAGTATTCAAACAGTCTTTGTAAAGCTTTGACCATAGTGCATTCGGTGAGATAACCCATATATAACCCATATATAAGCCATATATAAGCCATATATGACCCATATATAATCCATATCTAAAAGGATATGGGTTATATATGGGTTATATATGGCCTGAGAATGGTTTATTAATGGGTTATGATAACGAACGAACTGATATAACACCAGCATAGGAATACAGCCCTATCGTACTCCTATGCTGGTGTTGAACTGTCTGATCTTACTTATTTGATGGCTGAAAATGCCAAAGAGGGCCGGCGTCAGGCGAGGGATTGCCAAATCTAAAGCGGCATCAATACCTATTCAAACCGAACACAAAACCGACTTTTCATGTTTTCTAAAGAAATGATACATGTATAATCAGCTTATTATCAAGTAATAAGAAAGCTGATATTTTGACTTTTCAACTATCTGACTTTTATAGTCGAAAAGTTAATCTATTGTTAAATGGTCAACTCGTTTCACTTTTCTCCAAAATCTTCCTAATTTTGACTCGGAAACTAAAAAAGTCAAAAAGTAAATGCTTGCTGAGAACAAAGATGAAATGAGGGAGAAGATCCTGGAGGCAGCTCTTAAGAGGTTTATGCACTACGGGGCATCTAAAACCACTATGAATGAGATTGCAGACGATCTGCGTTGCTCAAAGGCTTCGTTGTACTATTACTTTTCCGATAAAAAGGCATTGCACAATGCCGTGTTAATGAAGATTGGGGAAACATTCTTCGAGGAACAGGAATTGGAAGCAGATAAGGAGATCTCCTCAGAAGAAATATTTACCAATATTATCGCTATAAAAAAGCAGTTCGTTGAGCGTTATAGTCGCCTGGAGCTGTTTAAGATCCTCAATGATAAATCAGAAGAGATACAACAGATCATCCGGTCTGTTCATGAGCGGGAAACGAAGATGCTCACCAAGATCATAGAGAAAGGTGTGGCCTCAGGAGAATTTGATGTTGAAGATCCTGTAGAAATCGCACAATTATATAGGGATGCTATGGAAGGATTGCGGTTTGCCGGAATGAGCTGCCTTCCCGAAACGATTCCCGATTTAGATAAAGAAGCATTTGATAAGATAGTAGCACAGCAGAAATTGTTGACGGAAATTTTCGTCAGAGGAATCAAGAAACGATAAACAGGAGTAATGCCAGTCAGAGCTCGGATATTGGAAACAGCATCAAGGATGTTCAGGACGTACGGAATTAAGAGTGTTACAATGTTCGACATATCAAGGGAATGTGGCGTGTCAAAGAAAACGGTGTACGAACATTTTAAGGACAAGGAAGAACTGGTACAGGATGGGGTGCGCTTTTTGCTGAACAGGCATGAACAGCACCTGGAAGATTTTCGTCAGCAATCTGCTAACGCTATTGAAGAGCTGCTGAAAGAGGAGGAATACATAGAACAGGTGGGAAATACAATCAATCCCGTGATGTTGTTTGAAATGCAGAAGTACCTCCCCGATATCTGGAAACACGTGGAAGTGTTCAAACAGGAAAGGCTGTTGCTGGCTATCACAGCCAACCTTAAACGGGGCATGCGGGAAGGCCTCTACCGCAAAGACCTTAAACTGAACATTATGGCACGTACGCGGCTACTACAGCTGGATATGGCTTTTGAGCCATCACCGTTTCCAGCCACGCAGTTCAATATGCAGGAGGTGATGAAAGAAATCGCCTCACATTTTATACTAGGAGTGACAACAATGAAAGGACGTAAGCTGGCCGCTGAATACCTACAGATTAAAGAAGACTAATACTACCGCTTAAAACTATATCCGCCAACTAAAAAAATCAAAGTAAAACATACGGATGAAAAGGATAATGTTAACGCTTATTCTCTTAATGGGAATAGGGGGATATACCTCCTATGCGCAATCGGAACTGTCGTTGCAGGAGTGCCTGAAGTATGCACTCGCGAATAATCAGCAACTGGCACGTACCCGGCTGGAAGAAGATATGGGCCGTTTTAAAACCAGTGAAGTAAGAGCCAGGGCTTTACCACAGGTAAATGCGCAGGGACAGTACACCAATAATATCAAGAAACAGGTGCTTGCCGTTCCCGGCGAAATCACAGGTGGTGCACCCGGCACTACTACCCTGCTGCAAGCAGGTACCACACATAATGTGACCGCTTCAGGTACCATCACACAGGAAGTATACAACCAGTCCGTATTTACCGGTCTGAGAGCTGCCAAGGCTGGCGAAGAATACTATAAGATGCAGTCAGCACAGAGCGAAGAGACAGTAATTTATAACGTAACACAGCTTTATTACAATACACTGGTATCCCGCGAGAAGATGGTCGTGCTGGATGCCAATATCGAGAAGCTCACTAAACTGGTAGAGACTACTTCTTCCCAGGTACAGAATGGATTGGCGCGTAAGATAGACCTTGACCGTATGCGTGTGAACCTCACCAACTATAAAACACAACGTACACAGGCGCAGAACCAGTTCCTGGTGCAGGCCAATCAGCTGAAACAGCAAATGGGCATGCCTATGAGCACTACCCTGAGCCTGCCTTCCGCGTCATTCAAAGAAATAGAAAGCAAAGCAACTGTAGCAGATTTTGGTGGTATGAATGTCGATAACAGGATCGAATACCGCCTGCTACAGAAACAGGAAGAACTGCAGGAGTTCCAGAAGAAAGCCTACAAGGCGGAATATTATCCTTCCCTGGCGTTGTCCGGCAACTACTCCTACAACGGCATCAGCAACAAGTTTGACATGCTTAAATCTAAATCAAACGGATCTACTGCCAGCTGGTATGACATGGCGGCTGTAAGCCTTACACTGAAGATCCCCATTTTCGATGGATGGGCGCGCCGCTCACGTGTAAGCCAGGCCAATGTGACCTTAAAGCAGATAAGAAAAGATATGGAGGCTACTACCCTCTCCCTGAATACGCAGTATGAGAACGCCAAACTGCAGGTACAGAATAACCTGGCCACTATTAAGGAGCAGAAGGAGAATGTGGATCTGGCCAATGAAGTATACAACTCTACCCAGAACAACTATAACCTGGGCCTCGCCAACCTGACGGATCTGCTGGATGCTGAAACATCCCTCACTTCCGCACAGAACAACTACAACGAAGCCTTACTACAATATAAGCTGGCAGAACTGGATATTATCAAATCGAATGGTAATCTGAAAAGCCTGCTGAACTAATTAAAACCGCTAAAACCGCATACCAAACTATATGAAAAAGATTCTTATCTGGGGTTCACTGACCATTGCAGCTGTTGTATTGATCATGTGGAAGCTGGGCGCCAATAAAAAGGAAAATGAAGCCAAAACGGAATTTGTGAAAAAGAGTAATGCCGGTGATGTACCCGTACTGGTAGAAAAGGTAGCAAAATCAGATTTTTCACAGGGCTTCCAGTCCAACGGGAACTTTACTCCCGTGCGTGAACTGACCTATCTGGCTGAAACTGCCGGCCGTATCAATAAACTGCTGGTAGATGAAGGGAGTGTTGTACGCGAAGGACAGGTAATAGCGCATGTAGATGGTGAAATACTCGGTACAGACCTCACTGCTGCCAAAACCAACCTGGAGCAGATGAGAGTTGATAAAGAAAGATATGAAGCCGCCTTTAAAACAGGTGGTGTAACGAAGAAACAGGTAGATGATGTAACCCTGCAGTATGAACTGCAGAAGACAAAAGTTGAAGCTGCCAGTCGCCGTGTAGGTGATACTTATATCAAGGCTCCTATCAGCGGTGTGATCAACAAAAAATATATAGAGCAGGGTGCTTATCTCTCTGTTGGCAATAAGATGTTTGATATAGTAGATGTATCCCGCCTGAAACTGGCAGTATCTGTACCGGAATTCCAGGTGGTGAATCTGAAAGAGGGAGATAAGGTGAAAGTAACCTCCAATGTATTCCCCGAAATGAACTATGAAGGTCGTATAACCTTCATTGCTGCAAAGGGCGATAATACACTGAACTACCCTGTAGAAATGGAAGTACTGAACAACACCGGCAAACAACTGAGAGCCGGTATGTATGGCACCGCTCATTTCGAAATGAAAGACGCAATACCAACTATCCTGGTAGCACGTACCGCTTTCGTAGGTGGTGTGAACAGTAACCAGGTGTATGTAATGGAGAACAATACTGCTAAACTGCGTAAGGTAGTGGCTGGCCGTATTTATGGAGATAAAGTAGAAATCAGGGATGGATTGAATGAAGGAGAAACTGTTATTACCAGCGGACAAATCAACCTGGTAGATGGCGTTAAGGTAATGGTGCAAAAATAATCAACTATGAAGATCACAGAAGTATCCATAAAACGGCCCACAATAGTGGTGGTGATATTCACCATCCTTACATTGCTGGGTGTGATGAGCTACCAATCGCTCAACTATGAGCTGTTGCCGAAGTTTGAGTCGCCGGTAGTGACCATCGCAACAGTATATCCCGGTGCCTCCCCGAAAGAGGTGGAGAGCACGATTACTAAAAAGATAGAAGATGCGGTAGCATCGATGGAGAAGATCAAGAAGATCATGTCAAAATCTTCCGAGAGCTTGTCTACCGTTACCGTGGAATTGAATAATGACGCCAACGTTGATCTTGCCATGCAGGATGCGCAGCGTAAGGTGAATGCAATCCTGTCAGATCTGCCTTCAGACGCAAAGGCGCCATCGCTCACGAAATTCTCCCTTTCAGATTTGCCTATCATGACCTTGTCTGCTACCGCTAACATGGATAGCAAGGAGTTCTATGACCTGGTGGACAAAAAGCTGCAGCCCTTATTATCCCGTTTACCGGGAGTGGCGCAAATCTCCCTGATCGGTGGACAGGAGCGTGAGATACAGGTGAACATCGATCCAAACAAATTAGAAGCATATAAACTGTCTATCAACCAGGTAAGACAGACCGTTACCAACGCTAACCTGGACTTCCCTACCGGTAAAGTGAAAACAGCAGATCAGCAGATCCTGATCCGCCTGGCGGGTAAGTATAAGAATGTGGACCAACTGCGTAACCTGGTTCTTACAACAACGGCAGACGGTACACAGATCCGTCTGAGCGATGTGGCTGATGTGCAGGATGCTCAGAAGGATGTGGAACGTATGGCCCGTGTGGATGGTACAAGCGCTATTGCATTGCAGGTGCAGAAACAGACGGATGCCAACGCGGTGACGGTGAGTGAGGAAATGAAAAAAGCGATTGTTCGTGTAGAAAAAGACTATGCCGCCAATAACCTCAAGATCTTCATTGCGAACGACTCTTCTGACTTCACACTGGAATCTGCCGACTCTGTGATACATGACCTGATCATTGCGATCGTACTAGTGGCCGCGGTAATGCTGTTGTTCCTGCACAGTATCAGGAGTGCCATCTTCGTAATGATCTCCATTCCTGCATCGCTGATAGCGACATTTATTGGTATGAAGCTGTTTGGCTTCTCATTGAACCTGATGTCTCTGCTTGGTCTGTCTCTTGTGGTGGGGATCCTGGTGGATGATGCCATCGTGGTGCTGGAAAATATCTACCGTCACATGGAGATGGGTAAGAACAGGGTACGTGCTGCGTTTGATGGTGTGAAAGAGATCGGTTTTACAGTGACCTCTATTACCCTGGTAATCGTGGTGGTGTTCCTGCCAATCTCTTTAACGAACGAACTGGTTTCCAAGATCCTGAGAGAATTCTGCGTGGTGGTGATGGTCTCCACGATGCTCAGTTTGTTGTCGTCTTTTATGATCGTACCACTGCTCTCCTCTCGTTTCGGAAAACTGGAGCATATCACTGGTAAGAACTTCTTTGAGAAATTCATTCTCTGGTTTGAAAGGCAGCTGCAGCAATTCACCGACTGGATGACGGGTATCCTGAAATGGGCGCTGAACCACAAACTTATTACCCTGGTGGTGGCTATTGGCTTATTGTTCCTGTCCTTTATGCTGTTAGGTAAAGGATATATTGGAGGAGAGTTCATCCCGAGAGGTGACCGTGGCCAGTTCATCCTGGTATTGGAAATGCCGAAAGACGCCTCTGTGGAACAGACCAATCAGGCTACACGTAAAGCAGAACAATACCTGTCTAAAAAGCCGGAAGTAACCCGTCTGATCACAACTGTTGGTCAGACCAGTGAAGACGGTATGGGTACTTCCCAGTCTACCGCGTACAAATCAGAGATTACAGTAATGTTGGTAGATCCTGAAAAACGTGCAGACGGTTCTGATATCTATGCTGCGAAAATGAAGGCCGAGATAAGAGATATCCTGCCTGGTGTGAAAGTGAAGACCATGAACGTAAGTATCCTGGGCACAGCGGAAAATGCGCCTGTGGAGCTTGTAGTGATGGGTACAGAGTTGGATAGTGTAATGGCGTATGCAAAAGAAGCAAGAAATGTATTGGCAAAGATAGACGGTACGAGCGACGCGAAATTGTCTGTAGAAGAAGGTAACCCTGAGATCAACGTACAGGTGGACCGTGATAAAATGTCTGCACTGGGTTTGACACTGGAAAATGTAGGTGGTACCATGCAGACTGCTTTCAGTGGAACTGCTGATGACTCTAAGATCAAATTCCGTCAGGGTGATTATGAGTATGCCATCAACCTGCGTTTTGATGACTTTAACCGTAAGAGCCTGCAGGATGTATCCAATATACAGTTCCTCAATAATCAGGGGCAGCTGATCCGTTTGTCACAGTTTGCTACTGTAACAGAAGGTTCTGGTCCAAGCCGTCTGGAAAGAAGGGATAAAAACACTTCTGTATCTGTAAAATGTCTGGTGATAGGTCGCCCAAGTGGTACTGTACAGACCGAATTTGCGACGGCGCTTGAGAAGCTGCGTAAGCCAACCGGTATTTCTTATGTATGGGCAGGTGATGCGGAAAACCAGGGCGATTCATTCGGCGCACTGGGTGCAGCCCTGCTGATCTCGATCGTAATGGTGTACCTCATCATGGTAGCGTTGTACGATAACTATATCTATCCGTTTGTGGTGTTGTTCTCTATCCCGCTGGCTATTATTGGTGCCTTGCTTGCACTGGCGCTTACCAACAATACCCTGAATATCTTCACCATCCTGGGTATCATCATGTTGATAGGTCTGGTGGCGAAGAACGCGATCATCCTGGTTGACTTTGCCAACCAGATGAAAGAGCAGGGACAGAGCACTAATGAGGCGTTAATACATGCGAACAATGCCCGTCTACGTCCGATCCTGATGACGACCATTGCCATGGTGATTGGTATGTTACCTATCGCGCTGGCAACCGGTGGTGTGGCTTCGATCAAGAATGGTCTGGCCTGGGTGATCATCGGAGGTTTGATCAGTTCCATGTTCCTGACCCTGATCGTAGTACCGGTAGTGTACAGGATCGTGGACAGTATCATGAACCGTTTCGGATGGAACAAACCTTCTGCTAAACGTTTGATCCGCCAAAGACTGGTGGCTCCTTATGCGGCAGAAATTGAAGAAACATCATTGAATTAATCAATAAAGAGTTTAGTTACTAATAGTGTAACAGTTGTAGGTTTAGGCAACAGGCCGGAGTAGTCTTACTCCGGCCCTTTTTATTTTATTTTATTTCTTTGGCAGCTCTTTCTGCAGGGTTTCGATGGCGGCCTGCTGTGCGATGTTCTCTTTCTTCAGCTCAATGATGTAAAGCGTCAGCTCTTCCAGCTTTTTCAATAATTGTTTATTGGTTTCGCCCAGGTCAAGCCCATTTGTTTCAACTTCTTTTGCGGAAGGAACTTCGGGTAGATGATGATGTTCTTTTACAAATTTTTCCAGTTCCAGGATGGATGGTAGTTTGTAATCAGCGGCGAATACATAGTCGGGCCAATTGGCGGCAGCAGTAGATACTTTTACTTTCTGGGCCAGGACAGTGCCTTTTACAGAAAGTTTTTCAGTAGGCGTACCTGTGCCAATACCGACGTTACCCGTACTAACCTGGGCAAGAAGGGCTCCACCTGCCAGCGAAGCATCACATTGGATTTTGAACAGGAACGGCACCTCATATGCGGTGGCAGGTTCTGTTGTAACCGTCATAGATGGAGTCCATCCACCATCCCCCTTTACGGTATAGTAACCGCTACCGATATAGGACGAAACGTAAGCATATATGTCATATGCAGTGGCCGTAGCACCGGTATTGTTAGGTACGATTTTCATCCGGGTAAACAGATCTGGTGTGCCACCGTAACGGGTAGCATACGCTCCAAAGCCGTATCCGTTAGGTCCGACAGTCGCTCCATTGCTCGTTCTGATAAATAATTCAACGGAACCCATCTGGTTGTTATATCCATTATATCCTTGTCCCGCATATACGACTATTGTTGATGATACCCCCCCCTGACTTGCGGTCAATGTACCCAGTTTTACCCAGGATGCAGTGGAGAGGTTCGCTCCCCATAGAGAGTATATTTTTTCGGGAGATTGTGCCCGGGCACAAACAATCAGAATGGTCAACACAAGCGTTGACAGCATTTTTTTCATGAGTAAGGGATTTTTTTAGTTTTTGTAAATCATTCGGTACAATGATAATGAAAAAAGCCGTCACATAGGACGGCCGGTACGGGGGACAAATGATGGCGAGAAGTTAGATTATTGCGTTCTTTCTTATCTGGTTAAAAGTGTACGTTGTTTTAATCTCACCATTCTCGAAAACTGTGACCAGTTGATCTTTGAGTTCCGGTGCTTCGTTTTCAGGAAGGGATTTATAAGTGCCATTGTCCAGTACAAGTTTTTGTTTACCTGATTTGGATTTTTTGAAAGACACCCTGGTGTTTCCATTGGCATCTAACTCAAGTGGATTCTTCTGTACATTGATCGTTTTGCCGTTCACCTGTGCAAAGGAACATTTCAGGGCAAATTCCTGTGTATCTCTGTTGACTCTTTGCAGTAAAGCACCACCCATACCCAGTACCAGGTTTTCTGCGCTGATGCCTGCCTGTTTTAATGCTTCAAAAATAGGAGGAATAGAAGAGTAACTGATACCATCGCCCTGTATTACTCTAACCTGTGGCGGCAGTACCTTATAACCTTTTTCATTCAGGGTATAACCGAAGGTTTCCATTAAGATCTCAAATACTTTCAGAAGTGTCTGTATGGCATCTCCGCTATCAGGGCGGATCACCAATGTTCCCTCCCTGCTGAGGATCTGTTCTTTCAGTTCAGTACCCCAGTACTCTTTACAGGCCCTGAAAATGTTGTAAGAATCGGAAACACAGGCAACGGTACCTGTAGGAAAAGTATTGAGGATGTGGCGGAAGATGTCTACCTCCCCTTCTTCACCCAGCAGGGTCACAATGGAGTGTTCGGTAGCAGGAATAGATAATCCGGGAGCAACCGGTGCCTGGTAATATCTTTTGGCAAAAGTGGAACCGATCAGTGTATCGCTGCCAGAGAAGTTGATCAGGTGAGCACTGCCGCCGATACCGGCACTTTCTACAGAGCTGGCCCCACGGAAACCGAAGTCGTTCAGTACGAAGTCTATTCCTGCAAAAGCAGCTTCACTGGCGGTTTCTGAGTAATATTTCTTTATTGTTTTTTTGATCTCTCTGGAAAGGGTGGCAACGGTACAGGGATACCATACCTGCATGAGTAAGGTTTCCAGGAAATTGGTCAGCCAGTAACATGCAGGATCCGTATTCTCAATACTCATTAACACGTTGCGCACGCCGGTTACAGTGCCTTCGGGTACAGCTTTGATACGAACAGGGAGGCGTCCTCCATGTTTCTCAATAATATATTCAAAACGGCTGCGGTCAAATACGTCATTGCGGCCAAATACTTCCAGCAATGTTGCTTCCGCTTCGTCAAGCTTTTCTTTGGTGATAACTGCGCCCTGCAGGTATTCCATCAGGAAGTACTGCAGACCATAGAAAACGGTTTCCTCGAATTTGCCCCCGCGACTTTCAAAGTAGGAGTAGATATATTCGGTGCCTGGGATATAAAGTTTGTGGTGGGAATATTTGTAGGCATCAGCTAATAGAATGAGGTTTTCCTTTGTCATGATTCTTCGTTTAGTCGTTAGTAGAATATTTTTCAGCTAATTTTTTCAGGAGTGGGATGTGAGTAGAGACGATTTCACCCTGTGCTATCAGTTCAGGGATCGCATTCACATTAATCCAGCGCATAGCGCTTAGGTCATCGTCGGCAGCTGGTTCACCAAATAAAAGGTCAGCACTGAACAGGGTGGTGATGATTTTGTCTACTTCAGAACGATAGCGCCAGTCGTCCATTTGGAGGGACATTTCATACTGCATGGGACTTGTTTCTATCTGTCCGCATTCTTCCCGCAATTCTCTTGCAGCAGCGGCATCAAAGCTGATATCATCAGGATCAGCAAAACCACCGGGCAGTCGCCAGGCATTTTCTGCCGGTTTGCGTCCTAAGAGCAATTCCTGGCGGTTATTACGGAATAGTGCAATGTCGACCGTAGGGTATACTTTAGGATAAAGATTATAAGTACTATAGATAATACCTGCCCGGAACTCTTCTGTATCAAAAACTTTATCAGAAACGGCTTCCCTTTGTGCAGTAGCGTTAAAGTCCTGTACCGGAGGGAGTGCTACGGTTGGAAAGCGACCGGCATAGAATGGGATGAAGCTATCACGACTACCATACAGGATGAATGTTTCATTACTGAAGTTGTTGCCCAGTAATTCATCCAGTTTACGGGACCATACTTTATCTGAAGCCTGATCGCTAAGCGGCAGCACAATCACATCGGGGAAAAGTTGTTTCAGCATCCGCTCACGGGTGTAATAGTCCAGCGGGTTTTTACGGCCACCTTTGATTGGGCTGACACCTAAAATGATGATCAGGCGATTGTGTTTAGACTTTACTTCTCTGATCAGCTGTAAGTGCCCTTCATGTAGAGAGGGTGTCTGGAACCTTGCGATTATTACCCCGGTTGGCTTTTGCGTCGTCATAGATAGTGTTCTTTTGTGTATCTTCTACACAAATATATACAGGTTTAAACATATAAACAAAATATTTTCCGTAATAATTACACAAATAATATAAAGTGAAGGAAAAAGTATTGATAATGAATGTACTACGTGGATTACTGGTTGTTTTGGGTCTGGAAAAACTTTGAATGGGCTTATTACGAATGAAAGTATTGATAGTGCCTATGTGCAGTTCCTTGCAAGCGGAGAAGATTTGAACTTCATGTGGACTGCCAGCAGGCGTTGGCTAACACTGACGTTCAGAAGTGGACAATATCTGTGCTGTAAGCGAACACAAATAACAGTAGTTTTGAACGTATCTGATTGGTAATGAGGTTGTTTGTCTTTTGACCTGTTTTTTGTGAGATAGTCTGGTAACACCCTTGTTATGCTAAACCGCTATTTCAAACTTTCTTACCGCACACTTTGGAAGAATAAGTCATTTGCACTGATCAATATCCTTGGATTGGCAGTAGGTATTGCTGCGAGTTTGCTGATCTTTCTTGTGATCCATTATGAAATGAGTTACGACAATTTCCAGAGCAGGCATGATCGGATCTTCAGAATAGTTACAACTGAGCGTAAGGTCGGTGATGATGGAATCGCTAACATGCATAGTATGACACCAAGGCCATTGGCAGAGGCCATCCGGCGTTACTATCCATCATTGGAAAAGGTAGCCACCTTACAGGACATAGGAGCTGCACAGTTCTATGTACAAGTTGCAGGGCAACCGGAAGAAAAGAAGTTTAAGGAAGAAAATGGCCTCTATTTTACAGAACCTGGCTTGTACGATATTTTCGATTTCACCTGGCTGGCGGGTACTCCCGCTGGTCTGGAAGAGCCTAATACAGCGGTACTAAATGAACATCTGGCCAGGACTTTTTTCGGAAAGCCTGAAGATGCTATTGGCAAAACGATACAAATGTGGTCTTACCGCATACCATTGCGTATAACTGGTGTATTTAAAGATCTGCCAGACAATACAGATGTTCCGATAAAGCTGGGCGCTTCTTACAAGACTTATAGGAAGCTGGTTGGAGAAGAGCAGTGGGAGGACTGGCATGCTATGGGTAGTGGTTCACCATGTTTTGTATTGTTGGGACAACACCAGCAGATCGAAAAATTACAGGCACAGGCGCCAGCTTTTGTAAAGAACAATTTCAGAGAAGTTGAGGACAAAAGCCTGGTAAGATCTTCCATTACATTTCAACCCCTGGGAGAAATGCATCTTGATAAACGCTTCGGTACGCTGACGGGGAATAGCCTCACGCCGGGAGAATTATTGACGCTCGCATTTATCGGCATCTTTTTGTTACTCGTAGCCTGTATCAACTTCATTAACCTGGCAACTGCACAATCTGTTAACAGGGCTAAAGAGATCGGAGTACGTAAGGTATTGGGCAGCGATCGTTCACAACTGATAAAGCAATTCCTGAATGAAACAGCGCTGATTACCGTAGTGGCGCTGGTATTAGGCATACTGATGGCCTGGTTGGCAGTCCCCTATCTGAGTGACCTGATGGATAAACGTCTGTCTCTGAACATGCTACGATCTCCTGCTATACTGCTTTTTTTATTAGTGACAGGAGTGGTTGTTACTGTATTGGCGGGCTTTTACCCTGCTATTGTAATTTCGGGCTTCAATCCTTTAACCGCTATCAAAAGCAGGATCAGTAACAGATCTGTAGGCGGCATTTCCCTGCGTCGGGCCCTGGTGGTATTCCAGTTCATCATTGCGCAGTTGCTGGTGATCGGTACGCTGGTAGTAATAAAGCAGATGTCGTTTGTAAGGAATAAATCACTGGGCTTTGAAAAGGAAGCGATCGTATTACTTGATCTTCCCAGTGATAGTTCGCTGAAGGTAAAGTATCCCTACCTGAAAGCAGAGCTATCAAAACTACCAGGTGTAGCAGCAGCCAGCCTGTGTTGGACTGCGCCTGCTTCCTATTCTATACAGTTCACTTCTCTTTACTTTAATAACAATTCGGAGAGAGAGCAATTTTCTGTAAAACGACTGTATGGAGACTCGGGATATTTCAACACCTTTCGCCTGCAACTGGCCGCAGGCCGCCTGCCCTTCCCAAGTGATACCATTCGGGAAGTAGTGGTGAACGAGACACTGATAAAAAATCTGGGGCTGCGTTCTAAAGAAGAGATCATAGGCAAAACATTAGGATTTAGTAAGGAGGTAAGCTATCCTGTCGTTGGCGTAGTGAAGGATTTTAATGATAATTCTCTACATGACGCAATTAACCCAGTGGTCATCACGTCGGATTATAACGGTTATGGTACATTGGCTTTACGTTTGCATCCTGATAAAGTGAATGCTACCATGAAGGATGTGGAGAGAATGTTCACCAGCATCTATCCGACTTACATATACGACGTTAGCTTTCTGGATGATAACATCGGCCGTTTTTACAAGGCAG
Organism: Chitinophaga filiformis; assembly: GCF_900102545.1. Classification (GTDB taxonomy): domain Bacteria; phylum Bacteroidota; class Bacteroidia; order Chitinophagales; family Chitinophagaceae; genus Chitinophaga; species Chitinophaga filiformis. Next base: position 1,306,513 of record NZ_FNBN01000001.1, on the reverse strand, counting down.
AAGCGATGACGGGAAAGTTGTTTGAGATCTTTGCTATCCTGGCGATCTTCATATCCTGCCTGGGACTATACGGGTTAGTGTCTTTTATGGCGGTACAGAAGACGAAAGAAGTGGGTATCCGAAAAGTGTTGGGAGCTTCTATCCAGAGCATTTTATATCTCTTCTCAAAGGAGTTCACCATTTTAGTGGGAGTAGCGTTCCTGATATCCGTGCCGGTGGCGTACTATTTCATGCAGCAATGGTTGCAGGGGTTTTACTATCATATAGATATGGGTTGGGAGATCTTTTTCCTGGCGATCGTGCTGTCTTTGTTCATAGCATGGCTGACAGTAGGGTACAAGGCCGTGAGAGCTGCACTGGCTAACCCGGTGAAAAGTTTGAGAGCAGAATAAACGGAAACATATCAATATTCCGCCCCGCCATAGGTGGGGCTTTTTTATGTGCAGTGCTGCCGGTCCTGGGTGGAAATGCAAGGGGTCAGATCTCGAAAGTAATCCCTTCTTTCTTCAGTTGGAAATAGCGTTCCTCGTTAAAGCTATAGAGCTTAGCCGGTCTTCCGGCAGAAGGATGTTTTTGCTTTTCATTGTGGCCCATCAGGATACCCAGGTGATTGATCTTCTTCTGAAAGTTCCTGCGGTCAATAGGCCGGTCGAGGACCGTCTCATAGAGTTTCTCCAGATCTGAGATGGGAAACTTCTGATCAAGCAGTTCGAACCCGATAGGTTCATACCGGATCTTCGCCCTTAAGCGTTTCACTGCTGCTTCCACGATAGCTGAGTGATCAAATGCCAGGTCGGGCAGTTTCTTGATATCAAACCAGTTAGCATCTTCAGCGTCCGAGCTGGCGGCTAGTTTAAAGTTAGTTGGGTTAACCAGACCGAAATAGGCTACTGATATTATCCTGCCCCGGGGGTCACGTTCCGGCTGGCCAAAGGTGTAAAGTTGTTCCAGGTAGTTGATGTGTACACCCGCTTCGGTTTGTAGCTCGCGGGTTACGGCTTCTTCCAGTGTTTCTCCATCGATCACGAATCCTCCGGGTAAAGCCCAGCGGTGCATGAAAGGAGGAATGGTTCGTTTAATGAGTAATACGGAAATGCTTTCTTTGGCGGTATATCCAAAGACTACCGCGTCTACACAAAGTCTTATATTTTGCTTAGGTTCCAAATCCAATTCTAAAGGTTATGGCCGGCTATGGTGATCCCGGCATATACTCACTATTTAATGTATTTCTCTACCTGTGTAGTGTCTTTTTTCAGATTAATGAACAGGGGATTTTTCATCGGATCAAATGCAATGATCAGGTTCGCTGCTTCTGTGGTTGCTGGTGGAGGTAGTTCTATCACCACTTCCTGCCTGTTATTCCGGCGAAACAGAAGGCTGTCGTTGGCGGCCACGTGACGTACAAAGCCATGACGTTCCAGGTAGCCCGTCAGTTCCTGTTTACGTTGCAGGAGAGAGTCCACATGTGGATCTCCGCTCACCGGCTTCACATTGCGTACCACGTAGCTCTTTTCTGTAATGATATCATATTTGGAAGTATCCTCTCCCTTGTCACGTGCCTGATTACACGAAAAGCAAAAAATGGCAGCGCTTAATATGAACAAAACCGGCTTCATACAACAATATTAAGGGCTGCAAGATATTATAAAACGGTCAGAATTGGACATCAAATACTTTTTCAGTGTCTTCCCTCCTGACTCTTACAGTGGTTTTGTCGCCTTTTTTGAAGGTGGAAAGCGCCTGCATATAGTCTTCCAGGTTCACGATAGCGTGTGAGCCAAGTTCAACGATCACGTCATTGGCCAGGATACCCGCTTTACTGGCCGGCTTGTTATCAGTTACACCGTCTACCCTTACTCCTGGTTTCTGCCAGGTATAATCAGGCATGATGCCCAGTGTTACGGTAAACCGGGGACTACCGGTGCTGGAAGGCTGTTTATCGCGTGTACGGGTGAAGGCCAGCTTGTCCATATTGTTGGTTTTCTCAACCAGTGTATATACCAGCTTGATCACGGTCAACTCCCCTGGATAGTTGATCTTGGCAGCTTCGTCGGATGGCTTGTGATAGTCGCTATGCGTGCCTGTGAAAAAGAAAAGCACGGGCACATTTTTCAGATAGAAAGAGGTATGGTCCGATGGTCCGATACCGGAGGAGTCGTATGTGGTATGAATACCTGCCGGGATGGTCTGCTGCAGCAGTGTCGGCCACACTGGTGAAGTTCCGATCCCTCCTACCTGTAGTCCCTTAACAGGGTCCAGTCGCCCTACCATGTCCATATTGATCATGTAGTTGAAGGAACCGGGTGCTACGGAGCTGTGTTCGGTAAAGTATTTGGAGCCAAACAGTCCCAGTTCTTCCCCTGAGAATGCCACAAACAGGTAGTTATACTTTTGCAGGTGGGAGGCTTTCAGCAGTTTTGCGAGTTCCAGGAGGGCAGCGGTGCCACTGGCATTATCATCAGCACCATGGTGGATGGTCTTGTCGTTAGGCGCCAGTGAATTCTGGTCTTCTCCATGCCCAAGGTGGTCAAAATGAGCGCCAATCACAATGGTGCTGGCGGCTTTGTTGTCTATATAACCAACCACGTTAGTACCTGTACGTCTGCCGGCGGTGAAGCTGACCTGCATATTTATCCGGAGATCTTCTGTTTCTGAGAGCAGCTTGCTGGTTTCGCTGTTCACCCACATCACGGGGATGGTGAGCGGATCGACCGCAACGGAGAGCCATTTCTGGACATCCTTTGGTGTTTCGTCACCATTATAGAAGATCACGCCGGTGGCACCGGCCTTGGCCGCTTCCCGGGCATTTTGCCGGTATATTTCCAGGGAATCTGCATGTGGCTGCATCTCAAAATCCTTCACATTGAAGAGCCAGATGTTCTCCGGTTCATTTACATCGCGTAGTACGTCGCCTTTGGCGCTTTTCTGCGCGCTGAAAGGAAGGGGAATAAACTGTTCTCCCGGAGTGAGGGTGGTTTTATTAACAGTGAGGTGTGAGGCAGTGGCTATCAGTTTGCCTTCGCTTACGGGGAATGTCTGTAGGTAGCCGCTGTCGCCCTTTGGCGTAAGGCCTGCCAGCTTCATCTGGGTGGCGATATATTCCGCAGCCAGTTGTTCGCCCGGAGTGCCTGTGCGGCGGCCTTCGAGTTTATCGCTGGCCAGAAAGGTGACATGGGCCTGAAGGTTCCCCAGCGTCTTACGATCTGCTTTCTTTTGGGCGTTCAGCTCATGAGTAAAGGGTAATAACAGCGCTAACAGGCATGCAATATGCTTCACAGTTGTTGTTTTTTAAAAAGTCTACTGAAAGAGCCGGCAGACCAGGTCTTCGTTGCAAAGATACGTATCTAAGTAATTGATTAGCAATGATTGTACTGATTGCTAATAACAGTTTCATGCTCAAAGTTGTTCATATACCGTTGCTGGTAAGGATGATTCGCTGGCGGTGCTCAATATTCCGAGAGGCAATTATTGAACCAAAATCACTATTTGACCGCCGAATTTGGAAAATCAGCCTATTTTTGCCGGGCTTAAACAAAACTTAAACCTGAAAACATACCCAAAACAGAACCGATCATTAAATTTATGAAGAACACACCATTTACACACAAACACGTAGCGCTGGGCGCTAAGATGGCTCCTTTTGCAGGGTATAACATGCCGATTTCCTATACAGGTATTAATGACGAACACCTGGCTGTCAGGAATAATGCGGGGGTGTTTGATGTGAGCCACATGGGTGAATTCATTCTGAAGGGGGAAAATGCGCTGGACCTGATCCAGCGGGTTACCAGCAACGACGCTTCCAAACTGACCGCCGGAAAGGCACAGTATAGCTGTCTGCCTAACGATGAAGGTGGTATTGTGGACGATCTGCTGGTATACTGTATCGAAGAAAACAAAGTATATATGCTGGTGGTGAATGCCAGCAATATAGAGAAGGACTGGAACTGGATCAGCAAGTACAATACGAAAGGCGTGGAAATGCACAACATTTCCGACAAGACCTGTCTGCTGGCTATCCAGGGACCTAATGCGGCCAGCATACTGCAACCGCTGACCAGCATTGAACTGGTGAACCTGAAGTATTACACCTTTGCCAAAGGCGAATTTGCTGGCGTTCCTAACGTACTGGTAAGCGCCACAGGTTACACAGGCGCAGGTGGTATTGAGATCTATTTTGAAGATAAAGACGGTGCAGCCGAGAAGATCTGGGATGCTATTTTCGAAGTAGGTGGTCCTAAAGGACTGAAACCAATCGGCCTGGGTGCACGTGATACGCTTCGCCTGGAAATGGGTTTCTGCCTCTACGGAAATGATATTGATGATACCACTTCCCCACTGGAGGCTGGTTTGGGCTGGATTACAAAATTTACGAAAGAATTCACTTCCCGGAGTAAATTTGAGCAGCAGAAAGCGGCGGGCCTGAGCAGGAAGCTGGTAGGTTTTGAAATGGTGGATAAGGGTATTCCCCGTCACGACTACGAGATCAAGGATGCCGCGGGCAAGGTAATAGGCAAAGTAACCTCTGGTACACAGTCGCCTTCCCTGCAGAAAGCAATTGGCCTGGGCTATGTAAATTCTGCATTTGCCACCCAGGATTCAGAAATATTTATTGCAGTAAGGGACAAATTATTGAAAGCCAGAGTTGTAAAGGTGCCATTCTTAAGTTAAGTTAGCATATAATTGCAAAAACCATATCTATTCTATGCCTACAATTCATATCACAACCGTAATTCATGCTCCGCTGGAGCGGGTCTTTGACCTGAGCCGGAGCATTACGCTGCACAAGCGCAGTATGGCGCATATGCAGGAAGAAGCAATCAAGGGTCGTATGGCCGGACTGATTGAACTGGATGAAACGGTAACCTGGCAGGCCAAACACTTTGGCAAGCTAAGGCAGTTGACCACCCGCATTACAGCAATGCGCAAAACAGAGTACTTCTGTGATGAGATGGTGGAAGGTGATTTTACCTATATGAAACATGAGCATCATTTTAAGGAAATAGGTAATGGTACTGTAGCAATTGATATCATGGAATTCGGAACACCTTATGGCTGGCTGGGAAGGTTGTTTGAGCGGTTTTACCTGTACAAACACATGACTAACCTGCTGCTGTTGCGGAACCAGGTGATCAAAGATTATGCGGAGACCGAGAAGTGGAGAGTGATACTAGACTAATGATATAATCAGGATGAAGAACCGGAAATTGGGAATTGACATAATATGCCTGTATTCAATTTCCGGGTCTTCGTGCTGTTTTTAAATATGGGCAATGGAACAGCAGAAACCGACTTTAGAAGTATGTTTATCACCGGCATTGTTACACTTATATGATGTGAAGAACAGTATTGTGGTGATTATTGATGTATTGAGAGCAACATCTACGATTTGTACAGTATTATATAACGGCGCCACAAGGGTGATACCTGTAGCTTCTGTTCCGGAATGTATCAGTATCGGCGAACAACTGGGGGCCAGTGCCATAACAGCCGGTGAACGGGACGGACGGATTGCGGAAGGTTTGCTGCATGGAAACTCCCCATTTGAATATCCCCGCGAATTTATACAGGACAAGACACTGGTACTGACCACTACAAATGGTACCAAGCTGTTGCATATGGCCAAAGACGCCATTCAGATCATTACGGGCTCATTTCCAAACCTTTCTGCCGTATGTGACTACCTGGTAGCACAGGGTAAACCGGTCATACTGGGATGTGCTGCCTGGAAAGATCGTGTTAATATGGAGGACACCCTGTTTGCAGGAGCTGTAGTGAGCCGGATAAGGGAGCATTTTACAGTAGACTGCGATTCTGCTATTGCCGCAGAGACATTGTACGAGGTATCAAAAGACAACATCCATGAGATCATGAAGCAGGCGTCACACTATAAGCGCCTGGCAAAGTATGATCTGGAGAGAGATATTCAGTATTGTCTCACACCCGATGGGGCCAACGTACTGCCTGTTTATAGAAATGGAGAGCTGGTGGCTGCGGAATAATAGCAAGATAATTTCTTTTTATAAAGTGTTTGTTTCTGGAAGTGATACATTGTAGCACTAAGGCTCCTTATGCTCTAGCTTTTTAGGATTTTTCTGCGTACTTTTGTGAATTGCCTTTTCACCAGCTGCTAAATATTTTAGCTTTTAACCCGGTTGGTTTATAAAGCGGGCAATTTGAAACTATGTCGCTGCCCCAGCTACTGAAATATGTATATAATAACGGAACCGATGAGGTGATCCGTAGGGGAAAGCGCATCTTTGCGACCGGAGGTGTGGAGTTGTTAGAAGCTGATCCTATTCTCAAATCAGCCACTTTCAGGGTGAAGAGCGATACCCATGCAAATTATTATCGCGTTTCCATCAGTAAATATCATGAGACAGGCAATATGTCTGTCCGTTGCCAGTGTCCCTACAACCTTGGAGATATCTGCCGGCATGAAGCTGCCGCTATGTTCCAGCTACAGGAAATGCTGGATAAAAATCATTTTGAAAGCTATGATACGCAATATAACCAGCAGCATACGCTGGTGAAAATGAAGTTCATAGACCTGAAATCGCTCAAACTGCTCACTTCCAATGAGATATTCACAGAAGCTGAGAAAATAGCAAAATCTGCAAAGAGCTTCAAGATCATTGCCGCGAAAGACGAGAAAGTGGAAGCCAACCTTAAATATGAAGGACAGGATTATCCATTGATCATACAGCGGAATGAAGAGCGTTTCTTTGATACACATTGCACCTGCGACGAAACAGAACATGCGGTGTGTAAGCATAAGACCGCCCTGTTCCTCTACCTGCTGAACAGCCAGGGGCCTTACTATTTTGATACATTGCGTAACTGGGATAAGGAAAAGAACAAACTCCTGTCCTTATACGGTTATTCGCTTGATGATAACCTGGAAGGGAAGTTCACCTTCTCCTATATGGAGGGCAAGCCTTTCCTCCGCGTACTCGATCCAAGTATAAAAAGGGTTGACGGTGCACTTGCCAGCAGGCAGCCTGCTCCTCCCCCTGCGCCAGAAGTAGCTGCGGCAATCACTCAGCGCATAGGCGTTGTGTTTAATGCCAATGAACCCTTGTATCCTTTCTTCCGGATAGACCTGGTAAGCGGTGAGGTAAATGAAGAGCAGGACGCTTTTGTGTCCCTGGTCAATAAACTGGATCTTTCCAAATACATAGACTTTTACCTGTATAAAGAAGCTGACCGCGACCTGATTACTCCTGTCCGCAAGGTGCAGGGTATGGAGGTGAGCAAGTTTCTGAGCAAGAACTCTCCTTTTGCCGGCATCTGGGAGAATATTACCCATGATGATAATGAGTCGGCCCTGCCAACGGAAACGAAGGAACTGATGCTGGAATACCTGCATCCTAAACTGGCTAAACTGTTCCCGCAGATAGCGGCACATGGCCTGTTATTCCTGTTACCGAACCGGCAGCAATTCAAAACAAAGAACCTGCTGCCTGTCCATCTGGCTGGCGACAGGCTACAACCTATTTTCAAAACACACGCTTCTGCTGATGTTATCGAAGTGACCTGCCATGTTCTCATTGAAGGGGAACTGGTAAATGTTTCTGATAATGAGTGGGATAGCTCTATATTGTTCCTGAAGAACAATGTGCTTTACCTGTTTGAAAATGCACAGGATGCATTGCATGTAGAATTATTCCGTGAGAATGGACGCATACGCATCCCCGCCGACCAGTGGGGTACTTATCTGCAGGATTACCTGCTACCATTAAGTAAGCAGTACCAGATACAGTTTGACAACTCTTTGCTGGCGGAAGTGGATGATATCCTGCCGGAATGCAGGGTATTTCTGCGTGAGGTAGGTGAAACCTTTATCATTCAGCCGGGATTTGCTTATCACGGACAGGAAGTTGATTGGAATGACGATGGCAGGATAACAGTGCAGGAAGGAAATAAGGTCCTGATCATCCACCGGAATAAAGAAGCAGAACAACAGTTTGTAGATAAACTGAGTACGCTGCATACCAATTTCTCACAGCCGAACTCAAACAACTACTTTTTCCTGAAGGCCAAGGAGGCGTTGAAGAACAACTGGTTCTTCCTCTTCTTTGATACGCTGAAAGAAATGAATGTACGGGTATTCGGATTTGAGAACCTGAAGAACTTCAAGTTCAGCGCTCATAAGCCGGTTACCAACCTTCAGATCAGTTCTGGTATCGACTGGTTCGATGCACAGATCGAAGTAACGTATGGCGATCAGAAGGTAAGCATCAGGGATATCAAGCAGGCGCTGGCAGGTAAACAGAACTATGTGCAGCTGGCCGACGGCTCCCTGGGATTGCTGCCGGAAGAATGGTTAAAGAAATACTCCCTGTTGTTCAAGATCGGGGAGGAAAAAGATAAAGGCGCACTGAAGCTGAGTAAATACAATTTCAGTGTGATCGATGAACTGTTTGAGTTCATTGATGATGATGCAATATTACTGGAGCTGGAACAGAAGCGACGCAAGTTGCTGCAGTTTGACGAGATCCGTAATATTTCCCTGCCACATAACCTGCGCGCAACACTGCGTCCTTACCAGGAAAGCGGTTTCCAATGGCTGAATTATCTTGATGAAGTGAAGTGGGGAGGTATCCTTGCAGATGATATGGGTCTTGGTAAGACTATCCAGGCGCTTACATTTATCCAACATTACAAGAATAAGCATGATGGTAAATGCCTGGCGTTGGTGGTATGTCCCACTACCCTGATCTATAACTGGGAAAATGAGATCAAGAAGTTTACGCCTACCATGACCTATCATATTCATCACGGCCCTACCCGTTTGAAGACGGTGGAAGAGCTGCTGAAGTATGACATCCTGATCACTACCTACGGTACGCTGAGAAGTGATGTACAGACACTGATGAAGATGGACCTGGACTATGTAGTGCTGGATGAATCCCAGGCGATCAAGAATCCGCAGAGTAAAGTAACTAAAGCGGCGCAACTGCTGAATACCAAAAACAAACTGGCATTGAGTGGTACGCCGATGCAGAACAATACATTTGACATTTATGCCCAGATGAACTTCCTGAATCCGGGTATGCTGGGAAGTGTAGACTTCTTCCGGAATGAGTTTGCCACACCGATAGACAAGTTCCAGGATGAAGAACGTAAGGATCACCTGCGTAAGCTGATCTATCCGTTCATTCTACGCCGTACCAAAGAGCAGGTAGCGAAAGAGTTACCAGAGAAGATCGAAACAGTGATCTTCTGCGAAATGGATGCAGAGCAGCGGCATATTTACGACGCATACCGGAATTCTTATCGTTCCAAGATATTGGGTGTAATCGAAGATCAGGGTATGGAACGCTCCCAGCTGACCATCCTCCAGGGTCTGATGAAACTCCGTCAGATATGCGATTCTCCGGCTATACTCAACGAAGCGGAACAATATCCGAACCACTCTGTGAAGTTGCATGAGCTGACCCGTGAAATGTCTGAGAACATCAGTAACCATAAGGTGCTGATCTTCTCCCAGTTCCTGGGTATGCTTGGACTGATCAGGGAGAAGCTGCAGCATATGAAGATACCATTCGAATACTTTGATGGTAGCACATCTGCAACAGAACGTGAACGCGCAATACAGAACTTCCAGTCTAATGACGATTGCAGGGTATTCCTCATCTCTCTCAAAGCGGGTGGTGTGGGTCTTAACCTGACAGCGGCAGACTATGTATATATAGTGGATCCATGGTGGAACCCGGCGGTAGAGCAACAGGCTATCGACCGTACTCACCGTATTGGTCAGACGAAGAATATCTTTGCTTACCGTATGATCTGTAAGGATACTGTGGAAGAAAAGATCCTGCAATTACAGGAGCGTAAGAAATCGTTAGTGAAGGAGATCATTGCAGATGATTCAGGATTTGTAAAGAAGCTCACCAAAGAAGATGTGCTTTACCTATTTAGTTAAAGTAAGACTTATTAATAAAGAGAAGAGCCTGTATCAAAGAGTAGATACAGGCTCTTTTCTTTCAGGTACCTGATGGAACAGGGTAGCTTTTTATGCGATTCTAACAAGGCTCATTTATTTATGATATATCCTCTTTTATTTTTTAACAGGATTACATCACCTGTGAGAGGAATTTAACGATCAGTATGGGTAGTCCGAAGGCGACGCCCATTCCCCAGACCAGGTCAAGCCACATCACAGCACCCATGGCGCCTGCATAGATCAGGCCCGTGATCGGAACAGTAATGATCTTCAGCCACAGCGGTACATTTTTTCCATGCCAGATCGTTTCCCACATCACTTTTGCATCTGTGGTGCTTGGGAAGGCATGCATGGCGATGGAGAGTCCCAGGTACAACAACAGGAAGTCGAAGAGCGAACCATCATTGAACATGAATACGGGTATGGCAGCCGGAAAGGCAATGGCGAGTGCAAGGATGTTATTGACAATGAAAGGGCCTACACTAATAAGCAATTGGTGAAAAGGTTTCTTTACCGGTTCATGTTGTACATATCCTACAGGATCGGCCATCTGGAAGTATTTCACATCGAAGATGGCCACTCCGCAAAGGCGGCAGAAGAGCTGGTGGGCAAACTCGTGTACCACTACGCCCGGAAAAGTGATTAAGGCCATATAAACGCCAGGTATCATCATCTTGTAAATATTTTAATCCCTGTAGGGAGTTTTATCGGTAATTATATTCTGAAGCATTGCTACATGGCTGCTATCGCTACCCGGCATATCCTTCAGTTTTGTAAGAAGGCGATTGGATTCTACCTGCTGGTGATTAAAATGATAAGCCATGCAAAGTGTGGTAAGTACATCCGGATTCTCCGGCTCCAATTGAAATGCCTGTTGGGCTGTAATGAGCGCTTCTTTATCTTTTTTCAGTTTGAGCTGGAAGGTGGAAAGTGTAAGAAGTGCAGACGGGGCTTCTTTGTTTTGGTCAAGTAGTTGCTGCGTGAGGATAAGGCCTTCTTTATATCTCCCCTGCTCTTTCAGGGATGCCAGTAATTCAAAATAGGGAGGCCTAAACAGTGGTGCATCGTGTATTGCTTTTCTACACAGGCTATCAGCTCCTTTATAGTTTTTGAGCTCAAGGTAAGCATATGCCAGGTTTACCGCTGCCGCAAGGTCATAGGGCGCCTTCTTCAGATAGTCTTCCAGTACTTTACAATAGGCAGTGGTATCTGCCCTTAACGCATCCAGTTGATTACTTATCGTGCTGTCCTGGATACTAAAGTATCGGCTGTTATCTGTGACAATGGTGAGTTCGTCCACCAGGTCCTGGTCATCCGAGGTTGTATGAGTGGCTGTCAGTACGGAATACAGGCTATCCGTTCTCGTTTGGTCGTCATTGAAGTATGAAGCCGTAATAAGATGTACGATAGAGCCAACATGCCCTGGAAATCGTTTTAATGTAGCTGTGAACCCCTTTTCTGCGCTGACGTATTTACGTTCTTTGGCGAATTCCATAGCCTTCATATAGTCCACCCCTGCCCTGAAGTAAGTGGGTAAGCGGAACAGGGCAAGTAGTAATATAACGCTCACCCCTAATGCGCCCCAGATCACTTCTCTTGTAACCGGGTACCGGGATAATTCCCGCCGGCAGTCCTTGCAAAGCCGTACCTGATAGCCGCGTTCATATCTGGGGTTATGACATTTAGCGCAGCCTGCTGCACGTAGGTTTATGCGGTTACTAAATTCTTCCATAGGTCTTAACATATTATACAGTGGAAAGATATGTCTTTAGAACGGTATTCGGAAAGAGGTGGGATAGAGATATAAACAGGGCCTAATTTTATAAATATTTTAACCCTTTGTTTTATTCCTATTCCATTAAATTTGCCTAATATTCTTTTTCAAGACTTTATACTTAAACATGAAGAAATTATTCTTTTCGCTGGGACTGATGGCCGCTTCTTTTGGCGTTTTTGCACAGGATGCCAAGAATGCAGTTGCTAATAAAGCTATGGGAGCAGCCGCACATTCCAAGGATTTCTTAGTGATTCAGTTGGGATATGTTGGATTGACTGGTACGGGAGCTGGAGCTATCAATACTGGATTTAACCGCCAGCTCAACATTGCATTTATGTACGATATTCCTTTGCAGAAAACTAATTTCAGCCTTGCGGCAGGTTTAGGAATAGGCTCTGATCATTACCATCTGAGCAAAATGAGCCTGGACTTAAGAAATGCATCTACTGTTCCGGATTTCCAGGAAACAGATGCTTACAGCAAGTTCAAACTGGCTGCTACTTACCTGGAAGTGCCATTAGAGCTGCGCTACCGTCAGGTGCCTGAGAATGCCAATAAAGGATTTAAGGTAGGTGTGGGTCTGAAAATAGGTAACCTGCTGAATGCACATACCCGTTCAGTAGCCAATGTAAATGGTTCAAAACTGATTGAAAAAGAAGCCAGCAAACGTCTTTTTAACACATGGCGTTTCGCGGGTACTGCAAGGGTTGGTTACGGTAACTTCGCATTATATGGTACTTATGCTTTGAACGGTATATTCAAGGACAACGGTACTTACGATGTGAATCCTTATTCCTTCGGATTTATGATCAGCGGCTTATAACCTGCTGATACAAAATATTAAAAGCGAAAAAGGGCGTTTCATTGAAGAGATGCCCTTTTTCGCTTTTATAGATATGTTGAACATTGGAAACTTATGATAAGCCGTAGAGGAGAACAGTGTTAATTACCTTTAAAAGCAGGCTTCCGTTTCTCCAGGAAAGCCTGAATCCCCTCGGTGTTATCAGCAGTGTTACCAGCAATTTCCTGGCAATAAGCTTCATAGTCGAGTACAGCATCCAGGTCTTCGGTCATACCTTTTGTCAGCATCTTTTTCAGCAAGGCGATCGCCTTGGTAGGTGCATTGGCGTAAAAAGATGCTTCGGCCCGTACAGTGGCCTCCAGTTCCTCCGGTTTCACAACCTTATTGATAAAGCCAAGTTGCTGCGCTTCTGCTGCGGATAGTTTTGTTGCCTTGGTAGCCAGTTCAAAGGCCCGGTGGTATCCGACAGTGCGTGGCAGGAAATAAGATGATCCTGAGTCCAGCACCAGGGCTATATTGATAAATATCTCTACCATTGCGGCGGTTTCACTGGCGATGATCATGTCGCAGGCAAGGGCAATGGAACAACCGGCGCCGGCGGCGATGCCGTTCAGCTGGCAGATAACAGGTTTCGGCATATTTCTTATAGCCCTGATAATAGGATTATAACGTTTACGCAGCGATTCACCAAGATCGCGTTTGCCGCCATTCCCATTCAACGCAGCTTTTAAATCCTGTCCGCTGCTGAAAGCTTTATTACCTGCGCCGGTTAATACTACGACCCTTACGGAAGGATCTTTTTCTGCCTGTTTAAGGGCATCCTGTAATTCATAACTCAGTGGATCATCAAAAGCGTTGTAAACGTCAGGGCGATTAAGTGTGATGGTAGCAATGCCCTCACTGACATCTAATAAGAGAGAGGTGAACATAACGTTGGGGAATTTAGAAAATGAAGTTATCGATCAGGCATTAAGCACCGTTACGGGTACTTAATGCCTGACCACTTTTTATAGTGTTTCTTTCAACCATTGGAAGAATTCGCGCTGCCATACCAGGGCGTTTTGCGCTTTCAGTACCCAGTGGTTCTCTTCAGGGAAATACAGCAGTTTGCTTTTAATTCCTTTCAGCTGTGCCAGCTGGAAGGCTTGTAAACCCTGTTCAATGCCTACACGGAAATCAATTCCTCCCTGGATAATCAGGATTGGTGTATTCCATTTGTTGGCGTATTCACTTGGATTGAATTCTTTGTGAGCCTTTGCATTGGCTGCATCCCAGTAAGCGCCGATATCCCAGTTAGCAAACCAGAGTTCTTCAGTAGTGCCATACCAGCTTTTCAGATCAAAAAGACCATCGTGCGCAATGAATGACTTGAAGCGATTGTTATGCACGCCTGCCAGCATATATACGGAGTAGCCACCGTAGCTGGCGCCTACAGCCCCCAGGCGGTTTTTATCTACATATGGCTCCTGACTTACGGCGTCAATGGCACTGAGATAATCGCGTATTGGCTGACCACCCCAGTCTTTACTGATGGATGCGTTCCATTCTACCCCATGCCCAGGCATACCGCGACGGTTAGGCGCTACTACAATGTAACCCTGTGAGGCAATCAGCTGGAAGTTCCAACGGTAAGAATAGAACTGGGAAAGTGCTGACTGCGGGCCTCCCTGGCAATACAATAATGTCGGGTATTTTTTTGCAGGATCGAAATCAGGTGGGAATATTACCCAGGCCAGCATCTCTTTGTTGTCTGTAGTTTTGATCCAGCGTTTCTCCACTTTACACATGCCGGTCTTGTCGTAAGTCTCTTTATTTACCGTAGTGAGTGGTTGCAAAGTGCCTTTAGGCAATTGTACAGTAAAGAGTTCCGCAGCATGGTTCATATCAGTGCGGGATACTACAAGTGTGTTTCCAACCTGCCCAACAATACCGTTGATGTCAAAATCGCCTTCTGTTACCTGGCGTATATTTTTAGCAGTAGTGGCTGCGATATCTTTCTGAAGACTGATTTCCAGCAGTTGTTCAGTACCTTTTATCACAGCCAGGAAAAGCAGTTGTTTGCCATCTTTGGTCCAATAGATGGAAGCAACAGTGCCGTCCCAGTCTTTGGTAAGATTCGTACGTTTACCGCTGGTGCGGTCCAGTATGATGATATCATTTTTGTCTGCTTCAAAACCATCTTTCGACATACCCAGCCAGGCCAGGTATTTGCCATCGGGACTGAAAGAAGGGGCTACATCATAACCAGCCAATCCTTCGGAAAGATTTTTGGTGGTGCGGGTTTCCAGGTTGTATTCATAAATATCAGTGTTGGTGCTGACAGCATATTCCTTACCGAACTTCTTTTTGGTAACATAGATGATGCTTTTTCCATCAGGGCTCCAGATCATATCTTCTGCACCGCCGAAAGGCATCTGCGGACAGTCGTACAATTCACCTTCCATAATATCCACAGGAGTGCCTATCTGGCCATTCTCGTAGGTAGCATAAAATACATGCTGGAAGTTACCGTCTTCCCAGGTATCCCAGTGGCGGTAGTTGAGATTGTCATATATCTGCACGTTGGATTTTGGAAGGTCGGGATAAAAATCACTGCCGGCCACTTTTTTCAACTTCACTTCTTTGGAGAACAGGACATGTTTACCATCAGGAGAAACACGGATATTCTGCAATCCACCTTCAATATGGGTGATCTGGGTAGCGCCGGTGCCATCAGCATTGATTTCCCACAGCTGGCCTTTATAGGAATACCTGATCTTTTGGCCATCTACAGCACTCACGTCTCCTTCAGCACCAGGTTCCGTAGTGATCTGCTTAGCAGCTCCTCCCACCAGTGGGATAGCGTAGAGGTTCTTCTCGCTTTTATTCTCCGCAATATTATATCGCGAAACGCCATAGATAACTGTTTTACCATCCGCTGTAATTGTTTCCCCGCTGACTCTGCCCAATTGCCAGAGCAGCTCCGGCGTCATTTTCTGCTGAGCCACTGCCATAGTTGATATTAAAAGTGATGTTAACAAAAGTGATTTATGCATATTTAGATTTTGTTTGGAGGCTAAATGTAGGTAAAATAGTCACTTGTAACGCAAGAACCGGCGGATTACGGCCATGCCTTGCCGTATATGGGGCTATGGACTAATTCCATACCTTTGCAATAAATTATTACAAACTTTGATTGAAAAGAAACAAGTCGTACAACAGGAAGAGAGAGCGGTTATAGTGGGATTGATTCATAAGGAGCAGTCGGAGCGCCAGGTGCAGGAGTACCTGGATGAACTGGTGTTCCTGGCGGAAACGGCCGGTGCTACTACTGTGAAGCGTTTTACCCAAAAGTTATCCCATCCCGACAGGGCCACCTTTGTGGGAAAGGGTAAACTGGAGGAGATTAAGGATTTTATTACAGGCAGAAACATCAATCTTGTCATATTTGATGATGAGCTCACGGGCTCCCAGATAGCCAACATAGAGAAAGTGTTGAATGTGAAGGTGATAGATCGTAGTGATCTGATCCTGGACATCTTCGCCCGTCGTGCCCGTACAGCGCAGGCGAAAGTACAGGTGGAACTGGCACAGTATCAGTACATCCTGCCTCGTCTGAAAGGGATGTGGAGTCACCTGGAAAGACAGGGAGGTGGTATCGGTAGCCGTGGTCCGGGTGAAACGGAAATTGAAACAGACCGTCGTATCATCAAGGATAAAATATCCCTGCTGAGGAAACGTCTGGCTGAGATTGATAAACAGTCGCTTACCCAGCGTAAGGACCGCGGGGAATATATTCGTGTAGCCCTGGTAGGATATACGAATGTGGGAAAGAGCACCATCATGAACCTCCTGAGTAAAAGTGAGGTATTTGCAGAAAACAAACTGTTCGCTACCCTGGATACTACCACCCGTAAAGTGGTGTTTGACCAGACGGCTTTCCTGCTGAGCGATACTGTTGGGTTTATCCGCAAATTGCCCCACCACCTGGTAGAGAGCTTCAAATCTACGCTGGATGAGGTCAGGGAAAGTGATATTCTGTTGCATGTAGTAGACGTTTCCCATCCGCAGTACGAAGATCAGGTAGAAGTCGTGAACCGTACCCTGCAGGAACTGAAGGCATTCGACAAGCCCAGCATCATGGTCTTTAACAAGATGGACCTGTATGAGCAGCAGACATTTGACAAATGGTTGGCTGACGACATCAAACAGGACATCCTGAACCAGCTGAAGGAGAACTGGGAAACCAGGACCCAGGGCAACTGTGTGTTTATATCTGCTTTAGAGCGTAAGAATATTGATGAATTGCGTCAGACTATCCTGAGTAAAGTTATCACCCTGTACAGGGAACGTTACCCATACAAGAGCGAGTATTTTTATTAAAATTTCATGGCAAAACAATACAACTGGCATCGTTTATCAGACCTGTATGCAAGGGAGGGTGAGATAGGTGTAGTAGAGATCCAGGGCAAAAAGATCTGTTATACCCTGTATGAGCAGCAGCTCTATGCCTTTGCTTATAAATGTCCGCATGCAAGCGGTATCATGGCAGATGGTTTTATAGATGATGCCGGTAATGTTGTATGTCCGCTGCACAGGTACCGGTTCAATATTAAGAACGGGTACAACAGCAGTGGTGAAGGTTTCTACCTGAAGACCTATCCGCTGGAACAGCGGGAAGATGGCATGTATATCGGATTTGAGAAATCCAGTTTGTTCGGTTGGTGACCCTGTTAATTTTCGATTAAACTCCCCCGCAGCTTTGTGGAAGTGGCTGTCATGCTGTAACTTTTGCGCATGTCACTATCTTCTGTCTCAGAGAAAAAAGTCAGCTTATGGATGATCGGTCTGCTGGTATTTGTACATATCAGTGGTCTGCCGGTTACGATTATGGAGCCTGATGGCGCTTTATATGCTGGTATCGCCAAGCACATGGTGCAGCATCATGATTACCTGAACCTGTTTGTGGATGGTCAGGATTGGCTGGATAAGCCTCATTTCCCTTTCTGGATGGCGGCTCTCTCCTATAATCTATTCGGGTTTACGACGTTTGCCTACAAGCTTCCGGCCTTCTTATTCCTGATGCTGGGAGTGGTATATACCTACCGTTTTGCAAAGGATCTTTACGGAGAACAGGTCGCCCGCTGGTCAGTGTGTATCCTGCTGACGGCAGAGCATCTTGTTATCTCCAGCACGGATGTCCGTGCGGAGCCTTATCTCACGGGCCTGATCATTGGAAGTGTATATCATTTGTACAAGCGGCAGTTGTTGCCGGGGGCATTACTGGCTGCCCTGGCCGTAATGACTAAGGGCCCTTTTGCATTGGTGCCGATAGGATTTGCATTAATCGGCCAATTTATATTCACAAAGCAGTGGAAGGAATTGTTTCACCTGCGCTGGCTGATTGTGGCTTTGTTGGTCTGTGTGTTCATCACGCCGGAGCTGTATGCCTTGTACCAGCAGTTTGACGCTCATCCGGAGAAAGTCGTTTTCGGACAGACCGGGGTATCAGGTATCCGCTTCTTTTTCTGGGACAGCCAGTTCGGGCGCTTCATGAACTCCGGACCGATCAAGGGCAGCGGAGATCCGTCATTCTTTCTGCATACGGTGTTGTGGGCTTTCCTGCCCTGGTCCATTTTCCTGTATGTGGCGGTGATCACTTTTATCAGGAAAGGACGCCAGGCCAGGGAATATTATTGTATCAGCGGGGCGCTCGTGACCTTTCTGTTATTCTCATTGTCTAAGTTTCAGTTGCCGCACTATCTGAATATTATTTTCCCTTTCTTTTCAATCCTGACGGCGCAATATATCCTGTCTATTAAGAAAGAAAAGACATTCCGTATTACACAGTATATTATCATTGGGATTATAGCCGCTGCTATTCCGGGTTTATGGGCGCTTTACCGGCCTCAAATCAATTTTGTGGCAGTTATACTGATCGCGATCATAATAGGCGTTTTTATATGGCTGCCATTGAAAGGAATAGCACGTGTGTTCTTCCGTACCTGTCTGGCGAGTGCAGCACTGAATCTTTTTTTAAACGGACTGTTCTATCCGGATGTGCTGCGTTATCAGAGTGGCAGTGCGGTTGCCTTTTATGCAAATGAAAACCTTAAAGGAGGCGCTGTTGGATTTTATAGGGCGCATTCCTATGCGCTGACGTATTACCTGAATGCCCCGCAGTTGTCATACGACACATTACCCCCGGGCCCGTCGTTGATCTATACCACTTCTCAGTGGAAAGATTCGCTGGTTGCTCAGGGGCATCATTGCAAGGTATTACATGCCTTCCCCCACTTCCCGGTGACGAAACTTGACCTGCAATTTGTGAATTTTTATACAAGGGATGCTGCTGTGGATAAGCGTTTGCTGGTACTGGTAGATTCGTTTTGAAAAAAAATATGAAAAGAATTTTGCAGAAATGAAAAATTGTCTATTTTTGCAATCCCGAAACGGGAAAAACACTCCTCCTTAGCTCAGTTGGTTAGAGCATCTGACTGTTAATCAGAGGGTCGCTGGTTCAAGTCCAGCAGGGGGAGCGAAAGAAAAGGCTTGCAGAAATGCAGGCCTTTTTTGTTTTCGATTGTTTGAGTGATGTTCGATAGTTCCTAACAGAAATTGTGGATCATATTGAAATCTTAAATCCAGGGTGTCACATAAGTGAGCGCTTTTTTATTATATTACATTAGTTATCTATCTGCTGCATTCAGCGCTAGCCCTTAAAAAGGATAACATCCTGTAAAATGCGTCCAATTGTTCTCGTCTGCCTATCCTTTGTTCTCTCAATTTCCTGCTCTACAACACGAAAATCGACCAGTTATAATAACACAATTACCAACATTGAGAACCACCTTTATACCATTTCGGCCAGCGGAAAAGAGACAGGAACAGCGCAAACCGTTCCCCAAAGAATGGCTGCATTGGGAATAAAAGGAATGAGCGTTGCTGTCTTTGATGAGGGAAAAATCATCTGGACTCGCTGTTACGGTTTGAGAAACGAACACGATGCAATTGATAGTGCGACTGTTTTTCAGGCAGCATCCATTTCGAAACCCCTAACCAGTATGGCTATGTTACGACTATGGGAGAATGGCCTTTTTTCACTCGATACTGACGTTAATCAATATCTCAAAAAATGGAAAATTCCCGAGAATGAGTTTACTGCTCAGGATAAAGTAACAATCCGAAGAATTATAAGTCATATGGCAGGTCTAACCGTCCATGGGTTTGCAGGCTACCGCCCCCAGGACTCTCTGCCAAATTTGACGCAAATCCTGGATGGAAGTCCTCCAGCCAATTCTCAACCAGTACGCGTTTATCTTCGGCCGGGAATTAAAGAATCATATTCAGGTGGTGGTTTTACAATCTTGCAATTACTTATTGAAGAAATAACAGGTAAGCCCTTCGCCAGTGCTATGGAAGAGCTGATTATTAAGCCTGTTGATATGCGGCATAGCCAGTTCTCAATTCAATTACCAGACAGAATGAAGGCGAATGCAGCTGCCGGCTATTTTTCTATTGATAAGATGGTGGATGGTGAATATCGTCGTTATCCCGAACAAGCCGCTGCTGGTTTATGGACCACGCCCTCAGATTTAGCGAGATTTATGTTGGCCGTCGGGGATTCATATAGAGGAGTAGATTCAAATAGTATTTTAAAGCCATCTACCGCGCAGGAAGTACTGCAGAAGATTCCTGGTGGAGGAGGGCTCGGTTTTGGTGTTGACGGAAGGGGCGATTCGCTGCGATACCGACATAGTGGGGGTAACGCTGGATTTTCATGTTATGCAGTTGCCTTTGCGAATAAAGGACGAGGTGTAGTCATTATGACAAACTCAAACGATGGTACGGCAGTAATCCGTGAATACTTAAGGTCGATATCCAGAGAGTACAAATGGCCGCCCATGTGGAATAGAGAATAGCTGCTGTGAAGCTATCCAGGTTGGTCAATGATAAAGATTGAGTGATGTTTAATCAATACCATCAATAACTATTAAAAGTCAGTCGGGTAAATCCTTTTTTATTTTTACCTCCAAATTATGCCTTATGTTTAATCCTTCCAGAAGAAATAGAAATATTGGAACAGCGAAGCAGGGGCATGGCCAGCAAAATAAACTAAACATACCCCAAAGAGTTGCTGGATTAAGCTATTTCGAATCTTTAGGCCAGTACCAAAAACGGGAAGTTGAAATTAATGATCACAAATTTGTTTTTGTTATAGAAGAAACAAGGGAAGGTTCATTGCATGCATGTTCTATTGAAGATATTCAACAGATTATAGCGCACATCCCTATTAACGATTATGGTGACCTCAGATTAATAGTATTGCGCCAGCCAAAACGCAAAGAAGAGATATTATCGCCTGTATGGGGACGGCTTATTTATTCATTTGAATTTGAAAATGATTATTGCCCAGCGATTATTCTTGAGGCGGGAGAATATCCGAGGAAAATGAAATGGGAGACGTCGCTTTCAGTAGAATGTCAAAAGGAACTTGACAGACTAAAAGAAGATGGTCATAACTTCATTAATAATGGCAAATACTGGATAGCAGATATGGAGCCGGAGAATGTACGGAATACTCAGTTGTATAGGACCCTTCTGCATGAATTTGGGCATTATGTTCACTATCTGACTATAGTTGAACGACCTGGACTGGAAGATGAAGATCTGGCATTATGGGAACAGCGTTATAACTTCTACAATACAATACCTGTTGTTGAAAAGGAAAACTTAGCCCATCGATATGCTGCAAATCTTAGGCGACAACTTGAGGAAATGGGTGTTATTTCAAGGGTCAAAAGAAACGAGCTTCTTTTGTAAGTGCTTTATCTTCTAAATCTAAGTATTCTTTAAACAGCTCTTTTACTTTTTGAATAATTTCTGTCTGGTTTATGGTCGTAGGGTTACGTCTTACTTTATTATAGTGCTCTCTTGAAATCTTCTTTGCAAGTTGTCCAACAGTTTTTAAATTGAGCTCTTTGCCCAGCTTATAGGAGATATGAATCCCGATAAAGGAAAGTACCATTCCTCCAAATCCGATCTGCCAGGAAAAGAATAGAACAACGAAGGATGCCAGAAACGCCAACAGAAGTGAAAACACTAACCAACCTTTCGCTTGTAATATTTCGGTCTTAATCCCTAAAATACTTTCAAATTTTTTTACCTGCTGACGCCGTTGTCCGCGAGGGAACAATTCTTCCAGGTGTGTGTTTGTTTTCAAAGCCTCTTTATCATATTGCCCTGCCTCGACTATTGCCTTACGGATTTTGTAAAATGCTTGTTGCGTAGTACAGTCGTTTGTATCCCGTCCTTCAACCTTATTGACAATCAGGTCGCAAAGATCACCGAATGTTATCACTTGTTTCAGTTCTGGGCTGTCAAATTTAATATGGAAAGATATTTCTAATTTTTTCAGGAGCATGTCTATATCGAGAGGATCAATGTTTTCAAGTCCAATGTTCTCCTTTAAGGGTAGCTTATCCATATTAACTATATGGGTTATTTATATTAAATAATAGCCTAAAGGTAAATAATTGTATCTGATAGATTCTTGTACGGTGATTCCTTGTAGGGGCTTTAAATAGTTATTTAGAAGATTTAGTAACAACTTTAATAACGCCCCCAATAAGATTGAATAAATATAAGACTTGTAGCCCTGTAAACGCAAGCATAATAATTTCCTGAGTAAGCAAACGTCTTTGGATGACTTCCCAGGTAGCAAAGTTATATTGCAGTATCGTAGCGTCTTCTATGAGTGGAAATCCGTAAATATACACTGTCAGAGGCCAGAAGAAGAAAGTGCTGATAATATGCAACCAGATAAGCCCATTGTTGAATAATAGCCGGAATGTCAGATGGTATGAAACCCAGAAAAGCAAAAGAAATAATGTGAATGCCCAGAAAATAAGAGGAACAGGTATTACATAGTAAGTGTCATGTAAATGAATATCTATTTGGTCATAATAATAACGGAAGGACGTTGCAAACATGATGGTTGCCATTAATAGCAATAAATGATAGGGCCGCGTTTGTAATTTTTTTATCAAGGATGTGTATGTTTGAGATACAATTATACTCAATATAATGGTAAAGGATGTAATTGGTTTGATATCAGTCAAGTAGGTAATGTGGAGAAGACCCTTTTTGATAAAACCGCGTTATACTGATGAACTAATTTTTTCCAGAAGCTTATTAATGTATTTCGCATCTTCAGATTGATCAAGTACAAGTGATTGCTTCTTAGCCTCAATCAATTGAAAGACCTCTGATTTAATAGCGGGATATTGTTTCCAGAATGAGATATCTGCCGTTAGAACTGCCGATAGCAGGTCTCCCTCGTATAATTCAGTCTCAATTAACACATCTTTTCTCAACATTTCTAATGCTAGCGGCATTAGAAATGTTAAACCAATTTGCTGACTAATGAGTGTTCTGATCTGCCCAGGCGTGAGATTACCAATGGGAATCCTTCTATAGCGATAACAACGCTCAACCAGTCCTGTCGGAAATTCTATATCCTTCCAGTAATCATTTTCCAGTTGCTCAATTGACTTTGTAGATATCATATGTTGCTAAATTAACTCTTCCAGTTAAATTTGAGCAGGTATTTACGTATATTCTCTTGCTTCCATAGCTGTTAAACGCTATTTTTAGCAAGCCAACCTAATATCTATGAAATCATATACTCTCCGTATTACTGCTGTATTCATATTATTTTGTTCTTGTAAACATCAACTTACGAAGAAAGAGCAGGTGTTTAAAGTATTTAATCAGGGAGTTTCCCTTAATATTGATGCGATTGAAGCGCAGAATAATGGTAATTTTGAAAAAGCTGCTGACCTGAATAGACAATCAATAGCCAGGTTTCAGGAAGCTTTTCAAATAGATTCAACAAGTCCTCTCGTTCGTAATGCCCTGGCACATAGCCTATATATAGATAGACAATTTAAAAGCGCAATCTCAGTTTTTGAGGGTGATATTAGGACCAATGGAGAGACAGCAATGTCATACCGGGAATTGGGGCTTTGCAAAATCAATATCGGTGAAGTAAAAGATGGTAAACTTGCTATTGACAAAGCGTTCTCTCTTGATACATCATACGAAATCAAGGCGATAACGATTCGGGATTTGGAAGACATTTCTGATCTGGCATTTTCTTATGGAGAATCTTATGAAAAAGAGGGTCAGATTGAAAAGGGTAAAGACTACAAACACTTCTCTGTCACAGTTTTGACAATGGCCCTTGAGTACAATAAACTCGATAGTAGAATCGAAAAGAAGTTATTGGAGTTAGCTCAGCAGTTAGGAGATAAGGAGGCGCTGGAATATTACCAAAAGGTAATTCGTCCATAATGATCACATCCGTTACCATGAAAAAGCAACAAGTTATCACCATCAATTTAATATTACTCGCCATCTGGACATGGATACTAGTATCTTTTGTTCAGATGTATAAAACCGAGGTCTATTTCATTGATTCGAATCCATTTTACAGCTGCACACTTTGGATATTATATGGCGCTGCGCTCCTGTATGCTCATTTCTTTGTTACCGGAAAAATTATCCAAAATCTGCTGATCACTAGCCTGCTCTTCCTGATATTACATTTCTTCTCTGTCAGGTTGGTTGACATATTTATGGATTATCTGATGGCAAAGGATCAAAAGACACCATTAGGCTGGACATTTAAATACCGTTTTCTGGATATTTTTATTTTAGACGTATTTTTATTACTCGCGTTAGAAATAGTATGTTACATTCAACCGCTCTGGAAGAAATAGGCGCATGGCCTTCAGACCTTTTTTCTTTGTGTGTTGTTTAAACAATAATATTGTACCTATGTTTACGAGAAAACAGCTGTTGCTCCTGCTTCCCCTCTTCTGTATGACCAATATTTGTCTTAAGGCTCAGAATAACAAGGTCCTCTTTGATTCCCGCTTGAAGATGTTTGTATATAACTATGTCGAAAAGCCACCCGCTTTCCCAGGTGGAGAGGAGGCCCTTGCCAAATACCTGAGTAAGATCAGATATCCAAAAGAACAAGTTGACCTGCAGGGAAAAATTAATCTCTCCTTTGTAGTAGATACCGCAGGGAATCTGTTAGATAAATGCATACTGGGCAAAGAACAATCAGCGTATACCTTGCTGGATAAGGAGGGTATTGCATTGCTGGATAAAATGCCCAAATGGGTACCGGGTAAGCAGGATGGCAGAAAAGTAGCTGTTAGGTTCTACCTGCCTATGAATGTATGTTTGCAGGAGTAATAATGCGTAGTGTTAGACTCTAAAAAATTGGGTAGTAGTTGGTGCTATATGGTAACGCTATACCCCACTTTCACCTTATCCATCACTACATGTGTGTAAAAATGCTTCACATTCGGATTGTCCATTAGCCATTTTTTGGAGAACTCCTCATAATGCTTCATGTCTGTTGTATTTACTATAAGCACAAAATCGTAGGTGCCGGTTACATAATAGCATTGCATTACCTCTGTACATTGTTGCATCTTAGCCTTGAATCCATCTATTGCTTTTGAATTTCCTTCAAGCAATATCAGCTCCACTATACAGGTAATGGAAATACCGGCAACAACAGGGGAGATAATGGCAACATCTGCTTCTATGATCTTTTCATCACGCAATCTTTTCAGTCTGCGTTGTACAGCGCTTGCGCTTAAATTTACAACGCTGGCCAGTTCATCTGCTGTTATTTTATTATTTTGTTGTAGTTGCCTTAAAAGCATTTTATCGTATTCGTCCAGGGCTTGCATTTTTTTCCTGTTTTTGGTCGGATAATTGATTAAAAAAAGCTCATGTTAACGCTATTTGCACAAATTCTGCGGGTAACCTCAAATACATTTGCAAGTATAATTTAAAAGAAAATAATAGGAATACTTAAAAATTCAGGATTACAAAATCATATATCTCAAATGATAAACAGAATTTTCTCAGATAAAGAACTTGCTACGTTTAGAAGAGATACGGATGGATGCAGCCATGTTATTCATCTTAATAATGCGGGCGCAGCGCTTATGCCCAATCCTGTAACCCAGGCAGTTTTGGAGCATATAAGGCTGGAATCACAAATTGGCGGGTATGAAGCATCTGCCTTGCGTAATACTGCTATTCAGCAATTTTACGAACAGGCGGCAAAGCTCATCAACTGTAAACCCTCAAACATTGCTTTTACTGCAAGCGCTACTGATTCGTATACAAGAGCACTGTCATCCATCCCCTTTTTGCAGGGTGATATTATTCTTACCGATAACGACGATTATATTTCGAACCAGATACAGTTCCTGTCCTGCAAGAAGCGATTTGGTATCGAGATCGTAAGAATAAAAAATGCACCGGGTGGAGGTGTTGACCTGGAAGATCTTGAACAAAAATTAATAACGCTCCAACCCCGCTTACTGGCTATTACGCATATTCCAACCAACTCAGGACTTGTTCAACCGGTTAAACAGATTGCGGACATTTATAAATCATATACGCAGAAACACCCTGGTAAGACATGGTATATCCTGGATGCCTGCCAATCGATAGGGCAAATGAAAATAGATGTGCAGGAATTACGGTGCGATTTCCTGAGTGTAACCGGAAGAAAGTTTTTAAGGGGGCCACGGGGCACTGGCTTCTTGTATGTATCAGATAAGGTGCTTGAAGCAGGACTCGAACCTCTTTTTATTGATATGCGCGGCGCTGAATGGATTGAAAAAGACGAATACAAGCAGCGACCAGATGCAATGCGTTATGAAGACTGGGAATTCGCGTATGCATTGGTACTGGGTGCCACCAAAGCTATTGAATATTGCTTGCAGATCGGCGAAGATAAAATATGGCAGGAAGTAAGACAGCTGTCGGCTTATATTCGCAGTCAATTATCTGGTATTGATAAGATCAGAGTACTTGACAGAGGGCCTGAAGTAGGTGGATTGGTGACCTTTACGGTTACCGGCTTGCAGCCAAAGATAATTACCGATGCATTGCAGGAACGGAAAATAAACGTAGTACCCAGCTACCGTAATTTTGCCGTTATTGATTTTGATGAAAAACAAGCACAATGGGCCATTCGCGCATCACCGCATTACTACAACACTGTTGAAGAAATTGATGTGTTTATAGATGCAATGCGCGGAATTGTTAAGTCAGAATCTCAGGGATGATTTCAAATTAATAAAGTAATTATTTGGGTAGTAGCACCAATGACAGCTTAGCAAAAGCTGTTAAGCTGTTTTTCTTTTAAAACCCTATATAGTATCTTTCATGTAAAATAATTCATCGATGTCTCCAATTGGACCTTGCCATAAATACAGGAAATGAGTTATCACCAATTTAAACCACACAATGATTTAGTCAACTATATTGATGCCTTTTGGATAGTTGAAGGCGTTGAACAGCAAACTATTAAAACAAATATTTTACCTGATGGCTGTGTTGATTTAATCTTTAACCTGGGAGACGACTGTAAAACAGACGAGGGCATCTTAACAATGCAATCAGGGAAGCTTTACCTGGTCGGAACAATGACCACTGCAAAAGAATCAATTTTGCATCCGGATAATAGACTGGTAGGTGTCAGATTTAAGCCAGCCGCCTTTTTATCATTTTACAACTTCACTTCGCTGAACGAAGTAACTGACCAGATCATCGAATTTGAACAGTCACTTGCTCCTGATCTGCGCAAAGTCCGGCAATCTCCGATTTCCTACCTCAACAGCTTTTTTCTGAACAGGCAAATAAGGCCTAAACATAATCTTTTTGATATTATAAAGGCGATTGAGATGGCAAATGGACAGGTTACGATTGACTACGTGGCAAAACAAAACCATACAACCCAAAGACAGCTGGAAAGGAATTTTCAACGATACATCGGCATAAGCCCGAAAGAATTTGCAAACATTGTACGTTTCAGGTCTGCCCTTTCAAAAATAAAGCACAGGAGGCAAGAGGAGAGCTTATTGTCAATAGCATTTGACTGTGGATATTATGACCATGCTCATCTGGCTAATGAAATTAAGCGTTATACCGGGAGTACGCCCTCCCTGATTTAAATTGTCGTTTTTTTCCAAACAGGCTACGCCTCACCTGACATAACTTTGTTAAAAACTCATCAACAATATGAAGACAACCATTTTAGGGCTCAGAACAACCATCTACCAGGTTGAGGATATTAATAGTGCAAAGGAATGGTATGCCAAAGTGTTTGAAGTGCAACCTTATTTTGACGAGCCATTTTATGTGGGTTTTGACATTGGTGGATATGAATTGGGACTCCAGCCAGAGGAGAAGCCATCAAAAGATAAAACAGAAAGCGTAGTCGCTTATTGGGGTGTGGAGGATATTCATGCGGTATTCAACAGATTCGTAACGTTGGGTGCTTTGGAATATGAACAGCCTCAGGATGTAGGAGGAGATATCATTGTGGCTAAATTAAAAGACCCCTGGGGAAATATCATCGGTTTGATTTATAATCCGCATTTTAAGGTTTCCTGAATTACAACCGGACTGAAGGACCGTTAGCAGGAGGAAGACAGGCACCATTTTGATGATGACTAAACAAAATATTGTCGCCATCAAACTGGTGCTGTCACTTGTCCGGATTTGGATACTGATGTTCTTTGTTGACTACTCCTCGGTCAGAATAGCACTCCACCCTCCTCCCGGTTGCATATGAATGGACACCTCCTGCCCTTTCGCCCATTCCGCATAGGAAATACGATAATCCTCCGCAAATCTGTCAGCATTGATCCCATCGGAAAGTATTTTTACTTTGTATTTCCTGTTTCCATCCAGAAAGGCTAAATGCAGTGTCAGATCCCGCGGACTCCAGTTCGTCATAGCACCTATAAACCACTGATTCCCTTTTTTCCTCGCAATAACAACGTATTCTTTTATCTTTCCTTCCAATGCAACTGTTGTATCCCATGTTGTAGGGAACGCTGCTATATACCCGGTGCAAGCGGTATCCCGTAAATAGTTTGAAGGATTATCAGCCAGCATTTGCAATGGACTTTCGTAAACCGCATACATTGCCACCTGATGCGCCCGTGTTCCCTGACTCATGGGTGCATCAAAATTAATATGAAAGTCCCTTTTGGTTGCATTACGCATGGCTCCGGGAGTGAAGTCCATCGGGCCCAGTACCATTCTGGTAAATGGCAGGGTGACTTCATGCGGAGGTGTTGCCTCATCATCGCTCCATTTGTAGTTTTCCAGGCCCCTTACACCTTCATAAGACAGGATATTGGGATATCGTCTGTTTAAGCCGGTAGGCTTGTAGGCACCGTGTAGATCGACTAACAAATGGTGCCTGGCTGCATTGGCCGATAAACGCTCATAAAAATTAACCATATATTGGTCTGCACGTGCCATGAAATCGACTTTAACGCCTTTCACACCCCATTCCGCATAGGTTGACAGTACATTTTCCATGTCCTTATCCATAGGCTGCCAAAGGGCCCATAGGATGACACCGACATTCTTTGTTTTACCATAAGCTACCAGTTCAGGAACATCGATGGAATCCCGGGGATGCGTAATATCCCATGTTGTTTTCGTCCATCCTTCATCCAGGATAATGTATTGTAATCCGAACCGGGAAGCAAAGTCGATGTAGTATTTGTAGGTCTGGTTGTTGATCCCTGGGCGGAAATCAACCCCATATATATTGTTGTCATTCCACCAATCCCAGGATACTTTTCCCGGAAGGATCCAATCGGTATTTGTAAGTACATTGGGTGACGCAAGTTGGAAAACGAGGTTGTTTTCAAGCAGGTCTTTGTCCTCATTAGCTACCATGACTAAACGCCATGGGAATGGCCGGGAGCCACTGGTTCTGGCAATATAATCTGCCGTTTTTTCTATTTTCGTACCTCTGTCCCTGACCAGGCTTTCTTTAAGTATCACCTTAGGAAAGCCACTGGTTATTTTGTTGCTGCCGGTGCCAAAGAAGAATAGATTGGAATAATCCAGCAGGTCTGCTTCAGTCAGCAGCATCTTTGCGCCTGAAGCAGAAGATACATAAAGAGGAAGGCCGCAGTGCTGTTCTTTTGAAAAGGAGGCTATAGTGCTATCCTTGAATAATAACTCGAAATGTGAGAGGAACTGTTTGTTCTCCTCAATACCCCAAAACACCCTGTTATTCTCGGGAAATGCGTAGTCGACAATTTCATTTTTTACATTTACAGAATCTTTGAAATGAGTCACCCACCTGTAGGCAACGCCATTGTCATAAGCTCTGAAGATAATTGCATTGCCGCTTTTGAAAGTTATTTTCAGCTCATTATAAATATCCCTGATTGCCTTTTGCCTCATGGCAACAGTAGGATATATAATATCATTTTTAGAAGCCTTTTCAACAGACTTTACCTGTTCATTAAAGCCTATATAGGGCTTATTCTCAATATCGAGGCCCGCTACCGCATGGCTCAGCAGCGTCTTATTCTTTTGAATGAGTTTCCACGACAGGCTATCTTTTGTATTAACTTCGATAGTTAAATTATTACCCGGTGATTTAAGTAAAATGGGAGATTGCGAAAATGTGTTAATGTAAAACAAACAGCACATCCATACAAGTAATCCCTTTACAGGTTTATTTTGAATCATTCTAAATTGTTCAGTTTAAAGATATTTGAGCTACTCCGTATAAAAATAGCATCCATTAGTACCATTGTTTATGCGCATATTAACCGATGAAAAGCAAAAATTAACTCACTAACTAAGTTGGACGCAGAATGGGTCAATATCTGGATATGTTTAGTTAAATAAGGTGAAAAATTAGCCATTGATAAACGCTACCTTGGTACTCAACTGAAACCATACTAAATCATTAACCCAACTCAAAATGACTAAATTTATCCTATGCCTGGCTGTAGCTGCCAGTACAATTTTTTGTTCATGCAATAAAAAGGACACTTCGGAACCGCCTGGTAAAGCGCTTATTGCCAAAGCTCCCGGGGCGCTTGCGGTTGCTAAGAAGGTGTATATTCCAAAAGTCATCTGGAACATTCCGAACAACAATGACTACAACAATGATGCAAGCCTTTACAGCAATATGCGAAGGGCTGAATCAGATGATTTTGTAGCTTTCTGGGCGAAGGACTTTGGTGCTACTCCGGCAACCAATACAGATCCTAATAAGAGATTTGATATAGCCCGGATACTGCAGGAGTGCGGAAGATTTTTCCAATATTACAGAGACACATTAAAGTTTGTTCAAAGCGGAAGATCCGTGTCGGATACGCTAAAGGCGCTCATATATGTAACCAACTCTACTGATGGTACAGCGTACGGCGGTGGTGCCGAGAATAAAGTAGGAATACTCTGGGTCACTCCTCCCCGCATTAATACAGAGCCTTTCGGTGCTGTAGCACATGAACTGGGGCATGTTTTCCAATATTATGTTCATGCAGATGGCGCCTGGGGCTATACCTCTTCTCCGCAGGGAAGTAATGGTCAAACCATCTTTGAGATGACTTCCCAATATATGCTCTGGCAGGTATATCCTACCTGGATGACCTTTGAGAATTATCATCTGCAGTCATTCATGCAGTATACCAATTATGCCTTTTTGCATGAGATCAACCAGTATCACTCCCCTTATGTATTGGAGTATTGGTCTAATAAACGTGGAAAGGATTTCGTTGGGAAGCTTTGGAAAAGCGCTCAGCGTGGCGAAGATCCGGTTGCCACCTATAAGCGGATTACGCTGATAGATCAAAAGACATTCAATGATGAAATGTTCGATGCCAGCAGAAGGTTTGTAACCTGGGATATGCCAAGGATAGAGGCTGTGGCAAAACAGTATGCTAACAAACATATCTCTAAGGTGAACGCAGTTGCTGATGGATGGTACAGGATCAGTTCTGATGTATGTCCGCAGAACTATGGCTACAATGCTATCAGGTTGGATGTACCAACGGCCGGTACCAATGTCAGGCTGCAGTTTAAGGGTATCGCCGGACAAACAGGATTTCGCAGCATCAAAGTTGACAAAGCTGGCTGGAGATATGGCTTTCTGGCTGTGAAGACAGACGGCTCCCGCGTATATGGTGATACTTATAGTAGTGCCACTGGAGATGTAAACTTCACTGTACCTGCAAACACCGCTTATCTGTGGCTGGTAGTTAGTGGTGCACCGACAGAGCATTGGGAACATTTAAATGATAATAACGACAGCAATGATGAGCAGTGGCCGTATGAGATCAAGCTGACGGGAACAACTATTAATAAGTCCTTTATAAAATAATCTGATTTAAAAGAGGACTTGAAACCTTAAAACAGGAAGACAGCAAAGGCTTGCAGGAATGCAGGCCTTTGCTGTTTTCATCACTATTATCTTATCCCACACTAACGTTGTCATACGTTGCCGGATACAGCTTCCTGAACATTATATAAGTTACTGTCACAGCAATGAACGCTACTACTGCATCAATAGCCGCTGAGGGCTCAAGTACGCTTAGCTTTGAGAAGAAAGCAAATATGATATCAAAGAATATCCCTGCAAATACCCACTCTTTTAATCTGAGCAATCTGTTTGGGGTTAGCAGAACGATAACACCTGAAAGTTTAGCTACGCCGAGAATATAAATGAAGTGCGGAGGATACCCTAACTGTACTGTTATGTCCCATACAATTGGATTTTTCATCAATTCAAAAAAGCCGCTGGCACCAAACCATAATGAAAGGAATATCGCACCTATCCAATAAATTGTTTTTGTTGTCTTTGTGTTCATGATCTTTGGTTTTATGTTGTTGTTGTTGTTGTTGTTGTTTGTGACACAAAGATGTTTTAAAACCAATGCCGGGAACAGCGCTTTCTCCGGAAATAGACAAAATGAGGGGCCAACCAGCCAATTGCAGTCGCCAGGGTTTTAAGACCCTCTTAATCTAGATTAAGATTTTGATTTTCCCGGGTGTTTTATTTGGAATGATCGTTCCTAATAGCCTAATTTTGTATCGGAATGATCATTCCAAATGACTGTCACACAAACTATTTAAATCATGAAAAAGTTAGAAAATAAGACAGCCCTCATTACGGGCGGAAATAGCGGTATCGGCTTTGCCACTGCAAAAGAATTCATTCAACAGGGCGCTAAAGTGATCATCACAGGCCGTAATGCTGTCGCTCTGGAGGAGGCGAAACAGTCTTTAGGAGAGAATGCATTTACATTACTTTCCGATGCTTCGAATATGGAAGATGTGTTTAAACTGCAACAGCATGTAAAAGCTATTTTTCCAGCGCTGGATATATTGTTTATCAATGCCGGTGTTGCCAAGTTAGCGCCTTTTGAAACGATGACGGAAGCACAGTACGATGAGACGTTTAATATCAATGTAAAAAGCGCTTACTTCACTATTCAGCAGTTATTACCATTGTTCAATGATGGTGGTTCCATTATTCTCAACACATCCATCAACAGTCACATAGGGATGGCCAATACTACCCTATATGCGGCCAGTAAGGGAGCATTAATAACCCTTGCACGTACATTGTCGACGGAATTATTATCCCGTAAGATAAGAGTGAACGCTATTAGCCCTGGTCCTGTCAGAACACCTCTTTATGATAAATTCGGTTTTGAGAAAGAGCAGGCAGATGCCGTTCAGGCAAGTATCGTGGGACAGGTACCGATGGGAAGATTTGGTACTCCTGAGGAAATTGCCCGTATAGCTACCTTCTTCGCTTCTGAAGACAGTAGCTTTGTAATAGGTGCAGAATTGATCGCTGACGGGGGTATGATCACATTATAATCAATTGTTTAAGGCGTACTATGGAGCAATGTGGGAATCGAACCTGCATTCTCCATAGTATATTAGTATGGAATTGCAGAGGTATAACAAGCCATGAGGGTACGTTACAGCCATGCTTTACATAAAATGTGGTAACTTCGGAACGATTATTCCAAATAATGCAGAATGCCGAAAGCAAAACAATTTGATGAATTAGAAGTGCTAAAAAAGGCCGAAAAGGTGTTCAACGAAAAAGGATATAACGGCACTTCCATGGACGACCTGGTTCAGGCAACAGGGTTGAGCCGGAGTAGCATATACGATACATTTGGCGACAAGCATGGGCTATTTCTGAAAACGCTTGAAAACTACCAGGCTTCCCAGGACAAGGCAATGCAGCAACAGTTCACTAAAACAGACAGTTATAAAAAGAAGATCCGTGCTGTATTTGACTATATGATAAACGATATTGTCACAGACAAGACGCGGAAAGGCTGTATGATGGTAAACGCTAATATGGAGCTGAACTGTGTAGATAAAGAAGTGGCGGAAATGGCGTTAACCACTATGGAGGAGATGGAGCAACAGTTCGCTATGTGGATAAAGGAAGGACAGTCTACTGGTGAAATCTCGAAGAAATTTCCAGCCAAGGCATTGGCTAAAAACCTGTACAACAACATAATGGGCCTTCGTGTTACCGGACGTAACCGTCCTGATTACGATACTCTCCGTGAAATAACGAAAATTACCCTGTCCCTACTCGATCAATAATAAGACAATCCCCCCTTCTGATAAGGTATTAACTTCGATTTAATCAGGTACAAGTACCGCACAAACAATGTTTCTCCTATGCCATCCTATGTTCCGGAACGTAGATGATATAGGAAAAAACATTGTTTATACGGCGTCATATCGAAGACAGATCCTTATTTCATCCAGATTACAGACAGGTGCTTCCGATGCTGAAAATTGTTACTTTTTAACCGGAACGCCAGATTCATCAATACTGCCAAATTTGTAAATAGGCTGATGATAATAAACTTCCAGGGCCGCTATTTCTTCCTGGCTTAATAAGCGGACAACAGGTTTCAGATCCTGTGGTGTATAAGGATACCCCCTGCTGTAATCACGGATCTGTTTTATTTCGTAAAAGTGGGTGTTGTCGTTATCACCGGTTTGAGACGCTCTGTTGCTATAATAAATAACCTCCATGTAGTTGTAGGGGTATTTATTTATCGCTTTTACGAGAATGACACCAGGATCATCACCTGTAATGGTACGGGCATGAGGCATTACAAAAATGGTGGTATCCCCTTTATCAAGGAAATTGCTAGGCTCTCCCACCGGGTATTGCGCCAGGCGGATTTCCGGAATGAGGGTGGTGCCATATTTAAACCAGGGGCCATTTATCCCACTTTGGAAGAAGTTACCGCTCATGAACTTGATAATACCTTCCTTGTCATCATAGTATACAAGGAATCGCTCATCATTGGGAAAGTGTTTATTGTAGCTATCATACCTGGCAGAACGGATGGTATCTGTGGTTTTGCCATACAGGGGATGAATATACTTAACAGCAAAACGGTTATCCCATTTTGTAGCAAGATAATAGTTGGGAAGAGGATTATCCTCCGGCCAGCGGGTCACATCCAGCAATAACTCAACGGTACCATACTCTTCTGACTCTTCAAAAAGTATCCAGGTAGGACTTTTATACCAGGTTTCATTCCCTACCTTTTTGAATATTTTGTCGCTTTCCTTTAAAGCCGGATTATAATCTACCCTGTATCGCAGAATAGCGGTGCTTATCTCTGACACAATCCGGCGACGAATGCTGTCAGGAATTTGGTTTCCGTTGTTGACTTGTTGTCCATATAAAGTACTGGTAGTTAGAAAACCAGCGAACATCATCGAAAGCCATTTTATCATGGGAATGCATTTTTTGGTTTGTCCAGGTCTGCGTTATAAAACTTTTTTTGTTCATCACAGGTTGCCTCGTCTTCTTTGTTATAGTACTCGTGTCCGGTGCCTGCGCTACACCTGCTGGTGCCGAGCACAGATTTATCTGCACCCAGTTTATCCCTTATTACGGCCCATTTGAGGCTTGAAAAACTGTTCTGATAGCCAAAGTAAATATGCATCATTTCATGCGCGGTAATGCCTGTGAATTTATCCTGTGGTTTAATATCGGGATTAACTGTTTGAGTTATAGCATCATAGTTAAGATACAGTAATTTCCTGCTGGTCCTTACTCCGGTATAAAGGGATAAAACACTAAGATCATCGGGGACGATCTCATAGAGATTTTGGAAATCCTCTTCTTTCAATAGTCCATCATATACAAGCTGATGCAGTTTTTTTGCCATATCCGCGTCTCTCTTACCTATTCTTTCAACAATAGGATCCGCTGCTACTTTGCCTTCCGTTTTTGCGGCTGATGCCTTTGTCAATATGGCAACATCATCTCCTGACAAGTTCAAATCTTTAAAGTCTGCATCGGTAAGATTGCTGAAGGCGATGCTTTTTCTAATGCTTTCCGCTTTGTCCTTATTGGTTAAAGCTATTTTCTGCAGAACTGATTCGGCGTTAGCTTTACCTTCTACTGACTGATCCTTGGACGCATTCAATAACGTTCTTTTCTCATTGCCATGTATTCTTTCCTGTACCAGCTGTTTTCACTATCGATGAAAGGTATTTAGCATACTCTTTCAAATATGCGTCATTCTTTACCAGGCTGTTATCTGTAAAATCCATCTTGGCACTAAGTGTGTAACCTTCAACGATCGTTTTTACAACAGGCGTTACATCACTTCCAAAAATGAACTTCCTGCCCGACAGATATTTCGGCTTTCCTGCCCGGTCTGTCGTGTTGGCAAAATTGTCTATTACTACAATAGTGTGCGTCTTATCCTTTTGCTTATCGAATTCTGTCTGCGCATTAGCCAGTATCTCTGCCTGTTTCGCGTCAAAAGCAGTTTGTAGGGCTTTTGCATCGTTAGCCGCCTGTTGCTCAAGCAATTGCTGAACAGGGATGTTATCTGCTATAGGCTCAAGAGGCTGCAAAAGAGACAATACCGGCATGTATATAATCTTATAGGCAGGCTTAATTTTCGGCCACTGATCATTGGCACTCTTTATACTATTCGCTGAAAATACAGTAGAAGGACCGTTAACCAACACTTGTCCTGCTGCAACATTGATCAGCAGGGAGCAAACAATCAATAGGAATAATCTCATAAATAAAGGGATAGAGGCAACAAATATAGAATAAATATCTATATGTGTTGGCGGGAATCAACGCGTTTGACAAAAAAGGTAGCTGCTGCTTTCGGGGACCGGGTTTTCCGTTGTAAGGGGTAGGATAAAAAAGAAGGAGCACACCAGCCACAGCGCCGTTGTGCTCCTATCTGTTACACAGCTAAAACTCTCTCCTGTCGTTTCTTAAAATCCGTAAAATTATACCCTGTCTCTTTCTTAAATAATTTGCTGAAATAACAGATGTCCGTGAAACCTAGATCCCACGCAACCTCTTTCATGCTGCTGTCTGAATAGGCAGCATATCGCTTAGCTTCCAGTATGACACGTTGCCGGATATGGTGACCTGCGGTATACCCCGTGGTCTTCTTTATAGCTTCATTCAGGTAACTGGGAGTCACGCACATAAGATCTGCAAATTCAGATACCCTCTTGTATGCCTTGAATTGCTGATCGACTAATTGAATAAACCGTTTCGCCTGTCTGATGTTATGATTCTGCTGATTGGTGGAAGGCGCGGTATGTGACTGCCTGGACATGTGAATGAACAGGATATTCAGGTACCGGCTTAATATATCTGAGCTGTAGATCTGCTGACGGGAATACTCCTGGATCAGCTTATCCATAATCGCCTTCATCTCATGGCGGATCTCTTCACTATAGCTGACGTTCGCTGACTGGATCAGTACCAGGAGCAGATCCGCATGATAAACGGAGTTATACTCCTGCAGGAAAAGCTCATTGAAGCGGATGATATACCCCTCAGCATTACTGTCCGCCGTAAACTGATGTCGTTGATTAGGCATGATGCCGAATACCTGGTCACCTTTGGGAGAATAAGTTTGCATGTCGACTTTCAGCATGCATGTACCGGAAACGGCCCAGATAATCTCAATAAGGTCATGTGTATGCGGCGCACAGTTGTTGAATTGATTATTACCTGCAATCTCGTCGAACGTATGGATCTCAAAAAATGGTTTGGTGGTATTCATAGCATCAATATTTAAGCGTTAAGGAGGCGAAATACTTGAGCAACTCCACCGGAGCCAACGGGCTCACCCTGGTAATGGTCACGGGCTGCGTTGAATATAGGCTGTAGCATAACCGGTGGATTTAGATTTTTCAGAATTGATCTGTTATAGTTGCTGTTGTAAAACTACCTTAATTGAAAAGCGGGAAGAAGTGTCGTTCGCCAAACGGGCAAAAACTGTCGCTGTGAGGGGATGCTTAAGCAAAAAAAAAGAGCAATCATTGGACTGCTCTTTTTGAATGACCGGGTTAACGCTACACCTGTGAGAAAAAATCTTCCGCCTCCCGGAGGGCATTATCTGTAAATGATTTTAGCATATCAATATGTATAAGTAACGGAGGAGCGATCTCTGTAGCGGATTCAAGTTCGTCCAGCGTGGGAAATAAGCGCTCCGTTAGTCCCATAATTGAAATAGTGGTCTTCATATTATGGGCTGTACTTCTTAATGTTTTAATATCGTTGTTATGAAAAGCCGATTCGAGTAATGAAATCTCCCCGGGCATCGCCTCAATGAACTGTCTGGTCACTTTTTTCTCATACGCTTTATTTCCCCGGCTGATCTCTTTCATATAATCCAGGTTGATGAACTGGTAATCCGGCGTAACTGGCTTTGCCTGCGTGTACTGCCGTTCTTTAATAGCAGAAATAGAGGCAAACCGGCTGATCAGCTGATATAATTCCCTTTCATTGATCGGCTTCGAAATGTATTCGTTCATGCCATTACTGAGACATTTTTCCCGTTCTCCTGCAAGTGCATGCGCCGTCATGGCAACTATGGGCACGTCCAGCTGCAGTTCCCTCCTGATCAGGCGGGTGGCAGTATACCCATCCATCTCCGGCATCTGGATGTCCATCAGGATCAAGTCATACCGGTCTTTTTTCAGATAATCGAGGGCCTCTGTCCCGTTGCTGGCCATATCAAAAGACAAGTCCCATTCAGTAAGCAGATGCCTCATCAGGCTACGGTTCATGTCGTTGTCATCTACTACTAATATTTTTACGGAACGGTTTGCTGTAATCTTAAACTGGCTGACGTCTATCGTTTCAGGTACTGGTACTTGCCGGGATGCAATGGTGTAAGGAATGAAAAATCTGAAAGTGGTACCCTTCCCTGGCTGACTTTCAACGCTGATATCTCCTCCCTGCAACATAACCAGATCTTTCACAATGGATAGCCCCAGCCCGGTACCGCCGTATTTACGGGTGATAGAATCTTCTGCCTGATGAAAGCGATCAAATATGGAAGAGAGCTTGGAAGGTTCAATACCGATTCCTGTGTCGGTAATAGTGAATCCGAGCTGTATCGTATTGCTGTCGCTCTGTTTATTATCTACTGAAATGATGATGCCTCCTTTCTCGGTAAACTTGAGCGCATTCCCTATCAGGTTGACAAGTATCTGTGTCAGGCGGGTGGCATCCCCTATCAGGGTATCTGGCACTGAAGGCGATATTTCTCCCTGTAATACCAGTTTTTTTTCCTTTACCTTCTCGCTAAAGAGTGTCTGAATGGAATGGAGTAGTCCCCTTACACTGAAAGGATTGGCTTCAATCCTCACCATTCCGGCTTCAATCTTGGACAGGTCAAGAATATCGTTTATGATGGTAAGCAGATTCTCGCCTGCTTTCTGTATGGAATTGACGAACTCAGTTGAGGGTTCATCCAGCTTTCTGACCTTCAGGAGATTGGTAAATCCCAATATCGCATTTAAGGGTGTTCTGATTTCGTGACTCATATTGGTCATGAAATTCTCCTTGATCATGGCAATTTCCCGCACTTTCTTTTCAGACCTGTCCAGTTCCAGGATCAGTTGTTGTTGCTGACGTATCCTGGTCATAACGAACCATAGTACACCACCCGCAGTCAGTAGTATCAGGCAGATGAGGATGATGCCCCAGTTCCTGGCCCTGCGACTGCTTTCATTAATGTTGTTACTAAGCGCTGTCATCACCGATTGGCGGCTGTCATAGATCTTACGGGTGATGGTGCTGATCTCATTGGAAATTTCCCGGGCACGTGGATTGGCGATCAGGCTGGTGTCGTCCATTTTCCCTGTCCGGAAAAACTCATGCATCAGCTGGTTCTTATTGTGAAGCTTCTGGCCGGCCAGATATTCTAACCTTTTGATATACATGGCGGCGCTATCGTCCGTATTGATATGTTTCAGAGTATCGACAAAAGCTTCTACTTCAGCAATTTTAGCATCTACACCCTCTATATGTGAAGTATCGTCGGTAGCAATAGCAGCACGGATACGGCTTTCCACCCAGATAATATCCCGCTCCAGTTCGCGTAACTTGTTGCCTGTCTGTAGCTCTTTGAGTAGCTTTTGGTTGCCCGTAATCAATTGATCAATGTTCCTGGAGGAATTATATTGCACAAATGCCAGCACAAGAGTACCGGCAAGAAAGGCAATCAGGATCAGGTATGTAAAGCGATTGTTATTCATTATCAATCAATAAAGGTCATTTGCCGCCGTCATATCGGTTAACCGCTTTCGCCAAATGGGCAAAAACGATAGCCGGGAGTCCCTTTAAAACGGATGAGGATCAGAGTACGTTCATCCGTTTGTTAAGTACCTTGCGGTAAGCATCGGCAACCGGAAGTGACTTATCTCCTATCAGTACGGCTCCGTCCTGCAGGGTGTCTATTTTATCAATCGCTACCATATAAGAGCGGTGTATCCTCAGAAAGCGGGCAGCCGGCAAGCGTTCTTCCAGTACCCGCAGGGGCACATGGATAGCGAAAAACTTCTTTGCAGTAAAGATCTTTACATAATCCCCCATGGCCTCTGCATAAAGGATCTCTTCCAGCTTCAGCCGCCTTACAATGTTGGAGTCGCGGATAAATATGAATTCGTCATTTTCCCAGCGCATTTCCTCTTTATTACTGTCCAGGATCTGACGAACCTTTTCTATGGCCTGAATAAATCTGCCGGGAGTAATGGGCTTAACGAGATAATCTGCCACATTCAGCTCAAATGCCTCTACAGCATACTCTTTCTTGGAGGTAGTGAAGATGATCACAGGCCTTTTAGTACCAAGGTTCTTTATTAATTCGAGGCCGGACATTCCTGGCATTTCAATATCCAGCAGGAGTAGGTCTACAGGGTTATCCTGCAGATAATTATAAGCATCAAGCGCATTTCCGCATTCACAGGCAACAACAACGCCTTTAATCTGGCTGGCCAGTTCCTGGAGTGTGCTACGTGCAATGGCATTGTCATCAATAATAAGTGCGATCATATAGGTTGATATACTAAATTTTTTGTGGTGTCTAACGATCCTTAATTCCGTGCCAATTATTAATTCATTGATTATTAACCGTATGTGTTTTTAAATAAACGGGGTGTAACGATATATCGTTATTTCACCAAACTGATGGTTAAGTGGTGCTATTTGTCGGTTAGTGAATTATTCGAACGTTGGACCTTTTATTTTAATGCTACAGTCTTGAATGCCGGACTTATGTTTTCCCGTGAAACATTACAACCAGTTAATTTTACTTGCCTTAGTATGAGATCTCTTCGGTAATGGACGAAAAGACAAACTTAAATGTGTTACAATATAAGATAAAGGAGGCATTCCTTTTAATGATATTATATATCCGGAAGAAAGCCGGGAGGAAATGGAGTTGCTACATAGGGGCTTGCGCAGAGAGAGGGGGACGGTTTATTGGAAAATTGGTAATTAGCACCAATTGTTCATTGCATTGAACAACTGGTGCTAATCATCTCTTTCAAGTTCAGGCAAGGCCCTTACGCCTGTTATAATCGGCTCATCAACATTATCAACAAGACATGCACCCCGGTACATTCTTGTTGCGACCATCACAGTTTCTTGAAAACCGGAGATGAGTGCTGTGTTGGTAATATTGTTGTCTCTTGTCAGTTCAGTGGCCCGCAGGCTGTTTACATAAACCATACAATCAAAAATTTTTAATGAACTATTTTGTTTGCGCAGGAAGTACTCGCAAATGCATATGGCTTTGCCCGGAAGGTGAAACCCATACCCATGATGTACCCCATTGCTTCTTTCAATGCATCGTTACTCCTGAAGTTAGGGTTGGTGTTGATGTCAGCATGCACTTCCATGTCCACATTGTACCTGGTAAAGATGTTGCACAGTGAATAGGCCACTTCGATACTCTTGCCTACTTCTTCAAGCATCCGTTCCTTGATACTCATTTTGCGCAGTGTGCTGTCAGCATGGATGTACATGAATCCGCCCTTACCCTTCCGGATAAAAACAATCACCGTAGCGAATTCGGTAACCCTGCCCTTTACCTGGCTATCGGTACCGATACACACCTTCAGTTCATTACCTGCTTCCCTTTCTGCAGCGAGCATGTTGCTGATTTCATCAGCTATCGGCATGTTAATCTTCTCACCATTCAACCGTCTCCATTTGTTGATCTGTTGCATTGTTATGTCATGTTTTTACTGATACCATTTATTTAAAATAGTTTGTGAGCCAGGGGGAGTCGAACCCTCCAACTCCAAGGCTTTTGCGGGGCCCGGGCGTTTTGCCATTGAACTACAGCTCATTTGGTTTCCGGGCTCAGATTCGAACTGAGAACATCACAGTCAAAGTGTGATATGTTAACCATTACACTACCCGGAAAAATTGTTGGCCTGGCCGGATTTGAACCGGCAACCTGCTGCGTATAAGGCAGTCGCTCTCACCATTGAGCTACAGGCCAATGTGGGTAACAAACAATAAAAAACCCGGTCGCGATAAACGACCGGGTTTATATGTAACTGAGATGAGCGTACGCTAAATCAGACTATAATTGGGTCGTTGAAAAATAGGGCATAGATCAATACCTGCATACATCCACGCATGACTATGGCCTGTGCATGATAATAATCCTGCACTGAGCTGTTTAAATCGTATGGGTGATATTTGTATTTGCTGCATGGCGTAATTTCAGGTAAAAGAAAAAGCCCCGCAATTGCTTGCGGGGCCTGTGTTATATTGAATCAGTTATTATCAACTATTCTGTAGCATAACATGCTCCGCAAGCGCTATTGCCATCAATCAGGCAGTAGAAACTTTGTGGTTTTGAATGTAGCTGTATGCGTAACATGATATTGTTGTATTTTTGTTTTGCGATGCAAAGATGAAACTATTTTTCGGATAATAACAAATTCCGGGATAAGTTTTTTTATGAATTTAATGTTACGTTGAATTATAACCCTATATACAATGAATGATATTATCATTGAGAAATTGCTAACAATAGAGCAGGAAAAGAATGTAAGGATGCTCTATGCCTGTGAGTCCGGAAGCCGTGCCTGGGGCTTCGCATCACCAGATAGTGACTACGATGTACGATTCATTTATGCACAACCTGCTGATAACTATCTCAGTATAGAAGAGAGAAAAGATGTGATAGAATTGCCTGTCAATGAAGTGCTGGACATTAGTGGATGGGATATACGAAAAGTATTACAGCTCTTCCTGAAATCAAATCCCCCTTTATACGAATGGCTGCAATCACCCATTGTATATAAAGAACAGGGTAATTTCAGAAGTGAGTTATTGCAACTGGCAGGGACATATTTTTCCGGACGTGCAGGATGTCATCACTATATTTCCATGGCAAGGAATACCTTTGAGCATGATTTGCAGGGAGAGCAGGTGAGGATCAAGAAGTATTTCTATGCATTACGACCTGTATTGGCGGCCTTGTGGATCATTGAGA
Organism: Chitinophaga filiformis; assembly: GCF_900102545.1. Lineage (GTDB taxonomy): Bacteria > Bacteroidota > Bacteroidia > Chitinophagales > Chitinophagaceae > Chitinophaga > Chitinophaga filiformis. The sequence continues at coordinate 1,263,281 of NZ_FNBN01000001.1, read as the reverse complement.
GAAAGACGGTGCCGCCTATTACATTTAAGGAGTTGAGAACGCTTATTAATGATAAAGCGTGGAACGCGGCTACGGATGATCTGCTGGTACGAAAGAAGGTATCTGACGAAAAAACGACTATCGCACCGGTGCTGCTGTTGCAGGATTGGATTGAAAAGATGATCGCTTACTGTAAAGAGCAGGCCTCACTCCTGCCGGCAGTACAACATAACACTACTGAACTGAATACACTGTTCAGAAAACATATAAATGCCCAATGACTTTAGAAGAATTGCAATCCGGTACCCAACACCTGCTGCTGAAATGCATCAGAGGCAGCAGGGCACAACATCTGCACTCCCCTACATCTGATACAGACATTAAAGGGATCTTTGTGTTGCCGCCGAGTGAGCTGTATGGATTGACCTATACCCCACAAATCTCCAACAGTACAAATGATGAGGTCTATTTTGAAATAGGCAGATTTATAGATCTGTTGAGTAAGAATAATCCTAACATTGTTGAACTTCTGAGCACTCCGACCGATTGTGTATTGTTTCGTCATACCCTCATGGATCAGATCCGGCCGGAAGATTTCCTGTCGAAATTATGTAAAGACACCTTCGCTGGCTACGCGGCATCGCAGATAAAAAAGGCAAAAGGACTGAATAAGAAAATTCATCGTCCGATAGATGAAAAGCGTAAATCTGTACTGGATTTCTGCTATGTCATTGCCGGCAATGGCAGTATTCCCCTTCAGCAATGGCTGGATAGTCAGGGCTATTCACAGAAGGATTGTGGTCTGACGCAGGTGCCCCACTTCAGGGATGTTTATCTGCTGTTCCATCAGCACCAGATAACGGATAATAGCTTCCTGAAAGGTATTGTATCCGGGGAAGCTGCCAACGATGTACAGCTAAGTTCCATTCCTGTAGGCATCCCCCACCTGGCTGTTATGAATTTCAACAAGGATGGTTATTCTGTCTATTGCAGGGAATATCTTGAATACTGGGAATGGGTGGAAAAACGTAATGACACCAGGTACCAGAACACCCTGACGCATGGTAAGAACTACGATGCCAAAAACATGATGCATACTTTTCGTCTGTTAAGTATGGCAGAAGAGATAGCTGTGGAGCGTAAGGTGATTGTACAAAGAAAGGACAGGGACTTTCTGCTGAGGATCAAAAGTGGAGAGTTCGAATACGACGACCTTCTGAAGATGGTAGATGAAAAGCTGGAGAGGATGGACGAGCTTTACGAGCGTTCTGGCCTGCCGGAAACACCAGATATCAATAAAGCGGAAGCTATTCTTGTAAGCATAAGAGAACAGTTCTATAAACAGCATATATGAACGGGGAAACATACGAGCAGCAAATAGCTGTGAATGGATTTGCAGTGATAGAGAATGTATTCACAGATAGAGAAGTAGATTCACTGATTGCGCTTATTCAGCAGGCAGACAGCTCTAATGCAACCTTTCGTAAAACGAAAGACCTGTTTGCAATCCGGCAATTTCTGAAAGAGGTGCCCGATGCAGTTCCCGCTATCTTTACACCTGTATTGATAGCAAAGATCAATGCGCTTTTCGGAGAGGGCTACCGGGCGGTAAAATCTATTTATTTTGATAAACCTGGCGATTCCAATTGGTTTGTGTCCTATCATCAGGACCTTACTATTTCCGTTAAGGAAAAAGCCGATGTTCCGGGATTTGGCCCCTGGACGGTAAAACAACAGCAATATGCTGTACAGCCGCCATTGTCAATATTGGAAAATAATTTTACCATCCGCATCCACCTCGATGATACTGATGAGCACAACGGGGCTTTACGAGTAGTGCCCGGTTCTCATAGCAAAGGTATTTATCGCCCCGAGACGATCGACTGGTCTAAGGAAACGGAAGTTTCATGTAATGTGCGTAAAGGAGGAATGATGATTATGCGTCCGCTGCTACTGCACGCTTCCAGCAGAACGACCAATAATCATAAACGTAGGGTGGTTCATATAGAATTCAGCAACCAGGAATTGCCTGCGCATCTGCAGTGGTCGGAACTATTGCCTAACTAAGCCTTCATCTCAGACCTGTATTTCCTGATAAAATAAACGATGCTGATACCAGTGCCAATAATACCCGCGCATCCTGTTATCAGCACCAGTTGCGTATAGAACTGCAACCAATTTGCCTGGATGTGGAACAGGGATTTTGTAAGCAATACGCCTACACTTCCAAGATAGCCAAAGGAATCTGCGAGGTAAATGAGAAATCCCACATTACCGGAAAAGCGGAAAGTGGCAATGAAACGGTCAAATAGTATACTATTGAAAGGAATATAGACCATGAACAAACCTAATCCCACCAATATCATCCATAGATATAATGACAATCCGGATTGAAGGTAGCATACCGTTGCCCCCAGGGAAATAATAAACCCCAATAACATGATAACCTGTGTCAGGATGAAGACGTGATAATTGTTCTGAAGAAATATCATAGCGGCGATCACTATCAGTATGATCAGGGAAATGATAGTCTCGGTCCGGGTAAATACGCTGGCGTCAAAGGGCTCACCGGAAGCCCGCCACATATCAGCCATAAAGCTGTCTCTTACTTCTCTTAGTATAGTGACGAGTATATAAATAATGATCAGTGTTACCAGGCCTGGAAGGAACCTGGCTAATAGTTTTTTCCTTTCTTCGGCAGACATCGGCAGCCGGTGCATACGCAATGCTTTATCTTCTTCATCGGGAGGCGGGATCTTTTCCAGCAGGTATATAAATAGTAATAGCGGGAGTGCAAACAGGGCGCCGACAGTAAACGGCATCCAGAACTCGTTTACGCTGAGGAATTGCATGACCCATTGCGCCGTAGATTTAGCCAATCCGGAAGCAAAGATAAAACTGACTGCGAGGGCGGCACTGATAAGGTCAGTGGTGCGCCGGCCTTCTACATAAGAGAATACAATACCCCATATCATGCCAAGAGGAAAACCATTAAAGAACAGACACCAGGCATTATAAGGCGGAGGTATCAGCGCAAACAGCAGCCAGGCGGCCCAGGATATTCCCACTAATAGGAGTATCAGTTGTCCTCTTCCTACCCGTTTCATTTCTGAGATAAATCGTATGCCATAGAACTTACTGCTCATATATCCCAATACCTGGGTTATGACCAGTACGATCTTATAATCCAGTCCTAGGATGGTATACCCTTCATAGGCGGCCACATTAAAAGCTTTCCGAAAAGCAAAGATGCAGGTATATGCAGCAAAGACGATCGATGCAGAAAAGACGGCTACGCTGAGCTGACGGGCAGAGAAACGATTGGATATTGGTTGACGCAAATAAACAGGTTGATGGTACCTGCTAAAAATAGTAATTAATTGCGCTCGAGGAACAATGCTTTTTCCTGGATCCTTATTTGTTTACGGAAGGAAGATCTGTAAGCGCCTGCTTCAATATCTCCCTTAATGGTCACCAGGTAGCGTTTGGTATGCGTATGGCTGGTATTGAAGGTGAAGGTAAAATGTTGATCTTCTGTCAATGGTTGCAGCATTTTAGCCTTACAGGGTAGCTCCTGGTAAGAGTGGGCCTCACACATACCTGCGTCATTCCTGACAGCAACGGGCATGAGTGGAGTAGCATTGGCAGGAGATAGATTTATTTCAAGATTATGGAGGTAAACGGTATCCCTTATATCCTCAAAATTGAGGACTACATTGAGTTCATTCTCGCCGTTGATAAGGAATTCGGGTACCGCAGAAAGATAAGGGGTAATTGAAGTATAGGCGTCTGTACGATCATACAATACGATTGTATCCAATTTGTAAGCAAACAGGAAATAACCGCATATAGCAGAGGCAATTACAATAAAGATGGTGATGCTGTATTTGAGCATGCGTTAAAAATAGCGCTGATCGGGAGAAAATATAATCCCTGAAAACAGGGGTTTTATAAATGAAGAAGGGATGACCCTTGTCACCCCTTCTTTGCTGGTACGAATATTTGCTTCAGTTGTCCTACAATGTCTCCACCACCACTAAGCGTAATGTTGCTGATCTTGTCTGCTATCTTTTCCACATATTCCATCTCCTTCAGCTTGAACAGCATTTCATTTTCTTCCATCAGCTTTGCTGTATTCAGCAGGCTGCGGGTACTTGCTGTTTCTTCTCTTCGCATGATGCTGTTGGCCTGCGCCTTCTTTTCAGCTATCAGTACCTGGTTCATGATCTCCTTCACATCACCTGGTAATATGATATCGCGGATACCGCAATCCAGCAGCTGCACCCCCAGGTGAAGCGCCTTCTCTGCTACTGTATTCATCACCATTGGAGAGATCTCGTCTCTTTTATCCAGCAGTTCATCCAGCGTATACACTGCCACCTGTTCTCTTAGCGCCAGCTGCAGCAATACATACAGTTGCTTATCATATTCCTTATTTTCCACCAGTTTGTAGATGTCGGCCACACTGTAACGTACAGTGAAGTTGATACGGATATTGGCCTTATCCTTTGTCAGGATCTCCTGTCCGTTGATCTCCATCTGCAACTGCCGGATATCTGTTTTGTATACTGTCAGTGCAACTGGATTCTTCCAGAAATAATGTATACCCGGTTCAAGCGCTTTGTTGAACTTTCCATCTACATACAGTAATCCCTTTTCATAGGATTCTATGGTGTAGAACCTCACATAAGGCTGTAATTCCGGTCTTACCAGGATGGCGCGTTCCACCTGCTCGGTGATCTCATACTTTGAAAGGTCTATAAGCGTAACGCTGTACTCAGCTATGCCCTTCCAGTACGCGTGTTTTCCGGAAGTCAATACAGACTTGAACAAGCCGTTCTCATACAGCAGGGCGATTTCCTGCTGCTTTACAGTGATCACTTCCAGCGCTTCTGCCAGTTCTGTATGCTGTAATAGAATATTCAGGTCGATAGAAGGCTGGAATGCCTTTGTCATATCGTAAAGCATCACCTGCTCGGCAGACTTCACCCAGTGAGTACCTTCTTCCAGCGTCTTAATGTAGCGATTGTTTCTGAACACCAATGCCTTGGTATATGCTGCTACTTTTGTACGTGTTATCATAAATCTATCGTTTCGGTTTAGGGATTAGTAAATTATAATTATATAAAGACTCCCGGGGGAGTGGTGTATCTGTAGGGTAGCTACCATTTCTGTTACCTGCGGAAGCGGGCTTGAGTTGTTGTCGGTGAAACATGTTCCCGGCCATGGTGCCAGGTGGGCTACGCAAGGTACAGGGATACCGGTATAGGTATAAACCAGGTACCCGGCCTGAGAGCAGTTGCACGTTCAACAGCGGTATCTGCCTTTTTCAAGGCGGTTGCAGATGGAGAAGAAGCCTTTTGCTTCTCTGCCGGGCTGCTACCCTGTCTTAGTTAGAAACGGCAGTTGTTAAAGCAGTTTGCCATCTGCTGGAGTTTGGATTTCAAGTCCAGGTTTGAACTTTTCAGGTTCAAAGTCTATTGCTCTACCAGCTGAGCTATCCTTTTTCAGAGGAGCAGGAATCGAACCTACGCACATATAGATATAGTAACAAACACTTGCGGCAGCAGCATATTACCAGCGAATCGTGGCAATACTACGGGGCCATTCAGAAACCCTCGTCGGGTCCACCGCAGCCTTTTGTAACTGTGTCATCGGCGATGACAATACAAAGGTGAAAGTCATGTGCGCACTTTTTTTGCGCATTAGAATATTTTTTTTACTTTTTGAAAAAATATCCTGATGCCTGTTAATAAGAATGCCCTTATCCGTTACAGAACTATAGATTCCTGTCTCCGGAACCGTTTACGGAAATGGACGTTACAAGATCTTATTAACGCAGTAGGAGATGCATTGTACGAATATGAGGGCGTTGAAAAAGGGATCAGCCGGCGTGCCATCCAGATGGACCTGCAGGCCATGCGGAGTGATAAGCTGGGATATAGTGCGCCGATCATTGTCGTGGACAAGAAATATTACACGTATGAAGATCCGGACTACAGTATCACTAAAATTCCTTTGAACGACGTTGACCTGAGTCGTATGAATGAAGCCGTGGAAGTGCTTAAACAATTCAAAGGCTTCTCTCATTTCAGTAGTCTGAATGAGGTAGTGCAGAAACTGGAGGATCATGTGTACGCAGCCTCTCACAATACGCGGTCAGTTATTGACTTTGAAAAGAATGAGCGGCTGAAGGGATTGGAGCACCTGGAGCTGCTGTATCAGTCAGTGATACAAAGAAAAGTGGTGAAGATCACCTATCAGTCTTTTCGTGCAAAGAGTGGCAACACTTTTGAATACCATGTCTGGTGGCTGAAGGAGTTTAAAAACAGGTGGTTTGCAGTGGGGGTAAAGGGAAAAGGTATGGTAATTACCCACCTGGCGCTGGACAGGATACATGAACTGGAACTGTTGGACACACCTTTATATATCGAAAATGATGATATGGAGCCGGCAACCTATTATAGGGATGTAGTGGGAGTGACAGTTTCTACTAATCTGCGGGCCCAGCATGTAAAAATACTTGTCAGTCATGAACACGCGCCATACATTCTCACAAAACCAATGCATCATACCCAGGAGCTGATAGAGACCCGGGAAGATGGCATCGTTATTAGCCTGAAGGTCCAACTGAATTTTGAGCTGGAAAGGGAAATCCTCGGATACGGAGACGGAATGACGGTTCTGTCGCCGGCAAACCTGGTAGCCAGAATGCAGAAAAAGATGCAGCAGGGGGTGATCAATTACAGCGACCCGCTACTATTCCACAAAACTGAAAAATGAAATCGAAGCTTATTTGTTTGTTATTGCTAGTTGCATGTAAATTGTCATTTGCCGGATCTGCCGGGGATAGTTTATTGGAGAAACTGAATCTGACAATAGAAAATGCACATATATATGATGCAGAAAAACTGAAACAGATACATACTCTGAGGCAGGCATTTGCAGCAGCGAGGCATTTACCCCTGCAGCAGCAGTTTGACATTTGCCAGCAGTTATATGAACAGTTCAAGGTTTTCAAATATGATTCAGCTTTCGCTTATGCCCGTAAGCTGCAGGAACTGGCCCGTGAAATGAATGACTCACAGCGGATCAATTACGCTGGTGTTAAGCTGGGGTTTGTGTTGCTTTCTTCCGGTATGTTTCGTGAAGCAGGTGACTACCTGCTGACCGTAAACGTCAATTCCCTGCCAGATAGTGCCAGAGCGGAATACTACTCATTAAAGGGACGTTACTATTATGACATGTCTGACTATAGTAGTGATACTTACTTTGCACCTGCCTATACCCGCCAGGGAAATATCTATATTGACTCAGCGCTGATGTTATATAAACCGCATTCGTTCAATTATGACTATAGTTATGGCTTAATGTATCAGAAGAAGCAAATGATGGACAGTGCGAAGTACTATTATACCCTGACTGTTGCCCACCAGGATATCACCACACACCAGCAGGCAATAGCTACTTCCTCATTGGGGAATATCTATATACGAATGGGGAAACAGGACAGTGCTATCATTATGATGACAAAAGCTGCCATGGCCGACATCATGTCCTGCACCAAGGAAACAACGGCTATGTTCATCCTTGCGGAACTATTGTTTAAAAAACGGGATGTTAAACATGCCTCCCGGTATATAGAATATGCGGTGGCGGACGCCTCTTTTTACGGGGCACGCTTAAGGAAGGTACAGGTGAGCGCCATCCTTCCTATCATCGAGGTGGAAAAGATCAATACAGTAGAGGCACAGAAAAAGTTGTTATTTGTCTATTCGGCCATTGCTACCCTTTTATTACTGGCACTGATCTGGCTGTCTGTGATCATTTACCGGCAATATAAAAAGCTGCAGGCTGCTCAGCAGGTAATTACTTCCGCGCATGCACTCCAGCAGGAGATCAACTATAAATTGATGGAGGCCAATAAGATCAAAGAGGAATATATTGGATATTGTTTTCAGATAAACTCATCTTACCTGGATAAGATCAAGAAGTTCAAAAAACTGGCCGACCAGAAGCTAACGGATAATAAATATGCCGAAGTCAGGTACCTTGTCAATAATATAGACCTTAAGGAGGAAAGGGATGAACTGTTCAGAAATTTTGATCGGATCTTCCTGAAAATATTTCCCAACTTTGTGACTGTTTTTAACTCGTTTTTTAAAGAAGAAGACCGGATCAGGTTAAAAGACAACGAACTATTGAACACAGATCTACGGATTTTCGCTCTGATAAGGATAGGTATCAGCGACAATGTAAAAATTGCCCAGATACTCGAATATTCAGTGAACACTATTTACACTTATAAAACCAAGATCAAAAACAAAGCAATTATTCCAAAGGAAGAGTTTGAAGAGCGGTTGATGGACATCAAAGCGCTTTAAAACAGGCTTTAAATGATAAGAAAACCCGGTTATTGTCGTTATATAGTTATAATGATAATATATTATTAATGAATTGTTAATCAATAAATTGTCGCTTATGAAAACACCTTTTGACCCAATATTTTCTATATAAGGATCATATTAATTGTTAACCTGTGTCAGGCAGGTTTACTTTGACTTATCGACCGCATCTGCGAGACTATCCGTTGCAGAGAGAACCAGTGAGAACACGTTATGATAATGTCAAAAAATCCAGTTATGAAACAAACATTCACGGCCCTAATTGAGCTTTAGTCAGGACTTATTGTAAGTGACATTAATCACGTTGTGAAGACAATCGATGCAGGGTTAAGTATTCCACGTTTGGTGAGCTGCCAGGCTTGCCAGACCCATTCGTTCAGGCATCAATATTCCACAAACCAATAAAAACTGATCTATGACCAATCTTCTATTTCGCAAGGTGCGTCTGTTATGCTCGTTATTACTGCTTATAGCAGGGTTAGCCAGCGCGCAGACCAAACCCGTGACCGGTAAGATCACGGACGAAAATGGTAACCCTGTTCCCGGCGCTACTGTGCAGGTAAAAGGTACAAACACAGGTACCGCTACAACTGCAGACGGTACATTCAAGTTGAACGTGCCGGCAAGCGCTACCTCACTGGTGGTTTCTTTTGTTGGATACGTACAGCAGGAAATTGCCATTGCAGGTAAATCAGACTTTTCAATTTCACTGGTACCCACCAGTACTACCCTGACCGATGTGGTAGTAGTAGGTTATGGTACTACCCGAAAGAAGGATCTCACCGGGTCGGTGGTATCTATCAAATCAGCCGACTTTAACAAAGGTATCGTAACCGCCCCCGATCAGCTGATCCAGGGTAAAGTGGCCGGTTTGATGGTGGTGGCCAACAGCGGTGCACCAGGTGGTGCAACTACTGTAAGGATCAGGGGTAACTCTTCCGTAAGAACAGGTAACCAGCCACTGTATGTAGTGGATGGAATGCCGTTGGACGGCCGTACAGCTAAACCATCCGTAAGTGCTAACGGTCTGGGCCAGACTCCGGATGCCAACCCGCTGAACTTCATTAATTCCTTTGACATCCTCTCTATGGATGTATTGAAAGACGCGTCTGCTACCGCTATTTATGGTGCAAGAGGCGCTAATGGCGTAGTGATCATCACCACCAAAAAAGGTGCAGTGGGAACTCCCCGTCTGGATGTAAGCTACTCTGCCGGTATGAGTAAAATCCTAAAGAAGCTGGATGTACTGGATGCTGCCGGCTACAGGAGTGCACTCAAACAATACAACCTTGCTGGTGGCGACAACGGCTCCAGCGTAGACGCTATGGAAAGCATTCTTCGTACAGGCGTTACACACAACGTAAACGTAGGTATCAGCGGTGGTAGCGAATCGGGTGTTTACAGAGCCTCTTTCGGTATGCTGGACCAACAGGGTATCGTAAAGAAGACCGGGTTGAAGAAATATACCGCCAATCTGAATGGTCAATATAAACTGCTTGACAATAAAAGATTGGGTGTAGACTATTATATCCAGGCCGCACATACCACCGAGCAGATTGCTCCTATTACCAGCAATGCTGGTTTTACTGGTAGTCTGATTGGCCAGGCACTGCAATGGAATCCAACAACGGCGCTACGTAAGCCTGATGGTTCATTTAATATACTGGGAGTTGGATCCGCTATCAATCCGGAAGCGATGTCTTCGGCTTATGACGATAACGTGAATATTAACAGTATCCTGGCAAGTGTGTCTCCTTCCTTCAAATTTACGGATGAACTGGAGTACCGTTTTAATTACAGCATCAACCACCAGGTAGGTGAAAGGGAAACACAGATCGCTTCCTTTATTAATATAGATCAGGTATTCGGTAACGGTCAGGCCTATTATGGCAACAACACACTGACCTCCCAACTGATGACCCATACCCTGAACTTCAACAAGCAGATTACTCCTGCCCTCTTCCTCGGCGCTGTGATCGGGTATGAACGTCAGAAATTTGATTATAAAGGCAGGTCTGTAGGTGGCCTGGGATTCACTACGGATGAGCTGAAATATACTGACATCCTTCAGAACCCTACGCAGACGAATACTTTCCTGAGTTCCTTCCGCAATCCAAAGTCTGAGTTGCAATCCTATTTTGGTAGGGCTAACCTCAACTTCCTGGATAAGTACTTACTGACTGCTACCCTGAGGGCAGACGGATCAAGCAAGTTCGGCTCCAACAACAAGTATGGTTATTTCCCATCATTTGCGGCTAAATGGAACCTGAGCAACGAGGCTTTCCTGAAGGATAATAAAACCATCAACCAGTTGGCATTGCGTGTTGGCTGGGGTATTACCGGTAACCAGGAGTTCCCTGCAGGTGCTGCCCAGGAACAATACACCCTCAATTCAAATGGAGGCGCCAGCCTTAGCAATGTGGCAAACCCCAACCTGAAATGGGAAAGCTCCAAACAGCTGAATGCCGGTATTGACTATACTTTCTTTGGTGGCAGATTGTATGGTAGTATAGATTACTTCCGTAAAAATACTTCCGACCTGCTTTTCAACTTCCCTGCTATCCAGCCTGCACCAGCTTCCAACTACTGGATCAACCTGCCGGCTAATGTGATCAACAAAGGGGTGGAAATAGTATTGCGCGGAGATGTGGTAGCTACCAAAGACTTTAACTGGAACCTCGGGGTGAATGCTACTTTCCTGAAAAACAGACTGGAAAACTACGACGGTCCTCCGGTATTGACAGGTTCCATCAGCGGACAGGGGGTATCTGACGCATATGCGCAGCGCCTCACCAACAATCAGCCTTTGAACTCTTTCTACCTGAGAAAATTTGAAGGCTTCGATGACAATGGCCAGGGTAAATACACCGACGGTGGTAACAGTCTGTTCTACCTCGGAGATCCTAACCCTAAAACAATGCTGGGTATTATCACTGCTGTAAACTACAAACATTGGGCATTGAATATCAGTATGCACGGCGCTTATGGCTTCGACCTTTATAATAATACGGCCAATACGGTATTACCTATCAACAACCTGGGCTCCAGGAATATCGCAGCTGATCTGGTGGGAACAAAGGAAAGTCTTTCTAACCCTATCACAGTATCCAGCCGTTACCTGGAAAAAGGCAATTTCATGAAAATGGATAATGCCACTATCAGTTATAGTATCGGGAATATCGGAAAGGTGATCAAGAATGCATCTGTATACATCACTGGACAAAACCTCTTCATCATTACGAAGTACTCTGGTTTCGATCCTGAAGTAAATACAGATAAGAGTATCAATGGTGTTACCTCTCTGGGTATCGAGTATTCACCTTATCCGACAGCCAGGAACTTTCTGGCAGGCATCAATTTCTCGTTATAATTCACTGATCTAAAAAAATTACAACTATGCGATTGAATAAAGCATTCATCATATTATCACTTGTGTTCGGATGTGGAATGGCATCCTGCTCTCTCGATGAGCAGCTGGGTTCCACGCTCACACGTGAGCAGGCAGATTCATTGATCAAGGTTCCCGCACTATTGATCTCAGCATATAATGGTCTGCAGTTGCCTTTTCAGGACCAATCCAACTTTTGGGCATTACAGGAAATGACTGCAGATGAAGCCGTGGCTCCTACCCGCGGTGGTGACTGGGATGATAACGGCGTATGGCGTGCGCTTAAACTGCACAACTGGACACCGGATCATACATATATCAGCAATACATTCTCTAACATCCTGCAGCTGCAGTTCCTGGCGTCCAATGTGCTGAGTTTTAATCCCACCGCACAACAGGCAGGGGAAGCCCGCTTCCTGCGCGCTTTTGCAATGTTCGCTATCCTGGATGGCTGGGGACAGGTACCCTTCCGTAATCCCGGCGATACACTGTTGAATGCGCCAAGGGTAATGCAACCTGCGGAAGCGACAGCGTATCTCATTAGTGAACTGACTGAGGTTATTAACACACTGGATGAGAATGTACCGGCTTACACAGCTAATAAGAATGCTGCCAGAGCACTGTTGATGAAAGTATATCTTAACAAAGGTGCCTGGGCCAACAGAGCAGCGCCTACCTTTGATGCAGCAGATATGCAGAAGGTGATTGAGCTGGCAGATGCTATCACTGCAAGCGGTAAATATAACCTGACTAATTACTTTGACAACTTCGCCTTTAATAATGATGCGATCTCAAAGGAGAACATCTTCACACAGCGTAATGGACCCGGCTTCAGTACAGTAAGAAGCGGCAACGCTGTATTCTGTCATTGGGCGCCTACCCTGCACTATAACCAGGATCCAAGCGGCTGGAATGGATATGCTACCATCTCAGATTTCTACGACAAATTTGAAGCAACTGATGTACGCCGTGGAGGATCTTATCCGGGTGTAACTGAAAAAAGCGGATTGAAAGTAGGCTTCCTGGTTGGACAACAATATAATGCTGCAGGTACTGCACTGAAAGACAGGAAGGGTAATCTGTTGATCTTCACAAGAGAGCTGAAACTGCAGGAAACAGATCCGAATACACTGGAAGTAACAGGTATCAGGGTTGTGAAATATCCGCCTGATATGACTTCTAATGAAACTAAGAGTAGCAACAACGCCAACAACGACTATGTATTCCTGCGTTATGCAGACGTTCTGCTGATGAAAGCGGAAGCGCTGTTGCGTACAAACAATGCTGCCGCAGCGCTGACGATTGTTAACCAGATCAGGACCAATCGCCAGGCCAGCACATGGGCAACTTTGGATCTTAATAAACTGCTTGATGAAAGAGGTCGTGAACTCTATTGGGAAGGATGGCGCAGGCAGGATCTGATCCGCTTTGGTAAGTTCCTGGATGTGTGGCAGTTGAAGCCTTCCGATAATCCGAAGAATTTGTTATTCCCGATACCAACCAGCGACCTTGCTGTTAATAAGAACCTCAAACAGAACGACGGTTATTAATATTCTTTCAGAAGAGACTGCAGTATGCAGTCTCTTCTGATCATTTCCACATACTTAATTTACATGATGATCGCCTGCTGATCTTACGTGGGTTATCATGCAGGAAGTGATTTGTTCCTGATGCAAGTATGAGCAGGAATGCCCTTTAACACAAGATACCTATGCATTGAAATTTACATCTTACACTGACGCAAAGTAGCAGAAGTTATTATTGCGTGCTCACAAGGGGGATATGCTATAACTGCTATAGATATAGCGGGAAGCATAAAGATAGTGCAGAGTGGAATTGTGGTGGAATTTTGATGCAGCTTATTGCCCGGTTGGGGGTATAGATTGGTTACCTCCACCGGGAATAGGCATGTAGGTTATAATGCTTTCAACGATAGACTTATCCTTTCTGGAGATGTTACCTGTTGACTCTTTTTGAATATCTCCACTATCAGTATTACTTCTTTTATTATCCCTTCTGCACTACAAATTTTTTCCTTTATAGCATGAGTTCTATAAAAACTGAATAAAATGAATGCTGCCAGTTTAATGAATGTAATGATACAAGGTTAATCGGGAAAGCCGGTTTACTTTTGTCCTGTTGTCGCTAACGCCAATAGCATTTTAATAAAACAGCTTTAAGTTAACCATATACCTATACGAAAATGATACAAAGAGATTACTTAACCGAGAACGTAAAATATTATTCAGTTGATATGTTATTAAGGGGGATAAAACACAGCATCATGCAAACAATGATTAGTGTCCTGCAAGATGGACGGTAACTCGTATTGCCTTTGTTTTCCGGCTATTTAGTAATTAGGGTTTAACAAACAATAGACGTCACCGGGTTTCAGTCCTGTTACCCGGGTTTTCTTGAACTATTAAATGTATTCAGTAAGCAAATTACTGTTAAGGCAGTTTATTGCACTGGTTTAAATAATAGGGGTTTTGTTATATATGGTGTATAACGTAATAACAAACAATATAAATTAACCCGGGAACCATTCCTGGTTCCTGGCTCTTATTCGCTCAAATGGTGTATGATGTGGTCATATGGGGATGATGGAGCGGATTTGTAGATGGTAGTTGTAATCACATACTATCTGGGAAACAGGCTAATGGTGTTGGTGGAACTAGTGAAGCCAGATGTTGCCATGATTATAGAGTATAAGCGGTGCTGTCATCTCATCAAAGATCATGTGCCTAAGAAGTGATAAAAAAAATGATGAAAATATTATGATGATATTAAAGGAACATGTTGGGTTCAAATGCGGCGCTGACCGTAATCTGGTGACGCATTCCGATGAAAGGCGCTGCAATTATTTACTCATTTCATTAGGGGTTTTCAATTTGATTAACCGGGAGCCAATCCTGGCTCCCGGAACCTTTACTGTGTCCTAAATTTACAGTGTCCTAAAAGATATTTCTAAACTGGGAATATTGTCTCAATCGCCTAATAGATGATTCTTCTGAGCCGGGTACTATTCCTGGTACCTGGCAATAATTTTCATAGGTGTTCATTTTATCGTTTCGTATGATACCGGGTGTCATTTCTGATACCTGGAACTTATTACAAATATTTATTCGTGACATGGGGTTATGATAAAATAAACCGGGGATCATTCATGATCCCCGGGTCTATTTTAAATATATGTCAGCATATTATTACGGTCACTATACGCTTGCTTTTTTAAGCGTATCCAATACAGTTGTATTTACGCTTCCGAACAATGATACACCGGCGGCACCGTTTTGTAAAGCAAGGCGGATACCTTTTTCAAGATCATCCATGTTGCCCTTGAAGTCCGGCAGATACAATCCTGCATACAGCGGAAATTTCCCGTGAAGACCATTTACCCCTTCAGCCACCGCTTCGCCTATCCAGTTTACGTCTTCTTTGTAGAAGCCATGATAGATCATCGGATTAACTGAGTCAAGCGGCCAGTTTGTCCAGTCCTGCCTTACGATGCGTTTCGCAATATCAGGAGTTGGGAATACAGCTGCCGTGATAGGCTTTTTATGTTGTTTCGCCACCTGTGCGAGGTTGGTAACCACATTAGTGATACGCTCATACCTGAACCTCCTCCAGGAAGGGCTCTGGTCCGGATGTTCCATTTCCAGTGGATCTATTCCTTTCTTCTCTTTATATTTCTCCCTGCAGGTTTCGCAATAGCAGAAATCATACTCAGGTAACTCCTTAGATTGATCAATACCGTAGTTAGTCCACAGGTTCACAGGCAGTACAACATCACAGTAACGAACATAATCCAGGTGAAGACCGTCTACATAATCTTTAGAGAGCACTGCTTCAGCCTGTTCTTTCAGGTAGTTGACAACTTCTGGTTTACTGGGGCATAGCCAGCGGTAATACTGTACATAAGGTGGATGTGTTGCACAGGATTCTCCTTTTCTGTTCTTTGCATACCACTCAGGATGGCTGGCCAGCAATTCCTTCTCGCCACGGTTCATTGTCCAGATCCATCTATGTGCCATGATACCATTCTCTTTCGCCGCTCTGAAATGCTTTTCGCTGTCTGCTTCAAAGAAGATATCGCCAATGCCTGCTTTTTTGTAAGCAGCATAACGTTGCTGCAAGTCGGCAACGGTATCTTTTTCATCGGGATTGATCCAGACACGATGTCTGGCTTTTTTAGCCGGTTGAGATGGCGTTTTCGCCGAAGCAGATAAAGTTGGGATAGATGGTTGCATGATAGCCAGGCTACCAAGACCGACTGATTTCAGGAAATTGCGTTTATTCATTTGACGAGTTTTGAGAGATTTTCCCTTCTTGATTAATAGAACAACGTTCTTTTGCGTTTTTGTTCAACAGAGTAGCTGTGAATTGATCTGTAATACCCTCCATCTGCAGTGTGTAAGTTGCTCCCTGCTCCTTGATAGTAGTGGCAGATATACCAAGTGCGCTTAGGGTAGACGCATAGCGGCCATTCTTCCTGCGGTATTGCTGTTGTTTTGCATATACATCCCAGAGGTATTCCTTGGCCGCTTCAATGGCAGGCAGTGGCAAGCTAACCGGAGCGCTGCCTGTTGGTTTTGCGACGAAAGACAGGTAACCCCACTTTTCAGGCGCGTGCATATTGATGATTCCCTGTGGAGACCATACCCAGTTATGCTCAGGCAATGATCTGCCGGTTTTAGGGTCTTTCCGCTTGATATACTGTCCGTTCACAATATCGGTATCCCATTCAACACGGGAAAAATTAATTCTCCAGCGGGCCCCGTCTTTAGGGGGCAGTCCCTGGTTAAAGAATGCAAAAGCGCCGAAGGGAATAGCCATCTCCACAGTCCACTTTTTATCCTTATCCCGGGGATCATTTAAGGTACCGTCTATGTGAACAGCCGTCTGGATCCCCCTGGTGTCCCAGGTCATCAGGGCATCTCCTCCTACACGGTAAGCTTTTGACATGAAGAGATCCATCACGGTATTATGAGCATTGATCTCTATTTCAAAATACTTTTCACCATCTCCATCCGGATCTACGAATACTTCAAAATCGTTATCCTGGAAGATGATGGTGTCGTGTTGATGTAAGGTGGCCCATATATGTGGATCTTCGAGCTCTGCGAGAATGTAGAGATTTTGATTATCCCATAGCATCTTCAGGCGCGTCCGCATAGCCGGTGTGGGCTGTTTGTCGCCTTCAATATCAGTGAAATCTTCACTCCATACCGCTTTGGACCATGCATTTTCATCTGCTATCCCATCTATTTTTATAGGAGCATCGGTTTGGTACGAGTGATACTGCCTGGGAGGCACATAGGCCGGCTTTTGTTGTGCATAAGATGGAAGGTACAGGCATACCATTCCCAATCCTGTAATCACATGACGAATAAGTTGAGACATGCGCTAAATATAAGAAAGATGAGCGCGTTATTTATGTTTTTTCAATGAATGGCTTAATTGAGTGGTTAAAATGCAAAAGTTGGCCGGCCGGCTATGTGACTACCTGTGAGCTGCCATCAGGGTGGTGATCTCAGATCTCTGATAATCGGGACAACCACCGTGATAGGAAGCTACTACGGCACCAAGCGCGCATGAAAAGGAAAGCGTATCGATAGGATCATATTTTTTTATAGTGCTGTACAGGAACCCCGCGAGGAACGCATCCCCACTACCGATTGTATCGGCTACCTTCACGCGGTATCCGGGGTGCTGATAGAATTTTCCTCCTTTTAATAAGGCGGCTCCTTTATCCCCTAACGTAATAATGATTGTGGGAATAGAGTACTGAGTGCTCAGTGCTTTTGCCTGTGCCTCCATATTATCCGGCCATTGGTGCCAGTTACCGATGATGGAGAGTTCTGTCTCATTCAGCTTCAGAATGTGACAATGATGTAGCAGCTCTACCAGCAGCTCCTGTTCAAAATGAGGAGGACGCAGGTTAATATCCAGCACAAAGGTGCGGTTCCCTTTTAATAAGGACAGTAATGTTTGCCGGCTATCTATATTCCTGCTGGCCAGGCTACCGAATACGAGAAAAGTGCCTCCCGGTTGCTGGGCCAGTTCCCGCAGGGCTGGCGTAAAAGAAATATAATCCCAGGCCACCGGCTGCACAATCTCATATTTCATCTCAAGCGGATTTTCAGCTGAGGGACGGGCATATACTTTTCCTGTTTCATGAACAGGATCGGTCTGGATATAGTCGGTCGTTAGCTGGTATTGTTTCATGATGTCCAGTAATGTCTGGCCAGGTTCATCATCCCCGATGCTTGATACCATAGCAACAGGCACGGATAATTTCTGAAGATGATAGGCGACATTCATTGGTGCTCCTCCGGGTAAGGCCTTATCCGGCAAAATATCCCAGAGCACCTCTCCAAAACAGGCTACTTGATATTGCGTCATAATTAAATGTATTTGTGCTCAGTAATTATATTTTGGTTACATAATAATACTCTTTTCCTGCACAACGTCTTATAGAAACCGGTGGCTCAACGCTATCCGAAAGGCGGGCTCCTGTACTATACTGACATTGTTTTCCCGTTCCCGGTCGGCAATACCGTAACAGCAACCCACCGGCAATACGGTCATCCTCGACCTTGTCCTTGTTCCTGCTCTGACAGAGAATAAGTTAAAAACCAGAGCGCTGGACAGCGCTCCGGGTTAAGCATCTATTTTATCAACCTTGGTGTGTATAGAGAAAAGTACATACCCCCGTCCGGGGACATTATAATGAATTACAATGCCCGTAGCTTAAATACAAGCAAATGGATGTGCTTCGCCGGCCATGACAATGTCAGAGCTATGCGATGAACATGAAGTAAAATGGAAAATTAGTCCGGATTGGACGGATCGATTGAATCCGGCATCGTTTTCAGATAATGGATATGGCTAGATATAGCGATAAATTTAGACCAGAAAATAGGTATAGATATAGGAACAGGTATAAATGAAACAACAGATATAAAGACAGGCTCGAATAGGTCCTGGTAATTGATGCCGATAAACGGCTTGATAACCAGCAGTTTCTTAAAATATAGCACATAAAAATTTATTGGTTCGGGATAATGAATGATCGGTTTCGTTAGTTAAAGTCAGCTCACTTAGAGATAGATCTGGCATAAATGAATGATTGAATCGGGACAAGATTTTTTTTGAACGGCTCAAAAGTAAAATGAAAAACCGGTACTCAATGAGTCCATTATGTTCATTTTGAAACTGTTAGTTCGTTCTGTTCACTCCTCCCCGAAATCGACCTGGCCATCTGAATAAATATTAAAAATATTAATGTGTATTGGCACAATCCATGCTAAAATTAACCTGGTAGGGACTTAAACCTTAAAAACACCTTAAAAAGGTATTAAACTTACCAAGAATTTAAACAGTCGTTTGATTAAATTAAATGTTTGTTTAACTTTGTGCCATAATTCGAGTTACACATGGAATACAATCAAAAGCAATTATCAATCCTGGAGGCTGCCGAGAAGTTATTTGCTTCCCACGGTTTTCATGCTACTTCGGTGAGGGATATTGCTCATGAGGCTGATGTGAACATCGCAATGATATCTTACTACTTTGGCTCAAAGGAGAAATTAATTGAAGCCATCTTCCTGAAAAGGATCATCGCCTGGAAAATGACACTGACAGCAACGCTTAGCAATACAGAGCGTTCATATGTTGAAAGATTTGATGCGTTGGTGGAAACGTACGTTACCAGGGTAATGAGTAATCCTTGCTTCAACCTGATGATGATAAGAGCGCAGATCCAGGAAGACATAGCAGTGAACGAACTTATTCACGAAAATAAAAAGGAAGTACACGATGTGATCAAATCCTTCATTAACGAAGGGCAGGAAAACGGGGTATTTAAAGAGGATGTGGATATCATGATGATGGTGGTTACCCTTGTAGGTACGACTAATCATATTATGTCTACCCGGCACCATTTCCAGCGCATGAGCAATCTTGAACATCTTACAGACAGCGAATTGCAGGAATATCTAATCAGTCATACAAGCAATCATTTGAAAAATTTGTTTAAAGCCATTCTAATCCATGAAGCTTAATAGCACATACAGGCGACTATGGTCTCTTACAATGTGCGCCCTACTGCTGACTTTACCTTATTTCAGCACTCAGGCGCAGGACAAGAAGAGCCTGTCTTTAAAGGAAGCCATAACGCTTAGTATACAAAACAGTAAAGAACTCAAACTCAGCAAAACTAAAATTGATGCAGCACTGGCATCAGTTAAGACTTCACGGGATGCGCAGTTACCAAACGTAAGCGTTTCTGCTTCTTATCTCCGTATTAATGAGCCTAATGTCGATCTTAAACTGAAACTGGGGGGCGATAGCTCCGGCGGTGGATCATCTCCCAAAGTGAATTCAGTAGCTTATGCGATGGCTTCTGTTTCCATGCCGCTCTTTTCAGGATTTATCATGCAGAGCCAGAAGGAATCAGCAAAATATCTTGCCGAAGCTGCAAAACTGGATGCCGATAAAGACCGTGAAGCAGTGATCCAGAATACCATCAATGCCTATAGCAATCTCTATAAGGCACAACAGGCAGTAACACTCGTACAGGAAAATCTTAAACAGCAGCAACAGCGGGTGACAGATTTTACCAATCTTGAAAAGAATGGTATTGTGGCCCGTAACGACTTATTAAAAGTGCAGCTGCAACAGTCCAATGTAGAAGTATCGCTGCTGGAAGCAGAAAGCAACCTGAAACTGGCCAATATCGCCATGAACCTGTTGCTGGGCTTACCGGAAACCACCGTACTGGATGCTGATACTACCACTTTCGAACAGCTACCTGCCGGCGCCAAAGCTGTTGCTGAGTGGGAACAGATAGCACTGCAGAACCGTAAGGATGCTGCTGCACTCTCTGCCCGTGAAAGAGCTGCCAACGCAGGTATCAAAGCTGCCAAAGGCGAATATTACCCTTCTGTAGCACTGACCGGTGGATACGTTGCGCTGACAGTACCTAATGCACTGACAGTAACCAACGCACTGAATGCAGGCATAGGCGTAAAATACTCTCCTTCTTCTCTCTGGAAAGCAGGATCAAAAGTAACCGAAGCCAAAGTAAGATTGCAGGAAGTACAGGTAAACGAGGAATTGCTGGCCGATAACATCCATCTTTCTATCAACAAGGCATACCAGGATTACCTGGTAAATCAGAAGAAGATAGAAGCCTACATGAAGGCAATTGACCAGGCAAGTGAGAATTATAAGATAGTAAAAAACAAACAGGAGAATAATCTGGCTACAACCACAGATCTGCTGGAAGCTGATGTAGCAAATGTACAGGCAAAACTGAACTATGCTTTCGCCAAAGCTGACGCAGTGGTTGCTTATACCAAGCTACTTGAAACCGCAGGTGTTTTAAATGAAGCAGGTGCAGAGGCCGGGAAATAATCAATCAGGATTTTAATAAAAGTATTAATCATATATATACTATATGGAAACGCAAACAGCTACAACTAACAATAAAAGTTCTCAGAATGCCCATGAGGCTCCTAAAAAGAGGAACTATCGTTTCATCATCGTTTTAGCAATCCTTGTTATCGGTGGTGGTGCATTCGGTATCTCTAAATATATACATGCGCAACATCATGAAGAGACCGATAACGCACAGGTGGAAGCAAACGTAAGCCCTGTAATCCCACGGGTAACAGGTTACGTAAAAGAAGTACGTGTAAAGGATAACCAACGTGTAAAGAAAGGAGATACCCTGGTAATCCTTGACGACAGGGATCTGGTGATAAAAGTGGCACAGGCAGAAGCTGCGCTGGCAGCTGCTGAAGCAAATGTACAGGTAGCAGTTGCTACTACTACGGCTGCCCGCTCAAACGTTTCATCTTCCCAGGCAAATATCTCTGCAGTAGATGCACAGATCGAAGCTGCCAAAGTAAACGTATGGCGCGCTAACCAGGACTACGAGCGATATAATAACCTGATTAAAGATCATTCTGTTACCCAGCAGCAATATGAGCAGGCCCTGGCAGCAAAACAAACTGCAGAGCGTCAGCTGAATGTACTGGAAGAACAGAAGAAAGTAGCTGCCCGTCAGACAAGCGCAGTATCTACACAAAGTGATGCTACCGCAGAACAGATCAATGCTGCCAAAGCCGTGATCAAAGAACGTCAGGCTGAAGTAGACAATGCAAAACTTGTGGCGAGCTACGCTATCATCACCGCTCCTGAAGATGGGGAAGTATCCAAAATATATGTACAGCCAGGACAGCTGGTGCAGGCAGGTCAGTCACTCTTCAGCGTTGTATTATCTAACGATGTATGGGTAGTGGCCAACTTCAAGGAAACACAGCTCGATAAAATGAAACTAGGCCAGAAAGTAAGTGTGCATGTAGATGCGTTTCCTGGTAAATCTATCGAAGGTAAAGTAACATCCTTCTCTCCTGCTACAGGTGCTCGTTTCGCCTTACTGCCTCCTGATAATGCTTCAGGTAACTTCGTAAAGGTGGTGCAGCGTCTGCCGGTGAAGATCGAATTCAATGATCTGAACCAAACTGAAGTGAAACAACTCCGTCCAGGTATGAACGTAGTTGTGGATGTACATCTTGACTAATTTCAGTCACGAATGGCCCCGCTTGAGTGGTGCGGGTGAAAAAACAAATTGGAATTACTCTAAGTCTGGTATTACATACAACAGCGTATTTCGCGTCACCAGGCGGGGGCATTCGGTAACTGATTTTTATACAACTAATTGACAAACGCGATGCAACAAGAATCATTGGTAGAATATGGAGCCCGGCGGGTGATCATCACAATTACTGCCATCTTTTGCGCCTTGCTGGAAATCGTGGATACAACCATCGTGAACGTGGCATTGAATGATATGCGCGGAAACATGGGCGCCACACTGAGTGAGATCGGTTGGGTGATCACGGCGTATGCTATCGGTAACGTAATTATTGTACCGATGACGAGTTGGTTATCACAGCAGTTCGGACGTCGTAACTACTTCGCAGTTTCCATTATCATATTTACTATAGCTTCCTTCCTTTGCGGAAACGCCACTGCCATGTGGGAACTGGTATTGTTCCGTTTTATACAGGGCCTGGGCGGTGGAGCGCTGCTGGTAACCTCACAAACCATTATTACTGAAAGCTATCCGCCGGAAAAAAGAGGGATGGCACAGGCAATCTATGGCCTGGGTGTGATCATCGGTCCTACTCTGGGTCCTCCCCTGGGTGGTTATATTGTAGATAATTATGCATGGCCTTACATTTTTTATATAAACATTCCTATTGGTGTAATAGCAACCCTGCTTACACTTCAATTTGTAAGAAGCCCGAAATATGGTGAGAAGAAATCAGCGAGTGAAGTGGACTGGTTAGGGATTGGCCTCCTGGCTCTGGGGGTAGGATCACTCCAGTACGTCTTGGAACGTGGGCAGGAAGATGACTGGTTTAATGACTCGACAATATTAATATTGGGAATTGCAGCAGTACTGGGCTTCTTCTTCTTTATCTGGAGGGAACTTTCATATAAGAGTCCGATAGTGGAATTGAGAGTGCTTGGGAACGGGAATCTCCGGGTAGGTACACTTTTATCCTTCCTGATGGGTTTCGGGTTATATGGATCTACCTTCATTATTCCATTATACACCCAAAGTACCTTAGGCTGGACGGCTACACAATCAGGTATGTTGATGATACCGGCAGCCCTGACCACAGCATTTATGATGCCCTTTATTGGTAAAATGCTGGAAAGAGGAATACCGCAGCAGTATCTGGTGGCCATCGGAATGTTCCTGTTCTTTGTCTTCTGTTTCTGGGGATATAAGATCATTTCACCAGACACCGGGTCAGAAGCCTTTTTCTGGATGCTGATTGTGAGAGGGGTCGGAATGGGTATGTTGTTCATTCCTATTACAACACTTTCATTGTCGACGCTGAAAGGTCAGCAGATAGGACAAGGCGCGGCCTTTACAGGTATGATGCGTCAGTTAGGAGGTTCCTTTGGAGTAGCATTGATCACCACGTTTGTGTCCCGCCGCAATGAACTCCATCGTGTGGACCTGGTGAGTAAGCTGGACACCAACAATCCTACTGTAATGAACAGGGTATCCGGAATGACGGCCAGCTTTGCTTCTAAAGGAATGGATGCGAAAAAAGCGGTAGGAAGTGCTTACCAGTCATTGGAATACAGTGTAATGAAGCAAGCCGTAGTCATGTCATACATGGACGTGTTCCTTTACCTGGGTTTAATGTTCCTGATCTGTGTGCCATTTGTACTGATGGTAAAAGGCAGCAAGAAAACAAAACTGGATCCAAGTGCTATGCACTAAAAGATATTAAAGATATGTTACTAACAGTGTAACAGTTGTAGGTTTAGGTAATGAGCCGGAATAATCTTATTCCGGCTTTTTTTATGTTAATGCTAAAGGTCCCGTTCAGTTCTGCCTGTTCCTGTAGAATGGTTTCAGGCGACTTGTATTTGTAGCGCGGCGCATTCTACCCCTTCCATTTAAGAAAAAGGGCCATTACTGGATCGAAATGGCCGGTTTCATTTTTACGGTGTGTTTAATAGACAGTATGTAGTCTGCTGGCATCGAAATGTGGTCTACAGGTACAGAGAAGAAACAGAACAAAGCCCTGGGCCTGGAAAAGCCGCGGGTTACTATATTCCCTCAAATTAATCCATACCGGTACAAGTCAAAGTAATAGATGACCGATAAGCACTTTATAATCAAATGGAAAACTGGAAAATTGTCTGATGATCGTTTTGGTAGTTATTCACAACATATGGTAGTTAATTTCTATGCCTGTAGCAGATCTTAGCGATGATGTAATAATAAAGCATGATGAAATTATGGTAAAAAAGTTTATAAATGATACGATTATGTAAGAATTATCAGTATGATACGTTAGGTTTCAATACGGAATATTGGTGATATCTTAGGAATGGAGTTATTCACATTTTCATCGTTTCCCGAAAATGTGGAAAAGTATCTACGAGAAAAACCATGCTGATAGTAACTTTGTCTTTTGGACGCCATGGCATTTTGTTTGCCCCCTGAACAGTAGGACATTAACCAACAGAAAAAACGGACAAAAAAGATCAACTAATTCGAGAAGAATAACGGATCCCAAAACGTACCCTTTATGAAGAGAATTGCATTCGCTTTTGCGCTAGTAGGAACAGTGCTGGCTGTTTTAGCCCAGTACGCTATTATTAACGACTGGACATTGTTTCGGTTATTTCACACGCTCGGCTTTATCGGTTATATACTGATCATCAGTGCCGCGGCTTCTCTCTCCCTTTTATTCATTCATCAGTTATCAAGAGAGGAAAAAATGCGTATCCGGAATAAGAGCTTTGAGTGATATCTTTACGTGCTAATTTGTGAACTATGGAAGGTCTGGATGAACCATTTATACTCAAGTTTGAATACAAGGAGAAACCCCATATCCTGGAGGTACGCCCATGGATACAGCAATATAAGATCAGTTACAAAGTGACTGTCGAAGAATGCGAGATCACCTTCGAGGAAGATGAGGAAGGGCAGCTGAGAGCTATTGGCGACAAGCATACACATGCCGGACACACTGTTGACCCACAGCTGTTACAGGACATTGCCCGCCGGATACAGGAAACTGTTAGCGGTCAGTAGCCTTAGTCCTGGTTAGCCTCATCGATCAGGGATTGCTCATCCCATCCTTGTGCAGAAGGATTCCATTTGGTTACCCTTTCATTGGCCATCAGTTTTTCTATTTCTTCAATACGCTCTCTGACCGTATTGACGTAGAGTTTTTTGTCATTTCTGATGGCAGACAGGCCTTTCAATGCCTTCTCGTCCTGTTTCCTGAAAGTGCTGATATTACGATGAGCATGATAGGCCCTTACGCCCAGCATCTGCAGGGCGTCGGCGCCCATGCGTAAGGACGTGTCCAGTGTTTCGCGATAGATATGTAATACGCCAAGATCCATCAGCTCATAGGTATCAGGAATATGCTCCGCTTTTACCAGCATTTGCAGGTGAGGGAAATGTTTACGTACAATCTTTACGACATCGAGTGTTTGCTCCACTGTATCCATGGCAACGATAATGATCTTCGCCTCGGCAGCACCGGCAGCTTCGAGCAGATCGCGACGGGCGGCATCTCCGTAATATACTTTGACACCCAGGTTATGCAATGCATCAACCCGGTCTGAATCCAGGTCCAGGATGGTTGCCTTTACACCGTTTACTCTGAGGAAACGTCCCACAATGTTTCCGAAACGACCAAATCCTGCAATGATAACCGGGTGTTTCTCGTGTATTTCGTCTGCTTCACGTGTATTATTGTTCCCGGTGTCAGGTTGACTGAGCCTGGGCTGAATACCCCGTTCGTATATCAGTAATAACAATGGCGTCAATGCCATGCTGAGTGCAACTACCGCGGTCATGATACTGACCAGCCGGGCAGAAAGGATATTATTCTGTTGGGTAAATGACAACAATACAAATGCAAATTCTCCCACCTGGGAAAGCGCCATACCAAAGAGAAGGTTTTGCTCCATGCTGATACGGAATACTCTACCCAGTATCAGTAGAATGATCGCCTTCAGTATTATTAAGGATACCACCAGGCCCAGTATCACCCATGGCATGGACAGTACCAGTTTAAAGTCAATGGATGCTCCCACTGCCATAAAGAATAAGCCTAACAGCAGCCCTTTAAAAGGCTCTATATCACTTTCCAGCTCATGCTTGTATTCACTGTTAGCCAATACTACTCCGCCCAGGAAGGCGCCTAATGCAGGACTTAATCCAACAAGGCTCATAAGTACAGATATTGCTACCACAAGCAGTAATGCGAACGCAGTAAACAATTCCCTTACGCGTGTTTTGGCCACGACCCTTAGTAATGGACGGACCAGATATTGTCCTGCAACGATGATCGCTATTACTGCCCCGAGTACAACAAGGGTCTGCATCCAGGCCGGCAGGTTATCCTTGAATGTGGGAGTATGGTCTGTAGTAGTGCTTGCATCAGGGCCGGCCAGTAAGGGGAAGATTGCCAGCATCGGGATGACAGCAATATCCTGAAAGAGGAGCACTGAAAAGGCGCTCTGCCCTGCGGCTGACGATAGCTGTCCTTTCTCTTTCAGACTTTGCAACACAATCGCCGTAGAGGACAGGGACAGCGTCATACCCAGCGCCAGTGACGCATTCAGGGGCTGACCAAGTAAGAGGGCCAATCCGGCAATAGCGGCGGCTGTGATCAATACCTGTAATCCGCCAAGTCCGAGAATTGGCGCCCGCATATTCCACAATAATGCTGGTTCCAGTTCAATGCCGATCAGGAACAACATCATCACTACGCCAAATTCTGCAAAGTGCATAATATCCTGTCCCTCATGTCCTATAAACCCCAGGAGAGAGGGGCCTATTACGATACCTGCCAGCAGATATCCCAGCACTGAACCCAGGCCGAGTTTTTTTGCTACCGGGATGAAGATCACCGCAGCAGCCAGATATATCATCGCTATGAAGAAGTAAGAATGTTCCATGTCATTGAATTTTTGGTTGTCCGTCTCTTAGCCTTTCCAGCATTTGCTTATAGGAAACGGCCTGCTCCAGGATGCCGGTATAGGAAAGCCGGTGTGTTCCGTAAACAACAAAAGGTTCGAGATATTGCATGTTGCACAGCGTTGCTGTTTGCCTGAATGGCAAAAGAAAGTCGTGAATCGTATAATGATGCCATCCCTCTTTGCTGTATGACTCCTCCTGGGCGCCGGCTGAAATCACGTTACCGGCTATTTTACCCCGAAGTGCGGTACCTGTACGTCCATAGGCCCAGCCGTGTTCCAAAACGAGGTCCTGCCATTGTTTGATGATGGCAGGAGCGCTGTACCAGTATAAAGGATGCTGAAACAGTATGATATCGTGCTGCAAGAGCAGGGATTGTTCATGTCTCACATCAATATTCATATCAGGATACACTTCATAAAGGTCATGCAGGGTCACTCCCTGCATGCCGCGTATAGCAGCCACCAATTGTGAATGCACCCTGGATTTTTCAAATGCAGGATGCGCAAATAAGATCAGAATTTTGGCCATAAACCGGATTAAATTTCATGCATGATCCGACGGTTTAAGATCATGAATACTCCTGCAATAATAATCTATATTGGTTAAGTATACCTGATTTGGAAACAAAGCCTACCAGCCGGCCACTATCTGTGACCGGAAGATTCCAGGTATGTACCGCGTCGAATTTATTGATCACATCAGCCACATTATCATGCAGATCAATTACCGCAAGAGGAGGTTTCATCAATTGTCTGATGGTTATTGTATCATATAGGGATGGGTTGAACATGATCTGTCGTATATCGTCGAGCGTGATAATGCCATCCAACCGGTCGTCAGGTCCTACCACACCAATTATATTACGATGTCCCTCCTTCACCAGTTCAATCAGCTGCCTGAGTGTTTCATCGGAAGATATCCGCTGGAAATCTTTTTCCACCAATTCTTCCAGTTTCAGGACGGACAGGATGTTTTTATCATGTGCCTTCGTGAAGATCTTTCCTGTATCTGCCAGATGTTTTAACTCGGGGGAGATAGGTGAAAACCATTTTGCCAGCAGGAATGAAGTGGTAGATACGATCATCAGCGGGATGAAAAGATCATATCCTGAACTGGATTCCGCAATGAGAAAAATAGCGGTCAATGGTGCATACAACACGCCACTCATCACACCGGCCATTCCGACAATTATCAGGTTGGTAAAGGGAACGTCGGTGAATCCCAGATGCGTGCATAACAAGGCAAAGAAATATCCCAGGAAACCACCTGCAAAAAGAGAAGGGGCAAAATTACCGCCATTACCGCCACTATGAATGGTGAAAGCAGTCGCAAATACTTTCAGCAAACAGATACAACCGGTGAATAGTAACAGTATCCAGCTTTGCGCAGGAATATACCTGAAAAAGCTGTTTTGAATGATTTCATCGGAATGTCCCCCTGCCAGTAATTTTACGCTGGCATATCCTTCTCCAAACAATGGGGGCATCAGTACACATAAAACAGATACGATCAGACCTCCCAAAATGGCTTTCTGAAGGGCAGACCATTGCAGCCCTTTAATGAAATGCTCAATGCGTTGTGATATGACAATAAAGTAACGTGCATATAATGCGCATAACAATCCTAAACCAACATAGTAAGGAACGTTATGGTAATTGAATGCCTGCCTGGTTTCAAAATGGAATAATACTTCTTCCTGCAGGATGATCTTTGATAATAAGCTACCGCATACTGCAGCCAGGATGAGGGGGATGAAGTCTGAGAAAACAACTCCTGTCAGCAATATCTCAAATGCAAACATAACTCCGGCAATAGGAGCATTGAAAGCAGCTGCAATACCAGAGGTGGCGCCTGCTGCCAATAACAGTGTTCTTTCCTTATATCCCAGATGATAATTGCGTGCATAGTTGCTGCCAATAGCGGCTCCTGTTACCGCAATAGGACTCTCCAATCCGGCAGAACCTCCCAGCCCCACGGTGATGGCACTCTGCATGATCTGGGAATACATCTTTACCGGTGGAATAAGACTGGAGTTCTGTGCAATTTCATAGAGAATGAGACCAATGCCCTTTCTGGACTGGCCTTTGAAACCCCAGATCACCAGCATGGTGGTCAGCACAATACCCAGGAACGGGAAGACGACGTAAAAAATGATCTGTGTACTGAAATGTACCTTGTGCGTGATAAAATAGTGAATATAGTGTACCAGCACCTTCAGCACCACTCCTGCCATTCCTGCCCCGAGTCCGACAAGTATACCGGATAATATCAGGAACTGGCTTCTGCTTAATACCTTATGCAGCCAGTGAATAATAATCTCGTAGCTTCTGACCTTTCTTAAACTATATTGCTCAAAATCACGCTTAAACCTGAAGAAAGAATAATACTTCCTTATCGTTTTGAATTGGCTCATTACTAATGCTTTCTTTGTATCATAATTCAATCAGCGCATAAACCTTATCGTTCATATACTTACCGCCAGGATGACGGGCAGTATAATCAAGGTTTATCCAGTATTCGCCTTTCATCTCGTGGTAATGGATCTCCCTCACAGGAGGCTGTGGAAACAAAGTAACAATGGCCTGTTTGATAATCTCAAAATCCTCTTTACTGCCACAATAAAGTTCCGGATAGGCATGCCCCTGTATGAGTACAATACGGCAACGTGCACCAATAGATTGCATACAGGAGGCCATCAGGATGGAATGGTCATCACAGTCCCCTCCCAGGCCATTCTGAATGGTTTCCATGGGAGTGGCAAAATACTCGTCACGATGTGTATCAGGTACATATTTGAAATGCCTGTTTATATAATGGAATAAGGCAAGATAGCGGGACACCTTCCCGTATTTGGGAAAATACTCGTCGAAATCTTCCACAGAGTGTGCGACAGAAAAATTGCGGACAAGAGAATCTTTATAATTGACCTTATCCCGTATGCCTCTTACCGTTTTATCACGATAAGTTTCCACACGTCTTGGATAAAGGCTGAGGATGTCGAATTGTTTGTTGTTCTTTGCGCCCCAGTTCCCCTGCACCATCCCTTTATAATCATTCAGTACATTAACAAAGGAATAATTGTCCGTGAAATAATTAATAGACAGAATGCCACATACAAGCACAAAAGCTGGGATGATCAGCGGTTTAAAAACCCATAACAGCAAGCGGGTGAACAGGAAGGCAATCAGCACAGCCACAAGCATGTCCATGTGCCAGCCTTGTATCACCAGGGTAGGAATATACCGGTTAATGTACGGTGCTAATGGTATAATGGTCAATAGGCTCAGTAGATTGAGCAGAAAGTGTTGGAATGTAGAGTATTTACTTTCATCAATAGCCATTATGGTATGCAATAACGCAAAATTATGCCAGATGAATGGTAAAAAATTGTGATTCGCTGTAAAAAGTGTTCTTTTTTATAGCCGGAATACTTTGTAATATGTTGATCTGTAGTTAGTTGGTTTGAGTTACAGCGACCAGTACCTTATCGAAATGTTTAAATGAAGTACTTTTATTGATCAACGTCATTTGTTGCTGGGTCTGATTATATTGTTTGTCAAAACGGACCTGCGAGTACATTTTACCAAGCAACTTAAAACCGGTCAGTAGTAATAATTTGAAATCCATCTTCTGTGAAATTTCGACAGCTGCTTCTGCTGTACGGATAGCCCTGTTCAATTCCTTTTCTTTAAAATATACTTCCGCCAGGATCATCTTTTGCAAGACTTCGATATGCCGTCCGCTGGTGAAATCGAAAGAGTACGTCTTCATCAGTTTGTCTGTATGCTGACATATTTTATTCGCCAGGGGCAGATTGTCAAGTCCAAGGTGAGCCAGCGCCTGCCAGCACAATAGGGACAGTCGCAGTGTATTGGTTCGTTGATATACCATTGCCGGGAAGCATTCAAATATTCGCTTCGTATAATTGAATATATGTGTATTGTCATTCAACAGGGCGAAGGCCATACCCGTCATCCGGAATACGATTTCCTGTACAACGGTAGGCGCATGCCTGGTACTGCCGGTTAAATAACGGGGATAGTTATAGATCTTATCTTTTATGCTTTCATTGATGATCCCAAATTTGAGATACTCATATATAAAGAGATACAGATCATAAGGAGATACCCATACTTCGTCGTCGATCGTTTCCCTGGAAATAAGCTTTTTGATATTGCTCAGCTCCTGTTCACATTGTTCCGCATCCAGTTGTAGCAGTGACATTGAGAAAAGAATACTGCGGATCTTCAGTTTATCATCGGGCATTTCCGACAGGTCGAGAAGAGCATTGAGCACCCGCTTTTTCCCGAAATGCAGGAAGTTATCATTAATGAAACGGCTCAATGGATTTCTACGGAAATATCCCTGAGGGAATATAGTATTCAGTACAACCGGTTTTTCGCTTTCATGTTGATAGTGTACCGCAAGATATTCCAGCAGGTGAGATTTTTCCATTGTGCTCAAAGGCAGGTAAAAGATCTTATGGATCCCTTCTGGTTGGTCGTTGTTGATTGCATAACGTAGCAACCATTTAAATACGCCTACCCGGTAGGACGAGGGAGGCAGCTGTTTGGCGATCTTTTGCAGCATATGATCATCAATCAGGTCGTTGGCCTGTTTGATATAATGCATGGCTGAAAAATATTCCAGCAGGAACTGGTGCGCAAACCGCACTTTAACGAGGAACATAACCTCCTGGCTGAGGTTTTCTTCTACGAGGATATTATCTGCCAGCAGTTCTTTATATGCAGGGAAAAGGTCTGCACTTTTATTCAGCAACAGGTTTTTGTCGGTATGTTGTCCTGCTTTGCCAAGATCGAGCAGCCATAACATTTTTTCAATGATCCTGACCTTAAAAGTATTGGTGGGAGAGTTGAAAACTTTGGTCTGTACAAACTTAGAGATCATCTCAAAGAGGCTGAGATGTTCGTTGACGAAGTGCTGTCCCGGACCTGTATTCAGCTGACAAAACAGCTGCAGGTAATAGGGGTATCGCAGTTTCTGCAGGAAACCTTCGCTGAAGGTACGTACGGTAGCAGGGTCAATACGGTGATTATATAGTACCGATTTCACCTCCTGTTCTGTAAGGGAAGGCAGGTTAATACTGGTCTCTTCATCCATTTCGGGCCCCAGGTACCAGTATCGCCTGAAGGCAGGATACTGGAGTGAGTGCTGAAAAATATCCGACCAGGTGCTGCTGCGTATAGAAAGGATCACTTTTACCCAGGGGAACAGATCGTTGGAGTACACAAATTCTTCCAGTTTAGTGTATAGCAGCTTTAGCTTGTCTCCCGCAATGGTGATCTCGTCAAATCCGTCTATTATTAATATCAGTCTTCCCCGTAGCTTATCAAAATGGGCGGCGAAGTACTCTCTGAAGTTTTCTCCCGCACCGAGATTCAGTTGATTATCCAGCCAGGTAGCCAGGGAGAAACCCCGTAATAACAGGCTGCCAGCCGCATGTGCATGAATGAACCAACAGATATCCTTTTTAAATTTGGCGTCTTTGCTGAACCAGAAATGTTCTGCCATATGCACGAGGGTGACAGATTTACCCCAGCCGGAAGGCGCTATCAGTGCAGTGGCGGCATAGTCGCTTTCAAGAAACCGTTCAATGTGTGCAAAGCAGGAAGGACGGGGAACTGTCAGGGCAAATGGTACGCCCGACCTGTTCTTTAAAGTGGTGATGGTATAATGCGAGATGGTAACGGCCTTATTCTTTAGATCCAGCCACTTGCTGTCATTCAGTTCATTACCGTCTGTCTGAACATAATGTTGGGCCTGAAAATCATCCCAGTCCCGGTAATTACAGTATTGAGCCAGTGTGTTAAGCGTATAACGGGAGAAGCTATGCTTGGTTGTAGCAAAGCCAAACACTCTTTTAAGCGTCGTTTCACTGACCGCTTTTGTCGTTTCATCCCTTATAAGATCAGAAAGACGCTTGCAATCACTGGGTGTGATGGTATCTGCGCCAAACTTACGGGATACTTCATTCTGTAATGTTATGATAAAGTCATAGGAGAGATCTATCATACGGGGACAAGAAAAATGGATTTTGAGTAAATGGATTCTGGTTATTCTGAGGTAAACTTACGTATCCATTTTCGATTCAGATTTGTTTAGAAACAAATGGCTGAAATGAACAAAATAAATTAAAATGAACAACATGCACTATGTGTTGATTATTAAATGTAAGTGCATGATTATGATAGTATAGCTGCCCGACCGGGTTCTTTTGGGATGAAATTATCAGATGAGGAAATTATTTTATTTGATTGGCATTGTTAACTAATGCATGGCTGTTAAAATGGTTAGCACTCCGAATAAAAAAATAATGAGTAGCGCATAATTTTTTCTTAGGAAGACCGTTTTAATAAAATTCCCGTTTTACCGCAATTGAAATAAGATCCCTTATATAGCAATAATTCTCCGACTTGATAGGGTGTGAATGAAATGAACACCTGATTTACATGTAATGAACGAAATGAACAGGCTCTTCTATACTGAATAAAAAGACCTTCTTTTAAACCATCCTATCAGCCTATTTTCGCCCCGTTGTTTTCAAAAATCAATATTCAATATCCTCAACATAAGGATCCTTGGGTGTATTCAGATATTTCAACCTGGTAACTCCCGTTCCTTATCCCCTGAGCTTCATAGCCCCTGCCCTACCTGAGAGTTAAGATTAAAGGAGAATCTGTGTGCATGTTTTTTTTACACCGGAAAACACACTAACCCGAACCAATTGAATACTAAATATTATGTATTTTAATGCTACCCTGAAAGGCCCCATGAGAGCTTTTATGCTTATTCTTATTTATCTCGTCTGGCTGGTTGGGTTACCCCTGGGTAAAACTTCCGCAAAGGAACTACCCGTAACTAATAACGCGTTGACAAATAACGCGGCAACCTGGTGGGATAATTATCTTTTCTATCATCCCCACTCTCCTTTATTGAGCAGCGCCTGGCGGACCAACGGCAACTATTTTGCCGGCGATCCCGGCACCATCTGGAGTTACGGTCAGGAACAAAGTCCTGTTACCGGTGGTGTAGCCTGTGCCGCGTGTTCAGTAACAACGCCAGCCCTCGCGGTGGACGGAGATACGACCACCTCCTCGACGCTAACAGTTCCACTCGGCGTTATTGGTACTATAGGACAATTTGTAAAATTGTCTGGTGTGTATCAGGCGGGAGATAGTATCGTCCTGTTCCTGGAAGCGCCTACAGAAGATCTGGCAGGAGTGGTCCTGCCAAGAGTGAAAGTGACTACCTATAATAACAGCATTGATGGTCCGGCGGTATCTAACAATGATGGCGTAAATCTCGATGCAGCAGTAGTAAAACTGGAACTGTTGGGCATAGGTTTGAATAATGCCCGAAAGTTCCGTGTGACCATACCCGCTACTAAAACTTTCGATGGCATACAGGTTGATTTCGGAGGTCTGGTTGGCATATCCGGTGCATTAAAACTGTATGAAGTAGCAGCAATGATACCGGTAACGGCACTACCGCAGCCGGCTAAAACTGCGTATAATACCCCCATCACTTTAACGCCTTCTATCCGTATCTCAAATCCGGTGTTCCGTTGGTATACCACTCCGCAGGGAGGATCGCCCATTTTCACCGGCCCCGGAGCATTTACGACCCCTTCTCTTACCCGTAATACAACCTACTATGTGGAGGCAGAAGATAATGCCGGTACAGCAAGCCTGATAAGGACTGCAGTACCTGTGACTATTGGTGGCGGTACTGGTCCGCTATGGACATATGGTACAGGCCAGCAGGCCCCTATTATGGGTGGTGTGGCCTGTGCCCTGTGTAATACACAGAATCCGGCATTTGCTGCAGATGGAGATACGACTACAGCCTCCCATTTATCATTGCCTTTAGGTATTGCCGCAACATTAGGACAAAAGATCTCTTTCCCCGGTATATATCACAGCGGCGATAGTATTATTCTGATATTGGGTGCCGAGGCTGATATCCTGGCAGATGCATCAGTGCTGGGAAGTATTAAGGTGACAACGTCCCTGAATAATGTAAGTAACAATGACGGACGGATGCTGACGGATTTCCTGTTGGATTATCATATCCTTCAGGGAATAAATGGCATCAGAAGGGTCAGGATAGCCATACCTGTATCACATAACTTCGATGCCGCACAGATAGATGTCAGCAGCCTCCTGGGCGCAAGTAATTCTATATATATCTATGAGGCTATCGCAATGACACCGGTAACGGTTGCGCCAAGTCCTGCTACTATTAACGCAGGAGCAACCGCTACCCTCAATGCTACATTGCCCAACATCCCCGGCGCTATCTTCAACTGGTATGAAACACCGGAAGGAGGCTCGCCAATATACACAGGTAGCAGTTTTAAAACGCCTCCCTTATTCCAGAACAAAACTTATTACGTAGAAGCTATTTCTCCTGCTGATGGTCTGGTCAGCATCACCAGAACAGCAGTTGCGGTGAATGTGAACAATGCCAGTGGTAACGGACAGCTAAGCTGCAGTGGTTCTCAGACCCAGAGTGCTGGCACAGGAGGTATTGCCTGTTTATTATGTACTGTAGATAACCCCGCCCTGGCCGTGGATAATAATCCCGCAACCGCATCTACTGTGCGTTTGGGAGTAGGCGCATTAGGATATGTTTACCAGGACCTGGTATTCCCGATTGCAGGTAAAGCCGGAGACACTGTACGTCTGGGCCTTGGTACCACTACCGGAGTGCTTGATCTGAGTCTGCTCGGAAGTATCGGTGTCGGTCTCGGAAATGGTGCAAGACCAACAGACGCTGAGATGGGCAGTCTTCAGAGCGATCTGCTGACAGCACGTATCTTAAACGGCGTACAGCAGAATGCCTACACTTTTGTTGCCAATAAGACTTTTGACAGGGTTGAGATCCGCCTAAACACACTGGTTGGTGCAATTACTGTACTGAACGTATATTATGCACAGATAGTCACTCCGGTCGCACAGGTAGCTGCCGGAAACATATTTACCTGTAGCGGAAGTCCTGCGATATTGAGCGCCACTGGCCCTGCCGGTTATACCCTGCGCTGGTACACCTCTTACACAGGTGGTGCTCCGGTGGGTTATGGCCCATCATTCACTACCCCGGTTATTACAAAAGACACTACCTATTTCGTAGAAGCCGCCGGCGCTGACAGTTGTGGTAGTGAAAGGCGCACACCGGTGCAGGTGAAAACAGGCCTGCCCGGAGTGGTAGTGACACCATCTTCTGCCTCGGTAGTGCAAGGCGCCACACCTACATTTAGTGTGGTTAGCCCTAATCCCGGTTACATCTATAATTGGTACAGCGTTCCAACGGGCGGCACTCCCGTATTTGTTGGTACACAGTTTACCTCCCCTCCCGTAACAGGGAACGCAACCTACTATGCAGAGGCAGTCTTACAGGGCAACCCTGGCTGCAAGAGCCTGCGTACGCCTGTTGCGGTTACACTTAATGGCGATAGCGGACCGGAAACTCCTGGCGATATTGACTGTGGCGGCGCCACCAGCCAGCAGATCACTACAAGTGGTCTTTGCATTGGCTGTTTTGTGCAAAAACAGGATTCTGCAGTAGATAACAGCACGGCAACAGCATCTGTGATGCATACCGTGCTGGGAGTGGGCGGTAACATACAGCAATCGCTCATCTTCCCTACTACCGGTACAGCCGGCGATAGTGTGCGTATTAAACTTGGGTTTGTTACTGGATTAGCAGATCTGGGCCTCTTAACCGGTATCCAGATCTCTTCATCCAATAATACCACTTCGAATAATGATGCAGTGACCCTCAGCCCGGAAATGCTGAATCTTAAGCTGCTGAATGGCAACAGGGACCTGATCTACTCTTTTGGTCCTGGTAAACCCTTTGACAGGGTTAATATTAAGCTGATTGGTCAGCTGGCAGGGCTCATCGAACTGAAGGTCTATTCAGCGCAGATGTTTGCCGGTGTACCTACCGTGGAAAAAGATACTGTTTATGTATGCCAGGGCGGCACAGCTACGCTCAGGGCTACAGGGCCTGGCACGTCTTTCCGTTGGTATAACCAGCCTGTTGGAGGTAGCGTACTTTCTACCAATGCTACCTATCAGGTAAGTGGCGTGACCAATGCTATCTATTATGTTGAAGCGGTTTCTTCTTCAGGTTGTGCTGATCCGGTGAGGAAACCAGTATATGTGATTGTCGGTTTACCACAACCATTGGTAACACCGGCTGTAAGTACGATCAACAGTGGACAGACGGCTACATTCACTATTAATAATCCTAATCCGGCATATCAATATAACTGGTATAATGCGCCTGCCGGCGGTACCTTGTTACAGGGTAATGCCACCTCTTACACTACTCCTGCATTGACTGCTGACGCAGTCTATTATGTAGAAGTAAGAGATCCGGTAAATAACTGTACCAGTCCGACACGTACTGCTGTGCGGGCGGAAATCAACAGGCCTAATGAACCGACGCCATGTAGCTATGCTGCGCAGCAGGTAAGTCCTGTCATTGCAGGTATCTGTCTGTTATGCTCTGTAGCTGATCCGGCACTGGCAGTAGACCAGAACTCCAATTCGGCATCTACGATTACTTCTACCCTGAGTGCAGTTGGATATGTAGGGCAGTTATTACGGTTTGGTAATACATACCCTGCGGGTGACAGCGTTACACTGGACCTGGAAATTCCTGGTCAGGTGGCAGATGCTGCATTGCTGGGTGGAGTGAGACTGGAAACCTACAATGGCAATACAGCTAATGGAGACGCTATATTCCTGAATAATCCCGCAGTGCATCTCATGTTCCTGAACACCGGCAATAAGTTCCGCGTAACACTGCCGGTTACCAAGGCATTCAATGGAGTACTGGTAAGTATTAATGGTCTCCTGACAGCGCTGACCCGCGTGAAGGTCTATTTTGCGGCTGTAGTGACACAGAGAGCGCAGGTTACGGCAACTGTGAATCTATGCAGTGGTAACACCGCTACATTAACTGCAACATCTGCCAACGGTGCAGATCTGGCCTGGTATGCTACTGCTGTAGGAGGTACGCCACTATCTGCAAATGGTACTTATGTTACCCCGGTACTGACAGCTTCCGCTACCTATTATGTGGAGGCCAGCCGCTTTGGTTGTGCTAACCCTGTCAGGACACCAGTCAGTGTAAACGTAGGTACAACCCCTGCTGCACCTACTGCCGCCGGAAAAAGTGCCTGCGCCGGTAATCCGGTTACACTGCTGGCAACAGCGCCTGCGGGAGCTACATTCCGCTGGTATTCCGCAGCAACAGGTGGTACACTGCTGGCATCCACCGCAAACTACACTACTAATATTCTGACGGCAGATACTGCTTTCTATGTGGAAGCAGATGATAATGGTTGTAAGAGCACTACCAGGACAAGAGTACCGGTAACGGTAAGTCCGGCTCCCGGTAATCTCACCGTAACGCCGCCGGCTACGTCTATTCTCCGTGGCCAGGGCGCCATCTTTACGGCAAATGCAACGGGTGCCAACGTGATCTACAAATGGTACAGCATGGCCGGAGATTCGATCTTCACCGGAGCTGTGTTCAATACCGGTCCTTTGGCTGCTACCACTACCTACACGGTGGAGGCGGTAAATGCCGGCGGTTGTAAAAGTGGTCCGAGAGTATCCGTAACTGCTACTGTAGTGGCGGGTAGCAACGACATCCCATGTGATGCAGCTACCAGCCAGGAAAACAGTGCGAATGGCCTCTGTGTCGGTTGTTATGTTGAAAATCCAACCCTGTCAGTTGATAATAGTACGCTTTCTAAATCCACACTGCATGTAGTCCTGGGACTCCTGAACGGGTATGTACAG
The DNA here is from genome assembly GCF_900102545.1 of Chitinophaga filiformis. Classification (GTDB taxonomy): domain Bacteria; phylum Bacteroidota; class Bacteroidia; order Chitinophagales; family Chitinophagaceae; genus Chitinophaga; species Chitinophaga filiformis. Next base: position 1,224,122 of record NZ_FNBN01000001.1, on the reverse strand, counting down.
CAGACATTGATCTTCCCGCAGATCAGCGAGCCAGCCGACAGTGTAATAGTAGCACTCTCTCTCGACAGTGCGCTGGTAGATATCGGATTGCTGGCAGGCGTTGAAATAGGTTCATACAATGGAGCAGTTTCCAATAATGATTTCATTGCCCTGAATAACCCGCTTATTAAACTGACCATACTGGGAGGTAATCAGCAGCTGATGGCGGGCTTTAAGCCTAAAGCGCTGTTTGACAGGCTTGTAATACGTCTCAGATCCGGCACCGTTTCCGCCCTGACCGAAGTGAATGTACATTTCGCGAGCCGTGTGGCAGGACTACCGGTAGTGAAAGGAGATACCGTATGTACCGGTAATCGTGCTACACTGACGGCAAGTGGTCCGGCGAATGTTTCCTTCCGCTGGTATACAACCGCTACAGGTGGGAACGCTATTTCTACCGGTACAAGTTATCAGACGCCGGTATTGACAGCCAATACTACTTACTATGTAGAGGTGGTTAAAACAAGTTTGAACTGCCCTAACCCGCAGCGTGTAGCGGTAACGGCAATTGTAGATCCTGTACCAGGGGTACCTGTACTGGATACGACTGCGCTGGCTATTTGCAGCGGCAGTAAAGCCACCTTTAATGTGGAACCGGTAGCCGGTGTGATCTACCGCTGGTACACTGCTCCGGCAGGTGGCACCTTGCTGTTCACAGGCCCTTCTTATACAACACCTAACCTGACTGCTACCACAGCCTATTATATTGAAGCTTCCAATGCTACTGGTTGTACCAATACGACCCGTAAGATGGTAACAGTTAATATCGTTGGCAGACCGGATGCACCGGTAGTGACTACAGGTAATGTGACTATTTGTGCAAACAATAGCGCGGAACTGACAGCTACTTCTGCTACTCCGGGTGCAGCATTCCGCTGGTATACAACAGCGACCGGCGGCACGCCGGTATTTGTAGGTGCATCATTCCAGACACCAGTATTGACATCATCAACCACTTATTATGTGGAAGCAGCTGCAGGTGCCTGTGCAAGTGCATCGAGGACGGCAGCAGTTGTTATCGTAAACCAGGTACCTGCTGCTCCGACTGTAACAACAGTACCTGTGAATGGAGAAGTGGTGTCTGGTCAGTCAGCCATACTTACTGCAAGTTCCGCAACGCCAGGCGTAGTATTTAACTGGTATACAGTTGCTACCGGCGGTAGCCCTGTATTTACCGGAGCAGTGTTTACAACGCCAGCCCTGACAAGTGGTATCACCTACTATGTTGAAGCAGTGGCAGGTGCAGGCGGATGCCCTGGTCAGCGTACTGCCGTACCATTAACGGTAACTGTAGTACCGAATACTGTCTGTGATTTTGCAAACGCACAGATAAACAGTACCACGGCTGTCTGTGCGCTTTGCTCAGTAGTAGATGCACAGAATACGACAGATGCTGATGTCAATAACTATTCAATATTGTCAGTACCACTGGCAGCCGGCGGAGGCAGCGTACAGCAAAGCCTCATTTTCCCTGAAGTAGCCGCTGCAGGTGATAGCGTGCGTATTGTAATGGAACTGCCAGCCCAGGTGATCGATGCAAGTTTGCTAAGTGCCCTGGAGGTGTCCAGCTTTAACGGCGCGACTGCCAACAATGACGCCATGTTGTTGAATAATGGTAACCTGAGCATCAGGCTCTTGAACGGCAGCGACAAATTCACAGTAGCCTTTGCGCCGGGTGCCGCTTATGACCGTGTACAGGTACGCCTGAGAGGAGGTGTAATAACGGCACTGGTGAAAGCATATATCTATTATGCAACAAGGCAGGTGTCGGCTCCGATAGTAGCGGCACGTAATGTTACTATCTGTAGTGGCAATACTGCTACGCTGACAGCAACAGCCAGTTCAGTAGCCAGACTGGAATGGTATGATGCTCCTGTTGGCGGACAAAAGGTGTTTGAAGGTGCGTCCTTCGTTACACCGGTGCTGACAGCTACGAAAACATATTATGTACAGAGTGTGCGCACCAGCAATGATTGCGCTAATCCAAACAGAGTGTCTGTAACGGTAAGTGTGGTACCTGGACTGGTAGCGCCTACTGTAAACAACGCTGCGATCTGCGCAGGTCAGCAGGCAACCCTGACGGCTACCGTAACAGGTCAGAATATTCAGACCCGCTGGTATAGCGCACCGACAGGTGGTACACTGTTATTTACAGGTACTACATATGTCACCAATGCACTGAATGCAGATACGGCATTTTATGTAGAGACAGGCAATGGTGCTTGTACCCTGTCTTCAAGGGTGAAAGCAACTGTAACTGTAGGTGGTAATGCGCCCGCTCCTGTGCTGGAAGATCAGAATGTTAATATCTGTGCGGGCAGTACGGCCACCTTTAAAGTGACATCGGCTACGGCAGGCATTACCTACAAATGGTATACTACTTTGACTGGTGGTACGGCCGTTGAAACAGGTACTACATTCACCACTCCGATGCTTTCTGCTACCACAGTGTACTATGTGGAGGCAAGCAGCAACAGCTCAGCATGTGGCCAGGCAAGTGCAAGAGTTGCCGCCAGCGCTATTGTTTCTACCACTCCTCCGGTGCCCGTACTTGAATCTGACAACGTAAGCACCTGTACTGGTGGTACCGCAACACTTCGCGTCGTTTCCGGCACAACCGGTGTGACCTATAACTGGTATACTGTTGCTACTGGCGGCACACCGGTAGCCAGCGGGCCGGAGTTCACGACTCCTGTTCTTAACAATACCACAACTTACTATGTAGAAGCAGTAAACACTAATAACCAGTGTACGGGTACAAGTGCCAGAGTGCCAGCTACTGTAACGGTAGGAGTATCTCCGGATGTACCAGTACTGACTTTCACTAATCCAATAATAATATGTGCTGGCGATAATGTGACTTTGTTTGTAAAGAATCCTGATCCGGCATTCACTTATCGCTGGTACACAACGGCAACAGGAGGAACTCCGATTGCTACAGGCAGCAGCTTTACTACGCCGGTTGTCAACGCAGCAGTAAACTACTATGTAGAGGCTGTGAATGGTAATTGTACCAGTCCTGCAAGAGCTGAGGCGGCCATTTTTGTATCTACTGCGCCTCCGGTGCCGGTACTTGAGTCAAACAATGTAAGTATCTGTACGGGAGAGACCGCAACGCTGCGCGTAACTTCCAGTACAAATGGTATGCTGTATAGTTGGTATACTGTGGCTACAGGTGGTACGCCGGTAGAATACGGTCCTGAGTTCACAACTCCTGCTCTTACCAACACCACTACCTATTACGTAGATGGAACAACTACTAATAACCAGTGTATCGGCACCAGCGCGCGAGTTGCAGTTACAGTAACAGTGGGTGTGTCTCCCGATATACCGGTACTGACTGCTGCCAGTGTAAGGGTGTGTGCCGGTCAGGATGTGACCTTGTCAGTACAAAACCCACAGGCGGGGATCACTTACCAGTGGTTCAACGCGCCAACAGGCGGTACGTTGGTATTCACGGGGAATTCCTTCACTGTAACAGCTGTGAACGCAGATGCCAGCTACTATGTGCAGGCCACATTAGGTGCAACCTGTGTGAGCGCCAGCCGTGCAGCAGCAAGTATTACAGTAGACGCAGCAGCGCCAACACCGGATGTTGTTGCAGCAAATGTAATCACCTGTGTAGGCGGGACAGCTACATTCAATGTGTCCAACCCCGATGCAGCACTGACCTATCGCTGGTATGATGCTCCGGCTAACGGTACCCTGCTCGCTTCCGGTCCTGAATACACAACGGCAGCATTGAACAGTAATACTACATTCTATGTAGAAGCATTGAATGGTTCGGGTTGCAGCAGCCAGGCAAGGAAGGGCGTAACTGCAACAGTAGTGAATACCATCGACGCGCCATTGGCAGACGGTACAACAATATGCGCAGGCCAATCTGCAGTACTCAACGTGAAAGATCCGCTGGCAGGTATCAGTTACAAATGGTATACAGCAGCTACAGGAGGTACTCCTATCTTCATCGGTGCGGCCTTTACTACTGAGCAATTGAGCGCTAATACAACTTACTACGTAGAAGCAGCTACAGGTGGTTGTATAAGTCAGAGCCGTACCATCGTGCCGGTAACGGTCAATGTTACACCATCGGCGCCGGTAATCTCCGGCAATACGGTATCAACAGTATGTCCGAACCAAATAGCTACGCTAAGCATACAAAATCCAAGTGTTAGCCTGACATACCGCTGGTATACCAGCCTGACAGGTGGTACACCGGTAGCAACAGGTAGTTCTATAATGACACCGGCAATTACAGCAAACACCACTTACTATGTAGACGCAACGAATACTTCCGGTTGTACCAGCACTACCCGTACGCCTGTAAGTATAACAGTAAATGCTTCGGCTGGTAATCCAACCGTAACCGGTAATGAAGCAGGTATCTGTCCGGGTAACATGGCAACACTCGCCGCTACATCGACAACCGCAAATGCAGGCTTCCGCTGGTATACGACAGCTACAGGTGGTGCACTGATAGCAGCTGGTGCTACATTCATCACTCCTGCCCTCAATCAGAATACAACCTACTATGTAGAGGCGGTAACAGAAGCTGGTTGCATCAGTCCTTCCAGAACAGCTGTACAGGTGAATATCCTCGAACCACTGGCGCCACCGGTGATAACTGTAACCGAGAAAACACCGACACAGGTAACCTTTACCTGGACGGCAGTACCGGGCGCAATAGCTTACCAGGTAACATTGGATAACGGAGTGACCTATGTTGTTCCAAGTTCCGGCGCCGAAGGGCTTGCACATGTTGTTTCCGGTTTAGCGCCTGCACAGTCAGTAACCATCCGTGTAAAGGCAGTCGGTAACGCAGATTGTGAAACCAGTGCACTCTCCGACGCGGTGACAGGTACAACAGAGAACCCGCAGGGCAACAACATCTTTGTACCAAATGTGTTCACACCAAACGGAGATGGAATGAATGATGTGCATTATGTATATGGAAATACCATTGCGAACATAGTAGTGAGATACTACAACCAGTTTGGTCAGCAGATATTTGAGACCAAAGACCAGCGTGTAGGATGGGATGGTACTATGGGTGGACGTCAGCAGCCTGTGGGTGTTTACATCTACGTGCTCCGCGCTACCCTCCAGGATGGTACTGTAGTAGATAAGAAAGGAACCGTTACAATCGTCCGCTAATCGGGTTAGAAAAGGTTATAAACAGGGCCGGGATGACATGTCATCCCGGCCATTACAAAAAAGTTAAAAATCTTCTTATGAAGAATAGAAACATACGCTTTGTTGTCTGGATAGTATTGGCCGCTTTACTGCCTGCATGGGCAAAGGCACAGGTGGATCCTCACTTCTCACAATACTATGCCTATCCCATGTGGTTGAACCCTGCATTGACAGGTATCGTTGATGGCGATTATCGTGTCAGTGCCAACTATCGTAACCAGTGGGTGAACATTGGTAAACCATTTTCTACTACCGGTGTTTCCTTTGATGCTGCTGCACCCAATAATATTGGCGCCGGTGTGAATATCATCAACATGACTGCCGGAGATGCGGGTTACAAATACCTCAATGCAATGGCCAGTGTATCCTATCGTGGCGTACGCTTTGGAGAAACCGGTACCAGCCACCTGGTATTTGGTATCCAGGCTGGTATGATCAATCGTAAGATAGATCCGGCCAAATGGCAGCTGGGCAGTCAGTATGACCCTGTAATGGGCTTTAATCCTTCGAAACCGAGTGGAGAGAATATCAGCACTACTTCTTCCAATGTATTTGACGCCGCTGCAGGTGTAATGTTCTTTGATGGCAATCCCAATCATCAGTTCAATCCTTTCGCAGGTTTTTCTGCAGGCCATCTCACACAGCCAAGAGATCCGTTTTTATCCGGTGAAGACAAACGCCTGCCTGTAAGATACATGGCACATGGAGGTACACGTATAAAGTTGAATGACATCTTCAGTGTTACGCCTCATGGATTGTATATGCGACAGGGAAACGCGCATGAAGCAGTGCTGGGTGCATATGGACAGGCGTATCTGAACGAAGAATTCGATTTCCTGCTGGGAGCTAATTACCGCTTCAATGACTCTGCCATTCCGTTTGCAGGCTTTCACTTCAAAAGCTTTGTACTGGGAGTTAGTTATGACGTGAATACCTCCAATCTCAGACGATTGGTCAATGGCAGTAATAGTTTTGAGCTATCCTTATCCTTCATAAGCCGGAAAAAGAGAGTTTACTCAGAAGAAAATTTCTTTTGCCCGCGCCTGTAAAAAACAAAATATACACGGATGAAACCAAATGTACGCTATTGGCTGGCTATCGCATTATTATGGATTGTTGGCAGCTCAAAGGCCCAATATGTATACGACTATAAGAGGACCGGTGATATTTACTTCGAGGCAAAGGACTACTACTCTGCTGCGCAGTATTACAACAAAGCTCTTGGTACCTTTAAAATAAAACCTGGCCAGATCCTGCCTTATACCGTTGAATTGCGGGGGAAGGAATCCGGAAAGCTCAAAGACTATGAAGCGGTGATCTACCGCCTGGCGGAATCTTACCGGAATTATTACGACTATGGTAATGCAGAAAAATACTACGAGCAGGTAGTAGGTTTCAATAATACCGCCCTCTTTCCGCTGGCCCGTTTCTGGTATGGGGTGAGCCTGCGTGCAAACGGCAAGTATGATGCTGCATTGGAACAGTTTACAAAGTTCAAACAGGAATACACCAAAATAGATGACTTCAGTTCACGGACAAGTCTGGAGATCGCCTGCTGTGAATTCGCCATTGCAGAGAGCAATCGCATGCCTGCATATACGATCAGTAAATTGTCGGGTGATATAAATGCAGGAGGTGCAAACTATGCCCCTGCCGCGCTGGGAAAGGACCTGCTGTTATATACCTCATCCCGTCCTGATAGTAGCGAGCTGGAAAAAGAAAAGAAATCAAAAAAAGCCAATCCATACATCAATAACCTGTTCCTGGCCCGTGGAAATGGAGCCGATTTTCATAATAGTCAGCCGGTCAATATTCCTGAAGAAAAAGGAGTTGACCAGGGAGTGGCTACCGTCAGCCCTGATGGGAATACGCTTTACCTGACCCGCTGGACGGTTAAAAATGGGATAAAGGTTGCCGCTATCTATACGAGCACCCGAAAGGGAGGCAGCTGGGAAGAACCAAAACTAATGGGACCCAATGTCAATGTCGAAGGATATAGCGCAATGCAGCCATATGTGACGGCAGATGGAAAGTACCTGTTGTTTGCTTCCAACAGGCCGGGAGGTATGGGCAAAAATGACCTTTGGTATTGTCCGCTTGATAAAGGTGTTGTAGGTCCTGCCAAGAACATGGGTACCAATATCAATACCCGTGATGAGGAACAGGCCCCTTTCTATGACAGTGAAAAGAAGGCGCTGGTATTCAGTACCGACGGGAGGGTCGGACTGGGAGGACTGGACTTCTTTGTTGTGGAAGGCGATTTCAGCAGCTGGGGCGCTCCAAGGAACCTGGGTATCCCCCTGAACTCTCCCAAGGATGATGTTTACTACTCGGCTATCGATAATGAGCACCCACTGGCTGGGGGCTACATCAGTTCAGACAGAGAGTCTGTTTGCTGCCTGGAAGTATTTGCCATTAAAAAGATTTCCAAAACAATAAATGGATTGGTGCTGGATTGTGAGAATGATATGCCGCTTACGGGAGCCAAGATCACGCTATTAGATACCATATTACAGCGCGTATTGCAGCAGGTGGTACTGGATGAGACCGGGCGTTATCACTTTGAGGTGGAACCATTGAAACACTATAAGATCATGGCGGAAAAAGAGAACTATTTCTCCAAGGCCATTTATGCAAATACAGATGGATTAACAAAAGTTGACTCTTTGTTGAACCCCAATACCTGTCTCAAACGTTTTGAAATAGGAAAGCCCATTATCCTGAAAGATATTTATTATGACTTCGATAAAGCAACATTACGTTCCCAGTCACTTATAGTATTGGACACTGTCGTCTCAATCATGCAGGATAACCCGAATCTTATCATTGAGATGAGTGCACATACGGATAGTAAAGGTAAAGATGCATACAACATGAAGCTGTCCCAGAGAAGGGCACAATCCTGCGTGGATTACCTGATCAGCAGAGGTATTTCCGCTGATCGAATGATCGCTAAAGGGTATGGTGAAACAAGGCCTATAGCTGCCAATGAGCTGCCAGGTGGAAAGGATAATCCGGATGGCAGACAGCTGAACAGAAGAACAGAATTCAAAGTGTTGCGCGTAACCCAGTTGGATTGATTAAGAGGAGCAACACCTTCTTATAAAGTCGGTTTTCTGACCTGCGGGTTGGAGCCATATCCTAATAACGAGTAAAGACCATTATAATAATGGCCGGAAATTTCCGGCCATTATTACTTTTTTTTAACCTGTAGTTCTCCTGATATTTTATATCAGCCGATTATTACTGGGCGCTGCTTTTCAGGATATTACCGATAGCAATAACGCTGTCTTTACCAGCTTTGAAGTATACTTTAGAGAATGCGCTTATTTTCAGTGCACTGTCATAGTTGAATTTACGGGTCTGACCGTTTACAACAACGCTCTTCACCTTGTTCCAGATCACTTTTGTAGCTTCAGCACCGTTACCAGGAATAGTATCCTTTAACAGGGTATCAATGGTAGGCGATGCAACAGAACCACCGATCAGATAGAACGGATGTTTAGTGTCTTTGGTAGAAGCCTTCAGCGTGATAGACAGGTTAACACTGCTATCAGCATTTTCAGTCAGTTTAACAGAACCTACCTGAGTTGCATCTGTAGCGCTTTTAGTCAACTTGTATTCTTTAGAACGAGTATTCGGCGTTGCTGGATCGTCATCATCGCTGCAAGCTGCAAAAGTAATACCCATAGCAAGGGCTAATGCTCCCACTTTAAGAGCATGTTTTTTAATCGTAAGCATGGTTTCCGTTTAATTTGAATTAATAGAAAATAGGTTTCCGTATTTAGTACAATAAATTGGTTTCTCAGCGCTGATGCAATTGTTAAACGGAGATGGTCAGGAAAAGTTACAGCGACTGTAGAAAAATTATTTAATGTGTTTCCGGCAATCAATGAATTGCTTATCTGTACAGTGTTTTAGCCCCGTAAAAAATGTTCTGAAAAAGTATATATGTTGCCACACCATCTAAAAAAATGAGGGGGAATTAAAAAACATTTTACCTTTGTGGCCTACAATTGATGTGTTATGAAAATGTAATTCAATATCCGGTACTTCCGGATATGCCCACCGCCCCCTTTTAATGTAAACAGGTACATATCTGTACCGGCAATTCCATTTTTAATTATTTAACAGCTTTTATATGCGAGATACACAGGCTAGTTCCCGCCTGGGCAAGGTATTCCGGTTGTTTGTTATGGCAGTATCAGGCACGGAAAAAGAGTTCACAAGTGGTAATATCAACCGCGCCATCTTTTTATTATCAGTACCCATGATCCTGGAGATGATGATGGAATCACTCTTTGCAGTCGTGGATATTTTTTTTGTAAGTAAACTGGGTAAGCATGCCATTACTACAGTTGGATTAACAGAGTCTATGATGACGTTGGTGTATACAGCGGCATTTGGACTGAGCATGGCAGCTACTGCCGTAGTAGCGCGTCGTACAGGTGAAAAGGATAGTGATGCTGCCGCGCATACTGCTGTGCAGTCACTGTATGTTGCTGCGGTGCTGGCATCGGCTATTGCAATAACAGGGATTATATTGGCTCCTGACTTGCTGGCACTGATGGGCGCGTCTCAGGATGTGATTGATAACGGTCACATATATACGCGTATCATGCTCGGCAGTAATCTAATCGTAATGTTGCTCTTCCTGATCAATGGTATTTTCAGAGGGGCCGGAGATGCGGCTATCGCCATGAGGTCATTGTGGATAGCAAATATCCTGAATATCCTGTTGTGTCCATTGCTGATCAATGGTCTGGGACCAATTCCTGCATTAGGCCTGAAAGGCGCAGCGCTGGCTACTACAATAGGCCGTGGTATCGGGGTATGTTATCAGCTGTACCATCTTTTTGGAGGTAAGGACCTGATCCGTATTACCAGCCGTCATATACGTCCCGACATAGGTGTGATCTGGAAACTGCTTAAGATAGCAGCGGGAGGTACCGCACAGCTGCTCATCAATACAGTTAGCTGGATCTTCCTCGTGCGCCTGATTGCCCGTTTCGGAGAAGACGCAGTGGCCGGCTACACCATTGCCATTAGGATCGTTATTTTCACCCTGCTGCCTGCCTTTGGTATGGCCAATGCGGCAGCTGCCCTGGTAGGACAGAACCTGGGTGCTGGTCAGCCTGATAGAGCGGAAACGTCTGTATGGAGAGCAGCATTCTTCAATATGGTGTTCCTGGGACTAATATCCATCTGTTTCTTCCTGGCGGCCCGGCCGATAGTGATGATCTTTACCAGCGAAACAGCTATCGTATTACAGGCGGCACAGTGCCTGCAGCTGGTAAGTATAGGGTATATCTTTTACGCTTATGGTATGGTGCTGTCCCAGTCTTTTAACGGGGCTGGCGATACGCGTACCCCTACCCTTATTAACCTGGTAGGCTTCTGGATGTTGCAGATACCCATGGCCTGGATTCTGGCGGTGAACTATAACATGGGCCCGGCCGGCGTTTTCTGGGCTATTGCCATAGCAGAATCCTGTATCGCGGTAGCGGCTATTGTTATATTCCGGAAAGGATGGTGGAAGCAGGTGAAAGTTTAGTTACATTTGCGCTGTTTTGCAAACTAACTAAAACTCAATAAAAAAAGAATACGCATGTCGCTAACTGTTGTAGGTACTATGGCGTTCGATGATATAGAAACGCCCTTTGGTAAATCAGGCCGGATCGTAGGTGGTTCCGCTACATACATTGCATGGGCAGCTTCCAATTTTGTAAAGCCCATCAACCAGGTTTCTGTAATTGGCGGAGACTTCCCTAAGGAGGAACTGGACGCGCTAGGTGCCAAAGGTGTTGCTTTCGATGGTGTACAGGTGAAGAAGGATGAGAAATCTTTCTACTGGGCCGGTAAATATCATATGGACATGAACACCCGTGATACGCTGACCACAGAGCTGAACGTACTGGGTGAATTCCAGCCTATAATACCCGACAGTTACCAGGGAAGCGAATTCCTGATATTGGGTAACCTGACACCACAGGTGCAGATGTCTGTAATCAAACAGATGAAAACAAGGCCTAAACTGATCGTAATGGATACCATGAACTTCTGGATGGAAGTAGCTATGGACGATCTGAAAAAGGTACTGAAAGAAGTAGACGTGCTCCTGGTAAATGATGCCGAAGCCCGTCAGCTGACAGGGGAAGTATCCCTGGTGAAAGCTGCCCGTACGATACTGACTACCATGGGGCCTAAGTACCTGATCATTAAGAAGGGAGAGCACGGTGCACTGCTGTTCCATGAGAACCATGTATTTTTCGCACCTGCCCTGCCACTGGAAGAGGTATTTGATCCAACCGGCGCCGGTGATACCTTTGCAGGTGGATTTATCGGCCACCTGGCTAAAACAAAGGATATCTCCTTCGAAAACATGAAAACTGCTATCATCGTTGGTTCCGCTATGGCTTCCTTCTGCGTGGAACGTTTTGGGGTAGGCCGTATGCGTGAGATCACTCATGAGGATATCAGCAACCGCCTGGAGCAGTTCGTACAACTGGTAAATTTTGATATTGACCTGATCTAGTCAATAAAAGGCTATAAAGAGCAAAAGCATCAGCCCAAGGCTGATGCTTTTCTTTTGTACTATAACCCACTATATTATTTGTAGATCTGATTCAGAATAGCTGCGAGTCTTAAGCCTCCTTTCAGCAGCTGGTTATTCAGGTCGTTGACAAACCAGAAATTATAACGGTAGCTCAGCTTATCATTTGCATGCGTCAGTGAATATATTTTGCCGGAGAGCTGATTGGATTCAAATATCCAGTCGGCTACAGTGCCGCTCTGTATTTTCTTTACAGTTGCAGCAGTAGCGGTATCCAGAGCATGTGTATATTCTGTATAGCTGAGTTGCTGGAATTCTATGAGGTGTTCATCCCATACCCTGTGCAGGTTGGTCTGTTTGTCAAACCACATTACCTGTATCTTGTTACCACCCTGATCCTCATCACGACCTGCATGTAATGGCTGATGCATATCTCCTATCATATGGATGAGGAAACTCAATGCAAATACTTTATCCTCTTTGGAAGTAGCCGGATCTTTCAGTTTTTTGATCAGCGACTCAGTTTGTGCGTACAGGTTGTCACCCGTAGCATGCGCCTTTATGACTTCATCAAATTGCTGGCGTGTGCAGTTGGCAGGAAAATCGAGGTAGTGCCAGGGAGAAGTGTGATCGTAGCGGTGAGTAGTGTCTGACTTGATAAAATCAGGCCAGTTGGCAACCATTGCCATGCTCTGACGACCAAGTAAAGCAGTGATGGCTTTTCTTGCCTGCGGACTTAAATGATTGCTGGCGATCTCGGCTACCACACGATGACCGGTAACGCCCCAGGAAAAGCCTGATATGGGCGCCAGTAATAGCATACCCAGTAGAATAGGGTAGAGTTTTTTAAGCATAATAGATGAGGTGGTTAATATGTCTCAATAAGTGCATAAAGGTGAGCCAGATTTTTGAAATGAAAAAGCACTGTCTATTAATTTGTACATTTGATAACGCTAGAATTTAGAATATGCCCTTTAAGATAAATGCACCATATGCCCCCGCAGGCGATCAACCGGAAGCCATTCGCCAGTTAGTAGAAGGATTACAGGATGGAGCCCCCGCTCAGACATTACTGGGGGTAACCGGCTCAGGAAAAACATTCACTGTTGCAAATGTCATTCAACAGGTACAGCGCCCTACACTGGTGCTGACGCACAATAAAACACTGGTGGCCCAGCTGTATGGAGAGTTCCGACAGTTCTTCCCGGATAATGCCGTGGAATACTTTGTGTCTTACTACGATTACTATCAGCCGGAGGCATATATGCCTGTGAGCGATACCTATATAGAAAAGGACCTTTCCATCAATGAGGAGCTTGATAAGCTTAGATTGAGAGCCACTACCAGTCTCCTGTCAGGACGAAGGGATATAATAGTCGTAGCCAGCGTTTCCTGTATTTATGGTATGGGTAATCCGACGGATTATGAAAATGGTATTATCCGCCTGCACAAAGGACAGACCATTGGCCGTAATACAGTATTGCATGGATTGGTGAATTCTCTATATACCCGCACTACCGGCGACTTTAATCGCGGTAATTTCCGTGTGCAGGGAGATACGGTAGATATTAACCTGCCTTACGTGGATTTTGGTTATCGCATCACCTTCTTTGGCGACGAGATTGAGGAGATTGAAAGCTTTGACGTGCAAAACGGCAAACGTATAGGTACCATGGAGAACGCAGCCATTTTCCCGGCTAATCTCTACCTGGCGCCCAAAGACATGATGGCCCAGATCATATTTGAGATCCAGGATGAGTTGCTGGCACAGGTGGAATACTTCCGGTCCATCGGGAAACACCTGGAAGCACAGCGTCTCTCTGAAAGAGTGAATTATGACCTGGAGATGATCAGGGAATTAGGCTATTGTAGCGGTATCGAGAACTACTCCCGCTTCCTGGACAGACGTGCTCCGGGTACCCGCCCTTTCTGCCTGCTGGATTATTTCCCTAAAGATTATCTCCTGGTAATAGATGAAAGCCACGTAACTATTCCCCAGATCGGGGGAATGTATGGTGGAGACAGGTCCCGTAAGCTGACCCTGGTTGACTTCGGTTTCCGCCTGCCTTCAGCAATGGATAACCGGCCGCTGAACTTCTATGAATTTGAGAACCTGGTGAACCAGGCCATCTTTGTCAGCGCTACCCCGGGTGAGTATGAACTGAGAAAGACAGAAGGTGTAGTGGTGGAACAGGTGGTACGTCCTACAGGACTGCTTGAACCGCCTATCGAAATAAGACCAAGCGTCAACCAGGTAGATGACCTCCTGGAAGAAATAGACAAGCGTGTGTCAAAAGGAGGCCGTGTGCTTGTAACCACCCTTACCAAGCGGATGGCCGAGGAAATGGACAAGTACCTCCATCGAATTAATATTAAGTCCCGTTACATTCACTCTGAGGTAGATACCCTGGAACGCATAGAGATATTAAGAGACCTCCGCCTGGGTAATATCAATGTCCTGGTGGGCGTAAACCTCCTGCGTGAGGGTCTGGACCTGCCCGAGGTGACACTAGTGGCTATACTGGATGCAGATAAGGAAGGCTTCCTGAGGGATGAGCGTTCCCTGACCCAGACAGCAGGCCGTGCGGCACGTAACGTGGATGGTCTTGTGATCTTTTATGCTGACAAGATTACCGACAGTATGCAGCGTACCATCGACGAAACAGACCGGCGCAGGCAGAAGCAGATTGCCTATAATATAGAACATAAGATTACGCCGAGAACGGTGCTCAAGAGTAAGGAACAAATCCTCGGACAGACTGCTGTGTTGGAAATCAAGCAGTTCGACGAAAACTCACCATATGCGGTACATGACGAGGTAACGCTTGTAGCAGAAGATGCTATCGGTTACGCCAAACAGGAGGCTACTGTTGCCAAAACAATACCTCAGATGGAGAAGGCAATCACGAAGGTCAAAAAGGATATGGAGAAGGCTGCAAAGGACCTCGACTTTATGGAAGCTGCCAGGTTACGTGACCAGATGTTCGCAATGCAACGCGAATTAGAAAGTATGAAGCAATAATGCAGTGGAAAGGTCAGTTTTTATGGTCTGGATCATAAAACATACATTATTTTATTTTTAATGTATTGATAATATTTAACGGGGCTATCCCATACAACAAAATCAGCCTAATATTTATTAGGCTGATTTTTAGTTTATTATAGCACATATTCCCTAATTGCAGTAGCAACTACCTTTCCAATGTTAGAAAATTGTTAAATGCCCCTTCCTTAATTTTATAATACGTTGATAATTATAAGTTTATAAGACAAATGTCCCCCATTTTACCCCACCTGTAGCGGCCAAAAGCGATAGTTATATTAATTATTATTATAATATACTTGATATTTGACCCCATATCCTATATTTTTCTTCAATCATTTCTATTTTTTGCCTTTTCTATTTGATGAAATAAATATCCTTTATACTTTTATTAAAGAAATTTAAAAATGAACGCTATGAAGAAAACATCATTTCAAGACTATGTGCCCTTCCTTTTGCTAGGGATTGTCGCAATAATTGCATTGTTTATTCCTGGGGAGCTTCCTTTTGCCGATCCCAAGGGTCAATACAATACTGGTGACATTGCCTGGATACTGGTGGCATCCTGCCTCGTGTTTCTGATGACCCCAGGGCTGTCATTTTTCTACGGAGGTATGGTTAACCGTAAAAATGTGATCTCAACATTGGTACAAAGCTTTATCGCTGCCGGTGTTGTTAGTATCGTATGGGTAGCCGTAGGATTCAGCCTTGCATTTGGTAAATCGATAGGAGTGAATGGATATGGTCTGATTGGTGATCCTTCCACATTCCTGTTCTTCAGAGGCGTTCCTTCCAGTGAGCCCTGGTCTCTGGCAACCAGCATCCCTTTACTGGTATTTGCCCTTTTCCAGATGAAATTTGCAGTGATCACTCCTGCCCTGGTGGTAGGTGCTGTAGCTGAAAGGATCCGGTTTACGTCTTACGTATTATTTATGGTGTTATTCAGCCTGCTGGTTTATGCGCCTATTGCGCACTGGACCTGGCATCCTGACGGTTTCCTGTTTAAACTGGGTGTACTTGACTTCGCAGGTGGTACTGTGGTACACATCTCTGCTGGTTGTGCTGCCCTTGCAGGTGTACTGGTACTGAAACGCCGTAAAGACCATATAGAAAAGAAAGAACTGCAACCTGCCAATATTCCTTTCGTACTGTTAGGTACTGGCCTGCTCTGGTTCGGATGGTTCGGTTTCAATGCAGGCTCCGCCCTCGCTGCAAACGGTCTGGCTGCTTCTGCTTTCGCTACTACTAACACTGCTGCTGCTGCTGCTGGTTTGTCCTGGATCTTCTTCGATGTGATCCGTGGTCGTAAACCTTCTGCATTGGGCTTCTGTATCGGTGCTGTAGTTGGTCTGGTAGCTATTACTCCTGCTGCAGGATATGTAGGTATCCCACAGAGTATCATGATCGGTTTTGTTGCCGCTATCGTTTCTAATCTGGTGGCTCACTATAAATCCAAAACTGCTATTGACGATACACTGGATGTATTCCCTTGTCATGGTATTGGTGGTATGGTTGGTATGGTGCTGACCGGTATTTTCGCCAGCAAGAATGTAAACGGTGCTATCAGTGATGGCCTGTTCTACGGTGGTTTTGAACTCTTTAAAAATCAGGTGATCGGATTAGTGATCGTAGTTGTATACAGCTTTGTAGTTTCCTACGGTATCTTCAAGCTGATTAACATGATCCATCCGCTGCGTGTAAGCGACCAGGAAGAAGAACTGGGTCTGGATGCTACACAGCACAACGAACAGTATCACCCTGCCATGATGAGCGTATCCGACAACGGTGCGTTGAAAGAAGAGCAGATGGTGCACTAAGCGCTTAATAGATAATTCACATAGTTTGACACCCAAATGTTAGAATAGCTAATAATCGAACTGGGAAATAAAAAACGTAAACAGTATTTTATTTTATCAACCAGGATTTAGTTTATCAACCAATATCTGTAGTATTCCATGTAGATGTCTTCCCGGTTGATTATTAGCTATTCTTTTCTCTTCCCTTTATTTCCAGGCTATAGGACAGCGAGCATAGAATTAACGAAACGATTCGCACACACCATTTTTATCAACCAAATTTCCTTGCATGAAAAAAGTTCTATTGGTAGCATTTGCTGCCTGTCAGGCGCTTATTGCGCATTCCCAGACTGCTGCTGATACAACTAAAGCCCCATTGGTTAAGCTTTCCGGGTCTGCAGACGTCTACTATCGCTATAATTTCAACGGTAATAATACCGATAACAAAACAAGCTTTACCAACTCTCACAACAGTTTCGAACTGGGAATGATCTCGCTGAAAGCCGAACATGAATTTAAAAAAGGAAGTATTGTGGCTGATGTCGGCTTTGGCAAAAGGGCAGCGGAATTTTCTTACAATGAAACACCCGATAAGACCAAAACCGCGGAAGTAGTGATCAAACAACTTTACGTAGGTTACCAGGTACTGGATAAACTGAAGATCAGCATGGGTAGCTTCGGTACCCACGTGGGTTATGAACTGCTGGATGCTTACCTGAACAGGAACTACAGCATGAGTTATATGTTCAGTAATGGCCCCTTCTTCAGTACCGGCGTGAAGGCAGACATCACTATCAGTTCCGCATGGACGGCCATGGTGGGCGTTTTCAACCCCACTGATTTCAAATCTGCTTCCTGGACCAATAATAAATACATTGGTGCACAATTAGGATATTCTTCTACCAAGGCGCCACTCAAATTATATCTGAACTACCTGGAAGGTAAGGATACCACGGGTATTCAGAACCATCAGATTGACTTTGTCGCCACTTACCAGGTTAACAGCATATTGGGGCTGGGCTACAACGGAACTGTCAGCACATACAATAATACACGTGACAAAGAAGGCCTTGAAAGTGCAAAGCAATGGTGGGGATCTGCCTTATATGTGAACCTGGATTTCAATGAAAAGGTAGGTCTGACATTGCGTGGTGAGTATTTTGATGACAAGGATGGCCTGAAGACCTTTGCCGGCACAGATGGAGGCCACGTAGTGGCAGGCACACTTTCATTAAATTATAAGGTGGGTAACCTGACCATTATTCCTGAGTTCAGGATGGACAACGCTTCTGTAGACATCTTCCATAAGAAATCCGGGGCGCCTGTGGGCACATGCCCCAGCGTATTACTAGCCGCTACATATCATTTCTAGGCAGCGCCTTCTGCCACGTTATGCTCTTCTTTCCGGTCCCGCGGACCTGGAGGGAAGGGCATAACCTATTGTTATTTGCTGGGTAAGGAGAATAATTTTTTTATTTTGTGAGCAAAACTGATTACATGCTGCAACCTCCCACGTTGAAGTTCTTAAAATTATTGACTAAGAATAATAATAAAGTCTGGTTTGACGAGCATAAATCCGATTACCAGCAGGCGAAAGCCGATTATGAAAGTGTGGTACAGCAGATCCTGGATGGTTTATATAAACAGGATCCCGCTATTGTAGGCTTACAGGTGAAGGATTGCACTTTCCGCATATATAAAGACGTCCGCTTCTCAAAAGATAAAACACCTTACAAGACCAATATGGGTGCAGCTTTTGCACCTGGAGGGCGCAAAACACCTCGTCCAGGCTATTACTTCCACCTGGAACCGGGAGGCAAAAGCTTTGCCGGCGGCGGTTTATGGATGCCGGAAGCTGATGCCCTGAAAAAGGTCAGACAGGAAATAGACTACAACTTTGAAGAATTCCAGCAGATTATCTCCAATAAAGAATTCATCCGCTATTTTGGTAAAATAGAAGGAGAATCCCTGAAGACGGCACCACAGGGCTACCTGCCAGACAATCCTGCAATCGCCTACCTGAAGTTGAAAAGCTTCACAGTATGGCACAGCATCTCCGACGAAGCTGCCATACAGCCTGCGCTGGTTAGGGAAATTCTGAAAATATTTGCTGTAATGCAGCCCTTTGTCAAATTTATGGACAGGGCACTTTATACGGAATAGTCAGGTAATGCTCCGGGGCGAAAATAATATCAACAGGTCACTGTCTGTCATCACAGATGGATAAGTCACAATGCATCCTGAAAATTACGCTGTCATCTGCCGGATACGCATACGCCGGTACACATATTTATTGCCGGCAGATGATTACAGCTCAATAAGTTTTAATGGGTTAGTTCTTATGGATCAGGAATTCGAAAGGTCTTGCCTTGCGGTTCTTTAACAGATTTTCTTTGTCTGTCTTAGTGTGCGCAAAACGTTGATTATACACGTTGGCAACCTCAATAATCGGGATTATGCCGTCCAGTGTATCATGTTGATCCACAATGTTCATGATGCGTGACACCTGTGATGAAAAATTAGAACTCCACTCTTCAGTAAATTTGTGCATCAGTAGCAGCTCGCGATTGGCGTTGGTTTTCATAGGACTTAAGGGTGTTTACGGATTTGTGAATTTTAGTTCTTCGGCTTCTTACTTTCTTAAAAAATCAATTTTTGGAATAAGTAAGTTGGCATAGGATTATTGATACCAAAATTGGATTTTATCTAGCAGAAAGCAATACTACTTCTGTGTAATTTTTGTCAAAGTGATACTTATTTCTCCTCAAATTGATACTAAAAGAGCAAGTGTTACAACACTTGCTCTCTTTTTATACTAATAAAATCGTTTATACGTTCGCGAAAAGACCTTTTTGAGGTCATTCCGGTCATTAGATGTTGTCACTTAGATCCATTTTTGTGCGTGCAGGTACTCCGCTATCTGAACTGCATTGGTAGCAGCGCCTTTACGCAGGTTATCTGCCACGATCCACATATTCAGGGTCTTTTCCTGTGTTTCATCACGACGAAGACGGCCTACAAACACTTCATCCCTTTCATGTGCATCTTTCGGCATCGGATACTGTTGTTTGGAAGGTTCATCTACTACGATCACACCAGATGTTTTCTCCAGTATGGCACGTACATCAGACAGTTCGTACTCTTTATCAAATTCCACGTTCACTGATTCACTGTGACCGCCTATTACAGGGATACGTACAGTTGTAGCAGTTACGCGGATCTTGTCATCGCCCATGATCTTGATGGTTTCTTTCACCATTTTCATTTCCTCTTTCGTATAACCGTTATCGAGGAATACATCGATCTGCGGAATAACGTTCAGGTCTATGCGGTGTGCATATGCCTTTTCACCTTCGATACCTTTACGCTCGTTCATCAGCTGATCTACCGCTTTTACACCGGTACCGGTCACTGACTGGTAAGTAGATACTACTACACGGTTGATCTTGTACTGCTCATGTAATGGATTCAGCACAAGTACCATCTGGATGGTAGAACAGTTTGGATTCGCAATGATCTTATCTTCTGGTGTCAGCGTCTTACCATTGATCTCAGGCACCACCAGTTTTTTGGTAGGGTCCATTCTCCATGCGGAAGAATTGTCGATCACGGTAATACCTGCTGCTGCAAATTTTGGAGCCCATTCCAGGGAAGTACTGCCACCGGCGGAGAACAGTGCAACATCCGGCTTCATGGAAATTGCCGTATCTGCATTCACCACCTTATAAGGCTTGCCCTTAAATGTTACTTCCTTACCAACAGACTTCTCAGAAGCCACGGGAATCAGTTCTGTAACCGGAAAATTTCTCTCGGTCAATACTTGTAACATTTTTGAGCCTACCAGCCCGGTAGCTCCTACTACGGCAACTTTCATTGTTTTACATTTTAATTTTTTGGAAATGCAAATTTAACACAACCTGCGTGGTTTTCAATGTATGCGCCAAAATCATAGAAATTCACTAAATTTCTACCTTAACCAACCTACTTTTTTAGACATGCGTATTTCCATTGTTTGTGCATGCCTGCTCCTGCAGGCTTCTTTCTCATTCGCACAAGTGAGCGAACATTTTGATTATCAAGATATTAATGAAGCGAATTCCTGGAAAGGCACAGATACTGCCTGGCAGATTGATAATGGCCGTCTGAGAAGCCATTTACAGCGACAAAGCAGCAGCTTCCACATCGCTACGCCTTCTTCACTGGCCCGCAATGCAATATGGGAATGGTGGCTGCAACTGGATTTCAACACCTCTTCTCTCAATTATGTGGACGTCTTTCTCACTGCCGACAGCGCAAACCTGCAGGGGGCGGGGCTCAGCGGGTATTTTGTCCGCATCGGCAATACAAAGGATGAAGTGTGCCTGTACAGGAAAGACGGTACAGCATCACCAGTCCTGCTTATAGACGGCCGTGATGGCATCACTAATCATACCTCCACGAAGCTGAAGGTCAGGGTGATCCGGAAGGACGATGAATGGGAATTGTGGACAGATGAAAGGGCCGATGGTACTGCTTATACCCGCGAGGGCACTGCCACAGATGGCAGGTACGATACTTCGCACTTCATGGGATTTGTAGTACGTCAGTCCACCGCTTCCTTCTTTGGGCGCCACTATTTTGATGATGTACTGGTCACACCTATTGTAACAGATACAATATCACCGGTCTTACAATCATCTTATCTGCGCGATAGTCGCACGCTTACATTGTGTTTCAGTGAACCGTTGGATAATGCCATCCTCTCTCAGCCAGCGCATTTCCGCTTATCTGTTGCCGGCAATACACCAGATAGCATCTGGGCCGATAGCAGTCAGCCTTCCTGCCTGCATATACATTTCCGGGATGCCTTTCCCAACGGAGATAGTTGCCGCTTGCTGATAGACGGGATAAGGGACCCCTCCGGGAATGTCATGGAGCCGGTTACAGTGGCCTTTTTATATTATACCAGCAGTGGTTATGACGTACTTATTCACGAATTCCTCCCAAGAGCATTACCTTCCGCCGGTTTATTGCCTTCGCGCTTTGTAGAGTTGAAGAATAATAGCCCTTATGCCTTACAACTAAAGAACTGGCGACTCGGAAACAGCAGTCGGGAAGCCCTATTGCCACAGTATCTGCTGCCACCCGGCGGTTTAGTAGTAATCTGTGATAAAGGGAATACTGACCTTTTCCCTGCGGATATTTCTATCCTTGGCATCAGTAGTTTTCCGGCTCCGGGAGACAGTGACATTATCACATTGCGCAATGACAGTGGAACCCTGGTACATGCCGTCGCTTATGACCGCAGCTGGTATAACAACCCGGTAAAGGAAAGAGGCGGCTGGAGCCTGGAAATGATAGATACTAACTGGCCCTGCGCCGGCAGCAGCAATTGGAAACCTTCTACAGCGCCACAAGGCGGGACTCCCGGGCGGCCCAATAGGGTGACAGGAGCTGGTGCCATGCCTCCACCGGTATCGCTGGTAAAGGCTTTTCCGCCGGATACTATGACGCTGCACCTGTCATTTAATGGCATCATGGATAGTCTTACCGTGACAGAGCCGGCACATTTTGAGTTTACACCTCCGCTGGCGATGGCCCGTATCACAGCTCATCCTCCTCTATATAATAATATATCTGTCCACTTAACGGCGCCCTTGTTACCTGATACTGTCTATACGGTGGTAGTATCTGGTTTAAAAGATTGCACGGGTCAGGAAGTGACAGCTGCCAGCGATGTTGCCTTCGCCCGGATCGGTACCGCAGACAGTTTCGACATTGTGATCAATGAAATATTATACGACCCTGCTTCCGGTGTGCCTGAGTTTATTGAAATCTATAACCGGAGCCGGAAAGCAGTGGACCTGTCGCACCTGTACCTGGCCAGAAGGAAAGAAGACGGACAACTGGACGCTCCTGCAACTTTAGGCGACCAACCTTTGTTATTGTTGTCCGGAGGCTATGCAGCCTTTACAACAGCGCCGGAGGCATTGTGTGCATATTATGATTGCCTGCAGCCGGCAACTATTTATAAAATAAACCTGCCCCCGCTGATAAATGGAGAAGGAACAATTGTACTCTTAAATGAAAGTGGGCAGATACTGGATGAACTCCATTATTCTGACAAAATGCACCTGGCACTGGCAGACAATACCCGGGGTGTTTCCCTGGAACGACTGCAGGCGGATAGGGAAACACAAGACAAGTATAACTGGCATTCAGCAGCAGCGGCTGCGAAATATGCTACTCCCGGCTACCGTAATTCACAGCGGCTGCCGGTGGTAGAATTACAGGGAGACCTGACGGTACAGCCGGCCGTTTTTTCTCCTGATAATGACGGGCTGGATGATTTTGCCGTGGTCAGATATAATTTTCCGGGACCGGGATATATTATAAATGTCACGATTTTTGATGCAGAGGGCAGGCCGGTAAGGTACCTGGAAAAGAATACCTTATTGCCGGCTTCAGGATATATGACCTGGGATGGCCGGGGAGAATCGAACCGCGGGCTGGTATCAGGAATATACATCATCTTTGCGGAGGCTTTTAATGCCGAGGGAGAGGTCAGACATTGGAAATTGCCTATAGTACTGGGAAAAAGATAGATTAGTTGATACCGTCAAAAAAATGCTTGATTGGAGCAATTAATAATAATAATTACTCCGGCAGCCTTATTCCAATTTGTCGGATAGAAACGATTTTTTATATTTGCGCTTCTTAAAAATTTGAACATGCAGTATAGAGAAATAGTTGCAGTAACCGGTTTGGGTGGTTTGTTTCAATTGATTGCCAGCAAACAGGATGGCGCTATCGTAAGATCTCTGGAAGATAAGAGCACTAAATTTGTGAGCTCCCGTGTCCATAACTTCACTCCGCTGGAAAGTATTGAGGTTTTCACTACCGGCGATAACGTGAACCTGGCCGAAGTATTTAAGGCCATGCAGGACCAGGAATCCAAAACAGCTCCGGTGGATGCCAAAGCTGACAATAATGCTATCAAGTCTTACTTTAAAAGCGTGTTCCCTACTTTCGATGAAGAAAGGGTTTACGTCAGCGATATGAAGAAGATGGTAAAATGGTATGCCATCCTCAAGAAGAATGATCTGCTGAAGTTTGAAGAAGCCGCTGAAGAAAGCCAGGAAGGCGCAGCCCTCGCTGCTGATGCATCCCCGGCTCCCGAAGCAGAAGTAGAAGATAAACCAGCCAAGAAAGCTGCTAAACCCAAAAAAGCGGCCGCTAAAGATGCTGCTGAAGAGGTAGCAACTGAAGAGGCACCCGCTGAAAAAGCGCCTAAGAAAGGGAAGGCGAAAAAAGAAGAAGCACCTGCTGCTGAAGGAGAAGAAGCTCCTAAGAAAAAAGCTGCTCCTAAAAAGAAGAAAACAGAAGAATAGTCGATATTCTCACCTTATAAAATCAGACGCTGTATGTGTGAAACATACAGCGTCTTTTTTATGCGGATATGCCTGTGTACCCCCTCCCTCCCCACTTAAAACTCAGTTATTGAGTATTAGCTCCATGCACATTTGATTTATAATTAGATAGTTACATAGACAGTATTTTAAACAGTCCTTGTAAGGGCTTTACCATACTGCATTCGGTGAGATAACCCATATATAACCCATATATAAGCCATATATGACCCATATATAACCCATATTTAAAAAGATATGGGTTATATATGGGTTATATATGGCTTGAGGATGGTTTATCTATGAATTACAGTAAGCAACCCACAGGTATCAAAAGGGATTCTAACTCTTAGGGATGTAGATTAAGGGCTCATTTTTATGGTTTTGGGGCCCGATGCGCTCATGACTTTGGCGCATAATTTCTTATTTTAGTAGAATGAAGACTTTAGACGCAAATATTGAGAAACAGCCACGTACGCTATTGCCGGAGAATTTTACGGTAACGACGTGGGATGCATTGCGGCCTTATTTCGAAGAGCTGCAGCAACGACCGCTCGAAAGTGTGGGAGCCCTGGAACAATGGCTGAAAGATATCAGTGAGCTGGAGGCCGTCATCAGTGAAGATGCTTGCTGGCGACAGATACGCATGACCTGCGATACGACAGATAAATCGCTGGAAGAGGCATTTGCCTATTTCTGCATGGAAATCCAGCCTAAGCTGCAGCCTTATGCTGATGCCCTGAATAAAAAATTACTGGCCAGCGAATGGCTGAAAGACCTGGACCAGGACTTATATGCTACTTACCTCCGCAGTGTACGGAAACAGGTAAAACTGTTCCGGGAAGAAAACGTGCCTATACTGGCAGAACTGAGCGTACAGTCGCAACAGTACGGCGCTATTGCGGGTAAAATGACTATCACGGTAAACGGACAGGAATACACCCTGCAACAGGCAGCCCGTTTCCTGGAAAACAGCGACCGCGCCCTGAGAGAGGAAGTGTTTGCTAAGATGGCGAACCGCCGTATGGAAGATAAAGATACCCTGGACCAGCTCTATACTTCACTGGTGCAGAAAAGGGCGCAGGTGGCAAAGAATGCCGGTTTTGAGAACTATCGGGATTATAAGTTTGAAGACCTGGGCCGCTTTGACTATACAAAAGAAGATTGTTTCCAGTTCCATGCCGCCATCAGGGAGCATATTCTGCCACTGGTGAAAAGTCTGCAGGAAAAACAACGTAAAAAACTGGGCCTGGATGTGCTGAAACCGTGGGATTCGGAGGCAGAACCTGCCGGTATCAAACCGTTGGAGCCCTTCAAGACCGGGGAAGAACTGGTAAATAAGGCCATTGAATGCTTTGATGAACTGGGACCATTCTTCGGCAATTGCCTGCGTGTGATGCAGAAAATGGGCCGTCTGGACCTGGAAAGCCGTAAAGGTAAAGCGCCCGGAGGGTATAACTGTCCGCTGGCAGAAACAGGTGTGCCTTTCATCTTCATGAATGCAGCCGGCCAGATGAAAGACCTGACCACCATGGTGCATGAGGGCGGCCATGCGGTACACTCCTTCCTGAGCCATGACCTGTCACTCAGCGCCTTTAAGGAATATCCGATGGAGATAGCGGAAGTGGCCAGTATGAGTATGGAGCTGTTCACAATGGATTCATGGAATATCTTTTTCAGCGACGAGGAAGAGCTGCGCAGGGCGAAACTGCAACAGCTGGAACGCGCTATCGTGATTTTCCCCTGGATCGCTACAATAGATAAATTCCAGCATTGGGTGTATGAGAACCCCAATCATACTGTAGAGGAGCGTACAGCCAACTGGAACAGGATCCAGGATGAGTTCTCCACCGGTGTGGTTGACTGGAGCGGCTGGGAATCATACAGGGCCATTGGCTGGCAGCGACAGCTGCACCTGTTTGAAGTACCTTTCTATTACATAGAATACGGTATTGCTCAGTTAGGGGCTATCGCGATGTGGAAACAATATAAAGAGAACAAGCAGCAGGCGCTGGATAATTATGTAAAAGCGCTTAGCCTGGGAAGCACCCGTACCCTGCCGGAATTGTATAAGGCCGCAGGTATCAGGTTTGACTTCTCTCCCGCTTATGTAAAAGAGCTGGCAGAATTTGTTCAGAAAGAGATCGACAAGATCAGTTAAGTCATCAGGGATAGTAAAAAAAGCAGCGAAGACCTCGCTGCTTTTTTTTACTATCCCTGATCAATAATTATCTGCATTGTTTACACACCCCGCTTACAACTACATCCACATTATGTATGGCGTAGCCTTTCGGTAAGTTGATCTCTGGTACATCCGTATCTTCAAGACAGGTGGTGGCACCGCATTCTTCACATTTGAAGTGAACGTGGTGATCGTGATGGTCATGTTCCGAGCAGTCTGATTTACAGAGTGCATAGCGGATGGATGTATCGGTGGTAGGGATGCTGTGAATGATCCCTTTGTCAAGAAATGTTTGCAGGGTGCGGTAAACTGTCACACGGTCGAAGCTCTGACCGGCCAGTTTCTCGAAGCTGCTATGTTCAAGTGCACCGTTGGTGTTCATGAACAGCTCCAATATCTTCACACGGGTATCTGTTATGCTGAGCTTACTGGCCCGGAGCAATTCGGTGATACTTGCTTTGTTCTTGTTGCTCATGATAAAATAAGATAAGTTTATTTTTCTTCCTTTAACAACCTGGATATGTCCCCGATCAGTTTGTCCACGTCTGGTTTCTTTGTGCCTTCATAGAGTCCTCTTACACGTCCTTCTCCATCTACGAGGGCAAACCACTGGGTATGTACAAAATCTTCATCACCGGTATAGGTGCCGTCATCCACCAAATATCCGGCTCTTGCTAATTTATACAACTCCTTTTTGCTACCTGTCAGGAACCACCAGTTTTTAGGATCAGCGCCATGCTCTTCGGCATATTGCTTCAGTACAGGAACACTGTCTGTTTCGGGGTCCACGGTGTGGGATAATATGCGGAAGCGGGGCTCGTCTTTGTAAGTCGCGTATACTTTTGTCATGTTGGCATTCATTTTCGGACAAATGCCGGTACAGGTAGTGAAAAAGTATTCCGCAACGTATATTTTCCCTTCTACATCTTTGCTGGTAATGGTCTTCCCTTCCTGGTTAGTAAATGAGAATCCACCAACTATATGACCATTGGTCCCTAATACGGGTAATTTTTCTTCTCCGAAGAAGCTGCCTTTCTCATCTTTTAGCACATATCCTGAATAACCAAGAAAGGCGATAGCGAGCAACACGAAGAATATAATATAGAACACATTCTTTTTAGACATAATGCCAGTCGTTTTTACACTACAAAGGTAGTACACAATTGGCAATGTGCTGTGCCGTGTGGGGGCGGCATTGGTTTTTTATAATCTGAGGCCGATTTTAACGCCCAGGTGCAGGCTGGGGAGCACACTGATCAATCTTCCATCGTTAGTGCCAACCATTCCGTTGTCATTATTAAAGTTATTATAGTCATATACTTTCATCCGGACACCTACTCCGACATAAGGATCTATAATAAATCTGTCTTTCCTGATCTGCCGGCCCAGGAGAAGTTGAAGGGCATAGACGTCTTTATCGCCTGTATTCTCGTAAGTGCCATTATTAATGGTCACCTTGTCGTTGGGGTAGAATACCTTCTTATATAATAGCACCGGTTGGAAGTAGGTTCCTTGGGCGCGAAACAGATCTTCCTGCTTCGATACGAGGTACCAGCGTAAACTGGCACTGAAGCCAAGGCCTCTGCCGTCTACAAATTGTTCGGTACTGATATTGGGCTTTTTCTGACCGATATCTATCTTTTTTGTCAGGATATAATCAGGATAGTCAGTATAGATACCACTTATTCCCAGTTCGAGACTTATCTTCTCGGTGAGTTCCTGTTCTATGGTGACTTCCAGTTCGTTGATCAGCCGGGAGGGGTTTACCTTGATATAGGTAGACCGGCGAAAGGGACTTTTGTCCTGTGCGGAAACAGTGATGACACTAAAGCATAACAGGCAAATAACAAGCAGTGGTTTTTTCATATAGTTGTCTGCATTTGACGACAGCAGTCAGTTGGGAGTTGTAGGTTCATAAGGGGAAGCCTACAGCTGAGCTGAAAGCCTTTGATTAAGAGGTCAATAATCGTTCCACAATTACCGGGTACCACTGGTGTTCAAGCAGGTGAATTTTGGCTGCCAGCGTCTCAGGAGTATCTTCCGGGGTGATGGTACAACGTTCCTGGAGGATGGTTGCGCCGTCATCATATTTTTCGTTAACGAAGTGAATGGTAATGCCGCTTTCGGCCTCTTTCGCCAGGATCACTGCTTCATGTACAAACTGGCCATACATACCTTTGCCGCCATATTTGGGTAACAGGGCAGGATGTATATTAATAATACGGTCCGGAAATGCCTGTACCAGGTTGGCAGGTACTTTCCAAAGGAAACCGGCCAGGACGATCAGGTCTGTATCTGCCTGTTGTAACACCTTTATATAATGGTCTGTACGGAAAAACAGTTCTTTCTCTATCAGTATGGAGGGGATGCCTTCTTTTTCGGCTATCTTCAGTACGCCTGCTTCCGGCTTGTTGCAAAGTATCATAGATACGCGTGCAATGGTCGAGTGACGGAAATGATCAATTATTTTTTGTGCGTTACTACCTGCTCCCGAGGCGAAGATGGCTATATTTTTCAAAATATCTGTGTATTAAGGACGGCGCAAAAGTAACTAATTGGTCTTATTTATGAGCGTATTTGAACTTTCCAGGCGGCAGGGGGTTAATTATGGAAACCTACGAAGACTGGAGAGTTAAAAAAGCAACAGCTGAATCAAAAATAATACCATTCAAAAAGACACACCATATTATATATATGAGAAACGATGAAACCGGAGACGGGGTGTCTTAATTCATGACATTTATCATGTTTTTTTTCATGCGAAACGCATTGACCATTACCCGCTTTACCGCGTCATATATAGGGAAAAGGAATGAGTGATGCAAGTAAGATTTTTTTATAATTGTTGATAAATTGTCAACATTGTGTCTTATTTTTGTGAGCACTTTTAAAGAAACTTAAGGTCAAATCTAAACTAAATAGGCTGTGTATCGTCGTGTTTCCATTCTTATGCGCAAGCATTTTGTGAGTGTTCTTGTCCTATGCGTTGCAATGATCGCATCCATGTCCGTACAGGCTGCGGATCCAGGCAAGGGTAAGGCATTGTTTCAGCAGAATTGCGCCAGCTGCCATAATGTTCACAAGAAAGTTACTGGTCCCGCACTGAAGGGTGTGGAAGAGCGTTGGTCTGATAAGAAATTATTGCACCAATGGATTCATAACTCAGGTTCTGTGATCGCGTCTGGTGATCCTTATGCTGTTAATCTCTTCAATGAGTATAGCAAGCAGGCAATGCCAGCTTTCCCTTCTTTCTCCGATGAGGATATCGATAATATCCTGGCTTACATCGCTGATGAAGCTACTAAGGGAGGAGCTACGACTACTACTGATGCAGGTGGTCAAACAGGAGCTGGTACTACCGGTGCTGGTGAAGAAGGTGGTAACAACAGCCTGCTGTTCGGTATCATCACCCTGATCCTGGCAGTTGTAGCACTGATCCTGATGCAGATCAACAGTAGCCTGAACAAACTGGCCGCTGACAAGGATGGTGTTGCTACTCCAGAACCGGTTCCATTCTACAAGAACAAAGCATACATCGCCCTGGTGATCCTTTTACTGTTCATCGTAGGTGGTTACTACACTATCAACGGTGCAATTGGTCTGGGACGTCAGAAAGACTACATGCCTGAGCAGCCAATCTTCTACTCACACAAAGTACACGCCGGTATCAACCAGATCAACTGTCTGTATTGCCACGCTGGTGCCGAGAAGAGCAAGCACGCCATGATCCCTTCTGAAAATATCTGTATGAACTGTCACAAGACCATTAGTGAATATAGTGGTAAGTATGAGCTGTTCACTGCAGAAGGTAAGAAAGTAAATGGTACTGCAGAGATCCAGAAATTATACGATGCAGTTGGATGGGATAAAAATTCCCAGAAATATACCAAACCTGGTAAACCAATCGAGTGGACCAAGATCCACAACCTGCCTGACCACGTTTACTTTAACCACTCTCAACACGTAGTAGCTGGTAAACAGCAATGTCAGACCTGTCACGGTGCTATCACTAAAATGGACGAGGTTCATCAGTTCGCAGAACTGTCAATGGGTTGGTGCGTAAACTGTCACCGTACAACCAAAGTACAGTTCGCAGATAATAAATACTACAGCATTTTTGAAGAGTTCCACAAGCAGGTGAAAGAAGGTAAGATCGACAGCGTAACAGTTGAAATGGTAGGTGGTACTGAATGTCAGAAATGTCACTATTAATAACTAAATGAAGCAAATCGGGTGAAGGAAGCTGGGGAATGTTAGCGAAGGTCAAATCGTTATGCCGTAATGCCATACTTCAAACGTCAGAACTTCAAAGGTGTCTTAAAAAATAATCCGTAACTCGTTAGTATAAATAACATGGAGCAAAAAAAGTATTGGAAAGGCTTGGAGGAGTTGCACAATACCAAGGAACATCAGGAGATTGTGAATAACGAATTCAGAGAGGATTTGCCATTTGAGGAGAGTGAAAGCCTGTTGAATGCTACTACCCCCCGCAGGGACTTCCTGAAATACCTGGGGTTCACTACTGCAGCTGCTACAATTGCAGCCAGTTGCGAAACGCCTGTTAAGAAAGCAATACCTTACGTAAATAAGCCGGAGGAAATTACTCCCGGCGTACCTAACTATTACGCTTCCACTTACGCAGTAGACGGAGAGGTTCTCCCTGTTGTAGTTAAAACACGTGAAGGCCGTCCTATCAAAGTTGATGGTAACGACCTGTCTTCCGTAACCGGCAGCGCATCTACTGCAAGAGTACAGGGTTCTGTACTGAGCCTGTACGATTCAGCACGCCTGCGTTTCCCAACTATCAACGGTGCAGAAACAACCTGGGCTGAGCTGGACAAACAGGTAGCTGCAGCACTTGCAGGCCTGGGCAGCGCTCCTATCGTGTTACTGACTTCTACTATTGTAAGTCCTTCTACCAAAAAAGTAATTGCCGGTTTCCAGGCAAAATATCCTGGCTTCCGTCATGTAACATATGATGCAGTATCCTACTCCGGTATGCTGCTGGCTAATGAAGCTTCTTACGGAAAAAGAGCACTGCCTGTTTACCACTTCGAAAACGCAAAGACTGTTGTAAGTCTTGGTGCAGATTTCCTGGGTACATGGCTGAATCCCGTAGAATATTCAAAACAGTATGGTACTAACCGTAAGATCGATGCGAAGAAGCCGGAAATGAGCAAACATTTCCACTTCGAGAGCATGATGAGCGTTACCGGTGCCAATGCTGATGAAAGATATACACACAAACCATCAGAGACCGGTGCAATAGCACTGGCCCTGCTGAGCGCTGTAGGTGGTGCTGTAAGCAAACCAGCTATCGCTGACAAACGTCTGGCAGATGGTATCGAAAAAGCAGCGAAAGCGCTGAGAGACAGCCAGGGTAAAGCACTGGTTGTAAGCGGTTCCAATGATGTAAACGTACAGATTATCGTAAATGCCATCAACAACCAGATCGGTGCAAATGGTAATACTATCGACTGGGCTTCCACTGTTAGCTACCGCCAGGGTATCGACAGCGACATGGCACAGCTGGTAAATGATCTGAATGCAGGCAGCGTTGGTGCTTTGTTCGTATACGGTGTGAACCCTGCTTATGACTATTATGACGCTGCGAAATTCATCTCCGGTGTTAAGCAGGCTAAACTGACCGTTACTTTCAACGATCGTAAAGACGAAACTTCTGAACTGTTCAAATATGCGGCTCCTGCTCATCACTACCTGGAAAGCTGGGGAGATGTTGAAGGCCGTACCGGATATTTCAGTTTCATACAGCCAACAATCGCGCCACTGTTCAAAACACGTGCGTTTGAATCTACCCTGCTGGCATGGAGCGGAAACGCTACTTCCTGGGAAGATTTCCTGAAGAACGAATGGATCACCAAACTGGGTAGCCAGGAAGCGTGGGACAAAGCTCTGCAGGATGGTATCATCGAACCTGCACAGGCTCCTGCTTTAGGCGGTGCTTCTTTCGCAGGCGATGTAGCAGCAGCTGCTGCAAAAATCAACAGTGCTAAGAAAGGCGGTAAGCTGGAACTGGTACTGTATGAAAAAGTAGCTATCGGTAACGGTAAAGAAGCCAACAACCCATGGCTGCAGGAAATGCCGGATCCAATCACCCGTGCTACATGGGATAACTATGCAGTTATTTCCAACACCCTCGCTAAAACGTTCCACACAGAGCTGGGCGATGACTACGAAATCAATAATGACAGGACTGTACTGAAGATCAAAGCAAATGGTAAAGAACTTTCTCTGCCACTGCTGATCCTCCCTGGTATTCATCCTGAAGTAGTAGCGATCGCAGTAGGTTACGGACGTAACAACAACGCCGGTAAAGCTGCAGCAGGTGTAGGTAAAAATGCTTATCCTTTTGTAAGCTACAACGGTCAGACTTTTGATTATTTCGCTCCTGAAGCAACTGTAGAGAAAACTTCAGAAGTAGCTCAGATAGGTGTTACTCAAACACACAACAGTTACGAAGGTCGTCCTATCGTTAAGGAAACCACCCTGGAAGAGTTCCTCAAGAACCCTAAAGAGGTGAACGAAGACCGTAAGGAACTGGAAAAATATGGTAAGGACTTCCGTACAGACGGTACGCTGTATCCGGATATCCACCACTACCAGGGTATCAAGTGGGGTATGTCTATCGACCTGAACACCTGTTTCGGTTGCGGTGCATGTACTATCGCTTGTCAGGCTGAAAACAACGTATCAGTAGTAGGTAAAGAGCAGGTGATCAAGGCGCACGAAATGCACTGGCTGCGTATTGACCGTTACTTCAGCGGTGATGAAAACAATCCTGAAGTAGTGTTCCAGCCGATGCTGTGTCAGCACTGTGATAACGCTCCATGTGAGAACGTTTGTCCGGTAGCAGCAACCAACCACAGCTCTGAAGGTATCAACCAGATGGCTTACAACCGTTGTATCGGTACCCGTTATTGTGCAAACAACTGTCCATATAAAGTTCGTCGCTTCAACTGGAGAGACTGGAACGGTGCGGACAGTTTCGAAAATAACCTGTATGATGTAGCAGGTATGAACGACAGCCTGACACGTATGGTGCTGAACCCTGATGTAGTGGTTCGTAGCCGTGGTGTAATGGAAAAATGTTCTTTCTGCGTACAGCGTTTACAGGATGCTAAACTGACTGCTAAGAAAGCAGGCCGTCCGATGAAAGATGGTGAAGCGAAAACTGCTTGTCAGGTAGCATGTGCTGCTGATGCTATCGTATTCGGTAACATCAACGATAAAGAAAGCCGCATTGCGAAACTGCGTAATGAAGAGCAGACAGACAGGCTGTACTATGTGCTGGAAGAAACCCACACACTGCCTTCCGTGAACTACCTGGCTAAGATCAGAAATAAAGCCGCTGAGCCAAAGGCAAAAGCACACGGAGAAGAAGCTCATCATGAAGAAGCAGCAAAACACGAAGCGTAAGCAAGGTTGAGCTGATTAGAAAGAAAGATTAACAGAGAGATAATTTAAGTTTAGAACAATTAAAGCTCCTTATTCTGCATCCAGGTGCAGGCTAGGGGGAAAAGCTTAAAGAATTATGCATTTAAAGTACGAATCCACACTAAGAGAACCATTAGTTGATGGGGTGAAAGATTACCACCAGGTAACAGAAGATATCATCAGCCCGATTGAAGCCAAGCCTGGTAAATTGTGGTACGTGGGCTTTGTCATTTCCCTGATGCTACTGGGATTCGGTATCTTCTCCGTGACCTGGGAAGTTTATTACGGTACAGGTGTGTGGAACCTGAATAAGACCGTTGGTTGGGGATGGGATATCACCAACTTCGTATGGTGGGTGGGTATCGGTCACGCCGGTACACTGATCTCTGCGATCCTCCTGCTGTTCCGTCAGGGATGGCGTACAGGGGTGAACCGTGCGGCAGAAGCGATGACCATCTTCGCGGTAATGTGCGCCGGTCAGTTCCCGATCTTCCACATGGGTCGTGTATGGATGGCCTTCTTCGTATTGCCTTATCCTAACACCCGTGGACCTCTGTGGGTGAACTTCAACTCCCCGCTGTTGTGGGACGTGTTTGCGATCTCTACTTACTTCACAGTATCTCTCCTGTTCTGGTATTCCGGTCTGATCCCTGACTTCGCTACAGTGCGTGACAGGGCTAAAACCAAACTGCGTAAGTTATTATATGGTATCGCTTCTTTCGGCTGGACTGGTTCTACCAAACACTGGCAACGTCATGAAGCACTGTCACTGGTATTGGCAGGTTTATCTACTCCGCTGGTACTCTCCGTACACACCATCGTATCTTTCGACTTCGCTACCTCTGTAATTCCTGGTTGGCATACTACCATCTTCCCTCCTTACTTCGTGGCGGGTGCGATCTTCTCCGGATTCGCAATGGTACAGACCCTGCTGATCATCGTACGTAAAGTATTAAAACTCGAAGAGTACATCACTATTGGTCACATGGAAGCCATGAACAAAGTGATCGTACTGACAGGTTCCGTTGTAGGTTGTGCATATCTGACTGAGTTATTCATGGCATGGTATGCAGGTGTTCCTTACGAATTCGCTACATTCTATAAATATCGTGCAGCTGGTCCGCTGGGCTGGTCTTACTGGATCATGATGACCTGTAACGTAATTACTCCGCAGGTGTTCTGGTTCAGAAAAATGAGAAGGAACGTAGCGGTAACATTCGTAATGTCCATCATTGTGAACATTGGTATGTGGTTCGAGCGTTTCGTGATCATCTGTACTTCACTGTACCGTGACTACCTGCCATCCAGCTGGAGCTACTATCGTCCATCCTGGCCAGAAGTTGGTTTCTACATGGGTACTTTCGGATTGTTCTTCACCTGCTTCTTCCTGTTTGCTAAATACTTCCCGGTAATTGCGGTAGCTGAGATCAAGAGCATTCTGAAGACATCCGGCGAAAGCTTCAAGAACGGCATGCAGAAATATGAAGAGCAGCCTGCTGAAGAATTTGAAGCAGGTTTACACCACCACGATGATCATCATCATGATACACACGGTGCTGTAGCTCATGCACACAACTAATCTTATCATCGGGCAATGCCCGGCGAAGTAAAGAGATCTGGATTTCGATTATTAGACTAAGAATTTTTTAAACATATGGCGGTTAAAAATTTTGTTGTAGCAAGTTTCAGTGATGAGGCGGTTCTGTTTCCGGCAGTGAAAAAAGTAAGAACTGCAGGTTACAAGATTCACGATGTGTACACACCATTCCCGATACATGGTCTCGATCACGCATTGGGTCTGCGGGAAACCAGTCTGCACACTGCCGGTTTCATATACGGTATCACCGGTACTACTACGGCATTATCCTGCATGAGCTGGGTATTTAACTCTGACTGGCCTTTGAACATAGGTGGTAAACCACACTTCCCGCTGCCGGCATTCATTCCTATCACTTTCGAGTTGACAGTATTGTTTTCTGCAGTAGGTATGGTGCTCACATTCTGCTACCTGTGTCAGCTGGCTCCTTTTGTAAAGAAACATATCTTCCATCCCCGTCAGACAGACGATCTGTTTGTAATGGCGATTGAAGTAACTGCAAAGACCAATACAGAAGAGCTGAAAAGCTTCCTCGCAAGTATTGGCGGACAGCAGATCAACGAGCAACGTGCGGAAGCAGGCTGGTGGTATGGTCGTTTCGACAAAGATGACCGCCTGTTTGAAACCAAACGCGTAGAAGCTGTAAATGCATAAACTCAGAAATTAAAACCTTCCGGTGAAAGATTTCCCGGCAGGAGCACACAGAACACAAGCTTGAATTATAATATACAGATGAAAAGGACTTCCAACATATTGATCGCGGCTGCTTTGGTAAGTGGAGCTTTGTTATCGGCATGCGGAAAGGACAACAGAAAGCCTGGCAAACATTACATGCCAGACATGTTCGAATCCCGTGCTTACGAGTTCTATAATGAGCGTCTTTCTACAATGAAACCAGTAGAAGGAACAGTAAAAAGAGGAGAGCTGCTGCCTTACCATCTGAAAGCGGCAGATACCGCACTGGCTAATGCAGTAAAAAATCCACTGATTCTCACCAAAGCGGATCTGGAGGAAGGAAAACGTTTATTTAATATCTACTGTGCTATCTGCCACGGTTCAAAGCTGGACGGTAACGGTCCGCTGTACAACGGTGGTAATGGTCCTTACATCGCTGCTCCGGCTAACCTGGGTAGCGGTCCTAAGGCTAGCTACACAGAGGGACGTCTGTTCCACGTAATGACCTATGGTTACAATGCTATGGGTAGCTACGCCAGTCAGCTGGACAGAGAACAGCGCTGGAAAATAGCTGCGTATATCCGTAGTTTCAGGAACAACGGAGCAGAAGCTTCAGCAGTTCTGGCTGATTCAGCCAAGGTAGCTCCTGCTGCACCGGCAGTAGCAGCACCAGCGGCTCAGGATTCATCAGCGACTAAATAAGATAAACTAGCATTCAATCAAGTATTTTAATATACAGTAATGAAGGACCAATTTGTAGTACCGGCAAGATTAAAAACGACCAGCT
Organism: Chitinophaga filiformis; assembly: GCF_900102545.1. Taxonomy (GTDB): domain Bacteria; phylum Bacteroidota; class Bacteroidia; order Chitinophagales; family Chitinophagaceae; genus Chitinophaga; species Chitinophaga filiformis. The sequence continues at coordinate 1,187,414 of NZ_FNBN01000001.1, read as the reverse complement.
TCGTGTTAATGGGTATTGGCTTGCTGACTTTGTTGATCGGAATTTTTGCATTTCATGGCGAGCATGGCTCTACACGTTTCTGGGCTGGCATCCTCCAGAACAGTTCATTCTTTACGCTGATAGTCCTGGCAAGTACCTTCTTTATCGGAGCTACTACACTTGCACATGGCGGTTGGCAGATCGGTTTCCGTCGCGTACCGGAAGCTATTTCAATGGCGCTGCCTGTACTGGGTGGTATCCTGTTCCTTGTAGTGATGTTGATCGTGTTTGGTGGAAAGGAACATATCTACCACTGGGTAAATGTGGAGCATGTTAAACATGATGCAGTATTGACCTGGAAACAGGCTTTCCTGAATAAAGGAACATACACAGGTTTCATGGCCGTAACAATCGGTCTCTGGATATTCTTTACCATAAAGCTGCGTAACATGTCCATCGAAGAAGATGGATGGGATCTTACAGCAGCATCAGGCCGTCGTATCCTCTGGAGAAATACAGTATGGTGCGGTGCATTTATCGTGATCTATACCTTGAGCGTTGGATCTACCACTCCATGGCTCCTGTTGATGAGTATCGATGCACACTGGTATTCTACTATGTATAGCTGGTACACTTTCGCAAGCACCTGGGTATCCGGTATTGCGCTGATCATCTTATTCGTAGCTTACCTGAAACGTAATGGTTACCTGCCAATGGTGAATGAAGAGCACCTGCATGACCTGGGTAAATTCGCTTTCGCTTTCAGTATTTTCTGGACATACCTCTGGTTCTCCCAGTACATGCTGATCTGGTATGCCAATATGCCTGAAGAAACTATCTACTTCAAACCACGTGTATGGGGCGAATGGAGAGGTATATTCTTCCTGAACCTGATCATCAACTTCATCGTGCCTTTATTGTACCTGATGAAACGCGATACTAAACGTAACTATTCTTCTATGGTGTTCATTTCTATCGTGATCCTCGCTGGTCACTGGATGGACTTCTGGCAGATGGTAGGTCCTGGTACTTACGGACACCTGGTGTTCCCTTGGTACGAAGCAGGTCTGGCAGTAGGTTTCGTTGGTCTGATCATATTCCTGGTATCCAATCAGCTGTCAAAAACAGCACTGGTACCAAAGAATCATCCTTATCTCAAAGAAAGTATTGTACACCACACCTGATCATCGGGCATATAATGGAGATTCCGGTAGTAAATACCGGATGTGACAGGTAATAACGAAAAGCATTAGATAACTTAATTATTTCAAATAGCAATGTCAGGATATTTAGCAGTCTTTGTTGTTGTGCTCATATTCGTAGTCATCTTCCAGATTGCGAAGGCCAGCGAGTATGTGTCCATACTGAAGGGAGAAAAGAAAACGCGTCAGCAAACTAACCGTGTAAATGGTTTCCTGTTGATTGCCTTCCTGGTACTTGGCCTGATAGGTGTGTATCTCTGTCACGATTCCCTGCAAGCCAAGATTATCACGCATGCTGCCTCTGAGCAGGGTAAGGGCATCGACGATATGATCAAAACCACGCTGATCATTACAGGTATTGTATTTGTAATCACCCAGATCTTATTGTTCTGGTTCGCTTACAAATACCAGGAGAAAGAAGGACGTCAGGCGTTTTACTTTCCTCATAACAATAAACTGGAGTTAATATGGACGGTTATTCCGGCCATTGCGCTCACTATCCTGGTGGCTTTCGGTTTAAGGCACTGGTTCCGTATCACTTCCGATGCTCCAAAAGATGCAATGGTAGTTGAAATCACTGGTAAGCAGTTCAACTGGCTGATCCGTTACCCAGGTAAAGATGGCCAGCTGGGTCGTAAAGACTTTAAAAATATCAATGACGCTAACAACCCTGTAGGTCAGGATTGGGACGATCAGCTGAATAAGGATGACTACATGGCTACAGAAATGCACCTGGTAGTTAACAAGCCTGTAAAACTGATCATTGGCTCCCGTGATGTGATCCATGATGTTGGTCTGTCTCATTTCCGTCTGAAGATGGATGCTGTTCCGGGTATTCCTACTACATTATGGTTTACTCCTACCACGACCACTGCACAGATGAGAGAAATGACAGGTAATGCTGATTTCGTATATGAGATCTCTTGTGATCAGATGTGTGGCGCCGGTCACTACTCAATGAAGGCAAATATCGTAGTAGAAACACAGGCTGAGTACGATGCATGGGCTGCAAAACAGGTAGCTCAGTATGCCGTAGCTCATCCGGCTCCGGCTGCAGCACCTGCTGCTCCGGCAGCAACTACTCCGGCTGCGGATTCTGCACATCAGGAAAAAGTAGTGGCGGTTAATGATGCTAAACACTAAATTTGTTTAGCCGAAGAGATTAATAATTATAGACGCAGGTATTTTAAAAAATATAAGATAAACTGGTAGCGGTACTCCCCGATGACAGTTTTATATAAATAGAACCGATTATGAGTAACGAAGCAACATTGCACAGTCAGGAGGTGATTCACGGCGCACATGCGCACGATCACGGGCACGATGATCATGAACACCATCATGAGGGCGGCTTCATTTCGAAGTATGTTTTCAGCCTTGACCACAAAACCATTGCCAAGCAGTTTCTGATCACCGGTATCATCTGGGCTATCATAGGTGCTTTCTTCTCTGTACTGTTCCGTTTGCAACTGGGTTTCCCGGATGCTACTTTCCCCTGGCTGGAAAGCATCCTGGGTCACTGGGCTAAGGGTGGACGTATTACACCTGAGGCTTACTATGCATTGGTAACCATGCATGGTACCATATTGGTATTCTTTGTATTAACAGCCGGTTTGAGCGGTACTTTCTCCAACCTGCTGATTCCATTGCAGGTAGGTGCCCGCGATATGGCTTCTCCCCTGATGAACTGTATGAGTTACTGGGCTTTCTTCCTCGCCAGCGTGGTGATGATGACTTCCCTGTTCGTACAGACAGGTCCTGCTTCCGGTGGTTGGACGGCTTATCCTCCACTGAGTGCACTGGGAGACGCTTCAATCGGTTCTAAAATAGGTATGGACCTGTGGTTGATCAGTATGGCGCTGTTCGTTGTTTCACAGCTGCTGGGTGGTCTGAACTACATCTCTACCGTTCTGAATATGCGTACTAAAGGTATGACCATGACGAAGATGCCGCTGACTATCTGGAGCTTCTTCTTCACTGCCGTACTGGGTGTACTTTCCTTCCCTGTATTATTATCTGGTTTCATCCTGCTGCTGTTTGATCGTCACGCAGGTACCAGCTTCTACCTGAGCGATCTGTTCGTAGCCGGTAAAGCACTGCCTAACGAAGGTGGTAGCGCTATCCTCTATCAGCACTTGTTCTGGTTCCTCGGTCACCCTGAGGTATATATCATTATCCTGCCTGCGATGGGTATGGTATCTGAGATCCTGGCGGTTAACTCCCGCAAACCGATCTTCGGTTACCTCGCGATGGTGGGTTCTATGTTCGCGATCGTTATCCTGGCGTTCCTGGTATGGGCGCACCACATGTTCGTTACGGGTCTGAATCCATTCCTGGGTGCATTCTTCGTACTGTTAACATTGCTGATCGCGGTACCGTCAGCCATTAAGGTGTTCAACTGGTTAACCACCATCTGGAAAGGTAACCTGCGCTTTACACCTGGTATGCTGTTCGCTATCGGTTTTGTGAGCACATTCATCTCCGGTGGTCTGACAGGTATCTGGTTAGGTAACTCTTCTATCGATATTCACCTGCACGATACATACTTCGTAATTGCGCACTTCCACATTGTAATGGGTGTGTCTGCATTCTTCGGTACGTTCGCCGGTGTATACCACTGGTTCCCTAAAATGTTTGGCCGTTACCTGAACAGTACACTGGCTTACATTCACTTCTGGATCACCCTGATCGGCGCTTACCTGATCTTCTGGCCAATGCACTATGAAGGTATGGCGGGTATGCCAAGAAGGTACTATGATTACTCCAGCTGGGAATCATTCAAGCAGTTTACAGACCTGAACCACTTCATCAGTATTGTAGTGATCGTAGTGTTCGCTGCACAGCTGTTGTTCGTGCTGAACTTCTTCTATAGCATCTTCAAGGGTAGAAAAGTAACTACTACTAACCCATGGGGCGCAACTACACTGGAATGGACTACACCAATCAATCCAGGTCACGGTAACTGGATCGGTGAAATTCCTGAAGTATATCGTTGGCCATATGACTACAGCAAAAACGGTAAGGATTTCGTACCGCAAACTGTACCATTGTCACCAGACGAAGAGAAAGAAGGTCATTAATAAGTTGATTTTTTGAGCAATCTACAGGTAAGACCTGTAGGAATGGGCTGAAGAAAATGATAAGAGAAAACTCGATAAAATTGTCGACATCGTATGCAGTAGCCAGTAAGGTGAAGGATTATTCTCAGTTGATGAAGTTTAACCTCACCATTATGGTTGTGTTTTCAAGTGTGGTAGGATATCTGCTGGTGCCGGGAGTCGGGTTCAATCTGATAAAAGTTCTTACTTTATTTGCCGGTGGTTTACTGGTGTCTGGCTCAGCCAACACTATTAACCAGTTACTGGAAAAAGAAACGGATAAGCTAATGGCGCGTACAGCTGTACGCCCTTTACCTGCCGGCCGGATGTCTGATACAGAGGCTATCATATTAGCTATTGTAACGGGCGTATCCGGTCTGGTGATCCTGGCGCTGGGCTTCAACCTGCTGTGTGCAGGACTGAGCCTCTTATCCCTGGTGTTGTACGGTTTTGTATATACACCCTGGAAAAAATGGAACTCACTGGCAGTGCTGGTGGGTGCTGTGCCGGGAGCATTACCACTGCTCATTGGATGGGCTGGTGGTGCAAATGCAATAGGTGAAGGCGGATGGGCACTGTTTGCTATCCAGTTCCTTTGGCAGTTCCCGCACTTTTGGGCAATCGCCTGGATCGGTTATAAGGACTACACCAGGGCTGGTTTCAAACTGTTACCCGCCGGCGGAGAACCTAACAAGCTGATCGCATTACAGGCAGTGCTTTACACACTGTTGCTGATACCAGCAGGTTTATTACCTTATTACCTGCATATCAGTGGTTCGATTTCTGCGATCGTGGTATTGCTGGTAACGTTGTTTTTCCTGTACCGCGCATTCAACCTGTACAGGAAATGTGATGTGCCTGCCGCCAGAAAGCTGATGTTTGGTTCTTATATTTATCTGATGGTCATGGAGTTTGCACTACTCTTTGATAAGATCGGATAGTTCAATTTTTGAAACAAGGAGTGATGGACGCAATGAGCTTACAACGAAATAAAATACATCCGCATAAATATTCCCTATGGATAGCAATGGGTAGTATTACCATGATGTTTATCGGGTTTACGAGTGCATATGTAGTAAAGCGTGCGCAGGCAAACTGGTTTACTTTCCAGTTACCGTTTATCTTCTGGATCTCTACTGCGGTTATCCTGACCAGCAGTGCAACCATTCAGATGGCGGTAAAACAGTTCCGTAACAGGAACATGCAGCGGTACAAACAGCTGATCACGCTGACCGCAATACTGGGAGTAGCTTTTGCAGTGTGTCAGTGGATTGGTTTCAAACAGATGACTGATATGGGGCTTCCGTTAAGCGGCCCGGCATCCGTATCGTTCATTTATGTAATAGTAAGTGTACACCTGTTGCACGTGCTGGGTGGTGTTGTAGCGCTGCTGATTATGTTTGGCAGGGCCTTCCGTACAAGGGTTCGTACTTATAGTGCGGTTCCTATAGAAGTAGCAGCCACATATTGGCATTTTGTGGATGGGTTATGGATTTACCTGTTGATATTTCTGAGTATTGCCAGATAAACTTTCTAAAAATTAATTACAAAACAAACAATGGATACAGCAGTTACAGCGAAGAAAAAATGGTGGTCCGGGGGACATTCTCCTTTTAATGTGAGCTACGGAAAGTTGATGATGTGGTACTTCCTGATGTCAGATGCCTTTACTTTTGGAGCATTGCTGATATCATATGGTACGATCCGCTTCATGAGCACTTCCTGGCCTGATCCAAATGAGGTGTTCCACGCATTCCCTGGTATGGGACACACGAATCTGCCACTGGTATTTGTGAGCTTGATGACCTTCATCCTGATCATGAGTTCTGTAACAATGGTATTGGCTGTACATGCTGGTCACATGAGAGATCGTAAGGCTGTTGTGAAATGGATGTCATGGACTATCCTGGGTGGTATCGCCTTCCTGTCCTGTCAGGCATGGGAATGGACGCACCTTCATGAAGCCGGTGCATGGTGGGGACGCAATCCTTTCCTGAACGTTGACGGAACTGTTGCTTCTACTAACTTTACCAATTTCTTCTTTACTATCACAGGTTTCCACGGTTTACACGTAACTTCCGGTGTGGTGCTGAACATTATCATCCTGGCTAACGTGCTGAAAGGTACTTACGAAGAAAGAGGCCACTATGAAATGGTTGAAAAGGTTGGTTTGTACTGGCACTTCGTAGATCTGGTTTGGGTATTCGTATTCACCTGTTTCTACCTGCTTTAATCGAAGGCTGGTAAGTATTTGTAATCTGGAATTTTAAAAAGAAAAAACTAATGGAACATACACATACAGCCGTAGCGCACGAGGAGCATGGACATGATTCATCTACCAAATCGATCTGGAAAACGTTCTGGATATTATTGGTGATCACCATTTTTGAAGTAGGTCTGGCATTCCTTTACCTGGAATACGACTTCATGGCAAGATGGGCGCTGAACGGTATCTTCGTAACGCTGACACTTGTAAAGGCATTCTTTATCGTTGCTGAGTTCATGCACTTACGTCATGAGATCAGGAACCTGATAATGACTATTCTGATGCCTTTGTTATTGTTCGTATGGTTCATCATCGCCTTCCTGGCAGATGGTGATTCCTGGAAGAATATGCGTAAGGACCTGTCTCCAGGTACTCCTGCAGCTCCGGCTAAGCATATCACCAACGAGCACGCGCCTGCACATCACTAATTCAACTTTATACATTACGCTTTACAGGTGCTGCTCTATTCGTATGGCAGTATTTGTAAAGCGTAAATTTTATCAGACCATTAAAACTTCAGGCCATTACCAAGAGAGGACTTATAGGATTGATGCTGGCAGTATTGGTGCCATTGGCGGGATACCTGATAGTAGACCATTACAGTAAGGATGTTGTACCTATCCCCCGTTACTACATACCTGAAAAGGTAGACACAATAGTAAAAAATGGTACTGCCACATATGATACCACTTTCCATGTGGTAAAAGACTTCAGTTTCATTAACCAGATGGGCCAGAAAGTAAGCCTGAAAGACTTACACGGCAAGGTGATACTGGTCAACTTCTTCTTCACTTCCTGCCCCAGCATCTGCCCGAAGATGATGGCAAACCTGGAAAAGGTACAGCAGGCTTATGTTAAAAACGACACTTTATTACAGATGATATCACTGACTGTAGATCCTGAAAGGGATTCTTCTGACCAGTTGCGTATGTATGGTGTAAAACGTGGCATTAATCCTGACAACTGGTGGCTGGGAACCGGTTCAAAGAAAGATATTTATGACTGGGCGAGGAACGAGGTCTTTGTGAGTGTGACCCAGGGAGACGGCGGTCCGGATGATTTCATTCATACCGAGAAGCTGGTACTACTTGACAAGGATCACCACATCCGTGGGTATTACGATGGATTGGATTCTAATGCCGTACGCAGGTGTGCGAATGACATTGCGGTACTGCACCTGGAGAAAGACAAGCACAGACCAGGCTTACTGAAACGGCTTTTTTCAACAACAGAATAGTTTAAGCGGGGTACCACAACGCCCCCAATCACAGCTATGGATATCAAGAGTAAAAATCTTAACCTGCCGATTGCTATTGTTTCAATAGTAATACCCGTGCTGGTAGCATTCCTATTCTACCTGCCACGGCCCAACATTGAGGTGGGCTTCAATGTACAGATACTTCCCCTGTTTCATGCGGTATTAAATTCAACTACGGCGGTATTGCTGCTGGCTAGCTTGTATTTTATCCGTAAGGGATATGTCAAAGCGCATAAAACAACCAACCTGATAGCCGTAGCGCTGTCAGCACTGTTCCTGGTTTCTTATGTTACATACCACTTCTTTACAGAGAGTACGAAGTATGGCGATAACAACCATGATCATGTGGTAGATGCTGCTGAAAAGGCGCTGGTGGGCGGAAGTGCCTACGTTTATTATTTCATTCTGCTGACGCATATTCTGCTGGCAATTATTATCGTGCCGCTGGTGTTGTTTACACTGCTGCGTGGGTTCCAGTCAGATTTTGAGAAACATAAGAAGATAGCGCGTTTCACCTGGCCGATCTGGTTCTATGTAGCGGTAACCGGTGTGATCGTGTATGTGATGATATCTCCCTACTATTGATTGATAGTAACGGAGGGAATGACAGGAATGCTTAAATTTACTGTATGAAAAAGATCGTTTGGCTATTAGTGATTATATTATGCGCTGGTGTACAGGCAATGGCACAATGCTCGCTTTGTACTAAAACAGCTCAGCAGCTGGGTGAAGGTCCTGCAAAGGGCCTGAATAATGGCATCCTGATGCTGGCAGCCACACCGCTGGTGATCATCGGTATTATGGTGTTCAGACAGTGGAAGAGCAACCGTGAAGCGTAAAGAATAATCGCGTTAATATATTAAAGAAAGAAGGAGGTCCGGTTTTACCAGACCTCCTTTGATGTTCTTATTAGGATATAGTTCGCGACGACTTATTTGATACTGCAGCCTTCCATTTCATAGATGTGGTAGCCCTGTTGCAGAATGTTTTGTTCCCACATGGGGATCATTTCCTGCACATGACAGAACCTACAATCTCTGGAAGAAACAGATTGTTTTTCAATAGATTTCGACTTGAGATATGCATTGCCAAAGGTGAGCACATTCTCATAATTGGTATCGGCGGACACGATGATGTCGAAGTGCATATAGCCGCCCTCACGACGCTTCACGTAGGTGTCAAAGATAGCAACCTCCATATTAGTGTATTCGGTTTAAGGTCATAGAATATAGTGAATCATGTAACGGATCAGGTAGGATACAAAAGTAGGAATGGTAGAAAACTGGTAAAATATTTAACATCTTATTTACCAGTGCTAAAACGGATAAGCGAAAACCATGAGAATAATAGCTAATCTTTTTTATACCACTTATTAATAAATTAAGCTTTTAACTAAAATATTGATGCTCACTTTATATACATTAACTTCCAGTTAACATCCGTGTACGATAATTACAAGGCAGTGATTCCTCATGCAGGAATATGTAAATTGAGCGTTTAAACCGACCAGCTATGAAAAGCATTTTCCAATTATTTATCAGAGGAGGCATTCCGGTCTCGGTCCCTGTAAATATGGAAACATCCGTTCCTGTGAATACCATCCCCGGAAAGAAGGTACCAGTATTGCTTTGTATGTCGGTTGTAGTAGCCGCTGCGGCCGCTATGATTACGGAAGGACTGATCATGGCTATGCAGACCCTGAGTACTTACAGCGGACTGCCGGGTATGTCCAGGGATCTGGATGAACACGATCTGTTGGTGCTGCTGGTGCCGGTCATCGTTACGTTGATAATAGCCCTTGCGCTCCGTTATGCGGGTGAAAAGGTCAGGCAATTGCTAAGACCTGTACAAAGTATCCTTTCAATTAATGCCGGTATTCCTTTGGGCCTGGAAGGTGCTTTAGTTGATCTGCCCCAGACTGTAGCCGGCCAGGTAAAAAGAGGCGACGTCCGGGAGAAACAGATCCTGGCTGCGGCAGCTATGGCTGGAGGTATTGCATTTCTTTTTGGAAGCCCGCTGGCGGCAATCGCCCTCATTATAGAGTTACTGATGGTAGAACTTACCTGGATGGGCATTACTGCCATAATACTGGGCGGTGGTACCGGAATGCTGTTGCATTACTGGCTGAGGGGCAGTGAGCCTGTATTTATGATGCCGCAGCTAACAATGGCAGGCGTGCCCGCATTACTGGGATACACCATTACCGGACTACTGGTTGGGTTGGTAGCCATCCTGGCGAAGAAGATGATCAATGGAATGGGTAACCTTTTCCAGAAGCTGCCGGTTGACAAATTGTGGTGGCCTGTGGCAGGAGCTATTCTCACCGGTGTATTTGGATACTTTTCACCTGAGATCCTGGGAGCAGGTTATGAACATATAGATAGCCTCTTGCTCGGTCAGGTGACCCTGCAATTCCTGGTAGTAATGGCCATTGGGAAATTGTTACTGATGAGCATTACTGTAGGTAGTGGTATCCCCGGAGGGACTATTGCACCTTTGTTGGTCTCCGGGGGAGCACTGGGACTGTTTGTGACCTTCCTGCTGCAATTTATATTCCCGGCAGTACAGTTGAATTTTGCGCTGGCAGCATTGGTAGGAATGACGGCTATGTTTGCCGGGGGGAACAGGGTACTACCTGCTGCTATCTTTTTCGCCATAGAAACCACCCATGTCACGAATGCACTGTTGCCGGTTATCTGTGGATGTACCGCTGCTTACCTGGTGGTATTCCTGCTGGCAAAAAAGAAGGTAGCACAGCCGGCTGTGCTACCTGAAAATATTTCCTGACCCTGGCAGGTTTATTCCGCCACCACTTTTAATCCTATAATAGAAGCAATCAGCATAAAGAGGAAAAACAGGCGCCAGAATGCAGCCGGTTCCTTAAACAGCAGCATACCTGCAATAGCAGTACCTGCAGCCCCAATACCAGTCCACACAGCATAGGAAGTGCCAATAGGCAGTCCGCCGTTAATTGCTTTGTTCAAAAAGAAGAAGCTGAGCGAGATACAGGCAAAGAAGCCGATAGAAGGCCAGAGCCTTGTAAAGTTTTCGGAATATTTCAGTGAGATGGTAAAGCCGATTTCAAATAATCCACCGATAATCAGGAATATCCAGGCCATGATGAATGCGTTTAAAAGATATTAAAATTACAGATCTCCCCATACGGCTATGATGCCTCAGCAGCAGCCGCGTAATGGGAATATGCGTTTACGTATTTTGCGATGATGTTATTGTGAGATGTTACGACGTAACCTTACCTGCATAGCCAGGATTCGTCATTACCAGCCGCATAATGGAATACGGCATAAGCGATGGAAATACGATATGTGGGAAACCTTAACACGGGTATAAAGATACGTAATCTTCGGGGGCTAGTAATTATTTACAAAGCGGTAGAGGTTGAATGCACCGGTAGTCATTTGTTGCAGTATCTGTTGCTGCAGCGCACGGCGGTTAACATCTTGCATACGCCGGTGTTGTAATAACTGGTAAGCTTTTTCTGCCAGCAATAAAGCATGATGCTGACGGCTACCCTGCACCTGCTGCTGATGGCTGGTGATTGCATTTACCAATGCAGCGAGTCCTTCTTCTCTGGTGGCGATAGTTTTCAATACCGGGATCTCCCAGTTTTCTTTATGCCGGCTATGTGCCAGCAATCTGAGGTTCTTCACAAATTCATCAGCGTTGTCCCGGTCTGCTTTATTGACCACGAAGATGTCGGCAATTTCCATGAGCCCTGCTTTCATAGTTTGTATTTCATCTCCTGCTTCAGGTACTACCACTACGACAGTGGTATCAGCAATACCGGCGATTTCTACTTCGCTCTGTCCTACTCCTACTGTTTCAATAAACAGGTAGTCGAACCCGGCGGCTTTTATCAGATCACTTACTTCTATGATTTTGGGACTAAGGCCTCCTAATGCACCTCTGCTGGCCATAGAGCGAATATATACCTGCTGGTTGTCAAAATGTTGTCCCATGCGGATGCGGTCGCCCAGTAAAGCGCCATAGTTGAACGGTGAGGATGGATCAACAGCAATGATGGCAATCCTTTTGTCCTGGCCCAGCAGAAAGGTGATCAGTGCATTCACGAGTGTGCTTTTACCTGCTCCTGGAGGACCAGTAATACCTATCACCCTGGTATTACTGTTGGCAGGAAGTGCTTCCAGCAGTTGCTGATAGCCGGCAGCTTCGTTTTCAACAAGTGAAATACTCCTTGCGAGGGCCTTGACTTCTTTGTTCAGTAATGCGGATAAGAGGGGCTGGTGCATGCATCTAAATTACGTAATTCATTATTGATTATATATCTTCGCAAGCATTATATCTCCCATATGAAAGTATCAGGGTTCACTTTTGTTCGAAATGCGGTAAAGTATGATTATCCGGTGGTTGCAGCTATCAGCTCCATTCTGCCCTTGTGTGACGAAGTGATTGTCAGCGTAGGTAATTGTGATGATGGTACTTTGGAACTGATTGAATCCATTGGCTCTCCTAAAATTAAGATCACGCATTCTGTATGGGATGATTCCCTGAAAGAAGGAGGCCGTATCCTTGCAGTAGAGACAGATAAAGCATTTGCACATGTAAGCCCTGATGCAGATTGGGCGTTTTATATACAGGCAGATGAAGTGGTGCATGAACAGGACTACCCTGCTATTCGTGCCGCTATGCAGGAATACCTGGATGATAAGCGCGTAGAGGGATTGCTGTTTAAGTACACACACTTCTTCGGCAGTTATGATTATATCGGCGATTCACGCACCTGGTATCAGCATGAGATAAGGGTGATCCGTAATGATAAGCGTATCTCCTCCTATCGTGATGCACAGGGCTTTAGAAAGGAAGGACAAAAATTGCATGTAAAACGTGTGAACGCAAGCATGTATCATTACGGATGGGTAAAAGATCCGCAGATACAGGCACAGAAACTGAACAACTCTTTTCAGTTATATCATGGCACGAATGAAGAACTGGTTACTAATCGTGTGCCTATTGCGGAATTCGATTATGGTGGAGTAGACTCACTGGCGCCGTTTAAAGGCACGCATCCTGAAGTGATGAAAGAGCGGATTAATAAGAAGAACTGGCAGTTCACCCATGATATCAGCCGGAAGAAATTCTCTTTTAAAGGGAGTATTCTATATTGGATAGAGAAGAGAACGGGTAAACGTTTATTCGATTACAGGAATTATAAAGTTATTTAAACCAGGAATCAGGAATGGTTTCTGCTATTCCTGATTCCCGGCAATATACTATCAATACAGGCTTCTGTATAATTTGATATACTCTCTCGCGTTAGTATCCCAACTGAATTTTCTTGCATGTTGTTGTATGGCGTTAGCTGGATTGTTAGCTGCATAATGCGTCAATCCCTGCTCTAACACTTGCTGCATATGTTCTTTATCGAACTGCTTAAAATAATATGCAGCATCTCCTCCTATTTCAGGTAAGCTGGTTTTGTCTGAAAGGAAAACAGGTTTACCGAAATGCATTGCTTCCACCACAGGCGCTCCAAAACCCTCTGCCACAGAGGGAAACATAAAGGCTTTACAATTTTTATAGTACCAGTATTTCTCTTCATCGGTAATGCTGCCGAGTAATTTAACACGGGCGCTTACACCGTATTTCGCAGCTTCTTCTTCTATTTTCTTAAAATAATCTCCCGGTGTTTTTCCAGCTATCAGCAATTCAAAATCATTATGCTCCAACAGTTTTGGTAATACATGGAAATTCTTTTTGGGCAACACCATACCGATAGCAAACAGGAACGGAACTGCTGGTCTGTATTGCGGTGCATCAAAGCCGGGAAACTCTTTTATTTCAGAACCCTGGTAAATGATACTGCATTTACTTTTAGGCACATTAATATATTCCTGTATTGTGTTCAGTGTGAATTGAGAGATGGCAACGATACGATCTGTCTCCTCTACCTGCCGTTGTATTGCTTCCAGCGACCTGCTTTTTTCTCCCTTGCTTTTATTGGGTTCAAAAAGAAAGTTGAGGTCATGAATAGTGAGGATGGTCTTCTTTGCTTTCTTCCGTGGCCATACATTACCTGTCTGGTGTACAGCATGCCATATATCCATTTCTGATGGATTAAAGGCGTAGCGGTGATACCATTTGTAAGGGATCTTTTTAAAGTCGCCTTTAAAGTTATTGAACCCTGCAGGAAGATAATAGGTCAGTTGTTCGTCGTCTGCCTTCAGCTCCAGCAGGCGTTGGCCCAGCTGCATACAGAAGGTATACAGACCGTTATGAGGATATTTTAATTTCTCGAAGTCTAAACCGATATGATGCATATGATAAAAGTAGGATAAGTTAGTACAGACTGCGATAGATCTGTAAGTAATTTTTTGCTGCATGATCGAAAGTCATGGAGGCTGCCCGCTCCTTCATGGCGGCAACAGGCTGTGTGTTGTTGAAATGCTGCATGCCTTCCTGAAAGATCTGTTGCATGTTTGTCGCTGAGAAGTCATGGAAGTAATAGCACAAAGGTCCGCCTACTTCCGGAAGACTGGTCTTATCCGAGAGAAAGCAGGGCTTCCCTTCACTCAGGGCATCTACCACAGGCAGACCGAATCCTTCCGCCAGCGATGGAAATGCAAATGCCGTACAGTGGTGATAGTACCAGTATCTTTCCTGGCTGGAGATGCTACCCAGTACTTTCACACGATCAGCTACCTGGTACTGTGTGGCAGTGGCCAGTATTTTCTCTTTATATGCTTCGTCAAAAACAGGACCGGCAATGACCAGTTCATAGTCGTTATGCTGTAGCAGCGGCGGCAGCACAGCAAAGTTCTTTTTAGTATCTATACTGCCAATGGTAAAAATAAAAGGGCGTTGAGGCCGGTATCCCGGATCATCAAAGTCTGGAAAGGTTTCCAGCGTGCCGCCATTATATATTACACTGGCAGGTTTGTTGCGCAGATCAAGGTGTTGTTTTACATCTTCGAGAACGAACCGGGAGATAGTGACGATATGATCTGCACGATCTATATTCCGTTGTATCTTTTTTAATACGGAGTTCCTCTTTTCAGGAGAGATAGTTTGCTGGTGAATAACGTTGAGATCGTGTATTGTCAGCACGTGCCTGGTGTTCTTGTTGGATGGGCGGAAATGGGAAGACTGGAAAGATGTATGCCATATATTCAACTGTGGAAAAGAGGGCATTAACCAGCGATGCAGTTTCCTGTTGATGATATACTGTTCGTGCGGACCAAAAAATCCTTTTCGGTTAGCCGGCACATAAAACACTACTTTCTCATCTTCTGCTTTGTTGCGAAGCAGCGCATTACCGAACTGTTTACAGTACTCAAAGAGTCCGGTATTGGCATATCTCATTTTCTCGCAATCAAACAATATTTGCCGCATGGATAACATTTAGATTTGAAGCTGAGGGCGTTACAGTCCCGTCAGGTTCTTTTCAGCGTATCGGGCAAATATAGAGAAGATCCTTATATATTTCATTGGTAACGACTAATTCTATAATTTAGGCTATATGACGAATTTTATTCCAATATTTCCCCTTGGCATTGTAGTATACCCGGATGAGCAATTGAACCTGCATATTTTTGAGCCAAGATATAAACAGCTTATCAAAGATTGTATTGCTGAAAACAAACCGTTTGGTATTCCCGCAGTGATCGATAAAAAAATGGTGGAGTATGGTACGCTGGTGGAGATCGTGCGCGTAGAGAAAACCTATGATAATGGCGAAATGGATGTTGTGACCCGCGGCATCAAGGTATTCAGGATATTGGAAGTGATCAGAAGCATTCCGGATAAAATGTTCACCGGAGCGATTGTTTCCTACCCTGAAAATCATTTTAACAGTAATACCCGGCTGCAGATGCAGGTATTGCAGGCGTTGAGGGAGTTGCATCACATCCTGCAGATCAGTAAGACATTTAAAAAGGCTGACGAAGAGCTGATCGCTTATGATATTGCCCATCATGCCGGGTTGTCACTGCATGAGGAATACGAGGTACTTCACCTCTTCCAGGAACTGCAGCGCCTGGAATACCTGAAACGTCACCTGCTGAAAGTCATCCCGGTAATGGCAGAGATGGAACGACTGAAGGACAGGGTGAAACTGAACGGACATTTCAGGAATCTGACTGCTGGCGACATTTAAAACCCTCTCTTCTCCGGGTTCCTGGTTTGCCGGGGATTGTCTACATTTGGGGCCGAAAAACGCCCGCGTTGGGCCTCTATTTAATCACTGATATGAACAGAATTATAGCGCGTATAGCGTTTGTTTTTTCTCTTCTGGCGATGGTATCCTGTGAAAATGACATGAATGCCATCATGAACCTCGACAAGAGTACAACAGCCGTTGAAGAGGGAAAAGATATAGAATCCATGTACAGCCAGACAGGACGTGTAAAAGCGAAACTGACGGCACCGCTAATGCTCAGGCACCTGAAACCTCCTGTATATGTGGAGTTTAGTAAAGGGCTTAAAGTGTTATTTTATAATGACAGTCTGGGAGTGGAGAGCACTCTCACTGCCAGATATGGAAAGTATTTTGAGAATGATGCCAACATCTTCCTGAGAGATCATGTAGTGGTGATCAATAAAAAGGGGGAAAGATTGGATTGCCAGGAATTGAACTGGGATTCCAAACTGCAGAAGTTCCTGTCCAACAAGCCGGTGCGTATCAGCACATATACAGACACATTGTATGGTACCGGATTGGAGTCAAACCAGGATTTCAGTGATTATACTATTCTGCATCCGAGCGGTCCGTTTACTATACAGGATAGCACCATGACGCAGTAACATATTACCGGTTTATCCGGCTACAACGAGAACGGCCCGACATCGCATATGCAATGTCGGGCCGTTTCGCTTTAACCTATTTTTAACCTAAAATTTTGTCTCTATAAAAACGCAAGAACCATGCCATTAAGTATGTGCAAATAGCAGGTTTTTTCCTGATATAAGCGTTAAAGATTATCTGATAAAGGGTTAGTATAAGGAGCCTATTTCTCGCCCGAATGGGCGTTATTTACTAAGTGCTGGTTTAATGATAGTTATCATGAGCATGTATTATGAAGGTTATAGGTATGATATGGGTTAAAAATTTATTGTATTAGTAGGAATACTACTATTTTTTTATTATTTTCCACTTATAGATTTCTGATATGGAGACAATTAACTGGGCAGATTTTGAGAAAATAGAAATCCGGGTGGGTATGATTACAGAGGCCGCTGACTTTCCAAAGGCAAAGAACCCCGCTTATCAGCTGACGATTGATTTCGGACCTGAGTTAGGCATAAAACGATCTTCCGCCCAGATTACGAAATTATATAACCGTGAAGAGCTGATTGGTAAACAGGTAGTGGCGGTGGTAAACTTCCCAGTCAAGCAGATCGCTAACTTCTTTTCGGAGTGTCTGGTATTGGGAGTTGTTGGTAATGATAAGGAGATTGTACTGCTTCAGCCTGATAAAACGGTGGCTAATGGACTCAGGATAGGCTAAAAATACTAACTTATTGATAGTATATTCACTATTGAATAGTGAAAATATACAATTGAAAATTAATATAATATGATAATATTTAGTATATGATTGCTGACCTATCCAAACAGGCTGTTTTACGAACTATTTTATAACGTTCACGGAAATAGCATGTCAACACATGGGAGCCTGCTATATCTTTGGCTCAGGTTTTTCATAGGATATGGTTAAAATTATTACAAGGGCGGTATTCTTACCGCCCTTCTATTTTAGATCTAGTTTGTACTTTTAACCCCTTTTGCCTCAGTAACTGACTTTCAATTATACTTATCAAGATGGTCTCCGGAAAATCCCTGAAAATGGGTATTTTTTTCCCTACTTATCCTTATACGTTCACCTTCTGTTTCGATGCGTTCCCCAAGTAAAATATAGCATTCACTAGAATGCCCTTTGAGGGTATGTAAAATACGCGCACCTTTGGTACAGGTTTTTCAATAAAGATATGGTTAAAATTTTTCGGGGCTGTAGTCTTGCAGCCCCGTTTCTTTTTCTACAACTTTCCATATTTTAGCTCAGATCCTTTCCCAGCAACGGTTTTCCTTCTTTTAACTCTGAAATCGCGCTTGATGTACGAACTACTGACCGGTTCGTAATACGTCTTTTTCCCTTTAACGTTTACCTGAAAAATTGATACGTTCACCGGAAACGAGAGGTATTTTGCTTGTATTGTCTGATACGTTAAACCGGAAAATCCTTACGTTCACGGATGGAATACTCTCTTTAGCTATTCCTGGGCTTTCTTTCCTTCTTTTTATCTGGTTTTAGCCTTTTGTTGTTCTTAGCATTCTTCATGGTATCTGTAGCACTTCAGCTTACCTTGGCTGGGTGGATTGCCATATTGGGTTTCCCTGATTGTCCTGTCTGGATTTATGGGGTTGGGGGTATGGTTATCGGAAAGGTTGCAGGTGGGATCCCTGGCTGAGTTCTTTGAAGCTTCTTGCCTATGAAGCTTAGGGAGGTCGTATTGGGCTTTGGAATATCCATTAAACCCCTGATAGGTCGTATCATCGGCTTCAAACAACATTAGGCCAGGGATTCCCACCTGCACCTTTCCTGACAGCTAGTAGGAGTTATGGAGTGCTTTCTGTTCAGGGGATACGCCAGTGTCATCAGATATTCAGGTATTCAGATATTCAGCCGCCATTGGGTATAAATGGGTATTTCTGTGAGTATGAGGTTAGATTAAATAAGTTTAGATTAAACAAGTTCAGATTAAATACTATGTGGGTAAAGTACCGAGCTGAATAACTGTCGCCCCGCTATCCATTTAAACCCCAAAATAGCGGAAGGCTTCAGGTGGAGCCCCAAGGCCTAAGTTGTTTGAAGCTGGCTGATACGATCTGCCAGGGGTTTAATATATATTCTAAAGCTGAATACGACCCTCTAAGCTCCATAGGCAAGAAGCTTCAAAGAACTCAGCCGGGGCCCACTCTGAAGCCGCAGCGGCAGCTGCGACAAAACGGGTTCCAAAACAACAAGCGATAATTGCAAAGAATTCGCGAAAACGGCAGTAGCAACCAAACGGCCTCAAAAAAACAATCAAGAATAGAAAAGCCGGTCAGTATAACACCAACCGGCCCCAAAAAATATCAAACAAGACTACTGCTCAAACTCCTTCGGAAAAGGACGCTCCAGCAGATTGCTATAAATGAAACGGTACATCTCATTGTCGCTATGCCTGTTCTTAACGCTATTACGCCAGCCATGCCTTTCTCCCGGATACACCATAAACTCGAAATGCTTCCCAAGGTTTTCCAGCTTATCAACAAACTGAATGCTGTTCTGCATATGCACATTGTCATCCATTGTACCATGCACGATACGCAGAAGGCCTTTATAGCGGTCTGCATATGTGAGAGGAGAAGTAATACGATAACCTTCAGGATTCTCCTGAGGGGTATCCATATAGCGCTCAGTATAATGGCTGTCATACAACTGCCAGTCAGTTACAGCGAAGTTCGCCATACCGTGCGTGAAGACATCGGCGCCATAAGTTAATGCCATGCAGGTCATGTAACCGCCAAAACTGCCACCCGTCATGCAGACCTTGGTGGTGTCAGTCCAGGGCTGCGCCCTCAACCATTTTGCGGCATCCATATAGTCCTCAATTTCATGCTTGCCCAACTGACGGTGAATGTAGTTCATCCCCATTTTACCCAGCTGACCGGAACTGCGGTTATCGATAGCAACCTGGATAACGCCTTCCTGCGCCCACCATTGGGTGCTGAGCGGCATCTTCCAGTTGTCGTATACGGTGCCCGCATCAGGACCGCCATAAATGCTGATCAGGATGGGATACTTCTTACCTGGCTGCATATGTAATGGCATGGTGATGGTCATCGGAAGTTCCAGACCGTCGCGGGTCTTGTAGTATTGCAGGGTGGTGCCAGCGAGATTGTATTGGCTGAACTGGCTACCTTTGGCATCGCCAAGTTCTCTGATCACTTTGCCTTTATTGTTCAGCAACGCCATTTTGGGCGGAGTGGATAGATTGGAGTAGGTGGTCACGAAGTAGCTGCCGTTAGGACTTACATCTACCGCATGGAAGTAGTCGCCGAAGGTGAGGCGGGTGATAGCGCCTGTTTTCATGCTGACCTGGTAGAGGTCTGTACGGGGAGATGCCTCTTTGCGGGCAGTGAAGTAGATGATGCCTTGTTTATTATCGATGGCGGTAATGTCTTTTACTGTCCAGTTGCCGGAGGTCAGCTGTTTGTTCAGTGAGCCATCCATGTTGTGCCAGTAAAGATGTGCCCAGCCGGTTTTATCGCTTCTCAGGATGAAACCTTTGTTGCCTGTGAGGAAGGGAATGTTGTCATACCAGTCGATCCACGTGGACTGCTTTTCGTCATAGATTTCCTTTTTCTGGCCGTTTTCAGGATTGATCTCATAGATCTTCAGATTGTCCTGTCCGCGGTTCATCCATTGTACCCATAAGCGTCCTTCCGGAGTGAAGAAGGGAGCGCCGAAGTATTGGTCATCTTTTTCGTTGAAGTCGGCCCATAAGGTCTTACCACCGGTTACCAGTACGGTACCTATTTTCACGGCAGGGTTGGTGTCGCCGGCTTCAGGGTAGCGGGTGTTTTCCAGGTAGCCGTGCTGTCCTTTTTCGCTGTAGATAGGGAAGACAGGTACTTTAGAATCATCGAAATGCATGTAAGCCAGGTAGCGGCTGTCGGGACTCCACCAGAAAGCACGGTATCTGGAGGCGCGGCCGAGGATTTCCTCATAATATACCCAGGATGCCCAACCGTTGTAAACTACGTCAGAGCCGTCTGTGGTATAGCGGATCTCCTTTTTGGTGGCGATCTCAATACTGTAGAGGTCATTGGCGCGGGTAAAGGCGACATACTTACCATCAGGAGAAAGCGTAGGGTTCCTTTCCTGGGCGGTATCGCTGGTGAGTTTTGTTTCGGTACCCTCTGTTGAAGTGTAGATGATGTCGTGATCACGTACCTGTACGGTAGCTCCTTCCGGCGGTGTGGCATAAGGTTCTGCCTTGCCGGTCGCAGCATCCACTTTCCATGCTTTGGAGGCGCCGCCTGTAGTGCGGTATTCGATGTAATGTGTGTCGTCAGCCCATCCTCTGATAGATGGTAGTGGTTGATAAAGGCCGGTCGTTTCTCCTCTGAAGATCTGGCGGAATGACAGGTCTTTTTTGTCCTGTGCCTGCAGGCTGAGACTGAGAACACTCAGTGCTATGAAACAGGCTGACCCGTAACGTGTTGTATGCATGTTTTAGCTCTTGTTGTAAAGTTTCCTTGTAAAAGAGCTAAAATAATTAAATAAAGGAATGATCAGTCTTAAATTGCGATGGGCGGAGCAATGGACCTATTTTCCGGTATTCGCTATAATAATGGCCGCAGCCATCAGGGCAACGTCTTTCAGGAGCATCGTGAGCGATGGCAGGTCTTCAGTGGCATGGGGAATATGCACCAGTATAATGACAATGAGGAGGAAGAGCGCCAGCAGGTATCCCGCGAGTCTTACCGACTTATTAATAATGAAAGCGATCGCTGCCAGGATTAGCCCCAGGCCGGTAATGTAAACCCAGATAATGCCACCAGGAATGGGCACAATGGCTGCCATGATTTTGGCGTGTACCAAATGGGTGATACCAAAAAGACCCATAACAACAGCGTAGATGATGATCGCGACTCTGGTGGGAACGATAGTTTTCATACGGTTTTGGATTTTTAACAAATGTAGTGGGAAATGGTTGGGGGATTGTCATCGAATTCGATGGCGATGATTATTTATATAACAGAGCCATTCGCACCAATCGGCTCCGTAGGTGCCGTGTGTTTGTAGCGCGGTGCAACCCCCGGGGAACGAAATGGTGCAAGCCCAGAAACGCATAACGGAATCAATCGCGGCAATCGGCTCCTTAGGTGCCGTGTGTTTGTAGCGCGGTGCAACCCCGGGGGAACGAAATGGTGCAAGCCCAGAAACGCATAATGGAATCATTCGCGGCAATCGGCTCCGTAGGTGCCGCGTGTTTGTAGCCCCGGGTGCAACCCGGGGTAAAACAAAACGGGTGTATCACAATGATGATACACCCGTTCAAATATTATTACGAGCGCTATATTCCGGCTCAAATCTTCCCCGAAGGGAAAAAGAAATACTACGCGGTCTTCTCCGGTTTCATCTGCGGGAAGAACAGCACGTCCTGGATGGAAGGCTGATTCGTCATGATCATGGTAAGGCGGTCAATACCGATACCGATACCGGAGGTTGGCGGCATACCATATTCCAGCGCACGGAGGAAATCGTAGTCGATGTACATAGCTTCATCATCACCACGTTCCATCAGTTGTACCTGCTCTTCAAAGCGTGCACGCTGGTCGATCGGGTCATTCAGCTCACTATAGGCATTAGCCAGTTCCTTACCGTTCACCATGAGTTCAAAGCGCTCTACCAGTCCTGGTTTGCTGCGGTGTTTCTTGGTCAGCGGACTCATTTCCACCGGATAATCGATGATGAAGGTAGGCTGTACATAAGAAGCCTCACATTTCTCACCGAAGATCTCATCTATCAGTTTGCCCTTACCCATGCTCGGTTTCACATGGATGCCCAGCTGGCCACAGGTTGCGCGCAGCTGTTCTTCGTCCATGTTGGAAACGTCGATACCGGTATGTTCGAGGATGGCGTCGTACATGCTGATCCTGCGGAAAGGCGCTTTAAAGTTGATCGTTCTCTCGCCTACCTGTACTTCTGTAGTGCCGTGGAGGGCGATAGCGATCTTTTCCAGCAGGGTTTCAGTGGTACGCATCATCCACTCATAGTCTTTATAGGCGGCGTACATTTCCATTACGGTGAATTCCGGGTTGTGGGTACGGTCCATACCCTCGTTACGGAAGTCTTTCGCAAATTCATATACCCCTTCAAAACCGCCTACGATGAGGCGTTTGAGATACAGTTCATTGGCAATACGCAGGTACAGCGGGATGTCCAGCGCATTGTGGTGGGTAGTGAACGGACGGGCCGCTGCACCACCGGGAATAGGCTGCAGGATAGGCGTTTCCACCTCCAGGTAGCCCATTTCATTATAGAAGTCGCGGATCGTTTTCAGGATGAGGGTGCGTTTGATGAACACATCCTTTACCTGTGGATTTACGATCAGGTCTACATAACGCTGACGGTATTTGAACTCTGGATCAGTAACTGCATCGAAAGTCTCTCCTTCTTTTTCACGTACCACGGGTAATGGACGGATGGATTTTGCCAGCACGTCCAGTTTGGTTGCATGTATAGATAATTCCCCGGTTTTAGTAATAAAGGCGAAACCTTTCACACCTATGATATCTCCCAGGTCGAGCAGCTTTTTGAAAACGGTATCGAACATGGTTTTGTCGTCACCGTTGCTGATATCGTCACGACGGATATACAACTGAATACGTGTAGTATGGTCCTGGATCACCACGAAGGCGGCCTTTCCCATATCGCGTACACTCATGATACGGCCAGCCAGACATACGTCCTGGAACTGGTCCTTGGTTTCCTCCGTATACAGGGCCTTGATATTGGCAGCCGTATTATTTACCGGATATTCTTCCGCCGGATAAGGGTTGATGCCCAGTTTCTCCAGTTCCTGCAGTTTCTCCCTGCGTATGATCTCTTGCTCAGATAATGGTGTCATGTAGTACTGATTACAATAATGGAGTGCAAAAATAATCGATTTAAGGGGGAAATGAACGAAACATGGAATTGGCACCAAATTTTCATTACTGATAAGACCCCTATCGGGATTCATCAGCTTCTAAAACAACAAAGGATGAAAACCATTATTGTACCTACAGACTTTTCCGCCACTGCTTACAATGCCGCCCGTTATACTATGGGGCTGGCGCAGCAGATGGGCACTACCCGGATTGTGCTCTATCATGCGTATGAACTGATAGTGCCTATTCCGGATATTCCTACCTCCATTCCGATGGTAGATCCCAATGAACTAAAAACCAGCAGCCTGGAAGGCCTGGAACATATGAAACAGGATCTCCTCGCCGACTTGCCGGAAGGAACGGTGCTGGACTACCGGGCTGACAATACCCTCCTGGCGGCTAACATTGATAGCCTCAGTAAGGAGGAAAATGCAGACCTGATCGTTATGGGCACTACCGGCGGCAGCCAGCTGGAGGAGATCCTGATTGGCTCCAATACAATAGATGTGGTGAAACATACTACCTGTCCGGTATTGATTGTGCCTTCTATGGCCACTTTTAAGCCAGTCAGGAAGATCGTTTTTGCCTGCGACTTCAGGAAAGTAGGCACCCATACCCCTGTTTATCCGCTGAAACGCCTGCTGGACGTCTTCAATGCGGAGCTGCATGTGCTGAATATTGACAAGGAGGGAAAGGGACTGGGTAAGGAAACGCCTCAGGCCAGTCTGCTGCTGGATAGCTTGCTGGAAGGCTACCATCCGAAGTACCATTTTGTAGACGACAGCAATGTGGTACATGGTATTATGGAATTTGCGGATAAGGAAAATGCAGATCTGATCCTGACCATTCCCCGTAAGCACGGATTGTTTGAAGGGATCTTTAAGCGGAGCCGTACCGCTCAGCTGGCATTCCATACGCATATTCCGCTGCTGGCTATTCACGAATAACCAGCCATATTACCACTTGTACTTTAGATTAAACTTCGGGGGATCTTTTTGCTCTAACTTTATATCTACGGATCTTAAATATTGTTACTATTTTGCATATCAAACCACAACATCAATCTATGTACAAGAAACTATGTCTATTGTTATTATCCAGTGTGGCCTTATTGCCGGCGTCTCAGGCCCAGTTGCTGAAAAAGCTGGGAGATGCTGCTAATTCTGCTGTATCTAAAACAACCGGATCCAGTAATGTTACCCAGTCAGAAGCAGGTAATGCTATTAAAGAAGCCCTGGCAAAGGGTGTGGCTAACGGTATTGCTTCCCTGAACAAAAAAGATGGCTTTTTCGGAAGTGAAATATATAAGCTCTTATTACCTCCTGATGCCGTGAAGATTGGTAATACCCTTCGTTCTGTAGGGCTGGGTAGCCAGGTAGATAAGGCGATCCTGTCTATTAACCGTGCTGCTGAATCAGCAGTAGGATATGCTGCTCCTATCTTTGTAGATGCGATCAAGGAAATGAGCATTACCGATGCACTGAAACTGGTTTCCGGCGGTAATAACGCTGCGACTGAATACTTTAAAGGCAAGACCACTGACAAGCTGAAAGCTGCTTTCTCTCCTGTAGTGAAAAGCAATCTTGACAGCACCAGCGCTACCAAATACTATGGTGATATTGTAACTACTTACAATAAACTGCCTACTACTTTCAATAAGGTAAATCCTGATCTGCAGGACTATGTAACTGGTATGGCGGTGAATGCACTGTTTGACCAGATTGCCAAGGAAGAAGCGAATATCCGTGCTAATCCTGCTGCAAGAACGACTGACCTGTTAAAGAAAGTGTTCAGCAAATAATTACTCAGTTATTCCATAAAAAACGCCTCGTGTCTTGCGATACGAGGCGTTTTTTATGGAATGATCTTTATATAGTTCCAGCCAGTAATACCTGCCAGGCATCCTGTACGCGGCCCTGTTCCAGCAGGCGTTGTGCATGACGATGCAGTTCTTTCTCCATCTCGTCGGGTGTGATACTGTAATACTGGATGATATTCTTCAGATGATCGTCATCAAAAGCCGGATCTACGGTAGGTTGTTGCAGTACATTGGCCAGTTGTCCCAGGTTATTGCCTGTCAGGATATTGCTTTGCCTGATAGCGGGTGGCAATGCATCGATGCCTATGCCCAGTTCTGTTAGCGGTTTAGCTACTTCGAATACGGCTGCGCCGGATGCCCTGCAGTAATAATCCCCTCCCATCCTGGCTACCAGGTCTATCTTATGAGGATCGATAGCGCCATTTTCATTTAAGATAGCATCATTGATGTGGATCAGTACCGGTTCACAGATGATAAGATTACCGGCCCCTCCTTCTGTACCCTGTGGCAGCACTTCCCTGACAATACACTCAAACTGTACCGGACTTTCCTTTACACGGAAAGGTTTCACTTTTTCGGAAGGCTGTGGGGTGAATCCTGCCTTCTCGAATTCGTTCACGCCTTTAGGATATTCGCAGCTGGAAAGGGAGGCTTGCTGTACCATCGCATAGTTGACTACGTTGATCACCACTTCCATGGTTTCCAGTACGTTCTCCAGGGTATGTTTGGTGGTATTATCACGTACCCTGCGTGAGGGTGAAAATATAAGTGTGGCAGGGTTACTGCCGAACAGGTTAAAGAAGCTGAAGGGAGACAGGTTCGGGCGTCCGTCCTTATCGACCGTGCTGGCAAAACAAATAGGTCTGGGAGCGATAGCGCCCTGTAAATAGTTATGCAGTTGTGCTGTTTTGATCTGCCCTGGAATGATCTGCATGTAGCGTATTTATTTTTTCAATTGCAGAATAGAAAAAGTAGAATCTTCTTCCACAATGGTGTTGGTCAATGTACCTAATCCATCTATCGTCATTTCCACTACGTCGCCGGGCTTCAACCATTGTTCCTGGTAATTGGGATCATTGAGTTTACCGGTGCCATTCAGTTCCAGGAAGCAGCCGGTGCCTACGGTGCCGCTGCCTATCACATCGCCTGGCAGGATATTGGCGCCGTATGCGCAACGTTCGATGATCTCGGCGAAGGTCCAGTCCATGTCGCCCATGTTACCTTCACTTACCTGTACCCCATTGACACGGCAGGTCATTTTCAGGTTATAGTTCTTGCCGGTATGGCCTGGCCTTGCTGGAATGAGTAGGTGTTCCAGTTCATCGGGCGTAACCAGCATAGGACCTATCACGGTACTGAAATCCTTTCCTTTGGCAGGACCAAGATTGAGTTTCATTTCCTCCATCTGTAGCGTACGTGCGCTCATGTCATTCATGATCATGAAGCCTGCAATGTAATTGTCTGCCTCAGCAGCCGGTATGTTACGGCCGGGTTTACAGATCACAACGGCCGCTTCCAGTTCGAAGTCCAGTTTATCGAAATGGTCAGGCATGCAGTAGATGTCACCGGGCCCCTGTATGGCATTATGATTGGTAAAATAGAAGATGGGATACTGATCAAATTCAGGGATCATCTCAATGCGGCGGTTACGGCGTGCAGCCGCTACGTGTTGACGGAATGCGTAACCATCACGGCAGGAGGTAGGAAATGGTACCGGGGCCAGTATATCTACCGACTGGTAGGGTATCGGAGTGGCGTTACCGACAGTTTTACCCGCCTTTAGTTGTGCTTCCGCTTCACGGGCGATGCCTATCACTTCTTCCCACATGAGCAGGAAATGCTGCATGTTGCCGGGCAATTGAGGATCCAGGTCCTGGGTGTTATACAGTTGATCGCCTACGAGGATGGCCAGCTGGTCAACCTCATCACGGAGGTAAGTAACAAGTTTCATAATGCAGTTGGTTCTGGTTGTATGATCTGTAAATATAGGTAAAATGACATCGCTGTAAGTAAATGCCTTCTGAGTTGGGCTGGCTGTAAAAAAGTCAGTAGGGGTATGAGGGTAATGACTATAAATGTCGTCTGTATAAATAGGTGGCCATAGATAATTTAATATGGTATGTGAGTTGATCCTGTTGATGTTACACAGTGAATTATCTGAAGCGGGGATATACTGCTCCTGTAATTCAATAAATAAGGGTATCATTACACAGCAAACGGTCTATGACCCCACCCCTGCATAGGAAGTAAACTTTATATTAACATATCCCCGCAACACTTAAGATCGGCATAATATTAGCGGGATGCTTTTTCGGCTAAGAATAATAGATTAAGAAACAACGTATCATTCGTTTAAGCACTTATTTGCATTAAATAAAGGAGTTATGAAGTTTGATAAGATTAAGAACAAGGGACAGGCGCGACTATTTGAAAGCAGGTATTTAGAGATGCTCACCAAAACACATCCCCTTGTGATATGGGCCATGTATGTGCCTATTATCAGTTACATGTTATACTACAGCAATACCACATTAGGTTTTAGTATTGCCCACATCGTAACAGTTTTTTTGGGGGCCATGTTCTGCTGGACATTGTTTGAATATATCATGCACCGCTATCTGTTCCATTTCAGCAGTGAGAATCCCAGAGTAAGAAGGATCATCTATGTAATGCATGGCAACCATCATGAATACCCCCGTGACAAGCAAAGATTATTCATGCCCCCTGTGCCCAGCCTGATCCTGGCTTCCCTCATTTTCGGTTCACAATATCTTTTCCTGAGAGAATATACTTTCATGTTTTTCCCCGGCTTTATACTGGGTTACCTGATTTATGGAAGTATGCACTATGCTATTCATGCATGGAACCCTCCTGCCAGATTCCTGAAACCTTTATGGCGTAATCACCATCTGCACCATTACAAAGGTGAAGAGAAAGGATTCGGCGTAAGTTCCAGCATATGGGATTATATCTTCGGAACAAGTTTTGACCTGGAAAAGGAGAAAGAAGACAAGGCGAAAGTGAGGGAACTGATGTTCAACAAGCAATAGTCCTGTTTACCATTTTTCTTCACCATCATCAGGTGGAGGTTGACTATAAGTTTTACGGGCAATAATCTTTTCCTGTTGTCTTTCTATCAGCAATGCGGCTATCTTTCTATACACGCCGGGAGTAAGGTCTGACTCAAGTATGCTGCGGACCTTCAATTCTGAGACATCTACTTTATAGAGCAGCAGTACAAATTGCTGAAAGTCTGTGCTGATCAGGAATTCCAGTTTTTCCGCCAGTAATGCTTCCAGTTGGTCATATGTAATACCCGGAGCTGTTTGCAAGGCAGCATCTGCTGATAATTGTAAGGTAGTTTCCGGCAATAATTGTATCATACACAAAAGTAAAAAGGTCCCGTCTCAGACGGGACCTTTTGTATGTTATTTCATTTGTTTGATCTTGTAGGAGGCGTTGGTCACTATCTTCACCGGCACCTTGATATCTTTCTTGATCCGTTTGGCTTTATTGGCCTTGTAGGTGTAAGTACCGTTCATCTCCGTATTCTGTGCACAGATGCTGGGTAAGCCGGTATTACGGTCTATCAGGTAATTTGTCATGATATCTCCGCTGATCTCTGCGGTAGCCTGTATACCATCTTCAATGGTAAAGGTTTCCACTTTGTTGGTAGACACTTTACCGGTACCATTGATCTTAGCTGTCTGGGCATCCCAGGTCTGCAGGTTCCAGTAGAGGTCAATACTACCTACCAGGCCTGTGCGGATGGGTACATTCTCTTCCCAGCGGGTACCTGTTTTGATACTGCGTACCGGGTAGATGACCAGGAGTTGCTCCAGCCAGGAGCGGAAGGCATTGGTTCCGAACTGGTCTTTCATGAGTTTCTTATAGGCGTCCTGCTCGTCATCCTTCAGGTTGGTGAAAGTAGCGGATGCTTTATCCAGCAGCTCATCCAGCCCGGTGATCTTGTTAATGAAACCGGTAGAGGATATGTCTACCGTGAAAGGATGGTCCAGTATGCTTTTCAGGGCAGCCTGGAAAGGTTCTTTATCATTCGGTACATTGGCGTCAACCAGAATGTTCTGGTTACGTGCGTTAAAATTGAACTTGAGCTCTTTATAGCGGAAGGTCAGGTAGGCATGACCTGGATTAACGTCATCAATATCAATGCTGATAGTATTGTTGAAGTCGCGGGTTACGCGTTGCATCACATCATCAACGGTAGTATAAGTTTCACTGCGGCTCTCCTGTTTCAGTTCAAACTTTTGTCCCTTCTGAAAGCTGTAGCCAAGGTCTATATAATCTCTTTTTTCATCGGTCTGGGCTTTCACAGGCAGAGCCAATACTGCTCCCATCACCATTGACACCAAAAATCGCTTCATCATTACGCTATATTTTTTATACATACTTTTCAATTACACCCAGGCCGAAAAGGGCAAAATCATATTTGGCAGGGTCCAGCGGGTCCAGTTGCCGGAGTTGCCTGGTAAGGGCAAGCGCTGTTTTCCAATCTGACTTTGCAGCAGGGATCAATCCCAGCCTGGTGGCCACTCTTCCGACATGTACGTCCATTGGGCATACCAGCTGAGATGGCTGAATATGCTGCCATAGTCCAAAATCCACGCCATTTTCGTCGTTCCTGACCATCCAGCGAAGGTACATATTCAATCTCTTACAGGCGGAATTTCTCGCGGGAGTAGAGATATGTTTCCGGGTCCGTTCCGGGTGTTCCGGCAGGAAAAACATGTGATGAAAGCCACGAAGGGCGTTTTCTATGGTTTCATCTTCAGATGTGATATGCCCGCTGAAAGCGAATTCAAGCGAAGTAACGTCTGTATAATAGCCCTGGAGGAATTCTGCAAAATACATCAGGTCTACCCCGTTGAAAGTTCTGTGGCAGAACCGGAGTAGTTTCATCCGCTCCTTTGGTTTGTGGTTGAGGATGAAGTCATAAGGAGCGTCGTCCATTAGCTTCATCAGCTCTGTACACTTATTGATGATGGTGGTACGGTTACCCCAGGCCAGTATAGCAGCAAACAAACCTGAAATTTCAATGTCCTGAAGTTTTGTAAACCTGTGCGGGATACATATAGGATCGCCTTGGATAAATTCCGGGGTATTATAATGTGCCGCTTTTGCGTCTAGAAAGGTCTTCAGTTGCTGGAATTTCATAATGGTTGCTAGGTTTTAGTACTATGGCTCCGGGTGCGATACACCGGCGGTCCGAAAAATAAGGAAAGATGTTCACACTACAGGAATTTATATAGATAACGGATTATCTACTATAGATGACTGATAGTGAGTATTTATGAGTATTCGGAGCTAAATGCCCCGGATCTGCAACCCGGATTGCGAAGGGTTTGAGGATATATGTGAGATACCTCCTCAAACCCTCCCCGTGGAACTTCCCGGAAAGTATATAAATAAGATTACCCGATGGCTTTCTGAAGGTCGGCAATAAGGTCTTCGGCATCTTCGATACCTACACTGAGGCGGATGAGGGAATCCACCAGACCATTGGCTATACGGTCTTCCCTTGGTATAGAAGCATGCGTCATACTTGCGGGGTGCCCTATCAGCGATTCTACACCACCCAGTGATTCTGCCAGTGAGAACAGATGGGTGCCGCTTAATACCTTCATGGCAGCCTCCTGGCTATCGTCTCTGAGGGTGAAGGAGATCATGCCACCGAAACCTCTCATTTGCTGTTTGGCAATGTGGTGGTTAGGATGATCTTCAAAACCGCACCAGTACACTTTATCCACTTTGGGGTGCTGACGGAGGAAGTTAGCAATGGCAGCGCCATTCTCGCAATGCCGCTGCATACGTACGTGCAGGGTCTTCAGTCCTCGTAATACCAGGAAACAATCCTGCGGACCAGGTACTGCGCCGCAGCTGTTCTGTATGAAATAAAGCTGTTTTGCCAGTGCTTCATCTTTTACGATGATAGCTCCATGTACTACATCGCTATGACCACCCA
The DNA here is from genome assembly GCF_900102545.1 of Chitinophaga filiformis. Lineage (GTDB taxonomy): Bacteria > Bacteroidota > Bacteroidia > Chitinophagales > Chitinophagaceae > Chitinophaga > Chitinophaga filiformis. Next base: position 1,156,127 of record NZ_FNBN01000001.1, on the reverse strand, counting down.
GGTATTTAGTTGCACTGTGTACAACAATATGTGCGCCAAGGTCCAGGGGATTTTGCAGGTAAGGAGATGCAAAGGTATTATCCACGCAGAGCAGGACATTATGTTCCTGTGCTATTCGGGCACTGGCAGCAATATCAATAATGTTCAGCAATGGATTGGTAGGTGTTTCTATCCAGATCAGTTTTGTGTTGGCGTTGATATACCTGCGTATATTCTCTGCGTCCTGCATACCGATAAAGTGGAATTTAATACCATACCGTTCGAATATTTTGGTGAAAATGCGGTAAGTGCCACCATAAAGGTCGTTGGAGGCAATCACTTCATCGCCGGGGTTGAGCAATTTCAACACAGCGTCGGTTGCGGCAAGGCCACTACCGAAGGAGATACCGTATTTACCATTCTCAATAGCGGCAAGGGCATCCTGTAATGCATCGCGGGTAGGATTTTGTGTACGGGCGTACTCATAGCCTTTATGCTGGCCGGGGGCGCTTTGTACATAGGTGGATGTCTGAAAGATTGGGGTCATTATTGCCCCGGTTGACGGATCCGGGCTAACGCCTGCGTGTATGAGTTTAGTTCCCAGCTTCATGCCTGAAATATTTTGTTGTGAGATGATCTGTTAATCTGAAAGTTCCAAAGGTACTAATTCCGGCATTGCGGCGAATAGAGGGTGAAAGTCGGACGTTATTGCATACGCTGTGAATGCTATCTTAAAGACATCCAATAAGATAGCTCATCAGATAATAAAAAAGGCAAATAAGTAGTTCTACGCAGCACCAGGCTGAAGTATAAATACGGCCTACAGGCGTGGTTTTTGTCCGAAATCGCTTTCAAAAGTTCCTTTACCGAAGAAAATGCAACATTCACGAACAAAATTTGTTCACTCAGCCGAAACCGTAGTTTCCGCGCAGTAATTCGCCCTACATTTGAAAAGGTTTTTCATAGGATATGGTTAAAATTCGTGGGCGGTAATCTTACCGCCTTTTTTCTTACTTAATTAAAAGCGAAAAGGGAATAGCTTGCTATTCCCTTTTCGCTTTTAATCTTTTGCGCTATGTTGTTGTGTAAACTATCTACTGTTGCAGTCGGGTTAAACGGTCTCTTATTCACATGATGCGCTGTGGTGCATTACTGATGATTTAAACAGGTACTTATTTCTTTTTATCAGTCTTTACAGCAGCAGATGCTTTTTCTGACCATTTAATGGGAAGGCTTACACTCGTGGTATCCCAGGCTACTACTAGATTAGCGCCATAGTCTGCCTTTTCGAAAACGATTGTAAAAGGTTCTACAGGTGTGGTTAGTTTATTAACCGGTACATCTGTTCTTACCACATCTTTACGCTGATCGTATTTAAATGCGCCCCAGATATCTGTTTCACGGTTAACGATCATGGTCCATTTCTGTTCGGAAAGCAGGGCATAGAGTGTATAACGGCCTTTAGGAATGGCTTTGCCACCGATTACAACGGGACGGAAGAACTCTATTTCTGTGGCTTCATTGGCGCCGAGGCGATAGATCTCGCCATAAGATTCCAGTTCACCAAAGATCTTTCTGCCTTTTTTCTGTGGACGGCTGTAAATAACACGTGCTACAAGTGATCCGGGTTCACCTTTTACTTTCACTACGTAAGGATACATTACAGGATAATAGGCCATGTCCATAGGGCTGGCATCCAAAGGGGGCATCTTTTTTTCCTGCGCATAGCCCGAAAGGCCGGTGAAGCCTGCTATGGCGATAAGCAGCATTACTCGTACTGGATTTTTCATTGTTGGCTATCAATTCAAATGTTAAGAATAATGGTGCAAACCTACGATTTAATGTGTGTAAGTTTTAACGAAGGCGACCAATTCGGGAAAGAATGTACGGTAATGTGCAGCCAGTGTATCATAATGTTCATGTAGTACTGCATAAGGAGCGTCTGCCGTAACATCGAGATATTTGGCCCTGTGAACGATACCATTAAAGCTCTTATAAATACCGTCCATAAACCTGTAACCATACAACCAGTTATGTTGCCGCATATGGTGGAACACCTGCTGGAATACAGGCGGCAGTATATCATGATGACCGGCTAAAGCAGTATATACTTCTTTCGAAAAAGCAGTCAGGGTCGTATCTGTAAAAATGGTAGGATCTGTAGCCAGGAAATGATCGTATACAATGTCAATGAATACAGCACTATACCTGCCACATGAGGGCTGAAAGTATTCCCTGGCGGCCAATGTAACAGAATGTGTATCTGTAAAGGTATCAATAGCCCTGTGTAACTGTATACCTTGCTGTATAGCCGGATCATATTCCTGCCATTGCTTACCTTTTACATAATCAGCAATCATATTGCCTACTATCAGCGACTGATCATGAAAAGAGAGATATGCGTGGGCCAGGTAATTCATACACTGAAGATAGAATAACTTTTGGAGCTACTGCATTTTGCAAACGAGTGCATCCTATACAGCTTCAATGTTACGTGCGTGTTAAGACTTGTTAAATCACCGCTTTAGGTTAGTTTTTATACCATTTATGGTGATTGCCCGAAATGAAAAATGTGCTGACATTTGTGTCGTCATGTTGATAACACCCGAAGTTAAACAGTGAATAAAAATCGTTAACCATTGGTAAAGGGACAATAGAGAACTGCAATAATTCCATTCGTCAATGATCCTGGAATTTCTGTCCAGTTTAACAAAAGCTTAACGGAGACCGTTGCAACAATCGGGCGTTCAGCGCAACATGTGCATGGCAAAGGAAGTATATGGGAAGATAAGGTAAGATAAGCATGCAGGCAGTATAGGTGGTTTTAGCCAAGTAATCTAGCGTATCCACTTATAACAAAGCATTTGACCCGCACCTCATCTAACATGTACATTTACATCACAAAACAAACCAATAAAAGTTTCCGCCATGAAACCTAGCATCAATTCAACTAACCTCACAACTGCATCTGCGGATGCAACCCGGTTACCTGGTAACCGTTTCAGAAGAATGCTGCTCTTATTTGCTGCAGTACTTTTCTTCTCCACACAATTTGCCTTCGCTGGTACTAAAGAAATGGAAGCAACTTCCAAGCTGAAACAAGCCCTTAATAAAGAGTTTGCCGGTGCTTCCGATGTAAAGTGGTACAGCGAAGACAACAAGACGTTTATGGCTAAATTTAACCTGAACGCACGCAGTGTAACTGCTTACTTTGACGGAGAAGGTAACCTGCTGGCTACCCGCCGTTACATTGACGAGCAGTATCTGCCACTGGCTGTATCCAACAAACTGGCAAAACGTTACCCTAAGGATGTAGTTCGCTGGGTAGTGGAATTTGACAGTGAAGGATCTACCGTTTATTATGTTACACTGGAAGGTGAAAAGACCTGGAAAGTGATCAAGGCTGGCCCGAACGGCGACCTGAGTGTTTACCAGAACATGAAAAAAGTTTAGACATCAGTTCATCAGTTGAAAGTCCATAGTCAGCATAGTCCATAGTAGCAGCCGCTATTATGGGCTATTTTTTTATTTCCTTACCTTTGCCGTTCTCTAATGGATTTTAAACTTATAAACGGACATGAATAAAGGACCTGTTTCTCAATTTATCCAGCACCACTACCGCCACTTCAATGCGGCCGCACTGGTAGATGCTGCCAAGGGATATGAAACACATTTGCTGGAGGGCGGTAAAATGCTGGTATCCCTTGCTGGTGCCATGAGTACCGCCGAGTTGGGCATTTCTTTCGCGGAAATGATCCGCCAGGGAAAAGTAGACATTATCTCCTGTACCGGGGCTAACCTGGAAGAGGATATAATGAACCTCGTAGCCCACACACACTACAAAAGGGTACCTCATTACCGTGACCTGAGCCCACAGGAAGAATGGGATCTGTTACAGGGTGGTTTCAACAGGGTGACAGATACCTGTATCCCTGAAGAGGAAGCTTTCCGCCGTATACAGGAACATATTGTTAAGATCTGGAAAGACGCGGAAGCAAAGGGCGAACGCTATTTCCCACACGAATACATGTACAAGCTGCTGCTGAGCGGTGTGATGAAAGAACACTATGAGATCGATCCGAAAAACAGCTGGATGATCGCTGCTGCAGAACGTAATATTCCGATCGTTGTGCCAGGATGGGAAGACAGTACCATGGGTAACATCTTCGCTTCTTATGTGATCAAGGGTGAACTGCAGGCTTCTACCATGAAGAGCGGTATCGAATACATGGTATGGCTGACTGAGTGGTACCGTAACAATTCCGCTGGTAAGGGCGTAGGTTTCTTCCAGATCGGTGGTGGTATCGCGGGCGACTTCCCTATCTGCGTGGTGCCAATGATGTACCAGGATCTGGAATGGCATGATGTTCCTTTCTGGAGCTACTTCTGCCAGATCTCTGACTCTACAACTTCTTATGGTTCTTATTCCGGTGCTGTGCCTAACGAGAAGATCACCTGGGGTAAACTGGATATTAACACGCCGAAATTTATCGTTGAATCTGATGCTACTATCGTAGCGCCATTGATATTTGCTTACCTGCTGGGTTGGTAAGAGTATCCGTCAACAGATAAAATACTATAATTGAACGCTGATCGCTACATTTTTTTGTGGTGATCAGCGTTTTTACATTGGCATAATGCTATCAGTTTTAATATAGAAAGCGTATATTGTACCCTTATAACTTCCAAATATGAAAAACATTATTCCACTTCTAACGGTGGCGGCCGCGGTAAGCATAAGCGCCTGCCAGTCTGGTACAAAAACCAACAATAATACAACAGATAGTATGAGTACGAATCAAGACACTGTTTCCGCAGGACAGATATCAGATGCTGCATTTGACAAAATGGTTGATGGCAAACAGGTAAAACTGTACCACCTGAAAAAAGGCAATCTCCAGGTAGCTATCACAAACTATGGCGCCAAGATCGTTAGCCTGCTGGCTCCTGATAAGCAGGGACAACTGGCTGATGTGGAACTGGGATATGACAATATCGACCAGTATGTGAACACCAAGGAAAGGTATTATGGCGGTATCGTTGGACGTTACGGTAACCGTATTGCCAAAGGCAAATTCAAAGTGGATGGCAAAGAATACACCCTGGTTACAAACAATGGTGTAAACCACCTGCATGGCGGTAAAAAAGGCTTCAATGACGTGGTATGGGATGCAGAGCAGCCTAATGATCATACCCTGAAACTGCACTACCTGTCAAAAGATGGTGAAGAAGGATACCCTGGCAACCTGGATATCACCCTCACCTACGAAGTGACAGACAGCAACGAAGTGAAGATCGATTATTCCGCTACTACTGATAAAGCTACCGTAGTAAACCTGACCAATCACTCTTTCTTTAACCTGCATGGCGCCGGCAACGGTGATATCAATGATCATATCATGTATATCAATGCAGATAAATATACCCCTGTTGACAGTACCCTGATCCCTAAAGGTAAACTGGAGCCGGTAAAAGGTACGCCGATGGACTTTACCACTCCTACCAAAATCGGAGAAAGAGTGGATGCTGATTTCGAGCAGCTGAAATTCGGTAAGGGCTATGACCACAACTATGTACTGAACAAAAAAGGCAAGGAACTGTCTCTGGCGGCTACCGTACAGGAACCACAGAGCGGCCGTTTCCTGGAAGTATGGACAACCGAGCCTGGCGTACAGTTCTATGGTGGTAACTTCCTGGATGGTACCGATAAGGGTAAGGAAGGCAAGACATACGTTCACCGTGGTGCTTTCTGCCTGGAAACACAGCATTTCCCTGATTCCCCTAACCAGCCGTCTTTCCCTTCAGTAGTGCTGAAGCCAGGTGAGACTTATACCTCTACCTGTGTATACAAGTTTGGTGTGAAGTAAGGAGGAATTGTGAAGATAATTCGGAGCCATAGTACCTGCGGGTGCTATGGCTTTTTTTTGTGCTTTTAACAGTATCAATACGGGTATTGATGCCGTACAAACATTGTTAAAGCGGTATCTGTACCCAATTATATAGAAGTTTGATCCCGGTACATATTCGGTAGGACTATAGTGCAACTATAGTGGGATCTCCTACCTATAGGCTCCTTACTATAGCATTATAGGGACTGCTCTATAGCGAATGCTATAGAACGGTAGGCCTAATGTAGGACTACAGGGCCTATAGATATAGCATCGCGCTATAGTCGTACCGAATACCGACTATATCTTTCAGTTATATCGTTGTCAGAAAAACAGGTCGGAAGCGATCCCGTCCGCAAACAGTCTTCCTTCCGGAGTCAGCACCAGTGCGTCCTCTTTCAACACCATCCAACCTTTATCGATAATAGGTCGGGCCATTTTCAGCAGCGTATCGCGGGTATCAACTCCGAAGCGTTTAGCTACCACTGGCAGCAGGCAACCCTGGGAGGTGCGGAGGGTGGTCATGATGTACTCATTCAGCATCATGGTGGGCGTCAGTTCTTCCAGTTCGAAGGGAATGGTGTTTTGCTCCAGGCTTTTGATGTAAAGGGCATTATTGGCGATGTTCCACTGGCGGGAGTGGCCGTTGAAGGAATGTGCAGAGGGACCTAGTCCGAGATAAGGTTGGGACTGCCAATAGCTGCTGTTATGCCGGGAATGCCATCCGGGTAGGGCGAAATTGGAGATCTCATAATGTTCATAACCTGCTTTGGTGGTCCACTGCATGAGCATTTCAAAGTGACGTGCGGCCTTGTCGATGTCTACGGCCGGTACTTTCTTTTTGCGGATGAACTGGTCCAGGGCAGTGCCCGGTTCTACGGTGAGGGCATAACAGGAAAGATGCTGAACACCGAGATCAATGGCCTGCTGTACATTGGCTGCCCAGCCTTCATCGGTGAGGGTAGGTCCGCCGTAGATCAGGTCTATGGTCAGGTTGTTGAACCCTGCAGCCTGAGCGTCCCGGATGCATTGTAAGGCTTGTTGACTATTGTGCGCACGGTTCATCCAGCGGAGGTCTTCCTCATGGAAGGACTGTACCCCGATGCTCAGCCGGTTAATGCCGGCAGCACGGAGGTCCCTGAGCTTTTCAGGGGAGAGATCATCAGGGTTGGCTTCCAGGGTGATCTCTGCGTCGGTGGATATCTTGAAGGTATTGTACAGTTTGTCCAGCAGTTGCTGCAGATCTTCTTTGGCGAGGAGACTGGGTGTTCCTCCTCCGAAGTAGATGCTGGTAACGGTCTGGCCGGCGAGATAGTCCTTTTGCAGCATGATTTCATGCAGCATTTGCTTTATCAGGGCTGGTTGCAGTGCAAGAGAGGTGGAAAAATGAAAGTTGCAGTAATAACAAGCCTGTTTGCAAAAAGGAATATGTAGATAGATACCTGCCATGTTTTTTGTTGTTCGATGAGTGGGGTTATTCCCTGCTGTTTATGTTCATTATTGTGACAGCAAGGGCGATCCCAATGAAAGCAGCGGCAAAGGTACGTGAATAGTGAGGTATATTATTTTAACATCTCCAGGTTTTTTCCACGTAATGCTATTGCCTATCCCTGTTGAAAAGCAGTATCCTGGCTGTTATATGCCCGTATTATACCTGGAGTTAAGGTGGATATTAGGTGGACTTGAGGTGGACTTAAAGGAATCCTGATCGGGTGAAAATGATATTAATATGGAAGCTATCGCTGCGAAAATAAAGATACGGATTATTGCGTTTATGGACAGTGTGGCAGAATCTGAATAAGGTTTCATCTTTATAGTCGTTGTTGACGATCCTTAAATAAGTATATGATTATTATCGTATACGATCTGTAGCGGATAGACAATTTTTATATCTTTGTCCAACTTTAAACGGCATTTTAAAATATTTCCTGGTGCGAAACTGGTTGTTGCTTCTGTTCATTATACCCTGTTTACGTTTGGCGGCCCAGACGGATAGTACTGTACGGCAGGAGCCGGCAGTGCAGAATGCGCCTGCAAAAGTGCAGAACGCTCCCCGTGATACTACTGCCAGGCCAGTGAAGAAGAAAGTGCCGGTAGTCAAAAAGGATAGCGCAGGTGTAACGATACCTGCAAGTGCTTTAAGGCCTGCAGCTCCGGCAGCGCCAGTAGCTACTACTCCTGCTGTTCCGGCAGTCCCAACCGCTATAACTCCTGCTACTGCGGCGGTTCCCGCTGATAGCGCACAGCAGCAGACTGTCGTACCTTCGAGACAGGAAACGACCTATGATCTGTTCCTGAAGGAGCTGGCAGCAAAGAATGTGTTTTTAAAGAGTAATAAGCCCACCCGGCTGGATGTGAACAAGCTGAGGGTGTACGACGATCTCGACTGGCTGGTATATGTCATGGCAGGTGTAGTATTGCTGTTGGGTATTATCCGCTTGAGCTATCTGAAATACTTCTCAGACCTGTTTAGGGCCTTTATGAATCCTACGCTGAGTCAGCGCCAACTAAAGGATCAGTTATCACAGTCGCCTTTCCCCAATTTCCTGCTGAACAGCTTTTTTGTGATCAGTCTGGCATTGTACCTCTACCTGCTGATGTACCGTCAGCAGTACATTACCAGCAATACTGCCTGGATGGCCATACCCGGCCTGATAGTACTGGTAACAGTTGTATACGGGGTAAAATACCTGATGCTGCGCTTCTGTGGCTGGTTATTCGGTAGCAGTGAACTGGCAGATGCCTATATCTTCATTTTGTATCTGATCAATAAGGTTTTGGGTATTCTGCTGGTGCCATTCCTGGTAATCTTAGCTTTTTGCACGCCGGAATTGGCAAAAGCGTTTATGTATATCTCTATATTCTTTATTGTTTTATTGGTGGCATACCGGTATATCCGGTCGTATTCAGTGGTAAAACAATACTTATCTTTCAGCAGATTACATTTTTTTCTTTACCTTTGCGCATTCGAAGTAGCGCCGGTTTTAATAATAACTAAGGTGTTGCTGGTCGCGTTAACTGGTGGTCTCTGATAAAAAACTGCCTATTGTTAACACAAGAGCAAAAAAACGTATGATTAAAGGCGGGCCAAAAAAAGATTTGCAAGCAAAACACATTCAGTCAATTCTAATTTCCCAACCTAAGCCTGAAACAGAAAAATCACCATACTTTGAACTAGCGAAAAAATTCAATGTTAAATTGGATTTTTATCCGTTTATAAGGGTGGAGGGACTGTCCGCAAAAGACTTCAGGAAACAAAAGATTGACATACAGAACTTTACGGCGGTTATTTTTACCAGCCGAAATGCTGTAGACCATTTTTTCAGGATCTGTGAGGAAATGAAAATCAAGGTGTCCCAGGACTGTAAGTACTTCTGTATCACAGAAGCTATTGCCCTGTATTTGCAGAAATTCATCCTGTACCGGAAACGTAAGGTATTCTATGGTGCTGATGGTTCTACCAAAAGCCTGCTGGAAGTGATGAACAAGCACCGCGACAATGAAAAGTTCCTGTTCCCCAGCTCTGACAGTCAGCGTAAAGACATCGAAGAGTGGCTGAAAGCCAACAAGTGCGAATACGCCACTGCTACACTGTACAAAACAGTTTCTAACGATGTGAAAGAGTTGCTGGAAGGCACTGAATATGATATGATCGTCTTCTTCAGTCCGTATGGTGTAAAGTCGCTGTTTGAGAACGTTCCAAAGTTCGAACAGAATGGCACCCGTATCGGTTCTTTCGGTCCTACCACCTCAGCAGCCGTTGAAGAAGCTGGTCTGAGGCTGGATGTGAAAGCTCCTACTCCGCAGGCGCCCTCCATGGTGGCAGCTCTTGAGCAATACCTGGCGGCGATAAACAAAAAATAACACGAAAATTACCGCAAAATAATTGAGTAAAGGGACAGCAAACGCTGTCCCTTTGTTATATTTGAGGTAACGGAAGGGGATCAGGGAAAACACGTACAAACCATAATACTGTAGAAAAACAACAGAATAACCATAACTGTGAACAGACTAGCGAAAGAAACCAGTCCTTACCTGCTGCAGCATGCACACAACCCGGTAGATTGGTATCCATGGGGAGAGGAAGCACTGCAAAAGGCCAAAGTAGAAGATAAACCTATTTTAGTCAGTATTGGATATGCCGCCTGCCATTGGTGTCATGTTATGGAGCGGGAGAGTTTCGAAGATGCCGAGACCGCCCGTATCATGAACGAGCTTTTCATCAATATCAAGATAGACAGGGAAGAACGTCCTGATCTGGATCACATCTATATGGATGCGGTACAGGCAATGACAGGTTCCGGCGGATGGCCGCTGAACGTGTTCCTGACGCCAGATAAACTGCCTTTTTACGGAGGAACCTATTTCCCGCCGGTGAAAGCATTTAACCGTCCTTCATGGAAGGAAGTGTTAATGGCATTGTCCCAGGCTTTCAAAGAGCGCAGGGAAGACCTGGAAACCCAGGCAGAAAACATGCGGGATCATCTGACACAGGCTTCCCGCTTTGGAGAGAAGCCGATTGACCTGCAACTGGTGCCGAAGGAAGAACTGTTTACGAAAGAACAGTGTAATACGATCTTCAGCAACATGATGCAGCAGGGAGATAAGGTATGGGGAGGCTTCGGCAGTGCCCCCAAGTTTCCCGGAACATTTATTATTCAGTACCTGCTAAGGTATCATCATAGTTTTAACGAGCCACAGGCGCTGCAACAGGCCCTGTTATCCCTGGATAAAATGATCCAGGGAGGGATTTACGATCAGCTGGGAGGTGGATTTGCCCGTTACAGTACGGACGCCAAATGGCTCGCGCCTCATTTTGAGAAGATGCTGTACGACAATGCCTTGCTGGTAGACGTGATGAGTGAAGCTTACCAGCAGACCAGGAACGAGTTGTATGCACGGACGATAGCAGATACCCTTGGCTTTGTGAAGAGGGAGATGACAGATGCCGGAGGAGGCTTTTACAGTGCGCTGGATGCTGATTCGGAGGGAGTAGAAGGGAAATTCTATACCTGGAGCCGGGAGGAAATAGAAGCGATACTCGGACCAGACGCCGCCTTATTCTGCGCATTTTATGATGTCACAGAAGAAGGTAACTGGGAGGAAACCAATATTTTATGGGTCACAAAGCCTGCGGCAGTTTTTGCGGCAGAGAATGGGATTACGGAAGAGGCGCTGGAAAGAAGTCTGGCAGTGAGCAGGGAAAAACTGATGGCGGCGAGGGCCAAAAGGATCAGGCCGGGATTGGATGATAAGATCATACTGGGGTGGAATGCGTTGATGATACACGCCTGTTGTAGGGCTTATGCCGCACTTGGGGTGGAGCAGTACAGGGAGATGGGCGTTAATGCCATGAATTTTTGCCTGAAAAATCTGCAACAGCTTGATAAACAGTCTTTTTTTCATACATTTAAAGCCGGCGTAGCGAAATATCCGGCGTTTCTGGATGATTATGCGTGGCTGGTACGTGCTTTGATCGCTTTGCAGGAAGTAACGGGAGATGCAGGATGGTTGGATAAAGCAAAAGAGTTGACGGAGTATGTTATTACGAATTTTTCAGACGAAGGGGGCATTTATTTCTATTATACGGAAGCCGGCCAAACCGATGTTATCATACGTAAAAAGGAAGTTTATGACGGAGCCACTCCCAGTGGTAATGCCGTAATGGCGTCGAACCTGATCTATCTATCAATCGTTTATGACAGGAAGGACTGGTCTGAGCGGGGCATAGCTATGCTGGCAGGGCAGTCGCAGATGGCGGTGAGGTATTCTACTTCTTTTGGCATATGGGCCGGGCTGTTATTGCAGCTGGTGAATGGGGTAAAAGAGATAGCGGTGGTAGGAAATGATTATAAATCGCGGATGCAGGATACTAACAGGCATTATATTCCGTTTAAAGTAATAGTGGGAGCTACAACTGATAAACCGGGAATCCCGCTGTTAGAGCAGCGGGAGCGGCCAGGGGAGACACTTATATACGTCTGTGAGCATTATCATTGTATTAAGCCCGTTAATTATATAGAGGAAATAATTAATTTAAAATAATATTTATGTATCTTGCATGACCATATCTGTGTAAAAAGCGCACGGAAAAATGATTTTGGAAGATATAATAAAATGTTAAAAAGTACGTTTAATTTAAACGTCACGCTTCCCTCAGGGGGCATGAAAAAGTTGGATGAAAACTAACTACGGATTAAAATTAATCGTTACATTTGTTATCTTGCTTAAGAAGTGGAGAGAGACCGGGCAGAGGGGAAAAAGTGCTGACTTTGAAGAAAAAATACCTTCCAAAGGGAATGAATTTAAAAGTGAAACCAACGAGTAGAACAACCGCTAAATTTCTGGAGTTGCACATATCAACTTTAGAGTCATTGTGTGTGAATGGCTGGTTGGTTAACGGTCGGACCGGACAGACCGGCAAGACCTTCGGCCATGTTTCAGAACATAGCGACACCCTCAGTAGCATTGTGGCCAATGTAAACTGCGTCGCCTACGAAATAAATGATTTTCAATGAAAGCTACCCTTATGAAGCTTAATTTTTCAAGTGGTCTGTTAGCAGTATTGCTGGTTAGCCTGCTCGCCAGCTGCGGTGGTAGTAAAACCCCCAAAAATGCGCAGGGACAGCTGATCGGCATAAGTCCCAGACCTAAGTATTTCCCGCCAGTGCCCTATGGAATGGTCTATGTTCCTTCCGGAACCTTTCACATGGGCCCCAGCGATGAGGATTTGAACTACGCGTACACCGCCCGTAACAAGTCTATTTCCATCTCCGGCTTCTACATGGATGCTACGGAGATTACAAATAACGAGTACAGGCAGTTCGTACAGTGGGTAACAGATTCTATTGCCCACATCATGTTGGGTGACGTAAAGAACGATGGTGGTGAGGATTATATCGATTGGAAGAAGAAGATCAATTACAGGGATAAGTCCACCATGGAGAAACTGGAGGGTATGACCTATACGCCTGAAGACCGTCTGTATGGACGTAAGGAATTCGATGTGCGTAAACTGGTTTACCATGCAGAGACCTTCAACTGGGAACAGGCGAAATTGCGTGAGAACGCAAATAAGTCCCGTGCGAAGTTCATTGTTAAGAAGGACGTTGCTATCTATCCTGACACGCTGTGCTGGATCCGCGACTTCTCTTACGCTTACAATGAGCCAATGACGAGGATGTACTTCTGGCACCCTGCGTTCGACAACTATCCGGTAGTAGGTGTAACCTGGCACCAGGCTAACGCTTTCGCTGAATGGCGTAGTAAGTTCTGGGAAGACTACCGTATCTCTAAGAAATTATTCACTGAAGATAAATTCCAGCTTCCTTCAGAAGCGCAGTGGGAATATGCAGCACGTGGCGGCAGAGAGCAATCTCCTTACCCATGGGGTGGTTATTACCTGCGTAACAAAAAAGGTTGCTTACTGGCTAACTTTAAACCAGGTCGTGGTAACTATCCTGAAGACGGTGGTTTCTACACTGTAAGAGCGGATGCTTACTGGCCAAACGACTACGGTTTATATAATATGTCAGGGAACGTAGCTGAGTGGACACAGGACATTTACTATGAGAACGCGTACTCTTTCACATCTGATATGAACCCATACCTGCGTATGGACATACCGGACAGTGCGGTTCCAAAGATGAAGCGTAAAGCTGTAAGAGGTGGTTCCTGGAAAGATATCGGGTATTTCCTTCAGACAGGTACACGTTCCTACGAATATCAGGATAGTGCTAAATCCTACATTGGTTTCAGATGTACGATCGCATTCCTGAGCCGTTCTAAAAACGATTTTGGTCACAGGTAACAATTATAGAACAGCCATTACGGATAGATGAGCGAGAAAACAGGCAGTATCGAAGAGACAGGACCAATATTCCTGTATGCCTTTGGGACGGGCATGTGTGAGATAATCAAACTTAAAAATGTTGATATGAGAAACCGTATGATGTACATTGGGAAACTGCAAATCATCGTTGAGCAACAACTATTCCATAACAATTTAACCTTTAACACTTTAACCAGTAAATTTTGACCTATGGCTATGAATCCTACTACATCGAAATGGCTTAATTTCTTTGTTTGTGTCGCAGCATCAGTAGTTATTATCGGAGCGTTGTTCAAACTGCAACACTGGCCAGGTGCGGATATCGCCCTGATCGTTGGTCTGAGCACTGAAGCGCTTATCTTCTTCGTTTATGCATTCGTACCGGATAGCGGTGGTCACGAGGGTGCTGCTCATGTAGCAGTAGTTTCAGGTGGCAGCCCTGCTCTGGCTGGTCTGGATAAAATGCTGGAAGAAGCTGACATCACTCCGGTAAGTCTGCAACGTCTGAGCGAGAACTTCCAGAAATTAGGTTCCACTGTAGATAAAATGCGGGATATCAGTGACGTAGTTGCCGCTACAGGTGATTACACACAAAAAACAAGAGAAGCTGCGAGCGCAATCGGTAACGTAGCTCATGCTTACACTACTGCTGCTTCAGCTGTATCTTCCTTCAACAGTGCTTCTGAATCTACAAGAAGCTTCCACGAGCAGATGCAGGGTATGACCAAAAACCTGGCTTCCCTGAATGCTATCTACGAACTGGAACTGCAGGATACTAACAATCACCTGAAAGCTATGAACAACTTCTATAGCAATCTGCTGAATGTATCCCAGGCAATGACCAGCAGCGTAGACGATGCGCGCAAAACACAGGATCAGATCTCTAAACTGGCTCATAACCTGACTAGCCTGAACACCGTTTACGGTAACATGCTCAGCGCTATGCACAGTGCGAGATAAGGTAACGCTAATAGTTTTTTTGAATTAACAACAGACAATCATTCAAACCTGAGAACAAACTATGGCACTACCTAAAGATCCCAGGCAAAAGATGATCAATATCATGTACCTGGTCTTGACGGCCATGCTGGCATTGAACGTCTCTGCTGAGATATTGAACGCATTTAATATAGTAAACAACTCAATAGAAACATCGAATACTTCGATCACTGGTAAAAATAACGATACCTACGCTGCTTTCGAACAGAAAATGACTGAAGATGCTGCAAAAGCAGGTCCTTTCAAGCAGAAAGCAGAACAGGTAAAGGCCGCGTCTGCCGAAATGTACACCTTCCTGGATTCACTGAAAGAGAGAATCGTTAGAGAGAGTGGTGGACGTGACGAATTTGGTGAGTTGAAAAGTAAAGATAACCTGGATGCTCCTACCCGTGTGATGGAGAATCAGAAACAGGGTCCTTTGCTGGAAAAGAAACTGACTGAATTACGTGCCAGACTGTTGACTTACGTGGAAGCAAAAGATAAAGCAAGCTTTGAAAAAAAGCTGCCTTTACATATCGAAATTGGTAAAGCACATGGTAGCCATGGTCCTGCAAAAGACTGGACTTCCTATCACTTCAACATGGTGCCTACCATCGCAGCTGTAACCATTCTGAGTAAATTCCAGAATGACATCAAGAACTCAGAATCCCTGATCATTGATGACTTGTATGCGCAGATCGGTAAAAGAGATTTCCACTTTGATAAGATCAAGCCTTTCGTTTCCCTGAACTCAAAGAACCTGATGGAAGGTCAGACTTTGACAGCTTCAGTAGCAGTGGGTGCTTATAGCAGCACTGTAAATCCTGAGATCGTAGTGAACGGTTCTTCCGTAACTGCTAGCGAAGGTCTGGGTACATATACAATGGTGGTTTCCGGTATCGGTGAAAAAACCATCTCTGGTACTGTTAAGATGACTGACCCAGGTGGCCAGGTAATTAACATGCCTTTCAGCGAAACTTATAGTGTAGGTGCTTCTACTACTTCCATCTCTGCCGACAAAATGAACGTATTGTACATTGGTCTGTCGAACCCGATCTCCATCTCTGCCGGTGGCGTTCCTGCTGAAAAAGTATCTGCAGGTATCAACAACGGTAACATGACGAAGACCGGTGCTGGTAAGTATGCTGTTGTAGTAAGCAAACCAGGTACTGCGATGATCACTGTAAGCGGTGATATCGATGGTAAGGTAAAAACACTGGGTTCTAAAGAATTCCGTATCAAATACATTCCTGACCCGGTAATGAAAGTGGGTTTGAGCAGAGGTCCTTTCATGAAGGCTGCTGAGTTCAAAGTTCAGGGCGGTTTACGTGCCGACCTGGAAGACTTCCTTTTCGAAGGTGTTAAATACGATGTTGTTAGCTATCGTATCGGTATCGACGCAAAAGGTAAAGACTACGCAGAAGCTGATGCAAACTCCGCTTACTTCCCAAGCAGCGTAATGCCGGTGATCCGCGCCCTGAGAGCAGGTGATATCGTATACTTCGATAACATCCGCATAAAAGGTCCGGATGGAAGGGTAAGAGATATGCCTAACGTCAATTTCAAGATTAACTAATATTATTTTTTATGCGAGCAGTCATCCTTAACAGAATTGGTTGGTGTTCCCTCCTGCTGGTAGTAGTACTGGCAACCGAGGTAAACGCACAAGGACGCCGCCGTGGCGGAGGAACAACACGTCGTACCCCGGGAGCTGAACAAGCTGCACCAACTCAGGATGCTTCAGTTGTAAATCCCGCTACCGGTAACAGCGTTGCCACACCACCGCCACCAGCTCCTACAGCAGCAGATGGTGCATCCCTTCGCCAGGATGGTATTGGTATCCCAGTAGATACCCCACGCAAATCCCTGCGTACGGATGGCATTTCTGAAAAGAACTTTATCAGGGACCGTGTGCCCATCGCTTACGATCATATCCGCTCAGATGACGAATTCTGGGAGAAAAAGGTATGGCAGGTGATCGACACCCGCGAAAAGATGAACCTTCCTTTCCAGTACAATGTTGAGGATGAAATGGGTACTAACCAGCTGTTCATTAATATCCTGCTCAACGCGGTAAAGAACAAGGAAGTTGAAGCGTTCAGCGCTATCGACGACAGGTTCACTACTGTATTGCCTTATGCCGATATTCAGACTAAACTGAGCGGCGAGGAAAAAACAGTACGTAGTATTGATCCTGTAACCGGTGAAGAGAAAATGGTAACTACCCGTGATGAGTTTGACCCACGTACTGTTGTTCAGTACAAGATCAAAGAAATCTGGGTGTTCGATAAAGAAGCATCTCAGCTGAAAGTACGTATCCTCGGTATTGCACCAATGGTATCACGTATGAACGAAGATGGTTCCTTCCGTGCGGCTATCCCACTGTTCTGGCTATATTATCCCGATTTGCGTCCTATCCTGGCCAAATACGATGTATACAATCAGAACAACGATGCGGCTACCATCAGTTGGGAAGACCTTTTCGAAATGCGTTTCTTCTCGAGCTTTGTGATCAAGGAAAACAACACTTACAACCGCGAGATCAAAGATTACATTAAAGATGGTACCATGCGCCTCCTGGAAGGTCAGGCGGTTAAGGATAGAATCTTTAATAAAGAACAGGATATGTGGCAGTATTAATCTGCTCGCAGTATAAAGAAACTGAAAGGGAGTCTGTTTAACAGGCTCCCTTTTGTTTTTCCCTTTTCCCTGCTACATTTGTGGGCAATCAATCACCTGTATATGTCCGCGAAATTTGAGACCCCTGTTCTATTGAAAGAACTTCACCTGCAGATTGAAGATCTGCTGAAAACTGCCAACGAACAATTTGTAAACACTCCCAAAGAGATCCTCCTAAGACAACCAGCTCCCGAAAAATGGAGTGTGGCCCAATGCCTGGATCACCTGAATGCCTATTCCCGTTTTTATGTACCTGCTATGGAAAAGGCTATCCAGGCTGCCTTAACCAGCAGTCTTCCTCCAACGGCCACCTTTAAAAGCGGATGGCTCGGAAACTATTTCACGAAGATGATGGAGCCTAAAACAGATGGGCAGCCGGGTATGAAAATGCAGGCGCCTAAGGCCTATCGCCCTATGTCGGATCTGGATGCGGGAAAAGTAGTATCGGAGTTTATTGAATGGCAGCAGAAAACCAAAGCCCTGCTTGACCAGGCACAATATGTCAACTTGCAAAGGCTAAAGATAGCCACCACTTTGGGTAACTGGCTGAAGTTTTCATTGGGAGATACCTTTCGTTTTGTGCTCGCACACGAACGCCGCCATATGGCTCAGGCCTTACGAGCCATGGCATAATCTCTGGCTGATAATACAGACTGGCAATAATGTTATTTATGATGTTGCGGATGCATCTGTTTCGCCGGTAGCCGGATGGAAATGGGCATAGACCAGCCTTGCTTTGGCGGCGCCTATTTCTTTTACCAGATCATCCTCTGAAAGGAGTTTTATTTTCGCAACGGAACGGAAGGTTTTCAGGAGCTGGGTGGCTGTATTCTCTCCTATTCCCTTGATACCTTCCAGTTCGTTCTTAAAGGTGCCTTTACTGCGCTTCTGACGGTGGAAAGTGATACCGAAACGGTGTACCTCGTCACGTACCCGGCGGATAAGTTTCAGGCTTTCACTATCATAAGGCAGTTTGATACTGTCTTTATCGCCCGGGAAAAAGATCTCCTCTTCATTCTTAGCCAGGCCTACTACTGTCATACTTCCAATGAGGTCCAGCTCGCGTATACTTTCCATTGCTGATCCAAGCTGACCTTTACCTCCATCTATGATCACCAGCTGCGGCAATGGTTGCTGTTCTGCCAGCAAACGGCTGTAACGGCGGTATACCACTTCCTTCATGGAGGCAAAGTCGTTGATACCCTGTACCGTCTTGATATTGAAGTGCCGGTAATCTTTCTTGGACGCAACTCCGTCTTTGAACACCACGCAGGCAGATACCGGGTAGCTTCCCTGGAAATTGGAGTTATCGAAACACTCAATATGCAGGGGAAGTTCCTGTAGTTCGAGATCGGCCTGTAACTGATACAGCACCTTCTTTCTTTCCATATCGCTCTTGCCTTCCAGGTGCAGGATCTTTTTACGGTACAGCTCCTCTTTGAAATAGTTGACGTTCTTTTCAGAGAGTTCCAGGAGTTTCTTTTTATCGCCTGCTTTTGGTACCGATACGGTAATATGTTCTTCCGGGTATTCTATTTCAATGGGTACAATGATCTCCCTGGTCAGGCTCTGGAAAGCGTCGCGGAGGTAGCTGACAGCATAGGTCAGTACTTCGGTGTCATCCTCTTCCAGTTTTTTCTCCAGGGTTACCGTTTTAGTATCTGCAATAGTACCATTCAGTACACGCAGGTAATTTACATAGGCGTAGTTGCCTTCGCTGATGATTGAGAATACGTCCACATTGCCTATCCGGGCATTTACGATGGTTGATTTGGCCTGGTATGCCTGCAGACTTTCTATTTTCTTTCTGACTATCTCTGCTTTCTCAAATTCCATGTTCATGGCATGTTCCTGCATCTGGGTACGGAACATTTGTAAAACAGGGCTGAGATTTCCCCGGAGGATGTTCTTTACCTGCTGTAATCCCTCCCTGTAATCTTCCTCGGTCTGCAATCCTTCACAGGGGCCTTTACAGTTGCCGAGATGATACTCGAGGCATACTTTGTATTTCCCTTTATTAACGTTTTGCGGAGAGAGGTTCAGGTTGCAGGTGCGTAGAGGAATGTTGTAACGGATCACCTCCAGCAGTTCACGCACGCGGCCTACAGAAGTGAAAGGTCCCAGGTATTCTGAACCGTCTTTAATCACATTGCGGGTCAGGAACACACGGGGGTATGATTCATGTTTTATAACGATGTAAGGATAGGTTTTGTCATCCTTCAGGTTAATATTGAACTTCGGCTGGAACTGTTTGATCAGTGAGTTTTCCAGGAGGAAGGCATCCTGTTCAGAGCCGACGATGGTAAATTCAATGTGGTGGATTGTTTCTACCAGCCGGCGTGTTTTATAGTTATCGTGATTCTTTACAAAATATGAGCTCACCCTTTTGCGCAGGCTTTTGGCTTTTCCCACGTAAAGCAGTTCACCGGCTTCGCTGTAATATTTATAAATGCCAGGCTGAAGGGGTATTGTATGTGATATCTGTTGAAACTCCGCTGCTGTCATGTTCTAAAGAAGATCTGTTAGGGGTGTCTGAGCAGAACCTTCACATCCAGTTCCCTGGCGGGCAAAAATGCGATTTTCTGCCAGGTCACAATGCGGATATGTTTGTTATGCTGGTACACCAGGTTTTGCTGGTATTCGTATACCAGGTTTGCTACGTGCTTATTCATCTGCACATTCGTGATATGTTGCTGGTTGTCAATATCCATGATCACTTCCTGGGGTACGGTGGCCGTATTTCTGGCCTTGTACATGAGAGAATGTGTACCGGTAAACTGATCTGCCAGCAGAATGGTATCGTATGCTCCCTGCAGGGATGGTTTGTTCAGGTCAACTTCCAGAAAGGGGGCCAGGAGATGTTGTAATTGTGCCGAATCCGGAGAATCGATGGTCAGACTATCCCGTTGGCCGTTCATGACGATGGTCTTCTGTAAGGCAGGCTTATGTGTCTCTATACTATTCAACTCTCCCTGAAAATAACCTTTTAGATCCCTGTATGTAGGCCCTTTACCCTGTCTGGCACTATCTCTGGTACCACAGGAAACGGTTAGCACAACAACAGCCACCAATGTCCATGAAAAACGATGATCCATCCTGCAAATTTAGGGAAGAACGTTTAAAGCTGCGTGTATATGATATTGGAAAGCAAATACTATAAAAAAGTTAATGCGCCGTAAAGACGGCGCATCTGATGCATGAGCAAATCTGTCGAGAGCACTAAAAAACGTAAAACGTATTATCTCGGTGAATAGTTACAGCAGAGAAATAATATAAAATAAGAAAGCTGTCCACCGTAGGCGGACAGCTTTCAAAAAGTGTTTATAGAATACTTAGATCAGTACGTTGCCGGTCATTTCCCTCGGAATAGGAAGGCCCATCAGCGTAAGGATGGTAGGAGCTACGTCGCCCAGTTTACCTGGTTTTAACGCGCCTTTAAAATCATTACTGATCACAAAATAAGGTACCAGGTTAGTGGTATGCGCTGTATTCGGTGTGCCATCATTATTAATCATGAAATCAGCATTACCGTGGTCAGCAGTCAGGAATACGGTATAGCCATTTGCCAGGGCCGCAGTTACTACTTTGTTTACACAGGCATCTACTGTTTCTACTGCTTTGATAGCCGCTTCCCAGATACCGGTATGACCTACCATGTCAGCATTCGCGAAGTTGAGGCAGATGAAGTCAGCAGATTTCTTTTCTATTTCCGGAACGATGGTATCGGTCACCTCGTAAGCACTCATCTCTGGTTGCAGGTCGTAGGTAGCTACTTTAGGAGAAGCTACGATAAGACGGCGTTCACCTTTGAATTCTTTTTCGCGTCCGCCGGAGAAGAAGAAGGACACGTGCGGATATTTCTCTGTTTCTGCAATACGGATCTGGGTACGGTCGTTGGCTTCCAGTACTTCACCCAGTGTATTCTGCAGATTATCGTTTTCGAATATTACATGAACACCTTTGTAGGTCTTGTCATATTCAGTCATGGTTGTATAATGCAGTGCGAGTGGCTCCATACCGAAGTCAGGGAAGGACTGCTGGGTGAGCACCTGCGTAATCTCGCGACAGCGGTCGGTACGGAAGTTGAAGCAGAGTACTGCATCGCCTGGCTGAATAGTGGTGATTGGTTTGTGCTGTGCGTCTGTTACTACGATAGGCTTGATGAATTCATCGGTAACGCCTTCAGCGTAGGAAGTTTTGATAGCGGTAATTACATCTTGGGTAGGGGTGCCGGTACCGTGTACCAATGCATCGTAGGCCAGTTTTACGCGTTCCCAGCGTTTATCGCGGTCCATAGCGTAGTAGCGGCCGGTAATGCTGGCTACCTGACCGGTAGTTTTCTGCAGGTGAGCTACCAGGTCTTCCATATAACCCAGACCACCTTTAGGATCGGTATCACGGCCGTCAGTGAAAGCGTGAATGAATACCTTGGTCAGTCCTTTATCTTTAGCTATTTGTGTCAGAGCTTTCAGGTGATTGATGTGCGAGTGTACACCGCCATCGCTGACAAGGCCCATCAGGTGGAGCGCTTTGTCATTTTCCTTTGCATAATTGAAGGTTTCCTGCAATACGCTGTTGGCAGCCAGTTCGCCGGTGCGGATAGCTACATTGATACGTTGCAGTTCCTGGTATACGATACGTCCTGCACCGAGGTTCAGGTGACCTACTTCGGAGTTACCCATCTGGCCTTCCGGCAAACCTACTTCTTCGCCGCATGTAACGAGGGTACTGTGCGGATACTTAGAATACAGACTGCTTACAAAAGGCGTCTTGGCATGCGCTATAGCGTCAGCGGCAGGAACTTGTCCCTGTCCCCATCCATCCATGATAACGAGAATGGCTCTTTTCTTTTCCATATTTCCGGTTGTAGTTTTCTTGTTCTAAAAGGAGGCTAAAGTTATGAAGCATCCGTGAATACGGCATCAAACTTATTGAAATGACACCAAAAATAATACAGCAGTGAAAGAACTTTATTGCAGTTAGGTTTTATTCTAAAAATATATATTAATATATTCGCATTAATTAATCACTGTACAATACAACGATAATTGTATTTTAAAAGCTCTCCTGCAAATTGGCATAGTTTTAGCCCATTTCACTTATAATGATGAAAACTTTACTACTTAATAAAATACTGACGATGAAAAAGTTAATGTATGTGCTTGGAGTTGTGTTGTTTGGCGTCATTATCACTGCATTTACACTGTCAGCCGCTACCTTACAATCTACTGCAGCAGGCCCTTTCGAAGATGTAGTGAGTGCTATTAAACAAGGCGATGCGAGCGCACTATCCCGTTACCTCGACAACACAGTAGAAATCAGCATGGCTGGTAAATCCAATTCCTACAGCAAAGCACAGGCAGAAATTATCCTGAAAGATTTCTTCTCAAAAAATCAGGTGAAATCATTTGAACTGATCCACCAGGTGGAAAGTGCAGGTGGTTCAAGAGTGGGGATAGCAAACGTGGGTACCACCGGAGGTGCTTACCGTACATCGTTCTTCCTGCAGAAGAAGGGTGGCTCAATGGTGCTGAATGAATTGCGCTTCGAGAATAAATAAAAGTATTGTTAAGATTGATAGTGGAAAGTCCGGCCTGGCCCGGACTTTTTTATATTACAGAAAGTCTGTTCGGGTGTGCTTTCTGAAATTCACTTACTTTCGTTCTTTCAAACCGATAGTATGTTACAGGAACCAGCATTTACAGATCTTATTCGCAGCGCATTGGCCGAAGATATAGGAAATGGCGATCACTCCACTTTAGCATGCATTCCCGCAGATGCAAGAGGCGGGGCCAGACTGAAGATCAAAGAAGACGGAGTACTGGCAGGAATGGAAGTAGCGGAGGCTATTTTCAGGCTACTGGACGCATCATCCGTTTTCAAGCCATTCAAAAAGGATGGAGATAGTATGAAAGCGGGCGAAGTTGCATTTGAAGTGGAAGCTGCTGTACACACCCTGCTGATGGGAGAACGCCTTGTACTGAACTGTATGCAGAGAATGAGTGGTATCGCCACGCTGACACGTCAGTACGTGGATATACTGAAAGGATATCATACCCGTCTGCTCGATACCCGCAAGACCACACCGAATTTCCGGTTGCTGGAAAAAGAAGCGGTACGGATAGGCGGAGGTGTAAATCACCGTATGGGTCTCTATGACATGGTGATGCTGAAAGACAATCACATTGATTTCTCTGGTGGCATTACCGCAGCTGTCAACAAAACAGTCGCTTACCTGCAAAGCAAACAACTGCCCTTACAAATAGAAGTGGAAACCCGTAACCTGGAAGACGTGAAAGAGGTACTGGCAGTGGGACAGGTGCATCGGATCATGCTGGACAACTTTTCTCCTGCACAGATCAGCGAAGCACTGGCCCTGATAGATGGGAGGTATGAAACCGAAGCGTCTGGTGGTATCAATCTGGGCACACTGGAGGAATATGCGAAGACAGGTGTTGATTATGTCTCTGTAGGAGCCGTGATTCATCACGCAGTAAGTCTTGATCTAAGTTTAAAAGCAATCTAATATCACATACAATATCCCTAACGTTGAGAAAGATTTTATTCATCATAAATCGGAAGGCGGGTACAGACAGAGAGAAACGCCTGGAGGGTATTATCAGGAGGTATTTAACTCCGAAAGCTTTTTCTGTGGAAATAACCCACCTGGAATACCTGGGGCATGGTACTGATCTGGCGAAGGCCGCGGTAGCAAATGGGACTGACACAGTGGTGGCTGTAGGCGGCGATGGTTCTATTAATGAAATTGCCCAGGGGCTGGTAGGAAGCGATACTGCGCTGGCGATAATTCCGCTGGGAAGCGGTAATGGTCTGGCAAGAGCCCTGAAGATACCTTTGAAAGTATCCCGTGCACTGGAAGTGATTGCCGACGGCAGGCGCCAGGCAATAGATGTAGGCTATGCCAATGAATACCTGTTCCTGAGTAATGCAGGTGTAGGTTTTGATGCCCTCGTGGCTGATCAGTTCCGCCATAAGACCAAACGTGGTTTGTGGGGCTACGCAAAATTGGTCGTTTCGAGTTTCAGCAGGTATAAAGGACCTTCATACGAGATAAATATTGACGGTAAAAGTCTGCAGGAAAGGGCTTTTCTCCTGACGGTAGCAAATGGAAACCAGTTTGGTTATGAATTTAAGCTGGCCCCTACTGCAAACGTATTTGACGGTAGACTGGACCTTTGTGTAGTGCCGCCAATCAAACTCCTTGGATTAATACCGGTCGGACTATATTCATTGCTGGGCAATATTGACAAGACCCGTTATATGCAACACTATACCGGAGAAACAATCGTTGTGAAAAGCAAAGAACTGGTACATCTGCAGGTGGATGGAGATGCGGTACCGCTCAAAGAAGAGGGCAAAGTAGCTTTCCGGATACATCCAGCTGCCTTGCAGGTAATCGTTAACCGAACCTAAAAGTATTGTTATGTCAAAGAAGAAAAGTAACCCTGGGGGTATCGTCTACTCCACAGATCCCGGTTTCAGGCCGGAAAGCAATGAACCGGAAGAAACAGATACACTGCCTCCCGCCCAACAGCAACTGCGCGTAAAACTGGATACCAAACAACGCGCAGGTAAGGTAGTAACACTGGTAGATGGTTTTGTCGGTAAAACGGAAGACCTGGAAAAGCTGGGAAAAGAGCTGAAAACCAAATGTGGTACCGGTGGTAGTGCAAAAGATGGCCAGATCCTGATACAGGGCGACTATAAGGAGAAAGTAGTGAAATGGCTGCAGGATTGGGGATATAAAGCGAAATAAAAGAATGGATCACATTTAATATAGTGATCCTTAAAATGATATTTTAAGAGGTTGTATCAAGTAATTTGATATAACCTCTTTCTATTTACGCTAAGTAGCTTCGGTTTCAGTATGGGATGGCGGTCGGCGCCTCTCTGGATGTCGATTGAGCGTTGTCAAGCGAATAGGGGCTGGATAAAGATTGGGCAGCATCGGTCGTGTCGCCGGAGAGCCGAAGGCCCGCCATTCCCATCTGAAACCGCGTGCTACTTGCGCGCTCCTACTAATGGTTAGGCGGCTATATTCAGGGTGGAAAATAACGCTCAATTCCTGTTTTTTACAGTACTCTGAACGTATGCGGCGTATGGCCTGTCTGGCTCTTAAAGAAGTGGGAAAAACTGGCCGGCTCCTCAAAACCCAGGCAGTGAGCTATGACGGCGATAGGCCATTCAGTGTGCAATAGCAGTAATCTTGCTTCCAGGAGGATACGCTGGCGGATATGCTCGCTGGTAGTGCGGCCGGTAACTCTCTTCACGGTTGCATTCAGATGATTAGGATGCACATTCAGAGATAGTGCAAAATCGCCTGCTGTTTTCAGCTGCACCTGCTCTTGTTCAGAAGTGATCGGAAACTGCTTTTCCAATGTGTCGGTGAAGCGTTCGGCCAGTAACTGTGCAGTAGTGAGCGTACGCTGAGGCACAATATCATTTACACCTATTCTTTTGGACTCGAGCAGTAACAACTGCAGGTAAATGGTAACCGCATCCAGGCGGTAAGCATCACATTCCATATTTTCCTTACGCAGTCGCTCAAAGATTTCGAGCATATCTCTTCCCTGCTGTTCCGTTAAATTCAGCACACAATTGGCACCTGTCTGGAAGAGTGGATGATGCAATAGTTCATTGCGATAATAGCGTTGTGCCTCGAAGAGATGTTCGGTAAAGACACAGTAGTAGCCATCCTGGTCTCCTTTGGGTTGCCAGAACTTGGGCTCCAGTGGATTGACGAACACCATGGCGGGCGCCTTAATGACATAGGTACGTTCTCCCAGCGTCAGTACGCCACCACCCTTTGTAAGCAGGGAAATTTTATAATAATCCCTCCTGCTTGAAACGTATTCGCTGCAGGGATTGGTAGCGCGGGAATGAATGGAGAAACTACTCTTTGCCGGCACTTTTGGCAGGTTCTCCTGCCCAACACTTACCTGTGATAAATCATCGCTGATTTTGAGCTCTTTACGAGGAGTAGATCTGCTATTTTTACCGTTTAGGGAGGCCATACAGTAAAAATACAAAAAGAGTAATGCTACGCAATATGCTAATGTAACCACATGTGGGAGTAGGCAGGATGTGTGGAAATATGGCGGGTTAGATGGTTTGAGCAGCGGTTGAAGGGAGCGACTTTGTAGCAAGGTTGCATTTTTTGATTTGATAAATTAACAAATATTTCACAACTTGGACTTAACCTTTATCAACCAAAATCTTGTTTTCATCAACTGGTCTTTTTGATGAACTGCCTAGGTCAACCAACTATCTTTTCGCAGTACAAGATTATTTTATAACGGATTACATGTTATCATGCCCTTACCTATGAGCTGTAGTGATGATAACATGTAATCCTTCTTTTTTTAATCAAGCTTTTGATGATCAAAACATCCTATTTCTTTCTTGTATTGTTCCTCCTATTAAAGTTTTTCCTTCATTTTCAGATGGTTGATCCTGCATATGACTATGATCTGCATAGGGACGAGTTTCTGCATCTTGACCAGGCTAATCACCTGGCGGCGGGTTACCTATCGGTTCCTCCTTTTACGGCTTTTCTTTCCCTGCTTATTAAGTGGCTGGGCGGCGGAGTATTCTGGGTAAGGTTCTTTCCGGCATTATTTGGCGCATTGACTATGCTGATCATCTGGAAACTCGTGGAATTATTAAAGGGAGGAGAGTATGCCCGGGGACTTGCGGCGTTCGTATTTATCTGTTCGGCCATGTCAAGGATCAACATGTTATATCAGCCTAACAGCTTTGATGTACTCTCCTGGACACTAGCATTTTATCTTTTGTTACGCTACATAAAGGAAGAGAAACCGTACCTGTTATTGTGGTTAGGTGCTGTGATTGGTATTGGCTTTCTGAATAAGTACAATATTCTTTTTCTGGTAATGGCCTTGATCCCAGCCTTGCTGATCTCTTCCCATCGGAAGATATTCCTGAATAAATACCTGTATGGTGGTTTACTGATAGCCTTGTTCCTGGCATTGCCCAATGTAATCTGGCAGTTTAGGAATGGGCTGCCTGTAATTCATCATATGAAGGAGCTGGCGTCTACACAGTTAGTGAATGTAGAGCGTTCGGGCTTCATAGCAGAGCAATTGCTTTTTTTCATGTTCGGAACTATCGTTTGGGGCGCTGCACTGGTCGGATTTGTGAGATATGCTCCTTTTAAACCTTACCGTTTTGTTGGATGGACATTTCTCTTCGTAATGGCATTATTCGTCAGCATGCGGGCTAAACCTTACTATGCACTGGGAATCTATCCGGTGTTGATTGCTTTTGGAAGCGTTTATTGGAGTCAGATCCTTGCAGGGAAAGAGGGGGCACATCTATGGCTGAAGCGATTGGGACTGTGTTTAATTACACTGCCATTTTTTTTGTTGTATGATATATTATTTCCGGTAAAGAAGCCACGTTTATGGACGTCAGGACCATTGCCACGGGAAGCTTTTGCCAAATGGGAGGACGGAAAAGTCCATTCCCTTCCGCAGGACTTTGCGGATATGCTTGGCTGGCGTGAACTGGCCGGGCTGGTAGCACAGACCTATGAAAAGGTGCCGGCATCCGAACGGAAAAACACCCTGATCCTTTGTGACAACTATGGCCAGGCCGGGGCTATAAACTACTATGCCGGTGGAAAAGTCAGTCCTGCCATTACCTTCAGTGCTGATTATGTGTACTGGTTTCCTGCCATGGATACCCTGCATTATCTGATCATAGTGGGAGAAGAGCCCAGGGAGTATGTCCGGAAATATGCGTCCGCCTACGCCAAAACCGG
Source organism: Chitinophaga filiformis (assembly GCF_900102545.1). Taxonomy (GTDB): domain Bacteria; phylum Bacteroidota; class Bacteroidia; order Chitinophagales; family Chitinophagaceae; genus Chitinophaga; species Chitinophaga filiformis. Next base: position 1,127,968 of record NZ_FNBN01000001.1, on the reverse strand, counting down.
ACAGATCAGCGATTCGCTGGCGCGGGAATATGGCACAGGCGTCTATCTTGTACAGGGAATTAATCCAATTTTTCTGAAAAAGTTAAGACAATGGCAGCTGGAGGAACAGGCTTCCTTCCGGGCATGGAAATAAGCCTATTTTACAATAATGAACTCTACCTCTCCGAAGCCCAGCTGTAGCACTTCTCCATCCTTTTCCAGGCATAATCTGCCATCAGGAAGTACATCCCGGATAATACCTTCGAAATACGCTCCATTCATGCGGTAAGTGCCAGATTGTCCAAAGCGGAAGAGCTTACTTTTATAGTCTTCCAGCAGACTGTCATAGTGCGCAGGATGGAGCAGTTTCAGCCTTGTATCCAGGCAGGCGCAGAGGTCGCGGGTCAGGTCAATAGCATCCCATGTCTTGCCTGTGATCTGTTTCAGGGATACCGGATTGGGCAGATGCCCGGGAAAGGCTGTCTGGTTGATGTTAATGCCCATACCGGTAATGGCATATTGCCATGTATTACCACGTAACACATTCTCGATCAGGATACCCCCTGCCTTTCTGTCACGCCAGTAAATATCATTACTCCACTTGATAGCAGTTTCATCACCTGCGTATTTGCTGAACCAGTCGTAGACGCCGAGGGCTACTGCTGTGCTAAGCATAAACTGCCTGGAAAGCGGGAGCATGCCGGGTTGCAGGGCAATAGTCAGTATGATATTCTCTCCCGGAGGCGATAACCACTGCTTACCACGTTGTCCTTTTCCTGCTGTTTGCTCCATGGCAAACCAGGCTGTACCGGGTGTCACCTGCCCTGTATTTACCTGCTCCATGGCATAGTTATTGGTGCTGTCTACAGTGTCTAAAATGTATAATGGTTGTCCGATCACGGGAAAATTCTTTTCTGATTTGCATTGACGCAGCAAAGTAAATCATTTTATCTTTTTCTTAACATTCGGACACACGCCGGCAGGAGAGCAAGGGTATTAGACAAGTGTATGATTTATAGGCGTTAGAGTTCCGTACATCATGGATTATTACATATTGTAACAATATCATCTTCCGGCGTTTATTTGCTCCTTCTTTAGTAATTTTGACAATTAAAGATTATTTTTAACCAAAAGAGATTTTATTGGCACCCTTAACCGTTCTGAGTACGAGAAAGAAAGCGTTAACACGCTTGAGTAGAGAAAGCGAGATTTTTTCCACCATCATCAAGGCCATCCAGGAGAAAAAGGGAGAGAATATTGTTTCCCTGGATTTGCGCCAGATTCCTGAAGCTGTGGCTGATTTCTTTGTTATATGTGAGGCTAACTCCAATACACAGGTGAGGGCTATAGCCGACTTCGTGGAAGACCAAGTGTCGCAGCACATCGGCGAACAGCCTTACAAGCACGAGGGATTTACCGCACAACAATGGATACTGGTAGATTATGTGAATGTTGTGGTGCATGTATTCCAACCTGAAACCAGACAGTTCTATGGTCTGGAAGACATGTGGAGTGATGCAGAACGAATGGAGCATAATGATACAAACTAATAACTTTTAACTATTACCGACATCCTTAAAAAAGGATCGTAAGATTATGGAAAGAGGCAACAACTTCAACAAGGGAGACAAATCGCCAAAGAAAGGACCAAAGTTCAACATATACTGGGTTTATGCCTTTATCGGGGTAGCCTTGCTGGCAATGAACTTTTTTAATTTCGGTGCCCAGCCTAAAGAACTAAGTTTCCAGGAGTTCCTGGTAAATTACCTGAAACCGGGTGATGTGGACAAGCTGGTAGTGGTGAATAAGAAAGCGGTAGAGGTTTACATCAAGAAGGAAAGACTGAATGAGTCTAAATTCGATAAAGTATCCAAAGGCCGTTTCGGCGCTGCTAACCAGGGACCTCATTTCCGTTTCAGCATAGGTAGCGAAGAAAGCTTCAAGGCTGACATGGACAAGGCTCAGGCAAATACACCACTGGAAGATCAGGTGAAAGTGATCTATGAGGACAGACAAGGCTGGTTCGAACCATTTATCCAGTTACTGTTACCATTGGTGTTACTGATTGGACTGTGGGTATTGCTGATGCGTAAAATGGGCGGTCCTGCCGGTGGCAGTGGCGGTCCCGGTGGCATCTTCAACATTGGTAAATCCAAAGCAACCCTGTTCGATAAAGGTACCCGCGTAAATATCACTTTCAGTGATGTGGCTGGTCTGGATGAGGCGAAAGTGGAAGTGATGGAAATCGTTGATTTCCTGAAAAATCCAAAGAAATATACTGCGCTGGGTGGTAAGATCCCTAAGGGCGCTCTGCTGGTAGGCCCTCCGGGCACCGGTAAAACCCTGCTGGCGAAAGCAATGGCAGGCGAAGCCCAGGTACCATTCTTCTCAATGTCCGGTTCTGATTTCGTTGAATTATTCGTAGGTGTGGGTGCAAGCCGTGTGCGCGATCTGTTCAAGCAGGCCCGTGAAAAAGCGCCTTGTATCATCTTCATCGATGAAATAGACGCGATCGGCCGTGCGAGAGGTAAGAATGTAATGATGAGCAATGACGAGCGGGAAAACACCCTGAACCAGTTGCTGGTGGAAATGGATGGTTTCGGTACCGACAGCGGTATCATCATCCTGGCAGCCACTAACCGTCCGGATGTACTGGATAGCGCGTTACTGCGTCCAGGCCGTTTCGACCGTCAGATCTCCATCGACAAACCAGACCTGTCAGGTCGTGAGTCCATCTTCGACGTACACCTGAAACCAATCAAGACTTCTCCAAACCTCGATATCAAGAAACTGGCTTCCATGACGCCTGGCTTTGCCGGTGCTGACATCGCCAACGTATGTAACGAGGCTGCACTGATCGCTGCCCGTAAAGGCAAAACGGAAGTGGAAATGGAAGACTTCAACGATGCAGTTGACAGGGTAATTGGCGGTCTGGAAAAGAAAAACAAGATCATCTCTCCTGAAGAGAAAGAGGTGATTGCATACCATGAAGCTGGTCACGCTATCTGTGGCTGGTACCTGGAGCATGCTAATCCGCTGGTGAAAGTAACTATCGTTCCCCGTGGGGTAGCTGCCTTAGGTTATGCACAATATCTGCCGAAAGAACAATACCTCTACAATACTGAACAGCTGATGGACGATATATGTATGACCCTTGGTGGCCGTGCAGTGGAAGACATCGTTTTCGGTAAAGTATCCACCGGCGCCCAGAATGACCTGCAGGTAATCACCCGTATGGCTTATGCAATGGTAACCGTGTATGGTATGAACGATAAAGTTGGTAACGTGTCCTTCTACGATCCAAACAGCGATCAGGCGTTTACCAAACCTTACTCTGAGGAGACAGCTAAAATGATCGACGAGGAAGTTCGTCTGTTGATCGAAAAGGCTTATATCCGTACCAAGAACCTGCTGACTGAGAGGCTTGATAATGTGAAAGCGCTGGCGCAGGAACTGCTGAAGAAAGAAGTATTATACCAGGCAGACCTGGAAAGACTGATCGGTAAACGTCCATGGGATGTACACCGTGAGCATATCGCCAACAAGGAAGGTATGACCACTGATGGTGTTCACCCGACAGATATCATCAATCCTTCTCCTACTCCTGTTAATGCGTAAGCTGATATGAAAATATCTCCTGCCAAGGAAAATATTCTCAAAAGAGTAAGAAATGCATTGAGCCAATCGGTGCAGTTGCCCTTCCCCAATTCGGAGGGCAACAGTTCCGTTTTTGTAAAAGAGCATGACGGCCTGGAGATGAAGTTTGCAGAGGAATTCGCCCGTTTACAGGGTAAATTCATTTTCTGCACCAGCAAAGAGGAACTAATGGAGAATCTGCTGGCACTGGTTGCTTCCCGGGAATGGGAAGATGTACACTGCCAGACGCCATCCTTAATGAAGGCGTTCCAGTTGTCGCAATTCCCCTTTATCAACAAGGGCGATATGCATACAGCAGCGGCAGCCATCACAGATTGCGAACTGCTGGTAGCGCGTACAGGCACTATGGTGCTGAGCGCAGCACAACCTTCCGGCAGGGCATTACCGGTATATACGCCGGTACATATTGTGATAGCCTATACACATCAGCTGGTGTTCGATCTGAAAGATGCGATAGCCCGCCTCAGAGATAAGTACCAGGGAGAGCTGCCATCATCGATCCACTTTGCATCCGGTCCCAGTCGTACCGCAGATATCGAAAAAACACTGGTAGTAGGAATACATGGACCCCGCGAGGTATACGTGTTCCTGGTAGATGAATGAATTATCAATTGTTAAACATATTCGAGCAGCGCGTGATCCTCATCATGCGCTGTTCTTTTAAATGATTATCTTATACCGGCTCGCTATGACCAGGTTATTTCTCTTTCTTTTTACCGCTGTTTTACTGGCGTCATGTGGACAAGCTTCCGAGCAGTCTCGTAATGCCATTGATACTACTAATACATTGACCATAAAAGGACCAACTGCAGTATTGTTCAGGCCTGCAGGAAATAAACTGCGATATATAAAAGCTGATATCGGCGAAAAGGGTTTTCCTTCTTTACAAACAGCTAATAACAGTATCCTTGCGGAAGATAGTGTTTACCTGGCGGGTAAAGGTTTGAAGGTTATCAGCACCAGCGCCACTCAGTTACAATTTATAAGAGCGAATGGAGAGATCTTGTATGTCAATCTCGCTCATCCCAAATATACCTGGGAGATCTTCATCTACAATGGCTATAGTGATCCTGTCAAAGCCGATCTGACAGATATTGAGGCTGCTTACCTTGAATCAGGGATAAAGCAACCCTGAGTAGCTTTCCCGTTTAGTTGTTTTGTTGAAGAGTTATTTATTACTTCGCAGTGGCAACGAATCGTTTAATCATCTGTCGTCACCTGAGGGTGATGCAGGTAGGAAAATATATCATCTATGGAGCATGGACTGTCCGCTGTGGACTATTCCATTCCTCTTCCGGAGGGCAAACGTGTTTATTTCGCATCAGATTTTCACCTGGGTGTACCTGATCCTGCTACGAGCAGGGAGAGGGAAAGACATATTGTGAGATGGCTGGATGCTGCTGCTAAGGATGCGGAACATATCTTCCTGGTAGGTGATATTTTTGATTTCTGGTTTGAATACAGGGAAGTGATCCCTAAAGGATATACCCGCCTGTTGGGAAAACTGGCAGAACTGAGAGACCGGGGTATCGGTATGTCTGTTTTTATAGGGAACCATGATATGTGGATGGATGGCTATTTTAAAGACGAGTTGGATATTCCCGTTCACTATGAACCCAAAACTTACAATATAGGCGGCAAGCGCTTCTACATTGGTCATGGTGATGGTCTCGGGCCAGGCGACCATGGTTATAAGATGTTGAAGAAAGTGTTCCGCAACCCCATATGCCGTGCTTTATTCTCATTGATCCATCCTTCCTGGGGTATTGGTCTGGCGAATTATTTCAGCCGTAAAAGCCGCGCTGCTACGGGTATGGAGCTGGAGAAATTTCTCGGAGAAGAGAACGAATGGCTGGCCATTTATAGTAAAGAGATTTTGCAGCAATCCCATTTTGACTACTTCATTTTTGGGCATCGTCACCTGCCATTGGATCTGCAGGTAGGGCCTGACAGCCGTTATATCAACCTGGGCGACTGGTTGTACTACTGCAGTTATGCCGTATTTGATGGTAAAACAACATCCCTGTTATACGATAAATAACGCTCTATTCCAGGATCTCATGCAGAATGGGAGGAGAGTTTAATTCCTGGAAGTCGGGTAAATGCAGCTTGAAAAAGTCCAGGTAGGCATACAGGAGTTTCCTGCGTTTGTCCTTATTCATATTGATCTCCCCAAGACTTTCCCAATTGGTACATTGAAAAAGACGGTCTGTTATTTCACTATTGGCAGCATCCAGGTAGTTGCTGTGATGCGGTGGCAGATCTGTGAATGAACCTTCCTGCAGGTCAAGGTAATGCGCGTACTCTGAATACCGGCCGTTTAAGCGGAAACCCAGATGTTCTGCAAGTTTAAGCGTGAAGTACAAAGGAATATTCGCTGCAATGGACAATGGTGCTACATCTAGTGCCTGTAATGCCTGTTCTGAAAAATAATACAGTTCCAGCTGTTGTTCCGGTTCCCGCAGGCTTTTCTGCAAAAGCTCTATCATATACAGGGCAACCGTATTCTTAACGATGTTGAAGTGAAGGGAGGTATAGATATAACCCAGTTTAAACTCGGAGATACGCTGAATGCTTTTTTGCTCGTGATGATACACTACCAGCTCCAGGATGTTGCCAGGCTGGAAGAGATTACCCTTCGCTTTAGGTTTGGAAGAACGTACTCCATTCACCATATAAGACTGCACACCGAAGAGTTCCGTGAATATATTGACAATGGCGCTGGTATCGCCATATTTGACCGTTCTTAATACTATCCCGCGAGTTTTGTGTAACATACCTGACAGCGAAGCTGGATTCAAATGTACGATTAGCGGCCGTTAATTGATGAATACAATCTTTGTGACCAGGTGCTCCCCTCCTGTTTCGCTCGCCGCAAATACCAGGTATACGCCAGACTGTGGCCGATGCCCGGTATAATCTAATCCATTCCAGGTTGCTTGTCCACCGGAAGCCCTTGTCTGGAACACCATTTTCCCGCTAATGTCGGTGATCTTCACTCTTGTATTCTGTACCAGCCCACGGATGGCGATAGTACCACTGTAGTCGTGTGGCACAGGGTTAGGGAATACCAATACGGAATCCCGCGTCATAGTAGCAACTGGTTCGGTAGCGGTACCATGCCATGACATCAGGCCTTTTCCCGTAGCAAAGTATATTTCTCCGGTCTGAGGATCTATGACTATCGTGTAGATATGATTGTCAGGAAGTGGGCTGTTGTTGGTGTTGAACTGCTGCAGGATCTGATCTCCATCCTCGCTTACCAGCCAGGCGCCATTAAGCGTGCCTACCCATTTGCGGTTGGCGCCATCTACGGCGATGGTGGTCACCTGCTCATCCTGAAACAGGTAGCCGGCGAAATTGTCCTGCTGGATGATTGGAAGGATAGCGTTGCAACCATCAGACGCTGCCTGTCCGGGGCAGTTGATAACAGCGATACCTCTGGCTGTACCGACCCAGATACTCCCATTTTTGTCTTTTGCCAGGCAATAGACATCATTGGAGGGCAGGTTACCCTGGTTGCTTCCCAGGCGGTACTGCCGCCATTGATCGTCGTTCTTATTGTCCAGGGTGTTGTTGTGATTCAATACAAACAGGCCATTGCTTTGTGGAGAGACTATATACACAAGGCCATAGTCATCCGTCAGCAACTGACTGATGGCATTACCAGTCATTACATAAGGACTGCGGAAGGATAGCCAGGTATTGTCAGGCTTTTTCACCAGCAAGTTATTCGAGGCACCATAGGCAGACAGCCATAGATTGCCTGCAGCGTCTGTGGTTAATCCGCTGACGTTATAAGCAGCAGGATTGTTGGCAGCAGGTGGCAGAACCCCTTGTTTGAAGATGGTATAGCCGCCATTGGAAGCCGCATATACCAGTCCTCCGCCAAAAGAGCCCAGATAACATCCCTGACCACCGGGATCAGGAGAAAGGGTGATCAGATCTGAGACAGTGCTCAGCGCAGGCTGTGTGCTGGGAGCGAACTGGTTCCAGCTGCCTTCTGAAAAGGTATAATAGCCGTTATTGTTACCTGTAGCCTTCCAGTCGCTGCTTACGCCACCAGCGCTAGCCCAGAGTGTATTGTTAATGAACAGCATACCGCCGGTAATGATACTGGCTGGTGCATCCGGATGAATAGCTGTAAAGCTGTTGTCGTCAGTTCTGTAGCGGATAAGCCCCTGCAGCGAATCAGCTATCCATGTTTCATTGTTGGTATTAGCTGTCTGTAAGGGCGCATTTATCAGCGGATGCTGTAATGTTTTTATGGGATTGGCGTTGGCATCGAGGACGATGATACGGGCAGTGCTTCCGGGTTGCTGCTCGCTGAGGAACAACTGACTGCCATGTACATCCATGTTATGAATCGTCCAGCCATCTGTATACCAGGATGTCCAGGTATTGTTGGCGAACCGGAATAACTGATTGCCCTGGCGGCAGATCAGCTGATTGTTGAAAGAGATAATTTCCTGTATGGTGTCGTGTTGCAGGCCTTGATTGAGAGAAGACCAGTGTCGGTAATCAGATAGGTTGTTGCTGTTGAGTGCCGCAGTTCTGACACCTGCGGCAGTGGCGGCGTACAGGGAACCATTAAGGACTGCAAGCGAATATACCGGTGTATAATCACCTGTGCTGCCTACTACATAGGTAGCTGCGATCTCAGGAACCGCTGTATTTACAACAACAATCCCGAGGCCTGTACAGAGATAAGCGTAATTGTTATAGTAGAAGATGTGAAAAACAGATTTGTCTGCGGCTACCTGCTTGCGCATCAGGTCAGGGATATTGAAGCTGTTGTTGCCGCTCAGCAGATCGATGTTACTATTGCGATAAGCAATCAGTATTTCATCATCGTTTGCAGCTATAGCACTGATCCCGATATCGTGAAGACCATTGATCTTGCTGTACCTGCTGATCTCTTCATCTGCACCGGTGGTGACAGAGAATAAACCCTGGGCTGTGGCACAGTATATTTTATCTTCTTTCATGGTAACTGCAACAGCGGGACGCCAGGGAAGATGATCACTCCACTGGCCCACGGGAGTCTGGGCGTTCGCCTGATGGAAAGTCAGGCAGGATAGGCTAAAAAGGACATAAAGGGATGTCAGGAAGCGGTACATGCATCAAAAATAGTTATATGTTGTTACTTTATGACACTTGCCCGCATATACCTGACCTCCCTTTTTTTAGACAACTTTGATTACCTTTACGCCCTACTAAATTACAAAGACGCGTATGTGGCAACGCTTAGCTGGATTCGTATTGAAATTCCGTCTACCACTCCTGGTTATATTATTGTTGAGCACTGCAGTGATGACTTATTTTGCCAGCAAGGTGGAATTGTCCTATGAGCCTAACAAATCTATACCGCTTGACAACCTGAAATACCAGGACTATCTCCGCTTCAAAGGGCAATTTGGCGAAGATGGTAATATGATTGTGATCGGAGTACAGACAGATAGCTTCTTTCAGAAGGACTTCTTTCGCGATTATGTGCAGTTGAATGAGGACATGAAGAAGGTGGAGTTTGTGGAGAATGTATTGAGTGTGCCATTTGCCATCAATCTTGTTAAAAATGACAGCACCCACAAGCTGACCCCAGAACCCTTATTCAGTGGCGATCTGCAGCAGCAGGCGGTGCTCGATAGTCTTGCCGGGGCTTTAAATAATCTTCCTTTTTATAAAGGCCTGCTGTACAATCCTGATACACATGCTTACATGATGATGATCAACATCAATAAGGGAGTAATGGGGACTGCCCGCCGTATTGAGGTTGTGAACAATGTAATGAAGCTCGGAACTGCTTTCGGTGAAAAGCATCATACAGAAGTGCGTATGAGCGGATTACCGCTGATCCGTACCATCGTAGCGCAGAAGGTGGCGAAGGAGCTGGGACTGTTCCTGAAATTATCATTCGTGCTGACAGCGCTCATACTCTTGCTATTCTTCAGATCATTCGGAGCGGTGCTGATGTCTATGATCGTAGTGGCAATCGGGGTAATATGGTCTGTAGGTACGATCGTATTGCTGAATTATAAGATTACCCTGCTGACGGGTTTGATCCCACCATTAATTGTGGTGATCGGTATTCCGAACTGTGTATATTTCCTCAATAAATATCATACTGAATTCGCGAAGGACGGTAACAGAACCCGGGCGCTGGTACATATGATCCAGCGTATGGGTATTGTAACTCTCTTTACCAACCTGACCGCAGCGATCGGTTTTGGAGTGTTCTGTTTCACCAAGAGCGCCCTCCTGAAGGAGTTTGGCGTGGTAGCAGGATTAAATATCATGCTGATCTTCCTGATCTCATTTATTTTCCTGCCTTCCGTGTTGAGCTATCTGCCTAAACCCAAGATGAAACATACCAATTACATGAATAACAGGTTCTTCCGTTCCCTGCTGGATGGATTGACAGCCCTGGTATTTAAGTATCGTCCCTGGGTATACGGTTTGACTGTGGTAATGGTATTGGCGGCAGTGATTGGTATGCTGAAACTGCATTCTGAAGCGCACATGCTGGATGATATTCCTCAGAGCGACAGGCTGTATACAGATCTCAAATTCTTTGAACATAACTTCAAAGGAGTGATGCCATTGGAAATTGCGGTGGATACAAAGAAGAAGAATGGTGTAGTAAGTCTGCAGACATTAGAGAAACTGGATCAGTTGTCAAAACTGATAGCAGCGCAGCCGGATTTCGCAAGGCCTTTGTCTGTAGCAGAAGGCATTAAGTTTGCGAAACAGGCTTATTATAACGGCGATAGTTCCAACTACTCTGTACCGAACTCGTTTGATATTGGTTTCCTGGCGCCTTACCTGCGTATGAAGGGAGGAACCAATGCCAGTGGCAATGCTACTGCTTTTACCAAGCTGGTTTCTTCCTTCATGGACAGCACCCGGCAGGTAGCGCGTGTGAGCGTGAATATGGCAGATGTCGGTTCTGCGAGATTGCCAGTATTGCTGGATTCATTGACGCCACAGGTGAACCAGATCTTCGACAGTACGAAGTATAAAGTGACCTTCACTGGTACCAGTGTTATTTTCCTGGAGGGTAGCCGTTTCATTATCAACGGGCTGACAGAAAGTATCCTGCTGGCATTTGTGCTGATCATTTTCTGTATGCTGTACCTTTTCCGTTCCTGGAGGATGTTGCTGATCTCCCTGATCCCGAATATCATTCCGCTGGCGGTAACAGCCGGTGTGATGGGCTGGCTGAATATACCATTAAAACCATCTACCGTACTGGTATTCAGTGTGGCGCTGGGGATAGCAATAGATGTGACAATCCGTTTCCTTGTGAACTTCAAGCAGGAGTTACCTCATCATAATCTGGACATTTCGGCTACGGTAAAACAGACCATTCATGAAACCGGATTAAGTATCATTTATACCTCTCTGATCCTGCTGGCCGGATTTATGATCTTTAGCTTCTCTGAATTCGGCGGTACCAAGGCGCTGGGCTGGTTGACGTCTCTTACATTGTTAATGGCTATGGTCACGAACCTGACCATTTTACCAGCGCTATTGTTGTGGATGGAAAAGGCCTTACTGAAGAAAGCGCAGAAGAAACAATTATGGAATACGTTAGACGAGGAGAATGATATAGATATATCTGAGCTCGGATTAAAAGAGCGCGAGAAATATGAAGACTAGATAAGTAGATCATACACATATAATTAAAACGCTCAATGCATGATTATCAGCATTGAGCGTTTTTTGTTAAGCCCAAATAATCTAGTGGACTACATTCATCCCCCCATATTAGCCGTTTGTATAAAAGGATGCCACATACCCATTAAAAAGTATGAGGTTTATAATGCCATTCTAACCTCTTTTAGTTCATGAAAAACAAATACTTAAAGGGCGCTCACCTTTCTGAGCGTAAATTTAAGGAGATACTACGGCTATTCGCCGAAGATCTTACAGCCACGCAGATTGCCAACATTAGTGGAGTAAGCCGGGTTACCGTAAACAGTTATCTCAAAAAGATTCGCCAACAGATCGCCCGTCATTGTGAGTCCTTATTGCCGGCAGAGAGCCATTACCGCCCTGCCGCGCCGGTACGTAGTGTACAACACCATGCATCCTCAGCCGAGGAAGGAGATGTTTCCGTTAAAACAGAAGTAGGCCGTAATGTGAAGCCGGTTGTATTTGGTATCTACCGTTGTTCAGACAGGTTGCATACCGAGATATTGCCGGACGTAAGCAGGTCTATGATCCATTCTGTGGTGAGAAGCAGCCGTTCCATACTGGAGATGCAGAGCGCTGCGGAGAAGATCCGCCGTTTCAGCAATGTAGTTGACCTCGGACAGTACCGTTTATACAATCTCGAAAATGAAGGAGCCGTCAGTATTGCAGACGATGTAGATGCATTCTGGGGACTTACCAAGCACAGGCTTGCAAAGTTTAAGGGATTGAACCGTAGTACGGTATACCTGCATTTGAAGGAATGTGAATTCCGGTATAACAACAGGAATGAAGACATCTATGAAACGTTGCTGGAGTTGTTAAAGACCCAGCCGCTCAGTCTTTCCTGATGACAGGTTTATCACTTACAATATTGCTGCAGTGATGCAGCGCACTTTTATTTAGATCTGGAACAAAACCCGGATTTAGATTTTGGTTGATGAGCGCGCAGGTGGTAATCCTACCGCCTGCCTTTAAATTTTATTGTATTTACTTATTTAAGTATATTGTGAAATTCTTTAGTTAAACTCTTTTATATATCACAGATTTCAGTTATTACAAATAAAAAAATTCCAGTTATGTTAAAGAACTGTTAAAGGGATGTTATAACATCTAATTTGTTAACTACTTTTGTTCAGAATTATTGTTAATAAACTTATATTTGAACGTTAAAATTAAGTTAAACAACAAAGACAGGGTTAATTGCTTATGAGAAATGGCCGTGGAACGGCTTCTCACCCTCTGTATACTCATTTAAGGAATTTAGGACAAGTATTGTTAATTGCGTTTAGGGGAACCAAAATGTATTTTTTCAATTAGTATTTTATCAACGTAGGACAAGCGCTCAGATCCAGTGGTCGGTTTCCTGAGAACTATATTCTATTTCATTTGAATATTTAACTAAACAACCAGAAACAACAAAGCTTATGAGGAAAAGTCTAATTTTCCTCCTGTCCACTGTATTAGTGGTAGGGCAGGTGGTTGCGCAAAACCGTCCCATTACAGGGAAGATTACTTCCGCTGATGATGGTAGTCCGGTGATAGGCGCTACAGTCATTGTTAAAGGTACCACAACCGGTACTGTAACCAACATGAATGGTGAGTATACCATTCAGGTACCAGAAAACGCTACAGCCCTGATCGTTAAGTTCGTGGGTATGAAAGACCAGGAAATAAAACTGGGCACTGGCGCAAAACACAATGTGGTATTATATCCCGATGTTACCAAACTTACTGAGACTGTTGTAACAGCTAACGCTATCCGCCGCGATAAAGCATCTCTGGGTTACGCAGCTCCAACTTTGAAAAATGATGAACTGACCAGAGGTCAGAGCACAAGCCCACTGAATGCACTTGCAGGTAAAGTAGCCGGTGTGAACATCTCTTCTGGTTCCAATGCTCCGGGAAGTTCTTCCAGGATCGTATTAAGGGGTGGTTCTTCCATCACCGGTAATAACCAGGCGCTGATGGTTGTAGATGGTGTACCCATCGATAACTCCAGCATCATCGGTGGTGGCGACAGCCGTAGCACCGTTGACTTTGGTAACCGTGGTAACGATATCAACCCTGAAGACATCGAGTCTGTTACCGTGCTGAAAGGACCTGCAGCAGCTGCGTTGTATGGTTCCCGTGCTTCCAACGGTGCATTGATCATCACCACCAAGAGCGGTAAGAAAGCATCCAACAAAAAGAATGAAGTTGCTTTCAATACAGCAGTTACTTTCTCTAACGTAGTAAAACTGCCTGAATTCCAGAACGATTACGGTCAGGGTTACGATGGTGAAACTAATGATCCACGTGAGAACTGGACATGGGGTCCTAAATTCACTGGCGTTAACCAGGCATGGGGACAGTCCATCAATGGTGTAAGACAGATGAAACCTTATTCAGCACAGCCTGATAACGTGAAGAATTTCTTCGAAACAGGGAAGACAGTGAATAACAACCTGTCCTTATCAGGCGCCGGGGAAAAGACCACTTATTACCTGTCTGTAAACAGTCTGAACTCTGATGGAGTAATGCCTGACAATTATGACAGATACAATAAGTATGGTATTCGTTTCAATGGTACCGCACAGCTGAGCAACAAATTCACTACTGCCGTTAACGTTAACTATAACAAGATCTTCAGCCGCATGATCCAGGGTGGTCAGGGTAATGCATCTGTGTTTGATAACGTGTTACAGACTCCCCGCGACATTCCTCTGGACAAAATGGGTGATCTGAATAATCCTTACTATGGATATGGTGTAACCCACGATGCTGCTGGTAACCCAACCTACGGTTTCTATGGTGTATATACTATCAGCCCATACTATATTCTGAAGAACTACCAAAACCTGAACGATGTGGATAGGGTGAGTGGTAACTTCTCAATAGGTTATAAACCTACAGAATGGTTGGATGTATTGGAAAGATTAGGCGCTGACGTTTATTCAGACCGTCGCCAGTATAAGTATCCTAAATTTGATTACCTGCCTGCTGATGATGCGGGAGAATGGTACGATCCGGAAGATAACCGTCTGATCCAGACCGGTAAATACGGTGAAGATCAGTACAACCTGAGCGAGATCACTCACGACCTGATGATCACTGCAAAGAAAGATTTCGGTCCTGATTTCAAAACGTCCCTGATGGTGGGTAACAACATCCGTCAGCGTACATTCAATACCTTGGAAACGCAGACTAACCAGTTAAATGGTCTGGTTATTCCAGGATGGTACAACCTGGACAACAGTAACGGTCCTGTATACACTTTCAACGAGCGTACAACCCGTCGTCTGGTTGCTTTGTATGCAGATCTGAACCTGTCTTACAAGAACATGATCTATTTAGGCGCTACTGCCAGAAATGACTGGTCTTCTACATTGCCTAAATCAAACAGGTCCTTCTTCTATCCAAGTGTAAACGGTTCATTCGTATTCACTGAACTGACCAAAGAAACTGGTCTGGCGCACATCCTGAACTACGGTAAGATCCGTGCAAGCTGGGCGCAGGTAGGTAACGACGCTAATCCATACCTGTTGCGTACCTACTACGGTAAAGCTGACTTTACCAGTGGTTTCGGTAGCATCACCTTCCCATTCAATTCTATTCCAGGCTTCACTTACGGTAACCTGATCGGTAACAATGCCCTGAAACCTGAGATCACAACTGCGTTTGAAGTAGGTACTGAATTGAACTTCCTGGATAACAGGCTCTCTATAGATTTCTCTTATTATAAAAACAAATCTAAAGACCAGATCCTGAATGTGCCGATCGCTACATCTTCTGGTTTCACTGCCAAAGTGCTGAACACCGGTGAGGTAGAAAACAAAGGTGTGGAATTGGGCGTGAGAGGTACTCCTATCCGTACTGCATCAGGTTTCAGCCTGGAACTGTTCGGAACCTATACCCGCAACAAGAACACTGTAGTTGACATCGCAAATGGTGTAGACCAGGTAGTAATTGGTGGTGTTGGTGGTATGAGTATCGTTGCTGCAAAGGGCAAACCTTATGGTACTTTCTATGCACAGGATATTCAACACGATGCACAGGGCCATGTAATTGTAAGCGCTTCAACAGGTATGCCGCTGCTGACGCCTTCTGCCGTTTACCTGGGTTCTTACAATCCTAAATACCAGGCTTCCTGGGGCGCTAACGCCTCTTATAAAGGCTTCACCTTCAGCATTCTGTTTGATACTAAACAAGGTAATCAGTTTTACTCCCGTACAAAAGACATCCTGGACTTCACAGGTGCTGCATGGGAAACAGCTGAGGGCGGACGTGAAGACGCTCCATTCCCTAACTCTGTAGTAGATGATGGAACTGGTAAACTGGTGCCTAACACTGAAGTAAACTATTCTAAGCAAGCTTACTTCTCTTCTGTTATTCCTTCCGGACAACATGTTATTGATGCATCTTATATCAGATTACGTGAAGCAAGTCTCTCTTACAGACTGCCTAAGAATCTGCTGAGCAGAAGTCCGTTCGGTGACATCACCGTAGGTCTGTTCGGTAACAACCTGGGACTGTGGACTGCAAAACAGAACAAGTTTGCTGATCCGGAAGTTAACTCTGGCGGTGCTACCAATGAACAGGGTTTTGACTTCACAGCTCAGCCATCTCTGAGGAACTATGGTTTCAATGTAAGAGTGACATTTTAACGATTAAAGAGCTAAGAAAATGACAAAAAAGAATATTCTAATCAGGTCAGCTGCAGGTTTTCTCACTGCACTGTCTCTCACAATAACAGGTTGTTCTAACTTCCTGGATATAAATGATAATCCGAACCTGGCAGAAAGCGCTGAACCTGCGCTCATATTACCGTCTTCACAGGCAGCGATCGCAATGGTAGTTGGTTGCCAGTTCCAGATTTACGGTGGTATCTGGAACCAGTACTGGACACAGAACTTCGGTAACTCCCAGTATAAATCTATCGAGCAGTACCTCATACAGGGTTCCAGCTTTGACAGACCATGGTCAACGCTTTATGCTGATGCTATGACGGACCTGCAGCTGATCATCAACAAATCAGGAGAAGAGAGGTACAGACAATATGCTGCTATTTCCCTGCTGATGAAAGCATATGATCTGCAGTTGCTGACAGACGCTTTCGGTGATATTCCGTTAAAAGATGCACTGCAGGGCGAAAGTAACGAGAACTATGCGCCTCACTATGATGCTCAGGCGGAGGTATATGACAGCATTTTTGCTATGATCGACAGAGCAAAAGGCTGGATTGACCCTGAGTCAGCATTCCTGCCAGGTTCAGAAGACCTGATCTTCGGTGGAGACATGGACCAGTGGACCCGATTCGCAAACACACTGAAATTAAGGGCTTATCTGCGCTTATCGTATGTGAATGCCGGAAAAGCAGAAGCTGGTATAAAGGCATTGGGTACCTCTGGCGCTGAATTCCTGACAGAAGATGCAAAAATTGATTATATCACTACAGGTAGCAACAACAACCCGCTCTATGCTGAACTCTTTGCACTGGGACAATACCGTCAGCTGAGAGCAAGTAACACCTTGTTCAAACAAATGCAGTCAAGGAATGACCCGAGAATCAATGTATACTTCCAGACACTGAGCGTGGGAGGCACACTGATCAGAAGAGGTATGGATCAGGCCAGCTACGATGTTGGTCCTAACGGTTCTACTCCAGCGACTATTTTTGGTGCAGATCCGCTGAATGAAGCGGCAGCAACAGCGCCTGTTAAATTCATCTCCAGCTATGAAAGCTACTTCCTGCAGGCAGAAGCAGCTGCAAGAGGCTGGCTGACCGG
This sequence comes from Chitinophaga filiformis, assembly GCF_900102545.1. Lineage (GTDB taxonomy): Bacteria > Bacteroidota > Bacteroidia > Chitinophagales > Chitinophagaceae > Chitinophaga > Chitinophaga filiformis. The sequence goes on along the minus strand of NZ_FNBN01000001.1, from coordinate 1,110,872 downwards.
CAATGCAGCAACTTTGTATCAGCAGGGTATTCAGGCTAGTTTTGACGCTTATAATGCTACACCAGGTACCTATATCACTACCCAGGTTGCAGCATTCCCTGCTACAGGTGTTGAAGCACAGGTAGAGGCGATCCAGATACAGAAATACTTTGCAATGGCGCTCAACCAGAACTTCGAAGCGTGGACAGAATGGCGTCGCACAGGATATCCTAAAGATTTCTTTGTAAAACCTGTTACAGGTACATTGCCAGCAGGCACTTACCCTGTGCGCTTCCTGTATCCTAACACTGAGCTGACCAGGAACCCTAACTTCCCGGGAGCAAAAACCATCACCGATAAGGTTTGGTGGGATACCAAAGACTAAGCAATAACAGATAGATAGTTTTCGGGGGCTGACAAAAGAGTAAAAGACTTTTTTGTCAGCCCCCGAAGTTTTTTTGCCCACCTTCTACCTGCTTTTTCGGACCATCAATATTGTCTGAGTGAATGTTAGTTAATTACCGTATTTGGATATCGATACCCCGTTAAACAATGAAAGCAGGGACAAGGAATTAATAAACCCTTATAAAAGGACCGTGAATACCCCTTACACTCCGTGTATATCAATTTGAGTTGAATACGCCCTTCAACGTATTTGTTCATACAGATCTAGATTTCAACCTTATCATTTAATCTTATGAGGAAAAGTCCTATTTTTTTCCTGTCTGCCACATTACTGGTAGGACAGGTGGTTGCGCAAAATCGCTCCATTACCGGAAAGATCACTTTCGCTGACGGAGGTCTGGTAGTTGGCGCTACAGTCATAGTTAAAGGTATTACAGCCGGCACTGTCACCAACGCAAATGGAGAGTATACCATTCAGGTACCGGCAGGAGCTTCTGCCCTGGTCGTTAAGTTCATAGGCATGAAAGACCAGGAAATAAAATTGGGCGCCGGTACAAAGCAAAATGTAGTATTACATCCCGATGTTAACAAGCTTAATGAATCGGTTGTAACAGCAAACGCCATCCGCCGCAACAAAATATCCCTGGGCTATGCAGCTCCGATTTTAATGCATGATGAACTGATGCGTGGCCATAGTATTAGTCTATTGAATGCGCTTGCAGGTAAAGTAGCGGGTGCGAATGTTACTACCGGTTCAAATGCTCCCGGAGGTTCTTCCAGGATCGTATTGAGGGGTGGTTCTTCTATTATCGGTGACAACCAGGCCTTAATGGTTGTCGATGGAGTGCTGATTGATAACTCCGGTATTAGCACTAGTGACAACAATCTGGCCTATACCGATTTCGGAAGCCGTGGTAATGACCTGGACCCTGAGGATGTCGAATCCATAACTGTGCTGAAAGGCCCCGCGGCAGCCGCATTGTATGGTTCGCGGGCGTCTAACGGTGCATTGATGATCACAACAAGGAAGGGTGGGAAGAATAATAGAAAGGAAAACGAAGTGATGTTAAGTTCAACATTAACGCTCTCCAATATTGCTAAATTGCCTGATTTTCAGAACCAATACGGTCAGGGCTATCTGAATCAGAACGGTGATGGCTTTGATATCGATCCAAAAGAAAACCTAAGCTGGGGGCGCCCATTTACTGGTGCTGAAGAAGAATGGGGACAATCCATCAACGGTGTAAGATTAAAGAAGGTTTACAGCGCTGAGAAGGATGCAGTGAAAAAATTCTTTGAACCGGGCAAAATGGTGAATACACATCTGTCATTATCGGGAGCCGGTGATAAAACCACTTATTATCTGTCGCTGAATAGCCTTAACGCTAATGGAATTATGCCAGGTGATTACGACAAGTACAATAAATATGGTGTCCGTTTCAATGGTAGTGCTGAACTGAATAATAAGATTTACACTTCTGTTAATTTCAATTATAGTAAAATCAACAGCGCTATTGTACAAGGTGGTCAGGGTAAAGGTTCCGTATACAACATCTTACTACAAACACCACGTGATATCCCTATCGACAAAATGGGAGACATGAACAACCCTTACTATAGCTTCGGTAATCTGCTTAATGCAAATGGATTGCCTTATTATGGGTACTATGGTGCTTATACCAGAAGCCCCTATTTCATTCTTCGAAACTACAGGAATGAGAACAATGTGGACAGAATCACCGGTGCGTTTACGTTAGAATACAAACCTTTAAAAGGGCTAACTGTAATGGAAAGGGTTGGTGTTGACATATATGCTGACCGGCGCATCCATAAGCAGCCTAAATATTCATTCATTCCCGCAGACGATGCCGGGAATTACAGCCAGACCAGGAACATACAAACAGCAAGTGGTCATTACAGTAAGGAGCAACATGACTTCGCAGAAGTAGCGCATGATTTAATAATTACAGTTACGAAAAACTTCAATCCTGACTTTCATACTTCCCTGATGATAGGCAACAATGTTCGTCAGCGCGGATTAAATACTACAGCGCTGCAGACAAACGCTGCCGGCCTCATAGTGCCTGGATGGTATGGATTTGACAACAGCAATGGCCCCGTCACCACTAATGACGCATTAGTAAAACGTCGTTCAATTGGGATATATAGTGAGTTGAACCTGGCTTATAAAAACGTAATCTATATCAATGCAAACGGACGAAATGACTGGTCATCTACATTACCTAAGGGAAACAATTCCTTCTTTTATCCAGGTGTAAACTGTTCATTTGTATTCTCGGAACTGTTCAGGGACAGTTATTTCAACCATGTCCTAACCCAGGGTAAGTTGAGAGTAAGCTGGGCCCGGGCGGGTAATGATGCTGATCCGTATCTGTTACATACTTACTACGAGCTCACCAGCATTAATGGCGGATTTGGTAGTACTACATTCCCATTTAAGGGTGTAAATGGTTATAGTCCGTCCGGCATCAGTGGTAATGCAAATCTTAAACCTGAGATCACTATTGCCAATGAAATCGGCATGGAGCTTAATTTCATGGATGACAGGCTACTTCTCGACCTTTCAGTATATAAAAACAAATCGCAGGACCAGATTATTCCTGCCCCATTAGTGCCATCTATCGGTGCTGCTACCAAAATACTGAACACTGGTATGATTGAGAACAGGGGGCTTGAGATTGGCGTGAGAGGAACACCTGTTCTTACTGCTTCGGGCCTGTCTGTTGAATTGTTGGGCACTTATACCAGAAACAAAAACACTGTATTGGATGTAGGCGTTGGCAACCAAATTGTGATCGGCGGGTTCCCTGGCATGAGCATTGTCGCTGCCAAAGGCAAATCTTACGGTGAATTCTATGCGCAGGACATCTTACGGGATAATCAGGGGCATGTGATTGTAGACCGGTCTACAGGTCTTCCGTTGAGTACTTCAACTGCCATTTACCTCGGTTCTTTCAACCCTGAATACCAGGCTTCCTGGGGCTTGAATGCACTTTATAAAGGATGGAGTTTCAGTATCCTGTTTGATTCCAAGCAGGGTAACAGGTTTTTCTCTTATGCGAAAGATGTCACAGATCTTGCAGGAGTGTCTGAAGTTACTGCCGGTCAAAGCCGTTTAGGTGCAATCTGGCCTAACTCAGTGGCTAATGATGGCACTGGCAGACTGGTACCTAACACGACTCCTTATTTTCCGGAACAATACTGGACAAACAAGCCTGATGGTCAGAATGTGCTTGATGCATCTTATATCAGGCTTCGGGAAGCAAGCCTGACATATCGTATCCCGGGAGTCAGGAACAGGAGCCAATTCAGAGATCTCACAGTAGGATTGTTTGGTAATAACCTTGCCTTATGGGCCAGAAACAAGTATGCCGATCCGGAAGTGAACTCCGGTGGTACCAGTAACGAGCAGGGTTTGGACTTCATTGCACTACCTTCTTTGAAGAACATTGGTTTTAATATAAGAGCAACCTTTTGAATGTTTAAATGCAGGCTTATAATGAAGAAGATAATAAATTCAGCCACAAGCATCTTTGCTGCGCTGTCACTCATAATAACAGGCTGTGGTAAATTTCTCGATATAAATGACAATCCTACTAAAACTGCTGACCTGGATCCCGGCTACCTGTTGCCAACCAGTCAGGCAAATATTGCCATGGTTTTAGGTAACCACTTCCAGGTTTACGGAGGCATCTGGGCTCAGTACTGGACACAGGATATCAGCTCTTCCCAGTATAGGAATATCGAACAGGTAAATCTGGATCCATCCGGCTTTGACAGACCCTGGCAATTCCTGTATATAGGTGCTTTACAGAATCTGCAGACAATCATTGATAAGGCGTACATCAAAAGATGGGATCAATATGCAGGTATCGCTGAACTGCTGAAGGCTTACAGCTACCAGTTACTGACAGACGGATTTGGGGATGTTCCCCTAAGGGATGCTATCAGGGTGGGTACCTCTAATATCCTGGCTACAACCTATGATCCGCAGAAAATGGTATATGATAGTATTTTGGCTATGATCGACAGAGGTTTGAAGCGGATAGATGCGGTGAATACTGTCAGGCCGGGAAATGATGACCTGATCTTTGGCGGTAATATGGCCAACTGGAAGGCTTTCGGTAATACCCTGAAACTTCGTACATATATGCGGTTGGCAAAAATTGATTCTGCATTTGTGGCTCAGGGTATAGCGACTCTTGCCGGCGCAACATTCCTGACATCAGACGCGAAAATCAGCTATATAAATACTAATGGAAACAATAATCCCTTGTTTGCTGAAGTACTTGGACTCGGAAGAACACAGAACCTGATCGCGAGCAGCACCGCCGTTGACCAGATGAATGCCCTGAACGATCCACGTGTATTCACTTTCTACAGAACTACTCCTGATACCTTTGGTATAGCAGGTATTCCTCAGGGTAGTTACAAAACACAGTGGAACTATCGTTTCTCTGCACCAGGTGTCGCTGTCGGCGCTTACGGACAGAATGACTCCTCTGCCCTGGCCCCTGTGAAATTTATCTCTGCTGCTGAAAGCTATTTCCTGCAGGCAGAAGCTGTTGCCCGCGGCTACCTGCCAGGCGATGCCAGGGCTCTGTATCGACAGGGTATCACGGCCAGCTTTGCTGCTTATAACATTGTTCCGGGAAACTATATCATTGACGCAGTTGCTGCATTCCCTGCCACAGGTACTGAAACTCAGGTAAAAGCAATCATTACGCAGAAATACTTCGCAATGTGCGGAAACCAGAACTTCGAAGCATGGACAGAATGGCGTCGTACCGGCTACCCCTCCTTTCTGGTTCGTTCCCAGGCTTCTATACTGCCAGCAGGCCAGATGCCACAGCGTTTCCTGTATCCGGGCTCAGAGATCACCAGGAACCCTAAATTCCCCGGCGCTAAACGGGTTTACGACAAAGTTTGGTGGGACACTAACTAAATAATAACGGGAATGTAAGTAGATGTATAATATATAAAGGGCTCATTAAAAATGAGCCCTTTATATATTTTTAACTGGTGTACCGCAATTTTATTCTTCATCTCATATCTGTAGCTGGATTAATGCTCACTTACAATAATTTGTCTGCTGACCCAGGTATCGTTACTACGAATACGTAGTATATACATGTCTGCCGGCAAGTTGCTTACGTCAACGGATATATTGCTGGTTCCTGATGGATATTTCACGACCTTTTTTATATTATTGAACTTATCAACGATCATGATCTCATTGATCTGGACGGGTTTCGCTGCCACCTTAGTGTTGGTTTTAGCAACAATCCTGTTTTGGAGACTGACAGTGATATTAGTGCTGGCTGGATTTGGAGAGATGAGGAAAACGCCCGGGTCTGCAACAAATACATCCAGGTAGGCAACAATAAAGCTACCACAGGTAGCAGGATGATTTGATACAACTACGCCCACTGTTGTTGGAACACCTCCTACCCCTTGTGGCCATTCTGCCCTTATTTTATAAGAGCCGTCACCACTTCTGATGATAGCACCCCCGGGCTGCCATTCATAGGTTGCACCTGTCAAAACAGGACTACATATATAATCGGAAATGTCGCCTGCAGCCACCATTGTTGGGCCGGTAACTCTCAATTGGATCTGACCTACAGTTAATGAACCACTAGCTGCCAATGTCTGACCACAAGCAGAATTAACTGTCACAGTAATATTCGTATTTACATCGGTGCTGCCGGATGTTACTGTAACGCTGTTGCCGTTGCCGTTGGCTGGAATGGTGACAGGAGGCGTCTGGTTATTGATCTTTATACCCGGTTGACTGGAATTCCATGTGTAGTTGATGGCATTGGCATAAGGTTGTACCGTAAAGGTCGTAGTGGCATTACGGCACATCTGCGTCGGCTTTGTGGTAAAAACCGGGGCAGCAAGGCTGTTGCTCGTAGGCCTTGTGATGTTAAATGTCTGACTTGATGCCGCAAGATTTGGACAACCCGAATTACCAAACGAAATTGTTACCGTACCTGAGCTCGTGTTGTTGATATTGTAGGTTACGTCCGACATTTTAATACCTGCCTGCCCATCATAAGGTGGTGTTATTTGTCCCACCTGTGGCCATCCGGCAGTATTGCGCCAGCTGATATTCGTAGCTTCAGCAGGGGCCATGCCATACTTGAAAGTATAGTTGCCACTAAACTCACAAGGAATGCTTAGAGAAGAAGAAGAGGCACTTGTCATTTTAACCGTTACCTCCTTTACGAGATTGCCGACAGCAGGTGTTGCATTCTGACAGCTATAACTGGCCAGAACACGGAACGGGGCGCTGCCGGTGACCTGTGGAAATATTACGTCGATATAACTGTTGGTTCTGGATACAACCGTTACCGGTAGCGGTCCTTGTACATCCCCGAATATTACACTCGAACAGCCGGCGGGTTTGAACTCAAATCGTACAGTGGTATTAGGGCATACAGATGATGGCCCATCTATATAAGGTGTAGTTTGCGCTAATAATGGTAATTGAAGACAAATGAAAAATATGGCAATTAGCCATCGCATAGTAACAATGAGTTGCATAAAAAGTGGGTTGAATTTGGTAAATGGTTAGGGAAAAATTGAAATTGGGTTTCCGGGTTAAAAATATTGAGTGTTCAAATATAAAAAATATTAAACTATTAAATATAGAAGACCGGTTATTTTATCATTCCTGATATACGTTGATTATAAACTCAGAGTATTGATACCAGAACTATCTTTTTCGAATAACTGTATGTTAAACCACACATCCCTATATCTTTTTAAGAATTTTTATATCTTGTGATACTTTTAGCTCGACTGGCTATTTTTCAAAATAATAAAGACACGGGGACAATTGACCACATTTAACCACAGATGTGGGTATTTTAATCTTGGTACTATCACTAATGCTGCTTCCTGCATTAATTTAAAATCTGTTTGATGAAAAAAGGAGTATTCCTGTATCTGTTTTCATTATTGGCTGTGCTGCCCGCTCTTGCACAGATGAGGACACTTACAGGCACTGTCAAAGCCGAGAGTAGCGGAGAACCGCTGTCCGGTGTTACTGTCCACATTAAAGGCTCTACCTATCGTGTAGCCACCAACCCTGACGGCTCCTTTTCCCTGAGCGTCGGGGGAACGCCTGAACTGCAATTTTCCATGGTAGGCTATGAAAGCCACCAGGTAAAAGTTGCGGAAAATATTACCTGGTTGGATATAAAACTGCGCCCCGCATCTTCCCGGCTGTCCGAAGTAGTCGTGGTAGGATATGGAGAACAGGCGCAGCGCTATACAACTGAAGCTGTATCCGTTGTGAAAGCTGGTCAGATAACGAACGTACCCGCTGTCTCGCCCCAGCAACTGCTGCAGGGACAAGTAGCAGGCGTAAACATGACCAATTCCTCCGGTTTACTGGGCAATTCCTCCCTCCTGCGGGTAAGGGGTACTGCCTCCATTACAGCCGGTAGTCAGCCTTTATTTGTTGTAGATGGGGTGCCTCTGAATGATGGCGCCTACAACACCTCTTATGGCGGGGGCGCAACGCTGAATCCCCTGCTGGAAATTAATCCGGAGGATATCGCTTCCATGACCGTCCTGAAAGATGCAGCCGCTGCAGCCATCTACGGTTCAAGGGGCTCAAACGGGGTCATACTCATAGAAACAAAGAAAGGTGCCCTGAACCATAAAACACAGCTTAAACTGGATTACTATACCGGTTGGGTAAGTCCGACAGATAAACTGCAGGTGATGAACGGGGATGAATACCGTAGTTTCTACAACAACTATATCACCAAGGTAACAGGAAAGCCTGCTGTTGATTTCCCGGCAAAAAGTACTGACTGGCCTTCTCTGGTAACCAGGACCGGTCGTACCAACAACTATGCACTGTCTGCCAGCGGAGGTAACGAGAAGACCCGTTTCTATGTAGGCGGTAACTATATGGACGATGAGAACTTCGTGATCGGTAACAACCTGCAAAGGTTATCCGGAAGACTGAACCTGGAACATACTGCCAGCAAGTATCTGCAGCTGGGCGTTAATTTCAGTACGGCTTATACGAACATGGACCGTATATATCAGGAAGGAAATGCCAGCAACAACAACAACCTGCCGCCATATACGGCCGCATTCCTCAATACGCCATTCACTCCTGCCTATACGGATGATGGCCAGTTTGCCAATCCGACCACCAATACACTCGCCAATATTCTATTAAGCACCAATAAATATTATACCCGCCGCAACACAGGCAATGCCTATGCAAAGGTCAATTTCACAAAAGATCTCTGGGCAAAAACTGACTGGGGCATTGATCTCCTGGAAACAGAAGAACGTATCCGCAGGTCTGCTAAACTAACAGGCGCCACTACAACGCCCGGCTCTGCCAGCCGTACCATCTGGCAGGATTACAAATGGTTGAGCACTAATAGCCTGAACTATGATAAAAAGATCGGAGATAATCACCAGGTAACATTATTAGCCGCTTATAGCTATGAGACATCAAGGTATGATGATATCAAAGTAACAGGTACAGGCTTCACAAATGACCAGTTGCCAAATGTCGGATCTGCTGCAGTGACTACAGGTTCTGCAACCGGTAAGCGTTGGGCGATGGAATCTTATATCTTCCGTGGTAATTACCGTTTCCAGGATAAATACCTGTTTGAAGGATCATTGCGCCGGGACGGCTCTTCCCGCTTTGGACCTAATAAGAAATATGGTAACTTCTGGGCGGTATCCGGTGGCTGGATCCTTTCAGAAGAACAGTTCATGAAGGAGGTACGTTTTATTGACTACATGAAACTGACAGCCAGCTATGGCTTAACAGGTAATGACCGTATTAACTACTATGATTACCTGGGACTCTATTCTGCCGGTACTGATGCTAGTTATGCAGGACAGCCGGGATTAAGACCTACCCAGATCAAAAACCCTAACCTGAGCTGGGAAGATACCAAACAGTTCGATCTGGGGCTGGCAGTAAATGCGCTGGACAACAGGATACAACTGACAGTGGATTACTACAGCAAAAAATCAGAGAACCTGCTGCTGTACTTAGCAGTACCTTCTACCACAGGCTTTGGGTATGCCACCCGCAATGCAGGAAAGATGCGTAACCGCGGTGTTGACCTGCAGATAACAGGTATCCCCGTACGTACAAAAGACCTTCAATGGACAACTACCCTTAACCTGGGTTTTGTGAAGAATAAAGTATTACAGCTGTCTTCAGATAACAGAGATGAAGCAGGCAGAAACTATATACTCAGTTCATTGGGTGGTCAGCGCGTAATACAGGGGTATGCACTGAACTCGTTCTATGTGCTCAACTATAAGGGTATCAATCCGCAAACAGGAGATCCTGAATGGTATACCAAAGATGGAAAGGCCACTACTGCCCCTACCGCCCAGGACCAGATAATAGCCGGCAATGCCATGCCGAAATTAACAGGTGGATTCAATAACACAGTACGATATAAACAGTTTGACCTTGGTGTTAATTTCTACTTCTCTTATGGTAATAAAGTCATGCTGAATGAATTCCAGACCCTGGATAATGCAACATTGACTACGTCTAACCTGAGCAAAGACATGCTGAACTACTGGCAGAAACCGGGAGATAATGCATTTGCGCCGGCAGCTACCAGTGCGTCCTGGAAGACCATGCCGTTTTACCAGTTATCTACCAGGCAGCTGTTTGATGGTTCTTTCCTCAGATTGAAGACCTTGACATTGGGATATAATCTGCCATCAAATCTGCTGAGCAATACACATATATTGAGTGGTGCAAGGTTATATGTGCTGGGACAGAATCTCTGGACGGTAACGAAGAAAGAATTCCGTGGGGCTGATCCTGAGGTATCCCTGTATGGCTCGAATGGCCAGGTGGCTGGAGAATCATACTTTTCCCTGCCTCAACCTAAGACTATCACTGTGGGTGTGAACCTGTTATTCTAAAATATGAAAACAGCCAAAATGAACGGGCAAAAAAAGATATTGATATGGCTGCTGGCAGGTCTTACCTGTACCAGCCTGTTTTCCTGCAGCAAAGACCTGGACCAGAATCCTGAGCAGCAGATTCCTACTGACGAGGTATTTACTTCCGGGCCTACCGCTTTAAGCGCATTATACGGCGTTTATAGCCGCTCTCAGCGTCCAGAGGTATTTGGAGGTCAGACGCAGGTTATCGCCGATTTTATGGCAGATAATAGCACTTATGTAGGTTCCTCTATGAGTGACATCAACAATTTCATCGCTTCCCCTACCAGTTCGATCATAAGCGACATGTGGCGTATTCACTTTGATGCTATTATGGGCGCTAACGCGGTGGTAGACAAAGTGCCGGGTATAAAGGACGCTTCCTTTACAGCGACTGACCGGAAAATGTATGTGGCAGAAGCGAAATTCATGAGGGCTATCCTCTATTTTGACCTGCTGAATCTCTTTTCTCAACCTTATCAGGTATCACAGGGTGGAGCACCCGGTATTCCGGTGGTAACCGCATCCTTTGATGGTACCATTACGTATCCTGCCAGAGGTACTGTAAATGATGTACAGGCTCAGATAGAAAAAGATCTGCTGGACGCATTGCCTGACCTGAGCGATACTTTCAGCGATCCTATGCTGGCAAGAGGCCGTGCTACCAAAGGAGCAGCAAATGCACTGTTGTCAAGACTGTACCTGTACCGCGAGCAATGGGACAAAGCCGCACAGTATGCAAAAGCAGTACTGGACGCACCTTACTATAAACTGGCTGGCGATTATGCTTTCTATGACGGTAATACAAGAGAAGATGTGTTTTCCATTCAGAATACTGATACTGATCCTGGTAACAACGGCCTGGCTGCATATTATCGTCCAACGGGCGTAGGCGGCAATGGTTCATGTCCTTTTTCTCCTGAGTTGATACAGGCATTTTCTGCAGAAGCAAACGACAAAAGATTTGCCATGAGTGATGAAGGTACAGCCGCTAATCTCGAAAAGAGAAGATTTACACTAAAGTTCCCGGATGTAACTCCTGCAAAGGATAACGTACCTATGATCAGGGTGACTGAAATGTACCTCAACAGGGCTGAGGCACTGGCTGCCACAGCTGGCGTGAACCAGGAATCCATAGACCTGATGAATGCGCTGAGAGTACGTGCCGGACTTACAACATGGAGCATCAACACCTTTGCCACCGGGGATGAATTAATTACCGCTATCCTGAATGAAAGACGTAAAGAACTCTGCTTCGAAGGTCACCGTAGAATGGATGTGTTAAGAAGAGGACAATCATTGCGTGCCAATGATCCCGAGAAGAAAGCAGGTGCTGACAGAGTGATATTACCCATCCCTCAACGCGAAATAGATCTGAGTCCTTCATTGAAAGGTCATCAGAACCCAGGCTACTGATTTGATATCGGATATTATAAAAAGAGCGGCTGTTCACTCAATGAACAGCCGCTCTTTTTTTGTGTTCAACTTACCCCTATACTCATATATTGTAACAGGTACTATCACGCATAGAGATGGATATGCAGGGGTTATACGGAAACATTTTTCTTACATTATATTGAAAAAAATGTGCAGAAAAATTTCACGTGATTTCAGTATATTGCATTAGTACTTATTGAGAGTATATAGAACCAAAATCTGAATCCGAATTCCTTAGAGTGAACCCGATTACCACTTTAATAGCCCGACGAAAGGAATTGTAATTATTGTTTAACAAGTGAACTGACAACCCGGTTTTTCTCTGTACTGACTGACATGGGGCTGTATTCCTATTACCTGAGGAGTAACCCGTAACCCATTCCACACAGTTAAATCCGTAAAGCAGTAGTACATGTGCATAATCGCTGCACATGATTGCTGATGCGTTGTATTATCCTAAACATTCTTTCTATGTAGCAGAAAATAACCGGACGTTTTTTCATCAATCAAAATCGCTTATGAAACACACTTTACTCCTATGGCTATTCGTGGCCATTAGCGTGATGCCCGCGCTTGCCCAAACACGAACGATCAAAGGAAAGATCACAGACGCCAAAGATGGCGCCGGCGTACCCTACGCCACTGTCAGGATCCAGGGCGCTAACAAAGGGACAACAACAGACCAGAATGGAAACTTCAGTATTGAAATTGACGCCAACCAGTCGCTGATTGTTTCTTCCATCGGGTTTGCTGCAAAGACAGTGACACCCGGTAGCAGTGGGACATTAAATGTATCTCTCATAGCAGACAATACGCTGAGTGAATACATTGCTACCGGTTATGGCAATACGAACCGACAAAGAAAAGTAAGTTCTGTGTCTGAAGTATCAGGGGATAAAGTTGCCAATACACCATTTGTTGATCTTAACCAGGCATTGCAGGGTAGAGCAGCAGGTGTATTTATCGGAGGTGCTTCCGGACAGCCAGGTGCTGTTCAGAACGTAAGGATCCGTGGAGTAGGTTCTATCAGTGCCGGGGCTGCGCCATTGTATGTGATAGATGGGATTATCGTAGATGGGAGAGATATTAACAATACTTCCGGTCTGGCTTTACAGTCGAATGACCTGCTGGCAAACCTGAACGCTAATGATGTTGAAAGTGTGAACGTATTGAAAGATGCTGCGGCTACTGCATTGTATGGTTCACGTGGCGCCAATGGTGTGATCGTGATCACGACTAAAAAAGGCAAAGCCGGCGTCGCTACTCTCAGTGCAAGAGCGCAATATGGTACTGCAAAAGCCAGCTTTGGCAAATCCAGTATGATGTCGCCTGCAGAAGCACTGGCGTACAACCGCGATGTGTTAGCGATCAATGGTGCTACTCCTGCAGAAATAGATGAGGAATTCCCTACATCATTGTTGCAGACAGCGTTTGACTGGCATGATGCCGGTTTCCGGAGAGCAACTACACAGGATTACGGTATTGCTGCTTCCGGCGGGACAGAAAAAACAAAGTTTTATATCTCAGGTGGATATCAGAACCAGGAAGGAACTGTGATCAACTCGTGGTTTAAAAAATATACTGTCATCTCCAATGTTTCCCAACAGGTGAATGACCGCATGGACATTGCATTGAACCTGAACCTTTCACATAGTAACGCCAATAATGCAATGGGAGGCAGCTATTACTCCAGCCCGATCCTGGGCGCTTATTTTTCATCTCCTTTTCAAAGCCCCTATAAGCCGGATGGTTCTTTGTATACGGGACTGGAAGACGGATATGTCAGCGCTAATGGCGACAACTTCCTTTACTCTGTATATCTGAATGATAAACGTCTGGCCAACTTCAGAGGCTTAGGCGGACTTACTGTAGGATATCGCGTGTTTGACTGGCTGAAAATACAGGAAAAAGTGAATATGGACCTCGTATATGGTGAGGCTGGTCTCTTCTATGATCCTACTACGGGCGACGGTATCAATACGCAGGAGCCTGCGAAGAGCGGTGAGATCATTAACACGAATGTGAAGAACACTACACTGACGAATCAGTTATCCATCAGCGGTGATATTAAGATCAGTGAAGATCATCACCTGGATTACCTCGTACTCACTGAATATAACAGGTACAAGTCAAAGTCCTTCAGCGCAGATGGTATCGGTCTTGTAACCGGTAAACTGAAAGTACTCGATGTTACGGCCCTTCCTCAGAACGTTGGAGGTAATGGTACTGAATATACATTTCTGTCCTATCTCGGACAGCTGAACTATTCTTTTAAAAACAGGTATAACCTGAGCGGTAGTATCAGAACAGATGGATCTTCCAGGTTTGGTGTAAATAATCGTTTCGGTACATTCTATTCTTTCGGCGCTTCCTGGAAAGTAATAGATGAAGCATTTATGAAATCGCAGAAAGCCTTTTCAGATCTCCGCCTGAGAGCTAGTTATGGTGTGACCGGTAATGCCGACTTTGACAACTTTGTGGCTACAGCCCTGTATGACTATGCTACTGCTTATAATGGTGAACCAGGTAACGCTCCTTCCACTATCGGTAACAGGAACCTGACCTGGGAGCGCAATAAATCGCTGAACATTGGTCTGGACCTCGGGTTCTTCGATAACAGGCTGACTGCTGTAATTGATGTTTACAGACGTCAGACGGATGGTTTGCTGATGAACACTCCGGTGAGCTCTACCAGCGGATTCCTGACGCAGCCAGTGAATGTTGGTTCGCTGGAGAACAAAGGTATCGAAGCACTTATTACCAGTAAGAATATAGACGCTCCTTCCGGCTTGACATGGACTACTGAGTTGAATGTATCTACGAATAAGAATAAGATACTCTCACTGTATGGCGGACAAGATGTATCTGCTTCTACCACACAATTGCACAGAGTAGGTCAGGCCGTACAGAGCTGGTACCTGAATGAATGGGCCGGCGTTGATAAAGATAATGGTGATCCCTTATGGTATACAGCAGATGGTAAAACAACAAACAGTATCAATCAGGCAGAGAGAAGAATAGTAGGTAATAGTCAGCCGAAGTTTATCGGAGGATTAACAAACACAGTTACCTATAAAGGTATTTCTTTAAGCATATTCTTCTATGGCGTGACCGGCAATAAGATCCTTAACAGAACAAGGGGATTAGGCGATTCTGACGGTCTTTATTTTGGATATGGCTATGATAAAGTGGCTGGACAAAACTACTGGCGGAAGCCAGGTGATGTGGCAGAGCGTCCCAAACCGATTCCGGGTGGTAACAGGAACTCTAATAGCTCACAATCCACCAGGTACCTGGAGAATGGTTCCTTCCTCCGTCTTAAGAACATCAACCTGAGTTACAGCCTTCCCAAAAAATGGATGCGGGCTATTAACGTGAGTGATGTTAAAGTCTATGCACAGGCAGCGAATATTGCTACCTGGACGGGATATACAGGATGGGATCCGGAGCAGGATATCAGCGCGTTTGAGGCCTTCAGATATCCACCTGCCAAGAGTATCACCTTTGGCCTAAACGTTAATTTCTAATTTAAGCAACGATCTTATATGAAAAGATTACTCGTATACACTGTTATGTTAGTCCTGTTGTTGTTTGTCGGTCAGGGCTGTAATAAGGAGCTGGAGCTTTCGCCGGCGGACAAATTACCAACGGATGAGGCTTTATCAAATATCAAAGGCGTGAATGCCGCTGTAAACGGTATGTATGCAGGGATGAGAGCTGTAAATTATTATGGCAGAAATTACCTGATACTCGGGGAAGTCACAGCGGATAACGTCTATATTTCCACCAGTAATGGTAACCGTTTCCTGTCCAGCTGGAAGTTAAGCTGGGTTGTTTCAGACGGGGATGTAAGCGGTGTCTGGAACACGGCATATTCCGTTATTTTAAGGGCTAACAATATTATCAACAGCGTACCTGTCATTAGTGATGGTACTGCTGAAGAGAAAGATCTGGCCAAAGGACAGGCACTGTTCGTTCGTGCATTGGCACATTTTGATCTCCTGCGTTTCTTCGCTGAGCCATATATCGTTGGGGGTGGTACTTCTCTGGGAGTACCTGTGATAACAAAATTCGAAGTAGGCTCACCGGCAAGAAGTACAGTAGACCAGGTATATGCACAGATCATTGCCGACCTGACCGAAGCCAAATCATTACTGGACGAGAATACCAGCGATCCTTTCAATGCCAGCTCCTATGCAGCATCTGCGCTGCTGGCAAGGGTGTACCTGTATAAAGGTGATAACGCAGCTGCTATTGCGGAGGCAACAAGAGTGATCAATGCAGGATATACTATTCAGCCCGCAAATAGCCTGGCTGAGTTTTATAATACACCAGGTGCCGGAGAAGATATTTTTACGCTGAAGATACTGGATATACAAACCGCTGGTTCTGACAACCTGGGGCAGATGTACAGGAAACCTGGTTATGGGGATATCCGTGTATCTCCTGACCTGGTGAATTCATTAGAGCCGGGTGATGCCAGAAGAGTTTTCATTTCGGCATTTACCGGCAGTGCTTCCGAATTTCAGAATAACAAGTTTACCGGTCAGCAAGGTATATCAGGACTACATAGTCCTAAAATACTGCGCATTTCAGAAATGTACCTGGCGCGTGCAGAGGCATACGCAAAGTCAGGTAATTATGTTGCTGCACTGGCAGATGTAAACGCAATCCGTACACACAGGAACCTGGCTGCACTCGAAAATGTGGCAGATAATGCGGTATTGACAGCTGTGCTCAAAGAGAAACGTGTGGAGTTTATGTTTGAAGGACAGCGCTATTTCGACCTCTTAAGAAATAAGCTGGATATTGTGAGAAATTGTACTACTCCAGGTCAGGTGAATCCGGGCAGATGTACTGTAGAAGCTACTTCAAACACAGCCATCTTTCCTATCCCGCAAAGAGAGACAGATGTGAACCGTAACATAGAACAGAACCCGGGATACAAAAAATAACAGTGGCCAATCCGTAAATAAAAAAGAGCGTCTGCCATATAGCGGACGCTCTTTCTATTACTGTGAACAATTTTATTTCAATACTTCCTGGAGTTTAGCCTGTAACTCAGGGCCTCTCAGCCCGATAGCAATGATCTTTCCTTCCGGATCGAGCAGCATGTTGGATGGAATGGAATTTAGTCCATATAAGGGCACCACTGCAGATTCCCAGAATTTCAGATCACTCACATGGCTCCAGGTAAGGCCATCTGCCTGTATTGCCTTCGCCCATGCTTCTTTTGTTCTGTCGAGAGATACACCAACGATCGTGAAGTTCTTATTCTTGTAGGTGTTGTAAGCCTGTACCACGTTCGGATTTTCCATGCGGCAGGGTTTACACCAGCTGGCCCAGAAATCTACCAGCACATATTTTCCTTTGAAGGAACTGAGGCTGGTGGCCTTTCCCGACAGGTCAGGCAGGGTAAAGTCAGGCGCTACCTGTCCGATTTTCACAGCTGTCATATTCTCGTCTTCTGCTGCCATAGCGTCTGTTCCCGGAGAAGCGTTCTTCTGAGATATTTCATTCAGCTTGTTGGTGAAGCTGGTTATCAGTGTATTTTCAGGAAAACGTGTCTTGATCTCGTTGATCACTTTCTGATCCTGCAGTAAGGTTGGAGTGCTCACCATGCTTAATGCAAACGCAGCTACGGCAGGAGATTTTGTATCTGTAGCCGCTTTCATGATGAACTGTTCAAGTTCATTTTTCCTGGTTTCAAAAGCAGCTACCCGTGGTTTCATGACGCTATCCGGCGTTTTTGCCTGATAGAGACTGTCCAGGGTTTTCATTTCTGCAGTCAGCGCCAGATTCTTTGTGCTGGCTTCGTTCAGCAGTTGCTGTATTTCTGTAGACGCTTCGGAGTTTTCAATTTTAACCTGTTCCAGGTGGTTATAATCACCTTCGATGCTCATGGTACCTGCATCGAGTCCAAGCAGGATAAAGCGGTTATTATCAGCAAAACGGATGCGGTACAGCGCCTGTTCTGGCAGCATACCTTTCAGGGTGAATTTACCGCTGGCATCTTTTATCACAGCAGTATCCACCACTTTGGCTTCCTCAAGTGTCAGTTCCTCCAGGTATATTTTACCTAAAGGAGCATTGTCTATATGTGCATTGATAACAAAATCTCCCTTCTCTGTCTGTTGCGAACAGCTGGCCAGGAATAGTCCGGCCACTGCCCATAAAGCAAATTTCTTCATATTGATCAGTTATAATTATTTCAGTTTTTCAGCCAGCAGCTGGTTGGTCAGTTTAGGATCCGCTTTGCCTTTGGAGAGTTTCATTACCTCTCCTACAAAGAGTCCCATCAATCCTTTTTTACCACCGCGGAATTCGGCTACTTTGTCCGGATACTTAGCAAGGACTTCATCAATAATCGGTGCAATGTTGTTTGCATTGTTATCCTGAAGGAGGTTAAGGCGCGTAGCAATATCCAATGGCTGCTCTGCAGGGTGTTGTAACAGTTCCGGGAAGATGCGTGAAGAAGCGATGGAGAAGCTGACCTTTCCATCTTCAACAAGTTGTATCAGGCCGGCCAATGCAGCTGGTGCCAATGGGAATTCTGCCATAGATCCACCCTGTTCATTGAGGGTAGATTTCACAGGGCCCAGTAACCAGTTGGCCACTGCTTTATATGCAGGAATGATCGTTGCTACCTGAGAATAATAGTCGGCCGTAGCCTTGTCATCACAGATCACGCGGGCATCGTATTCTGGCAGTCCGTACTGACTCACAAACCGTTGTACCATTGCTTCCGGCAGTTCGGGCAGTGCTTTCAGGATATTGTCCAGGTATTCGTCTGTCAGATGGAAGGGCGCCAGGTCCGGTTCAGGGAAATAACGGTAGTCGTTCGCTTCTTCCTTGGAACGCAGAGAGAAGGATGTTCCGTTGCCGGCATCAAAACTTCTTGTTTCCTGCATGATAGTGCCACCGTTTTCCACAATAGTGATCTGGCGTTTTATTTCTCCCTCTACTGCACGTTTTACGTTACGGATGGAGTTGAGGTTCTTTACTTCTACCTTGGTACCCAGTTTGGTCTCTCCTTTCAGGCGGATGGAAATATTGGCGTCACAGCGCATACTTCCTTCCTCCATGTTACCGTCACACACATCCAGCCAGCGTACCAGCCTGCGGAGGGTGGTCAGGAAGGAATATACTTCGTCACTGCTATGCAGGTCGGGTTCTGTCACGATTTCCACCAGGGGAACACCGGCACGGTTGTAATCCACCATGGTAAAAGATGGATCCTGGTCGTGCATGGATTTTCCGGCATCTTCTTCCAGGTGGATGCGGTTCAGTTTGATCTGTCTTTCTCCACCTGCAACGGGGATAGTGACAATCCCGCCATCACAGATGGGGGCAGTATGCTGCGAGATCTGGTATCCTTTCGGGAGATCAGGGTAAAAATAGTTTTTACGGGCAAAATAGTTGTCCCTTTCAATCCTGCTCTGGCAGGCCAGTCCCAGCCGGATGGCGTATTCCACCGCCTTGCGGTTCAGCATGGGAAGGGTGCCGGGATGACCCAGTGTAATAGGACTGATATGGGTATTGGGCGCGCCTCCGAAAGCTGCACTGTCTCCACAAAATAATTTGCTTTCTGTCAGTAACTGGGCGTGTACTTCCAGGCCAATTACTACCTCATATTTGTCAAAATCGATGGCTGCGCTCATGATGATCTTCTAACTATTAGCGCAAATATAGATAATGAAGGGTAGAAAGGGGAATCCCGGGAATATTATTGGAATTTAACAAAATTTTAGTATTCTTGTGGTGCAGAACCATTCAACCTATATTCTGTTTTCCTATACCTCTTCTACGGAACAAGCGAACAATCTCCACTTTTATCATTTTCAGTACCTTCAGGGTGTATGAATACCCAGGATGTTTATAACGTACAACAAGCCTTTTTTGCGTCAGGTAAGACCCTGCCCTATAAATTTCGCCGTCATCAGCTTAAGCTGCTGAAAATGGCCATAAAAAAGCGGGAAAAGGATATTTTAGACGCTTTACATGCCGACCTGCACAAACACCCCGTTGAGGCTTACAGCAGCGAAATAGGCTTCCTTTACGTGGAAATAGACTATCTGCTCAGTAATCTTAAACGGTGGATGAAACCGGAAGATGTGACCAGCCCCTTCATCATGTATCCCAGCAAGAGCAGGATACACCGGGTGCCCCTGGGTGTAACTTTGCTGATAGGCCCCTGGAATTATCCTTTTCAGCTGATTATGGCACCGTTGGCAGGCGCTATTGCTGGTGGGAACTGCGCCATTGTAAAACCGTCTGAACTGGCGCCCAAAACATCCGCGGTGATTACTTCCCTTATCAAAGAGACTTTTGACCCGGCTTATATTACCGCCGTCGAAGGAGATGGCAGTGTGGTCATCCCCGACCTGATGCAGCACCGTTTTGACCATGTATTCTTCACCGGAAGCGCTGCTATTGGCCGTAAGGTCATGGAACTGGCTATCCCTCACCTGACACCGGTTACGCTGGAGCTGGGAGGGAAATCGCCTGTTATTGTGGATGATAAGGTCAATATCCGGGTGGCCGCTAAACGCATCGTGTGGGGGAAATTCTGGAATGCCGGGCAGACCTGCATTGCACCGGATTATGTGCTGGTACACAGCAGTGTGAAGGATGAACTGGTTGCGGCTATGAAGAAGGCGATCATTAAATTTTTCGGGAAAGATCCTGCTGTTAGTCCGGACTATGCCCGGATCATCAACAATAAGCGGTTTGGGGTACTGAACGCTTATTTGCAACAGGGGAAGGTCCTGCATGGAGGCGCTGCGGATGAAAATGCGTTGTTTATAGCGCCCACGCTGCTAGAAGATGTGAGCTGGGATAGTCCCGTTATGCAGGAGGAGATATTCGGTCCTGTATTGCCGGTGCTTACTTTCAACACCCTCGATGAAGCTGTCCGGCTGGTCCGGCAACAGCCCAGGCCATTATCGCTGTACCTGTTTACCAAAAGGAGCGACACCGAAAAGGTTGTTACCGAGCAGCTTAGTTTTGGCGGAGGATGTATCAACAACACCCTCGGGCACTTTACGAACCCTGAACTGCCCTTCGGTGGTATTGGGCAAAGCGGCATGGGACAATATCATGGGAAATACAGTTTTATCACGTTTACACATCCCAAAAGCATCATGAAAACCGGTACCTGGATAGATGTGGCGATGAAGTATCCGCCCTTCAGGAATAAGCTTAAAATAGTCCGCTGGCTGATGAAGTAAGCGACTGATACAATTTTGATATGATGTTTTGAGCTAATAATATAGCTGAAAAAACACTAACTCATTGTTTGTTAATTGATTATGTTTTTCAGCCCTCTTTTGCCTGAGAGAACAAGCGTCGAACAAGCGTCGAACAAGCGTCGAAGACGCGTCGAATAAGCGACGGTAAAGCATAGAACAGACGATAATATAATATCAGTACCAGCATTCACTGAAATTTCCAATAAGCAGGATTATACAGTTCAATACCCGCCTGGAAGTACGACTTAGTTGTACTCCCAAGCTAATGTTATACCTGTGCATTCTTTATAGTAACCCATATATAACCCTTCATTTACCCATAGATAATCCATATATAACCCATATCTCTATAAATATGGGTTATATATGGGTCATATATGGCTTATATATGGGTTATATATGGGTTATCTCACCGAATAAGCTATGGTAGCAGCTTTGCCAGGACGATATAAAAATTGGATTGTGTACTGGGTTATAAAAGAGAGATTTCTGTAGTAGATAAATGTGTTATATCTGTGTTTGCATAGGATTTGTAATGTCGCAGGGGTTAATGAGAAGAGGCTGACCAAAAAGCTCTTTTTTGCTTTTGGTCAGCCTCTTTTCGAAGATGCTTGCAAAAACAAAGGCAGCCTTTATAATTTCAAAGGGCTGCCTTTAATGTTGCAAAAACGATGCTGGAACCTGGTTAGATATTCCGTTGCCGGTCACTTATCTGATTATAAATCAGCCTTATGCAGTTTCTTAGGGACTTTAATTTCTAAAGTCTTCTGCTGACCAGCCCTTTTCACCTGGGCGGTAATAGTGCCTTTATCCTTATTAGAACGATAAGCATTCGCCACATCACGGGTAGAATTAACGTCGTCACCTGCCAGTGAAGTGATGATGTCTTTAGCTTTAAATCCGGCTTTCTCAGCAGCGGAGCCTGGTGCTACACTCAATACCTCTGCACCGTTGCCCTCTTCAGTATCCTGTACAGACAATCCCAGTTTCACGTCATTATCTTCATTGAAACCATGAAGGCGGTTAGGGCCGCCAAATCCAGGGAAATTATCTCCGAAGTTAAATTCTCCGCGGGGAGCACGACGGAAGCCCTGCGTTCCGCCACGGGGGAAGAGTTGCAGTGTGCCAACGTCTTTTCTTTCATCCAGGGTAACTGTAGCTGTATTCTCTTTTTTGTCGCGCAGGTAAGTGATGGTTACCTTATCGCCAGGATCGTGCGCACCGATCTTTTCAAACAGGTCCTGTGGTTCATTGATCTTATCCGCATCCACCCGGGTGATAACATCGCCGGCTTTGATGCCTGCTTTTTCCGCAGGACTTTCTTTCGCCACCTCACGTACGGTAGCGCCTGCAGCTTCTTTCTTTTCAGTAAATACACCCAGCACAGCCTTACCAGGCTTGATATCCATCATACCTCCGGCAGTATCGTCGCTTTCATCGTCGTTGAAAAGCTGTACTCCTCCACGGGGGGCGAAATTGAAGTTATTGCCATCTACAGGCCTGATACGGCGTCTGTAAACTGAAAGATCTCCGTCCTTATAAGCATCCATTTTCTCCCCATCTACCAGTACATTGCCATCCTTGATCTCGATGGTCACTTTCCCATCCTTGTTACTGTTGCGTTTAATAACGATCTCATCATACTCTCCCAGTTTATCGCCCCTCTTATCCTGAGCGATAGTGGCAGAGCTAAAAGCAAAGCAGGTAATGCTTGCCAGTGTGAGGGTTTGCAATAGCTTGCTCATAATTTCCTCCTTTTTATGTAGTGAATTGTAGTTAACAAGGCAAATTTAGGAGGGGTGATAATAAAGGAAAAGTTAAAATAGGCGAAGTGCGAAAGTATGGAGACATAATCAATCAATACATGGTAAATAAAATTACTTTTGATGAAATCCCTGTTGTTATCTGATTTATGAAAAGAAAAGTTCCGTTTAAAGTAGATATCCCGGTGCCATGTACAGAGTCATGGGACGATATGACTCCCATGGATAAAGGGAGGTATTGCGGGCAATGCTCAAAGAAAATAATCGACTTTAC
This sequence comes from Chitinophaga filiformis, assembly GCF_900102545.1. Taxonomy (GTDB): domain Bacteria; phylum Bacteroidota; class Bacteroidia; order Chitinophagales; family Chitinophagaceae; genus Chitinophaga; species Chitinophaga filiformis. Next base: position 1,087,776 of record NZ_FNBN01000001.1, on the reverse strand, counting down.
AAAACTCGCTGATCATGAAGTAGCAAGGATGTTCCTTGATAGCAGAGGGCCTGTATGTGGGCGTTTCAGTGAAAGCCAACTTAACAGGGACCTTTTATTCATGGAGAAAGAACGGGCGAATGCCATTGTACCGGCGTTGCTGGTGAGTACAGCGCTGGCGGCAGGCATTGCATCAAATGCCGTGGCCAATCAACATCAGGTAGATATTACTCCGCAAGTAGAACAAAGAGATACTACCGGCGTGCCGGCCGGATCGAAAGTTAGTAACAGTGATACGACCGGAATGCCTGCTGCAGAAAGCCGGATCCAGCGGCCAGATCTTTCAGAAAATGATCAGGATGTAGTAGTGACGAATTTGCATATAAAATTTGAGCATCCGATAGTTTTTACGGGCTACACAGTTACAACCTTACCCCGAACAAAGCGCGGGATCAGAAAGGCAGAACGGAGACATAGGAAGGCATTCTCCAAGGCCGTCCGTTCAAAGCCTGTTCACATAAAAACACAGCTTCCGGCAGATGAGGCGAAGAAATGATACGATGATCAATTTTGTGAAATAAAAAGAGGTTATATCAAATTGATACAACCTCCCTATCTTAACTTTCGTCTAATCTGTTACAATATCGCCTTCACCTGCGTAATCACCTGATCCAGCTGACCCGCTTCCTGTCCACCAGCAGTTGCGAATGACTTCTGTCCGCCACCACCGCCTTTGATAATTGGAGCAATCTTCTCCTTGATGATCTTTGGTGCTTCCAGGCCTTTCTCAGCTACGAGGTTGTCAGATATCATCAGCGCCACATTCGCTTTACCGCCAATATTTGCAGCAAAGACAAATACATGGTTCTCTATTTCATTCTTCAAGGTAAAACACAGCTGCTTCAGCGCATCTGCATTACTTACATCCACGATCTTACCGAGGAAGTTGATACCATTGATCTGCTCTACCTGTTTCTGCAGGCCGGCAGATAACTGGCGTACCTTTTCCTGTTCCAGCACTTCCAGTTGTTTTTCTAAAGATGCTTTGTCCTGCAGCAAGGTCTCAACAGCCGTAATAGGATCTTTTGGATTCTTGAGCGCTGTCTTGATATCCTTCAGCTGCTTCAGCTGTGCATCTACAAATGCCAGTGCATTGCTGCCGGTTAATGCTTCAATACGACGTACACCTGCAGCTACAGCGCCTTCAGACGTGAATTTGAACAGACCCAGTTCGCCGGTAGCGCCGATATGTGTACCACCACAAAGCTCTACAGAGTAAGCAGGATCCATAATCACCACACGTACGATATCGCCGTATTTCTCACCAAAGAGCGCCATAGCACCCAGTTTCATGGCTTCATCTTTCGGCAGTTCCTGGATCACTACCGGTATATTGGCACGGATTTTTTCGTTAACGATATTTTCGATCTGCTCCAGCTCTTCATCCGTCACTTTAGCGAAGTGAGAGAAGTCAAAGCGCAGGTATTCCGGATTTACCAGTGAACCTTTCTGTGCTACGTGTGTACCCAGTACCTGGCGGAGCGCCGCGTGTAACAGGTGGGTAGCAGAGTGGTTCAGCGTGGTAGCCTGACGGTTTTGTTTGTTGATAAGGGCTTTTGCAGTAGTGGTAATATCTGCAGGCAGTTTATCTACAAAGTGAACGATCAGGTTATTTTCTTTCTTGGTATCTGTTACGTTGATGGACTCACCATTGAAGGTCAGGGTACCGGTGTCTCCTACCTGTCCGCCGCTTTCTGCGTAGAAAGGTGTCTGGGACAATACCAGCTGGTATTGTTCTTTACCCTTTGCCTTGATCTTACGGTATTTGGTAACGGAAGTCTCTGCTTCTGACAGCTCGTAGCCAACAAAAACAGATACCGGGTTCTCATCCAGTACGGTCCAGTCGCCCATATCCAGTTCAGTAGCAGCACGGGAACGGTCTTTTTGCTCTTTCATAGCCACCTCAAAACCTTTCTCGTCTACAGAAAATCCTTTTTCACTGGCTATCAGGCTGGTAAGGTCATATGGGAAGCCGTAAGTATCATATAATTCAAAGGCAGTTCTGCCGTCAACAGCTTTCTGTTTAGCGCCGCCCATGAAGTCTTCTATCCTGCGGATACCACTTTCCAGGGTACGGAGGAAGTTATTTTCTTCTTCGAAAACTACTTTGGCAACGAAGTCTACCTGCTGCTGGAGCTCAGGGAACACATTAGCAAACTGCTGCGCCAGTACCGGCACCAGCTCATGGAGGAGTGGTGTTTTCCGGTTCAGGAAGGAGTAGTAATATCTTACCGCACGGCGGAGGATACGGCGTATCACATAGCCGGCGCCATTGTTGGAAGGCAGCTGACCATCGGCGATAGCGAAACAGATAGCACGGATATGGTCTGCGATCACGCGGAAAGCCACATCCTGTTTGCTGTCGGTACGGCCGTATTTCAGTCCGGTCAGTTTTTCAGTATGCTCGATAGTGCCGGAGAATACGTCTGTATCGTAGTTGGAGTTCTTACCCTGCAGCACTCTTACCAGGCGTTCAAAGCCCATACCGGTATCCACGTGTTTAGCCGGAAGCGGTTCCAGGGATTTGTCTTTCAGGCGGTTGAATTGCATGAATACGTTGTTCCAGATCTCGATCACCTGCGGATCATCGGCATTTACACGTGTTTTACCATCTACCAGGGCTCTTTCGCTATCCGGGCGACAGTCCACATGGATCTCGGAGCAGGGGCCACAAGGACCGGTATCTCCCATTTCCCAGAAGTTGTCTTTCTTATTACCCATGAGGATACGGTCTTCCGGAACGTGTTTTTTCCAGAACTCGTAAGCTTCCTGGTCTTTTTCCAGGTTTTCTTTCGCATCTCCTTCAAAAACAGTTACATAGAGACGGTCTTTCGGTATTTTATAGATATCTGTGAGCAGTTCCCAGCTCCAGTCGATCGCTTCTTTCTTAAAATAGTCGCCGAAGCTCCAGTTACCCAGCATTTCGAACATGGTATGGTGGTAGGTATCGATGCCCACTTCTTCCAGGTCGTTGTGCTTACCGCTTACGCGAAGGCATTTCTGGGTATCCGCCACTCTCTTCCAGGCCGCCGCCCTATTGCCCAGGAAGTAGTCTTTAAACTGGTTCATGCCCGCGTTGGTAAACAGCAGGGTAGGATCGTTTTTTACTACGATAGGAGCAGAAGGCACGATGTGATGGCCTTTGGACGCAAAAAAGTCCAGGAATTGCTGACGAATCTCAGGAGCTGTCATAAGTATTTGAAATAATTGGTATGTATTATAATTTTGTGTCACCTAAATGGCTTTAATTTGTATTTTAGGCCAACTAGTGGTGTTTAGAAAATTGACATTCAAAAGATTGCCCTTTTACGCTATTTCCATTAGGTTTGCACACCCTGCCGCCTGGGCGGAAGGAGTGCAAAAATATTGAAAAAGTCTATATACCCTCTCATCCATATCTGTATAACCCTATTTAAAAGTAAAACAAGGACTTCCATTGGGAATGTAGGTTCTGCTTAAATGCTTAAGGCCGGTACATGAAGAAGGTAAAATACTTTTATAATACACAGACGCTGAAATATGAGAAGCTCGTAGTATCGATGCGGGTGAAACTATTGAGGATACTGGGATTTGTCTCTGCTGCCATCGTAACAGGGTTTATATTTCTGTCAATATCCTATCGTGTACTGGATTCCCCCAAAGAAAAAAGGCTACGGCGGGAGATAGAGGTGATGAATGAGCGCTATGAAGCTATGGAAGACCGCATGAATGATGTAAAGTCCAAATTGGCTGAACTCGAGCACCGCGATAATGAGATCTACCGTGTTATCTTCGAAGCATCTCCTATTCCTGACAGTACCCGGGCGGGAAGTAAGGAAAAAGAGGAAGAGCTGACCCAGTTACAGTCATTCTCCAGCAGCGAGATCATTGCCAGTACCGGCGCCCTGCTGCAGGAATTATTGCACCGCATAACCATCCAGGCAAAATCTTATGAAAAGATTGACGACCTGGTGAAGAATAAACAGAAGATGCTGGCTTCTATTCCGGCTATTCAACCGGTGGCCAACAAAGACCTGAAACGTATCGCCTCCGGTTTCGGTTATCGTATTGACCCCATTTATAAAACTGTAAAATATCACTCCGGACTGGATTTTGCCGCTCCTGCAGGCACTCCTATTTATGCTACCGGCGATGGCGTTGTGGAAGATGCCAGCTCCAGCGCCACGGGTTATGGCAATCACGTACTGGTCAACCACGGTTATGGCTATAAGACATTATATGGCCACATGCTGCGTATAAAGGTGAAAAACGGTGAAAGCGTAAAACGTGGTGAAGTACTGGGTTGGGTAGGTAGCACGGGTAAATCCACAGGACCTCACTGTCACTATGAGGTAGTGAAAAACGGAGAAAAAGTTGATCCTGTATACTTCTTCTTTAACGACCTTTCACCCGAAGAGTTTGACCGTATGTTGAAAATTGCTGCCTCCGGCAACCAGTCGTTCGACTAACTTGTTAAAGCTGAACCTGCAATAACAGTGGAGAATTTTGTAATTTGGTGCCATGATGCAACAACTGGACCTTTTTTCTTCACCGGATCCGAAACCGAAACCGCCAGTACCTGAACCGGTACCGGAGCAGGTTACTGTTCAGAAGCCGCCTCCGAAACCCTTACCGGAGGTGGAAATCCCAGTGAAGATACAGGTGCAGATGCCGCCTGATAATCTCCCTCCCGTTCCTTTTACCGGCACAGGCACATCCGTTACTGCCATACAGCCACCGCAGAAAAAACGCGGTAGAAAATCATTGAAGGAAGTGGCAGACGACCCGGATCTGATGAAGGCACTGGATGCTATTCCGCTGGATAAGCAATACTACTCAATCAGTGAAGTGGCAACGATGTTCCGTGTGAATACATCATTGATCCGTTACTGGGAAAATGAGTTTGATATTTTGCAGCCGAAAAAGAATCGCAAAGGAGACAGATTATTCCGCCAGGAGGACATTCAGCATCTGAAACTGATCTATCATTTACTAAGAGAAAGAAAATACACCATTGAAGGCGCGAAGCAAAAATTAAAGGAAGACCGGAAACTGGCAGCCCGCAGTTTCGAAATGGTACAAGCTTTGCTAAAGGTAAAGGGTTTTCTAACTGAACTCAAGGAACAATTATAAATAAACATCATGCGATTGAAATCACTACTCCTGGTTGGCGGTCTGTTACTGTCAACCCTGACATGGGCGCAAACCACAGCTAGCCGTGCATCCAACGGTAAGAAGGCGCTGAAAGGAAAAATAGAAATGAAGACATTAATGAATGACAGCGCTTTTGCGTGGTTCTATACTGGTGTGAACGGATATCAGCCTAATGATAATATGCTGAATTACATCAAGGACAATCGCGGTAAATTCAATGTAGTGGCTGTAGTAGGTACATGGGAAGATCAGAGCCGCCAATTGCTGCCTGCATTATATAAGATTATGATCCTCGGCGGAAGCCCTGAAGAACAGGTGCTGACCTATGGCGCTGATGAAAAGCTGAACAGCGATGCACCACAGGATTATAAAGTAAAGAAACTGCCTACTTTCATCCTGTTCCGCGAAGGAAAAGAGATTGGTCGTGTAAGCGGAGAAGTGGGTGAATCACTGGAAAGCGATATGGCGAAGATCCTGCTGAAAGCAAACAGAAAAGATAAAGACTGAGTTTAATTATCCGGTATATAATAAAAAGAGCCTGTGTCCAAAAAAGTAGATACAGGCTCTTTTCATCCGGGTACCTGATGGAGCCAGGTAGCCTTTTATGCAATTCATTTTTCGTGGATTTCCACTTTTGTACTTGATAGCTTCACGTCTCTCTTTTCCATAATGGCAACTACCGCCAGGTTGATCTCGTTGCGAAGGGCATTGTATTGTACTCCCTCAATAACGGGTGTCAGGTAAATGATCTGGATAACATAAGTGTCTTTGGTGAATTCATTCAGGTTCACAATAAAACCTTCCTGCACTTTTTCATTGGCGGTCAGCAATTGTTTGATATCCTGCAATACCTTCATCAAATTGTCAGCAGGAGTATCGCCTGCTACTTCCAGCCTTAATACGGTACGCTGGTGTGTACGCAGGGAAAGATTGTCCAGCACACTATCCACCATCTTTTTGTTAGGTACGGTCACATATGTTTTTTCCTGTGTGCGGATACGCGTGCTGCGCAGGCCGATCTTTTCAACATTACCCTGGAAGGAATCCACTCTCACAGAATCGCCTACACGGAAAGGTTTGTCGAAGAAGATGATAAAGGAACAGATCAGGTTCTCAATGCTTTCCTTGGCAGCGAGTGCGAGGGCCGCAGCACCGATACCGAGACCCGCGATAATCTTGTTCACCAGCACCGCTCCGAAGAGAATACGTATGAAAGCGATAGCGCCAAAGATGAAAACGATTGCTTTAAAGAAGTCCCTGAAAAATACGATAAACTGGTTGTCAGTAATATCGTGCGACAGATCAGCGCTCTTACTTATCATGAGTGAGATAAAATCGATCACACGCAGGATGATCCATATAATGGATACCGTCAGCGCCAGTTCCATAATGGTATGGAGCACCGGCTTCACCGTAAGACCATTGTACACATGCACATCCAGCTCGGGCGGGAAGTTCAGGTGATCTACCGTGAGCATGAAGGTGATCAGCAGCAGGAAGTACTCCAGTGGCACCAGCAGCAGGTGCGAAAATTCATGCTGGCCAATGTCGGGCGCCCAACGCCGTACCTCTTTATATAGCATGGTTGCCAGTCCTCTTGAGAGGTAGCGTTTGATCATGGATACAAACAGCAATATAATTGCCAGTATAAAATAGTTTTGGATAGGGTTACCAAGTATAACCTGGTCGAGTAAATTGTTCATAGTTTACGTTTGCATTCTTCTGGGGGCGAAATTAGAGAATCCTGCGACTTTCCTTCTCATCTATTAATGTTACGCCGGGTTGCCTACCCTTTTCGAAGCTGCCATATTTACCTTCAATCCCCAGTGCCATGGCTCCATTCAGCGTAGCCCATTGTAATATTTCTTCCAGCGCAATATTTGAGTAATGTTTGCGTATAGTCTGAATTTCCTGCCAGATAGATAAGTTGTGATTGGATGCCAGACTATCAGTGCCCAGTGTAATAGTGCAACCCTGACTACGGAGCAGGCCAATATCGGGTATACGCTTCTCTATATATAGATTGGCCTGTGGGCAGAGGCACCAGTATGCCCGGGGCGCCTGCTCTCTTGTAAAAGCAATATCCTGTTCAGTAGTATAGGTATTGTGTACCAGTAATACCGGCAATTGCCTGAACCAGGGTAACCATGCCGGCAAGCTGTTTGTACCGGGGGCTGTAAAACCTGAAGCATCCATGTTAAAATGCCTGTAAAAGTCGAGGAAGGCGCCTGTTTTGTCCTGATACAGGGAGTTCTCCGCTTCACATTCCTGGTTATGAATGCTGATGGGCGTATTGTCTGGCGTAGCAGCCAACAGGGAGAAAAGCGCTTCACTCACAGAATAGGGCGCATGCGGCACAATAGAACAGGAATGGCGCGGGCCATTTAATTCCCTGAACTGCCTGAGCACATCCAGGCTATACTCATAGCGTTGCTGAGCAAAGCCGGGTACAAAGCCCATACATTCTATAAAGGAGTGATAATATAAAAGAGAATCTTTCTTGAATGCCAGGGAGGCCGTACCATTACAAATGTCGCCTACAGCACTGATCCCACTCTCCCACATCGCTGTGGCCGCCTGTTGCATAGCAGCTTCCTGGGCAAGGGTATCCTGCTGCCCTCTTTTTTCCATGACACTGGTCAGGAAGGCCGGAAGGCCGGTCCCTTCGGGTACTACTCCGCCCATATGGGACAATTCCAGGTGACAGTGAGTATTAACAAAACCAGGGCTCAGTACGCCATTCAGTTGCTGTACATCGTCGCCCGCCACGCTTTCGTGCACGATATCCTGGACAATCCCTTCCTTAGATAATACCAGTACCATACTGCCGGGCAATAACTGACGCCCGTTAAATAATGCCGTACCCTTAAATTTCAGCTGTTGAGACATGTAGTAATTATATTAATTTTGCGGCCAGTCAGAGGAGGTGAATGCCCTTGGGGCCATTCATATCCTCCCAACAAAGATAATTATGATAGATAAACTTGATGCGATAAAGGGCCGTTTTGAGCAGGTATCGCTGGCGCTGACTAACCCTGAGATAGTTAGTGATAATAAACAATTCAGTAAGCTGAGTAAGGAATACCGCCAGCTGGAGAAGATCGTAAAGGCTCACGATGCCTACCTGAAACTACTTGACAGCATCGCTTTTAATAAAGAAGTACTGGAAAGCGGTGACGAGGAGATGAGGGACCTGGCCAAGGAAGAAACCGAATCCCTCCAGAACCAGAAGCTGGAGCTGGAAGATACGATCCGCAACCTGCTGATCCCGAAAGATCCACAGGATGAAAAGAACGCCATGCTGGAGATCCGTGGTGGTACCGGTGGTGATGAGGCCAGCCTCTTTGCCGGGGACCTGCTGCGTATGTACCTGCGTTATTGTGAGATGAAAGGCTGGAGCACCACTATTATGAGTGAAACCCCAGGCGCCGTGGGTGGTTATAAAGAAGTGGTAGTAGAAGTGACGGGCGATGATGTATATGGTACCTTGAAATTTGAATCGGGCGTACACCGTGTACAGCGTGTACCGGCTACTGAAACACAGGGCCGTGTACATACATCTGCCGCTACTGTGGCTATCCTGCCCGAAGCAGAAGAGGTGGACGTAGATGTCAGGGAGGCTGATATCAAGATGGATACCTTCCGTTCCTCTGGTGCAGGTGGTCAGCACGTAAACAAAACGGAATCTGCCGTGCGCCTTACACACATTCCTACCGGTGTGGTAGTTGAGTGTCAGGAAGGACGTAGCCAGCACTCCAACAGGGATATTGCCATGAAAATGCTGCGTAGCCGTATTTATGAAGCAGCGGTACGTAAGCATGAAGAGGCTATTGCCTCACAGCGTAAAAGTCTGGTATCTACCGGCGACCGTTCTGCCAAGATCAGGACGTACAACTATCCACAAGGCCGTGTAACCGACCACCGTATTGGTATGACCATATACAACCTGGATGCTTTTATGAATGGCGAGATCCAGGAGATGGTACAGGCGCTGCAATTTGCTGAGAATGCAGAGAAATTGAAAGTGGGTAGTTAATTATCTGTTACATTTGCACGTATAATAATATTTAGTGACCTGGTATGCTGCCACTTTGAAAATCTGGCAGCATATTTGTCTATAGAAAACGCATAAGAACAACTAGCATATTAAAAGAACGTTTAAATTAAATTTAAGATGAAAAGAATAAATCCTATCGTAGCTATTGTACTGTCCGCATCGATGTTATTTGGTTGTAAGACCTGGCAAGGCATGGATAACACCAAGAAAGGCGCTGTAATTGGCGTTGGTGGCGGTGCTGCAACCGGTGCTATTATCGGTAAGGCTGCAGGTAATACTGCCTTAGGTGCAATCATTGGTGCGGCTGTTGGTGGCGGTGCAGGTGTGTTGATTGGTAAGAAAATGGATAAGCAGGCGCAGGAAATCAAGAACCAGGTGCCAAATGCGACCGTTGAGCGTGTAGGTGAAGGTATCAACGTTACATTTGCTTCCGGTGTACTGTTTGGTTTTGATAAATCAGATCTGACTGCACAGGCACAGACAAACATTAAGGAACTGGCTACCATTCTGAATAAGTATCCTGACACTTACGTACGTGTGGAAGGACATACAGATACTACCGGTACATATGACTACAATATGAAGCTCTCTGAAAGACGTGCGATTGCAGTAAGTAACTTCCTGAAAGCACAGGGCGTTGCTGCAAACCGTGTTCAGCCTTACTGGTACGGTGCAACACAGCCCAAAGTACCTAATACTACAGATGAAAACAAGGCTAAGAACCGTCGTGTAGAATTCTCCATCTTCGCAAATGACAAGATGAAATCTGATGCGAAGAAAGAATCTGGTCAGCAGTAATATTAAACTGATATAATGATCATATAGTGCCTCCGCTCATGCGGGGGCATTTTTTGTTTCCCCCATTGGCACGATTTTGAGGCCACTCAAAGTATGGCGGCTAATAATAAAACAATCTATACTGCATTGGCAGCCAACCTGCTGATTGCAGTCATCAAATTTATTTCCGGCGCAGCAACCAATAGTTCTGCCATGATCTCTGAGGGTGTCCATTCTGTGGTGGATACTACCAATCAGTTCTTATTACTGTTTGGGATCAGGCGCAGTAAACGTTCACCTGATGAACGGAGGCCTTTCGGATATGGGAAGGAAGTTTACTTCTGGTCGTTTATAGTGTCCATCCTGATCTTTGGTGTGGGTGGCTGTATTTCATTTTATCAGGGCGTTATTCATATCAAACATCCGCCGGCCCTGGAAGATCCTACCTGGAACTATATCGTGCTGGCCTGCTCACTCCTGTTTGAAGGTACATCACTGATAGTGGCCATCAGGGAATTTGATAAAGTACGTGGAGAAATGTCCTGGTGGACTGCCATTCGCCGTAGCAAGGATCCGGCAAGTTTTATAGTGTTGTTTGAAGACAGTGCTGCTGTGGCAGGGTTGATAATAGTGGGTATTATGGTGTACCTGGGGCATCATTATAACACACCGTACCTGGATGGTGTGGCTTCACTGATTGTGGGCGTTATTCTCACTGTTGTATCTGTATTACTTGCGCGTGAGAGCCGCAGCCTGTTAATGGGGGAAGGAATAGCGCCGGCTACGCAAAAGCATATCAGAAGTATTGTGGAAAAAGATCCGGCCATTTTGAAAATACAGCATATATTTTCTACGTATCAGTCACCGGAAGAAGTGATGTTGTTACTGATGGTTACTTTCAGAGATGAGTTAGAAACGGAGGACATCAATGAGTCCATTAGCCGTATCAGGAAGACAATCAGGGAGGCCTATCCGTTGATTCATTTTATCATTATACAGCCGGAAAAAGCGGTTACGTGACTTATTTCAGCCACCACTTTCTTACAAGATTAAATGCGATAATACCTGCAATGGCGCCGACAGTATCTGCAGCTACATCGCTCATATCAAAGCTGCGGTGGATGGCGATATATTTTTGAATATATTCAATAGCGAGACCATAAAAGGACGCTGAAAGGGCAATGAGCGTCAGGGTGAACTTAGTGAGCACCCTTTTTTGCAGATATACACCCAGACACAGGAGGAATACAGTTCCTCCGAATAATCCGAAATGTACGATCTTATCCATATGGATCTTTTCGAAAAAGGGAGAAGACGGAATCTTCTCACCTGGTATCGTACACACGTACAGTACCATTAATATCCATATAATGGCTGGCAGATAATATCGGATCATTCTTATTGCTGGCACTGTAGTAATTTTTTGTCCGTAAAGTTATAAGGTTATAAAGTTGTTACCAACCTTATAACCTTAAACTTTGCAGGGTTATATCCTTTTTAACCTTTTATTAAAATATCGTAGAGGAGTGAGTGGATTATTCGCCAACGAGCGCCTGGTAAGCAGCTGCGTCCAGCAGACCTTCCACATCGGCAGGATTGCTAACGGTCATTTTGATCATCCAACCCTGGCCGTAAGGCTCCTGGTTCACCAGTTCCGGAGATGCGTCCAGTTCCGGATTGATTTCATTGATAGTACCGGCAACAGGCAGGAACAGGTCAGATACGGTTTTTACAGCTTCTACGGTACCGAATACCTCTTCTGCACCAAGGGTTTTACCGACAGTGTTGATATCAACAAAAACGATATCGCCTAATTCACGCTGTGCAAATTCAGTAATACCAATGGTTGCTGTATTACCTTCCAGGAGAACCCATTCGTGGTCTTTGGTGTAACGCAGGTTTGATGGAAAATTCATGGCAAGTTTGATTTTAAGCGGTAAAATTAAGGAAATTCCAATTGAGAATAGGCCTACTAAAAGAAAAGGAATTTATGTATCAATCTTATTTTCATGGGTACATCCGTTAAGGGGCGATCATTTGCATCTGTTTTCTGTGTTGCGATCTTATCGATCACGTCCATTCCTTTCACTACCTGCCCGAATATAGTATAACTCTGATCCAGCTGCGGCGTACCACCAATGCGCTTATAACGTTCCCTTTGATCTACCGGTATCTTACGCCCACCGAGGCGTGTCTGTTCCAGTTTATCCAGTTGTTCATCTGTCCACTTCTTGCCCTGTACGATGTAGAACTGACAGCCGGAACTTGCTTTCATGGGATTATTATCACGTGCAGCCGCCAGCGCGCCTTTTATATGATAGAGATCCAGCTCGAATTCAGCGGGAATGGTATAACTCACATCACCATTGCCAAGCATCGCGCCTGGCTGGGCATGTTTTGAATCAGGATCTCCACCCTGTATCATAAAGGTGTTGATAACACGATGAAAGAGCGTGCTGTCGTAGAAATGCGCTTTCACCAGTTTGATGAAGTTGTCCCTGTGCAGGGGCGTCTGATCATACAGTCTGATGATCATGGTGCCATAAGGTGTGATGATCTTTACTTTACGGTTTTTCGCCATGACAGTACCAAATGAGAGTAATAATAGCAGTAGGAGTAGCTGTTTTTTCATGTGGGGTGGGTTTATGATTATTTTTTCATGAGCCGGGCAGTATCAGCCTGGTTTCCGGTATTGAAGAAAAGAGGAGCGTTGTCAGCGCCCCTCAAGATCGTCAAAATAAGCGATAATGTGTTCCTGCAGGAATCGTTCCTGCTCTATCATACTCATTTTAGGAACGGGTTGGGCTTCTTTAAAATGGGGCCAGCCATCTTTATCGTAGCCTTCCAGTTCATAATAACCGCTTTGACTGAGCAGTGTACAGGTGGCCACATGCATGAGGTCCTGTTTCTGCTCTTTGGTGAATTTCTTTTTTATATGGCCCAGTTCCTGGATTCCTATTAAAAAGAGGATTGCTTCCATGTTCGGCTTCTTTCCGAAACGTTCAGTCAGCATATCCTCCACTCGTTTCCATTGCTGCGCGAATTCGTCCTGCATCTTCTAAATATTTAATTATGAGCTCCGTATGGAGAAGTTACGTTTGCAAATGTACGTTATAAAAAAAGATGATATAAATATGCCCAGGCTTTATTAATTTGGTCGCATGAGTTAGTGAGACTTATGAATGACCATTTCTTGATATAAGGAAAACCTGAAAAACCGCAGTTCCCTGATAATCATGAACGTAATTCGTAATTTGTCATTTATAATGTTATTATTAACAGCATTTTAACGGGCAGATCCAGCGCTGGGCGTAAGGTTTTACCGCCGGAATGTTTACTTTAGCAAACTTGTAAATAATATATAAGCATGGAGAATACATCGGATATCCGTCAATTGAACGAAAAGATCCATCAGGCCAGCGCATTTGTGGACCTGTTGAACCTGGAACTCGGTAAGGTGATCGTTGGTCAGCGTTACATGGTAGAAAGGTTGCTTATCGGCCTGCTGGCAGGTGGCCACGTATTGCTGGAAGGGGTGCCCGGTCTGGCAAAAACATTGTCCATTAAATCCCTGTCATCTGCTATCAACGCGAAATTCAGCCGTATCCAGTTTACGCCGGACCTGTTACCGGCCGACGTGATCGGTACGATGATATATAATCAGCAAAAGAACGAGTTTGTAGTACGTCGTGGTCCGATCTTCGCCAACTTTATCCTGGCGGATGAGATCAACCGTGCCCCGGCAAAAGTACAGAGTGCCCTGCTGGAAGCAATGCAGGAAAGACAGATCACCATCGGTGATACTACCTTCAAACTGGATGATCCGTTCCTTGTACTGGCTACCCAGAACCCGATCGAGCAGGAAGGTACCTACATGTTGCCTGAAGCGCAGGTAGACCGTTTTATGCTGAAAGTAACGATCGGTTATCCTACAAAAGAAGAAGAGCGTCACATCATCCGTCAGAACCTGAATCCTACGGCTACTGCTCCTATCAATCCGGTAGTACAGCCTTCAGATATCATTGCAGCACGTAAACTGGTACGTGAAGTATACATGGATGAGAAGATAGAACGCTATATTATCGATATCGTTTTTGCTACCCGTAATCCTGAAGACTACAAACTGCAGAAACTGAAACCACTGATCTCTTATGGTGGTTCACCAAGGGCAAGTATCAGTCTCGCGATGGCCGCTAAAGCCTATGCATTCACTAAACGCAGAGGTTATGTCATCCCTGAGGATGTACGCAGCATCTGCTTTGATGTAATGCGTCACCGTGTGGGTCTGACCTACGAAGCAGAAGCTGAAAATGTAACCAGCGAGAACATCCTCAGCGAGATCCTGAATGCAGTAGAAGTGCCTTGATAGGTGCTGTAGAGTAGCGAATCATTATTCATTTTAATCATTACCGGTGGATACTGCAGAAATACTAAAAAGGGTAAGGCGACTGGAAATAAAGACCAGGGGCCTCTCCAATCATATATTCTCAGGGGAATATCACAGTGCTTTCAAAGGCCGTGGTATGTCTTTCAGTGAAGTAAGGGAATACCAGTTCGGGGATGATATCCGGTCTATCGACTGGAACGTGACTGCACGCTTCAATCACCCGTTCGTAAAAGTATTCGAAGAGGAACGTGAGCTCACCGTGATGTTAATGGTAGATGTGAGTGAAAGTTCCGTGTTTGGTACCTCCAAGCAGAACAAGCGGAACATGATGACGGAATTGTGTGCCGTACTGGCGTTTTCCGCTATTAACAACAACGATAAAGTAGGTGTTATCTTCTTCAGTGATGGCGTAGAAAAATACATCCCGCCTAAGAAAGGTAAATCACATATCCTGTTCATCATCCGTGAACTGATCTCTTTCGAACCTAAACGTAAGGGCACTAATCTTAAGGAAACACTTCGTTTCTTCAATAATGCCGCCAAGAAGAGGAGCATTGTGTTCCTGATGAGTGACTTCCTGACCGGTAGTTACCAGGATGCACTGAACATTGCTTCCAAACGGCATGATATGGTAGGCCTTCATATCTACGATCAGCGTGATAAGGAATTGCCTTCCGTTGGCCTGATCCAGATGAATGACCTGGAAACAGGTGAGCGTCAGTGGGTGGATTCTTCTGATAAGAAAGTGCAGCAGTATTATACACAGCAGTTCCATCAGCATGTGCAATATTGCCGTAACTCTTTCAAGAAAAGTGGAGCAGAGCTTATCAGCATACGTACGGATGAAGATTATGTAAAAGCCTTACAATCCTTTTTCGTAAACAGGTGATAGTTTAAAGCTGAGCAAGTACTAACATGGTTAAACCGATTATAGTTAAACGTCTTATTTTCTTTTTCCTGCTTGGGTTCGTACTGGCGCCTTTCATCTCTTCTGCACAACAGCAGGTGGAGGTAAGCGCACAGGCAGATACTGACAGGATTCGTCTCGGGGAACAGGTAAAATTGCGCCTGTCTGCCAGCATGCCTCCACAAGGTATGAATGTGGTGTTCCCACAGATCCCTGATTCCTTCGGACATTTTGAAGTAGTACGCCGTTCCCCGCTGGATACCACCGCGCAGGGTAACACGAAGCTGTTGGGCCAGACCATTGTGCTGACCAGTTTTGACTCCGGCCGCTGGGATATTCCGGCGCTGCGTTTCGACCTGGTGAGCGGTGGAAATATTACGGATTCTGCTTTCTCCGGACCACTCAGTATCGATGTGAATACCATTCAGGTAGATACCACAAAAGCCTTTAAACCTATCAAAGGTGTACGTACTGTCGGTTGGAGCTTCTGGGATTACTGGCTGTATTTCGCCATTGGTATCACAGTAGCGCTGGTGGGCGTAGGATTGTTCGTGTATTTCCGCAGCAGACCGAAAAAGGTAGTTCCTCCTCCTGTAGTAGCAGTGGTGCCACCTTACGAAGTAGCACTGAAACAACTCGAGCAGCTGAAATCAGAAAAGGTTTGGCAGTCGGGAGATATCAAACAGTATTATACCCGGCTTACAGATATTCTGCGTACGTATTTTGAGCAGCAGTTTAATATCCCGGCGCTCGAACAGACATCAGAAGAGTTGCTGCAACATATCAAGCCTGTCACTATTCTGAACCAGCAGCGTGATAAATTGCGCAGCCTGTTAAGTCTGGCCGATCTGGCGAAGTTTGCAAAACTGACACCGTCTCCGGAAGAGCATGAAGGCGCTATGCAGCATGCGCAGGAAATAGTGGAATGGACGAAGCCTGCAGCAGAAAAAGCGGCAGCAGCCGAAGCCGGAAAAGAAGAAACAAAGCATCCTGCGTAAGCAGGTCGCTCCTCCTTCAAAAAGAGAAATTATTATTAATAAATGGATTTTTCGATCTGGAAAAGTATTGAATTTGCCCACCCCGCCTTCTTTGGCTTGCTGGCACTGATACCGGTGATGATCTACTGGTATATTGCCCGGCAGCAGAAGCGGCAGGCAGCCATGGAAATGTCTTCCCTGCAGGGATTGAAAGGATTGCCTGTTTCCTGGAAGGTGACCATGCGTCCCGTATTACTGGTACTGCGTATCCTGGCTTTTACCGCACTGGTAGTAGCGTTGGCCAGACCGCAAACAAGCAATACCTCCGAAAGCATCGATAGTGAAGGTATAGACATCGTGCTGGCAATCGACATTTCAGGTAGTATGCTGGCGCAGGACCTGCAGCCAGACAGGTTGGAAGCAGCCAAGAAAGTGGCAACGAACTTTGTGGACAGCCGTATCAGTGACCGTATCGGTCTTGTGATCTTCTCAGGAGAGAGCTTTACACAATGCCCTATCACAACAGATCATGGCGTACTGAAAAATCAGATCGCACTGGTAAAAAGTGGTATGCTGCAGGATGGTACTGCCATCGGTATGGGACTGGCTACTTCTGTAGACCGCTTACGCACCAGCAAGGCGAAGAGTAAAGTGATCATCCTCCTGACGGATGGTGTGAACAATACCGGCCTGATAGATCCGCTTACAGCACTGGAGATCAGCAAGGCATTCAAGATCCGCGTATATACGATCGGTGTGGGTACTGTAGGTAAAGCGCCTTTCCCTATGACAATGCCTGACGGTTCTATACAGATGCAAATGCAGGATGTACAGCTGGATGAACCACTGATGAAAAAGATCTCTGCCGAAACAGGTGGTAAATACTTCAGGGCTACCAACAACAAAGAGCTGGAGAATGTGTACGGTGAGATTGATAAAATGGAGAAAACAAAAGTAGAGATCACTTCTTACAGACGTTTTGCAGAACATTTCTTCCCGCTGGCTATGCTGGCACTGGCATGTATGCTGCTGGAGGTAGTGCTGAGGTATACTGCGTTCAGAAGCTTACCGTAACATACATAACTACATATAAATCGGGGCCGGGGAACTTTATTCTCCGGCCCCGATTTTTTTAGCCCTGTTCGTGATTTCAAATTGAAAAACGGGTTATCACGGAATGGAATTTATCATTTAACCGGGGGTACACCCCATCGGGGATTACATTCAACCCGGGGTTGAAACCCCGCGCTACAAACACTGGGACTCCTGACGGAGTCCT
>NZ_FNBN01000001.1:668476-1069895 GCF_900102545.1 Chitinophaga filiformis | reverse complement strand
GACATCTCATGCCCCGGGGTTGAAACCCCGCGCTACAAACACTGGGACTCCTGACGGAGTCCTATTATGTTTTGTTAATGATGTTTTGGTCCCGGTTTGCTTTGACATCTCATGCCCCCGGGGTTGAACCCCGCGCTACAAACACGAGACTCCTGACGGAGTCCTATTATGTTTTGTTAATGATGTTTTGGTCCAGGTTTGCTTTGACATCTCATGCCCCGGGGGTGAAACCCCGCGCTACAAACACTGGGACTCCTGACGGAGTCCTATTATGTTTTGTTGATGATGTGTTGGACGCCGTGTTGCGTGATATCTCATGTCCCCGCGCCACAACACACAGCTCCTGGCGGAGCTGACCTACATGACTTCATCTCAAGTTTTCAACTGATCCGAAAAACCCCCTAACTTTACACCCTAAATAACTAGTACGAGAATTTGCAAGCAACTATTTATAAATCCACCGGAAGCTGGTATACAGCCAAAACAATTACGGGAGAAGTGTTCCAGGCCCGTATTAAAGGGGTAATGAAGATAGATGAGGATATCACCTCTACTAATCCTATCGCTGTGGGCGATATGGTTGAAATTGTGCGGGAAGACGGAGATGCTACCGCACAAAATGCCATGATCACTGAAATAGCGAACCGCCGGAATTATATAGTGCGCAGCTCTCCTCATAAAAAGAACCAGAAGCATATTGTAGCTGCCAACCTGGACCAGGCTATGTTGATCTGTACGGTAAAGGAACCCCGTACTTCCAATGGCTTTATGGACCGCTTTCTTGTAACGGCGGCTGCCTATCACATACCTGTGGTGCTGGTATTCAACAAGCGGGATATTTACAAAGAGAAAGACCTGGACAAGTTTGCCGAATTGCAGGCATTGTATGAGGATATCGGGTATAAAGTGCTGCTGGTATCTGCCGAAAAAGAACAGGGCATAGACGAGCTAGTTGCTGAGATGAAGGATAAAACTACACTGATGTCCGGGCATTCCGGTGTAGGTAAGTCTTCCCTGATCAATCGTTTGTTGCCGGGTCTCGACCTGCGTACCAAAGCGGTGAGTGGATGGAGCGGGAAAGGATTACATACTACTACTTATGCGGAGATGTACGACCTGCCTGGAGGTGGTAAACTGATTGATACACCGGGCGTACGTGAGTTTGGCATTGTAGATATCAGCAAGACAGAGTTATCGCATTATTTCCTCGAAATGCAGCCCTATTTGACTCAGTGCCAGTTCAATAACTGTCTGCATATCAATGAACCCGGATGTGCCGTAAAAGCAGCGGTAGAAGCCGGAGAGATCGATGTAAACAGGTACGTAAGTTATGCCTCTATCCTGGAAACCATACAGGAAGAGCAGTATTGATCACTATTGAGGCTACGAGCCAGTATTGACCACCGCAAAGCAGCATAAGTATCTGATAAACAAATTGGAAGAGGGATATGAAGTAAGCTACAGGGCTTCCAATACCTACGATACCTGATCTGTAATAATTATCGATGTTTTTTCCTTTTAGGAGCGCTCATCTCGTCCAGCAGCTTCTCAGCCCCCCAGTTCTTACGGGGAGTAGGGCAACCTGTTTTCCTGGTACGGCAGGCGGATAGTCCGGTGAGGGATATCACCAGTATAAAGAGTAAAAGTTTTTTCATAGGGTGCTGTATTAATTAAAACACTCTGCCATTCATCTGCCTGGATGAAGACTTATTTTGCTTTACATTCTTAGTAGAATAGTAGTTGTTGCTGGGGCAACCGGTGCGCTCTACCTTACAGCTGGCAGCAAGCATACCGCACACCACCATTAGTAGTAATAGTTTTTTCATAGGGCAAGGTGATTATTAGATGCAAGATAATTAAAATATGTCATTTACTTTCCGGCGTGTCCTTAAACCAGCCGGAGTACATGAGATAGTTGTTGGCAATGCGGTCTATCTCGCCACTGATGAGGGATTGACTGATATCTTTCACCTTTTTGGCGGGTACGCCTGCATAGATGGAGCCGGCTTCTACCCTGGTTCCTTCCAGCACAACGGCGCCGGCGGCGATGATGGTATTACTGCCAATGTGTGCATTATCCATCACGATAGCGCCCATGCCTATTAGTACGTTATCTTCAACTGTGCAGCCATGCACGATAGCATTATGTCCGATAGAAACGTTGTTGCCGATAATAGCCTTTGTTTTCTCATAGGTACAGTGAATGACAGCACCATCCTGCACATTTACCTTATTTCCCATCCTGATGCTGTTCACATCTCCGCGGATCACTGCGTTGAACCAAACGCTGCACTGGTCGCCCATTACCACATCTCCCACAATTGTTGCATTAGGAGCAATAAAACAGTCGTTCCCTATTGTTGGCAGTATTCCTTTAACCGGTAAGATGACAGGCATATAGTAAGTTTTAACGCAAAAGTAAAGAAATTCGTATAGGTCTGCTGTAAGCGGCATGCAGCGCTGGTATCTTATCAGGGCCCTACTGATTCTTTGATGTATTTTTGCTGCAGCATGAATAACAGACAACTCTTTTTACGCCATGTGGCCCAGCTTTCAGATGCGCCAATGGCACTTGAAATAGTGAAGGCATCCGGTATGTATATGTGGGATACCGAAGGCAAAAAGATCATGGATCTGATTGCCGGTATCAGTGTATGTAATGTGGGCCATTCACATCCTGCCGTAGTGGAAGCCATTAAAGAACAGTCGGAGCAATACATGCATCTGCTGGTGTACGGAGAACTGATCCAGTCTCCACAGGTGGGCTTTGCTACATTGTTAACACAGCATCTGCCCGCCTCCCTGAATAGCGTTTATTTCACCAATTCTGGCGCCGAAGCGGTAGAAGGTGCTATGAAACTGGCCAAACGTTATACCCGGAGAACGGAGATTATCGCTTTTGAGAAGAGCTATCATGGCTCTACACAGGGCGCTATGAGCATAATGGGGGATGAAACCTGGCGGAATGCTTACAGGCCGCTATTGCCTGATATACAGCATCTTACTTACAATACATGGGAAGCGATAGACCAGATCACCGAGCGTACTGCCTGTATCATATTGGAAACGGTGCAGGCGGAAGCGGGCGTACGCGTACCGCAAAAGGAATGGCTGCAGGCCATCCGGGAGAAATGTAGGGCTACCGGTACCCTGATGGTATTGGATGAAATACAGTGCGGCCTGGGGCGGAATGGTACACTGTGGGGCTTTGAGCAGGCAGGAGTGGTGCCTGATATCCTCTTGCTGGGGAAAGCACTGGGAGGCGGCATGCCGATGGGTGCTTTTATTGCAGATAAGGAGATCATGTGGAGCCTGACCAATAAACCGGTACTGGGCCATATGACCACTTTTGGAGGTCACCCTGTGATCTGTGCGGCGGGTATGGCTGGTTTTAAGGTACTGTTGGAAAGCAACATAATAGATAGTGTGAAGGCGAAAGAGCAGTTATTTCATCAATATCTGCAGCATCCGGCTATTAAAGAAGTACGTTCACTTGGATTGATGATGGCCGTCGAGTTTGAAGGCTTTCCAATGAATAAAAAGGTCATAGATGCCTGTATTGAAAGAGGGCTGCTGACTGACTGGTTCCTGTTTGCGCCTGAATGTCTGCGTATAGCTCCACCATTGATCATCAGTGAAGAAGAGATCAGACAGGCATGTAAGATCATTATTGATGTGTTAAATGAAATAACAACAGCTACTGCCTGACGATATATTAAGCGGGGCTGTCCCAGACGACCGGGCAGCCTCGTTTCGTTTTGGTACCTGAAGGATCAGGTACTCATTTAAGCGATTCTGAGACCTTCGTTTATTTTTGTGCTTCGTTTAGCTTACAAAGCTTCTCTTTCCTGTCAGTAATAATCGGGTATTACCCGATCTGAGTCCTTTCTTTCTATTGTCCTGGGGCTTTTATGTTAAAATGTAGTTATAACGAAAAAATATATTTTGTCGTCTCATTGAAATATGTAACTTTGATGTACAAAGTACTTTAAGTATGACAGATCAGCAACACCTGGAGGCAATCAGTGATATCAGGCGCATGATGGAACGGAGCACCCGTTTTCTTTCCCTTAGTGGATTAAGTGGCGTTTTTGCTGGCGCTTCTGCCCTGGCTGGTGCGGCAACCGCTTATGCCCTGTTCAGGTCTTATTATGATCGCTGGGAAATAAGGGGGCACTATGATGATGCTGACTTTTCCATGTTGCGGCTGCAGCTGATCATACTGGGGCTGGGCGTAATGGCCCTGGCGTTTTTTGGAGGGCTTTACTTCACCTGGAGGAGAGCCAGACAGAACAATCTTCCTGTCTGGGATGCTACTTCCCGTAAGGTACTGTTCAACGCATTGATCCCGATGCTGGCCGGGGGCGCTTTTATTGCCGGTCTGATATATAACAGGCTGGATGTGCTGGTAGCTCCCTCCTGTCTTATATTCTACGGTATGGCATTATTGAATGCCAGCAAGTATACGTTCTCTGATATCCGTTACCTGGGTATTGCTGAAATAGGACTTGGCATATTAAATGTTTTCTTTTTGCGCAGAGGGCTTTATTTTTGGGCTATCGGTTTTGGTGTGTTGCATATCTTATATGGCATCATTATGTGGTGGAAATATGAGCGGCAGCCAACAGTAGAGTAAAACCGATGCAGATCGGAACTAAGTGGAAACAATAAAGACGTACTCGTGAACAATCCCATTGGTAACTTAAATAAGATATTTGACAGCCGTATACGGCTTGGGGTAATGAGTATCCTCATGGTAAATGAAGAAGTCAGTTTTAATGATCTGAAACAGATGCTGGAACTGACCGATGGTAACCTGGCATCCCACCTCAGTACACTGGAAGAAAACGGTTACCTCAAAGTGCATAAAGGTTTTATCGGACGTAAAACCAATACCACCTATTCTATTACGAAAGCCGGTGAAAAAGCTTTCAAAGGCCACCTGGCCGCACTCGAAAACATGATCCGTTCTATGGAGTAATTTTTTTTGTCTTTATACTTTGAAGTTCAAAGTGCTTTTAAATATAATTATATGCAAACAAGTAACATCAACGAAACAAATCCCCTGCCTCCCGGCCAGCCTTCCCCTGCTACAGGAAACAGTTTACAGGAAGATAAAGAAAAGCCTTCCTTCTTCGAACGTTATGCCTATGGTATAAAAGCGCTGCTCATCGGTATCCTTGTACTATTGCTGTTGATACCTACCGCTATGATCATGGGCCTTATCTCTGAAAGAGAACAACGGCAATTTGAAGCCAAGGGAGAAGTCAGCGGAAAGTGGGGAGACGCCCAGACCATTACCGGTCCTGTGTTGGTAATACCCTACTATAGCAAACCCGGAGTAACATCCAATGCTGTATTCCTGCCGGATAAACTGGCCGTGAATGGAGAACTGCTGCCTGAAATACGCCGGCGCGGGATTTATGAGGTGGCTGTTTATAGTTCGCATTTACATATCTCCGGCGCTTTCTCTGCGCTGGACCTGAACGGCTTAAATATTGATCCGGCAACTGTACTGCTGAAAGACGCTTACCTGGCTGTCGGCATTAATGATATGCGCGGCATCACTAACCAGGCGGGTGTGGAATGGAATGGTCAGAATTACTATTTTAATCCTGGCATCCCTGCTACCAACCTGTTTGAGAATGGCATGCAGGTAAAAGTGCCGCTGACAATGTCCGACTCTGGTATTGTAACGGGCAACTTTGCTGTCAATCTTGATTTAAAAGGCTCCGGCCAGCTGTTCTTTTCACCTGTGGGAAAGACGACCACCGTTAACCTCAATTCCAACTGGAAGAGCCCAAGTTTCGATGGCGCCTTCCTGCCCAATACACACAATGTTCACGCAAAAGGCTTCACCGCTTCCTGGCAGGTGTCTAACCTGAATCGCAACTTCCCCCAAAGCTGGATTGGCGCCAATGCCAACCTGCACTCTGCCGATTTTGGTGTGAAATTATTCCTGCCGGTGGATACCTATCAACAATCCACCCGCGCGGTTAAATATGCTATCCTGATCATCGGTCTTACATTCCTCGTATTCTATTTTATTGAGTTACTTTATCGCTCAGCTGTTCATCCATTACAATATATATTAGTCGGCGCGGCATTATGTGTATTCTATACCCTGCTGATCGCCCTCGCAGAACAATTAAATTTTAGTATTGCTTACCTGATCGCAGCTGTATTGACTATTCTGCTGGTAGCCATATATACAGCCAGCGTATTACGAAGCGTCCGCATGGCCATCGGTATCGGCGGTGTATTAAGTCTGCTCTATGGATTCATTTACGTCATCATCCGCTCAGAAGATCAGGCATTGCTCATGGGTAGTCTGGGACTGTTTATAATACTGGCTATTGTGATGTACTTTAGCCGGAGGATCAAGTGGGGAGAATTATAAAATTATAAACAGTTATACTCATGCAAGCCGGTCGCTATCTGCAGCAGCGTTTAAAAAGTTTCAAATATGCCTTTCAGGGAATCTACGCCTTTCTCCGCAGTGAACCGCATGCGCGTATTCATGCTGTAGCAACGGTGCTCGTGGTAGCGGCTGGCTTTTATTGCAGATTGTCTGCCAATCAGTGGATTGCTCTCCTGATAGTAACGGGAATGGTATGGACCACAGAGATGTTGAATACAGTTGTTGAAAAGATCATGGACCATCTATCTCCCGAATACCATCCAAGGGTGAAATGGATCAAAGACGTTGCGGCAGGTGCAGTACTTATTTCGGCTTTGGTAGCTGCAATTACAGGCGCTGTCATTTTTATCCCTATCCTGTGCTAAAAGAAAAGGGTCTCGCTTTATGCGAGACCCTTCCATATATTGTGAAGATCATTCTTCTTAGAAATCAACTCCCATTCCAAAGTACCAGATCGGTTTACCACGGAAGAAGGCAACTGCAGGCCAGCCAGCATCTACTCTCAGGAAGTAACCAGCGATAGTTGTACGGGCGCCGAAGCCGTAACCACCTACAAATGGTCCGAGGAAACCTTCTTTCACCTTCACTGTTACGCCGCTACCATTATCATAATAAGTGTAGTTGGCATCTTTAAAGCTCAGTTTCTCGTTCCATGCAGTACCGATATCCACAAAGCTGGTCACCTGGAAATTACGTACGATAGCAGAGTTAATAGGCCTGTTCATAAAGGTGGCAAACACCGGCAGACGTAATTCTGTATTCAGCACCATTACATTATTACCGTTACGAGCATTCTGTTTGTAACCACGTAATGGAGTAGCCAGTGTCTGGTATGCATAGTTGGCATTCATATTCACTGGTGTATTGGTATTGATCTTAGGATTCAGCCAGTTGTCGGTACCACCCAGATAGTACAACAACTTGCGGGTACCCCATGATAAATCAGCAGAGAAGCGGGTTGCCCATATAAAGTTGCGGAAGATGGATTCGTAGTGTCTCACATCAATACCCATATTATATGTGAACTTACCCTTGCCTGTAGAAGCTCCCTGGTCGAATACATCATTCAGGTCGCCATTGATCTGTGCGTTCATATCGCCATAGATCTTGTAGCGGGTACCATGCCAGATGTTAATAGCAGGGTTTATGGTATTGTCGTACACATATTCCAGGCGCAACAACGCATAGTTGTCGGCAAAGTTCTTCATCTTCAATGTGTTTTCATCTGAAGCCGCTATTACGAATTTATCATTACGGAAGCCCACCTGTAAGCGGACACTCCTGGCCTGATCAAATGGATAGCGTACATCGAACTGGAAGAGATTGGTCTTCATCTTGGCCGGAAGATCCAGTGGGTTGCCTGATGTATCAAAACCAATACCGCTATATTTATCTACCCTGCGGTAGTAAGTAAATTTATAATCAAAACGTTTTTTGAGATAAGAAGCAGAGATGAAGTATTCAGTACCATCCAGGCTGGAAGGGAATCTGAATCCACCATTGATCTTAATGTCTTCAAACAGGTCGCTTACACCTATGCGGATCAGACCATTCACAGGATCAACAAGCCTGATAGGACCTGAAGGGGGACCAGTGAACGGCTGATACCTGTTGATCAGGATAGAGTTGTCTATCTGGAGGATCAGGTAGTCAGATGCGAATTTCAGTTTGTAAGGAAACAGCTTGGCCTTTTTCAGTACAGGTTCCATCAGTGGGATCTGTGATGCCTGATGGGCTTCTGCTGCTACACTGGAATCCTGTTCTTCTTTTCCAAACTCGCTCTGGAAGAAATCGTCATGTTTCACGGTGTCGACCTTCAACTTTTCATGGTAAGTCGGCAGACCCAGGCGAAGACTGTCGTCATGCATCTGATGGGCTCTGAAAGTAGTCGGACGGCTGTTTACATTTCTCTTGCGCAGGGTTACTGTATCGATCTTCAGCTTCTGAAGGGTTTTAAAGCCATATTGCTGGATCACCTGCGATACTTCGCTTTGGTCGCCTGCTCCTCTGGATTCTTTGATACCATAAGAGTAGTTCGACATTGGGAAGGTATAAGTAGAGTCTTTGGTAAGCGATACTGCCATTACGGAATCAGGTGCAGTAGCGCCGTATTCTGCCAACGCAGAATCCAGGTCAGCCTTATCAGGGTTATGCAGGATCTCTGATCCGATGAAGAAGAGGGAATCTACTCCTGTTCTTTCTGTCTTAAAGAAACCGGCATAACGGTTACGGATACCGTTAATGTCTGATACAAACGTAAAGTGTGTGTTATTGTATTGCAGTGGCGAACGTGCGTTGCCGTATTTCATGTCGGTCAGCTGGGAGATCTGCTTGTCAGCGCTCTTGTTCCAGTTGTCGATCAGGAAGATATTGTAGTGACCTGCCGGCAGCACGGTATCTCCGGTTTTAGCAGTCGGAGATGGTCTGTTGGACGAATAGATGATCCCGCTCTTACCAGGGAAGGCAACGAAAGAAGGATCGAGGTCGTCATACACATCGTTGGTGATCTGTTCTGCTGTCTGTTTTGTGATACTGTAAGTGTAGATATCTGTATGACCGTTCTTCACAGCTGAGAGCAGCAGGGAGTTATCGTATTCGAAGAAGTACTTCATATCGATCACCCTGTCAAAGCGTGGAAGATCTTGTTTGGTACTTGTTCGGGTAACAAGGTCATATACCATAAGCTTAGTCACGCCTTCATGCTCATAGATGATGGCCAGGCGGTTACCTTTCTGGTTCCATGCCAGCAGCGGATAGTTAGGGTCCAGCTGGCTGGCCTGCATTCTCACTCCGCTACGCAGCAATACTTTAGGTTTCGCGTCGGCAAGCTGTATCTGCACCTTGTACAGTCCCTTGGAAAATTCCACCACAGCATAATAGATGCTCTTCGGATTGGCCTGGAAGCGGTAGAAGTCAGACTTCTTCAGTTCCCTGGCTGCAATGGTACGGGCGCCACGGGTACTCTGACGGCGGCGGCGGTTATCGTCCTGGTAACGTTTGGCATTGAATACCATGAAGTCTTTCAGTGCATTTTTAGGCTTCTGGTTCAATACCTGCTCAAATCCTTTTTTCAGTCCGCGGTTGATACGTGAAATATACATGAGGTAAGGCACAGCGTCCTTGCCATATTTACTTTCTACATAATACCAGAAGGCATGTCCGGCCAGCGTAGGCTTTTCATATGCCAGCTGATAGAAGTCCTTATACCTGCCTGACTGGATAGCATCTTTCAGTTCATCATCCAGTTGAGTATTCCAGTTCTCGGCTGCATAGGCTATAAATCCGTCTGTGAACCATTTCGGGAAATCAATGAGTATTGTATTGCCGGCAAACTCTCCGATATCTTCGCCAAACAACAGGTTTTCCAGCATTACACGGGCTATCCCTTCCCGGATCTGCTTGTACAGGTGTTCGTGATCACCATCGAAGTATACGATCAGTTTATTACCCACCAGCTTGGTGATACCACCGGTATTCTGCCAGTCAACGCCAATGCCTATATTGGATTGCTTCATTTCCCCGAAGCTGTTGTATACGACAATATTTACCCGCTGACGGAAGGTAAATTCCATGAATTGTTCCAGCTGTGGCAATTCCTTTTCTGCTACCTGTGCTACGTATTTCCCTAATTCCAGACCGTTCTGGCTGAAGTAAGTATTAAAATGACGGGTTTGATAGTAACGCCATTTAAAATTCTTATGCTGTATGCGGTTCTGTCCAAATTCCACGGTATTGGTCTGTGCCTGGGATAGATACGAGCCAAGTAATAGGGTACCGGTAATTAATAATAACCTGGTAGTAAGTCGGTTCATACAGAAAGTATTGATAATATTGCGTTCTGAATTAAAAATAGCAAAAATCGGCAACAATGATGGAAATACAACATTTCACCTTTAATCCGTTTCAGGAAAATACCTATTTACTCATTAACGAAAAAAGGGAATGTATAATTATAGACCCGGGCTGTTATTTTGAAGAAGAAAGGAAACAATTACTCACGTATATCGAAAAAGAAGGTTTGAAAGTTACACGGCTCCTGAACACACATTGCCACATCGACCATATTTTCGGTAACAGACTGGTTGTGAAGACCTATGGAGTTGGCCTGGAAATGCATCCTCAGGACAAAATTGTACTGGACCGATCTCCTGAAATAGGCAAAATGTATAATATTCCCTTTGAACCTTCTCCTGAACCTGTCCGGTTCCTGGAAGACGGAGAAAAAATACGCTTTGGCGATGATGAGCTGGAGGTGTTGTTGACTCCTGGTCATTCACCGGGGAGTGTGTGTTTTTATTCCGCCAGCCAGCAATTCCTCATTGGCGGGGATGTGCTGTTTTACCAGAGTATTGGCCGTACAGACCTGCCTGGAGGCAGCCATCAAACTTTAATTAACAGTATTCAGACGAAATTGTTCGTATTGCCGGATGAGGTAAGGGTATATCCGGGTCACGGACAGTCCACCACCATTGGTTTTGAAAAGCAGTACAATCCTTTCCTGCAGTAAGTACTCAGACTCTTCAGGACAGTGAAAGGTTTAAATCCTGCTCACAAATTTTCCGATAAAAGGTAACCTGGAAAACTCCTTTTTTTCCATTTTCAAGAGGAACCAGATATAGCCGATAAAGAAGACTGTGGCCACAAACAGCGATAAGGGCTTCAGTGCATATATATCACCTGGCGACAAGAGAGTCCTGTTCAGCATATCGTACAGGTAAAAAGTCAGCACTGCGGTTATCATGTAAGTGAGAATGCGTGGAAGGTGGTATGGTACCGGATAATACTTTTGCCCCAGTATATAGCAGATGGTCATCTGGGCAAAGTAGCACACCATCGTAGCCAGTGCTGCACCAAAGTATCCCATTACCGGGATCCACCACCAGTTCAGCAAAAAGGCCAGTACTGCGGTAACAATGGTGATCATAGCGCCTGTTTTTGTCCGGTCGGTCAGCTTGAACCAGATAGTCAGGTTGTAGTAGATGCCCAGGAACATATTGGCAAGCAGCAGAACAGGAACGATCTTCATACCGGGATAATACTCCGGTCTGCGCAGGAAGGTCTTCCAGACGTTCAGGTACAAGCTTACAAAGAGGAACATCATGCATAACAACACTACAAAGAGTTTCATGATGCGGGCATACATCTTCTGCGGATCTTTGCCTTCTGCCTGTTTAAAGAAAAATGGTTCTGCACCTAACTTAAATGCCTGTATGAACATGGTGATCAGGATGGCCAGTTTGTAGTTGGCCGCATAGATCCCGATCAACTCTTTTTTATCCGTCATATTATTCCCCGGCAGGAATTCTGGCAGGAACCATGCCCTGTCAAAGGTTTCATTCACCATACCTGCCATCCCGAAGAAGATCAGCGGAATGGAATAGTCCAGCATCTGTCTCCACACCGCAGTATCAAATTGCCAACGGATGCGCATCATCTGAGGCAGGAACAGCAACAGTGCGATGCCGCTACCCAGTGCATTACTGAGATAAATATAACCTATCTGGTTGCCCGGGCGTACATCCGGCAGCCAGGTATGCCCTGCTGCATACATTTTAGGGATGATGACCAGGAAAAGGATGTTAAACCCGATAGTGGTAAGAATGTTCGTCAGGCGTATAACGGCATAACGGACGGGCCTGTTCTCCAGCCGCAGCTGGGCATAAGGAATGGCCGTCAGTGCATCAAAAGCCATGATCAGCACCAGGTAAGTAAAGAATACCGGATGTGTGTCAAGCCCGCTCAGTTTACCAATATAGGAGTGGATAATAGGTCCCCGGAAGAAAAAGAGTAATATCGTAAAACTAATGGTAGAAAACAGTAATGAGATAGTGGACGTACTCAACACGGTCTGGCTGTTCTCCTTCTTGGCAAACCGGAAGAAGGCCGTCTCCATACCATAGGTCAGGATAATATTCAGGAATGGGATATAAGCATACACTGTAGACATCTCCCCGTACGAAGCCTGTGTCATCAGCTCCAGGTAGAGCGGTGTAAGGAAGTAGTTAAGGAGCTTACTCGCTATGTTACTAAAGCCGTAATAGATCGTCTGTCCTGCCAGTGATTTTATACTCAATTCCCTAAAATTTTAGCCAAAATTAATTATTCCAGCCCTTTCCTGCGCTGTTGTTTTTTCTCCGACAGTCTTTTTTTGAATTGAATACGCTTTTCCTTCACTGCTTTGGAGGGTCTGGTGGGTACCCGTTTTTTGGGTTTGATGAGGGCTTTACTCACCAGTTCGTTCATCTTCTTTACTACCAGCTGTTTGTTGCCCAGTTGGGTACGTTCTTCCTGGGAGCGTACCTGCAGCAGTCCCTCTGCGTTGATGCGGTGCGCCAGCTTTTCCTGCACCAGTGTTTTTTGTTCTTCGGTTAACAAAGATGAAGCGGCAATATCAAAATAACCCTCCACCATGGTTTCCACCTTATTCACGTTTTGTCCGCCCTTTCCCCCGCTCCTGGCGGTGCGGAAGGTAATTTCGGCGGAAAGATCTACACTCATTTAATTAACGTTTCTTTATAATTGATTATCGTAATTTAACTAAAGGTAAATGATTTTATTTGCCGGCCATCCTTATAAATCCTGTATCCCATGAATTTCTTTACACCTGTACAGTTGCGTATACTTAAAACAAGCTGGATTCCTGTGCTTATAGCTTGCACGATAAAAAAGGGTGCAGACATCATATTTCCATCAATATTATCGCTTAACCTGGGAACACAATATGCAATATTCCTGGCGCTGACCACGCTCTGTATGGTAGTATGGGAAGCGGTTATTAAAAAGGATGTAAAGCAATTCGGTGTACTGGCATTTGTGGTGCTCTCTGCCTTCAGTCTGCAGTTTATTTTGAATGAGTTTCTGAAAACCAGCAGCGGTCAACAACATACTGCCCTGATCTATTATTTCAATTCATTTGCGGTCTTCCTGCTGATTATTATCACCCGCTTTTATCTGAACGGAATGAGTGACAAAATGGGCGCAGCGGTGCTGGCAGCGGTCATCTATTTTGTGATCCCTAAAACGGGCAGTCCAACTGGCACGATTCCATTGGGATGGCTGGATCCATCCGGCGTCTGGATGGAGGTGGTGAGCACCCTTGTTGCACTGCTGACAGGCTTCGCTACCTTTATCTCTTACTACTCAATTATATTCCTGACAGAGAACAGTTTCAGATGGCCTGCATTTTTTATAAAGCTGCAATCCCGTATACAGACCATCAGCGGGTGGGAATATTTTTTCATCTTCTTTTCAATATGGTTTGTCTACATGGGTAGCATTGGTGAACTTACCTATTTAATGGCCAACTTCTTTGAAGGCACTCCATTGCCATTAACGCTTACCGCTTTTGTTATTTTCAAGTTATTGCTGGCAGTGCTGTGTATCTATTCTCTTGCCGGCTTGTTAAGAAATATCATCACCGGCCGGGCATTGACTACCGGAGAATATAATCCCTGGGTGATCATTATGCACTATATTCCTGTGATCAACATTGCAGCTGTGTTAAAACTATTGTTTGCAGAGGATAAACCAGCTACGCAGGAAGAACACGCGGTGTTATACCTCGAATCTGACAGGCATGCTGCCCGGCAGGCGATGATCATTGCCGGAATTACAGTAACGGTGTATAATATTTATCACTTGCTGACAGCGCCCACCGGACTTGCTTTGTCGGGCGCGGCGTTGCTGGGAGCACTATATCTTTTAAAGATCTTCGCCTATATAAAACTGCGTAGTAGTAAGACGTATCTGTTACTGGTAATGGGTTTGAATACCATTACAATACTGTTTGCGCTAAATGAATACCTGTTGTTGTCTTTATCGTTCCTCTATCTCTACTACTACCTGATGCAGGAGTTGTTTTATCCTAAGCTGGAAATAGAGGACACTGTGAAAGTACAGGACCCTGACGCCGGCGATATTTTCACACATACCGCATAAATATTTTAATTTCCCGGCGCAATTAAAATAACTTACTACACATATGCGTGCAGTTATACAACGTGCATCAAGGGCATCCGTGACCGTAGATGGTAATGTTACCGGCAGTATCCAGACAGGCTTGCTGGTATTGCTGGGCATTGAGGATGCTGATAATACAGAAGATATTACCTGGTTAAGCAACAAGATCGTCAACCTCCGTATTTTTAATGATGAGGAAGGCGTCATGAACCGTTCTGTAAAGGAAGTCGGGGGAGATATTCTGCTGGTGAGTCAGTTTACACTACATGCTGCTACCAAAAAAGGGAACAGGCCTTCCTATATCAAAGCGAGCAAGCCGGATATAGCTATTCCCCTGTATGAACAGATGATCAGCCAGTTGACTTTTGATATGGGAAAAACCATTGCTACAGGCATTTTCGGAGCGGATATGAAGGTGGAACTGCTGAACGACGGTCCCGTTACTATCATCATTGACACAAAATCAAAAGAATAAATCATCAATATGACCATCCAGGAAGCACAGGAAAAGATCGACGGCTGGATCAGGACTGTAGGGGTTCGTTATTTCAGCGAACTGACCAACATGGCCATCCTGACGGAAGAAGTGGGGGAAGTGGCCCGTATCATGTCCCGCAAGTATGGAGAACAATCCTTCAAGGAATCTGACAAACAGAAAGATCTGGCAGATGAGCTGGCGGACGTGATGTGGGTGTTGCTTTGCATCGCCAACCAGACAGGGGTGGATATGACAGCCGCCCTGGAAAAGAACTTCGAGAAGAAAAATATCCGGGATGCCAGCAGGCACAGGGACAATGAAAAGCTCCAATAAGGCAGGTTTTTTGTTAAAGCTATTATATGAAGATCCTCAAGAAATTAAAAATTCTCTGGCAGATCCTGAAACAGACCTTTCATGATTTCATGGACGACAAGGTGCTCAAACTCAGCGCCGCCCTATCCTATTATACCATCTTTTCCATTGCCCCTATGCTGATCGTGATCATTACGCTTTGCGACGTGTTTTTGGGGAAGGAGGCGATCGAAGGAAGCATATATGGACAAATCAAGAATATGGTGGGAAGCGAAGCCGCCATCCAGATCCAGCAGATGATCAAAAACGCCGCTCTTTCGGGCGATTCCAGCTGGGCCACCATAGTAGGGGTTGTTACCCTGGTAATTGGTGCCACAAGTGTATTTGGTGAGATCCAGGATTCTATAAACTTCATCTGGCAGCTAAAGGCCAAGCCCAAGAATGGGCTGCTCAAGATGTTGCTCAACCGCCTGCTGTCGTTTTCAATAGTTATCAGCCTTGGATTTATCCTGATGGTGTCCCTGGCATTAAACGGTATTATTGCACTGTTCAGCAACCAGCTGTCGGTTCTCTTTCCGCAGGTAACGATGGTATTGGTGTACATTATTAACCTGGTGCTGACCTTTGTGATCATCAGCGTGCTGTTCGCTATCATTTTCAAAGTGCTGCCTGATGCCAAGGTGCAGTGGAAACATGTTATAATCGGCGCTGTGACAACCGCCATCCTGTTTATGATAGGAAAGTTTGCTATCGGGATGTATCTTGGTTCCAGTAAAGTCGGCACTGCCTATGGGGCAGCCGGTTCCATCGTAATCATCCTGCTCTGGGTATACTATTCAGCCATTATCCTGTACTTCGGCGCTGAGTTTACTCAAGTATATGTACAGCATTTCGGAGGTAAGATCAGGCCCAATGAATATGCTGTATATGTGAAGGAAGTGCCCGTGGAAACTGATGAATTGCCTTTAACAGCCCCAATTGAGAAAGAAAAAGGTAGCTAAACGCCATCTTTAAATCCGAAAACCCTTATTATATTTGCGCCACTATGGCTACAGATCAGAACAAATTCCAGGCGATCATCTCGCATTGTAAAGAATATGGCTTCGTGTTCCCGTCCAGTGAAATATACGACGGTTTAAGTGCAGTATATGACTATGGCCAATATGGAGCTCAGTTAAAGAAGAATATCCGCGATTACTGGTGGAAAAGCATGACCCAGATGAATGATAACATCGTGGGGATAGATTCTGCTATTTTTATGCATCCTACCATCTGGAAGGCTTCCGGTCACGTTGATGGGTTCAGTGATCCTATGATTGACAATAAGGATAGCAAAAAGCGCTACCGTGTTGATCATCTGATAGAAGCTCATGCAGAAACGCTGCCTGAAGGCAATGGGGATGTACTGATCAGTAAAATGAATGAGTTGTTAGCTGCGGATGATCTGGCCGGATTGAAAAGTCTTATAGAAACTTATAATATCAAATGTAGTGTCAGCGGTACTGCTAACTGGACAGACGTACGTCAGTTTAACCTAATGTTCTCTACCCAGCTGGGTAGTGTGAGCGAGGAAGCAAATGAAATATACCTGCGTCCGGAAACAGCACAGGGTATTTTTGTCAACTTCCTTAATGTGCAGAAAACCGGCCGTATGAAAATACCTTTTGGTATTGCGCAGATAGGTAAGGCTTTCCGTAATGAGATCGTAGCTCGTCAGTTTATATTCCGTATGCGTGAATTTGAACAGATGGAAATGCAGTTTTTTGTGCGCCCTGGCACACAAAAAGAATGGTTTGCATACTGGAAGGAAGAGCGTCTGAAATGGCATCTCAGCCTGGGTATCGATCCTAACAAATACAGGTTCCATGTACACGACAAGCTGGCGTTCTATGCAGACGCTGCGGAAGATATCGAATTTGAGTTCCCTATCGGTTTCAAAGAAGTAGAAGGTATCCACAGCCGTACAGATCACGATCTGGGCAGACATCAGGAATTCAGCAAGAAGAAATTACAGTATTTCGATACAGAGATCAATCAGAACTATGTGCCATACGTGATAGAAACTTCTATTGGTCTGGACCGTATGTTCCTCCTGATAATCTCCAATGCTTATGAAGAGCAGGATCTGAGTAAAGACGGTAAAGAAGACAGCCGTGTGGTAATGAAGTTTCCT
The DNA here is from genome assembly GCF_900102545.1 of Chitinophaga filiformis. Lineage (GTDB taxonomy): Bacteria > Bacteroidota > Bacteroidia > Chitinophagales > Chitinophagaceae > Chitinophaga > Chitinophaga filiformis. The sequence continues at coordinate 1,052,552 of NZ_FNBN01000001.1, read as the reverse complement.
GCGAAATTAGCTCCGATCAAACTGGCCATCTTCCCACTGACCAAGAAAGACGGGTTGCCTGAAATCGCTAATGAACTGATTGCTCAATGTAAGCCTCATTTCCATTGCTATTATGAGGAGAAAGACAGCATCGGTAAGCGTTACCGCCGTCAGGATGCTATCGGTACTCCGTTCTGCGTAACCATCGATCATCAGACCAAAGAAGACAACACTGTTACCATCCGTTACCGCGACAGTATGGAGCAGGAAAGGGTGCCAATGGACAAAGTGAAAGAGATCGTGCTGAATAAGATCAATGAATAGAAGATAAAAACGATGATAGAACGAAGGCTCTCACCACAGGCGGGAGCCTTTTTCATTAAGATATATAGTGATATGTAGGTTTAGCCATATAGTTCCTGGTGAATATCATGCCTGTCGTACCCCATCGCCAGTATCCGCTGTTTCGCCTCATCTATCATATTCTTCCAGCCACATAAAAAGAAATGCGCTGGTTGCCTGCGGGCCAGCTCTTCATAGATCAGGTGCACATACCCTTTACGCCCCGTCCAGAGATTGTCTTCCCGGGAAAGAGTGGGTATGTAATGAAAATCAACCAGTTCCCGTTCCAATTGGCACATTTCTGACGCATAGAGCAGATCACATTGCTGCCGGCAGCCATAGATGAGGTGGATGGGCGGATGTGGCAGATCGTGTGCCTTGATGTACTGGGCCATAGACCGGAAGGGAGCAATGCCGGTGCCCGTGCAGATCAGGAACAGATCCTTGTCCAGTTGCTCCGGTAGCGTAAAATGGCCCAGCGGTCCTTTTAGTATCAGTTCACTGCCCTCCGTTATCTCATTAAACAGATAAGTGGTGCCTGCGCCCCCTTCCAGGAGTACAATGACCAGTTCTATCGTATTCGTGCCGTCGGGAGGGGAGGCAATGGAGTAACTGCGCCAGCGTTTGTTCTTTTGTTCGTGTATGGGGAGGTCGAGGGTAACAAACTGACCAGCTTTGAAATCGAAGCGCTCCTTTTCGGGAATCTGTATCCAGAACCGGCGTGTGTTATGCGTTTCCTGTACGATACGGGTTACCTGCCCTTTATACCATTGGTCCAGCATTTGTGTGGAATTTATACTAAATATAACCAAAATTGTCCATAGCCCGCTGGCTTTCAGCCGTATAAGCGGCGCTGGACAAATGCAGTAATTCCGTATCTTTGCAACCCTCATGAATATACAGGCTGTTTTACAACTGTACCAGCGAGATTCCCGCCTGCAACAGCTGGTGAAAGGGATACATTTGTCCGATCCACAGTATTTTCAATTAACAGGACTAACCGGAAGTGCCACCACCTTTATCGCGGCGGGAGCGTGGGAGCTGGCCAATTCCGTCAATCATCTCTTCATTCTTAACGACAAAGAAGAGGCTGCCTACTTCCATAATGACCTTGAGTCATTGAGTCAGGCGCTGGATATCTTCTACTTTCCGGACTCTTTCAAAAAAGCCGGCTACTTCAACGAAATCAACAGCAGCCATAGCATGCTGCGTACCGAAGCGCTTATGAAGTTCTCCGGACCAGCCATTCATAAAAAGATCCTGGTGACCTACCCGGAAGCGCTCTGGGAAAAGGTAGCGGCCTCGGTGGCATTCAGCAATAACATGGTGCAACTGAAGGTTGGGGATGTGCTGAAAGTGGATGAGCTGCTGGAGAAACTCGTTAGCTGGGGTTTTGAGTATACCGACTTCGTATACGAGCCGGGACAATATGCAGTTCGCGGAGGTATCCTCGATATCTATTCTTTCGGTAATGAGAAACCTTACCGTGTTGAGCTGTTCGGTGAAGACATTGACTCCATCCGCCTCTTCGACCCCGAAACGCAGCTGAGCGAACGCAAGCTGACACAGGTGACCCTCATTGCCAATATGGATACACAGGGTCTGAACCACCAGAAGACCTCTCTGCTGGAGTTCCTGCCGGAGAATACCATCATCTGGATGAAAGACCCGGGTTTCATACAGGATGTAGTGCTGCAACTGGAAGAAAAGCTGGACGCATTCCTGCAAACCGGCCAGCCGGTAAAGGTAGGCGACGATGAGAAGATAGAACTTGCAGAAGCTGATTTCGTAAAAGCGCATCCGCTGATGCAGGAGCTCTTGCGCAGACACTGTGTTATATTCAGCAATCGCCAGTGGTGGGAAGAGACAAACCGTCCCTTTATTCCGCTCAACTTTGAAACACAGGAACAACCAGTCTTTAACAGGCAGTTTGAAATGCTGATCAAAGACCTGGATGCTCACAACAAGAATAAATATTCACTCTTCATCTTCGCTGAGAATGCCCGCCAGCTGGAAAGGCTGCGCAGCATCTTTGAAGACCTGAAAGCAGATTTTACATTCTACCCGATCCCATCTCCAGTCAGTCATGGTTTTATAGACCATACGCTGAAACTGGTGTGTTATACCGATCACCAGATCTTCCAGCGTTACCACAAATACAAGGTAAAGCAGGCATACAACAAAAATAAGGCGATCACAATGAAAACCCTGCGTGAACTGCAGTCGGGCGATTTTGTGACGCACATAGATCATGGGGTTGGTATGTACAGCGGTCTGCAGAAGATCGAAGTAGGTGGTAAGATGCAGGAAGCCATCCGTATTATTTACAAGAACAATGACCTCTTGTATGTAAACATTAACTCCCTGCACAAGATCAGCAAATACTCCGGCAAGGAAGGCGTGGAACCACGCGTGAATAAACTGGGTAGCGATGCATGGGATAAGCTGAAAGAAAAGGCTAAAACCCAGGTAAAAGATATCGCCAAAGACCTGATCAAACTGTACGCTGTCCGTAAGGCACAGCAAGGGTTCGCTCATACGCCGGATACCTATCTGCAAACAGAGCTGGAAGCATCCTTCCTGTATGAAGATACACCTGACCAGAGTAAGGCCACCGCCGATGTGAAAAAGGATATGGAATCGCCTTCTCCGATGGATCGCCTGGTGTGTGGTGATGTAGGCTTTGGTAAAACTGAGGTTGCCATCCGTGCTGCCTTTAAATCCATCGTGGATGGTAAACAGGCTGCGGTGCTGGTGCCGACTACTATCCTTGCATTCCAGCATTATAAGACGTTTGCGGAACGTCTGAAAGACTTCCCTTGTACAGTAGATTACCTGAACCGTTTCAAGTCGGCGAAAGAGAAGAAAGAAACTCTTCAGAAACTCGCGGAAGGAAAGATAGATATCATCATTGGCACCCATGCATTACTGGGGAAAGAAGTGAAATTCAAAGACCTTGGTGTGCTGGTAGTAGATGAAGAACAGAAATTCGGGGTATCTGCCAAGGAAAAACTGAAACAGCTGAAGGTGAATGTAGATACGCTGACACTAACGGCAACACCTATCCCAAGAACATTGCAGTTCTCACTGATGGGCGCCAGGGACTTGTCTGTTATCAATACACCACCGCCTAACAGGCAGCCGATAGAAACGGAAGTACATGTATTTGATCATGACCTGATCCGCGATGCGATCTATTATGAAACAGAACGTGGCGGCCAGGTGTATTTCGTGTACAACAGGGTGAAAGGACTGGGCGAAATGAGCAGCCTCATTAAAGGGCTGTGTCCTGATCTCTCCATTGCCACTGCACATGGACAGATGGAAGGTCATCAGCTGGAAGAAGTGATCCTTGACTTCATTGACAGGAAATATGATGTACTGGTATGTACCAACATCGTGGAAAGCGGTGTGGACATTCCAAATGCGAATACCATCATCATCAACAATGCGCATCACTTCGGATTAAGTGATCTGCACCAGTTGCGCGGACGTGTAGGCCGTAGCAATAAGAAGGCTTTCTGTTATCTGCTGGCGCCTCCTATGAGTACACTGCCTGCTGATAGCCGTAAAAGGTTGCAGACGCTGGAACAACACAGTGAGCTGGGTAGCGGCTTCCAGATCGCCATGCGTGACCTGGATATCCGCGGTGCTGGTAACCTGTTGGGTGGCGAGCAGAGTGGCTTTATGGCAGAGATAGGATTTGATATGTACCAGAAGATCCTGGATGAAGCGATCCGCGAGCTGAAGCAGAATGAATTCCGTGATCTCTTCAAGGAGCAATTGGAAGAGAAGAAGGATTTCGTAAGCGATTGTACTATCGATACAGATCTCGAAATACTGATCCCCGACAGCTATGTGGAAAGCATACAGGAACGTCTGAACCTTTACCAGGAACTGGATAATATCACACTGGAAAGCAAGCTCCAGGCGTTTGAAGCTGAACTGCAGGACCGCTTCGGACCAGTACCGGAGCCTGTAAAAGACCTGCTCTGCATGATCCGTTGCCGCTGGATGGCGATCAAGCTGGGCTTTGAAAAGATGATGCTGAAAGACGAAACCCTGCGTTGTTATTTCATCAACAACCCGGATTCTCCATACTTCGAATCACCAACCTTTAATCATATTCTTACTTATCTGCAAACGAGGGTGAATAACGCGAAACTGAAGCAGGTAGGAAAGAATTTCATGCTGGTGGCAGATCGTATACGATCAATGAGTGACCTGTATGATTTCCTGAAGGCGATGGAAGATGCGAGGAATGATTGATGAATGGGTGGTATACCGGATTGGTGTTTAAGGGCTGGTCTAATTAGGCTGGCCTTTATTTTTCCTATAAAAACAATTTTCTCTAAGCAGACATCGCCATGCAAGCTGCAATTTCCTGTATTATGTTCTATAGGATGCCACATGCAAACTCAAAAGAGTGGTCTTATAAATAAGCCACATACATCCTCCTGCATTGATTGGCAACTAAGAGTTTTTATAAGAACTGTTATTTATCTGACGATCGTTACTGTCCCTCTTCTGTTAAACATTCTCCCCTGATAATCCGTTCCCTGTATCATCCACACATAGGTACCCGCTGGCATGGGAGTTCCTTTGAAATAACCGTCCCAGCTCGCAGACAATGATTGTGTTCTGAATACCTCCTGTCCCCACCTGTTCCATACACAGAAAAAGTCCAGCTGGGATACCCCGGGTGAGATAGCCCGGAAAACATCATTACGGCCGTCATTATTGGGAGAAAATGCGGTGGGTACATAGAACTCCGGACCGGCATAAACTTTCACGTTTAGGGTATCTATTTCAACACAACCTTCAGGCGATGTTACAGTGAGATGGTAAACCTGGTCCCGTTCAAGGTAGGCGACCGGATCTGCTATACCGGGATCGGTCAGTCCTGTGGTGGGCGACCATGTAAATTGGAGACCACTGCCGTTAGTACGGGCATTCAGCTGTAATGGCTGACCACGGGCAGCGAGTGTGTCATTGCCGGCAAACAGATTGATATCAGTCACATTAACAGGTACATAAGACGTATCGGATAAACAGCCGTCGTGGCTTGCAACATGTAATGTGGCCTGATAGGTACCTCCTGCCGGATAAATGTAGTCGATCTGCTGGCCGGTTTGCTGCTGCCCGTTACCGAAATCCCAATACCATTGAGATAAAGGAACTAATGGCGTCTCATCTGTGCCGGTAAAGCTGATAGGTTGACCAATACAGGCATTCTCTCCTATAGCACTGATACGCGGTGTTGCATATACCTTGCTTGTCTGTTGACTGCTGGTACTACATCCCTGTGTGGTGGTTGCCTGTAGCGTTATCTTATAGGTACCCGTGTCAGCATATGCCACAGCAGGTTGTTGCACAGCGGATGTCTGCCCATTACCGAAGTCCCACGCCCATTGCCGGATGGTGCCTACATCCAATGTTGTTTTATTAGTGATAGTGACGGAACGATCTGTACATAACTGATCAATAGTAAAGTCAGTGACGGGATAAGAGCCGATGGTCACATTTTGTTTCATGGTATCTGAAATGCAGCCACTATTGTCTTCAATCACTAAACGTACTTTATATTCTCCGGCTTTCGCATACAGGTGTGGTGGAGGATTTGCAACAGTCGAGGTGGTACCATCGCCAAAATCCCATAAGCGGCGGGTAATGTCGCCAAATGATTTGGAATCATCACCAAATACAATAGGCTCACCTTCACAAAACAACTGGTTATTATCAAATCGTAACTGAGGCCGGAGAGCAGCACAGAATTGCTGTTTGTTAGCACTTCCACCGGTAGCTGAGCCAAAGCCCCAATACACCATCGGAGCTCCGCCAAATATATCTGCCACAAGATCTTTTTGTACGGAAACACGTAGTGCGCCATCAATGCTAACTTCCAGCAGTTTGCTTGTCGCATCCCATTTGATCCTGAAAATGTGCCAGGCGCAATCTTCAATATTGTCATTACCAGCCAGCGCAGTGACAGGGCCTGCCAGGTTATTGGAATCCAGATGGGAGATATCGCCGTTCATCTGAATAGAAACGTGGTCATACACCGGGTCTCCGTCAGACATATTCTGCCAGGTATCTATCAATACACCGAGTGAAGGACTGATATTCTGAAACCCTATTCCCTGGCCCGTTGCACCCAGATTGGTGCCCTGCGTCTGTAGTATAAAAGCGATCCCGTCTGCACCGGTTTCATCCTTGCAGCCAAGATTTACATCAAAGTAATAGTCAAAAGAGTTATTCAGGCTTATCTTATTCTTATTCCACGCAGTACCGCTCGTATTTGTCACATTTTCAGTCAGCACATAACAGTTACATGACTGTTGAGTTGCTGCACCATTTAATATATACGGGGTTTGTAACTGCGCGGATAATGATAAGTTGGACAATAGCAGCCATGACAAGCCTGTCAAAAGTTGGAATAGTCTGGTCATAGGATAATTGCTCTCTCAGGTAAGATAAAAAAAATAATCAGTGTAACATATAGTAGTTTGAAACGTTACAGGCTGGTGACCGATATATCTTTTATCGTAAAGTATTGTATGCTGGCATACCGGAGAAATATTTTACCCCTTTTATGGAATCACGATATACAGTAGCATCATATAGTCAAACAACGGAAACCATAACATTCAATTAACATCAAATCAGAACAGTATGAAAAAGGTAATGTTTTTACTGGCAGGATTATTCGTAGCATCATTAAGCCAGGCGCAGCAAACAGACAATAAGCCCCCTGTTAAAAAGATCGAAGTAACAGGCTCCGCAGAAATAGAGATTACACCGGATGAAATCTATCTCGATATCGCATTGCGCGAGTTCAAAAATAAGACTACAAAGGTAGAAATGGCTACACTGGAAGCCCAGTTGCAGAAAGCAGTGAAAGAAGCCGGTATTCCTGCCTCAGATCTGACCATTGCCAATGTATTCGGTACCAACTATGACAATTGGTGGAGCAAAAAGAAGAAAGATCCTGATTTCATGGCGCGTAAACAGTATCGTCTTAAACTCAGCAACCTCGATAAAGTAAATGATATCCTGGGTGCAGTAGATGCTGAAGGAATTGAAAGCGTAAATATCAGCAGCTATACACACAGCAAAATGGAAGACTATCGCAAGCAGGTAAAGACTAAAGCATTACAGGCTGCGAAGGCAAAAGCAACTTACATGCTGGAAGGTATTGGCAGTGCAATTGATGGTGTATTGGAAGTACAGGAGATCAATACTGATAACTATGCAGATGTTCCTCCCGCAGTATTTGCTAACAGTTTTGCACGTGCAGCGAATGCTGAATCAGCAGATGCATCTTCTTTCAAAAAGATAAAAGTACGCGCTGAAGTAAGAGCAGTCTTCTTTATCAAATAATAACCTGTAGCATAATAAAAAAGGGAGCTCACTTAATGTGTTGCTCCCTTTCCTTTTTTATAGTAGTGTTTAATTATCCCACCATACCTTGTCAGTCAGTTTCGCTTTCTGTAGTTCCTGTGGATTGGCAGTGATCTCATTCAAAGGATACAGGAACCTGCGAGGCAAACTTGTTACCTGATTGTTAGTGATCATCTTTAATGCAGGATAACCTGTACGGCGCCAGTCTACATAGTTTTCAGTTGAAAAGAAGTTAGCGGTGTTTTTCTCTTCAATGATAAGCTGCAATGCATTATCTGCAGTCAATACGCCTCTTTTTGACAAATATGCCTGTGCGGCAGCGCTGGCAGTGTCAATACCCAGTTTCAGCAGATTGCCTGCAACAGCCTGCCGGAATACTGGCTGTGCGGCCGTATAACCGGCAGTGATGTAAGTTGCTTCTGCTTTCAGGAACAATGCTTCTGCTGCGTTCACTATATATACCTTGGATGAAATGCTGCCATAAAAACTACCTGCTACTGAGAAGTCTTTCAAATTGCCTGCCCCCGAACCGATCACATTGCCTGTATATAAACCTGTATTTTCTGCTTTGCTGGCGAGGTAGGGCAAACGCGGATCATTGTATTGTTTCAATGAATCTACATAGTGTGAGGAAAGTACCAGTGTCGATGTATTGTAGAAATGCAGGTACCATGCATTGGATGAAGTAGACGTTCCGTTGTAAGCGAACGCACAATCATCATCGTTGCTGGTCATCCCGTTAGATAATGCAGTTAATGCAAGATTGGCCTGTGCAACAGCAGTATACCCCGGTGCTTTTGTAAGGTGCATGTAATAGCGTGCCTTCAATGTATAAGCCATCTTCACCCATTTTGTCATATCTCCACCATAGTAATAATCATCTGCACGGGGAGTAGCACCTGCACCTGAGTTCAGCAGTGTGATGGCCTCATCCAGTAATGACTGTATTGACTTATAAATGTCTTCCTGTTTGTCATAGGCCGGTGTTGTATTGCCTGTTCCGGTGAATGCCTGGGAATATGGTATGTCTCCCCACAGATCTGTAGCCGAACCCAGTGTATAAGCGGTTAGTACTTTTGCAATGCCTGCATACATGCTGTTACCATTGGCTGTAGCCTGTTTATCGAGTATGCTGAGGTTGTTCAGCACTACTACATAATGAGAGTTCCAGAAGTCATCAAATGTGGAACTGGTCACCATGTAGTTGACGGTATTAGGCAAAGGCTGATTAGGCACGCAGTTCTGCATCCATTGATTAACAAGACTGGCTGCATTACCTGCCGCGATGTATTGGGAAACACCTGCTTCCAATGGAGCCAGCAACAGGTTTTCAGATACATCTGAAGGTACATTCGAGTTCTGATTGACGTCGAGGTATTTCTTACATCCTGACAGCGTTATAACTGCCAGCATGAATATATTAATGAACGATCTTTTCATATAGCAATGATTTACTAGAAGGTGAATTTTAACGTACAGTCAAAGGAGCGGGAAGTAGGAGCAGAGAACGTGTAGACGCCTAAGCCACCATTGCCGGCGCCCCATGAATTCACTTCCGGATCACCGCCGCTGAAGCTGGCATCTTTATGTATCCACAGGTTACGGCCTGTTAATACGATAGATGCATCTCTGAAAGGCAATTTGTGCGCACCTTTGCTGAGGGTGTAAGACAGACTTACGTTACGCAGTTTGATATACGATGCGTTTTGTATAACAGCTTCTGTGATACCACTGATCTGCTGGAAGTAACTTTGCCCCGTAACAGATACTTTATTCGGTGCACCTGTTACATCACTAACGCCGGGTACTACCCTGTCTTCTCTCTTTGCAGTAGCTACAGAGGTGCCATAATACAGGCCATAACCATCATCAGAGTTCAACACATCACCGCCTTGTTTTGTATCAAAGAAGAAGCTAAGACCGAATTGTTTGTAACGCAGCTGATTTGTAATACCGCCTATCCAGTCAGGAGTAATATTGCCCACTACATCAAAATCGCCGGAAGCATAAGGCAGCCCTGCTTCATTGATACGCAACTGGCCATCTGCAGTACGTGCGTATTTGGTGCCATAGATAAGCCCCCATGGTTCTCCTTCTTTTGCATAGATACTTCCGATACTTGTTTGAGTGAGTCCACCCCCGATGTGTTCAACTTTCTGTTTGAGCTTTGTATAGTTCACTGTTACATCCCAGGTAAAGTCTTTTGTTTTTACAGGAGTAAGTGTTAATAACACTTCCACTCCCTTTGTAGACATCTTCGCAGAGTTGATAGTAGTGCTGGCATAACCTGTGGAATTTGCCAGTGAGATGTTTTCCACTATACCCTGCGACATACGTCTGTCGAAATAGGATGCTTCCAGTCCTATTCTGTTGTTCAGTAACTTAGTTTCCAGTCCCAGTTCAAATTCTTTCTGTAATTCATTTTTCAGATTAGGATTGCCTAATGAAGAACTCACAAGGAAGCCGTTCTGTCCATTATAAGGGAATGTCAGGTTGCTGCTCACATCACCATAGATGATGGCCTGGTAATAAGGAGTAGTAGTAGCATATGGTTTCACATTGTCATTACCTACCGAAGCATAGGATGCTCTTATTTTACCGAAAGGAATTATTTCTTTCAGCTTATCATGGAATAACTCTGAGAAGATAAATCCACCTGCTACAGAGCCGTATGGATAGTAAGTATTTTCTGAAGATAATACGGAGCTTCCATCATATCTTCCTGTGAGAGACAGTACCAGTAAGCGGTTATAGTCTACTTCCGCCTGTGCATAAAAACCAACTTTCCTGCGCAGGGTTGTTGATTCTGTATAAGTAACAGATGATGCACTCGCCATATTGTAGTAACCTGCTTTTGCAAGACCAAGGCCCAATGCAGTCATATAGTCGTTGTGCTCAGAATAAACGTTATTACCTAACAGCAGGCTGGTATTGGTTTTTGCACCGAATTGTTTCTTCAGTTGTACAATGAAGTCGTGGTTGAACTGCCTGAAGTTTTTGTTGTTGCTATAAGTCAGACCGGTACTGTAAGTAATATCTTTCATGTTCACGTGATAGCTTTGCTGATCTGCATAGATATCAGCACCTGCTCTTTCAGTAATAGATAACCAATCAAACGGAGCATATACTAAAGTAACCACCGGCAGGAACCTGTTTACGGTTGTAGTGTTCAATACATTATCCAATACCCAGTATGGGTTATTACGGCTGTTGCGGTATAAACGTTGTGAGCCATCAGGATTGAGATACGGTTTGAGATCGTAGGAAACAGGAGCGGTGAATATAGTCCACAGCGGTGTTTCCAGCCCATATCCTTCAGGCATTTTATTATTCTTTGCAGTAGTATAGGTCAGTTGAAATGTAGCATTCAGTTTGTCCAGTATCTGTGTACTGTATTTGGTGAATACACTATGACGGGCATAAGATGTTTTGGGTATAGTACCTTTCTGATCAAAGTAGGAATAGGACATGAAATAATTAGACTGCGCATTGCCGCCAGATACACTAACAGTGCTGTTTGAAGTAACACCCGTGCGGAAAAATTCTTTCAGCGGATTGTGTGCTTTGACTTTTTGTCCGTTGACAGTTAATGTATCCATGCGTGGTCCCCAGGAGGTGCTGGCCTTCCTGGTCTCGCCATCGATGTAGTTGCCCTGATCGCCCTGTGCATAAGTATATTGTCTGTCAGGGAAGATGGTATTTTCGAAAGAAAGACCGGAGGATAATGTCAGTACCGGTTTACGGCCTGCAGCTCCTTTTTTGGTGGTGATCAGCACAACGCCACGGGCGCCGGCAGAACCATATAGCGCAGTAGCGGCAGCACCTTTCAGCACGTTGATGTTTTCAATAGTAGCAGGATCAATGTCGGCCAGTCTGTTGGAACCCGGACCACCATTATAAGTACCGCCACTTTCATCATTGTTGATGGGCACACCATCCATTACGATCAATGCCTGGTTTTCGCCGGAAATAGAAGTAATACCACGTATCACGATACGTGCGGAACTACCTGGCATACCGGAGGAGCTGGTGATCTGAACGCCGGCTACTTTACCGGTAAGCGCATTCAGTACATTCGGTTCTTTCGCCCGCAATATCTCATCACTCTTTACTTCCTGTGCACTAAAGGTGAGGTTTCTTTTCTCTTTCCTGACGCCCAATGCGGTTACCACTACCTCATTCAGATCACTGGCGTTTTCTGAAAGCGTAATGTTAAAATGTTGTTCACTGCCCACCGGAACTTCTTTTATTGCGTATCCTACCGCACGTATAAGGAGTATTGTACCCGGGGCTACTTCAAGTTTAAATGATCCATCCTGTTTGGTGGTTGTCCCTTTTGAGCTGCCTTTAATAATAACGGAGGCAAAGCTGACTGGCTGTTTTTTTTCATCGGTCACTGTTCCCTCTATCCCCCTCGACTGTGCATTTATTGAGGAATAGACCAGCAGTCCCGCAAGCAATGCCAGCAGGTTAAATAAGATTCTTTTCATACAACGAGATTAGATATTGGTTTTTGTGATTTCCCCTCTCTAAATAACTTATCCCGTCATCTGCGCAAATGACTTAAAATGATGTGTACCCAAATGTAATAGTAGAAGGGGGCTAACTTTTTATGATTCTTGACTATCTATAGACGGATATTAACCAAAAAAAAGTCCCGCCTTGAGAGGCGGGACACGATGGAAAAAGATTTCAAAAAAAACGATGATCAATTAATGTTTACTTTAAACGTTCCGTCCGTTAATGGCTTTTCTGTTTCGCCATTGTTTAAAATGCCGTCGAATGTGCCTTCGGCATACTTACTATTTATGCTTGTAATCTTTATAGTAGCGCTGGTACTTTCATAAGCTTCGGCGCCTGATACAGAGTTGGTGAACACGATATTGGCATGTTCTGCAGCTGTAAAGGTGCCTGTTTTTAATGTGTCGGGGAAAACAACCATAATTGCAATGGCGCTGTTCAGTGTACCGGTTAATCCCTGAATGAGCAGCACTTTCTTACCTATTCCGGTGGTATCGAAAGCTTCTCCGTAGGAGGTATTTGCGGAGAAAGATTTACCGTCAAATTTAAAAGAGCAGGATCCGGATGCCTTAACTACTTCTTCCTTATCACAAGACGTGAAAGCGATCAGACACAGACACAGGAATCCCAGGAGGGAATTGAGTTTCATAGGATAGGTAATTTCTTCAGGTATAGTGATAAATAGGACTGCAAATTAGTTACTTTCTGATGAATTAAATAAAATATTTATAAGTTTTTTAACAGCTATGAGGCAATAAACAGAGAAGTGTCTGGAAATGAAAGACATAAAAAATCAGGAATTGGGGAATAAATAGGCGCATGTAAGTGTTAATGCTCTAAAGTGACCTGATTAACCGGGTATGAATTGAAAATAAAAAGAGTATATCAAAAATAGATGAAGGTCCTGAGAAATTTCTTAAATGACTAACTGACTCCATCGGGTATCCGAAAAGAGAGAGGGTGTATCATACTGCTGATACACCCTCTTTAAGTTATCTATAGAGGAGCAGGTATTGGCGCCTGCTCTTTTGTTACTGATTGAAATTATGCGTCGATCTTCGCATATTTTGCATGTGACTCAATGAATTCCCTTCTTGGCGGAACTTCATCACCCATCAGCATACTGAATACGCGGTCTGCTTCTGCAGCGCTTTCGATCGTTACCTGTTTTAAGGTACGGTTATCTGGGTTCATGGTAGTTTCCCACAGCTGTTCTGCGTTCATCTCACCAAGACCTTTATAACGCTGGATAGTTACGCTATCTTCCTTACCATTCGCTAATTTCTGGATAGCGGCCTTACGGTCGTCTTCTGTCCATGCATAGATCTGTTCCTTGCTCTTTTTCACGAGGTACAACGGCGGCTGGGCGATGTATACATAACCCTGTTCCACCATTGCCTTCATATAACGGAATATAAAGGTCAGGATCAGTGTGGCGATGTGGCTACCATCCACGTCAGCATCCGTCATGATGATCAGCTTATGATAGCGCAGTTTGGAGAGGTTGAGGGCTTTATCATCTTCTTCGGTACCAATGGTCACCCCAAGGGCGGTAAAGATGTTCTTGATCTCCTCGTTCTCATATATCTTATGCTCCATGGCTTTCTCCACGTTGAGGATCTTACCTCTCAGTGGCAGGATAGCCTGGAAGCTACGGTTACGGCCTTGTTTTGCTGTACCACCCGCGGAGTCACCCTCAACGAGGTACAGTTCACATTTTTCAGGATCATTTTCAGAGCAGTCAGCCAGTTTACCCGGTAATCCGCTACCACTTAATACGCTCTTACGCTGTACCATCTGGCGTGCCTTACGGGCTGCTTCACGGGCCTGTGCTGCCAGTACCACCTTATTGATGATGATCTTGGCTTCACGGGGGTGTTCTTCCAGGTAAGCATCCAGTACGGCTGCTACGGAGCTGTCCACCACACCCATTACATCGGAGTTACCCAGTTTGGTTTTGGTCTGTCCTTCGAACTGTGGTTCTGGTACTTTCACGCTGATGATAGCGCTCAGACCTTCGCGGAAGTCATCACCGGTAACTTCAATCTTGGTCTTTTCGAACAGTTTGTTCTTATCACCATAGCTTTTGAATACACGGGTAATAGCACGGCGGAAACCAGCTACGTGTGTACCACCTTCAATGGTGTTGATATTATTAACGTAAGAGAAGATATTCTCACTGAAGGAATCATTGTAGATCACGGCTACTTCCACCGCTACGTTACTGGAGGCATCGTGCGCTTCGATGAAGATCGGATCAGGCAGCAGTCCGTTACGACGACCGCTACGATCCAGCATCTGTACGAATTCAATGATACCGCCCTCGCTGTAGAAAGTCTCTGATATGGAGTTACCTGCTTCGTCTTTCTCACGATCGTCAGTCAGGGTGATCCTGATCTTACGGTTCAGGTAGGCCAGTTCGCGGAGACGGCCTGCAAGGATCTCGCGGTTATAGGTCGTATCTTTAAAGATCTCGTTGTCCGGCTTAAAATGAACGGTGGTTCCGGTTGTATCGGCCTCACCGATCTCACGCACAGCGTACTGTGGGATACCACGCTGATATTCCTGCTCGAACAGCTTGCCCTCACGGCGTACAGTTACATGTAAAAGGGTACTGAGCGCGTTAACGCAACTCACACCCACCCCGTGCAAACCGCCGGACACCTTATATGTATTCTTGTCAAATTTACCACCGGCGTGCAATACGGTCATTACCACCTCCAGGGCGGAACGGCCCTCCTTGGTGTTCATACCTGTAGGAATA
The DNA here is from genome assembly GCF_900102545.1 of Chitinophaga filiformis. GTDB lineage: Bacteria > Bacteroidota > Bacteroidia > Chitinophagales > Chitinophagaceae > Chitinophaga > Chitinophaga filiformis. Next base: position 1,037,545 of record NZ_FNBN01000001.1, on the reverse strand, counting down.
CCACGACCGTCATCCACAACACGGATAGAGTTGTCTTCGCAGATCGTTACATCAATATTCTTACAATAACCGGCCAGTGCCTCATCTATTGAGTTGTCAACCACTTCATACACAAGGTGGTGAAGTCCTTTTATGCCGATATCACCAATGTACATCGCCGGGCGTTTCCGCACCGCTTCGAGTCCCTCAAGTACCTGTATACTGTCCGCGTCATATCCTCCCTGTGCAGGTGTAGTTATTTGCGCTATTTCTTCGCTCATATTTGGGTGTAAAGTCTGTTTAGAATTGGATTCTCGTGAATTGTGCAAAAATACGAAAAATGAGCCTTATTTCAATATTTAAGAGGTGCTTTTTGAATCGTTGATATCCACATATTTTAGATGGGTGAATTTTCGCCCAAAGCGGTCTCTTTTATACCCGTAAATAAGGTCTTCCAGACCAGGTTGAAGAAAGACTTTTTAATATCCCTCTCATAGTGAGGGTGCGCCAGGCGGGTTTCTCCGTCGGCCGGATTACTGTCCTTGATGATCAGCACGTTAGCCAGGAAACTCATTAGCCCTTTCCTTTTAAACTCATGTGTGCCCTCTTCTTTTTTCAGAATATTCACTTTCAGATTGCTGTAAATGAATTTTACCTGGCCGGAAGCCCTGCGTTCGTTGCCCGTCATGCTGAAGGACAGGTCTTCTATATCGCAGGATTTCACCTGTACCATGGCCAAGGGCTTCAATACCGGGTTCAGATCTTTCCCGTCCATGCTTTTCACCTGTCCTGAGACCCCAAATCCGCCCAGGGTGTCTTTCATAGAAAAGTCAAAGTGTACCTTCAGCTTCCCGCTATTCATCAGGATCGCGTTAAGGTCGGCCGTGATATGGCTGTTTTTGGCAACCATGCTGTCTATATTGGTCACATTGCGGAAGATACCGTGCACCTGTTTGATGCTCAATTTCCCCGCTTCGTCCGATTTCGGGTTGATCTCCGTGTAGGAAATATCAGTTTTCTTCCCTACCAGGCTATCTATATATATAGGTATCGCCAGTTTTTTGAACAGCTGATTGGGGAATTGTCCCAGTTTGTTGCCTGGCGCATCTGGCAGTTTGCGGTTATGGTAGATGTCCAGGACTCCGTTATTAATGGTCAGCTTATCGGCCCAGATGACCTGGTGTTCCAGCAGCATACGCGGCTGCAGCCGGGCCAGTTCTATGTTGTTCAGTTTTACATCAAAGCGGTCACGCTGGGTTTTGGAACGGATATCAAATTCCGCCCTGGGGTACCGGGGTTCGACGGCAAACTGGCCGATCCGTAATGTTTGCTCCTCAGCGCTGTAATGGACATCCTTGACATGCATCCAGTAAAGACTATCCGGTGTACGGTACCGGTATTCCTTCAAACCGAATTCATAGTTTCTGGCATAGAGGAAACGGGTGGGGTCCTCCAGTGCCACAGAGTCTATCAGAAAGTCTTTTACCTGTATCCGTAGCTGCTCCAGGTGGGTCATTACCAGGCCGCTGTCCCGTTTTACGACGGTATACCTGAGATTCGTATTATTGAGTTGGAGGGTGCCCAGGTAGAGCGATTTTATCTTTGAAGAGATATTCTGATATGCGTTCTTCCGGACGGTAGTGTCTTTATTCTGCAGATTGAGCTCCAGCATAACCACCGGATTGCTCAGCACCAGGGAGCCGGCATTGAGTTCCTTTTTCATGAAATAGCGCCATACCCTGAAGTAGCTTAGGGACACCCGGTCGGCCGTAAAGCTGTAAATCAGCTTAGGAGCCCTTTGTTCATTCTGAAGGCGTTTATATACCTCCGGATCTCTTATCAGGCTTACCTTTTCCAGTGTAAGACTACCGGTGATGGGATTCAGGTTGAGATCCGAATAGCGTAGGGTATACAGGCTATCTGACATGTCCTGGATATAGGCCCTTAACTGCCATTGGATCTGTTTATTCCAACGCTGCCCGATGTACCACGCTGCACCAAGCACCAGTAGTATTAATATGGCTATTGATAGGAGTACCTTTTTCCAGATCCGTTGAATAAGTGGTCTTTTCTGCATCATATACAATTAAACGAAATTCATACCAATAGTCCCCTATAATAATTTACCCCATCCTGAAAAGAAGCTGCCTGTTTGCCATTACAGAAAAAATATTGAAACTTGTCAATGAATGATAAGTGGCTATTTTTCATTAAATTAGATGTGAATTTTACACTTTTTAGGCGTTTTCCCTTTGTAACCTGAATGTCAAAACGTTTCTGAATAAAATTTGAATGCCTATTTTTGTGACGGATTTAACAAAACGAATGGCGTGAAAGAGGTACAGGACATATTATCATTGGCCATCCGGCAGCCCGCTATGAGCGACCAGCTGCTATTGGCAGAAGACGACGCCGTTACGGTGCCGGACTGTCTCGATTTTACTTTGCAGCGGTTTACGTATGATCGTCCGTTGCCGGTAGAGGATGTGGCCATGGTGGTATATCAACCGGCTAAAAGAGGGCAGACTGCTGCCATCGAATTACGTTATTGCGTGGCGGGTAACAAGTATTGCCAGAATCCGGGTTGTACTGACCGTGTGTGTGTGGATGGACATAAAGATAACTGCGTGCAGAAATCTCCCTCCATCGACATGATCACTGTCCGTTTCCAACCTTCCTTCATACAATCGCTGCAGAAAGGGGCCACTAATTCCACCCTTTTCGACATGCAGTCCCGCAAGCCTTTTGTTAAAACGATCCAGCCCAGTACCAAATCCAAAGAAGTATTGGAGCAAATGGTGCATCATAACTATGATGGCGCTCTCAAAAACATCTTCCTTCAGAGCAAGGCGCTGGAATTACTCCTCTTCAGTTCAGACCAGTTTGCCCAGAATGATACCGACGACCGTTTCGGTTGCCGCTTTCTGACACAACTGGAAGACCGCGAGAAGATAGAAAAAGCCCGTGATATATTATTAGAGCAGTTGGATGCGCCTATCACGATCCGTGATCTGGCCCGCCGGGTTGCCATGAACGAATGTTACCTGAAGAAGGGCTTCAAGGCAATGTATGGCACCACTATCTATGATTATTTCCAGAAGGAAAGAATGGAGAAGGCGAAGAACCTGTTGTATGAAAGAGGCATGTCTGTTTCTGAAGTAGCGATCCTGATGGGTTATTCCTGTATTTCCCATTTCTCTACGGCATTTAAGAAACATACTGGTTTGAAGCCTTGTGAATTGTTGTTGAGATAATTGAAAATCAATCGTTAAGATCGAAAGCTATTATATAGGGATCCCGCTCTGATCAGAGCGGGATTTTTTATTTCCGTTCCTGCCACATACTTTTCCCGATTTGATCAATTGTTTTCCCGAATACACAAACAGTCCCCGGAATATTGGCGTTTCTTTGTATCACGATCGGCAGATATTTATCCTGATCTTCCTTATAAGCTTCCTTATCAGATTTGACCATGGTGAGAGCTTACAGGGCAAAAATGAGTAAAGCCATTAATTTTTTTTGCACCTCATTAACACCCAATTTTGACCTTTTGGAAAGTGCAATTTTTGCCAGGTAAGCTTTCTACCGTAATTACATAAAGCCGTCTCGTCTCAAACGAGACGGTTTGTGTTTTATATAGCCTGTTTGTTATTAGCAGCCAATCCGGATCTACCGTGCACATCAAAATAATAGACTGCAGAGCTGAATAATCTTTCCACAGCGTTCGGATAGCTTACTGTCGGCTTACCATCGGCCTGGAATCGGCTTACTATTAAGGTGGTTAAATGACATCAAGAGGCTATTTAAAGGGTATCTATATATCAAAGGGATATTGAGGTGACCTATAAATACTATTGTGATGCCCGGTTGCATAGCTATTTGTATATTAGTCGCACTAAGACAGCAAGCTTTTGTATTGATAACCTCAAAGCCATTTTTATGGCCATTGTTAAAGAATATTCTCATACAGCTTGTACGAGGTACTCCCGGCAAACATTATCCTGCATATTCTTCAATTTGCCAGCACAGATTTTGACATGTATTGCTTCCCACTTTAAAAGTAGGCAGGCATAGCTGCGCCTTTCCACTACAGTCGTACTGAATACAAGGCAGGTTTAAAGAGTGATAGGAAGGCAGGTAGGGGAATATTAATGCATTGATTAATATATAGATTGATGCAAAGGATGGACTAATGTTAAGACTGGTGGTGTTTGAAAGGGGATGGGATATCGCCAGGTTTGGCAGTCCGGACGACAGATAGTCGCATCATGTGACATTATGTGTATAAGGAGAGAACGTATTAATTAACAAACAGATAGAAAAAGAAAACCCCGCCCAAAAGAGCAGGGTCTGTCCTATTTATCCCTATACCTATGAAATACTAATTAATGTGGTTATTATTCTGTAACGGTTCCATTTTCATTAATCAACACCACCTTTTCAACACCGTTATCCTGAATATTAACCTTATAATATGCAGCTACATCTGATCTCTCAATTTTCCAGCCATCTTTTATAGTGGCGCTTGGATATTTTGATCTGAGTGTAGAGGATACTGCTTCTGGTATCCTGTCACCTGCATATGAACTACGGGTAGCTACCCATTTACCATCTGCGTCATATTCAGCTGCAGTCTTTACATCTTCTTTTGTAAAGTTTGCGACCCAATGTCCGCTATAGTTCTTTGACCACTTCGCTTCCGATCCTGAAAAAGTCTGCTGAAATGCATCTTTTACAGCTACGGGAGCTACCACCTCTTTAGCAACTACCTTCTTTGTTTTTTTTGCTGATTTCTTTTGTGCAAAAGTTGTGCCGGAAGATATGAGTGCCACACAAATTATTAATACTAACTTTTTCATAAATAATCAGATATGGTTTTTCAATTGGGTTGAGTTTTTCAACTTATTCTTCCGTCGTAGTTACCAAAACAATGCCAAAAAGGCTAGCAACGAACTAATGCCCGGTAAAAATACAAAAAAAACCGCAATTAAAAGCAAATCTGTGTTTTTTAGTGGTCAGGCCTTTTTCCAGGCTGCTCTAAAATCCGTAACTTTGCAGAATTTTAATCAACTTATTTTATAACGTCAAAGGGCGGAGAATTGTTTTATGGCCAGCAAATATCAGGAATATAACCAGCTGAATTTACCGCAGATAGAAAAGGACATATTGGCGCATTGGGAAAAAATACAGGCTTTCGAGAAAAGCGTGTCCCTGCGCGAAGGCGCTACTCCTTTCGTATTTTATGAAGGTCCGCCCAGTGCGAATGGTATGCCTGGTATTCACCATGTTATTTCCCGTACCCTGAAAGATCTGGTGTGCCGTTACAAAACAATGAGCGGTTTCCAGGTAAAACGTAAAGGTGGCTGGGATACCCATGGATTACCTGTGGAACTGGGTGTGGAAAAAATGCTCGGTATCACGAAGGAAGACATTGGTAAAAAGATCACCATTGAGGAATATAATAATACCTGCCGCACAGAAGTACTGAAATATAAAGATAAGTGGGATGACCTGACCCGTAAAATGGGTTATTGGGTAGATCTCAAATCTCCATACATTACTTTCGACAATACATATATAGAAAGTCTCTGGTGGTGCCTGCAGGAATTATATAAGAAAGGATTGTTATACAAGAGTGTGAGCATCCAGCCTTATTCTCCTGCTGCCGGTACCGGTCTCAGTTCTCATGAACTAAACCAGCCAGGTTGTTATAAAGAAGTAAAGGATACAACTGTGGTGGCGATGTTCAAAGCCCTGGAATCAGACAAATCTGCTTTCCTCTTTGAAGCTGCCAGAAAAGCGGATCCTGCAGCGGAAGTATTCTTTATGGCCTGGACCACTACTCCATGGACCCTGCCATCAAACCTTGGTCTGACAGTAGGCGCTAATATAGAATATACACTCATACGTACTTTCAATCCTTACACGCACTTGCCGGTGTTTGTTGTAATGGCGAAAGACCTGATCGGTAAGTATTTTAAGAAAGAAGGTGAGGATGGTGATTTTGCTGCCTATAAAGAAGGCGACAAGATCGTTCCGTGGCAGATACTGTCTGTTTTCAGAGGTAGCCAGCTGGAGAATATCCGCTACGAACAACTGTTGCCTTATGTACAACCGGAAGAAGGCGATCCATTCCGTGTGCTGCTGGGCGACTTTGTTACCACCGAAGATGGTACTGGTATCGTGCATACAGCTCCTGCTTTCGGTGCAGATGACAACCGTGTAGGAAAGAAATATGGTATCGGTATTATGACACTGGTAGACCGCCAGGGTAAGTTCCTTGATACAGTAGGGGAATTTGGCGGCCGTTATGTAAAGAATTACAAGAGCGATCCTGATTATAAGGATGTGGATGTGGATATCGCAGTGAAACTGAAGAAAGAGAACCGGGCCTTCAGAGTAGAAAAATACGAGCATACCTATCCTCACTGCTGGCGTACAGACAAGCCAGTGTTGTATTACCCGCTGGATGCCTGGTTCATCAAAACCTCTGCTCTCAAGGACAGAATGGTGGAACTGAATAAGACCATCAACTGGAAGCCTGCCAGCACAGGTACAGGCCGTTTTGGTAACTGGCTTGAAAATATGGTGGACTGGAATCTGAGCCGCAGCCGTTACTGGGGTACTCCTTTGCCGGTATGGCGTACGGAAGACGGATCAGAGGAGATCTGCATCGGTAACATAGAAGAACTGCGCACTGAACTGGCTAAGTCCCTGGATGCCGGTATCATGGAATATACCCCTGGTACAGCAGGTACTTCCACAGTACAGGAATATATCCAGTACCTTACAAAAGACCTGCACAAGCCTTATGTAGATAATATAATATTGGTAAGTCCTTCCGGTAAAGCGATGAGACGTGAGCCGGATCTGATAGATGTGTGGTTTGATAGTGGAGCAATGCCTTATGCACAATGGCATTTCCCATTTGAGAATAAAGAAGAGTTTGCGAAAAGCTTCCCGGCCGATTTCATTGCTGAAGGTGTTGACCAGACACGTGGCTGGTTCTATACCCTACATGCACTGGCTGCAATGCTGTTTGACAGTGTGGCGTATAAAACGGTGGTGTCAAACGGACTGGTGCTGGACAAGAACGGCAATAAGATGAGTAAGCGTTTGGGTAATGTTGTGGATCCGTTCGCTACACTGGAACAATTTGGGGCGGACGCAACACGGTGGTACCTCATCACCAACGCTTCCCCATGGGATAGCATGAAATTTGATATTGAAGGCATCCGTGAAGTACAGCGTAAGCTGTTCTCCACCCTGTACAATACGTATAATTTCTTCGCAATGTATGCCAACCTGGACAGCTTCACTTTCAAGGAAGCATACATCCCGTTGAAGGACCGTCCGGAGATAGACCGCTGGATTATTTCCCTGCTGAACACACTGGTGAAAGACGTAACAGGTTACTTTAATGATTATGAGCCTACCCAGGCGGGCAGGGCCGTGCAGGCTTTTGTTGACGAGCACCTGAGTAACTGGTATGTGCGCCTGTGCCGTCGCCGTTTCTGGAAAGGTGAATACGCTCATGACAAGATCTCGGCTTACCAGACCTTGTATGAATGTCTTGAAACACTGGCTGGTTTAATGGCGCCTGTGTCACCGTTCTTTGCAGATTGGTTATTTGGCAACCTCAATAATGTAAGCAATCGTCATGCGGATGCTTCAGTACACCACTTGAATTTTCCTGTAGTGGTGGAATCAGCAATAGACGCCGACCTGGAGGAAAGAATGCAGCTGGCGCAGGATATATCATCGCTGGTACTATCTCTCAGGAAGAAAGTGAACATTAAGGTTCGTCAGCCGTTACAGAAGATATTAATACCTGTTCAGAATGCTCATATAAAAGAGCAAATAGAAAAAATAGAGGACCTGATAAAAAGTGAGGTGAATGTGAAAGGTATTGACTATCTTACGGAAACGGAAGGTTTCATAAAGAAAAAGATCAAGCCGAATTATAAGTCCCTGGGTGGAAAAATGGGGGCCAAGATGAAAGCCGTGGCAGCAGCTATCAGTGCATTCTCAGCAGCAGATATCGCATCCCTTGAACGCAGTGGAGAATTTATCCTTCAGATTGAAGATGAACAGCTACCTATACAGTTATCAGACGTAGAGATCATCTCAGAAGATATTCCCGGTTGGACAGTAGCTAATAAAGGCGCCCTTACGGTAGCGCTTGATATTACTATTACACCAGAGCTGCTTGATGAGGGAAATGCCCGTGAATTGGTGAATCGTATACAGAAAATCAGGAAGGATAGTGACTTCGAACTTACTGACAGAATACACGTAAAAGTGGCAGTAATAGACAGTCTGAAATCGGCGATTATTAACTATAATGACTATATTTGCACGGAAATTTTGGCAGATAGTCTGGAGATAGTGCCGGAATTACAGGAAGGTATTGAAATAGAAGTAAATGATTTGACATTCAACGTATTAGTTAACAAAAAAAGCTAATCCCATGGCAACAAGCAAGAAAGTTGCTATTAAGAAGACCCAAAAGGCAGCAGCGACACCGGCCAAAAAAGCTCCGGCGAAGCAGATTACGCCTGCAAAAAAGGCTGCGGCAGCTAAGCCTGCTACCGCCAGTAAAGCAGCAGCTCCGGCAAAACCGGCCGCCAAGAGTTCAGCGCCTAAAGTTGCTACCAAACAGGTCAAACCAATTGCAAATTCGAAAGTTGTTGCCAGCAAATCAACGGTTTCCCAGACGGCTTCGTCCAGTAAATCTGTAGTAAAGAAAGCACCCATAGCAGCTCCGGCGGTGCAACCCGTAAAGAAAGCAGCAGCTACTGCTAAGCCTGCAGCTTCTTCCGCGAAAGTGCCTGATACAAAGAAAGTGGTGACGCCGAGCGTTACTGCAGATAAAGTAAAACTAATTTCCAAGCCAGAAGAAAAAGAAGTAATAATGCCAGTAAAGAATAATAAAGAAGATAAAGAAAAAGTTGTTGCAAAGGACGCCGGTAAAAAAACAGCGGACAAAGTGCAAAAAACTGAAAAGGCAGCGCCAGCGAAAGCTGAAAAGCCTGCTGAACGTGCTGAAAAAACTGACAAAAAAGGCAGCAAAGCAACTACATTGGTTACCTACCAGCCAGAGTTCACTAAATCTGTTCTTGACCAGCCGGAACAACCAGCCGGTCCGGTTTACCGTTATAGTGACGCTGATCTGCAGGAATTTAAAGACCTCATCCTGAAAAAGCTGGAAGCAGCTAAAAAGGAACTGGTATACCTGCAGGGTCTCATTACCCGTAAAGATGAAGCTGGTACTGATGACACTGAAAACAAATACATGAGCATGGAAGATGGCAGCGGCTCCCAGGAAAGGGAACAGCTCAACCAGGTGGCCAGCCGCCAGATCCAGTTTATTGATCACCTGGAGAAAGCCCTCGTGCGTATCGAAAACAAAACCTACGGTATCTGCCGTGTTACCGGTAAGCTGATCGATAAAGCCCGTCTGCGTGCTGTACCGCATGCTACGCTGAGCATCGAAGCGAAACTGGCGAAAAGCAAATAAGGAAAAGTAACCGAATACCGGTTCGATCATATTAAGATCCTGATCTACGAATCCGTTAAGCACACAAATGGCACTGCCACTGTGCGAAAGCGGAGGGCAGATCAGGATTTTTTTGTGGCTGGTTTTAGTTGCCTTCTTTCTAATTGAGTTGCCTTTAAGTCCGGACGATTGGCTAATAAATTTCAAAAGGATTCAGATTCATAAAAAAAGCGTCCCCCCTGTCAACAGAAGGAACGCCAGTGTAAATAAACAGGGGCTTCAAGGAGATTATCTTTATGAAACCACTGGTTTCTTGCTTTTACTGATCTGCCTGGCCGCAAAGTATAACAATCCAGCGGACGCTAATCCGATAAGACTGCCTACGCCTATCCGTCTTGCCTGTTTCTTACTGATCGCCGGTAGGCGTAGCTTAAACCTCTCAGGACTGGCCTGGGCTATCTGCAACAACGGTTCCATCCATGGGCCGGGAATAATTTTATCGGCAACTTTTTCTGTGTCGGGGCTTACTGCATCAAATGCGACACCTATTCCTGCTTCTTCGAGTAGTTGTATGCCATCAGAACCGCTGCCTACATAAATAATGTTCTGTGACGTGACGTGGTATTTGTCTGCAATATAGGTTAATATATTGCTCTTACAATAAACGGCGGGCTGCGAAGGTATATTTTTATCCGGACATAGGAAGTATTCCGGGATCGTTACCTCTCCTGTAGCCACACTATTGTAGAGGTGCAACTTGTTCGCAAAGGCAAAATCCATCCCCAGTTTATTCTTAATATGACGCGCCACACACTCAAAGCCATCAGTAATCACACCGCAGGTATATCCCCGCTTTTTCAATTCTCTCACTACGCTCTTAATATCCGGCACCAGCGGAATGGCATCCGCTACCTCCAGCAATTCTGCGAGATTTCTGTCCTGGAACAGGGTCGCCGTATGCTCCAGGACAATCGCGGGGTCATCAAAATGCTCCCTGATCCTTTGCAGGGAATGACCAAACCCAAATTCCCTGGCGGCAGCCATGAGATAATCTTCCCCGAAGATGGCCTCGTCCAGGTTAAAGATGACCATCTTGTGCAGCTTGTCAATAGATTCCAGGATGGAATACTCCATCTGCTCCCTGATAATATTGATCTTACCCAGGGTTTCAAGATTCTCCTGGGGAATATTTTCCGCCTTCCGGAGAATAGTACGGGATACTTCTCTTGACATCTTACTCAACTGTTCCCAGGTCTGCATGGAATTTTCTACCCGTCCGATATTAGCTTCGACAATGCGGGCGCCCATCAGGTGCATGTCTATCAACAGACCGATGTCCACACCATAGTCATTTTCAAAACGGACCTGCGACAAGAGTGATTTTCTTGCTGCGATCATACCGCTGAGCGGTTGATTGAAGCCGGCCAGTTCCGGGAAAAGAATACTCAGCAAGGGTTTCGCTACCAGCTGGGTAACCCTGCCCGCCTGCCGTTCAAAATAGGATTTTACAAAGTCTGCGTTACCATCTGCAATAGGGTCTGTCAGCAGTTCTACAATATTGTCCGGATAGGTAAGAATATCGCCATCCACATACATCACAATATCACTTTTCGCCGCCATCATACCTTCCCGCATGGATATACCCTTTCCCCGCTGACTACTGGTGATCACACGTACTTTCTCCTTTAATGCTTCTTCAACGGAATTATCATTGGAGTTATCATCTACCACAATGATCTCGATCTTTCTAGTTGTCTTTTTGATGGTTTTTATTACCTGACGTAATGTTGCGCCTTCATTCAGAACCGGAATAATAATGGAAATCATAGGCGAATGCTTGTTTTAAGTGAATAATCAGCCTATAGTAAAAATAAAACAGCCCATAGACCGTATCTGACATAGGGCCTATGGGCCGCAAAAATGGGGCCATAGCAGGGGCTGCTGTGTTAATGCTATTTGAACTCCTGCATCTCTACGAGCTTCCTGTATATTCCGTTGTTGGCTATCAGCTGATCGTGTGTGCCTTGTTCTTTGATCTCTCCTTTATCCAGTACCACAATCTCATCGGCATGTTGAATTGTAGAAAGACGGTGTGCAATGACGATAGTGGTGCGATTTTCCATCAGTCTGTCCAGTGCGTCCTGCACCAGTTTTTCAGATTCTGTGTCCAATGCGGAAGTCGCTTCGTCGAGTATGAGAATGGGCGGATTCTTAAAAATAGCACGTGCGATGGTCAGACGTTGACGCTGGCCACCACTGAGTTTCATACCCCGGTCGCCGATAGACGTATCATAACCATTTTCAAGTTGCACAATGAACTCATGGGCATTGGCGATCTTAGCCGCATTGATCACGGCTTCCCTGTCAGCGTTCGGCTGGCCGAAAGCGATGTTATTGAAAACAGTATCATTAAAGAGTATAGCCTCCTGGGATACCATGCCTATTAATGCACGGAGGTCATGCATTTTCACATCACGGATGTCCTGTCCGTCAATCCGGATACTTCCGGAAGTAACATCATAGAAGCGTGGAATCAGGTCGGCCATGGTAGATTTACCAGCACCGCTTTTACCCACCAGTGCCACCATGCGGCCTTTGGCTATTCCCAGTTGTACGTTCTTCAATACCGGACCCAGTTCTACGCTCTTTTCTGTTGGATTTGCTTTATAAGAAAAGGAAACATTGTCAAATCTGATCTCACGTTCAAAGCCAGTCAGTGCTTTTGCATCCGGTTTATCAACAATAGTATTGGCCTGGTCAATGATGCGTAATACCCTATCTCCGGCGGATATACCTCGTGGTAAAGCAGTAAAGGCAGTACCGATTGATTTGGCAGGGGCCAGGATCTGAAAATAGAAACCCAGGTAGGCAATGAAGGCGCTTGCTGTCAATGCATTGGATCCCGACAGGATCAGGTTCCCTCCATACAGCATGATCACAATTACCACCAGTACACCTAATATTTCAGATACCGGAGACGCCATCTCACGCTGATTCTGCATTGCCCTAATAGTATTGGCATAAGCAACATTATCCTGCTGGAATTTGTCCTTGATGAACTTCTCGGCATTGAACGCCTTGATGATACGTACACCTGATAATGTTTCTTCCGTGATATTCAATATTTTACCAAGGATGTTCTGTCCTATGTTGGAATGCTTTTTCAGCTTTTTGGAAACGGTACTGAGAACCAGTCCTGAAATAGGAAAGAATAACAGCGTGAAAAAAGTCAGTTCTTTCGAGATATAGAACAAGGCAATGAAGGTGGTAATAATCACCAATGGATCACGGAGAATAGTCTGCAGCGCAGTGATCACCGAGTTCTCCACCTCTACCACGTCACTACTGAGAACAGACAGCAGGTCGCCTTTGCGTTCGTTGTGAAAGAATCCCAGGGATTGTGTTGTATACTGGTGAAATACGATCTCTCTCATCTTGCGTACGATGTTCACACGCATACGTGTCAGCACCTTCTGGCTCAGGTAGCCAAACAGGTTTTTCAGTAGTATGCTGATGAAGAGGATGATACACACATATACCAATACAGGGAATTTATTACCATTATACCGTCTGAGCAGGTCTGACAGATAATAATAGAAAACATCTTTGAAATAAGCTGCTGTCAGGGAAAAAGAGGGCAGGTGCGTTACTGCTTCATGTTTGCCACCGGTGCCGAACAATGCATCCATGAGAGGAATGAGCAATGAAAAGTTCATTAAGCCGAAAATGGTATAAAGCAATACATACACAACATATTCCGGAATGTAGTGGTGATAGGGCCTCGACAAACTCAGCAACCTGAAAAAAGTCTTCATCTTACGATTATTTATCTTGTCTGTTTATCCTTTCCGGAAGCAGGAGCCGATTTTATATCTGTCAGCACATGCCCGTTTCCTTATCTTTGCCGGAGAAGATTGAATTAAGGGTGCAAGTTAATACAATCTCAAATCTTAAAATATTATGCAGGAAAGCAAAAGACAGAAACAGATAGGGCAGCTGTTACAGAAAGAACTCAGTGATATCTTTCAGCGTATGGGGTTTAACGTACTGGAAGGGGGAATGATCTCCATATCCGCTGTACGTATGACACCAGACCTGCTGGAGGCAAGGGTATACCTGAGTATGTTCCAGATACCCGATAACCACGCTATGGTAAACCGGATCAAGGAAAGAATGGGTGAGATCAAGAAAGACCTGGGAAATCGCGTAGGCAAACAGTTACGCCGTGTACCCGAGATCTCGCTGTTCCTCGATGATACGCTGGATTACGTATTCAAGATGGAAGAACTGTTCAAGAAGATCAAAGACGACGAAGGAGGGAAGGAAAACAAATAAAATCGTATCAATTTGATCTGGCAGTTCGCGTCCCGTTATTTCAGGGCTAAAAAAAGTACCAATGCCATCAATATTATTGCCTGGGTTAGTGTATCCGCTATTGCAGTGGGGGCAGGTGCACTGATAATAATCCTCAGCGTATTTAACGGATTTGAAGGACTGGTGAAGTCTTTATATACCACTTTTTATCCTTCAGTAAAGATCAGCGCGGTGACTGGCAAGAGTATTACACTTACGGCCGCACAACTGAAACAGATCGCCGGAGTGAAAGGGGTAGCGGATATGACGGAAGTAGTGGAAGAGAAAGCAGTGTTACGCTATGGAGAGGGTGACCAGACCATTGCTATCCTCAAAGGTGTGGATAGTAACTACAATAAGGTGGCGGCTGTAGATAAGAGTATTGCCCATGGTAAATTCGAAACGGGTGATGAAAATGGTTACAAGGCGGTACTGGGTATAGAGTTAGAGATAGCGTTGGGTGTAGACCTGGAGCGGGACATGACTCCTATCAGCGTATATCTGCCCCGCCGGAATGTGAAGAGCTTTACAACCCCGGAAGAAGCGCTGGGTAGTGGTGTATTGTATCCTGCGGGATCTTTCGCCATTCAGCAGGAGTTCAATAGTAAATACGTGATCACAAATATTGCCTTCATGCGCGGACTGCTGGGGATGAATGAAGATGAGATGTCGGCGCTGGAGGTGAAAGGTATACCCGGTCTGGATGACATGGTGCTCAAACAACGTTTACAGGCATTACTGGGTAATGGTTATACAATTGAAACCCGTTATGAGCAGAACCAGGCATTGTATGCCATTATGCAAACAGAGCGCTGGGCGGTATATGTGATCATGAGTTTCATCCTGATGATCGCTGCATTCAATATGATTGGCTGCCTGTATATGCTGGTCATGGAAAAACAAAAGGATATCACTATCCTGAAGGCGATGGGGGCACGTCCACAGCTGATCACACGTATTTTCCTGATGGAGGGAATGATCATTGCAGGAATAGGGACCCTGATCGGATTTGGGATCAGCATCTTATTCTGCCTGCTGCAGCAGAAGTTCGGACTGATAACCCTGGAAGAAGAGTCCTTCCTGGTAAGTGCTTACCCGGTAAGTATGCATGTGAGCGATTTCATCCTCGTAAGTGTTACTATTATCGTGATCGGTCTCGGGGCCAGCTGGTACCCTGCCCGAAGGGCTGGCCGGCAGGACATTGAGCTAAAAGCAACATAATATCTGATATACATAATATAAATAAGAAAGCATCCGCCCTGAGACGGATGCTTTCTTATTTATATTATTCTCAGAAAAAGGTTCCGGGAAGCTATGTAAAATTACAATACTCACCCGCAATTGATGGCCATATAGAAATAGCTCCCGTAAGAGTTATCCTGCGAAGACTGCCAATTCCCTGATTCCAACTGATCAATCAATTAATAATCGCCCAGTTCTGTTGCCGGTAACTGTGCGAGTGCTTTGGCGAGTTGTTCGTCGCTTGGAGCGATACCATGCCATTCGTGGTGACCTTCCATGAAGTCAACACCTTTACCCATTACGGTTTTCATCAGGATCACGATAGGCTGTCCCTTGCCGGTCAGGCTAACAGCTTTCTCGAGGGTAGCAACTACTTCATCCATATCGTTACCGTTCATGTGCAGCACTTTCCAGCCGAAGGAAGCGAATTTAGGCTCCAGGTCACCCAGGCCTGCTACATCTTCCACTGTACCGTCGATCTGCTGACCATTCCAGTCAACCGTTACGATGAGATTGTCTACTTTATGATGAGGAGCAAACATGATAGCTTCCCAGTTCTGACCTTCTTCCAGTTCACCATCACCATGGAGGGAGAATACGAAGCGGTCATCATTGTTTAACTTTTTTGTCAGTGCAGCACCAATGGCTACGCTCATACCCTGTCCGAGGGAACCGGAAGCAACCCTTACACCTGGCAGGTGTTCGTGGGTGGTAGGGTGACCCTGAAGGCGGGAATTGAGTTTACGGAAGGTAGCCAGTTCTTCTTTTGGAAAATAGCCTGCGTGGGCTAAAGTGCTGTAGAATACTGGTGAAATGTGCCCGTTTGAAAGGAAGAACAGGTCCTGATCTCCACCATCCATGTCAAAAGGCTGCGGCTTATGCTGCATTACTTTGAAATAAAGGGCAGTAAAGAAATCTGCACATCCTAAAGAACCGCCTGGATGACCGCTTTGGCAGCCATGCACCATACGAACTATATCCCGTCTGATTTGTGTTGCTATGTCTTTCAACTGAGGCATGATAATTGCAAATTTTGAATTGCTAAATTAATAGAAAAATTAGATAGATTCCTGGCATATTTAGTCTCTAAGCTAATAGTTTTTAATGATTCCGGAAACCAAATCTATTTAATTTCCTATTTTTTTGATACACATTTGATTGAAATTAATATCTTTGTAATAATCAAGCCCCTCCCAACATGGAGAATGTTTTAATTGCGACCGTCCTGAGTTTTGTTATAACCTATTTTGCAATCCCTGTATTGATACGGGTTGCAGAGTTGAAGCATCTTTATGACGAACCAGACGAACGGAAATCTCACAAAGCTCGTATACCAACTTTAGGGGGTATCGGTTTTTTTTCAGGATTTGTGATGGCATCTGCGGTATGTGTACCCGCTTTTGCTGATTCCCCTTTCCAGTATATGGTGGCTGCATTCATCGTAATCTTCATGGTTGGGATGAAGGATGACATAGTGGGACTTTCTCCGCTTAAAAAACTGATTGGCCAGTTAATGGCCTCTTTTGCCGTAATATACCTGGGCAATTTACAGATCAGTAGCATGTATGGGATCATGGGCATTGATGCTCTTCCTCCGCATTTCAGCCTCTTACTGACTTACTTTACATTCCTGGTTATTATTAATGCCTTTAACCTGATTGACGGTGTAGACGGTCTGGCTGGTAGCATTGGTATGCTGGTATCCGGTGTGTTGGGCACCTATTTCCTGTATACGGGCGAACTGCTGTATGCGGTGATGGGCTTTGCCATGGCTGGTGGCCTGGCAGCTTTCCTTATTTATAATATTTCTCCTGCACGTATATTCATGGGGGACACTGGTTCCCTGATGGTTGGGCTGGTAAACGCCATCCTGGCTGTGAAATTCATCGAAGTTGCCGGTAACCCCGCCGGTAAACTGCCAGTCACCTCTGTACCTATCGTGGCAATCGCTATCCTGATCATGCCGCTGTTTGATACATTACGTGTGTTTGCCATCCGTATGATGCACGGGAGATCACCTTTCTCTGCAGACCGTAACCACATTCACCACTATCTGCTGGAACTGGGTCTGAACCACAAACAGACTGCCGTGGTAATGGTGATGATCAATGCAGGCTATATCGCTCTGGCTTTTGCCTTGCAGGACATCGGCTCCGGTTACCTGTTGAGTGTGATCCTGGTATCAGCTTTATTGCTTACCGGCATACTGTACCAGATGAAAAAGAGAAAGGAAGCTATGTTGCGTGCGCTTACAGTATCCGCTATTAAGGATGCAGCCAGTGAGGCGCAAACAACTGTTAATCATCCCAAAATCCTGCGTGTAAATACAAAAGGTATCCTGCAGGACAAATAATTTAAGGCCCGGTTAGCCTTAACCGGTGCCCCTCCCTTTGCAACGACTTTCCAATTTCAGATAAATCCTGTAGGTTTGCAGGCACTTAATTATTTTTTGCTATGCAAGATGATCTAACGTTAATTATAGACGATGCCACCGGAACAATGCAAAAGGCCATCGCACACCTGGAGGTGGAACTTACCAAGATCAGGGCCGGTAAAGCTAACCCACAGATACTGGATGGAATTACGGTAGAATACTATGGTGCGCCTACTCCCCTCGCGCAGGTAGCTAACATTGCAGTGGCGGATGCCCGTACCCTGACTATCCAGCCATGGGAAAGGAATATGCTGCAGCCGATCGAAAGGGCGATTATCGCGTCCAATATTGGCATTAACCCACAGAACGACGGTCAGATTATCCGTATGTTCCTGCCACCGCTGACAGAAGAAAGAAGGAAGGAATTTGTGAAACGCGCTCTCGGTGAAGGTGAGCAGGCGAAAATTGCTATCAGAAATATCCGCAGGGATGCGATCGAGGCTATCAAAAAACTACAGAAAGAAGGTTTGAGCGAGGATACTGCAAAAGACGCAGAAGCTGATATCCAGAGCCTGACTAACAAATATATTGAGGTGGTAGATAAACACACTGCCCAGAAAGAAAAAGAGATCATGGTGATCTAATCTAACAGGAAGAAAGAACTTAAAGCAAAACGCTGGTCCCTCAGGATCAGCGTTTTGCTTTATTTACAATATACACGCCGGCCAATATAACGCCCAGGCATAATACCTGCAGGAAGGAAATCCGCTCCCCTGCCAGCAAACCCCAGCCAATAGCAACCACCGGCAAGGCATAAGTGACCATAGATGCGAATAAAGCCCCGGCCTTATTGATCAGAATATAGAATAATACGGAGGCTATACCACTACCTAATATGCCCAGCGTAACACTGGCCGCCATTGAGCGCCATGGAACCGAAGGGCCTGACAGTAAAGAAAAGAAGTCAGTGTATATAAGGATCGGCAACGCAAAAATAGCACAGAAGAACAGCGCTATAGAGCCCAGCTGCAAGGAACTATATCCTTTCAGGTAATGATGTACCAGGGCAATGTTGATCCCATAACAGGCAGTGGCTAACACGATCCACAAGCCATAGTACCAATAGCCGGTATCTACACCTTTCACTACAAAGAGCAGCACGACGCCCAGTAAGCCGATAAAAATACCCAGCAGCTGCTGCCTGACAATAGGTGCGCGGAAGATGAAAAAGCCTGCCAGCAGTGACATCAGCGGCACAAGACCGTTTAAGATACCTGCCAGGGCGCTGTCAATATGGGTTTCTGCAATACAGAACAGGTAAGCCGGTATAAGATTACCAAGGATGCCGGACAAGATGATGACAGGGATTTTATTCAGCGGCGTCTTACGAATGAATTTGAAGAAAAACGGTAATAAGGCTATACCAGCACTAAACAGGCGCAAGCTGGCTACCTGGTAGGGTGAAAGAGCTTCCAGACCGATTTTCATCAGTATGAAGGAACTACCCCAGGTCAATGATAATAACAGGAAAATACTCCAGTTAAGGGCACGGTTGTTCACACAAGGTTGTTTTAAGCCAGCAAAGGTCCGTATATTTTGCTATATGAATGAGGAGAAATTATCCGGGATACAACACTTCGGAGCATATTTTGTTACAGTAACATAACTTAACCCTTGACAGATGAATAAGATCAATCTCTCAGAGATCAGTACAAAAGCCCCCGACGGAATGGAGAAAAAGGCTGTCAAAGCTGTAACCCAGGAAATAGTGGAAGAACTGGATGAATTGCAAAACCTGTTATTTGCAGAGCATAAACATGCTGTACTGGTAGTATTGCAGGGAATGGATGCCAGCGGTAAAGATGGACTTATCAGGAAAGTACTGGGTAATATGAATCCTTTGGGGGTCAATGTGCGCGGATTCAAAGCTCCGACGGAAGAAGAAAAAGACCATGACTTCCTCTGGCGTATACACAAGTTTACACCGGCTAAGGGAATGATACATGTATTCAACCGTTCGCACTATGAAGATATCCTGATACAACGTGTACATAAATGGATAGATGATGAAACTGCAGAGAAGAGAATGAGGGCCATCAATGATTTTGAACGGCTGCTGGTTGAACACAATAACACTGCTATCCTGAAATTCTATCTGCATATTTCAGAAAAAGAACAGAAGGAACGTTTGAAAGAAAGACTGGAAGATCCACGTAAAATGTGGAAGTATAATAGGAATGATTCAACGGAAGCCAAGCTGTGGACGGATTACATGAAAATGTATGAAGAAGCGATTGAAAACTGTAATGATGTTAAATGGATAGTCGTGCCGGCAGATCAGAACTGGTATAAAGAATACGTTGTAGCGCAAACGTTAAGGGACACACTTCGGTCTTTCAGGATGGAATATCCGAAGCTTGAGAAGTAAAATGTTAACAGTTATATAGTTATAAAGTATAATAATTATCTTAGCGCGCAGATTGTCTTCACCCTTAAAAAGTTTATTATGTCATTCTTCAAGGAATTTAAAGAATTTGCCACCAAAGGGAATGTTATTGATCTGGCTGTCGGTGTTATCATAGGTGCTGCTTTTGGAAAAATAGTTTCTTCATTGGTTGATAATATATTCATGCCAGTACTGGGCATCCTTACGGGCAAGGTAGACTTCAAGGAAAAATTCTTTCAGCTGGATCACAGCAAGGGTACAGTAGATACACTCGAAGCCGCGAAGGCAGCCGGGATACCTGTGGTGTCATATGGTGTCTTCATACAAAACTGTATTGATTTTGTCATCATGGCGTTTTGCATCTTCCTGCTGGTGAAATTTATCAACCGTCTCACAAGGAAGAAAGAAGAAGCGCCTACCCCGGCTGCCCCTGAATTATCAACAGAGGAAAAACTGCTTATGGAAATCCGTGATGCATTGAAGAATAAGTAATCCTGCATACAACGCCGGCCCTGAGTTTTGGAGCGTACCATTATCGCTGCAATGACCATGCTTTGGGCCGGCTGCCTTTATATCCCGCCTGGGAAAAGTTCCCCGTTAGTTTTATATTTTTGCGGCACGTTCCTGTTAGCGTGACCTGTTTGTAGCGCCACATAGCGACAATATTTTATCTACAGCAATTAATTAAATGTTTATACTGATGAAAAGATCCGTTCTGACTATTATTTGTTTTTTGGTATGTTCTTCACTGCTCTATGCACAAAACGACTGGATGAAGACATCCCGGGAAGAAGCCAGCGGAAAGATTAAAAAGGATGCCAACGACACCGTACCTGCCCTCTGGAAAAAAGGAGGAATCTTTAATGTGAATATCAACCAGGGAAGCCTGACGAACTGGGCTGCGGGTGGTGATAAGTTCTCCTTCTCAGTAGCATCTAATCTGAACGCATATGCCTTTTATAAAAAGGGAAAGAATAACTGGGATAACGTACTGGATCTCGCCTATGGTTATGTAAATACAACCAGTCTTGGTGGCCGTAAAAGCGATGACCGTATCGGCGTCACTACAAAGTATGGTTACGAAGTAGGTAAGAACCTGTTCCTCAGTGCTTTGCTGGACCTCCGTACTCAGTTTACTGACGGTTATTTATATCCTTCTTCGGATACAGCAAAGCCAACCCTGGTATCCCGTTTCTTTTCGCCTGCTTATATCCTGGTATCGCCGGGTCTTGATTATAAACCCAATGACCAGCTTTCTGTGTTCTTTTCTCCCGTTACCGCGCGTTATGTGGTGGTAGTGGATGATTATCTGGCCGCGCAGGGGGCCTTTGGGGTGGATACTGGCAAACACGTAAAAAATGAGTTAGGCGCCTACCTGACCGTTAACTGGGTAAAGACCCTCGCCAAGAATATTGTGTATAAGACGAGGATGGACCTCTTTTCCGATTACAAGCACAATCCGCAGAACATTGACCTGTTCTGGACCAATAGCCTGAACCTGCAGGTGAACAAACATATTTCTGCCAATGTATCCGTAGATATGATCTATGACGATGATGTGAAGGTGTTTAAAAATGAGAAAACGGGGGTAATGGGACCACGATTGCAGGTCAAGCAGGTGATAGGGGTCGGTTTTACGGCCAAGTTCTGACGAGCGGGGAATTTTCGTTATTTTTGATGGCTTTCACTTTCAACGGATAACAGATCAGTTGCCGGCAGATGAGTGAAAGCCATACATAACTTTATGAGTGACAACTCCTACAAGATAAAACTGCCCCAGTTCGAGGGGCCATTTGACCTGTTGCTTTTCTTTATAGAGAGGGACGAGCTGGACATTTATAATATTCCCATTACGACCATCACCCAGGATTTCCTGGACTATATACATCATCTGGAATCCCTGAACATCGAGCTGGCTAGTGAATTTATCCTTTTCGTGTCAACCCTGATGCGTATCAAGGCTAAAATGCTGCTGCCCCGTAAAGAACTGGATGAGCAGGGATTAGAAATAGATCCCCGTCAGGAGTTGATTGATAAGATCCTGGAATACAAGCGTTTCAAACAGGCTGCGGCAGAACTGGCAGAGAAGGAAGCAGAGCGCATGTTGCAGATCAAACGTGGTAATATCCAGAAAGAACTGGCTGCTATCGGGGAAATTACCAGCGAAGGCACAGAGGTACAGACCCTGACGCTCTTTAAGCTGACCAAGACCTTCGAAAAGGTGATGCAGCGCGTAAAACAGCGGGAAAACAAGCCACAGCACGTAGTATATAAGTATGACTACACTATGGAAGGTTCCCGTGAATATATGATCGACCTGGCCAGCAGGGAAAAGACCATGGCTTTCGAAAAGATCTTCGATCTGTGCCGGGATAGAGTACATGCTATCTTCCTGTTCCTGGGTATGCTGGAACTCGTGCAAATGAAATATCTGGGAATTATGGTGGGAGAAGGCAGAAATAACTTTATAATTGACTACATTGAACCTGAAGACCGGGAAGTAGAAGTACCCGGTACATTTGAATGAGCGATAAGCGTGCACATATAGAAGTAGTACCACTCCCCCGGTATGCACAGACAGATCCCAAATTTGTGGTGTCCGGCCTGTGTGAATTGGGCGATGGGTTCTTCGCCAGCAATGGCGTTCCCCACCGGCATGACTTCTATACCATCTATTGGATTAAAAAAGGGCAGCTTATCAATACCATTGACACAGTAACCCATGCTGTGAAAAAGAACACGCTTTTCTTCCTGGCTCCGGGACAGGTGCATAAAATGGAGTTCAGTGAGAAAATAGAAGGATATATGATCGCATTCCAGGATGCTTTCATGTGTCTGAAAGACCAGGCTGCCACCCTGATGGGCATTAATTCTTCTCTTTTCTTCAATAATCAGTTCAGTAGTGTCATTACACTCACCACCGAGCAGGAAAAGGATTTTGAGATGGTGGTGCATATGATGATGAAGGAGGTAAATGAGCAGGCTGCGGATTATGAGACGGCATTTCACGGTTTATTACGGTATTTCCTCGTGCTGGCGTCCCGTATTAAGGGCAGCAGTATGCTGGCGGCACCCGAGCAACATGCCAGTCATAACAGCTCCTTATTCCTCCAGTTTAAGAACCTGATCGAAGAAAAATATACAACCCTGAAGAATGTGTCGGACTATGCCGGCATTCTTCATATAAAACCGGTTTTGCTGAACGAGATCAGCAAGCAGCTGTCAGGTATCACCGCAGGAGAGCATATCCGCAACCGCGTTATCCTGGAAGCACAGCGCTATCTTTATAATACAGACCTTTCCGCCAAGGAAATAGCTTATAAGCTGGGATTTGACGACCCCCATTATTTCAGTCGCTTTTTCAAGAAATATACCAATCAGACTCCATCAGAATTTAAGGATGCCTCACGCGCAAGTGTTTAATAATGTGTGAAAAAAGCGCGTAGTAGAAAAAAGTACACCTATTAAGTCATTCTATCCATTCCTAACAGTTGTTGCAACGTGTAATTTTGTATTGTCTTAATGAAACGGAGATAACAGCAAGGACGGAAGAGGGAAAGCCAATAGAATGGCATAGTAATAGGGGAAGATGTGAATTGCTAATCAATCTTTTAGAAAGACACTCTGAAACAAGGCATACTTAAAAAAACACTAAACTTAAAAAAACACTTAAAGTTATGGCAATCTGGAAAATCGACCCAATGCACAGTGAAGTAGAATTTAAGATCAGACACTTAATGATCTCTAACGTGACCGGTTACTTCGGCACCTACGATGCAACTGTGGAAAGCAACAACGATGATTTCACCGACGCTAAGATCACTTTCGAAGCAGATGTTAACAGCATCTCCACCAAAAACGAACAGCGCGATGAGCACTTAAAGGCAGAAGATTTCTTTCATGCAGCACAGTATCCTAAAATCACTTTCGTTTCTAACGGTGTAACTAAGAAAGGCAGCGATGAGTATAAAGTAACTGGCGACCTGACCATCCGTGGTGTTACCAAACCAGTGGAACTGGAGGTAGAATACAATGGTATCCAGAAAGATCCATATGGTCAGACCAAAGCAGGCTTTGAGATTAAAGGTAAGATCAACAGAAAGGATTTTGGACTTACATACAACGCTGTAACTGAAACCGGTGGTATCATGCTGAGCGACGAGGTGAAACTGCAGGCAGGAGTACAGCTTGTAAAACAAGGTTAAGCACAACAATCAATATATACTGGCATTCGGTTATTGCAGCGGTATAATGTCTAATAGCGTGGAATAAAGAAGTTCAGACATGGAAACAGTGTAAGCAATGACGTGGAGAAAGAAGTTTTTTTGAGGATGATTGCCAGAAATAGTGTAGGCCGGGTGAAACATTTCACCCGGTCTTTTGTTTTGAGGATGTATGTAGAGAAAAGTCTACGAAGGAATACCCCTTCCTAAACAAAAAAAGAAATAGTAATTTCAGCTCCATAACCACCTTCAATTCACTTTATTCATTAAACTAATCAAACGTTTTAATCATGAAAAGATCTGCATCCGCCAACTGGAAAGGTACCGGTAAAGATGGAAAAGGTACAGTAAGTTCACAGTCTGGTGTATTAAGCAATACAGCATATTCTTATAAAAGCCGCTTTGAGGATGGTACAGGTACTAATCCTGAGGAGCTGATAGCAGCTGCGCATTCAGGATGTTTTACCATGAAGCTGAGCTTCCTGTTGTCAGGAGCAGGTTTCACACCTGAGAACCTGGACACTAAAGCTACTATTACACTGGATAATGGTGCTATTACAAGCAGCCATCTGGAGTTGAAAGCAACTGTTCCCGGTCTGGATAAAGCTAAGTTTGCTGAGCTGGCAGAAGAAGCAAGAACTAACTGCCCTATCTCTAAACTGCTGAATACAGAGATTACACTGGATGCCGAACTGGTATAAGGCTAACGCATTATAAAGGTCCCGTTCTCTTCATTGGGAACGGGATTTTTTATTGTATAAATAGTCCACTCTTTTCATCAAGCAATCCATTTACCGGCCTGTATGTAATGAGGATATTTGTATTGTAAAAGGAGAAAAGATTTATGGAAAAAATCATTCACAGAGCAGATTCACGGAGCTTTGCCAATCATGGTTGGTTACAGAGCTATCATACATTCAGTTTTGCAGGTTATTACAATCCGGAGCGCATACATTTCGGTGCATTACGTGTACTGAACGACGATACAATTAAAGGTGGGATGGGTTTTGGAACACATCCGCACGACAATATGGAAATAGTGAGTATACCACTCAGTGGTGCGCTTGAGCATCGTGATAACACGGGCAGACATGAGATCATTCATAGTAATGAAGTGCAGATCATGAGTGCTGGTACCGGTATATCGCATTCTGAATTCAATGCCTCTAAAACAGATCCTGCCAGCTTCCTGCAAATATGGGTATTCCCAAAGCTACGTAATGTAAAGCCACGTTATCAGCAACAGGCATTTGAGCTTGCTGACAGGTTGAATAAACTGCAGGTAGTTGTATCGCCTGAGGCTAACGGTGATGCATTACTCATTAATCAGGATGCATGGTTTTCCTTAGGTCATTTTGAGGAAGGACAAAGTGTGGACATTGCACCAAAAATGGCACAGCATGGCAGCTATCTGATGGTACTGGAAGGTGAGGTGGAAGTGGCAGGAGAAATACTGAAACGCCGTGATGCTATTGGTTTGAGCAACTATGATACTGCAACAGTGAAAGCACTCAAAGCGGCAGACTTTTTGTTGATCGATGTACCAATGAGTTGATTAAATATTACCCAAAAAATATTTCGCTATGAGTACTGCAACAACGAACATCGGACTTGAAAAGAAAACATCAAAGGAACTTGCTCAAAAACTGAATACACTGCTGGCTACTTACCAGTTGTTTTATATGAATGTGCGTGGGTTTCACTGGAATATACGCGGCGATAAATTCTTCACGTTGCATGCGAAATTTGAAGAGTTATATACAGATGCCCTGACTAAGATAGACGAGATTGCAGAAAGGATATTAACACTTGGTTTTACACCTACACATGCATTCTCTGATTACATTGAACAATCTACTATAGTAGAGATCAGGAATGAAAGTAAGGATGTCGTGTGTGTGCAGCATGTACTCTCTGGTCTGCAGTCGCTGATTGAGATTGAAAGAGAAGTGGCTGCTGTCAGCAGTGAAGTGGGAGACGATGGTACCAATGATTTGATCACGACTTATATCAGGGAACAGGAGAAGCTGGTATGGATGTATAATGCTTATCTGAAATAATAAACAGGAATAAAGAAGGGCTGTTATATTGGAAGATTATACTTCTTATATAACAGCTTTTTTATTAAAGTAATAAATAAACGCAAGCTGCAATTCCTGGTGCTTAATTCCTAATTCCTAATTGGAAAAAGCTTTGTAACTTAGAAATGTGTTACGGACAAATATTGTATTGCTTAATTATTTAACGTTAAAATCAATACACATGGAAGTATCCGCACAAACTTCAGATCTCGAACAGATCAGTAGCTGGAAGGACGAAGTGAACAGTACCAGGGAGTCCATCCGGTCTATGCGCAGCCACTTAGAGCAATTATCTATCAGTAAAACTGATGACGAGTCCCTGGCTCAGATTGAGCACTTCCAGAATCAATTCATCTGTCAGGAAGAAAAAGCAGATGAATTGCGTCATGATCTGAAACAATCTGCCAAAAAGATATCAAACAACGGGCAACCTCCCATATTGCATGACGATCGTCCCGTAGATGATTTTGATGTTCTGCAGGACCGTATGCATACATTCAGGAAACTGTACAATGAGTTACGGGATGAGTTTAAAGCTTTCAGCGCTTTTTCGTAAAGCATAGAGCTTATATCTCGATCACCACTTCTGCACTAATCGCATAACCGGTGCAGGTGAGGACGAAGCCCTGCTCAATTTCTTTGTCCGTCAGCACTTCATTCAGGGCCATCCACACTTTACCAGTCGTACAGCGGGCAGTACAGGAACCGCAAACACCGCCTTTGCAGCTATATGGAATGGCAATGCCTTGAGCAAGCGCCTCCCCAAGTATATTGTGATTGCCGGGAATGGAGAGTTTATGCACTCCCCCTCGCAGATGTAATTCCACGTTCTTCATGGAACTATCTTCCGGCGTGCCTATTCTTGCCAATTGAGGAGCCGTATTTACCACGAAATTCTCCTTATGCAACTGCTCTTCACCAAAGCCCATGTAAGTGAGCGTTAAGAGTATCATACGCATGTATTCCGGCGGACCGCATACAAAGAACCGGGCATCTGCTGCCTGGTAGCGGAGCTGTTGCTGTACCAGCGGCTCCAGCGAAAGATTACTGAGCCGGCGTACAATCTGGTCGGGATCATTACTGAACAGATGGATAATATGCAGCTGCCGGGGAAACTGTTGAACGAGTTCCTGTAAGTGCCGGTGGAAGATGGTGCGCTCTGTGGATGTATTGCTGTAAATAAGCTTAATATGGGCCGTTGGCTCATTATGAAGTATCTCCTTCAAAAGAGAAAAAAGAGGCGTAATACCGCTTCCTGCGCCCAGCAGAAAGATGTCCCGTGGTGAAGTCGTATGTCCCGACAGCGTAAAGCGGCCGGAAGGCAGTAATGCAGTGACCTGGTCACCGGCTTTCCAGTGATGCAGGATGTGACGGGATATTTCCCCATTCTGTTTTTCCCGGATGGTGACAGATGGATACGGATCAATACCGGGAGTAGAACTGAATGAATAAGAACGTCTGTATTCTGTACCGTGCAGGTAGATCAGAAAGGTAATGAATTGCCCTGCCTGGTATGCAAGAGGTTGTCCGTCGATAGTTTCCAGCCTGTAGGTAAATGCATCCTGTGTTTCTGCTATGACCTCCCTGATGCGGAGGTGTATATACAATTCATCCATGCTATAAAAATAAGGAAGCCACCTGTATGAACAATGTCACAAAGGTGGCTTCAAATGTATTTTTATTGTTTTACCTGTATGATCAGGCAGTAACGGTGATCTTCTCTTTCAGCATGGCACGCGCTGCACTGGCAATACCAGCGGCATCATAGCCACATTCGCGATGGAGGTCTTCCGGTTTACCATGCTCCACAATACGGTCAGGAATACCCAGCATACGCACATCAGCCTTATAACCATGAATAGCCATAAATTCCAGGATGGCGCTACCGAATCCGCCTGTTACAGCAGCATCTTCTACAGTGATCACTTTGTCAAATTCGCTGAATATTTCATGCAATAGAGCCTCGTCCAGTGGTTTTACGAAGCGCATATCATAGTGAGCAGGCTGTAAACCATCCGCCAGCAGTTCTTTGCAGGCTTCTGTTACGAAGTTACCGGGGTGCCCCAGGGAAAGTATTGCGATATCCTTACCGCTACGCAGTTTGCGGCCGGTACCGATCTTTATTTCCTTGAATGGCTGTTTCCAGTCAGGCATTACACCCTGTCCTCTTGGATAACGGATCACAAAAGGCATCTGCTGGGTAGGCAGCTGGGAAGTATACATGAGGTTACGTAATTCCTCTTCATTCATCGGTGAGCTGATGATGACATTAGGTACGCAACGCATATAAGCGATGTCATAAGCGCCATGGTGAGTAGGGCCATCCTCTCCCACCAGGCCGGCACGGTCCAGGCAGAATACTACTGGCAGCTTCTGGATAGCTACGTCGTGTAAGGCCTGGTCATATGCTCTTTGCATGAAGGAAGAGTAGATATTACAGAATACGCGCATACCCTGTGTAGCCAGACCGGCAGAAAGGGTTACGGCATGCTGTTCACAGATACCTACGTCAAAAGCACGGTCGGGCATTTTTTCCATCATGAACTTCAGGGAAGAGCCGGAAGGCATGGCGGGTGTAATACCCATCACGGTCTTGTTCTGCTCTGCCAGTTCTATGATGGTATGACCGAATACATCCTGGTATTTTGGTGGCTGTGGCTTGTCCGGCTGTTTCTTGAAGATTTCGCCGGTAATTTTATCAAACAGGCCCGGAGCGTGCCAGGTAGTCTGATCTTTCTCCGCCACGGCATATCCTTTACCTTTTGTGGTTACGATATGCAACAGCTTAGGACCAGGAATGTCTTTCAGGTCCTGGAGGGTATCCACCAGCTTCACGATATTGTGCCCGTCAATAGGACCGAAATAACGCAGCTTGAGGGATTCGAACAGGTTGCTGGAGCTGGATACAACGCCTTTCAGACCAGCTTCCAGTTTGGAGGCCATGTCGCGGGTAAAGCGTTTACCTACGGGCAATTTGCCCAGCAGGTTCCATACGTCGTCACGTAGTTTGTTATAAGTAGGGGAAGTGGTAATGTCGGTCAGGTATTCTTTTAATGCGCCAACGTTCGGGTCAATGGACATACAGTTGTCATTGAGTATGATCAGCACATTGGCATTGGCCACACCTGCATGGTTGAGGGCCTCGAATGCCATACCTGCTGTCATGGCGCCATCACCTATTACGGCAATGTGCTGGCGGTCCGTCTCTCCTTTGTATTTGGAGGCAATGGCCATACCCAGCGCGGCGGAAATGGAGGTAGAGGAGTGCCCTACACCAAAGGTGTCGTACTCGCTTTCATCCCTTTTCGGGAAGCCGCTGATACCATGATATTTACGGTTAGTATGGAAAACGTCTCTCCGGCCTGTCAGGATCTTATGGCCATAGGCCTGGTGTCCCACATCCCAAACAAGTTGGTCATATGGGGTATTAAATACGTAATGCAGTGCCACACTCAGCTCCACAACACCCAGACTGGCCGCAAAGTGGCCACCGTGTACACTAACAACATCAATAATGAACTGGCGGAGTTCTTCACTCACCTCGTGCAGCTGCTCCTTACTGAGATTCCGCAAATCGGCAGGGGTTTCGATCTTGCCCAGCAATGGGCCCGGCGTAATATTCATACTTCTTGATGCAGGATTTAATAAACAAAAGTACAAATTAAAGCGCTAATCTACATTTATTCCATACATCAGCACATTTGGACTTCTGCCATGCCGGAAACCCACTCATAACATTTGCAGCAAGGTGGGCTAAGCACATCGGTATTTTTGAAATGTAGCAGTAGTTTACTAATTTTCAGATAGATGTTTAAACGAATATCAAGATATTGGTGGTGTCAGATTCTGGGCTGGACGACATATGCAGTAGTCAATCTTTTCTTTGCCTATTCATTTGCGGGCTCATTTGGCTCTTTCTATCTGATAAACCTGCTGATGATCATGTTTTTTGGGATACTCGCTACGCATTTGTTACGGGTTGTCATCAAACGGTTAAATTGGTTTCAGTATAGTTTTGAGGGCCAGATGTTACTTTTTTTCGCCCTCACCGTAAGTGCAGGACTCATTATTTACGTAGGTATTACCACAACAGGGAACATGTTCAGGTATTCGTGGCAGCAACGGGGCCTGACAGACCAGAAAACACTGACCTTCCTTTTACCCATATTCACGCTCACAGCTATCTGGTGGCTGGTTTATTTTGTGTGGCACTATATTGAGCGCAGCCGTAACAGCCAGGTGGATAAACTGAAACTGGAGAGTACAGTCAAGGAGCTGGAACTGAAAACGATCAAATCACAGTTAAATCCTCATTTCATCTTTAACGCCCTGAACAGCATCCGGGCGCTGGTGGATGAGAATCCACAACGGGCCAGAACGGCGATCACGGAGCTGTCCAATATTCTGAGAAGCTCTATGCAGGTGGAAAAGGCAGAAACGGTGAACCTGGAAAACGAGTTGGATATAGTAAAAGATTACCTTGCACTGGAGAATATCCGGTTTGAAGAGCGACTGAAGGTGAAATATGAAATAGACCCGGAAACACTGGAACTGCCCATACCTCCCATGATGTTGCAAACATTGGTGGAAAATGCCATTAAACATGGCATTTCCCGCACAGTAAGTGGAGGAACGGTAGTGATCGGCTCTCACGTAAGGGACATGCATCATGAAATCACAATAGAAAATACGGGGCAGATA
Source organism: Chitinophaga filiformis (assembly GCF_900102545.1). Classification (GTDB taxonomy): domain Bacteria; phylum Bacteroidota; class Bacteroidia; order Chitinophagales; family Chitinophagaceae; genus Chitinophaga; species Chitinophaga filiformis. The sequence continues at coordinate 1,006,647 of NZ_FNBN01000001.1, read as the reverse complement.
GGAGGAGAAGAAACAACGGGACATGGTTTTGGCCTGCAAAGCACCAGGCAACGGTTGAGTTTGTTGTATGGGAATAAAGCGTCATTTAATATTTATAATAAAAATGAGGAAACGGTTGAAGCAAAAGTGCTGATGCCGTTGTTTTAGTAGTATTATTCGCGCCAAGTTTAAAAGTAGTTGCTCATGAAAAAAGCTTTGATAATCGATGACGAACGCCTGGCCAGAAGCGAGCTGAAAAAATTGCTGGCTGACCACCCTGAAATAGTGGTAGTCGGAGAGGCAGTAAATGCAAAGGACGGACTGGAAAAAATTGAAACACTGCATCCTGATCTGCTTTTCCTGGATATACAAATGCCAGATAAAACAGGTTTTGATTTGCTGGCAGAATTGGAAAAAGCGCCACAGGTGATCTTCACTACTGCTTATGATGAGCATGCACTGAAAGCATTTGAGTATAATGCGCTGGATTATCTGCTGAAACCCATTGAGCCCAAAAGGCTGGCAGATGCGATTCATAAGTTGCATCAGCTGGAAGAAAAAGAACGACAGGCGGAGGCAGGTGCTATCCGGACCATCCTGTCAGAAAACGACCAGGTATTTGTTAAGGATGGCGACCGCTGTTGGTTTGTAAAACTGCAGGAGATCCGGCTTTTTGAAAGTGTGGGTAACTATGCCCGTGTGTATTTTGAGGGTAATAAGCCGCTGATCCTGAAATCTTTAAATGCGCTGGAAGAACGTCTCGATGAGCGTACCTTTTTCCGGGCCAACAGAAAACATATTGTGAACCTGCGCATGATCGAGAAGATCGATACCTATTTCAACGGAGGTTTGTTGCTGGAAATGCGTGGGGGAGAAAAGATAGAAGTGAGCCGCAGGCAAGCGGTGAAGTTTAAGGAGATGATGAGTCTTTGACAACAGCACCGGCTTCCTGTGAGGGCTGTTATAGCACTTAAAGATCGTCTTGCGGCTACAAAGAGGTAGCCGGATCATCAAAATAAAAAGGAGAAACGCTGATTATCGTAGTGAATACGGTAATCAGCGTTTCTCCTTTAAAAAGGTATTATTTTAACACTGGTGCAGCTGCGTGTACTGCATCAGCCATTTCCTTGATCAGAGAGGTTTCTTTCTCGATAGCGTTTCCTACAACGATGATATCAGCGCCGGCTTTGCAATTGAGGTAAGCCTTTTCTGCATCCCGGATACCGCCGCCTACGATGATAGGGGCCGATACCTGGCTGGCTACGCGTGCTATCATGCTTTCACTGATAGGCTTACGGGCGCCGCTGCCGGCATCCATGAACACTACCTTCATGCCAAGCATTTCTCCTGCAATAGCAGTACACATGGCAATGTCGTCTTTGTCGGCAGGAACAGGTGTCGTATTGCTGATATAAGAAACGGTAGTGGGAGCGCCACCATCAATTAAGATATAACCGGTAGAAATAACTTCCAGCCCGCTTTTTTTGACAGCGGGGGCTGATAACACATGTTGTCCTATCAGTAATTCGGGGTTACGGCCAGATATTACGGACAGATAGAGCAATGCGTCAGCATAGCGTGAAACCTGCGATGGGCTGCCAGGAAACAATACAACAGGAATATCACAAAGACTTTTGAACTGTTGTACGCATTCATCGAGATGATCGGTGATCACAAGACTGCCTCCCAGAAAAATGTAATCTACCTTCGCTGCCATACATTTCGCCGCAAGGTCTGCTATGCCAGCAGGAGTTACCTTGTCCGGATCAATCAGAACAGCAAAAGATTTTATCCCCTTCGCCTTTCTATCGATAAAAGAGTTGTATATTTTATTGTGCATTAAAATAGCATTGTTCCGGTTGTCGCAAATGTATAAATTTTTCGGTAATAAGCCACATTGTTAGTTAAATATGCATATTATCCATTTTCTATCCGTGAAAATCCCCGCCAAGCAAGGGCTCTGCTCGTTTATCGTACAATCTTCAGGCCATTTCCTTCTTGTAAACCAATGAAAACCAAAAAGGTTAAAAGGACGTCATATCAAATAAAAATATACTTTTTTAACTCACCCTGCAAGTACTTAAATGAGCGCAGAAGCGGTTCTGCCGGTCCCGCCATGTTATTTACAAGGTGAATATAACATCATATATCACTAAAACAGGCCCATCTGTAGTGAATTTCAGGGGTTGTTAACGAATTTAGTAAAAAAGTGGGAATGTGCTAAATGCAATATAGCAGAGGGTTTCAGCTATTATCCGGTCCCTGCCTTTGTTAATGATTTGTTATTGTGGCCTTAAAATTTCAAAGAAAAATAACATGAGCTTACATTTGTATTCAAATAGGGTTTTCATAGGATAGTAACAAATTGAGGGCGCCTTTCCAGGTGCCCTTACTATTTCTACCCATTTCGGACTATCGGCCTATTTGTTGAAAATTTTAATCTCCCCCTTTACTGATCGGTTTTAGCAATTCATAATAGTTTTTCATACTGTTCACGTGTTTACGACTTTTCGTGGTTGTTTGCTCACTTGTGCTTCCTGCAATGTTTCCGGAAGACAGGTTATGTTTATTTTAATATATCCGTAAAAGAACTGGTTTTGGATTTTTAACAAACATTTTAATTTTTTACCAGCTATTTAAAAAGAGATAGGCCAATTTGAAGAATTTCAAATATTTAGGGGATCGTCTATGTTGCAATAAATATTTATTATATTTGTTATTGTATTAATTTTATTATGGTTACTGTCCTATGAAAAACCAAATATTCCTACAGGCGTGAATCATCATGCAATGTAAAATGACTCTCGAAAGCAATGGTTTATCCATTGCTTTTGTTTTTTCTGCCATATGAGCCGGCTTTCCGGTACAATTAGTTTGGGATTTATAATTTTGATTTTGTATTTTTAGTCTTACAAATTTTTTACACTATGAAAAAGCTGTTGTTCCTGCTGTTGGTAAGTTTAGCCTCAGCCGCATCAGCAAGCGCAAATAGCGAAAAGTGGAAGGACGAGGACAAAACTAAAGCTACAAAAGAGAAAGAGAAGGATAAAGAGGGGGAGAAAACCGGGAATAAGAATGCTACTTGCGACGAGAAATCCGATAAATCAGTAACAGCTGCCAAAGCCACCGCTGCCAGACCTGGCAGGGTTGAAGAGTACGTATGGATGTTGCCCAAAGATCAGGATGGTGATAAAATGTACGAAGAGGAGTTGAAGAAAGGAATTGTAGACCTCTACAAATGGTACCTTCAGAACGAGTCCCGCATCAACAATAATGACATTCTAAAGATGACCGGCAATGAGCTGGCCTTCCCCTTTAAAGTTGATGCCAAGACCCTCCAGCAGTATTTTCAGTTCGTAAAAAATAATTTTCCCGGCTTAAGTGAGGATGACCTGTCTGATGACGCCTCCACTGTTAAAAAACAACCAGTTGCCAATCGGAAAAAATATGCACCTGTCAGCAGAAGAGACGATATGGAGAGTCAGATGACACTCCCTGTTAATAAATAAAAAGTTTGCCTTGCCATAATGCATTTTTTGGAGTTTAGTTACAATAAGGAGGAGGTATTGAATGCATTACGCTATCATTTCATGCAGCGGGGAGAAATAAAAGTATTCCGAAACACACTCTTCATCCTGCTGGCCTTTACAATGGCCGGATATGCTTTCAAAGTAGTTACAATCGGTGCCCTCTTAGGTATTGCCGCCATGGTACTGCTCATCATTGCAGTGTTCTGGTTCCTGCTGCCCGTATCTATCTATAATAAAGCCGCCACTTTCAAAGACGATATTCACCTGAAATATTCCGAAGAAGGAATCACCATTTCCACCCGCACAAGCGAACATCAACGTCTGCTCTCCTGGAGCACATTTACCAAAGTAGTGGAAGCTAAAAACTTCTTCTTCCTTTACCGGGGTAAAAAGAACTTCTTCCTCGTTCCTACCAGCGCATTTAAATCAGAAGACGCACAGAAAGAATTCAGCCGCCTGGCGAATGATAATATCAATTAAAAAGCCCCGGCCAGAGGCCAGGGCAGTTTGCCATCATCTCGGATAGCGGGAATTTATGAAGGATAGTTGTGCTTTTAAAACTTGTCCCACCAGCTCTTCGTTGCTTTCGTATCTCCACCAATATCACTGGCCGCTTTTTTATAGGCTGCCGCATTCTGTGTCTGCTCTCCTAAAGGATAGGTGAGACGGGAAGGCACAAAAGATACATTCTGGTCCAATGAGCCGGAATAAGGCGGTATGAACAATGAATCACCATTAGGCTTTTTGAAATCAAGACGCAGGCGCTCATACCATGCCTGGAAGCCCTGAGGATATAATGCCAGCCATTTCTGCGTACCAATCACATTTTTCCAGTCACCGGCAGTGTAGGGCACAGCCGCAATATATTCATCAACACCAGTGGTTACATTCCAGTAGGCCATAGAAGCCCTGATACCGGTTTCATACCAGGTAGCAGCAGGTTGGCCCACAGACCAGCCTCTCGCCGCCGCTTCAGCCAGTATAAAGGCCACTTCGGGGTATGTCATCAGGATACCGGGCATGGTAGCAGAATATATCAATGTACCCGGATAGGAATAATTTTCAGGAGCTAGTCTGCTGGGATCATTTGCACTGATACCGTATGTCAGCCCTGTGATCAGCCCTGTTCCCTTAGCTGGTCTTGCATATATTGAAAGACGAGGGTCATTGGTGCTCTTCATATAATCCACCAGCGTGGTGCTGACAAAGAAATCCAGCACCTCCCTCTCAGAATCATTCAAAGGAAACTTATTAGGTGCAACGCTGAGATAAGCGAATTGTGCGTTGTCAGCATTGCTGGTCATTGCTGCCTGGTAATTAGCTTCGATAATAGATTTTGCCTTATCAGGCGCCACATCTGCAATACGGATCGCTAAGCGGAGCAGTAAGGAATGTGCCAATGTCCGCCATTTGGTAACATCACCATTGTAGATCACATCACCGGAGGTAAACGTAGGTTGTGCCGGATCTAATGCAGTGATCTGCTGCTGTAATGTGTCAATGAGTGACGTATAGATTGACTCCTGACTATCGTATGCAGGCGTAATATTCTCGCCCTCTTTTAAGGCCTGTGAATAAGGAACATTCACATAAGTATCTGTCAGGATCTGATACAACCAGGCCTTTAAAATCGTAGCAATAGCATTCTGATTTTTTGCAGCGGGATTATCCCCACTTGCATTGTTAAGTGCAACGATCTTGTCCAGGTTATGCAGCGACACATACATAAAGTTCCAGAAAGCCGTATTGTTGTTTTCATCAATTGCATACTGACTATCTCCTACTCTTGAGTTGCCAGACCAGTATTGCGCATAATGCATACCGATATAACCATTCTGCAGGGTACTGTAGAGGTAGTCCATGGCATTTTTTTCTGCGCCGGTCAGCAGATAGGCAGGTGATGTTGAAGTAGGCTTGGTAGGATCGTGATTGATATCATCCAGTTTTTTACACCCTGCCACCATCACGAAGATGAATAATACCGGCCATGCGTATATTAAGAATCTTTTCAGCATTGAATTCAGTTTTAGAATGAAACATTCAGGTTAACACCATAAGAACGCAGTGAAGGCAATGCACCACCTTCAATACCCTGGATATTAGATGATGAATTCAGAATATTGGAAGGATCCACATTCGGTGCATTGGATTTGATCAGCCAGAGGTTTCTTGCATACAAAGAAAGACGGGCGCTTTGTGCATGCACTTTTTTGAACCATGACTCAGGCAGATTATATCCCAGCTTCACCTCACGCAGGTAGATGTAGCTAGCATCGTACAGATTAGCCTTGCTCAGCGTTTTGCCTTCATTGTTCTGGAAATAGGTAGCCGCATCCAGTACTACTTCATTAGGCCTGCCTTCTTCTGTTACGCCCTCAGCAATGATACCTTTTTCCCTTACCCCGTTTGCTGCAGTGATATCCAACAAACCGGAACCTTTACCGTACATATTGGTGTAAGAGAAGAAATCACCGCCATGCTGGAAGTCGACAAGTGCCGACAGGTAAACGCCTTTATATGTAAAGGAGTTGGTCACACCACCTACATAATCAGGATACGCATTACCGATAGGAACCGGATTGTCAGTGATCTTGTACAGACCATCGGATCCTACAATCTTCCGGCCCTGCGCATCGTATACATAATCAGTTCCCAGTATTGTTCCCATTGGTTTACCAACATAAGCAGCTACAGATACCCTGGTTGTTCTGCGGTCTGTACCAATCAGCAATACAGGCAGTGAGCTATTATACTGAGGAATGTCCAGGTTCAGCAGCTTATTGCGGTTACGTGCGATGTTCGCATTGATATCCCAGCGGAAACCATTTTTCAGGCGGATAGGATTCAGGTTCAGTCCTATTTCCAGACCACGGTTCTGCACGCTACCACCGTTAACAATCGTATTGGTAAAACCGGAAGCAGAAGAGATAGGTAGCGGAATGATCTGGTCTTTAGTGATCCTGTCATAGTAGGTAACATCGAGGCCGATATGATCATCCCAGAACTTCAGGGAAATACCTGTTTCATATTCTCTCGTACGCTCTGGTTTCAGTGTTTTATTATACTTGGTAGAAGTCAGCTGTGTAACAGGGTAGTTACCGAATGGCGGAATGAACTGATAAGTATCGTAGATCTGATAAGGATCAGTATCACTACCCACCTGCGATACGCTGGCACGCAGTTTACCGAAGGTCAGCCATTTCCACTCTTTTAACAGATCTGAGAAGACGAAGGATCCAGATGCAGATGGATAGAAGTATGGGTTGTTTTCACTCAACAGTGCAGAGCTCCAGTCAGCACGACCTGTCAGTTCAAGGAACAGGAAGTTCCTGTAACCCAGGGATGCTGTAGCAAAAGCTGAATTGATCTGCTTTTCGTAAAACTCATCTATTGGCAGGGCAGTCTGCAGGGAGTTATTCAGGTTATATACACCCGGAATGATCAGACCACCGACTGTGCTACCACCGGTGGTGGTCCATTTACGATGCATGATGTTGCCACCAATTAATGCATTCAGCTTAAAATCCTTACCGAGGTCTTTATTAATGTTTGCAGTTAACTGGTAGTTCATTTCCCTGGATGTACGTACGCGCTTGATATAACCTCCTATCAGGTAATCCTTCGCTGTTCTTTCTTCTTCCAGTGTATTATAATCGTCCATAAACACCCTGCCGCTGATGGTCAGCCATTTGCTTAGATCCCAGTCAAGACCTGCATTACCGAATATACGGTTGCGGCTGTCTGTTTCATAATCCATGTAACGGTTCCAGTAGGGCCCATTACTTGAAGCAACAGCAGGGTCATTCCAGGATTTGCGGTTCCAGGTGATCTGCGATCCATCTTCATATTGGTAGCGTTTCTCCTGGTCTATATCCAGTTGACGCTGACCGTACATGGTGAACTGCAGCGTTGGGTTAGGACCAGTGAAACCTGTACCCGGACGGGCTTTCGCCTTCATGGCAGTATAATTCAGAGATGCCACGCCACGGAGACCTTTTGTTAGTTCATAACCGCCATTAAAGGAAAGGTTATTACGATTTAACGAAGCGTTCGGTAGTACGAATATCTGATTCATATTGCCATACGAAAGACGGAAATAACCTTTGTCGTTATTACCGGCCATGGCTATATTGTTGGTGAGCGTGTACCCCGATCTGTAGAAATCCTTCACATTGTTTGGATGAGCCACCCATGGAGCTGTCTGACCAAAATAAGGATTACCCTTGTTCTTATCCCATGACCAGTAATGACGCACCAACTGGCCATCCAGTTTAGGACCCCATGAAGCATCGTCATAGTACTTTACTAACAGATCATAGCGACCCTTACCATCATTGTTATCATATGTAGCATGCGCCTCATCAATGAATGCCTCCGGATTCTGATTGTAATAGAGCGTGTCAAATTTTCCACCGGTACCACCACCATACTCATTCTGGTATTTAGGCAGTACATATACCTGGTCTACCTGCGCATTGATGCTATAAGTAACACCTATACCGCTGGATACTTCCGGACGTTTCTTAGTAGTGATCAGCATTACACCATTTGCACCGCGACTACCGTACAGTGCAGTAGCAGCAGCACCTTTCAGCACAGATATATTGTCGATATCTTCCGGGTTAATATCCTGCAAAGAACTACCAAAGTCATAACCACCACCGCCATTCAACTGACCACCCTGGTTGGTATTATTGTTTATAAACGGTGTACCATCTACTACTATGAAGGCGTTGTTATCGCCAAGGATAGACTTTACACCACGGATAGTGATCTTCGTAGAACCACCCATGGAACCCGTGTTGGTATTGATCTGTAAGCCGGGCACTTTACCTGTGAGGGCGTTGGCGAAGTTCACTTCTTTTGCTTCCTGCACAGCATTGCCACCCACTTCTTCTACAGCATAGCCAACAGCGCGTGTATTTTTCTGAATACCCAACGCCGTTACTACTACTTCTTTGAGTGCTTTCTGGTTGGCAGATGCAGAAGTCAGTTGTACATTGAGCGGTTCTCTCGAATCAAGCGGGATCGACTGTTCAGCGTAGCTGACAGACGCGATCTTGATAGTATCTCCAAGAGATGCTTTTAACGTAAACGTACCGTCGGCAGTTGTAGCAACAGCTTCCTTCGTGGAAAGATTTATCACCTGTGCACCTGGAATAGGTGTACCACCGGTTTCTTTTACCACACCTTTCAGATTGAACTGACCTGCTTCCTTTTTCAGCTGATTTGAATCAGCAGGAAGGATCAGTGCTGTATCTTTTTTCGGCCTGGTAGTCGTATCGGCGGCTGTTTTAGCAGCAGAGTCTTTCTTCGGTCTTGATGTGTCAGACGAAGGAGTGACGACTACAGGTGATGCAGTTGCAGGTTTAGTAGTGTCTTTTTTTCCCGACGAGGAAGGTGTTATAACTACCGGACTGGTAGTGGGTTTTACAGTGGTATCTTTCTGCTGAAAGTTAACATTATCTGTAATAAGCGGCTGATATCTGGTTATCTCAGCGCTGGTTCCGTAAAAGGAGTGGTTAACGCGTGTGCTTGCTTTTATGGGTTTCACACTACAGAAAAAGGCAAAGCACAGCCACAACCAGTTGAGTACATGGCTTCTCATCTTATATGGTAAGATTTGGTTACAAATTTTTTTGAAGCAGGTGGCTGCTTCTATCTCTATACTATGTGATAAACTTCTCTGCTACTTACAATACAACCTAAACGCACGTTACAATGAGCCCCGGGGCTGATATTTATTAAAATTGTGTATTCACGCACTGTTCATACAGTCATTAGTTGGCGGTCCATACGCTTATTCATTAAGTGTACGGACATTCCTGCGTAGTTGTACTCTGGTTGCTTATTTGATCTGAAGTGAGGATGCGACAGTAACTGTGATATTTTGTCATTCCCCATATTAGTATAATGCACCCTGGCAATGGTTTCCGCCTCAACAGCAATCCCTTCTATTGCGTTGTATATCAAACACCTTGCCAACGGCATACTCTATAAACAGGGCTAACATTGAGTATTGCTAATTGAAGTAATCTGCAATGATCTTATCTACTGATTTAATTACGAGCAGTTCATCGTTAATAGCAAGCGCATTGGGGTGCGTATCTGTACAAACAACTTTTTTTATAATGCCGCTTTTTTTGATCTTCTCAAAACCATTACCTGCAAAAATACCATGTGTAGTAATAACAGCTATTTCACACGCACCTGCCTGCAGGTATGCTTCTGCAGCGTGTAACAGCGAGCCTCCTGTGCGGATCATATCATCATAAATGATCACCAGTTTATCCTGTACATCTGCACTGATTGCTGTAATATGTGTTTCTTCTCCTGAGAGGCGTTTTTTGAAAACGAAAGCTGCAGATACATGCAGGTCATTCGCCAGCGATTCCACCCATTTTGCGCGACCTGCATCTGTACTGGCCAGCACAAATGGACGGCCCCCTGCTATTTCCATAGCCGCTTCCTTTACCAGGTCCTTGCCGTATAAATGCACCGGACGAATAGCACTCTCAAAGTAGTAGGTAATGCCGTCCACATGCAGGTCCATCATCAGCACTTTATTACCCGAACTGGTAGGAGGCAAAGCGGAGAACAACAAAGCCCGGGTTTTGGCTTTTACGATCTCTCCTTTTTTAACAGCTCGTTCCATTGTGGAATAGCCAAAAAACGGGATCACAATATTAATTGAGCATGCTCCCTCCTGGATGCAACCATGAGCAATGTCAAAAAGTTCTAATGTTTCCTTGTCGTCGATGGTACCACCCACCAGGATGACTTCCTTGTTTGCAACATTACTTGTTATCCGGTGATAATGCTCCCCATCCGGAAAATCCTGGATGTCCAGCAAGCCCTCTTCCCATTCAGGAACAAGGGATAATAACCTGTCTTTCAGATACTGATAACGCTGCGTTGCAAATAAGATCCTGTGAGGCATACTCTTCGAAATAAGGAATAAAGATAATAATATAGTTTTTATATACAGATTATCAGGGCAGTAACGGGAAACTTATTTGCCGTTTAGCATGAACTGTTGAGTTATTAGAAATAAAAATCCTAAGTTTAATGCTTGTTTTCCACAAATTCTGGACTGTAGTCTGTCGACGGGGAACTATTTTTTAACTTTTCATTTGCGCTGGGAAAACTAAATTTGAGCGATGCCTAGACGATTTATACAACTTTCCGGATGCATCGGAGCACTGTTTTTGTACCTGTTATTCTTTCTGCAGCATGCCAACGCGCAGGTGAGGGTATCAGGTATGGTGGCAGATGCAGATGCCAGAACAGGATTGCCGGGGGTTACAATTATTAATAAAGCTACCCGGAGCGGGACCATCAGTAATGAAAGCGGCCGTTTTTCCATTGACGCAATGCCGGGCGATACACTTGAGTTTTCAATTCTGAGCTATTATAAAAAGAGCCTTACAGTTCCCACCACTTCCATGTTCATTAATGTTTATCTTACCCGTCAGGTGATTGGCCTGGGACAGGTAACAGTAGTGGGAAAGGACTATAAGCGTGACTCACTCGCCACCCGTGAGGAATATGGTAAATATTTCAACTATCATAAACCGGGTGCAATGGATGTGTTAAAGACACTTCCTTCCAATCCGATTACGGCACTCACCTACCTGGTACCCAGTAAGGCGCGTAAACGTAAAGAACATTTCCAGGAACAGCTGGTATACTGGGAAAAAGAAAAGTTCATTGACAACCGCTATAATCCGGAATTAGTGGAGAGAATGACAAAGCTGAGTGGAGATGAGCTGGATACTTTTATGCTACGATATAGACCGGGTTATCAGTTCCTCCAGGAGGCCACAGAATATGACCTGATGTTGTTCATAAAAGAGAGCTTCAAGCATTACCAGCAGGATAAAGCCAATATGCCGGCAAAGAAGGAAGAACAGCAGTAATTAACCATTATTTACGATAAAATAAAAAGGGTCCGTTTCATCAAACGGACCCTTTTTATTTTATCGTCTGTTGTTATTTTACCAGCGAGCCGTTCAGTCTCAACAACTGTGTTTCCGCAAGTTTAACATTATATCGTGCGTTGATCAATCTGTTATAAGCATCTTCCAGGCTTTGCTGTGCTTCCTTCATTTCTATCACGGTGCTTACTCCCTGCCTGAAACGTTCCATGGCTACCATGACGTTTTCTCTCGCCAGTCCCAGATTTTCATCTTCCAGTGTAAGGGCCGTTTTGTAATACTCGTAATCCTTGAAGGCAGTGGTCAGCGACAGGTCCACCAGGGTGCGTGTATTTTCCAGTGTCAGTTGCTGGTAACCTACGTTCAGTTTAGCCGCATTCACCTGCCTTTTAACATTCAGACCATTGAAAATGGGGATAGTAGCAGAGAATCCATAGCTAAGCACGCCATTCTGGTTATATACAGGGCTGAATGAGTTCGTAGCCGCGTTGGAATTGACCCTTGAATAGTTATAGGCAGAGTTGAAATTTATCACCGGGAAATAATCTCCTTTACTCTCTTTCAGCTGCAACTGGGATACCCGGAGGTTTTGTTGTGCCACCATCAGGCCGGTGTTCTTTTGCAGTGCTTCCTGTTTTAATCCGCCGTAGGATAGCTCCATATTCAGCGGAATAGTATCCAGCACATCATATTGCGTATTGCCGGCATCTACAGCCATCAGCTGATTCAATGATGCCTTGCTTTGTTCTATCAGCGTTTGCTGACGCAGATAAGATGCTTTCAATGCGTTGTAATCAACTTTTGACTGCAGCCAGTCTGTTTTAGGCCCGAGTCCTGTCTGGAATTTAGCATCAGATAGTTTAACCCTTTCTTCTGATATGGACAGTTGTTCTGAAAGATTACGCAGTTGCTGCTTTTGCTGTACGACATTATAGTAGCCGGCAATGATATTAGCTACGGTGTTGATCACCTGGTCTTTTACCGCCAGTTCACCAAGATCACGGAGCGATTCAAGTTTCTGCCTTGTAGCAAACATCTTTAACCCGTCGAATAAAGTCCATGCCAGGCTTACATTCGCGCTAAAGGTGCTGGAGTGGATACCACTGGTATCACGCTTAGTGCCATTGGCAAATTCCTGTTTGGTCCGTGTGCTGTTCCATACCTTATTGGCAGTACCATTCACACGGGGAGCAAAAGCCAGATTAGCATAAGCATAATCGTTAGCAGTAATGGCCGCATCATTTTTTGCCAGACGGATATCGTAGTTATTCTTTAATGCCAGGTCTATCGCCTGTTCAGGCGTGAGCACCTGCTGTGCATGTACAGCGGTGCCCAGTAATAAAGAGAAATATAGAAGTGTACGTTTCATTTAATTGCTGATGTTTATGCATGCACTGAAGCAGGCTCCGCTTCTTCTTCTTCAAATTTATCAGATACAGGTTTCCGCCTGGATAAGAAAGTATACATGGCCGGTATTACAAATAATGTCAGGATCAGGGAGAATACGATACCTCCCACGATCACGATACCCAATGGGATACGGCTTGTAGCGGCAGCTCCCAGTGACATGGCAATAGGCAATGCACCAAGCGCCATCGCCAGACTGGTCATCAGAATCGGACGCAGACGCATGGCAGAAGCCTCGATCGCTGCCCTGGCTTTAGTGTATCCCTCATCGCGTTTGTGATTCGCAAATTCCACGATCAGGATACCGTTCTTTGTAACGAGACCTATCAGCATAATTACACCGATCTGTGAGAAGATATTCCAGGTCTGACCGAATATCCACAGGGAGAGCAACGCTCCTGCAAATGCCAGTGGTACTGTTATCATGATGATCAACGGATCGACCCAGCTTTCAAACTGTGCGGCCAGTACAAGATAGATCAGCACCAGCGCCAGGATCAATGCAAACATGGTGTTGGAACCACTTTCTGCATAGTCACGGGAAGAACCAGCCAATGCATATACGTAGTTATCATTCAGTACACCTTTATCCTTCAGACGGCCATAGATGTCATACATAGCTTTGATACCATCACCGATGGTCTTACCTGGGGCAAGGCTCGCTGAAATCGTAGCGGATTTATAACGGTTGAAGTGATAAATAATAGGAGGACTTGTCTCTTCTTCAATCGTCACGACGTTATCCAGCTGGATGGCCTCACCACGGCTGTTACGCACGTAGATATTCTGAAGGTCGGTTGGTTTATCGCGGGCGCCACGGTATACCTGCCCCATTACCTGGTATTGTTTGCCATTACGTATGAAGTAACCATAACGCAGGTTACTCAATGCCAGCTGTAAGGTTTGTGAAATGTCATCTACAGATACGCCTAGTTCACTTGCTTTAGCACGGTTGATCTGGATACGTAATTCAGGCTTGTTGAATTTCAGATCCACGTCAACAGCTGCAAAGGTCGGATCGTTGTTAGCTTCTTCCAGGAATTGTGGTAAGGCTGACGACAGGCTGTCAAAGTTGATATGCTGTAATACGAATGCAACAGGTAAACCACCACGGCGTCCTACCTGGATAGTCTGTTGTTCGATGGCAAATACTTTACCTTCCGGGAATCGGAACATGTTACGGTTCACCATGTTCACGATCTGTTTTTGTGAACGCTGGCGTTCGTTTGGCTCTGTAAGCACTACGTTCGCAAAGCCCGAGTTGACAGAACCACCGCCGCCAAAGCCGGGAGCAGTAACCGTCATGAGGATCTTTTTCTCCGGAATAGAATCTACCATGAATTGCGTAAGGCCATCCATGTAGTTTTCCATATAATCATAGGAAGTGCCTTCCGGAGCTGAAATGGACAGTCGGAACTGGCTGCGGTCTTCTATAGGCGCCAGCTCTGACGGCAGAATTTTAAATATAATGTAGATGAGCGCAACGCAGGCAAGTATGATCAGGGTGGCTATCCAGCGTATACCCATGAAGGCTTCCAATGCCCGCTGATAGCCTGATTCCATGCCTGTGAAGAAAGGCTCTGTTTTCTCATAAAACCAGGAGTGTTTATGTGTTTTACGACCCAGTTTTACGTTCAGTACCGGCGTCAGCGTCAGGGATACAAAGGCAGAGACTAATACCGCGCCTGCTACCACAATCCCGAATTCCCGGAATAATCTACCCACAAATCCCTGCAGGAATACAATCGGCAGGAATACGAATGCCAGTGTGATGGATGTTGCTATTACCGCAAAGAAGATCTCTTCTGAACCTTCCTTTGCAGCTTTCATGCGCGGCATCCCGGCCTCTATCTTTTTGTAGATATTCTCCGTGACCACAATACCATCATCTACCACCAACCCTGTAGCGAGTACGATGGCTAATAGTGTCAGGATATTTATGGTAAAGCCGCAGAGATACATGATGAAGAACGCCGCAATGAGGGATACCGGAATATCCACCAGCGGACGGAAGGCCATGAGCCAGTCACGGAAGAAGAGGTATATAATAATGATCACAAGCACCAGCGCCACAATCAAAGTCTCTTCCACCTCTTCAATAGACTTACGGATAAACTTGGTATTGTCGATAGCAATGTTGGTAACAAGATCATCAGGAAGGTCTTTCTTCAGTTGCTCATAACGTTTATAGAACTCATCCGTTATAGCCACATAGTTAGAGCCCGGCTGAGGTGTTAAAGCAAGCGCGATCATTGGAACGCCGGACTCTTTAAGGATCGTTTCCTCGTTTTCCGGGCCGAGTACTGCTTGTCCTACATCACGGAAGTGGATTACATTACCATTCTCATTTTTGATGATGAGGTTATTAAAATCATCTTCTGTATTTAAACGGCCAAAAGTACGTACAGTCAGTTCGGTAGCATTACCGGCAATCTTACCGGAAGGCAGTTCTACGTTTTCTTTGGCGAGGGCAGCCTGTACATCTGTAGGAGTGAGACTATATGCCGACAGGCGGGCAGGGTCCATCCAGAGGCGCATAGCAAATTTCTTTTCCCCCAGGATACGGATGGAGCTAACGCCGGGAATAGTCTGCAGTCTTTCCAGCAATACGTTGTTGGCGTATTCAGTGATTTCCAGCTGATTGCGCACATTGCTCTGCACTGTCATTGACAGTATATAATCAGAGTTAGCGTCTTCTTTTGATACTACAGGTGGCGCGTCAATATCTGGCGGCAGGTTACGGAGTGCCTGTGATACTTTGTCGCGCACGTCGTTGGCAGCGGCCTCAAGGTCTATACCCAGTTCAAACTCGACGGTAATGTTACTGGAACCCTGGCTGCTGGATGAGGAGATATTCTTGATACCGGCTATACCATTGATAGATTTCTCCAATGGTTCGGTGATCTGTGTTTCGATGATATCAGAGTTGGCGCCTGCATAAGAGGTACGCACGTTCACGATAGGAGGATCAATGGCGGGAAAATCCCTTACCCCCAGGAAGTTGAATCCCACTACGCCGAATATCACAATGATGATATTCATCACGATAGCGAATACGGGACGTTTAAGCGATAGCGAAGGGAGACTCATTAAAGTATATTTAAAGGTCTGCAGACGATGACCGCAGACGCGTTGTTATTATTATTAGTAGAACTGTCTATTTAATCTCGTTGTACTTAAGCACCATTCCTGGTCTGAGCTGCATAATACCACTTGTAATAACAGTATCACCTGCGTTGAGTCCGCTGGTAACCTGTACATTGTCCGCATTTCGGATACCTGTTTCTACTATTACAAATTTCGCTTTTCCGCTGTCAGCGATAGCTACTTTTTTATCGCGTGTGCCTGGAATAACGGCCTGTGTAGGTATCATGATGGCATCAGGCATATTTTTCAGTGAGATCAGTACGCGCGCGAAAGCGCCGGGAAGTAATTTACCGGCATTAGGCACAAGGGCCCTTATTTTAATAGTACGGGTAGAAAGATCGATCTTAGGATCGATAGCATAGATATGGCCTTTATATGTTTGCTGATCTCCGGCTACCTTAAAATCCACCTGGTCTCCCTGTGTGATGGCGGTACGGTATTTTTCCGGAACAGAGAAATCCACTTTCAGCGGATCCAGCTGCTGCAGGGTAGTAATAATAGTAGTAGGTGTTACAATAGCGCCAAGGCTAACGTTCCTGAGACCGAGTCTGCCGGAAAACGGCGCCCGCAGTTCAGTTTTCTGTAACTGGGTACGTGTATACTCAATATCGGCGCCGTAGGCACTTACCTGGTTGCGGGTTACGTCTACATCCTGACGGCTGATACCATTGATTTTTAAGAGGTTCTCCTGTCTTTCAAGGGTTGTTTTAGCCAGTTGACGCTGTAGTTCCAGTTTTTGCAACTGTGCTTTCAGGTCTTCGTCATAAATTTTTACCAGCAGGGTACCTTTGGTAACCTGAGTACCTTCTTTAAAAAAGAGACCTGTAACACGGCCGGTGATCTCTGCCTGTACCTGTACTTCTTCATTACTCTGCAGGGTACCGCTCGCTTCAATGGTTTCATTCAGAGAGGTGGGTTTAATCACATAAGCGTCTACCAGGAGGTTTTTGGCGCCAGCGCCTTTACCACCAGCAGCAGCTTTATCAGGTGTTTTTTCTGCTTTTTTCCCCGGAGCAGTTGCTTTCGTTATGATAAAACCGATAACGACAGCAGCTACTATTAAAAATAAAACCGTTTTCAGGATCTTCTTATTGCCAGCCATGTGCTTGTATTGTGTTAATATAGAAGGGATAAATCCGGGCAAATTTAATAAATGGGATTGCTGCTAGGGAAGTTACAGTGTTAATTAAAGTTAATTGCATTTTTCCGGTATATAGGTGGCTGATTTGGCTGTTGAGTGGCAATTATCTTTCCCTGTTCACAATAACCCATATATATGGGGGCTGAAACCCCTTTTTGGTGGCTTTTCGACAGGAAACGCCCCATTGCCGGTATTAATAATAATGCCTGAAACCCTTATTGGGCCGTTGTTTCATTGGCCTACAACTAAAGTATATGACGTAAAATTTGTGTGCGTTCTTGTCAATTCAATAAAAATTATATTTTTGCACTCAAGTTTTAAACCAAAAACACTTAAAATTATGTCAGACATTGCATCAAGAGTTAAAAAGATCATTATTGACAAATTGGGCGTTGACGAAGCCGAGGTAACTCCTGAAGCCAGCTTTACCAACGACCTGGGCGCTGACTCTTTGGATACGGTAGAACTGATCATGGAATTCGAAAAAGAATTCAACATCTCCATTCCTGACGAACAAGCTGAAACTATTACTACTGTTGGCCAGGCAGTTGCCTACCTGGAAGAACATGTGAAATAATCCTACTTAATCAGATTTGTTTTAATGCAACCAAGACGAGTAGTCGTTACAGGTTTAGGCGCACTTACACCGCTCGGCAATTCAGTTTCCGATTTCTGGAAGGGATTGACGGACGGTGTATCCGGTGCCGGCCCTATTACACTTTTTGATGCTGCCAAGTTCAAGACCCGTTTTGCTTGCGAACTGAAGAACTTTGACGCTACCAATTTCCTGGATAAAAAGGATGCCCGCAAGATGGATCCTTTTACGCAGACAGCCGTTATAGCTGCTGACCAGGCCGTACAAGATGCCGGGATTGACCGCAATACTGTTAATGTAGACAGAGTTGGGGTGATCTGGGCTTCCGGTATTGGGGGTATGATCAACTTTTGTCAGGAAATGAAAGAATTTGGTCAGGGGGATGGAACTCCCCGTTTCAGTCCTTTCCTGATCCCACGGTTAATTCTCGACATTGCAGCCGGGCACATTTCCATCCGTCATGGCTTCAGAGGCCCTAACTTCTCAGTAGTTTCTGCCTGCGCTTCTGCCACCAATGCTATTATTGAGGCAATGCTGTATATACAGTATGGCAAAGCAGATGTAATGATCACCGGTGGATCAGAAAATGTTATTAACGAAGCCTGTATAGGCGGGTTTAATGCCATGAAAGCCCTTTCCGAGAGAAACGATGACCCAACAACAGCTTCCCGTCCTTTTGATCTTGACAGAGATGGCTTTGTCATGGGAGAAGGCGCCGGAGGACTGGTGTTAGAATCCTATGAACATGCGACGGCAAGAGGTGCTAAAATTTACGCTGAATTGGCCGGAGGTGGTGCAACTGCAGACGCTTATCACCTTACAGCACCACATCCGGAAGGATTAGGTGCCATGAATGTAATGCGGTTAGCTTTAGCGGATGCGGGATTGCAACCCCATGATATTGACTATATTAATGTGCACGGAACTTCCACACCGCTCGGTGACGTAGCCGAAGTGAAAGCGATACAACAGGTTTTTGGAGAACATGCTTATAATATGAACATCAGTTCCACAAAATCCATGACCGGGCACCTGTTAGGTGCTGCAGGAGCAATCGAGTCCATCGCAGCAATCATGTCTATAATACACGGTATCGTACCTCCTACCATCAACCATTTTACAAAAGATCCAGAACTGGATCCCAAATTAAATTTTACCTTTAACGTCGCACAACGTAGAGAAATCAACGCTGCATTGAGTAACACCTTCGGATTTGGTGGCCATAATGCATCAGTTATTTTCAAAAAATTTGTTGCTTGATTGTGTGAAATTACTGCCAGGATTTTTATATCGATTCGTTCCTAAAAAAAGGGGCCTTTACAAGGACCTTTACAATTTGCTGGGGTTTGCTCCGGGTAATTTCTCATTGTATGAGGTGGCGCTTAGTCACCGGTCCAGTAAGGAGAAATTCCTGGAAAGTAATGAACGCCTGGAATATCTTGGCGACGCAATACTTGGCGCTATCATTGGCGACTACCTCTTCAAAAAGTATCCTTACAAAACAGAAGGTTACCTGACCGAAATGCGGTCTAAGATCGTTAACCGTCAGCAGCTCAATGATATTGCTATCAAAATGGGTCTGCGTAAACTGACTATCTACGATAAATACAACAGCTTCCTGAAGATCAGTCAGATCTTTGGTAATACCCTTGAAGCATTGGTAGGTGCTGTATACCTGGATAAAGGGTACAACAGGACCAAACAATTCGTACATCAACGTCTTATTGTTCCCTACATTGACCTGGAGCAACTGGAAAATGTAGAGATGAACCATAAGAACAAATTGTACGGATGGGCCAATAAACATGGTAAGACCCTGGAATTTGACCTGCTGGAAGAGCAAATGGATAACGGTCGCCGCATATTCACTGTCGGCGCTGTAGTAGATGGTGAACTGATCTGCAGCGGCAAAGCCTTCAATAAAAAGGACGCCAGCCAGATAGCTGCCCAGCAGGCCATTGAACTGTTAGGTCTCGGCGAAAAATAATCAGCTTCGTTACTTACTTCACGGGTTGCCGCAGGATCGTCTTCATCCTGTCTGGCGCTGTCTTACGCGGATCTGAGAGATAGATCTCATGATGCCTGCCATTCCTTATCAGTCCTTCTTTCCTGATAAAATTTTCCATCAGTTGTAATGTGGCCGGTTCTTCGGAATAAGGTCCTTTATGCATGATCTGTACACATCTGCCTTCTGCCAGCGCAGAAAGTGTGACCTGCTGCAGCAGGGGTAATTGTTTCTTCAGAAAAGCCGCCTTCAATGTTTGCTGTACAACTGCACTCACTACATAATCAGGCATGCGGATCAGCAATTGCCAGTGCCATTCCTCTCTGGGCACTTCTGCTACAGGATTGTGACTGTCGGAGTTCACCCACCAGGTACCCTCCAGTTTGCTGACAGTAAAATCCTGTCCCGATTGTTTGTATACATTTTTAATACTGTAGGCAGCAGTATATAGCGCCTGCGTACTGTCTGCAAACAAAGGACCGTTAGGATCGCCTTTACCGCTGATGCTGATGTAATGGCCGGCAGGTACAAAGATGAGCGCCGGCGTAGCCTGTGCCGTGTAAAGTTCCTTGTGTATCCTGGTTAGATCTGTTTTTGACATAGACATTGTTTTAGTATAACATGGGTTGTTAGTATTGCGTTTAATCTTATGCGTTATAACACACGTCTTCTCAGACAGCGTGAACTGGTGCACGCTACCAATGATCAACAATAACCAGTGGCACCATAGATGTAATTTCATCAGTAAAGAGTTATTTTACTGATACAAAGAAAAATGGGGGAAGTGACAGCCTTATGTCAGGAGCGAAAAACGGGGTTATAAATAATGTTGTTTTATTTCCAGGGCCAGTACCTGCATTTTTTCTACAAGTTCCTGAGGCGCAACGATCTCAGGCGCTGAACCCCATGTCAACAGCCAGCGGCCAAACCATTCCAGGCAGGGCGCCATGAAGGTCATTTCGGTGCATTCTCCCACAGCCCGTTCTTCAACCAGGCCATAATAAAACTGCTCGCCTATGCGGCGGGCAAATGATGCGGGGAAACGCACTTTCACCTCATAGGGTTGGGTATCGTATTCGGCATATTTGTCTATATATTCTTTGAGGGTGATATGCCGGGTCCTGTCATATGGCTCTGTGGAAACAGTGACATTCTTGATACGGTCCATTCTGAAATTCCGGTACCCATGCCGCAGTCGGCACCAGGCAATCAGGTACCAGTTACCACTCATGAAAATGATACCAATGGGTTCTACATCCCGTTTGGTGAGTGTTTCATTATGGAGGGCGAAATAATCCAGCTGAAGGATCTGCTGTTTGCCCAGGGAGTATTGAATATCGGAAAGAAAGCGGTTGGGGAACTCTTCTCCTACGGGTGGCCGGCGGCTCACCACCGCAATATTGTCTTCCAGCGATTCCAGGAAGTCTTTCTCACTGCCTCTTAATACCGCCTTTATCTTCTGCATGGCGTTACTGAATTCCTTCCTGTTGGAACGGTCGCTCAGATTGGCCATCAGTTTCTCACCCGTTAGCAATGCAGCGGCCTCTTCCCGGCTGAACATAACAGGAGGCAGGTGATACCCTTCCACCAGGTAATAGCCGGTACCCGCTTCCGCACCTACAGGCACACCAGCTTCCTGGAGCGCTCTGACGTCCCTGTATACCGTACGGAGGCTGATATCGAAGCGTTCCGCTATTTCAGCGGCACGCACCACTTTCTTGCCCTGTAGCTGGATAAGAATGGCGGAAAGACGGTCGATCCTGTTCATATGACGGCAAGTTAGAATAAAAATGAAAAAAAATCCGAACACCGATTAAACTTCGGTTATAATACCCAGTCTTAGATACAACAAATATTTGAGGGCGACATTTTCGAGGATGATCTAAGTGATAACAGAATGAGTAAAATGTGAAGGTCCCTGGAAAATATTTAAAGAATTTGATGCTACAGTACAGAATATAGGTTAAATGGTAAGCCCCTGCAATTTCTTGCGGGGGCCTGTTTTTTCCCACGGATCTGACCTACATGGTTTCTCGCACTCTTTAACCGGTTTGAATCTTCTCTGCTTATTCTCTCCGTCTTCTCTGCTTTATCTCTCCTTGTTCTCTCAGTCTTTTGGGTTAAAATAACATCAGTGATGTCTCATTTTGGGGCTTTTTATATCTTTTTTATACCAGATTAACGCCGGCGCTTCTTCGACGCTAATTCGACACGTCTTCGACGCTAATTCGACGCTTGTTCGAATAGGGGTATTGTGTTAAAATAATATCAGAATGTTTTGGGGCCTGGGGAACCATTCCGTTGCGCCCGGTTATCACCCCGCGTTACGAATACGTTTCCCGGGGGTTATCATCATTCCGTTTTCCCGGGGTTATCACCCCACGCTACAAACACGTTTTCCCGGGGCTATCACCCCGCGCTACAAACACGTTTTCCCGGGGCTATCACCCCGCGCTACAAACAATGGGACTCCTACCGGAGTCCTATTATGTTTTGTTAATGGTATTTGTTGTAAATGCCGGTGCCGGATTGAAACCAACCCGTTTCCCGGGAATGGCATCCGCGTTACAAACGTTTTCCCGGGGCTATCACCCCGCGCTACAAACACGTTTTCCCGGGGCTATCACCCCGCGCTACAAACAATGGAACTCCTACCGGAGTCCTATTATGTTTTGTTAATGGTATTGGTTGTAAATGCCGGTGCGGGGGGTATACCATTCCGTTCGGGGTGCTGTTAAAACAAATGATCGCCGTATTGGTAGTACGCTTTATACCCAAGGTATACCGGACGTATACCAGACGCATCCCAGACGGATCTCATAGAGTAGGTCGGAATGCAGCAGTTGTATTTACCCTGCAACTAACGCATTTGCCCAACCCAAATTATTTAAAATCATTAACTTACGATTAACAGTTGAAACACGGATTCATCCTATTTTTGATACAGCAAAATTCAAATGAGTTTTTTAATGGTTAATTTGGGGAGGGCCTGATTTTCATCAGGCCCCTTTTTATTTTCTACCCCTTGTCATTTAAATTTTATAGCTTGTACTTTAGATGCAATAGTTTGAACTGTTGTACTTTAAACGAGGTAAATTGGCGGGGTCCGAAAATATCAACCATGCATCCATAGCGGACCACGAGCTATGGATAGCTTTTAAACAAGGAGACACAGAAGCATTCAGTGAAATGTACCAGCGATACGCAGGCACACTGTACAACTATGGCTATCACCTTGTTCCCGACGCCGCCCTGGTACAGGATGCCATGCAGGACCTGTTTGCTGACCTCTGGCGTACACGACATAACCTCTCCGACACCAGCTCCATTAAATATTATCTTTTCCGCTCTCTACGCCGCCGCCTGCACCGGATGGCCGATATCAAACCCATACCTTCCACCACACCGTTACAAACAGAATCCATCGAAGAGCTCAAAATAAAAACAGAAGAATACCTGTTGCTGCTGCAACGGCTGCAGCAACTGATGGCCCGCCTGCCTGAACGGCAGCAGGAAGTGATCCGCCTACGTTTTTACGATAACTTCAGCTGGGAAGAAATCGCAGGCATCCTGCAGATCAATGAACAATCTGTGAGAAACCTCGTACAACGCGCCATTGTTAAACTCCGTGAAGGATGGAAGTAACCCTGTGCATACCTTATTCACAGCTGGCGGTTTACTGACCATTCTGCAATACCAGATCTCTGCCTGGCAAAAAAAGAATAAATTTTTTTCAGGAGAAGTGAGTTAAAACGAAAGCTTCCCGCCTTTATCATTATAAATACTGTCGGAAAGGCACTTAATGCTATGGATTATTCAGCATACGATACCGCAGATTTTGTCTGTGACGATTCTTTTGTGGCTTGGGTAAAGGAAGGCAGGGATGGCGCTCATTGGGAACAGGTGATTAAACAGTATCCTGGTAAACAGGAGCTGATATTACAGGCAAGGACCATCATTCTGGCAGCTGCACAGCTACCTCCCTTTCAACTGAAAGCGCAGGACCAGCAGCAGATGTGGGATCAGATCAGGAGCCAGATGGACACTACCGGAATGGCGCCTGTAAAAAAAAGCCGTTTTACCTACTGGTATTGGGCCGCGGCGGCAGTATGTATCATGGCTGGTGCAGCCCTCTGGTGGATGCGCCCGGAGAAGGAAACGGCAGTCGCGTACACCCGTTTGCTGAAAGAAGCAAAGCTCGATGGCAATAGACGCATAGAAGAAGTAAATGAGGAAAGTACTGTCAGGACAGTAAGATTGCCCGACGGAAGTTCAGTGGTATTAGAGCCCGGCGCCAGGATCAGTTACCCGGTATGTGCGACCAACAACTGTAAACGTGAGGTTTATCTTACCGGAGCAGCATTTTTCGAAGTATCCCGGAATACACTGCAACCCTTCGTCGTATATGCCAATGAAATGGTGATCAATGTACTGGGCACCAGCTTTCATGTAAAGGCATATGATAAGGATAGCCTGGTGCAGGTGTACGTGAAGACAGGTAAAATAGCGCTCTCTGTACAACCATTGGGGAGTAAGGTAGTATCAAACGTTTCAGCCAATCAGCAGGCCATATTGCAGAGAAATACACTTGCCGTATCGGTACAATTGCCAGAACAGCATCACATAGACCAGGAAGCACCGGAAGCAACCACTTATTCGTTCGTATTCAATGATGCCCCGGTAGATAGTGTGATGAGTACTATTGAAAACGCCTATGGTGTGCATATCGCCTATGACAGGGCATTACTGGCTGATTGCAGGCTGACGGCTTCGCTGACAGATGAACCATTATATGAAAAGATGCGCCTGATCTGTAAGGCGCTGGAGGCTGACTGTATTATTAAGGGGAATGACATAACCCTCTCGGCGAAAGGATGTCATCGTTATTGAAAACTAAACCAGAATCTTAAAAAATGAACACTAGTACTTAATGAAAATAGCCAGCGGTATGGCCGTACCACTGGCTATGACTGATTTCACGTTGCCTTATGCCCGCTCCACTGGGATAAGACAGCCCTTCTATTTCCCATATTATTAAGGAACACAATCCAAGTTATGAAAAAAAGATTACGAATCCGTGATTTAATCTTTCACGTTACGCGTACATGTGCCTCTCAACTGCTGGTTGCAGTGCTGTTTACCACCCTCACCTTTGCCGGAAGCAGCAGCGCCCAGGAAATACTACAGCAGAAAATTTCCCTGGAACTGAAACAACAGCCAATCGGCAAGGTCCTGAGCCAGATAGAAAAACTGGTCGACGTTAAATTCCTTTACAGTTCTTCACTGATCCAATCAGACCGCAAGGTGGATGTAGTGGCCGACAATGAAGCTTTAGGCAACATCCTGAACGGCTTACTTTCACCATTGCAACTACAGTACCACGTGTCTGGTCGTCAGATTGTACTTAATCGATTACGCGCACCTTCCACAGATCCGGGTACACAGATGCAGCCCGTAAGGATCAGCGGTAAGGTAACTGACGATAAAGGTCAGCCCCTGCCCGGCGTCAGCGTAAAATTAAAAGGTACTTCTACCGGCGCCACAACAGACGGTACTGGTAGCTATGCCTTCAATGTACCGGCTTTGAGTGGTATCCTGCTATTTACTTATGTAGGTTTTGCCAGCAAAGAGATCGAGATCAATGGTAAGGATAATGTGAATGCCGTGCTGGAAGCATCGTCCACATCGCTGAGTGATGTGGTGATCGTTGGTTACGGTGCACAGAAAAAAGAATCCCTGACAGGCGCTGTTGCCTCTGTTACGAGTAGAGACTTAAATGGTATACATGCTGGCTCCACTGTCAGCGCAGGATTGGCCGGTAAAATAGCCGGCGTATCCTTCCGCTTTTCTGATGGCCGTCCCGGCGCCAGCGCTTCCATACAGATCAGGAACATGGGCAACCCGCTGTATGTAATAGATGGTATTCAGCAGGATGAAGGTCAGTTCAATAACATTGCTCCCAACGACATTGAGAGCATCACTGTGCTGAAAGATGCTTCCGCCGCTATCTATGGTTTGCGTGCTGCAAACGGGGTGGTTGTGGTAACTACGAAACGCGGTAAACTGGGTAGTCGTAACACCATCAACGTAAACGTTTACAAAGGATGGCAGAACTGGACCCGCTTCCCCAAAACCACCAATGCTTACCAGTGGATGGTAGGCAAGGCTGATGCTGACATGAACCAGTATGGCCAGACATCCATCACACAGGCGGAGCTGGACAAATGGAAACAGGGTACAGAAACCGGTTATAAGAACTTTGACTGGTATAAGTTCATTGTAAAAGGCAACTCCCCCCTTACACAGATGAACCTCAATTTTACCGGTGGTTCTGAAAGGATCAACTACTACGTATCCGCTACCCACCTGAAACAGAACTCTGTACTGGGTAGGGAATTCACATTCGAACGTACCAACGTACAAAGCAATATAGAAGCCCGCGTATCTGATCGTTTTAAGATCGGTGCACAGATCAACGGACGCGTGGAAACACGCGACCAGCCAGGTGTACCAGGTGTGGATGACTATTGGGCTGCCCGTTTTGCTATACTCCGTAACAGGCCTACTGAACGTGCTTACGCCAATGATAATCCCGAGTATCCCAATGACATCGGTCACAATACAGAGCAATGGGCTGTACAGAATAAGAAGTTGTCCGGCTACTGGCGCAGCGACTGGCGTGTATTACAATCCAACCTGACCGCTGAATACCAGTTCCCGCTGGAGGGCCTGACAGCGAAAGGATTGTTCTCCTACTACTATGCCAATGAAATTATGAACGGACATGAGTATACCTATAAAGTATATACTTACAATCCGGTAGATAGCTCCTATAATGCAACCGGCGGTAGCTCCAACCCGTACAGAGAAAGGCGTAACAGGACTATCCTTACACCT
Source organism: Chitinophaga filiformis (assembly GCF_900102545.1). Lineage (GTDB taxonomy): Bacteria > Bacteroidota > Bacteroidia > Chitinophagales > Chitinophagaceae > Chitinophaga > Chitinophaga filiformis. The sequence goes on along the minus strand of NZ_FNBN01000001.1, from coordinate 980,009 downwards.
AATATCCAGGTACAGCTCAATTACAATAAAGTATTCGGACAGCATACTGTTGGCGCTACTTTGGTGGCAGAGCGTATTAAAAGAAGAGACCTGAGCAATTATGTACACTCGGTGCCTACTACCAATCAGCTGCCACTGATCTATTTCTCCACAATGGATACTTATAATGATGCTGATGGAACAGAAGCCCGTCTCGGATATATCGGTCGTGTGAACTATAACTATGCAGGCAAATATTACCTGGAAGTGTCTGCACGCAGGGATGCTTCGTGGAAATTTTCACCAGATAAAAGATGGGGTACCTTCCCGGCTATCTCTGGCGGATGGCGCCTGAGCGAAGAGAAATTCTTCAGCTTCGTTAGCAAAAAAGTAGTGAGTGAACTGAAACTCCGTGCTTCTTATGGAAAGCTGGGTGATGATGATGTAGGTATTGGCGCGTACGACTACCTGGCAGGTTATAACTACAACGCCTCTACCGTTATACTGGATGGAAATGCTGTAATTGGTTCCAGCAACAAAGGCGTGCCTATCAAAAACATTTCATGGTTTGTGAGCAAAACGCTGGACATAGGCCTTGACTACGGTTTACTTGACGGTAAGATCACCGGTGCGGTAGATGTCTTTAACAGAAAAAGAACGGGATTGCTAGGCGCAAAATATGACATCCTGGTACCCAGTGAACTCGGCTATTCCCTGCCTTCTGAAAACGTGAACAGCGATCAGGTAGCAGGTATAGAAGGTTCCGTTGCCTGGTCTACCAAAATCCAGAAAGTGAACTTAAACATAGGTGGTAACGTCTCCTATGCAAGAGCAAAATCACTGCACACTTACAAGCCGGTTTACAACAATTCATGGGATCATTACCGCAACTCAGTACAGGAAAGGTTCAGCAATACCTTCTGGGGATATGAGGTACAGGGACAGTTCCAGTCGCAGGAACAGATCAACAAGTACCCTGTGAATATAGATGGCGCCGGCAACAAAACATTACTGCCGGGAGATCTGATCTATAAAGACCTTAATAATGATGGTGTGATTAATGATTACGATCAGCGTCCTATCGGTTATGGTACTGGCAGGAATCCTATTGTGAACTTTGGTCTGAACTTCGCCGCAGCATGGAATGGTTTCGATGCGCGTATCGACTTTTCAGGTGGCAGCGGTTATTCTTTCAATCGTAACTGGGAGATGCGTAACCCTTACCAGAATGGTGGTAACCTGTTGCTGGACCTCTATGAAGACCGCTGGCACAGAGAGAATCCGCTGGATAAGAACAGTCGCTGGATAGCTGGAAAATATCCTGCACTTCGCTTCAATAACGGAGATCACAGCAGCTTTGGAAGGAACTCCGATTTCTGGCTTGTCAATGTAAAATACCTGCGTGCCAGAACAATCGAGTTAGGGTATACAATCCCTAAGAATCTGCTTAGCCGCGTGAAAATAGAAAGAGCCCGTTTCTATGTAAATGCTTACAATCTGTTCTCTATTGACAATATGAGCGGCATCGGTATCGATGCTGAGATTGTGGATGATAACGGTCTCACCTATCCGCAGAGCAAATTTGTGAATATTGGTTTTGAACTTTCTCTCTGATCTTTTAACTGCATAATAGCATGAAAAAATATTTGCTGACACTCGCAGCAGCCCTCGTGATGATATCCGGATGTGTAAAGGACGATGAATTCCTTAGCACAGACCCTAAAGACCTGCTTACAGATGAAGCGGTATGGAAAAGCCCTGACCTCGTGTTGTCTGTGCTTGCTGATCTGTACAATCGTTATCCTGAACAACAGACCATCACCAACTGGGCAGAGTTTACCAACTTTGATGAAGCCTTCCCTTCTGAATCCGGCCAGTATTGGAGAACGAAACAGGTAGACTATCCGTACGACTGGTGGAACCTGTGGGACTACGGGTATATCCGCGACCTGAATCTCTTTGTACAAAAATGCAGTGCTGCAAATGAGCTGGCAGCTGATGTACGTGCACGCTTTGTAGCGGAAGCACGGTTACTGCGTGCTGCTATCTACTTTGAAGAGGTAAAACGTATGGGTGGCGTACCATTGATCCTGGAACCGATGGAGTATAATTTCAGCGGCGATCCTACCTATCTGCAGCATGCAAGAGCGAAAGAGTCTGATATCTACGATTTTGTGATTAGCGAAATGGATAGCATCAAGACGGTACTGCCGGATGATGCCGGTATCAAGTCACGCGCTACCAAATGGCTGGCATTAGCTATGCAGTCAAGGGCGGCATTGTATGCGGCCTCTATCGCAAAGTATGGCGCAACTACTCCTTCTGTATCATTACCCGGAGGAGAAGTAGGGATATCTGCTGATAAAGCAACGGCTTATTACCAGCGAGCGTTGGCTGCTGCACAGGAGATCATCGGTAGTGGTAAATATTCGCTGTATAAGAAGAAAGCAGAGGATCTTGAAGAGAACTTTGCTTCACTGTTCTATGATAAAGCCAATAATCCTGAAGTGATCTTTGCACAGGACTTCAAACTGAAATCTGGTAAAACACAGGAATGGACGATCATTAATCAGCCATGGTCATCTGCGGAAGAACAACAGGGTGGCAGGATCAATCCCTCACTCAACCTGGCACTCCTGTATGAGAAACTGGATAATACCTATAGTCCTTTTGCAACGAATAACGGGAGCGACTACATGTACTACGACAATCCGAAGGATATTTTTGCCGGCAGGGATGCGCGTCTTGGAGGTACGATCATCCTGCCTGGCACCAAATTTAAAGGAGTACCACTGGATATCTGGGCGGGTGTAATGTATTGGAAAGATGGTAAGTATAATACCATTACCGGCGACAACTTCGGCGACCTGGATAGTATTCCGGTAGCAGGCGCTCCTAAAAGTTCGCAGGTAGTAGGTACTGATGGTCCGGTAGACGGATTACAGTTCAGCGCCCAGACCGGCTTCTTTGTACGTAAGTTCATGGACCCTGCGGTAGGCTCAGGCCAGATCGGTACCCGCAGTGATGTATGGTGGGTACGCTACCGCTATGCAGAGGTATTATTAAATGCCGCTGAAGCAGCTTTTGAATTAGGACAACCTGGTCTTTCATCCACTTATATGAATCAGCTGAGGGAACGCGCTGGTTTTACTACCCCACTAACAGATGCAGAGATTTCTTTTGACAGGATCGTACATGAAAGACGTGTTGAACTGGCCTTTGAAGGGCATGAAATGTTTGACAACAAGCGTTGGAGACTGGCGCATAAGGTATGGAACGGAGAGACCATTTCGGCCAATGATGTGATCAGCAACATCGGGAAGGCTGATAAGATCAATACCATGATCTACGGGCTGTGGGGATACAAGATCTTCAACCCGGGGAGTCCGAACCATGGGAAATGGGTATACAGGGTCGTGAAGCCATCTAACGTGACTGCTGCACACCGTTTCAACTTCGGGAACTATTACTCCCGTATCGGTTCAGATATCCTCAGTAACAACCCTAAACTGGTAAAGAATCCCAACAACTAAAAAAGAACTACATGAAGAAGATATTTGTATATACGACGTTGATACTGACTGCTTTTTCCTGCCGGAAAGACAATTACGAGGCGCCATCCTCCATGTTGTCAGGGCATATTACTTATCAGGGAGTGCCGGTTAATGTCAGTTCAAAAGATGTAACTTTCGAACTGTGGGAACCCGGCTGGGGTAAGAATGGGGCTATTAATGTGGCCGTAAATGAGGATGGCTCTTACTCCGCATTGTTGTTCAATGGTAACTATAAACTGATCATACCTCCTTCCCAGGGGCCTTTCAGGTCAATTACCGATGCAGAGACGAAGTCAGACACAATGCTGCTCACCATAAATGGCAGCCGTGAGATGGACATTGAAGTGATGCCTTACTATATGATCAGGGACGCCAAAATGGAACTGAGTGGTACAACGGCAGTGAATAGCAGCTGCCGGCTGGAGAAGATCATCACCGATGCAAATGCCAGAAATGTGGAGTCAGTGTTCCTGTACCTGAACCAGACCAGCTTTGTAGACGCGACTAACTACATTGCCCGCAGCTCCCTGTCAGGAGGCGATATTACTGATCCTGCCAATGTACACCTGAGCGTGAATATTCCGGATGTTATCTCCGGCACCGGTATTACGGGCGACCAGGATTATGTATTTGCGCGTATCGGTGTGAAGATCAGCGGTGTGGAAGACCTGTTGTTTTCTGAAGTGCAGCAGATTAATCTTAAATAGTTATGATACGAACACTTGTTTGCCTGATGCTCCTGGTAGGGACTGTTGTACAGGCGCAGGATACTTTCCGGAATCCTCTCTTATCCAAAGGGCCTGATCCCTGGTGCGTCTATAAGGATGGATATTACTATTATATGCATACCATGGGAAACCACCTGGAGCTATGGAAAACAAAGAATATCGCACATTTGAAAGACGCGGAGCATAAAACGATATGGACACCACCAGTAGCAGGTCCTTTTTCAAGAGATATCTGGGCACCGGAAATTCATTTCCTCAGAGGCAAATGGTACGTCTATTTTGCGGCAGATGGTGGTGATAATCAATATCACCGGATATATGCCCTGGAAAACAGCTCTCCTGACCCCATGAAGGGCGACTGGATCTTCAAAAGCAAAGTAGCCGATGCGGAAGATAAATGGGCTATTGACGCCAGCGTATTCGAACACCGGGGAAAGCTGTACATGATCTGGTCAGGATGGGAAGGCAATAAGAATGGCCGGCAGGATATTTATATCGCAGCCATGAAAGATCCCCTGACAATCAAAGGGAAAAGAGTAAGGATCTCCAAACCGGAGTACGCCTGGGAAACGAAAGGAGACATTGGTGACCCTAACCTGCGGCATATAGATGTGAATGAAGGTCCGGAGATGTTGAAATATGGCAAGCGACTTTTCATTGTATACTCAGGATCTGCCTGCTGGACAGACGATTATGCATTGGGAATACTTGCTGCCGACGAGGATAGTGATCTGCTGGATCCTGCATCCTGGAAGAAGAAGCCGGAATCAGTATTTAAGCAATCAGTTGAAAATAACGTATATGCACCGGGCCATAACTCTTTCTTCACTTCCCCGGATGGAAAAGAGTACTGGATACTTTATCATGCAAACGACCATCCTGGCGATGGTTGCGGAGATAAAAGATCCCCGCGTATTCAGCGTTTTACCTGGGATAAAGACGGATGGCCTGTATTTGGCAAGCCCATCAGAACTGACTCTTTATTACAAAGTCCCCGCATATAGCGGGGATTTTTGCTTTTGCGGCTATTTTTTTTAATAGATTAAACGATCGTTGTATTGTAGGATTGAAAAGGGAGTGTTAACTTTTGGTTATTGAATTTCTCGGCCTCCCTCAAAATTTGTCAGGACTGCCGTGTATTTTCAACCTGCTTTAAGTAGATTTAGATAGAACATTATACTTTTTCAGTTTTAGTTTTAAGCAACATGCCGTCAATCGTTTTACATTATGTTATCATTGCGAGCATTACAGTTATGTTTGTTTTAGTGAATAGATTCTACGGTCACAAGACGAGCATCAACTGGAAGGAGAACAATGAACAGCTTTAAGAGCCACGCGTCAGGTAAGTCCCGCATTATTGAGTAGCGAACAAGCTTCTGCACTGAAGAAAAACAGCTTATATCCCTATGTCTAACCTTCAGTAACGGTAGTGCTATTTACCCGCTTTTCATTAGTCTATAAAAATTATAGACTATTTTTTGGAAAATAAGATTCACCATTCTATCTTTGTTATCACCACCCTAATTAAGCCACCATTAATTAGTTGATTTATAAAAATTAACTAACGTCATTCAACATGTACAACTTCTTTCGTTCTTCCGGCTGTATGCCCTGTTGTTGTAGCTAATTTTCTGCCTTAGGCAAAGGCACTCCCATTCCATTTTGTCAGATATACTCTACAGTTGACCGCTAAGCGGAAGGAGATCGCCATGCCCTGAACTATCAACCATCAAACCAAATCTACTCTCATGAAAGCAATTACCCGCATTGGAGTAAAAGGCCTGCTGGCCGCTGTACTTTTTAGCAGCACCGTACTGGCTGTTGAGAAAAAGCCCCTGTTTTTAAAAGAAGGCGTATGGCGTGGTGTTTTTACAGTGAATGAAGCCAATGTCCCCTTCAATTTTGAACTGAAAGGTAAAGACCCTGAGCATGTCGTTTTTACACTCATTAATGGTCACCGTCGCGATGATTTTAAAGTGAAACGCATTGCAGATGATTCACTTTTTATTAAAATGAATACCTACGATGCTGCACTGTTTGCAAAGATTGAAACAGATGGCCGTATCACCGGTGAATACAGAAGCCTGGTGCCTAATTTCCGTGGTAATGCACTGCCCTTTGTAGCGGAAGCCGGTAAGAAATACCGCTTTGTAGAACCCGGAAAAGACCTCAAACCTGCATATGATCTCTCAGGTAAATGGGAACTGCAGATCTATAGCAAAGAACCTACTCCTAACCGTATCGGATTACTGAAACAGGAAGGGAACAAACTGACAGGAGTGATCATGTCTGTAGTAGGCGACAGCCGTGAACTGGAAGGCACTGTACAGGGCGACCAGTTTGAGCTGTCAGGCTTCACTGGCCCGAGTCCTATTTATATAAAAGGAAAGATCAATGATGATCAGTCTTTCACCGGAGAGCTGAGCCTGGGCATCTACAACAATGTAAAGTTTGATGGCAATAAAAATGCGGAAGCAGAATTGCCGGACCCCTATAAGCTCACTTATCTGAAAGAAGGATATAATAAGCTGGATTTTACCCTGCCCAATCTGAATGGTCAGCCAGTATCATTGAGCGATGCAAAGTATAAAGGTAAGGTTGTCATTGTAGAAATAATCGGTACCTGGTGTCCCAACTGTACAGACCAGACAGCATTCCTTGCTCCCTGGTTCAAAAAGAACAAAGCACGCGGCGTAGAAGCGATCGCTATAGGCTTTGAGCAGAAAGATGATCTCGAATATGCCAGGTATACACTGGGTAAATTAAAAGATAAATACGGAATTGAATATGATATTCTTTTTGGTGGCATTGCTGATAAGAAAGTGGCTTCGGAAAAACTTCCGGCACTCAACCGCATGATGGCCTTCCCTACAACGATCATTATTGATCGCAAGGGAGATGTAAGACAGATCCATACGGGTTATACAGGAGAAGTAACTGGTCAGTACTTCAAATCATATGTGGAGAAATGGAATAAAGACCTGGATGCGCTGATTGAAGAACCTGCTCCGCAGGATGTTGCCAGCGCGCACTAACAGGACTATTATCATCGGATGATGATCAAAATATGTTTCTGGTTCTCATGTTGTTTTCTGTAGTCAGGCCTGTGGGGCTGTGCAAGACAGCCTTCACAGGTCTTTAAAAACGAATTATTATGAAACTCTTCCAACACGCAGCCTCCTTTGCTTCTATCGGTGTCATAGCCGTGATCACCGCTTTTACCGTACAGGTAAAGAATACTCAACCGATACCTGCAACTGTTAATAATATTATTACAGCCAATAAAGTAACTGCATTCCAGGTAGATAATAGGAACAGTAAACTATTGTGGACTGCACACAAAGTAACCGGCGAACATACCGGTACTATCAACATCAGCAGTGGTACACTGAATGTAGAGAACAACGCTTTAAAGAACGGCAGTTTCAAACTGGATACCCGTAGTATCACAGTAACCGATATCAAAGATGCAGACGGTAATGCCAAGCTTACAGGGCATCTGAAAAGTGATGATTTCTTTGCTGTTGAAAAATTTCCTACTGCAGATTTTCTGATCACCGGTATTAAACCGCAGGGTAATAATCAATATGATCTCACAGGTAAACTGACCATCAAAGGCATCACAAACGATATCAGTTTTCCAGCCAGCGTAAAGGTGGATAAGGATAAGCTGACCGCTACTGCAAAGTTGAAAATAGACAGAACGAAGTATGATATCAAATACCGTTCGAAGAACTATTTCGAGAACCTTGGCGACAAAGCTATCTATGATGATTTTGAGCTGGACATAACATTGTTGGCTAATGCACAGTAATGAAACAGTGGTACATCGCAGGCATATTAGTAACTGCCGTTATGTTGCTGGCCTTTCATTCGGAGGAACCGTTAACACGTGCGAAGCTGGGAGAGCAGTTGTTTTTTGATCCGGTATTATCCGGCGACAGAACCATCAGTTGTGCATCCTGTCATAAGCCACAGTTTGCATTTGCAGATACTGCCGCATTCAGTAGTGGTATTCATGGTCAGCTTACGAAGAGGAATACGCCCTCAATCACCAATCAGCGGGGCCGACCCAGTTTCTTCTGGGATGGACGCAGCGCTTCACTGGAAGAGCAGGCCAAACAGCCGATCATTGCTGCAAACGAAATGGGCTTACCTATTGAAGATGCAGTAAAACGGCTGAATGCAGACAGTACTTATGTGCGCGCTTTCAGAAAACTGTTTAACAGTGTGCCGACTGAGAAAAATCTGCTGAATGCGCTCGCTGCATATGAGCGTACCCTGGAAACGGCCAACAGTCCTTATGACAGATATATTAACGGAGACGATCAGGCCATTTCACCGGCAGCTGCAAGAGGCAGATTATTATTCATAGGTAAGGCCAATTGCAGCAATTGTCACTCGGGGGAAGATTTTACTGCCGACCGCTTTAAGAATATCGGCTTGTACAATGGCACTACACTGACAGATGCGGGGCGATTTGAAGTGACACGGGATAGTGCACAACTGGGATTCTTCAAAGTGCCCGGTCTCAGGAATGTAGCTATCACTGCGCCTTATATGCATAACGGTATGTTTAAAACATTGCGCGAAGTGATACAGTACTATAACAATCCTGATGCAATTGTACATGATGGTATAAAAAGGGATCTCTCATTAAATACGCCACTGAATTTAACAGCCACTGAAATAGACGAACTCGAAGCATTTTTAAAAACACTCACCGACGACCGTTTCATCAACCAATAATCAAAAGTCCGTCGCAGGGCGGACACCTTATCTTATTAACATTATCAACATGAGAATCTTTACTATCATTTTTTTACTGCTGTTTGCAGGCAATATTGTGCAGGCACAGTCGCAGGAGAAGGATACCCTCACTCAGCGTCATCTGGGCGAGGTGCAGATAGTGGGTTCCCGCAGTGTGACCCGTACCCGGCTGAATGCACCGGTGCCGGTAGATGTCATTAACCTTAGGTCTTTACAGGAAAATGCCCCACAAACCAGTGTGACTCAGTTGCTGCAATACATCTCTCCCTCCTTTCACTCAGTGAATGGCAGCAACGCCGGTGATGCAGGTTCCGCACTCAGTCTTGCGCAATTAAAGGGATTGGGTGTGGACCAGCTGCTGGTACTTGTAAACGGAAAAAGAAGACATAAAAGCGCTAATATAAACTGGGGCGGACTGGGAAATGGTGCGACAGGATATGATCTGAACGCCATTCCGGCGGGAGCTATTGAGCGTATCGAAATACTCAGAGATGGTGCTGCTGCACAATACGGCTCCGACGCCATTGCAGGTGTGATCAATATCGTACTGAAGAAATCAACCGATGATATCAACGTCAGTTCAACTGCCAGCATGCGGCGCAGAGGAGATGGATTGACAACCCGGTCCAACGTTAGCTATGGCCTTAAAATAGGACAGCAGGGTGGTTATCTCCATCTCACTGCCGAATTTGCCACACAGGGCATTGCATTGCCGGCAGGCAGAAGGGATGCGGGACTATACAATGGACCCATCTATGGCGGTGGTGCTAATACACGTGGATATGATGCTGTCTATACAAAGGAGATAGATGATGCGATACTGGCCAGTCGTGGTATAGACCGTCATTACTTCGATCAGCGCGGAGGCGGCTCCAACAAGGCTAAAGACGCACTCTTGTCGTTCAACGCCGCTATTCCGCTCAAAGACGGTGTTGAGCTGTATACTTTCGGCGGTATCAGTCATCGTAACGCTGAGTTCACTGCTGTATACCGTTTACCGGGATGGACAGAAAGAAATAATTCATTCCTGTATCCTGACGGTTTTCTGCCGGAGATGGACAATACTATCACGGATAAATCTATCGCCATAGGCATTAAAGGAAAGTTAGAAGAGTGGACTACCGATCTTTCGAATGTATATGGTAAGAATGATTTCGGGAATGTAATAGACAATTCACTGAATGCAAGTTATGGTTTGAAGAGTCCTACCACCTTTGATGCCGGTCGTTATAATGCTTCGCAGAATACAGCCAGTCTGGATATCTCGAGGTATTTCGACAAGGCGCTGAAAGGTGTTAATGTGGCCTTCGGTGGGCAGTACCGCGTGGAAACATACCAGATCATTGCGGGAGAAGAAGCGTCTTATGCAAAGGCTGATCTGCGTACGGTGTATAACATTGATACCACAGCTGCCGGCGTACCGTATCAATCATCTGCCGGGCTGATTGCGCTGAATGGTTTATCTCCGGGATCACAGATACATGCAGGATTCAGGCCTGTCAATGAAGTAAATGTTAACCGGGCTGTTGCCGCAGGTTATCTCGATATTGAGGCCAACATTACCAGTAAATGGTTGTTGTCAGCAGCCATCAGGGCAGAGCATTTCTCTGACTTTGGCAATGTTACTACCTGGAAAGTTGCCAGCCGTTATAGCCTGGCTAAATGGCTGGCTTTCCGGGGAGCCTATAATACTGGTTTCCGTGCACCGGATCTTGCACAGTTCTATTACACGGAGACTTCCACCACCTTTCAACAGGGACGCGCGGTAGACCTGGTAACCGCTTCCAACAAAAGCGCCGCTGCAAGGGCATTGGGTATCCCTTCTCTGACACCTGAAAGATCAAAGGGTTTCAGTGCCGGTATTACTTCCCAACCGGCGCCACGGGTTGAATTAACGCTTGATGCTTATCACATTGAGATAGAGAACCGCGTAGGCAATACCGGTAACTTCTCTGCACTGGATAACAATCTGCCGGAAGATGTGAGGGCCCTACTGCTGCAAACAGGTACTACACAGGCGAAGTTCTTTTATAACGCATTCAGTACCCGTACAAAGGGCATTGAATTTACAGGCAGCTATAAACTGCAGTTAGATAAGGGAACATTGTCATTCCTGGCAGGCGCCAACTTTTCGCGCAACGAAGTCACGGGTGTGAATACGCCGAAAGGACTGGAAGCATACCGCTATGTCATCTTCAGTGAAGCAGAAAAGGCGCGTGTAACGACTAACATACCGCAAACGAAAATTACACTGCAGGGCATCTATAATCTCCGTAAATGGAACCTCTTGCTACGTACTGTCTATTTCGGCAGTGTTACCACAGCTACAGCACTGAATGCTACCTTTCCCAGACCTGACTATTTCTTCCAGGAACTGAAGCCTGTCTGGGTAACAGACCTCTCGGCGGGATATTATATCACGCCACAGCTGTTGGCCACAGTTGGTGTCAACAATGTTTTTGATGTGCTGGGCGATTATACAGCTGCTACAATATCCGGCCTGCGTAATCCAACTGTGGTAGGCATTCAGAATGGCAGTGCTGGTATTCAGCCTTTTGCCAGGTTGCTGGCTCAATTTTAAACGCGCCTGAAGGCGTATTAAAATGCAGAACATGAATATGACGATCAATATCACTCGGGGCATTTTTTCAGCCCGTATTGTGACGATATTACTCATTGCAGGTATGCTGGGGGCCTGCAATAAGGCTGATTACCTGGATGTGAATGCCGGAGAAAGACCGCCGCTCAATGCGCAGATCAGCTTTGTGAATGCACGTCCGGTAGATGTTCCATTACAGTTCTGGGCCTTCACAGCGCAGGTAACGACAACTTCGGTAGGTGTTGGCAAAGCCTCGCCTTATCTGCCAACGGTATTCGGCAATGTGCAGATCAATTTCACAGAAGGTACAGGCACCAGCTACAAGCTGTCGCGCCAGTTCGGAAATCAGGCTGCCTTTACAGCCAGCGGAGGGCCGAACGGACCTATAGCAGGCTATCACCACACCGTCTTTGCCGCCAGCAGCAAAACAGATATTACGAAAGATACCCTCATACTGTTCTATGACAACCTTGAAACCCCTGCCGCCGGCAAGGCCAAACTACGCTTCGTTCATCTTGCACCGGGCATTCCGGCTGTCAGTATCACATTACAGCAGCAGGGCAGGGATAGCCTCTTGTTCGGAAGTGTGGATTATGGTCGTGCCGGCGGTTCTGTACTGGAAGGCAATGGTCTGAATGTATGGTCGCTTGGGCCTTTTGTGGAAGTACCTGCAGGTACTTCCGGTCTGGCGGTGAGTTCAAGCTCCGATCATAGCCCGCTGGCCATTGAAGGGGAAACATTTTCCAACCTGGCGCTGGAAGCCGGGAAAAGCTACACGGTCTTCCTGTACAAGGCGCCGGGCAAATCGGCGACAGGAGGCGCTATCATTACACATCTTGAGAATTAACAACAGAATATATCATGCAACTGAAACCTGTAACAACTATTAGCGGGTACACCCGGGAGCAGTTTACGAGCGAATTTCTGGAACCGGGGATTCCTGTGCTGATAAAGGACTTTATTCACCCTGAGAGCGAGGCATTGAAAAAATGGAACTACGATTATTTCAGGCAGGAAGCCGGTGATGTGATGGTAGGTGTGCACAATGAGGAAAACGCGCATCTGGACAAGGCGACAAGCCAGCCTGCGGAAAAAATGAAGTTTGGCGACTACCTGGACCTGATTGAGTCAAGGCCTACCGTCAGGCGCTTGTTCCTGTTTAACCTGCTGCGGGAGCGACCGGATATCAAGCAACAGCTGAAGGTGAGAAAACTGGCAGATAACCTGCTGACCTGGTTGCCCTTTCTGTTCTTCGGCGGAGAGGGCTCTTCTGTGAGATATCACTATGATATCGACATGTCGCACGTATTTCTGTCGCAGTTTAAAGGAGTCAAAAAAGTATGGTTGTTCCCTAATGAGCAATCGGACCTCTTATACCGGCTGCCCTGGAATTTCCATGGTATTGCCGATCTGCGTAATCCTGATTATGAGGCCTTTCCGGCGCTCCGGCATCTGAATGGCTGGGAGTGTACCCTGCATTTCGGGGAAACGCTGTTCATACCTTCCGGTTACTGGCATTACATCCAGTATGAAACGGAGGGCTATTCGGTTGCTTATCGTGCATTGCCGGTGTCTATGCTGAAGCGTGCAGTCGGCGTGCGGAATATCTTTATAACGCGGCGTTTTGACGATGCCATGCGGAAGATACTGGGAAAGAAGTGGTTTGACTACAAGATGAAGACTGCATACAGAAGGGCTGAACGCGCTGTGAACAGGAAATAGTTGCGCTGAGGAGTGTATCGCTAATGTCAGGACGAGGCTGCATGTATGTTGCATACAGAGTTGCATATGACTTGCATGATCCTGGTTTGTCTTACGATACCCCGGGTTTCAACCCTGGTACGTGTTGGGATGACAATCGCGGGGAATATAACGGGATCGTCACCCCGTGGGAAACGTAAATGACGCGTTCCAATAACTACTATATTTCGTTACTGAGGCGGGCGCTATAACGGCCCCTGTGCTACTAAACGGAATTACTGAACCAGATTTGTAGCGGTATAGCATGCGTGTATGTGCCACATGCATTTCATCAAATGACGATGCAGGCAATTGAAAAAAGTGTAGCGAGGATAAGCGGTATGATCATTTCACATTGAACACAAATCCGATTCCGTATACGTTCTTGATACTGATACCGGGATTCTGGTTGAAATACTTTCTGAACCTCGAGATGAACACATCCAGGCTGCGGCCCACGAAGTAATCGTTGGAACCCCAGACTTTGGTAAGGATTTCTTCCCGTTTGATCACACGGTTTACGTTGTGGAAGAATAACACCAGCAGGTCGCATTCTCTTGGCGTAAGCACTATTTCATCTCCCTGTTCTGTAATCAGTTTCAGGGAATCAACGAATAGCTGCGTATTGCCTATGGTGATAACATTATTGGCTTTTACAACTTCCGGCTGTACCACGGGTTGTTTACGTTTGATGATGTTCCGGATACGCAATACCAGTTCATCTACATCGAAGGGTTTCACGACATAATCGTCTGCCCCTATTTTGAGACCATTCAGGCGATCTGTTTTTTCACCGCGTGCAGTAAGGAATAGGAAAGGTACCTGATCATTGATTTTGACCACGTGTTCGGCAAGTTCGAATCCGTTCATGCCGGGAAGATTCACATCGATCAGCAGTATCTGATAGAGCTCAGGAGCTCTTTTAAAATCTTCCAGCGCATCACTGCCACTCTGTTGCCAGTTTACTTCAAAATCCATCAGCTCGAGGTACTGTTTTACTACATTACCCAAATCTGATTCATCCTCGACTAATAAAATGCGATGTCTCATAGCGTTCAATTTTTAATTTGAAGCAGCCGACCTGTTCTACGTTAATTACTAAAAATGTTTTATGAAGGAATTACAATTACAAAGGTAGTCCCTTTTCCTACTTCACTGTCTACTTTTAATTTCCATTGATGTGCATCTATGCACTGCTTCACATAGTGTAATCCTAGTCCCAATCCTTTAGTGTTCTGCGTCAGATCTTTCTGATACCTGTAAAATTTCTCAAAGATGTGTTTGAGCGTTTCTCTTGACATGCCGATACCAGTATCTGAGACCGTAACGTAGATATTCTCTTTGTCAGTTCTGATAAGCACCATCAACTCTTTGACCGGCTGAAGATTATACTTCACTGCATTGTCCAGTATATTCAGCATTAAGGTAGTAAAATGAAAACTATCAAGATTTACTACCAGGTCCTCTTCTGCGGGCGAAAAATCAATCTCCACATTGGAAGCAGAGAACTTGATGCTGAAATCGGTCAGAATTTCACTCACCAGCATGTTGAGATGATGTGGCTTTTTCTGCACAAATAATTTATCGACAGTAGCAAGATCCAGCACTTGTCCGAAGAGCAGTTTCAACCGGTGAGACTGCCGCTCTATTACGTCAGACAGCGATCTGATAGCCATCTTATTATCCAGGATCTTTGCATTCTGGATGTTTTTATTGGCTACCATAATGGCTGACAATGGTGTATGAAATTCATGCGTAATGTTATTGATAAAATCAGTTTTAACATCAGAGAGTCGTTTCTGCTTTATCCAGTTCCGCATGGTGATGAAAAATAGTAAAATAATGGCAAACATGGAGAGCAGCGACATGGTGAGCATCAGGCGCATCTGCCGGAAAACCATCTGCCGGCGGTTAGAGGGCTCCGCATGGAAGCTGAATGCCATGGCATAAGTATAAGGCGCGGGGTTGCTCACATTCAATCTTGCTACCTGGCTTCGTTCGTCAGGATCCTTCAGATCGCCATAAATACGGATACCGTCAGACCATTGCAGTGAATCGTCTATCAGTTCATATTTTTTCTTGCTATCGTAGATATTGATATACTTTTTGTTGCCGGTCATGATATCGATCTTGGCAATGTTCAGCGCATATCGTAATGAGTCGGTGATATTCTCTTTATCACGGATCTGCCGCATAAGGCTGTCGATCCGCTGTTCTTTGATAAGACGGTGGAATATTTTATTTAACAGCTGCTGTGAGTAAGTATGGAATTTTGTAGTGTCGGTATTGTTGAGTTGTTCCAGTGTTCTGAGCTCAGGCACCAGGATACTGTCTATAATTGCCTGTCCTCCGGGATATAATTTGTCATTGATAATAGCCTTACTATATTCTTCATTGATCTTATTTTTTTTCTCGTAATAGAAACGCCTGTTGAGCAGATCATAGGTATTGTAGACCAGAATAAACTGAACGAGTGCCAATACAAGAAAGCAAATTACAGATGTAGTTATGTAGATCTTAAAGGGATGCTTCATCGAAAAATTCCTGAAGAACAAATATATTCTTTCAGCTGGCAGTTTCAGTAAACTCCATGATTTTCTAGTCATATTTAAATATTGGAAATTTAATATTCATTCACAATTCATTTAAGATTGTTTACACTTCGTTTGCTTTCCATTTACAACTTTTCCAATGATGCTTTGTTATCTTCGGTTTTCGGCAGGTTATTCTTGACGACTATTTTATCAACCGCCGATTTTTTTTACAGACAAGTCCTGCGGGACCTTTGTGCTAATTACCACGAAATAAGTACTCAGCCATCTTTAGAAAGAACAAACTACAGGCTGTACGTTCTGTGCGGCTTGTAGGTTGTTAATCCCATCATTCAATACCAGAAAAGATAGCTATTATATCAGCTATATAAAAGTGAATATTTACCGGCCTTCAGTTGAAAGAAACAATTTCACAGACGGTATAGGATATTGGTAAAAAATCCGGATGAATGCAGATTGATATATCAACGAAGTGCACTGTCGGTTGCGGTGCATTTTTGTTTTTTAGCCCATTTCAGATAATCATTGCAAATGAATAGAATGTTTAATTGAACGTTTCCTGCGTATAAGATACCCTTAATTTTTTTGTGTTACAGATCAAAATAAACCCCATGGTGTCAAATGGCCGGGTTCGCCCCTGATTTTCGCCATAAGGATGAGTTTTTCCACATAAATATACTGATTTTCAATTACTTTCAAATTGCTTCCAATTGGTAGACAGGCCATTTGTTCTACACTGATTCATACACAGAGCGTACTTTTTACCCCGGAGCGAGCCTCCGGGGTTTGGAGTTGGGGAGAATTATTCCACATTTTACTAATGAAAACATACTGGCAGATATTTTGTTCTATGTAGTATGTCAGCTTATTACTAACCCATTTAAATGTGAGATTATGAAGACGTATTCGAGCAAGGGTCAAAAAGCGAAAAAGAGAAGTGTAGAGGGAACAAGAGCAGGTCTAATAGCGAACAGTGACAACTTTAGTGTGCCTCCGGCAGTCAGCAGCCAGTAATATACCAACAGATTCTCTGCAACTTATTCTGCTATGGAATATTCCATAGTAAGGCCCCTTTTTTAATTGTTTTAATTGTTTGTTATGGAAAGGCGTACAATAACAGTTTATATCGAAGGTAGATCGTACCAGCTTGCGATCACCGTGGACGATGTTGCTCAGGAAACGACATACGAAGTTATCACCAGCGGAAATATTCTTAGGGATTTTATGCCTGAAGAGATAGACTGGCAGGAAGACCGTATGATTACTCCGGACGAGCGGGTAAAAACAATTGAAAGTGAACAGATAGCCCGCATCATCTGGACAGACATACTGGATATGATGGAACATTAATATTGCGCTCCTCATATACTCACCTATTTTGGTTAAATATTACCATTCATATAAAAGTCTACACGAATAGTAGACTTTTAAAAATGAACTGCATATATTTGCATCGATTATCATTGTGCTCCCACCAAGAGACTAAATGCAAGTAACCGGTAAGGTTACACTCTGCGCATTATAATCAACCAACGATCCAAGTCTCAGTTATCTGATGTTTAAGCTACGAATGCCATTTTGGGCCTGCGTTGCAGGTACCCTCATGATTGCCTGTGAACGCCGCAATACAGCTATGCCGGAACATTTCGGGTATGGACGGCCAGCTACAGAAAAGGAGATAGCAGCGAAAGCGATTGCTATTCATCCGGATGGTAAAGGATTACCTGCCGGGAGTGGTACTGTACAGGATGGTGCGTTGATCTATGCTGCAAAATGTGCAGCATGTCATGGTGCTACTGGTGTAGAAGGGCCATACAACATACTTGTAGCGCCTGATACTATAGATGCACCACCTTTTGACCAGGCTCCAAAGCGTGTGAAAGCGATTGGTAATTACTGGCCATACGCCACCACCATCTTTGATTATGTGCGTCGTGCAATGCCTTTTAATGCGCCGGGCTCACTATCAGATAACGAAGTCTACAGCATCACAGCATGGCTGTTACATGCCAATAAACTGATTGACGCAAATGCTGTCATCAACGCGAAAACCTTACCTGCCGTTGTCATGCCGGCCAGGAAATACTATGTCACAGACAATAGAAAAGGAGGGGAAGGGCCTTATGAATAACTATATGCATTAGGTACAAAACTGTAATTCGAAACAGAACTTAATATGAGTCAAAAGATGACGCGTCGTCGCCTTTTGCTGGGAGGTGCTGCCACAGCTGCTGTGGTACTGGTAAAGTCATCCTTTGGCAAAATGGTCCAGACGGGTATTCCCGAAGCAGCTATTGACCCTACCAAACAGGTGGGACCGCTGCCTGGTGTACTGGGTACAAGATCTCCATTTGAACATCCGCAAAGGAAGCCATCCCTCACTTCTTCACAGACGCCTTTACAGGACCTGTATGGCATGATCACGCCTTCAGACCTGCATTTCGAACGGCATCACGCGGGTGTGCCTGCTATTGATCCCAATAGCTATGAGCTGATGATACATGGTATGGTAGACAGGCCAACTGTCTTCTCTCTGGCAGACCTGAAGCGGTTTCCGTCTGTGTCGAGGATCTGCTTTATTGAGTGCTCCGGCAATTTCCGCAAGCCCGATAAAGAGAATGTGACACCACAGGATATCTGCGGACTGACCAGCCAGAGCGAATGGACCGGTGTGATGTTGTCCACCCTCTTCAGGGAAGTAGGCATCAATCCGAAGGCTACCTGGTTCCTGGCAGAGGGGTCTGATGCAGCAGTGATGACACGCAGCATTCCCGTCAGTAAGGGTTGGGAGGACGCTATGATAGTTTATGCACAAAATGGGGAGGCTATTCGCCCCCAGCAAGGTTATCCGGCAAGACTGCTGCTACCGGGGTGGGAAGGCAACACCAGTGTGAAATGGATACGCCGTATTGAATTGTCAGACGGCCCCTTCATGACCAGGGAAGAAACTTCCAAATACACAGAGCCTGTAAAAGATGGTAAGATCCGGCAGTTTAGTTTCACCATGGATGCCCGTTCTATTATCACCTATCCGGCCTACCCTGCGCAGCTGCAGAAAGGATGGGTGGAAATAAGAGGACTGGCCTGGAGCGGACGCGGTAAAGTCCAGAAAGTGGAAATAAGTACAGATGCTGGAAAAACCTGGAATGCCGCACGCCTGCAGGAACCTGTATTAGATAAGGCGCATACTTACTTCAGATACCTATGGCAATGGAACGGAGACACTGCCGCTATTATGAGCCGCGCTATTGACGAAACAGGCTATGTGCAACCTGTATTGCAGGAATTGATCGCTGCCCGGGGTATTGGTACAGGCTATCATCTCAATCCTGTTACAGCATGGCTCATCAAACGGGATGGACAAGTGGTATACAGTCCGGAGAAATGGAAATAGAATAATCAGCATAAAAAAATCAACCAACTATATGTCATTCTTTGATTATGGACACGTTCCTGCCATACGCAGGCTTGCGAGAAATGCAGGTTTTCTGCTCATTCCCGCTGTACTGGGAAGCTCAGAAATGTGGGGGGCAGTGTTGCCCGCTGCCAGTAAACATGTTGTTGCCGGTAATCTTCCGGCAGATATTCCTGTAAAAGGAAAGGTAACAGATAGCAACGGTCAGCAATTGCCGGGTGTAAGCGTAATCGTAAAGGGATCAAAACGGGGAGCCCTGACGCGTATAGACGGTTCTTTTGAATTGAATGTGCCGGCAGATGCGGTACTGGTATTTACCTATCTCGGCTATAAACCACAGGAGGTAAAGGTAAGTGCAAACGACCGGCTCAATATACAACTGGAAACAGACGACAAGAAACTCAGCGAGGTGGTGGTAGTGGGGTATGGTACACAGGAACGTCGTAACCTGACCAGCTCTGTGTCGACCATCAACGCTGCTGAAACAAGGAATATACCTGTAGCAGGATTTGATGCGCAGTTACAGGGAAAGGCAGCAGGTTTGCAGATTAACTCTAACACCGGCGTACCGGGAGATGGTGTCTTTGTACGTGTGCGTGGTACTACTTCCATCAATGCAGGCAATGATCCTTTGTATGTGGTAGACGGAGTGTTTGTAAATAATACCAGTCTGCAGACGGTGAGCACAGGTGGTCGTGCAACCTCTCCTATCGCAGATATTAATCCGGCTGATATTGCCAGTATAGAGGTATTGAAAGATGCCAGCGCCACTGCTATCTATGGTTCACGTGGTGCAAATGGTGTGGTGATCGTTACTACAAAAAGGGGGAATTATGGTGAGCGTACTAAAGTCAATGTGAATGTATCACATGGTTTTGCAAAGGCGCCGAAATTATGGGATTTAACAACTGGTCCTCAACATGCCACATTAATCAACGAGTACTGGATCAATACAGGTATCGATAATCCTTCCCTGAACCAGACCTTTGCCAATCGCCCTTTCCGTCCTGTGGCAGAAGGAGGCCGCGGACTGCCGGAAGAACAGAAAACCTATGACAGACTGGGAGAACTTTTCCGTACCGGTCAGCTGGCAAACTATGACCTGTCGCTGAATGGCGGTTCTGACAAGACTAAATTCTATATCGGCGCTGGTTATACAAAACAGGAGGCCAATATCCGTCCTGTTTTCTTTGAAAGGGCCAGCCTGAAACTGAATGTTGATCATAAGATCAATGACAGGGTACAGATAGGCGTGAGCAATGGTATTACCCGCTCCTACAGGAACCAGGCACGTGCTGGTGACGGTCCGCAGGGAGGATTGTTACAGTCTGCATTGCATACACCTACTTATCTGCCGGAAACCAATCCAGATGGTACTCCCGCCCGCTGGGCAGGCTTCGACAACCTGCAGGTGTTGCTGAATAACTATGATGTGCATACGATCAGTTTAAGGTATATCGGCAATGTATATGCAGAAGCTGAAATACTGCGTGACCTGAAGTTCCGTACCAGCTGGAGTGTGGATTATAACAACTATGATGAATCAGAATATTGGAATGATAAAACACAGTTAGGTGCTGCGCCCACCAATGGTTTAGCAACGTCTTCCATCACACAGAACAGTACCTGGATCAATGAGCAGACATTGTCCTATCGTAAGAAGCTGGGCCGCGGACATACGTTTGGCGCTGTAGTAGGTAACACTATCCAGCAGAATACATTGGGAAGAACTTTTGCTCAGGGTACAGGTTTCCCGAATAATGCCTATAAAGATATTTCCTCCGCTTCCACCCGTACCGCAGGACAGACCTGGACACGGGGGACACTCGCCTCTTTCTTTTCCCGTGTTGATTACAACTACGATAGTAAGTACTACCTGGAACTGAGCGTTCGTGCTGATGGTTCTTCCCGCTTTGGCAGTAATCACCGCTGGGGATATTTCCCTGCCGTTGGTGCAGCATGGCGTCTGAAAGAAGAGCAGTTCCTGAAAGATATACAGTTCCTCAGTGACCTGAAACTGCGGGCTAGTTATGGCGTGACCGGTAACCAGAGTGGTATCAATGATTATGCTGCCCGTGGTTTATGGACAGGCGCCAGTGGTTATCCTGATACAGAGAGTGGCGGAGATAAAGCGGCGACCGCTCCATTACAGCTGGCCAACCCTGACCTGCGCTGGGAGAAAACAACACAAGCGAACCTTGGATTGGATGCAGGTTTCCTGGACGGACGAGTGTCGCTGGAAGTGAATGTCTATTCGAAGAAAACGACTGATGTACTGCTGCAATTGCCGGTTCCTTCTAACACCGGTTATACCACCTATTACTCCAATGCCGGTGAGATCAGCAACAAAGGATACGAAGTGGCTATCCGTTCCGAGAATATTAAACGGGGTGCTTTTACCTGGAATACCTCTTTCACCATTTCAGGCAACGTGAACAAGGTGGAAAAACTGCCGGTGCCGATCACGCAGTACAACCGTGACTGGATCAGGATGCAGCAGGGGTACTCTATGTATTCTTTCTGGATGTATAAACAACTGTATGTAGATCCTAAAACAGGTAATGCGGTATTCCAGGATGTGAATGGAGATGGCAGCATTACAGTAGCTGACAGGCAGATTGTAGGGAACGCATTGCCGAAATTCTTCGGTGGTATCAATAACAGTTTTTCCTGGAAATCATTTGATGCATCTGTGCAGTTCAACTTCCAGTATGGCAACAAGGTATTAAACCTGAACCGCTTCTTCGGAGAAGGTGGTGGTACCCGCGATGCGAACAGGGTACTGTTTGCCAGTCAGCTGAAGCGCTGGCAGAAAGAGGGCGACATCACAGATGTACCACGCCTGACGAAGGTAGGCAACAACTACACACTGGAACAGAACAGCCGTTTTATCGAGAATGGTTCCTTCCTGCGCTTACAGGCATTGACAGTAGGGTATACACTACCTAAAGCGCTGACCAGCCGCTGGCATGTAAATGCCTTGCGCGTATACTTCGCCGGGAATAATCTGTGGTTGCTTACAAAATATACAGGGCCTGATCCCGAAGCAAACGTAACGGCTACGCAAACCGTACAGGGTATTGACCTGGGTACACCACCACAGTCGCGCACGCTGCAGTTTGGTTTGAATGTGACATTATAGGAAACATCTAATGAAGAAGATCATGAAATCACTTATCCGCATATTACCACTTGTATTATTACTCTCATCCTGCAAAGACTTCCTGGATGTAGAGCCCCGCGATTCCGTTTCGGATGATGCGACCATTGTTGATGAAGCTTCCGCACAAACGGCCGTAAGGGGCGTATATCGTGAACTGGGGGATGATGCTTATTACGGTTCGCTTTTTCAGACCATTGGTTATTTATCCGGTGATAATATCCAGTGGACGGGATCACAGTCGGTGATACAACAGTTCATTTCTCACAATGTAAAAGCCGATAATGCCAATGTGGCTACTGTCTGGGCAGGCATATACTCCACTATCAACAGGGCCAACCAGGTAATTGATAAAGTACCTGGTGTGACAGATGCCACTTTTACACAGGATGAAAAGAATGCTTTAATTGGCGAAGCTTATTTCATCCGTGCGCTGGCTTATTTTGACCTGGCCCGTACCTGGGGTGGTGTACAGCTGGTACTGAAAGCAACAACTAATATCAACGATACCAAGGGGCTTAAAAGAAGTTCCCTGGAGCAGACCTATGCACAGATATTGAGCGATCTGCAGACGGCAGAACCGCTTTTACCGGAAACCACTAACCGCTATCGTGCTACCCGGAAAACAGTATGGGCATTAATGGCCCGTTTTTACCTCTATAGGGAGAATTGGGAGCAGGCCGAGGCCTATTCCTCAAAACTGATAGAAGACGCCAAATATAGCCTTATAAAACCCTATAGCGCCTTTTTCGCCAACAACGTGGTAGCTACAAATGAATCCATCTTCGAAATATCCTACAGTGCCAACAATGTGAATGCACACAGGGGGTACTGGCAGCCACCTGCCAATGGTGGTACCCGTCAATGGGCGCCCAACGATGCCTTTATTGCACTGATCAATGACCCGGCTATCGGCGGTAACCGTAAGGCCGCCGTGGCCATCACCAACCAGGGACTGTGGTATGGCAACTTCTACTATCGTAGTCCGGCAACCGATCCTGCTTATGTGCTGCGTATTGCAGAACAGTATCTCATCCGTGCAGAAGCAAGGGCGCAACTGGGTGAGCTGGAAGGCGCGCTGACAGACCTGGATGCCGTTCGCGACAGGGCAGGATTGACAGCCAGCACTGCCACATCACAGGGCGATATCCTGGTGGCTATAGAGAATGAGAGAAGGCTGGAGTTTGCTTTTGAACCACATCGCTGGTATGATCTGGTAAGGACCAACCGCGCTGCAACCGTGCTGGGCGTAACAGACGCACGCAGGTACCTAATGCCTATTCCTGCCGTGGAGCTGAGCGCTGATGGTGCTTTGGACCCTAATCCCGGTTATTGATATTTCACCACATAAACATTGCAGGTATGACACATCCGGCAAATCTATTACCACCGCAAACGTGGAAAACATCCTGGAAGATCCTTTTCCGCTTCTTTTTCATCTATTTCATCATTCAGTGTATTCCGCTGGACCTGAAGTATTTCAGCACCTTATTCCACATTCAATGGGGAGAACTGAGTTTCAGAGATATTTTCTATCTCGCGCGATATACTCCTAAGTTCCTGCCATCTGATAGTCCTTTCGGCGGATTTGCAGACTGGGGTATTATTGCTTTCATTGCTTTGACCGGCACACTGATCTGGTCTTTCCTCGATAAGCAGCGGAAGGAGTATAACCAGTTGTACTACTGGTTGCGCGTTATTGTGCGTTACCGGCTGGCAATAGGTGTAATAGCCTATGGCTTGTTGAAACTGTTCCCGCAGCAGTTGCCGTATCCTTCCATCAGTCAGCTGAATACACAGTACGGCGATCTGTCGGACTGGAAGATCTTCGCCATGAGTACAGGTGTAGTACCTTCTATGGAAACCTTCCTGGGACTGGTAGAAACAACCGCAGGTCTTTTGTTGTTCAGCAGAAGAACGGCCACCATCGGAGCTGGTATCATCATTACTTTTACCGGCAATGTATTCATGTCTAACCTCGCTTATGAAGGTGGTGAATATGTATATAGTTTTTATCTGGTAATACTGGCGCTGTTCTTACTGGCATATGATGCTGTGCGTATTGTTACATTGCTGACACTGGAGCAGCCTACTGCTCCTAATACAGTGCGACCTTATCTGGCCAGGCCATGGCACCGCAGTGCAAGGATCGTACTGAAAACCCTGTTCATCTTTTTCTTTGTAGGCCTTTATGGATATAAGACCTATGCCAGCTATAAACAGAATGGTTATCAGTATCCGACTGCTCCCGGTCTGGATAATGCAGCGGGTATTTACAATGTAACGGAGTTCCGTATCAATAACCAGGAGCTGCCTTATTCACTGACAGATACCGTGCGCTGGAAAGATGTGGTGTTTGAGAAATGGGCTACGCTTAGCATCCGGTCTAATCGCTATGTACATCCTGATCTGGCAAATACGGAAGAGATCTATGCAAAAGATGCAGAGCGCAATTATGAGCTGGCAGGTGCGGTGAGCAGGCACTATTACAGTTATGGTATTGATGAATCCCGCCAGGTATTGTTCCTGCAGAATAAAAACAAATACCATCAGCAGGAGAAACTGGAGCTGCATTATACGAGACCTGACAGCAATCGCATTATTCTTTCCGGCATCAATGAAAAACAGGATTCTGTGTATGTGGTGCTGAACAAGATCAATAAGAAATACCCATTGATTGAAGGTCGCCGTAAACCGCTTAAACTTTAAAATCAACGTTATGTCTGATATAGCTAATTCACCTGTAATAGAGCAGGCAGCACCAACAGCACCGGATACTACCAGCCAGACTTCCGCTGCGCAGCCAAAGCCCTGGAAGGTATATCAAAAGTGGGCATTCCGTATTGCCTTTATCTTTTTCGTGATCATGAGTATTCCTACCAGCTGGAACTGGTATACTCATCTCTTTACGATGGACTGGATCCATCTGAAGTATCGGGATGTATATGATATCGCGAGGTTTCAGCCCAATCTCTGGAATGTCGATTCGGAAAGCGGTCGCTGGGGTATAGCCAGTTATGCCAGCTGGGCGGCAGCGCTGGGTATTGCCGTTGTAGGTGCTGTGATCTGGAGTTTATTTGACCGTAAGAGACTGGAGTATAATCTGCTGTATTACTGGCTGCGTGTGATTGTGCGCTACCGCGCCGGTATAGGTATTATAGGGTTTGGTTATACCAAGTTATTCCCGGTACAGATGCCCTATCCGTCTATCTCTAACCTGCATACTAATTTCGGCGATTTTACTGCACAGAAGATCTACTGGTTATCTATCGGCATCGTGCCATGGTACCAGGTATTTGCGGGTATCGTGGAAGTAGGCGCAGGTATCCTGTTGTTCTTCCGTGGTACAGCTGCTATCGGAGCCGTACTGCTGGCAGGAGCACTGGCCAATATCACCTTTGTGAACCTTGCTTATGATGGAGGAGTGCATGTATACGCCGCATACTTTGTATTGCTGGGCGCCTTCGTACTGGCGTATGATGTGCCGAAGATTTACAATTTGTTAGTATTGGAACGTTATACGGTGCCGGTACATTATTATCCATCCTTCACAAAAGCGTGGCAGAAATATGGACGACTGGCGTTGAAGGCCGGTACTTTTCTTTTATTTGTATTTATACTATTTTACCTGCAGATGTGGAACTATCTGTACGATCCATATAAGCAACCTGTCGAAAAAGGATTGGCCGGTACACGTGGGTATTACAACGTAACGGAATTCCGGCTGAATAACAAGGTGATCCCTTATTCACCGCTGGACTCTACACGCTGGCAGAACGTTACTTTTGAAAAGTGGTCTACCATTACTTACCAGGTGAATAAATCAGTGTGGCTGGATCTCAGTAATGGTGGTGGTTCTCCGAAAAATGATGTAGACCGTAACTTTGAACTGGCAGGTGTGGCAGGTGGAAGGAGATTCTTCTACTATGAAGCAGACACTGTGAAGCAGGAGCTTTCACTGCGGGATAAGAACAGAAGCGCCACTAATCAGGGCCGTGAACGGCAAAGACGTAATGCTACCGACCGCCCGAATACAACAAAGAAGAAAGATGCGCCCTTTGTTCTGCATTACGAAAGACCCAGTGATACACGGATTATTCTTTATGGCTTAACTCAGAATAAAGATTCGATTTACGTAATTTTAGACAAGGTAGATAAACAATACCTGCTATCGCCCAGCAAGCTGGAAGCAGGGCAGTATTAAAAATATTCGATCAGGGACCAGAAATCTATGGTTGTACTGCGCTGTCAGCCACAATGCCTGTAGCGTAGTTCAATAACCGGGAAACAAAACACCAATAGACTCCTCAGGAGTCTCAGTGTTTGTAGCCCGGGGTGATAACCCCGGGAACGGGTGGTAACCCTGGGTTCAACAATCCACCGGGAAACAAAACACCAATAGACTCCGTCAGGAGTCTCAGTGTTTGTAGCCCGGGGTGATAACTCCGGGAACGGGTGGTAACCCTGGGTTCAACAATCCACCGGGAAACAAAACACCAATAGACTCCGTCAGGAGTCTCAGTGTTTGTAGCCCGGGGTGATAACTCCGGGTAGGACGATACCCCCGGCCAGGGATCCCCCCGGGTTGGATGATAACCTGGTTGGGTGATTCCCCGCGCGGGATACCAACCCGAAACGTAGATCATTGGTCCCTGATTTTCAAAAGAACCAAATGCATAAAAACGAATATGACGCAATCGTCATCGGATCAGGACCTAATGGATTGGCAGCAGCCATTGCAATGCAACAGCATGGACTTGCTGTCTTGCTGATAGAAGGCAGAAATGAGATCGGCGGTGGCCTGCGTTCAAAAGAGCTGACACAGCCCGGTTTTATGCATGATATCTGTTCTACTATTCATCCTATGGCGGTTACTTCGCCTTTCTTTAGTCAGTTACCACTTGAGCAGTTTGGATTGTCTTACTTATACCCTACTGTAGATGCTGCACATCCTTTTGATGGAGGTACTGCTGCCGCCTTATATCCTTCACTGGAAAAAACAGCGCAGTTACTTGGGGGCGACAGCCATGCTTATACACAGTTGTTCCAGCCTTTACTGAAAGATTTCAAAGGATTGACGGAAGATATACTGGGGCCATTACAATTTCCAAAACATCCGCTGACACTGGCAAAATTCGGGTTGAAAGCATTACCATCAGCAATGCACTTAGCTAAACGTTTTAAAACCAAAGAAGCCCGCGGATTGTTTGGTGGTGTGGCTGCACATGCTATACAACCATTGACAAATATCGCCACCGCAGCGATTGGTCTGGTGCTGATGGCGAACAGTCATGCCGGCGGATGGCCAACCCCACGTGGCGGTGCTAAGTCGTTGGCCAACGCTTTAGGCGATTATTTTGTTTCACTGGGTGGTGAGATTGTGACCGGTACTTATGTGAACGCATTGAAGGAATTACCACCTTCAAGAGCCGTGTTGCTGGATGTAACACCACGTCAGTTAATGAAGATCGCGGGAGACAGATTCTCCTCTTTCTACAAATGGCAGTTACAACGTTACCGTTATGGCATGGGCGTGTTCAAGGTAGACTGGGCACTGGATGGACCAACACCCTTTACAGCCGCTGCCTGCAGGGAAGCAGGCACTGTGCATCTCGGTAATACCATTGAAGAAATTGCTGCGAATGAACAACGCACAGCAGACGGCCATCATCCTGACCAGCCTTATACCTTGTTTGTACAAACGAGTGTCTTTGATGATACACGTGCCCCGAAAGGAAAGCATACTGCATGGGCTTATTGTCATGTGCCCAATGGTTCTACGAAAGATATGACAGCCGCTATTGAAAACCAGGTGGAGCGTTTTGCACCGGGGTTTAAAGATCTCATCATTGGCAGGCATGTGATGAATACAGCAGATATGGAAACCTATAACCCCAATTATATCGGCGGAGATATTAATGGTGGTATTCTCGATATCACACAATTATACACAAGACCAGCCATGCGATGGTCGCCTTATACTACGCCGGCTAAGGGCATTTACGTATGTTCTTCCTCCACACCTCCGGGGGGAGGTATTCATGGCATGTGCGGTTATCATGCAGCAAAGAAGGCATTGAAAGATGTTTTTGGTATCATGATTAAATGATCAATGCTTTAAGTTCTGTTAACATTCCATTTGATATCCATTGACAGCTTTGCCTGTAATTGCTTGCTATATTAGTATGATCGTATACTGTACGTGTGTAACCCGTTTTGTGAGCACTCAATATCAACCAGGTCAGACCACGCGAAAACTTCACGTTCAACCTATGTTTTATAAAAATCAATAGCGCCTTTATTCACAAACCTTAAAATGACCAATTACTATGCGTATGCGTAATTTTACAAAGTTATCTTTGTATGTGGCCCTGTTATGTAGTGCTGTGCCGGTTCTCGCACAGACTGACATAACATCTTCCGCAGGTGTACTGACAGCTCAGTATTCCAACTCTAATGCCGCAGAGAACTATCCGAAGCTGATAGACAACAATGTGAATACGAAGTATTACATTGCCAAAACAGCGATCTGGGTGCAGTTTGAAGCTGCCAGATCTGCTATCGTTAACCAGTATTCCATCACCTCTGCCAATGATTTTGATACCAGGGATCCGAAAGACTGGAACCTGCAGGCCTCAGACGATGGCAGGACATGGACTACATTAAACACCCAGACAGGTCAGTCTTTCACTGCCCGTTTCCAGACAAAAACTTATTCATTTACCAACACCACTCCTTATCTCTATTACCGCTTAAATATTACGGCTAATAATGGGGCTGGCGCTATTCAGTTTGCTGAATGGGAGCTGCTAGGTACTTTAGGCGGACCTGCTGCCGGGCCGAGTGGATTGACCGCTACACTGCAGCCGGGCTATAAAGCAAGTCTCAGCTGGTCTGACAATGCGACCAATGAGACAGGCTACCGTATTGAAAGTTCGCTGGACGCGGTTACCTTTCTGCCACGTGCAACGGTAGGTGCTAACGTGACGTCTTATACGGATTCTTCACTGAGCATTGGTACCAACTTCGTTTACCGTGTAAGAGCAGTGAATGCTACCGGCGTATCTGTTGCAGATACTTCTGAGGTGGTAACTACTGCTAATGTGCCTACGGGTAACGATATCACCAACTTTACAGATGCCGTGGTAACAGATCAGTACAATACTACCGGTGCGGAAGGACTGGCGAAAGTGGTAGATAACAATACTTACAGCAAGTACCTGGCGTGGGCGCCTGTGACCTGGATCCGTTATTACTTACCTGGTGGCGCTGTTGCTACCATGTATAGCATTACATCTGCCAATGATGCGGTAGACAGAGATCCGAAGAACTGGGTATTTCAGGGTTCCAACAATGGTAGCACCTGGACAGACCTGCAGGTACAGGGTAATCAGTTGTTTACAACCAGGTTTAAGAAACGTACTTATGTAGTGCCTAATACCACTTCCTATAAGTATTACCGTTTGAATATTACGGCTAATAATGGTGCTGGTATTACACAGCTGGCAGAACTCGAAATATTTGGTACAGGCACAGGTACAGTAGATACATTTGCTCCTGCCGCACCGAGCGGATTTACAACACAGGCGGTTTCCAGCAACCAGATTATCCTGAACTGGCAGGATAATGCTGCTACAGAGACCAGCTATCGCCTGGAGAGAACGACAGATACTTTGAACTGGGATGATGCGTTTGTGCTGGCAGCAAATACAAGCCGCTATTTCTCGCTGGACTTGTCACCACTGACTACTTATTATTACAGGGTGAGAGCTGAAAATGCCAATGGTGTGTCTGCATGGATAACCGGCAGTAATACCACCCTGACCGATGCAGTACCTGCGACATGGCAGGAACACTGGGCTGGTCATACAGAATTATTGTCGCGGGTATATAGCAACAGCAGCGTAAATATCTGGTTTGATGATGCAGTAAGCCGTTCTGCTACCTGGATGAACCAGGACTTCACAGATGTATGGGAGTATGTAAAGCAGAACTATGGCTCTTTCAGCGATCCTAAATTAAACATGATCTTCCATAGTAAGTCAGGGTATTCCGGCGGACATCCTTCGGTAGTATTTGATGCTGACCATGACTATAAGAATTCCGGCGACCTGGGTGGCAGCTGGGAAACGAGAGAAGGCTGGAACCTGCATGCTTCTATTCATGAAGTAGGACATATAGTGGAAGGCGGCAGCAAGGGCATTCATAACTCGCCTTCATTCCCTATCTGGGGAGATAGCAAATGGGCGGAAATATTCATCTACGACGTCATGAAACGCCTCGGTTGGGAAGGCGATGCACAGCAGGCTTACAATGATTTTGTGGTGAAGGAGGAAAGTTTCCCTAAACCCGGTACGCATTGGTTCCGTGACTGGTTCTTCCCTATCTATGACAGGGCAGATTCCAGTGCAGCCTTAAACCGCTATTTTGACCTGCTGGCGCAATATTTCCCACAGCATAATGGTGAATATACCCGTGATCTCAATCTGGGCGAATTCATACACTTCTGGAGCGGCGCTGCACAATTCAGTCTTGAAGCACAGGCTGATACTGCTTTCGGTTGGTCAACAGATGTGGAAATGCAGTTTAAACAGGCACAGATTGACTTTCCTTTTACTTATCCGCAGCCACTTAATATTAACACAACAGCAGTTGCTCCGGTGAAGGAAAAGTCAGTATTGCATATCTGGCCTAATCCTGCCAGCAATACGTTAAACCTTTCCCTGCCTGCAGATAATAAAGTGTATACAGTAGATGTATACAGCATTGCTGGTGTAAGACGACTGTCACAGCGGATAAAGGGAAATTATAATAACCTGAACATTTCCTCTCTGCCAGACGGTGTGTACATTGTTACCGTGAGGGACAATAAACAGGTGATCCAGCAAGAGAAGATAGTAGTAAGCAATACTTCCCGTTAACCGGTGTTGTAACTTATATAGTAGTTCCGGCCGCCGCAGGCGGACCGGAACTTTTTTATTTATTCGGGTAGTACTGATACAAGCTTCGCCCGACATCTATGGAAATCCACGTCTGAAAACCAGAAGAACCGTTATGTACATGCATGCAACCGATTGTATTAATGGCCAAATGACGAAACAGCGCAATAATTGAGCATATCTTTTTTCATTTTCCCTTAAAAAACCATTACAAAAATGAACAGACATCAAATTGTCAATGTCACCAGGTGCGCCGCACTCTCCATGATCACATTACTATCAGCCTGTACGAAAGAAAACGTTAAAGAGGAACGCCTTGCTGCAGGCAGTAGCCTGGAAACCCAGGCAGTGGGCAGTACTATCCTGAACAACTGGAGTGTAAACTGGGATAACTATGCCCATGGCAGTACTTATACAGCAAACAACGCTGCTACCGATTTCGGTAACGTAACCGGCTGGGTGGATAGCCGGGGAATGATCTCTAACGGCAATCTGCGTATAACCTTATTAAAGAATGCATTATCCGGTGCAGGTGGTGTGGTAGCCAACATTGATATCTCAGACGGTACTGCCTATGAGGTTGATTATGACATCAGGTTCCACAGCCAGTTTGACTGGAGCAGGGGCGGAAAGTTAGGTTTCGGCTTCTCTATCGGTGATGGTAATACCGGTGGCGATCCGGGTTGGGACGGTAACGGTGGTTCTGCGCGCCTGATGTGGTATCAGACTGACGCGGGCCGGGTATTTTTCCAGCCTTATGTTTATTTCAAGGACCAGTCAGGCCAGTATGGAGAAACCTTTGGTAAGTCCTATCCTTCTTCGGGCAGTCTGAATAAAGGGCAAACCTATCATGTACATCTGTATGTGAAAAGTAATACCGGCAGCAATACCAACGGTCATGTACAATATGTGATTGATGGTACGGTAGTACTTGACCAGGATATCCGGTGGACAACAAACGACAGCAAACGACTGATTAAAGGCTTAACTTTCCATACTTTCCGTGGAGGTAGCCAGGATTATTGGGAGTCTGCTACAGATGGATACATCTATTATGATAACCTGAAAGTGCACAGGATCAGTACTAACTGATAACATACAAAAGAAAAGCCTCCAGAGTCTTTGTAAAAAGCTTTGGAGGCTTGTTTATTATAAATCGGCCATTTCCCGTCTGGAGCGTCTCACCCATTGGGTATTCAACCTGCGTACATATCCGGGATGGAGTTCTATTTCATCTTTTACAGCCTGGAACTGTGCTTTTGCATCCTGCGTACGTTGTTGTTTCTTCAGCATCATTCCGTAATAGTACATGGCTTCCATTGAATGATGTACACGGATCACCTTTTTGTATTCTTCTTCCGCTTTTACATAGTCAGTACTGCCTTCTAATGCCCTTGCATACAGCAGTTCATCTTCCTGTTTGGTCATCCGGAAATTACGCATGCCCAGCAGCCGGTTATAGAAGGATACACTCTCAAAGTACTGTTCATTATAAAAATATAGTCTTGCCAGTAACAGCAGAATACCCTGATCGTTTGCATGATGGGCATTGAGGCAGGATTGGGCCAGCTCTATCGCCCGCTGGTATTCCTGGCGGTGTGCATATGCGTTGGCCAATGCCAGTTTGTTAGCAACGGTATCAGAGAGCCTTACTTTACGTTCCAGCTCCTTGATATTATGTCCTGGTACAAATAATTCCTGGAGATTGCTGGTCACTTGTCCCCCGTTAATAGTCGGCCAGATTTCCCTGATGAAATAGGCGATGGCGCCAATGCCTGGCAGGAAAAGCAGGATGTAGATCCAGTCTTTCTTCCCATTTTTCATAGCATGCACAATACAGACAAGTTGTGCAATGAGTATCAGGTAGTAATAATCATTCCAGAAAGGTAACATGGCGTTTTAGGTTAGGTACAGGAGTAATTACAGGCAGTAAAAATAATTCAATGCTTTGAAATTTGATATCCCGAGTTTGATTTTCGTTTATACGAGGTGTTATACACCTGCTATGATGATATGGAAAGTGGTGCCTTTACCTGGTGAAGACTCTACGTGCAGATGGCCTGAATGGTTGGCCATGATACGCCTGCATAAGGATAGCCCTATACCGGAACCGGGATAGTCGGAACGATTGTGCAGTCGTTTGAAAACTTCAAAGATCTGGTCTGCATATTTTGGATCAAAGCCAATACCATTGTCGCTGAAAGAGATATCGAAGTATTGTTTATGGCGATCCGGCTTACCGAGATAGTTACCCACCAGCTCTCCCGGAATAGGACGGGAGGTAATTTTGATCACCGGGCGGATGTCTGCCTGCGTAAATTTCAGGGCATTGCTCATCAAGTTATAAAATAGCTGGTTGATCTGTAAAGGGATGCCTTGCACAACCGGTAAGGGGCCTATGATAATCTGTGCCTGCTTTTCTTCTATGATCAATTCAAAATCGCTGATCACACTTTGCAGCATAATGGTGAGATCTATTTCCCGCATCATATTCCCTTTTTCCAGCAGGCGGGAAAATTCCAGCAGATCTTTGATGAGCATGGACATTCGCTCTGACGACTGGTTGATCTTTTCCACCAGCCGTTTATGATGTATAGGGAGATCGTCCTTGTGATTCAACAGATCGGCATAAATGCGGATCTTGCGCAATGGTTCCTGCAGGTCATGGCTGGCAACGTATGCATATTGTTCCAGTTCCTGGTTGGAACGTATCAGGTTAAGATTGGCGTCCTGCAGTTCTTCGTTCATCGCCGCCAGTTCTTCATTGGATGCGGCCAGTTCTTCTGTTCTTTCTGCCACTTCCAGTTCCAGTGTGTTCTGATATGCCAGTAGTTTATTCCGCGCCAGCACCTGTTCTGTTACATCGATGGCCATATCCACAATGGCATATACTTCTCCTGCTGCGTTCAGCAAGGGCTTATAGGTGAAATTGAAGTAGAAAGTTTCAGGTTTGCCGTCAATGATCAACACTGCTTTGGCCTCTTTTTCATGATGGGCCATACCAGATGTATATACATTGTTGAGGATCTTTATGAAGGGTTGATCATTCAGTTCAGGTACGGCTATTCCCAATGGTTTACCTAATACGGAGTAACCTTTCCCCCAGAACCCGATCATTGGATCGTTGGCTACTTCTATAATAAACTGAGGACCTACGAAGAGCGCAGTTGCCACCGGGGCTTCTTCTACCAGCGAAC
Source organism: Chitinophaga filiformis (assembly GCF_900102545.1). Lineage (GTDB taxonomy): Bacteria > Bacteroidota > Bacteroidia > Chitinophagales > Chitinophagaceae > Chitinophaga > Chitinophaga filiformis. The sequence continues at coordinate 945,376 of NZ_FNBN01000001.1, read as the reverse complement.
GGAAACGGGCTTCACTTTCGAGTAAGGCCTGTTGTACATCCAGTTCCGCTCTCAGGTCGCGTGCCACACAGGCAAGCGCGATAGGTTCTCCGCTCATGGGGCTATCCAGTCTGAACGCATTGGTATGAAAAGGCATCTGTTCGCCCGTTTCCAGGTTGGTGTAATATTGCCTTCCCATCCATTTACCAGTATTGACAATAGCGGGTAAGATCTCCTTTTCCAGTTCTACCAGGTGTTCAAGTGTGAATACGTCCCTGATATTGCGGGTGGTGGCAGATACTTTGCTGCCCATCCCGAGCAATTTCACACCAGCATCGTTTATATAGGTGATGGTGCCATCCATGTTGGCAACAGCAATAAGGTCACTGCTGTTTTCTATAAGTGTCAGTAGTTTTTGCTGTTCTTTCCTTGCCGTCACCTCATTGCTGATATCAAAGGCGATCACCAGTATATTCTCTTTACTGTTGTCCTGGTCATTGATACCTGCAATATTTACCTGTACCCAGCGGGTAGTACCATTTTTCCGCTGATAGCGTTTTATCTGATTAAAGACGTCCCGTTTTCCCTGCAGGAGTTCTTCGAAGAGCTGGTTGTTTTCCCGCCGGTGATCTGAATGTATGATATTGAGATAGGATTTGCCGGTCAGTTCCTCTGCCTGATATCCCAATAGACCGGCAAATGCCTTGTTCAGCATCCGAAACCTGCCTTTTCCATCCAGGAAGGCCATTCCGATGGCCGCATTATTAAACGAAAGAGAAAAACGCTGTTCTACCTCTTTTAAGAGCCTGTCCTGCTCTTTCTGAGCAGTAATGTCCAGACAGATGCCGGAGAAAGAAATAGCGGTGCCGTATGCATCATATTCGTATTTACCACGCAACTTCCCCCAATGGATGGAACCGTCGTCCCAGACGAAGCGGGCTTCATAGTGGAGGGAGCCGGTATTTTCGGCTTCTTTATAAGCCTGTTCTCTTACCAGTCTGTCATCGGGGTGAACATGACTGATCAACACATCACGGTCTTTAACAACGGTATCCCTGTTGCCGGTTATGATATAATATAGATTCGGGGAAAAATCGATGGTATTATTAATGAGATCTATTGCAAAGATGCCTGCATCTGATGCCTCAACGGCAAGCGCTGCCATCTTCTCTGCAGCCTGTGCTTTTGCGTTCGCAGTAACTTCGGCGGTAATATCCTGGCTGATACCTGAGAGGCGGGTAGCTATTCCTTCAACGTTGAAGTATGCCTGTCCTTTTACATTTAGCCAAACAACGTTCTGGTTGCCTTCGGCAATGCTTCTGAAGCGCACATTGAACAGATGATCAGCATCTGGCTGTATAGCCTGTTCGACTGCTGCTATAACAGTTGGTTGGTCCGCAGGATAAATGTGTCCCATGACGGACTCAAAAGTAGGCTCTTCGGCTTCACCCAGACAGAGAAGTGCCCTGCACCGGTCATCCAGAACAACTTGACGGTTAAGGATATCTACATCCCACGTACCGATCCCGGCAGCATGTAATGCAAATTTTATCTGTAATTCCTGGTCCCTCGGAATTGATTTATCAGGTCTTGACAATTCACTCATTTTCTCTTGGCATACAGTAGCTGCTACAAGTTAATAAATCAGTTGAATATTTACTTGTCGTTTAATTTTCTGCCATTTTCCAGTTTTTCGATCAAAAGGTTGAGCCTGTTCTGTTTGGTCTCTTCCCGTTTGGCAGAAGTGATCCAGACAATATATTCCTTCCTGTCGGTATAAGACAGTTTATCGAAAAAAGCCTTCGCTTTAGGATGTTTAGAGAAAAGCGCTATTACTTCTTGAGGTAATATTACTTCCCTGGGTTCCTTGTCTTGTTCCAATACAATATGGATAGTATCTCCCAATTCCTTGCCCAATTCTTTCCGGATGGCCTGGGTAATACCAAGGACGTGAAAGGGAGTAGCCATTTTTGCCAGGCTGCCTCTGTAGGTCACTTTACCATCTATTAATGCCTTTACTTTCACCTGACCTTTTACGCCATATAGCTCCTGCACATCGTAGGGAAACTTAACATAGCCGGCATTCATATTGCCATGTTGTATTATTACAGCATCAAAAGTTACTTTCTTTGACATGTTGCAGATTTATTCTTTTTCGTAAGCGTCGATCTCTTTCATGAAATTCATCGCCTTTATAACGGAGGTCCATTCACTGCTACCAAATATAAACTTAAACCAGCGTTTATCAGCGTTCTCCATCCGGGCATTACGGTATATCCAGATGGACACGGCTGTGAATACGGTGGTAACGGTTAGCTGCAGTACCCACAACCCGATGGTTCCATGTTCAAACATACTTTTATTAATGTAAAAAGTAGTATAAAAAGGAGCAGAGAGGAATAGTATCCGGGCAATGTTGATAGTGGAAGATTGAAGCGAAGCCAGTTTACGCTGTGTTTCCACCACATTCATACTGTTGTCGATCTGTTGAATAAGCATTACCTGCCTGATATAAACAACGATAGCGGTTACTGTGGCAGTGGTAATGGCCAGTGCTGAGATGACAAAGAAGTGCCGGTAATATGTCATGGCGGATAATGCCAGGCATACAAGTACAAGCAGCAATAAGGACCATAATATCCCTAAAATAACTGCAATGATCTTGATTGTTTTCAATGGGCGTAATGCCGTCCGCGCTTTTTGTGTTTGTATTTCAGTAAGGAGACGGTGATTAAGAGCCAGTGATTTTTCCAGCTTCTTATCATAATTTGCCCACATTTCTTTTAATGCGATGTCTTCCATATTAATTAACTATGAATAGTGGAGAATTTGTTTTTTAGTTTGTTTTTGATGCGGCTGATCTTCGTTGCAATGTTTGTTTCCGAGAGTCCGAGTATGTCTGCAATTTCCCTGTAGCTTTTTTCTTCCAGGTAGAGGATCATGATAGCCCTGTCCAGTTCCGGTAATTCACTGATGAAGCGTTGAAGGAGCTGAAGCTGCGGTCCGGTATCTTCTTTTTCTTCTGCTACTATTATGATATCAGCTGTAAGTCCGGAAGTACGGTCTGTTCTTTTGCTGTCTTTGCGGTAAAAGGAGATAGCCACATTCAGGGCTATTCTGTATAGCCAGGTGGAGTACTTATACTGATCATTGTACCTGCCGAACGATCGCCATAACTGGAAGACGATCTCCTGGATAAGGTCTTTTCTGTCCTCAGTATTTTTGCAATAGGAGTTCGCTATTTTATAGATAATTCCTTTATGCTGTTCTATTACCGATAGAAAGACATTATCTTCTTTTGAAGAGGTCATATAAGGGTGTAATTAAGGTCACGAATAAGATATTTTACCTTATTATTCGCAGCGGGGAACAAAAAATCACAACAGGATACCAGCCGGTCCTGAAAGTAATCATAATTAATAAGATGGGGTTGGATTTAATTAAGGTTTTCTGACGCCTTTTACAACAAAGGCAGGTAATTCATAGGATAGTAAAAATTATCTTTAAGATTTTCAAGCTTCGGCTCAAAGTCCACGCTGTAGCGGGATTCGAGCCGAAGTAAAAAAGGTGTTTCATAGGATAGTATACGCTAAAGATAATCAAATTTTGATATCAGGAAATTATTTCTTCTCTTTTTGAAATATTTAATATTAAAATGTAAAAAAAGACGTTATGGAATAAAAATTCCGCATTTTTTGATCGATAAATTATTAAAAATCTATCGGTTGTTTTAGGGATGATTGCTCTCAACGATTACTTCTGTCCCTTCAGTGATACTGATCATAAATTTCTTCAGGCGGGAGCATGCCGTATTAAAAACGAGTATCAATAGGCTATATATAATTACCAGTGGTATAGACAGTGGAATAAAGGCCCAGGGCTGTGCCTTACCTGAAAATGCATAATCGGCAGAGATTATGATCATTCCGAATTCCTCAAGGAAGTACGATACAGGTAACATAGCGGAAACCGCCAGAAACAGCAGGTATATTGGTAATATACGGATACGCATGCTGATAGTAGTGCCGTTTTCATTACGACTGATCGTTCCTCTGGTATCGGCCATACCCTGTCTCCCTCTCGCGTCGATATAAGAAAGGGTAAACTGATCGCCGATAACCTCTTTCGTGAAATATGAGGAAGACATTTCCCAATACTTCAGGAACAAGACTTCTTTATCGGGGGCATACTCGACTTTTTCTGACAGCCTCCTTATAACATCGTTAGGTTGTAAGTGACTTTTGATAGTGATTTGCCTATAGGGCAACAGAGATGGCATGGTATAAGGATTTTTATTTAAACTACTATTATCAGTTTTTAGCGATCAGCGAAAGTAATTCTTCAGTTGATAATTTGCCGCTGATATCACTTCCTTCAAGCAGCCTGTCGGCCAGGTCTCTTTTACTATGATGAAGGGCAATGATCTTTTCTTCAATGGTATGTTTTGCTACCAGCCGGTAAATGGTAACAGGCCTTGTCTGGCCGATACGGTAAGCCCTGTCGGAAGCTTGTTCTTCGATAGCAGGATTCCACCAGGGATCAAGATGTATTACATAATCAGCAGCAGTCAGATTCAGTCCAGTTCCTCCCGCTTTCAGACTAATCAGGAATAGTGATCCTTCACCTGACTGAAATTGTTGCACTACTTTTTCTCTTGCAGGTATAGGTGTACTGCCATCCAGATAACAATAGGATATGCACAATTCATCCAATGCCTGCCGTACCAGCTCCAGGTGACGCACATACTGACTGAATACCAGCGCGCGATGGTTGTTGTCGATCAGTTCTTTTACTATTTCAAGGAATACCGCCAGTTTGGACGAGTGTATATCTATCTCCGGATCTATCATCCGGGCATTACATGCCGCCATCCGCAGTTTACCTATTTCGGTCAATGTGTTCAGATGCTGTTTGCTATTCTTTTCCTGACTATATTTTTTGATGTTCTCCACTGCATTCCGGCGCATCGCTTCATAAAACGCCGCTTCATCCGGTGAGAGGGACACCATTTTTACGATCTCGGTTTTCTCTGGCAGTTCATCCAGCACCGCTGTTTTCGTGCGGCGCAACATGAATGGGCCGATTAATTTCCTGAGATGTTTGGTGACACTGCTTTCCGTATTATAAATGACCGGTGTGGCAAATTGTTTATTGAAGTGTTGCAGGTTGCCGAGCAGTCCCGGATTAATGAAGTTAAAAAGGTTCCATATTTCCGTCAGATGATTTTGTACCGGTGTACCCGTCAGGATCAGTTTGAATCCGGCCTGCAATGCCATGGCTGCCCTGGAAGTTTTAGTCTGGTAATTTTTGATGGTATGGGCTTCATCGAGTACCACGGTATTCCAATGGACGCCTGCCAGTAGTTTATCTTCTGATTGCAGTATGCCATAAGTGATCAGGACTACATCAAAAGGGCCTGCTACTTTCAGTACAGCCGACCGGCTACCATTACTGATCTGTTTTACCTGCAGGGAAGGTGCAAACCTGTAGAGTTCATTGGCCCAGTTAGGCAATACCGAAGCCGGACATACGACCAGTGCAGGTCCTTCACTGGCCCGGTATAGCAACATGGCAATAGCCTGTATGGTTTTACCCAGGCCCATATCATCCGCAAGGCAGGCGCCTGCCCCCCATTCTGCAAGACGTGCCATCCAACGGAAACCTTCTTCCTGGTAAGGACGTAACTGTGTTTGTAAAGTAGCCGGTATTTCCGGATGAATATCTTCAGCTGTCGCCTGCCTGGCGCGCAATGCCTTCCAGTGTTCATCTGTATCCACGTTGCCGGCACCTTCCAGCAATTCATCCAGCATGTGTGCTGCCAGCGGACGGATATGTATCTGCTCGTGTTCGGTCAATGCCGTGCTGGCCAGTTCATTGAGTTGCCTGTGCAGTTTTGTAGTGAGTGAAAGGAATTCGCCGTTTCTTAATGTGATGAATCGTGTAGGGCTTAGCTTCACTGCATCCAGCAGTTCCTTTAAAGACAAGACAGTGTCTTCATCTATTTTCAGCTCTCCGTTGCAGGCAAACCATTTACCATCCACTTTACGGATCGTTACGCGTAGCTGCGTCTGATGTGCTACTCCCCTGACTTTCAGTTTTTGCCCTTCCGGCCATTCAGCTACTGCCAGTTCAGGATGCCGGTATATTATTTCAAGTAGTTGCAGGCAGTCCAGTGGATCATCGAAGATAATGGTATCATCCACTACTTCCTGTGCAACAGATTCCTGTATGAGGATCATCAGTCTGGCCAGATTGCTTTTCTCTGCTTCCAGGTCCCTGATAGCCTGGCATCTTTCCCCATTGGTAACACCGATAAGATGCCGGGCCCCTTCTCCCGGTTTACAGTAAGGAGGATCAACCGCAAACGGTTTTACGAAGAAAGAAGCTTTAAGCGCATCTCCGGTGGGTTGTAGTTGTACCCGTATACGTGCATCGGCTGCACGTTGTTTTATATTTAAAGTAGCTGTATCGTCTAAATTGGAATGGACGGTGATATGTGCCCCAATATTCCGCAGTGCCTCTAATAGTTTGTCCTTGCCTTCTGCAGGCACAGTACCTATCTGTTTCAATGTTTGCAGAACAGATCGTTGCTGTTGCGTCAGCCTGATCACCCTTAAACGGGTAGGCGTCTCTTTTATCAGCATTATTTCCCGCGTGTGATCGCTGATATTGGTGCTGAATATATAGCCTTTGCCCGTCCCATTTACGATCAGTTCCGGCTGCCCCCTGGTCACTTCTACAGGGACCGTGGGATCGTCCAACGTAAAAAGATAGGGATGGCCGGTTATCTCCTGCCAGACCCTTTCCCCAAAAATATATGACTCTGTACCATAGGTATGATAGCTCTCTTTCAGGATGGTGCCTGCTATCCTCAAATCATGCTCTGTCATGTTTTCCAGCTGCCCTTCCTTGAGTTTTTTCAGGTCTGTTGGTCTGCCTCGGCTCCAGCCGCTATCTCCCTGGTGTGTTTGTATAACCGGCAGTATCTCCGATCTGCTTACATCTATCAGGTAGGCAATACGGGTAATGGCTGGTGTCTTTTCTTTCAATGGTTTATTGACAGATGGCAGGATCAGGGTATTCAGCAGCCGTTCCCATTCAGGTACGGCCTGCATACGGGAAAATATGGGCTGTTTGCCCATAAGCGCTGCAAGCTCACGGAAAGTTTTTTCTGTACCCAGATAGGCGTGTTCCCGGAAAAGGTAGAGCAGTTCATATGTGAGCAGGCGGTAGTGATGATGGATGCCCTTATAAAGCAATTCCTTAATGAAAGAGCCATATGTTTTCAGGAGCTTGCTTTTAGGATAGAAGGCCTGCAGACATAATAGCGACAGATAACTGAGCAGGTGTTTTTCCGGTTGCCGGAAAGTTGTTTCCAGCAGGATCTGCAACATATGTTCGGCACGCTCTTTTCTGCCATTATGAAAGTGTAAAAGGCTGATAGCCGGTGTAATATCCTGGAATAGTTTTTTGTCATATGCCGCCAGGATTTTATTGATGACGGTGTATGTTTTTTCCTCCGGTAATACAGTGAGTGTATAGGTATATAAAAAGGCAAAAAGCGGTGACACAGGGATACTGTTCTTTTTATCCTGCTGCCGCTGTTGCTTGATCCCTTGTTCAAATAGTGCCAGCGCTTTGTCTGGCTGGCCTTCATACAGCTGTACGACAGCTCCTGCATACAGCGCATCAGTACCACTAATATCTTCTTTAATATAGCCTTCCTGTAGTGAAACTTCTGCATGGGCAAGTGCAGATGCCTCCACCCGGATAAATGCCGCCATTTGTTGTCTGAACGCATGTAATGCCTCCAGGGGCGCCAGAGCCAGCAAATGTTGTCTTACAGCTGCAGTATATATTTTTATGACACTATCTGTATCAAACAAACGTAGTAAACCCTCATATTCTGGATAATATAACAGATAACACAGGTGCGGAAAGTATTCCTGCAATTCAAAAGAGATCTTTCTTACCGGGGGGAGCAATAAGGATTTTTCTCCGGTGAAGAAAGCCGTCAGTAACTGCTGTAGTTCCTGTAGGCGGGCGCTGGTACTGTAAAAAGAGTATGGTTTCGCGTGATCAAGCAGGCGGAGGTATTGCGGCTGGCGGATATTGTCGGGAAACAGGAGAAACGCCAGTTCTGGTATCAGTGAATAGTTACCGGCCAGGTTGTAGTTGCCCAGGCCTTTTTCTTTCAACAGTTCCAGTATATCGATAATCCTGTCTTGTGGCATTTCCCTGACGCGGTTCACGGCATCAATGAACGTATACCGCTCCAATGGATAGAGATAGACGGATAGCACGTCAATGACGATCCTTGTGTCGGCATCCAGGGACTGATATTGTTCTTTGTAAAAGGAAAGATTCACCATCGTTGGTGCAATCTACATTTTATCCGCCGTTCATTATTTGACAAAAGAAAGCATATACTGTGCAGTAGTCCGGAAAGAGGCCAGGTCACTGGGTTTGGTAATATAGTCCTTAACCCCCAGTTCGATGCTTTTAGCTTTGAATATAGGTGAAGTGGAAGTGCTCCAGATAATTTTCGGAATGTCCATAAAACGTCCCTGATCATTCAGTTCTTTAACAACTTCTACTCCGGTTAGCTCCGGAATGTTATAATCCAGGATCATGAGCGCTGGCAATTCTTCTTCTCCGATACTATCCAGGTATTTGACAAACTTTCTGCCGTTGGGAATGCATACGAGTTGCCAGGTAGGATCTATTTCTTCAATCGCATTTTCTAGCAGCTCCTGGTCATCAATATCATCTTCTGCCAACAGGATCAGCCTCTTCGAATGGCCTAAAAGTTGCATCTGTTAAGTTGTTTTTATGGAAACAAAAGTACTTACTTCAAACCACATAATACAATAGCATCTATATGGTATAGAATTAAGTTCTTAAGAACAGGAAACACAACTTAAAGAAAGAATTGATTTATATATATAGCTTCAAGCTAACACCTTTATCATGAACACGCGGAGAAAAAGTCCCGATAATACTGCCTTGCCTGAAAAGGTTGTGGAAAAAACTCCACAGACTTCCACAACCAAGCGCAAAAAACAAACGAAACAGGTCCATGCGCCAGTAGCTGATGAATTAGATTTACGCCAACTTTTACAAGTATTGTCTGAAGTTAGAAGCGGTAATTTTTCAGCCAGGATGCCGGCAGACAGCATTGGATTAAGTGGTAAGATCTGTGATACCGTCAATGAGATCATCTCCCTGAACGAAACATTGGTAGAAGAGTTAACCCTGGCCCGGAATACCATCGGGAAAATGGGACGCCTGAACCACCGCGTGGTGATGCCACGTACCGCAAAGGGATCCTGGGACACAGCAGTGTTCTCTATTAATACATTGATCTCTGATCTGGTACATCCTACTATCGAGATAGCACATGTAATCAGCTCTGTGGCGAAAGGAAATCTTTCCCAGGAAATGCCGCTACAGATAGAAGACCACGTACTGCAGGGCGAATTTGCACGTATTGCCACTGAAGTGAACGGGATGGTGAAACAGCTGAATCTCTTCTCCCGCGAGGTGACGCGTGTGGCCCGTGAAGTAGGTTCCGAGGGTAAACTCGGCGGACAGGCGAAAGTAAAAGATGTGGCGGGGGTATGGAAGGACCTTACCGACTCCGTAAACCAGATGGCAGGTAATCTGACGGCACAGGTGCGTAATATCGCAGAAGTGACCACTGCGGTAGCGAAGGGTGACCTTTCCAAGAAAATTACAGTAGACGTACAGGGAGAGATCCTTGAACTGAAAGATACGATCAACACCATGGTGGACCAGCTGAACTCCTTCTCATCTGAGGTAACGCGTGTGGCGCGTGAGGTGGGTACGGATGGTAAACTGGGAGGCCAGGCAGAGGTTAAAGGGGTGGCAGGTACCTGGAAGGACCTGACAGACTCCGTGAACCAGATGGCGTCCAACCTGACAGGCCAGGTACGTAATATCGCAGAGGTAACGACGGCGGTAGCGAGAGGTGACCTGTCGCGCAAGATCACCGTGGATGTACGTGGGGAGATCCTGGAGCTGAAAAACACGATGAATACGATGGTGGACCAGCTGAACTCCTTCTCGGTAGAGGTGACGCGTGTGGCCCGTGAGGTAGGTTCCGAAGGTAAACTGGGTGGTCAGGCAACGGTAAAAGGCGTAGGTGGTGTGTGGAAAGACCTGACCGATTCCGTAAACCAGATGGCGGGCAACCTGACCGCACAGGTACGTAACATTGCAGACGTAACAACGGCAGTGGCGAAAGGTGACCTGTCGCGTAAGATCACGGTGGATGTAAAGGGAGAGATCCTTGAACTGAAAAATACCATCAACACCATGGTGGATCAGCTGAACTCCTTCGCTTCTGAGGTGACCCGTGTGGCACTCGAAGTAGGTACAGAAGGTAAGTTGGGTGGTCAGGCGAAAGTGCAGGGCGTGGGTGGTACCTGGAAAGACCTGACGGACTCTGTGAACCAGATGGGGTCTAACCTGACAGCGCAGGTGCGTAACATCGCGGAAGTAACAACAGCGGTGGCGAATGGTGACTTGTCCAAAAAGATCACCGTGAACGTAGAGGGAGAGATCCTCGAGCTGAAAAAGACCATCAATACGATGGTGGACCAGCTGAACTCTTTTGCCTCTGAGGTGACCCGTGTGGCACTGGAAGTAGGTACGGAAGGTAAGCTGGGTGGCCAGGCAAAAGTGCAGGGTGTGGGTGGTACCTGGAAAGACCTGACAGAATCAGTGAACCAGATGGGATCTAACCTGACGGCACAGGTGCGTAACATCGCCGAGGTGACGACAGCGGTAGCGAAAGGAGACCTGTCACGTAAGATCACGGTGGACGTAAAGGGAGAGATCCTTGAGCTGAAAAATACGATCAACACGATGGTGGACCAGCTGAACTCTTTTGGTTCGGAAGTGTTCCGTGTGGCGCGTGAGGTAGGTTCTGAAGGTAAACTCGGCGGACAGGCAGATGTACCTGGTGTAGAAGGCTTATGGAAAGACCTGACGGACTCCGTGAATATCATGGCGTCCAATCTGACATCGCAGGTACGTAACATCGCTGAGGTAACAACAGCGGTGGCAAATGGTGACTTGTCACGTAAAATTGAAGTAGACGTTAAAGGAGAGATCCTTGAACTGAAAAATACCATCAATACCATGGTGGAACAGCTGCGCGCATTTGCCTCTGAGGTAACGCGTGTAGCGCGTGAGGTAGGTACCGACGGTAAACTGGGTGGTCAGGCGTTCGTACCGGGCGTAGGCGGTACCTGGAAAGACCTGACGGACTCTGTAAACCAGATGGCGGGTAACCTGACAGCCCAGGTGCGTAACATCGCCGATGTGGCCATCGCGGTGGCAAATGGAGACATGTCCCGTAAGATTACGGTGGACGTACGCGGAGAGATCCTGCAGTTGAAAGAAACGCTGAATACGATGGTGGACCAGTTGCGTGCATTTGCCTCTGAGGTAACGCGTGTGGCCCGTGAGGTGGGTACTGATGGTAAACTGGGTGGTCAGGCATTCGTACCGGGTGTAGCTGGTACCTGGAAAGACCTGACGGATTCCGTAAACCAGATGACGGGTAACCTGACATCACAGGTGCGTAACATCGCTGAGGTAACGAAAGCGGTGGCCTCCGGTGACTTGTCCAAGAAGGTAACAATAGACGTAAAAGGGGAAATCCTCGATCTGAAAAATACCATCAACACGATGGTGGACCAGCTGAACTCCTTCGCCTTTGAGGTGACCCGTGTGGCCCGTGAGGTGGGTACGGAAGGTAAGCTGGGTGGCCAGGCAGAAGTACAGGGTGTGGGTGGTACCTGGAAAGACCTGACAGACTCTGTAAACATGATGGCGTCCAACCTGACCAACCAGGTGTGTGGTATCGCTAAAGTGGTAACTGCCGTGGCTACCGGTAACCTGAAACAGAAATTATCCATCGTATCACGCGGTGAGGTGGCACAGTTGACAGAGACGATTAATGAAATGATCGATACACTGGCCTTGTTTGCTGACCAGGTGACGACGGTGGCCCGTGAAGTGGGTGTGGAAGGACGACTGGGTGGCCAGGCGAGCGTGCCTGGTGCTTCCGGTATCTGGAAGAACCTGACAGAAAACGTGAACCAGCTGGCGGAAAACCTTACTACGCAGGTACGTGCTATCTCTGCGGTAGCTTCGGCGGTAACGAAAGGTGATCTCACCCAGATGATCCGTGTGGAAGCGAAAGGTGAGGTAGAAGAGCTGAAGGATACCATTAACCAGATGATCGCCAACCTGAAACAGACAACCCTGCGTAACCAGGAACAGGACTGGTTGAAATCCAACCTGGCCAAGTTCACGCAGATGCTGCAGGGACAGAAAGATCTGAATACAGTAACCCGTCGTATCCTCTCAGAGCTGGCACAGGTGGTGAACGCGCAGAAAGGTATGTTCTACATCCTGGAACAGGAAGAGAACCTGGAAAATCCAAAACTGAAATTATTTGCAGCATACGCTTATGGCAGCGAGGTAGGCATCTCCCGTGAATTTGCACTCGGACAGGGTCTGGTAGGACAATGCGCCGTGGAGAAAGAACGTATCCTGCTGACAAACGTACCTTCCAACTATATTAAGATCAGCTCCGGTTTGGGAGAAGCTACACCAGTGAACCTGATCGTGCTGCCGGTACTGTTTGAGACGCAGATCAAGGCGGTGATAGAACTGGCCTCCTTTGACATGTTCAGCCAGACACACCTTGACTTCCTCAGTCAGCTGACAGAAAGTATCGGTATCGTGTTGAATACGATCGAAGCGAACTCCAGGACGGAAGACCTGCTGGAACAGTCTCAGTCACTGGCAGATGAATTAAGACGTACGAACGAAGAATTGCAGGATAAAGCCCACCTGCTGGTGAAACAGAAAGAGGAGGTGGAAGAGAAGAATAAGGAGGTGGAAGAAGCAAGGAAATCACTGGAAGAAAAAGCGGAACAGTTACAGCTTACTTCCAAGTATAAATCAGAGTTCCTTGCCAACATGTCGCACGAGTTGCGTACGCCGTTGAACTCCCTGTTGATCCTTGCACAACAACTGTATGAGAACCATGATGGCAACCTGAATGAAAAACAGGTGCGTTACGCTAAAACGATTCATAGTTGTGGTGATGACCTCATCCAGCTGATCAATGATATTCTCGACCTGTCTAAGATCGAATCCGGTTATATTTCTACAGACTTTATCAAGGTACGTTTCAACGAGGTAGTATCCTTTGTGGAGACAACCTTTAAACACGTCTCAGAAAGTAAGAACCTGCGCTTCCGTATTGATATGGACGATCAGTTACCGGCCTCCCTGGAAACGGATGTACAGCGTCTGAACCAGATCCTGAAAAATCTGCTTTCCAATGCGTTTAAGTTCACAGAAAAAGGAGAAGTAAGGCTCCGTATCTATGAAGCAAAACGCAGCTGGCGTATGATAAATGAAAGCCTGGAAAGTGCAGCCAGAGTAGTGGCATTCGAGATCAGGGATACGGGGATAGGTATTTCGAAAGATAAGCAGAACATTATCTTCGAAGCCTTCCAGCAGGCAGAAGGCTCTACCAGCCGTAAGTACGGAGGTACTGGTCTGGGACTGTCTATCAGCCGTGGTCTGGCAGACCTGCTGGGTGGCTCCATTGAACTGGTGAGTGAGGTTGGCCGCGGTAGCACTTTTACATTGTTCCTGCCACTGCAGTATAATCCTGCGACTATTAAACGGGAGAAACAAAGCAGCCTGACGGTAGGACAATACCAGTTACCTGAAGGATATGAAGCTACTATCATACCGTCTATCCCGGGAGTAAAACTTCCTGAAATAAAAGACCTGGAAGGATTGAATGAGATCATCAATGAAATAGGTGACGACCGGACACACGTTATCGATACCGATAAAGTAGTGTTGATTGTGGAAGATGATGTGCGCTTTGCCAAAATTATGCTGGAAAAGGCACATGAAATGGGCCTGAAGGTAGTGGTAGCAACCAGTTTCGGAGATGTATTCGACCTGACAAATAAATACAATCCGATCGCAGTGACGCTGGATGTAAAACTGCCGGATGCCAGCGGATGGAGAGTATTGGATCTCTTTAAGAACGATATTAATCTCCGGCATATTCCTATTCACCTGATCTCCGGAGAAGAGAACCGTTTACTGGCAATGCACCGTGGCGCCAGAAGCTTTAGCCTGAAGCCATTGAAAGCGGAAGCATTGAATGTGTTGTTTGCCAATATATTAGAACATGATGTCCGGAGAACGAAAAAGGTATTGGTTGTGGAAGATAATGAGCCGGATGCATCCCAGATTGCCAGAATACTGGACAATGGTGATCTGATCGAAATGGAATTCGTAGAAAACGGAAAAGCAGCAATCGAACGTGTAAATAATACAGTATATGATTGTATCATTGCAGATTATATGCTGCCGGACATTGACGGCGCAGAATTCGTTGCCAATATGAATACGGTGAACCGGCACAATGCGACACCGGTCATTGTATATTCCGCGAAAGATTTTTCCAATAGTGAAAAGTCAAAGTTGAAGCAGTATGCCAATAAAATATTACTGAAAGGCGTTAATTCCCTTGACCTGTTATTGGAAGAAACGGTGATGCAGTTGCATATTAATCACCAGTCTCTGTTGCCGGAAAAGAGAAAGCTGATTGAAGATCTCCGTTCCCAGAAGGATGTGTTGATCCATAAGAATGTACTGGTAGTAGATGATGACGTTCGTAATCTGTTTGCACTGACCACGGCATTTGAAAGATTCCATATCAATACGATCACAGCGGAAAGTGGTAAGGAGGCAATGAACATTCTCAGTGAAAACAGTGACATAGACATCGTATTGATGGATATCATGATGCCTGAAATGGATGGCTATGAAACGATGCAAAAGATCAGAAGAGAGCATAAAAACAGTGCCTTGCCTATTATTGCTGTAACTGCGAAAGCTATGAAGGGGGATAGGGAGAAATGCCTGGAAGCAGGAGCTTCTGATTATATCACCAAGCCACTAAAAATTGATCAATTGCTGTCGCTGATGCGTGTTTGGCTGTACAGATAAGATTAAAGTATTCATTTTGAAAATCGAACAATTTTGCAGGACCAGGGCTTAATTAAAATATTGGTTGTTGATGACCGGCAGGATAATTTATTGTCTATAGAATCCATCCTGGAGAGGGAAAGCTATACGATCATAAAAGCCAATTCGGGAAGGGCTGCGTTGAAAATACTGTTAAAGGAATTCGATTTCTCACTGATACTGATGGATGTGCAGATGCCCGATATGAATGGTTTTGAAACAGCAGCCCTTATTTATCAGCGGGAGAAACTGAAAGACATCCCTATCATCTTTATTACAGCACACAGTCATGAAGAGGAGGCCATTTTTAAAGGATATAGAGTAGGAGCAGTCGACTTTATCTATAAACCTGTTAATCCTGAATTGTTGCGCGTAAAAGTGGGACTGTTCGTAGAGCTGTACCGTAAAACACAATCTCTCATCGCTCAGGAACAGAAGCTGCTGCTGGCAAATGCTTCCCTGCAAAGGGAAATAGTAGAGAGAGAGGCTTCCGAACTCAGAGTGCGTGAGCTGAACCAGCAGCTGCTGCAGAATAACATACATCTGAAGGCGGTGAACGAAGAGTTGGACAGGTTTGCCTACATTGCTTCTCATGACCTGCAGGAACCTTTGCGTAAGATCAGGGTCTTCAGTGATATGATCCTGCAAAAGAAAAGCGGTGAAGCGGAGGTTGATAAATATGTACAAAAGATCACCAATGCGACTATTCGCATGCAGCAACTGGTGAGTGATCTGTTGCGGTTTTCCCGTCATTCCATACAGGGAGGCGACTTTATGCAGTGTGATCTGAATGATCTGGTAAAAGAAGCGTTGACAGAATTGGAGATCAAGATACAACAAACCAATGCCCGGATACAGATCGACTCCTTGCCTTCTTTACAGGTAATTCCTACCCTGATGCGACAGGTGTTCTATAACCTTATCAGCAATGCATTGAAGTTCCGGAAAAAGGAAGTGGCACCAGAAGTGCATATTTATGCAGAGATGGTGACTTCACCGGATCATCAATATATGAGTGAGAGAGAGAATGGCAAGTATTACAAAATCTTTGTAACGGATAATGGTATTGGTTTTGAAAGCCAGTACGTGGAAGATATTTTCGTTGTATTTAAGAGATTGCACAGTTATCATGAGATAGAAGGTACAGGTATCGGGTTATCTATCTGCAAGAAGATCATGGAACAACATAATGGATTTATTACAGCAACGAGTGAGATCGATAACGGCGCTACTTTTATAATCGGTATTCCGGAGAAGCAGTTACTGCCAATGAACCTCAGCATAACTTAGAAATACTTATAAAATAAAAATGGCCATCGCGTTTGTGCGTGATGGCCATTTTTATTTTATATACGATAGATCAATACTTACACAATACCTGTTGCTTTACCTCAAAGCTGCCTTTTACGCGGATATCTTCAGAGGAAGCGCCAACCATTACGCTAAAGGTGCCTGGTTCCACTACCCATTTCATATCAACATTCAGCAATCTCAGATCTTCAGGTAACAGCTCAAAAGTAACCTCCTGCTGTTCGCCTGCTGCCAGGTGTATACGTCTGAATTTCTTCAGTTGTTTTACCGCAGTAACAACAGAGCTGGCATCATCACGGACATACAACTGCGCTACTTCATCGCCGGCAACCTTGCTGGTATTCTTTAATGTGAAAGTAACAGACACTTTCAGATTATTACCTGCTGCCTGTACATTGGTTTTCAGGTTCTGATAGTCGAAAGTAGAATAGCTTAAACCATGGCCGAAGCTGTATAAAGGTTTCGCGTCCATTTCCACATAGTCATGTCTTGAGGCATTTTTGTAGTTGTAATACACTGGCAATTGTCCTACTGACTTAGGGATGGAAACCGGTAAACGGCCGGCAGGATTGTAGTCGCCAAAGAGTACATCTGCAACAGCATTACCACCTTCCTGACCAGGATACCATGCATTTACAATGGCAGGTACATGCTGTGCTGCCCAGTTGATATTCAACGGACGGCCTTCAATCAGTACCAGCACTACCGGTTTGCCGGTGGCCACGATACGCTCCAGCAAACGGGATTGTAAACCCATCAGGTCAAGGCTTACCCTGTCATATCCTTCTCCGCTTTCCATATCGCTTACAGCCACTTCTGCTGATTTAACTTCTGCAGCGCCAGTGCTCTGGTAAGACGTTTCGAAATCACGTGCGCTGGAACCACCCAGTACCATCACTACTGCATCTGCCTGCTGGGCCGCTGCTACAGCTTCATTGATGCTGGCATGAGCAGTGTCGCGGATGGCGCAACCTTTTACATAGGTCACCTTTGTATCGGGAGATACTTTGGCTTTAATGCCTTCCAGTACGGTGACTATCTTTTCCTGGGGCTGCGGAGCGGTATAATCGCCCAGTTGATTGTAAATGTTATCAGCGTTAGGCCCGATCACTGCGAGGTGCTTAATGGTCTTATTTAAGGGCAGCAATCCGTTTTCATTCTTCATCAGCACAATGGATTCAGCTGCCACGCGTTTTGCCAGTGCTTTGTTCTCAGCCGTACCTACTGATTTTTCCGCCACATCTGCATCAACATAAGGATGCTCAAATAATCCCATTGCAAATTTCAGTCTCAGGACATGGGCCACCGCTGTATCGAGAGTAGCCAAGGTTACTTTCTTCTCATTCACTGCTTTTATTAAAGCATCGCCATAGGCTTCCCCTCCAAGGTCTGCATCCAGACCGGCATTGATAGACAGTGTGGCTGCTTCTTCTATGGTGGCAGCTACGTGGTGGTTAGAGCGTACACCTGGGATGCCGCCCAGGTCAGAAACCGTGAAGCCCTTAAAGCCCCACTGTTTCACCAGTACATCTTTCAGCAGGAAGCTGTTGGAGCTGCATGGTATGCCATCAATAGAGTTGTAAGACGCCATAATAGACAAGGCGCCCGCTTTGATAGCTGCCTGGAAGGGAGGCAGGTAAGATGAATACAGGTCTCTCAGGCCGGTAAGTGCGATACCTCCGTTATGCCCGCCTTCAGGAGAGCCATATGCCGTAAAATGTTTTAATGTAGAGATGACGTTGCGGCCGGAATTGATATTACTACCCTGAAAGCCTTTTACCATAGAGACACCCATCTGGCTGATCAGGTAGGGATCTTCTCCATAGGTTTCTTCCAGTCTGGACCAGCGGGGCTCACGCACAAGGTCCAATACCGGGCCATAACCTATATGTGCACCCTGTAAACGGGCTTCTTTCGCTATGGTTGCTGCCATCTCCTGAATCAGAGCCGGGTCCCATGTGCTGGCCTGACCAATGGATGTGGAGAAAACAGTGGTTCCGATGGCCATATGCCCATGCGGACACTCTTCTGCAAGCAAAAGAGGGATGCCCAGGCGGGTATTTTCCATCATATACTTCTGCAGGGCATTGGTAGCCTTTGCAGACAGTTTTGGCGTCAAACCAGTCACCAGTGTCTTCTTAGTCCACGGATCGGCCCTTAAAGTAGCCCAAAAACTACCGATGTACCGTTTGGAGATCACTGTTTTAAATGCTTCACTGACACCTACGGAATCACCTTGCTTGTCATACATATCCCATCCCAGCAGGGTGCATAATTGCCCTACCTTTTCCTCCAGCGTCATGCGTTTCAGCAGGTCTTTTACTCGGGCGTCAACCGGTGCTGAGGGATTTTTGTAGAGGACAGTGCTGGTATTTCCTTTTTTGACCTGCCCCAGGGCTGGCGAGCCTAACCCTAGTATCATTATGAAAATCATAAGATAACTCCGGCTAATGGCGATGTTTTTTGTTCTCATTGGACCTGTTGATAAGATTCTATTATGTTAAGATAATTGACAATCATTAGTTTATTAGCTACGTCAGTAAAAATAACAGTACTGAGAGGAATTTCATAAAGAATTTTGCCGGACAGGGTTTGCGGAGATTAGATGCCTTATTCTCCGCAGATTGTGCGGTGAATAGGACTGCCATAAAATAATGAAAAATGGCCGGTCAGGAAGACCAGCCATTTCTGCTATATAAGAATGGATGAAAGGGTTATTTATTCTCTTCTTTGGATCCTTCCTGTTTGTTGCCCAGCTGCTCCAGCAGTTTCAGGCCCAGTAACCCGCTGATAGAGCCGTTAGTGCCATCTCCGCCTCCGATGAGGATGTCAGGCATGATCTTGATATGCTGCTCACCGATAGCTTCCATTACTTTCAGCTGGGTAAAGTTGTTACCACCCATCGCTTCCACCGCCAGTTTATAAGATTCGGCACTGGATTTACCGATAGCAAGGATCTTTTCAGCTTCCGCATTACCAGTCAGGGAGATCTTTTCCGCATCGGCTTTTGCGATCAGCTCTGTTCTTTCAGCTTCTGCCTTCGCCAGTACACGTACTTTTTCGGCTTCACCGCTTGCCAGCAGTTTCATCCTGTCAGCTTCCGCATTGGCTTGCAGACGTACGCTGTTTGCATCACCGGTTGCCTTTTTAACGGCAGCATCCGCGATCCTTTCTGCGATCAATACACCCTGGTCAGCCTTTACGATCTCTTTCTGGATTTCAGCGATAGCTGTTTCTTTTTCGAGTGCCTGCCTGGTTTCCTGTGCACGCATCTGCGTATCGTAGGTTACCTTTTGTTCTTCCGCCAGTTTACGGTCTGTCAGTGTTTTCATCAGGCTTTCAGGAGGTACGATGTCGCCGATCAGTGTATCCACACCGAATACGTTGTATTGCTCCAGTACTCTGCCGATATGTTGTTTAGCAGAATCCTGTCTTTCCTTACGGCTCTTCAGGAAGTCGATCACCTCAGCATCCTGTGCGGAGTTACGGAAATAGTTACCGATGGTTGGCTCCAGTACCTGTGTAACCAGGTTGCTCATATTACCGAAACGGGCAATTACCTTAGGTGCTTCGGTAGATGGGATATGAATGATCTGTGCCACGTCCAGGTTAAAGGTAAAACCGTCCTTACTACGTACCGTGATGGTAGACAGGTTCTTGTCCAGCTGGTGCGCTTCGCTCCGTGCAGAGGCCCAGTTCAGTACCAGGTTGGTCGTAGGTACATACTCTACTTTCATGATGTATGGGTTGATAGGATACTTACCTGGTCCCAGTGGGTCGGCCCATACACCCTTGTGGTTCTTTGCAACGATGTTACCATGTTTGAACTCTGCACCGCTGAGGTCTTCACCGTCGCTACCTACGTAAGAGATTACAACGCCCACATGGCTGATCGGAATTTCCGTCATCTGTCGCATTTCCACTTTGGCAAACCATGGGTTCAGGAAGTAAGAACCCGAGAGGATCACCTGTTCCTGCAGACCTTTATAACCGCCGTTGGCAAGGAAAGCGTCAGCATCCTGGAAGTTGTTGTGGTTAGTGATGATCTTACCCGCGATCTGGCCTGTTTCGATAGCCTGGCCTTCCAGTGTGGTAACGATACCTACCGCGTTATCAGGGACTGTGGTCATATCAGTGATCTCCACGTCAAACAGAAAGGTGTTGATACGATAAGAACCCGGCGTCATGATAGCGGTCTGCCGTCCTTTTTGTCCGCCGTTATTCAGGAATGATTCTGCATTCTGGTATGCATCACAATCCACACGACGGGCCATAATAGCACCCGGCTGCAGTTCTGTACCATCTTTTGCCAGTACAAGACCGATCTTGCCGGTTGGGATAATGGTAAATGACTGAAAGGTCACTTCGTATTGCCAGAACCATTTCCCGAAATAAACGCCGGGCGCCAGGGTCTGTGCCTGGAAACCCGCTTCGCCATTGGTGGCGATGATACGGCCTTCCGGTAAGGATTGTTTACCGACAAGAACGAATTTCTTTGTTACAAGACCGATCTTATCTTCCGGTACGATAACCAGACCAAAGAAGACTCGAAGGATGAACTTGTAGAGAATAAGGCATAGTAGGGGCAGGCCGATAATCATCAGCCATCTGATTACTTCAGGAGTTTGCATAATTGTGCTGTGTTTATTTGATATAGATAATAGAATGCTGTGGCCGCGTATATGTGTATATACGCGAATAGATTGTACAAAGCCGTACAAATGTGTATAGCGTTGCTTTTACAGTTGTAGCTGTAGTAAAAACGTGTGCAGACAAAAGCCCTTTTAAAAACTTTCCGTCGCTCGTCTAACTAAATTCCGGGGGGAGAAGTGTTAAGAATGGTGAAGTGTAAAAAGTGCATATCAGCACGCATGTAGGGATCAGTGTCCATTGTAAATTGAATTACCATACAAAGGTTATAACAATTTTCTGAATTCCAAAAAAGATTCGGAAGAATAGTAATAAAATAAACTGCAAGAACCTCTTGTTAGTGTTTGATAATCATCTGGTTTGGGGATGTGTATAAATATTTGGATATTGTTCGGAATAATAGGCCTGATATCATTTAAATGCTGCTACATCGGGGCATTCAGTACGGCTGTCTGCGAATACTTTTGTATCTCCGTCCTGTTCTTTTAACTGTTTCAGATAAGGAAATCTATAAGCTGCAGTTTTACGCCGGTAGTCTATAATACCTTTGTTATATTTTCCTTTCTCTGTGAAGAAGGTATATCTGGACTTATCACAGATGTTCAGCATTAACAGGATCTTCGCATGTAACTCCTTGTCCTTCCCACATAGGCGTAATGCCTTTTCATACATGTTGAAAGCATGCGTGCACTGGTAGTAGTCACTTTTGTAAATGTTTTCATTCGGGTAAAAGGAGAACCACGCCCATTTATAATTAAACGGAACCCCTGTTGATGTTTCTGAGTATGATTGGCCGTAGGCGCTCATCATCCACTCCCTACCATAATAGGATATATTGAAATAGGCATTTCCCAGCAGATAGTGGAAGCGCGCTTTTGCCGCCATTGTGCTAGCCTGAGACAGGCTATCCTGTAATGACAGGATATCTCTTAGTATTGTTTTTTTGCTTGTTATTGAATAACGTTTCCGGCGGTCTTCACCTGGCACAAGTATGCCGGGGCTACCAATATACATGCGTGTCAGATAGCTTTTGTACTCCCAGTTCTTTTCCCAGAAGTCGTCAGCTATTTTTTCCATCTCCATAGCTGCTTCTCTGAAGCGTTGCTGACGGATGAGTAATGTTCCTTTTACATCTCTGTAGAAATCATCCGGAGCCCATACTGCCGGTACAATCATTTTTTCGAATAGTGTTTTACGGGATTGATGTTTAAACCGTATCAGCTTCTCCACATCTTCAGGTGTAGCGTATTTATCGAAATAAGCGATCCTGCGATAGCTTACTGCAGGACTCTCCTTCCCATAATAACCACCAGTATATTCGTTTACAAGCAGATTGGCTTTCTGAAATAACAATCCAGCTGTCACCATATCTCCTGCCTGTTTATAACGTTGACTTAGCATTAACAATAGGGAAGCACGCATATCTTTGTTTTCGCCTTCCTGGTCTTTCGGCACACCTGTCTGGGTATCCCTCAGTTCGTAGCCAAGCTGCTCAAGTACCTGAAACTGACCGTACAGATACTGTTTAACACGAGGGTCAGTAACGTTCCTGCTGTAAAAGGCAGCGATCAGTTTCTCAACAATGGCTTGCCGCTGATAAAGTGTATCTTTTAAAGGATCTAATTTACCAAGATGAAATGCTGCGTCAGTATAACGTCCATCCATGTTGTCAAGATGTGCAATAGCCAGATGGATCATATCCTTATTCATATTTTTCCTTTCCAGCATACCGATAAGGAAGTTCCTGAATGAGCGTAGATATTGCCGGTCGCTTTCAATATTTTTGGCTGCATAGTATGCATAGGCAGTATCTGGTTGATGTTCATCCGTATTAATTTCGTAGTTCCTTGATGCAAAAAATAGGCTTTCCCTTATGGATGAATTGAAGTCGAGTATTTCAGGAGTGGATATCCAGTCTTCCAGTTTATTAACTTCTCTGCATATCAGTAAAGGGAAATATGAGCAGTTAGGTTCAATATTGTACAATTGCTGCAATGTTGGCAATGACCTACCGGGTTGCTTCAATGCTTTCAATACCTGAACAAGTGCAATAGTATGTTTGTCTGACTTAACTGTCGAAAAGTCGTCCAGGTCCTGTCGGGTAATATTGCCAAATACAGGGCCTTTTTTCTCTTCACATCTGTCAAAGCTTTCCAGCATATATTTCAGGTGCACGTTGGGATCACGCTGTACCAGCCCGTAATAGTAGAGACCCCAGTCGGACACAATGGTTGGTTTGTCTTTCAGATAGGCATCGTAATAACCGATCAAATTGTTGTTAGCACCCGCATCTTTATTCCTGTTATAGAAATGTAGTTTTACGATCTGGAAAGCATAGCGTTGCTGCAGAAATCTGGATGTTATACTTCTGCAATTATGAGCTGCCGTATTGATCAGGGCCTCCATATTTACAGGAAGCGCCTGAGCTCCCCAGGGATCAGCATTACCAAACAGGCTGTACTCGACGTGTTTGGCAAAAGCCATATAATCCAGTTCCTTTTTATGTGCAGGCATTTTTAGCCATTGTACAAACGAGTTGTCTTTTAGGTGTTCCCAGTCGCCATGACGATAGGCATATACAAAATCACCCGGAGATTCATCATACTGTATCATGTAGATATCTTTCAATGCAACTGTATTTCCTGTTATTTTCTGCCATTCCCGGCAGTTGCGGAGATAGTCTTTTTTTTGCGGGTCAGAATAAAAGTAGCCGCTTGCAGGCAAACGATAGTACAAAGGCGCCAGGTTATTACGCCCTGAGAGGTCGGGTTGAAATAATGTAAAGCGCAGGTCAACAGGGAGTTGCGGACCACAGCTTCGGGTATGCATGTATGGGAAGACCAATAACAGCGAAGTGTTAACGAGCAGTAAAAGCCTTTTGGATAACTTTTTCATATGTCATTATTGAAGACTCGTTCCAGTGATAGAATGCAATGCGATGGTAGCTGGGCACGTTTTCTTTTACGATATCAATTGCTGTATTAAGCATATTGGAGTCGGGGTATTCCATACGTAGTATGTCGCCCGATCGGTAGTAGTTGTCGCCAAGCACGGTATCCGTCATCACGCGGTAGCGATTTTTCTCCAGATGGGCAAATGTAATGGTGTCATTCACGAGCGAAGGGCCGTCGTGAATAATACCTTTAAAGTCATTTCCTCTGAACCATACATACCACCCAAAAACGGGAAAGGCAATGTCCAGCTGTAAAGGATAAGAAGGACCATTAAAGTATTGTTGCAGCGTCTTTAAATCAAAAACGGAATGTTGGTACTGGCATCTTTAATATCGCCCAGGTTATAACACATCAGCATACCCCTGTCTACGGGTGGTACACCCATTTTTTTAGTATACTTATAAGGATATAATCTGATGGTGGCAGAAAGTATCTTATCAGGATAGTAATGTCGGAGCGCCTTCAGAAAATGAAAATATTTTTCCCGGGTGCCCGCTGTCCAGTCGCAATCTATCTGGATTTCGGTATTTAACCTTTCTCTGGCTGCAGTTATTATTTTTTTAATAGAATCTTGTTGAGTATATATCGGAGACGGCAATTGATCATAGATACGTGCTGTCTTTCTATCAATGACGCTTATTTCCAGCTTATCTGAGAAAGCGTTGATCTTGTCTGCTACACGTTTAGCCAGCCATTCGCAGGAACTGTCTGGCAATTGTTCAAAAGTGCGGTTGGTAATAAAAACAACAGGCGTGTAGCGGCAATCCTCAAGCAGCCTGCCGATAGATTCCAAAGAGGCGAATTCCGCTTCTGGAACAGGCATGGATAAATTCTCGCTCCAGTCCACATCAAAATAGTGCAGGTAAAAATGCTGTACACCAAGCGCTTTTCTTACACTGTCCGGCCGCGCGTTCCAACCCAGGTCCCAGTTGTCGCCCCAGTCATAGCTTGATTTCCAGTAGTAAAATGAATGTTCTGCTTTTGATGTATGGGTATTACATGAAAAGTACAAGGGGAGCAGTAGTAGCAGCAATGCTTTAAGGTAAGGCATATAACAGGGGAAAGTCTATTGAAGTTAGAGAAAAAAGCAATAGTAAATGTTTCCCCCTGCCCTTTTAACAAAAGATTTATTAACGTCCGGCAGGTTGTATCAGATCCCACATATTGCCATACAGATCTTCAAAAACAGCTACTATTCCGTAAGGCTGTTCAAGAGGTTGTCTGACAATCTTTACCCCTTTATCCAGCAGGTTCCGGAAGTCTCTTTCAAAATCGTCTGTATAAAGAAACAGGAATACCCTTCCTCCTGTCTGATTACCTATCCTGCTTTGCTGTTCTTCACCAACCGCCTGGGCTAACAACAGGCAGCTTCCCTCCGATCCCGGCGGGGCTATCAGCACCCATCTTTTGCCTTCGCCCAGCGGAGTATCTTCCACGAGGGTAAAATGAAGCTTTTCGGTATAGAACCGGATGGCATCGTCGTAATTGTCAACGACGAGCGTGATATGGGCGATCTTTTGTTTCATGGTTGCAAAAAGATACGTAATAATGAAGGAGGACAGACGTGTTTTTTAGCACTAATTTCAGAACTTTAATTGTTTTATAGCGGTAAGGCATTCCCCTCTTTGAAAGGACATCTGTTGGTGGCCTGTATGCGTGGCGAAGCTATCCTCGATGTAACATTCCGGGACAATAAAATAGCGTCCTATAATTTCCTGCTCAAAAACGCATTTGGCCGTATCCGTGCCTTAGCAGAAGGACCTGACGGATATTTATATATCTCCACCTCACAGGTTGATCCACCGGAAAGTAATATGACACCTACAGAAAAAGGATATGATCTGGTGTTGCGTATCAAACCCGCCAAAGGCGGCACACCGCCAACTGCTGCGCTGACCACGGCCATTAATACATCTGCAGTTGCTGCTGCTCCTGCTTCTACTGCGAAAGGCCGTAGCACCAGAGATTTATATATACAGTTATGTGCCAGTTGCCATGGCAATAACCTGGAAGGCAGGGATAAAGTGGCCAGCCTGATAGACGGAAAATGGATCAACGGAGGCTCTAAAGGGGATATCAGGAAAACGATCATGCAAGGCATTGTTACCAAAGGTATGCCTGCCTGGCAGGGTGTATTAACGCCTGCCGAAATTGAGGGAATAGCTGACTATATATTAGCATCCGAAAAGGCCGCAGGCGCAGGCGGGTGATTAAATTTTTATATATTCGGCCATTATTCCAACGTTATGAACAAACGACTGCTATGCATATCCCTGCTGATCATTTCCTGTATTATCATCTTTTCACAATGTATCAATAAACGGTCTAAGGAAGAAAAGGACCTGCGGGGAAAGCAATTTGCAGGAGCAGCAGCCTGTATCAGCTGTCATAAGAATATCTACGATAACTATGTCACTACCGGGCATTATAAAACTTCCGGTCCGGCCTCCCAGGCAGCTATTAAAGGTAGTTTTGTAAGTCCTCATAATGTCTTTTCCTACAGCAATGGAACGAAGGTCATAATGGAGGCCCGGGATAGTGGTCTTTTCCAGGTGGCCTTATCGGACAGCACTTTAGAGGAATTACACCGGTTTAATATCAGTATAGGATCAGGCAGAAAGGCACAGACCTTCCTTTCCTGGCAAAACGGGAAGTATTTCCAGTTGCCGCTGTCTTATTTTATCTCTGCGCATAGCTGGGCCAATAGTCCCGGTTTCCCGCCTTCCTATCCCAAATTTGACAGGATGATACCCAGTACCTGTTTCGGTTGTCATAGTTCTGCGGTGGGTATTAAGCGTGTCAATATGGAGGGCCTGCAGTTGTCTGAGGAGTTTGAAAAGAATCAGCTGGTGTATGGTATTGATTGTGAGCGATGCCATGGTCCTGCGGCGGAACATGTAGCTTTTCACAAAGATCATCCGCAGGAAAAAAATGCGATGCACATTACTAAGATCGGCTCCCTGAAGAACCAGCAGAAGCTGGATATGTGTGCACTTTGTCACTCCGGATTGGGTACTCCGCAAAAGCCTGCTTTTGATTTCAAACCGGGGGATCATCTATCGGATTATTTCTTCCCTGATTTTACCCGTCCGGAGAAGACGGCAGAGATTGACGTACATGGAAAGCAATACCAGTTATTTACTGCCAGTAAGTGTTTTATAAAAAGCGAGGGGATGAACTGTTCATCCTGCCATAATCCGCATAATAATGAAAGAGAGCAGTTCCAGGCCTTTTCCCAACGCTGTATGAATTGTCATAAAACGGAAGATCACACTTTCTGTAAAATGACTGCGCTGCCGGCAGCGACGCTTTCGAAGAATTGTATTGACTGTCATATGCCGGCATTACCTTCCAGGAGCATTACTATGCTGACGAACGGGCAAACCAGTCCTACGCCGGATTCCATGCGTACACACCTGATTGCCATTTATAGGGAAGAAACGAAGCAATTTATGGCTGCACTCAAAGAGTAGTATTACCGGCATCTTTCAGTAACCTGTTCAGACTTCTGACGGAAATACCCAGGTATTCGGAAAGGTCCTGTTTGGTAAAGGTGATCTGCTGAGATTCGAGTGCGGACAACAGCTGGGGTAACATTTCTGATAAGGTATACAGCTGTTGCCTTGCTGCTTTCTCGGAGATCCTGGCCAGCCGGGCAGCTATCAGTTCCAGCACAACGCTGCCAAAGGCAGGCAGTGTTCTGAAAAAATGATGAAACTGTGTGCTGCTCATGGTATAAACAGTCGTTGGCGTGATAGCCTCTATTGTGCATGTTGCCCTGGTATGCCTGATCGCTTCAATCTCGCCAAGGATCTCACCTTCTCCCAGGAAATCCAGGATATAATCTTTCTCATTGTTTTCTGTAATAAAACACTTGGTTACACCTGACCTGATAATATATACACTCTGAAGCGCCTGATCCTGTACAATCAGTCTTTGTTTAGGCTGAAGGGTTCGCAGTGTGATAGCACTGCTGGTGCTATCGTTGCCTGTCAGCTCTTCCATTAAATTCCGCAGTTGCAGATTTGTTGTGATCATACCTGTAAGTGGGACAAATGTCCCGAAATTTGAGTTAACACCCCTTACCTTCGGGGTGACAGAACATTAAGATACCTCTAACATATGAAAGTTTTAGTTACCGGAAGCGCCGGACATCTTGGTGAAGGGCTGGCCCGTATACTGAAGGCGCAGCGTTATGAAGTGATTGGCATAGATATACTTGCCTCTTCGTTTACAACACATGTAGGGTCCATCATAGACAGGGACTTTGTAAAAAGTTGTCTTGATGGTGTGAAGGCAGTATTTCATACCGCCACCTTACATAAGCCGCATGTGGCTACGCATAGCATGCAGGAGTTTGTTGATACTAACATTACCGGCACACTGAACCTGCTGCAGGAATCTGTTGCCGCAGGTGTGGGCGCTTTTATATTCACCAGTACAACCAGCGTTTTCGGAGATGCACTGGAACCCAAAGCAGGATCGCCGGCGGCATGGATCACAGAAGATGTGATACCGGTACCCAAGAATATCTATGGTGTTACAAAAGCTGCGGCAGAAGATCTGTGCCAGTTGTTCTTCAGGAACCATGGTCTGCCTTGTATAGTGCTGAGAACTTCCCGCTTTTTCCCGGAAGAAGACGACAACCGCAACGCAAGAAATGCCTATGTTGATGAGAACCTGAAGGCAAATGAATTCCTGTTCCGTCGTGTGGAACTGGAAGACGCTGTGAATGCTCACATACTGGCTGCTAAAAAGGCAAAGGAGATCGGTTTTGGTAAATACATTATCAGCGCTACCACTCCTTTT
Source organism: Chitinophaga filiformis (assembly GCF_900102545.1). Classification (GTDB taxonomy): domain Bacteria; phylum Bacteroidota; class Bacteroidia; order Chitinophagales; family Chitinophagaceae; genus Chitinophaga; species Chitinophaga filiformis. The sequence continues at coordinate 916,571 of NZ_FNBN01000001.1, read as the reverse complement.
ATGCGCGGACATGCTACTTACCTCCGGAATAATGCATTGTGGGTAGTACAGGGGCTCGTGCCGGAATATGTGGAAGAATATGAGCGGAGAGGCTGGAAAATGTTCCAGGGAATTGACAGGATATATGTGAATGAGAAAGCCAGGAAAGAGTTAGGCTGGCAACCGGTGTATGATTTCAGGTATGTGATTGAACGCCTGAAGGCCGGGGAAGAATTACGTAGTCCGCTCGCTAAAACCGTAGGATCCAAGGGCTATCATGCAGAAGCATTCGAAGATGGCCCTTATCCGGTATAAATTGGGGAAGGGGCAGCTGGCATTGAAGCCGGTTGCCCCTTAGTTTAGAATGGCGGTATTTATTCCCCCGTTTACTAATAGCAAAGAAAGTATACCCCTTGAAACTAAAATTGTAAAAAAGAGAACAAGCTGTTTTATTATCTTGGAGATACATAAACCAGTTGTTGAATGACAAACATTGTTTGGTCAATACTGTTGTCCACGTTATTGCTATTAGCGTCCTGTAAAAATCCTGCTGCCACAAATGATTATAATAGCTGGGCGACCTATGCCGGCTCCAAAGACGGTATCCGCTACTCTGCCAATACCCAGATCAATCCGGATAATGTATCCCGGCTACAGGTAGCCTGGACATATAGCACGCATGACAAGGATACTGCAGGCCGTTCTCAGAATCAGTGTAATCCTGTAATGGTAGATGGTGTTTTATACGGCCTTTCTCCCCGCTTAAAACTATTTGCCCTGGATGCAGCCACCGGGCAGCAACACTGGCTGTTCGACCCTGCTTCTGAAGATACTGCTGCTAAAAACGATCCTGCTGCCCTGATGAAAGTCAGCCGTGGTGTGGTATACTGGCAGAGTGAAGATGGAAAGGATCAACGGATCTTTTACAATGCGGGTAACCGTACTTATGCCATTAATGCCCTGGACGGAAAGCCTGTCAGAAGTTTTGGAAAAGGAGGATATATTGATCTGTCAGAGCACCTCGACAGGATGACTGATGGAGACGCCTATGTATCGGGTAATACACCCGGTATTATCTATAAAGATCTGCTGATCGTTGGTGTCAGGGTTGCGGAATCGGCTGACGCAGCTCCCGGGCATATCCGTGCTTTTGACGTACACACCGGCGAGCGCCGCTGGATTTTTCATACTATTCCTCACCCCGGCGAAACCGGGTATGATACCTGGCCAGACAAGGATGCCTGGAAGAAATTAGGGGGCGCCAATAGCTGGGCGGGCATGTCCCTGGATGAGGAAAGAGGCATCGTATATGTCCCTACAGGCAGTGTAGGTGGTGACTTTTACGGCGGTTTCCGCAAGGGTACGAACCTGTTCGCCAACTCACTGATAGCCCTGGATGCTGCCACCGGGAAATATCTATGGCATTACCAGGTGGTGCACCACGACCTCTGGGATCGCGACCTGGCGGCCAATCCGAACCTGATCACCCTGCATAAAGACGGAAAGACGATTGATGCGGTAGCACAGATCACAAAACACGGTTATATATTCCTGTTTGACAGAACCAATGGCAAACCTATCTTCCCGATAGAAGAAAGAGCTGTTCCCCAGGAAGCGTTGCCGGGGGAAACTCCCTGGCCCACGCAGCCGGTTCCTGTATTACCGGAGCCCTTTGCCCGGCAGCAGTTCAGTGAGGAAGATCTGACCGATCTGAGCCCGGAAGCACACCAGGAGATGCTGGAGAAGTTCCGGAAAGTAAAGTATGCCACCATGTTTACGCCACCTTCAAAGGAAGGTAGTTGGATATTTCCCGGTTTTGATGGCGGTGGCGAATGGGGCGGCGCTGCTGTTGACCCTGAAACGCAGATCCTGTATGTGAACAGCACCGAACTACCCTGGTCGCTGACCATGATCGATGTACCTAAAGCAGGTAAAAATGAGGCCGCCGGGCACAATACCTATAATAAATACTGTATCAGTTGTCATGGCCCTGAACTGAAAGGGAATGGTAGCTCCTATCCCTCCCTGGTAAATATCGGCAGGAAATATCAGGCGGATCAGATCAGGAAAATAATAACAGGCGGGAGGAACATGATGCCATCGTTTAAACAGATCCCGGATGAGGAGAGGGCCGCACTGATTGACTTCCTGTTACACACAGCAACCGCCGGTAAGGAAGAACCGGGTGCCCGGGCAAGCGCCAATACCTCCGGAAAGAAAAGCATCCTGGATGAGGTGCCCTATACCATGACGGGCTATGTCCGTTTCCTGGATAAGGATGGTTACCCCGGTATAAAACCACCCTGGGGCACTTTAAATGCCGTAGACCTGAATTCCGGTAAGCTATTGTGGAAAGTACCCCTGGGCGAGTTTGAAGCCCTTAAAAAGAGGGGAATTCCTCCAACAGGGACGCAAGTGTATGGTGGGCCGGTCGTTACCAAGGGTGGGCTGATATTCGTCGCCTCTACGCAGGACGAAAAGATCAGGGTTTTCGACAAAAAGACCGGTCGCCAGTTGTGGGAGGGGCAGTTGCCGGCTGCAGGGTATGCTACCCCGGCTGTTTATTCCCTGAAAGGCAGGCAGTATGTGGTCATTGCTTGTGGCGGTGGAAAAATAGGCAGTAAATCAGGAGATACATATGTGGCTTTCGCCCTACCGGAATAATATGCTGAACTGAGGCTTTCACTTCAGTATGCGATAATTTAAGTTCAGTCGGGATTTTTGTAAGTTCAGTCAGATTGACCGGTAATTTTCTGGTATTTGCCCCAAATTGCTGTCAAATAACGGAAACAGTCATGACAAATACATTACACTACGCGTCACAGCTGTATAAAATAGGTAAATTGCTGAGTATTATTAAAATCGTTTTATCTGTTTTATCATTAGGCATACTATATATAATATGGGATTTGCTGACAAGACCTGTTCGCCGCGTGTCTTACAAATAAACATATTGTACCAATAGGATAGTGTAGCCTGATAAAAAGTCTCACATATTATGGCTACATCCAACTATAAATTCTTAAGACTTTATGGCTATCCTATTTTTTGTTTGCTTACCAATCTCATTTTCTTCCTGATTAACCCCTACGAGCGTACCTTCAACGCCTGGAGACAATTTACCGTATTTGATTTTATTGTCAACACACTGGTATCATGGTTGTTCCCCCTGCTGGTGATAGAAACCGGCATATGGCTGACCTATCTGTTACACCGCAGGTTACCATGGGAACGGAACATGAGAATGCGCTTCATTGCACAGCTGATTGCCCATATGGGTATCATACTGCTGGTGCTTTACCTCTTTTTCCATGTCCCTTTCCCGGAGAAGTTCGCTTTTAACCAGCTGCTTTACCGCCAGTCTTCCATCACCGGGATGATCTATTGCCTCGTGATCACCTCCATCTTTGCCGCAGAACATCTTATCAATAAATTGAATAATGCCCGCCTGGAAGCATTTAAATTGAATGAACTGGCTGTACAGGCACAGCTGGACGCACTGAAGCTGCAACTGGACCCGCATTTCCTGTTTAATAACCTAAGCGCGCTCACTTCCCTGATAGAGGAAAATCCTTCCCTGTCTGTTAGCTATGTGGTGAAGTTGTCTTCCATCTACCGTTATATGCTGACCAACCGGACGCAGAACACTATCTCCATAGCGGTAGAACTCGATTTTATCAAGAACATACTATTCCTTCACCAGATCAGGTATGGCCAGGCTATCCGCATTAATATATCGCCCGAAGTAGATCATCTGCAAAGTGATATAGCCCCGCTGACTTTACAATTACTCATTGAAAATGCAATTAAGCATAATCAGTTTACGAATGATTCGCCGCTGATTATCGATATTTACATTGCAGATAATAAGTGGCTTGTTGTTCGTAACAATAAGAACCCGAAGCGTATACAGGAACCAGGGGCACAGTTGGGATTAAAGAATATTACCCAGCGTTATCTACTGCTAAGCGGCAATAAGCCTGTTATTAGCAACACCGGCAATTATTTTGAAGTGAAGATACCATTGATGAAAAAAAATGCAAAGGAACATGCTGAGCATACTGATCATTGAAGACGAGTTACCTAATGCGGCGAGATTAAAAAAAATGTTATCGCAGATCGACAGGAATATTGAGATTATTGGTGAGCTGCAAACAGTGCAGGCAAGCATAGAATGGCTGGAAAAGCATGAACATCCTGATATCATCTGTATGGACATTAAACTGACAGATGGATTGAGCTTCGAGATCTTTGATCATGTGCAGATCCGGTCGCATGTTATTTTTATTACAGCTTATGATGAATATGCACTGAAGGCTTTTGAAGTGAATGGTATTGACTATTTGTTGAAACCATTGGAAGAAGCCCAACTTGAAAAGAGCATTACAAGAATAAAAGGACTGGTCAACCAATCAAATGGTCCTGACTTGCTGGAGGTGATTAAGAAGATGCAGCACAGGGAAGTGGTATATCGTTCCCGCTTCCTGGTGTCTTACCGGGATATGCTGATACCGGTGATGGTGCCTAATATCGCTTATTTCTTTTCCGAGCACAAACTGGTATATCTCGTTACCAACCAGGGAGAACGTTATACGATAGATCAGACCCTGGAAGAGCTGGAACAGGAATTGAATCCCAGGGATTTTTTCAGGGCAACCAGGCAATACATTGTATCTGCCGGTTCTATACAAAAGATCCACCAGGTATTTAATGGTAAGCTGAAACTGGATTTGTTTCCTCCAACAGAAGAAGTAGTGGTGAGCAGGGAGAAATCAAATGCCTTGAGGAAGTGGTTGAGCTAAGCTGCCGGTCTTTTGTATTCCGTTAGCTCCTTTCTTATCAATTTCTTCCCAGCCTTTCTTTCTGCTTTCCAGTATTTTCTATGCATGAACCTGCGCAGATGTACGCAATATTCTACTATCACAGTAAGATGTCCTCGTCTCTTGTATGCCATGGGGATTTTAAATAGTCTGACGAAGGTAAATAAAAAATATTTCATCTGAGTAAGGGTGGTTGATAAATTGAATTGTCGTATAGGTTACATTGTTCTAACCAATGTAACCTATCATTCTATGAATTACTATATACCAGATGTTCCTAAACTGCAGACACTTGCCAGTAGCAACAAGAATAGATACGCCGAAGGAAATCCTTTTCCGCATATATACCTGGACAATGTTTTCCCGGAAGAAGCGCTCAATAATGTACTGGAGGAATTTCCCGGAGCGAATGGTGCACACTGGCAGAGATACAGTAATGCACAGGAATTGAAGCTGGCATTAAAAGATGAAAGTAATTATGGCGCATTCACGCGACATTTTATCTATTCTTTGAACTCCCGCCCTTTCCTTAATTTCCTGGAAGAGCTTACAGGTATAAAAGGTTTAATACCAGATCCTTACCTGGAAGGTGGAGGCTTACATCAGATTGTCAGAGGTGGATTACTGAAGATACATGCCGATTTCAACAAGCATCCCATCACGAACCTTGACCGCCGTTTAAATGTACTGATATATCTGAATAAGGATTGGGAGGAAAGTTATGGTGGTCATTTTGAACTGTGGGATAGAAATATGGAAAAGGCAGAAGTAAAGATATTGCCGCTGTTTAACAGGATGGCCATTTTCTCTACTACATCCTATTCTTATCACGGACATCCGGATCCATTGAATTGTCCTGAAGACCGCACAAGAAAATCCATTGCACTATATTATTACACAAATGGCCGGCCGGAAGAGGAAATAGATCCTGCATTAGGAAATCATACAACACTGTTTAAGATGAGAAGGCACCGGACAGAAGATTTTAAGAAGGGCATAAAATTAGGCCTGAAAGATTTCGTGCCGCCGGTGCTGATGCATGCCTATAACAAACTAAAATCCTGACAATACCTGTAGTCATGCCGGATAATGACCTTATAAAGTCATTTCCGGCATTAAAGATTGCTTAGAATAATTTGTAGAATAATGAAAGCTGTATACCGATCCATCGCTTGAAGTCGCCGGCTGTGCTGTAGTTTTGTCCATACGAATAAGCGCCGTAGCTTTCGCTAAGCGTATAGGGTACTTTACCATAACTGAAGTGCTTAGAGTCGCCTGCCGCGGTTTGAGCATATATGGAAGTGGAATCAGATGTTTTTTTGAGTATGTTGTAATGGAGCTGTGCCTGGAAAGTGATACGTGAACTGACTGTTGTAGACCATCCTGCGCCATAACGTGTTAGCCGTTCCTTCACTCCATAGACGATGGATGAATCAGGTGAGGTGCCGCGTTTCAATGTACCCGTGGTAAAACTGAAATGCAGCTCTTGTGTTTCATTTAGTCTGATGGGAACACCTGCACCCCAGCGAAAACGGCCTCCGGGAAAGGCATAGCCGTAAGAAATGATACCATACACATATTTTATGCCTGCCATTAGCGACGCGTTGAGATATAATATCTCATCTGTGCTCAGTCCCGTTTTGACGACTGGCTGATACCATTCCACGTCATCAGGGCTTAGCTTTGACGGCCGGAATGATTTGTTTCTCTGTCGGCCATTACTTTCCTTTTGTCTTTTCTCTTTTGTAATGGCGATTTTTTTCATCAGCGGTTGAACGGTGTTCCTGATAACTGGCATTGTTTTATTGCCGGTATTATCTGTGTTGTCAAACAATGTTAATGAAAACATTTTCTGGGTATAGCCGGAAACTGTATATGCGGGTGATAGTGGTAATAAACTCTCTGTAGTATCAATGACCATACTACCCGTGACGCTCCTTCCGGGTAACAGAAAATAAGTAGAGTCCTGCTTTATGGCAGGGTTAGTCGTATTGTTGGTAACGCTGGTATCGTAATTGTCTGTTATCTGATTCGCCTTTGCGTTTGTCCCTGTTTCTGTTTTAACCGTTGAGGGAATTTTTGAGACTGTAATTTTTTCTGCGACTGTATTTTTTGTAGCACTTTTTACCGTAGCACCAGCAATGCTCTTTAATTGCCTGGCAGTTGATATTGATGGCGTCATTGCATCAGGAGCCTTATTATTACCTGCTTTTAATGTGTGTGGGCCAACGGTTGATGGTAATGGCAAAGGAGTGGCGGTATTAGTGATGGTGCTTTTGTTAACAGGTGGCAGATAATCCATGAAAAGGATATGATCGCCAAGAATCCTGTGATTAAGTCCTGCCTGTTGTTGCACCTGCTTTAATATATCGGATAGCAGCCAGTTGCCTGTTTTTAATGTAATACGCTTTTTCAGCGATGAATTTTGCATATTCAGAGAATACTGCAATCCGGTTTGTTTCGCAATTGTCTTTGCCAGGGATGTAATGTCGATGGGTGTCTGTGATATTTTTACAATGTTTTTTTCATACTGTTGTGCATATAGGCTACTGGTGAATGCTGACAAAAGGATACAGAACAAAAGAAGGTTAATTCGCATTATCGAAATAGATCTCATCATTGTTTGGATTGGGAGTATATTTTACATTAAGTGTGATGGCAATTACTTCCAGTATATAGTCAAGTGATTTGTTTTCAAAATTGCTAGAGATCTTGAGAGTGGCAATCTCAGGATCCCTGATGATTATTTTCTTATGATAGGCCCTGGATAATGCCGCGATCACTACTGCGAGGTTTTCATTATCGAAATGGAAGGTGTACTGTTCCTGTACCTGCACCAGCTGTTTCTCATTCTTCAGATATTTGCCAGTTTCACCACCGGAAATGATTAGCTGTTGGCCTGCAGCTGACGTGAGTATTTTACCGCTGACCACCTTTATCGTGATCGCAGTATCTGTCTCTGACACATGAAAAGCCGTACCCAATACTTTGATCCTTACAGGACCCGCAGTAACAATGAAGGGCTTATTAGCCAAAGTTTTTACATCGAAATAACCACTGCCATTCAGTATTACATGTCTTTCATCCCCTTCAGATGATAGCGGGTAAGTGAGACTACTACCTGGAAAAATGGTCACCCGCGATCCACAAGCAAGCACCTGCTGTGTTGTTTTATGTAGTGAGGCAGTGACTGTCTTTTGCTGAGGTGTCTTATTGTTTATCTTAAATAATAAAGCAGCTGAAATAACTACAGTGAAGAGTACAGATGCGGCAGCTGCCCATCTGAGTAATGTAATACGTCTGGATGGCAGCCTTTTGGGGAGTGGCTGCAATTCCTGCCATGCAGATTGTATGTCGCCTACTTTATGAGTGCGCAGTGATGCGTGATTCCAGACGGACCATAGTGAGCTAAACTCCTGCTGATTGATCTCATTGCTGAGCTTCCATTCATCAATGGCGATAGCTTCTTCCGGAGAAGCCTCTCCGGAAAAATATTTTGACAGTAAGTCGTCGTTTACGATAATATTTTCTGCTCCCTGTGCCATAACTATTGAATAAGTTTATTTATTCCAGTCAATAAGTGACAGCTTATCATGAGCCAGAAGAACGTCTTGCCGGATAGGATAGTCCGTAAAATACGCAGTGCTTTGCCCATTTGTGCTTCGACGGTTTTAACAGATATATTGAGTTCCTTAGCGATTTCGGCATAGCTTTTCTCTTCAAATCTGCTCTTGTAGAATACTTCCCGGCATTTGTCCGGTAGCGTTTTCATAGCTGCCAGGACTTCCTTTTTCAGGTCTGCCAGTTCTATATGTTCTTCCTGTGTGCTTGAGCCCTCCTTGCCGTCGGAGGCAAACTGATCATAATGTTTTTGCCGTATTTTCCTGCTTTTGATATGATTCAGGCAATGGTTGTGTGTAGCGACATACAGGTAAGAACGGACAGACTGTTTGATGGTCAGTACCTCTCTTTTCTGCCATAATTGCATAAAGACAGATTGCACCACATCTTTAGCTTCGTCATTGTCTTTCAGTATGGTATAGGCATAGGTATGCAATACTTCAAAATACTCAAAGAAGTACTGTTCCAGTAGCCTGGTGTCTTTTTTTGACGCTTTTACCGCTTCCAAATGCCTCGCGCTTATAAATTAGTAGTCGAAGGTAGACAATGCAGAGAATGGATTACCCTTACGCGAAATAAAAAAAAATAAAAAAAAGTATTTAAGTTTGCAGAGATCAACGAAGATACCCATCAATGTGAGATATAATTTCTTTCAAAAAAGATAAATAGTGCTTCCCGCAGAGGGAGGAGCTGGATTTATTGGCTTTAAAAAGAAAGGAATTATGTTATTTCTGCAAAATCTCACGTATACCCATCTCAATAAGGATTTACTATTCGACAATATCAATCTGACTGTTAACAGGCAAGATAAGATTGCCCTTATCGGCAATAACGGTGCAGGTAAGTCTACCCTGCTGAAAATTATGGCCGGCGTGCTGCAGCCTTCAGCTGGCACTATGCAAGCTGATACGGTGCCTTATTACATACCACAGCTCTTTGGTCAGTTCAATGATATCACCATTGCGCAGGCCTTGCAGATTGAGGATAAACTGAGGGCCTTACAGGATATTCTTGATGGTAATGTAACAGACGGGAATCTGACAATGCTGAATGACGACTGGACTATCGAAGAAAGAAGTAAGGATGCCCTGATCCATTGGGGATTGGAAGAAGGGGATCTTTACCGGAAAATGGAAACGCTTAGCGGCGGACAGAAAACAAAGGTCTTCCTGGCAGGGATTGCCATTCATCAGCCTGAGATAGTGTTGCTGGACGAGCCAAGTAATCACCTGGACAGAGCAGGCAGAGCACTGCTGTATGAATTTATTGAATCTACTTCCTGTACTTTAATTGTAGTCAGCCATGACAGGAAATTGTTAAACCTGCTGGATACTGTTTGCGAATTGAGTAAGCGTGGAATAACTGTTTACGGCGGCAACTATGATTTCTACCGTGAACAGAAAATGATCGAGAGTAATGCACTGGACCAGGATATCAGAAGCAAGGAAAAAGCATTACGGAAAGCCAGAGATACGGAGCGGGAAACCGCCGAGCGACAACAAAAGCTGGATGCCCGTGGTAAGAAAAAGCAGGAGAAAGCAGGTCTTCCTACTATATCTATGAACACTTTCAGGAATAACGCAGAGAAGAGTACCGCACGTATGAAGGGCGTTCATGCAGAAAAGGTAGATGCTATTTCCCAGGGGCTGAACGAGCTGCGAAAGGAGCTGCCAGATATGGATAAAATGAAGTTAGGCTTTGATAATTCTACGCTTCATAAAGGGAAGATATTGTTTACTGCGAATAATATTAATTACCAGTATGGCGAACGCTTACTCTGGAAAGAAGCCCTGACTTTTCAGATTACCAGTGGAGAACGGATTGCCTTGAAAGGTTTGAACGGTTCCGGTAAAACTACTTTAATCAATATCATTCTGGGGAATTTTGAACCTATGTCAGGAACGGTTAGCAGGGCTGATAACAGGACGGTATATATTGACCAGGATTATTCATTGATCGATAATAGTCTCCAGGTGTATGAACAGGCGCAGCGATTCAATGATGCAGCTTTACAGGAGCATGAGGTAAAGACCCGTCTCACGCGCTTTCTGTTTACCAGGGATTACTGGGATAAGCCCTGCAGTGCGCTCAGCGGTGGCGAGAAAATGCGCTTAATGCTTTGCTGTCTGACTATCAGCGATAAGACGCCCGATATTATTGTATTAGACGAGCCGACCAATAATCTGGATATCCAGAACATAGAGATCCTCACGGTGGCCGTGAATGAGTATAAAGGCACACTTATAGTGGTGTCCCATGATGAGTATTTCCTGGAGCAGATCAATGTGGAGCGGATACTGGAATTATATTAATGAACTATTTTGCTGCTGTATCGCTGGAATGCCAGTCATGTTTGCAAAAACGGCACTGGCGTGCCAGCGGTGTCCGGGCAATCAGGTTACATTTAGGGCAGAGATTCAGTGGTAATTCATCTTTGTGCTCCCGCCAGATCCTTTCTACTACTCTGCGTTTCAGTTCATGTGGACCATCTGCTATCATATTAAGAATCAACGGGTCTTCGCTGATCCATCCTCTTGATCGCATTGCAGAAAGCATTGAGCTGGACGTTGTGCTGGACGTATACATAAGCGTCTTACGGGCCATTAATTCATTTTTCGTCTGGAATTTCTCGCAATATTCATAAATATAATCTTCCAGTTCGCGATACATTATCATATTCCTGTCAATTTCACACTTTATTTAGATATACACGAAATCCTAATATTCTTAATAGATATCATGTGAAAAAAGTATATATCCCACAATATACTGCTAAAACGGTTTTTCACCTTTCAGGCAGCACCGTATCTGGCCCTAAAAGGCAGTCTCAGAGGTCTTTTTCTTATGGCAGAGTCTGATTCCCAATTTCTTGTGTTTCCTTATATTTGGTAACGATTGCAAACAGATATTCTTATACCTGGGACAATGATGGGACAATGAAAAATACATATCGCTTTAGAGCCAACAGCAAACAGGATGTCTTGAAGTTACAGCGCATTCTGGGAGGTGATTATGAGATATCACCCGTTAAAGAAGGATCTTCCGCAGTGGAAGTGCATTTGGAATCTCCATTCACTATTGAGGAAATTATCCGGTTTATTGAGTCATTACCGAATAGTAATGTAATGTACCAGACGATTGATCATAAGGAGAAGTACACGGGAAAATTAAACCTGGCACGCTACCGGAATATTAATAATTGACCGTTTTAGCTAAAACGGTTTATCCGTTCTTATGCCCATTATACAGAGGGAACCTACTGTATGTATAGAGGTGTCAGGACGACAGGCTTTCCTTGTGCTTTTTATAGATTCTCGCGGCAAAGATTCGCAGCCGGAGTGGGCATATTTTGAGGTTCCCCTGCTCCATAATACTATTTTAGAGGCGATTTTAACGCAGTTATTGAGTAATGTATACTAAGTGCCTATGTTACTGTAATGGCCTTAAATCGCCTTATAAAGGCCGTTTACTGCCTGCCATAATAAGCCAGCGTCTCAGTCAGGTATATTATAAGCCAGATAATTAACCGGGTATGTATTCGGTACCAGTTCGGTACAAATAGTGTGTGATCTATAACCTATAGGCTCTGTACTATAGCATTACAGGCACTGTTCTATAGCGATGGCTATAGAACGGTAGGCGTAATGCAGGACTAAAGAACCTATAAGTATAGAACCGCACTATAGTCGGAGTATAGTCGTACGCTATTGGTGCATGGATAAAGATTGAACATTGGTTTCAACTCCACCCTAAAGGCATAGCAAAGGCATGGTAAAGGCATAGTAAAGGCATGCTTAAAGCGTAGTATCGTGGGCCATTTTTGGCCCGCATGGCAGGTGGGCAGCCTGAACAGGTGCTTATCTTAAGCGCCTTTTTCAGGCGGCTCTTTGGAAAGATATAACAGCTTACAGACGCATATTAATCCAGGTAATGTGCCACCTCGATAAATAATTCGCCAAAATAAAAATAGAAACCAAAGCTATCCCTTATTTTCTGAGGCTCCCGCTCAAGTTGTATCCCGCCGGCTTTTAACTTCGAGAAAGTTTCATTCACTTTTTCAGTACTATCAAGTATAAATCCAATGTGAAATGCATCAGGATAGGTTGTATTCTCATTCCTGTTCATTTTTGAAGACATCAGCACAAGGGTGAAATCTGCCGGATTTCTCAATACTGCAATCATATTGTCTCCTTTTGTCTCCAGGCATTTAAAATCAAAGTGAGATTCAAAGAATGTGGTGGCTTCCGCTACATTCGATACAGGTAAGTTGAGGTGGTTAATCGTCATTTTCTCTAAAGTTAATGTTAATAATAAATGAATGTTCGTTCTTTAATGAGGGCAAAAAATTTTATGGACGTAAGGATTTTATTACCAGGCCGAACACTTGTTTCAATTTCTGTTCTGTTAGGGTAAAGGGCTTACCAGCCATAGTGCTTTCAAGATGGAACTTCACCAGGGTATAAAACGGACCATAGGCAATAGCCCAGTACTGCTCCGCAGGTATATCTACAAGCTCTCCTCTCTTAACCGCATTGTCAAAAAAGTCATTCATCACCTTTCTGAAAACACTCGGTTTTATGTCTTTGTGGTTAATAAGCGGAGAATTACGGAATTGCTCATGAAACTGGTATTCCAGTGGATTCAGACAGATGTTTTTGAAACGGTTCTTCCATTGAAGCCATAACCCCTCCTCAAACGGCATATCAGGGGAAAAATTGGTCAGGGCATCCTTTTCAAATTTCTCCCGGACGCTCAGGAAAAGCTGGTTCAGTAAGTCCTCGCGGTTTTTGAAATAGATGTAAATAGTTGAAGCAGAAATATTAGCCTCTTTGGCCAGTTTCTGCATGCTCAGACCATCAAATCCTTCCTTTACAATCATTTCGATCGCCTTTTCCCGGATGGCCAACTCCTTATTCTCATCTTTAACTCTCATGGTGCAAATATAAACGAATATTCATTCGCTTTAGAATTATTTTTTGCAACTAGCCACTTATATGATGAGTAGTCTTAATAGAAGTATTTAAAATAAGAGAGTAATGACGCCGGTACAACATTTTCAGGCAATCATAAAAGTTAATACGTGATTAAGCGGATTATTAACCCATTTATTAAGAGTCTCCCTATTAAATTGTAGTCAACCAAACTCCACGTATATGCGGAAAATGTTGTTACAATTCCTATTGATGGCAGCTCTATGCTGCAGCCCTTTATTTTCGTTGGCCCAGGTGGCGCCTGCCGCCCAATCTGTTACAGGCAAGGTGATCTGTGGTTACCAGGCCTGGTTTAACGCGTTTGGTGATGGTTCGCCAGTGGCCCGCTGGCGGCACTGGTCCGCCGGACAGTACCAAACCAACAACGGCTCACCTGCTCCCGGAGCCATTACCTTTGAGGCATACCCTGACGTCACTGAATATGGTGCAGGGCAATTGTTTCAGACTAATCTCGGTAACCTGAACAACGGACAGTCTTCGAAGTTATTCTCCTCCTGGTTTCCGGAAGTAATCGACCGCCATTTTAAATGGATGCAGGATAATGGCATTGACGGTGCAGCTCTGCAACGTTTCCTCGGAGAGACGAAGGATGGCGTATTCCGGACCAACCGCGACAGCGTAACGACCCGTCTTCGTCGTGCGGCTGAGAAATACCAGCGCATTTTCTACATCATGTACGACATGAGCGCCGATGATACTACTTATTTTAAGAGCGACTGGCTGCATATTGAGAACGACCTGCAGGTGCAAAATTCGCCTTATTACGCCCACCAGGAGGGTAAACCGGTGATCTGTATCTGGGGCTTTGGCCTGACCGGTCGCCCGAATGCACCCGGCAACAGCCTGGCAATTATTAACTGGTTAAAAGGGAAAGGCTATTATGTAATCGGAGGGGTACCTACCCACTGGCGCACCGGTACTGATGACTCCTATGCTGGTTATAGTACGGTATATGACGCATTCGATATGATCTCTCCCTGGTCGGTAGGCCGCTTCAAGGATTTTGCCGGCGCGGATAATTTCAAGAATAACCAGCTCGTGCCTGATCTGGCTTATTGTAATTCACACAGCATTGACTATCAGCCTGTCATCTTCTCCGGTTTTGCCTGGAGCAACTGGAACGGAGGCCCTGTGAACGAAATTCCCCGTAATAAGGGTGAATTCTTCTGGCGCCAGTTATACAACATCAAGAACCTGGGAATGAGCACGGCTTATATCGCTATGTTTGATGAATATGATGAAGGCACCAACATTGTGAAAATGGCCGACAGTTATTTTGCAGTGCCCAATAACCAGTACTTTCTGACCAGTAGTGCAGATGGTACCTATATCGGTTCTGACTTTTACCTGCGCCTTGCCGGTAGGGCCACGCAAGTACTGAAAGGAACCCAGCCACTGACCACCAATGTAACCATTCCTTATTCCGTAGCCCCCCTCTGGTTCCGTACCAGTGTGGAAAACGGATATGACGCTATGTTAAGCTGGACAAACAGCGCCGATCCGAGTTCCGTTCCACAAAATGTGAGTGCACCTTTGTGCGGAGTTGTGAGCGGAGAGACCAGTCATACCGGCCCTTCATCCATCCGGGTAAGTGGCACAGATAATTCAGCTGGCAGTAGTTACTATTACTTCCGGGCATTTGATGTGAACATCCCGGTGAACGCGGCTACTAAACTGAGTTTCTGGACCTATCCTACCAACAACCTTTCCCGTTACGTAACAGTAGATCTCCTAATGACAGATGGTACCACCCTGCGCGATATAGGTGCTACAGACCAGAACGGGATTTCCATGCATCCCGGCGCGGGTCATGGAGTAGCTAATAACTGGCGCCGTATCTTCTGCAATATTGGAAACTGGCTGAATGGAAAGACCGTTGACCGTATCATGATCGCTTATGATCATGGGGTGGAAACCGGTAATTTTAAAACCTATATAGAAGATATTATCATCAGTGATACGATCACTGTAAATAGTCCGCTGAGAATGCCCGGTGTAGCGGAGCATATTACACCAATGCCGGTAGATGAAAGCAAGTTGTCCGGTTTGTTACAGGTATACCCACAACCGGCTGTTAATACGGCTATCCTGAAATTCAGAAATGGATGGAAGGGAAATGGCCTGGTGACTATCCTCAATGTGAATGGAGTGGCTGCCGGACAGCGGATGATCAATATTGAAGGAGGAAAGGCAAGTTTACCGATAGATGATCTGCGTTCAGGGATGTATTTTTTGAAGGTTGAACAGCACGGAAACAGTGTGACACAGAAGCTAGTAGTTGCGCATTAAGAGCGGATGGTAAAGAAGTCTGTACGCCGTCAGCGTACAGACTTCTTTTTTATTCAAAAAATCTTAACATCATTCCATATTGACTAATCAAAGGATCAATGTTATTATTCTTGGAGAGGCCAAGTCCGGTTTCTGCGATTTCCCGCGAAAAAAACCTCCATTGGAATATATACAACATGTATGGTCCCAATTTGCCAGCCAGTACACGTTTCAGATTGTTGTATATTACCTTTTCAGGATCCTGTATATTGGTGTTTTCAATAGGTTGCATTACCTTATCTCCTGTGTCAAAGATGACTGATTTTACTCGCCCGGATTCACAGTACAAAGTATGACCTCCTTCATCAAAAAATTTCACATCATCAAAAGTGCTGAACAGCTTATTTAACTGTTTAGCAATGGTGTCCAGGTAACCATCAAAGAAAGTATACCTTTCAAAAAGGTGACTATAAATATGATCGGTTGCCGTGATAGTCAACTGGCTATCCTTTGCGTGAGCAATAGCTGCAAGCTCGGCGTAGCGGCCGTCTCCTAATATGTCAGTATATTTTGAAGCGATTTGTTTGAAATGGAAATTTTCAGGGATGCCGGTTGTGAGGGAATACACGAAGTACAGGCTTTCATCCGCAATTACCCCTTTAGTTTTCTTAAAAGCAATGAAACAATAGATATCAATATACAGATGTTCTATAGCTATAGGAACATAGTCATGTAGCAAAGGCCACTTGTCAATCAACTTGCGTGCATCTTTCAGTGCGCTGCTAAGCGTAACGCCTGGTTCCTTTTTTGTATTCAATGCTGTAATGGCAGCCTCATTCAGGAGGTAGAATTCTCCGAAATTATATACTTTTAATTTGCATAGTTTATCTTCCAACAAACCTTCCCAGGATTCAGTAAAGGATTTGGGAAGCGTTGTGTTAAAGACCTTTTCGATCATTTTAAGAGATGTCATAGGAATGGAGTGGGTTGTTTAAAGTTTGACCGCAAAATAAGGAAGCTTGTGCTTAACTTCAAATTTCGCCTAGACGACACAGACCTACCATCAGAACTTTATAGAAAATCGGAAGGAGTATAAAAAAGGATAAATTTGTCTTTTATTGACAACTTTGCTAATTTTGATATCGCTATGGAATCAAGGAAGTCAGGAACGAGAGATGAGAAGCTGGGGCCGTTATCTGCGGACCTTAAACCGGGTTTGTGGTGGAAGATAGCAGCCGGTCTTAACCAGCGGGTAGCGAATACCAGCCTTGCATGCTGGATACAAATAGCCTTAGCAAATCTGGCGGTAGTGGCCTTACTGGGATTGATACTGCGGAGCAAGATCCTTTTCAGCGTCCCTTTCTTTGATTTCAGGCACCTGCTGCATGCCCATTCACATTTTGCTTTTGGAGGTTGGATTACACTTGCGCTGTTATCACTGATGGCCTATACCATTTTACCATCTGAACACGCAGGGAAAACGGTATATAAATGGATGCTGGCGGCTATTCTTATTACCTCTTATGGCATGTTGTTTACCTTTCCGTTTCAGGGATATGGGTTGTATAGTATTTTATTTTCAAACCTGTTTATTTTTTCCTCTTACGCATTCGCTGTTATTTTTATTAAAGACATCAGGAAGTCTGCCGTGAATAGTTCAGTAAAAGTACTTTCTATTGGAGCGGTCGTTTATATGTGTCTTTCTTCAGCAGGTGCTTTTACGCTGGCATTCCTGATGGCAACAAAATCGCAGCAGACATATTTATACCGGGATGCTATATATAGTTATCTACACCTACAATATAATGGTTTCTTCTCTTTGTCTGTCTTCGCTCTGCTATTATACTATCTGAAGATAGATAACAGATATACAAAGTGTTTTACATGGTCTTTAACAGCGTCTGTATTACCCTCCATGTTTCTATGCTACCTCTGGCATGACATCAGCAGCTTATTTCATATCATCGCTGTCCTGGGAAGTATTTTACTGTCGATTGCCCTGGCCTGTTTCCTGCTCATGTTCCGGGATTTGTTGCCCGGCATTCAGCAGGCGAAGCCGCTTACCAAAAAAGTTGCTGGTCTTGCGATGATCGCTTTCACATGTAAAATGATATTTCAGGCGTTGACCATCATGCCTTCACTTGGTGTACTTGCCTTTTCAAACCGACCAATCATAATAGGCTTTCTGCATCTGGTGTTGCTGGGATTCGTTTCACTGTTCATACTTGCTTATTGTATTGAGAACAGACTGTTCAGATACAACAGGGTGAGTGCAATAGCATTATGGACATTTGTAGGAGGTATTGTTCTGAACGAATTAGCACTCTTTTCCCAGGGACTTGGCTATGTCTTTATGATAAGCAGTCCGGTACTGGACTGGCTCTTACTGACTGCTACAGTTTGCCTGTTCTTCGGAGCCTTGCTGATGGCCATTCAAAACAGGCATAACATATACCGGCGCGTTCCGGTCATTGACACAGAGGGTCGCTTAAAGATCCTTCCTGTTAAATATCCTGACTGAAAGTAACAATGGAACTATAATCCACAGTAGAATACAGGCAATAGAAAAAATACTCCCTGTAGCTGAGCCCAGAAACTTTTTAAAGAGTGCACCGGAATATCCCATCAGTACAGCTACATCCAGGTGAAGTAGCATCAATACTCTGGCGAGATCAATAGGATTAAAAGCAATAATGCCTACTACTGCCTGGTCTATCGGGTAATCACTGAAAGAGTATATAAATGCAAGCAGAAAGCCGTCGAATAACAGTGTGAAAAATAATGCAGTGGCAATGGCGATACCTATCCCTTTCGTTTTATCCCTGCATTTTACAAAGATCAGTAATGCAAGTGAGGAGAATACAAAAGTAAGTAGTATGCCTATCAGCGTCAGAATAAATGATGCAATACCAGATACAAGCAGTAACAGTGGCATGCCAATTCCTACAGCATAAGCAGCAGAGAGAGAAACTGTGAGCGCTGAATACTCTGCGAGGATCACCTTGTTCCGTTTGATAGGTTGAGATAGCAGCAGTTCTGTAAATTCTATCGCATTAAAAAAATAAATAGTGGAGAACAGAATTGTAATAAGCGGTACGAACAGCAGGGTAATATTCAGTAAGCTCAATAAACCCTTTGTTGGGTTATCGTCAATGCCTAAGACGCTCACTGCGAGTATAGCTAAGATAATGGTATAAAATAGTATGACCTTGTTCCGCATCAGATCAAGCAAAACATATTTAATAATTGTCTTCATTATTGTATGGTTTTAGCAATGCGTGACTCATTCTTCATGATGTGCGCAATTACTCTGTTTAATTTTTCTTCTCCTGTAGCTGCCTGTAGCTCTTCAACAGATCTGTAAAAAAGAAGCTCACCATCCTGCAGATAAATAATGTGACTTGCTATTCCTTCGAGATCACTCAGCACATGAGAAGTGATTAATATGAGCTTACCTGCTTCCCGTTCTTTCAGGATCTTCTCCTTTAGCAGTTCGCTTGAAACAGGATCGAGACCAGCAGTGGGTTCGTCGAGAATGTACACACTGGGAGAAAACAGGAATGCTAGTGATGCACTTACCTTCTGTCTTGTTCCTCCCGACAGGCTACGCATCGTTTTGTTACCGAGCTTATTTAACTGAAATCCACGGATCAGTTCCTCGTCATAGTCCTGTGTCTCTTTTCTCATTTCTTTTATCAGGGCAAATACCTGGTCTATGGTCATATTGTCAGGATAGTGTCCGATTTGTGGCATATATCCGATCAGCGAGCGGTAAGACCAGTCACGTTTTACTGACTGACCATCAATAGTGATATTACCTTTCTCAGGGATCACAAGGCCGAGGATAGATTTTATCAGGGTTGTTTTGCCTGATCCGTTTGGACCGAGCAATGAGATAGCCTGTCCCTGCCGCATATGGACATTGATATCTTTCAATGCAGCAAACTTGCCGAAAGACTTGCAGAGATGTTCGATCTTAATCATAATTTCCACTTTTTCATTCTTGGAGTATCGTCTTTTAGTTGATCTGGTATAATGCTCGGCATTACTTTTTCCACCTGGTCCATGATGCCCGTAAGAAAACTTCTGTACAGGATCATCGCTGTTGGTACACGTTCGGAAACAACAGAATAGACACTTACCGGATAATACGGTACATCGCCTTTGCCATCTTTGTCCAGGTCATAACCATCATATTTATCCCAAAAGTTTTCACTAAAGTGGTTTAACATGGTAGTGCCATTTGTAGCCACATCAAAGGAATTACCAGTGAAATTATTTCTTGTAAAATCACTTCCTGAGCAACTTGCCATTACTTTAATACCCCAGCCATTTTCAGTGAACTGGTTGTCGTTTACTGCAATTTTGGTAGTGCTCTCCATGTAAAGGCCAACTGTATTCTTTAGAAACTGGTTATGATGGATCTTACTGTCGGCAATTTCCTTTAATAAGATCCCATAGGCTGCATCACCCCAGTTGCGTTGGAAGATATTGCTGGTCATTGTTACTCCTTTAGAGTACATGACAGCTACTCCTGAGCCATTGTCAGAGAAACGGTTGTTGGTATAGGTGTCGTTATGGGAAAACATGAAGTGTAAACCATAACGGACGTTGTTGTGCGATATATTTCTGGTTATAGAAGAAGTGGTGACGAACTCAAAGTAGATGCCGTCGCGATGCCCGGAAATGTCATTGCCTGCAATTAAAAGATCATAGCATTTCCAGGCATGAATGCCGTTGCCGCTGTTCAGTTCATCTGCTGAACTGGACTGGATAGTATTGTTTTGTACAACAGTGAAGCCGGCATTTTGCAGATAGATACCATAGGTGTTGTTGAAGGCTTTGTTGTTACGAACAGTGACGTGGTTAGCATCCTGCACCCTTATAGCCGCCATGTCTGTCATGCTGGAGCGGCCGGTGTTCTGTACCTGAAGTCCCTGGAGTATGACAGAGTCTGCCGTAATGAAGATGACCTGCGATGTATGTTCTCCGTCAATCACAGGATACTGCACACCAATGACCACGAGCTTTTTATTGATAAGAATGTCATGTTCTTTATATAAGCCTGGTTGCAGTAAAAGTGTATCATTCCGCTTTGCTGCGTTAATAGCCTTCTGAAAGCTATTCCGGCCGGGATATACCTTTACAGACTTTGCCCGGGATAAGCCGGGCAGGAATAAAAGTAGTAATATGATCAGCTTATAGGGCGTCATGATTGTTATTTTAGATTGAACCATGTCGTCTTTTCGGCATGCTCTACTGTATGTTGAATGTGTGTTGCTGCTGCCGCGGTTTCAACGGCGATAAGCCCTCCGCTCATCGGACTTCTGAATGCATCCGCTTTTAACAGGATCGCTGTTTTGGCATCAATGAATTTGTCCGGTTCATTAAAGGCAGCAACAAAAAGTAACAAGTCATTCTCCTGCAAAGAATGTTCGCTGGCATATTTTCTCATACAGATCAGGTCATCAAATTTGTAGGCCTTCCCATTTTTATCTACTATTTCGCAGGCGAATTTCTTGTCCATGATTGCCATCCTGCAATGTGCGCAGGACTCTTTTCCGTAGTCGATCGGCTGGAAGCTGCGCTTGCAGGAAGTAAGGAGCAGCACGGAAAGGACGGCAGCTAAAAACAATAATCTGTTCATAGTCATATAGATTTTCTACGTTCATAATAACAGCCCAGCACGAGCAATACACCCGCAAGGATGAAACACCATCCGCCAATATGTGGCTGAGACAGGGCTTCGAAGTTCAACATCTTCTTATACCCTAACAGCGGCGGTTGATATGCCATGCCGGGTACCTTTATCGGGGCATTAGGATCAAGGTTGTGGCCATAGTCATATTCCCATTTATAAAAGTCATAGAAAGAGACGAGTCCGAGTACAAGGAAAAGAACAGTCCACAGGTAATAGCTGATCTTCCGGTTGAGGAGTAATACAAGTAGCCCCAGTCCTATAAAAGAAAGTATGGCTACCGGCAGATAGATGAATTCGCGGAAATCCTGTTTGTGAATGGTCTTCATCCCGATGTAATGATTCAGACCATTAATGATGTCCACATCTCCTGTAATATCATTGATCCAGATTTTCATGGAAAGGCCTCCGGGATACTGGGGCGCCCGCAGGTCGATCTGCCACATCGGAAATATCCACAAGAAGGCGAGAAAGAGCATGACCAGGATGATACTTGCTTTCCCGAATGCGGTTAATTTATTCATGCGTCAAAAAGATAAACAATGGCAGTACCCAGGTACTGCCATTAGTTAAGGAACAGGTTTATTTCTGTGCAGTTAGTACACTTGCTGTATCTGTGGCATTCGTTCCATATTTCAGTGGTACGTTGCTGCCTTCGGCAGAGACTCTTAAGTAACCCTGCATTTCCTGATGCAGTGCAGAACAGAAGTCAGTACAATAGAATGGATAGATGCCCTGCTTATCCGGAACAAATTTCAGTGTAGATGTCTCACCCGGCATGATCAGTAACTCGGCATTAGGATTGTTCTTGATGGCAAAGCCGTGTGGAACATCCCAGTCCTGTTCGAGGTTGGTGACATGGAAATAGATCTCATCGCCAACGAATACACCTTCAATATTGTCTGGTGTTAAGTGAGACCGGATAGCGGTCATATAGATATCTACCCTGTTGCCCTGACGGACCACTTTCGCATTCTTTTCACCGAGCGATATAAATGGATGTTTGTTCTGCATGATGTCGTAGAACTTCGTACTCTTATCCTTGATTTTCTGGGCCGGCAGTGCCTGTGCATAGTGTGGTTCACCGAAGGTGGGGAAGTCCAGCAACAGTTTTAGCTTATCACCTTCTATGGAGTAGAGCTGCGCAGATTGTGCCAGTTCCGGTCCGGTTGGAAGGAAGCGGTCTTTAGTGATCTTATTATACGCGACGAGATATTTGCCGTAAGGTTTTCTTGTGTCGCCCCCTGGTACCATCAGGTGACCTACAGAGTAAAAGGTAGGTGATCTGTCAATTACTTTAAGGTCTTTAATATTCCATTTCACTACTTCTGATGAAATAAAGAAGGAGGTATATGCATTGCCTTCTGCGTCAAACTCTGTATGTAATGGGCCTAAGCCGGGTTTTTTCACTTCGCCGTATAAAGCTTCCTCGTATTTAACTACAGGGATACCGTAGTAGACGCCCTCAAATTTTTTGTTCTGAATGGCGGTCTGCAGTTTGCTGAAGGAAAACACTGGGATCAATGCGGCCAGTTTCCCGCTACCTACTATATATTCGCCGGTAGGATCTATATCGCATCCATGTGGAGATTTAGGGCATGGGATCATATACAGCATGTCAGGACAATCTTTCGGGTCAAGCACCAGCACCTCTTTCTGTAATGTAGAAGTGGTGTTTTGTGTGTGCTCATCGAAAGTATTGTGTATGTATCCGGCAGGCAATCTCTTTCCTTTGCCTGCATGGGCATACTCTTCAGCCTTTTTCCAGTTCACCGCTACAATGAAGTCTTTGTCTTTTTGAGAAGCATTTACTTCCAGCAGTGTGTTTGCCTGTTCGGTGTTATAGGTGGAGAAGAAGAACCAGTCGTGTGAAGGACCTTTGCCGGCATGACTCAGGTCAAGGTTCATACCTGGCAGCATGATCTGGAAGGCGATATCCATATTGCCGGTATTTTTATCTACACTTACGAAGGTGGCAGTACTTTTGAAATTTTGTTTAAAGGAATTAATAGGAACATCTTCGTTGCCCATAGGTACGGCAAAACGGGTACCTGCTATCACATATTCTGTATTCTCTGTAATGAAGGGAGAAGAGTGGTTACCTGCACTGTTAGGGATTTCCAGGATCTCCATCGTCTTAAAGGTCGACAGATCGATACGGGCAATGCGTGGCGTATTGTTGGCATTCGCAAACAGCCAGCGACCGTCATGTTCTCCATTTGTCTGGGACAGCTCCAGGTGATGCTGATCATCCCATGGAACATAACCGGCTGTTGTTTTCAACATATCTTTGGTTTCCTCGCTATATCCATATCCATTCTCGGGGTTCAGTGAAAACACCGGGATCATTTTTAATAACCTGCCGGAGGGAAGGCCATACACCGTCACCTGGCCGTTAAAACCGCCGGAGACGAAATTGTAAAACTCATCGTACTTGCCGGGTGCCACATATACTTTGGATGCGGCATCACCACTTACGGCTGATTCAGTATTCTTCATTTTACAACTTTGCATGCTACCTAAAACGGCGCAGCTGATCAAAAGAAAAGAAAGCCTTTTCATAAAGTTTGTTTATATAATTGAGAGAACATTCAACTAATTCTTACCATCGTTTTTACGCATGAATTCAAGGATGGCGCGTGCATCTTCATCTTTTAAGTTCTGATTCGGCATTCTGACCATACAGATTTCCAGCATCGCCTGCGCTTCGGCATCTTTGTTTAACATCTCATCTGTGTTGGTGATGAAATTCATAATCCACTCAGGTGTTCTGCGATCTGTTACTCCTTTCCAGCCGGGACCTACCAGTTTCTCATCTGTCATTTTATGACAGGATGCACACTTTACATCGTAGGTCTGTTGTCCTGCGACGATCATCTTTTCATCCAGAGGATGGGTCAGTTGAACATTCGTAAATTTTCCAACGCCTTTCGCATCTCCGGAGGGCACAGGTGTTGGTGTAGCTGCTGGCTCAGTAGAAGCCGTTTCAGACGCCGCGTTCGGGGACGATTTTCGTTCTGAGTTTCCGCAGCTGTAGAGGGCCACGGCTATTGCACAAAAAGCAATACAGAAGAGTTTTAGTTTCATAAAGGAAAGATTTTTGGTGAATCAAGAACTTCACAGTACAAAAGTCGGGGCGGCTCCTTTATTGGTATATGATCTGGGTCATTGGAATGGGTGAAACGTATCAATATTTTATGCCAGAAGGGATGATATTGATCATATTTCTTCTTTAACTGCTTTTTGCTTTCATGAAATTCTACATATGAAAAGGAGACGAAGGTTGCCGATGCCCTGGACTTCGACGTTATTCTCAATGCTGCCTATAACATCAGTGGCGATACAGAGCTTGGAACTGCATGGCGAGCGGGAAACATATAGCTACCCCGGTTTCTTTAAAAGCTATACCCAAAATGGACAGTAGGAAAGACGGAGAACGTTTTCTGCTTGTATTCCTCTCCTTGTATGATGGCAGATTGCGGATTCAGGTTAACAGATAAGAATGACACCCAGGGAAAGATATACAGACCTTTATAGTCATTCTTTTTACTGCCCAGCATCCATCTGTATCCTACGCGCATGCCCAGGGATACATTGGTAAACCTTTTGGTGAGATCCTTATCGTCATTTGATTTAGGTGACACTCGCTCACGGGAAATATTAGATTCAATACCCACCAACAATCCTTTCCTTTTTTGAAAGAGGTAATCCAGTTTGATACCTGCTCCATTACTCCTGATGTCAAAGTTGTCATAGCCGGAGAAGAATGATGGCACCTCTACTCCGTATACGCCAACATCCCATCTGAAATGGCCCGTTTGATATCCTAAATGGGCGGAATAGCCTTTCAGAATAAAGGCGATTGGATCGGTTTCGAACTCAAAATGATTATCGTTTTTGGTATCCTGGGCAATTGATGCCTGAGCAATCGTTAAAGTTAGCAAAAGGGTGATAATGTATTTCTGTCGCATATAAACTTTTGCTCAAAATTATCCCTGCTAATCCGGAAAGAACATTAACAATTGTAAAGAAATTACTTCCTGCTGATTCTTTTGCGTATGCGACTCAGGGATACAGGAGTAATACCGAGATAAGAAGCGATAATATGTTGAGGGACCCTCTGTAACAAGTCAGGGTATTGATCAGCGAACTGGCGGTAACGTTCTTCATGACTATCCAGCAAGTGCGAAGACAGAATACGTTGACCGTTAATGAAACGTTGTTCTGCTACGACCCTGCCTACGATATGAAGGGCTGGGACTTCTTTGTAGAGTGTTTGTAATGTATGGTAATCAATAGTCAGTAAGACACAATCTTCTAATGCCTCCAATGTCTGGTTGCTCTTTGTTTGTAGTAGAAAGCTTTCATAACAGCTTGCAAACAATCCTTCAGAAAAAATAAAGCCGGTGATCTCGACGTCTTCTTTTGTATAAAAAATGCGAAGGATACCTTTGATGATAAAGTAGATGCTGCTGGCAATCTGACCTTCTTTGGTTAGTAGAGTACGTTTTGGTACTTCTATGGGCTCAAATTTCTGGCTGATCATCTGCCAGTCAGTGTCACTGATGGGGATGATTCGTTCCATTGTTTTGCGGAAGCTTTGGAGGTGGTTTTCGGTGCCTTGTTTTTCCATAAAAATAGGGAGAAGGTACGTAATTCTGAGGTGAGGCGCAATAGCAAATCGGGTCTCGCTATAGCCTTGCTGAAAGATTTGAAACTTTGAATAAGTAAAATAAGACAGCCGGCTCTATTCGGAGGCGGCTGTCTTATTTCAAGCTTAATTAATGAGTAATGAGGTAGTGTGAATGGCCCCCTTAGCGGGCAGGAAAGCTACAGTTTATTCAACGCCAGCTGCGCCCTTCTTTTCATTCGACCGTTTATATTGACTAATTCCTTAAGTACATGACGTGCCTTAGCTTTTTGTCTTTTATATTTAAAACACATTGCCAGTTGATAGTGCGCTAATTCTCTATAACGACTCACTGTATCTGCAGTCAGCTGTGTAAATCGGATCATTGCTTCATCGAGATTGCCCTGGAGATAATAGTCTATGGCAGCTTTATAACGTGACTTGTCCGGATCCGACGTTTCGTCTACGATCTCATTGGGATCAGCTGCTACTTTACTGGTATCCTTAACTCCGTCGTCTTTTGTAAAAAGAGCAGCCGCAGTACCG
This sequence comes from Chitinophaga filiformis, assembly GCF_900102545.1. Lineage (GTDB taxonomy): Bacteria > Bacteroidota > Bacteroidia > Chitinophagales > Chitinophagaceae > Chitinophaga > Chitinophaga filiformis. The sequence goes on along the minus strand of NZ_FNBN01000001.1, from coordinate 890,018 downwards.
GCCGCGGTAACTGAGTCAGGGTGACCGGTACCAAATGATGTTTTGTGATCTGGCTCAAGTCCGCTGGCAGGTACCGTAACTTCTCCTGCTTTAGTAAAAGAGTTTTGTAAATTTTCATTTCCTGCCTGCTGTTGGATCGTATAAAAAAAGCCAACTACAAGCGCCGCAGCTATTGCTCCCCAGAAATATGTTAGAAAGCTTTCTTTGATCTGGGCCTTTCGCTGATAACGCTCTGCCTCATAAACCGGCGCTATATGGGTACTATTACGGATGTAATGCTGAACTCTCGAGCCCATCGACTGGTATTGCATTTTGAACTTGGGCTTTTGCAGAATTTCTACAGCGTCGCTGCAGAGTTCACAATTTACGAGGTGTTGTTCCAGAAGATGTTTTTCAACGTGTGTTAAACGTCCCTCTACATAACGTGGTAGCTGGTCTTTGTTAAAACAATGAACCCTGCTGAAGATCTTTAATATCTTGTCCTTGTTTTCCAAACTTTGCATAGTGTAGATTTATATCATGTTCTTGTTTTTGGGATGTTGTATATTCCAGATTCAGTGCTTGTTCCTGCCTTTCAGATGCGGCATATCCTGTATTAATATCCTGCTCTTGTCTCGCGGGTTTTGTATAATCCAGATTTGCTAATATTAAGGATGCTAATTCCTGTTTACTTCGTTTAATCCGTATTCTGGTTTCTTCAATCGTGTAGCCATTTTCTGCAGCTATTTCCGCAAAAGTTTTCTGTTCTAAGTAAAACTCATTTAACAACTCCCTGTCAGCTGTATCCAGCTGGTCAAATACCGCATTCATAGTTGAAACCAGCTGTTGCTTCTGTAGGGGGTGACTGTTCGCTTTCTCCGCCTTATATTCAAGCCGGGTTATATCGCTCGACGCGGAGGATGGGAAATAAAATGTATTTCTTGCGGTTCTGCTACCCTGCGACTTTATGAAGAACTGCATCCATTCTCCTATTTTGGGAATAGTTTGTGTTTGCAGACTGTAGAAAAGTCGTTGTAAGAGTGTAGGAAAAAATTCATCCGGTGTATTACCGTAACTGTTCAAAGAAGGTAAGGAAACTGTCGCCAGCAAATGACTATATCTTTCGAGTAAAATCCCTGCTGCTTCCTCATCTCTCAGTTTTCTTGCTCTGGCCATTAGCTCATTGTCTGGCAAATTTGCAAGTTGTTGTAGCATAGGTTTAATTAATATTTACAAATGAAACATATAGGAAATAAAAGCATTGATATTTTAGCCAATAAGTATGCCGCATGTACCAACTATGAGTAGTAGATCGGGCTATCTTATTCTAGTAAAATGATAATCAGTCTTTACGGAATGAAAGTCCTGGCATTGCTATATCTTGTCTGATAGATGGCCGTACCACAGTGATAACTATGAGCGTAGGTTAGCTGCTAATTATTTGGAAATCATTGATGAAGGTTGCTTTTTAATCGTAGGGTCTGTACGGATAGAGAATGAGCGGACAGACTCAAATGGATAAAAATCAAATGATTACATTTTTGAGTTTCTCCGCACTAACCTATCACATATTGGGGAAAATGAGGTTACAATTTGAGGAAGAATTGCGGAGCTCACATTATTCTGCTTACATTTGTAACGTAATTTGAGTACAAGGTCTTTTAACATTTGAAGTCATTAGCACCTGATTACTGTAGGCCCACGTCAACGTATACAGCAAGTTGTAAAAGTCAATTGCCTGAAATGGGACAAATTTTGGCAGGCAGGCATTCTTTTCTTTATGAGCATGTTTGACATTGTTTGGAGGGCCGTATTACGGACGTGTTCTGATAAATATATTGTTAATTATGCAAGTGATAGTCCAGTATTATCATTGTATTTCCTATATGCATAAATAGTTTTTACGTTTAAAAACCCAACTATGAAGTTTCTCACATCCACATTGATTGTCATCCTAATGATGTTTTATTCATGTAAAAATGACGTTGTAGAACCTGATATCATTTACAATGATACCATTCAATCATTCTCTGACTCCCTGAAAATACTTCATTACAAATCACGTATTAAAGGAGTAATACCTGAGGATAATATTGGCCAGCCTATCATAGCAGATAAACAGGATACAATCATTGCAGAGAATGGCAGTCTTGTTGCTATCACTCCGACGTTTGTTTTAGGAAAAGAGGCTGATGGCTTTTATGTACAAATAGAAGAAGCCAACCATTACTTTGAGATTGACTTTAATAGCCCTCTGTCGGGTAGAAAGGCGCCAGTTACGGATGGCGCAAACGCGAAGGAGGCGGATGATAGTTCTATTGTCATTCAATTGCCCACATTACCTGCAGATATTCTGCCCCGCATCTTTACTGTAAAATATAGTGTTTATCGTGATGTTGGTAGCAGGTGGGTGAGTAATAAGGCGACCACTTATCTGAAAGTAGTGCCCAAAGGCAGCAATAACTACAGGCAGTTACTGGTGGGAAAGTGGAACATTCAGAGTTCCACTATTACATATCCTGACAGAGAAACAACCACATATGTCAAACCGCTTGATTCAGTTATTGGCCATTACAGATGTATGGATGGTAAATTGATGGGCGTTGGTATAAGTCATGAGGGTGATGTATATTATCCGGACAGGTATATCACTGTACATGAAGCGAGCTATAATTTTGGCGGCGATAACAATTTTAATGACCGCTTTCTTACAACTGTTAGGCGTTTGAACTTAGACCTCTCGACATGCGATAGCCTTGTTTATGTTGACGCAAACAGCATTTCTCCAGGAATAGACCGTTTAGTTACAGGGCGCTACTATTATAATGCAGAGTCCAATCAATTGAATATTGTTTATGGAAAAGCAGGAGGAGGAAGATACGGGGTCGATCTTGAGGTATATACTGTTTTGGAGCTTACAGAAAACCGATTGAAGATCAGGATCCAGAGAGGAACCACTGAGGCTTTTCCTTATAAGGAGACAATTGTTTTAACAAAAGAGTAATCAGAAAAACCGGAATTAGCTCCGGCTTTTCTGTTTTAAGGTTTGTTACAGAATGCCATAGGAATACGCCAGAGCAATAACATAAAGATTTATACGTGTGCCCGATTAATATGATATATAAATCAATCTTCCTTTGGGACTCTTCTCAAAACCAGTTCATAGTCAGTATTTGTTCCAGTTGCCTGATCTCATGAGGGTATGCCGTTTTTTTCCGTTTGCCGAAATGCAGCGTATTTTCAACGTGCGGACTTCCCTCCCAGGCGAGTTTGACCGATTGAAGCGCAAGTTCTTTTTTAGCAAGAAAATCCGGTATCACGGCGAAGCCTTTCCCTTTACTGAGGCAACGCAGTATAGAAGAGAAATAAGGAACTACATAATTCGGCTTAAGATCTGGCAGGCAATCGAAATTCGCCATCCAGAAATGCTGAAGATACTCCATGTCGGCTGCAGTGGTATACCATATCTGCTCTTTCAGCCATTGTCTGATTGCTGTTCTTTCATTGGTCAATACCAGGTGATCAAACTGTTCGGTATCTGTTTCATTGCCACAAATTAAAATGATACGCTCTTTTGTAAACGGTATATATTCCAGGTTTGTTTGACTACCCTTTATCGGAGTCAATATCAGATCCAGCTTCCCGGTGTCAAGTTCTTGCAGAATCTGACGATAATCGCCAAACCGTAAGACGAGATTGAAAGGTAATTGCGCAAGGTGCTCTTCCAGGGTATATTTAAAGATTTCGAATCCCATGCCTACACTGATCGTTGGCTTTTCCACTTTGGAATTCCTGTGGAACGATTCCTCTGCCTCCTGCAGTTTGGTGATAGGATCTATTATACAATTATACAGCATAATGCCCCGTTCCGTAGGTATCATCTTTTTTGTTAGCCGTTCAAACAAGCGGTACCCGGTATAAGCTTCCAGAGAGTTTAGATGAACGCTTACGCCGGGCTGGGAAATAAATAGTGCCTGCGCTGCAGTAGATAGGTTACCCGTCTCGTAAATTGCTTTAAATGTTCTAAACCATTCTAAATTCAACATGGCGTTAGGTTTTTTTAATTGACTATGCACTGAGGCGTTACATAAGCCATTTAAATGCCATTTGCCGATAAATAGTATAAAAATGAAATTTAAATACACAATGTATTGAAAAGCAATTATCTCACGGGAAATCTTGAGGTGAGTGGAGAAATATTCTGGCGCTAAGCTCCAAAAATATCGGAGGTAAAAATCGATGACCACGATATTTTCGGAGTTGTACTATTGCTTTTCCCACATCATAAATCCTCCCGTCTGATTTTCAACTTGACCATTTTTGATTCCAGTGTGCATATTAATTTTTTGATAGCACCGATTAATACAGTGATTTTAGAAATCAGATTATAGAACTGAGCTTTGATGTGAAATAGACACACATACCTCCATCATTCTAGCTCAAATCTGTTTTTATGAGTTTTTCGCACAATACCGGGTCTGTCGAAATAAAACCACAACCTAATGCAGGTGAGTCGCAAGATTCGAATGAGCAAATACCGGACAAAATAGTTATACCCGATGAATGTGGCGATTCAATGTGGGATGAAGTATTGGCACAATATCCGGATCTGACAACAATCGTCGGTAAACCGACAGTTACGAAATCTGATCAGGCCTCTTCCGATGAAATCGAGAACAACCAAATCATAAAATAACAATGAATTATGCATCATTAGCATTTGCAGATGCTGTCAGAGATATGCAGGAAAAATTGGGTAGCCGTAAAAGCTATGCCCGTCTGGAGAATAGAAGCTATGTGGATGGTCTCACAGAGAATGAAATAGGTTTCATCTCTGACCGGGATAGTTTTTATATGGCTACCATTGGAGAGAATGGATATCCCTATATACAACATCGGGGTGGCTCCCCGGGATTTATTAAAGTGCTGAATGCAAAACAACTGGGGATTATCGATTATAAAGGCAATGCCCAATATATCACTGTAGGTAATATTACCACCAACAATAACGTAGCAATGATCATGGTGGATTATCCAACCAGAACAAGATTGAAATTGTATGCCAAAACCAGGATTGTCGAACTGGAGGACGATCCTGTGCTGTATGCACAACTTGACCTGGAAGGATATGAATTTCGTCCTGAAAGAATGATGGTATTTGACGTAGATGCCTACGATTGGAATTGTCAGCAACATATTACGCCCCGGTATTCCATTGAGGAAATCAATAAAGCATTTGCTTCACAAAGCAAATACATTTTGCAATTGGAAGCCGAAATAAAAAAATTGAAAGATAAATCAGTGGCTGACGAGTAATAGAAAAAATTTATTGAAATGAAAATTAGCCGCATATTAAAAAAAGAGGGCCGGGTTTCTGAGCAGGCGCCGTTCCAAATTTATTCCATCCAATCGCTTCTTGAGAAGAATAGAGAAGGAGAAACGCCGGTTTTTTGCCAAGGTACGCACCTGATTATTTGGATACTGAAAGGTGTTGTAAAAATAAGTCTTGATACAAATGTTTTCCTTATAAATGACAACGTATTTTTTTATGCGAGACCTGGCCAGGTTTTTACAATGGAAATAGATGAGGAAGCAAAGGGGTATGCGATCTCTTTCGTTAAAGAGTACATTGAATTAACTGATATCAGATTGGCGGGATTATTTCACAATTCGTTTTTTAACCGGTTTAACTCCATACCAATCGTCCATATATCGGGTGATGAAATAGCCTTAATGGTATTCTTCGCGGACAAAATGATACAGGAGTATAATAATATGCTGCATTTGCGTTCAGACATTCTGAGGGGATACCTGAAGATATTCATGATTTATTTATGCCGGCAATTAAAGCAGGACGGTCAGGATATTTACAGGTCCCGGAAATCTGACCTGGTTAAGCTATTTTTTACACAACTGGAAAAGCACTACGCTTCTAAAAAAATGGTTAAAGAGTATGCAGAGATCTTAGCGGTATCCCCCAACCACCTGAACGGTGTGGTGAAAGAATTGTCGGGCCGCACGGCTAGCCATCACATACAGCAGCGCGTTGTTCTTGAAGCGAAACGGAGGGTCCTTCATGAAGGTTATAGTTTGAAGGAGACAGCTTATGACCTGGGATTTTGGAATCCTGCCCATTTCAGCAAGTATTTTAAGAACTGCTGTGGCATAAACTTTACCGACTTCAAAAAAGGTTTTTCAATGTAGATGAATTATCGATTATCTCTTTAAAAATATAATTATGAAAATAGCCTGGCTTTTTGTGGTCTTTTTATGTGGTGCTTTATTGCCTTTACAGGGAGGCCTTAATGCAAAATTAGCAAAATCAATGGTCAGCCCGATTTATGCCGCTATGATCTGTTTTATTGTTGGGGCACTCACCATGGCCATTTATGTTCCCTTTACCAAAGAAACGTTCTCCTGGCAACTGCTTAAGGGCAGCGCCGCTACCTCTGTGTTAGGAGGCGGTGTGATTGGTGCCGCATTCATTACGATAAGTATGCTTGCGCTTCCAAGACTGGGTATGGCACTTACGTTTGGGCTCGTGGTAGCCGGACAGGTTATCATTTCAGTATTGCTTGATCATTTTAATATCCTGGTTGCAGAGCAGCATTCTATGAACATCTGGCGTGGTCTTGGCATGCTGCTGATCATTGCGGGAGTTGCTGTTGTAGAAAAATTTTGAGATACAAATGAATATGACTGAAAAGAAAGGAACAATTAAAATTATAAGCGTTCCTATTACTCAAGTTATTTGTCCGATCGCATACTTCTTTTCAAATTTGAATTATCAATCCGGTCATCCCCGATTATCACTTTAATACTATCTTGACCGGGCCGGAAATGATGAAATACAGCTTGCTCTTTTCAGGGATTATGGAAGTAATCTTGCGCTGTACGGGGAATGGCATAAGTATTTTAAGGAGCACCAACCTGATACACTGGTATTATGGGGGAAAAACGATGCTATGTTCATCGCACCTGGAGGGGATGCTTATGGAAGGGATCTGCCCGACGCGAAAATAATTCAAATTGATGGCGGGCATTTTTTGCTTGAGGAGCATCACGAATTCGTAGCTGATTTAATAAAACATTTTATTCAAGGATAAAAAATCCCACAATGAAAAGTAAGACTACCTATAATTTTATTGACATTAATGGTGTCAATATCTTCTACCGCGAAGCGGGGCCTAAAGATGCACCGACCGTCATTCTCTTGCATGGTTATCCTGCATCATCGCACATGTTCAGGAATCTGATCAATGATCTGTCAGACAAGTATCATCTGATCGCTCCTGATTATCCCGGCTATGGCAGGAGTGAACAACCTCCCATAGCTAACTTCTCCTATACGTTTGACAACTATGCAATAATTATCGAAACACTGCTGGAGAAGTTAGACATTTCAAGGTATAGTCTTTATGCAATGGATTATGGTGCACCTGTTTGTTGGAGGTTAGCCTCGAAACATCCCGAAAATGTTGAGACGATAATTGTTCAAAATGGATGTGCTTACGAAGAAGGATTGGAGACTTTCTGGGATCCTATCAAGGCTTATTGGAAAGACAGGAATGACAAAGTTGCCGAAGATACACTACGCACCTTTCACAATCCTGAAGGTTTAAGGTGGCAATATACGCATGGCGTTTCGGACACTTCCGTAATCAGTCCGGATAACTGGGAGGTCGATTTACGCCATTTGGAGAGGCCTGAAAACGGACAGATCCAACTGGATCTCTTTTATGATTACAGGACAAATCCTCCAAAATACCCTGAATGGCAGCAATATTTTCGTGACCACAATCCTGAGATGCTGATCGTGTATGGTAAAAACGATTACATATTTCCGGTAATCGGCGCTGAGGCATATAAAAGGGATGTCAAGAATCTGGAGTATCATCTGTTTAATGCTGGACATTTCGCACTCGAAAGTAACGGAGACGAGATCGCCGCTATCATAAGAGATTTTTTAGATAGAAAGGTTAGCCGTTAGAAGAGAAAGCGAAGGTATATGGAGTGCCACAGCAATCTATAAGGGAACGAAAAAGGGACAAAACATACTTCTGATGGTTTGTCCCTTTTTTAGTCTCCTGTTTAATAAGTTTTATAATTTTTTGGTATCTTCTATTGAACGAATAAACAGCGCCGCAGCCTCTTCTTCAGTAAGCCTTTCATCATATCCTATATACTTATAACGAATGATCGAATTCCGGTCAATCACAAATCGTGTAGGGATACCTATTGTTCCGAACTCAGTATAATATTTATTTTGAATGCTGTCTTTCCCTTTTTCATCAAACACGACGTGAAAGTCAAAATTGTGCTTTTCCATGCCTTTTTGCACAAGGGTTTTATAATCAGCTGATTTCTCACGAGTGTCCACAAAAAGGAAGGCAACAGTGGTATCCTTTGCATATTGTTTTGCTACTTTATTCACCATCGGGAGATCTTTATGACAATAATGACACCATGTTGCCCAGAAATACACGATCAGGGTTTTGTTTTTAAAATCAGAGAGACTGACAACTTTGCCGTTTATATCTACCATCCTGAACTGAGGAGCTGGTATATTCAGTGTAGTATCGACAGGAGTTTTGCCATATCCGATGGTTGTAAAAATGAAAAAACACAGCAGGTAGAAAAAGAATGTTCTCATAATTGATTTTTTGTTTCGATGTCAAAAATATCAGACAGAATGTGGTTGAGTGTTAACAAAATCCACTTTTCTGTTAACTAGTGTTAAATGAAAATTATGAGGAAAAGATTGAAGCTTACATTCTTTATGGCTATAGTAACCGTATTGCTGATCATGTTGTTCCAGGTCTATTGGGTATATAATAACTTTAAAGTCAGTGAGCGTAATTTTATCACATCATCAAAGTATATCTTGCAGAGAAGTATCAGTCTGTACCAGCTGCAGCAAAGTGAACTTCCTACGTCATTAAAGTACAAAGATCCGTCCCTTACTTTTTTCCTGAGAACAATACCTAACCGGGATTCTATTGCCTTTGATACACCTGCAGTTGTCAAACCATTTCATGCTGAATTTTTAACCGTAAAAATTGATGAATATAATATAGATGAGGCGAGTGTTCTCATGGGACGGTTGATATCACAGCAATTTCGCCGGCCGTTAAATCTTGATTCGCTAAGTCTGATATATAAACAGGAACTACGCAAGGAGAATATTGATGTAACATTTAGACTCATAATTTCAGACAGTCTTTCAGAAAATGAAATTGCAGTACCCATAAAGTTTCACAGATCTCCGGTTGTTGTTGTTCGGGCTATACCTGAAAATTCATCGCTTATGCTTTGGAGGCAACATATCCTTCCGGCTGGCATTTCCTTTATGCTGATACTGTTATCTGCGGGAAGTCTTTTTGTTATGGGAAGGATGATTATCCGTCAAATGCGGCTCAACAATTTTAAGGATGATTTCATTAACAATATTACGCATGAATTAAGGACCCCGTTAACAATTTTGAAATCATCATTAGATTCGTTAAAGAGTTTCGGAGCTTCATCAGATCCGGGGAGACTTGACAGGTATTTAAATATCAATTTGAGCATACTTGACAAGCTGGATAAAGACATAGACCGTTTATTAGAAGTCAGTAAATATGAACATGGTATCATGCATGCACAGCGGACGATTGTTAATTTAACCGATCTGTCTGTAGAAATATGTGATCGGTTTGACCTGCATGCGCCAAATATAATTTCCATTCATAATTCTTTAAATAATGAAGTTGCATATACGGACCCTTTTATTATAGATACAATTTTGAGTAGCCTCATGGATAACGCAATTAAATACTCACATGGAACCATTCGCATAGATGTTACGTTTCTTCATATTGCTAATGGCTGGCAATTGCAGGTGCAGGATAATGGTAAAGGGATTGAACAGTTTCATTTACCTTTTATATTCGATAAGTTTTACCGTGTACAGTCGAAAAATGTACATGAAGTTAAAGGATATGGGCTTGGACTGAGCTATGTTAAACTACTGGTCACGGCATTAAATGGGAACATCTCGGTAAGGAGTGAAATTAATAAAGGAACTATTTTTACTATTCAATTTCATGATAAAAAAGATTAGCATATTGCTTGTGGAAGATGAGCCGACACTGGCTGCTATTATAAAGGAATCGCTTGAAACGCGTGATTTCATTGTCGATATTGCTGTTAATGGCAACAATGGATGGTCCATGTTCAAAAAGCTGAACCCGGATATTTGTATCATAGATGTAATGTTGCCGGGGAAGGATGGCTTTTCATTAGTTTCAGACATTCGTGCAACGGATGATAAAGTCCCAATTATTTTTCTTACCGCAAGAAAGCAACCTGAAGATGTTATACATGGCCTTGAAATAGGCGCTGATGACTATATGAAAAAGCCTTTTTCAATGGAAGAGCTGGTATTGCGCATAAGGGCTATGGTACGCCGGAAGAACCAATTTTTAGCCTCGGGGAGTAATTCATCCGGAATAATAAAAGTTGGCAGTTTTATATTTAATATTCAAAAAAAGGAATTAACGAATGGGAGTAACGTCATCCAGTTATCACAGCGTGAAGCCGATTTGTTGAGATTACTGGTGGAAGTGAAAAATGAATTGCTGGACAGAAGAACTACACTACTCAAACTTTGGGGAGATGATGATCCATTCGCCGCCCGAAGTATGGATGTTTATATTACCCGCATCCGGAAATATTTTCGTGAAGATACTTCCATTGAAATCATTAACGTCAGGGGAAAGGGGTACAGTTTGATTGAATATTTATAGCTCGCCCGTGAATAAGAGGCTATGTTGTTGATAGCGAATGGAATCTTAATTCATAAAAAGTACCGTGGATCTTAAGACCAGACACAGGGTTTCTTCAAAATCAAAAGCCTCCGGATCTTTCGATCTGAAGGCTTTCTGTTTGCGGCCTACCGGGCGACGAAGTTCGAACCAGTTTGCAGAAAGTCTATCTGCAATTCAGTCTTTTCTAACAGCGCTATCATATATGGCTTCAGGATAATCCGTGTACCCATTTTCGCCCCCGCTATAATATGTATCCCGGTTACCTTCTGACAATGGCAGATTATACTTAAAGCGCTTCGGCAAATCAGGGTTGGCAATGAATGGTGCGCCAAAAGATACCAGATCGGCAATCCCTTCTTGCAGGATTGCATTGCCGCTTTCCTGCGTAAAGCCCAGGTTGGCCATCAGCCTGCCGTTATAGTGGCGTCGAAAATGGCTGAAATAATTGTCCTGTAATACCTCTACCGCCGTACCAGTTAAATCTTCTGCGGGCCCGACAATGTGCAGGTAAGCGAGATTATAATCATTCAATTTTTTTAGAATGTACTGGAACATGGGAATAGTTTCTTTATCCGGAATTACGATACCAACATGACTGAATGTGACCGGCGAAAACTTGATGGCTACACGTGTGCTGTCCCAAACATCTATGATGGCATCCAGTATCTCGAACACAATGCGGGCGCGTTTTTCAATACTGCCACCATACTCATCGTTGCGCTGATTAGTGGCCGGACTTAGAAATTGAGGAATTAACATACCTGCTATTGCATGTACCTCAACGCCATCGAAACCTGCTTCCTTTGCATTTTGAGCAGCCTGCTTGTAATCCTGTATAGTTTGTTTAATCTCAGCGACAGTGAACTCGCGTGGCGTTAGGGTATCTTTAAAGCCATCAGGAGTAAAGGAATGGCTTTGCGGATTGATGGCGGAAGGGCCGGCAGGCAGTTCACCATCAAAGAAATCCGGGTGGGACGCGGAGCCAATATGCCCTAATTGGGAGAAGATCAAACCGCCTTTGTCGTGAACGGCTTTGGTCACAAGTTTCCATCCATCTACCTGTTCCTGAGTGAAGATGCCTGGCACATTAATAAAGCCAATAGCCTTCGAACTCACCCAGGTGCCTTCACTCAGAATTAAGCCTGCTGAGGCGCGTTGTGCATAATATCTGGCCATCAATGGCGTAGGTACCAGACCTACGTTAGTGGCACGTCCACGTGTAAGCGATGCCATAACCACACGGTTTTTCAATTTCAAATTGCCTATCTGGTATTCCTCTAATAGTGGCTGTGCTGTATTTTTCATTACTTTTTTATGCAAACCTCGGGCATACGCCGCAGCAGTGCAATATGGGAGAAAGTAATGGTGTAGGGATAAATTTATCCCCTATATGAATTGAGATGCAATGCTTATTTTTGAGTAAAGTGAATAGTATATGTACGAAAGAAAGACTCCCTTAACTATAGATTGCGGCCTTCACCTAACGAAGGAAGTACTGAACGGTAAATGGAAGCCTGCTTTGCTAAATGCTATTTCAATGGATGTAAAGCGTCCAAGCGAGATGCTTCGCTTATTTCCTGGTGCTACGCGCAGGGTATTGAACGTACAACTCAAAGAATTGGAGGGGCATGGCATAGTAGAGAAGAAAACTTACCCACAACTGCCACCTAAAGTAGAGTATTCGCTTACGGAGATCGGCTGGTCGTTGATGCCAATTATTGATGCCATGAACCAATGGGGCGATGCTAATCGCAGCTTTTTGGAGACTGTTATTACGCAGAGCCCGAAGATCGGTGAAACTTCAAAATCTGTATGCCAGATGTACCGGCGTATAGTTGTAGTGCCTAAAATCGGATGAGATTTAAACCTGATCTATTTTTTCCGGATTGCTCACCTGTCGGGCAATCCACCCGAAAACGAAAAAGGGACAAATCATACTGATGATGACTTGTCCCCTTTAGCGGAGAAGAAGGGATTCGAACCCTTGAAACCCTTTCGAGTTTACACACTTTCCAGGCGTGCCAGTTCAACCACTCCTGCACTTCTCCGGTTGAATTGGATTTTTTATTCAGGGTTGCAAAGATATCTCTTTCCCCCGGATTACCAAAAATAATTTATATCGCTTCCCAATCATGGGTGTTGGTAGTCAGTTCTCCCCTCAACGGCGCCTCGATCATAGCCTTGGTAGCTTCGAGATCCAGGTTTTGTCCGAGCACGAACATCAGTTTCGTAATGGCGGCTTCAAAGGTCATATCATGTCCGCTGATCACCCCTATCTGCTGCAGGGGCTGGCTGGTCTCATATTTACCCAACTCCACGGAACCACCGTCACACTGAGTGATATCCACGATCACAACACCCTTATCAATAGCCTTTTTAAGACTCTCGATGAACCAGGGCTGGGTATTGGTATTCCCGCTCCCGAAAGTCTCCAATATCACGCCGCGAAGGCCACTTACGTTGAGTGTCGCTTCCACTGTCTTACGGGTAATACCCGGGAACAATTTCAGGACGGTCACATTATCGTCCAGGTGCTTATGTACCTTCAGTGGCTTTTCCGGACAAGGTAACACAAACTGTGTCTTGTACTTGATGTCAATGCCCGCTTCTGCCAGCGGAGGGTAGTTCATGGAATAGAACGCTTCAAATTTCTCTGCGTTATACTTCTTGGAACGGTTACCACGGAAGAGCGCAAAGTCGAAATAGATACATACCTCCGGTACTACTACCTGCCCGTTATGACGGGTAGCAGCGATTTCCATGGCGGTAATAATATTCTCTTTGGCATCTGTACGGATCTTGCCAATAGGTAGCTGTGACCCGGTCAGAATAACCGGTTTTGAAAGATTCTCCAGCATAAAACTTAGTGCTGAAGCAGTGAAAGACATGGTATCGGAACCATGTAAGATGACAAATCCATCATACCGGTCATACCGGTCTTCTATGATAGAAGCTATTTCTACCCAGATCTCCGGTTGCATGTCGGAAGAATCGATAGGAGGATTGAAGGCGTATACGTAAAAGTCAATCCCCATGCGGTATAGTTCCGGAAGATTGTTACGTATCTCATTAAACCCGATAGGACGCAAGGCTTTGGTTTTCTCGTCGTAGATCATCCCAACTGTGCCCCCTGTATAAATAATCAGGATTTTACTCATTGATGCTGCTGTTCCAAATTGCCTGCAAAGGTACCGCCTAAAAGGTTAGTGGGTTTTGAATAATTTAAGCGCGTTGTTTGTAGTCATTGCAGCGACGTCCGCTATTTTTAGATTTTTTACATCTGCTATCTTTTCTCCGATCAGTGGAATGTAGGCACTTTCATTCCTTTTACCCCGATAAGGAACCGGCGCCAGATAAGGGGCATCTGTTTCCAATACAACGTATTGCAGGTCGATATCTTCCAGGATCTTATCCAGTCCCGATTTCTTGAATGTTACCACACCGCCTATGCCCAGATAAAAGCCCAGGTCAATGATCTCTTTCGCTTCTTCCAGTGTACCGGAGAAGCAATGGAATACTCCTGACAAGCGACCGTCCTGTAAGGCTTTCACTTCGTCAATACATTCCCGGGTACTTTCGCGGCTATGAATGGCGACTGGCAGATTGTACTCCCTGGCCAGTTCCAGCTGACTACGGAAAGCGTGGTACTGCTGTTCCCGGTAAGTAGTGTCCCAATAGAAGTCAAGTCCTATCTCGCCAATAGCCTTAAACGGTCTTTTGGCCAGCCATTCCCTCACCACAGAAAGCTCCTGTTCCACATTCTCGTTGATATAACAAGGGTGTACACCCATCATAGCAAAACAATTGTCGGGAAACTGAGCCTCCAATGCCAGCATACCCTCGATAGAACTGCTGTCGATATTCGGAAGGTATAACCGGGATACGCCCGCTGCCAATGCACGCTCTACCATTACTGTCCTGTCTGCCGAAAACTCCTCCCCATACAAATGGGCATGTGTATCAATCCAGTTCATTACTCAGATATTAAATTTTTTTTATGGGATTTGTAAAAATATTACATTTGTATAATATTTATATTTTAGATAGCCCGTACAAAAGTACGGCCGGAAAACCTCATTTAAAACTATACTATTCTATGAAAGGCTACTTTTGCTTTAACCGTATCTTCGCAGGAGTTATCGTCCTGTTATTGATGGCCACCATCTTTTTTGCGTGTTCTAAATCGGCTACCGATACTGCTAAGCCGGACACGAATAAAAGTGACAATCAAACAATCACTGCTGCTGCTGATCAGGCAATCGTAAGCGGAATATATGACGACCTCTTCGGCATTGCGCTGGAAGTAGGTGCTGATGCCAGCCTGAATGAAACCGGCCGTAAAGCCCACCGCGCTGAGCTGGCTGCTAAACTGGGTAGCTGCTTCTCCTATGATGTTGATGACGTAACGGTAGACCAATGGCCTAAAACCATGCTGATCAAGTTTGGTGCAGGTTGTGCAGACAATACCGGCCGCGTGCGTGCAGGTAATATCCAGGTAACTTATAGTGGTTACTTCTACTACCCTGGTTCCGTGATCGTTATTAAACCGCTGACCTATACCGTAAATGGTGTGGTTGTTACCGGTACCAAAACTATCACCAATATGAGCACCGCCAACGTATACAAATATAAGTCTGTAGTAACCGGTGGTACTGTGAAACTGGATACCGTAATGGTTAGCTTCAATAGTAATACTATCATCACCCAGACTTCCGGAACTGCCACACTGGGCGATGTAACTGATGATATTTTCAGCATTACAGGTACAGATTCACTGGTATATCCGCTGGGTATATCTGCTTCTATCACTGTAAATGATGCAGACGCGCTGGAAAGAAAACTGGAGTGTCCGTGGATTGGTAAAGGTAAAGCACTGGTGACTGTGAATGGCGTTACTGCTACTGTGAATTATGGTAATGGTATCTGTGATGATTCTGCAACCGTGGACCTGGGCGACAAAGTGAAAAGCATTGTATTGCCTAAATAAGCAATAATAATTCATAAGAAAAGCCCGGGTAATGTGCCCGGGCTTTTTCATTTCAGGATATCGTTCAGTATGGAATTGCTTCCATGTTCAGTTGTTGCTTTTTGAAATACTCCATCACCCGCGGTAAGGCATATTCCAGCCGGTCCCAGGCCTTGGTGCTATCATGAAACACGATAATAGACCCCGGTTTTGCTTTAAATACCACATTCTGCACACAGTCTTCTCCGCTTATCTCCGTATCAAAGTCAGCACTTAATACGTCCCACATGATAACCTGTACATTAGGGATCACCTTTTTCAGGTGCCTGATCTGGAAAGGAGTGATCCTGCCGTAAGGAGGCCTGAACAGGGGCGAATCGATGTATTTGCGGGCTTCCAGGATGTTCTCTATGTATTTATCCGTACCCGTTTTCCAGCCATTCAGGTGGTTATGGGAGTGGTTGCCGGTATGATGTCCTTCTTCCAGTATCCGCTGGTAGATCTCAGGGTGATCGATAACGTTTTTACCTATACAAAAGAAAGTGGCCTTTGCCTCATACTTGCGGAGAAGGTCCAGTATAAAGGGCGTTGCTGTAGGATGGGGGCCGTCATCAAATGTCAGGTATACAGATGGCCTGGCCGGGGAGAAGTTCCAGGTACAGCTTTTATACAGTGCTTTCAGCAGTGCAGGTGTTTTCGTAAGATAAAACATGGATGTTACGATTGAAAAATAAAGGTAGCTAAAATCTTTCTTTACCTTTGCGGCATGCAACAACAGAAAGTACGGGTACGCTTTGCGCCCAGTCCAACAGGTGGCCTGCACCTCGGAGGTGTACGCACGGTTTTATTCAATTATTTATTTGCAAAGCAGCACAATGGTGAATTTGTGCTGAGGATAGAAGATACGGATCAGACCCGCTACGTACCGGGTGCGGAAGAATATATCATAGAATGTCTCCGTTGGTGCGGATTGAATCCTGATGAAGGTCCGCACGTAGGAGGCCCTTATGCCCCTTACCGCCAGAGCGAGCGTAAAGCACAATACCGCCAATACGCAGAACAGCTGGTAAAAGAAGGTTATGCTTATTATGCTTTCGATACGCCAGAAGAACTGGAGGAAATGCGTAATAAACTGAAAACTGCTGAGAACCCATCTCCGCAGTACAACGCTGCTGCCCGTCAGCAGATGCGCAATTCCATCAGCCTGTCTGCAGAAGAAACAGCCAGCCTGCTGGAGAAAGGTACGCCCCATGTGATCCGTATCAAAATGCCACAGAATGAAGAAGTTGGCTTTACAGACATGATCCGCGGACATGTACAGTTCAATACCAGTACTGTTGATGATAAAGTGCTGCTGAAAGCAGACGGTATGCCTACTTACCACCTCGCAGTGGTAGTAGATGACTACCTGATGAAGATCACCCACGCCTTCCGCGGCGAAGAATGGCTGCCTTCAGCACCGGTACACCTGCTGTTGTGGAAATACCTGGGTTGGGAAGCGCAGATGCCTAATTGGGCACACCTGCCATTGATCCTCAAGCCTGATGGTAATGGTAAGCTGAGCAAACGTGATGGCGACAGGCTTGGTTTCCCGGTGTATGCCATGAACTGGGCAGATCCCAAGAGCAATGAATTGACAAAAGGCTTCCGTGAGTTGGGATTCCTGCCCGAGGCATTCGTGAATATGCTGGCAATGATAGGTTGGAATGACGGCTCTGGTCAGGAGATCTTCACTATCGAAGAACTGATCCAGCGGTTCTCCCTTGACCGTGTACATAAAGCAGGCGCCAAATTTGATTTTGAAAAGGCGAAATGGTTCAATCACCAGTACCTGCTGCATGCAGATAATGATCGTTTAGCGACCTTATTTGAGCCTGTACTGAAAGAAAAGAACATCAATGCATCTCCTGAATTTGTTGCGAAAATAGCCGGTCTGGTAAAAGAACGTTGCAACTTTGTGAACGATATCTGGGAACATGCTTTCTTCTTCTTCCAGCAACCTGAGAGTTATGACATTGCAGCTGTAAAGCCTAAGTGGAATGACGATAAAACGCAGTTCTTCCGTAACTGGGCGGCTGTAGTGGAAGATCACGCAGTGTTCACTGCTGCATCTCTGGAAGAAAGTTTCAAAACACTGGCGGCTTCCATGAATATCAAACCAGGGGAATTACAGCTGCCTTTCCGTATTATGTTGTGCGGTGGTAAGTTCGGTCCTCCGGTGTTTAATATTGCGGAAGTGTTAGGGAAACATGAAACGATTGCAAGGATAGTGAAGGGGCTGGATGCGATCAATGCGTAATCAGTAATGAGTAATATAAAAGAAGGCGTATCAGTTTGTTGATACGCCTTCTTCATTTATGTATTTAATCTGTTGATTATCCTTTCTTCGCCTCCTTCGCCCAGGTATCCTTCAGCGTTACAGTACGGTTAAACACCACTTTCTCAGCAGTACTATCCGCATCTACACAGAAATAACCTTTACGCAGGAACTGGAAACGTTCTCCTGGCTTCGCTTTCAACAAGCTCGGCTCGATATACGCATTAGCAATAACCTGTAAAGAATCAGGGTTGATATATGATTTGAAATCACCTTCTTCATTACCCGGATCTTCCACTTTGAACAGACGATCATACAACCTTACTTCCGCAGTCGCAGCATGTGCAGCGCTTACCCAGTGGATGGTGCCTTTTACATTCAGCCCGGTGGTGTCTCCACCGCTCTTGCTTTCAGGGAAATAAGTAGCATAGATAGTCGTGATGTTGCCGTCTGCATCTTTCTCAAAGCTTTCGCCTTTGATGATGTAAGCATTCTTCAGACGTACTACCAGCCCGGGACCCAGACGGAAGAATTTCTTCGGTGGCTCTTCCATGAAGTCTTCACGCTCGATGTACAGTGTATTGCTGAAAGGCAGGGTACGTGTACCGCCGTTTGGATCTTCCGGATTGTTCTCAGCAGTCATTTCTTCAACCTGGTCAGCAGGGTAGTTAGTGATCACCAGTTTCACCGGATCCAATACTGCCATTACGCGGTTAGCTGTTTTATTCAGTTCCTCTCGGATGCAGAATTCCAACAGGCTCACATCGATCATGTTATCGCGTTTCTGTACACCGATGCGTTCGCAGAAAGCACGGATGCTGGCAGGTGTATAACCACGGCGGCGCAGACCGCTGATAGTTGGCATACGAGGATCATCCCAGCCGGTAACATGTTTTTCGTTAACCAGCTGCAGAAGTTTACGTTTGCTCATCACCGTATAGGTAAGGTTTAAACGTGCAAACTCATACTGACGAGATGGGAATATCTCCAGTTGCTCGATGAACCAGTTGTACAGCGGGCGGTGCGGAATAAACTCCAGTGTACATACGGAATGGGTGATATTTTCGATGCTGTCGCTCTGTCCGTGGGCAAAGTCATACATCGGGTAGATGCACCAGTTATCGCCGGTACGGTGGTGATGTGCATGTTTGATACGATACATGATAGGATCTCGCATGTGCATGTTGGAAGACGCCAGGTCTACCTTGGCACGTAGCACCTTCTCACCGTCCTTAAATTCCCCTTTACGCATGCGCTCAAACAGGTCGAGGTTTTCGGCTACACTGCGGTTGCGGTAGGGAGTACCTTTACCGGGTTCGGTAGGCGTACCTTTAGAGATGGCGATCTCCTCTGCTGTAGAATCATCTACATACGCCAGTCCTTTTTTTATCAGTTGTACAGCGAAGTTGTATATCTGTTCGAAATAATCGGACGCATACAGTTCCTGGGCCCAGTTGAAACCCAGCCATTGTATATCGGCCTTAATGGAATCCACATATTCAGTATCCTCCGTAACGGGATTTGTATCGTCAAAACGGAGGTTGGTTTTACCATTGTACTTCTGTGCAAGGCCAAAGTTGAGGCAGATGGATTTGGCATGCCCGATGTGCAGGTAGCCATTTGGTTCCGGTGGGAAGCGTGTAAGCACCCTACCGCCATTTACTCCGTTGGCAATGTCCTCTTCTACGATCTGTTCCAGAAAATTGAGGGTCCTTTCTTCGCTCATAAAGTTTAATATATTTCGGACGGCAAAGGTAGTGAAAAGTCCACAGACCGGAGTACGAAGTAGGGAGGCTACCGGCGGTAGACTGCTCAAAAAACTTATATTGCAACCTTAATAACTACGTTTGAATTATGGTCAACCCCCTACAACGTCCTGTACGTGTGCTGGTGGCTAAGGTCGGACTGGATGGTCATGACCGGGGCGCCAAGGTGATTGCGGCAGCCCTGAGAGATGCCGGTATGGAAGTGATTTATACCGGCCTGCGCCAGACCCCTGAAATGGTGGTTAGTGCTGCTCTTCAGGAAGATGTGGACGCTATTGGCGTCAGCATCCTGTCAGGCGCACACATGACGGTTTTTCCACGTATTATGACCCTTATGAAAGAAAAAGGGATGGATGATGTATTGCTTACCGGCGGCGGTATCATACCAGAAACAGATATGTCAGCACTGAATGAGATCGGTGTCGGAAAACTATTCCCACCCGGTACCCGTACCGAAGATATCGCCACGTATATCACAGACTGGGTCGCCACTCACCGGAATTTTTAAAAAAGATGCCTGTTTTGAAACTTTTTTCCGTCCCGGGCGTCTTACATGCATATACAGGACAACCCAATTAAAACAGAAGAAGATTTATGAAACGGAAACTCTACCTCATTGCACTGCTGCTTTGTCTGCTGCAGTTAACCGCGTTTTCCCAGGACAATAAATCCGATACCAGCAAACACGCATGGAAAGAAATGGTATTTGGCAGGTATGCCGGTGCTGATCCCAGTAAACGGCCTTATGTCACCTGGGGCGGAGACGGTCCCCTGTTATCTTTCAGCGACGAGATCAAAGATGCCGGTAAGCATGTGCATAACATTCCCCGCTTTACCTTCTTTTTCAACGTTGGTCATAACCTGAACTATGATTTCGACAGGCATTTCGGGATTTTTACCGGACTGAATCTCAAGAATATAGGCCTCATCACAAAGGATGACAGGGATTCGGTAAAACTGAAACGCCGCGTATACACCTTGGGTATTCCCCTGGGCTTTAAAATCGGCGATCTGAGAAGAGGTTCGTTTTTCTTCTTTGCCGGCGGCTCTTATGATCTGGCTTTCAATTACAAGGAAAAGAAGTTCATCAACGGCGATAAAAAAGACAAGTTCAACGAGTGGTTCAGCGACCGCACGCCACTGCTGATGCCTTCTCTGTTCGCCGGTTTAAGGATGAGTCCTGGTTTTGGATTGAAAGTGCAGTATTATCCTAAGAATTTCTTTAATAAGGAGTACAAGGAAGTGCTGGTGGGTGGTACTGCTACGCCCTATAAAGACCTGGACGCCAAACTGTTCTTCGTAACGCTCAGCTACGATTTCGGTAGGTTCCCTGATCATAAACACTGGAAAGAAATGCATGAAAGACATAAAAAACACTGGAAGAGAAACTCCTGAGATATAAGCGATAATATTGATTGAATACCTGAAAAGGCATATATTAGGAATGACGAATAATGCTGATGGATGTATAAGCAGTTATTCGTCATTCCTGTTTTTCATCGTTTTTCCTGTGTTGCTGTATTATTTTAACATCCCGTAATAATCCTTTTTCTCCCTCTTTTTCGACCTTGCTTGTTCGACGCTAGTTCGATGCTAGTTCGACGCTTCTTCTCTGCTTCTTCTCTGCTTGTTCTCTTAAGTCCGGTTGTTGCCCTGAAACCCTTACTGCTGGCGGATGTGTAAATGCAGGAGCTGGAAGTTAACAGCTGTACTGTCAGATGTATGATATTTTGTCACTATGTTAAAATAACATCACAGTTTGTGTCGGAAAATAAAATAAATTAGTCCTCTAACAAACCCGGATCTCATGTACAATACTATTAAGACAGAACTCACTGATAATATCTTCTTTATTTACATCAATCGCCCCGACAAAATGAATGCACTGAACGTAGAAGTCATGAAAGAGCTGGCATTGGCGATAGATGAAGTATATACGAATAAAGAGATAAAGAGTGCAGTAATCACTGGTAAAGGAGAGAAAGCATTTGTCGCAGGTGCTGATATTTCAGAATTCCTGGCATTGTCTGATCAGCAGGGAGCTGAGCTGGCTAAGAAAGGGCAGGTGATCTTCAAACGTATTGAAGATAGTCCCAAGCCGATCATTGCAGCGGTGAATGGTTTTGCGCTGGGTGGCGGGTGTGAGCTGGCCATGGCCTGTCACTTCAGGGTCGCTGCGACCAACGCGCGGTTCGGGCAACCTGAAGTTAACCTGGGGCTGATACCGGGTTATGGCGGTACACAACGCCTGACGGCCCTGGTAGGCAAAGGAAAAGCGCTGGAAATGATGATGACAGGCGACATGATCAATGCTGAGGATGCATTACAATGGGGGCTGGTCAACTATGTGGTAGCACCGGGCGACCTGCTGCTGAAATCAACGGAACTGTTGCAGAAAATACATGCGAAAGCGCCACTGGCAATAGCCCGC
This sequence comes from Chitinophaga filiformis, assembly GCF_900102545.1. Classification (GTDB taxonomy): domain Bacteria; phylum Bacteroidota; class Bacteroidia; order Chitinophagales; family Chitinophagaceae; genus Chitinophaga; species Chitinophaga filiformis. The sequence continues at coordinate 867,751 of NZ_FNBN01000001.1, read as the reverse complement.
GTGATTAAATGTGCCAATGCTGCACTGGAAAATAACGTAGATGGCTATGAAATGGAACTGAATGAGTTCGGCGCCTGTTTCGCCACAAAAGACATGCAGGAGGGCGCTGAGGCATTTATACAGAAAAGAGCGGCCAGGTTTACAGGAGAATAAAGGAACTGTTTACAGATCGCAATATGACGGCCCGGGCAGGGAATACAGGACTCAGTTACAGAGCCCGGGCTTATCTTTTCAATAACGGCATTGAATTAGTAATTCGTAATTGATAATTCACAATTCATATGTACGTTTGTACCGCAAAAAATCAAGCATATGGAATATAGAATAGAGAAAGACACGATGGGCGAAGTGAAAGTACCTGTAGATGCTTACTATGGTGCTCAAACTCAACGTTCTATCGACAATTTCAGGATTGCTCAGGATATTAACAGAATGCCGAAGGAAATCATTAAGGCCTTTGCTTACCTGAAGAAAGCAGCAGCGCTGACCAACCTGGATGCCGGCGTACTGCCCCAGGAAAAGGCAAACCTGATTGCACAGGCTTGTGATGAAATACTGGCTGGTAAACTGGATGACCAGTTTCCGCTGGTAGTTTGGCAGACAGGTTCAGGTACCCAGTCAAACATGAACGTAAATGAAGTGGTTGCCTACCGTGCACACGTGATCAATGGAGGCAAACTCACCGATAAAGATAAAGCGATACACCCGAATGACGATGTGAATAAATCACAGTCATCCAACGATACTTTCCCTACAGCGATGCATATTGCTGCATACAAAATATTGATCGAAACCACTATTCCTGGTATCGAAAAACTGAGGGATACGCTTGCTGCTAAAGCGGAAGCTTTCAAAAATGTTGTGAAGATCGGCCGTACCCACTTCATGGATGCCACGCCGCTCACACTGGGCCAGGAGATCAGCGGATATGTTTCCCAGCTGAATCATGGTCTGAAAGCTATTAAAAATACACTCGCTCACCTGAGTGAACTGGCCCTGGGCGGTACTGCTGTAGGTACAGGTATCAACACGCCCAAAGGCTATTCTGAAAATGTAGCAAAACATATTGCTACACTGACAGGTTTGCCATTCATCACTGCTGAGAATAAATTTGAAGCACTGGCTGCACATGATGCTATCGTGGAAGCTCACGGCGCACTGAAAACTGTAGCAGTAAGCCTGATGAAGATCGCAAATGATATCCGTATGCTGAGCTCCGGCCCACGTTCCGGTATCGGTGAGATCCATATTCCGGACAATGAGCCAGGTTCTTCTATCATGCCAGGTAAAGTAAATCCTACCCAGTGTGAAGCGCTGACGATGATCGCTGCACAGGTATTAGGTAATGATGTGGCTATCAACATCGGTGGAGCAACTGGTCATTTCGAACTAAACGTGTTCAAACCTGTAATGATCTATAACTTCCTGCACTCTGCACGTCTGATCGGCGATGGTTGTGTAAGCTTTAATGATAAATGTGCTGTAGGTATTGAACCGATAGAAGCAAACATTAAAAAGCACGTAGATAACTCTCTGATGCTGGTAACTGCACTGAATACAAAGATCGGTTACTATAAAGCTGCGGAGATAGCACAGACAGCTCATAAAGAAGGTACTACCCTGAAAGAAATGGCGGTGAAACTGGGTTATGTGAAACCAGAAGAATTTGACGCCTGGGTAAATCCGCTGGATATGGTGGGTGAGATCAAATAAGGAATAGCTAAAGCCTTAAATAAAAAACGGGTATCTGTTCAACACAGATACCCGTTTATATTTAACCGGAAGCCGGTTTATATTAATGAAGAAGCGTCAGGATAATTGTGCGCAGGCTTAATAGTATGATGAGCGAGCCTACCATGATCATTAGCGGCTTACGTTTAAGTCTTCTCACAAGGATCGCAGCAAAAGGAGAAGCGATCACTCCACCGATGATCAGTCCTATGATAACAGGCCAGCCGGCAATAGCGCCGAAAATGAGGAAGGTTCCTGCACTGGAAAGAGAAATGAAGAATTCTGCAGCATTTACAGAACCGATAGTATAATGTGCCGTACGGCCTTTACTCAGCAAGGTAGACGTTACGATCGGTCCCCAGCCTCCACCACCAAAAGAATCCATAAAACCACCAAAGAACGCCAGGGAACCCAGACGTTTGGTTTTACTTTTTGCTTTCTTAGGAAGGAATGCTTTACGCAGCACAATGGCGCCCAGTATCAGCAGATAAGCGCTGATGAAAGGTTTGATATTGTCTTCCTTAAAGTAAGATAACCACGGAATTGCTTCGGAGATAGCGTTCATTTTCGAAAGTAGGAACGAACCACTGACAGCACCTATCATACCTGGTACCAACAGATACAGGAACAATTTCTTATTCACATTGCCAAAACGGAAGTGGGAAATACCAGATGCACCGGTGGTGAACACTTCTGCAACATGCACACTGGCGCTGGCAATAGAAGGGGGAATGCCTAATCCTAGTAAGAGAGAAGAAGAAGTAGCACCATAGGCCATGCCCAGCGCTCCATCTACAGTTTGTGCCGCCAGACCTACCAGTATATAGAATAACAGCTCTTTTGTAAAAAGAGTCTGTGTGAACTCGAAAACCCGTGTATGGGTGGCCTCGGATGTATTGTAGTAGGATAAGATCCCTATCCCTGCCAGTACTAATGCGGCAATAATGCCGATCAGCAGCCACAAAGCAGGTTTACGCTGGTTCTCCTCATTGACCAGGTCAATCAGAATCTCCTGACGTTCTACTGTGGCGTACTTTTTTTCAAGTTGGTCTATCTCCTCGTTGTGCGGCATGTATTACTTCAGTTATATAGTCTATAGATGTTATAGACTAAGGTAGGGTGAAATCATGGGATATCCAAATACGGAAGATTAAAATGTGCTGAATATTCTGTTAAAGAGGGGAAACCGATGTAACCGGGATAAATCATCCCTGGGGGATAAAAAAGAAAACCCGCCGGGCAAATGATCTGCTGCCGGCGGGTTGCTTAATTATGTTGATGCCTTACTTCTTGAAAGGCAGGTCATATGTGAATGCAACGTAATACAAGCCCTTGATGGTCGGACCACCTACATACTGAAAGTAGGAGGTATTGAGGATATTTGATCCACCCACTTTTACAGAAGTATGCAGTTTAGGCAAGCTATAAGTTACCTGTGCATCTACCGTGCTGTAAGCAGGTACATCTCCATTACCGAAGAGGTTCTGCCAGTAGAAGGTTTCCTGCCAGTGCCATACCACATTGAAGCCCAGGTTAGGCAATACCCTTCTGTTACCAAAGCTTACATTGGTAAACCATTTAGGCGTATTAAAACCAGGGATCAGAGCGTCATCTTTGGTCTTATCCTGCGCCAGGGCATTGTAGTTGGCATTACCACTGATGGTGAATGTTTTCAGGAAATTATATGTAACACCTAATGCAAAACCGTAGTTCTGTACCGTGGATTTACTGTTGGTCCATACCCGGTAACGGTTCTGGTACTGTTTATCATACATCTGGTTCAGCACTTCCTGGGTAGGGTTATTCACATTACCGGTTTTTGGTACTGCTACTTCCACCTGACCAATGAAGTTTTTGTAAGTGTTGTAATAACCGTCGACGTCGATGAATACTTTATTGTCAAACAGTACGCTCTTGTAACCTGCTTCAAATGACTGGATCTGCTCAGGTTTGATAGCGTCCAGGTTAGCCACTTTCAGCACGTTTGCATTCTGTTGTTCCGCGTCGTTCCTGCTCAGGGTAGGGTCGGCATTGGTAGCCTTGTTTACCGCAGTAGTAAATGCAGTAGCGCTGGAAGTCAGGTAAGAGTTCTTAAAGTAGCCTAATCCTTCTTCTATAAATGCCAAACCACCTACACGTCTTACGCCACCGTTGTTCACAAAGGAATAAGCCTCAAACAGAGATGGGAAACGGAAACCGTTCTGCCAGGAAGCTCTGAAGTTGTGACGTTGATTTGGTGTAGTATATACTGCAGCTACACGGGGATTGAATTTGCCTGAAAACTCCTGGCTTTTATCAAAACGCAGGGAAGCCGTCACTTTCAGCTGATCATGCAGGAATAATTTGCTGCCCTGTACGAAACCACCGACTTTGCCATACCAGATGTTCTTGCCACCAGGAGTATTACGCTTGTCCAGTGGTTTGGTCAGATCCACGAAGTTGTTACCATCGGGAATGATCTCGTAAGTGCGGTAATCAGCGCCTACCAGTACATCCATGAAGTGAATGTATTTACGCAGGTTCCAGGTACCTTCTGCATGATAGAAATGGCTCATCTGGAGCAGCGCAGCGCCACCACTTTTGTTGGTGCTGTCTTTGGAAACAGGGTAAATATCCCAGTCGTTAATGCTTTTGATCTTGGCTACCTGTGCATCAAAAGCAGCAGTACCGGGTGTCCAGCGACCTTTATCAGCGGCTGCACGTGCAGCCTTGTGAGCTTCTGCTATATTGCTGCCGGAAGCATCCAGGGCGTTATTCAGCGCCGCAGTATAATCTGCCTGCCACTGTTTATCTGTTTTGAAAGACTTTTCCAGGTTATCTGCCAGCGGGTTCATATTGTAAGAGTCGCCCGTGTTTTCCAGGGAAACATAAGAGCGCAGGGTAAAGTCCTGTCCTACTACTTCTATCTTATGATTCTGCACGACTACATTTTTCAGCCCGATACGGTTACCACGCTGGAAGAAGCCATCCATTTTACCTACACGGTAAGTATAAGAGGCTTCTACTTTGGGACTGATTTTATAGTGCAGGGCTCCATCAAATTTCAGGTTCTTAACAGTGTAGTCACCTACCAGGTCTTTCTCCCAATAGCCGGTACGGGACACGTTGTAAGATTTACCGAATTTGTCAGTAATAGGGAATGTACTCTGATCTGCATATTTATTCCAGGCATCATACGCCGGGTTGTTGGCCCCGGTCAGCTGCGGGAAGTCAGGATTCGCCTTGCTGCCAGGATTGAAGTCATTGTGGCTGTCTGCATACCAGTCAGTACCCTGCATATAGGAGAAGTTCACTTTGAACGCCAGCTTTTTACTGAGTGCCTGTGCATAACGTACGGATGTTTCAGAGATTGGTTTTGGAGAGCTGCCATTACCATCAAAGTGGTTGAAGGCAACTTTCTGGTATACACTGATGCCCTGGTATTGGAAAGGGTTTTTGGTAATGAGGTTGGACATCCCGTTCAGGGCGTTCATACCATACAGCGCGGAAGAAGCGCCGGGTGTTACCTCAATACTCAGGATATCCAGCTCAGTGGGCCCGATGGCATTTCCCAGTGGCACACCCAGTGTAGCGGCCTGGTTGTCCACACCGTCTATCAGCTGCATGAAGCGGAAGTTATTAGGCACGTTGAAACCACGTGTATTGAAAACTTTGAAGGTCAGCCCCGCAGTGGTCATCTGAACACCTTTCAGGTTACCGATGGCATCATAAAAGGAAGCCGCTGGTGTTTCTTTCAGCGCTTTTACGTCCAGTTTTTCGATGGCTACCGGTGATTTCATCAGCTTTTCCTGCTGACGGGAGGCTGATACCACCACTTCATTTACCAGCAGTGACTGTGTCACCAGTTGGAATTGTAAGCGGCTGTTGCTGTTCCTGACGTCAAATTCCTGCGTTTGATATCCCAGCAGGCGTACCTGCAGTTTTAAAGGGAATTTGGTATTTGTGGTGATCTCAAACCGGCCGGTAGTGTCTGTCGTTGCGCCGAAAGAAGTTCCTTTGATCTGGACAGTGGCACCAACCAGCGCTTCACCTTTATCGCCGGTGATCCTGCCGCTGAGAATATAAGAGCCGTTCAGCTGAGCCTGGGCCAGTACAGGCAGTAATAAAGCCAGCAGCCAAAAAGATGCTGTATAAATAGTGTGTCTTTTTGCGGACATAACTATAGTTTATTGATAAATAAATTGGTCGTATTAATGAAATTGATTTTGGCAGAAGCCATTACAGGTTTGTCGGGGAAAAGCTGTTTTCAGTGCTCAGCAACATCGTAAAGAAGTGTTCATTGCGTATTAAATTGGTGGTGAATATTAGTTTCCTCCTTCATTATATCTATTAGTCTATCGGATTTGTGGACAAATGTAATACGGCAATTCAACTTTTCAAAGGAATAGGCAAAAAAAAGCGGTCTCGTCCTGGACGAAACCGCTCTAAAAAGTATCTGTAAAGCTTATTTTGTTACTGCAACTGGTTCTTTTTCAGTCGATTGCTTCTCGTTGTGCTTGTGAAAAAAACGTTTCTGGAATACCAGGATTGTAATCACGCCTACAGAGATCGCAGCATCTGCAATATTGAAAATCGGGTTGAAGAACACGAAATAGTCGCCTCCCTTGAATGGGATCCAGGTAGGAAGATAGCCACGGTAAACCGGGAAATAAAGCATATCTACCACTTTTCCATGGAGGAAGCTGGCATAACCACCGCCTTTTGGCAGGAAGGTGGCCACATCGTAGAAATTGGTCTCTGAGAAGATCAATCCATAGAACATACTGTCTATCAGGTTGCCGGCAGCGCCAGCGAGAATGAGGGCGCCACAGATCAATAAACCGGTATGATGCTGCTGTTTTACCAGCGTCTTCATATATTTAAAACCTATTACTACGGCTGCCAGGCGGAAAAGCGTCAGTAACACTTTACCCCACTCTCCTCCCAGTTCCAGCCCATAGGCCATACCAGGGTTCTCAGTGAAGTGAATGCGGAACCAGTTGGGGAAAATGATAAACTCCTGGCTAAAGTTCATGTGTGTCTTTATCCAGAACTTCAGCGCCTGATCCACCACCAGCACTAAGACAACAATCCAAATTACGTGACGATATTTCAAAGGGTAAAAATTTTATCAAAAATAATAATAATGTGCAAAATCGGAATTTCCGGTCATTCCTCGAAATATACACGCTTCACTCGCTGCGAAATTCCTGTTAATATTTCGTAAGGAATGGTTTCTGCCCATGCTGCTACCTGCTGAACGGGCAATTCGCTGCCGAATACAATCACTTCGTCGCCTTCCGTTACCTCCGGAATGTGGGTAACATCCAGCATCAGCATATCCATGGCCACAATGCCTGCTACCGGGGCCAATTGGCCGCGTACCAGCATTTTCCCCTTACCATTGCTCAGGCGGCGGGGATAGCCATCCGCATAACCGATGCGTACCGTGGCAGTCACCGAAGGGCCTTTCGCCACCCATTTAGCGCCATATCCTACCGAATCTCCGGCCGCCAGGTGTTTTACCTGCGCCACCGTCGTTTTTAATGTACTAACCGGGCGTAGCTGCTCCTGGATAGCCGTTGCACTGTCGATCCCGTACATCCCGATACCAAGTCTCACCATATCCAGCTGCAGATCAGGATGCCTTTCAATGGCGGCACTGTTGGATATATGCCTGATTACGGCATATCCCAGGGCTTTTTGCAGTTCGTGGCTCATTTCAAAGAATAAGCGGCCCTGCTGTTTGGTGAATTCGTCCATTGCCGGATCTTCGCTGGCTGCCAGATGACTGAATACAGAACTTACTTTGAGGTATATATTGTCATTAAGCAATCTTGCCAGTTCGGGAATGTCTTTCTTCTCAAAACCGAGCCTGTGCATGCCTGTGTCCAGCTTAATATGCACAGGGAAGCCATTTTTACCGGCCAGCTGTACTTCTTCTTCAAACTGTTTTAACAGGTGGAGGGAATATATTTCGGGTTCCAGGTTCCATTGAAGGATGGCGTCGAAAGAGGCGGGTTCTGGGTTCATTACCATGATCGGCATGGTAATACCGGTCCTTCTTAATTCAACACCTTCGTCAGCATAAGCAACGGCGAGGTAATCTACGCCATGGAACTGCAATAGATTTGCAATCTCAAAACTTCCGCTGCCATAAGAGAAGGCCTTCACCATCGCCATCAGTTTGGTGCTGGGTTTCAGGCGGGATTGATATTGTTTAACATTGTGTACTACCGCGCTTAAATTAATTTCCAGGATGGTCTGATGCACCTTCTGTTCAAGCAGCTTACCGATCCTTTCAAATTCAAACACACGGGCGCCTTTCAGCAGAATGGTCTCATGCTGGAAATCCTGCTGATTGAACTGCTGGATAAATTCTTCCGTTGTCAGAAAGAAACTGCTTTTCAGACCGGGGATCTGCTGAAAACTCTTTTTCTCTCTGCAAATATTTTTACCGATACCTATCACCTTATTGATACCCTTCTGCTGCAGCAGATTGGCTACTTCTTCATAAAGGGATGCATCGCTTTTACCGCTCTGCAGTATATCACTAAGGATGACGGTACGGGTGGGATGTTGTTGCTGTTGCTGCAGGAACTCCAGTGCAATCGCTAATGAGCCGAGGTCGGAGTTATAGCTGTCATTGATGACAGAGCAGTTGTTGATGCCCTGTTTGAGTTCCAGGCGCATAGCAATATTGCCCAGTTGATCCATCCGCTGTTGAATAACCTCCTGGCTCATGCCCAGATGCATCATCAGTGCCCAGCAGTGAATGGCGTTCTCTACGGAACCTTCATCCACAAAAGGGATGGTAATGTACAGGGCCTCATTATGATGCAGCGCATCTATACGGGAACTGTTCTCGCTTTTAGTTACGCTTGTGATACGCAGGTCGGCTTCTGTTTTGCGCGACCAGGAGAATAGCTGTAAACCGCCCTCATGGCTGTCTTTCTTGCCCACCAGGTTATGAAAGTTGAGCACACATTCGTTGAGGGCGAGATAGTCTTTGCAATAGATCAGCAGTTCGCTTTTAGAGAATAATACCAGCTTCTCATTGATCTTTTGCCTGATATTCAGGAACCCTTCATTGTGGGCTTCACCAATATTGGTGAAGATGCCAATGGTAGGGCGGATGATCTTTTCCAGGTGTTCCATCTCTCCGGGCTGGGAAATGCCAGCCTCGAAAATAGCCAGTTGGTGTTCGGGTTTCATCTGCCATACAGACAAAGGAACACCTATCTGTGAGTTGTAGCTTTTAGGGCTGCGAACGATATTGTAATCTTTCTCCAGCAGCTGATACAACCATTCTTTTACAATGGTCTTACCATTGCTGCCGGTAATACCAATAACCGGAATATGGAACTGTTGACGATGATAGGCCACCAGTGTATGCAGTGCATGCATGGTGTCTTTTACAAGAATAATGTTGGCGTTAGGATATTTACCAGGAGGCAAAGGTTCACTTACAACGAAATTGGAAACTCCTTTGTCATATAGTTCCTGAATGTATTGGTGCGCATTACGTCTATTGCTGACCAATGGTATGAAAAGAGATGTTTCAGGAAAGCTGAGTTTCCGGCTGTCCAGCAAAATGTGTTCAATCTCCGGGTTACCCGTCTGCTGCAATAGTTCACCTTTCAGCACTTTGCTGATGCTTTCTGCGTTGTACACGTGTGGTTAATTTTTGATGTGAAAAGCGTCCTGCATTTCACGACTTCCCTTAATAGTTCCCGGTAGGCCGGGTATTAAATTTTTTAAAAGTTGACTCTTTCGTTTCAGGGGTTCAAGTAGCCGCTTTTAAATTTATCGCTGGGCAAATATATGGGGAATACTCCATAGTCATTGTCCTGAATCCAGAGTTGTGTCCGTTGAAGGCACATCTGCTGACTATTTGTGATAGCCTAAAGCCGTGATCGTTATAAGATAGTATCATCCTCCTTCAACGCCGGGAATTGCTGGTCTATTGTTTGTAAATCAATTATTTACAGACAATTAAAAGTCGGCCGGCACGTTTCAGGCATACCTCTCATAACAAAACTTCAGTTGTTGCTGTCAGTTATACTTCAAATTTTCTCTGCCTGATAAATTGGAAAATGGCGGCGAACAGCAGCACCAGACCGATGGGGACGATGAAACAAATAGCCTGCCATTTGCTTTTCTCCTGTTTGACTTTCTCCGGATTCAGCAGTCTTAATGTTAATTCCTTGTTGCGGGCATCCATGATACCGGTGTTGTGGGTCAGGTATCCCAGGGAATTAAGGAGAAAATCACGGTTGGCGTATACCATAGATTGATCGTACAGGTTCACGCCCATTTGCAGAGGACCGCTTTTCTGAGAGAAGGCATTAGTGATGAGGTCTGCGTCACTTGCTACGATCATTTTATTGATAGAGTCGCTGTTGTTCTTAAAAGGTCGGCCCGAAGCTCGTTGTATGGCCTGGTGGGCATTCTCGTCCAGGCGGTTGCGGAAGAGGGAAGTAAACTGTCCTTCCAGCAATACCGCCACAGGCAGGTGCTGTTTGGTAAACTCCCGGCGGTTAGGCCTTACACGCAGACTGTTCCAGCTGATTTCTACCGGTGCACTTACGCTACGGCTGTTGGCGGAAGTGGTGAGCAGTACTGTTTTCTTAATATTACCGCCTTTAACGGTATCTATTGAGCTGGCGAAATGACTCAGTACCAGGTCCAGGTTCTTTACAATAGGATGGGCGCCGGTAGGTGTCAGCAAGGGGAAATAAGGGAAACCTAGTGGCTGCATCTGGCCGGTGCGGTCTACTACCTGTGGAACAAAATCACACTGCATGTCCTGCACCAGGTCCTGGTTAATACGCACTCCATAGCGGAACAGGATATCTTCCAGGTTCAGTCCTTTGTCAAATGCAACAAAACTTTCCTGCTGTTGCAGACTGTCTATGGAAGCATTCAGCTCGTCAATGAACCAGAGCACTTTGCCTCCATTCATCACGTACTGGTCTATCTTCAGTTTATCCTCATCGGTAAACTTTGTCTGTGGTTTCGCAAACACAATCGCGTTAAACTCCTGCGGGATGTGGGAAATATATTGCAGCGTGATGGTATCCAGCAGGTAGCTGCTTTGCATGGAGGTGAGTGCATCATATACTTCAGCGCCCAGCAGTTCTCCGTTGCCCAGCATATAACCCACCAATGGTGGCTGTTTCTGCTGCAACTGATAGATAGCATTGGCGAACTGGTATTCCAGCAGGGACTCTGAGCTGTTCATGGTAGCTTCTGGATTGAGTCCTCCCTGGTTTTTCAGAAGATTGATACCAACGGTTTTGGAACCATAGTGCAGCAGGGCGCCAGGAAAGATCAGCTTTTCAGAATATCCCTGGTTAGCGTCTTCCTGTACCTGCATATTAAAGGGAACGATACCTTTTTCTACAAGCGTTTGCTGGAAGGCCAGACGGGCAGAATCCGATAAGCCCTGGCCGGGACTCTGAAAAGAGAATTGTATACGCTGGCCGGCATATTCCCGGAACTCTTCCAGCAACTCCTGACTGGACTGCGCCAGCTGACGGAAACTGGCGGGATAATCGCCTTTCAAAAAGATCTCTATGGTAACGGTACTATCCAGCCCGCGGAGCAGGTTTTTAGTACCCGGAGTAAGTGTATATCTTTTTTCCGCTGTAAGATCCCAGCGGGTATGAAAATAAGCTGCCAGTATATTAACCCCCACAAGTACACCCACTACGACAATAGCCCTCTGCAAGTATTTTTTCCTTCTGTTGATAGCCACAAATGAGTGTTTTAAATTAATCCCAGATCCTGCGTTGTAATGATAATCTTGTCAGGTAAAGCATCAGACCGATCACGCTCAGGAAGTATACAATATCCCGGCTGTCTATCACACCACGGCTGATAGAGGTATAGTGGAACTTGATACCAGCCATCTGCAGATAATAATCGGCGCCGCCGGTAAAGGCAGGCACTTTGCTTAACGCGTCAAAGCCATTGTAAAATATGTAACAGGTAAAAATAGCGATAAGGAAGGCTACTACGGAGTTGGTGGTCAGGGAAGAAGACCAGACGCCAATAGCGGTGAATACTGCTCCCAGCAGGAACAAACCGGTATATGATCCGGTCATGCCACCGTTGTCAAGGTTGGACGGATCAGCACTCAGCTGCCTGACAGCAATATAATAAACAAGGGTTGGAATGAGAGAGATCAGTACTACCAGCAGGCCGGCAAGGAATTTTCCGGTAACGATCTGCCACCAGCCTAAGGGTTTGGTGCTCAGCAGTTCCATAGTGCCGGTTTTGAACTCGTCTGCGAAGCTACGCATAGTAATGGCCGGAATAAGCAGCAGGTAGATCAGGGGAGCCAGTTCAAAGAGCGGATCAAGATTGGCATATCCGTAGTCCAGCAGGCTGGTATCGGGAAAAACGAACAGCAACAGGCCATTGGCCAGTAAGAACAGGATGATGGCCACATATCCGGTAATGCTGCTGAAAAACTGATGTATTTCCTTTTTAAAGATTGCTAGCATAGTGATACTGAAAGCACAAATATATATAATTAAAAATGATCAATTAGCAATTAGAAGTTGAATACTGTGCAGTCATTCAACTCTTAACGCTCAATTGATCACTTAATTATATTTTAGTTATGTTCTTCTTCCAGTTCGTAGTCGCGCTCAGCCTCTTCTTCCTCTTCTTCTGCCTCCTCTTTTAGCGGTTCCATTCCATTCTTGTGGCGGTAATCGTTAATAGCTGCTTTTACGGCATCTTCTATGAGGATAGTGCAATGAATTTTGGCAGGAGGAAGGTTCAGTACTTCCACGATGTCCATATGATCGAGTTGGGCGGCTTCTTCGATAGTTTTACCCTTGAGCCATTCGGTAGTGATAGAAGTGGCTGCGATAGCGGCTCCACACCCGAAGGTTTTAAAGCAGGCATCCGTAATAACATGTCTGGCCGGGCTCACTTCAATCTGTATTCTTATCACTTCAATGTACTCCGGCACGTGTATCAACCCTGTTCCCACTCTCTCGCTGGTTTTATCCAGCGTTCCCACATTCCTGGGGTTGTCATAATAATCAAGAACTCTTTCAGCGTAAGACATAAGCATAAGTATAAAGCTGTCAGTAATTGTCCCCCATGTTCAATTGTCCTCAAAGACGGGACCACTCTATCGTGTTCATGTCCGCACCTTCTTTAAACATTTCCCACAGCGGACTTATTTCTCTCAATTTATTCACCGTTTCTGTAACGGTTTGAATGGCATAGTCAATCTCTTCTTCAGTAGTGAAGCGTCCCAGTCCAAATCGGATAGAGGAATGAGCGAGGTCGTCTCCAAGACCAAGGCCCTTCAGTACGTAACTGGGTTCCGGTGAGGCTGAGGTACAGGCAGAACCGGATGATAGCGCAAGATTTTTGTTGAAACCCATCATCAGGGCTTCTCCTTCCACATAACGGAAGGAAATGTTGGTGGCATGCGGTAAACGGTTGGTTTTTGATCCGTTAACGAAGGTTTGCTCCAGTTGCAGCAGTGCATTCTCCAGTTTATCACGCAGTGCTGCCAGTCTTTTGCTTTCTGCTTCCATTTCCTGCTGGCATAGTTCACAGGCTTTTCCGAAGGCCACGATACCGGGCACATTTAGTGTGCCTGAACGCATTCCTCTTTCATGTCCGCCACCATCCATCTGGGCAGTAACTTTTACCCTGGGGGATTTACGACGTACATAGAGGGCTCCTACTCCTTTCGGACCGTAAAGCTTATGAGCACTGAATGCCGCCAGGTCAATGCCATCGCGATTCACATCCACAGGTACCTTACCGGCCGCCTGGGAAATATCACTCATCATCAATACGCCATGTTTTTTAGCAATGGCGCTGATCTCTTTGATAGGGTTGATCACGCCTATCTCATTGTTGGCATACATGACGGACACCAGGATAGTTTTGGCCGTAATAGCCGCTTCCAGTTCTTTTAGATCAGGTAGTCCTTCATTGTTCACCTTCAGGTAGGTAATCTCAGCACCCAGCTTTTCCAGGTGTTTACATGCGTCCAGTACCGCTTTGTGTTCTATTTCAGTAGTAATGATGTGGTTCCCCTTGTCGGCATACATCTCAAATACCCCTTTCAGGGCCAGGTTGTCTGCCTCGGTAGCGCCGGAAGTGAAGATGATCTCTTTGGGATCTGCACCTATCAGGGCAGCTACCTGTTCACGGGCGAGATCGACTGCTGCTTCTGCTGCCCACCCAAAAGAGTGATTACGGCTGGATGCATTACCGAATGTTTCCGAAAAATAAGGAAGCATCGCTTCAACTACCCGCGGGTCGCAGGGTGTGGTAGCATTGTTATCCAGGTAAATTGGCAACTTAAGCATATCTGTCGGTCTTTAATTGTCTGTATTGATTCCTCTACTACAAATTTAATGCTTAATTATGTCTCCTAACCTCCCACGATCATTGTAAGAACTGATGCAGTTATAGAGCGCGCCTATTTCTACTTTAAAATGTTAAATTGCCGCATGCTGAAAGTAGAACATATAGGAATAGCCGTCAGGTCATTAGAGACTTCGATCCCCCTGTTTCAGCGGCTGCTGAACAGTGAATGCTACAAAAAGGAAACAGTGGAAAGCGAAGCTGTGCAAACAGCTTTTTTCCGTAAGGGAGAGACTAAAATAGAGCTCCTTGAAGCGACCAACCCCGGCAGTACTATTGCAAAATTTGTGGACAAAAAGGGTGAGGGGATGCATCATATCGCTTTTGAGGTAACAGATATTTATGCGGAGATGGAACGGCTGAAAGGTGAAGGTTTCACTTTATTGCAGACTGAGCCTAAAAAGGGAGCGGATAATAAGCTAGTTTGTTTCCTGCATCCAAAAGACACAAATGGCGTACTGATCGAGCTTTGCCAGGAAATTTGAGATTTTTTTTAAATAATGAAATCCGGGAAATTAAAATGTTCGTAGATATATCCAGACACATGTAGCAGACACGTTAAAAGAAAGACATTCAATCAGGAAAAATTTAAGGATTTAAACAATCAGACGCACAAATTGTTGTTTTGGAGAGCGCGGAAGTGTTCATAGGTGCATTAGCAGCGAATATGTATAATCTACGTTATCTTATTACTTAGCACTTTGACCCTGAACAATTGCCCGTAACCTCATAATAGTTATGCCTCATAAGAAACAAATTGCAGCTAATGGTCTCATATGCCTTATAAAAACTAATTCATCACTTAATTCAAATTCCAGCATTACATTTTTACATATACAACGTAAATAATAAACTCATTATATATTACTCTAAAGTTGGCATAGGTTATGAACACCTGCGGGCTTTCCAGCTTGCAGGTCTCTTTTTTTTATAGAATTACTTTTTCCATGCCTATACTTCTGGAGCCTTTAATCAGCAGGTACGTATCTGTAAATTGTTGTTGCTGCAGCCAGGAAGCTGCCGCTGCTGCATTTTCAAGGAATATATACGGATGATTGGTTTTAATGAAATCGCCTCCTACCAGCACTACAGCATGCCAGTGCGTGCGTTGCAGCAGATCAACCAATGCCTGGTGTTCTTTTACACTGTCTGCACCCATTTCCATCATCGCGCCCAGCAACAATACTTTCTTCTCAGCAGTAATACCGGCGAAGTTTTCAATCGCTGCTTTCATACTGGAAGGGTTCGCATTATAAGCATCCATGATGATGGTGTTGCTGCCCTGTTTGATTACCTGGGAACGGTTGTTCGAAGGACTATAGGCAGCAATAGCCGATTTGATCTTTTCAGCGGGCACGTTGAAGTGCAGTCCAACTGCCACAGCGGCCATCACATTCGGGAAATTGTACGCACCTACCAGCTGACTATCGATCTGTCCGATGCCTTCATGACTGGTAACCTTTACGCTCAATAATGCACTGTCTGCCAGCGGCAGGCCGGTATAATCAGCAGACTGTTGTCCGTAAGTAATAACTGTCGGAATACCTTTACTCATTTCCATGAGATATGAATATTCATTGCACACAAACACTGTCCCGTTATTCTTACGCAGGAAATCATACAGCTCTCCCTTCGCCCTGCGTACGCCTTCTTCACTGCCAAAGCCTTCCAGGTGTGCTTTTCCGATGTTGGTAATAATACCATGTGTTGGCCTGGCTATCTTACAATAGCTTTCAATCTCATGCTCATGATTAGCACCCATTTCAATAACGGCAATGGCTGCATCAGATGGGATGCGGAGTATGGTTAACGGTACGCCTATGTGATTATTCAGATTACCAATGGTTGCGGTGGTTTTCAATGCAGATGACAATACCGTACTGACCAGCTCTTTCGTAGTTGTTTTACCGTTAGTACCCGTGATGGCCAGGAAAGGAATGTTAAAGCTCTGCCTGTGACGTAGGGCCAGTTGTTGCAATGTTTCCAGCACATCTGATGTCAGCATCATTTTTTCCGGCTGGGTATAATAAGCTTCCTCATCTATTACAGCAAATGCAGCCCCTTTTTCAAGTGCTGCTGCAGCATAAGTGTTGCCATTGAAGTTTGGACCTTTCAATGCAAAGAATATATCTCCTGCCTTGAGCTGTCTGGTATCTGTCTGTATAGATGGATATTGCCTGTATATATCGTAAAGCTGATCAATGTTCATAGAAACAAATGTATTAAAATTCATTTGATAGTCCATATGCATCACCATAGATGGTAATAAACTTCTGGTTTGAAATTTTCAAAAATTATAAAGATGAGTTATCTGACCGCTATAGACTATCAATTATATAATATATTTTTGCCTTACGCGTTATAACGCAATAACCATAAAAGACCCGGGCCTGCCCGCCATAAACTCAAAGTGAAATGAAAAAACCTATGAAACCCGCACTGTTTCCATTAGTGCTTATGCTGCTTGTGTACAGTTGTACCGCCGAACAGGCTCCCGCACCAGATCCAGGAATTGAGCCCACTGCCTGTGACACCGCAGTGATCACATCCGCCTACATTATGACAACCATTTCCAGTAAATGCACCAATGGTGCTTGCCATAAGGGAACGGGAAATTTTGTTGTGTCGGATTTCTCAACGCTGGAAAAATTGAAAACCTATCTCAATGCGAATGAATCGATATTCCGTGAGCGGGTTACAAGCGCTAATGCCGATATGCCTCCCCGTGGGAAGCTAAGCGAGGGAACACGTGACTCTATTAATTGCTGGCTTTCCCATGGTATGCCAGATTGATGACCCATTAACCTTAAACAGTTTACAATGAAACAGATCATTACCATGCTGGCAGGATTGTTCCTTGCCCACGCCGGCTTTGCACAGGATGTTTTTACCTGCCGGAACACTGCACTATCCTTTTTTTCAGCCACCCCCGTAGAAGATATTGACGCTACTTCAGATAAGGGCGTCTCTGCTATCAACCTGAAAACGGGCGATGTATATTTTAAAGTGGCTGTTAACTCATTTAAGTTTAAGAAACAGCTCATGGAAGAGCATTTCAATGAGAATTACCTGGAGAGTGATAAATATCCTCATGCTGTTTTTAAAGGTAAACTCGTATCACCTCCTGACCTGCATAAAGATGGTACCTACGAGGTGGTAGTAGATGGCACTCTGTCGCTTCATGGGGTGGATAAACCTTACCATGAAAAGGCGACTATTACAGTCAAAGACGGGAAACCATCGGCCAATGCCAAATTCAATGTGAAGCTGGCCGACCATCACATTAAAATACCTACCCTGGTTATCAAAAACATCGCGGAAGTAGTGGAAGTAACTGTGAAAGCTGCTTATACTGCCGCAACCTAAAATCCTTTAAATCTGTCAGAACCTATGAAACATATCTCTCTGCTATTCCTGGGCTGTTGCCTGGGATTGAACACCTTTGCCCAGGAAAGCCTCGAAGCCCTGGTAGCGAAAGACGAAGTGAAGACGCATGAGCCAGTGATTGCAACTTACAAGTCTACCCGTATTATACAGGGGCATTCTCCTGAAACATTGAAAAAGCGCGAGCTGGACTTCAGGGTGGCGCACCACTTCGGGGATCTGGGTGGCGAATTTGGCGGCAGTAAGACCTTCTTCGGAATGGACAACTCTGCCGATGTCCGTATTGCATTCGAGTATGGTATTACCGACCGTCTGATGGTGGGCATTGGCCGTACCAAAGGTTCCGGAAGCCTTACCCAGCTGTACGAAGGGCTGGCAAAATATAAACTGCTGCAACAGACTACAGACGATCATATGCCTTTGACCATCACCCTGTTTGGTAATTCGGTAGTGAGTGCTATGACTTCCAGTGAAACTGTTTCCGATGCCAGTTACTTCGGTAAATTCACTGATCGTCTTTCTTATACCGGCCAGGTGATCATCGCCCGGAAATTTAACCGTAATCTTTCCCTGACCTTGCTACCAACGCTCGTACATCGCAACAGGGTAGGATACCTGGATGAAAATGACATTTTCGCACTGGGAGCTGGTGGCCGGCTTAAGTTTTCCAGGCGTATCGGGTTGCTGGTAGAGTATTTCTATCCTTTCCGCAGCCAGGAAAGCAAGGACTATTTTAAAGAGCAGGGCCGGAAGCTGTATAATCCACTGGCGGTAGGACTGGAAATTGAAACAGGAGGACACGTATTTCATGTGAACTTTACCAATTCAACAGCCATCCTGGAAAACCAGTTTATTCCTGAAACCACTACTTCCTGGTTACAGGGACAGTTCAGGTGGGGATTCAATATCTCCAGGAGATTCTCCCTGTGATAATTAGGAATTAGTATTAAGAATTATTACGTTGTGCGTTCTTAATTCTTAATACTAATTCCTAAATTGTATTTTTACATACGTCATGGAACCTGTAACCTGTTACATAAAAGAAAGATCCTTTCTGGCACGTCTGGCGGCACGTTATATGGGTGGAAATCAGATCGCAATGGTCATAGGAAGGACGATTCATCTGCATGGCACCAGCAGGGAGAACTTCCTGCGGCATACATGGTGGGTCCGGCATGAAATATGTCATGTAATGCAATACCGGGAACTGGGGCTGGTGCCTTTTCTATGGAAGTACTTCTGGGAATGTGTCAGAGTGGGGTATTATGCCAACCGTTTTGAAGTAGCGGCCAGGGCAGCAGAGCGGGATGCTGCCATTATGGAGCATGTCAGGATAGTTTAAATAGCTTTCAATCAGTAGGTTAGGTTTGCCCCGATGCCCGTCTATGCTACTTCTAAACGAAAAGTTAAAGTCTACTCCGTCATATAATTTTTAGTACTACTGGATATATTTTGCTTATTTTTACGTTAAACGGAGGTGTTTTATGGTAAAAAAAGTAACAGACGGAATTACCATCAGTGTGGAGACATTCTATCAACCGGACTATTCAAATCCGATTGGTAGTGAGTTTATGTTCGCCTACCGTATCACCATTGAGAATAACAACACTTTCCCTATTAAACTCCTCCGCCGTCACTGGTACATTATAGACTCCAACGGTACTCACCGTGAAGTGGAAGGAGAAGGCGTAGTCGGTGTACAACCACTGCTCGCTCCATCTGAAAGTTATCAATATGTCTCAGGTTCCAATCTGCGTACGGAGATCGGCAAAATGTACGGTACCTACCAGATGGAAAACCAGCTCAACAAAAAGCTGTTTGAGGTCAAAATCCCCGAATTTCAGATGATTGTCCCTTTTAAGCTAAATTGATTTAGGGTTTACCAATTTATTTTTGAAGCAGAGCGCCTTTCGGGGTGCAGGAAAGCTGTTTTGGAAGATGAAATAACTATGCTCGCATTGTCTGCTGTAACAGATTCATCGGCCTTGATAAATAGCAGGTGAGCAAGGTTTTCTATTGATTTTGAAGCATGTTTTAATGAAGCTAACGATAACAGGTTATTCTACCGCTTTATTTTCAACCTGGTATTTCATTGAAGAGCTGGGGCTTTTGCTGGATGCAGGAGATGGCATGATGTCTGCCTTGTTGCAGAAAAGCAGGAAGATCAACCATGCGTTTATCTCACATGCAGACAGAGACCATCTTACAGGCCTGCTGCAGTTCAATCAACTAAATGCCAGGGAAGGATATCCTGTTATTCACTATCCGAAAGACTCCCGTTCTTTCCCATATATGGAGGCCTTCTTTCAGCAGTTTGATCCTTATTCCGTGGGGACGGTATGGCAACCTGTATCACCAGGCGATGAGATTCGTGTGAAGGATGATATTTTAGTGATACCTCTACGTAACGGGCATGTGCCTGTAGCGCCAGAGATCATCAGGAGCCTGAGTTTTAAGGTTTTTCAAACGAAGCGTAAGCTTAGACCCGAGCTGGTTGGTTTATCAGGAGAAGAGATCCGTCAAATAGGAATTGAAAAAGGGAAAGAAAGCACTACTATGGAGGTCCGGACAAATATACTCAGCTATTCCGGTGATACGCCGGTAGAAGATCTTACGCAGTGGAATGACTCACAGATACTGATACATGAGGCCACCTTCCTTGAAAAGGAAGAGGAGATCAAGGTATATGCGCACAAGAATAAGCATAGCAGGCTGGATGAGGTGATAGAAATGGTAAGTGGAAGCAATATAGAGAAACTGATATTGGGGCATTTTTCTTCACGGTATAATGCGGAGCAGATTGATAGTGCGATCAGGCAGTTGTGTGAAAGATATACGTTGAATATTCCTGTGTTCAGGATATTGCCGGGAGAGACAGTGGTGGATGTGTTGGCTGGGACGCCGGTGAATGGATAAAATGAACGAATGGATTTTAAAAGGCTTCGTTAAATTTGTTTTATGGAGAAGATAGGATACATAGAAATCAGAATTACAGGCACAAAGGGGAACGATGACCTGGCTCGGGATAATTATGATATCCGGGAAGTAAGGGAAGTGTTGGAACAGGCCGAAAGTTTGATTGTGCCGGGTGATAAGAAAGAAAGGTTGCCAATCAGCTATCAGTTGGAAGAAGGCTCTGTAAGGCACATTTTCAAAACATCCATGCAGTATGTTATTGGTTTTAACGCGATAGTAGGGCAGGTAAGTAATGGGCAATCTGTAGATTTTCTTGATCTGCCTACAGCAAAAGCTTTCGAAGCTTTCCAGCACATTGCCATAAGAAAGCATTATACATTCGAGATCAGGACATCAATTGAAAATTCCAATATAGTCAAAATTGATCAGGGTACTAAGTTCTTCAGGACAGAAGCCATCTGGGCTGAAGCGGAATTTTATTTCTATGGTAAGGTGACTAGCATAGGAGGAAAAGAGAAGTCCAGTATTCATTTAGTGACAGATGATTTCGGTATTCTAAATATTCATACAAATAGAGACTATCTAACAACTCTCGAGAATAATATACTCTATCGCACATATGGAATTAGGGCGATTGGGAAACAACACGTAGAAACTGGTGAACTGGACAGGTCGACTCTTCAGTTTGTAGAATTGATCGACTATCAGGCTAAGTATGATGAAGACTATCTGAATACATTAAGGGCAAAAGCACAAAGTAACTGGCTTAAAGATATCAATGCAGATGATTGGTTGAGAGAAATAAGAGGAGGGCACGATGCATAAATCTGTTTTATTTATTGGACACCAGCTTCTTCCTTCGCTTGTTGAAGACTGACGATTCCTTATCAGCGAATGCGACAGGGTATTTTAAATACTTTCTTGAGCAGGGAATGCCAATGCTCATTTCCACAATATCCATTGCAGAATATTGTGTTAAAGGCACTATAGAAGAGTTGCCAATGAGGCATTTGCAGATAGTCCCCTTTAATATACAACACGCAAAAAAAGCAGGTGAATTTGCGAAGGTTATCTTCGAAAATAAAGGCATCCTTAGTTTGCCGGATAGGAAAATAATTCCTAACGACACTAAATTATTCGCTCAAGCTGACGCAGAATCAGCTATTGTTTATTATTTGACCTCGGACGTCGAGAGTATCAAAATATTTAAGCTTTTAAAGGAAAAAGATATGCCGAAATTCCAGCTAATCAACCTGTATGACAAACATAACAGCGTATTTGGATTGTTGGATTTTTGAGGCTTACTTCGGCCTATACTTCGACTGCGAAAATATCTGCATCGCATTCCTGTTCTCCATCAACTGCTGCAGCGTTACCTCTGGATGATTCTTCATATACTCCTGCACAATCTTCCAACCTACAAATGATCCGATCCTGCCTGGCGCCCCTTCCGGCATACCCTGCGTAGATGGCCCATCATTCATGAAATGCATATTGCTCTGCCAGTCAGATTTATACAAGAGGTTCTGTTGCACAAAAAACTGCCAGATCATTATTTCGTTGTCATTACACCACTCCATCTGTGCCTTCGTATATCCCAGCCGGATGCTATCTTCGGTTTCCGGTAATACCTGTTCCAGGAAATACTGCTGTTTGCCGGCGCTTACCAGTTGATTAACCAGTTGTTCGCCTGCATCAGCACCCGGGTATTTCTGTTGTGCCAGTACCTGGATACAGTTGGTCGTAATATATTCAGGAGAGAATTTACGGGTCATGTACATCGGGTAGTCAGGCAGCATGGGATATATCGGGAAATCCTTTCCCAGGTACATATCCAGCCCTATACCCAGCACAGAGTCAACAGTAACAGCGCCGTAATTACTGATTACAGAACTGAAGGTGACTATTCTCTGTGGAAGAGGGAATGAAGGGATGTAGTATTTGATATAGCGGAAACTCTGCGCCAGGTCTTTTTCCAGTGCATCCATTTTAGGGAAGTGTGCATTGATGGAATCCTGTAACATCCGGTAATCGCTGTTACCGACAAGCATACGGGTCTGCAACAGTATCATTTTGCTGGTGTCAGCATAAGGGCCGAAATTCATGATATGCTCAATGTAGGCAGGCAAAAAGGCAGGATACGTTTTTGCCAGCTGCTGCAATCCCGGCTGAATATTATTAGTATCCAGCTTGAACAAGGCCTGATCAAAACGGTCAATTTGTACATTGACAGCAATATGGCTCACATCTGGCACGTTTTTGTGCTTACAGGCAGAGACACAGCAAATAAGGATGAGTGCGGACAATAGGCCCTGAGTGTTACCAGCTAATTTATTAATGTAATTTCGCATACTTAATATCTAACTACGAATAGGTAAAAATATTATATAGCTTGTATTAAAAAAAAGATAAAATTATATGAGGAAAGGAATATTCATCATGTTTTTGTTATTAAATGCAGCCGCAACGAAGGCTCAGCGCAACTTTATACAGGAGAACAGGGTGCGCCTGGGCTTTAAACTGGACCCCACAGTTTTCTGGCTGCAACCCCAGGAATCGGGTGTTGACCGTAATGCCTCCCGCGCCGGCGTCAGCTTTGGCATTATGGCAGACTTTCTGCTGGACGAAACGGGGCGTTATGCCATCGCTTCCGGGTTACAGGTCTCTACTACAGGAAGTACATTGAAGTATGAAGCCAATAAGGGACTGGATGACTATAAACAGATCCCGGCAGAATATAAACTGAAACTCACTTATGTAGAGATCCCGTTTGCGCTGAAACTAAAGACGGATACAGACAATGGGCTGGGCCTCTGGGGACAGTTCGGTACATATCTGGGCTTTCCGGTACGTGGCAGGGCAGATGTTGTTAGTCTGCAGGCAAATGACGACAAAGTGAATGTGCTGCGTACCATTACCCCCATCAATATGGGCCTGCTGATCGGTGCCGGTATTGAATATCCATTGGGCGACAGGCTGACGGGTATGGCGGGGCTGAGCTACCGTAATGGGTTCATTGATGTGACCCGCAATGGAAAATGGGAGGATGGCAAAGTAAATATGAATAGCTTTGCATTAAATCTGGGATTATTCTTTTAAAAGACGTTTGTAGATGAAAATTATACTTGCTCAACAGAACTATCATATCGGCAATTTCGAATTAAATACACAGAAGATCCTGGAAGGAATTAAAGCAGCCGAGGCCCAAGGAGCTGACCTGGTAGTATTCTCTGAGCTGTGTGTATGTGGTTACCCACCCAGGGACTTCCTGGAGTTTGAAGATTTTATCCAGCAATCATATGCTGCCATTGACAAGATCAAGGCCCACACCGCTAATATCGCAGTGCTCGTAGGTGGTCCCTGCCGGAATCCACAGCCGGAAGGAAAGGATCTCTTTAACGCAGCCTGGTTCCTGCACGAAGGAGAAGTAAAACAAGTTATTCATAAAACATTACTGCCTACCTACGATGTATTTGATGAATACCGCTACTTCGAACCCAGCTATGCCTGGAATGTAGTGCCTTTCAAAGGAAAGAAACTGGCAGTGACCATCTGTGAAGATATCTGGAACCTGGGTGATAATCCCTTATACAGGGTCTGCCCGATGGACCAAATGATAGACCAGCAGCCGGATGTCATGATCAACCTGTCAGCCTCTCCGTTCGACTATGACCATGCACAGAACCGCAAGGAAATTGTCCGTTCCAATGTGCGTAAGTACGGTATCCCCATGTACTATTGCAATGCTGTTGGTTCTCAGACAGAGATCGTCTTTGACGGCGGCTCAGTCATCTTTGATGCACAGGGCAATGTCGTAAAGGAACTGCCTTACTTTGAAGAGGCGATAGACGGATATGACCTGGATGTACTGCTGCAGTCCAAACAGCCGGTGGTAAATACCGAGTATACACCGGTGATGGAATTGCTGCCTGAATATAACATCGACCGTATTTACCAGGCTATTATACTGGGTATAAAGGATTATTTCCAGAAAATGGGCTTCACAAAAGCCATCCTGGGATCTTCCGGTGGTATTGACAGCGCAGTAACACTGGCATTGGCAGTAGAAGCGCTTGGAAAGGAAAATGTCAGGGCTATCCTGATGCCATCTCCCTACTCCACTGAACATTCTGTGGACGATGCCGTGGCCTTGTCAAAGAACCTCGATAATCCTTACGACGTTATTCGCATCAATGATATTTATGAGAGTTTCCTGGAAACCCTCAATCCCTATTTTGAGGGCAGGCCTTTTAATGTAGCAGAAGAAAACACACAATCCCGCATCCGTGGGAACCTGCTGATGGGCTTAGCCAACAAGTTCGGGTATATCCTGCTGAATACTTCCAACAAGAGTGAATTGTCTACCGGTTATGGTACGCTCTATGGTGATATGGCCGGAGGACTGGCAGTACTGGGAGATGTATATAAAATGCAGGTCTACGCCCTGGCCCGGTATATCAACAGGAATAAAGAGATCATCCCGGTGAATATCATAGATAAAGCACCATCTGCTGAGCTGCGCCCTAACCAGAAAGACAGCGACAGCCTGCCCGATTATGCTGTGCTGGACAGAATACTGTACCAATACATCGAACGCCGGCAGAGCCCTAAAGAGATCATCGCCCAGGGATTTGATGCCGCCCTGGTGGCCCGTACGCTCAAAATGGTAAACACCAATGAGTACAAGCGCAACCAGTTCTGCCCTATTATCCGCGTCTCGTCCAAGGCTTTCGGCGTAGGAAGAAGAGTGCCGATCGTAGGAAAATACCTTTCATAAATCGTACTTACCAATCAGGAATCGTGAATGAAGGATCGGGATGGGAGCGCCTCATTCCCTAATTCTTAATTCACAATTCCTGATTGACTGTTATATTTGCTGAAATTTAATAAATCTTAAAATGTTACAAGTTCCGTTCATTCGTCAAAACAAAGACCTGGTGCTGGAACGGCTCACTTTGAAAAATTTCAGGGAGCTGGAACTGGTGGATCAGGTATTGGAGCTGGACGACAAGCGCAAGAAATTAACCCTTGAGTATGATGAGACAAAGGCCAAAGCAAATTCGCTGTCAAAGGAGATAGGTAAGCTGATGGCCCAGGGACAGAAAGAAGAAGCGGAATCACGTAAATCGGAAGTAACATCGCTGAATGAAAAGCTGCATCCCATCAATGAAGAACTGGCAGCAGCTGAAAAGCTTTTACACGATACACTTGTAAAACTGCCTAACCTGCCATCTCCACTGGTACCTCCGGGTAAAACACCTGAGGATAATGTGGAAGTGCGCAAGGGTGGTGAGATCCCTGCATTATATGAAGGAGCAGTGCCTCACTGGGACCTGGCAAAGAAATATGATCTGATCGATTTTGAACTGGGAAATAAGATCTCAGGCGCCGGTTTCCCGGTGTATAAGAACCGTGGTGCGCGTTTACAGCGCGCTATGATCCAGTATTTCCTGAACTATAATACCAGCAAAGGATACACGGAATTTCAGGTGCCACACCTGGTAAATGAGGCTTCCGGTTATGGTACCGGACAGCTGCCGGATAAGGAAGGCCAGATGTATTTTGTAGGTGAAGATGAGTTATACCTCATCCCTACTGCAGAAGTACCGCTGACCAACTTATTCAGAGACGAGATCCTGAAAGATAGCGAACTGCCTGTAAAACTAACCGGTTATACACCTTGTTTCCGTCGCGAGGCGGGTTCTTATGGTAAGGACGTACGTGGTCTGAACCGTTTACACCAGTTCGATAAGGTAGAAATAGTACAGGTAGTGCATCCGGAAAAATCTTATGAAGTGCTGGATGAAATGGTAGCACATGTAGAAGAACTGGTAAAGGCGCTGGAACTGCCATACCGCATCCTGCGCCTGTGTGGTGGCGATATGGGATTCGGTTCTGCGCTGACTTACGATTTTGAAGTGTATAGCACCGCACAGCAAAGATGGCTGGAAGTGAGCTCTGTATCGAACTTTGAAGCTTTCCAGGCAAACCGCGCCAAGATCCGTTTTAAAGACGGTGGTGGTAAACCTCAGCTGGTGCATACCCTGAATGGTAGCTCCCTGGCTCTGCCGCGTATCCTGGCCTGCATACTGGAAAACAACCAGACTGCAGAAGGCATCAATATTCCGAAAGTGCTGCAGCCTTATTTTGGTGGAGACAAGATTGCACTATAAATAAAGAATTATTAAAATAATAGAAAAGCGTTGCATATGTTGCAGCGCTTTTTTTTGTACTTACATTTGTAGTATGCAGCACTTTCTACCCAATGGCCAGGTATTATTGGTGCGCCCGGCCCTGCTGGAAGACGCTCCGGCACTGCTAGCCCTGTTCCGGCAGCTGACTATGGAAACAGATTTTCTGCTGATGACCCGGCAGGAAGCGGCAGAGCTGACTGTCGCGGATGAGCGTGCATTTATCAGTTCCCTTAGTAATGAATCTAAACATCTTCACCTGCTGGCAGTGGTTGAAAACCGCCTGACGGGCTCTATTACCATCAAACAATCAGAACTAGACAAAGAAGCCCACCTCGGCCAGCTGGGAATCGCCATCCTGCATGAATACTGGAATATGGGTATCGGCCGTCGGTTGATGACAGCCGCCCTGCGTTGGGCGGAACAACATAATGAGCTGGAAACCATTCATCTCAATGTGTTTGCAAATAATGAAAGAGCTATCCAGTTGTATCGTAACTTTGGTTTCCTGGAATATGGACGTTTGCTTCAGGGATTTAGGCAAACGGATGGTACATATGGTGATTCAATATTAATGTCTAAAAGGATAAAGAACGGATGATGCAACGATATGACAGACACCTGAAACTGGAAGGCTTCGGTCCCGCAAAACAACAACTGCTCAACAATGCAGCAGTACTCGTAATAGGTGCAGGAGGATTAGGAGTGCCCGTATTGCAATATCTCACTGCAATGGGAATAGGAAAGATGGGTATCGTGGAACACGACGATATTTCTCTCACAAACCTGCAAAGACAGGTACTTTACAACACAGATGAAGTAGGCCGCCCGAAATTGAAGATCGCTGTACAACGCCTGCAGCAACTCAATCCGGAGGTACAATTCACGATGTATGATACCTGGATCATGCCAGATAATGCGCTTGACATTATCAGGCCTTATGATGTAGTGGTGGATTGCACTGATAATTTTGGCACCCGTTACCTGGTCAATGACGCCTGTGTAATACTCAATAAACCTTTTGTATATGGTGCTATCCATAAATACGAAGGACAGGTCAGTGTATTCAATTACAAGGGTAGTGCTACTTACCGCTGTCTATTCCCTGAACAGCCAGAACCGGGCACTATGCTGAACTGCAGTGATATTGGCGTACTGGGTGTGCTGCCCGGCATTATCGGTACTTATCAGGCCAATGAAACAGTCAAGATCATCACAGGCATCGGTGAGCCACTCAGCAATCAATTACTGACAATTGATACACTCTATAACATCCATCACACTTTTCAGATCAAACCTGTTCCCGGTAATCACGACATTACTACGCTGCAGGAAAGCTACGAGCAGCCCTGCGATACAGGTGGTGTGAAAAGTTTGTCAGTACACCAGTTGGAGGATTGGCTGGAAACAGAAAAGCCTTTACAGTTGATAGATGTGAGAGAGCCTGATGAATGGGAAATATGCCATATTCCACAAGCCATGCATGTGCCTATGCGAATGATAGGAAGTATTATTCCCAAGCTGAGAAAAGATCAGCCGATAGCTTTACTATGCCATCATGGAATGCGTAGCCTGATGGTAGCGCAACAGCTGGATGCAGCAGGTTTTCCTGCAGTCTACAATATTGAAGGAGGTATCCATGCCTGGGCTGCCGAAATTGATGTGGAAATGAACACTTATTAAACTGGTATATGTCTGTTGAACTTTGTATACTGTTCTTTACAGTGGCCCTATTGTATGCTTCCGCCGGTTTTGGAGGAGGTTCGAGTTACCTCGCTTTAATGGCACTGTGGAGTGTTGATTTCCAGCTGATGAAATCTACTGCACTGCTCTGTAACGTAGTAGTGGTGATCGGTGGTGTTTATCATTTTTATCGTGCAGGCCAATTACCACTGAAGAGAGCCTTACAATTAAGTGTGATCAGTGTACCATTTGCTTTTATAGGCAGTTACCTGCCATTAAAACAGCATACTTTTTTCCTGTTGCTGGGCATTGCCTTGACTGTGGCTGCTTTACTGATGTGTTACAAACTGTTTCTTGAAAAGGAATATGTGCCGGATCCGAATGCACAGAAGACTTACAAATACGGTATTGTTGGTGCTGCTATCGGGTTATTATCAGGCATGACAGGCATCGGAGGAGGTATCTATTTATCGCCGGTATTGCGTCTGGGGCGTTATGATACAGCAAAGAAAATAGCGGGAATATGCAGTGTGTTTATACTGGTAAATTCTATCGGCGGGTTATTAGGACAGGCCAGCAAAGGAGAAATAGTATTTGATCTTCACTTTGCCGGCCCGCTTTTATTGTCTGTTATCGTCGGTGGACAGATAGGTGCCCGTTTGAGTGCTGCCGTACTGAAACCACGGATAGTAGAAGGAGCCACTGCTTTACTGATATTGTACGCTGGTGTCAGGATGCTTATCCAGGGGTAATGCCTGTGGTTTTGCCGCTTTTACCTTCACCTCCGTATTTTTCTTTTTCTTCTTTCTTCCCATCCATATCAGGAATCCGGATATTGGCAGTGTGGTGGCCACCAGCGCTGCGATTAGCGCCAGTATCTGGGTAGGCCATCCATAAAGGGTCCCTCTGTGCAGAGGATATACCCATCTTCTGGCGATAGTACCATTACTCTCATTGTCATACAAACGCTCCTTTACCAGTTCACCAGTGCCAGCCTGGAAATAAAGGAAATCACTCACATTGCCATGCCTTGACCTGTCTTCTTTGGAAACTGAAATGGATGTACTATCGTTCTCTGCAAGACGGATGGTGATCGTACCTTCATATGACAGTCGCTCATTGGTCTTTGTTACGATCTTTTCCAGGTAGGCAATACCTGTATTCTCTACAGCAAGGCTTTCAGGGCTTACTATTTTCTGTTGTTTGGTGTTCCCGTCGAAAGCGATATACAGTAGATTGTTCATCCACTTATAGCTCCATACAAGTCCCGTAAGGGCAGTGATCAGCAATATGATATGCACATAGAAACCAAATACCGCATGCAAGTCCCAGTTAAGTCTTTTAAATGATGCATTCCATTTTACACTTAAACGCTGTTTACGGGCATTCCTTTTAGGCCACCATAATATCAGACCTGTCAGGATCAGGATGGTGAAGATGGAACAGGATATACCGGTGATGAATTTGCCGGTTTCGCCCATGCACAGGTAGCGGTGTAATTGCAGTACGACAGAAAAGAAGCGTTTATTACCCGGTATTGATTCAATGATCTTACCGGTATAGGGATTGACAGCAACATACAGCTGGTTCTTCAACACTTTGTTCCCTTTTCCCTTGCGTAACAGATAGACAACGCTGCGGTCAGCTTCCGGTTCCACCATGATATTGCCGACCTTGTACTTAGGATTTTCCCTTTGTACATAGGCTGTAAGGTTATCCAGTGGTTGCCTGGAAGTGTTTGCCGGCACCTCTACATAAAAAAAAGAAGACTGGAACACATGTTCCAGTTCTTCTTCAAATACGAGCAGGCTGCCTGTCCCCGCTACTACGAGGACCACAATGCCGGAAGCTATTCCCAGCCAGAGATGTAACCAGCCAAATATTTTTTTCATGATCAGAATGTATATGAGATTGTTGCCTGCCAGTTCCTCGGTGCGCCGGGGAAGAGGCGAATATAGTCATAACCGCCCACCCAGTAGGTTTTATTTGTAACGTTATTGAAATTCACCTGCAACCGCACTTTGTTCACCTGGTAGTAAACAGCCGCGTTCACCAGTACATAACCAGGCAGGGTCTGAGTGGTGTTGAGCGACACATTCCTTTCTGTTACGAAGTTAGCACCCGCTCCCACACCTAATCCTTTTACAGGACCGGAGGGGATGGTGTATTTAGTCCAGATATTACCCTGGTGCTTTGGTGCATTGGGTTTCTGCTTGCCTACCAGTGCTGAATCGGATTTACCAGACTTGCTGATAGAAGCGTCGTTGAAGGCATATGACAATGTCAGGTCCCAGTTATCAGTAATACGTCCTGTCACATCCAGTTCCACTCCTTTCGCAGTTTCTTCGCCGATCTGGATCATCTTGTCAGGATTGCCTGCTTCGTTTGCACTGTATAATGTATTGTTCTGCACGATGTGGTATACAGCCGCGTTGGCAGTGATATTACCATTGAGCCATTCTGTTTTCAGACCACCTTCCCACAGCTGGCTGGTGATAGGATCAAATGGTCCGCCGGAGAGAGGATTAGTCTGAACGGCTGCATCCTGAGGATTGTAACCTTTGGTATACATACCGTACACATTGATATTACGGTTGATGCTGTATACAACACCCAGCCTTGGCAGGAAAGTGTGCTGCGTTACTTTTTTCACGCTATCGGTTCTGTAGTTAGGCTTATCGGTATATGTTTCGTAACGGCCACCGAGTAATAATTTCAGATTTCCGATGCTCAGCTGGTCCTGTAGATAAATACCACTGATGCTGCTGAAAGATGGCAATACAGCACTGTTCTGCACAACGTAGGTGTATTTAGAAGGATCTTCCAGTTTGTTATCATTTTTAGTAATATCAAAGGAAGAAACATTCGGTTTAGGTATGCTGATCACTTTCCCATCTGGAGTAGTGTAGTTGTAGAATACGTAGTTAGCTGCTTTTGCAGGATTGTATGCTGCTGCGCCGCCCGCTTTCAGCTGATAATTGCTGGCTGTTAACTGAGATGCGCCTGGAGGCAGTTTGGAGGTAGCATAATCATAGCCGCCCACCAGTTTGTGGGATATCTTGCCGGTTTCCACGCTATATGTCAGGTAAGCAGAAGCATTATCGCTGGAAGGATTCTTTTTGCGTATGAATGACTGACGGGCTACCAGGTTAGGAATTGGAGTACCGGAGGAATCTACTGCATAAGCATTCGCGCTACGGTGTTCCAGCAGGTCTTCTGTATAACCAGTGCGCAGGTAAGCCAGGTTGAATGCCAGACGGCTGGAGAACTGGTGATTCAGAGACGCTGTTACAGTATATGTTTCTTCATTCAGATAGTCGTTTGTAGCGCTGAGTGAGCGGGAGATCGGTGTTGAGTACAGGTCGCCCTGGTATAACACTGACTGTCCGCGATCCAGACGGCTGTTGGATTTGTTATATACTGCATCAAAGTTGATACGTGTTTTCTCTGTTGGCAGGAAAGATACAGACGGTGCAATCACCAGGTTCTTATCGAACTGCAGGTCGCGGAAGGACTCTGTATTTTCATAACCGATATTCAGACGGTAGAGGATGGTCTTCTCATCGTTCAGCGGACCGGTAAAGTCAGCCAGGACGCGGTTATTATTGAAGCTCCCCATAGTGAAGCTGAGTGACTTACGTGCTTCTTCCAGCGGTTTTTTAGTTACACGGTTGATGGTACCACCCGGAGATGCATTACCAAACAAGGCAGAGGCAGGGCCTTTGATCACTTCTACTCTTTCCAGGTAATTAACCATTGGCTGTTTCCAGAAGCCGGTGAAGGTACGCAGACCATTCAGCAGCTGTGTGGTGCTACCACCATTGATACGGAAACCACGAATGGTGATATCATCATAAAAAGTAAACTGATTCACACCACTGAAGTTTTTCACTACGTCTCCCATTCTTACAGATGCCTGGTCCTGCATTAGCTCTTTAGTAACGTAGGAAATAGACTGAGGCACATCTTTCAGCGGGGTCGCTGTTTTGGTACCGATAAAAGAAGCGGTGTTCTTATACCCTTTTTCAGTTCTTCCGGTTATTTCTACCGTTTGCAGCTGGGAAGAAGCTGGTACTAAGGTAACATCCAGTCTGTTTCCTTTTACTTTCTGTTGTAAAGGTTCGAAACCGGTGTGTGTAAAGCGGATGGTATATTCTGCGCCTTCAGGCAGGTTGGAGAAGATGTAGTGTCCGTTTTCGTCTGTGAATGCTGTCTGGCTTTTGTTAAGCAGTACGCTCACTTTTGGTAATGGAACGTTATTGATGTCTCTTACTGTACCTTCTATGTTCACTTTGGTTTGTGCGTTGGCAGATATGCACAGGGACAGGTATAGGAAAATGCTGATTTGTAGCTTTTGTAAATAGCCGAACATTGAATGACTGATTTTTCCACAAAGAACGATCAGTAATGTCCGCTTACTTACTCGGATCGGGAAAAAGATTTATTCAAAGCGGAAAAACCAGCCAGTAATGTGTTGTATGTCAGGAATATGTCATATTTTATAGCCTATCAGAAAAGATGGTGTCTACCTTGAACTTTTCAAGTTTAAAAGGAGATTCCGCTCACCCTATAAGGAGTTCTTATAAGATAAATGTATGATTAGCAGCTGCTTGCAGGATTGTCAAATGCATTGCTATCATCTTCATCGCGCTCTGTAAGGCACTTAAAATCTTTCTCAACGAGAATACTTAGCACAGAACCGTCAGCATTAGGGATTTCGGCAGAAAAGCCCACCTGGTCGGTATCTGTCCACTCCTGCACCTGTTCTTTCGGAAAGGAAAGGTGTATTGCGGATGATTCCAGTTTAATAAAAGGGGCATTACTGCCAGCTTTAGCCTTGATACAGAAATGAAGATTGCCTGCGCCGATAGTAGTACTTTCTTCTACTTTTCCATCAGCTTTGAGTGCTTCAATGTCTTTTTTATCCAGCCGGTAGCGGATGCTGTTACCCCTGATCCTTATTTTCATCTTACTGTTATTTGATATATCACTTGTTTAAAATTACTACATTATCGTAGCTTTATCTAAATTTCATACAAGGGATATGCGCATTTTACTATTCGGCATAGCGAAAGATATAGCAGGAGCACCTGTTATTACGGCGGAGGGGATTACTTCAGTAGCGGCACTCAGGACCTGGTTATACACAAAATATCCATCATTGGAACAATTACGTTCCCTGATGATAGCGGTAAATAAAGTGTATGCTAATGATGAGGATGTGTTGCAGCCAGGAGATGAAATTGCGGTGATCCCACCGGTGAGTGGTGGGTGAGATCAGTCGCTTTTCATTTTGTCTAATTTGAAGATCTTGTTTTCTATGCATTTTATGCTAACATCTAAATAGGCTTGCTCTAATTTCTCTATGCTCGCCTGTGAAGCAAGAGGATTTTTCCTTAATAATTTGAGCGATCTCAAAATACTTCTCTCATATTGTGATTCACGCAACATGTCATAGATAATATTGCATTCACTTAATATGATGTTAGTGATTTTGGAAAAGCTGACCGAAAGTGATGGCGCGGCCAGTATGAGATACGTCTTAAACCAATAAGTATCGGGCAGTCTTTCTGCGAACATTAACAATGCTGTACCACCACCTGCGCCGATGACGTCGGTGTATTGGCCACGTCGTAATCTGGTAATTGAACTAGCTAACTCTGTCAATGGTTATAAATTTTTAGTTAACAAAACATAAAGCGCACGATTGTCCTTTGGGTAAGACTGATTACTCTTTTGGAGTATAAGTGTAATTTTCAGGATCAGCCTCAAACTTCCTGAATTCTTCATCCATCTCTTTGCGTAGGTCTCTGTACATTTTTCTTACTTCCGCATCATATTTTATAAAGTCAATAATGGGAAGCAGAAACGTACTAATACAAATGGCGAAGATGATTTTCTCTACTATGGGATGCATGACAAACAAAGTTTTAAGGCACCAATATTAGATCATTTCCATTGATCTATAAAAATTATTTTCCTTCAAAAAAACTAAATTCGCTTATTGATATTACAATGAACAAACTAATAAAAATAGATAGCAACGTAACCGTTCAACAAGCACTCAACTTCGTTGAAGGGCCTGACTGTGGCGGTGTTGTAGTCTTCTCCGGAAATGTAAGAAACGTTACAAAAGAAAAAAAAGTAACCAAACTTTTTTTCGAATGTTATGAACCGATGGCATTACTCGAGATGGGAAAAATCGCAGATTATACCATTGAAAAAATGGGTGTAAAGAGGATCGCGATCTTACACATTGTTGGTGAGAAACAACCGGGAGAAGTAGTGGTTGTTATTGCTGTTGCAGCACCACATCGTGCAGCAGCATTTGATGCATGTGAATATGCAATTGACACATTAAAAGAGACAGTGCCTATCTGGAAAAAGGAATACTTTGAAGATGGCGAAGTATGGGTGGCGGCACATCCGTAAAAAATAGCTGACCCTGCATCAGGAATGTCTTAATTCCTGATGCAGGACTAGCCTTAATGTTTTATCTGCTCTTCCGCTTCTTTCATTTCTTCCGGCGTATTTGCATTAAACTGTTCTGCTGAGAATGGATTTTCTATCTGCAGAATATCAGACTGCAGCAATGTCTTACGCGGACAATTCTTCCCTTCATTAAAATTGTGTTGCAGCTTTTTCAAGCCTGAAGGTTCCCATATTGCGATCAACGGTTCCGGTAAATGATTGACAGGACTGATCAGTGATGTAGCATCTTTCAATACCTGTCTTTGTGATACAAGATACCGGAGGCTCTGTTCACTGATCAATGGAAGATCTACTGCCAGGACCAGCCACGCTGCATCCGGAAAAGCAGCATGTGCACTGAGCAATCCTACAGATGGTCCGTTCCCTTCGACGCTATCAAAGATCATAGGCACATCATCACTCAATGCTGGTTTTTGTTCTTCTCTGCAGGAAAGATATACGTCGGGTGTAATGTTGTGTACTAGCTGATAAAGATATTGCCACTGCGGCATGCCGTGATAGGCGATCAGGCTTTTATCCTGTTGCATGCGTGTACTGCGGCCGCCGCAGAGTATGAGTCCTTTTAATGGCGCTGTCATCGTACTGTTTTTAAAAATCCCTCTTACCACCTGTTTTACTTAGCAAACGTGTCTGTCTGATCACCATTTCGTGTGTAAATGCCTTACACATATCATAGATCGTCAGCGCAGCTACACTGGCGCCTGTAAGCGCTTCCATTTCCACTCCTGTTTTACCGGTGGTCTTAATAGTGCAACGCACTACTGCTTCTTCACCTTCCAGTTCTATTTCCACCTGGCAGCCATCCAGGAGTAATGTATGACAAAGTGGTATCAGGTCCGGCGTCTTCTTTGCGGCCATGATGCCGGCAAGTATGGCGGTCTGGAATACCGCACCTTTTGCGGTATGAATATCTTTTCCGCTGAATTGCTGTCTTACGATCTCCGGTAGAAATACCCTGCTTTCTGCTACTGCCACACGTGTAGTTTCTGCCTTCCCACTCACGTCCACCATTACCGGTTGATCAGCTGCATTGAGGTGTGAAAATCCCTGCTTAGTTGAATCATTGCTCATAATGGAATAAATTTACAACTAAAGCCACTAAACAACCAAAAGAATGCTGATAGATGTAACCACCGCATATGCCGCTATAATGGATACCGTTCGGGATTTTGGAATAGAGCAACTGCCCTTTACCGCTGTTACCGGCCGTATTCTGCGGGAACCGGTACTGTCTGATAGGGATTTTCCTCCATATGACCGGGTAATGATGGACGGCATTGCGATAGACTATGAGAGCTATGCAAAGGGACAGACCGTTTTTGGTGTGGAAGATATGCAAGCCGCAGGCATGCCCCGTAAACAGTTGTCCAATACTGCCAATTGTATAGAAGTAATGACAGGCGCCATCATGCCTGAACTGACAGATACTGTGATACAGTATGAACACCTGACAGCCACAGAACATGAGGGTTTCAAACGCTTTACTATTAATGCCGGTGTTGAAAAAGGACAGCATATTCACCGGCAGGGTTCGGATGCTGCGGCCGGCCAGTTAGTGATTCCGGCAGGCACACTGTTAACTGCTGCTGAAGTTGGTGTCCTGGCATCTGTAGGTAAGGCGCTGGTGAACGTAAGCCGTTTGCCCAGGGTTGCGGTCATTGCTACAGGCGATGAGCTAGTGCCAGTTACTGAAACGCCAGACGTACACCAGGTCCGAATCTCCAATTCCTACAGTCTTGCGGCAGCTTTGAAAGAGCTGGGTATTAATGCTGAATGTTATCACGTACATGACAACGAAGCCGCTATCCGGCAATTATTTGAGTCACTGAAGCATGCAGATGTCTGGATCTGTACAGGCGCTGTATCAGCCGGAAAATATGACCACCTGCCGCATGTACTGGAACAGATGGGCATGCAGCAGATCTTCCACAAAGTACAACAGCGGCCGGGTAAGCCTTTCCTGTTTGGCCGGTTTGAAAATGGGCCCGTGGTATTTGCCCTGCCTGGTAACCCGGTGTCAGGCTTTATGTGTTGCTATCGCTATGTACTGCCCTGGCTGCGCGCCTGCCTGCAGTATACCGCTCCTCCTGTTCCTCATGCAGTATTGGGGGGCGACATCAATTTCGCGCCACCGTTGACCTATTTCCTGCCTGTTCGCCTGCATCCTGTGGCTAACGGACAATTAGTCGCCTTACCGCCTCCTTACCACGGTTCCGGCGATCTGGCTGCATTGCTGCAGGCTGACGGTTTCCTGGAATTACCACCGGAAAAGAGTGTATTCGAAAAAGGCAGCAGCTATCCTGTCTGGAAGTTCAGATGACGCGTTTTCGTTTCGATCGGCTCCATTAAGAGTCGCTCGGTTGTTGCCCGGGGTTGAAAGCCCCGGGAACAAAATGCCTGAAATACATCCAAACCATACGCCCACATCCATAATCACACATCAATAACCGACCGTTTATGATTGTGCATTTTATAATCAGATATCTATACTCCGTAACAATTTCATCATATTAAATCTCGCATCCGTCATTAAACTTTCTCCGTTCACCGATGTCAAACCCGAAATCTCATCCTATATGGCAGCTGTTCCCGAAAAGCTACAAATGCAACACCTTGCGTGGAGGGCCGGTTTTGGCGCTTCACTACCCGTTATAGAAGACTGGACCCACAAAAAACGGCGACAGGTGATCAGTAAGATCCTGACCGGCCCTGATAAGGATACCCAGACCCCCTTGAAAGTAATGGACGAAACAGACCTCCCTGAACGCACCAAAGACATGTCGCCGGAGGAAAAAAAGGAACTGGCTAAAATGAACAGGCAAGGTATCAAAGACCTTAACCTTTCATGGATATACGAAATGGTGCAAAGCCAGCACCCATTGCGCGAAAAGATGGCCCTGTTCTGGCATGGACATTTTGCCTGCCGTACACAGAACGTATTATTCAGCCAGCAATTACTACAGATAATACGCGAGAACGCATTGGGTAATTTTGGCACACTGCTGACTGCTGTGTCTAAGTCGCCCGCTATGCTCCAGTTCCTGAACAACCAGCAGAATTATAAAGCACATCCGAATGAAAACTTTGCCCGAGAAGTGATGGAACTGTTCACGATGGGCCGCGGTCATTATACCGAAACTGATATTAAAGAAGCTGCCAGAGCCTTTACCGGATGGGCATACGATAATGAAGGCAACTTCATATTCAGAGACAAACGACATGATAACGGAGAGAAAACAGTACTTGGTAAAAGTGGCAACTTCACAGGAGATGATGTGCTGAAAATATTACTGGAACACAAGGAAACAGCCAAATACATCACTGCAAAAGTATACCGGTATTTTGTAGATGAAACACCTGACGAAGCAAGAATAAATACACTGTCAGAAAAGTTCTACGCATCAGATTATGATATCGGAGCACTGATGCAGCATATCTTTAATGCAGACTGGTTCTATGATCAGCAGCTGATTGGTAAGCGTATAAAATCACCCGTGGAATTACTGGTGGGATTGCGTAGAACCGTTCCTGTTAACTTTGAAAGAGAAGAAGTGATGTTGTCATTCCAGCAGGTATTGGGACAAGTGCTTTTTTATCCGCCCAATGTGGCCGGCTGGCCTGGCGGCCGTAACTGGATAGACAGTTCCAGCCTGATGTACCGCATGCAGTTACCGAAGATGATATTGTATGAAAAGGAGTTCAACATCACACCCAAAGAGATCACTCCTGAAATGGGTATGGGCAGCTATAAGACAACCATGGAGTTGAATGAATCAGTGAAAAGGCAATATGCCAGGAAGATCAGGGGAGTGATTCACTGGGATGTTTTTCTGAAGGACTATGAGAAAATACCCCGGGAAAAACTGGCAGATACTATTGCCGGTTCTCTTTTACAAAGCAATAAGAACGTGAACAAACAACTGCTGGAAAACTATGCAGATGTTTCTTCCCGTGAAAATTATATCAAAACAGTAGCAATAGCAGTAATGAGCACACCCGAGTATCAGTTGTGCTAATGTATCCACTTAAAAAATCAAGTTTATGCTGATCTTAAACAGACGACGTTTCTTACAGGTAGGATCATTAGCCTCAGCTTCACTGATGATGCCGAAATTCCTGAAAGCACTGGAAAGAGATAACCTGGTGCCTGCCGGCAATAAAGTATTGGTGGTAGTGCAGCTCTCAGGAGGTAATGACGGACTGAATACAGTGATCCCTTACCGGAATGATATTTATTACCGCAATCGCCCTACGCTCGGGATTCAGCGTACAGATGCCTTATCCCTCACGGATGAAATGGGATTACACCCTGCATTAAAAGGCCTGAAAAGCCTGTATGATGAAGGATCGCTGGCGATACTGAACAGCGTTGGTTATCCTAATCCGGATAGGTCACATTTCCGCTCTATGGATATCTGGCAGTCTGCCAGTACATCTTCTGAGAACTGGACTGATGGCTGGATAGGAAGATTCCTGGATGCACAATGTAAAGGGTGTGATAAGCCGGTACAGGCGCTGGAGATTGATGATACCTTAAGCCTCGCAATGAAAGGTGATTTGCAGAAAGGCCTTGCTGTTAAAGATCCTGATAAGTTGCAGGCGGCGGCCAACGACAGGATGTTCAGGGAATTGTTGCAAAAGGAATCACATACTAATGAAGATGATCATCAGCCAGTGGATTATCTGTATAAAACCATGAGCGCAACTGTTTCATCTGCGTCTTATATCAAAGAACAATTCAAAGCGTATAAGACAAAAGAGATCTTCCCTTCAACAGATTTGGGAAAGAACATGCAGACCATTGCAAGACTCATCATGTCTGACATCAATACAAAAGTATACTATGTATCCCATGGCGCTTTTGATACGCATGTGAATCAGCTGGCGGCGCAGCAAACACAGTTGCAACGCCTGGATGAAGCCATTACTGCTTTATCCAAGGAGTTGAAGAATAACAACCGTTTTCAGGATGTAGTGATCGTTACATTCTCTGAATTCGGTCGCCGTGTAGAACAGAATGCAGGAGGTGGCACCGACCATGGTACCGCCAATAATATGTTCATGATAAGTGGTGGACTGAAACAGCAGGGACTACTGAATGAAGCGCCCGACCTGGAGAATCTGAATGAAGGAGACCTGCAGCACAAAGTAGATTTCAAGAGCGTGTATGCCACACTATTGAAAAAGTGGCTGGAGGCTGACGACGCTGCCATCCTTAAAAGACAGTATGATCACATGTCATTTGTTTAATTACTTCTGACGATAGCCCTTACAAAGCCATAAGTGGCATTTCTGGTAGTCAATGCACCGGTGGTGTCAACAAGCGTACCTGTAAATGAACCTTCGATCAGGCTATCCTTTACATTGGTAATTGAAAATGTCAAAGTGCCAACGCGCTGATTGGCTATCTGGGAAAGGTTCACGTTCGGATAATACACGGACATCGAATTGCCATCCTGTGAGTAAAAGGAGCCTTTTGTCAGGCCTTCAGTACTTCCCAGCAGTGTGATATTGACTTGTTCATCATTGATGCCGGTGGCGGTAATAGTTAGTTTGTCAATATCATTATTGGGATCTGTATCAGTAAGATTTGCTGTTGAAATAACAGCAGCAGGATTTTCAGCAACCACTATTATACTGTCAAGATCAAACGAAATGAATTTGCGGGCTACTTCATTTTGCTGATCTTTTTCGCAGGATGAAAAGACCAGTACGGCACAAAGTATGGTTAAGGTTACGCGCATAAACAACAAGGGGTTTTTTGTTATAACGCAATAATAAGCAGTTAATTGCAAACGGAAATAAGGAAAAGATAAAGGCTCAGGAATTCATTGAATCCTGAGCCTTTATCTTTTAATATTAACTCTTATTTGTTTGCTATCCTGTACAACACCCAGCCCATAAAGGCAAACAATGCGGTACCCAGGATGTAATATCCACCGTGACCAAATATACCAGCCAGTGAATGCTCCATATTTACAGCAGCTAATGCATTAGATGTGCTGTCAAAACCAGCCAATATAGCGATAATTACACCTGCTACAGCACCGCCTGCTACAAGACCGGTAGCGAAGAGGTTGCCTTTACCAAGCTCTTCTTCCTCGGCTGACAAGTGTACATTCTGCTTCTTACGTTTCTGATCTACCAGGCCGCGGATAGCACCACCAATGAAGATAGGCAGCGTAGTAGACAGTGGCAGGTAAGCACCTACTGCAAAAGACAATGATTTGATACCGCAGAGTTCCATCGTGATAGCCAGGAAAACACCTGCCAGTACAAATTGCCAGTCAAGGTTGTAAGACAGGATACCTTTAGCCAGCGTAGCCATCAGGGTGCCCTGTGGCGCCGGATAATAGATACTGCCTATTGCGTGGTCAGTTACGCCGTTAGCGATCATAGCAGCAGTAGGCTTATCCAGGAACTTTACGGTCAGACCGATCACAATAGAAGAAACGATCGCACCTATGAAGAGAGATAACTGTTGATACATGGGGGTAGCACCCACGATATAACCTGATTTCAGATCCTGTGAAGTACCACCGGCATTTGCTGCCGCAATACAGATCATACCACCTACTACCAGGGCCATCGGCTCATATACTTTACCACTCCAGCCTACTGCAATAAACACCAGGCAGGTACCCATCAGGGTGGCAATGGTCATACCGGAAATAGGATTGTTGGAAGATCCGATCAGGCCCACAATACGGCTGGACACTGTTACGAAGAAGGCGCCGAAGATAACTACCAGCAAACCTACCAGCAGTTTCTTACCAATAGAATCGCCAGGTAACTGTGGCAGGAATGCCATCAGCACGATCAGCGCAATGCTACCGAACAATACGATCTTGATATTAAGATCTCTTTCAGTACGTGGTACATTTCCGGTAGTAGCTTCTCCTTCTACATTGTCTTTCTTCAGGGAACCAATGCTGCCTTTAAAGGAAGATATGATAGTAGGGATTGTTTTAATAAGTGTGATGAAACCACCTGCAGCCACCGCTCCGGCGCCTATCTGTCGTACGTAAGCAACGTACACAGCAGCGGAGAAGTCGCCAAAGGTATGTGTGGTAGGATTCCAGTCGCCTTTACCGCCTGGCGTGCTGATATTGGCCAGGTAGCCCAGTTTCACCAGCTGAGCAGCAATCGCGTCAGGAGGCACCAGGAATGACAGCAATGGTATTAACACCAGCCATGACAGCACACCACCTGCTACCAGTACACCTGCAATGCGGGGACCGATGATATAGCCCACACCCATATACTCAGGAGTGATATCGGCACTTACACGGGCAGAGGAGAAATATTTATTATACTGCTGTGTCATGTAAGAGGGCGTCTCCGCAATGACATGCAGTACTTTTTGCAGAAAAGCATAAGCAACAGCGAAACCCAGGCCGTAGAAAGCCGTTTTCGCGAAATCACCCCCTTTCTCACCAGCTATCAGTACGTCGCCACAAGCGGTACCCTCAGGATATGGGAGGGTTTCATGCTCTTTTACGATCAGTGACCGGCGTAGCGGGATCATCATCAGGGTTCCCAGGATGCCTCCGAAGATAGCCAGGGTCAGAATGGTCAGATAATTGAAGAACTGCGCACCTCCGCCGTCTGACAGGAACAGGAAACCTGGCAGGGTGAATACGACTCCGGCAGCAATGGATTCACCGGCTGATCCGGTGGTCTGGATGATGTTGTTTTCGAGAATAGTGGTTTTAAAGAATTTCCGGCCGAGGGTAATGGCAATTACCGCAATAGGGATAGAGGCGGAAACGGTCAGGCCTGCTCTTAATGCCAGGTATACGGTGGCGGCTCCAAAGATAATCCCGAATATACAGCCCAGTACGATGGACTTCAGCGTAAACTCCTTCATATGCACCTCGGGTGCAACAAAAGGCTTGAATTTATCTGCCATAAATAGGTTTGAAGTGTAGATTTTTGTTGATTAAGAGGCAATATAAGAGAAAAATCCCTTTTAGAGTCAGGACTTAGCATATTTACACAAGCGGTAAACAGTGCTATCGTCTATTTGTACCTCTCTGTCATCGGCTGTGAAAATGCCCTTTTTCTTATTGATAATCACTTATTTATAGTTTAAGTGTTATACTGAGAGGCAACAGTGCGGCTTCTTTTACCGTTTCTTCCATATCGCTATACCGTCATTTCCATATCATTTCACCGTCATCTCTATATCGAATCGATATATATATGCCGGTAAAGTGATATGGAGATGACGGTATAGCGATATGGAGATATAGAGATCACACCGAACACGCATGGGTATTGAGTCCTGTGAGATGCTTTTTCAGGCAATAAAAAAACGGTGCAACCGGGAGGCTGCACCGTTTTGCAATAAACTAACAGGAAAGGCTTAAATAGAGCCCGTTTTCTCCTTAACGACTCTGGCGATCCACTTGCTGAGTATCAGCATC
Source organism: Chitinophaga filiformis (assembly GCF_900102545.1). Taxonomy (GTDB): domain Bacteria; phylum Bacteroidota; class Bacteroidia; order Chitinophagales; family Chitinophagaceae; genus Chitinophaga; species Chitinophaga filiformis. Next base: position 824,535 of record NZ_FNBN01000001.1, on the reverse strand, counting down.
ACTACGCCGGCAATACCGGCTGAGATCACAAGGATCAGGAAGTAGCTTGTTTTGTTGGTGAAATTGTCCCAGAAGGTGGCCATCAGACCGGCTACTTTACCGGCAATGGCGTTCACCAGGTACCAGCCACCCATCATAAGGGCTGTTACACGGGGAGGAGACAGTTTGGATACCATGGACAACCCGATCGGGCTTACCAGGATCTCACCAACGGTAAATACCGCATAGGTGCCAAAGAGCCAGGCCATAGAGCTCTTATCTATATACACATTGGTCATTGAGGCGGCTACCACCATCAGCAGGGATGAACCCGCTGCCAGGAAGATACCGATAGCGACCTTTACAGGCGTATTAGGTTCCTTGCCGCGCTTGGCAAGCCAGCCGAATATGCCTATTACGATAAGACTGAATGCTACGATAAAGAATGGATTGATAGACTGGAAGATCTCAGTGGAGAGGAGTCTCAACTTGCCGTCCTGTGGCCATCTTTCCTTGGGCAGGTTCTGGAAGTAAGGATCAGCGCCCATTACTTCGATGGTATTGCCATTGGCGTCCTTGATAGCACGGAAATGATCATCTATCTGCGTTACTTTATGCGGCTCGGTAGTTACCGTCTGTAGCATACCGAAAGGCTGCGCTGCTTTTTCCATAGCCGGAGACATCTGGCGGTCAGTATACTGGTCAGCCCAGATGGTGAGGCCGGTACTGTTCTGGTTATAGATTACCCAGAATATGATAGCCACTGCGAAAAAGGCCAGCAGGGCTCCCAGGCCGCGTTTATCTTCCTGCTGTTTTGAAGTAGTATACAGGCGGATGTAAAAGATAACGATAGGTACACAGGCAAACAGGAAGGCATCATTTGATTGCGTACCGAACAGTGTGTGACCTAATAAGCGTGGACTGCTGATAAAATAACCGATCACAGCTGCGACAATAGCCGGTAGTAATGCGCTGCCCAGGATCTTGGCGGTAGACATTTCATCCGGGGAGGCTGGTTTCCGCACATCTCCTTCCGCAATCTTCTTCAGGTTGGATGCGAAAATAACCAGGCCTACCAGCATTCCTATACCAGCAGCGGCGAAGGCATGTCCCCAGCCATAGTGGTTACGCAGGTAGGCAGCCACGAAGTTGCAGATGAAGGCGCCGATGTTCACACCCATGTAAAAGATGTTGTAAGCCACGTCTTTTTTGGGCGCGAGGTCTGGCCGGTTGTAAATGTTACCAAGGATGGTACCGATATTGGGTTTGAAAAACCCGTTACCGATAATGATCAGGCCGAGGCCGCAGTACATGGCCATATCGCCGGGGGCGGCAAGAGAGAAGTAACCGGCTGCCAGGAGGAAGCCTCCCAGTATTACCGCCCTGCGGTAGCCGAGATAACGGTCGGCCAGCAGGCCGCCGATGAAAGGAGATAAGTAAACTAATGCGATGTAAGAACCGACAAGGTCCGCTGCTTTGGTGGTGTCAAACCCTTTACCGCCGTTGGAAGATGGATCAACGAGGTAGAGGAAAAAAATGCCGATCATCAGGTAATAGCCGAAACGTTCCCACATTTCAGTAAAAAAGAGTACGTACAATCCTTTGTGGTGCCCTTTACCCCTGGGGGCGGGCGTGATTACAGGCTGCTCAACAGCAGTTTGAGTCATAGTAGATCTGTTTAGTTTGTTGTTTGTTTATGGCGTTAGTCAGTCGTTCGAATCCGGCAAGATAAATAAATTCAGCTTTTTATCGGGTAAAATGGTGTTTTTGGTCAAATTTTGGCCTTTCTTTGCAAAAAATTTGGAAGAACGGGCTGATTGGAAGGTGAATGTAAATTTTCAGGAGCAAAAGCAGCGAATTTATTTTTTCATATGAAGATATTATTATTAGGAAGTGGTGGCAGGGAACACGCCCTGGCATGGAAAATGGCACAGAGCACTTATTGCGAGCAGTTATTTATTGCCCCTGGCAATGCCGGTACTGCACAATATGGCCAGAACCTGGACATCGCTGTTTCGGATTTTGAAAAAATAAAGACCTTTTGTATTGAGAATGCTATCTCCCTGGTAGTACCCGGTTCGGAAGAGCCGCTGGTAAAAGGCATTTACGATTATTTTCAGCAGGATGCCGCTTTACAGCATATCCCGGTGATGGGCCCATCTGCCCTGGGCGCCCAGCTGGAAGGCAGTAAAGCATTTGCAAAGCAGTTCATGCTACGCCATAATATCCCCACTGCCGCTTACCGCGAGTTCAGCGAGGAGAATTATGAAGAAGGCGTGGCTTACCTGCGGGCGCATTCCCTGCCGATAGTACTCAAAGCCGACGGACTGGCAGCGGGTAAAGGAGTGGTGATCCTGAGCGATCATGAAGAAGCAGTGGCAGAGTTTTCACAGATGATCAAAGAAGCGAAGTTTGGCGATGCAAGCAGGAAAGTAGTGGTAGAGCAATTCCTGACAGGGATCGAATTGTCAGTATTTGTACTGACAGACGGCCATTCCTACAAGATATTGCCTACTGCAAAGGATTATAAAAGGATCGGAGAAGGAGATACCGGCCTGAATACCGGTGGTATGGGGGCTGTTTCCCCTGTTCCATTCGCAGGCAAGGCATTTATGGACCTGGTGGAAGAACGCGTTATCCGTCCAACAGTAGCGGGACTTGAAAAAGAGCAGATCGCCTACAACGGGTTTATCTTCTTCGGATTGATCAATGTAGACGGGGAACCGTTTGTTATTGAGTACAACTGTCGTATGGGAGACCCCGAAACCGAGGTGGTGATGCCGAGATTACAGAACGATCTGCTGGAGCTTTTCAAGGCCGTACAGGAAGGAAAGCTTTCCGCACAGACAATTTACGAGGATGCCCGTGTGGCAACAACCGTTATGCTGGTGGCAAAAGGCTACCCTGAAGCATATGAGAAAGGAAAGGTAATCAGCAATATACCGGCGCCTACGCAGGATCAGTTGGTGTTTCAGGCAGGAACGAAGGCTGTTGGAGAGGATATCCTCACCAATGGAGGTCGTGTACTGACTATAACTTCCCTGGCAGCTGATCTGGGCATTGCGTTGACCCACAGCCGGCAAACAGCTGAAATTATTGACTTTGAAGGCAAATATTACAGGAGGGATATTGGTTTCGAGTTCGTGTAGCAGATGTTCATTTGCGCCTTTCACGCCTTGCCGGCGCGAAAAGTGTAGTCTGGACCAGTGTCCCGTTTAAGCATCGGGAAGGGTCGTGGGGACGACCGGAGAGAGGATAACTCATTCATACAGAGTGCACAATTAACACAAGCCATTTTTCGTTTAAGCGTTTTCGAGAGTCATTACTATGCCGGCTGTGTACCTTGCCATTAAATGTTGCAACTTATTAACCGGCTCATCAGATACAACAGATACAATAAATAACATTTTTTAATATTTAGTTGTATTATTGAGAAAACAAACAATTTTTAGATTGTATATTCGTTGGAATTATTCATTTTTGCACACAATAATATTTTGACCATATTTAGCAATGGGGTTCTTTAATTTTTTAACACAGGAAATAGCGATTGACTTAGGTACAGCTAACACGCTGATCATACACAACGACCAGGTGGTGGTGGATGAACCTTCCATTGTAGCTATAGAGCGCGCAAGCGGTAAAATCGTGGCGGTAGGAAAGAAGGCCATGATGATGCACGAGAAGACACACGAGTACCTGCGTACGATCCGTCCCCTGAAAGATGGTGTGATCGCCGACTTTAACGCGGCGGAAGGTATGCTTCGCGAGATGATCAAACTGGTGTATCCCAAAAAGCCCTTATTCTCCCCCAGCTGGCGTATGGTTATCTGCATACCCTCCAGCATCACAGAAGTAGAAAAACGCGCCGTACGTGACTCTGCCGAACAGGCAGGCGCGAAGGAAGTGTTCCTTATACATGAACCTATGGCTGCTGCCTTAGGTATCGGCATTGACGTGGAAGAACCAGTGGGTAACATGATCATCGATATCGGAGGTGGTACCACCGGTATCTCCGTGATCGCCCTGGCAGGTATCGTTTGTGACCAGAGTATCCGTATCGCCGGTGATGAATTCACTGCCGATATCATGGAGGCGCTGCGCCGTTACCATAGCCTGTTGATCGGTGAAAGAACCGCTGAACAGATCAAGATTCAGATCGGTTCTGCACTGAAAGAACTGGATAATCCACCAGATGATGTAGCGGTGAACGGCCGTGACCTGGTAACAGGTATTCCTAAACAGATCATGGTATCTTACCAGGAAGTAGCAGAAGCCCTGGATAAATCTATCTTCAAGATTGAAGAGGCTATCCTGAAGGCACTGGAAACTACACCTCCGGAACTGGCTGCAGATATCTACCGCAGGGGATTGTACCTGACAGGTGGTGGTGCGCTGCTCCGCGGACTGGATAAACGTCTTACTCAAAAGATCAAGCTTCCCGTACACGTTGCTGACGATCCGTTACGCGCCGTGGTTAGGGGTACCGGAATAGCACTGAAACACGTAGGTAAATATCCGTTCTTAATGCAATAATATCGGGAAATGTACAAGGCAGTCCGTAACTGCCTTGTACACTTTCTACCAAGAAAATATATCCTGTGCGTAATCTCATCATTTTCTTTAGGCGCTATTTTAATTTTTTTCTGTTTTTGCTGCTGGAAGTGATTTGCATTGTGCTGGTATTCAAGAACAACGATCTGCAGAAATCAGCCTACCTCAACTCCGCCAATAGTCTCAGCGCCAGGTTATACGAACGTTACAACAATGTGGAGTATTACTTCCACCTGAAAGCTACCAATGATAGCCTGGTGAAAGAAAATGCCCGCCTCCATAATATGTTGCGCACCAGCTTTGACAGCGTTTCCATTAACAATATCGTTAAAGTAGATACTATCCGCCACTACAGCACCGACACCACCCGTAAAGTGATCGGCACTGAAGTACGCCGTTATCTCTATAAGGAAGCAAAAGTGGTGAACAACAGTATCAATAATCCCATCAACTATATTACCATCAGAAGGGGCCGTGCAGACGGTATTAAACCCAATATGGGTGTTGTAGGCCCCAGTGGCGTGGTGGGTGTGGTACGTAGCGTGAACGACAACTACGCAGTCGTGCTCTCCCTGCTCGCGAAAGGCCGCACCTTTGGTTTGAGTGCCCGCTTAAGCTATAGTAAAGAAATGGGTACTGTACGCTGGTATGGTGGCGATGCAGGATATGCAGTGATGGAAGACGTACCTAAGAGCGTAAGACTGATCAAAGGAGATACGGTGGTAACAAGCGGCTACTCTGCATTATTCCCGGAAAATATCCCTATCGGTTACGTGGAGTCTTATACCGTCGCTGATAAATCCAGCACCTCCTATACCATCAGGATCAAACTGGCGACTAATTTTTACAATCTTCAGTATGTGTATGTGATTGATAACTTACTGAAAGAGGAACAACAAGCTTTGGAGGACTCAACCTACAGAACGATTAAATGAGTATACTATTAAGAAATATTATCCGTTTCGTGCTCTTACTGCTTCTGCAGGTATTTGTACTGCAGAATATTCTGTTACACCAGCTGGTAGGTCTTAACCTGTACATGTTGTTCGTATTGTTGCTGCCTTTCAATATGCCCCGTCCTGCACTAATGTTGCTGGCACTGTTGATGGGCCTCGGACTGGACATGTTCATGAACACAATGGGTATGCACGCTGCTGCCTGTGTATTCATTGCTTACCTCCGCCCGTTCATCATCAATGTACTGTCTCCGCAGGGTGGTTTTGAAACAACCCAGAAAACACCTTCCATGACCAGCATGGGAGTGTCCCAATTCCTGACCTATATCGCAATCCTGGTATTCCTGCACAATCTCGTGTATTTCCCGCTGGAAGTATTCAGCTTTGCGAGCTTCTTCTATCTGCTTTTGAAAATCCTTTTGTCAACAGCGGCCAGTATCGTACTGATCGTGTTGTACGAGTTGCTGTTCTTTTCCAGGAAGTAGACGGGGAATTAGTCCAGAGACCATATTTTATGAGATGATTATGTTTTGTTAAAATAAACGATGACAACAGATAGCACAGAACGTAATCTCTAACTTTAGAAAAAATTGAAAGTCATATTATAAAGCAACAGGTCGCTTGCTTCATCTTTCTGCCTGACGGTGGGAGAGGCCGTGAAGTGGCCACATTATTTCAGCGGAAATGTCTGTCTATAATCAGCCCAGGAAAAGAGTAATACAGTTTATCATCCTTGGAATGGTAATAGTAATTATTACCAGGTTGTTCTTTTTGCAGGTAGTGGAAAAGAAATATTCCAAGCTGGCGGATGCCAATGCGGTGCTCCGCAAAGTGGTATACCCCAGCCGTGGTATTATCTATGACCGCAAAGGCAGAAGTATCCTCAGCAATGATGCGATGTATGACCTCGTGGTAACACCGATCAACGTAAAGAACATTGATACGGCTTACATGTGTGAGATCCTCCAGATCGATAAGGAAGAATTCAGAAAACGTATCACCAGCGCTATCATTAAGAACGGTAGCCGTCGTGTATCCGTATTTGCTTCCCTGCTGCCACCCGAAATGTTCGGCCGCCTGCAGGAAAGTATGTATATGTTCCAGCCAGGCTTCGAGCTGGTGCAACGCCAGATCCGCTCCTACCCCTTCAATGCTGCCGCCAACATCCTCGGTTATATCGGAGAGGTATCTCCCCAGATGTTACAGAAACCAGCCTACAGCGCTTATAACCAGGGCGACTACCTGGGTATGACCGGGTTGGAAAGAACGTACGAAAGTGTGTTGATGGGACAACGTGGTATACAATATCTCGTAAAAGATAACCTGAACCGGCCGCAGGGACCTTATGAAAAAGGTGAGTTCGATACTGCTGCGATTGCCGGTAAGAACCTCCGCCTGGCGCTGGACGTCGATCTCCAGGTACTGGGAGAACACCTGATGCGTAATAAGATCGGTAGTATTGTAGCGATCGATCCCCGTACAGGAGGTATCCTGACCATGGTGAGCGCGCCTACCTTCGACCCGAACCTGCTGACAGGCTCTTACCGTGCCCGTAACTTCAGCAGATTATTCGCCGATACGACAAAACCACTCTTTAACCGCGCGATACAGGCTGGTTACCCACCAGGATCTTCCATGAAACCACTTACCGCCCTGATCGGACTGGATGAAGGAGTGATTACACCCAGTTTCGGCTTCCCCTGCTTTGGTGCTTATACTTACTGCGGCCGGGCCATTGCCTGTACGCACCACAATGCAGGGCACGCAGCCAACCTGCGACTGGCCATTGCTAACTCCTGTAACGCATACTTCGTACACCTGTACCGTATGGAGGTGGATGCTGCCAAATGGGGTGGTGTGAAGAAGGGACACCAGAAATGGCATGACTATGTTTCTTCTTTCGGTCTTGGACACAGACTTGGTGTAGATATCCCAGGTGAATCTCCCGGTAAGGCCATTGATACTGCCGGTATGAATAAACTGTACCGCGGTCAATGGAACTCCTGCTCAGAACTGTACGTTGGTATGGGACAGGGTCAGGTAGTAGCTACCCCTATGCAGATGGCGAACGCGATGTGTATTATCGCCAATAAAGGTTATTACTATCTGCCGCATTTCGTGGACAAGATCGATAATGACAATACCGAACTACTGACAAAATTCAGAGAGAAACATACTGTGGCGCACGTATCTGACTCTTCCTATATGCCGGTAATTTATGGTATGGAGGATGTGGTGGAAAGAGGTACGGGTGTATCCGCTAAAATAGAAGGTGAGATCGTATGTGGTAAAACAGGTACGGCTGAGAATAACGCTATCGTGAACGGAAAGCTGACAAAACTGAAGAACCACTCCGTATTTGTGGCTTTCGCCCCAAGGGATAATCCGAAGATCGCTATTGCGGTGATAGTAGAGAACGCTGGTTTCGGTAGTACTTATGCAGCGCCTATCGCGAGCCTGATCATGGAGAAATACCTGCATGATACAATCTCCGTGAAACGTAAGCCACAAATGAAAACATTGCTGGAATACAACACACTGGATCCTGTAGTAAGGGAAAAATCCAAGCTCGACTCATTGAATGGAGCCAGCGCCAAAATGACATCAGACGAGATACTTAAACTTTATTTCCGGGATTAATCAATATGAACCGTCGGCAGCAAATAAAATTGACAGAAGGTATTGACTGGCCTACTATGGGCCTCTACCTGGGGATCGTGTTTGTGGGGTTGTTATCTATCTTCGCGGCTGAGTACAGGGAAGGAGATAACATCTGGAATGATATTCTTCACCTGACTAAAAACTATTCCCGCCAGTTGATGTGGTTGGGTGTATCGGCCGTATTGGCAACGATCATCTGGCTCACAGATAGTAAGTTCTTCACCGCTACCGCCAACCTGTTGTATGCAGGTGGTTTGCTCCTGCTGTTGCTGGTATTGGGCATCGGAAAGGACGTAAAAGGATCGCATTCCTGGCTGGTGCTTGGAGGCTTCCAGTTTCAACCGGCGGAACTGACAAAACTCTGTACCAACCTGGCCCTGGCCAAGTATCTCTCTTCTATAGAAACTGATTTCACCAAACTGCGCTCCAGGCTGATCGCCTCTGCACTGGTACTGATACCTTGCGCGATCATCATTCTTCAATCGGAAACCGGGTTGGCGCTGGTGTATTTCTCCTTCTTCCTGGTGATGTACAGGGAAGGTCTGCCGGGGGTACTGCTGGTGATCGCTTTCTCAGGGATTGTGCTGGTATTGTCTGCCCTGCTTGTTGATAAGAATATCCTCTTTATCATATTCTCCGTCATCACGGTACTGGTGATTTATTTCAGTCGCCGGGAAATAAAGCGTAACCGTTCCAGGTTGGCCCTGATACTGGGTATCTGGGCATTCTGTTCCGTGTTTGTGATGTTTGTGGTGCCTTTTGCTTTCACTAAAGTGCTGAAGGATTACCAGGTACGCCGTATCGAGGTAATGCTGGGCAAGGAGAACGATCCGAAAGCAACTTACAATACCCGTCAGAGTATGATCGCTATCGGATCCGGTGGTTTTATCGGAAAGGGATATCTGAAAGGAACCCAGACCCGCTATGATTTCGTACCGGAACAGAGTACTGACTTTATCTTCTGTACTATAGGTGAAGACTTTGGCTTCCTGGGCTCTCTCATATTTATAGGTCTTTATGTAGCCCTGCTCTTACGGATCATTTTTGTGGCGGAGCGACAGCGATCGACATTCAGTCGGGTGTATGCCTATGGGGTGGCCAGTATAGTCTTTTTCCACATGGCTATTAATATTGCCATGACCATCGGTCTGGCGCCGGTAATCGGAATCCCGCTGCCACTGGTGAGTTACGGTGGTTCGTCCCTGATGACATTCACTATGTTAATTTTTATCATGCTTCGACTGGATGCCGACAGGCAGATGGTATTACGATAGTTGCATATCTTTGGGGAATGGCACGTATTATACCATTATCAGAAGGGGCTTTTACAGTAGACGGGACAAAGAAGTTTATTCCTTTTAATCCTGATACAGATTCAATGCAGCAGCGCTCCGGCGGCTCGCTGTTGGTAGAGATTCAACCATTTTTAGTGATCACAGACCAGGATTATATCCTGCTGGATGCCGGCCTTGGCTATCGTAATGCGGATGGCATTTTACAGATACATCAGCACCTGATCGACAACGGGGTTAACCCGATGGACATCACCAAAGTGCTGATGAGTCATCTACATAAAGATCATTCTGGCGGGATCTCCATTGTAGATCCGGTGACTGGCGAGCGTAGCCTGAGCTTTCCACAGGCCACCTATTATGTGAACAGGCACGAAATGGATTATGCACTTGAACACGACGGGAAATCTTATCATGCAGAAGACGTTCGCATCCTGCGGGAGCGGGACAATGTCATTTTCACAGAGGGAAATGGCTCCATTGACGACTACATTACTTACGAAGTGACCGGCGGGCATTGCCCTTATCATCAGGTCTTTCTTATAGATACCGGCGACGATAAAATATTCTTTGGAGGGGATGAAGCCCCGCAGGTTTCTTATATGAAACGCCGTTTTGCAGCAAAGTATGATTATGACGGAAAGCGGAGTATGGAATTACGCGAGCAGTTCAAGCAGCGTGGCGCCCGCGACGGATGGACTTTTCTCTATTATCATGATACGAAGTTACCCTTCGGAAAACTCTGAGCTGCGCAGCATCAGTATCCGTTTATAGCGGCAGAAATGATGCTGCTGAACGGGGAAGGAAAACTTCGTGAAGTAAGAGCCCATTATAAATAAAAAGAAAAAGGAGCACAGTCTGTGCTCCTTTTTCTTTTTATCGTTTGATACTTATTGTCTGAATCTTCTTGCTCCGGGGCCACCCATGTTTCTGGCCTGCCTGTCTTTCATGGTCCGGATCAGCTGGGTCCGGAACTCCCGTTCTGACCGGAATACAACCCCTGCTTTGGCGGGTGGCAATACCTTTTGAAATTCCTGGCTGTAATGCGTTTTGATATCCAGCATACGGCGTTCATACCCCAGTTCCTTATCATCAGCAGGCGGAGTGTTTGGTTGCGGCATCTTATTCTTCTTACGGCGTTCCGCAATGAGGATTTCAACTTCCTTGGTGTATTGATTATATAGTGGCCAGAATTTCTGTGCTTCGTCTGGGGTAAGGTCTAGTTTTTGAGACAGGTACGCTATTTCCGCGGCGCGGATGCGATCCTTTATCTCTGAGTCGCTGCTACCTTGTTGTGCCTGACTGACCGGAGGGTGGCAAAACAATGATAGCGCGATAAGTATAAATAATGTGTAAAGTTTTTTCATCTCAGTTGTCTGTTAGGCTTTCGTTTAACAAACCGGTGTTGTCTAAATAATGTTGTATGGCTTCTGCTGGTAACTCTTCTACTCCCGGAATCGCGTTATTTTCTTCTACTAATGGTGTATTACTGGTTAGCTCTTCTTTATCAAAAGTGTCTGTATGGGACTGCAGGTATTCCATGATTTCCTGGTCGCTGACATTGGCCAGCGCATTTTCTATGGCGCTGTTGCCGCGGTGGGTGCTCCGCATATAGAACAGGGTACTCACACTTACCAGTGCTATCAGGCAGGCGGCCACAGCCCATTTCATATACCTGCGGGTATTCATTCTGCGGATAACCGGGGTATGGGCAGGTGCCGGTATATCGGCGATGCCAGCCATTACTGTAGTGCTCAGCTGGTCAAAATAACCGGCGGGCACCGATAAAGGCATCGTTTTAGGCATATCCGCCAGCAAGGGTGATAAGGCCGCCAGTTCTTCCTGTACGCTTGTTGCTGAAGTGGCAGTTGTAGTGCCTTCAGTTTCAGCGATGCGAGCCATTATTACTGCGCTCAGCTGGTCAAAGTAACCGGCAGGTGCAGACATGGGGAACACTTTCGGCATATCCGCCAGGACGGAAGAGGTCTCTTCCGTTGCTGGCAGCGTCTGCTGTGCTGCGGTGATATTTTGCAGGACCTGTTGTGACAGTTGCTCGAAATAGCCTTGAGGAACAGATAAAGGGAAAGATTTAGGTACTCCGGCCAGCAGTGGAGAGAGCATTGCCAGCTCTTCCTGTACTTCGGCTGTACGTACCTTTTGCAGGATTTGTCCGGGTAACAGCTCAAAATAACCAGCGGGAACGCCTCCATAAGAGGGGTTCAGCATAGTCCATTGAGCATCAGGGATGATTTCCCGCAGTTCGTTCGCAATATCGTTGTCTCTGGATCTCATACAGTTTTTAGACAGTAGAAGAAAGCAATAGTTTAAACTGGTTGTAGTTTCGTCTCTAAAAAAATGCAATTCACCTCATAAAAGTACGAAGATGTCGCATTTTCAGCTATTACGGATGAACTCTTCAATTTTTTTTACGGCATGATGGTAGGAGGCTTTGAGTGCGCCTTCGGAGGTATCCAGCACCCGGCTCATTTCTTCATAGGGCATCTCGTCGTAATACCTCAGATTAAATACAATTCTTTGCTTTTCAGGTAGTGCCAGAATAGCCTTTTGCAGTTTCCACTCCAGTTTGTTGGGATCGAATTGCGCATCTGCTTTCAGGGTATTGCTAAGACCTGTTTCTACATCTGATAGTGATATTGAATTGTTTTTCTTTTGCTTTTCCAGGAAGGTGAGGCATTCATTCGTGGCTATCTTGTACAACCATGTGTATAACTGGGCATCTTCGCGGAATCCTTCGAGGTTCTTCCAGACCTTTACAAACACATTCTGTAATACATCATTGGCATCGTCATGATCCAGTACCAGTCTTCTGATATGCCAGTAAAGCCTTTCCTGGTATTTCTGGATGATACAGGTAAAACCCTTCTCCTTTGTGGCGGGATCCCTGTACGTTGCCAATAGTGTCTTATCATCCTGATGTATGCTCATTCTAGGTTAAATGGTTTTACATAAAAAAAACCACCTATGAGATGGTTTTTTTTATGTAAAGTTTAATCCGGTACAGTTTATTTCTTCTTTCTTGCTATTGCTTTTTCAGCAGCAGCAACGATATGTTCTGCATCCAGGCCATATTTTTTCAACAGATCCAGTGGTTTACCACTTTCACCGAATGTATCGTTGGTACCTACGTATTCGATAGGAATTGGGTTATGACGAGCCGCTACCTGTGCAATGCTGTCGCCCAGACCTCCCAGTACGTTATGCTCTTCAGCAGTTACAGCGCAACCGGTTTTTTTGATGGAACGCAGTACAGCCTCTTCGTCCAGCGGTTTGATAGTGTGGATATTGATGATCTCAACACTGTAACCTTTTTCTTCCAGGATCTTACCTGCTTCAACAGATAACCATACCATGTGACCGCAGGCAAACAGGGTGATATCTGTTCCTTCGTGTAGTACCTGGGCTTTACCTATTTCGAATTTCTGATCTTCCGGAGTGAAGTTAGGCCATTTCGGACGGCCAAAACGGAGATATACCGGTCCTTCGTAATCGGCTACGGCAATAGTAGCAGCTTTGGTCTGGTTGAAATCGCATGGAACGATTACGGTCATGCCAGGGAGCATTTTCATCATACCGATATCTTCCAGGATCTGGTGGGTAGCACCATCTTCACCAAGTGTTAAACCGGCGTGAGATGCACAGATCTTTACGTTCTTGCCGGAATAGGCAACGGACTGACGGATCTGGTCGTATACACGGCCTGTGGAAAAGTTCGCGAACGTAGTTGTATAAGGGATTTTACCACCGATGGTCATACCGGCGGCTATACCGATCATATTTGCTTCTGCGATACCTACCTGTACAAAGCGGTCTGGAAACTCCTTAATAAAGGCATTCAGTTTCATGGAACCCAACAGGTCTGCGGTCAGCGCTACTACATTCGGATTTTTACGCCCAGCTTCTAATATACCTTCTCCAAAGCCTGCGCGTGTCTCTTTCTCATTTAACGGTTTAATATCTTTTACCATAGCCTTATATTAAGAATTGAGTAGTAAATGTAAGAAATAAACTTTTTAATTGCTAAGAACCCTGTCTCTTAAAGCGACTTCCCACTGCCATGCAGTACGCATCATATCTTCTATGCCGATGTTTGGTTCCCAGCCCAGTGCTTGTTTGGCTTTGGTATTATTGGCATAGATAGCGATCACATCGCCCGGGCGACGGGGCCCCAGTTCATAGTTCAATTTAACACCGGAGATCTTTTCAAAGGCCTTGATGGCTTCCAGAACGGTTACGCCGTTGCCGGTACCCAGGTTGAAGATCTCGCAATTGTCTGTATTCTTCTGGTCCAGCAGGTACTGCAGCGCCCTTGTATGAGCATTGGCAATGTCCATTACATGGATATAATCGCGGATGCAGGAACCATCGCGGGTATCGTAATCATGACCAAACACTGTCAGCTTAGGGATCTTGCCGATAGCTGTCTGGGTAATAACCGGTACGAGGTTGTCCGGGCGGCCCAGCGGCAGTTCTCCGATTAGTGCAGATGGATGGGCGCCTACCGGGTTGAAGTAACGCAGTAATATAGACTGTGTATCATTCACCCTGCTATAGTCCTGGATCATCTGTTCGCCCATTTGTTTGGTACGGGCGTATGGTGATTGTGCTTCTCCCAGCGGAGTGGCTTCTACTACGGGCAGTTCGGTAGCATTGCCATATACGGAGCAGGAAGAGGAGAATACCAGGTTAGGGATATTGAACTCTTTCACACACTTCAGTACATTCACCAGGGAAGCGAGGTTATTATGGAAATAAAGTAAGGGATCAGCTACAGATTCAGGAACTGTTTTGAGCGCTGCAAAGTGGATCACGCCTACGATATCACGGTTTTCGTGGAATACGGCGTGTGTGTCTTCCAGGTTGCAGAGGTCTACCTTATAGTTACGGATCTTTTTGCCTGTGATCTTTTCTATGCCGTCCAGCAATTGTGTGCTGCTGCGGATGTTGCTGTCTACTGAAACTACGTCAAAGCCATTGTTAATCAGATCTACGATAGTGTGCGCGCCGATATAACCACAACCACCGGTAACAAGAACCTTCATATGTGTGTATTTTTTTTGAATGTTTTAGGATTAATTACAATCAGATGTGCAACGGAACCTGGAATTAAGAACCGGGGATTCGAAGCCCCGCAATTGCTGATTTTGAAATTGAGTTACGAATGTACGGTTCCTAACTCTTAATTCTTAATTTTTAATTCCTCAGATTTTATGTTCAATGATCTTTTCCAGGTATTGTCCATAACCGCTTTTCAGCAATGGCTTGGCCAGCGCCTGCAATTGTTCGAGGGAAATAAAGCCCTGTTTATAGGCAATTTCCTCTATACAGGCAATCTTAATACCCTGGCGTTGTTCGATAACCTGCACAAACTGTGAGGCCTGCATCAGGGAGTCGAAGGTACCGGTGTCCAGCCAGGCCGTACCACGGGGCAGGATGGACACTTTCAGTTTTCCGCGGCGCAGGTATTCCCTGTTCACATCAGTGATCTCGTATTCTCCGCGTGGACTTGGTTTTAACGCCGCGGCTATGTTGATCACATCATTGTCGTAAAAGTATAAGCCAGGTACTGCATAACTGCTTTTGGGCTTCTGTGGCTTTTCCTCTATGGATACTGCCTGCATCTTCTCGTCAAATTCTACTACCCCATAGCGTTCCGGATCAGATACCTGGTAGGCGTATACGATGCCTCCGTCTGGTTTCACATTGTTGGCCAGCTGCGTACCGAGACCGGCGCCGTAGAAGATATTATCACCCAGTACCAATGCTACATTGTCGTCGCCGATAAAGTCGCGGCCTATTACAAACGCCTGCGCCAGACCATTAGGCAGTGGCTGTTCGGCATAGCTCAGTTTGAGGCCAAGCTGCTCACCATCACCGAATAATCTTTTGAAAGCGGGCAGATCGTGGGGGGTGGAGATGATCAGGATCTCTTTTATACCGGCCAGCATCAATGTGGAAAGTGGGTAATAAATCATCGGTTTATCATATACCGGCATGATTTGTTTGCTGATGGCATAGGTTATGGGGTGTAAACGCGTCCCGGAACCTCCGGCCAGTATAATACCTTTCATAGCATTTATTATAAGAATGAATAATAGAATAGGTTCTTCAAAAAGCCTTACAAAAATAGGGGGCTCTGTGATAAAAAAAAGGAAAAACTCAAAAAGCAGATGTATATAAAGAGAAAGCCCTCCGGTCATTCCATTGGTAATGGGCGACGCCGGAGGGCTTATTATATTAAGTAGTAATACCGTCTGTTAGAAGAAGAGATTGACTACAAAGTAAACAAGAGCAGCCAGTAATGCACTGATCGGAATGGTCAGTATCCATGCCCAGAGCAGGCTCACTGTTACACCCCAGCGTACCGCGGAGAGACGTTTCGTGGCTCCTACACCGATAATGGAACCGGTAATGGTGTGGGTAGTACTTACGGGAATACCCAGTGTTTCGGTGAGGTAAAGCGTAACGGCACCCGCAGTTTCCGCAGCAACACCTTCCAGCGGAGTTACCTTGGTGATACGGGAACCCATTGTTTTAACGATCTTCCAGCCACCACTCATTGTACCGAGGGCGATGGCAATGAAGCAGGACAATGGCACCCAGTTTGGAACATCTTTCACATCTGCAATAGTACCATGGGCCACCAGCGCCGCAGCGATGATACCCATTACTTTTTGGGCATCGTTACCACCGTGTGCAAGGCTCAGCGCGCCTGAAGACACCAGCTGTAAACGCTTGAACCAGTTTTCAGCCCTGTATGGGTTTGCCTTGCGGCATACGTTCATAATAATAATGGTGATCACAAAAGCTACCAACATCCCTATGAAGGGAGCCAGGGCAATGAAGTAGATGATAGGCATTACCTTGGAATAGTTGATCACATCAAAGGAGCCATGAGCGGCAGCTATGGCTGCGCCGATGAAACCACCGATAAGGGTATGTGAAGAACTGGATGGAATACCATACCACCAGGTCAGCAGGTTCCAGGTAATGGCTGCTATCAGGCCGCAAAGGATCACTTTCAGGGTAATGAACTGCTCAAAAACCGATTTAGCGATCGTATTACCTACCTTAAATTCACCATAAACATATTTGGAAATAAAGAAAGCAGCAAAGTTGAATACTGCGGCCCACAGTACCGCCTGAAAGGGCGTCAGTACTTTTGTGGATACGATGGTAGCTATTGAGTTAGCCGCATCATGGAAACCGTTAATATAATCAAATATGAACGCCAGTATAATGATCGAGACAAGTAAGGTCATTAGAAAGTAGTTTGCATTAAATAGGCAGCGGATATGCGTAATCTATTGATTATGCATATTTTATTATAATTGACTCTATCACATTGGCACAATCTTCACATTTGTCTGTGGCGATTTCCAGGGCCTGGTACAGTTCACGCATTTTCAGCAGTTCTCCTGCATTGTTGGCTTCTTTCTCGAACAGATCTGCGATGGCCATGTCATAAATGTCATCCGCGTGGTTCTCCAGGCTATTGATCTTTACACAGGCATCTGTGATGTTACGCATGTTGGACATGGTACGCAGCTCAGGGATTGCCTTATGCAGCTCCAGGGTACCCTGGTAGATCAGTTCAGCCAGTTTGCGAACACTTTCGTTGATTTCCGTTACCTTATAAAGGTCCAGTCTCTTGGCGGAACCATGGATATAGTCAGCCACATCATCCAGCGTAGCCGCCAGGTGGTGAATGTCTTCACGGTCGAAAGGAGTAATGAAGTTCTGACCCAGTTCCACAAAGATGCGATGAGTGAAATCGTCGTTTTTGTGCTCAAGACGCTCAATCAGATGGGTTTTATCCTTGCGTACCGCCATGTCTGAAGCAGAAACCAGCTCAACCAGCACTTTCCCCATTTCCACCAGGTTGGCGGCTACATCCTCGAATAATGAATAAAAAACCCTGTCTTTTGGTATAAATAACTTTACAAAAGAATTGAAGCCTCCCATACTCTTTGTTTGAAAAATTTGGCGCAAAAATAGCTTTCCGCTGGCAATACCTCCAAGAAAAAATTATCCTTAATGATTCCTTAACACTGGATTAATATAAAAGTAATATAGCAATTTTTTCTTTGTATTGTGAAAAAAGGCTGCTTGTGAAGAGGTTATTCCTACACCTGTGGCCGTTTTCAGCGGACTAATCTATTTTTCACTAAACCTACGCAACTGCCCGGTTTTTTCGGTTTCAATCTTCATAAAAAATGTCTGATAAGCGCCCTCTCGATATCGTTGTTATATCTGATGTACATCTCGGAATTTACGGTTGTCATGCTAAAGAACTGGTCCAGTACCTGGATAGTATCGATCCTAAGATATTGGTACTGAACGGGGATATCATTGATATCTGGCAGTTTAGCAAGCGTTATTTCCCGAAAGCGCATACCAAAGTGATCCGCAGGATCCTGAAAATGACCGGAAAGGGAACTGAAGTATACTATCTGACTGGTAACCACGATGAAGCCCTGCGTAAATATGCCGGTTTCGGACTGGGTAACCTGGTCATCGATAATAAACTGATCCTTGAGGTGGATGGTAAAAAACACTGGTTCTTCCACGGAGACGTTTATGACGTAACGATGAAGAACTCTAAGTGGCTGGCCAAACTGGGTGGAAAGGGGTATGATCTGTTGATAATTATTAATAGGTTGGTTAATAATATCTTAGAGCGTATGGGCAGGGAAAAGATGAGCTTTTCCAAAAAGGTGAAACATGGTGTGAAACAGGCGGTGAAGTTTATTTCTGATTTTGAGCAGGTGGTAGCTGAAATAGCGATCGATAAAGGATTCGATGTGGTGTGCTGCGGGCATATACATCAGCCAATCATTAAGGAAATGGAGCATAACGGTAAAGCCGTTACCTACCTGAACTCCGGAGACTGGGTGGAAAGCCTGACCTCTCTGGAATATACCAATGGTCAGTGGTCCCTCTACCAATACCCCGTATCAAAAACCCGTGTTGTATTACCGGAAGAAGAAGATGAAGCCTCAAATATGCCCTGGGGAGATATTTCCAAGGCAATCAGCTTCCCTCAACAATAGCTCATATATAAATGCTTGTTATTTAACATTTATTTATGATATAATAACAACTGCTTAATATTCACTTAATACTGAGCTATTAAGTTTGTAACATTATAACATTCAGTGATCCGACTGGTAATGCTAACATAAATAGTAAGATGAAAGTATTGAAGTTACATCCTCTAATGACAGTATCACTGTTACAGATGCAGTTTCAGCGACTGCTCTCCTGTAATATTGCTGTTTACATGCGTAATTCTCCGGCCAACGCATTTGATACCCTGGGAGAAGCCGGCTTCCCTGAAGAGATGCTGATTGAATTTCCCATAGATGAAACTTTAAGCCTGAGAGAGTTTGAAGAAGAACTGGAAGATAAATTCAACTTTACACTGGAGCTTTGTAATAAGGACAATAAGCCTTTTACAAATAAAAGCATGCACCTGTTCCAGTTAATCGCTTCTTTATCTGATGGAAGAAAACATAATAATGAATATAACGCGCAGCTAGATATCACACTTGACAGGTTATTGAATAATAACCATCAGGGCCCTCAGCAGATTGCCTGCTAATCCGGATGTTCAGCATTACCGCCCCTAACTTATTTATTATTACTATCCTATGAACCTTGACTATCCTGACACTAACCTAAACGCCTTAACTATTTTTTAATTATTCCTTAACAATTAACATTCTGGTAACCTTCCTGTAACACTGCGGTAACACACCCACGATAGTTTTGCGCGAGTAATTCAATCAACTCAATCAGCTTATATCGTGAAACATTCTTTTGTGTCTGCACTGTTGTGTGTATGCCTTCTTTTGAGCTCCTTCCTTTCCGCGTTTGCTGTAGTAGATAATGGGAAAGTAACAGGTAAAGTAACTGACCAGAAAACTGGTGAAGCCCTAATAGGCGTTACCGTTATTGTACAGGGTACAAGCACTGGCGCAGTTACTGACGTAGAAGGCCGTTATACTTTAAATCTCGCTCCCGGTACTTACACACTGGAGTTTAAATACATGGGTTACCAGACCAAAGCAGTAAGCGAAGTGGTGATAAAACCAGGCGCTCCCACTGTGTTGCCTGTTATCATGGATGAACCTAAATCAAAAGAACTGAAAGAAGTAGTGATCAAAGGTTCTTTCAAACAGGAAACGATCAATGCTTTATATGTTGCCCAGAAGAATAACGTAGCTGTATCCAGCGGCATTTCTGCAGAGCAGATCAAGGCGTCTCCTGATAAAAATACCGGTGAGGTATTAAAGCGTGTAAGCGGTGCAAGTATTCAGGATAATAAATTCGTAGTAGTACGCGGTTTAACAGACCGTTACAACAACGCTACTATGAATAATGTACTGTTGCCAAGTACAGAGCCTGACAGAAAATCTTTCTCTTTTGATATTATCCCTTCTGGTCTGATCGATAACATGGTGATCAACAAAACTGCTACGCCAGATAAACCTGGTGACTTTGCAGGTGGTCTGATCCAGGTAAATACAAAAGATTTTCCTGAAGAGAAATTTGTAACAGCTTCTGTTGGTATGTCAGTAAATACACTGTCTACCTTTAAAGATGCACAATCGGGCATGAGAAGTGGTGGTGATTACTGGACATTTGGTAACAGCACAAGAAAACTGCCTTCCGGAGTTCCCGCTACTGCTGAAGATTTTAATAATGTATCAGGAAAAGCACAGGATGATCTGAACAAGTCTTTTAATAATAACTGGAAAATAAGCAAGACGACTGTTGCTCCTGGTACCAGCTTACAGCTGACAACAGGTAATACTAAATACTATGGCGAGCGTAAGCTGGGTTATATCTTCTCTGTTACCCACACACATAGTGAACGTAATGAGTTTGCAGAACGTAATGACTATGATATAGACAACCATGTTTATAAACGTCATAACATTGATACCAGCAATAAATATTCAAGTGCTCTCGGTGCTGTAGCAAACTTTGCATACAGCTACAAGAACAGCAAGATCTCTTTCAAGAACCTGTATAACCGTATTCTTGATAATAATACTGTACTGCGTCAGGTGGCTACTGATCCCAATCCTCCGTTCCACTATCTGTCACAGTCTTACCTCTTGAACCTGGTGCAACGTTATATCCTGTCGTCTACTTTACAGGGTGAACATGGGTTGGGCAATAACAGAAGATTAGAATGGATGGTGAACTACTCTAACACCAACCGTCAGGAGCCAGACATCCGCATTTCGAACTATACAGATAGTCATGCTATCATCAATCAGCCGGTAAATGGTGGTTCTTCCCGTGCTTTCTTCAAAGTGAACGATGATATCTTCAATGGTGGTGCTTCCTATCAGTTTCCGCTGCTGAAAGATAACAAAGACCATTCTCTGAAGATCGGTGCCTTTGAACAATACAGAAAACGCTTCTCCAGCTATAGACCATTATCATATCAATCTGCACCTGGATTTCCATATGATAAGCTGACTGCAAGGCCTTATGAATTATTCTCTAATGAGAACCTTGGTAGCAATGGCATTTATCTGTTAGATAATACTTCACCATCCGGTATATACGATGCAAAATCTAATCTGACTGCAGGATACTTCATGTTCGATAACTTTATTACAAAGCAGTTAAGAGTAATATGGGGTCTGCGTTATGAGTCTTACAATCAGCAGCTGAAGCCGAAAACCACTGTAGGTTCAGGATCTTATACAACAGATACTACTTACAGCAGCTTCCTGCCATCTGCTAACTTCGTATATGCACTGTCTGATAAATCAAATCTGAGGCTATCATATTCCAACACCGTTGCAAGACCAGAATTCAGAGAAATAGCCTCTTTCAGCTTCTTCGATTTCCAGAACACGGCTGCAGTTTTCGGTAATCCAAAACTGAAACAGACACGTATCAGCAACATCGACCTGCGTTATGAATTGTATCCGGCAGCCGGAGAAACCTTTGCAGTAGCTGTTTTTTATAAAAAATTCAAGAATCCTATTTCTGAGTCCTGGTACAGTCTCGATAACAACGATCGTACTTATATTAACCTGGATGATGCAAATACTTTCGGGGCAGAACTGGAAGTGCGTAAGAACCTTGAGTTGGCTTTGGGCAACTGGGGAAAGAATTCATATGTTTTCGCAAACGGAGCATATATCCATTCTTCTATCAGGAATCCTAACCAGACAGTGCGTAACATCAACGGTGAAACAAGACGTATGCCTGGTCAGTCTCCTTACCTGATCAATGCCGGTTTGCAGATCAATAATCCTAATAATGATATGGGTGTAACTGTTCTGTATAACAGGATAGGCCCAAGGATCACTATCGTAGGAGATGATAGCAGCAACAAGCTGGATATCTTTGAGAATTCAAGGAACCTGCTCGATCTGCAACTCAGCAAACGTCTGTTTAAGAAGGCCGCGGAAATCAAACTGAACATCTCTGATATTTTGAATAACCCGTATCTGTTATATCAGAACAAAGACAGCAAGAAGAGCTATTCTAAAGGCACAGACTATGTATTTTATTCTTACAAATATGGGACAAACTTCTCATTGAGTTTCTCTTACACATTCCATTAATAAGTTGATCATTTAGTAACACACAGCTAATATTCCTATAACATTTAATCTATTTTTTTGGTAAAAATTAATTTCAATTCT
Source organism: Chitinophaga filiformis (assembly GCF_900102545.1). GTDB lineage: Bacteria > Bacteroidota > Bacteroidia > Chitinophagales > Chitinophagaceae > Chitinophaga > Chitinophaga filiformis. The sequence continues at coordinate 802,395 of NZ_FNBN01000001.1, read as the reverse complement.
ATGAGAAAAATGAAAACATCGGTTATGCTTATGGCGGCTGCGCTGGCTACAACCTTCGTAGCTTGTAAAGACGATGATAAAGTAAATCCAACGCCGGATAAACCGAAAGCAACCGTTGAATTAAAAGGTAAAATTTCTGCCAACAGAACTCTTTCAAAAGATACTATCTACCTGATGAAGGAATATGTGTACGTTGTAAACAACTCTACACTGACTATCGAACCAGGTACAACCATTCTCGGTGGAACTGTAACCACTACTACAGGTGGTACACTGATCATCACTGCTGGTTCTAAGCTGATTGCTAAAGGTACTGCAGATGCTCCGATCGTATTCACTTCTGCCAAAGCTCCTGGTGCACGTAAGAAAGGTGACTGGGGTGGTATCATCCTGTTAGGTAAAGGAAGCACAAACAGAGGTGCTGATAAAAGAAACGTAGAAGGTTTACAGGAAGTTGATGCAACTGTTAGCCTGACCTACGGTAACCCAACTGGTGCTACTCAGGGTGATGACAACGACAACTCTGGTATTCTCCAGTATGTTAGGGTTGAATTTGGTGGTATCGCACTGTCCAGCACTCCTGATAGTGAAGTGAACGGTGTTACTTTCTACGCTGTTGGTGGTGGTACTACAGTTGACCACGTACAGGTTAGCTACTCTGGCGATGATGCTTTCGAGTGGTTCGGTGGTAATGTAAACTGTAAATACCTGGTTGCAATGGGCACACTGGATGATAACTTCGATATGGACAGCGGTTTCAGAGGTAAACTGCAGTTCTGCGTGGCATTACAGGATCCGGCTGCTTCTGACGTAGTAAGTCTGTCAAATGGTCTGGAAGTTGATAACTTGAATGGTGCTAACGGTAGCACTCCATTCACTCACCCAATCATCTCTAACCTGACTATCGTTGGGCCTGGTACTGCTACTGGTAGCGGCGATTATTTCTATGCTGGTGCAAGATGGAGAAGAGGTGCTACTTTCACTGTAGCTAACTCTGTATTCTCTGGCGATCCGGTTGCTATTGATGTTGAAAGTAAAGTTGCTCAGGACTCTGTTGCTGCTGGTAACTCTAAAATCACCAACTCTGTATTCCAGGTTGCAGGTGTAAGCCCAATTACTGGTCAGCGTGGTGCTGGTGCTAGTGCTATCGGTCCTGTATTCTTTGATGCAGATACAAAAGATGCAAGCTACCTGACAGGTGCCAACATCCTGAGCCTGATTGTGACTGCTACCAGCAAGAACGATACATTGAAAGCGCTGACTGATGTATTCGCTAAAGTTCCGGCTGCTGCTTCTTACAAAGCTACTAACACTGAATTCGCACTGAAAACTGCAAAAGCTGCAGTATGGGGTACTGATTTCGATGCTTTCTTCGATAAAGTTAACTACGTAGGTGCGGTAGATCCTGCTAATCCCTGGACTAAACAATCCTGGATCAACTGGTCTCCAAACGAAACTGTTTACGTAAAAGAGTAATCTTTGTATATAACTGTTTATCAGGAGGGATGGACTTATGTCTATCCCTCTTTTTTGTTGATACCCTACGTTGTATGATATACGCTATCTTCTCTTTGAGTGCGCTTAACGATTTCTTAATATTCCCTTTGATTGGGATACGCTATCTTATCTAACGATATACCCTAATTATTTTGTTAACTTTTTAATTGAGCCCTCAATGAAAATCACATCTTCGCTATTCGGAATAGCGCTGCTACTTTCAATTTGTTTTGTTGCCTGTAAGAAGAATGACATCTCTCAGCCAGCAACTCCCAAAGAAAACCAGGACCCTATTGATGAGAAGTATCTCGCCAAGATTGAGAAACTAGGATTTAAAAGATCTTCTGTAAAATGCTATGATTCAGTTTTTGTTGTAGAAAACGATATCATAATTGCAAAGAAATTCCTGGACACATTCCGTATTCCTGTAGTAAATCCCAATGACCGTCATGCTCACAGCGATCAATCATTATCCTTTAACAACATCAGGATATATGCTTCAGACGCATGGTGGTCTAATGCTACTTATTACTCTGCTTTGAACAGGGCAGTTTATGAGTGGAACGCGGCAGGCTCGAATCTTAATTTTCATATCTTGTTCCAAACCGATCAGGGAATTGACTGGAACCTTATTTTTACCTCCCTACCAGGAACTACACTGGCATCGGCTGACTTCCCCGGAGTACCGGATCTGAACGGTGTGCCAGGTTATAATATACTTGTCAATCAGAACTATATTAATGCATTGGGTTTAACCAGTAACCAGATCAGCTGGATATTGACCCATGAAATGGGCCATATGTTGGGATTACGCCACACTGACTGGGATATTAACGGGGAACCTAACAGCCAGGATGGTTTATGGGTCGGAGGAAACTATTTCCCCAACATTACGGTACATGATCCTAGTTCTGTTATGATGGCAGTATTCAATCGCAACACCAATAATGGTAATGTACTGTTAAGCTCTTATGACAAGTTAGCGGTAAATACATTATATCCGCTTAACTGTAATTTACAGACGTACATTAACCGGTCTTCCGTAGAATCTTCCGGTTCTGCTTCCGGTACACTGTATCCTTCATACAGAGGACCTGTTAGTCTTGTAGAATGGCAGATCACCAACAGTGCCACCGGTTATAATTATACTTCGACTGATTCTGACATAGAGTTCCAGGTACCTAGCTTGGCGCCCGGTACTTATGTGTTCAGGACCAGGATTACTACACCTACCTGTGTAAGCAGTTGGGCAAGCAAGACAATTACTATTCAATAGGCGCAGTAACAGCGGGTACCATCACAGTGCCCGCTGTTCTGCTTATATAGACTATACGTAAGGGATTTGCTCTTTCATTTCTTCCGCTTCATGGATCGCCTTGACGGTTTTAGTCAGCGCATCAGGCGTTACTGAAATACTGTCGATACCTTGTTCTACGAGGAACTTTGTGAAGTCAGGGAAATCAGATGGACCCTGACCGCAGATGCCCACTTTCACATGTTGTTTCTTGGCCGCTGTAATCAGCATACTGATCATCCTTAATACTGCCGGATTGCGTTCATTATATAAGCCCGCAATCAGGGCAGAGTCGCGATCCAGGCCCAGTGTAAGCTGGGTAAGGTCGTTGGAGCCAATGGAGAAGCCATCTATATGTGCGGCAAATTCTTCCGCCATCATGATATTGGATGGTATTTCTGCCATTAGGTATACTTCCAGCCCGTTCCGGCCCCTTTCTATACCATACTGCTTCATGGTATCGAGCACCATCAGCAGTTCATCTACTGTTCTGCAGAAAGGGATCATCACTACTACATTCTTCAGGCCCATTTCTTCTCTTACTTTCTTGATGGCCTTACATTCCAATGCAAAGGCTGCTTTGTATTTCTCAGAGTAATACCGTGATGCGCCGCGCCAGCCGATCATCGGATTCTCCTCTTCCGGTTCGAAATATTTTCCACCTAAGAGATTGTAGTATTCATTGCTCTTGAAATCTGAGAACCGTACAATGACTTTACCCGGGTGGAATGCAGCTGCAATCTTTGCAATACCATAAGCAAGCTTCTGCACGAAGTAAGCTTCTTCATCATCGTACCCTCTGATCAGCTGCATGATATCGGCAGTCAGACTTGCATCGTTCAATGACTTGTGATGCAGCAACGCAAGGGGATGAACTTTTATGTAGTTGTTGATGATGAATTCCTCTCTGGCCAGTCCTACACCTTTGTTAGGCAGATGTGAGAACTGGAAAGCCATAGCGGGCGACGCCACGTTCAGCATCAGCGCTGTTTTGATCTCAGGTAGTTCCCGCAGGTCAAGGGAGGTTTCTTTGAATGGCACCAGGCCTTCATAGATAATGCCTTCATCTCCTTCCGCACAGCTGATCGTAATATCCTGTCCGGTAGATAGTATTTCTGTTGCATTACCACAGCCAACGATAGCAGGGATACCCATCTCTCTGGCTACAATGGCTGCATGACATGTTCTGCCACCTTTATTGGTGACAATGGCCGCCGCCATTTTCATGATAGGTTCCCAGTCAGGGTCGGTCATGTCTGTTACCAGTACATCACCGGCTTTGAATTCGGTACCTTCTGTAACACGTTTGTCCAGGGAAAACAGGATATTAACCTTTCCGGAGGCGATCTTATCTCCTACCGCTATCCCTTTCAACAGCGGCGTGGTTTTGCTTTCAATGGCGTATGAGGTAATAGTGTGATGTTCCTTCTGGGAATGGATGGTTTCCGGACGAGCCTGTACGATGAACAATTCATTGCTCAATCCATCCAGTGCCCACTCGATATCCATGGGACACCATTTACCTTTTAACTGCGTATAGTAGTCTTCTATTTTACATACCCATTCCGCCAGTTGCATAATCTGTTTGTCTCTCAGGCAGAACCGCTGTTGGTTGCCTCTTTCAACAGGTATTACTTTTGTACGCTGGTCGTTGCTTTCCCCATAGATCATCATCTTGTCTTTGATGCCCAGGCGCTTCTCAATAATAGGTGTAAACTTACCATTGAGCGCGGGTTTGAACACGATAAACTCATCGGGGGATACTGCTCCCTGTACGACCATTTCTCCCAGGCCGAATGCCCCGTTGATCACCACGACATCTTTAAACCCGGATTCTGTATCCAGTGAAAAGGCTACGCCTGCAGCGCCAAGGTCGGAGCGTACCATTTTCTGTACACACACTGACAGACCTATGCTGAAATGGTCGTATCCAAAGTTCTGACGGTAGCTGATGGCCCTGTCTGTAAAAAGGGAGGCAAAGCAGTTACGCACTGCATCAATAAGTGCGGCAGGACCACGTACATTCAGATAGGTTTCCTGCTGACCGGCAAAGGATGCGTCTGGTAAGTCTTCAGTAGTAGCGGAAGAACGCACAGCTACATCAGTGATATCCTGACCATATTCCCTTGACAGGTCCATATAAGCACTGATAATCTCAGTGCTGAGTTCATGGGGAAATTTGGTGTTGCTGATGGCCTGCCTGATCCGCTGGCCTGCCCGGCGTAATGTAACCAGTGAGTCGAAATCAATGCCTTCGATCTGTTCCCGAATATACTCTTCCAGGCCACTATGGCGCAGGAATTGATAATAGGCAGTAGTTGTAATGGCGAATCCGGAGGGGATATTAATGCCTGCTTTTGAAAGGTTGGCAATCATTTCCCCTAACGAGGCGCATTTTCCACCTACGATAGGGATATCCTCCAGGCCTAATGCCTGTAGAGGAATTACAATTCTTGTTTCCATCAATGAGATAAATTTTGGTGTATGATAGTTGGCGCGTCAGGATAAAGGTCATGATTATTGTAAACAGAAATGCAGATGGCTGCTAAAGGCGAAAACAAATCTATAAAGGGCTGTAAATCATGATTTTTTTTCTGAAGTAGTGTCTTTATTCTATGTACTTTTAGTAAAATATTCCCCAATGCATTTCACGTTAGATGAAACCGACCTGCATATACTGGATCTGTTACAGGAAGACGCTCGTCTCACCAATAAAGAAATAGCGGCCAGACTGGGAAAATCAGTGACCTCCATTTTTGAAAGAATAAAGCGGCTGGAATGTGAAGGATATATAAAAGGGTATGTAGCTATCCTGGACAGGAAGAGGATGGGTAAACATGTGACTGCCTTCGCCAATATAACGCTGAAGGAACACGGCCACGATGTATTCCTGCTGTTTGAATCAAAGGTGAACGCTTTCCCGGAAGTAATGGAATGTTATAAGATCAACGGACCTTATGATTATCTGCTGAAAGTAATGGTAGCAGATCTGGAAGAATACGAGCTATTTATTACCAATAAACTCTCCCGGCTGGATGCTATCAGCCGGATCAACAGTCTTTTTGTAATAGCGGAACCTAAACACGAAACTGCCCTGTCATTTAACACAGGGCAGATCATCAAAACAACAAAGCCTGGAAAAAAAGATGAGGGGGCTACAGGCGGCAGTTGATGCCACAGTACAGTATATAGATCAGGCTTTAGGAATTACTTTCATATGCAGGAGATTCCGTATGTAAAACGGTATCGCAAGAAGAAAGGTTACATTAGGAAAAACTTAACACACTTGATCTTGAAAGTTAATATTGCGGTAACACTCTCTTAACACACGATTTTTATTTTTGAAATAATGCGAACAAAATGGAAACCTATTGCGAATTCCCTCCTTTTGTTTCTGCATGCTGATAAGCTTGTATGAATAGAACATTGTCTGCTTCGTAACTCATGCTTCCTGTATCTATGCCTGGAAAACGAGTAGGAAATCAACAAGCCCAACAGAAAATATTACTCACATAGTTTAATGGCTTATCCATAAGTCGTTGAATATGATACGTGCGCTCGTGTGTTAACATTAATTTAATATTGTGTTAACATATGCGTAATGTAGCAGGGATACGTTTGCGTCAAAATTCAAAAGGCGTGAACAAGCAATTCTATTCGTTATTGTTATTTATCGGTATCCTTGTACTGTCTGTAGCCAACCTAAGAGCACAGATCACTACTTCCCAGATCTCCGGGAAGATAGTTAGCGGTAAAGGCGAAGCCTTGCCAGGCGTAACAGTACTGGCGGTAAACACATCAACAGGAACGCGTTACGGTGCTCAAACCAACGCAGATGGCCGTTACCTGATCAACAACATCAATCCAGGTGGCCCTTATGTTATAACAGTTTCCTTCATTGGTTATAAAACAGAAGAAAGTCGTGACCTGAACCTGTCACTGGGTAGCAGCACGTTCAACTTCCAGCTGACTGACGCTACTACCGCCCTGAGTGAAGTAGTGGTGAAAGGTAATACTGCGAATAAATCCGGCGCTGGCTTTAAAGTAGGCCAGAACGCGTTAAAGACCCTTCCTTCCATTAACCGTAGCTTCCAGGACTTTACCCGTGGTACTCCACAGAGTAATAACAACTCCTTCCTGGGTACCAACTACCGCTATAATAACGTAACACTGGATGGTGCTATCAACAACGATGCGATCGGCTTCAGCCCTTCTCTCGGTGGACAGACCAATAGCTCTGGCCAGCCTGGTAGCAGCACCCGCTCTAACCCGGTATCGCTGGATGCGATCCAGGATATCCAGGTTTACCTGGCTCCTTACGATGTGAAGATTGGTAACTTCCTGGGTGGTAGCATCAACGCGGTAACCCGTAGTGGTACCAATGAGTTCCATGGCTCTGTATACGGTTTTGGCCGTAACGCAGGTATGATCGGTAAGAACAACGCAGGTGATGGTTCCAAACTGCCTTCCGACTTCCATGATTACCAGACTGGTATAAGATTAGGTTTCCCTATCATCAAGGATAAATTATTCTTCTTCACCAACGAAGAGATAGCACGCCGCCGCGACCCGGTTATCCTGGGTGCAGGTTCTGCGGATATGCCTCTGATCACCGTACAGGAAGCAGAAGCAATCCGTCAGCACATGCTGAGCCTCGATGTGACTAAATCCGGTAAATACGATCCGGGAACTTATAGCAACACATCCATTTATGCTAATTCTAATAAGTTCTTCAACCGTTTAGACTGGAATATCAATGATAAACACCAGTTGTCATTACGTAACAATACCATCACTTCAGAAGCAACTAACCTGGAGCGTGACCAGCAGAACTTCCGCTTCGGTGGTATCGACTACAAACAGGTGAACAACCAGACCTCTACTGTTGCGGAACTGAAAAGCCGTTTCAGCAATACTGTTTCAAACAGCCTGATCCTCGGTTACTCAAGCATCCACGACTATCGTGATCCGACTTCCGATCCATCCCTGGCTCAGATCCAGATCAAATCCAGAGGTGGTACCATCTTCCTGGGTACAGACCGTGAGGCAGCTATCTTCAACATGAAACAGAAGACCTTTGAATTCACTGATAACGTGAGCATCCTCAAAGGCAACCACAATATCACCATCGGTACCCACAACGAGTTTTACAACATCACTTATGGTTTCGTAAACTCCTGGAATGGCCGTGTGGATTATGACAGCATTAATGCTTTCCTGGCTGATGCTCCTAGCCGTGTACGTTCTAACTTTAATTACACCGATAATTCCCGTGATTATATCATGGCGAATCCTCCTGCTAAGTTCAAGATCGGTATGTATAGCCTGTATGCGCAGGACGAGATCCAGCTGACTGACCGTTTCAAACTGACTCCAGGTATCCGTTTCGATTATACCAACCTGCCGAACAGACAGGCGCTGAGCGATAAGACCACAGGTGCTCCGGTAGATCCTAACTTCGGTACTACTTATAGCTACACACAGCCTAAAAATATCAACAATAAATACCTGAATAATATTCAGATCTCCCCACGCCTGGGCTTTAACTTCGACATCAATGGCAATCAGAGCCTGGTACTGCGTGGCGGAACAGGTCTGTTCACCGGTCGTATTCCTTTTGCATGGTTAGGTTATGCTTACTACAACAACGGTACTACCTATGGTGCATATGACAAACGTTTCAATGCAACCACTGTTCCTGCAGCAGGTAGCAATCCGGTAAAAGTTGACCCACAGGGTGGCGCACAGTTCGTAGCTGCACAGGGTGTTAATGTACACGATGCAACCGGCGCTACACAGGTGGACCTGATCGACAACAACTTCAAGATGCCGCAGATGTGGAGAAGCAGCCTGGCGCTGGATTACTCTACAGAAAACAGGTGGAAATTCACAGTAGAAGGTATCTATACAAAAACTATCTATGATCTGAAATTCCAGCAGATCAACCTGGTGGATAATCCTACTTACAACATCTACGATACCCAGAAACAACAGCCTATCTATAGCGGTAGCAAGATTAATCCTAAGTTTACAAATGCTTACCTGCTGTCAAACACGAAAAAAGGTTACCGTTATGCTGTAACCGGTCAGGCAAGCAAGGCATTTGATTTCGGTCTGAACTTCTCCGTAGCGTATACTTATGGTCAGTCTAAAGACATCACCAACGGTATCCGTAACTCCATGGAGTCTAACTGGCAGCTGAACCAGGCGCTGAATCCAAACGATCCGCAGCTGGCTTACTCCAACTTCGACATCCGTCACCGCATCGTGGCTACCGGTAGCTATAAAGTGGATTGGAAACACAACGGCCGTTTCATTTCTAACTTTGCGCTGTTCTTCAATACTTCTTCCGGCCTGCCTTTCTCTTATGGTTTCGTGAACGCGACCATTCAGGGTACACCACAGCAGGTTAGCTTAGTATACATTCCGAAAGATCAGGCTGAAGCACGCAAGTTCTTCGCTCCTGAAAACCAGGCAATGGCTGATGCGTTCTTCTCTTACGTAGAAGGTGACAAATACCTGAGCACCCGTAAAGGACAGTTCACAGAGCGTAACGGTGGCCGTACGCCATGGAATACACAGGCTGACTTCCGTTTCACTCAGGACTTCAACTTCAAGGCAGGTAAGACTACTCACACCCTGACCCTGACTTACGACATCATCAACCTGACCAACCTGTTGAACAAGGATTGGGGTATCCAGTACTTCTCTCCAAATACGTTCAACTCTACTGCAAGCGTAGGTCTGAGCAGCAAGGCTGCAGGTTCTCCTACCGCTTACCCGGTATACACCTGGTCTAATCCTGGTACTCCTTACTCCAGAGATTTCTTTGGTAGCAGACACCAGATGCAGTTGGGCTTAAGATATAGCTTCTAAGAAATTAGCAATTAGTAATTGGGAATCAGGGGTAATGCAGCGATGCGTTATCCCTGGTTTGTTTTAGGGAGGTTCTCTCATGATACCCGTTGAAATGAGAGGCAACAAGCACATGCCGCTATGGGGGAAAATACCCTGGCCGTAATATTGTTTTCAGGCGTCTCTTTATTCAATTCGACAGTGCTGTTTGTAGCTGATGTGCTTTGGGGGGAAGTCAGATGAGGTGTTGATCCTCAGGGGTTAAACTCTCCTTCTAATTTGTTAATACGCTGATAATGTACCCGTAACACTCGCGTAACACCAGGGGGGTAACTTTATAACATAATTTGAACGTAAGCGTAGATTTTCATAAGCTGTTTTAATCGACGGTCCCGGGAATTATCCCGGGACTTTTTTTATGCCGTATATATCGTATTGCTTATGAGCAGATTATTTGTAGATGAGGATGAATTTGCGGCTGGTCTGTTGTCTGTTGACACCGATTAACCAGTCATCTATCCGGATGCTGGTATCGTTTAGTTTTTCTACCTGGAGATATTGAGAAACGGAGTCTTTGCCGGTAACGATCAGTTTTACCTTATCGCCGGAGGGGATGACTTTATAAGTACCTGTCAGGTGGTAACTCTTTGCATCAAAAACGAATTGTCCGTTGGACCCAAAAACGTAGTACGCGGAATCGCCGGAGGCGATATTCTGCCAAACGGTATCCGGCATTGACAACTGTTGGGACAGTTGCCAGGCACCGGTGACATCTATCGCTGGCGCGGGTTCTACGTCATTTTTCTCGCAGCTGCAGAATAACATGAGTAGCAGCAAGCTGGTTAATAGTGATCTCATGCATAGGAGTTTGTAATTAGAACGCAAAAAACAGTACTAAGTTACATTGGGTAAGAGATAAAAAAGGGCTGATGGTCGATTACAGTCCCAGTTTACCCGCGTACTTCTCCGGATTCTTATCAAACACGCGCTTGCAGGTCGGGGAGCAAAAATGAACGGTATCATTCTGATATACGCTCCATTCTTTATACATGGTATCATAAGGCATACCACATACAGGATCTGGCAGTTTACCGGCAATAGCAGCATCCTTGGCGGGTTCCTGTTCCGCAGGTTGGGTAGCGACAGTCCCACTGTCATTCGCTGTTTTTGTACCGGAATTACCACAGGCAGTCATCAATGCTGCCAGCAGGAGCGTATAGGAGATATTCAAAAGCTGTTTCATCGTTATATAGGTTGTTGCGTTTAAAGGAATCAGGCAACAGTTTCGTTGTCCTTATTAATACGCATAACCAATATGCGAAAGTATATTTTCAGCGTGAAAGCCAGTACTAAACTTCCCACCATGCTCAGGGTAATGATAGCTCCTGTGGTAGTGGTCAGCAGGAAGGCGCCCAGTTTGGGTAAATATGGCAGCAGCATCACCACCAGGGCAAGGATCAATATATTACGGATCTCTATGCGATATTGTTTCAAAATGCCGGTCATTGTTACTGTTTTAATCCGGTGAATAATAGGGCAAAATTAAGGCATAATGAACAGAAAGTATTGTACAAATCCCGGACATTGATGACCGGTTTGCGGCAAATGCGGTGCTCTTACTTAAAAAAACAAAAGGGGCCCGGTTTTACGCGAGCCCCTTTATTATTTCAAGTAAGGTAGTTTACCAGATCACAACACGTTTATCATCAGTCAGGCACATTTTGCTACCAGGAGCACAACCCCAGGCATCAGCAAAGGCTTTCAGATGAGGCAGCGGTCCGTTGATACGCTCTCTTGCAGGAGAATGCGGATCTGTCAGCACCTGGTTGCGCAGCGCTGCTTCTGTGGTATTGGCATGCCATACCTGCGCCCATCCCAGGAAGAAACGCTGTTTCCAGTTAAATCCGTCTATCAGGGCCGGCTCAGGTTTGCCTTTCAGCGATTTCTCCAATGCGCTGTAAGCCAGGGTCAGACCACCCAGATCAGCAATGTTTTCACCGATGGTGAGTGCTCCCTTGATAAAGAAGCCTTTCTGCACCTCAATGCTGTTGAAATAGTTGATATAGCGTTGCGCCAGTGCCATGAAGTTCTTACGGTCGGCGTCTGTCCACCAGTTCTTCAGGTTACCTTCTGCGTCGTACTGAGAACCCTGGTCGTCAAAGCCATGGGTGAACTCGTGCCCGATCACTGCTATGATGCCACCATAGTTGATAGCGTCGTCAGCATCTGCATTGAAGAATGGCGGCTGGAGGATACCTGCAGGGAATACTACTTCGTTGTTCAGCGGATTGTAATACGCATTCACGGTTTGAGGTGTCATACCCCATTCAGTTTTGTCTACCGGTTTCCCGATTTTATCAAGCGCCTCTTTATGGGTGTAGTGAGCGGCAGAAACGAGGTTCTCGATCAGGGTACCTGGTTTGATATCAATGGTAGAGTAATCTTTCCATTTATCAGGATAACCGATCTTATAAGTGAAGGATGCCAGTTTCTTGTGCGCCATCTCTTTGGTAGCAGCACTCATCCAGGTCAGGCTGTCGATACGCTGTCCGTATACGGCACGTACGTTCTCGATCATTTCAGATACCTTCTGTTTGGAGCTTTCAGGGAAGTATTTCTTGGCAAATACTTTTCCCAGCGGCATACCCATGATACCATCAGTAGCACGTACAGCGCGTTCCAGGCGGGGACGCTGTTGTTTAGCACCACGCATTACAGTAGCGAAGAAATGGAAATTCTCATCGTCTATCGGTTTAGGCAGATAGCTGGCAAAATGGGATAATACCTGCCAGCGCAGCCATGTTTTGAGTGTTTCAGGAGATGTCCCCTTTAACAGCGCGGATATATTGGTTAGATACTTTTTGTTCTGCAGGATCATTGTATCAGTTTTGATACCCTGTGTACCTGTAAATGCGTCCCAGTCAAAGTCCGGGGCCAGTTTCTTTAATTCGCTATAGGGCGCTTTGTTGTAAGTAGCAACGGGATCGCGCAGTTCCACATTGGTGAGCTGGAGCTTAGCTACTTTGGTTTCGAAATCCAGCACGGTCTTACCCGGGTCGGCATCTTTAAATCCAGCCTGTGAGAATTGCTTGTTAATATGGTTTACAAACTCATTACGTACTTCGGCAGTACTGGAGTCTGGCCTTTCATAATAACTTCTTTCACCAAGACTTAAACCGTCCTGTACCTGGTATACGGCATTCATCTTACTGTTACGGCCATCTGCATCAACGCCAAAGTTCACAACGCCGGGGATACCGATCATTTCAAACTCGCCGGATACTTTTGCAAAATCTGCCAGGTTCTGGATACCATTAATCTTATCGAGGTAAGGCTGCAAAGGTGTTGTACCCAGTTTCTCGATAGTGGCAGTGTCCAGGAATGAGCGGTAAAAGTCGGAGATCTGCTGCTCTTCCGTTCCTTTCTTCAGGTCTTTTTGCTCTGCCAGACCAAGGATGATACCTTTCAGACGTACTTCTTTATTTTCCTTATCAAGTACGTTAAAAGCGCCCCAACGGCTTTCTGTGGAAGGGATGGGGTTGTTTTTCTTCCAGTTGCCATTTACAAACTGGTCGAAATCATCGCAAGGCTTTGTGGTTGAGTCAATTGAACTTACTTCGAAAGCGGGGACTTTGGTTGTGTCTGCTCCTGCGGGCGACTGTTTTGTGGTGTTGTTGTTGCAGGCTGCCATAAGGGATACAGCTGCCAGCAATGGAAGATGTAAAGCGTATGTGCTCTTCATATGTAAACAGGTTTAGTAGCTCAATATAACTAAAACATCCCATGCTGACATATCGCTTTTTTATAGACGGCGGCAGGTATGGTAGTATACTGGGTGGTTTGCCGGTTGTTTAGTAGGTTTGTAATCTGTAAAAATGGAATACATGACTTTTAGATTTAAATTGTTTAAAGCGCTGACAGGGATTAACTTGTTCATCACCGGATTTTCTATAATGATGAATTTTGCGTCCATGCTGATGGGCGCATTTAGCCAGGGATTGGTCTCCATTGTTATGTTGGGCGGGGTTTTTATCCATGCCATCCTCTCGGCTTACCTGCAAAGGAGCCTCCAGGAACCCGGCTTTACGCTGAAAGAAAATACACCTGGCGGTATCCGTATTATGGGTGGTTACACAATATTGATAGGTGCTTTAATGCTGCTCAGTGGTATTGCGATATTTATAGTTATGAACCTGGATCTGAAACAAGCGAGCAGCCAGATCACCGAGGAACAGCGACAACAGCTTGAAACCATTAGAAGTTTGAAGGGAACTGCAATGACAATGATGCAGTTCTTCCTCTTCCTGTATGGCGCTTCCATTGTAACGAATGCTTTGTTATCCTTGTCTTTCCTGAAACAATGGAAGAAAAAGCAGGAAGATGATAAACATATTGACCTTGACCTGGATGCCTGATATCTGCAGCATCCCAAACATTTAATATCACTGCATAATGGAACCATTAGCTGAGCGAATAAGACCGGAGACACTGGATGAGCTGGTGGGACAGGAACACCTGACCGGTAAGGATAGTATATTACGTACCGCCCTCCGCCAGGGAAAGATCCCATCCATGATCCTGTGGGGGCCTCCTGGCGTGGGTAAGACCACCATTGCCAACATTATTGCGCATACACTGGATGTACCCTTTTATACACTCAGTGCTATTTCTGCTGGTGTAAAAGAAGTACGTGAAGTGATCGAGATAGCCCGTAAACAGGGCTATGCGGTATTGTTCATTGATGAGATACACCGGTTCAATAAATCACAACAGGATGCCCTGCTGGGTGCTGTTGAAAAAGGCATCATTACCCTGATAGGCGCTACTACAGAGAATCCTTCCTTTGAAGTCAATTCCGCGTTGTTGTCACGCAGCCAGGTATATGTGCTCAAACCACTCAGTGAATCGGAATTGTTACAGCTATTACATCAGGCCATGAAACAGGATGAATGGCTGGGTAGCAAAAGTATTGAACTGAAGGAAACGACTGCCTTGTTTAATATCGCCGGCGGAGATGCCCGTAAACTGCTTAACCTGTTTGAGCTGGTAGTAAATACGCTGCAAAATGAAAAGCCTATTGTGATTACCGATCAGAAGGTGATGGACATTGCACAGCAGCGTGTGGCGATCTATGATAAGACAGGCGAGCAGCATTATGACATCATCTCTGCATTTATCAAATCCGTCCGCGGAAGCGATCCCAATGCCGCAGTATATTACCTGGCGAGAATGATAGAAGGTGGAGAGGACGTAAAGTTCATTGCCCGCCGCCTGGTGATCCTTGCATCAGAGGACATTGGCAACGCTAATCCTAATGCATTACTGCTGGCTACCAGTTGTTTCCAGGCAGTGAACCTGATCGGTTATCCAGAAGCGAGAATTATCCTTTCTCAATGTACTACCTATCTGGCCTCTTCTGCAAAGAGCAATGCTGCATACATGGCTATCAATAATGCCATGTCGGTCGTGTCACAAACCGGTGATCTGCCAGTGCCAATGAACATACGCAATGCGCCTACGAAGATGATGAAAGACATGGGATATCATAAGGGATATGAATACTCCCATGATTATGAAAACAACTTCTCTCCGCAGGAGTACCTGCCGGAGAAGATCAAAGGCATGAAGCTCTATGACCCGGGCAAGAATGCAAGAGAAGATGAAATGAGAAAACATCTGCGCAGCTTATGGAAGGAGAAGTACGGTTACTGATTGTCGTTCTTCTTCTCCAATATCTCAAACGATACATGGATCTGCTCTCCCTGCTCATCAACCAGTGTGATGGTATGTTTACCCGCGGCGGGGTGCAGCGCTAACTGATGGAATTCCTGTGTGGTGCCAATGTAATTGTTATCCAGGTGCCAATAGATCTTCTCCGATGTATTGCGGTGTGTGGCTGTGAATACGGTCTCTCCCGGCGTGCCATCTATTTCCACAGGTATGTAAATACGCGCATTCGGCCTTGGATAGATCAGTTCCATTGGCGCCTTATCTGCATTGAGTGTAGCCAGGCATTCTGCTTTGTATGGCGGCAATGGCAGGTAGTTATGTTTAGTGCGATAATAGAACTCCATTGCTGGCGGTAATACAAACCAGGGTACATGCTGCATCTGAGACGGTGGTTCACAGTCTGCCGTAACACGCCACTTGCCTGTATGATCAAGATGTACCAGCTGATGATAAGGGCATAAACCTGAGCGCAGCCCGCTGGCGGGTACTGCTATGGAGTCTTTCTCCGGACAAAGATCACTGGCTCTGTAACCACTCTGTCTGCACACTTCTATCTTTTGTAGTTTAGTGTAAGGGGGATTAAACCAGCTACCTGTATGTAATAAGCGGAATACATCAAAGAGTATCGGCGCTGCTGTGGATACGCCTATCAGTCCGGGTCTGCCTTCACCATCTGCATTTCCTACCCATACACCTACTACATATTGAGGCGTAACGCCAATCGCCCAGCCATCCCTGAAACCGAAGCTGGTGCCAGTTTTCCAGGCGATACGTTGTGACGAGGAGAACTGCTGCCAGAGCAATTCCTCTCCCGGGCGCATTACTTCCTCCATTGCCTGGAAGGTATACCAGATAGCGCCTGCATCCAGTATGCCATTCGTTGCCGGCGAATGTTTTGACACCAGTTTAGCGCCCTGTATATAGTTCGGAGGATGGATATCATCTGCATCATACTTCCCATTATACTGATCTAAATGCAGCAGTGTACGGGCCATACTGGCATACATGCCAGACAGCTCCCATAAGGTAGACTCGCCTCCTCCCAGGATGAGCGAAAGACCGTAATGATCGGCAGGCTGGGTCAGGGTTGTCATTCCCATCTGCTTGAGTAATGCATGCAGTCTTTCATAGCGGTATTGCTGTAACATTCTGACCGCGGGAATATTAAGAGAACGTGCAAGGGCTTTACTGGCAGGTACTGCGCCGTCATAACCGAGGTCGAAGTTCTGTGGTGTGTAGCCGGCTATCTGTGTAGGCACATCTGCTACCAGGGAGTGTGGTAATATCATTCCATCATTCAGCATAGCCGCGTATAAGAAAGGTTTCAGCGTACTACCCGGACTACGGGGCGCCTGTATAATATCCACATGGCTTTCCGTTTCAGGATCTTCAGGATGATACACATTGCCTACATAGGCGAGCGTATTGCCTGTCTCCACATCCAGTACAATCGCTGCTGCATTGTTAATGCCATTCGCTTTATAGATGCTATGATAACGCTCTACGATATTGCTGACATTGCGTTGCAGAGAAGCTTCCAGCGTTGTTTTAATACGTGTAACAGCTTTGTTATCCTTCTTTGCCTGGTAGTCTTTTCTGAAGAGATCCAGTAAGTGTGGTGCATCCTGTGGTAATGCTTTCGGCTGATCTGGCAAGGGTTCCAGCTTGGCCAGCTGACAGGTTACACTATCAATTGTATTATTCTGCTGTAATTTATCCAGCAGCTGATTACGTTTCTGTAATAAGATCTGCCGGTTACGGCCGGGATGTACGAGTGCAGGACTGTTGGGCAATACTGCAAGTGCAGCTGTTTCTCCCCAGGACAATTGCGTGGCGCTGCGGCCGTAATACCGCCAGGAGGCGGCTTCCAGTCCCACTACGTTTCCGCCGAAAGGTGCATTACCTGCGTATAATGATAAGATACTTTTCTTCGAATAAGAGAACTCCAGGCGGGTAGCCATCACTGCTTCTATCAGCTTCTGCATCAGGGTACGTGGCTGATTGCGTGACAAGCGGATTACTTGCATAGTGAGTGTACTACCACCGCTGACAACTCTTTTCCTGCTGATGTTTTGCCTGATAGCGCGCGCCAGTGCCAATATATCTACGCCCCAATGATGATAGAAACGTTTGTCTTCATAGGCAACAATGCATTTGGCAAATTTATCGGGTACCTGTTTATCTGCGGGGAAACGCCATTGTCCGTCGGTAGCAATGGTAGCGCTTAACAACTCTCCATTACTGTCTTCAATCACAAATGAGGTAGGCGTAGTGAAGAGACGGGAAGGTATAGAAAAGATGTAAAGGATAAGGAGCAGGGCTGCAGCAAGAAGCCACCATTTTCGTTTTCGGAACCACATGAGGTAAAATTAGGAATAAGAATCGGGAATAAAATGTAGGGGACAATGTTTGTTGCAGGGGCGCTGATATCTGAAAAAAGACTGCCGTTTAGCAAAACAATCAGGAGCGCTATCCCTCTTGCTTCACTAAACGGCAGTCAGTTGTTAAATCTTTATTTCGTTACTTCCACCCACTTGCCCGGCAGGAAGGCGTGTATGGTATTGTCATACATTGCTTCGCAGGATACGGCTGGCAGGTAATAACGGCCGAGGTAGGCCGCATTCAGCAGCACGTTGTAAGTGCGTGTTTTGTTTTCTTCAATATTAAAGTAAGTGTACACTCTGTCATCACGGATATCCTTGTAGGTATATGGTGATGAACGGAAGGTGCTGTCATTGTCCATCAGACGGGTATTGATGATCTCCCATCCACTTGGGAATATCTCCGTCAAAGCCATCTGCTCGTAATAGCCGCGTTTACCCGGATTGCGGATGGTGACAGTTGCCAGGAAGTCTGCTCCCTGACGCAGGGAAGCCGGATCGAGGACTTTACCATCACGGGTGCTATATTTCACCTGGATATCCAGTACATCAGGATTGTTAGGCACATTGGGTTCCTGGCCAGCATCCGGACGACCCTGGAGAATGAGGCGGGTATACAACACATTCTGTCCTTTGTTCTGGATGCTTACGCTGCCATCTGCCATGCTGGCGAAGCTAACAGGCACCTGGGCTACATAAGAGCTACCGTTGACAGTATTGCTGGCGCCATTCAGCGTATAGCTGAAGGTCATCTTATTGCCACTGCTGTTCACACCACAATATTTGGCAACAGCGATCAGCGCATAAGCGGTGGTCTGTGTACTGTACCAGCTATCCTGTGCAAGGTTAGACGCTATCTGTTTCAGCAGCTCGTTTGCACGTGTACGCTGCCCCAGGATGGTGAGCGTTTCCAGTATCATAGCTTTATCACGCAGGTCGGAACCGAAGGTGCCACCCAGTTGATTGTATGGTTTCACATCTGTAGGTAATGTTCTTACCAGGGTATTGGCCAATTCCGGCTGACCAGACAGTTTATAAGCTGCTGCCAGTCTCCATTTCGCTTCGTTAGACAGGTACTTGAATTCTTTCAGGCGGTTCATCGCACCCAGTTCAGGCACCTTGGCCAGTGCCAGCAGGTACAGACGATAAGCCTGTGTCAGATCGCCACCATAGAAGTTGGTAGTGGACGGCGCCCATGAACCAGCTTTGTTACGCTGGTATTTCTTCCACTGGTCCAGCATGCCGGCCGGCAATTCATAGCCTTTCGCCTGTGCTTCCAGCAGGAAGTGACCGGCATAGTTCGTGCCCCACTCGTCCGACTGTCCTTCTCCCGGCCAGTAGCTCATACCTCCATCGGAAGTCTGGAAGCCTTTCAGGCGGTTGATACCAGCTTTGATATTACGGTCAATATTCGCCAGTTCACCCTGTTTCAGGTCCATCAGCTGGTTCAACGCCAGTTGAGGGAATACGCTGGAGGTGGTTTGTTCCACACATCCATGCGGATACTGGATCAGGTAATTCAGTCGTTTCGCCAGGTTCAGTGCAGGAATAGTAGATACTTCCAGCACACCGGTATTGGTACCGGCCATACCAGCAGGTTTATAGGTAGCGCTCCAGCTCTGACCCGCCTGCAGGGTTGTTTCCTGTACAGTGGTAATTACCGGGTTCGGATTACGTATTTCCAGCTCGGTTTCATCCTCTGCTTTCGCAGCGCCGCTGGTAGCAGTCACTTTCACTTTTGCGATACCTACCTGTGGTCTTACACGCACATCAAAGTAAACGATCTGCTCTCCCGGCTGAGCGAAGGTAACCGTCTTGGTACGCTCACCCACCACTTCCAGCAGCGCGCTGGTAGCCAGCGTTACTTTCGCAGAGCGGATATTGTTTTCCAGTCCGAATACGGTTACCGGTAACTGGATAGTTTCTGAAGGTCCCAGTACACGTGGCAGTGTGGTCAGCAGCATGAGTGGTTTCTTCACAGCTACTACTTTTTCAGCAGCACCGTAAGCACCATCCTGACCTGCTACTACCATTGCTTTCACAGAGCCTACATATGGAGGCAGTTTGAAGTTATGGGTTTGTTTGCCACCTTTCAGTGTGAATGGACCCATGTATAATACAACAGGTTTGAAGCGGTTCGCTTTTGCATTACCTGCATTTTTATTCAGTCCTTCGTCACCACCAATGCTCAGGATACGTTCTAAGTCGCCACCCCATGCACCGATCACATAGTCAAACAGATCCCATGTTTTCACACCCAGCGCTTCACGTGCGTAAAAAGCACTGTGCGGATCAGGTGTTTTGAAACGGGTCAGGTCCAGCAGGCCTTCATCTACCAGTGCAATGGTATAGGTCATTGCCTTTCCGTTGGCTTCAGATACAGTGATGCTGGCATTCTGTTCAGGTTCCAGTTTGTCAGGCATGGTGATCACCGGTTTTAATACGGTATTCGCATCATCGATGGTGATCGGGATCACGCCGTACATGCGGATAGGCAGATCGTTTTTGGTATTGGCATGTTTTTGCAGCAGGCTGACGTTCACATAAATGTTTGGCGCCATTTCTTTCTCTGCCTTGAACTTGTAAACGGTCTGGCCTTTCTGTGTATCGATCCAGAAGGTTTTCAACACCTTGCTGCCGGATTCGATGCTGACCAGCCCGCGGCCGCCTTCGCTGCTCGGAATGGTGAGTGTGATATCATCACCTACGTTGTACTGGCTTTTATCTGATGTAAACACCAGCATAGAGGCTTCAGAAGGATTCTCTTTCTGCACCCTTTCTGCCCATCCCGGCCAGTCGATATACACTGCCTGACCGCTGGTATGACCGCTCTTCAGGTCTTTTACACGTACGAGGTAGCGCCCCCAGTCAGGGTAGGCAATCTGAAGGTTCCAGGTGCCTTTACCACCGTGCAGGGTCATTGTTTCTTTCTTCAGCAGCTGGTTGTAGCTATCCTGTGTGAAGTTGCTGAATTCATCTTCACTGTTCTCGTCCCACCACCAGCGCCAGCGGATCTTGTACAGTTCTACCTGTACTTCCTGGTTACCGCTCAGCAGATTACCATTTTCATCTACGTTCACAATGCTGATAGGATGTGCTTTATCGGTCAGCAGCATACCTGTCATACGATCGCCTTCCGGCATTCTGATACCGGTATAAGATGCAAACGGATTGTATGGCATGGAGAAGTGGTCAATACTGAAATCGCCACCTGGTTCAAATACTTTGATCTCAAAGCTGGCCTTCAGCTGACCAGGAGCCAGTTTACCCAATGGCAGGTCTACCTTTACAGGTGCGGTACCATTCTCGCCCAGGCTGCTTTCAAAGATGGTCTTGCTTTCAGCTTCGAAGTGAGTGATCGGATCATCGAAGTGGTAATCCTTAAAGTTCTTAAAGCTGGTAGTCTGCTGTGTCAGGGATACATCCACCTTCGCTTTCAGGTTCTGTGCAGCTGCGCCGAATAACCAGCGGGCATTCAGTGTACCTTCAGTCGGAGAGGTCTTTGAGAGCGTTGTATTCCTGCCAAAGTTGAGATCTATTTTCAGCCTGTTTGGCTTAACAGTTTCTATGCGGAGGTTTTTGGTAAATACGGCACCACCTACCTTTACTTTCGCCGTCCAGTTACCAGTCAGATCATCCGGAGAAGTAGCTGTTGTAAAGCGGTAGAAACCATTTACCGACTGCAGTCCGTTCAGCTGTCTGTATAACTGTCCTTTAGGATTGTACAGTTCCAGTGTTACCGGGTGATTAGGTGGCAGTTTCTGTTGTTTATCTTCCAGGATGAAGGTCAGGAACAGGGTATCGCCGGGGCGCCATACACCACGTTCGCCATACAGGAAGCCTTTGATACCGCTCTGTACTTCTTCACCTTTTACATCAAAACGACCGAGTGGCAGTGAGTTACCATCATCCAGTTTCAGGTATCCTCTTTCATCATCTTTTTTAGCGATGAGGAGGTAAGGCTTGCGTTTCAAATCGAAAGTAGCCAGACCGTCACCATCACTCTTGGTCTTGAAGATAACCTGGTTCTGGTAGTCGAGCAGTTCCAGTTCAACACCGATCATTGGTTTGGTATCGCGGATATCTGTTACGGCAATCAGCATGCTGTTGTCATTTCCTCTTTTGGCGGTAAGGCCGATATTAGAGGAGAAGACGTTGCGGGAAGCCCATCTGTCTTTATTGTAGTAAGAATTGGCGCATGGGTTATCACGCTCATCCCAGGAATAACCATATGGGTAGTAGCTATCGTAACGGCGCCAGAAATCATCGTCTTCATCTACCTTTTCGTTACCGTAATAGCCACCATAGTATTCTTCATCACTTTCTCCTTCACCGCTGTTGTTTTCAGTTGCAGTTTCGGTGGAAGAACATCCCAGGAGGGAATAGGACTTCCGGAAACCGATGGTTACACGGTAAATAGCTCCCGGTTCGGTACGCAGCAGTTTCTCCATATCCAGGTAGAAGCGGTTGCGTTTGTGGAGGTTGAGTGATTTATCAGCATCCAGGCGGATGGTCTTTTCCACTACGGGACGACCAACACGGCGTAATTCCGCGTTACCGTCCAGTCCATTCTGTTGTAAATATTGTGGGATATTGTTCTCGTAGATCTTGATGATGGTAACGTCTACAGCACTTAGGTTCACTGCTTCAAAAGGCATCACCAGTTTATTGCTTTCCGGTAGTATCACTCCTTTGCCGGGGATGGTCACGGAAGGCTGGGTATTTTCGAAGACGATATTCGCAGAGAAGCTTTGTTCCAGTTTGCTATCGGCCACATTCAGGATACCTTCATTTACCACCACGTTATAGTCTCCTTCCAGTCTTTTTGGGGCGAACACTTTCACCTCACTTCCTTCAATAGAGAAGCGGAGATCGCTTACGCCGCTCACACCGATCAGACCGTCCAGTGTCTGTGCTACGCTGACAGGGTCGGAGAACTGTACGAGTACGTATTGTTCTGTTTCAGCTACTGCACGTACGTCCAATACTTTAAAGTCGGAGATAGCAGGTACTTCTACTGTCTTCTTACCGGAGAGGTCCACATTCAGTGGTTTACCGTCCCAGATCAGTTCAAGTTTACGGGAGCCATTGCCTTTGTCTGCACGTACCAGGTTTTCGATGGTGAACGTAGATACTTTATCTGCCGCATTATGCTGCCAGGTAATGGCCACTTTTTTACCCTCATAGGTAGCGTTGACTACCTTTTCGATCTTTTGTGGATCTTCGTTATCGGCGGTACTGATAGCACCCGAGAAGGTCATTTTATTCAGGACATTGCTGCCTGCCGCTTTCAGGCCATACTCTTCTATGGCATACGATGGCTTGATAACGAGGAATTCGAAGTCGAACTCCTTCAGATCTTTTTCCACCTTCATGACCTTACCCAGTTTAAAGGTAGCCTTGTAGTTTTTGCCGGGTTCGAGATTGGCATCGGGCCTGAACTCGACTGTAGTGGCATCTACCCAGTAAGCCTTTCCTTTGATATTGGGGCTGAAATCGAAGAGTTCCTCTTCCACAGGTTCATTCTGTGTATGAGTAACATTCACATTGTTCGTCAGTTGTACCCGGATTGTACTTTGCCTCGAAATAACCCCGGCGGTATAGGCTTCAATGTACTTTGCCAGGGCAGGGTTCATGACTGTTTTCGTGTTTTTACAGGCTGTGATGCAAGTAATGAGCAGGCACACAGCGAAGGCGGAGACGACCGCCAGGCGTTTTTTGGGACCCATGAGGTTTAAATGCTGTTTAAGATATAAAGGTAAACTAAATGTATAAGAATTTTATTATATGGATCTTCCCCTTTCCAGTTTCAAGACATTGGTAACTGCTGCCGGAATTTCTTCCTGGTAGTGCGTAACGAATATAAGGGTCAGATCCATCACACCACATAGGATATCGATAACATGTTTGAAATGATCCTTTTGTTGCTGGTCCAATCCCTGGCAGGGTTCATCGAAAATGAGCAATGGGGGTTCTTTTACCAGGGCGCGGGCCAGGAGGGTCAGTCGCTGTACACTTTCGGGAACTCCTTTAAAAGCCTGGTTTGCATATGATGCAATGTCCAGTATATCCATCCACGCAGCGGCGTGTTCCTGTTGTTCAGCAGTGCCCTGGCGGTTGCTACCGATAATATCAAAGAAGCCTGATACTACTACCTGCAGGCAATTACTGCCGGCCTGGAAGTATTGGTGTAATTCGGGTGATACAAAGCCTATCTTCTTTTTAATATCCCAGATGCTTTCTCCGCTACCTCTCTTCCGGTCAAACAGGTACAGTTCCTGTGCATAAGCCTGTGGATTATCGCCATTGATCAGGCTTAGCAGGGTCGATTTCCCTGCGCCGTTATGACCGAGCAAAGCCCATTTTTCATTAGGCTTTACTATCCAGTTAACATCGTCGAGGATCAAATGTTCGCCATACTGTACTTTTATGTGCTCCATCCTGATGATGGTTTCATATGGAGACGGCGTGTTTTTCACAATCGCCCTTATCTTTTCTTCGTCTACCTGCCAGCTTTGGGTAGTAGTTGCCTGAGGTATTTTCAGGTATTCTTCCCGTGTGTACTTCCCTGTTATACGGCCTTCTTCCAATGTCAGGACATGGGTGATATTTTCCGGTATTTCCGTAGGGGAAGTGACCAGCAATACGGTCGTACCTCCGGCAATGATCCTGTTCACCATGTCACTGAAGTGCTTTCTCGTTTGAACGTCCAAACCACTGAAAGGATTGTCCAGCATCAGCAATACCGGCTGTTTTAACAATGATTTTGCAATCATCACACGGCGGGTTTCTCCGTTGGAGAGCTTGATCAGCTCTTTATCCATCAATGCCGGGATCTTCAGTGGTTCCAGGATGGGCGTCTGTTCAGGCGTACCGCCGGATTCTCCGTAGAGGTATTCCCGTACGGTAGGTGCGTCTGAAGAGTCCATGCTATTGAACCGCTGCTGATAGTAGAAGTCTGTGGTGGTATTGGAGCGGTTTCTGAAGGTATGGTGGTGTCCTACCAATGCCTGCAGGTCGCGGTAACTGAAATATGGGTCGGTGATGGTATGCTGCTGGCGGTAAGTTTCGCTGAAATGATGATGTATACTGCCATTGATCACATTGAACTTTCCTGCTATTGTACTGAGAAGGGCGGATTTACCGGAGCCACTGGGGCCGGTGATCGCCCATTGTTCTCCTGTATTGATATGCCAGTCCAGACCGGTGAAAAGGGTTTTATCCAGGTAACGAACAGTGATGTGCTCAAGTGATAGGAATGGAATGGCATGGGTACTCATAATGTTGCTGTTTCTCGAAATTCGAGGGCTAATTTATTATTTTTTATTGTGGGATTTGGTATTTGTTGTTTGTTGCCGTTACCGGGGGCGAACCGCGCAACAAACAACGGGGGAACGTTATCATTATCCCGGGGTTTTCAACCCCGCGCTACAAACAACGGGACTCCTAACGGAGTCCTATTGTGTTTTGTTAATTATTTTTTATTGTGGGATTAGGTATTTGTTGTGTTTGTTGCCGTTACCGGGGGCGAACCGCGCAACAAACAACGGGGGAACGTTATCATTATCCCGGGGTTTTCAACCCCGCGCTACAAACAACGGGACTCCTAACGGAGTCCTATTGTGTTTTGTTAATTATTTTTTATTGTGGGATTTGGTATTTGTTGTTTGTTGCCGTTCCCGGGGTAGAAAACCCGCACAACACCCCCGGGGGAACGTCATTATTCAATCCGGGGCCCCAATCATTTTTCATACCCGGGGTTTTCAACCCCGCGCTACAAACAACGGGACTCCTACCGGAGTCCTATTGTGTTTTGTTAATTATTTTTTATTGTGGGATTTGGTATTTGTTGTGTTTGTTGTCGTTCCTGGGGTAAAAAACCCGCACAACACCCCCGGGGAAACGTTATTATTCAATCCGGGGCCCGCAATTATTTTTCGTCCCCGGGGTTTTCAACCCCGCGTTACAAACAACGGGACTCCTAACGGAGTCCTATTGTGTTTTGTTAATTATTTTTTATTGTAGCATTTGGTATTTGTTGTGTTTGTTGTCGTTCCCGGGGTTGAAAACCCGCACAACAACCCCGGGGAAACGTCATTATTCAATCCGGGGCCTGCAATTATTTTTCGTCCCCGGGGTTTTCAACCCCGCGCTACAAACAACGGGACACCTGACGGAGTCCTATTGTGTTTTGTTAATTATTTTTTATTGTAGCATTTGGTATTTGTTGTGTTTGTTGTCGTTCCCGGGGTTGAAAACCCACACAACAACCCCGGGGAAACGTCATTATTCAATCCGGGGCCTGCAATTATTTTTCGTCCCCGGGGTTTTCAACCCCGCGCTACAAACAACGGGACACCTGACGGCGTCCTATTATGTTTTGTTAATTACATTTGTTGTAGACACGCGATTTTTTATGAAGGAGGGTGGCATTATTATATAGGCCCGTTTGCAATTGGGAAGAAGGCTCAAATCAATAAACAACAATCTTATGATACATTGGATTACCAAGACGTTTGAAGAGTTAACGACGCAGGAGTTATACGCATTATTACGCCTGAGGAGCGAGGTGTTTGTGGTGGAACAGAACTGCGTTTTCCAGGATATGGATAATGCCGACCAGCTGGCTGTGCATATCATGGGATTTGATGATGAGCTGGAGAATGAACTGGTTGCCTATACCCGTGTGTTTGGTCCGGGGATCAAGTTTGATATGTGTTCCATTGGAAGGGTGGTGACTTCTCCCCGCGCCCGGAGAACTGGTATTGGCAAAAAGCTGATGGAACATTCTATTGCCGTAGTGGAAGAGCGGTTCGGTAAAGTGCCTATCAAAATAGGCGCACAGCAGTACCTGGAGAAGTTCTACGCTTCTTTAGGCTTTAAACAAAGCAGTGAGATGTACCTGGAAGATAACATCCCACATATTGAAATGATCAGGGAAGTTTAGTCCTTCTTCTTTTTAGGCTCCCGGGATTCGCGGATCTTTAGTTTGTACAGTGGCAGGTAATAAGATACCGTATAGGTCATATCGAACTGCGAACTCTTGGAGCCGCTGCCAAAACCCGGAATAATAATAGGATCAAACCCTTCAACTGCATTGTTGCTGACCATGATCTTTTCCCGTACTGCCCATCCCAGGAAGAAATTAGGGAGCGCTTCTACTCTCATACCGAATGTCAGCTCGATCCAGTGGGCGGTCATGTTTGTTTTAGGGAATGAGCCGGGCGTTTCAGAATCCCAGTATTTATTGTGGATATTGTAGGCAGGAACTTCGTAGGTATTTCGGGCAAAGCCATAGTGGATACCGCCGTATACCATATTTTTATCACTGGGATCTTTCTTTTTCAGGAAATCATAGTCTATCCCAACGGTGGCATATGCGCCACTGCCTTTATAAGTATAGCTGCTGTCGCTGTGAGAGGTACGGTTGTAGCCGACTTCGAAAGCGCCATAGAGCTTTTTATTGAGGCGTACGTCTGCCTGTACCGCTACGTCAGTTCTGTAGGGCTGGAAGAAGTGCAGTGCAAAGCGGCTGATGTCTATACCTAGACGGAGGCCGCCGGGAACGTAATAGATGGAATCCGGTTTCTTTGCCGGAACAGGGGCTGCCGTCGGACGTTGCGCTGTCCTGGGACCGGATGTATCCACTGCCTTTTTGGTGGGGGCAGCTGTTACCGGCGGACGTTGCGCAGGTTTTCGGGCGGTGGTATCAACAGCCGTTTTTTTGATACTGGTATCTCCCGCAGGTTTTACCTGAGCCTGAGCAGCTTGTGTGAGCAGGCCGGCCAGACTAATAGATAAAGAATAAAGAAATGTGCGTATCATTCGTGCTGTTTACTTCCCTGTTATTAATATGTAAAGAGTCGATGGTGTTATAGGTGGTAATCACCGTATCGAGGGTAAAGAAGGTGGCAAATCCACATCCTGGCGACACAAAGTTCTGTTTCCTTTTATACCGGAAGGTCAGGGTGTCGGGAACCATAGTGGAATCCAGTTTCAGGTAAAACCTGCTGCTATCTGCCAGTGGGTCTAAAGACATAAACACGCTCGATCTTGGCACGTTCCTGACGATTGAGTCTTTTCCCAGTGCAAACAGGGTCACCTTTGGCCAGATGGTATCTTTCACTAAAAAGCCTTGCAATGTGTCCTTCTTAAAGTTCATGCCCAGATCACTGATCAGGGTCTGGTCACAACTTTTGGTTTCATCTTCACAGGCCGCAAATACTGACAACAGCAGTATTGCTATAATCCCAGAAATGTATTTCATGCCTGCAAATTACGAGTTCCCTTTACAAGTTCCGCTTTCCGCAGGTGAAATTAATCACCCCCAGAAAGCGGCTATATCATATGTGCCTGAGAAGGCGCCAATAATAAAATGGTGTGCCGGCTGTTAATTTTTCAGTTCCAGCTTCAGGAATCGGGCGGTATGGCTGTCTTTACAGTTAGCCACTTCTTCAGGTGTACCGCTGCAGAGGATCGTACCTCCACCGCCGCCTCCTTCAGGCCCCAGGTCGATAATATGATCGGCCATTTTGATCACGTCCAGGTTATGTTCAATTACCAGTACGGTATTACCCCGGTCTACCAGTTTATTGAGAACGTTCAGGAGCAGCTGGATATCCTGGAAATGAAGACCTGTAGTAGGCTCGTCCAGGATGTAGATGGTCTTGCCGGTATCTTTCTTGGACAGTTCAGTAGCCAGCTTCACGCGCTGGGCTTCCCCACCGGAAAGTGTTACTGCCGATTGTCCCAGGGTGATGTAGCCTAAGCCCACATCCTGGAGCGTTTTAACCTTGCGGTAGATGTAGTTGACAGGCTGGAAGAACTCCACTGCTTCATCTACGGTCATATCCAGTACGTCGGAAATGGATTTCCCTTTATACCGGATTTCAAGTGTTTCCCTGTTGTAGCGGCGTCCGTTACATTTCTCGCAGTGTACGTATACATCCGGGAGGAAGTTCATTTCAATCACGCGCATGCCGCCGCCTTCACAAACATCACAGCGTCCGCTTTTCACATTGAAGGAGAAACGGCCTGCATTGTAACCCCTGATCTTGGCTTCCGGTACCTGGGAGAACAGCTGACGGATGTCTGTAAAGAATCCGCAGTAAGTAGCAGGGTTGCTCCGGGGAGTACGTCCGATCGGGGACTGGTCTATTTCTATTACCTTATCGATGTTCTCCAGGCCTTTGATGCTTTTGTAAGGCATCGGCTCCAGTTTGGAGTCGTAGGCATGTTTACTGAGGATAGGGTACAATGTTTCGTTGATCAGGGTGGACTTTCCACTACCGGATACGCCTGTAACGCAGATGAATACCCCGAGCGGGAATTTCACGCTGACGTTTTTCAGGTTATTACCGGTGGCGCCTTTCAGTTCCAGGGCCTTACCATTGCCTTTACGGCGTTCGGCAGGTACTGGTACTACCCGTTTCCCGTTCAGGTAACCGGCGGTAGGCGTGTCCATTTTTAATATATGAGTAGGTGTGCCCTGAGCGATGATCTGGCCACCGTGTACACCGGCTCCGGGACCAATGTCCACCAGGTAATCGGCGTGCAGCATGATGTCTTTGTCATGTTCCACTACGATTACTGTGTTGCCCATCTCTTTCAGGTTGCGGAGGGCATCGATCAGTTGCATGTTATCCCGCTGGTGAAGTCCGATACTGGGTTCATCCAGTATGTAAGTAATCCCCATCAGCTGGGAGCCTATCTGTGTAGCCAGGCGTATACGCTGACTCTCGCCGCCACTCAGTGTACGGGTGGAGCGGTAGAGGGTGAGATAGTTCAGGCCTACATTGAGCAGGAAGCCCAGACGCTCACGGATCTCTTTGAGGATATCTTTGGCAATGACGTTCTGCTTCTTATCCAGGCGCTTCTCAATGTCTTTGAACCAGACCTGTAATTTGTCGAGGTCCATACTGCCCAGTTCCGCGATATTCTTCTCATCCACTTTAAAGAAGAGGCTCTCCTTTTTCAGGCGGGTGCCATTACATTCCGGGCAGGAGTGCAGCTTCATGAAGCTTTCTGCCCAGTTGCGTACAGCATCGGAGGAGGTATCGTTGAAATAGCGGCGTACGGTGTTGATCACCCCTTCAAATTCGTTATTGTAAGCTTCTTCTGCACTGTCGCCAAACTCCATGTCCATTTCCAGCTTACCGTTCTCGTCGCCGAACAGCAGGAGGTTTAATGTCTTCTGCGGCAGTTCGGAGATAGGTGCTGTCAGGGAGAATTTATGTTTACGGGCCAGCTGCTGTACCTGTTTGAAGGTAAAGGTATCACGGGCTTCACCGAGGGGCGCAAGGCCTCCGTCGTTGATAGAAACGGAATTATCCGGGATGATGGCATCCATATCTACCTGGTAGATGGTACCCAGACCTTTACAGCGGGGGCAGGCTCCGTAGGGAGAGTTAAAGGAGAAAGTGTTGGGAGATGGCTCTTCGTAGGAAAGGCCGGTGTCCTCACACATCAGTTGTTTACTGTACTGGCTGACTTTTCCGCTGTCGTTGTCCATGATAAAGAGCAGGCCTTTACCCATCTGGAGGGCTTTCTGCACGCTCTGGCTGATACGGGTGCGGGCATCATCCTGTACCTGGATGCGGTCCACCACCAGTTCAATGTCATGGATCTTGTAACGGTCTACCTGCATACGTTCTTTCAGGTCAAGGATCTCACCGTTGACGCGTACTTTGAGGTAGCCCTGTTTACGGAGTTGTTCGAACAGCTCGCGGTAGTGTCCTTTACGGCCACGGATCAGCGGAGCTAGTATGACCAGCTTTTTCTTCGGGTAGTTTTTGAACACATGGTCCAGGATCTCTTCTTCGGAGAAACGGGTCATGCGTTTGCCGGTATTATATGAATAGGCAACGCCTACACGTGCGTAGAGCAGACGGAGGAAGTCATAGATCTCCGTGATGGTACCCACCGTAGAACGGGGGTTTTTGTTGGTCGTTTTCTGTTCGATGGAGATTACCGGGGAAAGGCCGGTGATCTTATCCACGTCAGGTCTTTCCATATCACCGATAAACTGGCGGGCGTAGGCGGAGAAGCTCTCCATGTATCGCCTTTGTCCTTCGGCATAAATAGTATCGAACGCAAGGGAGGATTTTCCGCTTCCGCTGATGCCTGTAATGACTACCAGTTTATTCTTGGGTAACTGCAGGTCCAGGTTTTTCAGGTTATGTGACCTGGCGCCAAACACTGCTATATGGTCATCTGCCGTGACCGGTGCCGGGTCGGGCGTTATTACATTCTCTTTCTTCTTTGCCATATCGGTTTAAAAAGCCGAGGTCCATCGGAAGAGGTACCACGGACTAATTTAGACTACTAAACTACGGCATAATTACGAGTTTACTAAAAATTTTAGTGAGGCTGAGTAGTAACAGATTGACTGTCAATTCAAGTGAGAAACGGGTAGGTGTATAGTGTATGCGAAAAATTTGTCTTGAGGAGGAAGAACCCTACAGATAATCTGGTGAATTTTGGTCGCCCCGGCTCTATTTAGCGGTAGGTGTGGGAGTTGTTTTATCGGTGATACTGTACCAGATTTTATCCGAAGGAAAAAGTACGCTTTATCCATGCCTTTACCATGCCTTTGATATGGCTTTGCTATACCTTTAAGTTGGACCTGTGGCAATTCGGACCAACAGCGAAGCAGATATGAAAAGAGCGAATTACTGCTGTAATTCGCTCTTTTCATTATAATATGGTCTGGCCGATTAAGCCTTGTATTTTTTGAATATTACGATCGCGTTGTGACCACCAAAACCGAAGGTATTGCTCATAGCAACATTTACCGTACGTTCCTGTGCCTTACCGAGGGTCAGGTTCAGGTTGGTAGGGATACCTTCACCCAATGTGGAGGTATTGATGGTTGGAGGTACCAGGTCGAACTGTGTTGCCTTGATACAAGCGATCGCTTCAATTGCGCCGGCAGCACCCAGCAGGTGACCGGTCATTGATTTGGTAGCGCTGATGTTCAGTTTGGTGATATGATCGCCGAACACGCCGGTGATACCTTTCAGTTCGCTAACATCACCCAGCGGGGTAGAGGTAGCGTGTGCGTTGATATAATCAACATCTTCAGGTTTCAGATCAGCATCTTCCAGGGCTCTTTGCATACCCAGGCGGGCACCGAGGCCTTCAGGATGGGTAGCGGTGAGGTGATAAGCGTCAGCGGTCATAGCGCCACCTACCATTTCTGCATAGATGGTAGCACCTCTTTTCACTGCGTGCTCATACTCTTCCAGGATGATGGCGCCAGCGCCTTCGCCCATTACGAAACCATCACGGTCAGCGTCAAACGGACGGGAAGCGGTAGCATGATCGTCATTGCGGGTAGACAGTGCCTTGAGGGCATTGAAACCGGCAATACCTGCGCGGGTAACAGGTGCTTCGGAGCCACCAGCTACGATAGCGTTGGCCTTACCCAGGCGGATATAGTTGAAAGCATCTACCAGTGCACTGCTGGAAGAAGCGCAGGCAGATACAGTACAGTAGTTCACACCCATGAAACCATATTTCATGGAGATCTGACCTGCTGCGATATCGGAGATCAGTTTGGGAATAAAGAAAGGATTGAATTTAGGAACGAAGTTGCCCTGGGCAAATTCAACGATCTGGTCTTCGAAGGTTTGCATACCACCGTTACCAGACGCCCAGATCACACCGATTTGTGTCTTGTCCACACCATCCAGGTGGAGGCCTGCATGTTCAACAGCTTCCTGGGCAGCTACCATGGCATATTGCGTAAACATGTCCATTTTACGGGCTTCCTTCTTCTCCATGAATTTTTCTATATCGAAACCCTTCAGTTCGCAGGCGAACTTAGTTTTAAACTCCGTAGTGTCGAAACGGGTAATAGGACCAGCACCACCGGTACCAGATTTCAGACTATTCCAGAATGTGTTTACATCGTTTCCGATAGGCGTTAAGGCCCCCAGCCCGGTAACCACAACCCTTTTTAACGTAACAGTGCGCATAATGCTTTGACTTTAAAATCGAAAGTTAGAGCGCAAATTTAGTCACTTATTCTTATGATTACGCATATTCATAAGATTTATGTGTCATATAAATAAAAAGGGAGCAATTTATCAGGCTACGGCGCTGGTTGCCGGCACGGCGGCCACGTCTATTTTTTGTGTCCGGGCCTTCAGAAAAGCAATAATTTCCTCATCTGAGTTGAATCTGTTGCCAATATTCACAAAATTCCTGGCCAGGAGGTCGTAGCGTTTCCCCATGAGGTAAAGCCAGACGTGCAGGAAGTGGATACCGTCAAATACGATAGCGTCGTTGGCAATATACTCTGGTAGTGTTTTCCGGAAATAGTGCGGATGTTCTGTCCAGTGCATGGAGGGTTTTACGTGATGGCTGATGTGGTAGCCGTCATTCCAGCATTTATGGTTGTATTTGGTATTGATACAGGTAATACTGTTTTTATATGAGTTGTCGGGCTCGTTGGCGTCGATAAAGGCATGTTGTGCCCAGTTGCCCACCATCATAATGATCCGGGAGATCACAAAGGGGATGATAAATACCGTTAGGGTAGCCGGGAAGTTGATGAAAGAGAGTCCGATACAGGCGAGGAAAAAGAGCAGCTCTCCCCTGGCGGCTCTGACCATCAGTTTCTGGCGGTGCTTGCGGATAAAATACTGGCAGAGGGTGACAATACCCATAAATACAAAACTTGCCAGGTATTTGCTGAAGTCTCTGAAAGAGTCACGCTGGTAGGCCATGGTGCTGCTTTCGTCGTCCGGCATATTGTTCTCCGGATGGTGCATACCGATATGATGGCTGTAGTAGGTTTCGGGTGTTTGTCCAAAGAGTGGTCCTATTACCCAGGGGAGGTAATGGTTCAGAAAACCGTATTCCTTCTTAAAGAACACCCGATGGCTGGTGCAATGGAGCATGAGACCAAAGGAGCCTTTATACCGGAAGTTGTTCAGAATCTGGTAAGCAATGGCGGCGGTCCACCATAGCCATCCGGGCACAGGTAAATATAAAATGATTGCCAGTGGCAATAATATAAGTGTCAGTTCCAATGTGAGATAAACAAAGGGCAGGTCGCGTTCATCGCGGATCAAGGATTTACAAAATCGCTGGAAAGTATTGTCTGGCCTGGCGGGGCTAATGTATACCGGATCGGTGAGTACCCCTGTGAATATTTTCATTAACAGTTGTTTAGGTCTGATCGCATTGGTTATATTAAGTTAAACGAATAAATCGGATAAATCTTATTCTAAAAAACTTTTGGATAAATTAGAATAATTCCTATTTTTGCAACCCCTAACGGGGAAATTGATTCGGTGAGATGCCTGAGTGGCCGAAAGGAACGGTTTGCTAAACCGTCGTACGGGTTAAACTGTACCGAGGGTTCGAATCCCTCTCTCACCGCAAGCTTTAAAGCCTTCAAGTCGAAAGATTGGAGGCTTTTTTGTTTTCAATGAATTATCGAATCTGAGGAACATTTATCCCAGTCAATTTAGCAGCCATCACATCAAAATAGCTGCACTTTCCACATAATATTTTATTCCAATTACATAATAAATGTCTTCAATCAAAGAGAACGGCTTGCTTATTTTAAGCCCCATACTAGCATACTGAAAACCTAGAATTTGATAAAATTTAGGGATTATAAACCTAGTATTCATATGAATTTTAGGTTTATGATCCTTATATTTGTTAATAATTTTGCCTAAATGGTTAAAAGAGCGATATATGATCAAATTCTTAGCAATCTTTTTAAAGGGAAAGCTATTATCATCACTGGTCCAAGACAGGTTGGCAAGACGACCTTACTTCAGGCTATAATGGAACAAGCGGAAGGAAAAGTACTTTACTTGAATTGTGATGAGCCTGATATTCGGCCATTATTGACAAATGCAAGTTCAACATCTCTGAAATCGCTTATAGGAGATAATACGCTAGTATTAATAGACGAAGCCCAACGGGTTAATAATATTGGTGTTACCTTAAAACTGCTTGTTGATAACTTCAAAAATGTGCAGATCATTGCAACTGGTTCTTCAGCATTGGAGTTGGCTAATGAAATCAATGAACCCCTCACAGGTCGTAAACGGGAATATCATTTATATCCCTTCTCAACTACAGAAATGGTAGCCAATAGCTCTATACTACAAGAAAACAGGCTACTTGAACAACGTATGATATATGGATTTTATCCTGATATTGTAAATTACCCAACAGATGCACAAGCCAACCTGTTAGAATTGTCTAATAACTATCTTTTTAAGGATGTACTTTCATTACAGGATGTACGTAAACCAGCCTTATTAGAAAGATTACTGATAGCAATTGCGTTACAGGTAGGTAGCGAAATTTCTTATAACGAAATAGGACAAACCATTGGTACCGATAATAAAACAGTTGATCGGTATATTGAACTATTGGAGAAGTGTTTTGTGGTATTTCAGATTGGCGGATTTAGTCGTAATCTGCGTAATGAAATCAAAAAAGGGAAAAAGATATATTTCTATGATAATGGCATTAGAAATGCGTTGATCAAGAATTTTTCCCCACTAGAGTTAAGGCAAGATATTGGCGCTCTCTTTGAGAACTTTCTGGTCAGCGAAAGAATGAAAGCTAATCATTATGCAAATCATTATGTGAATGCTTATTTTTGGCGCACTCACCAACAACAGGAAGTTGACTTGATTGAAGAGTCGGGAGGAAAACTTTATGCATGGGAGTTTAAGTGGAATGAAAAGGCTAAAGCTAAAATTCCGAAAGCATTTTTGGATGCCTATCCTGATAGTATAGCCAATATTATCAACAGAACTAATTATATGGAATTTGTAAATGGTTTAACAATCCCCTGAATTTCAGATAAATCATCTGTAAAAAGGTTCGATAATTGTCCCCTCCAGGCCTCAGCAATAAAGAGCCTTTAGATATATCCGAAGGCTCTTTTGTTTGAGGAATATCGTGGGTTTTTATCTTCAGTACCAATTACTTCGTCCTGGCAAAGTCCTGGTATCTATTCAGTAAAAAGGTTTTCAGTTCAACCAGGTTATCCGTATTAATCAGGTCTACCCCACAATTCAACAGCTCTTTCCAGACTCCGGCATCTTCAGGGGAGGCCCACAATCTTACTTTCTTGCCATTTTGATGTGCTATTTGCACATATCTGCAAAGCGCATCTTTTTCCTTCCTGGATATCGTTTCCCGGCCCTTCCGGCCTACTATCCGATTATATTGACAACTGGCGATGGGGCATAGATCTGCAGGATTTTTTTCCTTCGCCATTTGTATGAGGTTTTCATCAATAAACACATACCTGCAATCCTGGTGCGCTATCGTCCAGACAGGTTTCCTGCCAGTTATTACAACAGTAATAGCACGTTTGTATAGTGTTCCGTTCTCATAAAAGGACAACAGCGGTTTGTAATTCTGTAACAAAAGCGCCAGTGAGCGATAGCTTTTTTCCGGACTACTTTTTATATCTATCATCAGCGTAATAGGCGGATGCGTAAGCCCCATCGTATCATTTTCGAAAAAAGACTTCAACGGATCAAGGTATAATTTGTCGATTGTCCTGGACGGCTGTAAGGAAGGTAAAAAATGCGCCACCACCAGTTGCCCTTTCCTAAGGTATATGTCTGCCTCCATGTAAGTGAATCCATTGTCCAGGGCATCGAACACAGGGCGCTTGTGCCAATAGTCATTATGAGCGTATGCATTCTCAAGGACAGTTACGTGTTGTGATAGGGATATTTGGGGCAAAAGCATTGACATCCACAGCATAAATATGCTGAATGGCCCCATTTTTTTGAATGCAGTCATTGTACGTTGTAGGTTTAATAAATATTACGCAAACTTACCTTTTGAATGAATGGTAATTACCGGTCATTCGTGAAATTATAGTTATGGAAATCTTAAATTAATGTTAGCAGCTATCCTGGGTAGGTCATAAATACCAACGTTAATTGATTGTGTATCCCCAAACATCGTTAAGATAAAACATAGCAATGATATTACATAAGTTATTTTTAAATTGAGTGGCCAGGCGGGGGCCTTGTGTGGGGGATGGCGTTGGCGTCAGCAATTCGAGAGGTTTGAGGGCTTTTTTGTTGTAGAACAAGTAAGCCGAGGCGGTAGCTACGCTTTGAATAAAGCCTCCATGGTTATTTCTTTCTGTATGAGGTTAGCGTAATTGTCATTCTTTTTAGCACCATAGGTAGTGATAAGAGTAAAAAAAAGCGTTTTATGGGTTTTGGTTTTCTGCCGGAAAACCCTTTCCTTTTGTTCTAGTATAGCAGCGTATTTTTTATCTATAACAAATTCAAAACGGGAAAATTTAATTTCACACAGATTGATACAATTATCTTTCCTATCAAAAAGGAGGTCTATTTGGGCTCCATCTTCCTTTTTTTCTGCAGTATGGCGCCATGGAGATACTTCGGTATAAACATCAGCTATTCCTATTGCTTTTTTTATCTGTTGATCGTGTTTAAGACATATACTTTCGAATGCAAGCCCGCTCCAGCTTTTCCATGATGTGCTTTCCGATAGCCTGATCCAGGTGCCTGCTCCGTGTGATTTACTGTTCTCTATGAATTTTATGTAAAAAAGTGAATATTCATCTGTTAGCTTATATATGCTGTCCCGGGAAGTTTTTTCGAAAGGTACATATGGCGTAATAAATCCAGATTCTGACAGTTCCTCTAATAACTGCGTAGTGCCTCCTCCGGATGTCAACGAGCAAACTTCAATTATTTCATTCCTTGTAAGTCCGCCGGGTTTGGCTGCTAAAGCCCTGATCACATCCATGTGATGCACGGCTTCTTCAAATAATGAATGATATAGTATTTTGAATTCATTATGCAACAATCCGCTCTTTTTAAAACACGTTCTATCTAATGCTTGTGCTGTACTCTCTCCTATATTTACTTCTTTAAGATATAAAGGAACGCCACCCATTGCCATGTAAAGCTGCAATAACTGATATTGATCCAGCTTTACTTTTCTACTACTCAGATAGGCCTCCGTCTCACTAAGGTTAAAAGGTAACAGGCGAATCCTTTGTGTTACCCTGTTATGAAGCCCTCCGCGGTTATTAATTACTTTCTGTATCATCCATGAAGCAGCAGACCCACAGATTACCACAACCAGGTTTTCCTGCCGGGAAGCCCACATGTTCCAGAAATTCTCAAATGCCTGCATAAAGCCTGACCTTGGTGTGTGTATCCAAGGAAATTCATCAAAGAATAGCACTCGTTTTTGCTTTTTTATAAGGGGTGCTACGTAACTTTCTAACAGGCTAAAAGCCTGCCTCCAGTTAACCGGGGTTTCAACAGGTAAACTTTTCATTGAGTGTGTAAGGGCCTGAGCGAAATTAGCCAGTTGATCACTCAAGGTCGCATTATGGACGCCTGAAAATTCAAAAATCATCTGCTTCTGGTAAAAGTTCCGGATCAGAAAAGTTTTTCCAATTCTTCGTCTGCCGTATATAGCCACCAACTCAGCCTCATCAGATAATAAAGCTTTTTGTAGTATGGCTTTTTCTTCTTCTCTTCCTATGAGATGTTCCATTGTATATTATTTATATCTCGCCAAAACTGTATAAAAATATATAGTTATGGCGAGATATAAAAATCTATATTCCGCCATAACTTATATAAAAAAATGATTTATGGCCAGATATACAGTAAATTAATAATTTGAATTGAAGGTTTCCAATTTCAAATTGAACCACTCTTTCTTGCAATATATTTATCATAATTTCTCTGGTAGTTCAGCCAAAAATTAGCAGGAATCCTGGTTATACCTTCAAATTGGACAGCCATATCAGGGGTGATGGAACTATGCCCTTTGATGATGGTAATTATAGTTTTTTCAGGCTTCCCTGTACGAAGAGCGAATTCTTTTGGTCCCATATTCATTTCGTCTAGCTTCTCTCTTAAAGTGTTCCCCGGATGTGGTATTGATTGGGGGTAGTACTGATTTTTCCTGTCCATGATTATTTCTCTCTATGATAGTTTACTATTTATTTTACTCTGCAAGCCATCGCTTTACTTGTCCAGTCCAAGCTGCTTTCTCATGTCAACATTAACATGATATAGCTCCTCAATTGAGATAGCTTTCCTTGAGTTTGCATTAATGTCTTTTCCTTCCTGCGTCCAAAGAAAAGGATAAAAGTTAAAGACTTCATCGCCGTTTAACTTTGATACTTCGTTTCGCCAATCTGTCCACCTATTGCCTTCATAAAATTTATCTAAGTCATTATTGAAACAGAAATCCAGGAATTGGGTATAGGTGAGGTCAAGTGGTTCATACTCTAAATTGTCTGGCGAAAAATAATAGACCTTTCCTAAGTCGTCACCCAGTGCGCCACCATTTAGAAGGTAAAAACTATTAAAAAAATGTGGGTTACCTATCCATGTAATCATGCTGTTAGCGGGCTTAGACCTCCACGGAAAAGCTTTCAGAAAAAGAAGGGTCATTGGTTTGCGGCTAGCGTAATCTATCCTTTTTATATCAATAGCGTATCAACAAGGCTTTCATTGGTATACCCTGCAGCGAAAAAGTTATCAATCATGTCGGGTCGACATAGCTGATAGTTATTCTGATCGGCTGAAGAAGGGCGTAAGCATATAGTAGCACAGGACTGGACGTGGAGTTGATCTGGTCTTGATCTCCTGTCATATCATCACGATAAAATTTAAAGAGAAGACGAGGGTAGGCGTGAGCTGGCAATAACAAGCCTGCTTCAGGGACAGGCTGTAGCTATGGATAGAGGTATAATATTCTGTGATACGAGGTATAAGGTATTACTCATCAAAATTCATCCTGCTGGCGGTAAGCGCTTTATTCCCGTTGAATGGTAGACTGATACGCGTGCGCGTAGATAAGGGTGGAAGTCATTAACGGCTGCAATCCTTTTCGCCTGGAGTAAGTCGGTTTAATACGATACTTCAGTATTTGTGGTGCTGCCACGGCAATAATATCAGCAGCCAGGTGTTGCCTGTTGCAGGATGCACCATCTTTGAGCATACCTCTCACCTGCAAAGTGATGACAAGTGTTCCTGCTCCGGGTACATCCAGTGGAATATTTGTTTCCTGGAAAGACGTACCAGGATTTATCATCAGTACGACCGTATCTGTACCAGTAACCTGACCTTTAATAAAATCAATACGCGCTGCGATCACTTTTACTTCCAGCGCAATGAAACCTTTGTATTGAGCGATGGTCTGCGAAGGAATATGCAATATATCATTCCTGAGAAGACTAGGTGCTACAGTAAAGAAACGGTCTGTTCCCGTATGCTGATTAAAACGGAAGCCTGTGAGAGCTGTATGATTGCTCCCAGCTGCGATGAGTGTCTTATTCAGGCGATTGATATGGCCACCGTCACAACGGATATCCAGATCGCAGTAGAAAGCATGACGGATAAGCGCGCCTTTCCTGCTGGCCATACCAAAGCGCCGGGCGGCACGACGGGTGGCATGGGTTTGTCGAACTATTTCGGGCATGCTGCGCAGGAAGTATTCACCATTGCGCTCATAGCCAATGAGATTACCGAGTTTACCGGTAAAAGGAATGATAGATGTTTGTTTTGCCATTTGAGATGATTTTGATGATATATAAAAGTAGGATAACCTGTGGAACGCGTTTCAGGGGTGTATTGAAGGTTATCTAAGACTGAGACGAAGGGGATTGCATAGTATTCAAAAGTGACTCGGGTGGTGTTTGACAACCGTAAATGCCAGTCGGCTGTGGTTTGGAGAATATCGAAAAAAGATATTCTCGGCGTATTAAAATAGGCCCTTGTAGCAATAGGGGTGTGGCGTGGTTGCGATGCTCAATATCTGAACATGGTAATGCAGCATAGTAGAAAAATAAACGTGATGCTTATAATTTATCAATAACATCCTTATACCCCCTCCCAATCGGAATCGGTATTCCTTTTATCTCCACCATTTCGGCTGTATAGGAATCAATCTGATTAACAGAAATAATGAAAGAACGATGGATGCGTTTGAAAATGTGTTCGGGTAGTATATCCTCGATCTCATTAGTACTCATCTTGGATAGATATTCGCTTTTGGTGGTAACGATTTTAATATATTCACGCTGACTTTCGATATACAGTATCTCCGAAAACAGGATCTTGACTTTCCGCTTCTGTACATTCACAAAAATGAAGTCTTTGGCCTCTCCGGTGGTACGGCGCTGTTCCGCTTTTACTTTGTTAACTGCTGTTAGGAATCGTTCGAATTCAAAAGGTTTTAGCAGGTAATCGGTAACATTCAGGTTAAATCCTTCTACAGCATATTGATGATAGGCAGTGGTAACAATTACAGATGGCGGGTTGACAAGTGTTCTGAGAAACGCCATTCCTTTCAGCTTTGGCAGATGGATATCCAGGAAGATGAGATCTGTGGTATTGTGCAGCAGGAACTCGGCGGCAAGGATCGCATCTTTAAATGTTTTTTGTAATTCCAGGAAAGGAACTGCTGAGATATAATCACAGAGCACCTTTGCTGCCAGCGGCTCGTCTTCTATAACAATGCATTTTATTTTAGACATGGCTGTCGAGATTTATTTTCAAGGTAGCTGTAAACGTAAAGTCCCCGGGGCGTACATCAAGGCTGTAATTCGTGTATAGCAATGCTAGCTGGCGGCGTAAATTGGACAGGCCAATATTTTCCTTTACGTTATTATTTTCTGCGGGCTCGCCGGTTGAATTTTCAACAGTAAAGAGTAAAACCCTGTTTTTTACAGAGAGATGAATCGTTACTGATGGGCGGTCCCTGGTTTCTGATACGCCGTGCTTAAAGGCATTTTCTACCAGTGGAATAAGCAGCAGTGGTGGAATGCTCTGTTTCCTGTCTTCCAGATCATGGTTGAAATTAACATGCAGTGATTCGTCGTAACGTAGTTTCTCCAACTCAATATAATCGTCAATAATTTTAATTTCCTGTTCAATGGCCGTGTATGGCGCACTGGTTTCATACAACATGTACCGCAGGATCTTTGATAAGCGGAGAATGGACTCCGGTGCCAGGTCTGACTTATCTCTGGCTAGTGAATAAATATTATTCAGCGTGTTGAATAAAAAGTGAGGGTTGGTCTGGGACCTGAGATAATTTAGTTCTGCCTGCTGACTAGCTATCAGCAATTGCTGCGCTGATTGTTTCAGCTTCAGATAATTGAAAACGTGCCTGATCACTCCGAAGAATAGCAGCGATCCGATGCAGTATCCTATCAGGTCGCCAATCCTTTTGTCTGTGGTAATCGTTTTATCCAGCACCGTAACAATATGCAGTGTTACACCCAGTGCTCTCCAGATAAAAATACCCAGGGAATAAGCAAGGAAATACGGGAGCGCAAGAAGGAATGAATCGAAAAATCTTTTCCAACTCATCTTAGGCCAACTGTATTCAAACAGGCGGTAGTTAATAACTGACACATAACATGCTAACCATACTTCATTAACAGCCCTCGGAAGCAAATCACTGGAGTGTTGTACGACCTCTCCGAACAGGTTCAGTAATAAAAAGGCAGGCACCAGCCAGACGTATAATTCAGCTCGTTTTACGCGGGACAATAGCTTCATACTGAAGTTTGATGAGGTAAATGTCGATAAAATGTTTTTGGTTTCACAATCCGCAGTCGTAATTGACTTAATTCCGCCGTTCGTTGACGATGATCTGTTGTTCGTTGACCATGCATTATTACAATAAACCGGATGCGCTATTCTTGTATTGTCGACAAGCCAAAATTCAAACGTTCACACCCAATATTAATCAAAACATGAACAACTTGTTACAATTCGGAGAAATAGTAGAGGGATATGATATTCCTGTACTAAATGAAAGGGAGATCAGGGCCGCAGCTGGTATCCTGTTCCTGGCCGTCTATACATCATTGATGTTTATTCTCTTTAGCGGCAATTTTATACTGGTGAAATATGTGCTCACCTTCTTCCTGCTTGACTTACTGATCCGTGTGTTGATCAATCCCAGGTTTTCCCCGACAATGATAGCAGGCCGGCTGATAGTCCGTAACCAGGTACCTGAATACGTAGGTGCACCGCAAAAGAGATTCGCCTGGATCATTGGTATTGTCTTATCGGCTACTATGTTCTATTTCTTCATCATCGTTAACGCCTACAGCGTTATTACCGGATCGGTTTGTATGGTTTGCCTTTTATTCCTGTTTTTCGAGGCGGCCTTTGGTATTTGTCTCGGTTGTAAGGTTTACCCATTGTTTAACAGGAAGAAAGTGCAGCATTGCCCGGGAGAAGTTTGTGATGTGAAGTCCAGGCAGGCGATACAGAAAGTGTCTGTAGCACAGTTGACGGTATTGTTGCTATTTATTGCCCTGATCTTCTTTGCATCCGGTCAACTAAATGACTACTACAGCAAGCCTCCGCATGATCTGTTTAAAGCCCCTGCCACCGCTAAAACCAGATAGATATGGTACCGTTATCTATGAGCCGTGAAAGCGGGCTGGAAGATTACTTTTCTGCTTACAGGATGAATATTATCGGCAATCAGCAGCATTTTGAGTCCCCGTTTGGAATCAGGAGGATTATTTATGCCGACTGGACTGCCAGCGGTAGATGCTATGGGCCTATTGAAAATTATATACAGCGGGAGATACTTCCGTTTGTTGGGAATACCCACACGGCAACTACCGTTACGGGAAGTTCGATGTCCAAAGCTTATGAA
Source organism: Chitinophaga filiformis (assembly GCF_900102545.1). Classification (GTDB taxonomy): domain Bacteria; phylum Bacteroidota; class Bacteroidia; order Chitinophagales; family Chitinophagaceae; genus Chitinophaga; species Chitinophaga filiformis. Next base: position 758,946 of record NZ_FNBN01000001.1, on the reverse strand, counting down.
GGAGCAAAGCACATTATCAAAGAACATGTTAATGCCAGTAACGATGATGTGCTGCTCTTTTGTGGCAGCGGAATGACAGCGGCTGTAAACAAATTGCAACGGATACTGGGAATGAGAGTACCGGAGCGTATTACTACACATGCACTACCCTGTGATGATGCATTGAAGCCTGTTGTTTTTGTGACACATATGGAGCATCATAGTAATCATATCAGCTGGCTGGAAACCATTGCAACAGTGGAGCTCATTCAGATGGGAGAAGATGGAAATGTGGATATGGCACACTTCAGATTCTTGCTGGAACAGTTCAAGGGGCGAAAGCATAAGATTGCAGCTATAACAGCGTGTTCCAACGTTACCGGTATCCGGACGGATTATCATGAAATGGCTAAACTTATACATGCATATGGTGGATTGTGCTTTGTAGACTTTGCCTGCTCGGCTGCTTATTGTGAGATAGATATGCATCCTGATGAAGGTGACGCCTATTTAGATGCCATCTATTTCTCAATGCATAAGTTCCTGGGCGGACCAGGCACTCCGGGGGTATTGATCTTTAACAGACATCTTTATAATAATAAGGTTCCTGATCAACCGGGAGGAGGTACGGTGATATATACCAATCCCTGGGGTGCACGGGAATATGTGGAAGATATCGAACAACGAGAAGACAGCGGCACGCCTCCATTTCTTCAGGGAATAAAAGCAGCGATGTGTGTCCGGCTGAAAGAAGTAATGGGAGTAGGCAGGATGCTGAAGCGGGAAGAGGAATTGTTGTATATTATTTTTTCCAGACTATCTGAGATAAGGCGCGTAAAAGTACTGCAGGCGAATGTAACAAAGCGCTTAGGTGTGATCTCATTTATAGTAACCGGAGCGCATTATAATTTAGTTGTCAGGCTGCTGAATGACAGGTTCGGCATTCAAATGAGAGGTGGATGCTCCTGTGCCGGGACTTATGGGCATATGTTGCTGCATGTTGATAAAGCACAGTCGTATGCTATACGCGAATCAATTCGAGGAGGAGATTTATCCTGTAAGCCTGGATGGGTCAGGCTATCGATACATCCTACCATGACCAATGCCGAGATAAACTTTATACTGGATGCCATTGAGATAACTGTCGCCAATATCCGGGAATGGGAGAAGGATTATTATTATGATGGCAGTTCAAATGAGTATTTCTTTAAAGGGGATGTGGGCTGGGAACAGAAGAAAGTATCAGACTGGTTTGATGCTGGGCGGTGGACGGATTGACTATAGATAGTAGAATCACTCTTCGAAAGCACCTTTTTCGTTAAGCACGCTATAATGGATACTGTCTGTTTTTGTTATTCACTTTTCAATTAAGGATTATATTATCAATGTTAATGTGTGGTAGATCACCATTCTTTGCTACAGCGTATATACATTGCGCAGCTACTTTGTAGCTTTGTAAGGAGTACTTGTAGAATAGTACTGTTTCAATGTTATGTTTTTTTTTCGGTACTACTAACGTGTTAGGGCATATGACTGGCAAATTTATATTTTTGTTTCCCCGAGGTTTTGAGTTTGCCCTATAGGCCTATAAAGTAAAATTCTATTTCTGCATACCCAGTAAGCCTCATTATTACCTTTTAAATATGACCCATAAGTAAATAGTTAAACGCACATGTTTCCCGTAATATTCTATGGTTTTTGTACCAGGAGTTATAACTCGATGCCTGCGTATTCGAACGAAGAAAGTTTATAAGCAGAATAAAAATAATAGATGAATATGAAGCCAAGGTTATTGTTACTAACTGTTGCCCTGTTAACATCAGGAACTTTAAAAGCACAATCGAATACATCACCATTAGCAAGGATCACCCCACCGGCGCCGGAGGCAGCGTCAATCAGCAAATACGGAATATATCCTGTGAGCATGTTCACTGGACTTCCCAATATTAGTATACCGCTGTATAACATTGAGATAGGGGATTATTCTTTGCCAATAAGTCTTGATTACCACTCATCCGGAATTAAGGTTGATGATTTGGCCAGTTGTGTAGGATTGGGCTGGAATATAAATGCAGGAGGGGTCATTACCAGGACAGTAATGGGAGTGCCTGATGAGGATCCTGCCCATGGCAGTTTCAAATTGAAGATAAAACGGGAGGCTGCTATCAATGAAACGGACTATGATACATTTCTTGATGCAATAGAAGATGACGCAGATACTGAACCGGATATCTTCTCTTTTAATTTTGGTAATAAATCCGGAAAATTCATTATCAGCCCCGACAAAGAGATAAGGATGGTGCCTCATAATAATCTCAAGGTGAGATATGACAACGGGCTTTTTGCTATCACTGATGATGACGGTACTATTTATAAGTTTGAGAAGACATCCTATAGTACCTCATCAACTGAGTTTGGTGCTGTAAAATACTATCCAACCACTAGTTGGTATCTTACTACTATCCTACTGGCAAATAAACTAGATTCTATCACTTTTGCATATTCAGGGTTTACTCCAGGAAGAATGGAGACTATTGACTATGAACTTTCGCTTGGTAAGGAGGTTATTAAAGAAATTACAGAGTGCCATGGGGATATTTGTCCTTTTATCTACTGGTACAAGCCAAATTCATTGCCTATGAAAATGGTTACTTACGAGAACTATAGCTTTTGGTATGTGAGTAATATTACATTCCCCAGTGGTAAGGTGGACTTTACTTTAAATGCGACCAGGCAGGATTACGGTCATATACTTGATAAAATGACTGTTACGAATATAAATGGCAATATAATCAAACAGGTGGGATTAACGCATAGTTATTTTTATAATGATCAAGGGTATAATGTATTCGCATTGCCGCAGGATAAATACCGGCTGAAACTAACTGAAGTTAATGAAATTGGAGCGGCAGGCACAGCCCCTTTAAAACACATCTTCCAATACGAAGAGCAATATCAATTACCACCGCGTAAAAATTGTGGGATAGATTTCTGGGGCTATTATAACGGAAAGAATACTAATGAACAGTTGATTCCACTTGATGATAATGGTCGTCAATACACATTTGTGGACAGGAATGGAATGAGTGATATATCAACAATCAGTAAGCCTGCTGACCGCACTTCCAATGAGGATTATATGAAGGCCGGAATGCTAAAAAGGATCTATTATCCAACCGGAGGATATACAGATTTTGACTTTGAAGCTAACAGAATAGCTATAGACAAGGTAGTGGAAAAACCTGGTGCCACTATCTTTGTAGCTGCAAAAAAGGATGATGTAGTAAATGATTCTACACGTTATGCTAAATTTATTTCTCCTATAACGCTGGGCATTTCTTCTCAGACCCCAGCCACGTTGACGTTAAATCTCCCCTTATGGAGTGATATAAAAAAGCCTGAGATTATTTTTCAAAACTTAACAAAAGGTTCGTTTGAACGCTACAGAACCTATCCAGGGGATGCAACATTCAGAACTGTAAATATCGCACTTAATGAAGGCGATGTTTATCTGGTGACCGCCAGTATATTTCCTAATCCCAATGATCCTAATGATGATACTGATGAGGATGTATTGGCTACCGTAAAATGGCCAAGTGGTCAGAATCAGACCATAAGCGTAGTGCAAAAGGGGCCCGGATTGCGAATAAAGAGTATTAAGAATTACACCGCAACCGGTGCCTTAGCGAAACAGGAAGACTATAGGTATGGTACAAATGAATCAGGATTGGGAGAAATAGGGTTCCTTGATTATCTATTTTCGAGAAGGACATATGTGCAGGATTATGTGTATTGCCTTCCGAAAGGAACGCCCGGAGGATCAGAAGGATGGATATCATATTCGTTTCCTGTTAATAGGTTAGAGATACTGAGCCGGCCTATATTCGGTTATTCCGATTTTGGTGGCAGCAGTATTTTTTATCCCGAGGTGACGAAATATGAAGTTGGCAGTGGTCGTGATAATGGAAAGACAGTATATAATTATGATTATGAGCTGGATGATAAAATAGATGCCAATTATCCGGAACCACAGTTGCTGGTTAGTGCAGGATGGAAGAGCGGGAATCTTTTATCGGAAAGAAAATATAAGAGAAAAACTGATGGTACTTACCAGCTGGTAGCGGAATCAGCTAACGAGTATTCATTATATAGTATAGATACGATTTATGGTTTAAAGGTCCGTGCGAAAACAATATTTGTAGGGGATGGTACCTGCCGACCAACGCAGGGAAATCCTCATACAGGATTTGAGCTGAGCCGGGACTTTTTCTACTTCGAATATCCAGTAATGTCAGGGATAAAAAAAATAACAAATACTGTGAATAAAAATTATTCGGAAGATAACACAACTATGTCCGCAGGTATAAGTTATACCTACAACACTTCCAATTTCCTTCCGGCAACGATTACTAGCAAAAACAGCAAAGGTGAGATAGTGAAAGAAGTTAACAAGTATCCTAGCGATAAAGCCTCGATTATGGGGCTGACGGCTGCCGAATCAATAGCCGTTGATACAATGAAAGCAAGAAATATGGTTTCCGCTCTTATTGAAAAGGAACAGTTTATAGGTGATGTATCTGTAGCGTTGGCGCATTTTGAATACAATTTATGGGGTGGCGGAAATGGGTTGGTCGGTTTGAAAAAGAACAAGGTAAGATTAGGTGGGGGAGCTATACAGGATATGTATGAGATATTTGGATATGATGAGCATGGAAATATGCTGGAAAGAGCCACACGTAACGGTGTACATGAAGTGTATTTATGGGGATATAATAAAGCTTATCCGATAGCTCAGGTACTTAATGCCACTTATAGTTCAGTATCGAACCTTGTTAGCAATGCAATTATACAGCATCCTGCGAGTGCTGCTGCGTTGGATACAGAGTTGTCCAAGTTGCGCAATGTGCAATTGCTGCCTGGTGTGGACGTGACCACTTTTACTTATGAGCCATTATTAGGTACAACAAGCATAAAAGATCCTTCAGGCAAGGTTATTTATTATGAATATGATAGTTTTAGCCGTTTAAAAACAGTGCGGAATGCAGATGGCAAGGTATTAAAATTCATCGACTATCAATATCAGCAACCTGTTTCCAAATAAATGGACCGACAGACGATGTCCTTTCAATGGTATCAGACATTTTCAAAGGTTTAATAGAGACCCTGTATGAAATTTTTAAGATATACTATTACATTATATTTAGTAACGGGATGCGTTATTACTTCGTTTAAAGTTAAGGCACAGAATAATTATCCCAACGGATCTGTGCGTCAGAATGCTACACCTGTACCGTTACCGCCAGTTCCCGGTAATAACTCGATAAACTATATACGTGTATGGGAGCCAGATATGCCAATCACTGATACAGTATCTGTAATTGCTGCTTCGAGAACTATCAGGGAGGTGAAACAATCTACAGAATATTACGATGGTTTAGGTCGTTTGCAACAAACGGTCGCAAAAGGAATTAGCGCCCTGGGAAGAGATATGGTCGTGCCTGTTGTGTATGACTCCTTTGGACGAGAACAGTATAAATATATGGCTTATACGCAAAAAAACGGTAACGTCAATGATGGTAAATTTAAATCGGATCCTTTTAACGCGCAGAAAGCATTCTATCAGGATACGATTCTTAATCCAGGTATGGCGAATGAAAGCATTTTTTACCGTAAAGTAGAATATGAGGCATCATCGTTGGGAAGAATATTAAAAACATATTCACCTGGCAATAGCTGGAGTAACCATCCTGCTGAAAATAAATATCAGTTGAATATTGCAGGTGATTCAGTGCGTATCTGGAACCTTGGTAGTGGTATTCCTACAAGTAATAATACTTATGCAGAAGGAGAACTATTTAAGGAGGTGCTAATTAATGAGCAAGGTAACCAGATCATTGTGTATAAGGATAAGGAGGGCCGCATAATTCTTAAAAAAGTTCAACAATCCCCCAATGCGACGGCGCATGCAGGATGGCTATGCACTTATTACGTATATGATAATGTCGGAAACCTTTGTTTTGTAATTCCTCCCTTGGCTACGGAATATGCAATGCGCAACAGCTGGAATGTAAGTACAGTCGCCAAAGAATTATGTTACCGGTATCAATATGATGATCGTAATAGGCAAATAGTTGAAGAAAGACCTGGTACTGGCCGTGTATTCAAGGTGTATGATCTACGGGACAGACTTGCTTTTACGCAGGATTCTGTACAGCGGCTCAAATCTCCTATGGAGTGGTACGCGGTTTTTTACGATGCAAGAAACCGGTCTGTGATGACGGCTATTTATAAAAGTACCACAACAAGAGAAGTTTTGCAAGCAAATATTAATACTGCATCTGCTTCTACATCAATTTCTTATCAGTCGCCTTTGCAGTCAGATCTTGCTTTGTATTATGATGACGGTAGTCCGCTATATACAGCATCTAACAGCGTCAGCGTTATGAATGGCTTTGACTCGCAAAATAATGCGGAGTTTACAATAGAAATAGATGCAGATGGTGCAGGCAGCACTTCTTTCATGAACGCCAGTTATGCATTGCCGGGTATTTCAATGACTTCATTGACGCCGCTGATATATATGTACTATGATGACTACAATTATCCCGGGAAATTGAACTTAAAAAACGATGATTTTGCTAAGCTGTTTTCGGCAGATACGCTTTACCCGGAAGCTTTCTCCGGCACCTATAGTATGTTGACGAATGGTCTTCCTACAGGCATGAAGGTGCGGGTATTGGGAACTGACAAATGGCTTACCACAACGACTTACTATAATGATAAGGGTCGGCCAATACAGGTAGTAGCTGACAATAGTGTTGGTGGAAAGGATATATATACATCGCTTTATAGTTTTAAAGGTTTAATGCTGGCAAGTTATATGCGCCATCAGAATCCCAAAAGCATTACGCCGGAAATAACAATACTGACGAGTATGACCTATGACCATGCAGGGCGGCTAACCGGTATTAAAAAACGGTTAAATGATGATGCGCGATTTGAGCGGATTATTGCCTCTTATGTTTACGATGAACTGGGGCAGGTCGGCAAAAAAAGGCTGGGAGTTACAAGCGGAGGCGGCGCATTGGATTCATTAGTGTATACTTATAACATTCGCGGTTGGCTGAATAGTATCAATAGAAACTTTGTATTAACAAATAGTAGTGCCAGTAATTGGTTTGGTGAAGAGTTAAGTTATGATTATGGATTTGTTACCAATTATTTCAATGGTAATATAGCCGGAAGTAAGTGGAAAAGCCGATCGGATGGTATTCCTCGCGCATACGGGTATAGTTATGATAAAGCAAGCCGGCTGACTACAGCAGATTTTTCTCAGCAGAATGTTGCCAATGCTGCGTGGACCCGTGATAAGATGGACTTCTCGGTAAGTAATCTCACATATGATGCAAATGGAGGAATCAGTACCATGAAACAACAAGGGATGAATGGAACGGCTATCGAATCAATGGATAATCTGACTTACAATTATTTTAGCAATACCAATAGGCTGCGAACGGTGGCGGATGGAAATACAAAATCTACGACAGCCTTGGGTGATTTTGTCAATGGAACGAATACAGGTGATGATTATTCGTATGATGGGAATGGTAATATAACATCGGATTTGAATAAAAATATCACCTCTATCTCATATAATCATTTAAATCTTCCCACTGTTATTACAGTAGCAGGTAAAGGAAACATAAGTTACCAGTACGATGCGCTGGGAAATAAACTGAATAAGACTGTAGTTGATAATAGCAGCGGAACTGCCAAAACTCTAGTGACAGATTATTCGGGCGGGTTCATATACAAACAGGATAGTCTGGAGTTAGTTGGTCATGAGGAGGGCCGAATACGACCGTTATATATGACAGGAAAACCCATAAGTTATGCTTTTGACTATTTTGAGAAAGATCATCTTGGCAGTACCCGTATGATATTAACAGATCAACCGGATTCCAGTGCTTATGCTGCTAGTATGGAAAGTGCGGCGGCGACGTCGGAGGTAGCCATATTTAGCAATATTGAGGAGACCCGTACGGATAAGCCTGTTGGTTATCCAAAAAGTAAAACGGTGGAACAAAATGAATATGTGGCCAAGTTGAATGCAAAAGTTGGTGGTCGAAAGATAGGTCCTTCACTCGTATTGAGAGTGATGGCGGGTGACACGGTGCAAATCAGTTCTGATGGTTTTTACAAAACACAAGGGCCAGATAAAAGTACAAACCAAGTGCCAGTTGAGGATATTGTGATTGGGCTTATCCAATCATTTGGAGGAAGCCGTGCCACAGAAGGGACACATAATGTAGTTGGCTTAGGTAATGCTGACTTCAGTACGGGATTTTATAATAATGAATATCAAAGGTTGAAAAAGCGGGACACCGATGGGGGCGCTTCGGGCCGGCCCAGAGCGTATCTTAATTTTGTATTGTTTGATGATCAGTTCCGTATGGTGGAGCAGAATAGCGGCGTGAGACAGATGAAGGCTGAACCGGATGAACTGCAAAAATTGGTAGTGGATAGAATGGTTATGGAAAAAAGCGGATTCTTTTACGTATATACAGGCAATGAAACAGAGCAAGATGTCTATTTCGATAACCTTCAGGTGTTACTTATAAGTGGACCTGTATTGGAGGAAACTCATTACTACCCATTTGGTCTTACTATGGAGGCGATATCTTCCAATGCGCTAAAAGGGCAAAAATATGCGGAGAATAGGTTGAAGTTTAATGGAATTGAGTCGAACAAGGATCTGGGACTGAATCAGTATGATGCGTTCTTCAGAAATTATGATCCTCAGATAGGACGATGGTGGCAGCCTGACCCTAAACCCGTCGAAGGTTTGAGTTTATACGCCGGTATGTATGATAATCCAGTGTTGATCAGTGATCTGCTAGGTGATACTGGGATAATCGGGACTAGGACATTGCCAGTTGTTGAGGTGAGAACCAGGAAGTACGACAGAGCAACGCTTATAAATAATCTTATTAATGAATGGGCACAAATAACCGGATTGAATTTAACACTGAAAGATGGTGTACTGGTAAATGGAGGTATCAGAACCAATAAAGGGATAAGCATGACAGCCCGTAATGAAGTATTGAATCTGATTAATTCCAAAGGGAAAGTTTATATTGATTTTCGTAATTTGCCATCACAGACAATTGCGAAGGATTGGAGAGTTATAACAAAAGGTGATGAAGATGAGATAGTAATAAATCCTGCAGACATGGAGAATCAACAGAACGGCACTTCTTCAGATCTTAACCCGATGACGTTTGCTACAGGTATGACTGTATTGCATGAGTTGGGACATACGTTCCTTCATAATAACTTTGAGCATTCCTATACGACAATAACATCCTTTGGTGTGATTGATGAGGTTGATGAAAGAATGAACCAAATAAGAAACGAAATGGGAAAATCCTGGGGCCAGAGAACATCTTATACTACTTTGGAAATTGGAATGAATAATTACATACCAATGAGTAAAAGTGCTCTTTTGTTATTACAGAAAGCACTACCCCATATCAGGGCCGCAAGTAGTAGCAGATCGGAAATGACATCGGCAAAAGAGATGGGGAGTTTTGTGTTGCCCACGAGAGGAGTAATTACGACACCTAAATAGCCACCTGATCAATAAAGTTAATAAACACAAACATGATAAAATATCTGTCACTAATAGTATTACTGTCGCTTTTACAACCTGAGCTTAGCGGTGTTTATACGCGGCATAAGCAGCTCTGTTCTGGTAGTCAAGTTTTGGATGTTACGTGGACATTGACTTTAAAAAAGGACTCGAATTTCGTTTACACCATAAAGGAAATTGACACCCGGGCAGCGGTGAAAGAATCCGTTAGTGAAACTAAGGGAAAATGGACGACAGTAAACGATACCTTAAAACTGCTGTTTCCTGTTTCAGATACTCTTTCGTTTGCTGTGATGGGAAAAAGATTACTGGCTATTGGAGGCAAGCCTATTGATAGAAACGGGTTTATAATAATGCTCGATGGCCTTGAAACGAAGTAGATATTTATTACAGCAGCCTTAGGGCGAAATTGATCAGGGTGCCTTTCCTTAAAAAGTAAGAAAGGCACCCTCTTTACTTTATTTTTCTTGAAATATCGTTGTATAGTTAGCCGGTACCCACTCATACTGTTTACCAACCGCTTTTACATGCCCGATTCCCGGGAAGGAAAGATGCGAAGTCGCAATCCAGTAGCCGCTCTTAGCCGCTTCATTGAAGGCCTTGCGACGTGCAGCAGCTGCGGCAGACAGGTCTACATCAAAATCAATCGTTACCAAAGGATCGGTGAACTGAACAGCTCCTGCGTGTATCACATCTCCCCAGAAAACAAGCTTTTGTCCTTTGCTTTCTATCAGGTACAAACTATGACCTGGCGTATGGCCTGTAGCAGTGGCAGATGAGATGCCTGGGAACAATTGTGTACCCGGATCGAAGGTCTTTACTTTACCTGCTTTCTGATAAGGCATGATCGCAGCCTGCGCCGGATCGAAGAAAGGCTGCGCTCTTTTATTAGCTTTTTCCTTGTTGCCGGTAGTTAACCAGAACTCTGCTTCTTTTCTGTTGATATAAATGGTTGCGTTGGGGAATACCATTTTATCACCTTCTATAAGACCGCCTACGTGATCAGTGTGCAGGTGTGTTAGCAGTACAGCGTCGATATCTTCAGGATGAAAACCTGCTTCGATTAAATGCTTTTTTAATTTACCCAGGGTAGGTCCGAAGAAGGTACCACAGCCTGCGTCAATCAGGATCTGCTGATCGTTTGCCAGAATAAGGAAACCGGTGATAGAGGTCTCGGCGATGGTATCAAGAAAGTTGTGTTGCAGTAAGTCCTGTATTTCTCCGGGCCTGGTCTCATGCAGGAGTGTTTTAAGATTTAAAGGGATGGTGCCGTCAGAAAGAGCGATCACCTGGTAATCGCCAAGCTGCATCCGGTAAAAGCCTGGCTGCTCAGGAAGTTGAGTACTTGTTGTCTGGGCCTTGGCTGTAAACATTACAGTCAAGGATAGTAACGCCAATATTCCTTTCAAGGAAAATACACTTAGAAATTTCATTGTCTTTAAAAATTAGAGCACAAATTTCCTGTAGTGATCTCCGGGGTGAAAGGACATTTGTCACTTAAAAATTGTGACAAATGTGCCGTTATTTCCGGTATAAACGGCTTATGGTTTCTCTGGAAACACCCAGATAAGAGGCGATATGCGTCTTAGGTATCCGGTTGTACAGATGTGGATACTGGTGGACGAAGTTTTCAAAGCGTTCCTTTGCACTACCCATGATCAGGAGTTGCAACCTTTTCTGTAATGCCACATAGCCCATGTTGGATTTTACGGCCAGATAATGCTCGTATTTCCAGAACTCCCTGCCCAGCTTTGCGCGGTCGTCATAAGATAAAGCCAGCAACTCGCAATCTTCCATACATTCAATGGCAGTAGACGCAGGGATGTGTTTCATAAAAGCCTCCCTTTCAGAGATCCACCAGTTCTCAACGGCAAACTGATAGGTGAATTCTTTTCCGGCGTTGTCTGTTATATATGATCTGAGACAGCCTTTCAGTACGAAATATTCATGCTTAACCAGATCGCCTTCTCTTACCAGGGAGCTGTGCTTTTTGAGCTTTACGGGGGTAAAATGAGATAGAATATAGTCAAATTCTTCATCCGTCAGTTGAGAGACAGATTCTATATGTGTTCTTAAAGGGTGCGACATCGTACAAATTTACAGAATGCCCGGCAACTCTTTTATCCATGATCATTTCATGGAATGAAATGCCACCCTGTTCCCTTCTGTATCTACAAACCGGGCCATAAATCCATTACCTCCCAGGGATGTTTTAGGCATAATAACTTTACCTCCTGCGGCCTCTACTCTTGAAAGAGGAATTGTCAGATCGTCTCCACCGTTAAGGTATATCAATGCGCCTGACTGAGAGGGTTCATAACCTTTTTCTTCTACAAGACCACCTCCTATCTCACCCTGTTGCATATCAGCAGGAAACAGGGCATATTTCATATGGGGAAAGGGTGTTAACAGTTTAATATCAAGCACTGTTTCATAGAAGGACTTCGCTCTTTCGAAGTTTGCAGCTGGAATTTCAAACCAGTTAATTGCATGTGCCATAGGGTGATTTTTTTTGTTTTAACACTGCAAAGCTATGTCTTGTTTAACGCAAGAAATTGTAAAAATGTTTCTTTCGTCAGCGGGATGAAATTCGGCGTGTGCCTGGCATCAGGATAGCGTTGACATAACATTTTGTATTGTCTGGGAGTGAGGCCTGTTCTTCTTTTGAAATCATTGTTGAAATGCGGCTGATCGTAAAAGTCGTGTATGGCCGAAAGACTTTTCCCATTATCGTTGGCCATTTCGGCAAGGTGCTTATCAAAGCGGATAATGCCCTGCATTGTTTTTACCGATGAGCCGAAATATAAGTTTACTTCTTTCCAAAGCTTTTTCCTGGTGAATCCTAATTGTTTGCAGATTTCATCAACATTGTAATCTTTCAGTGCCGTTGGTAAATAGGTGATGTGTGAGGGGATGGTATGCTGGTGTTTCGAGATGATTGCCTCGAAATAGTCTTCAATTTCGGCAAAGCAGGATTGGATATTATCATGCGAAAGTAAGCGCTTTCTGAGGCTGATGATGTTATCGGAGGACCAATATTGATAAGAGAGCGCTTTCTCATTGGTCGCACTAACGGCGGTGGATATAAAGTAGGGAAGTAAACCCGGCTTAACGGCAATGACGAAGAACTTAACCTTTCCATAATTTTCGATCATCAGCGGTGTTTCGTGTTTGCCATTGATCCAGACGGGGCTTTTATTTTCAGTTCCTTTTTGGTATGTATAAGGGTCGGATGTCCAGAAATTGTCACCCAGGTTGATGATAATGTTCTGGTAAACCCGTTGCAAAGCCAGCCCAGAGCCGTAGTCTTCCAGGTAGATGATGGCATTTACAAATTTGGCCAGTGCGCCGGTGGGGATATATGTTTCGAGGTGTACCATAGGTTAAATGCGTCATTTGTCGGGCAGGGACAGATTTTATAAAAATATTTTCCTTTTGCTGTCCAATATCGGTTTTTTCGATCGTCATAGGTTTTTACACTCAAAAATCAATAAACATGAAAGACTACTTATTGTTATTACGTGGTGGAATACCCATGACCAGCAAGACTGAAGCACAAAATAAGGAAGAAATGCAGGCCTGGGGCGTTTATATGGGAGGCCTCGGACAAGCGGGGCAACTGGTGGGAGGATTGCCATTGGTGAGTGGAGGAAAGACAGTTTCCGGAAGTGGTGTTACTGCTGAAGCAGTCACTTCTGCCAAAGAAGGGATTGTAGGCGGTTATCTGATCGTAAAAGCGAATAGTCTGGACGAGGCTGTTGAAATTGCAAAGAAGTGTCCTCATATTGCCAATGAAGGAAACATTGAAGTGCGTGAAATAGCGCCTATGCCTGCTATGTAACCGGAGCATAAACGTTCATTTATATTCTAAAAAAAATAAGACATGAAAGAGTTTTTAATGATCTTCAGAAACGAGAAAAGGGAGGGTGGCGCCGCTCCATCCGCCGAACAAATGCAGCTTGTAATGCAGGAATGGCAGAACTGGATAGGCGGGATTGCCTCCCAGGGTAAATTTGTATCAACAAACCGGCTGTACAGTGAAGGCAGTACTTTGCTGCCTGATGGTACTGTTTTGGACGGTCCTTATGCTGAGTTGAAAGAGGTTGTAGGCGGTTACCTGATTGTAAAGGCAGATAGTCTGCAGGCAGCCCAGGAAATGGCTAAAGGTTGCCCTAATCTTAAGTATGGCGGCAATGTGGAAATAAGAGCTGTCATGTCTATTGACCAGGATGTAAAGTCAAAGGCTTTCCTCGCAGAGAAGTAAAACTAATCGTTGATCTCTTCAATACTACAAGTACATTTGTAGTATTGAAGATTTCATTGTCATGCAACAGGATGTCGTATCGCAGCTATTTAAAACTGAATACCGGAAAATTGTATCGGTATTATGTAAGCTCTTCGGGCTGGAGCATATGGAAATAGCAGAGGATATTGTAAGCGATGTGTTCATGCTGGCTTGTGAAACCTGGGGACTGAAAGGCTTGCCTGAAAATCCGACGGCCTGGATCTACCTGGTTTCGAAAAACAGGACGAAAGATTATTTAAAACGGAATAACCTTTTCCGGGAAAAAATACAGACGGAGATCTTAAAGCGTTCATCCGCAGATGTGGAGCTCGAACTGGATCTTTCCCCCAAAAATATAGAGGACAGCCAACTGCAAATGATGTTTGCGATTTGTCATCCTTCTATTCCTTCCGAAGCCCAGATTGCATTGTCTCTGCGCTTGCTCTGCGGATTCAGCATTGACGAAATTGCGAACGCATTCCAGACGAATAAGGAAACTATCAACAAGCGGCTTTTCAGAGCGAAAGAGAAATTAAGGAAGGATGATATAAAAATCGAATTTCCCGCAGCATCGGAAATTACCGGCCGACTGGAGACAGTTGCCACAACCTTGTACCTGCTTTTTAACGAAGGCTATTTTTCTACTCACAAGGATGTTAAGCTACAGGAAAAGTTTTGTCTTGAAGCTATGCAGTTAACCTATTTACTGGCTTCCAATAAAGCCACCAATTACCCCTTTATCCAGGCGCTTTTATCATTAATGTGTTTTCATTCTTCCAGGTTTGAAGCCAGGGTAGATGAAGATGGGGAGAACATTTTATATGAAAAGCAAAATGAAGCGCTCTGGAATAAGGAATTGATAGAAAGGGGTAAGTCCTATCTTTACCGGGCTTTCGAAGCGGGACAGATATCCAGATATCATTACCAGGCGGCTATTGCGTACTGGCATACCCATCGGGCTGACAGTACAGAGAAATGGGAGAATATCCTGCAGTTATATAATCATTTACTACAAATAGAATATTCGCCTATTACGGCCCTGAACCGGACTTTTGCGCTGTATAAAGTGCAGGGAAAGGCAACGGCCATTGCAGAAGCAGAGAAGTTGAAATTGGAGAACAATCATTTGTATCATTCGCTTTTAGGAGAGCTATATACTGGTATTGATGATGGCAAGGCTATAGCTCATTTTGAGCAGGCTTTGGAACTGGCGAAGTCGAAAGCAGACAAGAAGGTGATTGCGGATAAATTAAGCGATTTCAGATGAGGTATCCTTTTAAGAAATAGCAGGCCGGTCGCCTGCTATTTCTATGAATTGCTATACTGATTGAAGCCCCCTGTTTTGTGTTCTCAGTCTGTATAGCTGATAGCATATACCTACAACGAATACGAGGGCCAATACACCCAGGACAGATTTAAGTGCAGGGTCTTCCTGTCCGGCTGCAAATGGATGCCCTAATGGAACGCGTGTAAGCGTTTCTACGAATGCAGGTATCAGCGAGAAAAATAATGTGAGCGACATTAAGACCACCTGAATGTACTGCCATTTCTGACCGAATAATTTTATTGAAGGGGCATAATACGCCAGGGGAAGCATTACCAGGATCATAATAGCCAGGAAATGTCCGGCAGATAAATGGCCGCTTCTCATGATGGGGAAGGAGGTCAGGCAGGCCAATACCGTCAGCAGTATATAGATTTTTCCTGCTCTTTTCTGGGGGGCGATCGCGCCAAAGCTAAATAGTGATATAAATGCGGGGATGAGGGCCAGCACACCGATTATTGTGTGGATGTAGCCTAATGTGGTGAGGTGAATCATAGTTGTAAGTATTAGAGTGAGGTAAGGATGGCAAGGGGAATGCCATTTGGTTAAGTAGTTGTTCAACAGTAAGATAGTGTTTTTTCGGGAAAACGTTTTTTAGTTATATATCGCTATTGTTGTGTGGATTTGCGAAATATCGTTTTTTGTGTTAGTATCTTTGCAGGGTCATTTTAAACCGGATCTTATGGCCAAGCAGGCATTATTACTTCCATCAGGCTTTGATTTTCTGAATAAACTTAAAAAGAACAATAACAGGGAATGGTTCAACGCGCATAAGGATACTTTCCTGAATGAGCTGGCGATTGTAGAGCACTTCGCAGAAGCATTGTTACAGGCGCTTAGCGCGCATGATGAAATAGAAACTCCTTCCGGTAAGAAAAGTCTGTATCGTATTTATAGAGATACCCGTTTTTCCACAGATAAAACGCCTTATAAGACGCATTGGAGCGGTAGCTTCAAACGTGCGACCAAGTATCGCCGGGGCGGGTATTATTTCCATATTGAGCCTGGTAATAGCTTTGTTGCGGGTGGTTTCTTTGGGCCCAGTACAGAGGACCTGAAACGGATCAGGGAGGACATTGCATTTGACCCCTCTCCGCTGCGGAAAATCCTAAAAGCCAAATCCTTTGTTTCGACATTTGGTGAGCTGAAAGGTGAGCAGCTGAAAACTGCGCCGAAAGGTTTTGATGCTAATCATGAAGGGATTGATCTGTTGCGCTATAAGCAATTCCTTCTGGTCCGGAATTTTTCAGATGAAGTGGTCATGAGTGGTGAATTCCTGAAAGAAGCGAATCAGACGTTTAAGCATATGCGTCCGTTTTTCGATTACATGAGTGATGTGCTGACGACGGATATTAATGGGGAGGCGTTGTAGTCTGGGGCTGTTTACATTCAAAGGACAGGTCTATGGGAAAGTTTGCTCTCCCATAGACCTTGCACTTTAGCTTTGTTGCTGATATTGCAGCACATTATTATTTGCCTTTCTGTTTTTAAGTATGTTGACATACCTCAATGCCAGCTTGTTATTATAGTTCTCATAGGCCTTCTGTGCCCATTCTATCGCTTTGTCCAGCTGACCGTTTATTTCACAGATGATCGCCATATTATAACACGCTCTGCCGGCAATCTTGCTGCTGGAGGAAGTGGTTTCTTTCTTCCATAATTCGGCGGCGCCGTCCCAGTTGCCTGTTCGTGCTTTGCGGGTGGCGATGCTGAAGTTGTCGGTGCCTTTTATGTAGTAGTCCCTGGTCACTCTTATCCAATAAGGGATCAGTCGCATGGCATAGTCCTGGCCTGTTTTTCTACTAACATCCAGCAATGCTTCTTTCCTGTTGATGATAGCGCCGGCTGCAGCTACCGGGTTGATACCTTTGCCGGTGAATGTAACGTCCTTTGTGATCGGATATTCATCCAGTATCAGCCTTTCGACAGGATCATAGATCCTCCAGCCTGTTTTCACGGTTGTAAGCATATTGGCGTGGTGCTCGATACCTGGGATATTGCCTAGTGGTGTTTTCATTGATACAGGAACGGCCGCATAGCTCACTTTTGAGTCTGTGTCAAACATTTCCAGTGAGAACAAGGCGTCTACATGTTTTTCCCGGCAGATCTTCTCCACCACGTCCCATGTTAATGGTGCTGGGAATTGTCCCGGTACGTTCGTTCTCAGGTCGATGCTATTGAAAGCGGTGACATTGGTGAACCTGTTATTTTTGATCAGTTCATCAGCCAGTCCGATAACGCCTGCCTGGGCGGCTTGCCTGTCAAGGCTATCGCCTTCCACGGTAAGTACCTTGTCGATGATGTCCAGGGCTTTGTTTTTGTCTGCAACGTTACTTCTGTTGACGATCCCCACGTTTTTGATATCAGGGGAGATGGTCACAGGTGCCGGTTGCTGAACGCTGATGTAGACGAGATTAGTTGAACTACAGGAATACAGTGCGACCGAAGTCACAATGATAGAGAATAGTTTTTTCATAGATAGGTGATTTCCCCGAACGTTAATTAATTGATAGTGAAATGTTTAATTGCCCCGCTTACGATATCAGATACGAACATTGCTGACAAGATAGTAATAAATATTAGAATATGTGTATGTGGGAGGGGGTTATGGCAAGGGGTAGAAGATGGGGATACAATGGATGAAGGCGAATTCACATTGTTGGGGAACGAAAAGGGAATGATTAATGGTTAACCTGCCGACGTTGGATGAGTGAGTAGAGATGGCGATAAACAAGGTTAATGGTTGATTATTTGATGTGGAATGTTCCACTTTTATCTGTATAGTAATCTATGCCGTTGGTAGCTTTTAATGCTTTCAGTACATTTTCGACAGGCTGATGTCTGTCTATGACGCCTGAGAAACGTTTTCCGGCCACTTCTTTATTATCCAGTTCCAGGGAGATGCCATAGAGGCGGGGGATTACCCGGCATACCTCATCTAACCTGGCATTGCTGAAGATGAATCTCCCCAGTCTCCAGCTCAGTACATCTGTTTCGTCAAAAGGCCTGGTACTGATCTTATTGGAAGCATAGGTGGCTTGCTGTCCGGGTGTCAGCTGAAGGCTATCTGTTTTACTGATCACCTTAACGGCGCCCTGCACTAATGCTATTCTGGCCACGCCGCTGTCGTAGGTATTGACATTGAATTCTGTACCGAGTACACGGACGGTAGAATTCGGGAGATGTACAATAAATGGCTGGCTGGCGTTTTTAGCTATCATGAGATAGGCTTCGCCGTTAATATATACTTCCCTGTTTCCGGCTTTAAATGCCAGCGGGAAGCGGATAGAGGTGGCTGCGTTCAGTTGCACCTGGGTACCGTCGGATAAGTGTATGGTATAATCTTTTCCGGCGGGCACGGTAAGTGTGGCAAATTCCGCAGCGTTGGTGGCAGATGTTGTGGTATATGTCAGTGTTTTATTGTGTGTTTTCAGCAGGGCATTGCCGGCAACCACCTGGCTGGTATCATTGTTCAGGGTGATGACCTGGCCATTTGCCATTTTCAACTGGATCTGCTGTTTGTTGGTAGTTATTTGTGCTGTTTTGAAATCGTTACTGGTTTTTCCTGAGAACTCTGATTTAAAAAGAGTTGGAATAGTTAGTAATGCGATGACGGCGGCAGCTGCGACGGTTGCCAATGTACTTAATGCAACAACTTTCCTGCGTTTCTGGCGGTGTATGCGGCTGAGGATTTTATCTGCAGGATCTTCGTATGGTTGGCGCTTTATATAATCCTGTACCTCGGGTGTATTTAATACGCTTAACATGTGATCGCGCATAGCCCTGGCATCCTCGTTCACCGATATTTCCTGGAATAGCGTCTCTCGTCCGGCTTCAGAAAGGGTTCCGGATATTTCGTCTAAGACCAAAATTCTAATATCTTCGAGATTCGTATTCATTTCCAATATATAAAGTAAAAATTAGTTCACAGGTAACGTCCCTCCCTAGAATAATTTTGCTGTATGCAGTTTCTCGCGCAATATCTTTAGTGCCTTACTGATATTATTTTTTACCACCTGCAGGCTGATATTCTGTTCGGCGGCGATAGTTTTCTGGCTTTTGTCTTCCAGGTACAGTTTAACGAAAGATTTACGGGCGGCAGGTGGAATATATTCCATTGCATTCTTCAGCTGTTTGGCGAGTTCTGCGCTCTCGAACGGCTTCATCTGAGTGGTGGAATCCTGGAAGTAGTTGTATAGGTCCTGTTTCTTATCTCTTGTTTTGTCTTTTCTGAGCTTTATGAGGCTCTCATTGCGGGTAGCTCTAAGCAGGTATGCCATGAGGGATGGTTTTAGTTCCACCTTCTCTTTTACATTCCAGAAACGAATGAAAACCTCCTGGACAATATCTTCAGCCTCATCCATATCTCTAATGACATAGTATGCTTCCATTAGCATTTGTGGCCGGTATAGTTCTACCAGTTCTCTCAGGGCAGATTCATCTCCCTTTTTCAGACGTTGTAAGATGTCGGCTTCCTTATTTAGGCTCTCCCCTTTCATATTTCCGTCTCGACAGTTTATTCAACTGCCGGTATCATTGGTTTAGGTACGTATCGCAAATAGTTTACCAGGCCGGTTATTAACATAGAATAACAAACCCTGGCATATATTAATACAGTTATGTTCTTGGGAAAAGATTCCGGGATACTGCCGACCACTGGCATTCCTTTATAAAACCCGGAGGTGTCAGTTTCGGCTGAAGTTAGTTAAAAGGTAATACATTTTTATGCGTGTAACAACATTATTTTTTGAGAACAATTGAAAATAATATCGTGTTATAATAAATAAAATAATCCGAATACGTCACGAGGAGTATTGGGGAGACAATTACCCAATGACTCATTTTATCTTTTTGAAAAACCAACCTGTAGAAGGGGCGAAATTATTAAGGACCGGTACTGCGAAAATTTCTCAGAAAAAAAGTTTGCTTATGGACGTTACCTTACTGTTAAATTTTACTTTTTATAATTGGGAACAATATCAAAATACTGAATGTTCGAAGTTTTACTATGCCTTGAAATGAACTAAGACAACTCGTTGGGTACCTACAACGCGTGTAATGCTTTTATCGACATAGGATTTTTCCCAGTAACCATAGACATCCTCGCTGTCGCACTCAAGACAGAGCAATATACCAGACTTATCTGCGTCCTGCTCTCACTGTGCACAGGATGTTTATCCCGTTTCTGTATGCAAGGGTATTTATAACTAGCTAATTTTTTGATATCGCGACCAACCATTTAACTAACCAAAATCGCTGTGTGACTATGCAAAAGAATGTCAAACTCAACCGGGCACTCCTATACTGCTGTATGGTTGTTCTATTCAGCTTGTATTTTAAGAGCTATGCCGCTGCTCCGACACAGGGGAAACCTGTGAGTCTTACTATAAAGAATTCGTCCCTGGCTGAGGTGTTGCGACAGGTCTCGAAAAAGAGCGGTTTGTATATATATTTTCAGGATGCGGATTTGGAGGCGCATAAGAACGTAACCATTGACGTTAGGAATAAGCCGGTGGAGAGCGTGTTGCATGAGTTGCTGGATGGGAGAGGGTTTTCGTGGGTGGAAGTTGGGGAGAATACGATAGCGGTTAAAAAAAAGCCCGATCCGGAGTTAGAAAGGAGGATTGAGGGGGATAGCGTGTCAACAATAACTGTGACGGGTAAGGTTGTGGACGAGAAGGGAGAACCGGTAATTGGAGCGTCAATCGCAGTGAAAGGAAGTAAAAATGGAACAATAACGAGTGCTGATGGTGCCTTTTTATTGAAGGGTGTCAAGGATAATTCATCGCTTATCATTTCTAATATTTCCTTTTTAACTCAGGAAATTGCAGTAAAGGGACGTACCTCTATTGGAAGTATTCAACTAAAAGAATATGTTGGAGTACTAGATGAAGCTGTAGTTATAGCATATGGGCAGACGACAAAAAGATTTGCGACCGGTTCTGTTGGCGTATTAAGAACTGCTGATATTGAAAAGCAACCGGTAAGTAACCCATTATATGCTTTGCAGGGGAGGATACCAGGGCTCATTGTAACGCCTACATCTGGCTTGCCTGGTGCACCCGTAACAGTACAAATTAGAGGTAGAAGTAGCTTGAATGCTGGAAGTGAACCGTTGTTTATAATAGATGGGGTGCCTTATAATAATTCAATGTCTGCATTGGTAGTTGGTGTTGGGGCGCTAGGATTGGGCATGTCACCTTTAAATTTTATTAACCCAAGTGACATAGAATCAATAAGTGTTCTCAAAGATGCCGATGCTACGGCAATATACGGTTCGCGAGGTGCTAATGGCGTAATTTTGATTACTACTAAAAAGGGTAAATATGGTGTAACAAAAGTAGATATAAATATTCAGCAGGGGATTTCGCAGGTAGCAAAGCGTATTAAGACGATGAATACCGAGCAATATTTGGCAATGAGGAAGGAAGCTCTGAAGAATGATGGATTAATAGACAGGTTAAATGATCCTTCATTTTCGGAGATATATCCAGACCTAATGTTGTGGGATCAAAGTCGATATACAGATTGGCAAAAAGTGCTTATAGGGAATAATGCCTCCTATACCAATGCTCAGTCTTCAATAACTGGAGGTACCGAAGTTATGCAATATTTAATTGGAGGTAACTATCATAGAGAAACTACAGTTTTTCCTGGAGAGAATGCGAACAGTAGAGGGGGAGGACACTTTAGCATAACAGGAAATTCCAATGATAAAAAATTTTCTGCAACTTTAACAGGAAGCTATCTTGCTAGTAAATCCAGTATTCCTCCAACTGATTTCACAAATCAGGCTATTACAAATGAGCCAAACGCACCGGCTGGATATAACCCAGATGGAACAGTGAACTGGGCGTTATTTCCTGCTACCGGTATTTATACAACATGGCAGACACCTCCTTATTCGGCTACTTTACTGAACCCTTACGAATTAAAAATAAACAATCTGACAACATCTACGGAGATTAAATATCAGTTTAGACCCGTGATGCTGAAGGTTAATGCTGGGTATAACGAGATAAGAGGAAATTCTTTTAAGGGGACAACTATACAGTCATTTCAACCAGCTTATGCCAGTTTTAATTTCTTAAGAAATGCTGCATATAGTGATAATATTATAAGGAATATTAGTGTAGAGCCTCAAATTTCTTATGCTGGCGATATTTTTAAAGGGAAAGCAGATATACTTATCGGAGGGTCATTTCAAAGTAACACCGCAATGACCAACGATTTAATTTTATTTGATTTCCCAAGCGATTTATTGCTAAAAAGCAAAAGTGCGGCTAGTTCAGTGCAATATAAAAATAATACGACATCACAGTATAAATACTGTGCAGTTTTTGCGCGAATTGGATATAATTTGAATGGAAAATATCTTTTAAATATAAATGCACGAAGAGATGGTAGTAGCAGATTTGGGCCAGGTAATCAGTTTGGGAACTTTGGCTCAATAGGTGCTGCTTGGGTATTCTCAGATGAAGAGTTTATCAAAATTAATAAATCAATTTTGAGCTTTGGAAAACTACGTCTCAGTTACGGAACCGCTGGTAATGACGGAATAGGAAATTATCAATATTTAGAGCAGTATCAGAACATACTTGCTAATCCTTACCAAGGTGCAATGGGGTATCAGACTACCGGGCTTTTCAATCCTTACTACCACTGGGAAACAAGTAGGAAATTGGAGATGGCTTTGGAAATAGGGACACTAAAGGATAGAATACTTCTTACTGCCAATTATTATAGGCATAGATCAGATAATCAGCTAATAAGCTATCCATATCCATCAATGGCAGGATATGGAAGTTTGATCAAAAATTTGCCAGCATTAACACAGAATTCTGGGATAGAAATTATTTTAGCAACTACCAATATTAAGAATAAAAATTTTTCTTGGTCAGCTAATTTAAATGTAACTGTAAATAGAAATAAGCTTTTGAAATATCCTAATTTACAAAATTCGGCATTTGCTCAAAGCATTGTAGGGCAGCCATTTTGGGGATTTGTTGATGTGTTTAAGTCTGCAGGTGTAGATCCTATTTCTGGACTATATCAGTTTCAAAGTCAAAAGGGCGAAGTAGTATCAAACCCTAATACAAGTGACTTCCCCAAATATGGAAAAGATATTCGTATAGTTACTGCTCCTAAATTCTATGGAGGGCTTTTAAATTCATTTACTTTCAAGAATTTAAGCCTAGATGTATTTATAGAATTTAAAAAGCAAATGGGGGTGAATCCGTTGTATCAGGTGGAAGTTTTTCCAGGTGCGTCAAGAATGAATCAGCCTGCGGAAATATTTGGTAAGCAATGGAAAAAGGAAGGTGATGTCGCAATGTATCAGAAGTTTACTACCACTAGTGCCGAGGGAGCTTATGATAGATATTCATATTATGCTAATAGCGACAAAGGGTTTGTAGATGCCACTTTCATTAGGTTTAAAAATATATCGCTATCCTATACCCTAAATGAAAATATTAGACGTAGTCTGCATGTTAAAAACCTTCGGATTTATGTTCAAGGTCAGAATCTTTGGACAATAACGAAATACGACGGATTGGATCCTGAAACTCAAAGCTTATCCTTTTTGCCTCCATTAAGGACCATTACGGCAGGATTACAGTTAGGATTATAGCATTTATGTGATTCACTTTTATAAAAGAGAGTTATGAAATTCAAAATTCAAAAAGGCTATCTAAGTTTTAGCCACTTTGGGGGTCTCCTTTTTTTTATATTTTCTGCATTAGTGGGTTGTAAAAAGTTGATAGAAGTTGATCCACCTATTCAATCTATTGTTGGAAAAGAAATTTATAATAGTAATGCAGGAGCCGCTTCTGTTTTGACGGGAATTTACGCGGGTATGGCAGAGAATAGCTTTGTGCATGGAAGAGAGGGGGTTTCATTTAGGTTAGGGTTGTCGGCGGATGAGTTGAAGCTTTATGATGGTAATACCGACGTTAATCTGGATTACTTGTATCGGAATTCGTCCAACAGTGCAATAGGAAACACGTTTTGGTCATCTTTGTATGCATATATTTTTAGAGTCAATGCCGCAATTGAGGGAATAAGTTTGTCAAAGGGAATTACGGAACCCGTAAAAAATAGGCTGTTGGGAGAATCCAAATTTTTGAGAGCCTTTTACTATTTCTATTTAGTGAATTTATATGGAGATGTGCCTCTTTTGACCGGCACTGATCCTGATATAAATGTAATTGCACCTAGATCTGATAAGATGTTGGTATATAGGAAAATCGAAGAGGACTTAATTGATGCACAGAATTTGTTGAATGATAACTACGTAGCTGCTGATGCCATTGTTACATCAACAGAAAGAGTGAGACCCAATAGAGCTGCTGCTCACGCGCTATTGGCCAGAGTTTATCTTTACATCAATGAATGGGAAAAGGCAGAGGGTGAGGCGTCTGAGGTAATAGAAAATACGAGCTATAAACTGGCACCTATTACGGAAGTTTTTTTAATGAACAGCTCGGAAACCATTTTTGCTCTACAAAGCCGAAATGCAACGATCAACAATTTAGATGGACTTCTTTTTAATTTTTTATCAACAGATCTCGGTCCAAATACTGCCAGGCCATCTTATTTGAGTGATTATTTGATGAATGCATTTGAGCCTAATGACAATAGAAAGAAAGAGTGGATAAAATCTGTGATGAATGTCGGTGTAACTTACTATTATCCCAACAAATATAAAACAGATTTAAATAGTACTGTTGTGACAGAATATCCTATAGTTTTACGTTTAGGTGAACAATATTTAATAAGAGCTGAAGCTCGCGCACAGCAGGGAAAGTTAACGGGTGATAATAGTGCACAGTCAGATCTTAATTTAATAAGAGAACGGGCAGGATTGCCTTCAATAAATTTGGGTACGCAAGATGCTTTATTAGAGGCCATTGATAGAGAACGTCAGGTAGAATTATTCACTGAGTGGGGAAATAGATGGTTTGATTTAAAACGTAGAAATAAAGTTGACCAAGTAATGCAAGAAGTTTGTGCGGCAAAAGGGGGGACTTGGAGTTCATTTAAGGCTTTGTTTCCTATACCGGTTTATGATATTAAAACTAATCCAAGCCTAATCGGGCACCAAAATTTAGGATATGCAGAACAATAAATTTCCCGCTTAAAAGGCGGTGACGCAGAATCGTTTTTTAATTAATGCATTGTTTTAATCTTTAATTGAATAGCTCCTTTACCGGTTTAAGTCTACGGATGAAATTATCAGGCCAGATGTTTAATCATCAGATACAAAATGTAATAAATAGTAAATACATGATTCGAATAAGCATACATTTTATAATAGGGATTTTGTTATTAGGTATACATGATTTAAAGGCTCAAGGAAAGGGGAAATGGCAAATTCAGGCGACTTCCATTCAAACCAGATGGGCAAGTGATGTGAATCCTGACTGTCCTCTGCCGGAATATCCAAGACCTCAGTTGGTAAGGAATACCAAATGGGAGAATCTCAACGGATTATGGAATTATGCTATAACATCCAGAGATTCAGCTCGACCTGTACGTTATATCGGACAGATTTTAGTGCCCTACCCTTTGGAATCTGCTTTGTCTGGAGTTAAAAGGCGGCTGTCCGCAGATGAGAGCTTGTGGTATCAAAGAAATATTCGGCTAGATCCAAAAGGAGGTGTAAGAACATTGCTGCATTTTGGTGCTGTTGATTGGCGGGCTACTGTTTGGGTGAATGGGAAAGAAGTAGGATCTCATACAGGTGGATATACTGAATTTACATTGGATATTACATCTGCTATTAAAAATGGAAATAATGATTTGGTCGTAAAGGTGTATGACCCTACTGATCAGGGATATGGACCACATGGAAAACAGTTATTAAACCCTTCAAGTATTTATTATACCGCCAATTCCGGTATTTGGCAAACCGTGTGGTTAGAGATTGTTCCAGAGGTGTTTATAACTTCACTTGCCATGACTCCTGATATTGATTCTGCAGTGTTAAAATTGAATGTTAAAACTAATATAGATATTCCGATGGGCTATTCAATACAGGCCCGGGTTGGCAATGTACAGTCAGATTTTTCTACAAGCAACCTAAGTGACGGATTAAATATTCGTTTAGGCAATGCTCATTTATGGTCTCCGGAAGATCCTTATTTATATAGTATGAACTTAAAACTAATTCATAATGATAAAGTGATAGATAGCATTGATACTTATTTCGGCATGAGGAAAATTGAGATTAGGAAAGATGAAAAAGGATATGATCGCATCTTTCTAAATAATAAGTATACATACAATCTTGGTATACTAGACCAAGGATACTGGCCGGAGGGATTATATACCTCGCCAACAGATGAAGCTCTAATGTTCGATATAAAGGCTTCAAAAGCTATGGGATTTAATACCATTCGGAAACATATGAAAATAGAACCAGCACGCTGGTATTTTCATGCGGACAGGCTTGGAATGTTGGTGTGGCAAGATTTTGTAAGCCCTAATCAGAAACTTGGGAATGAAGCTAAGTCTTTTTTTGAAACGCAGATAGACGAAACTATTAATCAGCTTTATAGTCATCCATGTATTACGACATGGATCATTTTTAATGAAAAATGGGGACAATACGACCAGCAGCGTATTACTGAGAAGGTTAAAAAATTAGATCCTTCTCGCTTAGTAAATGGTCACTCAGGAGAGTTATTATATGTTGATGATCAATTGAGAAGCCCATCTCCCAATGCATATATTTCTTCAGATATGACAGATGTACATTCTTATCCCATCCCTCGTAATGCACTTCCAATGCCAGGTAAAGCGAGAGTACTTGGCGAGTTTGGTGGAATTGGAGTGCCAGTGGAGGATCATTTGTGGGACGATCTTGTAGCTGGTTGGGGATATGATGGAGTTGTTCAACCAGAAGTAATGAAAAGCAAGTATAGGAATATGGTGGATTCGATTAATTCGTTAAAACAAGAAGGGCTATCAGCGTCAATTTATACCCAATTGACTGATGTTGAATCTGAGCAGAATGGCTTGATTACCTATGACAGGGCTTTAATAAAAGTGCCATTGCCAATAGTAAAAAAAATAAATGAAAAAATATGGCCCTCGACATGGAATCGTGATGTAAATGATTTAAAATTGGAAGTGGCGGAACAAGTTGTTATGAGGTATTCAGACCGTATAAAAGAGTATAGAGCGGGCAGGAATGATTCGACATTTCTTAGGAATCTTACTATTATGGCAAATGCCAACAAAGACTATGAAATGGTTAGAATGTTGATGAATGACTATCTGCACAAAGTTGAACAACCTCTCAGTTCAAGTAATTTGAAATATATTTTGAAGTTTGTTCAGACTGATACAGATTATGGATTTGAAATTCTGTTGAAGAATAGGCGGAAAATTAACATTTTATTAGGCGCTGATGTTGCTGACTCTTATATAGTTAAAGTCCTGTCAAGGACTTATATTGATTCCTTCAATTCAAATATAGATTCTCTTAAGTGGTCTTTCATAGAGAAAAAAGTTATACCAAAGTATGGAGTGTTTGGCGAAGAGGCTATACTTCAATCTAAAGTGCTTTACGCAGTTAATAATCAGGACGTGAAGCTATTTGATGAAGTAGTGGATGGTTGGTATAAGAACTATGGTCGGGAGAGAAGCTGGATAGGGCCTACATTGTTAAATAATATTGCTTGGTTTGCCTTTGAGCGATCCAGTAATAACAATAGTTTAAAAACAGCGTTGCAGATGAGTAAAATCAGCATGGAGAAGGTAAAAGATGCCTATTTCGTTGATACTTATGCTAATCTGTTATTTAAACTGGGTTTAAAGGATCAAGCAATAGAATGGGAACGTAAAGCTATCGATATTGAACCCAATGATGATGTTCTCAAAACTACTTTGGATAAAATGGAATCTAATAAGCCAACTTGGAAGTAGATACAAAATTTTAGTTAACTCATGGACTGTAAAAAAATTAAAGCCACTGCGGTTATGTTTCTGGCTTAATTTCTTACATTAACTACTTTGTCTATCTATATTGGCGATAGCCAATGAAGGAGGTTAAAGCTTTCTGCATAATTAATTGTGTTTTACAAGCGGTGATTTGAACCGGATGCTATATGCTTTAAATCATAGCAAAATGATGAGAATATTTGTTATTTACTTTCTACTGTTCGTTATAAGCGAAAATGTTTGGGCTCAAAAGAATGTCATAGACAAAGCTGCGTGCGATAATTGGGAATCCTTGCATGAGTTGTCCGGAAAGAGTTGTATTCTAAGCAATGATGGTAAATATGTTGTGTACCAGTATGGGAAAGAAGATTTTCAAAATTTTGTAGTGATAAAGGAGCTCATGGGACCTTTATATTTTGCATTTTACAATGCAATGTATCCAAAAATAAGCCAAGATAGCAAAACGTTTTTAGCGTTGCTGCCTTCAGATAGCTTAGTAATATTAACTTTTTCAAATAAGAGGATTGAGTATATATCGAATGTTAGATCTTATTCTATACCGGATAATGGATTGGGGAAATGGATGTGTTATATAGTTAAAGGGAATCCTGATTGTTTAGTCGTAAAGAACCTTTCTACAGGGAAAAGCAGGTCCTATTTCGGTGCTGATAATAGTTGGTTTAATGGTCTTGGGAACGATTTGGTTATTAGGACTGCGAAAGGATTGGTTTGGCTTGATTTAAATTCGTGGAAAGAAGAATTAATTCCAGAAAGTAAAAATAGCGGATTTTTAAGCTTTGATAATACCGGAAGCCAGATCGCTTTCATTACTAAATCTAATGGTAATGAACTGAAATATTTTAAGAAGGGAATGCCTGCTCCCATCATTTTAGCTGATAAATCATTCAATGGAATTAATGGTGATTTTTCAGTTGGTGATTTTCCTGTATCTTTTAGTAAAGGCGAGGCAGCCGTTGTTTTCTGTCTAAAAAAAAATAAGGAGCAGATTTTTCAGCGTGACATCCGTAAAATTACAAATGCAGTGACAGTATGGAACTATAAAGACTTGGGAATTCCTGAAATGCAAAAGCGGCGGCTTGATGAACTAGAGAATGGCAATTACATGGCCGTTGTAAATATTAATACTAAGAATATTGTTCAACTAGAAGATGATAGTTTATTTGTGGAGTATGGCTGTGTAGGTGATGGCTTTGCTTTGGTTAGTACTAGAGTAATGGATGACGAATTTTATTGGAATGGTCAGATTAAGCGGCTGTTTTTAGTGACTTTAAAAGATGGGAGAAAAAGAGAAGTTTTTGCATCTGGATATCCGGCTTATAATAATGTATTATTGTCTCCTACGGAGAAATTCGTGGTTTGGTTTGATGCCACGATGAAGGAATATTGGTGTTATAGTATTGATGAGAATCGCAGTTATAGTATTTCATCAAAGATCGACGAGCCTTTGTGTAAATCACAAAGAGGAGAGGCTGATAGACTTCGGGATGTTCAATGGCCTTATGGAGTTTCAAATTGGGTCAGCAATCAAGAGGCTCTTCTGATTTATGGGCAATATGATATCTGGAAAATTGACCCATTTGGGCGATTGGAACCTGTTAATATTACTAGAGGGTTTGGCAAGAAAAACTCAATTATATTCAGAACAATTGCTGAAAATAAAAATCCACTTTATATTTATCCTAATGAGTTGCTTTTATCTGCGTTTAATCCAGTGAATAAAGAAAATGGTTTTTGGTCCATTGATTTGAATAAATTATCAAATCCTAAGAAAAGAATAATGGATTCGTATGCTTACTATTTTGCATCTTCGACTAGCCTAAATACATCTCAAGCATGTGAGGATCCTGGAAGTTTGAGTTATAAGCCAATAAAATCAAAATCAACTAATATCTTTATCGTCAGGAGAATGAGCATAGATGAGGCTCCCAATTTATTCTTTACATCTGATTTTAGAGACTTTAAAGAAGTTACAAAACTAAAGCCTCAAGCCACTTATAATTGGATGACTTCAGAATTGGTTCGCTGGAAATTGCCCGATGGGTTTGTTTGTAGTGGGATTTTGTATAAGCCTGAAAATTTCGATTCCTCAAGAAAATACCCAGTTATCCTAAATTATTACGAGCGGCGAAGTGATGGCTTGAATGTTTTTAGAATGCCGAGGTTGTCAGGTCACAATATAGATATCGCTTGGTATGTTAGTAGAGGATATTTAATTTTCGAACCAGATATCTATTATAGGCCAGGAAAGACGGCGCAGAGTATAGTAGATGTTGTAACGTCGGCGGTCAATTATCTATCAATGAGAAAATACATCAATAAAGAGAAGTTGGGCATTCAAGGACAGAGTTTTGGAGGATATGAAACTAATGTTCTTGCTACTCAAACGAATATCTTTGCAGCGGCATGTCAGATGGCTGGACCTACTGATTTAATAAGCGAGTATGGAAGCATACGTGTAGGTGGAATTAATAATCAAGCTTCATCTGATGTGGGTCAACGCAATTTGCGAGTATTCCCTTGGGAGCATCCCGACATTTTTATTGAAAATTCCCCAATTTTCCATATTGGAAAAATGACAACTCCGCTGCTAATCGTGCACAATAAAGATGATGGAGCTATAAGTTATTCACAAGGTTTAGAGCTCTATCTAAATATGCGACGCGCACGCAAAAAGGTATGGCTGTTGGAATACGATAAAGAGGGGCATGATATTTTAGATCCCAATAATCAACTTGATTTTACAATAAGAATGCAACAATTCTTTGACTATTATTTGAAGGATTGTAAGCCGCCGTATTGGATGACGCGAGGGATAGCTATCAATTTGAGAGAATATGATAGTGGCTTGGGGATCGATAGTTCTGGATTAATTCCATAACAGTTTAATAAAAAAAAAGCTGATCTTATTGCAAATGATAAAGGGTGCTCTCATTAAGGGCACCCTTTATTACTAATACAGTTATCTAGTGTATGTTGAATTAATTACCTAATTCAAACATAATTGATGTTTAGATGTCTGCAACCACTGTAAATGTTGCAACAGGAGCTGGGCAAAGACCTCCTGCCAACACTGTCGTATATGTTGTAGTAGGGTTACCATTAGGACCTGCATGAAGATTAGTTGTACTACATAAAATTGTTGGCTGTCCATTAGTAGTAGTAGCGTATGAACTATATACGTTACGAGATTGATATTTTGTAGCTTTAAATGCAAACGCACCACCAACTACTGCGAACAATGCAACCGCAGATAAAACGATTTTTGCTTTCTTCATAATCTTAGCGCCTTTATAAATCAAAAGGCTAAACTTATGTATTTGGATTAACGCCTACTCTTTTCTAATGGTTTTCGGCTTCCCCATTGAATACCCCCATAAAGGGGCCTATCCTGGCCAGGACAATATTTTTATATTAAATAATTACCGGAGTAAGTCATTGGCATAATATGGATTACAGGTTTCTCAAAGCCATCTCCTCATAGGTTGCCCTATGGCGTGGATATAAAAATATATTATGCGGTGAATCGTTTACGGGTAACAAGTTTATTTTTCATGAATATCTTCTTTAACGATAGCAATGGTAGCATATGATGTTTTTTCAATTAATGGTGAGAGCTCGTTGACTCTCTAAAACAAAGATATGATCGATAGGAATCCTTTTACTTAGGAATAAAATCTCAAACTTTGGAGATCACGGATAAAAAATCATAGCAACCGATCCCTATAAAAACCAAAAGAGTTCTGTTGCGCAGACAGAACTCTTTTGGCGAAAAAAGCTGTATATAGGGCAGTGGCCTACAGGTAAACTATGTACTCTACTGCGATACACCTGCAATTTAACTCAGCCCTAAACGATCCTGGTTACTAGACAGCAATAAAACTTTGGAGATCCCGTCACGTTTTTATACCCACGACTGTCTATCTCTATATAAAACGTAAAAAAACATGATAGCAGTAAAAGTAACTTACACAGTAAAACCATCCTTCGTAGCCCAGAACCTGCAGAATATCCAAACCTTTATGCAGGATTTCAGGAAAATGAACGACTTCCAATACACCGTCTACACCAACGAAAACATCTTCACCCATATCTCCCATTACAAAAACGAAGACATCCAGACTGCAGTATTAAATACGCCTTCCTTCAAAGTCTTCCAACAACAGCGGGATGACAGCGGCCTAATCTCCCCTCCCCAGATTGAAATATTGACCCCGGCAGCCAGCGCAAGAGAGGTCTTATAATGATTAGGGGTTATATGTTGCAAGATGGCTTAAACCTTTTGTAACTTTAACCCTATCTAAACCTCCTCCGTTACCATGACTAGGCAGAAAACAACAGACAGGCCCCCCGTTTTTAATAATCTGATCGAGAATTACGAGTATCTCGGCTTACCGGTAGACCTGATCGACCCAAAGAACGACTTTACGATCCACAAGCTGATGGACATCCATGGGGAACTGCCCTTTAAATCCTGCGTATACAGGGCCAATTTTTACTCTTTTCTGTTTATAAAGGATGGGGAAGGGAGATATACTACAGACGATCTGGAGTTCTGTACAAAACCGCATACTATATACTTTACCAATCCGGGGCACTATAAGTCTTTTGAATGGCATTGCCTGAAGGAGGTCTATCTGGTGACCATGAGTGAGTCTTTCCTGAAGGAGAACGTCCATGCTAACATATTTGAGGAATTCCCTTTCCTGCTGGCAGAAACTGTCCCTGCAAGAGTATTACAACCAGAGGTATTTGCCGAATTTGAACCATTATACCTCCAGATCTATAAAGAGTACTTCTCGAACTCTCCTTATAAGAATAAGATGATCGGGAACCTGTTTGTAGTACTATTATTAAAGATAAAAGAATACTTCTGGGAAGACTACAACCCGATCTACGAAGGTAACCGCAGCTCCCAGATTGTGAAGAACTTCAAAAGAACCCTGGAAAAGCATTACCGTGAACTAAGCACCGGAAAGGCTAAACGCGTTTTCAGGGCACAGGACTATGCAAACGAACAAAACCTACACCCCAATTACCTGAATAACGTGATTAAAACGAAAACAGGTAAATCTGTCAGTACCTGGATCATTGATAAGACCATTACAGAAGCGAAGTCATTATTACAGAATTCCGCTACTCCTATTAAGCAGATCGCAGACCAGCTTGGGTTTGCGGAGACCGCACACTTCAGTAACTATTTCAAGAAATACACCGATACCACCCCTGTTTTATACAGAAAACACCTCGGAACAGGGGTGTCTTAGATTTTTGCAACTAATAGTGTAAATCTTGCAATTTTAGGGCGTGTTTATGTTCCATCTTTGTTATGTCAACAACGACAAACAAAAACAGAGCAACATGAACACACTAACAAACAAAGTAATCTTAGTAACAGGCGCTTCAAGAGGTATCGGCGCTGCCATTGCACACAAACTTTCATCAGAAGGAGCGAAAATTATTGTCAACTATGCCGGTGGTAAAGACGCTGCTGACCAGGTTGTAGCAGACATCAAAGAAAAAGGTGGCGACGCTATCGCTGTACAGGCAGATGTCAGCAAGAGCGCCGATGTAAAGAACCTGTTCGATGCAGCCATCGCACATTATGGCAGGATTGATGTACTGGTGAACAATGCCGGCATCATGATCCTAAAACCCATCAAGGATACCACAGATGAAGACTTCGAACGTCAGTTCGATATAAATGTAAAAGGAACGTTTAATACACTCCGTGAAGCGGCCACCAAGCTGGCCGATAAAGGATCTATCATCAACTTCTCCACTACTGTAAACCGTGTGATGATACCTACCTACGCAACTTACGTAGCTACTAAATCAGCAGTAGAACAATTAACCCGCGTATTCTCAAAAGAAATGGGCGCCAGAGGTATCAATGTGAACTCTGTTTCTCCTGGCCCAACCAGCACCGATTTATTTATGAACGGAAAATCACAGGAAGTAATAGACCGCCTGGCATCTATGGCTGCTTTTAACCGTCTCGGTAAGCCTGAAGAAATTGCAGAAGTAGTGGCGTTCCTGGCAAGTGATGCCGCAGCCTGGATCACCGGACAAAACATAGGCGTAAACGGTGGTATGGCTTAAATAAAACATCAATTAACAATAAACAGTAACAATTTTAATAAATGTCAATCATGAATAGCTTAAAAGGTAAGGTAGCACTCATCACAGGATCAGCAAGAGGATTAGGTAAAGCCATCGCAGAACGTTATGCTGCACTGGGCGCAGACATCGTCATCAACTATTCCAGAGATAAAGCATCCGCAGAAGAAGTAGTAAGCAATATCAAAGCCATGGGCGCTAATGTGATCGCAGTACAGGCAGATGTGAGTAAAGTAAAAGATATCGAACGCCTGTTTGCAGAAGCAAAAGCTGCTTTCGGAAAGCTCGATATCATAGTGGCAAACGCAGGTATTGAGCTGGTAGAAACCCCGGTAACTGACTTCACAGAAGAACAGTTTGACCGCGTGTTCTCTATCAATACCAAAGGTTCTTATTTCACCATGCAGCAGGCTGCAAAACATGTAGAAGATAATGGACGTATCATTTATATCGCATCCAGCACCACTTCCTTCCCCGTTCCAGGTATGGCTGTATATGGCGGTAGCAAAACAACTCCGCGTTACCTGGTAGACATCCTGTCAAAAGAGATCGGTTACAGAGGGGTGACAGTGAACTCGATCATTCCTTTCGCGGTAGACCATTCCGGTATCTTCGTGGATCCTGCGGCATATCCTGAATTGAGAAAACAACTGCTGGACAGCTGTCCGATGGGCCGGTTGGCAGAAGTGGAAGATGTGGCTAACATCGCTGAATTCTTCGCAAGTGATCTGTCTTCTTTCGTATCTGGTCAGCATTTGTTGGTAAACGGCGGAGCCACAAACTAAGACTCCGCCCGCCATTCACTTAAAAAATAGTAGCATGTTCGTCAGAATATTAAATACAGCCCTGGTCCTGGTAATTGTGTTCATGGGTGTAAAGCAGGGATGGGCAATGATCTCCGGTAAGCCGGAAATGGTAGAGATGCTGAGCCGTTTTCACTTCAACAGGCCCGCTGTATTGATCAATGGGATCGTAACATTGTTAAGTGCAGTGCTGATCTTATTCCCAAGGACCTTCGTAGCAGGAAACTTCCTCATGGCGGCCGCCATTTTACTGGTACTCTGTCTGCAGTTATCTTTAAAAGATCTCAAAGGCGCTGCTATTGAACTGCCCTTCCTCATGATGAACCTGGTCGCTATCTTTTTACAGCACCCACTCGCTAAAACCCACTAAATGAGGATCTTCATCTATACAATGGCATTGATGATATGCACATTGACCGTTAAAGGACAAAGTAAATCCAATACAATGAACACTGATAAACTGACTAATACCACCGTTAAAAAAGCAATCGACGCACTGCAAACTGCCGATAGCAAAGCCTGGTTCGCTTTATTCACCGCAGACGCAGCGTTATACGACGATGGGAATAAAATGAACTTCAGAAGTTTCTTCGAAAAGGCCCTGGGACATGAACGCTTCACCAGCATCGATAAGGTGGAAAACAACGGACTGGATCTCTATGGTAAATTTCACAGTGATCAATGGGGCGATTTCAAGACCTATTTTAAGTTCCATATCAATGCAGCCGGAAAGATCAACAGGCTGGATATCGGACAGGCCAGCTACTAATTCCCCTCACTAAATACAGGTGTTCGTCAGTCACCCTACCCGCAAAATTGACATAGCATTCCTTTACGAAGGGGTGCTTTCCCCTTTTCAGCCTTCTCGATATAAGCCTCCCGAACTAGCCCACCTGCATAAAGTTATCATGAGGCGATGCCTCTGCCGCCTATTTCTCCCCAGAACTATTAATTACCCCTGAGAAACCGGATTACCAGACCAGTATCACGATAAGGAATGATGGTTGTCAGTTTCCGGAAGACAGCCGGAGTGTAGCTTTGTATTACAATTAATTCACATTCAAAACGAGACCCTTATATCCTATGCCCTATACTTTCCTGCTATATTATCCATCAATGTGTAAGTTTCCATAGACGAAAAATGATGAAGGATTATAAAAAAAGCAGGCTCCCCGGTATATTCATCCCGGGGATTTCTTTTTTTTGTGTAATATTAATGTGCCAACTTAAATGTTACCCGGCAGCTCAAGAGGGTCCGATTTGAAAGAAAATGATATGAGAAAAGTACTATTTATCCTATTGATTCCATTCACCGCATTCGCGCAACAGGTTGTTATTACAGGAAAAGTACCGGATGCTCCCGATAGTATTGATGTATTTGTCTACAAGCCTATCGGAACATATTTCAACTCACTCTATAAACAAAGCGCCGGAAAAGTAACCAATCACCAGTTTACCCTGACAGTGCCAATGGATGCACCCGGTTATATCACCGTAGAGAACAAATACGTTAAGTCAGTCCTCTATGTAGAACCAGGCGATTCCGTGGATATTGGCATCAGCCGGGAAGGCAGCGCAGACAAAAAGATCTATTCTGGCAGCAATGCCGCCGGACACGACCTGTTCAATAATGATACTCCCTTTTCACCTGACCAGCTGAGCAGCGCTATGGACCGCGTCATGGATACGGCCAGATCTGTGAATGGAGCCCTCTGGGGGATGCGCTCCACCCTCTTTGATCTGAAAGCGCCCTTACTGGTGCACCTCAGAAAAGGGCAGGTATCAGTAGGATTCTATGAAAGTATGGTCACTACCCTGGAAAGCCGGCTGGTATACTACCTGCTCAACAGCGTAGGCAAACGCCTGGAAAATCCCGCCGACAGAAAAAACAAAGCCCTGAATGAAAAGGAACTGAAACAGATTGTCCAGGACGCCTCAGACCTGTATGATCCCTTTGATGTAAAATATGTCTCCAGCCCCGGTGTGGACCAGCTGATCGCTAAAAAGTGCTACCTCATTAAAAAAGGATATATCCGGGGCGGCGCCAGTATGATGGACTTCTGGCAGCGCTTCGACGAGTCCTACAGGCTTTTCGCCTACGCCCCCGCCAATCTGCATGAAATGGTGGCAGGCAATGAATTCCTGGCTAATATCCCCGATCACCATAAGGGAAATGCTGCCCAGATAGAGCTGTTCTATTATTTCAAAACCAACTTCCCTAAAAGCGCTTACATTCCCCTGGTCCAGGAATTACTGAGCCGGAAACAATAAATTCCGCTTCAAATGCCTTGTACGTTGCCGGTATAGTTATACCGGTAAGGCTTGATATTCACTTTACTTTCTCTGAAAAATGCCAGATTATTAACTTAAGGAGTACAACTTTCTGAATAAATAATTAGATTTGTCTAAAATAATAATTTAGATAAGGCTAAATAATATTAAGAAATGATCCGTACTTATACTTTTGCATATTTAAAAATATCTTTATTGATATCCGTTGTTTGCCTGGCGTTTCCCTCGGCAGGGACAGCGCAATCTTCCACAGGTACCATCAGCGGATATGTACTGTCTGAAGGACAACCAGTCTACCTGGCCAACGTGTACCTGGCAGAAAACAAGGCAGGTGTAGCCACCGACTCTACCGGCTATTTCAGGTTGAACAATGTGAAAGCAGGCACTTATACGCTAAAATCCTCCGCTACAGGCTTTATGTCCTACTCCAGGAAAGTGACGGTTACCGCAGCTGGAAAGATCTCCCTGCAGATAAGACTGCAGCAGGACGTAACCAAACTGAATGATGTCGTAGTGACCGGTACCCTGAAGCCGGTTAGCAGGACAGAAAGTCCGGTGCCAGTAGAAGTCTATACCCCTAAATATTTTCAGAAAAATCCCTCCCCCTCCCTGTTAGAGTCCATCGGTATGGTAAATGGCGTAAGGCCTCAGCTGAACTGTAACGTTTGTAATACAGGCGACATTCACATCAACGGGATGGAAGGCGCATACACCATGATCCTGATAGATGGTATGCCGATCGTAAGTGCCTTGTCGACCGTATATGGCCTGAGTGGTATTCCTATGAGCATGGTGGAACGTATTGAAGTAGTAAAAGGCCCTGGCTCCTCCTTATACGGCTCTGAAGCAATGGGAGGTATTGTGAACGTGATCACGAGAAACCCATTAAACGCTCCCCTCGTCAGCGCAGACATATTTAGTTCCAGCTGGGGAGAGTATAATATAGACGCCGCCATGAAAGTCAATGCAGGCAAAGCCTCCGGCTTATTTGGCGTCAGCTGGTTCAACTATCAGCACCCAAAAGATAATAACGGCGACGGCTTCACCGACCTGACCATACAAAACCGTATCTCCGTTTTTAATAAATGGTCCTTCCGCCGTAAGGAAAACCGGCAGGCCAGTATCGCTGCCAGATATGTATATGAGGACCGCTGGGGTGGCGATATGCGCTGGACGAAAGCCTGGCGCGGTAGCGACAGCATCTACGGAGAAAGCATTTATACCAAAAGAGTAGAACTGATCGGTATGTACCAGCTTCCGGTAAAAGAAAAGATCATGCTGCAATACTCTTACAACAGGCATGAACAGAACTCTTACTATGGTCGAGTGCCCTACATGGCTACACAACATGTAGGATTTACACAACTCTACTGGGATAAACAATTGGGTGAAAAGCATAACCTGCTGACCGGCATCTCTTACCGCTACACCTGGTATGACGATAACACACCCGCTACACTTTCAGAAGATGGTAAGCTTAACATGCCCGCTAAAACGCCTCTACCGGGTGCCTTTGTACAGGACGAGTGGTCTTTTGCCAGAAAACATAAACTGCTGCTGGGGTATCGCTACGACCATGACAAAAATCACGGTAGTATCCATTCTCCCCGTATCGCCTATAAGTGGACGCCTGACGCGAATAATACGCTCAGGGCCAGCCTGGGTACTGGCTTCCGTGTAGTGAACCTGTTTACGGAAGATCATGCGGCACTGACCGGCTCCCGGCAGGTAGTCATAGCAGAAGCGCTGAAACCTGAGAAATCTTACAACGCGAACCTGAACTATGTGCTGAAGATCCCGATGAATACCGCCTTCATCAACCTCGATGCTACCGGCTTCTACTCTTATTTCACCAATAAGATCACTGGTGATTTCGATACCGACCCTGATAAGATCATCTATGATAATCTACGCGGACATGCAGTTTCACAAGGTGCCTCGCTGAATGTGGATGCCGCCTTTGCTTTCCCACTGAAAGTGCTTGCCGGTATCACTTACATGGATGTATACCAGATAGATGAAAATGCGGCAGGTATCCCGGTAAAAAGCAGGCAAATAGATGCGCCTAAATGGTCTGGTACTTTTACTATCAGCTATAGTCTGCCGGCTGGTTTTGGAATTGATCTTACCGGCAACTGGAATGGCCCTATGCGCCTGCCCATACAACCTAAAGACTACAGGCCCGAATATTCACCGTGGTTCCTGCTGGCCAACGCACAGGTCACAAAGAAGTTTGCCAAAGGATGGGAGGTATACGGTGGTGTAAAGAATCTGCTGAACTATGTACCTAAATATGCATTGATGAGACCTTTTGATCCCTTTGATAAACATGTGAATGATCCGGTGAATAATCCCAATGGTTATACATTCGACACTGAATATAACTATGCGCCGCTGCAGGGTATCAGGGGATTTCTGGGAGTGAGATATAACCTGTTCAAATAATGATACGCAAGTTTTTCATCTGCATCATATATATATTGCTAACAGCACCGCTCCTTGCTCAACAAGGGCCGGTTACTTTTACCTATCTGCAGGATAGTATGGCAGTACATCCGAAACCTATAGTCATTAAGATCTATACCGACTGGTGCAGTTACTGCAAAATGCAGGATAGGCAGATCGAACGTTCCCCGGCAGTGCAGCAACTGTTATCTGAGAAATACTACTATGTAGCCCTGAATGCTGAAAGTCGCCAACCCATTGTGTTTAATGATACTACTTATTCCTTTATCCCCTACGGTACCCAAGGTGTACATGCGCTGGCCGCGAAGCTGATGCAACATCATGCAGCATATCCTGCCTGGGTGGTGCTGGATACTTCTTACAGAACGAAAGCCCTTTATACCGGCATGCTGAAAGACAAATTATTGCTCGAGTTCCTGCGTACTATTGAATAAATCCTCTCACGGCAACTGCCGTTTTATCGATTCTCTTGTACATATTATCGAATAGAAAGAATTATTAAAAACAATATCGGATTATTGTAGCTACCTACGGCTGCAGGGACAAAAACTATTTAACTTATGTATAGGCTATCGCTGGTCTTCCATATGATGCTTTGGGGCATACTATCGTGTATGGGCCAGCCTGAACCCTCTGTCCCTATATTACAGCAAAAGCTGTTGAAAGCCAATACAGATACACTAAAGATCAATATCCTCTTACAACTTGCCCATGCTTATGTGGACCGGAATGGTGAAAAGACAGCCGATCTGGACAGCGGACAATTATATGTAGAACGGGCCTCCCGGATTAATGCGCATGTGAAAGA
This sequence comes from Chitinophaga filiformis, assembly GCF_900102545.1. Taxonomy (GTDB): domain Bacteria; phylum Bacteroidota; class Bacteroidia; order Chitinophagales; family Chitinophagaceae; genus Chitinophaga; species Chitinophaga filiformis. Next base: position 718,251 of record NZ_FNBN01000001.1, on the reverse strand, counting down.
TCCTCGTTTGGAGGCCAGATGTCTTTATTACTACTCGAAAGTGTACAGGGAAAAAGGGATGCCCGAGGATGGAAAAGCTGCCATTCTGAAAGCACGGACCATCTTACAGTCTGCCGACCTGCCAGGCGACCTTGGCGATGTATTAATGGAGTACGGCAACTACTTTTCAATTGATGAAGAACCGCCGCTGAAAGAAAGAATCCATCTGTATGAGCAGGCGACGGCCCTGTACCATAGCGCCGGTGATAAGAAGAATGAGGCCTATGCCCTGAAAATGACAGGTGATTGTTACCACTGCTGGGGTAAATTCAGGGAGGCGGTCGTCCTTTTAAATAAATCGCTTGTACTTTATAAGGAGACAGGAAAGAAAGACCTCCAGGGAGTGTATGACCTGCTGGGGATTATAGCTACGAGTTCGGGCGACTACAGCCTGGGTATGACTTACGGGCTCATGGCCGTAAAAACGGCGGAAGAACAGCATGACAGCAGCTTGCAGCTCTGCACTATTTACAATAGGTTGGGGATTACTTATTATCAGCTGGGCGACTATAAAGAGGCAATGGAAAGCCTGCGTGCGGCGCTGAAAATTGCCAACCGCTACAAAGACACCGTTTCTTTCCTGGTCGTGAGCACCAATATTGTCGGTACCTATCTTCAGACCGGGCAACCGGAAGCTGCGCTGGCATTATTGAACAAGATCGTTGAAATATACCGGCGACCGATCTTTAAAGATCGCCTCTGGATCTCTGCCAATATGGTGAAATGTTATACGGCAATGGGTCAGTATGACAAGGCAAAGGCGTTTATTCCACAGCTGCAAAGCTTCTCGCGGCAGATGTCGGCATACAATTATTATCAGACAATGATCTATGATGCATTGGTCATGTACTACCTTGCCAACCGACAGTACGTGGAAGCGTCCTACTATTGTTCATTGCAGGATGACGTTTGTAGAAATATAGGATTGGTCAATGTCTTATCCCATAACTATTTATGCTGGTTCCAGGCAGATTCCGCATTGAAGAATTATCCCGCCGCCATCAAACATTACCAGGAATATAAGCTAATGAACGATTCGTTATTTCATGTAGCGAAAGCTGGCCAGATTGCCAGGTTACAGGTGCAGTTTGACATCGATAAAAAAGACAAGGATATCCGGCTGCAACAACAGAATATTCAACTGCTGACCCGGCAGGGACAATTGCAGCAGTCAGCGCTGAACCAGGCCAGGCTTACGCGCAATGTGATCATCTTCGGGGCCTTTATGCTATTGCTGCTGCTGGGACTGGGCTTTAACCGTTACCTGATGAAACAGCAGAACAATAAACAATTGCAGCAGAAACAGGATGAAATTTATAAACAAAACCTTGCCCTGCAGGAACTGATCACCACGCAGGACAAGCTGCTGGAGGAAAAGGAATGGCTGGTAAAAGAGATCCACCACCGGGTAAAGAATAACCTGCAAATTGTTATGAGCCTGCTGAATACCCAGGCAGCTTACCTGCACGATGCGGATGCCGTGAGGGCCATCAGTGAGAGTAAACACCGCATGCAAGCAATTTCCCTGATCCATCAGAAATTATATCAGTCAGAAAATATGGCATTGATAGATATGCCAACCTATATCCGTGAGCTGATCGCTTACCTGAAAGATAATTTTGAAGGTATACAGCGGATTTATTTTGATCTGCAGATTGCCCCGGTACAGCTGGACGTATCCCAGGCGGTACCCGTTGGCCTCATACTCAATGAAGCACTTACAAATGCTATTAAGTATGCCTTCGGTGGGAATGAGCAGGGAACTATTATTGTATCCTTACTTCGCACACTGGACGGCCAGTTAATACTCAGTGTTTCCGACAACGGACAGGGGTTCCTGCCGGGATTTGATGTGTTTACACAAGGCTCTATGGGCACCCGCCTGATGGAAACGCTTGCAGAACAACTGGAGGGCACTATCAGCATCCGGGAGGATGAAGGTGTATCGGTGATTGTGTCATTTAAACAACAAATCGGATAAGCGGCGGGATAAGACATTGCCTGGACGTAAAAAATGTTGTACTTTTCCTGTCCCTCAAGCAATCAAGCCAATCTTTAAAATACAATGCCAGCTAGCCGTCCCAATATAAGACAAGAACAATTAGCGCAAATAATAGAAAACATTGGTCGTAGGAGAGACGTATTAAAATAATTAATTTATGATTAGGCTACTGTTGCTTTCCTATTGCGTGATGGGCTGCTTGTTACAGTGCGTGGCACTGAACAAACTACTTCCATCAGAAGTAAAGCTGCAACAGCTTTTAAACAAGTTGCCGGATACAGGAGATAATATTGTCCTGGGGAAGGCAGAGGCACGCTATGCATCTTTTATGGAGAGGGAAAACAAAGTGACTGATAGCATAACCATATATACAGGATTGATCAGGTATTATCACGATAAAAAACAATATGAGGCTGTAAGGCGATATTCTGCCGCGCTGGTAGCTGCAGCGGAAAGAGACGGTCGGCTGGAGGTGCTGGCCCGGAGTTATGCCACCTGGTTTAAGGCTGATTCTGCAATGGGCCATTACCAGGATGCTATCCGGCACTACCAGTTGTATAAAGCATTGCATGATTCCTTATTTAAAATAATAAAGCATCATCAACTGAACCAGCTGGAGGCACAGTTTAAAACGGAACAGAAAGACCAGACGCTGAAACTGAAACAACAGAACATCGAGCTGCTGACCCGGGAAGCGCAGTTGCAGGACGCAAGACTGCAAAGTGCCTGGTTTATCAGAAATGTGATCTTTGGTGGAGCGGGTATGTTGCTGCTATTATTGTTGCTGGGATATAACCGGTACCAGTTGAAATTACGTAGCAACAGGCAGATGAAACAGCAGCAGGAGGAAATTTATAAGCAGAATCTCTCCCTGCAGGAGCTGATCAGCACCCAGGATAAACTGCTGGAAGAAAAGGAGTGGCTCTTGAAAGAGATCCATCACCGGGTGAAGAATAACCTCCAGATTGTTATGAGCTTGTTGAATACACAGGCCGCCTTCCTGGATGATAAGGATGCACTGAATGCCATCAGGGAAAGCAGGTACCGGATGCAGGCCATCTCCCTGATCCATCAGAAGCTTTACCAGTCGGAGAATATGGCGCTGATAGACATGCATACCTACATCCATGAGCTGGTGATCTATCTCAAGGATGGCTTTCCGGGTATGAACAGGATCAGTTTCGACCTGCAGATCGCACCCGTAAAGCTGGATGTATCGCAGGCCGTACCTGTGGGGCTGATCCTGAATGAAGCAATTACCAATGCCATTAAATATGCGTTTACTGGCAATGGTACGATCCTCGTTTCCCTGCAGCAAACAGGCGATCAGCAACTGACACTTGTTGTGGCAGATAACGGGAAGGGTTTCCCTGCCGACGGCGGGACGCTCCGTAAAAAGTCAATGGGAATGACGCTGATAAATACATTGAGTGAACAATTGGAGGGCACATTGAACATACAGCACCATAACGGTGTAATAATTACGGTCAACTTTAAATACCGGGAAAAACAAGCTTTTACCGGACCAGCAGAATTTAAGGAGGAAATCACGAACTATGCCTGAAAGACATGGGGACCATATTAGCAGTTGCTATACATGGGTACTGCGGCTCTATTTTGTGATATTATGTTCCTGGCCCACTGTAGTAGTTGCACAACTAAATTTGATACAGTCACTTTCTACCCGGCAGAAGGTGCAGCATCCTGTGCCCGAAGGGATCGGAGATGCCTGGATGGAAATGGCAAGAGGATATGATACCTATTCGGAGGATGGACTGACACAAAAAATTGCCTGTTATGAAAAGGCTGTTGCACTGTATAAAACAGCTGCTAACAAGCTGAAAGAGGCAATGGCGTTACAGATGTTGGGCGACTGCCATAATCACCGGGGTGTGCTGGCACCAGCGCTGTCAGCACTGGAAGAGGCACTGGCTATTTATAAGGAGATACAGTATCCCAATTTGCAGGGTATTTATGACCTGCTGGGAAATGTACACGGCCAGATGGGTAACTATAAAATAGCCCTGAAGAATGGTTTTCTGGCGGTAAAAACTGCAGAAAGTCAACAGGACACCACCCTGATGCTTTGTACCATTTACAACAGGTTAGGACTTACATTCTATCACCTGGCAGACTATGCACAGGCATTGACATATTTTAAAAAATCATTGGGCGTAGCAAAGAAATGGAATGATACGACTTCTATTCTGACCTTGCTTCCGAACATTGCCAACACGCTGCAAAGCCTGGGCAGATCGGAGGAGGCTATTCACATATTGAACGATATGGAGAAACACTACCATATTACTTCTGATGAAGACAAGATCACTTTGTCAGCGGGACTGGTTAACAGCTATCTCAGCCTGGGCCGGTATGAAGAAGCTTATGCCCGTGTGAAAAAGTTAAAATGTTTATCCAGGCTGTTCGGCGCCTCCCACTATATGCAGGATGGAATATATGTGGCTATGATCAAATATTTCCTGGCAACAAAAGATTATGAACAAGTAAAGTGGTACGGGAAAAACTATGAGATCTATTGTAAAAACGGTGGGTATACTTACGAGCTGTTAAATGATTACAAGTACCTTTTCCGGGCAGATTCTGCGTTGGGAAATTATGCTGATGCGATCGTCTATTATCAACAGTATAAATCGCTGCAGGATTCTCTCTACGGTGAAGAAAAAACAAGGGAGATCGCACAGCTGCAGATGCAATATGAAATCGAGAAAAAAGACCAGGACCTGTTGCTGAAGGAACAGAGCATACAATTGCTGACCCGCCAGGGACTGCTGCAAAAGAACGATCTGCAACGGGCCCGCCTGGAAGGAAATGTGATCATAGGAGGCACATTGATGCTGGTGATATTACTGATACTGGGTTATAACCGTTATCAGCTGAAACAGAACGTCAACCGGCAATTGCATTTACAGCAGCGGGAGATCCATGAGCAACATAAATCCCTGCATGTATTGCTTTGCACACAACGCAAACTGGTGGCAGAGAAGGAATGGCTCGTAAAGGAAATCCATCACCGGGTGAGGGATAACCTGCAGATCATCATGCGGCTGCTGAACGCACAAGCGGCCCACCTGGACGATGAAAATGCGCTGGCGGCCATCCAGGAAAGCCGGCACCGGATGCAGGCCATTTCTCTCATTCATCAGAAATTGTACCTGTCCGGAAGTATGGCCGTAGTTGATATGGATATATATATCAGGGAACTTGTTGCATATTTTAGAGATAGCTTTGCCGGATTACAGCAGATTTCTTTTGATTTGCAGATAGCCGATGTATACCTGGAGGTTTGTCAGGCCGTCCCAATCGGGCTGATCCTGAATGAGGCTATCACCAATTCATTCAAATACGCATTCCCGGCCGGTAGTGAAGGAACCATAACAGTTAACCTGCATTATATCGCAGATAATAATGTCCTGCTCTCAGTGAAAGACGACGGGAAAGGACTACCGGCAGATTTTGAAAAAAGGAGACATGCTTCCATGGGCATCACCCTCATGGAAACATTAAGCGAGCAACTGGAGGGAAAACTATCCGTTAAGAATAAGGATGGAGTATCCGTCATTATGATATTTAAACCACAACATACCAGGGAAAAAGTTCCCGGCTTACTGAAATTAGTAAACAAAACTGCTTAGTATGGAAGAAAAAATTATGATCGTAGAAGACGAGCTGATTGTTGCGGGCGACATACGGTTAACGCTGGAGCGCGCTGGCTATAAGGTCTCAGGCGTGGCCCGTTCTGTACACCGGGCGTTGGAGATCATAGAAACGGAAAGGCCAGACCTCGTATTGCTGGACATCTACCTGAAAGGAGACCAGACAGGCATAGACCTGGCAGTAGAACTGAATAAAGCAAACATACCTTTTGTGTACCTCTCTGCCAATTGCAACCGCCAGGTGCTGGAAGCAGCAAAAATAACCCAGCCCTATGGTTTTATAGTGAAGCCATTCCGGGAGAAAGACCTGCTGGTAACATTGGATATTGCCCGCTATCGTTATGAACATCATCGTGCGTTAAATATACAGCCAGGTAGCGAACAGCTGATGGAACCTCCGCGTCTGCCTGCGTTCCAGCCGGATAAAGTGGTGGAGGCGCAACAAGACAAGCTGCCGCCTATTCCCAACTTTGAAGGCATTATCGGGCAAAGCACTCCCATGTTACGGGTATTTGAACTGATCCGCCAGGTAGCTCCGCTGGATACCTCTGTGCTGATATTGGGAGAAACCGGAACCGGTAAAGAAGGCGTGGCGAATTGTATTCATAAGTTATCGCCCCGTAAAGCAAAACCACTCGTCAAAGTGAACTGTGCGGCCTTGCCTGTGCACTTGATAGAATCAGAACTTTTCGGTCATGAGAAAGGCGCTTTTACCGGTGCACTCGAGAAAAGGATCGGGAAGTTTGAACGAGCAGATGGTGGTACTATTTTCCTGGATGAAATAGGGGATATGCCGGCCGATCTGCAGGTAAAGCTATTGCGTGTTTTACAGGAAAAGGAGATTGAAAGGATCGGTGGTAACGGACCCCTGAAAGTCAATGTACGCATCATTGCAGCGACCAACCGTAACCTGGAAAAAGAGATCGCTGAAGGGCGCTTCCGCCTCGATCTGTATTACAGGTTGCATGTGTTCCCTATCATGCTGTCAGCGCTACGCGAGCGCCGGGAAGATATTCCGCTACTCATCAATCATTTCATCCGTTTGTATGCTGCGGCAACAGGAAAAGTGGTGGATGGAATAGTGCCGGCAGTATTGAAGCAACTGGTGGACTACAGCTGGCCAGGTAATGTACGTGAGCTGCAGAACCTGATAGAGAGAAGTGTGTTGCTGGCACGTGACAGCATGATCAAAGAAGTATCGCTGCCGGTATCTGCCAAGAAAGAAACGGTAGTAGTTACTGCCGAAAAAGATATTAAGACAATTGTAGAATTAGAAAGAGAACATATACTTAGCGTACTGAAAAAGTGTAATCACAAAATATCCGGTCCGGGTGGAGCAGCAGAATTACTGAACCTGCCGCCTTCCACACTCGCTTCAAAGATGAAGAAACTCGGTATTGTGAAGCGGCATACGTTATAAAGTTCTCCATAAAAAGTACAACAGAACAGGTGATTAGGCAATTGACATTCAGGCGCTATGAGGGTAGTTTTGTAGAGAAATCAACGAACAGTAAAAAACAGGGATCAACAGACAGTAAAACTCATAGGTAAAGAGGATGAACGAGGGTTTTGGCAGTGTGTGACGGAAGTCAGTCAGTAGCTTATAAGGATAGTGAGCAATCTGTAGACGATAGGCAATAGTTCATAGAAGATAGCGCTTAACAATGAACATCAGCCCAATCAGACATAGTTAAACTAGCCAGGAATATTAACCGGTGTTTTACTATGAACTATTAGTCTATCGACTATGGAATGCCAGTATGGAATGTGATGAGCTACGATATTATTTTCAAAGTATATCCTTCCTTTTATTCATACAGTGGAGCTTGATTGTTAATGGCCGTTTCTCTCCAGGAACGGTCCTTTTTTTACGGCAGGCTGCAGCGGTAGTTCGTATATTTGTCTGGAGTAACCCTTAATACCCGAGTGTATGAAAGACAAGTCTATCATCGCCGACAAACTGGATGACCTGGAAGAACTGTTGCTGCCAAGAAGAAGAACGCTGTTAACCTGGTGGTTGAAGATATTCAGTTATCTCTTTTTATTCACAGGAGTAGCAGCGCTGGCAATGTACCCACTGGCATTCCTGATGGAGAACGATTACAGGGTAGCTTTGTATGGATTGGAAAGCTCAGACCGTAGTTCTTTCATCACCTTGGCAGTAGTCGTATTGTTCCTTTTAAAAGGAGCTGTTGCTTATGGTTTATTGCTTGAAAAGGATTGGGCCATTGAAATAGGGCTGGTTGATGCAGCGGTGGGTATTCTTGTTTGCCTGTTTGTAGGTTTCTATACAATGTTCGGCACCGGCAGCTATATCGCTTCTTTCAGGCTGGAACTTGTGTTGCTGATCATTTATCTGATTAAGCTGTTGAAGATACAGGCCATATGGAAGAAAAGTCCGGCAGGCCTCAATTAACAATTACTATTATCTAAAATAACAGATATGGAATATCATTATGACACTGTCTCCAATGCAATTAATTCCCTGAAACGGCAGGGATTTACCGTTGATTTTAACCTGGAAGGAGATTACCTGGTAAATGAGGGGAATAAAATTGGCGTGAATGATTTCAACATCGTAGATGTGTATCGTTATGAAGGCAATACGGATCCGTCAGATGAAGCGGCCGTATATGCCATAGAATCCACCAACGGTATCAAGGGTGTATTGGTAACGGGTTATGGCGCTTCTTCTGATGCCTTTACCGGAGAAATGCTGCAGAAGCTGAAGATCAAATAGGCGCTGTTGTCTGTCAGCATGGTTGCTGCAAACGCGCAGGTGCCCTATAGACGCCATTGCTGCCGCAGCATATTGACCAGCAGGTCTGGAAAGGTCCAGCCTATTTTCCGAGCTGCCAATGCTGATAGACTGTCCTGGTCTTGCCGGTGTGGACGAGCAGCTCCGGTCATATTCGGTTTCATATTCAGGTCGAAGATGAAGTAATTTCCCTGCTCATCCTGCCGGCAGTCTATTCTTACAGGTGCTCTCGCTCCTACCAGCGCCGCAGCAGATTCGCATTGTTTACAGAGTGCAATGATCTTTTGAGATTGCAGTTGTGCATCGTCCAACACCCTGCTGTTATGAACAACAGCAACAGCACCGTTGTAAGGAGCTACGCCATTCTGGTGATTGAAACGTTCTACGGCCGGCAGGCTCCAGTAGTTGATCTTTTCCTGGCATACCCCTTTGATCTCATATTTACCTGGCGGCATTACCGTCACCGTTACTTCCTGTCCCTCGAGGAATTTCTCTACATAAACAGCACTACCATATTTTTCTCCGGCCAGCATTTCTTCCAGTATCGCATCCAGTTCTTCCTGGGTATTGGCAACGATAACACCTTCGCTTCCCCTGCCGCGTATAGGCTTGGCCACTACCGGAAAGGAAAAAGACAGCTGATAATCGTACATATTGTCTTTGCTGATCAGAACGGCTGGTGGAATAGGGAGGTTATTTTTTTGCAGTAGTTTATTGGTGATCCACTTATCGTCATACAGGTCTGTATTATGGGGCAGTTGTCCGACTGCAGCAATACCTTTTTTCAGAAATGCTTCCACAGGATGCCCGTTAAATAAGATCGTATTGAGCCACAATACCTGCGCACCTTTAGCCAGGGCATGTAGTATACCGGCTTCCGTGTCGGGAAATACCCAATCCAGGTCGATGGAGAGTTGTGGATGGATGGCAGGCGTACTTATAGGCACCTGTTTTTCGCGCAGCGCATAAGCAATATCTGCACCGCTGTCTGAATAGCCTCCGGGTTTCATAGGCTTAAGAATGCCATTTCTGGCAGGTGGCTGCTGCGCCTGATAGAGCAGGGCGACTGGGGTTCCGGTTATTGACATGGTCATCTTTTTCTAACGTGTTTATAACGTGAATGTATAAAATTTTACATTCACCTGGCAGCAGTGGAGGCAGTCGTATCAGGGTTGTGCAAGTCTTCTTGCCAGTCTTTCATACCTGGCCGGCTGCACAAATATGAGGCTGTTATGATCGCTGTATCTGACCAGGCGCTCTTTTATCTCAGTGCTCATCAGTATTTTATTCAGCAACAGGTAAATGGAAGTGTTATCAGGAGTACATCCTTTGGTATTGGAGAAAGTGACCGTATGCAGTGTGTGGTCCAGTTTGGCGTAGATGGTATACTTGGTTTCAAAGGTGGAGATCTGTTTGAAACCATAACAGATCTCCAGTTTGATATTGTTGTCGGCCAGAATGGGCTGCATAGCAGTAGTGATCAGATCACTATAGTTGACAGGTTCGGCGATGCATTCATCAGATAAAGACGCAAACACCTTGTTGTATTCCAGCACGGCTATTTCCGGTGAAGCCGCAGTACTTTTCAGATATTGACCGGGAGCAACGAGTGCTTTTTTGAAAGTTTCCATATCGTTGGCGATACGGATATACTCTTCTATAGAATATTTTGATGGCAACACCGAAGTGGCTTCCTGATTACTCCCCGTTGTAGTCCTGCTGCTGGTCAGTATCTGCTGCGGCCATGTTTTCGCGATATTCGCCTTCAAAACATGAAACTCCGCTTCCGTAACAGGATGACTTGTATACTTGTAGTTACCAATATCTACATTGATCTTCAGATCGAAGTTCTTATTGGCAGTATGCCTGTTACATTGAAAGCTCAATAGGGCAAGCAGAAATAAGAAAGTCTTTTTCATAGGATATATGGCTGACTGCAAGATAGCATCTTTTAGTGAATGACCACAGCGTCTCCTCCCTCGTGCAGTAAAACAGGATTAGTGATGCGTGTGCTTCCTGCCAGCAGCATTGTCAGCGACAACACAGCAGTAGCGGCCATGATAACGGTCATAGGCACAGCGGTGCTCATATCAAACAGGCTGCTTATTGTGGATGCGAGTCCGCCAATACCCATTTGCAGTGCGCCCATGAGCGCCGCGGCAGTTCCCGCATTCTTTTTAAAAGGTGCGATACTGAGTGCAGAAGCATTCGGATTAACAAATCCCAGGCAGCTCAGGAAAAGGAACAGCATGAAAATGGTAGTACCTAATCCCAGCCATCCCATATAGGTGCCGATACAGAATACAATCGCGACAAATGCTTGTCCAAACAGGGCAATGCGGATGATCTGCTCACTGCGGAAATAACGTAAAGTCAGGCTGTTCAACTGGCTGGAGCCAATAAATCCAACAGACAGACCTGCGAAGATCCAGCCGAAGTGCCGTTCAGATACATGGAAAATATCCATGAACACTACAGGTGAAGAAGACACATATACGAACAATCCTGAAAAGGCGAGTGCTCCCGTCAATGCATAAGTGTAAAACTGCGGCTCTCTCATTACTGACCAGAAACCATTAATGATAGGACCTGGTTTCAGGGACATGGAAGTATCCGGCTGATGGCTTTCCGGCAGGAAGAAAAAGCAGGCCAGCATCAGGAGCAATCCCATGAGTCCCAGCACGACAAATATAATCTGCCAGCCCCAGGCTGCTGTGATGTAGCCCCCTATGGTCGGCGCCAGCATGGGAGAAGCGCCCACTACCAGCATGAGCAGGGCAAATACTTTTGCGCTGTCTTTTATCGGGAAGAAATCCCGCACCATTGCTACAGATGCCACAGTAGCGGCGCAACTGCCTACAGCCTGTATAAAACGTACTGCTACGAAGAAATCCAGTGATCTGGCAACGATACAACCGGCAGAAGCCAGGATGTAAACGATCAATCCCACATAGAGCGGTTTCTTCCTGCCAAAGCGGTCCAGTAATGGACCGTATAGTAATTGCCCGGCAGATATACCGATGAAATAGCTGGCAAGTGAAAGTCCGATCCTGGCTGTCGTCGTGTGCAGGTCTTCCGCAATAGCCTGATAGCCGGAAAGGTACATATCAATTGAAAATGGCCCAAGGGCCGTCATTAATCCCAATATAAGTATCAGTGACCAATACTGGCGGGTCGTCATATTAGCTTCCATTATCCACGTTTAAGGGTGCAAAATTATTCAAACATATCGGGAAATCCCAATCTATCTAAATCAAGATAGGAAGAGGGAGGCCGGAATAGCCATGAGAGTATGAGCGTCGAACAAGCGTCGAAGATGCGTCGAACAAGCAGAGAACAAGCAGAGAACAAGCAGAGAACAAGCAGAGAAGACGGAGAGAACAAGCACACTTATTTTGCCCGGATGCTGATTTTAGCCATTTTTAGCCCCTGACCTTCAATCTGGAGTGTTATACTGCCTGACCGTCCATTTGCCCTTAAAATGGCTAATCCGCGTCCTCTGAAGGTGGTCAGAGCCGATTGTTGGAAACTGGCCGGACAGTTTGGACAGGCACTACCCGCAGCTGCCAGCGTGGCTGGTCCGCCGACGGTGAGCTTCAATGGTACATTTGCATTCGGTACCACCCTTCCCAGGTCATCTACAATATCCACATTCACATATACCAATTCGTTAGCGTCTGCAGCTATCTGTGTACGGTCGGCCGTCAGCTTGATGGCCTGTGGCGGATTGGTCATCGCCAGGGTTTTGACGCCGATCTCATTGCCTTTGCGATCATATACAAAGGCCGTCAGTACGCCGGGTGTATAAGGAATGTCAAAAGTGGCCGTGAGCGGTGTACTATCAGTTACGTTTTTTGTCGCCACCCGGAAGTCGTTCAATACAAGCTCTACTTTTTCTCCTCTCGTAAAGACCCGTACCTGCATGTTTTTACCATTCATGCCGGGCCATGTCCAGGAAGGTACTTCATCCGGCCATCCCCACCAGCTGACTTTTTCTTTCGATCCCTCAGGGATGGGAGCATGCACCAGCATTTCCACTGTGCTTTTGCCCCACACCACATCCCGGAAATAGGATTGAGGTTTTTTATTACCAATCAGATCTATATCGCCACACCAGGCATTGAACCAGGGGTAGGTGAGCCTTCCGGAGCCATTGCCGGTGTAGGTACTATGCCCTATACCTGCTTCTCCCAGGTAATCCATGGCAGTCCAGACGAAATCGCCGATCACAAAAGGAAGTCCCTGCACCTGGTTCCAGGCATGGTATAATTCTGCCGGAACGGTTTCTGATCCATACATCACACGACCAGGCACACGTCTTTCGTCTATTGCATAGTTCCGCCATTGGTAGTTATATCCTGCAACGTCCAGCAATGCAAAGGAGGCATCTGTGGCGGTCCATTTATAGGGTCTTTCCCAGAAATCGTTCTCGGCTTCTGTAATAGCACGGGTACTGTCCAGGCGGCGAATTGCTTTCACCATCTGCCGGGTGAGTATGAGTCCTGCACTATCTGCCCGTTCGGGTATTTCATTACCAATACTCCACATAATAATGCTCGGATGATTCCTGTCGCGTAGTACCATACTTTGCAGATCGCGCTGCCACCATGCTTTAAAAAACCGGTGATAGTCCTGCGGATGTTTCTGGTCCATCCACATGTCAAAAGCCTCGTCGATTACCAGCATACCCAGCCTGTCGCAGGTTTCCAGGAATTTCTCAGAAGGAGGGTTATGGCTGGTGCGGATGGCATTGAACCCATAAGCCTTCATCAGTTCTACTTTCCTTTCTTCTGCCCGGTCAAAGGCGGCAGCTCCTAACAGGCCGTTGTCATGATGGAGGCAACCTCCTTTCAGCAGCACTTTCTCTCCATTGATGGTCAGTCCTTTGGTGGCATTAATGCTGATCTTCCGGATACCGGTTTTAATCTCCAGTTGGTCTGCGGCACTGGTTTGCTTGGCATTCGTGGTATCCAGCAGTCTGATTTCCGTGGTATACAGGTAAGGTCTTCCCGGCGACCATAAGGCCGGGTTGTTCACAGTGAGTTGTTTGATGACGGTGGTAGTGTCGTCTGTCAGAATACTAACAGGCTGTGATGCATAGGCAACCACCTGGCCGGTACTGTCTTTCAGACGGATCTGGAACATTCGGTTAGCGGCGCCTGTTCCGCTACCTGTCATCGCTGCGGCTACCTGTATCACGGCTTTTTGTTTCCCGGCTTCCTGAGTGGTAATGAAGATGCCGTCTTTTATCAGGTGTACGGGAGGAGGCATTATCAGGTGCACATGCCGGTAGATACCCGCCCCGGTATACCAGCGTGAATTGAGTCCTTCATTTTTTACCCGGACGGCCAATATGTTCTTTTGTCCGGGAGCTGAGAGGTAAGGCGTCAGGTCGTATGTAAAGGGCGTATAACCATATGGGTGGTTACCGAGGTGATGTCCGTTGATCCAGACATCGCTGTCCATGTACACTCCATCGAAGCGAATGGCAACGGTTTGCCCGGAAGGAAGGGCCGGTAAGATAAATTGCTTGCGGTACCAGGCGGTGCCCCCCACAACGTAGGCCCCTTCTTCTTTCGCCGGACTGTACTTATAGAATGGACCGATGATGGTGCTGTCGTTTTGTCCGGGGAGATCTTCTATCGCCCAGTCATGCGGCAGGTGCAGCATCCGCCAGCCGGCGTCAGGATAGTCAGGTTGTTCCGCTCCGGTCAGACTGTCTTTTTTAAACCGCCAGTTGTCGTCGAAGAGTTGTTCTCTTACCAGCGGCAATTTTTTTGTTTGTCCATAGGATTGGAGGGCGAGCGCCAGGCTACCCAGCCAGAATAGTTTAGCAAGGCTCATAGTGTTCTTCATTTCTCGAGTGTACATGCACATTTTCCCTTTGGGGGAATGCGTCTCACTGACCGCGTCCGAAAGTTATTTTAAAAAATCTGATATTTTTTTTGAATCATTTTTGGTTATATCAAAAAATCGTCTACCTTTGCAATCCCAAACATCGAAAGCGATGGCAACAAAGCGAGATGTTTAACGGGTTCGGGGCGTAGCGTAGCCCGGTATCGCGCCTGCTTTGGGAGCAGGAGGTCGCAGGTTCGAATCCTGCCGCCCCGACAGAAAGGAGATCAGAAATGATCTCCTTTTTTGCTTTATGCCTACACATCAATTGCGTGTTACATTATTTTGGATTGCATAATATTTTCTCCTATAAACTATATCTTTATACGCAATTTTAAACCGAAAGAATAATAGCCCACAACAGCTAGATCATGTTAAAAATCGTACAAATCATAAAGAATTTCCTTCTTTTATTTCCAGTTAGCCTGGTTCTATATCCTTTTAGAAAATTCTTCCTGTTTTCTTCATATCTGACGGAATTGAACATGTGGATACTGAAAAATAAAAAGGAGCTCATTATTAAAAGCCCCTTGAAACTAACAAGGGACTATTCTTTACGGTATGAATTGTACGATCAGGTTAAAAATCACTATCAATTAGAACAATCAAAGGTTAGCTATCTGGAATTTGGAGTTGCCGCCGGGTTCTCATTTAAGTGGTGGCTTGAACGAAATAAAAATGAACAATCCTTTTTTGCGGGCTTTGATACTTTTGAAGGCTTACCGGAGGACTGGGGCATGCATTTCAAGAAAGGATCCATGAGTAATGCTATTCCTGAGATCTCAGATAAAAGAGGGCTTTTCTTCAAAGGGCTGTTTCAAAATACTTTACCGGGCTTTATTGAGCGCTATAGTGAGCAGATAAAGAACGCTGAAATCAGAATAATACATTGTGATGCAGATTTGTATTCTGCTACTATTTTCGTTTTAAGCCAGCTTTATCCTTTACTCAAAAAAGGGGATATTATATTATTTGATGAATTCAACGTTCCCATGCATGAATTCAAAGCGTTTAAAGAGTTTACTGAGAACTTTTATATTCGCTTAAAGCCCATTGCTCAGGTAAATACGTTCTACCAGGTAGCGTTTTTGGTGGAAGAGGTTAATATGGCCTGAGGAGGCGCTGTATAGGAGGGTGTATTCTAAGTACGATACACTTTCTTTCTATTCGGAAGTCGTTAGTCATTTATGAGATGCTCAGAACGAATAAACAAAACAGCCTGACATAATGCCAGGCTGTTTTGTTTGCCAACTTCGTCAAATATTATTTCTTCACAGCCTTCAGGCTGAAACCAATTTCAACATCTTTGCTGATCACCCAGTTCTCAGGGCTACCCTCTGTTTTGTAGTTAATACCCCATGCAGTTCTGTCAATCACAAATTTTGCATTAGCAGTAACGTCATTTTCAGCAACAGTGATTTGTGCAGGGAAAGTGATGTTCAGCGTACTGTCTTTCAGGGTCAGGTTACCGCTGATAAGATTGGTAGCGCCAGGAAGAAGGCTTTTCTCCTTGGTGCTGTCATATGGAGCAACGCTGGTGATAACGAATTTAGCAGTTGGATGCTTGGCTGCATCGAAAAAGTCAGGGCTTTTCAGATGACCATCCAGATCAGTTGATTTCTTATCAGGCTCGGTAACAGATGCTGGATCTGTAAGCAGTGTGTTCATGTTTACATCAAAGCTACCACCGGTAACAGCGCCGTTTTCAACATTGAGGCTACCATCTACGACTTTAATGCTTCCAAAGCGTGGAGCAAATCCACCTTTGTGAGTAGCACGCCACTGGACAGTAGTAGCTGTTGTGTCAATAGTATAAGCTGCGCCGGTAGTTGCGGCCGCTTCTTTCTTTTCTTCTGTTTTCGCCTTGTCAGTTGAGGCGCCACCACATGCGGCCAGGGTAAGCAGCAGGATAAAAGCAGGTACTGTTTGCTTCATATATTTCAATTTAAATTAGAAATTCTGTTTACATCGCCGAATTTAATAAATAGGATTTGAACAGATGTTATCCACCATTCAATTGATCTGCTTTTTCTTCCTGTCAATCAAAGCGAATTTTCTTTTAAAGATATTTAAAATAACTTTCCTTCTAAGTTTACCCTCTATGATAAATTAAGTTTCCCTCACATTTGATAAAATGGATTAATAATAACTACTTCATTCTAAAATAATTAGGTTAAATTTTTTTCATTCTGTACGTAAATAATCAGTATATTTAACATCAAGACTGACCTCAAAAAAGTATACACTCAGAAAACCATAACCATAGTACATCATTAATCAATCTTGAACGCTATTTTCTAACAAAACCTTATTTGATAAACTGCACGGCAATAGCCTGAAGCTTTAATACATCATAACTATTCATTCAATCATACACGGCAGGACTAACAGCTGCCTGTAAAGCTATTGTCTCTTCGCGTCATACATAACCAAATTATCCTGCAAACAATGAAGGAAATTCTCAAACAGAGAATATGGCCGATAGTCGTTATTGTCGTATTGATCATTTATCTGGGATCAATAATGACTCGTAGCAGAGCCACTAAAACAGTCATTGATTCCTATAAACAATCACCTGAAAATTTAATGCAGCCGCATAAAAAGAAACAATAATAGGAGGGTAAAAAATGAAAGGAGAAGTTACGGCCCGTTTCCGGGCTGTTTCTTTTTTATATAGCATGAGTTTGCATCTTTAGAACCTGTATACTGCTCAATATTTCCGGCAACGATTGCGTAAATAAATTATCATCAGGAAAAGAAAAAACAGCAAAAAAGAAGGAACTTGACACTGTGAACAATTACGTTGGCCCAGCGCTGTGGCATTTTAACTGCCGTTCCACTTTATGAGTTTTTTTTAACCAATATCATAAAACAAACCCTATGCAATCAAGCCGTTTACTCTCACTGGCATTAAGTGCTGTAATATGCCTTGCCGGTTTATCTGCGCATAGCCAACAATGTAATTTAGTTGGCTGGGCAAGTCAAAATGGTGGCGTAACAGGTGGCGGAACAGCCGCTGCCACAGTTGTCACCAACTACAATGATTTTAAAACTGCTGTTACTTCTTCTGCTGTGAAAGTTGTCCATATATCCGGCACTATCACTTTCCCTGCGGGAGGACGTATCAGTTTCCAGGATCAGTCAGGAAAGACGATTTATGGTTTACCAGGTTCCCGCTTAGTATCAAGCGATCAGACAAAAGACGGTTCAGGTATATTGAGTGTGAAAAGATGTTCTAATATTATTTTCAGAAACATCACATTTGAAGGTCCTGGTGCTTATGACACTGATGGTTGGGATAATGTTACCGTGGATGCGAGTACTAATATCTGGGTGGATCACTGCGAATTTCAGGACGGAGTAGATGGTAACCTCGATATTAAGAACGCTTCGGATTATATTTCTGTCACCTGGTGTAAGTTCATCTACAACAAAGCTCCAAGACCTGGCGGATCTGGCGGTTCAGATGATCACAGGTTCTCTAATCTTTTCGGGTCCAGCGATGGCGCTACGGGCGACAGAGGTAAGCTGCGTATCACTATGCAGTATTGCTGGTGGGCGCAGGGTTGCAAGGCCCGTATGCCAAGGGTGCGGTTTGGAAAGGTGCATGTAGTCAACAATCTGTTCAACAGTACTGTTGCATCACAATGTGTAATGGCCGGCTTTGAAGCAGATCTGCTGGTTGAAAGTAATGTATTTGAAAATGTAACCAGCCCCATTGATCTGATGGATAACACCTTTACTGCTATCACTTCCCGGAATAATATCTTTACCAATACCTCCGGTAATACTGCAGGTAGCGGTACGGCATTCACGCCTCCTTATTCCCTGACTGTAACACCCGCTGCGCAGGTGAAAGGTCTTGTTAGCGCCAGTGCAGGTGCTACGTTAACAAGTCCCACCTGTGGCACTAATCCTAACCCTAATCCCACTACCTATACACTCAGTACAGCGACAGTGCCCACAGCTGGTGGCACTGTAACAGGGGCAGGAACGTATGATTCCGGAGCAGTGGTAACTGTAACTGCAACACCTGCATCTGGATATACTTTTACAGGATGGAGTGGCGCTGCGTCAGGAACAGCTACTTCCGTAAGCATAACAATGAATGGCAATAAATCCGTCACCGCAAACTTCCAGGCACAGGATCCAGGTGGCTCCAATACCATCCGAATTGAAGACAATGCAACGACTGCTCAGGGACTCTGCGTATATGAAGGCGCTATTAGTAGTAACGGTGGCGCCAGCAATGGTAAGGTAATTAACCTGACCAATTCCGCTGGTAAAGGAGTGAACTGGATGGTGAATGCACCTGTTGCAGGTACTTATGCGCTTAACTGGCGTTATGTGAATAGCAGCAGCAGTAATACTTATACCATGGCGCTGATCATAAACGGTACAACTGTTAATAACGCCCAGCCGTTCCCCAGAACGAGTGGGAGTACAGTATTTGCAAATACAACCGCTACGGTGTCACTAAAAGCTGGTGCTAATACTATTCGTCTGCAATCAGTAGCATCCAGCGCCACCGCTGATATTGACTGGATTGAGATAACAGGAAATGCACCATCTGCGGCAAATTGCGCTGGTCTGACAGCAAATACCACCGCTTTATCAATGCCTGATCATATAGGTGAAGGTCAGATATCTACAGGTATCTATCCGAACCCTACCAGCGGCAGTGCAACGATAAATATAACATTGAGCAAAAACGAGCAGGCTGTTGTAAAAATATATGATGCACAGGGCCGTACGGTTGATAATCCTGTTACTATCAGATCTGTTGCCGGAGGCGCTCAGAAAGTGGTGTTGAATCTGAGTAACAGAAAGCCGGGATTGTATTATGTAACTGTAATAGGTAACAAAGGATTTAAATCTAACTATAAACTGGTTGTAGAATAACCATATTATCAGATGAATGGAAGGACAGCATGGCACTGGGCTATGCTGTCCTTTTCTTTTATTATATAGATAATCATACGGAAGGACCCCTATACTTATCCTGTGGAACTTTTTTTAAAAAAAACACTGTCACCGCGTAGGAGTTTTTTAATGTCTCCTGTCTTTACTGTAAATATTCGCGAATTCACCTTTAAACAAGTTTAAAAGTAAAGCCTGATTAAACCATGAAAAAGATACTGATTTTAGTAGTGATATGTGCCTGTGCATTTGCCTGCAGTAAAGACGACGGAAACTCTCCTGATTCCAAAAAATCATACAGCCCCAGCGATGTAGTAACGGTGGATGAAACTGTTATGTATACTGGTGGTGCGCCGATATATGATAAAGCGCTCATAAAGGACTATTTGACACGCAGGGGACAGGCCTCCTCTTACATATTAGATGCTGCAACCGGCTCAGGAGCGCACCTTTCCTCATATACCCTGGAATTCCAGGATGAGAAAAACGTGTTACTGGGCAACATAAAAACAGAGATCATTAGCAAAAACGATACATTAATGATGCTTGCGGCAGTAGATTATACACAAGACAGTCCTTATCCTAATACGAATGTGGCTGACTCAATCATCAATCTGGCGCAATTGGGTGGTCCCGCGTCAGAGTGCCCGACTTATTACACTGCTCCGTGTAAGTACAGGAGGAAGTTCCCTGTGAGGATTGTAAATGGGCAATATTATTTTGCATATGTAGTGGCTACAGCTACATCAACCTGGTGGGAGCCTTCGCCATTTGGAGTGCCAATGGAGTTGACCGACTTCAAACACCTTGCAGGCCCTGCCATGCTTTTCGATCGTAATGTAACATCTAAATTAAGTCAGCAGAATAATAAAGACACACTCGTGGTGCAGATTCTGCGCCGCCCCCTGACAATGCAATAGGAAACAGTGATAATGTATCAGGTCGCCCGCTTTCGGGCGACCTTTTTAATGATTTTATTCTTCGGTCGCCTGCATCCAGACCACTTTCTGTACCGATTGATGGGGAGCAGAAAGGATGTCTCCATACAACTCAGGCCTTCTTGCATTCCTGTACCGGTGGCCACCGGATTGCGTGAGCTTCTCTGGTGTAAGTGTCGCAATAGCAATATCATCGCCTAAGCGCCTGCATTCTGCAATCACATCTCCGAATGGATCAAGTATCATAGAGCAGCCATTCTTTAACTGATCATCGTCCATGCCAATAGGATTGGAAAAGATAGCGTAAATGCCATTATCATATGCTCTTGCCGGCAGCCATTTCATCAGCCAGCTGCGGCCTTTTAATCCGTCGAATTCCGCACGCAGGGACGTCGGGTCCGTCTCGCGGGCAGCCCATAATGCCGGATCCACAAATCCTGCTCCCGGCCTGGTAGATGGCGTACACATAGTCACATGTGGCATGAAAATAATATCAGCGCCCAGTAAAGCAGTGGCTCTGACATTTTCAATGATGTTATTGTCATAGCAGATCAATACACCGCATTTCCATCCCAACAGGTCAAATACAACATATTCGTCGCCCGGTGTAAGATGTGGGTTAATGAAAGGATGCAGCTTGCGGTATTTAGCCAGCAGGCCTGTTTTGTCCACACATACATAAGCTTTATACAGGTTACCGTCATCTGTTTTTTCAAACAACCCTGCCAGGATTACAATATCCAGTTCTTTTGCAATGGCAATTAAAGCCTGTATGCTTTCACCATCCGGAATGAATTCCGCAACGTCAGTTAGCTGTTGCCTGTCCAGGTGCCGGGCAAAAGTATAACCGGTGATAGCGCATTCATGGAAAGCGATCACCTGTGCGCCCTGAGATTTCGCTTGTGCAGAAAGGGAACGGATGATACTCAGGTTATAAGCTTTGTCGTTACTTCGGTTTTCAAACTGTGCAGTAGCTATTTTAATTGGCAGCATAATGGAGTGATTGTGGGTGTAATTTAATGCATATTCTTATTTTCGCTGATAAATCCCTCCTATGGAAAAGTATAAGCGCATTCAATGGGTTGTACAACGGAACCTGACAAGTCAGGCAGATTTTGAAGGAATGAAGATGGCCTGTGGAAAGATCGGAGTGCCTTTTATAGCATTAGATATTATTCCTTTTACCGCAGAACTTCCCCAATTTGATAGAAGTTGCAGGTCTATCATTTATGGATCAACCACTTTTAATGCATTAGCTTATGAGGATGACACACTACGTGAAGGAATCTTCTTTGATAAGCATAAGTTCTCAATTGAGAATTATAACGGTCAGTGGGGGCAGTATATGCTAAACTATGAAGCAAGTATCTGCACTTTTAAGGAGCTCATGGAAAGCAGGCAGCATACTGCTGATAAATTGCTGTTTATTCGTCCTGATGATGATAGTAAATCCTTTGCCGGTGAAACAAAACGATTTGATGAAATAGAAGGATGGTTCAACATGCTTATAGGGGTAGAAAATAGTACTTTATCCGCTGAAAGTAAGATTGTAGTATCAGAGCCATATAATATACAATATGAATGGCGGCTGTGGATTGTCAATAAGAAAGTTGTTGCTGCCTCTAAGTACAGGGAGTATTTTAAACTAAGGAAGGAAGAAGGATGTCCTGCTGCTGTAATAACTTTTGCGGAACAGAGATGCCAGGAGTATACCCCTCATGATGTATTCGTGATGGATGTTTGTTTATGTGGGGATGAATATTTTATTGTAGAATGTGGATGTATGAACGGGGCTGGTTTTTACAAAGGGAATATTGAAAGCATCATAACCAACGTTTCTGAGTATTTTATATCGATCACTTGATTTAGGAAAACGATGACTTCAACCGCTCTACCTCCTTCCTCAACGTCTTCTTCTCCGCCGCTGACTTGGTCAATCTAATCGCTGTATTATAATGGCTAATAGCTCTATTAACATCCCTGCCCGCATACAAATATCCCAGCAGCGAATGATAATAACTATTAGCCTCCAGTTGCAACTTCTCCGCTTCTGCAATCCCCTTATCATACCCATACACTTTCGCAAAAGCGAACGTCCTGTTCAGCGCAGTCATCGGAGAATATTCAATCAATATAAGCTCATTATATAACTGCAGAATATGCTCCCATTTCTTACTGTCAGTCGGTGTTGTATGCCAATACGCAATACCCGCTTCCAGATGATATTTCGACACTTCATTCCCTGAGCAGGCATTCACCAGGTAGTAATTCCCCTTGTCAATCAGCTCTCTGCTCCACAACTCCTTATCCTGTTGTTCAAACAGAATGGTTTCCCCTGCTTCATCAGCTCTTGCATCCAGTCGTGAACTCTGATAACACATCAGCGCAAGAAGCGCATTCACCTTCGTACCATTAGTTAATGGATGCTCTGTCAATATAAGCGTAAGCCGGATAGCTTCCGAGCAGAGCTCTTTCCGGATAACATGATTATTAGATGCAGAAAAATATCCTTCATTAAATAACAGGTATAAAGTTCTGAGCACCGTGTCAAGCCTGGGTTGAATCACATCCTCCTGTAAAGTCGTAATCCTGAAATCGTCATTACGAAGATTTGTTCTCGCTCTCAGCAATCGCTTTTTGATAGTTTCGGTTTTTGTAAGAAAAGCATCCGCTATTTCTTCCACACTAAAACCACAAAGGATTTGCAACGCCAGACAGATCTGCGACCCGGGAGAATTAGCCGGGTTACAAACAGCGAAGATCATGGCCAGTTGGCTATCATTAAATAGCTGCTGTGTGAATTCGATATCAGGTGCAGGTTGCCGCTCATCTGCCTGGATATTCTCTTTCACCTGTGTGTCGAAGATCTTCTGCCTTTTGAGAAAGTCCTTAGTTTTGTTTCTTGCCACGGTATAAAGCCAGGCCGTCGGATTATCAGGGATCCCATTTACACCCCAGACCTCCGTTGCCTTCAGGAATGTTTCACTGGCAATATCTTCAGCTATCTCTATATGTTGCAAGCCAAAATGACGGCATATCACGGCCGTCATTTTAGCGTACTCCAACCTGAACAGATGGGGCAAAAGCTGTTGAGATGTTACCTTTCCTTCCATTGGCGTTAATTGTTGCTATCGCGTTTTAACACTTCCCTGACTTCCACATTGCCACCAGACTTCAATACAGGATTGTCTTTAGCCAGTTCCACCGCGTCATCAATACTTTCAGCTCTGACAATCACATAACCGGCAACAAACTCCTTGATCTCTGTAAAAGGGCCGTCCGTTACAACATTACCTGACCTCACCGTCCTGGCACTGACAGGAGAGAGGGAATTGCCTTTATCAACCAGTTTGTTCTGAGAAGCAATCCCCGCCAGCCAGTTCATTCTTTCCTGCATCTGCTCTGGCGATGGTTTAAAATCAGCATGGTTGCTGGTCCTGAAAATTAATACGAACTCTTTCATTACTATGAATTTTATTGTACCCTTTCATGACGATCGAAAGTGCCCAGGGGGGACACCTGAGCTGTTCTGCAAAAGTAAACGTAAGAAATGATTAACGCCAGCAACGCAATAACAGGCGATACAAAGCTGGACACCGGCGCCTGGATGGCACAAAATGAAATAATAGCCGATATGACATTAATGCCAATCCCGGCATAAACCCATTCTTTCATTCTGGCGGGAACCGGCAGCAATATTACAATACCGCCGAGTATCTTGAATACCGCCAGTGTGATCCTGAAATAACGAGGATATCCCATAGCATTCACCGTGTCAATAAAAAAGGGTAACGCAAGTAAACCCCAGGCCCCCAGTGCAGAAAACAGTGCCACAAAGACGGTACTTGCCAGGTAGATAATTTTGTCTGTTCTTTTTGTCATAGTATGGTTTCCTCCTATGACGATCGGATATGCAATACGGGGACATACCACATAATCGGTGAGGGTTTCGCCCAAACTTCGGTGACAAACGCTACTGTCTTTTATTGAATCTTGGCATATCAGAAAGCCACATCGCATTGATGTGGCTTCTCGTTTTTATGACACCCTTTTTAACCGATCCTTATGCTTCTTCGAGTGCACCAACCAGCTTTTCTACCTGCTCCAATACTGTCTGACGTAAAGCCTTCACCAGCTCGGGGATGAAGTTACCTTCAGACGTATCTGTCAACCATGGGTTCATGGTTGTAGAGATCAGGATATTTACCGGTTCATCGTTATCAATGGACAGACCCAATCGTTTTTTATAATCATCGACAAATGACTTGCCGTACGATTCATTGTCAAACTGTGATTGTGTTAAATACATCGGGGTTTTGGATGGATGATCATGATCGCCCGGCGACAAGCTTAATGCCTGGAAGATGTTCAGGTTAAGCTCATTCAGTTTATCTACACTCTTGTTAAGCACACCGTTTTCTTTGAAGTTGAAAGTGTAGGTAATAATGATCTGATCACTGCCCAGTTCCGGTAATAAGGCCACAGCTTGCGGATTGGCCATGATCTGTTCATTGGTCTTAGGCACAATCTCTTCTTTGATGAACTCATATTGTTGTTTGATCTTATCAGGTCCTTCGCCATTTTTCTCTGCCGGCAGCCGTTGGAATGGTACAATGATGAACGGATCATCCGGTTCTGCCATTGTTATAAAGGCACTGTATAGGCGTTTGCTGTTAAAGAGACATTTACCGAGGATCTGACCATAACCGCTCTGGTCCAGCGGGATCACCTGGTGACTCATATACGCGGCTGCTGCAGCGGCGCCAGGCTTGGAGCCTTCCAGTCCATAGATGCCCACAGTTGGGTCTACACCACCATGATATACAACAGGTGCTGCGAATGCTACCAGGTTTCGCATCGCCCCGTTCTTATAACATAGTCCTCCTGCCGGATAAGGAATATATCCTGCTTTATGCGGATCTATGGTAATAGAGTCTGACTGGTGAATATGTGCATACTGTTCTGTCACATACGCATTCATGGTCAGTGTAGGCGTATATAATACAAACCTGTTGGATATCTGACGTTCCGGTTGCCGGAGAATAGCCGTAAAATAACCACCCCAGGCTGCATCAGAGTGGATAACGAAGTTCAATCCTTTTTTCCTGAACTCTTCCCTTACCTCTACAATATCTTTCAACGGATCTACCGCACTTTCTTCTGTAGTACCTATGACTGCCACTACCATCAGTACGGGCATACGGTTGTCCAGGGCATTTTGCAGCTCTTCTTTTAAACGGCCTATGTGTAGCCGTGCATTTTCATCCACATAGATCTTGATCAGGTTATTGGCGCCAATGCCCAGTACTGCGGCCGATTTAGGCCACGAATAGTGACAGGTGGATGCAGCCATCAGCACAGGCGATTTGATACCGCTATCGATATACTTATTGAGACCATCAAACCCGATATTCTGGATGCTGTAGTCGTTCATGACATCATTAAGCAGATCCAGGTTGATGTGAAATTCTGAGTTGAGCCTATCTGGCAGACTTAATACTTCATCAACAGAAAGATTCAGCAGATCCCAGCTGTCTGCCTGGGCAATAGTCGTAACAGAACCATCCGCCAGTCTTATTTTCAAAGCGCCGGCTTTCTGTAGTAACGGCTCGTTTTTGATAGCAGCAGCAAGGCTGATGGGATAATACTTCAGGTTACGTGCCGCCCACATCGCTTCGTTATTGGCAATGGAGCCATCGCAGGTAATATGTCCCCAGGCTTTAGGCCCCTGTGTCTTCGATTCGCCTGAAATGTTATATCCCAGCATCTTGCACAGTTCATCACCAACAATCATTTCCAGCACTGTTGTAACCGGAGATGCCTCTGCAGCAACATTGTTAGGATTGTACAGCATAGTGCCGAAATAACCGGCCATGCTGGGTAGAGTAGTGTCCCAGTTCATATGCGACTGCCAGCGGTAACTCCAGAAAGGTACAGAGCCTTTCAGCTGTTGCAGCAGTATGTCCAGTTTGTCTTTCAGTATTCTTACGGTTTCCTGGTATTCCGGTGTTTGTTTCATCTCTTCTGTCACATATACCGGATCATTGGGATAAAGGTTCTTACGGTCATTACAATGATTGTCCAACGCCTGCCGGATCAGCTCTTTCAGGAGTTCTGTATTTTCTGCCTTAGGTCCCAGGAACCAACCGGCAAGATCATCGGAACCGGTTCCCTTTCTCTTAAGCTTGGATAAAAGTTCTTCATGTTGCTGCGTCAGGTTACGCGCAAAGATTTGCTGAGAGCTTAAAGGCTGTTTCATGACGGTAACGTTTGATTGGGTGTGAATGTGAAGTAATGGTCTTCCTTAATAAACATAGAAGCCTTTCATGGCCGTTTGCTCGGCAGGCATGTTCACGATTTCCGTGTCGAAGAAAATTTCATCTCCGACCTGCAATTCATACACCTGACCCTGTCCCTGGAAAGTCACTTTATAACTGCCGGTGGCCAGTGGTGGATTTTCCGGCATGGGAGTAGACGGTAAGCCAATAAAACCTACATTGGCTGAGATGGCCAGTTGATCAATGGGTAACCAGTCAGGAACTTTGTACAGCGACATAATATGCAGAAAGTCGTCTTCTTCTGTCAGATAGTGATCGATAAAGGCTTCTTTCTCATTCCCGAAAATGATATAAGTCATATCATCAGGATAAGGGATGGTATAATCGAAATGACGTGCATATACAATCCTTGTGATCGTTGTTGTTACATTGTGGATAAGCGGCTTGTCTTTGTTGGGATCTGCAGGCATGCCCCTGAAAATGTCTGCCTGGAAGTTTTGGGTTTTGCCCAGCATGACATCCGGAATAGTGAACAGATCAGTTTGTAGGTTGCCTAATACATAATAATTGCCGGGATTGGTTTGCCGGTCTTTCAGATAGGCTGCTTTCGCTTCAGGTGAAATAGTAACTTCCAGGGTTACCTGGTACATATGGTTTTTCATATTGAACATAGGCAGATGGCATATGTACAATGCCCCTGTGCCATTCAATATAAACCCATGCTGATCGGGAGTGTTGATAATAGAGTTTTTCATCATTAAAAGAATTAATGGTTTGGATATGATGCTGACGAGTGGTGAGAAAAAATACTTTCCCTTCCGGTTAATAGCTACCGGGCATTGAGTTCATGGATATTGCCTGACGCGTTAAACGTTGTTATGTAAAAACAAGCAGCTTATAAATGTTGTCTGGTGAACGTTAATGGTAGAATGTTATTTTAAGGTGTTTCTTTGAGGTGTAATTCGAATAGCGCAATGCACGGTTGTATTGTTAAGTTAAGGCATATTTCTAATTCATAAAAATATTTTTCATCAACGATCATCTTATATTAATAAGGATGGAGGACGTCCTGTTATTTGCCTGCTATCTTTTGCGAAATGGGAAAAATCAGTGTAGCCAAAATCTTCATAATAGAAATGATACCCCTGCTTTTTATATTCTTTCAGCGCACGCTTTAGCCTGCTGATCCGTTGACAATATTTAGGTGTAAATCCGATGTACTTCAAAAAATCCCTTCTGGCTGATGCATAACTCACCCAGCTAGCCTGACATATTTTTTCTATTTCCTTTTCCCCTTTTAGCTGCAGCGAGTGAAAGGCCTTCATCATCTGATGTAGCCGTTGCACTTTTATGTGGTGACGATCATTGACAAATTGTTTCAACAGCACATGCTGAAACAATGTTATCCTTTCCCTGAAGCTACCCGCTTCCACTAACTGCTCTAACGATAACTCCTTTTTCCATAAGCAGGAAAGGTCTATATGCGTATTGACAAACGATGCCGCCTCTTCTCTGAATAGTAATGCTGCGATACCGGGCTTTAGCTTTACAAAGAAAGTATGCATGCCGCCGGCATAAATGCCGGTATGCAATATAGATGTATGTCCTAACAGGTGCGCATGGCTGAAAATGGTGGGCGTATCACCTCCATCCCTCAGCGAACACCATGACTGCTTATTCAGGTTAAAAGCAATCAGTGTATTGGAAGATGGCAGACCGTTGATATAGAAGTCAGCGGCATCAGTACTGGTGCTGATTTCAAAATAGTAGTCAACATACTCCTGGAAAGGAGCATAAGGATAAGCAATTTTAAAGAAATGCTCCTTTGCGTCTTCTGTTAAAAGCTGACCTCTTTTTATCATGCCTTACATTATTTGACTAAGATAGTCGATACCTAAACCGGATATAAAACACCGTTCCTTTTTATTCTCCAATAGCTGTTGTGTCCAGTTTACAAATCCTCCATCTGCAATTTCTATTTCTTCCCCATGCACGTTGATAACAGCTTTGTATTGGATGCCCTGGTAATAATCATTTGGCACTGCCGTTGTATCTACTACAACAGGGAACATGTTTTTGATCTCATCAAATATCCTGCCCGCCAGCTGATCGCCCTGTTTATATCCTGCTCTTGGTTGTAATTTAAAGTATTTTACTTCGGTCTGAAATACCTGTAGCAGCACGGATTGTAATGCAAGAAAATGTTCTCTGACAGCATTTATCTCGAAAGCCAGATTGCCGGTATCTATGCCTGCACTGACACAACAGGCAATGGTAAAATGCGGACTATGTCCTTTGACCTTTACCGGCGGTGTACGTACATGCCGGTGGGTAGTACAAAACTTCAGCAGATCGGTATTTTTCTTTCTCTTCTTCTGATCAGCAATATGCAAGGCTATCGCATTTGTTGCGTCAGACAATACTTCTGTGCCCCTGATGGCGCTGATAATTTTCTTCTGACTAACAGGCCCCACGGCTGCACAGGTTCCCAACGGTGAAACAGGGGAAAGCTCCAACGGCACAAAACCGCATTGCTGCAGCCATTGTAGTGTACTTAACTCTTTAGCCCGAACTTGCAGTACGTCTACAGCCGCCGGCTGTACAAACCTGTTCATGCGGTATTGCTGTAAGAGCTGTGAAGGTTTCAGCTGCCTGGCTTTCCGGTCAAAAACTTCCAGTAACAGCGAATTCAATGCTGATCCTGAAAGCTCTTCTGCCAGGATGGTAACCAGATCGATGCCTGTTCTGTGTCGTATTTTCTCTAAGATCTCCTGCATGTCAAGATTTTAATAGTGCATAAAAATGCTCGTCAAATAGTTCGTTATACTTTAATACAGCTTTCTTTTTAATCCCTTCCAGTACAAATCCATTCTTTTCCAGCGCCGCTGCGGAATGCCGGTTGTAGGAAAACACACCTGCGTAAATGCGGATGATACCCGTCTGACGGAAAGCATGATGGCACACAAGACGGATCGCTTCCGTCATAATGCCTTTATGCCAGTAAGGCTCTCCCAGCCAATACCCTATCTCTGCAGTATGCCGGTACACATCCTGCTGTGGTACCAGGCTGATAACGCCCGCAAATATGTCCTGATAATGAATGGCCTGACAGTATCCCCATGCGCCCTCCCGGGCCTTTTCGATGTAAAAGAGGGCATCCTCCCGTGTATAAGGATGGGGAAATGCATTCCTTAAATTGCGGGCAATCGCCGGATTATTGGCCAGCACTGACATGGGATCCGCATCTGCCGGTTCCAGGTTTCTTAAAGATACACCATGTGCTCCCTCGATGATTGTATTGAATTCCATGTATCAAAAATCGTCATTTCTTTCCGCTGTGCAGGTGTAAGAAACTTTCAATTTTCACGAAGCCTTAACGCTAAACCTGACGGCTAGATAAGAATAATTAAATTATTTCATTTAATTTTCCTCCCTCAATTTATTTAAATGCGAAACCAGCTTATCACTTTGGCAGCTTGTCTGTCCGTTTTTTCATTCACTGCCTGCAAACATGCGCAGAAAGCAGCCACTACAACATCTGCCCCGTCAACTGCAGAGGAACTCGTAACCACTATGTCTGTACCTGAAAAAGTAAAAGTGGGTAGCCCTGTTATGCTGAAATTTACAGTCAACAATAATTCCGGCAAGGAATTGCAGTTCTGTAAATGGCATACCCCATTTGAGAAGTTCATGAACTCTTACTTTGAGATCCAGGACAGCAAAGGCGAGCCTGTACAGTACAAGGGTATCATGGCTAAAAGGATCATGCCACCCCCTGCAGATGCTTACATCAAAGTACCTGCAAAGGGTAAGGTATCTTCCGAGATCGACCTGCTGACAGGCTACAGGATCACTGCTCCCGGAACGTATAAAGTAACCTACCAGGACAGCGGTATGAGTGGTCTTACCAAAGTAAATGAAGTATCGTTCACCGTGACGGAATAACGCCTCACTTTGATAATCAGAAGAGCCTGTATCAAAAACATGATGCAGGCTCTTTTTATTCGGGTACCTGATGGAGTCAGGTAGTCATTTAAGCGATTCTCAGCGCTTATTTTTACTTTTGAGTTTTCCTCTTTTGCATTAGATAGAATAGGGCCCCCGGATTTGGGGATTTGTAGTTATCTTTTATTTGTAGAATTTCACCAGATCGTTTACCAGCTTTGGATACCCAAAAAGAGAACTATGCTTTTTAAGATTATCAAATGGCCTTTCGTCGGAACGTATATGGTAAAATGGCAAAGCCCGTTGACGGAGCTGGAAAAACGCGACTGGCAGCCTATTGCTGTTAAGAGTAGGTCTGGTGGTATGATACAGGCGCTTTTTGCCGCAGCAAGAACAGAAACAGCTAAGGCTACGATCGTGCTGGGACATCCGATGAAAAGAGAAGCAAAAGCATATTTCCTCAAGAATGGATATACGGATCTGCTAAGAGACAATGGTTTTCATACCCTTGTCTTTGACTTTAATGGCTTTGGTGAAAGCACGAACGGAAGCTTCTCTTATTTTGAAGATATTATTGCTATCGGTAAAGAAGCAAAAGAGATCATTCCTGATCTTCCTGTTGGTTACCATGGCATTTCTTTAGGCGGGCAATGGGGCATCGTTGCATTTGCCGACAACCAGCATCCATTTGAATTTGCTATTATTGAAAGTGCTGTTACCACACCGGAAGAGTTCTGGTTCAGATATCCGCTTGCATATAAAATATTGAAGGTCCTGAATTATCTGATGCCCCGGTATGCGAGGAAGGTCAGGGTGATAGACCGTATCAAAGATGCGAAGAACCTGAAATCCCTGCTGCTTATTTATTCTTATGCAGACGAGCTGGTGTCTGTGGAAATGGGCGAAAGACTCAGGCGGAATAGTCCGGTGCCTACAGAACTGTGGACCGTTGAAAATGCTGATCATATCCTGATGATGAAATCACCGCACAAGGAAGCTTATAAAGAGAAGATCATCAGTTATTTTAATCAAGCCGTAGATGGCATTCACCATCCATAAATTCTGTTCTGATAAGCAGGCAATTATTTATATTTTAGTTCTTCATGCCGGAGGATTACCCGTCCTCTTATTTTTATTCTAAGCACTTTATATGAAGAACATTGCTATTATTCCACTACTCGTTATGGGCCTCTCTTACACCGCTACAGGTCAGGTGAAGAAGAAACAACAAAAAGTCCCGCAGGTCTCACAGTACACAGGCAACCGCGCTCCACTCTATCAGAAACCTTACATCGAGCTACCTTTAGGAGCTATCGAACCGCAGGGGTGGCTGAAAACAATGCTCGTCAATCAGAAGGAAGGCGCTACCGGTCAGCTTGATAAGCTTTATCCATTGGTAATGGGTCCGCGAAATGGCTGGCTGGGTGGTGATGGCGATCAGTGGGAACGTGGTCCTTACTGGATTGACGGACTGCTGCCGCTGGCCTACATCCTGAAAGACACGATGCTGATCGCCCGGGTAAAACCCTGGGTGGAATGGACGATCAAAAGCCAGCAGCCAGATGGCTACTTTGGTCCCTCCAGGGATTATCCTTATGAGCCGGGTATACAACGTGACAATAGTCGTGACTGGTGGCCTAAGATGGTCATGCTGAAAGTACTGAAACAATACTATTCCGCTACCGGCGATCAGCGGGTCATTACCCTGCTGACCAATTATTTCAGGTATCAGCTGAAACAATTACCCACCTTCCCACTGGATCATTGGTCTTTCTGGGGCAGGTACCGTGCCGGAGATAATCTGATGGTGATATACTGGTTGTATAATATTACCGGCGACCAGTTCCTGCTGGACCTTGCTAACCTGATGCACAAACAGACCTTCGACTTTACAACGGCCTTTTTACACAGCGATATGTTGCGCCGTCCCGGCAGTATTCATGGCGTGAACCTGGCGCAGGGTATGAAAGAACCTGTGATATATTATCAGCAACATCCGGATAAAATATACCTGGACGCTACAAAAACAGGCTTTGAAGATCTGCGGAGATATAATGGCATGGCTCATGGCTTGTACGGCGGAGATGAAGCCTTACATGGCAATAATCCTACCCAGGGATCTGAACTTTGTACAGCTGTGGAAATGATGTTCACATTGGAAAGCATACTGGAGATCAGCGGTGATGTTAGTTATGCAGATCAACTGGAGAAGATTGCATTCAATGCGTTGCCTTCGCAGATCGCGGAAGACTTTATACAAAGACAATATTTTCAGCAGGCCAACCAGGTGATGGCTACCCGGTATACCCGCAATTTTGATGTGAACCATAGCGGTACAGATCTTTGTTATGGTCTACTCTCAGGGTATCCCTGCTGCACTTCCAATATGCATCAGGGTTGGCCTAAGTTCACCCAGAACCTCTGGTATGCTACCGCAGATAAAGGCATTGCTGCATTGCTGTATGCGCCCAGCGAAGTGACTACCTACGTAGGAGATCATACAGAAATCTCTTTTAAAGAGGAGACCAGCTATCCGTTTGGAGAATCCATCCGCTTCACCTTATCCACCGGAAAGAAAAATACAAAGGTGGCATTCCCTTTTCATCTGCGCATTCCTGCCTGGTGTAAGCAGGCCACTGTGAAAGTGAACGGACAGGTATGGAAAGAAGTAGAAGGCAACCAGGTGGTAAAGGTTGATCGTACCTGGAATGCTGGAGATGTAGTGGAACTGTTGCTACCTATGCAGATCTCCAAAAGCAGATGGTATGAAAATTCCATGTCTGTTGAGCGTGGTCCTATTACTTACGCATTGAAAATAGGTGAAGAGATAAAAAAAGTAACAAATGATAAAGACCCGATAGAATATGGAGGCACTTATTTCGAAGTACGCCCTACCACTCCCTGGAATTATGGCCTGATAGAAGTACCTGATGATAAACTGCAGGAGAGTTATATTGTGGAAAAAAAAGATAGTACGGTTAGTTATCCGTGGAAGCTGGAACATGCGCCGGTATTGATCAGAACTAAAGCAAAACGTATTCCTTCCTGGAATTTATACAATGAAATGAGCGGGCCTATTCCATATACTATGACGTATGGATTAGAGACAGGAGAAGCGGAGGATATTATTCTGGTGCCTTATGGTTGTACAAGACTCAGGATTTCGCAGTTTCCGGTAGTTGGTAGATAACGTTATAAATTGTATTACATGAAATATCTGAACAGCGTACTGGTATTCCTGTCTGTACTGATGATCTTCATACCGGCCAGCCATGGCCAAAATACACCTGTGGTAGCAGGCAGGATCTATCGTTCTGTTGATCAGGGCGAAAGCTGGCAACACATAGATAAGGGTTTCCCTGCTGCAGCTGTTGTAAATGACTTTGCATTTCATAAAGGGATGTACTTTGCAGGTACCGAAGGGCATGGCGTGTATGTAAGCAAAGATCATTTGCGTAGCTGGAACAAAACAGGAACCGGACTTCCGGCTGATATCAAGATAGATGCTATTGAAGGAATAGGCGACGTGCTGGTATTAGGTAGTAATCAACATGGTATCTATGTTTCTACAGATAATGGCGCGGGTTGGCATGCTTCCAACGATGGATTGACAAATAGGACGGTACGCTGTTTATATGTTTATGGTACTTCTATATTGGCTGGTACTAATGACGGTATCTTCATTTCCCGCAATAAGGGGAAAACATGGAAGCATGTATTAGCAGACATGCAGGTCAATGGTTTTACAGCGCTGAATGGGAAGCTTTATGCAGGTGTCAATAAGGGTATTTTATTATCTGTGGATAACGGTGATAGCTGGCGTTCCATCTTCAATGCACATACTTTGCATAATATCTCCAATGATGGTGAATACATATTTGCACTTTGTTATGGCCCGATTGTGTTGAAAACAAAAGATGATGGTGCACACTGGATACAATCAGATAAAGGATTACCTGAGTTATATACATTTCAGTTACAGCGCACAGAGGAAAGACTGATCGCCTGCCAATGGGATGGAATATATAAGTCTGATAATAATGGTGGCAGTTGGGAGAAGAGTAGTAATGGTCTGCCTCCTGGCCTTGCATTTACAGAACTGCTGATAACAAACGATGGTATTATAGCAGCCTGTCCACCCTTAAAAAGATTAAAGTGAATACTAGTTCTGTAATGTTTGTTTATTCACATTGAATTTATACACCGTTGGCGATGTGCTGTGTACTGTATTGGTAGTCGACTAAGAATAATTGATGGAATGAATGTTATGATTTTATGGTTATAGCAACAGGATATTATAATCAATAAATCAATTATTTAAATTTAGTCTTATGCCAGAACCAGCACTTAAGATCGTTGAGTCGAGTGATGAAGCTAATAATACCAGAAAAAAGGTTGAGGAAAAGGAGTTGAAGGAAAGAATATCTTCCACACATACAGAAGAGCTTATAATAGGATTGTGTGGTCCAATTGGAACAGACATTCATTTCGTGGCGGATCAGTTTAAGCGTATTTTGGAAAATGAGTATAATTATGAGTGTCGTATTATTAAACTCAGTTCGATTATCAGGAAGAATGCACATGGGGGACCGTCAACAGTTCTTGCTTCAAAATATGCGGAGCTTGAAGCGTTAATCAATGCGGGAAATGATTTTAGGAAACAAAATGGAGCTAATATACTAGCCCAATTGGCCATCAGTGAGATTGCTATCCATAGGGAAAAATTGAAACTAAAAGCACAAGACGACACATTTAAAACAAAAAGGGTGTGCTATATCGTGGATTCTATCAAGAATCACGAGGAATTGGAATTATTCCGGCTTATTTACTCAGAACTTTTTTACTTTGTTGGTGTTTTCTCAAATGTTCAGACACGAGAGAAAAATCTTGAGAAAAAGGGATTGAAAAAGGAGGATATATATAATCTGATAGACAGGGATTCAGGCGAAGAATTGAAATTTGGTCAAAGAGTCTCTGAAACATTTGTTCAGGCAGATTTTTTTCTTCGTTTGGAACAATCTCATCCTCCTGTTATTGTATCTAAAATATCACGTTTCTTAAACTTAATATTTAACTCAGATATTGTAACTCCGACAAGCCATGAGACGGCTATGTATCAGGCGTTTGCCGCGGCAGGTAATTCAGCATGTTTAAGTAGGCAGGTAGGGGCCTCTATCATAGATGAAAAAGGCGAAATTATCTCGGTTGGTTGGAATGATGTACCGAGATTTAAAGGAGGAGTATATAAATCAATAGTACAGGATCCATTAGGGCAGGAAGATCACAGATGTATGAATTTTGAGGGAGGCAAGTGCTCCAATGATGAGGAAAAAGCTTTAATACGTGATGTCCTGGTCAGTGAACTTGTGGCAAGGAACTTTGTTAAGAAAGAAGATATAGCAGAGGTTACTGCCGTTATAAAAAGCTCCCGCTTAAAGGAATTGATAGAGTTTTCACGGGCTGTTCATGCTGAAATGCATGCTATCATAGAGGGCAGCCAGAAAGGTGCGCAAGGGATGAGAGGAGGCAAATTATATTGCACAACCTATCCATGCCACAATTGTGCGAGGCATATTGTTGCTGCTGGTATTACAGAGGTTTACTATATTGAACCTTATCGGAAAAGTTTGGCGCTGAAGTTGCACTATGATTCTATTACTGAAAATGAAACAGAAGAGGATAAACTCAGGATTCTTTTATTTGATGGAGTTTCTCCAAGGCGGTTCCTTGAACTTTTTAAAATGTCTTCTGGTCATATAAGGAAGGACCAGGGGAAAAAGGTAGTAACAGAGAAAAAAAATGCCTTGCCGAAGAAAACCATATCTTTGCAAGCGATTCCTATTTTAGAAAAGGAAGTTATTAAGGAATTGAAAAGTAAGCATTTAATTAAAACTGATGAAAGATAAGAAGGATAATACCAGTAATATCAACACGTCTGGACAATGTTTAGACCAGGGAAACACTGGTGACAAAGACTTGAGTAGTCGTAGTACTCTTACCAATTCTACAGCGAAAGAAAGATCTGAAGCTAAAATCATTCAGATGGATACAAATGCATACTTGTATAGAAGTATCCTTAATAGAAAGATGGAGTAATCACTAAATTGATTACTAGATATAAAATATTGAAACCTGCTTATTAGCAGGTTTTTTTATTACCTGTGAGTATGAATCTGTTGGATTAATAACAGAAGAAGCGAATTAAGATAAGACAGCCGGCAACCACCAGGCCGGCTGTCTTACCTTAATTATTTTGCAGTATACACTCTCACCCAGTCAACATAAGTATCACCCAATACAATTTTTGCCGGATCAAGTGTTCCAAACTGATCCCCGCCAATAGCTGCATTCAAAGTAATATGCTGTGTTCTGTTAAAGAACTTTGGAATGAATTGTCCCGCAGGCGTTGATGACACTAATTTCCTTATAATGTTTCCATCAAACAGGAAGGTAACGGTATCTTTCTGCCAGATCGCTTCATATACGTGATAGCAGGTAGTTTGATCGGACTGCGACTTTACATAGGTCATAGAAAGTGTGTAATCGTGATCAGGAGTGCCAGCCTGGGCGCCATACCAGATATTGGTGTTATAGAGATCTCTTTCTCCAAATCCTTCCAGGATATCCAGTTCACCATTGGTTGGCCATTCACCACCGTACGACCAGAATGCCGGCCACATACCAAGACCCAAAGGTAGCTTCATACGGGCTGAGATACGCACTTTGGGAGTAGCCGTAGATGCCTTGAAATTATAGTTGGACTCAATTCTGCCGGAAGTGAAATTGAATGTTTTCTTCGTAGGATCATCAGGATCGGTAGCCCCGGTCACTTTCTCTCTTACAGGTTTAATTACCAGCTTGCCATCAACAATGCGAAGGTTTTTAGGAGTATACAGCTGCAGTTCGTTATTATAAGCACCACTGTTCCAGCGGTCCCACTTTGTACTGTCAAGCGTATTGAAGTTGTCTTCAAATACTTTCGTATAGCCTTGTGAGATTAATGTAGCCTCGTTCAGGTCATATTCGCAAACACCGGGTACCTGTACGGTAGGTGGTTCTGCTGCTACAATAGCTGTCTCATTCTTTTTGGGTTCCTGTGCATCATTTTTCTTTGAGCATGCAGTGATCCCTGCCATTGCCAACAGGCAATAGCTTAACAATTGTGTTTTTCTCATGGTTATCCTTTTTGTATTTCTAAATGGATGTTTAAAGATTAGACAACACCGTTAAAACATACTTTGATACCAGGAGAAAAAATAACATGCTATAAATAGATATTCACTTTATATAAGTACCATCCGCCTCCCAGCGATCTTAACATGATGACCTTGTCTGGTCGTAATTCAGGCAGATATTTTTTGTGAGGAGTATAAAGATATCCCACCTGATCGTTCATTATATGAAAGTCGATACATTCAGCAGGCAGGAATCCACCAGTGGTAACATTGCTGATCAATAGCGGGCTATACGCTGGTGTTCGCGTATTTACTAATGTCGGAGTTTCTGTTTCGGGAGATTTTGACGTCTTATTTACCTCCTTCAATAGCTGGTTAAATGTTGCTTTATGTCGATGGAAATGTGCAACGAGACTATCATCAGGAGCTAACTTCAGGCGCAGGCTATTCAGTATAAAGAAAAACTCTTCTTTACTTTTATAGGGCGAATACTCCTGGTGCTGATAAATAGCGATAAGACTATCCAGCTGAGCTGAAGATATTGCTTCCATTTCCTGCTTTCTATGTTCGTGCAGGCGGGCAAGTGTAGGAGTTGCCATAGCATACATTTTCCAGCGGGAACTGTCTTTTGTAAAGAAAAGATATTTATCTGTTGTCTTTCCTTTACTGTCCTGGGTGTTCATCGCGACTACTGCATTACTGTCTGTCTGCTGGATAAGCAGGAAAGACGCGTTTGCTGTTGCAGGCATATCCAGTCCGTTCGGGTGGCCGCTATAATCGCCGGTACTATGTTGATTGACAAAATCAGGAGTAGTTTTTGGGTCAAAGATCGCTTTGGCTACATCAAGCGGCTTGAGGGTCTGTCCTGAACAGGAGAATGCACCCAATATGCAGGCAGTCAGGATAAATATAGGTAGTCCTTTTC
This sequence comes from Chitinophaga filiformis, assembly GCF_900102545.1. Taxonomy (GTDB): domain Bacteria; phylum Bacteroidota; class Bacteroidia; order Chitinophagales; family Chitinophagaceae; genus Chitinophaga; species Chitinophaga filiformis. The sequence continues at coordinate 679,702 of NZ_FNBN01000001.1, read as the reverse complement.
TCATCCGGGCAATTTAGCAAAAATTATCACAGGAGTTTTTGTATTATGTAGAACAGAATGTTGATAACCCATGAAACACGTTACGATTTTACTGATACTACTGATATGCAGTGCATTTAATCTACCGGATAAAACCATCGTCAATGTATTGCGTGAGCAGGTACTCAAAGAAGCTGCCTGGGCGAAACAGCAGAAACCTGTCACGGTAACAGCAGAAACCTGTTCACGCAGTGTAGGAGGTAAGCATGATTTTTACTCTGAAGGCGATTATTGGTGGCCTAATCCTGCTCATCCGGATAGTCCTTATATCCAAAAGGATGGTATGACTAACCCTGACAACTTTGTTGCCCATCGTCATGCGATGATCCGTTTCAGCCGGATCATAGGCGCATTAGCGTCTGCCTATCGTATTACGGGTAATACCGTCTATGTTCGGGAAGCCTTGCCGCATTTACGTGCATGGTTCACAGATACCGCTACCCTTATGCATCCTAACCTGCAATATGCCCAGGCTATTAAGGGTAGATTCTCCGGCAGGGGCATCGGTATTATTGACGCCATCCACCTCATGGAGGTGGCCCAGGGAGTATTTGTCATGCAGGATGCCCCTGCCTTTGATAAAAGGTTGTTAAAAGGTATCCGGGGATGGTTTACAGATTACCTGCATTGGCTGACAACCCATCAGTATGGCAAGGATGAGATGAATGCGAAGAACAATCACGGCACCTGCTGGGTGATGCAGACAGCCTGTTTTGCCCGCTTCACCGGTGATACGGCTTTATTGCGCTTTTGCCGGGACAGGTACAAACAGGTGCTACTACCTAACCAGATGGCTGCCGATGGCAGCTTCCCGCTGGAATTGGCCAGAACGAAGCCTTACGGGTACTCCCTGTTCAACCTGGATGCCATGGTCACTACCTGCCAGATCCTTTCCGACAAGGAAAATGACTTATGGACATACCAGTTACCTGACGGCCGCAGCATTAAAAAAGGGATCACTTTCCTGTACCCATATGTAGCCGACAAGGGAAAATGGCCTTATAAAAAAGATGTCATGTATTGGGACGAATGGCCGGTAGCACACCCTTTCCTGGTATTTGGCGCTGAGGCGTATCAGCAACAGGAATGGTTAGATACCTGGAAAAAACTGGACCACCAGCCGTCCAATGCCGAGGTGGTGCGTAATCTGCCCATACGGCATCCACTGATATGGTTATAAAGTAATAGAGACATGGATATCGGAACAATCATCGCCTTTATTGCCATCATTGTATTGGTTATATTGAGGGCGCGATAAGCTAAAAAGGCTAAGAGAGGAGAAGGACTAGGTCTTTCTCAGTGTGATGCTGCAAAACTGGCATTTTTGGGGCCGATATCAGTGGTCGAACAAGCGTCGAACAAGCGTCGAACTAGCGTCGAATCTCCGACGGTAAAGCGATTAATGTCAAACTGGCATAAAAATGTGGGCATTACCGCGGGACTGGAGGCCCTCACTAAGCAAGACATACTAACAATACCGGATTATCCGCGTCCATAGACCCCGGTAGGGGTCTTTGTGTTTATAGCGCGGGGTGATAACCCCGGGGACAAAATGCGGGCGGCGGCCCGGCCCCGTGTGGTGTCCGTCACAAAATGTTATCGGTCCACGTATGCGTCGGGGATGCGTCGTGTATATCCCGTGTATACGCCGTGTATAAAGCGTGTCGGATATCCCTCGGCGAAGTTATCAAAATGCTAATATTTTTAGCATTTTGATATTATTCCCGTACCTTTGTACCCTATGCAACTTTTTGATGATTGTGAACTGTTTGATGAGGGGACAAGGCGTTATGTAGATTTTCAATTACCCGGTACAGAGCTCAGACTCTGGGAGCAATTTTTCTCTAAGGCCGAGTCAGATAAATACTTCAAATTACTCAAAGACACCCCCCCCTGGCAACAGCGAACCCGGAAAATGTATGACAGAATCCTCCCGGATCCCCGTTTAACCGCCTATTATGGAGGCGACAAGGGATTGGAATGGACGGCAGAGCTGCTGGAGATCAAAGCTAAAGTTGAAGCAGAATGCGGTATCGAATTTGACCGGGTGCTGCTGAACTACTACCGGGACGGAAATGATTCCGTTTCCTGGCACAGTGATACATTACCCAAGGACGGCAGGCACCACCCTATAGCCTCTGTCACCTTCGGAGAAACCAGGCTTTTTAAGGTAAGACCTAAGAATCATGTGGGAGTGGCCCTCCTGGACATCCCCTTAACCCATGGCAGCTTCCTGCTGATGGGAGAAGCCATGCAGGAGCTTTACGAACATCATATCCCTAAAACGTCCAGAAAGATCGGTGCCCGTATCAATCTCACATTTCGCATTTCTGAGGCCGGAAAACCGGTTTATTATATTAGTTAGATATCCAGGCCATTACTTCAGGGAAAAAGCTTAATCTGGCACCTTAAATTGCGATTGCCTGCTATGGACAACAACGGGATACAAGCCGACAGAAACAAAGAAAAGCATCCGGAAGACCATACATTATTCGGCGACCCTGCTGCACAGGATCGACTACGGCAGGGGCTGGAAGATATGTATTATCTGATCAACAGAGACTATCCGATAAAGGCTTCGCTGGCTTTAGTCGGCAACAGGTATAACCTGGTCAAACGGCAGTTGACGGCTTTACAGGGAATGAGCTGCTCCGGGCTGCAACTGCAACAACGGAAACAGAAAGAACTACTTCCTGAAGCATTACGCAGCAAAACGATCTATATAGATGGCTTTAATCTGCTAATCCTGTTAGAAACAGCTTATTCCGGTGGTTTTGTATTTAAAGGATTGGACGGATGCTATCGCGACATCTCATCCGTTCACGGCGCCTATAAAATGATCAATCAAACCGGAGATGTACTGGTATTGATCGGTGAAATGCTTCGCAGATTGGAAGTAGCAAAAGCGATCTGGATTTTCGATGCACCCATTTCCAATAGCGGAAAATTGAAAGGCTTTTGTTATGAACTGGCGGAGAAACATCAATTCCCCTGGGAAATACATCTTGAAAATTCCCCTGATAAATTCCTGATAACAGGTGATAAAATAGTCTGTAGTTCAGATGCCTGGATATTGGATGAATGTGCTGCCTGGTTTAATATGGGAGCATGGATGATCAATAATGAAAAAGACAGACAGCTGAATATTGTAGATACTCAATTACAACTGTAAATGCAAAACTCATATACTTGAATAAGCTGTGGACAATGAGATAGATATACAGCATTCAGCATTGCAGAAGCTTCCAGTGAACGTTATTACAATCCTTGAACAGCAATGTTCCTGCAATAATTAAGAGGTAGTTGAAGTTGTATGCAACTACCTTCTGACTATATGCACTGTTGTTTATATCGAAATTCTTCGTACATTTGTACGCGAAATTTAAAAGCATTAATCACAATGAAAAAGATTCTTTCATATCAATCAGCGTTCAACGCAAGTGCTGCCATCAGAGCAGTAATTGCAAGCACCTGCATTGTCTTAATTAAAGACGGGGAGGCAGATCCTTGCCCGGATATGAGAGGTTAATTATTGTGTCTGGATATTCTTCAGAGGCCTCTTCATCCGAAGGGGCCTTTTTATTTGTCTCCCCCTATTCTTCAGTCAGCAATGTTTAGTTACATGTCATCAGCAGTTACAAACAACTGTTACATGGGATATGTATATCCGTACACTAAGCTTCAACTAAATTTTCATTAACAACATTTATAACACGCAATATGATAGCCATTATCAAAACATTGACAATATTCTTTACACGGCATGTCCGGTAACGTATAGTGCTATGCATATTGCAGCGAGCCTTCCGTTACCAGAGCGGAAGGCTTTTTTTATTGCTTTAAAATTAATAGAAATGAAACGACAGGAACTGTTCAGAAATATAGGAATCATGGCGCATGTGGATGCCGGTAAAACAACCGTTACAGAACGCATGCTGTATTACACAGGACTTACACACAAGTTAGGTAGTGTTGATGAAGGAAATACCGTCATGGATAGCGATCCGCAGGAAGAGAAACGTGGTATCACCATATCCTCTGCGGCTATCACTACCTGGTGGCAACTCGATGGTAATAAATACCAGGTGAATATTATAGACACGCCGGGTCACGTTGATTTCACTGCAGAAGTAGAACGCTCCCTGCGTGTACTGGATGGCGCCATTGCGGTGTTCTGTGCGAAATCAGGTGTACAGCCACAGTCTGAAACGGTATGGCAACAGGCCAATCGTTATCATGTGCCACGTATTGTGATGATCAATAAGATGGACAGACAGGGCGCTGACTTCCGTCGCGTCGTGAAAGAGATCCGTGATGTATTACATACGAATGCAGTGCCCGTGCAATTGCCTATTGGTGCAGAAGATGCTTTCTCCGGTGTGATTGATCTGATCACGATGAAGGCTTATGTATGGGATAGTCAGGATGGTAAAACATATACCGTTACAGACATCCCGGCCGATATGCTAGCGGATGCTGAACAGGCACGTATTACATTGCTGGAAGAGCTGTCATTATATGACGAACGCATTTTTGAAAGCTATACCACTGATCCTGCTACTGTATCCGTAGAAGAAATCTATCGTGCCTTGCGCAGTGCTACCTTACAGATGCAGGTTATTCCTGTACTGGCAGGTGCTGCCTATCGCAATAAAGGTGTACAGCCATTGCTGGATGCTGTAGTCCGCTATCTCCCTGCTCCGGCAGATGTGAAAGAGATACATGTTACGGACCCGGAAACGGAGGAAAGCATGCAGGTCACTACTACAGAAGAAAGTCCGTTTGCTGCCCTGGCCTTTAAGATCATCTCTGATGATTATGCCGGCAAATTGACCTTTGTGAGAGTATACGCAGGTACTTTACGTACAGGTGATACTGTATGGAATGGTCGTACCGGTAAGAAGGTGCGTATCAGTCGTCTGATGCGTATCATGTCTGACAAATATGAAACCGCAGATGTGATCAGTGCTGGTGATATCGGTGCGGTAGTAGGTCTGAAGGATGTGCGTACCGGCGATACCCTGTCCGATCCGGACAGACCTGTATTGCTGGAGAAGATCAGCTTCCCTGAACCGATGATGGGTTATGCTATCGAGGCGAAGGTAGCCAAGGATGTGAACAGACTGGGTGAGGCGCTTGCGAAGTTGGTGGAAGAAGATCCTACCCTGACAGTAACCGTCGATGCGGCTTCCGGTCAGACCATCCTCAAAGGAATGGGCGAGTTGCACCTGGAAGTGGTGCTGGAAAAACTGGCCACCAATTACCAGTTGGAGATCAACAAAGGCCAACCGCAGATCGCTTACAAAGAAGTGTTCACCAACACAGTGCAACACAAAGAGGTGTATAAGAAACAGAACGGTGGCTCTGGCAACTTTGCGGAGATCGTATTTGAACTGTCGCCGCGTGAAGACGGACAACCAGGTCTGGAGTTTATTAATGAAGTCACCGGCGGCGCTATCCCGCGTGAGTTCATCCCTTCTGTGAAGAAAGGCTTTGAAGAAGCGATGCAGAATGGTGTGCTGGCGGGTTATCCAGTACAATCCATGCGGGTGCGCTTGCTGGACGGCGATATCCATGAGAAAGACTCTCATGCGCTGGACTTTGAACATGCTGCCCTGATGGGCTTCCGTGTGGCAGCTGCGAAAGCGGCTCCCCGTTTGCTGGAGCCTTTCATGAGTGTGGAAGTGACCCTGCCGGAAGAACATACCGGCGCTATCACGGGTGATCTGAACAGGCGTCGTGGTGTGATCCGTGGAATGGAGATGAAGGCGAGTGCCCAGTATATCAAAGCGGAAGTACCCTTGTCAGATCTGTTCGGATATGTGACCACCTTGCGTACGCTTTCCTCAGGAAGAGCTGCTGCATCTGTTACATTCCAGGATTATCAACTGGTACCGAATAGTATTGCCAGTAAAATACTGGTGGAACACTAACAAAGAAGAAGAGCCTGTATCAAAAACATGATGCAGGCTCTTCTTATTCGGGTACCTGATGGTGACAGGTAGTTATTTAAGCAATTCTAAGGACACAAATTTATTTTTGATGCTCCCTCTTTTTCTATTTCTGTAATACCATGATATTGTTCATCATAAAGGCGTCTCCGCCTTCTGCTACAATGTTGTAGACAGCCTGCTTGCCCCCGGCAGCTTCTGTTTTATTTACAACGGTATATGTGACGAGTGTTTTGGTGTGTTCATCCATACAAAGCAGCTGATCGCCTGCTGTCACAGTACCCATCTGCTTTTTACCTGCAATCGTCAGCACGGGATGGTTCGGTGTTGCCTGTAATACCTTGCCTGACAAGGTAACGACATGTGCACCTGCGGCTTCCTGTTCAGCTGCATGCATAACCAGCAAACGCGTGATAGCATAGTTTTCAGCGGTATGTTTCACCAGCTCCTTTACACGAATAATGCTGGTCTGGTGAGTAGCTGCATCAGGACTGATGATCTCATCTCCCGGATGGATATCCCGCAATTCTTTCTGCGTTCCATTGGCTAATGTAACCAGCTGGTCTCCCGGGAAACAGATATCCGTACCATAAGTGCCTGCTTCTTCTTTCACGTTCTTACCTGCGTTCATGGTTTTGTACAACTGATAACTGAACTCTTTGGACAATACATAAGACAGTTTCAGCACATAGTTCTTCTCAACTTTATCAATAGCATGAATATCCTCAAAATATTGGTTCCAGATATCAGCATTGCTGTTGAAAAGTGGCATTACAGCAGTATACAGCTTGCCGCTTTCATTGGTGTAAAAGATGACAGTTGCAATCTCCTGCATGCTATCTTTCGCTACCAACCGGTACAGGTCTATCCTTTTTTTCTGACCATCATCGCCGGTAATGAAATAAGGTTTCCGCATTTCATAGCGGTCTAATACATAGGCATTGTTGAACTTTACATAAGTATCGTTATCCAGGTCTTTCACCGTAAACGACTTTGCCTTCACATATTCAGCAGTAGTGATAGGGCGGGATTGCGCCATTGCCTGCAGTATGCAAACAGAAGAGATTAATGTAAGCAGATATTTTTTCATACAGTCTGTTAGTTAAGATAATTCCTTGAATGCAGCAGCAAATGCCTGCATTTCATCCATACGTCCGATACTGATTCTGCACCATTCCTGGTTGTTCATCTTCCAGTTGCGTAAGCCTACACTTCTTTTCAGCATTTCCTCCGCAAAACGTTCACCGTCCATTTTGAGCGGGAACATGACGAAGTTCGTGTGTGACGGAATATAACTGTAGCCTTCCGCCTTCAGTGTATCATACAGGAACTGTTTGCTCTCTGTTGTTTTTTGCACTATTTCCTGCATATAGGCCTTGTCCTGGTAACTGGCCAATGCACCGCTGATAGCCGGTGCAGAGAGCGCCGCCCAGCTGCAGGATGTATGCGGCTGCAGTTTCGCTATGGTGGCTGGTTGTGCCACAATATAACCTAACCGCAATCCTGCCAGTCCGTATACTTTTGAGAAGGTACGGGCCACAATGATATTCTGTCCTTTCTTTACACTGCTGATCAATGTGGTGCCAGCGGCATCCGGCAGATAATCTATATATGCCTCGTCCACAAATACAGTCGTCTTTTGCGACACTCTTTCACAGAATGCTTTCAGCTTATCGCTATCTACAATTGTACCTGTTGGGTTATTAGGATTGCAGATGTACACCAGCTTAGTATCTGGTGTAATAGCTTTCTCCATAGCATCCAGGTCATGTGTATATTCTTTAGTCAGCGGGACTTTGATCCATTTGGCGTTCACCTTTTCACAGCGGGTAGGAAGATCGTCATAAGTAGGATCGGCGGTAACAATGTTGCCGCCATCCCTGCACAGACTCACAGCAGTACCTAAAAGCAGGGGAGAAGAACCGGAACTGAGCATCAGCATTTCCGGTGTGATGCCTTCATATGCACAGATCTTCTCTTCCAGCTCCGGCATCAATCTGATGGGATACTGATAGCTGGTCATAATGCTGTCCATAATAGCCTTTTTCGCATTGGCAGAAGGACCGAATGGATTCTCGTTGGCAAACAGTCTGGCTTTTAAGTTGGCAGGTAGCTTGGGGCCGATAGCCATGTCATTGGCATAAGCGGGGCTAGTACTGGCGACAGGAACCGCAGGTGCTGCCTGCAGCTGGCTGAGGGCCGGAGGAAGCATTGTTAATCCTCCGGTAAACAGTGCTGTGGTCTTCAGCCAGTCACGCCTGTTCATGGAGTTGGTGGTACTCATAGCAATTCGTTTTGGTTGTAAAAAAATCTATGTCATCAACTGCCTGTAGCAGTGGGATAAGTGATACGTTGTTCTGTTACCCTGGCATGGATATCAGCTACTGTTCTTCTGGCCGATTCAAATGCTCCTGCCATCCAGGCATTCAGGTAGGTAGTGTGTTCACCTGCGAAGTATACCTGTTTGTCTGCTTGTAATAAGCTCTTGTAGTTTGTTTGCCGGGTAGCGCCGGTGTACAATGCCCATCCTCCCATGCTGTAGGGAGTCTTATGCCAGCTCACTGAGAAGGAGGTTTCAAACTCTTTCATATACTGCGGATGTATCAGGCTGCCTTTCTCCAGCGCCAGTTTCTCCCGTTCTGTATGTGTGAGATTGCCTACCCGCTTTGCTTTGTCGTGAAAGTTATAGTAACCCAGCAGGATACCTTTTTTACCGAGATAGTCGTAAGAAGGGTAGAAGATCTGTGTCAGTTCATTGTTGGTATGAGTAATACCACCAAAGATCTGCTCATCTTCTTCCCAGAACCTTCTTTTGAATTGTAAGCCGATCTTCCCGGTGACCATATAAGGTACATAATCGATAGCGCGGCTCACATCGGAAGAGAAATTATGCTGGACATTGCTCAATACCGGCAATGGCAGCGTACAGATGCAAAGGTCACCCTGCAGTTCGTTGCTGCCTTTCTTATCCTTATAAATGACCTTCACGCCTTCCGGCTGATTCAGAATATCTGTTACCTCACATCCGAAGCGGATCATCTTACCTACCCGTTGTTCAAAAGCCCTGGCGATATTATCCATACCACCGATGGCCTGGAACATGGTCATCTGTAGTTCATACGTATACTCCGCCACGTTATAGAAGTCGGGGTCTGCCAGTCCGGAGGAAATGATATCCGCCAGCCGGTGAGGATCACCTATCTTGCCTGGTTTATCACCTGCCCCGGGGGATTCAATAAACCCGCGTCTGTCGGATGCCTTATACAGCTTGTCGATATCCAGTCCGCCTTCGGCCCTGAGATATTCCAGGATCTTTTGAGTATCCTCTTTACTCAGCGCGGTATCAATCTTTTGTTGATCAATGGCTTTGGCCAGTAGTTCGCTCGTATAACCGCGCAGGTCATTATGGATCTCTCTGGCCCTGATCTTCTTATTGGAGAGAGGCCCTTTACCTTCACTGAAGAAATAGGTGGCCTCGTTCACATTATTGTATACCTGTATGGGCACACCCAGTTCCCGGCAGTAATGCATAGTCAGCTCATGATGATGCGGAATGCGGGAGGGGCCTGCATTAAAGTACTGATCACTGTCGAAGGCGGCAGTCTGCGGGGCGATATCTGTTTCCTGATGAACGGTACCCTTACGGATACTCCAGCATCGTCCACCGGCTCTGTTACGTGCCTCCAGGATGGTACACTGGTATCCCAGCTTCGTTAACTCATAAGCAGCTGTCAGACCGGCAAGTCCTGCTCCGAGGATAATGATACGTTTACCATTTCCATTGCCCTGCAGGTCAAAGGCATGGGCGGGGGCTTTTTGTAACATTCCCAGTGCCAGCATAGCGGGATAGGCAGCGGCTACTTTCCCTGTCTGGGATAAGAAGGCTCTTCTTGAAATTGACATTTGGTTGATATATGATAAATCCTGAATACTTCGCTTCCTGTCCTAATTTAAAGATAATTGGCGACTGTTCCCTTTAATTTATTCAAATGGTATTATAAATAATATGTATATATTTTGTATATCTTGCAAAACAATTTCAGATTTTCGGATATGGGCATTTTCGCTAACTTATTTGGCCTTAGAAACAACAGGAACAGGCAGGGCATTCCTGCCCCGGTATTGACAGATATAGAGTTATTTGACAAAGAATTCCTGGCAGCTGCCGCACGTTATACCAGCAGACCCAAAGAAGAGATGAGTATGAGGGTCCGCTCAGAAGAAACTAATGAAGTAATCCCTTTCGCCATCGCTTTTCCTGAGGAGTTTGAAGCCTGGAAAGAAGTGAAATCCATCTGGGATAGGCGTGGTATCATTTATAAGATCTTAGACAATTCTATTGGTGATTCCATGAAGCTTTGGCAGGTAATAGAGCGTTTCAATATAGACCGCTATCCGGAGCATGCCCTGAAGATGGCGGCAGAACATGCCACCGGCCCTGATCTTACGGATGCCAATTTTCACATGGCAGTGGCCAGGTCTTATTTCATCCTCACTAAATACAAAGAGGCGGAAGAACGTGCCGAGAAAGCCCTTAACCTGGCGCCTAATCATCTGAAAGCAAAGATCCTGCTGGGGGATATCCTGCATTATACCCATAAAGAAGAACGTGCCCACGAACTATATAACGAAGTACTGCGTATCCGGTTTTTGAACGACAACCGGAAATCGCTGACGATTCCGGAACTGGTCTGTTTTGAACAGGACCTGCTACATTCCCCCGTATATGCTATCTCGTTACTGAAAGCCGATCCGGCTGTCACCGAAGCAACCTGGGACAACATAGCTGGTGAATTCTATCATTATCCTCATTTCAGGGCCGCCCATGCGTATTTCCTGATCCAGAAAGGAGAGCATATGAAGGGATTCGCAAAGCTGATGGTGTTAAGCAAAGAAATGCCCTGGTTCAAGGAGGGTGTAATTAACAGCTACAGCCTGATGCAGCAATTAGGATTGGAACCCCAGATGGGGGCAGATAAGGCTCGGCTGGAAGATATTATCCGCCGTGAACACTGGACGATGTGAGAATAATAAGCACCATGTCTCCGTTTGGTACAATCCCGGGTGTATATAACGCAATCATTCGCTGCGATCCGCTCCGCTAGGAGCTGCGTGTTTATAGCGCGGGGTGCAACCCCGGGCGGGGTGTAACCCCGGTTGGGATGATAACCCCGGGTGGGTGCAATCTCCCAGTTGTGTACAATCGGGATATGCATATAACGCAATCATTCGCTGC
>NZ_FNBN01000001.1:544640-667930 GCF_900102545.1 Chitinophaga filiformis | reverse complement strand
ATCCGCTCCGTTAGGAGCTGCGTGTTTGTAGCGCGGGGTGATAACCCGGGCGGGGTGATAACCCCGGGTGGGGTGTAACCCCGGGTAGGGTGCAACCCCGGGCGGGGTGTAACCCCGGGTATAACCCGTGGAATGGAAACCCGGGGGCGATAATGCGGGATAGGGTACGTAGCACGTTTCACAAAATCAAATTACCCTACCGTCAATCTAAAATGTTGCCTCAACATTTTCTCCCCTTCCGCGGTAATCACTATCGCCCTGGACTGCCTGGTCCTGCGCAACCAATCGGCCGATAGCATCATATCCAGCAGGGCTGCGCCAACAGCCCCTGCCAGGTGATGGCGTCTTTCACTCCAATCAAGACATGGCCGTATAAAGGTGCGCCTTTGTTGCTTCAGTACATCTGTATTGATGCCCATTTTCCCGAACCATTTATTGCCTTTGGTAGTCAGGTCAAATGTTTCAGATAGCATTTCCTGGTGAATAAGACTATCCGTAATCGCCACACCTATTTTACCCGCAAGATGATCATAACAGGTCCTGCAATACTTAACCGCAGAATCCTGTTCAACGACAGGCGCGTTTCTCGCTGCCGGAATGAGATTCGCCAGTGCTTCAATGGCATAGGCTACATCTTTCCGCGAGAATTTATAATACCGGTGTCTTCCCTGGCTTTCCACACTTAAAAGATCTGCCTGTACCAGTTTATTGAGATGCATACTGATATTCTGTGGAGAGGTATCTGCCGCTATCGCAAGCTCTGTAGCGGTGAATGCCTTCCCATCCAGCAATGTCCATAAGATGGTGGCGCGGGTCGGATCGCCGATCAGGGCAGCAATTTGTTTAAAGGCTGTTTCCATATTTAAGCGTGGACTGAAGTATTTGTATGTAAAGCTAGTTAATCTTGCAGCATGACACATAAGATATTATTCCGTCAATCTGAAGTCTCCGACCCTTATACTGTGTACCGGCAGCGGCTGCAGGAAGCGCCAGTCTGTTTTGATGCAGATGCTAATGTGTGGGCGGTACATAGCTATAGTGACTGCAAAACGGTATTGCAACATCCCATGATGCAGATACCTGTTGTAAGCATGGAAGGCCTGAATGAAGCGGCATTGCTGTTATCCGGTAAGCTGGTCCGCCTGAGTAACCCGCCACAGCACACTATGCTTCGGGAAGTAACCATGCAACTTCACCAGGAAATACAACCTGTGCAAGTGGATGCAGTGCTGAAAGAACTGTTAACAGAGCCGGAGATGGATTGGGTAAAGGATGTTTGTCAGCGCTTACCTGCATTGCTCATCCTGAAAGGACTACGATTTCGACCATCAGACATAGCACTGATCACCGGTTGTATTCCCCGCCTCGTCAGTATGATGTTGCCGGTAAAAACACCCGTGCAGATAGCTACCATTAACGCGGTAGCGGCAGATATTTATGAAGTAGTGTCTGAGCATTTGCAACGGATGAACATCGTTGACAAAGAATATATTCCGGCAGCAGTCAGTAATCTCGTCGGACTGCTGATACAGAGTTACGATGCCGGCAGCGGTCTGCTGGCAAATGCGCTGCTACATTTTTTACGCGTTGATGAAAGGCCACTGGAAAAGCAATACCTGCGGACAGCTGTACAGGAAACCTTACGCTTTGATCCGCCAATCCACCATACCCGCAGGATAACTACCACAGACCTGAAATTAAAAGATCATACCATCCCCGCAGGGGCAACGATCATTGTAGTACTCGCAGCTGCAAACAGAGATGAACAACAGTTCGCTCATCCGGATCAATACGATCCTTGCCGCTCTAACAATAATACTCATCTGACTTTCGGAGCAGGCATCCATCAATGCGTAGCACACCGCTTTTCAACTGGCATGACAACTGAAGCACTAGCCTGGCTTTTTGAACACTATCCACTGGTACAGTTGAAAGAGCCCCTTGTTCATTATGCGCCCTTGTTAAATGCACGTATTCCCGACAATATGTTAATAACGCTTAAATAAAGACTTATTATGATAGCAGTAATTTTTGAAGTGATTCCCAGGGAAACAGAACGACAGGTATATTTGGATATTGCCGCTTCCCTTCGTCCCCTGCTGCAAGAGATAGACGGTTTTATCTCCATAGAGCGCTTTCAGAGCCTGACTGATCCCGGTAAGATATTATCCTTGTCTTTCTGGCGGGATGAAACAGCTATTCAGCAATGGCGCAATACAGAGATGCATCGTATGGCACAGTCGCAAGGACGTGATCATGTGTTTGAGAATTATCGCTTGCGTATTGCTGTCGTGAGCAGGGATTATGGCATGTTTGAAAGAGCAGAGGCGCCGGAAGACAGCCAGAAATTTCATGACAGATTATAGGTAAAAGTATATCTTGTGTATATCTATACCTAAATGAAATAATTATGTCTTTGAAAACTATTGTACTTGTAGGGGGAATCGCCGCTATCATTGCCGGTATTGGCGGTATGGTCTTCTGCTTACCATTTCTTTTTTCGGCCAGTATACCAGATCTCATTGGTGCAGGTCTTCCTTTTGTCGGTGGCGCCGTTCTTGCAGGCTCCGGCTTGATTGCTCTTGCGATTGCTTTGAGATCCGGGAAGGGAGAAAAGATCACTATTGAAAATTAGTTTTTTACCAGGCTTGTAGATTATTGTAACTTTCCCTCATGAAGATGCGTAAATATCTGCAGGAGGGAAAGTCTGAAAATTACCAGGATGCTGAAGACAAGCAACTGTTAAAAGCTGGCGAAGTAGCCGCGCTGTTATCTAAAAAATTCAATACTAAGATCAGTGCCAAAGAGATAGAACCTTTTGCGTCGGAATGGCATCATGCAGGGGTATTCAAAAGCGGAAATGGATTAAAAGGCCGTCGCGTTTACTTCTTCAGGGAAGCAGATATCAATAAAATCTCACTTGAAAAGATCCTGGAGAACAAGGCTAAAGTTACGCAAAAGGCGGCACCTGATCATCGTATGGTGCAGGGCTGGTTCCCGCAATATTTCCGGATGACAGATCCCGTAACCCGTAAAACATTTTCAAAACCTTTTGTAGGTATTTATAAAGGCCCGGCATCGAAAGCGCCCAAAGGATTTCAGGCGCTTTCGGATGAGGCTTTTGCTACCGCTGAACAACAGCGGGGCAGAGCACTGAAGCCGGGAGAGCAACTGTAACTTATTCTTTGATGATCCTTAACGTTTCACTCTTACCTTCTCTTTCTACTCTGATAAAATACACAGCTTTCACCAGTCTGCTGCAATCAACCGTCAACTGATGTTGTCCTGCAGGATAGCGTTGGTTGGTCACTGTATTCACAAGCGCGCCACTGGCATCAAATAACCTGACAGCTACCCTTGTTTCCTGCTTATTATAAAAGCTGATAGTAGAGGTGTTCACTACCGGGTTAGGATAAACACGCGCTGCTTCACTCACCACTGTGTAGGTATCTTCTCCTTTATACGCTGCCGCACTAAGCGCACCGGCATTGCATGCACCTGCCGACGGACTGTTACCAGTTACTTCCAGCCAGTCTATAATGGCAAATTCAGTCGAAGATGTAGTCTCAATCCGCACGGTATAGGTGCCAGCGGCAAGTGTTGCCGTTACCGCAGCTGTGGTAGTCCATGCCGTCCAGGCGCTGGTTTTCGGGAAGGATACACTTGATACCGCTGTGCTGCCATTTACCAGCAAACGTGCAGTAGTAGAAACGTTGGAACCACCATTGGCATATCTCCATACAAAGGAATATGTTCCTGCCGATGGCACGGTAATACTATAATTCACGCCTTTCGCGGTAGCGTTAGACAGGTTGATGTAATAGCCACCATCTGCGCCGCTGTAGCTGTTCTGGCGACTACCATCCGCACTGCAATAACCGCCAGTAGCGCTAGCTGCATCGTCTATGCGGAGTGTATTACCTCCACCTCCGCCATTGTTGGCAGTAAAGCTGGCAGTGACTGAGAGATTGGAATTAACAGTAACAGTCGTAGTCGTGGATGTACCACTGGCTGCACCACTCCATCCTGAGAAGGTATAACCACTGGCAGGAGTAGCTGTCAGTGTAACTACAGTACCTGCGGTATAGGATGACGCATTTGGATTCGCTGTCACAGTACCTCCTGCCGCAGGTGAAGCAGTAAGACTGAGTGTATAAGTACCCGGGTTGCTGGTACTGCCAGATTCACGCGCGCCTATGTCGGGAGCGGAACCCGTGTACGTAATACCAGGAGCCGTTACGCCGGTATTGATCAGATCACTACCGCTTGCCAGTGCCAGGAAGTTACCCAGGTTAGGACTACCGTCTGAGTTCTTACCAACACTGGGAGTTGTAGAAATAAAGTCAGCACTGCTCACTACCAGGCTGCCACTATTGGTGCTCACATTGTTCTTCCACCATACATTGCTGGAACCCGCTTCTGTACCGATGGATTTGTCGCTGGAACCGGCATTAAACGACAGGTTATTCCTGTAGGTAGCAGTACTGCCATCCCTGAAGTTGAAATTGGATTCTGCATTGTTGTAACTGGTGTTGTTAGACACTTCCATGGCGCCAGGATTGTTGTTGTCAGTAATACCATGATGGCCATTATTGAAAGCCACGCAGCGACGTATAATGTGATTCACTGCAATACCTGACCCACCCAGTTTAAAGCCGTTCTTGTCGCCATTACCGGAAGTACTGCCGCTGCTGAGTGTACCATTACCGTATGATACGCAGTTTTCCAGCGTTACAGGGCCTATAGGGCCTGTCTCAGTTTTGGCATAGAGGTCCCATCCATCATCAATGTTGTTGTGAGAAATACAGCCTCTGAATACATTACCTGTGCCACAGGTTAATTTAGCGGCAAATCCGTCAGCATCTTCATTATCCGGATCCTGGTTGTCAAATGCTTCACAGTTCAGGATAAGGTTGTTGGAAGGCCAGGAGCTGATAGTTGTGTTGGAGGTAACATAACGACTCAACTGCAGACCGCTGTCATGGTTCTTGCTGAAAATACATTTTTCGATGATGTTGTTATTGCCTGCCAGCAACATGCCATTATCACCAGCACCTGTGATAGTAATGCCAGTAAAATGCCAGTAGTCGCCATCCAGCACTACTCCACGGTTAGCGTCTGCAACCGCTTGTCCGGAGAAGTCAAGCACTGGCACTTCGCTGCCATATGCTGTAACATTCTTGTTGGCGGATGATGTACCATTGTTGGTGGCAGCAATGATCACCGATGCAGAAAAACTGTAAGTGCCTCCTCTCAGATAAATAGTGCCGCCTGCAGGAATGGTAGCCAGTGCATTGGCAAATGTTGTGGGAGCATTGATATTTGTTCCAGGGTTAGATGCTGAGCCGCCGGGAGCGACATACAGCGTGGTTTGAGCATAAGACATACCTCCTCCCAGAAGGCATGAAAGTGCCAGTAGTATTAGTGTTTTCATAACGGGGTTTTATTTGTTACTGAAATTACAGGATTTGATACGTGAGCGATCAGAAGACAGCGTAAATATTTACGCAAACGTTCCCACTCTAAAGTGGCTGCCACTCCGTATCCTCCGGTTCAAAACACTTACGAAGCAGAAAAATCCATTGAAGTAGGTGATTCTGTGCTCATTACCGGCAACTTCGACGGAGACAATACAGCTGACTCAGGATGTCTGGTTGTAGTAAATAAGCATATACAGCAATTTAATCCTGAAGATTATGAGCATGGAGAGGATAATCACCAGGATAGCGTTACTTATGAGTATAAATTTTGTTTCCGGGAAGGGATCGGGGCACTATCTGATCTGAGTGGCGCAGCTGTAACGCTTGTCAATGAGGGAGATATTAACCGCGATGGAAAAGATGAGATCTCTGTTATCCGCCAATACTTGCTTACAGGAATGGTGATATTTAACAGTTATACCTATCAGAATGGCAAATGGGAGGAAATTACAGCCTTTGAATTTGGTGGCTACTATGGAGCTCTGGACCAGATTGAAGCTGAAGGAAAGATTGTTTTAAAAGATAGTACTCCTTACTTTTATGAACATGATGACTCTCCCGGAGAGAAGTTGGAGCTGCCGCACGCTCAGCACTAAATCATTGAGAACTATAGTAATTGTTTGAGAAAGCGTAAATAAATTAATACTTTAGTATCAAGAATTTACGTGAGATGCAAAAGTCCCTTTATGCCTTATGTCTCTTTTTGTTACCGGCCTGCCATTCCACTTTAGAGGCTCCCAGCACAAAAGCCATCGGCATGAATAACACAGCTGAACCAGCTATTGACACTGGTATCATGATACTTTCGTCTCCACCGGAAGATATCCAGATCATTCCCGACACTGTCCGTATAGAAGGGCACTTCGATGCAGATACCAGCCGGGACATCGGGTATGGCGTGTTTTTCGGTAGGATCGATAGTGAAAAGCCAACTGAAGAAGGCGTTGAAGTAACAAGCGAAACACAATATATTGTCCGGTTCAGGGATAACAAGATAAAACCAATGCCCGTAGTAACAGGCAGACATATCAGGCTGGTGAATGAAGGCGATCTGGATGGGGATGGAGATGATGATATTTCGATCTTTGTACAATCTATGCATGCCTGTATGTATACAGCCAGCACATGGTCTTATATAGCAGGCAGATGGACGAGGATCACAGATTACTGGACTATTCCCACCGCCTGCGATTATCTCAGTGATGAAGATCTTGAAAACAGAATTGTAATGGAAGATGGCGTGCTTTACTATTATGAAACCGACATCACTGATAAAGATCTTCCATTAGTAAAAAAAGAATTAACGTTATTAATAAAATAACGTCTTAACGGTTCCTTCCTTTTTCGTTTGGATATAATTGTTGAACTGGATCACTCTGCCAGAACTTTTTAGTCTTAATATCCATTGCCGTCAGTTTGCCATAGAAGGCTGCCCCCGTATCTACATTCCACACATTACAACCGTTCATAGGAACATCTACATCATAATTGATAGTAGGAGTATGACCAATAAAGATCTCATTAAAGACTAACAATCTTTTAGGAAATAACTTGGAGTCTTTCTTGATACGCTTATCCATCGTAATAGCCATTTCCCACAAGGTTCTGTCCCAGTGATAACTGGTGTCATATCTTTCCATCGCAGGGCCATGCATGGAGGTAAATCCTGCATGTATGAACAATCTGTTTTCCTCATCAACAACATAATCTTTCATCCGGTTAAAGAAGATGATATGACTATTTTTCTGCGACTGACTAAACCCTTCATAGCTGGCTACTGTTTCACGGCCTCCATTGAACTGCCAGGTCTGGTCAGGAAATCCTCCCATCAGCCATGCTTCGCACCAGGCATCATGATTCCCTTTGATAAATGTGCAATGGTATTGTTTTTCCAGTTGCATGAGGTAGTCAATGACCTGTGCAGATTGCGACCAGCCATCAACATAGTCACCCAAAAAGATGAGCTGATCATCCGCTTTCAGTTTAATCCTGTCAAGCACCTGTTCCAACGCTCTCAATGCGCCATGTATATCCCCAATTACAAACGTCCGCGCCATTTACCTGTATATTTTGGCCTGCAAGTTAATAATCAACTGGTCAATTGCACCTCTTTGGGCCAAAACATTTAGCCAGTCAGCTGGAATCGTCTCCCAACCATAGAGTAGTCCTGCCAATCCACCGGTCACTGCCGCTGTTGTGTCTGTGTCATTTCCCAGATTTACAGCCTGTAGTACAGCTTCGCTGTAAGAGCTGGTATTAAGCAAACACCAGATTGATGCTTCCAGCGTACGTAGTACATATCCTGTACCATGAATTTCTTCTATGGGTAATTGCGGCAACTCTCCTGACAGGATCTTGCTGAAATAGGGCGTTTCCTTATTCTGCAGAAAATCTGTCAATGTGAAACAGATTGTTTCATATGCTTCTTTTTTGGATTGCCCGTTCAGAATAGCCAGTGCCAGCTCCAGGTAAATAAAGCAGGCATTGACAGACCGCAGATGCGCATGCGTAAGAGACGAAACTTCCTGTACATGTTTGAAGCGTTCTTCTATAGTCATATCTTTTATATAGAAGAGTAATGGCAGGATGCGCATCAGCGATCCATTGCCATTGCTGCCTTCTGTAGTGCCTCCGGCAAGGACAGGAGCGGTGCCCATTTGCAAACGTGTAATAGCTCCCGCTGTGGCGATACCCATGTCAAATACATCACCATGGGGTGTCCAGTAACCGTAATTTTTCCAGTTAACAAAACGGTTCGCCAGATCTTGCAGATCGTATCCGTTGCACAACATCTCTGCAAGACAAAAGGTAAGAGCACTATCATCAGACCAGGTACCCGCTGGCTGATGATGTGTACCATATTCTCTCATTCCCGTGACAGGCTCCCGGAGTAGCAAACTTCTGGAGCGGAATTCTACCGGCACTCCCAATGCATCACCTGTAGCTACGCCTAATAAAGCGTCTTTAATAAAGTTTCTGTTGGACATAGGGCTCATTTTAGAAATTGATATACTTCGCCGGTACATGATCCGTCAGCCAGACGCCGTTGTCCGATAGGTAAAACAGAAAACCATCCTGATGCATTGCCCCGGTGTTGATATTGAGGATCACCGGAATGCCCCGGCGACTACCGACTTTCATAGCAGTTTCCCTGTCACGGCTAAGGTGCAGGTGTTGACGGCTCATCCTTTGTAGTCCTTCTTTACGAATGCTGTCCAGGAACTTTGCTACTGTTCCATGATAAAGATATTCCGGTGGTTCCTGCGGATCCAGGCCCAGGGAGATATTCACAGAATGGCCCTGGCTGGCGCGTATTTTATTATAATCGTCACTGAAAGCGAAACGTTGTTTATCGTTAGTCTCTACCACTTCTTCCAGTTCATCGAAAGAAATACGATGCCCACTGGTATTCATTTTAGCGATCAGTTCATCTACGTCAGTCCAGCCGTTTTCGTCAAGTGTGATGCCGATAACTTCCGGCTGATGTCTTAGTATCAGGCTCAGAAATTTGCTGACACTTTTCTTTTGTTGTTCGTTCATTTTATTATTGTTTTAATTGGTCCCTGACTTCCATCAGGGCATATCCCAGGAGATTACTTCCCCGCCAGAGGAGTGGATTCTCCGCATGTTCATGATTGGCGCCCATACCTATCCCCCAGATGCGGTCCAGCGGACTTGCTTCTACGATGATCGTATCGCCGGTATTGATCAGGAATTCTTTCATTTTTGGGTACTGAGAGAATTTCAGCAGATTACCGTTCACTACGATGTTGAATTTTTTTGCATCCCAGGTAGCGGGATCAAAATGTTGTACAAGCCTGCCCAGCTTTTTGGCATCTGCCGGTGTCGGGGCCTTGAGGATTTTTTCTTCTGCGGCAGCATCGTTGAACAACCTTGCCTTTTCACTCATCATCCAATGTTCTGCTGTAGGGTAAACATGTTGTTCATCTTTAAAAGCAGCTGGCCACCACTGACTGAAACAGCTTTTAGTGACGTTGCCGGGTTCTCCTTTATGTCCCCAGAAGAAAGTGTAGGTTAACTTTTCCTTGGCCTTATATCGTTTGATCAGCCATTCATTATTGTATTTCATAGTTCAGACATTTATCTGGAAGCCGTTCTTCTTTAACTTCTTATTGAATTTATATAAATCAGGATGCCTGTTCTGCGACCCTTCTCTTTTCTTCCCGGTGTTAATAATATATTCCGAGTCAAGGATCTTCCTCCTGAAATTGCGGCGGTCAATCGTCGTATCCAGTATACACTCATATAGCTCATGCAACTCCGGCATAGTGAACAGATCATCCAGCAACTCAAATCCCACCGGGAAATAAGTGATCTTGGAGCGCAGGCGCTGGAGTGCCTGCTGGAAGATGATATCATGATCAAACCCCAGTGCAGGTAACTCGTTAATATTAAACCAGCTGACATCATTCGCCATACTACCCGCAGCAACCGCTACTTTGGAAGGGTTGACAAGTGCATAGTGTGCCACTGATATCGCCCGGCCACGAGGATCGCGGTCTGGTTCATCAAAAGAGTATAATTGCTCCAGGTAGACGTCATCCATTCCCAGTTTGGTTTTCAGCACCCTTGAACAGGCATCCTTGAAGCGTTCTTCCATTTGCAGGAAGGCGCCGGGAAGCACCCAGCGGTCTTTAAAGGGCTCTTCCTTTCTGTTCAGAAGTAAAACGGACAGCTGCTGCTTACTGTAACCAAATACAACCAAATCCACTGCAAGGGAGGGGTTCTGATAACTGTGAAAGGGTTTCATTTACTATTTGTGTTAATTCGACGCAAAGATAGTAAATATTCCAATATCAATTTCATAACTGCTGTGATGTAGCAGCAGACTATTATATCTTCGTGTCATCAATGAAGGAAAGACGGCCTTTTATCATCCATGAAAATTTCAGTACCCTATTAAGTTAACCCCGTCACGACACAAAATGTAAACCCATGAAACGGAAAAAAGTAAAACGTTCATTGTTACCACTGGCAAACTTCGATAAGCACATAAGAACATCGCAAGGAAACCGATATTAATATATTAACAGCGGCAATGCTGTTAACAATGTCATCCTGTTGTTACCCCCGTTCACCTACAAAATCAGACCACAAAATGAAAAATGTAAGATTCGCATTAATGGCGGTAGCCGTTACCCTTGCCGCCGGTACAGCAGTAGCTACCAGTCTGCAAAACAAGGCTGAACGTGCTGAAACCAAGTACTACAAAACCAGTACGGGCGAGTTTGCTGTAGCAGGCATCAAGGATTATGACTATGTATGTGCATGGGACCATTTCGGTACCTGTACTTATACATTTGACAGCGCTACCGGCACCTACAAACCAAGTGAGGCCGGCAAGATCCTGTTCCTGAGATAAGAACAGTTGAATGAAATTATGAAACAGATGGGCTGCTTGCTGTAGCCCATCTGTTGATTTTTCCATTGTTTACGTATTTATACGTAGTAAAACAGGAGTTTTTGCACTTGTCGGGCAGGGTGAATTGATTGAATTTTGTGTCATCGATTAATTATTCACCCCAAACCCCAAAAGAAAATGCGCAAACATCTCCTGTTTACAGGTGTGGCTGCAATCGCTGCCCTGTCACTGTTTTCCTGCAAGAAAGACCAGCAGGCAACCCCACAATCGTCTATTGGTTCCACGACTGAAACCGGCGCCAGACTGGATGGCACTGATGAACTGGATGCAATCCTGAAAGACCTTTCACCGGATACCTACCTGTTGGCCTTCGAAGGATTACCAGCTAACAACTACATTACCAAAGCCCGTTATGGCAGCCTGTCCGAAGAAACACAGTTCTTTGGTCCCGGTGGTCGTCCGCCATTCCCTGAACTGGCGAAGATCGGTTATGAAAAGATCCCCTTCCGGAAGATCTGGATCAAAACCTGTCCTACCATGATCCCCATCCTGGATGTTGCCTCCCGTGCAGCAGCACTGGCACAGAAAGTGGACCCAAAACAGTTCTTTGATCTGGGAGTATTTGAAGTCGGTAAAGGACAACAACTGCTTGCTACCAAATCTTTCCTGGCTGCCGGTGCACGTTTAGTGCCCGATGCAGTAGATCAGAAAGTAATCGGACAGGCAACGCTGTCAAAATTCCGCCTGTCAATCCCAGCCGGTACACTGCCTTACTTTACCCGTGGTTTTTATGGCACTGCTGATATTACTCAGGTACCTACCGCCGGAGCCCGTCTGACTATCTACACTGGCCTGAAATGGGAAGATATCCTCAGAAAAAGGTTCCCCAACCTGATCGGTTGTTTCGATCCTGAAATCCTGAAAGATATCCGCGCCAATTTCGCCCGCCTGGATACCCGCTTCGAAAAACTGAATGTCGAAGAAGTAGCTGGTGGCGCCGTAATTGGATTCTAAGCTTTTTCACACACGGTTCACCAGTAATAGCATCCGGGGAGCGATTTCCCCGGTGCTATTGCTGATACTGATGTATGATTCAACTGATTTCCCCAAAAGTGTAGTCAGTACCCTGTACGCAATCACTGTCAGCGGACCAGGTACGGATATCACAACAGACGGAACATTCATCAGGGGCAGCATTACTCTGTCAGAGGCGTCGTGTTTGCAGCCGTGTTAACCGGGGGACAACAATGCATCATATTTATCATTAGATAAACAATATCTAATCATGATATCAACAAAACATTTCTGCTGGATAGGGCTCGCCATCTTCCACCTCACGGTAGCTGCCTTACACGCCGCTCACCTGGAAGAATGGACAACACACAAATCCTGGTGGCTGAAACAGATCACCGCCTATGGCGACTATACCGGCAGCGGAAATATCTTCAGCTTTTTCGCACCACATATCGGTAATGAAATAGCAGTGGTATACACGCTTGCAGATGGTACAGAACAGCGGGTAACCCGGCTGGAAAGCAGCAATACGGAGTGCAACCGCCGCATACAAACCATCTATAATTTTTTCAGCATTGACGAAGCCCAGTCCTTACTGGCAAAGAGCTGTGCTGCTTATATGTTACGTCAAAATCCTTCCAGCCAGATGGTACGGGTGACCGTCATCGGCAAGAAGGTCCCGGAGATGGCCGCCTACCGCGCTGGCGCTGTGCCGAAGTGGGAGCCATTCCTGGTAAAAGATTTCAGAAAAACACCCGCAAAGATTTAAAACGTTCCCACTATGCTTACCCATCTTAAACGCTTCTTCCTGGCTCCTTCCACGGGCGAGCCACTGGCATTTTTCAGAATAGCGATTGCCCTGTTAGGTTTAGTGCAGGGCGGTTGGCTGGCAGGGAGTATTACCCTGTTGTACGGCGCCAACGGACTCGTACCCTGGTCTATCAGTAGTGGTATTGTGGATCCTTATATGCCCCAGTTATCCTGGCTGCAACCATTGGTAGATGTGACAGGCATTGCTGCAGATACCTGGGTATATGTGCTGATGGGTGTTTACCTGTGTAGTCTTGTCCTCCTCTTATTGGGCAAATTCACCCGGTACGCCGCTTTTATTGCATGGGCATTACAGTTTACGTTTATTAACACCGGTTTTATGGCCGCATATGGCGTAGAAACGTTTATGCATATCGCCCTGTTCTATTGTATCCTGATGCCAGTAGGGGATGTATACTCCTGGAATAATTTTTCCCGTCATACCCAGCCTGCAGCCAATGAATGGAATACCTTGTCGATCCGGGTGTTACAGTTACACCTGTGTGTAGTCTACATTGCTTCCGGTGTCGAAAAAGCGATGGGTATTCAATGGTGGAATGGGGAAGCCATCTGGCAGACCCTGATGCAGGGACAGTTTGCCCGTTTTGATATGCGTTGGATGGCCAGTTTCCCATTGCTGGCCAAAGTGATCGGATGGACCACGCTGTTGCTGGAGATAGGTTATCCTTTCTTTATCTGGTGGCGCCGCACCCGCCCTTATGGCTATCTGGCTATTGTGCTGATGCATATGGGCATTGCCGTCTTCATGGGACTGCAACTATTCTCTTCTATCATGATCATTTTCAATACTGCGGCCTTTGGCTGGCCTTATTTGCAGCATGCCAACCGTGCCATTGTACAACCCCTGCGGGAAAGGAAACGCCTGCAAAGAGCCGGACAACTGGCTACACAGGCATTCTGGCACCAGTATGAATAACAGGCCTGCGTTCATTGGAGTCCGTTAACCCCTTAGTCCTGCCACCAGGTTGATCGTCAGCGCTACCACGAAAGTGTTCAGCAGAAAGGCCAGAAGGCCATGCAGTAGCGCTATACGACGTAGTTTACGGGCGCTGATCTCCACGTCTGATACCTGGAAGGTCATCCCGATCACAAAGGAGAAATAGGCAAAATCCAGGTAGTCTGGCTCTGGTTCTTCCGGGAATTCCAGGCCTCCTGCCTGTTTTTCCACTTTCTCCTCATCGTCGTCATAGTAGATATGGGCATAGTGGAAGGCAAACATCGTATGCACCATGGCCCAGGAAAACAGGATGCCGAATATGGCGACCGGTATATAGAGCAGTTTGTCTGCTTCTTTAGACTCGTCGGAGATCATCAGCAGCAATACCATCAGCATACTGGCAAAACAGGCCAGCAGGATCACGACGAACACGAATATCCGGCTGCCGTCCTCCTTCCTGGCATATTTCCGGATCTCCTCCACGCTGCGGTTAAAAAACACGATCCAGCAGGTGATGTTATATGTCAGCACAAATACATCCCATAATAACACTATTTTGATAAGCGGGGTTAAAGACGCTGCCTGTGTAAGCAGGAATACCAGGCCTGCGATGCCGGCACTGATCAATATGCGGTGTATCGGATGCAATCTGACGAAGAATCTGCCTCTCATGGAATTGAATTATCTTTAAATATAGCTATTACATGTTGTATGCCAAGGGCTGGTGCTACTGACGCTGAATCAGTCGGTCTGCCCCCTGTATCCCCTCTTCTCGCCAATGTCAGTTGCTAGCCTTATCTTTGCCGCATGAAGTTTGAGCAGTACCATATTTCCGAAGAGATTAAGAGAAGTTTAGCCGAGTTGGGTTTTAGACGTCCTACGGATATTCAATTTAAGGCAATTCCTTCCATCCTCAAGGGGGATGACGTATTGGCCATTGCGCAGACAGGAACCGGTAAAACAGCCGCTTTTGCTATCCCTGTGCTGCATATGCTGCAAAGATACCATCCCCGGAAGTCGAAGGGTGAAGTGAGATGTGTGGTAATGGTACCCACCCGTGAACTGGCCGTCCAGATCTCGGAAGTGTTTGAGAAAGTTGCTAAATACACGAAACTGAACATATTAGGGCTGCATGGGGGCGTGGACCAGGCACCACAGCTGAAGAAGCTGGCCCAGGGTGTGGATGTGCTGGTGGCAACACCAGGCCGTATGTTTGACCTGATCAGCCAGGGCTTTATTGACCTCAGCCAGGCAGAGATCCTGATCCTGGACGAGGCAGACCATATGCTGGCCCTCGGGTTCATCCGGGATATCCGGGATGTGCTGAAACATCTGCCCCGTAAGCACCAGACCCTGTTCTTCTCTGCTACCATCGATGAAGAGATCAAAGACCTGGCCTATTCCGTAGTAAGGAACCCTATCAGGATCCAGATCTCTCCGCAGGATCCCGTGTCTAAGAACGTACAGCATGCCGTAGCCTATGTGGAGATGGACGACAAGCGTTTCTTCCTGGAAAGACTGGTGAAAGAATTCCCTGAGAGTAAGATTCTGGTGTTTGCACGTACGAAAGTGCGCGTAGAAAGGGTGGTAGCTGCCATGGAGCGTGTAGGTATCAAATCCCTGGCCATGCATGGCGGTAAGGAGCAGGATAACCGGCTGCAGATAATGGACGAATTCAAGAAGGGCGATATCAAACTCCTGATCACCACAGATGTGAATGCCCGTGGTATTGATATCCCGGATGTGGATTACGTGGTGAATTATGACCTGCCGGACGTGCCGGAAAACTATGTACACCGTGTGGGACGTACAGGCCGTGGCGTTAAAAAAGGACAGGCAGTCTCTTTCTGCAGCGAGGAAGAAAAGCCGGTGCTGGAAGCGATCCAGGCTTACATTGGTAAGGAGATCACCGTCATGAAAATAGACAAGAATGATTACCGGGAAACGATTAGTTTCTCTGAAGATATCCCGAATGATAACTGGCAGCTGCTGCTGGATGAGCATAATAAGCAGCAGGAAATGCTGAAGAAAAAGAAGAAAAAGAAAAAGTAAGCCATGCGTAGTGGCTTACAATCCTTTCTTTAGCTGATGGGTTTTCCTGACCAATGAATGCGCCAGATCCTCCATCTTTTTTAATGTCTCCCCTGAAATATGGTAGTAATTTGACTGGAACAAACTTCCTTCGAATGCTTCCTTTTTCTGCACAGAAAAGCAGAGAGCCAACAGGCGGAATACATCCTGCATATTCCTGTTTTCTATAATGCCTGCTTCTTTTAAGATCCTGAAAAATGCTGCCAGCTCAGGCAGTGTCATACTGGTTTGCAGTTTGAAATTTTCCGGCAGGGTTTTGAACTTCTTCACACTCTTGGATGAATGACGTTTCATTCTTGACTGCAGGTATTTACTCTCTACCTGCAACCATTCCTTCAATAACGCGATAATGGATGGCGCATCATGACTATAGGCCAGTCCTTGTTTGACGGGTATCTGGCAGAGTGTTTTATGGATAAAGGATAGTAGGTCCAGCTGAGTGTGCGTGTCTGGCAGTTCTGCCAACTGCTGACTGATATAGGAAGTACAATAATGATAATAGTCCGTGCTGTTGAAGTTGAGGGAAAAGAGCAATTGCTGTAGTAACCCATGCTCCAGTGTATTGTCTTCCTGCGACCAGTATTTGAGCAGCGCCTGTTGCAGTTCCCGGAGGAAGTCCAGTTGATAGTAGTTCATCTTATTAGGCACTTCTGGCAGGAAAGCATCATACAGACCGAGGATCATCATTTGCAACTCACGACAAGTTTCATCTGTCTCATTGAACCAGCTGCGGATCACAGAAAGACCGGGAGCGATGCGTTGCCGCATCAGTTCCCGGTATACATTTGGCGTGACCGCCATTTTGTTATAAAACCTGGCATAGGTAAACATGAGGTAAAGAATGAGATCTTCCAGCTGATGACAGATATCATTACAGAGGTAGCGCCATTCGTCGTATTCTACAGGGGCGGATGTTTCCACTTCCAGCCAGCTGAAAGGCACGTCGTTGCAAAGTGCGGTAAGCTTCTCCTGGCAGGTGCTCACATATTTATGAAGGGTTTGTTCACTAACACCAGCCGCCAGGCACTCTTCAAATGCAAGCGTAATATCCTCTATGGCAGCCAGGGATTGTTTATGCATGGTACTGGCCATTTCATAAGCGGATGGATCATTCAGACGTGGTGGGTGCTGCATGCTGTCCAACAGCTGTTGCAGCGGTAACAATGGCGTTCGCATGGTAAAAAATAAATTAGGGATTTAGAAATCTACAACCAGGAATGACGTCTACGATTTCAGTATTATTCCTGATCCGCCATATCTTGCTGTTTGCAGGAAAATGGCCCGGGTGTGGTGTTACCGCTACCAGGCCAATATTCCTACAGCCGGGTCAACGATCAGCGTAATCGCGACGCTGAGGAAACAGTGGCATGAAGCGCCGGATGAACTTTGCGGTTACAAAAGGGAAATTTAATTCTGTTAACCTCGCATTAACTTATTTCAATGTTGAAAGGTGTATCATTGCATCCTGATTGAATTTTTTAGTCTGTATACATGTAGCCGGGCACTCCTGTCCGGCTAATTTCATGTATAGCTGATCAGGCATGCTGTCCCGTTTTTTCTTCATGATACTCCTGTTCCGTATTAATGGACCAGATGTTATCCTTCCCCGTTTCACCAGCAATGATATTGTCTACTGCCACCATCGCTGTGAGCATAGAGTGGTCAGCGTTGTTGTACTTGTGCATACCATTTCTTCCTACCAGGAAGAGGTTTGGAAAGGTGTTCACATAATGTTTCACTTCATCAAAACGCTCATAGGCACCGAAATAAGCAGGATAGGTTTTCTCTACACGTAGTACGGTAGAATCCAGCACATCGCTGGTATTGGCCAATCCTATTTTCTGCAGCTCACGGATGGCAAGTGCGGCGATCTTCTCATCAGGCAGTTTCCAGAAATCGTCTGTTTCATTACAGAAGAATTCCATGCCTACCCAGGCTGTATTAGGGTCTTTCACCAGGTAAGGACTCCAGTTGTTGAACAACTGCAGGCGGCCCACTTTTACATCTTTTTCCTGTATGTAGATCCAGGTATCCTTTAGCTGTAAGGGCTTCCATTTACCAGTCCTTTTATCCTGTTCAGATAGGTTTTTGAGCAGGATGCCTACGGTGATGAAATCACGGTATTGCAGTCCGGCTGCTACTTCCCGCACATTCTGCGGTATGTCTGCATCCATGCTGGCAATGAGCTCTTTTATCGGCATGGTGCTGAAGAAATAGTCCCCTTTTAGTTCTACGGTCTGGAGGTCTTGTTTGTTAAAGGCCTCTACGGCGGTTACTTTACCGTCTTGTGTATTGACAGAGATCACGTCGTGGTGCATCAGGATCGTACCGCCCATTTCCTGTACCTGGCGGGCCACTTCTTCCCACAACTGGCCGGGGCCGAGTTTAGGGTAGAGGAACTGCTCTATCAGGCTGGTTTCGGTATCTTTCTGGGCAATGTCTCCCGGTGTCTTCTTTTTCTTTTTAACGGCCGACTGAATAGCATGTTGAATAGCCTTGCGGATGCTCACGCCTTTGATACGTTGTGCACCCCATTCTGCCGGAATTTCGTGGCAGGGTACTCCCCATACTTTTTCAGTATAGTCTCTGAAGAATAGTTTGTACAGTGTTTTGCCAAAGCGGTTGATCATAAAGTCTTCCAGGCTATTCTCCGGTTTACGGGGCGATAGCTGGGCCTGAAGGTAGGAAACCAGGATAGAGATGGTGGTGCCTATTCCCAGTTTCCTTAGTGTATCGATAGAAAGCTGTATCGGGTAAGTAAAGAATTTGCGCAGGAAGTAGATGCGGGAGAGACGTTCTCTCACCAGCATTACTTTGTCGCTGTTGCCGGAGGTAACACTTTCACCGGGTGCTACCTGCCTGGATTTATTCTGATAGCTGATGGTGAACTTTTCGGCGCCTGTTTCCTGGGCGGGGAGTATGTTCAGCCACCAGTTCATTACACGGTCTGATTTCGAAAAGAAGCGGTGACCGCCGATGTCCATGCGGTTACCTTTATAATTAATGGTCTTTGAGATACCACCAATATCTCCTGACTTTTCCAGTATCACCGGAATGATGTCGGATCTCTTCAATAATTCGTATGCGGCCGTTAATCCGGCGGGGCCAGCTCCTATAATGATTGCTTTTCTTTTTACGGGAACCTGGCTATCTGTTTGTGGTATTAAAATGGGTTGATCCATGGGCTAACTTTTGGAGTCTATTAAATGGTAGTACGCAGTTTTCGTTCTTTCCAAAGGTAGGCGTGCCGGGGAGAAGAGAACTTAGGAGATGAGGAGAAAAACTTTGGAGGGACGGGTATAGGGGGCATAAAAAAAGCTCCTGACGGAGCTTTGTAGTAAACAATGCAAAATGAAATTTACATGCTTCTGCGTAATGCAGCCAGATTGCAGCCGTAGTGCTTTTCCACGTCTCTCACCATGTCTTCTATCCGCGTATAGCCGCCGATAAGGGCAAGGTCCCGCAGGGTACATGCTTTCTGCATGAGTGTGTGGTAGATCATCATCATTTTCAGCATGTGCAGAAATGGTGTGATACCCACACTGAAATGCGCCCGGAACCCCTGCGCCAGTTTCACACCCGGCATATCGAACATTTTAGCCACTTCCTGCACGGTATGGTTAATGTGCGGATGCTCAGTCAGGTAAGTGAATATCTGGTTGAAAAGGGCCGTTTGCGCCTCAGTAGGAGGCCTGATCTCGTCGGAGATGGCATCCTGCTGGGAGAAGTTGAGGAATAGATCCAGGCAGCAGCGTTGCAGGAAGTATACCGCGGGGGCCTCTATGTACCGGCATGACAGGACGCTCTGGATCAGCATATTACAAACAGCATTAATACGGTAAGGCTTTTCGTTAATAACGCTGGACTTCCTTTGCACCCTTTTGTTGGCGAGGTAAAAAAGACCGGGATACTGTTGTACGAGCACCATCAGGTCTGATGGCAGTATATTGATATGGAATGAAAGAATTTTCTTCCCCCCTTGCATGGGCACACGGGGCATGTGAGAGTAGAGGTTAAACAGGTTACACTGTCTTTCCTCCAGGGTAAAAGTATTCGTTTTAACTAACTCTGCACGCAGGGTGTCTTCATACATAAAGTGCAGCGCCCATATATGGAAGGGCGTATAAGGGCGCAGCACAATATCCTTACTGGCAAATACATCATGGAGCCATAAAGAGAATGGCCCTAGTTGTATATGCTGTGTCAGTACATTGTAATCGTCATCCTGCTCATAATATAAGCCAGCAAAGGGTATGATAAGGGGCAGATACTCGGATGGTATGTTCGCAGCAGGAAAATAGGCCTGGTCGAGGCGATCAATCAACAATAATTTGTTCTCTTCAAATAATGTAGGGTACATAATCGCGTTTTAACGGTCTATTTTGATCAACACATGAACTATAATTAAACCAGGCAGCAATCCGCTATTGGTTTGCATGGGGGCTGGTGATACGGGAACAATGCTTTATCGTTAAGCCGGTTTCGTTGGTATATTCCATCGGGAATCGAAGAACGACAATCGCTATACTTTAGCTAAGCTAGTAAATTGGAAAGTTAAGTTCGTTAATGAGATGTTAACGGATGCAAAAAATTCTTCAAAGTGAGGCTGGATACGAACAAATACACTTCCTGCAAGGCTTCCAGGATCTGTTTTTCCTGCTGTCCGGGAGCAGTAAATACCTGTAATATTGTCTTGTTACCTGCTATTAAGGGTTCCTGTGCCGTATAACGGCTAAGCAGCTGGTTTTCATAATGATTCCAGGCTTGTACCGTAGGGGCGAGAATGTGAATATTGAAGGTCGCTATTGGATCTTCCGCTGTCGAATTAAAACTTCCCCGGATATATATACGTGGTTCAAACTCATCATAACTTAATTCCAATCCTTCAAGATCTGACCAACGATTATCTCCGGTAATTTGACAGATACTTTTTTTGATCTCATGAATGCGTTTTGCCTGTGCATTCATGACATGTTTATTATATGCTTCATAAAACTTGATTAACGTATCAATTCTTTCTGCATTGTCATGGAAGTAGGCTGCCCAGTCTTCAATAGGTGCTTTATCAAAAGTATCGAGTAGTTCGGTATAGTGAGTTATCATGAGAGGGATGGTAAAAGTTGGTTCACTGCTAAGCTAACAAATGAAAAGTAAAAAGAAGTTAATATGAAGTTAATGTGTAATAGCGGCGCATCTCCATGGAGATGCGCCGCTGGCATGGGTTATGTTAGTTCCAGGTTTTTTCACCTTTCTTCATTTTTTCGAGGGCCTCTTTGAATGCACCCTCTTGTGGTTGTGCATCCAATGCTTTTTGTTCCCATTTTATTGCTTCCTGCTGATTACCTAATTTATGCAATAAGTTTGCATAAGTGTCCATCATTATCGGCTCCTGTTTCTCTTCCAGACTATACTTGCTCCACAGCAATGCCGATTTCAGTGCGGTAGTATCTGATACATTTTCAAATACAGCCCATGCGAAATTATTTAACATGTCATTTGACACGCCAGATCTGTATTTTTCTATAAGGCTGGATGCTGCGGGAACAAAATTGTGCCAATCCTTATTATTTATAAAATGAATTGCCTTGGAGCGTAACAGGATTTCCTCGCCAGGGGAACCATATTGTGGCACAATCTTCTTTTCCATTTCATTCCAATCTGGTGTTGCGTTGGCGCCTGTAACAGATGCCTTGATCTCACCATTGAATATGGCAGACATTATTTTATCCCTTACGTTATTATCCCCAATTAATTCTCCTGCCTTTTGCTGGTTTTTAAACATAATATCGAAGCCAGGGTCTTTTGTAGATCTGGTAAAACGCTGGATAAATGTCATATTTCTGAATGTAAAAGGATCGGACATGCTATTAATATAGGCTGTGCTTAGTTCCGGAATACTTTTCTTATCATTCACACGTATTGCCATCAATGTCAAATCTCTCACAAACTCCGGATCTTTTTTGCCATTATGGAACTGCTGTAACAGAGATGCATATTGCAGGTCGGGATTAGCGGTGTCAGCCACCTTGGCATGGAAAACACCGGGAGTCGCTGCATAGTTTTCTGCCTGTGCTAAAATCTGGCTATGAATCTTCCGGAGATCTTCATCAGCTATTTTGATCACTTCCCTGTCATACGTCATCATTCCATTTTCTTCTGTCTCTACATCAAATGGTTCTGTATAGATGGAACCGGATAAACCTTTTTCTTCAAGCGCCTTTAAGCTTTTTACCATGGAATCGTATTTTGCTTTAAATGCACCTGCTGGTACCGTTATATAACCCCAGCCTTCCATGTCATTCCATTGATGTTTTAAAGTGGCAACCCTTACACCTCCCCACTCACCGAGCACTTGTGCTTTACCTGGTAATGCTGGTGGAATACCGGGACCAGGATAATCATGGATATCTGTCAGATCACTGCTTGCCCATTTCTGAGAAGGTTCTGATGGGGCGCCACGATCGTAGTTCTCACCTGTATGCCCGTTCACTATACGGGATGGATCTGTCTCTTTCATCCATTCCGTCAGACGTTGTTGATCATAACGCTCCCAGCCTTCATTAAACAGTACCCAGGTAACAATGCTTGGGTAGTTATAGAGTTGGGCAATAATTTCCTTGTTCTCTTTTTCAAATTCATTCCTCGCTTCTGGTTTGTTGTTTGCACAAGTAACCATATCCTGCCATACCAGCATACCTGCTCTATCCGCATGATAATACCAACGTGCAGGTTCTAATTTGATATGCTTACGGATGGTATTAAATCCCATATTCCTGATCGCCATGATATCAAATTTCAGGGCTTCATCTGTCGGCGCAGTATATAATCCTTCCGGCCAGAAACCCTGGTCTAATACGCCCAAATGATAGGTGTACTTGTTATTCAGGAAGAGGCGTCCCACTCCCTTCTCATCTTTCTTCACTTCTATTTTACGCATGCCGAAATAACTGCCAATAGTATCTACTACTTTGCCTTTATACAGCAGCTTTACATTCAGATTATACAAATATGGCTGATCAGGGCTCCAAAGCTTTGCATTAGGCACTGGTAACAGCAGCTGCGTATTCGGCTTACCTTTTACTTTTTTACCATTGGATGCAGTGGCTTCCACAGAATAATCACCTTCTTTACCAGCGGTGATCACTTCCAGTTTCAGATTGCCTTTGTCAATATCGGGAGTTATACGGATGTTGTTAATATAAGCAGCCGGTACGGTTTCCATCCATACCGTCTGCCAGATACCGCTACTAGCAGTATACATTATATTCTGCGGGTTCAATACCTGCTTGCCATGAGGATTGATACCCTGATCAGTGGGGTCAAATACAGATACTTCCAGTTCGTTGTTACCATCCTTCAATGCATTAGTGATGTCAAAAGAAAAGTTCTGATAGCCGCCGGTATGGCCGCCTATTTCTTTACCATTGATATAAACAGTAGCCTGCCAGTCTACAGCGCCGAAATGCAGCAATACGCGTTTATCGCCGGTAATATCTGGTTTAGTAATAGTGCGTTTATACCAAAGACGCTGCGTAGGCTGCAATGCCTTTTTTACACCAGACAGAGCCGATTCCAGTGGAAACGGTACCAGGATCTGTCCGTCGAACTGTGTAGGTTTGGCTGCGTCTTTGGGCGTGATGGCATACTGCCATAAGCCATTCAAGTTCTGCCATTCGTTCCTGACCATCTGAGGTCTTGGATACTCCGGCAGCACGTTTTGGGGATTTACATCTTTCGCCCATCTTGTTTGAATACTGACAGGTTGCATCTGCCAGGAGGATTGGGAGTTAATTGGCGCCTGCGCGTAGATATATCCATGCGATGCACACAACAATGCAATGGCAGCAGCTGCTACATTTAATTTGTTCATGGTTGGTTGGTTAAGCTGTACTTAGTTATTATGCATGAATACGGCCTCGCTAGTCTGACAAATGCAGGCCGTAGAACATAACAAGTTGCATTCAGAGAAGAATGGTAACAGCTTAACCGGATATTGATCCTTATTTTCTCACTTTGCACTCATAATATGCCTCCAGGTGTTTCACCAGCTCAGCAGTGTCTTTATACCCAGTAGCGTCTGCTGTCACAGACAGCGAGTAGTTCTTTCTATGCAATAGATGAAAGGCCGTCATCATGCGCATCATGTGACTGAAATCTTCAATAGAAATAGCATAATGCTGCAGAAAACCCTGGGATAATTCTGCCGCAGGTAAGTGGAACATCCTGGATAAGTTCGCAAGCGAATATTGCTTGTGTGAGCGCTCTATCAGCAATTTGAAGATCTGCCTGTAAGTTTCCCGGTGCTCGAGACTGCTGAACAGGAATGGCTCATGTGCATGCGCTTCCTGTTGTGCATAATTCAGCAATAGGTCCAGGATGCAACGATGGATAAAAGTATGCGCCTTCCTTCCTGTATACTGGCAGGTCAGGATCCGCTGTATAAGCAGATCACAAACAGCACTGATAGGATGCGGATGATCGTTGAGCACACTGCTTGTTGCCGGTGCCGGGCGACTCAACAGCGGACTAAGTACAGGATACTTCCTCATGAGTTTTGGGAAGAACTCAGGGCGGATGTTGACATGTACAGACAGTACTTTCCTGTTGGCTTCCATTGGTATAGGATGTAACCCTGGGTGCAGGTTGAACAGGTTGCACTCCCGTTCTTCGAGCAGATAAGGGGGATTCCCAAGCCCTTCAATTACCAGACTGTCCTCATACATAAAATGCAGTGTCCAGATGTGATAGGGCGTATATGGCAACAATGTGATCCTGTCCTTTGCAAAAACGTCGTGCATCCACAAAGAGAACGGGCCGGTGCTAATGTGCTGGGAGAGTATTTCACATTCCTCGTCTTCCCTGAAATACAGACCTGCATAGGGAATGATGAGTTTCAGGTACTCAAGTGGCAGGTTGTTGGCAGAAATATAAGACTGTCTTTCCTTTTCGATCAATAGGAGTTTGTTAGCTTTAAATAATATGGATCGCATAGCAAAGTTTGTTTACGGTCGGTTTGATAAATGCAAAATGGTGTCTCCGTTTTTAAATTGGTAGTCAATGTTATTTAATGTTTTTAATCGTTCCAGGAATTGTTTGAGCGGCGCCCCTTTCTCTAAGCGGGAGGAGTATGTCTTCTCTGCTGTGGCCTTTGAATCTATGACTACCTTCACACGATAAGTACGTGCAATGACGTCACCGATAACGGAAATAGGCGTGTTCTCAAATACATAATAGCCGCTCTTCCAGGCAAGTACTGCACGGGTGTCAAAGGCTGCTGCTGTCGGTCTTACTCCCGGCTGGTAGTGAACCGCCAGCCCCGGCTTCAATGACACATCACCATCATTCGTGAGCAGCTTCACAGCGCCCGATTCCAGGGCTACTTTTACCTGGCCGCTATCATAGGTGTTTACGTTGAACGAAGTGCCCAGTACCTGTACGGTACTCTTCGGCAGATGTACCCGGAAGGGTTTTTCCTCGTCTTTAGCAACAGTGAAATAGGCTTCCCCATCCACGGTCACTTCCCGGTTGTCGTCGAATGCAAGCGGCATCTGCAGTGTGGTGGCTGCATTGAGCAATACATCTGTGCCATCGGGCAGGTGAACGGCATAGTCTTTCCCAGGAGGCACCATCAGGCGGGCCATGTCTGAACTATTGCCGCCCGACCAGGACAATTTCCCGTCTTCTTCCCGGAAAATGATCCCATTCACTTTCTGCTGCTGCCGGCTGCCCAGATGAAGCAATTGCCCATCGGGCAGCTGCAGCGCAACAGAATTGAGGGCGAACATTGAGATAGGGGCCGGCTGAACGGGTTCGTGCACCGGCAACATTATCTTGTAGACTACTGAGCCTACCAGCAGCGAAGCTGCTATACCCAGGCTAGTTCCTATGAATACTTTGCGTCGTTTACGCCGCCTGGCAATAGCAAATACCTGTTCCACAGGAAGCTCGTCCTGCAGACTCTTACGCACAGACTGTACATAAGCGCCTGTCAGTTCACGGTGCATCCGCTGCCAGATGGCATACGCTTCCGGCTCTTGTTCCAGCAATTTTTTGAGGGTGATACTGTCTTCAGGTGAAATGACCCCTGTTATTTCTTCCAGTACCAGTTGTTCGATATATTCGGTATCTACCGGCATGATAATCCAGTGAAAGTCTGATTCACTATTTAGTAGTCGCCGGTGTCAAAAAAGTACTGGGGGAATCACATTAATTTTTTCGGAGGTGTTGGCGGAGGATCTTCAGCGCCTGCTGCACATGGTTTTTCGCAGTCTGTACTTTCATATTCATGGTGGCCGCAATCTCTTTCAATTGCTTTTTTTCGATATACGACATGATGAACACTTTCCTGCTCGTCGGGCTAACCAGGGCCATCGCTGCCTGCAGCTGGTTACTGAGTTCCTTCGTCTCTAAAGGAGAAGCACCGGTGATAGTGGTGCTGAGGGAGGCATAGATCTGCTGACGATTGTTACGGTTAACTTTCTTCCTGATCTGGTCTGCACAGCGTTGTTGCACGGCTCCGAGCAGATAGGCCTTCAGGGTGGTATTGATCTGAACAGATGCCCGATGGTTCCACAGCCAGATCAGTACTTCCTGGACTACATCTTTGGCTTCATCTTCATTGTGCAGTAAGGTGTAAGCCCGGGAGAACAACAGATCAAGATAACGTTGGTATAAGCATGAAAAGGCAGCCTCACTTCCCTGCCGGATGAGTAGAAATAGTTCTTCTTCTGAATGGTTATTATTCAATTGATTCATAGCAAAGACTCTATTTTCATTGTGAGTAAATGTATCGATTTTGAAATGAGCATGAGTTAATAGCTTGTTAAAGGCTAAAAATTATCGGCATGAGTACTTTTTGTCATTTACTGCTACTAATATGATAATTGCCCAACATTGTTTTATGGGGATGCCCAAACCAACTATATTCTTCCCACTCCTCCTGTTATTGCATGCCTGCTTTTGGTACCAGGTAGAGGGGCAGGTCTATCCCTCTCAAAAAGTGACTATTGTAGGCCGGCAGGTTTCCCTTAA
Organism: Chitinophaga filiformis; assembly: GCF_900102545.1. Classification (GTDB taxonomy): domain Bacteria; phylum Bacteroidota; class Bacteroidia; order Chitinophagales; family Chitinophagaceae; genus Chitinophaga; species Chitinophaga filiformis. Next base: position 641,163 of record NZ_FNBN01000001.1, on the reverse strand, counting down.
GGATATCTTTTCCCAAATAGAAGCACAGACTCACTACTATTTCAGCTATAATCCCGCGGAAGTGGACGTAAACCGTACCCTGGATGTCCGCTTCAGGAAAGCTGCCTTGCAGGACGTGCTCAATACCGTTCTCAAAGGCACTTATGCCTGGAAGCTCGACGACCGCTCCATCAATGTTTGGAGAGCTCCCTTGGTAATGGCCCCGAAGCCTTCACCATTAGAGATGCCCGATACGCCTAAACTGATCATGGGCAAGGTGCTGGACGAAACAGTCATTATCGGCTATGGTACCACCACCCAGCGGTTCAATACCGGGAACGTTACCACTGTTAAAGGCAACTTCATTGCCGGTCAATCGGGTACCAACGTGTTAATGGCCCTACAGGGCAGGGTACCCGGTATGCTCATCACCCAAACGGGCGGTGTGCCGGGTATGGCCATGAAAGTGCAGATCCGCGGACAAAACAGCCTGGTGAATGGTACACAACCGCTCTTTGTTGTGAATGGGATTCCTTATAACCCCATCCTGACCGGCGGACTGGGTTCGCAGATCTGGGGCGATAAGGCGTCTGCCTTCAACTTTATCAACGCGGAAGATGTGGAAAGCATCGATGTACTGAAAGACGCTGATGCTACTGCCATTTACGGTTCCCGCGGCGCTAACGGCGTAGTGCTTATCACCACGCGCAAGGGCCAGCCAGGGAAAACGCAGCTGACGGTGAATGTAAGTCGTGGCTTCGGACAAACATCCCGGAAAGTGAAACTGCTGAATACACAGCAATACATTGCCATGCGCCGGGAGGCGTTTCTGAACGACGGTGTGATTCCCACGGAAAGGAATGCCACTGACCTGCTGAAATGGGATACCAGCCGGTATACCGACTGGCAAAAGGAATTAACAGGAGGTACCGCATCAGTGACCAATGTCCAGGCCTCTGCATCCGGTGGTAATAAAAGTATTCAATACCTGCTGAGCGGTCATTACCGGCAGGAAGGCACCGTCCTCCCGGGTAAGTTCGGCGATACCCGCGGAGGGGCGTATTTCAGCACCAGCGGCGCCTCGGCCAACCAGCGCTTCAAAGCTGCCTTTAGCGGCAGTTTCCTGGCAGACAAAACCACCTTGCCCGGCATTGATTTCACCAGCAAGATCATGCTGCCACCAAACGCGCCTCCTGCGTACCTGGAAGACGGTAGCCTGAATTATTCCTGGCTCAATCCCTACATTGCGCTGGCAGGACCTCTTTTCGATGCCTATGTGAAAAATGTGCTGGGGAACGCCAGCCTGCAATACCGGTTGCTGCCCGGTCTTGTTGCCAGGACCACCTTGGGCTATAACTGGCTGAGCGGCCACTCGCAGACCATCCTGCCGCTTGCCATGTACGCACCTCCCACGAGGGATAGCAAAACAGGCTCTTTGCATAATTACGATTATAAGGCTATTTCCCGCATTATCGAGCCCCAGTTGAACTATGTATACCAGGCGGGCGCATTGCGCCTGGAAATGGTGCTTGGAGGTACTATACAGGGCTATAATGAAACGCGGAAGAATATCAATGGAGATGGTTTCAAAAACGATCTCCTGATCCGGGATATCAGTTATGCAGACACGGTATATAGTAAAACAGAAGGTGCATCGTATCGTTATGCAGCCCTGTTTGGCAGAGCAGGTCTGAACTGGAAGAACCGCTACCTGCTGAACCTCAGCCTGCGCCGGGACGGCAGCAGTCGCTTTGGCCCCAGGAAACAGTACGCCACCTTCGCCGCTGCCGGCGCAGGATGGATCTTTTCTGAGGAGCCATTTATGTGCCACTTACGGCGTGTGCTGAGTTTCGGTAAGCTGAGACTGAGCTATGGTACTACCGGCAACGATCAGATAGGCGACTACCAGTACCTGGACCAGTACAGTAACGTGGACGGCACTTACCAGGGTGTGGTGGGACTGCAACCCAGTCGTTTGTTCAATGCTGATTTTGCCTGGGAACTGACACAGAAGTCGGAAGCCGGCCTGGAACTGGGCTTCCTGAAAGACAGGCTCCTGTTCACCGCCAGTCATTTTATCTACCGGTCTTCCAATCAGCTGGTTGCTTATCCTTTACCGGATATCACCGGCGCTGGCAGCATTATTGGCAACCTGCCCGCTGTGATCAGGAACGCCGGCTGGGAATTCGTACTGACTGCCCGGCAATTCCGGACGAAGACGTTTGAATGGGCCTCCTCATTCAATATTTCCTTTGGCCGTAATAAACTCGTGTATTACCCCGATCCTACGATCGCCATACCTGGTACATCGGGATTTGTGGAAGGGAAACCATTGTCGCAGCTCTATGTGGCTACGGCTATGGGAGTAGATCCTGCAACAGGGGCTTACCTTTTTGCAGATGCCAACAATCACCCGGTGCCGGCAGAAGATGCAGTAGAAAGTTTGTCGGTGAACAGCTATCCCGTTTTCTTCGGCGGCTGGCAAAACAGCCTGCGGATAGGACGGTTCGAGCTGGAAGTGCTGCTGCAGTTTACAAAGCAGACGGGGATCAATACCACATTTGACCCCAGCGTTATGCCGGGATATCCGCAAAATCAATATGCCGTAGTATTATCCAGGTGGCAAAAGCCGGGCGATATTACCGACCGCCAACGGTATACCCAGAGTCCCGGTTTAAAGGAAGGCTATAAGAAAGCCATCATGAGTGACCTGGGATATGAGAATGCCTCCTTCATCCGCTGTCGCTATTTGGAGGCCGCCTGGTTATTGCCAAAAGGTATGCAACAGCGCCTGCACCTGCATGACAGCAGGGTGTATATACAGGCACAGAACCTGTTTACCCTTACCAGCTACAAGGGCCTTGACCCTGAAACGCAGTCACGGACAGCCATTCCTCCCCTGAGGGTGTTATCTGCCGGACTGAAAATATCGCTATAAACTGTTTGGAATGCGATGGACAATATTGTTAATCTGCCTGCTGTTTTGCGGAGGTTGTCGTAAACTGCTGGACCCCGGAGACCCGGTAGATGGCGGCAATTCGGGCACTATATATCAGTCTGACGCCAGCGCTGCTGCCGTACTGACTGGATTGTTCTATAACATGAGCAACGATGGAACATTCATGGGAGGAGAAGGTATTTCCTATCTCTCCGGTCTCTCTGCCGACGAGTTCCTGTTGCAGCAGGAGGATGAACTGTCTGTATCCATGTATAAAAACCAACCGAGGCCCGACAATATACCGGTATGGAGCTGGCTGTACAAGTACATCTACCAGGCCAATGCCGCTATTGAAGGATTGACAGCATCCAGCCGTCTTACACCGGCTATCAGGCAGCAATTGATCGGAGAAGCCAGATTCGTCAGGGCCTTCTGTTACTTCTACCTGGTGAACCTGTTTGACGAAGTGCCATTGGTGACCGGTACTGATTACAAGGTCAATGCTACCATGCGCCGTACACCGGTAGTGAAAGTATATGAGCTGATCGTACAAGACCTGGAAGCTGCCGCATCCCTGCTGCGGACGGACTACCTGCGGGCAGATATGATATCCATTACGTCCGATCGGGTACGGCCCAACAAATGGGCGGCTACTGCTTTACTGGCCCGGGTGCAGCTGTACCAGAACAACTGGCGGGCGGCTATCATTGCGGCATCAGCGCTTATAGACAACAATGCGGTATATGATACCGTGCCTTTATCCAGGGTATTCCTGAAAGACAGCAAAGAGGCTATCTGGCAGCTACAACCCGTGAACGGAACGGCTACAGGAGATGCATTGCTGTTTATACAACAACGCCCTGTTGTTGCCGCACCGACCTTCCTGCAGACATTGGAAAAAGAAGATTTGCGTAAACAATACTGGCTGGGAGAAGACGGTTATTATCCCTACAAATACAAAGCCGCAGATCCTGCGGCGCCGCCAACGGAATACCTGATGGTGTTGCGCCTGGCAGAGCAATACCTGATCAGGGCAGAAGCAAGATTACATACGGGCGACAAGGCAGGTGGACTGGAAGACCTGATGGTGGTAAGGAGAAGGGCAGGTTTACCCAGGCTCAATATTAACGGCACAGGCCCGCTGGACGATGCCATACAACATGAAAAACAGGTGGAATTATTCGCTGAATGGGGCCACCGTTGGTTAGACCTCAAACGTACCCATAAGATCAACACAGTGATGAAGGCCGCTACTGCTGCCAAAGGTGGCGACTGGAAAGCTTATCAGCAATGGTATCCCATTCCCCGGAGCGAGATATTGTTAAACCCCAATCTTACGCAGAACGAGGGATACCCAGAATAGACGCTGTCTCCAAATTGTTTTCCATTTTAGTCATCTACCTTTAGTTCAAACAATATGTTATGAAAAAGGCCAGAATTATTTTGGCGTTGATCGCCCTGTCTGCCATTTGGATGGCGACAATGTCATTCAGAGCCCAAAGGCGGCAGCTCAGTAACCTGTTTTACCGCACTACAGGTGTTTTCTCTCAGAATGGCGCCTCAAGGGTGCTTACCTATGCCGGAGAAGCTCCCTATCGTACTTTCCAAACGGATACCTGGGAGCTGGCGGTGAATCCTGGTAAGCCTGTGTATACAGGCACTACCCAGTCTACCACTACTATTGGTGGGGCTTTTTACTTTATTACGGTAGTAACGGGTTCTCCATGGCCAACCTGGCTGGGTATCTATGACGATAACGGTCAGTGAGCTGTCATCCAGTCCGGCGCCGGTTTACCTTTCAGATAGTGATCGAAGAACTGTTGTTGCCGGATGCTGAAATCCAGTTTCTGTGGGTCGCGGAATAACTGATGTCCTTCGTCCTTATACTGGATCAGCCATACTGGCCTTTGCAGCCGTCTTAAGGCAGTGAACAGCTCTATACTTTGCGCAAAGGGGACAGCATTATCGTTGTCGTTATGCATCAACAGGAGGGGAGTATGTACTTTGTTGGCACTGATTACGGGGGAGTTTCTGATGTATAGTCCGGGTCTGTTCCAGGGGGGAACGCCCATATTATTTTGTCCTTGCTCGTATAGCTGCTGCATGGCAGTGCCTGTGATCTTCCTGATGGCTCCATACCCGCTGAAAAAGTTAACCGGGCCGGCACTTGCCTGTGCTGCGGCAAACAAATTACTGTGTGTGATGATGTAGTTGGTGATATATCCACCGAAACTATGCCCCTGCAATCCCATTCTCTGCTTGTCTGCCCAGGGGAAGGCCGACAGGTACTTTGCTGCCCGTAATACCGCTTTAGCCGCGCTTTTGCCGGGATGGCCTCTCTTTGTCCGGATGTCCGGAACGAATACGATATATCCATTGCTGACATAAGACGCTATATTCAACGGGCCTTCACTTAATGCCGGTGGCAGGTACCTGTGCAGGTAATCCTTACTCCGCTCATAGTAATGAAAGATGACAGGGTATTTTTGCTGCGGATTGAAATTCGCGGGTTTGTATAACAGTCCTTCTTTGGTTAGTTCTACTGTCAGCCAGTTATAGTCTGCCTCTGGCCGGATATTGGTAACAGGTGTAAAGTGAATAAAATCATCCGTCAGCAGCAGATTGGGTGAAGCTGTAGCCTGCATCCGCTGCAGCAGGTAAACAGTGGTATCTTTTGCTTTAAGGGGTTTATATTGATCCAGCGGATATTGTGGCCAGTAATATAAGCAGGCATCCATTGTGCAGGGCACTACATTGTTGTTGTACCATCTCCCGAAACCATTTTCTTTTGTTTTTGTATCAAATGCCAGGAAGATACCGGGGAATAAGTACCGGAAGATGGTATGTTGCTGTTTGCCCCGCGTCAGGTTCACCGCGGGTTTAATGCCTCTTGGATCTACCTGCCAAACATCATCTGTAGTATGAATAAAAACGGCACTATCGCCGTCCGTCCATTGTGCAATGCCAATACCCTTTAGTAAATCGCGTGTATGGCCCGTAGTAATCTCATAACAGCGGATATATCGGCTGGAAAGATCGTACCAGGTCATAAATCTTTCCCCGGGTGAAATACCTATTGGTATCAATAGTTTTTCCTTGTTTGCCGCAATCATTTTCTGCGTACCCGTTTCCCTATCCACGAGATAAAGAGTAGCGATCACCGTTTTGTTCCAGTAATATTCCTGGTAGTTGAGACAGTTTTGTGTAATGATATACCGTCCTCCATCCTGGTAGGCGATTTGTGTACCGGGTGTATTGACAGTACACAGCTGTGCATCTTCCAGCCGGATGGAGACTGTAGTTTGAACAGGTGGAGGTCTTTGCAGATAGTAATTCAGGTAATGCCAGATCCTGATGGCATCCGGAGCAGGTAGTTTAGCAGGCAATAACTGGCAGGTGATCCGTTGTCCATCACGGGAAAGCTGTAAAGGACCCGTGCAGCTATCGTGTAGTATCCTGGTTGAATCCATATCCCGCTGATAATACCTGAGTGTACGATCAGTGATAAACGCCAGCTGTTGCCCATTGAATGCCGCCTGGCTGACAGAGCCTTCATAGACCGTTTTACTATGACCGGTATTGAGGTCTGTCCAGACAAGTGCATCGGATTTTTGCAGGATGAGCTGCTGTTTCTCAACAGCATAGGAACTTACCTCCGGCCAATAAGTCACACTATCTGATGCAAAGACAGCCAGGGTATCGCCCGGTAGTTGGAATAAAAAACGCTTATCCGAAAAGGTCGGATTGAATCCACGGGGGAATTCCCTGTGGGATGTATTATCCGTCTTGTGTAATACCAATATATCTCCTGTAGCCGGCGAGCCATACTGGTACCATACATACTGCCCATCGTCCCGTATGCCGTAAGCAGGGGACAGCCTTGTCCAGGTACGATAACTATCATTAGTGATCAGCGGTTTTTGAGACCACGCCATTAAATAGCAGCAGCAGAGTAGGAAAGGGAGCGATATTCTTGTGGTGGTTAACACGGAGGTGCTTTAAACGCTATTTAAATTAGCATTTAACCAGTAATTTTAAGCACTTTCAAAAATATTCTCTATCTCCAAACTTAGCTATCGGCCCGGCCCTTTAAATTCCTGCATATGATGAGAATGCGTTTTACGAGATATGTATACCTGGCGATGTTCACCATGCTGCTGCAGTTTATTGTCTTCAAATACTTTTATCCATTCCCCAATTTCATGCAGGATTCCTACAATTATCTACGCAGCGCTTATACCAACGCAGATGCCAATATGTGGCCGGTAGGCTATGCAAAACTGATCCGCTTTGTTGGTTTGTTCACCCATTGGGATACAGCGTTGGTCTTCGCACAATTCTGCTTTTATCATGTCTGCGCACTGTATTTCTTTTATACCGTACTTGACCTGACAACAGTTGGGAAATGGCCCCGCAGATTGATCTTTGCTTTCCTGTTCTTAAATCCTGCCATCCTTTACCTGAGCAATTATGTAACCAGTGATGTTTACTTTATCGGTATCAGCCTTATATGGATATCCCAGTTGTTCAGACTGGTGTATCAACCTTCAAAGTGGTTGTTAGCTGTCCATTTGCTGGTGCTGCTGCTGGCTTATACCGTCCGGTATCATGCCTTGATCTATCCCATCGTCAGTATTACCGTCATCGTGTTTTGTGCTTTTACCGTCCGTGTTAAAATAGCCAGTGGACTGATCATGGCGGGCATGATCGGCGGCTTTATGTTATACACAACCTATCAATCTGAAAAGGTGATGGCCACGCGGCAGTTCTCCGCCTTCAGCGGATGGCAGATGGCTAATAATGCCGTACATGCCTATGCGCATATGCCGAAGCGCCCTCCTTTACAGGTGCCACCAGAATTTGCGGCAGTACATAATAAGGTGAATGCATACATAGATTCGCTGCAACATATTCCTATGTCCCAACGTCCTGATGGCCCACTGATGGCTTTTTATCTATGGGATGCCACTTCTCCTTTGCAACCTTCACCTGGTGCTGTAAACATTGCAGACAATGCCGTTCATCTCCGGCAAATGGCGGCTGTGGCGCCATTGTACAATGACTACGGCAAATACCTGATCAGCCAATACCCTGTACCATATTTCCGGTATTTTCTACTGCCGAATTTTTTCCAGTATGCATATCCTCCGGTAGAGAACCTGGCCTTGTACAATGACGGGCGTGACACCGTATGGCCTATTGCCCAGACCTGGTTCCATTATCCTTCCAATAAGATCTATACCGTTTCCAATAAACGGGAACTGATCATTTTCGATTATTATCCTGTACTCATGGTTTTCATTATCCTGTTATTCATTTCCGGATGGATTGCATATTACCGGGTGTCCGGTCCTTCGTTTGCGGACATAAAATTCCGTAGTGCGCTAAGGATAGGCACCTTTTACTGGATCGTACACTATGGGTTCAGCGTATTGGCTTCACCGGTGGTGTTACGATATCAATTGTTTAATATGATATTGGGCGTGGTGTTTGGCGTGTTGTTATGGGAAGTGGTGTTGCGAGCGGATAAACGCAGGCAACAGATGTAATGGTACAATTATAGCTGCTCTTCTTTTTTTTGGGGCGTTGATTCACTGTCTTCGCAATCATCTTCAGCGGTGTATACATCCACAAGCTTTATCGCATTTATCCTCTCTTTAAAGCCTTCGTTATAAAAGTTAATAGCAAGAAATATAAATAACGGCAATTTGCTTCCCTTATCCAGCTTTACTGTCAGCTGTTTATTTTCTATTCCGGGATCAGAAAAAGGCAACATGCCGGAAGATGCCCATTTGATGTTAAATGACTGTTGTGAGAAATTAATATTAGCAACAGCTAACCTGATTTCCAGGTCGGTAGCAGTAGCTGCCAATGGATGTGGCTCCGGAGATTCCTGAATGATAGGCCACAAATTCATCTTGACCTTCTTTTTGTCTATCCTGAAATGAACCAGGGTCTCAGGAAATATCTCATGAAATGGAATCCCTGTATTCAACTCGACATTTATCAGCAATTTGAGGTCACCATCAGCAGGCTTGCACTCTCCCCGGGGATTTGATTTGTCGGATCGGAGTACCTGCGACATTGCTTTGGTGAGCCGCCATTGGCGACTTCTGTCATGTACCGGCTCCATAATGTTTTCCATTACAGTGCGCAGCAGTTTTGCTGATCTGGCAGCCGTTGTAAAGTCCTGCCAGTTTTTGCGAACGTTCTCAAATGAAGGATCATTGTGGAGGCGTTCAGATGAATGGCCACGAAGGCGTTTGAGCTTGTGTCTGCTCGTTTTGTTCTTTTTCATAAAGATTATAGTTTAGTTATAAAATTTCAGTTAGTTCTTCTTTTGTCTGCAGCTCCATTACTAAAGCCTATCCTGTTGAACATTTCCCGCAGGCAGCTTATTATTTCGGCGCCATAGCGTTCTTCGATCTGCAGGGCATGCAGACTGGAAGTAGCATGCGTGATCATCCTGTATTGAATAAAAAGCTCGTACCGGGCAAGGATGATCTGTTGCATGATCTGACAGGATGTTCCGTAGTGTTTGACGATGATCTCCTTACCCAGGTTATCGAAGCAGTAAGTTTGCGGGGTCCCGTCGGGGTTGAAATTACCGTAGGTGTAATCGTGTATGATGTCCGTTCCTTTTCTGCCAAATTCCAGTGCCAGCTTTGTGCAGCTAATCATTTTATAGTCTTCGGCGGGAGAGGTGAGATAGCGCATCAATTGCATGATCTGTGTTTTTCCTGCGCCGATGGGGCCGGAGAGAAAAATTCCTTTCTTCAGATCTACGCCGCATTGTGCGGCCACATCTTCGTCGCGCAGCATCCATGCTATGATAGGGATCAGTACGGATAGATCTTCCTTATAGAGCATGAAGTGATCGCCAAAAAGTTGCTTTCCTTTCTGCTGCAGTTGTTGCAATATCTGGCGATAATCAAAAAGGCTTCTGATAGTCCTGGTTTGTGTTGTCACCCGGGGATGCATTTTTGTTAGTTGTAGGATTTACCGGATTTTTATCTGCCATCCATTTGTGTGCAAGTGCCTGCCAGTCCCTAATAGGCGTACCACCAGCATACCAGTCCTTACTTTCATACTGATACCAGAAACAGACAGCCTTAAAGAGCGGATATTGATGCTCACGGAAGAATTGATTGACTTCTTCCTGAGTAGGTATTGACCGTGCGTTTGAATTGGAGTTTAAAAAGTTTTTAGAGTCCTGTTTAGGAATGTGTCCCACTTCTGGGGCTGTATGTGTCCCGGATGTGGGACTGTCGGGGTTCATATCCGGGACTTGTATAGTCCCATTTCTGGTACTGGAGAAGGAAGTCATTGTAATTGACGCTGCTTCGTACTTCGTTCGTGGTGGATGATATTTGAAATATCCAGCGTTGTCAAGTTCGCGCAAACATCGATAATAGGTAGACTTGGAGCCGATCTTCGCCTTCTCCATGACCTGCTCACGATAGATCGTAAATGTTTGCCTGAACATCGTCTGATTCCAGATCCTGAACAGTGTAAGATATAAGCTTTGATGATGTGGAGTAAGCCAGTCCTGGTTATCGGCTTTCTCAAAGAATGAATTAAGATGTGTGATATAATTCATTTATGAATTAGGAATTTCATGGTTTATGAATGTTTGGAATGCTAACATCCGCATAGACGTTCAGGATTCCGAATTTGTTCTTGTGAAAATTGATTTGGGCAGGAAAATCGTATGGTATGTGTGGGTGCAGGTCCCCTATGCGACTGATGTCTTATAGAAGACCTAGTCGTAGTCGTAGTCCTAGCTGTAGACGAGCTCTTAGAACTGATTGGATTGTATGTGTATTATACTTCTGCATGATGTAAAGCAAGTAATGCTCTATGTACTACTAAGTTAAGTAAAAAAATAAATTCAAAAACTCATTTTGATAAAATTTTTTTCAAAAAGATTATTCGTAACCGTTCATCAAATTTTCACCGCATCGCAGATATGTGTTGTTCGAATGCCGTCTAAAACTGTGTGGTGGCGGGTTTCAAGTGGCGTAACATTGTGTCGTCAACCGCTGGTAATTGAGGCCGCGTCCGGGACAAGAGAGAGACGCCTTTTGTTCCACTCAAACTGGTAGGTTGGCGAAAGACAGAGACCTCTTTGGTCGAACAAGCGTCGAAGAAGCGTCGAAGAAGCGTCGAACAAGCGAGGTGTCAAATCAGTTCTAAACTTTTAAAACTTTAAACATTATGGCAAAATCAACAAACTTCGTATTGAAAGATGCATCAGGTACTATCGCTGATATGCTCACTTTAACAAAGAGGCGCTCCGGTGCCATTATTCTTGGAAAGAAAAGGGGCGAAAGTTCCATTCCCCCATCCGAGCTGCAACTGGATGTCCAGCGCAAATTTAAACGCGCAATGCAGTATGCAAAAGCGGCAATTCTGGACCCTGTTGTTAAAGCAGCCTACCAGGCGTTTGCCGGACCTGATCAAAGCGCGTACAACATGGCCGTAAAGGATTTCTTTAAACCACCTGTGGTTGAAAGCATCACTACTAAAAGCTACCACGGTGAGGTAGGTGACACTTTGCTCATCAGAGCATTGGATGACTTTAAAGTCACCGCTGTTACTGTCTCCATCCGTACAGCTGCTGGTGCAATCGTAGAAGAAGGCAATGCTGTCCTGCAGTCTAACGCCCTCGACTGGTTGTATACCGCTACTGCCGAAAATGCCGCATTGGCCGGTACTGTGATCACTGCTACTGCAGTAGATACTCCCGGTAATGAGACACCGAAGGAAGTAGTGCTGTAGTTAAACAGTCTTTATTATTCGGACTGAAGATCCCCTGCATTTGCAGGGGATCTTTGTTGTGTAATAGCAATGATTTCAATTTGAGTTACCTTCGACAAAAGTCTGGACTGGATAATGCCATCCAGAAGATTAGATATCCCATTTGTCAGAAGACGGCGACCCCGACATTACCCCATCCAATAGTTTTCAAAAAAAAATTTCTTCTCTTTTCATCTCATTTGACCTCGAAATGTAGACTATGTTAAGGAAGGGACAATAAACCGACCACGCATATGAAAATGAAACTGAACCCTGGTTCTAAGAGAAACAAGCGGACCCAACATGGCGCCTCGAATACACTATTGATAATCATGTTATTGCTTATCCCTTTCCTGCATAAGCCGGTGCCGAGTCTGCAGGGAACGATCCGGATTATTTTTGAGAAGCAGCGGAGTGCCGGTGTGGATACGCCACCACTGACGATCAACGTAGCTGTAAAAGATGAATTGATTCCTGTGGGTAGTGCCACACTGTTGCTGCTGCTTTTTTTCTATGTGAGGAGAAAGGAGGGCGCAGAAGGAGTGAATGACGAAGCAATGCCCGGTATGGAAATGGACGATGAGGAAGTGAAGGCCGCATGGAACAAGGTAAAACGCTTATTGTCTGATGAAGATAATGAGGGGGAGAATTAATTCCGCTGGACGGATATCTTAAAATTGTAATACTTCTCTACACTGGAGATCATGGTCTCTGTATCCAGGGCAACGGCAGTAGCTATTTCGCTGAAGTCCTGGTCCTGTTGCATTAACAGGTCGAATGCATGCATCATTTTCAGCATGTGAACACAGTCTTCTATGGTGATGGCGAATGTGTTCAGGAAGCCAGTTGTCAGTTCTCTTTCGGAAATCTCATACATCCAGGATATTTTCCGGATATCGTGATAGATGTTTTTATTTGCCTTCAGGTATTCGAATATCTTGTGGTAGACGTCATAGGTGTCTACATCGTCAACAAACAATGACTTATCTTCTATGGTATACTGGCGGCAGAAGATGTTGAACAGATCGGTACAGCAGCGTTCCAGGTATACCGCTGCCTCCTGCCGGAGATAGCGACAGGTCAATATTTTTGTGATCAGCAGGTGACTGACAGCATTTATAACATATGGGTGTTTGTTAATAACCCGGTTGCCGGAAGCCATTTCAAGGAGCCGTTGATGCATGACCGGGTAGCTCTTTGCCAGTTGATGCATATGTTCAGGTAGTATGTTAAGGTGGAAGGACACCGCTTTAGTACCGGCTTCCAGTGGAAGATAGCTTACGCCGGGCCTCAGATGAAAAAGATTGCAGGTGTCTTCTTCGAGCTGGAAGGGAATCGAATGTGGCATCCTGATACTGAGACTACTTTCAAACAGATAGTGCAGCGTATACAACGGGAAGGGCACAAATGGACAGATTACCTGGTCCTGGTAGGACATGATATCATGTACCCACAGGGAAAATTTTCCCAGCTGCAGGTGCTGGGAGAGAATATGAACGTTCGCCTGTTGCCAGCTGTGAATCCCCGCAAAGGGTAATATTAACTGAAGATATTCTTCCGGTATCCGTGCCGCATTGGTATCTGAGGTACGCTTACCTTCTAACGGTAGCAGTTTGGCATCTCCTTGCGATAAGGGTGACATTTTAATGGGGGTTTGGAGTATAACAGTCAGGGTTTAACAATAGTTCGTTTTTTTACCTCTTCCTGCAACATTAATTTGATAGAGGTAAAAGGAGAAAGGCCGGGCTTGTGTTGCCAAAGCCAGGAATAGATCTCGGTTGTGACTGACCATGCCGCTGCCTTGTCTTTCAGACGCAGGTAAGCGTCCAGGAATACACGCTGGCGATAAGATATAAACAATATTTCCAATGCTTCTATATCGCCTTTCCGGATCCTGCTTAGTAGCAGTCGTTCTTCCGCGATGCTTAATTTATGGGACATCATTTAAGGTAATATGTAATATGCTATCCTTGTCAAAAGAATATTTAAACCTGTCTGACTCAATTAGCACAGTAGAATTAAGAAAGTGAGTAATGAGAGAACCTCTGAGCATTGTCCTTTTGACAAGATCTATCTGGTCTTGTGCCTGGGGAACATCCACTTTGACCTGATAAGGGAAACAACGTTCCATTACGCGGGCCAGGTTTCTTAATGTAGCCTCGGTGCAGATATACTTACCCCGTTGCCAGGAAAATATTATATCCGGGTTGAATTTTGCCTTACTGATAGCTGTTCCCTTTCGCCAGCTGGCAACAGAATCTGGCTCCATCGTGATAGATCCGGCTTCGTTTTCTACCTGAATTTTACCGGTTTTCAACGCTGCCTGTATACTTCCCTGTTCCTCTGTGTTGATATTAAACGAGGTACCCAGCACCCTCACTCTGCTCTTTTGTGGTAATTCAACAATAAATGGCCGTGTTGGATCAGGAGCTACGGTTATAAAAGCTTGTCCGCTGATGGCAATTTCGCGAAGACTTATTTTAGGATCCAGGCGAAACGTTACAGATGTTTTACCGTCAACGTACACGCTGCTCTTTTCAGGTAAGATGAGTTGGTAAGTTTCTCCTCTTGGGGTAACGAATCTGGCTTCAGGAAAGCCATTGATGGGGCCACTAATAGAGAATCTCCTGTGTTGCTTATCCGATGACAGATGAGGTATCCTGTTCCCGCTTATTGTATCAAGCCGAATGAAGCTGCCGTCTGCAAACAACAGTAACGGATATTTATACATAGCAGCTTCCAGCACCATAGTATCCTTCGACTCATTTGCCTGCTGCCGGTATTTGTAAAGAAATGCCCCCAAGGTGGTTAAAAGGAACAAAAGTATCGTAGCCCCGGGGCTACGGAGCGAACGGATCTTTCTTTTTATTTGCTGCTTTTTCAGTTTGGTCAGTGACCGCTCTATCGATACTTCTTCTTCCCGCACTCCTTTCATGTCTCCTTCCGTAAGCAGTTTGATAACGTTGGCACGATGAATGACGGCCGCAGGATTGTCCTGCAGGATTTGCCGGAGCACAGCAGCATCTTCCGGTGTGATATTGCCCACCAGCTCATCAATCACCAACTGTGTTATCTGTTCTTTGTCCAATGGCACCGGGTATTATATGTAAAGCTTCCTTATCAGAAAAAAGTATGATCAGAACATTTTAAGCGAATAGAACTTCGCCAGGCGTTTGAGCGCCTCCGAGATATATTTTGTTACAGTCGTGGGAGATACCCCCATTTTCAGCGCGATCTCTTTCTTTTCCATTTCCTTCAGGTAACAAAGTATGATAGCCGTTTTCAATTGAGGAGGCAGGGAGTTGATGGCTTCCATTAGTTCCCCCTGGTTCTCTGCTTCTTCCATCCGGTTGACAGCAGGCACAAAATCCCTTAGCGTCAGTCCATATGCTTTGAGTACCTCTTCCTCTCGTTTCGCTTTAGTGTTAAATGTAATGCATCGGTACTTTACCGCATTAAGTAAATATCCCTTTACGTTTTTGGTAATATTCATGGCTTCCTCCTTCTTCAATAGCGACAGGAAGAGCTCATTGACTACATCTTCTGCATCCTCCCTGCTCGGTAATAACATACGCGCATGATAAAGCATGGTTTTGTAGTAGAGTGTGTGTAGTTCGGCGAGAGTTTTTATTCCACCCTCTCTTAACCGGATGATCAGGTCCTGATCATCTGAATTTTCATTTAGGGGCATTTTGTTGCTGTTTGAGAATAAAAAATGATTGGTTAAACGGCAAATTATTAAATGGATCGCGAGCAGTAGGTTAATGAGTAGTTAACAAAAAAAATAGTAAAACGGGCATGAAGAAAAATGCAGTTTGTGAGACTATATAAGTGGCGGGGAATAATTGAACGGTTACAATTATAAAACCTCTAAGAGGAAAACTATGAATAAGATCTCCCATACCTGCAGCCAGCTTTTTGGAGGCATTGTCGTAGGTCTGATGTGTTTCTGTGCTGTTGGCACCGCAAGTGCCCAGGCACCGGAGCAGGACTCTATTGTAACATTTTCAAAGGATAGTATGATGTTGGGGGAAGCGATTGATTCGATAGAACAACGGACAGATTATGTTTTCGAACGTAATAATATCAATCTTAAGCAGATCGTGCCTGTGAGATATAAGAACATACCTGTCCGCCAACTTTTGGCAATATGGTTTAAAGATAAACAGGTTAAGTACACGATCCAGGGATGGTATGTTGGACTCAATGCTAAAATGCTGGTACCCACTAAATCAGATGTCATCCGCATACTGTATGGGACGGTCACTGATAAAAACGGACGGCCCATAGATAAGGCGTCTATACGGCTGAATAATGCCAAAAGTGGGACAACAACAGATGTCAATGGAGATTTCTCATTGTTTAATGTAAAGATCGGTACCGCTATCAGTATAAGTTGTGTAGGTAGCATTACTCATGATACCACGGTACCCGCAAATAATATATTAAATATCACGCTGGAAGAACAAACAAACATTGTAAAGCCAGTTGAGGTAACAGAGAATAAGCCAAAGAGGCGTCGTCGGGTGGATAGTACATATCATTTCCCGGGCATGAAAGATATCACCATGGGCGCACAATCCAATATGGTAGATGACCTTAGCGGAAAGATACCGGGCGTGTTGTTGCAGCGGAGTAGTGGCCGGTCTGCTGGCGCCAGGAGTATGGAGATAAGAGGCCCTACCAGTTTAAACAGGAACAGCCAGGCTTTATATATTATCGATGGCGTAATCATCACGCCGGATTTCAAAGGGGGAGAGGGTACTATGAGTCAATACAGTTCCACACTGTCTTATCTTTCCACCGCAGACATAGACAAAATTATAGTCTTGAAAAGTGCCATTGCTACTGCCTTGTACGGAGCACGGGGCGCTAATGGCGTAGTGCTGATCTTTACTAAAAGAGCCAGCCATACAGACAAGACACATGTGATGGCAGATATCTCTTATAGTTTTGGCAAGATAGCACGTCGGGAGCCTTTATTAAATACAGAAGGGTATATTCAATTGCGTTGGGATGCATTGAACAATGACGGCCTGCAACCAACAAGCAAGAAGGCGCCAGACATACTGAATTGGGATCAGCATCAGTATACTGACTGGCAGAAGGAGTTAATAGGTAATACTGCTCAATACAAGGATGCTATCCTTACTGTTTCAGGAGAAAAGGCTGCTGTTCAGTATAGGGTAAGTGGAAATTACCGGGTGAATTCAACTCCATTTATGGAGGAGGGCAGCCAGTATGGTGATCGTAAGTATGGCCTGCATGGCAGCGCCAATATGAAACTGCTGAAGAACCGCCTCCTTGTCACGGTAACAGGGCTGGCCAATATGAATGAAACCAGTCTGCCGGGTGCTGACCGCACCACAGGTATTTCACTACCTCCTAATGCGCCCCCATTGTTCAAGAACGGAAAGATCAATTATGAATCGGGTAGTTCCGTTGTCTCCCAACCGGATTTTAAAGGCAGCATATCCAATATACTTACAACTACCAATATCAATTATCATGTTAATAGCCAATTGAGTTTTATGCTAATGGCGGGGTATCACCGCATGGGAGCACATACTACCTCAATCATGACTATTGCAAAGAGAGGAAGAGAAGGGCAGGGTAACTTAACAGCATCTTCAACGGAGAACCGTTACCTCTCCCGGACTTTTGTGGTGGAACCTTCGGCCCAGCTTGACCTCCGCTATGACTCTCATAAAGTGGTGTTGAACCTGGGAGCAGCTTATAACAGCATCTATGCGGGCAATACAACGATCGATGCCAGCGGCTACCTGCGTGATAGGGATATCCTGCATTATGAGACAATAAAAAACGTAAAGCTGACGCCGTCCTTTAATCGTTACAAATATGCAGGCGCGCATGCTCATCTGAATTACGGCTGGAAAGAGCGATATACACTGGAGCTGATCTTACGCTTAGATGGCAGCAGCCGTTTTGGGAAAGATGAGCAGGTGAACTTATTCGGTGGTGGCGCGGTTGGCTGGGAGTTTGGGCGGGAGGCCTTTATACAGCATGCGATGCCGGGCCTCAGTTATGGCAAAGTACAGTTGGGATGTTCAGCTACGGGAAATGATCAGATAGAAGATTACCAGTATGCGGGCAGTTATCAGCCAGCTGGTAGCTATCAGTCTGTAGAAGGACTGACGGCAGCCAAACAGCAGAACAGCGCTTTAACAGGTGGAATGACCTACAAGAAAGACCTCACTGTCAATCTTGGTTTCCTCGACAACAAATGGGAGATGGAAGCTGCCTATTATCATAACCGGTCAAGACATCAGCTGGTAGAATATCCGTTGCCTGATATGGCGGGTGGCGGAACCATTCAGCGGAATATGCCGGTAGCTATCCAGAACAATGGCGTAGAGTTGACGCTGAATGCAAAGCTGGTACAACGTAAGCACTGGGGTATGGGCATACGGTTGAATGCCTCTGTAGGTACCAATACCCTGCTTTCTTTCCCAGGTATGACGGCTGCGCCCTCGGGGCAGACGCAGTTAAAACGTCCATTAAGAGAGCTGTTTTATTACGGCTTCTACGGTGTTGATCCGAGGAATGGGGAGTACCTGTACATGAATAAAGAAGGCCACACGGTGAACGCGACGGCACTGACTGAAAATGACCGGACGGTGGCTATCAATACATCTCCCCGGCTTTATGGCGGCTTTGGTGTTAACATGGCTTTCTATGGTTTTGAGCTGGCTTGTTCCGGGCAATATATGGTGCGTACAGCCGAAAATGCCATCATTGACAAGGTGCATATACCAGGCACTATGTGGAATCAGAATGTCTATGTCGATAGTCGTTGGAGGATGATAGGCGATAATACACTGGTGCAAAAGGCCACACAGGCATCTTCCGCTGAGGCGGACTACAAAAAGTATGTGAACAGCACAGCTATGTTTACCAATGTGTGGTATCTACGTATGAATAACCTGACTGTTGCCTGGCAGTTCAGGCAATACCGCATCTATTGTAATGTCAGCAATCTTCTTACGCTTACCAATTACAAATCTCTGGACCCGGAGACCCTCAGCAGAACAGTTTTACCCTTTATGCGCATCTTTAAAATAGGTTTTCAATATTATTTTAAATAACACCACATGCGAGTACTGTTTTTATGTTGCCTGTTGTCTTATACCTGTTTGTCATGTAGTAAAATTGTCAATATCGGGGAGCCATCAGATAAAATAGTGGCAGAAGAAGTATACAGTTCAGATAGTGGAGCGATTGCCGTGATGGCGGGTATCTATTCCATTATCAATAGCAATGAACTGTCGGCAGGTGGAAAGGGGATCTCTGTTTTCTGTGGATTGTACTGTGATGAACTGGGCTTAATGGAAGGGAACCAGGAATTCCAGCGCTGTTATGAGAATACATTATCCGCTGATGATAGCCCATTCTGGGCGCCCCTCTATAAATGCATCCAGCATTGCAATATGTTGCTCAAAGGTCTCGATGGGACAAACGCATTAACATCCGCTATAAAACAACAACTCACCGGAGAGGCGAAGTTCATCCGGGCATTCTGTTATTTCTACCTCGTCAATTTCTTTGGCGATGTGCCCCTGCTAACCACTACGGATCTTAATACCAATACCACCGCAGGTCGTAGCAGTATTGAACGTGTATATGACCAGATCGAAGACGACCTGGGGAATGCTATATCCCTGTTAAGGGAAGAATACCTGGATGGGGATGCACAGACGATTGTCAATGAACGGCTGCGCCCTAATAAATGGGCTGCGGTTGCATTGCTGGCCCGGGTATACCTGTATAGGAAGAAATGGGTAGCGGCGGAACGGGAGGCCACGAATATCATTGCACGTAGCAGGCTGTATGCCATTCCTACACTAACGGAGGCTTTCAGGCCACACAGCAGTGAATTGATCTGGGCTTTGGAAAATACGAATGCTACCGGTGTGAACGAAGATGCTGCGCTGCTCGTATTGCAGGATGGTCCAGACAGGGAACAACATCCTTTGTTTGTGAATAAACACCTGCTGAAGACTTTTGAGCGGGGAGACCAACGCCTGGCAACATGGATAGGGATAGACAGCACAGGCGACAGTATTTATTATTACCCACATAAATATAGGTTAGCGGAAGATGGACAAGCTACTACACCTTACGTGGTGGTGTTGCGATTAGCAGAGGTTTTGCTGATCAGGGCAGAGGCTAAAGTATATATGAATGACTTTGCCGGCGCCAGGAATGACCTGAATGTATTACGGCGGAGGGCGGGACTAGGGTATGTCGTAGCAACAAACCGTCAGGCCTTGTTAAAGGCTATTGAACAAGAGAGACGAGCAGAGCTTTTTACTGAATGGGGGCACCGCTGGCTGGATCTGAAGCGTTATGAAAGAGCAGCAGAAGTGATGTCTGCAGCAGCCTCCGAAAAAGGAACTACCTGGGCCGCTTATAAACAATTATTTCCCATCCCTTATGGAGACATCATGTTAAATCCTTCACTGAAGCAGAATGACGGATATTAGCATTGATCTCTAAAGTTGAGCCGGCTTCTAGTATACAGGTTTGTCTATTCTAGCTATAATTTTAGCTTAAAATTTACAGCTATGAAACGGGCAAGGACAATTCTGTTCATCATTGTACTGTCGGCGGTAACGGCAGGCATCACCGCATCTAAATCCCTGCGGGGATTGAATAATTTGTACATGACGGTAAGTACGCGTGTGACTATTAATATGGCAAGTCGCTTGATCACGATGGCTACTACGTCACCCTACCGGAATTTTGCGACCACTGCCACACAGCCTACGGTGAATGCTGGCAGGCCGTTGTACACCAGTGTAACATTGACCTGGGTAACCATAGGCGGCGTACCATATACTTATGATGCGCCTTCAGGGCTGCCCTGGACGAGCACCCTGGTATATGACGATGAAGGTCAATGATCATTCTTTTTTGGTCGCTTCTTTTATGAGGTATTCCATGAACAGGAAAGCGAAGGAAGTCATCACCAATATAGGGAATAGTTGAAACCGTAAAGCGATGGGCGAGGCAAATATACTGAACCCGAAGTTTGTTAGCCAGAGGCAGACCACGAGCAATAAGCCTTTACCCATCAGCGGCCGCTGTTTGTAACCTTGTAGTAAGAGAAACCCGAGCATTCCCAGGAAAAAGATCACATTCATCGTACCCACCAGGATGGGATAGAAGTTCAATATATCTACCTTGAAGTCCTTGAACTTCGTGGTGATCTTATTGCTTTTATATTCAAACCACATCTGGGCGATAGGAGATACACTATCCACGCCAGTACTGTAATATTCCAGGAACTCAATGGGCGGGGCATAATACTTCAGTGCATTCGGCCAGAGATAGTATTTGGCGAAGGCCATCGGATATTGCTTGATGATGTATTTCCCGTATTCTTCATAGAAAGGCGATACACTGGCCCAGCGCTTAAGCTCAGGAGCCGTGGAGTCTTTCTTGAACTGATCATGCATGTATTTACGCAATGGCAGGCCGGGTGTCCACATGTAGACAGTGCTGGCCATCATCATTTCAAATGGGTATTTAGGATTATTGAACGTACTGTCAAAATATTGCGTAATCATTTTATCCAGTACCTGGTACTTTTTAGGTACAGGCTTCCGTTGGTCTTTAGGCACGAACTTGTAGGCATACATGGCATTGTTGGCCATCTGCCAACCGGTAAATGGCGTGAAGATCCGCTTCTTGCATAGATCGTAGTACTTGGCTTTGTTATATTCAATGAAGCTTCCTATTAATATGATACAGATCGCTAATCCCAGTACCTTTCGTAGGATGCTTTGTTTAGAAAGCAAAAATGCGATGCCCGCGATCAATGGATAATAAAGTGCATTATATCTTACTGTGAATGCCAGGAATAGTACCAGGGCATGGTAGATCATCAGCTTGCGGGACGGCCGGTATATGATCCAGAGCAATATAGTAAACCAGGTAATGCTCAAAGAGAGGAACAATGTATCGCTGGATACATAATTAGCCAGGTAGAGAAACACAGGATTGAACAACATAAAGCCGAATAATCCTATCCTGGTATACCGGTGTGGATCATAGAAATAGAACAATGTAAATACCAGGGATAGCAGGCTTGCCTGCAGCATTAAATATTGGAATACTACCAGGGCGGTATCTGAATGTGTAAATACGCTGAAGAGGCGTATGAACATAGAGTATCCTACCGGGTAGGTATTGATGGATAAGTTCTGGTGCGCCGTTTCCATGTATGCATAGGAATCTCCGTTAATGTAACTGGCAAATGGATAGAGGTATTTGAAGAACATTAACTGGAGAATGATCCCGATAATGGCTGTCCATACGTAAGGGCGGTTATTGGGGTCTTTGAAAATATATTCTTTGAGGCTCGGGTTACTCATGGGGAGCTTGATTGTGGTTAACGGGTTTTTTAAAGATATGCGGTATATCGGGAGGAATAGTTAGGAGATAGAGAGAATTTGTGTTTCTGTACTGCGTTGAAATGTGCATGATGTCTGTGTTAAAATCTGTTAAACAATGATGGATTGATGAGTACCAACGTAGTTATTTATCCGACCGGGGTATGAATTATGATGAATATGTTGAACATCCCTAATGCTAAGGTCGGTTTGTATAAAGACCTGCTGCAAAAAATAACCTCGTACCAGGACCGGTTGTCGGTACGTTATGTACTGGAGAAACTATTGATAGCAGACTCGCAGAGCACTGCTGTGGACCACGACACGATGATGGAGTATTTAAGCGCTGGCACTATCCAGCTATTGCTGATGAACGATTTCATTCTTAAACATGAGACGCCGTCAGGTATCTACTATGAATTAAGTAATGATGAGTTGATCTCGGAATTGGAGGAATATGCCAGTATTGCTCCTAATAAGGAAATTTTTGATAATGAACCGTTGGCGCAGATCACACTCAAGACCTGGAGACAAAGACAGGATAAGCTGGCACGTGATCAGCGCGTGCAGCATTTGTTGCTTCAAATAAAAAAGAAGCGCGAAGCGAAATTAAGAGCCTTTCTTTATGAGGTGGTGGTACCGATTGTTTGCATTCTGCTGTTGGCGGGACTCATATTTGGTGTGACACATCTGCTGGAGTAATAGCATATAGTAATACGCTATCTCCTAAGTATTATCCCGGTTAAACAGGTTATATTACTTGTGTTAACCATCTATACGATATGAAACAGCTACTCCTTTTGTTTGCCCTGGGTCTGGCCAGCTGTACCCAAGCTCCTCATGCCGACAATATGCCAACGGATCCGAAAGCATTACCACCCATTGTATTGCTGAAGGGAGATACTGTATCGAAGTTCAGTACAGACAGTCTTGCCAAAGGGCGTCCTACTATGTTATACTTTTATGGTCCGGGCTGTAAGCCATGTGATACGATGTCGCAGAAAATGGCGGCTGCAATGGATACCCTGAAAGATATCAATATCCTTTTCATCAGTGCGGGCAGCTTTCATGATGTGAAGATCTACCAGGAGAAATATAATTTCGAAAAGTTCCCGAATGTGAAACTGGGATTAGATTATAATAATGCCTTTTTCAGATTCTATGGTGGGCAGGCATATCCCTTATTGGTATTCTATGATAAGAATAAACAGATCAAAAGGGCAAACTATGGCTCACTACCATTGGATACCGTCCGTGCGATCATTGATAAGTAGCACTTCTGATACAGGCATAGTAATCTCTTAACTGCATGAGCATATTCGTTACATTCGGATATTCGCTGATGCTGGCTATTTCTTCTGCAGGCGTATTGGCTTTCTGCAGCAGGTCATATATGTGCATCATCCTGCACATGTGCATGTATTCATGGATGGTTAACGCAAAATGCTGCTTGAATTCAAATGCCAATTGTTTACCGCTGGCTTTGAATATATATCCTAATTGAACAAGCGTATGTTTTACAAAAGGATGTGCCTGGAGGTAGTTGAATAAGCGGTGTATTTTACCCGCATTCAAAACACTCTGCGACATCAATGGCTGATTGGCCATGGATTCCTGGGCGGCGATGTTTCTCAACAGGTCTATACAGGCACGGAACAGGAAAGGATATGCTCTTTTGGGTTCATACCTGCAGGAAAGTATTTTCTCTAAGAGGAAGTCGCATACCAGGTTGCTTTGGTATGGATGTGCATTGATGGGGCCAACTCCCGTAGGTACTTTATTTGCCAGAATCTCCAGGCTTGGGAATTCTTCTACCATGTTCTTTAATACATCCTGTTCAATATTGATATGAATGGAGAGTATCTTCTTTCCTTCGGCAATGGGAATACGGTGTAGTCCTTTAGGCAGGTTGAAGAAATTGAATTCCTTTTCCTCCAATAAGTAACTGGGCGCTGTTGGATCTTCGAGGTGGAGGCTATCTTCATATATACCATGTAAGCTCCACATATGTGAAGGAATGCAGGGGCATAATACAAAGTTTTTCTTCGCCCAGATATCATGTATCCATAATGAGAATGGTCCGAAGTCAATATGCTGGGATAGGATCTCTGCTTCTGCATCATCACGGTAACAGTGACCAGCTGCAGGGATGATGAGTGACTGACATTCCTCCGGGATATCTGCAGGAGCAATGTAACTGGGATTTAGTTTTTCAAGGAGCAGCAGTTTATTTACGCTGTATGGTGAAGTATTCATGGATGGTTATTTAATGTATGCAAATAGGCGGGATGCTTTATACAACTTCCACTTCGCGTAAACGGGTACGGATCACTTTCAACGCACGGCTCACCTGGTTTTTTACTACCTGTGGCTGGATGTTTAGGTCCTGTGCAATTTCTTTATGGCTCCAGTCCTGCAGATACAGTAGTTCGAATACTTTCCTGCATGCAGGAGCGGATACGTGTCTGGCTGCTTCCCGGATCTGTTGTCCCAGTTCTTTATTTTCCAGGTTGCGGGGCACTGCACTTTCCGGGGAGGTATAGTAGGTATGTGATACAAACCTGCGGGCTACCTCATTGCGCCGGCATTTGTAGGCATATTGCAAATGTACTGCCCTATACAGATAATGTTTAAGGGATATACTAATAGTAAGATCCCTACGCCGCTGCCATAAAGAAGTGAAAATCTCCTGTACTATATCTTCCGCTTCCTGTTGGTTACGTATCTTCTGATATGCTTCCACTATAAGTTGCGGACCGAATTGTTTGTAGAGCGTAGAAAAAGCTGTTGCATCGCCTTTTTTCACTGACAATAATAGTTCTTCTTCCTGAAATAACATCATTTTACATTCAAAACTGCATGACAAAATTTTAAAAAACAATAACGTTAACGTATGTGTAGGACACTGTCATTATCAACATGATAATCAAAGTGTCCTGTAAATTTTAATGCATCGAGGAAATACTGAATGGGCCTTGATTTGTCTATATAACCTGTAAAGCGACGTTGACTAGTGCAGGTATTGTTATTAATAACTTTCATACCATACCATCTTCTCAGAACACCGCACATTTCATCGATGGTTGCGGCATGAAAAATGTAAGCCCTGTCTCTCCATGCTAATAATTCTTCGGCGTCAAAACGTGTCGCCTGCATACGTTGACCTTTCTGGTATCGTATTGCAAATCCTGGTTTCAGCATGATCGTGGTGTCATCAGCTTTCAGTTTGATGGAGCCTTTTACGAGTGCGATTTGTTCGTGGGCATTGTCGTAGGTGTTTACGTTGAACTCTGTGCCGAGCACCTGTACGGTGCTGTTGGGCAGGTGTACAATAAAGGGCTTTTTCGGATTTTCGGCTACTTTCAGGTAAGCTTCTCCCTGTATAGTCACTTCACGGGTATTGCCTGTGAACGCTACGGGGAATGCCATCTTTGAGGCGGCGTTTAACTGTACTTCGGTGCCATCGGGGAGTTTGATCTTATAGTCTTGTCCGGCGGGTACGGAGATCATTGCCATGCCCTCATTACGCTTCCCTTTGAGGGATACCTGTTTTTGTGTTGCATTGAGTGTCACATCTCCGACGGTAACGTGTTGCTGCGTGCTGCCCAGGTTTACTACTTCACCATTGGGCAGCTGCAGAGCAACAGTTTTCAGGGGAGACAATCCATGGACAACTGCCTTAGGCTGGCTAGGCTTTGTTGGCTTAAAAGATATATAGATGCCGGAGGCCACTGAGGCCATAAATGCAAGGCTGAGCGATGAGCGTACAATGACCCTGATCCATTTCCTTTTACGGATCCTGGCCCATACTTCTTCAATGGGCATTTGTTCGGGTGACAGGGCTAAGAAGGCCTGTTCCTCAGGTCCCGAAAACTGTTCGTAGATGGCGTTTCGGATAATAAGTGCTTCCGGCTCCTCTTCGAGCAGTTTTTTGAGGGTGGCGCTGTCTTCAGGGGTAATGATTCCCCCCAATTCGTCCAGCACCAGTTGTTCGATTTGGGTTTCATCTATCTGCATGATACCTTAGTCGTGAAAACTGGTGAAAGGTACTTATGACAGACTATGTTTCAGGTTTTCGCGCAGCACTTTCAGCGCGCGGTGGATGTGGTTCTTTACAGATTGGACATTGATGTCCATTTCGGTGGCAATTTCTTTCAGGCTTTTTTTGTACAGGTATAGCTGTTCGAAGGCCTGCCTGCTGGCGGGCGTAATGCTGTTAATAGCTGCCGCCAGCTGCCTGCCGAGTTCTTTATTTTCTATGTGGGAGGTGGTGGTATAGGTGTCGGCCAGCCAGGTATATTGTTGTTTTTTATCGCGTGTACTGGTCTTTTTACGGATCAGGTCTACGCATTTATTCCGGACCACCTGTACCAGATAAGCTTTCAGACACTGTGGTACTTCCAGGGAGTTCTTTCTTTCCCATAACCAGAAGAACACTTCCTGCACAATATCATTCCCTTCATCAGCGTCCTGTAAACGATTATAGGCTTCTACATATAAACGTTTGCTATAGCGGTTAAAGATGGCATTGAAGGCTGTTTCGCTACCGTCCTGCAGCAGCTTGAAGAGTTGTTCGTCGTTGTAACCGTCTAGATGCATACACCAACAGAAATATAGTTATACAATGAGCTTTTTGGGACCTCAAGGGATAATAAACAGACATCTGGGGGAGAACAATGAACGTACATTATACGCTTGCTAAGCTACTGAATCTCAATTTGCCGGAAGTTAATACGGTGTTAATGGCGACAGATTTTTTCTACAAATGAGGATTTAAGTTTTTGTTAATTTTTTTTTGGGTACTTTTTAGAATTCACGTCGACCCACTACTGGAAACTGACTCATTTCAGATTAGCTAATAAGGACGTTTAACCATTGTAACGGAGATATGGGAATGCTTAAATAAAGAGCCAACCATATTCGTTTTTTGACTGATTCATTCACTGAATTATGTCTTGTGGTAAAAATTATGTTTACGTCTGTCTCTTAAGGATGCTCAAAGCTACTTTAAAAAAATAATTAAGCGTTATGAGATGCATTTTCATGCCTGAAAATAACCTGATCGGCAGTGAGTATTATTATTTTCAATTGCGCCAATATGTGTTTTATATACTTCTTGATTAAATAACATCTTCCACTTAATTGGTCGTTATACGTATGTCAGGGGAATCTCCAAATATTGCCATAATTCTTTTCAAGGGCCAAGAGTTGCCTTTTGAACAGGTTTACAAAAGTACTTTTAAATCATTGCTTATGAAGGCCAGAATCATGCTCAATGATTTGGCAAAATCAGAGGATGTAGTACAGGATCTGTTTATGACATTGTGGGAACGAAAGAATGTCGAAATAAAAGGAAACTCAATTGAGGCCTACCTTATGATGGGGATACATTATAGATGTTGGAGCCTACTTAATAAACAGCGCAGAGTTGAATCGAGAATGCGAAAATATGCCTATGATATTTTATTGACAGAACAAGCTGACTTTTCTTTTTCGAGCGATGACTCACTTTTGAGTAGCAAATTAAACCTATTGAAAATGGGTTGGCAACAGCTGTCGCACAATCAAAGAGAAGCTATTAAGAAAATTTTTGAGGAAGATAAAAGCTATAAGCAAGCAGCTGCAGAAATGAATATAAAGAAGAATACATTAAATTCTCACCTTGAGCGCTCACTTGGGAAATTTAGAAATTTATTTCAACAAGAATGTTCTATGTCATAATTATAATTATCCAATACCTTGATTTTCCCAAATTTGACAAAAGGAATTTTTATAGTCGGCTATGGCTGTCCATTACTAAATAACCACCATAGTATGGACTTGAATGGCATTGAAAGCAAATTTTATAATCGATATGATATTTTTATTTAACCTTATTTTTCTTTATATAATAAAGAGTTATAGTAGTATCATGTTATATGTTAATGTTGGGGACATTATTTCAAGTTGATGCCAAATCAAACCCGTAATAGTTCTCACTTCTTTAAAAGACTTCGCTATGAAGATGCCTTTACATTGTACATATGCCTGGTTGTTTCAATGTAACCCAAAAAATTGCATAGAATCTACATTTACTGTATCCTCAACATTTTAATAATCTCCAATTTGGCATTTATAATTTCTGTGTTATAATATTGTAGACCTTCTCGCTGTTTAACTATGTTAGTAATAATCATAGGGCAGAAGCAGAAACAAGGGAGTGTAGTAACCTAATCATTATTATGTCGAGTACAAGAAATGCTGCTTAATAAAGATTATCAGATGGTAATATCGCTACTTTCTGGTAGTTGATGCGTATTCGTCATGGCAAGTACATCTTGTTAAAGATTTCAGTCAGATATAGATTTGCCTGAAAAGTATCATATCATGTCCGATTTCCTCTCTCCGGCAACAGTATAGCATCGCATGTCTATCAATGAAAAGAAGAAGCTGTTCACAAAATGGCACAAAGTAATCTTACCATGAAGTGGATGAGGTATGAATATAAACAAGTGTTGCCTAAAAGCCCAATCGCAATAAAAAATGCTTTTTCTCCAAACTTTGCAATATAAAGACTAAGTAAGGATTTGCACAATTAGTTACCTTTGTATAAGAAACGACAATCATATTTACGACAATTTTAAAAAGTCAGTTGAAAGTACTGGAATTATTAAGCAATGAAGAATTATTGGATACTGTTGATCGAGAATATACATCCAAAAAAAGCCAAAACCATCCAGATATAATATTCCAAAATTTCTAATGAAGACGCGTGGCGTGGTGCATGATGGAATATATGGGTTCAGTCATATTGCATGGCTTGGATATTATCTGAACCAAGCACAGATTTAAGCAAATGGGCAACCGAAAAACATTTTTCGTCTTGGCTGAATTTATGTCCCGACAATAAGATCTCAGAAGGAAAGTTGATCAGTAGTCTATAGCCCGCTAAAATTGCTTTTTTACGGAGAAAAGCTAAATAGCTGAATCGATCTGTTGCTTAATAATTACCATTTGTTAACAATGACATACTTGAAAAAAGTATTTTTCCTTAAGGGAATATCGTCTATTAGAATAAAATTATCCGATCGGATACATCACACAAGGTTACTGCTTACCACCTTGTAGTGTGGTTATAGGCAAGAGTAAGCCTATTATTTTATTAATAAGTTTCGCCCTTTTTAAGAGAAAAGGCAAATAAATATGTATAAAGCAAAAACAATCTTGACGACTGTGGCAATATTAGCATTAGTAGGAGGAGTTCTGGCTTTGAAAATAAATAGAATTTCAAATTTCTTTTATAGCAACGGAACGACTTTAACTACGACTGTTTTAGGTGGACCGCTCGTAACCATGACGTATTGCACGGTGCCGTTTGCAACTGCGTACACAACACAGCCAAGGCCCTTTGTGTTTTCTAAAACAACCTGCTGGCATACCACAAGCATTTTATCAACATGTCCCTGCACGATGGTAGTCTATGCAACTCTATAATGTGGTAAATGCCTACTGCGCCGCAACGGTCCCATGCATAAGTGATCAAAATGGGGTGCGCGCAAGCCGTTAGAAAAGCGTAGGTAGGTTTTATTTATTTGTTACAAATTTTACCTTTTGAGTCGAAGATAAGTATCCCTCCGAGCAAGTGCATATTGTTGAAGGTCGGGGCAATAATTAATTTTGCTGCAGTATCCAGTTATGAGGCAGTAATTTAGAAAGGTCTTTATTAGGATAGGAAGATATGCGTGACAATACATCCTTGAGCCATGTGGATGGGTTAATTTTGTGAAGTTTACAGGTTCCTAGCAAGCTGTATAACATCGCAGACTTTCTGGCAGCTTCATGAGATCCGGAGAACAGGTAGTTTTTACGGCCTATGGCAACAGGACGTACACTATTTTCAATCGCATTGTTGTCTATCAGTAATTTCCCGTCTGCAGTATAAGCACTTAATTTATCCCAGCGTTTCAGGTTGTAAGCTAGTGCTTTGGCAATTGGGCTTTTGGGTAGCACTTGTTCATACTCATGCCTCATCCATTCCTTCATTAGCTGCAGGATTGGTACAGATTGTTCTTGCCTGACTTCGGTACGCATGGCAACAGACAGTTGCTGTTCTGTACAATTCCTTTCTATAATATAGAGTTGCTGGATCAGATTCAGGGCATGTTCAGCACGATTTTTATCGCTATCCATCGCTTCGATAAAATAACGGCGGGCATGTGCCATACAATGGATCAAACTAATGCCTTTGCTTTCGGCAATGTCGTCATACACGCCAAAGCCGTCAGTTTGGAGAATACCCTTGAAGTTTTCAAGCATTGTTGAAGGGCCTTCTTTATTGCGCCCTTCCTGATAGTCAAAGACAACAAGTCTGTTAATGCAGTCCTGGTAGAGCCAATAATAGCCGCGGTGAGTTTTTCCTTTTTTCTCCTTATCCAACACCGGGCATGGCGTTTCATCTGCTTGCAGATACCCGCTGTCAAGCGTTTGTTTAACCAGCGCATCATACAATGGCCTGATTAAGCTACTGGCGCCAGCCACCCAATCACTTATTGTAGAATAAGGAAGCTTTACACCAGCTCTTTCAAAACGCTGCATCTGGCGATGCAAAGGCAGATGATCAACATATTTGTCTATAATCAGCTGTGATAATAACCCCGGTCCGGCTATACATTTGTCAATTGGCTGTGGTGGAAGATCTGCGATGATGATATCACATTCTGTTTCGCTACCACCCGGTAATAAATATTTGGGCCGAATGTATTTCTTCACATATAATTCAGCGGGGATACATTCCAGTTGTTCTGTTTCCAACTGGCCGATTTTTTTACTTCCCTCCGGAATGTTGTCCGGCTCAAGAATAATTTCTTCCCTGCGCAGATGTTCGGGAAGTTTGGCTCGTCCGGGATGAACTACCGGTGTAGTAACAATATTGGTATGGATATATTCAATCTTTCGGGATGTGACTGTTGCATTGGCTGTCTGATCTACTGCCATATCCAGTGATAACTGTCCTGACGTATTACCCTTGGGAACAAACTTCTCCTGACGACTGCCGAATATCATCTTCTTTAGTTGCTGCAATTCATGCTGAAGCTGCTGTAGTTTAAAATTGAGCAGCTCATTCTCCTTCTGAGAGGTCAGATACAAGTTCCTGTAGTCGTTATTCTCTATTGGGGTGTTCATCATTGCAATAATAACAATCCAACTGCAATTAGATGTTAGCAGGATGTTAATGAAACACATTTTCTTTGCGATAGCGCTTTCTATAGTGGACTTTACTCAGACCTATGCCTTGTAGGATCAATACTAACTGACTATAGTTGATTACTATATGCCTTTGATCATGAAGAAAAACAGGTAGCTCGAAAGTACCTGCCTCCAGTCTTTTGTGGAAAATGGCAAATCCATCTCCCTGCCAAACCAGGATCTTGATTTGGGTACATCTATTATTGAGGAAGATAAATACATCTCTTAATAATGGATCCGTTTGCATCTGTTCTTTGACAATTGCAGCAAGACTATAGAAACTCTTATTGATATTGACCGGTACTCTGTAAAGGAAGTATCTGCAATCGGGATTAAGTGCAATCATTTCTTGTCAATGTGTAGCAGTTCATTCAGAAATGCGGCCGTTACGGGGTGATGAATGACCAGGCGGCTATTGTCAGGTAACAGATACTCGACAAAGGGCACACTCATACTTACTGCCTGATCTGGAATAATTGAGATGAACTGGTTGGTGACCTTTCTCCTGGGAGGGCGCTTACGCCCCATGTCAAACTGTTTTATCCATGTTCTGAGGCCAGATAAGGGGATTTGCTTTTCGAGACAAAATGCCTTCATGGTGAGATTACTTTGTTGCCAATCCATGAGCAACTTCTTTTTTTCATTGATAGACCTGCGATGCTTCACAGGCGTCGTGGGGGAAATCGACATGATGTGAATTACTTTTCAGGCAAATCTATATCTGGCTGAAATCTATAACAAGATGTAATTGCTCGGAGAGATACGAAGATAAATACCATATGCAAAAAAAGCAAAATCCACTTTGACGGCAGTTACAAATCTATATCTGACTGAATCTTTAACAAGAGGTACTTGCCCGGAGGGATACGCGGCGAGGAAACCTAGGTAGAAATGGAAGATGATATAAGGCGTGCTCCGGAGGCATATCGTCTATATCCGCAGAATGACGAGATTGTCTCGATGCCTCCGGAGGCGCAGAAGAAGTATTGGCTTAATTCCAGGTTGGTTCGTTCTTTTTCATTTTTTCTAGATTATTAGCTATCTCCTTGTGATCAGGGAGCGCTTTTACTGCTTTTTCTTGCCACTCAATAGCTTTTTGTTTGTTCCCAGTTTTGTAAAGAAGGTTGGCGTATGTATCATAAGCTTGATAATTAGTTTGATCAAAATGTTCGATAGAATATTTCATTGTGTTGATTGCCACATTTAAGATAGAGCGGTCAGTAATATGTTCGAATATCGGCCATGAAAGATTGTTGATATGGTATTCACTACGACTATATGCAGTTTTGTAGTATAGCGCATAGTATTTTCCGAAATTCTCCCAATCTTTTTTTTCATAGTGGTATATCATCCTAGCTCCATATATTTTTTCCTCGCCTATAAGGCCATATTTTTTTTTTGCATTTCTCTCAATTTTATTCCAGTCCGGTGTTGTGTTTTTATCTTCAAGTGCAGGTGCAATTAGTTCTTTCGTGACTACCGTTCTGATCTGATTAATCGAATCTTGGTTTAATGTTATTTCTTGTGCATTCGCCCAAAGAGGCACAGAAATCAATATAGCAAATGTAGTTTTCCTTAGAAGCATAGTAAAAAGTTTAATTGTTTATGAATGATTGTTCTGTCTTGTTCTCAGATGGCTTCTTACCTGTGTTGATCTTTAAATAGAGCGCTTTATAATCAAAGTTTAAAGGACCTGTTCTGCATAACACATGCCATAAGCACTTCAATATATATGGGAGAATTTTCCATTATATACTTATGTAGTCATTTGAACGAAAGCCAGCCGCGACAGTATTATGATTCCTTGGGTCGTACTATATCTACTTTGTTCTTCGCAAAGTGCTGGATATCAGTTCTCTTGCAAATGTTTGAACAAGAAGCTTAATTATATCCTGGATTCTGATGACCTACAAGATTCGGATTGCCGATAATTTCATTTGCTGGTAGAGGGAATAATTGGTCGGTAGATTGCCAACCTGGTTTAATAATACCCAACACTTGATCAGCCCGCCCAGTTCTTTTAAGATCAAACCACCGATGGCCCCATTCAGTGAATAGCTCGTGTCGTCTTTCATTTTCAACCGCCAACAGTGCTGCAGCTTTCGATAGGGATAACGAAAGTTGGGTAAATTGTTCTGCAGGTACGGCACTCAGATCAGTTGATCGTTTACGAATAATGTTTAAATCGGAAATTCCCTCACTTATCTTTCCCAACTGAATTCGTGCCTCTGCCCTAATTAGATATTGCTCGCCTAACCTTAGAACCGTTGCATATTCCTTCGTTGGCTCATTTTCCAACCCGATCTTATATTTGTATGGATAATAAAAAGTTTTTCCATTTACAATGATACTGTCAATCCAATTAATTTTTCTTAAATCATGTGCTTCAAAGCTACTAGCTAATCTTTCACTTAAGCTGACAGGAACTCCTATCTGTGGCCATGATGGCAACAATTTGAATACTTGTCCATCTCTTGTATTTGCAGTTTTGTTTGCAGCTGTGCCCACGGGCTGCAATTGCCAAATTGCTTCTCTATTGTTCATTAAAAAAACTGAACCAATTTCCACAAGCTCATAAAGATTATGATTGTCTATTAGTGATGAGGATTCTAATTCTGCCTCAGCATACTTCTCTCGAAAAAGATATACGCGTGCCAGTAAAGCACTTGCAGCTGACTTATTAGGCCTAATTCGCTCATCCGTTTCACTCACTCCATCATTTGCAATATAGTTTTCACTTAGTAGCGCTTTTGCATCTTGTAAATCTTTAATTATTTGAGTATAAATTTCAGTAATTGATGATCTAGGTAAAAGGCTATTTGTTTTATAATCAGATGTTATAGCAAGAGGAACGTCCCCATATATATTCGTTAAGTAAAAATAACAGAGTGCCCTAATAAACTTTGCCTCTCCTAATAATTGGCTTCTTATTTGCGGTGACAACAATTTTCCCGCGGGTATATGTTCAATTGCTGAATTACTAATGAATATCATTTTGTATATATATGCCCAGGTATTCTCTTCTGGCGATATATTATTTGCATAATATTGAACATAATAACTGATGCTTTTGTCAAATAACTCAAGTTCGTCACTTGTTAAACCAGTAGTAAAAGAAATGTTTGTTAGCCATCCCGTACCGGTATTTATATCCGACTTACTCATGTTTGTATAAATTCCTGTAAGTACAGCAATGGCACTGCTATTTTCGTCGAAAACATTTTCACCGTTAGTGTTCGTAATTGGCGAATCGACATCCAACAATTTAGTACAGTTTAGGTTTATCGCGAAAAAGAGGATAAGAAATAGATACGACATATCATGTTTTATCTTTGTCTTCGTAACCGTTCTCGTTCCTGATATATTGCTGTCATAGGTGCCCAGGTTGCTAGCATAATTATTTTGTTTACGTCGGGCCGGTAGCTTAAGAGTACAGTAGGCATTTACTATCACTTTTGTTGGCGTTTGTTGTACTATTTTGTCCGACTTGTGCCTTCTTCCTAACAATAGGTGGATGATGCATTTATTTATTTGTTTTATAGTGTACTTCATTTTATTTTTTTTAATTGTTTCATTTTATTTTGCCGACTCAGCATTCTCTCGTTGTCATATCTGCTGGGCGACAGCAGATGTAGGAACAAATTATCAAAGTGGTATATATATCCGATCGGAATGCCCAGATATATAACATATCTTTAGATCACTTCATACAGATCTGTCGCCGATATTTACGGTTTCCTAGCGGGACTAAAGGGACAAGTATGAAGGATGTACAGATAGTAGCACTAATATTTGGTGCATTAAAAAAGAAAACTTGAGTGCTCTTTGAGCTTCATTTAAAGAAGCTGCTTAAAGGCGAAAGAGCTGAATTACAAACCAACTTGAATTCCGACTGTTATCATTTTTAACGGTGGTATTCCTCTCAAAGACCTATTTTCGGGATCGCCTCCAATATATTTAGTAATTGTCAGCAAATTTTGCGATTGCAAGTAAATTCTAGCAGTTTGAAGTTTCGCTTTGGAAATTAGCAATGTTGGCAATTGATATGATATAGAAATATTTTTCAGTCTAACATAGGATGCATTCGAATAAGCTTTGTCACTTTGATTCGCCAATTGCCATTTTGATGAAAGTGAAGGGTCTGTGCTAAATTTTTGAATTGGTTTATCATCTCCTTTTTTTTGCCAACGATCTAAAACAGATGTTACTTCATTCGAAGGGGTTGCACCTGGTAAGTAGTTCCCAAATATGCCGTTTCCGGCAAGCTGCTTTACAAACTGGAAAAGGAAGTCTAGGCTAATTCTTTTATATACAAAGCTGTTTTGTACCCCCCCATAATATTTCGGGTTTTGGTCAATATAAACGGTCTTATCTAGGCTCGCATCTGGCATGGAAGTCGCTTTCCCATTTCTGTCTGCGACAGTATATAATCCAGTATTTTTGTCGACACCTAAAAGATGGTAAACTTTTATTACACCGAGTGGTTTGCCAACAAATTCGTCTTTTACGGCAACATCTATCCCCTTGTAGCCAAGTAACTTATTTCTTGGTATTGTTAAATTAAATGAACTAGTCCACGTAATATTTTTGTTTTTTACGTTAGTCGTATTTAAACTTATTTCAAATCCTGTATTTTGAATTGTAGCTGGTAAATTAGTTCGAATTCCAGATCCGCCAGTAATTGAAAGTAGTGCTTGTGTGGACAATTGATTTGAAGATCTATTTCTATAATATGTTAAGCTTATAAATAAAATGTCATTTGATATGCCCAAATCAAGAGTTGTGGAGAGTTTACGTGTTGTTTCCCATTGAAGATATGGATTAGGGAAGTTGGAGAATGGCTCCAATCCTATTATGCCTTGGTAATTTGTGCCAAGTGTGGTTGTATTTTGATATAAGTTTAAGTAACTGTAGTCCCCTATCTGATCATTTCCAGTCGCCCCATAACTGGCCCTTATCTTTCCGAAGCTTAAAATACGTGAAAATGGTTTTAGAAATTTTTCATTACTGAACACCCATGAGGCAGCAATAGAGCCAAAGCTATGAAACCTGTTTTTTCTACCGAATCTACTAGATCCATCCCTTCTTACTGACGCAGACAGCATGTATTTACTATTATATTCGTAGTTTAGACGCCCAAAGACGGCGCCATATTTATAGTTCGATAAGATAACAGCATCTTGAGCATCGTCAACTATTATTGATGACGCTGATTTGATATTGAAAATTGCCTCGTCTGAAGAAAATCCCTCTGCCTTTAGATTTTGTCGATCTTTGTTTTGCTGCTGGATTGAGCTACCTATAAGGATGTTTAATTCACCCGAGCCGATATTTTTTTTATAGGTCGCTTGAGGCTCTATTATCCAGTTGCTAATTTCAGCTGTATTGAAGTTTGCAGTGCGAGGGACATATGGCATTATAGAGGGCGGTAATGCGTTAGTTGGAATTGCATAGATCTCATTTGATTGAAGTTGATTATAGCCAAAACTACTTTTTAACTCAAGTCCATTGATGATTTCATAGCCGATTGTCGCATTTGCTACTAGGTTTTTGGTTTTGTTTGAATAAATTTGACTAGCTAAATATAATGGATTCAAGAACGTAATTTCACCATTGTAGTATTCATAGTTTAGGCTTCCATCAGTATTGTACAGTTTGGGAGCATTAGGAGCCAAAGTGTAGGCGGCTGTGGCAAGTACGGAAGTACCACCTAGTTGGTTATTGTCGGAAACATAGTTCCCTGAAAACGAGAACTTAAACTTTTTGTTTTCGGAAGTGGAGTTCAGATTTAAATGAAGTGATGCTTTTTTGTCAGAAAAGTTTAGTGGGGTTACTGTTCCTTCTTGTTGAAACCCGCCGCCAAATAAATATTGACTGGTTTCTGTACCTCCAGAAATAGTTGAATATGCATTTAGATATTTAGCAGTTCCACCAAGAAACTCATTTTGCCAATCGGTGTATCTATTTTGATCCCATACGCCATTAATGTCGAATTCATAATCGGGATATGTTGTGATCCCATCATTGGCAAACGCCTCTTTTCGCATTTCCAGGTATTGGGGAGTATTGAGAAGTTTCACCTTCTTAGAAACTTTTCCCCATCCGTTTTGAATGTTTACATTCACAGATGTTCTGCCTGGTTTCCCTTTCTTAGTTGTTATTATAATTGCTCCGTTGGCCGCCCGACTTCCATATATTGACGTGGCATCCGCATCCTTTAATACATTTATGCTTTCGATATCCTGGGGATTGATGAAATTTAATGGATTGCCTCTAGTGCCAGGTGAAGTTCCAGCAGCTCCGGGCCCAGAATCACCTAATTCATCAGTCAAACCTGGTAGAAGCTGGGATGTGTAGGGTACTCCATCAATAACATAGAAGGGATCATTACCGCTATTGATGCTGTTTTGACCTTGAATAATAATTTTCACTCCACTTCCTGGCACTCCTGCGGATTGCTGAATAAATACACCCGGGATTCTTCCCGACATGGCCAAGAGAGGATTAGAGACGGGAGACTTTTCAATATCACTTGCCTTTATCGTGCTTACGTTACCTGTACCTTTTCTGCGAGAACTTTGACCGTATGCTATTATTTGTGTTTCATCAAGTACTCCTATATATCTTTCGAGCTCAATAATCCCGATAGAGCTTCTTCCCTGTACGGGTAATTCTTTTGTCAGAAATGCAACATTACTGATAAGCAAATAAGAGCTAGGGCGCACACTATTTAGTGTAAAGTATCCGTCCGATTGCGTCGTACTGCCTATCCGAGTCCCTTTTACCAAAACGGTGGCGCCTGCAATTGGTTCACCTTTTTCATTGATTACCCTACCGTTAACAGATATCGTACTGTCTGGCTTATCTGATTCTGTTAATAGAGTAGCTTTTTTGCTTTTTCGAATCGATATATATGTCTCTTCAACTGACCACTCCAAATTTTTATTACCAAGGATCTGCTCTAAAGCTTGGTGAATCGAGGCGGCCTTAAGATTAACTGGAATTTTTTCTTCGTCGTTTACTATTGAGTTCGTGTAATAGATTCTTTTACCTGTTTGTTGTTCTATTTTCTGAAAAATGATATGTAGCGTATAAGTGCCGGAAAGTGTGATTTTCTGATCGGCCTGTGTCTTTCCCAAGCAATATGTAGCTACCTGTAAGTAAGGTAGGAAAAAGAAAAGAAATAATGGCAATCTCATCGCATTCGATTTTGGTTGGTTATAGTATTTATGGTATAATTTATTATATAGTGTATACTCCCGTCTATAAGGTATAGTTTCTTGAGATTCGATTAGATGTTAAGTATACCTAGACAATCACTATATTATTATAGTATCGATTTGATGTCTTATGTACCACTACTTGAGATAAGAAATTGTTCAACTTAACAACGTTATTCGGTTTGTTAACTTGGTATTAACATTCTGTAGGCGCATTGCCTTGCGACGAAGCTGGCAATTGGAATCGGTTCATCTATGAGGGAATTAATAGATTACCAATAAAATCAACGAAAGCCTTGAGCATGACCTCTAGTTATTTACCCCACAACCTGATTGATCGGAAAACTAAAAATATCAATAAGGATGCGAGCTTCTTAAGAGGAGCTGGAATTGGATAACTTTGCTTGTAAGCGGAGCTATTTAAAGTTTTATACCAATTACTCTTTAGCTGTTATCAAATCCAAGGTGCCAATCTTCTCTCCTAGGTTGCCTGGGAAATATGAGCGAAAATACCTCTGCATATTAAAGATTGTTCAATGGGAAGATTTTACATAGGAATGTACAATTTTGCCGGTAACTCACAGTGGCATGTGATTGCATTGGTGATCGTAATTCAGTCGCCCAGGTAAAATGAAATCTGAACAAATTCTCTATGTACTATTTTAATACCTGATGATACTATATGCTAGATATATTGTTTTAGTTACTTTTATGGAAGATGATTCAATGCACTATGAAAGGTTAATGGACCACAGCGTTAATTATATAATTAGTAGGCTCACCCTATTTCATAAATCATGTTATTCTGGTGATTTTAAACCTTGACAAAATGACGCAATGACTAGTCGGCTTCTAAGAAGCTCTTTATAATTAAGATGAAATATATAACGTTATATGTAACTTATAATGTGCCAGTGTCTTGAATTTCTGAGCTTGTAACTCAGAAATGATGAAGAGATAATAATTAAATAGAATTGTATTATGCTGCTAGTTGCCATGAGGGAATTTCCACTGCAATAACAGGGCGCACTGCAGTGCAATAAGCAAGATCATCAAAAAAAGGGCCGCCTTGAAGCTTGAGATGGCTAACACAGAGTATTAATGATAACAATCAGATTCCCTTTTTTCGAGATGTATGGATATGGCTGTTATCACTTTAATAGAAGACTAACAGCTGTGCATTAAGCAGATGAACACTGGTGATGCCAGAATAAATAACTGCTATATAGTAAAAGCCTGTGTTGACTTGCAAGCAATTACTGGCATGGGGTAGCCGAAAACCATTAAAAGAGAGTAGGCATATCATTTGTTAACTAAAATTTAGCCTTTTAATTTACAAAGGCAATTTCTTTATGACAAAAGCCAAAGTTATATTATCAGGTGTAGCCCTATTCGCATTAATTGGGGGCGCGTTAGCTTTTAAAGCTGCACGAGTTTCAAATACGTTCTTTAGTAATGGAACAACGCTTACAACCACAGTTCTTGGAGGACCATTGGTAGAACAAACCTATTGTACCGTTGAGTTTCAGACGACATACACTACAAGAGTACTACCTTTAGCGTTTTCAACGACTACAACTTGGTCAACCACGAGCATTCCAACTACAACATGTCCTCAGATTACGATTTATAGAACCAATTAAGTAATCGAAGGATATTGGTTAAGTCGACCATTAATTGATTTAATAGGATAGAAAATACTATTGTCAATTAGTACTTAATCCATATTGCTGCGGAGACGTAAGTTCCCCGCAGCTTTACTCATTTATTAGAAGCAGTGCTGTGTTTATATATATAAGTTGTCTACCAAGCACTAATATATGTTCCTTGTCAATTTTAAACAACATCTATTCGCATGGCTAATACATTAAGAAAGCTACGTTTAATCAACAAACTTACTATTCGAATATGTCCTATATTACATGTATTCGCGCTTATAATAAGAATGAATTTCGCGAACAGGTGTTAATTCCTGAGCATTCAATGACATTGCTATATTCGGCAATAAATTTAATACAGGATAATACAGTATTAGTGTTAGTATTTAAGGTCTACTATTGCTACTGTCTAACTCCAAACCGGTATTCATTTGTTTCATCTCGGGCGGAATTCCAACTGTCATCCATTTAGGTGGTAGTGAATTTCTTAAATAGTAGTCAAAAAATTGAGCTAGTCGTAGGTTGAAATCATCAAGGTTTTTGCCTGGATTTATCCCATGCCCACCCCCATCATATTGTAACAGCCACACTCTCTTATTGAGTCTTCGTAGTAACCTAAAGAACTGAAGACCTTGGTAAAACGGGACGGCTCCATCGTCCAAATTATGCTTGATTAATAACGGTGCAGTTATATTGTTGG
The DNA here is from genome assembly GCF_900102545.1 of Chitinophaga filiformis. Classification (GTDB taxonomy): domain Bacteria; phylum Bacteroidota; class Bacteroidia; order Chitinophagales; family Chitinophagaceae; genus Chitinophaga; species Chitinophaga filiformis. The sequence continues at coordinate 600,229 of NZ_FNBN01000001.1, read as the reverse complement.
CAGCGAACAAAGGCGATTCATTTATATACCTTTCCGGCACTTCGGTCAATAAACCGCCTTCTTGTGATTCTACACTTGGAAGGTTATAATTATCTGAAATTCTATCAGAGAAACCAGCTCTGCTTATTTGATCAGAAAATCCGGAACCTGTGAAGGCGGCGGCGAAAATGTTGGTGTGAGTCACTATGTAATTGACTTGTTCCCCCCCCCAACTAGAACCTTGCACGCCAATTTTATCTCCGTTAATATACTTGCACGTTTCTAATAATTTTTTAATGCCCGAGACTACAATTTGAAGTGAGCTTTGCAAGTTTGAATGAGGTTTTCTATAATTCACATCCGGTACAAATACAAGATATCTGTTGCTCACTAGCCACGCAGCAGGCAGCCAATTAAAAAAGCCATTTTTTACACTACTTTCTGCTGGTTCCATAAAAGAGTTGATCTGATCTGAGCACGAATTATATACGTTTACCATCAAAGGGTATTGTTTATTAGGATCAAAATCTTCAGGTTTGTATAATATACCACTACAACTTCTTCTATCAGGGCCTTCCCACGTAATTAATTCTGCAGTCATCCAGTTATAATTATTCTCAGGGTGTGCATTGGATAGCTTGGTGAACGTTTTGAAATCATTGGTTGCAAATAGATTGGGAGATTCATTGTTAGTTTCTCGGGTCAGTATATATGTATTTGAATTTGTTGCTTTCGTAATTATTGGATGGTCTCCGCCATAGTAATATCTTCCCATATTGAGTTTACTTGGAACTTCGTTTTTCGAAAGATCTAGGCTATAAAACCCCCATTCCTTATTTTTTTCATTAAAAGTATTCAGTAGCAAATGCCCTTCTTTATATTTAACTGGTATTATATTATATACAAGCTTATTTTCTCTTCCGAATCCTTTTGTCAAATTGACCGCGGGGGCTTTCCCACTGGCATCGAGTTCCCATAAGTCATAATCATCTCTAATAATAAAGGAGTTCCCTTCGAGCCAGAATATATCGAACGGAAGGATTTCAATACCTTCATCTAGAGTTGTAAAAGTAATTTGCCCGTTTTTCGAAATGATTTTGGTTTCACCATTATTAGTGTTGTAAGATTTATAACAATTTATGTTATTGTCGGCTATTATAATGTATCTACCATCAGGAGACATTTTTGCTTCCAATGACTTTCCCCCGATCTGTTTATCAACTAGTTTTTTTTCTCCAGTTTTCATTGAAATGCAATAAAGTGTGGCTCTGGCATTTTTATTCCATGTAGCTTCCCACAGGAATTGTCCGGCACGGTATTCAATCAAAGCAAAGTCTCCTTCAGCTGACACTAAACGTTCGCTTTTTTCAGTTAGATTTGTTATCACATGTTCCCCTGTAGTACTGATAGAGAACAATGATTCATTTATCCTATTTTTCGAAAGATAGGGGTTTGGATAGTTGGCATCCTTATAACTCCATACATCAACTTCTGCTAATGTCTGATTAATTGCAGGTGCTGGCTCTAGCTTTTTAAAAAGATTGTGGTTACAATTTTCCATAGGGGGGACAAATTCTATTTGTTGATCTTTAAGACCTTCCCATATTTTTTTCCTCGTACTTGTTTTAAGATCATACCAATAAAGTACGGGTTGATTGTGAGTGGCCTCAATATTCAATATAAGTGCATTTCCGGTTGCCGATAATGTAAAATTTATCACATTCTCAATGGAATCTAAGTTTTTATTGAAGATTGATTGGATTATAATCCTTTTATTATTGATTCTTGACTTCTGTACATTTATGTTTTTCAATGGTTGGTGCTGTGGAATTCTCGATACGAGACCTAGTTCACTTTGGGTTTTAAGGTCAAGTTCGATTGTCTGGCCATCAGATTTTGTTATCAGTGCGGATCTATCTTGATTAGTAAATCCAGAAAAAATAGCTCCAACATATTTTTTTTCCCAGCTATTGTCTGTCGGTTTAATTGTAAGCGTTTTATTGGTAGTCGGCTCGTTTTCTGTCATGAAAGCGATGTAATCGCCTTTAGAGCTAATTTCATATCTACCTACCTTGCTCCACATTTTATAGGTTTGAAGAGTTATTTCTGGCTTTTGAGCTGATAAGTAGCTTGCTGTACATGAGTAAAACAGTAGTAGAAGGAACGCTGGTTTCATAAAAGTATGTGTGATATTAGTATTAAAAATAGCAATAGATGATGATGTTGCTTCGCGGTTAGAAGGCAATGTTGATTTGATTCGTTTGTTATATAGTATTGAAATTAGTTAGAAAATACCACATCGGATGAGAAGGTAGTTGACCAAGTGGCATTCTGATCTAATGGGATTAAATATATACATTCCAACGCTGTCCTGAATACTTTAGCTCATTATGTTACTACATGGGCGCTAGCGCTGGTCGGATTTCTTGTTGCGTCTTTTTTCTGACTAGCCTTAAGCATAGCAGTTTGTAGTCAACCCTTTACCCGATCTCGGCTTCTGCTCATCTCTGGTAATATATAAGTTAGCTGATCATTGTTGGGGGACATTGGGTGAGAAGTTCATAAATATTCCGTATCTGTTGCGTGAAACCTTATTTACCCTATTATGTTGAGCCTATCTTTGTACATGTTAAGCTTCCGATATATGACTCTAAAGGAGCCATTGATACTTCCAAAAAGTAGCACAGTAATGAAAAAAAGGTGCTTGATGTGTGGTATTAATGACCGAAGGATTATTGTGCGCTATACTTAAATATATACCTTTTTTGTATTTCTACCTAATTGTATCTCTACATCGTAGATACATTCAACGATGTAAATTTAAATATGTGACGTTAGCTATCTTAAATTTCTCCAGTTGATAAGTGTGTTTAGTCGCGTCGATTTCGGACTGATTATTATTTAATACTCTTATTACAGTCCGAGATGTTCTTTTTATTCGCATAAACTAGCAAGGATTCCGCATCTCTAATGTGTATCTATGTTCTCCCTTTTTTGCATATAGCGTAAACTATATTTTTGTACTAGCATGGCTCAGGTAAAGCACTGTTAATTGAATATCCCGAATAAACCCTAACAAGGCGTCGATATCCAAGGTTGATTTGCAGGATATTTTAATACATTACTTGTTGCAGGGAAGGCCAAAATAGCCAATAGAATGATAGCCTTTCGAGGTTCGGCTGTGAACGCGAATACATATATTCTAGTTATTTTTTCTTCACTACTAAATTTTAGTTTATGCGTAAAGCAAGATCAATTTTACTAGCCATAGTTTTTTTTGCTCTGATAGGTGGCCTTTTTGCCTCTAAAATGAGTAGAATTATCGCGGTATTTTATAGCAACGGAACAACCCTTACTACAACTACTCCCGGAGGTCCATTGGTAGTAAGAACTTATTGTACAGTTGTTTTTTTTACGGTGTATACGACAATAGTAATTCCTGGGGCATTTTCTACCACAACTCGTTTGTCTACTACAAGTATTCCAACAACCATATGTCCCTTAATTACAATATATGTGACTATTTAACTTCGAGAGATAAGCAAATAGTAGTTACACTAATAAGTCATATTGTACCGTCCTGGCCTATATTCACATGATGGAAGCCAACGCAGGTCATGATTCAATACGATATTTTTCATGGTGGCAGGTATTCACCTGCCGCCATTGTCTTCTCTTTGATATGCCCCCTGGAGAAGCCCTTTTAATGTTATGTTTTCGATGGCTTTACGTTCTAATAGATATTTAACTTCTTTGGCATCAAACTAGCTTCGAGCTAACGATACTGACCTTCGTATTCTATTCTTCGGAATTGCAATATTTATTTTGAAGATCTAAGATTAACAAGACGCTCTATTAAGATGTTTACCTATTTGATAGATAGTCAATAGATTGGCTCGTGAAACTGTAATCGCCCCTGATGATTAAATATTCTCTATCTGGTAACTATAATTTTTTATTCCTATTTATATTGTGCTCGTAAGTCTTTTATGTTAACCTGCGATATATGACACTTAAAGCCCCTTTACTCCCTGCGGATTTTTTTAAGAATATTTGGGACGACAAAGAAAGCCGGATTTGTTTAATTTTATCTGTACTAATGACCGGGATATTGTTGTTTGTTATAATTAAATTATATCCCTTCCCCAATTTTTTACCAGACTCGTACTCTTACATAGACGCTGCATACAACAATGTAAACATAAACATGTGGCCAGTGGGTTATTCCAAATTCCTCCGCTTCATTAGTGTATTTAATCGTTCGGACACCGGACTGGTTATTGTTCAATATTCATTATTACAGCTGGCAATACTATTTTTTTTATTCTCAATAAAATACTTATTACAGCCAGGCAAGTGGACAATGAGAGTATTATTTGCCACCCTTATCCTAAATCCGCTCTGGCTTTATATCGCCAACTTTGTCTCCAGCGATGCCTTATTTGCAACTTGCAGCCTTTTATGGATAACAAGCCTATTTTGGATATTGTATCGCCCCACTGGTAAGATGTTCATCTTTCATGCATTAGTATTGGGATTTGTGTTCTCTGTGCGTTACAATGCCCTATATTATCCCACTATAAGCATTCTGGTAGTGCTACTGGCAAATGGAGCAATTAAAGAAAAGTTGTTGAAATTAGTTATTGTTATTGTTCCTGTTGGCTGGTTCTTGCTTTACACAACACTTACATTTAAAGAAAGACTGGGAATCGCCACATTTTCCCCTTTTGGAGGATGGCAGATGGGAAGCAATGCCCTATTTATGTACGCTCATGTTCCGCCAGTCAATAGAGGAACTGTCCCAAAACAGTTCGCGAGAATTCACTCCATTACCGTAAAGCACATGGATTCCCTCAACCGACTCAAACAACGGCCCGATCAGGAACTGGGCATCTATTACCTATGGGATGATAAAGCTCCTCTAAAGTTGTATTTAATCGATAAATACAGAAAAGACAGTACTACACCCTATCTCAAACGTTGGGCATCTGTCTCAAATTTTTACGGCCAATACGGTGCCTGGTTAATCAAACAGTATCCAGGCGAATTCCTTCGCTATTACATCTGGCCTAATTTTATAAATTACTATTCTCCCCCTACAGAGTTTTTAGGAATGTATAATATGGCAAGCGACACTGTCGATCCCGGCGCAGTAAACTGGTTTGGTTATAAATCAAACAAAGTTCATCACTTCTCTAAGAACAAATTGATCATTATCACTGCCATATTTCCGCTGTTACTAGCCATGATCAACGTAATCTTCTTCTTTGGATTTATCGGATTTGTCGTCCTTGGGGGCTTTTCGAAAGTCAGCACTTATTACAAGACAGTATTATGGATCATGCTGCTAATATGGCTCAGTAACCTGGCGTTCAGTGTTTTCGCTTCACCGATAGTGTTGCGGTACCAGGCGTTTCCATTCATTTTCACGCTTGCCTTTGCCGGTTTGCTGCTGGAATTTGTGATCAGACAAAGCTTCCAGGAATCTAAACCTGCAAAAGAGGACGTAGAACCCGTCGCCGACCCGGCAATATAATATCCGCTTTCTCCTAACAATTCGGAACGCATACTGTGGTATTTTAGAACAGTTAACCACGACCCTTGAGGCGCCCTGTTTACAATTATTCAATGCCATATTATGGAATCTAAAAGAAATGCCATTATCATCGGAGCGGGCCCCGCAGGATTGACTGCCGCTTATGAGATGTTACAACGCACAGACATTATCCCCATTATATTAGAGAAAAGCGGAGATATAGGCGGTATCTCAAAGACCATTAATTATAAAGGGAACCGCATGGATATCGGTGGGCACCGGTTCTTTTCGAAGTCTGACCGGGTAATGCACTGGTGGTTGAATATCCTGCCTTTGCAGGCTGGTAGTGAGGAGTCTTTTAAGATTAAGTATCAGAACAAGTCGCGGGATATCAACAGAAAAGACCTGCCTGAAAATCTAAAGAGCAATGATCCTGATAAAGTAATGCTGGTACGTAAGCGTTTGTCCAGGATCTACTTCTTACGCCGCTTCTTTACTTATCCGATTACTTTATCGATAGATACACTCAGGAAATTAGGAATAGGCAGGACCATAGCCATCCTGTTCTCCTACCTCTGGGCACAGTTATTCCCTCGTAAGCCCGAAAAGAGCCTGGCCGATTTTATGATCAACCGCTTTGGGAAAACCTTATACCATCTCTTTTTCAAGGATTATACAGAAAAGGTGTGGGGAGTACCTTGCGATGAAATCCCTGCGGAATGGGGGGCACAACGTATCAAAGGAGTAAGTATCCGTAAGGCGATAGAGCACGCCATCCAGGAGCTTAGTAAAAAGAAGAAAAAGGTAACAACGGATGTTGCTCAGAAGGATACAGAAACCAGCCTGATAGAACAGTTCTTTTATCCAAAACTTGGCCCCGGGCAATTATGGGAAGAAGTAGCCCGCCAGGTGCAGGAGATGGGAGGCATTATCCACATGCATCATGATGTAAAGCATATTTATACGGATGATCATAAAGTAACGGCTATCACAGCTGTTAACAATCAGACTGGTGAAGAATTATCCCTGACGGGGGATTATTTCTTTAGCACCATGCCGGTAAAAGAGCTGATTGGAGGAATAGTAGGAGAAGTGCCAGAACCGGTTAAAGACATTGCCTCCAAACTACAATACAGGGATTTCATTACCGTGGGTATTCTCCTCCGTAAGCTTTCTTTCCTGGATAAACACACCGGCGAATGGAAGCCATTGAAACTGGAAGATACCTGGATCTATATACAAGAGAAAGACGTAAAGGTGGGACGGTTGCAGTTATTCAACAACTGGAGTCCGTATATGGTAAAGGACCCGGATACCGCCTGGGTAGGTATGGAGTTCTTCTGTAATGAAACAGATGATTTCTGGAAGCTACCTGATACAGATATCGCAGCATTAGCCATCAGAGAGCTGGAAAAAATTGGCCTGGCTACATCAGAGAATGTGCTCGATAGCACGGTGCTGAGAGTAGAAAAGACCTATCCGGCTTATTTCGGTGCTTATGCTCATTTCGATAAGGTAAGGGCTTATACTGATCAACTGGAGAATCTGTTCCTCGTTGGCCGTAATGGAATGCATAAATACAACAATGCCGACCATTCCATGCTGACAGCAATGGTAGCGGTTGATAATATAATTGAAGGTATCACTACTAAAGATAACATCTGGGCCATCAATACAGAACAGGAATACCATGAGGAAAAATCCGCAGATGCGGCGCCTGTAGCTGCAGCACCTAAGCGTGTGCCTTCATTCAAAGAATTCCTGTGGGATCTGCCCTGGAACAAAGCACTTGTCTGGTTCGCAGGATTAGCTGTCATTGTCCAGTTTTTCATCTTCAAACATTTATATCCTTCAGCAGGGTTTATTGATGGGGATTCTTATGTATATCTTGAATCTGCTTATGGGAATTTTAGTATCAATACCTATCCTATTGGGTATTCTAAATTCCTGCGTTTCTTCAGTACGTTCACCATATCAGACACCGCACTGGTTGGATTCCAGTATTTATTGCTGCAAGCCAGTGCCCTGGCCCTTGTATTTACATTGGCATACTTCTACAAACCTGGAAAACTCACATTCGGAGTGCTCTATGTCGGAATGGTATTCAACCCGGTATTCTTGTACATGGCGAACTATGTATCCAGTGATTCATTATTCTTAAGTCTGAGCCTGATATGGTTTACCTTGTTACTCTGGATACTTCACAGGCCGAATCAAACCTTAATCATACTACATGCTGTTGTTATTCTCCTGGCATTCACTGTAAGATATAATGCCCTGTTCTATCCAATTGTTGCAGCGCTGGCATTTATCATCAGCCGTCAGCCATGGAAGAGGAAGGTAGTGGGCATTTTGTCCAGCGTCATTCTCATAGCAGGATTTGTGTGGCATACCAGTAACCAATATGACCGCCTAACCGGTATCCGGCAGTTCTCGCCTTTCAGCGGTTGGCAGATGGCGAATAATGCTTTATATGCGTACAGGTTCGTGCAAGACGAACCGCCACCTCCAATGCCGGCTAAGTTCAAACAGCTGGACAAGATGGTGCGGACCTATTTCGATACTACCAGGAATATTTTTATGCATCAGCAGGAGATGATGATCGCTAATACATGGTACATGTGGGATCCCAAATCTCCGCTGCAGCAATACATGTATCGTAAGTTCCAAAAGGACTCAACGGCTCATATACTAAAGAAATGGGCTTCTGTAGGACCGCTTTTCGCCGAATATGGCTCATACCTGATCAGGCAATATCCTACCACATTTGCCCAGTACTATTTACTGCCTAACACCATGAAGTACTATGCCCCACCAGTAGAATTTCTGGACACGTACAACATGGGTAAAGACAGTATAGCGCCAATAGGGCAGATGTGGTTTGGCTATGAATCCAGGAAGCTGAAAACACATTTCAAAGATCTGAAGGTGACAATACTCAGCTTTTATCCTATCCTGGTAGGCGTAATGAATGTAGTATTCTTATTCAGCCTGGTGGGATTTGTGATATTGCATGGCATCAAACATAACAGAGCTTTATCAATAGGTTTGCTACTGGCCTTCGGCCTCTGGATCATCAATTTTGGATTTAGTGTATTCGCATCCCAGATCGCCTTGCGCTTTCAGATGCTCCCGATATTAATATTCTTTTCCTTTGGATTGCTACTGCTGGATTATATCTGGAAGGCAGCCAATAATAAAATACAATCGTAATGAGATCATTGTTGTTCGTTTTGATATTAGCCGGAATAGGAATAGCCAGTTGTACGAGATATAAGCGTGCCTTGCCTCCTGGGATAGATAAAGACCTGCCGTCTTTTAATATCCAGCTGCTGGATACTACTGTCAAATTGAATACAGCCAATATCCCGAAAGGGAAAACAGTTGTGTTATTCTTCTTCGGGCCGGATTGTCCTTATTGTCAGGCGCTGACAAGGGAGATCACCAAGCGGATGGATGAGTTAAAGGATGTGCGCTTTTACATGGCGACTATGTCAGACTTTAAGGAAATCCAGATGTATGATACCTTGTTTAAGTTGGATCAATACAAGAATGTGACTATTGGAAAAGACATAAAAGGCTTTTTCGTGACGTATTACAAGGCACCAGGTTTCCCATACCTGGTGATCTATGATAAGAAGAAAGAGTTCAAGCAGATTGTGGTCGGCGGAGTAGGGGTGGATTCATTGAAGAAGGTAATAAACTCTTAATAAAGCGCAAATTTAGTATGAAACCATTCATTGATCCTGGTGACATTTTATTGGAATTCTGGCAAAGAAAAGCTTATAATCCTGCACCGTATGCTGAAGTGAAAGGCTTTTTCTTTACAGGGGAAGAAGAAGCGAATAACCCCGATGGTGTAAATCTTCTTAATCATTTTCTGACCTTACTGGAAAGGGATGCTTATATGGTACATTCCAGCCATGAATATACCAATCCTGATGGTACGCCAATGAAGATATACTCGCTTACTCCTTTGGGAATTGAACTTGGTAAGCGCTTAGTGATGTAGGTGGTTATTTATTACTTAAGTCTGTCATCGCTGCATCCATCCGGGAATACTTTATTTTTCAAATACCCGTTATCATTTAAGGGAATAGCTTTAGGCATTCAGTTTAAGGCTATTCCCTTTGTCAGTCTATGTGATCATTTTGTTAGGAAGCCTTTAAGCGGCTATTTCAGGAACCTCCTTGTAATTTTGCAAAAGGATGGGCATATACAACATAGTATAACCAGGACGGGTCTCCTGTTTTTTTGATAGCCAGTCTTGCATACCTGGCGGCTTCAGCTACCGTATAATTTTCAAACAGATACTGGTAGAAATGAGCCGCAAATTTTGTGGCCTGTGCATCATTTATCGCAAAGGTAGAACCGATAAAACACGACGCGCCAGCACGAAGGAAAGCTCTAGCCCAGCCACCAACTGCCGTTAGTCCGGGGCCGGTTTTACCGGAATAACAAGAATTAAGGAAAACAAAAGGACTCGCTTGACCGAGGTTGGAGGTATCACCACTCAGATACTCCGGGGTTATTTCTCCATCTTCCAGTTTTATTCCAGACTTATTAGCTTGTTCGTGTGATTTGCCATGGCCGATAAAAATGATGGCATTATATTTTCCTGATTTGAACATGGCAGTCACTTCAGATATGGTGGCTTTTATATCAGTAGCATTCATTTGGCTATGTTTTTCTGCTAGTTGGAACAATATTCCTTTTTCAACCTGGGCGTAGGGCAAATTGCTCTTCGGTGTTATAATAGCAGTGTTCTCCAGGGAAAGCGTATCCTTCAATTCATTAAAAGAATATCGGACAAGATTAAACGATTCGCACAAAAAGGGGGCATTCTGGACGATGCCATTTGTGTCTTTGCCCCACATTTTGCAAAATTCCCAGGCAATTACATCATCAAATGAATCAATAATAATAAGGGTAGATACCTTATTCTTTAGTTTCCAGATTAATTTCCTCAGGCCAAGTGGGAATAGTTCCTCATAATAATGCATTCCCATCCGTTGCATGTACTCTTCCTTGTAGCTGTCGGAATCCGGGCTTTTTCCTAAATCCAATATGCTGGAATAATAATATGCTTGAATGTCAGTAAGCAGATGTACTGTTTTAAAGTTTATAATGGTACTTTCTTGCTGACTAATACGGTATTTAGCAGAGAACTTTAGTTTATCACATTCGCCTTTCCATTTTGTTACTGTTATTTCAAGATAGTTATCCCGTTTAGAGCTGGAAGCTGGTGGCCTCGAGCTGCCGGCCCCCGGGCTGGTTCCTTTATCACCAGATGCTCCGAAGTTCAGTCCACTTGTGCTATCATTTATTGGTCCATTGCCGTCTGCAAATGCCGCCAAAGGAGGGGGCTTCATCCCGTTGTTTATGATTTCGATAATAGATGCAATAGTAGCAGGGTCCTGGAGGAAATCTTCATGGTGCGTGGCTGTACATTCATGGCCGGTAGGAATATCCCGTTTGTTAGTAACTGAATAAACAACCTTTCCGGAATGTCCATAGCCCTCTAAAAAAGAATGGACAGACGTGGTAATGTTGGCATGATTAATAGAAGGCGCCCGCCTAATACGCTCCAATCCAAGTATAGGCGCACCAGGGTAATATTTATCCTCCAGCAGTCCGGAAATCAGATAAAGAGGAGATTGGGTATACACTCCTTCAACAAATACATCCATTTGCTCATATTGGTCTCTCATGGTAAACATTCTAAAACGGTCGTGTAATGAGCGCACCTTCATAATACTATCTTCAAATAGTTTAAATGTGCAGGCTGGCGCAAGCAAGATAATATTCTCTATTTTGATGACGTCAGATCTTAACCTGGTAACGGCTTTAATAAATTCGCAACCTGTGATGGCTCCTACAGAATGACACACTACATTGATGCTGATTTGACCATGTTTTGTTCCGAAATCTTCCAGTTGTCTCAGGAAATCGCCTCCTTGCTTATCATTTTTGCTATTTTTTCTGTCCGTTTGCCAGAAAGGTTCAGCTCTTTTCTTTACTTCATCCAAAATAGTTATGCCGCATTTTTCAGGATACAGTTGGCGCAGGATCTCCTCTGTTATAATTGATGTAAAATCAGCTTTTGCGCCATGTAGATAGCGTTCGAGAACAGATATTGAAATATCACACATTTCACCCAAAAGATCTTCCACCTTTTGGATATGATCTCTGTCAGTTTGGAGGAGTGATGGCAGTAAATTCTTGTTGTAAGATGACAGAATACTTGTATCAAAGTCTTTATCTGCGGCTATTGCTTTCTTCAAAATCGTTATAATAGCCTTTTTTGCTTGAAGGGGGATGCCATCACTAAATTCCTGGTTAAGTTGCATTTCCACACCCTTAAATGGAGCTTTCAGTTTTAGTTCGGCTTTGACTTCTTTAAAAGTATATGTTTTACGGATTGCTTTGTTCCCTTTAATTAGAATAGCATCCATACATCTGCAGCAAGCCGCTGTCACTTGTAACTGGATCGCTTTAAAGACCGGGGTGTTATGTAGGGCTTTAATGTTCTCCCTGAGGGCCGCTATTACATTTTTTTCAAATTTGAATTCAATCGGTACCGTGTTTGTTTGAACCGCTATTTCCTTCACATAGTTTATGGGGGAATTTATACTTGGGATATGTTCTGGTTCATTAGCAAAAAAAACAGTAATTGTGTTGGGCTGGTTTTTATGTAATGTTGCAAGAATAGAAGCATAACTATTGCCGGTTAATGCAGGGGATTTTATATTAGCAGGCGTTGACAATTCCATATTGCCTAATATTATATTAGCCATAGCAGTTTTTTTTAATGAATTTATTGCTCGGGTAAGCGCATGTCTCTCCCCACCACTTAATATATTAATGGTGTTACAGGTTATTCCTACTTTAATAAAGGTTTTAAATCCTTTTAATTGAAGTTATTCGAGTATTATAACAAACTATGGGATACCTTGATTTATTCGCTCTAATAGTTGGCTGCCTTTTAGCTAATATAAAAAAGCTTTTCTCTTTTTTTATCGACTTGTTATTCTGATTGTTATTTATTAGTATAGTATTTAGGCTTAAATTATAATCTTCGGTTTGATTGCTAACTGCTGATTGTTTATTCTCAAAATTCGTTTGAATAGATGCTTTGATTAACCTAATTGGAACTCTCGATAATTGATATTTACTAAGATATTTGCTTTCAATAACTGTATTGTCCTTCCTGATGCTATTATTTTTACTAGTTAAATCACTAACGTTACTAATTTCCTTATTTTCATTACCTATACTATTCTCACTAACTCTCCTGGTTTCACTAACTAAATCACTAATTCTGTAGATTTCTTCACCTTCATTAATTAGATTATGTTTTCTAACTCTACTTCTACTAATCCCAATTTCATTAATTATACTAATCTCACTAACTCTGCCAATTCCACTAAGCCAATCCTTAATTCTACTAACTTCACTACGTTTACTTACCGTACTATTTCCTCTAACTCTACTAATTCTACTACCCCAATTTCTAATTCTACTAACCTCATTGCTTTTATTAACTATACTAATCTTTCTAACTCCATCAAGTTCACTAACCCAATTACTAATTTTACTACTTCTACTAACTTCACTATGTTTACTAACTGTATTATTCCCCCTAACCCAACTAATTTTACTTGTACAAACACTAGTTATACTAACTTTATTACTTTCATTAACTACATTAATCTCTCTAGCTTTACTATTTCTACTAATCCAACCACTAATTCGATTAATTTCAACACACTCACTACGTCTATTATCTCTCTTAATACCGGTAATAGCACTAACTAATGTGCTAATTCTACTAATTTCAGTTACCCGATTAGCTAAATTAATCTGGAGGTCAGATTTTTGCGCTTCTGCCCTCGGCGCAGCGATAGCTGCTTCCCCTTTCGAATTTGTCAATTTTTCAAAACGATTAGACTGGTCACCTGTTCGATATGAATTAACATGTTTACAAACAGGTACAGCAAATGCGTTCCCAGGTCCCGCAATTGCGAGGAGAACAAAGATTAGAATGGACATCAATGTTACTTGATTCATGATGTTGTATATTGATTGAATTAATATTGAAAGTTGCTCGCTGACATGGATATTATATACCCAATAGGAGAAGGTTGCAGTAAACATAAAAAGGTAACACTGGAATTGAAAATTCCAACGGAAAATAATTAGAGGCTGATAGAGTGGATAGTTATACTTCGGGTTGTATGGTGTTTCTTGTAGTAACTTAATACAGGTTACTGACGGATTACAAAATCCAGTTTAACACATTTAGCTCAGGAAAGTATAACTTTCTAGCGCATACTATCTCAATTAGTACGTCAGCGTAATAAGATTTTTAAACTATCCTCATAAGCGTTGCAATATCCTTACTGAGTGAGGGCGGTATTGTTCCGGCTTCGCTATTATATAATATAATAGGAAAATATCACTTTGATCCAGTAATTCTCGATAATGAGCTTAGGATTCACTAATATAGTCGTAGCAAGAATCATAAAAGTACTCATAATAGAAAGGAAATTTTTTAAGCAGATGGTATTGAGGGTGTAGGGCGATTCGTTGAAAATGTTATAAATTCATAATATAAGTCCTGTACTTCTGGCCCAGGACTTATCCAGTACTTACAGAATAGCCGTTACACACGATGTAACAACAATACAAGACGCCTCAGGTATTGTATACGTCAAGCTGGTATTTGCAGTATTCCTTAACGTAATAGTAGATGGTCCGCCTGCTCGTGGCGTCGAGATCCATGTAGTAGTTATTTCAAAGCACTCAGTAGTAAAAAAAGACACCGGATTCGTTGATGTACAGAACGGTACTGTTGACGAATACACACTCCCGCCTATCGTAATAGAATTTGTATATCTCCATGCCGGGTTAGCGTTAAACTTAAAAGCTTTAAAGGCGAAAGTGCCTCCAACAGCCCCCATCAAGGTGATCATAAAAAGAAGAATTCTTGCTTTTCTCATAGCTTTCTGCTAAATCTACTTGAATGCCTTAGGTATCCGGTTAGGACTAATATAAATTCCTTAGTAGCAAGAGATAAAAGTTTGTCAGCGCCGCATCCACCCCGGCATGGGTTTGCCTTTCAAATAATAATCAAAGAACTCCTCCTGCTTAATACTAAAATCCAGCTGACATCCCGGATCAAACAGTACATGCCCTTCTCCCTGATACTCCAACAGCCATACCGGCTTTTTCAGTCGCCGTAGCGCGGTAAACAAAGCCACCGATTGTGAAAATGGTACCGCACCGTCTTCCTTGTTGTGCATCATCAATAAAGGCGTGCTGATTTGCGGGGCAAATAGTATAGGAGAGGTCCGCATATACAGATCGGGATTATCCCAGGGGGCTACTCCCTGGTTCAGCTGTCCCAGTTCTGATATATAATGGTAACTCCTACCTCCAAATCCCAGTCCACCATGGAGACCGAACAGCTCCGACGGCCCGGCAGACGATTGTGCCGCAGCAAAGAGATTTGAATGTGCAATAATGTAGTTCGTTTCATATCCGCCGAAGCTATGTCCCTGCAGGCCCATTTTCTTTGTATTCACATAAGGTCGGGTAGATAGATATTGGGCTGCCGAGACGAGGGTATTAAGAATAGCTGGCCCACTCTGACCAGTGGGACGATAGATGTCAGGAACGAAGACGAGATATCCGTTACTGACATACCAGGCGATGGTTAAATTGCCATTACTCAGCCTTACCTTCGGAAAGAGATGGAGTTCATTACTTCGTCGTTCGTAGTAATTGAATATAACAGGGTATTGCCTGCTGCTGTCAAAATCTTCCGGTTTGTACAATATGCCGGTTCCGGTAATACCTCCGGGCATGGGCCAATGAACCAGTTCCGCCCTCAGCCAGTTGTAAGCCTGCTGGGGTTGAATATCGGAGAGTGGTTTGAAGGTTGTAAAATCAGTCGTAGTGACGAGATTCGGCGCCTGGGTGGTAGTTTGCCGCTGCAGGATATAGATACCTGCTTTCTTCGCTTTCAGGGGAGCAGGCGGCTCGAAAACAACCAGGGCAGGGAAATGATATACAGCAGGTTCCATCACGGTTGGAATGGGTGAGTGATTAATACCAGCTTTAATGTGCATAAAGCCATTATATTTATTGCTATCGAGACAAGTGAGCAGTAGGGGATCATTTTCCCGGAGTGTCAATAACTGTTCAGCATATACGACCCGGAGTATTGTCTGATACCGCTGGCCATAATGATCGCTAATATTCTGGGGCGGCGTTCTGGCCGCCGGATCTAACTGCCATATATCAAATTCATCATAGATCAGCAGTCGCTGATCGCCCGACAGCCAGCCGGCGGCTCCATAAGGCCGTATCTCATCGCGACAAATATGTGTATTGGTCAAAATCGTAGGAACATCCACGGAGATATTTTTAATATTCCCTGTACTGATTTCATAAGTAAAATAGTGTTGAGTAGCAAGATCAAACCAGCTGACGTAGTGTTCTGCAGGGGATAATGCCACGCTAAACACCTGTTGGGGAGAAGGTATTACGTGCTTACGTGTGCCATTTGTCAGCGAGATAAGATCATAACTTCTCACCTGCTTCGCATCCCAGAAGCCGTCTTCTTCATTCACCACGTTCGATACCAGCGCATATTGATTCCCTGGCTGCCCCGATAAGGTAGTATCCGCATTTTCAAGTTGAATAACAGTACCTCCAGATACGGGAACAACTGCTGAAAAGGGACCATAGGGATCAGGAGGTACCTGGGAATGCAGGCGGACATCCCGGTAATCCCAGAGGCTGAGCTTCTCTGTTATTTGCGTAGTATCCCTCGCCGGAGGCGTCCGTTCTTTGGTTACCTTCAGGAATAATAGTTTATCATCCTGGCTAAACTGAAGTGGCATGGGGAGTAGTGAAGTTCCATGCCTTAATCCTGCCAGCTGGATTTGTTGCGCGCTATCCATTCCTTTCCTGAAATAATGAATATGACTACTATCAGTAAAGGCAATGGCAGTATCTGCATGATTAAAAGTAATGTTGTCAATTTTATGGCTGATAGCGATCACGCCGGATTGCCCCCTCTCTGGCTCCATCCACACCAGGCTATCCTGAGTATAATATACCAACACATCTCCCCCTTTATTAAATGTATAAGTAGTAACAGGTGAATAGTAATGTTCCTCCTTAGTATGCAGATTCTTAAGCAGCAGCGTATCTGCCAGTTTTGCGACCAGCCATCTACCATTGCCGGCAACTGTATAACTGCTGATCCCCTGCGTATAATCTATGGTCGATGTGCCTAATGTCAGTACACCGAGACCTTTGGGTGAATTGAATACCAGGTGTTGATTATCCGCCGTAAAAACCGCCTCCCATACACCCGTGAATAATTTGCAGTAGCTGCCATGAATGGAACGCACCACCAGCGTCATGCCGGTAAGCTCGGATCCATAAGTGTACCAGACATATTTGCCATTGTCAGAAATCTGATAGTTTAACAGCATTTCCCAGCCTTTGTAAGTGAAGTTGTTGATAGGAGGCTTCTGGGCGTTTACGAGTGAAATATAAAAGCAGAAAAGAATGGTAATTGTGTATCTCATAATATTTGGAGTCTCTTTAAAATAGGCTATAAATGTTATGGAATGCTTAGTAGATAAGGAATATCCAGGTACAATATTTATACCTATCTCCTAAGTCTTTTGCTATGGAAACAGATAACTTTGGAGAAAGTGGAACGTTTGAGAAGCCCTCTGACTAACCGATTTTGCTGATCATCCCAGACCACCCGACATAACATTGAAGCGTAGCTAATTACTCCCAGACAAACTTTTCTTTTCTATAATAAGTCATTGCCGGCCGGCATAATGGAGTCGCCGAAAACCATCGAAAAGAGTAGGCACTTAGCAAATGATTAAACCCTTGTTTTATGAAAAAAGGCAGAATTATTCTCGCCCTGGTCGCCTTGATGGCTATTGCCGGTGGAGCGCTGGCATTCAAGGCCATGCGGTTTACCAATGATCAGGTCTTTTATCCTACAACGATCATTTATGTTACAATAGGTGGTGTTACGTATTACACCACAGGGAATCTTTGTACGACCGGTGACCTGTGGATTTCAGACGTGGGCACTCCTGCTGTAGTCTGGCATCTGCTCACAATGCCGACAACAACACGCACGTTGAAGCAATGGCCTTCAGGTCCGTTGACGACTACATTACTGTTTTATCCATGTGTGCAAATAAACACAAAGGTAACGAGTGATATTTAGTATTATTAATGAGAGTCTTATCTGAGAAGGTAAGACTCCTTTTTTTTGATGATACTGATCAGTTGCATTTTCCTGGACATATATAGTCCTGAGCAATAACGTAAAAAATGATCCCTGTGTGAATGTTGGTCGACATGAGCCAAAACAGGATGTAGTAATTGCAATAGGCTATCTCCTAAGTCTGCGCGGTATCTCCAAAGTGATCCATAAGAGATAAGAGTAATTTGGAAGAGATGCATTTATGAATCGGAAAGAGCAGACACATTGAGAATGACTAAACCACTTATTATGAAAAAAGCTAAAATTCTACTGGTACTTATCCTCGTATGCTCCATGACCGGAGGCCTGCTGGCTTTTAAAATAAGCAGATTCACCTCAGAGCCGGTCTTTACGCCAACCTCTATCGTATATGAAACTGTTGGTAACAAGATCTACTACACAACCGGCAGTTTATGTACAACCACTCCATGGTACATCACCACAAATCCCGGTAGCCTGTCCCACGTTTATTACCTGGTTACCAGCCAGCCGATCGGCGTGAAAACATTACAGGCTGTTTCCGGAACGGAAACAATCACCCGCCAATTTTATTGGTGCACGACTACGATAACGAATATCACAACAGCTATGTAAGACTTGTATGTCGGGGAACTTTCCTGTATTGAACAATGCAGGAGAGTTCCCACTCTTACCAGGTATTTACTTTCCTCATTTCGGCTACACTGATCTTCACCACCTTCCTGTCATACGTCATAAACCCATTCTCCTCCGCCTCCACATCATAAGGCTGTGTATATATTGCGGCAGATAATCCCTGTCGCTCATATAATTTCAGTCTTCCCATCATATACTTATATCGTTCTGCAAATCTCGCCGGACTTACCTCTACATATCCCCAGCCTGTTTTAGGCGCCCACTGATGCCCGGGAGTGATCACCCGTACACCGCCCCATTCTCCCAATACCCGCGCTTTACCTGGCAATGCCGGTGCTATATACGGACCAGGATAATAATGCACATCTGTCACATCACTGCTGATCCATCGGTCGCGAATAGGAGTATCGCTGTACACATCCAGGTTCTCTCCCGAATGGCCGTTAATGATACGCGAAGGATCGGCCTGTTTCATCCACTCTGTAAGGCGTTTCTGATCATACTTTCCCCATCCCTCGTTGAACAGTATCCACATCACAATAGAAGGGAAATTGTGCAGCTGGTAAAGGTTCTCATTATTCTCCTGTTCAAACTGGGAAGTAGAGTAGTAGTCCTCATCCGCACAAGGCACCATATCCTGCCATACCAACATACCTAAGCGATCCGCATGATAATACCAGCGGTCGGGTTCCAGTTTCACATGCTTGCGGATAGTATTAAATCCCATATCCTTCATCATCCTGATATCAAAGGCCAGTGCGGAATCAGTGGGAGCGGTGTACAAGCCATCCGGCCAGTAGCCCTGATCAAGTACGCCCAGTTGAAAGGTATATTTATTATTGAGGAACAAGCGTGGTATACCTGCACTATCCTGTTGTACTGCTATCTTCCGCATCCCGAAATAACTGGTCACAGAATCCACAACATGTCCATGCCTTCGTAGCCTGATCTTCATATGATAAAGAAAAGGATCCGCAGGGCTCCAGAGATGTGCAAAGGGAACACCAAGGTCCAGCATCCTGCCTGCCGGACCGGAAGTACTGGCAACAGCCTGTGTGCCTGCATAGGCAATCGCCTCGACCACGCTGCCTGTAGTATCAGTAGTATTGACCCGCAGATTGAGGCAGTTGGCATCAATATCAGGCGTCATAAAGAGGTCAGTGATATAAGAAGGCGGCACTGTTTCCATCCAGACCGTCTGCCAGATACCACTGACTGCTGTATACAGGATCTTCCGCGGGCGTAAGCTTTGTTTACCACAGGGATTAGGCCCCAGGTTGGAAGGATCGAGCACGCTCACAACCAGTTCATTATTCCCTTCCTGCAGGGAGGCGGTAACATCAAAAGAGAAATGCTGATACCCGCCCATATGTCTGCCTAACAGTTTACCATTGAGAAAGACAGCGGCCCGCCAATCTACCGCGCCAAAATGCAGCAGTACACGTTTTCCGCCATGCGTATCCGGCTTTTTGATAGTGCGTTTATACCAAAGCCGCTGTGTAGGTAACAGCGCCCGCTGCACACCGGAAAGCGCCGACTCGATAGGAAATGGAACCAGTATCTCACCGTCAAACTGTAATGGCATACCCTCATCCCAACGGGTAATAGCATATTCCCATAATCCGTTCAGGTTTTGCCATTCAGAACGCACCATCTGCGGACGAGGATATTCCGGTAAAACATTGTCGGGAGAAACATCAGCTGCCCAGCGGGTTTGGATAGGGACAGGCTTCATGGACCATCTGCCAGAAAACCAATCGCCCTCACCAGTGGCAAGGGCGATCTGAAAATAGGGGAAGCATAGGGTAACAAACAAAAGCGTGCTTTTAAACGGTTTCATGTACCTGGGTTAATAAGTTAAATGGGGAACACAAATAATGTGATGAGAAAACAATTAATTGGCATTTTACAATTGGTATATGTTGCGATATATTGGAAATGGTAACATTGTAAGAAAAGTGGTCCCGGCTAGAAAGCCAGGACGTTGTTTTCCTCAATATACCATTAAATGTTCTTGTCGTATAATAGGTCGTTATGGCAACGAAAACGAATAATATTGTTCTTTCTGTATTAAAGTTACGTCATGATAGAATGGGGGTGTTTAGGAGTTAAATGATGAACTTTGGAAAGAGAGAATATCAATTAGGAATTAATACTGCTGTTCTTTCTCAGTTCACGCGGACTCATGGAGAAACGCTTCTTTACTGCATAGGAGAAGCTGGAGTAATCGGTATACCCGAATTCTTCAGCAAGGTCCTGCAGGGGCACAGCAGTCTCGGTGAGCTTGCGGTAAATGATACGCATACGCGCATTCTGGAAGAAGTCGTATACGGTAATACCGTGGCGGCTCCGGAAGATCTCTTCCAGCTTCTTTTCATTCGTACCGGCAAATCTTGCCAATTGTTTGAGGGTAGGAGGCGATGGTTGCTGCAGATGTTTCAGCAAATGAACCTCCGTTTTCTGGCCCCTTTCATGGTCGGCCGCACTCAGGCCGTTGGCATCTGTAAGGTAACGTGAAAGCATATCAAGTGATTCAATGATGAGTTCTCCGGTTTTCTGTTCTCTGTATTTTTCGCTGGCTGCCTTAGGTAACTGGCGTTCGGTAATATCCTGTATAATATTGCGAAGGCGTTCATGGGCAATCATATGCTGATCCAGGAGGGTAATGGTATTTTCATTGTCGAGCTTCTTTAAGAGGTCTTGTACAACCGGGAAACTTTCCTGGTAACTTTTCAGGTCGTCCACCGGGATCTGGATGTCCAAAGCAATGTATATTCCCGCTGCCTTGAAGCGTACCACGTGACGGAGCCTTGAAGCTACCACTATATTCATCTGGTGCTGAAATGTCTCACTCTCGTGACTGTTCAGCTCATAAAACATATTACCCTTTAATGTATGGTGCAGCAGCAGATCGTCCACATTTCCTTTTACTTTGAATGCTGTCGGTTTATTAATGATATAATGACTCACCCATGCATTGTAACTATGATTCGCCACCTGCTGGAACAGGATACAGCCAAAGCTGTCACTCGCCGCATAAAACGGCTTGGTGCCTTGCAGCGCGTAGCTGGAAAAGGCGTCAGGCATACCGGGGGTAAACAGGATCGGCTGCCCGATGTGGGTTGAAATGGACAATGGTAGGGTCATCGTACTACCAAATTAGAACACAGTACTGCAACTGCATTACCAGTCTCATAATTTCTTTTTTTTCCGTTTTGCGTAAATACTTTTCCCTTTTTGTCTCAGGTATCAATTCCAGCATCCCGACCTTCGCGCATTAGCCCGGTAAGGCAACTCCATGCGAACTCATAGGAACCAGTCCCTGCCATAGGCTACACTTTCAATCTCTGATACCATGGGGAACGATATTCAAACAAACGCTAAGAAAAAAGGAAAATCCTGGGGAAAGAAACTGAACGCCTGGCTGCACCTGTGGTTGGGCCTGACCTCCGGCATCATTGTGCTGATCGTAAGCATCACCGGTTGCATCTTCGTATTCCAGAAAGAGATCACCGAATGGGTACATCACGATGAGTTGTTCGTGACCGCCCGGCATACGCCTGTACTGCCCCTGAGCGTACTGCAGGAGAAGGCACAGACAGCTTTAGGAAAAGAGTTCCCTGTACGCAGCGTCTTTACCTACAGATCCCCTGATCGTGCCTGGGAGTTCCTGACCTATGCTGAGGGCAATGAAAACGCCCTTACTATCTTCGGATCTACCGCTTATTATAAAGCTGCCTATGTAGACCCCTACACCGGCAATGTAACGGCAGTGCGGGATCTGAAAACTGATTTCTTCGTGATCGTTAAATACCTGCACTGGAGCTTACTCCTGAATACAAAATATGGTCAGCCAATAGTCGGATGGGCTACTTTCATCTTCGTCATCCTCCTGATCACAGGCCTGATACTCTGGTGGCCGAAGAAATGGACAAAGAAATCCCGTGAACAAAGCTTCCGGATAAAATGGTCTGGCAATTTCAAACGCGTGAACTACGATCTCCATAATGTACTCGGTTTTTATTCATTGTTAATAGCCCTGGTATTAGCCCTGACGGGAATGGTATGGGCCTTTAAATGGTTCCAGGCTACCGTCTATGTGGTAGCCTCCCGTAGCATTACACCTCCTCAGCATAAAGAAGTGAAATCAGATACTTTAGCACTGCCATTGGCTGGCAGCAATCCGTTGGACGTGGCTTATACCACTGCCGTACAACAGTTTCCCCAGGCAAAACGCATAGGCGTATTTGCCACAAGGAATAGCAATACAGCCACCATCCGGATGTCGGCCTATTGGGGAAAGGAAACCTATTATAATCGCGACGACCTGCAGTTTGACAAGCACACAGGTAAACTGCTGGCACATGAAACGGCGAAAGACAGAAACGCAGGAGAGCAACTGATCGGTATGAACTACGATATCCACGTAGGTGCCATTGCCGGCCTGCCGGGTAAGATCCTGGCTTTCTTTGCGAGCCTGATCTGCGCCAGTCTGCCTGTTACCGGCTTCCTGGTATGGTGGAATAAGGGGAAAAAGCAGGAGAAGAAAAGCAAATTGCATCATCAGAAAAGAAAACAAGGGGAAACAACGCTTTATGTGACCGATGGAGTTGGATTAACGACAAATATTCCTCCCATCCGGAATAACTGATAACTATTAAAATAGCGATATGAAAAGCGGCTCCTTAACGGGCCGCTTTTCTTTTGTTCGTGTTCTTATTGGGGTTAAGTCGTGGGGTGACAGGCCGTATCGTGACAGGCAACTCCCGAGCATTGAAAGCGGTAGTGATAATCTTCCTGACTGCTCTTTTGTCGCACCTGTCGAAATATGCTTGTATGAATGCTGCGTCCATAATAGTATGATTGAATGTGATGAATTGTTGTATGGGGCATTGTGTTAAGTCAAAGGTAGCTTGGTGGCAAGGCCGCTACAACGGGAAATAGCAGGGATATAGGGAGGGGATTTTTCCCGGGGGATAAGCAGGAATCCCCATATTTTGTATGGATGTGTTGTAATTCGGCAGTGGAAATTTATATTGCTCTTATCAATAACCTCACAATACCCCCACAATATGAAAAAGAGCACTTATTTATTGAGCATTATCCTACTATTTTTCTTTGGTCTGATAGCTTGTCAGCAGCACGCTAATACCGCGCAAAATGCCGCAGCGACAACAGCCCCTGTCCCTGATATCGAAACGACGATTAAACTGCTTTGTGAACAGTTTTCGAAATCAAGTAAGGATACAGGGATTGAATGGAACTATAGCGATGCCCTATTATGTTTTCGTGAATACGACACAGTATTGGATCAATATTGTTTCCTGCATGACTCTGTAAGGATGAATCGCGAAAATCTTCCCGGTCAACTAAATACCACTACCAGCCGTTCCAGGCGCCTGATGCCTAAATTCCGCCTGATCACCCGATCGGAAGCATTCCTGGGAACAAATATGGTATGTTGGCTGGCAAATCATAGTCAATTAAAAGAAGATACAACGGATGTGGTAACTGAGCTTAGAATGGGAATTTATACAGAGGCTTTTTTTAAGAGCGCAGACTCGCTGTGCAAAAAAGTGTCGGAGAAAGAACAGAAAGAGAAAATCGGCAGAGTAACAGTGTTCGTTGTACCCTACACCAAGAGTGGCAACAAACGAGTTGATCCGCCAGTCGTCTACGACTTCGGAGGACTACAACCTTAAAATAAAAACGGTTGTATCAATTACTTCATTGATACAACCGTTTTTATTTCCTCTGAAGCTAGCCACCTAACCATCAATAGCGACAGCGGAAGTAGCACGAGGTTTCAGGTGGGAATGGCGGGCCTTCGGCTCTCCGGTGACACGACCGGTGCTGCCCAATCTATATCCAGCCCCTATTCGCTTGATAACGCTAAATCGACATCCGGAGAGGCGCCGACCGCCATCCCATGCTGAAACCGAAGCTACTTAGCGTGAAACACCAATAACGTTCCAGAGAGGCGCCGACCTGAAACCGAAGCTACTTAGCGGTAAAAGAACCCGAAGCCACTTAGCGTAAATGGATTAATCCTGCACCACTGTATCAAACACCTGTACCTTCTGCTGTAATTCCTCTACCGGTATCCTCGCAAGATCAGCCGCCTTCTCTATATCAATGATGCCTTCCGCGACTAATCTGTATACCATTCTATCAAAGCGCTGCGCCTTCTCCTCACCTATATAATTCCCCAGATCTGTTTCATCAGCATTATCAACAAGCAATTTAAAAAACGCATTGGCATTTTTACGGTCAATGATCCCTTTGAAAACTGCCTGTTGCATAATAGCCCGCAACGGTAATCCATACTGCTCTTTGATACAGATCAATTCCCCAGGAGCGATAGCCATTCGTTTGCTGCCTAAAAGTGTCTCCAAAGCATTCCCCGGTAACAACATCGCTGCCGCGAAGATCTCACAGATCTTATGCCTGTCTGTATCTACAGGAATCTTCCGCTTGTCTGTATCGGTAGTGATCTTCAGTAAGAGCTGCCCCAGTTCATACATCGCTGCAAACCGTTTAATAGCGGTAGGACGGTCTTTATGCAGTACTATCACAGGCACCTTTCCTACATAAGTACTCAAGCCCTCAAAATAGTCCGGCGATGATACCTGGATCACACGCACACCTTTCTCCTCCAGCATTTCGGTCACATTATGAAGAGCGCCATTTCCAAGGCCCCATTTACTCAGCAGTTTGGCGGCAACATCCGCAGCTGCCTGTTCATCAGGTACGGGGAAGGGCTTTATGGGATTGGTGAATTTAGACCGGATATTGAGCAGGGCTTCTGCCTGCAGATAATGCTCCAGTAGATCTTTTACCTTTTCTTTGATGCTCTCCGACTGTTTGGCGGATAAGTCGCCTTTGCGGGGAATTTCAAATTCCGGTAGGTTGAACACCGGCTGGCTTTCAAAATAGGTGGGTTTTACGCCCAATGCGCCTGAGAGAAGCAGTAATATTTTACGGGAAGGCATCATTACCCCTGCTTCATATTTGCTTAGGGCCTGCTTGCTTACCGTATGAGAAGTCTTGCTAACGAGTTCCTGCAGAGACCAGCCTTTGATCTTGCGCGCCGCTTTTAATCTCTCTCCGAAATGTTGCATAAATTAAATTTTAAGGGGGCATCGATCTATTGTTGTCGGGTGGAGCTCATAGGAGCCGTTTCTCTATAACGTGTCATTTGCTAACAGAACGATTAACCGGTTTGGCGGCAAACTTATAATTATTTGTTCAAAGAGCGAACATCCTATACAGTGAATATGCAATAAGGACAGGTTGAGAATAATTTGAATATCTTTAAGGAAATACAACTTGTTGATGAAAAACCCACATTACCTGTTCTTATTTACGGCCCTGGCCCTTGCTGCATGTAATTCGGGAGCGCAAAAGGCTGGTATAGCCGAGGACTCTACTGCTATTAAAGCGATCGACTCTGCCGGCCTGGCAAAGGATATTACCGTGCTGGCTTCTGACGAATTCCAGGGCCGTAAGCCCTTTACTATCGGGGAAGAGAAAACGCTCGCCTACCTCATAAAACGGTGTAAGGAAATAGGATTGCAACCGGGGAATGATACCAGTTACCTGCAGGAAGTGCCCATGGTGGAAATCAAATCCGTACCGGAAGGAGATCTGCGTATCTCCGGTAAAAAAGGTGAGCTGACACTCAGCTACCTCGACCAATACGTGGCCGGTACCAAACATGTACAGGAAAGGGTAGCCATCAATCATTCAGAAATGGTATTTGCCGGTTTCGGTATCGTGGCGCCGGAGTATAACTGGAATGACTATGCCGGATTAGACGTAAAAGGTAAGACAGTAGTGGTGATGGTGAATGATCCCGGCTTTTATGATAGCACCCTGTTCAAAGGCAAGACCCGTACAATGACCTATTACGGTCGCTGGACCTATAAATTTGAAGAAGCAGCCCGGCAGGGTGCCTCCGGTATCCTGATCATTCATGATGTATTACCCGCCAGCTATGGCTGGACCGTCGTACGCAGCGGCTGGTCAAAACCTAAACTGGACCTGCAGACGCCCGATGATAATAAGAGCCGCGCTACCATCGAAGGATGGCTGACCCTGGAATCCGCTAAAAAGCTGTTCGAGCTGGCAGGCGTATCCGATAGCATCATGAACCAGGCTAAACGCCCCGGCTTTAAACCCGTGCCCTTAAATGTGGCTGCATCGCTCGCATTGAAGAGCACCATCCGGAAATCTGTTTCTCACAACGTGGCAGCTCTATTGCCAGGTACAGACAGGAAAAATGAATATATCATCTACTCCGCCCACTGGGATCACCTGGGGGTAGGAGAAGCCGTAAAAGGCGATTCTATCTATAATGGGGCGCTGGATAACGCCTCCGGCGTGGCAGGCCTCCTGCAACTGGCAACTGCCTTCTCTAAGCTGAAACAGGCGCCTAAACGCTCAATATTGTTCCTCGCATTAACAGGTGAGGAACAGGGGTTGCTGGGTTCTGAATACTATGCGGCACATCCCATCTACCCCATAAAATCAACTGTGGCAGATATCAACATGGACGTGCTGAACTTTTTCGGGCGTACCAAAGACATTACGATCATCGGCAAGGGGCAGTCTGACCTGGACGACTACGCAGCCAGGGCGGCAGAGAAACAGGGACGCTTCCTGATACCAGAAGCGAATCCTTCCGGTGGATGGTTCTTTCGCTCCGACCATTTCAATTTCGCTAAGGTGGGTATCCCCTCATTGTATCCTGGTAGTGGCAATAAATCCCTGGAGCACGATTCTGCCTGGGCGCCCGAGCATATCGCCGCCTACGGACGGGATCATTATCATTCTCCCTTTGACCAGATGGATCCAAGCTGGGAATTGTCAGGTATGGTGGAAGATCTTCGTTTCCTGTTTGATGTAGGCGTGACCTTGTCGAACGAAGATAAATTCCCGCAATGGAAGGAAGGTTCTGAATTCAAGTCGAAACGTTAAAGCCCGATATATAATTGGATAATCCGGAAGCAGCTCTGAAGCACGCTTCCGGATTTTTTATTTGCACCACAATGCATTTCGTTGATTGCTTTATGCTCCCATCAGCTGCTGTATACTAAACGGCGGCTGTGCCAGGAAGTCATACGTCTTATTCCCATAATGGAACAGGTTAGGATGCTGTTTGTCAGAAAATCCCCGTTTGATAGCAATAAAAAGGTCGTTATAATTACTGATCTCCTCCTTCATCACCTGCTGCACCTTTGCGGTGAACATGCCGTTACCCCATACTTCCATGGCCAGTTCATCATCCTGGCAGGCCCCAAACTGCACAACATAAGCGGCTATATCTGCCGGACCCGCACTGAGCTGCGCCTGTATGCCATCATATTCGCTTTTGTGTTTATTGTAGGTACGCATCAGCACATCCAGGGGCGCTACACGGCTACGGGTATAGGTAGCAGGATCCAGTGCCGCGCCGATAATCGGTTCTGCTGCTCTGGCCACAGAGCCGGAATGACAACTATCAGAGAATATCAGTATACGTACACCAGGTTTGAATTTACTGAAACATTCAAACAGTTCATCGTCAATCAGCTGCCGGTCGTACAGGCACCAGGTTTCATCAAAGCCATCCATCTCTCCGAAGTTGTTGGTTTCATCCTGGTTGGCGTCTATGATAGAACCGCCATGTCCTGAATAGGTGAGCAGCAGTATATCGCCGGATTGCAACTGATTGGCTGCATTCTTTAAGTGCTGCAGTACATTCTGAGAAGTGGCCTCCTTAGTCAGCAATGAGTAAATGGATTGGAAACCTGCCTTTTCAGCGATCGCTTTATAAACTGCCGCGTCGTTCTCGCAGGCAAAGAGTTCTCCGTTCCAGCCTTCATAGCTGTCGGGGTTAACTGCATTCAAACCGATATGAAGTGCATAGCCTTGGGGTGTCATTATTGGATGCTTTTTAGTTTGTTAATATTGCTGATGTTAAACTGATCTGGTTTGCTCTTTACATCTTTGATACTGTCAGAGAAAGCAAGAATATGATTGATGGTCTTTCTGACTACATTAGGCGGGATCTGTAACCTGCTGGCCAGGTCATTCACATTAAGATCATCATTCAATTTTTCAATGTAATACAATAGTGTGCTGACAGTCTGGGATTTCAACAACCGTTCGCCTATTTCTTCAGGCGTCGTTTCATCGCCAATGATCCTTTCCACCACATTGAAGATGCCGTCTGTCCACCAGGCCCCCGGAGTAGCCTCTTCCACCTGCTTCTTTGCTGCAGGAAGAGGTTCCGGCAAATAGGAGGTCCACACCATATCACAATAAAGCTTATCAGTGATATCTTCCAGTAAACTATCATCTACAATAATATCCGGATGTTTGATAGACGCCCTGATCACCGCCCGCACGCCTGCCAGGAACATACAGGGCTGACTGAGCGTAACTTCAGGGATAGGGTCTTTGTAATACTGCGCCGCCATTACCTGTAAAGCTTTGACATCGGGCGTGTCCTCACCCAGTAGAGCGGGAAGGTCTTGGGCAACATTCCTGAACAACAGCTCATTGTCGGTTTCAGGACTGCTGAAATAAACATATGCCGCCAGCAGTCCTTTCATGGGAGAAGCCCACTGCCCCTTCTCAAACTCCAGCAGTACTTTTTCCGGCAGGTAATAAACACCATTATGGAATTTATGACGGAGTCCGTCTATACGGTAATTGCCTTCGTCATTGTCGATAAACCCGTGTTTACGGGGCGCAATAAACACGCTCATGGATGGAAAGATGGGGCCATATCCGAAGGTGAGAAAGACCTGTGTCTGCCAGTATTTATCGGAAAGTCCCTGCAGACTGGCACTGCTTTTAAATACCTGCAGTGGAATTTCTCTCGGGGGAATATCATTCGCTCCTCCGTCCTCACTGTTAAATTTATGCCCACTATAATGCAGGTAATAGGTACCTATGGGCAGTACAGCATGAAAGGCCATCCAGCCGGTATCTGTGTCCTCCCGAATATTGTCACCCTCCAAACGATACAATACCTGCCTGTCTGCATCCAGCAATGAGAATCCATTTCCGAGTGAATGCTGTTCCGTGTTCAGTTCTTTTCGTTTGTCAAGGTCAGTATACCGGAAAAACAGAAAGATAGCACCACCCTCAGTAGTGCCTGTCTGCACAGTAGGTTCCAGGCTGCAATGCTGTGCGTTGTGGGTATAATACTCATGTGACGATTCAAACCGGTCGGCCACCAGTGAAGAATATACCGGAGGCGTAGGGATCTCGTAGTTGGTATCTTCCGTAAGCCGGACATGCTCTTTAATGATGTTGCCATCCAGCTTGAGCGTGATGCTGTAGAGCCCCTGCGGCAGGTTAAGGTCCAGTTTCTCGTATCCTCTTGCGATATCCTCGAGAAAACCGTTATACACCGTGAGATGCGCAAAGTCCGACATCACGCCAACGGCGCTAACGGTTAGTTTAAAGGTAGGGGCATTAGAATTCATAAATCATAGTTTTAAGGGTACCATCGATGGTGATAAATGAAGACCTTTTGGAGATTTTATCTGTTATCTGGTGATAACCTTTGCCCAGCGGGATCAGCCAGGACTCTCCCGCCTGTACAAGGCCTGATTTGATATTACTCAGGTCGGGACCGTCCAGGGAGATGTCGCCACCAGTCTTGAATTGTATCGTTAACACAGTACCGGGTGTTCTGCCGGTTTTATGGATCACATAATCCAGCCCGTAACTGTTATTGCGGATGTCAGACCGTACAGTTTGTGTCTGATTCTTTTCCTTGGCATAGGATTCGGTTTTCTCCCGTACATAGTCCAGGAAGCTGGTAATAGTGATATCGCCGCTATTATTCACAGCACCACCATTCAGTGCTTCCAGTAAGGCTCTGGAGAAGTACCCGTGTACCTGCAGATTGCCGTTTGCATTCATCATGCCTTCCCAGGCAGGATTTTCATACTCTGAGGCATACATGACCACTGCCATGGTATTGGCGCCTCCGGGTCTTGCACCGCCCAGCATGGAATGCAGTGGCTTGGTATTTATCTTCCTGTCGCGGCAACAGTCCAGGAAGAAATACACTTCCTTAAAAAGGTCCTTTTCCACCAGCAGATCCAGGTAGGCTTTGGAGGAAAGGGCGGCATTATAAAAGCTGGGCGACCATATAGGCAGGCACATACCGTTCACCTCCCAGTTGGAGCCAAAGCCATGACCGGAGAAATAAAAGTATAGACGGCGGGCAGGTTTCGCCTCTGCCAGCTGAATAATGTCTGACAATGCCTTATCGATGGCCAGCTGGTCAGGCATGGTACTACCGGGAGCAGAAGGAATAAAGAAGACATGCTGCGGATGGAGATTGCCGCCATCTGCTTTGATCAGCCAGTTCCTTAAGCGGCAGGCATCAGTAACCGGTGCGTTTAACTGAGCTAAGCTCGCATAGTGGCTTACCCCGACAATGATGGCGTAATCCTGTTCATTGACAGGTAGTCCTTTGATCAGGTTCTCGTTCGTTACCTCTTCACAAGGCCCTGTGGTGGGAGGTAAAGGTGCTTCGGATACAAGTGGCTTGGGGCTCATGGGGTCATTTTTTTACAATTTGAATAATGGTTGCGCCGCATGGGAGGAAATACCAGTACGGTCTGCATAAAGTCATATATACGTTACGCTGGGGTATGTTTGATAAAAGCGTGCTGTTAAAAAGTGTCAGTCTATATATCTTTCAATGCCGGTTTCTTTGGGGTACGTATTCTGAATATAAAATTAAACTACTGATATGATGTTAACAAGTTTAATTGACATATTATAGTGGTTTATGTATTGAAAATAAATTAGTTGTGAGGGGTGGCCCGCACATACGCTACTCGGACAGTGTTCGAACAAGCATCGAACAAGCGTCGAACAAGCGTCGAACAAGTGTTATGATCAATCCAACGTAAAAAAGTATCAAAGTAATAGTATTTTAACCGAAAAGCCGGGAGAGAACAAGCAAAGAAGAAGCAGAGAATAAGCAGAGAAGATGCAGAGAACAAGCAGTTGCCACCGTTGGTATCATGCCGGGCGTTGTTTGGGTGCGGTGTTCATCGTGAGTATCATTGTTCGCATTGTTGTTGATGTGGTGGTTTCCCACCGTTGTTGGGGTGCGTACGCCGTTATTCCGGTCGTTGTTCGGCGTGATTTCCATCGTTGGTTGGGGCGCACCATTTCCCCGATGCAACGCGGGGAGGTGTCATGACCCGTGAGAGAACAAGCAGAGACCAGGCAGAGAAGATGGAGAGAACAAGCAGATACGAACCTGGCCCGTAACGTTAAAAGGGGGGAACAAACAACGTGACCCCTACGGGGGCAACATACAGGAGTTCATCCTGAAGGCAACGGGAGGTAACGCACATAAGATATACGGGTGTTTTTCCCGTGTTAAAACTT
Organism: Chitinophaga filiformis; assembly: GCF_900102545.1. Taxonomy (GTDB): domain Bacteria; phylum Bacteroidota; class Bacteroidia; order Chitinophagales; family Chitinophagaceae; genus Chitinophaga; species Chitinophaga filiformis. The sequence goes on along the minus strand of NZ_FNBN01000001.1, from coordinate 568,373 downwards.
CTTTATCCCGTATTTGTTATAGTCGTGTTGTAAATCCGTAGAGGCGTTCTAAATTGTGCCTGTTAATAACCTCAATCACAATTTAAAACCCCACAACATGGCAACAACAACTACTACTGCCGCCAGTTTCTTCAGAGAAGCATTCCCACGGGTAACCCTGGCAAAACGTAACGCGTTACGTAAGGGCAAAAAGGTGCCGTATATGTTAGCTGAAGACTGCATTATTAAGTACATTTCCGTAATGTCAGATCATGGATTCAAAACTGAGGCCGGCCTGACTTTCTCCTGCAACGGGTTGCTTTCCCGTAAAATAACCGTTTCGGAAGATTTTATCGAGGAAGAGGTAACCGAATTTCTGGAAGAGGCCAGGGCTGCGTTTGCGATTTCACATCCTGGCAGACCGGTAATGACAAGACTCATCTTTGGTATCTACACCGAAGAATTACTTAATGATTCCCGCATCGGCCTCACTGAAGCTGAAAAAAATGAGAGGAGAGAGCGGGTGACCGTCTTTATTGTTCCATATGTACTGCCAGTAGATGAAGAAATGCCGGCATTAAGGGCCGTGGCTCCATCTGCGGAGAAAGCCATGTTCTTCGGCCCTGGCGATTTCGTTTATGACTTCGGTGGTCTGCAACCCTAATAAGATATGACTATAGACTACTTTCAGTACTTCCAATTGTTAAGCCTCCTGGTAGCCATCATCTGCTACAGGGGGCTTAACGCCTGTAACCTTGTGCTGTTCATCCCCCTGCTGTTGCTCACCAACATCATTGAGCTGGTAGGAAATAACTACCGGCTACTCGGCTGGACGCATAATTACGGCATGTACAACTGGTATATTATTTTGTCAACCCCCATCAATCTTTACCTGTATGCTCAGATGCTTAAGATCAAAAAAAATGAAAAGCCCGTTTATGTGATCATTGCCGTCCTGTCCATGCTGTTTATCATCCTGAACTATATTTTCCTACAGGGGCCTGACCAATTCAACAATATTTCTGTTGTTTTGATTGAAATCCTTAATATTGTTTTCTCTTGTTTCGTGTTACTGCGATTGGCTTTTAGAGGCGATGTGCTGGTAAGTATATTCAGAGAGCCTTATTTCTGGATCAGTGCCGCCAATTTGCTGTTTGGCCTCATTACCTTAGTGCTGCTTGGATTGCAGCAATATATCAGAAGTTATCATATTGTGATCGGTAAGGATAGCCTGTATCATGCTATTTTGCCTGTGGTAAATATTATTCTCTATTCCTGTTATAGCCTGGCGTTTATTTTATGCAGGATGCAAATAAACAGATCATCATCATCATTATTGCAGTAATAGCTGTATTGCTGTTTCTGGGTATTTTATTTCTGATAATGATCTGGGCATATAACAACAGGAAGCAACAGGTGGAAGTCGAAAAGCTGCAGATGAAACACGATTTTGACAGGCAGCTGCTGCAATCCACATTAGAGATCCAGGAAGAGACGTTTAACAACATCAGCCAGGAATTGCACGATCATGTAGGACAGCTACTCAGCCTTGCCAAGGTGCAGTTAAATATCATGGAGCAGCGCGCAGAACAGCCACCGGGCAGTCTGCAGGAAGTGAAAGATACAATAGGACAAGCCATGACCATCCTGCGGGACATTGCCAAGGGACTTAGCACAGAAAGAGTGCAAATGTTTAGCCTTGCGGGCAACATTGACCAGGAGGCCGAACGGATCAACAGGAGCGGAGCCACGCATGTGGTTTTTCAGCTGGAAGGTACAGAAAGACCAATGGAGGCACAGGGAAAACTGATCCTCTTCAGAATTATACAGGAAGCCTTGCAGAACGTTCTCAAACATGCCGCCGCCGCAGAAGTGATTATCACCTGTAAATACATGACAGACCTGCTATATGTCAGTATCTGCGATAACGGCACAGGCTTCAACGTAGAAGAAGCCCTCAGCAGAAAGAACGGATTAGGGTTGCAACACATTACCAGTAGAGCCGCCGTATTGGGAGGGCTTGCTAATATCACCAGCAGCACCGGAAAAGGAACAATCATTACCATCACCATACCCAATGTTTGAATTATAACCATACACCATGCCTGATACAAAATATATCGCCATTGTTGATGATCATACGATGTTCCGTAAGGGACTATCAATCCTGATCAACCTCTTTCCTGCTTACGAGGTATTATTTGAAGCAGCTAACGGTAAAGAACTGATCGATAAAATTGATCCAGACCGCTTACCCGACATTGTATTACTGGACGTAAACATGCCCGATATGGACGGCTATGCCTCAGCAGAATGGCTGCGGGTAAACTATCCGGATGTAAAAGTACTGGCGCTAAGCACTATGGACGCAGAGACCGCGATCATAAAAATGATCCGCCACGGCGCCAAAGGTTACATCCTCAAAGACGCGGAACCAGCCGAGTTAAAACAGGCATTTGACGAAGTACTCACCCTGGGTTACTATTACAATGAGCTGGTCACAAGAAAGGTCATGCAATCTATCAATCACCTGATAGATGAGAAGTCGCCATTGAATGCCATTGTAAAACTGAGCGACCGTGAAATGGAATTCATGCGACTGGCCTGTAGCGAAAAAAGTTACCAGGTCATTGCAAAAGAAATGTTTGTAAGCGAGCGTACTGTGGATGGTTACAGGGAAGCCCTATTCAAAAAATTGAATGTATCCACGCGTGTCGGCCTGGTATTGTATGCTGTGAGGAACAATCTGGTGGTGTTGTGAAACGATTGGAGTAATTTGCAGAAAATGCTCACGTATGAACGGACGACCAGGCCTCAGTATTATTGAATCAATCAGGAAACGACCAGTCATGTACCTGGGAACCACCAACAGTTACGGTATCCGCCGGCTGTTGAAGATCGTGATATCAGAATACCTGGAAAGCGTCACCGGCATCAATACAATAGAAGTTACCTTTAACCCTGACAATCACATCAGTATCGTCATATCCGGTCTGTCAACAGACGAGCTGGAGCATGAAATAGCCCTGCTGCATCATGTCACATCCCCTAAAAATTTCAAGGTCGGCATACTGATAGGATTCAGCAATGTATTCCTCTTAAGGATAGTCGCCAATCCTGACAGACACGTACTGGCCGCCCAAACGGGTAAATATGAGCTCTCCACAGCCCCCAGTTCTCCGGAAGAAACAAATATCATCAAGCTGGATTTTCAGCTGGACGAAGAAATATTCAAAGACAGCCACGTCTCCTACATACCCATGAACATTATGTTCCAGCAGCTGGCCTACCTGAATGCCGGCTTAAAGATCATCAGTGTAGATAACAGGGGAGAACTGCAACGAAACGTCTTCTACTACAAAAAAGGATTAAAGGAACTATTCAACAACGTACTGGAGAAACACGATTATGGCAAAAAGGATTCCTGGCTGGCCATGGAAATAAAGACAGCCATCAACGGTTACATCTATCACATCATCTTCAGATATCATTACATCTACACCAATTATCCCGAGCCCTACATCCGGTCTTTCGCCAACAATGAGAGCACCAAAGCAGGCGGCTCACTCGTTGACGGTGTCTTCAAAGGACTACAGGATGCATTTAAGGCAATTGGAGAAAAAGAAGGCGTAGAACTAAAAGCCCCCAGAAAAAAAATAGGCAGGCAACTGGTCTTAATGGCATCCGTCAAAGGTGAGCCCCTTGAATACGGCGGCAGCACCAAAGACAAACTGGATATGCCCACCCTGAAAAGTGATGTACGTAAATATGTCGGAAAGGTCGTCTACAAGCACCTGATAGCGCACGCAGGAGACAGGAAAAGAGTATTGGAGCGATTCAAGAAGGATTAAGAGATGTAAGAAGTAATTAAGAAAGATAAGAAGTAAGAGAACAAAAAGGGTAGGAAGACAAAAAAGGTAAGTGACAAAAAATCAGGGAAAGCAGGAAAAGCAGGGGAAAACAGGGAAAGCAGGAAAAGCAGGGAAAGCAGGGAAAGCAGGAAAGGTAGAAAAGGTGGAAAGATAAGAATGGTGAAACGGCACTAACAGCAACAACAGCAAGAAAATATTAATGAAAGGTCCCAAAAAGATTGACGGCTAACTATAACCGTACGTCCCGAGCAGCGGCCGTTTTCAGGTGGGAAGTACTGGCCTTAGTTATTTGAAGTGCTGATACGCCAGACAGGGGTTTAATAAACAACCCAATGCCCGATGCGACCCACTAAAGCTCCATACATAGGAACTTCAAAGAACTACAGCCAGTACTCCCACCTGAAAACGCGGCAAACCGCCATCAAACCAAGTCGCGGCAAACTGCCATCAAACCAAGTCGCGGCAAACTGCCATCAAACCAAGTCGCGGCAAACTGCCATCAAACCAAGTCGCGGCAAACCGCCATCAAACCAAGTCACGGCAAACCGCTATCAAACCAAGTCGCGGCAAACCGCCATCAAACCAAGTCACGGCAAACCGCTATCAACCAAACCGCCATCAAAAATTATTTCAACAACGCAACTATCTTCTTAAATATCTCCGTATTCTCATACACCCCTCTGAAATCCAACGAATGCGGCCCATAAGCAAACACCGGCACCATCACTGCACTATGATCATTACTACTGAAATGCCCATCAACATACCCTTTAGAGATATTCCCATCCAGCAAAGACAATCCGCCCGTCTCATGATCAGCGGTCACGATCACCAACGTATGCCCATCCTCATCCGCAAATTTCATCGCCGCTCCAATCGCCTCATCAAAATCCATCATTTCAGTCGCAACGTACGGCAGGTTATTCACATGCCCGCCATAATCAATCTGCGCTCCCTCCGCCATGATAAAGAACTTCTGACGCAATGTAGCAATACTCTTTTCCAGGGAATGAGCGAGGAAATTCCCCCTGCCACCCATCATAGGAAGCTCTGCGCGTTTATCCAATACCAGGTATTTTGAAGCGTGCAAGGTATCCAGATCTTCCAGTCGCGTGCTGAAGAAGTAACCTTTCTCCTGCAGCAGCGCAGGCATATTCAAACCATCTTTACGCTGGTTGAAATGTTTAGCACCACCACCGATCATAATGCTGACAGGACTGGAAAGGAAATTGGCAGCAATAGTATCTTCCAGGGATCTCTCCGGTACGTGGCCATAGAAGGCAGCAGGTGTAGCATCCGTAATATCTCCGGCGCTGATAAGAGCACTCTTATAACCCTTAGGCGCAATAACATCCGGGATAGGATTGAGGCGTACACCAGTATTATCCACACCAATGTAACGGTTGTTAGTCTTCTGCCCAGTAGCCATGGCAGTACCGCCAGCCGCTGAATCCGTGATATAACTATCAGAAGAATAAGTCTTCGAAAAACCAATATTACGCATCTGCAAGAGGTTCAGCTGACCGCGGTTACCCGTGAATCCAGCATAGATCTGCGCCAGTCCCATACCATCACCGATCAGGAGAATAACATTATTCACCTGGGTAAGGCTGTCATTATTCACATAACGGGCAGGATAAAGTGTATGCGGAGCAGCAGAGCCATCGTATTCGAGACTTTTCCTGTTAGTAAGGAACGTAGCCAGATCTTCTACGAAATCAGTACCGATGTAATTAACGCCCATGTTCATCAGCGTCTTCCAGGTATTCACATTATCTGCCGTGCCCCAGAAACGCACTTTCTTGCCAGCCTGGTGAGCGCTGTCGATCCAGTGCTGCATTTTCTCCCGCTCAGCTTTCACGATCAGTCCTTTGCCATTCCAGTTAGTGAAGACTTTCACGTCAACACTATACATAGGAATGCGTTTTACCTGTGCCGCAGTGTATTTCAATTCCCTTTTACCATCAAAATGAATATAAGAAGGATATTGGTCCCACAGCGCAGGAACCGGCTGATCACCACTGATGGTGATAACGATAGTCGGTGCTTTAGTGATCTCAGGATAGCGTTCCAGTATATTCACCAGGGCTTTTATTGTAGGTACGCCGACAGTCTTAAAATCGATCATCAGCTGTAAAGTATCCTTACTATTTTTAAAAGCAGTACCGCCGTTTTTACGGACCTGCTCCTGTAAAGGCTGCAGATATAACTTCTCCAGTGTACGTTCCGGACGGATATCTTCTTCATTATGTGCCACCAGCAATTGTCCGTTCCGCTCGTAAACATCTGCCTCTATAGAACCATAATGACGGTAATAAGCTGTCAGAAAAGGAATAGGATGCTCATAATCATTGTGGGCATGCGCACTCAGCGTGGTATAGGCGCTGGTCTGCGCTCCCGCGGTCAGGGCCACGAGAAGAGAGAGGGAAAGAAAGGTCGACCTAAGCATGTGTTCTCGAATATTTAAGCATTAGACAAAAAATTAGGAATTAAGTTCCGGAATATTAATACTCCTGGTTCTTAATTCCTAATTATTAAATTGAAAAGATATTATTCCCAGCCGGCATTCTGTTTTACAACACCGTTGCTGCTGGTCACTTCACTTCTTGGCACCGGCCATACGTTGTGGATAGCAGGATTGAAGTTACGTGCAGGCCATATTTCAGCGCCGCTGAAACCATGTAATGGTTTTGCATATGCAGCCTGTGCATCACCCCAGCGTACCAGGTCGAAGTGGTGGTTAGCCCATTCGCCGGCCAGCTCGGAACGGCGTTGTTTTTTCAGCTCAGTCATGTCTGCATTGGTCACATCAGTCAGACCAGCGCGATGTCTGATCATATTGATCTCTTTATCCGCATTCTTACCCTGCATTAATTCTGCTTCCGCTTTGATGAGCAGCACTTCCGCATAACGGATCAGTGGCAGGTTCAGGTCAGTAGTAGGATGGTCTCCGTTAGGGCTCAGGTGTGCGCCGGCAGCATAGGAGAATGGCTCCATATACTTGCGGAACTGGTAGCCTGAAAGGCTGTTGGTAGAAGCGTATGTCCTTGCTTCTCCATAGAAGGTGAATGCGTCGCCTGGTTTCAGGATAGTGGCTTCCCTTCTTTTATCGCCGGCTTCGTAAGAGTCATACAGTTCTTTGGTAGGCATATAATATCCCCAGCCATTGTATTTACCCCAGCCTTTGTTTTCCAGCATTACGCCTGGCAGGATGCTTCCCCAGCCGCTTGGGCCTTGTGAGTTGGAGTATACTGACCAGATATATTCGCTGGTCCAGTTGTTGGCAATGGTGAATACATCTGCGAAGTTGTCTAGCAGTTTATGTTTGCCGCTCAGGATCACTGAATCTGCATATTTCTCAGCATTAGCATAATCCTTTTTGTACAGGAACATTTTGCTGAGGAATGCATAGGCAGCGGTTTTATGCGGACGGCCATACAGGTCGCTGGTGTATTCATCGAAATAAGGCAACAGAGAGGTAGCTTTCAGCAATTCCTTTTCTACGTAGTCATATACCAGGTTCACGTTCGCAGCACGCGGAATTGGCTGGTCGCCGGTGAGGCTGTCGCGTTTTACAATAGGCACACCCGCACGGGCGTCACCATAAGTGTAAGCCAGTTCGAAGTACATCAGACCACTGAAGAAATATGCTTCACCGAGAATACGGTTCTTCAGGTTTTGATCCATGTTAATGGAAGGCACATGCATGATCACATCATTAGCGCGTTTGATCACGATGTATCTCATTTTCCATTGACCTTCGGTATAAGAACCACCAATGAAATTGCTGTTGAAGTTTTTGATGTTATCACCTTCTGCTTTCACACGACCGGTTACCATATCATCACTGGCATTGATGAACCACCAGTAGCCACGGCCGTAGAAGTTCTCATCATCAAACAGGTTATACATAGCATTGGCGCCGGCGATAGCGTCTGTTTCGGTTTGCCAGAAGTTACCAGTAGTAGGCGCTCCTTCGGGCGTAATGTCCAGCTTTTTATTGCAGGCCGCCAGCAGGGAAAGACCTGCCAGGGAGAGGGTGATATTTTTTATTAGTTGCTTCATTATAATCGTCATTTGTGTGTATTAGAAATTAACGTTCAATCCGATCAGCACATTCTTAGCCTGTGGATAACGGCCTTTGTCGATACCCAGTTCGTCCATACCTACTTCCGGATCGTAACCAGTGTATTTGGTGATGGTGAACAGGTTGGTAGTAGTAACATATAATCTTACCGCACCGATATGCGCCTGGTTGGTCAGGCTGGCTGGTAATGTATAACCCAGGGTGATATTCTTGATACGCAGGTAAGAACCATTCTCAATATACCAGTCGGAAGTATTACCGTAGTTACCATTCTTATCGGTAGAAATGATACGGGTAACATCTGTGTTGGTATTCGTTGGCGTCCATGCATTCAGGATACCGGTCAGCATGTTGTAGTTAGTACCGATGCTAGGGTTCATGTTGGTGTATTTCAGGGCATTGAACAGTTTATTACCCTGTACACCCTGTGCAAATACGTTCAGGTCAAAACCTTTGTAGCTGGCATTCAGACTGAGGCCATAAGTGAAATCAGGGAATGGGCTACCTACCACTTGTCTGTCGTTGTTGTTGATCACACCATCACGAACACCATTTGCGTCAGGTTGGTCGATGAATTTACGGTCGCCTGGTTTTGCATTTGGCTGGATCAGCTGACCATCTTTGTTTACGTAGTTATTGATCTCTTCCTGTGTCTGGAAGATACCGGCAGTTCTGATCACGTTATAAGCATAGATCTCATGACCTACACGTGTTACGATCGGGTTCAATGTACTACGTACGTTGATGTTTGAAGAAGATACAACTTCGCTCAGGCCTGATTGCAGCGATATCAGTTTATTTTTGATAGCTGTAGCTGTGGCGCCAACACCGAATGTGAAGTCTTTTCCTATTTTACCGTTGTAGTTAATGCCCAGTTCAATGCCCTTGTCACGTGCTTTGCCCATGTTCTTGTACATGCCTGAGCTAACACCTGCTGTACTTGGCGGATCTACCTGCATGAGCATCTTCTCAGTGGTCTTAATGAAGTAGTCGGCAGTGATAGACAGGCTGTTTTTGAAGAAAGCGAGGTCTGTACCGAAGTTCAGCTGACGGGAATTGGCCCATGTCAGGTTGGGATTCGATAAAGCGTCTTGTGCCAGACCTGTAGTTTGTGTACCGTTAGCGCCGGTGTAGATATTCACTGGTTTAAGGTTAATGTTGATAACGTTGGCAGGAAGACTAGCCAGGTTACCTAACAGACCATAGCTGGCACGGATTTTCATGAAGCTGAGCACATCATTCTTATGAAGGAAGTCTTCTTCTGTCAGTACCCATCCACCGGAAACAGAGTAGTAATTCTGATAGCGGTTCTGTGGTGCAACGATAGAGCTACCATCACGGCGACCCAATACTGTCAGCAGATATTTACCTTTATAGTCGTAGTTAATACGGCCCAGCATGGCTTCAATTGCAGTCTGGCTTCTGCCGCTGGATGGTTTTGCCCAGGCGCCTGCATTATCAAAATAGCGGTAAACATCCCGCTCATCACCAAAGTTGCTGGCAGATACAGACAGATAGGTGTTGTCATCGTGCTGATAAGTATAGCCAGCTACAGCAGTGATGTTATGCACACCCGCAATTTGTTTGGTGTATGTTAATGTCTGCTCAGACAGAATGTTGGTCCCGTTTTTTACATCTTCAGTCAGTCCATTGCTGGTATTAATCTTACCGATCTCCAGTGCACGGGTGGTGAAGTTTTTCTGATCGCTGAAAGATTTGGTAAATGAGAAGTTGGAACGGAATACCAGGTCTTTTGTCAGTTTTACCTCAGCGTAAGGGTTGATGTTAATGTTGCTCACCGGTGTTTTATTGTCCATCCTGGTCAGGATCGCCACAGGGTTGGCGAGGTCACCGTATGAACCTGCATATGCGATCGGCATGCCGCTGAAGGCACCGGTAGAAGTATATGGCGTAATATTACGTGGATAACCCAGGGCGGTGAAGATAGCGCCGGTATAAGGGCTGGTGGTGTTTGCGCCATTACCGTTGTTGTAGGTAAATGACATGTTCTCACCTATTTTCAGCCATGGTTTTATCTGAGCATCTGAGTTCATGCGGAAAGTATAACGTTCAGCATGTGTATTCAGCAGGATACCTTCATTACGACGGTAGCCAAAGCTCATATAATACCTGCTTTTGTCAGTACCACCTTTTACACCTACGTTGTAGTCCTGGATCTTTCCCGTGCGGAAGATCTCGTCCTGCCAGTCTGTACGTGTAACTTGTCCGTCGGGATACTTAGTAGCATTAAAAGCATCCGCCGGAGCTACACCTGCTGCGGTATATGCGATGTTCTCAACATCTGCGAATTGTTTTGCATTCAGCAGGTCGAGTTTTTTAGCGGCAAACTGCCAGCCGGTTTTAGCATCCAGGGTGACAGTAGCAGTACCTTCCTTGCCTTTTTTGGTAGTGATCAGGATCACACCGCCGGAAGCTCTCGCACCATAGATAGCGGCAGACGCATCTTTCAGTACGTTGATAGATTCAATGTCATTTGGATTGATAGGACCGCCGTTATAGATAGATCCGTCAACGATGTACAGGGCAGATTCGCCATTGATACCACCCAAACCGCGGATGTAAACGGTAGGATTGGAGGTCGGATCACCACCATTGTTCTGAATGATCACACCGGGTGCTTTACCCTGCAATGCTTCAGCTGCGTTGTTCAGTGAGCGGGAAGTCAGTTTATCCAGTTGCACATCAGCAACAGCGCCTGATACAGTGGCTTTACGTTGTGTACCGTAACCAACGACTACCAGCTGATTCAGGTTAAGACTGTTCTCTGCCAGTACGATCTGAAAATTGCGTTGTCCACCAACTGCGATCTCCTGTGTTTTAAAACCAATCATGCTTACTACCAGTACAAGGTTGTCACTGGCTGTTGCAGACAATTTGAAATGTCCGGATGCATCCGTACCTGTACCAATATTGGTTCCTTTGATCATCACGGTAGCGCCGATCAGCGGACCATTATTATCATACACTGCACCGGTGAGGGTGATCTTTTCTTCTGTTGGCTGCAACGTATTAATGGCAGCAAGAGATGCGCTGTCATAGATCAATACGGTGTTATACTTTTCTTCAAACTTCAGCGAAGACTGGCTAAGCAGGTCCTGCAGGATGCTGATCACTGTTTTCTTCTGATAAGTGTTTGCATGCACCTGAATCTTCTGCAGTGCAGCTTCATCGTAAGCAAGGCTGATCTGTGCTTTTGATTCCAGTTGTTTCAACGCAGCAGAAAGGCTGCCTTGCTGTACCTGGAAACGCTGCAGGATCTTTTGTAGTGCCTGCGCGCTGGAAGGCGAGGCGAAGGCGGTAGACGCCAATACGAGCAACGCCAGTCCTGCGAGGAATACTGAGCGAAGCCGCAGAGAGAATTGTAGAGTGTTTTTTTGCATATATTAAAGATTAAGGTAAAGGCATGAGTATGGCTGTTCCACCGGAATGGAAGCAGTATGCTGAATAATGGATTGGCATTAAGAATGAAGAATTAAACCACAGTGGTCAATTCCTGTTGCCCTAATTGACTTGTAGTTGATCGTTTTGCATGCTAAAATGAATTTTTGGTCTGTAACTGATTTTTTCAATAATGTCCAGGACTTCCTGCAAAGTCATTGTAGCCGGAATGTGTAATGTGTAATTGCCCTGATGTACGTCCAATGCTGTGGTAGCTGTAATGCCGTACTGATTTTTTATGGTTAGTAATAGATCCTGTAAAGTGGCATTGCGTAGTATGATCTCTCCTTTTGTCCATGCGAGGAGATCGGTAGCAGCAACGCTGTCCTGCTTTACAGATTGTTCACTGAATGTTACTCGTTCTGACGGTCCCAGGGTAGCTGGCTGAGTACCCTGACGCTCTACCTGTACCTTACCGGTAGCGACTGCTACTCTTGATATATGTAAGGCGTTGCTGGCCTCAATCGTAAAAGAAGTGCCCAGTACAGTGGTGCGTACACCGCTGTTGTCTTCTACGCTGAATGGTCGTGTGTCTTTTATTACATCAAAGAATGCTTTGCCCTCAGTTAGTTTAACAGGCCTTGCATTGTCCGGAAAATGAGATGGATATTGAATAGTGCTGTACGGACCTAATAATACCACTGTATTATCCGGTAACACGACGCGCTGTAATTGCCTGCTGGTATTTTTTACTGTCTCCCAACCCGTGGCGGAGTGTGATAACTGCCGGGACGGATGTCTGAAATATTGTTGTGCGAAATATCCTCCAATGATCAGTGGGGCCACTACTGCTGCAACCCTGGCTATGCGCAGGCCTATGCGGCGGGGGCGGACAGTCAGGTCGGGCCATATCTGCTGCTGCATATTCTTTTTGATCTGCTGCATTTCAATAGCAGATAGTTCAGGTACGGAGTCGTCCTGTTCCAGTGCATCCAGCCATTTAGATAAAAGTGCTTCTTCTTCCGGTGAGCAGCCGCCCTGGCGGAATTTTTCCAGTAGTGCTAATAGTGTCCCTTTGTCCAAACTGTTCCGTGATTTATAATAAGACACGGGAAACGGGAGTTTTAACTATTGGATGATCCGTCTTAACAATTCGGTAATATGAAAAATCAGCTGGCGATGGTTTTCCAGCCATTCCGCAGTCGCTGCATGGCTGTACTGAGCTGGTTCCGGATGGTTTGGGGGGAAGTGCCCAGTCTGCCAGCGATCTCGGCAACGGAGAGGTCTTCTATCCGGTGGAGATAAAATACGTCTTTCATTTTGTCGGGCAGACGGTTGATGGAATGCATCAGTTGCTGTTCGGTTTCTTTAAGCTGTAGCTGTTCGGAGGAAGAAGGGGCATTGGTGTCAAGTACCTGGGTGAAGATGTCGACATGTTTCTGATAAACATGTTCATCGCGGAGGGCGTTCAGCAGCCTGTTTTTGAGGGCGCTACGGAGATATGGCAGGATGGCAGTTACTTCAGGCAGTGCGTCATGTTTTTCCCATAGATGGATAAAAAGGGCTTGTACACTATCCTGTGCCAGGGAATGATCCCTGGTAATTTTACAGGCATAGGTGAAGAGAGGTGCCCAGTATTCTTCGAACAACTGGCGGAAGGCAGTTTCATTACCTGTCCGGATAGAGCTCCACAAAGTGTATTTACCTTCTTTTGACATAAAAAAACGTGGTGCAAAGTTATTGGTTGTTATGTACCCCTGTAGCTGCTCTAAATTATGAAATTGTTAAACAGGTTGTAATACAATAAAAAAAATCCCGGGCTGTCTGCCCGGGACGAATAAGGTTGTATATAGGGAAGTATTACATGGCAGCCAGTTGTACTTTCTGCTGCAGTTCAATTACATTGTCACGGAATGCATTGTCAGTATCCATCAGGTCTTTTACAGTCTGGCAGGAGTGGATAACAGTGGTGTGATCCCGTCCGCCGAAATGTTCTCCGATAGTCTTAAGCGAATTCTTGGTAAAAGATTTAGCCAGGTACATAGTGATCTGTCGTGCCTGTACTATTTCACGTTTACGTGTTTTCTGCAATAACTTATCGTAAGGCACATCGAAATACTCGCATACCATTTTCTGTATGCTTTCGATGGTGATCTCTTTGGAAGAGGTCTTTACGAAAGATTTCAGTACACGTTTTGCCAGTTCCAGATCGATCTCTTTTCTGTTCAAAGAGGACTGGGCCAGCAGGGAGATCAGTGCGCCTTCCAGTTCACGTACGTTGTTCTGAATATTATATGCAACATACTTCACTACTTCTTTTGGCATCTCCAGACCATCATTACGCATTTTCATTTCAAGAATTTCCATGCGTGTTTCAAAGTCGGGCATCTGCATGTCGGCGCTTAGTCCCCAGCGGAAACGGCTCAGCAGCCTTTCCTGTAAACCGTCCAGATCTTTTGGTGGTTTATCTGAAGTTAAGATAAGTTGTTTACCGGATTGATGCAGATGGTTGAAGATGGCAAAGAATGCATCCTGAGTTTTTTCTGCACGCGCAAAAAATTGTATATCATCTACGATCAATACATCTATTAACTGATAGAAGTGAATAAAGTCATTGATGATACTATTCTTGGAGTGATCAATAAACTGATTGATGAATTTCTCTGCACTTACATATAATACTGCCTTGTTAGGATGAATGCGTTTTACTTCATTACCTATTGCCTGAGCAAGGTGTGTTTTACCAAGACCAACGCTACCATATATCACTAAAGGATTGAATGATGTACCACCTGGCTTTTCAGATACAGTTTTACCTGCTCTGCGTGCCACACGGTTGCAGTCACCTTCAATAAAAGATTCCAGCGTATAGTGAGGGTTCAGTTGTGAATCGATCTGTACGCGCTTGATGCCTGGAATGACAAAGGGGTTCTTTACAGGGTTCTGTATAGTTAAAGGAAAATCTACCTCGCTGTCCTTCTTGCTGTTTGTGAACTGTCCAGGCATGTTTACTGTTTTCGGATGCTGGTGTGGAGTACCGTTTTCCACCACAATACGATACTCAAGTCTTGCCTCTTTTCCCAGTTCGCGTTTGATTGTTTTTCCCAGCAACCCCACATAGTGCTCCTCCAGGTATTCATAAAAAAACTGGCTGGGCACTTGAATGGTTAAAACATTGTTTTCAAGCTGGATGGGTTTAATTGGTTCAAACCAGGTTTTAAATGGCTGCCATTCCACAATATCCCTAATTATATTAAGACACCTTTCCCAAACTTGTTCGCAAGTTTTATTCATTGAGCTATTGTAAATTAATGTTGTTCTTAAATTAAGGATTGTTCTCGAATTGCAAATCTTATCAACGTGGGGGGTTGATAGATTTTCAGACAGGACGACGAATATCAGTAGAAAATGTTGAAAAAAAAAATTTATCTCCCCTTGTTTTTATTTCTCTGATAACAGTTTGCCGACTCTGTTTTTCGCTGTTTTTATTCTCTTTTTTGAGCTTGTTTTTTTGCCATTTTAATACGATGAAAGTCAGTACTGCACTGCTTTGATAGACAGGCTTTTCCAGTTGACATTAACTTGTTTGTCATAGATATGTGTACTTACTGATAAAATACTATTGTACGCAATTACAAGCTACATTTTGATCATTAAAAATGATCGCTCCGAATGTTGATAATTCCATTGCGGGGGTGCAAAACTATGTTAGTAATTGCATTTAAAAAAATGTCCTTTAGGTTAGCAAATACCATGCAAAATTATTATATACGCGCCCGCACGTTAGGTGGCTTCTTCTATAACTGCCTGTTTTAAATTTTATTGCGTCGGACTTCTGCTAAAAAACCTATCTTTGGCCCTCTGAACAGCTAAAAATTTTTATATGAGTTTTGAAATAACCGGAAAACTGATCGTGAAGTATAATACGATGCAGCGTAGCGAAACCTTTAAAACCAGGGAGTTCGTTATCGAAAAGTCTGATGATATCAATGGCCGCGTTATAAATAACTACATCAAGTTCCAGGCGGTGCAGGACAGAACTGCTATCGTAGATCGCTTCAACGAAGGAGAAACCGTGAAGGTTTACTTCAACATCAAAGGAACCCGCTGGGAAAAAGACGGCAGGGTGAATTACATCACAAACCTTGATGCATGGCGCATGGAATCTGTTGTGGCAGGCGGATCTTCTACAGACTCAATGCCTAATTATAATACTTCTCAGGAAGTATCTTCCGGAGGTGGTCAGGCTGATGATCTGCCATTTTAATGCCCTGACAATAACAACTCGTTAACAAAATAACTGGAAACGGATACCTGAAATACGGGTATCCGTTTTCAATTGTTAGGATAACTACCTAACCATTGTGCATATGATTCAACAACTCTCTCTCAAATTGCTGCCGTCCCAGGCGGCTTCCGACATCACCATTATCGGGGAGGCAGCTGCTGCTCTTGGTATAAAGTCTTCCGCCATCACCGGCTTCCATCTGCTCAAACGCTCTATTGACGCACGTTCCAGACAGGTTTATTTCATGCTCACCATTAAAGTGTTCGTGAATGAACCATTCCAGGAAAGAGAACGGATCATACCGATATATGACTCATTGCCGGCTGATGCTCCTCAGGCGATTATCGTAGGTGCAGGCCCGGCAGGCTTGTTCGCCGCACTGCGTCTTATCGAATCAGGTATCAGACCCATTGTACTCGAGCGTGGCAAGGATGTACGGGCAAGACGGAGAGATCTGGCCGCATTGAATAAAACAGGTATCGTTAATCCTGACTCCAACTACTGCTTTGGTGAAGGTGGCGCCGGTACTTATTCTGACGGTAAATTATATACACGCTCCAACAAGCGCGGCGACATCAACCGCATACTCAGCATCTTTGTTCATTTCGGCGCTACCGAAAAGATCATGTATGATGCACATCCCCATATAGGTACCAATAAATTACCACATATTATTGTCGCCATGCGCGAGCAGATCATCAATAGTGGTGGTATGGTATTATTTGAACAGAAAGTCACTGATATTTTAACTAAGAATAATCAGGTAACAGGTGTACAGACTGCCGGCGGACAAACCTTCTCTGCTTCCCAGGTAGTCCTGGCTACCGGCCACTCCGCCAGAGACATCTTCCGCCTGCTACATCAGAAAAATATTCTCATCGCTGCCAAACCATTTGCACTCGGTGTTCGCGTAGAACATCCGCAGGCATTAATTGATAGTGCACAATATCATTGCCCGACGAGAAATGAGTATTTACCCCCAGCCAGCTACAGTCTTGTAGAACAGGTAGAAGGTCGGGGCGTATTCTCTTTCTGTATGTGTCCGGGCGGCATCATTGCGCCAGCGTCAACAGATCCGGGAGAACTGGTGGTGAATGGATGGTCTCCTTCAAAACGTGATAACCCTTATGCTAACTCCGGAATGGTAGTCACCGTTGATGAAACAGACTTCCTTCCTTTTGCAGATAAAGGCCCTTTGGCAGCGATGTATTATCAACAGATGGTAGAGCGCGATGCCTTTACAGTCGGGGGCGGACAATTTGTAGCGCCCGCTCAACGGATGACGGATTTTGTACACAATAAGACTTCCACAACCTTGCCTCCCTGCTCTTATCTGCCGGGTGTAAACAGTGCTGATCTCCGTGAAGTCCTGCCCGTTAGTGTGCACCAAAGACTGGCAGCAGCCTTTAAAGCGTTTGGCCGTAAAATGAAGGGATACTATACTGCCGATGCTATTCTAGTAGCCACTGAGTCCCGCACTTCTTCTCCCGTACGTATACCCCGTGAAGACGATACACTCACACATCCACAGATCAGCGGCTTGTACCCTTGCGGTGAAGGCGCCGGATATGCTGGTGGTATCGTATCTGCTGCCATGGATGGAGAACGGGTAGCAGAGCGGATCGTGGCTTTCTATCACGCATAATATCCGTTTTATCACACTTTTTTAAAAAGTGTAAAAGGGATAACTATCATTGCTGAAAGTTTTATCCTTATGAACCAGCTACGAAAAACAGAACTAGGTGTTGCAACAGGGCTTTTCCTGTTGATCATATTCTCTCTTTTATATAAGAGTGTTTCTTATAACGTATTTGATCTGCAACATGAGTATGGTTATAAGTTCGCCAGGTATGACCAGGTATTTGATTATTATAAACATTACCTGTTACCATTGCTTGCGCATATTACAGTTGTATACCTTGCTTTCCTGAGTGTAAACACCTGGATCATTCCTTCTTTTTTTGAGAGTGGCCGTTGGAAGATAGGAGTACCATTATTACTGATCACCTGCGGAGTTGTGTTCCTGACTATATTGATAGCTTCCACATGGTATAACGGCTACTTGTTTGGTGTATACAAAACTGTGCGTGGTGTACATATGCATTGCGCAAAATCAGCTTTTATCATTACAATATTTTATGCCACTTTATATGCATTGTATTATGCTGTCAGGTATTTATACTTTCAGCAACTGCATCCGAAGATCGTTAAGAAACCATGGTTCAACCAGGTGATCGTTGAGCTGATCACTATGTTGCTTCTCATTGCAGCAATCACGCTGATATTGCCGGGAAGAAGAACTATGGAAAAAGGTGTATTTATGTTTTTCGTTGGTTTGTACTTCGGTAGTACTTACCTCATATTACAGTATCGCCTGCTTCCCCGGTACCGCCTGCATCAGAATATGCGTATACTGATAAGAGATACAGCATTCGTCTGCCTGACAGTTTTAGGATTACTCCCGCTATTCTGGATCATGGATCACCATGTGGAACCACCGGCACTACTGGCATTTTGCTTTTCTTTATATGCAGGCGCGCTGCTGCTGATATTGCCGTTATCAATATGGATCTTCAGTATGCGGCAGTCACGCAATAATACCATTCTCGGACTACGTAAAGCGCTTGATAAATCTGAAACAGGACTTGACTTTTTACGCTGGCAGATCAATCCGCATTTTCTCTTTAACGCATTGAATACTTTATATGGTACAGCGTTGATGGAAAAAGCATCTTCTACGAGTGAAGGCATTCAGAAACTGGGTGATATGATGCGCTTCATGTTGCATGACAATTTGCTGGAACGTATATCTCTCACCAAAGAAATAGCTTATCTGGAAAACTATATCGCACTACAACGTCTGCGTGTACAGGGAACATCGGATATACAGATCGAAGTCAATATAAATGATACACATTGTGAACATGAAATAGCACCCATGCTGCTGATCCCTTTCGTGGAGAACGCATTTAAACATGGTATCAGTCTGCGTAGCAGATCACGTATTACCATATCTTTATCATGTGCACCAGACAAGATCTATTTTGATGTTTATAATACTGTACACGCCAACAGAGCCGTTGAAGTAGAAAAGGATAGCATGGGTATCGGATTGCATAATGTACGGCAGCGCCTGGCATTGTTGTATCCCAACAAGCATGAGTTAAACATCCGGGAAACAGCTACAGAATATTTTGTACATCTCACCATTGAAATAGTATGAAGTTAACTGCTATTGCCATAGATGATGAACAGGTGGCTTTGTCCGTAATACGTACACATGCTGCAGAAGTCCCCTTCCTGGAAATCAAAGGTTATTTCACTGATCCCTTCAAAGCACTGGAATACCTGCAGCAGGAACAAGTAGACCTGCTATTTCTTGACATACGTATGCCCGATATCTCCGGACTGGAACTGATGACCACCTTACCCGGCGGACCAATGGTGATATTTACCACCGCCTATTCTGAGCATGCGGTACAGAGCTTTGAACTCGATGCGCTGGATTATTTACTGAAACCCTTTTCTTTTGAACGTTTCCTCAAAGCATGCAACAAAGCAAAAGGATTAAAAGAACTGATACAACAACGTCAGAAATCAGATGTGCCTGCTCATATCATGATCAAAAGCGGGTATGAGCAATACAAGGTGCCGTTTGATGATATCCTGTACCTGGAGAGCGCCGGCAACTATATCAGTTTTGTGTTGAAAGACAAACGCATTCTTTCCCGCCTGTCCATGCAGGAAGCCCTGGCCCTTCTGCCACCAGATAAGTTTACCCGTGTACACCGGTCATTCATCGTAGCCAACAACAAAATTGAAAAAGCAGACAGGAACTGTCTTTACATCGGCCAGGTGCCTGTCAGCATCGGCGCCGCTTACGCCCACGCAGCAGAGAACATATTGAGGTAATTTCCTCCTTTCTCTCATATTATTTTTTTACATTTATTCTATGAACCTCATAGAAATAAAACATCTGCGTAAATACTATGCCACTCACAAGGCAGTAGACGACATCAGTTTTGTTATTCCAAAAGGCAGCATATTTGGATTGCTGGGGCCTAATGGCGCGGGTAAGACAACATTACTGCGTATGATCACGGGCATCTTTTATCCTGATCAGGGGGAAATATTGTTTAACGAGCGTCCATTCAATCCCCACACAGATATCCATTCCATCGGTTATATGCCGGAAGAAAGAGGACTGTACAAGAAGATGAAAGTGGGAGAGCAGGCTTTATACCTGGCACAGCTGAAAGGGATGTCGGAGAAGAATGCAAAAGACAAGATCAAATACTGGTTCGATAAGTTCGAGATCAACAGCTGGTATAATAAAAAAGTGGAAGAATTGAGTAAAGGAATGCAGCAGAAAGTGCAGTTTATTTCCACTATTATGCATAGTCCGGAGTTACTGATCCTCGACGAACCGTTTTCAGGTCTTGATCCTATCAACGCCAATCTTATCAAGCAGGAAATATTTGACCTTAGTAAAAGCGGTACCACTATTATTTTTTCTACCCACAGAATGGAACAGGTGGAAGAGATCTGTGATCGCATCGTACTGGTGAACCAGGGCAAGAAATTGCTGGACGGCGAAGTGAAACAGATCAAGCAGGATTTCAAGCAACACCTGTTCCGCATTGGCGTAGGTGTAATGCCGAACTTCGCACAGATGGCTACCTATCATTTTTCAATCATCAAACAGGAGGGACTTGCTTATACTGTCAAGCTCAGTGAAGGCAGCACAACCAATGATATTCTGATGCATTTCATCAGGCAGGACATTCCGGTAACCTATTTCCAGGAAATACTACCTTCCATCAATGAAGTATTTATTCAACAGGTCACTTCCATGACGAATGCAACGGTGGAAACTTCCAATGAAGGTCAGCCTGTTTATTCCTGATCTTCATTCCCGTACTTGTTAAATTCGTTATTTCTAACCCGTCATTCCTGAATGCTATGAACAAAATCTGGCTGATTATAAAGAGAGAATTTATGACCCGCGTAAGAAAGCGCTCTTTCCTGGTAGTAACGCTACTGGTGCCGCTGTTCTTTGCTGCGATGGTGGTCATTCCTATCCTGATTGCAACAAATTCAAAAGAAGAGAAACGTATTGCCGTGATAGATGACAGTCATCTTTTCATGAACCGTTTCCCCGACGATAAAGGTGTATACTATAAATACCTGCTAAATACCGGTGTGGATTCCTTCCAGCATAAATATGCTGACTATGGTTATTCCGGACTGCTATATATTCCTGAACTGAACATCGACCGGCCCGCAGGTATCACTTACTACAGCAATGCACAACCAGGCCTGGCTGTGGAAAGTCGCCTTACCCGCCGTGTGAATGATCTGATTGAGGAGGAGCGCCTGAAAAAAGCTAACATAGATGCTGCACAACTGAAAGCAGTGAAGTCTGATATCAGCATTGATTTCAAAACAGGAGAGGAGGGCAAGAAAGGAAGCTCCGCCGTAGCCTACGGCGTCGGCTATGCCAGTGGATTTATCATTTATATTATCCTGATGTTTTTTGGTATGTCTGTGATGCGTGGTGTGATGGAAGAAAAGGTGAGCCGTATCGCAGAAGTGATGATCTCCAGTGTGAAACCTTTCCAGCTGATGATGGGAAAGATCATTGGTATTGCTGCAGTTGGATTGTTACAATTCCTGATCTGGGTCGTGCTTATCATTTGTGTACAGCTGGTATTGCCATTATTCCTCTCCGGCGATACTGTAAGCGCAATAAGTGAAGGTGGCGCCATGATGCAAAGCAGCAGCAGTGCAGCTGCCATGGAAGCAATGGAGAAGATCCAGTTCGTAGTAGGTAGTATCAACTGGACAGTTGTTATCACCTGTTTCATATTCTACTTCCTGGGTGGATACCTGTTCTATTCCGCTTTATTTGCGGCTGTAGGCAGTCTCGTAAATGAAGATCCTACAGATGCGCAGGCATTGACATTTCCGATCACATTGCCCATCATCATTGGTATTATGGTGATGATATCCTCGGTACAAAATCCCACAGGACCACTGGCATTCTGGGGCAGTATTATTCCGTTTACATCCCCTATGGTGATGATGGCACGGATACCTTACGGTGTACCCGGCACAGTGCCTTACTGGCAGCTTGGATTGTCAATAGGTTTGTTGATAGCAGGTTTCCTGTTTACTACATGGATGGCAGGAAAGATATACCGTACGGGTATATTGCTGTATGGTAAGAAGATTACGTGGAAAGAGGCGATTAAGTGGATTGGGAGGAAGGCGTAGCCCTTACAGACACAACTTACTTCTCGTCGCATTAAACTCATCCCATATTTCTCTAACGATATCACCGGCAGGTTTAAGTGTATGTATCAATGCACTTACCTGCCCGATTTCGAGTTCCCCTTCTTCGAGGTTGCCTTCAAACATACCCGTTTTTGCGCGGGCACGTCCCAGCAATGCTTTTAACACCTCCGGATCAGCGCCATTATCTTCAGCTGCTTTCACTGCTTCAAAAAAGGTATTCTTCAGCAGTCTTACAGGAGTAAGCTTTTTCATAGCCAACATGGTATCTCCCTCTTTCGCATCCAGTATGGCTTGTTTAAATTGAGGATGAGAAGAGGCCTCCGGAGAGGCAACGAACCTGCTACCTACCTGCACGCCTTCCGCTCCCAATGCAAATGCTGCGGTCATCGCCTTCCCTGATCCAATACCGCCTGCAGCAATAACAGGTATCTGGACCTTCTCACATACAGCAGGGATCAACACCATAGTAGTCGTTTCTTCGCGGCCGTTGTGTCCACCAGCTTCGAAGCCTTCTGCTACTACTGCATCCACTCCGGCGGCTTCACTTTTGGCTGCAAACAAGGCACTGGATACCACATGTACCACGGTGATACCTGCGGCCTTCAGTGCAGGCGTCCAGGTTTTAGGATTGCCCGCGGAAGTGAATACAACAGGAACCTGTTCTTCGATAACAATATCGATCAGTTTATTAATGTCCGGATATAACAGCGGGATATTGACACCAAATGGTTGTGTTGTCGCCTGTTTGCATTTCTGAATGTGTTCTCTTAATACGTCAGGATACATGCTGCCAGCACCAAGCAGGCCCAATCCACCGGCATTGCTCACTGCGCTGGCTAATCGCCAGCCACTGGCCCAGATCATGCCGGCCTGGATAATCGGATATTGTATGTGGAATAATTGGGTGACGCGGTTCATGGAAGTGAAAATAGGATGTTTCCCTGAAATTGAGCAAATGTTAATTAACAAAACACAATAGACTCCGTTAGGAGTCTCAGTGTTTGTAGCGCGGGGTGCAACCCCGGGAATAGGAGGGTAACCCCAGGGATCGGGCGATGCGATCCCAGATCGGTGATGCACCCCCCTGATCGGCGACGCAATCCGGGAAACCGGTGGTGCAACCCGTATTTGTAACACAGGGCGCCCCCCTCGAACCCATCATTACCCATCAATAAATTCAAACATGAATTTAGGTTCATATGGAACTGCAAACTTTTCCAGGAACTGACGATATTCTTCCTGAAATGTGACTTTCTTATGATGATCTTCCTGGTTTAAAACATATTTAACGACATTGTCAATATGGGAATGAGAATATGAAAATACACCATAGCCTTCCTGCCAGCTAAATTTGCCTCTGACCCATTTTTTCATATTAATAAACTGATTTGTCTTTGATTTAATATCTCTGACAAAATTCGAAATATGAATATCCGGTCTGAAACCTATAAATAAATGTAAATGATCAGGCATACAATGTACTGCCAGCATTTTAGCGTTCCTGGCATGCACAAGGGATGTAATGTATTTGTGTAATTCTTCTTTGTGCTTGCGGTTGATTAAATTCTCCCTGTGTTTTACCGCAAATACGAAATGCAAATAGATTTGTGAATATGTATTAGCCATAAACGGTTGGTTAGCAAACAGTATTTGAGCATTTTGGGATATAAATGTATTGATATAAACGGGAACGTATACATGTGTAATGAAAATGAACAAAATGAACATAACATGGGGGACCCTCCGGAGGACCATATGCGTCCCGGGGTTTCACCCCGCGCTACAAACACGAGGCTCCTAACGGAGCCTAT
>NZ_FNBN01000001.1:512030-543355 GCF_900102545.1 Chitinophaga filiformis | reverse complement strand
GCGTTGTTAATTGTGTGGAATGAATGATTCATCGCGTTTCCCCGGGGTTTCACCCCGCGTTACAAACGTAAGGCTCCTAACGGAGCCTATTACGTTATGTTGAATGTGTTGTTTGTAACCGTGTGCCTTTATTGTTACCCCAAATCAATCTCCGTATTATCCCCGATATTCAAACTCTGACTCAACCCACGAATATTCGCATCACTACCAATCAATGACGACTTCAACACCACCTCATACAAATTACTGAACGATCCGATAATCGAATCCTTCACGATCGAATAATTAATAACAGTATTATCCCCGATCGCCACATTAGGTCCAATAATAGAATTCTTGATATTACATCCCTCTGCAATACTCACCGGAGGGATAATGATCGTATTCTCATAAGGATGCTCGTGATTGCCATGCATTTTATCTTTACTCAGGAGAATAGCATTTGTTTCCAGCAGCGTTTCCTTCCGGCCGCAATCAAACCAGTTGCTTACCTTGAAGGTCTTGAAGGTAACGCCATGTTCTATCATGCACTGCAGTGCATCCGTCAGCTGGAATTCGTCGTGCGATTTCTTCTGATTGAGAATGTTCTGTTCCAGGCAATCGTATAGTTGTCCAGTCTCTTTTATTTTATAAACACCTACAAGGGCAAGGTTGGACTTAGGGATCTGTGGTTTTTCCACTACCCGGATGATGTTGTTGTCCTCATTCAGTTCTGCCACACCAAAATTGCGGGGATCATCCACTTTCTTCAGGCCGAGCATAGATACCGGAGCCGCGATTAGTTCCTGGAAGTTGCCTTCACAGATCGTGTCGCCCAGTACGATCAGGATCTCATCGTCCTGCACTACCTGCCTGGTCAGCAGAATGGCGTGTCCGGTACCCTCACGACTGTTCTGCTGTACAAAGTGACAGGTCAGGTGAGGATATTTCTTCTGAACATAGTGCTGGATCTTTTCCCCCAGGTATCCGATGACAAACACAAATTCAGTAATACCAGCTTCTGCCAGCTGGTCAATGATGATGCTTAATATAGTTCTGCCCGCAAGGGGAATTAATGCTTTCGGCTGTGTATATGTATGAGGACGTAGCTTGGTGCCAGCACCAGCTACAGGTATAATGGCCTTCATGTACGCAGGTTAGTTTAAATGATCCGTCTCGTTCTCTTGTACCGAGGGCGTGAAGGTAGAACAAAAAATGAAAATAGTCCATAGGGCAGGCAGAACCAGTTAACAAGAGCTTGAACTATCGTCTATGGATTATTAAGTTTTCTAGTATTTATAACTGTAGTAATGTGTTTTTGTAGCAAAAAAATCTAGCTACTATCCTTTATTCACTATGCACTATTCGCAAATTCGATTACCTTTGCAGCAAATTTTCAAAGTACATACAATGCAAAGAGATCTGCAAATATTTAATATCATCGGCCAGGAGCTGGAACGCCAGCGTCATGGCATAGAATTGATTGCATCGGAAAACTTTACAAGTCTGCAGGTAATACAGGCGATGGGGACCGTGCTGACCAACAAATATGCGGAAGGCTATCCGGGACGTAGATATTATGGTGGCTGTGAAATCGTGGACCAGAGCGAACAACTGGCCATTGACAGGGCTAAGCAGATCTTTAATGCAGAATATGCGAACGTACAGCCGCACTCCGGCGCACAGGCAAATGCCGCAGTAATGCTGGCTATCCTGAAACCAGGCGATAAAATCCTGGGACTGGACCTGAGCATGGGCGGTCACCTGACCCACGGCTCTCCGGTAAACTACTCAGGTAAGTTATACCAGGCGCTTTCCTATGGCGTAAATAAGGAAACCGGCCTCGTAGAATACGATAAAATGGAAGAAATCGCGCTGAAAGAGAAACCACAACTGATCGTGTGTGGTGCCTCTGCTTACAGCCGTGACTGGGATTATAAACGTATCCGCCAGATCGCTGACCAGGTAGGTGCTTTTGTAATGGCAGATATCGCGCATCCTGCTGGTCTGATCGCTAAAGGATTGCTGAACTCTCCGTTCGAACACTGTCATTTTGTAACCACTACCACCCACAAAACATTGCGTGGTCCCCGTGGTGGTCTGATCATGATGGGTAAAGACTTTGAAAATCCGTTCGGTCTGAAAACACCAAAAGGTGAGATCCGCATGATGAGCTCACTGATCGATACTGCCGTATTCCCTGGTATTCAGGGCGGTCCGCTGGAGCACGTAATTGCTGCCAAAGCAGTTTCTTTCTTCGAGATCCTGACCGACGAATACGATGCATACGCAAAACAGATCATCAGAAACGCCCAGGCAATGTCTAAAGCATTCGTGGAAAAAGGTTATGAGATCGTGTCTGGCGGTACTGACAACCACCTGATGCTGATCGATCTGCGTAATAAGAACATTTCCGGTAAAAAGGCAGAACAGGTACTGGTAAAAGCAGACATCACTGTTAACAAGAACATGGTGCCTTTCGATGATAAATCCGCTTTCGTTACTTCCGGTATCCGTGTCGGCGTACCAGCTATCACCACCCGCGGAATGAAAGAAGAGCACATGCAGCAGGTAGTATCCTGGATCGATGAATTGCTGATGGATGCTGATAATGAAGCGCTTATCACTAAGGTAAGAGGTTCAGTGAACGACTTTATGAAACAGTTCGTACTGTATCCTGAATTGTAAGTCAATCAGAAACAACGATAAATGAGAAACGCCTCACAATCTGTGAGGCGTTTCTTTTATTTTATACTCCGGGTAATATCTATTTCTTCTCCTTCATTGATGGACTTTGCAAAGTTCCGGATATCCTCATTCCGGATCTTCTTAAACCCGACGACCGTCTTTCCCATCTTGGGAATGAGTGAAAACCCCCAGGCCTGGAACATCTCATCGCTGATGTCGGAATGACAAAGCGGCATCCCGTTCACCGGATCGAAAACCACAGGCATATGCACCTCCATACTGGGCGTATTACGATCGAAGGTTGAGAATACGCCTGCCGGCACATACGCTACGACAGTGCTGTCAAAAGTATCCTTACGGATCAGACTTTCCAGTTCCTCCTGGTTCACATAACGGATAGGATAGGGGTAATCCCGTTTTGCCGTATTGGCTTCAAAAGCTTCGTCCAGCCATTCCCTGCACAATACCAGGGTCTTACCTTTCATCAGTACCGCATTGTGTTTGATCTCTTTCTGCAGAATAGTGGACGATTTACCATCCAGCTGTTCGTTGAACACAAAGGTGGCTAAGCGCAATCCCACTGCCAGATCGACAAAATCAGGGAACCTGTCAGACATATTCTGTATGTAAAAAGGATACTGAGGGTCATTTTCTATAAAGGTCATATTAATGACCGGGATGCTAAGGTCTTTACTATCCTTTTCCCATAACAGGGAGGTGGTGTAGGTACGTGCATATTTGGCGTAACGGCTTTTGACGCCGGGTTTAACATGCAGCGACTGACAGTCCATCACAATGCTGGTTCTGTCATTCTTCTTGCGGATCTTTTCAATTTCTTTTTCTGTGCGTACTTCAATAGTAGCGCCACTGTTCACTGTCCAGAATTGCCTGACTGCTTCCGGGAAGTCCTGGTTTAATTGTTTGATAGCCTGCTTATAAGCATTTGCCATTTCAGAGGAACTACGGGCGAGTTGCTTTAAGATCTTCTTATCAGGTTTTTCTTTCACCACAAGGATCCTGGTCCTTTTTTTCATCTTCTCGAGGTCTTTCGTCTTTACGAACTGCGCGGATACCGTAATCGCTGAAAATAAAAGGCTTAAACAAAGCAAGGCTGCTATAGGGCCTTTCATAGGAGTTATATTTTAGTTTAAACCACGAGCAAATATAACCTATAAAAAAGTCTTAATGTGTAGAAATGCTTCTACAGGGAAAAGTTATTGAAAACTAAACATTAAGCGCAAAATGATGCACTTGGTGCACCCGAACGTCAACCGGTACATCCCGGCGAACAACACCGGATCATTCGCTGCATTAGACCCCTTTAGGGGGCTCATTGTTTGTAGCGCGGGGTGATAACCCCGGGGAAACGTAATGGTTTCATTCCCCCGAACGTCCACCGATGCATCCCCCCGAAACAATACGTAATCATTCGCTGCATTAGACCCCGGTAGGGGTCTAATTGTTTGTAGCCCCGGGTTTCAACCCAGGGGATGGAATGGGGTTCGCAACCCCCGGGGGGATCGAATGGGTTTTCAACCCCTGGAAATGTAATGGTTTATCCCCCCGAACCAACACCGATGCACCCAAAACGTCAACCTGCACATCCTGCGAACAATACATAATCCCTCGCTGCACATAATTTTTTTGGAATTATAAAAAAAACCTTCATACATTTACAGTGTACTAGATATGTAGTACACTAAATCACTAAGCTATGATATCTATCCAGAATCTCTCCTTCAGTTATCGGAAGAACAAACCCCTCTTCGAGAACCTGAACCTGCAACTGGAAGCTGGTCACATCTATGGTTTACTGGGAAAGAACGGAGCCGGTAAATCCAGCCTGCTGAAACACATTGCCGGTTTATTATTTCCACAGCAAGGCCATTGCAAAGTAATGGGCTTCGAATCCCGCTACCGCCAGCCCGCTTTTTTGCAGAACCTGTTTATGGTCCCTGAAGAGTTTTACCTGCCACAGGTACACATCAAAGGATACCTCAATACCTATGCGCCATTCTATCCCAACTTCGACCGCAAGGCCTTTCATAACTACATGGAAGAATTCCATATTCCTGTAGATCAGCGGCTGACGGAAATGTCGTACGGACAAAAGAAGAAAGTGCTGATCAGCTTTGCCCTGGCCGCCAATACCAAAGCACTGATACTGGACGAACCTACCAACGGATTGGATATCCCTTCCAAAAGCCAGTTCCGTAAAGTGATCGCGGCTGCCGTAAGCGATGATAAATGCATCGTGATATCTACCCACCAGGTACGCGATCTGGATAACCTGATCGATAGCATCGTGATCATCGACGATCATAAGATCATCTTCCGCCAGAATGTGGAAGCAGTCACCGACAGGCTGTGTTTTAAGAACGTAACGAATATGGCTGAAGCTGGGAATGTATTGTTCTCGGATAGTTCTATCCGCGGGCATGCTGTTATCACTCCTAATGAAGGCACAGAACACAGCCGCATTGATATGGAATTATTGTTCAACGCTGTGCTGGAAAAAAGGGAAAGTATTTCTCAAATCTTTAACTAACCCCTGCTACTACTTATGCAAACAAATAATGTTTTTAGCGCTGGCCGCTTTGGCCTCTATATGAGAAAACACCTGATAGACAATTACCGCATCTACGGGATGTCAGTCATCGTTTTGACAGTGTTGTTGATCATTATTCTGCTGTTCAACTTATCCGATAATTTCAGGGTACAGCCTGTCATCAGCAGATTAATGCCATTGTATTTTATGGGGCTGTTCCTAACAGGGCTCATCTTCACAAGCCTTTCCTTCAGTGAACTAGCCAATAAATCACAGGGCATAGATTACCTGCTATTCCCTGCCTCGCAACTGGAAAAATATCTCAGCACGTTAGTGGTAACTACCATCGGTTTCCTGCTGATTTATCACTTTGCTTTTTACCTCGCTTACCTTGGTATAGATGGAGTACTCGCATTGCGCACCGGCCATCATATGGAAAATGATCTGCGCCGTGAGTTCAGTAAAGATTATGTGAAGTATATCTATTACGGATGGTTTATCACGCAGGCTGTCATGTTACTGGGTACTATCTATTTTCAAAAGTATAGTTTTATCAAAACCGTATTCCTGTTCATGATATTTTTGCTGTCCTTATATTTCCTGAATACCCTCTTTGCTTATATATTCTTTGGCAGCCGCATGGTTGGCTGGAATGGGCAATTCCCTTTTATTGGTATCAACGTGATGCTGGGTGAACATCCTTCAGAATACGCTCCTCAGACACATAAATTCCTGATGCTGCCACCAAATGTGAGAGATGGGCTCTTATTCTTTGCCAAATACCTGGTCACGCCCATGCTTTGGACATTAGCATATATGCGGTTAAGAGATAAAGAGATGTAATCAAGGCGATGCCTGTTTAAAAAATTGTTTATGGAATTCAAAGAATCACAAGCGATATATCTCCAGATCGCAGATCATATGTGTGAGCAGATATTGCTGGATAAGTGGAAGACGGAGGATAGAATTCCTTCTGTCCGGGAACTGGCAGTGCAACTGGAAGTGAACCCCAATACTGTAATGCGTACCTGTGAGTATCTGCAGCAGTATGAGATCATCTATAATAAAAGAGGGATCGGCTACTTCGTTACCCCCAACGCGGGAAAGAAAATAAAGCAACTGAAGAAAGAACGTTTCCTGGCCAATGAGCTGCCACAATTCTTCCGCAATATCTACTTACTGGATATAGAACTGGATGAATTAAAAACACACTACGAGAAATATAAAAAATCTCATTTCAGATAATTTATTAAAAAGACATTTATGAAGACCAGTAATAAATTATTACTCTCTTTCGTGGGACTGATCGTTTTGCTGATGCTGCTCTCCGACACAGTGATGTGGGCTAATTATAAAAGAGGAAGAAGCGGAGACGGATTATTGACAGATGATGATAAAAACGGCAAAGAACGCAAAACTCCTGTCAGCGCATTCAAAGTATTAAAGATAGAGGGAATATCAAGCGACCGTCTGACTGTTGAAAGAGATGAAAAATACCAGATTTATTTTTGGGGAGAAAAGGATCGTAAGTTTGATTACTCCGTTCAAAATGATACGATGTTTATCAAAATGAAAGACGGCGATGATTTTGTGTTGGAATGTCCGGCATTGCAAACTGTGATCTTATCTGAAGGAAACGGTGTTTCTCTGCGAAATTTTAATCTGCCTTCGTTGAACATACTGGCAGGTAAATCCTGTAATGTTCAACTGATCGATATGAAGGTAAATGTACTGGATGTAAAAGGTGGCGAAGAGAATGAATTTGAAGCTGCTGGTAAAAACAGCCAGGTTGATTCCATCTACCTGCAATTAGGAAAGTCCAGTGTGCTAAGGTCCTATGCAGTACCTTATGGCCATGTGTCAATGGCCGTAGACAGCTTGCGGGAGCTGGAATTAACCGGCGAATCATTAACCAGCATGAAACAGATCAAATAACTTTTTTTATAACGAAAGACAAAAAGGCTATGTTGATAGAGGCCCGCTTTCAAGCAGGCCTCTTTTGGTTAAATATTCAAAAAGCAATCACTTATTAATGGAAAAGGCCAGGATCTGCATCCCGGCCTTTGTATATGTCATAGAGGTATTGTTATTGGAATTGAGTGGCAAGATAGGCCATAGTACCGATCCCCACTTCGATCGCATTTTCGTCTACATCGAAAGTAGGCGTATGTACGCCGGAAGTAATGCCACGGGCAATATTCCCTGTACCCAGTCTGAAAAAGCAGGCCGGCACGATCTGGGAATAGAATGCAAAGTCTTCTGCACCCATACGCACTTCAGTATCCTCCACGTTCGGTAATCCCAGGAATTCTTCCGCGAGAGAACGCGCCTTGCCAGTCACCCCTTCATTGTTATACAGGCAGGGATACCCCACCAGGATCTCC
The DNA here is from genome assembly GCF_900102545.1 of Chitinophaga filiformis. Classification (GTDB taxonomy): domain Bacteria; phylum Bacteroidota; class Bacteroidia; order Chitinophagales; family Chitinophagaceae; genus Chitinophaga; species Chitinophaga filiformis. Next base: position 535,756 of record NZ_FNBN01000001.1, on the reverse strand, counting down.
ACTTCTATTTCGGCACCCATAGCATGAGCAAGCTCCGTAGCCTGTTTTTTAATGATCTCATGCGCCTTAAAACGCCAGGTTTCATCCATGGCGCGGAAGGTCCCCATCAGTTTTACCTCGCTGGGAATTACGTTGGTCGTATATCCTCCGTTAAAGGCACAGATGCTCAACACAGAAGGGGAGAAGGGATTATTATTACGGCTGATGACCTGTTGCAGGCTTACCACTATGTGAGATGCCACCAGGATAGTATCCACCGTCAGATGTGGCAATGCCGCATGACCGCCCTTTCCTTTGATCGTGATATAGATCTCATCGGCACTGGCCATGTATTGTCCAGCTCTGAAACCCAGCTTACCGGCTTCCATCGTCGGCTGCACGTGCATGCCCAGGATGGCGTCGGGACGTGGATTTTCCAGTGCGCCTGCCTGGATCATCAGGCTGGCCCCTCCGGGATGTTTCTCTTCACCGGGCTGGAATAATACTTTGATAGTGCCTTCAAATTCATCCTTCAGCTCCTGCAGGATGCGGGTAGCACCCAACACACAGGTAGTGTGTACGTCATGCCCGCAGGCATGCATCACACCTTTATTGAGTGATTTATAAGGTACATCATTGGCCTCCGTAATAGGAAGTGCATCAATGTCCGCCCGTAAGGCGATGGTTTTGGAAGATGGATTTTTTCCTTCTATAATGGCAACAATGCCGGTTCCGGCAACGCCGGCTGTATAGGATACGCCAAATTCATCCAGTTTCTGTTGCAGGAATTTTGATGTCTCATATTCCTCGAAAGATAATTCAGGATGGGAGTGGATATGGCGGCGGATAGCAACGAACTCCGGCGCATACTGATGCGCTAGTGCTTTAATACGATTCTTCATTCCCTTCTTTCTCTGGTGTCACATTAATAATGGCTGGTACCACAAATATGCCGCCCGGGAAGTTGTCTGAAAGTTTATCCCGCAGGTCGGCTGCCTCTTCGCGGCTCTTAAAGTCGCCCACGCGTACCTTGAAATACGGAGCCTGGTAATCCATATAAGTACGGTAATCGGGATATAAGTGCATTACTTTGGCCTTTATATCGTTAGCCTCATTCCTTTTGTTGGTAGAGATGACCTGTACCCTGAATCCCGGCTGATTCCGGATGGCCAGGGTATTGATGTAGATCTGCTTCCTGACCAGCAGGTCGAGACGGGGGTCTTTTACAACCTTCACGCCACCTGTGCTGGCGATAGGTGCGTCCTGGGCCATGGCCAGGCCTCCGATCAGCAATCCGGAGAATAATAATATTAAGTGTTTCATATTCATCTGTTTAGAAGGATAATCACGCAGCAGCAGCTACCTGCCATCACCGCAATTATTCTTTCATGAGTGCTACCCCGTTGCTCGTCCCTATCCTCGTGGCGCCAGCGTCAATCAGTTCCTTGGCGAACGCAAAGGTACGAATACCGCCCGAAGCTTTTATCTGAATATTTGCCGGCAGATTAGCCCTCATCAGTTGCACGGCAGCAACGGTTGCTCCCTTTTCTGCATACCCCGTAGAGGTTTTTACAAAATCCACCTGGTATTTAGCATATAGCTGGCAGCACTGCACAATCTCTTCTTCCAATAATATGCCACTTTCAATGATCACCTTGATCGCCTTATTATGGTTACGGATGATGGGCATGATGGTCGCAATCTCTTTTTCCACATAATCCCAGTCCTTATTCCTGATAGCCAGGATATTCGCTACCATATCGATCTCGTCAGCTTCATCCACAATGGCGAGTACCGTTTCAGCCACCTTGGCCTCTATGGCGGAATAACCGAAAGGAAAGCCGGTAACGGTAGCCACCCTGGTAGTGGTGCTGCCCACAAAGGTCTTCGCCAGTTTTACAAAGGGCGGAGGGATGCATACCGCGGCAAAATCATATTCCACCGCTTCCATACAGAGTTTCTTAATGTCTTCCAGTGTGGTAGTTGGCTTGAGGACAGTGTGGTCTATGTATCTGTTGAGTTTCATTGTGACAGGTTTCGGTCACGAAAGTAAGGGAAATCTGGAAATGGGGTAACATACCGGGGCACATATTAACAGATCAGGCAGCACTGTTCGGTGCTGCCTGAGATCATCTTATACCGTATAAAAGTGCAATCAGTTAGCGCTGTTTGAACCGCAGCTGAGTACCGTCACCGGCTTGCCTGCTGCTATAAGGATTCTCCTCAAATAGAGCTCCATATAATTGAAATGCCCCTAACCTTTTACCTGTACAGGGATGTATCGTACGACCCTGTTCATCTATGTATTTAATATCCCTTAGATTGTCAAATGCCAGATAGAAATAAAGGTGGCGTGCTTTGAGCAACACACTGTCTGCTCTTATGACATGCGGATCGATGTCGGGCGTCCAGTAATACATACTATCCTGGATACCTTGCAGGGCAGCATACCTGATATAGCCTCTGAAGTTTGTTTTAGAAAGATTGGGGATAGTATCCATATATAACACGGAGGCTGCCGGCAGCCGCATAGGAGATGCAAAGTCCGTTACTGTAACAATCTGCGGATTATTAGGACTTCCCAAACCAAAGTAGTCAAAGTTCGTTACCGTTGGACCATCATAGATCTTACCTACTTCGGCATCAGGTAGTTGTGTAGCCGTCGTGCCGCCAGTGTGTAGCTGATGAATGATCCGGTAGGTACCATAGCCTTCCTTTGAATAACTAAAGTTATACTGTCCTGCCTTCACTTTTTTGAAGCTATACGCTCCGGTGGCATCAGTGATGGCACTCAGACCTGTGGAGTCTATTGTAACCAGCACGCCTGCATGATTAGACAGCGCTACGCCCATTGAATCATACATGATCACTTTCCCGGTGATGTCTCCCTTTTTTTGAGAGGGAGGCCAATTCGGGTCTTTGATGCAGGAGAATAGCAAACAGACTGCTGCAAAGCAGCATAGGCTAAGTAAGATTTTGGAGGTCATACATTAAATGGTTTATCAGAATATTGAAATAAATATTACTTGTGATAGTCCTTCCCTCGGAATAAATGCATCAGTTAAAAACACCTTTAGCTAATGCTGATGCTTTACTCTTGAATGGATATACAACTTTTCCCGAAGCAGGATCTACATAGTAAGCGCCTGGTCTGACCGTGTTTGCCCATCCCACCCATGGTGTATAGAAGTATTTAGGAAATACATATATACGGGCATATATAGAATCACCCGGAGAGAAGTAAGGAGTAAGCCAGTCCTTTGGTGTGTTAGGAGCATAGTATGCTACGCCGGTCAGATAGTTACTGTCGCTGACATCAGCATGTTTGGAAAAATATACCTCGTAATTCCTGCCGGTCATCACAATGCCTCCAGGCGGCAGGTGGATCCTTATGTTGATATAATTAGGAATTGTATATTCAAACCAGACTGAATCAGGCACGTTCTGTACAGGTATCTGTACAATTGATACGTCCTGCACCGTAGTGTTCAGCGTACCTCCGGAAATATGTGTCTGTCCGAACACCTTCATCTCACCAAAACCGTTGCGGTGGAAGCTCAGATTATAGGTGCCTGTGCCTATACCATGGAATTGATAGTAACCGGCTGTATCAGCCATTGTTTCAAGTATAGAATCAGCACTCAGATATAATGTTACTTTGACACTGTCTACGGGCCATATAGGCGTCGTAAACTCATTAAAGGTAAATACCCTTCCTACAATAGAAGACGTATCAGCACCCGGCGGCTTTTGCCCCGGAGGACCGGGAGGGCCTTCTGGTCCTGCAGGACCCGTAACATCCCAGTTTACGCAGGCTACCATAAAAAGGCAGCAGTATAATACTAATATTAGCTGTTTCATATGAGATTATTCTATTTGAGAGGTCTGTATTTTCAGTGAATCTCCCAGATAAGGATATGCTATCTGGGCGCCCGTAGCATAATTCAGCCATGGCGTATAACCGGAACTTACAGGTGCTGCTACCGCTGTCAGATATAATGTAGCCCCTGAAGGCACCAGGTAGGTCGGAATGGTTATGTTACCTACTATTTTACCCGTAGTACCATTGATATCCTGGCCCTCAGTCGCGATAGTTAGCTTGGACAGTCCTCTACCTACACCAGGTACGGCTGATGTATCAAGATATACCTGGAAGCCCGATACAGAAAACCGGTGCGGTGTCGGCCATTCAAACACAATTTCAAACGGGATAAAGATATCAGGGAAGAGTCGGTATGTCTTGGCAGTAAAGGATATTATTTTTGTCGAAACATGCTGCGCCATTGCTATACTACCAAGGAATTTATCGATTGAACCGCCTGCATGCTGCACATACAAATGGAGGGAATCATAACCGGCTTTTGAGATACTGATATCATAATTGCCCGGTGGAACGGCAGGCAGATAAAAGTGTCCATTTGTGTCAGTGTAAGCCCTGAAAATGCTGTCTGCATTATAGGTTTGTAACAATACGCTGTCCTGCCTTGCCACAGCCCCCCCGAACTGATCACGCAGATTAATGTAACCGGTAATATTGCCCGGCGGCCAGGTATATGGTGGACCATCAGGTCCTTTAGGCCCGGGAGGCCCTTCCTTAGCACATGCCATGATAAGGCATAAAAAGAATGAGAGGAATATGATATTTTTCATGTGGATGAATTAAAATGGATAATGTGTTCTTGCTGATGCGATGTATACACTACTTCAAACGGAAGTTGCGTAGCAATGGATAAACGCCATCATTACGCCGCCTGTACTGCTCAATCGGAGGCGTGAAAGAAGATGCCGACAATGTAAACGAATTAAAGATGGGACCTGTACAAGGGTATACAGTACGACCCTGTTCATCTGTGTAATGAATATCCTTGGGATTGTCAAATGCCAGGGAGAAAGTAATGTTACGTGCCTTGAACAATACACTGTCTCCATATATCATAGCCGATTGGATGATGGGGCTGGCATATTGTGTAGGATAACCGTTGGTTGCCTGGTAGTCCCTTAGTGCCTTTACAAAGTCTGTCTTGGGTTGCCCGCTGACACTTAAATACATGACAACGGCTGTAGGCACCTCCATGGGCGCTGAAAACTCAGCGAAAGCAAAGATCTCGTGATTTTCAGGGCCGCCGTAGGACATCGGACCACCCCCTAAACACGGCGGACCAACATATATCTGCCCCACATCCGCATTCGCGAGTTGTGTAGCCTGCGCACCACCGGGATGCAATTGACGAATAATCCGGTATGTACCATAACCTGCCTTCCTGTAAGAGAAGTTGTACCGCCCGGCCGTCACCTGGCTGAAACTATAAGCACCACTGGCATCAGTAGTGTCGGCCATGTTCGTGGAATCTATGGTGACTATCACGCCCGAATAATCAGCAAGGGGCGCTCCCGTTGAATCATATACAATCACTTTACCCCTGATATCACCTTTGAGAGGGGCATAAACTCCTGTGTCACCAGGCGGCCCGGGAGGACCCTGTGCGCCTTCTTTAGTGCATGAGAATAACGAATAAACTGCCACAAGGCAGCATAAGCCGAGAAGGATTTTGGTGGTCATAACATTAAGAGGTTAATCAAATAGTCAAACAGATTTTACCATGACAGTGCATCCTTGAGTCATATAACAAATTGTCTTGTGTCCTGTATTTTCTGGCGGTAAAAGGCCAACATAAACTTATAACAGCAATACCTGCTGCTGCATGATGATAAGGTTAATAAGAAAAATAAAACTGTTGATATTTGGGTGGAATCTATGATCTTTTGAGGTTGATCTGTGCGCGTGCTCTTATGCCATTCTATTAGAGCTGACATAATAGGATGTTATGTTCGCTCAATCAAATCTAACAAAAAAAGTCGTTTATCCACTGAGAATTTGTAAAAAAAATTGAAGAGTTTGTGAAGACCGACTACAGACAAGTAAAGAAAATCATCTCCTTGTACACCCTTTCACGTTGTCGCTGCTTCCGGTCACACGTCTTGATAGTTCATACAATTCAATGAACCGAGGTACCTGATGACTATCCATCAAGCGGACCGTTCCTCTGGAAATGAGTATTTATAGCTTTATCGCGTGATAACACCATAGCTCGCTTTGCTGGCATTCGATGGAATATGCCGGGAATTCACCGGATCTACAAATCTTTTGCCGAGACATGGATAGATCTTACGCCCCGCTTCATCTATGTAATGAATATCCCTGACGTTGTCAAAAGCCATGTACCAATACACAGAAGGTGAATTGTGCAGAATTGGGTTGGCATCTATATAATAGTTAAATGGATCGTTATCAGTCTGGTAGGACATGCGGTCCTCAGGAATAAAGGCGTTGGTATTTCTGATGCTGATTACGAAGTTTGTTGGTGAGACATCCGGCTTAGTACTGAGATACATTACGGATGCTGCAGGAACGCGAATAGGAGCGGCAAATTCAGTGTATGTGAATCGCTGTGTGCTATTGGGCCCTCCAATTGCGATATCGATGAAAAGTGTCACCGTAGGTCCATCGTAGATCTGACCTACATCTGCAGTATCCAGACGCGTGGCCTGTGGCCCGCCGGCATGCTGCTGACGGATAATACGGTAAGTGCCATAGCCTTCTTTCTTAAATGAAAAATTATATGTGCCCGCCGGTACCTTATGGAAAACGTAAGCGCCACTGGCATCAGTGACGGTTGAAAAGTTCGTGGAATCTATTATCACCTGTACTCCGGAATAATCGGCACGTGGTCTCCCCAGTGAGTCATACACGACTACTTTACCGGTAATATCTCCTTTGGGGGAATGGTCATCTTTTTTACATGATGATATGGAATACAATGCTACGAGGCAGCATAAGCTGAGGATGATTTTGGTGGTCATACATATGAGGTTATCAAAATAAACAAACAGGAATTACATTCAGAAGTTACATGAAACAGCCTTGCGAGTAGATCAAATCTAACAAAAAAAGCTAAAAGGAAAGCGTATCCAAACAAAAACCGTCACCATCATATGCCAAAATAAAAAGAGCCTGCATCATGCTTGATACAGGCTCCTCTTTTCAATTATATCTCTACGGAATTACAGATCTTTTCCGTGACATTGTTTATACTTCTTACCACTTCCGCAAGGACAAGGATCATTCCTGCCTACTTTCGGACCAGCTTTCACCGGCTCCTGTTTTACCGGTTCTGCATTGGTAGCATATTCTTCCACCATAGTATGACCGTTACTGTTTTCGAACTCCTGGTGAGAAGCACGCATACGGCTCATATCAGTCTTTTCTTCACGTCCTTCACGGATCTGTGGTTGCGGCGGTGGTGGCGCCTGTTGCTGCTGCTGTTGAGGACGATTATCTTCCTGTACTGGAATACCTGATCTGCAAAGGAAAGATACAATCTCACGGCTAGTCTCCGCATTCAGGTCTTTAAAGAGTTCGAATGCCTCGAATTTATAGATCAGTAACGGATCTTTCTGTTCGTATACCGCACCCTGAACGGATTGTTTCAGGTCGTCCATAGCACGCAGGTGCTCTTTCCACGCATCATCTATCAGTGAAAGAGTGATACTGCGCTCCAGTGCATTGATAGTTTCGTACCCTTTGGTATCAACAACCTTCTGCAGGTTAGCCAGTACATTCATACCTCTCTTACCATCGGTGAATGGAATTGAAATGTTTTCGATATGATGTCCCTGTTCACGGTAAATCTGCTCAATAACCGGCAGTGTATTTTCTGCGAGTTCCTGTGTCTTACGCTCGTAGCTTTCTTTTGCCTGCTGATAGAGACGGGTAGCGAGTGTATTGATATCTACACGGGCCAGATCTTCCTGGCTGATGTCTGTATCGATAGCGAAGTTTACGATCGCATCCAGCTTAAAGGCTTCGTAATCGCCGCTGTCTTTATGCGTAGTGACCAGTTTCTCTGCCACATCATAGAATGCATTGTCGATATCAATAGCCAGACGTTCGCCAAACAAAGCGTGATTACGTTTATTGTAGATCACAGTACGTTGTTTGTTCATCACATCATCGTATTCGAGGAGACGCTTACGGATACCGAAGTTATTTTCCTCTACTTTACGCTGTGCTCTTTCGATGGATTTGGTGATCATACTGTGCTGGATCACTTCTCCTTCTTTATAGCCCATACGGTCCATGAGGCCCGCAATACGATCGGAACCGAACATACGCATCAGATCGTCTTCGAGAGATACGAAGAACTGTGAAGTACCGGGGTCTCCCTGACGACCGGCACGACCACGTAACTGACGGTCTACACGGCGGCTTTCATGGCGTTCTGTACCGATGATGGCCAGACCACCCGCTTCTTTCACACCAGCACCGAGCTTGATATCCGTACCACGACCCGCCATGTTGGTAGCGATGGTCACAGCGCCGGCTAAGCCAGCCTCTGCTACGATCTGTGCCTCACGTGCGTGCTGTTTCGCGTTCAATACATTGTGTTGTACCTTTTCGAAAGTGAGCATCTTGCTCAACAATTCGGATACCTCTACAGAGGTGGTACCCACCAGTACCGGACGACCAGCAGCCTGTAGTATTTTGATCTCTTCTATAACAGCCTTGTACTTGTCGCGTTTAGTCTTGTAAACGAGGTCTTCCGCATCCTTACGGGTGATTGGCAGGTTGGTAGGAATGGTTACCACATCCAGCTTGTAGATCTCCCAGAACTCACCGGCTTCTGTAGTAGCCGTACCGGTCATACCTGCCAGTTTGTGATACATACGGAAGTAGTTCTGCAGGGTTACAGTAGCGAAGGTCTGTGTAGCGGCTTCCACTTTCACATTTTCCTTTGCTTCAATCGCCTGGTGCAGACCATCGGAGTAACGACGGCCATCCAGGATACGACCTGTCTGTTCGTCTACTATTTTCACCTTACCTTCCATCACCACATATTCCACGTCTTTATCAAAGAGCGTATATGCTTTCAGCAATTGCTGGACGGAGTGGATACGGTCAGATTTCTGAGCGAAGTCCTGCAGGAGGGTCTCCTTACGACGCAGCTTCTCATCTGCGGATTCTTTGCTCTTTTCTATCTCTGCTATCTCAGAACCAACATCAGGCATAATGAAGAAATGAGGATCTTCACCGGCCTTAGTGATCAGACCGATACCTTTTTCAGTCAGGTCAACACTGTTGTTCTTTTCATCGATAGTAAAGTACAGTTCTTCATCTACTTTCGGCATTTCACGTTGCTGATCTGCCAGGTAGTAGTTTTCAGCTTTCTGTAACAATACTTTTATACCAGGTTCACTGAGGTACTTGATCAGGGCGCTATTTTTTGGTAAACCACGCCATGCACGCATCAGGGCAAGACCGCCGGTTTTCGGATCATCTTTACCTTCAGCGATCAGCTTTTTAGCCTCGATCAGGAACTGGTTGGTAGCCTTACGTTGTGCTTCTACCAGCTGCTGGATACGTGGTTTCAGTGCGTAGAACTCCTGTTCTTCCCCACGTGGGATAGGACCAGAGATAATGAGCGGGGTACGCGCATCGTCGATCAATACGCTATCCACCTCATCCACCATGGCGAAGTGGTGTTTACGTTGTACCATTTCGTCCGGGCTATGCACCATGTTATCACGCAGGTAGTCAAAGCCGAACTCATTATTTGTACCATAGGTAATATCCGCGAGGTACGCATTGCGACGGTCAGGGGTATTAGGCTGGTGTTTATCAATACAATCTACTGTAATGCCGAGGAATTCGAAGATAGGACCATTCCATTCGGAGTCACGACGGGCCAGGTAGTCGTTCACCGTTACCACGTGCACACCTTCACCGCCTAAGGCGTTCAGGTAAGCAGGGAGGGTAGATACGAGGGTTTTACCTTCACCCGTAGCCATTTCGGAAATTTTACCCTGATGGAGCACAATACCACCTATGAGCTGTACATCATAGTGGATCATGTTCCAGGTAACAGTACTACCGGCGGCAGTCCAGCTGTTTTTCCACGTCACATTGTCACCATCAATGGTGATATATTCTCCCTTTGTCACTGCCAGCTGCCTGTCTAACGGGGTAGCCGTAGCTGTGATAGTAGGGTTCTGTGCGAAGCGGCGTGCAGTTTCTTTTACAACGGCGAAGGCCTCAGGCAGGATCTCCTTCAGTACTTCTTCCAGTTGAGTATCACGATCTTTCTTTAGTTTATCAATCTCCTGATAGATAGTGTCTTTCTCTGCTACGTCATGTACGTTTTCGGCCGCAGCTTTCTTTTCGGCAATGGTGCCATCGATTTTGGCCAGATGCGTACTGATACGCAGGCGGAACTCCTGCGTTTTGTTGCGCAGCTGGTCTACAGGAAGGGATTGCAGTTTTTCAAACGCTTCATTGATCTGCCTCACTAAAGGCTCGATGGCTTTGATATCTCTCTCCGACTTGTGCCCGCCAAAAAGTTTAGTTAAAAAACCTAACATGTTGAGTTTATTACGAATGATTGTTAAAACAGTTGTACAGTCAAAGACGATAGTCCTATCGTGCCTGACTACCTTACCCAAATATTGTGCTTATGCAGCCTCGGATGACAAGCTGTCAGACTTAGACCCGGTTTTGGCAAGGCCTGTAAAATTAGGAATTATTTGCACATAGTGAAGGCTAAATGCCGTATTATGGCAGGCAGGAGCGCATTTTTAGGAAGAAAGCAGCAGGATAGGGACATTTAAGGGGCGCCGAAGCAGGTAGACGGTGCAAAAAAGCCGCCCCGGTTGAACAGGACGGCTTCAAATGTTAAAATAGTGTTATTTAATCCCACCAGAGAAATAAGCGCCTGGTCTGCATCATTTCCGCCGCCAGATTTTCTTCGGTTTCAGCTCCCTGCTCTATCAGGTCCGGACAAAATGCAGATACCTCCTTCGCAAAGCTCTGCGCCGTAGGGTGCGTGATTTTAAGCAGATGTACTTCCACCCAGTCTGCATCAGCGCCTGTTATGTCAAAGGGCTGTTCTCCATACCACTCATGCAGTTTCAGCATGATACTGTCATTGCTGATATTATAATTTGCGCCGGTAGTTGCCCTGAATTTTACAATGTCGAATTGATCTTTACTTTTCAGAACGGCAAATTTATCCGGAGTGGTACCAAAGTTTTCTTCGGATTTAAACAGCAGATATCCCTGCTTTTTTAATGATGATCTGAGCTGCTCATAATACTCAGCATTCTCTGCGTTGATCTCATACTCAAATTGCAGGGCATCTCCCAGTTTTGTGTTGTCAATTGCCTCGTCTGATGTAGGTTTTAATCTGTTAATGTTGCCCGGTACGATTTCTCTTAGTGCATCAATAACTGTGTGATCGTAGTGCATCGCGTCCGCCAGTGCATAGTCTTTCGCCGACGAAGGAAATTTCTGTTTACCGGATACGCCACAGCTACACAGCACAGTTGCCAGTGATAAGGATAATAGGATTCTACTCATAGGATTTTCTGAAATATTAAATAAAAGTACAAAATGTTTATATAGCGGACTGATGAAGAATTGTCACTACTCATTGTCTGAATGATGCAGGGTCTGCCATTCTATCATCTTTGTTTTGGCTAGTTGTCACCCCGTGTTACAAACGCGTACCCGGGGTTGTCACCCCGGGCTACAAACAATGGGACTCCTAACGGAGTCCTATTGTGGGTTGTTAATTACGTTTTCTATAAACATCCTGTTCCGAATCAGATCTTCGATGGTATCTATAGTGTACGACTATACTCCGACTATAGTAGAGAGCCTATAAGCTATCGACTTCACCGAATACATGCCGAATGCATACACTGGGTTAACCCGGAAGGGGAAAACGGGGCTGCCAAAGGGATGACCCTGGTACATTCTAAATACGCTTTATACACGACGCATACACGGCGTATACACGACGCATCCCAGAAGTATACCAGGAGCATACCAGAAGCATACCAGAAGCACCATGAGAGAATAAGCAGAGAACAAGCAGAGAAGACGGAGAGAACAAGCAGAGAAGAATCTTGTCCCAAATGTAGGACTCCGTTAGGAGTCCCGTTGTTTATAACACGTAGTAACAACCTCGGGCGTTTGAAAAAAAATTTATTTATTAACGACCATTTAACACTATCATTTGTTACAACACTTTACCTTTACATTATTAGGGTTTTCATAGGATAGTAAAACAAGAGCCGGATAGTCTTATTTGGCTCTTTCTTTTTTTATAAACCTTTGTTTTTTAGTTGATTATTTACCTTTCTCTTATTTGTTATTTCACCCCGGAATAGCACTTTTTCATACACTAAATAGTATCAATTGTAACACTTTCGTAGGACAAAAGTAGCCAATTTTGTAGGTAGTTCTACCTAATTCCTTCATGAAAATATCACACAAAAATGTGGCGGGAGTTTTCTACTTTTAGGGTTTTGGTCGGCAAGCTATACAGTACCTCCATTACAAACGGTACCCGGAACGCATGGGCATAACGCGATCATTCGCGGCAATAGACCCCGGTAGGGGTCTCAGTGTTTGTAGCGCGGGGTGATAACCCCGGGGATGAAAACCGGGTGATAACCCCGGGGATGAAAACCGGGTGATAACCCCGGGATGAAAACCGGGTGATAACCCCGGGGATGAAAACGGGGTGATAACCCCGGGGATGAAAACCGGGGTGACAACCCCGGGAACAAAACGGATGCAAACCGGAACGAACGGATGCCCCCGGATGAAAACGGATGCAACCCGGATGAAAACGCGTCCCCACGGAATAATGTATAGCGCCGGCGATGGTTCATATTAAAAGAATGTACAGGTCTGACTTTTCATGCAGGAGGCAATGCAACGCCCCTATGCTAATTACATTTTGCGTATTATATTGATTGTTGCCTGTACTTTTTTATATATTAGACGGCGGAAAAGCTCTTTTCCTGCTTCTTCCACGTTAAATGTCCTGAAGACAACTCAAAACCTATAAAGAATAAAACGTTTTGCCAATGAACCGTAAGTTAAGAATGGGAATGATCGGAGGCGGTAAGGATGCCTTCATCGGAGCAATTCACCGTATCGCTGCCAATATGGATGGACTGATCGAATTGAAAGCTGGCGCCCTGAGCGTAAATCCTGAAACAGCCCTGGACTCAGGAAAGATGTTATTCCTGGACCCGGCACGCACGTACACTGATTACAAGACCATGCTGGAAAAAGAGGCTGCATTACCGAAAGAGGAAAGGCTGGACTTTATCACCATCGTGACACCCAACTTCGCACACTTCGAGCCTGCGATGATGGCGCTGGACAAAGGCTTTAACGTAGTGATCGAGAAACCGATCACCTTTAATCTCGATGAGGCCAAACAATTAAAAGCGAAAGTAGAACAGACTGGTCTGACCCTGCTGCTCACACATACCTACACCGGTTATCCCCTGGTAAAACAGGCCCGCCGTATGGTTGCTGAAGGTGCATTTGGTAAGATCCGTAAGGTATGGGTGGAATATCCACAGGGTTGGCTCAGCAGACCAACAGAAAAAGATAGCGCCGGCGCTGCCTGGAGAACCGATCCTAAACGTTCCGGTAAAAGTGGATGTTTCGGCGATATCGGTACCCACGCCGCAAACCTGGCAGAATATATCAGCGGCTTAAAGATTGAAAAGCTTTGCGCTGACCTGCGTATCATGGTAGAAGGCCGTGGCCTTGATGATGATGGCGCTGTACTGATCCGCTTCGACAATGGCGCTGCCGGTGTGCTGATGGCATCACAGGTAGCTGCAGGTGAAGAAAATGCACTGAAGATAAGGGTGTATGGTGAAAAAGGCGGTCTGGAATGGGCACAACATGAGCCTAATACCCTGCTGGTAAAATGGCTGGACAAACCCGCTGAAATATATCGCGCAGGTGGCAACTACGGTGCTTACCAGAGCAGCTATGCTATTCACAACACTCGTACACCAGGCGGACATCCGGAAGGATACCTGGAAGCATTCGGTAACCTGTACCGCAACTTCGCACAGACTTTACAGGCAAAACTGGACGGCACAACACCTGCTCCTGAATCACTCGACTTCCCAAGCGTAGACGAAGGTATCCGTGGTATGGCATTCATCGACAATGTAGTTCGTTCCAGCGAAAGCACCGAGAAGTGGACAACGTTTGAAATCTAATCATTAAAAGGCACGTATGAAAACAATTAAAGGACCTGGAATTTTCCTGGCGCAGTTCCTCGGAGACACTGCGCCTTTCAATACACTGGAGGGCATCTGTAAATGGGCTGCGGGATTAGGATTTAAAGGCGTACAGATACCTACCTGGGACTCCCGTATGATAGACCTGCAAAAGGCTGCTGAAAGCAAAACCTATGCAGACGAGATCAAGGGGATCGTTAATGCCGCTGGGTTGGAGATCACCGAGTTGTCCACGCACCTGCAGGGACAGCTGGTAGCAGTACATCCTGCATATAACGAACTGTTTGATGGTTTTGCTCCCGCAGATAAAAGAGGCAATGCTGCTGCCCGTACAGAATGGGCGGTCAATCAGCTGAAATATGCTGCAAAGGCAAGCCGTAACCTCGGACTGAACGCGCACGCTACCTTCAGCGGCGCTCTGCTCTGGCATACAGTTTATCCCTGGCCACAACGTCCTGCAGGACTGGTGGAAACAGGCTTTAAGGAACTGGCTAACCGCTGGTTGCCCATCCTGAACGAATTTGATGCCAACGGCGTAGACCTCTGTTATGAGATCCATCCGGGTGAAGACCTGCATGATGGCATTTCTTACGAGCGTTTCCTGGAGGCCACCGGCAATCACAACCGCGCCTGCCTGCTGTACGATCCAAGCCATTTCGTACTGCAATGCCTGGATTACCTGGAATACATTGATATCTATCACGAGAAGATAAAAATGTTCCACGTAAAGGATGCAGAATTCAATCCTACCGGTCGTTCCGGCGTATATGGCGGCTACCAGGGATGGATCGACCGTCCGGGACGTTTCCGTTCACTGGGAGATGGTCAGGTAGACTTTAAAGGCGTATTCAGCAAACTGACCCAGTACGATTACAGTGGTTGGGCAGTGATGGAGTGGGAATGCTGCATCAAGCATCCGGAAGATGGAGCAAAAGAAGGTGCGCCGTTCATCCAGAACCACATTATCCGTGTAACCGAAAAAGCATTTGATGACTTTGCAGGTGGTGGAGCTGATGAAGCCCTCAACAGGAAAGTATTAGGGCTGTAAGGTAAAACGGTCAGCTGCAGATAACAAATCATGAATGGGGAATAATGGGACTGCTCATCACATAATGTATACATCCTTGTATAATGATGAGTATATTACCTTCCGGTCGTTCGTAAGAAGATGCTATGCTGCTTTAGCTGGGAATAATATCACAGAATAATTGAGCATACTTATTGAAGTAAATGAGGTGTGCTTTTTTATAGAAGTCAATTTGTATTTAGGAACTTATAAACGATTGTAAAATGAGAATGCGTTTTTTGGCGCCGGTTGTATTATGTGCTGTAGTGCTGGCCTCCTGCGGTGGCGGCAGCAGCGAAAACAAAACTGAAAAGAAAGAAGAAGCTGCAAGCGAAACGCCGGCTGATAACTCTATGGTGTCTCCAGGTGCAGCTGAAGCTGCAGCCTCTAAGGGAGCTGCCCTGATAGAGCAGAAGGATTGTAAAACCTGCCATAAGGTAGACGTGAAGCTGGTAGGCCCCGCTTACAAAGATGTAGCACAGAAATATGAAGCTACAGATGCCAACATCGAAATGCTGGCCGACAAAGTAATCAGCGGTGGTAGCGGTCACTGGGGTGAAGTAGCAATGACGCCTCATCCTGACGTGTCCAAAGAAGATGCTAAGGAAATGGTGAAATATGTTCTGTCGCTGAAATAGCAGACAGCACTTTATATTGGTCTCTCAGCTTTCTAAAATTAACTATCATATATAGCCGGTAGTTGCCTGTCCCGCTTCAAAGCGGGCCAGTACAGCAACTATCGGCTATAAAAAAACTCAATTTGCAATGAAGCACATTATTCCCGTTCTGGCACTCAGTCTGATCTCTTTATCCACATCCGCACAGGAATTGAATACCCTCACCGCTAAAGAGAAGAAAGCGGGCTGGAAACTATTGTTCAACGGTACCAATACCGAAGGCTGGCACACCTATCTGCAGAAAGATGCAAGTGCTGCCTGGAAAGTGCAGGACGGCGCACTGGCGCTCGACCAGGAAGCCAAAAAGAATGGCGCTCCCGGCGGCGACCTGGTGACCAACGACGAGTACGAAAATTATGAGTTAACCCTGGAGTGGAAAATCTCTGAAGGAGGTAACAGCGGTATCATTTTCGGCGTACACGAAGATCCGCAGTTCAAAGCTACTTATCTGACAGGCCCTGAAATGCAGGTACTGGACGATGCTAAACATCCTGATGGTAAAATCACTAAACATAATTCCGGCGACCTGTACGACCTGAAGAAGTCTGAAAAGAATGCCGTAAAACCTGTTGGTGAATGGAACAAGGTAAAGATCCTGAAGAAAGATGGTAAACTGACCTTCTGGCTGAACGGCGTGAAAACCGTAGAAACTACCATGGGCACCGAAGAGTGGAAAACACTCGTAGCCAACAGTAAATTCAAAACCTGGAAAGGCTTCGGCGAATATGCCAAAGGCCATATCGCACTCCAGGATCATGGTAATGAGGTTTGGTACCGTAATATCAAGATTCACGTACTGTAATACCACATACTATGAGCAAGATCCACGTAAGAGAAACAACCCTTTCGTCACAGACGGAAGCACATCATAACCTCGCTTGCAATAAAGCCGGTAAACAAAGCATGGTCCCTTTCAGGATGGGACCATGCTTTATTGTAGCCCTCCTGCTGGCATTGGTGATCACTACAGATAGCTATGCCGCATCTTTCAAAAAAGCACCTCGTCTACTGGTATTCTCCAAGACCGCAGGTTTTCGTCATGACTGCATCCCTGCCGGCAAGCTGGCAATGATCAAACTGGGAGAGGAAAATGGCTTTGCGGTAGATACAACAGAAGATGCCAGTGTGTTCAATGATAAAAATCTGAAGCGCTATGCCGCAGTGTTGTTCCTCAATACCACCGGTGATGTGCTGAATGATGAACAACAGGCCGCGATGCAGAAGTACATTCATAACGGCGGTGGATATATGGGTATTCATGCAGCTACCGATACCGAATATGGGTGGCCCTGGTACAACAAGCTGGCTGGTGCATGGTTTACCAGCCATCCTAAACAACAACAGGCTACCTTGCTGGTGGTAGATCGTAACAATGATGCAACCCGTCACCTGCAGGAGAAATGGTCACGCTGGGATGAATGGTATAACTTTAAAGACCTTAACCCGGATGTACATGTACTGATCAAAATTGATGAAAGCTCTTACGAAGGTGGTAAGAATGGAGATAATCATCCTATGAGCTGGTACCACGATTTTGAAGGAGGCCGTGCTTTTTATACGGAATTAGGCCATACGAAAGAATCCTATGCCGATCCGCTATACCTGCAGCACGTACTTGGAGGCCTGCGCTACGCCATGAATTTGAAAACTAAAAAATAAAAGATAGTCCCTATTACGGGATACGGCATTTGTGTGTCGTATCCCGTATTATCAATTCAATATAAAAAATATCATGCAAATCAGGTACGTAATGATGCTGCTGGTATTACTGGGAACAGTAATGTCCGGTTGCCAGAAGAAAACCCGGCCCGGTAATCCGAGAGTATTGGTATTCACCAAAACTGCGGGTTTCCGGCATGCTTCTATCCCCGCAGGGATACAGGCTATTCAGAAACTTGGTCAGGAAAATGGCTTTGAAGTAGACACTACAGAGAATGCCGCTTATTTTACTGAAGATACCCTGCAGAAATATGCAGCAGTAATTTTTCTGAATACCACAGGTGATGTACTGAACAATTACCAGGAAGCAGATTTCGAAAGATATATTCAGTCAGGTGGTGGCTTCGTGGGTATCCACGCTGCAACTGACACCGAATATGAGTGGGGATGGTATGGTGAACTGGTAGGCGCTTATTTCGATAATCACCCTGCTGGTACACACAAGGCTAAACTGACGGTAAAGGACAAATCTTTCCAGGCCACAGCAACGCTGCCTGATACATGGGAACATACTGACGAATGGTACAATTTTAAGAAGATCAACAAGAACACACATGTGTTGATCACCGTAGATGAAAAGAGCTACGAAGGTGGTACCAACGGCCCCGATCATCCGATCAGCTGGTACCACGATTTCGATGGCGGCCGTGCTTTTTATACAGAGCTTGGTCATACCAATGAATCATATACAGAACCGCAGTATCTCGCACACATCCTGGGCGGTATCAAATACGCTATTGGTAAAAATACCATGCTGGATTATGCACAGGCTACTACACTACGCGTGCCTGAAGAGAACAGGTTTACCAAGAACACCCTCATTTCAGGTGAGTTCTTTGAACCAACTGAAATGACCATCCTGCCTGATCTCAGCATTCTGGTAGCGCAACGCAGGGGAGAGATCATGTATTATAACTCAGGCAGCCACAAGCTGACACAGGCGGGTTTCCTGCGTGTATATTACAAAACAGAAACACCTAACGTAAATGCAGAAGAAGGTGTGCTTGGTCTGAGCGCCGATCCTGATTTTGCTAATAACCATTACGTTTATATTTATTATTCTCCTGCAGATACTTCCGTGAATCGCTTGTCCCGTTTCAAGTTTGAGAATAATGTGTTAGACACTGCATCAGAAAAGATCATCCTCCAGCTGTATTCTCAGCGTAATATCTGCTGCCATACCGGTGGTTCTATCACCTTTGGCCCCGGAGGATTGTTATACCTGTCTACAGGCGATAACAGCACGCCATTCGACGAACCCGGACAGAAATATGTCAGCAATGGTTATGCGCCACTGGACGATCGTCCGGGACACCTGCAGTATGACGGTCGCCGTACATCTGCCAATACCAACGACCTGCGTGGAAAGATCCTGCGTATAAAGATTAATGCAGACGGTACATACAGTATCCCTGATGGTAACCTGTTCAAGCAAGGTACACCAAATACACGTCCTGAGATCTACGCAATGGGTACACGTAACCCTTACCGTATTTCAGTAGACCGTAAGAACGGATACGTATACTGGGGTGAAGTAGGACCAGATGCCAACAACGACGATCCTAACCGTGGTCCGCGTGGTTATGATGAAATCAACCAGGCTAAGAAACCCGGTAACTTTGGTTATCCGATGTTCGTAGGTAACAACTATGCCTATCATCTGTATGACTACGAAACAGGTAAGAGCGGCCCCGCTTTTGATCCCGCGAAGCCTGTTAACAATTCCCGTAATAATACTGGTATCAAGAACCTGCCTCCGGCACAGCCGGCATTTATCTGGTATCCATATGCAAAATCGCCTGACTTCCCGTCAATGGGTAGCGGCGGTCGTAATGCAATGGCGGGACCTATCTACTACAATGAATTCTATCCGAAAGAAACACGTCTTCCGGATTACTATAACAACAAATTCTTCTTCTACGATTGGGTACGTGGTTGGATCAAGGTAGCAACCTTCGATAAGGACTTTAACCTGTCAAAGACAGAAGATTTCGTGCCGCATACAAAATTCAATGCCATCATCGATATGGAGATGGGACCTGATGGTCGCATTTATTTACTGGAGTATGGCAATGGATGGTTCAGCAAAAACAAAGATGCTGCACTGTCGCGTATAGACTATAACGGTGGTAACCGTGCACCTAAAGCAGAGATCCATGTGGATAAACTGTCTGGCGGTCTGCCGTTTAAAGCAAAACTGAGTGCAAAAGGATCTTCTGATCCTGATGGCGATCAGCTGACATACGTGTGGTACCTGGGCAACGGTAATAAACAGGAAACCAAAGAACCGGAAACAGAAGTGACTTATACTACAGCAGGTGAATACGCCGTATCTGTAGAAGTACTCGATGGTAATGGCGGAAGCACCCGCAGTAATGGTATAGAGCTGTATGCAGGTAATGAAACGCCGGAAGTGAAGATAAATGTGACCGGTAACCAGATGTTCTATTTCCCTGGTAAACCTGTTACTTACAGTGTAAGTGTGAAGGATAAAGAAGACGGTTCCACTGCAGATGGTAAGATCGATCATGCTAACCTGTACATCAGGTCTGACTATATGGAAGGCAATGACAAAGCAGGTATTCCTCAGCAGGGCCACCAGATCATCACTGGCGCTATTGCCGGTAAGAATATAGCAGAAGCCAGCGATTGTAAGACCTGTCATAAAGTAGATGAAAAATCTATCGGACCAAGCTTCAAACAGGTAGCAGAGAAATATAAAGATGATCCGAAAGCGCCTGATTACCTGGCAGACAAGATCATCAAAGGTGGCGGTGGTGTATGGGGCGAAACTGCTATGTCTGCGCATCCTACTATCACGCAGTCGGAAGCACATCAGCTGGTGGAATATGTGATGTCATTAGGCGGTACTACCAAAGCTGCGCCATCATTGCCGGTAAGCGGTACAGTGGATGCAACTGCAGGTAAACCGGAAAAAGATAACGGTGTGTTTTACCTGATGGCCAGCTATACTGATAAAGGTGGTCCTGGTATCAAGCCGATCACCGGTACGGATGCCATCTCGCTGAGAAGTCCGAAGATACCAGCAGCATCATTCGATAAATCAGATGGCGTTTCTACATTCGAATTTGATGGTAAGAAACTGCTGATACCTACTGGTAATGGATGGGTGGATTATAAGAATCTTGACCTGACAGCGGTAAATGGTATTAACATCAATTATTTCACGCAGGAGCCTTTACAGCATGGTTATATCGTGGAGATATTTCTGGATAAGGCGGATGGTGTGAAACTGGGAGAAGCGACTATTGGTGTGGGAGCTAAGGGAATGGCGCCTAATGCGGCGTTGATCTCTTTTGCACCTTTGACAGATGCGAAGCAACATACTTTGCATGTGACAATTAAAGCCGCTGATCCGGCAGAGAAGACCGGGCTGGGAATATTGTCGTTCCAGTTGATGAGTAAGTAATATCATCGTTAGATAAAAAGAGAGCCTGTATCGTAAGATGCAGGCTCTCTTTTTATTTGGTGCTTTAAAAGATGCTTAGGATGTTTTACATCCTCTTTTTTGTTACGCTAAGTAGTTTCGATTTCTTTTACCGCTAAGTAGCTTCGGTTTCAGTATGGGATGGCGGTCGGCGCCTCTCCTCTCTGGAATGCTATTGGGCGTTATCAAGCGAATAGGCGTTGAATATGGATTGGGCAGCATCAGTCGTATTGCCGGAGAGCCGAAGGCCCGCCATTCCCATCTGAAACCGGTACTACTTACGCTGTCCCTATTACTGTGCAGACGGCCGGTTTTTTATGAGTTGAAGGGCTTTTTGCATAGCGATGACAATGCTTATTCCGATTATTCCGGTTATTCCGGTTATTCCGATTTTAACTATCCCCTGTAGGTAGGATCTTTATCTTCTTCTGTTTTGGGAGGTTTGTTAAAATTGTATTCCATCTGTGATTTCACTTTGCGGTACCAGTTGAGGTCATAAGGTAATTTCTCAAACCACTCCTGGAAGTCTGCCGGTATCAGGTCATATACATCACTGGGAACGGGAAAGACCATACCATTCATGATCAGTTGCACCGGGGCTGTCTGTACTACCTCGCCGTCTTCAATGCCTGGTTCCAATGGCGATTCTTCTCCTTTGCTGACAAGCCACTCCTTTTTTCTTCCATATCTGTTCAATCTGGCAATGTCATCATTATTCCAGACCCTATTAAGAGCTATAAGCTTTTGCCGCATTGCCCGACCTGCGTTGGTGTCTGCAAACAGCTTGGTAAGGAAGATCTGGGCATATTGAGACGCGTTGCCTACGTGTGCGGTATAGGTGCGTACCATTTCCTGGGGGGACTCCGTGGTGCCCAAATGCATTTTTGATTGTCCGAAGGGGTAGGTCGAATTGCTGATTGTGTCCAGGCCGGCCATATTATAACCTAGAAGTTCATTGGCATCCCGGTACTGTACGCCTGTTGATGACAGTAGTTGCTGATGCGCATATTCGCCTATCTGACCATGTATCTTCAGCTCATTCCACCTGGCGTTGGGTTTCATATGCTCAGCGGTACGGCCGGGACCATTCAGGTGCGTTATATAGTCATCCTGTATATCGGTGAGCGGGGTGCCGGGAGGTGAGGGCGGATGTATTTTCAACGCTTTCTGCGCTTCATGTGCAGTCCGGTACGCTATGGCGCCTGCTTCTTCCCAGGAAGCAAACGTATGGGTAACCTTGTTTTCAAGTGCCCATGTTTTTAATTGTGATAGCATCTTTAGCACGGAAGGATGCACGATGCGTAATTGGCTGTATACAGCCTTTGCATATAGAAACGGCTTATTTTCTTTGGGTTTTTTTATTCCAAGCTTCTTGTAAAATTGGGCCTCGTTTTTTTCTGCCAGGATATACAATTTCACAAGGCGCAGATTTGAACGTGTAGTGTCACGGCCATTGATCTTCAGTTTGAGCTGCGCTACGTTATTAAGCGGCGGCTGTTGCTGAACTACCGGTTGCATAACCGGCGCCTCAGATACAGCGTTGAACTGTGGCTTCACGGCTGGCCTGGCAACGCCAGCTGCGCCAGTGTTGTTAGCAGATGCCTGCGAAGCAGTGCGGATACCAGTGGCAACAGCCGGTGTGTGTTTGTGAGGGTATGACACAGTATAAGGGTTATAATTACCAAAAATAAGCATTTCCCCATAGCAACAGCCTACTTGTTATCCCACGCTGACAGTTCCCCGCCTTTCGCTTTTCCCCTGAGGTCGTTCTCCGCTGGGGAGTAAGTCTGCGGGCTTTAGAGGGACCCGGTTAGCCGCCTGCTGGCCTATCTGAATTGGATAGGCCGGGTCGTTTAACGCTTCTTCAGCTTTTTGCCTGCATAGAAATAATTGATCAGCAACACGATGATCAGTAAGAATAATCCGAAGAACTCACGCGTTTCTTCTATCCATGGTTTCGTTGCTTTCATTGTTTCAGCAATGTTCTCACCATGATGTTCAGTAGCCCAGTCTATAACACCGTTCTTATCAAAGAAAAGATAAGCTGCATATACCAGGTATACGAATATGCCGAAGAGATAAGCACGTCTGTAAAAGCGGCCGCCCGCAGCCAATAGACAGCATCCAGCACCAAAGAGGTAAATAGGACCCCATATATAAGGATCAGGATCATTGTATTGTAGTCCTGCGAAAATAATGAACAGGATACCCCAGATGATGTTGAATATTTTCATAGAAAAAAAATTATCAGCGATAGAACGAAGATAGTTGATATAATATAGAAAATATATACCTTTGCATCCGAATTCCTTTATTGTTCATCTCTTAAAAACGCAAGGAATCATGACAGAACGTATTCACATATTACCCTTTTCGCCCGCTGCCTGATACAGGCAATATTTCCTTTTTTAATTTACTGGAAAGCGTGTAAACATTGATGATCATTCATCATTAGTGTCTCCCATTATTATGCCTGTATAAACTGGTTCAAGTTGACACCGTTAGGATGCCCGCGCAGATCAGCCATGTCATCAAGTGATTGCGTGCTTATAGTCTGGGGTGCAACCCCGGGATATCTAACGTGATCAATCGCTCCAATCGGCTCCGTAGGTGCCGTGTGTTTGTAGCGCGGGGTGCAACCCCGGGCATATAACGTGATCAATCGCTCCAATCGGCTCCGTAGGTGCCGTGTGTTTGTAGCGCGGGGTGCAACCCCGGGAGA
>NZ_FNBN01000001.1:411632-511438 GCF_900102545.1 Chitinophaga filiformis | reverse complement strand
AGGTGCCGTGTGTTTGTAGCGCGGGGTGCAACCCCGGGAACGTCGCGTCGATCACCCCCCTCGGGAACAAATTGGCAATATGCTGCGCTTGCGGAAAGGGATATTTCATGCCTTAATTGTCGTTCGATATCATTTGAACGATATGGATTACTATACAATTTATTACGCACCTATATGGGCAGTTTACGCACAAAAGAACTGAGTAAGATCGGTTATACAAATGACCGTGCAAGAAGTCTGGTCATTAATACAATTTCAAAACATTTTAAGCATCATACCAAAGAACAACTCATCACACTGTTAACAGGTATTAAAGAAAGACCTGAGCAATATGTGAATGACGAAGTATTGGGTAAGATCGCAAGCACATTCATAGAAAAAGAAGAAGTCACTCACCATAAAGAGTTCACCTTACTGGAACAAACAGGACGCCTGAAGATCTATGGTGGTAAGGAGATTGAGCATACTGCCAAAAAGCAGATGGAGATCGCCATGTCATTGCCCGTAACAGTGCAGGGTGCATTGATGCCTGATGCACATACGGGATATGGATTACCTATCGGCGGTGTGCTGGCTACTGATAACGCTGTTATACCTTATGCTGTAGGTGTGGATATTGGTTGCCGTATGTCGCTGTCCATTTTTGATGAAGGTGAAAGCTTTATCAAACGTTATGGATACCAGATGAAGGTGGCGTTGAAAGAATGGACGCACTTTGGTATGGAAGGAGGACTGGAGGTAGAACAGGAACATCCTGTACTGGATGATCCTGCCTTCCAGGCCACTGATCTACTGAGGAAGCTACAGTCAAAAGCAGCACGTCAGCTTGGAAGTTCAGGCAGCGGGAATCACTTCGTGGAGTTTGGTATGATCAGGTTGTCTGAAGACAATTCCCTGGGACTGCCTGCGAAGGATTATGTTGCGCTGTTGTCGCATTCAGGCAGCAGGGGATTAGGCGCCAATATAGCGATGCATTATACGAAGATCGCGATGGACACCTGTAAGCTGCCAAGAGAGGCGCAGCAACTGGCCTGGCTGGATATGAACACTGAGGCAGGACAGGAATACTGGCTAAGCATGCAGCTTGCTGGCGATTATGCAAAGGCCTGTCATGACAGGATACATATCAACATGGCCAAAGCAGTAGGCCTGGAACGTCTGATCACTATCGAGAACCACCACAATTTTGCGTGGGAAGAAACGATGGAAGATGGTCGTAAAGTGATCGTGCATCGAAAAGGAGCCACACCGGCGCACAAAGGTGAGCCGGGCATTATTCCGGGAAGTATGACCACTGCGGCATACCTGGTAACAGGTAAGGGCGTGGAGCAGTCTTTATTCTCCGCTTCACATGGTGCAGGTAGAGCCATGAGCCGGAAACGCGCAAGGGAAAGCATGACAGTGTCTGCATTGAAGAAAATGCTGGGAGAAGCAGGTGTTACATTGATCGGGGGTAGTGTGGAGGAAAATCCGCTCGCCTACAAGGACATCGAAAGTGTGATAGCCGCACAGCAGGAACTGGTGACCGTAGAGGGGCGGTTTTTACCCCGGTTTGTAAGAATGTATAAAGAGTAACAACATGAACAAGTCAATAATACAGGTAACTGCCGGCAGAGGACCTGCAGAATGTACACGGGTGGTAGCAAAGGTGGTGGAACTGATGATGAAGGCCGCCCGCGCACAGGGATTGGATATCCAGGTATTGGAAAGTAAAAAGGGTGACCTGAAAGGCACACTGTTATCCGCAGTACTATTAATAAAAGAAGAAAATAGTATCAGGGAGAAAAGATTGGAGGCCTTTGTAAAGGAGTGGAGAGGTACGGTACAGTGGATCGCTGAGAGTCCTTACCGTAAGTTCCATAAGCGCAAGAACTGGTTTGTAGGCGTTGAGGTCTTTGATGTGAAGGAACAACTGAAATGGGACCTGAAGGATGTGAAGCTGGAATCGTGTCGTGCATCAGGTCCCGGCGGACAGCACGTGAATAAAGTAGAGACAGCTGTGCGGGGCACGCATATGCCTTCCGGTATACAGGTGCTGGCGATGGACAGTCGTTCACAATTGCAGAACAAACAGCTTTGCCTTGAAAGGCTGGAAGCAAAGTTCATGTCCTGGCAGATGGAACAACTGCTGGCACGCAGGCAGGATCAATGGCAGGAGCACAATGAACTGGAAAGAGGAAGAGCGGTAAAGGTGATCACAGATAAACTGTGATCACCCTCTTTCTTCACCGTTTTGTAAAACTGATAGTAATTTCTTAAATACTGATTAAAAATTTACAGCTTGTCTTGCTTAAATTAAACGAATGTGTTACCTTGGTCGGCAGTTAACAATTGAAACTTTAGTGTGTGTTTAAAAGTAGCCAAGATCTAATCCTTGTTCCCTAATTTTTTGATGTTAACACGTATGAAAAAACTAAACTGTAGTCCTTAAAAAAAATTAAGTACGCCATTCCCATTTTTTAACAGCTAAAAGCCCGGATATATTATTTGTATTGATACCGATGCAATCGGTACCAGCATGGATTTGAGCCCGAAAGGAAGGATTTATATAGTGTCCCTCTAAGACCAGGATATTGATTTAACCCGGTCAATTTTCGTGTCTGTACCTGCCACACGGCGCAGTGTATATACGCGGACAGGCTAATTATTAACCAATTTTTAAAAACGTTTCACGTTATGAAGAGACATGTCTACCGCACATTTGCGTGTTGCTGGCTATTGTTGTTGTTGTTTGCCGGCGCTGCATTCGCCCAGACTAAATTCACCGGGAAGGTCACAGACAAAGCTTCCGGTAATCCCCTGCCAGGGGTAACAGTGGCAGTAAAAAATTCCGGCCGTGGTACAGCCACAGACCCAGCTGGTAATTTCAGTCTTACTGCCAAAAAAGGAGAGATCCTGGTATTTTCATTTGTAGGATATACGCAGCAGGAAGTAGTGTTAGGAGATGCTACCTCTGTTTCTGTAGTCCTGAATGAAAAAGTAGGTTCACTCGATGAAGTAGTAGTAACAGGTTACGCTACACAACGTAAAAAAGACCTGACAGGTGCTGTATCTGTTGTAAACGTTGAACAGATCAGCCGTCAACCTACCGCTCAGGTAAGTAACCAGTTACAGGGCCAGGTATCCGGTATCACTGTATTGGGTTCTGGTCAGCCGGGTGAAGAACCACAGGTACGTATCCGTGGTGTGAACACCTTCGGTAACAACACTCCCCTCTACGTTATAGATGGAATCCCAACCCAGAATATCGTGGATCTGAACCCATATGATGTGGCAAGCATGCAGGTACTGAAAGATGCAGGATCTGCTTCTATCTATGGTGCAAGAGCTGCAAACGGTGTGATCATCATCACCACCAAAAGAGGTAAATCTGACGGTAAAGTAAGAGTAACCTATGATGGCTACTACGGTACCCAGCGTCCTAAAGGTGGTAATGTATGGGACATGCTTTCTCCGCAGGAAATGGCTAACCTGAAATGGATGGCGTTGAAAAATACAGATCCGAACGTTGTTTATAACGATGGTCTGTATGGTTCCGGCGCTACTCCAAGACTGCCTGACTATATCGCTCCGGGTGGTCTGATGGAAGGCGATCCTGCTGTAGATCCTTCCAAATACAATGTAAATCCTTTCTATAAAAACCCTTCTGATCTCGACAATTTCTATCGTATCAACAAGGCAAATAAAGGAGGTACAGACTGGTTCCATGAAATCTTCAAACCTGCTATGATCACCAGCCATAACGTATCCGTAAGTGGCGGTGGCGATCAGGGAGCTTACTACCTCTCTTTCTATTATTTCAACCAGAAAGGTACACTGCTCAATACTTATCTGAAACGTTACTCTATCCGTTCCAACAGCCACTTTAACGTAGGTAAACATGTACGCATCGGAGAAAACCTGGAGTTTTCTGTGATAGACAACCCACGTATCACTGCGCTGACAGAAGGTAGTGGTATCGGTATGGCTTTCCGCGAGCAGCCTATTATTCCGGTACGTGATATCAAAGGTAACTTTGCAGGTTCATTCAGCACCAACGGCGCTCAGTTAGGTAACGCCCGTAACCCTGTAGCTATACAGGAGCGTACCAAAGATAACAGAGGCCTGGGTAACCGTTTATTAGGTAACGTATACGGCGAAGTAGATTTCCTGCAACACTTTACCTTCCGCACCAGCTTTGGTGGTGAGATCTATTCTTCTTCTAATCATAGCTTCACTTATCCTGAGTATGAGAATGCAGAGAATAACAAGGTCAATTCTTATACTGAAACTGGTACCAGTGGCTATAACTGGACATGGACCAATACCCTGTCTTACTCTCAGACCCTCGCCAGGGTACACAATATCAAAGTGCTGTTAGGTACTGAAGCATTCGACAACCATGGTCGTATGGTAACAGGTACTACACAGAACTATTTCATCTTTGATCCTAATTTCACTAACCTGGGTACAGGTACCGGTACTGTTACAAACAACAGTAATGCGTTCACTGATGGGCTGTTCTCTATGTTCGCCCGTTTGGATTATAGTCTGATGGATAAATACCTCCTCGGTGCTGTTATCCGTCGTGATGGTTCCAGCAGGTTCGGTGCTAACAACCGTTATGGTACTTTCCCTGCTGTCAGCGCAGGCTGGCGTATTTCTCAGGAAGAATTCCTGAAACATGTATCCTGGATCTCTGACTTAAAGATCAGAGGTGGATGGGGTATCATGGGTAACCAGCTGAACGTTAATCCGGCCAACGCATTTACTCAATATGGTCTGAATAAAGGTTCTTCTTTCTATGACATCGGTGGTACCTCCAATTCACTGGCTTCTGGTTTCTTCAGAACAACCATAGGTAACCCGGATGCTAAATGGGAAAGCAATATCAACACCAACATAGGTTTTGATGCGACCCTCTTCAAAGGCAAACTGGAAATCAGTGCAGACTACTATAAGAAACAGGTAAAAGACCTGCTGTTCACACCAGAGGTCTCTGCAACTGCCGGCCGTTCCGATCCTCCGGCTGTGAACATCGCAGAAATGCAGAACCATGGTATTGACCTGTCTTTGGGCATCAATGACATTCATATCACTAAAGACCTGGTACTGAAAGCCAATGCGACCTTAACTACTTATAAGAACAAGATCGTAAATATCTCCGGAGACGCGCCTTACTTCGACCTGGAAGCACGTCGTTTCAATGGTAACTTCATCATCCGTAACGCGATCGATCATCCTATCTCCAGCTTCTATGGTTACAAAACTGTAGGATTCTGGAATAGTGCAGAAGAAATTGCAGCGGCAAATGATCAGGCACAGAAAGCAACTAACAATCCTAACGCAGTTTATCAGACAGGTATCAAACTGGGACGTTTCCGTTACCAGGATACAAACGGAGATGGTATCATCACAGATGCTGACCGTACTTTCCTGGGTAACCCAAGCCCTGATTTCAGCTATGGTCTGAACCTGCAACTGGACTATAAGAATTTTGATTTCACTGTGTTCCTGTATGGTGTACAGGGTAACAATATCTGGAACCAGGTACGTTGGTGGACAGACTTCTATCCATCTTTCGCAGGTGCTAAGAGCAAAACAGCCCTGTATGATTCCTGGAGACCAGATAACCACAATGCAAAAGCACCAATTCAGGAAAACGAAGGTTCCTTCAGTACCAACACGGTGCCTAACTCCTTCCTCGTAGAAAATGGTTCTTACCTGCGTGCTAAAAACATGATGCTCGGTTACACTTTACCTAAACCTATTCTGCAGCGTATAGGTATCGAGAAATTCCGCATCTATGTACAGGCAGCTAACCTGTTCACTATCACCAAATACTCTGGCATTGATCCAGAGATCACTGGTGGTACTACCAACTTCGGTCTGGATGAGGGTGCATATCCTAACCAGCGTCAGTTCCTGGTGGGCGTTAACGTAGGATTCTAATTAACGTGGTGAAATAATTGGAGAACATCAAAAAAATCTAAACATGAAACGGACTTTAATCAGATCAAAATATATACTTGCAGCAGTTGCGGTTGCGGGAGGTCTATTCTTCTTTAACGCCTGTAGCAAAAGCTTCCTGGAACGTGATCCTCAGGGTTCACTGACAGGTGAAAACGTGTCTTCAAAAGATGGTATAGATGCATTACTCGTTGGTGCTTATGCCGCACTGGATGGTCAGCAGCAGGATGTTGCCGCTATCGGTACCGGTGGCCCATGGGAAGCAGCACCCAGCAACTGGATCTATGGAAGCGTAGCCGGTGGTGATGCACACAAGGGTAGTGATGCAACTGACCAGCCTCCGATCAGTCTTATTGCTACCGGTCAGTTTGACGCGAGCAACGGCTTCTTTAATACAAAATGGAAGGTATTATTCGAAGGCGTAGTACGTACCAATATTATACTGTCGCTGTTACCTAACGTAAAGGATATGTCAGACGGACAGAAAACACAGGTACAGGCTGAAGCCCGCTTCCTGCGCGGTCACTATTACTTCGAACTGAAGAAAATGTTCGGTAAAGTGCCCTGGGTAGATGAAACACAGATCACCGATTACAAGCAGCCTAACAATACAGATATCTGGCCAAAGATCGAAGAAGATTTCAAGTTTGCTTACGAGAACCTGCCTCCTGCACAATCACAGGTGGGTCGTGCAAACAAATGGGCAGCTGCTGCTTACCTGGCTAAGACCTATGTATATCAGAAAAAATGGACAGACGCTAAACCGTTGTTTGACCTGATCACTACACAGGGTGTAACTGCCAAAGGTGTGAAATATGCATTGACAGCAAGATTCGAAGACAACTTCGATTCTGAAACAAAGAATAACAGCGAGTCTGTATTTGCTATTCAGATGTCTGCCAACAATGGTACCGGTCAGATCTCCAATGGTAACCAGGGTGAAATGCTGAACTTCCCTTACAACAGCCCATTCGGTTGTTGCGGATTCTATCAGCCTACTCAGGACCTGGTAAACTCTTACCGTACAGATGCTAACGGTTTACCTTACCTGGATGATTTCAACGATCATGCAGTAAAGAGCGATATGAAGATATTATCTACCGCGCCATTTACGCCTGATGCAGGTACCCTTGATCCACGCCTTGACTGGACTGTAGGTCGCCGTGGTATTCCTTACCTCGACTGGGGTAATCACCCTGGCCGTAGCTGGGTGCGCGATCAGGATTATGCTGGTCCTT
This sequence comes from Chitinophaga filiformis, assembly GCF_900102545.1. GTDB lineage: Bacteria > Bacteroidota > Bacteroidia > Chitinophagales > Chitinophagaceae > Chitinophaga > Chitinophaga filiformis. Next base: position 504,251 of record NZ_FNBN01000001.1, on the reverse strand, counting down.
ACGCTCCTAAGAAGAACGTTTACTGGCAGTACAACCAGGACAAATACAAAGATGCTAACTCCTGGGCGCCTGGTTCTGCGATCAACCTGGTGTTGATCCGTTACTCAGATGTATTGTTAATGGCTGCAGAAACAGAAGCTGAACTGACCAACCTGGATGCTGCGCAGGTATATGTAAATATGGTGCGTACCAGAGCTGCCAGTCCGCAGACGATTGTATACAAATACATAGATGACACCAAGCCAATGGGTGGTTTTACCACTACACCAGCTGCAAATTATCTGGTAAAGAATTATCCTGCAGGCGCTTTTGCCACAATGGGTAAAGACGGTGCGCTGAAAGCAATCCGCTTCGAGCGTAAACTGGAACTGGCAATGGAAGGTCAGCGTTTCTTCGACATCGTTCGTTGGGGAACTGCACCTGCTGAAATGACCAGGTTCTTCGCTTATGAGTCCAAGATCACTACTGACCTGAATGGCGGTAAGTTTGTTGTTGGTCGTAATGAGCACTATCCTATTCCTCAACGTCAGATTGACCTGAGTTTCAAAAACGGGGCAAAGACGCTGGAGCAGAATGATGGATATTAAAAATATCGTTATTTTTAACAACGAGGATAAATGGAAGGGCCCTGGAGACAGGGCCTTTCTGCTTTCATCAACATCACCACGTTTTACGCAATCCAGACGCACTTGAAAACACTACTCCCTTTCATTTTCATTATCGCATCTATCACTATATATTCCTCCTGCTCTCTGAGTAAACAGGAAAAAGGCAAACTCCTTGCTGAAAAATATTGTGGCAGCTGTCACTTAGCGGTGTCACCAACGATGCTGGATAAAACCACGTGGACACAGCATGTGCTGCCTGCAATGGCGCCTAAGCTGGGGATTGGTGTATGGCATGAGAATGAATATTTCCCCAAGCCAACCAAAGAAGCTGTCAATATCAGTATCGAAGACTGGAAGAATATCGTTGCCTATTACCAGGAACTGGCGCCTGACACCCTGGCTCCTGCAAAGGCATCACAACCACTGGCAGAAGACCTGCAGATGTTTGACCTTTTACAACCGGATACTACAGGGCATACGCTCACTGCCACAACTACGATGGTCTCTATTAATCCATTTACAGGCGATGTTTATTCCTCAGAAGAATACGGCGCAACCTTATACAAATGGGACGGACAAAAAAAGACCTCGCCAGGTATCAAACTACAATCCACTGCTGTCGACATGAACTGGCGGGCAGCTGATACCGCGCTCCTGACCTGCATCGGTAATATGCGTGCAGTAGATGTGCCAACAGGCGTATTATGGGAAGTACACCCGGCTGAAGAAGAGTCCAGGCAGGTGAAGACCATTGGAATGGGATTGCCACGACCGGTGCAGAGTGTAGCGGCCGACTTCAATAAAGACGGACGGATGGATTACCTGGTATGTGGATTTGGACATAACTATGGTGGATTGTATGTGCTGCAACAGACAGCAGATGAAGAATATACCAAACGACCCGTATGGGAGGTGCCTGGCGCCATTCATACTGTCGTGGATGATTTTGACAAGGATGGCTGGCCTGATATAATGGCATTGTTCGCCTACGGCGATGAAGGCATCTGGCTGTTCAGGAATGATCATCAGGGTGGCTTTAAACAGCAACAACTATTACGATTCCCTCCTGTACAGGGTTCTACCGGCTTTCAGGTGGTAGATATGAATAAAGACGGACTGCCAGACATCTTATATACTTCCGGAGATAACGGGGACTATTCCATGGAGATGAAACCTTTTCATGGTGTGTACCTGTACCTGAATAAGGGCGACTTTAAATATGAGCAGGCCTGGTTCTACCCGGTGAATGGCTGTACAAAAGCCATAGCGGCAGATTTCGACCAGGATGGTGACCTGGACATTGCCAGTATTGCATTCTTCGCTGATCTTAAAAACCGGCCGGCAGAGAAGTTCATATTATTTAGCCAGGATCAGTCCATGCAGTTTATGCCGCATGTAATGCCGGCACTGACAGGAGCAGGGCGGTGGATCTGTATGGATGTAGGAGATTATGACAGGGATGGTGATGCAGATATAGTGCTGGGAAACTACTCAAAAGGGTTCATTATTCAGGACGATTTTAAGCCGGACTGGGACGTTAACATTCCGTTTATAATGCTCAGAAATAAAACAAAATGAGGCAATTACACTTGCTCAGTTTAAAAATAGTAATTCGTGAATCAGTTTTTTGCACATTCGATTGCAGTTGTAACAAATAAATGATTATATTGCATAAGCAATGTCAGGCAAAAATCTAAATCTATGCTGCTTAAACTAATCAGTTTAATCTACGTGTAGCATTTCTTTTTCCCTGTAAACAGTTAATGAAAGATATAGATCAATAATCTCCGCAGTATTATTGTTCTTCAAGATACTCCTGATTGAACTGATCAGGTTTTAGAATGGCGGAAGGAGAGGCACATCGTGCCTCTCTTTTATTTACTACACCACCTATCATAGTTTTCTCTTTTTTTTAATGCTTATTCAGCTAACTTTAACCCGATAAATTTAGCGGAGCGATGGAACATGCTTACCACTACGACAGGAATAAATTCGACGCGTTATTATACGGAATCATTGAGCAGAGCAGTACGGAACAGGCGCTCACCTGGTTACAGCAACAAAAGGAAAAACTGGGGGAACCCGTAAGCGTACAACGGTTCAATCTCACTTTTACAGCTATACCGCGGTTTATGGGAAAACATCCCGTAAAGTCTGCTACATCATATATTGAATTGTCTGATAATACCAGCTTTTTCATACAGGGTTATACGTTAGATAAACTGGTGAGGATCTGGTGGTTGTTACAGTTTCCGGCAGCTGACAAAGATGCCTACATCAAAGTGATAGAGGGTTTGTTTGACGCTGCTGATATGAACGAGCAGGCTGCATTGTATGCCGCATTGCCATTGCTGGCATGGCCGGAAGCATGGGTGTTCCGTACCACGGAAGGGATCCGTTCCAATATTGGTCCCGTACAGGAAGCAGTGATGTTATATAACATTTATCCTGCACGTAACCTGGAGGAGTCTGCCTGGAACCAGCTGGTGATGAAAGCGTTTTTCACCGACAAGCCGATCCATCTGATTAGTGGTCTGGATGAGAGGGCGAATCAAAAGCTGGCGGCTACGCTCGTCGACTATGCCCATGAGCGCTGGGCGGCCGGCAGGAAGGTACATCCCATGCTATGGCGGTTGGTAGGGCCTTTTATTAATGCTGACAATTTTCAGGATATCCAACGTATCTGGCATTCTGAAGTGAATGTTGAAAAGGAGGCGGCAGCACTGGCCTGTGCCTCAAGTACCTATGCCCCGGCGAAGGATCTGCTGGAGCAGTCAGCCATTCTTAGAGATGAGATAAGCAGCCAACGCCTGACATGGGACACTATTGCAGCTCGTATAGCATAAACGTGTATCACACCTTCAGTGTATATAAAAGTAACTTGCCGGCGGTAGCTTACCCCGCCCAGGCAGGAATATTCATTTTACAGGTCTCAATAAAACCGAATAAGATATGTGTAGCAGTCATGAGTTAACAGGTAAAGAATTTCAACCTATTGCCACTTCTTCCTCCTATATGGAGCGCATAAAAGGCATGCGTTTTTTTGATCCTCATGTACATATGACATCCCGTACAACGGATGATTATCAGGCAATGGCAGATGCCGGCGTGGTAGCGATCATCGAACCGGCTTTCTGGCTGGGACAACCGCGTACCGGAGTTGATACGTTCCGTGATTATTTTAACAGCCTGATAGGCTGGGAGAGATTCCGTTCTTCCCAGTTCGGTATCAAGCATTATTGTACGATAGGCCTCAATTCCAAGGAGGCCAACAATGAAAGACTGGCAGAAGCCGTAATGGAAATATTGCCGTCTTTTATATATAAAGAGGGCGTGGTAGGTGTCGGAGAGATCGGTTTTGACGATCAGACAGCTGCTGAGGAAAAATATTACCGCGCACAGCTTGAACTCGCTAAAGAAGCAGGGCTCCCTGTTCAGATACATACCCCTCACCGGGACAAGAAAAAAGGTACTCAACGTAGTATGGACATCGCACTGGAGCACGGTCTGGACCCCCATATGGTCATTGTCGATCACAACAATGAAGAAACAGTTAAAGAAGTATTAGACCGTGGTTTCTGGGCAGCGTTCACAATTTATCCCTTTACTAAAATGGGTAATGAACGTATGGTCGAAATCGTAAAACAGTATGGTAGTGAACGCATAATGGTAAATTCTGCGGCCGATTGGGGTATCAGTGATCCCCTCGCTGTACCGAAAACCGCGGCGCTCATGCACGAAAGTGGTATTGACTTGAATGACATTCATTTGGTAACTTTCCGCAATGCTATAACTGCTTTCGCTCAAAGTGGTCAGATGGACGAAGTGGATTTTGACACGGTCAAAGACGTGGATCAAAGTCTGAAATTCAATGGAAGCACCGTACTGCGCGGTGGCCAACAGCCAAGAATAGATAAACAATCTAATATTATTAGATAAATCGTTACAAGTCTGTACTACGGATGTCCCTTGCTATGTGAATGCAGAAACATTGCTGTATCTCATACAAGCGTGGCTATTCGTGTTGCCTACTTGGAGAAAACCCGAGCCCGGTGAATTATATTGTAAGCAAGTTGTTAGGATATTTACGTTTAATGCGGCCCGCCAACATAGTAACTGCTGTGGCAGATATATTGGCCGGGGTGGCTATTTCCGGATTCCTGGGTTCTGAAGTGTCAAGTTACCTGGACCATCTGTTACCTGTAATGTGCATGTGTCTGGCAACTATCGGACTATATGGTGGCGGAGTAGTATTTAATGATGTAATGGACGCTGAACTCGATAAGAAGGAACGTCCTGAACGTCCGATACCCAGTGGAGTGATTTCTCTCACAGAAGCAATAGTGCTGGGAAGTTATCTTTTGCTGGTAGGTGTGCTGGCTGCTTTTACAGTAGGCCGCCTTACAGGCTATCTGGCACTGGGCATTGCGGTTTCCGCACTGGTATATGATAAATGGGGAAAACATTTATCCTGGGGCCCTGTCAATATGGGGCTATGCCGTGGATTAAACCTGCTGATGGGGATCAGCATGTTAGAATCTGCCCTCTATCAGTACTGGTGGATAGGACTGATCCCGGTGGTCTATATTGCTGCCGTGACAGCTATCAGCAGGGGAGAAGTGCATGGGGGAAATAAACGCATACTGCGTATTTCAGCGTTTTGTTATGCGCTGGTATACGGTACTATATTGGTGTTGGCGGCAATAAACGGCCATATACTCATAGCCGCACCATTTGTCATTCTGTTCGCTTTTATGATCAATCTGCCCTTATTCAGGGCTATGAAAGAACCCTCAGGTCCTAATATCGGAAAGGCCGTAAAAGGGGGAATTATTGCCCTGATAGCGATGAATGCCGCCTGGGTAGCTGCTTTCTCCACCCTGCCTCATGCATTGCTGGTATTGATCTTATTACCATTGTCATTACTATTGGCAAGGGCATTTGCTGTGACCTGATACTCTCTCCCCTTATCCGGAATTCGTCATAGCGATTTAAATTTTGTACTTTAACGGTCTGTTTGACGATTCATTAAACGAAAGAAACATTAGAGCGATTATCCATGCAGAGTATTCAACAGACTTTTAGTGTAGATTATTCTTTTAAGGTCTTTTTTACGCAGTCCCTCTTTAGTCCATCTAATCCGGAATTCCGGAACTATCTGGCTTCACAGGTTACACAGGGACTAACCAAGAAGCTACTTTTCATTCTTGATGACGGAGTCGCTAAGGCTCATCCGGCGCTTACAGCAGAAATAACAGCTTATTTACAACAAATAGAAGGTTTTAAAATTGCAGGAGATGTGATCCTTATACCCGGTGGTGAAGCCTGCAAAAATGACCAGGAACTTTTTTATCGTTTGATAGATCAGGTGGATGCGCAGGGTGTAGACCGCCATTCTTTTGTAGTAGCTATCGGCGGCGGTGCAGTATTGGATCTGGTGGGAATGGTGGCCGCTGTATCACATAGAGGAGTTCGCCATATTCGTATACCAACTACCGTATTGTCGCAGAATGATTCAGGTGTAGGCGTAAAGAACGGTGTTAACTATAGAGGAAAAAAGAACTTCCTCGGCACGTTTGCTCCACCGGCAGCAGTGTTTAACGATGCGGAATTCTTAACAACGTTATCAGGAAAAGACTGGCGCTCAGGCATATCAGAAGCGGTGAAAGTAGCGTTAATAAAAGATGCTGCCTTCTTTGAATGGCTCGAAGCCAATGCGCAGGCACTAGTGAATAATGATTTACCCGCCATGCAGGAGCTGGTGTACAGATGCGCCGCTTTGCATATGGCCCATATCGGAGGAAGCGGTGATCCTTTTGAAAGTGGTTCTTCCCGTCCGCTGGATTTCGGACACTGGAGTGCACATAAGCTGGAACAGCTGACAGACTTCGCCTTACGTCATGGAGAAGCTGTGGCGATAGGAATAGCGGTCGACAGCGTATATTCCTCTTTGTTAGGATGGATCGATACGGCCGCCGCGGAGAGGATAGTCCGTTTGCTGGTGAATCTGCAATTGCCTGTTTATCATCCCTTACTGGAAATGCAGAACGGTGTTTCGTCGCCTGTCATTAAAGGTTTACAGGAGTTCCGGGAACATCTGGGCGGACGTCTCACGATCTGTTTATTGAAAGCAATAGGACAGGGCGCAGAAGTACATGTAATAGACGAAGTGTTACTGAATAAAGCTGTAGAGCATTTAAAAGTGAACTATGCAAGTAACTGACCATTCTCATTTAACCTATTGTACGAACATTCATCCCGGAGAGAACTGGAATGCTCATTTCCAGCAACTCAAACAATTTATCCCGGCGGTAAAACAGGAAGTATCTCCTGATAAGCCATTTGGTATTGGCTTACGCTTATCTAATACAGCGAGCCTGGAACTGAGCAAAGAAGAAGCCTTGCTTGAATTCAGACAGTGGCTGCAGGAGCAGCACTGTTATGTGTTTACCATGAATGGATTCCCCTATGGAGGTTTCCATCATACTGTAGTAAAAGACCAGGTGCATACCCCCGACTGGACAACAGCTGAAAGGGTAGCCTATACCATTCGCCTGTTCCGCCTGTTAGCAGCCCTGTTGCCGGAAGGCATGGAAGGAGGCATTTCTACCTCCCCGCTTACCTATAAATTGTGGCATGTACGTTGTGATACTGAAAGAGAGGCCATTATGGAAAACGCTACCCTCAAAGTGTTACTTGTAGTAGAACAGTTGGTACGTACCCGCCGCGGTGGTGGTCCACTGATGCACCTTGATATTGAGCCCGAGCCCGATGGATTAATGGAAAATTCGCAGGAGTATCTTCACTGGTACCTGAATTACCTGTTGCCATATGGCGTGCCCTTTCTTCAGGATAAATTCGGCATGAATGAAGAAGAAGCCGCCGCCAGTATAAAAGCACATGTACAGCTATGTTATGATGTATGCCATTTTGCACTGGTATATGAATCAGCAGAAAGTGTTTTGAAGAAACTGAATGAACATGGACTGAAAGTAGGTAAGATACAGATCAGTGCCGCAGTAAAAGCCCTGCTGCCAGCCGAGATGGCGGCAAGAAAGCCATTGATCGATGCCTTCCGGGAGTTTAATGAAACAACCTATCTGCACCAGGTGGTAGCACGCAAGGCAGACGGGTATATACATTATCCGGATCTTCCGCAGGCATTGGAAGATGCTGCCAACCCGGTGGTACAAGAATGGCGCTCGCATTTTCATGTGCCTGTATTTATTGATAGTTACGGTGTATTATCATCTACCCGTTCCGATATAGAGAAAGTATTAGCATTACAACGGAAACAACCATTTACACAACACATGGAAGTCGAGACTTATACCTGGGATGTATTGCCGGCTGATCTGAAGTTGCCTATGGACAGGTCCATTTCAAGGGAGCTGCACTGGGTGTTGCAACAGCTGGACTAATAATTTCTTAAATCGAGTTTTGACCCACATATCCTAACGGCGCCTCACTCATGAAAAAGACAGTAGTAATTGATGTAGTAGGTCTCTCCTCCTCTCTGATAGGAGCACACACGCCTTTCCTGCAGACATACGTCAGCCGGCAGCACTTGTCAACCATTAAACCCATGGTGCCAGCCGTGACTACAGCCGTGCAGAGTACCTATGTAACGGGGCAATGGCCGTCAGAACATGGCATTGTCGGCAATGGCTGGTACGACAGACAGGACAGTGAAATTAAATTCTGGAAGCAATCCAATAAACTGGTAGAAGCTCCCAAGATATGGGACAAGGCTAAACGTCTTGATCCTTCCTTTACCTGCTCAAAAATGTTCTGGTGGTATAACATGTATTCTACCGCCGATTATTCCGTGACTCCCCGTCCGCAATACCTGGCTGATGGCAGAAAGGCACCGGACTGCTATTCACATCCTGCATCCCTGCGCGACCACCTTCAAAAGGAACTGGGTACGTTCCCGTTATTCCAGTTCTGGGGACCAGGCGCTAATATTAAATCCACACAATGGATTGCAGATGCGTCCATGTTGACGGATAATATGTATGACCCGACACTAACGCTGATCTACCTGCCTCACCTGGACTACTGCCTGCAGAAATTCGGGCAGGACCTTACCCGTATCAGCAAAGAGCTGGGCGAAATTGATGCAGTGTGTAAACAGTTAGTGGAGTTCTACGAGAAGAAAGGTTGCGAAGTGATCATTTTATCTGAATATGGTATTACCAATGTCAATCATCCCATCCACCTGAACCGTCGCTTGCGCGAGGAAGGACTGTTACAGATCAGGGAAGAAAGAGGACTGGAACTGCTGGATGCAGGTGCTTCAAAAGCATTTGTGGTAGCAGACCATCAGATTGCACATGTGTACGTAAATGATCCTTCTGTTTATAAAAAGGTCCGCAGTATCGTGGAAAATACACCGGGAGTGGAACTGGTGCTTGACAGGGAAGGTAAACGGCAGCATCATCTGCACCATTCCCGTAGTGGGGAGCTCATACTGGTAGCAGACGCCAATAGCTGGTTCACCTACTATTACTGGCTGGATGATGCCAAAGCGCCTGACTTTGCCCGCACGGTTGAGATCCACAAGAAACCCGGATATGACCCTGTGGAAATGTTCATGAATCCTGCAGATCCACTGGTTAAACTGAAGGCCGGCTTCAAATTGCTGAAGAAAAAACTGGGCTTCCGTTATCTCATGAATGTGATACCATTGGATGCAACATTAATAAAAGGCTCTCACGGGCGTATTTCTGAGGATAAAGCCAATCACCCTGTACTGATATCAGGTAGGGTGCCGCAGGGGCAGGAACTGGCTGCTACGGATGTTTACAGTGTGATCTGGAATGCACTGACGAGATAACTTTAAAATAAGGATCAGGAATTGAAATGCCGGGATGGTCTTTCAGCATTCCTGATCCTTCATTTTTCCGTATATATTCGAAAACACTACCCCATGAAACAACTCTTTCTGTTTGCATGTATGTTCCTGCCTGCATTCGCATCTTCTGCACAGGACAATTCCTTTCTTTATCAATACAACAAACAACGGATCAACAGTACCAAAACTGCCATGCTCGTACTGGGTGGCTGGGGAATTGCCAATGTTGCATCAGGAGTGATAGGGAATAGTACTGCGGGGGGAGAAGCGAAATATTTCCACCAGATGAACGCTGTCTGGGGTGTTGTAAACCTGGGCATCGCTACTGCCAGCTATTTTGGCAACAGGCGGCTGGATCCGGGGAAATATAACTGGCAGGGAAGTGTACAGGAACAACATAAGATAGAAAAGATCTTCCTGATCAATGGTGCGCTGGACCTGGCTTATATCGCCAGCGGATTATATCTGCGGGAACATGGCAAGCTAAAACTCATAGGAACGGCGCATGACCGGTGGAAGGGGTATGGCAACTCTTTTATTCTGCAGGGTGCATTTCTGCTACTCTTTGATGGTGTTAACTTCACAATACATCATGCGCACGGCAAGGGATTATTCCAGCGCTTTAATGATCTGCAGTTAAGTGTTGCGCCAGGTGGCGTAGGGATGGTGTATAGTTGGTAATATTCACCCATATCTTCTCTTTTTGCCTTTTTACAGTGAACTTATTCAAATCATAGATTTAGTAGGCTAGATAGGTTATACACAGGTCTAAGCCGCTGCTGTCAGAATTATTACTTCAGGTTATCTGCGATAACTTTTAGTAATAGTGACACCCTGCCCTGAATTTTGTTGAACCCGCGCGGGTACTATAGCTTTGAACTGTCCTTCCATTAAAACATCGATGCTTAACTGTATAGGATACCTGTAATTTCACATATACCAACCATCAAATAATAAGCAGCTAAGGCTGAACACCAGGCCTGTTTGCTGAAGGAAGTATTTATGATCACATTATTGCAACAGACCGATTATCTGGTCGTTTTAATTATCGGCGTTATTGTCGGTTATCTGTCCGGTTTACTGGGCAAAGGCGGCAGCGCAGTGAGTACCCCGGCGTTACAGATCTTTGCAGGGGTGAATCCATTCTATGCATTGGCTTCACCATTACCGGCAGCCATTACCAGTACCATTTCCGCTACTACGGTATATAGCCGTCAGAAACTGTTCAACAGGCATGTTATCCTTACCGGTGCATTGTTTGGCGTACCGGCTACACTGGCCGGCGCATGGATGAGTAAGTTTCTGCCGGGAAAAACATTAATGATCCTGACCGCGTTATTTATTGTATCGATAGGAGGCTCTTTGTTGTTTTCTTTTTTGCGTAAAAAGGAGCATGCCGAAGAAGGCCATCCGGTAGATGCAGCTGAAGGGCATCATGGACTGATAGTGATCGCCTCACTGGGCATAGGGTTACTGTCCGGATTGCTGGCCAATGCCGGCGGCGTATTGTTTAGCTCTTTCTTCATTAAAAAGCTGCATATGCCTATTAAACAGGCGCTGGCCTGTTCCATTTTGTTGTCAGCATTGCTATCTGTACCTGGAGCGCTGGCGCATTGGTGGCTGGGGCATATCGACTGGAATATTGCGTTATTGCTGTCATTGACGGCGATTCCATCTTCTTACCTGGGCGCCAAAACAGCCATTAAAATGAAGTCTCCTTTGCTGGAGAAGCTGTTTGCCTGTACACTGATCCTGTTTGGGTTATATGATATCATCTATACACTTTGGAAATAATTAACAGGGGGACATGGGGATATGCTGGTAGCAGAGAAAATACAAATGGCTCGCATTGCGAGCCATTATTTTTAAAATCTTATAGGCGCTGCCAGGCGCTATACGCTGAACTTCCTCTTGCATCAATAGCACCAATGCATTTACCCCTGTTTATACTCTTTCTTTCTTGATTCGTGTCCGCTCTTCCGGAGGTAATGTACTTACCACAAGATCATACGCATTTTGAAGAAGCGACTGTAATTCATGTACCGGTAAAGTGTCCAGTGACCGTATCTGTACCCAATGATAGCGGGCCAGATATGGAGCCGGCACGATGCCTGGTTGTGAAATAAGACGGTGGAAATCTTCCAGACGGCATTTCAAGGATATGCGATGCGGTTCGTTTTTACAGATCATACAAAATAACTTTTCTCCTACGGAGAACCGCAGATCTTCATCCCATTTTTCTTCCTGTGTTACGGCAGGAAATGCGAGACAGTAATTAAGGGTCATGTCAAACATAATACTGGCAGCTTAAAAGTTAAAAAAATCGTTGAGTGGAAAGTATAAAAGCTCAATTAGAAAAATTGAAACAACAAGTAATGGTAAAAGGTTTGTTGATTGCCTTCTTTTTCCAGCTTTGCCAGACATGAGGGTCTGTTCCGGATATGTTGTTTTTTTTTGTGTATAGCTGATGGACAACTAACCTAAAACCTTAAGGTTCCTGACTCTATTCCTACTATAAATTTAAGTATCTTTTCCCAAAGCCAGATGTATATTTTTCATTAACAACTGATACAGACAAGTCTTTTAACAGGTAGTCAACAGGCGCCAATTCACACATTTCTTATAGTTTAAAAAAGTACTATAAGTTAGTGATTGTCGCCTATGGACTATTACCCGCTTATAGATGAGTTACTTAAACCGTCTTGCCATTTTTTCCTCCAGCACACTTAGCGGTACGCAACCATCTTTTAACAATTCATCATGAAAATCTTTTATACTGAACCCGTTTGATTGACTGTATTTGTTCCGCAGTTCACGAATCTTCAGCTCGCCGATCTTATAAGATAAAGCCTGACCGGGTATCGCCATATATCGTTCTATTTCAGATACGGCTTCGTGCTCACTCACAGGCTCGTTGTCCATCATGTATTTGATCGCCTGCTCCCTGGTCCATCCTTTGGAATGCATGCCCACATCCACTACCAGGCGGATGGCACGATGGATCTCATCTGACAGATGACCGAAATAACTGTATGGATTAGTGTAAAGCCCCAGATCCCTGCCCAGGCTTTCACAATACAATGCATACCCTTCCCCGTAGGAGCCGATCCAGTTGAAACGGCGGAATTTAGGCAGGGAGTCATTTTCCTGCTGGATGGAAGTCTGGAAATGATGGCCCGGAATGGCCTCATGCAGGAACAGGCATTCCATCCCTGTGTAGTTGAAAGTAGTAGCATCCAGAATAGGTACATAGAAGATGCCCGGACGGGAACCGTCGGGACTACCCGGCATATATTCGGCGCTGGCAGACGCTGCGCGGAAAGCTTCTGTCTGGCGGATTTCAAACTTTGTACTGGGCAGATGTCCGTATAATTGTTTTACCGCAGGCATGATCTTTTGCTCAATAGCCTTGAAGGAATCCAATACCTGTGAGGGTGTAGTGAATATCCTGAACTGTTTATCGTTGCGGATGAAATTAAAGAATGCTGGCAGGTCGCCTGTAAAACCAGTACTGTTCTTTACAGAATCCATCTCTCTTCTGATACGGGCTACTTCTTTTTCTCCGGTAGCAAATATCTGATCTGGTGTAAGATCGGTGGTTGTCCAGTATCTGATCAGGTGCGTATACCACTCCTTTCCATGTGGCAGGCCATCAATGCCTGTGCTGGTGCGTGTTTTAGGCAGGTATTCATTGACAATGAAGTCATGAAGTTTGGCATAGGAGGGAAGCACATACTGTTCAATAGCCGCTTTATAGGCAGTACTTAGTTCATTCCTGCCCGTGCTGTCAATATCCGCAGGAAGTAGCCGTAAAGGTGTATAGAATACGTTGTTGCTATCTTTCTTTGCCAGGTCTGCAAGTTGAGGTATTACTTTCAAGGCAAGTGCTCTCGGTAATACATATCCGGTAGACATACCACGCCGCATGTTTGCAATAGCTGTATCACTCCATTCCGCAAAGCTTTTCATTCTCTGAATGAACTTTTCATAATCTGCTTTGTTCTTAAACGGCTGGGCGCTTGTACCTGAACCGAATTGGGGGAGTGTAAGGGTGAGGCCCCAGAACTGCTGAATAGGCATCAGGTGATCCGGAAAGCGGAGTCCTTCCTTACCTATAGATAATTCCCTTTGCAGCATGGAATAGCTAATCAGGTCATTATCATTGAGTACTGTAGTGTCAATTCCCTGTAATCCGGCCTGATAGCGGGTATAAAAGCTATCCAGCCTTGAGCGGAAGCGGTCGCTGATGTCGATCTGCAGCAACCCGTCGTACTGATGTTCTCCATTCATGGTAGCCTCCATAGGAAAGAGTTCCATTTTCTCATCATAGTAGCGTTGAACAAGGTGATGCAAGGAATCCGGAGCGTTATTTCCAGCCGGTTTACCTGGTCCTGAGCAGGAGGCTGAAAAGAGCGTCACTGCTAGCAAAAGGGCGTAGTTAGTCTTTAGCATGTGTTGCGATTAGATGAAGATGATATATTTCTGTACGTTATTTAGCTTCCGGGAATTATAAACATAAAAAAAAACACTCCGAAGAATCGGAATGTTTTATATAGAACAGTGAACAATGAAAACTCTTTCATCAGTTGATAAAGCCATTATTATAAATTTATAGTAAAGGCAAGTAATTGATTCCGTGATACTTTATCCCACAAACCTGAATAAACGGAGCTTACTTCTATCAACCCACCTGTCCGGACAAGCCGGCAGGCGAATGCAAAATTAGCTTAATTAACAAACCAAACTTGTTAACCTATTTTAAATTTTTGATTTTTATGCTACGGAATGACACTGTATTGCCGTGGTCTTGCAATAAAATGTGTCCTTCGGGCCACAATCCAAAGTTATTCCAATCTTTGTATTTGCTGATCGCAACCAGGTCTTTAAATTCTTTGGAACCTCTGTCGTACTCAACCATTTTGAAACCATTCAACCAATGCTCAACATGATTGTTGGGATACACAATTATACGCCCTTTATTCCATTCTCCAATCTTCTTTATTGCAGCTTTATTCAGATCAGTATTTTTCCGGGGGATCAGGTCATACAGGGAAGACAAGGTCCTGTTGCCGTTACGGCCCAGCTTCGCATCAGGATGACGCTCGTCGTCCAGTACCTGGTATTCCAGTCCTATAGCTGATTTACCCTTCGTGTCGTAGCTTTCTTTTACATTATATTTTACACCGCTGTTAGCGCCTTCGGTCAGCTTGAAATCAAACTCCAGCTCAAAAGCACTGTATTCCTTCGTGGTTACAATGTCGCCACCAGAGCCCATTTCATCGCCATTGGACTGATGAATGGTCAGTTCGCCATTCTCCATGCCCCAGCCGGTAGTCGGGAACTTATCCTGGTTCACCCTGCGCCAGCCATTGCCGGTTTTACCATCCCAGAGTAACTGATACCCATTCTTCTTTTCCTGTTCGGAAACATTATTGGGAATATCATTCACTACATATATTTTATCATATGGAGAATATTGGGAAGGCGCCGGATTTTCCAGGATGCGGATATTGCGCCAGTGGATTTGTTTACCCTTATCATCTTCTTTATATATCTGATGCACTTGCAAAGCGATGAAGCCTTTCAGTGTCATATCGTCGATCAGGTGAGCAGTAGGAACACCATTTACCCAGGTACGGATTTCCGGACCGCGGCATTCTATACGGTATTTGTTCCAGTCTTGTTTTTTGAATGCAGATTTGGCAGCAGGGTTCAGTTCCAGCGGATATAACCATCCACGACGGGCTTCGTCATAAATACCACCACTCCAGGCACGGTCGCTAGGATCAACTTCCATCTGATACCCATGCACACGGCCGTTATTGTACTCTGGTTTACTCTCACTGCGGAACTGTATGCCATAATTCATAGGAGCATCCAGCTTCAGTTCAAGTTCAAGTATGAAATCGCCGTATTCTTTTTCCGTAGCAAGGAAGGAGTTCGGGCTGCCGGCCACGGAAGTGCCGTTGATCATCCCATCTTTAGCGTCATAAATCGCTGTCCCATTTACTTCTTTCCAGCCATTCAGTGTTTTGCCGTCAAACAGGTTTTTCCATTCGGCTTTCTTTTGCTGTGCGACAGAGAAGCTGCTTATAAGTATGGCGCTGCATACCAATAACGTGTTTTTCATAACCATAACCAAAAGTACTCTTAAAAGTAAATAATGATAAGAATTTATTCAACCGATTGCACAAATTTTATGATAAGCGGTATTATTTCAGGTTGATTTTATGCAATCGTTTGCAATTTATAACTAATCTACTTAACTTGTACTACCCCATTCTCTGAAAAATACAATAGAAAAACCTAGTTGAACTTATAAGTGATTGCTTTTCAGGGATGTGAATTCTGTTATCATTTTAAAATTCTACGTATGAAGAACACGTTATCGAAGACGCGCGCTCTCCTATTATGTCTGCTATTGTACAGCACATTTGTAAGCGCCCAATCCATCCCTATCAGGGGAAAAGTCACCGGACCGGACGGTAATCCTATTATCGGCGCATCAGTATCCATCAAGGGACAAAAGAATGGAACAGTGACCGATGTTACCGGCTCCTACAAACTCCAGGCGCCGAAAGATGCAGTACTGACTTTCTCCTTTATTGGCTTCCTTCCACAGGAAGTGCCTGTGAATGGCAGGTCAGACATTGAAGTAAAACTGGCAGAAGACCAGAAAAAACTCGACGAAGTTGTTGTAGTTGGTTATGGCCAGCAAAAGAAAAAGGATGTGACCGGGGCCATATCCTCTATTAACAGTAAAACAATTATGGAGGTTCCTGTAACCAACGCACAACAGGCACTCCAGGGCAGAACACCGGGGATTGATGTATTAAATAATAGTAGCAAACCGGGTGATGAGCCACAGGTAAGGGTAAGGGGAACACGTTCTTTGTCGGCAGGTAATGATCCGCTCTATGTTGTAGATGGAATTCCTTTTGCCGGTAATCTTAATGACATCAATCCGCAGGACATTTCTTCCATGGATGTACTGAAGGATGCATCTGCTACCGCTATCTATGGTTCGCGTGGTGCGAATGGCGTTGTCCTGGTAAGTACCCGCAAAGGAAAGATCGGTAAACCACAGGTCTTTTACAGCGGTATGTATGGTGTCGTTAATTCACTTGGCAGAACTGATATGATGAACAGTCAGCAGTACCTTGCCATGAAGAGAGAAGCAAACCGTACGACTGGGAACTACGATGATAATAATCCTGACGCTTCAGATGCGAAGATATTCACCGCTGTGGAGCTGGCTAATATTAAAAAAGGTGTGAACACCGACTGGCAATCCCTTATGATAGACCAGGGATGGCAAACCCGCCATTCACTTGGTGTAAGTGGTGGTAACGAAACCACCAAGTACGCAGTAACCGGAGGTTACTTCAAAGACCAGGGCGTACTTAAATTACAAAGTTACGAACGCTATAACCTGCATGTAGGTGTCGACCAGATGATAGGCAAACGCATACAGGTGGGCATCTCTTCACTGTCTACCTACAGCATGCGTAAAGGCAGTACTTACAACGGTATGAGCGCTTCGCTCAAAATGCTGCCTATCGCTGATCCTTATGATGCTTCAGGTAAGCTCATTACTTATCCGACAGCAGATAACCAACAGCCCAATGCATTGCTGGATTATCAGGATGGTAACCGTGTAGAGAGACTGAGTCATATCCGTTTCTTCAACAGCTTATATGGAGAGGTAACGATCCTCGACGGATTAAAATACCGCCTCAATGTAGGTACCGATGTTTTCCAGAATAACTATGGCCTCTTCCAGGGGAAAAAGAATACTGACCTGCTCATCGGTGGTGGCGATGCTACTGCCAAAAAAGAGGGCCAGCTGGTGTGGGCTTATACAGTAGAGAACCTGCTGACCTACAACAGGACCATCAAAAAACACTCGCTGAACCTGACTGCATTATACAGTGTGCAGCGTCAGCGTGAAGACTCCTCTTCTGCTTCTGTAAGAGGTATTCCGGTGGAATGGCAGGAATATTATAACCTCGGGCAGGCCGCTAACGTAACAGGCATCAGCAGTCAGCTTGGTACATGGACGATCCTGTCTTATATGGGACGTTTGAACTATGGTTATGACGACCGTTACCTGCTGACATTGACCTTACGTTCAGATGGTTCTTCCCGCTTTGCACCAGGGCATAAATGGGGATATTTCCCTTCAGTAGCAGTAGGATGGAACATAACCGGCGAAGATTTTATGAAAAGAGCATCCTGGGTTGATATCCTGAAGGTGCGCGCCAGCTATGGCCGTATCGGTAATACTGGTATACCTCCTTATGCTACACAGGGACTGCTGGGACGTGTACCTTATTCCTTCGGTAATAAAGGTGTGACGGGCTTTTCTCCGATCCTGCTGCGTAATCCTAATCTTACCTGGGAAACTACCGCTTCCTTTAACTACGGCATTGACTTCAGTTTCTTCAACGGAAGACTTACCGGTAGTATTGATCAGTATAAACAGAAAACCACCGACCTGTTGCTGCAAAGATTCCTGCCTTACAGTAATGGTGTAAACTATGTATTGGAGAATACAGGTGTTACACAGAACAAGGGTTGGGAAGTAGGCTTGTCAGCTGTCATTCTTAATACAAAAGGTGGCTTTAATTGGTCAATGGATGTGAACTGGTTCAGAAACCGTGAGAAGATCCTTGCACTGGGTGAAGGCAAAACACAGGATGTAGGTAATGGCTGGTTTGTAGGCAGCCCTACCTATGTGTATTATGACTACAAAAAAGTAGGTATCTGGCAGGATGAAGCGGCCGCACAGGTCTACAAACAACACCAGGGTGAGATACAGCTTGCTGATATCAATGGTGATAAAAAGCTGGACGATAAAGACCGTACTATTCTTGGTGCACCACAACCTAAATGGTCAGGTGGTATGACACAACGTTTCTCTTACAAAGGAATTGATCTGTCTGTTGTCGCATTTGCACGTATGGGTAGCATGGTGAAGAGTGATTTTTATTCCTCATTCAATACGCTCTTCGGTCGTTATAATAACCTGGATGTGGATTACTGGACACCAACAAATCATACCAATGCTTTCCCCCGTCCAAATGCTAACCAGGAGCGTCCTAACAACTATAATACACTGAGTTACTTTGATGGTGACTTCATCAAGATCAGGAATATCACGCTTGGATATTCACTGCCTTCCCGTATAATGAAACGCTGGCAGATGGAGTCATTGAGGTTCTCCGTGGATGTAAAACAACCATTGATCCTCGCGTCTTACAGGCAGAAGTACAAAGGTATAGATCCTGAAGACGTGAATATTATCGGGGTGGATGCACCTGCTACCTGGATGTTACAGTTTGGTGTCAGTGCTACTTTTTAATGCAACAAAAAAAATATTTATGAGAAATATATGCTGGTACCTGTTCATATGCGCGTGCATTGTGACAGGGTGTAATAAAATGCTGGATGAAGATGTGGTATCATCGGTAACGGATGATTTTTACAATAACGCAGCCGGTTTCCAGACTGCAGTAGCCGGTAGCTATACTGGTCTGCGCAGCTTCTATAGTACAGAGCGCGGTATGACAACAAGCGTATTTGGTACAGATACTTATACGAATGGTTCTGATGGCGATTTTAAATTCGCGAATCAGTATACATCGCAACTGGATCCCCGTTACGCTCACCTGCGTGAAATATGGAATGCCTTTTACCAGGCTATCAATACCTGTAATGTCGCTATTGGAAGGGCCGACCAGATACCTGATCTGGATAGTGCTGCAAAACGCTCTGGTGTAGCGCAGGCACGCTTTTGCCGGGCGAACTATTATTTCCTGCTCGTGCAGATGTTTGGTGCCGTTCCTCTGCGGTTAACAGAGAACAAAGAGATCCTTACGGAAGCGCATCGTGATCCGGTTCCGGATATTTACAACGCTATCCTGGCCGATCTGCAATATGCAGCGCAGACATTACCTGTTACACAGGCAGAATGGGGCCGTGCTACCAAACCGGCAGCTGAGCACCTGATGGCAAGAGTATATCTGACCAGGGCTACTTCTGTTGCCAAAGGCGCTACTGATTATGACAGCGCAGCTACATATGCTACCCGCGTGATCTCCCAATATGGTATGCAGTTGTTATCAGATGTAGGTCAGGTATGGGCACAGGGTAAAGAGAATAATGCGGAGACAGTGTTTGCCGTACAGTTTACCACCGATGCCTTGTATAATGCTACGGATAATAACGCCTGCCGTTTCTTCCTGATGCAGTATGATGTGCTGGGTGGTATGAAACGTGATCTGGCAAATGGTACGCCGTGGAAGCGTTTCCGCCCTACAAAGTTCCTGCTGGACACATTGTTTGCCGATCGCGTACACGATACCCGTTATGAGAAATTCTTCACAACGGTATGGTTTGCCAATGCCGGTAGTACCAAGTTGAAAATAGGAGATACTTCCGTTTATATGCCGGGGTATAACGTGACGGATGAGCAGATCGCCAGCAAGAATTATCAGCTGGTGCCTCCGCGTAATTACACAGAACGTTTGTATCCATCACTGAACAAATTTGCAGATGCTTTGCGTCCTGACAACCAGGCCTCAGGTGTACGTCCTTTCATCGCTTACCGCCTTGCAGAAGACTATCTGATAGCTGCGGAAGCATTGATGTATAAAGGTGATAAAGCAGGAGCTGTAGGTTATCTGAACACCCTGCGTATGCGTGCAGCACGTGTGGGTGCTACAGAGGCTGAAACCAGCGCACACCGTGATGCTATGAAGATCACGGAAGCGCAGCTGAATATAGATTTCATCCTGGATGAACGTGGCCGTGAACTGGTAGGAGAGCAGCAGCAATGGTTTGACCTGGTGCGTACCAACAAATTGCTGGAACGTGTACGCCTCCACAATCCGCAGGGAGGTCCTAATATTGAACAAAAGCATATGCTGCGTCCTATTCCACAGGATCAGATAGATAGAACAAGTAATGAATTTCCGCAAAACCCTGACTATTGATCTGATTGGAAGAAGGCTCTTTCATCGTGTACTGTAGCCTGAATTCCTGGTCCAAGTAGGTCAGAAAGGCAGATGTATACGAAAAATATTTCCCTCATGAAAACCCCTGTGGCTCCGGTAGTATAGAGTTAATACTACCGGAGCCTTTTTTTCATTAACTTTAGAGACACCCAAAAATCCCCGACTCATGTCACAACAAAAGATCCTCTTTCTTACAGGCGATTACGCAGAAGATTATGAAACAATGGTCCCCTTCCAAATGATGCAGATGATCGGACATACTATTCACGCCGTTTGTCCGGATAAATCAGCGGGAGACAAGATTATTACCGCTATCCACGATTTTGAGGGAGATCAGACCTATAGTGAGAAGCGGGGGCATTATTTTGTGCTGAACGCCTCTTTTTCAGATGTGCAGGTATCCTCTTATGATGCACTGATGATTGCCGGAGGAAGGGCGCCGGAATACCTGCGATTGAATGCAAAAGTGATCGACATGGTAAAACAGTTTGTCGCAGCCGGCAAACCTATTGCTGCCATTTGTCATGGTATACAGATCCTGACGGCAGCAGATGCAGTGAGAGGCCGCACATTGACCGCCTATCCTGCCGTAGCGCCCGAGGTGACCCTGGCAGGCGGGAATTATGCTGCTGTGAACATTGATGAAGCGGTAACAGACGGCAATCTGGTAACTGCCCCGGCCTGGCCTGCCCATCCGCAGTGGGTTGCGGCTTTCCTGAAAGTACTGGGCACATCCATCCAGCTATAGCAATTATTATTAATGACCTGTTTATCAGGTGCCAGTGAGTTATTTACATATTTATTATATTCAAATGCCTCTTTTTTTACTATTTTTGGTAGCATAATAGCTACCTATGAAAAAGAGTCCTATGCTCCTGTCCCTGCTGTTCCCGGCAATTATGGGTTATTCCCAGTCGTTAACCTCCGGGGGTAAAACAGAAGGAGATGCCCTTCTCCTGGTAAAGATTGAAAAAGCCGGCAAGTATGGATTTACCGATACGTCGGGTAAGGTGGTCATAGCACCGGTATACGATGCAATTGCTCCTTTCCATAACGGACTGGCAGCTGTGAAAAAGAATAAGAAATACGGTTTCCTGCTGGCCGATGGCAAGACCTCTTCCCTGAAATATGACTCTGCCTGGATGAAAGAGGGCCATTACCCTATGGTAAAGCTCAATGGAAAGACTGGTATGCTGGATAGTAAGGGGAAAGAACTGATAGCGCCCAAATATGACGATGTGACCGGACTGAGGGATGGTTACGTATCTGTATTCCTGGAAGGGAAATACGGGGTAGTCAATTCTAAGGGTAAAATGATCTTAAAGACTGAATATGAGCACCTTGGCTTCGTGACTAATGGGAGTATGCTGGTATATATAGATGGAAAATGCGGCAGGGCCGATTTGCAAACAGGCAAAGTCGTGATGACACCCTACGAGAAGGTGGGTCCGTTCCGTGATGGAATGGCCTGGGTAAGGCAGGATAAGAAATTCGGCTTTATTAATATAAAGGGCGAACTGGTTATTCCATTGGTGTACGACTGGGTAGGCAATTTCAACGAAGGCCTGGTGGCTGTGGCAACTGACCGGAAATACGGCTTCATTAATAAGGCAAACCAGGTGGTGATTCCCCAGAAATACGATAAGGCATATACTTACTCCAAAGGCAGGGGGCTGATCCGGCTAAACGGCCGTATCGGCTATGTGGATAAGGATGGTAATGAGTCCTGGCCTGAAGCCGCAGCTGCACTGCCCCAGGAACCAGCAGAAGGAACACAGAATAAATAGATTCAGAAAACTGTCATAATGGCGTTTGCGTCTTTGTGTTTTATCAATTCCTCCTGCATGGCAAAGGCATATCAAAGGCATATCAAAGGCATGTATAATGCACGGTAACGTGGCCAGAATTGATCCATCTGGTATTCCTGACAATATTACCGTAACATGCGTGTCCCTGAATTGAATTTATACCTGGAACTCCCATGGAATTTGATCTGCTTATTATGGCCCGGGGCAATCCCGGACGATTTGAAATGTGCCCGGTGATGACCTACCAACGATATGTTTTATAACGCATGCTCAATTAGACATGTTTTTTATTACCTTTGCAGCCAAATTGAAAAGCCCCAACGGGCCTTATTATCATTCAAAATAAAGTAATACATAAAACATTATGTCCGGTCAGCTTAAAGAAGTTCGCAACCGTATAAAGTCAACACAGTCTAACCTGCAGATCACCAAAGCCATGAAAATGGTAAGTGCTGCCAAGCTGCGTCGTGCACAGGATGCTATCTTGCTGATGCGCCCTTATGCGCTGAAACTGCAGGAAATGTTGAAGAACATCGTTTCCAACAGTGAAGGAAGTATCGATCTGGCACTGGCTGCACAACGCCAGGTAGAAAAGGTGCTGCTGATAGTGATCACTTCTGACAGGGGATTATGTGGCGCTTATAACTCTAACCTGATCAAGCTAACCAAACAGGTGATCCGTGAGAAATACGAGGAGCAGTTTGCCAAAGGTCATGTAGAAATACTGCCGATCGGTAAAAAGGGTTACGAGCACTTTGTAAAGAATGGTTATAAACTGAACGATACTTTCTGGCACCTGTTCGCTCACCTGGATTTCGAGCACGTAAAACAGGCGGCTGCTTTCGCAATGGAAGGCTTTGTTGCAGGTAACTACGATGCAGTAGAGATCATCTATAGTGAATTTAAGAATGCTGCTACCCAGCGCTATGTATCTGAGCAGTTCCTGCCCGTAGCCCGTGTGGAAAATACAGACCAAAGCTCCAGCCGTGCTGATTTCATCTTCGAACCGGAGAAGAAAGCCCTGATCGCGGAACTGATGCCTAAAATCCTGAACACTCAGCTCTACAAGGCAATGCTGGATGCTAACGCTTCTGAGCATGGCGCCCGTATGACTGCGATGGATAAGGCGACTGAAAATGCCAACGAACTATTACGTAGCTATAAGATCTCTTACAACCGTGCACGTCAGGCCGCTATTACAACCGAACTGACTGAGATTGTGAGTGGTGCAGCAGCATTGGAAGGTTGATCATAGCCACTTATACACATCGAATTAACATCAGAATATTTTGATTTCTTCATAAGGGTCAAAGGCTGTATTTTCGGCCTTTGACTTTTTTCTTTTACAGATGTGGTAATGGCCCGTCCATTCCCATCTGAATCCTGAAAAACCGGGTAATGGAACTTTCACAAATCATACCGCACATAGAGTCATTGATATTTGCCGCAGACAGGCCCTTGCCACTGCTGGAAATTCTCGATCTGTTGAACAATGCGCTGGCCTTCCTGGAAGACCGTGCCTCACTGGAACAGGTGGAGACAGCACTGGATGCTATCAAGGAGAAATACAGCTCTGAGTTCTATCCTTTCGAGGTAAGAGAAAGCGGTGGTGGCTACCAGTTCCTGACCAAAAAGGAATATTACCAGACGGTCGCTCAGCTGAACGGGGAGAAATTCCTGAAACGCCTCTCAACTGCAGCATTGGAAACACTGGCAATCGTTGCATACAAACAACCGATCTCCAAAGGTGAAATCGAGCATATCCGTGGTGTAAGTACTGACTACTCTATCCAGAAACTCCTTGAAAAAGAATTGATCGTGATCTCCGGCCGTAGTGAAACGCTGCCCGGTAAACCGCTTTTATATTCTACCTCCAAGGCCTTTATGGACTATTTCGGTCTGAACTCTCCTAAAGATCTGCCGAAACTGAAGGAAGTATTTGAAGATGAAAGTATCCAGCCAACACTTGTAGGCCTGGAAGGTAATACCGAATCCCCGGATGAAGACGGCCTGAATATGGTAGTGTCTGAAACGGGAGAACTGGTCGAACGCGACTTGTCACATGACGATGGCCCCGCCACCAGGCTCAATGGACATCATGTAGATGTACAGGAGGAAATTCCGGTTGTGGATGAAGACATCCCGGTGAAAGATCAGGAAGACACAGAAGAAAGTGAACCCTCTGCCAGTGGGATTATACCTGTAGTCGTGGAAGACATCCCAACCATGG
Source organism: Chitinophaga filiformis (assembly GCF_900102545.1). Classification (GTDB taxonomy): domain Bacteria; phylum Bacteroidota; class Bacteroidia; order Chitinophagales; family Chitinophagaceae; genus Chitinophaga; species Chitinophaga filiformis. Next base: position 479,730 of record NZ_FNBN01000001.1, on the reverse strand, counting down.
ATGAAGAGCAGGCGAAGGCTGCGGAAGACAAGGAGGATACTGAGGACGACGCTCAAAGTACTGATGAAGATAATACACCTGTTGCTGATGACGATAACGTTGTGGCTACAGAAGATGAGATAGCCGCGTTCCTGGCAGCAGCTGCAGACCTGGGGCCTAAAGATGACGATGACGAGGATGAAGAAGATGAGGATGATGATGAAGATTTTGAAGATGACGAGGACGATGAGGACGGCGATGAAGATGATGAAGATTTCGACGATGATGAAGACGGAGAAGATGACGATGATGACGTTGAGGAAGATGATGACGACGAAGATAGTGATGAAGATGATGAAGACGAGGACGATGATTTTGATGACGAAGAAGATGATGAAGACGGAGATGATGAAGAGGATGACCTTGATTTAGAGGATGATGAAGAGGGCGGCAAAGAAGAGGATGTAGATGATGAAGGTTTTTATAAGGATGGAGACTTTGGTGATGATGACGATGAAGAGGATGATGACGATAAAAAATAAATCCGGAATATAAAAAGTGGGTGTATCAAAGTACGATACACCCACTTTTTATTTGGGTACCTGATGGGATCAGGTAGTCATTTAAGCGATTCTCAAGCCCCTCGTTTATTTTTGATACGTCTTCTTATTACATTGAAAGTTATTCTGCTTTTAATGTCTTCACGGGGTTGGTCAAAGCAGCTTTTGCTGCCTGTGAGCTCACCGTCAGTAATGCAATGAAAACGGCCAGAATGCCGGCCGCAATGAATGTTAACCAGCTTATCTGTATATGGAAAGCAAACTCGCTTAGCCATTTATCCATAGCATACCAGGCCAACGGAGATGCGATCACAAAAGCAATCAGTACCAGCTGAATGAAATCCTTCGAAAGCAATATAACCACATTCCTGACAGAAGCCCCCAGTACTTTTCGTATACCTATTTCTCTCTTTCTTTGTTCTGCGGAGAAGATTGCCAGACCGAATAATCCCAGGCAGGCAATAAAGATGGCAACAATCGTAAAGTAGGATATGATTACAAAAGCGCGTTGTTCCTTCTCATAACTACGTTGAAAGTCCTTGTCAAGAAACGAATATTCGAAGGGAACAGTTGGGAACAACTTCTTCCAGACCTGTCCGATCTTCTGAAGTAACTCCGTATAATTATCCGTAGCGGCGTTGATGATAACATAAGTATATTGGTTGCCAAAAGTGTTGGTGGTAAAGGCATATGGCTGGATAGGATTGTGAAGACTTTCAAAATTGAAATCTTTTACAACTCCTACGATCGTCCTGTTATCGTGGAATTGACCGAAGTCATAGTATATTTTCCTGCCAACAGCATTGGCCGCAGTATAACCCAAAGCCTTCACGGCAGTTTCATTAAGGATGATACTGGCGGAATCGGCAGGGAAGTCCTTTGAGAATGTTCTGCCGTTCAACACCTGAAAGCCCAATGTTTCTATATAGTCTTTTTCTACTGTAGCCAGATATATGTCTACGTTCTCGCTTTTGGACCCGCCTTCCGGGAAGAACAGCATATCACTCATGTTTGTAGTGCCGGGGTAGGCAGAACCACTGGATATAGTCTTTATTTGCGGGTAGCCTGTCAATTCATTCTTTAACGAGGCATAGTAATTTTCACTGTTCAGAAATGCCCGCCCGAGCGGCAGAATTAATTGCTGTTCCTGACGGAAACCAAGCGATTGGTTTTTTAGATAATGAAGCTGTTGCCTGATGACGATAGCCGCAAAAATAAGACAGATCGAAATGGTGAACTGAAATACGACCAGCCCCCTGCGGATGGCTACTGCAGAGAAGTTGTTCAGGATCTTACCCTTCAGTACCGATATAGGATTGAACGCAGATAAATAGAAAGCGGGGTAGGCTCCTGCAAGTAATCCGGCAGCAATGGTGAGCGCAATGATCCATAACAACAGGTAAGGATTATCGAATAAACTGATCTCTTTTTGCGCAAGTATATTGAAGTACGGCAACAACACAAGCACAAGTGCGAACGCAAGTATCAGCGCCATCAGGCTCATAAGGAATGACTCCCCGATAAATTGCCTTACCAGCGCGCCCTTACCAGCGCCTAATACTTTTCTCAGACCCACTTCTCTTGCTCTTTTCTCAGCAGATGCAGTAGAGAGATTCATGAAGTTGACGCAGGCAATAACAAGTATAAATGCAGCAATGGAGGCTAGTATGTATAAGTAAATGATATTACCATTCGTCCCGATCTCATTAGGAGCAGAGGAGTGAAGATAAATGTCCGGAACTGGCTGTATGTACAGGCGTTGGGAGAATCCGGCAGCTTTCATATCAGCTGCAGTTTTATCATTAAAGAACGACTGTAGTTTTGCTTCAAAACGTTTTGCGTCTGTTCCTTTTTTCAATTTTACATAGGTATAGAAAATGTTATTGCCAAGCCAACTGGTTTGCTGTTTTGTCCAGTTCCACATGTCATTATTCCGCATGGAAAGGAAATACCGGGCAGGTATATGTGACCGGGTTGCTTCGCCATTAAAAACGCCTGTTACTGTGTAGTTGAACGGTCCGAATGCCGTATTGATAGTAAGTTGCTTTCCTACAGGATTTACAGGTCCGAAGAATTTGCGGGCTATATCGTCACAAATGACCAGGCTATTAGGCGTATTCAGTGCTGTCAGTGCATTACCATAAATAAACTTGTAGCTGAATATCTGAAAGAAGGTAGAATCGACATAATAACCATTAGATTCAAATAACTGCTTCTGCTCGGCTCCTTCCTTATACTGAAACAACATCCTGGAAATATCGGTAAATGTCAGCAGTCTGGCTACCTGCTCCACTTCCGGCAATGCGTCTTTTACACCAGATGCGAGTGGTGCAGACGAAGCCACCCACTTTTCTCCTTTATTGTTGACAGCGGCTATACGGTAACTCCTGTCACCATATTCCTGATGCTTATCATAACGATGTTCATCAAGAATATATAGCATGATCAGCAGGCAGGTGGCCAGCCCGATAGCGAAACCGACAATATTGATAAAAGAGAATACCTTATTACGTGTGATATGCCGTATTGCGATCCTGAGAAAGTTTTTGAGCATGGGACAAATATTTGAAGCCTGACTATGGGGCGCTAAGAAGATGCCAGGCTATAATGCGGAATTGATCAGTAGGATAGATATGTTAATATGTTCTAACCTGTTCGGTTTTAATACATCATTTGTCCGGCTTTGGGACATTACTACGAGGTAAACAAACAAAGGGGCTGACTAAAAAGGCTACCTTTTCTCGTGAAGGTAATGGAGACGAAACTGCTTTTGCGCAATGCTGAACGCCTTCATTTTACTTTTTAGTCAGGCCCCTCATTATGATCAATAACAAGATGCTATAACTTACTCACCACCGCAGCAAAGATCTCACTCAATTTCTTATCCGCAGTTCCCGCCACGGCGATGATCTCCTCTATAGACACCGGGTGCAGGTTGTCAGGATCGCATTCATCCGTGATCACAGAAACTGTTGCACAGGGTATCTGCAGTTGGTTAGCCACGATCACTTCAGGCACGGTACTCATTCCGACAATATCAGCACCAATGGTGCGCAGATAACGGTATTCTGCCCTTGTCTCAAGATTGGGGCCCGTAACGGCAGCGTATACCCCATTAGTGTGCATCTTATATCCCAGGGAGGCAGCAGCCGTTAATAAAGCCTCGCCCAGCACCGGATCATATGGACGGCTCATATCAGGAAAACGTGGGCCGAAATCAGGTGAATTAAGCCCACGTAGTGGATTGTCAGTCTGAAGATTGATATGATCGTCAAGAAGTACCATATCGCCTTTGGAATAAGCTTTATTGATACCGCCGGCAGCATTGCTGAGCAGCAGGTACTGAATGCCGAGGGCTTTCATGACACGTATCGGGAAAGTGATCTGCTGCATGGTATAACCTTCATAGTAGTGGAACCTGCCCTGCATGGCAATAACAGGTGTATCCCCGATATGGCCATAGATCAGTTGCCCCTTGTGCGATTCTACAGTAGATTCCGGGAAATGAGGGATCTGGTGATAAGGGATGCTTTGCTGGATCTTAATATGGTTGACCAGTTGACCAAGTCCTGTTCCCAGTACAATGCCTACACGGGCAGGCTGGAGGTCTTTCAGAAAGGCGGCTGCGTCTTTTATTTGCTGTTGAAGCATGGCTTTATCAGTTACGAATTATCAATTTACGATTAGACAGCAGCGAAGGTAGCAGGTAATTCTTGATTGAGGATTGATATTCGTCAAATAGTAGAGGAGGGCATAACTCCTGTCGGAGCATCGAAGTCGTTTACAGGTATCCGCAGTAAATAAAAACTGCGGTGAAACACCCCCGGAGAGTGCTCCACCGCAGTCAGTACCTTATTTTCTAGTCAAGATTCGTAATGGAAATATTCTTCCATCTCACTTTTATACCTCCGCCGGAATGGATCTGGAGAGCGATCTGACCATTGGCGCCGCCGATCTTGTCGTCTGTGAGCTGTATCATTTCATGGCCATTCAGGAAGGTGGTAACATTGTTGCCTTTGACGATCACCTTCATGGTGTTCCATTCTCCCTCTTTTAAGTACTGCTCTTTATCGGCTGCCGGCTGGATCAGCCATCCGCGGCCGTAAGATTCGTATATGCCACCGGTATGCTTGCCTTTAGGCGCAACTTCCGCCTGCCAGCCGGTGATCTTTGTCCCTTCAATGGAAGAGTGGAAGAATACACCACTGTTGCCATCAGCTTCCTGTTTGAATTGCAGGGTCAGTTCAAAATTCTTGAACGATTCGTTGGTACCCAGGTAGCCATATTCCTTATCGGGGCCGCTTTCACAAACCAGGGTTCCGTCTTCCACGTACCATTTTTCGGTGCCGTAGATCTTCCAGCCTTCAAGGTCTTTGCCATTGAAGAGGGACTGTTTCTGTGCGAAGATGAGTGGGCTGCCCGTGAACAGGATAGCAGCCAGCAAGAGGAGTTTTTTCATTTTTCAGAACGGTTTAATAAGCTATAAGAATACGTGGAACTTAAATGTAAGAAACTAAAAATAAAAAAGGCGCCCTGTTTTCAGGACGCCTTCTAAAATAGGTTTTATACAGTTGCCGGTTTAGCGTGCTACGTTTACAGCACGTTTCTCACGGATCACGGTTACTTTAATCTGACCTGGGTACTGCATTTCAGTCTGGATCTTGTTAGCGATCTCGAAAGACAGACGGTCAGCGTCATTATCGGTTACTTTATCACTTTCAACGATCACGCGCAGCTCGCGGCCTGCCTGGATAGCGTAAGCTTTTTCCACACCATCATGGGCGAGGGCCAGGTTTTCCAGGTCTTTGATACGTTGCAGATAGCTCTGCATGATCTCACGACGTGCACCAGGACGGGCGCCGCTGATAGCGTCACAAGCCTGAACGATAGGGGAGATCACATATTGCATTTCCATCTCATCGTGGTGGGCGCCGATAGCGTTTACTACCGCAGCATGCTCACCGTATTTCTCAGCCAGTTTGGCACCCAGCAGGGCGTGGCTCAGTTCAGTTTCTTCATCAGGTACTTTACCAATGTCATGCAGCAGACCAGCACGTTTTGCCAGTTTAGGGTTCAGACCCAGTTCAGCTGCCATTACAGCACAAAGGTTAGCTGTTTCTTTGGAGTGCATCAGCAGGTTCTGACCGTAAGAAGAACGGAAACGCATTTTACCTACCAGGCGTACCAGTTCTTTATGTAAGCCATGGATACCCAGCTCGATCACGGTTCTTTCCCCGATATCCATTACCTGCTCTTCCAGTTGTTTCTTGGTCTTTTCTACTACTTCTTCAATACGTGCAGGGTGGATACGTCCGTCCTGTACCAGGCGTTGCAGGGACAAACGGGCGATCTCACGACGTAATGGGTCGAAGGAAGACAGTACGATAGCCTCAGGGGTATCATCTACGATCAGGTCCACACCGGTAGCCGCTTCAATAGCGCGGATGTTACGGCCTTCACGACCAATGATCTGACCCTTGATCTCGTCACTTTCCAGGTTGAACACAGTGATAGCGTTCTCGATGGTCTGCTCGGCAGCAGTACGCTGGATGGACTGTATGATGATCTTTTTAGCTTCTTTGTTTGCCTTCAGTTTGGCATCCTCGATAATCTCCTGGATGTGTGCCAGCGCCTGTGAGCGGGCTTCTTCCTTCAGGCTCTCGATGAGTTGGTGGCGGGCTTCTTCTGCAGTCAGGGCTGCTACTTTTTCCAGGCGGCGGATATGCTCTTCCTGGTGTTTCTCCAGTTCAGTACGTTTGATGGCAACCAGTTCCATCTGGCGGTTGAGGTTTTCCTTGATCGCCTCATTCTCCTGCATCTGTTTCTGTAAGTTCTCCGTCTTCTGGTTCAGCGTCTGCTCTTTCTGTTTGATGCGGTTCTCTGAATCTGCTATTTTCTGGTTACGTTGTAAAACTTCTTTCTCGTGCTCACTTTTCAGCTGGAGGAATTTCTCTTTTGCTTCGAGCAGCCTGTCTTTCTTAAGGTTCTCTGCGGTAAGCTGTGCTTCTGAAACTATTTTCTGTGCCTGTAATTCTGCCTCCTGTATTTTATGTTGCGTGTTCTTGGCAAAAATCACCTTACCTAACAAAATACCTATGATCAATGCCACCACTGCAGCTATTGTCGACATTAAAGTAACTTCCATACAAAAATTTTAATACTTGATTTATGTTGCATTCCTGGCCATATCCCATTCCGTGGAAAGGTAGAGGGTTTAGAACTTGATTCGCGAAAATACAAAAAAGAACGTGCGAAACGACGGGATAATGAGCTGATATGCAGATGTGTGGGAGCTTACAGGAAATTCCTGTACTTGATAAGTGGATAAAGCGTTGATTATCTTAGTAGTATGTTGTAATATTATTGCAATACGTTACTAGCTGCTAATCTACTTTTTCAAAATATTTCAGTGCATCACAAATCTGTGTCAATCAATCTTTCCCCTCATTCCTGGTCATCACTTCAGTGAGCTGTCCAGCAGCGCTTCAAGGTGCTGTAACTTCTCTTCCAGGAATGGCGCAAGGCCAGCCTGTATCTTTCCTCCGCTCGTCACCGGATGGGTTGCGTACATGATAAGGACCATGGCAATATAGTCCTGCAGGTCTTTACCAGCGTACGCTGTTTTGAATTCAATGATCTTCTCATTCACTTCCTTCATGGTACGGCGTACTTCCTCTTCCTCTTCCGGCCTTATCTTAATGCGGTAAGACCTGTCGGCCACCACAATATTAATGGGAATCAGCTGTTCCATGTCGGTAGATTTGGTTTTAACTAGCTGTTTAACAGTGCGATACAGCGATCGATCTCTTTTATATAATCATTGATCTTGCTTCGCATTTCCTTTCTGAATTCTTCATCGTCTTCCCGGCTGGACGGTGTACCCTGGGTGGCTACGGCCATTTTGGCCAGGTGGAGCTTGTTTTCCAGGGCGGCGATCGTTTCATCCCGGGCTGCCAGTGTTTCTTCCTGTTCCTGCAATTGCTCTTTCAGCAATACATTCTCAGCCTGCACCTGCTGCAGCTTTTTCAACAACAAATGGAGCTTATCGTCTATCCTTTGTATGTACTGCTCTAAAGCCATAAAATTCAATTCATTATTAAGAATTAAGAAGCGTGGCTATCACCCCGTTCTTAATTCCTAATCCCTGATTATTTTCTGATTTCTGCCTGTAACTGTCCTTCGAATGCTTTTACCAGTTTATCCATTACCGCATCAATCTCTTTATCGGTAAGGGTCTTCTGCGCATCCTGGAAGGTGAAGCTAACGGCATATGACTTTTTATTAGCGCCCAGTTTCTCACTCTCAAAAACGTCAAACAGGTTCAGTTCCTGCAGCAGGGAAGATTTAACCGTTTTGGCGGCCGCTTCCACAGCAGCAAATTTTACCTGCTTATCCAGTACGAGGGCGAGGTCACGACGCACCGCCGGGAATTTCGGTATTTCCTTATAAAAGTTATCGCTTTTTTGCAGTAATCCCAATACAATTTTCCAGTTGAAGTCGGCAAACCACACTGCTTGCTTAATATCGAACTGTTTCAGTTTCTGTGCGTTAACAGCGCCAAGCACTACTACCGGCTTGTTCTTCACACTGATCTGCCAGCCATTCTGCAGGGCATCGCTTTCGGCTTCTGCCCACTGCAGGCCGCTGATACCCAGCTGTTTGAAGAGGTTCTGTATGTAGCCCTTCAGGAAGTAGAAATCTACCGGCTCGGCTTTATGCATCCAGCTTTCCGTTCTTTTCTGACCGGTCAGATAGAGGCTCAGGTGAGCAGTTTCTTCATATTTACCCTCTCCGCTAACCGCATAAGTGTTACCGAATTCGAAGAACAACAGGTTGTCATTGCGACGGTTCAGGTTGTGTGCGATGCTTTCCAGGCCGGTTTCCAGCATGGAAGGACGCATTACATCCAGGTCGGCGCTGAGACTGTTGATCATCTTTACCGTATGCTGCAGCACTTCAGGTGTAAAATACTTACTATTTGTGATAGAGTTGGTGAAAATCTCATTAAAGCCGTTGGATGCCAGGTAATTAGCAGCCTTTTCACGTACTTTCTCCCTGTCCGGTTTTGGATTGGCAGAAGGAGTGATCAGCACCTGCGCAGGGATCTCTATATTATCCAGGCCGTCAATACGCATTACTTCTTCCACGATATCTGCCGGGATGCTGATATCCGGTTTGCTGTAAGGTACGCTCACGCGCAGCCTTTCAGCATCTTTTTTAAGAATGCCGAAGCCCAGGCTGCTCAGGATATTTACTATCTTATCTTCAGGATAAGCTTTTCCGCTCAGTTTACAGATATAATTCCAGCTGGTCTCCACTTCTGTCTGCACCTTGGGATGAGGATATACATCAATCACTTCTGAAGCTGCCTGACCGCCGGCCAGTTCGCAGATCAATGCGGCAGCGCGCTGTAGTACATATGCTGTTGCCGAAATATCAGTTCCTTTTTCGAAACGGGCAGCAGCGTCTGTACGGAGTCCGTGACGGAAAGAGGTTGGACGGATGCTGGCTGCACTGAAACAGGCACTTTCCAGGAAGATGTTTGTAGTAGTATCCTTCACACCGGAATGCAATCCGCCGAAAACACCGGCAATACACATCGGCTCACCCTTGCCATTGCAGATCATGAGGTCTGCGGCATCCAGTTTACGTTCTTTTTCATCCAGCGTTACAAAAACCGTGTTCTGCGGCAGGTTCTTCACGATAACCTGGCGGCCTTCAACGGCGTCTGCATCAAAAGCATGCAGCGGCTGACCGGTTTCATGCAGGATGAAGTTGGTAATATCTACTATATTATTAATAGGTCTTACACCGATGGCCAGCAGCTTATTCTTCAGCCAATCGGGGGAAGGAGCGATCTTCACACCTGTGATGGAAATGCCACTATACCGCGGACAAGCTTCCGTATTTTCTATGCTAACACCAATCTGGTAAGGAGTAGCTGCCTTGGGCAGGGTGGAGAGTTCAGGCGTTAATGCCTTGTATTTCAGTGTGTTTTCACTGTTGTTCAGGTAGGCGCACACATCTCTGGCCACACCCAGGTGACTCATAGCGTCCATCCTGTTGGGGGTCAATCCTATCTCATAGATCCAGTCCTGAACGGGTTTAAATACTTCCCTGGCAGGAGTGCCGGGTTGCAGGGATGGATCGAGCACCATAATACCGGCATGGCTTTCTCCAATACCGATCTCATCTTCCGCACAGATCATTCCATGGCTCTCTTCTCCGCGGATCTTCGCTTTTTTCATGGTCAGCGGTTCGCCGCTGGCAGGGTAGATAGTGGCCCCGATAGGTGCAATTACTACTTTTTGTCCGACAGCCACGTTGGGTGCGCCGCAAACAATGTGCAGCGGTTCGCCGCTACCTGTATTTACTGTTGTTAATCTCAGTTTATCGGCATTGGGATGGGGTGCTACGGTCAGTACTTCGCCGATTACCAGTCCCTCAAGACTGCCCTTTACGGACTCAAATTGTTCCAGGCTTTCCACCTCAAGGCCTATACGCGTCAGAATAACAGATAGTTCCTCCGGCGTGGGTTTAACCGGCAAATAGTCACACAGCCAATTGTACGAAATAGTCATTTGTAAATTTATATAAGTCCGTAAAGTTAGTGTAAATCACGAATAGTCCCTATATACAGGATGGAATAGCGGCCCCGTTCTGTTGGTTGCCGGTAAACCCGGGGGGACTTTATCTTCCTTTAGCAGACGGTAAGCGTCGAACAAGCGTCGAACAAGCGTCGAAGAAGCGTCGAACAAGCATCGAAGAAGAAGGGCTTTCCCTGTCCCATTTCTGGGCCGCGCCCAACAATCGCACCAAATTATTACCGGTAACCCGGATACGAAACCCGGCTGTGGAGAAATGTGCAAATCGACAAAATCTATGTGTGAAACTTTTTTACACATTGTTTGTGAATATCCAGACCTTTGTGTGGGGATATTGTGTGAGTTTGGTGGATAACGAAACGATAGTCAGTGTATAACTGTCATTTTGCGGGTGCATAACCTGTGCATGTCACCTTATAAATTATATACCCTGGCAAACTTTAGAAAATCGAAAAATGCGGTTACCTTAGTTTGTAAGGCCCAAAAAAGTTCACAATTTTATAAAATGAGAAGAGCTCAAATGGTACAATAAATTGTAAAGGACAAACTAGGAAGCCACGACACTTAACTTTTTGATTAACAGACTAATCACGAACATATAGATGGATCTCAATCTAAAGAAAGACCGCAACGTACGTCGGAAGTCGTCCGTTGACGTATCTACCATGATGTACGGCAAAATTCCTCCGCAGGCAAAGGAGATGGAAGAGGCTGTATTGGGAGCCATTATGCTGGAGAAAGGAGCTTTTGACACAGTGGTAGAGATATTGAAAGGTGAATGTTTTTACGTAGAAGCACATCAGAAGATATTTACGGCCATGACCCGGCTGGCAGGTAAATCCATGCCGGTGGACATTCTGACCGTTGTGGAGGAACTGCGTTCAATGGGCGAACTGGAAATAGTAGGCGGCCCATATTATATTACCAGGTTAACCAACATGGTGGTTTCTTCCGCCAACATTGAGGCGCATGCCCGTATTATCCTGCAGAAATTTATCCAGCGGGAACTGATTCGCATATCCGGAGAAATTCTGAGTGAATCTTACGAAGACACGGCAGACGTATTTGACCTGCTGGACTCCGCGGAAAGTAAACTTTTCGAGGTGACCAACAACCACTTACGTAAGAACTACGACAGTATCGACCGCGTATTGGTGAATACCATGAAGCGTATTGAAGATCTGCGTAACCGTGGGGATGATATTACCGGGGTACCTTCCGGGTTCCCTTCACTGGACAAGGTAACTTATGGCTGGCAGTCGACGGATCTTATCATCATCGCGGCACGTCCTGCGGTGGGTAAGACGGCTTTCGCACTGAACCTGGCCAGAAATGCCGCCCTTCACCCGAGATTCCCAAAAGGAGCCGCGGTGTTCTCTTTGGAAATGTCCTCCGGACAGATCGTACAACGTATCCTGTCCGCGGAGTCTGAAATAAAACTGGAAAAGATCACCAGGGGTAAACTGGAAGAGTATGAAATGAAGAAGCTGATGACCCATGGTATTGAACGCCTGGCAAAAGCGCCTATCTTCATAGATGATACCCCGGCACTGAACATCTTTGAGTTACGTGCGAAAGCCAGAAGGCTGGTACACAATCACGGGGTAGGGGTGATCATCATCGACTACCTGCAGCTGATGAGTGGTAGCGCCGATGGAAAGGGCACCAACCGTGAGCAGGAGATCAGTAAGATCTCCAGGGACCTGAAAGGACTTGCGAAAGAGTTGCACGTGCCGATCCTGGCCCTCTCCCAGTTGAGCCGTGATGTGGAAAAGCGTAAAGATGGTAACAAGATGCCGCAGTTGAGTGACCTCCGTGAATCCGGAGCGATCGAGCAGGATGCTGACATGGTAATGTTCCTGTACCGTCCTGAATACTATGAGATCAACACCAACGAGATGGGCGAATCCAACAAAGGTGAAACCCACGTGCGTATAGCTAAACACCGTAACGGTCAGCTGGATACCATCAAGTTGCGTGCGGTACTCGAATTCCAGCGTTTTGAGGATGATGGAAGCCTGGAGAACCCTGGTGGTGGAAGCAGTAACGCATTTGCAGGAATGCGTGGTGGTAATGACGGCGGTGGCAACGATGAAGCGAAGCTGTATATCCAGAAGGGTTCCAAGATGAACGACATGAATTTCGATGACGGATTTGAAGATGCTCCTTTTTAAGTAAACAGAATTAGTAATAATACTGAAAGGCGCTCCTTCACCACGGAGCGCCTTTTTTAATTTCCCCCTAATAATACTATGTGGACTAAATATCGGCTGTACTACAAAGACAATTTCCGGTTGGCATACCCTGTTGTTATTTCCCAATTAGGACACGTTTTAGTGGCCTTTTCTGACACGATCATTATCGGCCATACAGGTGATGTACCCCTGGCGGCAGTAGCGCTGGGAAGCAGTTTATTTTCCATATTCATGGTGGTAGGAATTGGTATGTCTTACGGCCTTACCCCGCTGATTGCCCAGGAACATGGTCGTAAGAATATTGCCCAATGTGGTTTCCTGTTGCGCCATAGCCTCGTCATTAACATCGTGCTTGGGGTGTTATTGTCTACCGCCATCATAACCGGCAGTAATTACCTGCATCTGTTGGGGCAGGAGGAAGACGTACGCGTACTGGCAAGACCATTCTTACAGTTGCTGGGCATTTCTTATTTCCCGCTGATGATCTTCCTGACGTTTAAACAGTTTGCGGAAGGGCTGGGATTCACCCGGCAGGCCATGAACATCAGTATCATCGGCAACGCATTGAATATAATCATAGGGATCACACTGGTGTATGGATTGTTTGGAGCGCCCAGGCTGGGTGTGATTGGTGTGGGGATTGGTACGCTGACAGACAGGGTACTGATGGCGGTTGCCATGACCTGGTATGTGTTGTCATCTCCCCGTTTCAAGGCCTATCTGGTGAACTTCCGGCAGCGTTATTTGTCCATGGCGGCCATTAAGCAGATCCTGGGTATCGGTACGCCTGTTGCCCTGCAGTATATATTTGAAGTGAGCGCCTTCAGTAGTGCTATCGTAATGGCAGGCTGGATAGGGGCCAGGGAACAGGCGGCCCATCAGATTGCGATCAACCTGGCGTCTATTACTTATATGATGGCCAGCGGTATCTCTGCTGCCGCAGGTATCAAAAGCGGGAATCATTTTGGTGCAAAACAGTGGCGGGAGCTGCGGTTTTCCGCCATTGCAAGTTATCATATGGTACTGGTGATGATGGGGATAGCGGCGCTGATCTTCATGTTGGGTTGCAGGCTGCTGCCATTGATGTATATTAATGATCCTGCTGTTATTGATATTGCTGCTAATCTGCTCATCATTGCTGCGTTCTTCCAGTTGTTTGATGGTACGCAGGTAGTAGGATTGGGTATCCTTCGTGGATTGGGAGATGTACGGATGCCGACTGTGATTACGTTGCTGGCATATTGGGTGCTGGGATTGCCTGTGGGTTACTTCCTCGGGATTTATCTGGGGTATGGTGTACAGGGAATCTGGTGGGGATTGCTGATAGGACTGCTGGTGGCGTCGGTATTGTTGTTTTTCAGATTTCAGCATAAGACGAGGGGCGTAGTGGCGGATGTGTAAATAGAATCACTTTCGGTAGATTTGTAATGATGGATAATCTCGAATCATATAGAAAAAAGCTCGCAATTAGTGAAATGCTTTTGGCTTTTGTGCTCTTTAGCGAAAAGGGAATTAAAGCTGTGGAGAAGATGTATCCGAACCAGATAGCGTTTGTTCTGGAAAACAAGCATAAAAGTATAACAGAAGTGAAGCACCAGTTACTGCATTTGTGTTAAAATCTTTGGCCAGGTTATATCACAATATTATATTTGACTACGAGTTATATTTATCTGAATAATATACTGATTTGTTACCTTGAAAAAATAAGTGAATGTCTTATCGTACTGAAATTAAAATGATTGAGCAAACAGTATCTTCAATTGAAGATACTGAGCAGTTTATTCTGCATGGCTCAGACGAACATTTGGACCTTATACTGGATGTCCAGAAAGGATTTTCTAACATTGCGGAGTTAACCAGGGGAATCGTAGATGATATTGAAAAGAACTTCAATAGCTATACATCAGAAAAGGCAAAAGACATAGTGGACAAGGCCTTCCTGATTTTCAGCGGATCGGAAAAAATCAATACTTCAATTATAAATGCTGGCTTACAGAACGAAGTTCGCACACAGCTGGAAATGTTTAACAATGAAGTAAATGACCTGCGCGAGATCACTAACGATCTTTCGCGTTATAAGGTAAACAGAAATGAAGATTATAACTCATTGTTCAACGATTAATCCCAACTCCATTGCCTGTTTTTTATACAATCTCTTCTGTAAGAAGTGATTTGTCCCGTTATAAGAAAAACAACAGTTATAGCAATTGTTGTAACGATTTATGTTCGTTTTTCCTGAACAAGTCAATAGACGATATATTTAGTCTGCCTCAGATTCTATATGATAATGGTGATTTCCGGTACTTAAAATCCCGGCTCGACAACTCCAATAATGGTAAGGGAAAGAGCTGTGGCTATAGGTTATATTATTATGTTGATCGGGAGAAGGAATGTGTTACGCTACTTGGGTTTTATCCAAAGGTTGGTAAATATGGGAAACCGGATATAAGTAAGGCAGAAGAGAAACAGATGATATTGGACTATAAAGAAGAGTTACGCGCGGGCTTGTTGGTAGAACACAGCATTAAGAAAAACTTTGTTGAAGAAGTCGAAGTATAAAAGATATCTTCTGTACCGCCTTTTCACTAGCCAATGAGGCGTTTTTTCATTTATTTCCAGCATATACCCAGGATACAACTCATATGCAATTCATATGCTCCCCATATTCACCAAGTAACCGATATTTGCAAAAATTTCAACAGGCAATCATGTTTTACGCAAAAGACATCACCTCCGGCGCCGGACATTACACCATGGACGAACCTACTTCCAAATACTGCATCCAGGTGCTTCGCCATGAGGCTGGCGACGAAGTGCTGCTGGCCGACGGTCGTGGTGGCAGATATACCGGCGTTATCACGGACGACAACCGTAAAAAGTGTGTGGTGCAGGTGAAAAACTATGAACTGATGCCGCCCGTAAAAGCGCCTGTCCGCATTGCCATTTCCTTTACTAAAAATACCTCCCGTATAGAATGGTTCCTGGAAAAAGCGACCGAAATCGGTATGCAGACCATCATCCCCCTGGTGAGCCAACGTACCGAAAAGGAAAAGTTCCGTGCCGACCGTTTTGAGAATATTTTGGTCTCCGCCATGCTGCAATCGCAGCAATATTACCTCCCGGAACTAACCGCCCCCGCCACTTTTGAAGCCCTGGTGCAGCAGCCACCTGCTGACCAGCTGTTTATCGCGCATTGCCTGCCGGAACAGAAACAACACCTCTGGCAAGCCATGCAGCCAGGTAAGGATAGCCTGCTGCTGATCGGCCCCGAAGGCGACTTCACCCCCGAAGAGATCAAACTGGCACTCGAGAAAGGATTCCAGCCCGTCTCCCTGGGAGATACCCGCCTGCGCACGGAGACCGCCGGAATAGTAGGTTGTACCACGATGAACGCAGTTAATGCCACTGCCTTATAATTCCCTAACACATAAAGAAAAAATATCAGAACAAGCGTTTTCCTGATAAGTAATCCCATATTGGAAAAGTGAAGATTTAATTGTAGATTACACACTTATAAGGGCTTTATACTTTTCACGTGAAGAACGCGCACATTCATCCGGATTCCACTTGCACGGATAATTACCTGTGGGACATGATCAGGGCTGATTCCGTTGACGCTTTTAACGAAGTGTACAACCGGTATTGGGACCTGTTATTCCATGTCACCATGAAGCGCCTCCACGCCAAAGAGATCGCAGAGGAGATCGTACAGGATACCTTCATCATTCTATGGGAAAAAAGACACGACATAGAGATCTCCGCCCTGAAACCCTACCTCTTCGCCATCACCCGTTACGCCGTATTTCATTACCTGGCCAGCAGGCAGACCATTGCCTCCAGGATGAAGACTTTATCTCAGATGGCTGAAACAGCCGGCAGTAAAGAGGGAGATGTGGAATCACTGGTAAATGACAGGCTGCTCCTGCAACTAATAGAAACCGTAGCCAATGAACTGCCGGAAAAAAGCCGGCAGGTATTCTATTATAATAAACTGCTCGACTACTCCATCACACAGGCAGCTGAAACTTTTAATATATCACCCAAAACTGCCGAAGGCCACCTCACCAAAGCCCTGAAAATATTACGCCTGAAACTAAGCGCACTACACACTTTCCTCTTCTGAAAAAAAATCTTTCTTCCGGGCAAGGGTAAATTGTCAGTTATACACTCTTAATTAGTATAACTCGGAAATAATGCCTGACGATTACATCCACGAACTTGCCCGCAAATGGCTGGCAGGCACCGCCACAGCCGAAGAGATCAACATCCTGATGCAATGGTACGGAAAGGAAGAAATGGATCTGGTCAGGAATGAAGACAATCCCAGGAGGCGACGTCTGTCCTCCGTATGGTGGATGGCAGCAGCTGTTATGATAGCCGCGGGGATCTGGGCTTTGTATCCGAAGAAGGCGGAAAAGAAACTTGTCGTATACGTACCCAGGGAACAGCAGAACAAGATCGTACTGCCCGACAGTAGCATCGTTTGGCTGAATGCTGACAGCAAGCTGCAATATAATGACGGACCACAAAGCAGGGAAGTTACACTCAGTGGTGAAGCGTTTTTCGACGTGAAAAAGGCTGCCCGGCCATTTGTCGTAAAAGCGGGCGGCAGCACTACAACTGTACTGGGTACGAGGTTCAATATTAAAGCCTATAGCGGCGAGCCAACTGCTATTACCGTCGCTTCCGGAAAGATACGGGTGGAAGATGAAAGAAAACATATTACAATACTGACAGCCAATAAACAGATCACGCTGAAAGAAACAACAGACAGTACCGCCGAAAGAACGGTCAATGCAACTGTCTACCACGCCTGGATACAAGGAGGTTTTGAAGTGAACAATGAAACATTTGAATCCGTTGCAAACATGCTAAGCAGGAAGTACAATGTAGCTTTCCATTTTGAGAACGATGCACTGAAGAAGTGCACATTCATTGCCAGCTTTGACGAACACACACCTATGGATAGAATACTGGAACTATTGTGTAAGATCAACAATTCCACGTTCCGCATCAGTCAGGATAAAAAAGAAGTATATATCAGCGGAGAAGGGTGCCAATAATATTTCACAAAAATCAAGCAATCCCGTTATGAAACAAACAACAGCATTTCCCGGCAATACCACATAAAAAATCCTTTCCTGAAAGGAAAGGATAACATAGCGCTGTCTGCATAAGAGTCTGCAAACCATACATGCAACGCAGGCGCTACGGCTTTGTATTCTATTACATCATACAAAATGCAATTAAAGATATGAAATACTACGGTATTTTGACAGGGAAGCCTATGGGCATCACCCACCATTATTTACCAGACCTTTTGTTTAAGCTAATGCGAACAGTGATCATGATCATGATAGTGCTGTGTACAACAACGTTGTTGCTCATTGCCCGTAATACCAGCGGACAGGACCTGAACACCGTGATGTTGCAGCTGAATATCAGGGAAGGAAAACTTGATAAAGTATTAAAACGCATAGAAACACAGGCGCCTTTCCTCTTTGTTGTAGATGGCGCGCTGGCCGGCAATACGTCCGTGCCTGCGCTGGAAAACAAGGAACGCTCACTGAAAGAGGTGCTGGACGCGTTACTGCTTCCGCATGACCTGTTCTATGTACAGGAGGGAAAATATATCATTATTAAAAGAATGCCAATGTCTGCCGCTATGCAGGCTGCGGCGAAAGGCGTGCCCGTGCCTGTAGGTATGGACAAGGTGATCACAGGCATGGTGACCGACGAAAAAGGCCAGCCATTACCCGGGGTGAGCATTGTGGTGAAATCGTCAAGGGCCGGTACCATCACCAACGAGAAAGGCGCCTTCTCACTCGAAGCAAGGAGTGAGGCCGATACACTGCTGATCAGCTATATCGGTTACCGCACCCAGGAAATAGCCGTGAGAGGCCGTAGCCAGCTGAATATCCAGATGGCCTTGAGCGATAACTCCCTGGCGGATGTTGTTGTAATAGGCTATGGCAGCCTGCGGAAAGGAGACCTGACCAGCGCTGTTGCTACAGTAAAATCAGAAAGCTTCGTAAAAGGGAATGTGCTGGATGCCGGCCAGCTGCTGCAAGGTAAAGTAGCCGGACTTTCCATCGGTACACCCAGTGGAGATCCTACCAGCGGCTCACAGATCCTGTTGCGCGGCAATACCACCCTGTTAGGAGCCAACGCTAACCCCTTAGTACTGATAGACGGTATCCCCGGTGATCTGAAGACCGTCGCGCCCGAAGATATTGAATCCGTGGATGTATTAAAAGACGGTTCTGCCGCTGCTATCTATGGTACCCGTGGTACCAATGGTGTGATCATTATCACTACCCGCAGGGCCAGTGGAACCTATAACAACTCTGTGGAATATAGCGGCTATGTCAGCACACAGACCATTGCCCGCAAGCCAGATATGCTGACAGCTGCAGATTACCGGAAACAGATCGCAGATGGTACCAGAGACGCTTCCTGGGACCAGGGCGCCAATACTGACTGGTTAAAAGAAATATCACAGACGCCATTAACACATGTACATAACCTGACAATGAGGGGTGGTAATGCGAAGACAAATTATCTCGCGAATGCGAACTACCGCTCCCTGGAAGGTATCATGAAGAAATCAGACAATAGGACCTTCACCGGTCGCATCGATATCAACCACAGTATGCTGGATGATAAACTGCGCATAAACCTGGGTATGCTGAGTGCCAACAACAGGTATACCACTACCGGCGATGGTTTCAGTTTTAATGGTTATACCTACAGACAGGCCCTCATCCGTAATCCAACTTCTCCGCTCCGTGATTCACTGGGGAACTGGTATGAACAGACAGGCCTGTTTAACTACGAAAATCCGGTGTCAAGACTTATGGAAAGCGATGGCCGGAACACTTCCCAGAATACACGTCTGAATGGTTCACTGACCTTGCTGCCAGTACAGGGACTGAAGCTGTCTGCCTTATTCTCTTATACGCACTACAATGAAGACAGAGGATACTCGGAAACCAAAAAGCATATCTCCAATTTGAGAGACAGCAGGAACGGTTATGCCTCTGTTGGCTCAACGCAAAGCATGGACAGGCTGATGGAGCTGACCGCACAATACACCGCTAATGTCAGACGACATAAATTCACAGCCCTGGCAGGATACAGCTACCAGGAGCGGGAGTACAACAGTCACTGGATGCAGAACTGGGACTTCCCGACAGACCGTTTTACTTATAACAACATCGGTATAGGACAGGCATTAAAAGAAGGACTGGCACCGGAATACAGTGATAAGACAGAAACAAACCTCATTGGTTTCTTCGGCAGGGCTACTTATAGTTATGATGACCGTTACCTGTTAATGGCCAGTTTGCGTCATGAAGCCGCCAGCCAGTTGTATGGTACGAAGCAACCATGGGGTAACTTCCCGGCTATCTCTGCCGGATGGCGTATCAGCAATGAGGCGTTTATGAAAAGTCAGACATTGTTCGATGATCTGAAATTACGTGTAGGTTATGGCGTTACAGGTACACAGCCTACTGATCTTTTCCTCGGTGTGGCTATCCTGAACTACGGCAGCTATGTATATGTAAATGGCGTATGGATCCAGACACTGGGCCCTTCTCAGAACCCTAATGCCGACTTGCGCTGGGAAGAGAAGCATGAAACCAATGCAGGATTAGACTTTTCCATGCATAGCGGCAGGATCAGCGGTAGCGTGGATTACTACATCCGCCGTATCAATGGATTGCTGTATGACTACCAGGTGCCTAGTCCTCCAAACCTGTATCCTACCACCCGTGCGAACGTAGGTAAGATGGAAAATAAAGGCCTGGAAGTATTGGTGAACTTTATTCCGGTGAAGACAAAGAATTTCGAATGGACCTCCAGCGTGAATTTCTCTACCAACACCAATAAACTGGTCAGCCTTTCTAATAATCTCTACAAAACTACCAACAACTACTTTACTACCGGTGGTACCGGTGAGCCGATCCAGACCTTTACACATATCGTGAACATCGGTGATCATATCGGTGATTTCTATGGCTTCAAGGTGGTAGATATTTCTGAAGATGGTAAATGGATCTATGAAGGACGTGATGGAAAGCCCGTGCCTTATGACAGCTACCAGCATGCGTTCGAAGACAAACGAGTACTGGGGAATGGCCTTCCGAAGTATTATGCCGGATGGAACAACACTTTCCGCTATAAACAGTTTGATCTGAATATTACTATGCGTGGCGCTTTCGACTATCAGATACTGAACTTTCAGCGCATGTATTATGAGAACACAGGCCTGCAGCAGTACAATCGTTTAAAATCAGCTTACGATAAGGTATTCGGTAAGGCGGTATTAAGTAAAGACATGCCGCTGGAGTTTAACAGCTACTATGTGGAGAATGGCGATTTCTGGAAAGTGGATAATATCACACTGGGATACAATTTCCGGAACCTGAAACTAAAATACATGCATTCCGCACGTGTCTATGTTTCTACGCTGAATACTTTTACCATCACCGGGTATAAGGGTATAGACCCTGAGGTGAACAGGCTGGGACTGGCGCCTGGCAATGATGACAGGGATAAGTATCCTTCTGTTAGGACATTTACTGTGGGTGTAAACATGAATTTCTGATCCGTTAATTTCTGCCGTTATGAAACAATCTATCAAGACAATATTACTGGCAACGCTGTTACTGGTGTCTGCCTGCACCAAGTTAAAAGATACAAGCTATAACCAGATCATCGCCGGACAATTCGATCCTTCTGCAGAAGACCTGGCTTCGCTGGTAGGCGCTGCTTATGTAAACTGGCGTTTTGTGCTGAATGACTGGAATGGTTATGCCCGCATACAGGAAGCTACCTCTGATGAAGCGGTAATTCCTGCACGTCCGAATGGCTGGGTGGATGGTGGCATCTATCGCCGTTTACACGAGCATAAGTGGACCGCTGATGATGATGTGACTATCAATACCTGGAACCGTACTTATGCCGGGATTACCAATTGTAACCGTGTGATATATCAGTTGGAATCAGGAAGCATTCCTGTCAGTAGTGGCAAAGAAGAAACACTGGCAGAGCTGAAGGTATTACGTGCATCCTACTATTATGTGCTGTGTGATGTATATGGCAATGTGCCCATCGTGACCAGGTTTGACGTGCCAGACGGATTTCTGCCGGAACAGAGTACCCGTAAAGAGGTATATGAATTCATCGTTAAGGAAATCAAAGATAACCTCCCCTTATTGAGCGATAAGAATGATAAAACAACTTATGGTAAGTTCAATCAGTGGGCGGCCTATGCTTTATTGGCAAAGATGTACCTGAATGCGGAGGTATATGCTGGCACTCCCGCCTGGGATGAATGTATTGCCACCTGTGATGCTATCATCAATTCAGGCAAAGGCTTTATACTGGAACCTGTACAACGCAGTGTATTTGTAACAGACAATGAGAATTCCAAAGAGATCATTTTCGCTTTGCCATTTGATGAAACATATGTGACGGACTGGAATGCCTTTGACATTCATATGCAGACATTACAACCTGCCTGTCAGGCTACCTACAATCTCAAGTCAACTCCTTGGGGCGGTATCTGTGCTATCCCGCAGTTCATCAATACCTTTGATACTGACGATGCACGTTATCGCGACAACTGGATCAAGGGACAACAGTACAGCGCTGCCGGCGCCGAACTGAATTGTACGATGGGCGCTTACACAGGAAAGCCACTGGCCTTTATCAACGAGGTACCGGGTATTGATCAATCAGAAGAAATACATGGTTTCCGTTTGGGTAAATTTGAAATCAAACAGAAAGCCAACGTACAGCTGAGTAATGACTGGCCTTTATTCCGCTATGCAGACATCCTCATGATGAAAGCGGAAAGCCTGTTAAGGAAAGGTAAGGCCGACGATGCAGCCACGCTGGTAACACAGGTAAGACAAAGGAATTTCACGGAGCATCCGGAGAAAGCCCTCGTTACAGGTGCTGACCTGTTAAAAGGAAGTGTGTATGATTATGGTTTGCGCGATCACCTGAATCATACAGAACAGGGAGGTGCTGATATCCAGTATGGCCGCTTCCTGGATGAACTGGGCTGGGAGTTTACACAGGAAGACCGTCGCAGGCAGGACCTGATCCGCTTCAAAGTGTTTACTAAGAAGTCATGGTTCTCGCATACGTCTAATGGAGACTACCGGACACTATTCCCTATTCCTCGTACTGAGATCAATAAGAACGGCAACCTTAAACAAAATGATGGTTATTAATTTATATAGGGTTATGAAAAAACAATTGTTATCGCTTGCATTGCTGTATGCAGTTCCGCTCTGCGCACAGCAGGCAGACTATCCTGTGAGGCCGGTGAATTTCACTGCCGTACAGTTGACGGACAGCTTCTGGCTGCCGCGTGTACGCACGAATCATAACGTGACGATTCCTGCATCATTTGCAAGATGTGAAAGTACAGGCCGCGTGAAGAACTTTGAGATGGCCGCAGCGAAAGAAGGGAAGTTCTGTACGAAGTTCCCCTTCGATGATACGGATATCTATAAGACTATCGAAGGTGCTTCTTATTCTATGGCCGTTACTCCTGATAAGAAGATGGATGCCTATGTCGATTCGCTGATCGCTATTGTGGCCAAAGCGCAGGAACCGGATGGATACCTGTATACAGCGAGAACAATTGATCCATTGCATCCACACGACTGGTCGGGACCGGAACGATGGGTGAAGGAACACGATGGCAGCCATGAATTATATAACTCCGGACATATGTTTGAAGCGGCCTGTGCGCATTACCTGGCTACAGGCAAACGCAATTTCTTCGACATTGCGCTGAAGAATGCAGACCTGCTGGTACAGACCTTTGGTCCCGGCAAACGTGGCGTTGCTCCCGGGCATGAAATAGTGGAGATGGGACTGGTACGTTTATACCGCGTTACCGGAAAGAAAGAATACCTGCAGCTGGCAAAGTTCTTCATTGACGAAAGAGGTAAACGGCAGTATAATTCCAAGAGCCGTAATCCATGGGAGAATGGTAAATACTGGCAGGATCAGGAGCCGGTTGTAGAACAATCCGAAGCAGTAGGACACGCTGTAAGAGCAATGTACCTGTATTCGGCAATGGCTGATATAGCAGCGCTGGAAAACGATACCGCTTATCTGCATGCCATTGACAGGATCTGGAATAATATGGCTACCAAAAAGATCTACGTACAGGGTGGCATCGGTGCTATACCTGATGGGGAGCGCTTTGGAGAGAACTATGACCTGCCTAATGCTACCGCTTATAATGAAACCTGTGCAGCTATTGGTAACGTCTATTGGAATCAGCGTATGTTCCAGTTGCATGGCGATGCTAAGTATGTAGATATGCTGGAGAAGATCCTGTACAATGGATTGATATCAGGTGTAGGGCTGGATGGTAAGTCTTTCTTCTACACGAATGCTATGCAGGTGCGCAGAGGGATGCATTATCACAGCCTGGAGGAAACACGCTCCGGATGGTTTGAATGCTCCTGCTGCCCGACAAATATGACACGCTTCCTGCCTTCTCTGCCGGGTTATATCTATGCACAGAAGGGACGTGAAGTGTATGTCAACCTGTTTATGAACAGTACTGCCTCATTACAGGTAGAAAAGCAGAAGGTCAGGATTGTACAGTCGAATAACTATCCATGGGAGGGAGATCTGCGATTCAATATCGATCCATCCGCTGCCACTGAATTCACATTAAAAGTGCGCATACCCGGTTGGGCCAGGCAGGAAGCTATTCCCGGAGGGATCTATTATTTTAAGGCTGGTAAGGCAGACAGTGTGCTGATCAAAGTAAATGGTCAGCCGGTAAGCTATCAGCTGGAACAGGGATATGCGGTGATCAACAGGAAGTGGAACAAGAAGGATGTGGTGGAAGTGAAATTGCCAATGGCGACACATGAAGTATTGGCTGATCAGCAGGTAAAAGATGACAATGGCAAAGTAGCTATTCAGCGCGGCCCATTGATGTATTGTGCAGAGTGGAAGGATAACGACGGCCGTACCAGTAATCTCTTATTGCCTGATGTATTTCAGCCTGAAGTAAGGAAGGACCTGCTGAATGGTGTGGTTGTATTGAAAGGTGAAGGTAAAAGTATTAATGTAAATGAGCAGCAGCAACAGGTTAATACAGTACCGAAGCAGGTAACACTGATCCCATATTATGCATGGGCAAACAGGGGAGAGGGCGAAATGAATGTATGGTTCCCGGAAAAAATAGTGGACGTGGAAATACTGGCTAAGTAATCCATCAGCAACATCCCAAAGGAGCTGTGTATTTGCATAGCTCTGGTGCTAAATACTACAGGCGTCACGTGTAACAGTAGTTACATATGACGCCTGTAGTGTGTAAGCGTATAATTATTTTAATCCTTCACAGATCTTCTTCACAATCGCCGGTCCTTCATAAACAAACCCTGTATACACCTGTACCAGCGATGCACCTGCATCCAGTTTCTCCTGTGCATCAGCAGCGGTGAAGATACCTCCTACTGCAATGATAGGCACAGCGCCATTGGTGTGCTGATGGATATACCGGATTACTTCTGTGGCCTTCTGCTTCACCGGCAGACCACTCAGACCTCCGGAGCCGATAGCGGCTACTTCTTCTGCGGGTGTCTGTAAGTTATCCCTGTCGATCGTCGTATTAGTAGCAACAATACCGGCCAGTTTGGTATCCTGTACGATCTCGATAATGTCGTCCAGCTGACTGGTAGTCAGGTCTGGCGCTATTTTCAGCAGAATAGGTTTTTGCTTTGGCTTTTGTGCATTCAGCATCTGCAAGTGATGCAGCAGCTGTTTTAAGGGCTCTTTCTCCTGTAGTGCACGCAGATTAGGTGTGTTGGGAGAGCTGACGTTCACAACGAAATAATCCACCACATCGAACAAGGCATGGAAACATTTCTCATAATCGTTAATGGCCTGCTCATTCGGCGTGATCTTGTTCTTGCCGATATTACCACCGATGATAATATTTGATTTCCGTTTCTGCAGACGTTTGGCAGCGGCAATAGCGCCCCCGTTATTGAAACCCATACGGTTAATAAGGGCCTGATCGGCAGGAAGGCGGAACAGGCGGGGCTGATCATTACCGGGTTGTGCTACCGGTGTTACGGTACCGATTTCCACAAATCCGAATCCCAGGCTGGCCAGTTCGTCTGTGAAGCGGGCATCTTTGTCAAAGCCGG
Organism: Chitinophaga filiformis; assembly: GCF_900102545.1. Classification (GTDB taxonomy): domain Bacteria; phylum Bacteroidota; class Bacteroidia; order Chitinophagales; family Chitinophagaceae; genus Chitinophaga; species Chitinophaga filiformis. Next base: position 454,189 of record NZ_FNBN01000001.1, on the reverse strand, counting down.
CTGCCAGTCCTACGGGATTCTTAAAGGTCAGTCCCCATAATTGTCTTTCCAGGCCTTTGCGTTTCGGCTGACAGAAAGAACGTACGATATTTTTGCCCAGGGGGATATTATGTATCACCTGCAGGCCTTTCATCACCTTGTAGTGAATGCTCTCCGGCGGGAAGCGGAAGAGTATATTTTTAATAAGATTATACATGCGGGCCAAAGTTAATGAAAGTACCTACAATTTTGGATAACAGTAGTTTCACAAATTTAATGGCTGGGCATCTCCTGCTTATAGTCATTCCTTCACGTCCGAATACACGGAAAGAATGATAGTCAGGAGATAACACAACAAAACCGGGTATATATTATATCTTTACGGTGCGTTACATACCAATGCTGGACCGTCGTACATTTGAAAATACCTTTAGAGAACATCATGCCGCTTGCCTGGCATTTGCTGTGCATTACACCGGTGACGCCCATGAGGCGGAGGAGGTAGTGCAGCAGGTGTTCCTGCGGTTGTGGGAGAAGCGGGAAACCATTGATATTGCGGGCGCTGTAAGGTCTTACCTGTTTGCCGCCATCCGGAATACCGCTATCAGCAACTGGCGAAAGGAAACGGTAAGGCAGGAAAAAGAGCAGGTAGCGGGCGATCTGCATGCAGCCGACGGACAGGTTCAATCTCCTGCCTGGGAGCTGGAACGGATGTATCAGCGGGCATTGGAAGTGCTGCCCGACCGTTGTCGTGAAGTATTTATACTCAGCCGGCAGCAACAATTAAAATATGCCGAAATAGCTGAAGTGATGGACATTTCTGTGAAAACCGTGGAAAATCAGATGGGGAAGGCATTGAAAATCATGCATAAAGAACTGAAGGAATACCTGCATGTGCTGTTATTCTGATCTGTGCAGGATGATTTTACCCCTTCGGGGAAGATCTGAGCCGGAGTACCGGCGTTGGCGCTGAATGCATGTGTGCCGGAAGTAATAGACTACTGATATTATTTTGACCAAAAAGCGGCGAGAGAACAAGCAGAGAAGAAGCATAGAACTAGCAGAGAAGAGGCAGAGAACAAGCGATGATGTCAGTTTTGTATAGAAGACATCAGAGATGCCGCTCCTCCCGGAAAATGAAAGAGGTTTTCTCTTAGGCTCCTGCCGGAGTAGTATTATGTTTTGTTAATGACGTTTGGGCGTCATTGGGCAAGGGGACTTCCGGCGGAGTCCTACTGCCTTTTGTTTCCCGGAATTATCTTTTATAATTTTTACGAATATTTGCATCCCCGATAGGGGAATACTACCATAGCCTGCGTCTGTTACCGTAAGAAAGCCTCGTTGTGCTTTTGCCTGCTTTCATCTGTTCTAAACACTACAAACTGTTCGATGACTAAACTGTATGCTGATGAGGCATTATATGCCTTGCTATGTAAATATTTGCTGGGGGAGGCCGATGTTGCTGAGCGCCAGTGGGTAGACGACTGGCTGAAAAGTGATCCTGATCACCCCGGGCTGTTGTCGGCGCTTGAAAAGTTGCTGCAGGAACAGCCTCATATGGTAGTGACACCTGCTGACACAGAACGTGCCTGGCAGTCCCTTAGCGCCAAAATGGGCGGAAAGGTGGTCACCTACAAATGGCGTAAGTGGTGGACGGCTGCTGCCGTTATCCTGATTGCTGCCGGCACGGGCCTGTTATGGCTGACAGTCCGTAATAGCCGTACGCAACGGTTTACCGGACCAGTAGTGGCACAGCTGAAAGACGGTACTACCGTTCAGCTGGAAGATAAGGCGCAGCTGCAGGTACTGGCAGGATTTGGCGGCAGACAGCGTGAAGTGTCCCTGGAAGGAAAAGCCACCTTCAATGTAACGCCGGATGCTGCTCGCCCGTTTATAATAAAACTGGGGAAGAGGAGTATTAAAGTACTGGGCACCCGTTTTATGGTAGATTTTGCGGCTGGTAAGAAAGGTGCGCTGCGTGTACATGTTGACACAGGACAGATCATGGTAACAGACAGGAGCAGCCGGGATAGTGTGGTATTGTCGGCTGGTATGCTACTGGAGCAGCAGGAGGAAAAAGTCCCCTTCAGGATCGCTGCACATGTAGCGGATGCCGCCCGTCAGCAGCTGGTATTTACTGATATCCCTTTATCGGAAGTATTGCAGACCATTGAAGTAATTTATCATGTAAAAGTTACTGCAGATGCGGCCTTGCTGCAATTGCCGGTAACGGCTACTTTTACAGGCGAAACGGCAGAGAATGTACTGGCGTCTATCGCTTTCATGACCAATGCAGATGTAGAGAAAAAAGATACCGTCGTAATATTAAAGAAGCATGAAGAATAATTTTTACAACATTAAAAAGAATGATGTCGCTGTTTGGTAGGATGTTATTAGGAACATTGCTGATCTGTATTCCTGTATATGCATCCCCGGGATGGGACTGGCGTACCAGGGTCAGTGTGGCAGTGAAGGACCAGCCGCTTGAAACAATATGTATTCTACTGGAGAAACAATATGGCATCCATTTCTCTTACAGCAAAAATGTTGTTGACCTGTCCCCGCTGGTAACAGTGAACATACATAACAAGCCCCTGAAAAAAGCACTGGAAGATGTTTTTAAACCCTTCGATATTCAATTCGCCCGTATCGGTGATCAGATTGTGCTCACTTTTAAAAAGCATCCTTCGCAGACCATCAGTGGATACGTACAGGATAATGCCACCGGTGAAAAACTGATCGGTGCAACTGTTTATTCGCCCGTACAACGAGTGGGTACTACGACCAATCAGTTTGGCTTTTTTAGTCTCACCTTACCCCGGGATACAGTTAGCTTACAGGTCTCCTACATCGGTTATAAACCCGGCAGATTACCAATAAGGAAATCTCAGAGTGAACCTGTGATCGTGCCATTGCAATCGCAAAACAGCCTGCCTGAAGTAGTGGTAGTGACAGACACGCTCCGTCAACAGGATCAGGTACCACTGAGTAAATTGAATCTGTCGCCCGCAGAAATGAAATCAATGCCACGCCTGTTAGGAGAAGCGGATATGATGCGTGCCATCGGGGCGCTGCCGGGTGTATCAGGAGGTATAGATGGTGGCGGCGGATTGAATGTAAGAGGAGGAAGCCCCGATCAGAACCTGGTACTGCTGGATGGTACACCGATCTTCAGTGTATCGCATTTATTCGGGATATTCTCTGTGTTCAATCCTGATATTGTGAAGAGTGCAGAGTTCTATAAAGGTGCATTCCCAGCCCGTTACGGAGGACGTTTATCGTCTATTGTAGACATCTCACTGAAAGACGGCGACATGCAGCAGTTTCACGGAGAAGCCGCTATCGGGCTGATTGCTGCAAAGGCGATGGTAGAAGGGCCTATTAAAAAAGGCAAGACCTCGTTTGTTGTGTCTGGCCGCCGTTCACATACCGATCTGTTGTTGAATGACCTGATACAGACCAGGGACGATGATGGGCCGGATAGTAAAGGGTACGTGTATTTTTATGACGCTAATCTGAAGGTGAATCACATCTTTTCCGAAAAGGACCGTTTGTACCTGAGTGGTTATGTAGGCCAGGACCGGCTGAATTTAACATGGAAGGAAAGTCCGCGGGATACCGCCAATCCCAATGCCTATTTTGGCGATAGCCGCTCTAAGTTCTTATGGGGAAATTATACCGGTACACTTCGCTGGAACCATGTTTTCAGTCCGAAGTTGTTTGCCAACCTCACCACCAATTATTCACAGTATTATTTTTCTACTGAGTACAAGTATAATTATAAAGGGCTAAATACCATTGACACGAGCACATTGTACGGAAAATATTACTCCAGTATACAGGATATTGTTGCAAAGGCTGATTTTGAATACAGGCCGAAACCCAATCATACTATCAAGTTTGGAATGGGAGCTATTACTCACATCTTTAATCCGGGAGTATCATTGTTTGAAGATGAAGGAGGTGTGGAGCCTTCGCTGGATACAACTTATGATAATGGCGCTTCCGTAGGGCAGGAGCTACTGTTGTATGCGGAAGATGAGTGGAGTGCAACACAGGCGCTTCGCATCAATGCAGGTATACATGCTTCCGGCTTCCTGGTAGATGGCCGTTTCTATCATTCGATACAGCCAAGATTGGGGATTAGATATCAGTTGCCGCACAGGTGGACGATCAAGGCCTCATACACACATATGACCCAATATCTGCACCTGCTAACCAACAGTGGTACAAGCCTGCCTACTGACCTCTGGGTGCCATCTACAGGCAAGGTGCAGCCGATGTTCTCCCGTCAGGGATCCCTTGGTATTGTAAAGACCAGTCGCCACCGGATGTATACCATGTCTGCAGAAGTCTATTATAAAACCATGGACCATGTAATAGAATACAGTGAGTATGTATCACCGTTCGACGGCGCCGGCAAGAACTGGGATGACGAGGTAGCTGTTGGCAAGGGCCGTAGTTATGGGGGAGAGATCTTACTGGAAAAGAAAAAAGGTACAACGCGAGGATGGATTGGTTATACACTGGCCTGGTCTGACAGAACATTTCCGACTGTAAACGGAGGCAAGTCTTTCCCTTATAAGTATGACCGCCGGCATGATATTGAAGTAGTGCTGACACAGCGCCTGGGCAAACGCTGGGAATTGTCTGCCACCTGGGAATACACAACAGGACTACCACTGACCCTGCCGACTGCGAGTTATGAAGGAATAGGAGATGCCTCTCCATTTGATCCACCGGGAAAAGAGCCTATCCTGGATCATATTGGCAACAGGAATCAATACCGTACTTCATCCATGCACCGGCTGGATCTCAGCGCTACCTACAGTAAAAAGAAAAAGCTGTGGACAAAGAGCTGGACATTCAGTCTGTATAATGCTTATAATCAACCGAATCCGTTCTCATATTATATCGTCACTGATACGGAAAAACAGGAACGTTACCTGGCACAGATCAGCATTCTGCCAATCCTGCCAAGTGTAACCTATGCAATTAAATTTTAAATGAAACGTATGCGTCCATTTTCTTTTTATGCAATATTGCTTGTCATTGTGATGACAGCCTGTGAAAAAGAATCACGGATCCCGATTCCTTACGATGGGGATAAAGTGGTGCTGAACAGCCTGATTCAACCAGACAGTCTCATATATATACGTGTCACCAAAAGCAAACCGGTGAAGGAATATGGCAACCTGCGGTTCCCGGAATTGCAGGGCGCTACTGTAGTCATACGGGAAAACGGACAAACACTGCCGGCACCGGAGTGGCGGGTGATCAATGGAAAAGGATATTATGTATCGCAGGCGGTAGCAGGAGTAAGAAAAGCGTATACAGTGAGCGTGAGTTATACCGGCCTGGCCAGTGTGGCAGCAACAGATAGCACACCGGGCGCACCAGACATCAGGGAGGCATCTGCACAAAAGACATCCAACAGGGTAAAATTCTTCCTGAAAGATAATATCGCAGAAAGGAACTATTACAGGATCCGCGTATACAATGCGGATGTTGTAAATGGAGAGATTGTACCCCAGAAGCAGGATACGGTGAAGTTTCGTCTTGACCCTTCGTTCAACAATAATTTCATTGACATTATCGGCAATACATATTACAGCGAAGTGCTGCTGACTGATGAACGTATCAATGGAAAAGATGTCTTCTTTGTGTTGCAAACAAGCAAAGAAATAACAGCTTCTCACATGATCGTGGAAGTCAGCGGGTTGACCAGAGGAGCCTACAAGTACCTTGATGGAACATATTCGCAGCGATTGGAGGATCGGATGGATTTCTCAGTGGATCCTGTAAACGTCTATTCCAATGTGGAAAACGGATATGGCATCTTGGGAGGGGTGAATGCCAGAAGGCTTTCATTCTCAGTAGAGTAGTACAGTGGCTATTTTTCTATCTGGTACTTCAGTATAATATCGTTCAGTTTACACGACAGTTTCACACATTCCGAAATAATGGTGTTTTCAAGTTCTGTGTATCCGGCCGATTCAAGATGATAGATCTGCGGGTAAACGGAAGACATCAGTTCTCTGGCAGCTGATATGAGCCCGTCCTGCAGATTTACAAGTTGTTGTTGTTCCTGCATCGCACTCTGATAGTATGGCGATAGTGGATTCAGTATTTCATCCCAATCCATGGGTTTAAATTTTTTCCGGTGATAGGTAATGTATATTTAACAATAGCACAAAGCATTTAGTTTAACCCCGTGGCGAACTTCCCCATGAAATATTGAAAGATGTAGATATTTCCTTTTGCGTAAAGATTGTCATAAAAATTTCCCGATTCGATTAGTTGGTTACATTTCTATGACATAGATTTGCATCACTCAATTACTCCGCCGCACCTGTCAGTCCAATTCTGATATATCCCTATATATCATATCATGACTGATAGCCATACTTTTTAAAATTTAATTACTGGTAAACTGTACCGGATCACTGTGAAGTTCCGTAATGGCTCGCTGTATGTCCATACCTGACTTCAAAGCATCCTGTATGCGATAACTTATTCAAGTTCTTGCCGGAGCATGGCGGAGTAAAAATGCTCATGGTAAGCGATGGTTGGCCCAAACCCCGGGTAGGGTCAACCATTTATTTCTTCTTTTCAACATTATTTATTGTCATTCTTACTTTAATCAGATTATGATGAATCATATAAGGATACGATCACTGATCGTGTCATTGGCTGTCTGCCTGTTGGCAGCGATGAATGTTAGCGCGCAACAGGGCTTTAAGCGTATTGTGTCGCTGAACGGGGCGGTTACCGAGATTGTATGTGCACTGGGATTTGAGAGCGCGCTGGTAGGTGTGGACGTCACAAGTACTTATCCAGCCAGCATGAAGCAGGTGGCGAAAGTGGGACATAACCGGAATATTTCTGCCGAACCGGTACTGGCATTACAGCCTGATCTGATCCTGGCTACTGATAACTTCATACAACCGGCTGTGATCGAACAGTTTAAAAGTGTGGGCGTAAAGACCGTGTTGATGAAACAGGAATTCTCCGTAGCAGGAACCAAAAAACTGATCACAGCAGTTGCTGCTGCGCTGAAAGTGCCGGAAAAAGGTGCTGCACTGGTAAAACAACTGGACAAAGAGCAGCAGGCATTACACGTAAAACCACAACCTAAAAAAGTATTGTTCATCTATGCCCGCGGCGCCGGTACTATGATGGTGGCGGGTAAAGAAACACCTCTCGATAAGATCATCGTGCTGGCCGGTGCACAGAATGCGGCTACCGGATTCAATGATTTCAAACCACTGACGCCTGAAGCATTGGTAGCTGCCAATCCTGACGTCATCCTCATGTTTGATGATGGCTTAAAAAGCATGGGCGGTGTGGATGGCCTGCTGAAAGTACAGGGTATTGAACAGACGACAGCAGGTAAACAAAAGAAGGTGATTGTAATGGATGGTCAGCTGCTGACAGGGTTCGGACCGCGTGTGATACAGGCTGTACAGGAGCTGGCGGGGAAATTGAATTCATAAATACTGCATCGGTTTTATAAACACAGGTTTATAACAAATGCAATTCTTCTCCGTCAATCGACTCCGTAGGAGTCGGTGTGTTTGTAGCCCCGGGTTGCAAACCCGGGGGGACGTCCACAACCGGGGACGCATCCACAACCGGGGGGCGCATCCGCGATCGGACGCATCGACAACCGGGACGTATCCGCAATCGGGGGCATCCACAATCGGGACGTCCACAATCGGGACGCATCCGTAACCGGGGGACGCATCCACAACCGGGGGACGCATCCGAAACCGGGACACAACCGGGGACGCAGCCGTAACCCGACGTATAACACATATTTCGATGAATAAATAATAATGAATATAGCAAACATAAAATGCGTCAGCAGTATCACCATACTGAGTGTATTACTCATCATTGCAATACTGCTGGCAACCGGTACAGGCGCTATGCATATGTCGCCCTTACAGGTACTCGCCATTCTGCTGGATAAGGCAGGCATTCATCTGCCTGTTGCCTATGAGGAGAATATGCCCGGCGTACTATGGATGATCCGACTGCCGAGAGTGATGCTGGGTGCATTAATAGGCGCGGGATTGGGTGTGGCAGGAGCATCGTTGCAGGGATTGTTCAGAAATCCGCTGGCAGATCCGGGCTTAATAGGTATCAGCTCCGGCGCTTCCATGGCAGCTGTAGTGATGATCATTGTACAAAACGCCTTACCAGTTTTTGAACAGGCCCCGGCATTGAATTTTTATGCATTGAACCTGGCGGCTTTTGGAGGAGCGATTATCACCACCTTATTCATTTTCCGCATTGCCCGTACCGGCGGACAGGCAGCCATTTCTACTATGTTACTGGCCGGTATTGCGGTGAGGGCATTATGTGAATCTGTTACGGGGCTGATGACTTACCTGGCCAACAATGAACAGTTGCGCAGTATCACTTTCTGGTCGCTGGGCAGCCTGGGAGGCGCCAGCTGGCAGACAGTATCTGGTGTAGCGCCCTTCATTATCATTCCGCTGATCATGCTGCCCCGCCTGGCGCCTGCACTGAACCTGCTGGCCCTGGGAGAACGGGAAGCGATGCATAGCGGGGTGAGAGTACCCAGGTTGAAGTCGCTGCTCGTCATCTTTGCAACAATGGCGGTGGCAGCAGGCGTGGCGGTGGCTGGTGTCATCGGTTTTATTGGTTTGATCGTACCGCATATCGTGCGTCAGTTCACCGGTCCCGACTACAGGATACTGATACCTGGTGCCGCTTTATCTGGCGCAGTGCTGCTGACGGTTGCCGATCTCCTGTGCCGTACCATCGTAGCGCCTGCGGAATTGCCGGTAGGCATTATTACTGCTGTATTAGGCGCACCATTCTTTCTCTGGCTTATTATCAAGGAAAAAAGGACTATACTCGCATGATGCTGTATGTAAAAGATATTTCACTCTCACTGGGTAAAATAAAGATCCTGCAGGGCGTTAGCCTGGAGGCCGCAGCCGGAGAGTTGTGTGTGATCATGGGCGCCAATGGTGCAGGAAAATCTACGCTGCTGAAAGTAATAGCAGGAGAATATATGCAATACCAGGGTAGTGTAATGATAGGAGAAAAGGAATTAAAGACATTGCCCGTAGCAGCACAGGCCCGCACAAGGGCGGTGCTGTCGCAGCAACTGACATTAAACCAGCCATTCACTGTGACAGAAGTCGTAAGTATGGGCCGTTACATTTATAACGCCCATCTTTCTGCCACAGATAAGGAGATCATTACCTATGCCTTAAAAGTAATGCAGATACAAAACCTGCGTGACAGAACATACCTGACATTATCAGGAGGACAAAAACAACGAGTACAGATGGCGCGTGTACTCGCGCAATTGCTGGAAGCGCCCGACTTACAGGCAACAGACTATACCGGCAGGAAAATGTTGCTGCTGGATGAACCGGTAACAGGGATGGATATCCTTCATCAGCAATTGTCTTTACAACTGGCTTCCACACTGGCCGCCAGTGGAGTATTGGTTGTAGCTGTATTGCACGACTTTCAGCTGGCCGCTGCCTATGCCAGCAGGCTGTTAATGTTGAAAGATGGCCGGGTATATGCACAGGGAACTGTGGAGGAGATCTTCACATCCGCTCATATCAAAAACTGTTTTGGTGTGGATGTATCCGTGCTGGAACATCCTCACTGTCATTATCCGCTGGTGGTTACCGCCGCTGCCGGTGGTTTATTTCAATCACCTGCCCAAAAGGCATTAAAAGTAATGTAAAACATGAACGCAACTGTGACAACATTAAAAGAACAATGGCAGGCTTTTCGTGAGCAACATCCGAAAACAAGGATCCGTGATGCCGCCAGCCAGTTACAGGTCAGTGAAGGAGAGCTGGTAGCTGCTTGTACCGGTAGTACTTTAAAACATCTGAAGAATGAATTTCCTGCGCTGATACAGGCAATGCCTGCCTTAGGTAAGGTAATGGTGCTGACACGTAATGAAAACTGCGTAATAGAACGCAAAGGTGTTTTTGAAATAGTAAATACAGAAAACAAACACGTAGGTACTGTATTGGGAAAAGACATTGATCTCCGCATGTTCTTCTCCCGTTGGAAATATGGTTTTGCTGTAGAAACAGACGATAGCATTGGTTTCAAAAAATCCCTGCAGATATTTGATGCGCAGGGTGTCGCTATCATGAAGATCTATGCTGTTGAACAAACCAATCTGGCTGCATGGGATAAGGTTGTAGCCGACTTCACAGCAGCTGAACAATCAACTGCTATTACAGTTGCACCGCCGCCGCCTGCGCATGTATACAATGATAAAGATGCAGATAAAGAAGCATTTCTGCAGGGCTGGGCTGCATTACAGGATACACATGATTTCTTCCCTTTGCTGATGAAACATAAACTTTCCAGGGTACGTGCATTAGAACTGGCAGAAGGTAAGTATGCACGTCGCACCAATAATGACTGTGTAAAAACACTGTTGGAAAAGGCTGCAGCTACAGGATTGGAGATCATGGTATTCGTAGGTAATCCGGGCAACATTGAAATCCATACAGGTCCTGTGCAAAAGATAGTTGGTATTCCTAACTGGATCAATGTAATGGATGAAGATTTTAATCTGCATTTGAGAACAGATGCCATTGCACAATGCTGGGTTGTAGAAAAACCTTCCGTTGATGGCATTGTAACCTCTGTAGAAGTGTTTGACGCAACAGGAGAGATGATCGCACAATTCTTTGGCAAACGTAAACCAGGAAACCCTGAGCTGGAAGAATGGCGCGCACTGGCAGCAGCGCTGAGCAACTAATAATTACTGAACAACTAATAATTAATATTACAACCGTACATCCAACAAAACATCAATAGGCTCCGTCAGGAGCCTTTGTGTTTGTAGCGCGGGGTGATAACCCCGGGGATAGGGGTGCAACCCCGCGGACGGCGTGCAACCCCGGGGACAGCGTGATACCCGGGGAACGTAATACCCCGTGTACACGACACCCGGATTGCGTACCACCGCGATGCAACCCATTACCCTGCAGCGATATTTTCCCTAATTGACAAATCGTTTTCCTCATTTGAGCATCCTTCCTTACTACTACTTACTATTTTTGAATTGCGTAAAGAGTGATTGATATATCATGCTGCAGGCATCCATTGTTTGTCAGCTCCAAAATATTTTACTATCCTCAGAAAACGGCTCAGTGAAAGCTGCCTCTGCCAGTCAGGCATGCAGCGCTTACTGAGATATACCCAAACATTTTTAATGTGACACAACACTCCGCCAGGAGCTCCGTGTTTGTAACTAAAATATTATGTGCGATATCAGAACATTGTGTAAGAAGGACCAGGCCCACATCAGCCATTGTACGAATTGTCAGACCGTATATATCTGGCATAATAACCTGGTCCTGAATTTCACACCACAGGATTTTCAGCTATTCTATGAAACATTGGAACACCAGAACTTTCATGATTGCTGTATGACGTTTCCCGACGGAGAAGAGCGTGTCGTAGTGCATTCCCCCTGCAGGGATATCAGTTTCACATTCACCCAACAGGAATGGCGGAATGTGAAAGACGCCATGAGTGAAGCCATATTACTCCAACAGGTATATGAATTGATTCGGTAGATTTTTCCCTTTCGCGTAAATCATTTTCCTGAATAGATAAACTTATTTGTCCGCTGCATGCTTTCTTTGCATGTATTATTACTCCGCCAATATTACACCATAACTACAATCTCCGCTGTAGTTCGTGTAGTACCGTAAGCATATTTCATTTAATACTGGTAATGCATCCGCATAGGTCACCGTATTGTCTTATAACAATATTGCGGCAGGGAAGCTATTGTTCTAACAAACTCTTAAAGGGTTAACGCTACTATACTTTATGAGGTCACATCTTATTGTGCTGGGACTTTCTTTTGCATTGTGTAACGACGCATGGGCGCAGTCCGTCAGGCCTGCCGTTGCGGCTACAGTTATAGCTGATTCAGTACGTTTGCACGACGTAGTGGTAACAGGGCAATATGCTCCGCAGTCATTAAAGCAATCCGTTTACCAGGTACGGACTATCTCCGGTGAGTATATGAAACTGCGCGGCGCTACCAATGTTCTTGGGGTGTTGGATAATGAACTGGGTGTACGTTTCTCTAATGATGCTACATTGGGTGAAACAGATGTGGAGATCATGGGAATGTCTGGTGCGAATGTGAAGATATTATTGGATGGCGTGCCATTGGTTGACAGGGGCAGCACCCGGCAAAGTCTTACACAGATAGACATTAATACAATAGAGAGAATTGAAATAGTAGAAGGCCCTATGTCTGTTGTATATGGTACAGATGCACTGGCTGGGGTGATCAATATTATCACGAAGAAGTATCATGGCGGCAAGCAGTTGTCGGTAACAGCAAGAGTGCAGGAAGAGACAGTGGGGAAGGAATATGCTGCATTTAGTGGTAAAGGAATACATAATGAAAACCTGGGTATTCAGTGGGGACGCAATGGCGTCTTTGCCGGAGGTGGTATTACCCGCAACGATTTTGGCGGATGGAGTGATACCCTCACTGGCAGAAGAAAAGCCTGGAAGCCCAAAGACCAGCTGATTGCCAATGGCTCCTTTGGTTATAGTAATGATCATCTGAAGGTATGGTACCGGTTGGATTACCTGGATGAAGATATCATCAGTAAAGGCGATATCAATTTTGATAACGGTAAGGCTACCGACCAGCATTATCTCACAGATCGCTATACGCACCAGGCGCAGGCGGTATGGCAGGTGAATAAAGACCTGAGTGTGAATGGCACGGCTTCGTATCAGCAATACAAACGAGTGACCCGCACTACCATCAGAGATTTCGCAAATAACACGGAGGTTCTTTCTCCTGATGCAGGTGCGCAGGATGTTTCCAAATTCAATACCGTCTTCTTCAGAGGAACAGCACAGTATACACTATCGCCGGTATGGTCTTTTCAGCCAGGTATTGAATACCGCAGGGATGGTTCTTCCGGTGAGCGGATATTGGGAACTCCGGATATCAGTGACTATTCGCTGTTCTTATCTGCAGAGATCAAACCCATACACTGGCTGAATGTACGTCCGGGTGTAAGGTTGAGTAAGAATTCTGTTTACGACGCACCACCGGTGATCCCTTCCATTAATACAAAGTTTGCACTACGGAGTAACCTCGACCTGCGTTTGTCGTATGCCCGTGGTTTCAGAGCGCCTGCATTGAGAGAACTGTATTTCTATTTCTTTGATGCCAGCCATTCTATAAAAGGGAATAGTGATCTGAAAGCAGAGTACTCAAACAGCATTACAGGATCAGCGAGCTGGCAGGCGATACAGGACGGGCCTGTACGTGTGGGGGTAACAGCGACCGGATTTTACAACGACTTCAATAACAGGATAGACATTGCTACGATCAATGGTTCGGATACTTCCACCTATGTAAACATCAGCAAGTTCAAAACTACTGGAGGTACACTGAGTGGAGTGCTGAACTGGAAAGCGCTGCAGGTGAATGCTGGCGTTGCTTACATAGGCAGGTATAACCAGTTTTCCGATGATGAGACGTATAATAAAACCTATCCCAGTCCGCAGTTTACCTGGACGCCTGAAGTGAATGCAAACATCACTTATCGTTTCAGCAAGATAGGTGCGGCATTGAATCTCTCTTACAAGTTCAATGGCGAGCGCCCGGCATATGAAGAAGTGACTGCCACGAATGCTCCTGCCTTCATCCATGAGGTAAGGACAGATGCTTTCCACCAGGCCGATTTTACAGCAACAAAGAATATTACAAAGTATGTAAGCATCAATGCCGGTGTCAGGAACCTGTTTGATAATACGAACATCAGCAATTCTACACTGACCAGCGGACAGGCACATACAGCAGGAGGCATTTTACCTATGTGGTATGGCCGGTCTTACTTCGCCGGATTAAGCTTTAACTGGAACAGCAGAAAATAATTATTGATTAAATAAATACAATTCAAAACAAAAGATGACTATGAAATTAAGCAGACTCTTTCTCGTACTTGCTATAGGAACAGGATTATTCAGTGCATGTAGTAAGGACGAGGATACCGCCGTGGTGATACCACCTTCAGATGGTTCTCAACTGACGCTGAATGGAGGCGGTGGTACTGGTTCCCCTAATACCGTTTACGTAGACTTCAGTTCAGACTCTACTGCTACAAGAGCACGCGCCAGCTGGTCGCTCGGCTTTTATAGCGGTTCATCATACCGTGTTATACTCAATGGCTTTACGGCTACGAGCGCTGTTGCCCTGAGTAAAACAGATATCAGTACTGTGAATATTGACGATACTGCAGGTGTGAGCCTGGCTATTGGTCAGGGAGCAGGTACGCTGAGTATGATCGATGATGTATTTGGTGATCTCACTAAAACTGTGATCGCTGAAGTATCTGCTACGGCATCCAGCAATCATGTTTACCTGGTAAAACCGGAGAATGCTTCTGCCGCAGATCCTGCTACCTGGTACAAGATCCTTGTTACACGCAATGGAGATGGTTATACTTTACAGTATGCAAAGCTGAAAGAAACGACTATAAAAACAGTCAATATCAGCAAGGACAATAAATACAACTTTACCTTCTTCTCACTGGATAATGGCAGTACTGTAAACGTGGAGCCTAAGAAAACGGAATGGGATATTGCCTGGTCTTACGCTGCTTATTACACGGCTACCCTTCCTTATTTCTTTTCCGACTTTGTAGTGATTAACCAGTATGCAGGTGTGACCGCTGCGAAAGTAGACAGCAATACAGTCAGCTATAACAATTTCACAGCAACCAACATCGCAGCACAGACCTTTGTATCCACCCGCGATGCCATCGGCAGCAGCTGGAGAGCTACTACCGGTAATGGTATCTATAAGAACTTCTACTACATCGTGAAAGATGCCAATGGCAATTACTACAAACTGAAATTTGTGAGCATGGGCCTGAATGATGGTGGTACAAGAGGATACCCTGTAATTGAGTACAAACTGGTAAAGTCGGCCAGCTAAGAAGAAACAAATATTCGTACCAGCATTTTAACCCATGTATACCGGAAAGGAACTGTGCATTACTATCATACTATCATGTGTTGGCGCTCAATGGGCCTCGGCACAAACTGATACTGCCACTAAGGCGAAAGCCCTGCGTGGCGTAGAGGTGAAAGCCGTGCGCCTGGAAACGCTTACCAGTAAGGCTGCCATGCCGGTAACGGTCATCAGCAGGAAAACGCTGGATATGATGGGTAGCCGCAGGCTGGATGAGGTAATGCGGGAACAGACCGGTGTAAACATCGTCAATGATATTGCTGCCGGTTCACGCGCTATCGGGATGCAGATGCAGGGATTCAGTTCCGATTACATTCTGATCCTGATAGATGGACAGCCTATGATAGGAAGGAATGCCGGCAACTTTGACCTCTCACGTATCACCGTGTCAGACATTGAACGGATAGAGATCGTGAAGGGGGCTTCTTCCAGTTTATTTGGCAGTGAAGCCCTGGGAGGAGTGGTGAATATCATTACCCGTCAGAAGATCACAGCGCCGCAGGCACAGGCTATTGTGCGCTACGGTTCGCAGCATACACAGGATGCCACATTGGAAGGCGAGATGCCTTTTGCGAAAGAGAAGGCCTCCCTTTCATTGTCCGGCAACTACTATCATACAGATGGATATAATGTAAATAGCTATCTGCGCAAAGGAGCGACTGCTCCGCCATTTGACAGCTATAGTATGCAGTCACGCCTGCGCTATCGCCTCAGTAATAGTCAGCAGTTGTTCCTCTCCGGCAGATGGGCTTTGCGTAATTCACTCAATGAATCAGTGTACGGCACTGGTCAGACACAAAACAGTACAAAGGATGTGCTGAGCGAGAGTGATGTCAATGCATCAGTTGTGTTGCAATCGGCTTTTAACAGCAGGTTCCGGCTGAACAGTCAGTATTATCTTACCCGCTACAGTTCCAGCCAGGATGTAAGCACAGGTAAACAGGTGGCCTTGAAAGAGAATGAGTTTACACAATACTTTCATCGCTTTGAAGAACAGGTGTTGTACACGCCTGCAGATAAGTTATCCTTTACGGGCGGAGCAGGCATCAACCTGGAACGTATGGATGATACGGAGTTTCATGGCGGTAATGACATGCATAGTGAGTATGCTTACTTACAGGGGGACTGGAAGATATTCAGTAAACTGAACACACGCGCCGGTGTACGTTATGATCGTCATAATTACTATGGTGGAAGATTGAATCCCAGTGTGGGTATTAGCTATAGCATTACTGACAGAATGGTATTAAAAGCTGCTGTGGGCACTGGATATAAAACACCTGACTTTAAGAAACGTTACCAGGTCTTTACTAATCCGCAGGCGGGGTACACGGTACTGGGAGTAGAGGAAGTAGCTACTACTTTAGCAGAAATGCAGGCGGCAGGGTTGATCAGTGAAGTAAGACCCATAGCTAAGAATATCAGTGCGGCGCTGAAGCCGGAAACGTCAGTGTCGTACAATGTTGGGATCAGTGTACAACCACATACTGCTGTGAAACTGGACGTGAATGTTTTCTATAATAACCTTCACAACTTTATCAATACGGTACAGGTGGCGACGAGAACCAACTATCAGCCTGTTTATTCCTATATCAATCTTGACAGGTCGTATACTGCCGGTATAGAAGCAGGTGTATCTGTAAACCCTTTGAAGGGCCTTGATATTTCTGCCGGCTACCAGCTGCTGTATGCCAAAGACCGGGGTATAATGGACTCCATTCGTGCAGGAGGATATCCTTACAATAAAGTGAGGAATAGTAATACCGGAGAAACGCTGACGTCTAAGGTAAGTGACTACATCGGTCTTGAAAACCGGTCCAGGCATATGGCGAATGTGCGGATATTCTATGAGTATGCACCCTGGGCCATCAATGCCAGTTTCCGTGTTACCTACAGAAGTAAGGCCGGATATGATGATGCCAACAACAACCGTTTCCTGGACAGGTATGATACATTCATAGCGGGATATGGGATGCTGTATGCATCGCTCGAAAAGAAATTTTGCAAGGATCATTTATCCGTACAGCTAACAGCGGATAACCTGATGAATTATACTGATATGCTCATGCCAGGACAACCGGGACGGATATTGATGGCCGGATTGAAATGGCGGATGTTTAAATAAAGCGTACCATGCGATATACAATCCATATTTGTCTGTTAACAACTGCACTGTTAACCATAGTATCCTGTAAGAAGGATGAGAATAACGACACAAAGACGAGCTATGAAGATGGCGTCAGCACCGTGATCTATGATCTCGCTGGCGATACGGAAGCCTCTGTTGCTGATGGCGTAGAAGGAAAAGAGCGGCGACCGTTCAAACCTTTTTATTTCAAACTGAAAGGGAAACTGCAATCGTGGGACAGCTCTGCTGCCAACAGGCAAAGCGCCAGCTGGGACATTGCTTTTACGGATGTGTACAATGCACTCGTCTATGTAAATGATGGCAGCAATCCCAATGGTCCCGGATATGGTGGGCCTGGAAAGGGACTGATCGTAGCAGTAGACTCACCTTATTCCAAAGTGACTGTAGCTCCTGCAATGGAGGACATGAAAGAGAATAACCTGCAATTCACAGGATGGGATGGTTATCCGCAGGTGTATAATACAGGTTGGTACTTTTATTCGCTGACCACGCATCTTGCAATACCCATTAAAAACAGAACCTTCGTCA
Source organism: Chitinophaga filiformis (assembly GCF_900102545.1). GTDB lineage: Bacteria > Bacteroidota > Bacteroidia > Chitinophagales > Chitinophagaceae > Chitinophaga > Chitinophaga filiformis. The sequence goes on along the minus strand of NZ_FNBN01000001.1, from coordinate 436,484 downwards.
TCATGACGGCAGAAGGTAAATATGCCAAACTGGAACTGATCAATGTATACCAGGGCAATCCGCCGGCAGTAACAGATCTGTACTGGCCCGCGCCTTACTTCACCTTCCGCTATTATGTACAGGAGGATGGAAGTCGTAACCTGAAAACGCCCTGAGCGTAATTACTGATTAAGCACATTAACTTCTATGCAAAAGACCAATCTCTTATGCATGGCCCTGGCCATGTTTGCCATCGCCTGCTCTAAAAGTGATACTGATACACCGGTTGTCAATCCTCCGGAAGATACAACTACTGTAGATGTGAAGACAGGTGTATACACCCTGGTGAATCTTGCTGCTGATACTACCGCTACTTCCGGTGCTGCTGCAAAAGCATTTTACTATAGCCTGGAAGATCAGAAGACCATTCCTGCATCTCAGGTGCAGACAGCTAACTGGGATATTGCCTTCACCGGTACATATAACAGCACTATTCTCATCAACAACGGTAAGGCCAAGTATTCTCCTGGCTATGGTGGCCCAGGGCTGGGTGGTATCTACCTGGTAAAAGACGCCGCTATTGATGCGGAATATTATGTTGGTCCGCAGAAACCATTCAAAACGATTCCTGCCCGTCGCCTGTTTGACAGTGCTTTTGCACATGTGAAAACAGTTCCTGTCAGTGATGATCAGTTGCTTACCAATGATGGTATCGGGCTGGATTACTTCGGTCCCAGCACAGATGGATGGGCTTTTTATGACTTCTATGGTTTACAGTTCCCGGATGCCAATCCGGATAGCGTAGCGCATATCTGTTACAGTATGCCGCGTACGCTGATCATCAAAACAGCGAAGGGGCATTATGCCAAGATGGTGATCTACAGTATTTATAAGGGAGCGCCGGAATTACCTACACGCTCGAATAAACCGGGCTTTGTCACTTTTAAATACGCTATTCAGAAAGATGGCAGCAAACAGCTGGACCTGAAATAATCATTCTCAATATATACCCGCAATGAAGATCAAACACCTGCTACTGCTGGCACTACCGGCAATAATGCTGGCGGCCGCCTGTAAGAAAACGGAAACAATAGAAGTACCAACACAGGCCTCCAACAGGATACTTTCCTACAAGATCACCAATGTGCCGGAAGAACCTGTTTATGGGGCTGTAAATGACGAGAAAGGGACAATCACCGTCATTCTTCCATACTATTACTATCTGACCACTATACAGCCTGAAATTGCCGTTTCTGAAGGTGCAACAGTAAGTCCGGCCAGCGGAGTATTGATAGACAGTATTACAAAGAAACTGACGGAAGGCGCCAACATTGAATACGTAGTGACAGGAAAAGATGGCAGTAAAGCCACCTATAAATTACTGCTCACTACACAGCAGCCGGATATCACACTGGATGAGTTGTCGCCCGACCCGGCTAATCCAACGGTATTGTACCACAGTAAGCCGGCAACTTTTGAATTCAACTTCTTTGATATCACGGGTAAGAATTTTATACCGCAGCAGGAACTGCTGGGTATCTTCTCTACCATCAGTTATGTGAGTGAACAGGGAAACGTTGTATACACTGCGGTAAACGGTGACAACTACACCACAAGGATAGGTGCTACCGTACCATCTGCCGAGCAGGTACCGGAAGGATTGTACCAGATCAGGGTAACATCATATACCCGTACTGCTACTATGAAGAACCCGGTAAAGATACAATCGCTCTAAGCGCTCCTTTAACAGCTAAAACAACACGCGTACATGAAACTTTCTAATATATCTACCATGCAACTAACAGCCGCAGCTTTACTGCTATGGCTGACCATAGGCGCCTGTAGTAAGGAAACAGTGCAGGCGCCCTATCCTTATAACGAACTAAAAACCTTCCAGGTAGTTGCCAGTGCAGGAGACACTATCCCTGCTGCGATCAGTAACGGCAGTATTATACTGTACTGGCCTTTTGATCATCCGCTGCCTGACTCTATTGCACCATTGATCAGTATTTCCGAGCATGCTACGGTGTCTCCTGCATCGGGGACGCGGGTATTTTTGAAAGACAGTGTGTCTTATGTAGTAACAGCGGAAACAGGCGCTAAAGCCACCTATAAGCTGCGTGTGATTGTCAATCAGCCGGACTTATTGATCAATGACGGAACAGATGTAGTGGGAAGGCTGGAAGCTACGACAGACATCGGCGGCATTACTTATGTGATACCTGATAGTGCTTTCACAGCTGTTTACCTGGTAACTGCATCAGGTGCGGAGACGAGGTGTGTGATCAATAGTTTTACTGAACTGGGCGCCAATGAATATTCTGTGAATATAGCCACGCCTGCGGTGGATACGGGCAGTTATAAGCTGAAGATAGTGAGCGGTGTACAAACCCTTACCAGTGAAAGGGATTATGTAAAGATCATTTATCCTTTTCCAACAGTGAATGGCGTAGCAACGGCGTTCACACTTAAGAGAGGGGAAACATTTACACTCAGTGGCACTAATATGAGAGGGATGGTAGCCGGAAGGGCCAGACTGACGGGAGGCCAGACATATTACAACCTGGAGCTGGTGACCTTTAATCTGACCAGTGTAACCTATCGTATACCTGCTGATTTCCCGCTGGGAAATTATAATCTTTTACATGCGGCGTTCCGGAACTATCTGGGAACGACAGTATACCTGCGTGCAGGAACAATTAACCCGGTTCTGATCATTACAGAATAAAAAGAGCATTGTTTACGGCGGCTGCCGTCCTGGAAATGAAGAGAGCCAGACACTGGAATTGTCCGGCTCCCGGAAGATCCGGGAACAAATATCTTATCCTTAACATTTTAAAACACTAAAAATGAAAATCTTAGACACTGCCCCCAAATCAGTAGTCAAAACTACAAAAAATATTGCTCGTTCACTGGTTGCAATGGCGCTGGTATCAGTAGCCGTCTTCTCTTCCTGCCAGAAGGAAGGCAATCAGGCAGTACCTTCTCTGCCAGGTGCTGACAATACTATTGCTGCTACTAATCCTGGCTCCGGTCAGACGGTTGCTTTCAACTGCGACAGTACTTATGGTACTGTAACGCTGGATGCCAGCGGTGTATATAATGTGGCCAACTTCTTCCAGGGAGTACAGGGTACAACCGGCAACCCGCCGCATGTTGCCCACTCTACTTACTACTACAGCCTTGCTGACAATGATGGCGGATGTGATGGTTATGATCTGATCTTCAATGGTACTGCCAATGCTGACATCAGCGTGCCATCCGGTTATACTTTACAATATACCGCTTCAACCTCCTTTGCCAATGTGACTGCCAGCACCGTAGGTACTACTGTATCTGTATTTGGTTACAACCGTATCCTGCTTGCGCCTCCTACCGGCAATACAACTATCAACACTGCACATCCCGGATGGTATAACTATGATGTGGTAAATCACATTGTATATCCAATTGCTGAATGGGGTGTAGAAGTAACCCTGATCGTAACTACCGATGCAGGTGTGAAATACAAGGTACAGTTGCAGGACCTGTATTCCAACGGTACGCCAAACAGTACTGTACAGGCTAATAACTTTCCGTTCTTCAAATTCCGTTACAAGAGACTTAACTAGTCTGTATACAGGGTAGCCGCCTGACAAAAAAGAAAGGGGTGCATCATGGAAATGACGCACCCTTTTTCAATTAATTATTTACATGCATAGTAGCGCTTATACGGCTACTGATTTTACTGTTTTGATGATTCTCGCAGCCACTTTATATGGATCTGCTGCAGAATTTGGACGTCTGTCTTCCAGGTAACCTTTCCAGCCTCTTTCTACAGTAGCTACAGGTATACGGATAGATGCGCCACGGTCAGAAACGCCATAGCTGAAGTCATGAATGGATGCAGTTTCGTGCAGACCAGTCAGACGCAGATGGTTGTCAGCACCGTATACGTCGATATGTTCTTTAACAACAGGGCGGAAAGCTTCGCAAACTTTATCGTATACAACTTTGTCGCCTGCAGTTCTCAGCAGTGTGTTGGAGAAGTTAGCGTGCATACCGGAACCATTCCAGTCCAGTGTACCTAATGGTTTACAATGCCAGTTGATGGAAACACCATATTTCTCACCAATTCTTTCCAGTAAATAGCGTGCGATCCAGATCTGGTCACCAGCTTCTTTCGCACCTTTAGCGAAGATCTGGAATTCCCACTGGCCGGCAGCTACTTCAGCATTGATACCTTCTACGTTCAGTCCTGCTTCCAGGCACACGTCCAGGTGCTCTTCAACGATCTCGCGTCCGAAAGCGTTGTTAGTACCAACAGAGCAGTAGTACTGTCCCTGTGGATTAGGATATCCACCATCAGGGAAACCCAGCGGCTTGTTGTTGTCAGGACTCCATAAGAAATATTCCTGCTCGAAACCGAACCAGAAATCGTTATCGTCGTCTTCAATAGTAGCGCGTCCATTGGAAGGGTGTGGTTTACCGGAAGCTTCCAGTACTTCGCACATTACCAGGTACGCATCCTTTCTCTGTGGATCTTTCACCATGAAAACAGGTTTTAACAGGCAGTCAGAAGAACCGCCCGGAGCCTGCCGTGTAGAGGATCCATCAAAGCTCCACATTGGGAGATCTTCCAGTTTACCACTGAAATTCCTTTCGATTTTGGTTTTACTTCTAAGGCTTTGGGTTGGCTGATAACCATCCAGCCAGATGTACTCTAATTTAACCATTGATTAGTTGATATTTAAAGATTTATGTTCACTTATGGTAATTGGTTGGTGGGAGATTGTAAACAATCCCTCCTGTATTTTTATCCCGTTTCCCCTAATGTGGTGTATAAAAGCTGGCAAATATTCGAAATGCAAAGAAAGTTATAAATGTTGTGTTTGTCAATCCCCGGCATAAGAATTAGATATCCCCAAAAGTGGGGATATTAAATAATTGATAAACAGTTTATTAGGCGTCTGAGTGATAGCGAAAATCCCTTCTTTTCCATGATATTATTATTTTTTACATGTTTATAGTTTGAGGTAATTGGGCTCAAAACTGGCTACCAGGTCCGTAAAATATTCAAAAATATGCCAAAGGTGAGTTTCCCGGGTTATAGACACACAAGCGCCGGGACGGGCTCTGTTTTTCGCCAGTGGTAGCATCAGATACCACCAGAGGCCCTCATTGAGGCGTTAATGTCTTAGGGATTGATTATCAGTACTTAATTGTTATTTCTAATGACGAGTCCCCTGGATGTCAATGGAGTCTGCGTTTTTTCGTAATTTCATGGGATTGTACTATTCTACAGTCATCTTAAAACCTTCCCGGTGAAAAAGAACAATTCCCTAGTCCAACTCTTGTTTTTATCCTTGTTATGGTTTGCCTGCAAAAAAGATAAACAGACAGACCCGCCTACCCCGCCTGCTGAAGGTACCCGGGAGCAGCTGACAACGGATTCCCTGTATCTTTATGCCAAACAGATCTACCTCTGGTATGACGCAATCCCCGCAATAGACGTCTTTAAACCCCGGCAATATGCCACTGGCGGCAATGTGTTGTCCAATTATCAAAGGGAACTTTACGCTATTACGCAATTCAAGACCAACCCTACTACCGGCGAGGCTTATGAGTATTCAGGCATTCCCGGTCATCCAAAATATTCCTTCATAACAGAAGAAAGTCTCAGCGGCGGCAGGCAGGGGGCTATTGACCTCAGTGATAAAGGCGAGGACCTGGGATTAGGGCTTTCTGCCTCCGGAAATGAGGTCCGTATCCGTATTGTGTATCCGGCATCTCCTGCTGCGAATGCCGGTTTGACCAGGGGGATGAAGGTGAACGCCATCAATGGTACAACGGTTAATTCATCATCCGGCGCTTTTATAGAGAACGCCCTGAACGGATCTAATGTAACAATGACGGTGGAAAAGACTGCCGGGGTACCTCAACAGGTCAGCCTGACAAAGGCAAAATATACTTCCTCAGCGGTACTCAAAACAGCGACACTCAATGCGGGAACACAGAAAGTAGGATATATCGCGTATGGCCGTTTCTCTCTGTTCAGTGTAACTAAAGCTGCTATAGACCAGGCATTTGCCAAATTTGTAACAGATGGCGTGACCTCATTGATAGTGGATCTGCGTTATAACGGAGGAGGCTATACAGAATCAGCTGAATACCTGGTGAACCAGATCGCACCTAATTCACTGGATGGTAAAGTGATGTATGTAGAATACTTTAATGACCTGCTGCAGAAAGGACAGGCACCAATCCTGAAAGAGCAGCTGTACCGCAACGCCGCAGGAGAGACGGTGATGTGGAATGGTCACCTGGCTACCTATGCTGACCTGGACTACAGTGTTAGCGGTAACACATTTAAGTTTACCAGCGATGGTTCCCTTAATTCAGTAAAGCAGGTAGTATTCATTGTGAGTGGTAATACTGCTTCTGCCAGCGAACTGGTAATTAACAGCCTGAAGCCTTATATGCCGGTCAAACTCGTAGGAGCAACTACTTATGGAAAACCGGTAGGCTTCTTTGGTATTAAGATCGATAAGTACACTGTATACATGTCCAATTTCTACATGCAGAACGCTAACGGAAATGGTGATTATTTCCATGGAATGGACGTGGATATTCCTGCTGAAGATGATGTGAGACATGATTTTGGCGATCCGGAAGAAACCGGTGTGATGTCGGCACTGAACTATATAGAAGGCCATCCGGCCGGAAAGGTTGGACGGGTAATACCGGTGGTGCACATGGGACCAGTGTCTTTTAACGGTATGATCGAAACAAGGTTGAAACTGCGCTGATATTTCCTTATTTCGTAATGTTTTTTCCCGATTTGATCAGCCATATAGGAATACTGCTGCTACCTTTGTAACAGCTTCCTAATTGAAAGTGCAGTTTGTTAAGCCCAAATCCGACTTTCAGTCGTAACAATAAAGTCTCTTTAAAAGTTTATAAGTCCTTAAAGGGTCCCATTATCACAGATGATGGGACCCAAGGCACAATTCCCCTCCGTAACATTTTGCAAGTTTATTGAAGTAATTTAATTTTAGCCGTTAAATCTAGAAACTGGATGATCAAAAAGGTGCTACGTAACAGGAAATGTATACTTGTGGCAGATGATGACGCAGACGACAGGGAGCTTATTAAGGTGGCATTTGAAGAAAGTGGCGCTGATGCAGAATTGCTTTTTGTGGAGAATGGAGAGGAGCTAATGTTTTATCTGAGCAGACAGGGAAAATATGCAGATGAAGAAAAATACCCTTTCCCGAGCATCATATTGCTTGACCTGAATATGCCCCGTAAAGACGGGCGTGAAGCTTTACGGGAAATAAAAGAACATGCCGACCTGAAATCGTTGCCTATTGTTATCCTGACCACTTCCACAGAAGCAAAGGACATCTCAAAATGTTATGAGCTGGGCGTGAACAGTTACACCATTAAACCGGCCAATTTTTCAGACCTGGTTACCTTTACCCACATGCTGCATACCTACTGGTTTACCGTCGTACAACTACCGTAGAAATCTTTCCACACGGCCCGGACATTTATTCACCGTACTTTTAATTACTGCTCTTAACAACTTATAACTGCATTTTACAATGATTGAATTGTTAAGGGAAAGTACGGCTAAACAGCAACAGGAGCTGGAACGTGTACTGATCCCCATGATAAAGGAAGTAGATACGCCTGAAAAATATACCAGGTTGTTAGCGCTGTTCTACGGATACTACTATCCGTTGGAACAACATATTGCTGCGCATACGGACATTTCCTTTCCGGGAGGGTTCGATCGGAGAAGAAAGGCCTCCCTTTTGCTGGATGATATGGCTGCTATCAGCGGTGAGCCAGCGGCCGAGCCTCCCCTGACTACCGATCTGCCTGAGATAATAGACAATGCGCAGGCGCTGGGCGCGATGTATGTATTGGAAAACCTGACATTAAGCGGACAATTATTCAGTCACATCCTGGTACGTAAGCTGCAGGCGCCTGAGCTGTCCAGGGCCATGACCTTCTTCCAGGGGTATGGAAATGATACGCTGTCTTACTGGGACACATTTGTACACTATGTGCAAGGGTATCATGGTACGGAAGAGCAGCAACAAAGAGTACTGGATGCTGCGAACGCAACCTTCCGGAAATTTATAACATGGGCCTCAGGGGGGCTGGATTGAATAACCTGATTTCTCTCTCTTGTTTACTGCTTTTAAGTAAAAGTTAAATTTGACGTTACCATTTGTGTGGGATTATACCTGCAACAATCAGTTACCTTCCCCCGGAAACTGATCAGAACACCAATTGCTGCACATTTCCGGTGCTTTATCCATGCATATATTATAGTGGAACAGGTGAATCCTCAACTGTACAAATTGGTATGAAAATGGTTATTTGTTAATTATTTGAATGAAGAAAGCGAATTACATAATAGCAATAGGTGCCTCTGCCGGTGGACTGGAAGCCATTCATGAATTCTTCGACAATATGCCGGAGTACGGCAATCTCTCGTTCGTTATTATTCAGCATCTGTCCCCCGATTACAAGAGCCTGCTGGTGGAGCTTGTCTCCAAGCATACGAAAATGCGGGTCAGGGAAGTGGAGGAGGATATGTTATTGGAGAATGATTGCGTATACGTTATTCCCAATAATAAACAAATCATTATAGAGCAGGGGCGTCTCCAGCTGGTGCAGAAACCGGCCGAGAAAGCGCCTAATACTGCTATTGATACATTTCTTTTTTCTCTCGCAAAAGACAAGGGCAGCAGTGCCATTTGTATCATACTTTCCGGTACCGGCACTGACGGTACGAAGGGTGCTGCCGCTATCAAGAGGGCAGGGGGAATGGTCATGGCTCAGGACCCGGATACCGCCAAATTTGATGGTATGCCGCGCAGTGTGATCGGCTCAGAAAATGTGGATTATATACTGGCTCCGGAATTTATGCCGTCAGAGATATACAATTATATCCAGGACATACCGGCGGAGATCTTCAGTGGAAGGATTGAAGAACACCAGCTTACGGAAGTCTTCCAGCTGGTCAAACAGCATAGCGGACAGGATTTCCATCACTATAAACCTCCAACCATTACACGGCGTATAGCCAAACGGATGGCTCAGTCCAACATAAAGGAGCTGGAGGAATACCTGCAAACACTGCGGCAAAATGAGGAAGAATGTAAAGCGCTGGCCAGGGAGTTCCTGATCGGCGTTACCAGTTTTTTCCGGGATAAATCAGCCTTTAAGTATCTGAAGGAACAGATACTCAGTAAGCTGGTAGAAGAGAAGGAAGAAGGCGCTGTATTGAAAATATGGGTCACTGCCTGCAGTAGCGGTGAAGAAGCATATACGCTGGCAATATTGCTCGACCAGTGTCTGCTTGAGAAGAATAAATGGCTGGATATAAAGATCTTTGCTACAGATATAAACACTAATGCCATTGAACATGCGGCAAAGGGCGTCTTTCCTCTTACCATTGCGAAAGATATAGAGCCTGCACTGCTGAAGAAATATTTCATAAAAGAAGAGAAGAGATACCGGATTGCTCCGCGCCTGCGGAAGCAGATCGTATTTGCCCGCCATAATATTTTAAAAGATCCACCCTTTATAAAGAATGACCTGGTTACCTGCCGCAACATGCTCATTTATATGGAGAATGTGTTGCAACGGCAGGTGCTGTCTTCCCTCCATTTCGCACTCAATACGGGAGGGTACCTGTTTTTAGGGCCCAGTGAATCTGCCTCCATGATACGCGGAGGACTGGAAGAAGTACACCGGAAATGGAAGATCTATCGGAAAACGGATGACACACGTAGTACACTGCCTGACAATCTTTACAGTCCCCTGGAATATATCCGTCAGACGCGCGGAATGCGTACTAACGGCAATGGTCATCCGGCAATGGCAGACAAGAAAATGAATAGTCTGCTGGAGGAATTCCGGGAGGTGATGACAGAAGAATTTGGCTTCGCTGCTGTATACATCGACAAGGCATATGAAATACAGGAGGCGGTAGGAAACTATAAAAAGTATCTCTCCCTGCCGGAAAAGAAAATACATCTGAACCTCCTGAAGATGGTACCGGGCGACCTGGCTATGGTATTGAATATCAAACTCAGGCAAGTATGGTCTACCGGGCAGAAAGTGGTCGTGAAAGGGGTGAAAATGAGTACACCGGAAGGCCTGCGGTACGTGAACCTGCTGATCAAACCTGATAGCGGAAATGGCAGCGGACCATATACGCTGATCGTATTCAATGAAGATGATGAAAGGGAGCGCGTAAGTGCACCCGGAGAAATTCCCGATACACATCATCATCCGACAGATGTAGATGAGCATGTTCTCGCGCTGGAAGCAGAGCTGAATGAGACCCGCACCAATCTGCAGATGGCTATTGAAGGACTAGAAACCTCCAATGAAGAATTATTGTCCAGTAACCAGGAATTGCTTTCCGCAAACGAAGAGCTGCAATCCAGTAATGAAGAGCTGCAATCACTGAATGAGGAACTGCATACCCTGAATACAGAACATCAGCTGAAGATAAAGGAACTGCTGGAGCTGAATGACGACATGGATAATTATTTCCGCAGTACCGACATCGGGCAGGTATTTGTTGATGCTAATCTGCGGATCCGGAAGTTCAACCAGGCTGTCATAAAAATGATCAACCTGATACCTTCTGATATAGGTCGGCCTATCCATCATATTTCCACCAATATCCGGGAGGACAGCCTGGTCGAAGACATTCATACAGTGATCAAACATAAGAAGGTCGTGGAGAAAGAAATGGTATTGAGCAATGGGCATATGTACCTGATGAAGATCCTTCCTTACGTCCGGCAGGATAAACAGACTGATGGTGTGGTGATCACTTTTGTAGATATTACCGCTGTTAAAGAAGCTGAAAACCAGCTGCGTCAGAACTATGAGGAGCTGATACAGACCAGAGAAAGCCTGCGTAATCTGAACGCTGACCTGGAGTATAAAGTGTTGGAAAGAACGCGTGAGCTGACCGTGAGTGAAGAGCGTTTCCGCCTGGTATCAAAGGCGACCAATGACACGGTGTGGGACTGGAATATGATCAGCGATACGGTATGGTGGAGTGATAATTTCTATGCTATATATGGTTACGCTAAGGGTGGTACGAACAGTCGGTCCTTCTGGTTGGAAAATATACATCCGGAAGACCGGATGCGTGTGAAGAACAGTATATTGAGAGCTGTGAGCAGCAGGCAAAGCCAGTGGTCAGAAGGTTACAGGCTACGCCGTACTGATGGTAGCTATGCACACGTACTGGACCGTGGTTACCTGATGATGGATGAAAATGGAAAGCCCTACCGTATGCTGGGGTCTATGATGGATGTAACTACCCTGCGCAATGCGGAGACACTCGCGGCGGTGAACAGAGAGGAGAAACTTTTCCTGGCAGAATCAATGCCGCTGATACTCTGGACAGCCGATTCGCGCGGAGTAGTTGATTTTGTGAACGAGCAGTTTATCAGCTATACAGGCAAGTCTCTGCAACAACTGCAGGAAGAAGGATGGACAAATGTGATTCACCGGGATGATTTAGTGGCCTGGCAGGAAAAATGGCGGCAAGCGGTTAAAAACAGGGAAGATTTCTCCATGGAGCTGCGTATCAGGCACCAGGAGGGAAGGTATGACTGGTTCCTGCACAGAACACGGGTACAAAAAGATATAGATGGCGGCTCCAGTGTACTGGTAGGTACCAGCACCGACATCAACGAGCAGAAGATGGCTGCCGAGATTATGGAGCGGCGTATACAGGAACGTACCCTTGCGCTGCAAAGGGCTAACCAGGAACTGGAAAGCAGCAACGCTGAATTACAGCAATATGCATTTGTTGCATCACATGATCTGAAAGAACCTCTCCGAAAGATCCATATGTTCGGGAATATGCTAAAGGAACGTCACCAGGATAATATGGAAGATAAGGCGGTAGACTACCTGAATCGCATTATCAATTCCTCTTCCCGCATGACAAACCTGATCAATGACCTGCTGCGGTTCTCCCGCCTGTCGCAGGTGAATTTCTTTGAAATAGTTGACCTCAACGTTATCATAAAGGAAATACTCTCTGATCTTGAAGTACTTATACAGGAAAAGGACGCAAAGGTCTCTGTCAGCCCTATGCCGGTTATAGAAGCAGTACCTGGACAGTTAAGACAGGTGTTCCAGAACCTGTTGAGCAATGCGTTTAAGTTTTCCCGTAAGAACGTACAACCTATTATCAGTATGACCGCCACCCGCATCAAAGAGAAAAGGTTTGATGGCGAGGCTGACCCCGAAGGCCCGTTTGTATGCATCTCTATCACAGACAATGGGATAGGTTTTGATGAAAAGTACCTGGATAAAATATTTGTGCTCTTTCAACGTTTGCATACGAAAGACCAATACGAAGGTACCGGTATCGGCCTGGCAGTTACCCGCAAGATCATTGATAAACACAATGGCCTGATCACTGCACATAGTCGTGATAAAGAAGGCGCAACGTTTACGATTATCCTTCCTGTGAAACAGGACCAGCCAGCCGGTTAGGGTTATTTATCAATAAAAAGTATATATATAAGGGAATAGTCCTTACTTTTGGAGCGCTATTTCAAATTAATACCTAGCCATGACAAAAAGAGTATTATCCGTTTTATGCGGCATTGTTGCTTTCTCATCTGCTTTCGCACAAAACAAAAATCTGATCGGTGTAGCACCTTTTAAAAGTGCTGGTAGAACTGAATATGTAACTGCTATACAGGATGCTGTATACGACGCTACCCTGAAGCTGAGAGGTTTTTCTTTGATGGATAAAAATAAGCTGGATCAGATCAAAACAGGAGTAGGACAGGCTAATCCCGATGCGGGAGCGCTTGCACAGGCAAAATCATTAGGCGCACAATATATCATTACCGGTAACATATTGAAAGCCAGTGTAGAAACAAAACCATCCAATCTTCCTTTAGGTATCACCAATACCAATGTATCCGAAGTGTTATTTGACCTGGCCGTTGTGGATGTGAACACCGGAGAAGAAGTGGCATCCAGCAGGTTCACAGGCGCTGGCAGAGGCAAAGCTGCTTTTGAAGATGCCCTGAAAGGACTGGAGCCGGAAATTGACAAATTCGTTCGTGATAATATGAAATCTGCTGTTTCCATCGCACAGATAGAGCAGAAGAGCAGCAACGGGGATGCTATCAGGGTATTGATCGTTGCGGGCAGCTTAGCCGGGCTGAAAGAGCAGGACGAGTTCAGGGTATATGAATTGACTGAGCTGACCGTAGATGGTAAGAAAATGCACAGAAAGAAAACTTTAGGTAAGATTGCTGTGGCAAAGGTAGAAGATGAGAACTTCTCTGTATGCCTGGTAAAAGAAGGTGGGGCTGATATCGCAAAGAAAGTGGAAGCGGGTGCTAAGATCAAATGTGAGATCATTACTGAATAGCGTTTCACCGTTTTTAAAGATAAATGTAAGGGCTGCACGATCAAGCAGATCGGCAGCCCTTTTTTTAATCACCCTGTCCGTTAATTGTTCACTGTTCTATTCTAATTCTTCATTCTTTACTACCTGTTTGGCAACCCTGTTCCTTTCTATCCACCAATACAGGGGAGGTATCAATAAAGGGGCGAAGAGCAGTGTACTGGTCAATCCGCCTATGATAACTGTAGCTAATGGGCGTTGCACATCAGAGCCGATACCAGAAGATGTAGCTGCCGGAATCAGGCCCGCTATTGCAACGATGAGGATGGACAAGAGGGCGCTCAGTTGCTCCCTGGAGCCTGTTAATACACTTTGCAGTAAGGTCTGGTCAGGCCTTGTGCGTAAACGGTTGAATGCAGATACCAGTAGCACCCCTGCCATTACCGAGATCCCGAAGATGCTTACAAAACCTACCCCTGCTGATACGTTGAAGTGATACCCGCGGATGAACAGCGCTACTATACCTCCTGCGAGTGCAAAGAAGATACAGCTTACGGTCACAAATGTCTGCGGCATGTTGCGGAACAGGATGAACAGCACCAGGAATACCATGATGATGGTAAGCGGGATAGTGACGGACAGCTGTTTACCTGCACGCTGCAGGTTCTCATACTGCCCGCCATAGATGATGTTGTACCCTTTAGGAATATGTAATTGCCTGTTGATCTTTTGTCCGATCTCACTCACAAAACCTCCCTGGTCACGTCCGCGGATATTGGTACGGACAGTCACCATACGTTTGCTGTTATACCTGTAGATATTCGTCTGACCCTGTACGTAAGAGATATCAGCCAGCTGGTTCATCGGGATGAGTGCCCCGGTGGCAGAAGGTACCTGCAGGTTCTTTACAGACTCAATGGTGCTGCGTTCTCCCGGCAGGTAACGAATGACGAGGTCATAGCGTTTGGTGCCGTCATACAGGGTAGAAATAGCCTTACCGCCGATGGCTGCTTCTATCATACTTTGAATATCTGCTACATTGATACCAAAACGGGCTGCATTCCCGCGGTTGATGTTGATAGCGATCTGCTCTGACGGACCTTCCTGTTCGATATTAACAGATTCCGATCCCTTTGTCTGTTTTACAAGATTGGCGATCGTATCTGCCTTGGCGCGCATCATGGTAAGGTCGTCTCCCACAATGGAGATGGCCAGATCTGCCGCACTACCGGTTACAATCTCCATCACCTGGTCAATAATAGGCTGGCCGGAAGAGAACTTCACTGCCGGCATGGCCTTTTCCAGGTCCTGTCGTATGTTGGTGACCAGTTCTTTTTTAGAGATGGTATCACTCCACAGTTTATAGTCTTTCAAGCCCACCAGTATCTCATTACGGTTGGATGGGAATGGATCCGTACCATCGTCATTACGGCCTGCCTGTGTGATTACAAATGAGATCTGTGGGTATTTCGCAATCACCTTCCTGATCTCCGGAGAATACTTTGCATTTTCCTGGATGGTAATACCTGCAGGGAAGTTGCCACGGAGGAAGATAGAGCCTTCGTCCAGTTCCGGCAGGAATTCAGAACCCAGGCTGCCGCCCAATAGCACAAGTAGCATCACAACTGCGAATCCGCCTATTACAGTCGCTTTAGGCCATTTCATGACACGGGCCAGCACCTGAGCATATTTTTTTGAAAGGAAGTCCAGCACAACGTTCCTGTGCTCCTTCATTGGTTTATCGGTATTGCCAAATGCTTTCTTAAAGGCAAAAGAGATCAGCACTGGTATGAGTGTCAACGCTGCCAGCATGGAACCAATTACAGCGAATGCCAGTGTCAGTGCCATTGGAGAGAACAGCTTTCCTTCCACACGTGTCATCAGCAGGATAGGCATGTACGCCAGGATGATGATGGTAACGGAGAAAAAGATCTCGCGGCCCACTTCCTGTGAGGAACGCAATGTGAGTGCAATAATACCTTTCTTTTTCTCTTCAGGCGATGCCGTTCGGTAAGTGCGTATGAGATGTTCCGCCATCACACAGGCGCCGTCTACAATGATACCGAAGTCAATAGCGCCGAGCGACAAGAGGTTGGCCGGTATGCCGGTGAGGCGCATCAGTATAAATGCAAACAGGAGCGAGAACGGAATGGTGAGCGCTACGACCAATGCACTACGCAGACTGCCCAGGAAGAAGATCAGGATGATCACCACGATAGAGACACCTTCCAGTAAGGTATGACCCACTGTTTCCAGTGAATGATCTATCAGGAAGCTGCGATCATAGAGTGTATGCAGGCGTACACCTTTAGGGAGTTCATTCTGCTCCAGGTCCTGTATACGGTCTTTCAGTAGTTTTAACACCTCACTGGGATTCTCATATCTGCGGAGCAGCACAATACCTTCTACGCCATTGCTGACGTTTGTTTTAGTAGCATTGATGGTATAACCCATTACACCGCTGGGTGGTGGTGGCGCTACTTCCACTGTGGCTACATCTCCCAGGTAGACAGGCATACCGTTGGCTGCTTTCAGCACGATGTTGCGGATATCCTGTTCTGTTTTCACCGCTCCCAATCCACGCACAGCAAATCCCTGCTCACCGCGATTGATGATATTACCGCCTGTGTTCTGATTGTTCTTCTGCACAGCATCAATAACATCCTGTAAAGTCAGATCATACTTGCGCAGTTTGTCGGGCGCTGTCAATATGTGAAACTGTTTGAGCGGGCCACCGAAGGTCGTGATATCTGCAATGCCGGGTACCTGTAAAAGAGCGGGTTTGATGACCCAGTCCTGCAGGTCTCGGATCTCGGTAGGCGTATAAGTAGGCGGCGCTTCTACCACATAGCGGAGGATTTCTCCAACGGCCGTTGTAAGCGGCGCCAGTTCAGGTGATACACCATCCGGGAGTTCTGCACCGGCTAGTCTTTCATTGACCTGCTGACGGGCAAAATAGTCGTCCGTACCATCTGTAAAAGTGAGCTGTACTACGCTCAGGCCAAAGATGGTGCGACTTCTGCGGTCCAGTACATTGGGTGTATTCTGCAGTGCTCTTTCTATCGGAATAGTAACCTGCTGCTCTACCTCTTCTGCTGCACGACCGGGATATTGCGCTACAATGATCACATTGGTATCGGCAATATCGGGGTATGCTTCTATTTTCAGTTGGGTGAAGCACCAGTAACCAATGCCCATCAGGCCAAGCGCCATCAGGATGATCACCCATCTGTTTTTAAGAGAGAATATTAAAAGATTGCGAATCATTACAAGTGAATTTCAATCAAGTCCTGAAATGTTATACCTCAAACCTTTCTACCTTGCTGGTGACGATGAACCCACTGCTTACCTGCTTACGTAAAGCAGCGAGTGTCTTCATTACTTTTTCATCCTCATCGATGAAGGTGATCAGCATAGGTGGTTCGTCAAAACTGAAAAGGCTGTCGGGTCTTTTCAGCTGATGATGTTCTCCAAAGCCTGTCACACCGCGGAAGGCCGTAGCGCCGGCAATGTGCTGTTTTAGTAAGAACTGTATGATAAATTCATATAACGGCTGTGAACCGAATACTTCGTCTTTATCTATGAATATCTGTGCCTGTAACATGGGGCAATATTGTTGGTGTTAATGATTGGTTGAACAATAATGATCAATATCCGAAACTCAGCCCTTTCAGTTGCATCACGCCTTTCACTACTACATTCTCTCCGTTCTTCAAACCGCTGTATACTGCAACACGGTCACCTATCTGCTGCCCTGTGCGTATCTCTCTCCTCGTAAAAGTATTGGGTGCTGTTCTGACGAATACATAGTTCTGTCCGTCGGCAGTGACCAGTGCATCCCTGCTGATGTTGATGCCGTTGCTATCGCCATGTACCTGGAAAGTGATGTTAGCAAACATGCCCGCGCGGATATCATTGTCAGGAGTGTTCAACCGTATACGCAGTTTGATCATGCGTGTAACATCGTCTATCACATCAGCAATATCTTCTACCTTGCCGTTGTAAGTATTGTCGGGGAATGAAGACAGTACGATGGAACAGGGAGCACCTTTTTTTACATTGGTGATCTGATTTTCCGGAATATCACAGATGATGTAAGCAGTGCCGGGTGTGGCTGCATGCAGGGCTTCGGGATTGAACCCTGCCGCTTTCAGTCCTGATTCATGTTCAATCAGCTGTGTTTTCTCATTGGCCAGATTAGTCTGTTCGATAGATAGTTCTGATCTCGCCTCGAGAATGTCTTTTCCGCTGGCAGCGCCATGGTCGAAGAGATCCTGTGTGCGGTCCAGTTCCACTTTCTTCTGTTTGATATTCACCTCCTGGATATGATTGATATTGATCTGGTGCTGGATGAGTTGTGAATAGTCGCTGGTAAGCTGGGGATCATCGAACAGTACGATGTTTTGTCCGCCTACATCTGAGCGCAGTACAGTAGCTGCTACCTTGCCCGGTGCGTGCAGTGTACCGCTGAGTGTAGAATCGCCTACAGGCTCCACCGCAAAGAAATTGGAGGAGGCAGTATCAGGGAATGAGATCTGTTGCCCGTTGCCGGTAATAACGGGAGACGGATCTCCGGCAGCAACTGGGTCCTGTGTTTTATGCCTGCATCCTGCAAGGAGGAGGGAGGCGGCTAAGAAATATCCGGTAATGCGTTGCATAATTACAATTGGTTTATAAGGCCGGTAGCGAATAATAGTTGTATATAACTCTGATAGTATGCCTGCAGAGAATCGTAATACAGCAGGCGGGTGTCATACCAGTTATGTTGTGCATCGAGGAAGTCGATGATGGTAGTACCACCACGCAGGTAAGCATACTTAACGTTGTCGAGGATCTGTTGCGACTGATGCAGGATACCGCTGTATTTTTCCATATTTTGTTTCTGGAGCTGGTAGGTATTGTATGCAGTCACTACCTCTGTTTGCAGCTGCCGTTGTGTGGCAGATAATTCCTGTTGCGCCTGTTGCTGCAGTATATGTGCCTTTTTGATCTCACCCTGGTTCCTGTTAAAGAAGGGCAGGTCTATAGTACCATAGAATCCGATATAAGGTACCGAGTTCTGTGGGTTGTAGATAAACCCTAATTCAGGTTGTGGTACAGCTAAGGACTGTTGATACTTTACATTGCTGTTGCGTTCATCAATCGTGCTTTTAACAAGTACTACATCGGAACGGTTCTCCATGGTTTGTGCAATCAGGCTGTCCAGTGTTTCTGAAGGAGTGATGATGAGGATCTCGCCGGAAGTATCAATGTCCATGGGAGTGGTGTTGCCTGTGAGCAGTGCCAGGGTTTGCAGTTCGTTCTGATAATCCTGGTTGAATGTACTCAGCTGCAGGTTGTATTGATCCAGCAATACTTTCGTACGCATCAGATCTGTTTGTGTGATGACCTGGTTCTTGTAACGCAGTTCATTGATCTGCACCAGTGTGTCCAGGTTCTTTTTGCTGTCGTTGAGCAGGGCCAGTCTTTTCTTCAGTACCCAGCAATTGATCCAGCTGTTGCCTACATTGAGGGAGAGGTTGCGTACATCTTCCTGGTAGGTGTTGTTGGCTACTGTGACATCCTTGTTGGCGGTTTCGATCTTGTATTTGCGCTGGTTTGGCCATTGGATTGGCTTTGTGACCTGGTACCACACCTGTCTGTTCTGATTGGATGACCACCTGGTACCTGGCGCGAAATGATCTGAACTGACCAGTTGCATGGTCTGATTATTCAGCGTAGGATTGGGGCGCAGCTTTGCGGTGGTAACATCGGCTTGTGCGGCGCCTATGTTCATGTACCTTGCTTTCAGCACAGGACTGTTGATTCTGGCGGTATCCAAAGCCGCCTGTAATGAGTAGCTGGTTTGGGCAGTAGCAAGGTTCCCGATACAGGATATTGCCATTATTGCTACAGCCAGGACGATCGCTCGTTTCATGAGATACTGTTTGTCCACTAAGGAATTCAGGACAAAGGTCAAGAATGGCATTGGCTCATGAAACCATGGGCGTTGATTTTAACCCGTTTTTAATCAAAATATTAAAACCTTTAACCTGGCTTAAAAAGGCATAAATGGGGCTGTAATAAAGGCGGGGAAGGGGATTGGCTGCGGCCCTGTATTGAGATAACATGAGACCGCAGCTTAAAAAGCTTAAAGCGGTCTGGCTTCCATTTGCTGGATAATGTTCTCCACTTCGGCTTCTGTTGCCCTTAAACGGGCCTGACAGAAGGTGATCAGTTCAGAAGCGCGTTTCACTTTTGCGGCCAGTACATCGACGGAAACAGACTCTGTTTCTATCTCCCTGGCTATCTGTTGCAGTTCCTGGTAGGCTGCTTCATATGTTAGATTCGTGTCCATCGTTTGTTGTTTTTGAAGTGACTGTAGCGTGTACACCTGCATCGATCATCTGAACGGTGATCTCATCTCCCGGCGAAAGCTGTGCAGCGCTGGTAATGATCCTCCCCTGATGTTGCACCATGGCAAAGCCTTTCTGTAGTAAAGAAGCAGGGCTCATAATACGAACAACTGTTTCATGATGCAGTAATTGCTGCTGCTGTTGTTGTAACAATTTACGGGCGTATACCTGTATATCTTTCCGGATGTGCGATAGTTCCTGCAAGCGGCTGGCGGTCACTTGTCCGGGTTTAGCCAGCAGTTGTCCTGATAACTGGGCCATAGAAGAGCGCTGTTTCAGCAACAGGTGCCGGGCGCTTTGTGGTATACTTTGCCTGTTGCGGGCCAGTCCCTCTTTATAGTCTGCCAGCAGGTCCCGCGATCTGTTGATAATACCTGTATGCAATGAAGATAATTGCTGTTGTTTGTCTTTCATCATCTGTTGCATACGGATGATGATATGTTGCTGTTGTGTGAGCAGGGCTTCCTCAAAGCTGCGGTTGTGTGCAATGATCAGTTCTGCTGCGCGTGTAGGTGTCTTGGTGGCTGTATGCGCCAGCATGTCTGTGATCGTTTCATTCTTATGGTGACCAATACCGGTAATGACCGGCACCGGAAATCCCGCTACGGCTTTCCCCAACGGAAACTGATCGAATAACAACAGGTCCGTCTGCGCACCACCACCACGTATGATCACGACTGTATCAAATTGTTTCTTTGAGTCTACAATTGCTTCCAATTGCATACACACCTGTGCAGCATTCGCTTCTCCCTGCACGGCAGTAAAATAATTTTCTATGTGGAAGATATAACCGTATGCGTTGGATTGTAGTGTATGCATGAAGTCCTGGTAACCTGCGGAAGAGGCAGAAGAGACGACTGCAATGCGTTGTATGACCGGACTAAGTTTAAGCGCTTTGTTCCGCGTCATATATCCTTCCGGTGTCTTGCGTACAATGTCGCTGCATTCGGTCAGGAGCCGCTGTAAGGTAGCCTGCTTTTGTTGTTCCAGTAATCCGATGGTGAAGCTGGTATCAATATCCAGGAGGGAGAGCTTCAATCCGTATACCGGATGGTACTCTACAGCCACCCTCACCAGCACATGCATATCGTTGCTGAAGCGCTGGCCGGTGACACTCTCAAATTCCTTGATGCGGTTGCTGCCATTACCCCAGGCGCTGGCAGAGATCTTTGCGGTAAGCTGGTGACTGCGGGCATCTTTTTCGACGAGGTCGAAGTAGTGATATCCTTTAGCGGGGTAGTAGGAGTGGCTGGTGATATCTGCCACCACCCAATAGCTCTGGCCCGAAAAGGCGTTCCTGATAGTACCCTGTATGCCGGCGGCCAGCTGTGATAATGTTATGTAGTTTCTTGTATCCAAAGCAGGCACAAAGGTACATAAAAAGGGCCGCCCGGAAAGGCAGTAGGTGTTGCGGGCGTTAACTGCCTACCTGATTTTCGGCAAAGACGGCCTTACTTCTTTCATCACCCTTACGGATATAAGGCCGGATGATAAGGCGGTTACCTTTATCGAAGGTGAACAGGTTCCAGATCCAGTTGGTCATCACCAGTAGTTTGTTACGGAAGCTCACCAGGAAGTTCACGTGTACAAACAGCCAGATGTACCATGCCAGGCGTCCTCCCAGGTGAATATCTCCGGGAAGATCAGCTACTGCTTTGCCTCTACCTACGGTAGCGAGAGAGCCTTTATCGAAGTATTTGAAAGGTTTTACCGTCTCATCTCTGTGCAGTGCAAACAGGTTTTTCCCGAGGTATTTCCCCATCTGGATAGCTGGTTGTGCAACGCCCGGATGTCCTCTGGGGTAGTCTTCCAGCTTCATGGTAGCGATATCGCCGATGGCGAAGATGTTCGTGCTGCCGATGGCGCGGCAGAAAGGATCTGTAAGGATACGGCCACGTTCAGTCCATTCCTTAGGAATGCCTGCCAATACTTCTCCCATTACGCCGGCGCTCCATACTACGAAGAAAGACTTGATCTGTTCCCCGCTTTTCAGTGTGATGGTTTCGCCGTCATAGTCCTGCACCATGGCGTTCAGCTTAATGATAACGCCCATCTTTTCCAGGTAGCGCTGGGCGCGGGCGCTCGACTTAGGATGCATGGGCGGCAATACTCTGTCCAGGCCTTCCAGCAGGTAGATCTTCATCTTGCTGAAATCAAGGATGGGGTAATCTTTAGGTAGCACATATCTGCGGAGTTCAGAAAATGCACCTGCCATTTCTACGCCGGTAGGGCCGGCGCCCACCAGCACTATATTGAGCATATGTTCTTTCAGTTCGGGATTGGCATTGAGACTGGCCCATTCGAAGATCTGCATCAGGTGACTGCGCATATTCAGCGCATCGGGGATAGTCTTCAGCGGTAGTGCAAAACGTTGCATGTTCTCATTACCAAAATAGTTTGTTCTGGCGCCACTGGATATGATCAGGTAATCGTATTGCAATGTGCCGGCAGAGGTATTGACGGTATTGGTGAGCGGATCAACAGAGAGCACCCGTAGCATTCTGAAGTGAAAATCCTTTGTATTGTGGAACAGGTTGCGCAGTGGCCCGGCAATGGCGTCGGGCTGTAAAGCTGCAGAGGCTACCTGGTAAAGCAGTGGCTGAAAAGTGTGGTAATTGTGTTTGTCGAAGAGTACTACCTGAAACTTATCATCAGGAAGGGTCTTCGCTGCATTCAATCCACCAAAGCCGGCGCCTACAATCACTACACGGGGTTTGGTAGTGGGGGGTATATTCAGGGTGAGCTGCCTCATTTGTTCCATAAAGCAATGATTTATATGTGCCAAATGCGGCCCAAAAACCATGCCCCCGCCAGAGCCGGGTGCGCCGGTCTTACTCTACCTCGGGAACAGATTTCACGTCAGGCAGCGAAGTAGTGCCGGATATCGAAGTCCCGATCTGTGTGATATCTTCTGATACAGAAGATGACGTGCTGCGGCGTTCGCCTATCTGCTGACGCCACATGGCGTAATACAGGCCCTTCTGCTCCAGCAGTTCCAGATGTGTCCCTGTTTCCACGATCCTGCCTTTTTCCAGTACATAAATGGTATCGGCGTGCATAATGGTGGACAACCTGTGTGCTATGAGGATATTGAGTTGTTCCCTTCTGGCGGAAATATTGCGCACGGTATCTGTGATGGCCTCTTCCGTAAGAGAGTCCAGTGCAGATGTTGCCTCATCAAAGATCATCAGGCGGGGATTACGTATCAGCGCTCTGGCAATGGAGACACGCTGTTTTTCTCCACCGGAAAGCTTCAGTCCTCCTTCTCCGAGTACGGTATCCAGACCATGGGGAGAACGGGTGAGTAACTGGGTACAGGATGCTTTATGGAGTGCTGACAGCATCTCTTCATCGGTAGCATCTGGTTTTACAAACAGCAGATTGTCTTTGATGGTACCTGCAAAGAGCTGGGTATCCTGTGATACGAAACCGATCTGCCGGCGCATCTGGTTATACCGGATATCGCCTGAGGGGATGTCGTTGAACAGGATTTCGCCGGAAACAGGCTGGTACAGTCCCAGCAGCAGTTTTACCAGTGTGGATTTGCCCGAACCTGAGGGCCCAACAAAGGCAATCGTATCTCCCAGTGCTGCGTTGAAGCTGATACCATCCAGGGCATTCTGTGTAGCCGTCTGATGGCGGAATACGATATCTGAAAAGCGGATGTTTTCCAGCGAGCCCAGTTCCACCGGACTTGCAGGGCGCTCTTCCACTGGTTTGTGCATCAGCTGATCAAACAGCAGCAGTGAGCTTTCAGCTTCCCTGTAAGCCAGGATGATGCTGCCCAGTTCCTGTAAGGGGCCGAAGATCGCTGTGGCGATGAACTGCATAGCGATCAGTTCTCCCGGACTAAGTACTTTATGGAAGATGAGCCAGAGCAGGACAAAGAGTATCGACTGCCTTAAGAGGTTCAGGGTAGTACCCTGTATGAATGACAGCATCCTGACCTGTTTTACTTTTTTGATCTCGAGGTCATAGATGTTTTTGGTAAAGGTGCGCAGGCGCCTTATTTCAGGGAAGGTGAGTCCCAGGCTTTTGACCAGTTCAATATTGCGGAGTGATTCCGTAATAGAGCCCGACATTTTCAGTGTTTCCTTGTTGATGGCCCGTTGTATCTTCTTTATTTTCCGGCTGAGTAAGCCGGTGAGTGTTCCCAGCACCAGCACACCGAAAAAGAAGATAGGCACCAGCGCCCAGTGTTTGGTAATGGCATACCATATCAGGAAACATATCCCGACGAGGGAGGAAAAGAGGATATTGATGAATGCATTGAAGAAACGTTCCGTGTCATTGCGGACTTTCTGTAACAGTGCTACTGTTTCCCCGCTGCGTTGTTCTTCAAATTCCTGGAAGGAGAGGCGGAGGGTTTGTTTCAGTCCGTCGTTGAACACCTGCATACCGAAACGCTGTATAATCAACCGCATTACAAAGTCCTGGAAGGACCTGGCCAACCTGGCAATCATCGCTACGCCGATAGCTACTGCCAGCCAGAACACAACACCTCTTACCAGTTCACTTTCCGTTCTGTTGCCGGGATGTAATGCATATTTGTCTATGATCTTCCCGAAGATCATGGGGTCAGTCATCATGGCCACCTGTCCTATGCCGGCCAGTACGAGGGACAGGACTATCATCCAGCGGTGGGGCCGCATATAATTCCAAAAGATCTTCATGCCGGGGTGAGCACAAAAATTACACCATTGGGTGTTTTAACGTCTATTTGGCAGGGATGAGGGCGCTGGCAAGGCATGTAATTTGTATCAGCTATTGTAAAACTTGCTATGGAAAAACGGATTATTGGTATTATACTGACATTCCTGGGTATAGCGGGCCTGATACTGGGCGCTATACGTTTTATGGGCAGTACTGGTGCTACCAGGAGTGTTAAGGAAATTCTCATCTATTCCATATTGGGGGCTATCTTCTTTTTTGCGGGGATCGGGTTGATCAGGGCTACGAGGGATAGGCCATCTTGATCTTGTAATTCAACCATTCTGTATTTTTCGACCGGGATGTCCCGGAGATGCGTCGTGTATGCGTCGTGTATACGTCGTGTATACGTCGTGTATA
>NZ_FNBN01000001.1:239197-410757 GCF_900102545.1 Chitinophaga filiformis | reverse complement strand
CCGGGGGAATAATCCCACGCCATGCCGCCCACGATGGTCCCCGGCCCAACAAACGCCATTAACAAACCATAATAGGACTCCGTTAGGAGTCCCATTGTTTGTAGCGCGGGGTGTAACCCCGGGGACCGATGATCCGCGTGGGGGTGATAACCCCGGGCCGCGATCCACGCGGGGTGTAACCCCGGGGACCGCGATCCGCGCGGGATGGCCCCCCGTGCCCCGCGATCCGCCCCGGACGCCACCGGGGAACGATCCACATCGTTATATCCCACGATGATACCCCCGGGAATGATCGATCCGATAATCCCCCATGTCCCCCCGGAAATAAACCTGATATTATTTTAACGCAAACACCCCGCTCGAACAGTATTCGAACTAGCATCGAACTAGCGTCGAATAAGCGTCGAACTAGCATTATGGTCAATTCAGCATAAAAAAGCACCTAAGCAACAACTTGCTGATATTATTTTAACCAAAAAGCAGGGAGAGGACAGGCAGAGAAGAAGCAGAGAACTAGCAGAGAACTAGCAGAGAACAAGCAATGATGTCAGTTTTGTATAGAAATCATCAGGAGGGTCTTTACCCCAATGAGAAATGAAAAATATTATTTGGTCCCGCGGATATCATTGGACACACTGCGTGAAATCATGGTTGAGCGGGTCCCGGGTGCTGGGAAATCATTGGGGCGTTATTGGCATACCGCGTGAATCATTGTCCCGTGGTTATTATCGGGGGAATTATGGCGTGGATCATTCCGGGATATCATCCGGGTGGATGGATCATTGGTCCCCGGGGTTAATCACCCCGGGCTACAAACAATGGGACTCCTGCCGGAGTCCTATTATGTTTTGTTAATCACGTTTGTTTTTACATCGGGTCACAGGCTCCTTAATTTTTAAGACTTCCTGGTAGAATATTGTACTTTCTCTTAAATGCCGCCGCAAAATGTTGCTGATGTTGATACCCAACCAATTCTGACACCTCTCCCACAGTTTTCTTCTCATCGAGCAGCAATTGTTTGGCTTTTTCCATCCGTATATGGCTGAGGTAGCCGAATACGGTATGCCCAAATAATGCTTTAAATCCCTGTTTCAGTTTCTTCTGATTGATGCCCACCTGGCTGGCCAGTGAAATGATGGAACAGTCGTCTGTAAAGTGTTGTTCCAGGTATTGCCTGGCGGCATGCAGTCGCTCGACGTCTGCGGGCCGGAGGTCGGCGGAATGAGGCGTATACTGGTCAAACCCGCTCGCCTGGAGCAGGAACAATTCTATGAGTTTCGCTTCCAGGAACAGGCGTTTCATTTGTCCGGTGTAAGCGGTAGTGGCCATTTCAGTGATGATCATATGCATCTGGGGCGTGATGGCCATCGTATGACCCGGCCACAGGTGATGGCGGGGTGTTTGCAATTGTTCGGAGAACTGTTGCAGAAAAGGGCATTCCTCCGTTACCAGTGACTCAAATGCAGAACGGGAGAGTTCTACTTCAAAGAAGGAACTTTCTTCACCGGGAAACAGGATAAATTCTCCTTCCAGGTCATGCTGGTAAAAAAGACTCTGTTCATTGGTCTTCATTACGAAGTGTTGTCCTTCGTAAGAAACGCCTGATTTACCATGCAGCTTGAAATGCATTTCCACCCGCTCTCCCATCTGCCGCATTGGCATATGATATTCTTTGTCGGCAATGTATGTGTACCAGAACATCCGGGCATTTTCCAGACGGATTTCCCTGGACCAGATCTCGGGACCGGTTGTTTGTTCCCTGCTATAGAAACGTTTGATCTCTTCTATCTGTTGGGTAGGATATAGTGGTTGTATAATGTTCATAAGAAAAGCAGGTTTGGCACTGTTTGCGGCTATAAAAGTACCGTTTGCGTTAACAGGATGAATGCCGTGATGCGGAACTTTGCACAAAAATAAAGTTATTTATGAACTACGGACAGCCACATGGCGTATTGCTATTCTTTAACAGGGGAAAAAACTGGTCGCGGGAGGATAGAATGGCATACCTGGCGGCACAAACGGCATTCTATGGTCAGTTGCAGCAGCAGGGAAAAGTACTGCAAACCAGTCGGCTGGTACATGAAGAAGGGCTATTCGTCTCATTATCAATATCATCAGATACAGAATTGTGTACTATACTGGCCAATGATCCTGCGATCCAGGCAGAAGTAAGCCAAGTTATTCATGCTGTACCAGTTACGTTTTAAAAATATCCTCGCCCCTTTATTTGCATTTATCGTAAACATAGAGTAATTTGTACATATGTGTGTTGTAGTCAATGAATTGCGCAAACGTTTGCGTATTTCATAAAATACCGTACATTGTAAATCAATACTTGTCTGACAGCAGAGCAGAATTTTATCAATCAAAATAGCTTGTATCCCCGGAATTTGTATTAAAGTGAGCAGTGTCGCGATATGAAAAACAGACTGCCGGTTCAGGGGGCGGCTACATAATTTTAACTAACCCTTACCTCATGGAAAGACGTAATTTTTTGAAGCAGGCAATTATTACAGCTGCTGGTAGTGCATTGATACCAGGTGTAGTTTCGGGCCGTTCATTCTGGGAAGAGCAACAACCGTTGTTAATTGACACCAAAATTCCGGGACGTACTTTTTCTCATTTCTGGAGCAAATGTGTAGGTGCAGGCCGGGCTGGTGAAGTATTCCGTCCTGGTTCCCCCTGGCTGGAACAACTGCAGTTCACAAAGAAACATTGTGGCTTTGAATATTGTCGCTTTCATGGGATCTTTCATGATGATATGTCTGTATACCAGGGTGGTGTGTACAACTGGTTAAGAGTGGATGATCTGATCAGCCGCATCCTGAAATCGGGTATGAAACCTTTCGTAGAACTGAGTTTCTTTCCCAAAGAAATGGCTGGTGGAACAAGTACTGCCTTCTGGTGGAAAGCCAATGTATCGCCACCGGCTGATTTTTCGAAATGGGCACAACTGGTCACTAATTTCACAAAACACTGTGTAGAAAAATTTGGCCAGAGTGAAGTCAGCACCTGGTATTTCGAAGTGTGGAATGAGCCTAACCAGAAAAGCATGTGGGATGGCAGCAAAAGTCAGTACTTCGCGATGTACAAAGCCACTGCACAGGCTATCAAGGCAGTATCGCCGGCACTGAAAGTAGGTGGGCCTGCTACCAGCAATTTTGTAGGCGATGGTCGCTTCGATGGTGAAGCAGAAGATAAGTCAAAAATACTGAGCGGTAGCACAGAAGACCTGGACAGTCTGCCGTGGAAAGGCGTATGGATACAGGATTTCCTGGACTACTGCAAACGTGAACAGGCACCTGTCGACTTCATTTCCACACATCCTTATCCTACCGATTTTCCTTACAATAACAGCAAAGGCCGTACCCGCAGTGCAGATGCCACATTGAAAGATCTGCAATGGCTGAGAGCTGCGGTAGATAAAAGCGGTTATCCGAAGGCGGAAATCCATCTCACAGAATGGGGTACCAGCTCTTCCGGCAGGGATGCAATGCACGATGCATTGCCGCCTGCTGCTTACATCATAAAGGCTAATGTTGATAGTATTGGCCTGGCGGACTCGCTTTCCTACTGGTCGTTTACGGACTGCGGTGAGGAAGGTATGGGCGGACAGGCATTCTCCGGCGGCTTTGGATTGCTGAACTACCAGGGCATTGCAAAACCATCTTTCCATGCCTACAGGATGTTGCATGCGCTGGGAGATGAACTGCTGTACAATAAGGACGGCATTGTTGTAACACGCCATAAGAGCACACAGAAGCTGACTACATTAGTATATAACTATCCCACAGCATTGAAAACAGCGCCGCCTTTCGGTGCAGCTGATGTGGTAGACAGTACCCTCAAACTGGGAGAGCCGCGTAACTTTACGTTTAAGCTCATGAATGCTAATAAAGACGCCCGCTTTAATGTGGAAATACTCGACAGAGAGAATGGTAATGCGCTGTATGCCTGGAAGCAGGCAGGCAATCCTGACCAGCTGGCTGGCGATCAGTTGAAAACAATGCAGCTGATGGCGATGGCGGTGAAGGAAGAACAGGTACTATCAAGCAATGCAGGCGTACTGCTGATCAGCAAAATATTGCAGCCATGGGATGTAATGCTGATAGATGAAACGGCTTAGTTAATTTCCTGACGAGTTATCCGGATGGAGATAAAACTGAAGAGTTATCCGGGATAAGATAAAACTGATGTTTATCCGGATGACAGAAAATTGAAGAGTTATACGGGATAAGATAAAAGTGTTTACCCCACTGGCGGATGTGCCGCGACAAGATATTTATGTGTTAATAATACAGTTATTATTTACAGACGGTTTGCATTCATAGATCATCATTTGTATTTTGCTTTCCTGTATCATATACCCCAGTCATGAACTGCCCACAGGCGTGGCTGATTTTTTATAGGTCTAACACATTATCCAGTTATGAAAAAAATAACCCTGCTTGTACTAGGAGGCATCTTACCACTATTATCCTTTGCGCAACAATCATTGAAATTATGGTACCGGCAACCCGCCGGCGATATATGGACGGCTGCGCTTCCCGTAGGGAACGGTCGTCTGGGAGGAATGGTATTCGGGAATCCCGCTGAAGAAATCATTCAGCTGAATGAAGGTACCGTCTGGACTGGTAGTCCTAATCGTAATGACAATCCGGAGGCCCGGGCTGCAATGCCTATGATCAGACAGCTGATTTTTGAAGGTAAACAGAAGGAGGCCCAGGATCTGGCAGCAGCGAAGGTCCAGACCAAAACATCCAACGGACAAATGTTCCAGCCTGTAGGCAGCTTGCATCTGGCGTTTCCCGGTCATGAGCAATACCAGGATTATTACAGGGAACTGGATATTGAAAGAGCGATCACAAAAACCACTTATATGGTGAATGGCGTGCAATATACCCGGGAGGTATTTGCTTCTGTGCCTGCACAGACCATCATCGTACGACTGAGCAGCAGCAAACCGGGTACACTGGGTTTCTCCGCTTATCTGACCACCCCTCAGAAGAACGCAGTGGTAAAAGCAAGCGGGAAGGATCTTACGGTGAAGGGTATGACAGGAAGCCATGAAACGGTAGAAGGAAAAGTGAAGTTTAACGGTATAGCAAGAGTGATTGCAACAGGCGGCAGTGTAAGCACCGGAGATACTGCCATTACCGTGAAGAATGCCAGCAGTGCATTGATCTTTATTTCCATGGCCACCAATTATGTGAACTATCATGACCTTACTGCTGATGAGGTAAAGCGTGCCACTGCCTATCTGAATACGGCTGTGAAAAAGCCTTACACAACTTTGCTGAAGGAGCACATTGCTGCATATCAACGTTATTTCAATCGCGTGAAGATCGACCTGGGCACTTCCGATGCCGCAAGAGAACCTACTGATGTACGGCTGGCCAATTTCGCCAAAACATATGATCCTCAGTTTGTGTCGCTTTATTTTCAGTTTGGCCGTTATCTGCTGATATCCTGTTCTCAGCCCGGCGGACAGCCAGCTACGCTGCAGGGTATCTGGAATGCAGAAATGACGCCGCCATGGGATAGCAAATACACGATCAATATCAATACAGAAATGAACTACTGGCCGGCAGAAAAAGATAACCTGCCGGAAATGCATGAACCGCTGATACAGATGGTGAAAGAGCTTTCTGTTACAGGACAGGGCACGGCACAGATCCTGTATGGCGCCCGGGGATGGGTAGCGCATCACAATACAGATCTTTGGCGTATTACAGGCCCTGTGGATAAGATCAACTGGGGTATCTGGAGTATGGGTGGCGCCTGGCTGGCGCAGCACCTCTGGGAACGCTATCTCTATAACGGGGATAAAAGCTATCTCGCGGATGTATATCCTGCTATTAAAGGCGCTGCGCTGTTCTTTGTGGATGATCTTGTAGAAGATCCAAAGCGCGGCTACCTGGTGGTGAATCCTGGTCACTCGCCTGAAAATGCACCGGCTTCCAGGCCGGGTGTTCATATGGATGCAGGTGCTACTATGGATAATCAGATCGTTTTTGATGCATTGAGCGCTGCTATTAATGCTGCCGATATCCTGGGAAAGGATAAAGCGCTGGTAGATACTTTCAGGATGGTGCGTAAGCGGCTGCCGCCAATGCAGGTCGGTCAGTACGGACAATTGCAGGAATGGATTGATGACCTGGATAATCCTAAAGATGAACACCGCCATATATCACATTTATACGGCCTGTATCCTTCTGCGCAGATCTCGCCTGACCGTACGCCATTACTGGCCAGTGCTGCTAATACTACGCTGATACAACGTGGTGACATCTCTACAGGATGGAGTATGGGATGGAAAGTGAACTGGTGGGCCAGGTTACGTAACGGCGATCATGCGTTGAAACTTATCACTAACCAGTTAAGTCCTGTTGGTAAAAAAGGTGGTGGTACGTATACCAATCTCTTTGACGCACATGCGCCTTTTCAGATAGACGGGAATTTTGGTTGTACATCTGGTATTACGGAAATGCTGATGCAAAGTCATGATGGAGCTATTCATGTATTGCCGGCGCTTCCGCAGCAATGGAAAACGGGTAGTATAAAAGGCTTGCGTGCAAGAGGTGGATTTGTAGTGGAAGACCTGGTATGGGAGAATGGAAAGATCACTAAGTTGGTGATCAGGTCTACATTGGGCGGTAACTGTCGTATCAGAAGTACTCAGGCGTTGAAAGGTGCGCAGGCATTGGTGAAGGCAAGCGGAGAGAATAGTAATCCTTTTTACCAGGTAACGCCGGTAGCAGCGCCCCTGATACATAGTAAGGATGTGAAACCGTTGGAATTTGAGGCGACGAATTTGTATGATGTGCCGACGGAGAAAGGAAAAGTGTATGTGTTTACGGCGGGGTGAGGTAGTTTCATCTCCATCTTTGATATTCATAATAAAACATTTGCTTTTGATAATAGCTGCTTTTAACAAACAATCCATCTTTGTGTCAGAAAACTGGACGAAATGAACAGACAGAACGTCACTGTACTAAATGTTCAACCATAGTCAGCTATTTATTTGGATAGACCCATCCTGGCTGCGACCGGTAACCTAAGCAGGTACGTTTATTGATGCTTATCGCGGACAGAATGCTGAAAGCACAACGCCACAGCATTATCACATATTTCAGGATTGATTATTAAAACATAAGAAAATGGCAACAAGCACAAAGAGTCTGACCTTCAGCTTGGGAGGCCAGTTAGAGATCAACCGTCTTGGGTACGGGGCAATGCAACTGACAGGAACAGGCGTATTTGGAGAGGTAGCTGATCGCGAGAATGCGAAGAAAGTACTGCAGGCTGCTGTAGCCGGCGGTGTGAATTTCATCGATACTGCAGAAGCATATGGGCCAAAGTTTAATGAATCATTGATCGCTGACGCATTGTACCCTTATAAAGATGACCTGGTGATCGCTACTAAAGGGGGCTTTAATCGCCCTGGTCCCAATCAGTGGGTACCTAATGGTGATCCAGCTTTTATCCGTGAGAATATTGAAGGGAGTCTCAAACGCTTAAAGGTAGACACCATTGATCTCTGGCAGCTACACCGTTTCGATCCTAATGTGCCGGTAGAAGAAACACTGGCGCCTGTGGTAGACGCTGTAAATGCAGGCAAGATCAGGTACGTGGGTTTGTCTGAAGTAGATATTGAGCAGATTGAAAGGGCGGAAAAAGTATTGCCTATTGTATCTGTGCAAAATCTCTACAACCTGGGTAACCGGCAGTGGGAAGAAATTGTGGATTATACAGCTAAACGTGGAATGGCATTTATTCCATGGTTCCCGTTGGCTTCAGGTCCGGAAACACTGGCAGATAAGATCAGCAGGATTGCTGCTAAGTACAATGCCACAACTGCACAGATCGCGCTGGCCTGGTTGCTGAAACGTGCAGATAATATCCTGCTGATACCCGGCACCAGTTCTGTAAAGCATCTGGAAGAAAACCTGGCCGCTGCTGATATAGAGCTGTCCGACGAAGAGTTCGACGAATTATCAAAATAAGATTACTTGATTGTGTAATAAGCCGCTTCGCTCTGTTCACGGAGTGGGCGGCTTTTTGTGTTTTCACCAAAAAGTGGGAAAAATACCTCAAATGCGAGCATTGGTACAACTGAAAATTTCGGGAGGATAGACATATTTGTGGGGTAAATCTCAGACAGATATGATGACAATACTGGAAGCCAAAACAATCGGTCTGTTGCGCCGGTTGCCGCCCGCTGATATTAAAGTGCTGCACGGTATTTTCGCCAATATGGAACGGGAGGAAAGATTGGGACGCCGTTTGGATGAAGATGCCATCAGAACCTATCTGCAGTTGCTCATAATACAGAGCACTCCCATCTCCGATATTAAAAAACCGGATTGTGTTTCTGATGAGTACAGGCATGTGCGCGCATTCTTCAACCTGTTGGAACGGGAAACTGCAAATGTCAATTACAACAATCCAATTGCTATAAAAACAGCAAAGGAATTTGCCGCCAGCCTGGATGTACATCCCAATTATCTGAACACTTTGTTAAAGAAACATACAGGGCAGAACGTCAGTACACATATCCGTAAGCGTTTGCTGAAAGAGGCTAAGATGCTGTTGTTACAGACCGATTGGACATTGCAGGAAATTGGTTATAGTATAGGGTTTGCGGAGCAACCGAATTTCAGTTTGTTCTTTAAGAAAAATATGGGCATTACTCCTGCTGCATTCAGAAGAAAGGCAGCGGCAGCGTTGCTGTAAATGGGACCGCTGCATAAACAAAAAGGGGACTTCATTTTTTGAGGCCCCCTTTTTCATAGTGATGTATTTAGTGCTTAGCTGCAGTTTCAATAACAGCAGCTACTTCTTTCGGATGAGAAATGAATACAACGTGGCTGGCTTTTATCCTGGTCACTTTTGCACCTGAACGTTTCACCATATTCTCCTGTATAACAGGATTGATACTCTTATCATCAGTGGTCAGAATAGCGTAGCTGGGTTTCTCTTTCCATGCGATATGTGTGGCCGGAGTAGTAAAACACTTTACGGAGATTGCACCCTGAGATGCGTACATGAATGCTGTTTTATCTTTAGGCAGATCACCTGCAAATCCATCATGGAACTTAGCTTCGTCGTAGTATACAAAACCTTTATCGTCTGGTGCCAGAATGCCATTCTCAGGTGCTGCAGGAGCCGTCTGTACCAGCGTTACCAGCGATTCGCCTGCATCAGGTTCGAATGCCGCAACATACACCAGTGCCGTTACTTTTGGAGAAACACCTGCCTCGGTGATGATCATGCCTCCATAGGAGTGACCTACCAGGATAGTTGGACCATCCTGCTTGTCGATCGCTCTGTTAAGTGCCGCCACGTCGTCTTCCAGTGAGGTCATAGGGTACTGTAATGCTGTTACATGATATCCTTTGGCTGCCAGTATCCTGTATACACTTTCCCATCCTGAACCGTCGGCGAAAGCGCCATGTACCAGGATGATATTCTTTACTTTAGCCGATTCCTGTGCCTGCATTACAAGGGGAAATGCAATGATGAGTGCAGCAAACAATGTGGCGCTGAGCCATTTTACGGGTCTGATTGAATTCTTAAGCATTTTCATTTCAATTGTATTTATGATGCAAAGATGCCGGAAGCGTTTTGTGCGGGCTGTAGCAATATCAAATAAGCGACATATGAATTTCAAACATGGAGAGTTGCTTTTACCGATTTTTATGTTTACTTTTTTCCCTTATTGTAAAACGTTATGATCACCCGAGGCTCCACAATAATCACAATAAACTACACGCATGTTTTCTTATCCTGTTAGAATTGCTTTAATCGCTGCATTAGGCGGTTTCCTGTTTGGCTTTGAAACCGCGGTTATATCCGGTGCGGAAAAGACGATTATGGATTTATGGAAACTCAGTCCTTTCTGGCTGGGATTTACGGTTGCTTCCAGTCTGATCGGCACTGTACTGGGATCGCTGGTAGTAGGCGTACCTGCCCGTATTTATGGCCGCAAGAAGGTATTGATCGCTATCGCCTTATTGTATGTCGTTTCGGCCATTGGCTGTGCCTCTATTTCAGCCTGGCTGTTATTCGTATTGTTCCGCTTTATGGCTGGTGTTGCCGTTGGTGCTTCCTCAGTGGTAGGACCCATGTATATTTCAGAGATCTCTCCCGCTCAGCTGCGGGGTAGATTGGCGGGCTCTTTCCAGCTGAATATAGTGGGCGGGATCTTCATCGCCTATCTGACCAATTTCCTGTTTGTCGGAATGGGAGATGATTCCTGGCGCTGGATGCTGGGGATCATGGTAGTTCCTGCAGCCCTGTTTGCGATATTGTTGAGGACTATCCCGGAAAGTCCCCGCTGGCTGATATTGAACAACCGGGAAGAAGAAGCTGTGCCGGTAATGCAAAAGTTGCAGGAGCCGGATGTTCCCGGCGCCATCAGGGCTATCAGGGAATCTGTTAAAACGCATCAGGAAAACCTGTTCCAGGTAAGGTATGCGAAACCGATCCTGTATGCTGTTTTACTGGCTATGTTTAACCAGTTGTCGGGTATCAACGCCATCCTGTACTATGCTCCCCGTATATTCGAACTGGCAGGTTTCAGTAAAGCGGAGGCTTATCTGCAACCGGTATATATCGGTGCCGCCAACCTGTTGTTTACTCTACTGGCCATGACCGTTATTGATAAATTCGGTCGTAAGACTCTGCTGCTGATCGGTTCCCTGGGGATGATCCTGTTCCTCGGGCTGACTGCCTATGCTTTCAGGGACCCTGCTCACCTGGGTGGGAATGTGCTGATCTACCTGATCGGTTATATTGCCTTTTTTGCCTTCTCCCAGGGAGCGGTGATCTGGGTGTTCATCTCGGAGATCTTCCCTAATTCGGTGAGATCACAGGGTGGGGCACTGGGCAGTTTTACCCACTGGATCATGGCGGCTATTATTTCCTGGACTTTCCCCATTATTGTGGCCGGCAGTGAAATGGGCGGATTCTACTCTTTTGTGTTTTACAGCGGTATGATGCTGTTACAGTTGCTGTTTATCTGGAAAGTGATGCCGGAAACCAAGGGTCGATCCCTGGAAGAAATCCAGAAAGAACTAGGCATAGAATAAGCTTATAATAAGTACACGACAGGCATACGGTCCTTAACCTATAGGCTCATTACTATAGCATTACAGGCACTGCTCTATAGCGATCGCTATAGAACAGTGCCTGTAATGCTATAGTAATGAGCCTATAGGTAGGAGATGGTATACTTGTCGTATGCCTATCGTATGCTTTTCATACCGGGAGCTCATACAGTCTTTTTGCCGGTCATCCCGCAGCGCGGTCGGGGTTCACTTTTATTTACTATTTTTAGTGATACTCGTAAAAAATCAAACCAAACCAAGCATGAAGCAATTATTAGCAGCCTTCACATTACTGCTGTCCCCAGGCATTTTGTTAGCCCAGAAAGGGGATTTTGTACTGAAAGGCAAGATCGGTAGCTGGAACGCGCCTGCCAAAGTCCAATTTGTTTACCGCAACGGAGGAGTTGACGTAAGAGACTCTGCGGAGTTAAAAGACGGCACATTTCAATTTAAGGGAACAGTGGATGGTCCTTCCCAGGCCATGATGGTACTGAAGCACATCAATCCGCCGGCTGACCCAAGAGCCCGTGACATGATCGTCTTTTATGTGGAAAAAGGGACTATTACCATGACCAGCCCTGACTCTGTTCAGAAGGCCACTTTCGCAGGCTCTCAGGTGAATACTGATAATCAGCGCTTACAGGAAGCGTTGAAACCGGTAGGAGCGCTTTTCGGTCAACTGAATGCTGAATATATGGCAGCCGATGAAGAAAAACGGGGCTCCCTGGAATTCCGTCAGTACCTCGACCAGAAAGTTGAGGATATCCGCAAACAGGAAAAGGCCATTTATGTGGATTTCGTGAAAAACAATCCTAAATCCATTATCAGCCTGGATGCTTTACAGCAATATTCTGGCGGGATGCCGGACGATGTGGGACAGATAGAGTCTATGTATAACAGCCTGGATCCTAAAGTGAAAAGTAGCAAGAACGGACAGGAATATGCAAAACTGCTGAATAGCTGGAAGTCGACCGCTATTGGTGCAGAAGCGCCCCTGTTCACACAGAACGATACACTGGGTAAACCGGTGAACCTGAAGGACTTCCGTGGTAAATATGTACTGGTGGATTTCTGGGCTTCCTGGTGTGGCCCCTGCCGTGCAGAAAATCCGAATGTAGTGGCAGCGTACAACAACCACAAAGACAAGCAGTTCACTATCCTGAGCGTATCACTGGATCAGCCCAATGGTCATGATGCCTGGCTGAAAGCCATCCATAAAGATAACCTGACCTGGACGCATGTATCTGACCTGAAGTACTGGGATAATGCCGTTGCAAAAATGTACGGTGTAAGATCAGTACCACAGAATTTCCTGTTGGATCCTCAGGGGAAGATCGTGGCTAAGAACCTGAGAGGGGAGGAGCTGGATAAACGCCTGAGTGAAATACTGAAATAATTCTCTGAATAGTATAAAATAGCCCATAGCAGATCGAAATTGTTGTGCCGTTATTAGCAGATCAATGATTAAATTGGTAAGCTAAATAACCCGCGACAGGGCCGGTAAGCTATGGGCTATTTATTTTCAGATAGTTTACAGCCGATGGTCCTGGAGGCTTTTAATACGGAAAAATAAACCCGATATGAACCCTTTTATAGAAGACAAAGATATTCAATGGGAAACGCCTGACCCGGGCATCCGCAGGAAGGTAATGGCCTATAATGAGCAGCTGATGCTGGTAAAAGTGGAATTTCAGAAAGGGGCGGTAGGCGCCTTACATGAGCACTACCACTCACAGATCTCCCATGTGGAAAGCGGGGTGTTTGAGATCACGATTGATGGGGAGAAAAGGGTTCTGAAGGCGGGAGATGCCTATTACATTCCGCCGCATGTAGTGCATGGCGCCCTGTGCCTGGAGCCGGGTGTGCTGATAGATGTGTTTAGTCCGCACAGAGAGGATTTTATTAAGTAATGCGGTGATTTCCAATGATGAGGAGCTGTTTATATTTCAGCGGGCTCTGGAAAATCAGTACATTTATTCTGTTCAATTCTTCACCCTAAAAGCAAATAACATGTTGTCACAAAGAATGCAGGAAGCCCTGAACCGTCAGGTAGT
Organism: Chitinophaga filiformis; assembly: GCF_900102545.1. GTDB lineage: Bacteria > Bacteroidota > Bacteroidia > Chitinophagales > Chitinophagaceae > Chitinophaga > Chitinophaga filiformis. The sequence goes on along the minus strand of NZ_FNBN01000001.1, from coordinate 397,592 downwards.
AATGGAAGCGCAGTCTTCCCAGGCTTATCTGGCAATGGGCAGCTGGGCGGATATACAGCCTGGTCTGAAAGGCGTAACAAAGTTTTTCTTCAAGCACAGCGATGAGGAGCGTTTCCATATGCTGAAGCTGATCCATTATATTAACGAGAGGGGTGGTTTTGCGGTGATACCGGCATTGGACCAACCTATCCTGACCTTTGTATCTCTGAAAAAGGCGTTTGAGGAGTTGTTTGCCCATGAGGTAAAAGTGAGTGAGGGTATTAACGAGCTGGTGGATATTGCATTACAGGAAAAGGACTACGCTACCCACAATTTTCTGCAATGGTATGTAAATGAGCAGATTGAGGAAGAACGGCTGGCCAGGGAATGTAATGACAAGCTCGAGCTGATCGGGGATGATAAGAGCGGTTTATACCTGTTTGACCGTGATATCATGACAATGGAACAGCAATAAATTGATTTACAGATATTTATGTGCCCGTTCTGCGTAAGCAGGACGGGTTTTTTATTGCCGTGCAATACCCCCTGTTTTTCTAATGTATGGCAGATAATATATATTATAAATAATTAATTCAGAAAGTTTTATTATTTTTATTTGCCATATACTTTTACTACATTGCTGTCTGAAATATAATGAAAAGTTAGAATGCAAAAGGAGGTTAATATAAATGATCTATGGGAGCGCATCACGGTTGATAGCGATCCTAAATCATTTGAGGTTTTTTTCCATGAATTAAACCCAAGGCTCGTTAAATTTTGCACAATGTACGTTCATTATCAACAAGTTGCGGAAGAGATAGTTTCCGATGTATTTGTTAAATGCTGGATGGACAGGGCGAAAATGAAGGACGTTCTCAAGCCTGAGACGTACCTTTTTATTGCCGTTAAGAACCATGCATTGAATTATAATAAGCGTTTTTCCAGTACTCAACTGGTGAATATAGACGATCATGAGGGAGGCACTCAGCTGGTCAATACAGCCTCTCCGGAGATGGAACTAGAAAAGAAAGAGTTGTTTTTCAGAATGGATCAGGCCATATCTTCTCTGCCCCGCCAGTGTAGCATTATATTCCGGCTGGTAAAGGAAAATGGGATGAAATATAAGGAGGTAGCTGAGATCCTGAATATATCCCCTCGTACCGTACATACGCAGATGCTGCGTGCTATGAAAAAGATGACAGTTGCCATGGAGCCTTATCTGAAAAAGGCGGGCAGGCAGGCCTCGGATAATATTACCGATAGTATTATAACGACCTTGCTGATAATATCAATATTTATGGGTAATGCCCTTTAATATATATGTTAAAAAAAATTTTAAACCTTGTAAGCATATTAGGTACTAAATGTTGTCTTATATACAAAGGGTTATTCCATCGGACAATGAGTGAACGTTTTTTTGAAATTGTTATAAAGGACCTGGCTGGTGATTCAACACCTGAAGAAGGCCGGGAACTGAAACATATCATGAGTGAGGATACTGCCTTAGCAAGACAGTATGAACTGTTCCGCATGTACTGGGCCCAGAATCATCATGATCATATTGACAGCAGAAGACTTTTTTCTAATGTGCAAATGCGTATCGGTGAATTGGAGAAAGAAGCCGGTACGCCGGTAATAGAGCCGCTGATGACGCCAGTACGCGGGAAAGGCCGCCTGGTATGGATATCTGGTGCTGCTGCTGCGGTAGCGCTCCTGATCACCGCCGGCGTGTACTTTTACAACTCACTGCATGAACCGCTTGTAGCTAAGTACACCTCCAAAGGGGAGAAATCCACCTTTATGATGGAGGACGGCACGCGGGTTACGCTGAATGCGGATAGTAAGCTGGAATATGCTGCTAATTTCCCGCAGGAAAGCCGTGAAGTATATCTGACAGGTGAGGCTTTCTTTGATGTGCACAGCGATGCACAGAAGCCATTCATCATTCATGCCAATAACATGGATATCAAAGTGTTGGGTACAGCTTTCAACGTAAAATCCTATCCTAACGAAACATCAGCAGAAGCAACACTGTTGAAAGGGGCAATAGAAGTAACGGTAACAGACAATCCTTCTGAAAAGATTGTATTGAAACCATCTCAGAAACTGGTCGTAAACAATGACGATCCTAAGAAAAAGAAGTCAGTAAGTCTGAAAGATGCGCCTGCATTAACTACGCTGACTTACTTCCAGCAAAAGGACACAGTGATCATGGAAACATCCTGGTTACAGAATAAGCTGGTTTTCCAGGATGAAGATTTTGAAACACTTGCCAGGAGAATGGAACGCTGGTATAATGTCAGTATCCGTTTTAACCGGAATGGCATGAAGCAGCTGAGGTTTACCGGTATCCTCGAGGGAGAAACAGTGGCGGAAGCATTCAACGCACTGCACCTCACGGAAAACTTCAGTTACAGAATAGAAGATTCGACGATTGTGATATATTAATCAGGAAAGTACGGAAGAAGAAAAAAACGATAAAAATTATCCTTTCAAACATTGAAAGGTGAGATGAGAACCCTATGCAGCCGATACCTATGTCTATGATTACACCGTATGTATTCGCTCGTTCATTTCACCAGAAACAAAGTATTAACGCCTAAAATTTTGTCTATGGGAAAAGAGATCGACTACTACTAGATAAAGCAGGGACCGTTCTTAAATGGTACCTGCCGGCAAGAAACTTATATCCTTGAATGAATGGTTTTTTGAAAGAATCCTGACATTTTGAAAGACTTTAATCACCCTTAACATCTAAGTTATGACGTTTATCCTACGCCCCAGGGGCGTAAAGATCCCTTACGGGCTTTTAAAGCCAATGCTACTTATGAATTTAGTACTAGGACTAATGCTTACCATGAGTCTGAATGTACTGGCGGGTTCCCGCGCTTCAACCAAACTCACTCTTAACCTCCGTGACGTTGAATTCAAGAAGGTGCTGACTGTTATTGAAAGTCAGAGTGACTACCGTTTCATGTTCAGCAACAGGAACATTCCGAGTGACAATAAAGTAGATATTAACGTAAAAGACGCACAGATCACTACAGTAATGGATCTGATATTGAACAATTCCGGTTTTACTTACCAGGAACTGTCCAACAATCTGATCGTTATCATGCCGAAAGGTGCTCAGCTGAAAGCGATAAAAGTTACCGGTAAGGTATTAGACCAGACTGGTGAGGCTTTGATCGGAGCTTCTGTAAAGATCAAAGGGACTTCTGATGGGGGAGCAACGGATGAAAATGGTGCATTTACCATTAGCGTTCCGGATGACGCAGTATTGTTAGTGTCTTATGTAGGTTTTAAAACACAGGAAATTCCTGTAAATGGTAAAACCGCTATCACTATTACACTGCAGCCTAATGAAAAAATGATGAATGAAGTGGTAGTAACTGCACTGGGTATCAAGAGAGAGCAAAAGGCTCTCGGATACGCAGTAAGTACTATCACTTCTGAACAGATCACTGCCGCTGGCGCCACCAACTTCGCCTCTGCCTTATATGGTAAGGCAGCTGGTGTGAAGATCACTACTGCTCCCGGTGGTGCTACCAGTGCGGTGAATATACAGATCCGTGGTGTGAACTCCCTCAACTACAACACGCAACCGCTGTATGTAGTAGATGGTGTGCAGATCAGGAACAACAACGAAAAAGGTGCTGCCGGTACAAACAATGCTGACTACTGGTCTGATCCACGTATCCGTGGTAACGGTATCCTGGATATCAACCCTGCAGACATTGAAAGCCTGACCGTATTGAAAGGTGCAAGTGCTACCGCCCTGTATGGTTCTGATGCGGCGAGCGGTGTTGTGGTAATCACTACCAAGAAAGGTATGAAAGGAAGAGGTTTAGGTGTTGATCTGAACTATTCACATACCGCAGAAAGAATCGCTTTCGCTCCTGAATATCAGAACGTGTATGGTCCGGGCTATGACAGAACTTCTGCCGGTTCAAATACGAACGCTGCCGGTTGGGTTCCCATCGGAACTGATGGAACAGTAAGACCTTACTTCAGAGCCTGGGGCCAGTTTGGTCCAAAGATGGACGGACGCATGGTTCCCTGGTGGGATGGTAGTATGCATCCTTATTCACCCCAACCCGACAACTATAAACAACTCTTTCAGAAGGGATACAATTCAAATTTGAATGTATCCCTTTCGAACATGACAGAAAAAGCGAATTATCGTTTCTCTTATACCCGTAACGACTACAAAGGTATTCAGATAGGCGGTAATCAGCAGCGTAACACCTTCAACCTGAACAGTACCATCAAGCTGCATAACAAGATCAGCCTGGATGTTGTAGGTGGTTATGTAAATACAAAGATCACCAACCGTCCGATGCAGATGGCGCGTATCTTCAACGATTATAACGGGTTCTTCTCCCGTGCGGAAGATATGGGTATCATCTTTGACAAGTTCAAAACTTCCAAAGGATACAAATGGGTACCATATGATAAACCACAGTGGAATCCTGATGAGGCATTGAAATACAACATCCGTCCGTCAGAAGTACTGAACTTCCTGTGGTATCAGCTGCGTAACCAGGAGATTGAAAAGCAGGACCGTTTATTATCCAGCGTAACATTGAACGTTGACCTGGCAAAAGGACTGAAATTCCGTACCAGGGTAGGTAATGACTTCACAAGCATCAACATTGAAACCAAGAAATTCAATGAGTATCCTATCGCGTTCAATGAAGGAACCAGCACCGGTCAGTATGCAGTAGCAAAAGGACGTTATTCTATCTTCTATAGCGACCAGTTGCTGACCTTCGCAAGAGATGAGGAAACAAGGAAATTTGGTTACTCTTTCAGTGCTGGTCTGCAAACACGTAAAGAAACTTACAGCGATCAGAACTCATCTACCAACGGTGGTCTGGTTACTGCAAACTGGTTCAGTATCAACAACTCCTACAATGTTCAGAATACTTCAGAACAACGTAGCGGAGCGTTTAAATACGCTTACCTGGGTATCATGAACCTGAGCTATATGAACTACTTATTCCTGGAAGGTACTGCCCGTCAGGAGTATTCATCAACGCTCCCTTCCGGTAACAACAGTTACTTCTATCCATCAGTGAACACGAGCTTCATCTTCACTGAAGCTTTCCATCTGCCAACTATCTTCTCTTATGGTAAGGTACGTGCTTCTTACGGTCTCGTAGGTAACGCTCCTCCTCCGTTTGAGTCGAACGTAACTTATACGCAGAAACCGGTTTCTTCTGTGAAAGGTTCCGTACCACTGCTGATCGCTCAGAACAACTATGGTAACGAAGCCCTGAAGTCAGAGAAGAAGAAAGAACTGGAACTCGGTACGGAAGTGAAAATGCTCAATAACCGTCTGGGTGTAGACATCTCTTACTATGACAGCCGTGTAACTGACCTCTTGATGCGTTTGAACGTTGCAGTAAGTAATGGTGCGAACACAAGGATCACCAACGTAGGTGAATTGCACAGTAAAGGTCTGGAGGTTGCATTGAGCGCTACACCTGTGTCAAGGATCATCAAATGGAACACCCGTCTGAACTTCGCTACAAATACATCCAGTGTTGAAGCACTGACACCAGGTGTAAACCAGATCGTTATGCTGTACGCAGCAAGGAACGCCCTCAAAGTGGTAGCTGAAAAGGGTCAGCCGATCGGTAACATCTATATGTATCCTCGCAAAACAGATGGCAAGGGTAACTTCGTGATCAACTCTGATGGGGTTTATGCTATTGACGAGACGAAATATCAGAAAGTAGGTAACCTGCTGCCAAGCATCGTAGGTGGTTTCGCGAACACTATCAGCTATCATAACCTGACACTGGACTTCATGATCGACTACCGTTTCGGTGGAAAGATCGTATCTACACCGCTGAAATATCAGACCGGTGGAGGTATGTTCAAGAGCACACTGGAAGGACGTGATGAAGAACACGGTGGTATCCCTTATTATATTAATACTGCTGGTCAGATGGTGCAGCTTCCAAGTCACACCTCTGTTCCTCCAAATGGACCGCTGTATCATGATGGTATGATCCTGAAAGGTGTAACTGAAGATGGTCAGCCAAACACCAAACTCATTCAGGCAGGATATTACTACGTGAATATGTTTGATGATGATTCTCAATCCTGGAACGAACCGGCTGTACAAAAGAACGACTACGCAAAACTGCGCGAGCTGGTACTGGGTTACACCGTTCCAAAAGGAACAGCAGCTAAGCTTCACTTACAGAGCCTGCGTCTGTCACTGATAGGAAGAAACCTCCTGTACGTTTACAGAACGATGAAGAATCTTGATCCTGAAGCGCCAATGGGTGGTAGCTGGTTAAAACAGGGTATCGATGAAGGTTCTTCCGGTGCTACCCGTAGCTATGGTTTCAGCTTAAACGCCAGCTTCTAATTAATTTATTGTGACTTGCTACAAACAGTTATGATTATGAAAAAAACATTGATAAAGATAGGTTGTTTCGCAGCTCTTGCTATTAGTATGGCGGGTTGCAAAAGCCAGCTTGAAGATTACTACGTTGATCCTGACAAAACAACTAATCCTACTATTGAGAAACTGTTCTCATCCATAGAGGATAACAACCGCGCAAGACCTAACTATACGGAAATGCGTACGATTGCATTGCCGATGCTTGCTGCATTTTGTCAGACTGCTACTATAGATAACAAGGAAGAAAGATATCTGCAGCCTGCCGGTCCTGTACAGGATCTGTGGAATGACTTTTACACACCAAGCAACCAGGGTACTGACCTGAACTATAATACCGGTAACGGTGTAGTAGCGCAGTATCGTACTATGCAGCGTTTGTACATGAACCTGCCGCTTGATGAGCGTCCTAACATCCAGATCTTTATGATGGCTGGAAAGGCACTGCTGCTCGACCAGACTGCACAGATGATCGATATGTTTGGTGATATCCCTTTCACTGAAGCTGGATCACTGGATATGGATAACACTATTTCAAACGCAAAATTCCAGAATCAGAAAGAGCTGTATGATACAGTACTGATCGGTCTGAAGGATATTGCTGACTGGTTTACCGGTACAACACCGAACGCCATTGCAACTGCATCTTTCAGTGCACAGGATTACCTGATGAAAGGAAGTATCGACAAATGGCGTCGTTATGTGAATTCAATCCGTCTGCGCTACCTGATGCGCATTTCCAATGTAGATGAGGCAAGAGCGAGAACAGAAGTACAGGAGATCCTCGCAAATCCGATCCTGTATCCGCTGGTAGATGGAGATGGAGTGGGTGATAACTATAGCCCGGCAAGCACTGATATATTATTGTATCAGCTCACAAACTACAGCAATACGCCAATGGCTTCATTCACGGAGATCAGGGCACAGATTGCGCCAGACTATATGCTGAATACTGTGATGAAACCAGCGAATGATCCACGTATCCCGCTTATGTTTGACAAGAATACCACCAAGGAAGGTAAGCCTAACGCAGATTACGTTGCGATGCCTTACAATGCGATCCTCCAGGGTGATAGTGCCACTTACTTTGCATCATACGACTCCACAACTTACCTGACCAATGGCAAGCTGCCAGGTATCTATATGTCTGCTTCTGAAGTGAACTTCCTGAAAGCTGAAGCGTTCGAACGCTGGGGCCTTACAGGTGGTACCGCGCAGATGAGTTATGAGCTGGGTGTTCGTCAGGCAATCGCATTCATGTATTTCCTGTACAGCCAGAACCCTAACAACCGTGAAGGCTTAACCATGCCATCCACTAATACGATCAGCCAGTTCCTGACGCAGCCTTCTATTGCTTATTCGGGTGATTCCAATACGAAGCTTGCGAAAATATGGACACAGAAATGGCTGCATTTCAATGTGCTGCAGGCAAGACAGGCATGGGCTGAATGGCGCCGCACCGGTTATCCGCAGGTGTACAATAACCCGGCGCCAAAGGCGGGTTATGAATTAGCTCCTACCAGGTTCCTTTATCCTGCAAGTGAGGTGGCTTATAACAGCAGCTACGATGATGTAGTAAGAGCAAAAGATAAACGTGACGCAAAAATCTTCTGGATGAAAGAATAATAGACAGGATTTAAGAATTATAATTTAGATGGGGGCAAGGCCACAAAGCTAACAATGGCAGACATTGTTATCTTTGTGGCCTTGTCAATTTTATAACGGAGTACAATGAAAAGATACCTTCTCACAGCCGGGCTAGTGATAGCCTCTTTACTACAGGCATCTGCACAGCAGAAGGCGGTACTGGTAAAAGACGAATTTATCATGCAGCATCCGCCTGTACCTGCAGCCCATGCATCTACCATTACCGAATTACCGGGAGGGGAGCTTTTGGCAGCCTGGTTTGGCGGCAGCAGGGAAAGTGCACCCGATGTCTGCATCTATACTTCCCGTTTTCAGAAAGGGAAGTGGTCTGCACCAATTATCGCTGCCACCGGCATTGTGAATGACACTACCCGGTATGCCGCCTGGAACCCTGTACTGCTTACTACCCATAGCGGCAGAGTACTCTTATTCTATAAAGTAGGACCCAATCCCCGTGAATGGTGGGGAATGATGCAGTCCAGCACTGACCACGGGCATACCTGGTCGCCCGCTGAACGGCTGCCCGACAGCATCCTGGGGCCGATTAAAAATAAACCCGTACAACTGGCCGATGGCAGCATTCTTCATCCTTCCAGTACAGAAAGCCGGGACGAGAAGCAATGGCATATACATCTGGAGATCTCAGACAGCACCGGGCACAATTGGAAGCGTATAGCGATAGATTGTGATACATTTGGGGTGATACAGCCTTCGATACTGTTTCATGCCGGGAATCGCCTGCAAATGGTATCCAGGAGTCGTCAGAATGTGATCGTCCAGACCTGGTCGGACGATAAGGGACAGACCTGGTCACCCCTCAGCAGGCAACCGATGATGAACCCTAATTCCGGTATTGATGCTGTTACCACCCGGAAAGGGCTGCAGGTGCTGGTATACAATCCTGCGATAGCCGGTAAGGACTGGTGGCTGGGAAGGAATGAGCTGCGGGTAGCGGTGTCGAAAGACGGCGAGCACTGGGAGGATGTATATGAACTGGTGAAACAACCTAAAGGAGAATTTAGTTATCCGGCTGTTATCCAGACCAAAGACGGATTGTTACATATTACGTATACGTACAATCGTGAGAATATTAAACATGTTGTGCTGAAGCTGAAATAACATTAAACATTGTTCCTGATTTTAAACCTGATATTATTATGAAGCAACCTGAAGTATGGATGCGGGGCCCGGTAGAAGGGGTGCCTGCCTTGCTGCAACCTGTAGCACACACGTTGTTACAGGCGCAGGAAGAGATACATGCCCTGATGGAAAGTTTTCCGGAAGCATTGTTATGGCAGCAACCGGCAGGAGTGGCGTCTGTGGGATTTCACCTGCAACATATCTCCGGTGTGCTGGACAGGTTGTTCACGTATGCCGCAGGACAATCATTATCGGCTGCGCAGCTAAGCTATCTGGCCGAAGAGGGAAAGCAGGCTACTGGTATAACAGTGAGTAGCCTGTTGACAGCATTGGATGCACAGGTAGCTTCTGCTATCGCTACATTAAAAGTGACTGAAGAAAGCAGTCTGACTGATTTCCGCGGAGTAGGCAGAAAGCAATTGCCTTCTACGGTGATGGGTTTACTATTTCATGCAGCAGAACATACCATGAGACATACAGGTCAGCTGCTGGTAACTGTAAAGACACTTGTTAATCCGTAATTATTTTTGTTGTTGTTTTGTCTGCTATGTGTTCTAAAAAAGAGACAAAGTGTAATAATATGTAAACTGGTTTTTATCGCGTGTTAGCCCAATAACGTACGCCCTGTACTGATAGAAGATCATATCTGTCAGCAAATAATTATTTAACAGATTTACTAAAAAAGTATAGTGTACTGTCACATGATAAAATTGTTGACAGATCTGCGTTTTCTCACTGTTGTAATATTTCTAACGCGTTAATTGTTAATGAACATTAAACATTGTTAATGCAAATCAAAACTCCCTGTTTCCATTTTACTTTGTTAAAAAGTTCTCTATTTTTACTTCAGATTGCTAAATCAATTTTACTTTTCTGTATGTAGAGGAAGCTATCCAAAAATTAATACTGACGTAACCAGGAAACTATAAACGTAATGAAAAAGGGACAGATGCGCTGATGCGGGCGTCATTTGTTCGGTGCTGACGTTATTGAACTATTGAACTTATTAAATCATTTTTCTAAAAGCCTTTTTGCTTATTAAAACCAGGATCATCAACGCGAACTAAAACAGGCTCAACCTCCTGCTTTTTGTCTAATGATCATTATTTAAACCTCCACTGCGAACCGCAGGGAGTGTAACGAGACTTTATTGTCGTAACATTTGAACCTCCGATGCAAGCGCAGGGAGTGTAATGGGACTCTATTGTCGTAACATTTGAACGTCGCTGCAGGCGCAGCGAGCGTAATGGAATTTTATTGCCGTAACATTTAAACCTCGCTGCAGGTGCAGGGAGCGTAATGGGATTCTATTGCTGTAACATTTAAACCTCCATTGCAGGTGCATGGAGTGTAATGGGATTTTATTGTCATAACAGTTGCCTTAATACCAAAATTAAATATATGAAGAGAGGATTCTCATTTCTTTCTCGGGTATGCCTTCACAGCCTATGGATGCTACTGCTGTCGCTGGTAGCAGTTTCCCAATCCCGAACTATTACCGGTAAAGTCACAGAGACGCCGGGCAATACTCCCTTACCTGGTGTGACAGTACAGGTCAAAGGTTCCACTAAAGGAACACAAACAGGTCCCGACGGAACGTATAAACTGGAAGTGCCACAAGGTGCTACCACGTTAGTTTTCACGTTTGTTGGTTACAAAAAAGAGGAACTGCCTATCACGGCTTCCGGAACAGCAAATGTTAGTTTAAGTGCTGATGTTACCGCATTAAAAGATGTCGTAGTAGTGGGTTATGGTACACAGAAAAAATCAGAAGTAACTTCTGCTGTTACTTCCATCACTTCAGAAGATTTCAGACAGAGTGGTGCACGTAATGCACTCGACCTGGTACAGGGTAAAGTAGCTGGTCTGCAGATCTCCCGTCTGGGTGGTACAAACCCTAACACTGGTGTGGCTATTCAGTTACGTGGCGTTACATCCTTAACAGGATCTCTGTCTCCATTAGTAGTTATCGATGGTATTCCAAATGGTAACCTTGATCTGTTGCAACAGGATGATATCGAGTCTATCTCCGTACTGAAAGATGGTTCCGCTGCTGCTATATATGGTACACAGGCGAACGGTGGCGTAATCCTGGTAACCACTAAACGTGGTAAAAAAGGTCCTGCCCGTGTAGATTATAATACTTACTTCCGTAAAGAATATGTACAACGCAGGCCTGATTTCTTAAGCGCAGACGAATTTGCAGCTAAGATTGCAAGCGGTGAAATCATTGCAGAAGATAAAGGACACAGAACTGATTTCGTAGATCTGCTGGTAAACCATGCGAATCTTTCCCAGTATCACAACCTGGCGGTGTCTGGTGGTAATGAAAACTCCAGCTATCGTGCGAGTATGTATTACCAGAACCTGGAAGGCATACTGAAAGAGAATGCGCGCCGTCAGTATGGTGGTCGTATCAGCATTAACTCAAAAGGGCTGAATGATCGTTTGACTACTCAGATCAACTTAGCTACAAACTTTAATAAGGCGAACCGTTTGACAGATGGTGGTAACCTGGCAGGATATTATGCATTCCAGCCTACCTATTCTCCATATAATGCAGATGGATCCTGGTATTTCGAAACGACCAGCACCAATGAACTGGCTCGTTTGTATCAACAAACCAACATGCGTCAGCAACAGACTACCTCCGGCGATGCAAAGGTAACACTTGATCTTATCAAAGGTCTGAAAGCATCGCTGTTTGGTTCATTGCAACGCGATAGCTGGACGGACGGCGCTTATGCTGATCTCGCATCAGAGTTGTCCAAAGAAAGCTATCAGGGGACAGGTTATGCTTCCCAGAACAATGAGATGTCTAACAAGTATGCATTAGAACCAACTGTTGAATACAACATTAGCATTAACAACAAACATAACATCACTGCTATTGGTGGTTATAGCTACCGTTATGAAGTGTATCAGGGCTTCAACGCTAATAACTACGGTTTTGTGAATGATAGGTTTGAGGAGAACAACCTGAATGCCGGCAACCAGTTAAAACTTGGTAAAGCGGGTATGGGTAGCTATAAGAATGATAATACGCTTGTCGCATTTTTTGGAAGAGTGAACTATGCATTCGGTACAAAATACATGGTGTCTGCCATTCTGCGTCGTGAAGGTTCTTCCCGTTTTGGAGCCAATAACAAGTGGGGTAACTTCCCGGCTATCTCTGCTGGTTGGAACCTGAAAGAAGAATCTTTCCTGAGCGCAGCCTCCTTCATTGATCAATTGAAATTAAGAGCGGGTTATGGTGTAACAGGTAACTCTGGTATTAATAACTATAGCTCCCTGGTAACAATGGGTACTGGCGGTAACTATATCAATCCGGATGGTGTATGGCGTCAGACATATGGTCCTAACAAGAACCCTAACCCTGATCTGAAATGGGAAAAGAAAGCTGAGTTAAACGTGGGTGTGGATTATGGTTTCTTCAGAGGTCGTTTAACAGGTTCCGTTGATGTATTTACCCGTAAGACTTCAGACGTGCTTGAGTCATTTACAGCTCAGTTGCCTCCCTTTGTAACAGATAACGTTTATGCAAACGTGGGTACACTGAAATCGAATGGTTTCGAGATCACCATCAATTCTACAAACGTGGATATGAAGGATTTCCGCTGGACTACTGATGTGGCTTTCAGTACTGCTACAACGAAACTGGAGAAATTTTCCAACAGCCTGTACAAGGCAACTTTCAAAGAATATGCTGAGATCGGCGGATTTGGTGCATTAGGTAAAGCTATTCGTACCTATGAAGGGGGCAAGCTAGGTAACTTTTATGGTAAACGTTTCGCTGGTTTAACACAAGATGGCTTGTGGCAGTTCTACAAAAAAGATGGGACGAAAGCATCTGCTGACCAGCTGAACAGTGAAACAGATTTCGCTGTGATTGGAAACGCTATTCCTAAGTATTACCTGTCAGTGACCAATAGCTTTAAGTATAAAAACTGGGATCTCCGTGTGTTCATGCGTGGCCGCATGGGATATCAGGTACTGAATACTATGGAGATGTTCTATGGTACTAAGAAACAGCTACCAAATAACGTATTGCACTCTGCATTTACCAAAAATGCTGCACTGAAAGATGGTTATCAGTATTCCAGCTACTACATTGAGAATGGCGGTTATATGAAACTGGATGAAGTAACACTAGGCTACAATGTTCCTTTCAAAGGCAATAAGTACATCCGCAACATGAGAATCTACTTCACAGGCGGTAACCTGGCCACTATCACGGGATATTCTGGTAATGATCCTGACTTCATCAAAGACACAGGTCTGAACCCGGGTATTGATGCTTTGAACACCACTGATAACCGTACTCCTTACATGAGCACAAGATCTTTCATGTTTGGTCTTAATGTAGGCTTCTAAAAAATTAAAAGATTAGGAATGAAACAGTTTAGGAAAATAGCTACATATACAGCACTGGCCTTACTGCCTGTTTTAGCAAACAGCTGTACAGATTTGTCGGAAAATTTATATGATCAGATCGCGACAGATGAATTCTATAACAATAAGAATGAAGTAATATCTGCAGTATTGAGACCATACACGCATGCCAACGCGTGGATTACACCATCAGGGCAGAATGGATGGTGGAGATTGAGTGAACTGTCGGCCGACCAGCTGGCCTGGCCTCAGAAAGGACGCCATGGTTATGATGGTGGTAACTGGATCCGCTTACACTATCATACCTGGACTGTTGATGATAGTCCAATAAGAGATTGCTGGAGGTTAATGTGGATGGGAACTGGCTTTTGTACCACCGCAATTGAAAATATAGAGAAGCGTGATGCAATCGCTATGGGACTGACACAGACGGAGAAAGACGGTTACGTGTCTGAGCTGAGATTATTGCGTGCTTTCCACTATCTCCGTATTATGGACCTTTGGGGTAATGTTCCTATTATCACTAAAGTAGGTGAGCCAACCAGTCCTGCTAGTGCTACACGTAAAGAAGTATTTGAATTTGTTGAAAAAGAGATTAAGGATCAGATAGATAAAGCGCCTCATTTGTCTAAAGCATTATTGGGCCGTATATCTAAAGAGGGTGCTTATGCAATGCTGGTGGAACTGTACCTGAATGCAGAAAAATGGTCAGGTACCGCGCGTTGGGACGACTGTATTGCTGCGGCCGATAATCTGATTAATGGTGGAGCCGGTGGGGTAAATGGTGGACTGGCACTTGATACCAACCTGATTGATACCTATGCTCCAGATAACAGCAATATTGCTAAAGAGAACATTTTCTCTATTGCGTACGATTTCCAGATCTCTGACTTTACCCCGTCCTGGACCGGCGATTTCTATCATTTCGTGCAGGGTAAAATCAATGGGAATGACCGTAATGGAAATGATGGCGTTGTTGTTATTCCTGGTGTGTATACTACATTTAATGATGCAGACAAACGAAAGAAGGAATGGATCCTGGAAGGCCCGCAATGGGAGTATGACAGTGCGGATACCATACCTGTTATCACTACCGGTAACGAGTATGATGGTCAACAGTTGGTATTTGTAGATAATATCCGTAGAAATAAAGTAGGTAGCACAGTTTCTAATATGACTGAGGGTGAAGAGAACAGTGGTGTACGTTTTGACAAATACAAACTAGGCTCAAGCAAAGATCCTCATTACAGAAGTACTGATTGGGCGGTATACCGTTTGTCATGGATATACTTTGCGAAAGCAGAAGCGCTGATGCGTAAGAATAATGGCGTCGCTACACAGGAAGCTGTAGACCTGGTGAATACCGTTCGTCAGCGTGCGTTCTCTGCTGAAGTATGGGATGCAAATAAATACACTACTACTACACTGACCATGGATGAATTGCTGGCAGAATTAGGCCGGGAATTCATATTTGAAGGTTATCGCCGTCAGGAGTTAATCCGTTGGGATAAATTCACTACTGGTACCTGGTGGGATCACAAAGCGTCCGAAGGCTTCAGAACGCTGTTCGCGATACCTCAGAATCAGCGTGCCAACAATACTAACCTGGCGCAGAACCCTGGTTATCCAAATTAATAGTACTTAAGCTCACGCATTGATCTCAATGCGGTTCCATAAACGATAGCGAATGCCGTCTTGCTCTTAGGGGTGAGGCGGCATTCGTGATTTACGCCAGGTCTTCCTCATCAAACAATGACAGCTGCGCCGTATTTCCCGAACGCCCCGCCACCGGGATCACTTCTCCAAAATTAGACAGAGAGATACCCAGCAACCTTACCGGCTTATCTTCCGGCTCTGTGGCTAACAACAGCTGTTTCGCTGTTTCAAGTATTTTATCAAAATCTCCTATGGGGAAAGGGAACGACTGGTTACGGGTGATCTGACGGAAATCACTGTATTTTATTTTCAGAGTAATGGTGCGGCCTTTCAGACCATAGCGTTTTAGCCGTTCATAGACCGTTACAGCGATCTTTTCCAGTTCTGCATACATTTCCTCCGTTTTGGTAAGATCGAAGGGAAATGTGTCTTCTGCGCCCAGAGATTTGGTTTCCCGGTGAGGTTGTACTTCCCGTTCATCTATTCCCCTTACTATCCTGTAGTAAAAGGCGCCTACCTTGCCAAAATGTTGTTTGAGGTCATTTTCCGTCAGCCGCTTCAGATCCGCTCCTGTATGTAGTCCCATTCTTTTCATTTTGTCGGCAGTAACCTTGCCAACGCCATGAAACTTTTCTACGGGCAGTTTCTCCATGAATGATTCAATGGAAGAAGGGCCGATAAATGTAAGGCCGTCCGGTTTATTGAGGTCAGACGCTATCTTGGCAACGAATTTATTCACCGATACGCCAGCGGAGGCAGTGAGCTGTAGTTCTTCCTTGATGGCTTGTTTAATCAGTTTTGCTATTTCTATGGCAGAGCCGATCTGTTGCTTGTCCTCCGTTACATCGAGATAGGCTTCATCAAGAGATAGGGGTTCTATAATGTCGGTATGGCGACTAAAGATCTCACGTATCCTTCGTGACACTTCCTTGTATACATCAAAGCGGGGGCGTACAAAAATAATGTCCGGGCATAACTGCAGTGCTCTTTTGGAGGGCATAGCGGAACGAACACCAAACTTCCGGGCTTCATAACTGGCAGTGGCTACTACACCGCCACGACCTTCGGGGGAGCCTCCTACAGCGATTGCCTTGCCCCGGTATTCAGGATGGTCACGCTGCTCTACAGATGCATAAAATGCATCCATATCTATATGGATGATCTTTCGTTGTTTTCTATGTGTTTCCCCTTCCATGATGGCCGCAGCGCTACAAAGATCGCCAAAGAAATATTAAAGTAAAACAGGCAGGAATAACAAGCACATAGCTCCACCAGGGAGCTATGTGCATCAGGAATTGAGGCAAATGGCGGTTGCTCTCAATTCCTGACCTATAGTTGTTGATTTCCGTTATACCGCTGCCGGGGTATCCACCACCGCTACTTTAAACTCTTCATCTGCACTTGGGCCATAACTACCCGGGATTGCGACATCCAGCAGGCGCAGGAATACACCTAATTGCGCTCTGTGGTGTACGATCTGGCAGTATGCCATACGGATCACTTCTCCTTTGGGTGATACGTCATAAATATCACTACCATTCCTTAATGTCCATTTTTCGTCGAACTGAGAGAGTTTGGCTTTCTCAAGATGAGCTTTGCCATCAGCCAGTGATTCTTCGAAATAGGCCAGCAGTTCCTTTACATTGTTGATCACCTTCGGAGTGTATGGGGCAGTGGCAAAGTCCAGCTCTTCTGTGGTCAGTACCATGCTCACCCAGGTAGGCAGCTCTGCAATATGGGTGGCCAGCCTGATAATGGACATGCTTTTGGGATGTGGCTGCCAGTTGAACTTATCTTCAGGAATGATAGAAAGCATTTTACGGGTTGTGTTTGCTTCCTGTTCCATTTCTTTAAGGAGAGATTGAATGAGTTCCATAATTGCTTGTTTTTTTGTTTCTGAAACAAAGTAACCACCGCCTTGTGACAACCCTATGTCAGTAGGAATGTCAGGAACCTGAAATATTTAATTCACTCGTATTCTTCCTCTGAGATCTCCCCCGTAAATGTCTTTGTATCCGCTTAGAAACGATATATAACAAACCGGTAATGGAAAAATCATTGCGGCTGAGATTGTATTTTCTTATACTTACACCGGGTATATGCTGACGAGGTTCAGCGCTATTATTGTAAAAAATCAAGATTGCAGATGAAAAGAAGAATGCTCCTTTTAATCGTTTTTACCGTGTTTTCCTATGCTGCGATGGCACAGACGTTCACGGTGGCTACCTACAACATGCGTAATGACAACAACAAGGAAGATGCCGCTAATGGTAATGGCTGGAAGCAACGCTTGCCGGTGATTGCTTCCATGATACGTTTTCATGGCTTTGACATTTTCGGTACCCAGGAATGCATGCATCACCAGCTGGAAAACCTGAAAGACAGTCTTCCGGGATTCGCTTATGTAGGAATAGGTCGTGATGATGGTAAACAGGCAGGAGAGTATTCCGCGATCTTTTATAATACAAAGAAATTTCAACTGCTGGAAAATGGTGATTTCTGGATGTCGGAAGTGACTGACAGGCCTAATAAAGGTTGGGATGCTGTATTGCCAAGGATCTGTACCTGGGGTAAATTCAAGGACATAAAGAGCGGCTTTACCTTTTACCTCTTCAACCTGCACATGGACCATGTAGGCGTAAAAGCCCGTGCGGAAAGCGCCAAACTGGTAATGGATAAAGTGAGAAAGATGGCAGGTGATATTCCTGCTATCCTGACAGGCGACTTCAACGTAGATCAGCGTAGTGAATCGTATACACTCATCAATACCTCCGGACTGCTGAAAGACGCCTATGAGACTACCGATATCCGTTATGCGGAGAATGGCACTTTCAATGCATTTAATCCTAATTCAAAGACCGATAGCAGGATTGATCATATCTTCCTGACCAAACAGTTCAATGTGGAGAAGTATGGTATTCTGACGGACACTTACCGTGGTCCTGTAGTAACAGGCAAAGATGCAGAAAAGGTGAATGCTGCTGATTTTCCGAAAGAAGTGTCTCTCAATAAATATGTGGCACGCGTGCCTTCTGACCACTTCCCGGTGATGATCGTCGTTTCCCTGAAATAGGGCTGGCAGTTTAATAAAGTCAAATGCTCCTGATGGGTTTTCGTCAGGAGCATTTGTTTTAAATACCCATGACTTTTCTGTCAGGATGGAGTGGTATTACTCAGTTTTGTTTCTGTGAGTATATTTTATAATGTATACTGATTAGCAGCTAGTTGGCCTGATAGGGGAATAGAACCTTGTTGGAACGCACAATAAATCAGTGCCTTACTAAAATGGGCATCACATATATTGTGTATGTTGATAATGTATTATACACATTTTAAGCTCTCATAACCATTTATGATGCACTTACCTGAAAACACTGTTTTTACCGCAATCTTCGGTGTACTACTTTCTCTGATCGTTTACCTGATTACCAGGCAATACTTCGCGAGGCATGGTAAATCTGATTATCAGAAAAAGATAGAGATTGCGAACAATGAAATGCTGTATTCTATCAGACCTTTACTGGTGGAAAAGAAAGTTCCTTCAAAAGAAATCCTGGTAGCAGTACGCTTCTCAACGGCCAAAAAGTACGGAGTAGAACAGAATGACCTTTACGATGAGTTTTCCCTGACCAGCGACTTAATTAATGAAACGATTGCCAATTCATTTTTGACTTCAGACGAGAAACTGGAGTTCTGTAGTTTGCTGCAGTCTATTAAATAAATGCAATCTTCTTTTTGCCGGTAAAAGCCTTCTGAGCCTAGTTCTTGGAAGGCTTTTTACTTGTTGTCTTACCAGTGCTTTTAGCAGCAGTTGCCTTGGACGTTGTTGATTTCGATGTTGTCGATTTATCAGCTGTTGTTTTCGCCTTTGCGGTTGTTTTCGCAGCAGACGGTTTGGCAGTACTTGCTTTTTCTGTAGATGCCTTCGCGGTAGCAGGTTTCGGCATAGTCGCTTTTGGCACCGGCTTCTTGGCGTTTATCCGCTTGATCTCATTGGTGGCCAGGTCTTTCGCTTCCTGATCGCCATATTTCTGCGCCTGCTCATAGTACTTGATCGCGTTTGCATCATCTCCTTTCTTTGCATAGATATTCGCGATGTTGTTCAATACGATGAAATCTTTAGGAGCGATCGCATTCGCCTTCAGTAAGGTCTTCAGGGCATTGTCAAGGTCTTCCTTCAGCGTATAAGCCAGACCAAGGTCGGAGAGGCTTTCCACATGTTTGGGATAATATTTTAATACTGTTTCGGAGATCAGTTTCATGTTGTCTGCCTGGCTCTTACCCACATTATAGATTTGCGCCACGTATTCCTGTACTGCATTCAGCATGAACTGCTCTGGCTTGTCCAGCGGTTTGTTGTCACTCCATTTCCACTTATTATCAATGGTATGACCATAGTTAATAGCGCTTACCAATTCTTTTGTCAGGTAAGTATAATTGTAGTTCTCACCCAGCATATAGATCTTGCCAAAACGCATATCCAGCCTGTTGGGAAACTTGGAGATACCGGTGTTGATATATTTGAAACCTTTGTTCAGTGGTTCCTTTTTATAACCTATTTCGCTGGTATAACCGGCAGGGTCACCGTTCTTGCCAGCTTTTAACGCATTGGAACCATTGGCCGTATGATTGACTGTCACCACCTCTGTTTTACTTTTTGTTACATAGTAATTAAAGTAAGCGATGTACAGCTCAGCATCATTGGGCTTGGCTTTCTCCCATTTCACTAAAAGGGTACGCTGTTTGGCAGTATCGCCACTCACGCACAATTTCTCAAAATCCTGTTTGTAGTTTTGTCCGGCAGCCGAGAGGGAGAGAGCTGCGGATAGCAATAGGGATGTAGAAATTCTTTTCATATTCATAGGATTGGAATAAACGGAACTACGCCGCGGATATAAAAAATCGAACTTTGTTCTCACTGGTTAAACCAGACCTGTACTGCAAAGTTACTGAAGATAATACTATTTTTAGTCATATTTTGACCTAACGGTTACAAATAAACTGCTCTCGTAAATGCTTTGCGGCGAGATAACAATTTCATTTTCAGGGAGCTTATCGCCATAACGTTCCCGGATAATCTGTTTTACCGGCTCGCTGCTCAGGTCAAAGTCCTTAATCCTCTGCAATTTTCCCACTTCTATGCCTGCCGCCCTTTTATAGATCTTCCATACCAGCTCAGAACAGTATATCTGGTCATCCGACCATTCGAAGTAGCCATCATATGATTTCCCCAGCATTTTCTTTCCTTCCGCCTGCATCTTCTGCAATACAGCAGGTGTCAGGATGCTATCCGCATTTTTAAGGCGCCTTACCACATATTTCTTTCCCTCTCCATGACGGATCCACTCGTCCAGCAGCGTTATTTTCACCGGTTGTACGGCTTCCAGCACATAGGGTTTATCGTCCTTTATCCAGATCATACCGCAATGGCTGAATATGGAATGAGTAGCCAACCTTACCGCCTGGCACTGCCGGGACATAGACGTCTGGAAAATAACATCACCGGAGCGTAGCCGGGGGGTATCCTCTTTGAAAGCATATAGGACAATCGCCAATCCAACAACGAAAATTACCAGTAAAGCTGTAAGCGTCCGTTTCATACAATGGTCTGTTTAGTATACACGCTCTGCGTTATAACATATATAAAATTAGATAAATTTATTACTAAGCCAATGTTAAAATACGTGTGCGGTAGGAGGAAAAGGCCTCATTTGGCCTTTTCCCTCCTGTTTTTATGCTTTTTTCTCTCTTTTTACGCAAATATTGGCTTTTTCCACCTAATAGGTGAAAGCGCAGAATGAGTTCCAATACTTAGTACTCCTGCCTTTCAGGTCAAATTCCTCCTGGGTTATGCCTGTACCTTACAAATAGGCTGATGATGCACAGGAAATTTTACAGAATTGGCAATAAAGCATAGCTCATTGGCCTTATGATGCAGCGCATTGGCTTTATCGGTATGGGCGGCATCGGTAATAGTTACTTCGGGGTGCAGGGTAACTTCTGAGAAATAGCCACCTCCGTCGTCGGTTTCCGTCATAGTACCGGTGGCATGGTCTACATAGTCTACTACCACGATGCCGGCAGCAGCGCAAAGATGCAGGTACCAGAGCATATGGCAGGAGGAAAGGGATGCTACCAGCATTTCCTCCGGATTGTACCGGCTTTTGTCGCCGCTGAAGGAAGGGTCGGAAGATCCGGGAATTTCGGGTTTACCAGCTACCTGTAGCACGTGGCTGCGCTCATAGCCCTGATAACTGGCCGTGCCATTGCCGGTATTGCCCGTCCAGCGGGTGGTCATTGCGTAGTGATGGGTACCTTTCATATATAAAAGTTTATCCGTTGTATTCTGCCAGTCTTTGGAGGAGCGGGAGGAAGGCTTCTATCAGCGACAGTTCTTCCGCCGAAAACAACTTTTCCATTGCCTTTACCAGCCATTCTTCTTTGATACGCCTGTTTTCATACAGGTGCTGAATGCCTTTTTCCGTCAGGGATACGACAGACTTCCTTTTATCGGTTTCGTCCATGACCCGGTTCACACAGCCTACTTCCTCCAGCCGGTTAAGGATCTGGGAAATGGCCTGTGCAGAGATCCGTTCCATTTCTGCCAGTGCAGAAGGGAGCAGCTTACCGTGCTGGTCAAGCAATCCCATCGTTAACAGCTCTGCATTCGAGAAATCGGACGAGATATTTTGTTTGCGCAGCTGCCTTACCAGGCGGGTGACCGTACTACGTAAGGACGCTGCTACTTCATAAGTTTTAGTAGGCATATAATAAAATCAATTTACAAAGTTACTTTACATTTTCTTAATAACGAATACCTACTTTCCCTCTCTTCTTTTGCCTAAAAAGTAGTACTTTTGTAAAGTAGCTTTATTAATTTACTTTATTAAGATGTCAGTATTTCGTTCACTTAAACACCACAATTTCAGACTACACTTTACAGGACAAGCCATATCACTGGTAGGCACCTGGATGCAACGGGTCGCCATCAGTTGGCTGGTATACCGCCTTACCGGTTCCGCTTTTTTACTGGGACTGGTCACTTTCCTTAGTCTGATACCCTCACTTGTGCTGGCGCCTTTTGCCGGCAGTTTTATAGATAGGCATAATAAATTCAAGGTGGTCATGGTTACCCAGATTGCCCTGATGCTGCAGGCGGGCGCCCTGGCAGCCATGGTCTGGCTGAACTATTACAGTATAGCCTGGATCTCCGCATTAAGCCTCATGCAGGGACTGATCAACTCCTTCGATACCACGGCCCGTCAGGCGCTGATGGTTGACCTGGTAGATAATAAGGAAGACCTGCCCAACGCCATTGCCCTGAACTCTTCTGCCTTTAATGCGGCCAGGCTGGTAGGACCTGCCCTGGCGGGTATTATACTTAGCTCTTTAGGGGAAGATGTCTGTTTCCTGATCAACTTCCTGAGCTTTATAGCAGTGATCTGCTGTTTGCTGATGATGAAGCTGAAGCTGATCCCCGCATCCCGCTCAGAAGTGAATATCTGGGGCGACCTGCGCAAAGGCTATGAATATCTGAGGGAATCTCCTGACCTGTCTTCCCTTATCTTATTGCTGGCGGCGTCCAGCCTGCTGGTGATCCCTTATACTACCTTATTACCTGTTTTTGCGAAGGATGTATTCCATGGCGACGCCACCACTTTCAGTTGGTTTGAGAGTGCAGCCGGATTGGGTGCATTATTCGGAGCGGTATTTATGGCTACCTTAAAGCCTGCTCATGACCTGATACGCCTGACTATTCTGTCCAGTACCATATTTGCCGTGGCCTTGCTCGGACTGGCAGTTTCTTCCTCCATGTTCCTGGCGCTGGTAGCTACAGCTGCTACAGGTGCGGGACTGATGATCCAGAACTCTGCCATCAATACTTACCTGCAAACACATGCTTCTTCGGAAATGAGGGCGAGAACACTGAGTTACTATATCATGTCTTACCAGGGAATGCTGCCAATCGGTAGTTTGCTGATAGGATACCTGGCGCACTTCTTTGGTGTGGGTGTCGTAGTATTCGTAGAAGGAATGCTGGGGATAGTAATTGTGCTGATATTCATGTTGCATCAGAGAGGCATCACCCATTGGTTAAGATGGCTCCATGTGATGCGTATAAGACATTTGCGCTGATAAACGCGAATACTGACAAAGCTACATACATACGGCCTCACCTCTACCAGTGCATCGCAGCAGATTTCCTGTCGCTTGCATTGATAGAAGTGAGGCCGTTTCGGATCCGGGTCCCGAGGCGGGAGTTCTAATTGAGGAGTAGGTAATTGAACCCGTCCAGGGTGGTCTGAACATCGCTGTTAGACAGCTTTGTGGTTTTCAACCGGATCGCTGTAAAGTTGTTTCCACCGCAGTTAGGGATGGAAAAGGGTTTCATGAAGGAATCACCCGTGTCAAAGTTGACAGTACTGGTGCCATAATAAGCATCTCCCCAGAGGGTGAATTGGATATCGACCTTATATGTAAGATCCCGTGGAGGAAGCGGCTGATTGAATAAAACGAATTCCTCATGCAGATCTCTTTCGTCCCCAAATACAATCACCAGGTCGTTGGGAAGTGATGACTGCGGATCGACGCCATAGATCTGTCCAAATAATGACAGTTGAATGATGCCATCTGCTTTTTTTAATTCTCTGTTATCAAGTGTAGCAACAGTGGTGATAAATCCTCCGGACGACACCTGTCCGCTTCTTGACAAATACCCTGGGGTGCCAAGATTAAGAATAGTGCTGAACGGCTGATCGATCTTCGATTTTAACATAGTATATGAAAGTTGATTTAATAATGATTCCGGTAGGCAACCTACACCGTGGCCAATGAGGACAGGAAGGGGCTCCCGGCCGCATTGACCACCATCTTGAAACTTAGATGACTGAATTGCAGTAGTGCAGGATTGGGGTTCAAACTAATGGTTAAATGGTCTGGGGTATAATCATGAGTTTTTGGGGTTTTGTTTAACAAACAATGGCAGGGTTTTCTGTATCATCGTTTGATAAAACAAAGATAGTGATGCGTTACGCAGTGGTCGTGCGTAGTGAAAAATGTGGATAAATAGCAAAGAAAAAAGCCTGTTGAATTGATGCTCAACAGGCTTTAGCATTGTAATAGCAGGGTAATAAACCGGAAGCGACTTATATCTGTACTTAACCATCTCAGCCATCCGCCTTGCAGCGGAGAGGGAATCGAACCCTCGTTTGTATTTTTTAATCGAAGTAACGCTTTCCTACGACACCTGTTAAAGAAGGTGCAAAAATAAACAGGGTAACAAACCGGAAGCGACTACACTATTGCTCTACCGACTGAGCTACCTGTCTTGCGACAGAGAGGGCCTCGAACCCCCGACACATAGTAACACGAAGTAACGCTTTCCTACGACACCTGTTCATGAAGGTGTTAAAGAAAAACAGGGTAACAAACCGGAAGCGTTTTCTTTTCCTTAAACGAAGTAACGCTTTCCTGACGACACCTGTCCTACAAGAAGTTTAAAACAAAAAACAGAATGGGGTAATGGATGGAAGTGAGTGATAGTTCCGTAGCACGGAACTTATCAGCGGCATTTGGAGTGACGAAGTAACACTTTCCTGACGACACCCATTCTGAAGAATGTAAAATAAAGCAGGGTAATAAACGGTAAACATATGATTCTAACCCGGTGCGCTAACCAACTGCGCTATCCGTCTTGCGACAGAGAGGGATTCGAACCCCCGCCCCCCGGAACCCTTACGAAGTAATGCTTACCAACGACACCTGCTTTTTTGTCAAACGTCCCTCCCTTTCAGAGGGATGTTTTTATGAGGTAACAAAAAATGAACTGCTATAAAGCAAGGCCGGCAATCTCCGTGATAGCATCGCTACCCTTTTCAATGGCATCCATTATCTCGAATACTTTTTCACTCCATCCCGCTATCAGGAATACATCATTCTGACGTACATCCAGCGGTACAGATTTATATCCTGCCAGGTCAAAGAGATACAGCTTCGCATTTGGAGCTATCTTTTTATACTCCGCCCACTTTGCTGCCATTGTGTTGGCCGCGGCTGTATTGTTGGTGTTGCTATCCCACAACTGTCCGTCTGTGAAGAGCATGATCTTATCCACTACATCTTTCCTTTTGATAAGATTGTCCAGCACCAGGTAACCATTTGTTGCGTATCCCACTTCTCCTTCCCGGCGATAGAACTCGTCTACATTAGCAAGGATGTTGTCTGGCGACATGCTCACTCTTTTCCATGTATCACCGAACATACCAGCAGTAACATACTCACATTTATGCTGTAACAGCATTCCTAACAGCAAGCCGATATCATACAGCATGACCTTACTCTTTGGAGAGATTGACTGCTGCATAGAACCTGATACGTCGCATGCTATTACCATACGGGTCTTCGCATCGAATCCTTTCAGGTGCTGTACAGATATCTGCAGCGCCTTTTCCAGTGCACGCTTAATGCTGACAATCATACCATGATCGATATTCTTCAGCTCACGATAGGCAGACAGGAAACGGAAAGGCAATTGTTTTGATTTCAGTACCGCTTCCCTGTCAGACAATGTAGCACACACTTTTTGCAGGTGCGCTGTGCTCACACCATAATCCAGCATATTACGCAGGTTACGTAACATAGCCATATAACCCAGCTGACCACTGTCGATCAGCCCCTCCCATACTGTTCTGAAAGCATTTGCTTTCTTTTCTGCTGAACTGTATGCCACCTGTCCTGCGGCAGACAGTTGTGTCTCCCAGGTATAAGGTGTTTGCAGCTCGTCGTTGACTATTTTATTGAATAGCATTTGCTGCGATTCATCTTTTGCTTTCGGGTGTACGACAAACAGTGCATCTTTCAATGTCACCGCTGCTTTACGGTTATATTTTGCAAACTGGTATTCATCAAATTTATTGAAGGCAATACCCAGTCCTTTCTGTAACTGCTTGCTCAGGTTATTCAGTTGTTTTATTTCCTTTCTGTCGTTGGCCAGTGCGTAATATGCCAGCAATTCCGTGATTTCATCCGCACGCTGTACAACACGGCCTGCCATCCGGCTTACCAGGTTGTCGCCTTTATGTGTCCGCGCCAGTTCTACCGTCAGTACTAATGGTACAGAACGCAGGTACATCTTTTCACGGGTATACACAGCCAGTCTGGCTACAAACGCCGGATCGTTCTTAGCGATCAGGGAACGGAGGCGTTCCAGCTTGTCTGTGGTTTTCTCATAAAACTGGTCCTGCAGAGAAGCGGTAACTACGGCACTATACAGTTCCATCTCAGGCGTCAGCGTGTAGGCCTTTGCTCCTTCGTGGTTGGTAACCGGTGTCTTAGTTTTGATAAAATTGAATCTCATGACCGTTTTTGTTTGTTTGATGATACAAAGTTGAAACGCTCATGCGCACTCTTTTTGCGCAGGATAAAATTTCTTTTAGAAATCTTTAAAATCTCTTCAAAAAGTGGTTGATAAATGTCAAGTCTATTTTTCGGCAAATGTCATTCAGGATGGATAAGTATATGGTTATCTTTGTTTAAACAGCCCAGACCCACAGAATCGAATTGTGAAAACTATCCGTTGGCAGCCCTTGGTAGCCAGCCCTTTTGTCGGGTATATTGAGTCCTGAGTGAAGCTAAAAAGTAACGTAAATGGAAAAAGCATTGTTGGCTACCCTGGAAGGTAGAAATGCAAAAGTGGGCGCGCTGTTGATCAATCACCTGGTCCCTAACCGGTATGTTCACGCAATAGGCCCTTTTGTATTAATAGACCAGATTTGCCCCGCTGGTAGCATGCCAGGTGAAATGCCCTCAGAAGCCGGAAAACATGCTCATCCCCACAGAGGAGTGGCAACCTTCAGTTACATCCTGGATGGGGAAATGGAGTATGCAGATAGCCATGGCAACCGCGCCACCGCCAAAACAGGCGACGCCCACTGGCTGATGTCGGGTAAAGGCATCCTCCATGAAGAAATACCCCGCCACACAACCCCGGGGCACTCCTTACATGCCATTCAGTGGTGGATCAACCTGCCTGCCGCTATCAAAGGACAAACGCCGGTATATATGTTCCTGGATCAATCCGATTTTCCCGACCTTACACTGCCGGATGATGCGGGAACAGCCAAAGTCCTCATCGGACATATCGGGAATGATACCTCACCCGTTCCAGTATATAATAACCACTTTATCTGTCACTTGCGCCTGAACCCCGGAGCAGAATACACCATGCCTGTGGAAAAACGCTTTGAATATGCCGTATTTGTGCCTGCCGGCGAAGCCATAGTAAATGGACATAAGCAAGGTTCTTCCTGCCTTTCCGTATTTGATTTCGGGGGAGATGAGATTGTTTTCCGCAATGAAAATGCCTGCATGGTGGATATTTTGCTGTTTGGTGGTGCCTCCCAGCACGAGCCTTTCGTCACAGAAG
This sequence comes from Chitinophaga filiformis, assembly GCF_900102545.1. GTDB lineage: Bacteria > Bacteroidota > Bacteroidia > Chitinophagales > Chitinophagaceae > Chitinophaga > Chitinophaga filiformis. The sequence goes on along the minus strand of NZ_FNBN01000001.1, from coordinate 369,936 downwards.
GCCCTTTTGTGATGAGCAACAGGGAAGAGATTGCCAATGCGTACAGGGACTTTTTTGAGGGGAAATACGGTTCCATCACCTATCAGGATAAAATCTGAGCATTCAGGGAAAAAAATACAATTCTTTGGGAATTATATACATTTTCTAAGGCATTGATTTGATGCAATTTTACATTGTCAATAACGACGAATAAAACAGATCAAACCTTATAAAAAATGAAAACTTTTAATGTACCAACAAGAGAAGAAGTAAGTCCCGCTAACCAGGTGTTGTTCGACAATCTGAAAAAAGGAATCGGTAAAGTTCCAAATCTCTATGCTACAATGGCACACTCTGAGCACGCACTGGGTGCTTACCTGGCATTACAGAGCAGTAAAACTTCTCTGAAAGCAAAAGAAAAAGAAGTGGTGAATCTGGTGGTAAGTCAGGTGAATGCGTGTGACTACTGTCTGGCTGCGCATACATATATCGCTAAGCTGAATGGTTTTACAGACGAGCAGATCATAGAGATCCGCAAAGGTGGCGCCTCTTTCGATCCTAAACTGGATGCACTGGCCCGTCTTGTGAAAAGTGCTGTTGAAAACAGAAGCAAACCTGATGCTGCAGCAGTTGACCAGTTCTTCGCTGTCGGTTATACTAACGAAAACCTGGTGGATACTGTGGTACTGATCGGTGACAAAATGATCACTAACTATCTGCACGGTATTACCCATGTACCGGTTGATTTTCCGGCTGCTCCGGCTATCTGATATTCTTGTCCCCAAGGTTGCCCCCGGGCTACCAGCACGGCGACCTCTAAGCGGGGCTACATACAGCAGCTTTTCCTCAGGTTATTAACCTGCTCCTTATTTTTCGTTCAATATATAGCTCACATAGAACAGTAACTGACCGCATCTTCTGCAAAGGAGATGCGGTCAGTTACTGTTCTATGTGGATTTCAATTCGCTGCATTACCCCCTCGTAGGGGGCTTTGTGTTTGTAGCGCGGGTGACAACCCCGGAGACGGAATAGATAATACACGGGTTTGTTTTTATAGAACCCTATTAAAAAAGATAGGCCCCCTCGTATAAACGAAGCGGCTTTCCTTCCTGATTAACATAACCATAGTGTACTAATATCTTCTACGAAAACTCAACTTTTTTATCATCACATCATCGTCTATATCAGAGATAAGACAAGTACTCTCCATCACCGACTTGCCGGCGCCTAAGAGGTACATATATGTGTTGAGTGAATGTGTGCAATCTGGTAACCAGCTGAGCGCAGGATCTCCCAGTGAATCGAGCGGAATACCGCTGTGCACATGGTCGTATCCAAAGGCATCCAGGATGGTGGGTACGAGATCCGGCAGATTGTAATAACGCTCACTGGTGGTGATCAATGCGTTATAAAAAGAAACGAAGGCCGGATCACCTACACAAGGAGAACCAAAGGTATAGGAGCGGCAGGGGTGCAGAGAATAAGCATCCCCCGCCGCAAATAATGTTGCCATCGCTCCCCCAAGACTATGACCGGTACAGACCATCGGCTGTACGTCATCGTCCGACTGCATATCGGTATAGCGTATGCTGTACCTGATGTATTTCAGCAATCCCTTGGGTTTCAACTGCCCCGGATCGGAAAAAGTCATATGATTGTATATATCCAGGAACCCCGATACTACATTCCCACTGTTATTACCAAACGGTCCGGGCGAAGGCAGGATATCCAGCTTCTCTGCCCAATCCAGATAATTGTCCGTGCCTTTCAGTGCCAATACATAAGTGGTCGGCGTCTCCGGAGAGAAATTGCTTTTTGCAAGAAATCCGCAATACCTCAATCCTCCTTTCCCTTTACCGGGATCTTTCATATGAATATTATACACAAGTGTATAACCTGGGGGAAAAACCGGATACTGTTCCTGTAATGGACTCTGCTCACTGACCTGGTAAGCGGCATGAATGAAATGTGCGTATTTCAATGCAACCGTCTGTATCTCCTTTACCATAGCCTCTCTTTTTAAACAGTGATTATGCAGTAAAGGTAGCCGCTGGCGGTTCCTCAGGGGGAGGAAATGGCATGAAATGAGGTTTTGGGGGTATAAGTGGTAGGATGGGGGGAATAAAACTCAGCCGATCGCTTCCTGAGAAATCATTTGAACTTCAGCTTGTTTACCAGATCTCTGAAATATGCCGGGCTCCAGATATCAAGGATGGATTCATCAGGAATAAACCTTACAATGTCTTCGCGGATCCCATCGAAGGAAACGGTCTCAATTTTATCCTTTAACAGATGAATCACCTGGTCTTGAGTGGCGGTTTCTTCTTTCCAGTTGCCTGTATCCTGTGCGCGAAGTAAAAAATGATGTAAGTCCAGTGGCACTCCTTTTTTAATATACCATTCCAGGTCATACCAATCTCTCCCCTTTACCCTTTGTTTCCAGTTGCGGAAAAGCAAAGCATGCATTTTACCCGCAAAAAGATTAGGTAACGTAAAGCATTTAACATAAAAGGAAAAGGGTTGTAATAACAGTTTTTCTTCTGTTTCAAATCCAAGAGGAGGCTCTCTATCAACTTCAAGCTTAATCTTAATTCCAGGAGAGGCCTGTATGCCAGCCTGGGGGATGATATCATCCAATACCAGTTCTTTCCATACAGTCTCAGATTTGAGAAAGGCGGAGTCTATGTTTGATGGAGGTGTTTTCTTTTTTTCCTTAATACTGACAGTCATCCCTATTGCCTTGAATTCGGTAATAATACCTTCGAAATATGGCTCCAGGGAAAAGTTAGGATCAACTTCCAACAGAGAAAAATCAAGATCCTCTGAAAAACGGTCCAAGCCATAAAATATCCTTAAGGCAGTACCTCCATAGAAAGCTGCTTTTTCAAAAAAGCCGGTTCTTTGCAAGCCTGCAAGGGCAACTTCCTGCATAATCTCGCGTAATGCCGCCTCTGCCTCATTCTTGTTTTGTGGCTTATATTTTTTTATCCATTCTTTGATCATAATACCTTAAGTGTTTTTATGAGCATCTCCAAACTGCTTTTCTTGGGAGCTTCCCCGATCCAGGAACTGATCTCATTCAAATCAAATTTACCTAACGTTTCTTCGTCTATTCGCAAGTCATCAATTAAAAATTCCTGCACCTGTTTGGAACTCCTGAGAGAAATGCCGGAAGTCATTACAATTTTATCACAAAGCGCCTTTTCCGGGGATGCTATCAGCACTACTTGTTTTGGAGTAAGAGACACGCTTTGAATCCCAAAAGAATAATAAGGCAAGGATATATGAAAATAGCTAAACCTGCCTATTGCAGTCTTATAGGTTTTAGTTGTTTTGATAGTTACCGAACTAATCTCATACACTCTTTCTGGAATCAAACCCCAATAAGAAAGTGCAGTTTCAAGAGAAATATAGCTCGGGCCCCAAAGGTGATTAGCAATAAGAAAAGGTTCAGGCCTGCGTATATCCATCTTCGGCCCGGGAACATAAAGGCCTTTTTTTATCGTAGTAAGCTCTCCTTTTTTGACCAGCTCATTTATTTTATCATTGGGTCGTTTGTATTCCTTTAACAAATTCATTATGAGCTGCCTTGTGAGTGGCTCCTCCGCATATTTCTGAATATCGTCTCTAAAGCTCATTTTGTCTAATTTTTGTATAATAATCGGAAAAAATCCGATTATTGTCAAAATATTTAACAACAAAAAAGGGAATGGCCATATATGGACAATCAATTAAAATCCGATCAGGTAGCAATGTAAGTAAATAACGATGTCTTCGATGGGGAATAGAAGCATCCCCCGGTTGGCAGAATTACTTTAGATTTGTTCTGTAACTATGATCTCGAATGCTATTCTCTATTAAAAGCCCGCCGAGTGAAACAGGATATTCCGGTAAAAAATAAGATCAGTCAGGAAAAACACATAAAAGCAGCTGTTTTCAGGAAGGACATCCGGAAAACAGAACCGCATAAGCACAAGCAATATTTTGAGATCATTTACCTCGCCCAGGGTAGCGGCGCTCACTGGATTGACGATGTGTGTTATGAAGTGAAACCTCCCATCCTGTTCTTTATTAAAGAAGACCAGGTACATAACTGGGACCTGCAGGACGTCCCCGGCGGATACGTGGTCATTCTGAAGAAGGAGTTTGTGGAGAAAAGCCTTGATCCGCAACTGGAAATGTTACTGACGAAAGTAGGGGATATCCCTTGTTTAAGGATAGAAGATACAAATACCCTCAACCAGCTGTTTGAACTGCTGGTACAGGAAGGACAATCTGAGACGGAGCATACCTTCCGGATCATGGAAGGATTGCTGAAGATCTTGCTGATCAAAATACAGGAGGTCGCAGGACTGGAACTGCTCAGACCCTCCAGGAGGGGAGACCTTTACCAGTCATTCCTGGAACTGCTGAGTACAGGCATTCCAGCCAGGAATACAGTCAATTATTATGCAGAACTGCTGAATACCACGCCACAGCATCTGAACATTGCCTGTCGTAATGCTACCGGTACCGGCGCTGCAGAGGTACTGGCCGGGTTTATCATAAAGGAGGCCAGGCGTTTGCTGTTATACACAGATAAAACGGTATCTGAAATCTCGTTCCTCTTAAATTTCAACGATCCCTCTCATTTCGTAAAGTATTTCAAACGATTATCAGGATCTACTCCACAGAGCTTCCGTTCTACGAAGTAGGATACCAAACTATCGTCAAAATATACCATACATCAGCATGGCCGTTCTCTAATTTTATGCGATGTTAACGATTGCCCACCACCGGCATAAATCGTATCACGGTTCATGATGAAAAGTTTCCTTTGTTCTTATTACCGGTTCATGGTGTTAACCGTCAGCCTGTGGGCGGTCAGTGTGTTCCAGCATGCCAGGGCACAACAGCAGGTTATTTCAGTAAAGGATGTTTTATCCCTTATACAGTCGCAGCAACTACAACTGGCGGGCTATAAGGAACAGGCCAACGCAGCCGGCTTTAATGTGAAGATCGCTAAGAATACGATGATGCCTGAAGTAACTGCTGGCTATCAGGCAGGCTATGCCACGTACAACAATATTACCGGCATGAGTTATCCCGGATTGATATTGCCAATCAGTGGTCCTCCTTCTTCCGGTAATGTCTATGACCCCGTTCCGGGAACTGCGTTAGGTGCCATGGTAAAATGGAATCCCCTGACATTCGGCCAGCGACAGGCTGCAGTAGAAAAGGCGGCTGCGGAATATAAGCTGGCGAATAGCTTTTACAATGACGCTCTGTTCCGTCAGCAGTACATGGCTATTGCAACTTATCTGAATGCGGTGTATCTGCAACGGTTGGTGGAAAGTTATAAGGCCAATATTGCCCGTACCCGTGCAGGACTGGAACAATCATTGGTATATGCTGCAGAAGGATTGCGTCCCGGTATTGATACCACCCAGTTTCAGGCAGCGCTGGCACAGGCAGAAACAGAACTGCTGCGCACACAAGGCCAGTATTATATGGAACTGACGGAGTTGTCGCGTATTGCTGCCATCCCCGCTTCTCCCGACAATATCAGCTTATCAGATACACTGCTGGCCACACAGCTGCCGGTCGCAAAAACCGATACCCTGAAAATGACGGATCATCCGCTCTTCCAGTATTATGAAGCAAAGAAGGAAGTGAGTGAGGCTGCATTAAAAGAAGTGCAGCGCTTATGGCGCCCACGGCTCGATATATGGGCGAATGCGTATGCCAGAGGTTCCGGTGTTGGCGCAGATGGAACGATTGATAAAGCAAATGGCTGGAGCCTCACCCGGAAGAATTATGGCGCCGGTATACAGGTCAGCTTTCCTATACTGCAGTTTACACAGATAAACCTGCAAAAGAAACAATATCAGGCCACGGTAAAAGCGGCAACAGCAGAGATGGGGCAGATATCAGTGAACCTGCAGAAGCAACAGGAAATTGCACAGTTCAACTATCGTCAGAGTCTTTTGATAGCCCATCAGAGTACCGTGCAATCGCAGGCAGCCAGGTATGCCTATGATGGTCTTACACTGAGTTATCAGAGTGGACTGATAGATTTTACAAGATTGATACAGGGGCAATATGACCTCTTAAAAGCGGAAACCAATGAGGCAGGAGCACTATTGCAGGCATGGCGGGCATTGCTGGAAATATCCATCGCCAATGGCAACCTGGAGGAATTTACCGGCAGCATAAAATAAAGATATTATGAAGCTTATTATTTCGGCATTACGGCATCCTGTTACTATCCTCGTGGCGGTGATCGGCATTGTTTTCTTTTCTGTGCTGTCTGTCAGGAATACTAAAATAGACATCTTCCCCCGCCTGGGATTGCCGGTAGTATATGTCGCGCAGCCCTATGGTGGTCTTTCTCCTGAACAGATGGAAGGGTTCATCACCTCTTACTACGAATACCATTTCCTGTACATCACCGGTGTAAAATATGTCACTTCAAAAAGCATTCAGGGTGCTGCCATTATCAAGCTGGAGTTCAACGAAGGCACAGATATGAGTCAGGCAATGGCAGAAGTGGTAGGCTATGTGAACAGGTCCCGGGCATTCATGCCGCCTGGCACAGTGCCTCCATTCGTGACCCGCTTTGATGCGGGAAGCGTACCGGTAGGACAGCTGGTATTCAGTTCTGAAAACCGCTCACTGGGTGAAATAGCCGACCTGGCATTGTTCAAGGTGCGCCCTATGTTCTCTACTTTACCGGGTGTATCTGCACCACCTCCTTTCGGTGGAAATCAAAAGACAGTATTGATCACCGTAGATCCTGAAAAGGTGAGAGGTTATGGCCTCGCGCCCGATCAGATCGTACAGGCGCTGGCTAAATCCAATACCATCTCTCCGGCAGGAAATATCCGCATCGGAGATACAACTTATATCACACCGCAGAACAGTGTCATTGAAACCTTGCAGGACCTGCAGAATACACCTTTGCAAATGGGCGCCGGCCCGGCAGTATATGTAAGAGACATTGCAACGGTAAGTATGGGCGCTGACGTAACTACCAGTTATGCACTGGTGAACGGCAAGCGTGCGGTATATATTCCTGTTACCAAACGGGCAGATGCTTCCACCTGGGATGTGGTACAGCGGGTAAAAGCCGCATTGCCCGATATGCAGGCAGCCATCCCTTCAGATATCAAAGTAACCTATGCATTTGACCAGTCCGGGTATGTGATCAACTCACTGAAAAGCCTCTTGTTTGAAGGTGGGATAGGAGCACTGCTTACTGGTTTGATGGTACTATTGTTCCTGGGCGACAGGCGCAGTGCACTGATCGTAGTGATGACCATCCCGCTGGCATTGCTTTGCTCTGCCACATTGCTTTACCTGACAGGGCAAACCATCAATATCATGACCCTGGGAGGATTGGCATTGTCAGTGGGAATACTGGTCGATGAAGCCACCGTAACGGTAGAGAATATACACCGTCACCTGGAAGCCGGTAAAAGTAAGGCCAGGGCTATTGCTGATGGGGCGAAAGAAATTGCTGGTCCGAAAGTACTCATCCTGCTCAGCATACTGGCGGTGTTTGTACCCGCTGTATTTATGAACGGTGTGCCGGGCGCCATGTTCCTGCCTTTATCGCTGGCCGTGGCTTTTGCTATGATCGCCTCCTTCTTTTTGTCGCAGACCTTCGTGCCGGTGGCCTCCAACTGGTTCCTGAAACCGCATTTAAATATAAGAACTGCCCAGCCTCCCGGTCGCTTCGAGCGATTTAAGAGCTGGTATGTTACTAATGGTAGCAAGCCGGTATTTGATAAAAGCTGGGTAACTGTGCTGTTTATATGCGTGTCTTTACTGCTGGTTATATTGTTGTTCAGAGGAGCAGGTACAGCGCTTTTTCCCCGTACAGACAGCGGACAGGCACAGATCCGTATGCGCCTGCCGGTGGGTACCCGTTTTGAACGTACGGAAGATGCCACCCGGAAGTTGCTGGCACTAACAGACAGCATCGCAGGTAAAGGCAATGTAGAGCTCACCTCTGCTTTTGTAGGGACACAGCCATCCAGTTACCCGGTGAACTATATCCACCTCTGGACAGGCGGACCACAAGAATCGGTGGTGCGTATAAAGCTCAGAAAAGGTGCTATCGAAATGCCTGTTTTCATGGAATCATTACGCGCTGCCGTGAAGAAAGAAATGCCTGCTGCTACTATCTCCTTTGAACCGGGCGACATAGTAGAGCAAGTGTTAAACCTGGGCAATACCAATCCTGTGGAAATAGCCGTTGCAAACAGAAACCTGGCGGAAGGAAAGGCAACCGCGGTACAACTCATGAAGAAGTTATCAGTGATACCAGAACTCCGCGACCTCCAGATCACCACTCCGCTTGAATATCCTGCCATCAGACTGGATATAGACAGGGTAAAAGCAGGCCAGTTAGGACTCAGTACAGAACAGATCTCAAGATCGCTGGTAACAGCTACTTCTTCCAGCCGGTTTACCAGTCCCAGTTACTGGCTGGATAAAACAACGGGAACAGCTTACCAGGTACAGGTGCAGTACCCGGAATTCCGGATGAACAGCACCGCACAGCTGGAAGCAATTCCTGTGGCAGGAAGTGATGGTAAAACCCATTATCTCAATGAAGTAGCCTCCTGGAAATACACCAGTATAGCCGGGGAATATGACAGGTTGAATCAGCAGCGTTACATCACTATCACTGCCAATATTCAATCGCAGGACCAGGGAGCTATATTCAAACGTGTGAATAAGGCTATAACAGAGATGGGGAAATTGCAGAACGGTGCACGTATCCTGTTACGCGGTCAGCCGGAATTATTGCAACAGACGTTAACAAGCCTGCAGTTCGGTTTACTGGTAGCGTTGGTTGTTATTTTTATGTTGATGGCGGTTTACTTTCAATCCTTCCGTGTAGCCTTAGCTGCCTTGTCAATTATTCCCGCGGTGATTGCAGGCGCACTGCTCTTCCTCTATATAACAGGCAATACGCTGAATATACAATCCTACATGGGCATCATTATGGCCGCGGGAGTAGCCATTGCCAACAGTGTATTGTTCATCACAAATGCAGAGTATTACCGGCGTACCGGCGATAACCATGCCTACATGCTGGCAGCAGAGAACAGGTTGCGTCCTATCCTGATGACCAGCGCCGCTATGATAGCAGGTATGATACCCATGGCACTGGGATTATCTGAAGGTGGTGATCAGACGGCGCCTTTAGGTATTGCAGTGATAGGAGGTTTGTTATTTTCCGCAGTAGGTGTATTGTTTTTCCTGCCTCATATTTACCGGTCATATACAGGAAAAAGGCCTTACAGATTTGTATCTCTCGACCCGGACGATAAAGACAGTATTTATTATGACAAAGATAAATAAAGCCGCCGGGCTGCCATCAGCCCTTGCTATCTGTACAGTTTACCTGCTGACTGCCTGTGGCGGTCCGGAGCATACAGACACCACTGAAATCGGTACTGCGAAAGATACCGTAGCGGCATTCATTGTGCAGCAGGATACCCTGCATAAAACAGTAGAGTTGCCGGCTGAATTATTGCCTTATGAATATGCAGATCTCTATGCGAAAGTGGAAGGATTTGTTCAGGAGATGAAAGTAGATCTTGGTGATAAAGTCAGGAAGGGACAGGTACTGGCGGTTATCAAAGCGCCGGAAGTGAATAGCCGTTTTGCAGAATCGGAAGCCATCGTATTATCTGCAAAATCTAAATGGACCTCCAGCAAAGACCATTACGAGCGCCTGTATCGTGCTTCTCAGGCTAAAACACCGGGTATAGTAGCGCCTGTTGATCTTGAACGCAGCAGGAACCAGATGATGGCCGACAGCAGCGCTTATGTGGCCGCTGAAAAGCAGTCGCAGGCATACCGCGACGTATCAGGTTACCTGTATATAACGGCGCCTTTCAATGGCATTATCACCGCCAGGAAAGTAAATGCTGGTGCTTTTACCGGAACGAGTACGCCTTTGCTGACTATACAGGATCTCCACCTCTTGCGTTTACGGGCTGCAGTGCCAGAGATGTATACAGGAGCAGCCCGGGCTGCAGGCGGTATAGATTTCAGGGTAGATGCTTATCCGCTGGAACGCTTTGCAGCAAAGCTGACCCGTAAGTCAGGAACGATCGATCCTGCTACCCGTACGGAATTATGGGAGTTTGAAGTGCCTAATAGTGAAGGAAAGCTCAAGGCCGGCGCCTTTGCCTATGTGAAAATAGCCTTACAGCGGGATATGCCCTCCCTGATAGTACCTGCCACTGCAATAGCCACTACACAGGAAAGAAAGTTTGTGATCAGAGTGAAAGAAGGGAAAGCCGAATGGGTAGACATCAGGCAAGGGATCACTACTGATAAGGGAACTGAGATATTTGCAGGCATACAACCGGGAGACACCTTGTTAATGAAGGCTACCGATGAACGGAAACCCGGTAGTACTGCCTATTGGAAGGTGAACAAATAAGTGCGTTATCACGCATTCTGCCTGACAATTTGTTCCAGGTTAGCTACCGGAACTACGCCAGATTGGCGCCATACTATCTTTCCCTGTTTAAACAGGATCAGTGTAGGCACACCCTGCACCTGATACGCATTGGCCGCAGCAGGATTTTTATCTACATCCACTTTGATAATGGTGGCTGCATCACCTACCCGTTGCTTCAGCTGATCCAGAATAGGCGCCTGCATCTTACAAGGGCCGCACCAGGTAGCAAAGAAATCCACCAATACCGGTTTATCACTATTTATAATCTCTGAAAACGTTGCCATATTTTATGCTGTTAATACGTACGAGGTAACACAAAAAATATGCAAAAGTACTGCTGCCTGTACTTGTGGCAGTCCCTGCTATTTTAGAAGATAGGGATCAACCCGCTCCCTATCATCTCCTATATTTACAGATATATATATGATTTGTACAAGTCGTAAAAATCCGGAAAATGTGATCTTTGTACGGCTATCTAATTCTTTAATAGTTAACGTAAACAAGATGGAATACAGATTTTTAGGAGGATCAGGATTGCAGGTGCCGGTATTGACATTTGGCACCGCCACTTTCGGTGGAAGTAATGAGTTTTTTAAGGCATGGGGAAGTACACAGGTAGAAGAGGCAACGCGGTTGGTAGACATCTGCCTCGACGCCGGCGTTAATTTATTTGATACCGCAGATATTTATTCTGACGGACTTTCTGAAGAGATATTGGGAAAAGCTATTAGTGGGAAGCGCGATAAGGTGCTGATATCCACTAAATCCACTTTTCCGATGAGTAGTGGTCCCAGGGAAGCTAACTACCAGGGATCATCCCGTTTTCAGCTGATCAAAAACGTGGAAGCCAGTCTGAAACGCTTGAATACTGACTATATCGACATCTATCACATGCACGGATTTGACGGCAATACACCTGTGGAAGAAGTAATGCGCAGCCTGGATGATCTGATACAGAGTGGTAAGGTACGTTACATTGCAGCCTCCAATTTCTCAGGATGGCATCTCATGAAATCCCAGGCGGTAGCTGACAGATACGGATGGAATAAGTATGTGGCCCACCAGGTATATTATTCTCTCGTAAACAGGGAATATGAGTGGGAACTAATGCCGCTGGGCATTGATCAGAAAGTAGGTGCATTGATATGGAGCCCGCTGGCAGCAGGGATGCTCGGAGGTAAATACCGCCGCAATCAGCCATTCCCGGCAGACAGTCGTGTAGTGCAGGGTGGTAGTCCCGTACCTTCATTTGCAGTGCCTGATGAGTTGTTGTATAAGGTAGTTGACGCATTAGATGAAGTGGCCGCAGAAACAGGTAAAACAGTAGCACAGGTAGCCATTAACTGGTTATTGCAAAGACCAACAGTAGCCAGCATCATTATCGGCGCAAGGAATGAAGAACAATTGAAGCAGAACCTGGCAGCAGTAGGATGGAACCTGACTGTAGAACAAGTAAAAAAACTGGATGCTGCAAGTGAGACACCGACCATTTATCCATATTGGCATCAGCGGCAGAATCTTACTTTGAATCCTTTACCGAAGTTTTATTAAGTAGAGAAGCTTTATTGTTTATAAAAGAAGAGACCCGCGTTGTACATGGTACTGACGCGGGTCTTGCTTTATAAGCGATGCGATTATTTTACGGCTGTATTAGGTTTGTAATCTGCATACCATTGACCCAGTGGAGTCAGTTTACCATCAGCACCTACGAGTGCAGAAGGCCATAACCTGGTGCTGGTAGGAGCGCCTGAGAACCAGGAATAACGGTGTACAAATGGTAATGCCTCCAGTTTCGGCAGCAGGCGTTGCATAAATGCCAGTACCTGATCTGGTCTGTACATATTCCCATCAATAGTTGTAGCTGTATTATCTACGGTACCAAATTCGGTGATCCAGATAGGCAGGTGGTATTTATCATAAAGATCCTGCAGGGTTTTTACGAAGTGTACATCATCCAGACCTACATACATGTGTACGCAGATGAAGTCTACACGGCGTTTCTGCTGGATGGCCTTATCAAGGAATTCATAGATCCAGGTTTGTGTTGGCCATACAGCAGCAGGACTACCCAGCGGTAAGCCAATGCTTTCCAGTTTAGGCCAGAGGTCCAGCGCCTGCTGTACTGTCATATTGGACTGATCGCCGGCGTCAGGTTCATTAAAGCCCAGTACATATTTCACAGTACCGGAAGCTTTCATTCTTTTAACAGAGTCGATCAGTGCATCAGTCACATTACCTTTTCCCCAAAACATCGCTACGAATTCACAATTCTGCGGTACTGTCTTAGCAGGCATGGTAGTGCCCCATGTATAATACCAATGACTTTTCAGATTTACCACGTTGGTATACCATGTGCCGTTGGTGGTATTGGTGCTGAAGTCTGCGCCTTTTTTACCGGTTTTAGGCGCTACATAGCTGCTGTCATCTTCTTTTCCACCACCGCCGCCGGGTGTAGTAGTAGGCGTGTCTTTGTCTTTACTGCAGGCGACGAACAGGGACAAGCTCATTAAGAGCGCGAGTTTCAATTTGGTCATTCCAGGATATTTTGTTGGCTTCAGAATATGGTTGTACTTGGATTTATAGAGTGCAATGATATTGCTTTTTAATATTATTTGATGTTATTATTCAAAGTAGCATCAATAGGCGTTACCGTAGTATAATAGTTATTGTCTGAAAATCAATAGCCAACAGTGTTAAGGCGAAATGCTACTATCATTATTGATATTATGTCATCCCCTTATCTGGGGATGCATTTCAACCGTTTTTGGGGGCATCAACAATAAAGAGACCAGCATAACTTTGCGAACCGGATTAAAAGAAACAAAGGTCCGGTCAGTGAACAACAACCATAGCTTTATATGAGAAAGAGAATGATCGTACGTATAACAGATATGCTCCTGCGTGCGCTACTGCTGATCATAGTAGGGGCTTATATCTACCTCAAACCAATTGCCGCTGCTGATACTGCTGCCAGCGAGATGCCTGCAGTATTGAAGAACCTCGAAAGGAATGAGTTTCCGCTGCAACAGGATTCCATTTCAACTGCGGGAATGCTTTTATTGGGAAAAATAAAGGCCGGCGCTGTTGGTTTGGTACATCAGTCATCTTCTCCGAAAATATTTTATGTCCGAAAAATGAGACAGCCTGCTATATACAATTATTGAAAAACCTGAAGGTATACTTTAAGAGTGATGAAGTGTTATTATCCTGATTATCCTTAGAAGACACACTTGTTGTGAGTAGGCCGGTCGGGAGACCGGCCTATACTTTATACGACATATTGTTGTTCAAGATATTGGTAGATGGCAATCATATCTGACGCTCCCAGTCCTTTCGCCAGGGCCTCCTGTAAGGTATCAGAAAGCGCATTGCCTGCGGGCGTATCCATGCCCTGTGCCTTTGCCAGCCTGATATCTTTTGCCAGCAGACTTAAAGGGAATGAGGGTGTAAAATCATGATTGATGATACTCTGTGATTTGCTCCTGGATACCACACTGGCCAGCGGTCCGTCGTTGATCAGTGGAAGGAGTTGTTCAGGAGAGACACCGTTATTTTTAGCGAATATAACGGCTTCCGACAGTCCCTGCAGTGTAATCCCCAGGAAGGTATTAATAGCCAGTTTTGCATAGTTGCCGGCCCCATTCTCACCCAGCAGGTATGAGGCCTTACCTAGTGCATTAAAGATAGGTTTAGCCCGTTCAAAATCCTCCGGACGGCCCCCGGCCATAATAACCAGTTGTCCTTCCTCAGCAGGTTTTACACTACCGGATACCGGTGCATCCATGTACCAGATGCCTTCCGCCTCACATAAGGCTGCCAGCTGACGGGTAGTATCAGGAGAAACCGTGCTCATATCAATAGCCAGCATATCTGTAGGCAGGGTAATGGAAAGAATACCTTCCGGTCCCTCGTATACTTCTTTGAGCGCAGCATCGTCGGTAAGCATGGTGATTATCACATCCACATCTTCCACCAGGTGTTTAGGGCACCTGGCTACCTCTACGCCCAGCTTTTCCTGCAATGCAACAGCCTTCTCAGTAGAACGGTTATATACTTTTACCTTAAAACCGGCTTTTACAAGGTTTGTTACCATTGGTGTTCCCATATTGCCCAGACCGGCCCATCCTATTTTCAGATGATTCATAAGCAGCTTTTTGGTGGTGTATATAAATCTAGGAAAAACATGGTAAAGGAGCGCCATTTGCGCGCATGTTTTTAAAAGTATACTACCTGTATCGTCAAAACTGTAGTTGATGAACAAGGCTTCTCCCCGGTTTTTATATTAGCCCGAGGGTATACCTTAGTTAAAGATAACCGATGCTTTCAGATGAGTAATATAATTGATCCTGTCTGAATGGTCTGCCGCTGGTAACTGCTTCCAGGATGGCGCCTGATAGCTTTCGTAAGTTGTTGCTGCACCTACTTTCACTGTTTCTACCGTCTGCAGATGTGCCGGGATCTTCGCACCAAACCAGTGCGCATCTTCCTGCTGTGACCAGGTAGCCAGCGTAAGTACTGATCCTGCCGGATAAGCACCTGCAGCGCCGCTTCTGGCATGTTGTACGGCAATGCCGTTCCCCAGTAGTACGGTGTGTGTCTGTTTTTTATTATCGATCACGGAGGTAATCAGCTGTTGTTGTACCCCACTCACTACTTTATCAGGTCTGTCGGCATCTGCCATGGTAGGCGTAAAGACGAAGTCATTGTCTTTCATCGGCTGGTGACAGTTCACACATTCCTGTGTAAATGTTAGTGTTTTACCATATGGTTTCAGGTCATTCCCTTTCCATCTGGCCCAACCCCAGCCTGCGGTGCTGGCATATTTTTTATCATCTTTTATCATGAACTCCACCTGTTTCAGTTCGCCGGTATTGGCAACAAGGCTGCTATCAGTCAATTGTTCCCAGGCTACTTTGGCGAATATGGCGCCATTGGGCCATGGATTGGTCTGGTGTTTATTAATCGCCTCTATTGCAACATCGTTGCCCAGGATCACCCTCATCGTACCGTTATCGAACCTGTCTGAGATGTTCACGATCTGCCAGTCTCTGTAATCATGTATATATGGGATGCCATTGGGAGCAGGTTGTACTTCCTCCACAGAAGGAAGCGCTCCGGCAGCCCACTTGCTGAATTGTTGTTGTGCCACGGCAATACGGGAGGTGTCAGATATCTTAACAGGTGCCAGTCCGCCGACATATGTCTTAAGGATATTAATATCCTTTTCCGTTAGTCTGGCATCTCCATGGAAAGCCGTATAAGAGGGGAGTGGCATCGTACCGAACATCACCTGGTTGACAGACAGGAAGAGATTGGCTTTCCGGTCGCCGGCAGAGAGGCTGTCCCAGTTGGAGAAGTTCAGCGCTTCCCTGCCATCCCTGATATGACCGGCTACCAGCCAGGAAGCGGGAGCTATCTTATCAAACCATTTCAGTTTGGTCTCATTCGAATGACAATCATAACAGGAAGCATGCAGGATGCGCGCTACATCAGGAGGCGCCTGGATATCTCCTGTAACAGGAGGATGAGAGATACCAGGCCTGATAAATTGTATCAGGATCAATACTCCGGCAATAACCAGGGCGATGTTTACAAGTCGTTTTCTGAGGAAGTTGGATATAGACATTATTGGGCCGATTTGTTGTGCTTACCGGCAAAATTGCCTGTAGAAAATACGAATGGCAAGAAGAAATTGTTGTACGGGTGGAATAAATAGCTGAACGTGGCAAAATGAGGGCCGAGATGAGTAAGGCGCTCCACTTGAAGTAGTAAAAAAAATAAACAGACAAGTCTGTCTGTTTATTCAAAAATCCCCTACCTTTGTGTCATGAGTAAAGAATCATTACAACCACGTGAGCGAATATTAGCCACCGCTTATGAGCTTTTTCTGAAACAGGGTTATAACTCTACTGGTATTAACCAGATCATAGAAGAGGCAGATGTGGCCAAGGCCAGTTTTTACCAGCATTTTAAGTCGAAGGAAGACTTGTGTGTTGGGGTACTGGAAAAGCGTCATAACTATATAGAGGAACAGATGAAGGCATTGACGGCACAGAAAAAGAGCGCTAAAACAAAGGTGCTTGCCTCCTTTGACCTGATCTCGCTTTTAAATGAGAAAGAGGATTTCCGGGGCTGTGCTTTTTTGAATATTCTTTCAGAGATCCCTGTGGATAATACAAAAGTGAGGAATGTCATTCATTCTCATAAAAGTAATATCAGGCAGTCTTTTAAAGAGCTGTTGCAGCACGCGGAACTGGCCGATCATATTTACCTGTTGTATGAAGGCGCCTTTGTGGAAAGCCAGTTATACCGCGACCAGTGGCCGGTGATGAAGGCCAGGAAAATAGTCAATTCATTAATCAATTAATAAATAATAGCATATGGAAAAGAGATATCCGTTACCGCCATTTACACAGGAAACAGCGAAAGAGAAAGTACAATTAGCAGAAGATGCATGGAATTCACAGGACCCTGAAAGGGTATCACTGGCTTATACAGTTGATACTGAATGGAGGAACCGTTCCACATTCCTGAATGGCAGGGCTGAGGCAAAGAAATTCCTGGAAGAGAAATGGAAGAAAGAGCTGGAGTATAAATTAAAGAAAGAGCTCTGGGCTTTTACCGACAATAGAATTGCTGTAAGGTTTGAATATGAATACCATGACAAAGACGGCCAGTGGTTCAGGGCTTATGGTAACGAGAACTGGGAGTTTGATGAAAACGGCCTGATGCAGCGCAGGTTTGCCAGCATTAATGACCTGCCAATACAGGAATCGGAGAGGAGATTGTAAGGTGAAAGGGTTAAAGAGGGGAAAAATGTACAATAATAATGGCAAAATGTACATTGCTTACCCTTCACCGCCGGCTTAATTTTGTGTCATCAGTTAATGATTAACAAACAAGCCAAATCACTTAAAACATTCAATAGTATGAAACGTACAGCATCTGCCATCTGGAATGGCACTATCAAAGAAGGGAATGGTAACATCTCTACTCAGAGCACTGTGCTGAACAAAACACAGTATTCCTTTAACAGCCGTTTTGCTGAAGGCGTAGGTACCAATCCGGAGGAATTGATAGCAGCAGCACACGCGGGTTGTTTCAACATGAAACTTACCCTCGATCTGGAGGCAGCAGGATTTAAAGCAGATACATTGGAAACAACATCAACTGTTACGCTGGACAATGGTACAATCACCCGCTCTGATCTGGTGCTGAAAGCAAAAGTACCGGGTATCACCAATGAGAAGTTCCAGGAAGTAGCAGCAGGTGCGAAAGCCGGTTGTCCTGTAAGCAGGGCCTTAAACCTGGAGATTTCCCTGCAGGCAGAGCTGGTAGGTTAATAAGGTTCAACAATCAATATATATCTTCATCTGAATCCTCGCCGGTCGACCGGTGAGGATTTATTTTTATTACCCTCTATATCCCACACCTTTCATACGAGGAGAAAAATCTTCGCACAAATACGTTTCCTGTACTATCCTGTCGAAATTATCCATCATATCCATGAACTCACCTTTACTTCTTACCTTCACATATACATCTTTCACATTCCTGAAACATAACATGGAGCCAAAAACATCGGAACCGTATACACTGTAATCGGAATACAGGCAGGTGTAACAGGTTTTTATGATAATATTCTCCGGTAACTTTTCGCTAAGTATTTCGAACACGCCTTCAAATTGCGATAACTTCCCGATAGGGATAATTTTACCTTCAAGCTCGAAGCTGAAATCAAAATAGGGTGCATTGTGGTCGAGTCGGGTCTCATCTTCTTTATATTCTACCTCAGTCAACAGGAAGCCTGGTATTTGTGTTTCTTCTTTCCAGGTGGATATAGGAATACGGCAGGATAATGTATAATCAGTCAACTGTCCAATTTCGCCCAGCGTAAAGCGGTCGGGGAGTGGGAGTGAGGCTTCGGGTTGAAAAAAGACAAAGGTATTTCCGGAGAAGATAGTTCCGTTCAGGTCAATGGTTAGCGTTTTGGAATCATTGATAATAGTTGTCTGGATGGTGCCATGTTTATCAGCGTATACAGCGGGGATTTCTGTGTGCATAGGTGTTTATTTGAGAACCGTAAAGATAAGTCTTGAGGAAGATTATTGTGGTATACAATAAAATAATAAGATGGGCACTATTATAGCGGCTACGCATATAATTATAGTGATCAGGTATTTGTTATAAAAGAAGCATATCAGCCCGGCTAAACTAAGGACTGATATTTCGATAGACCTGAAAATAAATGGTTTTATTACCAGCCATATTACACCTTGAGGTATAAGCGGACTAACCAACTGGCTCTCTGTCTGTAAAACAGTAAGTAAATTGAAGATGATGGATAAGAGAGTTAAAGCCAGGCAGACCTTTGCTGCTTTTTTCATGGTATTGGGTGCAATAATCATTTTTGCTCGATTGGAGCGCTAAGATATAGCAGCATTTATTTTTATTGCCCCATAACACCATATTTATGTTATTTTTAATGGATATTCATTACCCTATGCTTGGATTTTTATTGCTCGTAACACTTCTACTATCAATTTTATCTCTCGGCGGAATTTATGCCTGTATTTCGACAGTGGCGGATTATTCAGGCACTAACATGGGAATGGAGGCCAGTGGTTTTTATCAACTGGAGCTTGCCCTGACGCTTATAGTTACCGTCCTGGCTGTCCTGATGTGGATATGGGTGATCAGGTTAATGAGGAAATAAAATTCTTTCGGTTTTATTTTTACCAGAATATCTACAGTCAATGGCTACAAGAATATATTGGGTATACAAATTTGAAAACTCGGCCCAGTTGGGGATCATGTCAAGACCAAGAGGAAATGAGTGGCTGGAGGAAGAAATTCTAAGTGTTAAAAAACAAGGAGCGAAGGTAATCATATCCCTGTTAGAAAAAGATGAGATCCGGGAGCTTGGGCTGGAACGACAACCTGCCATATGCACCAAACATGAGATGGCATATTTGCACTTCCCCATACCAGACAGGTCTATCCCCGATGAGGATAAAAACTTACATAATTTCCTCGCTCAGGTAAAAAAAAGACTAGACCAAGGCGACTGTACTGTAGTACATTGCCGTATGGGCATTGGCCGTTCATCTATCATAACTGGATGCCTGATGGTACAGGATGGATATAAGCCAGAAGAGGTGTTTAGTCATATCAGTAAGGTACGGGGATTGAAAGTACCCGATACCGACGAGCAGGAAGAATGGCTAAAAAGGATTAGTCGCACATTTAAAAAATAAGGCGATCTCTTACCAATTTAAGTTAGTGGTAGTCACTTGGGGATTTTGGGTTCAAAAGACGTTGTTTGTTGATATTTATAAAAGCACTAGAACAATGTCACTAAATCAAAGTACATCATTTTAGTATGGTTATCTGATTCTTTGGCTGGAAAGAAATTAAAACCATTTTTCTCGTAGAATTTAGTTGAGCGATTGTAAGCATCAACAGTTATAAATTTACAACCTGTTCTATTATTACTTATAAATAGATTCTTTATGAAGTCTAAAATCATACCGCCAAGCCCTTGATTTTGTACTGAATCAGAAACACCTAAACGGCCAATTTTCATTGCGGGATAGCTTTTAGACGGTTTGCCTTTTCTTCTATGAAGTCTACCTTGAATTTTTTTCCATTGATTGTTACTACAAATTTCCTGAAGTGAAATTTTGTCATTCAATAAACTAAAAAAAGCGATAGTTTCAGTATCGCTTTCAATTATATAAGTTACCGCTAATAATTCGTTTAAATAGTTTCGAGCATCCTGGAGTAAAAATTCATTGAGGTCTTGATCGCCACAATTGAAAGGTTTTATTTGAGTTTCAGGAGCCAGACGAATTAACCTAAAATCAGACAAGTCCATTAGAAAGTAGAAATAGCTTTAAGTTTTTCGTAATTTTTTTTAATTTTTTCAAGCGCTTCTTTACTTGCTTTTTGATCTTTTGACTTATTAACGTCGGCTAAAAATTTCGCAGCATCCTTACCTTTCAAAACAGGAGTTTCTTTAATCTGTCTTGCCATTTTTAAATTTTTAGTAATCATAAAGTTACTAAAAAAAGGAATTAATTTATGTTGAAATAATAAATTAGTTGTTTTTAAAAAACATTCCGGCTACAACATTTACACTTTTGGCTACAACATCCTCCCACCTTCCCCGGAACTTTGATGCATAAATAACACGCATCATGAAATACGAAATCAAAGGAAAAGTGGTAGCTATTACCGGAGCAAGCAGCGGTATCGGCAGATCTATTGCCCTGATGCTGGCCAAAGAAGGAGCTAAGATAGTTCTGGGTGCCCGCCGGAATGACCGTTTAGAAGAACTCGCTACAGCTATAAGAGAGGACGGTGGCGAGGTAGTTTATACCGTCACTGATGTAAGGCGCAGAGATGACCTGCTGCATCTTGTGAAACTGGCCCTTGACAATTATGGCCGGCTGGATGTGATGATCAACAATGCGGGTGTAAGCCAGTTGTCCCGCATAGACGAACTGGATATTGAAGGTTGGGAGGAAATGATCGATATAAATCTGAAAGGGGTATTGTATGGCATTGCCGCTGCGATACCGGTTTTCCGCGAGCAGGGATCAGGCCATATCATCAACATTATTTCCACTTCAGGTATCAAAATCGTTCCCCTACAGGGAGTATATGCAGGTACAAAGAACGCAGTGCGTACCATCAGCGAGGCATTGCGACAGGAATCTAACGGCTGGCTGCGCGTAACAGGCATCTCACCAGGATTTGTACAGACAGAATTTGTGAACAACCTGAAGAATGAGCAGATGAAAGCCGTTATTCTGGAAAAGATGGAAACTCAGGGTATCTCTCCAGACGACATTGCCAGCGCAGTTGCATTTGCCATCGGGCAACCTGCTAATGTAGATATCGGAGATATTATCATCCGCCCTGCAGCACAGGATTAATTACCTACCTTTACGCAGGCGCTGCTATAGTGCCTGTGTAAAGCTCCTTCCCAAAAACGGATTGCACATGAAAAAAGCCTCGTCTGAAATACACGTCTTCAACAGTGTATCTGAGTTAATGCGGCAGCTGGGTCATACCGCACCCTTACATCCGCTTGTCGCATTGATCAACTACGATAATACAAAAGTGCCGTTTGCAGATGTAGGTGAAAAGTACTCCCTCAACTTTTACAAAATCTCATTTAAGACCAGCTTTAGGGGGCAGGTGAAATATGGCCAGGGCTACTATGATTTCGAAGAAGGCGGTCTTGCTTTCCTCGCCCCGAACCAGATCGTCACTGTATCTGGTGAAGAGCAGACATATGAAGGTTATGCCTTATTCTTTCATCCGGACCTGATCAGGAATTATACCCTGGGCAATGCCATCCATAAATACGGATTCTTTTCCTATGCCGTATCAGAGGCCCTGTTCCTGTCTGACAAGGAAAAGAAGATCATTGCTTCCCTTTTTGACGCTATCGCAAAAGAACTTGATAACAACATCGATCATTTCAGTCAGGATGTACTGGTATCCCAGATAGAACTGCTGTTGAATTATAGCAACCGTTATTACAACCGGCAATTCATCACCCGCAAAACTGTTTACAACGATCTGATCGGCAAAATGGACGCATATCTGTCTGATCGTCTCGATACCCGTAAATCTCCCTTAACCGGCATTCCATCAGTCCAGGAACTGGCAGATCACCTGAACGTGTCTCCGAGATATCTGACCGATATGCTGAAGTCTCTCACCGGCCTGAGTGCTCAACAGCAGATTCATCACCACCTCATTGAAAAAGCGAAACATATTTTGAGTCATACAAGCCTGAGCATTGCTGAGATTGCGTATGAACTGGGCTTTGAGCATCCGCAATCGTTCAACAAATTGTTCAGGCAGAAGACGAATATGACGCCTGTGGAATTCAGGCAGTCTTTCGCTTGAAAGGATGTTATCGTTGAAGTGCCTGGTTACAGGTCCACCCCAAAGGCATGTCAAAGGCAGGGTAAAGCCATAGTAAAGGCATGGATAGAGCATGGTATCGCGGGCCGTTTTTGATCCACATTGGCTCTTCGGGATTTCATATTTCCGGTATATGTCCAGGATCAAAGTGTCTTGTCCTTGTATAAACCGTTCCTTGTCGTTTATGGCTATTGTTGCTACCTTAGTAAAGAGGTAGCCCCGTTCGTCTATTTTTTGTGTAGTTGCTCTACCAGATTTTTCATTTTCCTCATCAATACCGTAAATAGTAAAAAGTCCGATATGATGAGTTCCACGATCAATAAAGGCCTGATGGCACGACGGCGATATTTCTATGTCGCCTACTGGGTGATGGTTACGCTTATTTTTCTGTATGACCGCACCTACCTGATCCAGAAAGCCGGTCTACCTAATTTTTTTGTCTGCGTGGTGGTGAGGGTTTCATTGCTCATTGCACTAGCCTGGGCGAATATCCACTGGCTTATTCCACGTTATCTTTTACGGGGCAAGTATGGCGGATATTTTTTGTTGGTATTCATGTTATTGATAGGCTATTTGTTGGTGCAAAGTTTTTACGACTACTATCTCTTCGGATATGTATTGGGGCCGAGCAGATACGCTAAGCTTTCCACTTCACTGATCTACAATTTTACACATACTTCTCTTTACCTGTTGTTGACGGTCGCCTTGAAATTCAGTATGGATTGGTATGAGCAGAAGAAACTATTGCAGGAAATACGGGTAGAAAAACTACAGGCTGAAGTGAATTATCTCCGCTCACAGGTGAATCCGCATTTCCTGTTTAATGCGTTAAATAACTTGTACGCGCTGACTTTGAAGAAGTCGGACGAAGCACCGGAGGTGGTATTGAAGTTAGCAGGATTGATGGAGTACATGTTGTATGAAAGTGACCAGACAAGTGTGCCGCTGGAAAAAGAAATCAACTATCTGAATAATTACCTGGAACTGGAAAAGATCAGGCAGGGGAATAATGCAGATATACACTTAACGGTGAAAGGAGATATTGAGCGTTGCTGGATACCGCCATTCCTGATATTGCCCTTAGTCGAGAACGCTTTCAAACATGGTGTAAGCAGGGCGGTGCATAATGCTTACCTGTACATCTCTGTCAATGTTACCGATACGCTTGAAATACGCATAGAAAACAACAAGGGTAATACGCAGCAACTTGAGCAAAGTGGTGGTATAGGTCTTTTGAATCTAAAGAAACGGCTGGAGCTGTTATTCCCCGACAAGCATAGCCTGACGATTAATGACGGGGCAGATCGATACCAGGTAGATCTAAAAATTAGTCACTATGATACTGAAATGTGTACTGATAGATGATGAACCTTTAGCCAGGGAAATCCTTGCAGGCTATATCGAACGGCACAAGACTATCGAGCTGGCTGGTAGTTTCAGTAATGCACTGGAAGGACATGAGTTTTTAAAACATCATCCGGTAGATGTACTATTCCTCGATATTGAAATGCCGGAAATAAGCGGCATTGATTTTCTCAAAGCGTTAACACAACCACCGGTTACTGTGTTTACAACTGCTTTCAGAGATTATGCCTTTGAAGGATATGAATTAGGGGTGATAGATTTCCTGTTGAAACCGATCTCCTACGACCGTTTCTGTAAAGCTGTGGATAAAGTCAGGGACTTTTTGTCGCTAAAGAAAGAGGAAGCTGATCTGGAAACCAGTGAAGATGTCCCGACTTTTATTTTCGTGAAAAGCGGCGTTCAGAAGATAAAGCTATTCTTTACTGATGTTACGCATATACAAGGGTTGAAGGACTATGCTATTATCCATGCATCAAGCGGAAAGATCGTTATAAAGGGTTCTATTAAATCCATGCAGGAACTTTTTCCGGAAACACGCTTTATTAGAGTACACAAGTCCTTTATTGTAGCAAAAGATAAGATCAGGCGGATGGAAAGGAACCGGATCATCATTGCTGACCATCAGATACCCATCGGCAGAAACTACAAGGCAGCAATGGACAGGCTGATCACAGGCCACTAGGACGTTGGTAGATTATTCCAGTTGTTGGTAGACTAATTTTTCCCTCCTTTAATATTTCATCTAGTATTGTCTTCAGGTACTATTCATTGTTAACTAAAAATATTTTACCATGAAGCAGACAACATGCAAACAACCATTATACAAGCTATTAGCGCTTGTTGTTCTTTGCCTATCCATGTTTAGCTTTACTGCAGAACGCGGATTGGATAGATATGAGATCTATCTCAACAATAAACTGATCCTGAAACAGGCAGTGAATTCGCCGCTTAATCTAAGGAAGTTACAACTGAGTAATAGCCAGAGTGATGACCGTCTCCGTATCTTCTATACCCATTGTACAAATAAGGGTGTAGGCACCGGCCGCAGCATAGCTATCGAAGATGAAAAAGGAAATGTGCTGAAGAAATGGACGTTTAAGGATGATGATAAGGGAATGGAAATACCTGTGAAGGAACTGTTACAGGTAGAAAAGAAAAACGCAGACAGGGAGCTGAGTTTGCATTACGTAGCGCAGGAACTGCATGAAGGTGATATGATGCTGGCTTCTGTACAGTTTAAGTAAATTAAAATAGATGGAGGTAATGAGGGCTCAGCACCTGAATTGAGGCTGTGCCCTTTTCATTTTTTTGAAGACTTGTCTTTCAACATGGAGAACACCATGCCTGGTGTTTTGTGCTATTCGCTGCGTAAGCTTGTTACGGGATTTGTCAGCGCTGCTTTGATACTCTGAAAGCTTACCGTCAGCAAGGCAATCCCGACCGCCAGCAATCCTGCCAGCGCAAAAATCCACCAGTCAATAGTAACCTTGTAGGCAAATTCTTTCAGCCATTGATTCATACCCCACCCGGCAATAGGAGACGCCAGCACCAGTGCTATCAGAATGAGTTTGATAAAGTCTTTGGAGAGCAGAGCTACGACACTACCAACGGATGCGCCCAGCACTTTACGAATGCCAATCTCTTTTGTACGCTGTTCGGCGGTGTAGGTCGCCAATCCGAATAGGCCCAAACAGGCAATGAAGATAGTCAGGCTTGAGAAGAGGGTTAATACTTGTTCTGTTTTTAGCTCGCCGAGATAAACCAGCTTAAACCGGTCATCTAAAAATGAATAGGAAAAAGGGGCTGCGGGCGAAAATGACTCCCACTGCTGCTTTAGTGAAGCGAGGAACTGCGAAAGTTTATCAGTATGGGTTTTGACCAGGATGTTACCTGAATTTCCACCCAAAAACATGACTAAAGGCCCAATTTTCTGCCGCAGGGATTCAAAATGAAAATCGCTTACAACACCAATGACCCGGTAGTATGTTTTTACACCATTATCGTCAATGTGGCCGATCAACTCTCTTCCGATCGGGTTCTGCTGCCAGCCTAAGGCCCGCACGGCCGTTTCGTTCAGAATAACAGCGAAGGAATCGGTAGCGAAACTTTTTGAGAAATTACGCCCCTGAACCATACGCATCCCCAATGTAGGAATATACTCACAATCGACTTTGTAGAATCGGCTCATTACGCCTTTATCAGGGTTTTCTCTGGACATTACGGTGGTGTTATCAAGGAGTGAATTCCCAACGGGTATTTGCCCTGAAATACTTCCCATGATGACTTGCGGAGATTGGATGATCTTGTCGCGAAATGCGGCTTCGTTATTGCGAAGCATGTGCGTATCATGAATAACTAATACTTGTTCACGATTAAAACCGAGTTTTTGACTTTGCATGTAACGTAGTTGCCGGTCTGCAGTAACAGTGGCAATAATCATGGAAATGGTGATAAAAAATTGAAACACCACCAAGCCACTTCGCAGGTTGAAACTTCCCCGCCCGGCTGTACCCCGCCCTTTTAATACTAGCACAGGCTTAAACGAAGAAAGGTAAAATGCCGGATAAGCACCTGCCAGCAGCCCCACTAGTACAGTACACGTCACTAAACCAGCAGCTACATATCCGTTAGTCAAAAAACTCAATGTAAGGGTCTTGCCTGTTAGTTGATTGAAGAATGGCAAAGCGAAGCCGGCAACCAGCAATCCGATTATCAGTGCAATAAGCGCCAGCAGAACCGATTCAATCAGAAACTGTTGCTGCAATTGGCCTTTTACAGAACCCAGCACTTTACGTACCCCGACCTCACGCGAACGCCGGACTGCCGTAGCGGTAGACAGATTCACAAAGTTCACACAGGCTATCAGCAGCATAAAGGCAGCAATGGCTGTAAGCCCGTATACGTATAGAATATTTCCCCCCTGGCTTAACTCAGTCCCGCCGAACGGGGAGCGCAAATGAATATCAGTGAGTGGCTGGAGAAAGATCCCGAAATCATCACCCTTCTCGCGAAACTGTTTCGGGCTGAGGTTTAGAAATTGCTGCAATTCGTCACCAATCTCTTTTTCAGCGAGCCGCGAGATTTTAGCCTCCAGCTGTTTATAGTCGTATTTCTCGGGTAGAACTACATAGGTGTAAAAGTTCATGTTATATGCCCATCCGATATGCTGTCCATCGTAACCAGGTAACGACGCCAACATATTAAACCGGAAATGAGAGTTCGCAGGTACATTTTCAGCTACGCCGGTAATCCGATAGGGCGTTTTTTCGCTGCCAAATGATAAGACTTTCCCGATCGGGTCCTGATCACCGAAGTATTTCCGGGCAGTTTCCTCAGTCAGTACTATGGTGTTTGGCTCAGTCAGTGCCCGCTTCGGATCCCCTTTCAGGAGCGGCATGGTAAACACGTCAAAAAAAGTTGAGTCGGCAAACAGCAGATTATCTTCTTTAAATGAAGTTGTTCCGTAGCTAACAAAATCACCTCCCCTTAGAATACGCGTTGTTTTTAATACTTCCGGAAACTCCTGTTGTATGTCCCTGGCAACATTCGGACCGAATACAGGCCCGCTAACATCCTCTCCGTTGAGCCGCAGCTTGAGTCCAATCCGGAAAATCTGATCCGCTTTCTCATTATAACGATCGTAGGATAATTCATCCTGCACATAAAGCATGATCAGTATGCAGGTAGCCAATCCAATAGCTAAACCAACTATATTGATGCTGGTTGAAACTTTTTGTCGTTTCAGATTTCGATATGCGATTTTCAGATAATTCCGAATCATAATAGATGTTAAGCTGGGAGTGGTCCGGACTCCGGTTGCCGGTAATATTGTTTATTCGTTTTTCTTCTGCGCACAAACGAGGGCGGCAAGGACACGTTCAAATCTGGTGCCAACCAACTAAACAGGCTGTATCTATTGGAAACAGCCTGTTTATGCACAATGACAAGTTTATAAACTGTCCGCAAATGGACATTTTTTGTCCGCCACCGGACTAAAGAAAGGCACTTATAGAATATCCGGATCTATGCTGAGATAGCTGTTATCACGTGCCAGATATTTTCATTAACTTACATTACTAACTTCTCCTAATAACCACCACCTCAAACATACGTACGGATGCTAAAAAAGTTGTTTTTCATTAAACGTTGTTTTTATGAAAATCAGATCTTTTTTTACCAGTGCTTTGCTGGTAATGGGGATGTATATCAACTGTAGCAAAGGAAGACCAACCTTACCACTTAATGAAACAGAAAGTAAACTAATGGGTACCTGGGTTGTAATGACAGTAACGGTTGAGGAAACCGGTAAACCTCCTGTGGTCACACATATCAATGGCGCCCGGTGCTACTTTATAAGATTCAGAAATCACCCTTATCCTATCTCAGATGGAGCATTTGCCGATGCAAAATCGGCAGACGACCAGAGAGACTGTTTAAATTTTCTGCGTGCCTGGAAGGTTGGTAGTGATGGCAGATTACAGTTATCAACTTTACACTTAATATCTTTAGATACTGTGTTTGAGTATGCGGATATATTGATCCTGAAGAAGGATACTTTGGCATTCAGAAGCACTGAAAATAGTTCACCGGATCGGCATACAGTTTTTGAGTTCAGGTAGTGGGGGAAAGAACAGCCTTTAATATTTTAATATCCACAGCGGGAAGATTAGATAATTAATGAACACCACAGGTTTATCCTCCTCCTAATACTCTCTCGTCCTTCCTATATAAATATTTCTTGCATTCAGATAAGTATCCGCCGTAGGACCAGGACTTCCACTGGATCCTTCCATCTGCATATTAATGATCACATATAGCGGCTTTCCTACGAAGTTCGCATTATGCACCGCCTTCCATACTCCGTCAATGTAATAATGAATATCAACATTAGTGGCGCTTACTTTCGTAATCCAGGCACGATACGTATGCCAGCTGCCGGGAGAAGACACTGTGGTAAGCGTGCTGGATACATCAGAAGATGTTCTGAAGGTATTCTGCCAGTTAGTAGCATTGCCTTTAAATTCCATAATATCACTTTCCGGCGGCCAGCTATTAACGCCTGTCAACCAGAAAGCCGGCCAGGACCCTTTGACAGTTGGCACCTGGAAATCGCATTTTACTTCCCAGTTCGGGAACTGGTCATTGACTAATACATGTAGTTTCGTATTGACAGCACCTGAATGATACCTGATAGGCAGGTGCGGATCGCTACTGCTGTTGCCTTCATTCCAGGTGATATAGGACGCTTTTATGGTGAGTACACCGTTGTTTAAATAGATGTGGTTATGATCTGTAGGACTTCCATACATGCGGGCCGAACCGTTATGATCTGATCCCCATGGATACAGGTAGTTCCACGCCGCTTCAAATGCGGAGTAACTGGCAAAAGTGGAATTGTCGATCACTGTTTCCCAGGTGGCTGCAGCCACTGCAGCCTGTTGTTTTTCTGCCAATGAAAGACGGGGTGATTGTTCAGCAGCTGTTTGTTTCTGGCAGGAAAACAATGTCGGGGCCGTTATTGCAAATACAAACGCAATTAGAGTTTTCATAAAGTGAAGTTTAAAAGTAAGTGAAATCATGCGGGTTAATATTGGAAGATAAACCTGTGGTTATAGTTACATAACAGAAAGATACGGGATTGCCGCCTTAAAAGAAAATTTAGTGTCCTTTTGACACACCCGAAATATCGGAAAATATATCGCCCTGATTCGTCAATTCACGAAATAAAGCGCAGAAAAACGATAGTTATTTCTGTAAGTGATTGATATTTAGTGAGGTTGTATAGTGGCCCGCCGCTTGTAATAATCAGCAGCACGCGGCAGTGTTTTGACGGAATGCGAGAAGGAATCATGGAACAGAAGATAAGGAGGGAAATGGAATCAACAGACCAGAGGTATTAACTTAAAATAAGGGATATGTATCTAAAAGATGAACTCAATGCCGGCTCTCTGCTGGCAACGGTGGCCGGTAGTATTCAGAATTTCAATCAGTCAGTGGATGTATATATAAATTATATCGGGGAATATGAGCTCTTTAATCCTTTTCAGAGCGACTTTCAGACAGATGTTGCGGGAATTAATAAACCAATCCCTTCCCGGTTCTGGGAAAGACTCGGAATACGCCATTTAATATTGGATACATTCTTCAGCAGACTGGTAGCACCGGATGACTGGCAGGCAGAACAAGATAAAAGTGACAGCTGGAGCAGTATAAAAAATGACACAGTTGTCGAAGAGCTCAAAACACTTTTCAGCTGTAGCTCGATCGTTCAGTTTGCTGACTGGGCTGGCGTAGATGGCGCATCCGATTACTGGGAAGGGATATTTTATGACGTGCTGAAACCACTTGAAAGGCGGGATTTTCAATTTGTGTTCCGCCTTGGGGATATCAGTAAGAGATCAGTATTTGAAGTAGATGAGATCCTCGATATAATAGGAGGGTATTCCTCTCTGGGACGCGTTACATTGGTGCTTGATCATAATGAAGCCGATGTACTATGGAGTAAGCTGAATGGTATTGCATATGATATAGCGGTTGCCGGTTCCAGGTTGCAGGAAGCAAGAGAAAGGCAGTTGTACATTTTTAATACAATGAACATAGATTCCCTCATCGTTCTCTATGCCAACCGTACTGTACTATTTTCATGGGAACAGCAATCCCAGTTCGGTGGAAGAGCATTCGAGAATCTCTATATGCCCGGACATGGCAGAGACTGTTTCGATGCCGGTTATCGCATGGGTTTATTACTCCAGCTGAACACGTCTCATTGTATCGCTTTAGGACAGGCAGTATCCGGGGCATTCAGCAGGCATGAATCCTGGCCCTGCTCAGAAGTGCTCCTTGCTTATATAAAAGACTGGATGGAAGAAACATCTCCTGATAGTTATTCAACGTCTCTAATTAAATAATAATAAATTTTATGTCAGTTATTAAACAATTTATGTCGGCAGTATTGATTGGTGTGATGGCATTCTTTTCATTGTTACAGCCCGCACAATCACAATCAGTTCTTAAGGGGATTAAAAACATAGTATTGGTTCATGGCGCCTTTGCAGATGGCTCCAGTTGGTCAAAGGTGATCACTATACTCCATGCCAAAGGATTTAACGTAATAGCCGTACAAAATCCGCTCAGCGCTGTGGAAGATGATGTTGCCGCCACCAAAAGAGCCATCGCTCAGATGGATGGCGCAGTGCTGCTGGTAGGGCATTCATATGGCGGTGTTGTGGTCACTGAAGCAGGGAATGACCCAAAAGTAAAAGGACTCGTGTATGTCTGTGCGCTGATCCCGGACGACAACCAGGGTGTAACTGAAGTAACAAAACCTTATCCTCCGGCTCCGGGTAGCGCGGAATTCCAACTGGCTTCAGGATACCTGACAATGTCTGCCAGGGGGATCAATGAACACTTTGCTCAGGACTTGCCAGCGGAGGAGAGAAGGCTCGTTTACGCCACACAGGGCCCATGGGCCGCCAAAGCTACAACAGACAGGATCTCTACTGCTGCCTGGAAGACTAAACCCTCATGGTGTATCATCGGACTGGATGACCATATGGTGACTCCCGACCTGGCGCGGACAGAAGCAAAAATGATAAAGGCAACTACGCTGGAGCTGAAAGCCAGTCATGTGCCGATGTTATCACAGCCAGACAAGGTGGCATCATTCATTATCCGTGCCGCTGCACAATTATAGGCCTGATTTTCATCCATATAGCTTATAAATATCAATGCTGAAGATCCGGGGTCGATTGCCCGGATCTTTAGTTATAATATTTTGATTTCCAGTTTAAAATGAGTAAATTTTAAGTGCAGGAAAATATCAGGCAAAATTTGTCCAGATATCATGTTTTCAATTGTCATGTATATAAAAGCAGTGGAACAAGAATATCAATCTGTCAATTTATAGCATGAAAAAAATGAACAGTATAATGGCAAACGGAAAACCGGAAACGGTGAGTGCTGAGTTAGACCAGCGGATAAAGCTATTGGAAAATGAGCGCAGAATACTCCTGGAGTTAGGGGATGATATCACAAAGGTGAGAGAGAAAAATGACCTGATCGTCCTGTTTTCATCAAGGCTCAAGGAGATATTCCCTTTTTCCCATGCTATTGTTAGCCTGATAGACCATGAAGCGCGGGTCTATTGCCCTTTTCTACTCGATCCCAAATCTTCTCCCATTAAAGACCACCCGGTTTACCCCTCTCTTGTGGCCGGGCACTTTCCACTGGATGAACCGTTCATCCAGCAGGTACTGGAAAACGATGCGCCTAGTTCCTTCATACTGGAAGATATCATGGATGCTCCGGGGAGTCCCCCTTTCTTAAGGGTGAATTACGAAGGCGGCGTGAGAGAGATCCTGATGACGCCCCTTAAAAGCAAGGAGCAGGTGATTGGGTTTCTGCATATGTATGTTGTGAATGTCAATGGCTTTACCGACGAAATTAAAAGCATTATAAAGGGCATTGCTCCGCAGATCTCAGGTGCGGTGATCAATATCATCAGGAACGAGGAAATAAGCCGGGAGGAAAGGCTTAATGAAGTGTTGCTGACTTTAAGCAATGATATGGTGAAGGTCCGGACCCGGCAGGACATGTTGAATGTGCTCAATTCAGGCCTGCGGGAAGTCATTGGCTTTTCCCACAGCATGATGACGGTGATGGATGACGCAGAGGAGTATTATAAGGCTTACCTGGCCGATGCAGAGGCCACTGTCAGAGAGCTGACAGATTTTGGCGATACGCTTGACATGCCTACCCCTGTGGAAGACGGTATCTACGATATTGCCTCCCTTTATTACAAGCCGCTGGTCTTTAACATGGAGTCCTTCGATATGGAGAAGGCGCCGCTGTGGTTTAAGATGCATTATGAAATGGACGCCCGGGAAATGATTGTGAAGATATTGGGCGACAACGGTTCATCCAAGTATAGCCTCATGTTATTCGCTGATAAAGTGGGCACCTTTGGGAAGGAGGCAATAAATATTATTCAGCGCATATCCGGCCAGGTGTTTACTGCCATCAGTAATATATCGGCCAACGAAGAGATCATAAAAAGAGAGAATGAAAAATCATTCCTGCTCGAGTTCAGTAGCGATATTGCCGGTGTAAGAAGTAAGGAAGACCTCGCAGATGTGTTGCGTACCTGTCTCCGGAAATTAAAACCACAACTGGGTTTTGTAGTCCGGAAGATCAATGACGATAAGACTACGACGACCGCCTATATTTTCGATGCTCTTAACATTGCAGATGATGATGATGAACTGCAGGAAATAAAGGCCATGAAGTTTCCTATTGAAGATGGGCTGCAAAACAGGGTGCTCAATAGTGAAATCCCCCTTCTCTTTAGTATAAATATGGAGATCAACCGGGGGAATACTACCCCATACCTGCAATTCTGGAAAAGGATGGGCCTCCGCACAATGGTGGGCGCACCCCTGCGTACAGGTGATACAAAACTGGGTATTTTATGGTTGGGTATTGAAGAAATAAATATTCCCCTGCTGCAGGGTATATGCGCACAGACCTCGGTGGCCATGTCGAATATTATGGCTAATGAGGAGTTATTACGTAGGGAACGGGAACAGTCCTTCCTGGTGCAATTCAGTCACAACATTGCTGCTGTGCGTACAAAAGATGAGTTGAAAGACACGATCTGCGAAGTACTGCGGAACGTGCTGAAAGTAAAACTGGCCATGATCCGTGTCATGGAGGATGATGGGGTTACACTCAGCCCTTATCTGTATGATGAAAGTTTGTTTGAAAAAGTGGTGGAGACTTTCAGAATGATGGCATCCCAGAAGATTGATATAAATGAACCCCTCACGGCAAGAGTGCTGGAATGCGGAACGGTGCTCTTTGATGTTGAGGAAGAGTTACGACTGGGCAATCCGGGTAACTATATCCGTCTTTGGAAAGAGGTAGGGGTAAAACATGCTTTTGGGGCGCTGCTACGCGTGGGGAATGTAAACGTGGGAACATTCTGGTTGCTGATAGATGAGGTCAATCTCACTATTCTTAAAGGGATCTGTGCACAGGTGGCTATCGCTATTGCTAATATCCGGGCCAATGAAAAAGTGCTTGAGTATAAGCAGAAGCTCGAGATGGAAAATGACTACCTGAAAGAGCAGATCAAAACGATCTACAACTTTTCAGAGATCGTCGGCAATGGCGCCCAGATGCAGAAAGTTTACCGCCTGATATCGCAGGTGGCGGAAACCAGTTCAACGGTGCTTTTACTGGGCGAAACGGGTACCGGCAAGGAATTGATAGCACGGGCCATTCATAATGCATCCTCCCGTAAGAGCAAATTGATGGTAAAAGTGAACTGCGCCGCTTTGCCTGCCCATCTGATAGAAAGTGAGCTTTTCGGTCATGAGAAAGGCGCCTTTACC
This sequence comes from Chitinophaga filiformis, assembly GCF_900102545.1. Classification (GTDB taxonomy): domain Bacteria; phylum Bacteroidota; class Bacteroidia; order Chitinophagales; family Chitinophagaceae; genus Chitinophaga; species Chitinophaga filiformis. The sequence goes on along the minus strand of NZ_FNBN01000001.1, from coordinate 335,790 downwards.
GGCGCGATAGACAGAAGGATCGGCAAGTTTGAGCTGGCGAACAACAGTACGCTGTTCCTGGATGAAATAGGAGAGATGCCGCTGGAGCTACAGGTGAAACTTTTACGCGTACTACAGGAAAGGGAACTGGAGAGGATCGGAGGTAAGGCTACCATTAAGGTGGATGTACGCATCGTTGCGGCTACAAACCGCGACCTGGAAGCAGAGGTGCAGGCAGGCCGCTTCAGGTCTGATCTCTATTACCGGCTGAATGTATTTCCTATCGAGCTGCCTCCGTTAAGGGATCGGCTGGAAGATGTTGAGTCGCTGGCTAATTTCTTTCTTGCCAAATTCAGTAAGAATGCCGGTAAAAGGGTAAATAGTATCTCGCCCCAGGTACTGCAGGAGCTAAAAAGCTATCCATGGCCAGGTAATGTCAGGGAGCTTGAGCACCTGATAGAAAGAAGTATCCTCCTGTGCGAAGGCCATACCTTAACAGAGATTCATCTGCCCCGGCATGAGACGATAAATAAACCAGTGCTGGGATCCGGATCCTATAATGTAACACTGGAACAGATTGAACGCGCTCACATCATTGATGTACTGAAGAGATGTAGCGGTAAAATATCTGGCGTTGGTGGCGCAGCAGAAGTGCTGGAAGTACCTGGTACCACGCTTCATTCCAAGATGAAAAAGCTGGGTATCTCTAAAGCAGATTATTTCATAAGATAACGACGATGCAGTTCATACAAAGGCTGGAACATATACGGTTCCGGCCTTTTTTATTTATGCGGGTAATACGCTCACTATATTTAGTGAAACCCACTGCCAATTCTCTTAATAAAGTGAAATAAAAACCCCTGTTTTTGATATAGTGTATTGGTTGTTAGTTGTTTATGCGACTGGCATCCGGCTTGTAAAACAATAAGCGAAATCGTTGAACGGTTACAATGTCTTCCCCTACAAATCAGCACAACGGGGATAACGGAAAAGATTAAACCAATTTATTAACTCCTGCCTGGATACAGGCATTAAAAGTTCAGATCATGAAAATAGTAGTAATCGGTGGCACCGGGCTTATTGGTTCCAAAACAGTAAACAGACTTCGCGCACTTGGCCACGAAGTAATTGCAGCATCTCCTGCATCAGGCGTAAACACTATTACAGGCGAAGGGCTTGCGGAAGTAATGGAGGGAACGGCTGTGGTAATAGATCTGGCGAACTCTCCTTCCTTTGAAGACAAGGCTGTAATGGAGTTCTTCCAGACAGCAGGACATAACCTGCTGGCGGCAGAAAAAAAAGCAGGTGTCAAACATCACATCGCATTGTCTGTGGTGGGTACTGAAAGACTGCAGGATAGTGGTTATATGCGTGCAAAACTGGTGCAGGAAAATCTTATCCGGCAATCAGGTATTCCTTTCTCCATCGTACACTCTACCCAGTTTTTTGAGTTCCTGGGCAGTATTGCAGCTTCAGGCGCAAAAGGAGAAGCAATCCATTTACCACCAGCCGCTATCCAGCCTATCGCATCAGATGATGTAGCTGCTGCAGTAACGGATGTTGCTGTGGGTGCGCCACTCAATGGCACCATTGAGATCGCCGGTCCGGAAAGAGTGGGCATGGACATACTTGTTGGCCGCTATCTGGACAAAATGGGAGATGCACGCCCTATAATTGCCGATCCGCATGCCTTGTATTTTGGCGCTGAACTGAATGACCAGTCGCTGGTTCCCGGCGCTAATCCACGTATTGGCAAGATCGATTTCGAAACATGGTTTGCCAACCAGCCGGTGAAAGTCTAAACCGGAAATCTCACATCTGCTTTTCACGACTTGCCATGTGCTGTCTGTAACGAAGATGACGGGTGTCAGTTCGTTGAGGCTGTTGTAACAGGTATGCGCTTTCCACCCGTTCGCGCATAAGCTCTACCTAACGCCGGCGCGGTCTTCTCACGCGACATCCGGTCAACAACGCAACGACACATCAGCGCCTGGCAGGTCTGAATCAATCTATAACCCATAACTATACTACAATGAACATCCGGGGATACCAGTGGTCGGTACTGAAGAAACTGCTCAAACAACGTTTCAGCGAACTTACAGAAGAAGATTTAGTCTTTGAGGTGGGGAAAGAAAGAGAGCTGTATACCAGACTTGAGCGTAAAACCGGCAAGACCGAAGAAGATGTTGCCCGCATCATCAGGAGTATGCAACTGGCATACCTGCAGCAAACAACATTACTCTAGGACTTGAAGTCTCATGATCAGTATTGAATAAATATATCGTCTCCATTATTAACATTAAAACAGCACAAAAATGCAAGAGTTCCTCTTAGTGATCCACAGGGATCTGACCAGCAACAACCCGGCGCCCTCTCCGGAACAAATGAAAGAAGCCCTCAAACCCTACCAGGAATGGGTGGCCAGCATAGCAGCCCAGGACAAACTGGTAGCGCCTCCAAAGCGTTGGGATGTTGATGGTCGTGTCATTAAGCATGAGAAAAAGAAAGATCATGTGTACAACGGACCCTATGCCGAGGACAAGGCATCCATCGGAGGCCTGTTCCTGATAAAAGCCAAAGATTATGACGAAGCAGTAGAAATAGCAAAAGGCTGTCCTATCATTAAATACGGCGCTATCGTTGAAGTACGTATGGCTATTACCGCTGCCTGAAAGCATTACTGAACAAAAACAAAATAAAGCCTTTACAGCGTTGTAACGCCGTAAAGGCTTTATTAAAACATCTGCTATGATAAAGTTTTCACAACTCTTCAATTCCTCCATAGGTAAGAAACTGATCATGTCTATGACAGGATTATTCCTCTGCCTTTTCCTCATTGTACACCTGGGTGGCAATCTTACATTATTTGCCGGCGACGGAGGCTATTTCTTTAATATCTATGCCCACTTCATGACCCATTTCCTGCCTGTGGAAATTATCAGTTATCTGCTGTATATCTCTATCCTGATACATGCCTTTTATGCACTTATACTGACGGTGAAAAACAGTCAGGCGCGTCCCGTGAAATATGCCGTTGCGCCCAAAACACCCGTTAAGTGGGCTTCCCTGAATATGGGACTTTTGGGCAGTATTATTTTCCTATTCCTCATCATACATATGAGTAACTTCTGGGCCAGGTATAAATTCATGGAAGGCACGTACCGGGAATACCGGAAAGAACTGCTCACAGGAAGACTGACCTCTACTGTTTACGAGCCGGTTTCCGCGGACTTTGAATACGCAGTAACTACGGAGAATAATGTGGAGATCGTGCGTGTAAAAGACCTCTATGCGATAGTGGCGCATAGCTTCGGACTGTGGTGGTATTCATTGTTGTACCTCGTCGCTATGGTAGCCGTGTCCTATCACCTGTACCATGGTTTTCAGAGCGCTTTCCGGACAGTGGGGATGGTACACAAACGATACACAACTATCATACAATCTACAGGTATATGGCTCTTTGCGGTCATCATCCCATTGGCCTTCGCATCGATGCCGATTGTATTCTATATAAAGAGCCTGCTGTAATGCAGCGGAGAGTATTAATTACTCCGCCGCTGGTTTAACTGATCAATGTTTTTTGCCATCAGGTCCCTGTCGACTGCCGAATGCGCCAGTTGCAACGCTGTTTTATAATGTTGCAGTGCTTTATAGTCGTCGATGTCAGTATACAGATTGCCTAATAGTGAGTGGTAAAAATAATTATCAGCTAACTGTAGCTTTTCTGCTTCATTGATCGCCTGTTGTTTGCCTTTGACCTTGGCGAGCGCGAAGGTGCGGTTTAATGCAGCAATAGGGGAGTACTCCAGTATTAACAGGTGATTATACAGGTCCAGGATGTTCTCCCATTTTTCTCCGGAGTCAGCCTTATGGGTATGCCAGTAAGCAATGGCAGCTTCCAGGTGATACTTGGTGACAGTAGGAGTGGCGGCAGCTTCGTTCAGATAGTATTCCCCCCGCTCAATCAACTCGCGGTTCCAGAGGGTTTCATCCTGGTCCTCGTACAGGATCACTCCTCCTGTATCATTTAGCCTTGCATCAAAACGTGAGGCGTGAAAACACATTAATGCCAGGAGTGCATTGACTGCCGGTTTATTGGTATGTGGATATTCTACCAGCAGGTAATTCAACCGCATGGCTTCTACACAAAGGTCTTTTCGTAGCACTGTATTAGTGGAAGTGGAATAGTAGCCTTCGGAAAAAAGCAGGTATAATGTTTTGAGTACAGTATCCAGCCGCTCGTTTATTTCGGCAAGTGTGGGCTGCTGTATTTTTATATCTGCCTCCTTTAATTTTTCTTTCGCTCTACTGATCCTTTTGTAGATCACTTCCTTATTGGTCAGATAAGCATCTGCAATTTCCTGTGCGCCAAAACCGCAGAGCAGATTGAGTGCAAGTGCTATCTGCGATTCAGTGGGGATAGAAGGATGGCATACGGTGAAGATCATGGCCAGCTGGCTGTCTGTAATATTCTGTTCGGAAAGATCTATTTCGATCTCTTCTCCCTGGGGGATACTGTGCTGCAGATCGACCATGAGCTTCTGCTGAAAGAAGGAGTTTCTCTTCAGCCAGTTCTTTGTTTTGTTTTTAGCGACCGTATATAACCATGCCGTCGGGTTATCAGGTACTCCTTTTGCACTCCACGATTCGGTAGCAGCAAGAAAAGTATCACTTACAATATCTTCTGCCACACCTATGTGTTCGATGCCAAACAGGTAACATAGTACCGAAACTATTTTCTGGTACTCAGTCCTGAATAAATGAGGTAACAGCTCTCTCTCTTCCATACAAACAAATAAAAATGCCTTCCTGCAAAAATAAGAAGGCATTTTTATTTGTTGTGCTGAACAGTATTAAATCACTGCCATACGTATCTCCACAGTACCTCCCAGGTCGAGGATGGGCGCCCCTTTTGCTATTTCCACTGCTTCCTCATAGTTGGCGGCCTTTATGATAATAAAACCACCGAGGGATTCTTTAATCTCGGCATAGGGTCCATCCGTTACACTCTTATCGTGTTTCAGTACCACCCCTTTGGCTTCCCAGGGTTGCGGTGCCCTGGCCAGCTTTTCTTCCGACTCCAGACTGCGTAACCAGTCCCGCCAGCGGCGCAGATGTGTCTGGAATTCCTCTGGTGAAGGTTGAATTTCTTTCGTTTTGAAATCCCGTCGAAACACTAATAAGAATTCATTCATATAAATGTGGGTTTAGTATGTCAGTAATATTACATCAACCAAATTGACCTACTCTGTATGTACCTACAGCATCAGGCATTGGAAATGCAATATTAAAGCGATTCCATGTATTAATGGAGGAAATAGCCAGTGTCAGGTCAACAAGCTCTTCTTCAGTGAAGTGATCCTTCACCTGTGCATACACCTCGTCAGGTACCACGCAGGCAGTAACGGCTTCAGCCCATGCCAGCGCCGCCCTTTCTCTTGGGGTAAAATACGGTGTTTCGCGCCATGCGCTTACACTATATAAGCGTTGCTCAGTTTCGCCGTGAGCGCGGGCATCTTTTGAATGCATATCCAGGCAATAAGCGCAGCTATTGATCTGGGATACGCGGAAGTCAACCAGTGCTATTAATCCTTCTTCCAGGGAGGACTTCTTGATATACGCCCCAATGTTAAAGAGCGTCTTTAAAGCGCCCTGCCCTTTTTCATAAAAATTAATCCTCTGTTTCATTTTACTAGGTTTTTGTTATGTACTAATGACAATCGGTTTTGGCTTATTGGACAAATCCCGGTTGATTTTTTTTACTTTTTATACAAGAATGTCGTTCTGCGCTTTTATTGGAGGAGGTAGTTCCTTTTCACCCATCATCTCCCGGAGATCTATCTCAATATTCCGGCAGATCTGTGAGATCGGAACGTCATTAGGGCTGCCTTCGAAGGGATTCTCGGTGCTTTCCCCTACCTGCTCCAGTGAGGTGTACATCCAGGAAATAAGGACACTGAAAGGAATTACCAGCCAGATCATATGTCCTTTCATCATGCCTGTCACAAGGTTATCCAGTTTGTCGAACTCCTGCAGCATGCCGAAGGGAAGCAGCACACAGAATATCCGGACAAAGAGGGTATGGATGATTGAGTACTGCCTGGGATAGGGCGTTTCCTTGATGGCCTCGCATTGGCCCTGCAGACTGTAAAGCGTATTCAGGCTTCGTTGCATTTCCTGGAACTGGAGGGGGATGAGTGTTTGCTCGTCATAAATATCTTTTACGGTCTTGTTTTGTAATGCCAGTAGCTGTGATGCCTTATTTCGCACACCAGAAATATAGACCTGTTCCTCAGCAGATAAATATTTCGACAGCTCTTCTTCAAGGGTTGTTTGCCGCTCGGGAATAGTGTAATATTTTTGGTATTCTGCGTTAGGACGGTTGTCTGCCACTTCCCATACACGTTCCTCCCGTAAATGATAACGCAGGACCGCCAGCCACGCAAAATGACGTTGGAGAAGTAGCTGGATTTTCGTTGCATCCTGCAGATAATCCCGGCACATAATGCCCCATGCTCTGCTGCTGCTGTCAATATTACCCCAGATCTCATGCCCATGCCAGGTACGGTTGTATGTCTGGGTATTCTTAAAGCCCACGATGAAGGCAGTGGCGGTCCCCAGTAGTGATACAACCGTCCAGGGAACTACCAGCCATTTTATCCCCAATACATGGTAAAGTACTACCGGCAGGGTACCCAGGAGGATCAGTATATATAACTTTCGCCTTGTCCAGATGAGAAAGTCGGATAATTTATAGGATTTGCCAACGTGCATAAAGCCTGATGTGTTCTGTTGTCAGTTGTAATTCTTTTTCCTGCTGTCTTTGAGGAATACCAGTAACTCTTTAATGAAGCCCGGGCATCCGGTTATGCTGTTTCACCGTCAGGCATCTCTTCCTCCCTGATAAGGTCATCCAGAAATTCGGATCCCTCTGCGGAATTCTCTTCATGTACTGTCTCCAGCGCCGTTTGTACCAGTATTACCGGGTGTTCTTTTTGAGGAAAAAGCTTTTGGAAGATTTGGGTAAGTGCTATCATAACTTGTAGTTTAGGTGATTGGTAAAGATTTACAATCGATGTGCCATGTGGTTAACTGGTTGATTATTATGTTTTTGTGTAGGGTTGGATAGTGCGCGGTTCACTGTATATCGTGAATGGGCGGATATTTCCGCGGTATATAGTGAGTCTTTTCGCGTTTAACAGTGAAGTCTCACATTGGAGTAAGTTTCTTTGGTTTGACTTAACTTACATTGAAACTCAAAGGTACACTGTTTCCAGTTCTTAATTTATTAGTAGCATTCCTCCCGTTTTTGAATGGGCCCTTCTCTCACACGTCGCTTTTGTTCATTTACCATTTATTAAACATTATCAGGAAAATATTCCGTTATGAAAAAAGTAGTCATGCTGATTTTTATTCTTTTTAGTGTATTGGATGGATATGCCCAGTCATGTGATTTCGCGGAAACTTCCCTTTTGCCGGATGATATAGATACTTCAGTAGCTAGCCCCGACAGCTCCCGCCCATATGCTTTAATTGCCGGTGGTAGCAAGGGCATTGGCTACGCGCTTGCAGAAGCTTTAGCCAAACGGAAGTATAACCTGATCCTGATTGCGAGGCATCTTGATAGTTTACAGGCAGCAAAGAATAAGCTTGAATCAGCGTATTCAATTCATGTCGAAATATTAGTACATGATCTGAGCCGGGAAGAATCGGCCACTGAAATTGCAAAATGGTGCATTGACCGGAATATTCATCTGAAGGTACTTGCCAATGTAGCGGGGCATGGCGGCCCCAGAGATTATTTATTAACCTCGTTAGATACGCTACGTTATATGGTGAGACTGAATGTTGAATCCATGATGGCGCTGAGCCTTACATTGCTTCCTTTACTGGAGAAAAATGCCCCTTCCTATATTTTGAATGTTGCCAGTATGGCGGGCTTTGCGCCTATTCCAATAAAAAACCTATACTCCGCTACAAAGTCTGCCGTTATCTTTTTCAGCTATTCATTACGTTATCAGTTAAAGAAGAAGCATATCAGTGTCAGTTGTCTTTGTCCCGGGCCTGTTTTTACTAAACCGGAAGTGAGGCGGGAAACGGAAAAGAGATTTGGCTGGTTTGGTAAGAAAATGGCGGTGAGCCCCAAAAGAGTAGGCGAAATAGCAGTAAAGAAGACATTAAAAGGGCGGTTGATAATTGTACCAGGAACCCTTAGCAAAGTTATTTCTGTACTTTTACGGGCACTACCCAGAAGAACAGTAACCTCTCTCTACGCTAAAGCGGGAACTTAATGGGTTAGGAAAATAAAATATTGCTGAGATCAACATGAGTGATACCGACACTAAACGACTTTCCAGGCTGACCGCTATTCTGATCCAATTGCAGACAAAGCGCCTGTTGACAGCAACAGAGCTGGCAGATAAATTTTCGGTTAGTATCCGGACTATTTACAGGGATATAAAGGCACTGGAACAGGCGGGTGTACCGGTGCTGACAGAAGAAGGAAAAGGGTATACCTTAATGCAGGGGTACAGAATTCCTCCGGTAATGTTTACTGAAAGCCAGGCAAACGCCCTGATCCTGGCAGAGCAACTGGTCCTGAAGAATAAAGACGCTTCATTCGTCAAAGATTATATGGAAGCGATCGATAAGATCAAAGCGGTATTAGGGTATCATGTAAGAGACAAAGCCAACCTGCTTGCCGAAAGGACCCGTTTCGATCAAAACATTAACAGCGAAAGAAATAGTAATAATCTATCAGAATTACAGTTTGCACTTACCAATTTTAACCTGACCCAAATTGAGTATACCAATGAAGCCGGGCAAACATCCACCAGGCTGATTGAGCCTTTTGCATTGTTAAGTACACAGGGGAACTGGTTGCTGGTAGCCTGGTGCCGCACCCGTAATGAGTTCCGGTACTTCCGGCTCGACAGGATTAATAAACTGCATATCCTGAGCGAGAAGTTTACTCCCCATAATATGACCTTACAGGAATATTTTGACCGTTATTATTAAATTCTTTTTTGACCCCTGACATAAGGCTGTCATACCACCGGTTATAGCTTTGCGACATCAACAAAAAAAGTAATTTTCGTATGATTAGTCAATTAGCCAATCTGAACTGGATCAGTGTTTTAGTAGCATTTGCAGGGTATTTTATACTCGGCGCCTTATGGTTCACTTTATTCTTTAACAAGCCTTACAGGCGCTCTTTGGGCCGTGAAAATGAAACGTTGCCCAACAAACCAATTTTCATCGTGGGACCCGCCTTGTGCTCTCTTGTCATTACAGTGGCGAGCGCGGTGCTGATCTATGCGCTGGATGTTCAGTCTTTTGGCAGTGCTTTGAAATTTTCATTACTGGTAGGTATCGGATATCTGTTTGCCAATACAGTGAACATTGCGATCAACCCGAATATTCCCCGTCCTATCCTTTATGGAGTTATCAGTGGCACCTATCATTTGGTAGGCATCTGCTTCGTGAGTATTATACTGGTTATTATGAAATAAGCATTATGCAGGATAAGGCTATCACAACTTTTTGCCCGGCAAACCGGCAGCAATGGCGGCAGTGGTTGCAGAAGCATCACAGTACACAGCAATCCATCTGGTTAGTCTATTACAAAAAGAAAGCAAATACTGCTACTATCACCTGGAGCGATGCAGTAGATGAAGCACTTTGCTTCGGATGGATAGACAGTACGGCAAGGCCGCTTGACGATGAGAAATTTATGCAGTTCTTCACCCGGCGAAAAGCCAATAGCGTCTGGTCGAAGATCAACAAGGGAAAGGTGCAGCGCTTAATAGAAGAAGGACTTATGACACAAGCGGGCTACGAAAGCATCGAAGTGGCAAAGCGAAATGGTTCCTGGTCTATTTTAGATGATGTGGAAGAATTGAAAATACCTAAAGACCTTGAAAAAGCATTCAGGTCTCATGCCGGTGCAAAGGCTTATTTTGTGGGTTTAAGCAAGTCTGTTAAGAAAAGCATTTTACAATGGCTTGTGCTGGCAAAGCGACCAGAAACCAGGCAAAAGAGAATTGCCGAAATAGTGGAACTTGCCGGGCAACAGTTGAAGCCTAAGCAGTTCAGATGAGCTGAACCACATTGGTCTGCTGAGAAAAAATGAGTAATATTATTGAAATATTACCACGGATGACAGACCACAAACAGGAAGCGGCAAAAGCTGCTATGTCGATAATCAGCGCCGGACAAACAATTGGATTAGGTGGCGGCAAAACGATCGCTTATCTGGCGGAACTGCTTGCTGAAGATCCGAAGTTGATGCAGTCATTGACGCTTACCAGCTCCTCATTTGAGACCAGCGTGCTATTACACGCCAAAGGATTCAGACTGGTGGCTCCTTCGTTTATCAGCAGGATTGATGTCTATTTTGATGGTTGTGATGTATTCGACAGGCAGCTGAATGCATTGAAAAGCGGTGGTGGCATTCATACCATGGAAAAGCTGCTGGCATCGGCGGCAGACAGGTTTATACTGTTGGGAGATGCCGGTAAATATCAGGCAACACTAAATCCGAAATTTCCTGTAGCAATAGAATTCCTGCCACAGGCATTGAGCATAGTAAGCAGGAGGTTGGGAGAGTTGTTCCCTGGAACAAGATTTATCCAGCGTATGAGCACTGAAAAGATCGGTGCAGCGATATCTGATAATGGCAATATGCTGGCTGACCTGTATTTCGACGTATTCCCTGATCCAACAGAACTGGATATCCAGGTGAAAATGATCCCGGGAGTGGTAGAGCATTCCTTGTTCCGCGGAATGGCACATCAGGCGGTAGTATCAGGAGAGGATGGCGTAAAGAACATATATCCGGTGTAGCCTTATCCGGGACAACGGCCTTCAGATCGCAGGACCTGAAGGCCGTTGTCGTAATACCATGTATCAGTGACAATGGAGCCTTCCTACCTTACATAAATTAAGCGCATAAAATATAGTATTGAGAAATGTGAAAATAGTATGCCTTTTGTAGCAAACGTTTGCATAACTTCAGTAAAGTAGCAGATAACCCATAAATCCCGGTAGAGATAATTGTAACCTATATTATTAGGAAAACACATGTAGCAACGTGTTGTGACATGCTTTGTTCCCTATATTCTGTATATATAACCCTAGTCTTTATCCTTAAAATTTCGTTATGAGAACCTCCCCTCAAAAAACTATTATGGAAAAAATGTACACTGTTGCAAGCTTACTATTATTGTTATGCTTATTATTTTTATCGCCTTTGTCCCGAGGACAATCACTACCGGCCAATTTTCAGCGGGTACAGGTGGTCAGTGGTCTTAGCAGTCCTGCTGCCCTGGCATTTCTTCCTGATGGCCGTATTCTTGTATGCCAGGAAACAGGCCAGTTGCGTGTTATTAAGAACGGTAGTTTATTATCCACACCAGCTATCACACTTTCTGTCAATGCCAGTGGCGAACGAGGTCTGATAGGGATTGCTGTAGATCCCAACTTCAACACCAATCATTACATCTACCTGTATTATACCAACACGTCCGGCCCACATAACCGGGTGAGTCGTTTTACCATGACAGGCGATGTTGCTGGCGCTGAAACAGCATTACTGGACCTGCCTACATTGAGTGCTATCTATCACAATGGAGGCGGCTTATCTTTCGGCAACGATGGTAAGTTATATGTATCAGTAGGCGATAATAAAGTCGGCGATAATGCTAAGAACCTCGATAGCTATATGGGAAAGCTATTACGTATCAATACTGATGGTACGGTACCTTCGGGAAATCCCTTTAGCGGCGGCGCCGCCCGTAGCCGTGTCTGGGCATATGGCCTGCGAAACCCGTTTACGAATGCTATTGATCCCGTAAGCGGCAAGATCTTTATCAATGACGTGGGTGAGTCCACCTGGGAAGAGATCAACGATGCTACTACCAGTGGCCGCAACTTTGGATGGCCCGATCAGGAAGGTAACTGCTCATCTAACTGTACCGGCCTAACGAATCCGGTTTACAGGTATAGCACCAACAGGGACGGCACTCCTCCCGACGGACAAGGTTGTGCTATCAATGGTGGCACATTCTTCAATGGGGCAATCAGCAATTATCCTGCTACCTACAATGGTAAATATTTCTTCCTGGACTATTGCGGCGGATGGATCAACTACCTGAATCCTGCGTCTCCTGCAAGAACGGCTTTTGCTACTGGCCTGGGCGGCGGACTTGTTTACATTAAACAGGGTATTGACGGAAACCTTTATTTCCTTAGCAGGGATAATGGTGCGCTCTACAAACTTATTTACACAGGTACACAGGCGGCTGCGATTACTACACAACCACAATCCATTACCGTACCTCAGGGGCAAACTGCTACCTTTAGCGTAATAGCTACCGGCAATCCTGCACCTACCTACCAGTGGCGAAAGAATGGAACCAATATCACTAATGCAACAGCAGCCAGTTATTCGATTACGAATGTACAACCGGCAGATTCAGGTCTTTACAGTGTAGTAGTGACCAACAGTGCCGGCAGTGCCACCAGCAGTAGTGCAAAACTGACTGTGGCCAAACCTAATGTTTTACCTGTAGCTACGATTACGGCACCTGCCAACAATGCCAAGTTCCGTGCCGGCGATACCGTTTCATTTGCAGGCACTGGTACTGATGCAGAAGATGGCAATCTTCCGGCCAATGTGTTTAACTGGTGGGTAGATTTCCATCATGCGAATCATATTCACCCGGGGCCGGAATTGCGCGACAGTATCAAAGCAGGCACTTTTATTATTTCAGATGAAGGGCATACGGAAACAGACATCTGGTATCGTATCTACCTTTCCGTAAAAGATAGCAGGGGAGAGGCGGATACCACTTATGTGGAACTGTTCCCTGTTACATCCAATATAACGCTGAAAACAGAACCTGCAGGTTTGCAGCTCCGTCTCAATGATATTCCTTTTACCACACCGTACTCCTCACCGACTTTATCCGGTATGGTCAGGGCAATGGATGCTCCTTCGCCGCAAACGCTTAACGGCGTAACCTATGTTTTCGATCATTGGGCACATGGAGGCGCAAGAGTGCAGAATATTAGGATCACTGATAATGATACTACCTTCGTGGCAATATTTAAAATAGCGCCCGCTACAATCAACCTGTCGCCCGTACAGGATGCATATGTAAGAGATGGATCTAATGCAGCAACTACGTTCGGTGTTACCGATTCCACACTGCTTATTACGAAAGTAGCTCCTGCCGGACAGTCGAATAATGCCCGCGAGTCCTATCTTACCTTTGATCTGACCAACAGAGCAAGCGCCGTATCATCTGTGGTACTGAAAGTATATGGTAATGTGGATGGTACTACGGCCATTAGTGTACCGGTGGGCGTCTACGCGGTAAGCAACACTACCTGGTCTGAAAAGACGATTACCTGGAATAATAAACCAGCTGCAGATACCACGCTTTTATCGTCTGCCGTACTTACAAATGGAACGGCAAAATATTACACATGGGATGTAACCAGTTACGTACAGCGTGAATTGGCCGCTGGCAGGAAGAAAATAACACTGGCACTGAAAAGCCAGCAGGCACACGATCCGCGTATATTGCTGAATGCAAAAGAGGCGGGCGCCAATACGCCGCAGCTTACTATCATTGCTGATTCTATAGGCGATCCAAACTGTGTTCCCGTTGCTGCGAGCAGCGACGACGGAAATGTGGCAGCCAATGCAATTGACAACGATCTCAATACCCGTTGGTCAGCAAGTGGAGACGGGCAGTGGATACAGTTCTGCCTGGGTAGCACTGCTACTGTCACAGGTGTGGATATCGCATTTTATAAAGGCGATACCCGCCGTGCGCTATTTGATGTGCTGGTAAGTCAGGATGGTACCGGTTGGAGTAATGCAGCTACCGGCCTGCAAAGTAGTGGTACTTCACTCAGCTTTGAGAGCTTCAGCTTCGCTGCAAAAGCTGCGAAGTATATACGGATCCTCGGACATGGTAACAACGTAAATGCGTGGAACAGCTATGCGGAGGTGAAAATTAAAACAACTGCAAGCTTTGCTGCCAGCAAGACAACTAGCCTGTCGGCATTGACTGTATATCCTAATCCTGCCGGCGCCACCTTTACGGTGAAATTCAACCTGCCATCAAATGGACGCACTACGCTGGCCATATATGATATGAGTGGCAAACAATTGCTGGTACCTGTAAACGGACAGCTTACAGCGGGAACATATACGAGAACAGTATCTGCGGGTGCATTGCCGGCAGGTATGTACCTGGTAAAACTGGTGCATAATGGTAAAGTAAGCAGTGTGAAAATTATCAGGGAGTAAGGTCTTTTCATGAGCCTTTAGTCAACGGAAAAGCAGCATAAAAACAGGAAACCCGCTCCATCTGAGAGCGGGTTTCCATTTTTCAAGTGGCAGTGATCAATATTATTTCGGTTTATGGGTCGAGTCGACAGATAGCCGGTAATCGTCTTCTGTAATACCTTTTACACCCCTGCTTTTTTTAATCGGGCGGGTATTGACGGAATCAACGGCAGGGGGAAACGCGCGACGGTATCTCTCAACCTGTGAATCCGGTTTAGCCGGTGGCAGGACTTGCCAGGTAGTGGAATCAAATTCCGGAACAACAGGGGGTATATCAATAACGGGCGCCGTGTTCTTTTCCCGGGGGACAGGAACAATTGGTTTCCTTTCAACAGGCTTCTCTGATGTGCTGTCAGGAATTGTTATCGGTACTTCAATTGTCGGCGGAGGTGGTGCCGGTGTTCCTTTTTCAGGTATCGGATCTTTATGGTTGGTAAACCACCACAGTGCAACGGCAATAGTTGCCGCACCAGCTGCACCATACCAGCCCTTACCCTTGAATTTTGTAGCTTTTTTAGGCGTAGAAGTATTATCTGGGGTGTTTGCATCCACATCCAACTGCATTTCAATACTAGCCCAGATACTGTCCGCCATATCGGGAACAGGCACCTGGTCCAGCTTTTCTGCTATTAATTTTTCGTATGGTGTGGGAGTATTCACTAAGTTTTTATTGCTGTTAATTTTTGTTGGAGAATTTTTCTTGCCTCACTTAAATGCCATTTGCTGGTACCCTCACTGATGTTCAATTGTTCCGCAATTTCTCTGTGGGTGTAGCCGTCAATGGCATACAAGACAAAGACGGCATGCGTAGCAGGTGGCAGCCGTCTCACCAGTGCCAGTATTGCGGCAGCATCTGTTTTTTCGATGACACTGTTATTGACAGATGGTTCCTCCATTGTTTCCAGTTCCACGCTACTGAAGCGACTGCGTTGTTTGATAAGATCCAATGACTCATTGATGATGATCTTTTTCAGCCAGCCGTGGAAGTTCCCTTTGGTTACATCGAACGACTGGATACTCCGAAACATTTTCACGAAGGCATGGGTCAGGATATCCGCAGCCTCATGTTCATCAACAGCATAACGCATCGCAATAGCCATTGCAAAGCCATAAAGCTGCCGGTATAGTTGCTCCTGCGCTTTCCTATTGCCATTGCGACAATCAATGATAATATTACTTAGATCCTGCTCCAGTTGTTAATTACTCCGTTTACTTCAATTTCTCACATTATAATACTCCCGTTCATCTCTTTTCCAATCTGCCGATCACCATTTCGTATCATGCACTTTCCTGGCTAAGAGCGCTGTTGTAATGGCGCTAACATTTAATTTTTCCTCAGCAGTCAGTTCATTGTAAAACCATACGTTCTGGTCAATCAGGTCAATGATCGCGATCACACCACCATCGATGCTCAGCTCATACCCTGATAGCAGTTTAAACGGCAATTGACCTGTTTTACCATTAGCCAGTTCTGTTTTCTTGATGCTTAAGGGCTTTATAATGATCGTGTCTGTGCCATTGGTTGCCAGTCCGTTATCTGCCTGTTTGATAAAAGTGAAAGGATTGTTGTCGCCTTCAGACGCCCGGTCATACAGATTGGTCATCATCAGTTCCCAGCTAACGCTCTGCGTTGTATCTGCACTGATGAGGGCTGAGAATATATATTCATAATGCTGTAAAATCTCGAAACTTTTAAAGATAGCGGGAGAGTTCGGCATTTCAAAATCATGTGTTTTGATGATCTGCTTTTCAGCAGCATACACCTGTACTGTTGTCTTTCCATCTGTCAGCGCATACCGGAATCCCGCTTTTTCCTTTTCAACTACCTCAGATTTTGAGATCCCTGCCCGGTTCCATAACAGGTTTTCCAGGAAAAAGCTGCGACCCCAACCCGGATACTTAATATGTATCCCCCTTTTTATTTTCGAGGTGGTGATATTGGCAAATGACATTTTATTCCCCCTGGAGCCATGTACATGTTGCATGGTAGCCTGTTCCTTGAATTTTTCAGGTACCGCCAGCTTCATGGCCGTACCGCAGGCTGTCACACAAACTAGACCGAGCATTAACGCTGCATACTTCATCTTGATACCGTTCTCTTTATTCATTAAAATAACTACTAATTTTTGAAATCTCTGCACTTCGGTATAAACCGGTACTAATAGCAATACCCCATTTTTTTTAGAAGGGTTGGGTATCCCCCAAAAAAATATTTTTTACTATTTCCCCAACCCTTTGTCCTCAGCAGGGGGTACTACTGTTAAAACCAATAATATTCACTTAAGCGAAAATGTATGAAAACAACATCTATGAAATGGACTTTAATGGTAATGGTATCTGCCAGCATGTTTTTCTCCTGTAAAAAAGATGAGGATAAACCGTCCGGTTGCGAAATCAGTAAGGCTAACCTTACCGGATCTTATAAGCTTACCGCTTTAGAATATAAGCAGAGCGCATCAGCGCAGCCTGTGAACTACCTGCAGTATATGGAAGATTGCGAAAAGGACAATATCCTGGTGCTGGGAAACGATGGTAATTATGAAAACAGAGACGCCGGTACTGTTTGTTCGTCACATGAAGTAGAAAAGGGTACCTGGGATGTGGAGGGGCATACCATTAACATAAATGGTGTACTGCAGCATGGCATTATTACCAGTTATGATTGTAAGACTTTGATCTGTTATGTAGAGAATGGGATTACGCAGGGGGATAGGATGACATATACACTGGTGAAACAATAACCTGTATTCAAAGAAATTATAAAACCTTGCAGGAGTTGTTTCTGCAAGGTTTTGTTGCGTAGTTGAATGCAGTTTGAGTTTACGGTGCTATTACCAGTCGCTTTCCTACCAGATCTAGGGTGTATAAATAAATCTTCATCTTCGCTGTATCTGCAAGATTAACTTTTGGCGTTTTATGCCTCTAGTTGGCTTCCCAAAATGGAGCAAACTGTAGGTTTTGAAAGGGTATCTTGTGCAGATTGCGTGGGCCTTCCATATAAATGCCGTGTGAGACAGTATCTTGAATGCCATTGATAAACCGCCACTGAGTATGTTGAATTTGTTGTAACCAACCTCTTTCAATAGATACAGTCTTCTTTGCAAGCATTGTCTTTGATAAGTCAAAGACAATGTTCTTGATATCACATTGAACATCTACTGCTACAGCTAATACTGCAAACCATTCAAATTCGACATGTTCCAGATTATATGCTAACCTTTCATTGCTGATGCTGAAATAGATATCGGGAGCAGAGCCTAATTTCGCACACGTACCCCGGGAGGGGGTCCATATGTCTATGCTATGAAACCGGCGATGAGGATCTATTGTAGTAATAGTCCATTTATCATGGGAACTTTCATTCCATGTTAACTTGCCTAACTTAAGCGTTTCAAAGTATTGAGAATTAGGCTTGGGGATATATTGAATTGTTCCTAGTCCGGTTTTTTTATAGAAAGAGGAGTGCTTTAATAGAAAATCGAGTTGGGGTTGAATATTTTCTTTCCATACTTTATTGTTCCATGGCGCTTGTTCGTTGGTTGTATCTCCAAACAGAAGAAAGAAATGATATTTTCTATCCCAGCTCATTACTTCTTTATTTTTTACAAGGTATGTATTTATGATAATATTAATTAATATTTTAGAGACAACAGCATAAGGTAAGGCCTATACTTGCTTAACCGGTCCTATTGAATTATCTGATATCTTCAAAGAACCAGATTTCGCCGTTATCAATAATATAGCGTTCAGCTCTTTCCTGATATAGAATGTCTAGCGTCTGAATAAGATTAGTAAATTTGGAACTATCTCCAAAACTAAAGTGTATTCCCTGTAATGTATCTCGCTGTTTAATGATTTCGTTAATACGAATACGTGCGAATGCTAATTTTATATCATCTGTTTTTTTCTCGCCGGTAAAATGGATTTCCTGATAGTTTCGTAACCTTGTGTAGGGTTTGGTATATATTTTTTTGTAGAGCTTTTCCATTCTTTCTGTAAACAATATGACATCGATCGTTCTGTAGCGGAGTGGTTTTGTATATAAGACCTGCAAAATGCAAAACCCCAATAGCAGTAACGATATTGTCCAAATGTAAACAGGCCATAGGTAATATTTATTCCCTTTTTTCATCATGTACCAGGTCTTTATCTATAGATAAAAACCCGATGATTTTCCATAAGACGAATTATTTGTTAATTCTCCTGAATATTATTTTCGCTGGAATTACAAAAAGCGAGCATTAGGCTTCAGCTGTATCACCGTATGCGATCAAAGCCTTTATCCGTTCCGTAATTGCGATCTACGGAGTTAATCTCTCCTTTATCCAGCATTTCTTGTAATTCCTTTTTTGTATAAATAACTTCTTCTTCTGTGGTGAAAAAGTCACCATCGTTAAATTTGCTTACGAATTTGGAGTACTCCAGTGTATTGTGATAAGTGTAGATAGTATCACCATTAATCCGGGATACTTTTAGGAAGTAATAGGTCATTGTATCACTTTCTTTATTCCTAATAGTATAAACATCCCCTGTCCTCGGACCGGCAACAAACGCGGCTTTCTCTTTCTGCGTATTGCGATTAGCAACAGATATCCATAGAATAAGCCCGGCGATTATAATCAATCCGGCATATAAGTAAAACGGTGTCTTAATTGATTCTTCATATTGCTTTTGCAAGGAATCAATCCATTTAAGTTGGCCGCAGTTGTTGCAGCGGATTTTTACATCCTTAAAGCTCGTGGGGAAAATCGGAATAAAAAAGACATGGAAGTATTCTCTGTATACTTTGATCTCAAGATCAAAATCCTTGCAATTTTGACAAAGGTAATTATGGTTAGTATAATTTCTGATGTTGGCGGTCCTTCTTCCGTAAATTAAGAACATAAATAATTGTTTGGCCGGTATGAGATACTGTATAAGAAATAAATAGTGTTAAAGCATATCCGCAAATTACCCAGAATCTTCTGTAAATAATCATGGGACCAGGATTTTCATTGCGCGGGATGGGAGAAGATTCATAGATTTGTAAGGGATTACATCATCTACAGGCCTGGTTATAATTTCCCGACCTGCAGTGACAATCGCATAAACCGCAATACCTCTTCATTAATATCTTCCGGAAGAAGCATACGAAAATGATGGTTAAACTGATGGGCATCGCCGGGCACCTGCACTATTTTCTGAAAGCATAGATTATCAGAATGAGGCCGTTCAAAAGGAAATACAATATGCACAAAGTTCTTTCCCAGTTGAGTGATCCATGCCACCCGCATATCTCCACTGCCAATACCGATCATTGACTTGGTAGGGTAGAGGTATATATCACCCAGTCGTTGATATTGTTCTATGAAATGTTGAAGCAACATCAAAGTATGTTCGGATTTTCCGGCTATAAAAGCCTGGAGAAGCGGATCATTGGAATTATGCAGCATATAAATTGTTTTGAACCAACCGTCCTAAAGATAAGCAGCATTTGATAATTATATGTAGTAAGCCTAACCTGATCGAGGCATTCTCGAGATGGTATTAAGTGATTTGCCGTGAGATAAACTTATAATTTTGGCTTGCTCGCGGGTACCCAGAATCCTTGCCAGCAATTCTGATCCGGATGATTATAGTAAGTAAGTACTTCCTTCCAGTAAGGAATATCTGCATCATCCAGCCTGATTGTCTGCAACGCATCCAGCTCAGGGATACCTTTTACCAGATCTAAATATCCCTCAGGATCGTCTTCGTCATAATATATGTCTGTAAGGCCTAGCTCTGTAGCAAATTCCCTTATCAAAAAATGACGAAGACTCCATGCCATGATAATAGTATCAAAACCGTGAACGGACATTACAGGCCGAAGGCCATGTCCAGCATCATCCATCAGAAATGTATGTGCAGTAATAGGTAACAAACGAGGTGCTTTGTGATACCACTCTCTGAATATCCGGACTTTCTCTTCATCGGATTCCGGACGAGGGCCCCATGAATGAAGCCAGGACCTATTGATGCCTAATATTGAACTGGTATAGAAGTCATCAATCCAGGCAAGCCTGCTTTCAATCCATTCTTTTTCGGTTATCCAGTTATAAAAGAAGGAAGGTCGATACGGCGGAATCCAAAACTCTCTTTCCTTTCTTTCTTCTTCGGACTCCTCGTATTTCTCCTCGTCTTCAACCGGAGGCTCCTCTTCAGATACTGGCTCCTCGTCATAGTAATGTTTATCTATCGTGTGCAATATTCTGAGGAACGCCCTGTGTTCAATCCCAAATTTTATGGAATATCTTAGTTCCAGTTCATCGATCTGCTGATCAGTAAGTGGTAGCCATTTTGCGCCATGAATTGACTTGTCATGAGGTACTTTGCTCCAATATTCTTCTGTCGTTTCTTTTACCCAATAAAGAAAATCGGTTAGATCTTCAGGAAAGGTGATCTCACTTTTCATAGGTGTTCTTGATGTTATCGTAATAGCTCTACTTAAGCCTCGTCTCTCTTTACAAAATCCGCAATCCTCTCATTTTCCTTCAAGTCTTCTCTTTGGTAATAAAAGACAGTGTCCGTATTATATGAAACGCTTCCTGCTGCAATTATAACATCATTCCTATAATCTTCTGTTCTAAAAATAAACACACGGTTGCCCTGAGTTATCTCATATTTGCCATTCAATTCAGTGTCAAGGACTTCAAGAATAAATACCGGAGCACTGGTGTCTGACATCCATCCATCAAAGTATCCTTTGAAAAAGAAGACATTTTCAAATATAACTTCCAATGTATGATAGTAATCTAAATCTTCACTACCAGCAATAACCAACTTACGTCCGTCATAACTCAACACATGAAAATCGAACCATAAATGCTGTCTGATAATGGAATCAATGTCCAATACTATCCTTTCTATATTCTCTGCCATAGTATAGATATTAGTCTACTTGAGAATTGAGTATAGGGTCTCAGTTTGTCCCATAGGTTAGATATTTAACACCCGGTGTAAATATAAAGAAAAGCTGCATCACGCAGCTTTTTCATTGGCATTGTTTGATAGGCGATACCACCTCTATTAAGGCAGGCAGGTAATGGCACGAGCCATAACTCTCAGCTTTAAATCTTTAGCACGATAGCGTTAAAGACATCAGCTTGACGCCTTTTCATAAATCAACTGCACCACACCCAAATCCAATTGTTCCGAATGCACCAGTTTCAGCTTACTAACGGGAAAATCGGCTCTAAAGAATTTTTTCCCACTACCCATGATCACCGGATGAACCAGGAAACGATATTCATCAACGAGACCTGCTTCTATCAGGCTATGTGCCAGCGTGGCACTTCCATCTAACAGTATATAACTACCCTGCTGTTCCTTCAGCTTTTTAACCTCCTCTATTACATTACTGCTGATAACAGTTGAATTATTCCAGTCAGCTTTTTCCAGTGTAGTCGACACTACATACTTAGGCGCACTGTTCAGTTTATCAGCCACACCCATTTCGTTGTTTTTCAATGCAGACCAATAAGGCGCCAGCATTTCATACGTCGTCCTGCCATATAAAAAAGCATCAGCGCCAAGAATATCTTCGATGATACATCTTGCCCGGCTGTCGCTGTGATAAGGAGCATTCCATACACCCATTGAGTTTGCGTCAAAAACACCATCCAGGGTGATCCATTCTTTTACGATCAGTTTCTTCATGACTTGTAGTTTTTTGTTTGTGATTGATGGAACAAAGTAACGACAGTCGAAGCGCGGGAAATTGAACGAAGCCGACAAAATGAAGTGTTGATAATCAATCCTGTTTGTCGGGCAGGTTCTTCAAATAGTCGCTTGGGGTAAGCAGGGTGAACTCTTTAAAAACACGGATAAAATGACTTTGATCTGCATAGCCATAGTTATAAGCTATATCGGTAAGCTTCTTGTATTGCCCCTTGCTGAATTGATCGAAGGCGGCATTGAACTGACATATCTTCCTGTATAATTTGGGTGGAAGACCTATATGAGATTCGAACAGGCGTTGAAAAGTACGTTCCGTTACACAAAGCTCGCTTTGTAATGTTTTGAGCGAAACCAGCCCTTGGCTTTTGAGGATCACCCGGGTAGACCATATAATAGCTTTATCATCCTGTCCATGGCTGGCCGCTGCTAACTTCCGCACATAATCATCTATGAGTTGTAAACGGGCGGGTAGGGAAGGGGCATTTACCAGTTGTTCCACCAGATTCATGCTTTTGGCGGGGCGCATAACACCTATATCTATGCATAGATCTTTTATTTCCCTGGCATTAAAACCAAAAAAGTATTTTAACAGATAGGGGTGTAAGAAATAAGCGATCACCAGTAGGTTACCGGATGCCTGCAATTGAAAAGGCTGCACATTCTGACCATACAATACCAACTGTTCAACGGCATCCCGGTTTTTGTTTCGGGTGCTCTGAAAAACGATGCTGGGATAGCCTTTGGCTACAAGGGGGATAGCCATATCCTGCAATAGACAATCATCTTCCAGGACAATGATGTCATGAACATAACTGGAAACAGCAATGCCAGGAACAATTGATCGCATTTTCATAAGCTCAAGTTAGAGAATCATATCCAATATCGGAAACCAGATATCAACTCCTTACCCTCCTGGGTTATCAGTGGGAAATACCCTCCACTTCCATCAGATACTCTCCAAAATCGTTTATTTTATCAATCAGCTTAATAGACTTCTTACCCAGATCAGTCAGCATATAATCTACCCGTGGAGGCTTTGTTTGATAAACCTTTCTTTGGATCATACCCTTCTCCTCCAGATCACGTAGCTGGCTGTATAACATCTTATCATTGATATGTGGGATTGTCTTTCTCAAGTCGCCATACCTTACCGGGCCTTTACGCAATGCCAGTAAAATAGGCATTTTCCAGGTGCCGCCGATGAATGCCATTGCGAGTTCAATAGGGTTGTAGTATAACCTACCCTGATAGGTGAAGTTCGTCATAGCACAAAAATACAATTTGCCCGTGCTATCTTCCTTTACATACAAATAAGTATGTAAAGGCTGGCTTATCGGCCGAAGATCTAACTTGCGCCAAATGTTTTGAATATGTCAGAAAGCAGTACTACTAAGGAATGGCTTACGATCCCTATTTTACCTTGTGCGTCTGTTGTAGAGGCACTTGATTTTTGGACGATGCTAGGATATACAATTACTTAT
Organism: Chitinophaga filiformis; assembly: GCF_900102545.1. Classification (GTDB taxonomy): domain Bacteria; phylum Bacteroidota; class Bacteroidia; order Chitinophagales; family Chitinophagaceae; genus Chitinophaga; species Chitinophaga filiformis. The sequence continues at coordinate 312,270 of NZ_FNBN01000001.1, read as the reverse complement.
AAACAAACCCGGCCTTATCAGTATGGCGTAGTGGAACGCGGCGGATCTGCCTTGCATTTTGGTTATATGAAAGGATTGGATAAGCATAGCAATTCCTATACAGGGTGTCTGGTGATAGTGCAGGATGCAGCTGCAGTATATAAAGAATTTGCCAGTCGGTTTAAAGAATATAATGGTAAGGTACCCAATACAGGTATTCCAAGGATCTCAAGGATGAAACCTGGTGCTACACGTTTTACGCTAACAGATGTCTCAGGTAATGCAGTGATTTTTGTGAGCCATGGGGAACGGGATCAGGAAGAATGGGAGGAGGCCAACAAGACAGACCAGAGCAGGATGATGAAGGCATTGGCGATTGCAAAGCGTTTTCGCGACTACAAAAACGATGATACTATGGCTGCACAGACCTTGGATGTGGCATTGAAACATAGGGATGGTGAATCTCCGCTTGAAGTAGCCGAAGTATTGCTAATGCGCATAGAGCTCGCAGCCGCGATGAATGATGAGAAAGGCGCTACCGAATGTAATACCATCCTGCAACAGTTAGGTTTAACGGATGATGAACTATTGCTTATTAATAAACGGAATAGGACAATATGATGCACAGCCGGCGCTGTACTTGTTACGGCGCCCCTACAATGCAAGTGGGAGCCGCTTTCTGACCTGCGGAAGAAAATTCAAGTAAAACTGCTGTGAGGAGCGCAAGCAGTAATAAAGCCGCGATGGCTCTTATGCCGTATTGTTTAATATTTCTCATAGCTGCAAATTACTACTGGCAAGACTGAAACAGAAGCTACTTTGGCTGAAGTGGACATATTGACCCGTGAGAAACGTACCGGGCGCTCAATCTGAAGCACTGAAAATTTCATAGCGTGGGGTACTACTATTCCAAAATAAGTTTATTTTTATGTGGTACGAAGTTCGAGGCATATTTCGTTTCAGTGAACATATGATTATAAGTATTAAATAGTGATATTCCCTTATACTTTTATTAATAAACAGTTTACAATGAATCAGCACACTGTTCTATACCGGAGCAGTTTATTTCTTAGTTAGTATTTACGTAGAACAATAGTGTAGTTATGAAATGACTTACCTATGAGGTTTTATGACCAAAATCTTGAACAATGAAAAAATTAACTACCCAAACGGCAGTGGTAGCGATGCTATTATTTACCATGCTATTACCTCATACCTTGTCTGCACAAACAGATATTGATGCGCTCATGATGTCGAAAAATGAATTTTGTATCGGACCAATGTATAGCTACAGCAGCTGGAAAAATTATTGGGAAGGAACACGGAAAAGAGATAACCAGAATCTGGGCACTGTATCTACAAAGATGCTTAGCGTAATGGGCAACTATGGCATTTCAAAGACGTTAAGTGTACTTTTTAGTACGTCCTATGTCAAAACAAAAGCTTCTGCAGGAACATTACAAGGACTGGACGGCATACAGGATCTTAGTCTTTTTCTGAAATGGCGGCCCTTTCAAACAAAACTGGGCAACGGAAAATTATCTCTCCTCGGTATTGCCGGCGTATCTGTTCCTTTAACCAATTATACTCCCGACTACCTGCCGCTCTCGATCGGCCTGCATAGCAAAACAGCTTTAGGAAGATTAATGGTCGATTATAAATGGAAGGACTTTTTTGCCACAGCGTCTGCCACATACCTGCTTCGCGATAATATTAAAATTGACAGGGAATCCTATTACACTACCGAAATGCACAACACGCATGAGGTAGAAATGCCGGATGCCTCCAATTATAATTTTCGGGCAGGATTTAGAAACCAGCGGTGGATAGCCGAAGCAGTAGTAAATATCTGGACCACGCTGGGCGGATTTGATATTACCCGTAATAATATGCCTTTCCCAAGCAACAAAATGAATGCAACGACTATTGGAGCAAATTTTAAATATGTCCTCCCTCCCTTACCACAGTTATCAATTGTAGCAGGTGGCAATACTACGGTTGCCGGTAGAAATGTAGGACAGGCCACAACTGTCTATGGTTCCGTTTTTTATATTCTGGACTTTTCACGGAAATCAACATCTACTGCTCCAACCTTAAAAGCTAACTGATATGAAGAAGATAAATTTTTACTTTGTTATCGTTCTTGCAACGGCAACAATGGCCATTACTGCCTGCAACAAGGATATCGAAGGAAGAACAGATAATATTCCGGCGCTTACTCCTTCCAACATCGATCTGAATGCCGGAACATGGAAGCCGGTGCTGCTTACATCACCATCAGAATTTGCAGTGGCTGCCCCAGGAGCAACGAATACGCCTGACTACGTCGCACAGATCAATGAAATAAAATCCTGGCAGGCAAATCTGACCAGTGACGAGAAAAAGATAGTACAGTACTGGAGTGCCGGGGCTGTACTACGTTGGAATGAGATCTTGCGCGAACTGGTAGCCAAACATAATTTGCCGCCCTATCAGAATGAGGATGGCACTTATCCAATACCAAGCGCCAGCAATCCTTTGGCATACCCTCAATTCCCATTTGCCAATCCTCCTTATGCTGCAAGAGCTTACGCTTATGTAGCAGCCGCCCAATACGATGCGCTTATTGCGGCATGGTACTACAAAACTTTATACAATCGTGCTGCACCTTATAAAGTGGATAGCACTTTGAAAGTGCTTATTCCAAAATCTGATCTCCCTTCTTACCCTTCAGAAGATGCGGTATTAGCAGGGGTAGCCACAGAAATGATGAAACTACTGTTTCCCGGTGATCAGGATTTCATTCAGCAAAAGGCTGAAGAGCATAAACGGGCACGCATTATTGCAGGCGCCAACGTTCGTAGTGATATAGAAGCTGGTGAAGCTTTAGGTAAAGCAGTGGCCCAGAAATTTGTGGCAAGAGCAAGAGGCGACAGGGCTGGCGCAGCTGTTGGCAACGCTGCTCTCTGGAAGCAAATGGCAGATGAATGCACCGAAAAGGGAGAGACTCCCTGGATAAGTCTCGAAACGCCCAAACGTCCTCCTATGCTGCCTTTGTTCGGAAAAGTGAAGCCCTTCCTTTTCGATTCACTGACAGTTATCGCATTACGTCCCGGTCCACCACCGTCAACCTCCAGCGCAGAGATGAAAGCAGAGGTGGAAGAGGTATATTACCAGACCTCACATCCCACCCGTGAGAAGATGCGTATTATAGACTTCTGGTCTGATGGCGCCGGCACCTATACGCCGCCCGGCCACTGGATGTCTATTGCTGCCGAAGACTTTATCAGGAAAAATTTTAGTGAAGTTCGCTGGGCACGCAATATGGCGCTTCTTGCCATGACTGAAATGGATGCTGCGATTGTTTGCTGGGATGCCAAGTTTACCTATTTCAATCCCCGCCCATGCCAGATGAATCCAAACATAAAGACACTTACAGGCGTTCCGAATTTCCCGTCTTATATATCAGGACATTCAACGTTTAGTGGTGCGGCTGCAAAGATACTGGGGCATCTTATTCCTGAAAGGGCTGCTGCTTATGAGGCAATGGCTGATGAAGCAGCCAGATCCAGGTTTTATGCTGGCATCCACTACAATAAAAGTGATTGTGGCGTAGGACTGGTGGTAGGAAGAAGTGTAGGTGATTATGCCATACAGCGGGCAAAGACGGATGGCGCTGAATAATATTGCCGTCGGACAAAAAATCGTAGCGCCCTGGATTGACCCCAGGGCGCTACGATTTTACCGCTTGCTACCTATACAAAACGTACGCCCGTAATCTGCTCACAGCGGGCCAGGAGTTTCTCCTGCACAGTAATATCCCTCGTCTCTGGCCGGAAATGAGCTTTTCGCTTATGATGGAAATACTGACCGCTTACGCATGCTTCCGGATCATTGCTTACCGCAAGCCATAACTGGGTTTCAAACCCCTTGTCAAGGCTATCAGGAGCACCGGCGCCACCCATCTTCGTTGGTACCCAACCAGGATCCACTGAATTGGCATATACACCTGTCCATTTACGGGCTACAGCCATAGCTAGTATTACATCATGCAGCTTTGTATCGGAATAGCTGATGTAACCATGCTTTGAATCTAAATCCTCCGGAAGATTATCCAGCTTTGGATCGCCCTGCAGATGCATGCCGGAGCTCAGGTAAATAAGGCGTTTCGGTTTATGCATCAGGCAGGTCAGGATATAAGGCGCGAGTGTATTCACCGCAAATAGTACTGGTAGTCCTTCAGCTCCCACACTGTTCCTTGGTATCTGGTAGACACCGGCATTATGTATCACTACATCAAAGGCCCCGGTAGCATTCGCTTCCGAGGCCAGTGTTTTCGTCTCAGCTATACTGGAAAGATCAGCAATGAGTATGCCGGCGGCGCCGGGTACCTTTTCCAATGTCTGCTTTGCCCTTGCCTTATTGCGTGCATGGAGCACCACCTCATGACCAGCGCTGATCAAAGATTTTGCTGTTAATAGTCCCAGCCCATCTGCGGAGCCTGTAACAAATATTCTCGCCATGTTATCAGGGTAAAAGTTATTAGCCTTTATACTGCTCGTCTGCAACCTGCTCCATCCATTCCACTACTTTACCATTCAGGTTCTCCTGGATCGCAATATGCGTCATACCTGTGGTGGCAGTAGCACCGTGCCAGTGTTTTTCATTCGGCTCAAACCAGACCACGTCTCCGGGGCGTATGGTTTCGACAGGGCCACCTTCACGTTGTGCCCAGCCACAGCCTGCTGTAACAATCAGGGTCTGGCCCAGTGGATGGGTATGCCAGGCTGTTCTTGCGCCCGGCTCAAAAGTCACGCTGGCAGCCGCACCACGTCTTGCATCATTGGCATCAAAAAGCGGATCTATCCTTACCGCGCCGGTAAACCAATCCTCGGGGCCGTTAATAGAAGCTCTCGAACCTATCCTTGTTATTTCCATTATCTGTTTAGTTAATTATGTTGAACAAATATTGATCCTGAAAAGGAGACACATGATGCCTCCCCAACGAAATAGTTGTCGCGTCGCTAACATGATCCTGTTATCAACTGTATTGATTTAGTTTTGCAAAGTTACTTTCATTATGATCATCACTGCTTAAGCGTATCAAATTAATCATTAAGAATTTCAAATCATAGTTGCGCGGAAGGCTTCAGGTTGATCTAAAGGTAAAAGGATGAGCTATTAATTTTAACATTTTTTTTATCTACAAAAAAGCACCTTTCATCTATCAATTTATCGGATACGTAGTGATATGAAAAGCGTCATCAGTAAACCGCTATGTCAGAATGTGAGCATTCTATATTTTTATTAACATGAATAATGAAAAACGCGTTATCCTTATCCCCCTTATAGTACTGGCTGGCTCCATTGGCCTTCCCATTTTCCTGTTGCCGGCACCTCATAAAATTGTTATCTTATCTTCCATGGAATTGTCTATTTCTGTTATTGTTAATAATCTCCTTGCTGCAGGTGGATATTATTTGAATTATTACCTGCTGATTCCTGCTTTTAATTCAAAAAGATCCATATACTTTACGTTTTTAATACTATATGCAATTATATCACTGTATCTGCCATCAGTATTCAATTTCATTACTGCCTTCTATTACATAGACTTCAGGCTCATTGACCGGATCGGATTCGCAATACCCCATCTGATGTTGCTTTCCGGTGCTTACATGCTCTCCTACATACTACGCCGCCGCAAAGAATGGAGTTTGTTACACCAGGAAAAAGCAGACCTCGAGTTGCAGAAAAAGACCATGGAACTTACAGCACTTAAACACCAGATTCAACCTCACTTTTTCTTTAATACTTTAAATGGCATCTACGGATTGGCCATCAGACAATCCGGCAAAACACCTGAAACCATACTAATATTGTCGGATATGATGCGCTACGTGTTGTATGAAAGTGATTCAGAAAAGGTCTGTCTCTCAAGGGAGATAACCCATATCACGAACTACATACAAATGCAGCAGCTTCGGATTAGTCCAAACAATAAAGTGGAGTTTAATGTCCATGATAGTGACGCCCGTCTTAGTATTGCACCATTCCTTCTGATGCCCTTCATCGAGAATGACTTTAAATATGGGATTTCTGTTAATGAGGCCACGTCAATGAAGATCTCCATCAACTATGTTGAAAACACACTTTATTTTACATCCATAAATACAATTATAACATCATCCTCACGGCAGGGTGTTGGCATCAGAAATGTAAAAAGGCGGCTTGAACTGATTTATCCCAATCAACACGAATTGGAAATAACGCAACATCAACGTGAATTTATAGTCAATCTTCGTATACATTTATGAGACCTTTACATGTAATCGCTATTGACGATGAACCCATCGCACATGACGTGCTTTCATTCTACAGCAGTCAGTTGAAAGAGATCGTGCTTCGTCGCCAATTCACCAGCTCTGATCAGGCCCGTCAGTACCTTATGTGTCACAACGTTGATCTGATCCTGCTGGATATTGAAATGGCAGAAGTAAATGGTCTCGAATTTTATCGTTCCTTACCAATAAAGCCAATGGTGATCTTCACTACTGCATATGCCAACTACGCTGTAGACGGTTTTAATGTGGCTGCAATGGATTATCTGCTGAAACCTTTCTCCGCTGAGAGGTTTGAACAGGCTATTGCAAAAGCGGCTCTCCATTGTAAGATGACGGAAAGCAACACCGATTCCTGTTTGTATGTACGTTCCGACTATCAGACTAAAAAGATCCCATTCACTGATATTCTTTTTATCGAAGGACTGAACAACTACGTAAAGATATATACTCAATCATCAGATAAACCGGTCTTATCAATGATCTCTATGAAAGAGGTCACCAGGCAACTGCCAGATCAACAGTTCTTCAGGATACACAGATCTTACATCGTATCCCGGAAAAGGGTCACTGCTATCGGTAGCCGATATCTGAAGCTGGAAGACAGACAACTGCCAATTGGCGATACTTACCGTCATAATATTCATCTCTGGAGAAAAACCTCCTGACGATTCTCCAATATTTTAAGCCGGTTTACCCATATTTTTTCACGCCGGCGAGTGCTGAGTATACATTTGTAATGTAACCGGATCCATGCCTTTTGTGGTATGCGACAAATATCGTTGTATGAAGTTTACATTACTAGTGTCTCTCCTAAGTATTACCACATGCTGTATCTATGCTCAATTTCCTTTCCCTCTCCCTGTCTCAAAGAACGGAAAGGAAAACGTACTCATTATTTATAATGAACAAACAGGCATGGCCGATACCGTAAAAGTAGGGGCATTCATCAAATTATGGTTCTGGTCAGCCAGAAAACGGAACATAGAACAACCCATCTACAGATCAGATTTCAGGAGACATACTTATTACATAGAATCCAATTTGATGGGTATTACGGATACCACACTTGTATTCCTGAAACGACCTCCCTTCATTCCATTACCCCTGCCGATTAAAATCCCTGCCCGGGATTTTGATACGGTGAAACTCAGTGAAATCAGGAGCATCAGGGTAGTGAACAGAAATCTGGATGGTGCAGCGAAAGGTGCAGTTATGATGCCTGCAATGTCGGTAATGCCCAGCTATTTTACCACCTTCCCCGGTATGTTATTGATTATGCCATCTATGAATCTGATCAATACGTATGCCGGGGATGTTATGTTTCCTTATCGCAGAGTGAACAAAGACAGTATCAACAGATTCAGCTTACGTGTAGGAGAAATACCTGCAGATACACTTTATTATATTCATAAAAGGAAAATGACAAATCCAGATGATTATGAATGGGAAATTGAGCGATTAGAACGCTATGAAAAAATGTATGCACACGTTAAACAAGAATTGTCTGATCAGATCTTAGACACTTATCTGGGTAATAAAGTACTCAATTTTACCCTGGGCGTTACCCTGATACCCAATGTATTCAAAAGCGGAGACGACGTGAAAACGAGAATAAGTATTACTGAGCGAAAAATCTACTTCGGCTTTGCTTCTGAAAATTATATTTCAGAAAGACATCGCCTGGGGCTTGAAATTCAGATGAACAAGACGGAACGTTTCATGTCTGTTACCGGCAGCAGTAGCCAAAGTATTAGTGCCAGTTCCGGCATGATATTATCAAACTTCAGTTACTTTAAATATGGTTTGGGTGGCCTTTACAGCCGACAGTACAAAGCGCGTAAATGGGCAGATATCAGCGAGCTCGATGAGCGGATAGCCAAAGAGACCGATGAAATTGAATCAGGTAATCTGAGTGCACAACGAACCTTGCTTAAAGATCTTATTGCTATGGAACCTCGTCCATACTTACTGCTGGGTATCGGTGCTGTCAATACCACCTTGATTAAAATCAAAGGAAGTATGGCCAACGGTATCAGTGCTACCGACTATTCGCAACAAAAATTCGCTGTGGAAGGAGGGATGGGGATCACTACACGCTTAGGTAAACGCCTGCTCTATGACCTGTCCGCCAAATACATATGGAGTCCGGGATACAGCCCGGCAATCGGTGGACTAGAGCGTTACAGCGGTTTCAGATTACAGGTGAATATCGGGTATATGTCAGGGCCGTCATTTGCAAGGTGCAGACGTTTGCTTCGGGAAGTAAACAGGCGTCGGGATTAATTGTTGCTGCATCTTTTGATCATTCCACATCCCTGAAAGACACGCATATCAGAAATTATATCAAAGTATCTATGATGAAACGCAACGGGTGCTACGTATATATCTGTGGACGTCGACGGGGGCCAGTATCATTTTGATTGCAATACAGCTTAAACATTTTCCGCAGCTCAAATGGTATTGGGCATTGACTATATGGTTGGTGTTAGGTGTGGCGATACATTATGCCAATATATGGTATGTCAGGAAACGCTTTGGGAAAGGCATTCAGGAAATGAAGGAATTGATAGCAGAATTTGAATAAAATGGAAAAACGCCGGGTGATAGATCGCCCGGCGTTTTTTCTGATAAGTTGCCCCGAGCAGCCTGCTTCATTCTGCAGCTCGGTGCCAGATTAGTTAAGGGTATGATTGTGGTCATAGTTAATATCACACTGCAACTTGACCTTCGCGTGTAAATTAAGTCAACAACCTGCAGCCCGTCTGCTAAACAAATATTTATGCACGTTCCTGAAGTTCATAGTTTTCATATTCCGGTATTAGGTTTAGGTTACAGTATCGATACACCGGTAAAAGTAGCCCGTTTCGGTATTGCATCGGTAATATCTATTGTAGAAGATCAGCTCATTGAAAAAATGCGGGAATACTATTGCAGGCAGGAAGGCCTGACCTACCAGCCCATTACAGAAACGGATCCCGACTTCAGAGCCGCCCGCATTACCCATTACCTCAACCTGGTGAACGAAATAGTGCAAAAGCAGTTGAATCAGTTGCGCTCATTACCATTTGAACCTGGTAATGATCTGGTAAAATACTTTGAACTGTTACCTGACAATAGCCGGTTAAAACAGCAATACCTGCAAATGACACGCTTACCATCAGGCGCGGAAAAGCAGCAGTTGCAGCAACAACTACGTCAGGCTATTGTAGCCGGGGCGATAGATGTAAATATTATGGCCAAGGTAGATAAACTAAATACGGATGCTGATGGTCATCCATTACCTTCAGAATATTCAGATGCGTTGGCAGCTTTGCGCGGTTTTGCCAATAGTAACCTGCAATCATCCGTTATTATTTCTGCCGGCTACAATCCACGCTTATATAACTATATTGATCAGTTTCCCGATTTTTTGCCCGATGAAAACGGGCAGTTACAAAAAAAACTGATTCTGAAGGTAAGCGACTACCGTTCTGCGCTGGTACAAGGTAAGATACTGGCTAAAAGAGGAATATGGGTATCAGAGTTTAGAATTGAATCAGGCCTTAACTGCGGCGGACATGCATTTGCTACAGAAGGTATATTACTCGGTCCTATACTGGAAGAATTTAAGGAGAGGAAGGAGGCATTGGCCACAGAGCTTTTTACCCTTTGCTGTGCCGCTCTGGCAGCAAAAGCGCAAACAGCATTTTCTACGCAGCCACCGTTGAAAATTACCGTACAGGGCGGTATAGGTACTGCCAATGAAAATGAGTTTTTACTGGAGCACTATGCCATAGACGGCACCGGATGGGGGAGTCCATTTTTACTGGTACCCGAAGCTACCAACGTAGACGAAAATACCCTGCAGCAATTGGCTACCGCTCAACCTGATGATTACTATATGAGTGATGCGTCTCCTTTAGGCATACCTTTTAACAACTTTAGGAAAAGCAGTGGAGAAGCACAGCGCCTGAAAAGGATCGAAAATGGAAGGCCTGGTAGTCCGTGTATTAAAAAATATCTTGTTTCCAATACCGAGTTTACTGACACGCCCATTTGCACGGCATCACGCCAATACCAGCATTTGAAGATAAAACAGCTGCAGGAAAAACAGCTACCACCGGAAGAGCATAATAAGGCCTTAGAAGATATAACTGTAAAAGATTGCCTCTGTGAAGGTCTGGGTACAGCAGCCCTGCTAAAAGACAACATTAAGCCATGGCGCCCTGGCGCAGCCGTAACCATATGTCCCGGTCCTAACCTTGCCTATTTTTCAGGGGTGTATACCTTGTCAGAAATGGTAGGTCATATTTATGGCAGATTACACCTGCTTAATACATTATACCGGCCGAACATTTTTATTAACGAATTACACTTATATATTACGTACTGGAAAAAGCAGATGGAGAAGGCCGCCGACCTGAGCGCCAAACAGGCAAAATATTTTCAAACCTTTAAAAGCAATCTGTTGGAAGGGATAGACTATTATAAAAATATAGTATCTCTTTTCAAAAAAGAAAGTAACCAGTACATAGCCAATATGAAGAAAGAACTGGATGATGCTATATTGATGATAGCCAGCCAACACATCAACGTAGCGGTAAGCGACAACAGCCCGACGAACATGTAGACATTCTGTAGTCAGCCATTGAGGGAACGTGTAGTCAATCTGTAGTCACAGGAAGGTGCCCAAAAGCCTCGCAGCAACATATTTTTGAGGATCATCTTTAAAGGCATAAAAGCAGTAAAAAATGATCGGAAAACTTAGACGATTAGCAGGCTCACTGTTATTATTATTGGCTACTACCTCTATTCTTCAGGCGCAGTCATCTCCTTCGCTATTATTCATATTTGATGACTTTTCCGGTAAAAGAACTGGCCTCAACTATTGGAAAAATGGGGAAATAATCCAGTTGACGGATGGTAAAACAGATGCAGGAGCGTTAGCCATTGCTGTATCAGATAATGACGAATATATCGCCGGTTATCAGTATAACACAGCCGGAGAGACTGTGGCGACCTATTGGAAAAATAAAAAAGCGGTTACACTCACTGATGGGAAAACATATGCAAAAGCTGAGGGCATTTGCGTATCCGGCGCTAATGTACATGTGATTGGAAACGAGGGAGGGCAGGCTATGTATTGGAAAAATGGAACGGCCACCTCGTTTGGTGAACACGCTAAATTATATGCCATCGCCGTCAGTGGAGCCGATGTTTATATAGCCGGTTCCCAGGTCAATGATCAGGGGGAATACGTGGCTACCTGCTGGAAGAACGGGAAAGCAGAAGCGCTCACCGATGGTAAAAAGAGTGCAGAAGCCAATGCTATTGCAATATCCGGGAATGACATTTATGTGGCAGGATTTGAAACCGATTCAGATGGGAGAGAAGTTGCCATGTACTGGAAAAACGGCGCGCCTTTCATCCTTTCTGGTGGTTGTAAGGCAAATGCTATTGCTGTATCCGGCAATGATATATATGTGGCTGGGATCGACAGAAATCAGGCAGGCGCGAACATCGTTGTTTATTGGAAGAATGGCGCAGCCTTCCGGTTGACCAATGGAAACGAGGCTGCAGGTGCCGGGGTAAATGCTATTACTGTGGCGGGAAATGATGTTTATGTGGCGGGCTATCTTGATGGCATAGCCACATATTGGAAGAATGAAAAACCCATAAGTCTCGGTGATATAATAGGGAAAATAACCGGAATGGTTGTCCGATAAGCAATTGCAATTACTTTCCTATGGAATGACATTGGAACTACCTTATAAATGAACAGTTACTGTATCGAAATCGTACACTTTCCATTTTTTTAAATTCATATATTGCTTGTTTTCATTATTAATAAGCGGATGGCATTGTTATTGGTCGCTTTGCTGGTTACTATAGCTCGACCTTTAATATTACTTTCCTATGTTAAAAAATTATCTGAAAACAGCATGGCAGAATTTGCGTAGCCATAAAGCCTATGCCGCAATCAATACCATGGGGTTGGCAGTAGGTATTGCTGCCTGTCTGCTTGTTTTTTTGTTAATTCAACACGAAACAAGTTTTGATAATTTTCACAAAAGCAAAGAGCGCATTTACCGGGTAGTAGCAGTAACCCAAACCCCGGATGGTATAAACTATTCGCAAGGCAGTGCCCTTCCCGTAGCAGAAGGCTTACGAGTAGACTATCCGCAGCTGGAACATGTTGCGCGCATATATGACCGGCGCGATCAGCAGATAACCGTGCTGGATGATAAAGCGAATACATCACAAAAGAAATTTAAAGAGAATGTATTTTATGTTGAGCCGGAATTTTTCAGCATATTCAATTTCCCCTTTCTTTCAGGCAATCCGGAAACTGCTTTATCAGAACCCAATACGGCGGTGATCTCACAAGCAATAGCGGAGAAGTATTTTGGAGATTGGCAGACAGCTATCAATAAATTCATTAAGTATAATAATGACCAGGTTTACAAGGTCACGGGCGTCCTGAAGAATGTTCCTGCCAATACCGACTTTCCCCCACAGATAGTGCTCTCTTTTAAATCCATGCACGAGGAAATCTCAATGGATTGGGCAAGCCAGGACGGATCTTTAAATACTTTCTTAGTGCTTCCGGAAAACATGTCGGCACAGCAGTTTGATAAAGATCTCAAAGCTTTTGTAAAAAAGCATGCCCCTGCCGAATATGCCAACCATGGTTATATGTTGCAGCCGTTAAGCGATATACACTACAATAGCAAGTTCGGAACTTATAGCGGGAAAACCTTCAGTAAAGAATTGATTGCCGCCCTGGGCCTGGTAGGCATATTCCTTTTAATTATTGCATGCATAAACTTTATAAATCTTGCTACTGCCCGGGCCGTAAGCCGCTCGAAAGAAGTCGGTATCAGAAAGGTGTTAGGCAGCAGTAAAAAACAATTGGTAATACAGTTTTTAAGTGAAACGCTGCTCATTACGCTGGCTTCTGTTATTATAGCCATTGGCTTTGCATTCAGTGCACTGTCCTTGCTCAACAATCTTTTACAGATATCAGTGAATATACAGTTCTCTTTCCCTTTGATTGTATTTTTATTCATCCTTATTATTAGTGTTACCTTTTTATCTGGCTTCTACCCGGCAATTGTCTTATCTGGATTTAATCCCATCAACGTGCTGAAAAATAAATTCACCAGCAAAACTACGGGTGGGCTTTCTATGAGAAGGGTGCTGGTTGTTTTCCAGTTTGCCGTAGCGCAAACTTTGATTATTGGAACATTGATTGTCGTGGGCCAGATGAATCTCTTCCAAAATGCGGCTATGGGCTTTGATAAGGATGCAATCGTTACTGTACCCTTGGGCAACGACAGTAAACGTCTGTCTAAAATGGACGCTATAAAAGCAGAATTGCTGCAACAGGCCGGGATAAAGAATGTAAGTTTAAGCGCCTTTAGCGCGATGGATAAAGCAGGTTGGGATAGTGATTTTAAATTTGATAACGCCTTAAAAAAATCAGACTTTAAAGCCGATTTTAAATGGGCAGATGCCGATTACTTTAAAACGTATAACATTCAGTTCATTGCAGGCAAGCCATATAGCCAGGCAGATTCCGTAAACGGATTTGTAGTCAATGAGATGATGGTGAAAAAATTAGGCTTCCAAAACCCTGAAGATATCATAGGTAAAAGAATAAACTTTTTCGATGGAAATATGGTTGCGCCGGTTGTTGGTGTGGTGAAAAATTTTAACGGCAGCTCGCTGGAAAAAGAAATGACGCCAGTAGTACTCGGTTCTTTCAAAATGGTATACCGGTTGATCAACATAAAAATAGAACCGCAAAATGTAAAACAAACCCTGGCCACAATAGAAAGACTTTGGAACAAGGCTTATCCCGATTTTATATATGAATACCAGTTTCTCGATGACAAGATCGCCAGCTTTTACAAGCGGGAACACCAGCTCTCGCAGTTATTTAAAATAGCTGCAGGCATTGCCATATTTATTTCCTGTCTTGGCTTGTATGGTTTTGTCTCATTCATGGCAGTGCAGCGTACCAAAGAAGTAGGCATCAGAAAAGTATTAGGAGCATCCGTAACCAACATCATTTATTTAATCTCTAAAGAATTTACACTGCTTATTGGCATTGCATTTTTAATCGCAACACCATTAGCTTATTATGTAATGCATTACTGGCTGCAGAGGTTTGCATATAGAATAGACATTGGCATTGAAATATTTTTGTTGACTATTCTTATTTCTGAGATTATCGCGTGGGTGACTGTTGGCTATCAGGCAGTAAAAGCAGCGATTGCAAATCCAGTGAAGAGCTTGAGGATGGAATGATATCGTTTTCTGAAGATATCAGTCATCATCCACTATATTATTCAATGATCCGGCATAAACACTGGGATTCAACATTTGATCCAGAGGCCCTGCCTTTAATAAGTCTTCAATTACCTTTTCAATACACTCGCGGGTAAGCTCTTTGACCAGCAAGTCTGGAGGGCGAAGATAGGTTCCATTCAAATTCTCTCCGTTCTGCTGGTCGAGCAGTCTGGCTGTTTCGACGAATTTAAATGTCCAGACATTTATTCCATAACGTATTCCCTCCCGGGTGTCAACATGAATATTGCAAAATTCATTCTCGATATCATAATCACCGAAGTCCACAGCTTCAAATTCCAGCCAAAGTGAAAAGTCAGGCATAGGTATTCTCAGTATTTTAAAGTGACCACGAATATACGGTACATTCATTTATAATCAGTCTGCCGCGTTGGGCTGGTGCCGGTATACTGAGCACACTATTCCACGCTACAAATCACAAATGCTTATTTTTGCCTTTTTTAATCTTTCTTTTACATGAAGGCTTACCTTAATTTATTCGACTTCTCACAAAAAGTTAATTACAAGACTGAAGTACTGGCGGGATTTACCGTGGCTATGACCATGATTCCAGAATCTCTATCATTCGCCATTCTGGCGGGATTATCACCTTTAACCGGTCTTTATGCTGCCTTTTTGATGGGACTGATCACAGCTGTTTTGGGTGGGCGGCCAGGCATGGTATCGGGCGGAGCGGGTGCTACAGTGGTGGTCCTGATTGCTTTGATGCAAAGTCACGGAGTCGAATATGTATTTGCAGCAGTCGCGCTCGCAGGCCTGCTACAAATTATGATAGGGATCTTCAGGTTAGGAAAGTTCATTCGCCTGGTGCCACAACCTGTAATGTATGGCTTTGTAAACGGCCTGGCGATAATTATCTTTTCAGCTCAGATAGCGCAGTTTAGAATTGCCACTGTAGAAGGCAGTACATGGCTTACAGGATCTGCTTTATGGATCATGCTTGGCCTGGTAGCGCTCACTATCCTCATTGTTATATTATTTCCAAAAATAACCAAAGCAGTGCCGGCCTCACTGGTAGCTATCATTGTTGTCTTTTTGATCGTCCTGGGCTTTGGCATTGATACCAAAACTGTTAAGGATATTGCCTCCATCAGCGGTGGTTTCCCGCCATTCCATATACCCGCCGTACCGTTTAATCTGGATATGCTAAAGATCATCTTTCCTTACTCCCTTGTAATGGCGGGTGTTGGACTTATAGAGAGCCTGCTAACAATGAATGTGGTAGATGAAATTACAGGAACTAAAGGGAGAGGAAATAAAGAAGCTATAGCACAGGGAACAGCGAATGTGGTTAATGGCTTTTTCACCGGAATGGGTGGTTGTGCCATGATCGCGCAGTCGTTTGTAAATCTGTCAGCAGGTTCCAGGGCGCGCCTGTCAGGTATTATAGCCGCCGTCACTATTCTGATAATTATTCTCTTTGGCGCACCTATTATAGAACGTGTTCCAATGGCAGCCCTGGTGGGCGTGATGATTATGGTAGCTATTGGAACATTTGAATGGGGCAGTATAAGAATAATAAATAAAATGCCACGCCATGATGTTATTGTGGGCATATTGGTAGCAGCTATCACGGTATGGTTACATAACCTGGCATTAGCGGTACTGATGGGTGTGATCATATCAGCCCTGGTATTTGCCTGGGAAAGCGCCAAAAGAATACGGGCAAGGAAATACACCGACGATCAGGGGATCAAACATTATGAGATCTATGGCCCTTTGTTTTTTGGGTCAGTTACAGCGTTCCTTGAAAAATTTGATGTTCAGAATGATCCCAGCGATGTGATCATAGATTTTCGGGAGAGCAGAGTTGCAGATATGAGTGCCATCGAGGCGTTGAATAAGCTGACAGAGCGTTATCATAAGGCAAACAAGACATTGCATCTGCGGCATCTGAGTGAAGATTGCCGCCTGCTGCTAAAAAATGCAGGGGCTGTGATTGAAGTGAATGTAATGGAGGATCCCAGTTATAAGGTGGCTTCGGGTAGATCTTAAGCAAATATCTTACCTATAGCGCTAAAGCACATACAGGCCAGTGAATCGCTCAATACCAATTCCATAAGTGTTATCGATCCTACGATTTTAAATTAATATTGAATATTGTTTGAAAAAGGTCAAAGTTGCACCCTTTATAAATTCGGCCGGAGGATCTGTTGACTTGAAGAGCGGATTGGTTAGTTCAAAGTAATACTCGGTTGGGTTTGCCAGTCCTATCCGGAATAGCAGGAATCTAAAGCGTTTTATCTTTGCAGATTTACTGAGAAAAGGAAGCTCAGTAATGTCGCCTATATACAGTGTATCTGTTCTGGTAAGACCATACAAGGCTTTCTGGTTAGCTGACATTGAATTTATATCGGGACGTTCTGCAACCTGTTGACCTCCACCGAAAAGCCCACTGTGCAGAATACCTTTTTCGAACATATACTGACTTGCTTCGGTTGTGTCATGAACTATAATGATGTCTTCGTTGTACTTATATATTTCATTACCTGGTACACTTATCTTTCCTGCAAAGCACTGATGGTCTTGTCGCTTATAGTTCTTTCTAAAAAATCGTCTGGCGTCACCATTTGCCCAGTCGCTATCTTCATTTGATAGTCTGTTTTTATGAGGTTTATGTTGACCGTAGGCAGTGTTGACGATTAGCAGAATACTAAGTGTGATTACTATTTTCATTGTCAGAATTAACACTCTGAACTGAGTTTTAAACACGTATTAACTATTTAAAAAGATGACAAAATATGTATCGTTCGTCATGGCCAGCTTTTAGTCTTCCTACATTCCCGGAATCAACAACCTTCCGTTTGCCTTTATCATAAAACCCTTTTTCCCGTCTGGCAGTTCTACCAACCAGGCATTCATACTTCCTACATTTGAAGCTTTTTCAAAAGTATCTCCTTCTTTTTCGAGAATCCTTTTGAGTACCGGCTTCTTTATTGTTGTGAGTACGAGCCCGTCGAGCATACCCACTTTTCCGTTCAGGGTCGTCTTGTAGTAATGTGCAGTTTTTACAATATCATCATAAATAAAAGGGATCACTTCCTCTCCTGTAGGCCTGATGATGCCCGCTTTCCCATTTTTACGTACTAATAGCAGTGCATATTTGGCGGGTCGTTCCTCTGTCGGTATCAGCTTCACGGAACTGAATCCGCTTAGTTCAAATGTATTGTATATTTTCGGAGGATCGTTCATTAGGTCTTCCTCATTTACTTTCCAGTTATCATTTCCCTGTTTGTAAATAGAGAGTATGCGGGAGGAGGTTGTACCTATCTTAGGACCAGGTGGCGTCTCTTCTTTGCTTTCTTCGGGATAGTCATTATACCTGCGTAGGTTTTTCCCTCCATCTGCAAACTTCACCTCTTGCCACCACCAGTCGAAATATTTCGTCGTACCGCTGGCGTGTGCTGCAACTACGACTACGTTATTGCTATTCTGGCACATAGGGGTAATGGTATCGTATACAAGAGGTAACAACTCCTTGCCGCTCATCAATGACACCAGACCACATTTTTTATTTTTTATGACCAGGCCAATAGTGTCCATACCCTCCACATAATCAACCTTGTCATATATGATTGGCGTGACCAGCTTGCCAGTGTCAGCATTGATATAACCTTGTTTCCCACGCTGCCATACTCTGAATATCCTGGATGTGCAGGAACAGTGATCAGCTACGCTGTCATACACAGCGGGCGTCACCTGCTTGCGTGTTTTTAGGTTCAGTATTGCATATTTCCCATTCTGTTTACCACGGGCTATACCCCAATATAGATGTTCTAACCGGTCATAGTTACAGGGAGTAAGCGCGTTTCCCTGCAGGTCAATAGCTCCCAATTTTTTACCTTTCCGGACCAATGCGAAAGTATCTGCTTTGAATGAATATAGATCTAATAGCGTAGCCCTGAAATATAGAATGCTATCGTATTGAGGAGCAACACGTACTTGCCGGTTCATATCGGTGATGCCCCATTTGTGACCATCATAGTAAGGGTAGGGGGGATCCTGGAAATCAGTGGAAAAAATTTGTGCCCGGCCAGATATGGTAAGGAGAATACATACTAGGAAAATGGTAACGGCTTTCATAAATAAGGTATAGGAATCAAATAAACAGATTAAAGATAAGCAGTATTTATGATGGTTTTGATGAAAAGTGGCTACGATATGCTGTACCGGTTGATATACGTCAGTGTTTTTAATATAAATCATAATACATAATTGCTTATGTTTTGAAAAAATACCAACTACTTGGTATTGTTATTTCGTCCTGATTCAGGCATATTTGAAATACATGTTGTTAGCTATGCTGGCCAATGATGTTTTTCAATAGATGTTTTCAACTGATTTTATGGACAACAATATCTCAGAGGAGCTGTCAGCGCTATCCAAAAAGGTAGAGGCATTAAGTGAAAAAGTAGAAGGACACAAAAAGCGTGATGGATGGGATAAGCTTCAGATAATAGCCTCTTTCATTTCAAGCATCCTGTTTGCGGGAGTGGGCTTGTATTTTACCAAGACTTACAACGACCGCGAAGCAAAACGGGAGGAGGATATGCAGAAAGCTACCTTACAAAGGGCTGACAGGGAAGAAGTAAGACAAGTGGAAATGCAGAATATCCAAAAAGACATAGCACAACTGGAAGCTATCATAAGGCTAACACCTTTGTTGACCAGCAAGGATAAAGAAACCAAGCAATATGCATTGATGACGTTACAGGCATTATACAATAAGAAAGCGCCCATTGTACCACTTCAGCCGGACACACTTAAAGTTAATCCTCAAGCTACCGTAGTAGTTGCTAAACCGGTAACACCGGATCAAAGTCCTTCGTTGAGCATTCTGAGCTATTTCGCTGCAATGGCTTTGACGGAGAACGCTTCTCTCCTGGAGAAAAAAGGTGCTGTAAAAAGTGTACGGGATATTGCTATCAACCCCAACGCAACATCAGAGGTAAAGAAGGAAGCAATTGGCATCATGACAAAATTGGCTGTTTCAGAAAAACTACCGGATGAAGTACGTAAAGTGGCAGAAGACTATCTGAAGGAAATTGTCAGCATGCCAGGGAATGCGTTTGATGCTTACCTTAACAAGGAACATACTAACAGAAAGGTTGACGAGATTATCCTGCATCATACTTTCATGCCGGCTATTAAGAATTATAAAGGTGAGCAGATTATCAATTCAATGGTGAAATTCCAGATTGAAGATAGGAACTGGACCTATGCGGGTTGGCATTTTATGATCTCTCCAGATGGCCTTATATGGACCGGGAGACCTATTAGCGTAAATTGGACAGGCATTGCCAATTATCGAAATGAGGCTATTTCTGTAACATTGCTTTTAAATGGAGATGAAGAGCTGCCAACGGAGGAACAAAAGAAATCATTGGTTATCGTAGTTAAAGCGCTGTGCGAAAAATTCAATATCGCTCCCGAATCTAACTTCAGTGCTACCAGAGGATTTCACCGGGATCATAATATGCGGCAATTTGCAGAAAAGAGCTGCCCTGGAAAGTTGCTGACAAAGGAATTGGTGTTATCGTGGTTGAATGCCTCCGGCAAAGATAATGGAGGTACTTCTACTGCTTCCTATATCAGAAAAAGTATGACCAGAGATGAATTACTGGATGATCTGAAAAAGCTGATTGTTGAAAAGCTGGCTGTAGAATATGAGGAAATTAAGATGGAAAGTAATTTTACTGACGACTTAGCTGCTGATGATCTGGATGTCGTGGAAATTATTATAGAAGTAGAGAAAAGGTACAATATCTCAATCCCGGATGAGATTGCGGAAAAGATGACAACCGTGAAGTCAATTTTTGATTATCTGGTGAATATCTATTTGAAGTGACTTAAACGGATATTGAGGAATCTTTCCCTTAACTCTGCTTTCTTTCCTCAAAATCTGCAATCCTTTCATTCTCCTTCAGGTCGTCTCTTAGATAATAAAAAACAGTATCCGTATTGAATGAAATACTCCCCGCTGTAGAACACATTACTCTAATCAATGAAAAGCAGCACATCACGTCCCGCAAACCACGACTTTATCTTCACTTTGTTTTCAGCTGAAATAGGATTACCGGCAATACTCAGCTCCTTTAGATTTTTAAGTTTTCCAACCCAATCGGGTAAATCCGTCAGCTTATTCTGAAATAGATATAATTCTTCAAGTTGCTCCATTTGCGCCATGGCTGCAGGTAAGGTAGTAATATCGTTATCCATTAGAAAAATCCGCTTCAATCCTTTCATGTTAGCTATACAATCAGGTATTGTTGTAATATTGTTATTATCCAATCGTAAGGCTTCCAATGTTGTCAGTTTACAGATACTTTCCGGAAATTTTTTGAGTTTGTTGTTCTTAAGACCAAGGTAGGATGTATTGGTCAACACCGAAAAATCAAAATCAGGACTTACGTTGGAATTACTGACTTGCACGGAACCTGCCATTTCACTATGCTCTATAGCATCCTCGATGCTGTATGCTCTGCCATCATATGTCTCCGTATTAATGACAATCCCTTTGTAGCTACTATCAATACGTGCACGCTCCCGAAGTGGCAATGGATTATAGGAAAGATCCAGATAACGTAGACTTTTCATATCGCTCAAATTAGCCGGGATAGATGAAATATCATTGGATCCTAAATGTATCATTGTAACGGAGGCGTTATGCAACAAAGGTTCCGGAATATGTGTAAGGCGATTGCCATATAGCTCAATCTCTTTCAATGCTGGTAGAAGAGCAATAGCCTGCGGCAAGGAATCAATACCTGCCATACGAAGGTTTAGTTCACGCAGTTGTGTGAGCTTTTCTATGCTTTCGGGAAGTGTATGAAGCGCATCTCCCATATAACTAAATCTTTCCAATTGAGTGAGTTGGCCAATTGCAGTTGGCAAAGAGTCAAGTTTCATATCAGATAATTGCAACTTGCGCAAATTCTTCAAACGGAAGAAGCCAGCCGGAAGTGTTTCCAAAGAGTCGCCTTCTATTTGCAATATCTCCAGATCCGACAGCAGATCAATCGAGTCAGGTAGGTGCTTGATAAGACAACCACCCAATGCCAGCTGCCTGAGTTTACGATATTTGAATATCTCCTGTGGAAATACACTGAAAGTATCTGTGTTAAAATTCAGAATAAATACAGAATCGACGGGTCGTGTTCTCGCCTCCTGGAATCCGTAATATGTCTTCGCATTTTCTAAAGGGCTGATATATATATGTGGGTTTTTCTTTAACCATGCTTCTGCCTGAGAAAGCAAACTGTCGTATGACGCTTTATTACCTTCTGCGCGCATGATCGCTGCTATAAGCGAATAACGAGGGCCTGGCAATGAATTTCTGATAGGATTCATAAAATCACGCGCCAATATTACCGTTTCGGGACTAAGCTGTGATACCCGCTTTTTTAGCCATTTCTCCGAAATACCACCAGATTGCCATAAGGCTTTTCCGGCAATGGATAATACATAATTTGACGTTCCATTCTTAATGACCTCAGTCAGGTACGGTATTACTGCGGGAGAAGCAATATGTCCCAGCGCCTGAATGGCAGAGCTCTGAATCATCCAATAGGGAGATTTCAAGAACCGGATAACGACAGGAATATCTTCTTTTTTCGAGGTACGTGCCAATAACTGCAACATTAAATTTTGCTGCATCAGGTCATTGTCCTTTTTAGAAAATATGTCCTGGCCGGCCAACTTCGTTCGCGCCGTTTTGCGAAGACTATCGGTCACAAAGCGGGTGGGGGAGGTAGTAAGGCGTATCAGTTGATCAACCAAATCAAGTGATACTTCACTATATCTCACAGGATCCTGTAATGGTAGCCAAACAGCAGAGTCCTTGATTGGGTAAATGCCGAAAGAAGGCGTAAAAACGGTATACTTACCTGTTGTAGTATCCTTCGTTAACACGACAAGCAATGGCGTGCTTACTGCTAAACGAGGTGTTGATTCTTCATCTTCTGACCCATATAGTGCTATATCTATGGTTTCTTGTGAGGAAGAAGATCCTTTATACACCTTATTCAAAGTGATCCAGAGATGACCGTCTTTGGTATTGGTGACATGTCCCGTAGCGATCAGTGAGGCCTGCTTCAAGCCATCATTCCAATATGGGTCCTGCCAGGAACTGCCTTTAATGACATTCGACAATGATAATAACAATGAAACTATTAACAGAATATGTCGACACGATTTCATAATAGATAATGGGATTGAGAAGGTATAGGTACATTCAAATATACATAACCCTGTAAAATTTACAAACCTGTTATCTGGTTACACCTGTCACCGAATCACATAAAATGAAACCTGTATTTAAAAAGTTAGCGCCTTACGTCCGATAAAGGAGGGTATCAACCAGACATACCACTCCGCGAGGCGGCCAAAATACAATCTTGTCCCGGGCATTTAGCAATAAGCCTCGGAATGTGTTGATATGCCCCCAAAAAGTTAAACACTTGGGGGCATATCAATATTGGAAAGCTTTTTATAACGGCTCATCCTAACAGGAACGCATATCGCAACTAATACATACACATACTGGTTTTTCAGGTATGATCATGGAAGCCTGCTATATTAAGACTTAGCCTTAACCGATACGTCAAAGGAATCCTCCAAAAAGTGATAGCGCGTGATCAGGCCGTTCTCGACAATGATATCAATGCTGAACTCTGAATTTATGAGTTTATTACTCTCTTTATAGCGGGATTCAAGATAGCCAAGAATAACGACCCTGTTTCCCTTGGTCAGGATCTCGGTAATGTCCAGCTTTTCAGGCTTGATATATTGCTTTAATAACCTGTAATGCTCGGCAATCTCTTGTCGTCCCGTCCTTTTGCCGATCCAGGGGACATTTCTGATGTCACCAGGAATGAACCAATCGGCTTTTTCGTCATAGAAGCTGGCCAGTTCGGTGGGCGATGCGCCGGCTTTAAAACGTTCAAATAATCTATTGACAACTTCCAATGCAGCTGAATCGTTCATTTCTGTAGTTTTTGAGGTGATTAGTCGGGATCCATTTCCTTCTGTATGCGCTACTGTTGTTGCGGTTGTTGCCAATACCGGCCCTTCTTTCGTTTTCCAGGAGGCTGTGAGCAATACAACCAAACCTGACATCAAAATAGTTTGTTTCATTTTTCCAGATTTTATCGTTAAGACAAAATTAGACTATGGGAATACGAAGGAATTGGACATTTGACCAGAAATAACTATGACGTTTTTCATAACGGATGGTCGCTGTTGATCAGAGGGGCATGGTTGCGGCTACTTACTGAATTGTATTGGTATGATTCAAATATTCCGAAAGCCTTTTTATTTGCCTCCGCTTCTGATTCGCCCTAAAGTTTTTATAGAGATACCCAAATAGGAAGCGATCTGACCCAGCGGAAATCTTTGCAAAAAATCAGGATATGTTGCCCTCAACTCCTGGAATCGCTCTTCAGGCGTAAGGCTTATCGCTGCATGTATCCGTTTCTCGGCTGAAATGGCTCTTTGATTATATATCGTTTTAATGGTTATAGCAACTGCTGGAATTTTTTCTATGAGCTCCTGTAAAGAGTCTTTGGTTATGGTCAGGAAATGAGTGTCCTCGAATGTATCAATATTCAACCTGCTGGGTATATCATGTGTGAAACTCTCATGATCGCCCATCCACCAGCCTTCGATCCCGAAATGTAAAATGTGCTCATTTCCTTTTTCATCAACTGAGTATGTACGTGCCGCACCGTGATCAATAAAACTGAAATATTTGCATACATCGCCTTCTTGCAACAAGTACTGTCTTTTTCTCACATGTTTGGACCTGAACTTTGCCGAGATCAGTTCCTTCTCTGCATCACTCAGTATTAGCCGGGACTTTGATTCAAAATATGCAAACAACAATTCCATTATCAGTACATGTTTATTTGATCAGGTTTTCAAATTTATA
Source organism: Chitinophaga filiformis (assembly GCF_900102545.1). Taxonomy (GTDB): domain Bacteria; phylum Bacteroidota; class Bacteroidia; order Chitinophagales; family Chitinophagaceae; genus Chitinophaga; species Chitinophaga filiformis. The sequence goes on along the minus strand of NZ_FNBN01000001.1, from coordinate 287,688 downwards.
ATATTACAAACTAGCATTGGTGACAAAGTTTTTATAGTTCCCGCATCTAGGGGGATTTCATGTGTATGTAGTATCGGGTAGTTATCGGAGTTTCGGCAATCGGGTGTTATCGGCCCTACGATTTTAAATTAATATTGAATGTTGTTTGAAAAATGTCAAACTTGCGCCCGGTGAAGAGTTTGAGAATGGAATGATCGTCTTTATCGAATTCGCTTGATCATAGCAAAAGAGGGCGTCTTAAAGGCGTCCTCTTTTATTTTATTGCTTCTTAATCTTTTGGATAGTCTGTACTGGCAGATATGCTCTCCCATTCATCTACTTCTTTGCCAGCCTGCACTGTTTTGGCCCGGAAGGCAGCTACCGCATCCGATCCCAGTGGTACGTGTATCGGTGGGTTTTCACTCGCAGCCAGCTTGAGGATTACCTGTGCCAGCCTTACCGGGTCGCCTGGCTGGTTGCCATCTATTTGGCTGATGAATCCTCTTACATGTCCTACGGTATCTTTGTATGCATCAATGACCTTTTCTGCCGCCTGATAGGATTCAGTAGAGGCGAATTTTGTTCTGAAATAGCCTGGTGCCGCTGTTGTAACATGTATACCCAGTGGTTTTACTTCCAGTGCCAGACCCTCCGTTATACCTTCTACTGCGAATTTAGTAGAACCATACAGGCCGAATCCGGGTACAGAGGCTATATAACCAAGTAAGGAAGATATGTTGATGATATGTCCTGATTTCTGGTTGCGCATGTAGGGTAAAATAGCCCTGGTAACATTCAGTAGCCCGAAAACATTCGTATCGTATTGCTTTCTTACTTCCAGATCAGATACTTCTTCGGTAGCACCAAGCAGGCCATAGCCGGCATTATTCACTAATACATCTACCCGGCCAAATTTTTTTATCGCATCCTGCACGCCTTGTTTCACCTGATCTTCCTTAGTTACATCGAGTGTTGCAACCAGTGCGTCATTGTCATTTTTGAGAATAGCCCTTAACCGATCAGCGTTGTTTCTGACTGTTGCGACTACCTTATCACCTGCTGCAAGCGCAGCTTTGGCAATTTCCAATCCAAAGCCTTTTGATGCGCCTGTTATGAACCATACTTTTTGCGTTTTCATGATATGATCTTTTATTGTTGTTTTAGAATGAGGACAGATATTTAGTGTCCATGGGCTTCGTTTGACACTTCACTCCAGGCATCCCATTCCGCATAGCGGGTTTGATACACCTGTTTTACCCAGGGATATGCCTTGCTGCCGAGGAATAACCGTAACGGCGGATTTTCACTATCTACCAGTTTTAAGATCGCCTCGGCAGTTGCTTCCGGTTTACCGAAGAAATCAGGGGTAAAGCCAGCCTGTAGATCTGATTTAACCTGATCATATTGGTAGAGACGGTTTGATGATAAAGATCTTTGTTCAGGCGTTGCAGCCATTTCCTGAAAGCAGCATCACCTATGATCTGCCTGATAGTATGGAGCATGGCACTTCCCTTGTAGTATTTGTCTGATGTGTTGGTACCGATAATTGGTTCATCATTGGGTCAGTTCCTGGGGGAATGTGAGCAGATAGCTATTTTTGTCTTTCTTTTCGAAAGGAAGATGTTGTTGCTTCCAGATAACGGCGGTGATTTTTAATGGCTCCTGCAGGTTGATGCGCATAACCCGGCCGGGGTTGATCACTGAGAAGGTGATATTTTCCTTAGCTATCGATGATCGTAGCTGGCCGCTGGCCGGTACTATCGAAAGTACTATAAGCGCTGCCTGGAACAGGAGTTTGAAGTGCATGATCAAATATACGATGGTCTGATTTATGAGAAGATATTCAGTCGCCCGAAATTTCCTTAAGTGCTATTAAAGTCTTACATTTCTTTAAATAAAGTTAACCAGTCATGAAGCTTAAATTAATCTTATCATGTTTGCTTTTAACCTCTAGTTTCATTGCATTTAGTCAGGAAAAGCAGTCAGGAAAATCTAAAGAACACAATACTGATGTTACTGAAAAAGGGTTGATTAAAATTTCCATCATGTACCCTTATGCCGAAGGCAAAACCTTCAATATGGAGTATTATGAAACTAAACACATGCCTATGGTGGCAGGTTTTTTAGGATCAAATCTGGTTAAATATACTATTGAGAAAGGCCTCTCCAGTGGTATTCCCAACCAACCTTTACCTTTTATGGCTATCGGCACTTTCTATGTAAAAAGCTTAAGTGAGTATCAGGCGGCTATCGCTCCAAATAGAGACGCGATTCGTGCAGATTTTGTGAACTATACGAATGCTATGCCTGTCATTCTGGTGAGTGAAGTTGTGAAATAGGGGCTTGGAATTATCTTTGTGCCGTAGCGACTATCAATGTCTGGTACCAATGAAACCAGTGTTGTACATGTGGCTTCAACGCCTGCGTTATAACGAGCGGGCATTATTGCTTATAACAAATTGACTTAGAATAGCAACTTCAGTACAAGATCCTGATAGATGTAATGATATGACCATAGGGCCTTCTATCCGCTTTTGCCGCACGATTAAATAACACTATTTTTAGAATTACTAATAATTTTCATTGTAAAAAGCCATGTAAATGGAGAAATCTGACAGATCAATTCACAATATTTGTACTGCTTCTATTAAAAGACATACGATGAAACCGTATGACTTTAAATGGACAAGGTTTTATGAAGAAGATACAGGTTTCAATAATTCGTTTCCAGAGATAGTAATTGAGCTGTCTGACAATGAATTGGTAATTTGTTCAACTGTAATTGATGAAGATAATTTCAGTGTCTTGACGTCCAGAAAGCTGATTACAAAAGAAAGTGGAGTGTTATTGTCTGGCAGGATGAATGGTGCTGAAGATAGACGATACGGAGATTTCAAGGGGTATCGAAGTGGGCCTTTTACTTTTGGTTTGGTTCAATTAAGTAATGGGGAGGAATTAAAATATTTTATTGAAACAGGCAGAGCTTCAATGGTCATGATTTATGGTGTAAGAACGAGAATTGGTATGACGAATGCGTAGGCATACAAAATACATCTTCAAATATAATCGCTAAAGTGTGATGATAATAGTACAAGTTCGCTAAATTGCATAAACAAACCCTATCGTATGTTGTTAACGTATAACCCGTATATTGTTTTGTTTTCTTATCTCCAGGATTTTTTTCAATCAGTCTATTTCTCCTCCTGTGAATTATTGAAGTCAGATATGATAGCTGTGCTACACGGTTATTATTAAAAAATGTGTACTTCTATTGACAAAATAACGCGTTCATTGAATAAATGAACGGGAGCAGGGTTCTTTTGCTGCACAGATATTTATTAACCATAAACATTTATCAATGAAAGCATGTGCAGGAATTTTCAGGCATGTTTGGGCGGGAGCCCTTTTTCTCGTGTTCTTCAGTTGCAAGAAAAGTATGATAGAAGATCAGGCGGATCTTACATTAAAATCCAATAAGCAGGCCAGTGCAGGAACGTTAACAAGTCCTACTGTATATGTAGCAGGAACCCAGGATAACCAGGCTGTATATTGGAAAGATGACGGCACCGGTATAGTAACAACTGTTTTGCCCGGAGGAACACAAGCTACCGGCATACAGGTGGTGGGAGGTGATGTATACGTTTCCGGAATTTCGTATGATCTCTCAACTGGCGACGCGGTGGGAATGTATTGGCACAATGGAAATGCCTTTACGCTTCCCAGGAGTAATTTAACAGGAGATGTTTGGACCAGTGGTATTACTGTGTCAGCAACTGGTGATGTGTACATTACAGGGTACATAGGCCGTTATGTAGAAACGGCGGTGTATTGGTTAAATGGAGTGCTTAATATCTTGCCTGGTGGCGAACTAACTGGGCAGGCAGTTGTGGCCTCGAATGGCGACGTTTATGTGCCAAATCCGGATTATAGGTCATACTGGAAAAATGGCAACTTAAACACTTTGAACACGCTTCCAGGCTACGCTTATTACAATGCACTCGGGCTTGCCGTGGACGGTACAGATGTATATGTAGTTGGCAGCACGCTGTTGGGTGCCGACACCGGTAAGGTCGCCATGTACTGGAAGAATAACGCGCCTATAGCACTTACCCCGAATACTGCTTATTACGAGGCGAGGGATGTCGCAGTCTATAACGGTATTGCATATGTTTCAGGATCTGGCGGACGTAATTCAAAAGAAGAGCGTGTTGGGATCTGGATTAATGGAATTCCAGGATTTACGCGATGGGGCACTAAGCCGTTCAGTGGCTCAGCGAGGATAGATATAAATGCAGGTGATATTTATGTTTGCGGAGGCGAATGGGAAGATGCCAGCCATTCGAAGGCGAAATACTGGATGAATGGTAATGTCACTAATTTAACTGATGGTTCAGTACAAGCGTATGCTATGGATATTGATGTAGTGCAGTAGGAATTGTTTAGATGTATGTACTATTTGTAGGGGCTGACCAGTGTTAGCCCCTTATTCTTTGTAGTTTTGTTTATCTGTTTCACTGGACCAATCGTTTTTTTATTTTTTGGCCCTGTCCTTTACCGGTATGGCCAATTTAAGGCCGGACCAGATTTCATCTATCGCACAAACTTTAATGTCAACAAGACCATTGCTTAGCGCAAGGTTCCGGATCACGTCTTCAGTAACATCAGTGGAGATCTTTGATGCCTTCTTGGGCCAGGAGATCCATATCATCCCATTGGTTTGGATTTCTTTCTTTAATAAGGGTATATCTCTGCGCAGATCGTCTGCTTGCCTCGTAAAATAATGAATAAGGTTTTTGGCTGTTGTCGTATCATCGAGTATCTGGATGTTGAGAGGCATGTCCTCAAACAGATCAAAATAATATGTTGGTTGACCCACTAGGCGAATTATGAATCCGTCTTTGATGCCCAATTTTTTAGCCAGTGGTGTTGCTGAGTATCCTGCTGTATTCATAGTATATCAAAATAGCCAGTAGTTATGAACATACATTTAATTACAGTAATGGTTCAAGAGTATCAAAGTTCAGGATATCAAAGGCTGAAGCGATCATGAAAGCAACAATCGAAAGCGTTATTTTACCTGATCTGTTCATCGACCAATTTTCTCAGTTCAGCATATTTTTCCTGCCGACCGTCAGTTTTCAGATAAAAGGCCATCAAAAACGCACAGTATCCCTTGCTGTTGTCAATCCAGGGGTAACTGCCAAAAAGCCCCGGACTGCTGACCCAACCACTGCCCATGATCCACTCCCCGTAACCATACCCTACACCTGTGGCTTCCGCGGGCGTATAGGCTACTTTGACATCAGGGGTGATTCTGTTTACTTGCATCGCGGCTATACTTTTTTCCGATAAAATCCTTTTCCCATGGAAGACGCCCTTGTTTAAAATCATGGTTAAAAAGTGGATATAATCTTCGGGTGTGCTGCTGGCCCCGCCTGCAGGTAGGGCTACTGCGCCATATCCAAAATCCGTGTTTTTCATTCCCAGCGGCCCGGCGATGCGCTCGGCAAACAACGTCTCAAAGCGCTTGCCGGTGATCTTTTCGAGTATTGCACCGGCGATTTGCAGACCGGTATTGCTATAGCGAAAGACTGTTCCCGGAAGTCCCTCTATAGGATAGGCGCCGATCTGGGCGATCACCTCATCCATATTATTTGCTTGCCGCTTCTCTTTCAGGTCTTCTTTTAAATCCGGGGACAGGATACCTGTCATATGGGACAGGCAATCTCCGATCGTAATGCCGCCTTTCCCGTTTTTTGAAAGTACAGGAAGGAATTTCCCAACTGTATCGTTTAACCGTATTTTGCCTTCATCCACAAAAGTCATCACCAGCGCTGCACTCAACCATTTGCTGCAACTGGCAATGGGTTGTTTTGTCGTTTCGGTATAGTCGCCTAAATCCGGTTCCGCTCCCTTCCTTTTAGCGATCAGCCTGACCAGCATCTGCTGTCTGCCATTCATTTCATTGACCGCATGGCTATAAATCACCTTCCCATCTTTATAGACCACCAGTATCAGTCTGCCTCCCATTTCACTGGCATGGGCGTCAAGCCAATGATCTACCTGGGAAAATGGTTGTTGGGTGTAGGCAGCGCGAAATGCGAACAGCACCATCAGCAGTAAAACTATCTTTTTCATCGTTTTGTTCTGAAACGGTTATTTGCAATGGGCTATTCTTGGATTATACAGCACACTGCTGCATTTAAATTCATATTTATCCTGGCTGTATTTTGCGACGGGATTATCTGTGACTTCGAGCGGTGCCATAAACTGCCCATTATATCCAGGCATGGTAACCTGCTCGACTGAACCATTTCCCAGTGCCATATTTTTTCCCGCTGCGCTGTTATTGAAACTATAATCAATCAGCGCATCCAGCAAACGATAAACCCCATAATAGTCATATGCATCGTAGGCAGTACGGGTGTTGGGCAGCGTATGGTCCGTAGCATATTTATAGCCGGCCACCGTTGAAGATTTCAGGTAATAGTAGTCCTTTTCAGCATTAGAAATATTGATGTTCTTAAAGATATCTATTGCCATTCGATGATCGTTATAAACATCTTCATCATAGACCTGGGTGATCATCTTCGTATTGGCAGGAAAGCTGGCGAGTTGGTCGGAGGTGATCTGGTAACTATACCAGGGCGCCATCGTAAAGAGGAAGCGTCCGTCCTTCCCCCAGCCTTTTTCGGTGAAAGCTTTATAGGACAGACCGATCGAAGCACCCCCACCGAAGGAATGCCCCATAAAGGCCACTTTCCTGGTATCTATAATGCCTGGGTAATCAGCAGCGGCCTTAGTGAAACCGGTCCACAAGGTCAGATAACGATGGTCTATGGTACTGTCGTTGGTGGCATAAGGAACGAATACAACCACATAACCTTTTTTGGCAATGAATTCGAACAATCCCCTGTTATACTCTTTGCTCTCGCCACCATAGGGATGCGAGTAGAAGATGGTTGGCCGGGGTGAGGTAATGCCTGATGGATAAAATACAGTGACTTTGGTGCCTGGATATTCGGTGTTAGGGAAATCGATCTCTGATACTGCATAAGTACCATCGGCACCATATCCTGAGGAGGGACGGGAAATCGGTCCTGCCAGGTCATCATCGGCCAGTTCTGCCGGGGATCCATCTGTACTTTTAGAACAACCGCCTGAGAAGATGAAGGCTAGTATGCATAGGCTGAATAATATCGTTCTCATTTTTCTTTTTTATTGATACATTAATGCTGATATCCGGAAACCAGTCTGGTTACTGTTCCTTCCTCCTTTCTTTTATTTGTGCCTTCATCTCATCCTGGAAAACCTGGTATTGTCTGAACTGCCCGGCGGTGAGAATCTTTTTAAGCTCCGCTTCCTTTTCTTTTTGCGATGACTTGAGCTGTTTGAACTTAGAAAACTTACTGTCGTCACTTTTAATGACCGGTTCATTTTTTAAGGCATATTTCAGGTTGATAGCCTCAACCTGCTCTAGCTGTACGGAGTCCAGGCCCAGCTTACTTTTCATTATTGCTGTCTGGAACTTTGCCCTTTCCTGCGGCGTCTTATCCTGCATTGCAGAACCATGTTGCGCTATAACCAGCTGACCGAACAGCATAAATAACAGGGTCAGTGCCACGGCTATGCCCTTTGTGGTGTTGTTACTTTTCATATTTGTCGATTTTGCTTTTTTTAGATCCGGTATAGGCCGATATCATTTTTCATTTCCTGTTCTTTTGTTTGTATTGGCCTCATTGCATAGTACAAAATTGGTCAAAATAAGATTTCAACCCCTGACAAACCCGGTGAAATGGAAAAACCAGGGGGTGAATTGACCTAGCTGTTCATCCATTTTTTAAATTCAACAGACTTAGCTTTACTGATAATAATATGCTCGTCCGGCTGTGGTTTTACTTTGACCAGTAAGCGCCCGTTGAAATAAAACTCTGCCTCGATTATAGCATTACGATTGAGTATAAACTGGCGACTTACCCTCAGAAATAATGTTGGGTCCAGTTGTTGTTCCAACTGCTCCATGGTTGACTCTATAATATACTGCTTGTCATCGATGGTGCGGAGATAAACCACTTCATTTGCGGTATAGAACCAGGCTATTTTAGCTGTTTCCAATGGGATCAGTTTATCCCGGTAATGCACCAGGAAGGATTTTTTATAGGATTTGGTCAGGTTGCCAATTTGTGCCAATAGTTCGACCAGCGCCGGTCCGTCAGGCCTTTCAGCAGCGCCGGTCCAGTTTTTATATTTGTCCAATGCGCTTTTGATCTCATCGGGGTCAAATGGTTTGAGGATATAGTCAATGCCGTTGTTCTTGAAGGCAGTAATCGCGTAATCATTGAAGGCAGTCACGAAAACAACAGGACGGGACATCGTTGTGTGCTTGAAAATATCAAATGAAAGGCCATCTGCCAGACGGATATCCATAAAGATCAGATCATAGAAGTCAGGATGGTCATTGAACCATGTGACTGCATCGGACACGGCCCCCAACGTTTTAACAACAGTGATGTGCTGGTCTGCTTCATTTAAAATATGGATCAGACTGCGGGCGGTAGCTGCTTCATCCTCCACGACCACGATACGGATATTTTTCATTGTTTTAAAGGGAGTTTTACGATAAAGTATGTTTCAGACCGGTTGATCTCAATTTCCTGGTGCATCATGATCCTGAAACGTTCATTCAGGTTGGCAAGGCCTATTCCATTGCTCGCTTCCGGTGTTGGTATTTCCCAAAGGCTGTTACTGAAAATAAGTTGATTGTCCTTTGCCTCAATCGCTACTTGTAATGGTCTTTCAGTTGTCGCTGCATTATGTTTGACTGCATTTTCAAGCAGGGGCTGCAACGATAGATGGGGTATTTTAACCGGCAGGTATACATCGGCAATATTGATAGTGAGCTCAAACGCATCCTCCAGCCGCATGGAAATAAGTTTTGCAAACGATCTGAGCATCGTCAGTTCATCGGCAAGGGGGACCAGATCCGTATGAGATCCTACCAATGCATACCGAAAAACAGCAGACATGTCACGGATGTATTTTTGAGCCTGCTCAGGATTCTCACGGACTACCGCCGAAAGACTGCTCAGGGAATTGAACAGGAAATGCGGGTTCATCTGCTCTTTTAATAATTGCAGCTCCGAGACCAGATAAGCATTTTTCAATTGCTGATTTTCGGCTGTCATGCTCCTGGAATTACGCATCAGCAATATGATCTTTATGATGATGGCCGTCAGTATAGCACTGAATGACAATCGGAAAAATGCTCCCGAGAATATTAGTCTAGGCAGTTGATGACCAGGGAAAAACAAACGTTGTAATACCGTACCTGTTATCAATAAAACACAAAAAGCAAGGAAATTAAAGGTAACATAGGAGTAATACTTCCTTCTTTCTCTGTAAGATGACAACCCTTTCCCCTTGCGCAGGTTAATATTAAAAAGAAGGGCGCAAAAAATCATGTTAAATGCAAACTGGAATAGAAGCTCAAAGGGATTAAAATGCCAGTAACGAGCCATCACTCCATTCTCGCGCAAAGAGAAAAGCTTTGGTGAATTTACCATCAGGGAGATCAGCAGAGAACTGTAACCGCAAATACGGTGCTCATTTTTATCCATTGTTAAACTTACTCAAAATTTGATATTTCCGGGATGGTTCATCCGTCAACTCAATAAATCAGGAGGTGAGATGCAATATTTCAACGGTCAGTTTGACGGCATCTTAAAGTTAAAAGGGGGCTATACTAATTCAACTTTCTACTCTCATTGACAACATACCGCCGGAAGCGGGTGACTGCGCGTTTAAAGTCGGTGTTCTGTTCAGCATAATCAGCAATCTTACAGCGCGTTTAATCCTACCAACGTCCAAGTTCTGGCAGCAAGAAGTTGGCGCTTAGACGTTAGTGGAGTGGAACAGAAAGTTGCGCAATAAAGTTTACTTGACTTCCATACAATACAATGGATATTACACCCGAGTGTATACGACAATCTCCTTTTCTTAATTAATAATCTAAACTATTTCTTCGGAAACAGCTCCCCTGGGTCCACCTCCAGGGCCCAAATCAATTTTATTACTGTGGATAAACGAATATCTTTCTGTCCTTTTTCAACCTTGGCTATATGCTTACTATCCATTTCAGCAAGATGTCCAAGTGCTTCTAAGGTTAACCCGAGCTCTTTTCTTTTCTGCCGTAGGTTTGTTCCAAATTTTATTAATTCGATTTTCTCCATTTAGCAAAGTCAAAAACTTTTTTTGAGAAAAAAGGGGTATCATCGTACTACTTTTTCGATGATTTATGTATGTTTGTATTCAGAATGATATGCATGTTTATAGCAATAGCATAGATTGGTATGAAGCATTCTGTTTAGCTACATCAGGGGAAGTTTAGAGGATTTCACGTGTTTGCACGGAAATATGAATATACTTGAATTAACCTGTTGCATAGGCTTCTTATCCACAGCGCCAAGGGGAACCTTTGTGGAAGTTCCCTAACTATGGTAAGGTACGGTTGTCAATGTTCAATAAAGTAATGGAATGCAAAAATTAGCCAACACAAAGACCAATAATCCTGGAGCTATCAGTTGAAAATCGTTCATCGATTCTTCAAGTCGTTAACCTCCACAAACCATTTTTAATTCATACAAAAGCATTAAAACCGTCGGGTAAATCCCGGCCCGGCATCTCATTGCCACTAAAAATCAAAAGCCATGATAAACCAAAACAAATCACCATTAGAAGTACTAACACAGTACGCCGATTGTTTCGAAGACGCCAACGAAACAAAATCAAAGTTGGATCTCCTGTTAGACACTGCAATGTCTTGCACAGATGCCGACGACTGGTCGGCAGACGAACGTGCGAATCTTATTTTCTTCTGTCGCCAAACGCAGCTTTTGTTAACTACAATCTTCCAACTCACCGAGCCATTAAAGAATTTCTCTAACTTCTTAAATCCATCACAACATGAGACGATCTGACATTTTCAAAACGCTTACCGCTTGTATTATAATGAGCAATGAAAAGCAGCGCAGCGTCATTATCAGAAAGTTGAGGGATGTAGGTATCAAGCAGTTCCTGCGTTATTCATCTTTCAAAGAAGCAGCCGCTGATTTTACTAAGTACTACAGTGTTGCATGCCCTGACTTTATAGTAGCCAACAGCACTCCAGAGAGCGATGCATTTTCAGGCAATCCGTTGGCTGATCTGCCGTTATTAGTGCTGGCAAAAGGAGTCAATGAGGAAAGCGAATTGAAACTAACAATCATGAATATGTTTAAACGGAAATTCAAAATCTGTTAAGATGTTTATACCAACACAGAGGAAAAAAAGGCCAACATCAAAATGTTTCATGATTGGTAGAGGATTCCCTCGGCGTAGGCCCAAAGGGAAGGCATTTACTAACATGGTCAAACATGATATCAGGACAATGGCATTATCTATTAAGTCCGACTTGAAGCGCCTCGAAAATGAGTATGCGAAAATGATAAATGCTGTTGAGTTTTCCATATATGAGAAACTCGTTGGTGTAGCCTTTAAGGCAAGAGCACTGGAACAATTTATTCTGGATAGTAAGATTCCATCAGATGAAATGATTGCAATTACCGATACATCCTCTGTTAGGATCAGTAGAATATGTGTGAATGCACTACGTGAAGTAGTTTCATTCGCCTGGGAATTGCCAATGAATTATACAGAAGCAGTTGCTAACATAGTAGCCGACGAAAGTCCTGTCCACTGGTCAAAAATTAATAAGTATATGCCAATAGATAAGCCACGCAATTTGCTGGACGACTTATATTATAAGCTGTCCAGCGCACCAATGTATTTCCGTGAAGAAGTTTGCCAGTCCTGTGGTTGGTCGCTAAATACTTTTTTCGGCAGAAAAGCTAACCGCATTAGACTACGCAAAAGGAGAGTATTGGATCAGCCTTTGACAGATGCAGAAGCTGAAAAAATTATCTCAATATTCAAAGAGGGAATTATTCCAGCTTTGCTGAATACATGTGAGACATGGGAACAGAATTTAAATGCGCGGAGAAAGGAAATCACACTAAAATGAATAAGGATCGTAAGAGAACGGGACTGAATACAACTTCGGTCTCGTTCTTAATCTCTTTCAAAAAATCTATCTACAATTATCACAAGATTGGTAAACCTGTTTCCGATACCCTTAAAATGGCTGGACTAAAAAAGAGAATTCAATTATTTGGCTCCTTGCATGTTATAGGAAAAGGAAAAATGGATTACCCGATTTTTACCTAACCGATGTAACAGTGTCAAAAAAAGTTTTGTTTGCAGATGGCCCTACTCAATATTATGATACAATGAGGGCTCCTTATGGAGAAAAGGCAGTTAGATTGGATGTTCCTATGGGTTGGTATAGCCAGTAACCCTTGGAATAGAAGACTTATCTTATTTTTGAAATAACCTTTTACCGGTTGTTTTAAAATGGCAAGAAAATACATTGATGAGATTATTAAAAAGGAAGGCGAGCTACTGGAATCATTTATAGAAAGAAGCCAGGATGATTTTTCTTTAGAAAAAGTATGATTATTACTACTGCTGTCAAGATATAATTGTTCTACTGGAAGAAGATTTTAAAGAATACTGGTTCTTGCATTATGTATGTGATCCTAGAACGGAAGATCATCATCTGAATTTTCTATTGATGGTTCAAATAGCTTATTAATGAGCGTTTCATTACGCTTAGTTGCTCTCTCTAGTAGAGTGGAATATTTCAGGACTTCAGTATACAGAGCTCCGTCAAAGTTCTTAAATTCGCCAACTATACGCTTGAATGGTCGATAAGAAAAATTAAAATGTCCAGCATTAACAAAATCTGAATCGGTGAACTTCATGTCTAAAGGTTCAAGAGTTTCTCCAATCAGATATCCATAGAATGTTTTAAAAGGAAATTCAGACTTGGTTAAGTTTAGGATAAGACTCGCATAATAAAAGACATCTGCCAGGTGATCTGTGACATCTGTATCCGGGGTTTTGAATTCAAGTATAATGCATTTTTCCTCGGCGGGGAAAAGCAACACATCTGGACGTTTGTCAAGCCGTTTCTGGCCATTAGCATGGATAAATCGCTGCTCGTCTGTCGTAAAACGTTCTTTGAATATTCGCTGGCCGTCAATCGTAACATCTTTCAACTTCATTTCAGAAACGCCTTTAAACAAAACGAAATCTTCATTTAACACCCAAAGATCGCTTTGATCTGAGGATGTGGTTCTTTGTGTAAATAATAGATTATGAAGCAAGCTTTCATCTTCATTTCTCTTAGCGTTCTGCACTGTGAGTTTACGTTGTAGGACTTTATCAAATATTTCGAGCACTAAGCGTCGTCTCGCTACGTAGTGTGTTAGTGCTGCGCGATTTTGATGAGGAATTTCCCGAGATAGCATACTTGCAATCTGGCCAAGCCGAATGTCGTAATCATTTGTTCTTGGATCAAGATGTTCAAGTTGATCAATGCTGTTTTTAAGTTGCGCGTCAATTGTTGCTGCTTTCTTAGATTCTTCTCTATAAACTTTTTTTAAAATATCCTCCTCCGTGTCGTTAATAGATATATTTAACCTAAATAAATAATTCTCATCTAATAAAAACATTTCTTTTAAATCGGCGATTCTCTGATAACGTTCTTCGGCTTTGTGTGAAAGCTGCTCATACATGTTCACGACAGTCGAGTTTGCAGTATCTTCTATATCTTCAAGAAAAATGACTTCCTGTTCGTCAAACAAGGTGGCATCTGTATCTCTACGGGGTATGTTGAGTTGTCCGCGAATATTGCTGTCCTGGTTATTGATGTATTCACTAGAAATTAGGAATAGGAACCTATTATTCTCCAAGTGATCATCGGCAGATATACTGTTAAGAGATAACCTGAAGCCGTCGTCTTCTACAATTTCACCTTTACTCGTTAAAGCTAGTATATTCTTAGAAAGTTTATTTTTTGGAATTTTGAAAGCATGTAGGGTGAAGTTTTCCACCTTTTCAATATTCTGAAACTCACCTTCCCTTCGAATTTTATAGTTTAAAGCAAACTCACGTTTAGAATCCTCAGCCGGTATATCCTCTTTTGTGATAGTAAGCGTTTCTTCCAATTTATCAGAATAAGCTTCTAATATAATATTAGGTAATTTATCGCGATGAGCACAGAAATATTGGATATACCGGTGCAGTAGTAATTCTTTATAACCAGGGAGTGGCATATTAAAGGTGCTGTGATCTTTCTCGACCAGCAAATGGGATAAAGTCAAGGTGGTTCGACGGGGTACTGAGACCGTCTCCGAATAAGAATCTAAGAACACTATGGCGTTCTCTTTAAGAAATGGTTTGCTCTTGCCCAAGTGGAACTGACGTCGCTTAAACTTATCTCCATCTTGATATATACTATCGAACTGTACTGTGGAGAACGAATGCAACAACTGTATTCTTCCAGACCCTTTATTGTGATAGCCCTTTCGATCATCTTTGAACGTGAGAAAGCGCCGGAATTCATCGTCGTTGAAACCTATGCCAGTATCTTGAATAACGATTTTATTCATTATTTTCTCTTGCGCAAGGTCAGAAACATAATGTATTTGTAACCGCACTTCCTCTTTAGTGGGGTCTGTTTTCAATTGTGCAATAGCTTCCAGAGCATTTGTGAAAGCCTCAAACAATGGTTGTAAAGTGTTACCACTTTTTTTCACTTCTCCTAGAACAGCTGGATAATGTAGCCCTTGATTTGTTTGGAATCCAAGTTTGTTTAACTCCATATTGCTTATGAATGAATTCTAAAGATATGAATTGTAAGTATTGGTGTCGCAACATTATTGAATTAGTATTGTAATCCGATTTTTAGCAGGAGTAGTGGATTACGTTGCTTACATGCAGAATGAGAAATAGAGGCGGCATTATCTATCATAAAACCCTGAAATTGGATTCGCACCAGTTAGAAGGGATAATGAAGACGGCATATAAAAATTCTCCAAAAGCAAAAAAGCTCCAAGTCTTTAAACTTGAAGCTTTTAAAATTTTGTGACCCCTCAGGGACTCGAACCCTGGACCTACTGATTAAGAGTCAGTAGCTCTAACCAGCTGAGCTAAGGAGTCTTTTTCCGCTATTGCGGGTTGCAAATTTAACACCTTGTTTTCTATTTCACAAAACTTCTTTAACTTAAATAAAAAAAATCGGGTTTGTACACCCGGAAAAGGAGAAAAGGAATGGAAACAGCATATATAGTAGCCGGCTTTAGAACCGCCGTAGGCAAAGCCAAACGGGGCGGCTTCCGCTTTTACCGGCCTGATGACCTGGCCGTGGATGTAATTACCGGTTTGTTGAAGAGCGTACCCCAGCTCGACCCAAAGAGGGTAGATGACCTGATCGTGGGCAACGCAGTGCCCGAAGCAGAACAGGGATTACAGATCGGCAGGATGATATCCGTACGGGCCTTGGGCATAGAAGTTCCCGGTATGACGGTGAACCGTTACTGTGCCTCCGGACTGGAAACCATCGCCATCGCCACTGCTAAGATCCAGTCAGGAATGGCGCATTGTATCATAGCAGGAGGGACGGAGAGCATGAGCCTCGTA
Source organism: Chitinophaga filiformis (assembly GCF_900102545.1). Lineage (GTDB taxonomy): Bacteria > Bacteroidota > Bacteroidia > Chitinophagales > Chitinophagaceae > Chitinophaga > Chitinophaga filiformis. The sequence goes on along the minus strand of NZ_FNBN01000001.1, from coordinate 272,130 downwards.
CCCGTAGCCGGCTGGAAGACGGTGCCCAATTACACTGTAGCCAGTACAACACCGGAGTATTACCTGGGTATGGGATTGACCGCAGAAGCGGTAGCGCGCGAGTATAACGTCACCAGGGAAGACCAGGACGCCTTCGCCTACAGGTCTCACCAGAATGCCTTGAAAGCTATCCAGAACGGCTACTTTAAAGAAGGTATCCTCCCGATAGCAGTCAACGAAGTATACGTAGATGAAAAGGGCCGTAAACAGACCCGTACATATACAGTAGATACCGACGAAGGCCCAAGAGCAGATACCTCTCCCGAAGCACTCGCTAAACTAAAACCGGTATTCGCCGCCGGCGGTAGTGTCACCGCAGGTAACTCCTCCCAGACATCAGACGGCGCTGCCTTTGTTATCGTGATGAGCGAAACCATGGTAAAAGAACTGAACCTGCAGCCTATCGGCCGACTGGTAGCCTGTGCGTCAGCAGGGGTACACCCGCGTATCATGGGTATCGGACCAGTGGCAGCCGTTCCAAAAGCACTGCAGCAGGCAGGTAAGTCATTGAACGATATCAGCCTGGTAGAACTGAACGAAGCCTTCGCCTCCCAGTCAGTAGCCGTGATCCGTGAACTGGGTATGGATCCCGACACAGTGAATATCAACGGTGGAGCGATCGCATTAGGACATCCGTTAGGTTGTACCGGCGCTAAGCTGACAGTACAGATACTCAGTGATCTGAAACGTTTGAATAAGCAATACGGCATCGTCACCGCCTGCGTGGGCGGCGGACAAGGAATTGCCGGCGTGATTGAAAGATTATAGTAAGGACTATATAATGAGTAGGGGTTGACTAATCAGATGGTAGTCAATCCCTTTTCTTTTGAGTATTGCGTAACAAATAAAATAATCTGCTTGAATTAAAGTTTTTATTAATTTGGACCCGTAAATGGGACCTGTGTAAAAGCCTACGTTAATCATTTTTCCCTATATATCAATACAACCATATCATAACTATCTATGGATCGCAGACAATTCCTTTCGCTTCCTGCTAAACGCCAGCAAACAGCAGTCCAGGCGAAGACTACTGGCTTTCGTACTGACTCTGGCATTACAGCATATACGGGAGAATTCGAGACCGCCCAGGTTGTACACCTGCTGAAACGCACCATGTTTGGTTCCACATTGGAAGATGTGGCATGGGCGAAAGGTCTGGGTATGGACGCTGCAGTAGATGCATTGATCGATACCATTACCCCTGTCACCACACAACCAGTGAATACATACGGAGAAGACGAAACTGGTATCGCTCCCGGCGCTACCTGGGTAAACTCTGCTCCCCCTCCTGAAGAAGGTGACCTCGACAGGAAAAGATGGTCTTCCTATAAAGCATGGTGGCTGAAAGTGATGATCGACCAGTCACGCAGTATCCAGGAAAAAATGGTGCTCTTCTGGCATAACCATTTCGCAACAGAAATGGACATGATCAATGATGCCCGTTATGTATACAAGCACAACGTCATGCTGAGAAATAACGCCACCGGCAATTTCAAGGCACTGACCAAAGCCGTTACCCTCGATCCCGCAATGCTCAAATACCTGAACGGCTATCTGAACGGAAAAGAAAGCCCGGATGAAAACTATGGCCGTGAGCTGCATGAGCTGTTCACCGTAGGTAAAGGTCCCGATTCAGCTTATACAGAAGAAGACGTAAGAACCACCGCTACCGTGCTGACAGGTTACAGGATTAATCCGGTGACGATAGACTACTACTTCGACTCTACACAGCACGTAATCACCAACAAGGAATTCTCAAGTTTTTATAATAGCGCAAAGATCACCGGTAAAACAGGAGCCGAAGGCGCCAGTGAACTGGATGATCTGCTGAACATCATTTTCGCTCAACCGGAAGTAGCAAAGTTCATCTGCCGTAAACTGTACCGCTTCTTCGTTTATTACCTGATAGACGATGCAGTTGAACAGAATGTGATCACCCCACTGGCAGAGATCTTCCGTGCTAATAAATATGACCTGAAGCCGGTACTCAAGGCGCTGTTCAAGAGTGAGCACTTCTACGATCCGCTGAATATGTCAGCGCTCATCAAGAGCCCTATTGAGTTTGCAGTAGGCCTGGTACGTGAATTCGGTATAGAATTCCCGACAGACTATATGGCGGAACACGAATCCCTGGATGCTATCCGCCGTCATTGCGCCAGCATGCTGCAGGACATCGGAGATCCTCCTCAGGTAGCAGGATGGGAAGCCTACCGCCTGGCGCCACAGTTCCATGAGATCTGGATCAATACAGACACCCTGCCTAAGCGTAACCTGATGACAGACTCAATCATCAGTACCGGCGGTTTCGGTGGCGTGAAGATCGATGTGCTGGCTTTCACAGAAAAACTCTCAGATCCATCCAATCCTGTTACCCTGATCAAGGATGCACTGGATCTCTTATACCGTATCGAATTATCTGACGCATCAAAGGCGAGAATAAAGAATGTCATCCTGCTCAGTGGCCAAAGCCCTGACAGCGACTACTATTGGACAGATGCCTGGAATACCTGGAAATCCAATCCTACAGCCGCTAACCGCAATATCGTGGAAAGCCGCCTCCATACACTGTACAAGTACCTGATGAATTTATCTGAATATCAATTAGCCTGATCTTAGAAAGACCTATAAACTATGAAACGCAGAGATTTTCTTAAATATACCGCCCCGGCAACGGTCCTGCCAACCTTTATAAACGGATTTTCCGTAAAGGCTTTCGGTGCTTCATCGCTGCTGAATGCGTTGCAGAAATCTGCAGAAGATAATGACCACGTGTTAGTGATGATCCAGATGATCGGTGGTAATGATGGTCTGAATATGATAGTTCCGCTGGATGTATACGCGGATTATCAGAATGCCCGTAAAAATATCGCGATCCCCGAAGGAGCGGTATTGCCACTGGCCAACAATATTAAAACAGGTTTTCACCCTGCTATGACAGGTCTCCAGGACCTGTACGATAACGGTAAAGTGTGCGTGATCCAGAGCGTAGGTTATCCTTCTCCGGACTATTCCCACTTCCGCGCAATGGATATCTGGATGAGCGGTTCCGATCAGAATCAGATCCTCGAAACCGGTTGGGCAGGCCGTTACCTGGAAACACAATTCCCAGGCTTCCCCGATTCCTATGAAGGCGCTGAACCACTCGCTATCCAGATCGGTTCCCTCACTTCTCCGGTATTCCAGGGAAATGATGCGAATATGTCAGTAGCTATCTCCAGCTCCACGGATTTCTATAACCTGATTGAAGATATCACAGACCCTGTTCCGAATACCCACGCAGGTGTTGAGCTGGAATATGTACGTCTGATCGCCAAACAATCCAACAAATTTGCTGACGCCATCAAAAAGGCCGCTGCGAATGTTACTTCACAGAGCCCTTATCCTGACAACAGGCTGGCAGAACAGCTCAAAATAGTTGCGCGCCTCGTAGCAGGTGGTCTGAAGACCCGCCTCTACATGGTAACGCACGCCTTCTTCGATACACACGCCAACCAGACACAAGCCGGAGACACCACCAAAGGTGATCACGCAGTGCTCCTGGGACAACTGTCTGATTCCATCAAGGCATTTATGGACGACCTCACCAAACTCAAAGCTTCCCGCCGCGTAGTGGGTATGACCTTCTCTGAGTTCGGCCGTCGTATCAAATCCAACGGTAGTATGGGTACCGACCACGGTGCAGCCGCGCCGATGATCGTATTCGGCGACTATGTACTGCAAGGTGTACTCGGATCTTCCCCTGACATCCCTACAGAAACCAATGTGGCCGACAACATGCCTATGCAGTACGACTTCCGTTCTGTATACGCGTCCCTGCTGGAACAATGGTTCTGCGTGGACAATGCCACACTGCAGACGATCCTCTTCAAAGATTACCAGCGCTTACCTATCGTAAGTGGCATCGCCTGCGGTACACTGACCAGCATTGACGATGTGAACAACGGTAGTAATAACCTGATCACCAACTACCCGAATCCGTTCGTGACCACCACCACCCTGAAGTATAAAACCAGGGGCGGACACACCATGATTCAGGTCTTCGATACCATGGGACGTCTTGTAGCAACACCTGTAAACAAGATCCAGCCTGCCGGCGAATACAGCATCACCTTCGATAGCGGTAACCTCGCTGCCGGTATCTTCTACGCACGTCTCCAGAACGGCGTATATCAGCATGTAAGATCTATGCTGAAAGTAAAGTATTAATAATCAGTACCTAATAATCAGTACATAATAATCAGCACGGAAAATATCCCGAAGAGGGCGCCTTAAAAATTGAGGCGTCCTCTTTTCATTCGGACACCTGATATCCCTCTCTCTTTCTTTTTCTCCGTCTCCATCTCTGTCTCTGTCTACTTCTGCTTCTACTTCTACTGCTCCATCTCCTCCTTCTTCTCTCTCTCTCTCTCTCTTTTTCTCCGTCTCCATCTCTGTCTCTGTCTACTTCTGCTTCTACTTCTACTGCTCCATCTCCTCCTCCTTCTCTCTCTCTCTCTCTTTTTCTCCGTCTCCATCTCTGTCTCTGTCTACTTCTGCTTCTACTTCTACTGCTCCATCTCCTCCTTCTTCTCTCTCTCTCTCTCTTTTTCTCCGTCTCCATCTCTGTCTCTGTCTACTTCTGCTTCTACTTCTACTGCTCCATCTCCTCCTTCTTCTCTTTCTCTTTCTCTTTCTCCATCTTCTCCTTCTGCTTCTCTTCCTTCTCCTACTTCTCTTACTTCTTCTCCTTCTTCTCCATCTCCATCTCCTCCTTCTGCTTCTCCTCCTTCTTCTCCTTCTCCTCTTTCGCCTGATAAACTAGTCGCCCCAACTAGTAATAGGAACGCGCAAGTAGCACGCGGTTTCAGATGGGAATGTCGGGCCTTCGGCTCTCCGGCAACACGACCGATGCAGCCCAATTCTTATTCATACCTCTATTCGCTTGACAACGCTCAATAGCATTCCAGACAGGAGAGGCGCCGACCGACATCCCATACTGAAACCGAAGCTACTTAGCGTGAAACGACACCAATAAGACACCGCCCCCACCAACTATCAGCTTTTTTGCTCATCCATACACCATGAGCAACATTGTTGCATTTATTCCCTACCTTTGTACTCGTTCAAACTCATGATCTGAAGCAAAAGGTATTATACAGGATATTGGCTATCATGCTGTTGGGGGTATTTATCTTTAATACCACCCCGCGGGCATTCATACACCAGTTTTTCCCCCATCATGATACCGAAGATGAAGCACCGGTAACTAAAAACGGTCCCGCCCTGTCCGTTAAACACGTGCATTGCGGTTTCCTGCAGATAGAACCGGAACCTTATGTACATACCACTACATTTTATCATGTACTGGTAAAAGAAATCACCTGGCATTACACCATCCCGGTTATCCCGGTTATTGAATACCTACCTTACAGGACACTTTCCCCTCGTGCGCCCCCGGCAATAGATCTCGTTTAGTTTACTCTCTATGAAAGGGCATCCGCCCGTATTGTTACTATATAGCAACACCGCGTTGCTGTATAGATAATTGTCTATAAACAAATCTTTCTATGCACTATTTACGTGTCTTCATTATAGTTTTAGTTACCAGCTTGCTTACATACACCCTTGGCTTTGCATCAATAAAGAATGACGATGCCGGTAATTCGCTGAAAGGAACAGTGACTGATAAGTCTTCCCATAGTCCTTTACCCGGTGCTACTATCTATTTGCCAGACCTGCACGTCGGCGCTTCTGCCAACGCACAGGGTGAATATGAAATCAATAACCTGCCTAAAGGTAAATTCCTGGTGGAGGTGCACTATATAGGTTACGCCGCATTCACCGAAACGGTGCAGATCAACGGCGCTACCCAAAAGGATTTCGTGCTGTCAGAAACACTGCTGGAGAAAAATGAGGTAGTGATCACCGGTGTGAACATGGCCACTACATTGAAAAAAACACCTACGCCGGTAAGTGTGGTAAGAAGGGATTACCTGGATGCCAACATCTCTACCAATATCATTGATGCCATTGCCAAACTGCCGGGTGTAAGTCAGCTGACTACCGGACCAGCCATCTCCAAACCCTTTATCCGCGGTCTGGGATATAATCGCGTAGTAGTGGTAGGCGACGGTGTTCGCCAGGAAGGACAGCAGTGGGGGGATGAACACGGTATCGAGATCGATGATTACAATGTAAGCAAGGTGGAAGTGCTGAAAGGCCCCGCTTCTCTGGTATATGGTTCCGATGCATTGGCAGGTGTTGTGAATATTGTACCTCCCGGCAATGTGCCTGCTGGCCAGGTAAAAGGTAATGTAGCGGCCAACTACCTCACTAACAACGGACAGATATCCTACCATGCAGATATCACTGGAACCACTAAAGGAGGCCTGAGCTGGAGTGCTTTCGGTACACAGAAATTTGCCCACGATTATAAGAATAAATACGACGGTTATGTATTCAACTCCAAATTCAAAAACACCAACTACGGTGGTAGCCTGGGGCTGAACAAACAATGGGGTTCCTCTATTCTCCGCTTTACTTCCTTCAACCAGGAATTAGGACTGGTAGAAGGCGATCGTAATGAGAACGGACAATTCATCAAACCAGTTAACAATAATGGTGTAGAAGATGAAGCAGTAGCTACCAATGATGATTTTAAATCTTATAGTATCGGTGTTCCCCGCCAAAAGATTACACACAACAAACTGGTATGGGATAACAATCTGTACCTGCACAATGGCGGCCGATTGGCACTGACCCTCGGCTATCAGTGGAATCGCCGTAAAGAGCTGGGTAATGTATTAGCACCAGATGAACCAGATCTGTTACTAAAGTTAAACACCTTCAACTACGGACTGAAATACTACCTCCCGGAAATGAATGGCTGGCAGACTACCATCGGCGTGAATGGCATGCAGCAAAAGAACAATATCGGTGGAGAAGAATTCCTGATCCCATCGTACGATCTATTCGATGCCGGTGTATTCGCAGTAACCAGCAAAACCTTTGATAAGCTGACACTAAGCGGCGGCTTGCGTTTCGATAACCGTCATATGAATATTAAAGGATTGCAATTAGGTAGTGAAACCAAGTTCGCTTCCTTCGATCGTGACTTCTCCAACATATCCGGTAGCGCAGGATTAAGCTACGCTGTAAGTCAGCAGGTAACCCTGAAACTGAATGCCGCCCGCGGTTTCCGTGCACCAAATATTTCAGAACTGGCAGCCAACGGTGTACATGAAGGCACGATCAAATACGAATATGGCAACGAAAACTTAAAGCCTGAAGTAAGCACACAAGGCGACCTGGGACTGGAATTCAACTCGCAACACGTGTCCCTTACAGCTGGTGTGTTCTACAATCACATCAGTAACTTCATCTTCGCCCGTAAACTGGTAAATGCAGCTGGTGCAGACTCCATCCCTGCTACTGATAATGATGAAGGCTATTCAGCGTTCAAATATCAGCAGAACACGGCTAACCTGTATGGTGGTGAATTAATGCTGGACATCCATCCGCATCCGATCGACTGGCTCCATTTCGAGAACACATTCTCTTACGTACGTTCTTCTATCTCCAATAGTACTGACTCTACGAAATATCTGCCTAATATCCCCGCAGCACGCTGGCTTTCTGAACTGAAAGGGAAGTTTAAGAAGGTAGGAGGCGTGATGCAGAATGCATACGTAGGCGTACAACTGGACAGAACATTCGCACAGAATGATATCTTCTCCGCATATCAGACAGAAACCGCTACTCCGGGATATACTTTGTTAAACGCAGGTGTCGGTACTGATTTCGTGAATAAAAAGAATGGTAAGACCTTGTTCTCCCTGCACCTGGCAGCTAACAACCTGACAGACGTAGCTTACCAGAATCACCTCAGCCGCCTGAAATATGCTCCTGAGAATGAAGTAACAGGTAGAGTAGGCGTATTCAATATGGGTAGGACTTTCAGTATGAAAGTATCTATTCCGATCGATTTCAAGTGATCAGTTACTAAATCATAAAGCAGGGTGTATCATAAGTAACTCGATGGCTCTGAGAATTTCTTATACGGAAATTCTCTCCATTAGGTACCCGAATAAATTTGGGTAAAAGTTATTTATGAGACAGCCCTGTTTTCATTCGTATACCTGATAGAGCCAGATAGTCATTTAGACAATTCTCAACGCCTAATTTTACTTTTGAGTCTTCCTCATTCGTATACCTGATGGGCGCAGGTAGTTATTTAAGCGATTCTGAGGACCTTCGTTTATTTTTGATCATCCTCGTTGCTGTTTATGGGCAACTCTGCCTCAATGCACTGATCAGTGATCTGTCATAATTCAACAGTACCGGTTTATCCGGATCCACAGTAATATCTTCCAGCTTTTCGTTAGCCTTATCCAGTCGCAGCCAGCCAATAGTAGCTTCATGATCTTTCTCACTGGAAAACAGCTGCAGGAATAGTTTACTCTTCTCCTGCCGGTCTATCCTCACTTTTATATTCTCTTTCTTCGCAAGGTCTGATTTGAAGTCAGAGCTTTGTATAATGTCCGTAATTGCTTTATAACACTCAGGAGGGTAGGGGCCAGCCTGTGGTTTCAATACTTCTGTGGGTGGCTTTTTGGGGGAGGTCTCCACAGTTTGTTGCTTTGCCGGCGCCTCATCAGTGACGGCGGTCACGCTGTTGCTGTCAGCCTTTGTTTCCGTTTGCTCCGAGGCTGCTATACAGCTGCTCAGCAAAGAAATGGTGGCTATGTACAGTAGGTGATTGAATTGCATGAGCGATCTTTTGGAGAGATATCGCAAAAGTCATGCAATGAATTCGGGTATAAATGAAAAGAGCCTGCATCAAAAGTATGATACAGGCTCTTTTTATTCGGGTACCCGATGGAATCAGGTAGTCATTTAAACGATTCTGAAGACGCTCGTTTATTTTTGATATGTCCTCTTTCTATTCGGATACCGGATAGAGCCGGTTAGTCATCTAAGAGATTCTCAGGACGTTCGTTTATTTTTGATACGTCCTCTCCTTTTATTTTTGCTCCGGCAAATCTGCCGTGCTTTCATCGTAATACACAAAGAAGTAGAGATATATGACCCTGCTGATGCGCATCAGCCATGGCTGCAACAATATCAGCAGAACCCCATTCACGCCCAGCCAGATAAAGACACTGTTATCCGCCCACGATAAGTCAAACAATACCCAGTAAGCGATCAGTGTTGCCACTGAAAAGGCTACCCCTAAAGCATAACTGACATATCCGGTGCCAAACCAGAAGCCTGTTTCCAGTTCGTATTTCTGTCCGCATACAGGACAGCGTTCATGCATATCGAACGTCTTTCTAAGGTTGGTATATGCATTTTTTGTCTTAAACATATCTCCTTTGCGGCAATGCGGACATTTCATAGATAGCATGCTCAGGAAGTAGTTTGGTCGCTTATTGCTCATGGGCGCAAAGATAAATTATCTCTCAGCAATCTGTAACCTTTCTCCAATTTGTTGTCTCCACATGGCATAATACAATCCCTTTTCTTCAAGTAAACTATCGTGTGTACCGGTTTCAATAATACGGCCTCTTTCCAGTACATAGATCCTGTCGGCATGCATAATAGTGGATAAGCGGTGTGCGATCATAACAGTAATATGCTCCCTTGTAGAAGTAATATCACGTACCGTATTGGAAATAGATTCTTCCGTAATGGAATCCAGCGCAGATGTTGCCTCGTCAAATACCAGCAGTCGCGGACGGCGTAACAGAGCACGGGCAATAGATAAACGCTGTTTTTCACCACCGGATATCTTCATACCGCCTTCCCCGATCACTGAGTTCAGGCCATTGTCTGCTCTCTCCAGCAAGGTATCACAGCTGGCCTGTTTCATTACCTGAAGGATCTCTTCATCCGTAGCCTGCGGATTCACGAACAACAGGTTCTCTTTGATAGATCCGGAGAACAGCTGGGTATCCTGTGTCACGAAACCGATCTGGTATCTCAGCTCCTCGATATCGATCTTGCCGCTATTCACCCCGTTGTAAGCAATAGAGCCTTCCTGCGGTGAATAAAGCCCTACCAGCAATTTCACCAGGGTCGTCTTACCGGAACCCGATGGCCCCACAAAAGCGATTGTTTCACCTACATTGACATTGAAATTGATGCCGTCCAGCGCCTTGGAAGTGGCAGTCTGGTGTTTGAAACCTACATTGTTGAACGTCAGCTTGTCAATACGGTTGATCCTGATCGGATCTACCGGAGTAGGTTCCACCGGTGTATTCATGATCCGCTCGAAGTTCAGCAGCGATACCTGTGCCTCACGGTAAGCCAGGATGATATTTCCTAACTCCTGTAAAGGCCCGAAAATGAAGAAGGAGTACAGCTGAAGTGTAAACATCTGTCCTACGCTCACAGTGTCCCTGTAAATCATAAAGAGGAGCAGGAACAGGATGGTCTGGCGCAGGAAGTTCACGAAAGTACCCTGTATAAAGCTGATACTACGTACGCTACGCACCTTCTTAAGTTCCAGCATCAGGATACGGATAGTAGTTGAATTCAACCTGCCAATCTCCTGGTGCGTCAATCCAAGGCTTTTTACCAGCTCAATGTTGCGGAGGGACTCTGTAGTAGCGCCTGCCAGCATGGTCGTTTCCTTAACGATGGTCTTCTGGATGGTCTTGATCTTCTTGCTCAGTACATTGATCAGCCACCCGAGTATCAGGCTGCCGCCGAAATATACGAACACCAGGCTCCAGTGTACGCTGAAAGCATAGACCATCACAAAGATGACCCCGATGAGGGCCACGAACAGCACATTCACAAAGGACGTGATGAATTTCTCGCTGTCAGTCCTCACTTTCTGTAGCACAGCCAGCGTTTCCCCACTTCTCTGATCCTCAAATTGCTGATAAGGAAGTCTTAAGGAATGGCGGAGGCCGTCAGTGTAGATCCTGGCCCCGAACTTCTGGATGATCACATTTACAAAGTAATCCTGGAAGGCTTTTGCAATACGGGACACCATGGCTACCCCTATTGATGCCAGCAGCCAAAAGATAACACCTTGTACATAATCGGATTGCGGACGCGGAAGTCCCTTAGCTGTCGTATGCGGATGATTCGCAAAAAGGTCTACGATCCTGCCGAATATATAGGGATCCAGCAGGGAGAATACCTGGTTAATAGTAGCTAATAACAACGCCAGTCCTATCAACCATTTGTAACTTTTCAGATAATATAAGAACAATTTCATGATACTAATAACGGTCTAGATGGCAAAGGTAATTAATATTGATGTTGCAACATGTTTGACCTGCTCCAGTAGCAAAAAATAGAGTAACTTAATACTCAGAATCGGTCACAGCTTATTGAGCACCAGCTAAAATCACCAAAACGGCATTCCACGTCTGCATCTTTTCTTATTGTTTACCATCAGCCCCTCCGGTTGAGCATTCTAATTCTATAGTTTATGAAGACCTATGATGAGAAACACATCAGGAACATTGTATTATTGGGCGCCGCAAAGAGCGGAAAAACAACCCTTTGTGAAACCATGCTGTTTGAAGCAGGTATTATTCCCCGACGTGGTACTGTTGAAGAAGGAAACACCGTTTCCGACTATCACGATGTAGAACACGAGAGAGGAAGCTCTGTCTATGCCACCTGCCTGCATACCGAATGGCGTGATTATAAGATCAATATCATCGATACGCCGGGATTGGAAGACTTTATCGGCGAGATCATTTCCTCCATCCGCGTCTGCGATACCGCACTGCTGCTCCTCAACGCACAATACGGGGTAGAAGTAGGTACAGAACAGATATGGGATTATGTGGACAAATACCGTAAGCCAACTATTCTGGCCGTCAATCAGTTAGATGCAGAACAAGCCAACTTTACCCGTACGGTAGATGAAGCCCGCCGCGTTTTCGGTCCGGCGGTAACAATTATGCAATACCCTGTTAATCAGGGTACTGGATTTAACAGCGTGATCGATCTGCTTAAAATGACTATGTACCGTTTCCCTGAGAATGGAGGAAAACCGGAAAAGCTCCCCATCCCCGATAGCGAAAAGGAACAGGCGGAGCGACTCCATAATGAGCTGGTGGAAAAAGCGGCTGAAAATGACGACACCCTCATGGAACAGTATTTTGAGAAAGGCAGCCTGGACGAAGATGAAATGAGGCAGGGACTGAAAATAGGCATGCTGAAACACCAGGTGTTCCCTGTCTTCTGTCTTTCCGCCATCCACAATATGGGAAGCGGTCGTTTAATGGGCTTTATCGATAATGTGGCCCCCGCTGCCATAGAAATGCCTCCGGAACAGGCAGAAGATGGCAGCGCAATTCCTTGTGATCCGGCAGCATCACCAGTCTTATTCGTGTTTAAAACCCTCCAGGAGCCCCATATAGGGCGCCTTTCGTTTTTTAAGGTACTAGCAGGCGAGATAAAGGCTGGTGTCGAATTATACAATGAAAAGGGCAATACCTCGGAGCGACTGAACCAGCTGTTCATCACTGACGGTCGTAACAGGCAAAACACCGACGTATTACGTGCCGGAGATATTGGCTGCACCCTGAAACTGAAGAACACCCTCACCAATCATACGCTCAGCGACAAACAATCGGGCAAACAAGTAAAACCCATTGACTTCCCGACCCCCAAAGTAAGAGTCGCTATTGAAGCGACCAATAAAGCAGACGATGAGAAGCTGGGAGAAGTACTGGCAGAACTGCACATGGAAGATCCTACCCTGGAAATAGAATACAACCGTGAGCTCAAACAGGTGATCCTGCACGGACAGGGAGACCTGCACCTGGCCCTGACCAAATGGAGGCTGGAGAATATCTACAAGATGCATGTGGAATACATACCGGCAAAGATCCCTTACCGGGAAACCATCCGGAAACATGCCACTGCCACTTACCGCCACAAGAAACAATCCGGTGGCGCCGGACAGTTCGGAGAAGTATTCCTCACCATTGAACCCTATTATGAGGGCATGCCGCCTTATAAGGAACATCCTGTGCGTGACACCGATGAAATTGACCTTAACTGGGGCGGAAAGCTCGTATTCAATAACTGCATCGTAGGTGGCTCCATTGATGCCCGCTTCCTGCCTTCCATCCTCAAAGGTGTGATGGAGAAAATGCAGGAAGGACCACTTACCGGCTCCTATGTGCGGGATATCCGGGTAAGCGTCTATGACGGTAAAATGCACCCTGTAGACAGTAACGATATCTCCTTCAAAATAGCCGGTATGATGGCCTTCAGAGATGCTTTCCACCAGGCTGCCCCACAGTTGCTGGAACCGGTATTTGATATCGAAATCTCCGTGCCTGATATGATGTCAGGCGATGTAATGAGCGAGCTGCAGAGCCGCAGAAGTATCATTACAGGTATGGATACGCAGAACAACTACCAGGTCATCAAAGCCCGCACTCCACAGGCAGAACTGGATAAATTGTACGCAGCGCTACGTAATGTTACGCAGGGTAAGGCTAAGATCAAATCAGTGTTTGCAGAATATGCCCCCGTGCCATCCGATGTTCAGAAGAAACTGTCTGAGGAATATAAAAGCGCAGAACTGGTGGCATGATGGATTAGTGGCATGACAGATTATTTATCCCACCAGTCTTCTCTGTCCGGATTACCGCAATGAATGGTTGCTGCCAGATGCCCGATCTTTACCTGTTCACAGGCTTCAGAATCAGGCATCAAACGCCGTTAACAAAACATAATAAGACTCCGTTAGGAGTCCCAGTGTTTGTAGCGCGGGGTGACAACCCCGGGGAAATGTAACGGATGACAATCCCGGGGAAATGTAACGGGTGACAACCCCGTGAAACGTAATGAGGTGAGCCCCCGGGGGAAACGTAATGAATGTAAACCCCGGTCACGCCATGCCCGCAGATGCGGTAGGTTACAAAAAAGGATGCCATGGAGACATCAGCACTGGTGGCATGACAGATTACTTATCCCACCAGTCTTCTCTGTCCGGATTACTGCAATGAATGGTTGCTGCCAGATGCCCGATCTTTACCTGTTCACAGGCTTCAGAATCAGGCATCAAACGCCGTTAACAAAACATAATAGGACTCCGTTAGGAGTCCCAGTGTTTGTAGCGCGGGGTGACAACCCCGGGGAAATGTAACGGGTGACAACCCCGGGGAAACGTAACGGATGACAACCCCGGGAAACGTAACGGGTGACAACCCCGGGGAAATGTAACGGGTGACAACCCCGGGAAACGTAACGGGATGACAACCCCGGGGAAACGTAATGAATGTAAACCCCGGTCACGCCATGCCCGCAGATGCGGTAGGTTACAAAAAAGGATGCCATGGAGACATCAGCACTGGTGGCATGACAGATTACTTATCCCACCAGTCTTCTCTGTCCAGGCTTCTGCAGTGAATCGCTTCTGCCAGGTGCTCGATCTTTATCTGTTCACTGGCTTCAAGATCGGCAGCAGTGCGGCTTACTTTGAGGATCCTGTCATAGGCCCGTGCAGAGAGCTTGAGCTTCTGCATGGCAGTCTTTAAAAGATCTTCCCCTTCTTTATTCAGCCGGCATACTTTCCGTAGCAGGCTGGTGGTCATCTGTGCATTGCAGTATATGCCCCTGTAGGCGCTGAATCTGGCGCTTTGTATCTCTCTTGCCATTAATACCCTGTCTCGTATAACAGCACTGGGCTCTCCATCAGAATAGTCCAGCAGTGAGTGTACAGGCACGGGTGTAACCTCAATGTGAAGATCTATCCTGTCCATTAAAGGACCGGATACCCTGTTCAGGTACCGCTGTACGGAACCTGGCGCACAGGTGCATGCCTTTTCCGGGTGATTGAAGAACCCACAGGGACAAGGGTTCATACTGGTAACCAACATGAAGCTTGCAGGAAATTCCACCGACAGTCTTGCCCTGGAAATAGACACCTTTCTTTCTTCTATCGGTTGTCGCATTACCTCAAGCGCCTGCCTGCTGAACTCCGGCAGTTCATCAAGGAAGAGTACACCATTGTGCGCCAACGATATTTCTCCCGGCTGCGGAATGGCGCCTCCGCCTATCAACGCCGTATGACTGATCGTATGATGCGGAGAGCGGAAAGGTCTTTGTGTGATAAGTGAAGCATCTGCCGGTAGTTTACCTGCTACGGAATGGATCTTGGTTGTTTCCAGTGCTTCCTGCAAACTGAGTGGTGGTAATATAGTACATAGCCTGCGTGCCAGCATGGTCTTGCCTGCTCCCGGAGGACCAATCAGCAGCGCATTGTGTCCGCCGGCTGCTGCTACTTCCAATGCACGTTTAATAGTGTACTGGCCTTTCACATCATTAAAGTCAATATCAAAATGCTGCTGCCCGTTTGCAAATTCTGCTCTCGTGTCTACAAATACTGGTTGCAATGTATCGGGCGACTGCAGAAAATCGATCACTTCCCGCAGATGTGTAACACCATAGACATCCAGGTTATTCACCATCGCGGCTTCACGCGCATTCTGTGCAGGTACGATCAGCCCCTTGAAGCCTTCTTTCCTGGCCTGGATCGCAATAGGCAGTGCTCCCCGGATAGGCTGTACTGTACCATCCAGCGATAATTCTCCCATAATAGTGAACTGTGATAACAGCTCCGTATTCAGCTGTTCTGACGCCGCCATCAATCCTAATGCAATAGGCAGATCGTAGGCCGAACCAGCCTTCCTGATATTGGCCGGGGCCATGTTCACTACTGTTCTGAAACGGGGAAACCGGAAACCGATGTTGATGATGGCAGATTCTATGCGCCGTTCGCTCTCTTTGACAGCGCTGTCTGGTAAACCAACAATGTAAAACTGAGTGCCTTTCGGAGCAACGTTTACTTCAATAACAATGGAAATGGCTTCTACACCTTGTACGGCACTGCCGTAGGTTTTCACAATCATGGATAAGGTGAAATTTAGAATGAATAAATATCGATGTCGAATTTAAAGCATGCCGATCATTCAACATTTATTCATTCTATTCACTTTATTTTATCTCATTCAGTAAATCCAGTAGCTTTCTCCATCTTCAGAATCAGATACCCGATCTTTTCCTTATTTTATCTCATTCAGTAAATCCAGTACCTTCTCTCTCTTCAGAATCAGATACCCGATCTTTTCCTTTGCCACACCGTCTTTCAGCTGATAAGTGAAGTAAAGATTATCATCTATTACCTGCGATTCAAAATACTTGAAACGGATATTCTGTGCATTCTGTAACTCTTCTGCAATCTCATACAAGTGTGTAGATAATATGAAGAGACAGTTGGTACTCTTCAGCAATCCATTCACCACAGCCAGTGAACAGTTCTTCGCATCCTCCACATTGGTGCCTTTAAACATTTCATCTATCAGCACCAGCCATTTTTTGTTATCATTTATTTTGATGATAGTATTCTTGATACGCTGCACTTCATTGTAGAAATAACTTTCTCCCTTGAATATATTATCCTGCACCTGGATATTACTGAAGATCCCGTTAAAGAAGCTCAGCTTCATGCTTCCGGCCGGCACACCCATACCAATATGTGCCAGGAATACCGCTACCCCCACAGCCTTGATGAAGGTTGTTTTCCCCGCCATATTAGCCCCGGTCAGGAACAGGAAGTGCGACTGTGGTTTCATCGTGATATCATACGCCACTGGTTTTGGCAGGATGAGGTGATACAGGTTATCCAGTTGTACAAAAGGATGAGGTGTATCTTCAAATACAGGGAATTGCAGATTGAAATGCCGTACCGCCTTTGCCATAGCGTAATACGCATCAAGACGGCGATAAATATCCAGTAACTCAGAAATACTTTTCCGCTGTCTTTTACGGATGTAATGATCATATCTGAGGATCTGTACAAAAGACACAGGCCCTCCTTCATCTGCCACTATAATATCATTGAACTCTTTCTGGTACAACAGGTGATGCGCCCTGTCCAGCAATTGCTTGAGTATCTTAGGCGTCTGGTCTGTATTGAAGTTCTTTTCCAGTTGGCGGAATCCCTTCAGGAGATTGAGCAGCTGGGTAAAAGAGAATTTGATAAAACTATAGTCCGGTGAAAAGATAGTCTTAGTCAGCAGCGCACTTACCAGCAAAGGCACTCCATCCGGATTGCTGATAGGCTCTATCTGTGCTTCCAGGTAATTTTCCATCACAACGATAGTACCGTTACTGATAACGTCTGCCGGCCAGCTGTCTTCCTGCTTCAGGATGAATTGCAGGACCTGCTGACGTTCTTCTATGGAAGCAATATCCTTTAAAGGATTGCTGTACAGGTACCGTAAGTACTCCTTGCCACCTGTGGTTGTAGTAAAATCCAGTTTATGAAACAGCGAATATTCTTCATCACGGTTAAATATGGAGAGATCATAGTAGGTTGTTTTATCCAGTTCCATGCACAGGTATTTTTAGTGAATATACGTATAATAGAAAAAAACATTGGTATCATGACTAGCGCTGTTTCCAATAATATCTATAGATGCAATGCGCCGTTATTTCCATAAATGTAGAGGATGGTAATGTTACAAAAGAAAATGCTCTTATCAAATGAGCGATAAGAGCATTCTCCTGTATATGTTGAGTATGACTAACGATTGAATAACAACCGGTGTCCTCTTTCAGATTCATTGAACTCGCCATTCTCATAAGCCAGGTGACCGTTCACAAAAGTGTGTGTAACAGCAGCAGGGAAGGTGTGTTCCTCAAAAGGAGACCAGCCACATTTGTAATAGATGTTCTGTTTATCCACAGTAGTAGCCTGTTGCAGATCAACGATCACACAATCAGCGAAATAGCCTTCCCGCAGGTAACCTCTTTCTTTGATCTGGAAACATACTGCCGGTGCATGGCACATCTTTTCCACCACTTTTTCAATGGTAATGTTCCCCAGGGACACATGCTCCAGCATCAGCAGCAGGCTATGCTGCACCAACGGAACACCGGAAGGCGCCTGCAAATAAGGCTGATGTTTCTCCTCCCAGGTATGTGGTGCATGGTCTGTAGCAATGATATCCAACCTGTCATCCAGCAATCCTTTCCAGAGTGCATGTTTGTTATGCACAGCCTTGATAGCCGGATTACACTTGATCAGGTTGCCCCTCCATCCGTAGTCATCAGCAGAAAAATGCAGGTGATGCACACATACTTCTGCAGTAATGCGCTTCTCTTCCAGTGGCAGCATATTGCTGAACAGCTGTAATTCTCTTTCAGTGGAGATATGCAGGATATGCAGTCTGGAATTAAATTTCTTGGCAAACTGGATAGCCGTGAGAGAAGACTCGAAACAGGCTTCTTCATTGCGGATGATCGGATGATAGTCTACGGTAAGATTCTCCGGACCTACTTCCTGTTTGTATTTTTCCAGGTTGGCCTTGATGATCTTTTCATCCTCGCAATGTGTGGCAATCAACAGCTCACTGCCTGAGAAGATTTGCTCCAGTGTAATGTAATTGTCGACCAGCATATTGCCGGTAGAAGATCCCATGAAGATCTTAACGCCACAGATCTGATCTTTTCTGGCATTAGTTTTCAGCACTTCTTCCACATTGTCATTGGCTACTCCCATGAAAAAGGAATAATTCGCCAGTGAATGCTGTGCGGCAATCTTATATTTATCTTCCAGTAATTCCTGTGTAAGAGCAGCCGGTTGCGTATTAGGCATTTCCATGAAGCTGGTGGTACCTCCGGCTACAGCCGCGCGGGCTTCGGTATAGATGGTGGCTTTGTGGGTGAGGCCAGGTTCGCGGAAATGCACCTGGTCGTCAATAACACCGGGCAGCAGGTGTTTGCCTTCCCCGTTAATTTCTGTGTACTGACCGCTCACACTCAATTGTGGGGCAATCTTCGCGATGCGGCCATCTTGTATGTATACGTCCTGAACTGTAGTGGTGCCTTCGTTGACCACTGATATATTGCGGATGATGTAATTCATGGCGCAAAGATAGTAAATAGACAATTTGTCTACAGACTAACTATACGCAACAGTAACTCAACCTTCCAGGTGGATAGAAAAAACGACCATCCTGGAATTCAGTTTGTCGATCACATTGGAATAACGCAGGTGCTCATCTTTCACATGTACGTTACCAATACCGTTGCTGATCTTGAACTCGGGGGAGAAGATGAAGCTGGGAAAATAGAATTCAAATCCGGCGCCGAACTCATAACCATAATCGCTTTTCCTGATCTTCACCAGGTCTTCCGCACGGCGGGCCCTCGCATTGGAAGCAAGGTCATAGTCGTACTTCAGGCCAGCGATCGTATAGACGCGCATGTTACCGATACGGTCTGATTTGAATTTCAGCTGCAGGGGGAAGCTGAGCAGGATGGACTCAATATTCTTGGTCGTTTCCCTTGCAGGATAGTTCTCTTTATAATAGAGGTTCTTGGAGGCAAATAATAACTGCGGATTGAAGCGGATATCAAAGTGCTCGCTCAGGCGCACGTTTCCCAGCAACCCCAGGTTAAAGCCGAAGGTCCTTAGCGGTTCAGCCACCATGATAGAGTCCTGTTTGAGGAAGATCTCATCATGAAATAACTTGAAATTGGAATTGTTGCCTGCAAGTGTGATACCAAAGTAATAGGGCTTGGCATCATGTTCTTCCATGTTCATCACTGACTGCGCTTTCACGCGGCCTGTATTCCATAGGATTACCAGAAGTACTAGCGGGATGCGCAATAAATAGAGCTGATGCCGAATGTGAGCTTTTTGCATGTTACTGCTTGGAAACCGGTATTAATTAAAATATTACACATTTCCTGACCTTGTGGGAACGCTTTCACTGATTCTGGCAGATAGGAGTATGCTGCTTCACTCTTTGCTATCCACTTCCCGATCAAGGGTGTAATATAACGAAAATATAAATTATATAATTGTTTAATAGGAAAAACAGTTGGATTGGAAAACTCCAATATTACCAGCTTTCCTCCCGGCTTTAGTACGCGTAACATTTCTGCCAGTCCTTTTTCCAGATTCTCGAAGTTACGTACGCCGTATGCTACTGTTATAGCATCAAACGTATTGTCTGGAAAACTTATTGTTTCACTGTCGCCCAGCTCAAGGGTTATTTTGTCAGATAGTCCCAGTTTCTCGATCTTTTCACGCCCGTGACTGAGCATGCCTTCAGATATGTCAATCCCGGTTATAGTATTGGGTTGCAGCATCTTATTCGCCATAATGGCAAAGTCGCCCGTACCGGTAGCCACATCGAGCATTTTCTTTGGCTGTAAGGACTTTAACTGTTTCAAAGCCTTCTTACGCCACTGGATGTCAATACCCAATGACATGAAATGGTTGAGGAAATCATAGCGGTGGGCAATGTCGTTGAACATGGTCGCTATCTGTTCCTTCTTACTTAGTTCTGATGTGGCAAACGGTACAATCTTCTTATCTGACATAGCCCGCAAAGTTAGGAGAAAATAGAGAAATGCCGGCAATAAGTAAATTTTCATGAACTTTGTGCCCGAAGAGTAAAAATATGATCATCAAGAGCGCAGAATACCTCATCAGTAATGTTGACTGGCAGAAATGTCCTACACCGAACCTTCCGGAATATGCCTTTATAGGCCGTTCCAACGTGGGAAAGTCTTCCCTGATCAATATGTTGGCAAACAATGAAAAGCTGGCAAAGACGTCCGGAACACCCGGTAAAACGCAGTTGATCAACCACTTCCTGATCAACCAGGCCTGGTACCTGGTGGATTTACCCGGATATGGTTTTGCCAAGGTGAGTCAGTCGCAACGCAGATCCTGGGAACAGATGATCGAGAATTACCTCCGGAAAAGACAGAACCTGGTCAATGTGTTTGTATTGATCGACAGTCGTCATACCCCGCAGAAGCTGGATATTGACTTCATTAACCAGTTGGGGGAGTGGCAGATCCCTTTCTCACTGGTATTTACAAAAGCAGATAAGAACACCCAGGCGGAGACCAGCCGGAATGTAAAGGCATTTCTGAATAAACTGAGGGAATCATGGGAATTCCTTCCGGCCCATTTTGTAACCAGTACTGTGAAAAAGACAGGCAGAGATGCGATCCTGTCAAATATAGACGAGACGAATACAGAATTCCGGGCCACTGTCTAGCCCGGCAATAGTCATTGAGGCTTCACCCTTATATACACGCGACCAACATGAGCGCTGGAATGCACTGATAAGTCAAGTGCGGCAATAGTTATTGAGGCTTCACCCTTATATACATGCGGCCAACATGAGCGCTGGAATGCACTGGTAAGTCAAGTGCGGCAATAGTTATTGAGGCTTCACCCTTATATACACGCGGCCAACATGAGCGCTGGAATGCACTGATAACAGGGATAAGGTATCATTCCCCGTTATATTGCAGCTGAATATCCGTGGATTCCATGGATCGCTGTCTGCCACCAGGTAAGGCTGGCGATCGCTTTTCAGGGCCATCAGAAAGGTTTCTTTGGAGACAAGCGTGTTACGGCTGTAGGTGAGCATATGATTCCCGTCAAATTTCAGGATCTCTAACGACGCGCTGTCGCTTTTGACCAGGGCATCGCCCCCGGCTGGCTTGGAATACAGCAGTCTCCAGCTGCCTTGCAGCTTTTGAGAGGAAGTGTCTGAAATAGACTCTTTTTTGCAAGATGAGTTGGCAGATACTATTGCTAACAGTAGTATGACAGTTTTGTAGGCACGCATGTTGGACAGCTATTCAGTAAAATCAGTATAACAGTATATCAGTATAACAAGTATAAATTAAGGAATTTTTTTCAAATTAAAAGAGCCCCGTTCGGAACAGAAATCGGTTATAAGAATGGCAATACCCTCATAATCAGTACAGTACTGCGTTTCAGACCTTTTCCTTTACAAAGGGTTAACATTACAATATTTCAGGGAAGATTTCGTTGTGGGGGAGACAAAGCCCCCGGATGCGGAAGAGCGCATCCTGACAGCGGGGAAAGTAATATCAGCCTGCAGGCTTAGTTCACCACCTTGTCCGCACAGCAGCTGCTGGCAAAGGCGTCTGGTTTTGCCTTGAAGGCAAATCCCATTCCCAGGATGTAACCCATTGCCTCACGAAGGGCCAGGTTACTCTTGAACTGGGGGTTCGTGTTAATGTCTGCATGTACTTCCATGTCCACATCATACTCGGTGAACAAGTCACACAGTTCATAGGCGATCTCAATACTCTTTGCTACTTCAATGAGCATACGCTCCTTGATGGAATAAGAGTCGCGTGTTTTGTCATTGTGGATGAACATGAAACCTCCATGTCCCTCACGCAGGAAAACAATCACCGTAGCAAATTCTGTTTCTACACCTTTTACCTGTGAGTCCGTGCCAATACACACTTTTAAGTGAAAGCCCTTTCCGGTTTCCCGGACAATTGCCTGGCGCACTTCTTCTTTAATGGGCAAATGAATCGGTTCGCCGTTGAATCTTCTCCATTTCATGATAATATATATGATTAGAGTGAATAGGCGTGGTCGTTAAGATTACATTTATGCCGTTCTATCGTGATAAATCCTTGCTGGTAGGGGAATATTATAAGTAATATACAAAAATTAATCAGCAATCAGATGAGAGAGCGCAAGAATTAACGGCATCTTATTCCAAATGAGATAGCATTTCAGAGGGGTTTATGCCGGCCATTGAGATTAATACTGGCCGGTACTCAGCAACACCAGTGTGCAGGCTTCCATTGTTTCAATGCCTTTACTGTCGGCTAATGCAGCCAGTTCCTCATTCTCCGTACCTGGATTGAAGATAATACGCTTTGGATGCAGCTGCAGGATATAATCGTAATACTCCCGCTGTAGCATTGGATTCATATACAGGGTAACGGTGTCCACATCCGCTGCTACCGGATGTTCTTTCGTCACAGGGGTATCACCTATCTGTGCTTCCCTTTTACCAATGGCCAATACGGGGTGCCCATGTGCCGTCAGCCTGGATACGGCCAGGTAACTGTATCTTGTTGGGTTGGGAGAAGCGCCTAATACAACCGTAAGTTTCTTGTCGTTCATAAACAATCCTTTTTGAAGGTACCCGCCAGCGTATAAACCCCGGCAGGTACTTACTATGTAAGAGCAAACATTAAACCATAATGATCTATATGAGATGATACCGACGCCTTGGCAGTCGGCCGATAATATTTTCCATGGCAGGCTGAAGCTGGGGATACTCAAAAACGAAACCAGCCTGCAAGGCGCGGGTGGGTAATACCCAGCGACTTTTCAACAGCAGCTCCGCTTCTGTGCCAATAAGTCGTGCACCGATACGCAACATCCAGACGGATGCCGGCAGTCCGAAAAATTGCCCTGCCGCTTTTCTTAGTGTCCTCATAAACTGCCGGTTGCTGACAGGATAAGGAGAACTACAGTTAAATACGCCATCCAGTTCCGAATGCTCATACAACCACTCCATCATCCGGCATACATCAGTGATATGTACCCAGCTGAATTTCTGCCTGCCGTTTCCCTGGTGGCCTCCCAGTCCAAATTTGACCAGGTTGAGATAAGGCGTCATAACGCCTCCCTGGTGACCAAGAGTAATGGCTATACGGAAAATGGCTTTGCGGGTACCCGGCGTCTCTTCAGCATTAAAGGCCGCTTCCCAGCGCTTGCACACCTGCACCGAAAAATCGTTTTTCATCTCTCCCGTAAATTCGTCCATAGGCCGGTCTTCCGCATGCCGGTAAATAGTGGCGGAAGCAGCATTTATCCAAAGCGCCGGCGGATGCTGTAAGGTCCTTATTGCGGTTCCCAGTACTGCTGTAGCATTCGTCCTGCTGTCAAATATCTCTTGTTTGTTTGCTTCAGTATAACGGCAATTCACACTCTTCCCTGCCAGGTTGACCAATAGATCTGTATTTTCCAACTCTTTTGACCAGTCGTCAAGGGTCTTACCGTCCCACCCGATATACCTTACCCGGCCATGCCCGGTTATAGGATGGCGGGTGAGGATAACAATGTCATTGTCGCTGCCGAAATGCTCAATCATACCCTTACCAATAAATCCCGTCCCTGCCGCAATCACTATTTTTTTATTTTTCATGGTAAATGGATTAATGCTGTTTCTGAACTTTCAGTAAAAAGTGAAACATGTGGATAAAAAAATATTACTTGAATAATTTCATCAGCGTGCCATAGAACCAGCTTTCCTCTGACTTCACAAAAGAGTTGATCACCTTGTCTGTCTGGTGAGCAAACTTATTAATCCCCTGGATGGAATCTTTGAATGCTTTTACGTGTTTGTCCTTCGCATCTCCTTCCACTTCCTGTAGCTGGTTCAGGGTCTTGAGAATAGGATCCAGTTCACGGCGTTTCCGCTCTCTGGCAATCTCCGTGGCTACCTTCCAGATATCCTTTTCGGCAGTAAAATACTCCTTTCGCTCCCCGGGAATCAATACACGCTCCACCAGCCCCCAGTTAATCAGTTCACGTACGTTCATATTGGTATTACCACGGGAAATATTCAATTCCGTCATGATATCCTCTGCACTCAGCGGATCAGGCATGATCATCAGCAAGGCATGGATCTGGGCCATGGTGCGGTTAATACCCCATTGCGCTCCCAGAGATCCCCAGGTTTGTATAAACTGTGCTTTTGCTTCTGCCAATTTCATGTAATCCTCTTTTCGTTACCCAAATGTAATACTAAGTTATTGAACTTTCAAAAGAAAGTGAAAGAGTGGCTGGTTAATCAGGTAAGAGATACTTGTGTTTGTTGGTTTACAGGCTTCTTATCCCTTCGAATGCAACGCAACCCTATTCCCATCAGGATCAAAGAAAATCGCAAAATACCCTAGATCCTGAAACTCAGACACCGGGCGCTTATCCAATTCTATCTTGCCACCCGCCGCTTCCACGCGCTCAAGCACCTCTGTGAGGTCATCGCCGGCATGCAGGTAAACCAGCGACCCACGCTGACTGGGGAAATAT
Organism: Chitinophaga filiformis; assembly: GCF_900102545.1. Lineage (GTDB taxonomy): Bacteria > Bacteroidota > Bacteroidia > Chitinophagales > Chitinophagaceae > Chitinophaga > Chitinophaga filiformis. The sequence goes on along the minus strand of NZ_FNBN01000001.1, from coordinate 247,217 downwards.
TCAGAGCCCTGAACGATGGCTCCGCCAATACCATTATTGTCTCTGTCGAACTGAAAAAATGCTTTCCGCTTGTGGCCCAATTGCTCCTCAGGCATTTCATAGTTGAATATCGTGCTGTAAAACTTCCTGGCCCTGTCAAAATCATGTACAGGGATTTCGAACCAGTTTAGCGCATTCTTAGGAATCTCCATTTGATCTTTAGTTGTTGCGGGGTAACTTAAATTTAATCATTTATATGGCAAATCCCAAATTCTCATACTGAATAACAGCGTGTTAAGATGAACAGGGGAGGGGTTAAAAAAACAAGGCGCCCCGTGCAACGGGACGCCTTGTTTTATAGTTAGTTGTTGATGTAGTAATTATACCAGCATCGTTACCGGATTCTCCAGGTAGCTCTTCAGCGTAGCCAGGAAACGTGCACCTACAGCGCCATCCACACTACGGTGGTCACAGCTGAGGGTCAGCTTCATGATGTTCACCACTTTGAACTGTCCTTTTTCGGAAACGACTGTTTCTTTGATACCGCCAACAGCCAGGATTGCGGAATCCGGCGGATTGATGATAGCTGTGAATTCATCGATACCCATCATACCCAGGTTGGAGATAGTGAAGGTATTACCGGAGAAATCCTGCGGCTGCAGTTTCTTGTTCTTCGCTTTGTCATACAGCTCTTTCGCTTCACCAGCAATCTGGCTCAGGGATTTCTGATCAGCAAAACGGATCACCGGAACGATCAGACCATCTTCGATAGCCACAGCGGAACCGATGTGTACGTGGTGGTTCTGACGGATGAAATCTCCCATCCAGCTGCTGTTCACATCAGGATGTTGACGCAGTGCCAGGGCAGAAGCCTTGATCACCATATCGTTGAAGGAGATCTTAACAGGAGACACTTCATTGATAGCCTTACGTGCTTCAATGGCTTTGTCCATATTGATATCTACTTTCAGGTAGAAGTGAGGAGCAGAGAATTTGCTTTCGCTCAGACGCTTAGCGATCACTTTACGCATCTGGCTTAACTGAACATCAGTGAAGCCTTCCTGACCTGCCGGAGTGAATGCTGCAGCTTTAGCGGCTGGAGCAGCAGCTTGTTTGGCGGCAGCTGGAGCAGCGGATGGAACGTAACTGTCAACGTCTTTCTTCACGATCCTGCCACCGTCACCGGAACCAGGTACTTTGCTGATATCGATACCTTTCTCTTCAGCCAGTTTCTTCGCCAGCGGAGATGCTTTCACACGTCCGTCTTTGCTTTCTGAAGCTTCAGGCGTAGCTGCCGGAGCTGCAGATGCAGCCGGAGTAGCTGCTGGTGCTGCCTGTGCGGCTGGTTTTGCACCACCGGTACCTTCTGCTGCGAGGATCGCATCTACATTGGTACCTTTTTTACCTACTATCGCAATGATGCCGTTTACTTTAGCAGCATCACCTTCTTTTACACCTACATATAACAGTTCACCGTCAGCATATCCGATCACTTCCATGGTAGCTTTATCAGTTTCTACCTCAGCCAGTACATCGTCGCTCTTCACGGTGTCGCCTACTTTTTTGTTCCAGGCTACGATCTTACCTTCCGTCATGGTATCGCTCAACAGCGGCATACGGATAACGGTTGCATTTTTCAGTGCTTCTGCAGCAGCTGCACTATCAGCACTGCTGGCTGCCGGAGCAGGAGTAGCTGCCGGAGCTGCCTGCGCTGCTGGCTTGGCTTCCTGTGCTGCCTGGCCATTATTATTACCTCCACCGAGCAAAGACTTGTAATCTTCACCTGGCTTTCCTACAATAGCTATAATCTCATTTACTTTAGCAGCCTTACCTTTCTCGACACCAATATATAATAGAGTACCTTCCACATAACCCATCACTTCCATGGTGGCTTTATCTGTTTCCACCTCAGCAATTACATCGTCTGCTTTTACGGTATCTCCTACCTTTTTATGCCATTCCGCGATCACCCCTTCAGTCATTGTGTCACTCAAAAGGGGCATTCTGATAACTTCTGCCATAGTATTTTTCCAAATTTTGCCCAAACCTACAAAAGAAATGCGAATTGTGAAAGTTAGATTACAGAAGATATTTCTGTAAGCCCCTTTAAAAATCCAGTTCCATATTCAACTTATCTTTCAGTTCCTTTATAAGAGGATATTTTTCAACCATCTTCTGGAACTGTTCCCGGCTGGAAAGTGGCGCAGGGCCAATATCCACCGTCTGCTGACTCTCATCAAGCTGTAAGGTCAGCACGATGGCCGGGTTACGGAACTTTTCCTTGAAGAAACCGGAAATAGCCAGTTTTTCTTCTTCCATGAAGCGGAATTGCACAATATTCCTGCTTACAATGGCAATTTCCTCAGGTCCGGCCAGATTAATAGTAGCCAGCTGCAGATTACTTACAACTGTCATTTTGTTAGCCTGCCTGAAAGTATCAATGAATTCATCCCAGTATACATGTAATGCGCCCAGGGTCATCGGAATGACCTCCTGTACGGATTGCACCTGCTGTCTGGCAGCCAGCGCCTCCTTCATAGCGGCAAGACCGGTCAGCTTAGGCTGAGGTGCACTTGTTTGCTGGCCTGGCCGGGGAGCCGTAGCGGTGGCCGTAGTAGCCATCCCCGCAGCAGGTTGTGCCGGGGCAGCCTGTCTTTGTACGGGTTGTACCGGCTGTACCGGCTGTGCAGGCGCTTGTTGCGGGTTCACAGCCGGACGAGGCGTCTCAATGGTCAATCTCGCCTCGTTAGTAGCAATGGAGCTGGTCGTAGCCGGCTGGCCTGCGTTCGTTTTGGCTGCAGGTGCCGCCTGTACAAAGGAAGACCTCAGTTTCTGCGGTACCGCACCATCAGCTACCAGTTTTTTTTTTACTACCTCTCCGGTCTGATCATCGCTGACTAAAGTAACGGCCTGCTGAAGGAAACATAGCTTGATCAGCGCCATTTCCACATGCAGCCTTTTGTTACGGGCCATCCGGTAGTTGATCTCCGTCTCATTCAGCAGGTGCAGCGCCGTGATCAGGTAAGACGGACTTACCTTGCCGGACATCTGCTTGTACCTGTCCTTGAGATTACCGGATACCTCCACCAGGTGCAGTACCTTCTCTTCCTTGCTCATCAGCAGGTTACGGAGAAACTCCGCCCAGCCGTTCAGGAAGTTATCTCCCTCAAAACCTTTCTGTAAGATCTCGTCAAATATCAGCAGGGCAGTGGCAACATCCTGTTGCAGCACGGCCTCCATCACTTTAAAGAAATAATCGTAATCCAGGATGTTCAGGTGCTCCAGTGTGTTCTGGTAAGTCAGGTGCCCGCCGGTGAAGCTGACAATCTTATCCAGTGTACTGAGCGAGTCACGCATACAACCATCCGTCTTCTGCGCCACCAGGTGCAGGGCATCAGATTCTGCCTGGATATGCTCCTTCTCACAGATCTCCTGCAAATGGTCCACCGTATCCTGGATAGTGATACGTTTGAAGTCGAAGATCTGACACCGGCTCAGGATAGTCGGGAGGATCTTGTGCTTTTCAGTAGTAGCCAGGATGAAGATGGCATAAGAAGGCGGTTCTTCCAGCGTTTTCAGGAACGCATTGAATGCGGAAGAACTGAGCATGTGAACCTCATCTATGATATAGATCTTATATTTTCCTGCCTGAGGAGCGAAACGTACCTGCTCTACCAGCGTACGGATATCATCTACAGAGTTGTTGGATGCCGCATCCAGCTCGTGGATATTGAAGGAACTTCCTTCGTTGAAAGAGGTACAGGAATGACATTGATTACATGCTTCCCCATCAGGCTGCAGGTTCTCACAGTTGATTGTTTTGGCCAGTATACGGGCACAGGTTGTTTTACCCACACCTCTCGGACCGCAGAACAGGAAGGCGTGTGCCAGCTGATTGTTACGGATCGCATTTTTAAGGGTGGTCGTAATATGTGATTGTCCGACTACGGTTGAAAAATTCTGTGGACGGTATTTACGGGCTGAAACGATAAAATTCTCCATATACAACGCATTCGCGAGGGCCGAAAGTACAGAAAATTGTCCATAGTCCCTAGCCGCTGCGCCATAGTTCATAATACCTGCCGGTATGGTAACCACTTACATATTAAGAAAAGTAACGCCGTCAATGAGGAACAGACAGTTCGCTGAAGTCAAGACAACGGTGAAGGAAGTCTTTTTTCATCAGCAGGATACTGTTATTGTAATGGTCAGATACCGCTGCGCTGATGTCGTGCATAGCTTCCAGTTCATCCGGCAATGGCGGGTGTGTCAGTAAATAAGGATACTGATGCTGAATAAAATGCGTCACCTTTTGCTGCAGATCCGGTTCCCACTGATCGCTGATATGATGCTGGAACAAAAGATCCTGCAACAACTGCTGCAGCTGTGTAGCCTCCTGCCGCAGTATCTGCAGCCAGGAATCCGTTTTTGTGGGAGAGGTATTATTGCTGCTGTAAAAGACCGGAACACTTTCCATGATCATGCCGGCTATCTCATTGAGTGCGGAAGCTCTGGCCTGATGAGAAAGCACACATTTGTACTGTTCCTGTAAATTAAAGGCAGCTTCCAGCGCATGTCGCAATGCGAAGGTATAATGATAACGAAGGGCAAGCAGGTCGTGCTCCTCCAGCCATTCACTGTCCCTGGCGATCTGCTGCTGTAATTTATCCAGTATCTTCAACGCTTCATGACTGCGGTATTGCACATCCCCGTAAGTAAACTGCGTTACCTGGATCTCTCTGCTGATGATGGCCTGTAAGGTAGCCGCATCCTGCACATCCCGGAAATAACGACGGATCCGTTGCCGGTGCTCTTTCGTATACAATGTGGAAAGCGTATACAAAATCTGTTCTTCCTCAGAAAATGGTTCCAGTCTGCCGGGAGGAATATCAGAGAAAGGCCTGTCATCATAGTAATTGTTGTACGGCTCCGGAAAGGCATACTGCTCATGGGATGCTTCAATTTCCCTGATAAGATCTTCCGCAGAAGACCAATGCCCGGGCGTTTCTTCCGGTGTCAGTACCTGGTACACCTGCTGCGACATCTGCTCCTGTAATCTTTCCGCGTCATGAAACAATGTCCATGCACTTTGCGCCATCGTAACACCGGGAATGTTTGCGGCCAGGTAACGTTGTTCGCGTTCCTCCTGTGTAGGATGCGATGCCCATTGATCACGGAATTGCACCTGGCTTTTCACCATGGTACCGAAATGATCATCATTGTACTGTGGCAGTTGCTGATGATCGAGTGGAGTACTGTGCTGCTTCGCGTGATATTTTATGAGCATGCGGTGTGCTTCATAGATATTCCGGATAAACCGCTGTTGCCGTGCCCACGTCGTAGCCCGTTGCAGCAATTGCTGGAAACAGGCATTGCTCATCTCAGCCCGGCGCATGGCGGAAATAGCGGTATCAGTTCCGCAGATGGAAACCGCCACTTCATCGGCATTAAATTCCATTTCACGGCTTAAGCGCATATACTGCCGGTTAATCAGTTCATGCATGTTCCGGAAAAGAAAATGCAAACCCGCTGCCAGCAACACAAACAGGCGTGATAATAGTGCTGCAAACAGTCCCTTGTTGGAAAGCCAGATGATAGCGTTCCGCCAGCCCCTATTCTCATAAAGAATATTGTAAATGATCCTGTTGATCGTATATACGTGCAGCACCAGCTTCATACTGCGCTGGGAGAAATGCCCGAACTCGTGTGCCAGCACCATTTTAAACTCGCTGATGTTAAGACTGTTCACCATGCCGAGCCCTATCACCAGGTTTTTGTCCCCTTCACCAAAAAGCCCTGTAATACCAGGTGAGTGAAATACTACTGCATTGACATCCGGTACGAGATAAACTTTTTTCGGAGAAGGCGCATTTGTCTGCTTTACAAGTTTGTGTATAAAATCAAATAATACGGGTTGTTCTTTCTCCGTGACGATAGTACGGTAAGGAACAGTGGTCTTATGTTTGCTAAAGAGGAACAGCAAAATAAAGACTGACTGTAAAATGCCCAGTAATAGCAGTACAGCGCCTGCCACCGATAGGAATATACCGGATACACCCTTGTAAGAAGCATACGCAATAAGTGTACTTCCGCTCCAGGTAAAGGCTGCCATCAGCAGCAGAGAGCATAATAATAAAATGATATAGGTGACATAAAACAACAGAACTCCACCTGTCATTCGTAGCACCTCCTGTCTAAAGTACATACCTGACATCATATAACTTATAATTCACAGTAGTCCCTCGGGAGCCTCCGCATTGGTTGTTGGACATAGCATTAACAGGTTTTGGCGGAGCGTTTCAGCTCATGATAAATATACTCCTAATTTCTCTGCCGTGGCATAACACGAACGTGAAATAATTTTCCATCTCACAGCTTTTAATTAAATTCGGTACATCAATGTAGCCTGTTAAAAGACCGGGTTTAGAAGAGTCAGGAACTCTCAATTGATTGTTAGTTTAACGCCAACTTTTTTCATCTTTTAATTGCATACGATGTATCTATCGCTTGCTGTTGGATTAATCCCATATACACTCTTCCTGTTCGTGATTGTAAATGCTCTTTCAGTAAACGACATCACTGTTCCGGTAGTTATTACTGTCATCGATCCATCATTTTTATTGCCCGTGCTGTTGTTCGCAGTAGTGATTGTTCTCCTGTATTATATCTGGTGTCTCCGGAAACAAATAATACACATAAATCGTACCGGGAAAGATATCAGGGACGCACGCCTGAATATGATCAATAATATCAGCCAGGAAATACGTACGCCTTTGAATGCGATTATCGGATTCAGTGAACAGTTGTCTTATACAGCCCTGGATTGTAATCAGCGGGAACTGTTGGGCGCTGTTGAAAATGCCGCCGGCATGTTAATGCAGATCCAACAGAATATCCAGGAACTGGGCTGGTTACAGAAAGGGGAACTGCACCTTGATACTTATCCTTTTTCGCCTTATAAAATATTTGATACTGTTACACAGAAATTGTCTTCCCGCGCGCACAGCAAACGTCTCCTGTTTGACATTATTTACGAAGGAGAACGGCAACTGGAAGTAACCGGAGATGGCGAACGGCTGACACGGATACTTGTCTGCCTTGTGGAAAATGCTATTAAATATACCGATACCGGTAGCGTACACTGCCATATGCAGGTGGAAAATCAGGCAGCTGGAAACATCCGGGTGAATATACAGGTGAGGGATACCGGTAGTGGTATTACACCGGAAAAACTACCCTTTATATTTGATCAATATATGTACAACGGAGCTGCTGTTGCCGGTACCCTGCACGGCGCAGGATTGGGACTGGCACTCGTCCGCGCACTGGTGGAATTGCACAACGGACAGTTAACAGTAGAGAGTACACCGGGTAAGGGTAGCTGTTTCTCCTGCTCTCTCAGCTATCGGGCATTACCGCCACCACAAACGATAGTCGTTACCCAACAGGACATCAGCCAGACAACCGGTCAGCTGATGAAAGACAGATATGTACTGGTAGCAGACGACCAGGAAATGAACCTTGCCCTTATGGATAAGATCCTGACCCGCTGGCAGTGCAGGTTTGATAAAGCGCCCGACGGGGTTGCCGCCTACGAATTATTTGTCTGCAACAACTACGACATGGTGTTGCTCGACCTCCAGATGCCCCGTATGACAGGCGTAGAAGTGGTGAAAAGGATACGTGAAGATAAAGAACCCTCCAAAGCGCAGGTGCCTGTACTCGCCCTAACGGCAGATACCACCATGCCTGCTAACCAGGAATTCATCGATGCGGGGTTTGATGATTACCTGTTGAAGCCCTTCCGGGAAAAGGAAATCTATAACGTCATTATCCGGCATCTCCGGCCGCTTATTAACATTCCTCGCTAGAACATAATAGGCTAGCCCTGATATTTACAACAAACATTATTAACAAAACACAATAAGACTCCGTTAGGAGTCTAGTTGTTTGTAGCGCGGGTGCAACCCCGGGAAATGCGTAACCCCCGAATGCGTAACCCGAAATGCGTAATCCCGAAATGCGTAATCCCGAATGCGTA
>NZ_FNBN01000001.1:61580-238798 GCF_900102545.1 Chitinophaga filiformis | reverse complement strand
GGTGTTTATAACAAAACATCATTAACAAAACATAATAAGACTCCGTTAGGAGTCTAGTTGTTTGTAGCGCGGGGTGCAACCCCGGGGAAATGCGTGCCCCCCGAATGCGTAACCCCAAAATCCGCCCCGGAAAATGTGCCCCCGGAATATGTTTGTATAAATCCCGGAATATATTTGTCCCCGGAATGCATTTACCCTATCACAAAATCGGATGCCGCTTGAATTCCTTCGTCCTGTCAAAAAGGTAACGATACGTAATCAGCTTACGGCTGGGCTTCGTACCCAGGCTTTCCGCTATATTCAACATTTTAGGATTAAAATCACCTATCCATTGCAGCTCATACTGCCTGTAGGAAAGGGTCCCCTGTATCACCTTGGCACCTTCCACGATCATAAAGGCATCCACTCCTTTACCCTGAAACTCGGGTACAACACCAAAAACGATCCCCGTGAATTTCTTACACTTTTTCATCAGCTTCATGTACAGGAACTGTAATTTCTGGAGCACCCCGAACTTCCCGTTCATATGTTTAAAGAACTGGTTCAGCTCCGGCAGGTTCAGCCAGCAGGCAACAGGCTCATTATTATGGTACGCAAACCAGACGATTTTCTCGTCCATTGCAGGAGCCATCTGTTTGAAGATATTCAGTGCCTGCTGTTTGGTAATATCTTTCCCACCTTCATGCCTGGCCCAGGCCTTGTTGTAGATGGTGGTGAAATCCCCAGCGTATTTCTCCAGGTTCTTTTTATTGATATATTCCGCACGATAGGCCGGGTCCTTGGCGAGAGCAGCATGCCGTGAGAAGAATTTCTCCTGTAGCTGCGTATCTACACCCATGGAATAACAGATCTGATCGAAGAATGGCTGGAAGCCATACGTTTCCATCAGCTGTTTATAGTAAGGCGGATTGAAGTTCATCCCATACAGCGGCTCATAAAATCCTTCTACCAGCAATCCCCACCAGCGATCACGTTCTCCGAAATTGATAGGACCATCCATTGCTTCCATCCCTCTTTCTTTCAGCCAGTCGCGGGCGGTGTCAAACAGCAGGTTGGCAGCCGCCTGGTCATCGATGCAATCAAAGAATCCCACACCACCTGTTGGTTGGGTATCTCCTTTAGTCCTGTATTTTTTATTGACAAAAGCGGCAATACGCCCGATGAGTTTACCGTTATTGTCTTTAAGTATCCAACGAATACATTCACCCTGTCTGAAGGCCTTGTTCTTCTGGGGATCGAATACCTGTTTGATATCCTTATCTAACGGACGTATCCACTCGGGAATATGTTTGTTCAGGACCACATGCGTATCAAGAAATTGCTTTTCTGTCTTTTTATTATTGACGATCACCAGTTCCATAGGGAGCGAATTTGAGGTGCAAAAATAGTGTTTAAAGTCGATAGTCGATAGGGTGGGGGAAATGGGACTCATAACTACGTCATCTGTCGATAATGGTTGCTGATGCAGGTACTTTTAACATTTATTTTTCAAATGGACGATTACTTTTATAACGTGTCTGTAGCCTGATTGTGTCCCGGCCTTTCATAATCCATTTACCCACTTATGTTAAAAAAAAGAAGGTGGCTGCTGCCTGCCATTATCATTCCTGTACTAGCGATCTGTTATTTTATGTTTTCAGGTAAGGCTGCCGATAGCAGCATTACTGCCAAAGTACGTAAAGGTAGTTTCCGTGATGTTGTAAACAGTTCAGGAGAACTGGAAGCGGAGAATACTGTATACGTTTCTGCACCTGCAGATCTGCAGGCAAACCAGATCTATGATGAGATCAAGATCCAGGATATGGTGGCAGAAGGTTCCCATGTAAAAGAAGGCGATTATATTGCCACATTAGACCCAACGTTGGTGAATAAACGCATCAGCGATGCACAGCTATCATTCGAGAAGTCCAATTCAACAGTCACCCAAACGGCACTGGATACAGCACTTACATTAAGGGAGGCTCGTGATCAGATGACCAATCTTCAATTCCAGATGGAACAGAAAAAACTGGCCCTGGAACTGAGTAAGTACGAGCCTCCCGCTACCATCAGGCAGGCAGAGATAGACCTCGAAAAGGCACAGCGTGACCTGGTACAGATGAAGGACAACTACAAGATCAAACAACAACAGGCAGCCACAAAAATGATACAGGCGCGCCGTGAAGCAGATGAATTCAGCAAACAGATAGGAAGGTTGGAAGAACTGAAGAGCCGCTTTATTATTAAAGCGCCGAAGAATGGATTGCTGGTATATATCAATGACTGGGCCAGCGGTGGCAAAAAGAAAACCGGCTCAGTAGTGCGCTCCTGGGATCCACGCGTAGCCATGCTTCCCGACCTTTCCACCATGTTGTCTAAAGTATATATTAATGAAGTCGACATCAGTAAAATACATCAGTCGCAACAAGTGACCATGGGACTGGACGCCTTCCCTGAAGTGAAGATGCAAGGGGTGGTGAAGACAGTGGCCAACATCGGTGAAACCCGTCCCGGCGCCACAGCCAAGGTTTTTGAAGTAAATATCAAACTCAATAAAGTGGATTCCATTCTTAAGCCCGGAATGACCACCTCCAATAATATCCTGATCAGCGAGTTGCCCGCTAAGCTGATCATCCCGCTGGAAGCAGTTTTCGCCAGCGGTAAAACCAGTTATGTCTATCTGAGCAAATCCGGCAACATCTCCAAACACCAGGTAGTGCTGGGTAAATCCAATGATGAAGAAGTGATCGTTGAAAAAGGATTAGCGGAAGGAGATATTGTTTATCTCTCTGAACCGTTATCAGCAAAAGACATGAAAATAACGACATTAAAATAATGTAATGCTGGACCGTAATTTCAACAACCTATACATCGCCCTGGATTCCCTCGGTGCGAACAGGCTGCGTTCTTTCCTCACGGCGCTGGGCATCATTTTCGGTGTCGCGGCTGTCATCGCCATGCTGGCTATCGGCAGGGGCGCACAGGCAGAGATCCTTGATCAGATGAAGCTTGTAGGTGTGAATAACATTGTGATCAAACCCAAGGCGGAAGAGAAGAAAGAAGAAGAACAGCAACAGGGGTCAGATGATAAATCGGCTGCTAAAACGGCTGCGACAAAGAACCGTTTTTCCAAAGGACTAAGCCTCGCTGATGCGGAGAGCATCCGCCGTATCATTCCTACAGTGGCTGCTATTAGTCCGGAGATGATCCTTGAACAGGACATCATCTACGGTAGTAAAAGCAGTAAACTGAAAATAGTGGGAGTAGAGCCTTCCTTCTTTGAGATCAATAACATTAAGATCGGTGCAGGCGATATATTCAATGAACGCCAGCGTGTAGCAGGAGAAGGTGTATGCATCATCGGCAGTGATGTGAAACGTAAGTTCTTTATTGCAGAAGATCCGCTGGGAAAAACAATTAAATGCGGCACACAATGGCTGAGGATCATTGGTGTTACAGAAGCAAAAACGATCAGCAAATCCACTAAAGAAAATCTTGGTATCAGGGACTATAACCTGGATATCTATATACCTATTCAGACATCACTGATCCGCTACAAGAATCCCTCGCTATACCTGGGCGCCGGACCACAGGGCATGTTCTTCGGAGGAAATAACGAAGCTCCGCAGAACAAGACCTTTCATCAGCTGGATGAACTCGTAATACAGGTGCACGCGGCAGAATCATTGTCTGAGTCAGCGACGATCATCAGTCGTATGTTACGCCGCAGGCACAATGATGTGCTGGATTTCGAGATCACTATTCCCGAACAGTTGCTCAAACAGCAGCAGAAGACGAAAGACGTATTCAACATTGTGCTCAGTGCTATTGCCGGCATTTCACTCCTGGTAGGAGGTATTGGTATCATGAACATCATGCTGGCCTCTGTGCTGGAACGTACCCGTGAGATAGGCATCCGTCTGGCATTGGGTGCGCAGAAGAAAGACATTGTGATGCAGTTCCTGTTTGAGTCAGTGCTGATCAGTCTTACCGGAGGTGTGATCGGTGTGATACTGGGCGTATCAGGCGCTTACCTGGTGGATAAGCTGGCAGATATCCATACCATTGTTTCAGGCATTTCCATCTTCCTGTCCTTCGTGCTGGCATCTGCCGTAGGACTCATCTTTGGTATTTCACCTGCCCGTAAGGCGGCTCATAAGAACCCGATTGAATGTTTGCGACATGACTAAAATACCTATTCTGTTTACCTTTTGCGGACTAATCACCTGTACTGTTACCTGTGCCCAACAAACATTGTCCTTACAGGGCGTTGTACAACAAGCGCAGCAACAATCTCCTTCTTACTATAAAGCGCGCAGTAGTGCATTGAACAGCCTGTATGCTTTCAGATATTATATAGCTGGCCGTCGCCCGCAGCTTGGTTTACAGGCCAGCAACAACAGCAGCTTTCTGGGGAATATTGAGAGTATCCGTCAGCCGGATGGTACCTATGCCTTCAGCCGCAGCTCTTACTCATTTACTTTAATGAGTCTCTCCGCTCAGCAGATAGTGCCCTTCACCGGTGGTCAGTTGTCTGTTGCCACCAACCTGCAGCGCAATGATGTATTTGATCCTTCCTCAGGTATCAGCTATCTGTCCACGCCTTTCTCCATCAACTATTCACAGCCTATGTTGCTGTACAATCCTTATCGCTGGGATGCCCGCATACAGCCCTTATTGTATGAGGAATCGAAAAAGCAGTATGTAGAAGCGCTGGAAAAAACAGGACTGGAGGCCTCCGGATATTTCTTTGATGCTCTGATGGCACAACAACAGGAGATGATCCTGCAGCAGAATGTGGCTAATACAGATACCCTGTACAGGATCTCCAAAGGACGTTTTGAACTGGGAAAGATTGCGGAAAATGAACTATTGCAGATAGAACTGAACTTACTGAACGCCCGCAATAATCTGGAACAGGCTACACTGAGCAAAGAGATTGCCTACCGGCAGCTAACACAATTCCTCTCATTGCCTAAGGGCAGCACCATACAGGTAGCCCTGCCGGATACAGTACCCTCCCTACAGATTCCCCTCGACATCGCTCAGCGTGAAGCACAGGATAACCGGCAGGCAGTATTGGCCTTCCGCAGGCAGCGCCTGCAGGCAGAGCAGGAAGTGGCAGAGGCGAGAGGAAATAACGGGTATCAGCTGAACCTTTCCGCCAACTTCGGACAGGCAAGACAGGGCGCCAGCATAAAAAACGCATATGGAGGCGGTAATTTGCAGCAGAACCAATTATTGAGTGTAGGTATCGCCATACCGATTATCGACTGGGGAAAGGCCCGGAATAGGGTCAGACAGGCCAAAGCGAACCAGGAACTGATAGAGATAGACATCCAGCAGCAGGAACGCAGTTTCGAGCAGGAGATCTATCTGCAAACACAACAATTCAATATTCAGCAGAAATTGCTGGAGAGTGCCGCTAAAGCAGATACCATTGCAAGGCAGCGTTATGAAATTACCAAGCAGCGGTACTTCATAGGTAAAATATCCATTACCGACCTGAACCTCGCCCAACAGGAGAAGGACATGGCGAATCAGAACTACATAAATGCGCTGCGTTCTTTCTGGACGTCTTATTACACAGTGAGGCTACTCACGCTGTATGACTTTGAGCGGTCACAGAAGATAAAGTACGAGTTCGCAGAAAGATGAGTCCGGACTTGGCATTATTTTTTCTACTCGCTTGACATGAAGCGACATGCAGGTTATACCGTTGTAATTATTTTCCTGTTGATTTTCCTGGTCCTGAGTTATTCCAGGCAGCAGAGCCGTGTGAAGAAGGTGTTGTCAGAAAATGAACGGCTCATCAATGAAAACCGTGATCTGAAGCATTCGTTGGATGTGAATAGTCAGACTGCTCGGCAGATTGCGGATAGGAGTGAGGTACGCGTGCGTTCCGAAGGGCAGTTTGTTGAACGGCGTACTTATTACCGCCGTAACTGGAAGCAATTTATTGCTGTTACTACGAGTGATTATCGTACCGGCTTCCTGGGAGGTATTAAGGATCTGCAGATCATTGTGCGGAATCAGTCGGAGTATCCGCTGGATAATGTTGTTGTGTCCGTACAGTACATGAGGGGAAATGACGAAGTATTCAAAACAGAGGAATATACCATCAATGATGTGCCGGCCAAGGGCACGAAATCTGTACAGGCGTCTTCCAGCCGGAAAGGCCAGAAGGTAGCTTTGCGGTTGCTCAGTATTACCAGTCAGCCGATGAACTTCTGTTGGGCTGTGAATAAGCCGGCGCCCCCCGGCAATCCTGATCCTTATTTGTGTACGCCACAGTGATAAACTGTAATTATGGCATTGACTATGTACTGAGAGAATAAGCAGAGAACTAGCAGAGAACTAGCAGAGAACAAGCGGTAGCCTGATTTTTTGGACTCTCTGTCATGTTGTGATTGCTGTTTGTTGATCCATATTTGCCTTTTCAAGAAGGCTTCTGCTTAATTTTTACGTTCCCTTCTTATTGCCTGGGGGATACCTGCTGCGATGCCAGTATGGAACTACGGGCTGTACCCCTTGCGAGCACTAAGTATTGGGCATTATCAAGCGTATGGGCTTCGGATTTCTACTTAACTCCTGTCAATCGTATAGAGGCTCGTCAAGGGCTAAGGCCCGCAGTCTCCATCTGGCTCGCAGCTGGTTCAGGACGGCTGGTAGCATTAATTGACAATTTCCTTTATTGTTTTCCCGCTTGAGCGACCTCATGCAGCCTGAGCTTTCCTACCTAAAATCTTGACTTTTTTCTTCCAAAAGCTTCTTATACAAATCTTGCCTAAAATTCATGAGGCTCATTATCAGTCTTATACAAAACAAGTATTTTATATAATCCTTGTAAGGTCTTTACCATAGTGTATTCGGTGAGATAACCCATATATAACCCATATATAAGCCATATATGACCCATATATAACCCATATTTAAAAGATATGGGTTATATATGGGTCATATATGGTTTGAGGATGGGTTATCTATGAATTACTATAAAGAACAGAATAGGATAAGACCCTTTTTGCAGGCTGTACAAATGGCTGGATACTCTTACATACTTACTCATTATCTGGTCGGCGATCTTCCAGCGGTGGTATCCAATGCGCATACACCTTCGAATGCGAGTTCAGAAAGGCGATTAACAGCTTCGGGGCGTCTTTTTGCGAGTATTCAGACCGGCTGACATCAAACAGCCTTGAACCCTGATTAGCGTCAGCCCGGTACCGGATTACTTGACCTACCTTTGCCCTGATGTTGACAATTCGGAATTTGATATCACCCATAAACATTCCTGCTAATGTTGCGGAGTTGTATGAGCAGGCGTTTCCGCCTGAAGAAAGGCGCAATCTCACTGCACAGCAGTTGTTACTGAACAATGGTGCTTTACGATTGGCATTGCTGGAGAATGAAGGTATTTATGCAGGTTTTGTATTCTATTGGGAGCTGACAGATTTTGTGTTTATAGAACATTTCGCCATCTCACCAGCGTTGCGGGGGAGTGGGATTGGCAGCAGTGTAATGCGCCTGATAGAACAGGAGCACCCGCGTATGGTGCTGGAAGTGGAGCCTCCGCATACTGAGGATGCGATCAGGCGTATCCGGTTTTATGAGGGACTGGGGTTTAAAGCGTATCCATTCCCTTATCTGCAGCCGCCATATCAGGTGGGAGGGGCGCCTCTATCAATGCTCTTAATGCAGAAAGGTATGCCCCCGGAGGAACATACCTTTACAAAAATCAATAGTGAAATCTATCTTGAGGTTTATGGCTGCCAGTGATTTATCTGTCGCCGCCCCTGTTGGCACGCTCACCACCACGAGGTGCTGAAGGCGCTGCTGAACGCTGGGGAGCTGCCTGCATCTGAGGCCTTGGCTGCGGCTGCATCTGAGGACGGGCCTGAGGTTGCATCTGCTGACGAGGCTGAGGCATCGCCTGACGTGGTTGTTCCTGAGGACGTGGCATCTGTGGTTGTGCCGGTCTTGCAGGTGCAGGAGCCGGAGTCGGCGTCATAGGACGGGACTCTGGTCTGTTGAAACGGTCAGGTCTTGGATTGTTATTGTTATTAACCGGATTCGCAGATGGAGCAGCAGGCATTGGCCTGGCTACAGGTGCAGATGGACGGTTGTCATTGTGCCTGTCGAACTCTGGTCTCATCGGACGATTTTCAATTGTCCTGCCGGGAGCGTTGTTATTCGGTACATCCGGACGGTTAATATTGTTCCTGTCTATCGTTCTGCCAGGCTGATTGTAGTCGGGACGGCCATCATTATTCCGGTCTGGAATGTTATCCGGACGACCATCATTGTTTCTGTCTACACGCACTGTTCTACCTGGTGTATTGGGTCTGTCGAAATTGTTCCTGTCGCTATTGTCACGGCCGTTATTGGTAATTGCACCTGAACGGGCAGGACGTAATGCAGACGGCTGCGGACGGTACATCCTTACCTCACCACGATCAACAGTAGCACGGCCGGGACGGTTGTCGTTCACCACACGTACCGGACGGATCTCGCTGCGGGTATAA
The DNA here is from genome assembly GCF_900102545.1 of Chitinophaga filiformis. Classification (GTDB taxonomy): domain Bacteria; phylum Bacteroidota; class Bacteroidia; order Chitinophagales; family Chitinophagaceae; genus Chitinophaga; species Chitinophaga filiformis. The sequence goes on along the minus strand of NZ_FNBN01000001.1, from coordinate 230,294 downwards.
CGTTCAACATCACGGGTGGCAGGGCCACGGTAGTAAGTCCGGTTATTGATGATCGTCGTATTGTTGATGATCGTCGTATTGTTGTAAATATTTACACGTCTGCCTCTATCCACATAATACCTGTTCACATAGGGACTGGTGATATACTGACATGGTACGAAAGACCAGTATCCCACTGGAATATTAAAGTTTACGCCTATTGTCATACCAGGACCTAAAGGTGCCCATCCATAATAATCAGGGCTGTTTCTCCAGCTTACCCATGCTGGTCCCCATTCAGTACCTGGTACCCACATCCATCCATATGCATCATCAAAGGCCCAGCGTCCGTAGTGGAAGGGAGCCCATCCCCAGTCATAGTCAGACATCCAGGTCCAGCCATAGTCAGTATATACCCAGTGACCGGCAGTGGAGTAGGGTTGAAAGTCAGGCCCTGCGTTAGGGATCCACACCTGTCCGTAACTACCGTAGGTAGTCCAGCGGCCATAAGGACTCAACGCATCATAGAAACCTGATATAGAAACCTGTGCCTGCTGAGGAGGCATGGTGGTAGCGCAGGAAACGCCTGTCACAGCCATCGAAACAGCAATTACAGAAAGAGTTATATATTGTTTTATGTTTTTCATATCTGATTGTTTTAAAAAGGGTGTGGCAACTTATAATTTGTCCCAAAACAAAAATTGTTAGCGATTTAGTTCTGCACGAAGACTCTTAAATTTTAATTGTGAACGAATGCGTGGTATACTAACAGTTGATCAATTGTTAAGGCTGAAAGCTGGCCTGGAGCATCTCTTTAAGTTGATGGAACGGTGTCAGATTAGTAGCTTGACTATAATAAAACAATATCAGTGCCAGAATCATTAAATCCTTTGCCAGAGCAGCTTTGCTCAGTTTGGTAGGATGTGTTTTTAGCAAAATCTTCACAAAAATTGTTAAAAAAGTGTTAGTGGAAGGATGGTCTGAAAGGCAGGACTGCTAACGGTTGACGAGTATTTCTAATATCAGGAATTGCTTATAATAAAAAAAGATTATCTATTGGGAAGGGACTAATTTGGATAAGTTAAAAACGCTATCTTGCAGACCACATTCTTCGCCTAAACTTTAAGAACTAATTGACTTACAATTGCTAACTAAGGTCGATGGGCAATCGTCCATGGGATGCTTTACTATTTTTTGAATTTCCCCTATTAACAATTACCTTTGCGCCAAATTTAATAAACCGCTCATTTTAAGCATTTATAAACCTCTTAAAAATATGCCTAACACAGGTAAGATCAAGCAAATTATCGGTCCCGTGGTTGACGTCCACTTTGATGGAAAGTTGCCCGAAATCTACAACGCACTGGAAATTACCCGCGAAAATGGTCAGAAGGTAGTGCTGGAAGTACAGCAGCATCTTGGTGAAGATAGCGTTCGTTGCGTAGCAATGGACTCTACAGACGGTTTTGTGAGGGGAATGGCTGTTACCGACAAGGGTACTCCAATCAAAATGCCAGTGGGCGATGGCATCAAAGGTCGCTTGTTCAACGTGGTAGGTGAGGCTATTGATGGCTTGGGTGATGTTGACAGCAGCAATGGTTATCCTATTCACCGTAAGCCGCCTAAATTCGAAGATCTGGCTACAGATACTGAAGTACTGTTCACCGGTATTAAAGTGATCGACCTGATCGAGCCTTATGCAAAAGGTGGTAAGATTGGTCTGTTTGGTGGTGCTGGTGTGGGTAAAACCGTACTGATCCAGGAACTGATCAACAACATCGCGAAAGGTTACGAAGGTTTGTCCGTATTCGCAGGTGTGGGTGAGCGTACACGTGAAGGTAATGACCTGATGCGTGAAATGATTGAAGCAGGTATCGTTAAATATGGCGGGAAATTCCTGGAGTCCATGGAACATGGCGGATGGGATCTCAGCGCAGTAGATAAGGAAGAACTGAAGAAATCTCAGGCTACCTTCATCTTCGGTCAGATGAACGAACCACCAGGAGCTCGTGCTCGTGTGGCATTATCTGGTCTGACAATGGCAGAATATTTCCGTGATGGAGATGGTACTGCGGGTGGTGGTAAGGATATCCTGTTCTTCGTAGACAACATCTTCCGTTTCACCCAGGCAGGTTCTGAAGTATCCGCGCTGTTAGGTCGTATGCCTTCTGCGGTGGGTTACCAGCCTACACTGGCAACTGAGATGGGTCTGATGCAGGAGCGTATCACTTCTACCAAGAATGGTTCCATCACTTCCGTACAGGCTGTTTATGTACCTGCGGATGACTTGACTGACCCTGCTCCGGCTACTACATTCGCCCACCTGGATGCTACCACCGTACTGGATCGTAAGATCTCCGACTTAGGTATCTATCCTGCTGTGAGCCCGCTGGATTCAACATCACGTATCCTTTCTCCGGCTATCGTAGGTGAAGCACACTACAACTGTGCACAGAGAGTGAAAATGATCCTTCAGCGTTATAAAGAACTGCAGGACATCATCGCGATCCTCGGTATGGATGAATTGAGTGATGAAGATAAACTGACAGTATCCCGTGCACGTCGTGTACAGCGTTTCCTGTCTCAGCCTTTCCACGTAGCAGAACAGTTCACTGGTCTGAAAGGTGTACTGGTACCAATCGAAGAAACAATCCGTGGTTTTAACATGATCATGGACGGTGAAGTAGATGAGTATCCTGAAGCAGCATTCAACCTGGTAGGTAACATCGACGCAGCTATCGAGAAAGGTAAGAAACTGCTGGAAGCAGCTAAGAACTAATATTTTTCACCCTTAACTTTTAATATGTTATTAGAAGTATTAACACCTGAAAGAAAACTGTATTCCGGCGAAGTGTATGGTGTACAGCTGCCAGGCATTGACGGTCTCTTTGAAGTGCTGGATAAGCACGCTCCGTTGATCGCTGCCCTGGGTAAAGGCAGGATGAAGGTGCTGAAAGATAAGACACAGAGCGAATTCTATAACATAGAAGGAGGTTTCGTGGAAGTATACAGAAATAAAGCGACTGTGCTTGTGGAAGGTGCAGAAGTGAAATAAATTTTAGACGGTCAGACAAAAATGATCAGGGATTAACACAAATCATATTTGATGATAATTCCTGGTCACTGATCAGAAAGAAATAGGCCGGGTAGGATTACCCGGCCTTTCTTTTTGTCCTAACTATTCCAATCTAATTAATAAATAACCCTGTTAAAAGAGCGCAGTAAGACTACTGGCCAGGGCGTTGCACAAATCAGGTCCAGGCTGCGCAGAAAACAAGTCCTGCAGCGGCACTAGGGCCTGTTCCTATGAACATGAATGTCTTATGTCTCTTGAATGATTTTATTGCTTAAACCGTTTTAAAACAAAGTTTGTAACCCATTAAAAAAAGGGTTTCAATTACTTATGTCAAATTGTTCAGTTTTTTATTATATATCCAGGAAGGTGTAAACGTAATCTGGTTTGTCCTTCATAGGTATTATATTCGTTTCGGTATATAGTATTTTCCTTCCCTTCGATGTCCTATAGCAGGTTTACAAACAACAGAATGCTCTGACTACATTACTTTTTTGCCCTAGCAAGATATTTGATTTTTTTTAAATATCCTCGTGTGAAACAGGGGTTGGGCACAATGGTAATGTTCCCAACGACGTTAGTCATTGGGCTTCAAAGTGTAGGCATATAATAATTTTTCTAAATTTTTTTCCACAAACGGTAATAGAGCCGGTCTGCCCATACACGGAAGGGCATATACGTCATTAATTTAGCAGGGGATCTATAGGGAAGTTGGCCATGATGGCAAAGTTGCTGCCCAGGTTCTTCAAAGCCTGCGGCCATATATTCTGTTCTTTTTCCTCAAATACAAGTGGCACATTGCTCTCTGACAGGATCCATGATTTGTCATTGAGTTCATTTTCAAGCTGTCCGCCACTCCAACCGGAGTAACCAATAAAGAATTTGATTTTGTTGAGATCCAGGCGACCACTGTTAATCAGTGATACTACCTGATCAAACTCTCCGCCCCAGTATACACCCTGACTGATCTCAAAGCCGCCTCTGATCAGTTCCGGCTGTTGATGTATGAAATGGATGGTATCTATCTGTACCGGACCTCCGTAGTAGATCTTGATGTCATTTATGAGTACTTCAGGTACAAGGTCATTTAAATGTTGGTCAAACACTTTGTTGATCACGAAGCCAAAACTGCCTTTGTCTTCCTGGTGTTCACACAGCAACACTACGGTACGGGCGAAGTTCTGATCTTTTAGGAAAGGGTCAGCTATCAGCAGTATTCCAGGCGATAAAGAAACCATAACACAAACAATTTTATCACTAACCAAATTTAACTAATTGAAAGCAAGTATAATAGTATTTATTCCAGATTTACTTGCCAGAATCATGTATTATTTCAGGGACAGGGAAAAACTTGAATTCCTGCATAAAAGTCGCGCAGGTAAGCTCCGTTAGGAGCGTCCTTGTTTGTAGCCCGGGGTGCAACCCCGGGAATAAAACGGGAATAAATGGGTGCAACCCATGTAAAACATAAAAGGAGGCTAGAAAGCCTCCTTACCATTTTATCAACCAAAATCTAAATCGCTTATGGAAACGAATCCATGTCGATGTATGTAGAAATTTAAAATTGCTAGTTTGTATAACTGATACATCAAATTTAGTACCAGTTTGATAAGGCAAATGTACAGAAGATTAGGGAATAACAAGTATTATTTCCCAGTTAAAATTACGTTAAAGTGATGTTTTATTGCTAAAGTGAATACTGATAAAGGTTTAGACGGATTAATTTTGTATTAACGTTGCTATAGCAATTAATCATTTTTAACAAATACGGTGCTGGTACCCTCGCTGTTTGTGAGTATCTTGTGCGCCTTACTATTGAAGTAGCATGGTACCATTGAAGAAAGTATTTCCCATTATTGTGGTGTTAATTACCCTGTCATTATTGGGAATCATCTGGATACAGGTGAATTGGATATATAACGCATCTATTGTGCGCCGGGAGCAGATGGAACAGAAAGCTGTGGGCGTAATGAACAATGTGCGCGAACAGATGCTTGCACGTAAAGCACCCCCTATGCGCTTTAAAGTGGATGGGGCGAATATCAGGCCTGCTGATAAAGGCCTGGCTATTGATAAGTACGAAATTACCACTACCATAGACCTGAATGTGCACGTCAGTGACCGCTTTACAGTCGATGAAGTGCAGAAGCTGATATCTACCGGACTTCGCAATGAGCACCTGGATACGACCTTTGAATTTGCTATTCTTGGTAAAGGTCACTTCGGTAACAGTAACGGTGTAAAAATGCAGTCTACCGGCTTTACACAAATGGTGGAGCGCGCCGGAAGAGATAGCATGGATTACCTGTTCCAGTACATTCCCCTGCTGAATAGTTTTGAATATGCCACCGGTGAAACAGAAACACTGTTAGTTGTACAACCAAAGAATGACCTGCTACTGTTGTTATCTCTTGGCAGAATGATGGCTGGTGGTCTTTTGTTCACCGCGGTGATCATTACAGCGTTTATCCTCACTATCCGCACCATGCTGAACCAGAAGAAGATCTCTGAGATCAAATCTGACTTCATCAATAACATGACACATGAGCTGAAGACGCCACTGGCAACTATCTCGCTCGCTATCGATGCCATCGGCAATGAAAAGGTCATGGACAATAAAGAGAAGATCCGCTACTTCTCCGGTATCATCAAGGAAGAGAATAAGCGTATGAATAAGCAGGTAGAAAGCATTCTGCAATCTGCCTTGCTGGAGAAAAATGAGATTGCGTTGAAATTGCAGGTGATGGATGTACATGAAGTGATCTCTCATACAGTGGAGAACCTGCAACTGCAGTTGGCTTCCAAACAGGGACAGGTAGAGCTTCGCCTCGATGCTATCAATCCTATCATCAAAGCGGATGATGTACATTTCTCCAACGTTATATTCAACCTGCTCGATAACGCTATCAAGTATTCCAAAGAACACCTGGAAGTGGTGATCTCCACTTATAACACACGTAAAAGTCTCGTTATTACCATTGCTGATAATGGTATTGGTATGAGTCGTGATACGATTTCCCGTATCTTTGAAAAGTTCTATCGTGCACATACAGGTAATGTGCATAATGTAAAAGGATTCGGATTGGGATTAAGTTATGTGAAAGCTATCGTAGATGCCCATAAAGGTAAGATCAAAGTAGAGAGTGCAATAGGCAAGGGTAGCAAGTTTACAATGGAATTTCCACAGGATTAAAATAACTGATGTAGCTATGGCATTACTTGAAAAAGAATTAGCGCATTTCAAGCATCCTATTGCTGTTCCCGGTATGGGAGTAGCAGTGCAGGAAAAGTTGAAGGAAACACGTATACTGGTAGTTGGGGCTGGCGGACTGGGATCATCAGTGATTCAGTATTTAAGTGCCAGTGGTGTTGGTGTGATCGGTATTGCTGATTACGGGGTGATCAATGATGAAGACATGCACAGGCAGCCACTTTATCAGATGCAGGATATACGTAAACATAAAGCGAAGATGGCTGCCAGTCGCCTGTGGGCAAGCAATCCTTTTACCAAGCATTATCCGTTACTGTTACAGGTAAAACCAGACAATATAAAACAACTATTGCAGGGTATGGACCTTGTGATTGATTGTTCCCAGCATGTAGCCACACATCTTGTGATCAATGATGCATGTATATCGGAAGGTAAACCTTTTGTGATCGGTGAGGTGCATAACTGGGTATCCTGGTGGGCAGGTTTTAATATCGCACCTGTCAGCGGAGATGCGGCAGCATCCTATCGTTGCGCGCTGGAGCTGATAGATGATCATCGTAATTTCGATGCCGGCGCTATCGGTGTAACGCACGGCGCTACCGGTATGATGATGGTGAATGAAGTGCTGAAATTCATTGCCGGTGTGCCAGATGGTCTGGCAAACAAGTTCTATAGTATGAACTTCCTGCATAATACCTATGAAGTAAGTACACTTGCGCCCAATGCCACTATACTGGCGGATACAAGGGCTAAAGGTGTGCTGACTGCGGAGGACTATGATCTGGAAATCGTTCCTGATATTGAAGATTAAACATCGTTCATGTTCCGTAAATTAAAGCTACGTCCTATACTTTCATGGATACTGGCCATCTATCTGCTGGTTGGTGTAGTATTGTATTTCCTGCAGAAGAAAATAATCTTCCATCCCGAACCACTGACGGCAGATTATGCGTTTAAATACGATATACCCTTCGAGGAAATGCGTATCCGTATCAATGATAAAGAAACCTTGAGTGCCGTATTGTTTAAAGCGCCTGCACCCAAAGGCATAGTGATCTATTTTCATGGTAATGCGCGGAACATCTCCAAATATGCCAGCAAGGCACAGCAATGCATCAATCGTGGTTACAGCGTGTTGATGATGGATTATCCGACCTATGGTAAATCTACTGGTCCTTTAACGGAAGAAACTATCTACGCCAATGCATTACAAATGTATAAAGTGGCCAGGACGTTCTTTCCGCCTGATAGTATCATCATCTTTGGAAGATCCCTGGGTACCGGTGTGGCAGCTCAACTGGCAACTGTGAGAGATTGTAAACGGCTGGTGCTGGAAGCGCCTTACTATAATATAGTTGATCTGGCATCTCGGATGGCGCCCATCTATCCATACCAGTATATGCTGGACTACAAGTTCCCTACAGATGAATATCTGCCGAAAGTAACAGCGCCGGTTGTGATCATGCACGGAACGGACGATCACACTATTCCATTGGCATCTGCTAAAAAACTGGAAAAGCTGTTGAAACCGGGAGACCGGTTCATATCTATTCCGGGCGCTGATCATCGTAACCTGGAGAACTATCCGGAATACCGGAAAGCTTTAGATCTCGCGTTGCAGTAATCTACCCTGTCTGGCAGTAACGTGCAGTTCGTGCGTTAACCCTATTTTCAGGGCATAGTTTTCATTTGTATGTCCCACAGGGAAACCGAAACAAACGGGATAATCGTAATCCTGCACAATATTCCTGATAATTTCATATTCGGTCTGGCCAAAAGGTGTTTCCGTCTCTTTACTATCTGTAAAAGATCCTACTACCAGTCCGGCCAGGTCTTCCAGCCATCCTGCTCTTTTCAGGTTGTACATCATCCGGTCAATGTTATAACGGTACTCGCTGATATCTTCCAGGAAAAGGATCTTTCCTTTGGTATTGGGTTGCGAATCTGTACCTGATAAGTTGGCTAATAAAGAGAGGTTCCCGCCGATCAGCTGACCCGTAGCCTTGCCAGTGCGGTTCAGGTCATGAGGTGCGGAGGTATAGCGGTAGGGGGTACCCTTCAGTGCCAGGCGGAGGCTGTCCACATACTCATTTTCTGCAGTATCCGGCCTGATGCCGCTGCACATCATAGAGTGGATGGTGGGTATACCATATTGGTGATGAATATGCGTATGGAGTACGGTAATGTCGCTATAACCGCATATCCATTTCGGATGCTTACGGAACTTCTTGAAATCCAGGTCGTCCAGTATGCACACCAGGCCATAACCACCACGGCCAAAGATAATGGCCTTAATATCCGGATCGTCCAGCATGTCCTGCAGCTCTTCCAGCCGCAGCTCATCCGGAGCGGAAAAATTATGGAAACTGGTGCCTACCGTAATGCCCAGATGTACCTGGTAACCCCAGGAACTGATCACTCCAGCGGCATATTCTGCTGCCTGCTGGTCCATTTTGCTACTACTACAGGTGATGCCTATAAGATCACCTTTTTTGAGGTACGGCGGAATTCTCATTGTTCTATGCTTTAATTACCTTTGCAGACTATTTGGGGGCGAATATCCCAACCCTGACAGGGCTAAATTGATAAATACTTTTCGCTCTTCCAAAACCAAAAACAGAATTTCGATTATTTAAGCATTCTTTAAGCGAACATGGGAAAATTTAACAGATATCTAATAACAGCGGCATTGCCTTATGCTAATGGACCGGTCCACATCGGCCACCTGGCAGGCTGTTATATTCCCGCCGACATTTACGTGCGCTACCTGCGTGCTAAAAAGGCGGATGTAAAGTTCGTAGGAGGAACAGACGAACATGGAGTGCCTATCACCATCAAAGCGATGAAGGAAGGGGTAACTCCTCAGGATATTGTGGATAAATATCATAAGATCATCTATGACAGCTTTACAGACATGGGTATCTCTTTCGATATTTTCTCCCGTACCACGAAACAGGTACATCATGAAACCTCAGCCGCTTTCTTCAAAACCATGTACGATAAAGGACTGTTTGAAGAGAAAGTAACGGAGCAGTATTTTGATGAAACTGCCGGTGTGTTCCTGGCTGACCGCTATATTACCGGTACCTGCCCTAAATGTGGCAATCCGAATGCATATGGCGACCAGTGTGAGAAATGCGGATCTTCCCTCAGCCCGGATGAGCTGATCAACCCGCGTTCCACCCTCAGTAATGCCGTACCTGTCAAAAAACAGACGAAGCACTGGTATATGCCTTTACAGAACTATGAACCATTCCTGAAAGAGTGGATCCTGGAAGGGCATAAAGAGTGGAAAAATAACGTGTACGGTCAGTGTAAAAGCTGGCTGGATAGCGGTCTGCAAAGTCGTGCGATGACCCGCGACAGCAACTGGGGTATCAAGGTACCGCTGCCTGATGCGGAAGGAAAAGTATTGTACGTATGGTTCGATGCGCCTATCGGGTACATTTCTGCTACTAAGGAACTGACCGAAAACTGGGCGGATTACTGGTGTAAAGAAGATACCAAGCTGGTACACTTTATCGGTAAAGATAATATCGTGTTCCACTGTATCATCTTCCCGGCGATGCTCAAGGCACATGGTAACTTCATATTGCCAGACAACGTACCGGCCAATGAGTTCCTGAACATTGAAGGAGATAAGGTGTCTACTTCCCGCAACTGGGCGGTTTGGGTACACGATTACGTAAAGGATTTCCCTGATCAGCAGGATGTACTGCGTTATGTATTAACCAGCACCGCTCCTGAAACCAAGGATAACGACTTTACCTGGAAGGATTTCCAGCAGCGTAACAATAGTGAGCTGGCAGATATCTTCAGTGGTTTTGTGCACCGTACCATGGTATTGATGCATAAACTGTGTGGTGGGAAAGTGCCTCCTTTCCATCCTGAAATAAAGGATGAAAAAGATGATGCAGTACTGCCTAACCTATTGGCTTCAAAGCAGAAAATAGAAGATTCTATTGAGAATTTCCGCCTCCGTGAAGCGCTGGCTGAAGTGATTGATATAGCTCGTAAGGGTAATAAATATCTGCAGGACAAAGAACCGTGGATATTGGCTAAAGAGATGGAAAAGAATCCGGAACTGGCCGAAAAAAATCAGAAGCTGATCGATAACTGTTTGCATCTTTGTTTGCAGTTGACAGCTAATCTGGCCATCCTGGCAAATCCATTCCTGCCGTTTACGGCTAAGAAAATCTGTCACATGCTGAAAGTGGTAGATCGCATGCTCGATTGGGAAAATGCGGGCAGCCTGAATCTGGTGAGAGTAGGTTATTCTCTGCGTCCAGCAGAAAAGCTGTTTGTCCAGATTGAAGACGCCAAAATACAGGAGCAGATCGATAAACTGCATGCTGGTCTGGTAAAACCTGCAACGCCGGCTGAAACCGCAGCGCCTGAGCCGAAAGAAGTGAAGGAAGAAATCCAGTTTGAAGATTTCGCTAAACTGGATCTGCGTGTAGGTACCATTCTGGAAGCAGAAAAAGTACCGAAGGCGGATAAACTACTGAAACTGCTGGTGGATATTGGTACTGAGAAACGTACTGTTGTATCAGGTATTGCAGCGCATTTTGCACCGGAAGAAGTAGTAGGCAAACAGGTGACACTGGTAGCTAACCTGGCGCCGAGGAAGATGCGTGGTATTGAAAGCCAGGGAATGATCCTGATGGCGGAGAATGCTGCAGGAAAGCTGGTGTTCGTGAATCCGGATGCAGCTGTAGATGCAGGTAGTGAAGTGAGATAGTTAGTTTTTAGAGATATGGGAAGGCCCTTCAGCACGTGCTGAAGGGCCTTTTATTTAGGCATTAGGTTATACTGTTAGACTCTGACTCTTTTAATTTGGCATTTACCGCAGCTGGTAATTTGTTCGATATCATTCTGACTATCAACGGTGCTGAAGCTCCGGTATGAAAATACACGATGCGGTTGTAGGTATGCTGGTTATCAAAGTAAATATATCCAACAATTGTATCCATGAGAATGGATGCAACTGTAAGTATATAGAACTCAATTGACTTATAGGTTGGCTTTTTAGGATAGTCTATCTTTGAGGTTTCTACAATCTCAAGTAATTGAACCGCAATAGCCCCCAACATACAACAATAGATTGGAGATTGTTAAAAGGTCATATGGTTTAAAGAATGGTTTAAAAAGCAGCTCTGTTTGCGCAAGCAGCCAGGAATTTTTCCCAAAAGGGAGCTCTCTTATTATACACCTTACGGCTTGTGTACAGTAGTTCTCCATTTTTTCTCCTGGAATTAGATTCTGCAAAATCTTTCGAAGTAAAAATGATTTCCAATACATCGTCAAACCTGATGCCTGTGGCAGCAGATATTTCACGTATAGTTTTCCAATAATCGTTAGCAGAATCTTCAAAGAATTTTAGAATTATTCGTTTTTCATTTTCCAATAACGTATTCATAAAATATGTTTTAGGTGAAATTATTAGTAATTGATTTACTAATAAAAATTACAGCCTAAATGAACATACTGAACAACGTCTAATTGTATTCAAAAAATGAACAAGCATCATTCTTCATTTCATCACCTGCAACAAAAGTATTTTCGTGCTTGTTATTCCAGATAATAATGCCTCACCCTGTTAAAATCCTCATCCAGCTCATATACCCAGGGCATACCAGTAGGAATATCCAGTTGTGTTACTTCCTCATCTGTCAGATGATCGACATATTGTATCAATGCACGCAAACTATTACCATGTGCGGCGATGATCACCTTCTGATGTTTTTTTACTGCACTCATGATAGTTTCTGACCAGTAAGGAAGCACTCTGTCCATCGTCTCACTGAGATTTTCGGTTATCGGCAATTCTCTTTCTGTCAGTTCTTTATACCTTGGGTCATTCCCCGGATACCGGGGATCAGATCTGTCTACTGCCGGTGGATGCTCATGCGGATCCCTGCGCCATTTATGTACCTGTGCTTCTCCATACTGAGCTGCTATTTCTGCTTTGTTTAATCCCTGTAAAGCACCATAAAAGCGTTCGTTCAGTCGCCAGGATTTATGCACGGGTATCCACAACAAATCCATCTCTTCCAGTACAAGATCGAGCGTTTTAATGGCTCGTGTTAACACAGAAGTAAATGCGATATCAAATGAATAGCCATTCTCTTTTAGTATCCGACCTGCATGCCTGGCCTGTGCTATGCCTTCTTCTGAAAGGCCGACATCTGTCCAGCCTGTAAAACGGTTCTCCAGGTTCCATTCGCTTTGTCCGTGACGGAGTAATACCAGTTTAAGCATCGTTGTGTCTTTTGTGTATTATAAGATAGTGCCTTTTTCATTTCCCCACTCAAATCCGATCTTTTTTCCTCCCTTATTATTTCCCGATTGCGTAAACCTTTTGTACAACAACAAGGTATTTTTGCCTCATTCTATCAACAACAAACACGCCGGTTCATCCATTTGACCGATTATTCAATACCGTAAACATGAATTTCTTCTCCAGGAAACCATCCGTGAAAAAGAAGCGCAGTCTCTTTTACCGCATATCCGCCTGGCTACACCTATGGCTGGGACTGATCACGGGTATCGTGATGCTAATCGTATGCGTCACTGCCTGTATATGGGTATTTCATGATGAGATCACCAGGTTAACGGAACCGGAAACAGTAATTGCCCGCCAGGATAAACCGGTGATTACGCCATCACAGGTGAAGGAAATAGCCGCAGCGAAATATCCGGGTAAAAAACCAGGATATGTTACCTATCAGCAGGGAACAGCTATTTACCTGAGCCTGGGTGAAGGGAGAAAAGGAAATACCGTGATGCGGCTGAACCCTTACACCGGTGAAGTGATCAGTATAAAAGAAAACAAACCCGGAGAGACTGATTTCTTCCGTTTCATTCTGAATGGTCATCGTTTCCTGTGGATGCCTGCTGAAATAGGTCGTCCTGTTGTAAACTACAGCACCCTCACTTTTGTGTTCATCCTTATTACCGGAATGGTATTGTGGTGGCCGCAGAAATGGACGAAAGCTAACCGCGACCAAAGCTTTAAGATCAAATGGAAAGCCTCTTTCAAAAGAGTGAATTATGACCTGCACAATGTACTGGGCTTTTATTCATTGCTGATAGTGCTGGCCATGGCGCTGACAGGAATGGTATATGGCATCAAATGGTATAGCAAGGGATTGTATTGGGTCACCTCCGGCGGACAAACCCTGCCTGATTTCAAGCGACCACAGTCCGACTCATTGCAGGCCGGTAAATTGTACACACCGGAACAGGCAATGGATCTTGTATGGGAGAAAGTACTCAGTAAACATCCGGAAGCAGAAGGATTCTTCTACACTTTTGCGGATACCTCAAAACCGAAAGCAGCTATTAATATCACGATATATCCTACTGTCGGCAAGTTTTATAATAACAGGAGTTATGCCTTCGATCAGCATACCGCACAACAACTGAAAGGAGATAAAGTATTCGAAATCAGTTTCCAGGAAGCTGGCTTTGGAGGCAAACTGCGTAAAATGAACTATGACATTCACGTAGGTTCAATATTAGGCCTGCCAGGCAAGATCCTGGCTTTCTTTGGCGCCCTGATCGGTGCAAGTTTGCCTGTCACCGGTTTCCTGGTGTGGCTGGGACGTAAAAAGAAAGGGAAAAAGGGCGTTGGTAAAAAGCAACAGACAGCGAAGGCATTTCAGGCAGTTTAAGTAAGTACAACCATAATATGTTTCACAGGCCGTTCCGCTACCGGAGACGGCCTGTTCGTTTTTTTCTTCCTTTTGCCACAAGTCTCCCAAAAAATCATATATTCATTTATCGATATTAACGTAAAGACTCAATTAACATAAAGACTCACTACAATGCCTCAGCGCTTGTAGCTTACAAAACGCGTTCTATGAAAAGACACATCAATAAGGTGGCCGTTTTAGGTTCAGGAGTAATGGGTTCACGTATAGCAGCTCATTTTGCAGGAGTCGGAGTTCAGGTGTTGTTACTGGATATTGCCCCTAAAGAGTTAACTGATGCAGAAAAAGCTAAAGGACTGTCGCTGGACAGTAAAGCGGTAAAAAACCGCATCGTAAACGACGCATTGCAGTCTGCACTGAAGGCAAACCCATCTCCCGTGTATACCAAGGATGTGGTAAAGCTGATCCGTACAGGCAACTTTACTGATGATATGAAGGAAATTGCCAACTACGACTGGATCATTGAAGTAGTAGTGGAGAACCTGGATATCAAAAGGTCGATATTCACCGAGGTGGAAAAATACCGCAAGGCCGGTACACTGATCACTTCCAATACTTCAGGTATTCCTATTCATCTGATGGCAGAAGGCCGTAGTGATGACTTTAAGAAACATTTCTGTGGTACGCACTTCTTTAACCCACCCCGTTATCTGCGCTTACTGGAAATCATTCCTACACCATATACTGACCCTGAGATCATAGATTTCCTGATGAACTACGGAGATCTCTATCTGGGTAAAACAACAGTGCTCTGTAAGGATACACCGGCATTTATTGCCAACAGGGTAGGAGTGTATTCCATCATGGCCATCTTCCATATCATGCAGGAAATGAAGCTGAATATCGATGAGATAGATACGCTGACAGGACCGGTGATCGGAAGACCCAAATCAGCTACTTTCCGTACAGCCGATGTCGTGGGAATTGACACGCTGGTAAAAGTGGCAAAAGGAGTGGCAGATAATTGTCCGCAGGACGAAGCCAAAGATATATTTGTGATTCCTCCATTCCTCCAGAAAGTGGTGGAGAATAAATGGCTGGGCGATAAAACAGGCCAGGGTTTCTATAAAAAGACAAAAGGAGAGGGCGGTAAAGAAATACTGACGCTGAACCTGGAAACCATGGAATACGGCCCGCGACAGAAATCCAAATTTGCCAGCCTGGAAGCGGCCAAACAGGTAGAAGACCTGAAGCAGCGCCTGGTGGCATTATATAATGCTACTGATAAAGCAGGAGAATTCTATCAGCAGTTCCATGCACATCTGTTCTCCTACATCTCTCATCGCATTCCGGAAATAGCAGACGACATCTACAAGGTGGACGATGCTATGAAGGCAGGTTTTGGTTGGGAAATAGGCGCCTTCGAATCGTGGGATCTCGTCGGTGTTGAAAAAGGTATTAAGGCGATAGAGGCCAAAGGCCTGACCGTGGCGCCATGGGTGAAAGAAATGCTGGAGAAGGGCGTTAAAAGCTTCTACAAAGTTGAGAACGGGAAGAAGTACTACTATGACGTTAAGACACATGTGTATAAACTGCTGCCTGGCGCAGATACCTTTGTCATCCTGGAAAATCTTTCCGGCAATGTTGTCTGGAAGAACAGCGCCTGCAACCTGTATGACATAGGCGATGGTGTAGTGGCGCTCGACTGGAAAACAAAGATGAATACTATCGGCGGCGAGGTACTGGAAGGTGTGAATAAAGCCATTGACAGGGCAGAAAAAGATTTCCGCGGATTGATCCTTGCCAATGAAGGCGCCAACTTCTCTGCAGGCGCCAATGTGGGAATGATCTTCATGTTTGCAGCAGAGCAGGAGTATGATGAACTGGACATGGCAGTACGTATGTTCCAGAAGACCACTATGCGTCTTCGTTATTCTTCCATTCCGGTAATAGTAGCCCCCCATGCACTGACGCTGGGAGGCGGATGTGAGATGTGTCTGCATGCAGATAAAGTACAGGCTGCGGCAGAATCTTATATCGGGCTGGTGGAACTGGGCGTGGGCCTGATACCCGGTGGTGGCGGTACCAAGGAAATGGCATTACGGGCCGCCGACGAATTCAAAGAAGGCCGCATTGAAGAGGAGCCACTGAAAGACAGGTTCATGACCATCGCCATGGCGAAAGTAAGTACCTCTGCTCATGAGGCATTCGACCTGGGCATCCTGCGGAAAGGACATGATGAGATCACTATGAACCAGAGTCGCCTGATTGCTGATGCTAAACGCAGTATACTACAGATGGCAGACGAGGGATATACCCGTCCCGTGGAAAGGAAAGACATAAAAGTACTGGGACGCACCGCCCTTGGAATGATGCTCACAGGCATCCACAGCATGCGGTTCTCCAACTATATTTCCGATCATGATGCAAAGATTGCCGGCAAGCTGGCCTATGTGATGAGCGGAGGCGATCTGTCAGAAGCATCTCTGGTAAGCGAACAATACCTGCTGGACCTGGAAAGGGAAGCCTTCCTCAGCCTGGCAGGAGAACGTAAAACACTGGAAAGGCTGCAGAGTGTGATCAAAACAGGGAAACCAATTAGAAACTAATCCGTCTTAATGTCAACTATTCTCTCCCTACAGAACATTTCAAAAAAATACGGTGCTGTACAGGCATTGTCAGGGGTATCATTTGATATTCCCACCAATTGTGTATTCGGTATCCTGGGCCCGAACGGGAGTGGGAAAACTACCCTGCTGGGTATTGTTACCGATGTGCTGAAAGCAGATACCGGTTCCTTTACCCTGATGGATGAATCGCCTTCTGCCCTGCAGCGGCGGAAGATCGGTACCCTGCTGGAGACGCCCAACTTTTACCATTATCTCTCCGGCTACCGGAACCTGCAGATAGTGGCCAATATCAAACAACAAAGCGAAGCGGATATTCCCCGGGTCCTGGAACTGGCCGGATTGACGGCCCGACAGCATTCGGCCTTTAAGACCTATTCCCTGGGTATGAAGCAGCGTTTGGCCATAGCGGCAGCCCTGCTGGGAGACCCGCAGGTGCTGATACTGGATGAACCGGCCAATGGACTGGACCCAGTAGGGATTGCTGAGGTCAGGAACCTGATCCGCCAGCTGGCACAGTCAGGTAAGACCATTATCATGGCCAGCCACCTGCTGGATGAAGTGGAAAAGGTGTGCACGCATGTGGCCATCCTGCGAAAAGGGCAATTGCTGGGCTCCGGACCGGTAAATGCAGTCGTGGCAAGGGATAACTTTATCGAGATAGGCAGCGCCGATAGCCGTGCGCTGGCGCAGTTGATACAGCAGCACCCCGCTTTCGTACAGCTGTTACCTGCAGGAGACGGTCTGCTGCAGGTGACCTTCAAAGACTCAGTAGATCCGGCGGCGCTCAATAACTGGTGCGCTCAGCAGGGCATCTGGCTCAGTCATCTGCAAATCAGCAGGAAGAGCCTGGAAACTGCATTCCTGGAATTAACCAATAACTAATCCTCCCGTACCGTATATATGCTGCAAATCATCAAAATAGAATGGCTGAAGGTAAAGAACTACCGTACTTTCTGGGTGTTCATCGTTCTGAGCCTGCTGTCGGTGCTGGCGCCAAACTTCATCGTTCATGACATCTTTGTCAGAAGAATTCCCAAGGATGCCCAGAAACTGCTGGGAGCATCCGTATACGATTTTCCAATGGTCTGGCAGACAGTAGCCAGCATAGGCTCATATACCTCCGGTATTTTCGGCCTGTTGCTGATCACACTGGTGACAAATGAATTTACCTATAGAACCCACCGCCAGAACATCATTGACGGCTGGGAACGAAGAGATTTTGTACTCTCAAAGCTGTTCTGGGTAGTCAGCCTGGCCCTGGTGGCATTCCTGACCTCCCTGGTAACGGTACTTATCTTCGGTGGTATTTACGGAAATACCCCTTTTAGCTTTGAAAACAGCCAATACCTGTTCTATTACCTGTTGCAGATAATTGTGATGCTATTGCTGGCCCTGTTGCTGGCAATGCTGGTGAAACGTACCGGACTGGCCATCATACTGTTCGTAGGTTATATGATGTTCCTCGAACAGCTGCTGGTTTTTATTGTAAAACGCTATTTCGGCAATATTGGTGGCTTGTTTCCTCTGCAGGCAGGAGACGAGTTACTGCCATTTCCCGTACTGGAAAAGGTAGAGAAATTAGCAGATGCTAATTATAAGGGACCTTATGAGAACGAGGTGTACCTTGCGGTACTGGTTATCTATATTGTACTGATAGTATGGCTGGTATTCAGGAAGATGCTGCGCTCAGACCTGTAAATATGGCATGTTAATTATATGTTATTTGTAAAAGATAGGGGCGCAGCGTCGTAATGTTTCTCCTATCTTTTACGTTATTAGTTTGTTACGCATTATTACATGACCGTGCGTTATGGACTATCGGTTAAGAATATTAAATTTGTTTCGAAAAGTAAACAGCAACGTTTGTGAAGGGAAAAGAGGAAAAGATCATACTTGTTACGAATGATGATGGCGTAACGGCCCCTGGTATCAGGGCCCTGATTGAAGCAGTAAGCCCGCTGGGCAAAGTAGTAGTGGTAGCGCCGGACAGTCCGCAATCGGGTAAAGGGCATGCAATCACCATTGGAGTGCCCCTGCGGCTGGACCCTGTAGATATTTTTGAAGGCATTGAGGCCTGGCAATGTTCCGGTACGCCGGTGGATTGTGTGAAGCTGGCCCGCGACAAGATCCTGCATCGGCTGCCGGATATCTGTGTAAGTGGGATTAACCATGGCGCCAATCATTCCATCAATGTGATCTATTCCGGTACAATGTCTGCTGCCATGGAAGCTGCGATAGAAGGAGTACCATCAGTTGGGTTCTCATACCTGGACTACAGTTTCGGTGCTGATTTCTCCTTATGTAAGGAGGTGGCCCACACGGTGGCGAAAAAGATGCTGGAATCTGAATTGCCGGAAGGTACACTGTTCAATGTGAATATACCGGTAGTAAAAAAAGAAGATTACAAAGGAATCAAGATATGCCGTCAGGCAGATGCAAAATGGGTGGAAGCGTTTGATGAGCGCCGCGATCCACGTGGTAAGAAATACTACTGGCTTACGGGTGAATTCACTAACCGCGACAATGGAGAGGATACAGACGTGTATGCATTGGCCAACAACTACGCTTCGCTTGTACCGGTACAATTTGACCTGACGAACTATAAGCTGAAGAAGAAGATAGAGAACGACTGGAATCTCTGATGTGTATAAACGCACATTCTCAAAACCTACTATGTTAAAACGAGATAATCTCCCACTAGGCATTGTACTGGGTATATTTACGCCAGTGATCGCCTTTTTCCTGTACTATTTGCTGGTATTTATGCCCAGGGATAAATCCCTGAGTGAATTCATTACCCTTATCATGGGCAATCGTCAGATGCTGCCTAAACTGATCAGCATCTGTTTGCTGCTGAACGGACTGGTGTTCTATTTTTATACCAGCAGCCGCAAAGACGTTACTGCAAAGGGAATTTTCCTGGTAACCATGCTCTATGCCATCACTATCATCTTACTGAAGATATTACATGGATAAGCCAATTGAGGATCAGGAATAATACACGGTCTGCTCAATTACCGGTGTTGAATTCCTGATTCCTAAGCTATATTTGTCCTATGAAGTATTACATCATCGCCGGTGAAGCTTCCGGTGATCTCCATGGCAGCAATCTGATCAAACAATTGAAACAACTGGACACTGCAGCGGATATCCGTTGCTGGGGTGGCGATATGATGCAACAGGCGGGAGGAACGCTGGTAAAGCATTATAAGGACCTTGCCTTCATGGGTTTCATTGAAGTGGTGATGAACATTCGTACGGTACTGAGGAATATGGATTTCTGTAAGCAGGACATTCAACAGTATCAGCCGGATGTATTGGTACTGATTGACTATGCAGGTTTTAACCTGCGTATAGCGGAATGGGCCAAACCACTGGGATATAAGGTCGTATTTTATATCTCTCCGCAAGTGTGGGCCTGGAAAGAGAACCGTGTAAAGAAGATCAGACAGAGCGTTGACAAGATGCTTTGTATCCTGCCTTTTGAAAAAGACTTTTATAATAAGTGGGAGTATGAAGTAGAATATGTAGGTCATCCACTTATCCAGGTAATAAAAGAGGCGAAAGAGACGCCTGTTGATAAGCCATTGTCAGATAAACCCATTATTGCCATCCTGCCGGGAAGCCGTAAGCAGGAAGTGAGTGTCAAATTGCCGATCATGCTCACGATGGCCAGACATTTCCCCGATCATCAGTTCATTGTAGCCCAGGCGCCAAGCCTTGATGATGATTTTATAGCAGGACTGACAGGAGCGCATCCTAATGTTTCCACAGTCAAAGGACAAACATATAACCTCTTACGTCAGGCAGAAGCTGCGCTGGTTACATCGGGCACCGCCACACTGGAAACTGCCTTGTTTGGCGTACCTGAGGTAGTTTGTTATAAAGGCAGCGCCATCTCTTATTTCTTCGCCAAAAGACTGATCAAGGTAAAATATATCGCGCTGGTCAACTTAGTGATGGACAAACCTGTTGTAAAGGAATTGATCCAGCATGATCTCAATGAAGAAAATCTGCTGAAGGAACTGACTTTATTACTCAAAGATACCACAGTGCGTAACCGTATAAAGGCCGACTATGCAGCGCTGTGGGCAAAGCTGGGAGAAAAGGACGCCAGTCGCCGGACAGCAGAAGTGATCTATGCAGAAGCCACTAAACAGGTGTAATAAAAAACAAAAGATGGTTATAGCCGCTTAATGATGACGGCTAAATAGTTTTACCAGCATTATGATCAATGCGATCAGGAATACGATAATAGAGATCCGGTTCATACCGTGCATCATATATACATAGCGGGATTTAGGCGCAGAGGGATCTTTTTTACCTATGTAGAGGTAGCGTAGTATTTGTTGCCAGATGCTTTTCATAATAATACAAAGATAGTTTTTATACACCTGATTCCACCAGGGGCCTGACTCATGAAGAGAAGGTTGTATGGTGCATTTGCTGACAGCACAGCAGGCCGGAAGGTAATATTCTATAGGAAAGAGGTAAAGGACAATGAGTTATTGAACAGGAATGTATATTACTTTGCCAGGATCAGCATTATGAAAAATTTTGCCGGAAAACGGCGTATGGTTGTTACTGCAACCGGATGAAATAGCAGGAAGTTTCAAAGTTCTCAGATACATTTAAAAATTAATCATGCGAAAACTATTTCTATTATTTAGTAGCGCACTATTGGCCTTTTCCACAGCCAGTGCGCAGGACCACGGTCTGGAACAGCCCTATATCCCGGAAACCGATCAGGCTGTGTTGAAAAAGCTCGATGAATGGCAGGATTGGAAATTTGGTATGCTGATCCATTGGGGCGCTTATTCCCAGTGGGGTATTGTAGAGTCCTGGAGTATCTGCCCGGAAGATGAAGGATGGACGCAGCGCAAGCCTTATGGTATTCCATATTATGAGTACGTGAAGAAATATGAGGACCTGGCCACTACTTTCAACCCTACCAAATTTGATCCTTCCAAATGGGCGAAAGCGGCTAAAGGCGCCGGTATGGAATATGTTGTTTTCACAACTAAACACCATGATGGTTTCTGTATGTGGGATACCAAACAGACCGATTATGGCATAGCTGGTTCAAAAAGCCCTTTCCGTAATGATCCGAGAAAGAATGTGGCGAAAGAAGTATTTACTGCTTTCCAGAAGGAAGGACTCCATACGGGGGCTTATTTCTCCAAGCCTGACTGGCATAGTGAATTTTACTGGTGGCCTTATTTCCCTCCGAAAGACAGGCACGTGAACTATGATGTAACAAGATATCCTGACCGCTGGAAGAACTTTAAGGATTATACCTATAAACAGATCGAGGAGCTGATGACCACTATGGGTAAGATCGAAATCCTCTGGCTGGATGGTGGATGGGTTCGTGCCCGCAAACAGGGTGTTAAGGCAGAAAATGACATCACTGCTGCAGAAATCGACACCAGGCCAACAAAGCAGAATGAGGATATCGATATGGCTGGAATCGCTAAAATGGCCCGCAGCCATCAGCCTGGCCTGATCGTAGTAGACCGTTCCGTACATGGACCGTTTGAAAATTACCGCACGCCGGAACAGCAGATCCCTGAAAAACCATTGTCCTATCCATGGGAAACCTGTATGACAATGGCTAATTCCTGGTCATATGTACCGGATGATAAATATAAACCAGTGAATAAGATCATCCACAACCTGGTAGACATTGTGGCGAAAGGCGGTAACTACCTGCTGAATGTAGGCCCTGGCCCGGATGGCCAGCTGCATGACGAGGCTTATACCACCATGACGGCCATCGGAGAATGGATGAAGATCAATGGTGACGCCATCTATGGCACCCGCTCAATAGCTCCGTATAAAGACGGAAAGGTATGTTTTACCCGCAAAAAGAATGGTAACGTATATGCCATTTATATGCTAGATGAAGGGGAGAAATTGCCTGCACAGATAGCCTTTGAAGGCCTGAAACCGGCAAAAGGAGCAAAGGTGACTGTACTGGGAGCAAAGGAAAAGATCTCCTGGAAGGCTACCGCTACAGGTACCCAGATCACTATTCCTGCCGCTGTACAGCAGAAAGGATGGCAACATGCAGTGGCTATACAACTCTCTGCCGTAGAGCAATAAAGAGCGATCAACACATGAAATGATAACAGTCTGCATAAGCTGTGAACAAAAAAAATGGCTGCCTTTGAACAGGCAGCCGTTTTTTTTTGTTGTCTAACTGAATGTGTGAAAATTAATCTATGAATAACCCAATCCGTTCAATTTCAAGTTGATCCTTAGCATGGCAAATCAAGAAAAATTTTCTTCAATAACTAATCATTAACTAAAATGAGAAGTTTATTCAGCAATATTGTAGCAGAGTCATGAAAGACAACAACATTGTCTGTTAACATCAATTGAACCGGGTATAAAACTTAACGCATGGTAGGTAACGTACAAATTCTCCTTGCAGAAGATGATTATCAATACGGCAATATCATTAAGAAGCAGCTGGAAGCCGTAGGATACCAGGTTGTGCACTGTTTTGACGGTGAAGTGGCCTGGAAAAAGTTTCAAAGAGACGATTTCGATCTTTGTATACTTGATGTGATGATGCCTAAGAAAGACGGCTTTACCCTGGCGCAGGATATCCGTAAAAAGAACGGTATGATACCGATTCTCTTTGTTTCTGCAAAGTCGGCCGATGAAGATCGGCTCCACGGGTTCCGCATAGGCGGAGACGATTTTCTGGTGAAGCCATTCAGCATGCGCGAGCTGATCTTGCGGATCAGGGTCTTCCTCCGAAGAACGCTGCCGAAGGATGTACCGGGAGACGGCATCTACAAGTTAGGTGACGATGTAAGGTTTAACTATGAAGAGAAGGAGCTGAGAAAGACAGGGGGGGAGGCCTTCGCTACGCTTACCAAAAAAGAGGCTAAGGTATTACGGTATCTTGTCGAGAACAGCAATAAACTGGTAAAACGGGATGAGATCCTGCTGAAAGTCTGGGGAAACAGTAGTTTCTTTTCCAGCAGAAGCATGGATGTATTTATCACCCGCTTACGCAAGCACTTTAAAATGCAGCCGGGAATAGCCCTGGAAACCTTACATAATGTAGGTATCCGGCTAAACATCCTGGAAAGCAGCAAAGATAAAAAAGACGAGTCCACGTCAACAGATACAGATAATCAGGGTGACGACTAGCAAATATCCAAACCCCATAACCACCAAAACAATGACTTACGGCAGAAATGACCAGCCACGCTACCGGCAACAGGGCAATGGCAGTCGTACGGAGAGTGATGAGCGCAATCATCGCGCGCAAAGACACAATGGGAACCAGTTCCGCAATTCCCGCCCCAAAAACGGATCGCGCTTTCCCCCTCGTATAAAACCACCAAAGGAAGAAAGCAAGATCTATTTTATAGCCCTGCTTCCCAATGCTGAAATCGGCAAGGAAATCATCCGGCTGAAACAGGAGTTTGCAGAAAAATACGATGCCCGGCGGGCGTTGAGAGTATTGCCGCATATTACTATACAGGTGCCTTTTACGGCCAGTCCCTCACTGGAAAAGGGGCTGATCCCGGGATTAACGGAATTTGCAGCTTCCATGCAGCCGTTTGAAATAAAGCTGAACGGTTTCGGCGGCTTTTCTTTCACTAAAAGAAAGGTATTATATATCAATGTGGAAAAGAATGCAGGGATGGTATACCTGCACCAGCAGATGATGGAATTTCTCCGGAGGGAATTCGGATTCAGCCATATGCTGGCCCGCCATGGGTTTAATCCACATATTTCACTGGCATTCAGAGACCTGTCCGATCTCGAGTTTGAGCTGGCCATGGAAGAATACCGGCATCGTCCTTTCGATGCCTCCTTCCTGGTCCGTAACCTCTACCTGCTCCGCCACAACGGTACGTCCTGGGAGGTGTTGCATAAATGCAGGCTGGGAGGGGTGTAACTAGCACGTTTCTGCCACGCTTCCTATGCAATAAAATCGTAACTTTATAGCAGATGGAAACAGTGGCAGTAAAACAATATAACCTCGACGAGGAACAGGAAAAGAAAGAGATCGTTCGTCATTACCGCGCTTTACTGAGGTCGCTTAAACCCCGTTTGAAGAAAGGAGACCGCGAATTGGTACGTACTGCCTTCGAAATGGCGGCAGACGCACACAAGGAAATGCGCCGGAAGTCCGGTGAGCCTTATATCTTACATCCTCTCGCTGTAGCGCAGATCTGCGTTGACGAGATCGGCTTGGGCGTACGCTCCGCCATATGCGCCTTGCTTCACGATACCGTGGAAGATACCGAAGTTACCCTGGAAGATGTGGACAGAGCCTTTGGGACCGAAATATGCCACATCGTGGACGGGCTAACCAAGATCTCCACCGTGATCGACTCCAACACGAGCACCGCCCAGGCGGAGAACTTCAAAAAGATCCTGCTCACACTGGCAGACGACCCCAGGGTGATACTCATAAAGCTGGCAGACAGGCTGCATAATATGCGTACCCTGGATAGTATGAGCCGCGAAAAACAGCTCAAAATAGCCTCGGAAACCGTATTTATTTATTCCCCGCTGGCCCACCGCCTCGGTCTGTACAATATCAAGTCCGAAATGGAGGACTTGTCTATGAAGTACACTGAGCAGCAGACCTACCGGGATATCGCCAAACGTTTGAAAGAAACCAAACGTGAGCGTACCCGTTATATCAATGAATTCATAAAGCCTATCAAGGAGGTGTTGCAGGAGGAAGGCTTCATGTTCGAGATCTACGGACGGCCGAAATCCATACACTCCATCTGGAATAAGATCAAGAAGAAAGGCGTCACATTTGAAGAAGTATACGACCTCTTCGCGATCCGTATCATCCTGGACTCTCCCCTGGAGAAGGAAAAGTCAGACTGCTGGAAGGTTTACTCTATCATAACGGACTTTTATCACCCCAGCCCGGAAAGGACCCGCGACTGGCTCAGTAATCCGAAATCTAACGGATATGAGGCATTGCATGTGACCGTAATGGGCCCACAGGGTAAATGGGTGGAAGTGCAGATCCGTACCAAGAGGATGAACGACTACGCAGAGAAAGGTCTGGCCGCCCACTGGCGTTATAAGGAGGGCAGTAACCAGAGCGTCAGTACAGAGGCTAAATTTGATCAGTGGTTCACCCAGATCAGGGAAATCCTCAACAATCCGGATTCCAATACACTGGATTTCCTGGCAGACTTTAAAAGTAACCTCTTCACTGAAGAGATCTATGTATATACTCCGAAAGGCGATCTGAAAATATTGCCTGTAAATTCTACCGCCCTCGATTTTGCATATGCTATTCACAGTGCGGTAGGAAACAAGTGTATCGGCGCCAAAGTGAACTATAAGCTGGTACCTATCAGCCATAAGCTGCGCAGCGGCGATCAGGTGGAGATCATTACCTCCAATAAGCAGAAGCCATCTGAAGACTGGCTTAACTACGTGTTAACAGCCAAGGCCAAATCCAAGATCAAGGATGCCCTGAAGGAGGAGAAAAGGAAAGTGGCCATGGACGGGAAGGATGTGCTGGAACGTAAGCTGGACCATCTGAAGATCTCCAATAGTCAGCATAATATCAATGAGCTGGTACAGTTCTATAAGCAGCCATCGCCGCTGGACCTGTATTACCAGATCGCTGTCAAGAATATCGACCTGAAGGAGCTGAAGCAGTTCAACGTACTGGGTGATAAGCTGGAGGCGCCTAAACCGCCGGCAGTAAAACAACCGGAACATATCTCGGAAGATCATCTGAAACACCAGATCCCTTCCAAGAAAGACGCGGAACTGATCATCTTCGGGGAAAGCTCAGACAAAATAGCCTATAAACTGGCCAACTGCTGCCGCCCCATCCCGGGAGATGACGTATTCGGCTTCATTACCGCCAGTGAAGGCCTGAAGATCCACCGGACCAACTGTCCCAATGCTGCTCAGTTACTGGCTAACTACGGCCACCGGGTGGTGAAGACCAAGTGGGTGAAGAACAGGGAGATCTCCTTCCTGACAGGGCTGCGGATCGTTGGTATGGATGATGTAGGGGTTATCCACAAGATCACCAACGTAATCTCCGGTGAGCTGCGGGTGAACATTGCCGGTCTGACCATTGAATCCAGCGAAGGGCTGTTTGAAGGGCTGATCAAGGTGTTCGTACACGATAAGGAGGAGCTGGATGAACTGTTTGAAAGGCTGAAGAAACTGGATGGTATTCAATCAGTAAGCCGTCTGGAGGACGAATAAGGCTATCAGAAATTAAGATTAGTTAATAATAAGACGGGCTGCAGGGCGTTTATCCTGTAGCCCGTCTTTTTTTGCGGACAAACCTATTGGTACGCGAATCTTAATTCCTAATTCGGATTCGTGCTATTTTTCCTTAATTTTGCCACTTCGTTTTTAAAAATCAATATCAACTCTTATGGTAGATGTTTTGCTGGGCCTACAGTGGGGCGATGAAGGCAAAGGAAAGATTGTGGATTACTTTGCAGGTAAATACGATGTCATAGCCCGCTTTCAGGGTGGGCCCAACGCAGGGCATACTTTATATGTGGATGGCCAGAAGGTAGTATTGCATACCATTCCTTCCGGCGTATTTCACAAAAATACCATTAACCTGATCGGTAATGGTGTGGTACTGGACCCTGTGACTTTTAAAAAAGAATGCGATAAGATCTCTTCTTTGGGTGTTGATCTGAAAAAGAATCTTTTTATTGCGGAAAGAACGCATATTATCGTACCTTCTCATCGTGCACTTGATAAAGCGTCAGAATTAGCCAAAGGCAGTGAAAAGATCGGTTCCACTCTGAAAGGTATTGGACCGGCTTATATGGATAAAACAGGTCGTAATGGTCTGAGAGTAGGAGATGTGTTGCGTGCTGATTTTAATGAACGTTATAACAAACTGAAAGAGAAACACCAGCATCTGCTGGCAGGATATGACTTTACTGCTGAAGTAAAAGCTGAAATTGCAAAGGATATTGCTGATTGGGAAGCTGAGTTCTTTGATGCAGTGAGCTACCTGAAACAGATGAATATTGTGAACGGAGAATATTTCATTAACGATAAACTGAAAGCAGGTAAGAAAGTCCTGGCAGAAGGTGCACAGGGCAGCATGCTGGACGTAGATTTTGGTACATATCCGTTTGTTACTTCTTCCAGTACTATCTCTGCCGGCGTATGTTCCGGACTGGGAGTAGCGCCTAAATGGATAAAGGAAGTGATCGGTGTAACGAAAGCATATTGTACCCGTGTAGGTAGCGGACCATTCCCTACAGAACTACATGATGCTACCGGCGAAAAGCTGCGTGCAGAAGGTAATGAGTTTGGTGCTACTACCGGCCGTCCACGCCGTTGTGGCTGGATAGACCTGGTAGCGCTCAATTATACCTGTATGCTGAGTGGTGTTACGCAATTAGTCATGACTAAAAGTGATGTACTTGATGCATTTGATGAAGTGTACGCATGTACTGCATACGAAATCAATGGTCAGCAGACAAAAGCAATGCCTTACCAGCTGAATGATGCAGAAGTAAAACCAGTATGGGAGAAGCATAAAGGATGGAGTGACGAAACAGCTGCCAAAAGCAGGCACTTTAATGAGCTGCCGGCCGAGATGAAATCTTTCGTAAAAGCAGTGGAAAGTTACCTGGATGTACCTGTGAAATTTGTGTCAAATGGACCAGGCAGGGACCAGATCCTGGAGCAGGAAAATGCTTAAAAAAGTACGGAAAAAAATCGGCAAAAAAAATTTGGCTAATACAAAAAACTGTTAAAACTTTACGCAAAAGTAATACGCTAAAGACTTAAGTGAACCTATTATGAAATCAAAATCTGATAACGAAAAAGAGACCAAAAAGACTAGTTCTCCAAAGACTACGAAAGCCACGCCTAAAGCTGCTAGTAAGCCAAAGAAGGAAGAGGAGGACGATGAAGATGATCTGGACGAGGAGGAAACTCCCCGTAAGTCTGCTGCTTCTAAAAAATCAGATAAGTCGCCTTCAAAGTCAAAGAAGAAAGATGATGATGAGGATGATCTGGATGATGAGGATGATGATATCGATCTGGATGATGAGGATGATAATTGGGGCAAGAGCGATGATGAGGATTATGATCCTGATTTCGAAGAGTTTGACATGCCTAAACCTAAGAGCAAACGTGGCCGCCCTGGTAAAAAGAGCGCGGACGACGATGATGATCTGGGCATCGACGACGAATTCAAAGACATGGGCCTGTTCAACGACAGGGGTGGCTTTGATGATGATGACGACGATTTCTAAGCATTAAAAGCACGCATTATCAGGATATTCTACGGTTTCCCGGTTAATGATCCAAAGTTATTTAAACAGCAAATGTTGAATTGGAGTAATCAGTTCAACATTTGCTGTTTTTTGGATAATAACAACTACGCTTCCATCTACCACCAAAACGAAGCTATACTGGCCGCAGATGCGCTGGATACTCTTTCCTGCAATGCCGGCAACGCATTCCCCTCATTACTGCAGTATCATAATACCCACCGTGACTGGCTGTTCGGCCATCTTGCATACGATCTCAAAAACGAAGTGTTTCCGGGCTTATATTCCGATAATAAAGACGGAGTAGGTTTTCCTGACCTTTTCTTTTTCCGGCCCCGTATCGTCATGCTATTGCGTAATAACGAGGTGCAGATAGGAGGATGGAAGATGAACGAAGCAGACGCCCGTAGCGTGTATACAGCTTGTCTTGCAGCAAAAGAAGAAAAGGTGCAGCAGATGCCGGCCGGTAAAGTGCAGGCTTATCTCGACAAACAACAATACCTCAACGCCGTTACCAGCTTACAGGAACATATACACCGGGGCGACTGCTATGAAGTGAATTTCTGCAGGGAGAATTTCATTGAAGACGCTATCGTACACCCCCTTTCTCTTTTTAAACGACTGAACAGCGTTTCTCCTTCTCCCTTTGCAGCATACTACCGCACAAATGACCTGTACCTTGCCTGCTCCAGCCCTGAACGGTTCATGCAGAAGAAAGGTGCTTTTGTGATATCACAACCTATAAAAGGCACGATCAGGCGCGCAGAGACGCCCGCTGCTGATGATGAACGCCGAAGGGAATTACGGCAGAACAGCAAAGAGCGGGCAGAGAATGTAATGGTGGTCGACCTGGTACGTAATGACCTTTCCCATACCGCCACACGTGGTAGTGTACAGGTGGCAGAGCTATTCGGTATCTATTCTTTTGCACAGGTGCATCACATGATCTCAACGGTGACGGCTACCCTTGAAGAGGGAGTATCTTTTACAGACGTGATTAGTCAGGCCTTCCCGATGGGCTCCATGACAGGTGCGCCTAAACTGAGTGTGATGCAACTGATTGAACAATATGAGCAATCCCGCAGAGGACTGTTTTCCGGCGCCCTTGGATATATTACCCCCGAAGGCGATTTTGACTTCAACGTTGTTATACGCAGCATACTGTATAATGCCGGCAGGAAATACCTTTCTTTCCAGACCGGGTCTGCCATTACTTATTATGCCGATCCTGTAAAGGAATGGGAGGAATGCCTGTTAAAGGCGGAAGCCATGAAAAATATTCTGGAAGGTTAATACAGACTATTTATCCTTCTCCTGGAAGATGTTTTCCATCGCACTACGGATATCCGGGTATGAAAATACAAATCCTGTTTCCTGTATCTTGACAGAGGATGCCCGGCAGCTTTTCAATACTTCAATACTCATCTCACCCAGCGCCAGTTTCAAGGCAAATGTGGGCACATATACAGGCAGGAAACTTCTTCCTTTGGCCTCCTGGGCCATCGTCATTACCAACTCTTTATTTTGTACAGGATGCGGTGCTGCTGCATTGTAGATGCCTTCCAGGTCATGATTCACAATAGTGCTCAGGTAAATACGGGCCAGGTCATGAAGATGGATCCAGCTGACATATTGTTCCCCGTTACCGAGGATAGTGGCAAATCCAAATTGTAAAGGTTTATAGAATTCCTTCAGTGCGCCGCCGGCCAGGCTAAGTGCGATGCCGGTGCGCAGGATGACCACCTTTTTCTGTAATTCCCGCATTTTCAGCACGCTGTTTTCCCAGGCCACACAGGTATTTCCCAGGAAATCGCCGAATGGCGGATCGGTTTCCGTAAAGGCAGTTCCGCTTTTATTCTCACCGTAGTAGCCGATACCTGAGGCGCTGATCACCTTTTTGACCTTATTAGGGTATTTGCTGAGCGCATCGAACAACAAACCGGCACTCTGTACACGGCTGTTCACGATCTCTCTTTTACGGGCAGCAGTCCAGCGTTTATCCCCGACATTAGCCCCTGCAAGATGGACGATGTAATCTGCCTGTTGTATAGCTGCTTCATCAATTGTCTGACGGGCAACATCCCAATGGGCATAGCTGACCAGTTCATTATCCGTATAGCCATTGCTCATGTGCCGGCTCAGGATAATGACTTTATAACCAATGTCTGTAAGCAACTTTGTAAGCGCCCGGCCCACGAGACCCGTGCCGCCGGTAATTAACACCGTATCCATAATCGTAAAAATACATAATTCAGCATTAGAAATTACGAATTGAAAGTGATGAATAACAGCAGTGCCCCTGTTTCCCCTGAATAACAGGACTAAAAAGGCCCGATAGAGGAAGATACCCCTAATTCGTTCGTCGTAATTCGTAATTACGTATTTTAGTGTTGGCTGGTGGGAGATGCTCCACGTTTTCCTGCCCCTGTTTCACAATGAATGATAGTGATTTACCGTTAAATCTATAGCCTAAACTTGCAACCTTTTAAAATATAAGCAATGCGCATTCTATATCTCTATGCTTTACTGGTCTTATGGAGTGGGGCTGTAATGGCTCAGAAGATCTCCTATACAGAGCCGGAAAGGGACGATTACAAAAGCACGGAATTCGAAATTATAGGCAGGGTATCAGGGAATATACTGGTATATAAGAGCGATAGAGGTGATTATGTCGTTTCTATCTATGATAATGCCATGGGACTGAAAAGCCGGGTAAAACTGGATTTTCTGCCTAAAAAGCTGATCAGTGTCGATTTTGTGGCCTATGCTGATAAAGTATTCATGTTGTACCAGTTCCAGCGTAAAGATGCTGTTTATAGTTTCTGTGCTACTATGGACGGTAATGCCCGCTTTGCTGATGCCCCGGTATTAGTGGATTCTACCAGGATCGGATTTTACTCCAAAGAGAACAAAGTGTACTCTGTAGAGTACTCGGAAGACAGGAATAAGATCATGGTGTATAAGATCAACCAGGATAAGGAGAACGACAACGTATTCTATACATTCCTGTATGACAGCGCCTTTAAACTGATCAACAACAGCCGGGTATCTCTGCCGATGGAAAGTAAAAAGTCTTTCCTCAGCAACTTTAATCTCACCAATGAAGGCGACCTGCTCTTCAATAAACTGGAGCGCACCAGCAACAGGGATTATATCGTCAGCGGCAGCCTTATCATCAAACGGGCTGTAGTAGATTCCTTTGAGAATGTACCAATGCAGCTCAAGACCCAGTTGCTGGATGAGGTGAAAATGAAAGTGGATAACAACAATAAAAAAGTGCTGGTCACGGCCTTTTACTATAAGCAGAAGAGAGGTAACGTAGAAGGCCTGTACGTCAGTAAATATGATTATGTACAGAAGCAGCTGCTATATGAAAAGGAAGTCGCGTTCACTCCCGAGCTGAAAAATAACGCTAAAGGAGAATCGTCCACCAACGCAGCTTTCAACGACTACTTCATCCGTAAGATCATTAACACTGCCAATGGTGGTTTTATCGTTACTGCAGAATCTTACTACACTACTTCCCGCACCCAACCCTGGAACCGCTGGAACTATATGTACGGCCCTTATGGTATGTATACACCGTACTATTATTCGCCGTATTCACCGTTTTACTACAATCCCTGGTACAACAATTACAACTCCCAGGACCGTTTTCACTACGACAATATAGCAGTGCTTTCTTTGGATAATGACGGTAACCTGCTCTGGAGTAATTTTGTACACAAGAGCCAGTATGACGATGGGTCAGACCTGTACCTGTCCTACCTGATGGTCAATATCGGCAGTGAACTGCGTTTCCTGTTTAATGACCTGGACAGGCGCAGTTATATCCTGACAGACAACAGTGTACAGCCTGATGGTAAAGCCAGCCGCATGCCAACCTTACGAAACCTCGACAAGGGTTTCACCTGGATGCCCCGCTATGGTAAACAGATCAGTGGCCGGTCGGTACTGGTGCCCTGCATCTATAGGAACTATATCTGCTTCGCAAAAATTGACTTTTAAAGGGGCAAAGAGCATGTAATTGACCTGTTGCCTGTATATAGCATATTCACAAAGAAAAAGCCGTCTCATGTTCAATGAGGCGGTTTTTTATTACGTGGACAAGCAAAGCAATCTGTCTCTCCAACCGGAATGACCTGAGAAAAGCATCCTATTACACTGCGAAAAAATTGCAGACTACTTAAAAGAAGTAGTTTTTGAAAGAAAATGATGAGTTTTATGATAATCGGCTATGATTTCTTTACTTTTTTTTGTTAGTTTATACTATCAACCAGGTTCAGCACGCCTAAAAGCCTACATTATCGGAAATTTACATACATATGATGATGCAGATCTTGTCGCTCTATTACTAACAGGAGATAGAGCAGCCTATGAATGTATTTATAATAAATACTGGCCTCTTTTATATGCTTACGTCTATAACCGTCTGAAATCGAAAGAAGTGACGGAAGAACTGATCCAGGAGGTTTTCTTTTCCCTTTGGAACAGACGTGCCGAACTACGGTTACAGCAAACCCTTTCAGCCTACCTGTACACGGCAGTTAAATACCAGATCTTCAACTATATCAAGGCAGACAAGGTACGGAAAACCTACGCCAGCTCTTTCGCCCGCTATAATGAGCCTTTGCAGGATAATTCAAGTGAAGAGCATGTGGCCTTTGCCGATCTGACCAATGCCCTCGAGAAGGAAGTATCCCGCCTACCCGAAAAATGCCAGCAGGTGTTCCGAATGAGCCGGAATGAACACCGTTCCATCCATGATATTGCCAATGCCCTGAATATCTCCCATAAGACTGTAGAAAACCATCTTACCAAGGCCCTGAAGCATTTACGCCTCGCTTTCAGGGAATATTTCTGGTTTTTATAAATTTTTTCCCTCCCGATAGGTGTATCCCCTTTCTCAGTTTACATAATATATAGACGCGCCGCCATATACTAAAACAAGTCTCAGCTACTGATGGACAACAAGGAATTTAAACATTTACTGGATAGATATACTAAGGGCCTCCTCAATAAACAGGAAATGGAACACCTGGAAAAGTGGCTTGACACTATGGAAGATAAAGCAGCATTTGACAATCTTTCACCGGAAGAACTGTCAAATGCAAAAGAGAAAATGTTCAGCCGTCTGCAACAACGTATAAGTCAGCAGCAGGCAAAAACAGTCCGTATGTTTCGCCCGGCGCAAAAGATAGCAGTTGCAGCGACAATCGCGGTGGTCTTCATAGCAGGCTATGTCTGGAGGAAAAGTGTGCTGGATATTGTGGCCCCGCATAGAACAACTTACGCATATAGCGACGAAGGGCATATCCGGAAACACATACTGTCCGATGGTAGTATTGTATGGCTGAAAGGGAAAAGTAAACTGACTTTCCCTGCCGTTTTTGATAAGAATAAACGTCCTGTAACACTGGAAGGAGAAGCCCTGTTTGAAGTAGCAAAAGATGCAAAACGTCCTTTCGTGGTATACTGTGGCTCACTGACCACAGGTGTATTAGGCACCAGCTTTAATATCCGTAAGAACGAAAAAGGAGAAGTGGCCATATCAGTATTGACAGGATCTGTAGTAGTAGGATCGGAATCAACAAAAGAACAGATCGTCAGCACAAATGAAAGTATTGTTTATTCAGAAGTACATGCTTCAGTAGTGAACGTGCACCCGTCGCGCAAAGACATACATGAATTCATCAGGGGAACAGAATATGACATGACTTTCAATGATGCCGGCATGAACGATGTAATACAGAAAATTGAAAAGAAATTCGAAGTAAAGATCAACCTGGAAGATACCGCCATTCGAAAGCATCGCATCACAGCAGACATGACAGACCAATCTTTAGCACATACGATGGAGATGATCAGCCAGGCTCTCAACCTGGACGTAACGATCAATGACAAGATGGTATTAATACGAGCAAAAAAATAAACTATGAACTGTAATTCAACCAAAATCAGGATGTATCACTATCACACTAAAAGAGTCGCCTATGATGAAAGTAAACAGGAAAAATAAAAGCAGGAGGTGACAGCCCCCTGCTGAAATTGATTTAGCCCTGAAATACTGCGTGACAGCGCAGTAAGGGAATTCCTTTGTCTTATTCAACCAGAAATCTAACAAAGAAACAGGCCTATGTCCATAAATGTAAAGACAAATGTTTTTATTACCAAATCCGTCATTATCACATCATTAGGCATAATGATGTTCTTCTCAGCCAGTCCCGGCGCCCTGTATGCACAGAATATCCTGAACAGAAAGATATCACTGCAGGCAGATGATATGAGCCTTAAAATGGTGCTCAACCAGATCAGGTCAAAAGCAGACGTGAAATTTGTGTATAGTTCCGATCGTATTGCGATGGATAAAAAAGTTACCGCAAATGCAAATGAAGAAGAACTCGGCAAAGTGCTGGACAAAGTATTGGGGAAACTGGATATAAACTTCGTTGTCAATGATGGCTTTATTATCCTGAAAGAGAAAAGTGAACAACATAATATTCAACCCCAGCCGTCTGCTCCTACAGCAGATACAGTGATCAGGGGTAAGGTACTCAGCGAAAGTGGCGATCCCTTTCCCGGCGCAACGATCGTAGAAAAAGGCACCGGTAATGGTGTGACTTCAGGAGGTGATGGCTCTTTTACACTAAAGGTAAAACAAGGCGCTACGCTGGTGATCACCGCTATCGGTTATCATGTAACAGAGATTGGTGCAGCACAGGCAGGTACCATCAGGCTGCAGGCTGCGGTGAAACAACTGCACGATATTGTTGTAACAGCAGCAGGTATCGCACGTCAGAAGAATAGCCTGGGTTATTCCGTTAGCACCATAGGTTCTGAGAAACTCGCCCAGAAGTCTGAACCCGATCCTGTACGTGCACTGACAGGTAAAGTGGCCGGTGTGAATATACAGTCTGCCGGTGGTGTAGCTGGCGGTGGTACCAACATCACCATTCGTGGTAACTCTTCTCTCAATGGCAACAACCAGCCGCTGTTTGTAGTGGATGGTGTACCTTTTGACAACTCCAGCTTTGCGAATGTAGGCTCCTCTTCAGTAGGCGGTGTCGGGGTAACCAACCGCGCATTCGACCTTGATCCTAACAACATACAGAGTATGACAGTACTCAAAGGTGCAGCAGCAGCTGCACTGTATGGATCAAGAGCCGCCAACGGCGCTATCATCATCACTACCAAAGCAGGTAAGAAGAAAAGTCGCAAAGGTACCGAGATCACCTACAATACTTCTTACGCCATTGAAGAAGTGGCCGGACTCCCTGAATACCAGACACGCTACGGACAAGGTACCAACAACGACTACAGGCAAGGTGTATATGCTTCCTGGGGCCAGCCTTTTCAGGGGGTTCCCAGCATGCTGCCTACCCGTACTACTATCCCTCATCAGTTGACACGTCAGTTCAGCTCCGCGGTATTTCCCGAATTTTATGAAGCAGATGGTGTAACACCCATACAGGTTCCCTACAAATCCTATGCACGGGAGAATGCGAAGAACTTTTTCAGAACGGGGAGTGTATACGAAAATGCGATTACTATCTCTTCCGGCAGTGAAAAGGGAAATTTCAATGCAGGCTTTTCCAATACAGATAACAGGGGAGTGGTACCAGATAATGAGATTAAACGCACCTCTGTGAATATCGGTGGCAATATCCGGCTGGAAAATAAGTTTTATGCCAGCGGCTCTATCAACTATGTGACCACCCGTCAGAAAACGCCTCCTGTAGGCGGATTGACAGGGTCTATCATGTCAACGCTGATGTATGTGCCCACCAGTTATGACCTCACTCATTACCCTTTCGAAAATCCAATAGATGGTAGTAATGTATATGACTATACTGGTGTAGACAATCCATATTGGTCAGTAAAACATAGTCCTAACAAAAGTGATGTGGACCGCTACTATGGTAACCTCATTGTAGGTTTTGATCCTTTCTCATGGCTGAATGTTCAGAATACGATCGGCTTTAATGCATACACAGACAGGCGATTGAGTGTAAGAGGGAAAGGATCATCTTCCTATGCTAATGGTAGTATCACAAGCGATAATATCTACCGGCAGGAACTGGATAATACCCTGCTGTTGACAGCAACACATGCTATCACGCCAAACGTCTCCGTTCGCGCCATTGTAGGAAATAACGTGAACCAGCGTTTTACAGACAGGAAGGCTTTTTACGGAGATAACATCATCGTGGCTGATCTGCATGATATGAACAATACCAGCTCTGTAACAGGTGTGCAGCTCACTAATAACAGGAATCTGCTGAAGCAGCGCTACTATGCGTTCTTTACAGATATCACCCTTGACTATAAGAACTTTGCTTCATTGAACTTCGTAGGCCGTAATGATGTATCGTCTACGCTGCCTGCCAATAACCGCAGTTATTTCTATGGTGGTGTGAATGGCTCGCTTGTATTTACAGAAGCCTTCCATCTGCCAAAAGAAGTACTGAATTTCGGTAAAGTAAGAGCCGGGTATACAAGAGTAGGTAATGAAGCATCTCCTTATCAGACCGCTAATTTTTATCAGATCAATGCTATTCTCGGTGGCGCGACTCCTTCGAATGTGGGATTGCCATTCACTCCACAGAACGGCGCCGTATACAATATCGTTACGCAATCCAACCTGCTGACAAATGCCAACCTGAAACCCGAGTTCATCACAGAACTTGAATTAGGTGGAGAATTGCAGTTCCTGGATAATCGTATTGGTTTAGATCTGACTTACTATAATAAACGCAGTACCTCACAGATCTTTGAGGTAACAGCAGCACCTTCATCCGGTTACACCACACAGATCCTCAACCTGGGTGAGGCTACCAATAAAGGAATAGAGATCGGTTTTACAGCTACTCCTATCCGCACCGCTAATGGTTTCAACTGGGATATCAATGCCAACTTCACCCGCAACAGGAATATGATCAAAGACCTCGGAGGCTATCAGAGTTTCAGCTATGGCGGTACCAACGGAACCAGCAGCGTGCATATTGTCGGACAGCCCTACGGATTGATCCAGGGCACCGCTTATGCACGTGATGAGGAAGGTAATATCCTCATAGATCCTGCTTCCGGCAAACCATTGGTATCAGGCTCGCTGAAGGCAATCGGCAATCCGAATCCGGATTTCATACTGGGTATCACCAATACCTTCCGGTACAGGAGCCTGACGCTAAATGTACTCTTCGACTGGAAACAGGGCGGACAGATGTACTCCAATACCGTGGGGCAGATGATGTCCCGCGGTGTAACCAGAGATACGGAAGAGCGTGAATTCCAGATCGTTTCTCCTGGTGTGATGGGCGATATCAATACGCTGAAAGCATTGCTGGACGAACGTGGAAAAAAGATACCGAACAATGTGGCGATGTCTTATGAAGATCATTTCTTCAATGGCGGTATGGGGCCTGGCGGTGTGAATGAAGGCTCCATCTTCGATGCGACTGTGTTCAGACTGCGTGAGATCTCGCTGGCATATGACTTTCCAAAGAGCTTACTGGGCAATTCACCATTTGGCTCCGCCACTATCTCATTGTCTGGAAGGAACCTCTGGTACAACGCACCGAACTTCCCTAAGTATACCAACTTCGATCCGGAAGTAAGCTCACTGGGTGTGGGTAACTCACAGGGTTACGATAACCTGTCAGTGCCTACTACTAAAAGATTTGGTGTCAACTTAAGGTGTTCCTTCTGATATGGGATATTGATCACTCAACCTGTCATGAATTATGAAATTGAAATATAGCACATACACACTCCTGGTAACCGGTATGGCTTTCTTAGCCGGTGCCTGTAATAAGTTTGTCGATATCAATACGGATCCCAATAATCCGACCACAGCGCAGTTATCGTTATTACTGCCATCTACGGAAGTATCTATGGCCGCTAATATGTATGAACTGAATAGTGGTACTTCCACCTTTATGCAGCACATGGTATCGTCTGGTGATCTGAGTCGGTATCAGCAACAGGGCACCAGTTTTGATGATCCCTGGGACGGGTTTTACAGCCAGACATTGAATGACCTGGAATCCATCATCAACAGCGGCACCACGCAGGAGGAATGGGGCTATGTGGCTGTTGCGAAAATTGAGAAGGCCTACCTGGTGAGCCTGATGGTAGACATGTGGGGCGACATACCGTATTCGCAATCGGAGAAAGGGCAGCAAACCGTAAGCCCTCGGCTGGACAAAGGACAGGAGATCTATGAAAGCGTACTGACACTGATTGACGACGCCCTGCAGGATGCAGGTAAAGTAAGTGCCTCAGGCTTGATGCCTTCCAGCGCCGATATGATCTATGGTGGTTCAAAGAATTCCTGGATCGCATTGGCCAATTCACTGAAGTTAAAACTCTACAACCAGATCCGGCTGGTAGATCCGGCCCGGTCCACCGCAGCGATACAGGCATTGATCAGCAATCCTGCCACACTGATAGGAGGAACGACCAATACCAATACAACGGACTATACGTTCAGGTTCGGCTCAGCACAGAACCCTAACAACCGCCATCCGTGGCATCGTTCTGAATATCAATCCAGCAAGAACTTCTACATGTGCCAGTCATTTGTAGACCTGCTGTTCAACAACGATGATCCCCGTTTGCGGTATTTCATCTATCGTCAGAATGCAACAGCAGGCCTGAATAACTCCACCAACAGTAATGGTTACTATGGCCGTAATCCCGGTGATGGTACTGCTGCACCGGCTGACCTGAACAGGCGTTCTACCTTTGGAGTATATCCGGCAGGAGGCTTGTATGATAATGCGCCCATCAATAACATTCCGGACACCTATAGCTATCTTAGCAATGCAGGCGCTACTGCCAGTCTGAAAGTAGTTGCTACTTCCGATGGCACCGGTGCCGGTGTTATTCCGCTGCTCACCAACGCTATGGTAAAGCTGATCCGCGCAGAGGCAGCACTGGCATTGAACACCGGCGATGATGCGAGACAGAATTTCGCTGATGGTGTTACCGCACACCTGAATAGTGTGAGCACCTATGGTGCTGCAAATGGTGGAGTGGCTTTATCGCCCGCTGCTGTCAGTGGATTTGTGAATAAACTGTTGACAGCCTATGATGCTGCAGATGCTGCCGGTAAGATGAATATGGTGATGACACAGAAATACATTGCCTGTTATGGCAATGGTATGGAGGCGTACAACGACTACAGGAGAACTGCTCTGCCGGTATTACGTGCGCCTTTATCGCCCTTGAACGCATTCCCTTTAAGGCTTTATTATTCCCAGACAGAACTATCTGCAAACACCAGCCTGGGCGAGAATGCCAGTGCATTACAGGTAGCACAGCAGACCACACCTGTATTCTGGGATAAATAATCATCACACAAAAATTAACACATGAGATATCTGATAATTGCAATACTGATCATTTACACCGGTCTCCCTGCCTGCAAAAAAGCAGACTATGAATGGGAACAGTATCAATACACTGCTGTGCCCATTGTAACCGTCGATACGACAAAGACAGCTCTGCCTACGAGGCAGGCCGGTAAAGTCGCATTCTTTAATCTGAATGATCCCAACCTGGCCGATCAGGAGTTTGCCTTCACCCTTGACTGGGAGGGCTTTGATAAAGTAACCGTCACTTCCATAGAAGTGTATACGAGTTACAACAAAGCTGAATCCAGTGTGCCGGCTTATCCACTGGTGATCTCCTCTCCGGGAAACCAGTACACCAATATTGCCCAGTTTCCACTGCCCAGCATTATCGGCTCACGCGACAAATTGTATGAAACCGTTACGACCTTTCCTAAAATATATTCGTTCACTGCTACTCAATTGGCAGCCATGAATAATGTATCGCTTGGATCTGTAGCAGTAAATGATTATTTTCTCTTCAAGTTTATACTGAACCTTAGCGATGGTCGCAGGATCATAACATTCTTTAACAATATTTGTGATGAGTCACGCGGTGAACCCGGCGATTGCAGAGTAGGCGTGAGATTTAAAAAGCAGTAGCCCACTGCTGGCGGAAGGCCGGCAGGGTAAAATAAAACCTTACTTATGGCAGGAAAACTCTACGGTATGCTGTCGCTGCTCCTATGCACAGCGGTGGCGTGGGGACAGACAGTTCCCTCTCCAAAAGAACATTTTGGTTTTAATATCGGCGATGACTATCAGCTGGCCACCTACACACAGACAGAAGCCTACTTTAAAAAGCTGGCGGCTTCTGATCGTGCAGAGCTGGTAGACATCGGTACAACGGAAGAAGGAAGGCATCAGTATATGCTCATCGTATCTTCTCCGGAAAACCTGAAGGCATTGAGCCGCTACAAGGAAATCTCACAGCAGTTGGCGCATGCGGCAGGACTGACAGATGAAAGCGCCCGTAAGCTGGCAGCAGAAGGTAAAGCAGTCGTATGGATAGATGGCGGATTGCACGCTACTGAAACAGTAGGAGCGCATCAGCTGATCGAAACAATGTATCAGCTGGTAACGCGTACCGACGCTGAAACAATGAACATCTTACAGAATGATATCATCCTGCTGGCACATGCCAATCCTGACGGGCAGGAGCTGGTGTCTGACTGGTACATGCGTATGGCTGATCCGAAGAAACGTGCATTGAATATTCCCCGTCTGTATGAAAAGTATGTAGGCCATGATAACAACAGGGATTTTTATATGATGAATATGAAGGAAAGCCAGAACATCAGTCGTCAGCTGTTTGTAGAGTGGATCCCTCAGATCATGTACAACCACCATCAGCGCGGGCCCGCGGGCTCTGTATTGGCTGGCCCTCCTTACCGTGATCCTTTCAATCATATTTATGATCCACTAATTGTGACCAGCATTGATGCAGTGGGCGCCGCTATGAACAACAGGCTGAATGTTGAAAACAAACCCGGTTATACCCAGCGTAATGGATCTACATTTTCTACCTGGTGGAATGGCGGATTACGTACTACGCCTTACTTCCATAATATGGTAGGATTGCTTACAGAGATCATCGGCGGCCCAACGCCTGAAACCGTGCCACTGGTGCCAGACAGGCTGGTGCCCAATGGCGCTACGCCCAATCCGGTAGCACCACAGGAATGGCATTTCCGTCAGTCGATAGATTATTCTGTTTCGCTGAACTATGCAGTATTGGATTATGCGGCCCGCTACAGAAGTGAGTTGCTGTTTAATATTTACAGGATGGGTAAAAATGCAATTGACCGCGGCAACGGCGATCACTGGACATTTTATCCGAGATATATAGACTCCATCCGTGTTGCATATAAAGTGGAAAGGAAAAGAGATACCACCACTGAAGGTGAAACAGGTGGTGAGTTTGCTTTTGGCAGGGAAGATACTATTGCTGCAAAATATTATGCAGGTATACTGAAAAACCCTGACTACCGGGACGCACGCGGTTATATTATTCCTGCAGACCAGGCAGACTTCCCCACAGCTGTGAAATTCATCAATGCATTAAGCCGTTCGGGTGTTACCATTCATAAAGCAACAGCCGCTTTTACTGTAGAAGGTAAACAATATCCGGCCGGTTCCTATATTGTAAAAACAGCGCAGGCTTTTCGTCCGCATGTCATTGACATGTTTGAACCACAAGATCATCCAAATGATTTCCAATATGCCGGAGGGCCTCCTATCCGTCCTTATGATGCGGCAGGATGGACGCTGGCTTACCAGATGGGCGTACAGTTTGACCGTATCATGGAAGGATTTGACGGACCTTTCACACAGTTGCCCTATGGTCAGATCGAAGCACCATTAGCCACTACTTTACCCGCCGCTAAAAAAGGCTACCTGATAGATGCTTCCTCCAACAATGCGTTCATCGCTGCGAATGATCTGCTGAAGGCGGGCGTGAAAGTATCCCGTACTGTTAATGGTGGATTCTATATTCCTATAGGAGTAAAGGCACAGAACATACTCACGAAAGCAACGGCGGAACTGGGCATTCGTGTTACCGCAGCAGATATTACACCCGCAGGGCTGAAGCCGGTCGCACCCTTACGCATAGGCATCTGGAACACCTACGGCGGTTCTATTCCCGCCGGATGGATAAGCTGGTTGATGGAACAATATCATTATGATTATAAGATGCTCTATTCACAGGAAGTAGATGCAGGCGATCTGCGTAAGAAATACGATATGCTCATCTTTGTATCAGGCGCTATCCCTGATACAGGTAAGCCTAAAAAGAATGACAACAGTTATAATAAACCGCCTAAGCCGGAAGAATTGTCTGACGAGTTTAAGCCCTGGCTGGGACGCATCACTAAAGATACTTCTGTTCCGCAGCTGAGGAAGTTCCTGGAAGCAGGTGGTAAAATTGTTACTATTGGTACAAGTACAAACCTGGCATACCACCTGCATTTACCGGTGGAAAATGCGTTGGTAGAAAAGAATGCAAAAGGTGAATGGAAACCAATACCAGGTACGAAATATTATATCCCCGGTAGTTTACTGACCGCTGACCTGGATACTACAGCAGAGGAAAACCGGGGAATGCCGGCGAAGAATGACGTATATTTCGATAGAAGCCCGGTATTTAAATTTACGGCAGGCGCAGAAAGTGCCGGTCTAAAGAAGCTGATCTGGTTCTCTACAGCAACGCCATTACATAGTGGCTGGGCCTGGGGACAGAAATACCTGAAAGATGGTGTAGCAGCATTCGTGGCACCGGTAGGTGCGGGTAAATTATATGCCTTCGGACCAGAGATCACATTCCGTGGTCAGTCACACAGCACTTTTAAACTATTATTCAATCAATTGTACAAATGAGAAGACTGATTATATCATTCCTTTGTTTCCTGCCGGCATTAGCTGGGGCGCAGAATAAGGACAAGAAAGCAATTGCAGCATACTTAGATCAACAGACGCCTGCATATACAAACATTGCAAAGAAGATCTGGGGATATGCAGAAGTGGGGTACCAGGAAGAAAAGAGTTCCGCGCTGTTACAATCTACATTGCAGCAGGAGGGATTTACGGTGAAAGCAGGTATCGCTGGTATTCCTACAGCTTTCGTTGCCAGTTATGGCAGCGGGCAACCTGTTATCGGTATCCTGGCGGAGTATGACGCATTACCGGGGTTGTCGCAGGTAGCAGAACCGCAACAAAAGGCAATACAGGAAGGGGGCGCAGGTCATGGTTGTGGTCATAACCTGTTTGGTACAGCTTCAGTTGCTGCAGCCATCAGTGTGAAGAACTGGTTGAAAGATCATAACGGGAAAGGTACTATCCGCGTGTACGGATGTCCGGCAGAAGAAGGCGGCTCCGGCAAAGTATATATGGTAAGAGAAGGGATGTTTGATGATGTAAGCGCTGTGTTACACTGGCATCCGGGTAATGATAACGCTGCGACGATCTATCCCTGGTTGTCCAACAAGAATGCGAAGTTCCGCTTTTATGGTGTGGCAGCACATGCCGCAGGCTCGCCTGACAAAGGACGTTCTGCACTGGATGGTGTGGAAGCCATGGATTATATGGTGAACATGATGCGTGAGCATATTCCGCAGGAAACGCGTATTCATTATGTGATCACAAAAGGAGGCGATGCACCCAATGTGGTGCCTGCTTTTGCAGAAGTGTATTATTACGTGCGTCACCCGGATATGCAGGTGGTAAAAGATGTATGGGCAAGACTGGTAAAAGCTGCAGAAGGCGCAGCCCTGGGTACAGGTACAAGAATGAATTATGAAGTGATAGGGGGTGTGTACAATATGTTGCCTAATGAAACATTGTCAAAGATAATGGATAGCAATCTGCGCCAGGTAGGAGGATTTACCTATACATCTGCAGAAAGAGAGTTCGCCAAAAAGATCCAGTCCACACTGATCGACACATCGAAGCTGCCCAACCTAGATACAGCGACTGCCACCATACAGCCTTTCATATCAGATAAACACGATGCCATCGGCTCTTCTGATGTGGCAGATGTAAGCTGGGTAACGCCTACCGCCGGCATTACCACCGCTACTTTTGTACCTGGTTCTT
This sequence comes from Chitinophaga filiformis, assembly GCF_900102545.1. Taxonomy (GTDB): domain Bacteria; phylum Bacteroidota; class Bacteroidia; order Chitinophagales; family Chitinophagaceae; genus Chitinophaga; species Chitinophaga filiformis. The sequence continues at coordinate 185,482 of NZ_FNBN01000001.1, read as the reverse complement.
CGGGTCATAGCTGGCAGAATGTGGCTGCTGCAGGTAGCAGCATTGGCGCGAAAGGAATGATGGTGGCTGCAAAAACAATGGCATTCACTGCCTATGACCTGTTTAATAATCCGCTTGCTTTAGAAACCGCAAAAGCTGAACTCAAAAAACGTCAGGGCCCCTCTTTCAAATATGAGGCGATGCTGGGCAACCGCGCCCCGGCATTGGACTACCGTAAAAAATAAATGCTTATGAAACACACCTTATCGGGCTGGCTGCTGATGGCAGGTATTTGCTGCACATCACAGTTACAGGCCCAGACTGTGCCATCACCTAAAGAACACTTCGGATTTAATATCGGAGACGACTATAGGCTGGCAACCTATACACAGACAGCTGCCTATTTTGAAAAGCTGGCCGCCACTTCCGATAGAGTGAAACTCACAGATATCGGCCTGACAGAAGAAGGGCGTCATCAGTATATGCTGATCATCTCCTCACCTGCCAACCTTAAACAACTGGATTATTACAAGCAGATCTCCCGGCAGCTGGCAAGGGCCGAAGGCATTACGCTACAGCAGGCACGCGATATGGCTGATAAAGGAAAAGCAGTGGTATGGATAGACGGCGGATTGCATGCCACCGAAGTAGTGGGGGCACATCAGCTGATAGAAACAGCCTGGCAGCTCACCAGTCGCAATGACGCAGAAACAAGTCGGATACTGGATAACGTGATCGTATTGATGACACATGCTAACCCCGATGGACAGGAACTCACCAGTAACTGGTACATGCGCAATGCAGACACCCTGAAACGTTCAACAGAACAATTGCCGGTGCTGTACCAGAAATATATAGGACACGACAATAATCGTGACTTCTATATCATGAACATGAAGGAAAGCGTCAATATGGGAAAACAGTTGTTCCTAGAATGGATGCCGCAGATCATGTACAATCATCACCAACGTGGTCCGGAAGGTTCTGTATTGGCGGGACCTCCGTACCGCGACCCATTCAATTACTTCTTCGATCCACTAATGATCACCGGTATTGATGCACTGGGTGCAGCAATGTACAATAGACTGAATGCAGAAGATAAACCCGGTTATACACGTCTGAACGGTTCCAGTTTTTCTACCTGGTACAACGGTGGCCTGCGTACAACAACCCAGTATCATAACATGATTGGATTGCTGACAGAGATTATTGGTAATCCTACCCCTGAAAAGATACCTGTAGTACCGCAACGCCTGATTCCGAACGGGGCCACGCCCAATCCTGTAAAGCCAACAGGTGACTGGCGTTTCAGGACATCTATTGATTACTCAGTATCATTGAACTATGCCGTACTCGATTATGCTGCCCGTCAGCGGGATGAGGTCCTGTACAACATTTATAAGATGGGTAAGAATGCAATAGACAAAGGCAATACAGATTCCTGGACCTTATCTCCAAAACGTGCAGAAGCCATTACAGCAGCCTATAAGAAAGATAAGAATGACACTACCAAAGACGATGGCAGCGATCCTTACGGATGGATGAAAAGGGGGAGTAACATCTCTATGTCGTATTACGACGCCATATATAAGAATCCCGCAGAAAGAGATCCTCGTGGATATATCCTACCGGCCAACCAGCCGGATTTCGCTACGGCAGTAAAATTTATCAACGCGCTGATCAAGGCAGGTATTGCTGTACAGAAGGCAACAGCGCCATTCACAGTAGGAGGAAAACAGTATCCGGCCAACTCTTATATAGTACGCACGAATCAAGCCTTCCGTCCGCATGTGCTGGACATGTTTGAACCACAGGATCATCCTAATGACTTCCAATATCCCGGTGGTCCTCCTGTCCGTCCTTATGATGCGGCAGGATGGACGCTGGCTTTCCAGATGGGTGTAAAGTTTGACCGCGTACTGGATGATTTCAGCGGGCCTTTTCAGCAAATCCCTTACGGCGAACTGCAGTCCCCGATGGCCGGGCCATTTACACCTGCAGCGAGCGGCGGTTACCTCTTGAGCCCCTATGTGAATAATGCGTTCATTGCGGTGAATGACCTGATGAAAGCAGGAGTAAAGGTATACCGGTTGCCGGAAAGCGTAGGAAGCGAAGCTCCAGGTACTTTTTTTATACCTGCAGGAGTACAGGCCAACAGTATCTTAAAAGCGGCAGCCACTCAATTAGGTGTAGTAAGCAAACCTGTAGGTAAGCGTCCTAAAGGGGCGGTGGAAACAACGCCGTTGCGTATTGCCCTGTGGGATAATTATGGCGGTTCTATGCCTTCCGGCTGGATCCGCTGGATGATGGAGCAATATCACTTCCCTTTCAAACTGGTATACCCGCAGGATATTGATGCCGGCGACCTGAAGAAACAATACGATGTGATCGTGTTCGTGACCAGGGCTATTCCTCCTGTTTCTGGCGAAGAGCCTAACCGGTATGGTTCCAGGCAGACGCCACCAAGCCCTGACGAGATTCCTGAACAGTATCGTCATACATTGGGAAGGATCACAAAAGATACTTCCGTTCCTAAACTGAAGGAATTCCTGGAAGCGGGCGGTACCATTATCACTATCGGTACGAGTACCAACCTCGCTTATCACCTGGGCCTCCCGGTACACAATGCCCTGGTGGAAAAGGGAAAAGACGGCAAGGAGCAATCATTACCCGGTACTAAATATTTTGTGCCCGGCAGCATCCTGCAGGTGGCCTTTGACAGCACCCGGACGGCCGCCTGGGGAATGCCTTCCTACGGGGATGTTAATTTCGATAACAGCCCTGTCTTTAAACTGGACAGCGATGCTGAAGCGAAAGGTGTACGTCCGGTTGCCTGGTTTGCCACAGACAAGCCCTTACGCAGCGGCTGGGCATGGGGACAATCTTATCTTAAAGATGGAGTGGCCGCATTCGAGGCTACGGTTGGCAAAGGCAGGTTATATGCCTTCGGTCCGGAAATAACCTTCAGGGCACAGTCGCACGGCACTTTTAAGCTATTGTTCAATGGTTTATATGGAATTAAATAGGTGATAAACGATACGATCAAAAAGACCGCCTCATGTTATATGCGGCGGTTTTTTTATTTTAGTACCTTAGAAGAATAACCAATGTTAATATGGAAGAATTTTATGATGCAGCCTCCGAAAAATACAAGAAGTATTTATTGCAGGTAATTTACAAAGACGAGACTTATTATACTGTTTCTGGCACCGATATGTCAGATAATGATACTGACAGATTGCTGACAGATAAGGACGGTAAGATCTGTTTATATGCCGACCTTCCTGCGTTAAGGAAAGGCATTGAAGAAGGCATTATTACTTTCGATACCCCCAATTTACAGGCATGGGGTAAGGAGATCAATGAAACCGATACTGCTTATACAGGCTTCGATTTTTCTTCCCTGAAGGCAGAAATCCTGGAGGCAGACGATGATCCGCTATTGTACGAGATCTACGGTGCCCTGGGAGTGGTGAAGGACTATGCGCTGCAGGAAAACGTGACAGAACTGTTGTCTCTTCTGAACAGCGACATTGTAGAGGAATATATGGAGATCTGTGCCGATCTTTTCCTGTGGTCATCAGATACAGATTCCTTTAGAGAAGACTTTGATTTTGAAAGTCTTGTGCCTGTGCTGAATAAGATCTATGCATTGCTGGAGCCCCATTTAAAGATTGTTTAACGGAAGCCGTTATACTAATATTTTGCCGACCACCGCTTATCAGAAATTGTCATCCGGTTTTTACAACCGTCCAGATGTTTTAACTATAGCCCGTGAATTGCTGGGAAAGATCATCGTCACGAAATTCGACGGTGAGCTAACGGCTGCGCGTATAGTAGAAACGGAAGCCTATGCCGGGGTTACCGACAAAGCTTCCCATGCTTATGGCGGCCGGCGTACTGCCCGTACGGAAGTCATGTACCATGAAGCCGGCCGGGCGTATGTATATCTATGTTATGGTATCCATCAGTTATTCAATATTGTGACCAATAAAGTGGATGTTCCACATGCAATACTCATCAGGGGGGCAGAACCAATAACAGGCGTACCCGTTATGCTGCGACGTACCGGAAAGAAAGTGGCAGATTTCACGTTAACCAGGGGACCGGGAAATGTATCAAAAGCACTTGGGATCACTGTCGGGCATACGGGTGAATCACTGCTGGAAGATGCATTTTATCTTGCCTCAGATGGCTTTGTGCCCGCGAAAGAAGATATCCTTACAACTCCCCGTATAGGGGTGGACTATGCAGGGGCAGATGCCTTGCTGCCTTACCGCTTCATTATCCGTAACAATAAGTATGTAAGCGGAAAGCCAGTCAAAAAATAACCTTCGTTAAAGTATTCCTAATCATTTCGCCGGACCAGAACTCTTCAGATAATAAATATTTATCTTTATTACATTTTAAGGGACAATCTCAATACCTATTTATGCGAATACCACGAACCCTGCTGGTGATCAGTTGTTTTGCTGTATCTGTAGCGCAAGCCCAGACGACTGACAAAGAAAAGGCCCTCGCCAAAAAGAATGAAGCCATTGAACTGATGGATAACGGTAAACTGGCAGAGTCCATTACCTTACTCGAAGAAGCCCGTAAACTTGACCCGGCCGAACCGGAAATAGTTTATGAAATGGCCTTAGCCAAATATCAGCAAAAGAGCTTTGACGAAGCCATGAAGCTGTTAAAAGAACTGGTGAAGAAGAAACAGGCAACAGGCAGGGTGTATGCTATGATGGGCAATGCGCTTGATGAAATGGGAAAACCGGAGAAAGCCATTGATGCTTATGATGAAGGCATTAAAAAATTCCCGGGAGAAGGTAATCTGTACCTGGAGCGTGGCGTAATGGAACTGAGGAGAAGTGAGTACAACGCTGCTCTCGGATTCTTTGAAAAAGGAATAAAGGCAGCGCCTATGTATCCGTCCAACTACTACAGGGCCGCAAAGATTTTCCTTGATTCCGATCAGGAGATATGGGGAATGATCTACGGAGAGATCTTTATGAACATCGAACGTGGATCCAAACGCACAGAAGAGATCAGCAAACTTTTATATTATACTTACAAAGGAGAGATTAAATTTGAGTCTGATACTACCGTGTCCGTAAGTTTTGCGAAGCAGAACAATACGATCGTGCTGGATGCCAGCCAGAGTAAAAAAGCACAGGTTAGTTCTCTGGCCAGTGCCCTGGCCGAGCAGGTGATGGCGTCGATGGGAAAATCTTTTGCAAATGGAGCCTACGAAATGACCCTGGTGAAATCAATAATAGGGGAGAAGATGATCAATCTGGCATCTTTGAACCGTATAAGGACAAAATTTCTGGACATCTATACACAGGAGGGGCGGGATACAACTTATCCCGTTGTGCTTTTCGATTTCCAGCGGAAAGTGAAAGAGGCGGGACACCTGGAGGCCTATAACTACTGGATACTGGGACTGGGAGATGAAAAGGTATTCGGAGAATGGAGGAGCGAACATGAACAGCAATGGAACGACTTTATGAAATGGTTTAAGGAGAACAGGATAAAGATTACAGAAGAAAATACTTTCATACGAACACAGATTATCCTGGCGGATGCTATAAAGAAAGCAGCGAAATGACAACATCGAAGGTATTCAGCTGTTCTCATTAAGCTGTATCCGGAAGCGGATCCTGGGGTAAGTAACAGCTATTTATACCATATCTGATAATGAAAAGAGAACGAAACCTCTTCCTGCTTGGGATTACCATGACCATCAGCGCATGTGGTCTTTTCGGTTTTCATAAGGATCGGGAAACCCCTTCAGCCAGGGCATACTTCAAGGGCACGGTCAGTCCTGAGATCAGCCAGCAGGTACTGGAAGAAAGGGTGCGTGACTTCTTTGACTGGTACAGCACCCGGGTAGACTCTCTGGTGGATATCCAGCTGGTGGATAACTCCGGAGTGGAAGACACCGGCCGGTATGCCGTCAATTTTGACAGCACGGCCGCCTATCTCCGCATTTTATCCCATTCGGGCATATTTACCCAGGATTACATAGCCGATAAGAACGCTTATTTCCAGCTTTGTGCCGGCAGGATTAGCCAGGACAGTGTACGAACGCCTACGCCCTACGGATTTGATGCCGATCTTATCCTGCTGAGCCAGGAATATGAGGAGGACATCTCCAATTTCAGCCAGGCTACCTTTGGAAATTATACCGAAACTGAGAATGGGGCATCTATAGATGTAACTATTGTCTATACCCTGCGGATCGATTTTGTGATCCAGGGGGACCGGTTGCTGATAGATAAGATTGACGTGGTAACACCGGAAGGGCAGACGGAGGAGGGAACATAAAAGGGGTTCGGGAGTTCAAGTCCAACTATGCGTCGGGTATGCGTCTGGTATACGTCGGGTGTGCGTCGGGTATAACGCGTACTATATAACGGTACCCCGGAGTGCAACCTCGGGAAAACGAAATGCGTTTCAACCCCGGGGACGAAATGGGGTTTCACCCCCGTGGATGAAATGGGGGTATCACCACCCTTGGAAACATAACGAAATCAATCGCGGCAATAGACCCGGTAGGGGGCTTAGTGTTTGTAGCGCGGGTGCAACCCTGGGAAACGGTAGGATTCAACCCCGTGGACGAAATGGGGGTTTCACCACCTCTGGAAACCTAACGAAATCATTCGCGGCAATAGACCCCGGTAGGGGTCTTAGTGTTTGTAGCGCGGGGTGCAACCCCGGGGAAACGGTAGAATTCAACCCCGTGGACGAAATTGGGTTTCACCACCCCCGGGAAACATAACGAAATCATTCGCGGCAATAGACCCCGGTAGGGGTCTTAGTGTTTGTAGCGCGGGGTGCAACCCCCGGGGAAACGGTAGGATTCAACCTCGTGGACGAAATTGGGTTTCACCACCCCCGGAAAACATAACGAAATCAATTGCGGCAATAGACCCCGGTAGGGGTCTTTGTGTTTGTAGCGCGGGGTGCAACCCCGGGAAAACGGTAGGATTCAACCCCGTGGACGAAATTGGGTTTCACCCCCCGGAAAACCTAACGAAATCATTCGCGGCAATAGACCCCGGTAGGGGTCTTTGTGTTTGTAGCGCGGGGTGCAACCCCGGGAAAACGGTAGGATTCAACCCCGTGGACGAAATTGGGTTTCACCCCCCGGAAAACCTAACGAAATCATTCGCGGCAATAGACCCCGGTAGGGGTCTTTGTGTTTGTAGCGCGGGGTGCAACCCCGGGAAAACGAAACGGTTCCCCAAACCCAATACCCCCAAAACACATTAATTATTCATGGTTTTCATAATATTTTGATTTTCTCCCGCTTTAAAATACCTTTGGAACGCTTTCAAAAGTTGAAAAGAGAATTCATATTGTGGTAAAGTTTTTCCGCTCAGGCAACCCGCTAACGGTACTGTTGCTGTTGATATATACACTCCTGGTAAAGTTCTATTACCTGATCCATCCGTCTTCCTTCCTGGTAGACGGCAACGAAGGTTTGTTATACGGCCTGTTTGTGAAATGGATGGAAATGGCGTTTGGAAAGAGTCCTTTCCTGTTTACCTCGCTGGCGGTCATACTGCTGTTATTGCAGGCCCTGCTGGTAACAAAGATCGTGAACCACCAGCGCTTATTTGCCAAGGCTACTTACCTGCCCGCTATGAGCTATATGCTCTTTACCTCGCTGTATGAGGGCTGGAACGTATTTTCCCCGGCTTTACTGGTTAACCTGGTGATGTTGTGGGTATTTTCCAATATTACCCTCTTGTATACCCGTACCTCAGCCAGGGATGTGGTATTTAATATCGGTTTTGCCCTGGGTATATGTGGCCTGTTTTACTTCCCGGCTACTATATTCTGCCTTTTGTTATGGTTAAGCCTGCTCATCATGCGTCCCTTCCGTCTGGCGGAATGGATTATTGCTTTGCTGGGCCTGATCTGTCCGATATACCTGCTGGGAACCTACCTTTTCCTGACAGACCAGTGGGCCTTGTTTGCAAAAATCCCAAGAATGGGGCTTGAAATACCTTTTATTCAGCATTACAAGGTATGGGGAGCTATGGCGATAAGCCTGTTCTTCTTCATACTGGGCTGGTTATTACTGCAGCGTACCCTCAAGAAGATGCTGATCCAGGGCCGTAAGATCTGGAGTGTATTGGTAGTATACGTGTTTGTAGCCATGATAGTGCCTTTTTTCAATGTACATTTCTCTCCAGCCTATTGGGTACTCGCTATTTTGCCGCTTTCCCTGTTTGTAGCCAATGCCTATTGGTCTATTGTCAACAATACGGTAGCCAATATCATTCACATCCTGACATTAGCCTATGTCATTATAATGCAGTATTTCAGCAAAAACTAACCGACTTCGCGGGTAATTGTTAAAACCGGACGAACGGCTATGGAAATGTGCGGACGGCGTAGTAATTTTGTGCCTTTTCCGGTAATTTCGATAAATGGTCACCAGCCTGCTATCTGCCGGATAAAAGCTTGAATAATATTTTAGACCGTAACATTCAACAAATTAAACATGAAATTTGGCGTTGTCACCTTTCCGGGCTCTAATTGTGATCATGACATGATCGATTCATTACGCAACGATCTTGGACAGGAGGTAATAGAGCTGTGGCATAAAGACTCTGACCTGAGCAAGTTCACTAAAGAAGACTGTATTGTACTGCCAGGCGGCTTTTCTTATGGAGATTACCTGCGTTGCGGTGCTATTGCCCGCTTTAGTCCCATGATGCAGAGTGTGATAGAGTTTGCCAACAAAGGTGGCCGTGTGATCGGGGTATGTAATGGTTTCCAGATCCTCTGTGAAGCGGGTCTGTTACCGGGGGCTTTACTGCAGAACAGTCATCAGCAGTTTGTATGTAAGAATGTATACCTGAAAAGTGAAAATACATCCGCATCCCTGACCAAAGATGTAACCGGACGTGCATTGAAGATTCCGGTAGCACATGGCGAAGGCCGCTACTATGCAGATGATGCTACACTCGAAGGCCTGTTTGCGAACAACCAGGTACTTTTCCGTTACTGCGACGAATTTGGTAATGTAGTAGATGGCGCCAATCCAAATGGAGCGTTGCGTAACATCGCCGGCATCTGTAACAAAGAGCGTAATGTATTTGGCATGATGCCTCACCCAGAAAGAGCTACCAGCTCAGTATTGGGTAATACAGATGGGCAGCTCATTTTTCAAAGCCTTATCAATAACAATTGATGCTGAGGTGGAAGAACCACCCAATATTTAAAATCAAGCCAACCAACCAGTTAAAAAATCCAGTATGAGAAAATTATTAACAGCAGTTTTCTTATTTGCCTTGCCGATACTGGCAAGTGCGCAGATAGAAAACCCGGTGAAATGGGATTTTACCGCCAAGAAGATTGATGCTACTACCTATGAACTGCACATGACAGCTACCATAGATAGCAAATGGCACCTGTATGCACAGGAAGCAGGTGAAGGTCCGGTACCTACCACCTTCAAACTAACGAAGAATCCGTTGGTAACACCTGTAGGTAAGATCCGTGAAGTGGGTAAGCTGCATAAAGCATTCGATAAGAACTTCGATTCTGAGCTGAAATACTACGAAAACCAGGTGAATTTCGTGCAGAAAGTAACCGTGAAAGGAAAGGCTGCTACTAAAGTGAAAGGTAGTGTAGAATTTATGGTGTGTGATGATCACCAGTGCCTGCCGCCGAAAGAAGTGGAATTCGCTATCAGCGTAGGAGGAAAATAAGTTATAACGACGGATGAGCAATCTTCCGCGAGGTAAACAGAATTTAATAAACGAGTTCCCAGAGGAACTCGTTTATTATTTGGAATGGTAATAAGTCTTTAAAGCCTATTATTTATATGAAGCAGTTGCTTACGTTCATTATCCTTATCACCGCTGTATTTGCTGTCAGGGCACAGGAGAATCCTGCTCCCGCAGCTGTCGCCAAATGGGAGTATACAGCAGAGAAAAAGGGTGAACATGAATATATATTACATCTGAAAGGTACTGTACAGAAAGATTGGAAGCTGTTTTCCACTACCATGAAAGATGATGAACCTAATACCCGTGTAACGGTCGACAGCGCAGCTGCGATTACCGGTATCACAGAAGAAGGAGAACTGAAAAAGGCGCCGGAGCCTTTATTCGATAATACCGAGATCAAATACTTCGAAAACCAGGTATCTCTGCTGGTGACCGTAAAACTGAATGGTCCTGTTACAAAACTGGAAGGCGCTGTTAATTACATGGCGCTGAAAGGCGACGAAGTGGTAGGTCCTGAAGAAGTGAAGTTCCGTTTTAATGTAGATGCAAGCGGTAACCTGGTGAATGTGGCAGCGGGCTTACAGGAATCTACCGCCGGCGGACAAACACTGAAACGTGCTTCCATCGACAAAGACCATCCGGTGAATAACTGTGGTGGGGAAGAAGGAACCGCTAAGAAAAGCCTCTGGGGATTGTTCATCCTGGGTGTGATCGGTGGTTTTATTGCATTGCTGACACCTTGCGTGTTCCCGATGATACCGCTCACTGTATCATTCTTCACTAAAAAGTCGCAGGATAAAAAGACAGGAGTACTGAATGCCAGCCTTTATGGCTTCTTCATTTTCCTGATCTATGTGTTATTAAGCCTGCCTTTCCATTTCCTCGATTCACTGGATCCTGAGATCCTGAACAATATCTCTACCAACGTATGGCTAAACCTGATCTTCTTCGTGATCTTTATCGTGTTTGCCATTTCGTTCTTTGGTTACTTTGAAATCACCTTGCCAAGCGGTCTCGCCAGCAAAGTGGATGCGAAAACAAGCGTAGGTGGTATTATCGGTATTTTCTTCATGGCATTGACACTGGCACTGGTATCATTCTCTTGTACCGGTCCTATTCTGGGTTCATTGCTGGCAGGTTCCCTCTCAACCGACGGCGGCGCTATGCAGCTGACAGTTGGTATGGCTGGTTTCGGATTTGCCCTGGCATTGCCTTTTGCATTGTTTGCCATGTTCCCGAACCTGTTGAAATCACTGCCGAAGTCCGGTGGCTGGCTCACGTCAGTGAAAGTAGTATTGGGTTTCATTGAAGTAGCAATGGCAATTAAATTCCTCTCCAATGCCGACCTGGTAACACATTGGGGACTGGTAAAACGTGAGGTATTCTTTGCCGTGTGGATTATCTGTGGTTTCCTCATTGTGTTGTATCTGTTGGGTAAGATCCGTTTCCCGCACGATGCACCATTGAAGAAGATCAGTCCTACCCGTTGGGTGCTGGCCCTGATCTTCCTTGCAATGACTTTGTACCTGCTGCCAGGTGTAACAAATACCAAATATGCTAACCGCAGATTGATCAGCGGTTTTCCTCCGCCATTGAGTTATAGCCTTTATAAGGACGCAGCTAAAGGCGTTGAGGCAAATGTGGTGAATGACTATGAAGCAGCGCTGAAACTGGCAAAAGAGCAGCACAAACCGATCCTGATAGACTTTACAGGATGGGCATGTGTGAACTGTCGTAAAATGGAAGAGAATGTATGGCCTGATCAGGCAGTGAGAACATTAATAGAAGAAGATTATATCCTGGTATCATTGTATGTGGATGACAGGAAATTGTTACCGGAAGATCAGCAGTTCCTCTTTACTACCAATACAGGTCGTAAGAAGGAAATTAAAACTATCGGTGATAAATATGCTACGATGCAAACCGAGAATTTTGTGAACAACTCGCAGCCTTATTATGTGCTGATCAGCCCTGATGAGAAGTTGTTAACAAAGCCTGTAGGATATACTCCCCGTGCGAGTGAATATGCCAGCTGGTTGAAGTGTGGGTTGGAAGCGTTTAAGAAAGGAAAGTAATAAACATATACTATTGAAAGAAACGGCTGTTCGCTTATGCGGACAGCCGTTTTTGCATTCGATAGAATTATAGTTGTAGAGCTTTTTATTATATAATATTTACGTTATTGTGTTAACCATTTGCCTATCAGTTTGTTGTGTGAAAAATAATTTGGCTGGTTTGTGATGTGTATATAAATTCGTGATTAGTGCTTTTGTCGAAACCATTGTTTTACCCAATCAAAAACCAATGACTTTTATTGCATCTGTAATTGCAAAGAAAGGCGTAGCGGTGATCGCCGATTCTTTAGCCACATTTAGTAAGAACGTAGTGACTTACGATCAGTTCATGGACTATTTAAAGCGTAAACAGGGGAATGCGAACAGCAATGAGATCAGCATTAACAGGAATGAGCTAATCGGCTTGTTTGAGAAGAAGCCATCTCATACTACAGACTACGCAGAAAAGCTTTTCCAGTTCGATAAGTTTACTGCAATAACATTAGCAGGAGCTTCACAGATAGGACGTAAGACGATTGAACATCTGATACAGGAATTGGTTGCCATTAATGAGGAAGACGAAAATTATTATAGCAAAACGGTTGCAACCAGGGTAATGGATTTTTGCAGGTTTATGGAAGAAAAGGTAAGAGCATGTATTGCAGTAAGAGGTTATATAGGAAGAAGTATATTGCTGTTTACTCACTACGAGTCAATTACTGAAAAGACGATTATATATAGAATAGTTATAGACAAGGCAGTTGTGCAAGGTATTGAGGAGCGTGAGTGGAAATATGTGAGTTATGAAAGAATATCTGAGAAGAGTTATGTAGTGATCGAAGGTCAGGATAATATAAGTAGAAAAATTTTAGAAGAAAAGAGTCATTCATCTTTGGACTTTATCCCATGCATATTAGAAGAAATGATGGAGGATTTCAATTTGCCGCTGGAATCTATCACCCCTGTTTACGTGGGGCAACTCGCTAACAAGATCGATTTGAAACTGGGATATAAGAAAGGAGATTCGGAAATACAACAGACTTTATCAAAATTAAGTCTGCAGCAGGCCGTTAATATGGCTTATCTCTTTTTGAAACTAGAAATGACCTTTCAGACATTTATAGAGAAAATTCCGACTGTAGGTGGGGTGATAAAAATAGCGGTGATAGATAAACAGGGATTCAGGTATGTAACCGGGCACAATATTTTAAAACCAGATTAGTTAACGTCAAAATTTATAATTATGATCATTTTTGTAGATGAGGAGGAAGAGAAAAGGAAAGAAGAGCAAATTAGAGAAGAGTTGAGAAAGGAAAGGGCAGATAGGGTTGCGAAGATTTGGCAGCAAATACTTGATGACAGAAAAAGAGGTATTCACAAAACCTTAGAGGAACGTATCGAAGAGGATTATTACAATAGCCTGGGAGTGGAAGACCAGTTCTTCTACGGTGAAGAGCGAAGAGTTCGGAAATTCCTTGAAAGTATTAAATAACAAAGGCCCGCATCACGCGGGCCTTTACCTGTATTATTATTTTCCTTAGAAATTATAATTCACTAAATCAACCATCTTCACTTTCTCCTGCGTCCCACTCACCATATTCTTAACACTCACCACTTGTTCCTGCACCTCACTCTCACCCATAATGATCACATAAGGGATATTCCGTTTATTCGCATACTTCATCTGCTTATCCATCTTTGACGGCTCATGGAACAATTCAGAAGCAATGCCCTTACCACGCAGTTGCATCACCAGTTTGAAGGCAATACCTTCCGTTTGGCGGTCGAGATTGAAAAAGAGCACTTGTGTACCCTGTTGTGCATCAGCAGGGAATAACTGCAGTTCTTCTAGTACATCATAGATACGATCTACACCGAAGGAGATACCTACACCGGAAATGCCTGGAAGACCAAACAGGCCGGTAAGATCATCATAGCGGCCACCGCCACCGATGCTGCCCATTTTTACGGACGAAGGCGCTTTTACTTCTACGATCATACCTGTATAGTAGTTCAGACCGCGCGCCAGCGTTACATCCAGGATCGGCGTGGTTTTGAAGGCATCCGGCTGTGTATGCAGCACATAAGATAATTCTTCTACGCCTTTCAGACCGGTAGGGGAGTTTTTGAAGAGAGTACTTAACTGTTGCAGTTTTTCCTCATTGTTGCCCTCAATGCTGAGGAAGTTTTCAATGATGGCAATTTCATCGGAAGAAAGTCCTCTTTGCTGTAACTCTTCTTTAACGCCGTCAAGACCTATCTTATCCAGCTTATCGATTGAGATGGTAATGTCAGTTAGAAGCTCGGGTTGTCCTACCAGTTCAGCCAATGCGCCAAGGATCTTACGATTGTTGATCCTTACCTCATATCCTTCCATACCAAGTTTGGTAAACACAGTATCGTAGATTAAGAGCAATTCTATTTCATTCAGCAATGAATTACTACCTACTACATCCGCATCACATTGATAGAATTCGCGGTAACGGCCTTTCGCTGGACGATCTCCGCGCCATACCGGCTGCATCTGATACCGCTTAAAAGGCAGTGCCAGTTCATTCTGGTTCATCACCACATATCTTGCAAAAGGAATAGTGAGGTCATAACGCAGGGCCTTTTCACATAATAAGATACCCAGTTCCCGGCTATCCTTCGCCTGTTGGGCGCGTCCCAGGATATCACCATTGTCCAGGATCTTAAATATCAGCTTATCACCTTCTTCACCGTATTTACCAGTAAGTGTGTCCAGGTTCTCCATGGTAGGGGTTTCCAGAGGCTGGAACCCAAACAGTTCAAATGTTTCACGGATGGTCTGGAAAATGTATTGCCGCTTTCTGAGCACTACCGGCCCGAAATCGCGGGTACCTTTTGGTATACTGGGTTTTATCATTATTGTTCAATTATGCTTTAAAGTAATTTATTTTTTGCCAGCTACGATCTTTTCACATGCCTCATAGATCATTTTATACACCGGTTCGAATAAGGCATCGTCGTACCACGGATCGGGCACGGGTTGCTGATCGTCCAGCAACAGCTGTAATTTAGCCTTATCTTCCTCAGTTCTTGCTTTAAGCAGTATATCCCTGTAGTTGTCCAGGTCCATAGCAAAAATGCGGTCAAACCGGTCAAAATCCGCTGACTGGAATTGCCTGCCCCGCAGTCCGGAAATGTCTATTCCATGACGCTGTGCTACTTTCACCGACCGGCGGTCAGGAGGATCGCCTACATGCCAGTTACCCGTACCGGCAGAATCTATTTCCCAATCCAGTCCCTGCTGAAGGGCAAGGTGCCTTAATATTCCTTCTGCCAGGGGGGAACGGCAAATATTCCCCAGGCATACCATCAGTATTTTCATAATTTCCGCAAACCTACAAGATTTTAACATTATTTTATGCGCCCGGTAAAATCCTGAACTGCTGTATATTAGGCTGGATGGGCCGTAAATTAAGACAGCCACGTGTTATGGAATCTGAATTTCTCCGCATCTATATGATAACAATGATTAATACTATACTTTCTTTTTAATGAGTATATATCTTCATGATTGTGTACAACATAGCGCTGGAAGTACCAGTATTTAACATGGTTTTAACAAGTTCTTATTTAATTAGATGTAGATTGAATATGAAAAAATGTGTGTATGCCGGACGATTATTGAAACCTGCTGTAGTGGCTGGTTTAGGGTGAAGGAGATAGGGTCGGAACCGCTTTTTTTTAACAATCCTCTAAAAGAACAGGTATTTATTTGGAAATATTTTTTTGTATACTTGTAATTCGCTAACAATGCTAATGCAACAAGAAAGATCTGGAAACACGCGGACTAAGGTAAATTATCGTTCGCTCGGGGAATTAATCAGGGGTGTATTTTTTCTGCTCTTGGGCCTATATGCAATCTTTGCGCAGAAATATAACCTGGGACAGTTTCAGGTGTCACAGACTATACTGACAATTTTTGGCGTCATACTAATTGCGTATGGTCTTTTCCGTGTATATAGAGGAACGAAGAACCTATTTCATCAAAAGGATTAAATAAGAGACGAACATATGATGACCAGAATAATCAGGCGAAGCCAGATCGCTGTTATTTCGTTAGCTGTAGCAGCTTTACTGACATCTTGCGGACGAGCCAACAAGTCCGGGGTGCAGCAGGATACGCCAACTGCAGGGACCATCAGAATCAGTGTGGATGAAACCTATCGCCCGCTGATGGAAGCCGAAATCAAGGTTTTCGAATCCCTTTATAAGAACGCGCATATCATTGCTGAATATAAGCCCGAAGCAGAATGCTTTAAAGATCTGTTAGCAGACAGTTCAAGACTGATTTTCGTAACAAGAGATTTCAGCGAAGCAGAAAAAGCATATTTCAAGGAGTTGAAGATATCGCCGCAAAGCCTGCTGTTAGCCTGGGATGGAGTAGCGCTGATTACTAACCGTAGTAATCCCGACAGCATCCTCACAATGGACCAGGTGCGGAAAATTATGGACGGGTCTGATTCCACGAAACACCAGATAGTTTTTGATAATCAGAATTCAAGTACGGTAAGATATGTCCGCGATTCAATCAACAAGGGAAAACCGTTGCCGCCTAATGTAATGGCTGCTAAAACGAATCCCGAAGTGGTTGATTATGTGGCTAAAATGAAAGATGCGATTGGTGTAATAGGAGTGAGCTGGATCTCAGATCCGAACGACTCAGCTTCTATAGAATTTACAAATAAAGTGCAAGTGGTCAAGGTGAGGGCAGATTATGGTTCAGAATTTGTAAAACCATATCAGGCATACATCGCTCTTGGTTCCTACCAGCTTAAACGTGGTTTGTTCTATTGCTTGAAAGAACCATATTCAGGATTGGGATCAGGGTTCGCCACTTTCCTGGGGAGTTATGAAGGACAGATGATCATTGCGAAATTCAGACTGTTCCCTGCGAGATTGAATGTAGTATTCAGGGAAGCGAACATTAAGTAAAAAACTAACACAACTAAAATTAAAAACCGGATTGCTCATGAACAGACGGAAAAGTTTAATTGTTGCATTGCTGTGCGTCGCGAACGGCGCCATGGCCCAATCTGTAGAAGATGGATTGAAAGACCTGTATTATGGCAAGTATGAGACAGCCAAAGGAAACCTGGAAAAAGCAATAGCTGCAAAGCCAACTGACGACAGAGGTTATTACTACCTCGGTATCGCGCAGCTGGGCCTGCACGATGACGCCGGTGCCGCCGCAACTTTTCAGAAAGGATTGCAGGCTGTACCTACTTCACCTTTATTGCAGGTAGGCCTTGGCCGTATCGACCTGCTGAAAGGTGATGCTGCAGCAGCAAAACAGAAATTTGAAGCAGCTAACACAGCTTCTGAAGGACGCAATGGCGACGTAGCACGTGCTATTGCAGATGCAAACACCGAAATAAAAGGTGGTGACCGCGGTTACGCACTGTCAGTAATGGAAAAACTGCTGAACAACGAAGGCCGTAAAAAGAAAGAAGTATATACTGCAAAACCTGCTGATTACATCGAATTAGGTGACGCTTACCGCTACCTCGGTGGTGAAAACGGTGGTAAAGCAATCACTGCCTACGATAAAGCACTGGAATTGGATCCAAACAACGCTGAAGCCGTATTGAAACAAGGTCTGGTAAACTACAACGCTAAACTGTTGCAGGATGCCGTGAACGACTGGACAAAGGCTACCAACATGGATCCTAACTACGCACCTGCTTACTATGAACTGTATCAGTTCTATATCACTCCAACCAAAGCTCAGCTGTCACTCGAAAATGCAGCGAAATACCTGGAGAAATATATGGAAGTAGTAGGTACAGGCGCTGGTAAACTGGAAAACGAATACAACCTGGCTGCTATCGCATTCTACCGTAAAGACTACGATGCTGCTATCAATAAAACCAAAGCCGTATTACCACAGACAACCGAAGGTAATAAAGGTAAATTCGTACGCCTGCTGACAGATGCTTATCTGCAGAAAGGTGATACCACTACCGGTAAACAGGTGATCGAAGAATACGCTAAATCCGTTGGTGACGCTAAATTGCAGGCTAACGACTACAAACTGCTGAGCGCAATCTATCAGCAGCATGTAACTGACTCTGCACAGGAAGCTGTGAACGATTCACTGGCAGGTATGTACCTGGAGAAATATGCCCTGGCAGATACCGCAAAAGATGTTGAAAAATACAGAGCCGTTGCAGACAACTTCAAAGCAATGCACGACTTTAAACGTTCAGCACAGTGGTATGGCAAACTGGTAAATGAATTTACCGATGAGCAGAACAGCGGTAAAGTACAGGATATGTTCTTCAAAGGTACCATGGAAATCTACGCACGTGAATACGATGCAGCAGATTCAAC
The DNA here is from genome assembly GCF_900102545.1 of Chitinophaga filiformis. Taxonomy (GTDB): domain Bacteria; phylum Bacteroidota; class Bacteroidia; order Chitinophagales; family Chitinophagaceae; genus Chitinophaga; species Chitinophaga filiformis. Next base: position 167,346 of record NZ_FNBN01000001.1, on the reverse strand, counting down.
CTGGGGCGCTTTCGCAGCTAAATATCCAAACAACGAAGCTTTGGGTATTTACTGGAGAGGTCGTGCCAACATGGCAAAAGATCCTGAAGCAAAATCAGGCGTGGCAGTTCCTTACTTCCAGAAATTCTTTGAGATCAAAGGTGACGAGAAGATGAACAAGCCTTCCCAGCTGATGTTCCCTTATCAGTATATGATGATCTACTACTACAATAAGGACGATCAGGCAAATATGAAGATCTGGATGGATAAAGTATTAGCTATCGATCCTAACAACGCCACGGTAAAAGCGATCCAGGAAAACCAGGAAAACAAGACCAAAGCGGCAGCTGTTAAACCAGCTCAGGGTAACAAAAAATAAGGGATTAAAAGTTATATGAAAGCCTCCTGTCGGGCGACAGGAGGCTTTTTTATTGCCGGTTGGTGAAAAAAGATAATATTTTAATCCTTCATAAGATTTGATTTTTGCATTAGTTAGCCTATTTTTGCTCATTCGGAGAACGATTTATACAGGGAAGCTTATGTTTACAGACACAGAATTATTGTCAGCAACTACTCCTTTTAGCTATTTTCCCATTGTTTTGCAGCTTATAGCTGCACTGGGCTTTGTTGGAATTACAATGCTCGCCACGCATTTTTTGGGGCCAAAACGTAAAACCAGCGACAAACTTGCTACCTTTGAAAGTGGTATTGAACAAAAAGGTAATGCACGTCAGCCAGTAGCCATTAAGTACTTCCTAACCGCCATACTGTTCGTGCTTTTTGACGTAGAAGTGATCTTCTTTTATCCTTATGCGGTGAATTTCAGAGAACTTGGCTGGGATGGCTTCATGGCCATGTTACTGTTTGTGGCGTTCTTTATGGGCGGCTTCTTCTACATACTGAAGAAGGGAGCGCTGAAATGGGAAGACTGATACTTATATAGAATATTTAGCAGAAGGGTTGCCGGTGGCTGGCAATCCCGTGTGCGTTTAGGTCAAATCTGATTGTGAAATTTTTTAAATCTGACATGGTATGGCACGTCCGGTTCAGTATAATGAAAAAGTGAAGAGTGTAGAAGTACCCGAAGGGTATGCAGGGGAAGGGTTTTTTGCAACAACATTCGACCAGGTAATTGGTCTGGCGCGTAAGAACTCCATCTGGCCGCTGCCTTTTGCTACTTCCTGCTGTGGTATCGAATTTATGGCAACCATGGCCTCTACCTATGATATGGCCCGCTTCGGTTCTGAAAGAATGGCCTTCACCCCCCGCCAGTGTGACTTATTGATGGTAATGGGCACAATTTCCAAGAAAATGGGTCCCGTATTACGCCAGGTATACCTGCAAATGGCTGAACCCCGCTGGGTAGTAGCCGTAGGCGCCTGCGCATGCAGCGGCGGTGTATTCGATACTTACTCCGTATTACAAGGTATAGATCAGGTGATTCCGGTGGATGTGTATGTTCCCGGTTGCCCTCCACGTCCTGAAGCGATTATTGACGGCTTCATGCGTGTGCAGGAACTGGTAGGACAGGAAAGTCTGCGCCGCCGTCATAGCGAGAAATATAAGGAATTATTGAACTCTTACGGTATCGAGTAATCTACACGAAAGAAGAAGATCATATCCGAAAAGTCAATCTGAAATAGAAAATTGAAATCGTAATGTCTTTGACAAACGACTATATAAAGCAAAGGTTAGCAGAAAAGTTTGGGGAATCAATCAGCCAGGTGGAAGAATCCTTTGGGATGCTATCATTTGCAGCACCTAAAGACCTGAACCTAAAAGTAATGCAGTTCCTGTACGATGATGAGGAACTGCAATTTCGTTTTTTAACGGACCTCACTGCCGTACACTACCCCAACAGAACAGGGGAGGAGCTCGCAGTAGTATATCACCTGTACAACTTCCGTGAAAGGGTGAGACTGCGTTTCAAAGTATACACCAGCATTGAGGATACACGCGTATTCACAGCTACCCGGCTGTTTGAATCAGCCAACTGGATGGAAAGGGAAACATACGACTTCTTCGGCGTGAACTTCGTAGGGCACCCGAACCTGAAACGTATCCTGAACGTGGATGAAATGACCTATTTCCCCATGCGTAAGGAATTTCCGCTGGAAGATCAGACCCGTACCGATAAAGATGATGAAATGTTCGGCCGCGGCGGGCATATTGGCATTTAATAAATTATTCGTTTGAACATGTCAGAGCAGCAACATATCACACTGCCGGAAGGCTCCATAGAGAGGCAAACACAAACCCTTAACCTGGGCCCTACCCACCCCGCTACGCACGGGGTATTCCAGAATATCCTGGAAATTGATGGTGAGCGTATCGTGAGTTCAGAATCTACTGTAGGGTATATCCACCGTGCATTTGAGAAAATAGCAGAACGCCGTCCTTACTACCAGATCACTCCTTTAACAGACCGTCTGAACTATTGTTCATCTCCTATCAATAATATGGGATGGCACATGACCGTAGAAAAACTGCTGGGTATTCAAACCCCCAAGCGCGTTGACTACCTCCGTGTGATCATCATGGAACTGGCACGTATTACCGACCACCTGATCTGTAACGGTGTGGTAGGTGTGGATAGCGGCGCCTTCTCCGGCTTCCTCTATCTCATGAAATACCGTGAGCTGGCATACGAAATTTACGAGGAGATATGCGGTTCCCGTTTAACAACAAATATTGGCCGTGTAGGTGGTTTTGAAAGAAACTTTACCCCTGCGGCATTTGAGAAAATAGAACGTTTCCTGAAAGAATATCCGGTAGCGCTGAAGGAGTTCGAAACCCTGATGAACCGTAACCGTATCTTCATGGAAAGAACCCAGGGCGTAGGCCCTATCAGCGCGGAAAGAGCCATCAACTATGGCTTTACCGGTCCTAACCTGCGCGCTGCGGGTGTGGATTACGACGTGCGCGTGGCACAGCCATATTCCTCTTACGAAGATTTCGAATTTAATATACCCGTAGGTACCACCGGCGACTGCTACGACCGTTTCCTGGTGCGTAATGCCGAAATGTGGGAGAGCCTGAGCATTATCCGTCAGGCAATGGATAAGCTGAAAGACCTGCCTTCAGATGTATACCACGCAGATGTACCTGCTTACTACCTGCCAGAAAAGAGCGCGGTATACACCAAAATGGAAGCGCTGATCTACCACTTCAAAATCATCATGGGTGAATCTGATATCCTGCCAGGCGAATTGTACAATCCTGTAGAAGGCGCCAACGGGGAACTGGGATTCTATCTCATCAGTGATGGTGGCCGTAGCCCTTACAGGCTGCACTTCCGCCGCCCATGTTTCATATATTACCAGGCTTATGCAGAACTGATCAAAGGCGCAATGCTGAGCGATGCCGTTATCTGTATGAGTAGCCTGAATCTGATAGCAGGTGAACTGGATGCTTAATTAATAATTTTTTCTTTCATAGTTATGTTTTCTGAAGAGAAACTGAATAAGGTAAAAGAGATCATCGCCCGTTACCCGGCAGGGAAACAGAAGAGCGCCCTGATTCCCGTGCTGCATCTGGCACAGGAAGAGTTTGGCGGATGGCTGAGCGCGGAAACCATGGATTACGTGGCTTCCCTGTTACAGATCAAACCGATCGAAGTGTACGAGGTGGCTACCTTTTACTCGATGTTTAACCTGAAGCCTGTAGGTAAATACGTATTTGAAGTATGCCAGACAGGCCCCTGCATGCTGCGTGGCTCAGACAACATCATAGACTATATCAAAAAGAAACTGGACATCGGCGTGGGTGAAACCACCAAAGATGGCCTGTTCACCCTCAAAACGGTAGAATGCCTCGGCGCATGCGGATACGCTCCGATGATGCAGCTGGGTAAACACTTCCGTGAGCACCTCACCCCTGAAAAGGTAGATGCTATTATTGAGGAATGCAGGGTTAAAGCAAACTAAAACTTGGAATGACCGGAATACGGTCTACAATCATAAAAAGTAAGATGGGACGCAAACTACTTTTTGACAAAGCGCACATAGAAGGCATCCGGTACTATGATGTATACCGGGCCAACGGAGGTTATGGATCAGCAGAAAAAGCGCTCAGAAGCATGACACCTGACCAGGTGCTGGATGAAGTGAAAAAGAGCGGTCTGAGAGGTCGTGGTGGCGCCGGTTTCCCTACCGGTATGAAATGGAGCTTCATTGCAAAACCAGAAGGCGTACCCCGCTACCTGGTATGTAATGCAGACGAATCAGAGCCCGGTACATTCAAAGACCGTTACCTGATGGAATTTATCCCTCACCTGCTTATAGAAGGCCTGCTCATTTCCAGCTATACACTGGGTTGCAACAGCTGCTATATCTACATTCGTGGTGAGTACGCCTGGATCCCCGACATCCTGGAACAGGCAATCGCAGAAGCAAAGAAAAATGGCTGGCTGGGTAAGAATATCCAGGGTACTGGCTTTGATCTCGAAATATATGTACAACGTGGCGCCGGAGCTTATATCTGTGGTGAGGAAACTGCCCTGATAGAATCCCTGGAAGGTAAACGTGGTAACCCGCGCATTAAACCGCCATTCCCGGCTGTAAAAGGTCTGTGGGATTGCCCGACTGTGGTGAACAACGTGGAAACACTCGCTGCTGTGGTGCCTATCCTGCGTATCGGTGGTGAAGAATATTCAAAATACGGTATTGGTAAATCTACCGGTACTAAACTGATCTCTGCCTGTGGTAATATCAACAAACCAGGGGTATATGAGATCGAGATGAATATTTCAGTAGAAGAGTTTATCTACTCCGACGAATACTGTGGTGGTATCGCTAATGGCAAACGCCTGAAAGCATGTATCCCCGGTGGTTCTTCCGTACCTATCCTGCCGGCCAACCTGCTGCTGAAAACTGCAAAAGGTGAACCACGTATGATGACGTACGAAAGTCTGGCTGACGGTGGCTTTGCTACCGGTACCATGCTGGGTTCCGGTGGTTTCATCGTACTGGACGAAGACCAGTGTATTGTGAAGAACACCCTGACATTCGCCCGTTTCTATCACCATGAGAGCTGCGGACAGTGTAGCCCATGTCGTGAAGGTACCGGCTGGATGAAGCGTGTACTGCAGAATATCGAGAATGGTAAGGGCAAAATGAGTGATATAGATCTGCTGTGGGATATCCAGCGTAAAATAGAAGGTAACACTATCTGCCCATTGGGCGATGCTGCTGCCTGGCCGGTGGCTGCTGCTATCCGTCACTTCCGTGACGAGTTTGAATGGCATGTGCTGCATCCTGAAGAAGCGACCAAACGTAACTACGGACTGGCACATTACGCAGATCCATTGCAAATAGCTGCTCCTGCTGCTGTATAAGAATCAATTTAAGCGATGCAAAATGGCTGAAGAAAAGAAACTCTTTAAGGTTAAGATCGATAATATCTCCGTGGAAGTGGAGCCGGGCACTACCATCCTGAATGCTGCCCGTAGAATTGGTGGAGATATCGTGCCGCCCGCAATGTGTTACTACTCCAAACTGCAGGGTAGCGGTGGTAAATGCCGTACCTGCCTGGTGAAAGTAACCAAAGGATCAGAAGCTGATCCCCGTCCTATGCCGAAACTGGTAGCCAGCTGCCGTACTACCGTAATGGATGGTATGGAAGTGGCTAATATCACCTCTCCTGAAGTGCAGGAAGCACGTAAAGGAGTAGTGGAATTCCTGCTGTTGAACCATCCGCTGGATTGCCCTGTGTGCGACCAGGCAGGTGAATGTCATCTGCAGGACCTCAGCTATGAACACGGTGCAGATACCACCCGCTACGAATTCAAACGCCGTACCTTCGACAGGATCGATATCGGCGATAAGATACAGTTACACATGACCCGTTGCATCCTCTGCTACCGTTGTGTGTTCACCGCCGATCAGCTGACTGAAAAGCGTGAACATGGTGTACTCGGACGTGGAGAAGCAGCAGAAATTGGTACTTATATCCAGCAGTCCCTGGACAATAACTTCATCGGTAACGTGATTGATGTTTGTCCTGTAGGTGCGCTGACAGATAAAACCTTCCGCTTCAAGAACCGTGTATGGTTCCTGAAACCGGTAGATGCACACCGCCAGTGTGAAGATCCGAAATGCTGTGGCAAGACAGTGCTCTGGATGCGTGGTGATGAAATATTCCGCGTAACTGCCCGCAAAGATCAATACGGTGAAGTAGAAGAATGGATCTGTGATACCTGCCGCTTCGATAAGAAAGATGTGAAAGACTGGGTGATAGAAGGACCTCGTAAGATAGATCGCCATAGCGTTATTTCTCAGGGTCACTACGTAGGCGTTCACAAACCGAAAGATACGCTGGTAGAAGTACTGGATGGACGTCAGCCTAAACTGCTGCTTGATATTCACAACATCAGTGAGGTGAACAGACCAGAGATCGATCTGTCTAAGATAGATGGTCCGGCACACTCAGATGACTTTAACAAAAAGTAATTCACTCTTTATTCGTAATTGATATAATTCGTATTTGATGAACATAGACTGGTTCTTTATCCTCGAAAAGATCGTGCTGATATCAGGCGTACTGGTGATATCACTGGTAGTCGCTATGTATTCTACATGGGGTGAAAGAAAGGTAGCAAGTATTATCCAGGACAGGATTGGTCCTAACAGGGCTGGTTTTATGGGATTACTGCAGCCGCTGGCCGATGGTGGTAAACTCTTTTTCAAAGAAGAGATTATCCCCGGCAATTCCAACCGTTTCCTCTTCATTCTCGGTCCTTCCCTCGCGATGGTCGTAGCTTGTATGACAAGCGCGGTAATTCCCTGGGGAGATACACTGACCATTGCAGGTCATACGATATCCCTGCAGATCGCAGATATTAACATCGGTATCTTATACATTTTCGGAGTAGTGAGCCTGGGCGTATACGGTATTATGCTGGGTGGCTGGGCCTCCAACAATAAATACTCCCTGCTGGCGTCTGTACGTGCGGCTTCCCAGATCATCTCTTACGAGCTGGCAATGGGTTTGTCACTTATCGCACTGCTGATGATGACAGGGACCTTAAGCATTAAAGAGATTGTAGAACAGCAGCGTCATGGCGGCTGGAACGTATTATACCAGCCATTGGGCTTCGTGATATTCCTGGTATGTTCCTTTGCAGAGTGTAACCGTACACCGTTTGACCTGTCAGAAGCAGAGAGTGAGCTGAATGGTGGTTACCACCTGGAGTACTCTTCCATGAAACTGGGCTTCTACCTGTTCGCAGAGTACATCAATATGTTCATCAGCTCTGCACTGATGGCAAGCCTGTACTTCGGTGGTTATTCCTTCCCGTATATGGACAGCCTGGGACTGGCGCCTAACCTGGTGACCATCCTGGGAACAGTAGCGTTGTTCATCAAGATCATCTGCTTCCTGTTCTTCTTTATGTGGGTACGCTGGACGATCCCGAGGTTCCGCTACGATCAGCTGATGCGTCTTGGCTGGAACTACATGATCCCGCTGGCACTGGCTAATATGTTGATAACAGGAGCGATTGTACTGTATCGCAGCACACATTAATTAACGACTTATTTTAATAGCATAATATGCAAGCTTTAACAAGTAGGGCAAGACAGGTAGACCGTAAGCCGATGACCTTCATCGAGAAGATCTATTTGTGGAATATTATAAAGGGGATGATCATCACCTTTAAGCATATCTGGAAGAGGAAGGAAACAGTGCGTTATCCGGAGCAGAAGCGTCCGTTCAGCCCTGTATTCCGTGGTCTGCATATATTGAACCGTGATGCTGAAGGCCGTGAGAACTGTACTGCATGTGGTTTATGTGCAGTAGCGTGTCCGGCAGAAGCGATCACAATGGAAGCAGCAGAAAGAAAACCAGGTGAAGAACACCTGTACCGTGAAGAGAAATACGCTGCCCGTTATGAGATCAATATGCTGCGTTGCATTTTCTGTGGTTTTTGTGAAGAGGCTTGTCCGAAAGATGCTATCTATCTGACAGAAACATTTGCACCTGCTAACTACAAACGCGAAGGTTTCATTTATGGAAAACAGGACCTGCTGATTCCAGCGCCTGGTGAAAAGAATAAAGCATAATAAAAGACAGTCTTAGCTAAAACACATAATAGTCATTATAGCAATGGGAATGAGTTTACAACAAATCGTTTTCGGGGTACTTTCAATCATCTCTATTATATCCGCCCTGGGCGTGATATTGAGTAAGAATCCCGTTACCAGTGTCCTTTGCCTGATAGTAACCTTTTTCACCATAGCGGGGCACTATATTATGCTCAACGCACAGTTCCTGGCTGTGGTGCATATCATCGTATATGCGGGAGCGATCATGGTATTGTTCCTGTTTGTGATCATGTTAATGAACCTGAATGCAGAAATAGAACCGCAGAAGCGCAACTGGCTGAAATATGCCGGCGCTATCAGTGGTGGTGCCCTGTTGCTCGTATTACTGGGTGCACTCCGTGAAGCCGATGTAACACCTATTCAACCCGGAGCAGCAGAAATAGGGCTGATCTCCAACCTTGGTAAAACTTTATTCAATCAATACGTAGTTCCTTTTGAAGTCAGCAGCATCCTGTTCCTGAGTGCCATGGTAGGTGCGGTGATCATCGGGAAAAGGGAAGCATAACCACAACATCTGTAAATCGTCATTGATCAATTTGTAATTCTTTAAAGATGCCTGTTCAATATTACATTTTCTTAAGCATAGCACTCTTTTGCATTGGGGTGACCGGTGTGCTGATGCGCAGAAATGCCATTATTATTTTCATGTGCGTAGAGCTGATGCTGAATGCAGTAAACCTGCTGCTGGTAGCCTTCTCTAAAATGTGGGCAGACGCTGGTCGTGTAGATGCCAGCGGCGCGCAGATCTTTGTATTCTTTATCATGGTGGTAGCTGCCGCGGAAGTTGCCGTAGGACTGGCCATTATCGTAATGGTATACAGGAATTCACAGTCGGTGGATATTAATATCATGAACAGGCTGAAGAACTAACAGCTTGAATCGTAATTGTAAATCGTAATTAGTATTTGAATAGATGATACATCTAGTTTGGCTGGTACCATTTTTACCATTATTAGGTTTCCTGGTGAATGGATTGGGAAGAAGATACCTCTCCAAATCACTGGCGGGTATAGTAGGAAGCGGAGCTGTATTAGCTGGCTTTGTAATTAGCTTGCTGATCTTCCTGGAAGTAAAAGCCCCCGGGTTTCAGGCACAGACAGTGCAGTTGTTTGATTTTATTTCTGTAGGTAGCCTGCACATTCCATTCGCATTCCAGGTAGACCAGCTGAGCGCTTTATTTTTGCTGATCATTACCGGTGTTGGTTCACTGATCCATATTTACTCTACTTCTTACATGCATGATGAAACCAGCGAAGGGTTTGCACGTTATTTCGCTTACCTGAACCTGTTCGTTTTCTCCATGCTGATACTTGTACTGGGCGCCAACTATGTGATGATGTTCATCGGATGGGAAGGCGTAGGGCTCTGCTCTTACCTGCTCATCGGGTTCTGGTTCAAGAATACCGCTTATAACAATGCTGCCAAGAAAGCCTTCATCATGAACCGTATCGGTGACCTCGGCTTCCTGCTGGGTATATTCGGACTGATCGTGAAGTTTGGCAGTGTTACTTTCCCTGAAGTATTTGAAAAAGCAGCAGCCATTGGCCAGGGTGATAAGATGATCCCTGTTATCGCCATCCTGCTGTTTGTAGGTGCTGCCGGTAAATCTGCCCAGCTGCCTTTATATACCTGGTTACCGGATGCGATGGCGGGTCCTACTCCTGTATCTGCCCTGATCCACGCAGCTACGATGGTAACAGCAGGTATCTATATGATCGCACGTAGCAATGTGTTATACACCCTGTCTCCATGTATTCAGACCGTTGTTGCAATAATAGGTTTGGCTACAGCGGTGCTGGCAGCTACCATCGCCCTGAAACAGGATGATATCAAGAAAGTACTGGCTTACTCTACCGTGAGTCAGCTGGGATATATGTTCCTCGCACTGGGCGTAGGCGCTTATACCACTGCGGTGTTTCACGTAATGACACACGCATTCTTCAAAGCCCTCTTGTTCCTTGGTTCCGGTTCTGTGATCCACGCAATGGGCGGTGAACAGAATATCAATAAAATGGGCGGACTGAAAAAATACATGCCGGTTACGCACATCACATTCCTGATCGGCTGTCTGGCTATCGCCGGTATTCCTGGTCTGTCAGGTTTCTTCTCTAAAGATGAGATCCTCGCTGAAACTTTCGCCTTCAATAAGATCATGTATGCAGTAGCCCTGATCACAGCGCTGATGACTGCCTTCTACATGTTCCGTTTATACTACATCACTTTCTGCGGCAAGTTCCGTGGTACACACGAACAGGAACATCACCTGCACGAAAGTCCGGTGGCTATCACTATTCCGCTGATCGTACTGGCTATTCTTTCAGTAATAGGCGGTTATGTTGGTCTGCCGGAAGTATTCGGTACACACAGCCTCCTGAAAGAATACCTGGCGCCTGTATTTGCAGGTTCAGTGCCATTCGTACATGAACATGAGCATTTGTCCCACAACACAGAATGGCTGCTGATGGGATTAAGCTCTGTGCTGGTGATCATCACCATCTTCTTTGCACGCAGCTGGTACCGCAATTATGAAGACAATGGAGAACCACGTACCGGTATTGCCAAAGTACTGGAAAACAAATGGTATGTGGATGAGTTATACGATGCAATCATAGTGAAACCCCTGATGATGTTGAGCCGTTTCTTTGAAGAAGCGATTGAGAAATCAGGTATTGACAGGTTGGTAAATGGCGTAGGTCGTGGCGTACACTGGGGCAGCCAGCAGGCAAGACTGCTGCAGAGCGGACAGGTAGGCTTCTACATCTTCGCCATGGTAATCGGAATGGTAGTTTTATTTGTGATAGGCTTTCTGCTGAAATAGGAGAAACCAGCACCATCATTAAAAAAGGACAAGTTTAGATATAATTATGTTGACAGTATTACTCATATTGATTCCTTTAGTTGCGGGCCTGATTACGTTTGGTCTGAAGGGGTCTGGACCGAAAGCGCTGGGTTTGATAGCATCCCTGGCTTCGCTGGCAGTAACGCTTGGTGCCTTGTTCCAGTTCCGGACTGCCCCCGCCAGTCTGCAGTTCACTGCAAACTGGATACCTCAGCTGGGTGCACAGTTTAGCGTAGGACTGGATGGCATGGGCCTGATGCTTTGTTTACTGACAGCCATTTCTTTCCTGCTGATCTTTATTGTTATTTTCAACAGGGAATATGAGCGTGCAAACAGCTTTTACGGTCTGATGCTGCTTTCTCAGGCAGGACTGGTAGGTGTTTTCACCGCTTATGATGCTTTGTTGTTCTACGTTTTCTGGGAACTGGCACTGATTCCGGTGTACTTCCTCTGCTCACTCTGGGGTGGCGAAAAACGTATTCCTGTTACATTCAAATTCTTCGTATACACTTTTGCAGGTTCACTGCTCATGCTGATAGGCCTGATCTATATCTACCTGCAATCACCTGAGCACTCCTTCAGCTACGCCAGCTTTATTAATAGCGGAGTAGCGCCGCAGGACCAGTCATGGTTGTTCTGGCTGTTCTTCGTGGCATTTGCTATCAAGATGCCGATCTTCCCTTTCCATACCTGGCAGCCGGATACCTACGAACAGTCTCCGACACCTGTGACAATGGTGCTTTCCGGTATCATGGTGAAGATGGGTTTATTTGGTGTGATCCGCTGGTTACTGCCTGTACTGCCGAAAGGCGCTTATATGTGGTCTGATGTGGCCATCGTGCTGTCTATCATCGGTATCATATACGCATCCTGCATCGCTATCGTACAGTCAGACATCAAACGCCTGATCGCTTACTCTTCCATTGCCCACATCGGCCTGATGAGTGCAGCAATCTTCACCAACAATGAGCAGAGCTTACAGGGTATGATGGTGCAGCTGTTCAACCACGGTATCAATATCATCGGTCTCTGGATCATCGTAGAGATCATCCAGCAGCGTCTGAAGATCAAGAACCTGAACGAGATGGGTGGTATCGCGCAGTATGCGCCGGGTATCGCTATCTTCCTCGTAACCATCAGCTTCGCCAATATCGCATTACCACTGACCAACGGTTTTATCGGGGAGTTCCTGATGCTGAGCGGTCTGTACCAATATAATGTATGGTTTATGGCGGTTGCCGGTCTGGGTGTTATCCTGGGAGCGGTTTATACGCTGAATATGGTGCAGAAGGTGATCTTCGGTCAGAGCAATGCTTTGACAGAGACCACTACCGACCTGAAAGGAAATGAGTTGCTGGTACTGAGTATTATCGTAGTGATCATTCTGGTATTAGGTGTATATCCAAAGCCTATGCTGGAACTGGTAAGCAGCACTACTGAATTGGTTAACAAGGTTTATTAAAAAGTTGTTCTTTCGTAACACAGGAATATGAATGCATTAATATCTACTGCTTTATCGGGCGTTGTAATGATGTTTGCGGGTTTATTTGTAAGTAATAAGCAGCGCATTAAGTTTATAGCCATAGTTGTTCTGCTGGCTTGTCTGGTAGCCAACCTGGCTGAGTTATCCACCATTGAAGCAGGTGACCGTACCTTGTACGGCATGATCACTATCAGCCGTTTCAGCATTCTGTTCAATGCCATTGCATTGGGCGCTACACTGATTTTCTTCCTGCTCTCGGGCAGTGCGTTTGAGAATGTAGGAGAGCATGTGTCGGATTATTTCGCACTGATCTTTTTCATCCTTTCAGGTATCACACTGGCATCTACTTTCAGCAGTTTATTAATGCTTTTCCTGGCAATAGAGATCATTTCTATTCCACAGTATATACTGGCAGGCAGCGATAAAAAGACGCCTAAAAGCAGCGAGGCTTCCCTGAAATACTTCCTGATGGGTTCCTTCTCTACCGGTATCCTGCTGATGGGTATCACCCTGATCTACGGAGCTACCGGTACTTTCAATGTAGCCGACCTCGGACTGGGCGCCGGCAAAGTGAATACACTGGCATTGTGCGGTATCATCCTGGTGGCTTTCGCATTATCTTTCAAAGTATCTGCAGCGCCATTCCACTTCTGGACGCCTGACGTATATGATGGTTCACCTACCGTATTCACTTCTTTCATGGCAACCGTGGTAAAAGCCGGTGGTTTCATCGCTTTCATCAGGATCTTCCATGGCGCCTTTATAGGTGAGCGTATTACCGCAGACTGGCAGCTGCTGCTGGCTATCATCACAGCCGCAACCCTGATCATCGGTAACTTTACAGCAGTATTCCAGCAGAGCGTAAAACGTATGCTGGCCTACTCCAGTATCGCCCAGGCAGGTTTTATGCTGCTGGCGGTAGTATCAATTAACACACATGCTACACAGGGTATTGTGTTGTATGCAGCAGCTTACAGTGTAGCTACCATCGGTATCTTCGCTGTGATGATCAAACTGAAAGATTATACTTTCGATGGTTTCAATGGCCTGGCGCGTACACAACCTGTACTGGCTATCACAACTACTATCTTTGTATGTTCACTGGCAGGTATCCCGGCCACAGCAGGTTTCTTTGCTAAATACTTTGTACTGACAGCCGCTATAGAGCAGGGTAACCTCCTATGGCTGGTAATTGTGGCTGTTATCTGTGCCGCTATCAGTGCTTACTATTACTTCCGTGTCATCATTGCGATGTACTTCAAACAGGGCGAAGCTGAAACAGCACCTATCACCAGCGGTTTCAAAGTGATGCTCATCATCACTGCAGCGATTGTGATACTGCTGGGTATCTTCCCCGGACTATTACTAGAGCTTATTTAAGATAAAATAGAAATAGAAAAACCGGCCACTCGGCCGGTTTTTTGTTGGTGCTGCTTTTCAAACGAAGTGGCGTTAGTGTGTCGCCACAGAAGAAAGAGTTTGCTCCTGTTGAGTAATGCTTTCAAGCAATGTAAGCTGGTTCCTCGCCCGCAACAGGTTATGTTGCTCATATCTTGCTCCGTAGTAAATATCATTGTTGAAGTAATCCGTCAGAAAACGGATGGCCTGCATATAGACCATAAACTGTCCAGCATACACAAGGTGCGCGCGTTCCGTAACACTCAGTTCATCTTTCATCTCACTGAGGTATCCATTCATGATCGCTGTATAGTATTCTTTTCTCACCTGCACTTTACTGAGATCCGTTTCTTCCTCACTGACAGGAGAGAGATAGGTACGCATCATATCTCCGAAATCACTGATGAAATATCCCGGCATGACGGTATCCAGGTCTATCACACAGATACCTTTGTTGTCAGCATCAAACAGCACATTGCTGATCTTCGTATCATGATGCATCACTCTTACTTTAAAATAAGGGCTATGCCGGATAGCTGTGAATATATCTGTCAGATGGTTATATCTGCGGATAGTATTGATGTCTTCACGCGCTTCGGCAATACGTGCAGCGTTACCTTGTTTAACAGCCTGCTCAAACTGGGCGTAACGCAAAGTAAGGTTATGAAAGTCGGGTAGCGTAACCTGTATCTCATCGATATTCATGCCCGACAACAATCTTGTAAAACGCCCAAACTGTCTGGCTGCTTCATATGCCAGCTGTTCGTTGTTCACCACATCATAACTGCGCGAGTTGGCCACAAATGGCTGCAGGCGGAAATATTCTCCCTCCGGTGTAATGACCATATCCTGTTTGTCTATGGTCTGTACGGGCTGCACAAAGAAATAATCAGGATGATATTTATCCAGGTACTGTCCGATAGCACTGATGTTCTGTGCAATCAGCGCAGGCTTTTTAAACACCTGGTGATTGATGCGCTGCAGGATATAATTTTTATCAGCATGAGATACTTTCCAGGTGGCGTTAATAAGCCCACTGCCGAATGGCTGGATGCTACATTCATCCATCACTAATCCATAAGCTGTTAATATTCCTTGCATTGCTGGTTGATAAGATTGCGATGCTTCAAACATAACGATAAGAATTGAGAGAATGATTGGACAAACGGTTGCGCAAATTTACCTGGCAGGTGCAATCACCAGGCGGGAATCGATCACAATCTGTTGATATTGATCCGGGGAGAGTTTACCCGACAGGAGCTCCAGCAGGATCTCAGTGGCTTTTTGTCCCTGGAGGTATGGATACTGCTCTACAGAGGCCAGGGGAGGGAATGCCATATAACTGCTCAGCGGCAGATTGGCGTAACTAACGAAAGTAATATCCTTATTGATCTCCAGGCCCTGTTCAAGCGCATATTGCACGGCATCCTGGGATACATAGTCATTGAAGGCCACGATAGCAGTGATCTTTCTTTTATGTGCCAGTAGTTGCCGCATAGCGTTGCGGGTGCCTTCTTTTGTGAGATCAGCGTTTATATTGAGACTGGCGTCGTATTTTAAGCGCTGCAACTGCATGGCTTTCTGATAGCCTGCAGTACGTTGCTGACTGGCAATCAGTTTTTCGGGCCCATTGATCATCCCGATCACACGGTGACCGCGTTGCAGCAGGAAGGAAACAGCCTGTATAGTACCCGATTCCATATTCGAAGCCACATAATGAATGTTGGGCATATTGGGAATACGGTCAAAGAATACGACAGGGATATTATACTTCCGCAGCATTTCAAAATGTGCGTAATTCACGGTATTCTTGGCCAGGGAAACCAGTAGCCCGTCCACCCGGTGGTTCTTCATTATTTCCACGATCTTCTGCTCCCTGGTGGTATCATCGTGAGATTGCCCCAGCAGTACCATGTAATTGCTCTTATTGGCGGTATCTTCTATGCCACTGATGGCGGCTGAGAAGAAAGCCTCCGATAATTCCGGCAATACAATCCCCAGGGTAAAAGTTTTTTTCTGCTGAAAGAAAATAGCGGTCTGATTGGGTTCATATTGGAGTTCCCGGGCCAGCTCCTGTACTTTCATCCTGGTTCTCAGCCCGATACGCGGATGATTGTGCAGCGCCCTGGAAACGGTCGAAGCAGCCAGATTCAGCCTTTTGGCAATTTCTTTTATGGTTGGAGGATTCGGCATCAGGCCATTTGTATAATAAAAGTAGCGGAAAAAAACTTTTTATTAACTTTAAATCATGCAGTTCCGTGACACATTTTCCCTCGCCTTTCGCTCTGTTAGCGGCAACCGTTTGCGCGCAGGGCTCACTGTAGCCATCATTGGTTTTGGTATTATGGCCCTGGTGGGCATTTTTACCGCCATTGACAGTATGAAAAACAGTATCTATAGCAGCTTTGCCAATATGGGAGCCAACAGCTTCAATATCCAGAGCCGGGCACTGAGGATACGTATTGGTGGTGGAGGAGGAGCAACAAAAGGCGACAAAAAATCCAAAGTAAAAACGTCCAATAGTAATATTCCCATTACTTACAAGGAAGCTATGGACTTTAAGCAACAATATACCTTCCCGGCGGTGGTAAGTGTGTCAACCAATGCCACCGGTAATGCCACTGTGTACAAGGATGACAAGAAGACGAATCCCAACGTACGCGTGATAGGAGGGGATGAGAACTACCTGCGTTTATCAAACTATACACTGCGTGATGGTCGTAACCTGAACCTGCTGGATGTGGAGTCAGGCAGGAATGTAGCCTTGCTTGGTATGGATGTAGCAAAGAAACTGTTCGGTGATAACCTGCGGAATGTAGTTAACAGCAGTATCCGTGTGGGTAATGTGCGTTACCGCGTTGTGGGTGTATTGCAGCCAAAAGGAAACAGTGGCTTTATGAGCGCCGACAATGTGGTTATTACAACGGTGAATAATACACGCAGAATATTTAACAATCCGAATATAACATACAACCTGGGTGTTTCTGTAAAAGATATCACCAAAATGGAATCTGCGATAGGCGAAGCTACTGGCCTGTTCAGGATCATCCGCCATCTCACGCTTAAAGAAGAAGAAAATTTCTATATCAATAAAAGTGACAGTGTTGCAGAGATGCTGTTTAACCTCTTAGGTGTGGTCGTATTTGCCGCCATCCTGATTGGTGCGATCACATTGTTTGGTTCTGCTATCGGATTAACGAATATCATGCTGGTATCGGTAGCAGAGCGTACCCGCGAAATAGGTGTTATCAAGGCATTGGGTGCCACCAGGAAGGTGATATGGCAACAGTTCCTGTACGAAGCTGTTATCATCAGTCTGTTGGGTGGCTTGCTGGGTGTGATTCTGGGAATGCTGGTAGGAAACATCGTATCATTATTATTGAAAACCGATTTTATCATTCCGTGGTTATGGATAACGACAGGGATAGTCATCTGTGCCGCTGTAGGGCTGGCATCAGGTATTTATCCTGCCATTAAGGCTTCACGTCTGGATCCGATAGTTGCATTACGTTACGAATAATTAACAGGCTATTGCCAACATCCAACTAATTCATGGCTTTAATAGGTGTAGTATTTGCTTCCATCCTGCTGCTGGTATTACTGGTAGCGTATTTCCGCTTAAATACATTCATTGCATTCCTCATTGTATGCCTCTTTATGGGCATGGCGCTGAACCTTGTCAGGGAACCGGCAGAGAGAATGTCTATTGCGGATATTACCCAATCCATTCAGACGGGGATTGGCAAAACCCTGGGCTCACTCGTTATCATTATCGTATTTGGCAGTATGCTGGGTAAACTGGTAGCTGAAAGTGGCGCTGCGCAACGCATTGCCAATGGATTGATGCAGGTGTTCGGACGTAAATATGTGCAGTGGTCGCTGATGCTGACAGGTTTTATTGTCGGCATTCCCTTGTTCTATAATATCGGTTTCGTACTGATGGTACCGCTGATCTTTACAGTAGCAGCACGTACCAAATTGCCTGCCGTATACCTGGGTATTCCGATGCTGGCCTCATTGTCGGTCACGCATGGCTATTTACCGCCGCATCCTTCGCCTACGGCTTTGGTTGGAGCCTTCCATGCCAATATGGGATTAACGCTGATATATGGCCTCCTGGTAGCTATTCCGGCTATTGTACTGGCAGGTCCTGTTTTCAGTCGTTTCCTAAAAAAATATACACAGGAGCCTGCACAGCTGTTCACCGCCGCAGCCCTGCCGGATAACCAGTTGCCAGGTATGGCTACCAGCATACTGGCAGCCTTGTTGCCTGTTTTGCTACTGGCCACCACCTCACTGCTGAAGCTCAAAGCAGCGCCTGACAGTGCGCTCTTCAACATCGCCAGCTGGCTGGGAGACCCAGTGATCGTGATGTTGCTCGCAGTGCTCAATGGTGCATATGTACTGGGCCTCCGCAGAGGATGGCCTATTAAAAAAGTGATGGGTGTGATGGAAGATGCTATCCGTGATGTATCTGTTATCATCCTGATCATCGGTGGTTCCGGCGCACTGACGCAGATGTTGCTGGATAGTAAAGTAAGTGATGTGATAAAGGATGGATTAGGTAGCATGCACATGAACCCACTGATATTAGCATGGAGCATTGCAGCATTGATCCGCGTAAGCGTGGGTTCTGCTACCGTAGCGGGACTGACAGCCGCGGGTATTGTGGCGCCATTGGTAGTAGGCACAACAGTACATCCAAGTCTGATGGTACTGGCTACCGGAGCCGGCAGTCTTATGTTCTCTCACGTGAATGACGGCGGCTTCTGGATGTTCAAGGAATATTTTAATTTGTCTGTGAAAGATACTTTCAAAACCTGGTCAATTATGGAAACCATCGTTTCTGTTGTAGGACTGGTCGGGTGTTTGATCTTAAACCTCTTTATCTAACTTATAAGCAAAACAGTGATCGTATGACACCAACAGAAAATTTTAACGCATTAGGATTATCAATGCCTCCAGCGCCAACGCCATTGGGTGTATACAAGCCATGCCTCGTAGATGGCAAATACCTGTATCTGTCTGGTCATGGTCCTGTACAGGATGATAAGAACCTGATCATTGGCCGTATTGGTGTTGACTTCGATATGGAACAGGGTAAACTGGCTGCAAGACAGGTAGGTCTCACTATGCTGTCTACCATTGTAGCTAACCTGGGTAGCCTGGACAAGGTAAAACGTGTAATTAAAGTATTAGGTATGGTGAACTGTTCACCCGATTTTGGTCGTCATCCTTATGTGATCAATGGTTGCAGCGAACTGTTTGCAAAAGTATGGGGTGAAGAAAATGGTATTGGTGTACGTAGCGCAGTAGGTTTCGGTTCATTGCCAGATAACATTCCGGTAGAGATCGAAGCACTGTTTGAATTGCACTAAATCGATCGGGTGGGGCTGACTAAAAAGTAAAACGAAGGCGTTCAGAATTGCGTAGAAGCTGTTTCGTCTCTATCACCTACCCGAGAAGGGGGACCCTTTTTAGTCAGCACCACCGGGTCTTAATTCATAATCATGCATTGGTACGAATTACATAATATCAATACTGTTGATACGCCTGCGGTACTCGTTTATCCGGAGCGTATGCGTGAGAACATCCTGCTGTTGAAAAAGACAGTAAGTGATGTACAGCGGCTGCGTCCCCATATCAAGACGAGTAAAATGGTAGAAGCCGTGCAGTTGTTGAAGGAAGAAGGGATCAATAAATTCAAGTGTGCCACTATCGCAGAAGCAGAAATGCTGGGATTGGCTGGTGCTGCGGATGTATTGCTGGCTTATCAGCCTATGGGGCCGAAGATCAGCCGGCTGCTGCAGGTAGTGGAACAATATCCTGATACAAAGTACTCCTGCCTGGTCGACAACCGCATTGCCGCAATGGCTATTGCTGCTGTATTCCATGCTGCAAAACGTACTATTCCGGTCTATCTTGATCTGAATATAGGCATGAACAGAACAGGCATTCCTGCCGGCGATGCAGCGCTAGAACTTTACCAGGAGCTGCAGCATATGCCAGGCATCACACCTGTTGGTTTACATGCTTATGATGGTCAGCTGCATGATACAGATGTAGCAGTGCGCAGAGAGAAATGTAATGCAGGTTTTGCGCCGGCAGCAACACTGGCAGCTGCTATTACTGCGACTGGAGCCGTTGCTCCGCAGATCATAGCAGGTGGTACGCCTACCTATGCATTTCATGCAGAACGTCCCGGCGTTGAATGCAGCCCCGGTACCTTCATCTTCTGGGACTGGGGATACCGGCGGGAGCTTCCTGAGCAGGACTTTGCATACGCGGCTGTCGTGGTAACAAGGGTAATCTCTATCATTGATGACAAACACCTGTGTGTAGACCTGGGACATAAATCCATCGCATCTGAGATGCCGCAGCCGAGAGTGCTTTTCCTTGATATACCCGGTGCAACACCAAAGGGACATAGTGAAGAGCATATGGTTGTTGAAGTGCCGGATACTTCCTTATATCCTGTGGGGACGGTGTTCTATGGCGTTCCGGTGCATATCTGTCCGACAGTAGCCCTGCAGGATCGTGTAGGAGTAGTGGAAGACAACAATTGTGTTGCCTATTGGAAAGTAATAGCGCGGGACAGAAAGATCATGATCTAATTTATCAAAAAGAATACTGACATGTTTATAATAGACGCGCATCTCGATCTAAGCATGAATGCGATGGAATGGAACCGTAACCTGCGACTGCCGGTAGAAGACATCAGGAAGCGCGAGGTTGGAATGACTGATAAACCGGATCGTGCGAAAGGAGTGGTGTCATTCCCTGAATTGCGTAAGGGAAATATCGGGCTGGTAGTAGCTACACAGATAGCACGGTTTGTAGCACCTGACAATCCGCTACCCGGCTGGTTCTCGCCTGAGCAGGCATGGGCCCAGACACAGGGACAGCTGGCCTGGTATAAAGCGATGGAGGATGCAGGGGAAATGGTTCAGATCACCAATCTGGCAGCTCTGGAGAAACACCTGGCATTATGGAATGATGGCACGCCAAATACCAGCAAACCTATTGGTTATATCCTCAGCCTGGAAGGGGCGGACTCAATTGTGGATGTTAGTTACCTGCAGCGTGCTTATGACAACGGCTTACGGGCGGTAGGTCCTGCGCATTATGGCCCCGGCCGTTATGCCCAGGGTACAGATGCTACCGGCTTTATGGGACCTAAAGGGCATGCCCTGCTGAAGGAAATGGAAAGGCTGAACATCATCCTGGATGCCACGCATTTGTGTGACGACAGTTTCTGGGAAGCAATGGAGCATTTCCATGGACATGTATGGGCCAGCCATAACAACGTACGTGCATTGGTCAATCATAACCGGCAATTCTCTGATGAGCAGCTCAAGGAACTGATCAGCCGCGGAGCTGTAATAGGAGGCGCCATGGATGCCTGGATGATGGTGCCGGGATGGGTAAGAGGGGTATCTCAGCCTAAGGAAATGGGAGCCTCCCTGGATGTACTGGTCGATCATATGGACCACATCTGCCAGCTGGCAGGTAATGCATTGCATGTGGGAATAGGATCAGACCTGGACGGTGCTTTCGGGAAAGAGCAGAGCCCTTATGACCTGGAGACGATCGCCGATCTCCAGAAGATCCCTGCTTTATTTGCACAGAGAGGATATTCCGCAGCGGATATTGATAACATTATGCATGGCAACTGGCTGAGATTCCTGCGTAAAGCCTGGAGCTAACCACTAATAAAATAACTGTGCCAGGACATTGGTCATGTCATTATTCACTGGTTTCAGCTCCTGGAAACCAGTGAATTGTTCCGGCGTCAGGATTGTTTTCAGTTTCCGCTGGAAGCCGTTATGAAAGCTTTTTAGCTTGGTATCGTATGCTTTTGGGTTACTATTGTTCAGTGAAAGGATGGTAGCCCGCTGTTGCAGAAAGTTGGTAACAGCGCTCAATATTTTTGGTTGCTGGGCTTCTGTTAAGGTCAATGCAGCTTTCAGTTTATTGGTGATAGACTGGGCATTGCCTTCAATATTGGAAAGCGGCTCCTGTTTGACCTGTGCCTGACTGACAGAGAAGACAAAAGTCAGGACTGTCAGCAGCAACAATGATATCCTTAAGGTCTTTTTCATCTGGGGGGATTTATAAGGAAGTTAATGCATTTGTCGCATCCCTGAAAGGGGGAATTCCCTTACAAGCCAAATAAAAAAAGGAACACCGCCAGATGTTCCTTTTCTTCCGGATAAACAGATCCGTTTATTTCATTATCAGTTTCACTGTTTTGGGTATCTCCTTTTCAGAGTCCATCACCACATATTCGGTCTCAATAGTATTATTATCCAGCCATTTCGTTTGTCCGGGACCCCACTTGTCAAACTGCACATCTCCCTCAAGTATCAGCTTATTATCGCGATAGGAGAAGAGCTGGAACCCATTGTTGTAGAATCCTGCAATCAGATCTAATGAGGGGCATATCACATGTTTGTGATCAGGAGAGATGATTGGCCTGCCCCATATATGAGTAGTGTCTCCATTATCGGCATTGACCAGTACACGGTCGTCGGATTCATAGTAACTGCCGAAAACAAGATAATGATGAATCTCGGGTATGTAACCTGCATATACGTAGTCACAGTATACATCAGGGTCGTCCTTTTTATTATTGACAAGGGTTCGTATTTCGCCATTGTTCAGTGTAAATATCAGCGTATCCCCCAGGCGTTTTACATGGGTGCTGTCTTGCTGGAGGTTGGATTCCAGACTATCAGTATGAGGAGTAGATACTACTACTGGAAAGGAAGAGTGTTCCAGCGGATAAATAGTAAAAAACCTGCTGCCGACAGAGAAGGTATCTGTGTCGGCGGGAACTTTTCCAATTGAGGGGGCTTCCTCTATATGTGAAGTATCTGAAGTGCTGTTACTGGTTTCCTGATCATTGCAGGCGGCCATCATGCCTGCAATAAAAAATAGAGGTAAATACTTTTTCATATGATGGCGCAAAGATAAATAACCACATAAAAAAATCCCGTCTCATTTAGAACGAGACGGGATTTTTTGGAAGAATATGTAGTCTTATTCAGCTACTACTTCGAATTCCAGTTCAGCTTCGTTGCCTTTACCGAAATCGAGTCTTGCTTTGTAAGTACCTAACTCTTTTACGTCATCCAGGATGTGGATGCGGCGACGATCGATTTCGTAACCTTTCTGCTCTTTAATAGCACGTGCGATCTGCACACCAGTTACGCTACCGAAGATCTTACCGGAAGTACCGGTTTTAGCGCCAATTTTAACGGGACCTGCTTTCAGCACTTCCACCACTTTGGCAATTTCAGCCAGCATTTTCTCTTCTTTCACTTTCTGCACTTTCAGGCGCTCCTGGAGTTGCTTCAGGTTAGAAGGGCTAGCTTCTACCGCAAATTTCTGCGGGATCAGGAAATTCCTGGCATAACCGTTTCTCACGGTAGCCAGCTCATTTTTCTGGCCCAGGTTATCTACGTCTTGTATTAAGATTACTTGCATTGTTAATTAGTTTTAAGGACCTTTAATTCCCTGGCATAGACCAGGAAGCCAGTAGGTTTGTTTACTTTAAAAGGTCAGTAACGTAAGGTAACAAAGCCATTTGACGGGCTTTTTTAATAGCCTGCGCTACTTTACGCTGGAATTTCAGAGAGTTACCAGTGATACGACGAGGTAACATTTTACCCTGATCGTTCAGGAATTTCTTCAGGAACTCAGCGTCTTTGTAATCCACATACCGGATGCCTAACTTTTTGAAACGGCAATATTTCTTCGCGCGTTTCTCTTGTTTTACGGCGGTTAAGTACTTAATTTCTTGTTTTACTGCCATAATTTTAAGCTTCTACGGTTTTAGAATCAGCGTTCACGCCATGTCTTTTGCGGCCGTTGTACTGTACAGCATACTTGTCTAATGCTGTGATCATGTGACGCAGTACATTTTCGTCACGGTTCAGCTGGATCTTCAGCTTCTCATTGAGGTCGGATGGCGCGCTGTACTCCAGTACCAGGTACATGCCCGTGGTCTTTTTCTGGATTGGGTACGCCAGTGATTTTAATCCCCAGGGATTTTCGTGCGTTACATCTCCGCCGTTCTCTTTAATGAGGTCAGCGAATTTTTTCTGAGCAGCTTTGTAGTCTTCCTCAGACAGCACAGGGGTAAAAATCACCATCAATTCGTAGTTCATAAATTTCCCTGTTTTTGAATTTGTTAAAAAAAATTAGGAGTGCAAAGATACTGAAATTGCTGACACCAGCAAATAAATGCGGGGATTGATTTTTGTACCGCGGGGCGGGGGATTATCGCCCCGCGGTACAAAAATACAGCATTTACGGAGCTGATTGCCGTGGATGATTGTCATTTGTCCCCGGTTGCATCTGCGCGGTATCCGTTCTGTCCCCCCGGGGATCTTCGGTTTCCGGGGATTTCACCGCTACGCGGAACCCGCGGTTATCACCCGTACACACGATCCCAGGGGTATCACCCCCGGCACACTACACCCCGGGGATACCCGGGAGTACCCCGTACAAGCTGCATGAGAATATTGTCTTTAACAATGGCGATAAAAAGGTTTTTTGAGGTTATAAATAGCTTACTTGTCTTACCCGACTAAGCTACCAATAACAATACAAATCGTCATCAAAATAGTATTTATAGGTCACTTCAATATCCCATCGATATATAGATACCCTTTAAATAACCTCTTGATGCCATTTTAGTACTCTAATGGTAAGCCGACTCCAAGCCGATGCTAAGCCGACAGTAAGCTATCCGAACGCTGCAGAAAGATTAATCAACTCCTGTAAGTCTATTACTTTGATGTGCCTGGTAGTTCCTGATTATCAAACCATTCGGTTCAGGCATGCGATGCGAGGGCAGGGGAATATAAAATTTCCTGGTTAGATGTTCTTATTTAGAGCTAAATAGGATATTCGGAATATGTGGCAGCAAAAAAACCGGCCCGTATTGTAATACAGGCCGGCTGAATTAATGGCTTTTTCAAAAAGATCAGTGGTTAACAAGTATCTTGCTTGTCTGGATGCCTTCCTTGCTTTGTACGCGCAGAATATACACACCATTAGACAAATTACTGATATCCAATGTCTTGATATTTCTTCCTTTGTTTACAGTCGTCATGGTCGTCTGTCTCACATGCCCCTGCATATCAACCAGCTGCAGAATGGCCTGTCCTGGTCTTTCGATATCCAGATACACCTGTAACTGATGGCCAAAGATACACCAGAAAAGTTTCTGTATCAGGTCTTTAAGGGTAATAATCACTCTTTCATTGCTGCTATAGCTGACTGTGCCGTCCAATCCTACTGTTTTCAGCCTGTAGTAAGACGATCCCAGCCATGGACGGGTATCATAAGTTACATAACTGTTTGGCAGGGAAGTAGTGCCATGCGCCGACACTGTATCTACGTTTTCGAACTGTTGCTGATTGCGGGAGCGCTGTATCACAAAATAAGCGGTATTCAGCTCATAAGGCGTGCTCCAGGTCAATTTCACATCTCCGGTGTCAACGGTGGCAGAGAAGTCTTCCAGCGGCGCCGGATGGGCCAATACGTGCAGGTTATAGTTTGTCTGCACTGGGTAGTGGTCAGTAGTGGTGCTGCTGTAACTGTTCACCAGTTTTTCCACCTCTATCCTTACACGGGCAGATCCGGGGATGTAGCTCAGTGCCATTTCATCAGAAGCCAGTACATTGTCAATCACGGTGTTAAAAGAAGCGGTTGACTTCTGGCCCTGCAAACTGAGCGGCAGGGTCAGCGGTTTATAATGTGTACTGTCGTTGATGAAATCTATGTAAGAAGTGGTTGTATCTGGCGCCAGTTCTGTCGTGATAGTCTTATTAAGTGCGTCGTTGAAGTCGCCAAGTATCACAAAGTTGGCTGTCGGATACTGGGCATCCAGGCTATCTTTCAGTTCCAGGTTGCCGTTTTTACGCCTGTGCCAGGACTCGATCTTATCTGCGGCAGTACCAGTATTGGCTTTTGCATGCAGCAATACAAAGCGGATCAGGGCGCTGTCGTTGTTCAGCTTAGCCCTGGCTTCCAGGAGGAACGGGAATCTGCCGGATGACCAGTTGTAATAAGCATCGCTGCTGCCACCACGACGTAATACGCCATAAGAGCTTATTCCCTTGATAACGGATGTTTTATACAGGAAGGCCAGTTTCTGGGCGGAAGCGTAATCCACATCCTTGATGCTATCTGCATAAGAACCGAAATCAGAGATAATATAGCTGTATCCAGGCATCTGGTTAGCCACTGCTCTGAAGCGGGCTGTATCTACCACCTCTGCCAGTGCAAAGATGTCTGCATCTAGTTTCTTGAGAATGGTGGTCACATTGGCCTGTTGCAGGCTGTCATTAGCCGGATTCTGGGCGGGACTACCGAACCATTCGATATTCCAGTTTACCACTTTCAGTGAGCGCAGAGAAGTACCGGAAAGCCTGATAGCTGGCACATGGATGCTGTCGCTGTCGAAGGTGATGGTGCCGGTATAGTTCTGATCTGCTGCTGTAGGATGGAATTTCACCCATACTGTCCGTGGACCGTTGAGTGAATCCTGCAGATAGGTCAGCGATTGGCTATATACGCCATTGCTGTCTTTCGCAATAGAGAATCCGGAAGATGACACCAGGACCAGGCTGTCAATGAAGTCGTTGGCCTGGAAGGTAAATGGCAGCGGAGCTGATTGCTGTCCTGCAGGCACATAATCAAAGTCGATGCTGCTGGTATTCAGATCCAGGGAAGGCTTAGGCGCCACAGGACTATTGGTGATATGGAAGTCGTCCAATGTCCAGCGGGCTGCACCAATAGACGGAGAGGAGGTATATACAAAAGCGATATATACATTCGGCTGTTTGAACGCTGCCAGGTTGATACTGTCTGAAACAGTCCAGGTATCTGACAGCAGGGCAGGGAAACGTCCGTTCACTGGTGTCCAGGTAGCAGTGTGCGGATTGCTGATACCATCATAGTTGGAGGATACCATCAATTGCAGGGTAGGACCGGAGAATGCTGTACGGCTGGCAAAATCCAGCAGCGGATAGTCAAAACCGGAAGAAAGATCGAAGGCGGGGGAGATGAGCCAGTCTTCATTTTCTATCGGACCGCCACTGTATCCGTTGATCTGTACGCCGTTGCCGTTCTGTCCGAAGGTGGTACAATCCCATTTCTGAGCACCGCTTACGCTGTATTGTTTGAACCCTCCGGTGATGCTGCCTGTAATGCAGGCGTTGAAGTCGAATGACAACTGCTGCGTACCCGTGGAGAATGCCCAGGTGCTGTTGTCGGTGATGCCTGCAAATACATTGTCGCTGAGGTCAAGTATGGCACCATCATCCAAGGTGATATAGTAGCTGTGCTGCGGTTGCAGCGTCACGGCCAGTGTCAGGCTATTGTTACTGATAATTACTGCGGCACTATCTACAGGGAATACCTGCTGTGTGCCGGCTGTAACGTTGTGCAGTATCAGCTGACCACTGCCCGCCTTGATATTTTCTGTAAAGAAGATAGTAGGCTGAGCGGCTGGCGATACGCCGGTGCCGTTGTTGGCCGGGAAGAGGCTGTCGATAGCGGGTGGCGTTACATCTGCACCGGAGCTGCCGGCTACGATATTGTCGATGGCAAACGAAGGACGGGAGCCGGCGCCACTGATCTGACGGTTTACCCAGCGCAGCTGTACCAGTGGCTGATTTTCGCAGGCAGCTGGCAGTGTCAATGACCTGTGGGCAGAATCGAGCGGTGTAGTCACACCGGAACCGGTTTGCTGAGTGGTACCATTCTGGTACTCAACACCGGTGATATTGGTAAAATTGCCTGTGTTCCCGATACGGTACTGCAGGGTTACTTCATTGATACGGGTGTTGCTGGTACCGTCGTAAGGGTTACGCAGCGTCATTACGTCGTACTGGAGAGCAATGTTGATCTGGCCTGTAGTGTTCAATGCAAGTACCAGTGAGTTATCTACACTGCCGCTATTGAGGAAGCCCAGTTTTCCGGAATAATTATATACGCCGTTGGCAGTGCTGGAGGCGCTGCCGGTTACAAGGGCCTTGTCGGATGCTGGCGGCAGCACATTAAAGTTGCCTGAAGGCGATCCGGAAAGTGTCCATCCCTGCCATCCGTCCGGATAGGTCGTGGATGAGGGTGGTAAGGTACTGAATGGCTGCTGGTAAGGCAGCGACTG
The DNA here is from genome assembly GCF_900102545.1 of Chitinophaga filiformis. Lineage (GTDB taxonomy): Bacteria > Bacteroidota > Bacteroidia > Chitinophagales > Chitinophagaceae > Chitinophaga > Chitinophaga filiformis. The sequence continues at coordinate 139,360 of NZ_FNBN01000001.1, read as the reverse complement.
GGCAGCGGGTTGCGTCTGCGCGTTGGCATTGGCAAAACAAACTGCAGCAAAGAAAAGGAGTAAAGGTCTTTTCATGTAAATAGAGGTTTTTATAAAGAGGGTTTGGGTAAAAACTTACATCTCAACAGTTCATCGGGGTCAGGATGTTAAAACTACATTTTTTGCGTTAAAATCCGGGCGGTGTTCATATGATTTATTTGTTAAGCTGTGGGTGAAAAAGTGCCATTTCTGCATGTAAGCCTGCTTGGTCGAACAAAGGACGAATAAGCGTCGAATAAGCGTCGAACAAGCGACGGTATGAAAAAGGTCTGTTTTGAGGCCCTCGCCGGACAGTTTGTCAGCTTAATGTCTGCTGGCATATCCTTTGTCAGGAAAACTTTTAAAAAATTTGACACCCATGCAGAAAGGAGCAATACGTGTTCAGACAGAGAACATTTTCCCCATTATTAAGAAATTCCTCTATTCAGACCATGAGATCTTCATCCGCGAACTGGTGAGTAATGCGGTTGATGCTACCCAAAAATTAAAAACATTAGCCAGTGTCGGAGAGTTTAAAGGTGAGCTGGGCACCCCTGAAATTACTGTGAAGCTGGATAAAGAAAAGAAGACACTGACCATTTCCGATATGGGAGTGGGTATGACTGCTGAAGAAGTGGATAAATACATCAACCAGGTAGCTTTCTCCGGTGCAGAAGAATTCCTGAAAAAATACAAGGGTCAGACAGATGGCGCCAATATCATCGGCCACTTTGGTCTGGGTTTCTATTCCTCCTTCATGGTGAGTAACCAGGTAGAGATCTTCTCCAAATCACACAAGCAGGAAGCGCCTGCTGTACGCTGGGAATGTGATGGCAGTCCTGAGTATATGCTGGAAGAGACTACGAAGGAAAACCGTGGTACTGACATTGTGCTGCACATTAATGAAGAAAGTGAAGAATTCCTGGATGAACATCGTATCCAGAACATACTGGAGAAGTTCTGTAAATTCCTGCCTGTGCCTGTAAAATTTGCAGACAAGCAGTTGAATAATACCAACCCGGCATGGACGAAGAAACCAACTGAGCTGACAGAAGAAGATTATCACAATTTCTATAAAGAATTATATCCGTATGCAGAGGCGCCATTGTTCTGGATCCATCTGAATGTGGATTATCCGTTCAACCTGACAGGTATCCTGTATTTCCCTAAGATCAGCAAGAGCTTCGAGGTACAGAAAGACAAGATCAGCCTGTATTCCAACCAGGTATTCGTGACAGATGAAGTGAAGGATATCGTTCCTGAATTCCTGATGTTATTGCATGGTGTGATAGATAGTCCGGATATTCCGCTGAACGTAAGCCGCAGTTATCTGCAGGGAGATCCGAACGTGAAAAAGATCAGCTCTTATATCACTAAGAAAGTAGCTGATAAACTGGATGAGATCTTCCGCAATGACCGTAAGAGTTTCGAAGAGAAATGGGAATCCATCGGCTTGTTTGCCAAGTATGGTATGATGACCGATGATAAATTCCAGGAGAAAGGAAACAAATTCCTGCTCATGGAAGATATTACTGAGGCTGGCAAGTTCTATACACTGGAAGAATACAAGCAAGAAGCAAGTGCTTTGCAGACTAACAAAGATGGAAAGCTGGTTGTATTGTATGCAACAAATGCAGTACAGCAGGATAGCTACATACAGGCTGCGAAGAACAAAGGATATAAGATCGTAAAGCTGGATACTATTATCGATGCTGCGTTCATCAACAATATGGAGCCAAGGTGGGATAGCATGATGTTCACCCGCGTAGATGCTGATATTGCAGATAACCTGGTAGATAAAGATGAAAAGACAGAAAGTGTATTAACATCTGATCAGGAAAGCAAACTGAAGGAACTTTTCCAGCATATTCCGCAGGAGCATGTGAAGGTAGAACTGAAAGGTCTGAGTGCAGATGCCCAGCCAGTGATCGTAACCCGTCCGGAATTTATGCGTCGTATGAAAGATATGGCAGCAGTAGGAGGTAGTGGTATGAGCTGGTATGCCAACATGCCTGATGAGATCAATATGACCATCAATGCAAACCATCCTATCTATCTCCAGATCCTGGAAGAAAATGATAACGATAAACAGCAGAAGCAGGTACGAAATCTGGCAGATTTAGCGTTATTATCTCAGAACCTGCTGACGGGTGCTGACCTTACGGCCTTTGTGAACAGAAGTGTAGAATTAATGAGTGCTGAAAAGAAAAATTAATCCGCTATTTAGATAGATAAATGCCTGCATCCGTAGGATGCACCTGGGTGTTTCCAGTGGCAGTTTGATAGAAATATAGTAGGTTTGTAATAAGAAATAATAACCCGGATCCCGTCTCATAGCACATGAGACGGGATTTTTCATTTATGCCACACATATGAAAAGAAGAGTATTTAAGAGATTTCTTTATGTGCTACTGATTGTTCTATTAGGCAATATAGTAGCATGTTCCAAAAAGAATGATGCCGCAACACCCGGCGGCGACGGAACGGATACAATTCCTGATCCTCCCAAAGAAGACGTGTTTGATCCTCAAACCCCAGGTATTACAGTGAAAACAATGGATTACAAGGGTGGAAATATTGACGATTACCTGCTTTATGTTCCCGACACTTACAATGAGAAAAAGTCCTATAAATGGCCTATTGTGATCTTTTTGCACGGTGTAGGGGAAATAGGAAACGATATTAATGTGATCAGAAAAATAGGTTTACCAAGAGTGGTAACAGGAAAGCAGTTTGTAATGATTGCTCCACAGTGCACTGCCTCCTGGTGGAATACTGATGTTTTACAACAGTTGTATAAAGAAGTGCTGAAGAAATATCATGTGGATAGTTCACGTGTTTATTTAACCGGATTAAGTATGGGTGGATATGGTACCTGGAACTGGGCACAGACAAGTCCTGAGAAGTTTGCGGCTCTTGTGCCTATCAGCGGTGCAGGTACGCCATCGCAGGCTTGTGTATTGAAGAATATGCCGATATGGGACTTCCATAATGCCAATGATCCTACGGTAGCTGTATCCGGCTCGCGGGATATGGTGAATGCTTTAAAAGCATGTGGAAGTAACCTGGTTAAGTATACGGAAAATCCTACAGGAGGGCATGATGCCTGGACAAGAGCATATGCAGATACTGCATTATATACCTGGCTGCTGCAACAGAAAAAAGTAAAGTTGTAATAGCAAGTGTTAGTCGGTAATAAGTATTATTACTTAGTGATGTGCCCTGATGTCAATTACTTTGAGTTGCAGATTCATCTTACCGTTCCACTCGTTTTCATCGATGGTAAAGACCATATCGAAGGGTTCTTTGCTGTTTACAATGTGGAATTTTTCGGACATGTAGAATCCTATGCCCGTTAATGCATTGGGAGACTTGCCCTGTTTTACGGAGAACTTAATATGTTCATCTTTGACAAGCCTTGAATAACCGCTGTCTGTTACATTTCTGACGAGGAAAACGGGACGTAGGTTTTCCGGTCCCAGTGGTTCGAATTGACGCAGTATATTGAAGAAAGCGGGTGTAATATCTTTCAGTTGTATTTCGGTGTCGATCACTATTTCCGGTACCAGTAGATCCGGATCAATAGTAGTGGCTACCACTTCTTCAAATTTCTTTTGGAATGCAGCAACATTTTCAGGCTTTAATGTCATGCCTGCTGCATAGAAGTGACCTCCATAATTCTCAAGCAATTCCTTGCATTGGTGAATGGCTTCATATACATTGAAGCCGGTAACTGAACGTGCAGAACCAGCCACTTTATCATTGCTTAGTGTAAGAATAATAGTAGGCCGGTAATAATATTTATCAATCAGTCGGGAAGCAACAATTCCTACAACACCTTTGTGCCAGTCGGGTTTATAAAGAACGGTAGATTTTTTATCCTGCAGTGTAAGATCGTTCTGCAACAGTTCAACTGCTTCTTTGGTGATGTTACCGTCTATTTCTTTTCTGTCAAAATTGTCGGCATGCAACACTTTGGCAATTTCCATTGCCTTATCCTTATCTCTCTCTACGAAAAGATTCACTGCTTTTCTTGCATCATCCATTCTGCCTGCAGCGTTAACGCGTGGAGCGATCACAAATACAAGGTTGGAGATGGTCAGTTGTTCTTTTAATCCGCTGAGTTCTATCAATGCCTGTATGCCTGGAAGTGGAGATGAGTTTACTTTCTTTAATCCATGAAATGCCAGTACACGATTTTCTCCGGTCATTGGTACTATGTCAGCAGCTATGCTGGTAGCTACCAGGTCCAGGTAATTATGCACTTTTTCATCGGGCACACCTCTTTTCTGTGCGAAAGCGGAGATCAGTTTGTAACCGATGCCACAACCACTCAGCTCTTTATATGGATAAGGGCAGTCGTATTGTTTCGGATTCAGGATGGCAACAGCAGGAGGCAATATTGCATCCGGCAGGTGGTGGTCACAGATAATAAAGTCTATGCCATTGCCGGCGGCCCAGGTGATCTGGTCGATGGCTTTGATGCCACAGTCTAATGCAATAACCAGGGTAAAGTCATTATCCCTTGCATATTCTATCCCTTGCTGGGAAATACCATATCCTTCTTTATAGCGGTGAGGAATATAAAATTCGATATTATTATATAGAGAATGCAGAAAGTCAAAAACAGTAGCTACGGCGGTGGTGCCATCTACATCATAGTCGCCGAAAACAAGGATCTTTTCATTTCTGAAAAAGGCCTGTTCAATACGGGAGACCGCTTTATCCATATCTTTCATCAGCCAGGGATCGTGCAGATCTGCGAGTGTTGGCCGGAAGAAGAGGCGTGATTCATCGTAAGTATGCATACCGCGTTGTACGAGCAATCTGCATAGCAGCGGGTGAATACGCAAAGACGACTGGAGCAATGCTTCCTGTTTCGGTTGATAAGATCGGACTGTCCAGCGTTTTTGCATTTAGTGCCTGAGTTAGTATCTAAAGTTGTTTTGAATAATGTTCTGTCTCGGAAGATAAGTTTTTATTGGTTAAAAAGTACGATCTGTGGTATATCTTACTAATGTTTCCAGGCCGGTGCGGATATTGTTTTCCGGAAAGCTGTGAAGGATGGCCAGTGCATCGTCGCGGTACTCGAACATTTTCTGTTGGGTATATTCTATACCACCAGATTTTTTGACCAGGTCTATTACTTCGGCAACGCGGTCTTTATCGGTGTTGTGATTTTTGACGATATTGATAATATTCCTTCTGACTTCCGGAGTAGCATGTTCCAGTGTATAAATGAGCGGGAGGGTCATTTTCTTTTCCCTTATGTCAATTCCTGTAGGTTTGCCTATTTTTTCTGAACCATAGTCGAAGAGATCATCTTTGATCTGGAATGCCACACCTACTTTCTCGCCGAAAAGGCGCATTTTCTCTGTCGTTTCATCGTCGTTGGTAGTGCTCCAGGCGCCGGCCGCGCAGGCTGAGGCGAGGAGGGAGGCTGTTTTCCGGCGGATGATCTCGAAGTAGATGTCTTCTTTAATATTGAGCTTGCGGGTCTTTTCTATCTGCAGAAGTTCACCTTCACTCATTTCCCTTACGGCTTCTGAGAGGATCTTTAAGGCTTTGAACTCATTATTATTTACTGAAAGTAGTAATCCTTTGGACAGGAGATAGTCTCCTACCAGCACGGCTATTTTGTTTTTCCACAGTGCATTGATAGAGAAGAAGCCCCGTCTTTCGTTGGCATCGTCTACCACGTCGTCATGAACGAGTGTAGCTGTATGAAGCAATTCTACGAAGGCGGCGGCGTGATATGTGCTTTCCTGTATGTCGGCTTTAAAGAGTTTGGCAGATAAAAGCACAAACATGGGTCTGATCTGCTTGCCTTTACGTTTAACGATGTAATGCATGATCCTGTCCAAAAGGGGGACATGACTTTTTACAGCGTCTGCGAATTTGCTTTCAAAATCCTGTAATTCCTTACTGATCAGGTGTTTAATTTCGTCCATAGGTGCTTTAAAAAGATTGCTAAGCTATGCTTAAAATGTCAAATTTTAACAATTTGGCCCCTAATTTGTATATATGGGTGTAACATAACTTTAACATTACTTTGTTTTAGTTATAACAAATATGCTTATTCGTTATATACCGATTCAAATTAAGGTATAACATTTGTTTTACCTAAGCACTAGTAGTTAACTAGTTATCAATGAAAATAATATTGTAACAAAAATTTGAATATTCATCTGAGAATTTTACCTTTGCTGGGTAAAAAAACGGGTTATTAGTAAATTTTTAACAGTTTTTAAATAGAAAACAATTATGGCAAGCAAAAAGTACTTATTACTGGCAGGCGCTATGAGTCTCCTAGCGGCGTCCTCCAGTTTTGCACAAGTTACCCCTGTTTATGATGCCCTGGATTCAAGTAAAGTACCAGCGTCAAGACAGGCCCAACAGAACAACTTTTCCAACCATCAGTATGATTTCCCTGCGAAACCTCGCGATATGTGGGAATTAGGTTTCCATGGTGGTCTGCACCTGATCAACGGTACTATTCCAGCTAGACCTGGTTTTGGTGGTGGTGTTTCCCTGAGAAAATCTCTGGGTCATACTATCTCGATCAGAGCTGAGTATACCGGTTCCTTCGATAAAGGTCTGGATTACAGATTAAGGCCAGCGATCACCACTGGTAGCAATGCATGGGCAGCAACCGCAGCAGCTAACAACGGTCTGATCGTAGCTAACTATAAAACTGCTACCCACCAGCTGTCTTTTGACCTGATGGCTTCTCTGAGCAACATCCTGTTCTACAAGGCACAGCCTAAGATCAACTGGTATGTATTCGGTGGTTACAGCCTTGGTCTGATCGACGTTGACGTTGATGCGTTGAACGGTAGTGCAGCTTACAACTACAGCAGCATTAACTTCTCTGCTCCTCGTAAAGACATCAAGGATCAGCTGAAAAACCTGTTAGACGGTGATTACGAGCAGAACGCTCCATCTCAGGGTAACAGAGCTAACATCGGTCGTAAGAACGACAACCAAATGTGGCGTCATGGTGCTGATTTCGGTACCGGTATCGCTTACAGAATTTCTAAACGTTTCAACATCGGTATCGAAGAGAAATATACTCTGTACTTTGATGACTATCTGGACGGTTATTCCTCTCCATACACCAGTCACAAAGATGCGTTCAGCTATACCAGCATTCGTCTGAACTTCAACCTGGGTAACTCCGCTAAACGCGTTGAGCCATTATGGTGGGTAAATCCGCTGAACTACGCTTACAACGAACTGAGCGCTCCTCGTCACATGAAGCTGCCTACTCCGGTACTGCCTGATGCTGATGGTGATGGTGTTACTGACCAGTTTGATCGTGAGCCTAACACACCAGCTGGTGCTCCAGTTGATGTTCACGGTGTAGCTAAAGATACTGATGGTGACGGTGTTCCTGACTTCAAGGATAAACAACTGGTTACTCCAACTTACTGCCAGCCAGTTGACGCTGATGGTGTTGGTAAATGCCCAGATCCTGAGTGCTGCAAAAATATGGTACAACAAACAGCTTGTAACACACTGGTTCTGCCTAGCGTAAGCTTCAAAGGTAGCTCTACTAAAGTTGCTACTGACAACGAAGCTGTTCTGGCAAGCGTTGCAAGCACACTGAAAGCTAACCCATCTTGTAACATCCTGGTTACCGGCCACGCTGGTGCTAAAGGTAAGAAAGGTGGTGTTGACCTGAGCAGCAGAAGAGTAGATGCAGTTATCGACTACCTGGCTGATAAACAAGGTATCGATCGCGGTCGCTTCATCAAACAAAACACTCCTGGTGAGTCTTCAACTGTTGATTTAGCTCCAGCTAACTAATAGTGTCTCACTAAGAAGATATAAGGCCCCGTCTCGTGTAAAACGAGACGGGGTTTTTTTATAAGCGTATTTTTTGATATTTGTACATCTGCGCAATTCCACCTAACTTTGGTGGCTTTTTTATTAAATACATATTTTCGTGAGAAAAGACATTAACAGGGTAAGCCTGGCCGGTTTAGTAGTAGCTTTGGGTATTATCTACGGTGATATTGGAACCTCTCCGTTATACGTTTTCAAGGCAATTGTAGGCAATAACCCTGTAAGCGACCTGCTGGTTATCGGTGCTATATCCTGTATCATCTGGACCCTAACGTTACAAACGACTATTAAATATGTGATCCTGACACTTCGGGCCGATAACAAAGGTGAAGGCGGGATTTTTTCATTATATGCATTGGTCAGACGGCATGCCAAATGGGCCGTTATCTTCGGGATGATAGGAGGGGCTGCCCTCCTCGCCGACGGGATCATTACCCCACCCATCACTGTTACCTCTGCTATAGAAGGTTTGCGAACCCTGGAAGTATTTAAAGACCTCAGCCAGTTTACTATTGTAAAGATTGTACTGACCATTATCACCGCCATGTTCGTAGTACAGCAATTTGGTACCGTATCTATCGGTAAATTGTTTGGCCCTATCATGGTGATCTGGTTTTCTATGCTGGGTGTGCTGGGACTGTCGCACATCGTGGACGATGTTGCTATCTTCAAAGCATTCAGCCCTCATTATGCTATCGAACTGTTAACTACCTACCCTCGTGGGTTTATGATATTAGGAGCGGTATTCCTGTGTACCACCGGGGCAGAAGCCCTGTATTCCGACCTGGGGCACTGTGGTAAAGGGAATATCCGGATATCCTGGATCTTTGTAAAGGCCTGTCTGATCCTGAACTATCTTGGTCAGGGCGCCTGGTTACTCACCCAGAAAGGACAGATCATCCCTAAAGACCAGAACCCATTCTTCGCTATCATGCCTGAGTGGTTTGTCATCTTCGGAGTATTGATTGCCACCCTGGCATCCATTATCGCCAGCCAGGCACTGATATCCGGGTCTTTTACCCTCATTTCAGAAGCTATGCGTCTGAACCTCTGGCCTAAATTAAAGATCAACTATCCTACCGAAGAGCGTGGACAGCTATATATACCTGGTATCAACACCATGCTGTTTGTAGGTTGTGTAGCTATTGTACTGATATTTAAGGAGTCCAGCTCCATGGAAGCGGCCTATGGATTGTCCATCACCATCTGTATGCTGATGACGTCCTGCCTGTTTGCCTTTTATTTATATACGCGGAGGGTCCGGCTTGGCCTGATACTGATCTACCTGGTTATCTATTTTACTATTGAGTTCTCTTTCCTCTTTGCCAACCTGGTGAAATTCATGCATGGCGGTTATGTGACCGTAATAGTGGCTGGGATCCTCTTCCTGGTCATGATGGTATGGTTCAAATCCAGGAAGATCAAGAACCGTTACGTGGAATTTGTAAGGCTGGAAGACCATCTTCCGGTGATCCAGGAGCTGAGTAATGACAGCACCATCCCTAAATATGCCACTCACCTGGTTTATATGAGTAGTGCTGACAATCCGAAGGAGATTGAACATAAGATCATTTATTCTATCCTGAATAAGAAGCCTAAAAGGGCAGATATATACTGGTTTGTACACGTAGATGTTGTGGATGAGCCTTACCTGAGTGAATATTCCGTACAGACGATCATTCCGAATGAGGTGATCAGAGTGGAATTCAGACTGGGCTTTAAAGTGGAGCAGCGTATTAACCTGATGTTCCGTATGGTGGTGGAAGACATGGTGCGTAATAAGGAAGTGAACATCACCAGCCGCTATGAATCTCTGAGTAAGAACAATGTAGTAGGGGACTTCCAGTTTATCGTAATGGAGAAATTCCTTTCGCATGATAATGACCTGCCGCTTTACGAGCGTTTGGTAATGCGTATGTACTTCTTCCTGAAGAAGATCAGCTTATCGGAAGAGCGTGGTTTTGGACTGGATTCCAGCTACGTAACGATTGAAAAATATCCGCTGGTTGTGTCGCCTGTCACGAACCTGCAATTACGACGGATCATACATTCTTAATAGAAAGGCCAGCATTATGCTGGCCTTTTCACTTCTAGTCTATATAGAACCCAAATTTTCCCATACGCTCATCTCTCATTGCTTCCATAATCTCGGTTTGCGTATTCATTACATAAGGGCCATGCCAGGCAACAGGCTCATTTAATGGCGCTCCATCACAATAAAGGATAATGGCATCACTGCTGGTTGTGATATTGATGGTATCACCGTCGTTATTAAAGAGCACCAGCGACCTGTCTCCGGCTGTTGTGCCATTCACAGTTACATTGCCCCGCAATACATAAAATAAGACATTCCTGCCCTCCGCCACATTGATATCTGCCTTGCTATCAGGCTGCATGGTGATCAGGGCTGCATTGACCCCTGTAAGGGAATTAATAGCGCCTTTATGACCATTCCAGCTGCCTCCTGCGACGGCTATTTGCACCTTGTCATTGTCTGCAGTTATTACCGGAATATCGTTTTTCTGCAAGCCGGTATATTTAGCCGGATTCATCTTCAATTTAGCTGGCAGATTGATCCAGAGCTGTAAGAGCTCAAGGTCTCCGCCTTCTTCCTTAAAGGACTTCTCCACATATTCATTATGTATCAATCCCCTTGCTGCCGACATCCACTGTACGCCGCCTGCATCAATTCTGCTATGATAACCGTGAGAGTCTTTATGTACTACGTGTCCGCTGATAATCCAGGTCACTGTTTCGAAGCCTCTATGCGGGTGAGGGCCAAAAGGCATACCACTGTTGAAAGGTGGTAAGGTCATTGGTCCGTGGTGATGTAATAACAGGAATGGATCTGTCGCTTTGCCGTCCTGATAGGGCAAAGGACTGTAGAAGTAATAATCGCTCAGAGAGCCGCTTATCGGGTGGTTGTTTACAACCTTGTTTACTGTCTTTTGCATAAGCAAATTTACGAAGAGGGGAGGGGGTGGGGAATGGATAGATGTGGGGAAGTGGTGGATGATTTTAAGCGGAATTGGTTTATCTTTTATAGAAAATAATCCTGATGGCAGAAGATCAAAAAAGAGGAAATCCGAGCGACCATCTTGCAAACGAGCGTACTTTACTTGCATGGACTAGAACAAGTATAGGGATCATGGCGTTTGGTTTTGTAGTGGTCAAATTTTCGCTGTTTGTTAAGCAGATATCATTGGTACTTGGAAAGGATTATGCCGTTCATTCCAGGGGCTATTCTGCTGTCGTAGGTATATTATTGGTGGCGGTTGGGGCAGCTACTACAGTGTTCTCTTATATTCGTTACAAACGTACGGAAGCACAGCTGACAGACGGAACTTATAGTCACTCTTCTCTGCTCATTACCCTGCTGACGGGATTTATATTCCTGGTAAGTTTATTCCTGATAGTTTACCTTATAGAAAGTGCTTAACGGATAAAAAAAGTCCCCCGGGGAACCGGAGGACTTTTCTTTAACACAACTAAAAAACAATCAAACGTCCGAATAGATCAATCGGGTTTTTTCCCATCTAAAAAGGTATTAATCGTATTAATTTCCGCCTGGTTATTCTGACCGTCGGAAATAGTATAGTTAGAATAGAAGTTTTCTGCTGATCCCGCGCCGTTATCGAGGTTGATATTACGACGGATGTAGGCAGGAACATTTTCCATTTCTGTGTTATTATCTATTCCTTTCACGTTGAAGCTGATGCTGCGCAGTTTTGCCACGCGTTCAGCCTGTTTGCGTTTTTGTTCTTCCAGTTGTTCTTCGAAAGCCTGCAGTTGGATATCTGAAGGTATTTCGGGTGCCTGATCTTCATCCCTGAAAACCATTTTCATTTCCGGAACATCCGGAGATGTTGGTGTGTTGCCTCCCGGCTCAATGTAGATGTATGCAGGACCTGCAGGGTAACCACCGGCTGCAGGAGTAGGTTGTATAACATTTACACCTGCACCGTATCCTGCCATTGGCTGGGTAGTCACAGCAGAAGGTTCAACGTTCAGTGTAAAGTTTAACCTTTCCGGCTGTTGAGGAGCAGGAGGAGTGAAGGTAGTTGCAGGCTGGGTAACCACAGGTTCTACCAGGCGGGGCGCCATCAGGTCCGCTGGTTCAACGAATAATGTCTGTTGCTGATTATTCATTTTCTTTTCATCACCATCTTGGCCCAGCTGCATTACAATTTTAGGCTGTTCCTGGGAAGGATCCTGTGGAGTCATTTTTACCTGTTGGATCGGTTTCTGTTCAAAACCAGTCGCGATGATGGTTACGCCCAGTTTACGATCCAGGGTAGTGTCATAGCCCACACCGAGGATCACATCGCAATCCTCGCCTGCCTGGCTTTGAACGTATGCCTGTATAGTATCCATTTCATCCAGGGTGTGTTCGAACTCACCTTCTGCAGAGGAAATGTTGATCAGGATCCATTTAGCACCACGGATGTCGTTATCATTCAGCAATGGAGAAGTCAGTGCCTCTTCGATTGCTTTCTGTGCACGGTTTTCACCTTCTGCAGTAGCAGCACCGAGGATGGCCACACCACCATTACGCATAACAGTACAAACGTCCGCAAAATCCACGTTGATCTGACCAGTTGAGTTGATCACATCGGTGATGCATTTTGCTGCGGTAGCGAGTACGTTATCTGCTTTTTCGAAGGCAGCTTTGAATTTCAGATCGCCGTATTTCTGGCGAAGCTTGTCATTAGAGATGATGAGCAGTGTATCAACATAATCTTTCAATCTGCTGACACCTTCATCTGCCTGCGCCATCCTTTTTTTCCCTTCATAAGAGAAAGGAGTAGTAACAATCCCCACCGTAAGAATACCCAGCTCCTTACATATACGTGCGATGATAGGTGCGCCACCGGTACCGGTACCACCACCCATTCCTGCAGTAATGAAGGCCATCTTGGTATTCACCTCCAAGATCTTTTTGATTTCTTCAAAGGACTCTTCCGTCGCCTGTTCACCGATGCGCGGATTGGCGCCTGCGCCCAGTCCCTGTGTCAAGTGTGGTCCTAACTGTATTTTGTTAGGCACGGGGCTGTTTGCAATAGCCTGTGCGTCGGTATTACAGATGATAAAATTCACACCCTCAATGCGTTGGTTGAACATATGGTTCACCGCATTGCTCCCACCACCACCAATGCCTATCACCTTGATGATGGAAGATTTTTCTTTGGGAAGATCAAAATGTATCATGACTCTATCTCTTTTATGGGTTAGTTAGTATAATTAATAATGCCCACAATTCTTTTCTACGTTATTAATTATCCCTTTATTAATTACTTGATTTTTAAATCGTTTGTGGCTGCAACAATTGCGCCATATACCGACAATACCCTGTTAAAGTTTCGCATCTTCCTCTTCCGTGAACATGTCTATGATCTTTGTCTTCATCCTGTCCAGGAATGTTTTCAGCGAAGCATTCCGTTCTTTAGCTTTTCTTTCCTGTATCTGCTCAACGGTCGGCTCTTCATCTTCCCACGCGTCTTCATCCTGCAGCGCCGCTTTTGCCGCCTGTTCTTTTGCCAGGTAGCTGGTATTGATCTTTACATAGTTCTCTTCCAGTGCTCTGCGGTCATTCTCATAATCATTGTAACCTTTGAGGATGAGACCAACGCAGGTAGCGTACATAGGTTTGGTCAGTTCGTCAATATGACCGCTGGCCAGATGCTCGTTCGGATAACCGATACGTGCGCTTACACCGGTTGTATATTCAGTTAACTGTATGAGATGTTTCAGCTGGGAACCTCCACCGGTCAGGATAATACCGCCATTCAGCATCTTATTGTCCATACCGATCTGTTTCAGATGATACACCACGAAGTCCATGATCTCACTCATACGTGCCTGTATGATGTGGGCCAGGTTCTTTACAGAAATCTCTTTCGGGCTTTGTCCACGCAGACCAGGAATAGTGATGTACGCGTTATTCTTAGCTTCATCAGCCAAAGCATAACCGAACTGCACTTTCATCTGTTCTGCCTGTGTTTTCAGTACACCCAGACCGTTTTTGATATCGTTGGTGATGTTCTCACCACCGTATGGGATCACGGCTGTGTGTTTCAGAATACCTTCATAGAACACGGCGAGGTCTGTTGTACCACCACCAATGTCTACGATAGCAACGCCTGCTTCGAAGTCCATATCACACATTACTGCTGCTGCAGACGCCAGTGGCTGCAGTACCAGGTCATGTATTTTCAGACCGGATTTCTCCACGCTACGGTTGATATTACGGATAGCGTTCTTGTCGCCGGTGATGATGTGGAAGTTGGCGCCCACTTTTACACCTGACATACCGATAGGGTAGGTGATGTTCTGGAGGCTATCCACGATATACTGTTGTGGTATCACGTCAATGATCTGATCACTGGCGGGAATCACAGTTTTATATTGGTCATTGATCAGCTGATCGATGTCTTTCTGAGAAATTTCGGCTTCGGTATCGCTGCGCACGATGTCACCGCGAGTCTGCAGACTCTTGATGTGGTGTCCGGCAATACCAACATATACTTCATTGATCTCGAGATTCGGATTAGAAGCGTAGCAGTTTTCCAGGGCCTGGCGGATAGCCTTGATAGTCTGATCAATATTCAGCACCATTCCGTGCTGAACACCGAAAGATGGGGCTTTACCAAATCCCAGGATTTCCAGTTTCCCGTATTCATTCTTTCTTCCTGCGATGGCAGCAATCTTTGTAGTTCCAATATCGAGACCTACAATGATGGGAGCTTCCTGATTCATGGCGTTCTATTATTTTTTGTTGTGTTGACAGATTTTTTAACCGGCTTATACACTGCTTTCGGCCCCTTTTTATCGGCTGCCGTAACCTTTTGTACTTTCGGTTTTGAAGATGCCTGCTTAGATGTTACTTTGGCCTGCGCCTGCTTTGGTGTTGCCACTTTGGCTTTAGCTTGCGTCGGCTTAGGTGTCGTCACTTTTGCCTGCTTCTTCATCATCGATGTTGTTTCTGCTTGCGTTATTTCATCGTGGTGTATGAGGAACTTTGCGGCAGAATCCCCTCCGGCGTTACGTGCACTATCTGCAGTTGCCAGTTTCCTGGATAATTCCTCACCGTTCCTTCTTGTACATACAACCTCATTTTCATAAGCAACATTAATCCTTGCGTAATTATTCCAACCCACTTTATTCAGTCCCTCTTTATAAAACGCCAGCAGTTTGCTGAACTTTTTCTCTACATCGGTTCCTTCGCCGAAGGCAATAACATGATCGCCTAATTTCGGGATGATCTCAAATTCGCGTGCCGGCGTGATCACTACCTGTTCTACCTGTGCAGACCAGAAGGGATCTTCCATGATATAGGTGCCCAGGGTCATAATTCCTGCCGCCAGTGAGCTGTCTGCTCCTTTCAACTTTGCAGCATTTGCCGGAAAGTCTGCGGGGAAATCTGTGAACACCGGTACCCGGGCGGTGTAACGGGCAGATACCGGAATCCGGTCTCCTTCCGTATCGAAGTAAAAGCTGTTGCCGGCCGCCGTGAATATGCGCGCTACCGGCTCACGCTGTGTTACTTTTATATTCAGTTTGCGCTGATTGTCAAGGAATATCTCTGCATTCTTTACCCAGGGATCACGTGATACGATCTTTTCCAGGTTAGCTGTATTAATATCCTTGATCCGTTTGCCGACAGGATTGATGTCCTTGTCTGCTACCAGTGCTTTGATATCTCTTTCCTCAATAAAGAAGTTGCCCTCGTCTCCCTGCAATTTCACAACGATCCCTGTGCATTTACCATCATTCTTGTCATTCACTGCGGCTACCAGGATGACAACAAAGCCCGCCAGCACCCCTAACCACATCAGGGCGGTGCCGATTCGTTTTAATACTTTACGGGTTTTGGTTTGCATTGGGTGTTATACTTTTTTTATTCGTCTTTCTTTACTTCTTCATTGTCTATGATGCCCTTTCCAGTCAGTATTTCCTGTGCGGGTTCCCGGAACTGGTCAATGTCTCCTGCACCTGCCGTGATAAATAGTGGCGCACTGTTCGCTTTTATCCAGGGTAACACATCTTCTTTTTGTATCACCTGAACGGGCTTACTGATCTTCTTCGCTATCATTTCGCTGTGTACACCTTCGATTGGTAGTTCTCTGGCCGGATAGATAGGCAGTAACAGTACCTCATCTGCGAGCGAGAGACTTTCAGCAAAACCGTCTGCGAAGTCGCGTGTGCGTGTGTACAGATGCGGCTGAAACAGCACGATACATTTCCTGTCGGGGAATAATGCACGGGCGCTGGTGATCAGTGCACGCAATTCTTCCGGATGGTGTGCATAGTCGTCGATATACACCTGATAGTCGTTCTTCACCAGGTACTCGAACCTGCGTTTGATACCTTTAAAGTCGGCAATAGCTGCTTTGATCTTATCATCTTCGATACCCAGCAGGTGTGCAACAGCGATGGCTGCTACGGTGTTTTCGATGTTGTGGGTACCGCCAACAGGAAGATAGATGTTCTTCAGTTTCCAGTCTTTCTGTACCACATCGAACATATAACCGCCTTCTGTTGGCTGTATATTGTTGGCATATATATTCGCTTTGTTGTCGTCCAGGTGATACCAGATGTGGTTATTGCCTTTAAGTTCATCAGCGCGGTGCAAACCCTGCTTAGCCACCAGTGTGCCTTTTGCTTTGATGTTGCGGGTGTACTGTATAAATGCTTCCTGTACTTCTTCTTCTGTGCCGTAAATATCCAGGTGGTCTGCATCAATGGCGGTTAATACTGCCACATCAGGATGCAGTTTCAGGAAAGAACGGTCATATTCATCGGCTTCTATCACAGCCACCTGTTTGCTGCTGCTCCAGAAGTTACGGTCATAGTTGGCGCTGATTCCTCCGAGGAAAGCGTTACAGCCATAACCGGTATGCCTGAGTATGTGTGCGATCAGGGTAGAGGTAGTGGTTTTACCATGTGTGCCACCTACTGTGATTGCATACAGGTTCCTGGTGATCTCCTGTAATACATCACTGCGTTTCACCACTTCATATCCCTGTTCCTTGAACCAGATCAGTTCTGAGTGGGAGCCAGGAATGGCGGGTGTGTACACTACCAGTTCTGCCTGTTTGTCTAACAGTTCTACATCGTCGGTATAATGGATCTGCATGCCTTCTTCAGCTAACTGGCGGGTAAGCGCCGTCTCGGTACGGTCATAACCGCTCACCTGCACACCCTTCTCATTGAAGAAGCGTGCAATGGCGCTCATGCCAATGCCTCCGATGCCGATGAAGTACACACGTTTTATGTTGTTCAGATCCATTGTCTCAATTGCGTATTACTGATTACCCTATTAATCCCATTACTTCTTTTGCGATAACCATATCAGCATTGGTGTTACCCAGTTTGCCGATATTTTCTGCCAGTTGTTCCAGCAGTGCTTTGTTTTGTACCAGGCTGAATAATGTTGTTCCCAGCTGTGCGGCTGCATCATCATTTTTAATCATGATAGCTGCTTTTTTATCCACCAGGCTTTGTGCATTGAAGGTCTGATGATCTTCTGCTGCAAAGGGGTATGGTACGAATATGACTGGCTTTTTCACTACACACAATTCAGCAATGGCCAGTGCTCCTGCACGTGATATCACTACATCTGCTGCTTTATAGGCGAAGTCCATCAGGTTGATGAATTCAAACACCTTTACATGAGATGAGTATGCGGCTGCTGCGCTCTTTGCTGTTTCGAAATATGGCTTACCTGTTTGCCAGATCAGCTGGATATCTTTCTCTACAAAGCTGGACAGCAGCGGATGCAGTGCTTCGTTGATCGCTTTCGCGCCAAGGCTGCCGCCCACTGCGAATACGGTTGTTTTACCGCTTTTCAGTCCGAAGTGCTGCAATGCATCTTCCTTTGTTACGGACGACTGCGTGATATTATTTCTTACAGGATTGCCTGTGAAGATGATCTTATCAGCAGGGAAGAATTTCTGCATGTTTTCGTAACCGGTACAGATCTTCCTTGCTTTCCTGCCCAATACCATATTGGCTTTACCGGCGAAGGAGTTCTGTTCCTGTATCAGTGTCGGGATGCCTTTGCTCTGCGCTTTACGCAGGATGGGGAAACTGGCATAACCGCCAACGCCCACCACTGCCTGTGGCTGGAAACGTTCAATAATGCGGCGTGCCTGTCCCAGGCTTTTGATCACTTTAAAAGGCAGCAACAGGTTTTTCAACATGTTACTACGGTTTAACCCGGCTATTTCGAGTCCTTCGATCTTGTAGCCTGCCTGTGGCACTTTTTCCATCTCCATCTTTCCTTTGGCGCCTACAAAAAGGATCTCTGTTTCCGGGTCTATCTTCTTCAACGCATTGGCAATAGCAATAGCCGGGAAGATATGTCCTCCTGTTCCGCCACCTGCTATGATTATTCTGCGTTGCATATGTATCGTTTTTACTTTGGTTGTTTTAAGCTGCCGGTTGTATACCGTTTTCTTCCATCACTTTAGCGATCCGCTCCTGTTCTATTCTCTTGCCTTCGAGTTCTTCCACATTGCGTGATACGCTGAGTATAATTCCGATGGCCAGGCTGGTAAAGATTACGGAAGAACCTCCCATACTTACCAGTGGTAGTGTAACCCCTGTTACGGGGAACAGGCCCACATTCACTGCCATATTTGTAAGTGCCTGTATTACAAGCGTGACACTGAGTCCTACTGCGAGAAATGCACCGAATGCGTAAGGGCATTTCCTGTATATGCGGATGCTGCGTAAGAGTAGCAACATGTAGGCCATCAATATCAAAAAGGCGCCAAAGATACCATACTCCTCGATAATTGTTGCATATATATAGTCACTATATGCATGAGGAAGAAAATTTCTTTGTGTGCTGTTGCCAGGACCCTTACCCAGTACGCCTCCGCCGGCAATCGCGATATTCGCCTGTTGCACCTGGTAAGGTTGTTCTGCGTTATCATCTCCTGAGAAATGTTCCAACCTGTTGATCCAGGTTTGTGTACGCATTTCAAGGCCGGTGATCTTCGCAATGGCAAACATGAGTAACACGAGTACCACTACAGCTAAGACCATGGAAGCCAGGAACCTGACAGGTACCCGGCCTATAAAGCACAGAATCATGCAGCTGGCGCCCAGCAGCAAGGCTGTAGACATGTTTGCCGGCATGATCAGCATACAGATGATACTTACCGGTATAATGATGGGCAAAAAGCCCTTCCTGAAATCAGTGATCACGTGCTGCCGTTTGGACAGCTGTCTGCTCACATACATGAATATGGCCAGTTTGGCTACGTCCGATGTCTGGAATGTCAGGTTGATAACTGGCAGTCTTATCCAACGGCTGGCGTCGTTGATGTTGTGTCCGAATGCCAGTGTGTAGATGAGTAAAGGTATAGAGACAAGAAATCCTATCTGCGCGGCACGTGAGTAAATAGTATAGTTCACCCGATGTGCGAAGTAGATGATCAGCAGCCCCATGCCCAGTACGCTCAGTTGTTTGAATAGATAGTACTCCGTGTGACCTCCCTGTTCCCGATACGCCAGCGATCCCGTGGCGCTGTAAACAGCGAGCAGGCTTACCAGTGACAGGAAGATAACGATCGTCCATATCACTCTGTCTCCTTTGGTCCTATGAAGTACGTCCATTTCACTCTTTTGGCGCCGGTTGTCTGAGTGTATTACTTTCAGACAACAAGCCGGTTACAGTTCTTTGACTGCCTCCTTGAACTGCTTGCCTCTGTCTTCGTAATTCTTGAAGAGGTCGAAGCTGGCGCAGGCAGGGGAGAGCAATACTACATCTCCTTTTGTTGCATGCTGGAATGCTGCCTGAACAGCATCCTTCATATTGCGTGTATCTACCATCACTGGTGTATCGTTGGATAATGCTTCCTGGATAGGGGCATTGTCAACACCGAGACAGATAATAGCTTTTACTTTTTCTTTTACCAGATCCTGGATCGCGCTGTAGTCATTTCCTTTATCCACACCACCCATGATGAGTACTACAGGATGTTCCATGCTTTCCAATGCAAACCACAGAGAGTTTACGTTGGTTGCTTTACTATCATTTATGAAATCCACTCCGCGCACAGTAGCTACATACTCCATGCGGTGCTCCAGGCTCTTGAAAGAAGTAAGACTCTCGCGGATCTTCTCTTTCCTGATGTCCATGGTGCGTCCTGCAATACCCGCTGCCATTGAATTATACAAGTTATGTTTGCCTTTCAGCGCAAGATCATACATTGATACGATCATTGGCTCATCATTCACCTGGATGTTCACCTGTTCGTTTGCCATAAATCCTCCTTGCTTTAATGGTTCCATGATAGTAAAGGGTATTGTTGTTGAATAAATAGTTTGCTTCCTTAAATAATCGCTGATCTCGGGATCATCCATGCAATAGACGAAGTAATCTTCCGGACCCTGGTTCATTGCTATGCGGAACTTTGATGCCACATAGTTTTCCATTTTGTACTCATAACGATCCAGGTGATCTGGTGTTATGTTCAGCAGAATGGCTACGTCAGGCTTGAATTCCTTAATATCATCCAGCTGAAAACTGCTGACTTCCACGATATAGTAATCCGCTGGTGCAGTGGCTACCTGCCTTGCATAACTAAGGCCTATATTGCCTACCATCGCTGCTTTCATTCCTGCTCTTTCGAAGATGTCGAACGTCAGTGCAGTGGTAGTGCTTTTGCCGTTGCTACCGGTGATGGCAATGACCTTGCTGTCTTTGCTGAACCGGTAAGCGAATTCTATTTCGGAGATCACTGGTACCTGTTTTTCCCGCACTTTTTTCATTAACTCACTCTTCTCGGGTATGCCAGGACTTTTGATGATCTCATCAGCATTCAGGATCACATCCCAGGAGTGCCGCCCTTCTTCAAACGGAATATGGTTGACCGCCAGTTCCTGTTTGTAGATGTCTTTTATAGCACCGCCATCAGACACAAATACATCATACCCCCGCTGCTTCCCTAGAAGGGCAGCGCCGATACCGCTTTCGCCGGCTCCGAGTATGATGAGTTTCTTTTGCATGTTTATCTCATTTTCAACGTTGCTATAGATACTGCTGCACAGATAATGGTAACGATCCAGAACCTTGTTGCAATTTTACTTTCGTGATATCCCAGCTTCTGATAGTGGTGGTGAAGAGGAGACATCCTGAAGATGCGTCTTCCTTCGCCATATTTCTTTTTAGTGTATTTGAAGTAGGACACCTGCAGCACTACGCTGAGATTTTCTACCAGGAACACACCACAGAAGATAGGTATCAGTAATTCCTTTCTTACGATGATCGCGATGGAAGCGATGATACCTCCCAGTGCAAGGCTACCGGTATCACCCATGAATACCTGCGCCGGATAAGCATTATACCAGAGGAAGCCCACACATGCACCCACAAAGGCGGCAATGAAGATGGATAATTCACCCAGGTTAGGGATATACATAATGTTCAGATACTCTGCAAACTGAATGTTACCCGATACGTAAGCAAAGATGCCGAGACACACACCGATCACTGCCGAGACTCCCGTGGCAAGGCCATCGAGGCCGTCCGTAAGGTTGGCGCCATTTGATACGGCGGTGATGATCACTATTACGATCAGGATATACAGGATGAATGTATATTTCTCCGCACCTGCTCCCATCCAGGAGATCAGTTTGGCGTAGTTGAACTCATGATTTTTTACAAAAGGAATGGTGGTGATTGGCGTCTTTACATCTGCAAACCGGTGTCCATCCTTTGTAACTCTTTCTTTGTGGTGCACATCTCTTTCATATGAAGCGAGTTTGTTACCGCTGATGATTTCGCGGGAAATCACTACGTTATCATTGAAATAGAGTGTGCTGCCTATGATGATACCCAGACCGATCTGTCCGAGTACTTTGAACTTACCTGCCAGTCCTTCTTTATTTTTCTTGAACACCTTGATGTAGTCATCCAGGAATCCGATCAGTCCCAGCCATACGGTACATAAGAGCATCAGCCATACATACACCGTTTTGATCTGGGCGAAAAGGAGGGTAGGAATGAGAATGGAAGACAAAATGATGAGACCACCCATGGTAGGGGTACCTTTCTTGGAATTTTCTCCAGCCAGGCCCAGGTCGCGGATGGTTTCCCCGATCTGTTTGCGCTGCAGGTAACGGACGATGCGCTTACCTAATAACAAAGAAATCGCTAACGACAGCAGCAATGCCATTGTAACACGGAAGGTGATGAATTGAAACATCCCGCTACCGCTGAAGTTTAATGATTTGAGATAGTTAAATAAGTAATATAGCATATAGTTAGTTAGTCTCTGTCAGTTGCCTGTAGTCGTTACTTACAGGTTTAGTTTTGTTAGTTGTCTCAGCATTGTTGTTATTTCCCCATTAGTTCCAGCATTTCACGTAACACCTGTTTGTCGTCAAAAGGGTGTTTCACTCCCTGGATATCCTGGTATTTTTCGTGGCCTTTACCTGCTACCAGGATAATATCTTCCGGGTTGGCCAGGCTTACAGCTGTTTTAATGGCTTCTTTTCTGTCGGTGATAGACAGTGATTTTTTCTTCTGATGCACTGGTATACCTGCTTCCATCTGGTGAATGATGGCTACCGGATCTTCTGAGCGTGGATTGTCAGAAGTCAGGATCACCTTATCACTGTGTTCAGTGGCTACTGCTGCCATCACGGGGCGTTTCGCTGTATCGCGGTCGCCGCCGCAACCTACCACTGTAATCACCTGTTCGTTGCCTTTGCGCAGGTTCTTGATAGTGGCCAGCACGTTCAGCAGCGCATCAGGTGTATGTGCATAATCGACAATTCCAATGATCCTGTCGTTGGCCGACATGATATAGTCGAATCTGCCTTCAGCGCCAGACAGGTCGCTGAGTGCCTGCAGTACTTCGTCCTTATCCTGTCCCAGCAATATGGCTGTGCCATATACCGCCAGTAAGTTGTATGCATTGAATTCACCTATCAGGCGGAAATGCACCTCTTTTTCATTCACGGTCATGATCAGCCCTGTCAGGTTGTTTTCAAGGATCTTACCCTTGAAGTCAGCTACTGTACGCAGGCTGTATGATTGTTTCTTTGCACGGGTGTTCTGCAGCATTACGTTACCCCGCTTGTCATCCAGGTTGGTGAGTGCAAAGGCAGTAGGTGGCAGTCCGTCAAAGAAGGCTTTTTTCACCCTGATATATTCGTCGAAAGTCTTGTGGTAATCCAGGTGATCGTGTGTGATGTTGCTGAATATACCACCAGCGAATTTCAGTCCGGCGATACGTTGCTGATGCACCGCGTGGGAGCTGACTTCCATAAACACATATTCACAACCTTCATCCACCATTTCTGCCAGCAGGGCATTCAGGTGAATGGCGTCAGGAGTGGTATGTGTAGCCGGAACGATCTTGTCGCCGATCTGGTTCTGAACAGTAGACAGCAATCCGCAGTGGAAACGCAGTTTACTGAACAGGCGGAACAGGAGGGTAGCGATGGTGGTTTTACCATTGGTACCTGTTACACCGACCAGTTTCAGTTTATGTGACGGATTATCGTAAAAGTTACCTGCGATGATGCCAGCTGCGGTAGCGCTGCTGTTCACAAGTACGTAGGTCACTCCGTCTGCCAGGTTTTGTGGCAGTTCTTCACAGATGATAGCTGCGGCGCCCTGTGCAAGGGCTTTATCTATAAACAGGTGACCATCTGCATGTACGCCTTTTATTGCAATAAAGGCATCTCCCTGACCAATGGCCCGGGAGTCGATGCTTAATGAGTTAACAGCAGTATCTGTACTGCCGTGTATCTCACGGATGCTCACATTGTATAGTATGTCACGCAACGTCTTCATTCTCTTAGCTCAGTTCTATTACGATTGTCTGATTTCTTTCTAACTGGGAGCCGCCGGGTATTGACTGACTGGTCACCTTTCCGGCTCCTTTGATGATCACACGCAATCCTGCATTCTCCAACAGGTACAGTGCATCTTTTAATCCCATTCCCGTTACATTGGGCACTCCTCCTTTCACTTGCTGTACCTGCGCGAAAGCGATCTTTTTATCATCCACTTTCGGGCTTACCCAGCTGCTGTTATTCACACTACCCGCCATTGGCAGGTTCAGTTTATTCAGTATTGTTTTCCATTCGCGTCCCTGTCCGTTTTTAAACGCCAGCAATGTATCTATTGCCAGGGAAGCACGCATGGGCTTTTGTTTCTCCACTGCGATCGCGTACAGTTTGTCGGCTACTTCGCGGAACACAGGTCCTGCTACCGCACCTCCGTAGAACTTCGCCGCATCTGGCTTGTTCTTGATCACCACTACACAGGTGAACTGCGGATCGTTGGCCGGGAAGTACCCTGCAAATGAAGACTGGTAGATCTTATCTGCATACCCCTGTTTACCGTTGGCTACCAGGGCGGTACCGGTCTTGCCGGCAAATTTGTAGTACGGCGACCATAAGGCTTTGGCCGTACCATTGGTCACCACACCTTCCAGCATCTGTCTTACCTGCCTGAGCGTGTTTTGCGAGCAGATACTGTCCATCACCACTTCCGGATCGAAGTATTCCACCGGCTGACCATATTCCATGATGGAGTTTACCAGGTAAGGCTTCATCATGGTGCCGTTGTTAGCGACTGCGTTGTACAACATGCAGGTTTGTAACGGACTTATTAACACTTCGTATCCAAAGGCCATCCATGGCAGGGTGGTGGAACTCCATGTCCTTGATTTCGTATTCTTGATCACCGGTTTACCTTCCCCTACGAGGTCGATACCGGTGGGTTTGTCCAGCTTCAGTTTACGCAGGTGCGCTACAAAGTCGTTCGGCCTTTTTGCGTAACACTGCATGGCCAGCTTTGCCATTCCCACGTTGGAGCTCAGTTCGAAAGCATGTTTGATGCTGACGTTTGTTTGTCCGGGGTGAGGTTCGGAATCAAACACTGTTCTCCTTCCAATCTGCCAGCGGCCTTCGTTCAGGTTTACCTGGTTGTTCATGGTGACGTACTGATCATCCAGGGCAGCGATCACGGTAGCCAGTTTGAAAGTGGATCCCGGTTCGCCTACCTGTAAGGCGTAGTTCATGTCTTCCCAGTAGCTGCCATCGGGTTGCCGGCCTAAGTTGGCAATGGCTTTTATCTTACCGGTTTTCACTTCCATCAGGATGCAGGTGCCGTGTTCTGCTTCGTTGCTCACCATCATATTCATGAGCGCTGTTTCCACGATGTCCTGCATATTGACGTCGATGGTGGTGATGATATCTCGTCCGTTCTCAGGTTCGATATCGTATCCTTCCACGGGAACAAATGTTCCACCGGCGATACGGCGCATCAGTCTTTTACCGGTAACGCCTTTTAAATATTTATCGTAGGTCCTTTCGAGACCTACGTTCTGTGCATTTTCCCTTGCCAGTCCTATTGTACGGTTAGCCAATAGTTTGAAGGGGTTGATGCGTTTATTTTTCGTTTCTGCGATCAGGCCGCCTTTGTTCTTTCCCAGTCTGAACATCGGGAAGTCGCGGACTGCCTGATACTGGGTAAATGTTACATCTCTTTTGAGGAGATAGTACCTGTCTTTGTTCTTGTATGCGTCCCGCAGGATATGTTTGTATTCTGCGGGCGTATGATCGCCGAACAGTTCGGAAAGGCGAATAGACAATGAGTCAACATTGTCTGTGAATATCTTTCCTTTATTTTCCCGCAGGCCATCAGCAGCGAAATCCACCCTCAGATTAAAGTAAGGGATGGAAGTGGAAAGCATTCTGCCTTCTTCTGAATAAATAGTGCCACGGTCAGCATCGAGAGAAACGTAGCGGGTATGGAGGCTGTCTGCCATACTGCGCCAGTAGTTGCCTTCTACGTTCTGTACGATGAACACTTTTACAAGGATTGCCGCACCAAACAGTCCCATGCCAATAAAGCATAGATACACACGCCACAATATGTCTTTCTTTACTTCCACTGTTTGTTATATAAAAGGTTATTCCTTTTTCTCCAGTTCAATTTTCTGTGGCGGAGAGCTAAGCGGTTTTAGTCCCAGGGGCTCTACTGCTTTGCCTACTTCGCTCATTTTACTACGGAACATCAGTTCACTTTTGACGTTGAGGTACTCCCATTTGAGTTCCTTTATTTCCTTGCCAAGTTTATTGATGCGCCGGATCTTTTTTTCGGCCAGGTGACTGTTGGCTATATATATCAGTGCGAGCAGGGACAGGAATCCGATGAACGGCATGTTTCGTGTAATGGCCCTGTAGTTGATACGAAGGCGCCATTCCTTCTTGTGTTCATGCTGTTCCGGTTGTTCTTCCGGGGTCTCGTCGACGGCTGATATGTATGCTTCTTCGTCCTGCAACACTTTATTATTATTTATGCTACTAAGCCAATGTAGCCTGTTATTAAACAGGTACATTGGCATAGCGATTTCATAATCAATCTTATAATTTTTCGGCTACCCGGAGTTTTGCACTTCGGGACCTCGTATTGCGCTTCAGCTCTTCGGGGCTGGCAGTTACTGGCTTTTTTGTCACTAACCTGAAGAGTTTAGGAGGCGTCTCAAAAGAGAACGCATCATCCTGTACTTCAAATTGTCCCATTTTCATAAAGTTTTTCACCAGTCTGTCTTCCAGTGAGTGGAAAGTGATGATGGCGAGTTTACCGCCTGGTTTCAGCACTTCCGCTGACTGTGTCAAAATATCTTTCAGGGCACCAAGTTCATCGTTGACTGCAATTCGCAGGGCCTGGAATACTTGTGCCAGGTATTTCTGCGGATTACCTTTTACTATCGGCTGAATTACAGATTTGAATTCACTAATGGTACGCATAGGTCTTGCCTTGCGTTCCTGCACGATGATCTTTGCGAGGGTACGGGCGTTTGTTACTTCGCCATATTCCTGAAAGATCAGTTGCAGTTGTTTTTCGGTAGATGATTGCAGGAGTGCGGCGGCGGTTTGTGTAGCCCGTTTATCCATCCGCATGTCCAGGTCTCCGTCGAAGCGGGTACTGAATCCTCTTTCTGCTGTATCGAACTGCCAGGAAGAAACTCCGAGGTCAGCCAGAATGCCATCTACCGGGGTAGACTTGTATAATTTCAGGAAGCGTTGCATATGCCGGAAGTTCTGTTGAACGAATGTGACCCTGGGGTCATCTATCCGGTTGGCGTATGCGTCTTCGTCCTGGTCAAATACAATCAATCTGCCGTTTTCATTTAGTTGTTCCAGGATTGCCCTGGAATGGCCCCCTCCACCAAAAGTGGCATCTACATATACACCGTCGGGGTGTATCTGCAGGTTTGTGATCACTTCCTGCAGTAACACGGGCAGATGATATGCTGAACCTTCTTCCATACTCGGTTAAATCGAAATATTATTATCTCCGCCTCCCATTACTTGCTGGGCCAGGTCACTAAATGATCCTGGTGAGAAATTTTCAAAGAACTCCTGGTATTTACCTTTATCCCAGATCTCTATCTTATTGGTTGCCGCCGCCAGTACAATGTCTTTTTCAAGAGAGGCGTACGACATCAGGTTTTTTGGTACTAATAATCTCCCTGCACTGTCCAGTTCACATATTGTAGCTCCGTTCAGAAAATAGCGCCGGAATTCCCTAACTTTCGGATCGAAGTCGTTCAACTTACTGATACGCTCGAAAATTGGCTGCCATTCATTCATGGGATACAAAGACAAGCATTTTTCAAACCCTCGGTTCAGTACAAACTGCTCCCCTGCGCTCTCTGCCAGCTGCTTTTTAAAGCCAGCGGGGAGTAGAAAGCGCCCTTTTGCATCCAGCGTAGCCTCATATTCACCGAGAAAGCCTGTCATACTTGGGGGCGAAAGTCCTTGAAAAACACTTTTCTAACACAAAATAACACTTTTTCCCACTCTCTAACGAAAAAATGAAATATAAATTTTTTCCACAGTAGTATTTTGCCTATAATATTGAATTGTGTGAGCTTTATTGTGTAATGAATGTGAATTGATGTGGATTGTGTGTTAATAACGTGTTTATAAATGTGTATTTTGTGTTTATAACACTGTAAGTTGTTTGTTATCAAGTTCTTCTCTTGTTTGTACGCTAAGTACTTCCGGTTTCAGTATGGGATGGCGGTCGGCGCCTCTCCTGTCTGGAATGCTATTGAGCGTTATCAAGCGAATAGGGGCTGGATATAGATTGGACTGCAGCGGTCGTGTTGCCGGAGAGCCGAAGGCCCGCCATTCCCATCTGAAACCGCTGCTACTTAAGCTTCCTGCTACAGATTATTGTGTCTAATTATCAATGAGTTATTTGGATTTCCGACCCTCTACTACACTTTTTAGTATTCCGCTACGATGCCTTTACCGTGCCTTTGACATGCTTTTGATATGCCTTTGACGTGGACTTGATATCCTTCATACACGACGCATACTGGACGCATACCCGACGTATAGTTGGACTTGAACAGGAAACCATTAATAATCAGACACTTGAAATTATAGCAGGAGGCTTAAGTAGTAGTGGCTTCAGATGTGGGAATGGCGGGCCTTGATATACTTCATACACGCTTTAGACCCGACGTATACTGGACGCATACCCGACGCATAGTTGGACTTGAACAGGAAACCTTTAATAATCAGACACTTGAAATTATAGCAGGAGAGCTTAAGTAGAAGTGGTTTCAGATGGGAATGGCGGGCCTTGATATACTTTATACACGCTTTAGACCCGACGCATACCGGACGCATACCAGACGTATAGTTGGACTTGAAACAGGAAACCATTAATAATCAGACACTTGAAATTATAGCAGGAGAGCTTAAGTAGAAGCGGTTTCAGATGGGAATGGCGGGCCTTCGGCTCTCGGGTGATACGACCGGTGTCGCCAATTCATATTCTATCCCCTATTCGCTTGACGAAGCTCAATAGTTATTCAGAGAGGCGCCGACCGCCATCCCATGCTGAAACCGAAGCTACTTAGCGTGAATAATCAACCAAGAGTCCCGATACCGGGCTAATTAGCGGGAAGTAAAAACGGAACGGATAACTCCCAATCACCCATTTTCGAGCTTTCTGTGGTAAAAAGTGGAGAAAAGAGATTTTCGTGGTAAAAAGTGGGGGAATATGATCCAGGTGGTAGAAAGTGGGGGATGTTTTGTTGACCTTTTTTACTAACCCGGGAATAAACCGTAGACAAGAGAAGGCAAGTCATCCTGCCGGGGCCGGCTTTTGCAAAATTTTAACAGCTTCGATAGCCGCCCTATCTTACATTTACATTTAATTCTTAACTTTGCCCTCTTTATGCGGAAAATAGTTTTATACATCAGTCTTTTTGTAGCAGTAACCGCTTCAGTATCATGTAATACGGAACTGCGCAGAATTGAAAAAAGCAAGGACTACGAAGCCAAGCTGGCATACGCTGACAAGTTGTATGCTAAAAAGAAATATACTTCAGCCCAGGCCTTGTACGAGTCCTTGTTCCAGGTATATAAGGGTACTGATAAGTATGAACCTATCTATTATAATTACTGCTACTGCTCTTATAAGATGAAGGATTATGTACAGGCCGGGTTCTATTTCAAGAACTACCTGGATAACTTCCCGAACAGCCCGAGAGCAACTGAGATGGATTATATGCAGGCCTACTGCTATTATAAACAGTCTCCGAAGGTACAGCTGGACCAGACCAATACCCAGAAAGCTATTGCTGCCATGCAGACCTTCATCAACAACTATCCTACTTCCGATAAAGTGCCCGAGGCCAATCTTGTGATCGAACTGAGTCGCCGGAAGCTGGAAAAGAAAGAATACAATAACTCAGAGTTATACTATAACTTAGGATATTACAAGGCAGCTGCCATCTCTTTCAAGAGCCTGATGCGCAACTATCCGGATTCTGACAAGAGCGATGAGTATAAGTATATGGCTATCAAGGCTTATTATCAATATGCCAAAAATAGCATCTGGGAAAAGCAGAAAGAACGCTACGACGATGTACTCTCTGAATACCTGGATTTCGCGGATCACTATCCGAAAAGCAAATTGAAGGGCGATGCTGAGAAATATTATACCTTAGCGCAGGGTAATATTAAGACGATCGAAAGTTATACGGCTACCGCTAATGCGAAAACCGAACGTCTGAAGAAAGAAGCAAAGAAAGCTGAAAAAGCAGCTAATAAGAAGGCTGATAAAACAGATAAATCTGAGGATTCAAAGAAATCTGACAAAGCCGATACTGAAACTAAAAACAATTAATAAACACAATAATTCCCTGGAGAATGAGCAAAATAAAAAGAGGTCTCACCAGTAGCATCAATCCGATGGTAGAAACTAAAAATACTACCGAGATCAAGAGCAAAACTGGTAACCTGTATGAATCTATTGCAGTGATCGCGAAACGCGCCAACCAGATCAACATATCTGTGAAGGAAGAGCTGCACTCCAAGCTGGAAGAATTTGCCAGCCACACGGACAACCTGGAGGAAGTGCATGAGAACAAAGAGCAGATCGAGATCTCCCGTTTCTATGAGAGGATGGCTAATCCGGCTATCCAGGCTACAATGGAATTCCTGGAAGATAAGATCTACTTCCGCAGGAATGACGACGACTTGTATAGTTAAGTAGTTTGACTGAAAAATATCTAACTTCATGGCGGCAGAAACATGTTTCTGCCGCCTTTTTGTTTAATAGCCAATCCGTCATGCTTCAAGGAAAGAAAATATTACTGGGTGTATCCGGCAGCATTGCTGCCTATAAAGCAGCTACGCTTGTCAGATTGCTGGTAAAAGAAGGTGCAGACGTTAAAGTGGTCATGACCCCGTCTGCCTGCGATTTTATTACGCCGCTGACCCTGGCTACCCTGTCTAAACATGAAGTACCCGTAACCATCAGCGATAACCAGAGCTGGAATAACCATGTGATGCTGGGGCGTTGGGCAGACGTGATGCTGATAGCACCGGCTTCTGCCAATACCCTGTCTAAAATGGCCAATGGCGCCTGCGATAACCTGTTGATGGCGACCTATTTATCGGCCACCTGTCCTGTGTTATTTGCACCTGCCATGGATGAGGATATGTGGCATCACCCTGCTACAAAGAACAATATCAGTAAGTTGCTCTCTTACGGGCACCAGCAGATCCCGGTGGAAAAAGGAGAACTGGCCAGTGGCCTGTTCGGTGAGGGCCGTATGGCAGAGCCGGAGAATATTGTAAAGTACCTGGAGGCGCATTTCAGTGCCAGACAATCTCTGAAATCCGGAGAGATAGCAGATGGTGCTGGTCTGGTAGGGCAATCAGGTGTGGAACAAGCTTCACAGTATATTGATCAGCAACAGTTTGGCAATGCCGGCCAGCCGCTGAAAGGAAAAAAAGCGCTGGTAACTGCTGGTCCTACGCAAGAACCGTTGGACCCTGTACGTTATATCAGTAACCATTCCAGCGGGAAAATGGGAATCGCCATTGCAGATGCACTGGCGGCTGCAGGAGCCGAGGTAACCCTGGTACTGGGACCTACAGGTCTGTCGGCAGGCAATCCGGCTGTCAATACCATCCGGGTGGTGACAGCGGAAGACATGTTCAACAGCAGCGCTGCTCATTTTGCCCAGGCTGATGTAATTGTAATGGCGGCAGCAGTGGCGGATTATCGGCCCAAACATGTGGCAGATATCAAGATGAAGAAAGGAGAGGGAGATGCCCTGACGCTGGAACTGGAAAAAACAAAAGATATCCTGCGTACGTTGGGCGCTACCCGTACCGATAAACAGGTGCTGGTGGGATTTTCACTGGAGACGAACAACGAGAAGGAATATGCCTTGAAGAAACTCCGGGAAAAACACCTGGACCTTGTTGTAATGAATTCCCTGAATGACAAGGGCGCCGGCTTTAATCATGATACCAATAAGGTAACTTTATTCGACAAAAAAGGCGATGCAAGAGACCTGCCCCTGAAATCAAAACTGGCCGTGGCGCAGGATATTGTGGCTGCTATTGTGGACATCATTCACCTTAACAGCGCTCCCCTGGTAGTCTAAACACATGCTCTATATAACAGAATGATCACAATGGCAAATAACGCTCACTTATGGCATGCCAAACACAGGTCCTGGTGTTTTGCTTTCATTATGTCAATAGCAGGAACTTTGCTGGCCCTGTTACCCGCACAGGCGCAGGAACTCCGCGCCAATGTTACTGTCACTACCGGCAGGCTGGTAAATAACAACACCAGCAGGAAGGTATTTACCACTTTACAGAATTCCATCAGGGAATTCCTGAATGGCCGCAGATGGAGTGATGAAGCGTATACGCCGGCAGAACGTATAGAGTGTAACTTCCTGGTTAATATTACTGAAGACCTGGGCAACAATACTTTCAAGGCTACGCTGACCGTACAGGCTACCCGGCCCGTATACAATGCAGGATACCTGACCAGTCTCCTGAACACACAGGACCAGAATGTGGTGTTCCGTTATGTGGAGTTTCAGCCGCTGGAATTCAGTGATAACCGTGTAGTGGGAAGTGATCCGCTGGCGTCTAACCTGACAGCCATCCTGGCTTATTACACTTATATTATCCTCGGACTGGACGCAGATTCTTTTGCTGCCAGGGGAGGAGACGATTTCTATAAGAAGGCGCTGAATATAGTGACCAATGCGCCTGACGGGAAAGATATTGCCGGATGGAAACCTTTTGAAGGCAACCGTAATCGCTACTGGCTGCAGGATAATCTGCTGAATGTGAAATTCGCCCGTTTTCATGATGTGATGTACCAGTATCACCGGCAGGGCCTGGATATGATGTATGAGGATATGACCAAGGGGCGTAATGCGGTGATGAATTGCCTGAATATGTTATACGCCATCTATCAGGATATACCCAATTCTATGCTGATGGCGACGTTCTTTACCGCAAAGGCGGATGAACTGCAGAAGATCTTTGCCAAATCACCTCCGCAGGAAAAGTCACGCGCAGCACAATTACTTGCCATTATGGACGTCACCAATGCTGCGAAATATCAGCAGATGAAATAGCTTTGCATTCTGAAGAAGGAAAATCATTTATGTATAGAATAATAGCAGTTTGCCTGGTGCTGTTGATAACGGCGTGCGGGGAGGCGGATAAAGTACCGAAAGACGTTCTGTCGAAAGAAAAGATGCGCGATGTGCTGCTGGATATGAACATAGCAGATTCGTACAGCACCATGACGGATGATGATCAGTCCAACGTGATCGTCAGTGATTCCGTGCGCAAGGAAAGGGTGAAGGTATATTACCGCCAGATCCTGGATCTGCATAAACTGACGCCTAAGGAGTTTAACCACAGCTATGCCTATTATGAGTCGCACCCCAACAAGTTTAAGGAAGTGTATGATATGATGTTCGCAGCTGTGTCCAACGATAAGAACATGCTGGATCTGAACCTGAAGCGGCAGGAATATGTGAAGACCCCCCGCTCTCTTTTGCCGGTTAATAATAATAGCCTAATTTCAGGCGAACAGGATACATTAATTCCATTTGTTAAGAAAATTAAGAGAGGCATCATCGACCAGCTGCCACCAAAGCATGACCCTATGCTTAAACTGGCCAAACCGAGGAGCTGAAGCCATCCTCTTTAAAAACATCACCAAAACATGAACAAAGTTGTAGCGAATGCTGATGAAGCATTGCATGACATCCGCGACGGCGCTACCTTAATGCTGGGCGGATTTGGTTTGTGCGGCATCCCCGAAAACAGTATTGCCGCCTTAGTGCGTAAGGGCATCAAACAGTTAACCTGTATTTCCAACAATGCCGGTGTAGACGATTTTGGCCTTGGATTGCTGCTGAAAACCCGGCAGATCAAAAAGATGCTTTCGTCTTATGTGGGAGAGAACGCTGAATTCGAACGCCAGCTGCTCTCCGGTGAACTGGAGGTAGAACTCATTCCCCAGGGCACCCTGGCTACCCGTATCCAGATGGCAGGTATGGGAATTCCCGCTTTCTTCACCCCGGCTGGTTATGGAACCGAGATTGCAAACGGAAAGGAGTCGCGCGAGTTCAATGGCAAGCAGTATCTGATGGAACTGGCATTACATGCTGATTTTTCTATCGTAAAAGCCTGGAAAGGGGATACGATGGGCAACCTGGTATTCCGGAAAACCACCCGTAATTTCAGTACCTCTATGGCCAAAGCGGGGAATATCACCATCGCTGAAGTAGAACACCTGGTGCAGCCGGGAGAACTGGACCCCGACCAGATCCATGTACCGGGCATCTATGTGCACCGTATCTTCCCGGGAAGTAATTATGAAAAACGTATTGAGCGGAAAACCGTGAAAATGAGTTAACGCTCAAGCTTACTGCAACCTCAAATCTGAAAATTGTTATGTCTTTAGATAAATATGGCATTGCCAAAAGAATAGCACAGGAACTGCGCGATGGTATGTATGTGAACCTGGGTATTGGTATCCCGACCCTGGTGGCCAACTTCATAGCGCCGGGGATTTCTATCATGTTACAGTCTGAGAATGGATTGCTGGGTATGGGGCCTTATCCCGAAGAAGAAGAGATGGATGCAGACCTGATCAATGCCGGTAAGGAAACGGTCACTGTATTGCCTGGAGGCGCCTTTTTTGACTCCGCAGAGAGCTTTGGTATGATCAGGGCAGGAAAGGTGGATCTTACTGTATTGGGCGCCATGGAAGTATCTGACACCGGAGATATCGCCAACTGGAAAATACCGGGTAAAATGGTAAAGGGAATGGGAGGGGCGATGGACCTCGTCGCATCTGCAAAAAATATTATCGTGGCGATGATGCATACAAATCCCAAAGGGGAAAGCAAATTACTACCAACGTGTACATTGCCGCTGACAGGTGTATCGTGTGTAAAGAAAGTGGTAACCGAACTGGCGGTAATGGATATCACTCCTGAAGGCTTCCGCTTACTGGAAAGAGCCCCTGGTGTAAGTGTGGAAGAAATCATTGCCAAAACAGCGGGACGACTGGTAGTCAATGGAGATATACCAGAAATGAAGCTGAATTAAGCGCCTGGATTAGGAATTGAAATACTGCGATCAGTCTTCGTGTTAAATTCTCAATTCCTAATTTTTTATTTTTTCATAAGTATTATCCCTCATATTTGCAATACCCTTAACTTGCTATTGTAGAATAAAACAAAATCAGCATCTTTGCTGTGTCAACTACTGTTAGTAGGAAGTAAGTAAACAGCATTCGAAAACAGATCCGATATCAGAAGCTAATATTCCCTGTTGGGAGAACCAAAACTATAAGTCGTACAATGTAAAACACATTGTGGAAATTGTCGTGAACGTTCAGAGAATCAAGCAACACTATGAAAGTATGACCACGTATGTATCTTTCCTGAATGGAGAAGAATACTGAATGATTACAGATACCGAATGGTATGGTGGAATTTAATTCCTGTCATGTGATTGTTCGAAGTGTCCTATTTATCTTATACTTTTTTGAACTATGAAAAATACTGTGTCACACTTAGCGTAATGCAAGCCAGTGCCTGGTTTGTACGTAGTATGGTCTAAGCGTTTCCCGTATCATCAGCAGTATCCTTTATTGGGTTGTCAGTCATTACAGGTGTCCATCCCTGCCTACGCCGGGAAGAACCCCTGTCCTATGTGAAAAAAGTCGGTTATCCGGCATCGGGCCGGGTAACCGCTACCCATTTTTACCCCATTAATTTTCCGTAACTTAACAGTCCATTTAAAAGTTAAAGTGTTCGAAGTGCAATCGGGGTCTCTATGTTATAATGGTAAGTTTATTGCGGCATCGGAACCTATATTAACGGCCGATAACCGTTCCTTCCGTTATGGAGATGGATGTTTTGAAACCATGCGGGTGTACCAGGGAAAGGTTTTGCTGGCTGACCTGCACTTTGAACGGCTGATGTCCAGCATGAACCTCCTTCATTTTGACGTTCCCCAACAGTTTACCAAAACATATTTTACCAGGCTTATAACAGAGCTTTGCAGCCGGAATGGACATGATCGGCTGGCAAGGGTAAGATTGACTGTTTTCAGGTCAGACGGAGGCTTGTATGACCCGATAAATAACATCCCCAATTTTATCATCCAGAGCTGGGAGCTGAACCGGCAGGTGCTCGAGTTAAATGAGACAGGATTAAGGCTGGATATTTTCCCCGATGTGAGAAAAGCGAGCGACAAATACTCCTATATAAAGTCGAATAATTGCCTGCCATATGTCATGGCTGCCATGTACGCCAAGCAACACCGCATTAATGAAGCAGTGCTGCTGAACCCGTGTGGAAGGGTGGCGGATACTACTATTGCGAATCTTTTTATAGTACAGGGCCGGGAAATTATTACACCTCCTTTGTCGGAAGGAGGGGTATGCGGTGTAATGCGTAAGAACCTCCTGCGTATGGAACTACCTTTCACCGTAACTGAGAAACCTATAACGGTAGCGGATCTTGAGACAGCAGAGGAAATATTTCTTACCAATGCCGTTACCGGCATTCGCTGGGTGGGAGCATTCCGTGATAGTAGTTATGGAAATGCCACTGCGGTCATTCTACATGAGCTCATTCACGAAGGATTATAGTTAAAAATATACGACTACTTATTTATAAGAATATACACTGAAACCGCACGGCAGTGGCATATTTTTAGTGGATTTTTCTTTGTCTTATCCGGTTTATCTTGTACCTGAGATTGTTTATTTGAGAATGCAAAACTAACCACTCTTATGCCTCCAACAATCAATTTATGCTGGTTGCGACGTGACTTACGTCTGCTGGACCAGGCAGCTTTATACCACGCATTAAAGTCGTCAAATCCTGTTGTACCTGTATTTGTGTTCGACACAAACATTCTGAATGATCTTGAAGACAAGCATGACAGACGTGTCACTTTTATTCATGATACATTGAATGATCTGCAGGTGAAACTCAGTAAACTGGGGAGTACACTGGATATTTATTACGGTACTCCGCAGGAAGCGTTTGAACATTGGACTACACAGTACAATGTGCAGGAAGTGTTCACCAATATTGACTATGAGCCGTATGCCGTGAAGCGGGATGCGGATATTGCAAAACGACTGAAAGAGAAGGGGATTGGCTTTCATCAGTACAAAGATCAGGTGATCTTTGACCGGGATGAAATTATGAAAGATAACGGGGAACCATATACGGTATTTACGCCTTATAGTAAAAAATGGAAAACATTACTGAATGAGTATTATTTACAAGCATATCCTACGGAAATATATTTCAGGAATTTCTTTAAGCAGAAAGCTAAAAAGGTACCGAGCCTGCGTGCTATTGGATTCCTTGCGGGAGATAGAGGATTCCCCTCTATGAGAATAAAGGACAGCGTGATAAAGAATTACGATAAGACGCGGGATCTGCCGGGCATTGAAGGCACTACACACATTGGATTGCATCTGCGTTTTGGTACAATGAGCATACGTGAATTGGCAGACCGGGCGAATCAGTTGAACGAGACATTTCTTGGTGAACTGATATGGCGTGATTTCTTTCAGATGATACTGTGGCATTTCCCGCATGTCGTAGAACACTCTTTCCGTCGTGAATATGACAACATACGATGGCGGAATAATGAGAAAGAGTTTCAGCAATGGTGTGACGGACAAACAGGTTATCCGCTTGTAGATGCAGGCATGCGTGAGTTAAATACGACAGGTTTTATGCACAACCGTGTACGCATGGTCGTTGCAAGTTTTCTTACGAAGCACCTATTGATAGACTGGCGTTGGGGAGAAGCTTATTTCGCTAAGAAACTACTCGATTATGATCTTGCGGCAAACAATGGTAACTGGCAATGGGCGGCAGGTTGCGGCTGTGATGCGGCGCCTTATTTCAGGGTGTTCAATCCGACATTGCAAAGAGAACGTTTTGATCCTTCTTTTGAATATATCAGAAAATGGGTTCCTGAATTTGAAGAACTGACTTATGTGAAACCAATGGTTGCACATGAGCAGGCAAGAAAAAGAGTGCTCGAAGTGTACAAGGCCGCATTAGCTTCTTAGGTCATCGTAATAAAGGAAGCGCGGTAGTAATACAACCATTAAGACATAAATAGCCCACAGACAATGCAAGTCATCTGTGGGCTATTTTTTATTATCGTTCTACTAACTATTATGAATATACTGACATCAGTTTGTCTACTGCAGCCTTACCTGCTTCGCCGAGCCCAAGACTGAAATCATTTACATACAGATCAATATGCTGACGCATTACTGATTCATCCATTTCCTGTGCATGATCTGTTACATAGGATGATAATGCAGGATAGTGTTTGTAGGAATATTGCAGGCTGTCATGTATCAGCTGATCTACCTGTTGTTTGATGTGATCAGGAACATCTTTTCGTATAAAGATGCCACCTAATGGAATAGGGCTGCCGGTGGTACTTTCCCAGTATTCACCAAGATCAATAATTTTCACAAGTCCTTTCTGCTGATAGGTGAACCTGTTCTCATGAATAATTACACCCGCATCTACTCTTCCGTCCAGCACTGCATTTTCAATATCAGAGAACAGCAATACTTCCTTTTGTCTGGCTTCCGGAAATGCGAT
Organism: Chitinophaga filiformis; assembly: GCF_900102545.1. GTDB lineage: Bacteria > Bacteroidota > Bacteroidia > Chitinophagales > Chitinophagaceae > Chitinophaga > Chitinophaga filiformis. The sequence continues at coordinate 100,991 of NZ_FNBN01000001.1, read as the reverse complement.
AGAGAAGAGTAAGTTAGCAGTTGTATTTTCTCCCGGGATAGCGATCTTACAATCTTTGATCTTTTCCTGCGGGATATCTTTTTTAGCGATGAGCAATGGTCCGCAACCCCTGCCTAAAGCGCTTCCGCTGTTGAGCAGTTCATACTGGTCTTTCACTTTCTGGTATACGCCGAAACTCAGTTTGGTAATAGCCAGTTTACCCTGCATGGCCCACTTGTTCAGTGTTTCAACATCTTCAAGTTGTGTGTTGAATGTAAGGCCTTTTGTATCGATCTTGTTATTCACCATCGCGTCAAAAATGAATGTGTCATTCGGGCATGGTGAGAATCCTAATGTTAGTTCCATCGTTCAAAATATTTAATCAATGTATCATTCAGTTCTTTGATAGCCAGCTGGATCTTCCATTTGCTTTTATCTCTTACTTCCACATAGTTGGAGATACTTCGTAATTGCATGAAGGGAATCTTTTCCAGCAGGCAGGCATAATGAAAAGCGGCGCCTTCCATACTTTCCACTTCCGGATTATACTTGTCAAGCAGCAGCTGACGGGTACGTTCGCTACCGCTGACGGTATTGATGGTCACACCTGAAGCGGTTGGCAGGTCCGGAAGCTGAGGGATGTCTTTCAATGGATTAATGAGCTGCCGGTTAGTGAACGGAGGCTGATCTGGTTGCCATAATTGTATGTCAAACAGGTCTTTATAAGCCTGGTCATCTTCAACGCCCAGGTCGCCCAGTTGTTCTTTATCGATGATCACTACTTTTCCCATTTCCCAGGAATGATCAAAACAGCCGGCAATACCGGCCTGAATGGCAAAATCAGGACGGGATATGGCAAACTGCCTGCCAAGCTGGTAAGCGGTGTGCATCATGCCGATGCCACCTATCAGGGTGGTTACCTGGCAATTCCGGTAATTCTTTCCGGCCAGATGGTCCATAAATGGTTGGATTTCAAAGGTAGTAGCTGCGGTAACCAGTATTTTCATGATGCAAAGGTAGCAGCTTTTGCTATTGTGTAACGATCGATTCTAATCGAATTATTGTATTTTTGCGGAAAATATAGAGTTAATAATGATCTATTTAACGCGTGTGGAGAACTTCAATGCGGCGCATAAGTTATCCAATCCCGCTTGGAGTAAGGAAAAGAATGAGGAAGTGTTTGGTAAATGTGCTAATGAAAACTGGCACGGTCATAATTACGAATTACACGTCACCGTAAAGGGAACGCCAGATCCGGAAACCGGATTTGTATTTAATGCCAAAACACTCGGTGTACTTATCAAGGATTATATCGTGGAAAAGGTGGACCACAGGAACCTGAATGTGGATGTTGATTTCATGGCAGGTAAATTTACTTCCGCTGAAAATCTTGCTATCGGCATCTGGGATCAACTTACACCTCACCTGCCCGCCGGCGTTGAGTTACATTGTATCAAGCTGTATGAGACGCCTCGTATCTATGTAGAATACTTTGGTGGTAAATAAGCGATGATGTCCCATACCATGGGTATTCAGGAATTGCCGATTATTAGACTAAGTTAATTATAGTAATGGCTTACAATAAGATAGAAACGTATGATGAAAAGATAACGAATGAGCTTATTCATCATTACAAGAGCAGCATAGAATTATTAGGCGAAGACGCATCGAGAGAGGGATTATTGAAGACGCCGGAGCGTGTAGCCAAAGCAATGCAATTCCTCACAGAAGGCTACCAGATGGATGCGAAAGCTATCCTGGAAGGAGCCAGGTTTACAGAAGCATATAGCGAAATGGTGATCGTAAAGGATATCGAACTGTATTCCCTTTGCGAACATCATATGTTACCTTTCTTTGGGAAGGCGCATATCGCTTATATTCCTAATGGGTACATTACCGGTCTGAGCAAACTGGCCCGTGTTGTGGATGTGTTTGCGCGCAGGCTGCAGGTGCAGGAGCGTATGACGCATCAGATCCTGGATGCTATCCAGGAAACGCTGCAGCCGTTGGGAGTAGGGGTAGTGATAGAAGCGCAGCATCTTTGTATGATGATGCGTGGTGTGCAGAAGCAGAATTCTGTGACGACAACGTCTGCGTTTTCAGGTCAGTTTGAAGATGGGAGGACGCGGAATGAGTTTATGCGTTTGATTACGAAGTAAGTTTGATAAAAGAATTGCGAACCGTTTGGCTTTAGTCAGGCGGTTTTTTTTATTGGGATAAAACTACATCGCTTGTTACAGATCGCGAGCCTATATTGGTTTAACATAGTTGATACCCTGAAGTGTAGACAGAGCTTGTCCTTTGTTAATGGCATGCTGAATCCGTCTGTTATTTTTGGTTGGATGATTTGTATTTCCTTCTTTTTCATAGAACAGAAAGTTAACAAGAAGCTGCCGGAAAGCTTCCATTCATTTTATTCATTTCACCTCAATACATTCACCGCTATTTCATACACCCGCTGACAATAATCGCTATCCTCAATAACAGCCGGCAGTACCAGCGTGTAACTCCATGTATCCCTTAGTATCAGCACGGAAGAATAAGGATCGATCGCCTCTTCCACATCATCTTCTATCTTCGTCGTGATCTCTACATTATACTCCAGCCGGTGCACTCTCCTGGCAAGTATGACGAAGCAACCTTCCCCGCGTTCATTCACCGCGTACCCGTTCTCCAGGTATTCCTGGAAAGTCTTTTTATCTTTCGCGAGAACGTACTCATATACTTCGTCTTCCACGACCTCCACCTCTTCCACAATGAGATGTGCATCGCGTTTTTTCAGATCGTCAATAAAAGCCGGGAAGAATTCATTGAACTCTTTATTCGAAATAATGGTGTAATCATTTCCTGTTATCATTGCAGTAAGTATTTTAATCCCTGTTAAAGAATCTACTGAACGGATCGAAATGCTACATGGAGATAAGGTCAATGCAAGTTAAACAACCGGAGCAAGAATACCCTCTTTTTTAGGCGGGATTTTGATATATCACAAAGAGTATGAATATTTGCAATCCAGTTACCAAGATATATGTAGAAATATTAATGCATGTGTCAGGTACGTAAACCAAATCAGATGAAACACGCTTACGTTTTTCCAGGACAGGGTTCTCAGTTCCCGGGTATGGGCAAGAATCTGTATGAGAGCAATCCTAAAGCAAAAGAGCTTTTCGAGAAAGCCAACGAAATTTTGGGCTTCCGTATATCAGATATTATGTTTTCCGGTACCGAGGAAGACCTGAAACAGACGAAAGTGACGCAGCCAGCAGTGTTCCTGCATAGTGTGATCGCTTTTCTGTGTGCAGAGCCTGCGGCAAAACCAGATATGGTTGCAGGACATTCCCTGGGTGAGTTTTCGGCGCTGGTGGCCAATGGCGCACTGACCTTCGAAGATGCATTACGCCTGGTATTTATACGCGCTACTGCCATGCAGAAAGCCTGCGAGCTGCAGCCATCCACTATGGCGGCTGTATTGGCGCTGGATGATGCAAAAGTAGAGGAGATCTGTGCTGCAGTAAGCGCAGAGACAGGAGAGGTAGTGGTGCCTGCCAACTTCAACTGTCCTGGCCAGCTGGTAATTTCCGGTTCCATCAAAGGTATTGATGTAGCCTGTGAAAGAATGAAAGCGGCAGGTGCTAAAAGAGCCCTGGTACTGCCTGTAGGTGGTGCATTCCACTCCCCGCTGATGGCGCCTGCCAAAGAGGAACTGAAAGCGGCTATTGAGAAAACAACTTTCAGCACGCCGTCCTGCCCGGTATATCAGAACGTGGTGGCTAAGGCGGTTAGCAGTCCGGAGGAGATCAAGCAAAACCTGATCGATCAGCTGACTGGCGCGGTACGCTGGACACAGTCCGTACAGGCGATGGTAGCTGACGGTGCAACGACATTTACAGAAGTCGGTCCTGGTAAAGTATTACAGGGACTGATCGTGAAGATACAGAAGGATGCCGTGGTGAACGGGATCAGCTAATCTGAAAAAGGGATCAGGGACATTATTCCTGATCCCTTTTCCTTTTAAAAGTCGATGCTGGCATTCCACCACTCAGGGTCGAAGCTGGCATTTAGTTTCTTATAGAAGTTGATAGCAGGTTCGTTCCATTCCAGTACCTGCCAGTTCATGCCTTTGAACTTTTTTTCCCTTACTTCCTCGAACAATCTTTCAAACAACATATTGCCTATACGTCTGCCTCTGAAGCTCTCTGTTACGATCAGATCTTCCAGGTATAATCTGCATCCTTTCCAGGTAGAATAACGGATATAATAAAGCGCAAAACCGACAATCGTTTCTTTTCCATCTTCTGTATGTACGGCTGCAAATGCTTTCCAGACAGGGTTCTTGCCGAATCCTGCATCTTCAAACTCCTGGAGTGTTACCGTTACTGCCTCGGGTGCTTTTTCATATACTGCCAGCTCCTGTATGAGCTCCATTATTCTCGGACAATCCTCTTTTCGTACGTCCCTAATAGTAATTTTTTCCATGTTCCTTCAGGATTATTTACCTGCACATGCTGGCAGGTGCGATAATTTTGGTATTTTGGTGAAGATAGTAACTAAAATTATATCCATGAAGGATATCCTGCTCAGCTATGCAGCTTATAACCTTTGGGCTAACAATAGGATAGCGGATGTATTGAAAAAGTTGCCGGATACACAGCTGGACCAGGAAACAGGCAGCAGCTTCGGAAGTTTACGCAAAACGGCGTACCATATGTGGGATGTTGAAAGCTTGTGGTACCAGCGTTTACACCTGGTGGAACAGGCGGTCAAACCCTCTATAGGTTTCGAAGGCACGTTTTCGGAAGCGTGCGCCCGCTGGCAGCAACAGTCTCAGTTGCTGGCCGACTGGGTAAAACAGGTGCAGCCTGTCAGGCTACAGCATGTGGTGGCTTATTACGATACCCGGAAACAATATTGTAAATCAACCGTTATAGAAATACTGATGCAGGTATTTAATCATGCCACGTATCATCGCGGTCAGCTGGTAACTATGTTGCGGCAGGCCGGTATTAATAAAATTCCCGTTACTGATTACAGCGAGTTCGCAAGAAGCAGAAAATAGTAGCATCTTTGCAGCTGTTCAGCACAAGGCAGACAATCAATTATTTCAATGAATGCACAATCATTTTATGCTAATGTACCGCAACACCTGGTAGCAGTAGATTGTATTATTTTTGGGTTCGAAAACAGTAAACTGAAGTTGCTCATCATGCAGCGAAAAGTAGATCCCATGCAGGGCGAATGGTCTTTAATGGGTGGTTTTCTCCAGAAAGATGAGAGTGTGGACGAAGCTGCCGCGCGGGTATTAAAACAAACCACGGGACTGGAAAACATCTACATGGATCAACTGGCCTGTTACGGAGATGTAGGCCGTGACTCAGGCGCCCGGGTTATATCTATGGCGTATTATGCCCTGATCCGCATCCGGGAACATGAACATAATCCTACCCAGCAATACAGCGCACATTGGCTGGAACTGCATCAGATCCCTAACCTCATCTTCGACCACCGCCAGATGATCGCTGACGCGCTGAAGAAATTGAGAGATAATGCTCATTTTCACCCTATTGGTTTTGAGCTGCTGCCCGAAAAGTTCACGCTTTCCCAGTTACGTAGCCTCTATGAGGAGATCTTCCAGCATGAGCTGGACAAGCGTAATTTCCGTAAGAAGATCCTGTCTATGAACATATTGGAGAAACTCGACGAAAAGGATAAAACGACCTCAAAGAAAGGAGCGCACCTGTACCGGTTCGATAAAACGAAATATGAAGATTTGAAAAGGAGAGGGCTGGTGTTCGAAATATAACAGTATCTTGTAGCGGAAAGCAGGCGAAATCATTATAATACATCTGTTTATTATTGTACATCTTCCGTAATAAGAACGTACTCATCAACCTCATGATAGTCATTTCCGGGTGCTTTGTCCGGCAGGAAACTGTTTACGCCCAAAAAGGTGTTATTTCCAGCCTGCAGGCCACCGCGGCAAAGACTACAGACAGCATCCGGTATGTGGATCTGATGAATCAGCTCGCCGGCCAGTTCCAGCACATCCAGCTGGATACCTGTTTTATTTACCTCTGTAAAGCCCGCGAAGTAGCACAAAGGCTTAAGTATGTGAATGGGGAGGCCGCCGCTTACCGCGGCCTGGGAGGCTATTATGCCTACCGGGACAACAGCTATCTTTCTTTCCGCTTTTACATCGATGCCCTGAACCTGTACAAAGAGCTGGGCGACAGTGCGGGCATCTGCCAGACCTGTATGCACCTGGGGGTATATTACCAGTTTGAAAAACAGTATGAGGAAGCTGACGGATACATGAAACGGGCCCTGGATATCGGCAGACGCCTGAAAAATGATAGCCTTCTCATGGCCCTGCGGGCCAATTGTTACTTTATTTACATCAGTAACTTCCGCGCGGGACGGAGTAGTGACCTCTTTGACAGGAAAAAGGCTATCCGGGCATTGACTACCGCACGTCAGATGGCTACCAGGGCAGGAGATGAACGGTTGTTGCTCTATACCGGCATGCTGCAGGCGCAGGAGTTGATATACAGCAAGACCGCCGAGGCGGAGGGAGTGGCTAAACTCATTGCCCTGGTGGCCGAGGCAGAGAGAAAGGGATATGTATATCATGCCATGTATGGCTCGTCACACCTCGTTTCTTACAAGTCACGCAGCCATCAGGCGGATTCCACCATCTTCCGGCGACAAATGGTGCGGCTGGCACTGGAAGGAGGGTACCGGGAACTGGCCCTGCCAGGGGTAGCAAAACTATACGCCTGGTATGATAGTCATAACAAGAGCGATTCTGCCCAGTTCTATGCGGCTGCCATGCTGGATATCATGGAAAGGGAGGAACAAAGCAAAACGCAGGGAGAGCTGGATTACATCGACTATTACATGCAGGAGAAAAAGCTGCGTGCCTTACAGCTGCAGCATGATTATCAGCAGCAGCTACTGGATAAGAAGGCGATGGAGAGCCGTGGCAGGTATGCGGTCATTATCTTTCTGACCATACTGCTGGTATTGACGGTATTGTTGCTGGTGGATGTTAACCGTTCCCACCGGCGCTCCCGCCGGAATGCTATCCAGCTGGGAGAGAAGAACCGTGAAATCAGCGAAAAGAATGCTTTATTGCGTACCAATGATGATTTTAAGAATAAACTGATCTCCCTCATTGCACATGACTTCCGTGTACCGCTGAATCACATTATCGACATCACCAATCTGCTGAAAGATCAGTCCCTGGCTTATGATGACGCCACAGACCTGTTCCGGAAGCTGGAAACCAAGTCGCAGCAAACCCTGCATATTTTTGACAGCATCCTGCGCTGGATCAGGTCGCAGCTGAGCGGTTTCGTATATACCCCGGTGGTTTGCCGGCCGGCTGCTATGATCAGGGAAGCAATGGAGGTTTTGAAGGATGATTATGTGGAGAAAGCACTAACCATACAGCTCGATATTCCGGAGGACCTGGACGTACTGGCCGATCGGGAAATGCTGCAGTTCGTACACCGGAACCTGTTACACAACGCGGTGAAATTCAGTCCGGTGCAGGGTAATGTGTATATCAGGGCTGCAGTGGAAGGCAACAAAGTCACTATTTCAGTCAGTGATGAAGGGAAAGGCGTAGACCCTGGTGTGCTGCATCACCTGTTCGAATACCGTAACAGGGAAAAGGACCGCGGCAGAACAAATGGTGGCGCCGGACTGGCACTTATCATCTGCAAGGACTTTATGGATAAAATGGGGGGCACTATTCAGGCAACCAATAACCCGGAGAGCGGCAGTACATTTTCCTATACATTGCCATTTGCCAGAGAGAGCATAACGAGAGAACAGTGAAAAGAACATGGATACATATCATACCCCTGCTGATTGCCTGCCTGATGGCCGGAAGGCCGTTGTTTGCCCAGGATAAGGTCATCCGCCAGTTACGGGCCGACCTTTTACGGCAGCCGGATAGTACCGGCTATACCGATGTCTTGAACCAGCTGGGCATGCAATATCATCTGAGTAATACCGACAGCTGCTTCTGGTATGCTGTAAAAGCCCGTGACATAGCTTCCCGCCATGGATACAAAAGGGGCCTGGCCGGCGCCCTGAATAATCTAAGCATCTTCTACGCGCTGAAGGCCAATACCAAACAGGCTATCGAATATGGATTCAAAGCGTTGTTGCTGTATCGTGAGCTGGAAGACCAGCCCAACATCTGTCAGCTACTGATGAATCTCAGTGTATTTCATGACTTCAGTGGCATGAAACCGGAATCCAATCAATATCTGTACCAGGCAATGGAACTCGGAAAAACGCTGACACAGGATTCTATTTACAGCCTGGTGCTGATCAATTATGCCATCCGTTTTGAGCAGGACAGTACGCGGAAGGACTCTGTGAAATGGGCATTGGGAAAGTCAAAGGAAATTATCCGTAAGTACCCCGGCGCCCGGGAAATTTACTATATACAGGCATTGGAGGCCGATGAATGGATGAAGGAGGGAGAAGGAGCAAAGGCAGTACAGCGGATCAATGAGCTGGCGGATAAGGCGTTAAAAGAAGGCCTGGTGGTAGTGGCCATTGACATGCTGGATCATATTGACACATATAGGCAGAACGGTTATCCTGCTGATGCCATACCTGCCAGGGAAAAGGCCTTCGCCATAGGTCAGCAGGCGGGATACCTGAACATGATGCTGCCAACTATTGCCAGCCTGTACCGCTATTATGCCAGGAGTAATAACGAAGCGAAAAAGTCCTATTATGGCCGGGCACTGTCGGAACTGGTAAGAAAGCGGCTGGAAATGAAATCCAGCAACTATATGAACTACCTGGATTATTTCCTGAAAGAGCAGGAGCTGAACGAGTGGCAGCTGAGCAATAAGGTACAGGAACAGAAGATCAACAAGGCCAATATGAAGCGGAAGAGCCGCCAGCAGCTGATTGGGTTTATGGTAGGCGTACTGCTGCTGATGGGAGGTTTTACCTACGCCCGTTACCGGTCTTATAAGGAATTGCGCCGGCAGGAACGTTTACTACGGGAAATGAACGACGCCATTTCTGAAAAGAACCAGCAGCTAAGCATCCACGACGATTTTAAGAATAAGCTGATCGCCATCCTGGCGCGGGATTTCCGGGAACCGTTGAATGATATTATCCGGGTATCGGCCCTGTTCAGGAATAAGGATATGGACCAGGCCTCCCTGCAGCTGATCATTGATGAAGCCGTTGTCTCTTCCCGGAAAACACTGGTCATTTTTGATAATATTCTGCGCTGGATTAAATCACAGCTGTCAGGTTTTGTCTATAATCCCGCTCCCTGCGATCTGCTGCTGCTTTTTGAACAGGCCATGCACCATATTGATCAACAGCGGATACGGTTGGAAATCTCTTCCGGCTTATGTCTGGCAGGCGATCAGGAGATGTTGCTGTTCATTAACCGCAGTTTGTTGCATTGCGCAGTAAAGCTATCAGGAGAGGGGCCGATAGTAGTGCGTGCTGTACAGGATGAATTGGTGAAGGTGGAGGTGATATGTACAGTAAGCTCAGTTACCCCACAAATGGCGGCTCACTTGTTTGAATACAGAAGGGGGGATGATTTGTCGGTAACCCTGGTGATCTGTAAGGACTTCATGGACAAAATGGGAGGACATATCAGTGCAGAGGTACAGGGAGTGCAACTGAGGCTGGGGTATATTTTGCCTTCATTCAATTAGGCCAGGAATTAAGAATGCTCAGTTCCTAATTCCTGGCCGTTTTAATTATTTCGGATCGTAAGCCCACTTCACATAGCTGGCACCCCAGGTAAAGCCACCGCCAAAGGCAGCCAGTACCAGGTTGTCACCTTTCTTCAGTTGCTTTTCGTAATCCCAGAGGCAAAGTGGTAACGTACCTGCGGTAGTGTTACCATATCGCTGAATGTTCATCATGATTTTTTCTTCCGGGAGACCCATACGGGAAGCAGTAGCATCGATGATACGCTTATTGGCCTGGTGAGGCACCAGCCACGCTACATCATTGGCAGTAAGGTTGTTACGCTGCATAACGTCATGTGCTGCTTCTGCCATGTTGGCTACGGCATATTTGAACACCATTTTACCTTCCTGGTATACATAGTGCTCCCTGTTGGTCACACTTTCAATGCTGGCAGGCTGTGCGGAGCCGCCGGCTTTCATGTGCAGGTACTCACGGCCATGGCCGTCGCTTTTCAGGATGCTGTCGATCAGGCCCAGGCCTTCGGTATTAGGTTCCAGTAATACGCCTGCGCCGCCGTCGCCGAAGATGATGCAGGTAGTACGGTCAGTATAGTCAATGATGGAGCTCATTTTGTCAGCCCCGATCACCATTACTTTCTTATAGCGTCCGCTCTCGATGAAACGCGCACCTGTATCCAGGGCATAGAGGAAACCGGAACAGGCTGCACTGATATCAAAGCCGAAGGCGTTTTTAGCTCCTATTTTATCAGTTACTATGTTGGCAGTAGCCGGAAACACCATGTCTGGCGTAACTGTGGCTACAATCAGCAGGTCGATCTCTTCCGGGCTGATCCCTCTCTTACGGCATATTTCCTGTGCCACAGGTACACATAACTCCGAGGTCCCCTTACGCTCTCCCTTCAGTATTCTTCTTTCCTTGATCCCTGTACGGGTGATGATCCATTCGTCTGTTGTATCTACCAGTGTTTCCAGTTCTTTATTAGTGAGCACGTAGTCAGGTACATAACCACCTACCGCTGTAATAGCGGCCGTTATTTTGTTCATATTAATAAAATAGATGTTTTAAACGAGGCGTAAAAATACATAAGAATTTGTAAATGTAAGTATAAGGTTACTTACTGCCCTGTTCTTGCTAAATTTTTACTAGGTTTGCCGAACATTAGAAACATTTTATCTTCCTGTATGATTGCTTACCTCAACGGAAAACTGTCCTATAAATCCCCTGCTTTGGTATATATTGATGTTCAAGGGGTTGGATACGAAGTGCAGATCAGTCTTAATACCTACTCCCGCATACAGGGACTGGAAAATTGCAAATTGCTGACGTATCTGCATATTAAGGAGGATGCACATACACTATATGGTTTTTTTGACGAAGCGGAACGTCATATGTTCCTCCTCCTGATAGGCGTCTCGGGAATAGGCGCCAATACCGCCCGGATGATGTTGTCTTCCCTGCAACCTGAAGATATTCAACGGGCTATCGCTATGGAAAACGAAAAAATGCTTGAAAGTATAAAAGGGATCGGCGCTAAAACGGCAAAACGGGTAATTCTGGAACTAAAGGATAAAATCAGTAAAACGAAAGATACCGGTCTTCAAATATCTGTAACTCCAAACAATACAATGCAAGATGACGCGTTAAATGCATTAGTCACTTTAGGAATCGCCAGAAATGTGGCCGAACAAGCGATCAATAAGGTGTTAAAAGCTGAACCACTATTGCAAGACCTCGAAGCGCTGATTAAAAAGTCGCTGAAAGGTCTATAAATTATTTATTACCCTGACCTCTATAAAAACCTATTTCTCTTGTCAAGAAAGACATATTATGGTGCTATTGCAGTAATAGGAGTTGTTTCGTTATTTATTTTTGACACTGCGGCAAGGAATCGTTCGGGTTATTCTAACAACTATACTAAGAAATACTGGCAACCAGACTTCGTCACACCAGCGGCAGCAGATACCGTTAAAAAGGATACGCTAAAGTTTCCGATAAAAGATCGTTACGGTACCAGTATTACAGATCCTGTCAAGAATCAGATAGATTTAAAAGATCCTGCAGGTTTATCCCGTACTGTTGATTATGATCCCGTCACCCGGCAATATACAGTAACAGAAAAGATTGGCGACCACTACTACCGCAATCCAACCTATCTCAGCTTCGATGAATTTTATAAACTCCAATCTGCTAAGAGTGAGGAGGACTACTGGAAAAAAAGGGCCAGTACCCTCGGATCGCTGAACCAGAAGGGAGACGGGCCCGAATTGTACAAAGGCAGCAAGCTGTTTGACAGAATATTCGGTGGTAATAAAGTGGATATCAAACCTCAGGGTAGCCTCGAACTGACCTTCGGTTATGAAGGCCAGAATATCAAAAATCCGGTACTCACAGAACAGGCCCGTAAAACGGGAGGTTTCGCTTTTGATATGAATATCAATATGAACCTGACCGGTAAGATAGGGGACAAGCTGAAACTCATCACCAACTTCAATACACAGTCTACTTTCGACTTTGAAAACCAGATCAAACTGGAATATACCGGTTACGACGATGAGATCATCAAAAAGATCGAGGCAGGTAACGTGAGCTTCCCCCTGCGTAGCTCACTGATATCCGGGGTGCAGTCCCTGTTTGGTATCAAAACCCAGCTGCAGTTTGGCCGTCTCACGGTTACCTCTGTATTGTCCAACCAGAAATCACAGAAGCAGAACCTGCTGATCAAAGGTGGTACCCAGGTACAGGACTTCACCCTGAAGGCCGACGAGTATGAGGACAACCGCCACTTCCTGTTAGGTCAGTTCTTCCGCGATACATTCAATAACGCGGTTGCCAACCTGCCCATCATACAGTCGCTGGCATATATCAACAGGATAGAGGTATGGGTAACCAACAAAACGGGTGCTACCACCAATGCAAGGGATATCGTCGGTTTGATGGACCTTGGTGAGTGGGATCCTTTTAACCAGACTTATAAAGTACAGAATAGTTCCAAACTCACCGACAACAGGGCCAATACGCTCTACTCTACGGTGATCTCTGACCCGGCCAGCCGTTACACGGGAACGGTCGTCAGTCGGCTACGAACCCTGAATATCGAACCGGTCCAGCAGTATGAAAAGACTTTCGCCCGAAAACTGGACTCTACGGAATATACGCTCAACAGGCAGTTAGGCTTCATCTCGCTCAATCAGCAATTGCAGGCGGATGAAGTTTTGGCCGTTGCATACCAGTATACTTATAACGGCCGTGTGTACACTGTGGGTGAATTCTCCCAGGATATTCCACCTGACCAGAATAATAGCGTCAACCAGCGTATCCTGTTCCTGAAATTGCTGAAAGCTACGTCCGCACGTCCAAACCTGCCTATCTGGGACCTGATGATGAAAAACATCTATTCCACAGGCGCTTACCAGATCAACAGGGCTGACTTCAAACTGGATGTTTACTATAAAGACCCGGGTACAGAATCCCGCGCACCAAGTGATAAACGTTACCTGCCGGATGCCCAGGGTATCTGGGAGGGCGCTCCGCTCATTACCATCCTCAACCTGGACAGGCTGAACAACCAGAATGACCCGCAGCCGGATGGTGTGTTTGACTACGTGGAAGGGTATACTATCAATTCCCAGACGGGACGTATCATGTTCCCGCAACTGGAACCATTCTCTCAGGGTATCAGAAAAGCTTTCGGCGGCAATGCTGCGCTGGAAAAACAGTATCTGTATAAGGTGCTGTATGATTCCATTAAAGTGGTGGCGCAGCAGTTCCCGCAGTTGAACCGCTATGTTTTGAAAGGGTCGTATAAGTCTGCCAACTCGTCCGAGATCCAGCTGGGAGGGTATAATATTCCTCCGGGCTCTGTAACGGTGACTGCCGGCGGACAACAATTGCGCGAGAACGTAGACTTTATCATTGACTATAACCTGGGCCGTATCAAGATCATCAACGCAGGTATCCTGAACTCGGGGGTGGCCATTAATGTGCAGTTTGAAAACAATGCGGCCTTTGGCACCCAGGTAAGGAACTACTTTGGTACCCGCTTTGACTATGTGGTGAACGACAACCTGACCCTGGGATCTACCATTGCCAGGATGAGTGAACGCCCTTACTACCAGAAAGTGAACTACGGTGAAGATCCTATCAAGAATACCGTGGTGGGCTTTGACGTAAACTATAATTCCCAGTGGAAAGGATTGACCCGTTTCCTGAACAAACTGCCTAATTACCAGAGCAATACACCTTCCAATATCATGTTCACCGGTGAGGTGGCCAAGTTATTCCCCGGCCACAGTAAACTGGTAAATGCGGCAGGTACCGGCCAGGGACAGGTCTTTATCGATGATTTTGAAGGTTCCCAGAGTGGTTACGACCTGAAGTTCCCGGCTACTGCCTGGGCACTGGCGTCTACACCAAAAGATGCAGTAGACAGCTCTGGAAGGCCACTGTTTCTGAATGCAGACAAATCCAATGATCTGGCTTATGGTCATGACAGGGCGAGACTGGCCTGGTATATCATTGAGCCTACCCTGCAGATCCCGAAATCGCCTGCATTACCGACTGGCATTGATGAAAACCAGCAATCCGACCCACGTGTGCGCCTGGTATATCAGAAAGAGGTATTTGCGAACCGTTCTACTGATTTTGGTCAAAGCCAGTTAAGTACACTTGACCTGGCCTATTATCCGAGAGAAAGAGGTCCGTATAACTTTATTGCCAATAAAGATAGTGTTGATGCTGATGGTCACCTGACACACCCTGAAAAGGCATGGGGTGGTATCATGCGTGCTATCGATAATAGTGACTTTCAGACACAGAATGTTGAGTTTATCGAATTCTGGATCCAGGATCCTTTTATTAAGGATCCGAACAGCACCGGTGGTCAATTGTACTTTAACCTCGGTAATGTGTCGGAAGACATCCTGAAAGATTCCCGCAAGTTCTTCGAAAACGGATTGCCTAATCCGACTACGGACCTGAATAAAACAGATTCTTCTGTCTGGGGCCGTATTCCGAAATTCCAGCAACAGATCACCCAGGCATTTGATAATGATCCCGAGATCCGCCGTTACCAGGATGTGGGTTATGATGGTTTGCAGAGTGGTGATGAGAAGACCTTCCACAGATCATATCTTGATGAGCTGGCGAGAAACTTCGGATCGAACTCCAATATTTACAAGCAGGCACAGGGAGACCCGTCCAATGATGACTACAGGCACTACAGGGATTATACCAATACCACCATCCTGGAACGCTACAAGTTATATAGCAATCCGGAAGGTAACTCCCCGGTTTCACAGAATACCACTTACTCAACCGCAGCTACGAACATTCCTGAATCGGAAGACCTGAACAGGGATAACACGCTGAATGAAACAGAGGAATACTTCCAGTACCGTGTGAGCCTGCGTCCAAATATGACGGTAGGTACTAACTATATTGTAGATAAGATACCGGCGGAAGTAACGCTGGCAAATGGACAGAAGACTATTGAGAACTGGTACCAGTTTAAAGTGCCGATCAGCAGTTTTAATGCGAAAATAGGTAGCATTCCAGACTTCAAATCCATCCGTTTCATGCGTATGTTCCTGACTGGATTTAAGGATACTGTGGTGGTACGTTTTGCGAAACTGCAACTGGTGCGTAACCAATGGCGTCAGTATGACTATAAACTGCAGCCGGGCGATCCTATTCCGAACGACGGATCAACTACTTTCAATACATCTGCTGTAAATATTGAAGAAAACTCTTCCCGTAAGCCTATCCCGTATACACTGCCTCCGGGAGTTGTGCGTCAGAATACCGTGAGCACCAACAGCACCGTGCTGCAGCTGAACGAACAGGCGATGTCTATCCAGGTGTGTAAACTGGAAGACGGAGATACCCGCGGCGTATCAAAGAACCTGAACATGGACCTGCGTCAGTACAAACATCTTCAGATGTACCTGCACGCAGAAGCCTCCGACGATCCTAACGGACTGAAAGATGGCGACCTGCGCGCTATCGTTCGTATGGGTAGTGACTTCGTGGAAAACTACTACGAATATCAGATACCACTGAAGGTGACCAGCTGGGGAGGTTCTCATACAGCGTACGACATCTGGCCTGAGATCAACGACATGGACCTGCTGCTGAGCAAACTGACCCAGTTGAAGCAGAAGCGTAACCAGTGTGATACCTGCTCTCCTTTAAGAGCATATACCGAGCAGGATGAAAAAGGTAACTACCTGAGCGTGATCGGTAACCCGAACCTGGGTGATGTAAGAACGATCATGTTGGGTGTGACCAACCCGAAAGATGATGGTCTGCCTAAATGTGGTGAGGTATGGTTCAATGAATTACGTCTTTCCGGTCTGGATGAAAAAGGCGGTTATGCCGGTATGGGCCGTGTAGATATGCAACTGGCAGATCTGGGTACTATCAGCGTGTCAGGTAACATGCACACGGCGGGTTTTGGTAACCTTGACCAGCGTGTGAATGAACGTTTCCGTGATAACTACCTGCAATACGATGCGGCTGCCAACCTGGACCTGGGTAAACTGCTGCCGAAGAGAGCCAGTCTCTCCATTCCTGTATACGCCGGTTATTCAAGGGCTGTCAGCAGACCAGAATACGATCCATACGACCTGGATATCAAACTCAAGGATAAGTTAAGAATGGCCCGCAGTGATTATGAGCGCGATTCTATCCGTAAAGCTGCTGAAGACTTTACCTCTATCAAGAGTCTCAACTTTACCAACGTGCGTCGCATGAACCTGAACAGGAAAAAGAACCACCTCTGGGATATTGAGAACTTTGATATCAGCTATTCCTATACACAGACCTCCAGCCATAGTCCGATCATTCAAAGTGATGAACTGACAAAACACCGTGGTGGCCTGGGATATACCTTCACCGGTCAGAGTAAGTTCATTACGCCATTCAAGAAACTGTTCAAGGCGAAAACACCATGGCTTGACCTGATCCGTGACTTTAACTTTAACTATATACCATCACTCATCAGTTTCAGGGTAGACATTACCCGCCAGTTCGGTGCAACACGTATCCGTAACGTTGGAGGGGATGGTACATACAAACTGCCGGAGACATATAACAAGTACTTTACGTTTGATAGGTATTATGGTCTGAAGTGGGATCTGACAAAGAGCCTCAGTATAGACTTCAATGCGGTAAACAACGCCCGTATTGATGAACCAAAGGGCCGTCTGGACTCCAAGGAGAAGAAAGACAGCTTATGGAGCAATTTCTTCAAACTGGGTAGAACCACCAATTACTACCATACCGCCAACATCACTTATACACTGCCAACAACCAAGCTGCCTTTGCTGAATTGGACGAGCATTGCCATAGGGTATTCAACTGACTACCGCTGGACGGGTGCTTCCCTGCTGGCAAAGTATCTGGGTAATGCGATCGAGAACTCGAATCAGAAGACCGTGATGGCGGAATTCAAGTTCTCTGAGCTGTATAGTAAATCGGCCTTCCTGCGAGCCATTACGGGTACGCAACAGAAGAAAAAGCCACAGCCGAACAATAACAACAGACCTGGCACTGCCGGCAATCAGAAACAACCGGCCAAGCAGGATGTTACACCGGAAATATCGCCTATCCTGAAAGCGGTGATGAAACCGTTGCTGTCAATAAAACGTGTCAGTCTGGACTATTCTGAAAATGGTAGTACCCGCTTACCAGGTTATATCGACAGTACCAAAATACTGGGTATGAACTGGGCCAGCTGGGCGCCGGGCGTACCATTCGTGTTTGGTAAACAACCTGATAAGGCATGGCTGGACAACTTTGCGAAGAAAGGCCTCATCACACCTGATACTACTTTCAACATCCAGTTCCAGCAGCAATTCACACAGCGCTGGCAGATACAGGCACAGCTGGAACCAGCTAATGACCTCCGGATCGATCTGAGTATGACCAAGTCGTTCACCAAGACGCATACGGAGCTGTTCAAGAACATGTCTGATTCCGGCTTCCAGCACCTGAGTCCTTATGACGCGGGCGGATTTGAGATCACTTATATGGCTATCAAAACCATCTTTGGAGGTATTGATAAGGAATCTGGGACGACGCAGACTTTCAAAGACTTTGAGCGTTACCGTCAGACGATCTCCAATCGCCTGGGTGCGCTGAACCCTTATAACAGTGATCCTGGAGTACCTACTAACAACCCGAAAGATCCGACTTACCGTTATGGTTACGGACGTTATGCACAGGATGTACTGGTGCCGGCATTCCTGGCCGCTTATACCGGCAAGGATCCTGAGAAGATAGGCCTGCTGAAAAGCGCCGGTTTATCTAATGTTCGCAGCAATCCTTTCAGCAATTATATACCTCGTCCGAACTGGCGTGTGGCTTATAACGGATTGACCAAACTGGAACCATTCAAGTCTATCTTTACCAACGTATCGCTTACACATGCGTATGTAGGTCGTCTGAGTATGAGCTCGTACAATACAGCCTTGCTGTATGAAGATCCGCGTCTGGCAGGTTATCCTGGATTTATAGACACCGTATCTGGCAACTATATTCCGTACTTCCTGATACCAAACATCACGATGACGGAAGAGTTCTCGCCATTAGTAGGTGTGGATGTGACTTTCACCAACAGTCTGAACCTGCGTGTGGAATTCAAGAAGAGCCGTTCACTCAGTCTCAGCCTGATCGACTACCAGCTGACAGAGCTTCGTTCTACTGAACTGACCCTGGGAGGTAGCTACCGTCTGCGTAATGTGCAATTTGCGTTCCTGGGCCAGCCGAAAGACGGCAAGAAGGTGCAGAATGACATGAACTTCAGGCTGGATATGAGTTTCCGTGATGACAAGACGGTGAACAACAGGCAGGATGCTGACCTGGTGATACCGACAAGCGGACAGAAAGTGATCGGTATATCGCCGTCTATTGACTATGTGCTGAACAACCGTCTGAACCTGCGGTTCTTCTACGACCGAAGGCAAACCATACCGGTTATTTCCACTGCTTACCCGATTACCAGTACCAGAGGCGGATTGACATTGCGATTTATGCTGGCGCAGTAACAGCGTTTTCAATATCATTTTTCAGAGGGGTGTCTCAAACAGAGGCGCCCCTCTCTGTTTAGACCCTTGCAGTTTTGTATGTTTCGTCTATGGTTTATCACGTGGTGCCCAGTTTTATGATTACCTGCAAATAGCCAGGATGTAACTAGCATATGAAGCAACTCAGTTAGGAACCAGGATCTCCTCCGAACATGATATAAATCATTTGCAATTGGGTAAGTCTTGAGCTATTTTTGCTGCAGTAAATGAGATATTTCTTCGTCATATCAGTATTCCTGGGTCTGCTGTTGCAAAACTTCAGCCAGGTGGTGATTATGGTGAAGTATAAGATTGATCAGGCATATATTGCAAGTGTATTATGCGAAAACAGGGACAAACCTGACATGCACTGTAATGGTAAATGTTATCTCAGGAAGAAGTTGCGCCAGGATGAACAGCAGCAGCAGAATGGCACAACAGGTAAGGAAAAGTATGAAGTGTCTTTTGTGAATGCGCTACAGGAGTTTGACTTTACCCCAATTGCTCCTTCTTCAAAACTCATCGTTTATTATCAGGATCCTGAACTGCATACTCCTTTATTCTCTTTCTTTCACCCACCCCAGGCTTAGTTCACGTCAACCGTACAATTACAGCACATTTATTGTGATGCATTTCATATGAGCTATGGCACGGCATACAGCTGTGGCTGGTTTCATTGATCTTCATTCCTTCTATTACTTATTGACCACTATTGTCCGTGATGGCAATTGTACCGGCAGTGATATTACATCGCCTGTCACGCAGTTGTATGCCCTATTGCGGCAGTTGAACTTTTGCACCCATGAAATATTTAATACTGATAATAACAGGAGTATTGTTTTTTGTACAATCACATGCGCAGATGCAGGGCCGTGTGATTGACGCGCAGACAGGAGAAGTATTGCCAGGCGTCACCGTGCAGTTGATGCACGCAGGCAAAGGTTGCCTGACAGATGCAGCAGGCCGTTTTACGCTGCAAGGCAATAAAGCGGAAGATTCTATTAAAGTATCTTTTGTAGGATATCAGCCACAAAAACTGGCAGTAAAGACACAAGCGCCATTCATTGTTTCACTGACACCAGATGTTGCCAGTCTGAATGAAATAATAGTAACCACCAGCCGCGACAAACAATCCCGCACCGATGCACCGGTGGCCATTAGCACTATCTCTACACAGGAGATGAGAGATGCCAAAGCTACTTCCCTGGAGCAGTTGCTGAACAAAGTCAGCGGAGTGTATATGGTCGATCTGGGTAACGAACAGCATACGATGGCTATCAGGCAGCCAATCGGCTACAAGAGCCTCTTCCTGTACCTGGAGGATGGTATTCCTATCCGCACCATCGGCGACTTTAACCACAATGCACTGATCGAGATCAATATGGCGGCATTGCGCAATATTGAAGTTGTAAGAGGACCTGCATCTTCCTTGTATGGTAGTGAAGCGGTGGGGGGAGCTGTCAATTTTATCACCGCAGCACCATCTCTGAAACCTACCGCCAGGATACAGGCAGAGATCAGTGACAGGGGATATAAGCGTACTGATTTCAGCGCTTCCAGTACATTTAACAAAGTAGGTCTTAGCTTCGGTGGTTATTATGCAGATCAGCGCAATGGCTATATGGACCACAGTGATTTTCATAAACTGGCATTTACGCTGAGGGCAGATTACCAGATCAATGAACGGACAAAGTGGATTAATTCCGCTACACTGACTGATTATTACACCGACCAGGTGGGAGGATTGGACAGTGCTCATTTTTATGGAAAAGATTACCGCAATTTCCAGACGTTCTCTTATCGCAAGGTGAATGCGTTCCGCTACAGAAGTACGCTGGAACACAGCTGGAGTTCAACAGACAGAACTACGGTGACTGCATTCTTCCGTAACAACAGCATAGGACAGAATCCATTTTATGCCATTAAAAACAACTTACAGAATCCCCTGAAAGCTAGTGGTGAAATCAATGACGACAGCTTTAACAGTTATGGATTGATCATACAGCACAAGAAGCAATTCCCATGGCGGCATGCATCTTTAATTGCAGGTGTGAGCGCCGATTACAGCCCTGCGGCTTATTACTCAGAGTTTATTGATATTACCCGTGATGCTGCTGGTTATTATACAGGTTATACAAAGAAAGATTCGTTGCTGACGGATTATAATGTAGGCCTGCTGAATACCGCTGCCTATGCACAGTTTGACATGGAATTGCTGCGTGGTATGAAACTCGTAGCAGCGCTCCGTTATGACAGGATGGATTATGATTTTGATAATCATCTTACACCTTCTGCGTTCACTGGTGCTCCTGATGATCGTAACAACTTCAATGCACTGACGCCAAAAGTAGGGCTGACATACGACTTTGGAATGAACCGCGGTATGTATGCCAATTACAGTGTTGGCTTTGCGCCGCCTAATATCTCTGAACTATACAGAGGTGTAAAAGTACCGGTGCTGGAGCCTGCTACTTATCGCAACTATGAAGCAGGTGGTTGGTTTGGTTTTGCCAATGATAAAGGATATGTGGATATAGGTATCTATGATATGCAGGGCACGAATGAGATTATCAGTGTAAAACTGGATGATGGCTCTTATGAAAACCGCAATACCGGCCGTACTACACATAGAGGAATAGAATGGAATGTGCGCTATTCGCCAATACGTTCTATATGGATACGTTGCAGCGGTCAATATGCAGAACACTTTTTCAATCAGTATGTGGAAAAAGGAGTGAGCTATAATGACAATCAGATGGGTGGTGCGCCTAAAGTGATCACTAATACAGAGATCACCTGGAAGCCTGCTTTTCTTCGGGGTTTCCGGCTGGCAGGAGAGTGGCAGCATGTGAGCCGTTACTACATGGATCCGCAGAATACGCAGTATTACGGCGGCTATGATCTCCTGAACTTCCGTACAGGTTACAGCTGGAGGAAATTCGAATGCTGGCTGAACTGTCGCAATGCTGCGGATGCGATCTATGCTACTACTGCGGAGAAAACAACTTACAGCACTACTTACAGACCAGGTCCGAAACGTACTTTCAACATAGGTGTTGCTTATACATTTAATGGTAAAAACTAACGAAGATGGGAATGAGACAATGGATGATATTATTGGCGATGTGCACTGTAGCATGTAACAATCCGGAGAAGAAGATACAGGTATTATCGCATGCTACGCAGGATGCTTCATGTCCTTATCTGACAACTACCACAGATGGTAAGACTGTTATCAGTTGGGTGGAGGCGCCTGCCGGTGCTGATACCGGCACACTGTATTATGCAGTATCTGATGATAAGGGTAAGACGTTTTCTTCGCCGCAACAGGTGCCTACTGCCAACGGTATATTGCCGCATGCAGAGAACATGCCTAAAATGGTATTTAAACCCGACGGAGAGATCATTGCTATCTACGGAGTAGAACAGAATGACCCACGTAACAAATATGCAGGAAGGGTATTCTATACACGTTCTTTGAACGGAGGGAAAAACTGGTTGCCCGCACAGGCCCTGGTAACAGATACCGGCAGTTATGATCAACGCTACTTTGATATCGCGTTGTTACCTGATGGACAGGCCGCCGCTATCTGGCTCGATAACAGAAAAGATGTGGATGCGGAAGGTTCTTCTCTCTACTTTGCTGTTACCGATGGTCATGAAGGTTTTAAACAGGAAAGGTCATTGGCGGAAACAGTTTGTCAATGTTGCAGAACGGATCTCTATACAGATGGAGATGGCGGTATTCATATCGCTTTCAGGGATATTATCAATGATTCTATCCGCGATATGGTGCATATGGTATCAACAGACAGAGGCGCCTCTTTTTCAACAATGAACAGGATCAGTGCTGATAACTGGGTAGTGAGAGGTTGTCCGCATACCGGACCGGCTATGGTGAAGAACAAAGAAGGGATGCATTTTGCCTGGTTTACCATGGGAGGAGGAGAAGGGGTTTATTATTGTCAGTCGGCGGATAATGGTCAGACTTATACCCATAAGCAGAAGGTAAGTTCTGTACCACTTGCGAAACATCCGCAGATCACAGCACTGGCTGACAATAAGGTCATGCTGGTATGGGATGAACCGGTAAAGGTGAAAAATACGTTTAATAGCCGTGTAGGCTTTCAGTTGAGGGACGGTGCAGGGAAGGTGCTGGATACAGGGGTATTGACGCCTGATTCGGTGTATGCGAGTTATCCGGTGCTAAAGGGATTGGATGAGAGGACAGTGTTGGTGGCGTATACGCAGCGGGAAGGGGAGTTGCAGCAGGTGAGATGTATGGTGGTGGTGGAGTAGGGACCTCATAAAAAAGGGCTGGCAAAAAGGATTTTTTACTTTTTGTCAGCCCTTTTTTATGCCTATAATAGGAATAATTTATTCGGAAGCGGTTTGAACGACTACGTTGTTATTGTACAGATGAAATATTTCTCATGTTAATTTATTGACATTATTATTAGTTGATTGTAAGATATTTGAAAATAATGCTAAATCAGAAGTTTGTTTTATAAAAAAACGTTAACGTTGTTTTATTTTTTATCTTTGTAGTGATTAGTTTTTATTAAACCTTAAAAGAGATACTAATGCCACATCACCAAAACTTAAAAAGAATTAGACATGTATACGTTAGACAGCTCAATGCAGCCAGTCAAAACAGTAGAGGATGCAACAGCTCTTTTGAAGGATATCAAAAAGATCATTGCTACCAACAAGATTTGGTTTAATAATCGTTCAGCAAAGAACACGCAGAGTTTAGCTAATCTTGGGATCACGGTAGCAATGCAAATAGAAATTATTAAAGATCTGGCTCCCACAGATTATTATTGTGGACCAGAACCCGACGAAAAATATCCAGATAGGGCCGTTGCAGTATTTGGTTATGATTTCAGAGGAACAGAGTTATATATAAAATTTTCGATTGGATTGGATGGTACAGCAGTTGTTTGTTTATCATTCCATGAATCGGAGTATCCTATGCAATACCCATTTAACTAATTATTTATGAAAAGTCCATATACAGGAAAAGAAATGGTACGGCGTTTACGCGCCGAGACGATAGATTTCCGCAAGGAATCTTTCTCCATTCTTTATCACTTTTATTGGGACGAGGAAAGTGGAGAAGAGTTAACTGACGAGGAGCTGGAAAACTTGAATTTAAATCAGGTATATAATCAATACCGCGAAAAGTATAACCTTCCCTTTCCTGACCAAATAAAGGAGATAAGGGATAAGTACAGCTTAACTCAGACTAAAATGGCAGAGGTCTTAGGGTTTGGTGTTAATATGTATAGACAATACGAAAATGGCGAAATACCTAATATATCCAATGCGAGACTCATCCAGCTGGCAGAAGATCCTGCGGAATTCAGAAAGCTTGTCAATACCTCTATCAACGTCCTGGATGATAAAGCACTTAAGGAGGTAAATACCAGAATTGACACGTTATTGATTGAACAGAATGACTTTCACTTTAATGGTCTGCCTCAATACCTCATGTCGGGAGGTCATACTGATAAAGTAACTGTCTATACCGGATATAGAAGGCCAAGTTTAAGGCGTCTTACAGAAATGATAGTATTCTTTGCTTCTGAACTTAAGCCCTGGAAAACCCAATTAAATAAGCTTCTTTTTTATGCTGATTTCTATCACTACAAGAAAACAGCTTATAGTATTAGTGGTGCTGAGTACTATGCGATTCCAATGGGCCCTGTGCCAAACAATTTTAACAGCATCTTTGAGTATGTGGCACAGAAGGAGGATGTGACTATATGTTATCACGAGTTTCAGGAAGGAAGATACGGAGAAGAATTCTTACCAAGAGAAGGTAGAAACTTTGAAGCCCGTCTGTTCTCTAAAGAAGAACTTGAAACATTGAAGGCTGTTAAGTCAGCGTTGGGTAGGAAGCAGACCAAAGAAATTATTGACATAAGTCATGATGAACTTGCATGGAAAGAGAATATCGGTACCAAAGCTAAGATTAGCTATAAGTACGCTTTTGATTTGAAATATATGTAAAAGCCAGATCGAATGTGGATAGGTGTTGGCAATGGTAAGTGTAAGGGTCATACTACAGCGGAGAAACAGCAATGATGTATGGAGAAGTCTTAATAAATCAGAAATAGCTCATAAAAAAATCCCGCCGGCTTACACCGGCGGGATTAGATTCATTTCTCAGTAACTAAAAGCTCCGGCCCAATCCTGGCGAGTAGCCCAGCGACCGTAGTTATTCCTTTTAGATCTGTCGGAGTAGAAGCGCCATTCTGCTTTCCACCTGGGATAGTAAAGGCGCAACAAATACAGTGTTGCAAATGTAAGCATAGGGATATGGTTTTTTAGGATAGATAGTCGGCATCATCAAAACGTTAAAATAGTTAGTTAGTGTCACCTCCGCGTGGAGGTATAAAGCAGCACCCCTCAATTACTTACATCACACTTAGCCCCTCATATACGTTAATTGTTTCAAATATAAATACAAAAGAGCTTATTTGGAATAACATCTATGTGTTATATGAGTATTTTTTACTCTTTATCGAAGTAATAAGCGTTCGCCTGCTGCACACAAGTCATCACCAGATCGTTGATGCATACATGTGGGGGCAGCGTAGCGCAATAGTAGATGGTATCTGCTACATCCTCGCCTGTCAAGGGCTGGAAGCCTTTATAGAAGTTATCCGCCTTTTCTTTATCGCCCTTAAAACGTACTTCTGAAAACTCGGTAGCTGCCGCTCCGGGATGCACCGCCGTTACTTTGATACGGTAAGGAAGCAGGTCAATACGCATACCTTGTGAGATGGAATCTACCGCAGCTTTAGTAGCACAGTATACATGTCCTTTGGCATAGACCTGTTTGGCCGCCGTAGATCCCAGGTTAATGATATGGCCTTTCCGTTGTGCCTTGAGCCAGGGAATCACCACTTTGGATACGTATAGCAGCCCTTTCACGTTGGTATCGATCATTGTGTCCCAGTTAGAGACGTCGTCGTCTTCTATGGTGCTTAATCCGAGTGCAAGTCCGGCGTTATTGATAAGAATGCTGACAGCCTTCCAGTTGTCAGGTATATTGCCTAATACGTTACTTACAGCCTGCTGATCTCTTACGTCAAAACAAAGGGGGAGTACGGCAATCTTATGTTCCTGCTGCAGCTGTTGCTGTAATGCTGTTAATCTTTCCTGTCTTCTTCCGGTGATAATTAAATCATATCCATTCGCTGCGAACTTCTTTGCGCAGGCCTCACCAAAGCCAGAGGTAGCTCCGGTAATTAAAACTATTGCCATAATCCGATTTTATTTCACCAAAGTTACAGTGCCTTTCTTTAAAATACTTTTACCGGTTAAATCTTTTCCGGCCAGTATCCAGATATAGGTGTCTACCGGTGCAGGCATGCCTTTGATGGTACCGTCCCAGCCTTTGCGGAAGTCGGTGGAAGAATAAATTTCCTGTCCCCAGCGGTTGTAGATGCGGAAGTATTCGTATTCCGTGATCCCTACCGGGATGAAGCGGAAACGGTCGTTCTGCCCATCGCCATTAGGACTAAAGGCATTAGGGATATATATTTCCGGACCGGCATAGTACTTCACGTTGATGGAATCATAGCCGATACATCCCTGGGAATTAGAGACTTTCAGGAGATAAGTGATATCCTGGTTCCCGCTGGCAACAGGATTTGCGATGTTGATATTGTTCAAACCGTCAGGTGGCGACCAGGCATAGAAATCCCCTCCGGTAGCATTTAGTTGCAGGGATTGTCCTCTGGCAAGAATGGTATCATTGCCTGCAAAAGGATTCACTTCGTAAACGGTGATCTCCTTCGAGACGGTTGCGCTACACGATCGGTCGGTGAGCACGGAAAGCGAGACTGTATACTTGCCTCCGTTCTGGTAGATATAATTAAGCTGGGTGCTGACAGCGCTGGTAGGCTGTGGCGCATCCGGTATACCAATGTCCCAGCGTCTGCTGGTAATTTTGCCATAGGTATAGGAAGAAACATCGTTGAAGAGGATCGGCTCTCCGCGACAGAGACCCTGCACGGTAAAATCGGCGTTTAAGCCCGGATAATTGTGCACAAAGCCGGTTACGCTGTCGGTACATGAAAGCCCCCGGTTTACGACCAGTTTCAGCTCGTAAACGCCTGTATCGGGGTACAGGTGATTGAAGACTGATTTGTCGAACGTAATGGTGTCTGTACCATCGCCAAAATCCCAGTAATAACTGGAGGTAAAACCTGCATTACTGTAGTTGGGAATGGTGACGCTCAGCTCAGGACTAGCTACACAGTTCATCAGCACAGAAGGGAAGCCTGCCTGGATATTGGTTTTACAGTTGAAGACTGTCAGCA
The DNA here is from genome assembly GCF_900102545.1 of Chitinophaga filiformis. Classification (GTDB taxonomy): domain Bacteria; phylum Bacteroidota; class Bacteroidia; order Chitinophagales; family Chitinophagaceae; genus Chitinophaga; species Chitinophaga filiformis. The sequence goes on along the minus strand of NZ_FNBN01000001.1, from coordinate 73,906 downwards.
ACAGGTCTTTCTGATGTGTACCCAGCAACACTTTTGTACGCCGGTCGTATTCACTTACACAAACAGAGATAACGAACTTGCCTTCACGGTTGGGCGTACCTCTGAGTATACCATGATTATCTATGGAGATCTGTGGGGAGCCACCCATGGGATTGGTGCCTGAATATGGCGTAACATAGTTGACAATGGAATTATAGGGCGGCGGATTGGAAGCCACACCCTCACTACGTGTAGAACCGCCTGTAAGCGCGTTACAGAGAGTGTAGGTAAGACTATCCCCATCCGGGTCAAAAGCTGAATAATCAAAGGTAAAAGGCAGGCTGTTACAGATCACTATCGCACCATCATGTTTAAAAAACACGCTGCTGTTGGTAGGCCGTTTTTCTGATCCCGGGATGGTGGTATAAAAGGTAGATCCTTCATGTTCTGAATCGTAGATGTTGGCCAGCTTTTCCCCACGGCAACAACGCTGATAGGTAACGTAATATCCTCCGTAGCTGGCCGGTAGCTCCACCGTATCCCGGTAATAGGCTACCTCCAGGTTTTGTGTGCGGGGAGCCAGACAGGGGTTCTTAAGCGTATCGCGTAGCGCTTTCGTTTCGTGAATATACATCTGCCTCGCGTTAGTAACGCGAATGCCGCTGGCATTGTAGATATTGACAGGAACGGGATTCTCAAAATGATCGAGACATCCCTGGATGGGGCCACACGTAAAGTCGGCATCCCTGTATAACTTGAGAACGATCTCATACCTGAACATCCCATCCCCCGCGGGGCCAAGGTAGGCATAGTAGATTTCGCCGCCAATTATATGGTAAGCATCTGCTCTAACGTGGACAAAGGTGCAGCAAATAGCCAGAATAAGAAACCTGTACATTCAAAGGGGCGCGTGACTGTAAAATGACTTTCGTATAGGAATTTACAAAAAAATCCACCGTTAATAAAATCATTTTTTCCAGTGTACACGCGACTTTGGAAGTACCTGTACAGTAGTCCATTACAGTTGATACTATGTAATTAGATGAAGTATTTTCTATCTGACAAGTGTTACAGTTCCTTTTCTTTGCACCGTTTCGTTGTTAATGTTTTTGCCTTGCACCACCCAAACGTAGGTGCCTACTGCTGCCGGCGAGCCGTTGAAGTAACCGTTCCATCCCTGCAGATACTTTGTGGTACTGTACATAAGCTTTCCCCAGCGGTCGTACACACGGAAGAAGTCCATCTGTACTATACCTACGGGCAGTGGGCGGAAGATGTCGTTTTGCCCGTCGCCGTTAGGAGAGAATCCTGTCGGTACATAGATGTCGGGACCTGCTATAAAACGCACCTTAATATCATCCGTGCCGGAGCAACCTTCTTCCGTATAGACAGTAACGGTATAGGTAATATCATGGTTGATGGTAGTGACAGGGGTGTCAATATTTGGGTTATTCAGCCCATCCACGGGGGTCCATACATATTTGACGCCGCCGGTAGCTTTCAGTGGGAATGGCCGGTTCAGGATGGCGATAGTGTCGTTGCCGGCAAAAGCGGGCACCGGAGGTACTACGCTGACCAGTACGGTGTCAGAGATAGGTTTCGGGCAACCCAGTACATCCGTCACGGTAACAACATATGCCGTGGTGTCTGTGGGCCGGGCAACAGTAGTGGCGCTTCGCGGAGAGGTCAGTGTTGCTGTTGGCGTCCATTGATAATAGGTGCCTCCCGATGCGTTCAGCGTTAGTTGTTCGCCATAACAGATGGTGGTATCTTCACCGGCATAAGCCACCGGTGGATCTACTACCTTCAATGCTACCTTATCCTCAGCGAAGCAGTCGCCCAGGTCTCCCCGCACCCTGTAGGTTGATGAAGGACCAGGAGGAACGGTGGCCACAACAGCACCGGTACCTATCACCGTATTGGTGGAGTCGTACCAGGTAAGCGGATAATTGCCGTCGGCCAATGCGTGGAGGTTTACCTCATCGCCTGTACATACAACACTATCGGCCATCGCTGTCACTATCAGCTTGTCTCTCACGTCAATGGCAACCCGCTTGCTGTTGATACAACCCGTTCCGTCTGTAAAGGTGACGGTATAGGCAGTATCGAGCCTTGGAAATATTGTCGGATTGGCTGTATTAGCGTTATTGATATTATATGAAGGCGCCCATGTATATGTTCCATTCACCACATTGCCATCCACAAGGCTTTCTGCATGCAGCTGGATGGAATTCAGATAGCACAGCAGTGTATCTGGCGTAGTAGCCAGCGGTGGTTTGTCATATATGATAAGGTCTGAAGTATCAAAGCGCTCGCAACCCCGTTCTGTTTTTAGCTGCAGCACCACCTGGTAATTGCCTGGTGCTGGGTATTGAAACCGCGGATTTTTGAGCAGGGAGGTATCGTCTTCTGAAGTTTCAACGCCAAAGTCCCAACGGTAATAGTTGATATTGTCTGTAGCGCTGGAGGTAGTGGAGGTGTTAGTGAAAGTAGTGGTGGTATTACTACAAAGCCCACTGAAGTTCACATTTGGGTGCAGTAAAGGATACACATAGGCTGTGGCGGTTGCACTGTCCCCACAGTTACTATACCTGTCCACCCATAATTTAACATTGTAAGTACCTTCCCGGGCGTAAGTATGCTGTATTGGGTCGACGCTGTTCGTATACATCGTGTCACCATCTCCGAAATCCCATTCATAGGGTTTCCCCTCTGTACTGTTGTTGAGGAAGGTGATGGTATAGCCGGAGCAATCGTTATACTTGTCGGGCATGGAGGCGACGACTAATTTCACACAGGTGGTCACGTTCAAATGAAAATCCTTTCGATGAATGCCGAGTAATACACCATTCCGGTATTCGGAGGCACAGACAGTCAGCACATATTTTCCCGGACCGGGTGCAATGCCGGAGATAATACCTGTTTGCGGGTCTATGTTAGCTCCGGCGCCGAGCGGACTGCTGCCGGAGTAAGGACTTTTATAAGGAACAGTTGAATAAGGAGGGGCGACTGCAGCAGGTGGTATCCCTCCCTGGGGAGTGGTTTGTCCGCCACCATAAGCATCACAGAAGGAATATACGATCTGGTCTTTGTCGATATCGGTTGCAGAAAAATCGTAAGTGAATTTTTTATTGGCACATACCAGTACTGCTTCATCTTTCGTAAAAGTGGGGCTTGAGTTGGTCAGCTGACCGTTTTCACCTGGTAGTTCTGTGAAATAGGTAGCGCCGTTTCCGGGCCTGTTTTGTTCGTTGTTCGGGTCTCTTGTGTCAATAATATTGTCTATGGTATTATCGCGGCAGCAACTCTGGAAGGAGACGGTATATCCCATTGGACTGACAGGAACGGTGATAGTCTGCACGTATATACCTATCTGGAAACAGACATCGGGGGGATTGACGATACAGGGATCGACCTGTGTCACATGCTTTTCATCTTTACTGGCGCGTGGTACACGTACCGGGGCGCCATATGAGGCATTGTCCACTTTACTGAAAATAGCGAAGTAAACAGCGTCCGGCAACGGTGCCACATTACTGTTATTACCCTCACTGCCGCAAATACGGAACAACTTCAACGTTACCTGGTAGGTCAGGTTATCTCCGCTGCGGCTGATGTATTTATACGACATTTCTCCTCCGATAATATGGGAGGCGTGCGTTGCGTATCCAAGGGTAAGAATAATAAGCAGTAAAAGGGCTCTTTTCACGTTCAATATTGTTGGCAAAAAAGAATAAACTGTTCCAATAGTTGTTTACTGGCTTCCGGCACCTCCCACATACCCATATGCCCGGTTTCTTCAAATATGTATATGCTGCTGATGCGCGGCAGGGATACTTGTGGCAGCACATTCTGCATGGGTACGGCGTTATCATCTTTGCCAATCACAAACAAAACAGGTACGGAGATAGATGATAACACTGCGGTCCGGTCCGGACGTTGCATCATTGCTTCATAATAAGCAATCTGAGATGACTGAGGGCATTGCAAACACATCTGAATATACGACTCTATTTGCTCAGGATGTTGCTTTTTATAGGCGGGACTGAACATATTAGGCATTGTCTGTTTTACAAAAGCCTCATTGCCATATTGCTCAATCATATTGATAGATTTCCGACGGGCTTCTTTTTTTTCTTCGTTGTCTGGTGCGGCGGTAGAATGGAATAATCCCAGTCCCTGTACAAGGGAGGGATATTTTTCTGCCAGCGCCAGGGCTACGTAGCCGCCCATGGAATGACCTATCACGACTGCTTTGGAAATGTCTTCCGCTGTTAAAAGATCCTTTACATATTCAGCCATACTATCCATGCTCAGCGTGCCTGTTGCCGGCGTATTGCCTGTACCGGGAAGGTCAGGCGCTATTACATAGAATTGTTCGCTCAAGGCTGCCAGCTGTTGTTGCCATATCTGGTTGTTCTCAGAAAAACCATGTATCAGCAGCACTGCCGGTTTGTTCTTTAGATCAGTATTTTGGGTAGAAGGTTTAGTGGACACGTGAAATAATTTTTGAATCAGGAATTGGGCATTGAAAATCTGAACTTCAGATAGAAACTATATAATATCATCACAATACAGAAAGCAACGGCCGCTTTGGATATAAGATCCCCAAACCGTACGTAGAACGTAAATGTATCGCCCGGTGTTACATTTGCGTCTATAACTCCTTCTTTCCAGTATGGTAATGGCTGCTGCACCCTGCCCATCGGGTCAATGATACAGGAAATACCAGTGTTGGCGCTGCGTGCTACCCAGCGTCGGGTTTCAATGGCTCTCAGGCGTGCATACTGTGCATGCTGCCGGTGGCCCTCAGTATTGCCCCACCAGCCATCGTTGGTGATGACAAACAGCAGGTTGGCGCCACGTCTTACATGCTCTGCTACAAATTCGCCATAGACAGACTCATAACAGATAGTAGGTAATACCTTAATGTGTGTGCGGTTGTCTTCCAGTAGTTCAACGCCTGGCGTTACACCATATCCGCCTGTAATGCCACCGAGGTCCAGGGCCAGGCTTTTCATAAAGGACAGATAACGCACATAAGGTATTATTTCTACGCCCGGCACCAGCCTGGATTTATGATATATCTGGGTTACGTAAGATGTGTCCAGCTGGATCGCTGAGTTGAATGCATCATACCTGAGCGTACCATCTTCTGTACTGCGGGCCATTTTGGGAGCTTCATCCGCATCATAACGTTTCAGGGTGGTAGCGCCGCTCACTATTGTGGCCTGCGGATAGTGTCTCAGGAATTGCCTGATCTGTTCTGTTTCGTCTTCATAAGCCAGTTTGTTTTCCCACACGCCATGTGTAAATAACGCAGTTTCCGGCCAAATAATATATGCAGTGGTGCTATCGGCTTTCTTAGCGGATAAGGCTAGTAATTTATCCAGTTGCAGTCTTTCGTTTTCCTCAGCAAATTTGTCGTAAGGGTCAATATTAGGCTGAACTACCACCACCTTTACAGTGGGGCCTTCAGGCACATGGAAATTATATTGTACAAGTGAGCTGAGTAAGAAGGGGATCACCACAACCGCCGCCGGCAACCAGGCCGTTTTCCAAAGAAAGGAACCCAGTGGCACAGGATATTGTTTACGTTGCAGCCAGGTCTGGTAAATAAGGATATTGCTGAGCAGTACCCATAAGGTACCTCCGCTTACACCGGTATATTCATACCATTGCACCCAGGAAGGATGCATCGCAAAAACATTACCCAGGCTGAGCCAGGGCCAGCTGAATTCCCAGTTGAGGTGGATATATTCAAACGTCAACCAATATACTATCAGGGCGAAATAACCGGCTGTTTGTCCTACCCGTACCCGCGTGCGGTGGTATCCCAAAAGCGGGATACTCATGAGAAGGGTATTGATCAGGTTTGCCGCTACACCGCTAATGGGCACGGTAGTATTGCCCACCCACCAGGTAGTGGCCACATTCCAGAGAAACAGCGTCAGGAAGATACAGCCGAAGTATTTACCACGGTGAGCTACCAGGTCTGCTATCCGCAACAGGGGGATAAAGGCAATGAATATCAGGAAGGTAAGGGGAGAGGTTGGCCATGCGGCCCATAACAGCAATGCACCAGCAAGGCTTAGTAGTATGGGTAACCAGCGGTTCATAGTTAATTGATTTTGTACGCAGTTATCCATAGATGAATAACTGTAATATGATTTGTCAGTTCGCCCGGTTTGACGGACTAGAAAGAGCGAATATAAAAGTAGTACAGGAAATAAATTATTAAATAATGATAAAAGCCCCCTGGCTCTATTCCAGGAGGCTTTTATCATTAAGTTGGGCAGTGATGAACACGCATTGGTTATTTCAGTGTGTCATCAGCTACTTCCGGTTATTTTTGTTTGCTGCCGTACTATTTATCAGCGGATGATTATCTGCTGTAGTTCGGAGCTTCCTTGGTGATTACCACGTCGTGCGGATGGTTTTCTTTCACTGTAGCAGGAGAGATCTTGATGAACTGAGCTGCCTGCAGCGTCTTAATGTCTTTAGAACCAGTGAGGCCCATACCTGCACGCAGACCGCCAACAAATTGCTGGATCACTTCAGACAGCAGGCCCTTGTAAGGTACACGGCCTACGATACCTTCAGGTACCAGTTTCTTGATATCGTCTTCTTCCTGGAAATAGCGGTCTTTACTACCTTCTACCATTGCTTCCAGGGAGCCCATGCCACGGTAAGATTTGAATTTACGGCCTTCGTAGATGATCGTTTCTCCGGGGCTTTCTTCCACACCTGCAAAAATGGAACCGGCCATGATGCTGGATGCACCTGCAGCCAGGGCTTTTACCATATCACCGGTGTAACGGATACCACCATCAGCGATCACCGGAACACCTGTTTTCTTCAGTGCTTCAGCAGCCAGCAGTACGGCGGAGAGTTGAGGGAAACCAGCACCTGTTACTACGCGGGTAGTACAGATGGAACCGGGTCCTACACCTACTTTTACAGCGTCTGCACCTGCATTTGCCAGTGCCAGTGCACCTTCGCCGGTAGCTACGTTACCAGCTATCACTTCCAGTTTAGGGAATGTTTTCTTGAGTTTCTTGAGACTGTTGATAACAGCGATGGAGTGACCATGTGAGCTGTCGAGACAAACCACATCCACACCTACGTTGATCAGTGCCTGTGCCCTGTCCAGTACATCGGGAGTGATACCGAGAGCTGCACCTACCAGCAGACGACCATAAGCGTCTTTTACCGCATTTGGATAGCTGGATACCTGGAGGATGTCTCTGTAAGTGATCAGACCTACCAGTTTACCATTCTTGGCTACTACAGGCAGTTTCTCGATCTTATTCTGCTGGAGGATCTTTTCTGCTTTTTTCAGATCAGTTCCTTCAGGAGCAGTGATCAGGTTTTCGGAGGTCATTACTTCACTTACCAGGCGCTTGTGGTTTCTTTCAAAACGCAGATCGCGGTTAGTGAGAATACCTACCAGTTTGTTTGCATCATCTATAATAGGAATACCACCGATGCTGTTCTCTTTCATCAGGCGGAGTGCTTCTCCTATAGTAGCATTGGCATGCAGGGTAACCGGGTCGAGTATCAGGCCGTTTTCACTGCGCTTTACTTTTCTCACCAGTTCTGCCTGTTTTTCAATGCTCATGTTTTTATGCAGAATACCAATGCCTCCCTGACGAGCCAGTGAAATGGCCAGGTTAGCTTCAGTAACAGTATCCATGGCAGCAGACACCATCGGTATGTTAAGGCGTATGTTTTTGGTAAGTTGCGTTGAGATGTTTACGTCTCTGGGTAGTACTTCAGAGTAGGCTGGAACCAGGAGTACGTCATCAAAAGTAAGTCCGTCCTCTACAAATTTCGGTTTCGATTTTCCGGCAGGCATGTTGCAACTATTTGTCAGTTATTAAATAATTGCACGCAAATGTACACCTATTTGACCAAATAGAAAAATGTTGATGAAACAGGTGATGTGAAGATTACTTTAACATTGTTAGTAAATGACTGCTCAGCAGTCCTGTCATGATGGCGATGAAGAAGCTCAGGAATGTGCCTATCACCACATATTCAGTCAGTTTGGTCTCTTTGGGTTCTTTCAGATCTCCGAACCTGAACACAGATTTAGCTGCCAGCAGGAAACCTACCCCTTCCCATCTGCCCAGCAGTATAAATGTCAATATCATCAGGCGTTCCAGGAATCCGATCCATTCACCTGCATCCTCTAATGATGATTCTATGGTTGATATATGCTGACCGGGAGTGTGGTTGGGTGTCCACCGGGAGATCATATTCTTCGTGATAATAGACGCGGGTTTCAGCACAAACAGGATGGCAATACATATAATGAGGTTTTTAACGGTAAAGATAGCTGTATACTGCCATGTTATCTTTTCATGAAATGCCCAGACAATACCGATAACAAGGAGGTGTGCCAGCTGATCTCCGAAAAACCATGCTCTCTGGTACCTGGGCTGTTGGAATTGTAGTTTTACACCATCTATCAGCAGGTGAGAAAGCATGATCAGGAAGGCCATCTGCCAGTTGGTAAAATTCCACGTCACCAGCAATATGAGCCAGAAATGAATGAGGACGTGTATATAAAGGTAAGGAGAACGCCATTTCAGCGCTTCTTTGTTGCTGACCCATTTGTTGTTCTGCAGGAAAAAATCACCCAGGATGTGTGCTAAAAATAGTTGCAGAAAGAGTATCATATCATGTATGTGTTTTTGAGATACAATCTTTAATACATTTTCGGTAGAAACTCTCCAATGCCATTATTTCCTCATAATGAGCCCTCTTCTGACCCTCACTAATGGTGGATTGGGTACGGCCGATCTGATCGCCCAGCTCTTTCTGTGAAAGTTCACGGTTTGCAATAGATATGGCTATAAGTTGTGCCGTGGCAGGCGTCCATTTATCGAGTGCAATGGAGGCCAGCCGGAACATCAGGTTCAATTCGGTGTTCAGTTCCGGCCACGGACTTTTAATACTTAAACGTTGCTTTTGCTTTTTTAATTCTTCGAACGTTTCCCCCGAATAAACAAAAACCGGTCCGTTTGATTCGGTGATATGCGGGGCGCTGTAACTTTTCTCGCCTATGCCGATGCCTATTCTCACATCCAGCTTATCGATCGACTTAATACAAGCTTTGATACGAATAGCTGCCAGCAGTGCCTTCCAGGGTTTAGCGATCTCCAGCTGGAAGCTATCTCCTCTGAATATCTCCCACGTTTTTGGCGCCTTTCCCCATTCGCCCAACAGTTCTTTTAAAGGATGCAGCCAGATACCCGGGTCTTTTTGCCCTCTTGAATTGATAATATCTCCTGTAATGATACTGGTCATACTATAAATATCGGTTATTTGGCCGATATTCTGAAATATCGGTTTATCCGCCGATAATGTGAGTATCGGTTTTAAAGCCGATAATTGGGAATATCGGTTAAATAACCGATAAGAGTGGGAAAGGTGTATCAAATATATTCCTTCCTGGTACTAAATGAAAAGTGAAAGCCCGCATTTGGAGTAAAATATGTCTTAGAGAACAAGGAGAGAATAAGCAGAGAAGACGCAGAGAACAAGCAGAAGAAAAACTAACAAAGGACAACAGGGCTGCTAAAACTCCTGAGAAACCACAGAGCCGCCTCCAGGATACAGCGCTCCACCAGGAGTGCCCGTGTTTGTAGCCCCGGGTTTTAACCCGGGGAACGGATAACCGGGATACGACAATCGGAATACGACAACCGGAATACGACAACCGGGAACGGATAACCGGGATACGACACGGAATACAACAACGGGATACGACAATCGGGGAACGGATAACCGGGATACAACACGGAATACGACAACCGTGAAACGGATAACCGGGATACGACACGGAATACGACAACCGAGGAACGGGTAGCCGGAATACAACAACGGGATACAACACGGCATACGGCAACGGGATACAACAACCGGGAAACGGATAACCGGGATACAACAACCCGGGGCGATAACCGGATACGACAATCGCCCGGGCATGCACTCCGGAAACGGCACCCGTCAAACACGCGACGACGACCGTCGAGCAAGCGTCGAATAAACGTCGAATAAGCATCGAACAAGCGTCGAAGAAACAACGGAACTACAGTACCAGAAATGGACCGGCAAAAACAACCAGCTTGTTCCCCGGGCGTCAGCCAAACTTACGGTCGTTACGGCGCGCCCCTCAATTTATCACCTGATATTTCTGCCCCGGCAATCCTCTCAATACATGCTGCATTTCCAGCTTCAATACCAGAGAAGCAACCTGACTTCCCGGCAAATAACTCTCCCGGCGAAGCTGATCTATGTGTTTTTCGTCACTCCCTGTAAAAAGCGTCAGGATATGCCGCTCTGATTCATCAAGCGTCATAAATAATCCCAGCTGAGGATCGGGTTGTGTCTTAGGAGGACGGTGATGGTCCCATCCCATCGCCTGCAACAGATCGGTGGCACTGGTGATCAGCATGGCCCGGTTTGTTCTGATCAGTTCATTGCAGCCGGCAGCATGTGGATCGCCCACACGGCCGGGAATAGCAAAGACGTCTTTGTTGTAACTATTGGCAATATCCGCCGTAATGAGCGAACCTCCTTTCAGACCGCTTTCCACTACAATGGTGGCATCGGCAATGCCCGCCACAATACGGTTACGCATGGGGAAATGCTGTTTGTCAGGTTGTGTATCGCTGAGAAATTCAGTGAGCAGTCCGCCGTTTTCAATCATCGCCATGGCAGTGCCTTTATGCTGTGGAGGATAGATGCGATCCAGTCCATGCGCCAGTACACCAATGGTGGGAATGTCATGCTGTAATGCCTGCCTGTGGGCAATGATATCTATGCCATAAGCCATACCGCTGACTATTGTCACATTGTGTGCAGCCAGGTCTTCTACCAGTTTTGCACATACTGACCTGCCATAGTCACCGGGAGTACGTGTGCCCACAATACTGACAATCCTGCCGGCATTAAGATCTGCATGACCCTTGTAATACAGCATCACAGGGCTGTCTGCACAATGCTTCAGCCGTTGTGGATACTGAGCGCTGGTATAAAAGACTGGTTGTATATCGTGCTGTTCCATATATTCAATCTCCCTGTCTATATGTTCATAGTCACGAAATTCCAGTATGGCAGCGGCCCTTAGAGCACCGATATCAGGAATATCCTCCAGCTCATGTTTACGGGCTTCAAATACTGCACTGGCGGAATGGAAATGTGCAAGCAGCTTTTTGGCGACAATATCTCCTATTAGTGGAATTTGTGTAAGAGCAATCTGGTGGCGTAATTCCTCCTGCATATTGCATATTTTTGCGGTTAACATATCTAAGTTAAAACATCTTCTGTTTACTCCCATGCAATACAAAAATATTTTACTCACATGTGCATTGCTTGCAGGAACAATTTCCTGTAAGACTACGCAGGCGCCTGTTGTACAGGCCCCATCATCCACTACTGTGCTGCAACCTTATGGCCCTGCCTGGGCCGCCCTCTGGCAGCAGAAAGCAGCAGAATACAAAGCGCTGTGTTTCCAGGCTTACAACATCGCAAGAATGAGACTGGATGAAAGTCTCTCGCAACCGGCTACACTGCCGCCTGCCGTTGTTACAGACATTGATGAAACCGTGCTGGATAACAGTCCGTACACCGTACATACTGCGCTGAAAGGAGAAGGATATGCTGATAAAACATGGATAGAATGGACGGCAAAAGCCGCTGCAGATACAGTGCCTGGCGCATTGTCCTTCCTGCAGTATGCTGCATCGAAAGGCGTGCATGTTTTTTATATTACTAACCGTTCAGAAACAGAACGTGCGTCAACGTTAGAGAATCTGCAACGCTGGCATTTCCCTGATGCAGACAATGAACACCTGCTTCTCAAAACAACTACGTCCGGCAAGGAAAGCCGCCGTCAGCAGGTAGCGCAGACACATCACATTCTTTTATTGATGGGAGATAACCTGAGCGATTTTGCAGCGATCTTCGACAAACAACCTGTTGCCCAACGTGAACAGGTAACACAACAATCTGCAGCCGATTTTGGCAGGCGGTTTATTGTATTGCCAAATCCAATGTATGGGGATTGGTTGCCGGCGATGTTCCAGTATGATTATAAGCGCAGGCCAGGGGAAATAGATTCGTTGCTGAGAGGCGCGTTGAAGGATTATAAATGATGTTATCCGGGGATACGGATATATGATTGGCCGGTTGATTACGTTTGTTGATGTCCGTATTCCGAGGATCACCATCGTCCGGGTTATCATCGTCGTTCCCCGGGTTGTCACCTCCCCCGGGTTGTCACCCTCCCCCGGGTTGTCACCCTCCCCCGGGTTGTCACCCTCCCCCGGGTTGTC
>NZ_FNBN01000001.1:0-61475 GCF_900102545.1 Chitinophaga filiformis | reverse complement strand
CTACAAACACACGGCACCTGACGGAGCCGATTGATGTTTTGTTATAACACGGATTCCAGGATTGTCGTCCTGAAAATCATACGCTTGTGGGCAGTTGAACATACGGCACCTGACGGAGCCGATTTATGTTTTGTTATAACACGGATTCCATGGTTTGTCGTCAATAATCATATGCCCGCGGACAACTACAAACACACGGCACCTGACGGAGCCGATTGATGTTTTGTTATAACACGGATTCCATGGTTTGTCGTCCTGATAATCATATGCCTGTGGGCAGCTACAACACAGGTCGCGTGAAGTTGATTACATTTTGTTGAATACAATTACCCTCAAAAAAAATCAGGAATAACACAAGCTATTCGCTGCATTATTCCTGATTTTTTAGTTCGCATTTATGCTGTCGCTACAGCTTCAATATCTTGAATTCCGTTCTTCTATTTGCGGCCCTTCCCCCGAGCGTATTATTATCTGCTACAGGCATTGTTTCTCCATAACCTTTCGCCTGCAATCTCTCAGCTGGGATACCCTTACTTACCAGGTATTTCACAACTGCCTGCGCACGGCGTTCAGACAGGATCATATTATCCTGGTCATTACCGACATTATCAGTGTGCCCGCTGATCTCGACAATCAGGGTTTGATTTTCCTGCATCAATCCTACGAGTCTGTTCAGCTCAATTTCAGAACCTGGTTTGAGGTTGAATTGTCTGGTATCAAAGAAGATGTTATACAACACCATTACAGCGCTTGTATCCAGTGGAACGAGAGGAATATCTCTCACGAACATGGAATCTTCTGTTTTATTTTTCAGGGAGAAATTATCAGAGTAGAACAGGTAACCTTTACGGTTTACGTTAAAGGCGTAGTCTTTACCGGTGGGCAATGGTATCGTGTAGTTGCCTATTCTGTCTGTACGCACTACAGCAGCTGTCTTTCCTGTTTCCAGGTCAGTCAGTTCTACATTACCTACGAGACGGCGTTTAGTCTTGGCATCATACACGTAACCTCTTACAAAGAGTGTTCTCTGCGCACGGGCTTCCGGGTACAGCTCAAAACTATAGATGTCCAGTTGTCCACGGCTATCCGATCTGTCTGATGCGAAATAAGCAGTTTTACCGTCGGCTGCTACTACGAGGCTGGCGTCTTCATCCACGGTGTTGATCGGGTAACCAAGATTAACTGCCGGGCCCCAGCTGCCGTCAGGCTGACGGCGGGAGAAGTAGATATCCATATCGCCAAAGCCCTCATGACCGTTGGATGCGAAATACAGCGTCTGATTATCGGGATGTATGAAAGGAGTGGCTTCACGACCAGGTGTGTTGATGTTCGAATCCAGTCGCTCCGGAAATCCCCATTTACCGTTAGGCTGTAATTTGCTCATGAAGATCTCGGAACCTGCATCCGCAGTTTCACGGGCAAAGTACAGTGTTTGCCTGTCGGCAGAAAGGCTTGGTTGTGATTCCCAGTCGCGGGTATTGATAGGAGAGCCCATGTTCATAGGTTCTACCCACAGTCCTTCTTCTGTTCTGACAGTGTAGTAGAGGTCACAGCTACCTCTTCCTCCGGGGAAGTCGCAACCGGTGAACACCAGCATATTTCCATCCTGGGAGATATTCTGTGCGCCTTCGTTATTGGCGGTGTTTACCGGCGACCCGAAGCCATAGGCCGGCATCCAGCCAAGACTGTCGTCCTTTTCAGAAACATAGAAGTCTTCATTCTTGCTGTTCACACGACGGGTGAAAACGAGTGTTTTGCCATCAATGGTCAGGGACGGGAAATATTCCGGATCCTTGGTATTGATGCTGTCGCCCATATTATGTGGTTTGAAAGGAACCGGTTTGGAAGCTGCCCTGGCAGCGAAGGTATATGCTTTCAGGAGCGCTTCTGCTCTTGCATTTTTTGTTTTGTTGGTCTGGACGTATTGGGTAACAGTGGCCAGTGCTTCACTGAATCTTCCTTCGCCTGCCAGTGCTTTGGAATAAGCCAGCATAGCAGGCCTGGTGGAAGGACTATCAAGCCTTTTCAGCGTTTCGTAGTTGGTGATGGCGTCTTTGTATTGTTTCATCTCCGCATACGTGATGACCATCTGTCCGTAAGCGTCTGTAAATCCAGGTTCCTGTCTTACACAGTCTTTCAGCAGATCAACGGCATCCGTCATACGGTATTCCCTTATTGCCATCTGGGCGTCATCAAAAGTTTTCTGGGCTTTTTTCTTCGCGTTCTCATATGTTATGACCTGGGCGCTTAGTTCCAGGCATAACAGGAAGCAACTGCTCGTCAATAGGAAGATTCTTCTCATAACTTTAGATTGGCTAGGCCGCCAATATATGAAAAAAAGCACAAATGTAAGGCCTTAATATGATGTAGGGCAGCCGGTTTAAGGCACATTGATGTACTTATGCACCTGCAGGGAAAGCTGCCATTGAGGATTTTCCTTGATGTAGTAGATGATGAGAGGAGTGATCTCTGCCGCACGGTCCCATTCCGGTTGCAGGTAGAGCTTGCAGTGAGAGCCTGCCAGCGCAGCATATTTTTCCGCCCAGGCAAAATCGGTTTTGTTGAATATTACTACTTTCAGTTCATGGGCTACTCCACAGATCTCAGGGAGAGGGGCTTTGAACTTCTTGGGAGAGAGGGTAATCCAGTCCCAGTGCCCGCTTAAAGGGGAGGAGCCGGAGGTTTCCATATGGGTGCGGAAACCTTCTTTGTGCAGCGCGTCTGTCAGCGCATCCAGGTTGTGCATAAGGGGTTCTCCGCCGGTGATCACGGCAATACGGCCGGGATGTACGGCTGCATCCTGTACCAGTTCACTGATAGCGATCAGCGGATGACGGGAAGCGTCCCAGCTGTCTTTTACGTCGCACCAGTGACAGCCTACGTCGCATCCGCCCAGGCGTATGAAATACGCGGCCTGGCCCTGGTAGTTGCCTTCACCCTGCAGGGTGTAGAAACGTTCCATTACAGGAAGCTGAAGAGATGTTGCGATATCGGCTGTTGTTGTTGACATTTTGCAAAGGTACGTAAATGGGGAGATACCCTGACGGATCGGTTCCCCGGAAATGCAGAACGCTTAACGCTTTATATGCCGTTGGGCGTACAAAGTGTTAAGCGTTTTACAGGATATTTTGTTAGTTCATGTTTACTTTCTGACCCAGAGAGGCGTGGTACGTATTTTTCAGCAATGCTGCAATGGTCATAGGACCTACACCACCCGGTACCGGAGTAATAAAGCTGGTTTTAGGTGCTACGGCGTTGTAATCTACATCGCCCACCAGTCTGAAACCGCTCTTTTTGGTAGCATCCTCGATACGGTTGATACCTACGTCGATCACTACAGCGCCTTCTTTCACCATATCTGCGGTCACAAAGTTCGGGCGGCCGATGGCTGCCACAATGATGTCGGCCTGAAGACAGATCTCTTTCAGGTTGGCTGTCTGTGAGTGTGTGAGCGTTACGGTGCAATTACCCGGATTGGCGTTACGGCTCAGCAGGATGCTCATAGGCGTACCTACGATGTGGCTGCGACCGATCACTACTGCATGTTTCCCTTTGGTAGGGATGTTATAGTGTTCCAGCATCAGCATAATGCCGTAAGGAGTTGCGGGAATATAAGTAGGCAGTCCTGCCACCATTTTACCGACGTTCATGGGATGGAAACCATCTACATCCTTGCTGGGATCGATGGTGTTGATCACCAGTTCTTCGTTGATATGTTTGGGAAGAGGAAGTTGTACGAGTATACCGTCAATATCTGCATTTTCATTCAGCAATGTGATATTGTCCAGTAAATGCTTTTCAGAGATTTTCGCATCGAAGCGTAAAAGAGTGGAGTGAAAACCGATCTCGGCGCAGGATTTCACCTTAGATGCCACATAAGTTTCACTGGCTGGATTGTTGCCAACCAGGATGGCTGCCAGGTGGGGGACTTTTTCGCCCAACGCTTTCAATTCAGTTACCTTATCTGCCAATTGGGCTTTAACAGCCGCTGAAACAAGTTTACCGTCTAAAATTTGCATGCGCAAAGGTAGGATTTTCCTTTCAAGTTCCGCAAAACAAGTTCCCTGTCATTAATCATGCAAATAATGAATAGGTTACTTGTTTCGCGACAGGCAAAGCCTGTATCAATGAACTTGTAATAAGTAGTGGAAATTTTAAAGGCGGAGTGAGAATGCCAATATAGCTAAATTCTTGGAGATGCAGATAAAATTTCCGGTGTTGCCTGATCGGCATATTTTTCAAAGTTGTGTACAAACTTGTGTCCCAGTGCAATAGCCTGCTTGTCGTATGCTTCCTTATCGGCCCAGGTATTGCTTGGGTCCAGCAGTTCTGACGGTACGCCCGGACATGATTCAGGAATAGAGAAGCCGAACACAGGATGATCCTTATATGCCAGCTTGTCCAGTTGTCCTTTCAGGGCGGCAGCTACCATGGCGCGGGTATAAGATAGCTTGATACGCTGCCCGGTGCCGTATGCTCCTCCGGTCCAGCCGGTATTCACCAGCCATACTTTCGCCTGGTAACGGCGTAATTTCTCTCCCAGCATAGCTGCATATTTAACCGGATGCAGAGGAAGGAAAGGTGCGCCAAAACAGGTACTGAAAGTAGTTGTAGGTTCGGTAATACCTGCTTCTGTTCCCGCCACCCGGGCGGTATAACCGGAGATGAACTGATACATGGCCTGCTCCGGCGTCAACCTGGAGATAGGCGGCAATACGCCATAGGCATCACATGTCAGGAGGAAGATATTTTCCGGAATATTGCCTATGGATGGTATCAGGGCATTATCGATGTAATGCAGCGGGTAGGATACACGGGTATTTTCCGTGATGCATTTATCCGCATAGTTCACATCATTAGTGCCGGTATAACAGATCACATTCTCCAGCAGCGCACCTTCACGGATAGCATGGAATATCTGCGGTTCCTTTTCTTCACTGAGGTCTATACACTTGGCATAACAACCACCTTCAAAATTGAAGACGTTGTGCTCAGACCAGCCATGTTCATCGTCGCCGATCAGCTTACGGTCAGGATCTGCACTGAGAGTGGTTTTGCCGGTACCGCTCAATCCGAAGAAAATAGCGGTATCTCCCTGTTCTCCCTGGTTGGCGGAGCAATGCATGCTCAATACACCATGTTCATGGGGGAGTATATAATTGAGGATAGAGAAAATGCCTTTCTTGATCTCGCCGGTATAGGCTGAGCCACCGATAATAACCGTCTTCCTGGTGAAGCTGATCATGGCGAAATTGCCCTGACGGGTATCATCCGTAGCAGGATCTGCCAGGAAGCCCGGCGCCTGGATAACGGTCCATTCCGGATGCATGTTTTCCAGTTCCTCTTCAGTAGGCCGCAGGAACATATTATAGGCAAACAGGTTGGCCCACGGTGTTTCTGTGATCACTTTGATGTTCACCCGATAAGCCGGATCGGCGCAGGCATAACCATCTCTTACCCATACATCCTTGCCTGTAAAGTAGCGGGTGAGTTTGTTGTACAGCTTATCAAAGCTGGCAGGGTTAACCGGAATGTTGAAATCATTCCAGTTAACGGTAGCCGCCGTAAGCTCATCTTTCACAATAAATTTGTCTTTGGGAGACCGGCCTGTAAATTGACCGGTATTCACGGCAAGTGCGCCGCTGCTGGTGATGACCCCCTGGCCTGCAGCTACTGTTTGTGCAATCAGTTCTGCCGGCTCCAATTGATAATAAACGTGATTAGGTTGCCTAATACCTAACTCTAATAGGTCGGCAACAGGATTCCTTACACTGCTGACTTGCATAGTAAGATTGTTTTGGTGTAGTAAGCAAATCTAGTGCTTTTTTGATATTATCAAATTAAAGGCTGCAGATTTGTCTAAATTTAGAAATCCTAACTGCTAAATGGATATTTGTTTGATAAATATCTAAAATGGATCTGGCTGTTTTGCAGGAAACGGTAAAGAAATAAGCGGTTGCTATACACTTATTCTTATATCGTATAATGGTATATTTCATTATATTACAGCCAGGTAAATGTTATCCGATATTTATTTCTATCTCTTTCTGAATTCCACCGTAATAAATCTGAACACTGCTCATAGTAAAGTACGCTTTATGCTCCTGCGTAGCATGGAACAAGCGCTCATATAATATTATGGAACAGGGCGGGCCTCCGGCTGTAAAAGACAGGGTGGCGCTTATTGTGAAATTTCAGTAGGTTTGACGCGCTTTTACATACACCAACGTAAACAAAGAATATGAAAAATTTACCATTAGACTCTCAGATCTTTATAAAGAATCGTCAGCGCTTTATTGCAGAAATGCAGCCACAGTCCATAGCGATCATCAACTCCAATGATGAACTGCCTACCAATGGCGACGCATTTCACAAGTTCCAGCAGAATGCAGATCTGTATTGGCTAACCGGTATAGAGCAGGAGGATACGATGGTTATATTGTACCCCGACAATCCGGACCCGAAATACCGGGAAGTGCTGGTACTGGTACGCCCTAACGAGCTGAAAGAGAAGTGGGATGGCCACCGTTTAAGGAAAAATGAGGCTTTCGCCATTTCCGGTATCTCTACGGTAGTATGGCTGGACTCCCTGGATGCCGTATTGCAGCCATGGATCCATGATGCCACCAATATTTACCTGAACACAAACGAAAATAACCGTAAATCCAGCCTGGTACCTGTAAGGGATTACCGCTACGCGAATGAATTGCGCAGCCGTTACCCTCTGCATAATTACCTGCGTGCCGCCGTTATATTCAAGAAACTGCGTGCTGTCAAGTCTGCCGAAGAGGTGAACGTGATCCAGCAGGCTATCGACATTACCGAAAAGACCTTCCGCCGCTTATTGCAGTTTATTCGTCCCGGCGTTTGGGAACATGAGATCCATGCAGAGATCCTGCATGAATTCCTGCGCAACAGGGCAGACGGGGAGGCATATGGTTCCATTATCGCCAGCGGCGACCGTGCCCGCATCCTCCATTATATATTCAACAACCAGGAATGTAAGGACGGGGAACTGATCCTCATGGACTTTGGGGCAGCCTATGGCGGTTACAATGCAGACCTTACCCGTACCGTGCCGGTAAATGGTAAGTTCACCGCCCGCCAGCGTGAAGTATATGATGCCTGCCTGCACCTGCATAACTATGCGAAATCCATCCTCAGGCCAGGACTGACCATCGCTAAATACCATGATATGGTAGGTGTGGAAGCCGGAAAGCAGTTTGTGAAGCTTGGGCTGCTGAAAGAGGAAGACATCAAAAACCAGGATCCGGAAGCACCTGCTTACCGCAGATACCTGTATCATGGTATCTCTCACCACCTGGGAGTAGGGGTGCATGACCTGGGACCATCCTTTTTCCTGCCTATCCCGGAAAATTCCGTGATGACAATAGAACCCGGTATCTATATTGAGGAAGAAAAAATGGGTATCCGTATTGAGAACAATGTCTGGCTGACAGCAGGCGGAAATGTAGATCTCATGAAGAATATTCCTATCACTGCTGAGGAGATAGAGTCGTTGATGAAGAAATAGTGTATATATTTACTAAATATTTAATGCTAAAAATGTGCGATCGTCTATGGATACAATTCCCATAGGCGATCGGCTTGAATACAAATGAAGCAACTACCTAACATCCTTACGCTCAGCAACCTTTTTTGCGGCGCCCTCGCCGTTATTTATATCCTGCATGCTCCGCAGTACATTGCGGAGTTCAACGGTGTAGAGTATACTATCACTAACCCGGAGCCTGTTTACTGGGCGTCTGCTATGGTAGTGCTGGCCGCTTTGTTTGATTTTACCGACGGACTGGCAGCGAGGTGGCTCAAATTACAATCGCCCTTCGGCCGCGAGCTGGATTCCCTGGCAGATGTGATCAGCTTTGGGCTGGTACCGGGACTGATGTTATTCCGCCTGCTGCGCAGCGCCTATATGCGTATGCCGGATGTATTTGACGTTTCTTATATCAACCTTGCACCTGCATTGCTGGTGCCCTGTTTTGCCGCATACAGGCTGGCTAAGTTCAACCTGGATACCCGGCAGTCAGAGAATTTTATCGGTATTCCTACACCCGCAGTTGGATTGCTGGTAGCTTCCTTCCCGCTGATCATATTGTATAACCCGTTCAACCTGGCTCACTGGCTGCAGAATATATGGGTGCTGTATACCATCATTGCGCTCTTATGTTACCTGATGGTAGCAGAAATACCAATGCTTAGTCTGAAGTTTAAAAGCCTGCAGCTGAGGCCCAACTGGGCCCGTCTGGTGTTGGTGGCATTGTCAATAGCAGGTATTCCTGTGCTGAAATTTGCTACCGTACCTTTTGTCTTTGTGTGCTACGTTCTGCTGTCATTTGTATCAAAACCTTCTACCGGTAATGCCGTTAAGTAGTTGTTTTTTGCGATTTAAATCTTAGGTTTGCGTCAAAATTTTTAAAAATGACGTTTACTGCACATATTAATGTGATGCCGCTGAAAGAATTACTGGACCCTCAGGGTAAGGCGGTAATGAGTGGTTTAAAGAACCTGGGCATCAACAATGTACACGACGTAAGGATTGGCAAACATATTACCTTGCAGATAGATGCTGCTACCAAAGAAGAAGCTAAACAACTGGCCGAAGTAGCCTGTCAGAAACTGCTGGCTAACCAGGTGATGGAATCTTTTGAAGTAAGCATCCAGTAAAAAACAGCAATTACGGATTACGAATGTCGAATTACGAATGAGCTCCTGGCATCTATGATCATCGCTGCATGTCATTCGTAATTCGTAATTTGTAATCCGCAATTGTATGAAGTTATATCTTGTTCCTTCTCCCATAGGCAATCTGGCCGATATCACCTACCGCGCAGTCAAAGTACTGGAAGAGGCGGACCTGGTGCTGGCGGAAGATACCCGCACTTCAGGGGTATTATTGAAACACTACAATATCAATAAGCCCATTACTCCCTACCATCAGCATAACGAACATAAAATACTGCAACACCTGGTACAGCAGCTACAGGCTGGTAAAACCATGGCTCTCATTACCGATGCAGGTACACCCGGCGTTTCCGATCCGGGATTCCTCCTTGTACGTGAATGCAACAGGGTCGGTGTGCCCGTAGAATGTCTGCCAGGCGCTACTGCCTTTGTACCAGCATTGGTCAACAGCGGCATCCCGATGAACCGTTTTGCCTTTGAAGGATTTCCACCCTTAAAAAAAGGACGGCATACATTGTTTACCGAACTGGCTACGGACGAGCGTACACTGGTATTCTATGAATCTCCTCAGCGACTGGTGAGAACACTGGCCGACCTGATCGGATATTTCGGACCAGACCGCCAGTGCTGCGTGAGCCGGGAACTGACTAAAATGTTTGAAGAAAATAAAAGGGGTACCTTACAGGAAGTACATGACTACTTCAACGAAAAAGGGGTGAAGGGAGAAATCGTTCTCATTGTGGAAGGTAAATCATAAAACCACGCTTCTCAATTTAACGTAAACTTAGATCAGCATAAACTTAGCTAACGTAACTCAACTTAACGCAAATTCAGAACTTAGGATGAAGCAACCGAGAGTAACAAAATGCCTCCTGGCATGCCTGCTCATTGCCGGCTGGCATAGTACACAGGCACAGTCTGACCGCTGGCAGCAGAGAGTAAAATATGTAATGGACATCGACATGGATGTTGCTACTCACCGTTTCAGCGGCAAACAGAAACTACAATATACCAACAACTCACCCGACACACTTTTTAAGGTATTCTATCACCTTTACTGGAACGCGTTTCAGCCCAACAGTATGATGGATGTTCGTAGCCGTGAACTGGGTAAAACAGTGTTATTCAGAGACAAGAATGGTAATGAAAGACGCGACTGGGATGGCCGAGTAACCGACCGCATTTCTAAACTGCAACCTGACCAGATCGGTTATCAGAAGATACTCTCCCTGAAAAAAGATGGCGTCAACCAGGAATATAACGTCATCGGTACTATTCTCGAAGTGCCTTTGGCCAGGCCTATCCTGCCTCATACCACTGCTACATTTGATATGGAGTTTGAAGCGCAGGTGCCGGTACAGATCCGTCGCAGCGGCCGGAATAATGCCGAAGGTGTGGATTATTCCATGGCGCAATGGTATCCGAAGATGTGCGAATATGACTATGAAGGGTGGCATCCTACACCTTACATCGCCCGCGAATTCTATGGTGTATGGGGCGACTTTGATGTGAAGATCGCTATCAATAAAAAGTTTGTCGTAGCAGCTACCGGATATCTGCAGAATCCTAACCAGATCGGGTATGGATATGAAATGGCCGGTACCAAGGTACTGCGTCCGGCAGGCGATAAACTGACCTGGCATTTCGTAGCACCTAACGTACACGACTTCGTTTGGGCAGCTGATCCTGACTACAAACATATCACGCAGCAGGTAGATGGTTTCGTTGCACACTTCTTCTACATCGAGAATGAAACCACTAAAGATACCTGGCCACAGTTAGCTAAAATGATCCCTGATGCCTATAAGTATATCAAAGCGCATTATGGTCCTTATCCTTACAAGAGCTATTCCTTCATCCAGGGAGGAGACGGCGGTATGGAGTATCCGATGGCTACACTGATCATGGGTAATGGTAAAATAGAAGGTTTATACGGCCTGGCTGCACATGAATGGATGCATACCTGGTATCAGGGCATGCTGGGAACAAATGAAAGTCTCTATCCATGGATGGATGAGGGCTTCACTACTTTCGCAGAAAACAATGTTGTATATCATACACTGGATTCCCTGAGATCTCCTTCTCCTCAGTCAGGTTCATACAATGGTTATTTTTCACTGGTAAGAAGTGGTTATGAAGAGCCTTTGAGCACACATTCCGATCATTATAACAGCAACTATGGTTACAGCCTGTCTGCCTATTCAAAAGGCGCTGTATTCCTGGAGCAGCTGGGTTATATTATCGGTGCTCCTGCACGTGACAGAGGGCTTTTAAGATACTATTGGGAATGGCGTTTTAAACATCCTAATGTGAATGACTTCGTACGTGTGATGGAGAAAGAAAGTGGTTTGCAGCTGGATTGGTACAAACAATACTTTGTATATTCTACCAAACATATTGATTACGGTATCGACTCTGCATTTGAGAACAATGGCAAGACTATCGTAAGACTGCACCGTATTGATAATATGCCGATGCCAATTGATCTGCTGATCACCGGTAAAGATGGTAAGAAAGTAATGCATTATGTACCGATGTCACTGATGTTTGGTTCCAAACCTAATGAAGACAACAGTATACCTCGCGTAGTGCATGACTACTGGCCATGGACAAACAGAACTTATGATGTGGAAGTAGATATGCCGCTGAGTGGGATTGCAGAGATAGAGATTGATCCAAGTGAGAGAATGGCGGACATGGATAGGAGTAATAACGTGATGAAGAAATAATAGCTAAATAATTTCAGTTGAGAACAGGTTGCTTTTGAAAGAAGGCAGCCTGTTTTTTTTGTCCAAACAAAAAAGGCCGTTCCGGCAGGAACAGCCCTTCTATGACAATAGTCTATCTATCTAAAAAACGGCTTGTCTATTCCAACACATCACAATAAAACCCCTGCTTCTTCACAAAGTCTATCACATCATCTTCCTGCACTTTCATTTCCGTAATGCGCAACACTTTATCACAGTCTTCCAGGTCAACATGGCAATGACCTACTTCAAATCTGTTACGGATAGCCTGCAGTATATTTTGCCTGTCTTCCTTTGTAGCTATATTGGTTTTGAATATACCTATCATAGCAAATGGTGTTAAGTAGTTTACAGCTAAGCTTTGCATTATAGATTCGTTTCTGTTTTCTGCTGATCTTTTGGTTCGTTGTAAAAGCCTTCGTTTCCCCAGCGGTTGGGCATACCACAGCGACGTAGTTTATCGCGCAGTTTCTCCCTTTCTTCCTCTGACATATTCTCCATTCTCTCCATCATTTTCCTGCGCCATTGGTTTTTGGCACGCATACCCCAGGGACCACCACCGTTACCATGCCATCCGAAGATCAGCTTACCAAGTAAGCACAGACCGATGGCTTGCCAGAAGGTGATGAGCGGACCATGGAAAAGATCTGGTATCAGACAGTTCCAGAGCAATTGTACAGCGAAGCCAATGAAACAAATGAAGAGCGCACCAAGTACGATGAACTTGAACACATGCACAATCTTCGGAGTTCGACGTTTCATATATAATGTTTTAATCTTTTAAAAGTTCTTTGTACAGTTCCGCCAGCCGTTCACGTAAGTACAGCACTGCATATCTTTTTCTGGATAATAAGGTATTGACGGATATACCTGTTTCGGCAGACATCTCCTTAAAGGATTTGCCTTCTATCTCATGTTGCAGAAACACCATGCGCTGGTCCTCGGGCAATTCATCAATAGCTTCCATAATAGACTCGGCTATTACTTTACGGGTCATGGGCGCATCACTTAGCGCACCCGGGTCAGCTATCATTTCAGAAAGGAACAGGGATTCTTCTCCATCCTGCTCACGGGTATGCTCGCTGAAGGTGGATTCACGTTTCTTACGGAACCAGTCGGTGATCTTATTACGGGTTACAGTGAACAGCCAGGCGGTAATAGAGTCAATCTGACTACCCAGGCGGGAATATTCTGTAAACTGGTAAAAAACGTCTTGTAATATATCTTCCGCGTCAGCTACATTATTCACCCGTTTCCGGATAAAATGAAGTAAGCGCTTGCGCTCCTGTCGCACCGTTTCCTGGATGCGCTCAT
Source organism: Chitinophaga filiformis (assembly GCF_900102545.1). Lineage (GTDB taxonomy): Bacteria > Bacteroidota > Bacteroidia > Chitinophagales > Chitinophagaceae > Chitinophaga > Chitinophaga filiformis. The sequence goes on along the minus strand of NZ_FNBN01000001.1, from coordinate 48,711 downwards.
TTTGTTCTGCAGCCATAGCCAGAGGCGTTTTTTTAAGGAGCAATTCTTTCATCTTACTAATGGAGACGAAAAACCAGTATCGATATTTTACAGTTTACACAATTTTTATAATATTTCCGGGTGTATTTTGGGAGTAATGTTGATTCTCAGTTATTTATTCACGACAACAATGTGCTTTTCCAGGAAAAATTCTTCCGGGAACAGTTTATAGATATTCGTCAGACGAGGGCGCACGCCACTATCTGCTATTTCTTCGGTCAGATCGCCACCTTTCAGGCAGATCAGCCCTGGTTGCTGCTCATGGGCAGGCGCTTTCTTCAACACCGGCTTACTCCAGCGCCACAGGTCTTTTAAGGGGGCTACCGCACGGGAAACCACGATGTCGAACTTACGGTCCTTAATATCTTCCACACGCGTGTGGGCGGAGGTCACATTTTTAAGGCCCAGCGCTTCAGAAACGCCCTGCACCACCTTGATCTTTTTACCGATGGAATCCACGAGGTGGAACTTCACTTCCGGAAAGAAGATGGCCAGGGGAATGCCGGGGAAGCCGCCACCTGTCCCCAGGTCAAGTATCTGCATGCCTGCCGGGAAGTCGGCAACAGCTGCAATACTGAGGGAATGCAGCACATGTTTCTCGTACAGGGCATCAATATCTTTACGGGAGATCACATTGATCTTTTCATTCCATTCCTGGTATAGACCTGACAATGCCTTTAATTGCTCCAATTGTGTATCCGTAAAGTCTGAGAAGTATTTAAGTACGATATCCATGATGTAGTGATGGTCTGTAAATTGGTGCAAATGTAACGAAGGATGCACCAATAAAAAACGGCTGCCTCTTTTGAGACAGCCGCTGATATATCTTTTACCCCGACTACCACCTGTTCTTTGACTTGAATAGCAGGGCAGGAGTGAGAATGATGTAGTAAATGAACATGAAAAAATCCATGAACAGGCTGTATTTGAAAAGATCAGCCTCGTCCAGCTTACGCATGGCCATATAGGAGATCACGGATTGTAAGAGCAGCTTTCCTCCCAGGATAGCCAGCGTATACACGCGGAGTGGTTCATAGAAGATGCTGGCAAAAAAGAAAGGATAGAATAAGAAGTGACTCAGGGAAAACAGTCCCAGCAGAAGCTTGTGGCCGAAGCGGTAATGCTTGCCGGTAGACATGTGCCTGGTCTTTTGCTGGAACCATTTCTTCCAGCTGGTCTTTGGCTCTGAATAGGTGAATGCCTGCTTGTTGATAACTACCCCTACGTTGTGACGATTGGCCGCGGCATTGACAAACAGGTCATCATCGCCGGAGGCAATATGATGGTGTGCTGTAAACCCTTTATGGCGGTTGAACAGCTCACGTTTGTAGGCCAGGTTACGCCCTACACCCATATAAGTGATGCCGCTGAGGGCAAAAGAAAGGTATTGCAACGCACTGAAATAGGTTTCATAACGGATCACTTTGTTCAGCAGGCCCGGTTTCTTCTCGTAAGGACTGTAACCCAGTACGATCTCTTTGCCATCAGTAAATCCCTGGCTCATCAGCGACAGCCAATAGGTGCTGGACGGTTTACAGTCAGCATCTGTCAGCAGTATGTGTTCGTGTTTGGCGCTTCTGATTCCCATGGAGAGCGGGAATTTTTTTCCGGGGATGAATTTGGCGGCCTGTTTGATCTCGATATGGCGGTAGTGAGGATATCCGGGTTCGATAGAGCGGAGGTAGTACTTGGTGTCGTCTTCAGAATTGTCATTGACCACGATCACCTCATAGGCCGGCTCTTTCCTGCCGTGATATCGTTGTAACAATACCGAGGGCAGATTCTTCTGCAAATTGAGCTCCTCGTCTTTCGCACAGATGATAACAGAACACTCCTTATCGGGATCGATATCATTTTCGAAGGTACGGCGATAAAAAGCTACCCGGGAAAAGAAGAACAGGTAATACAATATCTGTATGGCTGCAACGGTAGCAAAGGCGTAAAAGGCTAATAAGCCCAAGTTATACAACATAGCAACGACAAATATATACGTTTTTAGTTATCTGTATAAGCCTGTGGAAAAAAAGATTTTTAAATGGGAATGAACGTGTTACGTTCTCCGGGACAGGTAGCCGCTTTCCCGGCTCCAAATGAAGGTTTCTGCATAATTCCCCTTATTTTTGCCCCCTGAAAATGGCAAAAAATTGCCCTCAAGCATTCAGATACCGAGATGAATTTTGAACTGATAACAACAGACAGCAACAGTAAAGCCCGTGCCGGCGAGATCACTACCGGTCATGGGAAGATTGAAACGCCTATTTTTATGCCCGTGGGCACCGTAGGCAGTGTAAAAGCAGTGACGCAGGAACAGTTGCGCGAAGATGTGCAGGCTCAGATCATCCTGGGTAATACTTATCACCTGTACCTCCGTCCTGGTATGGACGTGCTATCGCAGGCAGGTGGATTACATAAATTTAATGGCTGGGACCGACCCCTGCTTACAGATAGTGGTGGTTACCAGGTATTTTCCCTGGCCGCCAACCGGAAGATCAAGGAAGAAGGTGTGCTGTTCCAGTCACATATTGACGGTTCCCGCCACCTGTTCACACCTGAAAATGTGATGGACATCCAGCGGACCATCGGTGCCGATATCGTTATGGCCTTTGATGAATGCCCGCCCTACCCTTCAGAATACCGCTACGCCAAAAAGTCCATGGAACTGACCCACCGCTGGCTGGACCGCTGTATCAAACGCCTGGCGGAAACACAACCTGCCTATGGTCATGAACAGACTTTATTTCCAATCGTACAGGGTAGTACTTATAAAGATCTGCGTACCATCTCGGCTACAGAGATCGCGGCGAGGGAATGTGCAGGCAATGCCATCGGCGGCCTGAGTGTGGGAGAGCCGGAAGAGGATATGTATGAAATGTGCGGACTGGTGTGCGACATCCTGCCGGTACAGAAACCCCGTTACCTGATGGGAGTAGGTACTCCCTGGAATATCCTGGAGAATATTGCCCTGGGCGTGGACATGTTCGACTGTGTAATGCCCACCCGTAACGGACGTAATGGGATGCTGTTCACCTGGAACGGTGTCATAAATATCAAAAACAAGAAATGGGCGACTGATTTTACTCCGATAGATGAGAACAGCGACTGTTTTGCCAGCAAGCGCTACACCAAGGCCTACCTGCGCCATTTATTTGCCGCAGGGGAGATCCTGGGAATGCAGCTGGCCAGTATCCATAATATTGCGTTTTACCTGGAACTGGTGAAAGAAGCCAGGAAACAGATCCTGGCCGGCAACTATGCCAGCTGGAAAAATACTATGGTGCCTCAGTTGAAACAAAGACTTTAGATTTATATTATCTTGCCGTTATATGACAAAGATAGACTGGTATATCCTGCGTAAGTTCATAGGTACCTTTATTTACTCCCTCATGATCCTGCTCATCATTTCCGTAGTGATAGACGTGACGGAGAAGATAGATGACTTCATGAGCAACAACCTGTCTTTCTACACGATCGTAGTAGACTACTACTTCGGCTTTATACCGCATATCGCCGCATTGTTGTTCCCACTCTTCATATTCATTTCTGTGATCTTCTTTACTTCCAAGATGGCTTACCGGACCGAGATCATCGCCATCCTGTGTAGTGGGGTTAGCTTCCGCCGCTTTTTACGTCCTTACTGGGTAGGGGCGCTCCTTTTCGGAGCGATATTGTGGCTGGGAAACAGGTGGACCGTGCCCATTGCCAATAAGATCAGGACGAAGTTCGAAGCTGCCTATGTGCATAAACAGAAGGCTCAGCAGAATATGTATGATAAGACGATCCGTGTGGACAGCTTCACCTATGTCACCTTCGGGTCTTATGACCCTAACTATAAAAGCGGGGGTAACTTCCTGCTGGAAACTGTGCGTGGACAGAACATCATGTTCAAGATGAAGTCTGACAGGGTAACCTGGGACTCCGTCACCAATATGTGGAAACTGGATTATGTGACCATGCGTTCTATTAATGGGTTGAAGGAGCACTGGTGGTCAAAATCAGATACTTCTATCAAACTGGCACTGAATCCCAAAGAGATGTACGAAGAGAAAAATATCCAGGAGGCCATGACCACTCCCGAACTGGACAGATTTATAGACAGGGAGGAGCTGAGAGGGGCTGAAGGTTTAAATACATTCTACGTTGAAAAATACAGGCGTACAGCTTCCTGCGGGGCAGTAATCATCCTGACACTGATTGGTGGAATTATTGCTTCTAAAAAAGTAAGAGGAGGAAGTGGATTACACCTGGCTGTGGGAATAGTGATCAGCGCCAGCTACATTATTTTCCTGCAGTTTTCCACGGTATTTTCTATTAAAGCAGACCTCAACCCTTTACTGGCAGTGTGGATACCCAACTTCCTGTTTGGGGGACTGGCTTTCTGGTTGTACCTGAGGGCGCCCAAATAGAAAATTTCACATTTTTTTAATTTATTCCGTTTATATTAATATTTGCTTATTTGTATATTGGAAATCAGTTGTTTGAAAGTTATGTTGTTTATTGCTACCCGTAATTCTATGATTGTAAGCAGCTAAGTTTTTCAACAAATCATTACTTTTGACAATTGATCCGATTTTTTGTTATCATTACCTAATCAACAGTTTAAAATGGGGTATATAAAAGAAAAATTCAAGGTAAAGGCCGATGAGCTCAATGCGGAAGTGAAGGACCTCGTGAAGAACCATGGCAATAAGAAGATAGAGGATGTTACATTGGCACAGGTATACCAGGGGATGCGTGGCATAACTGGTTTGGTGACAGAAACATCATTGCTGGATGCTAACGAAGGGATCCGTTTCCGTGGATATTCCATTCCGGAACTGAGGGAGAAAATGCCGAAAGTTAAAGGTGGCGCTGAGCCTTTGCCGGAAGGATTATTTTACCTGATGTTGATAGGAGAACTGCCAGCAGAAGCTGACGTACAGCACCTTTCTAACCAGTGGGCACGCCGCTCTCATGTGCCTAACCACGTTTTTGCTGCTATTGATGCCCTGCCGGTATCTACTCACCCGATGACCATGTTCACCGTAGGTGTAATGGCTATGCAGACAGAATCTGCTTTTGCGAAAGCCTATGCAGAAGGCATGAACAAAAAAGATTACTGGAGCGTGATGTACGATGATGCTATGGACCTCATCGCGCGTCTGCCACGTATTGCCGCTTATATCTACCGTCGTAAATATAAAAACAACAACCACATACAGCCGAACGGTTTGCTGGACTGGGCTGGTAACTTTGCTCACATGCTGGGTTATGAAGATGAAGGCTTCAAAGAACTGATGCGCCTCTACATGACCATTCACGCTGACCACGAAGGTGGTAACGTAAGTGCACATACTACCCACCTGGTAGGTTCTGCATTGAGCGATGCTTACCTGTCATTTGCAGCAGGTATGAACGGTCTGGCTGGTCCGCTGCATGGTCTGGCTAACCAGGAAGTGATCAAGTGGATCCTCGATATGCGCGAAGAACTGGGTGGTGGTATGCCAACCAAACAGCAGATCGAAGATTACGTACGTAAGACGCTGAGCGATGGTAAGGTAGTACCAGGTTACGGTCACGCGGTACTGCGTAAAACAGACCCGCGCTTCACTGCACAGATGGAGTTTGCAAAGAAACACCTGTCTGACGATGAGCTGGTACGTATCGTATGGCTGGTGTATGAAACCGTGCCACCGATCCTGGAAAGCCTCGGTAAGATCAAGAACCCATGGCCTAACGTAGATGCACATTCCGGTGCACTGCTGGTACATTATGGCCTGGTGGAATATGAATTCTATACCGTATTGTTCGGCGTATCCCGTGCATTGGGTGTACTGGCTTCCCTCTGCTGGGACCGTGCACTTGGTTTCTCTCTGGAAAGACCGAAATCCGTTACTACAGAATGGATGAAACAATTCGTAGAAGGTAAGGTGGAAGCTGAATAATCACCACCTGTAATAATATTTCAAAAGGTAAACAGTGTATGCTGTTTACCTTTTATTTTTGTATCCTGCTTATTGAGAAAGCCAGACCTTTAAAAAAACAAAATTAGCATATCCACAGGCCGGGGATCTTCATTCGCCTGAGGAATGTAGTCTATGGATTTTAAGAACGCCATATTATCCAATCCGATAGAGTATCTGAAGGGGGTAGGTCCCCAGCGGGGAGAACTACTGCGCAAGGAAATAGGCGTCCACACCTTCAGAGACCTGCTGTATTATTATCCTTTCCGTTATGTGGACCGCACAAAAGTGGAAAAGATCATCAGTCTGCATATGCAGATGGATTACGTACAGATCCGCGGAAAGATCACCCGTATGGAAGTGATAGGAGATAAGCGTGCGAAAAGACTGGTGGCCAATCTGCGGGATGAAACCGGGGAGATCTCCCTGGTTTGGTTCCAGGGCTGGCAATGGATGGAAAAGTCGCTGCAGCAGAATGTGTCGTACCTGGTGTTCGGAAAGATCTCCGTATTCAATGGTTACCTGCAGATGTCCCATCCGGAAATGGACCTGCTGACAGAAGAGATAGCCAGCGGGAAACCATTTCTCGAACCGGTGTATTATACTACCGAAAAACTGAAAGCCCGGGGGCTGACGGCCAAAGCGATCGGCAAGCTCACAAAGGCCTTGCTGGAACAATTATCCCCCGGGGAAATACCGGAAAATATCCCTTCCTCCATCCTGCAGCAATACCGGCTGATGGACAGGGCAAAAGCCTATTTTAAGATTCACCTGCCGGCCGGAGAGGACGATGCCAATCAGGCCCGCCGCAGGCTGAAATTTGAAGAGTTATTCCTGGCCCAGATCAGGATCTGCCGGCTGAAGATCAAAAGGCAGCAGTTGTCGCATGGTTTTGTCTTCAATACTGTAGGCGACGCATTTAATACCTTTTACAATCATCACCTGCCTTTCTCTCTGACAGGAGCACAGAAACGTGTACTGAAAGAGATCCGTCAGGATACCACTACTGGCAGGCAGATGAATCGCCTCATACAGGGAGATGTGGGCAGCGGGAAAACAATGGTAGCCCTGCTAACCATGCTGCTGGCAGTAGATAACGGTTTTCAGGCCTGCCTGATGGCGCCTACCGAGATCCTGTCCCAGCAACACTATAAAAGCATTGCCGGCTTGCTGGAAAATATGCCGGTGAAGGTGGCCCTGCTCACCGGGAATGTGAAAGGGAAAGCCCGTAAACAGATCCTGAAAGAAGTGGAAGAAGGGGAGATCCACCTGCTGATCGGTACCCACGCCCTGCTGGAAAACCAGGTGGTGTTTAAGAATCTCGGAATGGCCATTGTTGACGAACAACACCGTTTTGGGGTGGCACAGCGTGCCCGCCTGTGGGAGAAAAACGTCATACCACCGCATATACTTGTCATGACGGCTACTCCCATTCCCCGTACACTGGCAATGACCGTATACGGCGACCTGGATGTGTCAGTAATTGACGAACTGCCGCCAGGTCGTAAACCCATTACGACGGTACACCGTACGGAGTTCCAGCGGCCCCAGGTCATGGACTTCATCAAAGATGAGATCCGTAAAGGCCGGCAGGCATACATCGTATATCCGTTAATTGAAGATTCAGAAACGCTGGATTATGAGAACCTGATGAAGGGATATGAAGAAGTGAAAGCGTTTTTCCCGGAGCCGCAATACTATATCAGTATGGTGCACGGCCGCCAGCCGGTAGAAATGAAGGATACCAACATGCAGCGTTTTGTAAAAGGCGATACGCAGATCATGGTAGCTACCACCGTGATAGAGGTAGGGGTGAATGTACCCAATGCCTCCGTGATGGTTATTGAAAGCACGGAACGATTTGGCCTTTCCCAGTTGCACCAGCTACGCGGACGCGTAGGAAGAGGAGCAGAACAGTCGTTCTGTATTCTCATGACGGGCAACAAAGTAGGCGCAGATTCAAAAGAACGTATCCAGGTAATGGTACAGACAAATGATGGTTTCGTGATATCTGAAAAAGATATGGAATTGAGAGGACCGGGCGATATTGAAGGTACCCGCCAGAGTGGTTTACTTGACCTGAAACTGGCTGATATTGTGGAAGACAGACCGATACTTGAAGCCGCCCGCGCCAGTGCAGAGAAAATACTGCAGGAAGACCCTGACTTGTCAACGCCTGAGAATCAATCCTTACAGCGGTTTCTGGCCGCACAGCAAGGAAAATCTCAGTGGAGTAAAATTTCCTGAGCCACTTTTACGTTTATTATCTAAATGCGCCCCGGCAAGCTGGTATATTGACTTATTTTAAACTCCGGCCCTTTTCCGCCATCTATATTATAACCGCCGGCGTTTTGGGATGATACTACTAATTGAATTGGCGCTGTTCTTGCGGTAACAAATGTACCGCTGTCTGCGTTATTACGTATTATATAAGTGATAAAGATCTAGGAATAAACATTTTAAATCTACTCCGTTGAATTTTACTTTCCCTATAGGCTGTTTAGCTTTCCTTCTTTCGCTTTTTACAGGCGTAACTGCCAGTGCGCAGGTACAGGTACAGGAAATCTATAACAATACCCCTCTGCAGTTTACTGAGAACAAAGGACAGTGGAACGGCGATTTCCTTTATAAAACTGACATGGGTGGAGGTGCTGCCTTTCTGAAACGCACAGGTTTTACATTCCTCCTGCAGGACATGAAACAACGCCAGGAACTGGCAGAAAGAATACATGGCCATGTACATGGTGGTACAGACTCCGTTATATGGGTGCCTGATCCCAGCTATGCTGCCAACGCAAAAGCCGGTGCTGCAAATGCAGTTGCCGGAAAGGTGGATGGTGATGCCAGCGGCCCGCTGCCCATCCCCGCGGTAAAAGGACATGCATATGAAGTGACTTTTCTGAATGCAGGAAATCCGGAAATTGTTCCTGAAAAAGCGTCTGAGAGTTATGCCAACTACTTCATCGGTAATGACCCGAAGAAATGGGCATCCGGTGTGAAATCTTATCAGCTGGTTAATTACAAGGCACTATACAATGGCATCGACATGCAGGTGTATTCAGAAGCAGGTGTGCTGAAGTATGATCTTATCGTACAACCAGGCGCTGATCCTTCCCAGGTACAACTGCAATATACCGGCGTGGACAAACTGGAGATCAAAAAAGAACAACTGCTCATCACCACTTCAGTGGGTACTGTTACAGAGCAGATGCCTTTTGCCTATCAGTACATTGACAATCAGCGTGTATCCGTAAAAGTGTCTTATGTGCTAAATGGATTAAAGTTGAAGTTTAAGATATCCGGTAAGTACGACAACAACTATCCGCTGATCATCGATCCTTCTTATATCTTTTCTACAGTATCTGGTTCCCAGGCAGATAACTGGGGTTTCACCGCTACCTACGATAATGCAGGCGCCTTTTATGGCGGTGGTATCGTATTTAATGTAGGATATCCTGTTACACCAGGCGTAGTGCAAAATACTTATGCTGAAGGTGGTTTTGATATTGGTATCAGTAAGTTTTCTCCGAATGGCCGTAACCTGGTCTATGCTACCTACCTGGGTGGCGGTGGCAAGGAACAACCACATAGTCTCTTTGTAGATCCTGCCGGTAACCTGGTGATCTCAGGAAGAACTACTTCCGGCAACTTCCCCGGTGCCGCTTCCAACAACGGTCAGCCGGTAGTGGTGGGTAACCGTGGTGGATGGGATATTGCGGTCACCAAACTCAATGCTACAGGTTCTGCTATCATAGGAACTCTCATTGTGGCCAGTCCTGGCGATGACGGTGTTAATATCCGTGAAGACAGAACACTGGGCGCTTCCGTGCTGCTGCGTAACTACGGCGATGATGCCCGCAGTGAAGTAGTGATAGATAATACCGGCAACATCTACGTAGCCAGCTGTACCCGTTCAGATAAGTTTCCTGTAACATCCGGCGCATTTCAGACAGGCTTCGGAGGCGCGCAGGATGGTGTGGTACTGAAAATAGATCAGAACTGTTCCAGCCTGTTGTGGGCCAGCTTTATTGGTGGCAGCAAGGAAGATGCAGCGTATGTGCTGGCATTGAACGGCGGTACATTATATGTTGCCGGCGGTACCGCCAGTAACAACTTCCCCATCAGGGGAAACCCTATCTATGGCGCTTACAGAGGGGGGATATGCGATGGTTTCATTGCGCATATCAGTGCAGATGGTACATCCATCTTACAGAGTACTTATATGGGTGCCAACACAGTGGCAGCCGACCAGGTATACGGTATCCAGCTGGACTCCAAAGGGTTTGTATACATCATGGGTACTACCGAAGGAACCTGGCCTACGCAGCAGGCGCCTAATACGGGCTCTTTCTACAATGACAACTCAAAACAATTTATCTCTAAACTGCAGCCGGATCTGTCTGCATTTGTATACTCCACCACATTTGGTAAAGGTGCTTCCACGCCGAGTATATCACCGGTGGCTTTCCTCGTAGACCGTTGCGAAAACGTGTACGTATCCGGATGGGGCGGCGGTATTGACGTTGAACTGCATTATCCCAATTCCAATACATCAGGTTTACCGCTGAAGAATCCTTTACAGCGTACGATGGATAGTCAGGATTTCTATTTCTTTGTATTACAGCGCGATGCTACAGACATACTATATGGGAGTTACTTTGGCGGCAATGGTACTTATGAACACGTGGATGGTGGTACCAGCCGTTTCGATCGTAATGGTGTGATCTACCAGGGTATCTGTGCCTGGTGTCCAACCAGCAGAAATCCGGATGTCAGGCCGCGTTATCCGACTACGCCAGGCGCATATGCAACAACTGCTCCTCCTAACTGTAACCTGGGTGCATTGAAGATCGCCTTCAACCTGGATGGTGTAAAGGCAGGTATCAAAACGCTGGAAAGAAGAACGAATTACTGTGTACCGGCCACGATTACTTTTGTCGATACCACACGTATACCGGCACAGACCTGGACATGGAACTTTGGAGATGGTTCTGCACCTGTAACCGGTAAAGACACCATTCAGCATACTTACAATAATCCCGGCAACTACAGGGTGACCCTCGTCAAATGTGATCCCGCCAGCTGTAATGGTTGTGACACTGCTATACTGGACCTGCGTATCCGTACCGACAGGGCTGACTTTGATATGACAGCACAGCGTCTACCACCATGTGAAGATTTGAATTACCAGTTTAATTTCACAGCGCCGACACCGCCGAGACCTTTTACTGATACTTCTTTTGAATTGAATTTCGGTGACAATACCGCTCCTGTAATCGTAGGGCCGAATGATTTCCCATACACACACCGCTATGCAGCAGAAGGTGTATATAACGCAACATTGACATTGATTGACACGAATTATTGTAATGCACCGCATACAGACACTGTACCATTGCGTGTAGCGCAGAATGTAAGGGCTTCCTTCACAGCGCCCGACAGCACCTGTGTGCCTGCTACTATTGAGTTTGTGAATACAACCATGGGCGGTGAATCATTTACGTGGGACTTTGGCGATGGTACTACTTCTACTGAAGTAAATCCCGTTCACGTATATCCGAATGCGGGCAGTTTTCCGGTATCATTGCATGTGGTGGATAATAACACCTGTAACAAAACAGATGATACCACCATGACGATCAACGTGTTCCCGCCGCCAACAGCCGACTTTACTTTTACACCGACTAAACCGGTGGAAAATACGCCTATCACTTTTACTAACCAATCCTCTCCGGATGCAGTAACTTTCCTGTGGGAATTTGGAGACGGCGATGCTTCTTCGCAACCTAACCCGTCGCACCAGTACAATAAGACAGGCGTATTCGATGTATACCTAATATCCACAAACAGCGCGGGTTGTACGGATACAGCCCACAAGCAGGTGAGTGCTATCGTAATACCGCTGTTTGATATCCCATCCGCGTTCTCTCCGAACAGAGATGGAGTAAATGATGTATTCCTGGTAAAAGGGTTTGGTATTGACAAGTTTAATATGAAGATCTATAATCGCTGGGGCCAGATGGTGTTTGAATCGAATAGTCCGACAATAGGATGGGATGGAGGTTTTAAAGGTGCATTACAACCAATGGACGCCTATGCATATGTGATCAACGTACAATTTAGTGACGGTACCACTGCTACCAGGAATGGAAGCGTAACCTTGTTAAGATGATGATATGAAGCAGATTTTTAAACACATCGCAGGTTGTATAATGTTGTTAACCGCAGCATTCGAGGGAAATGCACAGGATATGCATTTCTCGCAATACTTCAATTCACCGCTCCTTACAAATCCTGCTAATACAGGCTTCATTCCGGATGGTAATTACCGTATCGGCATCAATTACCGTAATCAGTGGGCCAGCATTCCCGTTCCCTATAAGACCATGTCAGCCTTTGGAGATTTTCAGTTATTCCGCGACAGGCTTGAATATGGTTGGTTAGGTGTAGGCGGTGTAGTATTAAGGGATGTGGCAGGCAGTGGTAACCTGACCTCCACCAAAGTATACGGGTCTATCGCCTATCACCAGCTGCTGGGACAGAGCAGCCTCTTGTCGCTCGGCTTCAATGTAGGATCTGCCAGTAAAAGGGTAGATGTAACGAAACTGACTTTCGGCGACCAGTGGAATGGAAAGTTCTTTGACGCACAGGTGCCCACAGCAGAGCCTTTCAGCCAGACGAAGATCTCTTACTTTGATATGCAGGTGGGAATGAACTATGCTTATTTCCCGACAGACAATGTTTATATCAATGTTGGCGTATCAGCACAACATATCAATACACCGAGGGAAACATTTTTCGAGGGAGATAATGTGATCGCACGCCGGTACATCGCTTTCCTGAACAGTAGTGTGAAGCTGAGTGATAAAGTGATCGTGAATCCCTCTGCCTACTATGCAAGGCAGGCCGGAGCAACAGAAACAGTGTTTGGTGGTAACCTTGCTTATAACCTTTCCGGCGACGGAGGCACGCAATTGTATGGCGGCGCTTATTACCGTCTGAATGATGCGGCGGTATTCCTGGTGGGATATCAGCTGAACAGGGTAAAGATTATGTTCAGTTACGACGTAACCACATCATCACTGGCCCAGTTCAATAATCGTCGTGGTGCTTATGAGATTGGTATTGTTTATACCGGATTGTATCCCAACCGTAGTTTTTCTGGCGCCAAGAGGTCAGTTATCTGTCCTTCTTTTTAACAGGATGCTTTTTCCTATTTTTGTTGCATGATCGATTTCGCGAAAGTAAATACCCGCCATCTCGAAGCTTTTCGTGAGATAGTAGGGGCAGCGTATGTGATAGTTGATTCAGAAAGCCTGGACAACTATGCACATGATGAAACAGAAGATTTGCACTATCTCCCTGAGGTGGTGTTGAAACCGGATACTACAGAACAACTGAGCCGCATCATGCGTCTGTGCCAGCAGGAAGGCCTGCCTGTCACTCCCCGTGGCGGTGGTACAGGACTGAGCGGCGGCGCATTGCCACAATGGGGTGGTGTGCTGATCTCCATGGAACGGTTTAACCGGATCCTGGACCTGGACGAAAGAAACCTGCAGGTGACTACAGAACCCGGTGTGATCACTGAAGTATTGCAGGATGCCGTAAAAGAAAAAGGTTTATTCTATCCCCCCGACCCCAGCAGCAGAGGCTCCTGCTTTATCGGGGGAAATATTGCAGAGAACTCCGGAGGGCCTAAAGCTGTTAAATATGGAGTGGTGAAAGACTACGTGCTGAACCTGGAAATGGTGCTTCCCTCGGGGGATGTGATCTGGACAGGGGCTAATGTGCTGAAAAACGCCACCGGCTACAACCTGACACAGTTGGTAGTGGGTAGTGAGGGCACACTGGGTATTGTTACCAAAATTGTACTCCGCCTGATCCCCTTACCTAAATTCAACCTGCTGATGCTGGTGCCTTTCCGGTCGGCTGAAAATGCCTGTGCAGCGGTAAGCGCTATCTTCCGTGCGGGGTTCACACCTTCCGCCATGGAATTTATGGAAAGGGATGCACTGGATTGGGTGAGTAAGTATGTAGACAGCAGCACTGTCAAAATAGAAGATGATGTGCAAGCCCACCTGCTGATAGAAGTAGACGGAAATTATCAGGAGGTGCTGATGCAGGAAATGGAGGGAATTGCCGGAGTAGTAACTGAATTCGACTGTGGAGAGATCCTCTTTGCAGAAGATCATCAGCAGAAAGAAGAACTCTGGAAATTACGCCGCCGGGTGGCAGAAGCCGTAAAAGCCAATTCTGTTTACAAAGAGGAAGATACAGTGGTACCAAGGGCAGAACTGCCGGTATTGCTGAAAGGTGTAAAAGAGATAGGAAGTAAATATGGTTTCCATTCCGTGTGTTACGGACATGCCGGCGATGGCAACCTGCATGTGAATATCATCCGGGGAGAGTTGACCGAAGAGCAGTGGAACGGAACACTGAAAGAAGGTATCCGCGAGATCTTCCTGCTGGTAAAACAGCTCGGAGGTACCATCAGCGGAGAACATGGCATAGGCCTGGTACAGAAAAGTTATATGGATGTGATATTTGACAACACTTCTATGCAGCTGATGCGGCAGATCAAGCAGGTGTTCGATCCATCCAATATACTGAACAGGGGGAAGATTTTTGATTGATGATAAACCATTTAAAAGGACAGTAATATGAAACGTTTATTGTTGTGTTTTTTACTGCTGACAGCTGTACAACTGGTACATGCACAGTATTACAAAACAGATACAACTAGCCACAAGAAAAAATTTGATGGTTCCCGCCTCATTATTGGAGGTTCCCTGGGCCTCGCATTTGGAGATTATACCAATATCAACATATCCCCGCTGGTAGGTTACCGTATTTCCCAGTTATTTGCAGCCGGTCTGGCTATTAATGCCCAATACGGATCCGAGCGTTTCCGTGACTACTATGGCAATACCGGCCAGCGCAACCAGTATAGTATCTTTGGTGGCGGTGTATGGGGCCGTGTATATCCGCTGGATTTCCTCTTTATTCATATCCAGCCGGAATACAACTACGTCAATCTGAAAAGCACCTACTACGATACTGATCCAAAAACGGTTGTCAAGGAGAACTATGGCGTAGCCAGCCTGCTGATGGGGGGTGGTTATACACAGCCTGTCGGTGAGCGTGCTGCCTTTAGCATTATGGCTTTATATGATGTATTGCAGGATAGCAGATCGCCTTACCAGAATGGTCTGATACTGCGTGTGGGCGCCAGCCTTGGATTTTAGGAAAAAACTACTTGATAAAGGGATCGGGTATTTAATGCCCGATCCCTTTTTTTTTACCGCAAGTAGCGTGCGGTTAAAGTATGGGCCTGCGGTCGGCGCCTCTCTGGGGATCTGATCGCTGTTAGGATTTTATCAAGCGTATGGGCTTTGGAATATCTATTGGGCAGTATCAATCGTATGCCCAAAGAGCCGAAGGCCCGCTGGCTCCATCTTTAACCGTCTGCTACTTAGCTGTCTCCTATGGGTGGCAGGACACTATCAGGATATGGGATACAGGATAGATACAGGATAGATACAGGATGCAGGATATAGGATACAGGATATAGGATGCAGGATATAGGATGTGGGATGGCGTATTGCGACAAGCTTCCCTGATGTCTGCGTATTTATACAGTGTGTTTTTCCGTGTAACCCGACTGCATTAATTGTTAGTTGCCAATTGTTTTTATCATGTTAGGAATTAACAAAGATTATCTGTATTTTAAGTAAAAATTGACCACCCTCAAGGTCAAAAGTGAAAACTAAACCACGTTATATGAAAACACTGTACTGTTCACATGCCTGTACATACAGGCTGCAATTATTACAACACTACTAACCTGGAAGAAAAAAGCATTGAACGTTATACGTTATGGCCAGCTATGGATAAAAATTATGTGGTATGTCAAACAACGGCAACTACATGTTCATAACGTGTTAAATGTTAAGCGGGTTTCTTTCAAGTTACCTGCTTCTTTTTAAAAACGCTCGTATTATCAGCTTCAGCAATGTTTCTGCAGTTGCCGCCCTCCGCATACGCTCAATCCATATGAGGGGGAACTGATCTGCCCTTTAAAATGTCCTGCATTATATTCGCTGTCGTATTCACGGCACTTTTTCAGTATTTTAGCCAATTATAGAACAAACAACTCTCAGTAATGAACGATCGTTTAATGCATTTGAAGGAGAGAGACTGGACAGAAACAAAAGCCCATTCCAGCTGGCAGATTTTCAAGATCATGGCCGAGTTCGTGGATGGCTTTGAATCTCTCGCAAAAATGGGCCCCTGTATCTCTATATTCGGTTCTGCACGCACCAAACCCGGAAGCAGGTATTATGAATTAGCACACGATATTGCAAAACGCCTGGCCGATGAAGGCTTCGGCATCATCACCGGAGGCGGTCCGGGGGTAATGGAAGCAGCCAACAGAGGCGCGCAGGAAGTGAAAGGGAAATCAGTAGGTGTGAACATCTCTCTGCCACATGAGCAGAACCCTAATCCATATATCGACCATGACAAGAACATGCACTTCGACTACTTCTTTGTGCGTAAAGTAATGTTCACTAAGTATTCCCAGGGCTTTGTCATGATGCCCGGAGGCTTCGGTACCATGGACGAATTCTTTGAAGTAGCCACCCTTATCCAGACCAAGAAAATGACGGAAACCCCGATGGTACTGGTAGGCAGGGAATACTGGAGCGGGCTGCTGGAGTGGATCAGCAGCACCATGATGGAAAAGGAAAGCAATATTTCTCCGGAAGACCTGGGCCTGTTAAAGCTGTTTGATACAGCCGATGAAGTGGTGGAATACTTCAGGGTATTCTACACAACGAATAAGTTGCGTCCCAACTTCTAGGATTTATTGCCATATTTTTGCAAAAATTGTACAACATGGATATAATTCCTGCTGCTGTAGAAGCGTTTGCAGAAAAGTATACTAGTCCTGAAACAGATGTGTTGAAGCGGTTACACCGGGAAACATATCTGAAGGTCGAGCAGCCGCATATGCTAAGCGGCCAGTTGCAGGGACAGTTCCTGAGCCTGGTGAGCTATATGCTACAACCAACTAAGGTGCTGGAGATCGGGACGTATACCGGCTATTCGGCTATCTGCCTGGCACAGGGATTAAAGGAAGGAGGTGTATTACACACCATCGACATCAATGAGGAAAGAGAAGAGATGTGCCAGCGTTATTTCGCAGAAGCAGGACTATCCGGAAAGATAAAAATGCATATTGGTAAGGCAGCAGATATTATAACACAGCTGGATGAAGTATTTGACCTGGTATTTATCGATGCAGATAAAACAGGCTATGAGCACTACTACGATCTGGTCTGGGAGAAGATACGCCCGGGAGGATATATACTGGCGGACAATGTACTCTTTCATGGAGAGACGCTATTAGAACCATCAAGACAAAGTAACAATGCCAAAGCAATGATCAGCTTCTGCGAAAAGGTAGCAGCTGACGGAAGAGCGGAACAGTTATTGCTGACGCTCAGGGACGGCCTGATGATCATCAGAAAGATCAGCTGATCCGCTTACGAGAACCATACCCATTAAATTCACCGTACATGCAACTAAGGAGATATGTTTTAGTGTGTAGCTTTCTGTTTGGCTGCATGCCCATGCTGAAGGCACAGCAAGTGCTGATTACCCAGCAGTATATTGCAAAGTACAAGGATATCGCCATTGCTGAAATGCAGCGTAGTGGCGTACCAGCTTCCATCAAGCTGGCGCAGGGTATCCTGGAAACGCAGTCGGGTGGCAGCTGGCTGGTGCAAAACTCCAACAACCATTTCGGCATAAAATGTAAGAACAACTGGACCGGCGAAAGTGTCAGGTATGACGATGACGCCCGCCAGGAATGTTTCCGCAAATATCCTTCCGCAGCCGATTCCTACAGGGATCATTCAGACTTTCTGCGGAATAATCCCCGCTATGCTTTCCTCTTCCAGCTACAGGAAGAAGACTATAAATCATGGGCCTATGGCCTGAAACAGGCCGGGTATGCTACCAGCAATACCTATCCGCAACAGTTGATCAAGCTCATTGAAGATTACAACCTGCAGCAGTATACGCTGGAAGGAGAGGGCGTGGCCAAAGCAGGAACAGGCAATGCTAAGACAGGTGATGAAGTGGCGGCATCCAAACCATCCAAAGCACCTGTTGGTGGCAGTAAATCATCCGGTATTAGCAAAGCCAATGCACCTAAAGGCGTATTCCAGATCAATGACCGTAAGGTAATACTGGTACCTGCCGGCACCTCACTGATACAGATAGCCGATCAGCGGGATATCAAACTACGAAACCTCGTTCACTACAATGACCTGCCGAATGATGATCCTTTACCAGAAGCAACCTTTATCTTCCTGCAGAAGAAAGGCAAGTCAGGAAAGAACGACTACCACACAGTAGCTGCTGGTGAAACCATGTATGACATTGCACAATCGGAAGGTATCCAGCTTCGCTGGTTACGCCGCCGTAATAAAATGAAAGAAGGCCAGGAACCTGAAGTAGGAGAGCGGCTGGCACTGGCCGGTTATGCGAACAAAACACCTCGTCTGGCAAAAAATCCGCCGGCAGAAGATCCTACAGAAGGTGATCTTCATCCGGGGCAGATCGTGGAAGACGTCAGAGAAGAAATGGAAAGGCAACAGGAAATAGCGCAGCAGAACGCGGCACAGCAACAGCAGAACAATACGCCTGCCCAGCAGAGTAATCTGCCTCCAGGTATGATGGATGATCTGAAGAAGCTGGGAGAAGTGAAGACTACAGGCGGTGGCGCAGCACAGAATACACCTGCAGCTTCGAAGCCTGCTGCCACACAGCCCGCATCTTCTTCCAAACCACCAGCTACTACACCAGGTACACAACCTGCAGCACCGGCACAATCAGCGCCAGCGTCTTCGCAGCCTGTATATTCTTCCAGACCGCCGGCTACTACGCAGCCATCAGGTACACAACCTGCAGCACCGGCACAACCAGCGCCAGCGTCTTCGCAGCCTGTGTCTTCTTCCAAACCTGCACCAGCTACCACGCAGCCATCAGGTACACAACCTGCAACACCGGCGCAACCAACGCCTGCATCAGAGGAACCTGCTGAACCGGTAGTAACAACATCTCCTGCGCAACCTGCAGAGGCACCGTCTCAACCAGCAGCCGGGAAAGGCGGACCTATAAGAGAAGGCAATTCATTATATCACGAAGTACAGACGAAAGAAACGCTGTATGGTATTGCGAAACGCTACAACGTAACAGTAGAACAGCTGCAGCAATGGAATCATCTGGAAAATTTTGATATCAAAATAGGACAACGGCTTTTGGTCGGTAAAATCTAATCACATAAATCGGAATCACATGTCTGTCATACAGGTACACGATAAAAAGTTTGAGCCATACATCAATGCTGACAAGCTACAGGAGCGCATAAAAGAATTGGCTGCAGCGCTCAATAATGATCTGAAAGGAGAAAAGCCTTTGTTCATCGCCATCCTGAATGGCTCCTTTATGTTTGCCGCAGATATTTTCAAATACCTTACCATTGAGGCAGAAATATCTTTCATTAAACTGGCCTCTTACAAAGGGATGAAATCCACCGGTAACGTAGTGCAGGCAATTGGTCTGGATGAAGACCTGTACGGCCGTACCGTGGTTATCCTGGAAGACATCGTGGATACCGGTAAAACCCTCAGCCAGTTCCTGCCACAGTTGGAGCATCAGCAGCCTAAAAAACTGATGATCGCTGCGCTGCTCACTAAACCGGAAGCAATGCAGTATCCTATTAAGATTGATTACCTGGGTTTCTCAGTGCCTAATAAATTCCTGCTGGGTTATGGATTGGATTATGATGGATTGGGACGAAACCTGCCGGAGATCTATAAACTGTTGGAATAATTTAGATGTAATTATACGGACCGGGGTTCACGTGGTTGCGTGAACCCCGGGGGATATTGCCCCATATAATCATACGCGATTTAATGGGGCATTATTTATGACCCGGGGTTATCACCCCGCGCTACAAACACGCCGCTCCTGGCGGAGCGGATTCCCCCGGAAGGCTCCAATCTCTGTTTCCAACAAACGTCAATAGGTTCCTTTAGGAGCCTTGTGTTTGTAGCCCGGGGTGACAAACCCCGGGGAAATGGATGATTCTCACCCCCAGTCCCCACGCCCCAATCCCCAATCATATTCACAATTCCTATCTTCCTTTTTCCGTTTTTATTATATTTATGTATAACTGATGCAAAACTGATGCAAAGGCTCCTTATGCTGCTTGCCAGCTTAATTATCCTTGTACCTGGGAGAGCTCAGAAGATATGGATTTCAGGGGCAGTCGAAGACAGCATCTCTCACAGTCCGCTGCAGGGAGTGATCGTCACAGTAAACAATGATACCGCCAGGGTTATTACGAACCAGTACGGACTTTTTCGCATTGCGGTGCCCTCTCAGGACGCGACACTTTTATTTGAACATCACAAATACTTCCCGAAACGTTTGTCTGCGGGAGCCTATAGCCGTATGCTTGTTCAGCTGAACAGCAGGGAAGAGATCCAGGATGATGTGGCAAAAAAGGCCAAAGCCATCGCCCGGGAACGTTCTTCCAATGGTTCCAATCCCAATTACGGCAATTCTGCTATGGGTACCCGCGCCTTCTTTGATGAGACCTATGGGACGCTCTACGAGAATAAGTTTATCGAAACGGATATAAAGAACGCTTCTATGTTCGCCGTAGATGTAGACAGAGCGGCCTACAGCAACATCCGGCGTTTCGTAAAGCTAAAAGAAAAGATCCCCGTCAATGCAGTACGCATAGAGGAGATGATGAACTACTTCCATTATCATTATCCATTACCACCTCCCGGACAGACATTGGCGATTTACAGCAGTTATGCCACCTGCCCCTGGGCGACTGACCACCGCTTATTACAGATCGCCGTCCGGGGTAAAGCCGTCAACCTGGATAGCCTGCCTCCCAGTAACCTCGTTTTCCTGATAGATGTATCCGGGTCTATGTCTCTGCCCAATAAGCTACCCTTGTTACAGGCCGCCTTCCGTATCCTGGTCAATAACCTGCGTAGTAATGACCATGTAGCCATCGTTGCTTATGCCGGTGCGCCGGGTATTATCCTGCCCAGTACTCCCGGCGATCAGAAAGCGAAGATCCTGAATGCAATAGACAACCTCAGTGCCGGAGGGGCAACAGCCGGGGAAGCGGCCATTAAGCTGGCTTATAAAATAGCAGAAGAGAATTTCATCAAAGACGGGAATAACCGGGTCATCATGGCCACCGACGGCGATTTTAACGTCGGCCAGACCAGCGATTACGACATGGAGCAGCTGATACTCGGTAAAAAGGAGACCGGCGTATTGCTTACCTGCCTGGGTTTTGGGATGAAAAACTACAAGGATTCCAAATTAGAGACTTTGTCCAGTAAAGGGAATGGCAATTTTGCCTATATCGATAACCTGGAAGAAGCCAATAAAATCTTCGCAAAAGAGTTTGGGAGCACCCTGTTTACCGTGGCAAAAGACGTGCAGGCTGATGTGCTCTTTAACCCGCGCACAGTGAAGTCTTACAGGTTGATAGGCTATGAAAACAAAGTGATAAATGATGAAGATTCGGCAACCGATAAGATCTCCGGTGGGATCATCGGGTCAGGGCATTGTGCCGTAGCCATGTATGAGATCGTTCCACAAAATGGAAACAGGGAAGCGGATAGTTCCCTGGCTACTATTCAGTTGGGGTACCGGGAAGCGATTGACACCACCATGAGATTCCTGCATTATAAAGTGCCGGGTGAACTGACTGAGTTCAGGGCAGCCTCCGGCGACTTCCGATTTGCCAGTGCAGTGGCCCTGATGGGGATGTTGCTAAGAAAATCCGCCTATAAAGGAGATGGTTCCTGCAATATGGTGCTGGACATCGCAAAGCGGTCGCTGGACGATGATCCCGGCGGCTACCGCAAGGAATTTATCGTCTTACTGAGAGAACTGAAGAAATCGAAGAAAATAGAAGATTAAACCTTAAAGTCCTTACCCCTCCTTATCGCTATTTACCGCCATTTACCGCTATTACCGCCATTTATCGCGTGATCTTATAACACTTCCTGATCAGCTTCTGCTGAAAGTCAAACGGCATGGTCTGCGCCGTAATATCCTTTATTTCGGAGGCTAGTATACGGTCGCTCTCCAGCACAAAACGACGGTAATTGTTACTGAAGTAGATCACACCACCCGGTTTGATGGCCCTTAACACTTTATTAAGGATGGAGACATGGTCGCGCTGAATGTCCAGGAAATCCTTCATCCGTTTACTGTTCGAAAAGGTGGGCGGATCGAGTACTACCAGGTCAAATTCGCCTTCAGCAAGGGTATCCAGGTATTGTAATACATCGGCGTGTACAAAGCGATGTTTGGCCACATCAAAACCGTTTAGCCGCATATTTTCTTCTGCCCATGCCAGATAGGTCTTGGAAAGATCCACAGAAGTAACCTGGATGGCGCCGCCAGCCGCAGCATATACGGAGAAGGAACCGGTATAACAGAAGAGGTTCAGTACTTTTTTGCCGGCAGATAACTCTCTGACCATGCCCCTGGTAATACGGTGATCGAGGAATAGGCCGGTATCCAGGTAGTCAGACAGGTTTACTTTAAAGGAAAGGCCTGCTTCGTGTACGGTCATTTCATGGCTTTCAAAAGACAGCTTCTCATACTGATCCTGCCTGCTGGCCTTACGCTGGCGTTGTTTTACGAAGATCTTTTCCAGGGGTACTTCCAGCACTTTGGAGATCACTTCCAGGCAGCTATCCAGCCAGTTTTCATGTTCTTCTTCCTCCATACCGTGCTGGCGCTGGTATTCCGCCACATAAATGTGGTCTTCATACAATTCTATACTGAAGGGAAACTCCGGAATATCATCATCATACACCCTATAGCAGGTAATATTTTGCCGGCGCGCAGTCTTGCGCAGGTGTTTGAACACCTTTACCAGGCGGTTTTCCAGCATCTGAAGTTTGGATGGATCGAACATTAGCCTGTAAAAGTAAAAAATATAAAAGTAAGAAAGACAAAGTAAGAAGGACAAGACCGGTGCTGTCCAATCCATATTCAATCCCCTATTCGCTTGACAACGCCCGATAGCATTCCAGACAGGAGAGGCGCCGACCGCCATCCCATACTGAAACCGAAGCTATTTAGCGCAATAAAATAAAAAGAGGTTATACCAATTTGATATAACCTCTTCATATTAAAAGTCTGAGTACGTGCTGTGTTAATACTGCTATACTGCCATGATGAAATGACAGCATTTAGCTAAATATATCCCTCACCTTTTCAAAGAAGCCTTTTTCAGACTTCTCCGGGTTCGGTTTAAAGTTCTCAGAAGACTGGATCTTCTCCAGAAATGCCTTTTCTTCACTGCTTACCTGCTGTGGCGTCCATACATTCACGTGTATCAGCTGATCGCCTTTCTCGTAAGAGTTTACGGAAGGGAATCCTTTGCCTTTCAGGCGGAAGATCTTTCCACTCTGGGTGCCTGCTGGTATTTTGATCTTCGCTTTACCGTCGATGGTAGGTACTTCCACAGAGGTGCCGAATACGGCGTCAGGGAAGGAGATGTAGAGGTCATACGCTACATTCAGGCCATCGCGTTGCAGTTCCGGATGTGGTTCTTCCTCGATGAGTATGAGCAGGTCACCGGGAGCGCCGCCTCTTTCGCCGGCATTACCCTTTCCGCTCATGCTCAGTTGCATACCTTCCTGTACACCTGCAGGGATGTCGATGCTTACCATTTCCTCGCCATAAACGCGTCCTTCACCTTTACAGTGGCCGCATTTGCTGGTAATGGTCTGTCCTTCACCGTGACAGGTAGGACAGGTAGTCACTGTCTGCATCTGGCCCAGGAAGGTCTGGGTCACTTTCCTTACCTGACCGGAACCACCACAGGTACCGCAGGTCTGGAATGCATTTTTATCTTTGGCTCCCAGGCCACTACAGTGGTGACAGGGAACATATTTTTTAACCTTGATCTTTTTATTAGCGCCTTTCGCGATCTCTTCATAGGTCAGACGGATCTTGATGCGCAGGTTGGAACCACGGGTCCCTCTGCCGCGTCTTCCGCCACCACCGCCTCCGCGGTTGCCGCCAAAGAAGCTGCCGAAGATATCATCTCCGAAGATGTCTCCGAAGTTGGAGAAGATATCATCCATGTTCATACCGCCTCCGTTGAAGCCACCACGGCCGCCGCCCAGACCGGCATGTCCGAAACGGTCATACTGGGCCCGTTTATCGGTATCACTCAACACTTCATAGGCTTCTGCCGCCTCCTTGAATTTCTCCTCTGCTTCTTTATTGTCGGGGTTTCTGTCAGGATGGTACTGCATAGCTACCTTACGGTAAGCTTTTTTGATTTCATCCTGGGAGGCAGACTTGGCAATACCCAGTATTTCGTAGTAATCTCTTTTGGTAGACATATATCACACTAAGGCCGGCAATTTGCCGGCATGGTTAATGAAAGCATTTCTGTCAGAACGTCACTTATTTCCCTACTATTACCTTGGCATGACGTATCAATTTGTCATTCAGGTAGTACCCTTTCTGCATATCGTCAATTACCTTTCCTTTCAGTTCTTCTGAGGGTGCGGGAATCTCAGTGATGGCATCGTGTAGATCAGGATTAAATTCGGTGTGCAAACTCTCCATAGGTTTAAGGCCCTTGGCTTGCAGGGTCGACTTTAATTTATTGAAAACCAGCGCAACACCATCTTTTACGGCATTAATGTCGGTAGCGTTTTCTATCTGTTTACTTGCACGTTCGCTATCATCCAGCACATCCAGCAAAGAAATGATCACTTCCTTGTTGGCCGTCTGCATCAGTTCGATTCGTTCCTTAGCGGTGCGCTTCTTGAAGTTATCAAATTCCGCAACCAGGCGAAGGTATTTATCCCTTATTTCGTTGAGCTCCTGTTGTTTCTTATCCAGTTCGCTTTCATCCGCCAAGGCATCGTTGAGGTGTGTGGTGCCGCTCATGTTCTCATCAGCATTAATATCCGGCATGCCTTTACCATTTTCGGTGTCCTGTCCGTTTGTCTGCATATCTTTTACGTTTTCTTTTTATGAAGTAATATTGTCTGCAAAGGTACATCAGACAATTAACTTGCCAAGATAGAAAGAGAAGACAAATTGACACAGAGAAGAGAAGGGGCCTCACGTACCCACCCTAAATTACCACCTCCTAATCTGTAATTGCCTTACCTTTGCAGCCTGGAAAAAATTGCAATGACCAAAGTTTTTTTAAAGAAAAAGATACAGAACCGTGTGCTGCAGGGCCATCCATGGATATTTGGGAACGAAGTGGGGACAATTGACGGACCGGTGACCGCTGGCGATACGGTAGACGTATTTACACATCAGGGCTTTTTCATCGGCAGGGGATATATCAATCCCCAATCCCAGATCCTGGTGCGTTTGCTTACGCGCGATAAGGATGAGCAGATTGATGCTGAATTCTTTTACCGCCGCCTGCTGAAAGCGTGGAAATACCGCCAGCAGCTGGGATATGTGGAAAACTGCCGCCTGGTTTTCGGAGAGGCAGACGAGATGCCAGCCCTGGTCATCGACAAGTTCAACGACCATTTTGTATTGCAGACGCTGGCATTGGGAATGGACCGCTGGAAAAGCGCCATTGTGGATGCCCTGAACAGGATCTTCTCCCCTAAAGGGATCTATGAGCGAAATGACGTACCCGTACGTGAACTGGAAGGATTATCCCAGCAAAAGGGCTTTTTAAGCGCTCCTTTCGACACTAACGTGATCATCAATGAGAATGGTCTTAAGTTCCATGTAGATATAGAAAATGGCCAGAAAACGGGTTATTTTCTCGATCAGCAGGATAACCGTCGTGCCATCCAGCATATAGTGAAAGGCGCCGATGTACTGGAAGCATTCTGCTATACCGGTACCTTCTCCTGCCATGCAGGCCACTATGGGGCCAAAAGTGTACTCGGACTGGATATTTCCGAACATGCGGTAAATACCGCCCGCCGGAATGCCGCCCTGAACAACCTGGAAGACGTATGTAAGTTCCAGGCAGTCAATGCATTTGATGTATTGAAGCAATGGACCCGGGAAGAAAAGAAATTCGATGTAGTGATCCTGGACCCGCCGGCATTCACGAAAAGCCGCGAAAACATCCAGAAGGCCATTACAGGGTATAAGGAGATTAACCTGCGCGGTATGAAACTGCTGAAGCCGGGAGGTTTCCTGGTAACAGCTTCCTGTACCAACCTGGTGCCGCCATCCCTCTTCCTGGAGATCATCGATATGGCCGCCAAAGACGCTAAAAAGAAGCTGCGTCAGGTAACCTTCCAGACCCAGGCGCAGGACCATCCGATCCTGTGGAATATCGAGAATACCACTTATCTGAAGTTCCTCATCGTAGAAGTGCAATAAGGTATTTTGTACCCCGGGCAACAACCGGGGGGAAATAAAAAAGGGGCCCGTTCTGTACGAGCCCCTTTCTTTTTATAACTAGTTAAAAGGAAATGCCTGATGAATTATTTAACTACGTTGAATTTACCCGATTCTACCAGGTTGCCCTGACGGTCTCTTAACTGGAAGATATATACACCACTGTAATATTTATCCAATTCAACTGTAGTACGTGTGTTCAGATTTTTGAACTGATCTATTCTTTTTCCCAGGAAGTTAAAGACAATAAGATCATACCCCTGGTCGTTATTGTTCTGTAATTCGAAATTGATCCTGCTGGTTGCCGGGTTAGGATATAGCTTCACGATCTTACTACCTCCATCAGAGAATGGAGAAGTTTTAGCGCTTTGTGCCCATCCCGTTAAGGATGCAAGGCATAGGAAGCAAGTAAGTAATAGCGTAGAGGTTTTCCACATACCCGTAAAGATAAAGATTTTTTCAAATATCAGTCGATTTATTTCACAATATCACCTATGTAAAAATAACAAATGGCGAGCCAAAAAGGAAGGCCCGCCATTACTTTTTTAAAAAATTTAACGCTTTCGGATAACTTTTATTGCAGACTGCTGAGCGCATTCTTAACTCCTTCAAAATCAGGCAGATCGCCGGCAGATTCTAACACCTGCGCATATCTGATGACGCCCTCTTTATCCACCACAAAGGCTGCTCTTTTAGAAACACCCTTCAGACCCAGGTTAAATGTCTCGTAAAAAGCCCCGTAAGCCGGTGAAGCTTCTTTATTAAAGTCCGACAGCAGGGTGAAATTCAGGTTCTGGTCAGCCTTAAACTTGTTCAGTGTGAAAGGCGAGTCCACAGATATTCCTACTACCGCCGTATTCAGACCATTATAGAGCGCAATATTATCTCTTATACTGCAAAGTTCTGCTGTGCAGACACTGGTAAAGGCCATCGGAAAAAATAGAATGACCAGGTTCTGTCCTTTAAAATCCTCCAGGGAAACTGTCTGCTTGTCTGTACTTACCAGCGAAAAGGCAGGAGCTTTGGCACCAACTGTTATGTTCATCTGTTTATCTGTTTACGTGATTAAAGTCAGGTGTAAAGATAACAATTGGTGCAACAATCAGAAGTTGGGACAGCGGACACTTTCCAGCGTACTGTTTCTGCTCCGGAATCCTTTGAATACCAGCGATATTTCAAAACCGCCCATGCTGTGACTGGCAGTTTTCAGCTTCGAGATATTCGCATCATAGGTCACGCCGATCTCATACTTGTCCATATCCAGACGGAAAGATGGGATGATGGCATCCTTATAACGCATATAGGCACCGAAATAAAATGCTCTTGTACTTTCCAGTCCGTCGTCATACAGGCTGTAACCCAGCAAAGCTCCACCCAGGTATTCTGAGTAGGCGCCCATATGGATCTCATTGTACTGGGCGATGAATTTCAGTCTTTCCTCCAGCGGGAAGGTGATCCCCGCATTAAAGGTGAACTTGGGATCCAGGGCAATGGTAGCATCCTTGTAGAAGGAAAGCTTTGGACGGTTAAAGTGGAATAGGGCCGCACCTATATAATAGGTCACCTGCTCATCTGCACCCAGTGTACTGTTAAAGCTGATACCCGCGCCTGCATCCAGGTAAGAGTATCCGCGCAGCGCCAGTCTGCCTTCTTCACCGGTAGGCGCCGTAGGATCAAACTGTCCACCGGTATACTGGTTGTTGAAAGTCAGCTTGGTAGCATCGAACTGTCGCTGTACAATGCCGCCTGTAAAGCCTACTGACAGGAACATACTTTTATCCTGGCTCAGTGACTTGTGGTAGTTTACTGCTGGCAATGCCTGTACCGACTGCAAACGGGCAGTACCCGCCCTGTCATAGGTGAACTGTATGCCCGCAGTCACAAAATCCTCACTGCTCCCTACAGGGAACTTCATTTCCGCGCTTAATGCGCCTGTCTGGTATGGTATAGTAACGCTGTTCCATTGGTTCCTGTATACAGCCTGTACGCGGTAGTCGCCGTTGAACAAGCCTATCAGCGCCGGATTACGTAAGATCGGTGTTTCATAAAACTGGGACAGGTGTATATCCTGTGCTACCAGTGATTGTGTGCCACAAACGCACAATGCCACTAACAGGTTTCTACAATTCATTCTCATGCTGGCAAGTTTTAATATCATATGGTATTAATGGGATGCTGGCAGGTAAAAATTACCTTACCAGCATTACGTTTCCTTTAAGGGTGAAAGTTTCGTTTGAGTCGCAAACCAGTTCTGCCACGTAAATAAACACGTCCGGATCCACTGGCTGGCCATTCACACGACCATCCCATCCATATGCCGGATCCTCCACATTAAAGTTGGTCCTTTCAAATACCTGCTGTCCCCAACGGTTATATATCCTGAAAGATTTGGCTGATTTTACACCCTTACCTCTGATATAGAAAATGTCGTTCGCGCCGTCAGCATTCGGTGAGAATGTGTTCGGCAGGAATATAGCACCTGATGAACATACCAGTGTGATGGTAACATCATCAATAGTGGTACAACCATACGCGTTAGTCACTTTTACATGATAGGTGGTATTTTCTCTCGGTGTTGCTATTGGTGTAAGGCAATCCACACAATTCAGGGAGCTGGCCGGCCACCATTCTATCTGTGTAATATCGCTGCTGCCTGTTACCGGCAACTGTACGACTGTACCTGTCGGAACCTCCATATCCGCGCCTGCATTCACAACAGGGGCCGGATGTACGGTAATGGTAGACGATACAGTATCAGTAAAGCAATTGTCATTGCCATATCCAATAAGCTGGTAGGTAGTAGTTGTATCCGGAGTAGCCATCGGGTTGGCAATATTTGCATTGCTCAGACCTGTAGCAGGGATCCATTTATAAGTAATTGCACCCTGTGCCTGTAACTGTACGGCGCCTCCGGGACAGATATCCCCACTATTTACCTGTACAGTGAACGGCTGTGATACAGTTACTTTTACATCTGCTTCCGCGCTACAACCGGTGGTGTTTGCAACAACTACGTGATAGGTAGTGTCTATATCAGGTGTAACAACAGGAGAAGCACTCTTGATATCAGAAATGTTATAGTCAGTCCAGGTAATATCCACACCCGCCTGTGTGTTTGTCTGCAGCGTAACAGACTGGCCGCGGCAAATGCTGGCAGCAACCGGTGTTGGCGACAGGGTCGGATAATTATCTATCTGCACATTCTCAGTAGCAGTATCACTACAGAGGCCACTGGCAGAGGTGATGATCAGTTGTGCAGGATAAATACCTGCCTGTGAATAAGTGATAGCCGGAGGTGTCTGAACATTATACTGCTGATTATTGGTAGTCCAGTTCCACGTCGTACCCGGCAGGTTCCTGGTGTCTGTTCCTACCAGCTGTACCGCCGTCCCGACGCAGACCGGTGTAATTGGTGTTATCTGAGCTACAGGTTTCGCTTCTATTTCTATCTGCATGCTGGTATCTTTTACACAGCCATAATAGCTGGTGGCGGTCATTTTTACCGTGTAAATACCAGGAGCATCATAAATGAAAGTTGGATTAGGACCGGTCGCTACATCATCTGTACGGCCGCTTATTCCGAAGTCCCATACATAAGTAGCCATCATGCCATCGTCAATAGAAACACCCTTGGTAGAATCGGTGAATTTCACTGTTCCTCCGTCACAAGCCTGGGTGATATCAGCGCCGAAAGCAGCAGTGATCCTGTCTACAGTTATTTTCGGACTGCCTGATGCAGGTACTGTACAACCACGTGCATCTTCCAGCAATACTACCGGGTAGTATATCCCTTCTTTCTGATAAGTATAGGATGGAGAAGCAGGAGTGGTGGTACGTACGGAATAACCGTCTCCAAAGTCCCAGATGAATCGCTGTGCAGTGGCCGATACCGCTGTCATACTAGCTGTTAGCGGCCAGCAGCCCGTTTCAGGCGTTACAGTGAAGCTACCGTCAGGACCAGCGATCGTGATGTCTTTAGGTCCGGCAACAGGGCTTGCACAACCACCTTCTGAGTAAACGGTTAAGGTAACAGGGAAGGTGCCGGGTCTGATATAGTTATGTAAAGGATTGTCTTCGTCTGATGCACTGCCATCTCCGAAATCCCACGAAGTTTTCACATAATCAGTAGACTGGTTAGTGAACTGTACTTTCACAGGAGGACAGATATCTCCCGCTACATTCGGGAAGGTAAAGTCAGCGATCGGATTAGGTACTTTCAGGAAATTAGTGGCAGTTGTGTCAGCGGTACAACCCGTAGCACTTGTTACGGTCAGCGTTACTGTAAATGTTCCCTGTGCGGTATAAATGTGCGCCGGATCTCTATCTGTACTGGTGCCGCCATCTCCGAATGTCCATGCATAGGTCAGTGGCTCAGTTACAGAAGAGTTGTCAAACTGGAACGGTACATTCAGACACGCAATGTTGCTTTTCGCACTAAAGTTGGCGCTTATTTCAGGGATTGTCACAGTCTGGACAGAAGTGTCTTCACAACCTGTGTTATCTCTCACTGTCAGCGTTACCGGGTAGTCCTGGGCCACAGTGAATATATGAGTGATGTTTATCGGCTGAGTGGTATAAGCTACCGGAGCTGAGCCATCACCAAAATCGAAAGTCCATGAAACGATGGTATTGCCGGCACGGGTGGTAGACTGGTCAGTGAAACTAACCGGCTGGTCTTTACACTGGCGTGGATCTACAACGAAGCTGGCAGTGGAACCGTTAACATCTACTCTCAGCGGGTCAGATACGTGTGGACAACCGTTCACGTCGTTAGCTGTATAGACAACATTATAAGTACCTGTATTTCTGTAAGTAACTACTGGTCTGCTGCTACCGCCACCTGTTCTTCCATCACCGAAATTCCATCTGAAGGAAGTAATAGTACCAGGAGGGAAAGGATCTACACTGAGAGTAGTTGAAGTACCCAGACAAACTACGTTTGGAGTAGCGTAGATCACCGGTTTTGCAGTGATGACCCTTACTACAGCAGAGAAAGTGGAAGTACAGGTACCGTTGGATACACTCAGCACTACAGTGTAAGTACCATCTGCAGCATAAGTATGGGTAGGAGACGGTGTATTGTCGGTGGTACCGTCGCCAAAGTCCCATGAATAGGTGCCTACAGGGCCGGTTCCCCAGTTGGTTTCGTCAGTGAATACCCTTGTGAAAGGGTTCGCACAATCAACTGCGCCTATCGCAAAGTCGGCTATAGGTGCTAATGTTTCAATATAATCGGT
The DNA here is from genome assembly GCF_900102545.1 of Chitinophaga filiformis. Classification (GTDB taxonomy): domain Bacteria; phylum Bacteroidota; class Bacteroidia; order Chitinophagales; family Chitinophagaceae; genus Chitinophaga; species Chitinophaga filiformis. Next base: position 17,021 of record NZ_FNBN01000001.1, on the reverse strand, counting down.
TTTGGTCAGGCTCCGCGAACAACCATTATTGGTAACGGTCAGTGTCACGTCGTGCATGCCGAGTGTATTGAAGACATATGTAGGATTTCTTGTTCCGGAAGTACCTGGAGCACTACCGTTCTCCTCAAACGTCCATTGGTATGTTAAGCCACCGATAGCAGGGGTGGAGAGATCGGTAAAGCGGAATATTTGTGGCTGACAGCCGACATTTTGATCAACTGTAAAGTCAACATTGATAGGATTGCCGACTCTTACATCGTAAGTAGCCGTCTGTGTACAGCCTGTCCGGGTCGTAATGGTCAGGATGACAGTATACCGGTTCTGATTGGTGTATACATGTGTCGGAGTAGGCTGGTTAGAAACACTGCCGTCTCCGAAATCCCAGGCATATGAAACAACCGGATCAGCGCTTACGATGGTAGTGCCAAATGTTGCAGTCAGCGGCGCACAACCTCTGGCGGTTCCGGTGATAGCAAGCGTTGGCTTCTGGATGGTAATAGAGTTGACAGCAGAATCCTTACAACCTATCGCACTGATAGCCACTACTTTTACGTTATAGGTGCCCTCTGCGGTAAAAGTGTGCAGCGGGTTCTGTAAGGTACTGGAGGTGCCATCAGCAAAGTCCCATGCAAACGTGCTGCCACCGGAGCCGGTTGTGGTCATTTGTACATTTACCGGCACCAGACATGCTGCTGTTGGCGACATGGTGAAATTGATGGTCGGAGGTGCGGAAATAGTAAAATTCCGTGTAACGATCGCTTCACAACCATCCGCAGAGATGGATTTCAGCGTAACGGAATAAGGACCTGCGGTTGCGAAATTCTTTACCGCATCTTTTGTGGTTATTACCGAGCCATCTGAGAATGTCCAGGTAGAAGACACCGGAGCTGGCAGCGTAGTATTGGTAAAGGTCACATCGTTGCCGCTACAGGCATCTGTCTGGATGGTAAAATCTGCCACGGCAGTATTTACCACGATATAGTCCGTTTTAGTAGAAGTCTGTGAACAACCATCCGCGGTGGTAGCGGTCAGCTTTACTGTGAATTTACCTGTAGAAGTATAGTCATGGCTTGGATGCTGGCTCGCACTGGTAGCTCCATCTCCGAAATCCCAGAGATAGGTCATAGCCGGGGGAGCACCCACGGTATTCAGCGTGGTGGTATTGGTGAAATTGACAGTTGTCGGTGCACGACATCCGCCCTGGTTATTGCTGGTAAACGATACCTGCGGGGTAGCATTTATCTGCATTGTTTGTGAACCACTGCTTGTACATCCGAAACTGTTAGTAACAATAGAGGTGGCCGTAATGCTGCCTCCTTTATCGTACGAGTGGGTGGCAATGGAACCGGTAGCTCCGTTACCATCCCCAAAGTCCCAGTTAATACTGGAGATACTTCCATCTCCGGCAGTTGACTGGTCAGTGAATGTTACATTCAGCGGAGTACAGCCTGCCAGGGAAGACGTAGAGAAAGCTACTGTTGGCTTATTGTAAACATTCACAACATGCTGCGTGGAACTTACCTGCCCATTTGGAAACGTTACCGTAAGCGTTACAGTGAAATTACCAGGGCGATTGAATGAACGTGTCGGATTCCATAACGAGGATGTGGCGCCTCCGTCCCCAAAGTCCCACGAGGCAGTACCTACGGGGCTTGACTGATTTAAAAATTGTACGAACACTGCACCGCAACCACTCCAGTTGTCGGCGGTAAATGCTACAGTGTTCTGTGCGTGTGCCTTGGCACCAGAAAGCAGAAAAAACACTACGAAGCATGACAATGCATACCAGAAGTGCGTAAATTGGCGTAGGTATTGGTGTTTCATTTTCCGGATATGGCTGTTGTCTGTCGACGCCAGCTCAGGGTGAAAAATAGAGTGTAAAAAATAATAAAAATGAATAATATTAAAAAAATACTGATCCTAAAGATTAAAACGTAAACTTTGCACAAACAGTTCAGGGGCTGTCCCAAAATCACACAAAAGTTATTACTGTGCAGTACTAACGAACAATTTACGGAAGCACAAGCTCAACAATATATAGCAAAAATATGATTTATAAATGTTATACATACGTGGCACTTTTAGGTTTACTTATTTCAGTAGTGAGTGGTGCCAGCGCGCAGCAGGTAGATGTATCTGTATTTCAGCAATCTATACAGAAAAAGGATGCCCAGGTCTTTGATGTACGGACGGCCGGGGAGTTTAATACCGGTCATCTGCACAATGCTTTACAAGCCGATTACACGAAAAAAGGGGAATTCATAGAGAGAGTGCAATATCTTGACAAAGAGCAGGCTATATACATATATTGTTTGAGCGGCGGAAGGAGTACGGCCGCAGCAAAATGGCTACGGGAGAATGGTTTCAGAGAAGTGATTGAGCTTAAAGGCGGTATCAATGCCTGGAAGCAGGCTGGACTACCTGTAGAAGGTGTGGCTGACGTGCAACAGATGAGCGTAGATACTTTTCACATGGCAGTCGCATCCGGGGATGTGCTGGTGGATGTAGGAGCGGAATGGTGCCCACCCTGCCGGAAGATGGAACCTGTTATACAGGCATATCTGAAAGAAAATAAAAAAGTACGCCTGTTGAAGGTGGACGGAGGACGTGACCGCGAGGTAATGCAGGCTGTAAACGCCACTTCCCTGCCAACTTTTATTCTTTACAGAGATGGCAGAGAAGTGTGGCGTAAACAAGGTGTATCTGATAAGTTATAAGCCGTAGATATCACCAAACTTTTGAGTGGCATACTCCAGGAAGTATTTGAAATCCAGCGGCTGACCGGTTATTTTCTCACACAATTCATTGGAAGTATAATAACGACCGTGGCGATGGATCTGCTGGCGTAACCAGGTCAGCAGATCTTCGTACCTGCCTTCCGCGATCTGCTCTGTCAATCCGGGAATCTGCTGTTGCGCAGTTGCAAAGAACTGGGCTGCGTAGAAGCTACCAAGGGAATAGGTAGGGAAATAACCAAAGCTGCCATGCGACCAGTGGATATCCTGTAAAACACCCTGCGTATCGTTAGGTACGGTAACATGCAGGAACTCCTTATAGTAGGAATTCCATATTTCACGGAGGTCTTTTGTCTGATAAGTACCATCCAGTAATCCTTTCTCAATTTCGTATCTCACCATCACATGGAAATGATAGGTCAGTTCATCTGCCTCCGTACGGATAAGGGATGGCTGTACCAGGTTGATAGCTTTATAGAAGTCCTGCAGGCTTACATTACCCAGGTTATCAGGGAATATTTGCTGTAACTGTGGATAATGATGCTGCCAGAATACCAGGCTGCGGCCTACATTGTTCTCCCATAACCTGGACTGTGACTCATGAATACCCAGACTGGCTGCCTCACCGGAAGGCAGGCCGTAAGCAGTTATATCAAGTCCCTGCTCATACAATGCGTGACCTCCCTCGTGAATACAACTCCAGGTCATATTCCCGAAATCATTTTCATCGATACGGGTGGTGACCCTCACGTCCTGAGGATTGAAACTGGTGGTAAACGGATGTTCCGACACATCCTGCCGACCTGCATTCATATCATAGCCCATGGCTTTCAGCAACTGAATACCGAACTCCCATTGACGGTTGCGGTCATAATGCAGGTGCAGGAAATCCTTCTTCACCTGCGGGCGCTGTTCAATGCTACGCAGCAGGGGAGTCAACGCTGTTTTGACATCGCTGAATATCTTATCGAGCATGACAGTGGTAGACCCTTTTTCATATTCGTTCAGCAGGGCATTATAAGGATGGCCCTCATAGCCAAGGATGTCTGCTTCCTTCCTTTTCAATGCTACCATTCTGTTCAGCACCGGTTCAAAGAGATCGTAGTTGCCCTCCTTCCTGGCATTGATCCAGGCATGATAACATTCGTTGGTAGTCTTCGATAGTTCAGCCACAAAGCTGGCAGGGTACTTCTTATTCTTCTCGTAATCTTCCAGTGATAGAGTAATATTCTTTGCCGCTACAGGGTCGAGGGCTGCTTTTTCGTTGTTGAGCGTTTCCAAGAGCGCGCCCAACTGGGGGGCGGTGAACAGTTCATGGGCAAGCGTACTGAGAGTAGTGATCTGTTGTCCGCGGAATGCAGCTCCCTTCTGTGGCAGATAGGTTTCCTGGTCCCAGCCAAGTACAGCCATTGCATGCCGTATATCTGCAACCTGTTGCATCTTTTCTTTATAGGCTTCGTAGTGGGTTATTGTAGATGAGGTCTGTGCCATGCTTTTGATTTTGTGCAAAAGTAGGGGTAAATTACCGGCAATATGAAGATCAGGGACATTACCAATGCCATTGCGGCCTTTGCGCCTTTACAATACCAGGAAAGTTACGACAATGCCGGACTGCTCTTTGGCAACCCGGACTGGGAGGTAAGCGGCGTATTATTGACGCTGGATGCCACCGAAGCCGTAATTGAGGAGGCTATTGCCAGAAAGTGTAACCTGGTAGTGGCCCATCATCCTATTGTTTTCGGCGGATTGAAAAAGATCAATGGTAATAACTATGTAGAACGCGTAGCTATCAAGGCTATCAAGAATGATATAGCTGTTTATGCAGCGCATACCAACCTGGATAATGTAAGGAACGGCGTCTGTGACATGATGGCCCGGAAACTGGCCTTGCAGAACTGTAGTATACTGTCGCCCAAAAGAGAGCTGTTACGTAAGCTCTATACATTTGTGCCACAGGCAGATGCAGAAAAGGTGCGTACTGCCCTCTTTGCAGCCGGCGCCGGACATATTGGCGCTTACAGTGAATGTAGCTATAGTGTGGATGGAACAGGTACTTTCAAAGGAGGAGAAGGCACCAATCCCTATGTGGGCAAGGTCGGAGAGCGCCATCATGAGGCGGAAACAAAGGTAGAGGTGATATTTCCCGTATATTTGGAACAATATGTGATCAGGGCATTGCAGGATAATCATCCGTACGAAGAAGTGGCTTACGATGTGGTGAAACTGGAGAATGCATATGCAGAAGTGGGTTCAGGACTGGTGGGATACCTGAAAGAGCCGATGGATGAGGATACCTTCCTGCGCTGGGTGAAACAGCAGTTCGATACAGGATGTGTGAGATATACGCCGCTCAGGGGAAAGCCTGTTAAAAAAGTGGCTCTTTGCGGGGGAGCGGGTAGTTTCCTGCTGAAAAAGGCAATATCTGCAGGGGCAGATGCCTATATTTCGGCTGATTTTAAATACCATGAATTTTTTGATGCTGAAAATCAGATAGTTATAGCGGATGTAGGACATTTCGAGAGTGAGCAGTTTACGGTTGAATTATTTTATCATATATTGACCGAAAAATTCCCTAATTTTGCGCCTCTTAAATCTACAATTCGTACAAATCCGGTAAATTACTTATAAAAACATACATGGCTACTGTAAAAGAATACTCCGTAGAAGAAAAATTGGCGTCTGTGCTTAGGCTACAGAAGATGGACTCCAGACTGGATGAGATCCAGGTGTTGAAGGGAGAGTTGCCAATGGAAGTAAAGGATCTGGAAGATGAGATTGAAGGGCTGAACACCCGTCTGTCTCATGTAGAGGACGAAATCCGTGGCATCCAGGACTTTATTGCCAACAAAAAGGCGGCAATTAAAGAGTCAGAGGCCCTGATGAAGAAATACGAGAAGCAGCAGGATAACGTTAAGAATAACCGTGAGTTTGAAGCTATCACCAAAGAGATCGAAATGCAGTCGCTGGAGATCAAACTGGCTGAAAAGCATATTAAAGACGCGAACGAAGAGGTAAAGGATAAGAGCCGTAACCTGGATAGTGCCAAGAAACTGATTGCTGATAAAGAATCTAACCTGAAGCACAAGAAAGGTGAACTGGAAAAGATCATCGCTGAAACTGAGAAAGAAGAGAAAGCTTTCCGCAAACAGAGCGATGAAGCCCGCACCAAAGTAGAAGCCCGCTTACTGGCTGCTTATGAGAAGATCCGCACCAACTACCGTAATGGTCTGGCTGTGGTAACCATCTCCCGCGATTCCTGTGGTGGCTGTTTCAATGCTATTCCTCCTCAACGTCAGGCTGAGATCCGTCAGCGTAAGAAAATCATCGTTTGCGAGCATTGTGGCCGTATCCTGGTTGATAATGACCTGGACGCAACCGTGACTATCTAATAGCGCGATATACCTCATTTAAGATAGTAATAGGAAAGTCCCGGCTTTTATGCCGGGACTTTTACATTCAGGCCGTAAGGAAATGTAAATTTGGTTTGGAATTTGGTAGATAGGCCCGGAGTTAACAATCAGATATATTTGTTTCATGCGCACAACAATCCTGCTGGCATTCATTTTAAGTATTTCGTTTTCGCTATCAGCACGGCAAAAGGTTTTCGACTTCAATATCCGTTGTCAGCAAGCCTATGACGCCATCATGCAGTTGCGCCTCGACGCCGGAACAGCCCTGTTGGAAGAAGAAAAAAAGGCACAACCAGATAACCTCATCCCGTATTTCCTGGAGAACTATGTTGATTTCTTTCTCCTCTTCTTTAACGAAGACGCAACATTGTATGCGCAGAGAAAGCCACTCAGGGCCGAACGGCTGGCCCGCATGGAAGAAGGTCCCGCCAACTCACCCTATTATCTCTACACACAGGCAGCTATCCGTTTCCAGTGGGGTATGATCCGCCTGAAGTTCAGTGAACGCTGGGATGCCGTCTGGGACGTCCGTAAAGCCTATATCCTGTTAAAAGACAATCAGAAAAAATTTCCTCAGTTCCTGCCTAATAATATGCTGGCCGGTTCCATGCAGACAGTGTTTGGTACTATCCCCGAAGGGTTCCGCTGGATTTCCAATACGCTTGGTATGAAAGGAAGTATCCGTGAGGGTATGCAGCAGGTGCAGCAGGTGATAGACAGCAATACGGAAGTGGCCAGGTTATTCAGGGAAGAAGCCTGCTACTATTACTGTTATCTGAAATTATTCATAGAGAACAAACCGGAAGATGTATGGACATTTATCCAGAAATATAAGCTGGATACCAAAAATAACTACCTTTTTGCCCTGATGGTGGCCAATATCGCCATGAACAACCAGAAGGCTGCACTAGGTATTAAAGTACTGACAGAGCGGAATGACAGTGCGCAGTTTGAAGAGATTCCATACGTATACTACCTGCTGGGACAATTGAAACTGTGCCGGCAGGATGAAGATGCGAATGTCTATCTGCTGAAATTCATCGACCGCTTTAAAGGTAAGTTCTATCTCAAGGAAGGCTTGCAGCGCCTTAGCTGGTATTATTACCTGCATGGCAATATGGAGGCGGCCAACAAGTACCGCAACATGATCCTCACCCGGGGAAATACGGAAACCGATGCAGACAAGCAGGCCTTAAAAGACGCCAAAAGCGGTAAATGGCCAAATACCTTGTTGCTCAAAGCCCGCCTGCTGAGCGACGGAGGTTATTTCTCTGATGCACTGAAACTGTTGCAAACGAAGAAGGCCGCAGATTTTGGAACAATGGAAGAAAAGCTGGAATATGCTTACCGTCTGGGCCGCATTTATGATGAAATGGGCCAGGACGATAATGCCATCATCATGTACGAGGCAACAGTACGGACAGGCACCAACCGCCCGGAATACTTCGCCGCCAGGGCTTCTCTGCAGATGGGATATATCTATGAGAAAAGAAATGATAAGGCCAAAGCGCAGCAATGCTACCAGGCATGCCTGGATATGAAAGGCCATGACTATAAAAATTCACTCGATCAGCGGGCAAAAGCAGGTTTACAGCGATTAAATGGTGGTTGAGCCTGTCACTACGCAAATACAGTTCGTAATATGTGTATTAATTTGCGGTATAATCCAATGTGATATATTCGTATTTCCAATACTCCTTATGCTACAGAAACTAACTATCAAGAATTACGCGATCATTGATCACCTGGAGGTGGATTTCTCCGGCAACCTGAATGTAATTACAGGGGAAACAGGTGCCGGTAAGTCGATCGTGCTGGGTGCGTTGTCATTAATATTGGGAGAACGGGCAGACCCGGGAATGCTGCTTGACAAAGAAGCAAAATGTGTGATAGAGGGTGCCTTTAAAGTAAAAAAATCGCAGGTGGCAGCCTTCTTCCAACAGTATGAGCTGGATATGGAAGAAGATCAGCTACTCATCCGCCGGGAGATCAGTTCGGCCGGAAAGTCGCGTGCATTTGTCAATGATACGCCTGTTAATCTGAACCAGCTGACAGAGTTAAGCCAGTACCTGGTGGACCTGCATCAGCAGTTCGATACACTGGAACTGGAGAAATCCGATTTCCAGCGGGAAGTACTGGATGCACTGGTGAACCAGCCAGCTATGATGCAGCAATACCAGCAGCAGTTCCAACGCTATTCCCAGGTGCAGCGCCAGCTGAAACAACTGAAAGATCAGCGGGACAGCGCCAATAAGGAACTGGACTATAATAAATTCCTGCTGGATGAACTGGCAGATGCCACATTTGCAGCAAACGAGATCGAGGAACTGGATGCAGAACTGAAAGTGTTAAGCCATGCCGAAGAGATCCGCAACACACTGAGCCGTGTATATTTCCAGCTGAATGAAGATGAACAGCCTATCCTCCAGCAGCTAAGACAGATACAGTCTTCTGTACAGGCCCTGGCTGCTTTCCATAAAGACGCTCCGGCGGTAGCTGAAAGATTACAGTCTGCCTACCTGGAACTACAGGATATTTCGTCAGAAATAGGCCATATGAACGACCAGGTGCAGTTTGACGGTGCTCGTATAGAACTGGTGAATGAAAGACTGTCAACAGGCTATAAACTGCTGAAAAAGCATGGTGTGCAGACAACAGCAGAACTCCTGCAGATCCAGGAACAGCTGAGCAGCAAAGTGGAAGGTGCACTGAACCTGGATGAAAAGCTGGCAGCCCTGGAAACCGAACTGGAAGTATTGCGGGCAGACCTGCAGCAACAGGCCGATACGATTACGGCTGCACGTGTGAGCGCCGCCGCCCCTTTTGAAGAAAAAGTGAACGCCCTGCTGGCACAGGTAGGTATGCCCAATGCCCGCCTGAAAGCCTCCATTGCGCAGGGAGGGCTGAATCCCTACGGGCAGGATACTATCGAATTCCTCTTCGACGCCAATAAAAGCGGACAGTTTGCCCCTATCAGGAAGGTGGCTTCCGGCGGTGAGCTGAGCCGGCTGATGTTGTGTATCAAGTCGCTGGTAGCCCAGTCTGTAGCCCTGCCAACACTGATATTCGATGAAATTGATACCGGTATCTCCGGAGAAGCGGCCCGTCAGGTCAGCTTCATCATGGAAGATATGGCGAAAGGCCACCAGATCATCTGTATCACCCACCAGCCGCAGATCGCGGGTAAGGCAGACCACCACTATTTTGTGTTTAAGGATGCCCGTGATGGTAAAATAACCACCAACGTGAGGCTGCTGACAAGGGAGGAACGCATTAATAAAATAGCCCAGATGCTGAGCGGGGAGAAGCCCACGGCAGCAGCGCTGGAAAACGCAAGGGAGCTGGTGAAATAGCTAATCAATTGGCCGCTTTTCAATTAATCTTTTTTTTTCAACTATAACAGCTATTTTTGCCGAAATTAATTTTTGAACCCAATGGCTCATAACTTATTAAAAGGAAAAAAAGGTATCATATTTGGTGCGTTGGACGAGAAGTCTATGGCTTGGAGCACAGCATTACGCTGTGTGGAAGAAGGCGCCGAAATTGTGCTGACAAATGCTCCTATCGCATTACGCATGGGAGAGATCAACAAACTGGCTGAGTTGTGTAAGGCTCCTGTTATACCCGCTGATGTTACCAATATGGATGATCTGAAAAGCCTTTTCACTAAATCCATGGAGCATTTTGGCGGCAAAATAGATTTCGTACTGCATTCTGTGGGTATGAGTATCAATATGCGTAAAGGCAAATCTTACACCGACCTGGATTATGACTTCTCTCATAAAACATTCGATATTTCAGCTATGTCCCTGCACCGCGTGCTGCAGACTGCATACCAGCTGGATGCTTTGAATGAATGGGCTTCCGTAGTAGCGCTGACCTACATCGCTGCTCAGAGAGTGTTCCCTGACTATAGCGAAATGGCGGATGCTAAATCTATGCTGGAATCAGTAGCACGCAGCTTCGGTTACCACTATGGTTTCAAGAAGAAAGTACGTGTGAACACAATCTCCCAGTCTCCTACCAAAACAACTGCAGGTAGCGGTGTGAAAGGCTTCGATGGCTTCATGAGCTATGCAGAGAAAATGAGCCCGCTGGGTAACGCCAGTGCACAACAGTGTGCTGATTACTGCGTGGCAATGTTCTCTGACCTGACCAAAATGGTGACCATGCAGAACCTGTTCCATGATGGTGGTTTCTCATTTACCGGTGTATCCGCAGAGGTAATTGAGCAGATGGAAAAGTAATACGTCGTAGTAACATAATTTGAAAGCCGTGAAAGGGATGATCCTTTTTCACGGCTTTTGTATTTATAACCTGTCAAAACAGAATGGTAGCTGCATGAGAATATTGTCTTTGACGATAGCCATAAAATGGTTTTGAGGTTATCAATGCAAAAGCTTGCAGTCTTAGTGCGACTAGCTTACAAATAGGTATGCAACCGGGGATCAAAATAGTATTTAGAGGTCACCTCAATATCCCACCGATATATAGATGTCCTTAAAATAGCCTCTTGATGCCATTTTAGCGCTCTGATGATAAGCCGATTCCAGGCCGATGGTAAGCCGATAGTAAGCTATCCGAACGCTGCTGAAAGATTATCTGACTCGCTACCAATGCGGCTGCTGAATCACTTAATGTTAAGGTAAAATCATTTAGATGCTATGAGAGGCGTGAGGTACGTAAACTTCTTTCTTTTTAGGGATGGTTAAACTATATGCCTGGTGGCTATCTCCCAGGTTTGCAACCTGATCCGGAAAGACAATCCTTTGGGGCATACAATTCCATTTCACTCCATGTGCTTATTACTGACCAGGTATAAGGTTTTTGATCAGGGTATAAAAAAAGCCGTTCCTCCTAAGAAAAGGAACGGCTAAACTTTTTAAGCATAGGCGAATTGCTGAGGCAACAATAATGGAAAATAATCCGTCTAATACTCATCCTCGTTGAAGAAAAAGTCGTCTTGCGACGGGTAATCAGACCAAATATCTTCTATTCCCTCATAAATTTCCCCCTCGTCTTCCAGTTCCTGCAGATTCTCAATCACTTCAATCGGTGCACCGGAGCGGATGGCGTAATCTATTAATTCGTCTTTCGTAGCTGGCCATGGAGCATCCTCCAGGTATGAAGCTAATTCTAAGGTCCAGTACATGTTATCGAAATTTTTACTTTCTGAATTTTCGCAAAAGTATTATTTAATTTGAAATAAACAACTATTACTATTTTAAAGGTTAATTACTTTTCTTTGAGTATGCTAACCGCACGCAATCTTACCAAAAATTATTCCAACTTACACGTCCTGAAAGGTGTAAGTATTTCCGTATCCAAAGGAGAGATCGTAACTATCGTAGGGTCTTCCGGTGCGGGCAAGAGTACTCTTTTGCATATACTCGGTACGCTGGACACCCCCAGTTCCGGGGAAATCTGGTTGAATGACGTAAACCTGGGACTTCTGAAAGGGAACGCATTGGCTGATTTCAGGAACAAACATATGGGTTTCATCTTTCAGTTTCACCACCTTTTACCGGAGTTCACTGCATTAGAAAACGTTTGTATCCCCGGGTATATTGCAAATGCCCGTAAGGCGAAGGTAAAAGAAAGGGCAGCTTTCCTGCTGGAAACCCTGGGCCTTTCCAACAGATTGGAACACAAGCCAAACCAGTTATCGGGAGGGGAACAGCAACGCGTAGCGGTAGCCAGGGCCCTGATCAACCAGCCGGATATTGTCATGGCCGATGAACCTACGGGCAACCTGGACTCCAAAAATGCCCGGGAACTGCATCAATTGTTCATTGAACTGCGGGACAAGTTCCAGCAGACCTTTATCATTGTTACCCACAACGAAGAGCTTGCTCCTATGAGCGACAGGCAATTGGTAATGAAGGATGGGGGGATAGTAGGGGAGCTGGTGTAACTCTTTAAGTCCAACTATGCGTCTGGTATGCGTCTGGTATAAAGCATGTCTGAAGCATATCAAGTCCAAGGTAACGGCATAGCAAAGGCATGGTAAAAGTATACTTTATATCAACTGTCATTAACAAAACATAATAGGACTCCAGAGGAGTCCAAGTGTTTGTAGCGCGGGGTGACAACCCCGGGAAAAATGCGCGGGGTGACAACCCCGGGAAAATGCGTGGGGTGACAACCCGGGAAAAATGCGTTGGGTGACAACCCCGGGAAAAATGCGCGGGGTGACAACCCCGGGAAAAATGCGCGGGGTGACAACCCCGGGAAAATGCGGGTAATAACCCCCTGGATGCCTGACGCCGTGTTTATAATCCTATCACAACCCAGGAACCCGATCTCACATCCTCGCCTTCCAGGGTATCTCCTCCACCTTCAGCTGATACCCTATCCACCTGGCTAATACAAACAAATAATCGCTCAGCCGGTTCATATACTGCAGCACCAGTGGTTCAATGAACTGCTGCTGCTCCTGCAGTCCCACACAAAGGCGCTCTGCCCTCCTGCATACGCAGCGGGCAATATGGCAGGTAGATACTGCCACATGGCCGCCGGGAATAATGAACGACTTCATTTCCGGCAGCACTTCATTCATTTTATCGATACTATTTTCCAGCAACGTAATATCGGCGGCCTGCAGGTCAGGAATACGCATTTTGGTGTCCTTGTCAGGGTCGCATGCCAGGGAGGAACCGATCGTGAAGAGACGGTCCTGTATTTCCCGCAGCAGGGCTACTGTGTCGCCGTAGGCAGACAGGTAGTCGCTTACCAGGCCTATATAGGAATTAAGCTCGTCTACGGTACCGTAGGCGTCTATGCGAAGGTTACTTTTAGGCACTTTGGTACCTCCGATCAGCGCTGTTTTGCCCTGATCGCCTGTTTTGGTGTAGATCTTAAATGACATCAGTGATGCTGTTTACTGATTGGATTTTACGGCGTGAGCGAGCAGTTCTTCGTTCTGCCTGTCAGATTCTATCAGGCCGTCACGCAGGCGCACTACGCGGCGGGCGTGGGCGGCGATATCCTCCTCGTGGGTGACGAGTACCACCGTATTGCCGGAGGCGTGAATGGTGCCGAATATCTCCATGATTTCGATGGAGGTTTTGGTGTCGAGGTTACCGGTAGGTTCATCCGCCAGTATCAGGGAAGGATCATTGACCAGGGCGCGGGCGATAGCTACGCGCTGACACTGACCTCCGGAAAGTTCATTGGGTTTATGCTTGTAACGTTGTCCCAGACCCACTTTTTCCAACATGGCCCGGGCCTTGTCCTCCCGCTCCTTCTTGGAAATACCGGCATAGATCAGGGGAACGGCCACGTTTTCCAGTGCGCTGAGTCGCGGCATCAGGTTAAACTGCTGGAATACGAACCCGATTTCTTTATTACGCACCCTTGCCAGGTCATCATCTTCCATTTTACTCACATCATGGCCACTCAGGATATATCTGCCGCTGGTAGGCGTGTCAAGACAGCCCAGCATATTCATGAGCGTGGATTTGCCGGAGCCGGAAGGCCCCATCAGTGCTACATACTCATTCTTAAAAATGTCCAGGTCTATACCTTTCAGTACTGGCAGTTCATTTTTACCAATGAAGTAGCTTTTACGGATATGTTCCAAATGGATGACGGAATGTGGGCGCATAGATTTATAGCATTACAAGGTTGATCTATTTCTTGATAACTTTCGGTACCTGGAAATATTGGTCGTTGGCAGCAGGGGCGTTCTTTAAGCCTTCTTCCCGGGTTATGGAAGGAACTACAGTATCTTCTCTTAGCACGTTTCTGTCTGCCGTCAGGTGTAATAATGGTTTCACGTGAGTGGTGTCCAGCTCATTCAGTTTCTCCACAAAGGTGATCATCCGCTGAAGATCTCCCTGGATCTCCTTTTTCTCCTGTTCGCTGAATTCGAGCCTTGCCAGGTCTGCCAGTTGTTGTACCAGCATCTCATTCACTTCCATAAATCAAATTAAATGAAAAAATAATAAATATTGGACATGTCCGCGTTAAAGTTACCTTAAATAGTCGATAGTCCATAATGGGCAAATTCCTTATTTTGCACCCCATTATGGCTACATCAAAAGAAATAGTGGTGAGCGGTATCCGCTCTACCGGGTATTTACACTTAGGCAATTATTTTGGCGCTATCCGCAACTACATCAGGATGCAGGAAACATTTAACTGTTATTTCTTTGTAGCTGACTGGCATTCCCTGACCACCCATCCCGATCCTAAAGACCTGCGCGCCAATGTTTTCCGCGTGCTGGCAGAAAATATCGCGTCCGGCCTGGACCCAGAAAAAGTGGCCCTGTATGTACAGAGCGACGTTCCTGAGATTGCAGAATTATACCTGTTACTCAACATGATGGCTTACAAGGGGGAACTTGAAAAGGTACCTACCTTCAAAGATAAAGTACGCCTGCAGCCGGAAAATGTGAACGCCGGTCTGTTAACTTATCCTGTACTGATGAGCGCAGATATACTCATTCATCGTGCTGTAAAAGTACCGGTTGGTAAAGACCAGGAGCAACACCTGGAAATGGCCCGTAATTATGCGCAACGCTTCAACAAGCGCTATGGCGAATTGTTCCCGGAACCAGTTGCATTCAACTTCGGAGATGACCTGATAAAAATACCAAGTCTGGATGGCACTGGAAAAATGAGCAAGAGCGAAAACCAGATGGCCACCCTGTACCTCGCTGATACAGATGACCTGATTCGTAATAAACTGAAGAAGGCAAAATCAGATAGTGGCCCTGCCGAACCAGGTGCACCAATGTCAGACGCTGTTACTAATCTCTTCCTGCTGATGGAACAGGTAAGTACGCCGGATGTGATCAAGCATTTCCGCGACACCTACGATAATCAGACTATCCGTTACGGAGATATGAAAAAGCAGTTGGGAGATGATATGGTGAACTTTATCGCCCCCATCAGAGAGAAAGCGCTCGCTTTACAGAACGACCCCGCCTACCTGAACCGTATCATGAAAGAAGGTGCAGAGAAAGCCAGGGAAAGTGCGGCACAAACTTTGCAACAAGCGAGGAAACTCATTGGAATTCACTACTATTAATCACTCGTTATATCGCAGTGGCAGTGGTAGCAAGTTTTTTCAGTTGATAACCAAATAAATTGTAAATTTTAGGTTAGTCAACTAATAACTTGCTGCCATCAGCTGGCTGCGAATTGAATGATTAGTGACCCCTGATACTATCATGGCAAAACAAAGCAAAATCAAGCACATCGCTATAGCCGGGAACATTGGCGCCGGAAAAACCACACTGACTGAGCTGCTGTCGAAACACTATAAATGGGTAGCACAGTTTGAAGATGTTGAGCATAATCCCTACCTCAATGATTTTTATGAAGATATGCCACGCTGGTCGTTCAACCTGCAGGTATACTTTCTGCACGGTCGTTTGAAGCAGTTACTCGACATACAGAACGGCAATGAAATCGTGATCCAGGATCGTACCATCTACGAAGATGCACACATCTTTGCGCCCAACCTGTACGAAATGGGACTGATGACTAAACGTGATTTCGATAACTATTTCAACTTCTTCGAAACGCTGAAGTCGATGGTGAAACCTCCGGACCTGCTCATCTATCTGCGTGCATCTGTGCCTACACTGGTAGCACAGATCCAGAAAAGAGGAAGGGAATACGAAGAAAATATCCGCCTGGATTATCTGAAAAGACTCAACGAATATTATAATAACTGGATAGAAAAATATTCGGAAGGACCGCTGCTGATCATCGATATTGACAAGAATAAATTCCCGGAAAGCGAAGAAGATCTGGGAGAGATCATATCGAAAATAGACTCCCAGTTATATGGTCTGTTCTGATCATTATGATATAGTTTTTTTTAATAAAGATTAATTTCCTAATATTGTCTCCTCACCATGTGAGGAGATTTTTGTTTGTTAACACGTTGACCCACACCACGTAACAATCCCCCTGAAAGACTAACTAATCCAAGATTCGAAGCAAATGAAAAAGATCATTGCGACCACTGTCTGCACAATGTGCACGGCAGTTATCTGCGCGCAACTTGTATGGCTGTCTGTCGATAAACAGCCCTTTGCCGGTACTTACAGCCGGAATTTCCATCAGTTACTCACTGCCTTACAGAACCAGGCAGCACTGGCCTATATACCTGTTGTGACGGCGGGTGTCAGTACGGAGCGGCGTTTCCTGTTAAAAGCTATCAGCACACATGCTGCCGCAGTGGCAGTACCTGTCAGGCATGGCGGATTTGGCTTGCATTTACAGCAATCCGGATATACTGATTACAAACGGCAGGCGATAGGCCTGTCTTATGGCAGAACCCTGGGCGACCGGTTCAGTATAGGCATGCAGGCAGATTATCTGTCAGAAGTCATTCCACAGTATACAACAGCGGCTACTGTTGTTTTTGAGCTGGGATGCCTCATGCATCTTACACCACAACTGCATATGGGATTGCACGTGTTTAATCCCACCGCTGGCAGTTCTCAAAGCCTGGGTAAAAGCAAGGTACCTGCCATATACAGCGCCGGCCTTGGGTATGAAGTAGCGCCCACCTTTCTGTTAAGTGTAGCAGTCACACAGGAGACAGATGAAACAACACTTGCCAAAGTGATGTGCGAGTATCGTATTATAAAGCAATTGTCGCTGCAGTTAGGTATGTCTACCAATCCGCAATTGAATAGTGCCGCTGTCGGTATTACATTACGGCAATTGTATATACAGCTCTCTGCCAGTTATCATCCGCAATTAGGTTTCACGCCGGCAACGGCGATCGTATGGCAATTAAAGCAGCGGCAATGAGGTTATTATCTGTTATCCTGCATCATAACAGCAGCCGTGATCTTACGGCAATTAAAGCAGCGGCAATGAGGTTATTATCTGTAATCATGCATCATAATAG
>NZ_FNBN01000012.1:76628-205866 GCF_900102545.1 Chitinophaga filiformis | reverse complement strand
ATAGACCCCGTCAGGGGTCTCCGTGTTTGTAGCGCGGGGTGAAACCCCGGGGACCAATACGGACACCCCACCGGGAACCGAAATGGGTTCAACCCGGGTCAACAATACAGATGCCCCGAAACATATCCCCCAACGCCGACACCCTACCTAACATGGCAAAACAGATACGCCACCAGCAGCGCCCAGTCCCCGGAAGAGCTGGTCTTCAGATAACTACGCATTCTACGGAGGGCTTCCGTAAGCTGGTTTTTAACCGTTTGTTCCGAGAGGTTCAATTGACGAGCTATTTCGGCGATAGAGAGGTCTTCTTCCCGGCTCATCCGGAAGATCTGTTGCATACGGGTAGGCAAGAGGCCGACTGCTGCGGCAATATTGGCGCTGAGCTCTTTGGTTTCCAGCCGGTCGTTAAAATCCTGGCTGTCCAGTATATCGAACAAGGATATCTTTTTGATCTCTGCAGTACTGAAGGCATAATGACTGATCACCCTGTACTTAATGGCGGCATGCAAATACTTAGCGAATTCACCTTCCTTAAAAACGGGAATTTCCTTTCTTCTGCGCCAGAGACTCAGCATGACTTCCTGTACCAGGTCTTTTGCGTCGTTCACATCTACCCGCTGACAGGCCCGCGTGTATAACGCTTTCCAGTATCTGTTGTACAGCGTCTCGAAAGCAGCGGTATCATCTCCTTTCAGCAATTGCAGTAAGTCCCCGTCACTGGTATGCGTTTCGAACATGTTGGTCTTGGTATGCCGTAAAGTAAAAGCGAATTACTTAAGAAAGCAAGCGAACCGCTTGATTAATTGAAGAAGAGGCAGCCCTAAGCGCTAAGTATAACAGAAAATTGACATTGAAGATTCAATTCCCCCGACCACGGCATTTCCGGGGCCAGGTCACTTAGTGTATTCTCAATTCCTCTCCGACTTTCAGTAAATCCAGCCTTCCTTGTATAGCGCCCTGCTTTTCAAGCTCTTTCAGGGTATTAAAAGGGTCGCTCAGCGGCTCATCAGACAGATCAAAAGTGCCATAATGCATAGGTATCATTACTTTGGCATGCATATCATTTGCAGCCTTCACGGCATCCTGAGGGGAAATATGGCTCTGCGACATGAAAAAGGCAGGCTTATACGCTCCTATCCCTACGATGCAATAGTCAATATGGGGAAAGATCCGTCCCACGTCTTCAAAGTGACTGCCATATCCTGAGTCTGCAGCGAAATAAATGGTCTTGCCATCTCCCTGGATCACAAAAGCACCCCAAAGCTGGCTATTAAGGTCACGAAGCCCACGTTTGGACCAATGCCTTGCCGGGAGGAAAAAAACCTTAATACGGGCCTCTGTATGGTATTGCTGATACCATCCTGCCTCCTGTATCTGCTCACTACCCGTCAGTTTCTCCAGGAGACTTTCCATTTTTAGCCCTGTCAGGTAAACGGCCTGCGGATTATTGGCTGCCAATAAATTTAAGCTGCGCTTATCACAATGGTCCAGGTGATTGTGTGACATCAGGATATAATCCAGTCCTTTCAGTTTTGCGGGATCTATGGGAAAAGGTGTGCGCCGTTTGAACAGCGGGATATCATAGAAAACGGGATCGATCAGTATATTGACACCAGCCAGCCGGATGAAGAAAGAGGCATGGCCAAACCAGACAATACAGTCTTTACCGGAATGCAGAAAATCTTCATTATAAACAATATCGGGGATCCATCTGTCTGCTTTCTTCTCTGCTTTCTGCGGGTTCCGCTGCAAGCGCCATTTCAGGAATTCCGAAAATGAATATTGATGCGGGAACTCATGATTCATGAATTTTCCGTTTTCGTCTACCGGTGTTCCTTTCCAGTCAAAAGGTAATTGCATGCCCGGCAAGTCCGGGTTAAAGACATATTCCATAGCAGCCATCATGTGTTCCTGTCAAATATACGTTATCGGTATTGTTATTTCTCCATACCGTTGGATCAGCTCTTTCAGCAATACGTCCACAGCTTCTTTTGTGGCGGGCGTTGCTGCATTCGTAAAGATCACATATGCTCTGTTGGCCTCTTTGATAATGTGTACTCTTGTAATGAAGGCACCTGCATTCCCTTCGTTGAATGCCACGTGATATCGGAGAAGCTGAGGCGGATTAAACCATCCATAAGAGAAGTTGGGCATTCCGAAGAGCAGTTGCTCAAAAGTCTTCTTCGGCAACAAGTCACTTTTGCCTTTCAGGCCCAATAGGAGCATTCGCACAAAACGGGTATATTCTTCCAGGCTCACATTGATATTGCCTGCTGCCAGCAACCAGTTCATTTTATAGCTTTCGGCGGGCGGTAGTGGCTGCAGATTTTCATCATGTCCCCAGGGCTGTGTGGTATCTTTCAGATTGGGATAATCAAAGCGGAAATTAATACCCAGTCGTGCTCCCAGTTCCTGTACAAGTGTCTTGTAAGGTTTGCCACTTGCTTTTTCCAGCATAAGCCCCGCTGTAATATAATCGAGATTGGAAGGTGTTAGCCCGTTCTCATTCAATTTCTGAGGGGCTTGCGTCAGGAAATTAGCTACCAGCTGCATACGTTGTGCAGCATAGTCGCCATGTAGTTCTCTGAAAGTAGGCGTTTCCGAATCATAGGAATAACCCTGCAGCCTTCCCCTGAATGTCAGCAGGTTAGCCAGTGTAACAGTATCGTATACATAACGCGTCCTCCATCTCAGTTCAGGAAACAGCGTCAGAATAGTAGTATTCCATTGTATCTTCTGTTCCTTTACCAGCAAGGCCGCAATAAAAGCTGTAATGGCCTTGGTATTGGAGCCAATGTGGAATCTGTCGCCCGCCTGTGCAGCATAGGCCGTATTAGCACGTTTCACGCCCAGCACATGGCATTCCAGTACACTATCTGAAGAGACAACAGCGAATGCCAGTTCAGGCACTTTGTAATGTTCTCTCACACTATCTGCAAAAGATGTGATGCTCTGACTGTAAGATAAGTTGGTAATAGCCGCCAGCAATGGCAGTAGCAAGCGTTTCATAGGTATTAGTCGTTGTATGTTCTGATCTGTAAAGAGGAAGGCCCCTGCATTTTTACATCTACACCTGTCTTAGTCAGCAGGCCGGTCTGTGCGTCTCGTTTGAAAACTACCACATTCCCGCTGATCTGGTTGGCCACTATCAGGAATTTCCCGCTAGGATCTATCAGAAAGTTACGGGGATGATCTCCCAGTACGGACTCATATCCCACAAAAGTCAATGTTCCATTTTTATGGATGCTGTAAATGGCAATATTATTTTCCACGCCCCGGTTAGATGCATACAAAAAATGACCATCAGGAGAAATATGAATATCGGCACTACTATAAGCACTACGCGGCTCACTACCATGTGTCATCAATCGTTGAAAGGGTTCCAACCTGCCGCTGTTGTATTTATACGCAGCTACCGATCCCGACAACTCCTCTATACAATAGGCAAAACGCCCATTAGGATGAAAGGTGAAATGCCTTGGTCCACTACCGGGTGTAGTACGGATGAAACTATCCAGCTGTAATGGCTTTCCCTTACTGGCATCAAAAGTAAAACGTCGTATTTTATCCGCACCCAGGTCTGGCGCGAATACATAGTCCTGTGCCGGTGAAAATACGGTGGAATGAATATGCGCGCTTTTCTGTCTGTCAGTGATACTGCTATCGGCAAACGGGATGACCGTCACAGCCTCTCCTATAGTTCCGTCGCCATTCAAAGGAAATACCGCTATACTACCGCCTGTATAGTTTCCATTCACCAGCCAGCGCCCGCTTTTATGCACCGTGAGATAAACAGGGTTATCTCCCCCGCTGGGCTGTTTACTCAGCATCGTGATAACGCCCTGCTGCCTGTCGAAACGATAACTACTCACGCTGCCCAGGCCCGGCGTACGGGTCTCACTGCAGGCATAGATGTATTGACCATCAGCTGAAAGGGTCAGAAAGGAAGGGTTCATGATGGCGGAAAAGGTACAGACCTTATCGAGTCTACCACTCTCCATATCCATCTTGTAAATGTAGATACCGTCTTTATCTTTTGCATCATTATATGAGCCGACAAACAAATAGGTTGTCTGGGCATAGATAACGCAGTTGGCCAGCAATGCCAGTAACAGGAGGCATGATCTTTTCAGCAAGGTGATGAAGCGATTTATGGGTCCGGAATTGATGTGCCGGACAAAGATAGTATTTAGCCTCATTCCATTTTCAGGCTTTTTACAGGATTTGTAAGCCCTGCTCCCCTTTCCATTTACATCCCTTTGCCATATTCGAACAGGAGGTTTATGCGCGGATCAATATGTATCGTATGATTAGCCCGTATATTGATGATTGTTACCCTGTCTTTGATCTGCACAGTATATATCCGCGGATCATCATCTACAGCATATTCCAGCGGGAAGGCAAACAGATGTTCCTGGTCCTGTCTGATAATAAACTTTCCTCCGTCACCCGGACTGATAGTCAGTTCCGGCATTCCTGGTGTATACAACCATTGCTGAAAGAAGCCCTCCAGATCCTGTCCACTTGCCTTTTCCATCACCTTTCTGAAGTCAGTTGTATTAGCATTATGCCCACCATAGGTCGCAAAGTAATTGCGGATACCTTTCCAGAAGGTACTATCGCCCACCTGCCGTCTTAACATATGCAATACCCATCCGCCCTTCTGATAACTATTTGCATTCAGCAACTGTGTATATCTATCTTTTGCGCTGGTATCGACAACAGGGGTATACCTCTTTTTCTCAAAAGCAATCACTTTCTTCCGGTCAGCTTTTAAACCGGCCTTCAGGGTATCCACCCCATATGCATGCTCCATATACAGGTGTGTCATATAGGTTGCAAAGCCTTCACTAAGCCATACATGTTCCCAGTCCGTTTCTGTTACCGCATCTCCAAACCATTGATGCGCTATTTCATGGGCCAGCAATTCCTCGATATCCTTAGAACCCACCGATTCTTCCGAATAGAAGATAGCACCGGCATTTTCCATACCGCCGTAGATGGTTTTGGACTGGATATTGGCTAGTTTCTTATACGGATAAGGTCCTATCTGTTGTGTGAAAAAACGAAGGATCTCTCCTGCCTTACCATAGTCCTTAAACCCCTGTTTTTTATTCTCCGGAAATACATAACTGTATACCGGAATACCCTGTATATCGGCCGAATGATCCACCGCGAAACCTGCTATACCTATGGCAAAAATTTTAGTAGGTAGTAGCGCCTTTTC
The DNA here is from genome assembly GCF_900102545.1 of Chitinophaga filiformis. Taxonomy (GTDB): domain Bacteria; phylum Bacteroidota; class Bacteroidia; order Chitinophagales; family Chitinophagaceae; genus Chitinophaga; species Chitinophaga filiformis. The sequence goes on along the minus strand of NZ_FNBN01000012.1, from coordinate 200,639 downwards.
TGTATAACGGGTCCTTTTCAGGTGGTTTGCCATCAGTACTTCCTGTGCTTTCAGACCGTTGGCTACAACGGTATATTTATCCGGCGTAATCACATCGAAATCTACTGCCGCTTTATCAGAAGGATGATCTATACATGGCAGCCAGTGGTGTGCACGGTCAGGCCAGTTATCTGTGAAGAAGGTACGCTTGCCGAATTTGTTGCTGGAAATGATCAGGCCATCCCGGGGAATACCGGCATATTCGATCTGGTAGATATGCGTTTCACCCTTTCCGGCACCGACAGTTAAATAGACGCCTGCACTATCCTGCCGGAAGGGGATGTTCTTAACACCGTTTGGCATTCCCGGTTTTCCGGCATTAGCAACAGCATGGCCTGCGGCAGGTCTTTCTACTACTTTCAGTACAGTCATACCGGTATCAGCTATCTGCGGGCCTACGAGGTCAAGACGTAACTCGGGTACACTATTCAGAAAACGTACGGTGATTTCAGCAGTACCCGTTATTTTATCGGTGTTATCGCGTACCGTCAGGGAAATGCCGTAGTGCTGTACATCTACGGACTGACGCTGGCCAAAAGAGTTGAAATAGCTTCCCAGTAACAATAACGGGAGTACAATCAGTGTTTTAAACATACGGTATAGTATCAGTTTTCAAGGATTATTATTCCCCCCAGGCTGTAATGACCAGCTTTCTGCTGCCGCCATGATTGCGGTGTTCGCATAAATAGATCCCCTGCCAGGTGCCCAATGCCAGGTTGCCGTTCCTGATAGGGATCATTACAGAGCTACCTAGCATCGCTGCTTTCAGATGTGCAGGCATATCGTCGGGTCCTTCATCGTCATGTTGATAGTCAGGGTCATTCTCCGGCACCGCTTTGCTGAAATACATCTCAAAGTCCTTCCTGACGGTAGGGTCTGCATTCTCATTGATAGTAAGAGATGCCGATGTATGCTGTATAAAGACCTGGCACATACCGGTCCTGATCTCCCTTAGCTGCGGCATGGCCTGTGCCACTTCCCCTGTGATCAGGTGAAAACCTCTCCTCCTTTCATGGAGCTGCAATAATTCCTGGTATATCTTCATTTCATTCAGTTTAAACACAATAACACGCGTTCTAACAACACTTTTCATGCCTGCCGGTAAATAGCATATTTTTTTCAGATTTAGGCAGGACAAACTTAACTTAGTAAAAGAGAAAAATGAAATCGTTATGAAAACATTACTGATTCCCGTTGATTTCTCCGCTACCTCTGATAATGCTGTCGATTTTGCGATAGAATGGAGCAAGGCTTACGGTTACGAACGCATTATCCTGCTCAAGACCTTTTACGACACTGTTTTTGATCATATCGTGGTTTCTGCTGAATATGCCCCTGTCAGTCCTCATTACATGGCCAGGGAGCGCCAGGAAGCCAGCCTGCAAATGGATAATCTCTCCCAGCATATTATTACGAAGACGAACAAAGAGGTACAGGTCGTCTCCATGGTCAGCGAAGCCCCCCTGCTGAGGGCTATATTAGAAGTAGTCAGGGATGAATCGCCCGAGCTGATCGTAATTGGCAGCGATAACTTCAGGTATTCCAGCGGCAGCTTTATTGCCGGCAACCTGATCTCCATCGCCAAGGCCAGTCCTGTCAGGGTGCTGATCGTACCGGCAGCTTACACCTATCAGCCGGTGAAAAACATCCTGGTGCCCTGCGACTACAAAACGCTGGACTCCCTGCATAAGTTGCAGAATCTTCAGATCCCTCCCCAGTGGGATGACAGTAAACTGCTGGTCCTGAATGTGGATGCAAAGGAAAAATATCTCGACCCTGACGAACAGTTAAAGCTGGCAGAACAACATGTACATGAGCGCTTACGGGACTATAAGCATGAAATCTGTTATAGCAGCGACAAAAACATTATCAATGGCATCCTGAATTTTACAGAGAAACATAAGATCCAGCTCATCATTTCCTTACCTGGCAAACACAGCTTTCTGTACTACCTGACACATAAAAGTATTTCTGACGCAATCTGCCGCAATGCCCGGGAACCAGTAATGATACTCAAATAAAAATCGCTTTTCCGGGTACTTTTCCTCAAAAACCACCCATTATGCCAATAAATAATATATATAATAAATTAATTTATTACTTTGGGTGGAATAGTCCAACGATATCATGCCAACCAGGAAACCACCATCTGCTTTCAAGGCGCCCTCCCTTGGAGTACTATTAATGGGAAAGGAAGATGAGTTTTCCTTCGAGCACCGGGTATTTAATTTAACCGGCGCCATCACCCTGATAATCCTTGCTGCTTTCCTTGTCATTGATCTGCTGATTGCCGCAAATGAATCTACCCTGCTCTTAGTGGGGCTAATGGTCATACAGGTAATCTATTATATCCTGTCCCGTAAAATGCGGAAATACCGGTCTATTATTGTCAGCTATGTCATCGTAGTATACACCGGTCTCAGTGCCAATTATTTCTTCAATGCAGGAATTGACGGGCCTACCCTCTTACTGTTTTTCACCACCCTCCAGCTGGCCCTGAATATCTCCCACAGGGAAAAATATGTTTTATGGCTGATATTAAGCCTTATCATTCCCGGTACGCTGCTGGCGATTGAATTATATATTCCAGGAACAATAAGCGGTTACTATAAAAATCCAACTGAAAAGATCATCGACCGTTTCGGCTGTTATGTCCTGTCCACCATTTATATTTTCTTTGCCACTTCCAGTTTCAAAAGGCATATCACCGCTCAGCAGGAACGTGAAAAGAAAAGAGCCGCCGACATTCTCGATTACAGTATCCGGCTGCGTGCTTTCTTCGAAAGCCTGACGGACAACTTCGTGTTGCTGGACAGGAATATGAAGGTGCTTTACTTCAATAAAGCCGCATTAGAGCTCACCACTACCCTCTATGACAGAAAGATCGAAGCGAACCTGAACATCGATCAGTTCGTACACGAATCCAATAAGGAATCTTTCTACTATTGCTTTAATACCGCATTAAGCGGCACCGCCATTGCCAGGGAATTCCCGCGGGTATATGGTACAAAGGAGACCTGGTGGTTAAGTTCCTTCAACCCTGCCAGAGATGAAAATGGAGAGATCATCGGTGTGACTATGATCATGAAAGATATCACCGACGCCTATCTCTACAAACTCAAAATAGAACGTAAGAACGAACAGCTGGAAAAGATCGCCCATATACAGGCGCATGAACTACGCGGGCCGCTCACTTCCGTACAGAGCCTTTTGGAGCTCATAAAGGATGAATACCGCGATATGGACCTGATATATACCCGGAAGCTGGAAGAGGGCTTAAACAGGCTGGATGAGAAGATAAAAGAGATTATTACGCTATCTTCTGTTGATAGGGAGGAGTTGTAGGAGATGCTATCTATAAGCAAAAGGCCGTCCCGCATAAAGCAAGGACAGCCTTTTTAATTGAAACTGAACCGTGTTTTAGAAGTTAGGATTCTTTATTGGTGCACTGCCTTCACCCGGTGGATTCAGATCTGCTTCATCTGCCGGCACATCCCAGTAATCCATGAAATTATAATTGATCGTAACATTCGTATTAACCACGCTGGCGGAAGTCAGGAAGGTATTACCATAACTACCACCTCCATTGCTGATATCATATGTCCATCCCCATCTTCTGTTATCATAGAAAGACAGACCTCTGAATACCAGCGCCGCTCTTCTTTCCATTACCAGCTCTTTCAGCGCACCTGCCTTTGTGAGTCCTGTACCAGCTACAGCAGCAACGCCTGCTCCCATGTAGGTCCTTACAGCATCCACATAAGCCAGCCCGGCATCTGTATTACCCAAACGGATATTTGCTTCTGCCAGCATCAGCGCATTTTCTTCATAGCTGGGACCTATGAACAGTTCATAATTGCCCGTCGACTTTGACCCATATACATATACACCACTTGTACCAGCGCCTCCATCTATGATACTATAACGGGTACCAAAAGAAAGATCATCCAGGTATTTGGTAGCGGTGTTGAAGTTATTGGCCAGTCGCTTGTCGCCCGCCTTCAGGTTCTGTACAAAGCGCTCGCTCAACCTGAATGTAATAGCGGTGTTGACACCGGTAGTCAATGCTGCCACAGTACCACCATCCGCAGTAAAGAACCCGTTGGCCGGAGCACTTCTGCCGGTGAATACATAATCATTTTCCCTGATACCATTTGTGGCCAGGTTCAGTACCTCATTCCAGTCGGCTGTTGTCATCATCTCAGTAGAGGCCTTGCTGATCACCGCATCCGGATTGCCATTCACAAATGGCGCCAGCTTATTCACCAGGATGTTCCTTGCCAGCATGGTATTGATATTCCTGAGCCACATATCAGTAGTCAGCACACCTCCCTTACCTACCTGGCAGAAAGCAGGGATCAGTTGTCCTAATACAGCAGCGTAATCTCCTGAGCTGGAAATACCAGATGATAATAAACCAGCCGCCATATGCAGGTACTTATTGGATGCAGCGATCACAGAGTCTTTCACCACGTAGCTGTTACTACCTGCTCCATCCTGGTCAACGATCAGACCGGAATAATACATAGAACCGACAGATGCATAGGCATAGGCTTTCCACCAATAGCACCAGGCCTTGATAGTATTACTCTTTGTTGTTGCATCACCGGAGAATGTAATTTTATCAACGATACTCAGCACCTTATTACATGCGCCGTTCAGTGCATACATATTCAGCCACTGGTAGTACAGCGGATTATAGCCGGAACCTGTCTGCGCGCGGGTATTATTAGCTCTCAGCTGACTAACATTAGAGATGTTTGTGTTAACCCTGGAATTATTATCCAATATAAAATACTCGGGTATGCTGATCGTACTCACCAGCTGATTGGAAGCCTGTGCGCCTACCACATCCGCCAGCAGTTCACTATAACCATAAGGCAATGAAAAATAGCTGTCGCCCAGCCAGACATCCCCTTTCTGAAAACCGTTGACATATACAGCACCAATGGCCAGTGCAATGATACCCGACTCATTATTCACATTCTCATCTACCGTAGGCAGGTTGGGATTACCTACATTGAGTTCTTTCTTACAGGCGATGATGCTGCATAGAAAGACGATCCCTAAAAGCCCTGAAACATATTTATTCCTGATCATAATTTTCTCTTTTTTAATAAACATTAGAATCCGACATTTAAACCCACTGCATAAGATTTGAGGTTCGGTATAGTACTGTTGTCTATGCCTCTGTCGAACGAGGAGTTTACAGCACCTGAGCTTACCTCCGGATCAAAGCCGGTATAGTGAGTAACAGTCAGGATGTTCCTGCCCGTCAGCACTAACTGCAGTTTATTGAAGTACTTTATCTTCATCACCTTCGAAAAGTCAAATCCTACAGAGACGTTCCGCAGTCTCAGGAAAGAAGCATCTTCATAGAAATAATCCTTGGTAGCGTTATTACCCGGTCCATACAGGCTGCCCCATGACCCACTGTAAGCACTGCCATAATAAGCTGTATACGCAGCTGTAACGCCATTGATGGTAACAGGCTTCGCAAAGTCGCCATGGATACCGTCCCTGTACATCCATTCTTTTGTCTGATTGTACAGGTGACTGCCATATATCCAGTCAAACTGGAAAGAGAATGTCAGGAAATCCTTAATGCCGAACGCACTGATAAAAGAAGCATTAAACTTGGGATTTGGGTCACCTAGCGGATAGGCCTCAGAGGAAAACTGGATACCTTTTGTAGTAGTATCCACAAGATGTCCGTTCACTACCTGGTACTTTCCGGCATCCTGTTCGGAGATATATTTTGTTCCATTTTTATTAACGGCATCTACACTGGTCAAAGCCTTATAACCGTAGATCTGTCCGATCTTCTGTCCTGCGGTCAGCACCAATGCAGTACTACCTGCGGCAGAAGTCAGGATGATGTCTGCGCCGCCATTGATCCTGTCGATCTTAGATGTCTGGTGACTGAAGTTCGTCGTAAAGTCCCAGGTGAAATTCTTACTGTGATACAGCGGCAGGTTCAACTGGAACTGATATCCGTTGGAAGACATATTGATGGCATTATTCAGGATACCTGTAGCGCCGGAAGAAAGTGGTGCGCTTACTGTATAGATCACATTTTCACTCTTACGTTTCCAATAAGTAAAGGAGGCATTTACCGTGTTTAGCCAATTGCCTTTAGCAGCATTGAAGGTCAGGTCTGTACCTGCTTCAAACTCTTTGGATACTTCTACCTGCAGATGGGGGTTCTGTCCTGTAACCGGTACAGAATATACTACGTCAGAACCAACGGTGTTCTGATCCAGCGTAGGATACCTGTCGAAAGGACCGGGTTGTATACCCGCTTCACCATAGGCAGCTCTCAGTTTAAAGTAGGGTATTCTGCTCTCCAGCTTATCAGCCCAGAAGTTAAAGGAAGAAGGGAGTATATAACCATATACATTAGGGAATGTAAAAGGAGAAGCGCCACTTCCGAAAGCAGAAGACCAGTCACTTCTGAAGCCACCACCTATACCACCATAATCACCGAAATCGATCTTCTGGTTGATAAGGTAGCCATAAGTAATAAAGGACTCCTCATAGTTACCGGTAGTCTTAGTCGTAGTAGAATAAGGCGCTACAAACAATTGTTTGGCAGTAGAGATATTCACAGGCGGAGAAAGCGGTAATCCAAGTCCATACACATCTTCTTCCTTATACTTGTTCTTCCTGTAATCGTAGGAGATCTGTGTAGTAGTCTGGATGGGTAAATGGATGTTAAAGTCCTTCTCAAAATCCGTCCTGATATAGGCACTTCCGAGGAAGTTCTGGAAGGTCGTGTTATAGTTCCAGTTGTCTATCTCCCCCCCTGCGTCATTGGCAAACTGGTAAGCCCATGAATCATAGTACATGGTATTGGCATTCTGTGTCTGGTTCAGATAGGTCCAGGTAGCTTTTTCCGTTCTGTAGTTAATACCGTATTTCGCATCCAGTTCCAGGAAATGATTTACCTGGAAGTTGGCATTAAAGCTTTGTACGATATCTACCTTGTTATCCAGCCCGCTTGCATACTGCTTTACGAAGTATGGGTTAAAGGCGTTGATACTTAAGAAATCGGCTGTCTGGAAGGCAGGTGAATTACCATCTGCCATTTTATAGGTCAGGTCAAAGAAGGGCGAAGTATTCAGGAAGCTGTAGATATTATCATTCTTACCCGCGGTATTTCCTTTACCATACAGGTAGCCACCAGCGCCGCCTAAGCCGGGCACTGTAGTGTTCTTTGTATAGATCACCTGTGTAATGGAACGCAGTTTGAATCCTTTGAACAATTCTGTTCCCAGGTTGGCCGTCAGGTTAGAGCGGTCTACATAACCATTCTTCATGACAGGGCTCACCGTATGATTGTTGGCAACACCAAGAGAGAAGTCTGATTTATCGGAACCACCGGAAATACTGATATTATTGTTCCAGGATGTTCCTGTCTGGAACACCTGTTTAAAGTGATCGTAATATTTAAGGTTGGCATTGTATGGCTTGTTGGCAATATTCCTCGGATCAAGTATGCCATACCGGGTAGCACCACCATAAGCGTAGGATATACCTTCAATACCGCCCACATCAGTATATTTCAGGATATTCCCGGAGGCATCTACGATATTATTGTTACCATCGGTTAAATAAGGATGAAGACGCGCCTTTTCAACATGTCCGCTGTTGATGTAACTGTTCGCTGCATAATTGGTAGAGTAGGTAACGGCAATAGGACCACGTTTTCCCTTTTTTGTGAAGATCTGCATTACACCATTGGCGCCTTGCGCACCATAGATGGAAGCAGAAGCTGCACCCTGTACCACTTCGATCCTTTCCACATTACTCAGGTCAAGTGAGTTGAGGTCTGTAGCAGACACCTGCACACCATCCAGCATGATCAGGGGTTTGGTACCATTCTGTACGGTGTTGACACCTCTTAACAGGATGTTGACCGGATCGCCGGGGTTACCGCTCACAGAAGAGATCTGCGCACCTGGTATCTTACCGATAAGCGCCTGGTCAATACTGGTAGAAGGACCACTCACCAGTTTCTCTGCTGTAACAGATTCCACCGAGATCCCCAGTTTACGTTTACTCGTAGCAGTACCTACCCCGGTAATAACTACTTCTGATAGTATCTTTTTGTCCACCCCTAATGTAACGTTCAACACAGGACCATTGACCGTTACCAGTTTAGTTTCATAGCCAATAGCGGTAAATATTAATGTGCGGCCTTTTTCAACATTGATGACGAATGTGCCGCTGGCATCCGTTACAGTTCCCCCACCACCTTTTATTTTGATACTCGTACCGGGAAGTGGTGCACCTGAATCGTCAGATACGGTCCCGGTAATTTTAACGGTGGTCTGCGCCTGAAGCGTGCTGACATAGGCATGGCATAGCAATACCATCAGGCATAATAGCATTTTCTTTCTCATAGATGTGATTTAAATATTACTGTTTAACCGAGTAACATAGGTGCACAGGGAAGCCGGGCTGTAGGCATAATACTTTCCACTACCGTACTATAAGGCACGGCATCAAATAACAAAACCTGTATGTACTGTGATGGTCAGTACATAACATTCCCCTTAGATAATTCGCATATCTTTTTTTCCCGCAACAAAAAATAAATAGGTTAAGTGGCAATTATTAAACTGCACAGCCACTCTTAAAGCATCTGTTCACCACAAAGTTCAATACTAAAATCAGGCATAGTACCTGGGTTTTCCAAGCTAGTGAGTCATCACCAAGATGAAGTCTGGTCGTTAAATGATTTAGATTCTGGTTGTCATTCTTATCATGATAAATATAAAACCCTTTTGTTAGATTTCACAATTTTTGAGCGAGAAAAGAGAAAAAAAGTAATATTGAATTTATTATTATATGATTGTATGCAGGCACTTATTATCTAACACTGTGGCATCGGGGCGGTGATTTTGCCATGTAAATTCTCCCCAAAACAGATTGGCAACAGAATTGCGGAATATGCATTATGCGGACAAATATACTTACTTCGATCCTCGACAACGATTTCTACAAGTTCACCATGCAGCAGGGAGTAATTACACTATTCCCCTATGCAAAGGCCCGTTATGCTTTTATCAATAGAGGCAAACATTCCTTCCCTGCCGGCTTTGCCAATATACTGCGTAAAGCGGTTGACGACATGGCATTACTACAACTAAGCAAGCAGGAAAAAGATTTCCTGAGGATCACCTGTCCTTACCTCTCTCCTGTTTACCTCGACTTCCTGGAAGGTTACCGTTACGATCCTTCAGAGGTGAAGATTACACAGGAAAGAGATCAGTTACATGTCAGTGTAGAAGGCGCCTGGTATCGTACTATTCTCTGGGAAGTACCCTTAATGTCACTGATCTGCGAATTGTATTATCTGTCAACCAATGCTGACCGTATCAGCGACGAAGCCGTAATGGAACGTACACGCAATAAGATTGAGAATTATCTGCACCTGGGAGTGACTGTCGCCGAATTTGGCACCCGCCGCAGACACTCCTCTGCCGTACATCACCTGGTGATGAAGGCTTTGAAGGAATATGGCGACGGTTCTTTTATCGGCTCCAGCAACGTCCACATGGCGATGTCTTATCAAACCAAACCTATCGGCACGCATGCGCATGAATGGTTCATGTTCCATGCCGCCCGTTATGGGGTTAAATTGGCCAATGCACTGGGATTGGAACACTGGACACAGGTATACCGCGGAGACCTCGGTATTGCGCTGTCTGATACCTATACAACAGAAGTCTTCTTCAAACAGTTTGACAAAATGTTTTCCAAACTCTTTGATGGCGTCAGGCATGATAGTGGTGATCCCCTGTTATTCGCCGACAAGGTAATCGCCCACTACCAACAGATGGGCATTGCACCTATTACCAAGAGCATCATTTTTTCTGATGCATTGAATTATGATAAGGTAGCGCGTATTGCAGCGCATTGCCGGAACCGGATAGGCATGTCTTTTGGCATAGGTACCAGCCTAACCAACGATGCCGGTCCTGCTGCCTTGAATATTGTGATCAAAATGACGGCGGCCTGCCCTGAAGGAGAAGGATGGACGCCTGTTGTGAAGCTATCGGATGAACATGGCAAGTACACCGGCGATGAACAGGCTATCGTGCTTGCAAAAACAATACTGGAAATTGATTGATGTGAATTAAAACCCCAATTGTATGCAAGAGGTTGAACTGGATACTATGCGTGATTACCTCGATCTGATCAGGATCAACAAGGAGGAGAATATACGTAATGGCAATGTGGGTGATTTTGTTTTCCGTGGACAGGGAGCCGATTATCCGCTGATCCCGAAGATCTGCAGGCTCAAACCCAAAGGAGACCTCTTCGAAGTAGAAAAGGCCTTACTGACAGAGTTTAAACGCACCAATCCATTGCTGGTACAGCAACAGACTCCTTTGAATGACTGGGACTACCTGACACTGGGTCAGCATTTCGGGCTGCCTACGCGATTACTTGACTGGTCCAACAGTGCGCTTACAGCCTTATGGTTTGCTGTATCCGGTCATAATACAGAATGTTTGCCTGCAGGCGCTTATGCTGTTGTCTGGATCCTGATGCCCACAGATGAAGATTTCGATTTTAACCCGGATGAAGTCCATCCTTTTGACCTGCCGGCCACCAGGATCTTTCGTCCCAGGCTGATCAAGCAGCGCATTAATAACCAGTCGGGAGTTTTCACAGTACCCTCTACGCAGGAATTGCGGGAGACCCGTTATATGAATGAAAGCGACCACTATGACCTGAAGCTCATCAAAGTGAAGATCCCTACCGCCAGTCTGTCTAATATGCGCAACGACTTACAGACCCTGGGCGTGAATGCATTTTCTATCTTCCCCGAACTGGAAGGACTTTGCGCCTTCCTGCAATGGCGTTACTTCGAATAAATGCAAACCTCATATCTCTATTATATGGAACGGCAGCTCATACCCTGCCTTCATCAACACCGGTTTAGCTACGTTAAACACCTTCACACCTCCGGTCAGTGTTCCCTCCAGTGTACCCATATGCGCATGCCCGTGGAAAACAGCTGCTACCTGCCGGCGGACCAATGGCTCTGCCAGTCTTGAAGAACCGAGAAATGGGTAGATAGGCTCCGGCTCTCCTTTCACGGTATCCAACATCGGGGAATAATGCAGGATGGCTACCTTTTTCAGATTTTCATGCTGCTGATCTATCCTGGCCAGGGCCCTGTCGAGGTGCAGTGCTTCATCTACTGCCTCCTGTACAAATGCTTTCATAGCATCTTCCCCGAACATAGACAGCATGAAATTATCAAAGCCGCCACCGAAACCTTTTACACCAGCGAAGCCCACATTGCCTATTACTACCGCTTCTCCATCCAGAACGTGTACATTCTCGCTCTGCACTGTCTGCCTGATCAGTTTCTGCCGGCCTTTTTCATGGTCATGATTGCCCAGTACTGCCACTACCGGAATAGTGCAGGACTTCAATTCATCGCATAAGATCTTCGCTTCACTCTCATCACCGGTATTTGTCAGATCGCCACAGATAAGCAGCACATCTGCCTTACGTGATACTTCTTTGAAGTATTCCGTCCACTTATTCTTATCAGTGTCAGTGATATGAATGTCGGCAACAGCGGCAATGCGCATCTTCTTGTTTTCTGTGTTTTCAGCATCCATTATCAAACCGTTTTTATAGTCATTCCTTTATAATGCCAGTCCGTAATATCGACTGCATATTGTGTCTGATCTATCAATGGCCCCCTACACACCTTTTCCTGTGAGGGAGGCAGTTCATACTGATCCCGTGCTCTTTGCATCAGTTCGTCAAACAGCCAGCGGGGAATGATCTCCGTATAGTCGGCCGGGTATACAAACTGAAATACCAGCAATTGTGCCAGCAACAAATGCCAGTGAGGATCACAACGGCGCAGCAGTCTTTCCCAGTTGAGCTGTTTGCCATACCGCAACATAACATGATTGACATCTGCCCCGTCAAACCGCTCTCGGTTCTGTATAAAGACCTTGCTCCAAATTAGCTCTTCCGGTGCGATCAACCTTATGGGCAATCCCATAAAGACCACTTCCACCGCGTGCTCATACCAGCTTTCATCAACCAGGCAGATATTATTCGTGCTGTTGAAAATAATGTCTATGTAATACTCTCCTTTGAAAACTTTGGCCAGCCAGCGTGCATCTGTCAATACAATTTCGTATCCATGGGACGCAAACAGCTTCATTAGGCCGGCATATTGTGTAGGAGTACAGAATATATCCAGGTCTTTGGTGTCGCGGAAAAGACCTGTGTAATGGAATAAAGCAAATCCTCCTCCCAGCAGAAAATCCTCCCCGCTCTCTACGAGGATAGATAGTGCTTCACGATAGAAAGAATGTGCTTCCCGCATTTGTTCATCAGTCATCATCATACCTTCTATATAGACTAAAAACTGTGCCGTTGCAGGTTTTGACCAGCCTTATCAGACAGGAACCATACTATTGGCCAGACTTATCAAGCCGGTCAGGCAACAATTCCTGTGAATAATTGCCGATTGCTGTGAAGATTTTGCCCCATTCATTATATTTGAGACAAATCCTTAATTCAATCCATGAAATATCTTCCATTTATTGCCATCGCGATCTCATTGCTATCCTGCAGCCACCAAAAAGAGGAATCTTCAGCAGCTACTTCCACTTCACCATTGGTAGGTACCTGGAAACTGATCAGTGCCAGGTCTATCCAGGGTAAGGACACAACGATCACTGCACCTGTTGCCGGACAGGAAACCATCAAAATATTCAATGACAGCTACTTTGCTTTCTTTACACATGACCTGAACCATGGCACTGATTCATCAGCGGTATATGGTTCCGGCAGCGGTACTTATACACTGGTGAAAGATGTGTACAGCGAGCACCTGGAATATTGCAGTTACCGGGGCTGGGAAGATAAGGACTTCTCCTTCGTTATGCAGATCTCAAAAGACACCATCATCCAGAGTGGTATTGAAAAGATTGATAGCCTGAATATCAATCATGAGATCGTAGAAACATATGCAAGGATCCGTTAGGATGATAACAAAACAGGCTGTCCACTATAAGCGAACAGCCTGTTTTTATTTAGCTACCTGATATAGACAGTACACTACTGTGTACCTACAATTCCATCCGCTTCAGTGCTTTCACTGCATAATCAGCCGCACGTGCCGTCAACGCCATATAGGTCAGAGAAGGATTCTGACAGGCAGAGGAAGTCATACATGCCCCATCAGTTACAAATACATTCTTTGCACTATGCACCTGGTTCCATTTATTGAGGATGGAAGTGGCAGGATCATTCCCCATACGCGCTGTTCCCATTTCATGTATGGCCATCCCCGGATAGGAATTCCGTCTAAAAGGTCTTACGTTCTTTAAGCCTGCAGCCTCCAGCATTTCAACGGCATCCTGGTCCATATCCTTCCGCATCTGCATCTCGTTCTCCCGGAAATCACAATTGAACTGCAATACAGGCTGTCCCCAGGCATCTTTCATACTATGATCGAGTGAGACCATGTTATCATAATAAGGCAGGCATTCCCCGAAGCCCATTAGTCCCAGTTGCCAGGGTCCCGGCTCAGACAGATACTCCTTATAGGCGGCTCCTATCCCCAATTCTGCTATACCTCTTGCCCAGTCGCCACGACCACTGTAACAGCTATATCCAAAACCACGGAGATAGCTGCGTTTATCCTTTCCTATATTCCTGAAGCGTGGTATATATAAACCCGCGGGTCGCTGTCCGAAATAGTACTTGTCCTCAAACTCATCTGAAGTACCGCTGGCGCCTGCATGAAAATGATGATCCATCAGGTAATGCCCCAGTATGCCGTTATCATTGCCTAATCCCTGCGGGAACCTGTTGGAGGTGGAATTGAGCAGGATGAAAGTACTGCCCATGGCAGAAGCATTCACGAAGAAGATCCGCGCATAATACTCCGTCATCTCTTTGGTGTGCTTGTCTATTACGCGAACGCCGGTCACCTTTCCTTTGCTTTCATCGTAAATGAGTGAATTGACAATGCTGTCGGGACGCAGGGTAAGATTGCCTGTCTTTACAGCTGCCGGCAATGTAGATGATTGTGTGCTGAAGTAAGCACCGAAGGGGCATCCGCGGGCGCAACGATTGCGATAGTTACAGGCGCTTCTGTCGCCGATAGCTTTTGTCAGATTTGCCATCCTGTACATCGTCACTCTCCTGGCGGGATAAGCGGCTTCTATACGGGCCTTTACCGCCTTCTCCAGGCAATTCATCTCCATAGGAGGCTGAAAGATCCCATCAGGCAGGTGTGGCAATCCTTCTGCCTGTCCGCTGATACCTGCAAAAGCCTCCACATGATCATACCAGGGGGCAATATCTTTATAACGAATAGGCCAGTCTATACCTATCCCCTCTTTTGCATTGGCTTCAAAATCCATTTCACTCAGTCGCAGGGAACCTCTTCCCCACATGATAGACTTGCCGCCTACAATATCCGGCCTTACCCAGTCGAAGCGTTTCTTCTCCACATAGGGACTCTCTACATCCTTTAGCCAGTAACTCTCATTAAACTCATCGAATGGACGGTCGCGGATCAGATACGGGTGTTCTTTATCCTGCTTGGTCGTCAACATGCCGCGGTGCTGTACTTCCCAGGGCGCTTTAGTGGCATTGGTATAGTCCTTTATGTGTTCAAACTGCCGTCCTCTTTCCAGCATCAATACTTTCAGCCCTTTTTCACATAGTTCTTTGGCAGCCCATCCTCCGCTGATCCCGGAGCCGATTACAATAGCATCATAGGTGTTCGCATCTTTCGCATGTAGGTTTAAGTTTATCATGTCGTGGAACTTTCAAAGAAATTAAGTAAAATAGTAACAGGCAGTGGCAGAAATGGGATGACCGGTTGATATTCCTGAGAATAGTTGAGGACAAGCATACAGGATAGTGTTATATATCGGACAACGATGTATTAAAACCGGACACACCTACTGCTGCCCAAATACATAAGCAACTGATTTACAATCCTGTGATGATCTGGCATTCTTTTGGGGTCTTCCGCAATAGTTTTCAACCCGACCAAAATCAAACTGCCCTTATGCTCAAGAATTACTTTGTGATCGCCTGGCGTAACCTTATCAAGAACAAAGTGACCACGTTCATTAATATCGGCGGACTCACCGTTGGAATGGCAGTAGCCATGCTGATTGGATTATGGATATGGGATGAGTTGTCTTTCGATACTTACAACACGAACTACCCTTCTATCGCAAAGATCGCGAGGAGTGAAAATATGCCGAACGGAGAAGTATACATTTCAGACAATAGTAACCACTTCCCTATTCCACTGGCAGAGGAGCTCCGACGCAATTACAACAACTACTTTACGCATGTAGCGCTGGCATCAGAAAATATTGAACGTATCATAAAATCGGGCGACAAGCAATTCTCACGGCAGGGCATGTATGTGGAGAAAGATTTTACAGATATTCTTACGCTGAAAATGCTGGCAGGATCTGTTAAGGATTTTGCAGAAACCAATACTATCCTGCTAAAGAGATCACTGGCCACTTCTCTCTACGGAGACAAGAATCCTGTGGGACAAGTCTTACAGCTGGACAACAAACAATCCCTGAAGGTGATCGGTGTATTCGAAGATCTTCCATACAATACAACATTCAGAGATGTGAGTTTCTTCTGTCCATGGAATTTACTGGTGAGTACAGAGCAATATGTAAAAGACAATCTTAACAACTGGGGCAACAGTTCGTTCAATATCTTCGCCAGTACAGTGCCTGGTATTCCGATGGAAGAGATTTCCGGTAAAATCAAAGATGTTTATCAATCGAAGCTTGACAAACCAACCTTTGATAGCAAAACTACCCTGTTCCTCCATCCGATGAAAGACTGGCATCTGCGGGCAGAATGGAAGAACGGCATACATTCCGGTGGAAAAATTCAACTGGTATGGCTATTTGGCCTTATTGGGATGTTTGTACTGTTTTTAGCCTGTATCAACTTCATGAACCTGAGCACAGCACGATCAGAGAAAAGAGCCAGGGAAGTAGGTATACGCAAGACCTTCGGCTCTCTGCGCAGTCAGCTGATAAAACAGTTCATGAGTGAATCCTTACTGATCGTATGTGTTGCTTTTATACTCAGCATTGGGATGGTGATATTAAGTTTAAACTGGTTTAATGAGATAGCGGATAAGAAGATGGTCTTCCCTTTTTCCAACCCTATCTTCTGGCTGATAGCAGTCGTATTTATCATTATCACGGCTGTTGTTGCCGGTAGTTATCCGGCCTTTTATCTCTCTTCCTTCCAGCCACTGAAAGTATTAAAAGGAGCTTTCCGCGCCGGCGGATCTATCACTCCCCGCAGAGTGATGGTGACATTGCAGTTTACCGTATCCATCATCCTGATCATCGGAACAATTGTCGTATATCGCCAGGTACAATTCGCGCAGAATCGTCCGATAGGTTATGACAGGAACGGGCTGATAAAGATAACTATGAAAACCCCTGGTCTCAACGGCAAGTATGATGTACTTCAGCACGAATTGCTTGCTTCAGGAGGTGCTATAAATTTCGCGCAATCTTCCTCTCCTACTACACAGTCTACTTACTTCGACGATCGCTTCGAATGGGAAAATAAAGATCCGCAGCTGCCTAAAATGGCTTTTTCACTAACGGCAGTGACCTATGATTTTGGTAAAACAGTTGGCTGGAAATTCAAGTCAGGCCGTGATTTCTCCCGCAGTTTTCCTACTGATAATGCAGCCATCATTTTAAATGAAGCGGCTGTTAAATACATGCAGCTGAAAGATCCTGTAGGAAAGATAATCCGCTGGAATGGCAATCCATATACGGTTGTTGGTGTGATAGAAAACATGGTGACGGAATCGCCTTACAAGCCTGTTCAGCAAAGTGTCTATTTCATGATACCTGGGATAGGGCCTGTTATCACCATACGTCTTAATCCCCGGTTAAGTGCTGGTGAAGCGATCAGCAAGATTGAGCCTATTTTCAGGAAACTGGATCCTTCCAGTCCTTTTGAATACAAATTTGTAGATGATGAATATGGGCGCAAATTTGCGGCTGAGCAACGTATTGGTGCTTTGTCCACGCTCTTTACCTGTCTTGCTATTTTCATTTCATGCCTGGGCATCTTTGGACTGGCATCATTCATCGCAGAGCAACGCATGAAGGAAATCGGCATCAGGAAAATACTGGGCGCTTCCATTGCCAGTTTGTGGGGACTGTTATCGAGAGAGTTTGTAACGCTGGTATTTGTGGCATTCCTGATTGCTACACCCGCTGCGTATTATTTCCTGGACAAATGGCTGCAGCAGTACGATTATCATACTACTATCGCCTGGTGGATCTTTATAATAGCGGGTGTGAGTGCATTGGTGATTACGCTTTTCACGGTGAGTTTTCAGGCGGTTAAAGCGGCGTTAGCGAATCCGGTGAGGAGTTTGCAGCGCGAGTAGTGGTGGTATGCCTTGCTTACCGGGGCCTATAAAGAAATCCGTAATTATTTCACCCCCTTCGCCATCCGATGTATTATATTATTTAATTATATTGCGACAACCTTAATAAAGGAAGGGCAAATATCGACATGACAAAACAAGAAGTAGAATTGATCATATTCAAAGTTAGTGCAGAGGGACAGGATGCTATCCATATGAAGATCTACAAAAATGGAACGACATGCAGATACGGGGTCGGGGGACTTCCTCAATTGGGCATTTCAGGCATGAGCTTTTTTAACAGTTCAAAGTTCTTTGACGCCATAATTGCGAAAGTGCCAGATGAGGTGCTCGAGTCGCCTTCAATGTATGAAGAAGAGACTCCCAATGGCTCCCTGGAATATGTTATTGCGTTTTATGGCGTTTCAAAAAATGGGGATACCGGAGAAAGAGCTGAGTGGACTAAGTCAACCGGCATAAGATTAAGACTTGACCGGCGGACGCAATTCAGACATCCGATGCTGAGTTTAGCAGACAGCTTAACAATGGATGCCACTGAGTTAACAAACGAGTGGTACTTTGATGTGGTACTTAATGCGAGGTACAATGTGTTAAGTTCTACGCTTCCTCAGGAAACGATTATTACACAACCTAAAACTGAAGCTGAAATCCATCAGCATTTTGAATGGTATATCAATCAGATGATGACAAGTTCCCGGAAATGGAGCATGGCTAACTTTGGTGAGAATAAAACCTATGGACGGGAAGGAAGGTCATATAAAGGCGACGTTCAACAAGACGACAAATCGTTTGCGATTAATTTTTCCCCTTTAAATGACAGTACTGCTCCTGCAGATAAAAAGCCCTGGTGGAAGGTATGGTGAGTTGCCGAATATATTAAAAACAACTACAGGCCGCCTGTTTGAGTTACAGCAGTAATCAGCACAGACTTACCATCGGCTTCCAGATGAAGGCAGGCCGGCAACAATCAGCGACATAAAAGAACTGACATGTAATGGGCATGTTGATGTCTATTAGTTGGTCAGATTCGCGAAGTTTCATCCGTATGAGGGAATTCAGAATCCCGATAATAATTCTCTAATGGTGATAAACCGTATCCACGTGCCATACGTATTTTAGCAATGAACCTGGAATGTAATCCATGGTATCATTGGGATATAAATCTTTTAACTTTTTCAGTTTCGTCATTTCTTTAGGATAAACCTTGATTTTGCTTGAAGACGTCTCAAACGTTTCCAGATTTATGAGATTAGCAATTCTTGGTGACAAATAAGATATGTTATTGCCTCCAATGCAAAGGTGTTTTATTGAAGTAAGATTGTACAATTCTTCTGGAATTGCACTGATGTTATTCTGGAAAATATCCAATGATTCTAATTCGGACAGGCTTAGGATCGCTTCCGGCAAGTGAGATAAATTACATTCATGTAGTTCGAGAGACTTAAGATGCCTGAGTTGTTTTAGTTCTGATAGATCAGTTCCGCTAAGATCATTACCATCTAGATTAAGCTTTTGAAGATTTACGAATTGCGTAATCTCTTGTGGGAGTCTGGTGAATGCGCATCCGAACAAATTTAGCTCCGTTATAGTATCAGGTTTTTGCTTGAGCAACGAAAGAAATTCATTCCTATTCCTTTCGATGGAAAAATCTTCCTGAGTAAAATTTCTGTCCCTTATTTTTAATTTTATCTTTCCAATAATTGTTACTGTATCATAAACGTCTTCATGTCTGGTGTGCTTTCCTATAGTTTTGTAGTTGATTTGTACTGTAAGATAATCTCCTGGTCGGTATGTGTTTTTATTCAATGATATCGAACACGAGGAAGGTAGGTAGTTATATTTTGTATGGGCATCAAATAGTTCAAACGTAGAATATGCTGTATCGGGTAATATTATAAAACTGGATAGATAGCAACCCTCAAACCGGCCATCATTCAAAAACAATCCTAAAGTATCTCCGGATATTTGGACGAGGCTATTTGTGCTGTCAGATAATCCTGTATTATATTCTTTTCTTCTTGAAGTAGTGAAAATTAAAATGTCGCTGCTGTCAATAGTTATTTGAGGGTCATAGCCGATATGAATCCGTGGATCGTTGGAAACAGACTTATTTAATTCGCAATTTCGGCAACTGTTTAATACTAATATCGTTATAAGTAGTAGGGATAATTTGGTCATAATAAGCGTAAAATAATGAAGAGTATTCATCGCAACGGAAAACGTCTTATCGGTACGTCATTCTTCGCTAAATAATTTGAATAATAGCAAGTTGAATTGAGAATGAGAGTTCTATAAATGCAAAACCTGCTCATAGAGCGGGGTTTGCATTTTATTTGCCCAGCAAAAATGCACCTGCGGCAATAAGCTGGATTCTTATAAACTTGTATTGTAAGTATAAGCACTCTGCCAACCACGCTATTTGTAGCGGGCGTTCAGGCCATTACATCCCCCTACACACTTTCAGGAGTTTGTAGCACGAGCGCTCCCTACCGGTTTACGTACCTCTACACGGAAAAAAGAAATGTAATTAAGACCAGCGGCTATAAATACCAGCCCAATAACTTTTGCTTTCAGCACCCAAACGCAGTATATACCAAACAGTGCAAGTATCAGTCCCATGCTGGCTACTCTAACATTAGTGAGTTCAACATTTTTGTCCGAGATGCGGATCGTCTTTTTCGGGAAACGGAAACGCCTGCTGAAATCTGTCTTATAAGTCAGGATGATATTGATAATAGAGCAGCAGGTGATCAGGCTGGCTACAAGCAACGCCTGTACTATTGTAAAGTCAATAAAAAACACTGCTGCCTGAGACAGGAGTACGATAGCGAGGGCAATGTACAGATAGATTTTCATCAGGTATTATTGGTTAAATGCCCGAAGCTACATATATAATCTGTAAAATCTAATACTCATCGTCATCAACTGCAACGGTTACATGCCATTAAATAAGAAAATAGTGCCAAAGAAACGTTATCTCTCCTGGAAAGACCAATTGATGTAGCAAGAGCCGGTCGGAAAACCGACCGGCTCTTTCAGCTATTTATGTACACGACAATTAGAGGGGTTAACTACAATGAGTGCCAGACCAGCGCCTCAGTTGTAGGTTATAGATTAAACTTCCCCTCCACTAACTTACCTATCAAAGGTATAGGGCGCTGTGCCTCGTTGGACGCTGTTATTATTCCCATCAGCATCAATATGAACGGGCACAGCGAAATAATATAGAATAAGGTGGCCAGTGATGGCAGTATTCCTACCAATACCCCACTAACAATACTTAACACTATAGAAAAAAGAATAATGCCTATTGATTGGGTAAGATGATATTTTACCAGCGGACTTTTATCGTCGGACTTACGATATGACAGATAGGCAACTACCCATCCGATAATAGTGATATAGGCAACTATGGCCATCGTGCGGTTTGTCATGATATGATGTTTTTTTGATACAGTGCAAACCTAGACAGTGCTGCCAGGAAAACCATAAAAACAGCAGCTACAATGGGGCTACATAAACAGGCAAGAACGTCTACAAAGCGTCTACCAAAAAACATAACTTATATGATTTTCAGATGATTAATATTTCACCACCTTTTCCAACATGATTCTTTTTCCTATTTTTGGAGGGATGTTACGAAAGATCATAGCCATATCAATTTTAACCTGCCTATCCACTTTTACGTTTGCGCAACAACGGTATAGGGACTCTCTTGAACAGAAGCTTACACAAGTCAGTTTGTCAGCTTATGAGAAAGTGATGGTTCGTTGTAAGCTCGCCAGAGCATATTTTGAAACGGACCTTGACAAGGCCCTCGCGTTCACAAACGATGCCGCCAATGCTCCGGGACCAGATGCAAAGGCCTGGCTCTATGCAACAAGGACACACCTGCTTGTACAAAAGAAGAACAAACCGGCAGCATATGCCGCCCTGGATAGTGCGCTTCTTTATGTAAACGAGGCGAAAGATCCGCTGGCAAAAGGTATGGTGTGGCTCAGGAATGGATGGCTGGATATTATTGATAACGAAAATGACCTTGCTGCCTCCAAACTCCTGAAAGCGGTTGATTTCTTTAAGACTCCTGCCGGAGCACCCTATGCAGCGCTCGCCTATCACTATCTTGCCAGCATTTATAGTTATGGCACAGATACCACCAGGCAGGCGGCTTATGCAAAAGAATGCTATGCCCGGGCGCTAGACAATGGAGAGGCGGATGTATTGAATACGGCTTACTATACCATGGGACAGTATTTCCATGACTGCTATAAATTAAATACCAGACAGAACCTGCTCGATTCAGCATTATCTTACTATAACAAATCAATCGCGCTCAGCAACCGTGAAAAAGGCAGGATCATCATCAGAAGCAATACTGCAGCGGTTGCGCTGAATACTGCCAATATCTATTTCCAGCATTATCCGTCGTCCTTCCGGGACAGTGTATACCATTATCTGGAGCTGGCAGAGCAGATTGCCACAGAAACACGGCTCACAGAAATACTCATCAATTGTTATGGCATACGCAGTGAATATGCCCTCCGGAACAATAACGTAAACGAAGCAGAAGAGCTGCTGCTGACTGCACTCAGCGAAGCGGATGGCTCGGCGATTAAAATGCCGCTCACACAGTCCCGTATATATCGCGCTCTGGTAAGAGTGGCAGAACAGAAAGATGATGCCAGACTTGCCTTATCCTACATGAAAAGCTATGTAGCCAGTAACGAAGAGGCGTTTAACCAGGAGAAAATCAACAATGCCCAGAAAATTGATGCACGATACCGATCTGCACAACAGGCGCAGAAAATAGCCCTGCTGGAGCAGGAAGCATCTTTCCGGGAAAAACGTAACCTCCTGTATATCGGCCTCGGAATAGCTGGAATTGCCGCGCTCTCATTTCTGCTGATCTCTTACAACTATAAGCTGAAAGCCTCCATGCGTAAACAGGAGTTGATAGATAAAGAGAAAGAGGAAGCCATTCTGAAAGTGAAACTGCAGGAAGCAGAAACTAATCAGCTCATTGCAGAACAGGCACTCTTACGGGAAAGGCAGCTACGTTTAGAAAAAGAACTGCTGGCCGGACAATTGCAGAAGGAGGAGAAAAACCAGATCATGGAAATACTGGCTGATAAGAATACAGCCGGCAATGAAGAGATCAAAAAGCTTATCAAACGTCAGCAACAACTCGATGAGGAGTACGAAGACCACAAAACTGATTTTGTAGAGGTGCATGCAAGTTTCTTCGAACAGCTGCAGCAACGCGCCGGCAATTCCCTTACAAGACTGGACATGAAGTACTGCTCCTATATACTGATGGGCCTATCCAATAAGGAAATATCAACGCGAATTAATATTGAACCCAAAAGTATCAGGATGGCCAGATACAGGATCAAACAGAAATTAGGCCTCGGAAAAGAAGACAGCCTGGATAATTTTATAAAAACCTTAGGCTAACCGTAGCACTACAACGAAGACTACGGATAAAACGTGGTGTCTGTATAGTCTCCTCCCGTAGATTATTGGTATCCCTATGTCAGTTTACAATACCCTTTCTTCGAATGTCTGGTTTCCCGGCAGGTCTTCCGCCATTGCCCTTACCTTCCCTCCCGTATACTCAGGATTATCATTCCGGGCCGTATAAACCCATTCTATGCCATTTCTACTCTGTAATGCATTCCCCTCCTCAACCAGGACTCCTGAAGCCGTATAAATGCTTATAACGACCTGGTATACGCGGAAATCATCGGTAGCACGAACCCTGATATGCTGGCCTGCCTTTCCCGTGTATTCGTCTGCCTTCAGCTCATGGATTTCCGGGGCATTGTAAAAGTCTCTTATCGCCAGGTTATTGGCATTCTGGCCGGGTTTTGCGACAGCCATGTAGGCAGCCACCATGTCTGGGTCAGCCTTCACTGAGGCAGCATATTCGGTTGCAATAGTAAACCTGGTTTGTACATTCAGCTGTTTGGGGGAGAATTTATAGCGTTTCCCCTTTTTAGTCTTCGCTTTACCCAGGATGACCTGTCCTGCTCTTTGTGTCACTGTAAGCTGTTTTCCGATAGTACCGGATACCTGGGCTAACAGGAGATTGTTTTTAGCTCTTGCCATATAATTGGTTTTCAGGCGTTAACAAGAAATAAGATAGTTGCTATAGCAATATAATAAACATGGTTGACTTCGGCAAATATTCTTTGTAGCAGGTTCTTTTACCGTTCTGGTTCCTATATCTCCATATCGCTATAACGTCATCTGGATATCACTTTAGGCTCATATGTATATCGATTCGATATAGAAATGTCGGTGAAATGATATGGAAATGACGGTATTGTGATATGGAAGAAGCGGGAACAGATGCTTAAAAGAAGGGGATTAAAGCGATTTTTAGTGTTTTTTTGCCCGTCTGTTAAAAAAACAAGGGGCAGGCTGCCTAAGCGCAACCTACCCCTTGAAATGAGTTATATGTATGATCAGTTGACGACCATCGTCTTTTCCTCCAGTGCTCCCAGATAATTCTCAAAGCTCCTTTCTTCAAACGCAGTATAGAGCAAAGGCTCTATCAGTTCCAATTCCATCAGTGCCAGTTTACCATCTACCAGCAAGCCATCTACACGGGTATACAGTGCATCGGCAGCAAAGCGGCGCACCAGGGCTGTTGCTTCTTTGATTACGGCAGCATCAGGCTGTACACCACTAATAGTAGCACCGTATTGCGGTTGTACACGGAAATCGCCTTCTTTCGGCTTTTTCACTATCGCATGACTAAAACGGCCACCAAAGAAGACGAGCGACCACTCTCCTGCATGGATCTCTTTCAAAAATGGCTGCGCAATAAAGGCTTCCTGCCGCAGCAATTCATTCAGGGGATGCTTCGGTAATTCCGGGTCTCCTTTCACCAATGTGAAGGTATTCTTTGAACCACCGCTTACACAAGGCTTCACAATGATCTTATCAGTACCCAGGCGGGTGAACAAAGTCGAAAGATCAGTCGTAGTATCTTTTTCAAGGAAGATGGAAGGAATGATATAAAATCCTGCTTCTTTGATCTCTTTCAGATAATGTTTGTCGGCATTCCACAGCACCATCTCCACCGGGTTTAATAAGCGTACACCCAATGCCGACAGTTTGTGCAGCCAGGTCCTGAATTCATTCAGCCTGTTATGATAGTCAAAAGGCGACTTCAGAATGACAAGGCCATAAGAAGACCAGTCAGCCTGCGGATCTTTCCAGTCCTTTACTTCTGCTGTCCAGCCGCGCGTATTAAGGCTTTCCAGTAGTTTTTTGTCTTCATTCCTTGCCATCTCAAACAGGTTGGCAGGGTCTTCACATATCAGCGCTATTCTCTTGTTATCTGGCATAATAGTTTATTTCTGCATTACGTTATTCTGCTCCCTGTAAGGTATAGACACCACCGGCGCTTGTTTGCAGGGCATATGGATAACCGGCAGATGGATCTTTCGGTTTCATAGGCGCCAGCTGTGCGTTACCCGTTGCTTTCAGTCGATGTTTTGATACGAGGTAACAGGTACCCGCTCTTGTCGCATGCACTGTTACACTGGTGATCTTTCCCGCTTTCCAGCTCATATCGATCGTATGACCATCAAATGCCAGCAGGCCCTTTACCTTGCCATCAGACCAGCTATCAGGAAGAGCAGGCAGCAAATGTATGGCATTTGATTGTCCGTTGAGCAACATTTGTGCAATACCGGAAGTGCCTCCGAAATTACCATCTATCTGAAACGGCGGATGTGCACAAAACAGGTTAGCATAAGTACCGCCTGCATCATGCATATCGATAGAACCTTTACCAGTAAGGGTCAGCAGCTCGCGCAATAATTTATACGCATGATTGCCGTCTTCCAGTCTGGCCCAGGTATTGATCTTCCATGCCTTGCTCCAACCAGTGCCGCCGTCACCTCTGATCTCAAGTGTACGTTTGGCAGCATTGGCCAGTTCAGGTGTTGTTGAAGGAGAGATCTGATCGCCGGGGAACAGGCCATATAAGTGTGAAATATGACGGTGCTCTACCTCGGAAGAAGGCCAGTCTTTATACCATTCCTGCAGACTGCCATCTTTCCCGATCTTAAATGGATAGAGACGGTCGGCAGCAATCTGTAAAGAATCACGCAACGTATTATCTACCTTCAATACTTCACCTGCTTTGATCACATTATTGAACAGTTCACGAATGACAGTCATATCCATCGTACTGGCTATAGATACGGCTTCGCGCGTTCCGTTTTCCAATACGAACACATTCTCCGGAGAAGTAGCAGGAGCAGTAACAAGTAATCCCGTAGCAGGATCTTTTACCAGCCAGTCCAGGCTGAAAAGCGCCGCTGATTTCATAATAGGATATGCCGTATCTCTAAGGAACTGCACATCACCTGTATAACGGTAGTGCTGCCACAGGAACTGGCACAACCAGTTACCACCCATCATCCAGTTAGCCCACTGCGGATCTCCTTTGCCATTATCTCCTACCGGATTAGAAATAGCCCAGATATCTGTATTGTGATGCGCTACCCATCCGCGGGTATTATAGAAATTGTGTGCTGTATGCTGACCAGTTACAGACAATTCTTTTAGTAACTGGTACAGTGGCCGCTGCATTTCCATCAGGTTACACACTTCTGCGGGCCAGTAGTTCATCTCTGTATTGATGTTGATGGTATAGTTCGAGCTCCAGGGTGCGCGTAATTCTTTGTTCCAGATACCTTGTAAGTTAGCAGGAGCCGCTTTTGTACGTGAACTGGAGATCAGCAGATAACGGCCAAACTGGAAGTAAAGGCTTTCCAGTGTTGCATCCTTCCCTCCTGCTGTATAACGCCGCAGCCTTTCATCTGTAGGTAATGCACTCTGATCAGCGCCATCCAGTTGCAGAGATACACGGTTGAAGAAAGTATGATAATCCTGCTCATGACGTTTCAGCAGATTGTCGTAAGACAATGCAGCCGCTTTTTTGAGATATCCGTCTACCAACGCTTTTTCATCCACACCTTCGCTATCCGGACATTTATCATAACCATTAAAACTTGTTGCAGCCGTCAGCAGCAATGTAACTTCCGTTGCGTTCCTGACTGTGATACCTGCGGTATCTGTTGTAACACTACCATCAGGGCTTATAGCACGCATACGCAGTTCATAGCGCATACCGTTGCAGCTACCGGGTGTTTCATATTTAATGGGCTCTTTGTTGTAGTTTACATAGTTGGGATCAGCCTGAGAAGGTGCTTTACCTCTCATTGCTATCTCTTTCTTACCTGTTACCACAGTACTGTATCTCAGCTGGCTCGAAGCGGATGCTGTAAAGTTTAACTGCCCCTTTTTATTCGCTTTAAGTCGTATCACGATCACCTGGTCAGGTGCAGAGATGAACATTTCACGGGTATAGGTAACACCGCTACTGCTGAAACGGGTAACAGCCTTCGCATCCGCAATATCCAGATCGCGGTAATACTGGCTTACTACGGTATCTTTCAGTTGTTGCCGGATACGCACATCTCCTAATGGCAGGAAAGACTGGGAATAGGCGCCCTGCATCTTCCGTAAAATACTATCTGCTTCATGGTACTTTTCGCTGAACAAAGCTTCTCTTACAGCAGGCAGATATTTAGCTGCGCCCGGATTGATGTTGTTGTTAACTGGTCCGCCGGACCATAAAGTAGCTTCATTAAGCTGAATCAATTCTTCACTGGTACCACCAAACACCATGGCACCCAACCGGCCATTACCCAGTGGTAAAGCCTGAGACCATTCAACGGCTGGTTCCTTGTACCAGAGTTTCAGCTTGTTACCGGCTTGCTGCGCCCGTAAATGACCTGCTCCTGCAGAGAGCAACAATAGCAAAATAAGACCTGTTCTGTTCATAGACGTGAAAAAATAAAATAATTGTCGAATAAACAAGTTCAGCTTTTTTAAAAGGAAATGCAAACGATTGCGAAAAAAAGAGAACAAACCTTTGGTTATCACTTACAGGGGTATTACATTTGTTGTGTAAATCATATATTGCCGGGATAAGATGTAAGTTACCTCCAGCACAAGTGAATGAATGAAATCCTGGCTGATAGCTGATCAACGAGTATGAGCTCATATCACTCTGCGAAGATTTCATCAGATAACAATAAAAAAGTATTATAGGTTAGCTTTTATTGTGGAGCTGTTAGAGCTAAGTGTGGGTCGAAGTATGTCTGATTTTATGTCTAAGTCGATATATTTTCTTTCAAAATCTGACCTAACAACGGCGTATAAAAAACAAGGAAAATTCTTGTAAACAGCCATGACGGGCTACCTCCGAAGATATTTAACTCTTTATGGACCTGAGTACCATAACGTGGAATTTTAGCACAAAGGTCGAATTCTTTCGACCTTTCTTTTTTTATTTACCTGAGAGGTTCTATATTGTAGAACAGACATTTAAAATTATATATCCGCGTTAATTACACAAGTGGAGAAAAAGCTATTTATTCTATTCCTGCTGGTATTCTTACCCGCTTTACTCAGGGGACAAACAAGCTCGTCACAATACCAGCTGACCAGGATAGATATTACTCAGGGACTTTCATCTAACCAGGTCAATTGCATCCTGAAGGATAGTCGCGGGTTCATGTGGTTCGGTACCATGTCGGGCCTGAACCGTTACGACGGTTATAGTTTCAAAGTGTTTCACCAGGCGCTCAGTGATTCCACTACCCTTTCTGATAACTTTATTTCCGGCCTCATGGAAGGCCCTGATGGCCTGCTATGGATCACCAACCGTAATGGCCAGAACATCTATCATCCTGACAAAGGGAACTTTCAGCAGGACATCCGGCCTGTACTCAGACAATACGGTATTCCCGGCGATTCTGTTGGCCAGATCATGAAGGACAAAGCCGGCATGTACTGGTTTGTCATGCCAAAGAATGGTCTGTTTGGATACACTCCTGCTGCACATAAAGCTACGAAGATCAACTTTAAGGCAACAGAGAACACTCCCCTTAGTTCCATTGCAGAAGACTCTGCCGGCAATATCTGGATACTGCATGCAGATGGGCTGCTGCAAAAAATGGATGGCCGCAGTCACGCGATAGTTTACCAGGTACAGATGCCTGAACAGGACGGCCGCAGCAAACAGCAGGACTACCAGATGATGGCCGACAGGGACGGCGATCTCTGGATCTTCAGCAATACCGATATACAGGGTATTTATTACTACAATCAACGCAACGCCACCTTCACACATTATAACCAGAATACTGGTGCGATAAGGCTTAATACGAATATTGTACGAGGTGTGGTACAGGATAACCAGGGCCTTATCTGGATAGGAACAGATCACGGCGGATTAAATATCATCGACAAACAAAAGCAATCCATACAGTACATCCTCAATAATAGTGAAAATCCTAAGAGTCTGAGTCAAAATAGTATCAACGCTTTATATCGGGATAACTCAGGCATCATCTGGATCGGTACTTATAAGAAGGGGATCTGTTACTACCACGAGAATATTGTCAAGTTCCCTTTATACCAGCACCAGGTATTTGCGGCCAACAGTCTCCCTTACGATGACGTCAACCGTTTTGCGGAAGACGCTAAGGGAAATCTCTGGATCGGCACCAATGGCGGTGGATTGATCTACTTTGACCGCCAGCATAATACCTTTAAGCAGTACCTGCACGAAGCGGGCAACCCCAATACACCCAGCGGGAATGTGATTGTGAGCCTCTGGATAGATCGTGCACAGAAATTATGGATTGGTTCCTATTTCGGCGGACTGGATTGTTTTGACGGCAGTCGTTTTATCCATTATAAAAACGATCCTGCCGATTCCAATAGTCTTAGTGACAACAGCGTCTGGGAGATCTTTGAAGATAGTCAGCAACGCCTGTGGGTCGGTACATTAGGCGGAGGCCTGAACATCCTTGACAGGGCCACCGGCAAATTCCAGCGGTTTAACAACAGGGTTTCTAACACCATGCGCTCTCTTTATATAGCATCCATACTGGAAGACAGGACCGGTAATATCTGGATAGGTACTGCAGATGGTATGGATGTCATGAATAAAGCAGGTAAGTTCACTCACTATGATACCGCAGATAAACAGCCCGATGGCCTGAGCAACAAGAATGTTCTCTGCATGTTCGAAGATAGCCGCGGACTAATATGGATAGGTACCCGCGAAGGATTGAACCTGTATGACCCTGCTACAAAAAAGATACGTATCCTCCGAAAAGAAGATGGTTTGCCCGACAATACTGTATTGAATATCCTGGAAGACAAGAATAAAACGCTATGGATGAGTACTGCCAATGGTATATCCAATCTCAGTATTCAGGGACAATCTGCGAAGTACACTTTCCACTTTAAGAATTATGATGAATCAGACGGCTTACAGGGGAGAGAGTTCAATGAAAACGCTGCTTTAAAAACCAGCAAAGGCGAACTGATCTTCGGTGGAGGTAATGGTTTCAATCTCTTTTATCCGCATTCCATTGCTATTAATCAGAGCATACCACCCATTGTCCTTACCGACTTCCAGATCTTCAATAAAAGTATGTCGCCCGGAGAAACCATCAACGGGCGTATCCTGTTGCAACAATCCATCACACAAACACAAAAGATCACATTAAAATACAGGGAGAATGTGTTCTCCATTTCCTTTGCCGCATTGAATTATTTCCATCCGGAGAAGAATCAATACGCTTACATGCTGGAAGGATTCAACAATGAATGGCTCACGGCAGATGGGAATCTACGCAAAGCAACTTATACCAACCTGGATCCCGGGGAATATACCTTCCGTGTAAAAGCGTCCAACAATGATGGTGTATGGACGCCGGCCCCGCTTGAATTACATATCACCATCCTGCCTCCTTTCTGGAGAACACCACTGGCATTCATGTTGTATGCCTTGTTCATTATAGGTGCACTGATACTGGCGAGAAGGATAGTATTGGAAAGGGAAAGGTTACGTGCCCGTATTGAGCAGGAGAAACAGGAAGCCCAACGCATACATGAACTGGATGCATTAAAGATCCGCTTCTTCACCAACGTCAGTCATGAATTCCGGACGCCATTGAGCCTGATCATCACTCCGCTGGAAAAGATACTGGGTAAGGGACTGGAGAATAACCTTCAGCAACAACTGGTGCTGGTGCAACGCAATGCACGCCGCTTACTGAATCTCGTTAATCAGCTGCTGGACTTCCGTAAGATGGAAGTACAGGAGATCAAGCTATACACCAGTGAAGGAGATATTGTCGCATTTATAAAAGAGCTGACCACCTCTTTCTCTGACCTGTCGGAAAAGAAACAGATACACCTGGACTTTCATAGCAGCATCAAAGAGCTGAACATGTTATATGATCCGGACAAAATAGAAAAGATCATCTTTAACCTGTTAAGCAATGCGTTTAAGTTCACACCGGAACAGGGGAATATTTCTGTGGATGTTCAACTGCAACAGGGTTCGGTATTGGCTATTATGGTCAAGGATAATGGTATCGGCATTCCTTTAGAACAGCAGGAACGGATCTTTGAAAGGTTCTTCCAGCATGATATTCCGGGCTCTATGGTCAACCAGGGCAGCGGCATAGGTCTGAGTATCACACGTGAATTTGTAAAGCTGCATGGTGGTACCATCTCTGTTGATAGTGCCCCAGGTATGGGTAGTTGCTTTACTATCCTGTTGCCTGTACAGGGCATCTCCGGTAAACCTGTCACTACAGCACCGGAGAAAACAGCGATCATGTCTGCCGCTCCTGTTACAGTGGCAGCCCCTGTAACATACGCCGGCAAGAAACCGGTTTTGCTGCTGATAGAAGATAGTGAAGATTTCAGGTTCTATCTCAAGGATAACCTGAGTGTGCACTTTCATATCATTGATGCGCCTAATGGACAGGTAGGATGGAACATTCTCCAGCAAACAGTTCCCAACCTGGTAGTCAGCGATGTGAACATGCCTGAGATGGACGGCCTGGAGCTTTGTCGCAGGATACGGCAGCAGCAACGCCTGGCGCATTTGCCTGTCATCCTGCTCACGGCACGCGCTTCAGAAGAAGATCAGCTGGAAGCACTGGATAACGGAGCTACGGATTATATCACCAAACCATTCAACTATGAGGTGTTATTGTCGCGTATCCGCAATATCATCACACAACAGGCATCACTGAAGAAAACTTTCCAGCAGCATATTGACGCACACCCGGAGGAAATAGCCATCTCTTCACAGGATGAGTTGTTTATCCAGCAGGCCTTACAGATTGTTGAGAAGAATATATCCAACCCGGATTTCTCTGTAGAAGAATTGAGCCGCGAACTGCATATGAGCCGGGTATCTGCGTATAAGAAACTGTTATCCCTTACAGGGAAAACACCGCTTGAATTCATACGTTCCATTCGTCTGAAAAGAGCGGCTCAACTACTGGGCAAAAGTCAGCTGACGATAGCAGAAGTAGCGTATGAGGTAGGATTCAATAATCCTAAGTATTTTGCAAAATATTTCAAACTGGAATACGGCGTGTTACCTTCAGCTTATAAGAACACTTAAAACTGATTGCTATGCAAGCATTTCTCAACAAACTGGACGGTCATCTGGCAAGTAAAAGAGCTGCTTATTATGCTACCTTACAACCGGGACTTTCAACAGAAGCAATAACAGCACTTGAAAAGGAGTATAATGTAACGATTCCTACAGACCTTCGTGCATTATACCAATGGAAGAATGGGCAACGTGATGATTCTTATGAGGCATTTGTGAATAATTCCATGTTCCTTTCATTAGAGCATGCCTTAGCCACAGCCAGGGAACACACTTCCATGATAGGCACTGACTTTGAGTTGGAGAACTGGTGGCATCCTGCATGGATTCCCATCTTCGATAATGGTGGCGGCGATTGTGTCTGTTATGACACTGCCGGGGTATTTACCGGTATCCGCGGACAGATCATTGAGTTCTGGCATGCGGACAATGACAGGAACACTATTGCTCCTGATCTTACCAGTTTTATTACTTCCCTTAATCATCTATATGACACTACTGCTGCTGAAGATTTCGATGAATACTTCGAGGTGAAGGCACCTGAGGGATATCCCAAAGGCAATTATGCAGGAGAAGCTTAATGATCAGTAAAGCGTTTCAGGGAGATTGTATGTCCTTACTTCGCCGGAGTTGTGCGTCACTAACAACTGATGTTGTTTATTCAGCGCCACTGTGACAATCTCTCCTGCATAGTCAATGACGTCGCGGGGATTAGTGGTAGGCCGGCCGGCCATGTCGTAAGCTCTGATCTCACAACCTTCGGGCACGAGCTCTCCGGTACAGTTCAGGCTCTCCCTGTCTATCAGTAATAATCTGCCAAAGCGTGTAAATGTCAGCAGTGTCTTATCATTCAGATATAAGGCTACATACTCAACACTGTCACCATCGTCTATAGTAGGGTATTCGTTTCTTTCTGCAAACAATTTATCACTTTCCAGGACAGCGGTCTTTTTTACTTCCGGGAATGAGAACAATTCAATTCCATCTTCATGATGAGGCGCTGTGACAAATTCCTTCCCATCAGGAGAAAAACTGCCCATGATCTTGTCATGGCACTCAGATAGTTCTTCGCAGCTGATCCTTCCATCTTCCAATCGCACGCGATAAAACAGGCTGGCATCTTGTCCGGCGGCGGCCTCGATGATCATAGCATGATTATCCGGTGTCGAATAGAACATGTAGTTATAGTCCTGGTTTCCATCCATCATCCAGGTGTCTATTACTTTAAAGTCGCATGCTCTGACAGTATATAGTATATCATTCTCCAATGCAGAACTACCTGGTATAATGAACCAGATCAGTTGTCCGTCGGATGAAAAAGCGCAAGGCGATCCGAGGAACTTCCCCCATGGCTCGTGCGGAAATGCCCACAGTAGATTGGCATCGAGGTCTAATATGCGTATGGTCTCATTGCCGGAAAGCGCCATCATCTTTCCATCCGGACTTGCAGTGATCATACAGTTGACGTAGTTGATCGTCTGCGCCTGCAGGTCTTTCTTCCAGACTACATTGAATGAGCTGTCAAGTCTGATGACATGCGGGTCTTTGTTGAAATTAAGCAGATAGCCGCCGTCCGCCAATTCTGTGATACAGATGGGGTTGGCTTCCAAGGCTAACCGTTGATGGATATTGAGTGTTATTTGTGTAAATATCTTTCCCATAACTGCTGGTGATGTAAGTTAATGGTAATATTCGAAATTTTAAAGCTCAGTATGGTACATCGCGATTAAAATTAATACTGTCCTGATCTACCCTTACAGATGTCTGCATCACACCTCCTTTGTACGAAATTCTAAGGGTAAGTTTGCTGTATCAACGCACCTAAAAACTACTGTTATGCAAAAGATCACTCCTTTCTTATGGTTCGATACCCAGGCGGAAGAGGCTGCAAAGCTGTATACTTCCCTTTTTAAAAATTCATCTATTGGAAAGATCAGCCGTTATCCTCCCGGCCTTCCCGGCCAGGAAGGAAAAGTAATGACGGTAGAGTTCAAGCTGGATGGACAGGACTTTATAGCACTCAACGGCGGGCCGCATTATTCTTTTACACCTGCAGTGTCTATGTTTATCAAATGTGAAACACAGGAGGAAGTGGATAAATTGTGGAATGCCCTTTCTGAAGGCGGTACCATAGAACAATGTGGATGGCTGCGGGATAAGTTTGGTTTGTCCTGGCAGGTAGTGCCGAATGGGTTACAGGAGTTATTGCAGGATAAGGATCCAGGTAGGGCACAGAGAGCCATGACAGCGATGATGAAGATGAAGAAGCTGGATATTGGGGTGCTGGAAGAAGCAGCGATGGGATGAGGTATTGCTTATGAGATAAAATAGAAAAGCCTGCCGGTTAAAGCGGCAGGCTTTTTATTGAAAGCAAACATTTGTTTATACTTTTTTCAAAGTCTTTTTTGACTTTGCGGATTTTACAGCTTTGGCGGCTTTAAATATCCTAGCGGTTCTATTATCATGATATTTTTTACTGGCCGGGAATCTTTCCTCCTGTACACCAATAAAACCAATTTCATCAAGTCTATAATAGTTATTATTTCCCATTGAAATAGTCTTAAAGTACGAATTTACAATTTTCTGGCAGCTGGAGTAAATATCCCCAATCTTCTCCCGTAAATAATTTCTGCCCCAGTGTATCCATGTAATGCTTTACAAGTTGGGTTTTCATTGATTCGAAACAAGGTCTATATCTTATAGTTCTTTCTTTAATTTTCGGATTTTCCCGTTAAAAAAATTCAATCTCTTTTCTAAAAACGCTGTAAGTTCATAAATGAACATTTATTGTGTCAAAACCGTACAGTCTGACCTATCCCCATTTCATAACCAGCTGATTAGTAACCAATAGAATTCCGGCATCTTCCTTGAACGCTATGCGGATATGATCTGATTTTCAAAACATTACTATGTTAAAAAATTATCTAAAAATAGCGTGGCGTAATCTTTGGAAAAACAAAAGCTTGTCGTTTATCAATATTCTCGGCCTGGCAATGGGGATGGCTTTTATTACGCTTATAGGTTTATGGATTCAGTATGAAACAAGTTTTGACTCATTTCATAAAAATGGAGATCGCATAGCTCTTGTGCAAAAGCATACGCTGTTTAACAATAACAGAAGCACTCAGGAAGCGACTCCCCTACCTTTATATTATGAACTGAAAAACAATTATCCTGAGGTAAAAAGGGTTACGCGGTTAACCACAAACGGAAACTATACCCTCGCAACGGGCGACAACAAATTCAACAAAAAAGGAAGATATGTGGATCCTGATTTCCTGGAAATGTTCTCATTTCCACTGGTGAGAGGTAATGTTAAAACTGCATTAACAGATCCTAATTCCATCATACTTACGCGGTCACTGGCAACCGCCCTGTTTGGCACAGCGGATCCGATCGGTAAGGCAATAAAAATGGATGGTGAGTTTAATATGCAGGTTACTGCGTTGATGGACGACGTACCTAAAAACTCTACACTGGACTTTGATTTTCTGGTGCCATACCAGTTTGTTATGGAGCAGTCTGAGTGGGTAAGAAGCAATACCGCCAATTGGAGCAATAATTTTCTTATGAATGTGGTGGAATTGAGAGAAGGCGCATCCATGGATAACTTCTCAAAAAAAATTGGTCCGTTGAATGTACAAAAAGATCCTCATCTGAAAAATCAAACTTTGTTCCTTCATCCTTTAAGCAAATGGCATTTGTACAGTGACTACAGAAACTGGGTAAATATAGGAGGTAAAATAGAATATGTAAGGTTATTTGGCATCGTTGGTATTTTCGTTCTGCTTATTGCAGGCATCAACTTCATGAATCTTTCAACTGCACGTTCTGAAAAACGGGCAAAAGAAGTTGGTATCCGCAAGGCTGTTGGCTCTCAGCGTAAGCAACTCGTGACCCAGTTTTTAAGTGAGTCTATGCTGACAGCCTTTCTCGCCTTTTTATTCTCTATTGGAATAATATACTTGTCGTTACCTTTTTTACAAGACCTGGGTTTTGAAAATATCAAACTTGATTTCAGCAACATTTCCCTGTTGACTTTTTTACTACTTGTTTGTATAGTGACAGGACTTCTATCTGGCAGTTACCCGGCATTATACCTCTCTTCATTTTTACCGGCCAGAACCCTAAAGGGAACTTTTAAACAACACCAAAGCGCCACTACCTTTCGGAAGGTATTGGTTGTTTTCCAGTTCGCGGTTTCCATCAGCTTAATCATCAGTACCGTAGTTGTTTTCCAGCAGATCAATCATGCCAGGAACCGGTCATTGGGTTATAAGCCGGACAACCTGATTTCCATTCATGGTACCGATAACCTTGCCAGAAATTATGTGGCATTAAAACAGGATCTTCTGAATAGTGGCTATATTGAATCGGTATCAAAGGCCTCACAACCAATTACAAAAAATGCCAACCGGTGGAGTGACTTCTCCTGGACCGGAAAGGAACCTAATACTGACATCTCCCTGGATGCGCTGATGACTGATTGGGATTTTGAAAAAACTGTCGGTTTACAATTTAGGGAGGGCCGTCCATTTTCAATAGATTACAAAACCGACTCAAATGCCGTGATTTTAAATGAGGAGGCGTTAAAAGTAATTGGTTACAAAGACCCGATTGGAAAGACAATGAAGTCGGGAAACCGGGTAGTAACTATTGTCGGAATAGTAGAAAACGTCATAATGGATGATCCCTTTAAACCCGTGTATCCTCAGGCCATCCTTTTCGATGGCAATGTCATCAATAATATTTTCCTGCGTTTAAAACCAGGCGTCGATCTGAAAAAAGCATTGTCTGCTATTCATACAGTTTTTAGCAGATATAATCCTTCGTTTCCTTTTGAATACAGTTTTGTGGACAAGGAATTCGGCGGGAAATTCGCCAGGGAAAAACAGATTGGTAAACTGGCCGCCATACTTGCAGGATTAGCGATCTTCATTTCCTGCCTTGGCTTATTTGGTCTTGCGATGTTTATGGCTGAAAGCAGAACCAAAGAAATAGGCATCCGCAAGGTATTGGGAGCATCAGTTCCGGGTATCTGGATATTACTGTCTAAAGAGTTTATCTATCTGGTAGGGCTCGCCTGCCTGATTGCCTCCCCTATTGCTTTTTTATTAATGAATAACTGGCTGCAAAAATATGACTACCGTATTAATATAGGCTGGTGGCTATTTATCGCGGTAGGGATGCTTGCCGTTATAATAGCCTTGCTGACTGTAAGTGCCCAGGCCATTAAAGCAGCAGTCGCTAATCCGGTAAAAAGCCTGAAGTCAGAATAATTTTTCCCCCTACATCCTCCCTGCTAACCCGGGGAGGCTTTTTATTTTCATCAATACATTCCCTACCCAATCTTCATCCTGCTCCTCCACTATAAACGTCCTGAAATTAAAACGAACACCCTCCTGTTCCACCCCAGGCGAATCGTCAATATGCAAATCAATATCGAATGCAGATGGCAGTTTGGATACAGAACCTGCCTGCCCCAATAATGCTTTATCATGTACTGTTTTGTTAATGACCTTATCTAGCTGTATACCATAAGACAGGAAAAGTCGTCTGATATAAGCCCGCGACCGCAGGGAAGTGGTGTAAATGTAAATTTTACAATCCTGCTCTCTTAATGCCCTCATTAATGTCAGGGTACCTGCCCTGAGCTTTTCACGGCTAACCAGCCGATGCCAGAAACGTTGTGGTTCTGTCGGAAATCGTTTCATGCCCGGGATCAGGGTGTCGTCAAGATCAAAAGAAATTGTCATCAGGTGCTTACTGCTTTGTCATGCCTTCCCACAAGTTACAAGACAATACGCTTCAATCCATTAACAGGGAATAAAAAATAAAATATGACAAAGTCAATGATTCCCGACTCCCCTTTTTGAACCCCTGCCTTAACAAATTATACCCTTTCTCTTATCAAACTTCACCTTTCCCCTCCCCATATGGTTAACATTTATACCCCTAATCAAAAACAATCCCGTCCCCTGGGTCTTAAACCGGACTGTTAAATTTGTCTCAACACGTTAGCAATAGAAACTATTGATAATATATTCTATCAGCTGCCAACAATAATTATCAGATCAATTCCATGGATATGAAGAAAAAGAGACTACTCCCGGTCCTGGCATTTACCTTTTGCATGCAGTTCTGCTATGCGGGAAAGATTGAAAGATTTAAGGATGGTTTGCTCGTACGGTTAGAAAAAACGACCACCGGAGGAGTTAAACAGGTAAGATTACAGGTAATTACTGACAACATTATCAGGGTAACTGCCAGCCCGGCAGATTCCATTTCCGGAACCCCCAGCCTGATGGCCGTGGTAAGCGGTACCCGGGAAGTAAAATGGACCAGTGAGGAGAAAAACAACCAGGTTACATTAAAAACAGGCACATTAACAGCCAGTATTGATCTGACTACCGGAGAAGTAGTATTCAGAGATCCCAAAGGACAGGTGATCCTGCAGGAAAAACAAGGTGGCGGAAAGACCTTCACTCCAGCCGTGATTGATGGGAAGCCGCTGTATAAATTACAGCAGGTATTTGAATCACCTGCCGGAGAGGCTTTCTATGGACTGGGGCAACACCAGACAGGATTAATGAACTATAAGGACCAGGATGTGGACCTCACCCAGTACAATTCTGTTGCCGTAATTCCCTTCCTGGTATCCAGCAGGCATTATGGTATACTCTGGGATAACTACTCCATTACCCGCTTTGGCGATGACAGGCCCTATGAAGAACTGGGCAGTTTACAGCTATCTGATAAAAATGGCAAACCGGGTGGCCTGACCGCTACCTATGCAATGCGTAATAAACCCGACAGCATCTTCCTGCAAAGACAGGAGTCGCTGATCGACTTTACCTTTCTGCCTGACCTGAAGAAAATACCTGCGGGTTATCCGATGGCCAAAGGCGTGATCACCTGGGAAGGAGACATTAGCTCACCGACCGGCGGACAGGAGAAATTTTTTATGACTGGCTCAGGTTACATCAAAGTATGGATAGACGGAGAGTTAAAACTCGACAAATGGAGGGAGGGATGGAATCCTGGTCCTTCCGTTTTCCGTCACCAGCTGGATAAAGGAACAAAACACCGCCTAAAAGTGGAATGGATCCCTGAATCCGACCAGGCATTTGTTTCTGTAAAACACCTCTCTCCTACTCCTGCCAGGCTGCAAAACAAAGCAGCGCTGACCTCAGAGGCCGGCGAAAAAATAGACTATTATTTTGTGTATGGCCAACAGACAGATGATGTCATCAATGGCTATCGTGCTATCACCGGTAAAGCCGCCATTGTTCCAAAGTGGGCATTAGGTTACTGGCAAAGCCGGGAACGTTATAAGACACAACGTGATGTGATCAGCACTGTCCAGGAATTCCGCAAAAGGCAGATCCCTCTGGACAATATCGTAATGGACTGGTCTTACTGGAAAGAAGACGCCTGGGGTAGCCAGGAATTCGATCCTCAGCGGTTCCCGGATGCAAAAGGCATGATAGATTCCCTGCACAATATCTATCATACCCACTTCATGATATCAGCCTGGCCAAAGTTCTATAAGGATATTCCAAACTATAAGCTCTTTAACGATAAAGGCTGGCTCTATAAACAAAGCATTAATGATGGTATCAGGGACTGGATTGGCCAGGGATATGTATCTACTTTCTATGATGCTTTCAATCCCGGCGCCCGTAAGCTGTTCTGGCAACTGCTCAGCAAGCACCTGTTCAGCAAGGGTGTGGACGCCTGGTGGCTGGATGCTACAGAACCAGATGTGCTGTCCAACGCTACTATCGACTACCGCAAACAGTTAATGAATCCTACTGCGCTGGGACCATCCACACAATATTTTAATTCCTATGCCCTCATGAATGCAAAAGGTATTTATGAAGGTCAACGCCATGAGAAACCTGATCAACGCGTGTTTATCCTGACACGTTCCGCTTATGCAGGTATGCAGCGCTATGGAGCTGCTACCTGGAGCGGAGATATTGCCGCACGCTTTGATGAACTGGCGAGACAGATACCTGCGGGACTGAATTTCGGTTTATCGGGTATGCCTTACTGGACAACAGATATCGGAGGATTTTATGTAGAAGATAAATACGACCAGCCTGATCCACAGGGGGCAGACCTCCAGGAATGGAGAGAACTGAACACCCGCTGGTTCCAGTACGGTTCATTCTGTCCACTGTTCCGCTCGCATGGACAGTATCCTTATCGTGAACCATTCAACATTGCGCCGGAAAATAGTACCGAGTTGAACTCAATGGTCTATTATGATAAGCTACGTTATCGTTTGATGCCGTATATTTATTCCCTTGCAGGACAAACCTATCATCGTGGATACACCCTGATGCGTGGATTGATCATGGATTTTGACAAGGATACAGCTGTCAGGAACATCGGTGATCAGTTTATGTTTGGTCCTGCGCTGCTGGTAAATCCGGTATATACTTATAAAGCTCGCAGTCGTAAACTATATCTCCCTGCCAATACCGGCTGGTACGATCTTTACAACGGCACTTATAATGAAGGTGGACAATACATAACCGCGGATGCTCCGCTGGATAGAATCCCCGTATATATTAAAGCAGGCAGCATTGTTCCTTTCGGTCCCGCTATACAGTACACTGCACAGCGTCCGGCCGATACGATCACTCTTTATGTATATACAGGAGCTAATGGAAAATTCGCACTCTACGAAGATGAGGGTGTCAATTATAATTACGAGAAAGGACAATACAGTACCATCAATCTCACATACGATGAAGCTGGCCAGACGCTGACAATAGGCAAGCGGGAAGGCAATTTCCCAGGCATGTTGCAACGCAGGACCTTCCGTATTGTGAGAGCAGGAAAAGATAAACCAGTGAACATGGACTTCGACAACAGGAATGCAACCGTTGTAACATATGATGGTACAGAGAAAAAGATATCATTAAAAAATTAACCACTACATGAAAAAAAAGAATTTTTAACAATTAACACGTTGTGAATTTTATTCACGTTTGACCATCTATAAAAACATCCCGTAACTACTAACATTCTAACATTATGAAAACTGCTTACAAAATCAGAGATTTTGTGACTGCCTGCATGATTCCCGTTTCATGCGGATTAAGCAGCGTGCTGCTGATGGCGATGCTGTTGCCCGTCAACGTAGCAATGGCGCAAACAGCTAAAAGAGCGCTTTCCGGCAAGGTAACTACCGGAAAAGACAATAGCCCGCTACCCGGCGCCAGCGTACGTATTAAAGGCACCAACAATGGCGCTATTACCGATGCCAACGGAAGCTTTAATCTCCAGGTAAGCGATAGCGATTCCCTGGAAGTAACACTTGTAGGTTTTACCAAACAGGTAATCTCTGCAAGAGGTAAAACATCACTCACCGTCAATCTTTCCGAAGGCGCTACCGGTCTGGATGAGATCGTGGTGGTAGGTTATGGTACCGAAAAGAAAAAACTGGTGACCGGCGCTATTGACCATGTGAACACCCAGCAGCTGGAACAGAACCACGCGCTACGTGTAGATCAGGCCTTACAGGGACAAACACCGGGCGTACAGATCACCGCTACTTCGGCTCAGCCGGGAGAAGGCATGAAAGTGCGCATCCGCGGTACGAGCACTGTAGGTAACGCTGATCCTTTATATATCGTGGATGGTGTACCTACTTCCGATATCAGCTACCTGAACGCTTCAGACATTGCTGCTATGGATGTGCTGAAAGATGCAGCATCTTCTGCTATCTATGGTGCAAGAGCCGCTAATGGTGTTGTACTGGTTACCACCCGCAAAGGCCGTGCAGGAAACATGAAAATGTCTTATGACTCTTACTACGGCATACAGAATCCTTCACATAAAGTATCTGTGCTCAATGCACACGACTATGGTGTGATCATGAACGAAATGGCCATCAACTCCGGCTCCGTTCCTTATTTCACTATGGACCAGCTCAGCAAACTGGGCAAGGGTACTGACTGGCAGGAAGCGATCTATAACAAGAAAGCTC
The DNA here is from genome assembly GCF_900102545.1 of Chitinophaga filiformis. Taxonomy (GTDB): domain Bacteria; phylum Bacteroidota; class Bacteroidia; order Chitinophagales; family Chitinophagaceae; genus Chitinophaga; species Chitinophaga filiformis. The sequence goes on along the minus strand of NZ_FNBN01000012.1, from coordinate 158,600 downwards.
CGATGCAGAACCATTCCCTTGGATTCGCTGGTGGCAATGAGACTTCTGTGTTCTCTTCTTCCGTTGCCTATACAAAACAGGATGGTGTGGTCGGCTTAAAAGATCAGTCCCAATACGACAGGCTCTCTTTCCGTATGAACAGCGAGCACAAAATGTATAAGGACATCGTGATATTCGGCGAAAACGTGACCTACACACAATCCCGTAAAAGAGGTGTTGGAGTGGGCAATATCTACGCCAATGCTCTCCGGTCGGCGTTCACAGTAAGTCCGCTGTTCCCTGTATACAATCCTGATGGCAGCTACGCTAAATCTACTTTCAACGTACAGGAAGCGAACCCGGTAGCCGTAATGGATTATCAGAACCAGAACAAATCCAAGACTGACCGTATCATGGGTAATACCTACCTGCAGGTATCTCCAGTTAAAGGACTGACATTACGTACCGACTTCGGTATTGATGTGAGCAATAACGATGCAAGAAGTTATACGCCGATATACGACCTGTCTACCAACGTGGTGAATGAGCATTCCCGCGCTACACAGGGCATCTACCGCACACATACCTGGAACTGGGATAACACTATCAACTACCAGCGTGATTTCGGTAAGCATAATATAGGCGTACTGGTAGGTATGAACTCCAACGAAACAAAAACTTCTTACCTGTACGGTTACAAACAGGACCTGACCAAAGAAGGACTGGATAATGCCGTTATAGACAACGGTACTACAGACAGTACACAACGTATTTTCGGTGCAGACAGTTCTGCTACACTCTATTCTTATTTCGGACGTATCAGCTATTCTTATGCTGACAAGTATATGTTCACCGCTGTGGTAAGATCAGATGCATCTTCCCGTTTCGGACCGAACAACCGCAGAGGTACTTTCCCATCCTTCTCTATTGGCTGGGTACCTACCAATGAAGATTTCTTCAAACTCTCCTGGCTGGACTTCCTGAAAGTACGTGCTGGTTGGGGACAGAATGGTAACCTTCCTACAGGATATTATCAGTACCTGTCTACCATCTCTACACAATACCTGGGTTATTATTTTGGCAGCGGCGACCTTCCTTTTATAGGTGCAGCGCCTGTCAAGATATCTAACCCTGATCTGAAATGGGAAACTTCAGAACAGGCCAACGTGGGTATTGATGCGACACTGTTCAGAGACTTCAACCTGACAGTAGATGTATATCGTAAGACAACAAAAGACTGGCTGGTACCAGTGAATGTACCTGCTGTTTCCGGTGCATCAACAGTATTGATCAACGGAGGTAATGTGCGTAACCAGGGTGTGGAGGTTTCCCTGGGTTATAGTCATACTTTCCATGATCTGACAGTAGGTGTAAATGGTAATATCGGTGTGAACCGTAACGAGATCACCGATATCCCCAACCGGGAAAAGATCATCAACGGATCTGGGGGCATCACCTACGCAAGTATGCCGGAATTTTACCGCGCACAGGTGGGCTTCCCGATGGGTTATTTCTACGGATATAAGACAGCAGGCATCTTCCAGAATGAAAATGAAGTAGCTGCCTATGTAAGTAAAGACGGTAAGAAAATACAGCCTAATGCCCTTCCTGGTGATGTTCGCTTCCAGGACCTCAATGGAGATGGCGTGATAGACAGCAAGGATGAAACGCAGATCGGTAATCCTTATCCTAAGTTCACTTATGGTCTGAACTTCAACCTGGGATATAAAGGATTCGATTTCTCGGCTTCACTGTATGGTAACTATGGCAACCAGATCTGGGATGGAACGCATGATTTCTCCAGTCCGCTCAGCAACTATAGTACAGAAATACTGGGTCGCTGGACTGGTGAAGGCACCTCTAACCGCATTCCGCGTGTAACAGATGGCGCTGAACTGAACCAGAACTGGATCCGTTCTTCTGATCTGTATGTACACAATGCGTCTTTCCTGCGTGTAAAAAGCCTGAACCTGGGATATGATTTCAAAAAGGTATTACACACATTGCCTTTACAGCAGCTGAGATTATACGTTTCTGCTACCAACCTGTTCACCTTTACACCTTACAAAGGTGTAGATCCTGAAGTAGGTTATGGTCCTACCGGATGGGCTTCCGGTATAGACCTGGGTACTTATCCGCAACCTAAGACAGTACTGGTTGGTCTGAACGTTAAATTCTAATCCGGTAAATCAATCCACATGAAAAAGATCTTCGCTTCCATTATAGCAATAGCACTCTTTGCTGCCTGCAGCAAAGACTTCCTGGAGCTTTCGCCTGTAGATGAACAGACGGAAACATCCTTCTATCAGACACCGGCACAGGCCTTACAGGCACTGGTGTCTGTATACAGCCAGCTCAATATCGGTGACTATGACAACATTCACCTGGTATCAGAAATAGCCAGTGATGACTGTTTTGGTGCCGGCGGTACTTCTGACCTGGTATGGAAACAGTGGGACCGTTTCCAGGAGGCATCCAATATGAACCTGGGTCTGTGGCAGAGAGGTTACACTGGTATCTACAGAGCCAATGTATTGCTTTCCAAAATAGATGGTGTGAACTGGGGTACTGACAGCACTCTCAAAGCCACCTATACCGCAGAAGCCCGCTTCCTGCGAGCGTACTTCTACTTCGACCTGGTACGTGTATTCGGCAATATTCCGCTGACTACTAAACCGCTTACCGTTTCTGAATATAATATGCCGCAGGCGACTCCGGCTGATGTATACAAACAGATCGCTGAAGACCTGCAATATGCAGCCAATAACCTGCCTGCTACTGCATACCAGGGTATCTCTCCCAACAATTATGGCAGAGTAACCAAATGGGCGGCACAGTCGCTGTTAGGCCGCGTATACCTGTACTACACCGGTTATTATAATCAGCCGGACCTGGCAGGTGTTGTTACAAAAACACAAATGATCAGCTACCTGGAGAATGTCATCAATGCAAGCGGCTACGGACTGGTAGACAGCTTCCCACGCTTATGGCAGGCATCCGGTAAATCTTTTGTGGGAGAAGACAATAAGGAAACGGTGTGGTCTATCAAATTTACTTACAAAGGACTGGGTAACTGGGACCAGCATAATGGCAACCGTATGCAGGTGGATATCGGTATCCGTAGCCAGGTGATTGGCCCTTACTACAAAGGATGGGGCGCCGGCACTGTTACACCTAAATTATGGAATGCCTACGATGCTACCGACACCAGAAGAGGCGCCAGCATCATCTCTATCGCAGATGAAAACCTGACCGCATATTCTGTCGGTGATCAGGCACAGTATACCGGTTATTTCTGGAAAAAATATATGCCGTTGAATGATGGCAATGCAGATAGCAAGGGAGGTAACTTCCAGATCGACAACTATTTTGATGATATTATTATCCGTTATTCAGATGTTCTGTTAATGGCTGCAGAATTGAATCTCGATGTTGATCTATCCAAAGCGCAGAACTATTACAACCAGGTACGTGACAGGGCTTTCCTGAACACTACCAGTCGTAAAACACTGACCGGCGATGCCAATGGTAAGAAGCTGATCATGGAAGAACGTCGCCTGGAATTTGCACTGGAAGGATTACGCTACTGGGACTTACTGCGTCAGGGTATAAGCGTTGCCAAAGCTGCCATTGACAATAGCAACTCCGATAATCAGTTCGATGTGAATTTCCGTACGGAAACACAGGGACTGTTTAAAATCCCTGAACAGGAGATCAATCTGTCAAGCGGCGTCTACAAACAAAATGCCGGCTGGGCTAACTAATGTCGAATCATTCAAAAAACTGCATTATGAAAAAGTTTATCACCTTATCCCTGCTTGCATTATCAGCTATGCTGGTATCCTGTACAAAGGAAGATGAAGAAAGCCTTGGCGGACCATCTATCGCCAAGAGCGACGTGAAGTTCTCCGTTACACAGGAACAGGGACATGACAATATAGTAATGTTAAACAGCCTTACACAAGGTGGTTATATCCCCTACTGGGAATTTACCGGTGGTTTCTCCAAAAAGAAACTGGATACGATCAATCTGCCTTTTGCGGGAGACTATACCATTCGTTATACTATCTATACACAGGGTGGCCCATTAGCTGATTCTACCAAGATCACGGTGTCAGAAAATGATCCTGAATATTTTTCCAGTCCTATGTGGAACCTGCTTGCCAATGCGCAGGAAGGCAAGACATGGGTATGGGCATCTGATATTCCCGGAGGTATCTGTTATGGTAATGGTTCCGGCGGAGCAACAGCACCTGAATGGTGGCAGAACGGTATCGCCTATCTGACATCACAGGGCGTAGCTGCGGATGAAATGACCTTCGATCTGAAGGGTGCGAAAAACTATACGTTTACGCATGGGGGTACCTCGCAGAAAGCACTGTTCGAATTGGATACTTTAAATAAGACTTTGAAGATAACAGGTAGTGACATCAGCCTGGGCAACAAGGTTACATATGTGATTGTAAAATTGACTGCCGACGAACTCACCCTGGCACAGCAGGGTGATGGCTGGAGAAACATCTGGATGTACAAAAGGAAGGGATTTAATTATTAGTTTACGGGATTTAAGATGGAAGAGAAAAGGGATGAGGTTTCGCACTTCATCCCTTCTTTTTTTTTGAAAAAAGTTGAGAAGAAATTTTGAGATGTGGAAGAAAGATGTAACTTAGTGATAGAGAAAAACGCCACCCCTGATGATCACACGTCAGGGGTGGCGTTTTTTTATAGTGATATGTTCAGGATGAAATACCATTGTTTAAATTAAAACCTGTGGAATGCACTTAGATCATTATTTGTTTAGATTAACTTCAAAAACCAAAACAAAGACGGATTATGAATTTACTAGTATTGGACCAAAAGGATTTATTAAAAAGACCATACGGTTTACACTGATGGGACATAACTGTTATAATCTTGCATTTGGCGAAATAAATGCGCAAACGGGTATTATAAATGACAATGTCAATTCAGGGAACAATGACCCAGAGATGATATTAGCAACTGTGGCTGCAGTGGTTGAAAACTTCACAACAGAACATCCTGAAGCGTTCATATATGCAAGAGGCAGTACACTCTCAAGAACAAGATTATATAGACTCTGTATTACTAAGTATTGGAAAGATGTTACCGATCAATTTGACATCTTCGGATTTCAAAATGGCGAATGGCAAGATTTTATCCAAAATCAAAAGTACAGTGCATTTCTCGGCACAAGAAATCATTTAAAATAATAAACAAATTTAAAATCATCATTCATGGAAAATGTAATCTCGAACGGGCAAAAAAAGGGAACCTTCAAGGCTGATCGTTTACTACGATCAATCACGCTTGAGGAGGCCTCAAATTGTCCTTTTACAATGAAAAAACACAACGAAGCGGTAGCTATGCTAACCAAGTATCCTATTCCTGAAGAAATACTACTTAGAAAGAAACTACAAATGAATAACTCCAGATACTAAATCTATCATCCATGGAAAATGTAATTTCAAAAGGACGAGAAACAAGGATAGCCGAATATTTAATAAAGAATAATATCATGGTTCCGACAGAGCCTGATATGACTCTTGAAGAAATTTTGGAGATATGTCCATTTACAAGAATGAAGTATGAGCAGGCGAAAGCTACATTGGAAAGATGTCCATTTCCTAAGGAACTATTGCTTAAAAAATAATTCATTCATTAAATCATCATTCATGGAAAACGTAATCTCAAAAAAACAAAAGACAGGTACTCCCGAAAGAAAAAATAATATTATGGTTCCTATACGGGCCAGATATGACTCTTGAAGAAATTTTGGAGATACGCCCTTTTGCAAGGAAAAAGCATGAGGAAGCAGAGGAAACATTAACAAAGTATCCTGTGCCAAGGAGTTACCAGAAAAGTTAGGGCTTACTTCCGGCCCTCAACTATAGCATAAAAAAATCATACTAAAACAACTATAAAAAGAAAGGCGCCTCTTAAACGAGACGCCTTTCTTTTATTTAACAACTACTGTATCTATCTGGTAATCATTCTCCCCGGAGACAAATTTCAGGTAATAAGTACCAGGAGTCTTTTCTGTCAGTTTATAGGATGCTTTCCTTTCAGGAATATCCATGGTACACATACAACCCTTATACACTGCTTCTACAGTGATGGTACGTGTGTTGCCGCTTTTCTTTTCATTGAACTTGTGAAACTGTCCGCAGCCATTGTTTACGTTAAAATAAACGGTAGTAGCGCCATCTGTACCGGCCGATGCTTTATCGATCCTGGTAACATGGACTTTCTCATATTTTACGCAATCCTGCGCAGGTGCATTCTTCTTGCTACATCCGGCCATGACAACTACAGCCAGGGAAATAAAGGTTAATGATCTTCTCATGAAAATTAATTTAAGTCCCTTCCCTGTTTATGGAAAGGGAACTGTAACCTTAACGCATGAGATATGCCTTTGGTTACAGCTCCCTTAAAAATTAACTTTATTTCAACCTCACGATCTTTCTGCTTCCAATCACACCGGTTCTGCCTTTATCAGCTTTTAAGATCCATACACCGGCGGGTACTTTGCTGATATCCAGCTGTACCTGTTGAGTGCCTTTAGCAGCTGGTGTAACCACCTGTTGCAGTACAATCTGGCCCGTTTTTGTATTCACGAGTGACAACAGTACTTTTTCTGTGCCGGCGTCTACTGCTACATTCAGGGTATTGCCTGTAACAGGGTTCGGATATACTTTCAATGATCCGTTGGTGATAGTGATCTGATCTGCCACAACAGCTGTTGTTACATTTGTAAGAGAGGTAGTACAGTTACTTACGAATGTCCAGGGTTTACCATCTCCGGTATTCAGGTCAGGCTGATCTCCCTGTGTCCACCATTTAGCCTGGTAGATCTTGTTGCCGTATGCAACTTTGCTGCCTGCTGTATAGATACCGCCCTGTGTCCAGCCGGCTACACCATCGCAAGGCTGCCCGGTACCACCGCCATCGCCGCCATTGCCATTGCAGGCACCTACTACAGCCCAGGTGGTGTTGGTACCCGGAATATCGCCGCTACCTGCCCACCACTGGTTACGATAGATGACGTTATTGTATTTTACGATGTTGCCGGCAGTTTCATAGATCTTTGCAGACTCCCATGCCGGCAGGGAAGCGCAACCTTCAAAGGTCTGGGTGTTCCATATTGTAAATGAGATGGTAGTTACAATGGAATCCTTACCATTCCTGAGACCAACTGCGGTAGCCGTCTGTGCACCGTAAGCTGTAGGCGTCCATTGTACGCTGGTACCTGATAACCTTAATCCGCCTATCTTGATAAATACCTGTGTGATCTCATTCCTTGGATCGCTTTTAGATACGGTCAGTGTAACAGGCGCTAAAGAGGTGACACCCATGATGCCGTTGGACGGTGATGTAAATTTCAGTGCTGTGATCTGTGCACACTCTGTATTGTCGATAGCAAAACGGGGCATTGTAGCGCAACCGCAATTGGCTGCGTTGTTACCACCGTTCAGTTCCATACTCACCTGTTTGATACCGGTATAACGCTGATAGTGACCGATACGGCCGAGTACTTTGGTATTCTCCGTACCGCTGCCGCATTCGATACCACCGTTGATGATGTTTACGGTAGCGCCAAAACCAGGTTTAAGACCAGCGGCTTCCTGAGATGCTGTTGGCGTCCATTTACCGGGGATCATCACATCATGACAGGAAGGTTTCGGGTATTGTTGTGCCATCCAGAACCAGATGCCTGTTTCAAGAGCGATTACACCATCCTGGATCACTTTCTCAGGGTTTGCCAGCAATACGTTCTTATCGCCGAAGATGAATTCACTTGCCTGTCCGTAGTTATAATTATAACTCAGCTGTATAGGGCCACGGCCGTGATAGGATTTACCGGGAGCAGGCGGGTAATTAGGATCGTCGATGCGGTAGCCGATGTTGTTAGTTCCTTCATAGCCCACTTCTTCGCGGAAATAAAGGCCCCAGGCGTATTGTCCGCCGGGAGCGGTAGGCCAGCCACCGGTAGTCTCCTGGGAGATATTAGCCAGGAATGCCATCAGCTCTCTTTTGCGGGCGTTCAGATCTCCTTCGCCCGCAAAGGTAGCGTAGTCGATTGTCTCCTGGATAATCGCATTGGAAGAAATGTCAAAATCGGCATCCTTACGGATCACCACTGAAGCGCCGGTGGTTTTGTCCACACGGGTCAGCTTATACGCGTTGGTGGCACAACGTCTTTCTGACAAAATTTTGATGTTGGACATTCGTCTTACTGCTTCCGTAAAGTTGGCGTAAGAGTAAAAGTCCTTAGCAGGGGTACTGGGAGGTATACCGCTACCTGACCGGTCATCCGGGTTGTAACGATGCGGGAATATTACATCCCAATCCGCACTGGTAATTACATCACTAATCGTCTGGGCATTGGCTGCAGACATGCAGCATAGCAACAGGAAGGTTACAATGAAACGTGCTCTTTTCATAGATAGAGGATTTGGTACCTGGCGGTACGATGATTATTTTGAGTCGCGTCAAATATAAGAATTCCTGATTCTTTTACTATTTTGTTTTCGCAAATGATCCGCGATATGAAAAATCTATTCTACACACTCCTATTATCAATAATATCTATGCAGGTTTTGGCGCAAACGCAGGAAAAGGATATTATCCATTTATGGCCGGGGGCTGTGCCCGGGGAAACTGGTCCTAAAAACCCGGCAGTTCCCACAAAGGATACCAGTAAAGGCGTAATCCGTCTTACCGATGTAACCGATCCGCTGATGCAGGTTTTCCTACCGGCAAAAGGCAAGGCAAATGGAGCCGGTGTGATTGTGTGTCCGGGTGGTGGTTATCAGATCCTTGCCATCAACCTGGAAGGCTATGAAATAGCCAAATGGTTGAATGAACAGGGCTTTACGGTCTTTGTACTGCAGTACCGGGTACCTCAGAAGCAGGAAGGCGCCTTACAGGATGTACAGCGTGCTATCCGCATTGTACGCAGCAGGGCAGCTGAATGGCAACTGAAGACGCAAAAGATCGGTGTACTGGGGTTCTCTGCCGGCGGTAGCCTGAGTGCAAGAGCCAGCACCCTGTACAATAAGCAAACTTATACGCCTGTTGATGCCAGCGACAGCAGTTCTGCCCGTCCTGATTTCGCGCTGTTGATCTACCCTGCCTATCTTGACCTGGGTCCTAATCACAGTATTACACCTGAGCTTCAGATAGATGCCAATACCCCTCCTACCTTTGTATTTGCCACAGCAGATGATCCTTATGGTAACAGCGCTTTAGTGGTGACAGGCGCACTGAGAGACGCCAAAGTACCGGTAGAATTGCACATGTACGCCAAAGGAGGGCATGGTTACGGGCTCAGACCAGGCAATAAAGCCGGACTGGCCTGGACTACACTGGCAGCCAGATGGCTGGAGAGGAATATAAGGGAAAAATGAGCATTATCATTCCGGCGGCTGACCACCATCATATGACCGTATGTTCCTGAAATGGAATTTTACAGTCTATAAAGTATATTTACCGCGTATTCTTTTCACGGTAAGTATATAATATGAAAAAGTGGTTCAATAAGCTGATGGCAATGCTCCCTGGTAACAATGTATACAAGAAGGAATACAATAAAGAATTGCAGCGCTTCGAGGCGCTGTTCAATTATGCCAGTATCGGTATACTTGTTACGAATCAGCAGGGCCAGATCGTGCTGATCAATGATTTCGCCCTGACACAATTCGGGTATGATCGGGATGACCTGGTGGGAGAATACATTGAGCGGCTGCTGCCCAAACGTTTCCGTGACAGGCACGTGGGGCACCGCAACCATTATAACCATCATCCACAGAGTCGCCCGATGGGAATAGGACTGGATCTTTTCGCCGTCAGGAAGGACGGTACGGAATTTCCTGTAGAGATCAGCCTGAGTCAATATAAGCATGAGGAAGGATCCTTCGTAATCGCCTATATCAATAATATCACGGAGAGGAAGAAGGCAGAAGAGAAGATCGAGAAGCTGAACAATGAGTTGGAACATAAGATCAGTGAACGTACGCAGCAACTGACCACTGCACTGGAACAACTGGAACATTCCAAACAGGAAGTGATGGCGGCCCTCGATAAGGAGAAAGAGCTGAGCGAACTGAAATCCAGGTTTGTATCTATGGCGTCGCACGAGTTCCGTACTCCCCTCAGCACCATTTTGTCTTCCGCCTTCCTGGTGAACCAGTATACCACAGAGGCTGACCAACCAAAACGCAGCAAGCATATACAGCGTATCATTTCTTCTGTTACTTTACTCACGGAAGTACTCAATGATTTCCTTTCTGTCGGAAAAATAGAAGAAGGTGGTGTACAGGTGCGCAGTATTACGTTTGATATTGTTCAGCATATCAATGGCACCATACAGGAGCTACAGGATATTGTGCAGGAAGGACAGCAGATCACCTATGAGCATCAGGGGGCCACTTCAGTAAATCTTGACCCTTCCCTGCTGAAACATATCCTGTTAAATCTGCTGGGAAATGCGATCAAATTCTCAGGGAAACATACCGTTATAGCCGTGCATACTGAACATACGGGAAATAGCGTAATATTGAAGGTGAAAGATGCCGGTATTGGTATATCTCAGGAGGACCAGCAACACCTTTTTGAGCGTTTCTTCAGAGGCAACAATGTAAGCAACATCCAGGGAACGGGTCTTGGCTTACATATTGTAAGCAGATACGCTGAATTAATGAATGGAAACATTACCTGCGAAAGTGTACTCAATGAAGGAACCACCTTTACTGTCACTTTCCGGCAAGCATAACTAAAAGAATAATAATGAAAACGATCCTGCTGATAGAAGACAATGACGATATCCGTGAAAACACTGCCGAGATACTCGAACTGGCCAATTACAAGGTACTCACGGCCGAGAACGGGAAAACGGGAGTGGAAATGGCATTGGAGCACTTACCAGACCTGATCGTATGCGATATTATGATGCCGGTACTGGACGGATATGGTGTGTTACATTTATTACAGAAAAATCCGAAGGTAGAAGATACTCCCTTCATTTTCCTTACCGCTAAAAGTGAACGCGGCGATTTCCGGAAAGGTATGGAAATGGGCGCGGATGATTATATTACTAAACCTTTCAGCGGTACTGATCTGCTGAACGCGGTAGAAAGCCGTTTAAAAAAATCAGAACTTAAAAAACAGGTGTTACCTGCAGATATGGAAGGAATACAACAACTGCTGCTGACAGCTACAGGCGCTAATCCTCTGAAAAAACTAATGGAAGAGGGTAATACAGACAAGTACAAGAAGAAACAACTGATCTACCAGGAAGGGAACCGACCTACCAGCCTTTATTTTATTGAGAAAGGCCGTGTTAAAACATACAAGGTCAATAATGATGGCAAAGAATTGGCAGTGAACCTTTACAGCGCTGGTGAGTTCCTGGGTTATGTGGCGCTGCTCGAAGGCAGCAATTACCATGAGAATGCGGAAGCGCTGGAAGCATGTGAACTGACCGCCATTCCCAGGGAAGACTTTGAAACCCTGATCAATAATAACCGCGATGTAGCACAACAATTTATCAGACTACTCGCTAAAAATATCACCGAGAAAGAACAGCAGTTATTACATCTCGCATATAGTTCCCTGCGCAAAAAAGTAGCGGAAGCACTGCTTTTCCTCAAGAAAAAATATCATCACGTTACTGACCAGCCTTTCTCAATTGATATATCGAGAGAGAACCTTGCTACTATCGCTGGTACGGCTACAGAATCCATGATACGTACACTGGGCGATTTCCGTGATGAGAAATTACTGGAAATAAAACAGGGCGTGATCACCATCCTCAATGAACAGAAACTGGCTAACCTGGTGAATTAATGATAAAAATCAGTTTTTGCGCTGATGCAGGTCCTGTGTAGCAGGCAGGCAACTATCTACCTTTATGTAAGACAAGATAGTTTTGTAATGGACGCTCTGCTAAATGAACTCACTGCATTCAGGAAACAACTGGCGGCACTTGAAAATCAAAATATCGCGCTGAAGATACAGCTCGCACATATATTGCAATATCATTTCGATCGTTCACAGCTGGACAGGCTGGAATATTTTCATACTACATTCCTCCAGCTGGATACCCGCTTTGATGGCTTAAAGCGAGAGCTGGCCCTGCACCAGGCCTGGCTATCTGATCCCGATATGAATAACATCAACTACGACAATATCCGCGCACATCAACTGCACATCTGGGGCAAGTTGAATACGATGGATGCTGATGTACAGAAACTGAAATACCTCTTCAGTGATTATCTGCAGGAACACTTCCCAACTGTTGCCAGATCAATAATATAAGTTACCACATTATTTTTCATGTCTTAAGCGCTCTGATAAAATACTTTAAATGATTTAGAAATTTATCTTATATTGGATGCGCGTTATATCCTATGTCAAGAAAACTATTGTTGGACATCCTTTCTGCTTTGCTGGTGTTCCTTTTTATTTATACCAGTATAAGCAAGTTGCTGGATTATGATACTTTCAGCAGGCAATTGGGACAATCGCCATTTATCTCCCTATACGCTCCTGTAATTGCATGGGCATTGCCTTTGGGCGAAATAGTTATTGCATGCTTTCTTTTATACCCGCGCACACGGCTGGCAGGATTCTATCTTTCATTCTTCCTGCTTTGTCTTTTCACTTTTTACCTGATGGCTATGCTGAGGCTTAGTTATTTTATTCCTTGTTCCTGCGGAGGTGTATTACAGCATCTTTCATGGAACGCACACATTGTCTTTAATATCATCTTTGTCATATTTGCAACTATTGGGGTACTGCTGCAGGACACACAGAAACAAGCACCTGCACAATCAACTCTCTGAGATCTGAACCAACCGGCATTAAACAGGGGGAGCCGAAAACCTTCAGAACAGAGTAGGCATGTATTACATTTAATAAAACACACCATGAAAAAGACACTATCTTTAGCGTTCTTCGCTGCCCTGTGCGCAGCAGGGAGTGCTTTTGCTGGTAAGCTGAACGCGGATCCGCAATGGATGCTCAATGATGACACCATTGTAACCGGTACATCTACCCAGATCAAAGTTCTCTACTGCCCGGGGCCAAACAATGTTCAATGTGCAGTAAGCCTGGATGGTAATGTTACCATCGTCAGAAAAACCTGATTACCTGTTAACAGCAGGAAGCCTTGTGCACGAGGCTTCCTGTTATGCCATCCGATCCTATGAAAAAACGTATTTATTCTCTCGCGTCGCTGTTACTGGCGGCTTTTTTAATCATTGTTATACTCGTCTATACTGCACCTTCACCGAACAAACAAGCTAATGGTTTTAGCCGGTTATATCTGCAGACTACTCCTGTTAAACCATATATGGCTATTCCTACGCATGACCGGATATTGGACATTGCAGGGAATGATGACAGTACATTTTATTTCTCTACCACTGATCCTGCCGTTATGTTTTCTACCTCCATGGAAGCGGGTTCACACATAGATACCTTTCAGATTGCTCTCCGGCAATCATTAAAAGATTCTATGGGCACTTACTTTTTTACTGAGGTGAATAAGGGCGCATTCTTTGTATACGCATACAACATTCCCGCTATCAGTAAAACAGGCCAGACTGATTCAGGCATATACGCTATATTTCCTGCGGGTGGCTTTTCACAGGCACATGTGCTACGCGATGGTAAACATATCATGCTGCGTAAGCTGGACCTTAAAGAAAAAGATCAGTTCTTTGTGCGCGTAACACTTGACGGCGACAGCATGCTCACCGGAAACGGACTATCGGCAACACACCGCGATGGTGGAATGAGTACAGACGGATCATTGAATTATGATAAAGCAACAGGCCTGTTCACTTATCTCTATTATTACAGTAATAAATACTTTACGTTCGACAGTACCATGCGCCTGATCAGTGGGGGATCTACTATCGATACTTTTACTGTATCCCGGTTCAATGTATCTACCACGATGGCCAGTAAACATGTTTACATGAACCAGGGGCCGGATCAGATGGTCAATGGTTTCAGTTGCGTGCATAACGGCGTTATGTTTGTGCAGGCGAAATTAAAAGCAGATAATGATGATGACAGGCTATTTCATGAACATTGTGTGATAGACCAATACAATCTGCAAACCAACAAGTATAAGGGCAGTATCTATCTTGATATTCCTGCAAGAGCAAGGATCAATCAGTTATTCGTTTACGGTGACAAGTTACTGGTTCATTGTATGGACAGTGTATATGCTGTAAAGATCCCTTACTGATAACCGTTATTCTGACTCAGGTGAGGATTTCTGTTCCGCTCTTCCTGCGGGATGGGATATAAGGCCGCGGTTGATTTCCAGCCCGGCTTCATTGTTTTCATCACTTCATCGAGACGGCCGGTACGATGCAGGCTGAACCAGCGGTCTCCCCATTCCGTAAACAGTTCCATTCTCCTCTCCTGCTCTACCAGCGGCAGGCAGGAGTCTCTATTTGTTGTATCGGATATTGCGGGAAGCCCCGCCCTTGCACGTAATATATTCAGATCAGCAAGGGCATCACGGTTATTGTTCAGGTGTGCGAATGCTTCCGCACGGATGAGGTATTGTTCTTCTATCCGCAATACCATCAGGTATTCCTCTTTTCCCGGTAATGCGGCCGTTCTGTTCCTGTATTTATAGCAGTTGTAATAAGTAGCGCCGCCATAGGTGAAAGGCTTTGTCCAGCTGTCTCTTCGCTTATCTCCTGTTTCGAACGACTGCATGAAATCTTCTGTAAAAGGATAAAAGGAGAAACTCCCTTCAGAGGGTAGAAAAGTCTGCCCGAGTAATGTATATCCTTCACTTCTCCAGATCTGTAGAATTGCGGGACGGCTATTGCGCAGGAATACACTGTCGGGTGAGATAAGCGGCGTATAAGTTCCTGAATTGATCACCTGTGAAGACAATACTATAGCATCTTCCCAGTTGCCTCTCTGCAGTTGTACTCTTGCCAATAGCGCAATAGCTGCCCATCTGCTGGCTCTCACTTTTTCTCCGGTATAATAAGAAACAGATAATAACTGGCTGGCATGGTTCAGATCAGAAATGATCTGATTGTAGACAGAATCTACGCCTGTACGTGGTGCCAGTGCAGTCTGATTAACATCTGTAGTAATGATCAGTGGTACATCTCCCCAACAGTTGACCAGGTAGTAATAACAGAATGCTCGCAGGAATTCTGCCTCGCCTTTCAATTGCATGACCTTTCCCTGGGATAATCCATTGGAGGTGGCCAGTCCTTCCAATACAGCATTGGCGCCATAGATCACTTTATAGAGCTCCCTCCAGGAAGATAATAAAGGCGCATCGGTAGGCAGGATAGCATTATTGACATAACGGAGATGAGTGCCGTTTAATGTATTCAGCTCATCGGCGGTCATGCCGTTGATCACAGGTAAGAGATTGCTGTCAAAATATCCTGAGAGTGAATAATACAGATCTGCTACCGCGGCATCTGCCAGCGCATCACTGGAGAAGACCGATTCTGCCGGTATCTCATCAGATGGCGCATCTACAGTGATCAGCTTTTTACATGAAGCGATCAGCAAAAGGGTGAAAATAAGATAGTATCTACGATAATGTTGTGGCATTGTCTGTCAGCTTAAAGCGTTAACTGAATTCCGCCAGTAATTACTCTTAATGTTGGTACAACAATCTGTGTTTCCGGATCCGCACCTTTATATCCTGTTATTGTCAGTAAATTTTGTCCCTGCAGATAGACCTTACATAATTGCAGGTGTAGCTTTTTCAATACTGCTGCCGGCATTGCATAAGCCAGCATCATATTCTTCAGCCGTACATAAGAGGCATCATCATACACCGCGTTGGAAAGTAGCAGGTTGGCATTGAGATCATAGGCCTGGCTACCGGCTGTGGCAGTTGCCCTGGGCACTTCAGTTACATCACCGGGCTTGCGCCAGCGTTGCAGACTTTCTGTAAGCTGATTGGCGAAGTCGCCGGGTTTAACCGGTACCGTTACTCCCTGTTGTTTGATGAACTGCCAGAAGAATCCCAGGCTGAGATTTTTATATTGCAGATCATTCTGGATACCTCCATAATACTTAGGGTCCATATTGGCGATGGTCACAAAGTCATTGATACTTGACAGGCGATTATCATGGTTGATGTCCTGGAACTGCGCCAGTCCTGTTTGCGGATCTACTCCTGTAAAATGATATCCTCTTACAATGTTCAGTGATTGTCCGAGCACATAAGCATTCGCATAGGATGATACGGACAGGTCCTGGAATTTCTTCAGCTTGTTGGTAAAGAAGGATATATTGGCGCTGGTGGTCCAGGTGAAATCATTTTTATCAACGTTCCTGCTATGCAGTTCAAATTCCCAGCCGGTATTCTCTACCAGCGCAGGAAGATTAGCCTGATAACTGGTAAAACCTGTCATAGCGGGCAACTGATATCCTACCAGCTGATTGCTGCTACGGTTACAATACTTTGCAGCGGAGAAGAACAGGCGGTCATGCAGGAACCCTAATTCGATAGCTGCCTCCATTTTCTTGTTCTCTTCCCAGCTATAGTTGTTGTTGACAATGCGTAAGGGTCTCAGGGTATTATTGCCCTCATAGTTGCCGTTACTGCCATAATTTTTCATGTACTGATAATCCGTTATCTGGTCATTGCCGGTGATACCACCGCTGGCCCTCAGCTTTCCATGACTCAGCCAGGAGAGTTTCTTCATGAAGGGTTCCTCTGTAAAGATCCAGCCGAGCCCTATAGAGCCGAAATCGCCGAACTGCCGTCCTGGTCCGAAACGGGAGGAACCGTCCCTCCTGTAACTGACGTTGACCAGGTATTTGCTTTGCCAGTCGTAGGTAACACGTGTGAAGAAGGAAACGTATCTGTACAGGGTATAGTTATCTGGTTTGTGAATAATGGTATCGGCGCCGTTAAGACCATTCATGAACGCTTCATTAGCGTACCCTTGTCCGGTAGCTAAAGTACCATTCCTGGAAGTCTGTTGCCAGGTGCCGCCCACCAATGCATGCAGACTTCCTTTGGCGATACGCAGCACATAGTCTGCCTGTGGCTCTACGATAAAGGACTGCCGCTTGTTTTCGGCTGTGCGTATAAAACTGGTGGGTGCGTTATTGGGATGTTGGGATGATTGGGGGAATGAGAAGAACTGTTTCATGCGAATATCTGCCAGGCCCAGGCTTGTTTTCAGTTGTAGTCCTGGTAATAATCGATATCGCAGCACAACATTGCTGAGCAGGTTCCGTGTATTACTGTTGGACTGCTGCTTGAAATAAGCAATGGGATTATCGAAAGATGATCCCCAGAATAAACGTCCTGCTGAATCATACAGCGGGTAATTAGGTGGCAGGTTATAAAAGGGAAAGATATCATTGGCGATACTCTTATTCCGGTCTGCCACAAAACTGGCTGTCAGGTTGGCTTCCAGCCTTTGCTCAGGATGATGGTGCTGCAGGCTGACATGTACGCCTCCCCTGTTGTACCCGAGATCAGCAGGCATTACGGTACCTTCCCGGTAGAAATTCCCGCCAATAAGAAAAGTATTATAGTTAGTCCCCCCGGAGAAGCTTGCCTGTGCGTTAGTAATGCCCGCCGTTCCTCCGGTCAGTTTCTTAAACCAGTTCATGTTCTGTGTAGTATCCCACAGCAGGAGATCGGGCGCCTGCGTTGCTGTAGGCTGCACACCATCATTGGCAAAAGCCTCTCTGCGGAGCGCCAGGTAATCGTGAATACCGAGCATGGACATATGACCTGCGGTGGTCCCGACACCTGTACGCACGTTCATATCCAGTTTTCCCTTTCCGGGTTTACCTTTCTTCGTAGTGATCAATACAACGCCATTAGCGCCCCTGGAGCCATAGATGGCGGTAGCATCCGCATCCTTCAGGATGTCGATACTTTCTATATCTGCCGGGTTGATGCTGTTAAAAGGGCTGATACGCCCCGCAGCGCCAAAGAGGTCTTCCGAATTGTTCAGGGGGGTGATGTCAAAGGGGACACCATCTACGATGAATAAGGGATCATTGCCGGCAGCGATGGAATTCCGTCCCCTGATATACAGTTTGATCTGAGCGCCTGGCAGTCCGTTGGTACTGGTGACCTGTACGCCGGGTATCTGTCCCTGGAGGGCAGACAACGCATTGGCGACAGGTTGTGCTGCCAGTTGTTCCCCTGTGATCCTGCTGACGGAGCCTGTAAGCAGGCGGCGGCTGCTGGAGCCATAGCCGATCACGACGGTGGCATCGAGGGTATTGACGGCCTCTTTCAGGCGTATCTCGTGTAAACGTGTGCCATAGAGGGTAGTATCAACAGCGGTATATCCCAGGGATGAAATGCGTAGTAATGCCGGCTGGGCTACCCCAAACAGTTCGAACTCACCGTTATTGCCCGTGGTCATGCCCCGGGAAGTACCTCTTATTACGATGGTAGCACCGGGCACAGGCTGGTTGTTATTATCGGTGATGCGTCCACGTATCGTTACACGTAAAGTATCTTCTTTGATCTGTGGCAACTTGCCCGTATCAGTTATTTGCAGATATATTCTCTTTCCCTGTTTCAGCCAGCTGATATTCCTGTTTTTCACTACCTGGGCCAGTACATCTTCCCAATGGGCGTTTTTATAATAAAGGGTTATCTTCTCCTTACCATCGATAATGGCGTTATCAAATACAAAATAATAGCCTGTTTGCCGGGCAATAGTTTTGAAAACGGTGTTAAGGGGGATATTCTTTCCGGTAATAGTAACCCTTGGGCTGTCGGCAGTCGCCTGGGCTACAACGTGGGTAACCGGGGACAACAGGCAGCACAACAACAACAGCATACTGATCGCTTTACAAACAAGCTTTACCATTCTTTTGATTTATGGTATACAGATCACAGTTGGCTTTTCTACACGATTTTGGTTATTTTGATCTAAGATATATCTTATCATCCGTAATACGATAGGTTATACCGGATGTTTTATCAAGGCTTTCCAGGAAGTCGGTCACAGGTTGGTTCCGTTCAATTACACCGGTGAGCATTTTATTGGCCAGTAGCGGGTCTTCAAACAATAGCTGCTTGCCATACCAATGGAAAATTACGGCATCCAGGGTTCCCAATGGTTTGTTGTAATAGGCATATTCTCCTTTACGCCATGCCAGGGTAATTGCTTCGTCGAAAGAAGCGACCTGCTGGCTATAGCCTTTCCGGTAGATGGATTCCATACCGGGCTTCAGGATGAGGCCTTCGCTCTCTTCCACTTTTGTCATTACGCTACCTTCTACGAGAGAGGTGACCACCAGTGAATCTGAGTAAGCATTCACATTGAAGGAAGTACCCAATACCCTGACGGATGTTCCGGCTGTATGTACGATAAAAGGCTGGCTGGCATTAGTAGCAATATCAAAGTAGGCTTCCCCTTCCAGGTATACCTCCCTGGTTTTGCCATCGAATGAAAAAGGGAAGCGCAAACGGGAAAATGCGTTCAGATGGACTATAGACCCGTCGGACAACACTACTTTATAGTCTTTTCCGGTGGGTACAAAAAGCGTATTCCAGCCTTTCCGCTGTTCACCTGCTGTAAAGGAAAGCTGGCCTGTTCCGGGATGTAAGAGGGCTGCCTGGGTGTTGATATCGGCATCTGCCTTACCGGACAGCCTGATGGTATCTCCATTATCCAGTAATAACTTCATATCTCCCCACAGGGGCATTCCGCCGGTATTCATGGCGAAGGTATTATCCCTGGAGGCGGCAGATCTGCCCTGGAGCAGCCAGTATCCGCTGGCGGCTATCAGCAGGGTTACTGCGGCAGCCAGCCACCATGTATTGCGGGCGCGTGATTTTACGGGGGAAGTTTCAGGCGTATTCACCACAGGGGTTTCATCTGCGGTAACCAGGGTCAGGGCAGGCTTCT
Organism: Chitinophaga filiformis; assembly: GCF_900102545.1. Classification (GTDB taxonomy): domain Bacteria; phylum Bacteroidota; class Bacteroidia; order Chitinophagales; family Chitinophagaceae; genus Chitinophaga; species Chitinophaga filiformis. The sequence continues at coordinate 138,699 of NZ_FNBN01000012.1, read as the reverse complement.
TTTCCTGGTCGGCGTGCAAGAGGGACAATACACTGCTCCAGGCCCTTTCGTTATGAACGTCGTTCATAAAATCGGGTCCGGCCACATCGCGGGCTCCTTCCAGCTCTTCGAGGCAACGACGTACGTTGGGATCCTCACGGGCCACCCGTTCGAGATACTGGTTGTCCTCGTCGCTGATATCGCCGCTTAGCTTTTCCAGTATTAACTGAAAGATATGTTCCTCATTGTAACTCATGTGGGATATACATAGTTCTTACTCGTTCGGGCTATAGGTTTCGTTGGCATTTCATAGTCTGATCTGAAACATCAGGGCTTTCAGGGCTGCTTTACATTTGTTTTTAAACGCCTTAATGCCTTTTTTCAGTATAGATGATAAGTCCAGCGGATATCTTTTGTCTGATAACAATGATAAACTGACACCTCCACTATGCACCAACGCCACCTGTCTCTTATATTGCATCAGGTACCCGGGTAAAGGTAGTACAACCTGCTGCATCAGTAAGAACCCCGGATCGTTAGATAACCGGTTGTCGGATTGTCCTCTTTTAAGAATGTTGACACAACTGTTATGTACCATTCTGTAGAAATATCCTCCAACCGAATGTTCTATTTCTAAATATAGTTTTTCTTCCCAAACCTGCACAAAAACATGCCGCACCAGTAACTCTGCCTCATCCATGTTATTCAGCATCATACGTGCCTTTAAGCAGAGCGGCTTATAATATTTCATGAAGAAGTACTGATAAGCTTTGATCTCGCCCTCTTTAAGCGCAATCAGCATTGCCGAATCATCCATGTGCTGCATAAGAGTTGTTTTGGGATACGTTAACAGTTGTTAACGTAAATATCCGTTTTCCAGCAGCGCAAAAGCGTTAATTACATGTTAACACGTATATATTACGCTTTAATTCACAGATGAAAGATACTTAATATTTGGTTCATCACATATGGAATTCATTTTTTAGCAGATCCAGTAAAACGTCCTGGTCTATGGGTTTGGGCACATAAGCTGCCGCCCCTGCGGCCAGGCACTTTTCCCTATCCCCCACCATTGCCTGCGCTGTTACCGCAATCACAGGAATATGGTCCATCGCATGATTTTCCCTGAGCCGTGCAATGGCCTCATAACCATCCATATCCGGCATCATCATATCCATCAGTACTACGCCGATATCTCCCTGCTGCTCCAGCAACTGCAAGCCGGTCTGTGCATCCGTTGCCGTAATGCAGTCGAAGCCCTTCGTTTTCAGTACCATGCGCAAGGCATAGATATTCCTGTTATCGTCGTCAATGATCAGTACTTTTTTAGCCGAAGATTCCATACGCTCTCAGATTCTTTGTGATTAACTTCTGTTATTGTCATACAGCCACACGCGCAGCAAGGACACCAGCTGGTCTATATCCACTGGTTTGGAGATATAGTCGGAAGCCCCTGCCCTGATACATTTCTCCCGGTCGCCCAGCATTGTCTTGGCAGTCACCGCCAGTATAGGCAGGTGCTTATATTCAGGCGTTTCCCTGATCATCCGGGTGGTTTCATAACCATCCATTTGCGGCATCATCATATCCATCAGTACGATGTCTACCTGCGGATTATTCTTAAGCTGCTGCAAGGCTTCGTTACCATCCAGGGCTGAGATAATATGCATCTTATGCTGTTCCAATGCTTTGGTGAGTGAGAAGATGTTACGCACATCATCATCTGCTATCAGCACGGTCTTACCTTCCAGCACTTGTTTCAGCGGCCCCTGTTGTTTCTTTCCTGGCTTATTATCAGCTCTTTCCTCTACCAGGTGCAGGAACAGGGCTACTTCATCCAGCATGCGCTGATAGGAATGCGCAGTTTTTATCACGATAGAATCAGCATACTGGCGGATCCGGTTCTCTTCTGCGCGGGACAGGTTCTTTCCTGTAAAGATGATGATAGGCAGGTTTTCCAGTCCGGGGTTGCCTTTCACTGTTTCCAGCGTCTCATAGGCATGCTGGTCGGGCACTCCCATATCCAGGATAACACAGTTGACATCCTTTTTCTGCAGGGCTGTTACGCTGCTGCCGATATTGCCGGTAATTTCTGTACTGACGTTAAAGTTTTCCAGGAAGTAGGCCAGCGCCTCTGCATGTTTAGGGTTCTCCTCTACGATCAGGACTTTCTTCGGGTTGCGGGTCAGGGCGTTTTCCAGTTGCTGAAAGATACGAGGCATCTGATCCAGGGCCAATGGTTTATCAATAAAATCCACCGCCCCTTTCTGCAGGCTTTCCCTTTTCGCCTCGAGAGAAGAAACGATATGCACGGGAATAGGTCTGGTAGCCGGGTTGGATTTCAGGGCTTCCATCACCTGCCAGCCACTCTGTACAGGCAGCACGATATCCAGCAGAATAGCCACCGGCTTATAACGCTGGGCCATTTCAATACCATGATCGCCACGTACGGCTACAATGCCTTTGTAACCACGTTTACGGGTAAAATCAAGCAGTATGCCTGCATACTTTGTATCATCCTCTACGATGAGGATCACTTTATCATTCGCCTTCAGGCTATGCCGATCGTCTGGTATCTCTTCCGGTATTTCTGTTGCGACATAATCGTCTCTTTTCTCTTTCGCTTTTACCGCATCTTTCCATACGTCTTCTGCCTGTTGCTGTGTAGGCGGCGCGGTTTGTTCTTTTTCTTCCTGCGGATGAACGGGGATGGTGACGATAAACTCACTGCCTTGTCCCGGTTCACTTTCCAGGCGGATCTCGCCACCCAGCAGTTTTGCCAGTTCCCGGCTGATGGAGAGTCCCAGTCCTGTTCCACCATACTTGCGGCGGGTAGAACCATCTGCCTGCTGGAAGGCCTCAAAGACAATCTGCTGTTTATCTTCGGGTATACCGATACCTGTATCTTTTACGCTGAAGCGGATGAATGCTGCATTTTCCGGAACGGCTGCCACCTTTAGCGTTACCACTCCCCTGGCGGTAAATTTCAGTGCGTTGGACAGGAGGTTTTTGAGGATCTGTTCCAGGCGCATCTTATCCGTTTCTATCAGTGCAGGAGCATCTGGTTGTATATCTACCTGTAAGGCCAGGTTCTTCTCCCGGGCAATGGGCGTAAACAATGCCTCCATGTCGGTACAGATCTCATGCACGGGCACATGGGCAAATTCCAGGTCCATTTTACCGGCTTCGATCTTGGAGAGGTCGAGTATCTCATCTATGAGGTTGAGCAAGCCTTTACCGGAGCTCTGGATTACCTGGGAAGATTCTATCTGATCCGGCGTCAGGTTCTTATCATTATTTTCCGCCATCAACCTGCTGAGCAGGAGGATGGAATTCAGTGGCGTACGCAGTTCGTGCGACATATTCGCCAGGAACTCCGACTTGTATTTAGTGCTGATCTCCAGTTCTTCCGCCTTCTTTTGTATTTCCAGGTTGCGTTCAACGATTATCTGGTTGCGGTCTTCCAGCAAGCGGGAACGTTCTTCCAGCTCCTGGTTGGCTTGTTGCAGTTCTTCCTGCTGTACGCGCAGTTCCTCTTCTGAGGCCTGGAGTTTCTGTGCCTGTGCTTCCAGTTCAGAATTGATATTCTCCAGTTCTCCGTGCTGTACCTGCAGCTCTTCTGATTGTGCCTGTGTTTCTTCCAGCAGTTCCTGTACGCGGCGGCGGTTTTCTGCGGTGGTAATGGCAATGCCTACATTGTGGGTGGCCGCTTCCAGGAAGGCCAGTTCGTTAGGAGTGTATGGCTGCAGGGAAGCCAGTTCCACTACTCCCTTCAGATATCCTTCGTACAGAACAGGTACAGCTACAATATTCGCTGGCCGGATCTCTCCGGCAGCGTAGCTGATGGTGATATTATCGGGAGTGACGTCTTTCAGTAACATCGTTTTGCCACTGGCGGCACATTGTCCGGCGAGGCCCTGTCCTACGGGAATTGTCCGGCGGTTTTCCGCAGGTACAAAGGCAAAACTACCTGTCAGTTCCAGGGTATTGTCATTGCCAGCCAGATAAAATACGCCCACCTGACTATTGGTATATTCTGCGAGGAATTCAATAATATCTCCCGCCAGGGCATTTACATCTTTCTCGCCCACCATGCGGTTGTTCAGTCCTGCCATGCCTGTCTGATGCCATTCCTTCTCAGCCAGCTGGTTAAAGGATTTCTCCAGGGAGGCCGCCATCCGGTTCAGGGAGAGGGATACCCCGCCCAGTGCGTCCTTCTCTTCGTCATTGACACGTATGCTATAGTCGCCTGCAGAGATATTTTCCGCAATGCCCCTGATGATGTTTATACGGCGGTTTATTTCCCTGTCCTTTTTCTCCAGGGCATCCTGCAACAGGGTACGTTCATCATAGTCCTTTTTCACCCGCATGTAGAAAACAGAAGTGATCAGCAAGGCTAACAAAGCGGCGATCACAATTACGACAGGCGTATAGGCGGCGACACGGTCCAGCTTCTGTGTACGTGTTTCCAGCAATCTCTTTTCGCGGTCTTCCATCATGCCTACAAGTGCACGGGCATCCTTCATGATGACCCGGCCACTTTGCAGGGAATCGAAGCTGACGCTCTGACCGGTTTTACGTGCATTGATAGAGCTTTCCAGCAAGGACTGACGGCGCGCCATCAGATATTGCAGCTTTTCTATTTCAGCCTGTTGCTGGGGATTGTCCTTCATCAGTTCACGGATGACTTTCAGGTTGACCTGCACACTGTCGTAAGCATACCTGTAAGGTTCCAGGAAATCTTCATCTCCGGTGAGCAGGTATCCCCGCTGGCCGGTTTCTGCGTCCTTCATGAAGGACAGGGTGCTTTCCAACCTGAAGATGACCACATTGGTATGATCTACCCAATAGGCGCTTTGCAGGAGATTACGGATACTAAAAAAAGAAGCGACGGAACTCACGATGAGTAATAACAGTGATACTCCAAATCCAATCAGCAGATTTCTTTTAAAAGTAGCTTTCATCCTTAATAGTCTTGATAGTTATCTTGTTAGTATCAGATAGCCGGGTTAGCGGCATATTCATTCCACAATTCGTCCAGCGTACTGCCGGTCAGTTTTTTCCAGGTATTATCTGTGTATTTTTTGCCACGCATTGCGGCATCCAGTTTCTTCACAAAGTCCTTATTCTTTTTCTTCACTACCCACACGAAGAAACGGGCGGTGACCCGGTAGCTCTGGGTGTAGTGATGTTTGGGCTTAAAGGCCGGCAATGCCCATTTGGCGCCTGCATTGTCCACACCAAAAACATAACGCACATAATCTGCAATGCCCTCTGTGATCCATCCCGGGCCGGCATCATTGGGATAAGCCTGTACGACGTGCATGGCTTCATGTGTCACTACGTCAATGTCGCCCGGATGTGCATGGAACCAGCCAGGATTAAATACGATCACATCTCCGCTGGTAGCGGCTACCCCTTCATAAGCCGGGTCAATCACGAAGCTTACTTTCTTAGCTGCTTTTTTGTTGAACCGGGCAACTTCCTTCGGATAAACCTGGAAAAAAGCCTCGATCAGCCGTCTTCCTACTGCCGTATCGAAATCGGGCGACTTATTCGTGTATTCGAGCGTATAACCATCACGGGCAATCGTTTGCTGTTGTTCCTGCGCATGTGTCAGGACAGGTAGTGTGCAAACACACAGGCATAATATGCTCATAGCTCTTTTCAGACCTTGCATTGAGTAGACCATTAATTTACGTGGTTCTTGTTAAAACAATATAAATCAGGTCCAAAATAGTGAATATTGCGGCTTAGTTTTCCTCTTCTTCGTTGAGCGGCAATTCTTCTGTTTGAACGCCTAAGCTGCGTATACCCGTTTCCACTGGTTTTGTCTCCGGCAAAGTCTGCTTCAATGCAGGGCCAAGGTTGTACAATTTCCGTGCCTGTGGCATGAAGCGGCTTTCGAGGGATGCCACGGCATCGTTGTAATGGCTGACTGCCATTTTGAGGCTGCTGCCTACGTTTGTGAAGTGTCTTACCAGCACGTTGGTACGGTTATACAGCTCGATACCGGCATTCCTGATCTCTTCGATATTGGCAGCTACGTGCAGTTGCTGCCATACAAAACCTACGGTACGCAATAATGTGATAAGCGTTGTGGGGGTGGCAAATACTACCCGGTTACGGATACCTTCTTCAATCAGTGAAGGCTCGGCCTGCAGTGCAGCACCGAAGGAGGATTCTATCTGCATGTAGAGAATGACATAGTCGGGCGACTGCTGCCACTGGCTCCAGTAGGCTTTTGCGCTGAGTTTCTTCAGGTGGTCTTTGACAGCTGCGGCATGCTGGTTCAGCAGCAATTTACGTTCTTCTTCATCTTCTGTTTCAAATGCCCGCATGTAGGCGCTTAATGGCACTTTAGAGTCTACCACTATGGTCTTCCCTTCCGGCAGGCGGATGATCATGTCGGGACGCAGGACGCCTTCGTCTCCATTTACAGATACCTGTTCGCTGAAATCACAATGTTCGGTCATACCGGCAAACTCCACCACACGGCGTAAGGCGATCTCTCCATAACGGCCCCGTATGTGGGAGGTCTTGAGGGCGCTGACAAGACTATGGGTTTCTTTCTGCAGCTTTTCTGTGCTTTGCTGTACACCCAGGATGAACTGGTTGATCTGGCCATATTGCTGCTGCCGGTTACTTTCCAGTTGCCGCATATTTTCATCGAAGCGGTGCAGGCTTTCGGATAATGGTTTTACCATGGCATCAATGGCCTGCTGACGCTTTTCCAAGTCTCCTTTAGCATCTGTGAGCTGTGTTTCCAGGGCTGATTTTGCCAGGGCTACAAAAGAGGAATTGTTATGTTTCAATGCTTCTGCCGACAGTGCATTAAACGCGTCTTTCAGTTTCTCGTTGGACTGATCAATAAATTCCTGCTGTTCGCGCAGGCGGTTTTCCATTTCCCGGAGACGGGCTTCTCCATTGCTTTCTATGCGGATGCTTTCTTCCTGCAATATCTGCAGGCGGGCATTGAGTTCATCAATAAGGGATTGTTTATCCTGTAGCTCCTGCCGTAGGGTTCCGGCAGTCTGGTTGCCCGAAGACAACTGTGTTTCCAGGATGGCGATGCGGGTCTTTAACTGGTGACTCCTGCTGACAACCTTTATAACCGCTGCCAGGGCGGCACAGGCGATCAGTGCGAAGATGATAACGATAAGATGGTCCATATTTGACCACAATGTTACTCCAAACAATAATAATAAATAAAAAAAAGAAGTGAATTCTGCCGGCGGCAATAAAAGATACTTTTCTGCTTTTCGTCGATAATTATAAAGGTTCTATCCTGTTTGAACAGCAGGTAGTTAAACCCTGACAAGGAAACTATATCTAAGAGCTATAAACTTTTAAGGCCATATTAACTATGATCTTGCATGAATTCCGTATGTTTGCCCGCAAATTTTTTAGCCTGAATTGCGTGGCAACATACGTAATTCATTTTTGGTTATCTGTAATCGTCAAATAGTATCTATGAAAAAAGGATTATTACTGGCAGGGATATTAGCAGTTATGACAGGTACTGCAGCCAATGCACAGCGTCTGCATTACGGGTTGAAGGCATCTTTATTGCTCTCCAAGATCACCGGGGAAGGTTTAAAAGAAAACCTCGCACCAGGATTCCAGGGGGGTGCTTTCTTTGAGTTTGACCTGTCTAAAGACAAGAAATGGGGTATCCAGCCGGAATTGCTTTTTACACAGACTTCGGCTAAAAAGGGACCGGATTTCGCCAACAAGTATGTGACCTACCACAATACTGACGGAAAGGACAAAATTTCCATTAGTGCGGCAACGATTCCATTACTGGTGCGTTACACACCGATCCCGGCTATTACGCTGAACCTGGGTGCGCAGTATACTTACATGTACTTCATTGACGAGAACCTGCTGAAAGCCAACAGGGATGCGTTCAAGAAAAGCGATGTAGCGGCTGTTGCCGGTGCACAGGTGAATGTAGCGAACGTGCGGTTCTTTGCCCGTTATGCACTGGGGCTGTCGAATATCAATAATATTCCGGCGCCTAAGTATGAATGGAATTCTCATCAGGTATCAATCGGAATGGGTGTAGCTTTCAAATAGAGTACATTCTGATCAGACGATATTAGAGGTTGTATCAATTGATATAACCTCTTTTTTTTGCTTAATAGTTTCTGGGGTAGCTTTTCACGCTTAATGGCGACTATTGATGCTTTTCACGCTAAGTAGTTTCGGTTTCAGTATGGAAGCCAGCTGGTGCTTTTCACGCTAAGTAGCTTCGGTTTCAGTATGGGATGTCGGTCGGCGCCTCTCCGCTCTGGAATGCTATGGGGCGTTGTCAAGCGAATAGGGACTGGAATTAGATTGGGCAGCACCGGTCGTGTCGCGGAGAGCCGAAGGCCCGACATTCCCATCTGAAACCGCCTGCTACTTCCGCTGTCCCTATCATAATCTAAGTGGCTAGCTTGTCAGGCGAAATGGAGAAATGTCAAAAATAAATTAGTGTCTTTAGAATTGCTTAAATGACTACCTGTTACCATCAGTACATCAGGTACGACCGGTACGTCAGTTACATTAGTTATATTAAGTACATTAGGTAGGTCAGTTACATCAGTTATATTAGATACATTAAGTAGGTCAGTTACATCAGTTATATTAGGTACATTAGGTACGTCAGTTACATTAGTTATATTAGGTGCATTAGGTAGGTCAGTTACATTAGTTATATTAGGTACATTAGGTAGGTCAGTTACGTCAGTTATATAGATACATTAGGTACATCAGGCACGTCAGGTATACAAATAAAAAGAGCCTGCATCATGCTTTGGAGTTCCCTCAAAAGTGTTTAACTTTTTTGGGGAACTTCAACTTTTGATACAGGCCCTTTCGTTGTAATCCGTCGTGATATCTATTCTACAGGTTGTAGAAATGCCAGCTGGATTTGAAGTCTTTTCCGATGAGTTTATTGGTCAGGATCACTCTTACCATTTCTACTGGCAGTGCGTTTTCCTTCATGATGGCATCGTGGTATTGCTGATAAGTCATTTTTCCGCTGTCTACGAGCTCTTTTTTCAGCGCCATGAACTGCAGGCCGCCAATCATGTAGGCTACCTGGTATAAGGGGCTGTAATCGCCTTTAAATGAGCGGCGTACTTCACCTGCCGCATTTGCTCTTTCATGCCCTACCCTGTCTACCAGGAAGTCGATACATTGCTGAGGGGTCCATTTACCCAGGTGATAATTCAGCGAGAATATGATACGTGCACATCGGTGCATACGCCAGAACAGCATACCGATGCGGTCTTCGGGTGATTGCGGAAACTTCAGGTCCCACAACAGCATTTCCCAGTATAGTGACCAGCCTTCTATCCAGAAAGGTGTCCAGAAGGTGCGGTAGGTGCGGTAACGGTTGTTCATAAACTCTTCCAGTGCGTGACCGGCAAAGAGTTCGTGGTGTACTGTAGCTCTTGAGAAATGAGGGTTATTCCCCCGCATGCTCATCAGCTTATCTCCTTCTTCCATATCATTGGTGGGATAGGAAATACTGAGCTCCTCTCCTCCCGTGAAGAAAGGATTGACAAGCTGCCGTTCGGGCGTCATCATGATCATCCGCCAGGTCTCTTCTGCCAGGGGCGGAATAGTGATGAGGTGTTTGTCCTTCAGGAAGGACATGGACTCATTGTATATCTTCATGATCGCGTCTGGCTGCTCTCCTGCGGGTACGTAGGTGTTCTTCACCTTTTCCAGGGCTTTATGCCAGTCCTTTCCAAAGCCCATTTCTTCGCTGGCCTTCAGCATTTCGGCATCACAGAAGGCGAATTCCTTATTGGCGATCGCTATTAATTCTTCGGGTGAGTAAGGGATCAGCTCATTCTGCAGCTGCCGTACCAGTTCTTCCTTTCCGATCGGAGAGCCTACAATGCCGCTGCCATCGTCTTTGCCGCCGGGCAATGTTTTGAGCTTCTGCTGCCATACGTTGCTGTATGCTTTCAATGTACTGTCCAGCTGTTTATAAGGGGCCGGCGCCCACCAGGTGAACTGCGGGTCGTACCCGTTATAGAATTCATATACGCTGTGAATGGCCTCCTGTAGTCCCCTGGTAATACCAACGCCTCTGCGTAGCAGATACATGTTGATATCGGTAGCCGTGTTGAGTTGTTTTGCTTTATCCTGTAAGGCCAGCGACATATCCCGGAAGGTTCCTGCCAATGCCTGTGCGTCTTGTTTGGTACCTCTTCTTCTTAGCTTCTCGGCGGCGTATATTTTATCGGCCAGTGGGAACCAGGATGACAACTGTTTGTATTGCCCTGCCTGTTCATCCAGTGCACGTACTTCCTCCTGTAATTTCATCCGGAAGAGTACATAGTCTACCCGCTCTTCTACACCCAGCTTATCGAAATCGAAGGCGTTCAGCTGTTGCAGGTAATCTGTGTTGAACGTTTTCAGTCTTTCTGTTCTTTCCGGAGAATTATCGATCTGGTAGAACCGCATCAGGCTTCCTTTGTCGGCTTCGTAATGTGACAGCAATACTGAGATGTCTTTCTCCTGTGCAACAGCGATACCAGCGTTCATGCACCATCCTGTTACCAGGCAGTAAATCAATCTTTTCATAAGTAAGTTTAACTGAATCTTTCTACTTTAAAAGGAGTGATATCCATCGAAGCCGGCACACGTGCCACCAGTTCGCTGACCAGTTTACCGGTCGCGGCACCCAGGCTGATACCCAGCATGGAATGTCCTGTTGCTACGGTCACATTCGGGTAACGTTCCATGGTACCTATATGCGGCAGTCCGTCTGCACTGCAGGGACGATAACCGTACCATACCTTATCAGGAGCAGGTAAGGGAATATCATATGCCGGAAAATATCTTTTAACGGAAGCCAGTATACCTTCTACCCGCTGCATACGTGGCGGAGCGTTCAGTCCTGTGATCTCCATGGTGCCACCAAAGCGGATCTTATTGCCATTCATAGGCGAAATAGCTACTCTTGCTTCACTCAGGATCACGGAGTGCCTCACTTTATAGGGCGCGTCTTCAAATGTAACAGAATAGCCCCTGCCACCTACCATGGGAATGTTTAGCCTGAGTTGCTGGGCCAGTTCCCGGCTCCAGACGCCCGCAGCGACTACTATATGATCCGCAGTATGAAAACCGCTTGTGGTCTTCACACCCTGTACTTTATTTCCTTCAGTGATAAAGGCTGTTACTTCCTGGTTGCTTTCGAAGCGCACACCGCGTTGTCGCAGGTAAGTCATCAGGCTTTGCATGAGCTGATTGGGATACAATTGGGCATCTCCGGGGAAATATATTGCCCCCAGTGCATTTATAGGAGTATCCGGCTCCATTTGTTTTAAGGTCTGCTGGTCTATCAGCCGGGCTTCTATCCCCAGGGCAAGGGCATCCTTTACAGTATGTTCTGCGTGATGTGCGTTTTCTTCTGTGTTGAACAGTTCCAGCATTCCTTTTGGATCATAGGAGAAATCCAGTCCGGGAATACGGTTCCACTCTTCATACAGCTGTTTACTCAGCAGGGCGATATCCCTGAGGGGAACAGCCGAGCGCTCCACATGCGATTTGGTAGCGCTTTTCATGAACTGCCAGCCCCACTGGATCATGCTGCTGCTCAGACTGGGTTTGATGTAAAACGGGCTCTTAGGGTCCATCATCCACTTCAATCCCTGCCTGACGATACCGGGTGTAGCCAGGGGTACAAAGTGGCTGGGGCAGATATAACCTGCGTTACCATAAGAGCAGCCCTGCTGCATATCTGTCCTGTCTATTACTGTTACGGTATATCCTGCCTGTTGCAGATAAAAAGCACTGCTCAGGCCTATAATTCCTCCGCCTATAATGATTACTTCCATATTGTTGTTTAAATCACCTGTAGTCCATATGCATACGGATCGTCCTCAGGGTCTATTGTGATCGTGTTATAACCGTATATTCTTGCCCAACCTTCGATACCGGGACGTATAGCAGGTACGCCTGCTACGGTGGTTTCTTCTTCTATCGTACCAATGAAACGGGATCCGATGATACTTTCGTGAATGAAGGAGTCTCCTTTTTTCAGTTTGCCTTTGGCATACCATTGAGCCATCCTGGCGGAAGTGCCGGTACCGCAGGGAGAGCGGTCGATGGCTTTATCGCCGTAAAACACGGCATTACGCGCTGTGGAGGATTGATCCATCACAGCTCCTGTCCACAATACATGGGAGCATCCGTTGATATGCGGATTATCCGGGTGTACGAAGGTATGTTTCTCATTGATCCGTTTGCGTAATTCCCTTGCCCAGCCTATCAGTTGTGAGGCGGTATAGTGTTCGAGCCCCGGAAAGTTCTCCTGGACATCTACAATAGCATAATAATTTCCGCCGTAAGAAACATCTACTTTCAATGGGCCCAGGTCGGGGCATTCCACCACCAGGTCAGTTGCGGCGAGGTAAGACGCTACATTGGTGAGCTTCACGCTTTTTACCTTACGACCTTCCTGTTTATATTCGATGAGGACCAGTCCTGCGGGGGCTTCCATCCGTACGATGCCGGGTGTTTTAGGTGTGATCAGTCCCTCTTCAATTGCGATAGTGATGGTACCGATAGTGCCGTGACCGCACATGGGCAGGCAGCCACTGGTTTCGATGAATAATACGGCTACGTCGTTGGCGGGATCGTGAGGCGGATACAGTATACTTCCGCTCATCATGTCATGGCCCCTGGGTTCAAACATCAGTCCTGTTCTGATCCAGTCGTATTCCTTCAGGAAATGGTTCCGTTTTTCGCTCATGTTGTTACCTTGCAGTACTGGTCCGCCGCCAGCTACCAACCTGACAGGGTTACCGCAGGTGTGAGCGTCTATGCAAAAGAATGTTTTCTTCACGTTTCCTTATTACAGTTTAAAAAGACATTGGTTGATCTACTCTTTCAAAAATACCGGTTGAGGGCGAATGGGATATTGCAGGTTTTCACCAATGGTATGCAGAAATTAACATAAATAAGGGACAAATTCCAGCAATGGGTAAAAAATATGGGAATCCGGACAAATATGTCTGCCTGACTCAGCTTTTTAACTGAAAATCAATATGTATTGATTATCTAATTAAATTGCAGTATAGTTCCATGTCATATGAATGAAAATGCTGCCCCCAAAAATGAGAAGGCAAGGCTACGCGCGCTCAAGGAATACGGGCTGCTGCAGTTGACTCCGCAACCGGCCCTCGATCAGTTCACCGAACTGGCAACCCTCAGCTGTCATTTCCCTTACGCTGTTATAGCTATTGCGGGGGATGAAAAGCAGCTCATCGTTTCGTCTACTACTATACCGGGTATACAGGAAACCTCTTTGGACTGGGGCTTTATGCAGGCGATCAGGGAGGCAGGGGCCTTCACAGCGGTTAAGGACACCCAGGTCCACCCTATCCTCCGGAATAATAAAGCAGTTACAGCAGCCCCACATATCCGGGCATTTGCCGGTTGTCCGCTGATTGACGGCAAGGGATTTGTTTTAGGGGCGCTTTGTGTAATGAGCGACAAACCCGACATGCTTAGTAATGCAGAGCAAAGAGCGCTCACCATTATTGCACAGAATATTATTGACGCCTTAGTGGCGGAACGGCAGAAGGCGGAGACCCAGTATTATGCGAAGCTGTTCAATCTGTCGGAGGGCCTGGTTTGCGTTGGCTCCTACTCAGGCAGGTTAAGAAGGATCAATAAGGCATTTACCACCCTGCTGGGTTGGGAAGAGGAAGAACTGACAAGCACTTCGGTACTTGAGCTGGTGCATCCCGATGATGTGGAGAATACCAGCCAGGAGCTGGAAAACCTCCGTTCGGGTTTATCTACTATTAACTTCTATAACCGTTTCAGGACAAAGGGTGGCGATTATAAATACATTCAATGGATTGCCACGCCTGAGCCGCATACCGGTAATATCTTCGCTATCGGCAGGGATATTACCAGTGAAAAGCTCAAAGAGCAGGAGCTGATCGATAATGAGATCAGCGCCCGCACTTTCTTTGAGAATTCGCTGGGGATGATGTGTAAGCATGATCTGCAGGGGAACCTGACGTATGTCAACAAGGCGAGTGCTGACAGTGTGGGTTATAGTATCCAGGAACTCATGACGATGAGTTTATACGACATTATCCCCCCGGAATATCACAACGACCTTAACCAATACCTGGCCAAGATACGTATGAAAGGCAGGGTGACGGGTCTGATGCACACCCGGCATAAGCATGGCAATATCCGCATCTGGCTGTTCAACAATATACTGGTGAATGATGCCCAGGGAAATCCCTTTGTGATAGGCAATGCGGCTGATATCACAGAGAGGCACGAACTGGAGATAGACCTCAAGCGTACTAAGGAAATGCTGGAACGCACCAATCAGGTGGCGCGTATAGGTGGATGGGAGTTTGACCTTGTTAAGCAAGAGGTTTTCTGGTCGACCGTTACCTGTGAGATCCATGAGGTACCGCCTGACTTCAAGCCCACCCCGGAAAATACAATGGTATTTTACACTGGTGAATACCGGCAGCAGCTGGATGCGGTCATTGATCATGCTATCCGTACGGGCACGCCCTGGCAGCTGGAGTTACAGATCACGACAGCTAAAGGCCGTAAGATGTGGGTGCGCTCGATAGGTCATGCCGCGTTCGAAAATGGTGTTTGTAAAAGGCTGTTTGGTACTTTCCAGGATATTAATGAGCGGAAGAAGGCTACGGTGGCTATTCAGCAGTCCCGGAAACTGTTGGAGGATGTATTGCAATCTGCTTCGGAGGTCAGTATCATTGCCACCGATCACGAGGGTATTATTACCCTTTTCAATAAAGGGGCGGAAAAGCTGTTGGGATATAGTGCTGCGGAGGTTACGGGTAAATATTCCTGGGAGATACTTCACTCGCCGGAGGAAGTAGCCGCCAGAGGCAAAGAGTTGTCGGAGTTGTATAAGACACCTATTGAAGGTTTCCGCGTGTTTACCCAGGTACCGGAGCTTGAAGGATCTGAGGGAAGGGAATGGACATATGTACGGAAAGACGGAACCACTACCACCATCGCTATGGTAGTAACGCCTATACGTGACCATGAGAATATCACCGGTTACCTGGGCATTGCTACTGATATTTCGAAGCGCAAGAAGGCGGAAATGGAGCTGAAAGAGGCCAAATTACAGGCGGAGTATGCCAGTAAAGCCAAATCGGAATTCCTGGCCAACATGAGCCATGAAATACGCACGCCGCTGAACGGTGTGATCGGGTTCACAGACCTGCTGATGAAAACTGTGCTTAATGAAACGCAACAGCAATATGTGTCTATTGTTAACCAGTCGGGTAATTCCCTGTTGAGCATCATCAATGACATTCTCGATTTCTCCAAGATAGAAGCCGGCAAGATAGAGCTGGACATCAGCAAGTGTGATCTGCTGGAGTTTAGTAGTCAGGCCAGCGACATTCTCAGTTTCCAGGCAGCGCAGAAGGGTATTGAAATGTTGCTGAATGTATCTCCGGAGCTCCCCCGTTTTATGTGGGCGGACGTGGTGCGGCTTAAACAGATCCTTCTTAACCTGTTAAGCAATGCGGTGAAATTCACCGACCAGGGGGAAATAGAGCTGGAGATCAGGCCTGTAGGGCAACCAACGGAGGGTATGACCACTATCAGGTTCCAGGTAAGGGATACGGGTATTGGTATCCATAAGAGTAAACAGCAGAAGATATTTGAGGCTTTCTTACAGGAAGACATTTCCACTACTAAAAGATATGGCGGTACGGGTCTGGGGTTGAGTATTTCCAATAAACTGCTGGCACTCATGGGGAGTCAGCTTCAACTGGAAAGTGCTCCCGGAAAAGGTAGTACGTTCTTTTTTGAAATTACGGTAAAAACAGAAGACGGCGCTCCCATTGCATGGGAAAATATCGACCTTGTCAAAAATGTGCTGATCGTTGATGATAATGAACATAACCGGACCATCCTGAGAAAGATGCTGCAGATGAAGGGCATCAACTCTGACGAGGCATCGAATGGCATTGAAGCCTTTCAGTTCCTGATGACGAAACAGCAGTATGATGTGATCCTGATGGATTATCATATGCCTTTTATGGATGGACTGGAAACGATCAGGAAGATCAGGACGAACTTTGAGGAGCTGGATAAAGAGCCTGCTATCATCTTACTGCATAGTTCTGCAGACGATGAAAAGATCATCAGGGCCTGTGAGGAGCTGCACGTCAATCAACGTCTGTTAAAACCTATTAAGATACAGGAAATGTACCATGCCCTATCCCATTTGTTTATCAAAGACACCGCTGAGGCTAAGCGGGCGGAAAGCCGTGATCATAAGAAGATCAAAGCCAATATTAATATCCTGATCGCGGAAGATAATCCTATCAATATGCTGCTGGCGAGTACCATTATCCGGAAGATTGCTCCTGCTGCCCATATTATGGAGGCGAAGAATGGCAAAGAAGCTGTTGAGAGCTCTAAGCAGCAGTTACCTGATATTATCTTTATGGACATCCAGATGCCTATTATCAATGGGTATGAAGCTACGCAGTTAATCAGGGAGATCAGTCCGCATATTCACATTCCTATTATAGCCTTGACAGCGGGGAATGTGAAGGGCGAAAGGGAAAAGTGTATTGCGGCGGGTATGGATGATTTTGTTACCAAGCCGTTTGTTGAGAATAACCTGATTGCTGTATTTGAGAAGTGGCTGACGTGGAAGTCAGTCAATGCGTAAAGCCCTACATTCTTCTTCCAGTACCCCGGTGATGAGTTGTGGCGGGGGTCCCCATTTTTTGATACCGGTATCTTTCAGGAGCGGATAAGCGGAGCTGGCGCCGCCGATATCGCCGGAGGTTAATCCCATGACGATAGTTGGTATGCGGGTATGTCGGATGACGTAGGCGCACATGATACAGGGTTCGTGGGTGGTGTACATGGTGCAATCTGACAGATCCTGGGTGTTTAGTAAAGCTGTCGCTTCGCGGATGGCTTCTATTTCGGCGTGGTAGGTGATGTCTTTATGGGTTTTACCTCCCTCGATGCCACGGGCGATGATTTCGCCGTTGCGGACGAGGATGGAGCCGACAGGGCTGTCGCCACGTTGTTTTGCGGCTTGTGCCAAAGAGAGGCATTCTTTCATGAAATATTCGTTATCCATCAGTATTTCTTCAATTTGTTCAACATTATCACGGCTTAGCATACACCCATTTTTTAGGTATAAGCATGGTAGCTAATTAATATTACGATAAAAATGTCTGGCTCATTCCAGCGTATCATAAACCTTTGTATCTTTAGCCGATATTTTTAAACGTTTAACCCGAACCCGAATCTATGAAAAGATTTTGTTTTCCTCTTTCCCCGCTACTCTATGTCGTTAGTAGCGTCTTATTATTTTCAGCCTGTAGTCATGATGACAATTATCCGTACGTTACGGTCACCTCAATTTATCCCGAAGCTGCAGGTGGCGGCGATACCGTTAAAATTTACGGAACGAATTTCCCAGTCATGAAATCAGGGCTCAAAGTGTCTGTATCCCTGAATGGCGAAAAGGCAAATATCGTTGCAGCTGACCGGGATAGCGTATCGGTTGTAATACCCGTAATGGCAGGCTCCGGCGAGTTGACTGTACAGGTAGACAATCATTCTTATTCAAAGCCGTTTACCTATAACTATAGGGCTACAGTTACGACTATAGCAGGATCCGGCACTGTAGGCAGAGATGACGGCGCTGGCGAAGCTGCCAGCTTTAATTGTCCCTGGGGCCTTACCGTGGACAGCGCCGATGGTACTTTATATGTGGCTGATTGCTACAACAGGTTGGTGCGTAAGATAACTGGTAATATGGTATCCACAATTCCGATTTCTTACGATGTAGAATTTTATTCTCCCTATAACATCACGCTGGATCAGCACTCAAAGCAGCTGTATCTTACAGACTTTAATACGCATGTGATGCGTATAGAACCGGATGGCAGGAATGTGCCGATATACCAGGGCATAATGCCTATGGCCGGCATTACATTAGGGCCGGATCATAACCTGTATGTAAGCAATACCAATTACGGGTTTATCTTGCGAATGGATACTTCAGGCCACCATGACACCACTATTGTATCCGGTCTCACTACGCCTCAGAACATTGTTTTTGATAAATCCGGCACTATGTGGGTGAGTGCGTATCCACATGCCAGGATCACACCGGATGGCCAGATGACCTTTCTGCCGCTGGATCCTACTTATGGCGGCTGGGAGATTGCGCTCGATCGTAGAGGCAATCTTTATGAAGCCGATCATGTTAATAATAACCTGCGCCTGATTGAGAAATCTACGGGAAGGAAGGTAGTTATTGCGGGGAGTGGTAATGCTGAAGATGTGGATGGAGTGGGGTTAAATGCGTCTTTTAATGGTCCGATGGGATTGGTGATAGATAAGCATGGTGATCTGTATATCAGCACTTATAATTATGATACGCAGGGTGGGAATAAGATCCGGAAAGTTGTAGTGAGATAAGTGTATTCTTCGGTAGATATAAAGGGGTTGTCTCATAAGTAACTCGATGGCTCTGAGAATTTCTTATACGGAAATTCTCTCCATTAGGTACCCGAATAAATTTGGGTAAAAGTTATTTATGAGACAGCCCCCTTTTTTATTTACGCTAAGTAGCTTCGGTTTCAGTATGGGATGTCGGTCGGCGCCTCTCTGAATGTCGATTTAGCCTTGTCAATCGAATAGAGGCGTTGAATATGGATTAGACGGCATCGGTCGTGGCACCGGAGAGCCGAAGGCCCGACATTCCCATCTGAAACCGCGTGCTACTTGCGCGTTCCTGCTATTGTTTATGCGGCTAGCTTATTAAGTGAAACGAGGCTGTATAAATTACTTTTTTTACATTACTTCAGGCGTTTGCCTTCACCTCAACGTATTTAGCCAATACCTTGACTAAAGCTACTTTCAGTGTTGATTCGTCCGCTCTGACCATATCCGATTGCGGCATCGGGGTTGTGATAAGAACTGTATAGTGGTTAGTCAATCAATCAGTTCTTCTATAGAGATCTCATCGAAATATTTACTTATGATACTTTTAATACTCTGCATGATTACAAAGGTATATAGTAGATGCCTACCCTGCAATAGTCTAAACTATGCTGTAAACATGAAGTATCCATGAAGGAGACGTGGAGATGATCTGGTGTTGATCCCCAGGTGTATAATTACAGTAAAACTTAATAAGAAGAGGTGCGAAGGTCGTATCAGACAATGGTAAGACTGCTGCAGAGCTATACTGCAACTGTTCAAAGGTATGGGGTTGGGTTATTACATTCAATGGATGCTTTACTCATCAAAAGAATCGCTGAAGGCGGGGTGTTTATTCCCGTTGAATAAGCGTTTGGTATGTATGTGCACGTGTAAGGTTCTGCCTAGTTGCTGTTGGCTGTGGGTAGGTCGGCTTGTTATCTGGTATCGGTGGCGTTGCCACAGCGATAATGTCGGCTGCCAGGTATTGCCGGTTGCTGGAAGGGCGATCTCCGTACATGCCTCTTACCTGTAGGGTGATCACTAAGGTTCCTTCTCCGGGGACATTCAGGGCAATGTCGGCTCCTTCGAAAGGCTGTCGGGGATCGATGGTCATTGTGGCCGTTTCTGTGCCGGTAACCTCGCGTGTCAGGAAGTCAATACGGGCGGCGATTACTTTTACTTCCAGGATGGTGATGTCTTTGTGGTGGGCCAGCGTTTGCTTCGGGATATGCAATGTTTCATTTCTGAAAAGCTTAGGGGCTACAGAAAAGAAGCGGTCTATTCCCGTGTGCTGATTGAACCGGAAGCCGGTTATAGCGGCGTTGTTGTCGCCCGCTGCGATAAATGCCTTGTTCAGGCGATTGATATGACCGTCGTCGCAACGGATATCCAGGTCTGTGTAAAAGGTGTGACGGATCAGGGCACCTTTTTTACTGGCTATACCGAAGCGTTGTGCTGCGGAACGGGTGGCAGCATTCTGCCGGACTATTTCAGGCATCTTACGCAGGTAGTACTTGCCATTGCGCTCGTAGCCTATGACGTTACCCAGTTTACGGGTAAAAGGGAAAAGTGAGTTTTGTTTTGCCATCAGCGTTTTTTTTGTGACACTATAAATTTAATATAATTCATTGGGAGAGAGCGGGTTGGACGGTGGAGATTATCCACAGGTATGGAGTGGTGATGTGGATAATTGGGCTGCTTTTTTAGTCTAGTATGTAGGGTAAATAATCATAATGGATATACTTCGTTTCGTAACCTGGGAAGGCATATCCGTAGAAACAAATGAATAAAATGATACCGGCAAGCAGTTGTATTGAGCCTATGGTTAACAAATACATGAACAGCGAAAATTTCTTCTTTTTGAAGAAGAGGCAGGCGGCTAGATAAAATAGTGAGCAGTAGATAAGGGCTAAGGCGAAAAAATCGTAGTAGAAGGGTATTTCGTCCAGAAACGAATAGGCGTTTACGGCTGATATAAAAATCGGGGTGAAGAAGAGGGTTGTTATGGTGAAGAGTTTCTTTATTGTCTTTTTTTTCATGTGAAGATAATGTATCTATTGAGTCACCAATGCTTAAATTGATTCCTCCATTTTAAACATTCTGGAAACATTTATTTTCCATTCAAGATAAAGCTCATTTTGGCTCATCTCAGGACAGAACTTATTTGCCAAAAAAATAAATCGGCAATAAAAAGTATACAACAAAAAGTTCAAATCTAGTAATAGCCCTTCCGACTTCACTAACTCAGACGGATTACTTCTATCTATAAATTCTAATAC
Source organism: Chitinophaga filiformis (assembly GCF_900102545.1). Classification (GTDB taxonomy): domain Bacteria; phylum Bacteroidota; class Bacteroidia; order Chitinophagales; family Chitinophagaceae; genus Chitinophaga; species Chitinophaga filiformis. The sequence continues at coordinate 117,949 of NZ_FNBN01000012.1, read as the reverse complement.
GTACAACCCATCATTTGCCTTTTCAAACTTTAAAGAATAATTTGCTCCTTGCTCATAAAAATCTAAACTATGCTTAGATACTTCATTCCTATTAGTAAATTCAATAAGACCCAATAACTCTTCTAAGAAGATAACCAATTCAGCTGATAATGTTTTATATTCTCTCCCACTAATTCTCAATTCAAAACATACACCATTACCATATAATACATTTGACATAACATAAAAAACAGCAGAAACACTATCTAAATCAAAATCAGACTCAAATTCGGCTTCACTGTATTTTGTACCTTGTAACGCCCATTGAGGCTCAATTAAAATCTCTAGTCCTTTATTACTCATCTTATTACTTTTTCTACAATAGGGTATCCTGTCTTTAAGGCATTAGTTGCACCCTCTGCATTTTTTACAATAATAGCTTTAGTAGTTGATATAATCGATTGATCTGCATTAACTACTTGGCCAAGACCAGCAAGTATATCAACTATATTCTCACCGTCTTTCAATGTATCATAAATGCCTTTTATAAATTCAGCAGCCTTTTCATTGTTGGTCCATTGACCAATAGCTACTCCAAAAGATCTTGCTCGGTCTGCCAGCTGGGGGATCTTTAACTGAGCTCCATGTTGAGTAAAGATATGACCAAACGTTTTGACGCTTTTCCATGTCCAATTCAGACTCAGCCCTTTTAATGTCAACCCTTCAATATTAACTCCTGTACCCCTCCCCTTAATTAAGGCTGCTGTTGTTAACACTATGGTAGTTGTTCCCTCTATTTTTGATCTAGAGTGCCCTCTGTATATAATTTTTTAAGTGATGAGGGAATCTTCGACAAATTAGTTGGCAACTCTTTAAGGTTCTCTACAACCTCCCCTGCCGTTTGAGGATCCTTGTCATCCAATGGCCTTAAGGGCGCTAGAACTTTTGCAGTATTGTACAGACCTCTAAGAAACGGATTAGAAATTTTGCTCCCGTTCTCCAGCCGAAGAGGATGTGATTTAATGGCTTCTTTAAGTTCATCATATCTCAAATGCTCTAGTCCATCTAAATCAATACCATCTATAACTCTATTACTTGCAAATTGATACGGTGTCAACTCTGGATATTTCGCAGTGATAGGGTCCACACTCAAAAACTTCCCCAACCTCGGATCATATACCCGTATCCCATAATCCTGCTGGTTCCCCTCGCCCTTCACCTCATTATTATCATTCTCCTTCCCATTAAACCCATAACGATAACTTCCTACGCAACTTTACCCCAATAACTGCTCTGCACACTCAAAGAACTGGCCCTAAGGTATAGTTTTTCCTTTCACTGCTCTTTCAGCTGAAAAAAAAAAATAACACTACGTGGGTAGACATGATGCTGAAGTAATTATATACTTTAAAGAGGCTGAGACACTGCCTGCGGATGATAAAGCAGCGCTATTACACGTTATTTCTGCTTTTTATCAGGGATGTTAAAACTAAACAAGCTTATGCCTATTAAGGGGCCATCCGGGGGGCTATATTTACTAGATAAGATGTTAAACGACCTACAATAAGACTTTCTAGTATAAAAGGTGCATCTTTTACTTCCTCGATGCAATCACCTTAAAGCTATTCAATAATGAATCCCCCTGGCTTTACACACCAGGGGATTTATTATTAAACTATTTATAACTTCATTTCAATAGATTCACAGTATAGCATCTTAAATTATAATTTCCAAGAAAAGCATGATCACTCGGAAGCCCACGAGCTAATCGCCAATCTAATTCCTGAAGAATTAATTACTGCCTTCATTCTGTGGACATAATAACACACACGAAAATGCTAGTTCGTTGCATCATGATAAAAAAATCTACCGTTCCATGCATATTCTGGCCCTCGGAGCAATGTAAACTCCAATGTGATATACCCAATAAACAATGCAATCACACCAAAAAAAAAGTACTCTATTATTAAATTCATTCTTCCTTTCAGAACTTTATATCGTAGTATGGAAATAAGAATAAAAAATACCACTACATAAAACGCATAGATAATATCTCCTATTCCATGGCCGAACGTTATAAATCCAGAAACAAATAGTAAAATGAAAATTACTGTCCAACAGACTAATACCCAATAAGCATATTTTACCATTTCTTTATTTTTTTTGCTGTTTTTTTCCGATTTAACCGTTAAGTTGGTCGTAGTTCCTTTGGGAGCCATAACCTCAACATTTGCCTTTAATGCTGCAGGTTTCAGCTTTCTGACCTTTCCTGCCTTAATGGCATTTTCAATTGACTCAGGTGCAAGCACGTCAAATGAATGAGCATCAACCGTCTCTCCGGAATCAAAATATTTACTTACATCAATCTCGACGTTTGTAGTAATTGAAGATGTTTTGAAATAGTCATCCCCTGCCATTCCTCCAGAAACTCCATCAACAGTATTCCATAAAGCAATATGGTCATTAATGTATTTTTTGTTAGTCTCCGGATTCTCTACTCCACCTTTTTTATTATATGCAGGAGTACCAATAGTTATAATATTTACTTTAATACCCGTTCCTTCATAAATAATCTTCGCTGCTTGAATGGCAACATTTCCTCCGTGACTATGGCCTATCAATGTTATTTCTTCTCCCTTTACCCTATTTCTCAAAACATAAGTTGCTAACTGTTTCGCAGCTTCCGCTCTTATTCCATAATCGTTGTAAACGATAGACCCCCAGTTAAACCCTACATTATAATACTTATTGTTTGTTAATCTAAGTAAAGTTTGTACTCCCCGTTTTGCCATATTTGATTCAGTCCATCTTTTAGCCGATGACTCTGTTCCATGAACAAAAAAGGCTTCCGCGCCATCTAAATCAATAGCTTGAATGGGAGTATTTGAAGCAAACTGATAGGGCGTCAATTCAGGATAGGATTTGGTCAACGGATCCACACTCAAAAACTTCCCCACTCTCGGATCATATACTCTCATCCCATAATCCTGCTGACTCCCCTCTCCCTTCACCTCGTTATCATTCTCCTTCCCATTAAACCCATAACGGTAAACATTCAAACTCCCTATGCCATTAGGCGTGCATACACACCATCATAAACATTCAAATGAAGTGTACTTATACCAAAATAACTGGTCCTCAGATGCTATTTACCTATCATCAAAAAGAGCAGCCGAACGATTTACGTCAGCTGCTCAAGATATTACCCCAACAGTCAGATTAAATCACATCTTCTTCACATTATCAACAATATGAACTTAAAGCTATTCAATAAAAAAAGATGTAAATAACAATGTCCGACTCATAGCTTGGGCATCGTTATTTATGTCTTGCTCTTTCCACTCTTTAATTAATTCTCACGTTGATAGTATCCAATTTTTGTGGTCTGGACATAAATACCGTGTCACAAAATATTAGGCTCAAAGTGGTATCGTCTCTAAGATTATAGCTTAAGATGGTATCGTAAACTTCTAGATTTTTCAATACCTCTGATTTCCCATCTGACGAAAATCTAATAATTTGCATTACATCTTTAGAAGTTGCTCCTACAGCTACATAATCTACATTAATTACAACTCCTTTTTCTTTGATCGGAATATGTAATACAGTTCTCCGATCGACAGTATTGCAGCTACAATAGAAGGCTAGACCCCATGCCAGACAAAATGAAGGCAAATTAACTTTCATCATAAACGCATTAATGAATTAATAATTCTCACTATCTCTATATTTTCTCATATAGAGCTGAAACCCTTTATAGATCGATCTTTGATCCTCTGGGTCATCACCATAAGGAGCTTGTAATACTTTTTCATAATAACGGTCATTTCCAGCAATATGCTCTACAACCTTATACTTTTGCCAGGATGGATCGGACGTTCCTGCTTGCATTTGTGCCCTTCCCGCCATTTCTAATAAAGTCGGTTTTGAAAAAAATTGAGTAGCTAATCCGAGTACTCCAAAATGGAAATTTCCGAATTCAGCTGCTGTTAAAAGATACTCATCATATTTAAATCTCGTTGGCGACTCATTACCCCTATCGAACCGATTTGCAAGAGCATAGATGTAACGCTTATTTGATTTATAATCCCATTCACCTCTATTCTTAACACGACGATAATACATATAAGGACCATATCCCGGTATCTTCATCATACTCCTCATATCTTTCACATTTTTATCTAGCAGATTGCCCATAATCTCATTTGCATCAATGGTCCCTCCTAAATTACCGATAAATCTATTTGTATTATCAGTATAATGGTGCACATATACAGCGGTTCCAATATCATCATTAGAAATTATAGCTCCAAAACTATTTACGATTACTGTATCTCCCCGGGGATCGGCCAAAAGTATTGGATTACCGGAAAAAGTAAAATATGAGCTCTCCCCAATCTTAGGCCTGGGGTCTAAATTCCACCTCCTACCAATTTTCGGCTCATACTCCCAAAACTGCGCTGTATAGCTATTTCCCTCGCCTCTGATCTCGTCTGACCTCTCTTGTCCATTAAACCCATAGCGATAACCACCGACACTAAAACTCCGATAGACCACCAGCACCGCACACTTTTACTTAAAGAACTATCTCCAAGATATAGTTTTTTCTTTCGACTGCAAGAAAAATGATACAATATCGGTGGGCTAGTGGATGCCTTGGTCATGTCCTAGATTTATGCTATCGATTATTTCATTCTGCAGCACATCTTAAGTATTTTTTTCACTACACATATAGAGGAAATTACTATCTGCAAAAAGGCATACTGAGATGAGGAAAAATAAAAAACTATCCCAATAGGGGATAGCTAAAAAGGTAGGAATACATGTCGCCGCAATTGTGAAGATATGAATGAGATGAAATAGAATCATCTATTAAGATTGCTGCGCAGATTGCAGTGTCACGGGAGGTTTCTTCGGATTATATGCAATGACCAAGATAGAGTCGATGCTTTTAAACTCCTGGATATGTTTCTCAGAGATGCGAAAGCTAGACATGCCGATCATATCATAAATAACAAGGGGCCAGCATAGGCTAACCCCTTATTCCCTACTAGGTGCTTTCCTCGCCAAATCTAAATTACAAGCGATACTTAAATAAAGATGCCCGGTGATCACCGGGCATCTTTATTTAATATTATAAAACAGATTAACCACTTTAATCCTATTGGATTTCGAGAATATTTTTCATTTGTATAATGAATGCCTCTCTTTCCATTTTAAATTCATTTGTTAAAATTTCAAATTCATCTTCCTTCAATGACAATAAAGGCATTTCATAAGGACTTGTATCGCAACCCAAAAATGCTGTAGTATACCCTCCACTTAATACTATGGTAGCTGGATTTTCCAAATAAACTTTTAGCAGACCAATATATTGATCTGAAAAGTCATACGCAAAATACAACACATCACCAACAGTGGCTAATTCACAACTATCTAGCCAACAATCGATCATATGCCTTAAACAATTGCTAATCTTTGTAGGGCTTTCGTCGCCAGGCATGAAAAAATTATCGATTGACAGATAATATGAATCCACATATGCATCTATCCCTAATACCGGTATTTGAACCGCTATATCCTTATGGCGTTCATCTAACTTAGAATTAAAAAAAATTTTAATCATTCTATATATACTATTTTACAGGAAAGCCAGTCACAAGCTCATCGACTGTACCCTTTTTTATTACAATTTGAACTTTATTTAAGGCTGCTTTTGTTCCTAGGTAACCGCCTTCATAACCAATTTTTCGTCCCATATCAACCACGTAACTAATATTTCCATTTGTCCCAACCGAAGACGTCACATTTTTTGCGCCTTCTTTCACCATTTTCCATGCATCATCTAGCAAGCCAACTACAGTTTCATTTTTGCCTAACTGAAAAACTCCATGTTTCATTTTTGTAAGATCATCAACCGCGTGAGCTAAATAGTGAGTAAACCGATTAAGATGAACGCTACCTTGTCCTAGTTTTAAACCAGTGCGAGTGTGAAAAAAACCGTCTGACATCTTAAGTACACCCTTTGCCCATCCTGCCATACCTTTAGCTTGGGCCATCATTGGAGCAGCACCTGGAGCTATAGATCTACCAGTATAAACAGACGCTATAGAAACAACGTCATCTACGGTAGCCCATATCTTTTCAGAGGTAGTTCTCTCGCTAACATCGACGTCCTCCAATTTATAGGGCAAATCATAGTCATCTCTTACTATTACGGCCCTTATTTTCTGACCTTCTTTAATATCGCCGAATAACTGCCGTACAAATAACTGGGCGTTTCTAAAACCTTTCTTTATTCCGAAAGCTGTCTCACGTCCAATTTTCGTACCCATATATCCAGGCGAACCTGGAAAATCCTCTTCAGCGCCATCGAGATCAATTGCCCATATCGGTTTATTACCTGCAAATTGATATGGTGTGTACCATGGGTACTGTTTCGTCAACGGATCCACACTTAAAAACTTCCCTAACCTCGGATCATACACCCGCATCCCATAATCCTGCTGATTCCCCTCGCCCTTCACCTCATTATCATTCTCCTTCCCATTAAACCCATAGCGATAACCTCCCGCATTAAAACTCCTCCCCACCATCATCATCCCAAACGGATAATACTCCTGCGCCGACCTAACATCCGCCTTAAACCACGACCCACTTTGCAGCCTCCTCTTATCACTCACAGTCGCCAGTACATTCCCCAAATGGTTACTTAATTCAAAGACCTTATTACCTCGTATGAAATTAATATTTATACCTGAATCTAACCCCGGTAAATTTACCGCTGTAGATGGCTGTGCATCCTCCAAATTGGTAACCAATGAATTAACGCCTAAACGGCTGGAACCATAGAGATGTGTTTCAGACCTTGACAATTTGCCGCCGTTAACGCCAGGATTTCCGTTCTCATAAACAGCCATCACATTCCCGGTAGCATCTCTTACATACCAGGTTTCAACACCATTCACACTTTTGCTGATGCGGTTACCAGCTACATCGTAGGTGTAATTAATGAGCGTACCGTTCTTGTTGATGCTTTTGATCTTTCCATACACAGTCCAGTCGATAGCTGTTATACCAGCAACTGAATCCCTAATCAAATTACCGATACCATCATATTGATAGTTATCTTTCAATTGGTTATCAATATCAACATCGTATTTAGAAGAAGATACTGCATCCTGCACATAAGAAAGCCTATTCGTTCCATCTGTATACTTATAGGTAAGACTATCCATTGGCAGCTGCTTACCGGCGAAGGTATTATTGCCCGCCCTGTTATAATTCAGGATATTACCATTTGGATCATAACTAATATCCTCTTTAAAATCAGGCAGATTTACCGGCGTCCATTTGTTAGCAAGAGAATCCAGCCCCCTACTCACCTGCATGCCCTTCAGACGGTTCAAAACGTCATAATTATATGCATACTGCAGTGGAGTACCCAATGAAGGAATAGACTGACTAATAGCGCCTATATTCCCATTAAACAGTGGTTTAAACCCTGTATTACCCACCGGAGCAAAAGGATTCAATCCTTGACTCAGGGGCTTATAATCCCTATCACCATAATAATGCAAGGCAAATCCAAAGACGTCTCTGCCGGTACCACTTCCATCATGCCCCATATCAAACCCAGTACCTACAGCGGTACTATTGACACCTTTTAACCAGCCCTGTAATGTATAAGCATAATCCATCCCCTGCACCTGTTGCTGCCCAATCACAGCACGCGCCAACGGCCCATGCTTATAGTACTGGTAAAACGCATCATTCTCCCAATACACACTATCACTGCTGGTCTCAACATTCGTCAGGCGGTTTTCTGCATCATAGCTGTAACGATGATAAAAAGCATCCGGCATTCCTGGCTGATATGCCACATGATTTACCTTACCACTGATGAGATCATACCTGTATACAATCTTCTTGAACCGATTGCTGGCAGCTGCCATACTACCCTTCTTGTAATCCTGTAACAGGGTATCAACATTTCCATGAATGTCATAACTATAGAAAGTAGCAGCTGCATAACCACCGGCAATCTGCTCAGGTGCGGAATCATATAACGCTGTCCAGGCCACCCTGTTGCGTAAGTTTACAGGTGATAAGTAGCCAGCAATGAAACTATTAGCAATGTCATAAGTCGTCACAGTGATCTGCGTACGGCTATTGGCCGAGTTTGTAAACCATCCAGCCAGGCTGCCCGGACTTCTGCTCAACGCATTATCCATCGCAGTACTGCTGGAAATCTCCCCAACTTCTGTAATTCGCCCTAATGGATCATATTGGGTATAGCTGTACGCTGCTAAAGGTTGTTGTTTTGCATTTTGGGAAACCGCTAATCTGCCTAGCCTATCGTACCAGAACTTACTATCGCCGGCATCAGGCGTACGCTGTGCAACTACCTGGTTCAACGTATTGTACCGGTATTTGGTTACCATGGTATGCGCTGGCGTCAGGTCAGTTCCGGCTGCTCTCGCCGCTCTTACACGACTGGCCCAGGAGGCCGAACGATCCACCACTACACCAGCGGGAGGAACAGTCTTAACAAGGTTTCCTGCCTGATCATAATAATATAAGGTGTAATGGTATTCGCTGATATTGTATGTCAGGGTATAGGCTTCCTTCTGACCGGCCTGCATACAACTGTCAGCATAGGTATTACCAAAACTTGTTTTCAGCGAATCTACGTATGCATTATAGAGCTCCGTTCCCTTGCTGACTGCAAAGTATTCATTATCGGAACAATTGTTTGTGCTGTCAGTATAGCCACGGAATATCGCATTTGAATTGCCACATAATAAAGGGCCTCCACGAATCTTATAACAGCTGTCACTATCATAACAGCCAATCCCCACTTCATATATCGAAAGATCAACAGGCTGAATAGTAACAGGCAATAAAGCGCTATCTATATTTCTCGCCATGTCTATACCCATCGGACTATTCTTGTTGGGCGTTCCCCTAAGCGTGGTAAAGGTACTGTTCAGCGTAGACTTACCGCAGGTCAGCCTTCCGGAAACCGGCGTATATACAAGTAATCCGCGTGTACCGTAGGTTCCTCCTGCAACATACCCACCATCAGGTCTTTCCAGCACATCATTCAGAAAAGACGAACTATCTAATCTTATCAGATCAGACCAGGCAAGTGTAGTATCAGTATTGATCTTATTAAATGCAAATATGTTCTTAGGCTGGGTAAGTACGTTCTGTATCGCAAGAATACCATTAGCAGATCCAATCATCGGCATTCCCTGGGCAATAATTGTGTCCAATGGGCTCGACAACTGACGGGAAGTAAGGATATCTCCATTATTAGTAACACCAACAATGCCACTTCTCGCCGATTTCCCGACGCCGTTTGTAACATTGAACAGGAACCCATAAGTCGTCTTCTGAACAATATTCGGATAGTTATTATTTGTTCCCGGCGCACTTCCAAAGTCATACCTGAATGTTTTGCTCGTAACACCCGTATTCTTATTCAATTTAGCGATCACAACGTCATAGTCACGCCACCCACCGCTATGTACCAGGAATGTGCTACCTAACACTACCAATGTGTCATGGTCCTCGAACATTGAATACACCTCATCAATGCTACCATTACCCAGTTGTTTCAGCCACCTGCCATATCCGTTGGCATCTATTGCACCTACTAACCAGTCGCCAGTACTGTCTACGTAGTTAGTGTTCGTCCTTCCGGCAAAAGCATAGCCGCCATCGCTTGTCTGGATAATGTCCCATCCGGTCTCACCATTCGCCGTACTTAATCCAATTTTCCGGCTCCATTGCACACTTCCGGATCCGTTAGTCTTCACGATAAGCACCGCAGAACTGTCACGTCCTACACTTTGCACCGAGCCGATGGCTACATATCCTCCTTCCCTGGTTGTTCTTACCTTAGTAAAGTAGTTATCAGAGCCGAAGCCATAATGTTTTGCCCATTGCACGTCCCCATACTGGTTCACTTTCAGCAGGAGAGCGAGACTATCCCGCTGCACTACGGGCGTTACGGGTCCCACAGATAAATTAGAAGTATCACTAACCCTTGATGTATAAATAGTACTGTCCGAAGTAGTATCTACCATTCCCTTCAGGGAGCCCGCCAGGAGATAACCATTATCCGGTGTACTGACTATATCAGCGATAACTACGCTCCTCCCCAGCCATTCCTCATAAGTATGATAAAGCTTATTACCAGTTTTACAAACTGTACTATCCTTAGTTGTATACAGCGCACAGGTATCCATAAATACAAGGTATTCCCATGCCTGCTTACCAAATCCAAGACGATTATTCATATAAGCAGCGAACAGCTGATTCTTCAACTGCTGCAGAGAATCAGTCTCCTGCTCCATCGGTGTAACACCCGGGAACTTAGCCTTAAAGGCGTCGTATGCCTGTTTTACTTCAGTGCAGGAAACACACGCCGGTGCAACATTACATTGCATCAACACAGGGATTTCCACTGGCTGAGACAGATAAGTACAGCTACCGCCTGATGCACTACATGCATCCAGTAATACCTGGAGATCCGACTGTAAAAGTGCTGTACCTCTCGTCCGGTTCAGATAGCTTGCTAATGTGGAGTCACTGCTGTTCTTACGGACATTGTACTCTGTCTGTAAAGTGCGTAACTGGTTACACTCGCAATCCGTCGGCCCAGTATACGTTTTCTTATCTCCATAAGCAGGCTGCTTGTCATATGGAGCAGGAGCCGTGATCAGATAAGCGTTGCATGTCCACGGACTATCAATATGATTAGCTGCGTTGTATTCATTCAACACATCCTGGAAACTCTTGTATTTATAACTGCTGGATGGCTTTACAGAGCTGGAGCCAAGCGGATGGTCTACATCCGATCCCTGTTTACAAACCTCAAGCAGTTTTATTTTGATCTGCTTCCAGGCAGTAGAGTCATACTTACAGGGAGCCAACTGCTGCATCCAGGTTGACACATAGGCATTACAGTTCTGCGCGTATGCTGTGTCAAGCGCTTTATTCAGCGAGTCTGTTAACTCTTTCTGTGTCTTGTTAGTACTCAGATAGCCTAAACCATTCTGCGATAAAGCAGCTGCTGCTGTATTGAAACGGGGATATTTCCCGATAGCAATCAGCTGCTCAGCAGTCACCATAGCATATCCTGCAGGAGCGCCGACGTTATAGATATCGGCATCCAGCAGATTATGCTTGGCCGCCAGATATGACTGACGGAAGCTTCTCCATGCCATATCAAGGTCGCCTGTACATAATAACGACTCATTGAATGCCATTGCAGGTGTGCTATAGGTGTCGAAACAATCCTTTACTGCGTCCTTACATTTTACACTGAGAGTTGCTACACTCCAGAGAGAGAGGTTACTACCCGGTGCTATCTGGTTATTGTAGCTGGTCAGGATCTGGCTGAGTCTTGTATTCCATAGAGAATTTTCTGCCGCCAGCGGGTCTTTGTTTGCCTGCACCGCTGTGAAAATAAAATTCGTGTCCGCTACAGGATTCAGATAACCACTGTCCCTCGCTGTTACATAATCATCAACAGCCTCCATCTTCCTGTCCCAGTCATAGCTAGGCTTGTGCTTCAGGAAGGCCAGGTATTTATAATACTCCGGATGGAACTTTAGCAATGCCTCTGCCCAGGAATCCTTAAACTTAGCGGCAAATGCTTTAGGTGATAACTGCTGCGGTTTGACATATGCCTGTACTTCGTCATCATATACCATATCAGGCAAACCTGCCTCATTCATATAGTAAACGGTATCACGCCTGTATGGAGGAAGGTAACCCAGATCCTTGTGATAGAATATGGAATAAATGTTTGTACTATCATCCGGATTGGCATACTGTCCTGAAGGTGCGGTCACATCCAGCAGCATCGCTTTGCGGATATCTGTAGCGTCACTGGTGCTGTTACATAAAGCATCACAGTTCTCAACAGCTTCATTATAGTCAGATAATGCCTGTGCCTTGTACAGGGCGGAATCTCCCACCGCTTGCCCTATCAACGCCGGATATTTAGCCCAGAACTGTGCCCAGGTACCAATGCTATCCCGGCAGGATTTACAATCAGGTACACATTGCGCAGTCGCCAGTAATGAACGTTGCTGCTGGATAAACTGATCGAGGGTGATGCAGGTATTCTGCTTCAGAAAAATGCTATCCCTGTAGTATTCCAGTGCTTCACGGTTAATGGTTAGCTGCTTGGTGATCTCATAATTACCTTTAAGCAGGTGTACTGTAAAGCTGACATTGAAATCCCTCGGTTGAATACTGCAATCAGCCTTTATACTATCCAGGTTATAGTTGTGGAATACCGTATCAAAAGGCTTACCTCCTAAACGTTGGTTGTAAGCATCATCAGTAATCTTTATCTCAAGATCATAAAGACCATTGAAGCATATCTGTCCCTGGCAACCGTTCAGTTTAATTGCAGGCGCCTTCAGCTGATAATTAAAAGTGTAGTCACCATCTATCGCCACCAGCTGACTCTGCCTGTTTTCCAATGTCAGGTCCTTGATGATATTACTATTCCTAGTAGACAAGGTATCGGTAACACTCTGCTCACTATAAGAAGATAAGTCAGACAGACTAGCGCTATCCGGTCTGCCGGCGAGCGCAGTAGCTACCGTACGGCCATGCATATCGACATAGCTTACAGCATACTGTCCGTTCGCATCCTGGACCATGTTCTTAAAATAGTGCGTCCTATCGCCTGCATCTGTACCGAAGAGAGCATCCAGGTCGTTTACTCCCGGAGAACCATAGTAGTATTCCGTTTCATGATTGCTGCCGATTCTGAATACTGGTCCTACGCCACCCTGGCGACTGATCCTTCCTGTGTTATCCTGGGTATACACAGTCTCTGTGAAAGCGTATCCTTCCGCATCAGGAATGAACTTGTTAAAATCTGATGTATCAGGATTATTCGGAGAATAATACTGGTTAGCACCACTGGCGGTTGACATCGGTTTGGCACTCGCCGTCAGGAAGTTCGCAGGAGAAGGTAATGTATCATACTGGCCCTTGTCGTACTCCGGACTATTAATCCCTGTATTGAATCCTGGTGAATATTTGATGATACCACTTAAAGTAGGCGAAGGCATCACCTGTATCGTAGGTCTACCCTGATAATCATAGAAAGTCTCCCCTACGATCGTAGTATTGGTCGAATTGTCCTTTGTTACTGTTTGCCGGCTTCTCAGACTACCATCATAATACTGCACAACAGATTTACGTTTACCTTCTTCTGCAAAGCTGGTAGTTGCCTGCCAGTTCAGCGCTACCTGGTGACCGCCATATGAGTAACTACCTAGTCCGCCGGGGAAAGCTGAACTCCATGCGGTCTCTATACGTACATTATGCTCTCTTTCCTGCACCGCTCTTACCCTGCAATAAAGCGCACCTTCCTGATCATACAGTAATGGAATATTATAGCTACCTCCGCGGACTGTTACACGGGAGGCATTATTCTTAAATATCAGTGCCGTATTGATAGGGTTTCCGTATCTGTTTACCCTTAATGCACTTGAATCGATATAGGCCCACTCAAGGTCATAGACATCCGCACCAATCACGGTTGGCCAGCTAACCATAAGTTCATCGGCATCGTTAAATTCGGAAAGCTGAATGGATGTGAAACTTTTCACCGCATTATCCGTGCAGGATAGTTTATATACCGGGTATACCTGCATTTCATTGTCAAGCGCTAAAGCAGGTTTAAAGTCTGTAGTGCCCGTCGTAGTCAGGCTGAGCACGCGTACCGTTACCTGGTGCGCATTATTAAACACAAAGCTGCTTTTGCTTCTGTAAGTACTGGTATCTACATAGTTGATAGATAAAGTCCTGTCCACAGAATCCAGTTGAAGATCAGGTCTTGTGTAAATGATCCTGATAGCAACATCGGCAGTGAATGTAGGAGGTAAATTTATAGCCACATACTCGTTGATCTTAAACGTGATGATGTTCCGCACTTTATAAGGTGTATCCAGCGAATTGAGTATCGCCGGATTGAAATACAGGCTATCTGTTACTGTAGCAACAGAGTCTTTGGCTATCTGTCCTCTGCTGCCGCTCAGTGTCTGCTTCAGTGAGATCATAGACTGTGCCTGACCAGCAATGGCCATCATCAGCAACAGGCAGGCCAGTACCAAAGATTTCATATGATTCAGGGATAATAAAAATGGTCTCATCTGTCAGTGTTTTCTTTTAAAAGTGCACTCCTCGTTTCGGTAATGGTTTTAACACCCCGTTCCGTTTCTTTCTTCAGGCGAATGAGTGTACCATCATCATCATATTCATAAAAGGTCGCGTAGTTGTTCTCATCCAGTTCTGCCATCAGGCGCAGATCTGAAGGGTTGTATACGTACGACTTCATATTGGCATTGTAAGGATGTATCCTGATATCGTCAAAGTATACTGCATGCCCTGCTATCGCCTGCATAACGATGGATATGGAGGTAGCATCTTCCGGCACAGACACCACTTCTTCGTAACGCTGCCATCCTTCAATAATAGCCCCCTTAGGCTGAGCGATGATAGTGCTGCTATCGCCCGGTTGTTTTATCAGTATAGCGAACCTGTTACCCGCATAGGCAGTACCCTGGCAGTCCTGGGATTCCTTTACCCAGGCACTCACTACAATCGTCTTACCTGCTATAGGAGAAAAAGAAGGTAATAGTGCGCTGGTATCAGTACTTATAGAAGCCAGGCCATAGATAGAAGTATCGCAGCTTGTCTGGCCTTTGTTAAATGCAAGACCAAATCCGCCATCTGCTGTACCTGTTATTCCAGCGGTGATACCGGCACTTGTATCCACCCGCAGACTGAACTTTCCCGTATGTTGCTCGGTCGTGTCAAACTTGGTTCTGTAAAAAGAGAAGTCGAAGCTTCTTGGTACAGCGCATGCTGCATCGCAGGGATTTCCTCCAAAATCATAATCTTCAAATCCTTCATAGGCAATCTCCCTGTATCTGGCGTTCTGGGCTACTGCTACCGGCAATGCATCATCATAACCATACAAACCGGCATTATAACGTCCCAGGGGATCTTTGTTTTCCAATTCAGCCCCTTTACGGTTCACCAAAGTCAGCTGACTGTTCCAGACCCACTTCGTTGTATCGTTCACCATTTTAAGGGTATTGCTGTCAAACTTCCAGAAGGAAGAAAAACTACGGATAGTGCCTGCCCTGCGTAAGGATACATCTTCAGTCAGGGATGTTTCACTCCGGTCACTGTAGTAGACGTATGAACTGGATGGTCGCCAATTTCCTGCCAATCCATATAAATATGGATTCACAGCACCTCCTGTTATGGTACTAAAACAAGCGCTGGTGGTCACCATAGTACAAGTCGCACAGGAATCCACCTGCAAACGGGCAACTAATGTGGAACCGCCATTCAGATGATAAGTGACTGTTCCATCAGTACCACATGCATCACTCCGCAGATTATAGAAAGCTACGTTACCGCTGACGGCCCTTAGTGATACTATACAATCGCCTATCTGTGCCTGATAAACAGCAGCATTGGTTGCCTGTGTCTTAGCATAGAAGGCGCCGTTTATATTGCGGGAGAGGATCGCACTCTGTGTATACGAGACACTGTATCCTGCATCTCTTGCATCTTCCAGGATAGCAGCTAAGGTCATACCATCTGATGCTTTTGTGAATAACCTTTGTGAGGTGATCAGGTAGTCGAATAGCGGCTTCAGCGACTCACACGTAGCGGAAGTTACCTGGCCTTTTAAGCCAGAAGTCATACTCAATGACATCAGCGTAATTAGTAATAACCGGCTATATATTTTCATAAAGAGTTTCATTTTAAATCGGCTTATGGTAATGGTTCCTGTGGAGGGTTGACCGGAATATATCCTGGTCCGGGAAGCACCTCGTAAATCCATCGGTCACAGCTATTTTCATCCTGGCGGAATATTAAATCTCCTCCAACATGGGTAATTATCTTTCGTTGCCCACTACATACCTCGGTAATTGTTTCTTCAGATAAAATCTGGTTGTATTTGCAGTCTACATGTGTTATTTTATACGTCACTGCCAGATTTGAAGCATTTGCCTCAGTAATGAGATTCTCTTCCGAATAGAAAGTAATGAACAGCTTTTCATAGACCTCTGTTTGTGTAGTAGACACCCTCACATGCTCAATAGTCGCATATATCGGTAGGGCGCCACAGCTTCCATAAGCATTTGCATACATCTGTGCTGCCAATGCAAATCTTGCCCGCGCTTTATCATTAGCAGCAGCCTTGCTGATCATTGACGTATCAACATTTGCAGGTATAGCATAATATACACCGGTAGGAACTCTTCCGGAATCACAAACCGGATAGACCAGTAAGCCTGTAGTGTCATTGCTATAGTAACAGCGTCCATTAACACTGGCACTTATCTCTGCACTATCTCTCAGACGTTGTTTCGCCAGCTCGTCAGCATCTTCCTGGCTGATCGTAGAAGTAAAAGTTCCCGCAGCAACCTTGTAAGTGTATGGCAATGGAATAGCGGCCGAATCACAGTTGGTATGTCGAATCGTCACACTATCTGCCCTGTTTTTATAGGAATAACCACAGCTTCCATTAATATTAGCATAGATCTGCCCTACACTATCTATCTCGGCAGATGCCATTGCATTCGCATCTGCTACACTGATAGTGGAAGAATACCTGTTGGCAGGTACAGTATAGGTTACATTCGTGCCCTGTATACCAGTACCACAATCATTCTTTCTGATTGTTCTTGACTGCGCCTGGTTACCATAATACTTTATACCCCCGTCACCATTTTCTCCTACATACTGACTGTATGGTACAGTCAGACACACATTAGATTGTTGTGGTTTTTTCTTATCAACAACCTTCCAGAACTGGTTGTAAGCTACTGCCGAAGCAGCCACTACATTGCTGGTACTATCCAATACCAGGACTTTCTTTCCTGCTATAGTTCTGAGCGGATTAGTCAGGCTGGTTACACTACCAACCGCAGCTGCTATGTTACGCCGTCCTGAACGTACGATCTTCAAAGAGATGCTATCTCCGGAAAATGGTACGCCATCCCTGTCAACGAAATAGATATCCGGGTTTCCTCCGCTTACTGCATTTGCATCTACTGCATAGATAAAGGCCGATGAAGGAAACGTAGCCAGCTTAGGATCACATGCTGTTCCTACTACTCTTTGATAAGAATGTATCAACAGTTCATCGCCGGCGGCAAAATAATGGGTGGTATCATTGCTCAGGCCTTCCACAATCCGTCCATTGCTCATCTTAATATTATTCATCACCAGGCCGATGTTCTTATATGCACCACTCATGCCATCGTATGCCCAGCCAACAGGGAAGCTGAAATTATAGATGGGGTCATTGAACTCGTTCTGTGTACTTGTCAATAATACATCCCCTGTTTCGCCGTCATATAGGAGGTTGCGGGTAGTAACCCTGCTGCCTTTATCAATAGCAATAATACTATCCAGGATGCCATGCCTGCTTACAATCTTCGTTGCTGCTACAGACCGGAACTTCGTCTCTTCACGCTGTATCAGATTTAAGGCCATTGGAATCAGGAATAATGGCGGGAAGGAAAAAGTGAACAGGTCAGCATTAATATTTAAGTTGTTGCTATTAGTAACAGAACGCTGCTCTCTCATATCCATCATCAGCTCTATGTCTTTACCAATAGTTGCAGCCGTATCGATATTCCCTTGCGGAGAAATAACACTTACCGTATTATTCAGATGTTTGTATAGCGCTTTCTCATCATCCACTTTATAGAAATACTCTGCGTAAGTAAGCGCTTTATCAGGATCTGTTTCAGGGTAAGACGCCTGTGACCTGATCTTACCTGTCATATCATTCAGCTCTACTTTAAAGCCCTGACTTAAAGCCAGGAAGTTACGGGCATTGATATGCAATAAGTTTGACAACAGCGGTTTGAATCGCTTCTTATTATCTCCCAGATTGCTCACATCTGTTAATGTCGGGAAGTCATATCCCGTATAGAAGCAAGTCTCTTCATATCCATTTGCAGAGCGGGTTTTATCAGCATGGATCGTTCTTACACGTACTTTGCTATAGCCTACTGAAGGTGCCGGGAAAAAGCCTTCTCCAAACGGCAGTTCAGTATATCCCCTGTCAACGGGCGTTAATGTGGATACCTGCAGATTATACTCCACCGGTACCTTCCATGGATTTTCCTCTCCACCGATGATAGGTTCATAAGATGCCACACCACTACTGATCACTTCTTTTTTCCCATTGACATTACGGGTAGTGGTGTATTGATATTCCTGACCGTAGACGGACTCTTTCTGTTTCGTCATCTTATTCCAATAGTCATAAATGACTACTTTCTTCACACGCAATCCGCCACCATATTTTTTATAATAAGGATTATTCAAACGGGCGTAGCTGCGGGTCAGATCAACATTACGCGCCCATTTCTTGATTCTTGTCGCTGTTTCGAATGTCAATAGCATGTTGTTCACATTATCCACCTGCGACATCAGGACTTTTATAGCATCTACCGGACCTAAGTCGTCTCCTACATCGGACCCAGGATAAGCCTTGGAAGGAAGGTTTAATTTCAGGAACTGAATGGCCGACTGCGCCAGCGGACTATACACACTTCTCGACGTGTTCATCTTTGCAGCGGGGTCGATGGCTTTCATTCTCACCCAGATTGTATTTCCTCCGTTAATAAACCCAAACTGCCCCGGGTCGAGCGTGGCATAACAAGGTACATACTCGCGCCCCTTGCCGAACTTATCCCCCGGCATCTCTACAAACAGGCGGAAATACAGTTTATCCATGTTCTGCAGATACCTGTCATATACCTCCTCGTTGCTGCTTACTGCATAAGGCACATTTATTCCCACGTACATATAATCTACTACCCCATACAGATCAGCACTCAGATCGCTTAGCTTAGATGGTTGTCCGGCAGAGAAACCTGCTATCTGGTACATCTGCGCTGCACGTTTATTCTGTACATATGCATAGTCATCACTTTCATAGGTGACCTTCATACGACCACCTGACGGAAGTATGATAGAATCCAAAGTCCATGCAGCAACATTCTGCGCGGCAAGCGTACTGTCCTGCAGCGCATATGGATAGTCTGCATTTGTCAGTACATTCCCTGCGGAAGATCCGGGGTTCTGTAATGGGTCTTTATAATTACCCCAACGGTCGTTAGCTTTAGGACTATAACCTGGATTCTTACTGTTATAATAAAAGACATAAGGGTTGCGATTGCTTCGCCCTGTAGTGTCATTTCCGTTATATGTAAACCATATCTTTTTTAATGTCAGCTTGCCATTATTATTCAGCGGCTTGTTAGCACCCGGACAAAGCTCATAACTATAGTCAAAGTGGACTGTCTTGATTGGCCTCGCCGCTGTACCATGTGCTTTAAAGTCAGCCTTAGTATACAGGTTGATCTCGTCCAGTTTACGCGCATGCTGGTCTGGTAGTCTGACGCCATTTTCATCTATTGCAGCCAGGTCATCACGTTTGCTTACTTTGAAAGTAGCGATCATGTTCTTGGACTCGATCGAGTTCAGGTACCACAACTCTTTCTGACCATATACATAGTTTCCTTTGTCGTCCCGACTGTCTGTTTTCAGTCCTTCGTTATAACTGGCGCTATCACTACCGGCCGGAATACGCCATTCATAAGGATTCTTAATACCAGCTGTTTTAGTGTAGTTAAACTTAATAGCGTCTCCGGGATCATCAGGTGTGATACCATCACCTTTGAGATCCTGGTAGTCAGGCGAAAGAACACCGGTCAGCAGGAAGGAGTGTGCATATGCAGGCACCCGTTCACTACTGAAGTAATGATCGATCCCATTCTGATTGTCTACAGTATTATCCGCGCCCGGCGTATATCCTACTACTCCTTGTGCTACAGTAGCGCGTGATTTATCTACCGCAAAAGTTGCCTCTTTCTGTTGAAGATTATATACAGGTATACCGTACACATATCTTCTACCATCCTTGTTTAACACGTCGATCTCTGAGATATGATTCTTTTTACGGAAATCATTGATCCTGTTTTCTTTCGACACAGGCAAACCGGCTACCGTGAAAGTATCCTGAGCCGGCTGATACAAATTCTCCCGTGGAATGATCATTGCCGGCAGTCCTCCGTATTGCCAGAAAAGCCTCATCACTGCAGCTCTTTTTCCCTGCATGAGTTCAAGTTTCAGATCATACGTTTCGCCGGCTACCAGGTTGACCGTTGTTTTTTCCATGCTATAGGGATGGTCGTCTCTCCATACATCGATCACCATTGTGTCATTCAGGTAAAACCGGTCACCATCATCGGAACCAACATAGAAGGTGTAAGTACCTGTAACCGGTGCTTTTACTCTGCCTGTCCAACGGACAGTGAATGATTCATTCAAGGGAGCCACACCTGCAGGCCGGTTGGCATTGAAAGCATCTTTATTTTTGAAATCAATCTGAGGATCAATTCTGCTAAACAGAAATTGTTCGAACCCTTTACCGGAGTAATAATCCCCCTTCAGGCCATGTGCGGTATCATCGGGAGGGGCTATTCCGCACAAATCAATCCCATAGCTATTTTCCTTATAATTATCAATATACTTTGACAAACCACCGCGATCAGCTTCTTCGGCTGTGAGATAAGAGATTACCTGCGTTCTCTTATCACGGTTATTTCTAAGCGTATTCTTTGGAGTTACGACTTGTTTACCTACAAAACGCTGATTCTTATAACGATTGAGGATATTGGTAGTACGTAATTCACTGCTGCTGATACCGGGTTGGTACAGGTTAACCGCCACCACATCATCGCCACCGATATTCCTGAAGAAGGCGGTATCATTAATTGTCATCTCACCGGGATTCCGGAAATAAGCTGCTTCGAAAAACTTATCTGATTTCCTGAAAGCCACGTTAGTAGCAAGTGGATTCTCTTCTATCCAGGGACCGGATACTGTAGACGCCCTGTTGAGATGAAGATCAGCTCCCATATGGGTCAGATCTCCTCCACCCAAATCAATACTTGCTCCACCAGAAGCATCTTTTGTCCGCATCTGGTGATCAAACACATATCCTACATCACCGCGATAAGCCCTGAAACTTCCACCGGTACCTTCACCCGTCATACCGAAAACATCATAGGTGTAAGCAGGCATCGCGATATTCGGTACTTCCGGTTTCTCCCGGTAGGGCATTTCCTTTTCCCGGTTAAAGTCCAGTAACACGGCAGCATTGGAGCCAGCTTTCTGATAATTCAGATAACCATAGGCAGGCAATGCCAGGCTACGGTCAGCACTTTTGATTTCCTGTGTAGAGTAGTACGCACTCAGAAACCAGTTAGGGTGCAACACCTTAGTTGCCGAGCCTAGCTTTGCGGTAAAGCTGAATGAGTAACTGGTATAAGGCAGAGAAATGCCGGGTGTGTAAGTAGGATATGCAAAAGAAAGATTCGCCGATCCGTCCACAACATCTCTTGGAGTATATCTTTCATTTTTTTTGGAGTAGGCATACTGCTGCAAGCCTGCAGAAAGTTGTAATGCCTTTAAACCGGAGCGCGAACTATAGGTAGAACCGACGGCTATACTGCCTCCAAATCCTCCTTTATCCTGTTCGTACTTATACCGCAGGTTATAATCTATTGAGGTTCCGATTGAGGCGCCTTCCTGCGAGTTGTTGGTCATAGACAGGCTACCTGATAAAGTGCCCATACTCGCCGATCCTGCATTGATGCCTGCACTCGCACTACTTTCAATACCTATCCCTTTATAATTGTTGTAGAACAACCCTATAGAGCCCTGAACACTAAGACCACCCGAATCGCTGGCGCTTTTAGTCAGGGGGAAACCTACTAATTCCACGGTTGCACCTATGGAACCTCCAAATGTCTTATTAGGCTTGATACTGGTTATTTTCTGCACTGTATCCTGCGTACCTTCAAAATCATCCGGTAATCCACGCATATTGCGTGTAATAGTTCCCGGATTAATATTCCAGCCAAGGCCTACCCAACTGGCTTCCTGGTCCATAGAAACGCCACTGTTATACCCAATAGCAATCGGATAACCTCCTACATCCAGCAGGGGAATAGAATAGGAGAAATCACCTGTAAAAAGGTCAACCATATTGGCGCCGTTGACTGAGGCAAATTGTTGCATCTCCGGCTGGGTAGGA
This sequence comes from Chitinophaga filiformis, assembly GCF_900102545.1. Taxonomy (GTDB): domain Bacteria; phylum Bacteroidota; class Bacteroidia; order Chitinophagales; family Chitinophagaceae; genus Chitinophaga; species Chitinophaga filiformis. The sequence continues at coordinate 95,784 of NZ_FNBN01000012.1, read as the reverse complement.
CCACCTATAAATGCTTTAGCCTTAACATCTTTGCTGCCTCTTGTTGAAACAGCAGATGCTTTTGGCATAAGTGATAGCGCCACCTTATTCCCGGCAGGCGCCTTTTTCACACTCGTTGCATAAACGGGCGTTCTTAGATTGCCTAAGGCATAGGATGGGATTATTGTTTCAAAATAAAGCAGCGTAAGAAAAAGGTAGGCTACTACCCTCTTTCTCTTTTCACTAATTTCCAGTATCATCAGGGATATATTTGAAATGTTATTTTAGTTGATCGTGTAGTCCTTCGGGATGACCACAATAGATTTACTATCGGCCAGGAAGCCGGGACAAACAGTTTTTGCTGATAGCTGACAAAGGCATAGCACCCCATCCCGCCTCCAAAGCAGGAATAAGTAATAATGCAATAAACACCCTCTATAGCTCCCTTATCTCAAGACTGCACAAAGCACAATATCGTGCTGCAAAGCAACAGCACAGGGCAAACAACAACTGGTACCAATAAGTCCTTTAGGAATACCAATTCATAGATTAATAAGGATTACGATTCTTTTTAGCTGACTTTTAAACTGACTTAAAAATTGCACTTACGAACATTTGCGCGTCTTAACGTTTACAAGGTCCTCTCGATCCTGGACATTCAGAAGGGCAACAAATGTATTTATAACTATGGTCTTACTGAACGGTATAGGCTCTCCAGCAAGCTCAGTAGCAGCAAACTTACATTCTTAAAATAATATTTCAAACTTTTTTGTCGATGTTTTATCTCAAATCATCGTTTAGGCAAGGGTGAAAATAATCTCTCTCGGAAATCAGCTAATATTTTGTATCTTTAATAACGTTCGTTAATCAGATCCTGAAAAAAATACCCAGTCATTCTTTAACTAGATAACCACGACGACCCTTGTTCGACCCAACGTTCAGCATCAATCATTTCACCTGTTACCCATGATTTGATCCTGTAACGCATTACATGCTGGCTTTTTTAACAAAAATCATATATCATGAAAACTCAAAAGACCTCAGTTACCCAACTATTCATGGCCACGCTTCTCCTTTTTAGTGTCTCCTGCGGAAAAGAAAACAAAGTCAAGCCCGATCTGTTATCCTCCGAGGACAAAACTACCGCTTCAACAGCTGGTATCCTCGCCTGCTCGTACGGCATGGAGGGCGCCTTTGCTACCACCGACCCCACGCCACAGTACACCATTATATCTGACATAGACCCTTATGTTACGGGTGGTTATGTCCGTTTCACCGGAGGCCCTTATCCATCACCGTACTGGTCGTCAGTGCACTTTGTGCACACCGCCACCCCTAGCTGCGATCTGCTGCCCAATACTTCCGGCGATACACTTGAACTGGAAGTGCGATTGAAAAATCCTACTACCGGCACTGGGGCTGTTGCTGCCAATGATGTAGAACTGGATATTATAGGGGCTCAGAATACAGCATCTGTATTGTTCGTTTCCCAAACCGCCAAACAGAGTTTCACCAGGCTGAAAGTAGGTACAGCAGGCGTTAGTAACATGCCGCAACTGGTGCGTTCATTTAACGACTGGACGGTTGTAAAGCTCAGGTTAAACGTTAGTACCGGAACAATTTCAACGTATATCAATGACGTACTGGTACTTTCCACCAACTATAATCCGCAGCGGGTGGGTCTTGTGAAAGATTTCCAGGTTGGGTTTAAAGGATATGGATATGTTGATTATATGAGAGTAAGGTCTTCTTCTTCTCCTACTGCACCTGTACTACTCAGAAATGAGTTTAATGACAGTGCGGCATTATGGGATGGCATTCAGTTCTTTTAGTATTTTGAAATTACCAGTATCTGAGAAGGTGTATCCCGGAATCGGTAATTTTTAAAGCTGAAATACAATAAAAACGGGCGCCCCCAAAAGTATGAGACGCCCGTTTTCATTGTTTGTATGGTTACTTAAACTTAAAACCTGTAAGATAAGGTACCTACGAACTGGGTAGGTGGTATCGGGTTGATACTGTAGTTCTCGTGTACGTAATAGTTGTAAGTATTGGTAACGTTAGATACTTTCGCCAGTACAGAGAAACGTTTGAAAGAATAACCTGCGCTCAGATCTAGTGTGGAGAAACCTGGTGCGGAGATGAGACGGTTGTATTTCTGGCTCTGGTTGATGGTGTTGTTCCATCCACCGAAACGCTGACCGATATAGTAATACCCTACGCCAAACTTCACGCCTTTCAGTGCAGATTTCTGCAAGGTATAGAACACATTGGCATTGGCAGTGTGATTAGGATTGCCTACCAGGCGTTCACCTTTTATAGAGCCGCCAGTTAGACCGGTGCTGCTTTCTATCGTAATGTTATTGTAGCTGTATCCACCAATTACATCCAGTCCTGGTAAAGGATGACCAGCGATATCCACTTCCACACCACGGCTTAATGTTTCACCTATCAGCGCTTTCAGGTTGGTATTGTTGTTTGGCGTCACACCATCTTTCTGGAATGGAGCGGTCTGTGCGTAGTTGCTGTTCTTGATACGATATGCGGTAACATTCACTGACAGTTTTCCTTTCAGGAAATCATTTTTCACACCTACTTCATATTGATCAATAACAGATGGATCCAGTGTTGTACTGTCAACAGCCAGACCACTGTTTGGTGTGAAAGAGTTGGAATAACTTGCGAATACTGCCATGGTTTCTATCGGTTTGTATACGATACCTATTCTTGGAGAGAAGGCATCGTCATATTTAGCGGCAGTCTTCGTAGTCTGGCCTGATTTGTAGTCGTAGGTGGCCGGCGCTTCATTCTGCAGGTAAGAGAACCTTACACCTGCCAGCACATTTAACTTAGGCGTGATCTTAATCAGGTCCTGTACATACACGCCGACACGGTTGATCGGAGTTGTTACGTCCTTGATCCTTACAGCATCCGGGATATCAGTACGTGGTGTATACAGGCTGGGATCCAGGATATTGACAGTATCGTAAGTAGTAGGCTGGTTGTAGGAATAAGCCTTGGTATAGTAACGGTCTGCATCCACACCTGCCAGCACATTATGTTCCAGGCTACCTGTTTTGAACTTACCATTCAGGTCTACCTGTGCCAGGTAATAATCTTCACTGTTGAAAGCCCTGTTCAGCGGACGAGCCCATTTACCGGTAGCATCTGCCTGGATCCTTTCTACAGCGTAATAATCGCGGCTATAACGCTGGTAGGAGACCATACCGTTCAAAGTCCATACATCATTCAGTTTATGTTTGATAGATGCACCTGCAGATGATTGTTGTGTGTGTGCATACTGCCATGGGGTACCATAGAAGCTGTTACGTGGTACATCAGGTATTTTATTATTATCCAGGGAACCGATACCGAAATCAGGTGTAAAGTCGTGCTTCAGATAATCACCCTGTACCAGTAATTCTGTGCGGTCGCTTAATTTAAACAGCAGGGAAGGATTTACGTAATAACGTTTTGAATGTACTTTATCGCGGTAGCTATCTGTTGTTTCAAATGTACCGTCGATCCTGTATGCTACTTTCGAAGAAATCGGTCCATACACATCAAATGCAGGCTTTAAGAGGCCATAACTACCTGTGCGTACATTCACTTCACCACCGAAGTTAAACTTAGGCTGTTTAGTCACCATATTCATCACTGCACCGGGAGCTACGTTGCCATAGAGGATGGCAGCGCTTCCTTTCAGGATCTCTACTTTCTCGAGGGAGCTCATTTCAGGCATTACACCGGAATTGACACGTGCGCCATTCTTGAACATATTAGTGCTGGAAAAAGCATATCCTCTTGCATTAAATGCTTCCTGGGTGCTGGCACGGGAAGAGGCCATGTATACGCCATTCACATTCTTCACTACATCGCTCATACGTTGTACCTGCTGCTCTTCCAGTGTTTCATGTCCGATTATCGCAACACCCTGCGGAAGGTCTATTGCTGCAACAGGGATCTTACCTATGTTAACTGGGCTTTTGTTGATCGTTCTTGTTTTGGTGCCTGCTACCACTATTTCATTCAGCTGTGCGGCGGTCGCTTCCAGTTCCGCAGTCACCTCAGTGGTCTGGTCAGCAGTAACGACAACTGACTTATGTATTGTTTTGGTACCGGTATAAGAAATTACCAGTACATAGTCACCTTGCTTTACGTTTTTGAGTATAAACTGCCCTTCTTCATTAGTCACTGCTCCTTTCTTCGTATCCTTCAGGCCCACTGTTACGAATGCGGCAGGCTTGCCATCGGCAGAATTGATCGTTCCTTTAATAGTACCGTTTTGTGCAAATGCGGCAATATTGATCAGAACAAAACCGAGTAAAAAGTATAGATGTTTCAACTACAGTAAATTTTATGCAAAGAAAGAATACTCATGAGTAGTAAATGGCTCGGATCGGGAAAAAATAAGGCACTATGAAAAGGAATAGCAAGGTATCCGGAAGGGGTACTCCGGGGCAGGGCACCAATACCCCAAACACCCTACCCTATTGATTTTCATAGTTCACGAGTCCGCCAAACGATATGAAATAAAACATTATATATCCGATCGTAACCAGAAGCGCCTTCTGCATTCAGAATTAATTCAGAATTGGGGGATAATATTGTGACATGAAACTATTGATCATCGATGGCGATCTGGCATTATCGCAGGTTATGATCTCCTATTTATCTGACGGGAATTATATATGTGAATATGCAAACACTTATCAGCGGGCACTGTCTAAAATAGAGATGTATGAGTATGATTGCATCCTGCTGGACCTGGTACTGCCAGACGGGGATGGCAACAAGCTGCTGGAAGCAATAAAGGCGTATAATAAAATGGCCGGTATCATCGTCATTTCCGCTAAAACTGCATACGAGGATAAGATCTCTGCACTGGAAAAGGGGGCGGATGATTATGTGACGAAACCATTTCATTTACCGGAACTGGCAGCCAGGATCTTTTCCGTTATCAGAAGGATGAAATACGACAACTGCAATGTTATCCGTCAGGAAGAACTGACCATCGATCTGCTGGCTAAAACTGTTTCGATCAATAATAACCCTGTCATTCTTACCAGGAAAGAGTTTGACCTGCTCTTATATTTCATCGGCAATAAAAACAAGGTGATCTCAAAACATGAACTGGCGGAGCAGCTTTCAGGCGATATTGCCGGCCTTCGTGAAGATAACAATGTCATTTACGCTCACATCAAAAACCTCAAAAAGAAACTCCACGAAGCCGGCGCAGGCAATTACCTGAAAACAATCTACGCTACTGGATATAAATGGGAAGCGTAAGCCTCATTCCCGGACTGAGTCCAATCACTCCGATATATTATAAATAATATCATATAACATAATTCCACTTATTACTTCACATTTTTCAGAGCCTTCTACTGAAATTTGAACTCTTTTTGAACAGGCTGCTACTATTTCTCCTCGTAAAACATTAAATTGTAGCTATCGACCAAAATCTTACTAACCCACTAAACCACTGGTATGAGCCTGCCAACATTATTGGAACAATACGACTATGCCACCGGCATCTGGGACGAGATGTGCGACCGGCAGCAGATCAGGGAGCAATACAGCAAGGTCATTGCCACCCTTAAACAGTTTAATATCAGTGATCTGCAACAGAAAGACAGACTGGCCGGCGAGCTTTTTATGAACCAGGGCATCACCTTCACCGTCTATAGCGAAGATGCCGGCATTGAACGCATTTTCCCTTTTGACATTATTCCCCGCATTATTACAGGCCAGGAATGGGATCATATAGAAGCAGGTATAAAACAGCGTCTGAAAGCGCTCAATCTGTTCCTCAAAGACATTTATAATGAGCAGCAAATCCTGAAAGACAAGATTGTTCCGGCCTCCCTGATTGCTTCCTGCCCCCATTATAGCCGCGAGGTATTTGGTATTAAGGTGCCTCATGATGTATATGTACATATTTCCGGAATAGACCTGATCCGCGGAGAAGATGGTCTCTTTTATGTACTGGAGGATAACCTGCGTACGCCATCAGGCGTCAGTTATATGCTGGAGAACCGGGAAGTGACCAAAAGGATCTTTCCTGAATTGCTGGCCGCCAGTCATGTGAGACGCGTAAGCAACTACCCCCTCCTGCTGCATGAAATACTGCTGCAGATGGGCCCCGGACAACTGTCTAATCCCCTGGTGGTATTGCTGACACCCGGTATCTATAATTCAGCCTACTATGAACATACCTTTCTTGCCCGGCAGATGGGGATTCCACTCGTGGAAGGAAGAGACCTGGTGGTGAACAACCATAAGGTATATATGAAAACTACCAATGGCCTGGAACAGGTGCATGTGATATACCGTCGTATTGACGATGAATTCCTTGATCCGCTGATGTTTCGTCCCGACAGTGCACTGGGCATCCCCGGACTGATGAGCGCTTACCGTATGGGTAATGTAGCCATTGTAAATGCGGTAGGGAATGGTGTTGCCGATGATAAAGCTGTATACGCCTATGTGCCTGCCATGATCCGGTATTACCTCAATGAAGAGCCGATCCTGCCCAATGTGCCTACCTATGAAATGAGCGACCCTGATGCCCGGCAATATGTGTTTGACAACTATACACAGATGGTCATCAAAAGGACCAACCAGTCGGGAGGCTATGGCATGGTGATGGGCAATAAGGTGGCGCCGGAAGAATGGGCAAAGGCGAAAGCGGCTATTGAAGCCGAACCTCGTAGTTTTATTGCGCAGCCTATCATTAAACTATCTACCGTTCCCTGTTTCATAGACGGCACCTTCCAGGCAAGGCACGTAGATCTCCGTCCTTATGCCCTCTGTGGTCCGCAGGGCGTACAGATCGTACCGGGCGGACTTACCAGGGTTGCGCTACGCAAAGATTCCCTGATCGTCAATTCCTCACAGGGAGGAGGTAGTAAAGATACCTGGGTTATAGATTGATTCACCACACCAAACGAAGTTTTATTCATGCTAAGCAGGATCGCAGATTCACTATTCTGGCTGGCCCGTTATATGGAGCGGGCAGAAGGACTATTACGTGTTACGGCTACTCATAATCTTTTATCGCTCGACAAGGATGTGAACGGGCCCCTTACCTGGCGCCCTGTTCTGGAAACCTTTACCAGTGCAAGTGAAGAAGAGCTCAAGGCTATCGAAGGGAATACAGGCGCAGCCCTGAAGAAACTCCTGACAGACACTGCGAACAATAATTCCCTGAAATGCATCATTGGCAAAGCCAGGGAAAACGCCCGCGGCATCCAGGACTATATTACGAAGGAAGTATGGGAGGAGGTCAACTCTTTCTATCACCTGATCAATCAGCCGGCACTGGATAGCCGTTTGTCCAATTATGAAGCTGCGGATATCCTTGACCTTTTCACCCGGCATTCTGTGCTTTATACAGGCATCACTGATATCACCATGGCCCGGGGCATCGGCTGGGGATTTATGAACCTCGGGAAATACATCGAGCGCTGCCTGGAAACTATTGTGCTGACTGACAAACAATACGCGCGCAACCAGTACAAGGTGGATGAGATCAAAGATATTATGCAGTGGCGGCATCTGCTGATGTCTCTTTCGGGCTATGAGCTCCATCTCAAAACATACCGGTCGTATCAATATACACACGATGTACTGCATCAGGTATTATTCAATGAAGATTTTCCTCATTCCGTTATATATTCGCTGGGCAGAATTGACAGGCACCTGCAGGATGTGACCAAAGGTCATATCTCTGAAGAGAATGCAGCGCTGATCAGGAACTTTGGAAGGCTGTACAGTAAAGTGAAACATCTGGAAATAGATGATCTCAACAACCAGACGTTAAAACCTTTCCTGGAGAACCTTCGCCACGATCTCCTGCATTTCACCAACCTGTTGAGTCAAAAATTTTTCTCCTACGCATAACTTAGCATATGGCCATTTTCAGAATTCATCATGTTACCAGGTACGAGTACGACAGACCGGTTAAAGAAAGCGTAAATGAGATTAAGATCTTCCCGTATAAATGCCCGGAGCAGGAAATACTCCAGCATGACCTGCTGATCACGGGACAGCCGGAAATACACACCTTCACAGACTATTGGGGGAATAAATCCGGTAACTTCAACCTGCTGCCTCCGCATAAAGTACTCACCATTGAAAGTAAACTGCTGGTGCGCACTACCGCCTCTTCACAATTGCAGATCAATTTTCATTCTACCTTCGACCAGCTACAAGAAGAAATGGCAGGCCAGCTGCTGTTGCTGGAACTGGCGCAACCCGATATTATAAAAACGCAGAGTGCGATCAATAATATCATTACGATAATAAAGCAGCCAGGTAAAAGCGTGGCAGCTGTTACCGAACATTGTAGTGAATATATCTTCAAGAATTTCAAGTACCTGAAAGGGATCACCAATATTGAGACAACGGTAGACGAGATCCTGCAACACCGGGCAGGCGTTTGCCAGGACTTTGCGCATATCATGTTACACATCCTCCGTTCCTGCGGTATTCCCTGCCGTTATGTAAGCGGGTATATCTGTCCGAATAAGGATGGTATGCGTGGTGAAGGCGCCACCCATGCCTGGGTAGAAGCCTGGATACCCGGATATGGCTGGGCGGGCATTGACCCTACCAATAATATCTGGGTCACCAACAAACATGTGAAGTTATCTGTAGGAAGGCATTTTAATGATTGTAGTCCTGTGAAAGGTACCTTCAAAGGACCTGCAAAACAAAAGCTGTCTGTGTTCGTAGCGGTAGGCTATGAAGATGGTAATATATTCGAAGAGACCAATGACGTGCACCTGCAGGGGGAGGCAGCAACAATGGATGATAATTCCGAAGGACAACAATAAATCAGGACTTATTCCTCCATGCAAAATAATAGACAGGTATTCCCAGCAATACAATGCCTAATCCGGGCCACGTATACATCGGTTTATAGACCAATAGCGCGAAGCAAATAGTAGCGGCGGATACAATGTATAACAAAGGCAATACAGGGTATCCAAACGCCTTATATGGCCTTGGTAACTCAGGTCGTGTACGACGTAACCTGAAGATACCCGCAATGGTCAGGATATAAAAGATCAATACCACAAAGATCACATAGTCCAGCAGCTGGCCATATTTGCCACTTAAACATAATACAGATGCCCAGATACATTGTATCCACAGGGCCTTTCCCGGAACAGCGTTTTTGTTCAGTGTGGCCAGTTGTTTGAAGAACACGCCATCCTTTGCCATTGTATAACATACACGGGCGCCAGACAGGATAAGGCCATTGTTACAACCGAAAGTAGAAACCATTAACAGTGCGGCGATAATGTAAGTACCCCTGGTTCCGAATATCTTCACAGCTGCTGCTACTCCTACCCTTTCATTTTCTGCAAAGGCGATTTCCTTCAGTGGCAATACACCCAGGTACACCAGGTTGGTAGCCGCATAGATAACAGTAACAATGAGCGTACCGAGGAACAGACTTCTGCCAATGTTACGTTCAGGATTCTTGATTTCTCCGGCGATGAAGGTTACATTATTCCAGGAATCGCTGCTGAACAAACTACCCACCATACTACCGGCTATAGCGCCCAATGCCGCCAGCCCAACATACGGCGCCAGGCTATCGCTATGCTCTGTCATTTTACCCAGATCAAAACCTGTCTGCCAGTTGGCATCCCATACGCCTTTATCGGCTGCAAAGCATCCGAATAAGATCAGTGCCAGCAAGGCCGCTATTTTGGCTAAAGTAAATCCTGTCTGTATCAGCTTTCCTTCCTTTACGCCCAGGGTATTGATAAACGTCAGCAATACAATGAGGAGGATGGAGGTGATCTGCGCTGCTGATATTTGTATAAATGACAGATCAAATACGATATTCTTCTCACTCAGTACCGGAAAAAGATAAGCGGAGAACTTGGCGAAAGCTACGCCTACTGCTGCAATAGAACCAGCCTGTATTACCGTGAAGAAACTCCATCCGAAGAGGAAACCGGTGAGGCGATTGAACGCTTCTCTGAGATAGACGTATTGTCCTCCGGCCTGCGGGAACATAGCGCTTAGCTCTCCATAGCTCATAGCGGCGGTCAGTGTAAGGAGACCGGTGATGATCCATATCAGTACCAGCCAGCCGGCGGAGCCGACATTACGGGTGATGTCTGCACTTACCAGGAAAATGCCGGAACCAATCATGGAACCGGCCACAATCATTGTTGCATCCAGCAGTCCGAAGGACCGCTGGAAAGATTTTGGTTGATCTGACATACGTAGGGTATAGTGGTTTATCGCGTAAACTGATTGTCAATCTGCCGCCAGATGCCTAACGGATTTGCAGCCTTCAGCGCATCGGGTAACATCTCGTCCGGGAAATTCTGGAAGCATACGGGTCTTACCCAGCGACGGATAGCGCCTGTACCTACTGAAGTGAAACGCTGATCAGTCGTAGCCGGGAACGGTCCGCCATGTACCATGGCAGCACATACTTCCACACCGGTAGGCGGGTTGTTTAAAATAACACGGCCTGCCAGGGTAGATTGTGCAGCAATCACGTCTTTCCATTGCAAGGTATCGGCGGCAGTGCCTACGATAGTGGTGGTCAGCTGTCCGTGCAGGCTTTTCAATACCGCCAGCAGTTCTGCTTTATCTGCACACTCTACCAGCAAGGAAAAGGGCCCGAACAACTCTTCTTTCAGGTGTGGATTACCGAGGAATGTCTTAGCCGTAGTACGGGCCAGAGATGGCCATGCTTCCATGTCTGCAGGAGCGACAGATTGATTCACCAACACAACGTCCTGCTGGGCAAGCATATGGGTACGCCCCTTGCCATAGGCTTCACAGATGCCTTTGTGCAGCATCTTCTGCGGAGCAACAGCAGCAATTGCATTACCCAGTAAGCTGGCGAAATTGTCCAGGGCGGCACTCTTCAAACCAATCAGCAGACCGGGATTCGTACAGAATTGTCCCATGCCCAGTGTAACAGAACCTGCAAAGGTCTGCGCCAGTTGTTCTGCCTGGGTAGCCAGTGCGTCAGGATAAAAAACAACAGGATTAATGCTGCTCATTTCTGCGAATACCGGGATGGGAACCTCTCTCTCCGCAGCGTAGCCCAGCAAGGCTTTCCCTCCCTGTAAAGAGCCTGTAAAACCAACGCCGGTAGTCAGCGGATGTGTTACCAGCGCTTTGCCTATTGCATTGCCTTCACCGGTAACATGCTGCACCGTGAATTCCGGCATACCGCTTTTACTGATGGCCTTTTGCATGGCTTCAAATACTGCCTGGGAAGTACGTGGATGCGCAGGATGGCCTTTAATAACAACCGTAGCTCCCGCAGCCAGTGCACTGGCGGTATCGCCACCGGCAGTAGAGAAGGCAAAGGGGAAATTACTGGCGCCGAATACCACTACCGGTCCTGCGGGTACCAGCATCCTGCGGAGGTCTGGCCTTGCAGGTGTATTATCCGGCCTGGCCGTATCAATGACAGCTTCTACCCAACTGCCTTCTTTTATCAGGTTGGCAAACAACTGCAACTGGTTGGTGGTGCGGGTGATCTCACCATTGAGCCTTGCAGCAGGCAGATTGCTTTCTGCCTGCGCTGTCTCTACCAGCATATCTCTTACCTGTGCTATTTCCGAAGCGATTGTTTCGAGGAACGCAGCGCGTACCGAAGGGGTGACCTCCCTGTACTGCGCAAACGCCTCTGCTGACCGCTGCATAACATCATCTATCTGCATGGTGCTGTTTAAGTCTTATTGTTATAGTGAACGATAATCAGGTAATACAGGTCTGCTGGCAATAGCTGTGTCAATCACCTTCAGGATCCTCTCCCTTTCTGCGCCTATCAGCTGAAGACGCGGCGCTCTCACTGCCTCACTACCCAGTCCTGCCTGTTGTTCAGCCAGTTTAATATACTGTACCAGCTTCGCATGCAGATCCAGCTCCAGCAATGGCAGGAACCAGCGATAAATAGCCAGTGCTTCTGCAATGCGTCCCGCTTTAGTCAGCTTATAAATAGCTACTGTTTCTGCAGGGAAAGCACATACCAGTCCGCCGACCCAGCCTTTCGCACCCAGGATCATCTCTTCCATGGCCAGTGTATCCACACCGCACAGAATACTATAACGGTCGCCGAAACGGCTGATCATACGTGTTACGTTAGATACATCCCTGGTAGACTCTTTTACAGCCTGTATGTTGCTGTATTGCTGCAGCTGATCGAAGATGTCCAGTGTTACTTCCACTTTGTAATCCACCGGATTGTTATAGATCATGATGGGTAATTCTGTGGATGCGGCAACTGCTTTAAAATATTCCGCAGTTTCGCGTTCATCACTTTTGTAACGCATAGGAGGCAATAACATCAATCCTTTCGCGCCCCATGATGCGGCCAGCTTTGCCTGTCTGATAGCTTCAGCGGTAGAGCCTTCTGCGATATTCATGACAACCGGGATTTTCCCTGCTACCTGTTCCACTGCATATTTAGTGAGGGTTTCTTTTTCAGCGGTAGTGATAACACTGGCTTCCCCCAGAGAGCCGCCTAAAATAACCCCGTCAATACCAGCCTCAATCTGGGCTTGCAGGTTCTTCCCGAACAACGGCAGGTCCAGTTCATCAGCGGCTGTAAATTTGGTTGTAAATGCAGGAAATATTCCTTTCCATTCAATAGCCATAGAAGAACAATTTTTTTTCAAAAGTATCAGAAACAGGGAAAGGGATGCTACCTGATAGTAATCAATTATTAGCCGATATTAACCTGTTTTATATTCTTAGCAGCATCATACAGATAGAGTTAACCTTTTTTTCACCGGTAATTTTATTTTTTTGCTGAATCCGGGTTAAAATTTGTAATATTGGGTCATCAGTAAAATAATTGTACAATTCACACTCATTAGTGTCAGGACGATCAACCAATACAAATTGTAATTGCCGCATAGAAGAATAAACACCTGTAATCAGATTCCGGCAAGGGCCAACAACTTGCTTTACTTTAAAATTGCTAACAGATGAAAGTGCTACAGTTCACCATACCTGTTCCGCTGGACAAATCGATCATCGTGCAGAGAGACGTGCTCCCCTATTTCTATCCTCATCTTCACAGGCACAAGGAGATCCAGCTGACCTGGATACAACAGGGAGAGGGCACGCTCGTTGCTGACAACAACATGCATGCTTTCCGTCCGAACGAGATCTACTGGCTGGGCGCCAATCAACCTCATATCTTTAAAAGTGAAGCGTCTTATTTTCAGCCCAAGAGCCGTAAGAAGATCATCGCCCTGGTTATTTTCTTTAATCCGGATGGTGAACTGGCAGGTTTCTTTAATCTGCCGGAGATCAAGCTGCTGAAGAACTTCATCCAGCAACACCAGTCAGGATTTAAAGTACCACAGGAACATGCTACGGAGATATCCAGTCGTATGCTGAAAGTCACAAACAGTTCAGGTACAGAACAATTGCTGCAGTTCGTGGAACTTCTGAAGCAGTTGTCCGGCTACCAGGATATTACACCGCTGGCCTCCGGTCAGAATACACAGCATGTGAGCGAGCATGAAGGTATCCGTATCGGCCATATCTACAACTACATCATGCATAACTACGATCAGCCTATCACGCTGGAAGATGCTGCCAAACAAGCGCATATGACGCCACAGGCATTCTGCCGGTTCTTTAAGAAACATACCTTACATACATTTGTGTCTTTCCTGAATGAAGTGCGTATCAATGAGGCGTGTAAAAAGCTGACGGACGGTACTTACGATAATATTGCCACCGTGGCATATACCTGTGGGTTTAACAGCATTACCAATTTTAACAGGGTATTTAAGACGGTGACTAACAAGTCGCCCAGTGAATATATGAACAGTTATTTCCAGAGCGTTTAGCAGGAGCACTCCCTGCTGATGGTTCGTTGCTTTGCTCTCTAATTAAATAGTATTGATCTTAAAACCGGCTGGTTTAGTAATTTCTTACTAATAACTGCTATCTTGGGTATCCAAAAAATAAATTCCATATGAGTGCTTATGTACCCGCCGGTGACCGGTATGATGCTATGCTCTATAACCGCTGTGGCAAAAGCGGGATCCGTCTTCCTGCTGTTTCACTTGGCCTGTGGCATAACTTCGGTTCCATAGATAATTTTGAGAATGGCCGTCAGATTGTACGCCGTGCCTTTGACAAGGGAATCACGCATTTTGACCTTGCTAATAACTACGGTCCACTGCCCGGTTCTGCTGAAGAGAACTTCGGTGCTATACTTCAGAAAGATTTTACTGGTTACCTGCGAGATGAGCTGGTAATCTCTACCAAGGCCGGCTACCTGATGTGGCCTGGTCCATATGGAGAATGGGGTTCCCGCAAATACGTGCTGTCCAGTCTCGATCAGAGCCTTCGCCGTATGAAGCTGGATTATGTTGACATCTTCTACTCCCACCGTCCTGATCCTGACACACCTATTGAAGAAACAATGGGCGCACTGGATACTGCTGTACGTCAGGGCAAGGCTTTATATGTGGGATTGTCCAATTATTCTGCGGAGCAAACCAAAGCTGCACTCGCGGTGTTAAAATCATTGGGTACTCCCTGCCTGATCCATCAGCCTAAATACTCCATGTTCGAAAGATGGGTGGAAGGCGGACTGCTGGACGTACTGGGCGAAAACGGTGTGGGATGTATTCCATTCTCCCCACTGGCACAGGGCCTGCTGACAGACCGATACCTGAAAGGTATTCCGGAAGGCTCCAGGGCCAGCAAACCAAGCGGCTTTCTGAAAGCAGACCAGATCACGCAGGATAAACTGGATAAGATCCAGCGTCTGAATGCTATTGCACAAAAGAGAGGTCAGTCGCTCGCACAGATGGCGCTCGCCTGGCTGCTGAAAGACAAACGTATCACTTCTGTGCTGATAGGCGCCAGCTCTGTAGCGCAGCTGGATAATAACCTGGGAGCATTGGATAAGGTACAGTTTGATGCAGCGGAATTACAGGAAATAGAAAGTATTCTGAAATAATAAGGGTTCAAAAAAAGAAGGCCGGCTCCATGTGTGGGCCGGCTTCTTTTTTATATGCATTAGTTACTACTTAACGTAACGGATGCTGGTATTTTCCACCCTGGTATACACGACCTCTCCATCCTGTATACTTTGTGACGTATTTTCCCGGGTAACAGGATAGCCATCCCCATCGTATGTATACACGTTGGTTTCTGCTTCAGAATAATTGGAGTATTCTGTTCTCAGCGTAAGAATGTTATTAACAGACAGTCCTATAGCTACTTCTCTTGGGTGTATTAAATACAGTTCCGGTTGTATTGCTATGAAGTTCACTTTATCATCGTAGGTATATACCGTTGTGATAGAATCCGTCTCCTGACCATCTATTATTGAAATATAGATCTCTTTGATGAGATTACCTTTACTATCCCAATCGTACAGCGTCTTTCCGTAGTTTTCAAATGGCCGGCCTTCAGTACCAGGTTCCTGTGAAACCCCAAAAGAATACATGGCAGCATAACGTCCGTTGTTATCATAAACAATGCTGTCATAGGCATCAATCAGCTTATCGGCGCCATATATCATGACCTTCGACAGATCACCGGCAGCGTTATACTCATAGTCCTGCTTATCTTCCAAGGCGGTAGGAGCATCTTCGCTGACGAGTAATTTGGCCAGTTTTCCATTCCCATATACTAGTTCACTATAGAAGGCATAGCTCTCTTTTTGGGCAAAAGACGAGAAAGTAGCTACGTTGTTAGCTGCATTATAAGTCACACCGGTACTGTCATATTCTGAGACCGAGTTCAGAAATAGTTTGGTAGCTTTAATCTGCATTTGCGGGGTGATTGTATCGTTGTCGTCTTTACATGCAACAAATAATACAGTGAGTGCTACTGCACTGAATAGGGATTTTTTCATGGTTTCGAATGTGTCTTTTCTGATTTTTTTAAGTGTACGGGTTATGTTATAAGGGTTAAAGCAAGTGACCTGCAGGATCTGGTCTTACTATTATGCGTCAAATATACAATTTATTTCAAATGTGACCAAGACGAATTTATGATTCACCGGGGTTGCCCCCCGGGGCTACAAACACAAAGCCCCCTACCGGGGTCTATCGCCGCGAGCGATCCCGTTATATGAATCCGGGGTGAAAACCCGTTTCAATACCCCGGGGTTATCGCCCATTTTATTTTGGGGTTAAACCACAAATTACAACACGTGACCCGGGGTTGAAAACCCCGGGCTACAAACAATGGGACTCCTAACGGAGTCCTATTATGGTTTGTTAATGACGTTTGATACATGTATAGTACGAGTAGTGTGGGACTATAGTGCGGTGCTATATCTATAGGCTCTGTAGTCCTACATTAGGCCTACTGTTCTATAGCGATGGCTATAGAATAGTGCCTATAACGCTATAGTGCGGAGCCTATAGGTTATAGGTCGCACCGAATTTGTACCGAATAGGTACTGAATCCATACCGGATACATCTCCATAGGAGGAGCATAGCTGATACCTGGTCTATTCCTGATTTAATGCTAATAAAAAGCGGGGCTGATCTTTTCGAAAAGATCAGCCCCGCTTTACTTATATGTAAAAACCTATTTGCCTCCGTCAAGGAAGAAATGGAAGCTGTCGCCGCGTAAGCCTACACGCATTGCCTCCAGTGAGATCACTTCGTGGGCCGCGATATTACCCAGGTTCGCGTTACAACCAATGAGATCCAGGAAGTACAATTGCTGGTCTTTCCTTGGCGCTTCCCAGATGATCTTCTCACCTGGTACCTGTGTCAGGATCTCCTGCACCAGGCCCTCACGTACTTCTCCGGAATCGCGGTACAGACCTACGGTACCGTTTTCCCTTGCTTCTGCGATAATATATTGGGAACCAGCAGAAAGTTCTGCCTTCATCAGTTCTATCCATTTATAGGGAGGGGTGATATGCTCACGATCTTTATCCTTGGAACCAATTTCACTCAATACCGTACCCAGTTTAGCTAGTTTCTCGATGTAACCGCATTTTTCAGCGTGCGGGATGGAAAGAGAACCATCGGATACCTCAAAGTAGTTGATACCGTACTTTTTACTGACTTCTATATAATCATCAAACTGGTTGCGGATGATGAAAGCTTCCAGTAGCAGTCCACCGAAATAAACGGGGATGTTAAATGACTGGTATACCTTGATCTTTTCATCCAGGTTAGGCGTTACATAGGCGGTCCCAAAAGCCAGTTTCACCATATCGACATGCGGAGCGGCTACAGAGAGGAAGTCCTTTGTATCCTGCAGGCTCAGACCTTTATCGGTCACCATGGTAATACCGAATGAGCGTGGCTGCTGTGTACGATTGGGAATTTTGTCCAGATTAAAATTCATTTTACCTAAAGTTTTGTACTCGATTTACTTCCTTGATTTAAACTTCCGGACAAAGGTATTCAAAAAATAATCAGGCGCGTTGCTGATTAAAAGATAGTTTATAGGAAGGGAAATTTGTTAACAATACTCCCAGTAGAATCACCACCATGGCCACCAGTTGCATCCAGCCCAACTGCTCGTTCACAAAAACCCAGCCCACCAGCACCGCCACTACGGGATTAACGTAGGTGTGGGTGCTGACCAATGCCGGCGGACGCACTGTTATGAGCCAGGTAAATGCCATATAGGCTATCAGGGAGCCGAAAATAACCAGGTAAAATAAGCCTGCCCAGGCTTCAGCAGGAACTTCATTGAAACGGATCTTACCCCATTCACCGGAAATACCGCTTAAAAGGCTGCTGCATATTCCTCCGGCAAATAACTGGATACAGGAACTGACGATATTGGAAATACCTTTCTCCATACGACCTTCTGCATGTAATGCCCCACCTACCCAGAAAATGGTGCCCATCAATATCGCGCCATATCCCATCCATTGTGTTGTAACATCTCCTGTAGACGCTGATGCTGCGTTGCTGCCACCAAAGAATAAGAGGATACCCGTAAAACCAATCAATAATCCTGTAACAATGAACCAGTTGGAAAAATACTCCTTCCACCGTTTCCGGTCGGCCAGCAGGAAAATAAAAGGTTCTGCCGCGATGACAATAGCCGCCTGTCCTGAAGTAATATATTGCTCGGCCCAGGCAACCATGCCGCTACCTCCTACCAGCATGAACAATCCGCTGATAGAACAGGAACGGACAGCCTGCCAGCCCGGCCACTTTTCTTTCTTAATAAAACACCATCCCAATAGTAACAGCGCTGCCATCAGGTAACGTAATGCAGAAAGCATAAATGGAGGAAACCCTCTCAGTCCGTAGATGACGGCCAGATAGGTAGTGCCCCATACGATGTAAACAGCCATAAATGCCAATACTACCAGCCATTGCGGCGCTTTCTGTTCAGCCATCACCTTATTCTTTTACTTGTTAAACTACATTTGCTGGTATAAAATTAGCAAACTTTTATTACCAGCAAAATATTTTTTGATAGTAATAATACATTGCTGTACTTTTGGTATGGATGAGCAAAGAGAGATCTATAGCAACATTGCCACTGGATGGCGGGGCACTCTGTTTTCATTTTATCAATACGGTAAATGCATGGAGGGGACCCAATCTGCATGAATACCTTGGTAGTTATGCCGAGCTGATTGACTGGTGCAGGAAAGTAGGGATCCTCGATGAAGCGCAGCGGACTGCCTTACTGCAATATGCTACAGCGAATGAACCGGCAGCAGTGGCAGCGCTGCAGAAACTAAAGCGTACCCGGGAAACGCTGTATCATTTCTTTTCCGGCATTGCGGAAAACGACGGCATTAGCCTTTCGCCCTCTGTATTGGAAAAGTTCAATAAAGCACTGGCAGGCGCCTTGACACATCTGCAATTCGAACAAACGGGAACAGGTGTTCAGGCTACCATGGAAAGGGATGATACAGACCTTATGGCGCCCCTATGGACGGTAATGAAATCAGCCTATGATGTACTTACCAATGAGGAACATGCCCGGATCAAGGAATGTGAAACCTGCGGATGGATATTCCTGGATCAAACCAAGAACAATAAAAAACGTTGGTGTAGTCCGCTGACCTGCGGCACCACGGATAAGTCCAAACGTTATTATCAGAAGAAAAAAGAAAAGGCTGAAGAATAAAACGTAGGTATAAAACACAATAGGACTCCGTCAGGAGTCCCAGTGTTTGTAGCGCGGGGTGATAGCCCCGGGAACAAA
>NZ_FNBN01000012.1:0-76258 GCF_900102545.1 Chitinophaga filiformis | reverse complement strand
CCCCCGGAACAAAACACAATAGGACTCCGTCAGGAGTCCCAGTGTTTATAGCGCGGGGTGATAACCCCGGGAACAAAACACAACGTGAACCATAATAACCCCGTAAACGGCGTGGCCTGTGTTTATAACGCGAGGTAATAACCCCAGAAATCCTAATAAACCGTCACCGTCCAGCTTCTCTCAAAATGCTTACCCGCTTCCAGGATATGAATCCCTTCCTTACCGCTAATTTCCCCTGAAGCATTCACACTATCTGCAATACCATTCCACGGCTCTATACATACAAAATCCGCATCTTTTGCGGCCCATATGCCCATATAAGGGAAACCGTCATATTGCAGTTTCAATCCGCGGGGAGATTTATCACTCTTCAGCTCTATGATATTAGATGCAAGTGTTTTGAACACCAATGCATCTTTATAGAACAGCGAATGTTTCAATGGCAGTTTATGTGTCTTTACCAGGAACGGTTCCGGTGTAAGTTCAATTAATCCATCTGCGGACAATGGCCATACGCCATCATTCTCTTCCTGGTTGAAAGTCAGGTAATAATCCTCATACCCTGTTCCTTCGGTCAGTGGTACCTTAAAGGCAGGATGAGCGCCTACAGAGAAGTACATGGTATCTTTCCCTGTATTCTCTACGAGATAAGTCACTTTCAGTGAGGTATCATGCAGCGTATATATCACCTGGAATGTAAAATGGAAAGGATATACCTGTAGGCTATCTGCTGAATCTTTTAATGTAAAAGTGAGCTGATGGTCTGTCTGCGCCGTCAGGGTAAATACTTTATCACGGGCAAAACCGTGTCTGCCGAGTGTATAGCTTTTACCTTTATATGTGTAACTGTTGTTTTTGAGGGTACCCACTATCGGGAACAAAACGGGACTCTTTTTAGCCCATTCCGGTCCCGCATGCCACATATACTCCTGACCTAAGTCCGTGCGGACGATATTCTGTAACTCGGCTCCTTTTTCGGCAACAACTACCTGTAGTTTATCATTCTTTAATTCAGGCATACGAAACTTTTTGCCTCAAAAATAACCATTCGGGCCTGATATGCCTTATTTTTTCCTGTTGCTCAATACCAGTACCAGTCCCACTACAGCTACGATACCACCCGCATAAGTAGGCCAGCCTACCCAGCGATTTTCAGTTTTATTGACTTCCAGGGGCCCGAGGTCTACCACTTTCTTTTCTGTCTTTACAGAGAAGCCACGGATCACGATCATGGCAATACCGGCGATGATAAGAATAAGACCAAATGCTTTCATGTGTTGTAGGTTTAATACAGCAGTCAACGCAATACACATGCCAGCTGATCACAAATATAGAGTAGGACTCAAGTAATCTGTGAGCGGGAAACGGCCGCTTTCCTTCAAAGCCTTTAACCCACCTTTGATATCTACCAGGTTGTGATATCCCCGCATACGCATAATGGAAATAAAGATGATGGAACGGTATCCTCCTGCACAGTATATATAGTACAGCTGTTGTTTGTCGGGCAGTTGGGTGTTGTCATTGATATATTCCAGCGGGATGTTGATGGCATCACGGACATGCTCCTTGCCGTATTCACTTCTTCTGCGTATATCCAGGATGTTTACCGGGGTCCACAACATGCGGTCGGCCAGTTCATCGGGAGTCATCACAGTAATATTGTCTGTAGGCCGGTCATCTGCTTTCCAGGCGTCAAACCCACCTTCCAGGTAGCCGATCGTATTGTCGTATCCTATGCGTGCCAGGCGGGTTACCACCTCTTTTTCACGTCCCGGAGTTGCAATAAAAAGAATGGGATATTTTACAAGGGGAATGAGAGTCCCCGCCCAGGGGGCGAAGTTACCATCCAGTCCTATATTGAAAGAACCGGGAATAAATCCTTCCACGAATATTTCCGGACTACGGGTGTCCAGTATCACCGCCGCAGTTTCATTGGCTGAAGCTTCAAAAGCAGCCGGCGACAATGGACGCAGACCTTTGTTAATAACATCTTCCACATGTCCATAGCCTTGTTTGTTCATGCTTACATTCATGGGGAAATATGCAGGTGGTGGTGTTAGTCCTTCGGTTACTTCTCTGATGAATTCCGCTTTCGTCATATCCTTCCGGAGTGCATAGTTGACCGACAACTGATGAGCGAGTGTATCTGTAGTCTGATCGCTCATATTTTTACCACAGGCACTACCCGCGCCATGAGCAGGGTATATTGTGATGTGGCCAGGCAATGGCATGACCTTGTTACGCAGGGAATCAAACAGAATACCGGCCAGTTCTTCCTTTGTTTTCCCGGAAGCCTGTTGCGCAAGATCAGGGCGACCTACATCACCGATAAAGAGTGTATCGCCTGAGAAAAGTGCTGTTTCCTCTCCTGCTTCATTGATCAACAGGAAACAGCTGCTTTCCATCGTATGCCCCGGCGTATGCAGTACTTTAAGCTTTACAGCTCCCAGGTGCAGGATTTCGCCATCTGTAGCAATATAAGCAGGGAAATTGGGTTGCGCTCCCGGGCCGTATATGATAGTAGCACCGGTAGTGGCTGCCAGCTCCAGATGTCCCGATACAAAGTCGGCATGGAAATGGGTTTCCAGCACGTATTTTATAACGGCGTTGTCTGCCTGTGCTTTTTTGATGTAAGATGTTACATCCCGCAGGGGATCAATAATAGCTGCGACGCCATTGCTTTCAATGTAGTAGGCGCCATGGGCCAGGCAGCCTGTGTAAAGCTGTTCGATTTTCATGTTTAACCTTCTTGTATAGTAAAGGTCAGGGAAACGGGACTACGGGACGATGACGGCGGTCACAGGATGGGATGATATATGCCGGGGGAAGTCATTCCGTTTTACGCCGGTTGTAATATGGGTTGCAAACACGGGATCCGGTTTCGAAAGGGGTTACAAACATGCGTCCCGGGCATTATCCGTATTCCACGGGGAGCCACATTCCATGGGGGGTTGCACCCCGCGCTACAAACAATTGGACTCCCTACGGAGTCCTATCATGGTTTGTTTATGACGTTTGATTAAATGACTAACGGGAATAAGGGTTGATGGTAGATATCAATGTTGCTCCGCTCCCATCAGCAATTCGCGGATAATGTTTTTACTGATTGGTTTAACAAGGTAACCGGACAAGCTGGGAAATTCTCTCGCCCGCTGGAGATCGCTTTCATGAGTGGAACTGGTAAGGATATATATCCGGATATGTTTATCTTCCGGCAGGGACAGCTTTACAAATTCGCGCATAAACTGCCAGCCATCCATAAATGGCATATTTACGTCCAGGAGTATCAGATCCGGTAAATCATCCGGGGTATGGAGATGTGATTTAATAAAATTCAGTGCCTGTTCTCCATCCGTGAATTTATGGATATTCTCTACAAGCTCCAGTCGCTCAAAGTGCTGCCGCATTACAAACTGGAATAGCTCATCGTCATCAACAATGCAAACATGCTTTACTTTATTCATCTTGCTGTAAGGTGTGTACGCGGTTATTAAAATTAACAAAGAAACTGCTACCACTGCCCGATTCACTTATGACCTCAATATTGCCCAAAAATGTCCTGATCTGGTTGATCTTAAAAAGGCCGATACCATTGCTTCCGTAACCGCGGTGAAACATCCTTTTATGCCGGAATGATTGTTCCCGGTACGTCTCAAGGTCAATCCCTATGCCATTATACTGTATCATCAACACGACATTTTTTTGTTCTTTCGCTGTTTCTATCCGGATCCCGGTACAACACCGGGCCGGGTATAGATTATTGCGTTATTAATCAGGTTAAATATTTTCCAAATATACTTTCACGTAGTTTATAACGGATACGGTCAAATCGAGCGACAAATGTGCATCTTTTTCCTCAATCTGCGGACTCAATAATTTCCACACGTACCTGATCATTGACTTCAGCCCCCCAGGGCATAAACAAGTCCTTTTTTTCTACCTGCGTATCAATCATTTCCTTCAGATCGTTCAAGATGCCAACAATGGGAGCAGGCAATTCAGTAAAGTCCATCAGGGCCGTAGCAGAGACGCCTGTAAATCAGCGTTGCAAACGGCTACATCAGCACTGACTGCCGGCAATCAGGGGCTTCGATTTGTGTTTCAGATACCTGTAGCGTCTTCAGCGCTGACTTATTGTAACCTGCGATCTGATCCTGCTCATCAATGGCAATATACCTTTCCTCAATAACCGAGGCTATTGCTGGTAACCAATTGTTCGCATAACAGACCTTCATCAATGCTAGTTATTTTGACACACCGAGCTAAATAATGCTGCACTCTTACAGGGGCGTAGGATATGATTCTAACAGATAATCTGCTAATAAACAGCAATATAATAAAAGAAAACTACAAGTTTGCCGCCAAAAAAGCCGTATTCATCTCATTTTTTTTATATAATATGGAAATTTGAGGTTGTTTTGGGTTATTTAACTGTTACACACGGTAATGACTACAATTACTACTGATACGAAGCAGGCCTGGTATTCGAATAAATGGGCGCAGGTATCCCTGCATGTGATTGCCTGGGTGACACTGTTTTCTCTTCCTTACCTGTTACGTCCGTCGCCTGATCAACGGCATGCGCCGGATCCGGATGAGCATTTGTGGCAGATCCATTATGTCATCAACTCCTGCATACTGATCTTCTTTTTTTATCTGAATGCTGGTTTCCTGATCCCTAAACTTATCTACCGGAAAAAATACCTCCAGTTCAGTGGCATACTGTTGTTCATC
This sequence comes from Chitinophaga filiformis, assembly GCF_900102545.1. Classification (GTDB taxonomy): domain Bacteria; phylum Bacteroidota; class Bacteroidia; order Chitinophagales; family Chitinophagaceae; genus Chitinophaga; species Chitinophaga filiformis. The sequence continues at coordinate 71,524 of NZ_FNBN01000012.1, read as the reverse complement.
TTTGCTGCCCTGGTGTACGCCCGTCGCCTGTTCATACAGGTGTACATTCCTCATAAACAGTTTGAATTAAGGCCTACCATCCTTTTTACCTTCTTCACCCTGTTGTTCATCCTGGCCTGTAGTACAGCCTGGAAAATGATCCGGGATAAGGTGAATGCAGACAAGCTGGCCAGTGACAAGGAAAACGAAAACCTGAAAACAGAACTTTCTCTCTTACGCTCTCAGGTTAGTCCGCACTTTATGTTCAACGTACTGAACAACATGGTAGCGCTGGCCCGGAAGCAATCGGATCAGCTGGAGCCATCGCTGATCAAACTATCGTCCCTCATGCGTTATATGCTGTATGAGGCCGATGAAGATAAGGTACCGCTCGACAAGGAAACCGATTATCTCCAGAGTTATATTGACCTGCAGCAACAGCGTTTTGGCGCCAAAGTACAGGTGAACGTTACGATGGAGTTACCGGAACACGGATATGAAATTGAGCCGATGCTGCTGATCCCTTTTGTGGAAAATGCATTCAAACATGGGACTGGTCTTATACCCGATGCACGTATTGATATAGAACTGCGCGCAAGGCAGGGTTTACTGCAGTTTACAGTGATGAACAGGTACAATCCGGAGTATACAGAAATCAAAGACAAAACCTCCGGTATCGGGCTTACAAATGTGAAACGGAGGCTCAATCTTTTGTACAAGGATAACCATCAGCTGCTGATCAACAAAAAAGAAGGATGGTTTGTAGTTTCTTTGCAATTACATTTACATTAAATTGATCTATGACTTTACGTTGTATAGCCGTCGATGATGAACCATTAGCGTTGGATTTGCTGGAAGATAATATCCGCCAGGTACCTTACCTTGAACTGGTAGCCAAATGTGCAGATGCATTTGAGGCTATCAAGGTATTGCAGGAAAAAGAAGTAGATCTGATTTTTCTTGATATACAAATGCCCGGACTGACAGGACTCCAGTTTATACAGAGCCTGGCGCATAAACCGATGATTATTCTCATTACTGCTTATGAGAAGTATGCGCTGGAAGGATTCGAACTCGATGTGACAGACTACCTGGTAAAACCCGTTGCATTACCCCGTTTTATCAAAGCCTGTAACAAAGCCCGGGAGCTTTACCAGCTGAAGCATCAGCCGGTTACAGCGTCGGCCGCCGGTACACCGGAATTCTTCTTTGTCAATTCCGATTATAGCCTGTTGAAAATCAATGTAGCCGATATTATCTGGATCGAAGCGTTAAAAGATTATATCAGGATCCACCTTACCGGAACTACCAAACCCGTTGTGACGCGTATGCCATTGAAACAGGTGGAGGAGCAACTAGCGCCCGCTAAATTCATCCGTATTCACAAATCTTATATTATTGCCGTGGCACATATCACGGCCATCAGAAAAAACAGTGTATTTATCGGCGCCATGGAATTGCCCGTGGGCGACAATTACCGGGAAGCAGTAGCCGCTCTCACAGGCATCAAATAAGCCTTCACCAGCTTATCATGTATGCTGCCAATGTTACTTTTCCGGCTTTTTCGTCGCATTATTTCCAAGCATTGTCTCATTTGCTATGTATAATGGAAATACGCTATTAGTTTTGTCCTTATAAGAATGTTACTTATGCAAAAATTTCTCTGGCTTATTGCCATGCTAACTTTCTCCCTTCACCTATCCGCGCAGCAACAGAGGCCCGGAGGTTTTGCCGGAGGTAAACCACCCAGCATAGGCCGCCTTTACGGTAAAATACTGGATAACGAAGGGAAGCCCATGCCCTACACCTCGGTGATCGTATTTCAGAACCGTTTCGATTCTGCCACGAAGACGAAAAAAGACGTACTGATAAAAGGTGTTATCACACAGAATAATGGTGAATTCAACCTGGAAGAACTGCCTATCATGGGTCCGTTAATCCTGAAGATTTCAGCTACAGGTTTCAAGCCTTATTCCCAGGTAGTATCCTTCATGACAAAGAAACCGGCTCCGGGTACTATGCCGTCTTTCGACAAAGACCTGGGCAATATCAAGCTGACCAGCGATATCAGTCAGCTGCAGGGCGTAACGGTAACAGGTACCAAGCCACTCATGAAGGTGGATATGGATAAAAAGATCTTCAACGTAGAGAAGAATATTTCCAGCACCGGCGGTACTGCACTGGATGTGATGAAGAATGTACCTTCTGTGAATGTAGACATCGACGGTAACATGACCATGCGTAATGCTGCCCCTCAGTTGTACATTGATGGCCGTCCTACTACCCTCACCCTCGATCAGATCCCTGCTGATGCAATCGAAAGCGTGGAGGTAATGACCGCTCCAAGCGCCAAATATGACGCTTCCGGCGGTGGAGCAGGTATCGTGAACATCGTACTGAAAAAGAACCGTAAAACCGGCTACAACGGCAACCTTCGTGCAGGTGTAGACAAACGTGGAGGTATCAACGGCGGTGCTGATTTCAACCTGCGTCAGGGTAAACTGAACCTGACCGCCAGCGGTATGATCAACCAGATGCGCGACCGTACTACCGGTAAAACAGACCGCTACGACATCTCCAGCGACCCGGATATTCATACCCTGCAGGAAAACACTTCCAAAAGCAATGGTGGATTTATGTTCGGTCGCCTCGGCGCTGACTATTTCGCCACCAACCGTACCACTTTATCGATCTCCGGTATCAGGGTACATGGTAGTTTCAAACCTTCCAGCATCCTCGATATCAATACGGACACCCTGTTCAGCGGTGCTCCAACGACAGCATTCAGTCGCAGGGTAACAAATGGTCATCGCGTGTTCAACGGGACCGGTTTAGTACTGGGTATGAAACATCTCTTCCCTCACGAAGGAGAAGAACTGACGGTGGATGCGAACTATTTTGGTGGTAATGCTACAAACAGTTCCATTTATAATACAGACTTCTACAATATCAAAGGTGGTGCTGTAACCAGCAACCAGCTTGAAAAGATTTCCGGCAACGGTAAGATGCGGAATATTACCGCGCAAACAGACTATGTAAAACCAATCGGCGCCAAAGGCAAATTGGAGGCTGGTCTGAGAGCGAACTTCCGTCATATCGAAAACGCCAACTATAACTACCTGTTCAACGAAGCAACCGATCAATACGATCTCACCTCCGGTAATACCAGCAATTACAAGAATAATGAGAGTGTATACGCTGCTTATGTAACGTTCAGCAACAGCATTCATAATTTCAGCTACAAACTGGGATTACGTGGGGAAAGCTCCAAATACACCGGGGAACTGATCCAGACAGGACAGCAGTTCAGCAACAGCTATCCTACCAGCCTGTTTCCTACCATCTTCCTGAGCCAGAAACTGAAACATGACCAGGAAGTACAGCTGAGCGCTACCCGCCGTATTAACCGTCCGAACTTCTTCCAGTTGATACCTTTTGCTGACTCTACCGACAAGCTGAATATCACAAAAGGTAATCCGGGACTGGTACCAGAATTCACACAGTCACTGGAATTGTCTTACCTGAAAACATTCAAAGGTAACCACACCTTCATGGGTTCTGTGTACTACAAACACACTGACAACACGATCACCAACTACATAGATCGTCAGACGGATCCAACCACTGGTAATACAGCGCTGATCAATACCTTCATCAACGCGAAAGGCAGTTATACTACCGGTGCGGAGATTACGGTACAGAACTATTTCACGAAGTGGTGGGATATGTCTACCAACATCAACATGTACAATTCGAAGGTAGACGCCGGCCAGGCGGCAGTGGCTAATCAGCAGGCATTATGGAGCGTATTCGGTAAGCTGAACAGTAACTTCAAATTACCAGCTGCCATGGAACTGCAACTGACAGCCACCTACCAGTCCAAGACTAACCTGCCGATCAATACCAACAACGGCTTTGGCGGTGGCCCTCCCGGTATGGAAGCACAAAGCTCTTCGCAGGGTTATATCCGTTCTTTCTATGGTATAGACCTGGCGCTGAAGAAAAGCTTCCTGAAGAGCAAGGCGCTGAGTGCTACCATTGGTGTGACCGATATCTTCCGTACCAGGAAGACGGACCAGTACTCATACAGTGCTTATTTTACCCAGAATTACACCCGTTTAAGAAACCCGCAGATGATCAAGCTGAACCTTGCTTACCGCTTCGGGAAGATAGACGCCTCCCTGTTCAAACGTAAGAGTTCAGGTGCTGGCAACCAGGGTATGATGGACGGCATGCAATAACACAACATAGGAACAACAACAAACAAAGAACGAATGGTCAGACAGCCATTCGTTTTTTGTTTTTACTACTTTATATTCCATCAGGGAAAAGCTGCGTTGTTAAGCGTTGAGGAAGTCCAGATCGAAATAATACTCCCTGCAATCGGCGGGATTAAGGTAAATAGAGATCTGCCTGTGTTTTTCGAGTAGAAAATTAACGGTAACCCGGTCTTTGTAGATGTAGGGACTGAGTAATTCAATATAGGTGTTATTCTCCGCCTGATAAGCACAGGAGAGATAACATATCTCCCTTTCCCGTACATAGTCGGTCTGCCGGTCAATCAGTCCATCCAGCATCCTGGTTTCCAGGTTGTCAGTATTCACCGACTCTTCGTAATAATTAGATGTAAAAACGGTAAAGTCTTCTGCCTTCACTGTAATTCTGTTTCCGGTCATTTTCAGACCGGCGTTGGGGTCTTGCCGCGTTGGGGGAAAGAGTAGTCCAATGAGTTGTTTCAGCATAATTAATCACTTTAATAATGACGATCAGGCTGGCATTGGTTCTTGTTGTAATGGTATGATCCTGGCTGATGTTATAATATCAGTCCGCCAGCAGGCGGACTGACTATTGATTCAAATATACAAAGTATCATCAAATATCTTCGGAATCGTATACGATCACCTTTTTCCATAAGGAAGAGCACTCTTCTATAAACTTAAGATGAGCAGGATCTGTCTGATAAACATCCTGGTCAGCTTTGTTTTTAAAGAACAGCAACCAGGAAACCTGGTAAGAGCGGTCAATTACATCACGGTTTGTGGTGGAGGGCATACCAATATGGTGTTGTTTGATGGTTTTAGCCCCCTGGGCCAGCTTCTGCAGTCCGGCAATCAATTTGGCCTTGTCTTCCTGGCTATCCTGGTTATGCAGCCAAAAATACACATGGTGTACAAATACCTTCTCTGCCGGTGGCACTGCCATGGCCACACTGCCGGTCATTGTAGCTACGCCCGCCACTGCAGCTGTTTTACCTGCTGCGGAAAGGAACTGTCGTCTGGTTTGTTTCGACATAGGGTTATTTTTAGGCAAGGAAAATATGAAAATTATCCGGATATCCCCATACCGGCTTTCCAATCTGTTCCTTCCCGGCATGCCAGTTCAACTGGTTCACTTTTTGTAATTCTAAGAATTGTATTACTAAGACACTAACAGCTATGAACCCCGGCCTGTTTATACCCGCACCGGCTGATTCTGGTGAACCTATTTGCAACTACTTCGTTAAAAAACACTAATATGGATACATTTGACATGAAGCCAGAGATTCTCTTTGTGAGTACCTATTCACCCCGTAAATGCGGTATTGCCACGTTTGCCGCCGACCTCACCAAAGAACTAACCCATCTGCTGAAGCATGAGTTTGAGATCAGTATATGCGCACTGGACAAAAGAGCCAATGCGGAACGATATGGAGCGCCTGTCTCCATGGTCATGGATGGCTGCCGGCTGAACTCCTGTATTGCAGGCGCAGAGGCCATTAATCAGAACCCTGCAATAAAAATGATCTGTGTAGAACATGAATTCGGACTTTTCGGCGGAAACATGGGAGAATATGTACTGGCCTTCCTATCCCTGCTGAGTAAACCTTTTATTATCCGTTTCCATACAGTATTACCTCACCCTGATACTGAAAGGCTGAAGCTGGTTAAAAGCATTTGTCTGCTGGCTGAAAAGGTGATTGTCATGACCCAGCATTCACACAGACTACTGGTGGAAGATTATGATATTGAACCGGAAAAACTGCAGATCATTCCTCATGGCACCCACCCTATTCCTCCGGCCAACAGAGCAGAATTGAAAAACAGGTTCAATCTGCGGGATAAAAAGATCCTGACCACGTTCGGACTGCTTAGTCCTAACAAGGGAATTGAGCTGGGTATTAAAGCAATGGTGAAAATAGCTGCGGAATTTCCGGAAGCTGTATACGTCATTCTGGGGAATACACACCCCAATTTAGTGGAGAGTGAGGGAGAAACTTACAGGGAAAGTCTCCAGCGATTGATCGAAGAAAATAATCTTACAAAAAATGTAAAACTCGTCAATGAATTCATTCCGACAGATCAACTGCTGAACTATCTGTCGCTTACTGATATTTACCTCTTTACTTCCAAAGATCCCAACCAGGCCATGAGCGGTACTTTTATGTATGCTATGAGTGCCGGTTGTGCCATCATCTCCAATGCCTTTGTGCTGGCTAATGAAATGCTGGATGAAGATACAGGTGTCATCATTCAGTCGGGCGACGAGAACGCCCTGGCCGACAATGCCATTTATCTGCTGCGCAATGAAGCAGATAGACTGGAGATGGGTAAAAAGGCATTTATGAGGACCAGGAATACCCTCTGGGGCACAGTGGCCCGCAAACATGCGATGTTGTTCTATGAACTGATGAAAAAGCAGTCGCCAACCTACAATAATATTGTAGCGCTGTAAACGGCATCGCCTATTGTTCACTAAAAACGATAATATGCACCCGCATTTACAGTCAACGAAAACCATTCAGAAAAAGGAAACTATCCCAGGCAAAATAACTTTGCCTGCCTTTAATCCGGATCACATACTGAATATGACAGACAGCACGGGCATCATACAACATGCCCTGCGCAATATTCCCAACAGGAAAGAAGGTTATTGTACGGACGATAATTCCCGGGCGCTGTTATTGACAGTGCTGGCATGGAAGTATGAGGGATCTCCTGAGATACTGAAGCTAATGTCTGTATACCTGAGCTTCATTCATTATATGCAAATGGAGGATGGTTATTTCCACAACTTCATGCATTATAATAAACAGATCGTGATAGACGGCAGCTCGGAAGATGCCTATGGCAGAACGATCATGGCGCTTGGATATCTGACGGCCTATGGCCCGTCACCATTGACCATCAAAACAGCGGAAGATATTTTCCAGAAAGCAGTTCCTCATATGGACAACCTGATCTCACTCAGGGGCATTGCTAATAGCCTGATCGGCTTATGCATGTTTATTGGATCGCATCATCCACTTGACGGAGAACTAAGCAGGGTAGGACTGCTGGCCGATAAGCTGGTACGTGAATATCACAGGTATTCCGATAAGGAATGGCATTGGTTTGAGGAAGTACTGACATACGATAATGCCATGATACCACTGGCCTTGCTACATGCCTATGGAATCACGGGGCAGGAAGAATATCTGCATACGGCAATTGAAGCGATCAGCTTCCTGGAGTCGAAAGTATTTCATGACGGCGTATTATATCCTGTAGGTAATAATGGCTGGAGCAGCAAAGGCGGGACTACCGCTTTATTTGATCAGCAGCCGCTGGATGCCATGGCCATGGTATTGTTTTACCAGCAGGCATTCCACATCACAGGAGATAAAAAATATCTTGCCAGAGGAATACGCTCCTGGCAATGGTTCATGGGTGATAATGCTTTACAGCAACCATTGTATGATAAAGACACCGGTGGTTGTTCTGATGGTCTGCAGCCTGACAGGGTAAATGAAAATCAGGGTGCTGAAAGTACCATCGCTTTCTGGATAGCTTATTTTACCGTTGCTGAAATGTTGGACAGATAAATGAAAATAGCAGTTCTCTCCCCTATCGTCTGGCGTACTCCTCCCCGTCAATATGGCCCGTGGGAACAGGTGGCGTCCGTATTAACCGAAGGTCTCGTAAAAAAAGGAATTGATGTAACATTGTTTGCCACGGGCGATTCTGTCACCCGCGCGAAGTTGTCATCCGTATGTGATCATCCGCTGGGGGAAAAGCCGGCTGACTTCAAGGTGTGGGAATGCCTTCATATTTCGGCACTGATGGAGAGAGCAGGGGAATTTGACCTGATACATAATCATTACGATTTCCTGCCACTCACCTATTCCCGGCTGATACCCACTCCGATGTTGACAACCATCCACGGATTCTCTGCACCGGACATTATACCTGTGTACAAAAAGTACAATAATACAGGCCATTATGTCTCTATCAGCAACAGTGACCGGAGTGAGGAACTACGTTACATTGCTACCATCTATAATGGCATTGATGCATCCTTATTCCCGTACAGGGAAGTACCGGAGGAATACCTCCTGAGTTTTGGCCGGATACATCCCGAAAAAGGTACCCATCTGGCGATAGAGATTGCCCGGCAACTGAACATGCAATTGATCATCTGTGGTCTGATACAGGATGCACGCTATTTTGCAGAGAAAGTAGAGCCTTTTGTCAATGGCGACACTGTGATTTATAAAGGGAATGTAGGACCTGCGGATCGCAGTATTTTGCTGGGTAATGCAAAAGCATTGCTGCATCCTGTACTATTCGAAGAGCCTTTTGGACTAAGCGTAGCGGAAGCGATGATGTGTGGTACACCCGTCATTGCATTTAACAGGGGCTCTATGAAAGAACTGATATTGGAGAGGAAGACCGGATTTATTGTGGACACGGTAGAGGAAGCGGTGGCTGTAGTGGGGGATGTAGACCACATTCACCGGTATGATTGTCACCGCCACGCCATAGACAATTTCAGTCAGGAGCAAATGGTGAACCGTTACGTTGAAGTATATAGAAGGATAGTCAGTACAGCCTGACTATCCTCCCTTTAATAACGCTTTCAGTAGTTTATCCAGCGGTACGCTGGCAAATGACGATGCATAATCTGACACAGCATAGGGAATAAAGACCAGCCCTTCATGGATCATTGCACCACAGGAATAGACCACATTAGGCACATATCCATCCCGTTCGTCTTCTTTAGGCATCAGCAAAGGATATTGCAGGCGGCCCAGTTCCTTTGTAGGATCTTCCAGGTCAAATAAGGCAGCTCCCAGGCAATATTTACGCATAGGTCCGACGCCATGAGAGATGATCAGCCATCCTTTTTCCGTGAGCAATGGTGAACCGGCATTCCCTATCTGCACAAACTCCCATGGATATTTAGGTTGCTGTAACAAGATGGGGTCCTGCCACTCATAGAGATCCTCTGAGAACATGATATAGTTGTTCACGCCATCTATCCGGGACAGCATGGCATATTTTCCGTTGATCTTTTTAGGAAATAGCGCGAGGTTCTTATTCACGGCTCCCTTTCCGTATAAGGGGGAAACCTCAAAATGCTGGAAGTCGCAGGTTTTGATCAGCTTAGGCAATATGAATGAACCGTCGTAAGCGGTATAAGTAGCGTAATAGGTGCAGGAGCCTTCTTCCTCAACAAATCTTACAAAACGGGCATCTTCGATACCATTCTTTTCTGTGTATGTTACCGGGAAAATCACCCTTTCAGATAGGCCGGTATAGTCCGGGAAATGCAGCTCATAACTGGCATCTACTAATTCGAGTACATGCTGTTTCATACTCTGCTGGTCGGTTGGGTCTTTGACACTTCTCAGCAGGGTTCGTAGTACGATGTCTATTTCAGAATAAGTGAACTCACCTGTGAGCTGGTGTAATATACCTACATGAATATCTTCCGGCAGGCGTAGCTGCGACAGCTGTTGTGCGAAATGTTCTTTATCATTCAGTTTTTCGCCGGTCAGCTTTCCCTCTGTCAGGAATCTGGCCGGAGGCTCAAGATGGATATTACAGTCTTTATCCAGCACTCCTTCCCGGAATTCGATCGAAGAGATATGACTTTCTCCTGTGGCCCTGAAACTGACTATAACACGTTTTTCCCCGGGTTTCAGCCCTGATTGGTTGGGTGCTTCCACTACCGAGGGATTGAACAAAGCAGCCGCTTCCAGGGAATATTCCATAGTGAAATAAGCGCCCAGTAAATGCTGCCGTTCCAGGGTTACTGTCATGTCGGCTGGTACCAGGTGACTGATCCTCGCATAATGTTTCTCAAAGACCTCATTGATATCTTTATACCTGCAGGAAAATTCCTTTCTGACATTGCCTAATACGTCACAAACGACATCTTCGGGCATTTCTACCACCTTGTTGATGATTTGAAGGGAACGTTCATTTCCTGAATTAAAAAAGCGTGGAATCACTCTCTTAAAATCGGGTGTAATCCTGATGTTTTTTCTCGTCATGCTTAACATATGCAACAATCTACTGGGTTAAGAAAAAGATATCTATATAAAGATAACTCTTTTAATGTTAAGGTTTTGTGGCACCTCGTAGCAGCGTCACCGTTTGGTCCGTATAGCTGAATGGGTTGAACACTACCACTTTTGAGCTTTCAGCAACGCAATATTTGAGCCAAGACCGGGCTTCCTCCGGCAGGCACAACTGCAAAAAAATCGTTAACTTTAAGCAACTGGGGGCCAATTATGAAAGTTACCAAGTTCTTATTACGCCACTTTATTACCAGGGGCGAGATATTCCATCTTACCCGGGTGAAGATCTTTTCACGCGATGATATATCGCTGCACAACCATGACTACGCCGAAATATTCTGGATAGAGCACGGTAGCGGCACTCACCTCATTAACGGGAAAAAGATACCCCTAAATACGGGTGACCTTGTGATGATGCGCCCGGAAGATCAACACACATTTGCCTCCAGCCGGCAGGGCATTACCATGATGAACCTGGGGTTTCCCCTGAAAACAGTGCAATATTTCCGTAAAAGGTACTTCAGCGGTACGGAGGATTTCTTCTGGAAAAAGGGCCCCCTTCCCTATCACATTACACTTGATGTCAATGTGCTGCGTAGTGTGACCCACCTGGCAGAAAAGATCTGGAAACATCAGCATTCTCCTATTCACCTGGACAGTTTCCTGCTATCCATGTTCAGACTGTTACTGCCTAATGAAAATCAGCCTGATAACCAGGACATTCCGGCCTGGCTGAATAATGCAGTTCAGCAGTTCCCCATTCAGCCTGACATCTTCCGCCTGGGCGCACGTGGGTTTGCCTCCCTTTGCGGACGTAATCTTGATCATGTGAACAGAACGGTCAGGAAATGCTATAATAAGACCCTTTCTGCTTTAGTTGCAGAACTGCGTATGCAATTCGCTGCCAGGCAATTAGCCGTCACCAATGCCCCTATCAAGAGTATCTGCCACGACTGCGGATTTAACAACCTCGGACACTTCTACAAACAATTCCAGGGTATTTACCAGCGAACGCCTTCACAATACCGCGATCAGCACCAACGCCTGTCTTAGATCGTTATAACGTAAAAAATATATTTGTTAGCGCAATAGTATGAGCGCTTTACTATTTTCGCAGATCATAATTTAGCATCTGATGAAAAAATGCATCCTGGCTACCGTAGCCATGATCTGCTACCTACCTGTGAAAGCCCAGACAGCGGAGCTATCGAACAGTGTAAAACAGGAATTTATAAAAGCCTGGGATACCTACAAACGATACGCGTGGGGCCATGACGTACTATTGCCGTTAACGAAACAGTATACAGACTGGTATGAGGAACCTTTAAACATCTCTCCGGTTGACGCATATAGTACCATGAAAGTGATGGGCCTTCAGAAACAGGCCAGGGAGATCGAGAAATACATTGCAGACAGCTGCAGTTTTAACAGGGATGTATATGTGAAGACCTTTGACATGAATAAGCGAGTGCTGGGAGGATTGCTTGCCATGTATTCCTACACACACAATCCAAAGGTACTCTCGCAGACAAAAGACCTGGGCGACCGCTTATTACAGGCTTTTAAGTCGCCTACAGGCATTCCCTATTACTGGGTGAACCTGAAGACCGGTAAAGCAAGAGGAGAGAAAGTCAACACTGCTGAAGCAGCGGCGTACACATTGGAAATGGGTATCCTGAGTTACTATACAAAGGATCCGAAGTATTACCAGGCGGCCAAGAAAGCGACACTGGCAGTTTATGGAAGACGGTCGCAGATCAACCTTGTAGGCAATGTGATCAACAATGAAACCGGTGAGTGGCTGGAAACAGTCAGTTATATCGGCGCCGGCGGGGATGCCTACTATGAATGCCTGCTGAAGACATGGCTGCTGTTCAGGGATCCTGAGATCCGGAAAATGTGGGAGCAGACTATCACAGCGGTGCACACCTATGATGCGGAAGAAAGTGATACGACCATCTGGTACAGGAAAACGGATATGTATTCAGGAGAAATGAAGAATAGTGCAGTGACGCTTTATGACGCTTATTTCCCTGCGTTGTTATGTATTGATGATGATGCGGAAAGGGCTGGTAAAGTTCAGTCCACCTGGAATAATGTGTGGAAGAAGTATGGGTTGGAACCGATGATCTATGATTATCGTAAACAGCTGCCTTCCTCGCCGGTGTACGAACTGAATCCAGAGATCATAGAGTCTGCCTGGTATCTGTATGATTATACTAAGGATACTACCTACTTAGAGATGGGAAAACAGTATTATAGCGATATATTGAAGTATTGTAAAACGCCTACTGCGTTTTCATCAATAGCGGATGTACGGACGAAAAAGCAGCAGAACGAACTACCGACGTATTTCTTTGCAGAGACGATGAAGTATCTCTATTTGTTGTTTACGCCGGATAGTGGTTTGAATACGGCGGAATATGTGTTTAATACCGAGGCCCATCCTTTTAGGATAGCGGACTTTAATACGGCTGAAATAGGAAGAAGGTTGGGGATTAATTAGTAAGTTAACCAGCACTATATACAGGATAAAGGGGTGCCTCAATTGAGGCACCTCCTTTTTTTATTAAAAGGTGAAGTAAATTAACGAGCCAGCACCACAGTACCTCTCCTTAGTACATCTCCGCAGATCGTTTTCGCTTTTATCATGTATATGTAGGAACCTGCCGGCTGCAATATGCCTTTGTAGGTGCCGTCCCAGCAGTCGCCGGGATAGTGTGTATTAAACACGAGGTTTCCTACACGGTTAAATACACTGAATTCGAAGGTATTCGTCTCACCCCAGAACTTTAATCCGAAGCAATCGTTCATACCATCGCCATTGGGTGTAAAGGCTGTGGGAATAGGATACCGCGTGAATGCCAGTGCAATGTCTACATTCACGGTAACGGCTTCCACCTGTGTGCACCCATGTTCATCCATCACGGTCACTTCATAGGTAACAGTTTTCAGCGGAGATACAACAGGATTTGCTACCAGATTGTTGGCCATACCAACAACAGGTTGCCAGTTGTAATACACGCCACCAGTGGCCTCCAGCGCCACCTGCGGATGCGCACAGTCTATATCACTTGATTTTGCAACGGAGGTAACCGGCAGATCATACACTTTCACGGGCACCAGGAAAGTATCTGCTACCCGGCAGGTATGCTGTTCCATATAGATCTTGAACGTAGAATCGCAGGTGGGCTTTACAGCGATCAGGGAATTAGTGGTGAGCAGGGAATCCCTATCTGTATACCATTCATACACATCTGCACCTTTTGCCTGGATCTCTACTGATTGTCCGAGACATACTACTGGCGTATCCGGCATCACTCTCATATCAGGGGCGGGATTTACTGTGATATTGATGGCGGATTTACTGGTACAGCCGTATATCGTGGTCGCTGTAACAGTATAGCTGGTGGTTGTTAGCGGAGTAGCAACAGGGTTGGGAACTGTGCTCTTATCTAACGAAGAATCAGGCCACCAGCTGTAAGTGGCAGGGATATCAGAAACAGCAGATAACTGCAGGCTATTTCCCGCACAGATGGCAGTGTCACTTCGTTTAGTAAATATTGGTGAAGGGTTGACGTAAATAGTGACGGTAGCGGAACCCGGGCAACCGGATGCATCTACTCCGCTTACCTTGTAAGTGGTTGTCACTGTCGGTGTGGCTACCGGATCAGGAATAGTATCTGCCGATAATCCTGTAGCAGGCGTCCATTGATATTTGATACCGCCGGTAGCATTTAGCTGCGCCGGTTTGCCTGCACAGAGCACCATATTGGAGAGTGTATTGATATTCGCAGAACAGGGCGCTTTAATGCTGACAAGGTAGTCTTCTACTTCCCCATCCGGAGCAAAACCTGCGGGTGTTTTAAGCGCCTGCTGATCACTTGATAAACGGAATCTGAATCCATACAAAGGCACCCTTCCGGCGATAAATCCAGCGGGCAGAGAGGTCCAGGTCAAAGTAGCAGTGGTTGCATTGGGAGCTATCGTTGCAGCTGCAGATTCATTCGTTTCAAACATACCGTTGCGGTTATAGTCAAACCAGCCGGTGAGATACGCTGTTTTTCCAGTGGCGTTAGTCAGCGGAACAGTTACATTATAACTGCCATTGCCGTTATAATCACTGAAGGCAGTTACTGCATCTTCATCCTGTCCATACTGATTATCATCTGTCATGCCTATGGTATCCGCATCGCCGGCAATACTACCCAGTTTCAGGTTTGTCTCTAATGCGGTAAGAGGTAATGGTGCGCGGTCGTTACAGGGATGTTGGGTAGCGTATACTAACTGATGTGTGGCGTAACCATAACTGGCAGGCAGGTCTCCTTCATCGACAGCAGTCATAATACCGAAAGCTACCGCGCTGCTGCCGTGTGTAGTCCTTAACAGGCGTACATCCAACGTCAGGGTGCCTGTGGCCGCTGGTACGTCGGTAGCCACAATGGGTAGTTGTCCGACGTTCGGTGTTCCTGCATATGTTTCGGAGATACTGATTGTTTGTGTACCGCAGCCGGAAGCAGGGTTATTTACCTGCGATGAATTTCTGAAGAATTCCAGGGTACGCCAGTTGCCTGCGGTAGTACTCATTGTCAGCGTTTCCAGTGAATTACTGGCTTCTGCATCACTGGCTGCCAATGTAAAAGCAACCGGTTTTCCTCTGCGGGTAGCCCTTAAGGTGATAGTAAACCTGCTGTTATTGAAGTTGTTTGCAACAAAGATCGCCGGTTTGATAGCGGGATCAGAGAAGTTATACAGGTTCTTCAGGATAGCGCCGTTCCAGGTATCCATGATACTGGGTGCCACCGGCGTACCCGCTACACCGGAGAATGTGGCGGTAACGGTAAGACCGTCCGCAGTAATAAATGTTTTTGTTGCTCCGTCTTCAATCTTCACATCTGCCCAGTCCATCCACCAGATAAAGTTTTTCAAAGATCCGGCACCGTTGTCTGCCAGTTGTGCAAATGACTGAGTATGAAACCATAACAGGAATAAGGATAGTAGTAAAAATCTTGGCATCAGAATATATAATTATAGGGATCGTTTTTCAGGTATAGATATGCGTTACGGCTAACTATTTCATTTTCATCACCTACGGCCAAAACAAGCTGCTACAGAGGCTTTCAAGCGTGCTCCCACGTAAAATACATCAAAATAGTAAATAAAATAATAATTTAAAATGAGTAGCATGCTCCTATTCATATATTAAAAAATGTATATTTGCAGTTAGTTTTACATCAGACCGGGACAACGTATTGACTGCGAATAGTTTACTACTGCTACATAAACCTCTTACCTATTATATACACTACAACCCTATACACATGAAAAGAAGAATTATCTGGGGCGTGCTGCTCCTACTCACATTCCTGATCTGGTATATCTGGATGCCGGCGGGTCTGTATATCTCCATGCCAATATTTTTGGCTATCATCGGAGGTATTTTGTGCTTCATCTTTATGGCGCAGACCTTTGCAGATTTCACCGACATGGATGAGATCACGCAGTGGGACAGATATCCCAAACAGTGGTATCACAATATGGCATTTGTATGTATCCCTGCTGCCATCGCGTTGATAGTCGTATTTGCCATGCATTACGGTAAGCTGGAAAACGAAGAACTCAGAAAGTTTGGTGAAAGAGTGCCTGCTACCATCGTAGATGGTTACTACAGGAAAAGCTCCAAGAGCAGCACTTACAAGCTGACGATATCCTATTACACGAAAAGCGGTAAACACGTACGCACTCAGAAAGAAGTAGACAGCGATCAATATGATCTGGCCAGCAAAGGTCAGCATGTTGAAGTGATCTATTCTACCAAACATCCCTCTCTGGTGAAGATCCTGCTGGGAGATGAAATGGTGGAGGAACTCACAGGTATCAAGAGCAGGCAACTGACTGTTAAAGACATGTCCAGGATACTGGAAATGCCTGGAGACAGCATTCTGCCGGCTTTGAACAATATCAGCTATCGCTGGATAATGACTGATGACGATAGTTCAACTTATGTGAATGAGAATAAAAAACTCTTTTTCAGCGTTGAACCACGTGTTCGCGTTACCTATGTTGTAATGGGTGGTGACAACCTCCTGAAAATGGGACAAGATATCCGCTCTTCCGGTTTTAAAAAGGAAACCAGTGATACTACTTCTCAGGACAAAGAAGAAGGTGGCTTAGTCTTGTATACCAAAGGTGATCTGAAGCTGGTGGTACATACCAAACAGATAGAGCGTGAAACGGATCAAAGCGACAATTCATCTGTCATGGCGGCTGCTATGGGCCTTAACAAGGAAACGGCGTTGGTGTTAACAATGTTCAGGAATTAAGATACTTTTATTGCAATAAAAAAGGCGTCCGGAAACATCGGACGCCTTTTTTATTATTGGACGTTTTTGAAGAAGGTGGGAGAATTGCCATATAAAGGCGTTTTTCCGTCCCATTTTTCGATGAACTGCTGTTGGATGAGTAAAGGAGTCAGAGATTGCTGACGAAGCTGATTTGCCCTTGCTTCCGCTTCTGCCTGTATGATCAGTTTTTTAGCGTTAGCCTCTGTTACTCTAAGCTCATTTTCTACCTGCATTGCCTGTTGCACTGCCCTGTTTTTAGCATCGATGGCCTGGGTGATCGTTTCAGGATACTGAATACCGCTTGTCATCTGTTCCAGGTCGAAGCCTTCTTTCAGCAGAGATGCTGTCAATTGCACCTGTACAGAGTTCTCAAATGTCTCCCGGCTGCTGATCATGCTGTCCGTTGTATATTTATTGAACTGGATACGGAACGCATCCCGCACGTAGTTATATAAAGTCGATCTGGTGATTTCCTCAATTCCTTTACGATACTTCTTAAAGATTTCAGGGCTTTTACCAGGAATTACGCGGAATGTAATGGTCGGATCTACTGTAAACACAGACCCGTCTTTTGCATTCACGGTAAACGGATTGTAATCGGCCGTCTGTACAAAAATCGGAAACTCATATACTGATTCTGTCAGTGGATTGTACCATACCCGGCCAGTTACAAGTGAGATATCCTGTACTCCTTTATCACTACCGTACTGTTTCACCCTGATACCTTCATGTCCGGCGTCAATGCGGGTACAGCAAAGCATACAGAATATGGGGATTATCACAACAACAACGATCATCAGAATAATAGGTCGCTTCATAATTAAAATTTGGATTTTAATAGCTTGTAAAATGCGTAGTGTAATATTATCGTTACGAAAATGCTGACAATGCCGGCGAATACTGCAAGATCACTCGGCGCAGATAACAATCCGGCTATCCATGTCCAGATATAAATGTCCAGTACAACAACTGCTGGCAGGGATAAATAAATGAGCTTCATATTCAGCAGAATTAAATACGAATGTAAGGAATGCGGGGAGAAAAATTTGGCTATTTTTTGAAAGGTTATTAAATTGATTTATATGCTGAAAGATCCCTCGGGATGTAGCGCAGCCCGGTAGCGCGCTTCGTTCGGGACGAAGAGGCCGCAAGTTCGAATCTTGTCATCCCGACGACACACACTTTAATTCGATTCAAAGCCCGCAAATAGCCAATGTTTGCGGGCTTTTTCTGTTTTCAACCTACCAAAAACTCCTTTTTACAATTGGCTCTTCCGTCTTTCTGCAAAGCCCATTTCTGGAACCATTAAGAGGGAAAAGATGAAAATGAACAAGGCAGAGTCATCTCATAAAATGACTATTAAAACATCTTTGATTTTGATTAAGATGAATATAACAGAATATACTACTCAAAAGATACAAATAACAGCACAAACTTGATAACATTACCGGCTCTAAAAAAATCTTATTGTTGAAATTAGTCCCCATATCGACGACATTCCCGCCTTACTTAGACTTTACCAGGGCACAAAAACAAGCTATGGCTTACTGGCATAGTATTCGGTGGCCAAAAAATATGAATCCAATCAAAGTTTCCGGAGCGCGTCAGAACAATCTTAAGAATATTTCACTTGAAGTTCCAAAGAACATGATCACCGTGTTCACTGGTGTTTCAGGTTCGGGCAAGTCGTCTCTCGTGTTTGAAACCATTGGTGCGGAGGCACAACGCCAAATAAACGAGACGCAGACGAGCTTCGTTCGCAACAGGCTTACACAAATTGGAGTGGCGGATGTTGACAAGATCGAGCACCTGAATGTTCCGGTGATCATTAATCAAAAAAGATTGGGAGGCAATGCGCGATCAACGGTAGGTACTGCTACAGACGTATATGCATCATTGCGACTGCTGTTCTCAAGAATTGGAAAACCGTTTGTTGGATACTCTGGTGTATTCTCTTTTAATAACCCGCAGGGAATGTGTCCTGTATGTGAAGGACTTGGCTACACAAGTGAAATTAATTTGAACACACTTTTTGACAAGAGCAAATCACTCAACGAAGGTGCCATTCTTTTTCCAACGTTTCAGCCCGGCGGCTACCGCTGGCATCGATATGTGAACTCTGGATATTTTGATCCGGACAAGAAACTAAAAGATTATTCAAATAAAGAATGGGATATATTACTGAACGCCCCGGAGCATAAGCCCAAGGCCCCTGGCAAGGATTGGGGCAAGACAATGCAATACATAGGTGTGTTGCCGCGGATTAAGAAGGATTTCCTGCAGAAGGATTCGAAGGAACACGGCAAGCGTAAGAAGGATATCGAAAAAATTATAATCACATCCACCTGTCCTGAATGTAACGGCAAGCGGCTGAATAAGAAAGTTCTCAGTTGCAAGATCAAAGGCAAAGACATCGGTGATTGTGCACAGTTACCAGTGGATGAATTACTGGCATTTGTTGAATCCATATCTTCCAAAACGTATCAAACCATCCTGCATGAATTAATTAAGAAACTCAATAGCCTTGTAGTTATAGGATTGCAATATCTCACGCTTAACAGAACAACCAGCACATTGTCTGGCGGCGAATCACAACGCATCAAAATGGTTCGGCACCTGGGCAATAGTCTTGAAAATCTGCTCTATATTTTTGACGAACCCAGCATCGGACTTCATCCGAAAGACTTGCATAATATTGCTACAATCATGAAGCAGATCAGGGATAAGGGGAATACAGTGTTAATTGTAGAGCATGATCCGGATCTGATCAGTATTGCTGATCACATCATTGACATGGGACCGCTGTCTGGTAGTAATGGAGGTGAGATTGTTTACGAAGGAACATTTGAGGGACTGAAAAATTCAGGATCCAAAACAGGCCAGTATTTTGCTTCGAAGCGTTCATTCAATCAAGATCCGTTGACGTTTAATGATGTCATAACGATCCGTAACGCAGATCTGTTCAACCTACGCAAGGTAACTGTCAATATTCCCAAAGAGGTACTCACCGTTGTTACCGGTGTTGCAGGATCAGGAAAGAGCACGTTGATCAGTAAAGTATTGCCTGCGCAGTTTCCGGACGTCCGTATCATTGATCAATCTGCGATCACAGCCACAGCGCGCGCAAATCTCATGACGTTTCTCGGCATATCAGATTATGTCAGGCACCTATTTGCAAATGCGAATCGCGTGAGTAACCAGCTTTTCAGCAGCAATAGTGGTGGCGAATGTCCAAACTGTAAGGGACTGGGTGTTGAAAAGATCGACCTTGCCTTTATGGAAGATATTGAGCAACCGTGTCAAGTGTGTGGTGGAACCGGATTCAATACAAAAGTGCTTTCCTATCGATATCAGGGGAAAAATATCGTGGAAGTAATGAGCCTGACGGTTGAGCAGGCACAACATTTCTTTGGGACAGAAAATTGGGTAAACCGGCTAAACCTATTAACCGAACTTGGCCTCGATTATTTAACACTGGGTCAGCGACTCGACACCTTCTCGGGTGGCGAACGGCAACGGCTTAAACTCACCCGTGAACTTAACGACAGAAAAGATATTCTTGTGCTTGACGAGCCCAGTACAGGGTTGCATCCTTCTGATACCAGCAAGCTTTTGCAATTGCTGCACAAACTGGTTCATCAGCGAAACACCGTGATTGTAATTGAGCATAATCTGGACATCATCTCACAGGCTGATTGGATCATCGACATCGGGCCAGGAGCAGGTAAATATGGAGGTAACGTTATGTTCGAAGGTAGCGTAGCAGACCTTTTACAAAACAAAGAGTCGTTCACTGCTGAATATTTGAGAAACCATTTATACAGTCCTGTATTGTAACGCCAGAGTACTATTTCATTCTTATCCAGGTGGGAATTGAATTTTGCATTATTTATGCTGTTGAATTAATATAGGTTAAAACAAACGCAAGCTAAAATTTATAAGTAACCTGCGCATTGAATGGCGCACTCAAAAAAAGTACTCCAACCGTAGCGATAGCACCGCCACATAAAACGGCAACAAGTCTAGTCGTCCGCTATTTAAAAATGTTCAATTCCTCATTATAAACAGGACTTTGTATACCCAAAAAATTTAAAACACTGTGAAATACATAATCTTGCGACAATGAATTTTCTGGCTTCAGTTGCTTTAAACTGTTATCAGATGTCCAAACTATAAAAGGAATCTCATATTGTTGTTTCGGCGCCAGCCTTAAAGGCAAACCATGCATGTATAGATTTTTTTCCCCTAAAGATTCGCCATGGTCGGAAACAAAAATCATTGCACTTTTATAATCCTTTAATTGTTTTAAATCTTCAATTACATTGTGCAAAATATAATCGGTATAACCAATCGTATTGTCATAAGCATTGACCAGTTCGGTATTAGAACATTTTGCTAATTCAACGCTATTGCAGACTGGCTTAAAAGTTTCGAACTGCGGCGGATATTTTTTGCTATACTCAGGCCCATGACTTGTACTTGTATGCAATATTATCAATACCTTGCTTTTTGTACTTGCTGCTATTTGCTCTTTCAGGTTATTCAAAAGAACTTCATCATAATTGCATCCATCGCCTTTACAATCTTTCATCAGCGCATCTTTGTTCAGGTAATTTTTTATATGAACGGGTGGTTCTCCCCAGTTTGTGGTTCTCCAGACAACCTCTACGCCATTTCTATATAAATAATTGGGCAAAATCTCATACAACTCGCCGGTATTTTTATGTTCTAAAATACACTTTACACCTGCAGTAGTGTAAGTAGCGCAAGAGGTAGCATTAAAATGAAGTACACCAGGGGTTTTTGAAAGAAACGGATTTGTATTTTTACTGTACCCGTATAAAGAAAAATTTTCACTTCTGGCGGATTCTCCTATCACTAAGACTACAACCGATTTCCGGTTATCTTTTATGGTAGCATCCGGCAATAATATTTCTTTTTCATTTTCCTGGTGTTTATGTATAAAGAACAAAGAAAAATTTACTGTGTAATTCCACGGCATTGCAAGCCCTCCCAATACTGGCGAATTTTTATCAACCCACAACCAATTTTGGGCATTGGCAAATACTACAATTAACATAAATAATAAAGTAGTTGAAGCGATGACTAAAAATCGCTTGAATGTTACATTTATTATTTTGGCTTTAATGATAATAATGCCAGGAATAACACCAAGCAGCATTACATAGAGTAGTAATTTTATGGAAAAAAAACCAGACGCCTCAGCATAATTGGTATTCAGTACATTGCCGACCATACCGCCATCTATTATAACACCGTAAGTATTAATAAAGTAAACTGCAATTGCGTTGACAATAAAGCATAATACCAGGATAATTTTTCCCACAAAGCGGAATAGAAATAACATCAAAAAAAAGGCAAAAGCATTTGCAACCAGCATTAGAATAATAAAACAAATAATAATGCTAATGCCGTTAAAACTTTTATAATCAACATTATTAAAAATAAATTTGAAAAAGGGAAAATGAAAGAATAAGAAGTTAAGACAACTTAGTAATATAGAAAGGTGAACGATCTTTATATTATCTTTTAATAAACGCATAGGCCATTTTATAAAACGGAACAATTGGGCAAATTAATACAAAATATAATATTATCAAATTTTTGTCGATTATCTGGCTGATTAATGACACAAAACAAGCCACTATTGACAAAATAAAAACCGGATAGTATTTTTTATTGTTAACCCAGGCCCAGATTCTGTATTTCCGGCTGATAAAGATTCCTGCCAGTCCCGAGATATATCCGATAATACTGCCAATAATAACATCTAGCGGATAATGCGCTCCTACGCCTACCCTTGTAAACGCAATAATTAGTCCTGTTATGATTATAGAAAGGACCCATAAAATTTTATAGGACAGCCTTTCGGGCATAAATGCAAACAACAAAACAGTAAATGTTGTAAAGACTGTAATTGAGTGTCCAGATGGTAAACTGGCATACCCAACAGCTTTTTTTCCGATGATAACGAAACAATTATTATCAAATACCACAGCGGGCCTTGGCACCCGAAATATATTTTTTAAACCAACAGAAAATACAAAAGAAGCCAGCGATGCCGATATTAATGACTCCCACATTCTAGGCGCATACAAAATGAAAATACTTAAAACAGACAAAATAATTGAAGCATCTCCTAATTGGGTAAGATTATAGACGATATCCGGGAATTGGCCTAAATTATAATTAATAAAAAAGAAAATGTCTTTTTGAATCTGCACATATTTATCAGTATGTAAAGAATCCTTGTGGTATAAAAATAAAGTAATTGCGGCTAACAAGGATATGGGTAAAGAAAATAAACATGGTTTGAGCTTAGAATAATTATTAATAACCTTTACATTCATTGGACATTACTTTTTTCTTACAGACCTGTTTGATAAATCACCAGATAAGTTCACCAACATCACTTTCCAGGATGTGAGCGTTGCTGATCGGCTACATCGCCAGCAAGTTGAATAAAGTCTGTTTCCTGTAAAGTCATTGGACTTATTAGATGTTGCGCCGCTAAGGGTAACTTTCTCCTGCGGATATGCATGGACCACAAAGGCAAAAAAAAGTACCAGAAAGGATATGGATGCTGCTTTCATTTACTAAGGGATAGCGTTAAATGTTGATATTTTCGGCTAAAGTATATTTTTGTTGACCCCGCATATTTTATATATACAAAACGCCTTACTTTATATATTAAAGCAGCCTTTACATCTAGCAAAATAAATCGCACGCTAAGATTTAAGCGGAAGAAGCCGTATTTTCAAAAACAAAATATTCCTAATTAGATGGAGATCTTAGTTTCGCGATCGGAACCAGCCATCTTTGGGGTAAGGGCTTCCATTTTTATGTACTATTTGTTAAAACGTTCTTGGAGAGAGGTGGATTGAAATATCTTTTTTGGCTTGTATGTTATTATTCAGCTTTTAGAAGAAGGTTGCACAAGCTTATGTCAATAGCTTCCAGCCGCCCGCCACATTGCCAATGCATTGTTAGCGGCTGGCATACTTTTTTTAATGTTATTGCTGTCTTGAGTAATATACTAAAACGGCACCGCAGGCAAACGGTTTACACGCTACAAGTTTTAACTCTAATTCGTTTTTCAAAGGATTGAAGGTTTGTTGTCCGTTACCTAATGCGGCAGGGTTTGTAAGCACATAATACTCATCGATTAAATCATGTTGTATTAATGATGATACAAATGAATCGCCACCATATACAATGATGTCTTTTCCATCTTTATTTTTCAGCGCTTTTATTGCCTCTGCTAAATTGCCATTTATAATGGTTGTATTGTCCCACTTGCTGTCCTTGAGGGTATTTGAAAAAATTGCATTTGGAATTTCTGCAAACCGTCTTCCAAGTTTATGCTCACCATCATTGGGATTGTTTGCCACTTCAGTCCAATATGGAATAAACCCTTCCCCTGTTTTTCTCCCATGCAGAATGCAGTCCACATTGGTGAGATTGTCAATACTAAAGTCTGACATTCCGCTGTCCCATTTATTGTCAAGTAAAATGTTCATTTGTAATTTTATCTTTCTCATTTTATTAGTTTCTACAAAAGTAATTAGGTCGTCTTACATCCCCGGGAGGCTATTGTGACATTTTAAGGGTTATTTAAGACAAGTAGCGTGGTCGCTTTTGCTTCCGGCTAACGCCCTCGCATCGCATTCCTGAACCGAATGCTTGATAATTCGGACCTACCAGGCACATCAAAACGACAGATCCACAGGAGTTAGATAATCTTTCGGCAGCATTCGGATAGCTTAATGTCGGCTTACCATCGGCCTGGACTCGGCTTACCATTAGGTTAGCAGAATGACATTAATAGGGTATTTAAAGGGTACTTCTATATCAATTGGATATTGAAGTGACCTCTAAATACTATTTTGATGACCAGTTGCGTAACTATTTGTATATTAGTCGCACTAAGACAACAAGCTTTTGTATAGATAACCTCAAAAAACCTTTTTATGGCCATTGTTAAAGACAATATTCTCATGCAGCTTGTACGGGGTACTCTCGGCAAACATTACATCATCTACGAACGGAATGGGCAGATTATTATGGCGGTGAAACGCGGCCCTTCCAGGAAAAAGCCTACACAAAAACAGCTGGAAGCAAGGCATAAGATGACCATTGCTTCAGCACGAGCGCAGGTATTGATGGCCGATCCGGAGATAAAGGCCTACTATCAGTCGCTGGCCGGGCCGGGCCAGAATGCCTACAATATGGCGGTGAAGGATGCTTACCACAGTCCTGAGATCCAGAACATCAGGTTAGAAAGCGAGGATGTTGTGGTGACTGCCAAAAATGAGTTCCGGGTAGCAGAAGTGGAAGTAAAGGTAGTAGACGCTGAGGGTGTTATCACAGAAAGCGGTCAGGCAGTGCTGGGTCGCAACAGAGTAGATTGGTATTACAAAGCAACTGCGCTGCCTGCAGGCGGTAAAATCATTGTAATAGCGGAAAATTTGCCGGGGTGTCAGACGGTGAAGGAGTTGCTGCTTACATAAAACCGTCTACACTGTTTAGAAAAGCTTCTTGCTGGTTGAGAAGCTTTGTCTGCATATTCTTCAATTTGCCAGCACAGATTATTTTGACATGTATTGCTCCCACTTTAAAAGTAGGCGGGCGTAGCTGCGCCTTTCCTGTTGAGATAACTTTTTAAAAACATCACTGTAATTCTTATGCACCAATAATTTCCCGGAACAATGTTTCTGCAGCTTCAATAAGTGCTCCCTGCGACGTCATATCAAACTCGTTTGAAAGCAGCACAAAGCCAATCCTCTTTTCCGGAAAGATGACGCAGTAACTCGAAAAGCCAAAAGTCCCTCCCGTGTGCCAGATTCTTCTTACGCCGCCTAAATCTGTATTTATTCTCCAAAAGATACCGATGCCCGAGCTATCAGTATATTGCTGTGTAAAAGTGTGCGAAAACTTTACGCTCATATCAGTTTCTTTTAATTGAAAGCTGATATACCTTGCCATATCTGCCGCAGAGGAATAAAGCCCACCGGATGCCGTCATGATTGCTGGTATCCGCGGCATAGGCGTCCCTTTTGCATCATAGCCTTTTGCCAGTTTCCCGGTCAATGCTTTGCCCGATGTTTCAGTTTGACTCATCGACAAGGGATTCAACAAATATCTTTTTAATAACTGACCGTAAGATTGCCTGTAAATATTTTCAAGAATAAAGCCAAGAAGCTGAGCCGCCGTGTTAGAATATCTGTAATTATAGCCGGGTAAAGTATCTAGCTTCACTTTTCCCAAGTCAGCCAGGAACATCTCCTTTGTATAGTTGCGATATAGCGCGTCCAGCAAAAATGGGATCGATTCTGCGGATTGTTTAAATATTTCTGGTCTGTCGGGAAGAAAAGGTGGTAGACCAGAGGTATGATTGACAAGGTGAATGATTTTTATTGGTTTACCCATGTACTCAAGATGAGGATAACTTCCGGGTAAATAGATACGGACATCGTCATCAAGGCGTAGTTTCCTGTCAGTAATGGCCTTTGCAAGAAGATAACCCGTAAACGTTTTCGAAACCGAACCTATTTCATACACAGTATTCTCATCCGGCAGCCGGTCTCTCTCTTTTGTAGTCGTTCCATAGTTATAGAAAAAATGTTTATCCCCTGTAACAATACCGATCGACAAGCCGGCCCGGGCACCACTGATCATAAAATGAGAGACCGCTCTTTGAACAGCGCTGTCTATTGCCGTTTTCAAACGGTTATCTGTTCTGCTATTTGGCTCATTCTGAGCCTTTGCATAGACAAAAACCAGTAGATAAAGGCCGATGAACATTATCCATTTCATAGCAGATCTGATTTTCTTAAACATTTGTTATAGTACAAGATACTTTTTTCGGTAAGAAATGCCTAATTGATCGGATGCATAATCTTTCCTGGCAGCGATACTTAGCTCACAGACAGTTTATGCTGACAATAATAGAACCTCAGTTCGTTCTACAGTATCTACGATTATTATTATTAATGATATGAAACACTTCCCGTTTATATCGGTTTTAAAAGAGCCTGTATCATACTGAAGTGCCCCCAAAAGTGTCTAACTTTTTGGGGGCACTTCAGTATGATACAGGCTCTTTTTATTCGGGTACCCGATGGAATCAGGTAGTCATTTAAACGATTCTGAAGACGTTCGCTTATTTTTGATACGTCCTCTTCAGGTTATTACACTTTTTGCTGAATGAATTTAACAAGCTCACTGTTAAATTTCTCTCTCTCCTCTAAAAAAAGTCCATGACCGCTATTTTCAAATCGAATGATCGTTGAATTTTTAATGCCTTTATGCATTTGCTCGGCCATCGCAAATTCACATATCTTATCTTTAGTTCCATGAAAAATAATAGTGGGTATATTTATCTTACTTAGCTCAGGACGTAGATCTGTATCTCTTAAAGCAATTAAGCTTTGCGTGGTAGCATAAGGAGATGCTTCCATATGAAGCGCTATCAGCCAATTGGCCAAACCGGTTGGAAGCGCAGTTTCGGATGCTGCGAATATTTTACCAACGTTTTCAAGCAATTGAGGACGGTTTGCTTTACTAAGAGCGATCAGATCGTTTACTGATTCTGCCGTAAGATTATAGGGATAATCGGGCCGGCTCGTCCAAATCGGTGCTGCAGCGCCAAATAATGCCAATTTTGCAATATGAGCACTATTGTACTTTGCTATATAATGTATTGAAATTGCCCCTCCCATGGAAAAGCCACCCAATACGCCTTGTTGAATGTTAAGCTTATCAAGCACCACCTTAATATCGTGCGCATATACATCATAATTATACGGGCCATAAGGCTTATCAGATTTGCCAAATCCTCTTAAGGTGATTCCAATAACCCGGCAACCATTTTCAACCAGGTATTGGTATTGATATTCGTACATGGCATCGCTCTGCGGCAATCCATGTATAAGCACTACCGGTTGTCCTTCACCAAGGTCGGTTACATGCAACCTTACGTTCTTTTCTACTTCAACATATTCTTCCCTGCTATGTAATTCTGTTGTCCCGGCAATACTGGCGGATGGAGCAATTAAACTGGCAATAACGGGTACTACAACGCTTTTCAATTTCATATTGATTTTTTTTGTTAGTGTACGTTTCATGTGCATCATGAAGTTTCTGATGCAAAATTACTTTCGTACAGGCCCCCTAATCAATAGACCGATATCTCCATTTATTGCACTTTTTCCACCTGATATAATACCCGTTTTAGCTACAAGTTGATAGAACTACCTACTACTGGTGACTTACCTTTTGTATATCTTATTCCATCTGTCATTTGGTACGTTTTCCTTCATAATAATTCTTTCTAAACTCTAAGGGCGATATGCCTGTCTGTTTGGTAAAAAGACGTACAAAATAGGCGGGATCATCATAACCAAGGCTGTATCCAATTTCTTTAACGTTTAATGCAGTATGCGCCAACAATCTTTTGGCTTCAAGGATAATTCTTTTTTTTATCACCTCATTCGGGCCGTCATGCCCATACTTTGTTAAGCGCTTATGTAACACTTTCGGAGAAACAGATAGCATGTCAGCATAACCTGCTACGACATGTATGCTTTTAAAATGCAAATCTACCAGTCGGCTGAATTGTCTTATAAATTCAATATCAGTCTGAACTTCCTCTGAATTAACAGCATGCTCAGTTTTCCATATCCTGGTGGCTTTAATAATCAGCTGTTTTAGCAAAACACGTAGCATTTCTTCCATCGGATCTCCATAACTTTTTACCTCCTCCACTATTTCCTCTATAATATGCTGAACGCTTTCGGACTGCTTCCTGGTTAAATACACTATCGGTATCTCATAAACATTATTATATAAAATGCCGTCGCACGACACTTCCCGGTCGTGAATTTCAACACAGTAAAAATCGCGGTTGTAGTAAATAAGCGCCCCACTGTTTTTATTGTTATCTATAGCAAGTTGATACCATTGACTCATATTGATAAAGAATAGCGCATCATCTTTCAATTTATAAGTACTGAAATCTATAGTAACCTGACTACCCTTCTTTAAATAAAGTACTTTAATGTATGGTTGATAAAAAGCATCATTTGCCTGTGTTGAAGCTGCTGCGTCAACAGGAAGAATGCCAAATTCCTTAGACATGAATTTCCAAAAAAAGGACATGCGGTATTAATTAGTTGATAAAGTAGGATATAACAACATAAACTGCCCAGCCGACCATTGATAACTTAAACCCTCTCTGACAGGCGGGCTTATTCATTATTAAGTGGATATTCATTTACTGAAGACTGACTGACGATACTGTATGCCCCACTTTGCCATTGCCTCTATTATTTCATTAAAGCTTCCGCCCAACGCTGTAAGTTCATATTCTACAGTTACTGGTTTTGTGTTACATACAGTCCGTTTTACAAGATGGTTCATTTCAAGATCTCTTAGCTCTTTTGACAGCAGTAAAGGTAGTTACTTCTATTATACCAAATTGCTATTTACTTAATTTAATTACACACACATGAACAAACGACTTGTCATTGACATTTGCCTTTTATTTCCCTAAGTCAGTATTCCTTTTCGCAAAAGCGTAATGTTACAGAGGAAAATGCAAATAAGAAAACAGTAACAACGTTCTATCAGAAGTTGTTTGGCGATAAAGATCTGTCAGTGATCGATACATACATAGTGGAAGATTATATTCAGCATAATCCACATGCCGCTGACGGCAGACAAGCACTAAAATAATTTGCCACAAAAATGCTGAGTAACGCGCCTAAAACCAAGGTAGACTTTCAACACGTAGCAGCTGATGGCGATCTGGTCTTTCTACATGTTAAAGCCCAAAATTTAGACGGTAAGGATATGGCGCTTGTAGATATCTTTCGCCTGAGCTCATCCAGCCCTTTTATTTCGCCCGTTCGAGTAATTCTCCTCCAATGTCCAACGCTTCTCTGATAATATCTCTGATAAGTGGCATGCCATTATCGCTATTAGTAAAAATCACCAGGCCCCTTTTCGATTCAGGTAAAAGAACAATTATCGTTCTTACCCCAGGATCGCTGCCACCATGAACCAATGCAAACTCCTTCCCTTTTAGATTATTAAACACTTCCCAGCCAAGCCCGAATCTTGCATCCGGTTCTTTTGATTGTATGTGTATCATGTCCTGCCAGACCTTATCGCTTAACCCTTTTCTCTTCAAAACGTTTAGACCGAACGTTGTATAGTCATTAACGGTCGTCATCAGCAAATCTGCAGCACTTGCCTCTTTGTTCTTTCTGATTTCATATGGCTTAATTTCTTTGTTGTGGGGTATCGCGTATCTGTCTTCGGAAACGCCGCCATCCCAAAAGAAATGAGTATCCTTCATGCCGTCCGGCTTGAAAAGATATTTCTCTACAATTGCAGTAAGCGGCATTTTGAATTTAACCTCTAAAGCATGTTTAAGATATTCTAAACCTTCACCGGAATATTGGGTTTTAGTACCCGGATCAAAATCGAAGGCAAGTTTACCCGTTGCATGAAGCCAGCGCCAGTTAACAAACCCGGTTTGATGTGAAAGTACATGACGAGTGGTTAAGAGTTTATTTCTCGGATCGTTCTCCACATCAGGATCAGTCCAATATTTGGATAGGGGTTCATCAAGCGACCAGAGGCCCTTGCTTACTAATCGCAATGTGGTCATCTCTACAATAGGCTTTGTGAGCGATGCCACCTGAAAGATAGTATTATTTGGAGCGGGAACCCCTGATTTCAATTCACCGAAGACCTTTGTAGTTTTTAATGCATCGTTTTCGATAACACCAACACCTAAAGCCAGGACTTTATGCTTTTGCATGAGAGCCGTTAATACTGAGTCGTTGGGTAGATTAACAAGTGACTGACCAACTGCGGAGAAAATCGTCGGTCCTAATAATAAAAGAAGAAGGTAAAATCTCTTCATGTATGAGTTTTTATTGGTACTAAGTAAAGGGTTATGATTTCTGAAAAT
Source organism: Chitinophaga filiformis (assembly GCF_900102545.1). Lineage (GTDB taxonomy): Bacteria > Bacteroidota > Bacteroidia > Chitinophagales > Chitinophagaceae > Chitinophaga > Chitinophaga filiformis. Next base: position 40,878 of record NZ_FNBN01000012.1, on the reverse strand, counting down.
ATCACTTTTTTTTTTGTTTGGTGCAAACAAAAAAGGAGATCAATTCGCTGATCTCCTTTTTACTACCGAAAAATATCTGCTAATTTAATATACCATTCATTTCCGTTAAAATAATTGGCTTTCCATCAGTGACTACAATGGTATGCTCATGCTGCGCCATGTAGCCGCCTTTATTGCCAACCATCGTCCATCCATCATTAAGCTCTGTTGCATAGGTTGAAGTGGTAGAAATAAATGTTTCTATCGCTACAACCGAATGCTTTTTAAATCGCCTCAAATCAGATCGATTCTTATAGTTAAGCAACTCGCCTGGCTCTTCGTGTAAGCTTCTCCCTATACCATGCCCGCCAAGATTCTTAATTACTTTAAAGCCTCTCTTTTTCGCTTCCGTTTCCATCAGGTAGCCAATATCAGCTATTCTCACTCCTCCCCTGATATTATTGATCGCTTTCAACAATATTTCTTTGGATGCATCCACCAGTTTCTGATGTTGATGAATGTCATTACCCAACACAAATGACCCGCCATTATCAGCCCAAAAACCATCCAGTTCTGCTGAAACATCGATATTGATTAAATCACCTTCTTTTAGGATTCTTCTATCAGAGGGTATTCCATGACAAAATTCATTGTCAACGCTAATGCATGTATACCCCGGAAATCCGTATGTCAAATAAGGGGCTGACTTCGCACCCAAACCGGATAGTATCTTAGCACCGTATTCGTCAAGTTCTTTTGTACTCATCCCCGGTTGGGCATAGGTCCTCATTTCTTTTAAGGTAAATGCAACAGCCTCGCTTGCTTTTTGCATGCCTAGTAGTTCAGATTCTTTTGTTATTGACATATGCTGGTTTCTCTTTATTGTAATAAATACTACACTTCCTAAAGATAAGCGTTTTTATTAATTCAGGTAAACACAACCGTTTGCTTATCCCTGCTTGTTTGAGCCCTTTCACTTCTCTTCTGATAAAATCCTTGCTGGTAATCGCCAAGGAAGTAAAAAAACGCCTTCGGTCCAAATGATCCGAAGGCGTTTTTTGCCTGAAGCTTTATTTCTTCAACCACTTCTTATACTCTTTAGTTTCCTTTATGTCATCAAAATTGCTGAAGTATTCATCCTTTTCCAGTGTCTGCTTCACAACCTGCCAGGCCTCTTCCTGCCGGCCAAGTCGTAAAAGGATGCGGACCTGTGAATCATAGATATAATATTCACTTTGGTCTTCAATACATTCCACCGCCTTGTTAACAATAGTGAGTGCCTCTTCCATATTCGCCTGGTCTTCATAAACTTCGTACATCGCCCATGCTACCGCATTGGCTACTATACGGATCACTTCCCTGTAAAAAGCGCCCATGCTGGTGGAAGGCAGTATATGCTCAGGCAACAGCGACAGACCCTTCAAACCTGTTTCAATACAAAGCAGGCTATACCGGCGTTTTTCTTTTTCAGACATCTTCTCATATGCAGCGTCCATCGGCAGGTTGCTGCATGCATTTGTCTTCGCGTAGTAAGTATACAGCAACAGGTATTTATCTACCACCTTCCCACTATTGAAATTGGCCAATACCTGGTCGTATATAGCAATGGCTTTTAGTGGTTTTCCTGCATCGTTAAACCACAACTCATTGCCCTTTTCAAGAAGGTCAGCCGTCTCCTTCCATAATCTGGCAGCTTCCGTATCAATGATCTCATTTTCTGTCCAGTTTTCGCGTAAGTCCAGCTCTACCTCCGGCAATCGTTCTGCTATCCTCAAACGATCAGATATTTTGAAAGAGTTACCTTTCAGGTTCAGTGAGCGCAAACCTGGAAGATTATAAACTTCCTCCGGCAGGTCTGACAACATATTCTCACTAAGATCAAGTATACGCAACTGCCGCAATGCGCCAATACCTTCCAGGTGTTCCGCAGTCATTGGTCTTCGCAGATAACCCGCCTTTTTCTTATTGCCCAGATCAACCTTTGTAGCCTGCAGGTCAGATAATTCCTGCAATCTTTCCGGATCGTGTGACAGATTCGCTGCGATCTTCTTAAACATTTCAGGTTTCAGATCTTCCAGCCATCTGCGGTACAGATCGATCTTCAGTTCTTCCAGCGAAAGAATGTTAAAGAAACCTTTCAATAAACTATGTTTAGCCAGCGGACTTGCCGGATCATTATAGATACCTGAAGCGTGTAACACCTTCAATTTCTTCAGGCCTGAAAGGTCCGGAAGTTCCCTTACATAACCCAGGCTACCATCCAGGTATAGTTCCTCCAGCTCTTTTAACGCCGTTAATGCGGGCGGAATTTGCTTAAAGGAATTCATGTTCATAAACAGGCGTTTCATGCCGGTGCATTCAAGGATGGCGGCTGGAAAATCAACCGGCCTGGCATCTGTGCAGGCATCGCAGCGTAATTCCTCGAGAGCGAGGATGCCTGCCGTCAATACAAAGCTTTTACATTCAGCAACATTCAGTACACGCAGAGAAGTTAACTGACTAAGACTTTCCTGCGGCCGCAGGTCGTAATTCCTAGAAAGGTCAAGCACACGTAAATGCTTTAGCTGTGTCAGTTCGACCGGCAGTGTTTTCAATTCACATCCGGAAAGATGTAATTCCTCGAGATGTTCCAGACGTGCTATTTCTACCGGCAATGTCTTTATGCTATTACCATTCAATTTCAATTGCGTTAGCGACTTCATGGTGGTAAGCAGCATCGGGAATCTATCCAGGTCCTGATCACTAAGATCAAGTACCTTCACCTCTTCCCGAGCGACCTTCATTTTGTCCAGTGCCTGCAACACAGTCTGTCTTGCATCCACTGCTCCTTTCTTCAACGGCGATTTCCTTGCTTTCAGCAAGCCGATGAACGCCTGCCTGCTAAAGGTGTCCTTTTCGAAAACAGCAGCGACCATGACATCCTGAAAATCCTTCACAGTATAATCATAGGCAAAGAAATTGTCAGCATCACTAAAATAATTGATAAGAATAGCACCTTTCGGTTTGATATTCATTTCATGGTTGGAATTCAGCACATAGGGTACATTTGTCTTACCTGTAATGGTTATACTGCCGTCATTGTAATTACCATCCAGCGCGTATCTGATGTCTGCATTGCCTGTTATATAAATGAATTCGTCACCACTATAAAGTACGTCGCATTTTACATCTCCCAGCACCAGTAAACAGGGATAGCTATCTTCACCTGGAGCAATATCCCCCTTGACTGTCAGACCACCCTTTACTAATACAAGCAAGTCAGCTACCTCTACCGGTCCGCCGTGCTCTTCCAGTACGGCTTTTACCCAATCCGGAGTCAGATCTCCTTCTACTGACAGATCAGTGCCAAAGTATAGCACCCGTTCAAAAGCGATCTCACCGATAGGACCATAACTGCTTATATCAACTTTCGCCTTGGCCGCTTCCAATGTGAGTATCTGTGGTTTCGCTGAAGCGGCCATTTCTTTAGGTGCTTTGGCTACCTGTGTATCGTTAGATCCAGGTAAGAATTCATCCCTGAGGATGTGTTTACCTTTATTGATGTAATTGGATATTTTATCGCTGTTGGCATATTCCTTTTCCTTAATCAGCTCGGGAAGAAGTACGGTTATCTCGTTGTAATCATCTTCTACGCCTTCTATTTCCTGATCACCGACAATAGTACCGGATACATCTCCCATGAATTTGAAGGAATGGTCGTCTGCTAAGATCGCCACAGCCTGCGTGTTTCCTTCTACTGTCAGCCGACCATGGTTATAATAACCATAGATGGTTTGTTCTGCCGTCAGGTTTCCTTTTATATAGAATTCGCCGCCGCCTTTATTGATACTTTGCGCATGAAGGTTGCCCGTAACCAACAGGTGTTCACCGCTATCCACATCCGGTTGGAATATCACCCCTTTTACCGTAAGATTACCATCTACGATAATGCCATATATGTCATCTTTAGCAGCAGTACAATGTTTGTAAGTATCAAGGGCGCCGTTAAATGCAACATCCCCCTGATACAACATGTATTTACCTCCATCGTCATACAGGGCGTCAATATACTCATCAAGTTTATACCGCTTGACGGCCACTTTTTCGGAGATAATGGTATAGTCGCCAGGAAGTAAGGTTTTGCCATCCCTTATGATTTCCTGATAGCCTTTTCCCGTTTTTTCTTTTACAAGCTTGTCATATTCCTGTTGGGCTTTTACGGAGTCTTGAAAATCCTCCTGTGTAGTTTTACCGGGGGTACCGATCTTTCCGTACCGGGTTGTAATACTGTTGGCATTCAATGATATCTCCCAGAATTTTGAGGATGTCCCTTCCTGCAGTTCGAAGTACTGGAGCATTTTTTTGATAGGTTTTAAATAATGGTATACGTTATGTTAAAATAGGGTCACCGCTTGCAGCGGATTACGCTTATTATAGCGTCTTTGATATATTGGTCAGGGGATACTATTGTTAACAATGTATTTCATAGCCACTGTTCCTTGCCATGAAGATAATAAAAGTAATATAAATATCTAATTTCATTTAATACGGTTACGATATGCGGTAATTGCCTCGGGGGAGCCATTTCCGTCAGGTAAACATAATACAACTCCAAATCGATTCTAACAATCATTGTTTTCGGTCTACCGGAGATACAGACTACACTTTTTACAATATAGGCTAACTTTTATTTACCGTCTTTCCGGACCTTTGTACTGTCGATGCAGGAGAAGCAAGTTTCCTTCATCCAGGTGTACATGATTAATCTTAACTTAGTTTAAGCCATGAAAGCAATACCTCCGCCCATCATTTATAAAAATATCTCTGAGTTATTACGGGATATGGATATGCCGAAACCGCTGCATCCGCTGGTCGCATTAGTGAACTATGATAGGGAAAAAGGCGGCCGGAATATCGTCGGAAAGAAGTTCATGATCGATTTTTATAAGATTTCTTTTAAGAAGGACTTCAGGGGCCAGATAAAATATGGACAAGGCTACTATGACTTTGAGGAAGGCGGCATGGCTTTTTTAGCGCCGAATCAACTGGTAACAATGTCTGAGGATGAAAGCTGTCTGGACGGTTACATCCTGTTTTTTCATGCTGACCTGATCCGGAACTACCCATTGGGAAAAAACATTCAGCAGTACGGTTTCTTCGCTTATGGAGTAAATGAAGCCTTGTTCCTGTCGGACAAAGAGAAAAAAGTAATCACCGGCTTGTTTGAAAACATTGCCGATGAATTGGATAATAATACAGATGTCTTTAGCCAGGATGTACTGGTTTCCCAGATCGAATTGTTACTTAATTACAGCAATCGTTTTTACAACCGGCAATTCCTTACCCGCAAGGCAATTCATAACGACCTGATTAGTCAGATGGATACCTACCTGAATGGTCGGTTTGAAAACCAGTCAGGGGGTATACCAACTGTCCCCGAGGTGGCTAAGCATCTCAATGTTTCTCCAAGATATCTGTCAGATATGCTCAAAACATTGACCGGGCAAAGTGCACAACAGCATATCCATGACCGGTTAATTGAAAAGGCTAAAGAGACATTAAGCACTACCCGGCTGACTGTTGCTGAAATTGCTTATCAACTGGGTTTTGAACATCCTCAGTCTTTTAATAAATTATTTAAACGCCAAACCAATCTTTCTCCTAACGCCTTTAGAAAGTCTTTTAATTGACCGCTGTAACCGGAGGCATACTTATTCATGTGGAAAGCATGAAAACATTCCGAAGAAGTAAACGGGCGTAATTCACCATCATTATTCATCATAGATCTGATGAGTTTTGGGAATAGATTCTTATGCTGACTACTCAATGCAGTAGCTGGTGGGAAAGGTATGCCTGCAGCTCAGTATCCTTCGGTTATTACAGTCCTGATTTAAAACACATTTAAAAAGCACTATAAAAATGAAACAGTTTGAAAACAATAATGAGAGCATACCAACGATGAAGGCAATCCGGCTGCACGAGTTCGGTGGTCCTGAGGTATTACGTTATGAAGATGCACCGCTTCCTGAGCTGAAGCCGGGTGAGGTACTTGTTCGTGTTCATGCCGTAGGTATCAATCCTCCCGACTGGTATCTGCGCGAAGGCTATAAAATGCTTCCTCCTGAATGGCGGCCACAGATGCCCTTTCCTATCATTCCAGGGTCGGATGTGTCGGGTGTCGTTGAGACTGTTGCGCCAGATGTGCGGGGCTTCTCTGTCGGCGATGAGGTTTTCGGCATGGTTCGTTTTCCCAGCTTCGGGGAAAGCGCTGCTTATGCGGAGTACGTAGCTGTGCCCGCATCTGACCTCGCGCACAAGCCTGCCGGCATCAATCACGTGCAGGCCGCAGCAACGCCGATGGCTGGTCTCACTGCATGGCAGTTTCTGATCGAACTGGGACATGATGTACAGAACCCGCTTCAACCAGAGAGGCATCATCCCGTACCGCTCAACGGCAAAACGGTACTCGTGAATGGTGCAGCAGGTGGCGTAGGGCACTTCGCCGTGCAATTGGCAAAATTGAAGGGGGCACACGTTATTGCTGTAGCATCAGGTAAACATGAGTCGTTCCTCCGCGAACTCGGTGCAGATGATTTCATCGACTACAAAAAGACTCCTCCCGAGGAGGTCGCCCATGATATTGATCTTGTCGTTGATACCCTTGGCGGTCCGACCACCGGTCGTTTCCTTCGTACGCTCAAGCCTGGTGGCGCATTATTCCCCGTATTCTTAGGCTTCTCTGACGCTAAGGAAGCTGCGAAAAGGAATATAACAGTCTCTATGACCCAGGTGCGCTCGAACGGACTACAGCTTGCAGAATTAGGGCGCTTGCTCGATGCCGGAACAGTTCGCGTAGCGATCGACAGTACATTTCCACTTGCTGACGCTCAAAAAGCGCATGAACGAGCCGTCCATGGGCATATTCAGGGTAAAATCGTGCTCACGGTCGCGTAAGGGGTAAAAGTTTTTGGAACACGCTCCGCTGGAGCGTGTTCTTTTTCGTCAGATACTGTTCAATAAAAGCACCAACATGGACATAAAAGAATTAGCCGATAGGATTTCCCTCAAAAACCTGGTTGATACCGTTTCCATCCTGGCGGATAACAAAGATGTGCATGCCGAAGTACAGCTATTTTCTGAGAATGCAATTTCAGAAACCTTTGCCGGAGGTGTGTCAGTGTTAAAACTAAAAGGCCGGGAAGAAATGGAACAAGCGTTTGGAGATTTTCTTAAAGACTTTGAAACTGTTTACCATTTAAATGGCCAGCAGCAGGTGACTATAAATGGTGATAGCGCCACTGGAACTTCTTACTGCCAGGTTACGTTGATAGGTATGGAGAACGGGAAAAAAATGAAGACTACTATAGGTGTTACGTATCAGGATGATTTCATTCGCGAGAACAACCGTTGGCTGATCGCTAAGAGAATAGGGAATTTTGATTGGCAGGAAAAGCGGGAAGTCGGTTGATAACTCATATACAAATATCCTTATCTAACAAATGAAATCTTTGCCAGATTAGAGTTTGAAAGCCAGGGCCCTAATGGCGCAATCAAGAAGGTTGTCGATTACCATGAAATTGGGAAATGGATAGATGGGACTGTAGTATACAATCTGGCTTTTGGAGATTGGGATGAATGTAAAAAGGTGATAAATGATTTAACTATTTCAAATAATGCAGATAGAAATAAAGTGCTATCCAAAGTAGCAAATACAGTGGTTAATATTATGGTTCATTAAGGAAGAAAATATGTCTACAAAATTTTCCAAACTCCTTGATAAAAGGGAAAAACCGGTAATAGGAAAATTGACTGTTCCCGAAGAAGCTGTGCGGAATAGTCCTTTTATTATTAAAAAAATAGAACAAGCTAAACGCATGCTAAAAGAACATCCATTTCCCATTGAACTGCTAAAAACAAAATAATATTTAAGATAAAATAAAATGCCTCACAAAAAGTGAGGCATTTTTCTTGAAACCATGATAACCTTATAAACAATATAGGTTTGGCAGTATCGGTTCATGGTTTACTCATCATTGGACAAAAAGCATGGTTCGAAAAATAAAATAATAACTACTGAATAATCCTCGCCAACTCGCTCTCCAACGCTTCCCCTCTCAGGTTCTTCCCTACTATCTTTCCATTAGGATCGATCAGGAAGTTTTGAGGTATCGCCTTTATATTATACAATTTCGCAGCCGCATTATTCCAGTAATTCATGTCCGAAACCTGCGTCCAGGTCAGTCCGTCATGCTGTATTGCGGCCAGCCAGGCGTCCTTCTTACCTGCCTGATCTAATGATACCCCCAGCACAGTAAAATTCCGGTCCTTATACTTATTATATACTTTAACAACATTAGGGTTTTCCGCGCGGCAGGGTCCACACCAGGATGCCCAGAAATCCAGCAGCACATATTTCCCCCTGAAATCAGATAAACGTACGGGTTGCCCGTTCACATCATTTTCTGTAAAATCTGGTGCAATAGATCCGATTGACGTCGGACCCGTATCAAACAATTCATTTCCCAGTCTTTTCCCTACAGGAGTGTTCCTTACCTCAGGAGACAGCTGTTTAAACAGCGCCCCTACCTGTGTAATGGGAAGATCGCCGCCAGCCAGTTCTATCAAAGCCTCAAGACTTATATAGGAATCGGGGTGATGCATGATATAAGCATATTTCAGGGAATCCCGTTGCTTCATCATCTGCTTTGCTCTATCATACAAAGCTGCTATAAACGTAGTATCTTTGAGCTGCTCAGCAGTAGCTTTCTTATAGGTTTCATCCAGCTGCGATGAAAGTGCATCACCTGATGCCATTACCTCCTTGTAATAGACAACATTTTGCGCATTAATCTTGCCACCCTTCACCACTGCATGTGCTAGTGAATTTGTACCTTTAATACTGATCACTCCCGGTTCCAGGTAAAAAGTGATTGCATCCTCGCTTTCTCCAATCACAATACTTACCTTCTCCGGATCTGTGATAACTCCCTTGAATGTAAATTTGCCACCTGATAACTTCGCAGAATCCAGTGTCTGCTGATTCGACCAGCCATATGAATAGATCAGGTATGCCTTTGCCGGCATCTTCACTTTACTGAGCTGACCTTGTATTGTATAATGGTTTTGTGCAGCTGCACCACCTGTAAATAAAAGCGTCAGGCCCGCGATAATTATTCTTTTCATTATTAGTATCCAAAAGTTTGAGTAAGATTAGGATTGTAAGTAATTTCCGATGGTGGTATCGGCCAGAATTGTTTATAAGCGGTCCAGATACCATTACCTTTTGCAGCAATCATGGCAGCATCCAGCTTGCCTGTGCGTCTCAGGTCAAAAAAGCGGTTCCCCATTTCAGTGAACAGCTCTACCCGACGCTCCTGTGCTATGGCCGCCTGGAGTTCTGTTTCCGTCGATGCGGTTGTATTTGATAGTCCTGCGCGGCTTCTGACTACATTAATATCTTCCTGTGCTCCACTCAGGTTTTTCAATGCGGTTCTTGCTTCTGCTCTTACCAGGTAGATATCCGCCAGCCGTAGTATCATAGACCGCTCAGCACCATTAGCTACTGATTTGTACTTGTTAGGGAAATAATAAGTGGCAGTAGGTGTGATGCCAGTATAGGTAGTGGCCCTCACCCAGTTCGTATACCGGCCGTCGTTAGGCTCAAAACTGTTCAGCAGATCATCCGTTAACTGTACCTGTACCAGGTAAGTAGACACAGGCTCGGTGGTCACTGTAGCCGGCATAGAGTTGTTATAACTCTCGAATTCAGCTGTTATCCTATCGTCTATCATGGCCATTGACCAAATCGTCTCCTGGCTGTTCTTTAAAAATACATCGGCCAGCCCTACCAGCTTGTAAGTATCATTGTCGGCAATCACAGAATCCGCCATATCTGCCGCTCGCTGCCATTCTCCTGTAGCCAGGTACATCTTTGCCAGCAGCGCCTGTGCCGTGCGAAGATTCGGCCGGGCCCTGTCAGCAGTTACCGACCCATAACCATCCCTGTAAGTAGCCGGCAACATGGATGTCGCCATCTTCAGATCACTAATGATCTGCCGGTACACATCGCTTTGTGGCGCACGCGATAACTTATTGGTTACATTAAAATCGGACGTTAAGGCCAGGGCCACATCTCCATATAAATTCGTCAGATAATAGTAATTGAATGCCCGCAAAAAATAACATTCACCCAACCACTGGTTTTTAAAATACAACTGGGCATTTGTAGCATTGATCCCTTCTATTGCCAGATTTAAAGCATAGATCTTGCTATAGGTAGATGACCAGAAATTCACAGTAGCAGGTGAAATAGCATCTTCGTAACACATGTGGATCTTATTATTCGCTGATGTATTAGGCATGGGCAATAATTCGTCTGTATACAAACCGGTAAGCCCTGGAAAATCATCAGGTCCACTTCCGTTCAGCGCAGCCAGAGAGCCGGTCACAATTGCTGATATTGAATTGTCTGATATATATGCGTCGGAACCGCCAATCGTGCCCGCAGGGAGCTGACCATTGTCCAGGTACTTTTGGCAGCTGGTGAACAGCAGTGCTAATGCCAGTAATTTTATGATGCTGATTTTCATTTTCATCTCATTAATTAGTTAGAAGGATACATTTAAACCTCCGGTGATCACTCTCATCGGTGGTATTACTGATAGGCTCAGGTTTTCAGGATCAAGTCCCCCAAGGTTGGAAATGGTGAACAGGTTCTGTGCCTGCACATACACGGAGAGATCCTTCGCATGTAATTTCGAAACCAGCGCGCCGGAGAAATTATACCGGATGCTTACGTTTTGCAACCTCGCATAAGTGGCATCACTGTAGGCACCGGTACTGTTTACATATAATTGTGAAAAGTTGATCAGGTTCATGATAGAAGCACTCATACGCGGCACCTCAGTAATATCTCCCGGCTTTTGCCAGCGGTCCAGCCAGTAAGTAGGGCCGTTTAAACCATTGTAACCCACCGGGAATCCGTTCTGCGCCAATCCATTCATCGCCATCCGCTTGGTAAAAGTGAAAGAAAAATCCAGTGACAGCTGTTTGTAGGTAATTGTATTTCCGATCCCTCCATAATACTTAGGCGCCAGGTCAACAAACTGGGTTTTATCCGCGTCTGTTAATTCCATCGCCTGATAATCACCCTTCTCACCCTTGGCATTCACATAACTGAAATATCCTGTTTCGGGGTTTACACCGGCATAGTTGAATAACATAGTACCGGTAACCGGTTTATCCAATACATAGTTCATTCCCAGATTCCGGTAAGTAGGGAGCTTCACCAGCTTACTGGTTGGAATAGATATATTAAATCGTGTGGTCCAGTTGAAATCCTTCTTCCGGATGTTGTTGGTGCTCACGCTCATCTCCCATCCACTGGTGCGGATCACCGCATCTGTATTCACTGGAAAGCCTCCAAAACCAGTTACAGTAGATAGTGGTATACTGATCAATTGATTTGAAGCAATATTCCGGTAGTAATTTCCTTCCACATGTACTCTGTCTTTAAAGAAACCCAGTTCCAATCCTACTTCAGTATTCCTGTTGTGTTCCCAGCTGAGCTCGGGGTTCGCCAGGCTACCCGGGCTAAGGGTCGTCTTTCCCGCATAGGTACCTGAGCCGGCCACATACTTACTCAGATATGCAAAGTCTCCCACAGCATCTCCTCCAATTATACCCGTACTGGCCCGGAGCTTTCCATAGCTCAGGAATGGCAGACTATATTTGATAAAGGACTCTTCGCTGAAAATCCAGGCAGCAGCTACAGAGCCGAAAGTGCCAAACTTTTTACCCGGGCCAAAACGGGTAGAACCATCCCTTCTTCCATTGAGATTAATAATATATTTCTGGTCCCAGATGTATTTCATGATGACATACATACCGATATCCCGGTAAGGTGTATGACTGTAGACGGTTGACACTTTTGTAGCCACAGAAGGATTGCTGAGCAGCGCATCGGAGGGAAAACCCGTACCAGAGATTTCATCAACAGTACTGAGGTTGTTATCCAGCTTTCCGCCAACCTTAAAGCTGAACTCCCCTTTCTGCCAGAAGTTATTATTATACTCTGCATAGGGTTCAAAGGTTACATTACGTGTTTGAAAATGGTGAAAGCTGCTAAATGTATTGGCAGCGGCATCCACCTTGTTTGGAGGCATGGCAGTGGTAGGAAATCCCATTAACTGCTGACCGTTGATATTACTGTAACCAAGGTTCACACGTAATGCCACATGCTTCAAAGGCCGGTAAACGAGGTTCATATTGCCAAGTAAGTTGTTGGTCACATTACGATAAGTACGGTTTATATCTGCTATGCGCGTATTGATCGGACTTTCCCAGTTCACACTGCCATCAGGCAGGAAAGGAGCAGGTGCATTAGGCGGCGTGAATACAGCTACAGATGAAAAATCTATCGGTACCATGGTACTAACATTCGAAAGATAAGTGCCCGAAACCGCATAACTGAACATATTATTCTTCGTATTCGTATTGATGGAAAAGTGCATGGAACCATCCACCATGGAGCCTTTATGTAACTGAATGTTGCCCGTCTTCCGGAGACTGCCGCTTACCATATAACTGGAAGTCTGTGTACCACCTCCGTAAGTCAGGTTTACATTGGCTGTTTGTGCCATATTACCCAACATCTGCTTTTGATAATTATTATCTCTGTCCACTGGGTAAGTCCCGTTCAGATCGAGATCTCCGTCTCCTATAGCAGTGCCATCATTCTTCAATGCCTCCCGGCGAAGCATGAGGTATTGCGCGGTATTCATCGGCTTCACATGCTGACCTAACATGGACACACCATCGTACACATTTACATTCAGCGTAGCCGGTCCTGGCTTTGCTTTTTTTGTCGTAATGAGGACCACACCGTAAGCTCCTTCTGCACCATATAGAGAGGTGGCATCTGCATCTTTCAGCACACTGATGCTTTCAATATCATTAGGGTTTAAGAAATTCAGTCCATTACCTCCCTGTAAAAAGTTACCAGTGCCATAATTGGTATTTGTTTCCATAGGTAGCTTAGCTCCCGGATAGGTCACACCGTCTACTACTATCAGCGGAGGAGGAGCGTTCGAACTAAAGTTAGCTGCATTCCTCAACCGGAGCGAAAAAGCACCTCCCGGCTGGCCGGTTACCTGTTGAATGAATAAGCCTGGCACCTTTCCCTGTAATGCTTCCAGCACATTGTTGACAGGATTCTTCGCAATATCTTTTGCCGTAATCGTCGTTACATCCCCTGTATTAAACCGCTTGGTGGTCGAGCCATAAGCAATGACCTGCACCTGATCCAGATCTCCTATGTCCGCTCGCAATACCACCTTTAAGGGTCCGGCGCTATTGTTTGCAGGTAGCACTTCCCGGCTCACAAATCCCACAGATGAAAACTGCAATACGGCTTTCTCATCGGGAATGATGATTGTAAAACTTCCTTTTTCATTGGTCAGGGTCACCCGTTGGAGATCTCCTTTCACCTTTACAGTTACGCCCGGAAGGTAATTATTATGTTCATCCATCACGATGCCAGTCACCATTCTGGGAGGAGCCGGTTCTCTGGTGATGGATTTCGCATGGATCAGAATAATATTATTCTCAATACTATAACCAAGCGGTTGATTGACCAGACATTTATTAAGTACTGCGGGGAGGTCAAGATCTTTCACATGAACAGTCACCGGCTTGCTGGCATTCAGCATATCATCGGTATAAAAGAAGTCATACCCCGTCTGTTTCCTGATCTCTTTAAACACCTGCGAGAGCGGTGTCTTTTCCATGTTAAGCGTGACCTTCTGTGCATAACTACTGGCACTTGCCTGTACAAGTCCGATTGTAGTGAGAATGAGTACGATCAATTTCATAATGCGCAAGAACATTAGTGCGCAGGTTGTCCACCTGCCTGATTTTTCAGGACAAAAATTCATAATTTTGGTTGAGTTAATTCGCAAAGCAATCCTGCCCACGAAGCTGTGTATGCTACGCGAATAATGTTTAATGAATAATGTTTAGCCTGAGACCGGCCACACCAGTATCAGTACCTAAGCAAAGCCTTAACCGGAAGTGTTCCACCACTTCCGGTTTTCTGTTTGAGCTCGGCTTTTTCGTAGGTATAGGTGATCATTGAATTACTGTCATTGCATTTTAATGTGTTGGTTGATAAATAATTGTGATCTTTTATTGGTCAGCTATAGTAATATGATTGTTCTTCACTGTAAATTTTACTGCCGCAGTACTTTCCAGCATTTTTAGTACTACCGATAGATTCCGTGACCGGGATATCTCCCCGCTAAAAGTCAGCGTGCTGTGACTATAATGTCCATAATCCACGTCCACATCGTACCACCTGGACACTTTTCGCATAATATCCGGCAGGGTTTCGTTCTTAAATATAAAATCCCCCTCCTTCCAGTCAATAGCCACCTCAGGATCTACAGCGCTTACCTTCACATGTTGCAGATTGTTCAAAATAGCCTGTTGCCCCGGTTTCAATACAGCACTTTCGCCACCGTCAGCTGTTACACGAACGGCACCCTGTAATAGGGTAGTTTTAATCACCGGTTCATCCGGATACGCGTTTACGTTAAAATGAGTTCCTAATACATCGATTCTTTGTCCCTTACAAACAACCCTGAACGGCTGATCGGCACGTTGTGCAACTTCAAAGAAAGCCTCCCCGGTAATTTCAACTGCACGTTCCCCGCCTTTGAAAGCAACCGGGTAAGTAACAGAGGAAGCAGCATTCAACCACACCTGTGTACCGTCTGCCAGTACCAGATGATGTTGTCCTCCCCTTGGGGTACTTACCGTATTGATCATAACAGGCGCCTCATCGTCCGGTATTTCTTCACCGGAATAGTTCAGTTCTCCTTCGGCTTTCTTTTTAATGATGATACCACCCTGTTGTGCCAGCTCTCCTTCCATAGCATCTTCCAGTATAATGTGCTGGCCATTGGCCAGTGTAAGCACGGCCTTGTTAGACCCGGGAGGGGCATCATGTTGTGTCACCGCTACGGGCTGACGTTCCGGTACATTCCTGAAGTGGTACCAAAAATATCCTCCTGCTATCACCAGTACAGCTACAGCCGCCGCCACAGACATCCATGGCAGGCGGTTCCGCTGTTTGGTTGGTAAGTGAGGGATAAGTAGTTCTATTTCAAGCAACTGATCATCCGTAAGCTCCTCCAGATCTGGTAGCTCCAGCTGATCATACCATGATTCAATGATCGCTTTCTCCTCCGGAGTGCATTCTCCGGCATTATATTTATGTAGCAGCGCCTTAAATGAGACTCCCATATAATGTATGACAGCCAGAAAAGAGGGAAGGGCTAGTGGAAATGAAAATTTTTATAAAAAATAATGCAGGGCGATCAGGGTGCATAACCCGATCTTCAAACGCAGGATCTTCAATGCGCCTTTAATATGGTTCTTCACGGTAAACTCGGAGATATTGAGTCGCTCAGCGATTTCTTTGTGGGAAAGATGTTCCTTTCGGCTCAGGATGAATACTTCCCGCATTTTGGGAGGAAGTGCTGCAATCTCCTTGTCAATCATTTGCTGTAATTCCTTTTCCCGGATCTGAATATCGGAAGCATTGTACCCTTCATCCATAAAGTTTTGAAAATTAAGCGCATACCGGGCCTCTACCTGCTTATGCTCTATATAGTTCAATACTTTATTACGGACCATTGTATATAAATAGGCAGATACGTGCAGAATGGGCGGAAGCTGCTCACGTTGGCTCCATAGCGTAGAAAACACCTCCTGCACTATTTCCTTCGCGTCCTCAAGATCGCCGGTTTTCTTATAACTATGTATGATCAGGGGCTTTTTATACCTGTTGTAAAGTTCAGTAAAAGCATCATTGTCGCCTGCCTGTAGCATGACAACCAGCTCTTTATCATCGGCATGTAGTAAGAACCCCATTGCGTCAAAATTAGAAAAAAGCGGGAGATTTCAGAAGGCTTTACAATGTACCCGTCTATAGGCACCGCCTGATCCGTTATTTGTTGTCTTAGGAGCAAAGGTGGCACCATGCTCACAAACTGCCACAGTTGAAAACAGTCCCCTGTAACATGCTGAATATGATAAAGATATAAAATGAAGCAACTTGATGCATTTTGACGGGAAATGAAATGACAGGGTTCAAACGGGTCATTTAGTTTTACCGGAAACTTATTTTCTATGCGTATGATGCTGATCGTTCTTATACTGATCAACCTATTAATGTCCTGCTCTCCGCAGGAACAGAAAAATTTCTGGAATGGCCCGCATGCCTACCTTGACCAGTTACCGCCCAACGATACTCCCAGACGGTTTGCACCAACCTTATTGACAGACTCGGGGTATTTCGTGCTCGCCCGGGTTGCATTTTCTCCTGATGGGAAAGAGTTTTTTTACGGCAGCAATAACGAATGGTTCAGCAACCAACACCAACGATTAAGTTATTTCCGGTTCGACAGTGCGACCAACAAATGGCAGGGGCCTGTCCTGCTGGCCAGCCAGTACGGAACACCTACTTTTGCAATGGATGGGCAAACCCTGCTGGTGACAGACAATGCAGGCATCCAACAAATGCACAAGGTGGACGGGAAATGGGGTAAGCCACAATCATGGCTCAAACGTTCGTATGTATTGTATAATTACATGCCGACCCTCAGCGGACGGGCATACGTAGGGAGTAATGGTACCTGGGGAAAACAGGACGACATGGCCGCATGGAAATTTGCCGTAATGCCGCCTGCCCCCGAAGACACCTCCATCCAAAATTTAGGTGAACCGCTCAACGCACCGGGCTTCAATGGCGACCTATACGTCGCACCCGACGAATCTTATATGATCATCAGCGCCAAAGAAACTAAGGATTTCGAATGCGAGCTGTGGATCAGCTTCCGGAAAAAAGACAACACCTGGAGTGCTCCACAAAGCCTCGGCCCGCTAATTAACAATGGGTTGGCCCACCGTTTCGGACAGTATGTGACCCCAGATGGTAAATACTTGTTTTATACCAAGGGTACAAGTGAAAAAGACTGTGGTATATACTGGGTGCGCTTCGATAACTTATTGAGTCAATTGAAATCAAAGCAGTAATCAGCGTTTTGCCGATTGGCCACCGTTCCTCACAGAAATGCATCAAACCGCTTCAGAGCGCGTTTGATGCATTTAGTATTTTCTGATTAACTCAGCTTATTCAAAAGAAAAAAACAATCTAACCTGTAAGGAACCGCATCCCATCATCTTCACCAAACTTGAAAACGGTATTGATCCGCACCGTTTTTAAACTGCCGATTCCCCTTCCTGCTGCAATTGCAGATGAACATCCGGATTGTATATTTCCAGAATGTACGATGGATTCCTAAGATCCTTAAATTGAAATTGACGATACAACCCGTGAGCAGTACTTGTATTAAGCATTATCCTTCTTAGCCGCTTAGACCATGGTTGTTCCAGTATATTGGACAGCATTCTCTTCGCTACTCCCCTCCCCTGAAACTCCGGAAGAACCAGGAAATCAGCGAACCAGCCAAACGTATAGTAATCAGTAATTACACGTCCGAATCCAATTTGTTTTCCATCTGAAAAGGCGCCCACACAAAAGGAATTACTAAGGGAATTGTCCACCAACGAATAAGAAATGCCCTTCGCCCAGTATGACTCCTCGCTTAGATACCTGTGTACCATTTCAACATCCATATTCTCCTTGCCTGTTTTAATAACTACATCCAGCATGTTTATGTTATTTTATAAGGCAAAACTAAACCCGGAACACCAATAAGCACAGTCCCAGTTTTGTGTATTTCGATGGACACAGTTACTTTTGTACCATGAAAGATGATTTCCTTTATATAGAGATCTCAAACAACATCGCCAGGTTGATCAGGGACAAAGTTTTGAGTGCAGGAGATCGCCTTCCCTCAGTAAGAATGCTGTGTCAGGAGCATGGCATTAGCATGAATACAGCTAAGAGGGTATTTCTCGAACTGGAAGCTCAATCACTTATAGAATCGAAACCCCAGTCAGGGTATTATGTAAGCCAGTTACCTTATCAGAGACTACTTCTCCCCGCTACAAGCAATCCTTTGCCGATCAGTAACAATAGTGAGCCAGATGAGCTGATCAGGAAAGTCTATTCAACTATGGGTAAAAAGGACCTTACATTTTTCTCTATCGGTGCACCTTCCAAAGACTTATTACCATTAGCAAAACTGAATAAGGAAATACTGCATGCAACCCGGCAGCTTCCTGCCAGTGGTACTGAATATGAACAACTACAAGGGAATGAACAGCTGCGCAAACTGATTGCGGCCCGCTCCATATCATGGGGCGGACGCCTTCGGGAAAGTGATCTGATAACTACTGCAGGCGGGATGAATGCTTTATCCTTTTGCATGATGGCCTTAGGAAAACCTGGTGATACCATTGCTATGGAAAGTCCCTGCTATCCCGGTAGTTTACAACTGGCCAGAAGCCTGGGCCTGAAAGTACTTGAACTGCCTACTCATCCAACCACAGGAGTTGAAATAGACGCCTTAAAAAAGGTGATCAATAAAATCAACCTCTGCCTCCTGGTGCCAAATTTTAATACACCTTTAGGCAGTTGTATGCCTGAAGAAAATAAAAAAGAAGTAGTAGCGCTATTGGCCCAACATCAGATTCCACTGATAGAAGATGATATATACGGCGATTTATATTTCGGTACTCAACGACCTAAATGCTGCAAAACATTTGACCGGGAGGGCAATGTTTTATTATGCAGTTCCTTTTCTAAAACCTTAGCACCAGGTTACCGCGTAGGATGGGTGGCGCCTGGTAAGTACAAGGAACAAATTCTTACACTGAAACTCGCTCATGCAATCTCTTCTTCCACTATTACACAGGAAGCAGTAGCAAATTTCCTTAAGAGCGGCCGCTATGATATCCATCTCAGGAAGATGCGTTTAACCCTACAACAAAACTATACTCACTATATAAATGCCATCACCGGGTATTTCCCGGAAGACACCAAAATCAGCCGGCCACAGGGAGGATTGGCCTTGTGGGTCGAGTTCAATAAAAAAGTCAACACTTCAGAATTATTCGAAGCTGCAATGAAGCAGAAAATAAGTATTGCTCCGGGAAGAATGTTTACACTTCAAAACCAATTTGAAAACTCCATGCGCCTTTCTTTAGGCTTACTATTGTCAGAAGAAGTACGGCAGAAACTAAAACTACTTGGTAAATTGGTGATGTCAATGCAATAAGTTGTAGTCAAAACAGCCACTCAATTATTTAAGCACTTTCTTCATCATGATATCGATCTGCTCGTCTTCTCCAAGTTTGAAAATATGCTTATCGAAAGCAACAAACCCATTCTTTTCATAAAATCTTATTGCCTTCAGGTTATTCTCCCATACACCCAGCCATATAAACGATTTGCGCTGATCCAGGGCCACTTCCAATGCCTTTTCGTATAAAAGTTGACCTATTTTCTTACCATGATAAGCACTAAGCACGTAAATACGTTCTATCTCGATAGCGGTATCATCCTGTAGTTCAGTCTGCGCTTTGCCGGTATTTAGCTTGAGGTACCCGATAGGCGTCTTCCCCTCCCATGCAATGAAGAACCGGGAATCCGGGTTATTCAACTCTTCGCTGACCTTCTCCGGTCGGAAATTTTCATCCAGGTACTTTTTCATGTCAGCGGCTGTATTGCTTTGCGCAAAGGTTTCAACGAAGGTTTCCTGACCAAGCTGCCTTAGATGTTCAATATCCTCAGTAGAGGTTCTTCTTATACTGACATGTTCCATATTCCCTCAGGATTAGTTTATATAGTGCAAAATTATTAAATGATTAGCTGGCTTTATAGTCCAATTTTCAGAAAATGGGCAGTCCAATTTAAAGATGCAGGTTTCTTTTGAACAATGAATGATTTGAAACAGACAATTTATCGGCTCGGGTTATAAAGACGTATCCCACTTTAATCATTTCTTCAAAAAAATGACCAACACCCGCCCTTCTGATTATAGAAAAAGATGAGGTATTATTAGCACCAGCTAATTAAACGATTGCCGGAATTGCAATGGCGACAGGTTGGTTTTCGTTTTAAATAACTTACTGAACGACTGAGAATGTTCAAACCCCAATTCATAAGCAATTTCGCTTACAGACAATGTGGTCGTAGACAGTTTTTCTTTGGCCTTTTCAATCAGCTTATCTTGGATATGTTGTTGTGTACTTCTCCCTGTCAGCACCTTGAGTAGTCCGCTTAAATAACTCGGCGATATATTTAACGTAGCAGCAATATATTGTACTGTCGGAAGGCCATTTGATATCAGGTCATCACTGTTGAAATAATCACTAAGCATTTCTTCCAGACGATCAAGAATTTTATGATTCGTTACTTTTCTTGTGATAAACTGACGCTGGTAGAATCTTTCAGCATAATTCAGCAACGTTTCAATCTGGGAAATGATAATATTCTGGCTGAACTTATCGATGTTTGAATGATATTCCTGCTGGATATTTTGAATGATATGATTAATGATCGCCTCTTCCTTGTCTGAAAGGAACAGCGCTTCATTAGCGGCATAGTTAAAGTATTCGTATTGTTTTATGGTTTTGGCTAATGATGTATTCCAAAGAAAATCAGGATGAATGAACATTACCCACCCCGAATGATTGGATGCTGTATTGGGTATTGCTTCAATTCTTAATACCTGGTTAGGTGCAAAAAAGAACATGACGCCTTCATCAAAATCGTATTCCTGCTGTCCATAAATCATTTTGAAACCCATACCCCTCTTAATAGCGATAGAGTAGCAGTCGCAGATTACACTCTGAGGCCTGCCTTCCGAAAGGTTGACTTTTGAATAATCCACTACACTGATCAAAGGATGTTCAGGTTGTGGCAACCCCCACAGCCTATGAAACTCTGTTATCGTTTTAACCCTCAGTGGATTTGTATTCTCCATATTACAAAAATAGATTTTATTTTATAAGGAGAGGACCACTCTGCCTTGTACGCGCTGTCCCTTCTCAACAGCGGTGATTGTAGCCACTGCATCTGAGAATGGTGCTTCCAGTCCTATTACAGACTTCAATACGCCCTGTGCTGCTAATGCCGCGATCTCCGGAAGATGTTGGGTTGCCATCGTCGCAAAAACAAGCTTATACCTGCGGGAAAGCAGACCACGGATCATTCTTTTCGGCGTTGGGTTAATATCGATAAATACACCTTTCGGCTTGAGCATTGATAAGCCATTGCCAACATCCAGCGTGCCTGCAGTGTCAAAAATTACATCAAATGGCTCAATACTGTGCCGGTATTCATCGTCAGCGTAGTTAAAGACCGGATCAACACCCGCCAGCCTGGCATTAAGCATGGATGCCTGGCTACATGTTCCCGCTACCCGGGCGCCCTTCGCCAGCGCCAATTGCACTGCCATGGATCCTACAGCACCTGTGCAACCATTGATCAATATCCGTGAATTATCAGATACCCGTGCCTTAAGATACATCGCAGCCCAGGCTGTCTGGACCGGAATCGGAAGACAGGCCGCCTCAGTGAATGAAAGATGGGAAGGCTTTTTCGTCACATAGCGCGAGGCAGTCACCAGGACCTCCGCAAAAGCTCCCGGCTTTTTGACGTCCATGGTACCGAATACATCATCGCCCACCTTAATGTTAGACACATCTTTGCCTACCGCCTCTACAATACCTGAAAAGTCAGACCCAATGCCTTTGGGAAACGCGCTGCCCATAAGAAGCTTCATGCTGCCCTGGCGCTGCTTCCAGTCCAGGGGATTGATGGCGGCGGCTTTAACCCTCACCTGCACCTCATCCCGCTTTAACTGTGGTAATTGATACTCGCCCATGTACATCTCATGGGCCCCTCCGTAATGATTGAACTGAACTCTCTTCATAAATGCTGCTGATATTTTGGCATCACAAAGCTCAGTAACCGTTCAAAAACGGATGTAGCCCAATCTACTTTTCTTGTAGTCCAATTAGAGGCAGAGACTATCTGCCTCCAGTCTTTTGCCAACGCTTACAGCAAAAAAATCCGATCTTTGAACCCTATACCGTAGGAAACTACCCCATCAGCATTTCACCACATTTTTAAAATAACACCAAACATGAACGGAAGGAAAATCGTAATTATAGACCCACAAAACGACTTTACCTGCTTAGACGGCTTTTATGCCCAAAGACATAAGGAAATAAGGCAGATACGTGATGCAAAAAGCAGAATTAACAGAATACTATCCCTGCAGGAAAAAAAGAACATTATCATTCTTCGTTCTGACTACAAAGAGGATCAATTTGAAGAGGGATTGACAATTTGTTTACCAGATACTTTCGGCAATCAGATAGACAGTGATCTGAATGTAGATAATACATTCACATATATCACAAAAACGGAGCACAGTGGTTTTTCTTCCGAAAGCTTCACTAATTTCTTAAAGGATACAGGCACCAGGGTGCTGTTCTTATGCGGATTCCTTGCTGAATACTGTGTTAAACAAACGGCGCTTGATGCATTGGAACACGGATATGATGTTTATCTTATTGAAGACTGTATAGGCACAGGAGATGATGTTCAGTTCAGAAAACAGGATATGATGAATGAACTGGCTACTAAAGGGGCTACCATCATTAACAGCAGCGTTGAACTTGAAAGAATCTTTTAACGGGATGCCTTTTAAATTTAAAGTTTGTGAGCAGGATATTCCATGTCCACCCCAACATGATGTTTCTGCACCAATGTCCAGCCAAGGAATCCTGCAATCAACGTCAATATAAACCCGATTCCAGTAAGTAAAATAGCACTGCCTGCTTCAGGATTGGGATCATCCCATTTAGGACATTCAAGCCATGCTGTAGCTCCGTAACAAACCAGGGCAACTACATTACAGATCATATGAAAAACACCCGTTTTCTTTGCCCTTGATTCAGCCGGAATAAACAGCCAGTCGAGAAATCCCGGTATTGCTGCAAGCAGCGCCATAACAGCCCCTGCTATATTCGCTACAACAGCAACTTTAAACCAGAATGGGTTGCTGTTGGCGCTATAAACGATATAACAGACAAGCGTAGCTGTATAAAATGCAACAGGAAATGAAACGAGCATCGGATGTATTGGATGCCCCAGAAGTTTGATTTTACTGTACATAGATAAACTATTTAAATTCACTAATTAATCTTCTCAGCAAAAGCAATAAGGGATAACCATCCGCGAAGTCTTTGTACTACCACCGCAAAACACATGCCACTGCCTTATAATTAATTCATTATCAATACACTACTATCATAACAGTACATTAGCCCTTAGTCACTCCCTCCAGAGCTCCCCATCAATGAAGCTCAATCACAACAGAAAGTTTGATTTTGTTAACTTTGCCGGATGAACAGAAATCTTGAATGTGGAGCTGCAGCATTTCGATCTTCCGACCTTAAACTGAAAGGCTTCAAAGTCCACGAGATCACAGGACCTGCATATGCCTCCCTTTCCTATGGCAGGCGGGACTTTTATAAAATAGTGCTCGCTACCGGCGACATGAACATCTGTTATGGCGATAAGACCATCGACGTCAATGATACTTTCCTGTTTTTTGGTAATCCCCATATCCCTTATTCGACCGAGCATCGTTCTCCTGAACAAAAAGGTTATGCCTGCCTGTTTACGGAAGATTTTATCGGCAGCAGAGAACGGAAAGAAAGCCTGTTGAACGCAACACTATTCCGTTTTGACGGTATTCCGGTGATCCCCGTAAGCAGTGAGCAGGCGGCGTTTATCGAAGGGCTTTATCAAAGGATGCTCTCTGTATACAGCGGTGACTACGAGCGGAAGGACGAAATGCTCAGGAGCTGTATAGACCTTATAATTCACGAAGCATTGAGAATGCAACCGCAGGATGGACTGAAGCAAAGGAACGCCGCTGCAAGAATTACCCGTTTATTTATGGAATTGCTGGAAAAGCAATTTCCAATAGAAAATGCAGCAGATCCACTCAGATTGAGAAGCGCCCAGGACTTTGCAGAAAACCTCGCTGTTCATGTAAACTATCTCAATCGCTCCGTGAAAGAAGTTACAGGTAAGCCTATATCTGTACATATCGCTGAGCGTATTGCCACAGAAGCAAAAGCACTTTTACAGCATACCAGCTGGAGTGTAGCCGACATTGCCTATGCTTTGGGCTTTGAATATCCCAGCTATTTCAACAACTACTTTAAGAGGGTCACCAGCCTTACTCCCAATTCCTTTAGAAAGGATAAAGGGAAAGTATGAAAATCATAACTTTTCGTTTGATTCTCTTTAAAAATGACCGCCGCTTAACCGGAGCTTTGTATTCACAAATCAAATGAAGCGATCGGCCATACTGGCTGATTTACATTAAACTTTATAATACAAGCACATGGAAAAAGTAGTATCAATAAGCCCTGTTGTGCTATCTGCACCCGGGCGGGGCGTGGATTTGCAGGTGCGGGTGTCTGCACCTGCAACTGGCAATCAGCTGCCAGTTATTGTTTTCGCACACGGATATGGTTCTTCATTGGACGGCTATGCTCCGCTCGTCAATTTCTGGGCAGCGCACGGCTTCGTAGTAATACAACCTACCTTTCTCGATTCAAGAACGCTGGGCCTCAGTCCTGAGGATCCCCGGACACCTACGATCTGGCGGCTCCGCATAGAGGACATGAAGCGCATCCTCGATAACCTTGACCTTTTTGAAGACGCTCTTCCTACTCTTAAAGGACGCATGGACCGCAGTCGCATTGCCGCTGTCGGACATTCGTTCGGCGCACAGACGACAGGCATGTTGTTAGGCGCACGTGTTATTGGCCCTGACGGTAATCTGGGAGAGGATATGTCTGACCCACGGATTAAAGCTGGTGTATTGCTTTGCGCTGCTGGCCGGGGTGGTGCAGATCTGACTTCCTTTGCGGCGGAGCATTTCCCGTTTATGAATCCCAGCTATGCCGGGATGACTACGCCCACCCTCGTAGTCTGGGGCGACAAAGATGACTCTTTCCTCAGCGTCCGCGGACCGGAATGGTTCACCGACGCCTATACCCTGAGTACAGGACCTAAGTCACTGCTTACCTTGTTTGGAGGCGAACATTTGCTTGGTGGGATTTCCGGCTATCTCGTAACAGAAACTTCTGATGAGAATCCAGAACGGGTTAAAGCAGTACAGCAGCTTACCTGGGCTTACCTCCGCAGCCAGCTCTACCCTGAAGATACCGCCTGGTCAATTGCGAGTGCTGAATTAATGGAAAACCCGAATCCGATCGGCCGGGTTGAAGATAAATGAGTAGTTGAAAACGTGAGATAGGACTTGCAGTATTCCAGCCCTTCTGTGTAGATTTTTAAGCCCGCTCTCTCGGAGCGGGTTTCATTTTATCTTTCCAGAGATATGTCCACGTCAAAGACATGGTAAAGGCATACTAAAGCCATGGCAATGCTATACAATCAGTCATTGTATATAAAGCACAAAACATCAGCTAACAGGTCTGCTTTCTTAAAAATGAACGGATATTAATCCGGAATTTGTCAGCCAGTTCGTCCTTTTCCTTTAAAAATTGTCGCTTGTCAAGTAATCTTATGCCAACATAAATCCCAATTGGTGCAAAATTTCGTTCGGTGAGATAATAACCGTTCGATAATTTGATATAGGCTGAACGATCGTACACTCGCTTATCAGAGCGATAACAGAAAAGAAAATCTACTATCTTTTGTCCAACTAAGCATTTCTTGCCATCATCAGTAATTGCATCGCCACCATTGAAACACTCTTGAAAATACTCCAGATTTTCTGCTGTAAGCTGGAGATAATTATTTCATCTTCCGGCTGATCTTATCCTCGGTAGATGCAAGAAGACTGATAGATTGCTGCAAACGGTCATACGCCACACTGGCGTCAAGAGCGATGTCTCTCTTGCTTACATCCAGACCGGCCAGGAAAGCCTCCAGATGAGACAGGAACTGCGTTCCCTCGCTGTTCAGCACATTAAAGATCTTGTCGTTCAAACGATCACCTTCCGCGCGTAATTCGTTATTGGTGAGGTCTGTCACGTTACGCATCTGCCTTATCACATCGCCCATCTGTGTCTTTAATACCTCCAGATTCTCAGGATCCTTCTTACCGGGAGCTGTGTTATTACGGAAGATATTATCAGAAAGATTTTTCCTTGTCTTCATGTATGTAGTGAGGTCTTTTTTGAGCGCTTCGAAACTACGCGTAAGTTCCTCTCCTTTTTCGCGGGTGAAGTATTTGTCTACGTCAGCATCGAGGTGTTTGGTCCAGTTGAGCAGACTCATAGAGACATCCACTACGGGCGAAGTTTGCGCGAAACTATAGGTAGCGGATAATAAAACGATAAAGAGTGTAAAAATGCGACGAAAGATCATTTTTAATTGAAAATAAAGAATTTATAAAACATGTTGTTCCCCCAGGAGGTATGTCGGTTTCCCTTACTCCATTCATTGCTGCCCGGTTGGGCCTCTCAGATTGGAATACCGGTATAACTCATTAACGTCCGGCTATTTGTAATATTTTATGGAAGAGTTTTTATTTCACACATTACAAATAATTAAAATACTATATATTTGCGCCGGTATTATGTGAATGTTTAACCTTTTTCAGTTAACATAACCCATTACAACACATTGACCTATAACATTTAAATCAGAATATATACTCAAAACCTATGAAAAAACTGTTCTTAAGTGCCGCCGCACTTGTACTATTGTTTGCTGCCTGCAGCAAGGATGATGATAACAATACACCTCAATCCGGAAAAAAATATCTGTTGCATATGCTATCTCCGGGAGACAGTGTAGAGCTGACATATGATGCCGCCAATAATATCAAGAAAGTAGGATATTATTCCGAGGACGATACTGAAATTTCAGAGTTGACCTATGAAAATGGTAAACTTATCAGTAAGAGCAGCAGTGTTAATGGCGCTGCAATGAAACTGCTGCAGACTTTTGATTACAATAGCGCAGGTAAGCTGCTGAGGGTAAACAACTATGTTTCCGGCACAACCAGATCCCACTATGATAGCCTGGTCTATAATACTAACGGTCAACTGACTGCGTTATATGAGCTTAGCGCTGATTCCAAGTTATGGAACAAATATGCCTATATCTGGGACAGCAAGGGAAATATTACCAGACAAGTATTGCTGGATATAACTGATGGTGTTGAATCCAAGGATAGTTCTATTACTGACTATACCTATGACAGCAAAGTGAACTTTGCATCCAGACAGCCAGAGTTTTTCCTGCTGGAGGCTGACAATCCTACTTTCGGATTATCTGCTAACAATGTCATCAAATCTGTAGAGACATCCAACACGAGGACGGGTTATAATTTAACTGTAACTGAAGAATATACTTACGACGAAGACGGATACCCTGTTACACAGAAAGAAACTGAGAAAGAAACACAGGACGGTACTGTTGTACATACCTATGAAGATTCTTTCAGGTATCGTTATATCAAGAAATAACCGATAACAAAATCAGGTGTTTCCCCTATAAGAGAAACACCTGATTTTTTTTATCCCTTTCAACTGCCACAGGATTCTCCTCACTAACACATTCCCCGCGGCATCATCGGTTGAATAATTAACTTATTTCCCTTCCGTTTCCTCCAACTTCCATTCCGGCCGGATAAAATGGCAGGTATATCCAAAAGGATGTTTCTGCAGATAATCCTGGTGCTCTTCTTCCGCATCCCAGAAATCTGATACCGGTACGATTTCAGTAACAATTGGATTGCGATAAATGCCCGCTGCAGTCAGCTCCTTCACCAGTTCAACTGCGGTGTTTTTCTGCTCTTCATCCAGGTAAAAGATAGCTGAGCGATAAGAGGTACCTATATCATTCCCCTGCCGGTTACGGGTGGTAGGATCATGTATCTGGAAAAAGAACTCCAACAGCTTACGATAAGAAAGCTCATTCGGGTCAAATTCTATCTTTATGCCTTCTGCATGTGTTCCATGATTGCGGTAAGTAGCATTAGGAACGTCGCCGCCGGTATAACCGACAACAGTCTTCTTTACACCAGGAAGAGCACGGATGAGCTCTTCTACACCCCAAAAACAACCTCCCGCGAGTATGGCAGTCTGTGTTGACATATAACTTATTTTAGCCTGTAAGCCCCACTTTTATGCCAGGGATGAAAGGACAGCCATTTTAGCAGATAAACACAGCGACAGACACCATACTGTCAGGATGTCAATGAGCCACTAAATATCCTTCCTTACTGATCCTATATAAAAAGTTCTGCTTAGACGCTTCTCCAAAATAAGCCACTTCCATCTCTCCTACCTTCTCAGCACCTAAGCGGCCAATGGATATCTGCGACCGGATATTATTCACTCCTATATGGAAATACACCTGCGAAACAAACTGAAAGATATAATCCATCATTATGCGCTTAATACCATGATTAAACCCTTTCCCCCAATATGCCGTCGCATAAAAAGTATACCCGATGCAAATGCTGTTTTCCTCCTCATTGTAATCATAAAAACGGGTACTCCCTGCAACACGTCCTGTTGCTTTATCAACAATCTTAAATGCACCCTTACTTTTGATAGCTCCCTCAAAAAATGTACGAAACACCTCTTCTTTCCACCGATCCCTGTTGGGATGCTGTTCCCATATTTTTGGGTCTGATGCTACTGCATACAGGTCATCAAAATCCTTTTCGCGCAAAGGGTAAAGGATGGCATATTCATTTTCCAGGATAGGCTGAATGTCGAATGTCATATGTTATTTTTTTACAGATCTTTAATGTAATTCGCCAGGTCTCTTTCAACGCCATTATCGCTTTTCTCCAGTTGCCTGATAATCCGTTCCCGTTCTGCGCCCGTTTTATTCTGGCTTAATTTCTTCTGTCCTTGCAGGTCTGTTACCTCCAGTTCAAAAGCTACAATCCCCCGCATCATACCTGTTTTATATTTTTCAGAAAGCCCCTGCCATTGCTCCATATACCCCGGTTCATAAAAAGTTATCATCTGCTCCAGTATCCGCGCCCTGGAGGCCTCATCTTCCAGGATCTTCGCCTTTCCGTAAGCATGCACACTGATATAATCCCAGGTAGGTACACTCTCCCGTTTGTCGTAATGTGTGGGTGAAATATAAGCATGTGGCTCGGAGAATATCACCAGGGAAGTATTGGCTGCTATGTATTTAGCCTGGGTGTTAACAGCAGACAGGTGTGCGGTCAGCACCAGCCTGTCTGCATCCTTGCTGATAAAGAATGGCAGATGAGTAGCAAGGGGGATGTTATCTCCTGTCGTAATGATAGTGGCAAAACTATACCGCTGCATAAAATCTAACATCTCTTTATGATCCTGGAACTGAAATGACTGAGGAACGTACATAACCGGATTGTCTTTAAACAGTACAAATGTATCTACCGATTGGATTATATTTGTAGTCCAATTTCAATAAAATGGATAGTCCAATTTTGACCCGGATCTTTCATGATATCCATCTCGATCACCCGGCAGAAAGAGCGGTATATCTCCAACTGGCAGACGCGATTTTGTCTCTTATAAAGAAAGGGATACTCCGCCCCGGACTTAAATTACCCAGCTCCCGGGACGTGGCCTCACAACTGCAGATCAACAGGATCACCGTGTCCAAGGCATACGAGGAACTACAGATGCAGGGATGGCTGGAAAGCGCTGTAGGTCGCGGTACATTCATCACCTCACATATCCCCGAATCTGCCCCGAGAACATTACGGAGTGCAACCAAAAACAACACTTCTCAAACAGCGGGTTTTACGATCCCTGTTCAGCCATACCTGGAAGCCATTCCATCCATTGTCAGCAGCGAACTGCATCTGGACGATGGCTTTCCTGATCCCAAACTGGCCCCTTTAAAGGAGCTATACAGGGCATATCGCAGCCAGCTGACAAGAAGTGGCTTATATAACAAGTTCGGTAAATACGGGCATCCTGACGGTTCCGAATTCTACAAGGAAGCCATATCAAGATATCTTAACGAGACACGAGGTTTGAAAACTACTGCTCATAACATTCTTTCAGTAAAGGGAACAGTCATGGGCATCAACCTCGTTTGCAATGGACTGATCAATCCCGGCGATATTATTGTATCGGGCATTCCCGGATGGCGAAGAGCAGAGCAGAACTTCATACATGCCGGTGCAAAACATATCGGTATTCCGGTAGATGAACATGGCCTGATAGTAGATGAACTAAAGAAGATTTGTCGCCGGAAGAAAGTAAGGATGGTATATGTTACCCCACATCATCATTACCCAACCACCGTATCACTACGGATTGACAGAAGACTGGAATTATTACGGCTCGCCAGTGAATACGGATTTATCATCTTTGAAGATGATTACGACTTTGATTTTCACTACAAACACCGCCCTTTGTTACCACTAGCAAGCGCTGATGAAAATGGTATGGTCATTTACTGCGGATCTTTCAGTAAAAGCTTCTCTCCTGCTTTCCGTATCGGTTATCTTGCTGCTTCGCAGAATGTGATTGAACACCTCAGCCGCGTTCGCATCCTGCTGGACAGACAAGGCGATCATATCCTGGATAATGCCATCGCAGAACTATTGCACGACGGCACCATGCAACGATATCTTAGGAAAACATTACCGGTATATAAGGAAAGACGGGATTTTTTCTGTGACTTACTGAGTAATGAATTAAAGCAGGCTGTTAGCTTTAATATTCCTGAAGGTGGGATGACGGTATGGACAAAGTTTGCAGCTTCAGTTGACGTAGAAAAGCTGGCAAAAGATGCTTTTAAGAAAGGCTTATACATATCCGATGGCAGGAATCATCGATATCCAACATTCAATGCTAATGCCGTCCGCCTGGGTTTCGCTTCATCTTCTGAAGAAGAACTGGAAAAAGGGGTAGGAATATTGAAACAACTGCTGAAAAAATAGCACTTGCTATAAAACAAAAAGAGGCTGTCAGTCAAAGTGATTGAGCAGCCTCTTTTTATTCGTTTTACTTGTAGTCATATAAGCGATCCTACCGATGTTCGCTTTTCTAACAGATCATCTAACTAGGGATGCGTGTACAGTCTGTATACCAGTGTACCTGAAGGTGGTAATCCTGGGCCACCATCTGTGTAACCTATCAGCACTAAAGTTCCATTCGTTGGATTGGTATCGGCATCGCTTACGATTTCGGCATTTGCCAATGTGCTCCAGGCAACGAACTGACCGGCAGGGTTATACCAGGCATAGTTTACAATAGCTGGACTTACCTTTTGCTCCTGCCTTGGAGCAAATGAGCTGAACAACAACATCATGGTAAAAAGAGAGACTGACAAAAGGGCTTTCATTTCTTTCATGTGAAATTGGGTTTTAATGATTAACAAAATGATTAACAAGAACGGGTATATCGACTCGGTATATCGATTTCTATTGATTGTGTCTGAAATACGAATGCAGCATTATGGTACATCAGGAGTACCGGCTGCCAATGCTAATACTAATTTAAATATTCTAAGGCATTACACCAACTTATTTACAACTAAACGTCGACTTTCTCAGCAGCAGATACATGTTACCACAGATACTTACGCCTTATTCATCTCTTTTTCGTATATTAGTGTGGTATATCCTTATTGTGAACCCATCTCCATTCCGGTTAAAACTTGTTCATTATTCGTTCACGTTAATAGTATGGTCTCAGAATTGATCCTGATATGAATCACTTATTACCACTTAAACCAAATTACTGACTGTAAAAACGTTAGCCTATGATCACACCATTTAACGGGTTTGTCCGCCCGGTAACAGCACTATTATTGCTAATCCAGTTGTTCATTACGCCGGCCATGGCACAAATCACCTGGCCCGCAGGACAACTCCTTCCTTCTTTTCCGACTACTGCGCAAACGCAGGACCTTTTTATCCTGCGCGAGACCTCTGCATCCACCCGCTGGGAAGGAGAAGGACCGGCTTTGAGCCACAAAACAGGAAGATTAGAAACCGATGGCTGGCTATGCCAGACCAGCATTGATGCCGCAGATGAACATATGATCTACGGTCCCTACTACACAGGTATTCCCGCAGGTCCCAATGTAGCCGAATTCCGCATGAAGGTGGACAACAACACCGCCAATGATGATCCTGTCGTAGATGTAGACGTCAGAAATGCCACAAACGGGCAGATCCTGGCCTCCAGAACTATTACCCGTAAGCAGTTTTCTGTCGCCAGTGAATATGTAAACTTTACGCTACCATTTACACTTCCGGCCGACAATCAGTCGATCGAGTTACGCGTATATTGGAGAGGTACTTCTTATACGAAAGTTGACTGGGTAGGCGTACAACAGAATGGCCCCTCCGCAGAGATGTATTTGTTTGCATCCCTGAAAGGGATCGTTAACAGAACCCAGCCCCGTATGTTTTCCTATGAAGGAGACGCCTTCGCAGAAGGACAATATACCTGGCTGCGCTCCCTGGGATTAAGCTGGTCTGAAACGGCCGACAAATGGAGCCTCATTAGCAAATACCGTAATGAAATATCCGGATTGATCGTCTACGATCCTGCCCAGATTCATACCGTCAACCTCGCCACTGTACTTGCCAAAGACCGGAAAGCGCTGATTGCATCACCAATCCTGCTGTCGAAATTAACAGCAGCACCTTATAACCTACCCATATTGCTGGATCTGCGCGGCCAGTTCAGTAGTAAACTTCAGGTATATCAGTCCCTGTACAACAATTACTGGCCCAATCTTGACCATCGCCTGTTAATAGGACTGAATCCCGATATACATAAAGCAGCGCTCCGCGAATATGCTGTAGCATTGGGAGCTGCCACCATCTGGCTGGACCCTAACGTAGCAGGTGAAAGCGAGTTGCTCAATAGCTTTTTAGGATCGATGCCTGCAGGCTCCAATTATATGGGATGGTGGCCTGAGGAAGCTCCCGGTGTAGAAAGAGCATCAAGGTATGGCATTGCCACTGTTGCGAGCGACTGGGCTACGAATCTGACCGTCCATAGCGGTATGTCCAGAACAGTAACCACCAAACCGATGCCGGCAAAACCAGCACTACAGAACAAATTGTACGTCGCCTTTATAATAAGCGATGGCGACAATCTGCAGTATGTCGAGCACCTTATGCGCAAGCTGTGGGACAACCCTGACCGCGGTTCCGTTCCAATAGGATGGACACTTTCTCCCGCGATGCTCGATGCTATGCCCGGAGCCCTGAACTATTACTGGCAAACCTCCACTAACAACGACAACCTGATCTCCGGCCCCTCCGGCTACGGTTACGCTTATCCAAACAGCTGGCCCGATCAGGCCCGTTTAAACCAGTTTGCATCCAAAACTGATGAATACAACCGTCGTGCAGGTTTCCGGGTCATCACCATCTGGAATACCATCACAGGAGGCATCAACCAGAATGTAGGACAAACATTTGCGACCAACGCGCCTTACACACTCGGCCTCACTGCCCAGAACACCGGCGGCGGACTAACCATCTATAACAACAGCCTCCCGGGCATGGCGCTTTCCTGCAACTATTGCACCAATGAACAGGCCATGAAAGATCATATTACATCCGCATCCGCGGGATGGAATGGTACATCTCCGAGGTTCATCATCATACAGGCGCAACCCTGGCAAAATGTCACACCTACAAGTTTTAAAAATGTAGCAAATTCTCTTAACGCCAATTACATAGTAGTGCGCCCGGATCACATATTTCAACTTATCCGTGAAGCCAACGGCCTTCCGGTTAATCCGCAATAAAAGGATGCATCCTGATGCAAATACAGATGCAGATGGGGATACGAAATACAGATACAAATAGAGATAAAGATGTTGCTGTAGATATAGATATAGTAGTAAGTATAACTGTTAGATACATTTGCTGATGCAGATGGAGATACGGATACAAATAGAGATAAGATGTTGCTGTAGATATAGCTATAGTAGTAAGTATAACTGTTAGATACATTTGCTGATGCAGATGGAGATACTGATACAGATACAAATAGAGATAAGATGTTGCTGTAGATATAGCTATAGTAGTAAGTATAACTGTTAGATACATTTGCTGATGCAGATGGAGATACGGATACAAATAGAGATAAAGATGTTGCTGTAGATATAGCTATAGGAGTAAGTGTAACTGTTAAATACATTTGCCGATGCGGACGCAGATGTGACGCAGATATAATGCAGACATAGATGTAGATGTAGATGTGACGCAGACGTATAAACTGAGCTATCAGCTCCTCAAGGCATAAGATGAGGGCGTCATAGTCATTAATAAGGGCAGCGAAAGTAGCTTCGGTTTCAGATGGGAATAGCGGGCCTTCGGCGCCTACCGCCATCCCATGCTGAAACCGAAGCTACTTAGCGTTGATAGAAGCTCAATCTTTCTGCTGCCTTAGGCGAGCCTGCCTTACACGCGTCAGCGTCTCCCGCGACACACCAAGATAAGACGCTACCATGTGCAATGGCACACGCCTGAACACCTCCGGAAAAGAAGTAATGAAGTTCTCATACATCTCTTCAACGGTGTAGCTGATATTCATCATTATCCGCTCTACGCTTGCGTCTATACTACTGTCTTTCACCTTATCCGAGAATACTCTGATGAGAGGAATAGCCGTCATCATTTCTTCAAAAGCTTCCCGGCTCCACAATATAGCATCCGTATCTTCCAGGGCGTCAATATTATATCTTGACGGGATCTGGTTATTATAGCTGTCATGCACAATTATCCAGGTATTTTCCGGCGAAAACCGTAGTATATATTCTGTACCGTCATCCTTCAGGCGATAACTTCTCAACATGCCTTTTGCAACGAATATCTTATGACGACACACCTCTCCTTCTTTCAGCAATAGCTGTCTTCTGCGTATTTTCTTTACTGTTGCCAGTGAACGCATGTATTTAAGCTCCTCTTTGGTGAACTCACCGTAGGCACTGATATAAGTTTCAAAACAATCAAACATTGATTAACAACATTTTAACGGATCCTTAAACTTCTTCCCCTGTATCCCTGGACTTAGTCAACAATGCAAATTTAGGTCAAATGACCTCAAAAAATTGGGTCAAATCTCCTTGTTTCGGGGCGTACTTCTGTCGCAATTTTGTGCCCGTAAATAGTTCGCAGCAGCTTGTGTTACGAATGGATTTATTAACGTAAAAACTACAAAATATGCGTGTTTTTGTCACCGGCGCTACAGGTTTTGTCGGCACAGCCGTTGTTCAGGATTTACTCAGCGCAGGTCACCAGGTATTGGGCCTTGCCCGTACGGAGGCCGCTGCTGCAACGCTCACTGCTGCGGGCGCCGAAGTGCACCGGGGTACATTGGAAGATCTCGACAGTCTGAGACAGGGGGCACTGGCATCGGATGGGATCATCCACACTGCCTTCATCCATGATTTCTCTAACATGGCTGCCTCCGCTGTAACAGACAGGATTGCTATTGAGACCTTCATTGCGGCACTGGCAGGATCAGGCAAGCCCCTGGTGGTGACCTCCGGTATTGCTACCGTTGCAGCTCTTGATGGCGGTCGCCTGGGAACAGAGAAAGATGCGCCCAATCCCAACACCCCCGGAAGGCACCGTGTACCATCTGAAGAGACTACACTCGCTGCAGCATCCCAGGGTGTCCGTTCATCGGTGGTAAGACTTCCGACATCGGTACATGACAAGGATGATCATGGCTTCATTCCAATGCTGATCAACATTGCCCGTCAGAAAGGTGTTTCGGCTTATATTGGCGAAGGACTCAATCGCTGGCCGGCAGTACACCGCCTGGATGCTGCCCGTGTTTACAGACTGGCGTTGGAGAAAGGAACTGCTGGTACCCGATTCCATGCCATCGGCGATGAAGGTATACCTACCCGGGATATCGCCACAGCAATCGGCAAACATCTGCATCTGCCGGTGGTATCGGTATCACCAGCCGAAGCAGCTGAACATTTCGGCTGGCTGGGACATTTCTTTGCTGTTGACTGCCCCGCTTCCGGTGCGCTGACACAGGAGTGGCTGGGATGGCAGCCTATTCATCCCGGATTGATCGAGGATCTCGGTAACGGAAATTACTTTGCTACCGGAAAGTAAGGCCGGCGTCTTGCATGTAAAAACACCCTCTCAGGTTCCCGCAACCCGAGAGGGTGTTTTCATTTTACAGTTATCATTTGCATTGACCGAGAAATCCTTTCCCGGTTAAATTGCTACCTTAGAACATCATTTAGCAATCAGCACTCATGGAGAACATTCCTGTCAGGAATATCAATACAAGCGAAGGAGAACTTTCCAAAAACTTCAATATCCGCGATGTGCGGGACCTGCTTGCGGGCAAAGACATGATCCAGGAACTTCACCGGCATAATTTCTTTTATGTACTGGCATTAAAAAAAGGGAAAGGCACCCACGAAATAGATTTCAATCCGTACGAAGTTGCCGACAATGTTATCTTCTTCATGCGGCCAGGCCAGGTACATCAGCTTACCATGAAAGCCGGCAGTACAGGTTACATGATGGCATTTAAAAATGACTTCTATTCTCCACCGGATAAGGCCGGGCATCAGTTATTACGCAAGGTAAGCTCTATGAACTATTATCAGTCAGATAATGATGGATTCAAGAGGTTAAACACACCATTAGCCAATATCTTCCAGGAATTCAGCAACAGGCAGGAGCAGTACCAGGAAGTTATCAGGGCCAATCTGCACATCTTCCTCATCGAGCTTATCAGGCAATGTAACCAGGCATCGGCTGGTAACACCAATATGTATACGCAGGAACGACTGGAAGAATTTCTGGCATTGCTGGAAACACATATCGCCGGTATTAAGCAGGCGTCTTCATATGCTGACATGATGCATCTTTCTCTATACCAACTGAATACAATCACGAAGGCTACAATGGGCAAAACATGTTCAGAAATGATCAATGAACAGATTATACTGGAAGCCAAAAGATACCTGCTGGCTACTTCCGGTCAGGTCAGTCAGATAGCAGATCAGTTAGGTTATGAAGATGTCTCCTATTTTATACGGTTCTTCAAAAAAAATACGGGGTATTCACCAGAGGTATTCAGACAGCAGTTCAGATCACTATAACGAATAATCAACATCCCTGCAACTTCATATAAGTTCCATTCAACTACATTTCTGTCCTATTCCTGAAACATTGACTATTCCTAGCTTTGCAGTAAATAACAATCATACTATGCAACAGAAATGGGACGAACGCTATAAAGAACCGGAATTTGCCTACGGCAAATCACCTAATCTCTTTTTCAAGGAATGGCTTCCAACATTCAAACCCGGCGCTATACTGATGCCAGCTGATGGAGAAGGACGTAACGGTGTATTCGCAGCACAGCAGGGATGGAAAGTGACAAGTTTCGACTTCAGTATAGAAGGGCAGTCAAAAGCATTACAACTGGCAAAAGAAAATGATGTTGCGCTTGCATACATTGTCGGCGACTTAGATGATCTTAGTTTTGATCAGGAGGCCTTCGATGCCATCGGCCTTATATATGCACATTTTGCTGCTGAAAAGAAATCGATCTTCCACAGGAAGTTAAATGAGTATCTCAAACCCGGCGGTATTATTATCCTGGAAGCGTTCAGCAGGAAACACCTGCACTTCAACGGGCTTGATCCAAGGGTCGGAGGACCGAAAGAGATAGATATGCTGTATTCCAAAGAAGAAATAACAGCCGATTTTAGCAACTATGAAATACTGATGCTGACAGAGGAAGAGATACAGCTCAATGAAGGCAAGTATCATATTGGCAAAGGTGCAGTGATCAGGTTTGTAGGACGAAAAATCAGCTGATCATCAGGATATATTCCCCAGGTAATCTGCATTTGCAGAACAACCTTTCAACTGAGAATCAGGGAGTCTTCTGGCAAACCACGATTATTTCCCGATAACCTCTTTGCGGTGCGCCAGTCCCCAGTAATGCAGTTCATCCAGCACCTTTTCCAGCGACATGCCATGCGCCGTGATCGAGTATTCCACTGCCGGCGGGAAGGTATCATGTGTTTCCCTTTTCACGAGCTTATTGGCTTCTAAAGCCTTTAATTCTTTGGACAACATCTTATCGGTAATACCACCGACCTCCTTTGAGATCTGTTTAAATCGTTTCGGACCTGAGTGTAATGAGAACAAAATGAGCAGTTTCCATCTTCCTTCCAGGGCTTCGAGGGCATCTTTGATAGAAAGCATCGTTTTAGGACATCCTTCCCGTGTCAGCATTTCTTATTCTTTAGCAGTTTACAGTGTTCACGTTACTATACAGTTGGAAAGCGCTATCCGGCAGGATAGTGCTTTCTTCTGAACAACAAACATAAATACTTTTGAGCCGCTAACGAAAAATCCTTTCTTGCATGACAAATCAACAGAAATCGTCCAAAGTGATGAATATTATCCTCTGGATAGCGCAGGTGTTTGTGGCAGCCGGTTTTATCTGGGTGGCCGCCATCAAGTTATTTCAGCCTATTGAAAAAATAGCGGCCATGTGGCCATGGACCGGTGAGGTGCCATCCCTGATGGTAAGACTACTCGGAGTAGTAGATCTATTGGGCGGCCTTGGACTCATATTGCCTTCCTTACTGCACATCAAGCCGAGGCTCACTGCCTTTACGGCTATTGCCATTATATTGCTCATGATATGTGCGGGTATTTTTCATATCGCACGGGGAGAAGGTGCTGTAATAGGGGTTAATATATTCTTTGCGGTTATTGCGGCGTTCATTGCCTGGGGAAGAATGAAGAAATAGAAAGCTCTTTTCTATTATGCTAAGTAGCTTCGGTTGGGTATACTTCCGCTGTTCCTATTGCTGTTTAGGCAGCTAGTTTATCAAAAGCAAGGAGGTTGCATCAGATTACCTTTTGATACAACCTCCCAAACTTATTTTTTCATCAACGCTTACTTGACAGTATAGTGGCATTTAACTGTAAAATCGTTAGCACTGGTAAAAACTGGCAGTTCAGCATATTGAAATACCTTTACAGAGCCATCAGTATTCAAGGTGCATGTGTTTTTATATGTTTGCGTCTTTATAGAATCAACCTTCTGGTCTGAAATATAAACCCTGTTTAATGTTCCATCATTAAACAGGTTGTCTTTGGGACACAGGATATTCTGCATGAATATATTCTGAGAGTTTGCCGTAAAGAGGTATAGCTGTACCCTCGTCGCCAGTAAAAAAGCGTATGCCGGATTAAACTTTTCCATGCTTTTATTTACAGATGATACAGTAGCAGCGGGATGTATATTCCGTTCGCTTGTTAAGGCAAACTGGTTAAAGGCTTGTATATTAATAGAATCGAGGTCGCCATTGTTCTTTCTTGCATAGCGTCTTTTATATACTGTATAAGAGCTACCTTCCTGTATTAACTCAGTGGCGATGGAAAGCAGGATATTATTCCCATCGTACGATAGTTTACTCTTCATTTCAAAAATTCCGAGAGTGCCTGAATTGTCTTCTATATTAAGACTATCAATACGATTATTAACGCCGTAGAAGATGCTGTAGTCCTGGTTCCACCAGGTGCCACCCCGTGCTGTCATTTTAGACAGCAAATCATTGCTGTTATACGTAAACAGGTAAACAATTGTATCGGAGGCGCCACGGGCAACTACTTTCACGACCTGGTTCTTGTCATTATAGTAGATGGAGTCTGAATAGATAGCTACCCCACTGGTGTCTGCCCATCCCGGATAGTAGTCTGCACTGGTTAACGTTGCCGGGGTTTCGTTTTCGGTGTCAGGGGTTTCGTCTTTGTTACAGGCGAAGAGAAACGATAGGGATAATAACAACAAGGCCCCTAATGCCGGATTGATGATTTTCACAGGTAATAGATTTATTTCGCAGCAAATATACCATAATATTTAAATGTGTTATTACCTTGAATATCTACCTGTATAAAAAACGAAGAGGGGATATCATAGTTACGATATCCCCCTCCGCTAAGAGTTTATAATACTAACTTTGCTTTCTTACATACTGTGTCAGGATCACGATCACCTGCCCTTCTATTTTACCTTCTATCTGCGCGGTATTATTCTCTACCAAACGGATATTCTTAACAACGGTACCCATTTTAGCATTCAGGGTAGTTCCTTTCACATCCAATGATTTGATCAGCACTACCGCATCTCCATCCTGTAATACCTGGCCGTTACAATCTTTGTGTAATTCTACTGCAGCGTCATTCTCATGGTCGCCGGTCGCTTTCGCCCATGCCAGTCGCTCGTCGTCCAGGTACATCATATCCAGGCTCTCCATTGCCCAGCTTTCCTGCTTTAAACGGTTCAGCATACGCCAGGAAACGATCTGGATACCTGGCACCTCACTCCACATGGTTTCCGACAAAAAGCGCCAATGATTGCTGTCCAGTTCGGCTTTCTTTTCTATCTGCATCCTGCATGTATTACAGATAAGGATGCTATTATCCTCGTCTGCTCCGGAAGCAGGCGGTACTTCATAGATCTTTAAAGCTTCTGTTGATTTACACAGCTCACATTGATTTCCACTCCTTTTTTGTAGTAGTTCGTCCAGTTTCATTACTTGTTTTATAAAAATGTGCCGCGAATGTATAGCTTTTAACTGGCTAAAAAAGTGACATATTGCAGTCTGTTGTGCCAGTCCGAAGATGTTTGCTTGTAAGGTCGGTATTAACAGGTTTTAATCAGGTACAAAAGCCGTACAAGAACGATGTCTGTACCTGTTCCAATCCTTGTTGCTGTACCAGCGGTCCATTCCGTTGACCGGGGTTACACCATTCGTTGCCCCGGGGTTGCCCCATTCCGTTGCCCCGGGGTTGCACCCCGCGCTACAAACAACGAGACCCCTGCCGGGGTCTATTGACGCGAATGATACCGGTTTGTTTTGGGCATTCCATCGTTATG
>NZ_FNBN01000020.1 GCF_900102545.1 Chitinophaga filiformis | reverse complement strand
GTATCCCTACGGGCAACTGCATATATGTAAGACGGGATATTGGGCTTAGTTTTGTGTAGGTTTCCAGTTGTGAGGTAGCAGATCTTTGATTTTATTAACCGGATACTCGGCGACGATAGCAAGTACATCTGCCAGCCACTCGATAGGGTTAATCCTGTGCATTTTGCAGGTTCCAAGTAAGCTGTATAACATTGCTGACCTTTTTGCTGCTTCGTGTGAGCCTGCAAAGAGGTGGTTTTTGCGGCCAAGGGCTATCGGACGGATGGAGTTTTCTATCAGATTATTATCCGGTAAGAGATTTCCAGTCCTCGCATAGAGGCTAAGTTTAGCCCATCTTTTGATGCTGTAGGCTAATGCCTGTCCAATTGGACTTTTCGGTAGTACCTGAGCATATTGCTCCGTCATCCATATTCCAAGTGCGCTTAAGACAGGGACAGCCTTTTTAAGACGGTAATCTTTACGAGCGTTGTAGTCGAACTGCTGAGATGTACAGTGTTGTTCAATCTCATACAGTAGCTGGATCTGTTGCAGCGCATGTTCTGCCCTGTTACGATCATGGTCTAGTGCATCAATAAAATATCTTCTTGCATGTGCCATGCAATGTATAAGGGTGATACCACTACCCTCCGCAATGGTGTCATAAACAAGATATCCGTCAGTCTGTATAGTTCCTTTGTAGGTTGCTAACATCTTAGCAGGACCTTCTTTATTGCGCCCTTCCTGATAGTCAAAAACTACAAGTTTATTGATGCTATCCTGATATGCCCAAAAGAAGCCTCTGTGAGTCTTGCCCTTCTTGTCTTTGTCCAGAACTGGCATTGGAGTTTCATCACACTGAATATAATCAACGCTCAGCACATGGCTGACTAACGATTCGTAAAGAGGCGTGATCAGATTAGCAGCAGCACTGACCCAGTCAGTTAAAGTAGAATATGGAAATTTTACGCCAGCGCGTTCGAAGCGTTGCATCTGACGATGGAGAGGCAAATGATCCACGAACTTATCGATGATCATCTGCGCTAACAGGCTTGATCCTGCAATGCATTTAGGAAGTGGCATATTGGGCAATGGCGCTGTGATAATATTGGACGCTGTGGCATCTGATTCCGGCGCCAGGTATTTGTAACGGATATATTTTTTGACGTACAGTTCTGCAGCTTTATATTCCAATACTTCTGTTTCCAGTTGTCCGATTTTCTTACTTCCTGGTGGAATATGAGCAGGTTCAATAATGATTTCTTCCCTACGCAGGTGATCAGGCAATTTGTTTCTGCCAGGATGTGAAGGCGGTTCGGTATTGACCCTGGAGCGTGTGTACGTGATTCTTTGGGCTGTAATAACACTACTGGCAAGTGTCTGCTCAGGTTGGATGTCAAGTGACAGCTGTTGAGGAGGGACATCATTAGATATGAACTTCTCATGACGGCTTCCGAAAATCATCTTCTTCAATACTGCCAACTCATGCTTTAACTGACCGATAGTTTGTTCGGCCTGTTCATAACGTTGCTTATAATCAATGTTGGGGTTTGACTGCATTGCGAGTGCAATGATAGTAAACACTCTTGTAAATAATGTTAGCGCGATGTTAACGTACAAATGTTTGTTGGCCGTACCTCTTTCTATAATGAACCTTTTGTAGACTAATGCCCTGTAGAATCAACACCAGCTGACTGTAAGTAATTACCACATGTCTTTGGTCGTGCAGGAACA
>NZ_FNBN01000013.1 GCF_900102545.1 Chitinophaga filiformis | reverse complement strand
TGGGACTCCATCCGGAGTCCTATTATGTTTTGTTAATGACGTTATGTTCCCGGGGTTGCACCCTGCGCTACAAACAACTGGAACACCATCCGGTGACGGGTTACAACCCAGGAATAAAAAAGGACGGCCCTCAGGACCGTCCTTTTCCTATATAAAAAAATCATTTTTAAGCTGCGGCTGCCTCTTCCTTCGCTATTTTCACCTTTTCCTTCCTCAATACACGGGAATAAAGTGACAATTTTGGATCGAAAATAAACTTAAAGAACAGCTTCGTCCACGATGCATGCGAGAGCAAAGTATCATAGAAAGCAGGTGCTTTACTTTTGATCTGTGGTAATTTATTCCATGGAATGGAAGGGAAATCATGGTGTTCATTGTGATATCCTACGTTAAAGGCTACTGTGTTCAGCGGGCCATAATAGCTGTAGGTTTCCTGGATCGGGTCCAGTGTCAGGTAGTGCTCCTGGATCCAGCGGGCGCCCAATGGGTGCAGACCTACTGAGAAAAAGAAGCTGATCAGCATATATAGCAGGGCTTTAGGTCCCAGGAAGGCTACGATAGCCACGTCAAAAGCGATCTGTACGATCCAGTTCACCACGATCCAGCGATCCAGCAGGGAAATATTTAACCTGGCAGTACGGCAGATCTGGAAAACAGGGAAGAAAAGGAACCACAACATCTTTTTAATCGGATTGTTGCTTACCAGGGCTGCTTCCCAGAAATCCGGCAGATCAGCGTCCAGTTCATGCTCTCCCTGATGGGCATGGTGCTTCAGGTGATAGCGCTGGAAGGAAACAGAGCTGGGAAATATATGAGGCCAGTTGGCAATCATACCTGCAAACAGGTTGGGCGCCTTCCCTTTAAATATGAGTCCATGGGCGGTTTCATGAATCATTACCCACAAGGCATGACTGATAAAGGCGCCTACGCCATAGGCTATTAGGAAGATCAACCACCAGGAGGCGTCGCGTAACCAATAAGAAAGACCAACCTGCGCAGCTACCAGGCCGATGATCATATAAATCGTATAGGGGTTTTTCCCTATAAGTTCCTTTACCTCAGGATGTTGTTTCAGAATCTGTCTTACTCGAACATGATGTGGGTTCGGCTCATTACTCCACGTAAAGTCAGTCGGTTTGTTACTCATATCTTACAGTGTAAATCTTTGTTTTAAAAGGCTTCATAGCATATTCCCCGGGAATATCCCCCTGACAGTGTTCGCATACTAATTACCTGATAATCTGTACAAATTGGTAAAAATATTTCAGAAAAGGTATAGATTTTCCTAATTCGCTGGCTAAAATTAAGATTTTTTTATAAATCTGACCGGATGATGCTGGTCATAAAAAAAAGCCTGCTCAGGTATACCCCGGCAGGCTCTCTCTTTTTATTCAATCTTACTATCTGAACAGGTGGACGGTCGCGCCTATTTCATAGGTGCCGTCAACATAAGTCTTGATACCTCCTGTCTGCGTGGTATACATTGCCTGTATGCCTACCGTTTTCAGGATATTCACACCAACACCTGCTGTTACGCTTTTGGTGGTATGATACATGGCCATTACGTTGGCAACATCATTCAGGATAGAGACGTTAACGCCTGCATCGAGGATATTGTCAAAACCACGTACGCCACGGTAACAGATCTTCGGTTCTATGGAAGTGATCGCTTCATTGATGGCGAACCTGTAAGACGCTGCCGTGAAGAATATACCACCGCCGTCTGCTTCTTTATCGTCGCCCGTAAAGAGGCTTCTTACGTTTGGCAGGGATGCCTGTATGGTCAGCTTGGTATCAGTATATGCCATGCCGTACTCTGCTTCGAAGTAATTATCCCGGCGGTTGAATGCACCTACGGAAGGATCATTCGGATCGCCGTCGAGGTTTTTATAATCGATGCGTTGTACGTTCCATGCCAGCGACAGACCGAAGTGCAGTTGCTGGTCTGGATTGGTCAGCGGCAGGTGATAGGCGTAGGTGAGAGCAACACGTGTTCTGTTGATCAGACCTGCCACATCATTGAAGATGTGCATGCCTGCGCCTACTCTGTTTCCTACGGCATAGTCGGCAGAGAAGAACTTTGTGATGGGAGCTCCCTCGATGCCATT
This sequence comes from Chitinophaga filiformis, assembly GCF_900102545.1. Classification (GTDB taxonomy): domain Bacteria; phylum Bacteroidota; class Bacteroidia; order Chitinophagales; family Chitinophagaceae; genus Chitinophaga; species Chitinophaga filiformis. Next base: position 126,397 of record NZ_FNBN01000013.1, on the reverse strand, counting down.
CCATTGATTGCGGTAGGCGGCATTCAGGTGCAGCCCTTTTTCGAACCCGGCCATAGCGGGGTTAGCCAGGTACTGGTTCTGAAAGTACTGGGTGCCGGATGGCTCCAGTAAAGCCTTCGCATTACTGAGCGACTGGGCACTGACCTGGTTGTTAATGCCAGCAGCCAATAAAAGGCTGCTGACAATGAACGAACGTATATTTTGTTTGTAGCTCATAATAAATAGTTGTTACCGGATTAATTTCTGTCCCTGATGATTGTGATATAACCTTTCGCTGTTTTAGCACCACCTTCGATCGTTAAGATGTAGTAGTAAGTGCCTTCAGCCAGCGGGCTGCCATTCATAGTACCATCCCAGTCATTGCTGTAATTCCTGCGGGTATATACAAGACGGCCTGTGCGGTCGAAGATCTTCACTTCATTGTTAGGATAGCTATCCAGGTTACGGATCACCCATTTATCATTCTTACCATCACCATTTGGTGTCAGGAGATTTACCGCATCTACCTTGAAGTCTGCCACTACTGAGACTGTGAAGTCGGCAGTATTGATACAGCCCATGTCGTTGCTTGCGGTAACATGATAAGTAGTGTTCTGCATTGGCCTTACTTCCAGCGTTGCGCTCTGCTGACCACTGAGGATGCCATCGGCATTATCCCACTGGTAGTGAGTACCACCTGTTGCGGTGAGGTGTACAATATCACCTTTGGAGATATTGTTGCCTTTATCGCTGCTGATAGTGATTGCACCCAGGGTAGCTACTTCAATATTGAAGGAGCGGCGCAGTGTATCGGTACCACCGTTTGCAATACCACCGTTATCCTTGATGGTAACAGTGACTGTGGATGTACCGCTTGCGCTGGTCTTCAGCTGGTAAGTGATGAGACCTGCTGCTGTTACGCTCAGCTTATCGAAGTTGGCTGCTTTATCAGTGATGATGGTAAAGCCATAGGTCTGACCTGGTTCTACTGCAGAAGCACCTGACAGCTGGATGGTGTGTTCCTGACCGTCCGGACAGATTGTTACGTTGTCTATCGCGTCGAGGGTTGGCGACTGGTTCACCAGTTTCACCTGTACAGTTACCGGTACTGCAACGCTGGTGTTCAATCCGTCAGTGACAGTGATAGTCAGGTTGACAGTAGTGTTCACGGCGGCGTTCAGTTTGGCCTGATCTGCCACCCTGATGTTGCCGTTAGCGTCTATTGAGAAGGCGCCGATGGAAGCATCGGATGCGATAGTCCAGTTCTGGATGATGCCTGATGCGTCGGTTGCGGTTACCTGACCAACCAGTGTACCTACTGCGCTTCTTTCCAGCACCTCGAAGGCCAGGCCTGTGGTGATTGCCGGAGCGGTAGCGTCATAAGTAACACTCAGCGTGTTGGAAGCTGTGTTGCCGTTAAACACTACGTTCTGTGCCTGAGCAGCTGGCAGCTGGATAGTAACAGCGCCGTCGGCAGCTGGTGTTACTGTGAGGGTGTAAGTGATGTTGTCTGTTGTTTGCAGGTTGCTGGCAGTACCGTTGGTTACGGTGAAGTCAGCAACTGCCAGACCGGTTACTGCTTCATTGAAGACAGCGGTCACTGTAAATGGCGCGTTCACGCGGGTAGCAGCAGTAGTAGACAATTGTACAGATGGTGATCCTGTATGAACGAACACCTGAGAAGTATTGCCCACATTATTCAGTGCAAGGTCCGCATCGTTTGTAGCGTCATCTTTAATGGTGCTGCCATTTAAGTTGAGCGTACCCAGTGTGATACCGTCCAGATCCATATCCCCTGGTTGTACTGTGTAGCTGAATGACAGGCTGTTCGCGGTTGCGACAGTGTAAGCAGCTCTCACAGTACCCGAGCCAAGGACAACATTAAGATAAGGAGCACCTCCTGCGGTGTTGAGGTTGATGTTTTCACTGAAGTTAACAGTGAAGTTCAGTACATCACCTGCTTTATAGTAACCATTGACAGGTACGACTACAGCAGTTACGCTTGGCTTAGTGCCGTCGTAAGTGAAGTTAAGCGTATTGGAAGGCGTGTTACTATTGCCTCCAATGTTCACTACTGCATTAGCTGGCACCTGTATGCTTACAGCACCATCCGCAGTTGGTGTCACGGTTACGGTGTAGGTGATATTGTCTGAAGATGTCAGACCGGAAAGTGTAGCATTGGTGACAGAGAAATCACTTTCGGTCAGGATCGTCACTGCTTCACTGAAGGTCGCTGTTACAGTGAACGGCGCGTTGATCAGTGTGTTGGCAGTAGAAGAAAGTGTCACGCTCGGGTTGGTAGTGTTTACTCTTACCTGAGTGGTGTTACCGATGTTATTCAATGTCAGATCTGCATCGTTATCAGCAGCATCTTTTATTGAGCTGCCGTTTAGAACAAGCGTACCAACAGTGATACCGTCCATATCCTGATCTCCGTTCACTACAGTATAGCTGAAGTTCAGTTCTCTTGCTGAGGAAGCGCCGGCGTAAGTGGCATTCATAGTCGCGGCACCGATAGTCAGCGTGAGGTAAGGATCAGCAGCTGGTGGCATGTTCAGGTTGACGTCTTCATCGAAGTTAACGGTGAAGTTCAGTACCTGACCTGCGTTGTAATATTTATCCGCAGGTACTGTTACGGAAGTAACAGTTGGTTTGGTGATATCGTAAGTGATGCTTAATGTATTGGAAGCAGTGTTGCCATTACCACCAATGTTTGCAGCTACATCCGCCGGGATGTTTACACTTACTACTCCTTCTGCAGTCGGTACAACTATGATGCTGTAATGTGCATTGTCGATTACCGTTACAGGGCTGGCGTTTCCATTGGTAACAGCAATATCAGCGCTGGTAAAGCCGGTCACGTTTTCGCTGAAGGCGATGTCAACCGTGAACGGTGTATTTACGCTTGAAGCGGATGGAGTGCTTATCGTTACTGATGGGTGAGCGGTGTTCACAAATACGTTGGAGGTATTACCAACATTATTGAGCGTTAACACTGCATCGTTGGTAGCAACGTCTTTAATAGTAGCACCGTTCAATGCCAGGCTGTTTACAACGATACCATCCATGTCCATATCGCCGTTCTGTACAGTGTAACTGAAGTTCAGTCCATCTGTACCGTTAAGACCGGTATAAGCTGCGTTGACAGTTGCAGTGCCGATAGTGAGGCTCAGGGCTGGATTACCACCGCTTGTATTCAGCGTAATGTTCTCGCTGAAACGAACGATGAAGTCGAGCGTTGTACCTGCTTTGTAGTATCCGTTTGCCGGAACAGCAACCGCTGTAACCGTTGGAACGGTACCATCATAAGTATTGTTTACCGTGTTGGATGCGGTATTGCCGTTAGCGCCGATGTTGAATGCAGCATCTGCAAGTAAGTAGACGCTTACAGGTCCGTCGGCGGTCGGCGTAACCAGTACGGTGTAAGTGATATTGTCAGCAGTCTGCAGGTTGCTGAAAGTTGCGTTTGTCGCCCTGAAATCGCCTGCTACAAGGCCGGTTACTGCTTCACTGAAGGTGGCAGTCACTGTGTATGGCGCATTCACAAATGCAGGAGCTGTTGTAGACAGTGTTACTGTCGGATGCTGTGTATTGACAAATACGTTTGTTGTATTACCCACATTATTCAATGTGAGAACTGCAGCGTTATTGGCTGCATCCACAATGGTACTGCCATTTAACAGGAGGTTACCTACTGTGATGCCGTCCATATCCATATCTCCGTTCACCACAGTATAGCTGAAGTTCAGCGCATCTGTGCCGGAAGTGCCGGTATAGGTAGCATTTACAGTTGATGAACCAATGGTGAGGCTCAGCGCAGGATTACCACCGGTTGTATTCAGCGTGATGTTCTCACTGAAATGAACGATGAAGTCCAGGTGGGTGCCTGCATTATAATAACCGTTGGCCGGTACATCTACTGCTGTTACTGCAGGAGGAGCAGCATCATAGAGACGGGACAGGGTATTTGAAGCGGTGTTGCCATTCGCTCCGATGTTCTCCGCTACGTCTGCCGCTATGTTCAGTGTCACTGTACCGTCGGCAGGTGGTGTAACCAGTACGGTGTAAGTGATATTGTCTGTAGTGGTCAGGTTGCTGAGGGCTGCGTTAGTCGCAGTGATATCGCCAATCACAAAGTTGGATACTGCTTCACTGAAAGTGATAGTAGCCGTAAATGGCACGTTCACGATAGCTGGTGCAGCAGAAGTGATGGCTACGGAAGGATGTGTTGTATTTACGAACACACCTGTTGTAGGCGCTATGTTGTTCAGCGTCAGGTTGGCGTTGTTGGTAGCAGCATCCCTGAGCGTTGCACCATTTAAGTTCAGCGCATTTACAGTGATACCATCCATATCCATATCGCCGTTCACCACGGTATAGGCGAATGTCAGGGCGTTATTACCAACAGTACCGGTATAGGCGGCCTGCACCGGAATAGTACCAATGGTAACACGCAGGGAAGGCGTACCACCTGTAGTATTCAGGAAGATGTTCTCACTGAAGTTAACAGTGAAGTTGAGTGTTTCACCCGCTCTGTAATACTTATTAGCTGGTACTGCTACGGATGTAACCGTTGGAGCGGTAGCATCATAAACGCGGCTAAGTACATTGGACGCCGTATTGCCATTATCGCCGATATTCACTGCTGCATCTGCTGGTAAGCTGATGCTTGTAGGACCATCGGAGGAAGGGAAGAACAGCAGGGTATAAGTGATATTATCTGTTGTGTTCAGGCTGCTGAGTGTAGCATTTGACACAGTGAAATCACTTAGATCCAGTCCGGTCACTGCTTCGCTGAAGGTAGCTGTAACAGTAAACGGTGCATTGGTCGGATCAGCCGCTGTGGTAGACAATGTTACTGTCGGGATGGATGTATTTACCCGTACCGTGGCAGTATTACCAACGTTATTCAGTGTCAGGTCGGCGTTGTTGGTAGCATCATCTTTAAGCGTAGCACCGTTCAGTACCAGGCTGTTTATAACGATACCGTCCATGTCCATATCACCGCTCTGTACAGTGTAAGTGAAGTTCAGTCCATCTGTACCATTGGTGCCGGTGAATATTGCATTGACAGTTGCTGCACCGACGGTGAGGGCCAGTGTCGGATTACCACCGCTTGTATTCAGTACGATGTTCTCGCTGAAACGAACGATGAAGTCGAGCGTAGTACCTGCTTTGTAGTATCCGTTTGCAGGAACTGCTACAGATGTAACCACCGGAACCGTACCATCATAAGTATGATTTAAGGTGTTGGAAGCAGTATTGTCATTGTCGCCAATATTTACTGCAGCACCTGCTGGCAAGCTGATACTTACAGGACCGTCGGCAGTAGGAGTGACCAGTACAGTATAAGTAGCACTATTTATGCTAGCCAGGGAGCCAACTGTTGCATTGGTTACACTGAAATCAGCAGGATCAAGTCCTGTTACATTTTCGCTGAAGGTAACAGTTACCGTGAATGGCGCATTTACCAGTGCAGGTGCTGTTGTGGTCAATGCTACTGACGGATGCTGTGTATTGACAAATATGCCAGTGGTATTAGCCACATTATTCAAGGTCAGCACTGCATTGTTATTGGCAATATCCTTAATGGTGCTGCCATTTAATACGAGCGCGCTTACCTGAATGCCGTCCATATCCATATCGCCATTCACTACAGTGTACTGGAAGTTCAGTGCATCTGTACCGGAAGTACCATTATAGGTGGCATTTACAGTTGATGAACCGAAGGTCAGGCTCAGCTGAGGGGTACCACCGCTTGTATTCAGCGTGATGTTCTCACTGAAATGAACAGTGAAGTCCATTATAGATCCTGCTTTATAATAACCGTTTGGCGGTACATCTACAGCCGTTACCGAAGGAGGGGCTATATCATAGATACGGGACAATGTGTTGGAAGCATTGTTGCCATTTCCTGCGATATTGTGAGCCATATTCGCTGCAATATTCAGTGTCACTGTACCATCGGTAGTTGGTGTAACCAGCACGGTATAAGTGATATTGTCTGAAGTATTCAGGCTGCTGAGGCTTGCATTGCCAGTTGTAATGCCACTAATATCGAAGTCGGATACTGCCTCGCTGAAAGTGATAGTGGCCGTATACGGCGCATTCACAATAGCTGGTGCAGTAGAAGTGATAGCCACGGAAGGATGTGCAGTATTTACAAACACACCTGTAGTTGGCCCTACGTTGTTCAGTGTCAGGTTTGCGTTGTTGGAAGCGGCATCCCTGATAGTTGCACCATTTAACGTCAGGGCATTTATGGTGATACCATCCATGTCCATATCGCCATTCGCTACGATATAGCCAAATGTCAGCCCGTCAACGCCTGAAGTACCGACATAAGGTACGGATACTGGAGTTCCACCGATCGTAATATTAAGAGCAGGTGTACCTCCCGTAGTATTCAGGAAGATGTCTTCACTGAATTTAACAGTGAAGGTGAGTGGATCACCCTCTGTGTGATACCCATTTGCAGGAACAGCTACGGATGTAACCGTTGGAGCGGTAGGATCGTAAGTATACGTGAGCGTATTGGAAGGTGTGTTGGGATTTCCACCAATATTAAGAGCTGCGCCGGAAGGCAAACTGATAGGTCGGGTACCGGCAGAAGCAGGCGTCATTAATACGGTGTACGTGATGTTATCTGAAGTCTGCAGGTTGCTGACTGTCGTATTCAACACGTTGAAATCACTTACCGTGAGACCGCTTACAGCTTCGCTGAAGGTAGCTGTAACAGTAAACGGTGCATTGGTCGGCATAACCGTAGCGGTAGACAATGTTACTGACGGTATGGATGTATTTATCCGCACCAGGGTGGTATTACCTACATTCTGCAATGAAGTAGATGCATCGTTACCCAGTGCATCTTTGATAAAGCCGCTGTTGTTCTGTACCAGTGGTTGCACGGTGATACCGTCCATATCCATTTCACCCTGCTGTACGGTATAGCGGAACGTTAACTGGTTTGTACCGGTACCGCCAATGTACGGTACCTGTACCGCATCGAGGCCGATGATGAGATTGATATACGGAGTACCTGCAGTCTGGTCTACAATTGCCGGTTCATTGTAATTCACTTTGAAGTCGAGCGTGGTACCTGCTTTGTAGTATCCGTTTGTAGGAACACCTACGCTTGTGATCTGCGGGCCGGTGGCATCTATAGTCCACGTATAGGAAGCAGGGGTAGGATCTATATTTCCGGCCGGATCGATTGCCCTTACCTGGAAGGTATGTGGTCCATCTGCCAGTCCGGTAAGCGTAATTGGAGAGGTAACCGGTGTAAATGCTCCGCCATCAAGGCTTCCCTGGAATGTACAATTCGCTTCACTTGCGTTGAAAATAAAGTTGGCAGTTGTTGACGTGGTCGGATCCAAAGGACCAGCAGAGATTGTGGTATTAGGTGCTACACGGTCCAGGATAATGTCATCGCTGTAAATAACCGTGTTACCTGCCGCATCTTTCAGTCGCATAGCCACTGTTCGCGTGCCGTCTGTTGCCGGCAGTGCAATAGCTTTGGTCGTTGCAAATGCTTCATCCGCACTATATGTGCCACCATCCAGAGAGAAGGCCATCTGTAATGGAGGGTTTGCATCATTGCCGGTAAGGGTCAATGTTACATTCACATTGTTGGTGTATGTAGCACCACTGTTGATGACGATTGAACCGGTAGGTGCAACTTTGTCGACGGTGTACACCTGGCCGGTGTAAGGAGCGTTGGCCACTACAGGAGAGATACCTGTGCCGTTAACGTTCAGTCCAAGAGTACCAGAGCCTGAGCCAGTGTTGACAGTTACGGTATAAGTAGTACCGCTTCCTGTTACACTTGTGATAGATGCACCGGAGACACCGGTTGGAACGAGCGTAAATGCGCTGGTAGTTACACCGGCAGCAGAGCCGCTGAAGGTGACGGTGTAAGTGACGGATGCAGCGTTGGTAGGATTACCCCCAGCACGTACAACGCTTGAAACGTTGATGTTGGGAGGTGCTAGTTTAACAACTTCCGGTGCAGAGCCATTACTATTTGCAAAAATGTTTCCATTAGGCATGACAACCAATCCATATGGATGGGCATTGACGTCATAGCTAAGTTGGTTATAGAGTACTTGTCCAGTCTGAGTAGGATCGGTGTATTTTACGATCTGTGCAACATTGGCAGTTGCTGTAGCTTCATTTATATACAGGTTGTCTGCGCCATCTACAGCCAGCGCTGTAAATCCCCTGTTTGTGGCCAGGACAGTAGCTCCAAATCCCGGAGAGGTCAACTTAATAAGACGGCCTCCGGAATTTTCAAGAAAGTCTGTCAGGAAAATGTTTCCGTGAGAGTCGGTCACGAGACCTGCGGGATAGGTACTTGATAGTCCTGAAGGTAGAGGGAGTCCGCTCCAAACGACTGTACCTGCGACCTGTTCCGCGCCGAAAGGATATCTAACTACCTGATAATTACTACCACCGTCCCATTCCAGCGATAGCAGGTTGTTGCTTTGATCTATTGCCAAAACGGAGTAGTAGCTACCGGAATGGACAACAGTGGGACTGTTGTTAGCCGGAGCGGGCAGTTTAAGAATCTCCCAGCCATCAGTTGAATTCATACTGGTTACAAAGACATCGCCTATTGTGTTAATGGCAAGTCCGATGGGAGGAACCCCATTATCCTGCTGCAGATTGCTGTAGAGGATCTGGGCGGTACCTGTACCGTTCGTGTATTTCACCAATTCATAGGCGGTCCCAGCCGCATTGGCGCGAACGACGAACAGGTTGCCACTCTGGTCTTTGGCCATGGCAGAATACTTACTACGTCCTGTTTCCAGAGACGTCTTCGTATACTGTGCAAAGCTTGTGAAGCCAGCTAGCATGAAGAAAAGTATCAACAGGATCCTGCTGATACCTCGGGTAAATGTGTCATTCATATAAAACTGTTAAATGCAGAGAAAAGGGTTTTGCCAACCGGTCATTGATTCGTTATGAATCATTTCAAATTCCTTCGCATCATAGCGCATTCCTGCTCCCTGATCAAGAATTAATTTGTTTATTTTATTACCAGTTGTACTGATCCTGAGAATGTTGGCTGTTGGCAGGGCAAATCCTGAAGCTGGGTAAAAGTTTTTCTGGCCTCTGGGACCATCTATCACGCCGTTACGGAGCTGCTGTTTTACGGCATCCCAGTCTTTTTTCTTAGCGTGGGGTAACAATTCCCGCCACATTAAGCCAGCCTCATATCCCATTAATGCATAGATGTTAGCTGGTTGCTGGGCGATGCTTTCGAACTTCTTTACAAATTGCTGATTCGCTTTATTCTGGTCTTCACGCATCCACATCATGGATGTATAAATTTCCAGGTCTATATGTTTAATATCTTCCAATACATCATCATATGCCATCGTTTCGTTGATCAGCAGCGGGATTTTTTTATGAAAGCCACTTTGTATCCATTTTTCAAGGAAACGTGTACCCATGCTACCTGCGAAGATGGCATGGACATATGGTGGGGGATCTTTGGCGAGTGTTGTAAAGAGTCCGTCCAGCTCCATTCTTTTAGGATCATTCTCATCATGCGGTAATACCGTAAAACTTATCTGTGTGCTGCCTGCAGCGGTAACCCCTTCTTTAAATGCACTATGCAGGTGATAGCCGGCTTCATACACTGGCATGATCATATGACCTCCATCCCCAAAATGGCTGTGAGCCCACTTTCCCAATGCATACTCTGATTGCCACAACTGGTGTGAGGCATAGAATACATCGGGGCTGAGGTAAGGGAAGTGGGGAATATATTCACCCATATCAAAGAAGAATGCCGGTCTTTTCGTATTCTCCACTAAAGGGATAATATCCGGTGCTATTTTATAGCTGATCAGACCAGACAATATATCGACATTATTGAAGAAAAGCAGTTTGCGGGCAGCGTCAACAGAAGCACCAGCGCCTCCCATATGGGTATACTCTGATGTAAACTGCACTGTTCTCTGCCGCACGGGATCTAATCCCATACCCAGCAGCCAACCTGTTACCAGATGGGCAGAATAGGCAGGATATACACCGGAATAAGGAGTAAGGAACCCAATAGAAAGCGCTGATTGCATATAAGTTATTAGTTACGGCTTGGGAAAATACCTTCAAGGCCAATGATATAATTCATACCCAGGTAAGGGTTCATGATGCTGAATGGCTGGCTGCCACCTGCGATACCAATATTCACAGTACCTGTTACATTGGTAGTAGGCGCCAGGAAGGTAGTGTTGTCAGGAACAGCATAACCCTTAACCTGCTGTGCAGTTGGACCGGCACCGAAAGTTGGCAGCACAGCTGGCACTACGGTAGCGCTAGGTGTGTTGGTTGTAGCAGCAGCAGCAGTTGCAGCCTGGGCTACGGAAGCAGATGCAATAGTACCTGTGTGATTATGCGCAGGCATGTTGGTGATCAGCAGGGTAGTAGTCGGTGTACCAGCTATTTCACCCAGGTTAATGTTAGGTAATCCGGGACCCTGTCCGGTACCTAATGGAAAACGCCCTCTCAGGTCAGGCAGTGCGAAAGTTGTCTGTCCGTTACCACCGTATGTGGTGCCTAACAGAGAGAACAATGCAGTGTTCTGAGCAATGCTCAGAATCTGACCCCAGCAAAACGCCCAACTTCTTGGTGCGAAATTACCGGCAAATAGAATAATCGCGGCTAATAGCGGTGTGTCCATAGATCCAATTTTAATGTAGTGTTTAAATTATATAATCGGGTTTCTAAACTGAGGGAATTGCACAGTTGCTCCATTACGTTGTGCAGAGAGTACAGCCATTGGCGTTATAATGCTGTTGGTAGCAGCCGCATATACTGACAGCTCATTACGCTGTTGCATCACACCCACAAATTCCTGCAGTGCCATCGCATAGCCATCGCCTTTTTCTACTTGCCTGTAACGTGGAAGGTCTGCCTGCTGTGCATATTGATTTATGTACGGTTTGCCTGGTTCCCAAACCTGGTTAACAGGGTTATTTTCTTCCAGATAAATGCGATTAAAAAGATCTACCCAGGAGCCGTTACTACCGTTCACATGGAACCCGGTGGAAACAGGTTGTGTTTTTCCGGCATCCATTTGCAGCCATACCTTTTGTCCCTGTTGGGTAGTGAGGCAAATGGAACTAACATCTCCCGAAGTAAAGAACAAACGTGTATGCCCCTTTTTAGGACATGGTTTGCTGATCGCGTATTGTTGCTTTAGCTGTACTACCTGCAGAGATACATAGGTATTCTCTTTCAGGTTCAGTAGCCTGGCAACTGCTGCCGCAGAATAAACAGGGTAGGACAGGGCCTCCTTGTCTTGTTCTACCGGTAGTACATGCGGACTGGCGCCGGCATGTACAGACTGCAGTTCTCCAAATACGCCTTCCTGTGCCATATTAGTAATGGCCATCAGGTCAGAACGGTAACTGTGCTCGTCCAACGTAAAGTACTGGCAACGTGTTTGCTCACTGATACGAACAATGTCCTGGTGCTCTTCAAGCGTAGTCCCCATTACGGAGCCACAGGCCACATGTTTACCGGCGAGCATCGCCGCTTTTGCAATACTGTAGTGCTGATGCCAAGGGGCCGCAATAATAACGGCATCAATGTCCTGGCGGGAGAGTAAGGTCTCGTAATTGTCCCGATAAATGTCCGGATGTTGGCGACCTGCCTGATTGAATAAGTCCAGGCTTTGGCTGATGGCTGCCGAATTGGTCTCAGAAATTGCTCTTACATCCAGATCCTTGTGTTGGAGTGCTTGCTTCAGGTACTGCTGTCCCCACATGCCAGTACCAATGAAGGCGATACGAAACTTCGACCCCTTTCCTGCCGTCAGATAGGACGGGAAAAAGGTGAGTACAGGGGATAAAATAGCGGCATTCTTTAAGAAATGCCTTCTGCTCTGTATATGCATAAGGAATGATTCCTAAGTTTGGTATCGAACAATAAGTAGGCTCCAAAAAACAGATGTAAAGTTAGTCCCCTCTAAAAGACAGAAATATTACGTTATGGTCGTCGCAGGTTTTCAAAAGATCAGGGTTAAAACTCGAATACAAAAAATGCTGGACAAAGATATATCTCTTTTTTTTTAACAAACAAATAATTTTTTAATGGATATTTAACATTATATGAAGTGGAGTTGCCCTCTATTTTCTTCTGTAACCGGCATTTCCTATGGATGAGCCTTGTTGGGGACGATAGTATTCTGCCGTATTCACACCGGCTTCCCGGGGGGTCTGAAACTTCTTATTTTCTTCATTTCCAGTGCCTTCTACGGCGTTACCGCCTTCCTCTACATAGATATAATTCCTGATGTTGACACCATTGCCGCCATTGGGGGCTATTAATGCATTGGCATTAACGATCTGTTTCCCTTTCATACCTGTGTAACCGTTAATACGCAGGCTGTTACCTTTAGTGCAGGCCACTGTATTATTCGTAATGCGTACAATAGCATTGTCGGTCCCCCTCATACTGATACCATCTCCCTGGTTGTCAGTAAAGAGGTTATTGCTGATGGCGTGGGTTGACCTGTTTTCTCCGGAGCCATAGAACTGACAGAATTCTCCCCAGCCGTCATGTACATAATTATCATGTGTGCTTGTATTGGTAGTACGACCGCCAATGAGAATGCCTCCGTTATGTGCAGCATTACGTTGTGTTCCCCATTGAGTCACTTCATTGTTGAAGATCTCCAGTCCGTCGATAGCCGCCGTCTGTATACCATCCAAACCAATATTGTTAATAAGGTTATTGTAGATCTTCACGTTCTGCCATTTGGCAGGTTGTATATAATCGTGGCCGGGAGTGAACTTTGAAGCGGAGCCATAATAAGGCTGATTTACTGTATGGTCCCAATAAGTGGCGGTATGACCAATATACATGGCTTCATTCTTTGTGCCTGTAATGGTCAGGTCATGTATCTGCAGGTTGCGGATCACAAGATTGGGATAGACGGTACCGGGATCTCCCTTTACGGGATCTGTCTTTGCTACGATACCATTTCCACCGTTCATGATGGTCAGAAAACAGATCTCCATGTTATCTGACTTATTACCTATCTGCAGGTCCCGATACGCTTCTCTGGCCCGCTGCGTAGAGCCGTTGATGATGATCATGTTCCGGTCTGACTGACTACCAAAACGGATATAATGGCAATTGGAAAACTCACAGGCGGAGGAATAACCACCTCCGTTCCAGTCTGGTTCACCGATCTTTACAACAGTGTTACGGTAGTTACGGATAATGATAGGTCGGGCAGCAGTGCCGCTCATATTGGCAAAGAAGATTGACTTAAAGTTGCCTTTGAGATGCAGGACATCTCCCGGGCGGTAAGTGTTTCTTGAATTGTCAATATTAAGCCTTCCCTGTCTGTCGGGAACGAGGGTATATTCTCTGGCAGACGCGTCAACGGTATCCGTTGCGGCGGAAAAATGCATATTACTGCCTGGGGTTAGTCTGATTTCTGTGGAATAACTAACAATCAAAAATAAAAGGGCTGCTGCGATCATGCTACAATCATGAAATGTCCAAGATAGCTTAATTTTTAGTCCTGTAAAGCGACTGCCATTGAAAAAATGGAGTTTTTATACGTGCTGTTGATTATCTGATTCACTATGAATAACATAGAAAAATAGAAGAAGGTTGCTTCCCGGAACCAGAATTGCAATATTAACTTTAGGTATGGCAAAACAAAGTGCAGGCATATTACTCTACAGGAGAAAGGGCAAACAGCTGGAAGTGTTCCTGGCGCATCCCGGCGGGCCTTTCTGGGCAAAGAAAGATGCGGGCAGCTGGTCTGTGCCCAAAGGGGAATACCTGGAAGGGGAAGAGCCCTTGCAGGCGGCTATCCGGGAGTTTGAAGAGGAGACAGGATACCGGCCTTCGGGCGATTTCATTCAGTTGTCTACCATCCGGCAAAAGGGACATAAAACAGTGCATTGCTGGGCGGTAAACGGCGACCTGGATGCGGATAACATTGTAAGCAACCAGTTTGAAATGGAATGGCCTCCACGTTCGGGTAAGATGAAGACTTTTCCGGAGATAGACCGCGCTGCCTGGTTTTCCGTTAGTATTGCCCGCGAAAAGATCAATGAAAGACAGGTAAGTTTTATTGACGAACTGGTAAAACGCATTGATGAATAGTTTCTACAACATCCCCGGTATCATTTCATTTATGTAGCGGGTTTACCCCCGCGGAAGGGTGTTTTTTACATTTTATCAGACTACCAGGTTCTGGCTTGATTTTCGGTCCTTAACGGGTATGGAAAACAAAGTAACAGGTAGTCTTAAAATTTCAAGCACTGCGTTTGATCATGAAGGCGTTATTCCTTCGAAATATACCTGCGAAGGAGAAGACGTCAATCCGCCACTGCAGATAGAGCAGATACCGGCAGGTACAGCAACACTCGCTATCATCGCTGAAGATCCGGACGCGCCTAGCGGTACTTTTGACCATTGGGTGATATGGAATATTCCACCTACCAATCTGATCGGAGGTGATAGTGTACCCGGTGTCTGTGGAAAGAACGGAAGTGGGAAAACCGGTTATTATGGCCCTTGTCCGCCATCAGGATTCCACCGTTATTATTTTCACGTTTATGCACTGGATACAGAGCTCGACCTGGAAAACGGAGCAGATAAAGCTGCTCTGCAACAGGCAATGCAGGGGCATATCCTGGGAGAAAGTGTATTGATGGGCCGTTATCAGAAACACGGATTATAAGTTTATGCATGCTTTAATAATAGAGGGCTGACAGATGGGGGAAACCCTACTGTACAGCCCATTTTTTTTATCGCATGAGGAATGCTTTTATGTCTGTTCCTGCACTTTACTTTAATGAGCAACAGGTTCTTCACTGGCCTGTGCATTGATCTTACTTTCTGCAATAATGGTCAGCGTTGCATCAGTTTCTTTTTCTTCTGTCAGTACAGCTCTCAGCATGTCTGCTACTTCTATTTCGCCCAGGGTAGCAGCCAGTGTTACCAGGCTTCCGTAGCAGGCAATTTCGTAGTGCTCCACTTTTTGTGCGGCAATAATCAGCGCTACGTCTCTCTGGGCAGAGCCTTCTTCAGTTTCATCTATTACCTGCCAGCCTTCATCGAATAATCCCTGTAATCCTGCACTGGGTTCTGCCTGCGGGGGAATGCCCAGTACTCCGAATACGCGTTCCACGATTTTTACATGTTCTTCTGTCTGCTGCCGGTGCTGGTCAAACGCCTGTATCAGCTCGTCATTACTGGCGGCGCCGGTCATGGTAGAGAGTACAGTCACCAGATGAATTTCTGACCAGTACATTTCCTGCAACATCGTAACGAAAAATTCTTCCAGCCTGGAATTGGTGGAAGTGGAAGATAGTATCTGCATAACTCAAGGTTTTAAATGTTATTGGTTGCTAAAGTCCAAATACTATACCGTGAGCAGGGCGGCGTGTTTATAATAAAAACAACAGGCATTTTTGTAGAAACATGTACATAAGCGGGCGGTGCATTCTTACACAGTCATAATTCCTTCGACATCCAGACGCTGCATCCGAAATGGCCGGAGGCGCCTAATGCTCCCTGCAGGTAGATGAATCCCATTTTTTCATACAGGTGAATGGCAGAAGTAAGTTCAGGCATTGTTTCCAGGTACAGGTGTGTGAACCCGTTCTGCCTGGCAGTATCAAAACATTGCTCTATCAGTTGTTTGCCCAGTCCTTTACCTCTTGCTGAGGGAAGAAGGTAGAGTTTTACAAGTTCGCAGTAATGCGCGGGCAGGCCATAGGTGGGATAGATGCCGGCTCCGCCGATAATAGTACCATCGTGTTCGAGCACCCAATAGGCGGCATTGGGAACAGTGAATACGGAGTGCAGTTCATCCAGGCTTGTATCAAAATAAGCAGTCCCGGGTTTATTAGCCTTAAACTCGGTCAAAACCTCCCTGATGATGAGGGCAATGTGTTTGTTGTCTGAGAGCTGTATAGGCCTTATAGTTACTTTTTCCACGCAGGCAAAGCTACGGTTCCTGCCTGTAGTAATTTTGTATGAAATTAACCTGCTAAAAAAAATAGTGATGGCTGTTGAATTGCTATCGGAAGAGCATGTTTAATCTTACATTTGTAATTGTTAATCTCAATATAAACACCCCTATGATAATCACCAATGAGCAGCTGCTGGCTATTATGCCACAAGCCAAATCCCAAAACGTCCAGGCATATTTGCCCTATCTGAATCAGGCAATGCCTGTTTATCACATTGATACACCAGTAAGAGCTGCCGCGTTTCTGGCACAACTGGGTCATGAAAGCGGACAGTTCAGCGTAGTCACTGAAAATCTGAATTACCGGGCAGACCGTTTAGTTACCGTATTCCCGAAATACTTCCCCACGCTTGTTATTGCCCAGCAGTATGCCGGCAAGCCCGACAAGATAGCCAATAAAGTGTATGCCAACCGCCTGGGTAACGGACCGGAAGCCAGTGGTGACGGATGGCGGTTCAGGGGACGCGGGCTCATCCAGCTGACGGGAAGATCCAGTTATGACGATTGCAGTAAAGCCCTGACCGGTAATACAAATACTTTCCAGGATGCACCTGACCTGCTTGCCACTCCTCAATATGCGGTCGCGTCTGCCTGTTGGTTCTGGACAGTATATAAGACGTTGAATGCCATAGCCGATCAGCCCGATAATTGGACTACGATGTATAAAAACAAGCTGTACAGCAAATTCCAGTGGCTGACAATATGTATTAATGGCGGACTAAACGGGTATGACGACCGGCTGGCCCTTTGGGAAAAGGCTAAAACGGTGCTGCAATGAGCATCGCTTTACAATTAGATTACAGAGCAGGTTGGGACGAAACTTTCAAATACTGTATATTTGCATTCTCCCATTAGATCGCTATACTACTCCCATTGAATAACTTATTGTAAAACAAGCAATTGCATTCGCTATTGAAGGCGTCGGCATGTGTCTTTCAGGCATTTTGCGGCGTATTTCCCAGGCGGAGGCAGGACTTTTATACCCGGAAAAGTCAAATTGGATGACCCGGAAAGGTATGGAAAACCTGTTTTTGAAGAAAGAAACGATTTAATAAGATAAATATATGGATAAGCTTAAACTGAAATTACAGGAATATTATCAGCGCTGTCAGCAGCAGGAGACGCGAACTAAAGCCAGCAAGGAACACGCGGGTGGTGCAAGTGTGCTGGACATGGAGAATGATATTCTGCTGCAGTTCGGCTTGCCTGCATCCAAGCGTTTTGTGCAGATACTGCACGATTTTGTCAGCCAGCGTGAAGTGAATGATCATCTGATTGATCATGTGAGTAAGAAATTACGTACTGCAGCCCGCAAGTATCTGCTGGCCCCGGTGGTTTCTGACCTGGAGCAGTTGGACCAGGCGAAAGAACAGAAAAAGAGTCCTTATGACCTGCTGCCGGAATTGGGCTACCCTTTGAATGACTATTCCGTTTTCCTGGTAGGCGAACTGCTGTATCGCCGGAACCTGGTAACGGCTGATGTGCTGGATGAGCTCAAAAAAGTACAATATGCTGATGTGTGGGACGATGTGCTGCTGCTTAGCAGAATTGTGAACTATAGTACACATGAACTATATCATCGTCTGAAAGAACATGACCTGCGGTTCATTGATGATTTTGTACAGCATACTGCCAAACAGCATGTAGCCAGGACCACGAATAAGAAGGCAGTACCAGGCTCTGAAGGATATACTCCTAATTATCGTACAGTAAGTAAGGTACAAGTGGAAGACATCCTGTTTGATGAACATCAGACGCCAAGTATCATTGGTAAACTGAAATCGGGCAGCCGTTACATCCGTGTCACGATGGTAATGGAATTCTCTCAGCTGAACCAGATACTTATCAGCAGCGGTGAACTGGGCATGGAGATCAGTAATTTCATCAAGAAGCTGATGGCTAGTCCTCAGAAAGGAAGGCCAGCATCCATTGATGTAAGGTCTGAATTTGGCGAGGTATTACACCTGGATAACTGCTACCTGGAAGTATATAAGCCACAGCATCAGTCGAAAGGGAAATGGGTGGAAACAAAGGACAGTTTTTACTTTGTTGACAAGATCCTTTCCAAGAAAGAATATGACAAGAAGAGCAAGGAAGGGGAGATCAGGGAAAAGATCGAAGAGTGCCTGGAATTGATTGGTGGATCATACAGTTATTATCAGCGTATGCGCCGTTTGGGTATTACAGATGATGAAGCGAAACTGAGAGCAGGTTTACAGGATGAGCTGCTGTTTAAGCTGTCTTCCTTCCTGCACAAGCTGAAAGACTAGACGAATTGACGGAGCCATCATATCATTACAAATGAAAAAGGTCTCGTGAAAACGAGACCTTTTTTTTATTAGTTGGTTTTTGATTTGTTTGACCACAGTATTTACTGACAGCCATATAATGTGTAGTAATCTACATTATTCCCCCTCTAGTATTTTGGCCATGTTCCCAGGGTAGTATAATGCGTTTAAAGTATATTGAGTCTAGTGCGTGTTTATTAGTGTTTGGAGTCGGAATTTGTCCCGAAGAGAACCCTTAACCCCCAAGCCCTCATACCTTTTTGCATGAGAGGCCTGGAAGTAAAGGACAACGTGCTTTTGCTTTTATCAATACAAACATACCCCGAAAAAATAAGCGAACTGTTAATGTGCTGTTAATCTGTTGGTTAATCTCTTGTTAACGAAAAAATGCGGTCATTTTAATGTTGCCACAACGTATAAGGCCTGTCGTTATACCGATATGAAAGCCTTTGTAAAGGGCATATTCCTGCGTATTGTAACGATGATAAAACAATTTACCTGAGTAATGTTTTGTTATTGGAGATGGGCGTGGATGAGCTGTTATTGGAAGGGAAGTATTATACTATTTTAACAGGTAGGTAATTGGGAGGCTGTTTTTTTAAGAAGAGAGATAGGGTACCTGGCGCATAGCAGCCACGGGTAGGTCGTTTACTCCTGTTATACCAGACGTAAGGGTGGCTTTAAGGTGGAGTTGAGGTGGACTTAAGCTGGACTTGATCAGTTACAGGGAATGGTAAAATAGTATGATTGGTAAATCGTCCGGATGAGATGTTTGTAGGGCATATACATCGTATAAATAAAAATAGTCCATAGTTGTTTAACTATGGACTATTTTTTTGTCAGCGAGTGACTATGCTTATTGCAGCAATTGTTCTGTGCGTCCTACTGAACCATCTTCACCCATACCTTCCACTACTATACGGAAACGTCTTGTGAAGTCGTTGTTGTAGAAGGAGATCTTTGCAGTATGTGTCAGGGAGTCTGCTATCAGGTTTGGATTCCAGTAGAGAGTCAGCCTTTTATCCTGCAGGATGTGAATTTCCTTACGAACGGTATAATCCGGTGCGTAGAATTCTTTCACGATGTTATAACCACCTTTTCTGTATTTCTCGAAGCCGCGTGTATCCACTTCAGCTTTGCTGTCGCCACCTTTTCTGGTGTAAACTGCGATTGCGCCAGAACTACCACCGAAGCCACCTACGAAGGTTGGACGTAAAACTTTGATGAAGGCTACATCACCGATGTTGATGTTACCCAGCATGCTGATGTTGGTAGGCATTTCGTTCAGGAACAATACCGGAGGACCGCCACGCCAGTTCAGCGCTGGTCCTGCCGGGTCGGTCAGGTTGATGCTCAGACCCGGTACTTTGGACTGCAGGTACTGGAAGATACTCAGACTACCCGGTTCGTCTCTTGTAAGGTCAAATGCATAACCATCGCCGGCATTGAACATACCTGTAGCGTAACGTTGCTCAACTGATTCTGTTTTGCTCAGACGTTTTTCGCGTACGTTCACCTCTTTCAGGAAGATCGGTTTGTTAGCGATAGATCTGGTTACAGCACTGTTTTCAGCTACGGTAGAGAGGTAAGAGGTTAATACTTTATGCTCTATTTCTACAGTAGTTCTGAATGGATAAGGCAGTGTTACGGCTTCTTTTTTCTCGAAGAAGTGCGGTTCAAATTTCACGCTTACGTCCTTCCAGGCTTTGTTAGGATCGTTGGCGCGGTAGAATACGTTGATAGTATCTACGAACTGCAGACGGTCTACAGCAAATTCACCTTTATCGTTGGTAGTAACAGAGGAGAATGCGGTAGATGTATCGATCGGCTGTTTCAGGATGAAGTCCACTTTACCATTTGACAGCGCAGCAGCACCTTTGTTGGTAGTAGCCACACCTTTCAGCAGTAAGCCCTGTTCGTAAGGGTACTTAACGTCTGGCAGGAAGTTGTGGAGGATCTTTTCCCAGCTGAACCTTCTCCAGCCGTTCGTCATCATTACCAGGTCCAGGCCCTGCAGGGTTGCCGGATCTGAGTCTTTGAAATACTGAGCCGGATTAGCGATGTAACCTTTCAGATCGGAAGTGAGGAGCAGGTTGGAGATGATGTTGTTCTCATCCTGATCTTTCACGATCTGGTCAGCATCGGTAATGGAAACGGACAAGCTGGTAAGCATGGTGTCCGGTATTTTTATTTCCAGTGTGTTTTTCTGTCTTGGCTGCGTATTCACTGCAAGGTTCTGCAGGCTCAGGGAGAGGAAGTCGTTCTTTCTTACGAAAGCCAGCCTTTCTGCCAGTGGTAAACCTTCACTGTTGAAGATAGTCAGCTGAATGATACCGGAAGGAAGTTCTTTAGTAGGGATAAAGCCGCTCATCTGGCCTTCCGCTGCATTCAGTTTCGCTTTGTACACGATGTGCTGCTGCATCTGCGCAACGATCATCATATTGTTGTACATCGGATTATCTTTCGTTGCAGGCAAGGTCTGATAGAAGATACGGGTGCCCTTGTTGAAGACTTTAAGGCCTACACCTGTTGTTTTTACAACCGGCAGCAGAACGGTTTTCTGCTGACCTTTGGCAGTCTGGACCAGGGCTTTGTATGTTTCTCCGGCAGCAGGGGTGATATCGAACATACCCATACCATCGCGGGTAGTTTTCACCAATGCTACCGTTTCTCCTTTCAGGTTCTGGATGATACCATTTACCTCCTGAGGATAACCCTGCTGATCGATTGCTTTGAAGGCAACGCGACCGGCAACACCAGCGATCAGGTTACCGCCTTCAGGGAAGAAGTTAACGGCAAAATCAGTAGCCGGCGCTTTGGGCGTCGGACCTATTGGCTTAGCCGGGTCGAATATTTCAATGTTTTTGTAGAAGAGGTATTCTGGGTCAAAGTTCAGCATCCACGCAGTGTAAGCGCGCAGCTGATACTGACCTGCTTTGAAATTGTCTGGCAGTTCGAATGCACCGGAACCGGTAGCACCACCGATAGAGAGCAATTTTTTACTTACCACATTTCCGGATTTATCCACCAACTCTACGTACAGGTTGGTTGCCGAAAGGGATGGCTGGCCTTGTAGCAAAACATACGCCTTGAACCACATGGTTTCCCCAGCGGCGTAATAATCCTTATCCAGGTGCAGGTAAACCTTTTCCTGGGGGAAGCGTTTGCTGTACTGTTCCAAGGCTTGAGTGATTTTATCCTGCCATTCATCGGCGGGATAAAACGCAAGGGCGCCGGTTATGCCCAGCAGACAGACTGGGAGGAGCCACTTCATGCGATTTAGTTTTTTAGAGAACACAGACTGCATGTGGAACAACATTTTGCAACAATATAGTATCAAAAATTATAATATGCAAAATAGAGCTAAAAATTAATATATACAAATAATGTTATTGGTATTTAATAAATTACAATTTCCCGGCTTTGGATTATTATTGCCGCCAAATAGTGGTTTTGGGAAAAATCAGTGACATAAAAAGATGGTAAACAAGAGATTAGTAGTTATAGGCGGTGGCGCTGCCGGTTTTTTTTGTGCGGTGAACGCCGCACGCCTTGATACTCAATTAGAAGTAGTATTGCTGGAGAAAAGCAACAAACTTTTATCTAAAGTGAAAGTTTCGGGTGGTGGAAGATGTAATGTAACGCATAATGCCCCCGACATATTATATATGTCAAAACGCTATCCGAGAGGACAGCATTTTGTAAAAAAGGCTTTCAGCCGCTTTTTTGTGCAGGACACTATTGCCTGGTTTAAGGAAAGGGGGGTGGCGCTGAAAGCAGAAGCCGACGGAAGAATGTTTCCGGTAACGGACAATTCCCAGACCATTATCGACTGTCTGCTTAAAGAGGCGGATAAATACAGTGTAAAGATCCGGATGAACGCTGGCGTCAATGAACTGGTGTCAGGAAATAAAGGATGGGAAATACGCTTACAGGACGGTGGTGTACTGAAAGCTGACTTTGTATGTGTAGCGGCCGGTGGATATGCCCAGCTGGAGAAGTTTGCCTGGTTACAGGCGCTAGGTCACCAGGTAGAAGCACCCATGCCATCGCTCTTTACTTTCAATATGCCGGGCAATCCCATTACCGCCCTGATGGGGGTAAGTGTGGAAGAAGCGCATGTAAAGATTGCTGGCACCAAACTGCAGGAAAAAGGACCTTTGCTGATCACTCACTGGGGCATGAGCGGACCTTGCATATTACGACTTTCTGCATGGGGGGCACGTGAGCTGGGGGCCTTACAGTACCAGTTCATGGCATTGATCAACTGGTTGCCCGCATTCAATGAAAACAGTTTAAGGGAAGAAATGCAAGGGCTGCGTTTTTCCCTGGGTGGGCAGAAAATGCATCATAAAAATCCTTTCGGATTGCCTCAGCGTTTATGGCAGTTCTTTCTGCTGCAATCGGGGATAGGAGAGGACATACGCTGGGCTGATATGCCGGCAAAAGAGCAACATAAGCTGATCAAATACCTGACTGCTATGGAATGTCCTGTAAAGGGAAAGACGACCTTTAAAGAGGAGTTTGTGACCTGCGGAGGTATCCGCTTATCAGAAATAGATCCTGCTACGATGGAAAGCAAACTGGCGCCGGGATTATTCTTTGCCGGGGAAGTGATGGACGTGGATGGGATCACCGGTGGTTTTAATTTTCAGCATGCATGGACGAGCGGCTGGATAGCAGCCAACGCTATAGCAGAAAGATAAAAAAGAAACTCCGGCAAGCGTTTGTCTGCCGGAGTCCCAGTCTTCCATTGTTACTGTAACCTTCTTTATAGTTGGGCATATGAACATGCCGATATGTCAATAAAAGCACCAGGGCCCCTGTCCGTTGTCGTTCATTGCTGTTGCAATAGTATTAATCGATTTTGTCTTTTCCCTGGTACGGTGCAAAAGTACTTCACGCTGTGCTATAGAACAAAGCAATATTATTTATTTCCGGATAGAGAATCTCTATAAGTAGTGAACGCCTGGTTCGTATTCCTTATCCAGCGCTTTTAGCAGGTTGTCGAAGTCCGCCGGATTCTTTACAAAATCCACTTTTGTCATATCGAGCATCAGCGTACGAACGGGATGCTGGCGGATGTACTGCATATACATATCGTGTACACTTACCAGATAATCGTCTGCTATCTGCTGTTCATATGAGCGGTTGCGGTGCCGGATATTCTGCTGTAATTTAGTTACCGGTGCATTGAGAAAAATGAGCAGGTCTGGCTGTACCAGTTGCGGGTTGATAATTTCAAACAGTTTCTGATAGAGATTATATTCTTCCTCTTTCAGATTGATCTTTGCAAACAGGAGGCTCTTGATAAAAAGATAATCAGACACGACAAGATTGCTGAACATGTCCTGCATCTGCAGCATGTCTTTTAACTGTTTGTAACGTTCCGCCATGAAGAATAATTCCAGGGGAAAGGCATATTGCTGCGGCTTCTCGTAAAACTTCGGCAGGAAGGGATTATCAGCAAATTCCTCCAGGATAAGTTTTGCGTTGAAGTGTGCAGCAAGTTTAGTGGCCAGGGTGGTTTTTCCTGCGCCGATATTACCTTCTATAGTGATGTATTTATACTTCATGGACCGGTGAATGGTTTAACTTACGCCGTTGTATTTTATGGCGGGGAGTGTGTCTGTGCAGTTTTCTAATAATGTGCTGACAGGCTGGTGCAACACAGGATGCTGCCAGTCTGGAATGATCTCCGTCAGGGGAACCAGTACAAACTGTCTGAACTGCATCTGCGGGTGCGGGATTTTCAGATCGGGTTCATTGATGATGGCATCGTTGTAGAAGATGATATCTATGTCGATCACCCGGGCGCCCCATTTCTGACGGCGGATGCGGCCAATATGGTGTTCTATCGCTAACACCGTTTGCAGCAGTGTTCGTGCATCCATTCCGGTTGACACCAGGAGGGCCTGGTTGAGGTAATCCGGCTGTTCCACATGGCCCCAGGCAGCCGTCTCGTAAAGGGCGGAAATTTTTTCCACCTTTCCCACCTGCTTATCTATCTGCTCCACAGCCTGTTGGAGATTACCGGTACGGTCTCCCAGATTGCCACCTATAAGTAATATTGCTTTATTCATGTATCTTCAACGGCCCAAAAGTATACATATTCTTTATTTTTGGAAAAAGAAGACGACCGGTAGGTCTTTTTACATTAAATCTTCCATAATGCGTAGTTTTTTTAAAATTTTCTTTGCCACCCTGCTCGCTTTCATTGTGATCATCTTTTTCGGGATATTCATACTGATGGGGATTATAAGGTCGGCTGTCAGCCCTGAAGTTGTTACTTTATCGCCAAACGGAGTACTGGTGCTGGAAACCAGTCAGCCTTATGCCGAACAAAAGATCATAGACCCTGTAAATGCTGTACTGCGTCAGGGACCCAAAGAAACCCCGGGACTCTATGATGTAATACGCCTGATCAGACATGCAGAAACTGACGATAACATAAAAGGGATTTATCTGAAGGCAGACAACAATGCCAATGGATTTGCCACTAATGAAGAGGTGCGTAACGCACTGCTGAGGTTTAAGCAATCCGGTAAGTTCATTTATGCCTATGGTGAGGTAATGGACCAGAAGAGTTACTATGTGGCGTCACTGGCAGACAAGGTGTATGTGCATCCGAAAGGAGGCCTGGAATTCAGCGGTTTCTTTACACAGCTGACCTTCCTGAAAGGTACACTGGAAAAGTTGGAGATCCAGCCACAGATCTTTTATGATGGCCGCTTCAAGAGTGCAACCGAGCCTTTGCGTGAAACGCAGATGACGGTGGCTAACCGCATCCAGACAAACGCTTACCTGGGCGACCTGTATGCCAACTTCCTGAAGAACATAGGCGCTTCCAGGAAAATAGACACTGTTACCCTGCACCGGTATGCCAATGAGGGACTGATCCAGGAGGCTGCTGACGCATTGAAATACAAACTGGTGGATGGTCTGAAATATAACGACCAGGTAATGGATGAGATCAAATCGAGACTGGGACTGAGCGGTGATGAGAAGGTGAATTTCGTTTCCCTCTCTAAATATGAAAGTGCAACGGATGTGACCACCGGCAAAGGCGAGGATAACAGGATTGCCATCATTTATGCGCAGGGTAATATTGTTGGCGGCGACAGTGAAAAGGACGAGACTATCAGCAGCGAACATTTTGTAAAACTCATCCGTGAGGCAAGACAGGATAAGGACGTAAAAGCGATCGTGTTCCGTGTGAACTCTCCCGGCGGTAGCGCGCTGGCCTCCGAGTCTATCTGGCGCGAGCTGACGCTGGCTAAAAAGAGCAAGCCGGTGGTAGTGTCTATGGGCGACTATGCGGCTTCCGGTGGGTATTATATTTCCTGCATGGCTGACTCTATTTTTGCGCAGCCGAATACGCTGACGGGTTCTATCGGTGTTTTTGCCGTATTGCCAAACCTGCAGGGTTTCTTCAAGAATAAACTGGGAGTGACCTTCGATGGCGTTAAGACAGCGCAATATGCTGATCTGGGCAATACTTCCCGTCCGCTGACAGAAGTTGAAAAGAAATTCATACAGAACTCTGTTGACAGCATCTACAGCACCTTTAAAGGTCGCGTTGTAGAAGGCCGTAAACTGAGTGGAGTAATAGTAGACAGCATTGCCCAGGGTCGTGTATGGAGTGGTGTACAGGCAAAAGAGTTGGGACTGGTAGATCGTATCGGCGGTATTGACGACGCGATTAAATGCGCTGCAAAACTGGCTAAGGTGAGTGCTTTCCGCCTGAGGGAATATCCTGAGGCAGAGAAACCATTTGAAAAATTTGTGAAGTCCTTCGCCGTGGATGCCCGTATGGAGACTGCAATTAAGAACGAACTGGGTGATCAGTATGCTGTTTACCAGCAGATCAAACATCTGAAAGAAATGAACGGAGAGATCCAGGCGAAGCTGCCTTATGTGATGGAAATCAGGTAAGAAGAGACGTTCCGACTTAAAATAGAATTAAACCTGCCCCCAAAGGGCAGGTTTTTTTATGGAAATGGGCAAAACAATAGTAGTTTTATGCGATTTTTTAAGAATAGACCAGCGTTAAGTAAGTATGGCGGTTAAATATAATCAATGGAAGGCACTGCTGGCGATGTCCAAAGCAAGCCTGATAGGAATAGTTAGAAGCCCTTCGGCAGTGATCTTCAGCCTGGGATTCCCCCTGGTTTTCATCCTGGTGTTTGGTTTTATCGGCGATAACGGTATCTCAGTAAAGGTAGGGGTAGATGCAGCTACAGATACCAGCAGTTATCTGTACAAGCAACTGGTCAGTGAGAAAAGCCTTAAACTGATAAGCGGTCAGCCGGCTGCAGAAATGGAAGACGACCTGAAAAAGGGGCATATTACCGCCATTATCCGCATTACTTCCCATCCGGCGCAGGGAAATGCTCCCGCCTGCGATGTGAAGGTGCGTACGTCTACTGCTGCGGCAGACAAGATCTCTCTATTCAAGACGATATTGACAGGTATCATTTATAAGGCAGATGATGTGTATTATCCGAGAGGCTCCGTTGCCAAACTGGAGCCGGTGGAGGTATTGCCGGGTCGCCGTTACAGAACGATCGACTTCATCCTGCCTGGTTTGCTCAGCTTTTCTCTGTTAAGCGCGGCCGTATTCAGTACTGCGTTCCTCTTCTTCAGTCTGCGTCAGACGCTGGTATTAAAACGTTTCTTTGCTACACCGATCAGCAGGCTCAATATTGTGCTGGGAGAAGCCCTGGCCCGTCTGGTATTCCAGGTAGCCGGCGCTGTGATCATCATTGCGATCGGTTATTTTGCCTTTGGTTTTACACTGGTACATGGATGGAGCACTTTCTTTGAAATGCTGGTGCTGACGGCTTTTGGGGTCATTGTATTCATGGGCTTCGGGTTTGTGGTGAGTGGCATTGCCAACAGCGAAAGCACCATCCCTCCGATTGCCAACGTGATCACCTTACCGCAGTTCCTGCTGGCAGGTACCTTTGTGGCGGTGGATGCTTTTCCATCCTGGTTACAGCCTGTATGCCGTATTATGCCGCTGACTTACCTGAATGATGCCTTCCGGAAGATTGCTTTCGAAGGCCAGCATTTGTGGAATGTGGGGCTTGAACTGGGGGTACTTACCCTCTGGGGAGTGATCATATACATCGTAGCAGTGAAGGTATTCCGTTGGGAATAGGGAATAGTCTGGATTTTTTCCTACCTTTTGTATATGCAAGCCTTTTTTATCATACTTGGAGCACTTGGCGTGCTGGTACCAGGTTTGTTCATTGTCAGCATGTTCCTGCCTGCTACAGTGAAGGTCGTACGTGTCAGGGCCATCCCTGCGTCTCTTTCCGTCGTTTTTGATCAGGTGAATATATTGCGTAACTGGGAAAAATGGTCTCCCTGGCATCAGGTAGATCCCAAGATGAAGCTGTCGTACAATGACAAGATGAGCGGGACGGGCGCCGGCTATCAATGGATCAGCAGGAACCGTAAAGTAGGCAAAGGTTCAGTTGTCATCACGGCATCCCGGCCATATGAACATATTACAATCGAGATGCAATTCATGGAAAGTAAGGTCACAAAAGGTTATTTCCGTTTCGAACCCTCTGGTGTGGGTACACATGTAACATGGGGCATCGCGATGGAAGTAGGCAGATATCCTGCTGGTAAGATCAGGGGATTGATGCTTGATAAATTGATTGGCAGAGATTTTGAAAAGGGGTTGGAAAACCTGGAGAAATTAGTAAAATAGATATGCGTTTCGTCAAATTATTATTGTTAAGTGTTCTTTTTTTTGGGGTATTGATATTTCTCATTTCCCTTTTACTGCCCTCAAAGGCGATCGTTGAACGTTCCGGAGTGATCGATGCTCCTCTGTCTACCGTTTATGCTGAGATCAATAACCTGCATACCTGGCCTGAATGGAATCCCTGGGCTGCTCCCGGTGTAGCGCAAAAGATTGAATTTTCGAACCCGCCTGCGGGTCAGGGTGCTTTTTATACCTGGTCAGGCATACAACAGGACAAACCTGTATCAGGCAAAGTACTGATCAGGGAAAGTACACCCGAGAAAGGAGTTTATTATAACATGGAGTTTAATGCCATGAGGCCAACCGCTGCTACATTTGATCTGAAGCCCTCCGTTGACGGAAAGGGGACTGCAATACAATGGCGCCTGGAAACCCATGTAGGCATGCTGCCCTGGTGGAAGCTCAAAGGGTTTCTGTCAGACCGGCTGACAGGGCCCGTGCTGGAGGAAGGATTGACTAAGCTGAAAAATATCTGCGAAAAGAAGAAGTAAGCGTAATGCGGAATTGCCATCGCATTTTTTTAACGCCGAATTGTTATGAATGGTAAGTCTGTTATGAATGAAAAAGTATATTTTTCATAAAATTCAGAACAGTAAAACAAATTACAACCATGAAACACGTTCTATTATTTTTCGCATTACTGGCAGGAACATGCAGTTTTGTATCTGCACAGGACAAAGCACCTAAAAGCCCACGTGTAACTGCTGAAGGGAAAAATGTTAAGATAGCTTACGGACAACCGTCTAAGAGAAACCGCGTTATTTTCGGTGAACTGGTACCTTATGGTAAAGTATGGCGTTTAGGCGCTAACGAGGCCACCGAGATCACCTTTGCTAAAGATGGCAGCTTCGGCGGCAAACCTGTAAAAGCTGGTACTTATTCTTTGTTCACTATTCCGGAAGCTGATGAATGGACGTTCATTCTGAACAGTGAGCTGAAACAATGGGGTGCTTATGACTATGATAAGATCAAGGATAAGGATGTACTGCAGGTAAAAGCGAAAGCTACTAAACTCAGTGCACCTGTTGAGAAACTGACCATTACTGTACCTGCCAACAAAGTGGTAGTAGAATGGGATCAGACTCACGTAGAAGTGCCGGTAAAATAAGTGTTGAAAATATTCAATAAAAAAGCCTCCGTTGATCAACGGAGGCTTTTTTATTGAATAGCCTTTTTATACTGATTGCAGGAGACTTTGTATCCGTGCATCGCTGGTAATTATTTTCGCCTTCAGGTCGCTGAGGATGGAATATAAACCGAAATAGGTACGGTTGATATACAAGGAGTGTCTGGAGCCTCTGGCTACCTTGGAATCCCTAACTTCTTTCAGGTTGTAGAGATAATCCATATAGGAATAGATCTCTTCGAAATAGGCTTCGTTGCCGAAGTCAAACTCCTCGAGTGTAAAGGGACGGGTCAGCATATCGATCATTCTCTGGAACAGGCCGGAGAAGAAAACCACTTCTTTTTCAGTATCGCTGGGGTGGATCATTTCCAGGTTGGTATAGATCTCCCTGCGTCTTACTTCATCTTTCAGCACTTCTTTATTCGTAAGCAGGAAGTAATTGAGGTAGAAATCTTCCGGTATTTCCTTTATACAACCAAAATCGAATACGCCAACAGTACCATCATCGCGCATCAGGAAGTTGCCGGGATGTGGATCTGCATGTACCTTTTTCAGTTGATGTACCTGGAACTGGTAAAAGTCCCACAGCGCCTGTCCGATCTTATTGCGGACTTCCTGCGAAGGATTGCGTTCCAGGAATTCTTTCAGATGGAACCCTTTCAGCCAGTCCATGGTAATGATCCTGTCGCTGGACAGTTCAGGATAATATACCGGGAACACCAGGTTGGGAATATGGGCGCATTGCGCCGATACTTCCATGGAGCGTTGCAGTTCCAGTTTATAGTCTGTTTCTTCCAGCAGTTTGCCTTCTATCTCTTCGAAGTATTTATCCATATCCACTTCATTCATACCTACGATGCGGATGGCAAAAGGCTTGACGATGCGGAGATCAGATTTTACGCTATTAGCTACGCCGGGATACTGGATCTTGATGGCCAGTTCCCTGCCCCATTTGCTGGCTTTATGCACCTGTCCGATAGAGGCGGCATTGGATGCCTGCATGTCGAACTTGTCATAGAGCTGGGAGGGCGATTTACCCAGTGTTTTAACGAAGGTATTGATGACCAGTGGACCGGAAAGGGGAGGGGCGCTGTATTGCGACATGGCAAAGCGTTCTGTATAGGCTTTGGGCAGCATGCCTTTATCCATACTGAGCATTTGCGCTACTTTAAGTGCGCTTCCTTTCAGATTGCTGAGCGTATCATAAATGTCTTCTGCATTGTCGGCATGAAGTTCTTCCTTGCTGATGGAAGGATCTATGAGTTTCTTTGTATAATGTTTGAGGTAGTTGGTACCTACTTTTAATCCTGTTGTTACAAATTTGCTGGCACGTTCAACTTTACCGGTAGGGATGTTCGTCTGTTCTTTCATCACTTGTTATTTCCTTGCAAACATGAATTTTCCGAAGTCCAGAATACTGTCAAGCGTATTGGAACTGATCAGCTGGAAGCTGAGGTTTACCGCTTTTTCTATGGCAGCATCTGTCATTTCGAAGCGTTCACTGTCATCTTTTGTCCAGTAGCGCAGCACAAAAAGTGCCTGCAGCCAGAAACCGTGTACGTATTGATCCGAGATGTATTTGCGTTCTTTCACTTCACCGGTCTGGTAACCTTCTTTGATCAGCTCGCGGATATAATCGTAAAAAGCGATGCGGAAAGATTCCAGTTTATCCAGGTGCAGGCCTGGTACCAGGTATTTGTCCTTTTGCTGCAGGATATAGCTTCTGTTTTCCTTCAGTTGCTGTACCCAAAGGAAGTAGAAGGTCAGTAGCTTTTCCCGGGCAGAATAGTTCCGGTAGATCTCATCTTCCTTCAGCTTTTCTATGGTCTCCTGGAAGAAAGAAAGCCAGATGTCTTTTTCCAGCGTATCAAAAGAGGAATAGCTGTCGTAAAAGGTTGTTTCAGGTATATCCAGCTGCTGACAGAAGGTGTACACAGAAACGGGTCTTTTACCATTTTCCAGCCAGTAAGTTTTATAAGCGTCGCGTATGAGTTTTTTGTCCATGATCCCTCGGGTTTAGAGCGTAAGTAAATACATGACAGCAGGCTATGCGGGTTGGACATAGGCTGCTATCACAAATTTACGCCACAAACGCCGGATAAAGATCATTTCCACGGTCCCGACTGTTAATAAAAGCATAAATTGACAAATGGTCTTTTTTATAGCTTGTAGACAGGGATCCTGTCGTCGATCTGGTGGACGGTGATCCTGCCTTTTTCATCTACCAGCGCTACTTCATTCTGTTCTCCGGTTGCAAGTATAAACCTTACAGGCGCGGCGGTATTGAAACGGGTTTTTACCGTAGGGACACCTGTTGTTATGTTGTAAACGATTGTCTCCTTATTCGTAGCCTGTACCAGGTATGTTTTGGATACGAACTGACTGGCTCGTATAACAGTGCTTTCGCCAAAATATTGGGAATAAAACTGCAATCCGTTCTGTTTATCCACGACATATATACACCCGTGAGTGGTACTTGCCATCAGTAGCATGCCATCATTTATTTCAGTAGCTGCAACGTGCCTGATTTGATATGGAAGTTCCAGATGTTCTGTTTTCCCAACTGCGTTTACCCGGTAGATCTTATTGCCAAGACCAAAGTAAAAAGGACCTTTCCCCCAGAGGGCAGAAGGATGTTCTGGTTTGGGAATATCAAGGCGCGTGGAGTCCGGATAGGTGCAATAATAGCTGGCGGAAGACGTCTCTTTTATTAATACACAGGCCTTTTCCCAGTCAGAGAAGACTGTGAGTGGATCTCCTCCGGAGTTGATGGTCATGCCGATTGTCCCTCCCATGTGATTGGCCGGATAATCAGTGGTATCCAGTATCACTTTGTCGCCGAATGGCTTTTCTGACGGAAGTATGAGTTTACCCAGACTGATCCGTCTGTTATGGGAAGTTGGCAAGTGCAGGAGTTTACAGCCGCTCTTCGATGCGTTGTTTTTCGAGATATAAGGGTAAAACTGCTCTTCCTGGCCATTTTTATCCGGAATGGACTGGTATTGCCAGGAATAATATTTACGGGTACCCTGGGGCGTCATTCGAAGCAGAAAGAGCACATTGGCGGATGTCCCTACAAATATGAGTTGTTTTTTAATGACGGTCGCTGCCAGCCAGTTAATATGCTGTTCTAATTGAAAGCTCTGATCAGTACGGGCAACAGTTGGTTTTACCTCTCTTTTCCGGGCACTGTACCGGTAAATGTCGGCAGACAGTTCCTTATCGTCAGGCAGCATCTTTTTCAGAACAGCCAGCCTGTCTTCTTTACCGGCGGCTATCTGTGGGCTGATCACCTCATATGCTATTTCAATAGCCACATCCTGCGCCGCTTCGTTCATATGTTTTTTGAATGCAAGGAAGATCTCCACCAGATGATTCTTTTTATGCTCCGGTGTTTTCTGTTCATAGATCATCCTCAGTTTACCCGGAAAGCCATCTTCATCTATTGTTTCTGCAAGATCAAGGTATTGCGGGAGGCAATCCTTGTCCTGGTTGCCATGTTGCCAGCCATCCAATAATACCTCACAGGCTTCCTCCGGTTTTCCGGATTTATGTTGCAGGATACGGGCGGCTTCCAGGTGATTCTTTTGCTGCATCGCAGCGTCGACAGCCAGCTGGAAGTATTGCTGCGCAGGTTTTTCCCGGGAAAGTTGTCTATACAGGTCGCCGGTCTTCTCGTATTTATTCAGGCTTTTATAAATATTGATGGCGTCGAGCAGCAGGCCCCCCTTTTCAAAGCATTCCGCCGCTTTTAAAGGCTGTCCGAGACGGTCTTTGTATAAAGCGGCCGCTTCATGGTAGAACTTTCCCTCTTCCAGCACAATTGCTGCCCTGTGAAAGTTTCGCAACAGGTGGGCATAAATATAAGCTGCCTTTCTGTGGTCGCCTTCTTCCAGTGCTTTTGCCGCCATCTGTTCATATTTCCTTGACAGTAGTGTAGTGTAGCTGTCTGCAGTGGCCCAGGCATCTACGGGCTGGTGACTAAACAGCGTTCCGAGGTTGAAATTGGCGTCCTTTTTTGAGAGTGTGGCCGATTGAGGGGCTGTACCTCTGCCGGCAAGAGATTCATCGCCCAGTGGTATCGCATATTTAAGTGCTTCGTCTCCATCCTGGTCAAACATTTTAAGCAGACGGTCCAGTTCACTATCCCGTCTTTCCTCAATGTCGCCCAGCGTTTTTTCTATCCATTTCCGGAGCTTTTCCCTCAATCCGCTGGTCTTTTTCTCTTCGGGATGACCTGTCTGCGAGGAACGGGCTGCCCTGCCAGCAATGGGGCGCCCTGAACCGCGTCCCTCTGTGTAAGGAGCCAGTTTTACAGGAAGACTTCTCAGGAAGAAGGAAACGATATTAAACATTATCAGCAGGATTCGGAGAAAACATCTGACCATCCAGTCAATGAAACGCATAAAAAGGCTCCTGCGAGGCTTTTTACCCGGTAGCTCTGATAATGGCTGGGGGATATGTCCGTCGTTTAATAGATCCGTTAGTTCCAGGGCGGGAGGTATGGCAACGCTGATCGTATGCAGATAAGCCACCGGAGGCATGCCTGGATGTGCATGATTCCAGCTCTTTTCACTGGCTTGTGATGGCAGGAGGAAACTATCCAGGGAATGTTCGTCCTCCATATCAAAACCCACAAAACCTATCGCAGGATGGAACACCTGTGCATGCCAGATCAGTAATTCCCGCATTTCTGCGGGAGTCAGTGCCGGCATCAGCGTGGCATCCACCGGCATAAAAAGATTGCCGTTGATGATGCCATAGGGATGGCTTATTTTTCCCGCTGCAGGTACCTGGTCGCTGAAGATGACCAGCAGTCCGCCAGGCGTCACTGTATTTGTATGTTCGGGCAGGACGAAACAGGTAACTCCCTTCAGTGAAATCTGCCAATCGTTTATTTCACGGAACCATTGCTCCGGGGAATTTCCACGGAGAAAGGCAGCACCTGTTTTGTGCCGGGTTTGCGGATTATATGACAGCTGGACTTCCATGTTGTTGAATTACCTGAATGAATGGTTTGATATATTTTTCGTGAAAAGCTTCCGGTTCTATTTTTTTTGTTTCATCCGGAGCATAATAGGAAGAATAGCCACAGACGGTGCCATCTGAGGCCCGGCAGGCGGTAGCCTGGTTTACGATGAGCACAATGGTGATTTCTGCCAGGCGCTTGTCTGAACTACGCAGATACAGCATGTGTCTGTAACTGTCAAACCATGCTTCGCTACCATCAGGCCATTTGTATTTGGAGAGTTTTTGCCTGGTATTGGGTAGTCTGACGTCCTGTTCTGTATTATACAGACTGCGATCCTGGTTGATGTCGGTTGTTTTGATCAGTTGTACGATCTGCCTGGCGAAAACAAGTTCATGTTTGTTGACTACAATATTGCCCTTATAGTTTATCTCCAGGTGTTTAAGACTGTTGATTGTATTAAATGACTGCCAATACTGGTGGCCACGTCCACGCCAGCCATACTGATCCGTCATTTCCTTCAGCAGTTCTTTTGTGACATCACGTTCCTCCGTCATTTCGCCGGAATCTGTATTGATTGCTACTGTATACGCTACTCCTGAGATACTCATATAAAAGGAGCCATAACTAACAGTGCCGGGCTTAAAAACCCCTTCCCTGATGGCATTGCGTCTTAAGGGAAGGACGTGTTCAGGGTACTTTATATCTCTGGAGGTCAGCTCAAGTGTACTTTTTTTAAGTTGATAAAGAGAAAGATGCTCGGTTCCTTTGGTTTGAAAGAGGATAAAGAAATGTTCACTGTCAAATCCAAAGAAATAACTATGAGCATCGGGTAAATCGGAAGTAATCTCCCTGGCGCCCTGCCTTTTATGTGGCCAGAAATATAATTGCCTGTTTTTGGTGATAATTAAGCCGCCTGCCTGTTCTGAGAAATAACTGTCACTTTGATTCCCGTGTGACAGTTGATAAGGCATAAAGAGCGGCAAGGGGCGGTTCTTCAGGAATTCAGGAAGGTCTACATCATCGTTGATGCGTTTAACCACGCTACGTTTTACCTTTACTTCGGGCATTTCCAGGCTGATCTTTGCCGTACTCATTAACTTCCGGTGGCCTGCAGTATACCTGTATAACCGTACCTCGCAATCTCTGTTTACCGTGATCACAAAACCATCTGTACGCCGCAGTTGGGCGAAAGATTGTTGAAATGCTGCCGTATGAAAAAGCTCATCACCTGTGATGAGAAAATATTCCTGTTGCCCTTTCAATACATGGTCATTCGTAAATGAAGACAACGCTTTTGCACTATTCAGTGCAGGGGAGAGGGGTTGCATAGCTGCAATGATCTCCGCTTTGGAAGAAAAGTTCATCGGCTCATAGTGGTCTCCCAGCAAAGCAAAGGGTAATATCTCCGCATGCTGTTTGTTGTCAATGGTGCATGCCAGTGCAGCCGCCATTTCCAGCAGGTGAGGTACTCCCCATAGTTTGATACTTTTATCTACCAGTATGAAACGTTGTCCGGGTTCATTCTCCGGCAGTTCTTCCCGTCGCAGGTAAAGGGCTTCGTTATTGGCCAACCTTACCATCAGGGTTTCATTGTCGTGCGCCAGTTCACTCAGCAGCAGCCTGTCGAAATTGCCTTTGTTGGTAATGTCGGATACGCCTCCGAATGATGTCTGGCTATACCCTCTTGTATGCATCGGCAGATGCAATGCAGCGATGAGACGTTGTGTTAATAACGCCAGCAATGCTGTCTCCGCATCTTCTGCCAACAGCTGTAACAGGTCTTCTACCTGTACCGGTTTAGGGAGACCATCAGGCGTGTCTATGGCCGCAGGTACAGGAGGAGCGGGACTGATTACAGCGTTCAGTTTATCCTCCAGTGCGGCAGTATCAGGATAACGCTGTAATATTTCCTGCAGGGTCTTTACATCCGTTTTCAGCGTAGATAAAGGCTCTTTGGAGCCACTGTAGGCAATCACATAATCATATGCGCCACGCTGGCATATAGCCAACATTTCTTTTGCAGTTTCCCCCATCAGAAATGTTTCCACATGTTCAAAAAGCGTATTCAACAGCAATTCCCTGTCAAGGCCTTTCCAGTATCTTCCGGGAAGAGGGCGAAGCAGCGTGAGGAAATCCGTAACGATCACTTTCATTTCTTCTGCTTCAATTTCACGGGATACGTCAACACGCGGCCCTTTTAGTGCATCGCTAAACAGCTCGTCGATATATTGATGCAGCGTAGCCTGCATTGCCTGTGGCCCCGGTGAGGGTTTACCCAGCGCAATGACCAGCAATAGCGGACCTAATGGTGGCAGATGATTGTTTATATGTGAGAGGTCGTTCAGCAATTCTGTTTTGTAACAGATAGTGCCTTCTCCTTTTGTCCATTCAATTACTTCCCCTTCTTCCGCCCATTGCCAGAAGTAATTATTTGTAGCCTGAAAATATGCTACGGTCATGTCATGCAACTGCGACATTTCAGAAAGTATTAGTAAGACGGATAGCGCTTCTGGAAGCGCGTACAAAAACGTTTCCGGGAATCTTTTCCCATTGAC
The DNA here is from genome assembly GCF_900102545.1 of Chitinophaga filiformis. Taxonomy (GTDB): domain Bacteria; phylum Bacteroidota; class Bacteroidia; order Chitinophagales; family Chitinophagaceae; genus Chitinophaga; species Chitinophaga filiformis. Next base: position 89,684 of record NZ_FNBN01000013.1, on the reverse strand, counting down.
CATCTACACGAAACAGAAGTAATGTATCACTCTCTGTACCAGACCAGGTGGGTATAAGCTGGCCAATGACCGGAGGATCAAAATCATAACCGGCAGGCAGCAGGATATTATCCCGCAGGGTGAATACTTTACCAGGCATAGATGGCACCGGCGTGCCGATGACCAGCACTTCTCCTGTTTCACATACAGCAAAGCTTAATCGCTGTAACCTGATCAGTGGTGCTGTGTCGGCATAGGCTTTCCAATGCTCCAGTGTGGTCAGTACAGCGAAAGGTTCTGCGGTTGCTGTAGTAGGCGCCAGCCGTACTGCATAACCTTCGCCGGAACGGGCGGGCATGGCAGATACAGGGAGTTCCACGGTCATGAAAGAGGCAATGGCTTCCCATGACATCTTTTTAAGCATGTCGTGAGGTGTCTGTTTTCCGGGCAGGAATAAGCGTTCCTGTGTATCTGCCAGGAAGGTGTGTTTTGCTGGCAGTTTACGGAGCTGTATATCTGTTGTATCAGGCGGAATACCTCTCACCCAGATCTCATCTCCGGTGACTGCTACCAGCAGGCCTGGCCATGTGCGTATAGTGCCGAGTGTTGTCAGATCAGCCAGGGCAATCACGATGATCATCTCTTTCATGCAGATTGCATTATTTTCTTCCAGAGGGCATCTATGGGTTGTAATACATAGTTACGCTGTGTGGTATTGCTGATCCATTCACAGCGGCTGTTCAGACTGCGCAGGCGGTCTTTGATCAGTGCGCGTGTAGCAACCGGTGTATTCGGATCGTCCCATTGCTCATGCAGTTGCTGTACATCACGGTAGATGGCTTCCGGATCAGGAGTACCACTGTTGTGGGCACGGGGATGTTCCTGCGGATGTGTGGTGGCTTTCTGTACGGATGCATTCACGATACCGGCAATGATCTCGATCTGCTCTTCTGTATCCCAGATGTAACGCAATATCCAGAGATCAGAGAGGATAGCAGCCTTACGTTTGCAGAGTAAAGCACTTGCCGCAATAAGGCGTTGCAGTTTTACAGCACGCCTGTCGGAGATCTGTACACCTGCGTTGCGCAGCTGTTCTATCAGCATGAGATATTCAGGCCTGATATTATTCAGGTCTATTGTTGTATTCAGTTGCTGCAGGGCGCGCAGGTCTTCTGCGGGAATACCGCCATTTCCGGTAATCTGTTTTTGTTCCAGTCCCCAGCCGGCTTGTAACACATTCTCCAACAGGGCCGGATCTACGTTCTCACAGCGTACCCTGATCAGGAACCTGTCAAACAGTGCCTGCAGGGCTTCATCTTCCGGGAGGTGGTTACTGGCGCCGATGAAGATCAGTGCTGGCAGGTGTTTGGTTTCCTTACCTCTGCGGAAGATCTTTTCGTTCAGGGCCATGAGCAGGCTGTTGAGGATAGCGCTGTTGGCATTCAGTAATTCATCCAGGAATACCAGAGACGCTTCAGGTAACATGCCTTCAGTATTGGTCACCAGATCGCCGTCCCGCAGTTTGCGGATATCGAAGGGACCGAAAAGTTCATTGGGTTCTGTAAAGCGGGTCAGCAGGTATTCGAATGTCTTCACATCCAGCTGGCGGGCCAGTTCACGTACCATGGCACTTTTAGCGGTACCGGGAGGACCAAACAGGAAGAGGTTTTCCCGGCCTGCCAGGCAGATGCCCATGAGATCTATGATGTCGTCCTTGCCTACAAAAGTCTGTTTCAGTTGCTGTAGTACATCATTCAGTTTGTCTACCAGCGGGGATTCAAAGGTAATAGGTTCCATTGTTTATGTATGAACAGTAAGGTCAATTTCAAATTCAGGCCAGAGTATAGCGGCATATGAGCCAAGGGCTTCCTTTACCAGGGGCAGGCATTCCGGATGGCGGCATTTGCGGAAGTCCTTTGCCTGGATGATCCTGTCGATGTACGCTATTTTCAGCGACGGGTGCTGCATGATCATGAGCAGGAAGAGTTCTTCCGGTACGATGGACGGGATGGCAGCCATGGAGAATGGCCAGTGTGCGGCCATGATCTCCAGTTCTTTTACCAGCGGATCTCCTGGTGCCAGTCCTTTTGCAAGATCAAAAAGACCGGGCATGTAGCGAAGGGTCAGATCAGCAGCATATATAGCTGAGGGGGAAGGAACGCCGGTAAAAGGCAGCAGATGTGCCTTGATGTCGTCTTCCCCCAGTTGGCGGAGCTGGATGAACTGGACAGCCCTGTAAAGGTAACAGGCGGCCCAGAGGGCAGCTTCCGGATCAAAAGGCGGTACCTGCCCGGGCATATCCGTACTATCGTCATCGTAATGTTGTTTCAGATGCACATTAGCCAGACGGAGGTCTTCCGGGTCAAACGAATTGATGGCCGGCGCTACCGTTACTTTCCCCTCGTTGATCAGGGACGATATAAATTCGGTCAGTCTCATTCTCTAATGCGTTGGTGCGCCTACTGTTGCGGCGTAGGTTTTCTTGTTTTGTCAAAGGATTATTTGTGTGCGGTAATGGCAATTTACATGTTGCAGATATGTCCCGTAGAGGTCAACATGAACAATAATACCCTAACATACCAGAATTATAAGTCTAAGATACTGACAGGGATGGATATATACAAATCTATTGTCATGTAATTAAAAATGATGACCGGATTGCTATTTGTGGGATCTATTTTTAACTTAGGGAATTAAATTATTGTGATCATGTACAAGAAAACGTTTACAACGGCTGCCGCTGTTGTGCTCTCAGCCACGTTATTTGCGCAGTCGAAGCCTGAAGACACGGAAGTATGGGAACCGGTACCGACAGTTGTTACACCCGGAAAGGTGGCTTCAGAAGCACCTTCTGACGCTATCGTCCTGTTTGATGGAAAAAGCCTGGACCAGTGGGTATCCGTCGAAAATCCTGAGCAACCTGCAAAGTGGAAAGTAGGAGGAGGAGCCTTTACGGTAGACAAGAGCACCGGTAACATCCAGACGAAGAGATCGTTCACCAACTATCAGCTGCATATCGAATGGCGTGTACCGAAAGATATCACCGGTACAGGACAGGGCAGAGGTAACAGTGGTTTATTCCTCGCGTCTACCGGAAAAGGAGATGATGGTTATGAGCTGCAGATCCTGGACAACTACAGCAACAAAACATACGTGAATGGCCAGGCTGCCAGTATCTATAAACAGACGGCTCCACTGGTGAATGCAAACCGCAAACCGGGAGAATGGCAGACCTATGATATCGTATGGACAGCTCCCCGTTTTAACAGTGATGGTTCCCTGCAATCTCCTGCAAGGGTGACTGTTTTCTTCAACGGCGTACTGGTACAGAATAATACCGAATTACTGGGACCAACCAGATACATCGGAAAGGCATCTTATACAAAAGCACATGGCGCATGCCCTATCAAGCTGCAGGCACATGGCGATAAGAGTGAGCCACTGAGTTTCAGGAATATCTGGATCAGGGAGTTATAAAATTAAACTGACAAATAGGGATCTATTCCCTTATGCAGCATATTTTCAGGATGCCTCCGGGCATCCTTTTTTATTGTTTACCAGGTAGATACAACCCCTATATGAATTATCACAATCGATAATGGCAGCGCATATACTAATTGTGTGATAAAGTCCGTTTTATAAGTCGTAAAAATGACAACATCCGGCAGAGGAAGTAAGCAGTTCCAATTTTGGCGCCTGTAAAGCAATGAGTTGTGATGTGAGTAAAAGAGTGAGCGCGATGCCAATTGTTAATTCCCTTATTATATTATGAATTGTAATTATATTAATATAGATTTACAGGGTATAGTGGGTAAATAAGTCATGTAAGTTCGTAAGCATTAATTCAATTATATCACTAATCAATTAAAATCTCTATTCTATGAGAAGACCACGTCTCTCCTTTGCTAGCAGCAAAGCTACTCTGTTATTATTCGTTATGGCGGCGGGTATTTCTTTTGGCGTTACTTCCTGTTCGAAAGATGATGACACTAAACAAACTCCTGGTGTAACACAGGACCAGGCAGCTACTGTCGTATCTCAGACTTTCGTTAACCAGGGTGGTATCACTGAACAGTTAGGCACTGCCACACTTGCTGTATCTGCAATGGAAGCAAGACAGGCAGGCGGTAAGCTGAGCGATTTCTGTGGTAAATCAACTGACGGAAGCATTGCCCATGCAGGTAGTGAAGGCGGAATTACCTTTGATTACAAACTGAGCTGGTTATATTCACTGGCTTGTACTGCTGATGTGCCTACACAGTTTACATTCAATTTCAACGGTAAGACAAGTATCGAAACTGAGAAATTTAAAACTGTTGACACTTGCTATTCAAAGTACTACCTGAGAGGTTTAGGAGCAAACAGCACTGCCTGGGAAATAAGCCAGACCTTCGATCGTGCGGGTAGTTTTGTATCTAAAACAGCAGATCTGCCTTCTTTTACCAGCGCTGTTCACTATGAGTCTGTGAATATCAAGGTTAGCAAAGAAACTAAAGAAATCGTATCTGGTACTGCTAGTGTGAAAATCACTGGTGCAGATTCAAAAGGTAATGCTTTCAAATATGAAGGTACTATCACATTCCAGGGCAACAGAAAAGCTATATTCACTGTTAGTGGCGGTAGCAATTTCAACCTGAACTGGTAAGCCAATTACTTAGATAAAAAACGGGAACCCGTCTCAGAAATGAGGCGGGTTCCTTTTTTATATAAATGTGTATGATTGGTATGATTAATTATTCGCCATTATATTCAACGCAAATGGTTGTTCAACAACAGGCGTTGCATTGATCAGGCCCTGTGCTACTACAGTATAGATCTTACCGGCTTGCAGCACTACATCGGGGCGGGTGGTGGCAGTTACTCCGCTGGTAGCATTATTCAGTTTTATTGTATAAGTGCCTGCAGCCAGCTCTTTGAATTCAGTGGATGATTTGTAGGCAACACCGTCTTGCAGCACATTGTCATTCGCAAGGAAGTTAAAAGCAGGAGCATCAGGAGAAGCATGCACAAAGCGTATTTTAGCCATACCTGATGATGGGGCGCCAAGATTATCTTTTGCAAGAATACCTACTGTTGTATTACCATTTGTTTCACCGGTAGCAAACAGTGAGTAATTTTCACTTTTTTCAAATGTTACCGGCGCAGATAGTACAGTATTGCCGGATACAGAACTCTTAAAATCAAATGTAGCATCCCCCTTTTTTACATTCAGATATCCGGTGGATTCACCATAAGCAATGGTGGAAGAATTCAGTTTACTTGATCCGTTGAATACATCTACGCTGCCTGCATCGGGCAACACATTGACAATTTTAACAGTCGCATCAGGTTCAACAGTTGTGTTATCGTCATCTTTACTGCATGAAGAGAAAGTAAACAATCCTGTTAATGCTAAGATGCCTAACAGGCCTTTGCTGGCACGATTCAGAGGTAACATAATATGGAGCTTTTAAAATGAAGAATAATTTATCTTTCTAAAAAACACAAACTATGCCATGAATGATGACCTTAGTCAATAGTGTGTATCATGCGTAAATATCATGGGTAATTATACACATCTTGTAGGAGGCTGTATGGCTTTCTTCCTCAAATTATGTAAAGATGTTAAACCACATAAACCGAGAAGCGTAATATAAACATTTGTAGAAGAGGGCTACCAGTTGCCGGAAAAGGGGAGTAGTGGCAATTCTGAGAGATAAGGTATCAGCAATAAAAATGCCGCGAAGATCTCCGCGGCATTTTTATTTACTAATTCTGCTTTTAGTTTCTGATCATTTCTTTTTCATCCAGCTGCCACTCGTTGTTGTAAAAGCCTGCTGTTTTCACTGCTGCAGTATTGCCTTTCAGCAGGTCCACATTAAAGATCATATAGTCAGGAAAACCGCTGCCACCGGCGAAATACTGGTTCGCATCTGCGGCACGCATACCTGCTAATCCTGTACCTGCAATTACAGCAATGGAAGCAGTTTTACTGTCAGCTCTTGGCCACATAAAATAAGCAGCCAGTCCTTCTCCGGCATATTCCTGTTTACCCACTGTTACCTTACCGCGTGTTACCTGTACAGGCGCGTTTTGCAGCAACTGTTTCCACGCTTTGTTTGTGCTGGCATTACCATAGATAATGATACCACGATCAGGATATTTCGCTGCATCAAAATCTTTATCTGCAATAATATCTACAGCGCCATTGCCTCTGTAATACCATGTTTCTGCATCGTAACGCGCCTTGTTTAAAGACCACTCATTCTCTGCTGCCTGTCCGCCGGTGCTGTACACAAACACCATACGATGGTTGAATGCTTCCTTGAATGTGCCATTTCGCGCAGGGCCTTTATCAGTAGCTGTTGGTGCAGCACCGGCCGTCCACTGTGCACCGTTGTGCAGGTACAACAAGCTGTCGCCGGTTTTACGTGTATAGGTCACTGCTGGTTTGTTATCCAGTGTGATGCTGAGTGTATGGCCCACAGGGATATCTTTCAGGTCAATAGCCAGCGTCTGGATATTGGAAGTAGTACCGGTAATTGCGTCGCGGGATTTAGTTCTGCTCAGCTGTATACGGCTGTATTCCAGTGCATGCTGTTGTTGTAAAATGTGCACCCAGTGATGTACGGCAGAGATAGCAGGGTTGGCAGTAGTGAAATCAATTTCATTCACGCTGGTATCTGCCGGAATAGTATGCCATTTGAAGTACTGAAATAAAGGGCCCCAGTCCACGCAGGTATCACCATACCAGTGTTCTCCACCGGGATATTCATAATAGCTGTAATCTTTCTGGAAATCAGCCAGTATCTTTTTCATTTGTCTTGCATAGTCAACAGAAACAACTTTATCGCTGTCGCCATGAAGGATGTACACACCACCCGCTTTATAGTTGGTAGCCAGTTTAAACGTGTTACTCGGGTTGCTGGCTCTCAGCAGTACCTGTTCAGTACTGTTGCGGGGAGAGTCAGGGATCAGCCCGTCTGCAGAGCCATATCCCATCAGGGTTGGATAACCGGAGCAGGGAGCAATAGCAGCCCATTTACTGGCATAGGTAGCGCCCAGGTACCATGTACCGTGTCCACCCATAGAGTGACCTGTCAGATAGATCCTTTCAGGATCAGGATGGAAGCTGTTAATACCGATGTTCAATACTTCCAGTGCATCGAGGCGGCCCCAGTCTTCCCAGTTGAAGCCACGCGGACGGCGGTTGGTAGGTGCTACCAGTACGCCCCAGTCTTTATATTTATAGGCGCTTGCCTGGTTGATGGCCTGTACTTCTGCACCATGTACAGAAAGGAAGAACGCAGGCGCTTTGCCATCAGGATTTGCCTGTGGTGAAACTGCGTAGTATTGTACACTGCCATCTATATCACTCACAAAAGTATTGCTGTAGTGGTCTTTGTTGGTGACTGCTTTCAGTGTGAAGGTCTTGCTGTCGATAGTGGTCTTCTGATTGTTTAACACCAGCGTGCAGTTATAGCTGCCGTTGGCAGTGCCGGATGCATCGAATTTAAAGCCCACTTTGCGCGTTGTCAGTGCCGCTACTTCAGGAATAGTGGAGCTGACTGTTTTACCGTTCACAGTGGCCTGTATCTGCAGGTTTTTAAGCGGCTGTGCAGAAGTGTTTACCACTACTATCGCACCCCATAAATCACTGTTATTATTGCCTGCTACTACGAAAGGCATAGTAGAATCGGCGATGCTGATATAAACTGGTTTTTCGGGAAACAGCAGTCTGGCTTTGATGCCTTGTCTGCCGAAGCTGCGGCCCGTACGGATATAAAATTCATTATTCCCCTGGTGTAATTGTACCGGAATATACATCCAGCCATAGCGATACATATCGCCGGCATGAGGCGTACCGTTTACATACACCATCTGGTGGCCGGTAACATTCAGGATAGCTGTCTGTGCCTTAGGCGCATTGTAAGAAACATACAGGTAGCCATTATTGATCACACGACCGGCAAAAGAGCCTTCTGCATTGGCTGTAATATCCTGCCATTGCTGCTGTGTGCCTTTTTCATCCGGGAAAGAGGTGGCACCCTTTACAGGCGTTTTCAGTTCGCCGTTGCAGAGCGCCCAGGCCAGCTGGTCTGTAAATAAGGCGGTCCGGCCATATTGATGGCAGGGCCCGCTGATCAATCCGTCTTTAAATACATAGGTTTGTTGAGCAAATAGGCCATATCCCGGCAACAGGAGGGCCAGGAGTAATAGAATCTTCCGCATAGAAATCATTTGCGTACAAAATATAAAGCAGGGGGTAGAAATACATGCAATAAGATGACCGGTGGACAGGTAATTGGAAGAGCGGTAGGCGCTTCCGGAGAGCTGTGTCAGTGCAGGATTGCAGTTGATATTTTTCGCTTAAGGGCTGATATCATTTTAACGCGCTGCTTCCGGTGCGACAGGCACAATTACTTTCAGCGCACGCGCCAGTATATTGGCGCGTATCTGGTTGGTCTTGCCGAGGTATTCTCCATCTATCTGGAAGTGTGCCCGCTTTCGGGTACTGATGGTCACCTGGCTTGCCTGAAGGACCTCTGTTTTAGCAGGATCAAAGGGGCGATGCCTGAATAACATCTTCAATAGTTCCGGAATGGACAGTTTCCGTAAGATCACCACTTCAAACAGGCCGTCGGTAGGATCTCCATTGGGATTGATACTGGCGCCCGTACCATACATCCGCGCATTGGCGAGTACGATCATATGGGCATGACGGATAAGGTGTATTTTTTTGTTTTCTATTTTAACTTCCATTCGCTTGTTCTGCCACAAGGTTTTGAAAGCAGAAAGAGCATAGCCGATTTTTCCGCGAATACCCCTCTGCTCAAAATTCTTCACCAGCAATGCATTCAGTCCTACATCACTCAGGTGGATGCAGGTTTCTTTACCATTTATCTGTATGAGGTCTATATCTATTACCGTAGATGGATGTTCCCTGGTAATGAGGCCCAGTACCTGTTCCCAGTCGGCCGGAATACTTAATTCCGTCGCCATGCCGTTAGCTGAACCGGCAGGCAGGATACCCATTGGAATAGCGGTATTTACTAATTGCTCTGCTACCATCTTCACCGTTCCGTCACCGCCAACAGCAATTACACAGCTGGGCTTTATTTTTCTGATAAGGTCTGTAAGCGACTGCTGTGGCTTATCCAGCAGGAAAAAGTGGATCTCTTCCTGTCGTTCATGGAAATAATTTTTGATGAATGCTTCAGGATCGGCCTTCTTTTTGCCGCCTGAAACAGGATTGATCACAAAAAGAAGCCGGAGCTGCATAGATGATTGCTGCGCCATGTGCTTTATACGTAATTAATACACTCTGTTCATTACAAAATAAGCGCCTGAATGTCTGTATGGAATAAAATTCTACATTGGTTGGGTTTGGAAGGTAGAACGCATATCAGCGTTTACCACGGTATAGGCGGTGTGGAACAGTTGGAAATATTTGGTCATGTACTGGACCTCGGACCATTACCCACCATGCGGTATAGCCGCTTTCCTTTGTTCAATATGATAGCCCTGTTGCGCTTGTTCATGGTAAAACCAAGGCAAGGGGCGCAGGTGCAGTTGGTATGGGAGGGACAAACTATTACAGCAGTGACGGAATCAGATGGCTTTTTTCATATGCAGTGGGTACCGGAAAAAATGCCGGAGCCTGGTGATCATGTGGTGGAAGTAATGGTCACGAATGTGGAAGAAAGCCCGGTAACACGTGCAATGGGTGTAGTGATAATTCCACATCGCAGCCAGTTCGGATGTATTTCAGATATCGATGATACGTTCCTGATATCTCATTCTGCGGCTATGCTGAAAAGACTCCATGTATTGTTCACCCGCAATGCGCGTACGCGTAAGCCTTTTGAAGGAGTAGTGAATCATTACCAGTTGCTGAGTGATGCAATCAACAAGACACGTCTTCCACGTCCATTCTTTTATGTGTCCAGCAGTGAATGGAACCTGTATGCGTATATCCGTGAGTTCTGTCGCATGCACGGACTGCCGGAAGGCGTATTCCTTTTAAGTCAGCTGAAGCCTTTACATAAGCTGTTGAAAAGCGGCCAGCAGCACCATGGTACCAAGTTTACAAGGATCAGCCGTATACTGAAGCATTATCCGCACATGCGGTTTATCCTGCTGGGAGATGATACACAGGAAGATCCGCATATCTACGAGGCCATTACCAAACATTTCACTACACAGATCGTTGCCGTTTATCTGCGGCATGTGAGAAATAGCCGTTATGCCGCTACACAGGAAATTGCCGATGTTATCAGCGGAAGGGGGATTCCCTGTTGTTATTTTAAACATAGCAGAGAGGCTATTGCTCATTCAAAGAAACTGGGACTGATTGCCTGAACATAAAAGCTTGTTGTTAGTTATGAAGTATGTTTTTAGCCTGTTACTGATGATGATTTGTTATACCACTGCACAGGGGCAATTCAGCGATTCTGTTCATTACTATGGCAAGTTTTCTTCCACCGGGTCGATCAACAGAACACAGGATGGCAGATCATACCTGTTGAACAATAACTTCAAGGTAGGTGTCAGCAAGAAAAAGATTGCATTGAATGCCAACGGCGGATGGGTGTATGGTGAGCAGGATAGTGTGAAGACGAACAACGACTTTGCAGCATCGATGGACTTTAGCCTGTTCAGGGCTGTACGCCAGATCTATTACTGGGGATTGGCCAACTATGACAAGAGCCTTTCACTCAAGATCAACGACCGTTTCCAGGGAGGGGGAGGCATTGCGTATAATATTCTGGACAGAAAGGGGGCTTATCTTTCACTCAGCGATGGTATCCTGTTTGAGAATAGTGATCTTTTCCTGAAAGATACCATCCGGGATGTATATCATACTTTCAGGAACTCTTTCCGGTTATCGTACAAGTTTGTGATAAATGAAATCATTATCGTTGATGGTACGCATTTCCTGCAGCATTCCTTATCACATAGTAATGACTACAATATCCGTTCTACCTCGAATCTTTCCATCCTGTTGCGGAAATGGTTGAGTATTACGGCAACGATGACCTACAATAAGCTGAACCGGACGGCGAGAGAAAACCTCCTATTCAGTTATGGGTTGACGATTGAGAAGTATTTCTGAGGAGGGATATGAACCGAAGCTACTTAGCGTAAATGAAAAAGGTTATATCAAATTACTTTGATACAACCTCCTTTATTTTAAACGATCCGTTTATTTCGATGCAGATCTTTCACGCTGTTGATTACCGCGCTGTTGTTGTCCGTGCCGCGGCTGCCCGCCACCATTGCCATTGTCTTTATGCTGACGTGGTGATACATGTCCTTGCCGGTTGCGGGAGAAGCCTCCTTTCTTATCACGGGGATGCTGCTGCTTCGGCTTAGGCGCTGCAGGGCGCTGTACCGGGGCAGACAGGTTGTCGCCATTGTGAAAAGGGTGCTCTGTCACCACAGGAATATCGCGGGCAATGAGCTTCAGAATATCTTTCAGGAATGCCTTTTCTTCTCCTTCACAGAAAGAGATGGCCATTCCTTTTGCTCCTGCACGGCCGGTACGGCCAATACGGTGTACATATGTTTCAGGTACGTTTGGCAGCTCGTAGTTGATCACATGTGTCAGTTCATCGATATCGATACCTCTGGCGGCAATATCGGTAGCTACGAGTACTCTCGTTTGTTGTGACTTGAAATTGTTCAAGGCACGCTGACGGGCGTTCTGCGATTTATTACCATGAATGGCTTCAGCAGTGATCTCTGCTTTGTTCAGGTCTTTCACAACCTTGTCTGCACCATGTTTGGTACGGGTAAATACCAGTACTGTACGGATAGATTTATCCTTCAGGATGTGCAGCAGCAGATTACGTTTGTCGCTTTTATTCACGAAGTACATGGACTGTGTGATCGTCTCTGCAGTAGATGATACCGGGGTTACTTCCACCTTAGCAGGATTGCGCAGGATAGCGTTTGCCAGTGTCTGTATTTCCGGAGGCATGGTAGCAGAGAAGAACAGCGTTTGACGTTGTTCCGGCAGTTTGATGATGACGCGTTTTACGTCATGTACAAATCCCATATCCAGCATTCTGTCGGCTTCATCCAGGATGAAGTACTTAATATCTCTCAGCGTGATGTAATTCTGGCTGATGAGATCCAGCAAACGACCTGGTGTAGCGATGAGAATATCCACGCCTTTTTTCAGGGCTTCTGTTTGCGGATGCTGTGACACACCACCGAAGATCACAAGGCTTTTCAGGTCGAGGAATCTGCCATAGGCAGTAAAACTCTCCTGGATCTGTATGGCCAGTTCGCGGGTGGGTGTTAATATGAGTGCTTTAATATTGCGGGGACCTTTGCGTGAAACCTGCTGGTCTTCATGCATTAATTGTAACAGGGGTATCGCAAAAGCAGCTGTCTTACCGGTGCCGGTCTGGGCGCAGCCCAGGAGGTCCTTCTTATCAAGTACAAAAGGGATGGCTTGTTGCTGAATGGGCGTCGGAGTGGTATAACCTTCGTGCTCCAAGGCCTTCAGCAAGGGCTCAACGAGCCTTAACTGTTCAAATGACAAAATCTTTAATTTTTGATGATAAATATTTGGTAAGGCTATCAGCAGTGGCGCTTGTCCGGTGATGTTGCTAATACTTTACCCGCCTTACTCGCAAACCAACACAATGTTTTGAAGGGTAACAGCAAAAGCAGTGAGGAAGAGAATAAAAGTGACGCAAAGGTATGCTAAATAAATGATATTAGGGTATTTGTTTAATGATAAGTAATTATCTTGCATATTATGAGCAACGGACCAACAGTATTAATAGAACAAGCCAATAGCCGCTACACGATGTATGCGATTGTAGAGCAGGACGAACGGACAGCTTATTTTTACCTGTATCCTGCAGAATTGCACAGCAAGAAGTATCGTATGCGTGCCTGCTGGTTACGCAACTTACAGCCCGGCCCTTCACAAAGGGACAGTGCTGCTATGCAGAATGGCGAAGCACCTATGCTGGAAGCACATTTAACGAATCATCCGCAAGGGAAAGCACCTTTACAGGCAGAACTATTATCCATCGTATGGATGCCGGAAGAAGACGGTGCTGCCGTACTATATGATGGAGAAACATTGGGTGTGATACCCGGCTGGAGTCTGTATACAGAGGAACCTGTGTCTTATGCAGCAGATTGTATTGATGCAGATGGCAACGCGCTGGTATTCCCGCTGGGCCAGCCCGGTAAAAATGAGCAGCATAAACATGTAGCTGACGCTGTAAGCTTCAGACAACAGTGGGAAAGTACAGAAACGCCCCAGTGGCCGGTGATACAGGAGCAATTTATTGCTACCTATGAGCGTCATTTCGGAAAGATGCTGCAGTATTTTGCAATAGACAATAACCAATGGCCGCCAATGGCATTGGGAAAGTTTGAAAAAGATAATGTGATCTATTTCCTGAGCATGGGTGTGAGCATCCGCCCTATGCCATGGGTATCCTACCTGTATAATGACAATGCACCTGCCTATAGAAGAATGGAGATCGCTCTGGCTGTGAGTAAAGACGACTATACAGAAGAAGAGATCACCAGGATGGCGGAAGGTATTTCTGGTATGGTAGATATTCCCTGGAGGCATATCAGCTGGCTGGGAGAGGGGCATACCATCGGTTCCGGTAAGCTACCAGCGCCTTTTGAAAGTATTGTATTGTCTGCCGCACTGTATAATGGTGAAAGCATCACACTGCCGGAAATGTATGGCGACAAAGTCAATCTCTTTTGGACCAGCCCTATTACATTGAGCGAGCGGGAATTTGCACACCGTCGCCCTAATGGAGGATATGAATTACTGGAGAAAATGATAGAAGGAGATGTAACCCATATTATACGTAAGAGAGACGCCATCGTATAATTGTATCCTGACAGCAATTGTCTCATAAAGCATCCATCCCGTTTGCATGCCGGCTAGACATTTGCCGGTATTATGAATGTACAGGAAAGGATAGCGACCCCCCTTTGTATATGACTACGCATGACTGTTTAACAGGGTCATCATATGACCTGCACTGTACAGAGAAATGCAAACAAAGATGTATATCAACAAATTAATGAAACGGGTAGCAGCTGTGCTACTGATTAGCGGAAGTGCCATGAGCGCGTATTCGCAGGGATTTAAAGATGGTAAGATCTGGCTGAATGAAGATGGTAGTAACTACTTCAAGTTCACACTGGTCTCTCAGATCTGGCTCAGAAATACTGATATGAACCCCGGTACTACGATTAACGGGTATGCGAAAGACAATTACACCGACATTGGGGTAAGAAGGGCGAGATTTCAGGCCTTCGGACAGATTGCCGACCGTGTGTTCATCTATTCACAGATCGGTATGAACAACTTCAACTATTCTTCCGACAGGAAAGCGGGTTTCTTCATTCATGATATCATGGGTGAATATGAAGTGGTGAGAAAACATTTATCACTTGGTGGAGGTCTGAGCGCCTGGAATGGTTTAACCCGTTTTTCAGCTCCTTCCGTCGGTACGATCCTGGGGGTAGATGCGCCCTTGTTTGAACAGAGCACCAACGACGTAACAGACCAGTTCCTGCGTAAGCTGAGCATATATGCAAAAGGTAAACTGGGCAAACTGGATTACCGTGTAGTAATGAGCAGTCCTATGGCCGTACAGAAGTCCAATGGATATGTGCCTACTGTCGGCGCTCAATCTACTTTCTCTGCCAAACCTGCCAAAATGCAATGGCATGGATATTTCCAATGGCAGTTCCTCGACCAGGAAGCTAATACTACGGCTTATACCACCGGTACTTATTTAGGGGCGAAAAGAGTCTTTAACATCGGTGCAGGTTTCCAGATCCAGCCTGATGCGATGTGGCGCGCCGGTAACAACGGCGATACTATAGAGTCCAATATGCAGCATTTTGCAGTGGATGCCTACTATGATGCGCCTATCAATGCGCAGACAGGAACAGCGCTGAGTGCGTATGCATCTTATATCAACTTCAACTGGGGCAAAGGTTATATCCGTAACCAGGCTACCATGAATCCTGCCAATGGTACCACCCGGCCAGGTATCCTCAATGGCAGTGGTAATGGCTATCCTTCCTTTGGAACCGGTAACCTGCTGTATGGACAGATAGGTTATAAATTCAAGAATAACCTGATCGGTAAAACAACCCTGATGCCTTACGCCAGTTTACAGTATGCGCATTACGACAGGTTGAGAGATAATATGGCCTTCTGGGATGGAGGTATCAACTGGCTGCTGAAAGGACATACTTCCAAACTGACTTTCGCTTATCAGAGCAGACCCATATACCAGGTAGATGCAGCGACCCAGGACGCGTTCAAGACCGATCGTAAGGGCAGCTTTATTCTCCAGTACCAGGTGTTCCTGAACTAATGAATGCAGGGTGTCTGAATGACAATAATAAATAACATACAGCAGGGTGTATCAACAGTATGATACACCCTGTTTGCTTTCGTATACCTGATGGAGCCAGATAGTCATTTAGACAATTCTCAACGCCTAAATTTACTTTTGGGCCTTCCTCTTCATTTCAGCGGTTCTTTCCTGTCATAATTTCAACCCGCAGAAGGCATATCAAAGTATAGCACCATTTGGATTGTCATAGGGTATACTTAGATCTATTGCATAGGGGAATATAGCAGTTATGCGAATGTTCGCCTTTTTACGATGGTTTATATAGACAGTGAATAGACAGTGAGCATATCAACCAAAGCAACCAGTTGAAATACGGCTGTGAACATTCAGGCGGGACTTCAGGAGCCCCGCCTTTTTTTTGTAATTTTGCCCTTCCATTTTAAACGGGAGCTCATTTTTCTTCAGGGATCGTTTTCCTGTCTGGATGACAAACAATGAGATATCGCTTTGATTTACATAAACATGCAACTTTGGTAAAGATTGATAAAATAGTGCTGCCTGACTTCCCTTTGCTGCTGGCGCCTATGGAAGATGTGAGTGATCCTCCCTTCCGGGTGGTGTGCCGGGAGAACGGGGCCGACCTGATGTATACGGAGTTCATTTCCAGCGATGGATTAGTGAAGGATACGGACAAATGTCGCCGGAAACTGGCCATTTTTGAGGAGGAACGCCCTGTGGGGGTACAGATATTCGGCGGAGACGAAGGAAAGCTGTCTATGGCCGCCAGAATCGTAGATATGACCCAGCCTGACCTGCTGGATATCAATTTTGGCTGTCCGATCAAGGGTATTGTGAGCCGAGGAGCAGGTTCAGGTGTACTGAAGGATATTGATCTGATGGTTCGGTTGACTGCTGCCTGCGTAAAGGCCACTCAGCTGCCCGTAACAGTCAAAACCCGCCTGGGTTGGGATGAGGATACGAAAAACATCGAAGAGGTGGCAGAACGGCTCCAGGATACCGGTATTAAGGCACTGGCTATCCATGGACGTACCCGTACCCAGATGTATAAAGGCGAGGCCAACTGGGAATTGATCGCCAGAGTGAAGAATAATCCTCGTATACATATACCAATTTTCGGTAATGGAGATATTGACAGTCCGCAGAAAGCCCTGGAATACAAGAACCGCTACGGCGTGGACGGTATCATGATCGGCCGGGCGGCAATAGGCTACCCCTGGATCTTCCGGGAGGTAAAACATTACCTGCAGACAGGGGAGATATTACCAGCACCTACACTGGAAGAGCGCATCGGTGTTTGCAGGCGTCAGCTGGAGAAATCCATACAGTGGAAGGGAGAAGTGGCTGGTATTTACAGTATGCGTAAACACTATTTCAATTACCTGAAGGGATTGCCTGACTTTAAAGCGTTCAGAAGCAGACTGGTAACTCCTACCGATCCGCTCGAAATTATGACCGTCCTGGACGAAATAGGAGAGGCATATGCCGGCTTCGAATTCGACCAGACTCCGATCAAATTGATCAATTACCATGAGAATTGTGCGCTTTAGTACCTGTTTTGGTAACCTGTCTTATGGGTTTCAGGTCCAACTATGCGTCGGGGATGCGTCGTGTATACGCCGTGTATGCGTCGTGTATAAAGCGTATTGGATACGAATGCTAATACCATCACGCAATCACTCGCGGCAATAGGACTCCGCCAGGAGGGAGTCCCAGTGTTTGTAGCGCGGGGTGGAACCCCGGGGAAACGGAACGGGTGTAACCCCGGGGAAACGGAACGAACGTCCCCGGGGAACGGTGCAACACCGGACCGGAACGCATGTCCCCCCGGGGAACGATACAACCCGGGACGGAATAATCCCCGGAAATGGTCGTCCCCGGATTTTGATATTAAATAAAATTATCTATATCTTTGCCCCCGTTTATAAACAATGTATTTCAGCGTAAAGCGCCTTAAAGATCCTTATACCCCGTACCCCGGCTAAGACAACAGTATCAGCAGGCTCCTTGCAGGACTGGAACACACAACAGGCAGTACTCCTGTTTAAACTTAATTTTATTACCTAAAAAAACAATTTGACATGGCCTATATAATGGTTGATGTGGAAAGCGATGGGCCTATTCCCGGAGATTATTCAATGATCTCATTGGGCGCTATTAAAGTAGACAACGCCCTCGATAAGACCTTTTATGGCAGATTAAAGCCGATATCATATAGATTCAATTCCGAAGCCCTGGCAGTATCCGGGCATTCCCGGGCGGAAACCCTTACATTCGATGAACCCAGTAAAGTGATGGCAAACTTCAAACAGTGGATTAGCGAAGTATGTACGGACAGACCGATCTTCATCAGTGACAATAATGGTTTTGACTGGATGTTCGTTTGCTGGTATTTCCATCATTTCCTGGGTGAAAATCCTTTTGGGTTCAGCTCTCAGAACCTGGGAAGCGTCTATAAGGGAATGGAGAAAGATATGTTCAAAACCTTTAAACACCTGCGCCGGTCAGCGCATACCCATCATCCGGTGGATGATGCAAGGGGCAATGCCGAAGCCCTGCTGACTATGAAACAAACAATGGGTTTGAAACTGAAACTCTAGTTTTTATCTTTACATCAAATAAGGCTGACTGCAGTATATGTGCCATAATGCTACATGTATGCAGTCATTTTTATTTAACAATAATTTCATACATCCGGTAGCAGTATAATATTCTAAATTGACTACCTCGCAGAAAATTTAAGGAGATGGGTATAATACGATCCTGCCTGCTGACGGGCATTTTAATGGCAGGCAGCCTGATAGCCGCAGCACAGTCTGAGGAAGAACCAACCGTATCGCTGATCCGCGGACCATATCTGCAGTCAGGATCAGCGCATGGTATGACTATCCGCTGGCGCACCAATACTGCCACCAGAAGCAGGGTACAGTACGGGGAAACAAAAGAAAATACAGATCATATGGTTAATGATTCTACCCTGACTACGGAACATATTGTACGATTGGAAGGATTGCAGCCACATACCCGTTATTACTATAAAATAGCTGATTTTACAACCCTCTTGCAGGGAGATAGCGCCAATTACTTTTATACGCTGCCGGAACAGGGTAAAGAAGGAATGTATCGTATCGGTGTGTTTGGCGATTGCGGCAACAATTCCGTAAACCAGCGCAATGTAAAACAGTCTGTCCTTAAATACCTGGATGGAAACTATATGGATGCCTGGATACTGTTGGGCGACAATGCCTATAACAGCGGTACAGATGCTGAGTTTCAGGCAAAATTCTTTAATGTATATAAGGATGACCTGTTAAAACAATACCCCATGTTCCCCGCTCCGGGTAACCATGATTATAACGACAGGGACTTCCCCGGTGCGGCAGCGCAGGCACAACGTACACACCAGACAGCCTACTACCAGAATTTTTCCATGCCAACACAGGGAGAATCCGGTGGTGTACCTTCCAATACACAGGCATTCTATTCCTTTGACATAGGAAACATCCATTTTTTATCGCTTGATTCCTATGGAAAAGAAGACCAGCAATATCGTTTATATGATACGACCGGTCCGCAGGTACAGTGGGTAAAACGTGACCTGGAAGCCAACAGGAACAAACAGTGGGTGATCGCTTACTGGCATCATCCTCCTTATACAATGGGCTCCCACAACTCCGATCATGAAATGGAGCTGGTACATATCCGTGAGAATTTCATCCGTATACTGGAACGTTATGGCGTAGATATGGTGTTATGCGGTCATAGTCACGATTACGAGCGTACCCGCCTGATGAAAGGTCACTATGGCATGGAGGCTACTTACAGCGCTGCTCAGCACAACCTGAGCCAGTCCTCCGGATTGTACGACGGCAGCGAAAACTCCTGTCCGTACGTAAAAGACAGCTCCAACCATGGAACTGTTTATGTGCTGAGCGGCTCGGCAGGCAAACTGGGAGGCACACAACCCGGTTATCCGCACGATGCCATGCAGTATGCCAATGCCACGGATGGCGGTGCTACCATGCTGGAAGTACAGGGCAATCGTCTTGACCTGAAATGGATCTGCGCGGATGGTGTGATCAGGGACCATTTTACCCTGATGAAGGAAGTCAATAAACACACTGTATTGCATGTCAAAGCTAAGAGCAAAGTGATACTGACTGCCTCCTTTACCGGTCATTACAAGTGGAGCGAAAAAGGCCAGCAAACCAAAAGCATCACAGTAGTGGCCCGCCCAGGTAAAAAAGAATATACCGTGCAGGATGATGAAAGTTGTGTGAAAGATACATTTACGATTATTACCACAAAATAGAATATATGCGTTGGAGAGTGACGTTCCCCGGTATTTGTGCATTGCTGTTGATAGCAGTGATACTGACGTCACAAGGGGAACGTCCTGCTTCTTTATCAGATGGGGTAGTAGCCTATTTTAAACGGCAGCAACCCGTTTTTGCAGAGAAGACGTTAATACTCCGGCAGCGTATTGAACAGTTACAACCCGGCGACAGCACCTCATTAATAGCCGCGAAACAGGCCCTGCGGGAATGCCGGATCAGCTATAAATCCATTGCCTTCTTCCTGGAATATTTCTTCGCGAGCGAAGCTTATGTTTTTAACGCACCTGCCAAATACGAAATAGAGGAGCCCTATATCGAATATGAAGAGCCGGTAGGCCTGCAGCAGATAGAAGCATTGTTATACGATCCGCAGGTCTATCAGCACCGGCAGGAACTGGCAGCAGAGGTTACGGTACTGGTGCAGACAGCGGAGGACCTGAATGCGTTGTTGTATCAATTTTCGGCTACCGAACCCCAGGCAATGGAAAGCATACAGCAGGAGCTGATACGTATCATGGCGCTGTACATCACAGGATATGACGCGCCTCTCTTAAAAAGCGGCATAGCGGAGGCAGCTGCTGCCATGAAAGCTATTGATACCATCTTAACGCCTTACCAGGATCTGGATAAAAAAGACAGCGTTACCTATTATTTACAACAGGGTATCCGTATGCTGGCTACACAGCGGGATTTTGATTCATTTGACAGGCTCTCTTTTCTCGTAAATACGGCCCTTCCTTTACAACGTTTATTGCTGAACAGTAGTCATGATCTCTTCAGTCCTTCGGCACTGAAAAAAGATGTTTTCCCACATAATGGTATAGCAGGAGATACTGCACTTGGCAGACGCTTATTCTTCGAAACCGCTTTGTCAGGAAATGCCACCCGCAGTTGTGCCACTTGTCACCAGCCAGCACGTTATTTTACAGATGGCCTTGTACGGAACAAAAGTCTTACTGGAAATGAGGACCTGCCCCGGCATACGCCCGGACTGCTATATGCCAGCTACCAGTATTCCCAGTTCTGGGATGGCAGGGTTCAAAGCCTGGAAGAGCAGGTTAAAGCGGTGATGCATAGTCCACAGGAAATGAATGCCAATGATGACACAGTTCTGCACAGGTTACACAACATGCCTGCCTATGGTGGAATTTCCCTGCCACAGGTGCAGGCGGCGCTGGCTGCCTATCTGTGTACCTTGACGCCTTTCAATTCACCTTTTGATCAATATATGGCGGGCAATAAGCAGGCATTGACAGATGAGCAGCGGGAGGGAGGAAACCTTTTCATGGGAAAAGGACAATGTGCTACCTGTCATTTCGCGCCCTTATTCAATGGCTTGATACCTCCGCTCTATAACAGGACTGAATTTGAAGTATTGGGTACACCTGCTAATGATGATCTTGCTCATCCGTTGCAGGATAGAGACAGCGGTCGCCTGTCATTCTTTCCCATAGATTTTTATAAAGGCGCTTTCAAAACGCCTACCGTACGTAATGCTGCGGTGACGGCGCCTTACATGCATAACGGTGCTTTCCGGAATATGGAGCAGGTGATTGATTTTTATAACAAGGGCGGAGGGAATGGCATGGGCTTGTCTGTATCAAACCAGACATTATCCGCAGTACCGCTACAGCTCACACCAAAAGAGAAGAAAGCGCTGATCGCTTTTATAGAAGCGTTGACGGATAAAGATCCTGCTGCGCATTGACACTGCCGATCGGTGTTTGGAAACGGGAGAGGGAAGTGACTTTGTAACGCATATATCGGCGTGATCATACATCTCAGCAACATTCATTGGTACTATTAAAATGCTTACTGGCACAGATATTACAGTATATCTGGTATTACATGCATGCCTGATAACGCAGATCATTACGATAGTATTAAGCGGTATGACATTTATCATTACAACTTTGTTAATCGGTGCTAAAACGGTATAGAACAGGCATCTTGAGTATATCATCACTTTCCGTATCCTACTTGTTGGAGTAAAAATTACTGCGTAGAAATACGCAATACTTTTTTCAGTGATAATACGGAGCCTCATTGAAATGCTTGCCAGCAGATAGTTTCAAATGCCGAACAGTGTTAGGTGATCATACATGTTGTTATCGAAGCGCAATAACGGCTTAGCAGCTTTTAGGAAAATTCCTACCTTTAAAGGATGAGTGAGGTTTTGCGGTCTTATATTAATACCTATGCTTCAACTACTTTAACCGATGCCGAGTTCGAGATAGTCATGAAAGCATTTACGTTTAAAAGGCTAAGGCGAAAGCAATATCTTTTGCAGGAGGGAGACGTTTGCAAATTCTTTGGCTTTATACTCAAAGGGGCCATGCGACAATACAGTGTTGATAGTAGAGGAACGGAATATGTCATCAACCTGGGATTGGAAGAATCCTGGATCGGAGATCGTGAAAGTTTCTTTATGCTGACTCCCAGCCGTTATAACATTGATGCATGGGAGGACACAGATCTTTTACTGATCACCAATGAAGATTTCCAGCGTTTATTAGATACGATACCTGCCGTTGTAACAATGGTACGGATCATTGACCAGCGTTACCATATAGCGACGCAGCGCCGTCTGCACAGCAGCATTGCTTATACAGCCAGAGAACGTTATGAAGAGCTGGCGAATACAGACCCTGAGCTCATACAGCGTTTTCCGCAACAAATGATTGCTTCCTACCTGGGTATTTCCCCCGAAACATTAAGCCGCATCCGCCGACAGAGTATTGAGAGATGATGACTTTCTCCATCTTCCGATATGCGTATACTCCATTTCCCGCCTGCCATCAGCCCTCTTTCCCCTACATTTTAATTATATCTTATTTTATAACACTTTGAAAGATTAACATTTAAGCATAAATTGCCTCCCATTATTATTTTAAATAATAACCAAGAAAATAATTGGATGCCAGTTCTCTGATTTAGAGGCTGTTAGTATTCATCAGTAACAGTATTGAAAATAACAACGAGATCTATGAACAGTTTTTCCTGGAAGAAGATCATCCCGCATGTGATTGCAATTGCAGTCTTTTTGATAGTTGCAATGGTGTATTGCAGCCCGGCGCTGGAAGGCAAGGTCTTACAACAGTCCGACATTGTACACTGGAAAGGGATGGCGCAGGATGCTTTTAATTATAAGGCGACGCATGGTCATTTCCCCTTGTGGAATACCCACCTGTTCAGCGGCATGCCCAATTACCAGGTGGCGATGGATTCAAAATCTCTGCTGCCTGATTTTGGCCGTATCCTCCAGTTTTATCTGCCTAAGCCGGCTAACTACTTCTTTCTGGCCTGCTTATGCTTCTACATCCTGGGAATGGCCTATGGCGTGAATGTATGGGCAGCCATACTGGGTAGTCTGGGTTTTGCCTACGCCACTTATGACCCCATCATTATTTCTGTGGGGCATGAGACTAAAATGGCGGCTATTGCCTATATGCCGGGATTAATGGCCGGACTGGTACTGATCTTCAGAAAGAAATACATACCCGGGCTGGCACTGACAGCATTGTTTGCTACGATGGAAATAGGATCGGGCCATCCGCAGGTGACCTATTACCTGTTGATGACGCTGGGTATTATGACCATTGGTTATATTATCATGTGGGTGAGGCAGAAAGAGTTCAAACATATGCTCATCGCGTTAGGACTTGCGCTTGTCGGCGGATTGATTGGCGTGGCCAATACCTCCCAGAGCTTACTGACTACCTACGAGTATTCAAAATATACCATCCGTGGTGGCAAGACAGTGGATCTCTCTGAAGACGGTAAACTGACACAGGCCAAAACACAGGGACTGGATGAAAGCTATGCATTCTCCTATAGCCTGGGTATGAGTGAAACTTTCGTGTTGATGATGCCAAACGCTTTTGGTGGCGGTTCCGGTGAACACCTCAGCCCTGATTCGAAAGTGGTTTCAGCGCTTGTACAACAGAATGTTCCCGAAGCACAGGCCAGCCAGGTGGCGGCTACCTTACCCAAATACTGGGGTGGTATTGCGCCGTTTACCGCAGGCCCTCCCTATAGTGGCGCCTTAGTTTGCTTCCTCGCTATCATCGGCCTGGTGGTACTCGTTGGAAATGGCAGCGGCAAGGCAGATATGGTGACCCGCTGGTGGATACTGGCAGCTACCGTTTTAATGATCTTTATTGCCTGGGGGGGATATTTCACCGGGTTTAACAGGTTGCTGTTTAATCACCTGCCACTGTACAACAAGTTCAGGGCTCCATCTATGGCGTTGCTCATCCCTCAGTTATTACTGCCGCTACTGGCTGTACTGACACTGGACAGGGTATTCTTTGCACCTGATGCAAAGGAATTCCTGCAAAAGAACTTCAAAAAGATACTGTATGTCAGCGGTGGTGTGATCGTATTTGCAGGACTGGTATATGTCTTTAACGATTATAAAGGCAGCTACGACTCCCAGATCCTGGATGGCTTTACACAACAGGCAAACTCCACCGTAGCTCATAGCATCCTGCAGGGGATGATCGAGGACAGAAAGGCGATGTTTGCCGGCGGTATCGGTCACATCCTGTGGATCTGGATGCTGGTTATCCTGGGCTTGTATTGCTATATGAAGAATATTGCAAAGCCGGTGGTCATCCTCACTGCATTCATACTGGTAAATACGATAGACCTGCTGGTAGTAGCTAAGAAATATCTCAACAGCGAAAACTACCAGGATGAATCCAGCTACCAGGCCAGTAACTTTGCACCTACGCCTGCCGATCAGCAGATCCTCCAGGATACTGACCCGCATTACAGGGTATTAAACCTGTCCACAGGCGATCCTTTCAATGACGCTATCACATCTTACTATCATCGCTCAGTAGGTGGTTACCATGCTGCTAAATTGCGTACATACCAGGATATCATCGAAAGCCAGTTTGCAAAACCAGGCGGAGGTCTGAATATGGGCGTGCTGAATATGCTGGATACACGTTATGTGATCACCCGTTCACAGGACCAGCAACAGCCAATGCCGGTGGTACAGCGTAATCCTGACGCACTGGGAGCGGCCTGGTTTGTCAGGGATATCCAGTATGTAAATGGTCCGATTGAAGCCATTAAGGCCCTGGATAAACTGAATCCAAAAGAGACAGCGATCATGGACAATGCATTCAAAGCAAGCACCAGCCAGCCTGTTTTTGATTCTGCCGCCAGCATCAAACTGGTTAGCTATGATAACGATGCGATCAAATATGCTACAAGCGCAAACAGCAACCAGTTTGCTGTATTGAGTGAGGTATATTATCCGGATGGCTGGAAGGCTTATATGGATGGCAAGGAAACAGCTTACGCGAATGTAAACTACATCCTGCGTGGTATTGCAGTACCAGCCGGTCAGCATACTATCGAATTCAAATTTGAACCTTCTTCTTATTATACCAGTCAGAAGCTGGTATACATTTCCAATATCCTGCTGTGGTTAACGATCGCAGGCAGCATCTTTGTATTGTGGAAAGAGAACAGGGTAACCAAAGCATAAACTAAAGCATTTCAATTATCAGGGGGCGTCTGCTTAGCAGACGCCTTCTTCGTTTATACACTCCGGTACGTTTTTAAAGTACTTACATTTTAATTATATTTTTGCTTCATTGTAAAACGGAAACTTATCAGATTGGCCGTAAAATCCTGGTAATCTGATAGTATATACTCCTGGCATATGCAAAAGCGTTTATTAAGTGCAGCTGTACTGGCTATTTTAATAGATAATAAGTAAGATAATTAACAGTCGCATGGTGTGTTGGAATTCAAATGAGTGAGCTGCCGATTGAGTATATTTGCCTTACACATTTGAAACCCATGCACCATGACACTATTCAATTTTTCAGATGATATCAGGTTAGAAGACGAGAGAGTATTACTCCGGCCCCTCACACTAGCTGATGATGAACACCTCATACCCTTTACCCGGGAGGAACCTAATATCTGGCGTTATGCAGTAATACCACCGTCCAGCCCCGGTATTATGCGGGAATACATCCGGGCAGCCGTAGAAGGCCGTAATGCCGGAAAGGAATATCCTTTTATCGTCTTTGATAAACAATCGCAGAAGTACGCCGGCAGCACGCGTTTTTATGATATCCAGCTGGCACATAGCATGTTGCAATTAGGATATACCTGGTACGGTAAAGACTTCCAGGGTACAGGACTGAACAAACACTGTAAGTACCTGCTGTTGCAATTTGCCTTTGAACGGATGGATATGGAGCGTGTGGAATTCAGGGCTGCTCACAATAATGAAAGAAGTATAGCTGCCATGAAGAGCATTGGTTGTACGGTGGAAGGAACCATGCGGAGCTGTGCCGCCAATCCCGATGGCACCCGAAGAAGCACCATCATTCTAAGTATATTAAAAGAGGAATGGTTCGCTACTGTGAAAGAGAACCTGTTTAAGCGCTTATGAGCATGATAAGTTATTATGAAAAATTATCAATTAAGTGTAGCTTTGCAAGCGGAAATCATGTGAGAATGTAAAAGGCCGCCCAACTTTTATATCTGACTGTAATAGCAATTTGAAACACAAGATCCTATGAATTTAAAGGCTGGGTATTACCGGCTGGTAACCGTGTACAGGTTACTTTTTCTGTACTCCATTATCTTTGTGATGCCGGCAATCCTGAAGGCGCAGGACATAGGCATCCGCAACCCCTCACTGGAAGGGGTACCTTCTCAATATAGAGCACCCGGTCAATGGTTGGTTGTTTCCTCTACACCTGATATTCAACCAGGAGTAACAGGGGTGTATAAACCGGCTTCGAACGGGAGCACCTATTCTGCCTTCAGAGGCGGACCACACTGGCTGGAAGCAATCGCACAGAAACTGAATACGGATCTGCTGCCCGACAAAACTTACCGGGTGTCTTTTGACCTCTGTTTTGCCCGGGGATATGATTCAGCCACCTGTTATGGCGCACTGGCTATTTATGGAGCAACAACACTGACGGATACACTGGAATTACTTTGGCAGTCGGGACCTTTTTATAATACAGAGTGGCAACGGTTCACTGCTGAATTTACCCCGCATGGCGAATACAGTTACATCGTATTTGGTGGTGACGTACGCGTTGCCTGCGATAATGCCTATGGCATAGCGCTTGCCATCGACAATCTATCAGACACGCTGCGGGAGGTGCCACAGATATCATATGATATAATACCCAGTTGTAAAGGCGTGAGCACCGGTTCTGTCAGTATTTCGGTAACAGGAACATATCCGCCGTTTACCTGCACATGGGAGGACAACGGCAGTATTTCCAATACCCGGGACAGACTCCCTTCGGGTGATTATATTGTAACTGTACATGCCCGTAACGGGGTAACAGTGCGGGATACGATCACTGTGTCTGAAACAGCATTTGACGGTCATGCAGAAGTCGTCCTGGCGGGTTGTACGGGGCAAAACCAGAACAAGATCCAGCTGAATACCACCGGCGGTACCGGACCTTATGAATATTATCTGAACGGGGATACACAAGGCAAATTATCACCGGAATTTGATAATCTGTATGCGGGCAAATATGATATTATCATCAAAGATGCTAAAGGATGCCTGGATACTTTATATGACATCTCAATAACAGATCCGCCGCCGTTTGTTTTTCTGGGCAGTTCGTTACGGGGTATGAGCTGTGCCGTTACCAATGATGCTGAACTGACACTGGCGGCAACAGGCGGTGTAACTCCTTATACTTACAGTATTCCCGGCATTGTTTCACAAGCGGATAGTATCATCAGGAATCTGCGGGGCGGTAATTATATCTATCACATTACTGATGCACAGGATTGCGATATTGCCGGCGACCTTGAAGTGCCGGTAGCCTCCAATAAATGTGCAGTATATGTGCCGAATGCCTTCAGTCCTGACGGCGATGGTTTGAATGATGTATTCCGGGTAAGGGTATTTGACAGGATCAGTGATTTCAGGATGTCTGTTTATAATCGCTGGGGACAATTGATCTACGTCAATACCGATGTGAATGATGGATGGAGGGGAGATCAGAAAGGACAGCCATTGCCTCCCGGCACTTACTTATGGACGATCACGTACCTGGATAATACGCATCAGGCCATACAACAGCAGGGTAGTGTTATCCTGATAAAATAACCGGCAGCCTGATAAGGCTACCGGCTATTGTCAATATTATTCCAATCCCCTGTGTTGCAGCAGGTATTTTACATCAGGTTCTCTTTTACGGAAGGAGACATACAATTCCATAGGTTCTTCCGTACCTCCTTTCTCCAGGATATTCTTTCTGAAGGATGCCGCGGTTGCCGCATCAAAGATGCTACCCGCTTCCTTGAAAGCAGCGAACGCATCACTATCCAGTACTTCTGACCAGATATAGCTGTAATATCCTGCTGAATATCCGCCGGAAAAAATATGCTGGAAGTAAGTACTACGGTACCTGGGGGCAATCTGTGGGATCAGTCCGATCTTATCCATTTCTTCTTTCTCAAATATCAGCGGCATGATGGTCCTGCCCGGAGCAAGCGTATGATAACTCATATCCAGCAGGGAAGCAGCCAGGTATTCCACTGTTGAAAAGCCCTGATTGAATTTGATCGCTGCTTTCATCTTGTCTACTAAAGAGGCAGGAATAAGTTCTCCTGTTTCATAATGTTTTGCATACTGCTCCAGCACTTCCGTTTCAAAAGCCCAGTGCTCCATTACCTGTGAGGGCAGTTCCACGAAGTCGCGGGGAACAGCGGTACCGGACAACATTTCATATGTCACGTTGGATAACAATCCATGTAATGCATGTCCTGCCTCATGGAAGAAAGTCTCCGCTTCATCCGGAGTAAGCAGGGACGGTTGGGTATTGGTAGGTCTGGAGAAGTTGCAGACAATAGAGATGATGGGCGCTACACGTCCGTTTTCTGCAATGGACTGCTTACGGTAAGAAGTCATCCATGCGCCGCCGCGTTTAGAGCTGCGGGGATGGAAGTCGAGGTATAGTAAACCTATTAACTGGTTCTTCTCATCTTTCACTTCATAGGCAGATACTTCTTCGTGGTATACGGGAACATCTTTCAGCAAATGGAAGGTCAGCCCGTACAGCTTCTTCGCTACAAAGAAAAGCCCATCGCGTACATTGTCCAGTTTGAAATAAGGGCGTAAGGCTTCCGCGTCGTAGTTATACTTTTCTTTTCTTACTTTATCCGCATAGTAAAACCAGTCCCAGGCTTCCAGTTGTTCGCCTTTACCTTCCCTGTCCATGAGCGCCTGCATTTCTTTCGCTTCCTGTTTGGCTACTGGCAGTGCTGCTGTCCAGAGTTGTTGTAGCAGCTCATTCGCTTTTGCAGGTGTTTTAGCCATGTTTTCTTCCAGTATCAGATCGGCGTGTGAGGCATATCCTAACAGCGTCGCTTTTTCTGCTCTTAAGGCTGCCAGCTGCGTTACGATGTCTTTGTTGTCCCGTTCATCATCATGATTGCAACGGTTGATATACGCATGATAGATCTCCTTCCGCAGATACCGCTGATCTGCATATTGCAGGAATGGCATTACACTGGCATTATGCAGGGTAAAACGCCAGCCGTCTTTACCAGCTTCTTTAGCCGACAAGGCAGCTGCCTCGATAAGAGAAGCGGGAAGTCCTGCGAGGTCTTTCTGATCGGTAACAAGCAGTTCGTAATGATTGGTCTCAGCCAGCAGATTCTGTCCGAAACGAACGGTCAGCAGGGAAAGATCTTTATTGATCTCCCGGAGCCTTTCCTGTTTGGCAGCCTCCAGGTTAGCCCCATTGCGTACGAAATCTTTATAGAATTTCTCCAGTAACTTACTTTGTTCTCCTGTCAGGGCAAGTGCGTCCTGCCGGTCATATAGCGCTTTTATCCTGGCGAACAGCGCCGCATTCAGGTAAATATCGTCAGCATGTTTTGCCAGCACCGGTGCTATCTGCCGGGAGATCTCTTCCAGTTCAGGAGAGGTATTGGCGGAAGTGAGATTAAAGAATACACTGCTGACATTGCGAAGCCGTTTACCGCTTTTTTCAAGTGCTTCTATTGTATCTGCAAAAGAAGGCGGTGTTGTCAGGCTTGCGATCAGCTCAATATTTTTATGCTGTTCCTTCATGCCCGCCTCAAAGGCCGGCAGGTAATGTTCAGTTGCAATCTTGCCAAAGGGTGGAACATCAAAAGGTGTATTATAGGCCTGAAGTAGTGGATTAAGGGTGCTTGTCTGCTCCATATCTTCGTTGATTAAAATGTACGCTGGCAAAAATAACCATTCTGGTAATTGTGCATGAATTTATTGTATTAATCCATCCGGTTATGTGCAAATAAGACGGATTGTATTATTTTAGTATCTATGCATGCTACCTTTGTATTGTACATTGGCCTCATACTGGTAATCCTGTTACTGGTGATGCTGGCGCAACGTCTGAAGATCTCTTATCCCATTGTCCTGGTATTAGGTGGTTTGGGAATCAGTTTCATTCCCGGCCTGCCGGTTATCGCTATCGATCCGCAGCTGATTTTCCTGATTTTTCTACCTCCCTTACTGTATGAAGCCGCCTGGTATACATCCTGGAAGGAGTTCTGGAAATGGCGCAGGGTGATCGGCTCTTTTGCCTTTGGTATTGTCCTGCTCACGTCCTGTGTGATTGCGGTAGTATCCGATTATCTTATCCCCGGTTTTACACTGGCACTGGGCTTTTTGCTGGGAGGTATTATCTCTCCGCCCGACGCAGTTTCTGCCAGTACGGTATTGAAGGGCGTGGATGCGCCTAAAAGGCTTTCATCCATCGTAGAAGGAGAGAGCCTGATGAATGATGCATCCAGCTTGATCGTATACCGTTTTGCACTGGCAGCAGTTATCACCGGCTCTTTCTCATTCCATGAAGCAGCCATCAGTTTTGTGGTGGTGATAGTAATGGGTATTGCCACAGGGATTGCCGTGGGACTGGTATTTTATGCCCTTCACCGCTGGCTGCCCACTACTCCCAGTATGGATACCGTACTGACATTGGTAGCGCCCTATGTGATGTATATAACAGCGGAGTCTTTTCATTTCTCCGGTGTACTGGCCGTTGTAAGCGGAGGCCTTTTTATGACCAACAGGCGTAATTCCATTCTGAGTCATCTGAGCCGGATACAAGGAATCAACGTATGGGCCACGGTAGGATTTGTGCTGAATGGTATTGTATTTATGCTGATAGGTCTTGAACTGCCCGTAGTGGTACACCAGCTGGGAGAAAGCTCACTGACACAGGCCATCTGGTATGGACTGATCATTTCGGTGGTAGTGATCGTTACCCGCATTCTGAGTACATTGGGCGCTTCTGTATTTACCGTATTTATCAGCAGGTTCATTAAGACGGCGGATAGTCATCCGGGCTGGCGTATGCCACTTGTATTTGGTTGGGCAGGTATGCGGGGTGTGGTATCCCTGGCGGCGGCATTATCCATTCCATTGATGGCCGGCGGCCATCCGTTCCCACAACGTAATATGATCCTCTTTATTACTTTCGTTGTAATACTGGTAACGCTGGTACTGCAGGGGCTCACACTGCCCTGGCTGATCCGCAAACTGAAGCTGGAAGATCCGGACTACGTGATGTCAGAACTTGAGCAGGAGATCCTTGTCAGAAAGAAACTGGCATATATTGCCCTGGACACGCTCGATAACCAGTTCAAAGATGATGTGGAAGAGAATGTGTTATTGCAGCAGTTAAGATCGAGCCTGGAGAATGAACATACCTTTTTACAAAGTTATGCTGAGTCGCACGGGGTAGACGTAAACCGGCGGCATGCCATTAAACGCTACCGCGTTGTTTATTTTGCATTGTTAAAGGAACAACGGAAGATGCTGAAACAGATCAATAGGAAAGCAGAATTTAATGAAGAGATTATCCGCAAACATTTTTCACAGCTGGACCTTGCAGAAGAGAAAATAAGGTTACAGTTTTAATAAAAGATAAGGGCTGTCGCGATATGACAGCCCTTATCTTTTATTATAGCTCGCTTTGTTCTATCAGCTGCAAAACAAATTTGTTGTATTCGTCTTTCATGGGTAATTCATCATTCACAAAGAGTTGTCTTCTCTTTACCACAACAGGTTCTGCTGTTTTTGGATTAAATCCAGTTTTATCCATCTCTGCCCAATAAAAACCAATCCCTCTTTTCTGCCAGGAAGGCAATTCATTGAAGTTAATATTATAGCTGAAGAGCAGCTCATTTTTATCTGCGGTGCTCATCTTTTCTATCTTCTGCGTAGCTGTCAGCCGGGTATGATTATCCTTCCTCAGCTGCCAGTAACAGTGTGCATTGAGGGAGTTCCGGTGTGCATCTTCATTACGCCATCTGAAATAGTCGACTACCAGCTGTTTGTTCGGCAGTTCACAGATCCTGCAATCAAATGCCGCAAGACTACCCAGTTGCAGTGAGAATTTGGCGCTGGCTTCTCCCGCTAAGATGGAAGTATATTTCCGGTGTTTACGGGCAAATGCATTTTCTTCAAGATGAAAAAGCAGTGATATCTCATCACTTTCAGTATAACCATATACCACGTTGAAGCCACTGTTCATCAGGTGCTTCACAGTTTCTATCATATAGTCTCTGAATACCGGGTCGAACGGGGCTTCGAAAGGATGTACCTCTTTGGTTAACTTAGTAAAACCTCTGCCGTCAATACGGGCTACCATATACATGCCGGGGAGAACGTTTCTGTCATGCGCGGTTTCATACACCCGCATTTTGCTGTCTAATTCATCAAATTTCATGATTCCATGCTTTTATTGTAAAGCCGTCTGGGCCTAATTCCACATAATGTAATTCATCAAAACCCTCACTGAGCTGTGGTACCTCCAGGCGCTTATAAGTATTTAAAACACCTACCTTCGGGATCAGTGCTTTCCCTGTCCGCTGACTGTTCCTTTCCAGCGAATCGCTTAGGCTCGATTTAAAGTAATATCCTATGACCTTAAACTTGTATTCTCTGGCGAGTTTGATATATTTCTCCCTGTCTGTTGCTCCGGGGTTTGTATTATCCACGACAAACGGCTGCGTGCCTTTGATGCATGCGCCAAGGAAGAGGTCTTCCCGGTATCTGCTTTTCAACAGGTCCAGGGAGATCCTGACATGGGTCTGTAAAAAGTGTTCCTTGTAAAAGCCGGTTTTTCCGGTAGCCTGTAGTCCACAAAAAATGATCGCTTCCATGGTATGGGTGTTCGGGATGCAAAATAAGGGCAATAACGACATATTTATACAATATTTTCCCATCTCATTCGTCCTCCCTCATATGAACGAGATCAAGGTATACGATGCCCGCGCATTCACCTCCCGGTTTATGCCCTCCCAGGAATTGGAGAGCCTCCTGAAGGGCGACCTGAATAAGTTCCTGATATGCAGGGTAGAAGATATGTACCGGCATGTAAAACAAGCCGTACCCGCTTCCCGGTCGCTGACCCATTCCTGTCTGTTCCTGACAGAAGGATCGGCTATTATGAAGATCGGTAGCGAGGAGTATTGCATCCGGAAAGGGGAAATGTTGTTCGTACCTGCCGGACAGGTCTTCTCTTTTGACATCCATGACAGGAACAAAGGTATTTTCTGCAATTTCCACGACGATATGCTGCTGGGCAGATATGGCAACAGCGAGTTGCTGAAAGAGTTTGAATTCCTGAAAGTATGGGGTAAACCCCATATTGCGCTGGATAAAGAAACAGCCGGTTTCGTACTGCATCTTTTTGAGCGGATACTGCAGGAGTATGTGGAACACGGCTTACAGCACATGAATATTTTACAGCCCTATCTGATCGCCTTATTCTGTGAAGTGAACAGGGCATATGAGCCTGTCCTGACCAATCAGCAGACGAATGCAGTAGGTATCACCAATAAATTCCGGGAGCTGGTATTCCAGAATATCCGGAATCGCCATTTGGTAAGCGACTATGCCGCCATGCTGAATATCTCTCCCAGTCATTTGAATAAACTGGTGAAAACGATTACCCGCAAGGCTCCTACGAAATGGATTGATGAAGCGATCGTACAGGAAGCAAAAGTATTACTAAGCCAGTCCGATTTCCCTATCAGTGAAGTGGCCATACAGGTAGGTTTCGACGATCAGTCCTATTTCACTCGGCTGTTCAAACGCTATGAAGGAATGACGCCTACAGAATTCAGAAGAATGATTAAAATGTCCTAAATAGTACTTTTTATGTCCTAACAGTTTCGCTCGTTTCGATAGAACTTTGCGGAACAAAATGTAGAGATGTATTTTTCATTGTTACTATTACATTCTTTTTTCAGATGGATGGTCGTATTTAGTCTGCTGTATGCCATATACCGGGGCCTCCGCGGATGGATAAGCAAACGTTCTTTTACGCTGGCTGACAACAGGGTCAGGCACATCACCACCACTATTGCTCATGTACAGCTTGCATTGGGATATGTGTTGTATTTCAACAGCCCGCTGGTTGCCTGGTTCAGAGGAAACTATCATGAAGCCATCAAACAATTTGATTACTTATTTTTTGGATTGCTGCACGTGATCCTGATGACGATCGCTGTGATCGTTATAACTATCGGCTCTTCTTCCGCCAAAAGATCAGTCATTAACCAGGATAAGTTCAGGATAATGACCCTGCTCTTCATCCTGGGCCTGCTAATTATCTTCATTGCCATACCATGGCCCTTTTCGCCACTGGCGAACAGGCCATACATCAGAACATTTTAAAAATGATGCGTTTACTCAGTACAAAAGTGGGCCGTTTAAGGCTGATCGGTTTTTTAGAAGGAATTTCTTTATTGGTATTAATAGGAATCGCTGTGCCCATGAAATATGCTTCGGATGATCCCTCCCTGGTAAAGCTGATGGGACCTATACATGGTTTTTTCTTTGTGATCTTCATCATCAATGCATTAAGCGTTGGGATTGAGTACAAATGGAAATTCAGTGAAATCACCTGGAAAGTATTGCTGGCCTGTATGATCCCATTCGGTACTTTTTATATTGACTACAGGATCTTGCGGCGGATGGAATAAGCGGGAATAAAGAGTATATTTGTTGTATACTGTGTTGCCCGGATGCATATCGAAACATACATACCCGTAGCCATCTTACAGCCCTTTATCAAATCTTTCATGATCATTGAAAGCGAATACGCCGTGCAGAACAAGATACTGCCGGATACCGCTGTAGTAATGGCCTTCAGGCTGAGGGGAACAGTTGTGGAGAATGACCAGGTGATATTGCCGGCAGCGGCATTGGGAGGACTCAGAAAGTCTTACCGCTCGCTGAGTTATGCCGGCAACACCGCCAACCTGCTGATCGTTTTTCGGGAAGATGGTGCTGCCGCTTTCTTTAAGGAGCCACTGCATGAATTATTCGGAGCTTCTGCTTCACTGGATAATTTCATCCGCAGGCAACAACTGGATGATATAATAGAACAACTGGCCGCTGCTCCTGATAACCTGGCCTGCATAGACATTATACAACGATTCCTGCTGACTACCTGGAAACAGACAAAACCCGACCTGCTGGTACAGGAGGCGGTGCGTAATATCAGGCAGGCAGGAGGGAACCTTCGGATAAAAGAGCTGCTGCAGGAACTGCATATCAGTCAGGATGCTTTTGAGAAACGGTTCAGGAAGATAACAGGCGCTACTCCCAAACAGTTTGCATCTATCGTCCGGTTAAGAAACCTGATCGGCCGGGCGGACAGCAGTACGCTGACAGAACTGGCGTATGAAGCCGGATATTTTGATCAGGCGCATTTCATCAAAGACTTCAAATCATTCACCGGCAGAACACCAAGGGAATTCTACAAATCAGCAATATATTGGTAAACCTGAATTATGTTCTATGGCTATCGTAAAACCAGTGCTGCGCGCATTTGACTATGCTAAAGTAATAGAGTTCTATGTTGAATGGCTGGGCTTCCAGGTAGACTGGGAACACAGGCCTGATAACTCCCCCTTTTACATGCAGCTCTCCATGGGAGATATCGTACTGAATATTTCGGAGCATCATGGAGATGCCAGTCCGGGCGCCTGTGTATGTGTAGACGATTTTAAAGATATCGAAGCCTATCAGAAAAAACTGATCGATAAACAATACAAGTATAACCGCCCCGGCCTGGAAGAGGCGTTTTATGACCCCTCCATACTGACCGTCACCGTAAACGACCCGTTTTATAACAGGATCATTTTTTCCGGAAAGAAGCAGTAAAAACTTACTTATCCAATAGTCTTCTGTGGTAATTGATCTGCCCGAGGTGATAACCCAGGTGAGTGGCAAGATGAAGCAACATATAAGCGGTTGTTGTTTTACCATCAAAAACAACAATAGGGTATTCCTCCGATAACTTATCCTCTGAGAGACTAACCAGGGTCTTGTCAACCACATTGATCGTGTCTTCTATCTTTTGCAGCAATTCCTCGCGGGGAACATCCTTAAGGGAAAATTCCAGGTCCCTGTGGCGGACATAGCCGGAATTACCTAACTGTGCACCAATGAAAGTGTTTAAATTTCCGACAAGATGTAAACAAAGATTACCAGCCGTGTTCGCAATGTTGGCCTCGATTATCCATAGAGCAGGCTCATGCTGATATAAGGATATCTCTTTCTTTAACTTATTCAGATCCCGGTTGAAGATCTCTTTCAGAGCTGTAAGTGTCGACATATATGCAAAGTTTCCGATATGCAAGATACGTCTTTTTCTACGGGGTGTAGCATTAAATGGACACGCTACGGTAGAAATATGCCCTCACTACTTCTTCGCTATCATCCAGTACAGGTTTCTTGGTAGAGAACAGTGCTCCTTCTACAGATTTTTGCAGGTATTGCTGGTTCCAGTGCATGATTGCGTCGTCAGGGGTGTCACCACAGCCATGAATACCGTACTCGGGACTTTCACCCAGGATGCAGCAGTAGTCGTGCCCATCATTTAGAAGAACTGGTTTATACTTCCTGACCGCATCCGGCATTTCATTTGAGTTGTAGTCAACAGGAATAATTTTAATCTTATGTGTCGTTTCCATAGCACTCTTTTTTGGAAGAAATAACCCAATAAATATGCCATGCCAAAGCATGAAAATGTTTACTTTTATTCCATCCAATTATATTGAGAATTTTATTAAGATAAATTAAGCAGTAAATGAACGGTGCGATTTATGTCCGGCATGTCTCGGTGAAAGATGCGGCCCAGGTAGCCGCCTTGTCAGGCGAATTAGGATACCCCTCAACAGTGAAAGACACCATCTCATACATTCAGGCAATCGATAAAAGTATTTGTGATGTTGCCTATGTTGCAGTGAACGGAGAAACTGTTCTTGGGTGGATCCATGTGCTCTATACCATACGCCTGGAATCAGGACCTTTCTGCGAGATCGGTGGATTGGTTGTAGCCCGCAATGCACAAGGCAGAGGTATCGGTGGATTACTGGTCGACAAGGCAAAGAAGTGGTCGGCGGAGAGAAACATCAGTACACTACGTGTACGCAGTAATGTGATCAGAGAAGGAGCGCATGGCTTCTATATCAAGAATGGTTTTAAAGAGTTTAAACAACAGAAGGTGTTTGATTATACGATTGGTGAGGAGAACCTGTCGGAAAAGACTGCTGTTGAAAACACCAAAGTGAACGAATAAGAAAAACTATGTAAAGACGATCAAGTCTTTAAGTGTTACATCATCTCATATTCAGTAATCCAGGAGCAAATTAAATTCCCGTAATTCCACTTCACGAAAATGTTTTCTATAGTTCCTGTGATGCGAAAATATTCCTGAATCATCGAAAAAGTTGCTCACCAGAGATCATACGAAAATCCCTGGTAAGCAACCTTATTTTTAATACTTCCTTTTTTTGCGAAGCGCATTTACCTGTTTGGATATTTTACCAAACTGTTGTTCCATTCTTCTTTTTTCTACGCTGCTCGCCTGATAGTGATATTGCTCCCTGATCAGTTTCAGATAATTGCGATATACTGTCATGGGTAGTGTGCCTTCCTCAACAGCAGTAATGACAGCACAGCCGGGCTCCTGCTGATGTGTACAATCGCGAAAACGGCATTTTGCAGATAATTCTTCTATCTGTGGATGGTGGAAGTTTATACCTTCATCTGCATCTATGGTAAGGCCGAATTCCCGCATACCGGGTGAATCAATGAGCATACTGCCATTAGGCAGCATGACCAGGTGACGGGCCGTGGTGGTATGTTTACCTTTATTATTGAATGTGCTGACGCTTCCTTCCTTTTGTATGCATTCGCCAGACAATGCGTTGAACAGCGTACTTTTTCCTACGCCGGAAGAACCCAGTAAAGCAAAGGTCTTTCCCGGTTGAAGATACCGGGTAGTCCAGCTTTCCAATTGCTGATGATGTAATGCACTGGTGAGCAGTACCGGGCAATTATATCCAAGGGCCAGCACCTGCTGGCGGTATGCCTCCGGATCATCTACAAGGTCCTGCTTATTAAGGACGATAACAGGCTGTATATCGCATTGGTAAATCTGCTGCAGGTAACGTTGCAGTCGCTGCAGGTTGAAGTCGCGATCAAGCCCCTGTATGATCAGCGCTGCATCGATATTAGCGGCAATCACCTGTTGCTGACTGCTCTTACCGGGCAGTTTCCGGCTTAAGGCATTTTGCCGTGGTAATGTGTCGATGATGATGCTTTGATCATCGTAAGGTTTGAACACTACCCAGTCGCCTACCTTAGGCAGTTCCCAGGTTTCTTTACTGTTAGTAAGGGCGCCGGCCAGCAAAGCAGTGGATGGTCCGTTATTAGTAATGATTGTATGATTGAAGCCGTTAATAGCAGTTACGCGGCCAGCTTCCAGGCCCTGGTTAAAAAAGGGTGTATAGTGTTGTTCGAAATGGCTGTTCCAGCCATATTGTGATAATAATGACATTGTTGAATAGATTGCAGCGCTGTGCATGCGGACAATATGCAGTGTCCGGGCAACAGGGCATTGGTTCATAAAAAAATATGAAATAGCAGAGTGGGGGAAACGCAGGAAGGTAATAATCGGATTAAACTACCAGCTGCGTTACGCTGCAATCATTCCGGCGGAAGATGGGCGGTATGTAGTATTGTTGAATGTCATACGTGGCAAAGATAAGTATTTTATATATCGGAATATACAAAAGAAAAAACCGCCCCAATTATTATTGAGACGGTTCCTTTCCATTTCTAACTATTCCTATCATCGTTCATGCTATCTCTTATCTTTCAATGACCATCCTGTTTTTAATCCTATAATAAATGCGACAAGCAGTAATTCCCCGGTTGCCAGTAGTATGTCACCCGGCACACGCAGCCAGCGTAAGGTTTGCATAGTTGGTGTCTGCATGAATTCAGCAGAACGTGCATACCAGTACCCATGCTGAATAGAGGCGATGCCCTGCATAATACCTATTGGCAGCATGCTGACTGTTACCATTACCAGCAATCCTATATTGATCATCCAGAAGGCGGTGCCGATCAGTTTTTCATTCCAGTGATGATCAGGATATAATCCTCTCAGCACAAACAGCATCAGACCAATACCGAGTATGCCATATACACCGAATAGTGCAGCATGTCCATGCACTGCCGTGGTATTCAGCCCTTGTATGTAGTACAGTGCGATCGGCGGATTGATAGCAAAACCGAAGATACCAGCACCCAGGAAGTTCCAGAAGCAGATGGCGATAAAGCAGTAGATCGGCCATTTATAAGCTTTGATCCATGGAGTGGATTTGCTGAGTGTATAGTTGTGATAAGCCTCATATCCTATCAAAACCAGCGGTACTATTTCCAGTGCACTGAAAGTAGCGCCCAATGCCAGTACGGCAACCGGTGTAGCGCTGAAGTAAACGTGATGGAAGGTACCCAATATACCTCCTGCGAGGAACACGATGGTGGAGAAAAGCACACTGATAGTAGCTGACTGCATACGCAATAGCCCCAGTCTGCAGAACAGGAATGCGGATACCACTGTAGCAAATACTTCGAAGAAACCTTCTACCCACAGATGCACTACCCACCAGCGCCAGTATTCAGCAATGGCGAGATGTGTCTGTCTGCTATACATCAGACCCGCTGCATAGAATACAGCGATAGCCACAGATGCGATCACAAACAACGTCAGCAGGTGACGGCTTTCATCTTTCTTTTTTAATGCCGGCAGCAATGCGCGTAGCATTAATACCAGCCAGAGTACCAGTCCTATGAGCAGTAAGATCTGCCAGATCCTTCCCAGCTCAATGTATTCATAACCCTGATGCCCCCAGAGGAAGTTGTCTACCAGCCCGAGTTTCTGCATCACACCCAGCCATTGGCCTGTTAAAGAACCGCCTACAACAATAATGAGCGCTACGAAGAGAACATTCACACCGAGCTTCTGATAACGTGGCTCATGACCGGAGATAGCAGGTCCCATATAAAGACCGGTAGCCAGCCAGGAAGTAGCAATCCAGAAGATGGCCAGTTGTACGTGCCAGCTGCGGGAGATAGACTGAGGCAGGAATTTGTCCAGCGGAATGCCATAAAAACCTTGTCCTTCTACGCCATAGTGTGCAGTGATGATACCTGCCAGCATCTGTACCAGGATGAGTATACTCACTATCC
The DNA here is from genome assembly GCF_900102545.1 of Chitinophaga filiformis. Lineage (GTDB taxonomy): Bacteria > Bacteroidota > Bacteroidia > Chitinophagales > Chitinophagaceae > Chitinophaga > Chitinophaga filiformis. The sequence goes on along the minus strand of NZ_FNBN01000013.1, from coordinate 49,425 downwards.
AGATATATTTCAGTACGGCCTTCATGGAAGGTGTTGGCTGCATATTCCGCAACGGATCTGCGGTTGGCAGATCAACATGTTCATCTTCTTTATTACGCACATGATACAGTACGAGCAATGCGATACAACCCAGTAACAGTAATACACTGAAACCTGACCAGAGATGCAGGGAAGCGGATGGCACATTGCCTACCAGTTCATCATTGGGCCAGTTATTGGTGTATGTAACGTGTGTACCATCTGGCCTTTCGCTGATACATACCCAGGTGCTCCATGCGAAGAAAGTCGTCATCAGTCGCATACGCTCCGGATCTTTGATAGCGCCTTCCTGTATCGCATACTGATTACGCAGTACGCTGAATGAAGGATCGCTCATGAACAGTTTGGTGTAATAAGCAGCCAGTTCATGAAAGACTTTTGCCCTGCTGGCAGAATAGGTAATTGTATTTTCTGCGGCATTGAACGTATTACTTCTGAGGTCCCGTTTCATCCGGTCTTTATACACAAGCTGTTCTTCGCTGGGTAAGCTGCTATATACTTTCCCGTCTTTTTCAGCGAGCGCAGTCAGCATAGCGAGTGATTCACGATGCAGGTAGTCGGCTGTCCAGTCAGGAGCAATATAAGCCCCATGCCCCCAGATACTGCCTACTGTTTGTCCGCCGATAGATTGCCACACATTCTGGCCGTCTTTGATATCCTGCCCGGTGAACAGCACCTCACCGGTTTCACTCACCACCTTTGCTGGAATAGGTGGGGCTTTCCTATATATATCATTACCGAAGAAAATGAGCACGGCAAATGAGCTGGCCATTACCAGGGCCAGCGAAAGCCATAGTTTTTTTGTAGTCATGGTTATATTTTGTAGTTGGTATGGACTAAGTGAGGAGGGCGTTATTACGACAACGCCTGCTCAAGCTGAACAGCTTTTGGAAACAGGATGTTATTTTCGAGATGGATATGGCGCAGGAGGTCTGCCTCAAATGCTTTCATTTTTTCAAAAAGCAATGTATAGGAATTGCAGGCGCCTTGCGGTAGGGCATAGTCGTTAGTGAGTTTCCGGAAAGTACGGAGGTCTTCGCCGGAAGTATCATGTTCAGCACGCATCACTTTGATAGCACTCAGTATAAAGCTCTTTGCAGGTGATGCTTCTTTCGTCCGTAATTCTTCCAACTGAACGATAGCGGGAAATAATATCCGTTCTTCTTTTTCCAGGTGTTGCTGCAGGTCATCCAGGAAGGCGATGGTACCGGTTTCCAGTTCAGCTAACTCAGGATGTTCCTTGCCATGCCTGCGGGCTACTTTAACAGCCAGCTGCTCTATAATGGGCGCATTCTCTCTGACATATTGATGATGGGTACCGACAATGTGATTAATCAGTATATGCAGATCCTGGTTGATGTAATCCTCGGTTGCCGGCACGGCTTCTTTAGTTACCTTATCCAGTTCAGCGAGAAGTATCGCTTCATCTATGCCGCGCCGGCGGGCAGCTTCTTTCAATGTAATATTACCACCACAGCAGAAGTCAATACCGTGTTTGGCAAATACATCCGCCTTGCGGTAATCGGCTGCTGCCATGTCTGCTACGGTTACCTGGTCGGGATGAGCATCTCTTTTTTTCACCAGCACCCGCCACAGTGAAGGACCGTTCTCCAGGTAATCGAAGGTGACAATATTCCCCTTTTTACTGATCAGCTCATAATAAAGCGGTTTAGGATCATGATCGTTGTGTATAATAAACTCTTCACCGGGAAGCAGTGCGTCAAAAGCCTCGATAATGGTCTGGTGTTTTACAGCCGGTGCCAGGGTAGGCACATCTAAGATTCTTGTAGTATTCATCTCAAGCGTATTTATAGTCAATAAATGATCATTTGTGGTACCTATGAATTGCAGTTATTATATAATAGATATTAATACCTTTTTATCCTTTATTATTTCAAAAATTTTTAGTCTCTGCGTAAGAATGTCAGTTTTTTGTCCAGCTGTTCCTGGAGATCGCCTACCTTGGTTTTATTCAGCATGTTGGTAATATCTTTTCTGATATTGATAAACTCATGGTGAAGAGGGCAGGGATGTTTATCTGAACATTGTTTCAGTCCGAGGCCACAACCGGAAAAGATATCGTCTCCATCTACAGCTTTCACAATGGTGGCGAGGGTTGTTTTCCTTCCGCTGTTATCCAGGTAGAATCCACCGGTAGGACCTTTCAGCGACTGTACAACACCTTTTCTGCCAAGGTCCTGTAAGATCTTTGCAATGAAGTGCTCGGGAGAATCTATTCCCTTCGCGATCTCTTTGATTCCCACTCTGCTTCCATCCTTCGATTGCTGCGCAATAAATATCATCGCCCGGATGGCATATTCACAAGTCTTTGAAAACATCCTTTCAATTTATGGAGCAAATATAGTACAGATTTTTATTAAAAGACAAAAAAGTCTTTTAATTAATAAAAAGCCATAACTTTGACAACAGTAAGCGGTAGATGATATGGTTATTACATCGCCGTTGAGATTAAAAAAAGGTAAGATTACAGTTATGACAGATATTGAGTTAAGGCAGCCGCTGGCAGATATTCAGACAGATGAAGATGTAGCAAAACTTGTGTATACATTTTATGACAAGGTAAGAGCAGATGAATTGCTCGGGCCTGTATTTGAGGAAGCGATTGCCGACTGGGGACCACACCTGCAGATCATGTGTAATTTCTGGAGTACGATGCTGTTGTATTCCGGCAAGTATAAGGGAGATCCTATGAGTAAACATTTTTCTCTGCCCATAGACCCCAGTCATTTTAGTCAGTGGTTGTCACTTTTCAATGGCACGGTGGATACACTGTTCCAGGGAGAGGTGGCTGACAATGCCAAAGCGCGTGCTAAGAATATAGCAAGGATCATGCAGTCCATGCTGGGATTTACGCCCAATAATAATAACTAACCGGAGCATAGAATAAATCATCTGCAGAAGCGGATAAATTGTCCTATACTCCGGTGTAGTATCAGATGGCGAAAGGAGAATAATGGCGTGTAAATTTTAGGCCTGGTCTGCCGACACGCTTGCTTCTGCAGTAGGCATAGCGCTGAGATCGATGTACATGGCCTGCCAGAGGTGGCCGTCTATGTCCTGGAAAGCGCGGGCATACATCCAGCCACAGTCCTCCGCCTTACTGTCTGCCCATACGCCGGCAGCCAGCGCTTTGTCGCCAAGATCGTCTACTTTCTCCTTGCTATCCACGGAGAAGGAATTAATTACTTCCGCAGATTTCGAGGTGTCAGCAATATTTTTTTGGATCAGTGATCTGAAGAAATCTTCCACCAGCAACATTACATAGATGTTCTCACCGATAATGAAACGGGTTGCTTTCTCATCCGTAAATTGCTGATCGAATTCGAAGCCCAGTGTGGTGAAGAATGCTTTGGATTTTTCCAGGTCTTTAACAGGTAATTCCACGAAAATTTGTGTTGCCATTTCTTGTAGGTTTATAGATTTTTTAGAATCACGCATGAGGAATGATCACTTCGTCTTCCAGCACTTCTCCTTCAAATCCGCTTTTTCTCAGCAGATTAATTATTACTGATGGAATAACGGTACCGGATATACACTCCACTCGCAGTATCCTGTCACGGTCTTCCAGATCAAAATTTGCTTTGTAATCGGCGTGTATTCTTTGCATCTGTGTAAGGAACGTGCGAGCATGCTCCCGGTTGTTAACATTGGTTTTGAATACTTCTACCATATACATAAAAGTTTCAGGTTTGTAGGTTTTAATCAGGCTCGGCCATTAAAGGATCTTTCATGGAACCTTATGGTTGCAAAAATATGTGAAACCTTTTGGTTGCCCGGGTCGTAAAAACGACATATTAGGGGGGAGAATGGGACATTTTGGATGCCCGCAATGCGAGAGTTGGGGTATCTGCGGAGAATATCCCAGTAATGTGACAACTGTAGCGAAGATGATCAAAGTATAATGATCAGTAGTTATGGCCTGATAAAACCAAGTCCAAATGCAGTTCCAACCCCCAACAAAGCCCCCGCTGTAACATCGGTAGGATAGTGTACGCCCAGGTACATCCGCGAATAACCTACAGCGCCCGACCATAAGAAAGCCGGTGCAATCACATACCACTTAGGATAAGCCCGTACCAGGGCAGTTGCAGAACTGAGGGCAGACGACGTATGCCCGGAAGGGAAAGAAGTAGAAGAAGGCTGATAGACCGCGGTAAGATGAACATTTGATATAAAGGGCCGGGGGCGCCTGACCAATTTCTTGATCAGCGTATTCAACAGGAAAGTGGTGGCAGTACTGGTGGCAACATACAGGGCATTCTGACGCATGTCAGGATTGTGGTCGATGATGCCCGCAACCAGCAGACCGGCAGGAATGGCCACATTCACATAGTCGTTCGTGTTGGAGATGAACAGCCAGGCTTTGGTTTGTTCGGGTGTACGATGGGCTTCGAGGTATTCGAGTGTGTGGTCGTCGAAACGTTGCAGCCCTGATTGGGCGAAGCTAAAGGGAGGAGCTGTGGTCAGCAATAATAATGTCAGATATATCCGGGTAATACTTTTCATGTCCTGTCTTTAAATGATCGCCTGGTCAGATGCCCTGCGGATCAATTTACTAAATAAAGGCGGAATGGCTGTAATATCGTGGCGGATGTTACAGGAAATTAGTGGGAACGGTAATGTCCTGAATTACCCCTCAAGCTGTCCGAATCGCACATTACCTACCTCAGAAAATGCTGATATGTTTGCATCATAAAACAGACAATTATGAAAACGAACAAGATCAGAATTTTCTACTGGGTATCAACAGGCATTTTTGCATTATTGATGCTGATGGATAGTATAGGAGGGATCACACATGAAGCAACAGGTGTGGCCATTATGAAGCATCTGGGATATCCGGAATACGTGCTGACCATCTTTGGTGTAGCCAAGTTGCTGGGCGCTCTTGCTATTCTGCAGCCTAAATTCAGGACCCTGAAAGAATGGGCATTTGCAGGTTTTGCCATCAACTTCATCGGGGCATTCTGTTCCCGTGTAGCAGTAGGTGACCCTATCGGAGAACTGATCGCACCTGTAGTGGCATTATTGATTATGCTGCTACCTTATTATGCCTGGAAACGTTTTGAAGCAGTAAAAGGAACCGCATCATTAGCTGTGATCTGATCTGAATAAATAAAAGAAACTTACGGGATATACATAATCATCCGGCAGCCTTTAAATACGATAGAAGTATCAGGGAATTGCAGAGAAATGTATATCCCGGAAGTTTTTTAATCCTACAGTGACAATCTGAACATCATTCTCTCAAGCAGGAATGATCAGCAACGGAACATTACTTTGCCAGGCTAATTGCTTCGAGACGCTTTTCTGGAATATAGTAGCCAGCAGACTTTTCTTTTCATGAATAGCGATGATCAGTGAAATGTCGTGCTGACCAGCAAATTCGTTGATACTGTTAACTACATTCTTGTCTTCTATGTAATTGAAAGAAGGGTGATATTTGTCGAGTAACTGATGGATGTGTTTAATATCTTCCTGCGTTTCGACAGAGTAACCTTCGTCGTTGGCAACATTAACTACGAATAGTTCTACGTGTAAATTGTTGAGAATTTCAACCAGTCTGGGTAATGACTTTCCACGCCTGAGTATGTCAAAATCCACAGCCAGCAGTACTTTTTCAAGTGGTGTTATCCTCGCATCCTGGGGGACGATCACCAATGGATAATCACAGTTTTCCATTACCCGTATACTATGACTGCCCACCAGAAATTTCTCCAGGTTTGATTTATCGGCAAGACCAGCTACTACCAGGTCTACATGTTCTTTGCTGATCAGTTTTTTTACAGCTTCTTCCAGGATATCATCATCTGACATGGTATCAATTGTGATACCGGCAGCAGCTTGTTCCAGCATACTGCGAAGATTATCCAGCTGCATAGTACTCTCTTTATATAACTCATCCGGATTGGCCTGTACAACAGGTATTTCAGGCGTGACCGGTATGTTGGCGACAGGTTCCAGGCTTTGGTATGCATTAAGTAAAATGATGCGTTTGCTATGCAGCTGATTGGCCAGATGAATAGCGTAATTAGCAGCCCGTAGCGCTACATCGGAAAAGTCTGTAAGTACGAGGATGGTTTGCATGTGATGAGGTGTTTAATAAAAAGCGTGAAAAAATCAGGCCAGTGTTTTATCATCTCACGCTTAGCCACACGCCGACCATTCAGCAGGTCTGCTTCATGTGTCCATCCCTGACGGAGCTGCCACCTCTGTAAGCGCTGTTAACAAGTGATTCAAGTGCAGGAACGTCTTCTTTCCGGGCTAATGCAGTGTGTCTATTGGTCATAATGATTTGCAAGAGACAGCAGAAGCGTGGAATAATCCATACGCTTAGAAGTAGGCATTACCTTTCCAGCCTTATTACCATTCCCTCATCCCCGTCCAGGCTGATAGTATCGTTTACTATGCTGCCCTCCGTTTCGGGAAAAGTAGCAACTTCAATACGGCCGCGGAAGGGGAAATTAGCCGGCCTGAAATAACAGGGCAGATGTGTCAGATTTAATACGATCAGAAAACTGGAATGCCCTTCCTGTTGTCGCATAAAGGCAAGGATCTGGTTATCTGAAAATACGGGCGTATAGTCACCTGTTGTCAGCGAGGGTTCCCGTCTGCGTAAAGCAATGAGTTGCCTGTAGAGTGAGAGCATGGAATAAGCATCCGTCTGCTGTGCATTCACATTTACCCTTTGATATGTCTTTGACAGCCGCAGCCAGGGTTTACCTGTTGTAAATCCCGCATTTACACTGTTATCCCACTGCATGGGCGTACGGGAAGGATCCCTGCTGAGGTTCTTGTCCGGCATATTCAGTCCCTGCGGATCCTGTACTTCATCGAAAGGAATGGCCACATTGCGCATGCCTATTTCATCGCCATAGTAGATGGTCGGCGTACCACGAAGGGTAAGCAGTAACATTGCAGCTACCCTTGCCTGTAGCTGTCCCACACGGCTGGCAATACGATGCTGGTCATGGTTACTCAATACCCAGTTGGGCCATCCCTGAGCAGGAAGTGCGCCTTCATATTGATCGATGGCTACAGAGAGAGACGATGCTTCCCATGGCAGTGACAGCAGCTGGAAGTTGAAAGGGAGATGAGCGCCTTTGTTGTCTGCCCCGTAATAGGTCATCAGTTGCTTGATGGGCAAGTATATTTCTCCTATCATTACCCGGTCGCCTTCAAACTCGTCCATAACCTGTCTCATCTTTCGCACCACGTCATGCACTTCCGGCTGATCTGTTGAGTAAACAGGAAGCTGCTGTGAATAGGTGGGCATGTGTTGTTCGTAATCCGGATTGACAGGGTTATTGCGGAGCTGCTTGTCTTTGATCATGTGCCACATCACATCCACCCTGAAGCCGTCCACACCCTTTTTGAGCCAGTAACGCATGACGTCGAACATGGCTTCCTGTACGGCAGGATTCCGCCAGTTAAGGTCGGGTTGTTCTTTCAGGAATGCATGGTAGTAATACTGTTGTGTGGTAGCATCCCATTCCCAGGCCTCACCTCCGAATACGCTCAGCCAGTTGTTGGGAACACCGCCATCCGGCAACGGATCATGCCAGATATACCAGTCCCGTTTGGGATTATCAAGAGAGGAACGCGACTCCAGGAACCAGGGATGCTGGTCTGATGTATGATTAGGCACGAGGTCAAGTAACAACTTCATTCCTCTCTTGTGTACTTCGTTCAACAGGGCATCGAAATCCTGCATAGCGCCAAATAACGGATGTATATCCGTATAGTCGGCAATGTCATAACCGAAATCAGCCATGGGAGACGGATAGATGGGCGAGAGCCAGACAGCGTCTATGCCCAGCCATTGAAGATAATCCAGTCTGCTTATAATGCCTCTGAGATCGCCGATGCCGTCGCCATTGCTGTCCTGGAAAGAACGGGGATATATCTGGTATATTACACCTGTCTGCCACCATTTGTCGAAGATCGTTACCATGCTGATGAGTTTTTTAATGATACGCTTTGTGTTCACAACATTTTTGCCAGAATTTAACAGGCAGGATCAGCAATAGTTCCGGCCTGAAGCTTGTGGAGATCATGAAAACATACTACCATGGCAAGACCCAGAGCAAAAAAACATACCGTTGGTAAAGCAGGGAGAAAAAGATCCGGGAGAAAATGGTCCGCCCGGGTTTCCCGGACAAGCGATGCATTGGACCTGAAAGGAGGGATCTTTAAAAGCAGTAATCCGGAGGAAATTGCCCGTTCCCTGAAAAGATCTGCTACCAGGAGCAGACGTAAAAAAGGCACGCCTTATCAATCAGCAATGTCTATGTTGAACTTTTATATCAACAGGGCCGGAAAGAACCTGCCTGAAAAACAGCAGCATGTACTGGAAGATGCAAAGGATGAATTAAGGAAGGTATTTGGTAAGGAGGAATAGCTGTTTATCCTGATGTTATTTTAACTGAAAAGCCGGGAGAGAACAAGCAGAGAACAGGGGTAGAACTAGGAGAGAAGAAGCAGAGAACAAGCGATGAAGCTAATTTCGTATAGAGACTATCAGGAGGGGCGGTTTTCCCGGACGACTAATGAAGATAGTGAATAGCCTGCGTTGCCGGTGGCATTCGTATCGCAGCCGGATGAAAAACAACTCACTTTTTGCGCACAATTATTATATTGGTGGTTAATTTAACATTTCACGTTATATCACCAGCAGTATATCGCTACATTAAATTACACAGCATGCGCAAAACTATTATTTTCATCTGTTGCCTTTTCCTGTGGAAAATGGGCGGAGCCCAGGAATTGACATCACCGGACAAAAATCTGCACTTACAGTTCTCTATACAGCAAAACGGGATTCCGACCTATGCCCTGAATTACAAGGGTAAGGACGTGATTAAACCCAGTCATTTGGGGTTGGAACTAAAGGCGGATGCTTCTTTTATAGACAGCTTTGAGGTGGCTGGTACTAAAACGTCTTCTTTTGACGAAACCTGGCAGCCGGTATGGGGTGAGGTAAAAGACATCCGCAACCAGTATAATGAACTGGAAGTGAATTTACACCAGGTCTCTACAGATCGTACCCTGATCATCCGTTTCAGGTTGTTCAATGACGGGCTGGGATTCCGTTATGAGTTTCCGCAACAGCGGCACCTGACTTATTTTGTGATCAAAGAAGAACGGACAGAGTTTGCACTGGCAGGCGATCATAAAGCTTTCTGGCTGCCGGGAGATTACGATACCCAGGAATACAGTACCGTTACTTCCAATCTATCCGAAGTAAGAGGAAAGATGAAAGAGGCGGTTACGCCTAATGCTTCACAGACCGTTTTTTCTCCTACCGGACTGCAAACGCCATTGATGATGAAGAGTAAGGATGGCCTGTATATTAATATCCATGAAGCGGCATTGATTGAGTATGCTGCTTTATCGCTGGAGCTGGATGATAAGAATTTTGTACTCAGGTCTTTCCTGACGCCTGATGCGGTAGGAGATAAAGGTTATCTGCAGGCGCCATGTAAGTCGCCCTGGAGAACAGTGATCGTGAGCGACAAGGCCGGTGATATCCTGGCCTCTAAACTGATCTACAATCTGAACGAGCCTACGAAATATAAAGATCCTGCTTCCTGGATCAAACCGGTGAAATATGTGGGTGTATGGTGGGAGATGATCACGGGAAAAAGTACCTGGGCCTATACGGATCTTGAGAACATACAGTTAGGCGTTACAGACTATTCCAAAACGAAGCCGAACGGCAGGCATGGGGCCAATAACGCCCATGTGAAGGAATACATTGATTTTGCGGCTGAAAATGGATTTGATGCTGTGCTGGTGGAAGGATGGAACCAGGGCTGGGAAGACTGGTTCGGTAAAACGAAAGATTATGTATTTGACTTTCTGACACCATATCCCGATTTCGATGTACAGGAGTTACACCGTTATGCTGCCAGCAAGGGTGTAAAGATCATCATGCATCATGAAACTTCCTCTTCCGTTCGTAACTATGAGCGGCATATGGATACTGCATACAGGTTTATGGTCGCCAATGGCTATAATGCCGTAAAGAGCGGTTATGTAGGCAATATCATTCCAAGGGGAGAGCATCACTACGGACAATGGCTGGTCAATCACTATCTGTATGCCGTTACCAAAGCAGCGGAATATCATATTATGGTGGATGCACATGAGTCTGTGCATATGACAGGCCTTTCCCGCACCTATCCTAACCTGATCGGACAGGAGTCTGCCAGGGGCACAGAATATGAGGCCTTCGGTGGTAACAATCCGGATCATACCACTATCCTTCCGTTTACACGTCTGATAGGAGGACCGATGGATTATACACCCGGTATTTTCCAGATGAAGGTCAGCGCTTATAATCCGGAGAACACTTCCTGGGTGCGCAGTACCCTTGCACGCCAGCTGGCACTGTATGTAACGATGTACAGTCCTTTGCAGATGGCGGCTGACTTCCCTGAGACTTACCGGAAATATATGGATGCTTTCCAGTTCATCAAGGATGTGGCCATCGACTGGGATGATACGAAGATACTCGAAGCAGAACCGGGAGACTATATTACGATTGCACGTAAGGCTAAAGGTAAGAGCAGCTGGTTCATCGGTAGTACCTGCGATGAAAACGGCCGTGTATCGAAGATTAGTTTTGATTACCTGGATGCCGGCAAGAAATATATCGCTACTATTTATAGTGATAAAAAAGATGCGCATTATGAGAAGAATCCTCAGGCGTATCAGATCAGGAAAATGGTGGTGACAAATAAATCCATATTGTCACAGCAGTGTGCGCCAGGTGGAGGATATGCTATCAGTGTAGTAGAGGCGGATGATGCGGCTATTAAGGCATTGAAGAAATAGGGAAAATCTTTATGTGTTAAAAAGCTCCGCAGCAATGCGGGGCTTTTATGTTTATATAAAGGTGTAATACATGAGCGATGGATTAAAGGAATGTTAAATTCAGGACCTTTTAATGCAATACAGGATTTCTTCAGAATCTAACCAGAATTGACATCTACATTTGAACAATAGTATAATCATGTGATGAAAATGAAATATTTATTTGCCGGTCTGATTGGACTAATGGCCATGTCTTTTACAGCGTGGCAGCCGGATTTTGAAACAGCAAAAAAGATTGCAAGAGAAAAAGATCAGCTTATTCTATTGAACTTTTCCGGTTCTGACTGGTGTGGACCATGCATCAGGTTGAAGAAGGAGATATTTGACAGTGAACAATTTTCGGGGATGGCTGACACTACATTGATTATGGTAAATGCTGACTTCCCCCGCAACAAAAAGAATCAGCCGGATAAGCAGGTGCAATTACAGAATGAGGCACTCGCCGACAAATACAATCCTATGGGCAAATTTCCCTTTACTGTTTTATTGAATGCCGACGGTAAGGTTATTGCTTCCTGGGACGGTCTGCCGAAAGCGGATGCGGCCCTTTTTACCCGGCAGGTAAAAAGTATTTGTGATGCTAACAAACACTGAGCAGACACTGATCGCCTTTAAGCGGACACAGAGGTTGATGGGCAATACATTCGAGATCACTGTAGTTGCTGAAGATGAACGTTGGGCACAGGAGAAGATAGACCTGGCAATAGCGGAGATCAGCCGTATCGAGCAATTGCTGACTACTTTTAATGATGACAGCCAGACGAATCAGATCAACAGGCAGGCAGGTATCAGTGCGGTGAAAGTAGACCGTGAGGTTTTTGAGCTCATACAACGCTCCATCCGGATCTCGGGTGTTACAGACGGGGCTTTCGATATCACTTATGGCTCGATTGATAAACGGCTCTGGAACTTTGACCGGTCAATGACTGCATTGCCCGATGAGGCAACGGCAAAGGCGATGGTCAGGCTTATTAACTATCGGAACATAATACTGGATGCAGAGAACTGCAGTGTATTGCTGAAGGAAAAAGGCATGCGCATCGGATTTGGTGGCATAGGCAAAGGATATGCTGCAGAAATGGCAAAGGCCCTGCTTAAACGGGAAGGCGTAAAAAGCGGTATTGTAAATGCTTCCGGCGATCTGACCACCTGGGGGCTACAGCCTGACAATACCCCCTGGACCATTGGTATAGCACATCCCGACAATGCTCATCTGCCATTTTCCTATATGAACATCACAGACATGGCAGTGGCTACATCAGGGAATTATGAGAAATATATCACCATTAATGGCAAGCGGTATTCACATACCATTAATCCGAAAACAGGTTTGCCTGTTACCGGTATTAAAAGCGTTACTATTATCAGCCCGAATGCAGAGATCGCGGATGCCATGGCAACGCCGGTAACGATCATGGGAATCAAGGCAGGTCTGAATATGATCAATCAGATCAGGTACCTGGGCTGTATTATTATAGACGATCATAACAACATCTACACATCAAAAAACATCAATTTACAATGAGGGCAAACAGGAGAGGCTTTTCTACAGGGATTGCGCTGGGATTCATGCTAGCTGCACTCACTTTCACTTCCTGTACAACAGTGAAGGAATACCAGAAGAATAGGCTAAATGACTCGGAAATGGTACTGGGAAATCGTAAAGTAGAGAAAACGGAGCTGAACTTTCAATCTTACCGGGAAGGCTCATCTGGTGCGAATGCCGGAAAGAGTGGCGGAGGATGCGGGTGTAATTAATTTCAGCAGCAAAGAAACAATGTATCAATGAAACGGATCTTTTTTACGGCCGCTGCTATCCTCGCTATTCTGCGTGCCAATGCACAGGAGGTGAAAGACAGTACAGGGTATGAAAGCAGAAAATTAAAGGTAGAGGAAATCAACCTGATATCGAGCTATTATCATCAGAATGGAGAAAATGCAGCAGTAACAGGAGGCGTTGGTTCTCAAAAGCTGACAGACATTGCGAATGTATTTGATGTAAAGTTGTTTAAGTATGACAGGAAAAACCGTAAGCATACTTTTGATATAGAGATTGGCCTGGACAACTATACTTCCGCCTCTTCAGACAGGATTGATCTGAAGGCCAATTCATCAGCGTCTCATGCTGATACCAGGATATATCCTTCATTGACCTGGAGTGTAGAGAATGAAAAGAAGGGTACTACATTCGGAATAGGGGTATCTGCTTCAACAGAGTTTGACTACAAGTCGTTCGGCGCCAATGTTAGCTTTGCAAAGAAAACAAGGGATAGGAACGGAGAGTTCTCGGCTAAGTTCCAGACTTACCTCGACAGGGTAACGTTGATCGCTCCTGTAGAATTGCGGCCGGGCGGTGAAGAGGATAAGAATTATCCTACAGCTAACAGGAATACTTACGCCGGTTCCCTGTCGTATTCGCAGATCATCAATCAACGTCTGCAGGTTACTTTACTGGCAGACCTGGTTAGTCAGTCGGGATATCTGGGACTACCTTTTTACCGGGTGTATTTTACTGACGGATCGGTACACCAGGAAACACTTCCGGACAAAAGACTGAAGGTGCCGCTGGGACTCAGGGCCAATTATTTCCTTGGAGACAGGTTTATTATAAGAACTTACTACCGTTTCTATACTGATGACTGGGGACTGACCTCGCATACTGCCAGTATAGAAGTACCGGTAAAGATTACACCGTTTGTATCGGTGAGCCCTTTTTACAGGTATTACACACAGTCGGCGGTGAAATATTTTGCTCCCTATCAGCAGCATACCAATGGCGAACAGTACTATACAAGCAATTATGATCTTTCAAAGTTCAGCAGCAATTTTGTAGGGGCTGGTATCCGTCTGGCGCCACCGCGGGGAGTATTAGGCATGCAGCATTTCAATATGATCGAATTACGTTATGGGCATTATGTGAAGAACATCAACATGAGTTCAAATATCGTATCGGTGAACCTGAAGTTTAAATAATGCTTAGAAGATGTATCAGGAATAAATGGAAGCTCCGGGAGTTGTTTAAACGATGAGAAGCTTTCATCAGGTGTCAAAAAAAAGAGGTGTATCAGATCTTTGATACACCTCTTTTTCATTTCTGTATGAGCGCCCGTTTTACTTCCGGAATCTCCATAACCAGATCAGGGCCATAAGCACTGGCAGGTGTTTGATACCCCGGCTTATAATCACCGTTTATAATTTTCTTTGCAATAACCAGTATCGCATAGGCTGTCAGCGAGTATGCCTCCGGTGTCTCCATAGTGGCTTCTATGGACGCTCCTTTTGCATTTGTGACCTTACCCCAGATATGACTCACTGCTTTATCGCGAACCGCCTGATTTGGGCCGGCAGATTGCATTTTAAAGATGCCCATCAGAATGCCTCTGAGGAAGGATGTTTTTAACAGCCAGTTAAATAAAGACTGGGCTTTCAGGAAATACCAGGCTGCCTTGTTAATGGCAGTATATGTCGTGATATTGGGTATGCCGGTGGAGAAGTAAGCAGTACTGATATCTCCCCAGGGAATACTCATTACAAATACCGGCTGTTGATGCCCCGGGAATTTGACAGACATACCTCTCTTTCCCATAGGCTCATATGCGATCTGTCCATTTTTACGGGTAGCGCCGGGTGTACCCAGTTTATGTAAGGTGCTGATGGATGTACCACGTGATAAGGCACTGCCGATAACAGCGAAAGCGATTGTCAGATGGTCGGCATCCGGCAATTGCTGTTTCAGATATAATGCCAGGCAGTCCGTCGGTACAACGTCAAAACCGGCGCCGGGCAATATCATAATATCTTTTGCTTTAGCCTGCTGATCATATTTATGCAGTAACTCAAATACATCGAGGTCGCCGTTAAGGTCAATGTAATGCGTATTGGTGGCTATGCAGGCGTCTATCATCGGTTGAGCGGTGATATGATAAGGGCCCGCGGCCTGTATAACCAGAGCGATATCTTCCAGGGCAGCTTTTAAGCCGGTACTATCATCCAGTTCGATAATGCGGAAATCGAGGTTGAGCTCTTTGGCAAGGGCCTCAATAGCAGTCTTTTTTCTGCCGGCAAGGATAGGTGTCAAGCCGTATTGACCGGCATACCGGGCAATCAGTTCTCCGGTATAACCATTGGCTCCATAGAGTAGGATTCTGTTACGTTGCATGGGGGAAAAATACAAGATACAGGGCAAACTACAAATTATAGTTTGCGGAGGTTCCATGACGCCACCCCAGGTTGAAACCCGGGGCGACAATCATGGCGCTCCTACCCGAGCGTATGTTTTAGAATGACGATGTCAAAGCACACGTTCCATTTGTATATTACATCTTTCGTAGGGAGAAGGATGTCCTACTATCTTTTCAAACCCTAATTTGTGATACAGATTAATCGCAGGCTTTAGCACAGTATTGCTCTCCAGGTATACCTTTTTCGCACCTAATGCTCTTGCTTTTTCTAAGATGGCATTGCCCAGCAACCAGCCAATGCTCTTACCCTGAGCGGCCGGAGACACGGCCATTTTAGCCAGTTCGTAGTCGTATTCAGGATCTTTCATTTTGATAAGGGCACATACACCCATGGGCACATCGTCATATAAAGCAACGAGGATATGTCCGCCGTTATCCAGTATGTATTCCTGGGGATGATCCAGCGCTTTGTAGTCGGCCTCTTCCATCCTGAAATAGGTAGAGATCCATTCTACGTTGAGGTCTTTAAACGCCTGCTGATACGCCGGTTGATAATCAACGATCTTCACCTTCCGGCTCTCTCTTTCCTTTTTCTGTTCCTGCACCCAGCGCAAAAGACTCTTTTGTTCCAGTAGGAACTCCCATTCTGCAATAGCGTTCCAGAGGTCGTGCCTGGTATTGGCAGAAATGGCTTCGATGGCATTCCTTACGTCGGTATATTGCTCTTCTATTTTGCCGGTGATCTCTTTGCCTTTGGGAGAAAGGCTGACCATATTCCGACGACCGTCAGTTTTGTCTTTTTTCTCTTTTACAAGGCCTTTATCCACCATCTCACTGATAATCTTACTCACGGAAGGGTGGGAGTGTCCTATCTCTTTGGCAATGGCGGTAATGGTCATAGCTTCGCCGCGCGACAGTACATAAAATACAGGAAACCATTTGGGGTTCATATCTATACCATACATGTTGTAAATCTGCGCGGCATCTTCTGTTATTTTTTCCGTCAATAAGCGTAACCTGCTTCCTACGGCAAACTTGCCCACAGTATCAAAGAAACTCATAGCTCGACTGTTTATGTAATTAATTATGTAACTGGTTACGTAAATATAGAAATATTATTGGAAAAAGCAGTACTATTTTTAGTTTCAGGGAAAATTTATGCAAAAAAGCCTGCCTTAAAACTAAAAGGCAGGCTTGTAACTAAACAAGAGGAACGAGCTTCTTTATTTCAGGTTATCAATGCTCCATTTATATCTGTTGATGGATCCCAGCAACGCTGCTGCTCCTGCTGTTGTCCATACAGAATAGGATAATGGCGGTTTAACCCCCAATGCAACAGTCATACTTAATGCAAAGATCACCATCAGCAGGAAGGTGCCCCATGATGCCAGTCTGGTTTTATAACCTATCAGGAACATCACTCCGAAAATAACCTCCAGCACGGTGGCCAGGATGGCCAGGATGTTGCCTATCTGGGGAGATACATAAAAGTTCAGTTTATTGGAATAGGCGAGAAAGTTTTCCCAGTTGCCCCAGGACACATTTACTGTTCCCGGAGGGCCCCATATCCCCAGCCTGTCTGCCACGGCAGATAGCAATGATGCTGCTAAGGCAAGCCTCAGAAATAGCTGGGAGAAATTAATGGTATTGGTATTCATTGCGTTAAATAATTTAATAGAATAAAGATCGATGTTATTATTCCCCGAAATCTTATCCTGGATTAAGAAATAATTCCACGATATACCCGCTTACTCACTTCAAAGCAGGTACTTTTTTAACATTAAACAGCGCACGGAAGGCTTTGTTGAAGAATGGCCCTATTATTATCAATAACAACAATGTTACCGAAACAATGAACATCAACTTGAATACATACATATTGGTCATTAACTGGGATTGTACTATAAGCGCTCTGTTGATATTGGTATTTGCCAGGGCATTTGCCTGATCAGCACTGAATCCTTTGGAACGGAACAATTGTACAAATTGATTGAACCTTTGTGAAAAATTGTCATCCACATTGGTTACGTGACGCAGGAATTTTTCCCTGTTGAATTGGTTAAAGTACAATTGCAGGGTGTAAAATCCGGCGGCACTATTCAGGCCGGTGATAAACCTTGATATGGCAGCAAGACTGATGCCGGTAAAACCTGTGGATGCCGGTAAACCGGAAACGGCGTAAATAACAACAGGCACAAAGAGAAAACCTGATGCTGCGCCCTGGAAGAAAACAGGCCAGGCAAGATCAAAGAAAGCGATATCCGGCGTAAAGGTGATATACATCCAGCTATGATAAATAGCCAGCGATGTTAGTCCAAGTATAAACATCACACGAAATGGTACTTTCCTGCTAAGCATCAATAGTGCTATGATAGTACAAATGAGTATAGCTGAGAAGTTAAATGCTGCCAGCCACATAATTTTATATGTGTCCCATCTCAGCACAGTAGCACAATATCCGTAAATCAGGTTAATGCTGTCTTTTGCTCCAAAGTATACTACCAGTATCAGCAAGCCGGTAATGAACTGTTTCGATTTAAACACTGCCGGATCGAGATATGGCCTCTTTAGCGTTGTCTGACGGTAATACAATATTCCGATGCTCATCGTTGCAATGAAGACGGACAATACGATACGCGAATCTGTAAACCAGTAGTATTTAGGTCCATAGATAAAGGCATATGCCAGGCTGATCCCGGTAGATAGCATTGCTACAAACCCGAACCAGTCTATCTGGTACAAAGGGTATCTTTTCATACCGGTACCGGGATTCAGCAACAGTAGTACAATAAGCAGCGCCAGAACCTGGAAAGCTATCAGGTATTTATAGATAGAAGGCCAGTCATAATTATCTGTGACCCAGGCGCTCAATATGCCTATGATGACCGTATTAGCCAGGATCGTTGTATAAAAGATCGTGGAGCCTATGGCAGTAGCTTTTGCAGGAGGCAGGCTGGCAAAATACAGTGTCAGAACAGATCCCGCTATACAGGCTACTACAATTCCTATCATCAGTCGAAGGCCCATAAAGACAAAGATATCTGTAGTGTACAGACAGGCTATGCTGAGCAGAATACCGGCAATAATAATGAAGAGCATATAGGACCTTCTTTCAAAGTAGCGCAGAAACCTGAACTGGATGGGCAGAATGGCCAGGATGCCTACATAGGTCAGTTGCAGGGACAGGCTGACGTCTTCCGGCTGCGCACCAAAGTGGCTTACCACATAGTTCTGGTTAAGTGCATAGAGCCCGAATTGGACAATGCCAGAGAGGAGAACAAGGAAGAGGCCTATCCAGATAAACCCCTTTCTTTTTTTCGCCCATGGTTTGAAAAAGTCCGGTGCGTTCATGATGCTATTTTTTAACGATGATGACTGCATTCATACCAACTCTGACATCAGCAAGTGTGGTATCAATAAATGCTATTTTTACAGGAATACGTTGCGCGATCTTTACAAAGTTGCCTGTTGAATTATCCGGAGGTAATAAGGAAAACTTAGCGCCGGTACTTGGAGAGATAGAGACTATTTTACCTTTGAACACTTTGCCCGGAATAGCATCAATTGTTATGTCCACAAGCTTACCTTCCTGCATGGCCGACATCTGTGTTTCCTTGAAGTTGGCGGTCACCCATTTACTGTTTTCATTGACGATGGAAACCAGTGGTTGTCCGGCCTGAATCTGCTGTCCCTCCTGGATGACCTTTCTGCCCAGGCGTCCGCTATATGGAGCAATGATCACAGTGTATCCAAGATTGATGCGGGCAAAATCCAGTTGCGTTTGTTTCCTTTTCAGGTCTGCCGCCAGCAGGCTTTTTCTGCTTCTCAGTTCTTCAATTTTTGAATAGCTGGTTTTGAGTGTATTGTTGGCAGCGTTGAGATCACTCATCGCTACATCATATCGTGCCTTTACCTGTTCGTACTCCTGACCGGTAGCCGCTTCTTCCTTTATCAGGTTCTCATATCTTTTGATATCCTGTTGCTGTTGCCATAGTCTGGCCTGTGCGGAAGAGATCTGGTCTTTGTTGATATAGGTACCTGATTGTGCTGCCGAGATACTGGCATCCAGTACCAGTTCCTGCGCGTGTGAATCCTGTAAGGCGGCTTCGGCCTCCTGTACTTTGTTCCTGTATTCACGGTCATCGAGAATCACGAGGGTGTCTCCCTTATTTACCCATTGGTTTTCTTCAAATAATATCTGCTGAATATAACCTGCAGCTCTTGCCGATACCGGGTTGATATACGCCTCCACTTGCGCATCGTTGGTCTCTTCAACGTGTCGTGATCTGTTGAACATTTTATAGAAATAGATAACAGCGATCAGGATAATAATAACTGCTAGAGATGTCATTATCATCTGGCTGATCTTTTTTCCGGTTGTATTGTTTGCTTGTGACATATCGGGAAAGGTTTAAGAATTGTACAATTGATCTGATCAGAGTTTACCGCTTGTGTATAGTAATCTGTAATAAAAGGCCAGTGCGTCTGTCTGGGATTTAATAAGATTATATTTTGATTCCAGGTAAAGATTGTCTGCATCCAGCAGATCCGTCAGCAGTGCAAGCTGATTGAAGTACTTGGCGCTTACGATCTTGTAGTTGGCGCTGGCCTGTTCTATAGAAGATTCGGCGACGCTTATCCTGTCAAGTGATTCGCTGTATTTGATGTACAGGGAATTGGCTTCATCTGCAACATTATCCCTGATAGCCGATTCCTGTGTTTGTAAGGCATTCAGACGAAGCTTTGCGGCTTTTTCCTTGTTCCTGTTATGATATAAGGAAGAGAGGTTATATTGGGCTCTTAAGCCAATGAATCCAACTGAGTATGCCTGATCTACAGGTGGAAAAACAAGGTTGTTGGGGTAATTCACACCATAAGCGGAAAATGCCTGTAAGGTAGGCAGGTAAGCTCCTCTGATGGCTTTTAGCCTGTTTTCCTGCAATTTCTGCTGCTGCTGAGATCTTAGTACTGCATAGGAGGTTTCCTTTACATTATCGACCAGGCTTGTAAGTGAGGCTGTTGCAGGTTTATCACCACTTACAGAATCCGTTGGAATAATTTGTGTATGCCGTGGCAGATCCAGTAATACATTCAGCCTTGAGGTAGCTATGGCAAGATCATTCTCGTTCTGTTCACGGCTTAATTTCTGATTATCCAGTATAAGCTTTGCTCTCAGCAGGTCACTTCTTGTCACTCGCTGATTGCGGAATAGTGCTTCTATATTTTTATAACGTGTTTCTGCACGTCTTATCTGTTCAATGATCACTGTATCCTGTTCCTGCAGGCGTATGATATTGAGATAGGCGGATATTGCCTGAAGGAAGATATTGCCAGACAGGTCGAGTGTATTCAGGGAGGCAAGATCTTTCCTGATTTCCTGTTCCCTGATGGCGGCATTTTGTCTGCCACCGGCAAAGAGGGTGACAGCGGCGTCCATGCCCAGGGCTGCACTGTTAGGTGTTGGAGGGCGGGAGATGCTATGTCCGTCGGACAGGCCGCCATCATAAAGTGTCACTTTACTGAAGCGCTGATAACTGCCATTTATATTTACCTGGGGAAGTTTGCTGATCTGTGCATCCCTGAGTTCTGCATTTACAGCATCTTCTTCCGTTTGTGAAATGCTGATCTGTTTGTTCTTCTGTTTTGCCAGCTGTAATACATCCTGCAGGGACATCTTATAAATGGAATCCTGCGCAGATGAGGGCAAGGACAAAAGGATCGCTGACAGGGCGGTGAGCGCCTGTTTAATTATACTTTTCATGGTAATTGATGCTTTTATTATGGCTGTTGTTACATGGATGTACAGGCAGACAGAGTTGATGACAGATAAAGTTCTTGATACGTCCATTTATCTGTTCTTCCGTTATTTCTTCCAGGTTGAGCAGCTCGCCGGCAAGGGGAGACCTGCCAATGATCTGGTGCAACAGATGGAATAGTGTCATTAAAAAGAGGTCTGTGTCAATATTGCGGAATTCATTCCCGGCGATGCCAGTCTTTACTACCTTCCGGAATATGTCAGCACTGGCTTTCACCGTATCCAGGATCGCCGTCTTAAAAGAGTGGTTCCGGAAGGAGAATATCTCACTGTTCAGAATACGATAGAAATAGAAATTGTCCCTGATACCGGCGATGTAAATCGTTACGTAACTAAGCAGCCTTTCAAAGCTGCTGGCCGTTGCATTTACCGGCAATGCGTTGAGTGAATCTGTCAGCAGGCGAAGCCTTAGTTCAAATATAGATCTGTACAGATGTTCTTTCGACTCAAAATGATAATATATAAGGGCAGGGTTGATCCCTGCTTTGGCAGCAATATCTCTGACGGTTGTTCCCTCATAACCATTTTCTGCAAACATCACTTCTGCTGTGAGGATGAGTAAGTCTTTAATACGATTTTTCTGCTCTTTCATGATCTGTGATTGTCAGGACAAAGGTCATACAGATCAGGGCGCGGGGAAAGGGCAGAAAGACGGAGTTATTCGTCGTTTTTACTGTTAAGAGGAGGGATTGGTTGTTTTTTCCGTTGTTTAGGTCCGGGAACAGGAACTGTTATTCGGTGAGAGCGTTCCGGTAGGTGAGAGGTGACATGCCGGTATTTACCTTAAAGAACTTACCGAACACGGATTGGTCAGAGAAATGGAGCAGATCGCTTATCTGGGAGATGCTCAGGTCTTTTCGCTGGAGCAATACTTTGGCCTCAAGGATCAGGGTTTGATCTATCCATTCTCCTGCAGTTCTCCCGGTTTGTTCTTTTATGACCTCTGAAAGGTATTTGGGCGTTACATTCAGATGGGATGCGTAGAATCTGACTGAGTGTTGCTGTAAGACCTCTTTCGACAGCAGCGTCTTAAAATTGGCCAGTAGGGGATGTGCTCTGGCGGAGGGCTCCGGATCCGCTTCTTTTAAACGGGCGGCAGCGGCGTCTGTTTCACAGAGCAGGATGTTCAGGTAACTTCTGACAATATCGTTTGTATGAGGATGCCCTTCCTGGATGGTAGCACGCAGCAGGTCATAGATGGCGGAGAAGCGCTGTACATTTTCGTTCGACAGGGGAATTACATGTGAATCTTCATTGTCAAAAAAGCCGTACTTCAAAAGGTAGTAAATATTGGCCTGGTTTTCCAGGAAGAAGCTTTCCTTGAAAAAGATCAGGTCCAGGCGGGGATTGTTTTCCACCTTATGGACGCTACGGATGATGTATGGTCCGATTGTTATCAGGGCAGGACCGGTCACAACACCCGCAGTCAATCCAACAGTGATGCCTACCTGTCCCTCTTTCAGAAATACTATGGCATACGTATCTGTTCTGAAAGGTTCTTCGATAGAAGGTGTATAGTTTTCTTCTCCTATAAAAAGAAAATCATCACGCCTGGCTGCCTGTGAAAAGACATCTAATAGTTTTGAGATGTTATATGTGGAAATAGCCTTCATCCCCGGTATATGAATGAGGCAAGATAACTAAAAATGTCATTTAATAAGGCTGGGAGCCCTAATTGCCGGCTATCAGCGCTGCGACAAGTGCTCCTATCACTGCTCCGCCGATACCGAATTTCAGGGCCCTGGAATTGCGTTTCCTGCGTTCGTCTTCCAGCATCTTACGGGAATCTTCCAGGAGCTTTTGTGTCTCTACCAGGCTGGTAGTAGCTTTATCCAGGGACGCTGAGATACCTTTCAGGCTTATGCTGGTTCTATCCATAAAAGCGAGGGAGCTGCCCGACAGGGAGTCGAACTGCTGTTTCAGTTGCTGGTAATAGAACTCTTTCTGTTTCAGCATAGTGTCCTGTTGGTGTATCATACTTTCATAACTATCCATAATACCCTGGAAAGAAGTACTTTTCAGGCGGACTTTATCATAGTAATTCTTGTAGATGTGGAAGGTCGCCCTGTTCAATATAAATGCGGTATCACATTGAATGAGCAATGTGTCGCCCCGGTAAATGGTATACAGGCTGATGCCGGAGCTGTCTTTAAATGTCTTGAGGCGATCCTGCGAGTATCCCTGTGTGACGGCCAGGCAGAAAAATATCGCAGGCAGCAGCTTGTGCAAGGTTAATGGTTTCATATGTGTAATGTCAGTTTACAGGGGTTTTACTTCAATTGGGGGAAGACTGTCGGTCTCCTTCAGCTCTTCTTTGAAATTCTTCACTTTTTCATTCAGTTCTTCCAGTGTCTGTTTCAGTTTGGCATTTGACTTAGCTTCCTCTATCTCCTTTTTAGTGTTTAAAATGGAGACGTTGGTCTGGATGTTCTTGATGTAATACTTGAACTTGTCAACATCTCCCTGTAAAGAATCCAGTCTTGCGCGGGAGGCATTGATGTAATTCAGCGCGGTGTCAATATTTCTCTGAGATGCTTCGATATTCTTCTGGATCTGTTTTAACTGGCTTTTCTCAAAGAAAGTAATGAGTGCGTTGATACATGTGAGTCCGAGTACGATGTAGATAACAATACGAAGTGACTTGTCCATTGGAAAATCGGGGTTTGGGGCTATTAATAATAGTATATATACACAGCTGGCAGGAAAGCTGGGATATAAAGTTAAAAATAATATTCAAATGATAAAAATTTAATTTATTAGCCTGAAATGCCTGCCAGCTGTGTTATTTAGTTGATCTATACAGCTTTTCGCGCGCCATAGATATTGATCTTTTCCAGCAGCTCTACTATGGAATTGATTTCCAGTTTTTTAAAAATACGGGTCTTGTAAGTGCTTACTGTTGTCAGCTGCAATTCCATTTTTGCCGCAATTTTCAGTAAGGGAAGTCCCTTTATCAGGAGGTTCATCACCTCTATTTCCCGGGAAGAGAGTTGTGCTAAAGGATTGGCAGACGAGGGCACGTACAAAGGCATTTCCTTTTCTTCCTTCAGCAGGGAGGAGAGTGTCAGTTGTATTTCTTCTGCTGTCGAATTTTTACTGAGACAGGCATCTGCTTCCTGGTATAATGAATCAATGATCATAGCTTTCTCACTATGCGAAGAATAAAGCAATATCCTGGTAGCAGGAGATTGTTTTCTGATCGCATTCATCATCGACAGGGTATCAATACCCGGAAAATATCTGCTCAGGATAAGCAGGTTAAAAGTCTGTTTTTTCATAGCTGCCATGACATCATCTGCAGTTACTACCATTAGCACCGTAACGGGTGCGGGTAACATGGTGATGATCTGAGAAAGTCCATCGCGTGCGATGGAGGGTTCATGGGCAATAAGGATATAGTTCATTCATCAACGTATAAATAGGTATATGGTTACTTACGTCTTTTAGGTATATAAAACAAAGTTATAATATTTTATTATGTAATGTCAATCGACAGCCTGTAGTAATTGTACTACAAGTATGTCAAATATTTACTATGAATGAACGAGGGATGCCATGCTAATTTTATGGCGAAAATAACCTTTTCGTATAGGTATTACGGACACTCCATCTACAGGGGTACACGATTTTCATTTTGCATTGATAGTTTGTCTGCTTGTGGCCCGGATGGCGAAAGGCCTTGTTTAGACCTACCTGCAATCAGCCGGTGGTTTTTAAGTTGAGGATAGTCCCTCTCATCTGCGCAGGTGAGAGGGGCTATCTTTTTTGTTAACTTTACACACAAATAAAAACCCCGTGTATGGCAGAACAAAAAACCAAACCAACCGAACAGACAGTCGCAAACTTCCTGGACGGTGTAGCTGACGAAAACGTGCGGAAGGATTGTTTTGACCTCGTAAGATTAATGGAAAAGGCTACCGCCTTCCCTCCCGTAATGTGGGGTGGCAGTATTGTAGGTTTCGGGCAATATCACTATAAGTACGAAAGTGGTCATGAAGGTTATTCCTGTCTGGCCGGCTTTTCACCACGTAAGCAGAATATCTCATTGTATGTGATGGGTTTCGAAAATCGTCAGACCTTACTTGATAAACTGGGAAAATACAAGGCCGGTAAAGGATGTCTTTATATTAAAATGCTGTCTGACGTAGACAGCCAGGTGCTGGAACAACTGGTAAAAGAATCTGCTGCCTATCTGCAAAAGAAGTACCCCAATAAATGATACAGGTTGTTTAGTATGTCTTATTGGTAGGCTGGTGCGCGCTCTGTTGTGTGTAAAGTCAACAGAAAGAAGTTATTCGCAGCTTTAATATTCGTTAACAATCTTTATTGTTTTCATTTATTAGCTTAGAGGCAACCAACCAATTTACCAGAATCAACCATGAAAAAACAAGTTTTGCTCTTTGCAGCACTTTTACCCATGCTCGCAAAGGCCCAATCCAACACCTTTTCCATTACGGGTAAAATAGGTCATATCAACGCACCCGCCAGAGTTTATTTCGACTACACCGATTTCCTGAATGCCGGAGGTGGCAGGGAAGATTCCGCAGATGTTATAGACGGCACCTTCAAGTTTACAGGGGAATTATCCGGAGTAGCTACCTGTCGTATGGCGCTTGCGCATAACGGAGACGGGAAAATGAAGGCAGTGTATACGGGAGATGTGATCTATTTCCAGTTTGGTAAAGAAAACATCGTCATCAGCTCGAAAGACTCGCTGAGTAATGCGGTATTTACCGGCTCTAAAGTACATGAGGAAGAAGACGCTTACAACAAAGTGATTGGCGGCACCATCATGTCTATTACCAAAGATGCAAATGCTGATTTTGCAGCAGGTACAGAAGCGCAGCGCGCTGATTCCAATTTTGTAAAAGCCGTTGACCAGCGGTTTCGCCAGCGTGTCAATGACAGGGCAGAGAAACAGCTGCTGTTTGCGAAAGAACATCCGAATTCTGTTTTCGCATTGATTGCATTGTCAGAAGCGATGACCTTTAAAAAGGATATGACAGAGATCACGCCTATCTACAATGGACTGAATGCGAAATACCGTAATTCCAAAAAAGGGAAGGAGGTAGATCAGCGTATCAAGTCAGTACAACTGACCGCTAAAGGAGCTGTAGCGCCCATCTTTGCCATGAAAAATGTGAAAGGGAATCCTGTTTCACTGAAAGACCTGAGAGGCAAAACAGTGCTGCTGGAGTTCTGGGCAAGCTGGTGCGCCCCCTGTCGTGCAGAGAATCCTAATCTGAAAGAACAGTACAAGCTGTATAAGGACAAGGGTTTTGAGATCCTCGCGGTATCCCTGGATAGCGATAAGAAGAAATGGGAAGATGCGATCGAGAAAGATGGCGTTCCCTGGATTCATGTATCTGATCTGAAAGGATGGTCTAACGAAGCTGCCATACTGTATGGTGTAACAGCAGTGCCGGCCGGTTTCCTGATTGGTCCTGATGGAAAGGTCATTGGGAATAACCTGAGAGGAGAATCACTGAACAAGAAATTAGCGGAGTTGCTGAACTAGTGATAGAGGGACTTCATTTAAAAGCGGTGCAGGTTGTATAAGCCTGCACCGCTTTTGTTTTATTCATTCACTGCAACAGCCAGCAGGTACCAGGCGGCATGCGGCAGCCATTGTTCTGCCCAGCGCCAGTCGTAGTCTTTCTTTGTCATAGCGTAAGACAGATTAAAGTCGATGTCATCTTCGTTTTCCAGTCCGGAAGTGATGCCATTCACAATACCTCCCGGTGCATTGGTATACTCAAAAGTACCAAAGAAACCATAGGCCGGATTGTTATGGCCCGTGCCCTGCAGCATGCAGGCATCATAGGGATTCAGTCCCAGTATCCAGTTTAGCTGATTCAAGGCAAGGTTTTCCAGGCTATCATGGAATGGTTTGTCTTCCTTAAAGAAATGTGCAGCCATTCTGGCGGCAGTAGCAACGGAACCGAGTCTTGCGTTTTCGCCCTGCCACCATGGAGACGCCTCACTGCCATGCGGGAAGAAGAAGGCTGTTTTCCTGATGCCGGCAGTGTCTTCGGTATATTGGCGGCTGTATCCGAAAGGATTGTTTACTTCGGCTGTCAGGGCCAGTTCATATTGCATATATTTCCGGATAACCGTTTTCAGTGATGCCTGTACGTCAGCTGCAGCCAGCGGATAGTAATTCAGGAGGCTCACAATGGGTAGCCCCGCATCAGAAGGATGGAAGAAGGGTCTGTCTTTTTCATCCGCCCTGAAGTAGGTGTATTTACCCTTGCTGATTAACCTGTTTATAAGCCCGTTTGCACGCTTATTGGCCGCCTCGAGGTATATGGGCTTCTTAGTAGCTTTATAGAGCTCTGTTGCGGCGCTAAGGGCGCAGTAATCATCTACGATATTTTCCTTGCCATCATTGGTCATTAATGGGTTCTCTTTTTCCAGGAAGGCGAAGGCATCTTCTGCCGCTTTCAGATAGTCTTTATTGGTGAATTCACCGGAGGTATCATAAGTGGATGCTATTGCCAATGCAGCAATAGAAACGCCGGCGCCGGAGCGGTAACTGGACTGGTAGCTGCGCCAGTTGTTGGTCTCAGGGGCCGTACCTGCACTAAAGGATTGATCTTTGGATTGTTTGATCCTGTAGCCTTTGTCTTCCGCCCGGATAGTACGGTCTTTCGCCAGTTTACCTGGACCCGGTGCAGACACAGAGCGGTAGAAAGAACCACCGGGCGCTTTCAGTCGTACGAGGTAATCCGCGCCATACAGGGCCTCATCCAGCACCCGCCGGATATATTGCCTGTAGTCAGTGCCCGGTTTTCTTTTCAGCAGATCATATGTTTTCAGCAGGCTCCATACGGTGAGTGATACCTGCTGCGGATTGAAGTAACTGGAGAAGGACAGGTGGGAGAGGTGTTTACCATAATCACCAGTGGCGTCGTACCAGCCGCCATGCGCATCGATGGTATCAGTTGTTTTTCCGGAGAGCAGCAGGTGATGGTCTGCCTGGTCCAGCAGGCCAGAACTTCTTTGTCCTTTGAAATAATAGATCACATCGGAGATAGTGGCCTGTTCCAGTACATTTTTGCCAATAGTGAAAGGATAAGACTGAACAGGCTGACCGGCGACTGTTGCCCGTAAAAAATAGCTGCCGGGCGTCTTATAGTCACTGAAGTCGATGGTCCAGAACAGCCAGTTTTTCCATTTGTTGACCGGACCGCTGTAAACAGGTTTCCCGGTAAATACTTTCCGGCCTGTAGTGGCGTCTATCAGTTCAAAATTTTCTACGGCGACTTTGGTTTCCGCCATCATAATGGCGCGTTTTGATTTGCTGTACTCGTATCCAACGTGGTTAGTGATCAGTTTCGTGGACTGGGCTGTCAATATTCCCGGCCATAGCAGGAACATAAACAGTACAAGCGTGCTGAAGGATCTCATGGTCATAATTTAATGAAGAGGTAATGATATAAGCGGACGATACAATAACGTTCCCTAATATAAGTCAAGGATCCGGTTGATTTTGTTTTTTTACACGGGTGGGTTTCAGGATGGAGTAGATTGATGTACCTGGCTCCAGCCGGCAAGCAGGAAAAGGATTAGGATAGTAGCCGGTGATTTGATATGATCAGGAGAATAGACCGGTGGTCATAATTTCCCGCAGTTGCAGGGAGGCGGCGCTGTTACCCAGCCGGGCAGCCCGCTCAAAATAATATTTCGCCCAACGCTGGGACTTTCTGACGCCATCGCCGTGTTTATAACACAAGCCCAGATTGTACAAGGCCTTGGCGTCGTCTTTGGCTGCAGCTTTCT
This sequence comes from Chitinophaga filiformis, assembly GCF_900102545.1. Taxonomy (GTDB): domain Bacteria; phylum Bacteroidota; class Bacteroidia; order Chitinophagales; family Chitinophagaceae; genus Chitinophaga; species Chitinophaga filiformis. The sequence continues at coordinate 20,709 of NZ_FNBN01000013.1, read as the reverse complement.
TATACCAGAAGACAGCCTTCTGCTCGTCTTTTTTTACGCCATAGCCATAGAAATAACAGTATCCCAGGTCTCTTTCAGCCTCGGTGTCGCCTTGTGCAGCAGCTAGTTTGTACCAGTATACGGCTTTCTTGTCGTTCTGCTTTACGACCTCGCCCTCCCGGTAAAAGAACCCAACATTATATTGGGATTCCATATGCCCCTTCAGGGCTGCCTTTAAGTACCATTTGTAAGCACTGGCAGGATCTTTCTCCACACCTCGGCCATAATCATAACAGGTGCCCAGATAGAACTGTGCCCTCAGATGACCGGCAGAAGCAGCGGAAAACCACAACAGCACAATTTGTCGCCAGTTTTTCCTCTGTGTAGCTGTTTCAAAAGCCAGGTGATATCCTAACAGGAATCGTCTGTTCTGCTCTAACTTATTGAGGAGTGGTGCATCGCTTTTCATATCGCAAAATTTGGGATAAAACGCATTCTAAGGTAGAGATTTCAGTGTGGCATAGCCCGCGCCGGAGGATAAATATAAACATTATTTTCACCCGGAGCGTCAATTTTTCACCTGAAGTGCCAATTATCGGTATAACTTACACGAACATGTTAATCTATCTCCCCCGCATCTTAATATATTTGTGTAATTATTACAATTTTTCCCTATGCCCATTTTTAGTCATGTGAGAGCTATCACAGTTTCAGCCCTGCTATTGCCTTTGTTAGCCGATGCCCAGGATACCTTAACGAACAGAAGAGACAGCAGCCAGCATTTAAAGGAGATCGTTGTTACCTATCAGGCCGGTAGTGCCACCCCTGTAACATATCAGAACCTGAATATGAAAGTGCTGGATGAAAAGAATACCGGACAGGAGCCCTCCTTTCTTTTATCAGAAACGCCTTCCATTACCGTGTATTCCGATGCAGGTAACATGCAGGGCTACTCGTATTACCGCCTGAGAGGAATGGACCAGACCCGGATCAATACCACCCTGGATGGTATGCCATTGAATGAACCAGAAGACCAGGGCGCCTATTTTTCCAATTACCCGGATATCCTGAATTCGGTAAGCCGGTTGCAGGTACAGCGGGGAGTGGGCACCTCCAAGAACGGCGCTGCCAGTTATGCCGGTAGTGTACAACTGTTCTCACCGGAAGCTGGAAATACTGCCAGTACCAACCTTGGTATAGGCTATGGGTCCTATAACAGCTTCCGGGTATTCGCCGAGCATCAGAGCGCCATAAAGAACAGGAAATCCCTGTATGTACGCGCTTCACAGGTATATACAGACGGATATAAATATCACTCTTCCAACAACTCCCAGTCTGTATTTGTCAGCGGAGGATTGTATTACGATAAAAGTACCTGGAAGCTCAATATCGTGGCCGGACACCAGCAGAACGGCATGGCCTGGCTGGCAGTAGCAGACTCCCTGATCGCCAAAGACAGAAGGTCGAATGCCAATACGAAGGCCGAAAAGGACCGCTTTTTCCAGGGACTGGTACAATTACAGAATATATGGCAGCCTTCCGGTCATGCGACGGTTAGTTCCAGCCTGTATTACACCTACCTGAAAGGTGGCTATGATTTTGACCTGAACAATTACCTTGGTCTGGAAAGTGATGGAAACCTGTTCAATTACGATTTCCGGTCTCATTTTGGAGGATTCTTCTGTAATTACACACTGACTTATGACCGTTTCAAATGGACAAGTGGTATACATGGCAACCTGTATACCCGGCAGCATACAGGTACCGATGGCCAGTTGGGCAGGCTGTATCAGAATGATGGTTATAAGAATGAGATCAGTGCTTTCAGTAAAGTAGAATATCAGTTACACCGTTTCACCCTGTATGCAGATCTGCAATACCGCTATACTACTTTCGACTATAAAGGCAGTGTGCCCTTTGATAAAATGGACTGGCATTTCCTGAATCCAAAAGCCGGTGTGAGCTTCGCTGTAAATGATCATGCCAGTATATACTACAGTGCCGGAAGAACAGGCAGGGAACCAACACGCAATGACATTTTTGGTGGTAATGATGATTTGACGGCAGATAGTACGGGTAAGGCTATCATCTATAACCGTGATGCAGAATCAGTCGTAGATCATGAACTGGGTATCCGTTTGCAGCAGCGTAATTTCGCCCTGCAGCTGAATGGATATTATATGGATTTCAAAAATGAGATCGTGTTAAACGGACAGGTAGGTCCGAACGGACTGCTACTGACCAATAAAGTAGAAAGCAGTTACCGCACAGGTATTGAGTTATATGCTGCTTACCAGCTGGGTGCTTTCAGTTTTACAAACAACTCTTCATTCAATCATAGCCGTATTAAGGAGCAGACAACATCCTTTAGTCCTATATTAACGCCTGCCCTGATCATTAACCAGGAGGTGGCTTACCGGCATAAGCGATTGGGCGTAGCCGTATCAGGCAGGTATCAGCATCGTGCATATATAGACTTTGCGAACGAAGCAGCTGTGAAGGGATATGTATTGCTGAATACGAGAGCACAGTATACACTTGCAGGTTGTACGCTCTCAATGTTTGTCAATAACATTGCCGGCGCGAAGTATTACAACGATGGATATGTAGAAGCAGATGGAACCCGCAAGTATTTTGTACAGGCGCCACGGAATGTGTATGTTGCATTTAAATACAGCTTCTGATGAATTTTTTTGACGTTACCAATATTGCCATTCATGTACCGGGATATCCTATCAGTTATATTGAACTGATAGGGACGGTCTTCGGATTGATCTCTGTGTATTATGCGTCAAAAGCCAATGTACTGACATGGCCTACAGGTATCATCAATGAGATTGCATTGTTTGGATTATTCTTCCAGATACAGCTGTATGCTGATATGCTGTTACAGGTTTTCTTCCTGGTAGTCACTGTTTTTGGCTGGTATAACTGGCAGAATAAAACGGAAGAAGTACCCATCAGCAGAATGCCGGGCAGGATGGTCACGGTATATGGCATTACATTGCTGGCGGGCACTATATTGACAGGCATCATTATTCAGCAATTCCATCACTGGATGCCTGCTTATTTCCCATTGCCCACTACCTATCCCTATGCAGATTCCTTTGTGATGGTAGCAAGTATGCTGGCTACTTTCCTGCTGGCAAAGAAACGGGTAGAGACATGGATACTGTGGATTGTGGTAGATGTAGTGAGCGTTGTATTATATCTCATCAAAGGAGTTTATTTCTTATCACTGGAATATGTAGTGTTTTTAGGACTGGCCACCTATGGATTATTACAATGGCGGAAAAAAATGATGTATGCGTAAAGGCTTTGTCTTCGGAAAATTTATGCCCTTTCATAAAGGACATGAGGCAATGATCAGGTTTGCCTTGTCCCATTGTGATACCGTATCTGTACTGGTATGTTGCAGTAACCTGGAAACATTGCCGGCTGAGGTACGTCAATTATGGGTGGAAGCAACTTTCAGGGACGAGCCACGGGTAAAGGTGATACTATATCAGTATGACGAGCGTTCATTGCCTAATACTTCCGAAACATCCGCATCGGTGTCAGCTGTGTGGGCAGCACAGTTTAAACTGCTTTTCCCTGATCACAATATAGTCGTTACCTCAGAACCTTATGGGGAACTGGTGGCTGATTATATGGGGATCACACATATACCCTTTGATATGCAGAAAAGCCAGTATCCGGTGTCTGCAACGAAGATCAGAGCGAATCTGCCTGCCACCTGGACATATCTGCCCGAGCGTGTAAAAGCCTCCCTGATCACAAAAGTAGTGCTGCTGGGTACTGAGTCGACGGGCAAAACAACATTGACCGGCAGATTGGCCGCTCATTTTAACTGCGGTGCAGTAATGGAGGCCGGCAGGGATATCGTGGAAGATTCCAATAACTTTGGCATCCATGATCTGTATCTGATAGCGAAGGAGCATGCCAGACGTATCGATCAGCAATCCATAGGGGATAGTCCCCTGCTTATCATTGATACGGATATTTATATTACCTTATCGTATGGTGAATATGCTTTCGGAGCAGTGCTGGATATTGCCCCGTCCATCCTTCAGAGTAATAAGGCTGACTTATACCTTTACCTCAATAATGATGCTCCTTATGTGCAGGATGGGACCAGACTGGAGAAGGAGGAGCGGGATTTACTCGATCTGTCGCATCGCCGGATACTGGAGAAGTATGGGATTAGTTATGAGGAGATCAAAGGCGACTGGGACGAACGCTTTGAACAGGCAGTCACACTGATAGAACAATTGATGCAGCGCAGGATGGAAAACTGGCTTTCTTTTGCCGGAAGACTGCAGCAGGTATGAGCCTTTTTTAATAAATTACAGGTATATGAAACGCATCTTTCTATCCCTGACACTTGTTTTGTTAACAGTCATTGCTGTTGCCATTATACATAAAACTACTACTGAAGATAACATTGTAAGTTATACCGTGGATCCCAAAGTACAGGACCTCCGCTTTTACTGGAAGGATGATAAGGCACAATTCCTGGGAAGTATTCAACACCTGAAAGAACTGCTGGCGAAACAACACCGTAAGCTGGTATTTGCCACCAATGGAGGTATGTTTAAACCTGATCAGTCGCCGGTAGGGCTTTTTATCAGGGAGCAGGTTACAGAGACTCCCTTAGATACCTCATCAGGCAATGGTAACTTTTACCTGAAACCCAATGGTGTGCTATACATCACGAAAGAAGGGAAGGCCAACATATGTACCACTCCTGAATTTAAGTATAACAGGCAGATCTGGTATGCCACTCAGTCGGGACCTATGCTGCTTATCGACGGAGATATTCATCCTGCTTTTAAAAAAGGCTCCGTCAACGTAAATATCCGGAATGGGGTAGGCCTGTTGCCAGACGGCAGGCTGGTCTTTGCTATGTCGAAGTCGGACATCAATTTCTATGATTTTGCCGATTATTTCAAGCGCCTGGGATGTAAACAGGCCCTCTACCTGGATGGCTTTGTATCGAGAACATATCTTCCTGCGCAAAATTGGATACAGACTGATGGTAATTTCGGAGTCATTGTCGGAGTAAGTGAACCCGAATGAAACACAGCATATCGCCTGAGACCTCCGGTACCCGCCAGTGGCTCCATTTGCAGCCCTCACGTAAAAATGTGTATTTATTCCCTACTTTTGTATAAAATAAACCAAATGGTCTGAAATAGCTTTGTCATCAAATAATATAAACAATGGCAAAGACAATTTTTATTACCGGTGCGTCCCGCGGATTTGGTAAGTTATGGGCAGAAGCCTTCCTGAAAAGAGGAGACAAAGTAGTTGCTACGGCAAGAAATCTTGATACATTAAATGATCTTGTAAAACAATACGGCAACGCTGTTCTTCCGCTGGAACTGGACGTAAACAGCAGAGAAGCCAGCTTTGCGGCTGTGGCAAAAGCAAAGGCTCATTTTGGCAGGATTGACATATTGATCAACAATGCTGGTTATGGTTTATTCGGTGCAGTAGAAGAAACAAGTGAACAGGAAGCAAGGGCCCAGATGGAAACTAACTTTTTCGGCCTTCTCTGGTTGAGCCAGGCGGTACTGCCGGTGATGAGGGAACAGAAAAGTGGTCATATCATCCAGGTATCCAGTATTCTCGGACTGGTAACTTTACCTGTGCTTGGTTTGTATAATGCATCTAAATTTGCAGTAGAAGGATTGAGCGAAACATTAGCAACAGAGGTGAAACAATTCGGGATCAATGTGACCATGATAGAACCTAATGGCTATTCAACAGACTGGTCTGGTGCATCAGCTTCTCAGACCCAGGGACTGGAATTATATGGCCCGTTGAAACAGGCTTTTTCAGAAGGTACTACGCCTGACATGTGGGGTAAGCCCGAAGCAACCGTAGATGCTCTCCTGAAAGTGGTAGACAGTCCGAATCCTCCATTACGCGTATTGTTCGGTAAAGTAGCCTATAATCTTGTAAAAGAGGTATATGCACAGCGCCTGGCCAGCGTAGAGGAATGGAAAGAGGTTTCCGTGGCTGCTCATGGATTTTAATGAAATTAACGTAAAACATTACTTGCCGGAACTATGTACTACACATAGTTCCGGCTTAAAAACAGATCATATGACGCACTTCAGCAACCTGAGTGACATGCACCGTGCGAATGGGTTTCCTCCCCCCGAGAATCCGCAGTTCAGCATTTACCGCTGTGACAAAACCTGTACTATAGGTGACCGCGCTTTCACCAGCGACTTTTATATGATCGGATTCAAGAAACTGAAAGCAGGAGTATTCAGGTATGGAAAAACAGCATATGATCACCAGAACGGCTCCATGTCATTCGTCGGACCCAGGCAGATCATTCAAATGACCGGATTGGAATTTGAGGAGGAGGGGCTTCTGATGTTCATTCACGAAGACTTTATTAATGGACATGTGCTCCATTCAGAGATCAAAAAATACGGCTTCTTTGACTATGAAGTAGATGAGGCGCTCCACCTGTCTCCTAAAGAGGAAGATATTATCAAGGACCTGTACGGGAAGATTGAAATAGAATATCATAACAACGAGGATGAATACAGCCGGAATATCATACTCGCGCATATCAGTTCCATTCTGCAATATGCTCAGCGCTTTTACAAAAGGCAGTTCATTCACCGAACCACTATGGCCGGCAAGACGGTTTCCCGGTTCAATACTATTCTGACAGAGTACTTTGGTGGTAGACTGTTACAGGATAAAGGCCTGCCCTCCGTAAATTTCATGGCGGACCAGTTACATCTTTCTCCCCGTTATTTAAGCGACCTGCTGAAGCAGGAAACCGGTAAGACCGCTATAGAACTGATCCACATTTTCCTGATCTCGGAGGCGAAGAACCTCTTGAAATCAGCTGACCAGAGTGTGGCAGAAATAGCCTATAACCTGGGTTTCGAGAATCCTCCCTACTTCTCCCGTTTGTTTAAGAAAGAAGTAGGGATGAGTCCCAATAAGTTCAAGCAGCAGACTACCAGCATGTAGCTTATTTGCCGGAAACGAGGTACAGACCTGCTCCGTGGGCATTGATATCCGGAGTAAAAGTGCCGGAGAATTTGCCAAGTACCTTACCCGTCCAGAGATCGGTGATGGTGCAGGAAGACGGAAAGCCGTAAGATGACAGGTCAACACTAACCGGCATTTTCTGCTCCGTTCTGTTGAAAACCGCCAGGTATTTACCTGGTTTGTCAGTAGGTTCAGCTGTCCAGATGGCTTTGGTAGTATCGTTAAGAACAGGCTTATTGTTTTTGCTCTTATTCAGAACAGATAATACGTTCTTATTGGTGATCAGGGAAAGCGTGAATGGGTCGTTATCCGGTAGATTGCCACCAAACATCAGGGGCGATCTGAAAATGGACCAGAGTGTCATCAGGGTATACTGTTCATCCTTCGTGAAAGCTGTCATACGTGGATTTCCCACTTCTGCACGGATACCAATACGTCCCAGTGGCAACATATCCCCGTCAGGCCATGCACCTGGCGCACGCCATTGATTCCAGCGTTCAAACACTTCAAAATGCTCGTTCAAAGGTTTCCAGTTATCCCAGAAATCATTCACCGTACGCCACATATTAGCATGTTGCTGTACATGTGCTCCATTCGCAATCGGCGTTTCCCCGGGAGATGTACTTAACACGATCTTACGACCGGTACGGTTAATGGCCTTCCGGATCATCTCTATTTCTTCTGCGAAATAAATAGGAGCGGAGAGGTCATCCACTTTCACAAAATCAAGTCCCCAGGAGGCATATAGCTCGAAGATCGAATTGTAATATTCCTGTGACCCTTCTTTACCGGGAACGATGGTGTACATGTCATGCAGCCATTTACACTGGTCCTTTTCTGAGTAGATATCTTTGGCAGTCGCCTTACTTCCTTTAATAGGCAGTCCCTGTTTTACAGCAATCACCGGGATACCCCGCATAATATGGATACCGAATTTCAGTCCTTTACTGTGCAGATAATCGGCCAGCGGTTTGAATCCCTTTCCACCCGCAGCAGAAGGAAAGCGGGCCACAGAGGGTATAAAGCGACCGTATGCATCTATATTGTAGTCAGGATTGGTTTCATTATAACCGTGGGATTTGTCGTTGGTTACGTACCAGCGGATGTCTACAACAATATATTCCCAGCCGGACTTTTTCATGTAGCTGGACATATAATCCGCATTGGCTTTTACTTCAGTTTCTGTAACGGTAGGACCGTAACAATCCCAGCTGTTCCAGCCCATAGGAGGTGTGGCAGCCCAGGTGTGGAAATCCGTCTTTTGTTGTGCAAATGTACTGCTACCCAAAAGAGCAAAGGCAATGATAAGTAGTGAGTTTTTCATTGCTCCAAAGTAATAATAAAAAGTGTTAAAAAGACATTTAAATGATATTTTTTATAGACCCGGTCAGGGTTGTTGTCTATTCGATAGGAGGTAATTTATAATACCTGGAGTAAAACAGTCCATACGAAAGGAGTAATAACACACCGGCAGATTGCCATAAATAGCCATACATGATCAGCCAGAATAACACGATATATACTGCGAAAACTACCGGCAGGTAGACATTCATATTCAGCCCCAGCCAATACAATAAACTCCGGAAGAATAACATGACACTGATGGCATATGCCAGCAGGACGAATGTCATTGGAGAAGGAGCTGTAATAGCCAGGAAAACCATCTCCGGTAATAATAACAACACATAACGAAGCGCCATATACCCGAAATGCCTGTTACGGCTGTAAGGGAAGTTCCTTGAGAAGGCGAGTGTCATTACCTCAAAACGGTGCTCCTGGTAGATCAGGTAAAGGTGTCCGGCTACGGCGGTCAGTACCAGCAAACCAGCTACGCGGGTATCCTGCCGGTTACCGCTGAATAGGGAATAGGCACCACTGGCAAGACAGAACAAGGAGAATATTTTCGTCAGCAGGCCGCCCAGTTTTATCCTGTGAATGATGTGGTAAAGGAATAGACTAAAGAAAGGTTTCTTCCACCGTATTGGCAGTCGCAGGGTAATAGGCGCAGGCGTTCCGGCAGATAAGCGGTTAGCCAGCCATACATAGAGCGCTGCACTGACAGTGATGAGCAGGAAGAGATATAATATAGTAATAAACGGCAGGAGATACTGATGATAGACGATACCGAATATCACCGACAGCAGTCCGTAGACAGTAATAGGTAGTGTAATCACAAACTGCATCCACCACCAGCTGCGAAGTTGCCTGAATTTACTGAGCGCCGTGCTGCTATAGTACAGAAAGCCATTCTCTGGCACTGTCAATTGCCCCGTTACATATTGCCAGCTTTTCAGGGTATAGAGCAACCAGGCAAAGAAGATAGCAGTCATCGCTACCGGGTTACTGATAAGTGTCATCATTACGATCAGCTCGTACAACTGGAAGGTGTCGTGCGACATAGTGCCGGCGGGGGTGATAAAGATAGCATAGCTGATCACCACCACAAAGAAGAATAGCAGTGATCCCGCATTAGCTCTGTAAAAGCCCCGGGAGAATATTTTGGTCAGTACAATTGTGAGTGGAGAGATCATCCGGGAAGCCATTTTGCTGTTTTATCTGCTACATGAAGCGTACCACTGATAGCCAGGGTATTTTGTTCCAACGGCTGGTGTGAAGACAAGAGAAAGGAAGTCCCCTGCGTCTGCTGCCGTTCCTTTATCCAGTCGTACAGAATAGCCAGCGAAGCAATATCTAAGGTGATCAGTGGTTCGTCCAGCAGTATCAGGCGGGGAGTACCTATAAATGCCAGCAACAGGGACAGCTTTTTAAGCATGCCACTGGAATAGGCGCCTAAGGGCTGATCAAGATATGCCTGCATCTGCATGCTTTCCAGGTAGGCGTCTGCTTGTCCGGCAGGCGCCTGTTTGGCGGTCATGAACAAGGCCAGCATTTCCCTGCCGGTCAGGAACTCGGGAAAGACCGGTTCTGCTTCTGCGAAGTTGACCTGCCTGCGGTAGTCGACCGCCTGTTTTTTGATGCTGGTATTATTCAGCAGGATATCTCCCGAGAAATCAATAATACCGGCAATGGCTTTCAGTAATGTACTTTTCCCCGAACCATTGGCCCCTTTGATCCAGTAAATACCCGGCCCTATTTCAAGTTGTGGGATATGCAGGACGGGAGTATGGTTGTAAGACTTTTCGAAATCTGCCAGTTGCAGCATATATCGGGATTTCAGTTATAGCCTAAATATAATATGATCTATGTGCTGATAGTAATATACCCGGCCATAAACAGTCTTTTTAAGAAATTTTTAACCATATGGCGTACCCGTTTCATCCGTAAATATCCCATTTCGTCGGAATTCCATTCGGAATGATCAGCGCCTGTTGTTGATTTGTCCTATCAATCAATATTTAATGGAAACGATACATCACATCAATATCGCTATTCACGTCAGTGCCGGTATCCTGGCAATGTTATGCGGACTTGCTGCTGCTATCCTCAATAAACGGGTTAAAACACATCGTATACTGGGACGATATTTTATGTGGATGATGATCTTTGTGATCATCACAGGACTGGCCGGTGTATTTGTATTTAAACGCAATACCTTCCTGCTGGTCATTACCCTGCTCAGTGGATATAATTGTTTCAGCGGGATCAGAACGATGCGGCTAGCGGGGGAAAAACCGGTGTTTATTGATTACCTGGCACCGGTGATGGTGATGGCTGCAGCTGCTTACTACCTGTATTATGTATATGCGATGGGTTTGTATTGGGCGCCTGTGGTTATTTACTCCACCATCGGTTCATTGTTCCTGGTGACCATCTACGATCTGTGTCGGGTGATAATGCCGGCTAATGCACGCAAAAAGGCCATGTTGTACGAGCACGTTTATAAAATGCTGAGTGCTTTGAGTGCGCTGGCATCTGCCTTTACCGGTACTGTACTGCCACAGTTTAAGCCCTACAGCCAGTTCCTGCCGTCCATGGCCGGTTTGACCTGCATTATTGTTATCTTTATCAGGTTGGGCAACAGGTCCTTATTTTTCAAAAGCACGAAGGTGCTGCAAGCAGACTAACATGCGGCTGGTTATAAAAACTTTATTGATCTGCATCCTTATCGGATTGGCCTTTGGCAGCTATCTGTTCTTTACCTATGATCACCGGCCAATACGCATTATTGTGTCGCTGTTATCCAGCGTGAATATTGGCTCTCTGATGATGCTGGCCATCTATCACCGGCATTACTTCACCAATATAAGCGCTTACCAGGCCGTAAAGGTGATGATCATGATTGTGTTGCTGGTGGCTGCAGCGTTGCTGGGCTCCGAACTGACTTTCCTGATGAGGGCATTGCTGACAGGAGAACGGTATATAGCCTTTGATGGGGGCAGCATTTATATACTCAACATCCTTGTGGTAATGGTAACGGCGATGCCGCTGTATGTGAGTGAGGAATGGAAAAGTATGTTAAATGCCCGGATCCTGCATCAGCAATACCGGGTATTGCAATTAGAACAACAGCAAACTGCTTTTGAATTGGAGCTGCTGCGGGCAAAGATCAATCCGCATTTCCTGTACAACATGCATAATACCATTGCAGGCCTTATATCCAAAGACCCGCAGAAAGCGGAAGAACTGGTACTGTTGCTGTCACGTTTTTTCAGGTTTACACTGAATAAGGACAGCGCTACTTTTCATACCGTGCAGGATGAACTGGAGATCATCACTACTTACCTGCATATGCAGCAGATCCGCTATGAAAGCAGGATGAGTTATCATATAACGGCTGATCCTGCCACATTACATCTGCAGATACCTTCGTTCATATTACAACCGCTGGTGGAGAATGCAGTTAAACATGGTATAGAGACCAGTGCTACCGGTGGTGTTATCGATGTAAGTATCTTAATTGAAGGAACGCAGTTGCTGATACGCATTGCTGATTCAGGACCGGCATTCCCGGATACACCGGGTTCGGGTATGGGATTGCAGATGGTGATGAATAAGTTAAGGCTGCTGTATGCAGACGATTTTAAAATAGAACTGAATAATACGCCTGAAAAATATGTCCGGATCACTATTCCAGGAAGCAATCACCACCCTGTTAGTGGACGATGAGGAAATGGCCATACATCGCCTGAAAAAATCTTTGTCTGCCTACCCGCAGATTAAGATAATCGGAACCGTTGGCGATGGCCCTTCTGCTGTAGCTTTTATTAATCAGCACCGGCCCGACCTGGTATTCCTGGATATACAGATACCGGCATTTAATGGCTTTGAAGTGCTCAATCAGCTTGAACATACGCCCCTGATCGTTTTTGTAACGGCTTATGAAGAATATGCTATCAGGGCCTTTGAGAAAAACTCACTGGACTATCTCCTGAAACCGGTAGAAGATGAACGGCTGGCGCTCACGATCAAAAGGATCAGTGAGCGGAGAGAGGGGGAGGGGAATATGCTGGAGAAGATCCGGAAGCTAATCAGCGAACGGGAAGTGAAAGATGTGATCAGCACCATACCCGTAAAGAAGGGAGATAAGATCCAGCTGGTGCATGTAGGAGATATCGTTTTCTTTGAAGCGAAGGAAAAGTATGTCAGTGTTCACACCCGGGATGAAGAGAAGTTGATAGAATACTCCCTGAGCTATCTTGAAGACCGTCTGCCACCTGAATTCCTGCGGGTACACAGAAGTTTTATTGTCAATAAACTAAATATCAGGGAGATCCAGAAATACTTTAAAGGCACCTATATACTGGTGATGAATGATGCGAAGGGTTCCAAAATAAAGAGCGCCTATTCCTACCTCGATACTATCAAAACAAAATTACTGCTGCCCTGATCCCTTTAAAAAGAAGGGCCCCGTGTTCATTGAACACAAGGCCTTCTGCAGAAAATACGCTTGCCCGTATTTATGATATCTTAAAGATCATTCACTAAGACCTTCCATCAAACCATTCCGGAGATCGAGGATGTACTGGCTGAATGTAGCAGACGTACCAGATTCCGGGGTCTGTACAGCGCAATTATTCTTTATAAAGTTTTTTATATCCGCCATCTGCCAGATAGCGCCGCCGGTCATCTGAGGATAGTCTTTTTTGAACCTGATCATTTCAGCTTTGATTTCTGCCGGTGTTTTACTGTTGTGTACAGGATTGCAGGTACTGAATGCACCACGGCAAAGGAAGATAGGATATACCGGAAGGGTAGTTTCCAGTTTCTCCTTCCAGACACCGGGCACATTGAACCTGCCACCATCATAACATTGCAGGTAGATCGCGTCTATCAGGCCCGGTTGAGAGCGACAGATGATATCTTTCCAGTAGTTTACTTTCTTAAAAGGGCAGAGTGTCATATGCAGGTTGAGATGAGCTGCCAGCTCTCCCAGTTTGGCAATGGATTCACTGTTGTAAACGGATTCGTCGTCAATACAGATAGCATCCACACCGATATCTTCCTTCATTATTTTGATGATCTTATAAAGGGTGCTGTTAGAACCGATCCCAGTTACAATACCCGAAACTGTCTTGCTGGAATCATACCAGTCCTGAATGTAGTCGTAGGTATTAGGCGGCTGATTATACCATCTGCCTTCCAGCAGGATCTCAATACGTTTTACTGAGGAAGATGCCTGTTTCAGCGAAGCGACATATTTAAGCCACTCTCTGCTGCCAACATACTGGCCATCATGTATGATAGGATTCTTATGATCATCGCCGGAATAGACATCCCCATTGGCGTGGATGTAGAAGCTGGAGAGGATCACGGTGTTGAAACCGGAGTTCCTTAAATTCTCATAAGTGCTGTCGTCTCCGGGATACATACCACGTCCGAACATAGTAAGACTCGTGTCGGGAGGAGAGGCGGGTAATGGTCCGCTTACAGATGCGAAGGTCCCCTTCTCTGGCTGAGCAGCAAATACCGGTGTAAGGAAACCGGCAGCCAGGAAAAGCGATAGAAACAATGTCTTCATAGTATAGCCTTTATTGTTGGTGGTTTCCAAAATAGTAAACTTGTCATTGCTTAAATAGTTACGCTTTATGAACGGTCGTCATGGGATAATTGTTGGAAAAATAAGCGGGCAAAAGGTAACTTTATGGAAAGTAAAAACTATGGACGCACAGGATATGCCGTATCAGCCAATTGATTGCAACTACTATGACCGACTGGAGGCCTGGGCAACCATGCGTACCATCTGCAGGATCCTATTCAGGGATGAAAAAGGCAATGAGCAGGATGTTACCGCCCGTATTATAGATGTATATGCCCTGAATAAAGTGGAATATATGAGGATGGATAATGGGCTGGTGATCAGACTAGACAGCCTTATATCTGTCAATAATATCCCTTTACCGGACCATTGTTAAGATTGTAGTCCGGCGCATTGCGCTCACCCGGCCAGGGCAATTGCTTAAAGGTTATTTGATGGCTAATGCCTCAACACTGGTTTTCTTCAGCTTTTCATAATCGGCATTGTTGACGGTTTTAAACGAGGCGTATGCCCTGCCATTCCATCTCCAGACGGGAAACTCCATACCTGGCCCTCCTATGAGCAGGTCAGGATATCCCTTATTGACCGTGGCAAGTACATCAGGAGCAAGTCCGGGGAAGCCCAGGTTATCCACGTAAGTGCCGGCGGCATTTTTAATGAACAGTGAAATGCTGGAGCCGGTATTGCCTGATGTATAGGAGTTCCCAAACCATACAAAGATCTCCTGTTTACCGTCTTTGTTCAGGTCAGTTGGATAAACAACAGCGTTGAACGGATAATCCCTGCTCTCCTTATCCTGGGCAAAAGGAAGATCTTTATTGCCCGTGAGAACAAAGCCAAGCTTAGCAGCGATCTGATTTTTTTCTGCCGTTGTTAAGTTCGTGTTAGCATATCTGAACAGGAAAGCGGCCACCTCACCAGGGGCATTTTTTTGCTGGCCATACGACAGCGTGGCGCACAGTAATGCGGCCGTTGGCAATAGGTACTTTTTCATTGTTCGGCATTTAGTTGGTTATGATGGAATAAAGGTAATAACTATTTACCTGTGAGCTGGTTAACTGATTGTTATTCAATGCTATTATGGTGTTGATATTTCCTTTTTATAAAAGCGCTTTCAGCTGTTGGAGTGAATCGCGGGATGTAATAAATTGCAAGTGGGATACACTGATGTTAAACCCTCTTTAATATGGAAATCAGCAACAACGTAACCGGATTACTTGAACAGTTTAACCATACTATTCAGCAATGGATAAATCAACTTGATAACTACTCTATTGAAATGCTTTGTCAAAGGCCGCAGGCCGATGCATGGTCGCTGGGCCAGGTGTATATCCACATTATAGAGGATACTACATTCTACCTGGAGCAGATGAAGGTGGCGCTGGCGTCAAAAAACCGTTACGCTGAAAGGAGTATGCGCTCACTGGCCAGGACCATGTTTGAGAACAATGAGTTTCCCGATATGGCGTTGGAGAATCCTTTTAACGATATCGATCTGCGACCACCACAAAGCAAGGATGAAGTGTTACAGGGATTAACATCCATTAAGGAGGAAGTGAACCAATTGTTCAGGCACATTGATCTTTCATCAGCAAAGGGAAAAACAGAACATCCCGGATTTGCTTTTTTTGATGCTTTTGAATGGTTGCAGTTTGCAGAGATGCATATGAGGCATCACCTGCGGCAAAAGAGAAGGATTGATGAAAAACTTTTTCCCTATCTGCTCGATGACAGAGGCAAGTTTACAGCCTGATGGTTCAATGGCTGACCAGCAGCTGAAAGCCGGCCAGCCGGGATAAGCAGCTTTCCTGCCTGTGCCTCCCCAATAGTGGGGACGTATTATGCTACAGCATGGCAACGGTAAAATTTCAGATTTGTTATTGATACGGTTCGGGAAAAATTGTTTAAGTTACGCGCCGATTTTAAAAATATTCCTATGCATCTTCGACTCAGACATCTCCTGCTCCTGTTTATCTGCTTACCGGCTTTGGCGCAGAAACCAGTGGACAACCTTCATTTTACAAGCAGCAAACAACAGAAGATTGCTGTGTACAAGGGTACGATCATCGTGAATGGCAATAAAACCTTCAAATTTGCTTCTGATGATATCGTTTACAAGAGCAAACGTAACCGTCTTGTAGAAGATGGTGGCAACGTGTTCCTGTTTTTGGAAGTAGCCGATAATTCTGATAAGAACAAGCTGTATGTATTCGCTATCAACAATTCAATAGCTGATTCAATTCTGACAGCCGTGGCTTCCGATATTAAAGACTGGGACCATGATGAATTGCTGGAGTTTGGAGGAAGTGAGTTGACAGAAGCACATCCGTCGCCAGATTCAATGTATTATATCCCATCTAAATTTTATGAGATTAAGAAGGGACGTATAGAGTTTGATGCTGCGTATACGGAGAAGATCGATAAAAAAGTAAATGGCGTTTATCTGCCACAGCCGCTGGATAAAAGCGGCAACTGTTGCAAGGTAATTCCTAAGCCTAAAGGCCGTCCCTGATAGCCGTGTGGTGTAATGAATAAAAGAGCCAGTATTAATTTGAAGTGCGCCCCAAAAGTCAGACGCTTTTGGGGACACTTCAAATTTGATACTGGCTTTTTTTTAGTCGCGTACCTGATGGATCAGGTCATTTTTACGCGCTTATAAGCATGTTCGATCTATTTTTCCTACATCCCATTTTCCTGTTATTTAGTAACGATCTCAATCTTTCCGCCATTCCGGAAAAGATCATGCGGTACGAAGTACCCTTTCTGTTCTTTTCCATTCACCTTTATAGCGGTGAGGGCTCTTCCTTTACCCTTTTTCGTCAACGTCAGCCGCTTGCCAGTGCTGGTTTTCCAGGTTACTTCATCGAAAAGCGGAACGGTGACAAGGTATTCAGGATCAGTAGCTGAGAAGGTATATAATCCGGAGGAACTGAATACATACCATGCTGACATCTCACCTGCATCGTCCATGCCGCAGAGGGCAATGCCATCGTCTCCGATGCCGTACAGGCTATTCAGAATGGTATCAATCATTTTCTGTGATTTTTCCGGTTTGCCGATGAAGTAGTAAGCAAAAGGTGCTTCATGGTCCGGCTGATTTCCATGGCAGTACTGGCCTATCATGGTTTCTACGTTCCTGGCAATATAATGCGGGTTCCAGGGCACGGTAAACAGGGAATCCAGTTTGGATTCGAAGCCTTTTGGTCCGCCATACAGATCGATCAGTCCTTTCATATCATGCGGTGCAAAGAAGGATACCTGCCACGCATTGGCTTCCCTGTACATGTATTCGTAGTAGGGATACTGCGGATTGAAATTTTTGATCCAGGATCCATCTGCTAATCTTCCTCTCATGAATCTTGTGCCCGGATCAAACATATTCCGGTAGTTTTTTGACCGTGCCATCAGTGTCCTGTAGTTGGCAGTATCCCCCAGTTTTTTTGCGATCTGGGCCAGGGAATAATCATCGTATGAGTATTCCAGTGTTTTGGATACGCCTGCTGCAGCTTTTGTTTCCACGTGCGGATCCGCAATATCCGGATCGGAGATATACCCTTTTTCTATGTACTCTTTCAGATGCGGACGTGCGCCCTCTACATTGGCATTCCTCAGCAGTATTTCGTAAGTACCTTTTACATCAAAATTGTCAATTCCCCTGAGATAAGCACCTGCAATGGAAGACGCGCCATGATCACCGTGGAAGAAGGTAGGGATGAATCCTGTTTTATCACCCACTTCTTTCATAGATTTAACTACGTCGAGTGTCACCTGTGGAGTGACCAGGCCCAGGAGCACATCTTTATTCCGGTAGGTATCCCACAGGGATGGCTCAGTATAATAGTTGAAATTACCCTTTACTACCTTGCCTTTGGCATCCGTAAATTCTCCGTTTACATCGCTGCGTAAGGCTGGCCAGAGGAAAGACCTGTACAGGCAGGAATAGAACATCCTTCTTTGTTTTTCTGTGCCGCCTTTTACCTGTATGGTTGATAACAAAGTTTCCCATTTGCGGTTAGCTTCATTACGGATGTCGGCGAAAGACTTATTGCCGATCTCCTGTTCAAGGTTTTGCTTCGCGTTCTCCGTACTTACAAACGATATCCCTATTTTCAATTCAACAGGCCCTTTACTGCCATCAGCCAAATGCACAATAGCATAGCCGTTGCGCTGGCCTTCTGCTGTCTTGTCCAGTTTTTCGATATTCGTATTCAGCACAGCATAGAAGTAGATATTCCCACCTGCCCGCTGATAACCCTGTAAAGCAGATTTACCCACCTGTTCAATATGCCAGTCGGAGATCCTGTTGTTGGCTTTAGCGAGGTCAAACAATATCTGTCTTCCTGTATTGTTTTTGTAACTATACTGATGATATCCGCATCTGAGCGTAGAGGTTAGATTGACATTCACGTCGTAATCGTCCAGGTAGACCTGGTAAAAGCCGGGAGAAGCACTCTCTTTTTTGTGGGAGAACCTGGAACCGAATTTCTCGCCCGGATGGGAAAGTGGCAGAATAGGAATGTTGCAGAGATTCCAGTGGCCTTTATTGGTATGTGTAAAGCCCAGGATGACGGTGTCCTCGTATTCATATCCGGCACCGGACCCGTATTCTGTCATCGGACTTAACTGTACCATTGCATTCGGTAGAGAGCTGCCCGGAAATGTAAGCCCTGCCCATGAACGCCAGCCTTCCGGTAACTGGTATCCCAGGATCTTAGGATCAGTAAGTGGTGCTGTGCCCACGAAAGTATTGACATATTTCGTGTAGCTGGTAGATGACTGAGCTTTACCTGACGTGGCAGCAAATAGCATGGCAAGCCCAAGCATGAAAGGACCTGCGGTGGAATTCCTCATATTTCGAAAAGTTTATTGACCTGAGTAAGGCTATAATTGCCTATTGGGGGTTAAATATAGAAATCAGGGGGACTATAACAAAGCGTGTGTCAGAAAAAAGTGATGAACTTATCCTGACACACGCTTAAATATAACAAGGATTTGATGCGTTAGACGCGGACTACGGCAATGCAGGCAGCCAGTAGAGTAATGACGATTAGTGCATAGTAAGCCTGTTTTGTATAGACTTTTCCTCCAAAACGGGCATTGATAACGGTCACCAATGCAAACAGTCCTGTTTTAGGAACAACTTTATAGTAATTCACATGCGGATATTTGAGTGCTACCATCACGATGCCGGTAATCAGCAGGATAATGCCCAGGATCATGCCGGAAGCATTCCGTACACGGGTGTCATAATCCTTCCATTGTGCCAGGAGTACGCATAAATAAACAGCAAAACAGAGAAAATGGATCAGGAGTATTGTATTAAAGAGCAACATGTGCGACAAATTTAGGTGCGGTGAAGAGATAATAACATCCGAGTACCAGGCCCAGTACTATGGCGGTTAAATGAGGATACAGGTGTGAAGTGAGATGACCAGGGGCGTTCAGTACGATCAGGAAATCGGCCACCGGCACAAGCGAGGCTGTCAGCAACAGGATACCCAGGCCCCGTTGAGTATGTGTCAGCAGCATAGCCAGTATGGCAATCCCGACGGCGAGATCCCGTATTCCTTTGATATAGTGAAAGGAAAAATCGTTGGTAACGGTTTGTATACCAAAAGCCTGTTCGGCCACATTAGGCGAAAGGAGAAAGCGGGCGCCGATGAATACAAGCAGTGCACCGGTGATGAAGGTGAGCACATAAGCAATTACAGCACTTGTTTTTTTCATTTTTGATACATTTTTGAGTTGATGTATCAAAGGTAGAATCGCCGTCAGACCTGTTCGTTCACCCAGGTTAATAAATTACAGGGCGAGCCTTTTTCTTATGCGGCTCAGTGAAGGAGGCTTGACACCGACAAAAGAGGATATATAATACTGGGGTATACGCTGTTGCAGATCAGGGTAGCTATTTACAAAATTGATATAGCGTTGTTCGGGATCATCGTTGTACATGGATCTTAACTGACTGATTGCCTGGAGGTAAATGTATTCGCAGGCAAGACGGCCAAATTTCTGTCCCTCTCTGACTTCTTCATATATCCTTTGCAGGTTATCATAGGGTATCACCAGTATTTCGCTGGGTTCCAGACACTGGATAGCTGTCTGGGATATAGAATGGTCGAGGAAGCTCTGATAATTACAGGTGAATTCGTTTTCCCTGCCAAAGTGCCCGGTGATCTCCTCACCATCGTCTTTGGTGTGGTAGTACCGGATCAATCCCTTTTCAATAAAGCCCACTTCACGGCAAACCTGGCCTTCGCGTAGCAGATGGTCGCCTTTTGCAAAGGTTTTAGGAATGACCAGGGAGGATATAAATTCCTTTTCCGTATCGTCGAGACGGATGAAATATTCGATGGCTGAGATCAGGCTTGCGTACATGGGGGTAAGATAAGAAAAAAGGGCAGAAATGGGTACCAAGTCACACATCAAAGGCATGTCAAAGGCATGGTAAAGACATGGTAAAAGCGTATTGCCAATGAGGCATTATTCGCGTCAATAGACCCCGGCAGGGGGGGCGTTGTTTGTAGCCTGGGGCGCAACCCCGGGGCAACGAATGGTGTAACCCGGGGCAACGAATGGTGTAACCCGCGGCAACGAATGGTGCAACCTCGCGGCACCGGAATGGTGTACCCCCGGTAACGGAATGTGACGTCCACCATAACGATGGAATGACCCAAAACAAACCGGTATCATTCGCGTCAATAGACCCCGGCAGGGGTCTCGTTGTTTGTAGCGCGGGGTGCAACCCCGGGAAAACGGAATGGGGC
>NZ_FNBN01000017.1 GCF_900102545.1 Chitinophaga filiformis | reverse complement strand
GATTTCTCAGGAATGAGCGCAACAAACGATGGTGCTTTGATTATCTTGGATTTACGTTTTCTTCCCATGTCAAACTGTTTCATCCAGGTCTTCAAACCAGACAGAGATATACCATTTTGCTCGCAAAACGCTTTCATCTTTAAAGAACTCTGTTGCCACTCAGATAGCAATCGCTTCTTTTCCGTAACAGATATCCGGGGTCTGGGAGATCCCTTGCCGAGACTTGATGTTGATTGGTCCATATTCCAAAACTACAACCGATAAACACCGCCGAAAAGATGCACTTGCTCGTAGGGATACAATGTGGTGTTGAGTCATTGCGCGGTCTTATCTTATTTTTTCTTTTAAGCTGAAGGCGTTAGTTTGGCACTATATTAAGAGATCTAAACTGCTAAATTTGAACTTTTGGTTTAGAAAATAATGGTATTTTTAATTAGTCTCCTCTACTTCTTCTTTATAAAACTTGGCTAAGTCAATTGGATTGTTAACTAATTACTGCTAATAAAATCGCTAAGCGTATAATTATTGCTACTTGTTAAACATAAATCAAATCGATTTATCATACTAAATACCCCAATCGATGGACTTAAACTTAGTCATTAGTTTTAAACCAAAATCTGGTTCTATCATTTTGATATAGCAGATTTTTCCATACAACCAATCTCGGTAATTAACCTTATCGAAATTATGATACTGTCGTAAATGTTGGATATGATTTTGAGTACCATTCATTGTGGTAAAATGGAGATGGCGAGCTATTTCTCTTTTGAATTTTTTAGGAATTCTTATTTTATCACTAACAATTAATCCTGTAATAATTTTCCTATTACTAGATTTATGAAAAAATTTAACCTTGTCAAGGTTAACGTTGAACTGTTCATCATTGATGATCCTAAAAATTACACCCAACTTAATGTTATTCACTTCACTACCTGAAAAAGTTATATCGTCTGCATAACGTGAATATTTACACCCATTTTTCACAGCATAATTATTCAATCTTTTATCCAGCCTTCTACATACAAGATTTGATAATTGAGGACTTGTTGGAGCTCCCTGCGGTAATACACTGTTATTTTGATGAAATGGCGCTTGATTTAGCCAATCAAGCACCTCTATATCTATCTCTTTTACTAGATTCTTTGTGCAGGCCTTCGCTAAATATACTGCTAGATTGGGGTGATATCCTAAAGATTTAAATATACCATACACTCGTTTTTCAGGGATAGATGTAAAGAAGTCTAGTAAGTCAATATTAAGAATAAAATCTTGGTTTACATGTACTTTTGCATTATCCATAATAGATTTGTGTTTAACAAATCCATAAGCAGAAGGATGTATGGGTACTTTAGAAAGAATGTTTTGATAAATCCACTGTTGAATATTTCTCAATGGAACGAAAGGCGCAGAGATTTCCCTTTTTCCACCGCTTCGCTTCTTTATTTTGAAAGTTGCATAATTCGAATTCCTGGATGTAATTATTTTCGGAACCTTTTTATCTAAGTCTCCCATTAACAAACAGAGATGATGGATGGAATAAATGACAGGGAGACCTTGGTTATAAAGCTTATCATAATAAGCTAAAATATCATTTAAATATTCTTTGGAATGATGCGTTTCTTCAGCTTCTTGAATGATTAAATTTCGTGGAGAAGACATTCGTATTCAATTACTCAATTTTGAAATTTCATTCACGTTAGTGAATGATGTACAGCAACGCCCCGCGACGCAAGAAGGCGATTGTTGTACATTATTTAGTATAAAGTAGCTTTAGACATATCAAAACAAGGCTTTGATTTCTCTTGCGAGAGAAAGGCTAAAAAAAATACTATGTCCTCCCACGAAAAACTTTAGGTATATAAACAATATCATCTTTCATAACAGTACTTCCTGAAGAAATCCTAGGACGTTTTCTCATGACCAAATCATACATCGCTTGACCCTTATTGGTTAATGTTCTGTGATTTTTCAAGATTTTTCTCGAAATCCCATCTTCTATGATTTCTTCCATTTCGAATAATGAAATTCCTATTTTTTGAGATATTACCGTTCCAACAGTACCCATCTTTAATAATCTAATATAGCAAATCAATTTAATGTTTTTATCTGAATAAGTATTTTTCTTAAAAAAAGAAAACCGGCCTAGTTTATTAGCCATTGAAATCCAAATGCGAGATTCCTTATTAAGGTTTACCTTGTCCTTAAGCCTCGCAAATATAACTCTTGGAAATAAAGGATTCCATCCCTTCGCTATTGACCAAAAAATCGGAAGTGTATTATTAGGAACCGTATGAGCGAATACAATTAATGATTGCGTATTTTTATAGCCCAAAGGGTAATCCGTAGTGATTGGTGATTTAGCATCGTAATCTGTCACTTTGTATAATCCTTTCCCATATTTATAACAAAATTCTCTTACTTTCACCATAGAAGGACGATAACCAAAAGGCGATCCGGTTGGAGAAAACGCGGGAATTCTTGGAGTACCAATAATTTGGATAGTATTATAGTAAGCATTTTTTGTAATATTCTTTTTGGCCCCTTCCATAAAGAATGAGCATAATAGGTATATTCTCACTTTGTGTACACCTAACTCGTCAAGGATTGGGTAAATTTCGTTGTTGATATATTTATAAGCAGAATCCCCAGAACCTAAGAAGTCGTCTACTAAAATTAAGTGCAGGAAGTTATCGAAGTTGTTGACAATGATTTTCTCCTTATTATCTAAAATTTGAAAGTTTGACTTCTTAAAAAATGGGGCATGGAGAATATAATATAGCATATGGCTGCCGCTTTTACCATTATTTCCTAATGGCAGTATCTGAACTTCGTTATGTCCTTTCCTGCGTAAATTCCTGGCATTTCGTTTCTCAACTTGTTTAATTTTGGAATCTCCCGGTGCTGTCTTAAGGGAAATTTCCCAGGCACGTTCAAAATCATTTATCTTCTTGTGAATATCTTTTAAACCGGTATCAAACAGCTGAAATAGATCATTTTCATCAAAGTATTCTAAACCGTTTAGTACCTTTAGGGCCAAGTCCCACTCACTATAATCAAATTGTTCCAGCCAATTCCTAATTTGCAAATGACCGACTACATGCTTGAGTCGTTTAACTATAGTATCTATAAGATCAATCTTTGTCTGGTCTATTAGTCTGTTATTCGTAGTCATGGTAACTATTTTCCAGTTAGAACTAGGATTTTAGATGTGATATTCAATTTATGTGAGTTTATCACACATATGAAGATGGCTTCTTGGTGTTTATTTTATATTCAACGGATTATTTCAATGCTTTCAGGCGTGTATTTCGGTCTGTTTTTCATTTTTTTTGAAAATACTTAGGACTTAGTTTACTAAGATTTTGTAATCTCTTCTAGAAGTTTTTTGTAATACTCTGGTTGAATCAAATCATTGGGGATATTTTCATTCATGTAAAACTTACTGAAGGTTTCAAAGGGAGTTAAATAGTATGTTGGATTTGTTATATGAAGATGATATTCTTTCAGCATTGTGAAAAGGTCGAGATTTTGATTCGCCAAATGTTGTTCATGTAGTTCAAAAAAACTGAGATTGATAAATGTGATTTCGTTGACATGAATCTTGGAGAAAGTAAGCTCACTAAGTTTGCTATTTAATTTTTCCTTGAAAACTTTATTAAGCCCCTC
This sequence comes from Chitinophaga filiformis, assembly GCF_900102545.1. Classification (GTDB taxonomy): domain Bacteria; phylum Bacteroidota; class Bacteroidia; order Chitinophagales; family Chitinophagaceae; genus Chitinophaga; species Chitinophaga filiformis. The sequence goes on along the minus strand of NZ_FNBN01000017.1, from coordinate 58,383 downwards.
AATGCCAAATGAAAAATCTGTATACAAAATGACTGGGAATATTTCTAGGTTATTAGGACAGTCAGTATCAAATAGTACACCATTACTTTCAATGTCTTTTATCGCATTTAGGAGTTGAGTTATTCCTTTGGGTTTTCTTTTCTGATTTTCTAGGAATTTCTTATCAAGTTCTGCGTACAAAACATCTTTATCACCGCTATTTTTGGCATCAGCATTTAGTAGAGTGTCTTTAAACTCCATTAGACAAATTTTATTTTCTTTCCTGATATACACGTCGCACAATTCTTCTCCCTTACAATTAGGACATTCATCTCCTAAGAATGTTATATAATTAGTAAAACATCGTTCAATCACTTGTGGTAAATAGCTTTCTTCCATAAACTCTTTTGCTTTTATAGATAAGAATTCGCTTTTTATACCTCTATTCTTTAGAAATCCATTAAAAGCAAAGATCTGTGCTTTGTAAAAATTATCTATCAGGAAATTCACATCCAGAACCAAAAACGTATACTTTGCTGATTTGTATAGAAACGTCTCACGCAATTGCACAAAGCTTTTGTCTGCGATGTGATTTTTGATGTATGAGTTAATACATAATGTTTCTATAAAGGGTAAATCAACGTCACCTCCCATCACGTATCCTCTCAAATCAACCAGTTGATTCCTTTGGGCTAAATCTCCCGCAATTTTAATCTCCGATAATATCACCAATAGGTTCTTAAACATTCGTAAATATCCTGAGACATGCCTGGCATTGTAATACTCGTGAACCAAGCTTTTATATATAGGATGTATTTCTAAAAATTTGAATAATTCAAAACCCCTAACTAATTGGTTGGAAAAGTCGGTTGTTGAAACATAATCTTTCTGATAAATAAAACCTGGGATAATTATTTCTTCAAGATTATGGTTTTGCGATGCTGCTATTAGCTCTGTTTCTTCCACTGCTATTTTATTATTGGCAATTGAATTAATTATTAAGTATGCATTAAGAAATGCCTTCGCTTCATTCCTGCTAAGATCTCTATATGGACGATTGTTAAACCTCTTAAAAATCAAGTCATAAAAGATCAAGTTTGAATAATTCCAAATTATAAGAGGCGCATTGCCTTCGTTTTTATTAGATTCTAAAATTTCCTTCCATTTTTCAGTGATTGATGCTGGCGCTCTCCTTAAAACACTGTCCAGTAAATATGCCTGTATTTTACCAGAATGTTCAAAATTTTCACGTAGATAAAGGTTAACGTTGAACCCGGAGATATATTTTAGTAGTGTTGTCGATGGTATATTGCGTATGATATTTAGTGCATCAGGTAGTGACTTTTCTTGTCCGTAAAAATCTTTATAGCCAATTAATGTAAAGACGTTCGTTCTTGTATCCATAAATGTAGACTTACTTTTTCTTGGAAAACCCTCAAATATGATCCTGTTTTGCAAAGGGAGTATACTTCGATTCCGATAATCTATAGGGTGATAAATTGATATATATTGCTTGCTATATGTTTGTAGTTGCCTTATAGCTAGTCGCCTACGTCAAATCCATTCCACTTGTCAATATAATGAATAGGTGGCCGGCGCGATTTTGTTTTTGTTGGCAATCCAAACAAGTATGGACGTATATCGTAATGAATGTAATCCTTTCCCTTCCAGCTTTTTTTGCCGATACCTCTAATTCGCCCGTATATTAAATATTCCTTCTTTTCTCCGAATCTTGCGATTGCTGACGTAGAGACAAGCCATTTAGGATCTACTAGCCACTCAATAAAAAAATCTTTTCTATGGAAATATAAGTGGGTTATAGGGGTTTGTTCTGTTATTGGTATTGATATAGCTTTACTATATAGACCGCCCACATAAAAACAATAAGATCCTATTAATATATTAGAATATAGACTCTTGCGGTTCATTAGGCCATCGAGGTCGACAAAACTAATTTTGTTTAATAATTGTTTAAATGCGTCGAGAAAATGAGCCCTTAACATCCATGAACCTACGGGACCGTGAGAATTGAAGTCAGTCAGATGATTTCTTATATCATTTTCTTCTTTTGAACTCTGATTTATAGATCCCGCACTATCAAGGACGCCTAAAGAAAGAAGTTTGCTTGAATATTCGCTATGAGGTTTATCCTGGTATATTTGATAGTAAAGTTCGAGTACTCTAGGAGCATTGATAAAGTCTACTTCCTCTATTTCTCCATTTTGTGAAGCTGCTTGAGCATTTCTTGTTTCAACCTCCTTTTCCCATTTCCTCTTGCTTTTTATAATTTGTTCTTTTGTTATCTTTAGAGTAAGACTATTTCCCTCTTTATGAACCAAATCATGATCATTTGGGCATAATACTGCCAAGTTCTCATAATTATTGTTTTGCGAAGTGGAATAGTGATTGATATGGTGAATGATGAAGGATGTTCCCTTCGTGCCTTTGCACAGACAGCATGTGTAATTATTGTTTTCCAACAATTGATTTACTATATTATCCTCTATTGGAGTTCTCTTCAAACAACGTTTTACAAATTTAATCTGATCAATTGGTATAGAGAATGAATCTTGAAGTATTTTATTGGATAAGTTTCTAAATGAAGTGACGGATAATTGCTTGGAGACATAGCTTTTGGCCCAATCATTAGGTACCCCATACTGTATAAATGTATCTTCTTTTTTCATGCCCAATATCATTATTTAGTATTTATTCAGATTAGAATCATTTAAGTTGAAGAAATTGACTTCATTCCTAATAAATCCGATATAAAATCAAATATTTTTATTAGTTCGTCCAATTCGTTGGGATTAATTTAATTCCGTTTCTCCACTCTTCTGTAATTGAATCAGTGAAGTCTGGAAAATTTAGTTTAGCATGATCAATAATAATAACCTGAAATTCTGGCGCAAGTTCTTTCGTTACTTTAAAAATGAATTCATACATCTGCTTAACAGCTGTTTCATCAGAACTAGCAGTAATTTGCCCTGTCTGATTTAGGTCTTGCTCCGGTGGAAAATATATTTGTGATGGCTGATCGAGTATTAGAAACCTAGGCACTGGTCGTTGAGCTTTAACAAAATGCTTATGAAGGGCAAAATGTATTAATAGGTGATAAGCCACCCAATTTGCGCCACTTCCCATGTGATTTAACGCAATTGATCTATTGGGCGTATCTGCGAATATAGTAAGCTTCCTAATATCAAATCGGATTGGTGCGTCTTGATGCTCTAAATCAAGCCCAGAAGCCCAGTTTGTCATCTGAATATTTATTTGATTCAAAACTGCATTTAAGCGGCTTTCCTTTTCCTCAGAACTGATTAATTCTTCAAGTCTAGTAATTTGAGTGCGTAATTGATCGATCTTAATTTGCAATGTGGTATCCTCTACTACTACGTGAAAACTTTCCATAAATAGTGAAACCTTACCAATCACCTTTCCTCGTCTTAAATTTATGTCTCTTAATTTGGCAGACTCATCTTGTTCCAGGTAAATTGCTTTAATGCTATTCTGTCTTATCTCAATCTCTTTCTTTTTATTTTCCTGATTTAATGACAGTTTCTCCACATATTGTCCCAGCTTAGGTTGTTCTACGATAGTAGTTGTAAGATTATCAGACAACTCTGTTAACGATTTGTTGATGGCGGCAACTGAAGGTATATTAGTTTCAATATTTTGACTACATAATGGGCAATGATGTAACTCGCTCTCTGTTTCAGAAAATAGTTTTATTGATTCTAATCTTAATTTTTGTTGCGTGGCTTCCGTAGAGTAATCTGTTGTCTGATTAATGAAGGATTTGACAGCTTTTACTTCATCATTTAATATAGAGAGTTCCCTTGAAAGCTCATTTCTCTCATCTATGAGCCGTTTGAGGTTCTCATTTTCTCCTTGGGCTACTTCAATCATATTCGACTCCCATGCAAGTACCTCTTTTAATGCTATTATAGCTTCGGTTTCACCCGAAATTACTTTGTTTGAATCCAATAAATCAAGCTGAGTTGCTTCCCCAATTAATTCGAAAATTTTCTTACTGCCATCTTGTTTTAATCGTTCAAACTCTTTTAGTTCTTTTTCATAGCGATTTAATTCTCTTTTTTTTGCGGCAATTTCTTGTTCTATTCTTATAGTATCTTCTCTTAATACTCCCAAGAAATATGGCAGTGTATCCCTAATTGCCTGTGCTGCAAAATTGTCTGTTTGATTATAAAACAAATAATTTCTTTGAGCAATTAAATCTTGCGGCTGGAAAGAATAGAATCTGCTATGCTTAAAATTAACACTCAGTGGATCACGTGTACCCGTTTCAGGCTTGTTGGTGAATTCCGCAATAAACATTTTTTTTGTAAAAAAGTCTTTTAACGTTCCTATGTCTGAGTTGTTAATAATTTGTGGTAAATCTGGTATTGCAACTATATCTGAATTTGAAAAATAGATATGTTGGGTTGAGTTTTGGTTTAACCTGTTTGGGTTTTGACGAGCAATGAATACTTGTTCAGTATATAATTGGATTAAGATTCCAAACCACTCAACAGTATCTCTAATAATACCTTCAGATATACGGCAATCGTCACTTCCCAAGCAATAGTTAATTATATCAATTAGTGCAGTCTTACCGGTTTTAGATTCCCCTGTTATAATGTTAACCTTTCCAATTTCAAAGGGTAGAATCCGCTTTTCTCCTTTTTTATTATAAAGTACTATACTTTTTATTTGCATTTGATGTATTTATTATGGTTTGATGCCGAGGATTGAATAAATGGTTAGGGGATTTCCAGATTTAGAAAATACCTTCCCTAGAGTTGTCGCTTTGCTAATACAACTTTTAATTTCTAGGTCATCAAGTTTTAATTTACCTTTCCTTACTTTAATGTCAACTCCTCCATTGTCATCTATGCTTAAAGTATTATGTGCAATACCAAACATTATCGACTCCCTGCTAAATGGCAAGAAGCTTTTAATATGTTTTGCTAATCCGATTTTGATATCTTCATTGTCATTGATCCAAGCATGTATTGTATTAGATTTGGATTTGGGGAGTCGTTCTCTAATTCTGCTATTAAGTATAAGCGGCAATACTAAAACAGCTAATGAAAAGGGAAGACTGTCCTTTGCTTCATTTTTAAATGCAATAGCACATTCTCTTATTATTTCGCTGCAAAATGCGGGGTTAATAAGATTGGCTGTAATTTCTGGCCTATTTTCCCAGGTGGGTAACATTATTCAGTGGTTAATTTATTATTGAAATCGGGATGCCATCCAACTTCTTTCTTGTCTGAAAGCATATGACAACTTCCCGTTACCATATATTGTTCTTTAAAACGTTCCTTGATGTGTATTTGTGGATATTGCGTAATATAATGTGTTTCGAAGAATGCCTTTCCTTTGTTTTTTTGGATTTCGTCATCGTCGGTATCTACACTATCAGCAATAATTGTAAATTTTCGTTCCCAATCTTCTTTTAATTTTTTGTTATACGAAATTTCATCGTCAGGATGTATTAATCCTTCTCTTAGCCATCTGGATTTTTGGCTAAATGATCTATGATAGTCACTTATGGAGTTATTAATTGCTTTAGGGCCGGAACCTATAAGCTCCATTTGTTTAACAAATATTTTATTCCTGTATTGGCCAAGTTGTGTCTCGTCCGAGGTAATTGGTACATTAAAGTCATTCGGTAAGTTATCGCTTTTAAAAGTATCTGCAATATCCATGATTTTAGAGCTAACCTCTTTTGCAGTAATGAAGTCACGTAGTCCTTGTAATTGCAATATCGCCTCACCCATAAACCAACCCTCTAACCGTTCGTACAAGCTTTCTTTTTTTAATGAATAATGTCTAACCTCGTGGAGAATGAGTTTCTTTGCTTCATTGATATCAATGGATGCGTCGACAATTGTTAGTTTCTTGATTAGATTTTTTTGTTGATCTTCAGATAGACTTAAAAAGGACTCGTAAGCAGGCTTATTTGTCGCATTGGTTGATGATTGTGCGACCTCTTTTAGGCTTAATAAGATTTCATCAATGTTTCTATCTTTGTGAGTGTTTTGTTTAAGTTTGTAGGGTATTGTGTCTATGGATGCTACCGCAGTCGTTATTAAATTAAACAAATCAGTTTCGGCATTTAGTGTTCCGGTTTTGATACCTTCACTCCAAACCCTTATTGTTTTCCATAGATCAGTACTGGCATTTGTAAGATTAGCAACTGAAGAAATGTGTAATTTTGTTTGGTATACTTGTAATGAATCAAGAGTCTCAATACTTATATCATCTATTTTCTCGAGAAGAAGTTTTGCATCTTCATTTCCTTCCGCTACGATAAGCATAAGACCATATCTTATCTGATATAAATACCCCAAGCTAGGTTCACTCGCAGAAAAAATTGAATCCATGGAATTAAGGAAATTGTTTTAGTTAGTATATTTTATATTCTATTAATGGAGCGAAGAAATGTATGGGATTCTTTCATAATTATAAATCTTGTAATATCAATTAATGTAGTTGGTAAGTAAATCTATGTACAAGGATGGTTGTTGACTATCAAATTCTGAAACATATTCATTTTTAGATAAGGTTCTATCTAGGTAAGACACTCAAAGGAACACTTATGTTCGGAAATTGATATTATAGCATGGGGTATTTTCCATTTACGTTAGTTTTAATACGGGAATAATGATATATTAAAAGGTGGTATGGCGTTATGAAAATTATCGCTGGTGAATAGTTTGTTCACCGGTCTTAAGGATTAATTCTCCATTTATTTTGTTACCAATAATTCGCAAACTCCAACGTTCAATATTTCTGAAATTTTAAATAACGTTTCAACTGTAGGTTGATTCCGATTTGTGCACCATTTAGATACAGCGGTTGAGCTAACCCCTAACTGTTCGGCTAACCATATATTAGTCTTCTCTTTTTCCAATAATACAATCTTGATTCTATTATATCTTCTTCTGGAACCGGTCATCCTGCAACTAACGAAAAAAGATGTAAAGTACTTACATTCAATAATAAACCAGTAACTTTAAGTTTATTTAGTGATTTTAAGTTATTTTATTTAACTTGTAGTGTGTTTAAACGACTTAAATAGATGGATGTAGATAGCTCTTAGGAGTTTATAAATATCAGTTTTACAAAGCGCATTTGCTTTATCTCGCTCCTGAAAACTACGACCTTTTGGAGATGGCGGGAAATAAGGTAGATCGCTCACGTTTTCCTTATTATATTTAAGGTCAAGACGTGGGCGTCCTTATTCGCCATCGGGGTGTCGTAGCCCTTCAGGAACGATAAGGACTAACCCACGTCTTTTATTCTTTTGGTTAGTTCTCAAAGCAGTCATTTTATTTTTCTACTATTACTTACTGCTATGAAATACGAGAGTAACCAGCTCATTTCTTTATCAGAAGAGAAATTCTCCCTCTCACTTGGGAAAATCGCCCGGTGCTTACTTCAGATGCCTTATTTACATGCGTTTGATATCGCTAGCGAATTGGAACTAATAGAATCGGTTACCCCAAGAACCTACCATATCATAAGTTTACTTTTAGTGAGTGATCAGCACATCTCGCCATAGAATATAAACCTTATAAAGACTACAACATTAATATTCCGTCATTAACGATGGCCTAAGTCGTATGACAGGATGATTCATTGTCATTTTGCAATCACCTCTATATATAAATCACTCAACAAATGAACCACTTTGCCTTTTCAAGCACAGCGTTTGCGACCCAAAATCTCAGTGTAATGGAAAATACTGATCCTTATTCTGTGATTTATGAGTTATTTGATTTCGCTGATCTATCACGTATCCGGGAATATCACTGGGAATATTTAAAATCAACTGTAACAGGTAGTTTCAATAAAGAGCTAACGAGGCAGGAACGAAGTATGCTTGTCTTTTATCATGAGATGCTGGGAAAGCTAGTAGAAGCTGCTCATATCATTAACGAGCAATATAAGGTTCTTAGGCGACTTCGATTGGGGCACGATGATTTACAAAGCATTTTGACTAATCCTGTCAAATCAGTAAATGAGAAGATAATTGATCTGATAATAACGATAGTCAGACCGGAGAGAATTTACCAAGTAGGTCATTGCAAAGACGCTCCTGAAAATCCTCGTGTAGTCCGCAGCTATATGGTTGTTCTGGCATCAGATAAGATGTTCTGTGATAAGTGGAAGATATTTATCGAATCTGTATGTGTGGGATTAGGTTCAGTCCTTGTGTCGTTTATAGAAAACTCGGAATTAATCAAAATACTAAGTTTAGGACATAGCTTCTATTCCCAATTTTGTGTTCCGGAAAACTGTCTCTACGGATGTGATGCCCGATCTGAAAATACATCTACTCCGGAAAATGCTGTTAGTATTCATGATACCCCAGCACTTTAATTTCACTGGTTGTAGTTGTCCTTTTTACATTGTTTAAATATCCTTGTATGTTAATATCCGATAGTTCAAATCCACCTGCGCATCAGCCAAGTCAAAACACGATGCATACATTCATGGGAATGCTTGCTCATGAAATGAGAACTTCAATATCTGGTATCTGTATGGCTACCAATATGCTTTTGCAAGACAAGTTAGGAACCAGAGACAAGGAGTTTTACCTCTCTAGTATTAATGCAATGGGCCTTGATGTATTGCACATTTTAAATAACATGATGGCATCCTCGATGGTCAACGCGGGAAAATTGGAGATTAAGCCGATTCTTTCGACTATCCATATAAGAAAGTGGCTCAAGTCTTACATTGATCAGCAGAATAGACTTGTTAAGTCCAAGCTAGTAAGCATCAGGTTGACTTTCAATCGTAAAGTTCCAGAGTACTTAACAACAGACACAATAAAGCTTACGCAAATATTGAAAAATCTTATCGAAAACGCTTTCCAATATTCTCCGGTGGGTAGCAGGATATCGGTATATGTAGGTTCTGTTGGCGAAACCGGAATTTTTTTTCTGGTTACAGATAAAGGAACGGGAATATCTTCTGATCAAATGCACTTGCTGTTTCAGCCATTTCAGTCTTTTAATAATGGATTTACAGGTACAGGACTCGGACTGTACATAAGTAAATTATATGCACAAGCATTGGGTGGGGATCTTACCCTTGCCAATACCGATAACAATGGAACCTCATTTTTTCTGCAAATAGTTAACCAATCCAGTATTTAAAGAAGAAGGATAATCTCATTTCTAAAACATCAATTTATCCAATATGTTGACAGAATTCCAACATTTATCAAAACCACAAGTAGCTCAATTAGTAGAGCTTATTCAGAAGATAGTAAAAGCTGTTCATCCTAACAAGGTAATTTGTTATGGAGCACGTATGAATACCACTTCTCAGTGGAATAGTTTTATGAAAGACAACAAATACATGACTGAAGAAAGACCCGCCTATGATTTGTTAATTATAACCAATAACGATGAGAAACAATTAGATCATGAGATTATTGAAAGTGCGGAAATACAAGCCGCAAAATTAGGATGTGATGTGACCTCTCTTGTACAGTCAATAGGTAATGCAAATAAATCCTTAGAAAACGGTAACCGTTTCTTTTCTACAGTATATCGTAATGGGGTACTATTGTATGATGCGGATAAATTGCCATTATCAGCGCCACCTGCGGAACCTGCGATAGAAGTTCTGATTGATACCATTTCTAATGATTGGAAAAAAGGCTTTGAGTTGGCTCAATGCTTTTTTAAAAAGGCAATTTATTGTAATGAGAACGCATGGTATGAGCAGACGACATTTGATTTACATCAAGCAGCACAACATGCCTGTATGTGTATGCTTAGGATGTATTCTGGTTATCGTTCCAATACACATAATCTATCCCGTCTTTTATCCTTGATTAAAAACTTCTCGCCTGCACCAAGCGATGTTTTTCCTTGTACAACAAAGGAAGAGATAAGTATTTATAACACTCTTAATAAGGCGTATTCAGATGCGCGTTACAATGAGAATTATCAGGTGACAGCAGAGAAGGCCCAGTTATTAATTGGCAGGGTAAGGGCTCTTTTATCCATCGCACAACAATTATATCAGGAAAGATTGCTCTGTCTAAAATCAGATTTGGCTATCCAGCTACCAGTAAGCGATCTTAATGTAGACATCTAATGCATTCCGAGGGAATCGCCATGCTAATTTGAATGCCTACGAATAAGTAGTGATGTTATTTTAACGCGTTTTTAAACGCAGTTAAATGGAGGTTGATAATCCTTAATTATTTTTCAACGATATTTTAATGGATGTCGACTTCCCGGCAACTAGTTCTGAATAGGTTAGTGACGGCATTTTGTATTCTTTATTGGATTTCTTTAGCAGAAAACTGAACATAAATCAGCTCTTTTCTGCCTTTTTATAACAATTCGAACAAAACCGCGAAAGTGCCCTTTTATGCTGATGTAGGTTTGTGAGATGTTACCGTGCTTTAAGTTGGAAGATATCGTAGGCACGTAACAATAAACTATTAACTCTCAAAAACATGCACATGGTTACAATCATGAAAAAGGCCATTAAGGTTCCTAGCGAAATTATGTTAGAAGTTGGTGGCATTGTCTGCGAACATCAGTTAACTAATGAAATTGTAGATGTTGATGAAGACGATGAAATTATCACTCTTGAAATTCATTACTCAAAAAAAGATCGTGCTGTCATCCATGAAATCGAAGATTTGATCACCGATAATGGAAGATTGTATGAGGATGAAGATGAGGATGATGAAGAAGAGTAGTTTGGTTTAAAGTTTCTCATTGGGAGTATAGCGCATAGTTGCTATACTCCCAATGCAATTATAAGACGATTGCTCATATTTCAAGACCGATGTTATGAACGACAGAAATGAACCCAACGTAATGCCAGCTCATATAATTACTGAAGAATTGAATGATCATATATCAAACGGAGTTCCTGATATAGAAGACGCCTCAATCCGCGAGTCAATTCGAATCCTTGCGAGAATATTATTATCTGCTCAAATGTCCGAAATGAATAGAATAAAAGTTGTTAATCTTTCCCTACCACCTAAAAATAAAGCTGCATGAGTAATTTGAATGCTTTTTCTCAATTTGGTAATTATTCAAAAACAAAGGCTCCTAAAGTATTCCATCAAGCCGCCATTGTTTATACGCGTGTTTCCAGCAAGGAGCAAGCAGACCATAATTTGAGTTTAGATGTCCAACGTAAAGCTATTGAAGATTTTGCCCAACGAAGTGATCTGAATATTATCGGATATTTTGGAGGTACCTACGAAAGTGCTAAGACGGATGGACGTAAGGAGTTTACCAGAATGCTTGAGTTCATTAAAAAGCATAAGGGAAAAGTAAGCCATGTGTTGGTATATACCCTGGACAGATTTTCGAGAACCGGAGGTGCAGCCATCAAATTAGCAGAAGAGTTGCGGGAGAAGTATGGTGTAACCGTGTATGCAGTCACTCAACCAGCTGATACTTCTAATCCGAGTGGCGTGCTGCAACAAAGTATTCATTTTATTTTCAGTCAATACGATAACCAGCTTCGTAAGCAGCGGGCGATGGCTGGTATGAAGGAAAAGTTTGATAAAGGGATTTGGGTTACCAAGCCACCACAGGGATATGATATAGTGCGGACAAATGGGCAGCGGAAGATAGTTGTAAATGAGGTAGGCAAGAAGTTAAGGAAGGCTTTTATCTGGAAGGCGGAAGGAGTAAAGAATGAGGAAATCATTTCCCGGCTTCGTGCTATGGGGGTAAAGATGTATAAACAACAGTTGACCAAAATATTCAAACGGCCATTTTATTGTGGAGTAATTAATCATGGGCTACTGGAAGGAAAAATTGTTGAGGGAAATCATGAAAAGCTGATAAGCAAAGAAATCTTTCTAAAAGTAAATGACATACATCAAAGCTCAGGAGGATACGGAGTTCCGCATAAAAAAGAGCAAGACGAGGTGCCATTGAAGATATTCATTAAGTGTGACACCTGTAACCAGCCATTTACAGGCTATGTAGTAAAGGCAAAGGGGCTTTGGTATTATAAATGCCGCACAGAAGGGTGTAAATGCAATAAGAGCGCTAAACGGATACACGAGTTGTTTGGTCTGTTATTGCGCCAGTATCGTGTGGATAGTGCTTTGATTGGGCCATTAAAATCGGCCTTACTGACAGAATACAATGAAATGAATAAGGAAGGGCTGGAACAACAGATCTTTTTTAATAATCAGCTGAAGGAGATAAATATCAAAATTGACAATTTAGAGGAAAGTCGATACGTGTTGAAGGAAATAAGCCAGGAGACGTTTGATAAATTTCATCCCCGTTATATAAAGGAGCAGGAGAATATATTAAAGCAATTGGCCAAATTCACGCAAAGCATTTCGAACCCTGAAGAGGCGATTGAACAGGCCCTATTACTTTCTTATAAACTCCCTGTGGTATGGAGTTCCAGCGATACAGCTGCCAAAGAAAGGCTCCAAAAACTCATATTCCCCGAGGGAATCGTCTATGATCGCAAAAAAGAGTCATTTCGAACTCCGAAAGTCAATACAATTTTCTCCCGGATTGCCCACCTGTCGGGCAATCCACCCGAAAACGAAAAAGGGACAAATCATACTGATGATGATTTGTCCCTCTTAGCGGAGAAAGAGGGATTCGAACCCCCGGACCTGTTACAGTCAACAGTTTTCAAGACTGCCGCAATCGACCGCTCTGCCATTTCTCCGGTGCAAAAGTATAAAACTGATTTAATTTTCAAAAAAAAACTTTTCCATACCTCCGATCATTCTCGTAAAATCCTTTGTGTTGTTGGGTTTGCTCGTAAAAAAAAACTATTTTTAGGTATTACTGATACCCAGTACGGATAAACATGCAATCAAAATTCATTCTCCTGTACCCGCTCTTTTGCCTGATGTTTATACACATTGATACCATCCAGGCGCAACAAACGACGTGCACAGCGATCGGCCAGAACCCTTCCACTGCATTCCCCGTTTGTGGCACCAAGGTATTTAGTCAGGAATCAGTGCCCAAATGCGGCGGACGCCCCGTTGTTGGTCCCCCTTGCCCCGGAAACCAGGACGGCGGACTGGCAGACGTTAACCCTTATTGGTATAAATTCACCTGTTATAAAGCAGGAACCCTGGGATTTAAAATCACTCCTAAAGTATTAACGGACGACTATGACTGGCAGCTCTTTGATGTAACCGGCCATGCACCCGATGAGGTATTCACAAATCCCAGGCTGTTTGTGTGCAGGAACTGGTCTGGTGAAGGAGGTGTAACCGGCGCATCCTCGGCAGGTAAATCCCTGCAGGAATGCGGCGGGATGGGGGTACCCTTGTGGAGTGGTATGCCAACTCTGATAGAAGGTCATGAATACCTGCTGTTACTGAGTCACTTTACATCAGAGGGACAATCAGGATACGACCTGGAATTTACGGGAGGTACGGCTGATATTACCAGCCCGGGAATACCGTCTATTCAATCTGCTACTTACAATTGTTTAAACAATACCATCGGCATAAAGCTCACCAAGAAAACACTTTGTAAAACACTGACTTCCCAGGGAACGGAGTTCAATATAACAAAAGGAACCGGAACCGTTACGGGCGCTACTGGCGTGAATTGTTCCAATGGCTTTGACAGTGATTCATTGTTGGTGCAGTTGAGCGCACCATTGGCGCCCGGTGACTATACCATCGCTATCAGGAATGGTTCTGATGGTAATACCGTGCTGGATGTATGTGGTAATGCCCTGGCAGAAGGAGAAAGCGCTGATTTCCATATTGCTGTACCGCCTCCGGTAGAAATGCGGGGTGTAGCACCGATAGGTTGTGCGCCGGACCAGATCAAGATTGTATTATCAGTTCCTGTACGTTGTGGATCTATTGCTGCCAACGGTAGTGATTTCACTATAACAGGAACTACTGCAGCAATCATCAGCGGAGCTACCGGCAACTGTAATGTGAATAACCTGACAGATACCCTGATCGTTCAACTGGCACAACCATTAGTAACAGAGGGCACTTATACCATCACACTGACTACCGGTAGCGACGGCAATCCCATACTGGGAGAATGTGGTCAGCCGGCGCCGCTCAGACAAACAGTTACTTTTCATACAGTCGATACCGTTTCTGCTGATTTTGACTTTGGACTGAACAGGAACTGTAAAATAAGTACACTGGATCTGACGCATAATGGCGCCAATGACGTGAATTACTGGCATTGGACTTTTGACAGCACCGACAACCGCTATACGCAGAATGTTACCAAAATATATGGCGATTTCGGGGTTAAACATGTCACCCTGTTTGTATCCAATGGCACCTGTACAGATTCAGTGGTCAGGGATATCAATATTGACCGGACAATGGCAGCACTGTTCAATGTGGATCCCGGACCTTACTGTCCGATGGATATCATCTCCCCGACAAACGCGAGCTTCGGAAATCTGATCTTTTACCTGTGGGATTATGGAAATGGCGTTGTCAGCACGGGTCCTGATCCTGTACCACAACAATATTATCCTACCCGCAAGGAACAGGATTACCAGATCAGGCTGATCGTAGAAGACAACCTGCATTGTATGGATACAGTGGATCATATTATCAAAGCAGTGACGAGCTGTTATATTGATGTGCCTACTGCGTTCTCTCCTAATCATGACGGGATGAATGACTACCTCTATCCGTTAAGCGCTTATAAGGCTATAGACCTGGAATTTTCGGTGTATAACCGACTGGGGCAACTGGTATTCCAGACTACCGACTGGACAAAGAAATGGGATGGGAATGTGAAAGGTAAACCGGCTGATATCGGCACCTATGTGTGGATGCTCCGCTATACAATAAAAGATACCGGTAAAAAAGTATTCCGTAAAGGAACCACCGTACTGCTGCGTTAAGAGCATTACGGTGAATATTTTATGCTATTGATGAGGTATGGGTTTCACAATCCCGGCAACCTCTCCAGTTTCTGATGTGTGCGGTGATCAGCAATATGGCCCCGGTTATTTTAATGCCCATTTCCAGTGGTGTGACGCTTACAAAATTACCGGCAATCATCAGTAACAACCCCGCCACAAAATATACAATGACCGCCTTTTGCCTGTGCAGGCGAATATATCCTCTCCAGATTGCCCATCCTCCGGCAGTCATAGAGACCAATACGGTCAACACTTCCAGGAACACATTCTCCAGTATTTCCACCCCAAACAGGCTAAGAGTCGTGAAAATAACAGGCAACAGTACACAATGAATAGCGCAGGCCAGTGATGCTCCTATGCCGATGGCATCCCATTTTACCTGGTAAGCAGGCTTTATCCCGGTAATTCTCTCCGTTTTCTCCATAGTATCCTCTTTTCTGTCAAAAATTCCGTTGTCCGTAAGTAGGCGTTGCCCTCATCCGGGGAACAAAAATATATAAATGAAACAATGCTGCAAAAAGTATTTAAGAATTATTGGAGCTGGATAAGAAATGTCTGGTTCCCTTATCTCAGTTATAGCTGACTCACTGATCAGCTATCAGATGCTGAAATTCAATGTTGTAAGTGGTAATACTTGCTACTCAGTACCCGGTTGCTTTATAAAAAACGGGTACATATTATATTATGAAGGTCTCCTCATACAATATGTACCCGTTCCTCATTCCGTCAATACGTACTTACCTGTGAAGCATTTGGTACTTCCCACAGCTTCGTAACACCGGAAGTTGTGATATTCCTGTATCGCACTCTTAGATTCACGCTTTCTGTACGTACAATGTTGGTACCACCTGAAAAAGTACCGCCATTGATAGTAACGGTCACCGCATATTGGCCACTACCATTAGTACGCAACACTTTTCCAAAGGTGGTTGCTTTGAAGTTATTCAGGATAATAGTTCCATCAGCATTTATCTGCAGTATCTTATCATATGCTTTTTGTGCAACGCAGTTGGTCAGCGTTACGGTACCCTTTGATTTCAGCGTCATTGCGTCTTCTCCAACATCCAGCCATTGCACATTTTCCAGGGTCGCATTTCCATATACGTGTACACCGTCGCAACCCGGAGCTCCTATCTTGACA
The DNA here is from genome assembly GCF_900102545.1 of Chitinophaga filiformis. Lineage (GTDB taxonomy): Bacteria > Bacteroidota > Bacteroidia > Chitinophagales > Chitinophagaceae > Chitinophaga > Chitinophaga filiformis. Next base: position 42,350 of record NZ_FNBN01000017.1, on the reverse strand, counting down.
TTTTTAAGTACAGCGCCATTTTCCAGCCGGAATATAGGTTTCTGATCTTCTGCCTGGCTGCCATCACCCATACCGGAAGCGATGATCGTATTGCCGCCACCATCATAGGTTTGTCCTGCTTTTACAAGAATTGTCTGAGTGATAGGCACATTGGCTTTGATGCTAACATCTGTTGCAGCAATAGCTGCATCATCTTTTAATGTAGCCGGATCTGTGTGTTGTTCTTTGGCGCAGCCGGCTATCAGTGAGCCGGTTAACGTAATGGCCATAAATAAGTGGTTTGTTTTCATGTGTGTGAAATTTATAAATGGTGAATAAATCAACCGGGGAAAGAGCACAATAAGCATCTGCACAGCCATAGCAAAGGGGCTGCGACATGCAGGATGACAGTATTAATACAGGTAATAAGTAAAACAAAAATGGTAAACTATTCCGGGCTTCAGTAAACAGGGTTTCTTATAACATGGTTATGCTTCGCTACAAATACAGTTCTTTAGGTTGATATTCAAATTTATTCAAAAACAACACATGGTAAAGTAAAGCGGCAAGGTATATTTACGCAATCGTTACCGATAACGTTTGCGTATAAGCTGCGAAAGAAGGAGTGCAATGAGGTTACATTCGGATGAAAAGAACCTATGCTAATCCGGATAAATGCCAATATCAATCAATTAAAAAAAGAGGCGTTTTAGAACAATTGATAAGTTGGTTTGTAATAGTTAGGATAATTTATAAATCAGTTAAACCAGATCAGGCACCACAAGTCGCATTAAAGTTTTCTTCCCCGGTTCACTCTACGAGCCGACGAATATCAATTCCATAACTATTTAAAACCAAAAGAAAATTATGACCCCTAGTCAGCAGTTCAGCATTCCGCCGGGATGGGTCGGCGGATTCCCTCAGTCAAATTCCCATTTTGCCTATCCGTATCCTAACCTTTCGTCGTTACCAATGTTGGACAACATGGATAATATCGATCTGCTTGAACGCCAGCAGAGCGTGGAGTGGCCAGAGTTCAGCTGGGAAACGGAAAAAGGAAAACCGGATACTAAAAGGTGTTTTGTAATGTTCTCTCCCGATATTTCCAGGATCGGGTACGACGATTATGGCAGGGTATATTCAATCATATGTCCCCAGCAAGGCATCTGGATTCCAGGTATAGGATGTCTGAATGTAGAGGTGACTGTTACCGGACAAAGAGGCTGGGTCGATGAACCCAACAGAGAATTTAATCTTGCAGCTGATATGACCGTTGAAGGTAAGATCTGGTTTAGTCCGAGTGCGAAGCAGAATCTGTTTGTTAAGCTGTTATGGTCACTGTTCAGAAAGAGTAGCCTGCCTTTTCCTTCAGAGAAGGCACACGCTATCAAGGTGACCACCCACGAATTTCAAAATCCGGCTCAACCCATCTTTCCTGTACGGAGAGGCGAATCTTCGTTATTTGTGAGCCCTGAATTTGCAAGGCACCCGCACGCATGGGGAGTAGGAAATGTGGAAGTAGAGATCGGCCCGATCGTGAAAACCAATCACGAAATCGTGGATGAATTCAATACATTGGTCATGGATCTTTTCAATCTGGCTTCCGGCAACATGTTACAGCGTGGCAACCTGTTGTCCTGGAATGTCTGGTTCACTGAACCCTGCCTGGTAAACAAAGAGGAGTGGAGGACGCATGCCGAAAGATGGCGTCATTCTATTGATGAGGATCATGGCAGCCCTACCGGTCCCGGAAGAGCACCAAAGTTCTTCAATGGTGAGGACTTTCATCCAATCAAGGAGCGAATAGAGGAGAAGATTCAGGAAATTATTGATTGGATATTACATCATCTGTAATATCAGATATAGTTCTTGTGTTAAATAATAAAGCCAGCTGCCTCAGGATGTTTCCTAAGACAGCTGGCTTTATACGGCATTCATGTGCCGTCAACGTTTATAACGTAACCCTAAACCCGCCGTTAAAGATAAAGCCATCTAGAGGCGTATAAATCTCCCGGAAATCAGGACGCTGTACAGAACTGGTGTACATGGGCTCCCAGCGTGATTGCCGCGTGTCCAGCAGGTTCTCAAAATTCACGAACAGACTTAAGTGCCCGAATTTCCTTTCACCTGATATACCCATTACCCAGTAGTCTCTGACCTTTTCCCCGCTGCTAAGCTGCTGCCGACCTGTATAGAACAGTTCATAGGCAATCCGCCATTTATCTTCTTCTTCATACATCACATTACAGTTAATGCGGTGTTTGGCTGTAAGCGGATTAACGGAGGTACCTGTTGAAAAATCCCGCTGTGCATCTGTAAAGGTGTAACCCAGATAAAATGACCATTCGTCGTATACCAGTCGCAGATTGGTTTCAAAACCTTTGGAATTAAGATACCCGTCGGCATTATAAAATGCATAGTTGCCATTAGTTAGGGGTCTGCAAAATTATTGCGGTAGCTGTGCAGTCCAGTTTGGATCGGAATTTGTTTTATCTAAATGGGAAAATTACAAATCGTCATCATTCGGATCGCATTATAATTGCCCGCATAAAATAACTAACTTCAACGATAATATCGTGTTGCCTTTTAAGCGTGCTTTCCGGTTGTCAGTGAAGTTGGTACATCATGACAAATAGATCACATGCCCTTCCTAAAACTAAATCAATGAAATACTGGTGTATACTTATCCTGAGTGCCTGTACGAATCTGGCGCTTGCACAGCAGTATCAGGATATCCGCGTTGCACGCTTTGTGTCAGGACTGGATTCCATCCGGCTACAGCTAAAAATACCTGGTATGGCCGTAGCCGTGAAACAGGACAGGAATATCCTGTTAAAGCAGGGATTGGGATTCGCAAATCTGAAAGATCAGGTACGGGCAACGGCGCAGACATCTTTCCGGGTTGCTTCGGTAACAAAGACTTTTACGTCTACACTGATCATGCAACTGGTAGCACAGGGGAAACTGAACCTGGATGATCCGATCAGTAAATATGATCTGGATCTGGGTAATCCCGATATCACGGTCAGACAGTTGCTGACCCATACTTCCGAGGGGACGCCGGGGATGGCATACCAATATAACGGTTACCGGTTTGGATTGCTGGGAGTTGTAATGGAGAAAGCATCTGGTATGCCGTTTTACCGCTTGCTGATGGAGAACATCCTGATCCCCTTAAAAATGACCTCCTCTGCTCCATTCATATCATTGCATCAGCTGTATGAATACAGGAAGATCAATCCGGAAATTTTACCCTATTTCGATACAGCTTTTAACCGTTTGGCAGTGCCTTATAATATGACCGCCGCAGGCGATATCATGCGTATGGAGTATTCGGGCGAATTTGGCGCTTTCGGAGGTTTGGTAACAACTCCAGGTGATCTGCTGAAATATTCAGATGCCATTGACAGCAACCTGTTTATTACGGCCGCATTGCAAAAGCAGGTGTTTACGCCTAACCGCACACGGAACGGCGCCATTACGCCGTATGGTCTTGGTTGGTTTGTGCAGCAATATCGTGGAATGGACTATTACTGGCATTATGGACAGACGCCCGGGGAATCGGCTCTTTTTGTGAAAGTGCCTGCACTGAGATTGACACTGGCCGTTACATGTAATACGGATAAACTCAGTCAGCCCTTTCAGCTGGGAGACGGAGACCTGTTCATGTCGCCGGTAGCGCAGCTTTTTTATCATTGTTTTATCCAGAGAGGTGAACAGCCGCCACATGACCTCTCTAATAAAGAACTGATCGATGGTGCAACTATGGCCCTTCTGAATGGCGATAGTCTGAAAGCACGCAGTTTTTATGCTCTATATAAAAAGAACAACCCGGTGAATGATCAGGCAATACCACAGGGCAAAATGATTTCCGGGATAGGGGAAGTAGGGATCAACAAGGAACTTTCCCGGCCATTTACTTTATCCCGGCCGGTCAGACTGAGGATCTATGGTGTTGGCGAAAACTGTTCGGGAGATGGCAGCTCCTGGTGCGATTACGGATGGATCACAGATCATACCGGTAAGATCGTGTGGACGATGCAGGGACAAGCTGCTACGCATGCAGGCGGAGCGCTCAAGAATCAAAAAGTGGACATGGTGATCACGTTGCCTGCAGGGAGTTATACGCTTCATTACAAGTCGGATAACGGACATGCTTTTAACAGTTGGGATTCACTTCCGCCGGATCTCTTTTTTTGGGGGATTCTGATCTTCGATGCAACGAAATAAGAACGGCAAAGCCATCATATACTATACTATACTATACTATACTATACTATACTATACTATACTATACTTTCCAGTCAGTCAGGTTATGATAAGCCTGATTTTACGGTTTGAAGTTTTCTCCTGTGTATTTATGTAAGCCTTTGAGGTTTTCCATAAGCGGACTTGAGATATAATATATTTATTATATCTTTAAAGCTTAAGAATCTAAACATTTCAATCTCTACACTATGGATTTAGGTACACAAGGGGAGAAGCTCATTAAACATTTTGAGAAATGCCGTCTCACCGCATACCAGGACAGTAAAGGCGTCTGGACAATTGGCTGGGGCAATACTGTTTACGAAGACGAGAAACCGGTTAAAAAAGGTGACGTTATCACACAACAGCGGGCAGATGCCCTGTTTGCCAGTATCAAGAAAGGATTTGTAGCGAAGGTAAATAAGTTGGTAACTGGTGTAACGTTGAAACAGCAGCAGTTTGACGCCCTCGTATCTTTTGCGTACAACGTTGGTGCTGATATGAATAATAATGGCATTGCTGAAGGCCTGGGTGACAGCACCCTGCTGAAGGTGGTAAAGGCAAACCCCAAAGACCCCGTTGTGGTGATGGAATTTCTGAAATGGAATGTATCCGGAGGGAAAGTACTGGACGGCCTGACCCGTCGTCGTAAGGCAGAAGCTTACCTGTACATGTCAGGAGAGCTGGAGTTTTTTGAATAGGATGCACTTGTTACTGCAGCTCAGCGCACGAAAGAGATAGGTGTACGTAAGGTATTGGGTACTTCTGTGCTCGACATCATAGTCATGTTTTCAGGCGACTTCATGAAGCTGATCTTAGCTGCTATGATGCCTGGCCTCCCCACTGCCTGGTTCTTTATGGATCGCTGGCTGCATAGAATAAAAAATACGTGTTCAACAAAACGCAATAGGACTCCGTCAGGAGTCCTTGTGTTGGTAGCCCCGGGGTTTCAACCCAGGGTATGGGGTGATTAATCCATTTTCTGAATCCAACATCCCCAGCCCCTGCAACATTGCCTACGCACGGAAATTCATTAATTTAGCCCCAAGATTTATCAGCATGGCTAAAATTCCGGTTTATGACGTAGGTGCAATATCAGGAGTGAAGGAGGATGATATTCAGATCAGCAGATTTGCACCATACCTGCGTGTTCATGAGAACCTGCGTAATGCGCATAAACACACCTTTTACCATGTCATGCTTTTCACCGAAGGGGCAGGTACTCATACTATCGACTTCAAAACCTTTCCAGTAAAGCCCTACCAGATCTATTTCATGATACCGGGACAGGTACACAGCTGGCAGTTTGAAGGGCATGTAGATGGTTATATCCTCAATTTCTCGGGTACTTTTTTACATTCCCTGCTGCTGAAACCTGATTACCTGGAACAGTTCCCCTTCTTCAGCGGCGACGTTGATGAGGCTGTGATAAATCTGCCGGAAGGGCTGCATAAGTCCATCACATTGATCTTTGAAGGATTGATCAGGGAGAGTGAACAGCGGGAGCGCTTATCTGTAGATATGATACAGGTATTGATGTTGCAATTGTTCATCCTGGTGGGACGCCTGAGTTTTGACAGGGATTCATCCAATGCAAATGCCTACAACTATGCGTTGGTGAAGAATTTCCAGAAACTGATTGAAAAGAATTACCGCACTTTAAAACTGCCTAAAGACTATGCGGAGCGACTATTCGTTACGCCCAATCATTTAAATGCCATCTGTAACAGTGTGCTGGGTATGTCGGCAGGAGAGGTGATCCGCAACCGCATCCTCCTGGAAGCAAAGAGACTATTGACTAACCAGGACTCTACTATTTCCGAGATCGCTTATGATCTGAATTTTGCAGACAATTCCTATTTCACAAAGTTTTACAAGAAGTATACTGGTCAGACGCCTGAGGAATTCAGAAAGGGCCTGCGGCAATTATCTTAAATGGTTAATAAAAAAGCGGCAGCTGCGAGTATAACGGTTAATACTACCTCTGCCCATATTTTGCGGTTCATCCGCTTTTGAGTGGTGCCTGTAAACGTCGTAGAATTCATAATGATGGAATTGTAATGGTAACAACTTACGATTTAAGTGCTATGAATATAGGAAAAAAAAGCATTAATGAGTAGAAAATGAGCGTTTTTTGGAGTAATAAACAAGCTTTTTAGGGTAAAAAGGCCCTTTCCCCTTATTTTTAATAAGGACAATACTATGCCAAATGAAAAGCATCCTCCTTGCCAGCATCGGTCTTTATATTATTCTTTTCTTCTCATCCTGCGCCTGTGTGCCGCTTAGAAAATACCACGACAAGCGTCTTACCAAATATATTAACAGGAATCTTCCGGCTATACACACGTTGAGCGACAGTCTGCTTGTATTAGCCGATAATAAAAATTGCGAATACAAGCACTGGTATGATACTTTAAAAAGCCCGCAGCTAAAAAAAACGATGTTTGCGCTGGGATATGAAACCTCGGTATACTACTCTAAACAGCAATATCCATACGACGACTGTAATGCAGTACCTTGTGACAGTGTGATCATCTTTAAACAGATGTCTATTCTGTTAGGAGTAAGGGAAGTTATCTATGATTTCTCCGTAAATCCGAAGTCATATCCAGAATTCCTGCATTACTGGAATTACCATTCCTTCAAAAAAGCGACATCAAATGTCTACATTAGAAGACGGCCGATCCCTATGATGTAACTATACTGCGTAGAAAATTATCAGGCAATTGGCTAACTTTACTGCCATTTGCTATAACTATGAAACAAGTTTTTTTCTGCCTGCTGTGGAGCCTGGGAATCATTTTCAACTGCGCTGCGCAGGATGGAGACCTCCAAAAGAAGAACCTCAGCGATACTATGCTGCTGCCCACCCGCACATTGCAGGTAAAGGGAAGTTTTGATGATCTCAAGGTATTAAAACAGTTATTCCCCGGTAAATACTATGATCTGTCGTCCGGTAAGTACAAGAACCAGCTGATCAACTGGGAATGTAAGACCTGTAAGCCCAAGCCTTACATAGATGAGAATGAGGGCAGCAGCTATGATTTCCCTTATGCAGAAGGAACAGCCACGCGTTTACTCAAAGTGTACAATTACAAAGATTCCTCCGGAACACAATATAAAATGCTCACTTTCAATCATTCTGAATTTGATCCGGACGGTATGCAGATATCCCGTTTTACCGGGGGCACCATCGGCTTTGCCAAATTTACCCTGATAGATAGTGTCTGGACTTTAAAATACTTTCAGCCTGCCGCTGGCGCCTATGGCGCGTTTTCCCAATGTCCGTCCCCTGAGTTGATACTTATAGGGCATGATCAGTACGCATTTATGATCAAAAGCTCGAATGGTGGGGCCGGAGGGCCGTTTTACGGCAACCTGTACCTGCTGGCTGGTGCAGATGGAACCTATAAGGAAGTCTTAGGCGCTAATTGGGTGGAACGGACGAATGTTGATGAAAATATGTCTGCCTGGACCTGTACGTATAATGCGCCTGTAAGTAACAAACGCTTTTTCCGGGATATTATCGTAACGATCAAAGGCACCTATAATGCAGATGATTTTGAAGATTTACCGGAGGAGGTAAAGCCATACGCGAAAAGCAATAAGAAAGGTACATTCACTCTGGCGAAGCGTTACGTGTATAAATGGGGGAAGGGTTATCAGTTCCAGGGACCGGCCGGTGTGATAGTTGATTAAGGAAGTTGATTGTCTGTGCAAGTGCTTCTTCTACGCTTAAACTGCCTGTATCTACCGTCAGATCCGCCTGCTGCGGTTCTTCAAAAGTATCATTTAACCCCGTCAGGTTATGGATCTTTTCAGGGTGTGAGTCAGGCAGCAGCGCTTTCCTGTACAATCCCTTCGGATCTCTTTCAATCAGGGCCTGCAGGCTGCATTTCAGCCATATAAGTGTAGCACCGTATCTTGTCCTCAGGTTATTCCTGCCTTCCTCATAGGGGTTAATAGCCGCAATGAAAACATAGTCATAATCAGCCGCAACAGACGCTGCATAAGCACCCAGCCGGGACACATTTTCCAGTCTGTCTGCTTTACTGAAACCTAAATCCTTACACAGCGTTTGCCGGTAGACGTCTCCGTCTATCAGTTTAACTTTTACCTGATGTTGATTGCCCCATTCCAGCAAAGCATTGGACAAGGTAGTTTTGCCTGCTCCCGATAAACCTGTGAATTGAATAATATGTCCCATTGAAACCTGTCAGATAGATAATGTGTGCAATGATCTTAGATGTTCATATGCGTTGTGCGCATCCTGGAAAAAGAACTGTTCCCTGTTGTCAAACGATTCCGGTTTAAACACTTCCTGTGATGCCTTACTGTGATATTTCAGGCGGTCGTACACCTGTTCCTCATCTTTTATTGTCACTCCGGAGAAACGGCTGAAGGTCGTCATCATTTCCTGTACACTGTCCGCATAATCAAAAAAGCAATCACGGGCATTTTTAAGCGCAAGAATACTTTGCAATTTAAGGTAGAACGCTTGTAGTACCTGCGCCGTATAGCGGTTAAAATCACCTCCAAATTGCGCAGGATCATCAATCTTAAGCAGGGCAGGAGAAACCATGCCGGGAACTGAATGAATACCTCTGCGTTTATGATGTGACGCAATTACCTCATCCGGTTTACGGTAAAGAAAGAAAAAAGGCGTATGCGGATACCATTGCCTCAGCAATTCATAAAAATGAATATGCCAGCTGTCCAGTTTTATGATATAGTGCTGCTCTTTAAAATTACGTTGTTGCCCCATCAGTCTGAGGGCCGCTCTGAACCATTCTTCCCGGGTAGGGAGGGAAAGGTCCGGCTGATGTTCCGGTGTTCGTAAAATTTCATCCAGCAGGGGTGCTTCCGCTATCACAATGTTTTCCTCGGGTGCTGAAAAGGCCTGTGATAACAAGGTCGAACCACAGCGGGACACATGGAAGACGAATGCTGACGGCTCCAGGGCAGCCAGATCTTTGCTGGCGTCAGACGCAAAGTCCATTGTAGACAGGCTTTCCAGGGAGGAGCGCTGCCGTTGTTTGATCCGGCATACCTGTATCGTTTCATCGAAAAAGGGAAGGATCATCCGTTTGTCGGCCAGATCCAGCCATTTCACCATCCATCCCTGGGGTGTGTAATTAAGTTTATATGGGATCCAGTTTGCGATAAAGGATGTCTGCATTAGGGCGCTGCTTTTAAACTGGCAATAATATTCCTCGCGATATCCGTGTCAAGTTTTTCCAGTTCTTCAATCATCCTGGCTTTTGTTGCCGCATCATATGACGGTTCTTTTTCTGATAGATCAAAGCCCTGTGCTGCGAACAGACGGTCGGTCCATTCATTACGTATACAGTCCATGATCAGGTGGACTCTTGCTGTATTACCGTGGTTGACGATGCTGTGCGTCAGGCTGAAGTCCATATACCAGCATTCTCCTGCCTGTAAATGCAGCGTTTCATCCTCCACCGTAAAAAGCACATCAGGATTGGTAATGATAGGAATATGGATCCTGAAATTACCGTCACGATAACCGCAACCCATATCCTTATGAGGTTTGATCTCGCTGCCTGGTGCCAGGGACAACAGACGTACCGCTTCTTTTTCACATTGCCAGCCGTCGAGTATCCCCCGTACATAAGGCATCATTTCCAGTACAGGAGTATCTTTATATCCAACGTTTGCCTGTGCATAGATATCATTGCTTTTGCCGGTGGCAGAACGTAAGGAAATACTACGCCAGTCGCCGTTAAAATCTTTACTGTTGAAATGAATGGACCAGTCCTGCTGAAGCACATTCTTCAGTTCGGTGGAAAGCTTGTCCCGGTCGTAGGTATAGGAGAATCTGATATAATTCATTGGAATCCTGATGCGGGCTAAAGATAATGTAAAATGTATTATGCAGGTAATATGTCCGTCTATGATTAGTTGCCGATTGCGGAATATTGAAAGGCCCGGTAGCATTGCAGCATCGAAGAATGTCGCAGAGACGATAATATCTATTGTGTCAGCCGAAGAAGACTGTGATTCCGGGAAGTGCTGCTTATCCCAATGAGGGAAAGCTCCTGCCTTAAAGGACAGGAGTTCCCACTGGGGTTTTCTCAACGATGTACGAACCTATTACCAGTGCATCAAATGGAGATGACCAGAAGCATTCTACAGCATCGCGTGGGGTGCATACGATTGGTTTTCCCAATGTATTGAATGAAGTATTGACGAGCACAGGCACACCGGATTTTTTCTTGAAGGCCTTCAGCAGATCATAATATTGCTGATGTTGCTCTCCGTTGACAGTCTGTATCCTGGCGGTGCCATCTACGTGCCTTACAGCAGGAATGAGATTGGCTTTATCGGGTTGCACATCAAACACAGAAAGCATAAACGGAGATTGTGATGCATTACTGAACCATTCTGCAGCATCTTCTTCAAGTACTGCCGGTGCTACAGGCCGGAAGTCTTCACGATCTTTCACCACATTCAGCCGCGACTGCATAGAAGGACTCATGGGAGATGCCAGGATAGAACGGCTTCCCAGAGCACGCGGACCAAATTCCATTCTTCCCTGGAACCAGCCGATTATTTTATCCTGGAGCAGGATATCAGCAGTTTCTTCTGCGATGTTCTGCAGCTTTCTATACGGCACCTTCGCCCATTGGAGGAACTTTTCTATTTCAGTATCACTGTATTCTGGTCCCCAGTAAGCATGTGGCATGCGATAGTTTTTATCGGCCTGTTTATTCTGTTGCAGATCGGTATAAATAGCGGCACCCAGTGCAGTACCGGCATCACCTGAAGCGGGTTGTACCCACATGTTCTTAAATGGTCCTTTATCCCTGATACGCGCGTTCAATACGCAGTTAAGCGCCACCCCGCCAGCGAGACAAAGGTTCTCTTCCTTTGTTTCCCGGTGCAGCCAGTGCACCAGTTCAAGTACCACTTCTTCCAGGACGAACTGCAGGGAGCGCGCAATATTGAAATGGTGTTCTGTAAAGGGCGCATTTCTTTCTCTTGCAGGACCGAACCGCTCTTCCAGTCGCTCGTTGGTGATAGTGTACTGTCCGTTGTCAAAGACTTTGATCATGTCGCGGAATTCATTGATGAATACCGGCTTGCCATAAGAAGCCAGCGCCATGACTTTATATTCATCGGAAGAATGCAGAAAGCCAAGGTAGGAGGTAACACGTTCATAGAGTAATCCCAGCGAATGAGGCATGTCTACCTGTCCCAGCCGGATAAGATCATTTCCTGCTCCCAGGTTGTAAGTGGTAGTTGCCACTTCTCCACGGCCATCAATGGTCATTACAGCAGCGCGTGTAAATGGAGAGGGGTAGTAAGCGCTTGCCGCATGGGCAATGTGGTGTTCTACAAAATGCCATTGACTGCGATCGAGGTTTGCGCCTTTGAAACGCTTCTGCAGATGGTGCGGATAACCATCTGTAAGCTGCCGGGGTGCATTGATAATGGAAGACAAAAATAAGGGGTCCCAGGGATTGGTCCATTTGGAGGGGCCTGTTTCCATTCCCTGTTCCAGCGGGATCTCTATTGTTGCTTGTCCTGTATGGTCGCCCAGCAGTAAGGAAGGGTCAAATGAATAAGCAAAGTGATCCACATCTTTCAGATGGATATTGGCTGTTTCCAGGCAGTAGTTAATAGCATGGAAGGGTAGTTCATACGTTGAAAACGGGACAGGGCGCTTCCCATGTTTAATCTGTGTAAAACGTTCCTCTTCAGCTGCTGCGATGAGTTGGCCATCTTTGATCAGACAGGCGGCGGAGTCATGGAATACTGCATTAATACCTAATGTATACATAGCACGGATTTTTGGCAGACATAGCTAAAAAACTGTTCCACCTTTTGAATGCAGGTGATGAGCCGTTTGAAGTGCAGGTTTATCATTTTTGGATGTTTGATGTGTTTCCCAATGTCCACACTTCAGGTTAATAGCTCACTTGTAGCAGGATAATTTCATTAGTAAATTTTAAAATGTATTAAATTGGGCTGCTCTGAAACGAGACCATTAAATTAAGACAGAATGAAATTTCAGATTAACAACGGGTTAGGCATTTTTTCCATTCACGCAAGTGAGATAGGAAGTTATTTCAGGTGCAGGAAGCCATTGACAGCCGTTTGGTACGATTGCAGGGGATCTGTCGGAAAATACTTATGTCTGCTTCCCTATGATCAGGAATACCGCAATGAGATTAAAGACCGCTTAGTTGGTCAGCTGAATGAAGACTTTACAGACAGAATATCTGCGTTAAAGGAATTGCTCGATCCTCTGCTGATATTATTTGCCTGCGGCGAATATACTCTGAGCTACTACAATGGAGAGAATAGTAAATATTTTCAATATACTTCTTCAAGAGATAATTATGAAAACATACATTATTATGACTGGGCCCTGGCATTCTCACCGGTTGTTGATATCAGGGACAAAGAATTAAGAATTAAAAATCATCAGCAGTATATTACAGAAATCGACAAAGCAAAATATTACCAACCGGACTTGTTGGACTACACTACTGGCGGCTTTTACGATGGGTCTGACAAGATATTTGTAGCCACCCAGCCAGAATCGGAAATTAACCAGGAAAGAGTTAAGTACTTTGAAAACGAGATAAGCAATGGCGCCCGGCCATTTGCCATTATTTTTAATTGCTATTTTCACCAGATAACGGATGGCTCGGACAATAGCCTGGATTCAGCGAGTTATGTAATAGATGGGCACCATAAACTACTGGCATATAATAATCTCAAAATCCGGCCAGCAATTGTTGAACTAACATACTATCCCGCGGGAAGGGAAGATATAGCGTTTAATGTGGAGGAGCTCATAGAGGTGCTGTATCCATGGCAGGTTGAGCACATCCTCAAAAACTGGTATGAAAAGGACAAATATATATTAGAATATCTGCAAAACCCTGAAAGTACCGTTCATCGTTTCATTAAAAACGGACATGTTAAAACCTTCCATGAAAACGGGCAGCTGGCACATGAAGCGTTTTATATAAACGATAAGATCGAGGGAGAGGCAAAGTGGTGGTATGATAATGGGCAGCTGCAGTGGATTGAACATCATAAGAATGGCCTCAGATATGGCGAATGGAAATACTGGTACCGCTCCGGCAGTATTCAGAGTGAATTCTCTTTTGATGAAAATGGGGTGGGAGATGGGCTTGCAATCTCTTATTTTGAAAGTGGAAAAATAATGCAGGAGGTGCGTACAAAAAATGGTATTCCGGTTGATGGATACGCCAATCTCCGCTGGTATGAGGATGGTACAAAAGAGTCAGAACTGGAATATCTAAATGGAAGGATGATCAAAATGAAGAATTACAATAAGTCTGGAATATTGATCAGTTTTCAGGAATATGATCCCCATACAGATAAATTCGTCCAAAAGGTATAAGGCTCAAGCCGATGGGGAAGGTGTGCCGTTACCATATTTTCCATAACTTTGCACCCATGAGTCAGGAATTGGAGACATTGACCGATTTTTACCGGGACAGATCCCATATCAGCTTTCCATTAAGCAATACCGATCTGCAAAGCGGTAAGTCTCACTTTAACGTAAATACCCGGAAATACTGCAATTTCAAATCGCCCTATAACAGACGGGATTTTTATAAGATCACACTGATATTGGGAACAGGTGAGCTGAACTATGGTGGCAATTCTATTATCATAGACAGGCCGGCCATGTTGTTACCTTGTCCATCCGTTCCTTACTCCTGGACCAGCTTATCTGACAATCAGGATGGTTACTACTGCCTGTTTAACCAGGAATTCTTCAATGAGCATTACCAGTTCGACATATTTAAGCGTTCACCGCTGTTTAAGGCGTGGAGCGAACCCGTTATCTTCCTGGATGAAAAGCAATTGGCGCTGATAACTGTTTATTTCCAGCAGATGATGGAGATGGCGCATAGCGATTATCCTTTTAAATATGAGGCCATCCGGAACCTGCTCTGCCTGCTGATGCATTCGCTGCTGGTAGAACAACCTGATGGTAACTATACTAGTGAATTACCAGCTTCCCATCGTTTGCTCAGGATGTTTGACGAGTTGTTGCATCAGCAATTCCCACTCGATTCTCCTGCTCATCCATTGACAATGAAGACACCGGCCGACTTTGCCCGGGCGCTGAATGTCCATGTCAACCATTTGAATTCTGTAATCAAGAGTACCACAGGTAGTACAACCACCGCCATTATTAAGGGGCGCGTCCTTGAAGAGGCCAAGACCTTATTGCAGAATACACAATGGGATATCTCCCAGGTAGGCTATTGTCTGGGCTTCGAAGAACCTGCGCATTTTAATCATTTCTTTAAGAAAGCAATGGAAATCACCCCTTTACAGTTCAGACAATCAAAAGCCAAAGCGATTCTTTGATTTAGACAATAATTCCTTTGAATTACATTACTGATGATTTTCGGGCCTGATATACCTTTGTTACGTTATTCTAAAAAAGGTTTTCAGGTATGTTAAGAAATGCATCAGATAGAAGAAAGAAGATAGCGACATTACTGGCTTTCATTTCAATACCCTTATCGGGGTTCGTCACAGATATTTATTTGCCCTCATTCCCTACAATGGCCACCAGCCTTGGAGTGCCGGAGCATGATATACAGCTTACGCTGACATGTTTTTTCCTGAGTTATGGCGTCTCCCAGTTGTTCGTCGGAAGTCTGTTGGACAGCATTGGCAGGTTTAAACCTGCGATGTATGGTTTGGGTGTACTGATAGTTTCCTCTTTATTGATAGGTATCACAAAGAATGTACAATTAATCTGTCTTTTAAGGATCATACAAGGTGTGGCGGTGTCATTCGTGGTGGTTTCCAAACGGGCTTTCTTTGTAGACCTGTACTCAGGTGATAAGCTGAAACATTTCCTTAGTTTCTTCACGATTATCTGGTCGTTAGGGCCTATTGTAGCACCCTTCCTGGGTGGTTATCTGCAGAAGTTTTTCAACTGGCAGTCTAACTTTTATTTCCTGGCGATATATGCATTCCTCATGCTGGTGTTCGAGTTGATCTTCAGTGGTGAAACAATTGCAGAACGCAAGCCGGTAGATCTGGCGAGGATAAAAGGGAATTATGCCATGATGCTGGGGAATACGCAATTCCTGCTGGGGATTGTTACATTGGGCATGGCTTATTCTGTTGTGATGGTGTTTAATATGGCAGGCCCTTTTGTGATCGAAAACAGTTTTCATTTCAACGCTGTGGTGATTGGATATTGTACGCTGATACTGGGATTTTCCTGGATGATAGGAGGGATCATCGGCAAGCGTCTTATAGCGCTTGATTTTAACCGGAAAGCGTCTATTGCAGGTATTGTCCAGCTGTCATTGATAGCGTTGCTGTTTATGATAGGTTACGGTTATCAGCAGTTATGGTGCCTGATGTTATTTGCCTTTTTTATTCACATCTGTTCCGGGTTCCTGTATAATCTCTTCTTTACACAAGGCATGTTGTATTTCCCACAGAATGCGGGTATGGCGAGTGGACTGTTAGGAGGATTGGTGTATGTGATGACGTCCATTTCCAGCTTTACACTTTCCCGGACGGGCAAAATAGATACGCAACAGGATATGGTGTTACGTTACCTGGTGATGTCGGCGATATTGGGTGCTGTTATCTGGTTTTCGGTTCGGGTGAGAAGGGGGGCTGCTAAGTTGATGGTAGCGTAAAGAAGCGGGGCCGCATATAGGGTTGCCATCGTAAGTCAGAAGAAAGATACTGTTGTTCTCAAGATAAATAATGGAGGAAACGAGACAAAGTTAAATCTGTTAGAGAACGAAGTGACGCTGACTTTGAAACGTTTGAGTTAGTAAAAAAGAAGAAGGTGGCTAAAATACGTTTAAGCCACCTTCTTCTCTAAGTAATTTTGGCTCCTATTTCTTCTTCCAGCTGTTGGTTTCCCAGCCTTCCGGCTTTTGCGGGGTAGCATTCTCAAAGCGGATGTTGTCTGTAAGATCACCGGAAAGATTGGTGACGATCTTATTAGCCGGATTGATGATGCGTAGCTGCTGAAAAATGATATTTCTGCTGTCGGTGAATGTTAGCAGTGAATCAAGGCTGTAGATCGTCGTATTAGAGATCTTCATATCAGTAGCATCTATACTCTGGATTAGTTTACTGCAGTGTGCTTCCACATTTTCAAGATTGAAATTTGTCATAGGAGATTCCGGTATACCATCTACTCTCACAAGTGCTCTGGCACTATCTACGATAATATCTTTTGCGTGTATATTCCTGTATACGGGCGTTAATTTGTTGACAGGCAAAGCCGGCAATCTATCAGCGAGTGCTCCCACATACATTCTGGCGCCCAGCATATCCCAGCGGAAGGCGTCCAGTCGCAGGCGCATCCGGATGCGTTCATAATAGAGATTTTCGCCACCTCCACCACGGGGACGCCTGGTTTTAAAGCGCAGGCCTACTTCTGTATCGTCGAATACGACATCGTGCACATATAGGTTCCGGATCATGGCCGCTGTTTCACTACCTACCGTGATACCACCATGTCCCTGGCGTGCCAGGCAAAAGCGGATAACTACATTCTCTGTAGGTTTGCCAATTCTCAATCCATCTTCGCCCCGTCCGGCTTTGAGTGTGAAACAGTCGTCGCCGCAATTAAGGGTACAGTATTCTACCAGAACATTCCTGCTGGATTCTATATCGATACCATCCCCACTGGGAATACCCACAGAATTGACCGTAATACCCCGTATAATGACGTTATCGCAATAAATAGGTACAATGTTCCAGAAAGGGGTGTTTTCGAGCTGTATGCCCTCTAAAAACACATTTTTACAATTGACTACGGAAACGAACATAGGAAGATAGACCGGCCCTCCGTTATGGCCGTCATATACCCTCTCTGCCACAGGTTTATTGGCAGCGACCACATTTTCTATCACATCCTGCCGCATGACCTGCTTCCTCACAGGACAATTGGCAGGTGGGCCTACCAGTTTTCCTTTGCCGGTAACGGCAATATTGTGTTGCCCGTTGGCGTATATACAAGCCCCCAGTGACATGACTTCCACTCCTTCAGTACGGGTGAATACAACCGGGAGATAATCGGCTACTTCTCCACTGAAATTCAGCACTGCATTTTCTTTCAGGTGCAGATTGACGTTTGATTTTAAGGTGATGCGTCCGGTATGCCAGTTGCCCGCTGGAATATTCACAGTTCCTCCGCCGCGTTTGCTTACTGCATCTATGGCTTGCTGGATATCTTTTGTTTGCGTATCTCCTTTTCCTTTGATGGTGATGGTATATGAAGGGAATACTGGCTTTTTGAAGGCCGGCATGGGAAAGGGTGCGTGTACGGGAGCAATGTTTTCTGTGAGTCTTGCCGGGCCGACTTCATCGATTGTTGGAATGTGGACCTTGACCTGTGCGGTGGTTGTAAAGCCGATACAGGACAGGCAGAGTATCAGTAGTTTTCTCATTAACGGGAATTTGAGGTAAGATAGGGAATTATTATTGTTTGTTTGACACTTTAATGAAGAGTGGTTGCTGGGGCGATTGATTCAACCCTTTCGGTATAGTATCAATTCGGTACGACTAGTAGATGACTAGTGATAGCCTTTTGGTACTAGAAGCTCCAGGTCAAAGACATGGTATCGTGGGCCAATTTTGGTCCACGATACCGGGAGGGCAAACGAATTATATTTCCGCTAGATGACCAGCAGCAAAGCTGCATATGACTTGCATCTTCCTCCGTTCTTCCTCCGATCAAATCGGAAATATTCTCTCACTATTTTCGATTGTGGTCACGCTGTTTTTTAGAAAAATCCGCGTCATCGACGCGTCTGAATAAATGAGAATTGCGTTACTGAGGTGGGAGCGTAGACAGCTCCTGTGCTACTAAGCGGAATTACTAAAGTAGATTTGTGGAGGGGTGGTGTGCGTTTATTCCTGTGCCTGCTTAGGTTTTTGATCTTCGTCTTCGGACCTATTCGCCTATCGGCTCAGTGACCTGTAGTTTGGGAAATCAATGCATAGTAACTATAAAAAAGAATTATTATTTTTGAGTATACATGTACAGCTCATGATTACCCTATGAAATGAATTTTTTTATCCTAAATCCATATACCTATGTACATCGGTACTACCTTTACTGGCAGTGTGAAGAAATTTAAAAAACAACAGATCCAGACAAAATTTCTGTTACTCGGATTGCCTATTGCACCCTCTTCTAATGAATCTTTACTGGTAACCCAAACTGGCTTTGGACGCCGGAATGGATATCCTATTAAATTACATCGGCAAAGCGTGGTGGCTGCCTACACACGTATTCCTGCGCTCGCGGTGGCGCTACTTCTGCTATTCGGAGCAAACAGCTTTCTAATGACTGGCTGTGGAATATTAATGGCAGCATTGGCCGTTTACCTTATTTTCTATTACGGTCGCTCTAGTAAGGCGGAAAATGAAGAAAGAGAGTTGATCGGTAGCTTTACAGGTGCATATGGAAAGGCTGAGTGGTTTACCCGGAATATGTGTAGTGATTTTTACGATGCCTTACGTGAAGTCTATGAAAAAAGTGGGCGTAACTGGCAGGTAGATATTAAAAACGATACTGTAGAAAATATCCCATTGTTATATGTCATTGCGTTATTTTATGCGGAATGCCATCCCTATGAAGAACCCTTTGAATTGAGAGAGAAAGCAGCAGCACTCTATGCTGCACAAAAAGAAAGAACCGTAACATTTGCATAAAATAAGTAGCTCCCTGGTTACCGGGGAGCTATCGTTGATGTTTTTGCGAAAAGCTATTTCTGCTATTTGCCGGCTCCTGGTTCCGCGACTTTTTTAATAAAATATTGGGCACCTGGACATGCTAAATGCTCCGCAGAGATGCAAAGATCGAGTCTGTGTTGTTCTGATAATCGCTTTACCAATCTAGTTTATGTGGATTGTTCAGATGGGCAACATTTACAGGAGGCATCTGGTTGCTTTATCCATAAATTTCTCATAATATTTGTGAGGTTTATCATTCATTTTTATAACCTGAAACTTCTTAGCCATAATGGGACATACCAATAATCAGTTTGAGGGCCTGGACAATGAGGAATTGATCGACATCATAAAGTATAATAATGATGCGATAGAAAGGGAAACTGCATTGAAACAGCTGCTGAAGCAAGACCCGAGCAACGAGGCTCTGCGGCGGATTATAGAGTATGCTGATAAGAAGGATGCTACTTTGGCAGCAGAACAGCTGCTGAAACAAGCGCCGGGAAATGAGGACCTGCGGTATATTATCGAGTATACCGATAAGAGAGATGTTGCTGCGGGACAGCTGCTGAAGCAGAACCCGGGAAATGAGGACCTGCGGTATCTTATCCGGCTTACCGATAAGAAGGAAGTTGCTGCAGAACAGCTGCTGAAGCAGAATCCGAGCAACGAGGATCTGCGGTACATCATCTGTTTTACCGATAAGAAAGATGTTGCTGCGGAACAATTGTTGAAGCAGGGACCAGGCAGGAAAGACCTGCGATGCATCATCCGTTTTGCCGATAAGAAGTATGTTGCTGTTGCTGCGAAACGGCTACTGAAACAGCACCCGGACAACAAAGATCTGCTGTGCATCGTCGAGTATGCCGATAAGAAGGAAGTTGCTGCGGAACAACTACTGAAGCGGGACCCGAGCAATGAGGACCTGCGGTACGTCATTCGTTTTACCGATAAGAAGGATGCTGCATGGGAACAACTGTTGAAGCAGGACCCGGGTAATGATGACCTGCGGTACATCATCGAATATACCGATAAGAAGGACGCAGCATGGGAACAGTTGCTAAAGCAGGGCCCCAGCAATGCGGACCTGCGGTACATTATCCGGCTTACCGATAAGAAGGATGTTGCTACCGAACAGCTGCTAAAGCAGAACCCTGACAACGAGGACCTGTGGTGCATCATCAAGTATGCCAATAAAAAAGAGGCTGCTGCGGAACAGCTGCTAAAGCAGGACCTGAGCAATGAAGACCTGTCAGAACTGATTATTCATGGAGCAGGATCGGTTGAAGCAGTATCGTTATTAAGGGCGCGTTTTGGCGCTCAATCGGTAAACGAGAAGGCCCTCATTAAGGAGATTTCAGCAATTGTGCTTGCTCAACCTGACAGTTTAGAGATGAGCGATTGGCACTGTGGTACTTCTCACTGTCTCGCAGGATGGGCTACTACATTATCACCAATTGCCCGGGAAATTGAAGAGAAAGAAGATACAAAGATCGCTGGCTGTACAGTGACTCCTTCTCTTGCTCCTTTATTCTTTTCGGACAATGAAACTGTTCTTGCAAAGCTACGGGAACTAGCTAACGAATAAAAGGAATGCTCTTGGGGGATAGTTATCCTAAAGGCTAAAGGTCAGCGATAGATAAGAGGGGTACTTGAAAAAATATTGAGACGTTTTTACACGTGATTTTGCATTTTATTCCGGGTTAAAAAGAAGCTATAATCAATTTTGTAAAAAACTTCACCTGTTGGGCTTTTGTAATGAGCGGGAAACGGGACTCGGACCCGCGACCTTTAGTTTGGGAAACTAATGCTCTACCAACTGAGCTATTCCCGCTTATTTGGTATCTGTTATCTACCTAACAAGTGTCAAAATAAATGTACTATTTTATGGAATTTCTTCCAAAACTGATTCCAAATTGTTTTTCCTATAATTTATTGTCTGAATAACCAGAAGATTTCGCTAATCAGAATGATCATAGTCAATTTCTCCTGACGGCATACCTTTTTGGGTGGTATGTCCAAAGATATGTGTATACCCTGAATTGGTTTTATTTAAATCCAATAGATAATGCCGGAATAACGTAAATGTATAAGTAGCTGGTAGCACTTTAATGGGGGAATGACATATTTTTTAAGTATATCGTTTATACGAATCCAGTTGTGTCTGTGATCGTTGATCAATGACTATCAAAAAATCTGATATTAATTAACTCTAAATTAATAGATCTCTTGATCTAAGTTATTAGGTTTGTGGCTTTTAGAAAAGGGGGTGATGCTATTGGGCTATAAAAGAGTTATTAAGTTGGAATAAAAACTATAAATCCCCAGAAATGCCATTTTATCCATTTCTGGGGATTCTTTAATAGATAATATCTCTATCCAGGCTGTTTGGGCAAATTCAGCCTCTACTACGCCAAAGAAAACTTCTTTGCCAGCCAGCTCTCTTTCAACGGCAACAGCCAGCTTTCCTCCATCTCACCTTTAGTCAGCACAGTATTGTTCAGATAAAGTGTATTCTCGTCAATAAAGCCCTTTTCCAGTGCATATGGCACCTGTTGCATAGGCAGCGGCTGTAACTTACCCTTCACCAGGAAACCGAGCAAAAGACGGTTAAAAAGGTCTACACTATACTGGCGCTCGATGCTTTTAATAATACGTACAGAGCTGTCGGTGCTGCAACCGCTGACAGCAACATTTGACTCATCCGCAATCAGCACGATGACCTGATCAAAAAGCAGCTGGCCCCATCCCTTTACAGGAGCGCCATGAGCTTGCCATTGGGAGGTAAACTGATGCAATTGCTCGTTTATTTCCAGTTTTTCCTTTTCGCTGAAAGGACGATTACTCTGATATATCCATACACGGGAAGACGGGTGAAAGTCAGCCGGTAATAATTGTTGAATTTCCTGTTTCATGATGCAAAATTACCAAAAAAATGAGTACAGACTACTGACGACGGTCATTTTGGTGTCAGGAACTGAATGGCCGGGCCTGACGTAGGGCATTAATTTTCAATTCCTTTTAAAAGAAATGCTTCAGAAGATGCGTCTGACCAGAAGTCCGAAAAGTAAGGCTTATAGGGAGGATAGCTCTTATATCCTACATACGGTTTCTGCTGTTTATAGCTTTTATAAGGCTCATATTGGGTATACCCCTTGGCCGCCTTTTTTGTATTACCTATTCTCTTGCCATCATGATCTCTTACAATACCCTTTTCAAACCAGCCCAGATGCTTCCCGTTAAAGCCATATACATCACCCTCTGAGATGACAGCAACCGGCTCGCCGCTATACAGATAGATGGTCCGGTCTTTATCTATTGTGTCGATGTATGCAATCGCCTTTCCCTCTTTGTTGAATAATGCCACATCCTGAGCCGCGGCTGTGCAGCAGAAGAAGACTAGCAGGAAGGTAAGGAAGCGTTTCATTTTACGAGATCTGCTGTGCTACTAACTCCGCAATATCCAGCACCTGTACACTATCTTCTTTACCCTGTTCTTTTACGCCATCCGTCAGCATGGTCATACAGAAAGGACAATTTGATGCAATGACACCGGCACCGGTTTCCACCGCCTCCCTGCCACGTTCGAAATTGATGCGAGTAGCGCCTTTCTCTTCTTCCTTAAACATCTGCGCACCACCTGCACCACAACACAGGCCATTGCTACGGCAGCGCTTCATCTCCACTAATTCCGCATCCAGGGCTTCCAGCACCTTGCGGGGAGCTTCATAGATGTCGTTAGCACGACCGAGGTAACAGGAGTCATGGTAAGTGATCTTGCGACCTTTGAAGGTACCTCCTTCTTTCATCCGGATCTTGCCTTCGTCGATCAGTTGCTGAAGATAAGTAGTGTGATGGATCACTTCATAGTGTCCGCCCATTTCAGGATATTCGTTACGGAGTGTATTAAAGCAGTGAGGGCAGGCGGTAACGATCTTTTTTACCTCATAACCATTCAATACAGCTATGTTATTCTGCGCCATCATCTGGAAGATGAATTCATTGCCGGCCCTGCGTGCAGGATCGCCGGTACAGCTTTCTTCTTTACCGAGAATAGCGAAACGGACGCCTACTTTATCGAGGATAGTGGCAAAGGCTTTGGTGATTTTCTGCGCACGTTGATCAAAACTGCCGGCACATCCCACCCAAAAGAGGATTTCAGGTGTTTCGCCGCTGGCGGCGTATTCGGCCATCGTTTTTATTTGCATTGTATATCAGTTTAACTTAACGCTATTATCCATTCATTTCTACAGCCCATTTGTCCCTGTCATCCGGACTCATTTTCCAGGGGGCCATATTGTTTTCGATATTGCTGAACATCATATTCCATTCCTGCGGCGCACTGGATTCTTCCATTACCAGGTGACGACGCAGTTGCAGAATGATATGCAGCGGATTGATACTCACAGGGCACTCCTGTACACAGGCATTGCAGGAAGTACAGGCGCGAAGCTCTTCTTCAGTAATATAATCGCGGAGCAGGGTTTTACCATCTTCTGTAAAGGACCCAGTTTTAGCTATCTGTGCACCAATCGCTTCTGCACGGTCGCGGGTATCCATCATGATCTTACGGGGAGACAGCTTCTTGCCGGTGATATTGGCCGGACAGGCAGCAGTACAGCGGCCGCATTCCGTACAACTATAAGCATCCAGCAAGTTTTTCCAGGTAAGATCCGGTACATCTTTGGCGCCGAATTTAGGAATATCGCCGGCCGGAGTATCTGCTGCCAGCTCTGGCTGTAGCATCAGCTGTACTTCCTTCTGTACGGCAGGCATGTTTTCCATTTTACCTTTAGGCCGCAGATCGGCGTAATAAGCATTCGGGAAAGCCAGTATGATGTGCAGGTGCTTGGAGTAGGGGAGGTAGTTCAGGAATGCCAGAATACCCAATATATGCAGCCACCAGCAGGTGCGTTCTATTGCGATGAGTGTACCGTCAGATAATCCGGAGAACAAAGAAACAAAAGGACCTGTCACCCAGAAAGCGCCGGTAGCCATATAATGTTCATGCCCATGTTGTTGCAGTGCCTGATCTGCTGTATTCATAGTCAGGAACAGGAGCATCAGTACTATTTCCGTGATCAGGATGTAGTTGGCGTCAGAACGTGGCCAGCCGTCCAGTTCATGTTGATAGAGACGTTTTACTTTCACAATGTTCCTGCGTATCAGGAATATAGCACAGCCTACGAGTACTAATGCTGCCAGTATTTCAAAACAGCCGATCAATACAGGATAAAGCCCTCCTAACAAAGGAGAGAACAGGCGGTGTTTACCCAGTATACCATCCAGGATGATCTCAAGGATCTCGACATTGATAATAATAAAGCCAGCATATACGAAGAAGTGGAGAACAGCAACAAGGGGATTGCGGAACATTTTCTTCTGTCCGAAGGCAAGCAGTAACACATTCCGCCAGCGTGCGGCAGGTTCGTCATTCAATTGAACATCCCTGCCAAGCAGTATATTCTGCCTGATCTGCCTGGCCTTCCTGTAAAACAGGTATACAGCAATGCCGAAGGCAATTACAAATAATAGCTCCTGAATTATAAGCATACGTCAGATTTGACTTCCTAATTTATAGCAATGTAAGGAAAAATAGATCATCCGCCATAGACTATGCCCTGTTGACTATGGACTCTTTTTCCTAATTTTACTCCGCTAAACAACCAACATGGAAACTAAGAACGTGATCCTGACCCAGGATGTGATAGAGAAGAAGATCAAACGTATCGCTTACGAGATCTATGAACATAACAGTGATGAACAGGAAATTATCCTGGCAGGTATCTGGGACAGGGGAATGATACTGGCAGAGAAGATCGCAGTAATACTGCAGGAGATCTCTCCCTTGCGTATCAAGCTCTTACAACTGAATCTGGACAAACAGCGGCCGGAAAGTGTCAGGCTTTCCGAAGAAATGGATTTCAATGGAAAAACGATCGTGCTGGTGGATGATGTGGCTAACTCAGGCCGGACCATGTTGTATGCCCTGAAACCTTTCCTGCAGTTCCTGCCTAAGAAAATACAGACAGCCGTACTGGTAGACCGTAAACATAAGTCCTTCCCATTGTCAGTGGATTTCGTAGGATATTCCCTGGCTACCACCTTACAGGATATGGTGATGGTGGATATGGAGGAGAATGAGATCCGCTCAGCATACCTCGTATAACAGAACATACGGCTGGTTGGTGAAGCTATTGCTACCATACCAGACTCAGGTCCATACTCAGAAATGCAGTAGATGTCCCCGGAGTATACCCCTGGAGGTCAATTCCAGTGCGGGGGCAGGAAATTTAAACATGTTCAGCACCTGGAATAGTACTTTAACTCCCTTTCTACGTGTAGGTATCCTGGTGAAATCTATATCAGGCGACAGGTAGAACTGCCGGTAACGGGGAATGAATGAATAATCATGCTGCATACCGTTGCTGTCTTCCCATATATTATTATCCCCTTTGAGCATGCCGTTGGCGCCATAACCCAGGGCGATGTTGAGCCAGGAGGGCACACGGCTGTGGGGCATGAAGGCATGGAGATTCACTGATACCCAATAGGTTTGTGCATTATAGTCTTTCAGCGTCCGCTCTGCCAGATTGTCTCCAAACAACTGATCTGTACGTGTTTTTAAGTAAGGATCCTGGTATCTTTTAGGATATGCTGAAAACTTGAGCTGTATTCTTTGTTCGCGCCATATCAGTTCCTGGCCGATCATGAGTGTTGATCCTCCGGCATTGGCTGCCATATCTGTCCAGGAGAAACCCCATTCGGCGGAATAGGCGTCCAGTATCTCAATAACAGACTGGTAAACAAATCCGCTAAGCCCGCCGATCCAGATCTGCTGCTTTTCCGGTAGTCCGGTACAACGCCACATTTCCCTGCTGATCTTCCCTTCCATATAAGCACTGTAAAAGTGACCTGCTTTGTCCATCTGCAGCCATTCGGGCGTATCGTCAAAACTATGGAAACGTGATTTTGGATACTGGTTGTACCAGGTATTGCTGAGAACAGCCAGTGCCCCACCATACAGACCGGTGGTAACGCCTGCCATCATCCATATATTGGGACGATTGATGTGAGTAGGGGGCTGATTGTCAATGATGGTATCGTTTACTGAAGCGGGATATTGCTGCCTTGCCAGAACAGGGTAGTATGACGATACTACCAGTATAAAAAGTAGTATTCCTCTAAAATATAGCACAGCTGCGGTTTCCATAGGTAAAAAAAATCCCGGTACTATGAGTACCGGGACAAAGTTAAGGGAATAATGAAGGATTATTTCAACTTCATATCCTTAATGATATTCTGTACACGTTGGTCGAGTGCCTGAGTAGCAGCATCGAAGCCGGCTGCATTCTCAAGTTTCTGATTTACGCTGAAGTAGAATTTGATTTTAGGCTCGGTACCTGACGGACGTGCGGAGATCTTGCTGCCATCTTCCAGTACAAATTGCAGTACGTTAGATCTTGGCAGATCGATTGGTTTTACTTCACCTGTTTTCAGGTTTTTCACCTGCTGCAGTTCATAGTCGTACAGTGTTACAACCGGAGAACCATTGATAGTGGTTGGAGGGTTCTCACGATAACCGCGCATCATCTCAGCAATTTCTTCTGCTCCCTTCATACCTTTCTTGGTGATAGAGATCAGGTTCTCTTTATAGTAACCGTATTTCACGTAGATGTCGATCAGCTGTTCGTACAGTGATCTGCCCTGGCTACGTGCATAAGCGGCCATTTCACAGATCAGTGCTACGGAAGCAATCGCGTCTTTATCACGTACATTATCGCCGATCATGTAACCGTAAGATTCTTCACCACCGCAGATGAATTTCTCCTGGCCTTCCTTACGTCTGATCAGGTCTGCGATCCATTTGAAGCCGGTCAGTACATTGTAGCAGTTTACATTGTTCTGCGCGGCGAATACATCGATGAGGTCAGAGGTAACGACTGTTTTACATACATAGTCAGTATCTCCGGCCAGACCTTTACGTCTGCGGCCTTCTATAATATAGTTAAAGAGCAGCACGGCTGTCTGGTTACCATTCAGCAGTGTCCATTCACCTTTTATGTCTTTCACTGCAATACCTACACGGTCAGAGTCAGGGTCTGTGCCCAGCAGGATGGCAGCATCCAGTTCTTTGGCTTTCTTCAGACCGATGCTCATCGCTTCAGCTTCCTCCGGGTTAGGATATACTACGGTAGGGAAATTACCGTCCGGAGTAGCCTGTTCTTCCACCACATGTACATTGGTAAAGCCATAACGCTTCAGGATCTCCGGCACCAGGGTGATACCTGTACCGTGGATAGGCGTATAAACGATTTTCAGGTCGTGTTGTTCTTTGATCACTTCCGGCTGGATACTGAGATTTTTCAGTTCCTGCAGGTAGGCTTCATCTACTTCCTTACCAATACTAGTAATATTGGCTTCTCCGCCGGACCATTTTACTTCGTCAATGGAAGCGATTTTCTCTACTTCACGGATGACATTTTTATCATGAGGAGGTATCAGCTGGGCGCCGTCGTTCCAATAAGCTTTATAGCCGTTATATTCTTTAGGGTTGTGGGAGGCTGTCAGCACGATACCACCCTGGCAACCCAGGTGACGGATAGTGAATGACAGTTCCGGGGTAGGGCGTAGGCTTTCAAAGAGGAACACCTTAATGCCATTGGCAGCCAGTACATTAGCAGCAACTTCTGCGAAATAGCGGCTGTTGTTACGGCTGTCATGTGCGATGGCCAGTTTGATTTCACCTGTAAAGGCCTGTTTCAGATAGTTGGCAAATCCCTGGGTAGCCATACCAACGGTATATTTATTCATACGGTTGGTGCCTACACCCATTATTCCGCGTAGACCGCCTGTTCCAAATTCCAGGCTGCGATAAAAAGCATCAGCCAGTTCATCGGGGTTATCCTGTTGCAATTTCCTGACCGCGGCCACTGTATCCGCGTCAAATTGGCCATTGAGCCACTGTGATACCTTACTTTCAATGATATTATCCATAGAACGATTACGGTTTGTTTTCTTATGTAGGAAAAACAAGTGTGTAAATTAAAGCTAAAATCCGGAGAAAATGAAAAGCCCGGGAAAGAACTCAGCAATTATCAAACCAGTTATTTTTAGCGGGAAAACCAGTAATGTTGATAAATAGAAGTATTCCACACCCAATTGAAAATTGGGGGTATTGGTTAATTTTGCGGGTATGAGGCGGTACGAAGATTCTTACAAACAAAAAGGATTACGCAGGCAACTGGTAGATAGTATCCGGCAGAAAGGCATTACTGATGAAAATGTATTAACGGCTATCAACAACATCCCACGGCATTATTTCCTGGATACAGCTTTTGAAGGCATTGCCTACGAAGACAGGGCATTCCCTATCGGGGAAGGTCAGACCATTTCACAGCCCTATACTGTGGCATATCAGTCACAGTTGCTGGAGATCAAGCCCTTTGAAAAGGTGCTGGAAATCGGTACAGGCAGCGCTTACCAGGCTTGTGTGCTGGCAGAGCTGAAAGCCAATGTGTTTACTATCGAACGTCAGAAGAGATTGTTTGACCAGGTAAAGCAGTTCCCTTTTAAATCAAAGTACCCTACCATCCGCTTCTTTTATGGCGATGGTTATGAAGGACTTCCCACGTATGCACCCTTTGATAAGGTGCTGGTGACTGCGGCCGCTCCGCAGATCCCGGAAAAACTGCTGCAGCAAATGAAGGTGGGTGGCAAAATGGTCATTCCGGTAGGTGGTCAGGAAGTACAGCGGATGCTGCGCATTACCAAGATTAGCGATACCGAATATGACCAGGAAATGTTTGATAACTTTTCTTTCGTGCCAATGCTGGCCGGCAAGAAATCATAGCGTGCTGTCCACGGGCTTCTTATCCTTATCTTTTTCCTTATCATCAACTTCTTCTTCAGGCACCTCCTGTTTCTTTTTCTTCTTGAACATATCCGGATCCATTTTCCCAAAGCGGTAGCGTATGTTCAGACGGATGAAACGGGTGGTCCTTTTACGGGTATAATCCTGGATAAAGGCTGATGTAGCGTAATGCGAGCTGTAATCCTGCGTATTCAGGACATCCGACACGTTCAGTGCGATAGCCAGGGCATTATTTTTCAGCATTTCCTTACGGATACCCAGGTCTATACCATTCATGGCCTTAAATGTACCCTGCGGCGCTACTCTTGGTGAGCGGTAATGACCATTCACCTGGAAATTGATCTTTGCCGGCAGCCGTACGTTGGAATTGACAGTTACCCCATATGTAACATATTCGTTATTCACATTCGCACCCGTCAGTTTACTGTATTCCATGTTCAGGTTGGTGGTAACATTCCATCCCTTGATAATATGCAGGTTATAGGTGAAGTTAGCCCCCCAGTCCTTGTCGGTAGCCAGGTTCATGGGCTTGGTAGTTGTTACGCCGGTAATCGTGTCCAGGATACTGATGCGGTCTATATCGTCATTTGCCTGGGAATAGTATACACCAGTATTCAGGTAGTCTTTGGTATTAGGAAAATACCTGGAATAATTCGTTTCAAACTTATGGGTCAGAGACGGCTTCAGATCCGGGTTCCCTGCACGGATATTCTGCGGATCAGAGTTGTTGATATAAGGAAGCAGCTGGTCAAATCCGGGCCTGTCTATTCTTGTTGAATAGTTGAATATCAGGCTCTGGTTCTCATTGCGCGGCAGGTTATATTTCAGGAATACGCTGGGGAATACGTTCAGGAAATGGTTATTTACTGAGGTATCCTTGGTATAGGAGAAACCCTTCAGATCTGCCTGCTCTATCCTTGCACCTACCTGGTAACCGAGATTGCCGATGGCGCTGGAAAAGTTCGCATATCCTCCGTAAACATCCTGTTTATAGTAGTAGGTGTTGGAGAGATCCGGGCTTTTCTCATATTGTTGGGTAGTAAAGTTGAACAGCCGGGCATCATAATCATTATCGTTATTCTGAAGAGTCACCTTGGCGCCGGTTTCGAACTTTCCTTTTTTACCTACCGGAGTGGTATAGTCTGTCTGGATATTCCAGAACTGGTTCTGAGAGATCCCTAAATTTCGTTGTAACTGGGCATTTCCAGGCGTACCATCTGCATTTTGGTACTGGGTGCTATAGTTACTGTTATTCCTGCCTTTATTGTTGCTATAGCTGATATAAGCCGTCCATTCCTCGTTCTGCTTGTCGGTGGTATGACGGAAGTTCAGGCTGGTATTATTGTTTGGATTGCGGTAGTCGCTGGTATTATGACGCTGGCCGTTCTGGAGTGTTAGTCCGTGGGCGTCCAGGTAGTTCAGCGTGATATCATCCTTGCTATTGCCGGTATTGAGGTTCAATCCTTCGGAAATAGTGATGGTATTGTAGTCGTTCAGGTAGTAGTCAAGTCCGATACGGCCACCGTTACCGGCATTGCTGTTCTTGTTCCGGCTGTCCTGGGTAAAGATAGCAGTACCTGCGGTATCGACAACCAGGTTCTGACGGTTACTGTAACCATAACCGGTCTGGCTGCCGTACCAACCGTTATAATTGGCGAAGAAGTTAAACTTCCGGATGCGGAGATTGGCATTGAGGTTACCGTTGAGTTGTCCGCGGGTAGCTGCACCGGCGCTGACCATTACATTATAACCGATGGCTTTATCCTTTTTCAGCACGATGTTGATGATGCCACCGCCGCCCTGGGCCTCGAATTTGGCCGACGGGTTGTTGATCACCTCTACACGGTCAATCGTAGAAGCGGGGATCATCTGGAGGGCTGTTTTAGCGTCTCCGAAAGGGGAGGGCTTGCCGTCTACATAGATGGTCACGCTTTTACCACGGAGGGTGATATTATCGTCGATATCAACGTCTACGCTGGGAATGTTTTTCATCACGTCTGTACCCGAACCTCCTTCCGCAGTAACGATGCTACCCGCGTCAAAGACCTGGCGGTCTATCTGCATGGAAAAGGCTGGTTTCTCCGATTTGATCTCTACCGTAGCCAGCGTTTTACCGGCGGGCTGCAGCCTGAGTGTACCTGCAAACTGTACCGGCTTGCCGGGTATAACCTTTACAGCTTTTATGAGTTTATCATATCCCATGAAGGTGATGCGGAGCACATAAGTACCGGCGGGTATGGCATTAAAGGAGAAATCGCCATTCGGTTGAGTGTACATACCTGTCACAACGGAAGAATCCTGCGGGTGAAGCAAAACTACGGAGGCATATTCCACCGGTTTGCCGGTAACGGCGTCCAGTGCTTTACCTGTGAATTTAGCAGAATTATTACCGGTTTGAGCCATAGCAATAGCGCCATAGCACATAAACGTTGACAGGAGTAGACGTTTAAGCATGCATGATGGAATTAAGAGACCTAAGTGTTGAGACCAGGACAAAAATATCTATCTCATATGTAAAGTATTGCTATTTGTGATGAATGGTCAGTTACTGTGGTGTAGGGCAATCCAGAGTTGCAGTAGTCCTATGATAAAACCGACAACAGCTCCTCCCAATTCAGCTATGCGTAGTTCGCGGCGTAGTGAAACAGTGAGTAGTTTTTTTAGCTGGTTGGCAGAAAGTGAGCTTATTTTTTTGCTGACGATAGCGCGGACATCCAGTTCTTTCTGTGCACGCTGGAGGTATTGATCGATGATCTCGGGAAACATATTATCCAATTCTGTGACCAGCACTTTCTTCACCTGTTGAATGGTGCTGTCGCCGATAAACATTTTGAAAACCGGCATGGCTTCCGGTAGCTTTTCCCGGAGGAAGGTATCCATATGGGCTTCTACCACAGGGATCATGCTTTTAATTTTTTCCGGGTCGGCGAGTTGCTGACGGACATCGTCAAAGGAGAAAAGTTGTGTAGCGACAAATTCACCTGTTTGATCTGCCAGATGTTGTTGACGTTTTGAAAAGGCGCGGAGCGCGAAAAGGATCGTTATTTTGTTGGTTAGCCAGCCTGTAAGTGCTCCTAAGAAAGGGATGATATATAATGACATAGTGAGATGATTAAAAAAAGTAAGCAAAGAAAGGAGAAAAAATTTGGAAATTAAAAACGCATTTCGTTATCTTTGCATCCCAATCAAAACAAACGGTGGTCGTAGCTCAGTTGGTTAGAGCATCAGATTGTGGTTCTGAGGGTCGAGGGTTCGAAACCCTTCGATCACCCAAAAAGCAGGAAGGCAGCAGAAATGCTGCCTTTTTTTGTGCCCTGAAATGTTAGCTGGGATGGTGAAATTCTACAAAGTTATATCCTATGGCAACCAGAGAAGAGCTGAAAGCGCAGGTTTACAATGTCCTTTATGAAGAAGAATATGCATTGTTAAGTAAAACTGCCAAAGCTTTTGATGCGGAGCCTGACATCCGGCATACAAGACGCTTCGTAAAGAAAAATGAAAAGATTATTCTTGATCCCGTTACTGCCAGGCTTTTCCCGGAAAGTATGGAGCATAGGGTAGGCCCTGTAATAGTTGGTATAATAGCGTGTGCAATTACCATATGGTTTATTTTTTTTAATGGCCGGGATCTGCCTGTGTGGATCCGTATTTTAGGGGCAGTTTCCTTTTTTGTGGTTTGCGGTATCCTTATTGCAAGGTCGACGAAAGCTGATCCTGAAATTTATATTGAAGTATCATCTGCAGGAATAGACCTGAATGGTTATAGTTTTGCCTGGGAACAGATCCTGGATACCTATATTGTTAAGAGACGACATAGAAACGCACCAGCGGAACTGGTATTACTTTTAGACAATGGAAACATTTTTAGAGAAAGCCTGAGAAACTATAAAACGGCGTCTTCTTGCTGGGCACCTCAACATGATGAGCTATGCTTTTACATTGAACATTTTAAGGGTAAAATGGTGAACGAGTAGGCTATCTGTGTGGCAATAGAATATATCAAAAACAAAGTACCTGGCTGGTAGTTAATATTTTTTCATTTATCACCTAATTTCAGTAGATTCACTTTGTCTAACATGTTATTATACATGTGATTGTGAATGCAAAGTATTCCAGTAACTGCAAAAAACATACTGTCGGGAACAATGATCAGAGATGCAGACAAGTCTTATTGAGACTGGCTGTAGTAAGCAAACATACATCAACAAGCCAATAAACCAAAACAATCATCTCTAAACTCCACCACAATGAAAACGTTCGTTTCTCTTGTATCTCTCATTCTGCTCATTACTGCCTGTAACACCCCTGAAAAAAGAGCTGAAAGTATGGGTGCCGATAGTTCAAAATCAAAGATGGAATCATCAGACGATGAAATGAATTATCCATACACGCTCGACAAGCCTTACAAGAACTGGCAACCCGGTGATAAGAAAAATACTGTGATCGTATTAAACATGCTGAAAGCATGGGAAACAAAAAACGCAGCTGAATGCGCCTCCTATTTTGGCGACAGCGTAGATCTATATGTCGATTACTTTCATAAAATGATACCGCATGACAGCATTCCGAAGATGCTGGAACATTCATGGGAAGACTTTGCCAACGTGAACCTGAAGATGGATGACTGGGAATCTGTTATATCCGGTGATAAAAAAGACGAATGGGTAACGGTGTGGTATAAACAGACCTGGACCGATAAGAAAGGTAAAATGGATTCTCTGGCCGTTGTCAATGATGCCAAGATCGTGAATGGAAAGATCGTAGTATTTGATGAAAAGGTCCGCCACTTCCCGGCACCTAAAAAATAATGGTATAGTCAAACGGGATTGCATGCAATCCCGTTTGACTTATATTACTTGATAGCAGCATCTTTCCCGATTACTGTCCAGTCATCACCACCGTGCCCCTTTGCAATCCATCTGTCCATTTCTGCCGCTATAGCAGGAATGACTGCTAATGTAGTCCCCCCCTGTGCAGCAGCCTCGATGAACAGCTGCGTATCTTTTCTCGCCATATTTAACTCCCAGGAAGGCTGATCATATTTCCCTCCCGCCACGCGTTGTAACCTGGCTGCCAGCATGGCACCGGGATTCCAGGAATCAAACAAGGTGTTCAGATCGTCTAATGATACCTGTGATGCTTTCGCCAGTGAAAGCGTATCTGCAATACCTGCTGTGAAAGTGACCAGGAAGAGGTTACCGATCAGTTTCATACTGGCGGCTTTACCCTCTTCAGCACCAAAATTAAGCACCTTACCTGTCATTTGAGATAAGACTGGCTCCAGTTGACTTACAACAGCCTGATCGCCGGATACCAGCATATAACCCGTGCTTTCAAGCGCATTGACAGGTCCCATAAAAACGGGGGCATGTAAATAAGTAAATCCCTGTTCCTTCCACTCACGGGTCCGTTGTATGGCTCCGGCTGAAGAGGTGGTAGTATGATCAATGATGATGGCGCCCGGTTTCAATCCTTTGCGGGCTGCCGCCAATACTTCGTTTACTGCGGCATCATCTTTTAATGTGAGATGAATAATATCTGCTCCCTGTACGGCTGCTGTGACATCTGCAAATGCTTTGGCACCGTCAGCTTCCAGCGCAGACGCCTTTGCCGCGGTACGGTTCCATACCTGTACCTGGTTTCCCTTTTTGAGGAGTGCTTTTACAAAGTTGGCTCCTAACAATCCTGTACCTAAGAATGCTACCATTGTATACGTTATTTGTATAAAAATACTATTAGTCTCTTATTCCGAAAAGTGTAAATTAACGGGCAATTGTTGTCGTTTTAACGCCGTCTTATGATATACATTACCCAGTTGATCTACATTCACGAAGGACAGGAGCATACTTTCCATCAGTTTGAAGACGTTGCTATTCCCTTGATAGAGCAATATAACGGGAAATTATTATTACGCCTGCGTCCGTCTGCCGGACAGCTGATTGCAGGTGAGCTGGAAATGCCCTATGAAGTACATCTCGTCAGTTTTCCCGGTGAGGAGGATTTTAATGCGTTCAAGCTGGATAAGGAGAGAGAGAAATTCCTGCATCTTAAAGTTGCAGCCGTAAGAAAGATGTTGTTGGTGCAGGGGAGTGTATTATGATATTTTAATATTACAGGCGGCCCTATACAGACCGCCTGCAAATATTGTTATTCCGTCCTTAATGCTTTCACTGGATTCATCAGTGCAGCTTTTACCGCCAGCAGGCTTACTGTCAGCAATGCTGTGGTTACTGCTAATATTCCTGCCAGCGCTATCATCCACCATTGGATAGTTATCCGGTAGGCATATCCCTGTAGCCATTCCTGCATCGCCCACCATATTACCGGGGTAGCAATCAGTATTGCCACCAGCACAAGTTTTATAAAATCCGAAGAGAGTAATCTTACTATGTTGGTCACTGATGCACCCAATACTTTCCGTACACCAATCTCCTTTACACGTTGCTCAGTAGCATAGGTTGCCAGTCCGAAGAGACCAAGACAGGCAATGAAGATCGTCAGTCCTGCAAAGGCTGCGAATAGCTGCCCAAAGCGGTCGTCCTGCTTATACTGTTGGTTGAAAGATTGGTCCAGGAAGCTATACAGGAACGGACGTTGTGGGGCAAGTGCGCTCCATGTCTGTTCAAGCTCTTTGACCGTCTGTTGTATGTGATCTGTTTTTATACGGAGAGATAACTTGTTCAGTGATTGCAATGGTGCCATTCTCATTGCCAGTGGTTCAACTTTCTTGTGTAGTGACTGGTAATTAAAATCCTTGACCACACCGATTACGGTACCTTTACGTCGCCATTGTTCAAAACGTTTACCTATTATCTCTTCAGGGTTCGCATAACCATACTGTTTAGCTGCGGCTTCATTGATGATGAGCGCTTCTTCGGCATCAGTAGGAAAATCACGTGAATACGGCCTGCCTGCTGCCATTTTCATTTCGTAGGCGGGTATAAAATCGTAGTCGATCTCATACATAGCAGGTGTTTCGGATTTCATGTCGCCGTTACGAGATTCTATGAAAGTTGTACCATTAGGATAGAAGTCGCCTGGAACTGCCCTGGACGCAGTAATAGCTTGCACTGCAGGATTTTTCGCCAGCATCGATTTAACGGTCTCAAAAGACTCATTCACCTTTTGATCACCACCATAATCGATCACCAGCATCTGGTCCTGGCGGAAGCCTAGTGCATGTGAGCGCAGGTGTTTGAGTTGTGTATATACGATCATCGTACCTGCGATCAGCGCTATTGATAAACTGAACTGTACAATCACTAATCCTTTCCGCAATGCGATTCCTTTGTAGGATGAACGGAACTGCCCTTTCAACACTTCTACAGGCTTGAAGCGCGACAGTACCCATGCAGGATAACTACCTGCCAGCAGTCCAAGCAGGAATGGCATCAGCACGAATACAGGTGTGACTTTCCATGAGAGCAGGAGGGAATAGGTGAGAGGCTTGCCGGATATTTCCCTTATAGCCGGCAAGGCCAGTATAGTGAATAGAATGGACAATAGTACAGCTGAAAAAGAGATGAGAATCGACTCTGTGAGGAACTGGTATATCAGTCCACGCTGATAGGCACCCACTGCTTTTCTTACGCCTACTTCCCTGGCCCTTTCCATGGAACGGGCGGTAGAGAGATTCACGAAGTTGATACAGGCTATCAGTAATACAAATATGGCAATGATCGAGAAGATATAGACATTGGAGAGACTTCCGGTAGGCCCTGGTTGTCTCGTGGCTTTTGAATGCAGGTAAGCCGCAGATAAGGGCTCAAATGCTATTGTATAGATGTCGTTACGCCCTTGAGGATAATGACGTGTAGCAAAGGCCGGGATCTTTGCTTCCAGGGTCTTGATATTGGTATGTTCCGGTATGAGGAAATAGGTATAGAAATCAATATAGCCCCATTCATCGAAGATCTCCGGTCTCCACTTCCGGAATGTACTCATGGAGATAAGACCATTGAAACTCATATGTGAATTAGCAGGAACATCCTCCATTACACCTGTAACGGTGAATGTTTCCTGGTTATCAACTCGCAAGGACTGGCCCAGCGGGTTCTCGTTACCAAAGTATTTCTCAGCAAGGCTCTTTGTTAACACAACGCTGTTGGGTGCTACCAGCGCCTGTTTGGGATTACCGGCGAGCAGCTTCCAGCTGAAAATGTCAAACACAGAAGAATCTGAGAATACAAGTCCTTCCTGTTGGAACCGCCGATCGCCGTGCTCAAGCAGGAAAGTATTGGGACTGGTAAACCGCGTTATTTTCTTTATCTCCGGAAAATCGGCTGCCAGGGCAGGCGCTACAGGAGCATTTCCCCATACCTGGTAATTCTCAGGTGCAGGCGCCGAATTCCTGTCAACGTCTTTTGCATTACGGTAAGCATGCGTTACACGGTAGATCTGGTCATAATTGACGTTATATCGGTCATATGATAACTCATCCTGCACATAGAACATGATCAGGATACAACAAGTAATGCCTATCGCAAGGCCGGTTATATTAATTGCCGAATATGCTTTTTTCCTCAATAGGTTGCGCCAGGCAATTTTAAGATAGTTCTTTAACATAAGGGACTGTTATAGTGGCGGGGTATAAGGTACAAAAAGGTTGCCATTAAAGGATATTCGCCACTGTAGCCGATTTTCAATTATTCGCAGGAGACGGAATTGTCCACATACGTACGTAATACTGGCCGGAAACGGACAGGTGAAGCGGCGGGTAGAAAATTTACCTACCTTGCACGGCTATGAGAATGGAAGATGCAATTCAATTTATCAGGCATAAGGAATTATCCCTTTCAGGTCCTTCCAACTGGGCTGATTTAGGTTGTGGCTCAGGGACGTTTACTACTGCATTGGCACATTATTTACAGGCAGGTAGCGTAATCTATGCAGTAGATCAAAAATTAGCAACCAACCTGCATATACCTGTACCTGCAGGAATACAGGTGGAGACAATGGAACTGGATTTTGTGAAAGATGAATGGCCCTTCGCACAGTTAGATGGCATTGTGCTGGGGAATGCACTGCACTATGTCAAAGATCATTCTGCCTTCATAGAGAAAATAAAAAAATACCTGAAGCCCGAAGGAAGAATACTCATTGTCGAATATAATACAGACAAGCCTGTACCTACCTGGGTACCTTATCCATTGAGTTATCATTCCCTGGAAAAGCTGTTTAAAGCACACGGTTACAAACATGTTGAGATGATAGGGGAAAGGCCTTCCGTATACGGTAATGCTGACCTATATACAGCCATCATAAAAAAATGACCATTTCCCGTTAAGCGCTTACTGATTCCAGTAAATAGTGATATATATATCCGGATTAATATGTTGGTTGCACAGTTGGTTGTGGAAAAAAAAGAAATATATTTTTTTAAATAAATAGTGATTCGTTTCAATCCGTAAGACGATACTGCTCTTTTTATTGCCTCATTTATTTTCTTGCTCCTACTTATTTAAGATCACATGAACAGACGTCTGAACGTCTGGCAACTTTCTATTATTCATTATGTTACAGTAATTTATACCCAATATCTTCCTAATGCAAGATGAGCATTACCCGAATAGCGTTTGGACAGTTTCCCATTTTATTAACCAGTAAGAACATTATACCGTGAAACTGATTTTTCTCTGTGGTTCACTGGAGCCTGGTAGGGATGGTGTGGGCGATTATTCCAGACGACTGGCTTGTGAGTTGATCCGGAAATCGCACGAAGTAGCTATCATCGCCCTTAATGACAGGGTAAGTACTTCCCTATATGATGGTCTCCAAAGTAGCAATGGTATTGAAGTACCTGTTCTCCGTTTACCCGCGTCAATGGATGAAAAGGAACGTTTTTCCCACACCGGCGACTATATCAGGAAATTTGGCCCTGAGTGGGTAAGCCTGCAATATGTACCCTTCTCTTTTGAGAAAAGAGGATTACCTTTTTCATTCGGCAAACATCTGAAAAGTTTAGGCAGCAATATCAAATGGCACTTCATGTTCCATGAGCTCTGGGTGGGGCTTCACGGATATAGCAGCTTTAAGCTGAAGATGCTGGGGCTGATGCAGAAAGTGATCATCAAACAAATGCTGGCAGCCATCAATCCTGAATCTGTTACCACTTCGATAGGTATTTATAAAAAGAACCTTGGATGGAAAGAGGTGAATCTTATACCGCTGTTCAGTAATATCCCGGTGGCTGGTATGCCGCAGGAAGATACACGGAACCCGGATAGCCTGACTGCTGTGCATTTTGGCTGTTTTACCGGCGCACTGGAAGATTATAAAAGACAGGTAGATTTTCTGACAGCCATAGGGGAGAAAACAGGTAAGACGGTATGCCTGGAGATCATGGGGAATGGCGGACATTATAAAGACAAGGCGCTTGATATTTCCCGGCGAGCCTTTAGCGAAGAGAATGTAATAGATCGCGGTTTTCTGCCGGAGGAAGCTATTTCCAATCACTTGCTCAGAGCTGATATCGGTATTTCACGTGCCGACTATACGTTGTTCGGGAAAAGTGGTTCAGCAATGGCAATGCTGGAACACGGGCTTCCATTGCTATTGAGAGGTGAGCGGCCCAAAGAAGATATTATCGGTAACAACTTTCCGTTTAAGGAACAACTGGTATACCCTGACGATCCTTCGAAAGAATTTGCAAAGAAAGACCCTGTTTATTTTATCGGTGAAGTCTCTGAAATTTTTATGGAGAGCCTTTCTGAGAAAGAACATGGCCAACTTGTACTAATAACCAGATAGATAAAAGAAGGCGTTCCGTTTTAACGAACGCCTACTTTTTCATTCATCACTTAATGGACTTGAAGAATGAAACATTCCCAGCCATGTCAACCTTAACAATCATTACTTCACTGTTCTTTCGCATTTCTACGAAGTAGTTGTCGGCGTCGTCAAATGCCATGTCAAATAGTGTCATATCCGTTTCATTGGCCTCGTTGTCGTCGTACAGGAATACCCTTTCTACATTGAAGTCGCCGTATTTTTTCTGAATGGTGTGCTGTGCATTTTCAGGCAGATCGCCGAATGTCTTTGTCTCCGTTGTGCCGACAAGGTTACTGCGAACATCATAATAAGCTCTCATGTCTTTCTGGCCTGAAGTAAAAGCTACTTCGTCGAAATAGTTTGTTTTCTCGAAACGTATGTTAGTAGCTCCGGGAAAATCCTCATAAAACTGGTTCTTTGTAAAAACGCTCACCTCTGCATTGTTTTCCTTACGTATTTCCTTTCTCTCCGCTTTTGTTTTTTTACCTTCGTCCTGGCTATGTGCAAATGCTATGTTAGCTGACATCAGCAATACGCCTGCTGCAAAAAAAATCTTTTTCATGACTCATTTGTTTAGTGTTTTTTGAGAATGCACTACAAAGTTACCAGTGCCGCAAGCACTAAATTTTTTTGAATCGGTCAACAGGCGTTTCCTGTCGGTCAGGAAGGACGACCTGTTGATAAGTGAATCATCATCAGTAATGACAAATATTATTTCATCCCTGTTACTGCTGATATCATTGAATATGATATCTTTTCAGATAGCAGCGCAGACGCCCCGTAACCTGTTAAGTAAATTTTCCCGGCAGGAGATTGCCAATGCCCTGTTGCCCCGTGACCAATGGCATCCATTTCCTGTAAGCACTGCCGGATGGCAAAAGGTGTTGCCCGACTCTGTCCGCCAGAGCATTATCAGGCAGGCGGAAGTATACCAGAAAATTCCCTTTGTGGCGATTCCTGCTACCATGATGATGGAATACCAGCAAAACGGCGACCGCTCACATTATGAAGAAGTCTCTTTCAGAAAAAGGGACCAGCTTTTCACTATGGCGGTAGCTGAGTCGATAGAACAGAAAGGTCGTTTCCTGAACGCTGTCATCAATGGTATCTGGTCTTTATGTGAAGAGAGTTTCTGGGGTACACCGGGCCACCTCTATCTGCAGAAAGCGGGTATCAACCTGGCCGATGTAGAAGACCCTGCAGTGGATCTGTTCGTCAGTGAAACTGCTGCCGTGCTTGCCCTTACTGATTATCTGCTTGGGACTAAGCTGGACGGCTA
This sequence comes from Chitinophaga filiformis, assembly GCF_900102545.1. Classification (GTDB taxonomy): domain Bacteria; phylum Bacteroidota; class Bacteroidia; order Chitinophagales; family Chitinophagaceae; genus Chitinophaga; species Chitinophaga filiformis. The sequence continues at coordinate 1,455 of NZ_FNBN01000017.1, read as the reverse complement.
CTCGGTATTGTTGCGCAAGCGCATTTATTATGAGGTGAACAGACGAATGCTGGTGCCCCTGGAGAAAGACAGCGACAGATATTTCTACCTGAAGAAGGGTACGAAAGAATATCCCATTAACAACTGGAATCCCTGGGTGATCAGTAACTGGATGACCAGCCTGCTTTTGCTGGAAAGGGACCCTGAACGGCGGATCAATGAACTGGGGCATGCCTTACACCTGCTGGATCACTATATTAACTTCATCGGAGATGATGGTGCCGTAGATGAAGGACCGGTGTACTGGTCAGGCGCTACCGGCAGAGTGTTCGACGCGCTGACTATCCTGGAAAGCGCTACCGGCGGTAAACTGACGATCTACGATGCACCCATTATAGCAAGAATGGCGGCTTACATCTATAAAATGCATATTGCCGGCAGTTATTATATCAACGTTGCAGATGCCTCACCGGTGATCAGTACGGATGGCTTGTTGCTGTATCGTATGGGACGGGCCCTGCGGGATACCCTGATGACGAGTTTCGGCGCCTGGACTTTTCACCAGTACCCTATTAGAACGCCTATCTCCGGAGATTTCGCTAAACCACGGATGCTTTTCAATATGCAGGCCTGGAAAGATTGCAGCAACAGCAAAGGAGAGGAGCCGGTTATCCCTGATGTATGGCTGGAAAGTATCCAGCTGATGGCGGCAAGGTCTGATAAGGGATTATTTGTAGCCTCTCACGGTGGGCATAATGGCGAAAGCCATAACCACAATGATGTGGGCGATTTCATTGTATATGCCTCCGGACAGCCCGTTATTATCGATGTTGGGTTGGGCACCTATACAGCTAAAACTTTCTCCAAAGAGCGGTACCAGCTCTGGTATAACAGTTCTGCCTATCATAATCTGCCGACTATTAACGGGATGCAGCAGATGGCAGGCAGGAAATTCGGCGCCAGGGAGGTGCAATACCTGAAAGACGGCAATAGTGTCACCCTGCATATGGATATAGCAGGCGCCTATCTGCCACAAGCCGGGATAGGCCAATGGAAGCGGGATGTAAAAATGGACCGGCAGCAGAATCGGGTAAGCGTTACAGATGATTTTGTCCTGAATACCGCTACTACAGAGCTGACACAGACCTTTATGACCGTTTGCCCGGTGGATTTACAGCGGGGCATCATCCGGTTCAATATACCCGGGGAAAGGCCTGTAGTGCTGGAATATGATACGGATGTCTGGAATGTCAAAAAGGAACTGATAGACTGTAGTGCTCCGGACGAAAAGCGTCTGGCGGATAACTGGTCTCACAGGCAGATCATCCGCCTGCTGCTGCAACGCAAAGACGCGGTAAGCAGCGGACGGCATGAATTTATAATTCGCCAGCTATAGGATAATAGATTTCTGCCGGAGTCCTATTATGTTTTGTTAATGACGTTATGTTCCCGGGGTTGCACCCCGCGCTACAAACA
>NZ_FNBN01000014.1 GCF_900102545.1 Chitinophaga filiformis | reverse complement strand
AACCCCTAACGGGGTTGATTGGTGTTGTGTTGTCGTTATCGGACGTCTCGGGGTATATCACCTGTATCTCATAGGGGCGCCAGAAGGTAACAACACAGAATTTACCGGCGTCGGCTTGAATTGTGATACACCCATCCCCTCACAACCACCCCAAAGTAGCGGAGGGTTTCAGGTGGAGACCTAAGGGCCTTATCCCTTGGAGAGGCTGACACGATCCACCAGGGGTTTAATAAATATCCAAAAGCCCAATACGACCAACAAAGCCCAATAGTAGGCCTCGAAAAGGGATACAGCCCGTGGTCCCACCTGAAACCGCAGCAACATCCCCTCACCAAACCATCAAATAACAAACATAATCCTCACGCGTCCACCGACGGCTTAACTCAACGGTTGCATAATTTCTCCATAGTCTAAAATATACTTCAACGAAAAAAGCCCCGCGAACTCGCGAGGCTTTATTCCCAAAAAAGTAATATCACTTAACCGGCGCCTTCCCACCATTACTCAAAATGACACACACAAACGCCACAATCGCCGCAACGACCGACAAATACAGCCCAATCCCGCGCTCAGGACACACCCCCATCTCACACCTCGAAAACAACACAAAATTCCTAAACGCCCACGCCGCCAAAAACGCCGACACAAAAAGATTCACTCTCGCCGACCATTTCCCTGGCACAAGAAACAGCACACCCGCCACTACTGAAACAAAGATGCTCAGCTTCCCTGGCTCTCCAAAACTGGAACCGGCAGTATTCATACCGGTAAACGCTAAATGCTTGCTCTCAATCGTCAGCCAGGGCAGAAATGCACTGATGATCACAATGATAACCGAAATTAATCCGAAGATAGTAGCCTTATTCATATTAAAATTATCTCGCTCCCGGAGGACAATGTTCTTTCAAATAGTTAGTATACAAAGTAGACAAGTGCTTGAAGGTGCCCGCACCTTCATTGATGCTATGTGTACGGTTAGGATAAGACATAAACTGGAACTGCTTACCATTGCGGATCAGTTCATTCTGGAGTAACTCCGCGTTTTGATAATGCACATTATCATCACCGGTACCATGAATGTACAGCAGATTTCCTACGAGGCCTTTAGTATAGGTTACAGGTGAACCTTTGACATAGTCCTCATGATTCTCCTGCGGCAGCCCCATATACCGCTCCTGGTAGATGTTGTCGTAGGTAAAGAGACTACCCACAGCAGCAATAGCAATACCGGTTTTATAGATCTGCGGATAACGGAACAGCAGGTTCAGTGTCATGCCACCACCACCGCTCCAGCCCCATACCGCCACACGTGAAGTATCGAGATAACGGTAACGCTTAAACAGTTCCTGCGCACCCGCAGCCTGGTCACGTACGTTTACCTGTCCGACGTTGCGGTAAATGCTCTTGCGCCACTGACGCCCCTTAGGCAAAGGAGTACCTCTGTTATCCATAGAGATATAAATGTACCCGTCAGCCGCCATATCACCGTTATAGATGAAATTGCGACCGGCACCATACTGGTCTCTGGCAGTAGCCGCCGCAGGTTCGCCATATACATAAAATACAACAGGATATTTCTTTGTAGAGTCGAAGTTCGTCGGACGAGCCATCCAGCCATCCATGGTAACACCCTCAGGCGTTGTTACCTGGAAGAACTCCTGACGTGGTGCAAATCTTGAAGTCTGCAGGTCCATTGCAATATTGCTCTTCAGATCATCTTTATGCGTAGGCAGAAATACCAGCTCACTATGCGGCTGATAATAACGATTGGAAAAGCTATGTACCGCCCACTGTGCATCAGGAGAGATCTCATAGTCATGTGTACCCTCCTCAATTATAGGAGAAATTCTTTCAGGAGCGCCCTTACCATCCAGGGATACTTTATAAAGATACTGCTGGGTAGGATTCTCAGGAGATGCCAGAATAAAGGCCTGATTATTCTTTTCATCTATCCTCAGCAGGTTGATGATATCATAATTACCGGGTGTGATCAGCGTTTCCTTACCGTTCATATCCACGTTGTACATATGCCTCCAGCCATCTTTCTCACTTACCCATATAAAAGATTTACCACCATTGATCCAGTCCCATCCTGTCATTTCACTATTCCAGCGGGAACGGATATCGATCCAGGCAGAATCGCTTTCCTTATAGATTGGCTTAGCCTTGCCGCTAACCGGATCAGCAACGTACAACACACTTTCATTCTGTTTCCTGTTGAGCTGTTGTAATATTAACCCTGTACGCGCCGGATTCCATTCCATACGGGTGATATAATGTTGTTGCGGATCACCAGGTATCTGCAACCAGATAGTCTTCGCGGTATTGATATCCACCACACCTACACGACAGGAAGAAGGACTCTCACCTGCTTTCGGATATTCTACTGGAACAGTATAAGAATAGAGTGAATCTGTATTATCCATCATGAGGAAATCCCTGATCTTACGTGCATCTATCTGCCAATAGGCAATAGAGCGGCTATCAGGGCTCCAGCGGAAACCATCACGGCAATCAAACTCCTCTTCATAAGCCCAGTCAAAGGTACCGTTGATCAGGCGACGGTTACCGTCTTTTGTGAGGGCTTTGATCTTACCGGTCAGGATATCTTCGACGTATAAATTATGTTCGCTGACATAAGCCACCTGTTTCCCGTCGGGGGAAATTTTTGCGAACATGAGAGAAGAAGCGGGTAATCCTTTACCCAGTTGTTGCAATTTGCCACTGGGAATATCAAGTAACCAGTAGTCACCCCTTGTCTTATATCGCCATACTTTCTGCGATTTTGTATAAATCAGCCATTTATTTTCATCAGGTGTATAGGAAAAATCTTCCACCTGGATAGCTGCCTGCCCTTTGGGCGTCAGCAAACTGCTGGGGATCTTTACGTTCTGCCGTCCCTCTTTTGCGTTGTAACTGGTGATACTGGTGCCATTGGCCTCATAGATGGTTTGACCATCCTTTCCCCATTGGGTCTGCTTCCATGGCTGGGCGCTGGCATGCACTGCCAGCAGGCAGATTAAAAAAGTAAGTGCCCTGCTGCCGGGACAACTGATATAACGTAAACGCATCTGGTGAATTTGAAACGGCAAGATAAATCATTGGGGTCAAATGACGCCTTCCACTTGTGGAAAACTTATTGTGGAAAAGTTTTATACAAGTGACATACAACTAGTTATTAGTTAAATTTATATATTTATACCAGCAAATCGCGCATGAAAATTGCTAACTTCACACCGTGAATGATTGCAGAATATATATAGTCTAATTTAACCAATATATTTATTTATTAATATCCTCTGAAAAACAAATTTATCATGATTCAGGTAACATATACCTACAAGAACCGGGAATTCCTCCAACTGGAAGACAATTTTATGAATCAGCTGGCACAACTGGGTGTTCGCCAGATGCATGCATTATTAGAACCTTTATCCGATTCTTTGGTGAACGAAACCGGCAAGATCCGTATCAATCTGGATCAGCATCCGAAAATTGAGCTGGAAGGCTTTAGCAATCCTGTAAAGGACCAGATAGAAATGGTTTTACGCGGAGAGTAGGTCAGCGCACTTCTACATCCGCTAGTTTATAGAAGGTGGCATGACGGAGAGGCTGCATCGGACGATGTTTGAATTCGCTCCATACTTTAGTAAATGCAGCTCCGTAATAGAAGATGATGGCACTATAGAAGATAAACAGCATCAACAGCACTGCAGAGGCAGATGCCCCATACAGGATCCCAATATTGCCCCCATACAGCAACCGGCGTAAGACCAGTTTCCCTATACTGAATAAGATCCCGGTGAGCAATGCTCCCGAGAATGCTACTTTCCACGTAGGACGCGCATCAGGCAGATATCGGAACAACACCGCAAACCAGCAGGTGACGATAAGCAATGACACAACTTGTGTAAATACTCCGCTGAACACAAATGCAGCGCGGGGAAATACATCGTTGACATAACTTCCCAGGAAAGCCTGCACACTTTCCGCCATCAGACTGGCAAGGAAAAGGATGCCCGCGGCCCCTATTACCACCAGGGAACGTAAGCGGTCTATTAACGATTGCAGGAAACTTTGTTTCTCGGTGATCCGGATCATCCATAACTGGTTCAGTGAACTTTTGATCACCTTCAACAGGGTCGTTGTTACAAACAGCAGGAAAATAAACAGTATGATGGCCACAGGCCCGGTGTGCGCCAGCCCACGGAATCCTCTCAGCGTAACAACTACCTGTTTTGCACTTTCATCACCCACCAGTTCCCCCAGCCGCATGATCAGCTGTCTGCCGATAGACCGGCGGTTGAACAGTAATCCCAGTACCTGTACAAGGATCAACAAGATCGGTGGAAGCGCAAAACTGGCAAAAAATGCAGTCGCCCCGGCCAGGCGTAAGGGATCGTTCTTTTGTAATACCTGGAAAGCTGCGCGTAATGTGTAAATAAGGCTCTTGATATGCTCTCTGGACATTATTGCGAAAATATGGTCCGCCCTTTAAACTATAAAAACCATGCCCTTTTAACAGGCTTCCCTCCCGGATCAGCGGCTAAGTGTGAAAAAGTGTTGCGTTACCTGTACCCTGTCAGGGATCGGTGCTCCATCAAATATCAGCGTATTGAATTGAAATGCACTGTCAGTGACCCGCGTTACCTCACACAGCGTGGTATCCAGGCGAAAATATACATGTGATACCGCCTCGTATGACATGGAATCCAGCTGGTTGTCCAGGTAAACTATAGCATCCCCCTTACCCTTGTTAATCTGGAAATCCATATAGTTGGCAGTTCCCGGGTAGTCGGTCACATTGTAGCGGGTGTAGGCTGTATCCCCGTCCTCCAGCGTATACACTTTCTCAACAATCTGGTGGATATACCACTTGCCATCATAATCAGGTTGGCGGACTGTTGTGTCTTCTTTCTTACTACAGGCAGCCAGTGTCAGCAGTGCTGGAACCAGTATTTTTTTCATGGAATGATTGATTATCAGGCGCTAAATTACAATAAAACGGCCTTTCTCTTTAAAAGTTACATATCCGGATCTTCCGGTTTATCTTTTTTACCCCCTAATTTGATCTTCACCTTGCCATCTTCCCCATCCATGGCATGCAGATGCAGCACAATTCCTCTCTTACGTCTGCTTTTCTTTTCTTCTTTGTCAACAATATCCTCATCCTTCTTCGGATTGCGCAGCGGCACAGTAATGTACATATCTGTCCCCTTTGTCATGGCATATACCCCTGATACGTCCATATACAGCGCGCTGGAATTGATCTGCATCGGCGGCACGATGATCTTATTTCCCTGCAGGGTCAGGGTATTCTTCAGATTCTCAAAAGTGATGTTGTCCAGGTTACGTCCGCGGAACAGCAGGCTACCGATATCTTCCAACGGAGCAAAATGGATCAGGGCCCCATTCCGCAGGTCAAAAGCCAGTGTACCGTATATGGACTGCGGCGCCATCTTTCCGTTGTCTTTTATATTACCACTTACTGCTGCCGTGGCGGAGAAGATTCCCTTCAGATTCTTTGCCCCCAGCGACTGCATACCGAAATTGTCAAAAGCATGAAAAAGCTGATCGATCTGCACATTCTTTATATCTGCATTGATCTTAAAACGGTTATTCACCCCGTCCTGCGTAACAGTCCCTTTCATATTGATATTGCCGCCTGCATGGGCTAATGACATCCGTTGCAGATAAATATCCGATTCCTTCAATGTTAGGTCAGCCCTCACCTGCTGCGCCACAAAATTGCCATAGGTCAGCTTATCAAGTAACAGGGAAAGATTGATATTACAGCTGTTTAGCATAACATCCAGCTGACTGGCAATCCTGTTTATCTTCCGGCGATTGGCAACAGCGTTGGCACGTTTTCCCCGTTGCCGCTTTCCAAGGAACGACCGGAACTCATCAAGATCTATACCAGTACTCCGCACCGTCCAATCCAGCTGCAATTTCTCAGGTGCAGAAAAATATAGCCGCGTAAGATTCTTTACACTCCCATCCATCTGCAGATTACTTTTCCGCGTGCGGATCCTTATATCCTGTAGTGAAAGATCCTGTCCATTGAAAGCCAGTAAAGCATTACAGCCGCTGAACTCCAGATTGCGGGGAATGTATTCCATCGCACCGTCCCTTAGTGCTACCGTGCCTTTCAGATAAGGCACAATCGTATCCCCCGCTTTAATTCCTCCCTTGTAATATAAAGCAGCTACCGCCGTTCCTCCGGTAAACCGGAACACACCATCATCCCCCTGCGCATCATTCAGGTCTGTAAGGTTGAAATCAGACCGGAAATAACCCATTAAAGTAGGATGTTTCAGATTCGTGATCCGGACAGTATCAGCAGACACCGGGATGCCATATAATTTCGCTTTCAGGCCGAAAATACTGACGATTGAGTTCTCATCCACTCTTGGCTCGCCCTGTACCCATTCATTCGAAAAACTGCCCGCAAAACTGCATTCCTGCAATTCCATGCCTTTGGTGGTAACTACATTGCCGGCCGTTTTCCAGGTAACATACACCGACGGCTTGTCCCCCGGCTGCATTTGTCCGCTTATCCGTGCCTCGGCATCTATGGGCTTGTCTATATTAATGCTATCCAGTTTGGAAGATATTTTGGGCGTCAGTAAAGACGACGCTAGCCGCAGGGGGATCTTATCTGCCACGATATGTAATGTAAATGGCCGTGGCTCCGCCCCGAAAGAAAAAGAGGCGCCTACAGAAATAGTTTGTCCGCCTACACGCAAAGCCTGCTGCGGAATATCCAGTGTTTTCTTTATCCGGTTATAGTGGATCTCCAGGTCCGTCTGCAGGGGCTTTTCCTTCAGATAACTTCCCTTTTCCGTATTGAACGCCATACTAAGCACTCTCAAGGAAGTATTCAGATTACAGACCCAACCGGAATCATTATTCCGCAGATTACCTTTCAGATCGGCGATGTCGAAACTGAACAATTTATGCTTCAGCTGGTTCTCTATTATTAAATGGATGTCAGACAATTGCAGACGGGTAATGTCTGCCGCCCTTCCTGGCTCTTTTCCTTCGGCCTTGCCATGGGTATTCCGCTTCAGGATGCCGGTGTTACTATAACCGGTGTTGTCAGTAAACAGGTAAATGCTGCCTTTCTCGAGGGAGATCTGCCGCACATCCAGTTGTTTTCTGAGTAGTGAGAAAGTATTTACTTTTACGAAAATACGTGCTACATCCAGCAATTGATGCTGATGCGTATTCCAGAGACTATCCTTTATACTCACCCCTCCCAGGGCTATGGAAACATTTGGGAAACTGCGTACCAGCGAAGGATCCATGTCTTTTATCACCAATGTTCCCCCATGCAGTCTGTCGTTCAGCGCATCGCTGATCTGTTGCAGAATGTCGGCCTTGTTCTGACGGATGTACAAAGCTAGCCCCAGCCATAACAATATAAGTATACCGAGGAGGCTACCAGAAACAATCAGGGTTATACGAAGCCATTTCTGCATAAGGGGCATTAATATAAAATGATGAGGTTTGTATTTTAATTAACACAAAATGTGCCGCAGTTGATCTTGTTGGAATGGCTTTTGTGTTTTAATGAACACTTATGGAAAGACATACGTATCAGACAGGCATCATTGGCAATTGTGCATATCTGGCACATGTCAATTTGAATACTAATATAGACTGGCTTTGCTGGCCACGGATGGACAGCTCCTTTATATTTGGCAGTATGCTGGATGCAGGTAAGGGAGGCGAATTTTCCATCCTTCCTTCAGGAGGATATACATCAAAGCAGTACTATCTGGAGAATACCAATATTTTATGCACCGAAATCACCGGCGAAAGTGGCAAATATCGTATCACCGATTTTGCGCCCCGCTTTTACCAGTATGAACGGTACTTTAAGCCATTGATGCTGATCCGCAGGATAGAGCCGCTGGAAGGTAATCCGCGTATTAAAGTGAAATGCAAGCCGGTGTGTGACTATGGCAGCGGCTATCTGAAAGCCCAGCGTGCCAGCAATCACATAGAATTCCTGGGATGTGAGGACAGCCTCCGGCTTACTACCAATATTCCCCTCAGTTACCTCTTCGAAGAAGAATACTTCGTTCTCAACGAAGATAAATACCTCTTGCTGAGCTATGGCGGCCCTCTTGAGGCGCCACTTAACGCAACAGCAGAACGTTTCCTCCGGGAAACAACCATCTACTGGCGAACCTGGATCAAACATTCCAATATCGCCAACTTCTACCAACCAGCAGTGATCCGCTCTGCCCTCACGCTGAAGATCCACCAGTATGAAGATACCGGCGCCATCATCGCGGCCAGTACCACCAGCCTGCCTGAATATCCCGGTAGTGGCCGTAACTGGGATTACCGCTATTGCTGGTTGCGGGATACTTACTACGTCATCACCGCGCTGAACCATATCGGCCATTTCGAGGAAATGGAAAAGTATTTCAACTATGTGGCAGATATCTCATTTTCGGGCGATTACCGCTATCAGCCTTTATACGGCATTACAGGCAAGAAGAACCTGGTAGAACAGATCCTGCCACACCTGGACGGATACCTCGGCAATCAGCCCGTACGTATCGGTAATCAGGCGTATGAGCATATTCAGAACGATATCTATGGTCAGGTACTCATCTCGATGTTGCCGCTATATACTGACCACCGCTTTATATTCTCTGAACGTAAAGACTCTACCTGGTGGATAGAATACCTGTTGAGCAAGATCGAACATACCATCGATGAAAAGGATGCAGGCATATGGGAATTCCGCAACTTCGCCAACATTCACTGTTACAGTAACCTCTTCCAGTGGGCAGGCTGCTCAGCCGCTGAGAAAATGGCCCATACCATCGGTAACAAACAGCTCGCGGAAAAAGCAGTGGCCCTGAAGAATCGTGCGGCGGCTCATATAGAAAGCTGTTATGATCCCGGAAGGAAAGTGTATACCAATGCAGCCGGCAGTCAACACCTGGATGCCAGTACACTGCAGCTCATCATGATGAACTACCTTGATCCTGCATCTGAAAAAGCCAGAGATCATCTGGTAGCGTTGGAAAAGGAATTGAAAACATCAGATGGGCTCTTCTACCGTTATCTGCATTCCGACGATTTCGGTAAGCCTAAAACGACCTTCCTTGTCTGCGCCTTCTGGTATGTAGAAGCACTAGCCTGTGTAGGACGACTCGACGATGCTATCCGCGAATTCCAGAACCTGCTGCAATATGCAAATCACCTGATGTTGTTCAGTGAGGATGTGGACGCAGAGAATGGTAGCCAGTGGGGCAACTTCCCACAGGCATACAGCCACGTGGGACTGATGAACGCAGCTTACAGAATATCTATGAAACTGGATGTACCGATATTCATTTGATACCGGCATCTCATTCATCATTAACTAAACGTTTATACATAAAACGAAGAGAGGTTGCATCAAATCACTTTTGATATAACCTCTCTTCGTCTGATACGCCGGCCGCATAGCCATTAACAGGAACGCGCAAGCAGCATGCGCCCCGACCGACATCCCATACTGAAACCGAAGCTACTTAGCTTAAATAAGAAGCAACTTACCCTAAATAAAGAGAGGCCATATCAAAAGATACAACCTCTCCTTGCTGAATAGCAATATTTTCCACTACAGCACAAGCGCTCTTAAAAACGCTCTCACTTCCTGGTGATTCCTGAGATAATACCTCGCAGCAGATACCTGACTCCCCACCTTCACTGTTACAGCGTTATTTGGTAAAGACTTAAAGATGTCTTCATCGGTATAGTCGTCTCCTATAGCCAGCATAAAATCAAACTCACGGTCCTGTAGCCACGACAATGTCGCCTTTCCCTTGTTGATCTCTATGTTTTTGATCTCAATAACCTTATCGCCCGGCAGGATCTGTAACCCGATATCACTGGTGAAATAACACAGGGTGTTCATCAGCTCATTGGCACGCAATTCACCTAAACCTGTCTCCACTTTGCGGTAATGCCACACCAGCGAATAACTCTTCTCTTCTATAAATGATCCCGGTGTACGGTCCATATAAGTATCCAGAATTGGCAGGATATCCTGCTTCCATTGAGCAGTCAACCCGGGAAGCATCACCCAGTCCTCGCCGTACTTTTTAGTCCACGCGCCATGTTCTGCAATGAGGTCCAGCGGAAGATGTCCCAGCCATTCTTCCAGTGTGTCATGCTTACGACCGCTGATCATCACAACATGATTCTTCGGATCATCTGATAATGTTTTAAGCAGATGATATAAGTCCTGGTCAGGCGATGCCAGATCAATGTTGGCCTGAAACCCTACTAATGTTCCGTCGTAATCAAGGAAGATAGCCCGTTTGCCGGATTGCTTATATGCATTCCTGACGGTCGACTGCATATCAAGGCTCATACGGCGGGCCAGCATGGACTGTTGCAGTTGTTTCACTTCCTTCAGGCGATCCATAAACAATTTCACCCAGTGAGAAATATTGAATTTCGTCACCACCTGCCGCATCTGCTTCATCCGCCGCTGTTGCTCTTTCTCGGGCATATTCAGCGCCTCATGTAAAGCCCTCGCAATAGCACCAATATTATTCGGATTCACGATCAGGGCATCTATCAGTTCTTTCGATGCACCAGCCATTTCACTCAATATCAGTACACCATCATTGTTCTTACGACTGGCCACATACTCCTTACTCACGAGGTTCATACCATCTCTCATCGGTGTAACCAATCCCACGTCAGCAAAATTATACAGTGCGGCCAGCACTTCTACAGGGAATGAGCGGTAGAAATAATTGATGGGATGCCAGTTGATTGTCCGGAACCTTGCATTGATACCACCTGCCAGCATATCAATCGCATCTCTCAGTTCTTTATACTGTGGAACCGTATCTCTTGAAGGAACGACGATCATGTACAATATTACCTTCTCAACATATTCCGGATATAATTGCAGGAATAATTCAAATGCCTGTAATCGTTGGATGATGCCTTTACTATAATCCAGCCTGTCGATAGACAGCACCATATGTGTATTCTGAAAACTTTCTTTCAGACTTTCCATCTGTCTTAATACTTCCGGATCCCCGGAGAGTTGCTCGAACTTCTCATTGTCGATACCCATCGGAAAAGTTTCCGCAATCACTGCGCGATCATTCACCATCACAACGTTGGCAGATGCATTCACTGGTAACAAACGGGTAACAGCGTTAAGGAAATGATGACTATCGTCGAAAGTATGAAAACCCAGTAAGTCAGCGCCCAGCATACCCTCGAGCAATTCGCAGCGCCATGGTATAAGACGGAAAAGTTCGAAAGAAGGGAAAGGAATATGCTGGAAATAACCAATAGCAACATCAGGTGCTTCTGAACGGATCATGCCTGGTAACAGCAACAGTTGATAGTCATGTATCCAGATAATATCTCCTGGTTCTGCCACCTGCAAAATAACATCCCTGAATTTATTATTCACCTGATAATAAAAATCCCAGTACACCTGTTCATAACGGGCATAAACGGACATATAGTGGAAAACAGGCCACAGTACCTCATTAGAAAATCCCTCATAGTAGTTATTAATTTCCTCCTGTGTCAGGTACACAGGTAGAAGATTCAATTCTCCCAATTGTTCCCTGATTTGTGGTTGTGCCTCCTCACTCACATCAATGCCCGGCCATCCTATCCAGATATTATAGCCTTGCCTGTAAATGGATCCCAAGCCTGTAGCCAGACCGCCTTCACTCGGATTCAGCACATATTCTCCATCCTTTTCAGTGATCTTTACCGGTAGCCTGTTAGATACAATAATGGTTTTACTCATAATACAGTTATTAAGTCAAAAAATCTATGCTAATATCAATGCCGCTCCCTGTTGGTACGGGAGCCTTCAACAAAAAACGCACCTGAAAATAGATACGGAAACAAGCGCAGCCTGCTAATATAGGATACAATGGATTGTTGCGCAGGTGGCAATAGCTGCCCAAGATACGGAAATTTATGTTATCTGTTTTGCAACAAACTCGTACATTCATACTATCGGTTCCGTCAGGAGACATTTTATAACAACACATCGATAATGCTTCATATAGGGAGCACGGTGTTTGTGCATATATAAGCGCAAATATCAGTTTATGGAAAACGATTTTGCAACAAGATCCGATAATGCTCATATAGGAACGTCTGTCTTCGCAGCGGGGGACGCAAATCCCGGGAACATGAATGAATCAGCCCGAGGCTTACAGGGTTCAAAAACATAACGCGATAAACGAAAAAAATCAACATAAATGGAAAAAAGACAATTAGGCAGATCAGCACTACAGCTAGTACCTTTAGTTTTCGGCGGAAATGTATTTGGCTGGACAGCAGATGAAGCAACCTCTTTTTCGTTACTGGATGCCTTCGTAAGTGCAGGATTCAACACGATAGACACCGCAGACTCTTATTCTCATTGGGCGCCCGGCAACAGTGGCGGAGAATCTGAAACAATCATCGGCAAATGGTTGAAGAAAAGCGGTAAACGTGACCAGGTGATCATCTCAACAAAAGTAGGTGGCGGCAAAGTAAGAGATCTCTCACCAGCCTATATTGAAAAGACAGTAGAAGAATCTCTCCGCAGACTGCAAACAGATTATATAGATCTGTACCAATCTCATTACGATGATCCAAACACGCCGGTAGATGATACATTGGCTACCTACGACAAACTGGTAAAAGCTGGCAAAGTAAGAGTCATCGGTGCATCCAATTTCAGTCCTGAAAGGCTATTACAATCATTGGAATCCAGTGAAGAAAACAGCTTCCCCAGGTATGAATCTTTACAACCACTATACAATCTATACGACCGTCAGAAATTTGAAAGAGAATACTTACCTATCACCCAACAATATCAACTGGGCGTAATCAGCTACTACTCTTTAGCGAGCGGTTTCCTCAGCGGCAAATACAGAAGCAAGGAAGACGCAGCCAAAAGTCCCAGAGGAGAAAAAGCCACCAGCTACCTCGATGAACGCGGACAAACTATTCTCGAAACCCTCGATGAAGTAGCTGCAGACTTCAAAACGACTCCCACCAGTGTCGCCATCGCATGGCTGGTGCAGCGCCCTGATATCACTGCCCCCATCGTGAGTGCGACCAGTACCAAACAACTGGAAGATCTTATAAAAGCCACTCAATTAGGATTGGATGCAGGAGCCGTTGAGAAACTGAGTATAGCGAGTGATTATTGAGATTATTTCATATAACCTCTCTTATTTACATAGGATATCGAGGATATCGGTCGGCGTTTCTCTGGATAAAAATGAGCGTTATTTTGTGAGGTAGTTTGGTGCTGGTTTCGTTTTACGCTATTACGCCAGGTAGCTTCGGTTTCAGCATGGGATAGCGGTTGTCTCACTAAAATTTCAAGGCGCTGCCATTTATTAGGAGACCGCCGCAGCGTTGGTTCAGATAGAGATTGCGGGCCTTAGCCCTTGAGAGCGTCCATACGCTTGACGGGAGTTTAATAAATATTCTATCGCCAAACACGTTTGATAAAGCCACATAGTAAGGACTCGAGAGGGGTACAGCCCGCGATCCTATCTGAAAACCAACGCCAGAAGGTCGGCGCATAATCGCTGTCAGTCCGGAATCGCTCAGCAACAAACGCCCTTAAAGATCATATATAACAAACCGCGCCAACTCCGCAAAGCACCTCACCCAATCTTAATCACCGTTTTCCCCTTCCCCTTCAACTTCCGACTCACCTCAATCGCCTCCGGCACCTCCTCCATACTGATCACCACACCGACCGGCACCTTCAACGCCCCACTATCCACCGCATCCGCCAACGTATCCAACGACGCCGGCGTTCCCTGCGTCTCAAAATTCCCTCCTGTAATATTCCTCGCCTTCAACGCCTCCTTATCCGCCACAAACGCCGTCGTCAGGGCAGCCCCACCAACCTTCACGAGTGAAGTCATTGTCTTAAACACCGGCGCCGGACTCACAAGATCTATCAACCCTTCTACACCAGAAGGGTACTTCGCTTTCACCTCTTTCTCTACAGATACTTTCTTATAGTTGATCGTCTCTTTCGCTCCTGATTTTTTCATCCGTTCCGCACCTTCCTCATCGCTGACAGTCGCAATCACATAGATCCCCTGCATATTCGCAAGTTGCACAATGAAAGAACCCACACCACCGGTAGCACCTACCAGCAATAGTGTCTGCTCATGCTTAAGCCCGAGGCGTTCCAGCAGCTGCAGCGCTGTCATCCCCGCAGTCGGCATGGCCGCCGCCTCCACTAAAGAAATAGAAGTAGGTGCATGAGAGATAGCCGCCTTTTCAGGCACGACCACATACTCTGCATAGGAACCTTCCCCAATGGGTGAATGTATAAATTGTCCGTAGATCTTATCACCCTGTTTGAAATGGGTGACACCTTCCCCTACTGCTTCAACAGTCCCTGCACCATCAACACCAAGCACCATTGGGAAATTGTGCGGCATCTTTCCATCGAGGATGCCATCAATTAATTTCCAATCAAACGGATTAATACCAGCAGCGGCTACACGTACCAGGATCGTCCCTGGTTTTACCTGTGGTTTAGGTAACTCCATTACCTGCGGAATGGCCTTAAACTGGGGAACGGCTACAGCCTTCATAGTTTTCAATTCAAATTGTCTGGTTAATCAATATTATGGCTCTTTGGCACTGCTATACGTTGCGCACTGTAGATACCGGCATGTCCACTGAAATAATAAGCTGTAAAACAGGCTACGGCGAAGTATAATACATGTGACGTGCCAAAAAGCTCTACGCCCATTAAAGTACAGGCAATAGGAGTATTTGTGGCACCTGCAAATACGGCAATAAATCCGAGACCTGCAAACAAATCCACCGGCGCCCCTAAAAGTACAGCCAGTGTATGTCCTAAGGTGGCGCCGATAAAGAATAAGGGCGTTACCTCTCCTCCTTTGAATCCCATACCCAGGGTAATAGCTGTCAGCAGGAGTTTCCATAACCAGCCCCAGGATGAGATAGGTGTGTTACTGAAAGCGGAGACAATACTAACGCCACCAGGATCAGGACTGGTCACACCCAGGCCGATATAGTCTCTCGTACCCAGCAGGTGACAGGCGCCAATAACAATCAGTCCTCCTGCAACCGGTATCAGCCAGGCCGGCCGGATCCATTTCTTTGCATTCGCTTTGATGCTATGCATACAAAGGGAGAAGAGATAGCTGGCAAGGCCGAAAGCAATACCACATACAATGACTTTCGCCAACAACAGAAAATCAAAATGTACAAAATGGAAGATAATATTTCTTTCGTCAAAGAGGATCTGGTAATGGGTGTGTTGAATGCCCCATGCAGCACAGACAATATCCGCAAATACTGCAGCAATCAGGCAGGGTACCAGGGCATCATAACGGATCAGGCCAATGGCAAGCACTTCCAGTGCGAATACGGCTCCAGTAAGTGGAGTACCGAAAACGGCGCCGAATCCTGCCGCTATCCCCGTCATAAGGATCATGCGCACATCGGCTGTCGATAAACGCATCCAGCGGGCCAGCATATGCGCCATACTGCCTCCTATCTGTACAGCAGTACCCTCCCTTCCGGCAGAACCTCCAAACAGATGCGTAATGATCGTTGTTGCTAACACCAGGGGAGCCATTCTCGCGGGTACGCCGCCACCGGGTTGGTGGATCTCCTCCATAATGAGGTTATTACCGGCCTCCGCATTGCTACCCAGCTTCTTATACAGAAAGTATATCAACACCCCGGCCAAGGGCAAAAGATACAGCAGCCATCCATGTTCCTGGCGGATATGGGTCACCTGTTCCAGTAACCAAAGGAATAAAGCCACCAGAGATCCCACAACAAGGGATACAGGAATGATAATCAAGGTCCAACGGATCAGCTGGTATGCGATCTTAAATTGTTCAACAGAATGCCTCAGATATTTCATTAGCCTACAAATAAATACGAACTTCTTTTCATCTCCCTGCTCTATAGGAGGTTGTTATTTGCAGGCGCCATCAGACTTGCCCCGGTCAGATTGGGCGAAGACGGTTCTTGTGCAGGAAGACACCATTTCCTGGTATAACACAAATATACCATTTGTAAGTGTAAAAAAGTGAAAATATAGTTAAAGACGTGGGATTTTTAGAATGTCTACAGTTTCTTTTAGCAATTTTGTATTAAATTCATACTATTACCAGTTAACATACTACAATTTTTGCCAAACCAAATATGAGATTGTTCTTACTGCTTAGCCTGCAACTGTCGACATACATTTGTCATGCTGCTCCGGCGGATACAGCGGTTGTTGGAATTGACGCGGATACTACAAAAGCCGCAAATGTTGTGCCAACGACCACCACTTCAGAGAAGGATCAGACACCTGTTCCTGTATTCAATACTAATCTGGATTATAAACGCAAGATCCCGAACTACAGCGCAAGGCTGGTAAGTATCGTCGTTCCTACAGCCATGATGACCTATGGCGCCGTATCACTCGGTGGCGGTAAATTACGCTCCCTGGATATGTCTACAAGGAAAGAGATCATGGAAGATCATGGTACTTTCCGCACCAATGTCGATGACTACCTGAAATGGGTGCCTGCAGCTGCGGTATATGCACTGAATATGGCCGGCATTCATGGCAAACATAACTTCGCAGATCGTACCATGTTATTCGGTATGTCTACGCTCATCGCCACCGGAAGTACTTTTGCCATTAAGAGTGCTACCAACAGACTCCGTCCCGACGGCTCTACTTACAACTCCTTCCCCTCCGGACATACAGCTATCGCATTTATGAGTGCACAGTTCATGTGGGAGGAATATCATGAGGTAAGTCCCTGGTATGGTGTAGCCGGTTACGCAGTAGCTGCTACTACCGGAGCACTTCGCATCTATAACAACCGCCACTGGTTAAGCGACGTGGTAACAGGCGCAGGTCTGGGTATCCTGAGTACAAAAGCAGCATACTGGCTCTATCCTAAGATGCAGCGCCTCTTTGTCCATGATCCGGAACATTCCTCTACAAAGATATTACTGATGCCAAACTATAATACACAGTGGAAGTCAGCAGGACTGTCACTGATGTTGACGAAATAATTTGTGGTTAATCATACTTTTCAGGGCAAGGGACTTCAGGGAACCTTGCCCTTTTTCTTTTTATAGCCAGATCCCCTCTCCTGCCGCTTCCCCCAATATGGGCTATTACTTGTTATTTTGTCTGGAATAGCCTAATTTAAAGGTATAACACCCCAAAGCATGTCAAGTATTTATGCCTTGCTGATTGGTATCAATCAATACCATCCGGACACCAGTATTAATCCCTTGAGTGGTGCCGTAATAGAAATGGAAGATGAACACTTTGACCAGGAATGGTATGCCAGAAGAATGACCATTTAGCTTCCCAGGACCAGTAAACTATTTTAAGCCTTTACAAGCTATCGCTTCAAATGCCTGATATCTCTCCATATTTCATTTTCGCTTTCGCTGATCCTGTCGGGAATCTGAAATTCATTGCCGATGAGGAAGAAAAGATCGACTCTCTGCTGGCATATGAACGCTCCAACAATGTATTGGGCTTCCACAGGATACTTAAAGCCACCGGTCCTGATATCATCAGGAACTTTGAAAAGTATCGCCCGCAGGAGCCCTGCTTTTTCCATTTCAGTGGTCATGCCAGTCACATAGGACTTTACCTGGAAGATGGCAAAACACAGAGTGCATTAGCGTTGTCTGCCATACTCACTAACAATAGTGCCATTAAGGTGCTTTTTCTTAACGCATGCAGCACCGCCACCCTTGTCAAAGATATACTTGAACAGACCGGTGTTGAAGCGATCATCGCCACACGGACGGACGTTTACGACGAAACAGCGGCTAAGATATCCCTGTCCTTTTACGAACACTTCGTTGTTCAGAGAAGATCCTTGCAGGAAGCATATAATTACCTGTATGCAGACTATGAGACAAGTTGTGTAGAGAAAAAAGGCGCGTCAAAAAAGCGGGTCGCCGAAATGGACGAAGAGCTGAAGGCCCTGGATGAACCAGGAAAGTTTGCCTGGGGATTATTTACAAAGAATGCCGAGATATTGAACGCGAGTATCACCAATATAAGGATGAGGTCACAGGTTCTGTGGACAGAAAATGAGGCCCTGATTCAAAAACTTGAAAAAGAATTAGAAAAGGCAGAACGGACGATGGTGCTGGTGAAAGAAGATCCGGAGTTATTCGAAGAAAGCAGGAAAAAGACAGAAGACTTAAAAAAGAAGCTGGATGAAGCCCGGTCTTTAAAGACAACTATTATACAAACCAGCATGGCAAAAACAGCTGATGAGATCCAGAAAGAAGATCAGTCAGTGTTTGAATCGGCGTTAAAGGCACTCAATTACAGAAACCAGCGCAATGTGTTTAAGATGGAGGGCAAACCTATTGGTGGACTGGTGATGACAGGCGATCGCGACAGCGTACTGGATCTGTTGTATTATCACCTGTTATTTGAAAACAAAGTCTACGAAAATAGCCAGCTTACCTTCCCCTTTGATCCAGCTTCCTCTTTCTACGACGAGTTCTGGATAGCACTGATAAAGTGGTTGGATCTAAAGACGATCAATGCCGATAACATCCGGGAACAGGATAAAAAAGAGATCATAAAATACCTGATCAGGGATAAATTCTGCGGAGGTGTAGGCATTGCTCACCAGGACATCGTTTTCAAGATAATATGCAGCAATAAAGACCTGAGTCGCCTGGAAGTAACGCTCGATGAATTCTGGCGCTACTGGGACAGCTGCATCGCAGAGTTAAAGCTAATCACGCAGATGCAGCAATGGACACACAAGGTGCTGTTCTTCCTGATCGACGAAATGGAGATGCTGAATGAAGACAGGATGAAGACTTTTACACAGGCGGTGTCTCAACTTAAACAGAAAGGCCGATTTAATGATTGTCTGCAGGTGTTGACGCCCGTAGACAGAATGACGGAAGCAGACCTTGAAAGATGGCTGGAATCACAGCCCCAGTTAGCCAGAATAGGCCTGAATGCCACACTGGCTAAAGAGATCTACCAGCAAAGCAATGGCACCATCAGACAGGTACTGAAGATACTAAAGAGCAAGGTCAAATTTGAAGTACCCTTTATCACACGTTTCCAGATCAATTAATATAAATTTTCCGATTCACTAAATACAAAATGCGATTGATATGGCTCACCCCTCATATTTAAGCAAACATCTTAACAGAACAACAGCAGTACAAAAGGGAGATGGAAAGGAAACTATTTTCCCTTACTTCGCAGATGAAGAACTGTGCAAAGCAGTGAATCTGGCATTACTACTGGAACGGCCCCTTCTTCTCATGGGTGAACCGGGTTGCGGCAAATCCCTGCTGGCCAAAGCCATAGCGTATGAATGGTATGAAGGAGAGTTGTATAATCAGCAGAAATATTTTGAATGGAACGTAAAATCTACTTCCAAAGCCAGGGAGGGTTTATATGAATATGACCATCTTTTGCGACTCAGAGATGCCAACTTCAAAAACAAGAATACCAATATGCGGAATAAAGACCGCTATCGGTCCTGGGGACCTATGGCGGAGGCGATGCGGCATAGCGAAGACGACAGGAAAGCTGTATTGCTGATCGACGAAATAGATAAAGCCGATATTGATTTCAGTAACGACCTGCTGAACGAACTGGAAAGGAATAGCTTCTACATTCCTGAAACAGGCGAGTCACCTTCTTTTGAACATAAACCTTTTATTGTCATCACCAGTAACGGCGAGAAGGATCTCAGCGACGCATTCCTCCGCCGATGTGTGTTTCATTACATCGACATGTTCTCTGCACAGAAACTGGAGACGCCTGAAACAAAGGAATGGCTGGAAAGGATCCTGAAAGCACGGTTCTATCAAACACAGGAGGAAACCGATTCACTGATCGAAAAGGCGGTGATGACCTTTATAACACTCCGCAAAGGCATGAATACAGAAGCCAGCTTGTACCGGAAAGCTATCAACACCAGTGAATTCATTGACTGGTTCTCTGTCCTGAAAGAATGCAGCGATCCGGGAACAGGGCCCGCTACATTAGCTGACGACGCCGCATTACAGGATTGGCTGAATGACAAAGTAAATGACAACAACCAGGTACCTGTGCCCTTCGGGAATGTGTTGTTTAAAACGACTACCGCCCTGTTCAATTTCAAAACCATGGAACAACCTTTATCTACCGAGGCACAAATACCACTATGAGCAATCAGCCGGACATAAGGTTCCCATTGCAAAATGCTTTCCTCGAAATAATGAGGGTGGAAAAAGGCATGCCGCATAAAGGCGTAGACCTCTCCTCCTATCTGTTGCTGATAGATACGCTACAGAAAGGCTACGGCCTTACCTCGAGGAACGAGTTATTATTCCTGTGTAAAAAGCTCTGGCTGAAACCCTTCCACCTTAAAAACAGTATTATGAACGAACAGGTGCTGGAAGAAATACTCGACAGGCACCTGGGTATATACACACAGCAGGATATTTTTCCTCCTGCTGATAAGAAGACTGTAGAACGTAAAGAAACCAATACTACAACTAACGATAAAGAAACAAAAACACCTGTAACGGAAACCGGAAAGGACGACGCTAACAATAACCAGGAATCACAAAAGACAACCGAAACAATCATGGAAGAGGAAGTCGGTGAGTTGAATTTCTATATCAGTGAAGTAAAGGACGATACAGGGGCCACGGCGACAGACCGCAACTACAATCATCTCTTCCGAAAGAAGAATTACACTTTTGATAACCGTTACCTACCGGTCAGCCGGCGTTTCATAGAACAGACGATCCGGTCCCTGCGTTACAAAGTGCCTGGTGCAGGTCGTCCGACAGTAGACATCCCCGCCACAGTAGAGGAAGTTGCGCGGAAAGGATATTTCGATGACTGGAAGCTGAGGGAAGAAGATGGTTTTGTCACCCGCTGGACATTAATGATAGATCATGAAGGATCCATGATCGCATTCAAAGACCTGACTGATGCTATCGTGGAAAGTGCTACCACTGGCAACGTGAAGAATGAAGGCGACGTCTTCTATTTTCGTAACTACCCCTCAGAATATTTATTCACCAATCCCGAACATACGCGGAGTGTAAAACTCCGGAAGCTCATCACCAGCCCGTCCAGGAACATTCTCATCGTTAGTGATGCCGGAGCTGCGAGAGGTTATTACAGCGAAGACCGCGTCAGAAAAGTATTCAGATTATTATACCAATTACGGTCGCATCGTATCGCCTGGCTGAATCCACTACCTGAACAACGATGGAAAGGCACATCTGCAGAGAAGATCAGCACCTTTGTAAAGATGTTCGAGCCAGGCAATGATAACAGCGATCACATGGGAAACATCATCCAGTTCTTCAAAACAAAAGGCATCTCAAATATTGGTCAATGAGCAATAATGGTCATCATCAGGAAGCCAGGGAAACGATTCAGTCGTTCACAAGCCGCTTTGCTCCTCTTTACCCTAATGGCGATCATGTGGAGCTGATACAGTTGGCTGCCTTCCCGGTTGCTGTTACTGTACATCTCCTGTACCAGATATGGGCCAACTTCGGCACGTTTATAAAGAACAGTGTAGCTTGTAAGATTGATGCACTGGCAGTGAATGATTGCATCCAGTGTAACCTGTTCCGCCAGACCGGCCCAGACCTCTTTGAGATGGATGCCGAAGTCAGACAATGCCTGTTAGAAGATCTGCGTGCAAATAGGGGAAGACAGTTTGTAAAGGAAGAACTGGCGGCATTCCTGTATCAATACTCGCGACAGAATACGCAGGGAAGTGCATGGAGAAACTATTATGATGCGCAGCAATGGACAGCAATCATGGAGGTAGATGAAAAAGCCGCTGCTGAGCAGATACTTAGTTCGCTTGCGCAGGAACTGCAAAAGAAGAATACTAGTCGTGGATTGGGTATTGTTAATCTGATAGCGGCTTTGGAAAAAGATAACAAGCAATTCTCCAGCTTATTGCAAAATGCTTTAAACAAGCCAGACACTGTAGAAGTTGAACCTGGCACAGTAACATCCAAACGTATTGTGCTTACTGATGAGGTGATAGATGGCAGAACGCCGGTGAGGATAAATTTGCCACCATCGTTAAGTAACAGGTTGAAGAAGATAGTGAAAACAGATCCGTCCTCCGCAGACGAAAGGTCTATTGATCAGGAAGAAAAAGTATATGGATTCTTTGTATCACTTGTACAGAAGCAGTCTATGTCCCTGTTATATAAGATATCAGATGTCCTCGTTCAAAAAAGATATATGCGGAGGGAAAACGTAAAATTACTAATGAATACAGGACTGGCGGGGTTTCATTATAAGATTGACACACTGCTCTCCACTTTAAAAGAAAGCGACAGAATTATCATTTATATAAATTGCGGAGATAATCCACTTGAGACACTGAATGCAATAATCACTCCGCACCAAATAAGAGAGCTTATACTGAAAAATTTCAACAGCATTCCTGATGTGGTCGTAGTTCTTGAAGCCGATAGCATCACTCCGGACTGGTACGCACCGGATTATCGGGTATTCACTCTGATTGTCACGGGACGTGCGGTAACCGAAAAAAAACCGGAGAGTTCTTTTGAAAAGATACTGGTCGGATCAGACCGGAGCGTTACCTATGCCGAATTCTATAATAGCTTGTTACAGCAATTTGTGCAATCAAGCGCTAATGCCAGTATCTTTACCTTACCACATCTCATACCAGGAATACTCGATTTGGATCAACAACTATTCTCGCGATCAAAGGCTGCCCCCCTGGATGAAGTAAAAAAAGTGCTCAATGAACAGGGGCACGATGCTGAGGCAGAAAATAGGCTGGCCGAATTAAATGAAATGCTTGAAGGAGCGACTCTAAAAGTGGGACGAGAAAGGGTTGTCCCCTACTTACAGGTACTCATTGCAAATATGTTACCACAGAAAGAGGTGAAGAGTCTATGGCTATTGCACCGCATATATAGCTTCAAGATAGACGCGCCAAAGGGTACCTTTTCTCATGCCTCATTATGGAGCGAATTTTTTGGCCGGGAGGATAGTCAAGAGGAACCGGACGTCTTAAGATTGGTCAAAGAGCTGTTTGAAACACAAATCCTTTTTATAGGACTTGTGCCCAAATTATTATCCGGAATAAACCTGTTCCGGTTTAAGACGATAATGAACATCTGCCAGGCAAGGAAAATACTGGTATACTTTGTTATCGAAGAGGAATGTGACTGGCAACAATTCAACATACACGAAATTGCGTTGTTGTTGAATGGTGCCACGATGTTAGACTATATAGAAAAAGAAGGCGTCAGATCCTTCCTGAAGGCAGCCTATAAGGATGTCGAGAATTTAATAAATCAAGAGGAACAAAAGAAACAAGACAAGCAAGGCAAAACATACGGCATATTCGTTGGCATCAATAACTATGCAGACAAGCAATTCAATCTGCATGAATCAGTAAACGACGCCAGGAAAATGCGGGTTGCCCTTGAGAACGCACAATTACTCGAAGCAGAGAATGCCAGATTGATCATCGACAAAGAAGCTACAAGAGCCAACGTAGTCAACCACCTAGCAGAGAGGCTTTCAACCGCCAAAGGCGAAGACGCCATTCTATTTTACTTCAGTGGTCACTCCAGCAATCAGCAGAATAACTCCGCCCTTTTTTTTCACGATCTTGACCAGACATCTGAATATACCAGCAATGAACAAAATGGCATCCTCACCGACGCCGAATTCAATGCACTGATCAAAACTGCACCCAATAATCCAACAATTATATTAATACTCGATACCCACGGCGGCAGCCGGAACTGGCTGGATGAAAACAATCCTAAGCACAGATCCATCATGGCCACACATCTTGAGGAAATGTGTTATGAGCTACCCGGTATAGGAGGAATGCTTACCGAAGCTATCACACAATGCCTCAGTAAGCAACGGGCTATAAATTACATCGACCTTTACCAATCGGTACTTAACCAGTTTCTGGCGTTCGCTCATGATGGTAATGCATGGCAAACGCCGTTATTCATCGTACATAAGGATCACTGGAATGATATATTTTTATCTAAAACTGCGGAGGTCCCAGATACCTCACCCAGAGCTCCAAAGACTTATGAATATCTCCAAACAAGAGACATAGTACAATGCTTATTCTATTCTAAAACAGAACCAGGCGCTTTTACTTTTTACAACCAGGTAAAATTTGCCTTACATGAAAACAGGGTCGATTTTGAACACTTAGACACCTGGGCCGCCATTGATAAATCATTCTCCGTTCATAACCGGTTTCCGGATATGATTTTTATTGCTTTGAAAGAGGCTATGTACGTTCAGGAAGCAAAATACAACATCGAAAAGCTACTGGCGATTGCCGACGCTATGCAAATTCCGGTCTATTTCATTTTGGAAGATAAACGGGAGCCAGATCCATCAGCTTATAGATTCTATCCCTTGTTACCTGCTGATAAAAGACCGGTATTATCAGGGATAGATATTCCTAAACTGATCGATGAAATGAAAACTATTACTGCACCATTGGTCAACCAATTAAAACGAATCAAAGAAGAATATGAAGTGTGGGGACTATCTATCGGTGTGGGAGAATATGAAAATCTGCCCGGCATTCCTTTCGCGGAACGGAATGCGCGGGAATTTGGCAACTGGCTCTCAAATGCATTAGAAAACAAGCCCAAACAGGATAATATTTCCCTATTTACACCCAAAGCCGGGATGAAATTAGTCAATCATGGAAAAGATATTCGTGATCTGATCAGGCAGATTGCCCAAAGAAATGAGCATCCAGACAAAAAAAGAGTGCTGTATATCTATTTATGTGGCTATATGTTGAGCCACATGGGGGACATTTTCCTGCTTCTACCTTCCTGGTCTGATAAAAATGCTGCTGACCTGGTAAACATCAGTAAGCATATTGAGGTATTAATCAATGCCGACTTTGTTAAGGTCATAGTTTTGGCTGAATATCCTCCTTTGGCTGATATCCACATAGAGAAAATCGAAAGCTCAGGTTCTCTCGTACCACAAATTTTGAGGGCTACCCCGGCTCCTTACTGTTTCTTTAAGGTTCCATTGATGCGCCATGACAACGATTCTTCTGAAAGGAACAGCATAGTATTGGATGGACTATATGGCGAAGCGGTAGTAAACAACACTCATATAACAATGGATTCCTTCCGTGCTTATATCTATGAAAAAGCAAAAAAGGAAAAAGAACAATATCCCCTATTAAGTTTCCGGATTACTGAAGGTGAAGACTTTGTAATTGCCAATTTAGCCTCTTCTTTTCAACGCCCCAACACCCACAACTTCAAACAAAAATGGGTCCTCGTCGTCGGCAGCAGCAAAAGCCGCCTTTCCCAAACGGAATGGATGGTCACTAACGCTATTGCCATAGAACTCGCTAAATCCGGTTACGGCATTATCACCGCTGGATGGCGTGGTGTAGACGCTGTAGTCTCAGACGCATACGCAGCCCAGCTGGCAAAGGATGAGATCATTGATGAAGGCTATCTCATTCAGGTCGTAGTAGAAAAGCAGAAATTGGAGTACCAGGGAGGAGTGATAGAACGGGTAGCCAATGAAGAGCAATCATATGAAAGAATCTTCGCGAGGGCGTATGCAGTGATCCTGATTGGGGGAATGAGAGGTACTTTTGAATCTTTCAGGAAAGCCCAGGAAGCCAATGTACCAGTCATTCCTATTGCGATAACGGGAGGAGATGCAGCGGAAGCGCACGCCGAATTAAAGAAAAGAAGGCTCCTGCCCGCTTACCTGCTGGATGAACTGACCAAACCTGTGAATAACTACGAAGATGCCATCAGAACAGCCGATGCGGTATGTAATTACCTCGATGAAGGATTCAGTGCATACTGAGCGAACCTAAAATCAACGGCATACGCTTAGGTTATGGTGCTCTTTCTGAAACAGAGTTGGAAGAGGGATTAACGGCCTTATCGAGAGCCTTCCGGTAAGCAAATGCTACTGTATCAATCCTACAGGTCCAGCTCACCTCCAGCACAAAGCCATGGTTACTATATCCCTTTCCCGTCTTTTCAGGCATATTAAGACTAATGTCCTAATCTATTTCCATATAGAAATGCAGCAAACATTCTCCAAAGAAGGACATCAACAATAACAAAAATGGCCAAAAGGATGCGAAATTTGAAGGGAAAATACGAATAAGACATGGCTATCCATCCGGAGACCTGATCTCCGTTATTTAGGGGCTAAACATCGCATTGAAAAGGACTACAACGCTAACGAACAAGCGCCTTACTGATCTTCACTTAGCAGCAGTAGCTGCGGAAGATCATTCGCTAAGAAAGGAACTTTCAAACTGGGCACAACATTTCTGTTAACAAACCATACCCCGGCTGTACGCTCAACAGCCCGTCCAGTATATACAGGAATAACTTTTAGCATTGGGGCCTTATTCTTATATGCTCTCTTTACTTTCACCATCTGTTCCGCCGGTGGAAGCACTGCCACAACATCCAACGCATACCCCAGCCTGTTACCTGATGATACCAGGGCTCCATTCGCTTGGATATACGGCTGTACTTCCAGCAAAACGATCCTCATTCCTTTACGCGCAACACACGGCTCGTGTATCGGAGGAATACTAAGTGTGGCTGTTGCCAACGGCTTCCCTTTCTTAATAGTCACCGTCTCAGATGCAGACACCTGTACCGCATTTCTTTCAAAGTTAACAGATACTACAATCGCTTTGACAGCAACATGCGTCACACTTTTAGGTGGATAAACCCCAAACGCAGAAAGATCAACATGAATACCATTCACATCTTCTCTGATCACCGGCGTAGATGACAACAAGCGCTCATGCCCACTGACTTCATTAAATCTGAACCCACGGAACGCCTGCATATTACTCACATTCAAACGCCGCTCTCCTACCGCATAATATTTGTCCTTACGCATCACATCCGCCAGTGCCTTATTCAATCGCGTAATAAGATCACTGTCATAATGCCTATGCAACTCAGCATATAATGCACGACGCAGCAAGGCAGCTCCCTTGCTGGCGGTACCGAAATCTTTCGCAGCTAATTTAGTCGCTGCCGACTGTCTCACAAACAGGGGCCGCTTCCGCAGGAGATATTTCCCATTCCTGCGATACCCGACCATATTACCAAGCGGCCCTGTAAATGGAAGAACACCTTGTTGCCTTGCCATAACCTTTCGTTTTATCTTTAAATTAATGAAATCTTAGCTGTATTCAGGTAGCCATACTCACTTATTTTCAACATTTTATGTACAAAGCCGAAACAAGGCCAGACTATATATTATTTTTATATTAATACTCCCTTTTTCGCTGGCATCTCCGGACGCAAGCCTATAAGTTTGTAACAACTCAAAATTCACAATCATATGGATCGTCGCTCATTATTGAAAAACCTCGGCCTTGGTGCACTGATCGGTGCATTACCCGGCACCCGGGCTTTTGCAGCCGTTACAGAAGGGATCATCAAACCTAAAAAAAGAGTACTGCGCTTTGCTCACCTGACAGACGTGCACCTGGAACCTGAAATGAAAGCGCCCGAGGGACTCGCCAAATGTCTCCACCATATACAGTCCCAAAAAGATGCGCCTGCTTTTATCATGAATACCGGCGACTGTATCATGGACGCGCTTAAACAACCCAAAGACCGTGTAGAGGTGCAGTGGAATCTCTGGCATGGACTGATGAAAAGCGACAACAGCCTGCCCATCGAATATTGTATCGGCAACCATGATATCTGGGGCGCCGGACAAACAACCGATCCATTATATGGCAAGAAATACTCCCTGGAAATGATGCGCCTGGAAAAGCCGTACCGCAGCTTTGACAAGGCTGGCTGGCACTTCATCATCCTCGACAGCATCCAGCCTAAAAAGGACGGTATCTGGTATACCTGCAAGCTGGACGATGAGCAGTTCGACTGGCTGGAAAAAGATCTCGCAGCCAATACCCAGCTGCCTGTCATTATCTTTTCTCACGTACCGATCGTATCAGCAGCAACAGTAGTGGTCGATAATAAATTCAAGGAAGATACGGGTTATGAGCTGGGCGTTGGTTCCATGCATACAGATGCCGCCCGCCTTGTGGCACTGTTTGACCAGCATCTGAACATCAAACTGTGCATGAGCGGACACATTCACCTCTATGAGCAGGTAATGTACAACGGCGTCACTTACATCAGTAACGGAGCTGTGAGCGGCAACTGGTGGAAAGGCGTCAGGTACCGCACTGAAAACGGTTATGCCATGGTCAACCTCTATGATGATGGCAGCTTTGAGAATGAATACATTCCCTATGGATGGACGGTCTAAGCCTTACGGCGCTTTTCGTCAGCCTGGTCCTTAGTATCATACTCATTCTCATCATACCCTTCCAGGGTATTGTTCTTATCGTCATTGAACTCCTTTTTCGGAGCGGCTTTGGCAACATCTGTAGCGCCGGCGGTCTTACGTTTTACCTGTTTGATCGCCCGCTTTTCATTGGTGGTTTTCTTGATTGTCATATCAATACGTTTAATCAATGAAATACAAAAATGCTGCCGGGGACACGCTTGCCTCCATCCGATCAGTCCTATGCTATCCATTATCCCTCAATAATGCAACACAGCTCCTTTCTAATCAATCCTAAGCCCCTCCTTTATCTCATCATTCGCATGAACAATCACCCTATCCCCCGGCATCAAACTACCAAACACTTCAGATGAATCACTATGGTGATTCCCCTCCTGCACATCAATCCATCGTGTATATCCCTCTCTCACCGCCACTACATACTTCTTCTCTGTAGAGGTCACTATCGCACTACCCGGTACTACCATCGCCTGTACGGATCCGGTAACCGGAATGGTGATCTCCGCATACATTCCCGGTTTCAGGAGATGCTGTACATTCTGTACATCCACTTCCACCGCTTCAGAGCGATAACGGTCACTCAAAGAACCTGCCTGACGACTGATCGCCCCTGCAAAGATCTTCCCGGGCAATGCATTCACATGAAACGATACCTGTCTTGCGGCCGACAGTTGTGCGCTATATACTTCCGGCACCTGCACCACCAGGCGCAGACGGTCCTCCTGTTCCAGCATCAGCATGGCCCCGCCGTCGAGCTTTGTTCCCGGTCCCACTAATGCACCCGGATGTACGTTACGTTCTGTGATCACTCCATCAAAAGGTGCTGTCACCGTCAGATAACTCCTCGTAGCTTCCAGCGCTCTGAAATTCGCCAGTTCGCTGTTCATAATGGCGCTATCTGCCACCATACGGGCCTCGGCTACTTCGACATCGTGGGCGGAAACAGTTCCCGGTGTCTCACTGACTGCCAGTGTGCGCTCATAGTTGTCTTTGGAGGCCGCAAATACCGCCTTCGACTGCAAATACTTCGACTGGGCAGCAAAGTACTGTTGAATGATCTCCGGTGCATCCAGTGTGATCAACACCTCTCCCTTATGGACCACACTCCCCCTGTCCACCGCAACTGTTTTTACAAAACCACTCACCCGCGGATAAATACTCACCCGCTGATAAGCTTCCAGCACCGCAGGCAATTGTATACTGGACGACAGCGGTTCATGAATAACAGTGGCCAGTTCAAATTTTTGATTCTTATTGCTTTTGACAGCTTCTTTCCTTTGAGACGCCTTTTCATGGCAGGCAGTGAACAAGGCAGCCAGCAGGCCTATAGTGAACAGATACTTATACGTGTACATGATTGGTCGCTATTTTAGGTTCCTTTATTTTTTTTACAGGTAGCAATGACGGATCGTCATAAGATGCTTTTCGCTGAATGGCAGCATATACCAACGGTAAGATGAGCAGGGCCGCCAGTGTGGAAGCAATCAATCCTCCTATCACCGCCCGGCCTAACGGCGCCGTCTGATCTCCCGATTCTCCCAGTCCCGTTGCCATTGGCACCATACCCGCTATCATCGCCAGACTGGTCATCAGGATAGGACGCAAACGGATACCGGCACTGGTAATAGCCGCTTTATACGCATCCCGGTATTCCAGCCGGAGCTTCTCCGCATTGGTTACGATCAGGATCGCATTCGCCACAGATACCCCTGTCGACATGATCATGCCCATATACGATTGCAGGTTCAGCGTAGCGCCTGTCAGCAACAGCATGATCAGCGCTCCGGCTATTACCGCAGGCACCGTCACCAACACTACGAAGCTTAATTTAAACGACTGGTAGTTAGCCGCCAGCAGTAAGAAGATCACCACAATAGCCAGCATCAGACCATTCTGCAAACTGGATAGTGTCTCGACTAACAGACTGGAACTCCCTTTCAGCTCTACCTTCAATCCTCTCGGCGGTTCTCCCATTTCTTTAATGGCGTTCTGCACCACCTTCGTAGCCGCACCTAAGTCCTTGCCAGTGATATTAGCACTGACAGTCACAAAACGCCTTGTCCCTGCCCTGTCAAATTCGCCCGGCATCTCACCATGAGAGAAGGTCGCCACATCTCCCAACACAGGTCTTGGCTGCCCTTTTACCAATGGTATCTCTTTCAGATCATCAATCGTCTGCATGATATACTCCGGCACCTGTACCTGCACCTGGTAAGTATACGCCACCTTCTCATCCAGCCATTGGTTCTTTTCCGTAAAACGACTGGAAGAGGTGGATGCAGTCACCGAACGGGCAACCTGGTACATATTCAGCCCCATCTGCGCTACCTTGAACCGGTCTATATTGATATTGATGACTGGATAATGCAGTGGCTGCGCGATCTGCACATCCCGCAGGAAATCCACTTCCTTCAGTTTATCTACCAGCTCCCCCGCATAAGCAGCTATCTGTTTCATGTCCTTTCCGGCTACCCTCACTTCAATAGGCGTAGCCGCCCCCTGCGCCATGATCTTCTCTGTCATGTCTACCGGTTCGAAGCTTACACGCATTTCGGGCATTTTAGCCTTAATACGGGCGCGTAATTCATCTTTGAGGTCTTCTATGTCAACTTTGTAATCCTCGTTTAAATTGACCTGTAATACCGCTTCATGCGTACCTGCGTTAAACACATACAGATTACTGGTACCATAGCTACTCGGTACCAACCCCACATACCCCGAACTGATCGCCACATTCCCGTTCACCGTACTATCGATCAACGCCAGTACCTCATGCACCTTCTCCTCCGTTCTCTCCAGCCTTGTACCATCCGGCTCTTTCAATCTCAACTGGAACTGCCCTGTATTCACATGTGGCATCAGGTCCTTCCCGATTATCATAAAGGCAGCTCCTGCAACACCGAATGCCACTATCACATACAAGCCTATCACCAGTCGCGAACGCCTGCCCAACCATTCCAGCAATGACACAAAACGGTCCTTAAATCGCTCAAAACCACCTTTATGCCCATGATGCGTATGGTCGTGCCTTACCTGCCTGATCTCTTCATCATCCAGTGCCAATCCATGATTGAACTTGCCTTCTTTCAGCCACCAGTTGGACAATACCGGTACGAGCGACTGCGCCGCGAAGTAAGATGCTATCATCGCGAAGCCAATAGACAGCGACAATGGCAGGAACATTGCCTTCGGCACACCTGTCATGATAAATGAAGGTGCAAACACCGCCAGTATACACAGGAGTATGAGCAACAAGGGAAACGCGATCTCCTCACTCGCCTCATAAATAGCCTGCCGCTTGGATTTTCCCATCTCCAGGTGCTGGTGAATATTTTCTATCGTCACCGTCGCCTGATCCACCAGTACGCCAATGGCTAACGCCAGTCCGCTCAATGTCATCAGGTTGATGGTCTGTCCTGCCAGCTTTAATCCCAGCACCGCCGCCAGGATAGCAATGGGAATCGTCACCACCACTACCAGGCAACTCCGCAGGTCCCTCAGGAACAACAACACCATCAATCCTGTCAGCAATGCGCCCAGCAAACCCTCCGTCATCAAGCTCTTTACCGCATTGATCACAAACACAGATTGGTCAAACTCGTAGGTCACCTTCACATCTTCAGGTAAAAGACTCTGCATCTCAGGCAATCTTGCTTTCAGTTCTTTCACCACGTCCCAGGTAGAAGCATCCGCAGTTTTCACGACAGGAATGTAAACAGATCGCCGCCCATTCACCAATGCATAATCTACCGTAATATCCGCCGCATCGCTTACCCTCGCCACATCTCTCACGAACACGGTAGAATTGCCATTGGTCGTAATGGGAATATCCCCGAAATCTTCTACTTGTTTCTCCAGCGAATTGATAGTGGTCACATACATCGTATTATTGATGCGGATATTCCCTGAAGGCGTCATCACGTTGTTCTTCGCAATCGCCTCCACTACTTCATCCGCACTCATATTGTAACTACGTAAACGATCAGGGTCTACACTGACGATCACAGAGCGGGAGTTGGCGCCAAACGGCGGTGGTGCAGACAGGCCTGGTACGGAACCAAACATCGGCCTGACGCGCGTATTGGCCAGATCGTAAATATCTTTCAATGAACGGTTGGGACAACTGAATACCAATTGTCCCACCGGTAATGAAGAAGCGTCAAAACGCACCACCTGTGGTGGCAACGCACCTGGTGGAAAGAACTTCATCGCCCTGTTCACCTGTAAGGCCACCTGTGCCGAAGCCTCCGCCATATCGGTATTCTCATAAAAAGAGAGCTTGATCATTGTAAGCCCCTGTATATTCTTACTGCTGATATTTTTGATCCCGTTCACATACAGGAACTGGTCCTGCAAGCGGGTAGCAAAGAATCCTTCCATTTGCTGGGGCGACATGCCGCCATAAGGCTCTATGACATAGATCGTCGGCAGATTCAGCTTGGGAAAGATGTCTATAGGAATATTCATAACAGCCAGTACTGAAAACAGGAACATGCCGAGGGTCAGTACAACCACGGACAATGGCTTTTTCAGTGCGCTAGTAACTAATGACATAATTGACTTTTTTGCTATTACTGTTTGCGGGCAAGCTCCAGCTGTTGCACCAGTTCCTGAATATTGTTAACGGCGAATGCCTGTGTGAAAAGAGCCTGCCATGCCGCATTACGCGTCTGTACAAGGTCTGTTTCCGCCCTGTTTAGCAGGTATAAGGCATTGGTCACCTCAATGATATTGGTCAATCCTCCTTTATACAAGGCCATCTTCTGCACAGCAGCAGCTCGCGCCGCATTTAGCTGTGCTGGCATTTCACGTAGCTTGTCAAGAGAAGTACGGATACCCAGGCGTGACTGCTGCAACTGATTATCCAGCACAGCCTGCGTTGTCTCCAGCTGTTCTGCAGCGGCCTGGGTACGCAGGTGCTGTTCTCTCACTTTATCTTTTGTGTGTCCTATATCGGCAAGATTATAAGTCAGTGCCAGTCCTGCGAGATAGTTATAACGGCTGTATCCCAATCCGCTCCACAGATTTTTATTATAGATATCATTGAACTGTCCACTGGAACCGCGCATCCATCCTGAAGCCAACAACGATATTTTAGGTAGCGCTGCTCTGCGGATCACCTGTTCATGTTTCTGCTGTTGCAGTAACAAACCGTTATAATACAGTAACACGGGATGTCCTTTCGCCACTGATGCAGTATCAGTCAATCCTGTCAGCATTGACAGCAAGCCGTTGTCGTACAGTGTATCCGGCTGAATAGCACTGGTATCCAATCCTGTTAAAATGCCCAGATGTAGCCGCACACTATTATAGTTGTTCTGAATATCGAGATAGTTCAGTCTTGCTTTGGATAATTCTGCAGCTGCTATAGAGCTGTCTACACCAGGTTTCAGCCCATGCAGTACAATAGCCGTCACCGCCTTTTGTACTGACCGTGTACGCTCTATATTGTCTTCCTGGATCTTCATCTGTGAACGGTATTGCAATAACCCGAGGTAATCCCGTATCACAGCCACCATCAGGTCATTAGCAGTAATGTCTGCATCAAGTCCCAATACTTTCTGCTGCTGCACTGCTTCTTCTTTTTGTGTGCGATATGCGCCAAAGTTGTATACTTCCCACTGTACCTGTGCCAGCGCAATATTGCCACTCATTACATCACTGCGGTTAGCTCCACGGATCCCGCCTGATGTAGATGGAATGGTGCTTAACGGAAAATAAGAGCCGTAAATACCATTGTCCGTTCCAACAGTGGCTTCTTCAACAAGCTTAACGGAAGGCCACCAGTTATGACTGATATCCGTTGTATGGGCAATGCCTGCCCGCGATAATGTTTGCTTTGCTTTTAATGATGGATAATGTTGAAGGGTCAGGGTAATAGCCTGCTGGAGGGACAGATTTTCTCCGCCCGACTGCGCATAGGTATGATTCGGCATGCCAGTCGCCAGACATAGTATGAACACCCACAACCCTGCAGCAATTTTTTTATTCATAACTGACAGATGTTGAGTCACCATAGACGCCTGTCTACGGTATTAAATAAGGATAATAAAAGAGAGAGGAAAAATCAGACTACAGGAGGCCCACGCCAGTCACTGAGTGTAACGGCGACACTGATATAGGAATTTTTATATCCGCTATAAACAGCAGGAATATAAACAAAGCATGTTTTGATACGGATACTGGGCACAAACAGGCATAGCTCATGATAGTCATTTAATGCCCTGGTACGATGATTATACTTACGGATACTACTTTTAAAACATTGCTCTCCGCTAATAGCTGTTACATCTGCCTGGTTATTATCAGCATGAGATATAACATTAGCAGTATAGGCATGTATTATTGTCTGTGATCCGGAAGCAATAAATGGGGACTCTTCCTGCAGCAGTGGCAGGAGAAAGACGCATGAAAGGAAAAGTAAAAGCCTTTTGAGCTGTTTCAAGTCGAGACCCATTTATATGCATGCAAGATATTTAAACAAATTTATAATACATAGCCCTCCCCACGGTTTTAAGCGAATTATAATGTCTGTTCCGGCATCCCGGTATGGAGCTTGTGTATATTTGCACTATGAACTGCCTGATAATCGACGACAACAAACTGGCGCGCACTGCAATGAAGCAGTTGGCCAGTCATGTAGATCAGCTACGTGTAGCTGGCGAATGTGCCAGTGCAATAGAAGCCTATAATATCCTGCAGAAGGAAAAGATCGATCTCTTACTGCTTGACATTGAAATGCCCGGTATGAACGGCATCGAGCTGACACGTAACATCGGGAAGAAAGGCCCTGTCATCATCTTTACCACTGCCAAGAAAGACTACGCATTGGAGGCCTTTGAACTGCATGTAGCAGATTATCTTATCAAGCCTGTTACCCCCTCCCGCTTCCTGCAGGCTATAGAACGAGCGAAAGAGCTACATCAGGCTACCGCCCGCGAAGTGCATGATACCGACAACGAGTTTGTCTTCATCAGGGATAGCGGTACACTGAAACGTATCAAGCTGGATGAAATTCTCTACCTGGAAGCCATGGGCGACTATGTAAAACTGCATACTCCCCAGAAATTCCATGCGGTGCATTCCACCTTAAAAGCCATCGAAGAGAGATTGCCCGACGCAAAGTTTATGCGCGTACATCGCTCTTACATTGTGGCGCTGGATAAGATCGACTCCATTCAGGATGGCGCTATTGTTATCTCAAAGAACGCTGTCCCGGTTGCAGATGCTTATCGTGCTGCACTTAACAGCCGGTTGAACTTATTATGATCTCCCGCTGGTCATTGCGCCGTAGCTTTACGGAAGCTGCCAGGCGCCTTACCCCAATAAGGAAATGCGTGTTTATATGGACGCGTTGATAACGCGGATTATTCGAGATAATGCTACTCTAACTCAGGGAGATTAGCAGGGGTGGTTATGAATATATCACAAAGTTACCTGGAAAAAGGAAGAAAAGGCGTGCGGGAAATACTGATTTTATGCCGCTTAGATGCCGCTTTGATACCGCTAATCCTGCGTTGATCTTACGTTCATGAACGCAGGATCAACGCAGGATTAGCGGTATTAAAGCGGTATCTAAGCGGTATCAAAACGGTATCCCATACTGAAACCGGACTACTTAACGTAAATATAAATACTTAGCTGTACAACCGCTGTAACTGTAAAAAAGCTAAATCGCCTTATTTCAATCCCGCCGTCACCTGTTGCAGATAATTCGTCAACCGGTTCACCGCCTCCGCTGCGATAGCGATCTGCTCCTCTACTTCCTGCCATCTTCTCTGTTCGATGGCCTCCCGGATACCGGGAAGGGTCTTCACACCATAACCTGTATAAAATCCAGGCGCATACACCGTGTGTTTATACCAGGCCCTGTTTGGCAATCCCTTATCATACAACAGCTGTTGTTCCGCCTGATAAAGCGCCTTATTGAGCGCATCTGTTTTCTCTCCAGGAACAGGCGCTTTGGTCCTCGCCTCCTGCAATTGCTGGGTAGCTTTATCCAATGCCACCAATGCATTCTGCAATTTTGAGAAGTCAATATAAGGTACCTCCGATTTTACAGATGGCGCTTTAATTGGTTTACTGATATCAACTGTCAGTTCGTAAGCCTTGTTATTGATGACCTGATTCTCCACTGCAGTAGATTCTCTCATCTGTTCCATCAGTGCAATCAGTTCTGTTGTATACCCGTTGATGGTTTTGGAAAGACTGCGGAAGTCAAATGGTAATACATCCGCATCTGCCAGTCTCAGGGCCGCATGACCACCGAATTTGGACAATGCTACCCCATACTCAAAACCGGGATCTTTAAAGCGGGAATAGTTCTCATAGGTATCGTAGATCGAGTGGTATTCTCCACCTGCACCTTCTCCGCCGAAACCAACATTCAAAGACGGAATTCCGAGGTGCTGCAGGAAAGACGAATAATCAGACCCCGATCCCAGTGCGCTGATCGTCATATCCTTCTTCGCCAGCAAGTCCTTTTTGGCTTTCACCGTAGCTGCTGATACGATATCAGACGCCTGCTTCCTTTCGAGGACAGTTACCTTAGTTTGCGGATCGATAATCCCTTTAGCAATCTCCCCTGCAAAAGGTTCGAGTGCATGTGAACCACCTATGCCGAGAAAACCACGGCTATTTCCATCAGAGTTGATATAAGCAACCGCCTTCTGCTGTAATTCAGTTGCATGCGCTTCCACCCATTCCGTAGAGCCCAGCAATCCGGGTTCCTCACCGTCCCAGGCCGCGTATACCAATGTCCTCTTAGGTTTATATCCCTTCTTCGCCAGCACACCAATAGCCTTCGCCTCTTCCAGCAAGGCTGCCAGTCCGCTGACAGGATCCGCAGCGCCATACACCCAGGCATCGTGGTGGTTACCCCTGATCACCCACTGGTCAGGCTGCTGACTTCCCTTCATAAAAGCGATCACGTTATAAGCAGGTACCATCTTCCAGTCAAATTCCAGCTTCAGGTGCACTTTCGCCTTACCCGGACCAATATGATAAGTGAATGGCAGGGCGCCTCTCCAGCTTTCAGGCGCAACCGGACCATCCAGTGCTTCCAACAATGGCGCCGCATCATGGTAACTGATCGGCAGTACCGGTATCTTTAAAAGATTGGTTGCGGCCGACCTTTCCAGTCTTTTCGCATTTTCCGTGGCTCCTACGCCAGGAGTGAGCGGATCCCCCGGATAGATCACCATATCCATAATAGAGCCCCTTTGGACCCCGTATTCGCTTTTAAAAGGCCCCTGCGGATATACATCTCCCTGGTAGTACCCATCATCTTTAGGATCGGAATAGATCAGGGTACCGATAGCCCCATGTTCCTGTGCCACTTTCGGCTTGATGCCCCTCCAGGAACGGCCATATTTGGCGATCACGATCTTACCCTGCACACTGATGCCCAGCCTTTCCAGGTATTCATAGTCCTCCGGTAAACCATAATTCACAAATACCAGTTCCCCGGTCACATCACCATCGGCGCTCCAGGCATTGTAGGTGGCCAGTTCATCCGGCTGACCAGTACTGGGATCTTCCCTAAGCGCAGGCTCTTTGAGCACCGCCTTATAATTCTCCGGATAGCTGGCTTCCAACACCCGGGTTTTCGGAGTCGGGAAAAGCACCTGGTAGGTCTCTATCCTGGCATCCCAGCCGTAGCTTTTAAACTGTTGCAGGATGTTCTCTGCCACCCACTTATCCCTTGGCATACCGAGATAGTGTTGCTGGGCCGACAAGGTTTTGATGTTATTCCCAATAGCGGCGGCGCTCAGTTCCTTGTCGAAACTGGCTTCCAGTTGCTGGTGCTGTTGGCTGTGTTCACTACTAAAACCACTCAGTTTCTGCTGGGCATAAGTGCTTTGCAATAATAAAATGAGGGCGATACCTGACGTGATCTTCTTAGAATTCATGCAAAAAGAGGGTTTATATTGGTTGACGTTATGTCGGTTTACGTAGGTGGCGAACAAATATAATATATCCCAACGACAGTTGTTCCTCTTCCGCCGACGGCTGATGCCTGTTAAACAATTTACCCGCATGCCCCCTTCATATGCCATGTATCTTTGGTTCAACAAAGCAATTGAGCAGGACAGTTAATGAAACAAATGAGCAAATCAATTGATCAACAGCTGAACGACCAATTGTCCAACTATTAATCATCAAATAAAAAATACGAATCATGAAAAAGTTAGGAATTCTGATGGCCGCTGCAATGATCTTCGCAGGTACCGCCACATTTGCTGCTAAACCTGTACATACAGCTAAAGCTGCAACTGCTAAAACTACAACTGTTAGCGCTAAACAACAGGAGAAACCTAAAACAGCTACCGCCCCACACGCAAAGAAAGCTCATAAGAAACATCACGCGAAGAAAGCTGCTAAATAAGCAGCAGATCAACAGCTTTGCGGACCAGGTGGTGCTGAAGAAAACGGAACATTCGATTTTAAACAAGCAAAGGTAAACGGACAGAACGGACAGTAAGCACAAACCGAACACGCAAAGAAAGCACATGAGAAACATCACATGAAGAAAGCTGCTAAATAAGCAGCAGATCAACGGGTGATGCGGTTCAGGAGGTTCTGAAGAAACGTAAATATCGATTTATACAAGCAAAAGAAACGGACAGAACGACCAGTAAGAACCTATTGGACAAGCACAACCTGAAGAATCATGAGAGCAACGGGCGCGCGAAAGCTTGTCTAAAATAAGATTTGGGTTTATCAACAAGAATGACGGGTGACGAATAAACAGTATTCGTGATTCGTCATTCGTTTTGCCAGCACCCCGGCAACCAACAAGCAAAAAAGCAGGCAAAACAAAATACATTCGTAATTTTAAATAAAATATTCTCCGCGAAAATGCAGCCGAAGCTGATTAAATATTACTTACTGGGCCTGTTCATCCTGGGACTTGTACTATTCATCGTGCTGCAATTTAACTCAGCTCAGAATATACGTAAACTCATCTCCGGCAACGAAAAACTCCTCGACGAATTAAACGTCAAAAACGAACTGCAGAAATTACAAACCAGTATAGCCAAAACCGATAGTAAAGTACGCGGTGCAGTGATATCACAGGACTCACTGAATATCACCGGCATAGAAGCCGAAGTGGCCCTCATCAAAGCCGACCTCCAGGAAATTAATAAGCTCGTCAGCAATGACAGCACAGAGAAATTGCTCACCCAGCTGAATTACCTCGTAGAAGAAAAGAACAAACTGAACATCGCTATACTCGACACCTTTTATACGAAAGGTAAATGGCCCGCAGAGCGGATCATCAACGCCCAGAAAGGCAAACGCCTCGGCGACGCTATTACGGTCATTCTTCATTCCCTCGACAGCACCCGGCAGACGGAAGTGAATCATACTACGCATATGATTGACACCAGCGGACAAAAAGCCCTGAACTGGGGTACCATCATGCTGTTTTTCGCCTGCATTTCCAGTCTGTTGTCATTCCTGTACATCACCAGCAGGATCTACAAGCAGGAACAACTGATCGAGGCACTCAATCAATCGCGACAGCAGGAAAAGAAACTGACCATCATCAAAGATCAGTTCCTGGCCAATATGAGCCACGAAATAAGAACGCCCATGAACGCCGTATTGGGCTTCACGCACCTGCTGCAGCAACAACCCATGAATGACAAGTCAAAAGAATACGTGACCGCCATTCAGCACGCCGGCGAAAACCTGCTGGACATCATCAACGATATACTGGATATCTCCAAAATAGAATCCGGCATGATGCGGCTGGAGCCCGTATCCTTCAGCTTACGCGGCATGCTGCATTCCCTGGAACTGATGTTCCAGCCCAAAGCACTGGAAAAGAAACTGGAATTATCCTTCAGCATAGATACCCATGTACCCGACATCCTTTATGGAGACGTCATGCGACTGACACAGGTGCTCGTCAACCTGGTCAACAACGCTATCAAATTTACGCCCCAGGGAAAGGTACAGGTAAGGGTCAGCCGGCTCAACTCCGAAAACGGCGTACGGTTATTATTCACCGTCAGCGATACCGGTATTGGCATCGCCCCCGACAAGGTAGCTACCATCTTCGACCGGTTTAACCAGGCGGAAGCAGACATCACCCGCAAATTCGGTGGAACAGGCCTGGGACTGACCATCGTACGGCAACTTGTAGAGTTACAACATGGCAGTATCAGCGTTGAAAGTGAACCGGGGAAAGGCAGTAC
Source organism: Chitinophaga filiformis (assembly GCF_900102545.1). Taxonomy (GTDB): domain Bacteria; phylum Bacteroidota; class Bacteroidia; order Chitinophagales; family Chitinophagaceae; genus Chitinophaga; species Chitinophaga filiformis. The sequence goes on along the minus strand of NZ_FNBN01000014.1, from coordinate 78,038 downwards.
ATTCAAGGTGGAACTACCTTATACATTGGGAGAACTATTGCCCGACAGTGGAGAAAGCCACAACTATTCCCAGGATAATTTCGCCTTGCCACAACAACCGGATATACGGCTGCTGGTAGCGGAAGACAACAAAATGAATCAAAACCTCCTGCGGCATCTGTTGGGTAACCGGCAGCTGCATTACCAGTTGGTGAACAACGGACAGGAAGCATTATCCGCTCTATCCAGACAGCATTTTGACCTGGTACTGATGGATCTTCAGATGCCGGAAATGGATGGTTATACGGCCACAAAAAAGATCAGGGAGGAATTGCAATCCAATATTCCTATTATCGCCATGACCGCACATGCCATGTCGGGCGAAAAGGAAAAATGCCTGCAGGCAGGGATGAATGAATACCTGGCGAAACCCATACGGGAAGGAGAATTGTACCGTATGATACAGGTCTTTACCGGCAAGAGCAGCACGCCGGAACTCTATGCCCGTCAAAACGGGTATACTGCCTTTCACAATGGCAGCAGCAACGGACAGGCTACGGAACATGAAACCGCTCCCCTCGTACAACTGGAATATCTGCAACAGCTGTCGATGGGCGATAAAGCATTCGAACAGAACATGCTGCAGCAGTTCGTTACACAGCTCCCCGACGATCTTTCCCAGCTGAAAAAAGCCATCGATGAAGGATCGGTAACCGCTATACGTAGTTCCGCGCATAATATAAAAACGACTATTTCCTTTATCGGATTGGAAACCAGCTTATACCCCCTGCTGGAAGCGCTTGAAAACCTGGATAATGCATACGATGCAGCCTTTGTGGCAGAGCAGTATAATACACTTAAGACTCTGTGTATAAAGGCTTTAGAAGAAACGCTGAGATTGCTGTTATAAGCCTACCTTTCCTTTTCCCTTTTTCACCGACAGTTAATCCCTGTTCATCGAAACCGCCCGGTCAGCGGCTCTTTCAGCCTTAATTTTACATCAGCAATTAGAAATAATTCATCTCTCAATCACAAAAAATTATTAGTCATGAACATCAAGAAAAGTCTTATTGTAGCAGCAGTATTTATGAGCGCCAGCGCTGCAGTTTTCGCACAGACACCAGCACAGAAACCAGCAAAGAAAGAAAAAGCAAAGACTGAAAAGCCTGCTGCTGACACAGCTAAACCTGCGCACAAAATGCACAAACACGCTGCTCCTAAAGCTCAGTAGTCTTAGTGTCCAAACGAAGAGATTTGATATGGAGGCTGGCCGGAAGGTCAGCCTTCGCTTTTTGGGGTTAATACATATTTGGGGGCGGGACGTCCGGGGGGGCCATTCCACGGGGTTGTCACCCCGGGCTACAAACACTACGGCTCCTAACGGAGCCGATTGATGTTTTGTTGGATGCATGTTATGAACTGGAACACGTGTTATCCAATTGTCAATTGATAAAATGCAACTCGATTACGGGCTTCATTTGAAATCAATACAAGGTCTTATCCCCTTTTATCTGCCAATCTTTAAACACCTCCAAAGCCGCTTCAGATGGAAAGGCAATAAACGGGATCCTCTTGCTGTCATGAGGCACTCCAATCTCCTGATAGATGAATGAATCATCGAAATCAATCGCTGCAGCATCCTCTTTTGTATTGGCAAAATAAACGCGTTGCGGGCGCGCCCAGTAAATGGCGCCCAGGCACATAGGGCAAGGTTCACAGGATGTATAGATCTCACAGTCATGCAACTGGAAAGTGCCTAAGCGGGTGCAGGCATCCCGGATGGCCATGACCTCGGCATGCGCAGTAGGGTCATTGTGGGATAACACCTGGTTCCAGCCCCGGCCAACAATCTCTTCTCCTCTCACTACGATGGCCCCAAAAGGACCACCCTCTCCGTTCTCCATTCCCTGCCGGGAAAGATCAACCGCTATCTGCATAAACCGCTTTTCTCGTTCTCCAATCATAAGATACTTTTCATTGTTATTTTAAACAGTCCGCTTGGGGCAATGGTACCCGGCGGCAATTGCTTGTGTTGTTCTCAAAAATACGCAAATTTGACGCGCCTCCCTTACAGCATAAAAAAACCCGGATAAAGAATTATCCGGGTATTCGTAACTGTATATCGTCGTATTTGAATATAAAGTCTTTCTATGCTTATGCATTCACGGTATGATGACTGCTATTGTTTCTTACCACTACCACTCCATCGAAAACATCTATCAATACCGGTTTGCCTTTATCGATGTCCCCTGCCAGGATCTTTTTACTCAGCAGGTTAATGATCTCTTTCTGTATCAGGCGTTTCAGCGGTCTTGCCCCGAACTGCGGATCGTAACCCTGGGTGGCAAGATACTCAAGCGCATAATCAGAGAATTCCAATATCATGCCATTTTGCGCGACCAGGTCCTTTAACTGCTGTAACTGGATGTTAATTATTCCCTTAATTTCATTACGCAGTAATGGCTGGAACATAATCACCTCGTCCACGCGGTTCAGGAACTCCGGCCGGATGGTCTGTTTGAGCAGATTCATTACTTCAGCCTTGGTAGCATCCACCACATCCTCACGGTTCTTTTCATCTATCCTTTCGAAATTCTCCTGGATGATCTGGCTACCCATGTTGCTGGTCATGATGATAATGGTGTTCTTAAAGTTCACCACACGGCCTTTATTATCTGTCAGCCGTCCATCGTCCAGTACCTGCAACAAAATGTTAAAAGTATCCGGATGCGCTTTTTCTATCTCATCCAGCAGCACCACGGAATAAGGTTTACGCCTTACCGCTTCTGTCAGCTGGCCGCCTTCATCATAACCCACATATCCCGGAGGTGCACCTATCAGGCGACTCACTGCATGTTTCTCCTGGTATTCACTCATGTCGATACGCGTCATCATCGAGTCGTCATCAAACAGATACTCTGCCAATGCTTTCGCCAATTCAGTCTTACCAACACCGGTAGTACCCAGGAATATAAAGGAACCGATCGGACGTTTAGGGTCCTGTAAACCGGCTCTGCTTCTGCGGATAGCATCAGACACTGCGATGATCGCTTCTTCCTGTCCTACTACCCTCTTATGCAGCTCATCTTCCAGGCGAAGCAGTTTATCCCTTTCGCTCTGCAGCATCCTCGATACCGGAATACCGGTTGCCTTAGCCACGTTCTCCGCAATATCTTCCGCGTCTACCTCTTCTTTCAACAGCCGCTTATGGTCGGAGGATATATCGTTCAGTTCTGCCGTATACCGGGTGATCAGTTCTTCCTGTTCTTTTACCTTTCCGTAACGGATCTCAGCTACCCTGCCATACTCCCCATTACGTTCAGCCTGTTCAGCTTCCAGTTTCAGGTTTTCGATGGCGCCTTTGGCATTCTGCAGTTTATCTACAATCTCCTTTTCTGCCTGCCATTTCGCTTTGAAGGTGCTGCGTTGTTCGCCCAGTCTGGCTATCTCTTCATTCAGCTCGCGCAGTTTATCTTCGTCGTTTTCACGTTTGATGGCCTCTCTTTCAATTTCCAGCTGCCTGATACGGCGTTCCAGTTCATCCAGTTCTTCCGGCATAGAGTTCATTTCCAGGCGGAGTTTAGCCGCGCTTTCATCTATCAGGTCAATTGCCTTATCGGGCAGGAAACGATCGGTAATGTAGCGGTTAGACAGTTCTACCGCCGCAATGATCGCTTCGTCTTTTATCAGCACATGGTGATGGCTTTCATAACGTTCCTTCAGACCACGGAGGATGGATATAGCATCTTCCACGGTAGGCTCGTCTACCATTACCTTCTGGAAACGGCGTTCCAGTGCTTTATCTTTCTCGAAATATTTCTGGTATTCATTCAGGGTGGTAGCACCGATAGCACGAAGCTCACCACGCGCCAGTGCAGGCTTCAGGATGTTGGCAGCGTCCATCGCTCCTTCCATTGCGCCCGCACCTACAAGGGTATGGATCTCGTCTATGAAGAGGATCAGTTGTCCGTCGCTTTCAGTCACTTCCTTGATCACCGCTTTCAGTCTTTCTTCAAATTCACCCCTGTACTTTGCACCTGCCATTAATGCACCCATGTCGAGAGCGTAAATGGTCTTTGACTTCAGGTTCTCAGGTACATCTCCGTTGATGATACGGTGCGCCAGTCCTTCCACGATAGCCGTCTTACCTACACCGGGTTCACCCACGAGGATAGGGTTGTTTTTGGAACGGCGGGAAAGGATATGCAGTGTTCTGCGGATCTCCTCATCACGACCGATCACAGGGTCCAGTTTACCGGCCCTCGCCAGCTCGTTTAAGTTCTTTGCATACTTCTGCAGAGAATTATACTGGGTATCAGCTGTTTGGGAGTTGACAGTACTACCCTTGCGTAATTCGAGGATAGCGGCCTTTAGTCCTTTTTCTGTCACACCTGCATCTTTCAGCAGTTTGGCAGTGTCGTCGCTACCGCCGAGTAAACCCAGCAGCAGGTGTTCTACACTGACAAATTCGTCCTTGAACTCTTTGATACTGGCGCCTGCTCTCAGCATGGCATTGTTGGCGTCCCGGCTTAATACCTGTCCGCCTTCCCCACTGGCAATGCGGGGATATTTCTTTATTTGTTCATCCAGTCTTGTCGACAGGAAGTTGGTGTTTACATTATTTTTCTTCAATAGATAGTCTATCGCACTCTCCTGGTCATCCAGCAAGGCTTTCAGCAAATGTCCTGTTTCAATGGCCTGTTGCTGTCCATTGAAGGCTAATTGCTGCGCCCGTTGCAGTATCTCCTGTGATTTAATAGTGAAATTATTCAGATTCATAATCAGTAAGTTTTCTCCTTTTAACGCTATCTAAAAAACGTCCTTAAGAGAACAACAAAACATGATCCAAGGTTAACAGAGGGGGCAATTTGGCAGAAATACCGGTACCGGACTGCTCTTTTTACAGCATTTTCGGTACCGGACTGCAATTATTTCACTTTTTGACCAGTACTATCCTGGCTCGATCAGCTTTATACATACCATTATAGAACTTCTCCAGTTCCGGGAATGCGGAGGCCGGGTAAGATCCTCCTTTATGCTCTATGGAACGCATATAGGTAATTACGTTGCCTTCTACTGACACTTTGGAAGCGTAGTTACCGAAAATGCTTTGTAAGGCCACTGGCTGAGGCAGTGCTTCAGGTGTATACCCCTCGGGAATAGTGATCTTTACAGTATCGATATCCCGGAAGGCATCGGCAAGGTAAATATCTGATTTGCGGGCAGTATCCGCGGTGACGCGTCTACCCGTTTTAGTCAGTAAATTAGGCTCGAGGAACATACGTTTGCCCGTAACAGTGGCATAGTTGTGGGCAGCGATCTCCAGGTGTTCGTCAATAGCTGGCAGGGACTCCTTTAATTGTTTGCACTCGTAGCCGTTCACGTCATAACTGGAGAAATAACCCGCCTGTCTCAGTCGCTCGAGGATCTTTTCTTTCGTCAGCATATTTATCCGTGCATGCAGGTCGTCCTGCTGCAAACCAGTATAGCGGGTATCCGCTTTCAGTGTCATATCACCCGTTTCCGCAATGGTGGCGCTGATATGACGTATCTGTTGATTCTGCTCCATAGTGTACACCGGGGTGTGGACCAGTTTACTCCCTGTTTCATCCACAAACAGTACCGGCCTGTCGGCAGTAAAACCTCCGAGGTATCCTACCGGATAAAAGGAACTTGTACATTCCAGCCAGGTGCTGTCTTTAGTGCCTGGCGCGCAGACAATGACATGGTTAAAGCGGGTAGAAGGAAAGCCTGCCTCTGTCACATCTTTAGCATTATCACCTGCATAAACAAGCACACAGGATGCTTTTACGCCCGCTTCCTTCAGGAGCGCGCACATATAATTAGAGAGTGCTTTACAATCCCCATATCCCTTCGAGGCCACATAATTGGCATCAAAGGTCTGCCATCCGCCAATACCCAGCTGGATGCTGATATACCTTGTATGTTCCTGCAGATACTTATAAAGCTTTGCGATCTTCTCTTCGCGGCTCAGACCATCTGTTAGCTGATGGACAGTTTGTTTAACACCATCGGGCAACTGATCCCTTCCCTGGTTCAATATGTAAGCAAAACGTCCAAACTCCTCCCAGGTGTTCATAGATCCTTTATACTGCTGCATTTCAAAAGCAGCAGGCGCCAGCAATACGGTAGTTGTGCGTTTATACCATCTTGGAGCAAAAGGCTCGTCCGATTGGGCAGCCATATTCTTCACCTCCCAGGTATAAGTCTTGTCGCCACCATCATCTGTCACCGCCGGTTCACCCTTATAATTGAAATTGCGGTAACGTACCACATAATCTTTCGGAGCGGTTACCACCAGTTTACTTTGCTGTACCGCAAAAGATTCATCTTCCTGCGGTACCCAGTATGGGAGATAAAAGGAGTGATTGTATCTTACTTCCACTTCGTACTCCACTGTATGCGGGTATACGTTGTAATAGAACGCATGCTGTTTATACCTGTCGTCTGTCATCAGCGATTCACTGCCTACGCCACTCATGTCCTGTATATCGCTCTGTTTCAGCTTTTTAATAGGAAGACCCAGGGCATCATATAAGGTGCCCTTAATAGAGCGGAGATCTTTCAGCTTATCATATGATTCTATTACTCTCGCATACTTCTCTCCCTCTGCATCCAGCACTGTGATTACAAAATGGGTAGTCACCCTGACATCCCGGGGATCATTGATCTTAACGACCACCTCTTCCATCCGTTTCACCACATGTGCATTCTTCTTCAGTGAATCCGGGATCATAGCTGCCGGATAAACCGGGTCGCCCGCAAATACAGGCGTAAGAAAGAACAGGAAGCATACACAATAACAGATAGTGTATGCATGCTTCTTTGTGATATAGGTTAGCATATTTAGCTTTTTCTTTTGAGGACGATTTGTTCGGATTGTTTCTTTACGATCATATCAAAGAAATCACGCAACGAATTGTATTCATCCGCTGCAAATACAGCCCTGTTCAGCTTTATTCTTGAACGGAACTGTATGCTATTCTCACTCTGTTGAATGAGGTACTGGAATACCCCTTCGTTCTCATTGAATTTCACCATGGCCGACTTAGGTATTTCTTCTACTACATATCCGTCAGGGACAGTCAGATTAAGTGTATAAGTCTCATCCATTACACAAGGCATTTCAACAGGGTATCTGCGTTCCTGTGAACGGAAAGGATTCTTACGCATTGCCTCTGTAAATAAAGGATTGATATAGATCATGCCGGCATCATCTGCTTTCATGTCGAAATCATACTTCAATTTCAATACTTCTTCATTATCATCCAGGTTCTCCAGCTCTACACCGCTGATAACAGTTTCTGCTACGAAGTCTTTTTCCTTCCCTTTAAAATAAGCGTCTTTGCCTTTATCCTTTATTGAAGAACGCATGGCACACGATTCAAAATAGGTAGGATACTGTTGCAGACTTCCTTTGAGAATACCGCCTTCTCCACCCATGAGCATCACAAAAGTGCTCTTCTGTTCCAGCAGGTCATCCGGATTGAAATATACGGGTACTGATTCTGCTGTCAACATTCTTGCATGACCGTTATAGCAGGACATATCCACTCTTCCGAAACCAAGATAAGGGCGGGATGCATCCAGGAAGTACGTCAGCGTATCTACGGTAACTGCGGCCATTGTATAGTTAAAACGGGATTTAAGCGGGTACAGCTCATGGGTAAAACCATGGTTACGGGTACTGAGTACCACAGGATCCGCATGCAGCTTTGCACGGCGTAACATGGCTATCAGCAGCAGATTGATGTCTGCCTCACTACCATTATGAGAAGAGAAAACCGTTTTTAATGGTTTGGTGAGATATAAGCTGGAATGATCTGTACAGGTAAAGTTGTTCCTCACATAATTGTATATACGGCGCGCTTTGGCGGTATCATCTTTCAGGCCATTCGTCAGCTGGTCTACTACATCGCCCAGGTAACCGTTATTCTTGCTCAGGTCTGCACCGAAATTCTCGTCTTTGTTCAGATCTTCGGAGAATTTCTGCCAGTTACCCAGTATTGGTTTTATAGGAGACTCCGGATATTTGATGGCAGACAACTGGAATTCTATCCTGGTAATGTGGTTCCTCAGGGAGGTAGTATAACTTTCTTCTCGCAGAGCCGGGATATCTTTGGCTGTCCATACGTTCTTTACCGTATTGGCAGAAAAACTACCATGCTGGGAAGCGCCCGTCGGACCGTTTGACTCATATGTCACGTTATAGGTCTGCCTGTCGACCGTTGTTTTTACAGTCAACATGCTATTGATATCCTGCTTCAGGAAAACGAAATCATAGATCTCCGGAATAGTAACACTGTACTCGCTTTGCAGCGTGGGATATTCATTCTGGAAATTCCAGGGCTGCAGGTTGAAGTAGAATGGAGAAGTAACTGAATAGGTATACTCGATGATGGTTCCCTCTTTTACCCCCGGAACGGTAAACTTCTTTAAAATGTGGTTTTTGTCATACTTGTCGGTAAAGACACTTTTGCTCTCCATTTTGGTTTCTACCACCTTTCCGTTTTCCAGGTTGTAAGCCACAGCCTTGAGGTTAATCAGCTTCTCTTCCAACTGACCTGAGATATACAGCGGAATTTCCTCGGAGGCGGCGTCGTAACCGTTTTTATCCACCACCTTGATTCTCTTGAATCGCTTGTAAGTCAGTTCGAAGTGGTCTCTTTCCACCTGGAATTCCGAAGAACCTATGTCAGCGATGACTACCGCATGTGCAGAGGTATCTTTTTCAAATGATGTGGCGGCGAAATCCTCCGGATCGACTTTCCCGAATCTGACCTTGTCCCTGGTCTGAGAAAATGTTGTAAGTGCAAACAAGCAAGCTGCTGCCAGCTGCAGGGGGAATACAATAGATCTGCTACGCATATAAGGATATAAGGATTATTTGGGAATGAAGGTAAGGGAAAAACCGTATTCCAACCCTTGCTATAGCAAACTTTTATTTTTGTGTAACTTGCACTCAATCATGAACCTTGCAGCAAAATATACGGCATTTATCAAGCAGCACGCAGCTGATCTGGGCTTTGACCATTGTGGCATCGCTAAGGCGGTACAGCTGGATGACGACGCCCGCCGGCTTGAACAATGGCTGCATAAGGGCATGCATGGCTCCATGCATTATATGGAGAATCATTTCGATAAACGGATCGATCCCCGGAAACTGGTGGATAATGCCCAGTCGGTCATCACGTTGTTATTGAACTACTATCCATCCCAACAGCAGCAGGCTGAAGCGCCGAAGATCTCCAAATATGCCTACGGACAAGACTATCATGAGGTTATCAAGGGCAAACTCAATACCCTGCTGGCCCGCATGCAGGAAGCATTCGGAGAAGTAAGCGGACGTGGATTCGTAGACTCTGCCCCGGTACTGGAAAGAAGCTGGGCACAGCGTAGCGGTCTGGGTTGGCTGGGAAAGAACGGTAACCTTATTCATAAGCAGGCAGGTTCCTTCTTTTTTATTGCCACGCTCATTACCGATCTGGCTTTGGAATATGACAGTCCGGTAGGCGATTACTGCGGTTCCTGCACCCGCTGCCTGGATGCCTGTCCGACAGGAGCACTGGTAGCGCCCGGTATGGTCGACGGTAGCCGCTGTATTTCCTACTTTACCATTGAACTGAAAGAACTGCTCATCCCTGAAAACATGCAGGGTCAGTTTGACAACTGGATGTTTGGCTGTGATGTATGCCAGGACGTCTGCCCATGGAACCGTTTCTCCAAACCCAATCAGACGGTTGAATTTACCCCCATTCCTGAGATCCTCAACTTCAGTACGAAGGACTGGGAAGAGCTGACAGAGGAAGAATTTAAGAAGATTTTCCGCCGTTCTCCCATGAAACGGTCAAAATATGCTGGTATCCGTAGAAATTTGCGTTTTATTAACGGATGAGGTTATTGGCTTTTTATTCTTTTTACGTACATTGTTAGACTCGTATTGCCAACTACTATTCCATCACCTATCTGCAAAAGGGAGTGCTATAAAGTTTCTGTTTTATGGAAGTTAAGGTATTAACCGCACCAGGTTTACATGGATCAGGTCCATTACACTGGCAAAGCATCTGGGAAAAAACATCCGGATATAAACGTATCGATCAGCAGAACTGGGACACCCCGGTCATGACCGAATGGGTAAAAACAATCGAAGACGCTGTGGCGGAAGCTGGTCCCGACGTCGTGATCGCCGCACACAGTCTGGGCTGTATCGCGCTGGCCTACTGGGCGCAGCAAACGAAGCTCACTATTAAGGCCGCCCTGCTGGTAGCGCCTGCCGATACGGAGCGTCCCGGCTTTCCTTCGGACGCCCGGGGATTTGCGCCTATTCCACTGGCGCCACTACCTTTTAAAAGTATTGTGGTATCCAGTACAAACGACGAATATGCCAGCCTGGAAAGGGCGAGATCTTTTGCTGATGCCTGGGGAAGCCGTTTTGTGAACGCCGGGCCTAAAGGACATATCAATGCGGATTCGAACCTGGGCGACTGGCCTACGGGACAGGTACTGTTGGGTGAACTGGTGAGGAACTGGGAGACGTTGTAATAAAAAAAAGGCCATCCACCAGAAGGCGGACGGCGATTTGATATTCCACGTCATGGCTTATTCAGCCGTATTGATCTAGTTATTTGAATCCTTTCATCAGGTAGAAAGCATCGTTCCAGCGTAATTCATTCCGGAACTGATACAGGTCTGTGTTCTTGCCAATCTTCACATATTCAATACCCGCCATGTCTGCAAAGTCCTGCATGTGCGCAGCACTCAGGTTCTGGCTATAGCAGGTATGGTGAGCACCTCCCGCCTGGATCCAGGCAGCGCAACCAGTACGCATGTCGGGCAGTGGTTTCCATAATACTCTCGCTACCGGCAGTTTAGGCAGGTCATGTAAAGGTTCTACCGCATCTACTTCATTCACCAGCAATCTGAAACGGTTGCCCATATCGATCACAGAGGCATTGATAGCCGGGCCTCCACCTACATTGAACACCAGTCTCACCGGATCAGCCTTACCGCCGATACCCAATGGATGGATCTCACAGGATGGTTTGCCGCTCGCGATTGACGAACAGATCTCCAGCATGTGTGCACCCAGCACCAGGCGATTAGCCGGATCAAAATGATAGGTATAATCTTCCATGAAGGAGTTACCACCTGGCAGTCCGCTACCCATTACTTTCATGGCTCTTACCAGGGCCGCTGTTTTCCAGTCGCCCTCACCACCAAAACCATATCCGTCAGCCATCAGACGTTGCACCGCAATACCGGGCAACTGCTCCATGCCATGCAGATCTTCGAATGTATCCGTGAAACCTTTGAATTTACCTTCTTCCAGGAATGCGCGCAGACCTAACTCGATACGTGCAGCTTCCTTCAAAGAAGCGTGTTGTGCACCACCTTTCTGCAAGGACGCTGCAAGCACATAACTCTGCTCATATTCCTGTACCAGCGTGCTGATAGCTGCATCGCTGATGCCTTTGATATATTTAACCAGGTCACCTACACCATAACCATTCACAGAATAGCCAAACTGCAGTTCTGCTTCCACCTTATCACCTTCAGTTACAGCTACCTGGCGCATATTGTCGCCGATACGGGCAAAACGGGCGCCCTGCCAGTCAAACCAGCCCGCAGCTGCCCGCAGCCAGGTACCTATTTCCGCGGTTACTTCCGGGTCCTGCCAGTGACCAGCTACTACTTTGCGGTCCATTCTCATTCTCGACATCATGAAACCAAACTCACGGTCGCCGTGGGCAGACTGGTTCAGGTTCATAAAGTCCATATCTATATCACCCCAGGGGATGTCTCTGTTAAACTGAGTATGCAGGTGTAATAGTGGGCGTTGCAGGATCTTCAGTCCCCCGATCCACATTTTGGCCGGAGAGAAAGTATGCATCCAGGCGATCACCCCGATACAATCAGGCGCTGTATTGGCTTCCTGGCAAATGCGGTATATTTCATCCGGCGTTTTTACCACCGGTTTAAATACAATGCGTACCGGTATGTTGGCGTCTGCACTGAGCGACTGTGCAATCTTTTCTGCGTGTGTCGCTACCTGCTTTAAAGTTTCTTCTCCGTAAAGATGTTGGCTGCCGGTGATGAACCAGGCTTCAAATTGCTTCAACTGTATCATGCTGTTGGAATTTTAGATGTGACCTGCACTATTACTCTTGACCATAATAGGAATCGGGCCCGTGTTTGCGTTCAAAATGTTTTTTGATCAGGGATTCTTTTAGTTTAGGGCACTCCGGACGGATGCTTTCTGTCAGGTAAGCCATTCTCGCTACCTCTTCCAGCACCGCCGCATTGTACACTGCTTTATCGGCCGTCTTTCCCCAGGTGAAAGGCGCGTGATTACCCACGAGTATCATCTCCACATCCTTATAGGATATTTGTCTTTCCTGCAGGCACTGCATGATCTGGAAGCCCGTTTCATGCTCATAGTTACCCTTGATCATCTCATCACTCATCGGTGCCGCGCAGGGAACATCTGTTGTCAGGTGATCGGCATGTGTAGTACCATAGATGGGGATGTCCCGCTGTGCCTGAGCCCAGGCAGTAGCATACGTAGAGTGTGTATGTACGATGCCTCCGATCTCTTCCCAGTGTTTATACAAGACGGCGTGGGTCTTGGTATCTGAGGACGGACGTCCTGTTCCTTCCACTGTCTTTGCGTCGAAATCCACGATTACCATACTGTCTGGCGTCAGCAGCTTATAAGGCACGCCGCTCGGTTTGATGGCAAACACGCCGGCGCTGCGGTCTACCACGCTCACATTGCCAAAAGTGAACAATACAAGTCCTAATGCAGGCAATTGCATATTGGCTTCGTAGGCCTGTTCTTTTATGCTTTGATAACGGTTGCTCATACGTACAATTTTTCGGTGAATGCGCCCAGTTCCTGGAATTGACGGTAACGGGCCGCGTAGTATGGAACATTCTCCTGGCGCGGCTGCCAGACAGTTTCAAATCCTGAGGTCATCGCTTTCTGTGCACTCTCAATATCAGTATAAACACCTGCAGCTACGGCTGCAAACATAGCAGCACCCAGTGCACATGCATTCTCACTATTCACAATCCTGATAGGTCTGTTCATCACGTCTGCCAGTACCTGCATAGCGTAAGATGATTTTTTGGCTACACCACCCAATGCGATTACTTCTTTAATCGGCACGCCCTCTTTCGCAAAACGTTCCGCAATGCTCTGTGCACCGAAAGCAGTAGCTTCCACCAGTGCTTTGAACATTTGTACCGCATCTATGCCCAGGTGTAAGCCGGTAATAGTGCTCTTGACAGTGTGATTCGCATCAGGTGTACGGCGACCGTTGAACCAGTCTAAAGCCAGTGGATCATTATCTCTTAAAGGTAGCTGCTGCGCCTGTTGCGCCAGGTGGCCCAGTAGTTTATCTTCTACAGCGGCGAGTTTCTCCTTGTCTTCCGGTAACAGGGTATATAATGGCCCCATGATCAGACGACGCAACCAGGCGAATACATCACCATAAGCGGATTGTCCGGCTTCCAGTCCAAGCATGCCAGGTATTACAGAACCATCTACTTGTCCGCAGATACCCTTTACAAACAGATGCCCGGCTTCTTCCATAGGCGCCACGAGGATATCGCAGGTGCTGGTGCCGATCACCTTACAGAGGGAGTAGGACTGGATACCACCGCCTACAGCGCCCATATGGGCATCGAAAGCGCCTGTACCTATTACCACATCTTTTGAAAGCCCCAGGCGGGTAGCCCATTCTTCGCTGATAGTGCCAGCCGGAACGGTCGCTTCTACAGTGTCGGTGTATGTCTGATCGTATTTGCCCAGTAATGGGTTCAATTTCTCCAGGAAATCTTTCGGAGGTAAACCGCCCCATGAAGCGTGCCACATCGCTTTATGGCCTGCCGCACAACGACTGCGGAGTAAGGTGCTGAGGCTACGGTTGCCTGTCAGCAGGGCTGGAATCCAGTCGCAATGCTCTACCCAGGAAGCCGCTTTTTCCCTTACGGCAGCGTCTTCTGTGATCACGTGCAGGATCTTGGCCCAATACCATTCACTGCTGTAAATGCCGCCACAGTATTTCGTATAATCGGTGCCATTGCTATGTGCGGTGTCGTTGATCAACGCAGCCTCCTTATTGGCTGTGTGATCTTTCCAGAGCACGAACATAGCGTTGGGATTGTTTTCAAAGCCAGGTAACAGGGCCAGTGGCGTGCCCGTTTCGTCTACGGGACCGGGAGTAGAGCCCGTTGTATCAACCGCGATACCTTTCACCAGCGCGGCGGTGCCTGCCGGACATTGTTTCAATGCTCCTAGAATGCTTTGCTCCAGTCCTTCCAGATAATCCAGGGGATGCTGACGGTATTGCTGCACAGCAGGATCACAGTATAATCCTTTCTGCCAGCGGGGATAATAGTGCACGGCACTACCTACTTCCTCTCCTGTCCGGGTATTCACTACGAGAGACCGTACTGAATCGGTGCCAAAGTCGACACCTATTACAAATGAATTTTCCATAACGTACGTACTTGAACGGTCTTCCTGGCCTGTCGGCAGCGGAAGACAGCAGCTAATTTTAAAATGAGTAAATGTTCCAGTCTACTTTATTGTCAAACCGACAATTATTAAATAAGGCAAAAAAATGCTGATATGACTATCACCATGACAGTGATTACCATATCAGTGTTGCCTTATTTCAGATTTCCGGGATCGGAAACAAAATTGAGGAAGGCGTGGAATTTGGCGCTGTATTTTCTTTTATCCAGCTTATAATAGAATGCTCCCCTTTTGGAAGTAGCCCTCTCTTTTTCTTTCTGTTTGACAAGTAAGCCGGTAGATAATACTTTCCTGCTGAAATTGCGCTTGTCAAAGCCGGCGTCATATACTGCTTCAAACAGTATCTGCAATTGGGGGATGGTGAACCTGGTCGGCAGCAGTTCAAACAGCAGCGGGTGGATAGCTGCTTTGTAACGTAACCGTGCCTGGGCCTCTTCTACCATTTTGGCGTGGTCAAAGATCAGTTTGGGTGCATCTTTGAGTGGGAACCACTCAGCTTTGTACTCATCCGTGATCTGTTGCTTGTACTGGTTGATGTCGATCAATGCAAAGTAGGATACAGAGAGCGTACGTTCCATCGGATCCCTGTCCGGGCTGCCGAAAGCCGCCAGCTGCTCCATATAGACCCCTTCCAGCCCCGTGAGCTTGGTTAAGGTGCGGGCCGCTGCCTGCTCCAGATCTTCATCTGCCTGTACGAAGCCCCCCATGAGGCTCCATTTTCCCTTTTCCGGCTCAAAACCGCGCTTGATCAGCAAGAGCTTTAGATCCTGTCCGTCAAAACCGAAAATAATACAGTCTACTGCTACAAGCATCCGGGTTTGCCGGGAATAACGTGTCATACTATCCAGGAGTTTAATTCCGCTAATATAAAACTCCCTGTTGACATTGCCAGCTTTTTGACTCACAGACTGTTTATTTCTACACAAGATAGAACTTTAAATGTCAACTTTACAATTATTTTTTTCTCAGAATAATTGAGCGGGAGTTAAGGTACTATAATCGGGTATAAAAGTGATGATATTATCGTAGTCGCTGAACTCCTCACGGGTGTGCATAGTGGTAAGTACTACCGCCTTCATACCTGCATTGGCAGCCGCTTCTACACCTTTAGGCGCATCTTCAAACACAATACATGAAGCAGGATTTACACCCAGTTCTTCTGCTGCCTTCAGAAATACTTCGGGATGTGGTTTGCTGGTGGTTACATCATTAGCGGTAATAATACTCTTGAAAAAGTGGCGTATATGCAGATTATCCAACGCGAAGTCAACGTTAAAAGGAATGGCCGCAGTGCCTATCCCCATGGGGATCCCCTCCTTCTCAGCAGCCTCCAGGAATGCCTGCAGGCCCGGTATCAGCTGCAGATGGGGAAGGTAAGCCGCCTGGTAGCGTTTCTCCTTCTCGAGGGATAATGTATCCATCTCTGCTGCTGTAAAACGGTCCTTTCCAAACACACGGACCAGCAATTCCTGGTTTTTACCATACATCTCCTTCTTTACCGCCTCCCGGCTCAAACCCGCGCCCAGCTCAGTCAGTGTATTATACCAGCCTTCCAGATGATACGCCATATCGTCGATCATAGTGCCGTTCATGTCAAATATAAATGCCTTTTTCATATGCCTGTTTTACAATTTTAGCGGCTCAAAGCTAATAAATTAAATAGCTGTGGAGTAGTCCCTATTTTATGCTTATTTGTTTAGTTTGTCGGATATGCTGATTTATCCCCAAATGGGATCGCCCATGGTAATAGATTTCGGGAAAATGCATTCTATTGGATTATTCGCAACAATAGCGTCCGGAGAAATCCCTTCTATTGGATTATTCGCTACAATTAGCTCGGGAATCCATCCTATGCAATCATTCGCAACAATTGGCTCCGTCAGGAGCCACAGTGTTTGTAGCGCGGGGTGAAACCCCGGGCTTTTTTTTCCGGAAACCGGAAAAAAAAGAAGGTCGAATGAGTTCGACCCTCGCGATCTAGTTCACGTTATTGAATCGACCGCATGCGGCAAAAATTACTGGATTTTGCATGCAGTTCGCAGAAACATTTTCTATGGTAAACCCGTGTACCCCGCACAATCAACACCACGCAGACAGGAAAACAGATCCGGCTTTACGAAAGCAGCGCTGTAAGCGATCTGTCAGACGACACATCACCTGCCGGATAAATAGCATAACAGTGGAACATCCAGATGAGCAATTCTTGGTAAACGTAATTGCTATCTCATGCAATTTAATGATAAATGTCAAATTTACAATTATATTTTTCACTTCTTTGGAACATAAAAAAAGCCCATAGACAACAACCCGTTTTATGGCTGTTGCCTATGGACCTTTATATGCTGATGTTTTGTATCTACTCTCCTACCTGGAAACAGCGCATACTGATGCTACCATTCTGGATCTCCTCATAGGTGAACCTGATCTCCTCGTCCTGCTCAGCCAGGCCGAGCCCGTAAATGAAAGGGAAATAGTGATCAGGCGTAGGAACGGATAGCTTTGCCGCCTCTCCCAGCCTTTCATAGTGCAGCAGATCGTCAAATGCACGCTGCTCTACCTTACTTTTTACGGTGGCATCAAATTCCAGTGCCCAGTCAAAAGGAACCGCCTTATCGTCGAAGCTGATCCTTCTCAGGTTATGGACAAGATTGCCACTACCTACAATAAGCACTCCCCTCTTACGGAGTTCTCTCAGCTCCTGCGCCAGCTGAAAATGATAGGCCGGCGGCTTGTAATAGTCAATGCTAAGCTGAAACACGGGAATATTGGCTTCAGGGTACATGTGTTTCAGTACCGTCCATGTGCCATGGTCCAATCCCCATTGATCATCCTCCACCACCTGGGTGCTTGTGATCAGCTTAGCCGTTTCACGGGCTAATTCCGGTGCTCCCGGAGCGGGATACTGCACATCATGCAAAGCCTGCGGAAAGCCTCCGAAGTCATGTATTGTAGCGGGCCTGCTGGCGGTCAGCACATGTGTGCCCCTCGTCAACCAATGTGCAGATACTACCAATATAGCGTTAGGTAATTGTTTTACTGATTCCCCCATCTCTTTCAGCCGGCGGGTGAAAGCATTGTCGTAAAGGGCATTCATCGGGTTACCATGTCCGATAAACATTGCCGGCATCAACGTAGTACGCTGATAATCACGGGTGATCTTCCCCAGTTCTTGTAATTGCATATATAATCCTCCTACAGGCAAAACGGCCATTGCAGCCAGAAAATCCTTCCTGTTCATACTAACGCAAAGATATTTATGCACCTACCCGCAACAAATGGACAAAACATCTTATAAAGTGGACTTTTCAATATATTTGAGCCATGCGGACCATACTTAAAAATTATAGCAGCCTGCTACTGCTGTTAGGTGGAATTATCGCCGGCAGCATCCTGGGACTGATCTTCGGAAAACAGGTAGAAGTGATCAAACCGATAGGCGATATATTTCTGAACCTTCTTTTTACGGCTGTTATACCGCTGGTATTCTTTGCCATTGCTTCAGCTATTGCCAATGTTGATCCCAGTCAGAAACTGGGTAGGGTGATGTCTGTTATGGGACTGGTATTCGTCGGCACCGTTCTCATATCGGCCTTCCTTACGATCGTCGCTATCTGGTTCTTTCCTTTACAGGCAGTGACCACTGGTTCTACTGTTCTGGAGGAAGTAAAGACCGCAGGACCGGGAGAGCAAATCACCCGCTTGCTGACTGTAGGAGAATTTTATGAGCTGCTGTCGCGGAAGAATATGTTACCCTTCCTCATCTTCTCCGCCCTGGTGGGATTTGCTGCATTGAAGGCGGGAGAATACGGTAAAGCCTTCCGTAATTTCCTCAACTCGGGCAACGAAGTCATGAAACAATTGCTGAACATTATCATGCTGCTGGGACCCATAGGTCTGGGCGCTTATTTCGCATACCAGGTAGGTACGCTAGGCCCTGAGCTCTTTGGTACCTATGCCAGTTCAATGGCACTGTATTATGGCTTCGGATTATTCTATTTCATCGTAATATTCAGCGTATATGCTTTCCTTGCCGGAGGAATGGCCGGGGTGAAGATCTACTGGAAGAATAACCTTGTGCCTACTTTTACGGCACTGGGGTCCTGTAGCAGTATCGCTACTATACCTGCCAACCTGGTAGCTGCACAGCGTATGGGTATTCCGGAACATATCGGGAATGTGGTCGTGCCATTGGGGGGTACCCTCCATAAAGACGGTTCCAGCATCTCTTCGATAGTAAAAATAGGTGTTGTTTTTGCCATGTTCCATCGTCCGCTGACAGGCGTGGACACAGTATTACTTGCGTTAGGAGTAACAGTGATCGTTAGTATTGTGGAGGGAGGAATTCCTAACGGTGGGTATATCGGGGAATTGTTGGTGATGTCCGTATACGGCTTCCCAATAGAAGCGCTTCCTGCAGTGATGGTGATCGGTACCCTGGTAGATCCGCTGGCCACCATCCTGAATGCTACCGGCGATACAGTAGCGGCCATGATGGTGACCAGGGTCATGAAAGGACGCCGTTGGCTTAAGGATCGAGAGGATCTTCAGGATCCTGTTGCCAGGCTTTCAGATCCGGTAGTATAATATTTTCTGTGGTCGCCTTTCTTTCCAGTCCTGTGTAAGGCAGATAGCCTATTTCATTGATGAAGCGGGCTGCCATCTTTTCAATAGCGAGCGACTGGAATGAATCTGATACGATCAGCATTGGTTTGGAGGCTGGCATATTGAACAGGTATACCAGTCTCACGGCATTACGGATGTTCGTCGTGGTATGCCTTGCATGTGGCTCAATGATCACCGCGCTGTCCGGGATGCCTAACTTGCTCACCATATATTTCTTCATCTCAATTGCTTCGCAGAAAGGCGTCTTGTAAGGATGCACATGGCCTCCTGATACGATGATAAAAGGAGCCAC
Source organism: Chitinophaga filiformis (assembly GCF_900102545.1). GTDB lineage: Bacteria > Bacteroidota > Bacteroidia > Chitinophagales > Chitinophagaceae > Chitinophaga > Chitinophaga filiformis. The sequence goes on along the minus strand of NZ_FNBN01000014.1, from coordinate 58,581 downwards.
ATTATCGCGATACTGTTCTGCCGCCAGCTTGCAACGGAACATCCCCATGCTGTCCATAGATTGTCCTGCCTTTCCGGGACCGCTTCCAGGCACCATAATAGAGCTGAAGCGATAGGCATTCCAGTTCATCCTTCTGGACTTGGCGAAGGCGGCAGCATTCTCACCTTTGTATAAAGGCTCATAACGGGTAGCCTCGTCCCTGCCATTGATTTCCAGTGCTTTCAATGATCCCAGTAAGGGCTGTCTGTAGAAGGCATTACCTGTTCCCACTGCCATAATCTGCTGCACGGCTGTTTTCACCTGTTTTACGAATGCAGGATCAGAAGGCCTGAAAGAGATGGAATCGATCCTCGGATAACGGGGAGGAACACCCTCGAGATATACTTTGCAGATATGATTAATGCCAGCGGCTACATCCTGCCATGCCTTTCGGATAAAGGCGGTATCAGAACTCTCTGTATATAACGGATAGCGATCAACGACTTTGAGGCGCTGCACTGTTTCTGCTACATCAGCATTACTGACTGCCAGTCTTTTGAATTCCTCACCTACCTCCTGGATCTCGTCTGCTGTCCATTCAAGCGCTTTACCAATACAGGCGGCATCTCCACACTGGCTATAGGCAGCTGTTAAACGAGCCTGTCTATCTTTTGCTATCTGGTTAAATACAGCGTCTTTTACAATCGCATCGTGTGCATCTCCCTTCCTTTCCAGCAGGTATAACAGGTAGAATGATTTCCTCATCTGTACCTGCTGTGCAGTGGTGTAAGAGGGTGCAACGGTCTTTGTGCTCTTAGCCGTCTTTGTTGTTCTTGCTTTGGATTTACTTCTTGTTGTCTTTCTGCGCTGTGATTGTGCGGTCAATGTAACCAGGCACAATAACATGCATAGGCTCATGTTTACTACTGATCTCATATTTTTTCCCCCGGCGCGTTGGCTGCACCTTAGTTTAGATTACTGTATCTGTTTCCCGTTCTTATAAATAGCTTTGATACTGCGTGTGGCCCTGATATCCTGCAAAGGATCCGCGTCAAGCACCATAAAGTCGGCCTTTTTACCAGGCAGCAGGCTACCTGTCCGGCCTTCTATTCCCAACATAGCGGCTCCGTTATACGTAGCATATTTGATCACTTTTAAAGGTGGGATGCCGGCTTCTGTCATCAGCTGCAGTTCCATATGTTCAGAAAAGCCGATAGCTCTTACAGGCTGTGCACCTGAGTCTGTGCCCATAACGATCTTAATGCCTGCGCTATCCATTTTATGGAGATTCCGGGAAGCAATCTGGAGAGACTTTATTTTACGCTCCCTTTCACTCTCCTGTTGTTTACGGTAATCATCGCTTTTCAGCATATCTTCTACGCCTGGCTCCAGGGAACGGAGAAAAAAAGGATCGGCAAACCATCCCGGCAAAGTGGCATAAGCAAAACCGAATTCTTCAATGCAAAGGGTGGGAATATAACAGACATTCTTCTGTTTCATGGCTATGATCAGGGAATCATCTACTTCCTGGTCCCTGATACTATGGGCCAGCACATCGACACCTGCATCTACCAGTTTACGGGCATCTTCGAGGTAGTATACATGTGCGGCTACTTTTATATTATGCGCATGTGCTTCTGTAATAATAGCATGGTAGATCTCAGGAAGCATACGGGGTTCTCCATCTACCCAGATCTTGACAAAGTCTGGTTTCAATGTAGCGAGGCGGCGCATATCCTGTAAGGCCTGATCTGCATTTACAGGGCGCAGTATACTCGGACCGAATGCAACAGGAGGTACTCCTTTGGGAGCACCAAAACCATATCCGGCAGTATAAAAAGAAGCGCCGGGGAGCATGCCTATGCGGGACGCATCCTGAAAAATGAAGGCGGATGCCTGATCGGTACCCAGGCTCAATATTGTTCCCACACCATACTCCAGATATTGCATCAGATGGCGGTTCACATTTTCCGGGGTATAATTGGCGGCGGCAATAGTGGTACCTTTTAGTAGTCCAACATGGGCATGGGCGTTCACCAATAGTGGCATCACTGTCATACCCTGACCATCTATTTCTTCAGCACCTTTGACGGGATAGTTTGTGCCTGCGGGTAATATCGCAGCAATGGTGTCTTCGGTGACCACCAGACTGACATGAGAACGGGGTTCAGCCCCGCTCCCGTCAATCAGGGTAATATCTTTGAGTATAAAGGAAGTGTTGTCCTGGGCATAAGTGTAGTAACATATAGCGGAAAGGCAAACACTGAAAAATACACGTTTTAGCATAGTTACGCAATTTGCAGTTTATCGATCCAGAAACTGCAAACTACGAAACTATAAACTTAAAACGGACCCGGTCGCCTGTTGAATTTTATGAAAGGCAAGATCGAGGTCTGAAAGGAGGTCTTCCGGCTCCTCCAGTCCTACCGACAAACGGACCAGACTATCCGCCACCCCGGCGGCTCTCCGCTTTTCATCAGGGATGGATTTATGGGTCATGCTGGCCGGATGACATAACAAACTTTTAACACCTCCCAGGCTTTCCGCCAGCTTAAAATATTGGGTGCCAGTCACAAAAGCCTGCGCTGTTGCCTCGGTATCGTCCTTGAAAGTGAAGGAAACAATGCCGCCGAACCCTTTGGATTGTTTTTTCGCGATGTCATGACCCGGGTGACTGGCCAGACCGGGATAATATACCTTATCCACCAGCGGATGCTGTTCCAGGTATTCTGCAATTGCCTGGGCATTGGCGCAGTGTTGCCGTACACGCAGGTGCACTGTCTCTATACCACGGATCAGCAGGAAACTATCGAATGGTGAGAGAACTGCACCACAGGCATTCTGATAGAATTTGATGGCTGCTCCCAGTTCAGGCGTTTTTGTCACTACCAGACCAGCAATAAGGTCGCTATGACCTCCCAGGTATTTGGTAGCGCTATGTACCACTATATCCGCACCAAGCGCCAGGGGCTGTTGCAACACCGGAGATGCGAAAGTATTATCCACACAAAACAGGCATTTGCTGGCGGCAGCGATCTTCGCAATGGCAGCAATATCGGATATCTTTAGTGTAGGATTAGTGGGTGTTTCCAGCCATATCAGTTTAGTGGCTGGCGTAATAGCGTTGAAGACAGCCTGCACATCTGAGGTATCTACATAAGTCACCTTGATGCCGAATTTATCATACACTTTGTTGAATAACCGGAAAGCCCCTCCGTAGATATCATCTACTGCAACAATTTCATCACCATACTGCAGCAGTTTTATAATAGCGTCAATGGCTGCCAGTCCGCTGGAGAAAGCAATACCGGTAGCGCCGCCTTCCAGTCCTGCAGCTATTTTCTCCAGTGTTTCGCGCGTAGGATTGTTGGTCCTTGCATAGTCATAGCCCTTGTTTACACCCGGTGCGTCCTGTACGAAAGTAGAGGTCTGGTAAATAGGTACAGCAATTGCGCCTGTCTGTGGATCTACGGGAATAGAATGGATCAGTTGTGTGATTGTGCTCATCTCTTTTTTGTTTTTGAGTTTGATGATAATTGTTGATTAAACAGGTCCTTATGAGGAACTTATCAAAGAGATGGCAGATAGTGGCAGGAAGTAATTAAAATAAAAAAACTCACCTGGGAGCCAGGTGAGTTTTTTATATTTCAAGTAAAATAGATCAAACCTACTGACTTATCTTTCCCGCTATTAGCGGGCTGGATGTAGCACCTTTCCGGTCTGGTGGAACCGGGTGGTTGCTAAGGCTTCGCAGGGCCATTTCCCTCTGCCTTTCTTGATAAGAAACTTAAAGAACTGATGCAAAGATATAGGAGAACAATTTAAATCGCCAAATTTATTTTTTATTATCCGCTATACTTTTTACCGTTAGGGCAATTCCGTCTTTGTATGAAGTTGGTTTAAAATTGAAATGCTTTTCAAATTTTGAGCTGTCAAAAATGTAGGGATGTGTACTCTGGTACATCATCTCATGCATTTCTCCAACCGTTTTGTTGAAGAGCCCTGCCAGGCGGATCATAAAGCCATTGAGCTTTGAATAACGAGGCTTCACGTTTAAAGCTGCTGCTATCATTTCCACATATTCTTTTCCGTTAGGCGCCGGGTTGGTCGTAGGCAGATGCCATACCTGGTTGAAGGAAGATGGATCAGACGCCATTAAATACAAGGCCTTTCCTGCATCAGGTATAAAAGTATAGCTGTGGGGCACCTGGTCATTTCCCATCCAGTTGGCTGCTTGTCCCTGTGCCAGTTTATTAACGACCATAATATTGAGAACACTGGTGCTGTCTGCCGCAGGACCATAAAAATCTGCTGAGCGGGCAATACTGGCTGTAATATTTCCCTGTTTCACCTGCTGCATGATCTTATCGGCAATCATCGCTCTGATCTCCCCCTTTTTACTCCTGGGATTGTGAGGCGTATCCTCGGTCATAGCGCCGTCTACCAGCCCATACATATAAACATTGTCAAAAAAGATGAAAGGAATACCGCTTTCACCGCAAGCTTCAATCACGTTCTGAATGATCTTCGGCCATTTGTCCTGCCAGACCTTATGGTCATAGACCAATCCAACACATAAAAACACGATAGACGAACCGCTGATAGCCCTGCGTGTCTGCAGAGGGTCTGTAATGTCTGCCGCTATAATATCTGTTACCCCATTTACCGGCTTAACCTGCCTGCTTACCAGTCTCACGTGTTTTCCCTGCTCCAGTAAAACGGTTGTCAACTCCCGCGCAATACTCCCTCCTGCTCCTAAAATTGTGTAAACTCCTGATTCTGTTAGATTTACTTGTGTCTTGGTCATAATAGGGTGGGCTTTTTAATAATTAATGACGTAAAGCTAAAAGAAATATTTCATTTTATGAACACTGTTCAGTAAGTTTGTGGCGTAAAGTTATTAATATGGGCATTACAGACAGAAAAGAGCGGGAAAAGCAGGAAATGAGGAAACTGATCATCACCGCCGCCATGGAGATGTTTATTAAAGAGGGCTTTGACAGAACGTCAATACGCAACATAGCTGATAAGATAGAATACAGTCCCGCTACCATTTATCTCTACTATAAGGACAAGGACGAGTTGTTGTATGAGGTACAGGGACAAGCGTTCCTGGAACTCTATAACACCTTTGTGAAGGATGTAACAGCTACTGATCCGCTGGAAAGGCTGGAACAGCTACTCCACTCTTACATCAACTTTGGCTTCGAACATCCGGACCTGTATGACCTGATGTTCGTTCTCCGCGCTCCCATGAATGCGGTAGACGATAATAATGATTGGCCAAATTGCGATGAAGCTTATCATTTCCTGACTGACACATTGGAAAAGTGTATCGACCAGCTACGTTACGAAAATGCCGGGATTGCAGCGCTTTCTGTCTGGTCACTTGGTCATGGCTTGATCTCCCTGTTTATCAGGGAACGCATCAAGGTCATGCAACTACCTGACGATCAGGTCCGTAATGTAATTACAGCCACTGTAAATGAACATCTGCGGCTGATAAGGAAATAAAGTGTTCGCGTCAGATAATTGACGCTATCAACTACCAGAGGTGCGTATCATGCAGATATCTGTCCCCGTTATTTGACCTTGTCAATATAATACAGATATCTGCCTGATATACACAGGTACTACGACACTTCATGTGTCTTTTTTTATCCTCTATTACTAAACACTGTTTATAATTTCAACTACGATCATGAAAAGAAAAATGTTCATACTGATGCTAACTTTATCCGGAATCGCCGTCCGGTATGGCTATGGACAGGGGAAGATCCTGGACGAGTATATCCAGAGCGCCTTTTCACAGAACCAGGGACTGAAACAGCAGAACTTCCAGCTGGATAAGTCACTCTATGCCCTAAAAGAGGCCAAAAGCCTTTTCTATCCACAGGTGGGACTGACCGGGAGTTATACCAGGACCCATGGCGGCCGTACTATCGATCTTCCTATCGGAGATCTGTTGAATCCTGCATACAGCACCCTCAATCAACTGACCAACAGCCAGAAATTCCCCCAGGTGGAAAATCAGTCGTTCCTGCTGAACCCTAATGATTTTTATGACGTACACGTTCGCACTTCCCTCCCTTTGGTGAATACGGAAATATGGTACGCCAACAAGATCCGCAAGGAAAGCATTTCCCTGCAACAGGCAGCAGTGAACGTGTATAAACGTAAACTGGTAAAAGACATCAAAACGGCCTACTATCAATATTATCAGGCAGGGAAAGCAGTGGAGATTTACAATACGGCCCTGCTGCAGGTGCAGGAGAACATAAGGGTCAACACCAGCTTCCTGGCTAATGGGGTTACCAACAGCACTGCGCTGACCCGTGCCAAAGCAGAGCAGCAAAAGATCGCCGCATCTATAACAGAAGCAGAGAACAAACAGAAAAATGCCCAGGCATATTTCAACTTCCTGCTAAACCGGGATCTGAACACCGCCATTAATATCGATAGCAGCATTTTTATGCCGGAAGAAGTATTGCCCCCTCCTGCTCCTACCGGCAATACAAGAGATGAATTGCTGCAATTATCTCAACAACAAAAGATCGCTTCACTCTTTTACCGTCAGTCAAAGTCTTACCTGGTGCCTAAACTGAGCACCTTTCTGGATCTTGGCTCACAGGGCTTCAAATGGAATGTCGACAATAAATCCCGCTACTATATGTGGGGTGTAAGTCTCCAATGGGATCTCTTTGCTGCTGGTCAGCGCAAATACAAGGCACAACAGGCAGCTATCGACATCAGTAATCTGCAGGCGGCTTACAATGAAACAAGTATCTCGTTTCAGCTGGAACAACAGGTAGCTGAGAACAACTACCGCACCGCGGTGGCCAATTTCAAGAGCGCCAGAGAACAGCTACAATTATCTGAAAAATACTATACGGATCAATCGAAGGTATACAAGGCAGGACAGTTGCTGTATATCGAATTGCTGGACGCACAAACCCAGCTGACTAATGCAAAGCTGCAACTGTCCGTGGATTTCGCCGCAGTACAAACCGCTATCGCCGACATTGAACGCACACAGGCTTCCTATAAACTTTAATCTACTTCTCTAAAAATATTCAACATGAAATCTAGTCTCTCTTTTTCACTGCTGGCATCTTTTTCCTGCCTGGTTATTTCCTGCGGAGCACCCAGTGCAGCAGAAAACAACAATAGCCAGTCCGCCGAAATACCAGTGAAACTCCTTCCGCTGAATGGTCAGATGAACGCTAATCCGGCGATTGCTGTATCAGGTCAGTTTACCACCGACGATGAAGTATTGCTCTCCTTTAAGACCGGCGGTATCATCCAGCGCATCCTGGTGAAGGAAGGCGATGCTGTTAAGAAAGGGCAGCTCCTCGCAGTATTGAATCCTACAGAGATCAATGCGCAGGTGCAACAGGCGCAATTGGGATTTGAAAAGGCGCAACGTGATCATAGACGTGTAGAGAATCTTTATAAAGACAGCGTTGCTACCCTCGAGCAGTTACAGAATGCAAAGACCGCGCTGGATATGGCTGCTGAGCAACTGAAGACTGCACAGTTCAACCGTAGTCATTCACAGATCCAGGCTACAGAAAGTGGTTATATACTGCGTAAACTGGCCAGTGAAGGACAATTGGTGCAACCCGGCACTCCTGTACTGGAAACCAATGGCGCCCAATCAGGCAACTGGATGCTGCGCGTGAATGTCAGTAATAAAGAGTGGGCTGCTATTAATCTCCAGGACAAAGCAACGGTCGAAGTAGAAGCTGTTCCCGGCAAAGTCTTCCAGGGCGTTGTTTCCCGCAAGTCGGAAGGTGTACAACCACAAAGCGGATCTTTTACTGCGGATATTAAACTAACAGGAGAAAAGCCTTCAGCTATTGCCTTCGGCATGTTCGGTAAAGCAGTCATCAAGCCTGTAATAGTCGCTTCAGCCAATGGTCAGGGTCCCTGGGCTATTCCTTACGACGCCTTATTGGAAGGTGACGGTAGCACAGGTTATGTATACGTCACCAACGATAATAAAACCGCTCACAAAGTAGCTGTTACCATTGCAGGCATGGAAGCCGATAAAGTGATCATAAGCAAAGGGCTGCAGGAAGCAGCATCCCTGATCACTTCAGGTAGCGCTTATCTCACAGAAGGCAGCATCATCACCGTAAAATAATACCGCAACGGAACTCCTCTAATAAATCAACGAATCATGAAAATCTCTTCATACGCGGTAAAGAACTATCAGTTTACACTGGTGATCTTTATTATGATCATCGTACTGGGTATTACCACCATCCTCACGATGCCCCGGTCCGAAGATCCCGAAGTAAAATCTCCTTTCTTTAATGTAGTAGTCGTATATCCGGGTACCAGTCCGAAAGACATGGAAGACCTTGTGGTAGACCCACTGGAAAAAGAATTGTCGTCACAGGAAAATATCAAACGCGTTCGCACCAGTATAGGCGATGGTCTGGCTGTAATACGCGTGGAATACAAATACCGCAGCAATGTAGATGATAAATACCAGGAAGTACTGCGCGTGGTGAATGGCAAACGCGACGAGCTACCGGAGAATATCAGCATTGACGTAATGCGCCAGCAGCCCAGTGATGTAAATATTATGCAGATAGCGCTGGTATCTGAAACAGCCTCCAAAGACAAACTGCAGTACTATGCAGAGAAGTTGCAGGACGACCTGGAAACCATCAAAGAGTTGAAGAATGTAGAGATACATGGCCTACCCGACAGGCAGGTAAGAATTGAGCTGAACCTCGAAAAGATCGCGCAGATGGGGCTTCCCGTATACAAGGTTATCTCCAGTATACAGAATGAAATCAGCAATATCCCCGGCGGAAGTATTGAAGCCGGTAATCGCACTTATAACATTAAAAGCAGTGGTAGTTATCAGCGGCTTGATGAAATAAAGAATACCGTTGTCTTTAACAGCAAAGGAAAGAATATCTTTCTGAAAGATGTAGCTGTTATCTATTACGGCCTGGCAGATGAGCAATATGAAACAAGGCTGAACGGTCGCAGGTGCGCCTTTGTAGTGGCGGCACAAAAGGAAGGCGAGAACATCAGTAAGACCAAAGAACGCTACCTTCCTATATTGACCCAGTTTAAGAAAACACTGCCGTCGAACATTGACATGGTGCAGCATTTTGATCAGGCAGACAACGTGAACAGACGTCTGGGCGGTCTGGGAAAAGACTTCATAATCGCTATCCTGCTGGTGGCTATCACCCTGCTTCCACTGGGATTCCGTCCTGCATTGATCGTAATGATCTCTATTCCTCTGTCTCTCGCTATTGGCGTTGTCTTACTGAATATATTCGGTTATAATCTGAACCAGCTGAGCATCGTTGGACTGGTGGTAGCGCTGGGATTATTAGTGGACGATAGCATCGTAGTAATAGAGAATATCGAGCGCTGGATACTGGAAGGCCATTCGAGAATGGATGCCACACTGAAAGCGACCAAACAGATCGGTCTCGCTGTTGTGGGATGTACGGCCGCGTTGATCATTGCATTCATGCCACTGGTATTCCTGCCTGAAGGTGCCGGGGACTTTATCCGGGGACTGCCAATGGCCGTTATTCTCAGCGTATTTGCATCCATGTTTGTGTCCCTGACGATCATTCCTTTCCTGGCCAGCAAACTGTTGCCTGAACATGCAGGTAATCCTGAAGGAAATATCTTCATGCGCGCCCTCAAAAGACTGATCCACGGCAGCTATTCACGTGTATTGGATAAAGCGCTGAAAAGACCGGTGTTGTCAATAGTGATCACCCTGATCATCTTCAGTGGATCCATCGTATTGTTCCAGGTAGTGGGTTTCAGTCTTTTCCCCGCTTCAGAAAAACCACAGTTCCTGGTGAATATTACGACACCACCGCAGTCAAGTCTTGCTTATACCAAGAGCATTGCCAGGCAGGTGGAACAGGCTTTAAAGAAAGAAAGGGCCGTTACCTACTTCGCAACCAATGTCGGCAAGGGAAATCCCCGTATCTACTATAATGTTATTCAGGAAAATGAGAGAAGCGACTTCGCGCAGATATTCATACAGCTGGACAATCACACCAGTCCTTATGACAAGCTAAAGCTGATTGAGAAATTGCGTAGACAGTGGACACCATATCCCGGGGCTAAAGTGGAGGTGGTCAACTTCGAGCAGGGACCACCTGCCCCGGCCCCAGTGGAAGTACGTCTCTTTGGCGATAATCTCGATACCCTCCGTAGCCTGGCAGGCCGGATAGAAACGATGCTGCAGAAAGTGCCAGGCGCTATTTATGTGAACAATCCCGTGAAGCTGCTGAAAACAGATATCCGGGTAGACATTGACAAAGAGAAGGCACAGTTGCTGGGTATTCCAAGTATCAATATCGACAGGACGGTGAGACTGGCAGTAGCAGGACTCAACCTGGGACATTATGCCGATAAGAATGACAATGACTACGATGTGCTGCTGACGCGTAACAAGGATGGTCGTCCTACGATGGATGTCTTCAACAACCTCTACGTAAACAACCAGGACGACAAACCCTATCCGCTGTCGCAGGTAGCCAGTCTCCGGATGGAGGCTTCTCCCCTGCGCATCAATCACCAGGAGAAAAGACGCGTAGTGTCTATTACAGCTTCCATACAGGAAGGTTTCCTGACTGACCGTGTGATCAACAGTACTATTGAGAAAATGAATGCCTTTCCGCTGCCTGCTGGTTACAGCTATGAAATGGGTGGTGAAGTGGAAACAAGGCAGGACTCTTTCGGAGGCTTTATGAGCATTATCATTGTTACTATGTTCCTGTTCATAGCAGTGCTCGTACTGGAATTCAAGACTTTCAAAAGCACGCTGATCGTATTGTCGGTAATACCACTGGGTGTAGTGGGCGCTGCCGTGGGACTGTGGTTAACAGGTAACTCCCTGTCGTTCGTTGCCATTATTGGTATGATAGCCCTGGCGGGAATTGAGGTGAAGAATACCATCCTGCTGGTCGATTTCACAAACCAGCTCAGAGAACAGGGGAAGTCGCTCGATGAAGCGATCAGGGAGGCCGGAGAAATACGTTTCCTGCCGATTGTACTGACATCACTGACCGCTATCGGAGGATTGATCCCGATCGCAATTTCTACCAACCCATTGATAGCGCCATTGGCGATAGTGCTCATTGGCGGGTTGATCAGCTCAACCCTGCTGTCGAGGATTGTAACTCCCATTATCTATAAACTGATCCCACCGAAGGTGGAGACTCATTAATACGCAAAAGCCGCGGATCATCCCCGCGGCTTTTTTATACTAACCCAAACTGATTACTTCTTGATCGTATCCATCCAGGAAGCTGCCATCAGCGAAGCTCCGGCTATAGCAGGATGTACCCCGTCTCCTGTCCAGTAAGAGCCTGGTGCAGACTGCTGCGCCTTATCGTAAATAGCCTGGTATGGAATGAAGACCGCATCAAATTTCGTTGCAATTTCACGGGCTGCCACACGATATTCATTGAATGCAGGAAACCATTTATCATCCACCGCTTTCACACCATTTACGGCAAAGGGTTCACCAATGATCAGTTGCACCTCTGGCAATTGCTGTTTGGTACGATCCAGCAAAGCATTAAAATCATCACGGTAAGTTTTGATAGTACCTTTATAATTACCGTTCAGGGTATGCCAGAAGTCATTTACACCGATGAGGATGCTCAGCACATCTGGTTTTATCTGCAGACAGTCTGTATCCCATCTTTCAGCCAGCTGGTATACCTTATTACCGCTGATCCCCTTGTTATAGATCTTCAGATTTTTGTCGGGAAATTCTCTCAGCAAAGCCGCAGCGGCGAGATAAGCATAACCGTTGCCTAATGCGCTGGTGTTGTTCGCTTCACTCTGGTCCCGTTTACGTCCTGCATCTGTGATAGAGTCTCCCTGAAAGAGGATTACTGCATCCTTTTTCAATGTTACTTTTTTGGCTTTCATTTCACCTGTAGCTGCCGTTACGATATTGGGAAGACTAATAGCGGCCAGACTGCCAAGTGATAGGTTCCGGATAAAATTTCTCCGGTTAGAATTAGGTTGTTGTTCCATGGAATTATGATAGTTAAGTATGCACGTTGCGGTTATACCACGCAAATGGCGAAACCTGTAAGGGAATAAAGCTAATGAATTATGGGAATAAAAGAAAGATGCCGCCCAGGAATGAGCGGCAATTTAGTTATCTATCCTATGAAAACCTGTGTTTAAAAAATCTTTCGCATTTGCCTGGTATACAATCTCATAATCAGCATACCAGGCTTGCGAAACCATGTGGCTTTATTATGGATATGGATATGGCAGAATAAATATGATCAGATATGTCGATTAAACATATAAATATTATAACCTATTGATATTAATTTTTACTTCAAATGCAGTTAAAGCTAAATGATTTATGCATTTCTTATGTAAAGATGTACAATTGTTGCTGCCAATTTCGTAAATTTCAGGAGCCAATATAGAAAATGAGTAAGGACACACATATTTCTAGGTGCTAACACTTATTTTAAAGAAGCACAGCGGTCCTGGCAGTAAAAGGCCCCAATATTTGACGCATATTTACGCCCAGCTCGCTGCCTGACTGTTTTTACCCGCCAATCTTCCCTGGAAAACCTCATTAAAAGTAATCCTGTATTGTCCGGTTTACATTGCTGCTGACTGTACGGATGTGAATTGTTCATCGATTAATTAAAAAGACTTATTTGAAGAGAAAAATTAATACGCGACCTATAACTATGCGGATAGAATCTTTGCCTACTGCCAATTTCAGCGGCGGTTATACGTTTAATAGAAAACAATCATCCGAATGTCCGGCAAACAGGTGTAAAAACGAAAGCACTAACGGGGACGAACAAACTACCTCAAACTAGTTAGCCAATGAAAGAGCCAATTTATAGAATACTCGTTATTGAAGAGGATGCTGCTTTAATAAAAAAGATTCAACAGTTATTAACCCTGCAGCATTACGACGTCTACACTTCCACTACTCCGGAAGAGGGCATTTATATCTGTCGGCAGTACAAACCCGATCTTGTTGTATGCGGTGTAAGACTGCGTGGCGGAAGCGGGTATCATTTTCTGATGGAACTGCGGAACGACCCATCCCTTCAGCATATTCCCCTTATCTTCATCAGCGGCAAGGAAGGAAAAGAAGACATGCGCATGGGGATGAATCTCGGCGCGGACGACTTCCTTTCAAAGCCTTTTAAGAGTAAGGAATTGTTGCTGAGTGTTAAATCCCGGCTGACCCGGTTTACGATCTTTAATGTACAGCAGAGAGAGAAAAAGCATACGACCATTGTTTCTATGCCCGTTATTCCTCCTGAGGTCCATCATAAACTAAGTAAAACGGAATTCAGGGTGATGCAGATGATTGCAGAAGGGATGAGCACGAAAGAGATTGCACAGACGCTTAATATCAGTATTAAAACTGTCGAGAATCACAGGCATAATATCTCCAAAAAGCTGAATCTTACAGGGCATAATTCATTGATAAAATATGCTATCAAACACCTTACGCAGCAATACAAAATATTATCGTAGACGTTCCCCGGGTTGTCGTCCCGAGGCCACAAACATATGGACTGCTGACGGAGTCCTGTTATCGTTAGTTAATGGTGTTTTGATATAGGTAATTCATTTCAGATGCAGGGCACCGCTCTGGTCGTAGCTGTAATGGATGTCGCCGATCAGTTCCAGGGTTTCCAGGAAGTAATCCAGGCGTTGCAGCTTTTCAAGTCCTCCGGTAAACTTTTTACCGGCCAGCGCCTTATTGTCAAAAATAACCTTCACACCATACCAGCGTTCCAGCACTTCGGCAATCTCCATCAGAGAGGTGTTATGGAATACATATACCCCTTTCATCCAGGCCAGCACTTCACTCTCATCGAATGAGTGTACATCATAGCCCCGGTCTGTCTTGTAAACGGCCTCCTGCCCTGCCCGCAGATGTACTTCTTTGCCATCCGCCCTGGCAACAACCGAGCCGCTCACCAGCGAGGTTCTCGTAAGACCATCGTTATAAGCGTTAACGTTAAAAGACGTACCCAGTACCTCGATATCCGTTTGCTCGGTATGTACAATAAATGGTTTGGACTCATTTTTTGTTACCTGGAAATAGGCCTCTCCATCCAGGTATACCTCCCGCTTATCGCCTGAGAAACTAAATGGGAAACGCAATCTGGAAGTAGCGTTCAGCCATACTTCCGTACCGTCTGACAACAACAGTTTATAATCCATTTTTGGGGGTACTGTGAGCGTATTAAAGCCATTTCCCATGGCAGTACCACCCGTAAATTGCAGTTTCTTTGCGCCAGCGCTGAGCTGTACATCGCCAGCCTTGATATCCTGTTTTTCCTGGTTATAAGGCAGCGCAATAGTCTCTCCTCCTGCCAGCTGTAACTGCAGACCGTTAATCGGAGCTGGAGGGGTTGTTACTACTGTCGGCGCTTGCTCCGCCTTGCGGTGTATATTTTTCCATATCAGGCTGATGCCCACCATGGCAACAATTACTACTGCAGCAGCAAACAGCCATTTCCTGATACTGAGGATCCCGGTATGTTTAACGGTCAATTCACTCCTTACAGCGCTCCAGGCGTTCGTTACATCTATCTGCTGCCAGAATTTCTCTTCCCCCGGCAATGAAAAACTATGCTTCAATGCCCTCCACATTAATTCAACATCCTCATGACCGTTAATTAACGCTGATACATACTGATCGTCAGATTCGTTAATCGTGCCATTACGCTTCTTCAGCAACAACTGGTAAATGTGTTCGTGATTTTCACTCATCATTCTTAACTGTTCATTTTTTATGATAGATGGCTCCGCACGTGGGCAATGCAGGTTCATTCACTGCAATCTATTGCATGAAGCTACGCACATCCGTTCATTAAAACTGTTAATTGCCAGTTAACGCATTTGCTAACAAATTGTTATGAGGGCGTGAGGGTAAACGATTGCGCAGGAAACGGCGCCGCAGCCCATTAGATTTTTTATGCATCTGTAAACAGACTATAATATAAAGAAAAATGGCTGCTCCGTACTTTACAGAGCAGCCATTTGCCTCATATCTTTATATGATCAATACTTTGAATCCGGACGGTTAGCCGCCAGTTTTCCGAAGTCAGAAGGCTTGTTGCCCATTGTGATCTTCAGTGCTCCTCCTTTCAGGATATCAGCGTGACGGATATAACTGTTGTTATACGGTTTGCCATTCAGGGTTACCTGCTGAATGTAGATATTCTCAGCGCTGTTATTGACAGTTTCTACGGTGAACGTCTTACCACCCTGTAATTTCAGGCTGGCTTTTTCGAACAGCGGACTACCAAACACGTAAATGCCTTTGGCTGGATTTACCGGATAGAAGCCCAGGGAAGAGAATACATACCAGGAAGACATCGCACCAACATCCTCGTTACCAGCCAGGCCTTCAGGCGTTTTGGTATAGAAGTCCTTCATTACCTGTCTCACCTTTTCAGCTGTCTTCCATTGATTGCCGGAATAAGCATACATGTAGGTCACGTGATGGCTTGGCTCATTACCGTGTGCATACATACCAATCAGACCTGAGATATCATTAGAAGCCTGGGCGCCCATATCGCCTTTTGCTACGAACAGGCTATCCAGTTTCTTTGTGAAAGCGTCATCACCGCCCATCAGGCTGATCAAACCTTCTACATCCTGTGGTACCAGCCAGGTATACTGCCAGCCGTTACCTTCAGTGAAGTCGCCTTTCTCGTGGATAGAGTTGAAAGGATCATAAGGCGTTTTGAAGCTGCCATCGTCCATTCTCGGGCGAACGAACTTAATGGTGCTGTCGAAGTAGTTCTTATAATAACCTGCTCTTTTTGAATAATATTCAAAATCGGCGGTACGGCCCAGTTTCTTTGCTACGGCAGCAATACACCAGTCGTCTATTGCGTATTCCATCGCTTTGGATACAGACTCATATTCCTTATCAGCCGGAATGTATCCTTTTGCCTTGATATCTTTCATACCCAGATCATCTCTCATAGAAGATGCTTTCATGGCTTCAAAGGCAGCATTGATATCGAAACCTTTGTATCCTTTCAGATAAGCGTCTGCTATCACCGGTACTGCGTGATAACCCACCATACAGTTTGTCTCGCTACCCATGAGTGGCCAGATAGGCAGTTTGCCCTGCTGTTTGTAGATGGTCACCATAGAGTTTACAAAGCTGTTTACCCTTTCAGGCTGTGTCAGTGTATACAAAGGAGCGCAGGAACGATAAATATCCCAGAGGGAGAAAACGGTATAGTTGTCAAAACCCGGATTGCTGTACACCTTCTTATCAGTACCACGGTAAGCGCGGTTATGATCGTTGAAGAGCGCAGGTCCTATCATGGTATGATACAAAGCTGTATAGAAGATACTCCTGTTGGTTACATCTTTGGTATCCAGCTGTATTTTGGACAGTTCCTTATTCCACTTTGCGCTGGCAGCTTTCACGGTACCTGCAAAATCCCAGGACGGGATCTCGCTGTTGATATTTGCCAGGGCATTCTCACTGCTAACCGGGGAAATACCCACTTTCAGCATTGCCTGCGCCGGCGCTTTATCAAAGGAGATCACCCCCTTGATATTCTTGCCTTTACCCTCGGTACCCACCAGTTTCTCATCGCCATTGAACACCTGGAAATCTTTCAGGGGTACACTGCTGCGGATAGCAAACCAGAGGCGCTGGTCTTCTGCCCAGCCTTTGGAAAGACGGTAACCAACTAGGGTATAATCATCTTTCTTCTGGATAAAGGTTTCAACCGGAGCATCCCAGCCGATGCCTTCTTTCAGGTCTATAATGATATGACCTTCTTCGCCTTGCGGGAAAGTATATTTATGAAAACCAACCCTTTCGGAAGCGGTTAGCTCTACTTTAATATTATAATCTTCCAACTGTACAGCGTAATACCCTGGTTTAGCTGTTTCGTGCGCATGCGTATAATGGGAACCATATCCACTGGTAGGGTCCTCCTGGCTGCCGTGGTTCGTTCTGATCTTACCGGTATAAGGCATGATCAGTACATCTCCCAGGTCGCCGATACCGGTGCCGCTCAGGTGCGTCTGCGGAAAACCGATCACCACACTGTCCGAATAATGGTATCCGGAGCACCAGTCCCACCCTTTAACAATGTTAGTAGGTCCTACCTGTACAGCACCGAATGGTACACTCGCTCCCACAAATACGTGACCATGACCACCCGAACCAATGTAGGGATCTACATATTCTACCGGCTTAAAGTCTTTTGCTGCGGTGAAAGCTGTTTTTTTCTCTTGTCCCTTTACCTGCATGCCCGCTAATAATAGTGAAGCAGCCAGCATAGGATAATGCTTAAGTCCCAATTGCATATCTCAATATTCCTTTAGACAGGCAATATACGGAGGGGAACGGAGAAAACGAAAGACGGGCTTGAAGATCTCATACCCATGAAAATAATTTGCAATGAATTATCTCCTGTAACTGGCGAAATTATGTTCTATAAGACTATCTTTTTAAATATGGTAACACGTTTTGGGGAAGCAGGCAGAATTGAGTATAAGCACCGAAAAAGCATCAAACTGCTTTACATTGATAATCAAGTAATAACCCACTCTTACTTCAAGTGTTCTTTCAGTTCATATACCACGAAAGTTGTAAAAATATGAGTAGAAATGAGTATAACCCCTTCATTTCTACATCCAACGTGTAGCAGGTTTGTGTAAACAATACATTAAAATAAGAATAAATAGAATATTAATCATATCTTTACTTTATTTATAATATAATATATAATGTAATATTATATACTTATAGCCTTATTACTGTTATAACTTGTATGAGATGAAAGCAATTTTACTCATTGTATTTATTCCCATTTTCGTCTGTTTGAGCTTCTTCGCGAAAGCACAGCAAAGTGGTTTATGGGGTATCAACTACCAGGCTATTGCCAGGGAAAACCCAAAAGGAGCTGTAATTGCGTTACAAACAGTACGTATAAAATTCAGCATCCTTGACGGTGGTCCTGACGCCAATCCGATATACACGGAAATACATGACGTCCTTACCAACAGTCAAGGCCTCTTCACCGCGGTGATAGGTGGCGGTACTCCTGAGATCGGGGACTTCAAAAACATTCCCTGGAGCAAGGGTAATCAGTACCTGAGAGTGGATATGGCCATGGGTGGACAAAGTGCCTTCGTGCCTATGGGTGTAATGCCGTTCATGGCAGTGCCTTATGCACTCTATGCTGCGAACGGTGGCTCTGGCGGCGGAGGAAATGGTAGCACCAATGTAAGCATCGTATGGCTCGGTACACTCGCCACTCCACCGGCAACACCTTCAGCAGGACAGGCTTATTATAACAGTACAGACAAACGCTCCTATATTTACGATACTACTGGTGGTACTGCCAACTGGAACATCATGGCCCAGGACGGTTTGCCGGGTACCTCCCTCAGCTGGCTTGGCTCATTTACGTCTGCGCCTTCCAGTCCGGGATTAAACCAGGCCTATTACGACCTGACCGACCGGAAAGCATATATATATGATGGTTCTGCCTGGCAGGTTTTCTCTGAAAGCGGCCAGAATGGTGTTGGTACAGGTGTGAGCTGGCTCGGTTCTCTGACAACACCACCCGTCAGTCCGCTACTGAATCAGGCCTATTACAACACAGTAGACAAGAAATCTTATATCTATGATACTACTGGCGCTGGTAGCTGGCAGATCCTGACACAAGATGGTGTATCCGGTCTCTCCGGTACCTCTATCAGCTGGCTGGGCTCTCTGGCAACTCCTCCTGCCAGTCCTACATTAAACCAGGCCTATTACAATACAGCAGACAGAAAATCTTATATCTACGATACTACCGGCGCCGGTAGCTGGAATGTGCTGGCACAGGATGGTTCTACCGGTATTTCTATCAGCTGGCTCGGTACTTTAGCTGCACCTCCTGCCAGCGCGATAACAAACCAGGCATATTACAACAGCACCGACAGAAAAGCTTATATCTACGATACCACCGGCACCTGGCAGATACTGGCGCAGGACGGTACAGGATGGAACCTGTCAAACCTGGAATTCCAGGATAACGGATCCATCGGTCTGACTACAACGGCCAATACCGATACAGTAAAATCAGCAAACAGGGCATGGCTGGTCAGAGGTAACAAAGACACTAACCCCGCGCTCGATTTTATCGGTACAGTAGATGATAATCCATTTATTATAAAAGCAGGTGGTACTGCTCCTAACTTTGAAAGGCTCCGCACCTTCCCTGATAAACCAATGACCATCCTGAATGGGACTGACGATGCGGGTGCGCAGGTAGGTAAAGCAGTATTAACCGTATTTTCCAGTGAAGTGCCTACTGGTATTATTAATGGCGACCCTAATTACTCCAATGGTATCGTAGGGTATGCTAACAGCAGTACAGGTGCTGGTGTTGCAGGTTATAACTTTGGTAGCGGCCCTGGTATCAGAGGTGCTACTGCTTTCGGACCTGCGGTTCTCGGTACTGGTACTTCCCGCTATATACAGGGTGTAAAAGGTACTAACTCTTCCACCAACGGTGGTCTGGGTGTGGAAGGTACCACGAACTCTCCTTATAAACCTACTACAGAAGTAAGATCCGCTGGTGTAATGGGTTCATCCACGCATGCTTCCGGTTACGGTGTGGTAGGTATCGGTAACAACCTGAAACCTGACCTGTTCACCAATCCGCCTACCATCGGTGGTGGTATGATGGGTATTGGTACCCGCGCAGGCGTGGTTGGTTTTGGAACAACAGCTACCAACGGTATGGGTGTAGTAGGTGGTGGTAATAATGAGGTAGTGGTATATCCGATTGGTGGCGCCGGCGTAGCTGGTTCCGCAGGCGGATTGAACACCGGTGTAGGTGTACATGGATTTGCAAAAGGTAACGCAACTGATATTGACCGTTGGGGTGGTGTTTTCCAGTTTGGTACTGGTATCAGCTCCGTTCATGTATACGCTTACCTGGCAGGCGCCAATTCCTCCGGTATCTATGGTCTCATTTCCAACGGTACCAAATCAACTGTTGTAAAAGACAATGCTGGTGAAAACCGTCTCCTTTTCTGTACAGAAGCGCCTGAGGTGCTGTTTCAGGACTTCGGAACCGGTGAACTTCAGAATGGTGCTGCTCACATTGATCTGGAAGGCCTGCTTACAAAAGTGATCCGCGTAGACGCCAAACACCCGATGAAGGTGTTCATTCAGCTGGAAGGCGAATGTAATGGTGTGTATGTGACCAATAAATCAGCTAAAGGATTTGATGTAAAAGAATTACAGGGTGGTAAATCAAATGTTCCTTTCACCTGGCAGATCGTTGCATCCCGTGCGGATGAAGTACTGCCTGATGGAACAGTGCTCCCTTATTCAGACAGACGTTTCCCTGTAGGTCCTGGCCCATTACCGGTACAGGAAGCTTCTACAGCTGCAACTCCTGATGCTCCTGCGGCTAGCGCTAAACCAGTCCTCAAAACAGTAGATCTGAAAACAACAGAAAAAGAGGTTATCAATAAAGCATTTTCCAACCTTCAGTTTGCCAGTGCAAAAGCAGATATCGCAACAACGTCACTACCTTCCCTGGATAAAATGGCCAGCCTGCTGCAGGCGCACCCGGAATGGCAGTTAATGTTGAGCGGCCACACTGACAATGAAGGAACAGAAGCATTTAACCAGGCTTTATCAGAAAAAAGAAGTGAGGCTGTAAAACAATACCTGGTTAGCAAGGGTGTTACCGCAAACAGGATCACTACCAAAGGGTACGGACAAACGAAACCTCTCGCTGCCAACGACAGCAAAGCTGCCAAAGGAAAGAACAGAAGAGTGGAAATGGAAATCCTTACTGAAGAAAAACCTTGATAATGACCGTCATCAGAAAAATATTAACTACCAATATAGTGTGTGCGTCCCTCCTGGTTTCAGGAGCGGCGCACGCGCAATATATTGAAAGACAGGTAATCACCAGCACCAGTAAGAACGTCACTTATGAAGTTAGTGACACGTTTGAAGCAGGACTTGACCTGGATTGGTCAGTAGGTGATATCGCTGTAACCACCATTAAGTATCCGGATGTGGCTATTCTCACGCAGGGCTTTCTGCAACCCCCACTGCAAAATCTCCTGATCCTGAAAGATAATGACATGGTCCTGTATCCGAACCCCATCGCTACGACGCCAAAACTGACCATCGTTTACATGAGGGAGGATACCGTTTCCGTGAATAAGATTGATATCCGTATTATCAGCATTGGTGGAAACATGGTGTACGCGGAACAAGGGATCGTTCCTAATAACGCTCAAGGTACCAGGTTTGAGCGCCAGGTAGATGTGAGCCGTTTTAATCCAGGGGTCTACGTAGTAACACTGATCCTGAATACTGGTATTAAAGTGAGTAGAAAATTCATAAAATTCGATTCGCATTGATTATATTGGAGCATGAAAAAACGGATTCCACAATGCCTTTTACTGGTGGCTGTTATGATCATCTCCGGTATACCCACTTTCGCACAGCGGAAAAGCGCTATGTTAAATCATATAGCGCTTTATGTTTATAACCTTGAAAAAAGCACGGCTTTTTACAGGGACATTATCCAGATAGATACCATCCCCGAGCCTTTCCACGATGGCCGCCACACATGGTTCAAAGTAGCTGAACACAGCCATCTGCACATTATATCCGGAGCAAAGGAAATTGTAACCCACGACAAAAACTCGCACCTCTGCTTCAGTGTTCCCTCAGTAGAAGAATTTATGACCCGTCTGCGCCAGCATCACATTCCTTTTGAAAGCTGGAAAGGAGAAGCAGACAAGCCTACCCTCCGTGTGGACGGTGTGAAACAGATCTATTTCACCGATCCTGACGGTTACTGGGTAGAGATCAACGATGATCATACCTGATCTGATCATTGGTCAGCAAACGCTCCCCACCATCTTCAAGAATAGCGCGCTTTTTTGGTAGACAGTATGCATGATGCTCCTGGATAAAAGCAAGCATTTTCTCCCTGAGATAACAACGCAGGTCAAAAGCCTTACCCGAACTGTTGGCGCTGACCAGCATACGAACTTCTATGGTCTGCTCTGTAATGTTGGTGACCTGCATTACCTGTACCCGCTTGTCCCATAGCGGCTGATCCTTCAGCAAACGCTCAAATTCTGACCGTAAAGCATCAATTGGCGCCGTATAATCCAGGTAAAGGAACGCGGTGCCCAGTATCGCAGAACCGGTCCTTGTCCAGTTCTGGAAAGGCTTTTCTATGAAATAATTGATGGGCAGGATCAGCTTGCGCTGGTCCCAGATGCCGACCACCACATAAGTGAGCGTGATCTCTTCCACTCGGCCCCACTCTCCTTCCACTACCAGCACATCGTCAATACGGATGGGCTGCGTAAAAGCAATTTGCATCCCTGCCAGAAAATTGGACAGGGAACGCTGTGCGGCGAAACCAACAATGATACCGCCAACCCCGACGCCAGTCAGCAATCCCGCGCCAATCTTACGCAGATTATCAAAACTGAGCAGTACAGCACAAAACGTCAGTATCATGATCATACTGATGGCCAGTTTACGTACAAACTGCAGCTGGGTACGCATTTTCCGCTCCCGCAGATTGTCCTCTTTTTTGAGATCGTAGGTATGCGATATATAGTCCTCAAAAAACTTGACCAATCCTATCAGCATAAAGCCAAAAGAAACCATCAGGCCTATTTCTACTATCTTACTTAATAGTGCCATCGGCTTTCTGTGGAGCTCCATAAAGGGCAGTACGATATCCAGGATGAGCATGGGCAGAAAATAGCTGAGCGGCATTCCCAGGCGATTCAATACAGACCTGACAAATGAATAATCTGTCACCTTCCTGGAGGTGTATTTAAGAAAGATGGACACAAGATATTTGATGATCAGGCCACTGATCAGGGCTGCACATCCGAGTAAAATGTTCCATAAAAATGGCGGAAGATGGAGATCGCGCTGCAAATTTTCGATCATATCAGACGGGTTATTGGTATCCGGCTTTGCTGCAAAGAACATACCGTATGTGTCTGAGTACAATTCCGTATCTTTAACTAATATTTTTTTTGAATCAAAACCATCTAACATTTGTATTTCGACGAATTTGACCTGGATGATCGGGTTTTGGACGGAATAGATGCAATGGGATATACCACCGCGACGCCTGTTCAGGAAAAAGTTATCCCCCCGATTATTGCCGGGAAGGACATTCTGGCCTGCGCACAGACAGGTACTGGTAAAACCGCGGCGTTCCTGTTGCCTATATTGCACCGTTTAATCACCGAGTCCCACGAGACGCATAAGATCAACTCACTGATAATAGTACCGACCCGTGAACTGGCAGTACAGATTGCCCAGACACTGGAAGGTATGTCCTACTTTACTTCTGTCAGCTCTATTGCCGTATACGGCGGTAGCAACGGAGCATTATTCTCTGCAGAAAAGAAAGCACTGACTTCAGGGGTGGATATCGTGATCTGTACGCCTGGGCGTATGATCGCACATCTGAATATGGGCTATGTAAAACTGGATGCTGTGAAGTACCTGGTACTGGACGAGGCAGACCGTATGCTGGACATGGGTTTTAATGACGATATCATCAAGATTACGTCCTTTCTGCCCAAGCAAAGGCAGAACCTCCTGTTTTCGGCTACCATGCCCGACAAGATCCGTAAACTGGCCCTCAAGATCCTGCATCAGCCGGAAGAGATCAATATCGCGATCTCCAAACCGCCTGACAAGATCGTACAGGAGGCTTTCGTAGTTTTCGAAGACCAGAAGATCGCGTTGATGAAACATGTTCTGTCACAGAAACAGTTCGGCAGCATCATTATCTTCTGTTCCCGTAAGCAGAACGTAAAACAGCTCTGCCATGAGCTCAAAAGAGCCCGTTTTTCCGTGGAAGAGATCCACTCCGACCTGGAGCAGGAAAAAAGGGAACAGGTACTCATGGACTTTAAAAACAAGAAACTGAAAATGCTGGTAGCCACGGATATTCTGAGCCGTGGTATCGACATTGAGGATATCGACCTGGTGATCAACTACGACGTGCCAAACGATGCGGAGGATTATATTCACCGTATCGGACGTACTGCCCGGGCGGCCACAGATGGTACCGCATACACCGTTGTAAGTGAAAAGGAACAAAGGAAATTTGCCCGGATCGAAGAAGTACTGGGAAAACCTGTAGTCAAGGCTACCGTTCCCCCAGATTTGGGCCCGGTACCGGAATACACGCCTAAGTCCGGCCGTTCCGGTGGAGGTCGCCCTCACGGTAAAAAGCGCCCTGGTGGTAGTGGTAACCGTAATCACAAACCATCCGGTCATAATAACCGGGGCGGTGGCGGACATCCGCAGCAACACCGCAGTAAGAGCGGCAACAGCCAGCATAGCGGTAATAATCAGCCTAAGCCATAGCAGTGCATCCCCACTTCTGACGCCGAAAAGTAAATACATATCCATATTATCTGAAACGTTCTGCCTGTCGCGGAACGTTTTTTTTATGAGCCTGCCCCATTTTTCCATTTTTTGGAATTTTTTCCTGCAAATGGACGTTTCTCGTCCTGTGCCAATTCTGAAGTCAGCCACCATAGCGGCTTTGGCACGATTCCGCAATCTGGCATCCAAATGGATTCTACTATATCAAACAACGAAACAATGGCTAACAAATTCGACAGTAAGATATACGTGGTAGATGATGATCCATTCTGTCTCGCCGCATACGATAAGCACCTCAGGGCACAGGGATATGAAAATGTGACTTGCTTCTTATCGGGTACAGACTTTCTGTTGCAACTGTCAGACGAGCCGGATATTGTACTGTTGGACCATGACCTGGGAGATATGACCGGACTGGACTTGTTAAAGGATATCAAACGATTCAACTCCGACATCTTCGTGATCTTCGCCAGCTCCCGTCAGCAACCGGAAATCGCAACAGAATCACTCAAGAACGGTGCGTTTGACTACATTATTAAAGACGACAGTGTATTGGAACATATAACAGCCACGCTTAACAAACTTTTTGTGGTACAGGATTATCTGAAGAAAAAACGCAGAAACAACAGGTTCTTCTTTTTCGTAGGATTGGTACTGGCATCCTGTTCACTGTTCAGCTATTTATACGACGTTCTGAGATCTTCATAATCTACGCCGCCTGCTATAGGCCCACAACTGTTAAAGAAGTGTCCTGTTTATCCCTATACCTTTTATCACCACAACTTTAACAACGCATATCATGAAAAAGATCATAGCAGTACATCTGCAAAACGACAGGAGCGGTAGCACACTGGTATTTCGCCAGTCACTGGAAACCTTGATAGAGAAAGGTCTGGAAGTGCATCTTATCACAAACCGTACTGGTGAAATGCCAGGGTTCCTTACAGGTGTCCCGGGTATACAGTACCACTACATAAATTATTCTGAACGGGGGAACAAATGGCGTCTATTCTTCAGCTTCCTGCTGGCGCAAGTGCTGATTTTCAGGAAGGTATTGAGTTTGTATGAACCGGAAGCGAAAGTGTATATTAATACCTTACTGCCTTTGGGAGCAGCATGGGCTGGCAGGCTGAAGAACGCGCCGATCACTTATCACATTCATGAAATGGCCGTACACGTACCATTTCTTCGCGGGCTACTGTATGAATCTGCGAAAAAACTGGCCACACAGGTGGTGTTCGGCTCTCGCTACTTACAGTCACAGATGACTTTCCCGAAAGCAGAGAAACATGTTGTACACAGTTGTCTGCCTCAGTCGTTCGTACAGGAAGCAGTGCTGCATTCCAATCATGGTTCCCGTAAAACGGTATTGATGGTGGCTTCTCTCGATGAAGAAAGCGGCCTGCGTGAACTGCTAGAACTAGCTACACTCATGCCAGCGACAAAGTTTGAACTGGTGATCAATGCCCACAAGAAACATATTGACGCGTACTTTGAACACTGCCAGATGCCCGACAATCTGATGATATACGGCACACAGATGAACCTGCATCCTTTCTACCAGCGTGCGGCTGTGGTACTGAATCTCTCTCATGTTGAGCACCATCATGATACGTTTGATATCAGCATTCTGCAGGCGATGAGTTACGGCAGACCAGTGATCGTACCACTGAGTGGAGGAGCAAATGAACTGGTAGCGCACGGATGGAACGGTTACCGTATCAGCGGCCATTATATCGACAAGGTACGCAAACATGTAGAGCAGCTGTTCCAGAACAAGCCTTTATATGCGGACATGAGCTGCGCTGCACAACTGGTAGCCTCTCAGTTTAAATCAGAATTTTTCAAGCAGCAGGTGGGAGACATCTTCCTGGAAGGAAATTACTTTACCGCCACCCGCAAGAAGGAACAACTGGCAGAAGTGCTGCTCTACCCCGCTGCTTTACAGGAATATATTGACAATTCGAGGAATTAACAATGGATATGGTGCAAATGTAGACTGAGACTAGTTCAGGAGTATTCAGGATTCCAGTTGACATTTTGTGTTGTTTGTGGACGTTCATCCCGGCCCCGGTGCAGGCGCAGCAAGTGAAACAGTGGGGCCAGGCGATGAATCAGAAGAAATTGAAACAGATTAAGGATGTGGATGTGATGCTTTGCCAGCTTTGAGAATGCGTCATCCCGGCCCCGGTGAAAATGGAAATGTGTCGCAGAGGGGCCAGGCGATGATAAACAGTAAAAAGATCTTTAAAAATATTGTGTTGAGTATGTGGACTGTCATCCCGGCCCCTCGTGTGGTTGCTGTTAGTGTGAGTTGGAGGGGCCAGGCGATGATCGTACAATGATGTTATTAGAGTGTGATCCCTTACCAGCTTTAAGAGTGCTTCATCAGGGCCCCGATGCAAATGGATTTGTGAGGCAGAGGGGCCTGTTGATGAAACCACAGGAACAGTGAACAATTACCTTGTTTTTTTGCTTGCCTACATAATCCCTATCGGGCCTCCGGCGTTATCTTTAAAAAGGTAGCTACGTGAGGCCTTTTTTGATGATGGGAAATTTTCCTAAATTAACAGAAAATTCCATGAATGCTCGATTTTAAGATTTTTATTGTAGAGGATGATAAGTGGTACGGAGGATTATTACAGCATTACCTTAGTCAAAACCCCGACTACGAAATAACCTTGATTGGCTCAGGCAAGGAATGCCTGGCGCAGTTGCACCGGAAACCAGATCTTGTGACCATCGACTTTGGGCTTCCTGATATGAACGGGGAAGAACTTTACAAAAAAATTAAACAGGCCCAGCCAAATCTCCCTGTTATCATTATCAGCGCTCAGGAGAGGATCACTACTGCAGTGGATCTGCTAAAAATGGGGGCAGAAGATTACCTGGTAAAAGATGATAATACCCAACAACTGTTGTGGAAGGCAATCATCCGCTTAAGGGAAAAGCTTTCTCTCAAGAATGAGATTTCCGAGCTCAAGGCCGAACTCAAGACCAAATACGACTATTCCCGGTCTATTATTGGTAATAGTCCTGCCCTGCAAAGCGTTTTCAAATTAATAGATAAAGCTGCCGGCTCACTTATCAATGTCTCCGTATCAGGCGAAACCGGTACCGGTAAGGAATTGGTGGCGCGGGCTGTCCATTATAATTCTGCCAGAAGCAGTCATCCTTTTGTGCCTGTAAATATGGCCGCTATTCCGAAGGAACTGGTGGAAAGCGAATTGTTCGGTTATGAAAAAGGCGCCTTTACCGGTGCACTGAATAAGAAGACCGGCCGTTTTGAAGAAGCGAATGGCGGTACCCTTTTCCTGGATGAGATCGGGGAAATGGATCTGAATATACAAAGCAAGCTGCTGCGCGTATTGCAGGAGAAGGAATTGACCCGCCTCGGAGGCACCAGCAAGATCAAACTGGACTTCAGGCTGGTAGTTGCCACTCACAAGAACCTTGCGGAGGAAGTAAAAAAGGGTAATTTCCGTGAAGACCTTTATTACCGTATCATTGGTCTTCCTATTACGCTCCCTCCCCTGCGTGAGCGCAAAGAAGATATCCTGCTGCTGACACAGCATTTCCTGACCGCTTACTGTAAGGAAAATAAAGTACCTGAAATAAAAGTGTCTCCCAGCGCGAGAGAAAAGCTGTTGGGTTACACCTATCCGGGAAACGTGCGCGAACTAAAGTCAGTAGTGGAACTGGCAGCGGTCATGTCAGAGAATAATCTCGTGGAACCTGAAGATATTACCTTCCTCTCAGGTAATAATCATGACGTGGATACTGTGTTGAATACGGAACTCACCTTAAGAGAATATACAAGGCTCATCATCCGCAATTACCTGAAAAGGTACGATGATAATGTGCTGCTTGTGGCGGAGAAACTGGATATTGGCAAATCCACCATTTATAAAATGTTACAGACAGGTGAAATAGAGGGCGCCTGACGATAGTATCAACCCATTATGCGACCGGAACATCAATTGTATACTTATACTTATTTATACAAGATAAGTAATACCAGTACGGCTTTCATTCAGAAAATGATCATGCTTTTCATCTCTTCACTGGATGAATATATTATTGAGCTGGCCACGCTGCAACAGCAGAAAAATCTTCCCGAACTTAAAAAAGTGATCCATAAAATGAAGCCCAGTGTGATGAACCTGGAGGTAAAAGGAGCAGCGGAGATTATTAAGTCACTTAATAGTACAACCTCCTGGAGTAATGACACCGATCGCCGTGTCAGCCAGTTAAGCGAGATATTTGCTGCTATCAAACCGTTGATGGAAAAAGACCTTACCTTGTTAAATACTGAAGAAGGATAAAATTAAAACGCAGAAGGCTGCCCGATAATTGAGCAGCCTTCCGCATTTATTCGCCCTATATACTGTTTATCTGTCTTTATTGGCATCCCGCAGCGCCTTGATCTGATCATGAGAAGCTTTCAGAGTAGCCTGTTGTTCGGTGATCATTTCACGCAGGTAAGCAGGCAGATCTTCATCTTCCAGCGCTGTTCTGTACGCACGTTGTGCTGCATCTTCACCGGCTTCACAATTAGCGAGTACTGTATGGCGATCATGCCCTGTAAACACGGCTTTCACATCCATCCAGGCGCGATATATCTTACCACTTGTAGTTGTAGAGTTATCCATATCACCACCCAGTACATTTACTTCTGTTCCCAATGCAAGACGGATCTCATGACTTTCGCTGATCATGGAAGAGAACAATGCCTTCAGATCTGAATCTTCCTGTTTTAACTCCCTCAACGCTTTTTCATATCCTTCTATACGGTCATTATTGATCTGGATAAGATCATTCAGTACCTCAATAGTTTCAACTGTAGCTTGCATAATAATAAGTTTTATTGGTTAACAGATAAGGCTGTTCATTGCCTCTGTATTACGCAATAAATCTCAAAAAATTATGCCACAGAGATTTCCCTCCTCACAGGCTTATATTCCCGTAGAAGTTGGAGTAATGTTCTCATCATTATGGGTAAATTTAAGGACGGCCTCAGGCGGGAACTTTGACTGCCTGCCTGGCAAGCAGTTTCCACTGACTGCCTTCTTTACTCCACACGAGTAATACATATAGCTTTACATGTCCAGCCACACCATTGTCATTAGTTTCTGCAGTAAGCGTATGTCTTACAATTGCAGTATTGCCGCTTATAGCAATCGTCTGATCAGAGAGATCTATGGAAACGAAATCAGATTTTCCGCTCACGATATTGGAAACAAAAGCGGTTTTGTCTTCTATTTTACCACCAGAGTGTCCGTAAGATAATTTCTCATTAGCTACTTTTTCCAGTGAAGCCTTGTCTGCATCTACCATGGCTTTTCTTAATAGTTCCACCTGTGAGGCGACGGCCTTTTCTTCTTTTGACTGTGCAAAGGAAATTGTTGACATCATGCAAAATGCTAGTAGTATGGAGTAAATTTTCATACACGTCAGTTATACAATAAAAATATAGAATAGAAATTTAAATACGGGCTTTATTATCGTTTTACGGCAAAGGCGACACGGTAGAATTCATATCCTTTTTCAGAACGTTCGGGTAGATAGTGATTACGGTATTCTCCGGCACTGTAATCTTCCAGCAGGTCCATATCAAAATTGTCCAGGTAACGCCTTGTAAGGAAAGGTTCCAGTCCAAAGGTCCAGTGTTCTTCGATCTGCTTCAGGTCTTCCAGTAGTTTTTCACCGCCGAAGAAAGCGGCGGGATATCGGATAATCTTTTCATCCACGTAGGTGAAGATCACATAACTGCCACGGGCAAACTGTTGCATGAAGGCAAAGGTAGCAGCAACGGCATCTGCAGTAAGATAATTCGTGACACCTTCCCAAATAAAAACGGTTGGCAATGTGCGGTCAATCTGCTGATCATTGGCCAGCTGATCAAGGCTGCGGTCATTGAAGTCGGTCTGGATGTATCGTACATTTTCCGGCATTCTTCCCAGGCTCCTCCTGACACGCTCCTGTTTTAATCTGGCGGTATCGGGATGGTCTATTTCAATCACGGGCAATGCGCGCAGGAAACCCAATCGCAGGGCGCGGGTATCGTATCCTGCCCCTAATATGATGACCTGTCTGACGCCATTACGCACGGCCTGTTGCAGCAGTTCATCAATATAGCGGGTACGTGCCACACCCGACGACAGCGCTCCCGGAATTCTCTTCCGGATAATGCCATAAACCAGGTTGCGGATAAAAGGGATAACAGATAATTGGGTAACGAATTTAAATCCTGCAGTAAGAAAAGAAACAGCATAAGGGTCAGTAAACAGTCTTTTTCCGGACGGACGGTTCGTCTCCAGTGCCCGGAACAGCGCCATATATTGGGCTGTACGACTGGCGGTATTTGCTTTCATAACGGGTGGATCTAGCGGTTTTTCTAAAGATAATAAAAAAAACTGCGGATAAAACTATCTGTAATAGTATTATCCGCAGTCAGTAAAATGTTTCCTGTTTAAGAGTGCTATCCGTTAACTTAAAGAATACTCATTATTCTTCATAAATGCTACAAACGCTTCCTGTGTCCATTGCTTGTAATCATCCAGGCGAATGCCCAGTTTTTCATCGCGCTGTATTTCCTTGACCTCACGGCTATCCCAATATCCTTTGGCCAAAGACTGCACATTGGCAGCTGTATCCTCTATCTGGACCCCATACTCTTCCGGGTAGCTTCTGTAGTTACCCATCGCCAACTCCTGGATTGCATGCTTAACGCCTTCTCTACTGTTCTTTGACATAGTTAAAATTTTTGGTTCACCTGATATAAAACAAGAACTATTCCTCTATGCCAGAATTGGAAAACGTTAGCGGAACTTTAACTTATCTTTTAGTTTTCTTTTCGGTGATATAGCCGTTGAAAGTAATAGGCTGCCTGTTGTTGCTGATAACCTGTAATGAAGCATATCCACTCTCTGAAATACTGAAAGACATTAACCTCGTATCCTGTGTATCGTGCGGTTTAATTACAATATCCCATCCTCCTTTCTTTCTGGCAGTCTGTGTATAATCAAATTTTGTAGAAGTAAACTGGATACCTCCCTTTGTCGGGTCCATTGGCGCATTATAGGCTCGGCCGAAATAAGGCAAATAGGTGATAACCGTGTCGGGAGAGATCCTCACGTCATAATCTGAGGTCAGCTGCCTGTTAGCTGTCGGACTGGTTGGCAGCACCGTTTGGGCCTTAAACACATAATTACGGGCTGTGACCATCTTTTCTATTGCCTGTTCCTTATTGTCCTGTTGCTTCTGTGCATATAATTGATTGGAAAACAACGCTATGAGTAATGTTATTACTGCTATACCCTTACATTGTACACTTCTCATAAAAAAGTAGTTTATTGTAGAATATGCTAAGATCATTCCATATTTTGTTATATAAAAGTTATAACATCTATGTGTTATAAATATTCGCTTTTAAACTATGAACTTTGCGTAACTTATCTATTATCAGCATTTAGACTATAAAAGCCAGCATTTGCATAAAATTGTACGTAAACTAGCCGACGTATGGGAAGAACTGGTAGGAGACCCTGCATCATTCTCATTTGAGAACCGGGCCTTTAATTCCATCAGCGTTGTGACAATGGTGCTGCTGACAGTCTTACTGCCCTTTAATATGCTACTAGGCCTCACGGCTGTATGGGTGATGGTTGCCACCCTGCTGGCATTACAGATCTTCTTTTTTTACCTTTCCCGTTACAGGCGTATTTATTATGCCAGTATGCTGGCTTATGTGATAGTCAGTTATATCACGCTGACTGCCACTTTTTACCTCAATTCCGGTAGCCATGGCCCTGCCCTGCTACTATTCTTCCTGACTTTTAACCTCCTGATCGCATTCAGTCCCCGCCGCAGACACTGGCTCTGGGCCCTCCTGCACCTGTTGATCCCAGTGGTGCTGCTGACCAAAGAATACTTTGATCCGGCATGGATAGCAGATAGTTACAGGGACGCTTCAAACAGGTATATTGACATTCTTTCGAGTTATATTGTCACCCTGACTTGTATTTACCTGATAACCAATTACCTGAGAAAGAACTACGAAAGGGAAAAACAGACTGCCGAAGAACGTGCCAACAAAATAGATACCCAGAATATCAATCTTGAACAGCTGAACCAGAAAAAGGACAAGCTGTTCTCCATTATTGCTCACGATCTTCAGAGTCCTCTTAATTCCATCATTACCACCCTCCACCTCATCGCAGAATATGACCTGGAGGAGGAAGAGAAGAAAATGCTGGGAGATGAACTGCTGACCCTGACGAAGAATACCTCCAACCTGCTGACCAACCTGCTCACATGGTCAAAACTGCAGATGGATGGCAAAGGTGTCAGGTTGTCATCAGAGAATGTCCATGAAGCTGTGGAAAGAGCTTTATCTATACAACGTATGCTGGCAGATAAAAAGTCTGTCAACATTACTTCCCACGTAGATCCAACCATCTATATCACGGCTGATCATAATATGTTGGAACTGGTAGTCCGCAACCTGATCAATAACGCTATTAAGTTCACCCCTACCGGCGGACAGGTCAGCATCGATCTGCAGATAAATGGCGGTACCTGTCATCTCATGATCGCTGACAATGGGATTGGCATTGACCCTAGCCAGCAGCAAGAGATTTTCTCTCTTAAAAGCCAGTCTACTTTCGGTACCAATAATGAAAAGGGAATCGGCCTGGGGCTTGTACTCTGTAAAGAACTGCTGGCTTTGCAGCAGGGAGAATTGTGGTTTGAGAGCGTTTTGGGTAAGGGTACTACTTTTTACGCCAGTTTTCCGCTTAGCCAGGTGAACAGCAACGCTAATTAAATTGCCCCGCCTGAGATATTTCCAACGTTAATTCCTGTTTTTTCCTGATTATACATTGGGCTGTTCGTCCTTCTAATGCAAAGTCAATATCTCCTTATGACTTGTATGTAACTTGCATATAACTTGTATCATCTTCCGATCGAATCGGAGGATTATCGGAAGACGATACAAGTTATATGCAAGTTTGATGCTGGTAATATCCTCGAAATATGGATCCGGATACCCTCCCGTTATAAGGTCCAAAAATGACCCACGATATCATGCTTTATCCATGCCTTTACTATGCCTTTGATATGCCTTTAACATGCCTTTAAGTTGGACCTGTGACAATTCCGGATCAGATCATCCATAGTACCAATAGTATACGACTATACTACGATCCTTAATCTATAGGCTCTGTAGTCCTACATTAGGCCTACCGTTCTATAGCCATCGCTATACAACAGTGCTTATAATGCTATAGTACGGAGCCTATAGGTTATAGATCGCACCGAATAGGTACCGAATATATACCAGAGAAGCCAGGGGGGCGTTATTTCAACCTTACTTATCCCACCAAAGATGATCCGCCAGTGAACCAACTGCCGGCACATTCTCCCCGTTGCGACTGGTTTCTGATGTAGGATACCCGACTCTTCTGATGAAAGTGTTCAATTGGGCATTCGTGGGCAACTTGAAGTCCTTGTACTTATAATCAAACCGGCGGGCATCTGTCCAGGTTTCCGGCTGCAGGAAGGTTGCGACGTATTTCTCTTTGAAGATCAGCTCTTTAGTAAATGATGCAACACCCACTGCAACTACCGGATTGCTCAAATAAGCCTGTTTAGCCGCAGCAGCGACCCCGACCTTATCCATATTGGCAGCAATACCATCCAGGTATGCCTGGTAAGACCTGGCCTTATCTGAGCCAAAAGAGGCCTCTGCTTCGATGAATTTCATCTCGGCATAGGTGAGCATCAATAATGGGGCTCCGCCCCGGGAATAGTACCCATTTGGCGATAATGCGCATGCTGAGTTGTCGGTACCAGAGCCGGTACGTCCCACACCGTTCACAGTGCCCCTATAATCGCCGAAACGGGTCGTGTCGGTAATAAGGGGAAGGCGGGGATCAAAAACGCCGTAAGTGGTCCCATTGAGGGCATTTACAAAGTTAGCGCTCAACCATCCGTCCAGGGTACCGCTGGCGTTATTCTTAGCCACCCCGTTCCAGAGGCTCAGGCTTTCAAACCGGGTTACCTGGGCATCATCGGCATTGCTGGCGTAGGCATTCCCCAGCGCTGCAAGAATAGCCGCCGGGGCATAGTTCGCCTGTTTGCTCATCCGGTTCAGCAGACGGGCTTTGAGGGCATAGGCTGTTTTGATCCAGGCAGCTTTATTCCCCCCGTGTATGAGGTCATTGCTGGCTTCAAGGGTTACCTGAGGGTCCGGCAGGTTGAATGCTGCTACTCCCTGGTCTATCAGCGACAGGCAGCTGTCATAAATGGCCCTTGCTGAGTCGTATCCCGGCTTCAGGTTTTCGCCCTGACTCCATGCCTCGCGGTAGGGTGCATCACCAAAGAGATCTACCAGCATGCTCATGTTGAACGCCTCCAGGATGTCGGCCACCCCAAGATGTTCATAAGCGTTACGTTCAAGGGCCAGTTTCTTCATCTGGCGGATATCAGTGACATTCAGGTAGATATATCTCCAGGTAGTACTTCTGTCTACGTCGTCGTAGATATCGGAACCACTACCGGCATTGGGAGATGCGAGTTGCTGTACATAATAGGAAGTGATATTTCCTACAGAAAAAACATCCACTGCCGATTGATAAGTCACTCCTGCAAGCAAACCATTAATAGGCGGCTTTTCTGTCAGATTGGGATTGGTCTGGTTTACATCCAGGTATCCTTTTTCACAGGCTGCCAGCGAGAACAACAGTCCTGCAGCCAGCGCCATTGTATATATTTTGCGATGTGTGCGTTTCATTGATAGGCTGTTTTAGAATTGAAGGTTTACGCTGAAAAGGAAACTGCGTGTAGCCGGATAAGTAAATCCAGAAAATGCATCCGATGCGTTATTACCTGCCGAGGAGGAACTTGTTTCAGGATCGAAGCCGGTATACTTTGTATGCAGCCAGAGATTATTACCTGTGAATGATACCGTAGCTCCGCTGATCGTCCT
Source organism: Chitinophaga filiformis (assembly GCF_900102545.1). Classification (GTDB taxonomy): domain Bacteria; phylum Bacteroidota; class Bacteroidia; order Chitinophagales; family Chitinophagaceae; genus Chitinophaga; species Chitinophaga filiformis. The sequence continues at coordinate 23,149 of NZ_FNBN01000014.1, read as the reverse complement.
GGTACCACTCAGCCACTGCGCTGGCAAGGTATAAGATAATGATGCAGATCGCAATCTTACCCAGGAGGCATCTTCGATAAAGTTTTCACTCGCGCCCCTGTAATAGTTCCTGTAAAAACCAGCGCCGTAATCTACCCCATCAGGACCTTTGGCCTGGCCGAGGTACACAGGTTTGGTATTAGGTGTTCCGTCGGCCAGTACACCATTGAACACGATCGTCTGATCGCGGTTCTCCGTCACCTTCGATTCGCCAAACGCAGCCAGGAAGTTGGACAGCTGATTGTATTTGTAATTGCCATGGCGTACATCCAGCAACAATGAGAGCGACAGTTGTTTGTAGCGTAAAGTCTGTGTTGTACTACCGATCCACTTAGGCAAGCTATTACCCAGGTAGCGCTGATTGGATGCATCATCCAACACAGGGAAACCATTGGCTCCGATCAGCATTGGAAGATCTTTACGAAGCGTGATCTTATCATCCACTTCGTTACCATAATAGCGTTTGTAAGTCCTGCCGTACAGTGCCCCGTAAGACTGCCCCGGAACCAGCTTGGTCGTCACACTGGAACTGAGGTAACCAAATTGTGTAGAGATAACGATCTGTCCCAGGTTATCATTCAGCTTTTCTACCCTGTTCCTGTTGGTTGAAAAGTTCACCCTGAAATCCCAGCTGAAATCTTTTGTGTGTACCGGCATAGCAGACAATGTCACTTCCAGTCCTTTGTTATTGATCTCACCGGCATTGACATAAGCCTTGTCAAAACCTGTGGTAGGAGAAACGTCTACAGGTACCAGCAGGTCTTTACTCTTCTGCTGATAAACGGTCACTTCCATGCCCAGCCTGTTTTCCAGGAATCTCAGCTCAGTACCTGCTTCCAGCGTCTGGGTAAATTCAGGGCGAAGATTAGGGTTGCCTAAAGTCCTGCTCTGGTAGAACGGAATGGTTGAACCCAGGGAAAGTCCTGTTTCGAATCCGTTCGTGATCGCGTAGGCATCTCCGTCTTTACCGATCTTCGCATAAGACACCTTTGCCTTACCATAGCTCCACCAGCCGGGCAGTTTAAACTGATCGCTGAAGATATAAGCCAGGCTCACAGAAGGATAAAAGTAGCTACGGTTGCTCAGTGATAAAGTGGAAGTCAGATCATTTCTGCCGGTCACTTCCAGGAACAGGTAGTTGTTCAGTCCCAGGGTCAGGTCGGCAAAGTAACCATAGTTCCTGTAGTCCATGATGTAGGAATCAGCAGTGACACGTTTGGCATTACCTAAGAGGAAGAGATCAGGTACGACCAGTGTATCTCCCATAACGCTGTTCCTTCTTACCCGCTGATCCCGCAGGTCATGGCCCAGTTTCAGGTCGATGGAATACTTTTTATTGAAGGTATGCGTGATGTTGGCCAATAAAGTAGATGTCAGGTTACGGCTACGCAGGTTATACTCATAAATGAAGCCGTATTCATTGTCATCAAGGTTCGGCGCTTCTCCCACCAGTCCCATTGGACCGGGCGCCTGATGTGTTCTGCCATCCGTATAGAAATCGTTCCCGATGCGATAAGAAAAATTAAGCCATTGTACAGGCTTATAGCTAATGAACGCACTGGTGATAGTACGGTTCACATTATCCCTGAACTTGTTGGTTGATAAGGTATAGATAGGATTGTTCGTACCAGTGCTGTAAGTCTGTTGTGTACCATCGGGTTTCACATAGTCTTTCATGTTCCAGCGGGGCGACCAGTAAATGATCTGCTCACCATAACGATCGGAATTTATCCTGTTACCACCTGAGTTGATATAGTTGAGCGAGGCCCCTGCACTGATCTTATCGCTGATCTTAAACTGTGTATTCAGGCGTGCATTATAGCTTTTGTAATCACTGAAAGGGATTACACCATCCTGGTTGAAATAGGACATAGATCCCATTAACTGTGCTCTTTCAGAACCACCGGTCAGGTTCACCGTGTGACGCGTTTGTGTACCGGTTTCGAAGGCCTGCTTGTAATTGTTATACAGTTGTGCCGGATGAGTATTATCCAGCTTTCTCGCCTCATCTACAGTAGGACCAAAGGTAGGCCAGAAGCTGGCAGGGTCATATACACCAAGGTAGCCCTGCGAAAATCTTGATTGCACATCCGGTGTTTTATTTACTTTGTCCAGGCCGTACATACCGCTGTAGCTCACCTGCAGCTTGCCGGCTTTACCGGATTTGGTAGTAATCAGAATTGCTCCATTCGCGGCGCGGATACCGTACAACGCTGTTGCCGCTCCGCCTCTGAGAACGGATACACTTTCAATGTCGTCCGGATTGATATCACTGGCACGGTTACTCATCCCCCTGGTTTCAGCATCACCGGTAGTGTAAGTGCTGTTATCTATTTCCACGCCATCTACAATAAACAGCGGCTGACTGCTTCTGTCGCTCGCAATGGAATTAATCCCCCTGATAATGATGCGGGAGCCCTGACCCGGGCCACCTCCGGCGCTGGAGATCTGTACCCCGGCCACCTTTCCCTGTAGTGCGTTCACCACGTTAGATTGATGATTCACGTTGAGATCTTTGCTTTCTACCTGTTGAATCGTGTAGCCCAGTGCGCGTTTTTCTTTCTTTACGCCAAAGGCAGTCACGACTACTTCGCTCAGATCTTTCTGGGAAGACTGCATGGTGACGTTGAGCGTTTCACCATTTCCAACAGGCAGTTGTTGTGTGCCATAGCCCACGTAAGAGAATACCAATGTAGCATTGTCGCCGGTGAGGGTTATTGCATAGTCGCCGGCTGCTCCAGTAAATACATGGTTTTGTGTGCCTTTTTCCAGTACGGCCACTCTTTCAAGTGGCTGCCTGTTTTCTCCGGCAACTACCTGTCCACGCACTACCCTCCCTTTCTGGGCAAATGCGGTAGAACAGACAGCTAATAGCATGACCAGCGTCAGCCCTGTAAAAAATTTCATAAGCTGTAAGTTTAGAATAAGTGATGTGAAAAAAGCATGAAAATTCAGGCTGTCCTTGTTGGAACAGCATGGTTTTGTCCGATAGTGCAATAAGTTACATCCGTTAACAGGTTACGAACCATAGAGTCTCATCGACATAAGCAATTCTTCCTTATCAGATTTTGGTTAAAACAAGCAGTGTTATATTCCTATATTGGACAAAATATAAAAACAATCATTCTTTTACAAGAATTTCATATATCATTTTAATTATAATCTGATTGTCGGCAAATGTGAGTACTGAAGCGGAAAGCGTGGGTCAACACATCAACCGGGCATTCAAAGGAAAAGATTAATCAGGACTATAAAAAATGATGATCTCTACCCTGCGATTCCTTCTTCTTCCTTCAGCAGACTGATTGGTAGCAACCGGTTGACTTTCACCTGCGCCATTGATCTGTCTGATATCATTTCCAAGACCATGTTCCTGCATGTAGTGGGCTACTGCATTTGCACGTTTGACGGAGAGCGTGTTGTTATATGCGGTAGTGCCCGCATTATCCGTATGACCGCTTACCTGCAACTGTATACTACCATCACGGGGTATCTTTTTCATGAGGCTGTCCAGTGAGCTGTAGAACTCCGTATTCAGCTCGCTGCTGTTGAATTTGAAGAGGATATCAGGAATGATAAGGGTATCAGGGCGTTGGGCCACCTTATGGGGACGGCTGGTATCTTTTGCGACAGGCGGACGACAAATAATCATCTCCACACGGTTATTGTCGCCTGCAGCGTTGCCTGTTGTATCATAACGGGGATGTTGCTTGCCGACACCCTGCACTTCGAAGTCCTCAAAGCTATATCCTTCGTTATAGACAAGGTAATTGGCAACGGCTTTGGCTTTATCCGCAGAAATGATCTTATTGAATTCATCTGAAGCAGTCTGCCATGCATGACCGATCAGCAGTATATGGGTACGACCGCCAGTCCGGTAATTTTTCAATGCTTCATCTATCTGTTCTTTGTAACGGATATTCAGGCTACTTCTATCTGCGGTAAACAAATCATCCTTCAGGATAATGGTATCACAACCTGTGGGGCTATCCAGGCGACGAATAAGGCTACCGGCTGCGATGAATTTTTCGGGAATAGTATGCCGGTGACGTTCAGAATAGAGATCCACGAAGATATTGTCCTGTCCGGAGCAGGCTACCTGGCCATCTACAGGTGTAATACTGACACTATCGATAAATAGTTGTGCGTTTTTATAACCACCTTTCTTCTCGGGAGGTCTGAAGTTGCCTATAATCAAATGCGTGGATGCGCTTGTTGCCACGTAGGTCTTTTCCAGTATATACCAGGGATGATTGAGGCGGAACAGCTTCTTCTCTACGTCATTTTCAGTCAGTTCTGTGCTGGCCGGAGCAGTCAGGCAGATGGCATTTTCGGTAAAAATGAAGGCGGTATCAAAGCGGATGCCGGCGCGTAAGGGGTAGTTGTCGGTGTTCATATACAGGCGTATCCTATATGCCCGGCCTTTTTCCAGGGGACATAACAGGCGTGTCTGGATATATACCCTGGTATCGGGGTTATCACGACCTTCCTGCAATAAAGAAACATGGTGCTGCCCCTGAAGGGCGGAGCCGTTACACAGATATTTCATTCTGGCAACCTCCGGGGCCACAGAGAGCCAGGCAGATGGGGCACAGGGCGCTGTATATTCCGTACAGATATTTACATCTTCGAAAGAGGCATTCAGCACCAGGTTCTGGGCCATCGTGCGTGTTGTACAGCACCAGCAAATGAGTATCATTCCGATACTTTTTCTAACATAGGCCAGCATGCACGTGGAATTAGTTATATCTTAGTCCATCGAAAACCTACACTAAATTACTACTTATGTTGCTCTTAATTAAATTTCTCATTGGCTTTTGCGCCCTGGAGCACCTCTATATCCTATGGCTGGAGATGTTTGCCTGGACCACACGTGCACCAAAGGTCTTTAAACAGCTGCCGGCACACCTCTTTGAACCCACTAAAACACTGGCCGGTAATCAGGGACTTTATAACGGCTTCCTTGCCGCAGGACTGATCTGGTCATTCTTTATAGAAGATGCAGAATGGTCATTGAAGGTCGCCGCTTTCTTCCTGATCTGTATAGCGATAGCAGGCATTTATGGTGCATTGACCGCAGGCAAGCGTATCTTCTTCGTACAGGCATTGCCGGCGCTTATTACCCTCGCCCTGATGCTGTTCCTCTGAGAATATTCTGCTTCATTTACGAAAACGAGCAGTGCTATGGGTTTCATGCGCTGATATGATACCTTACAGCAGTGAATAACAGGTATGATAAATATTGAGAGCGCCCGCTACATAAAGGGCGCTCTTAAATATCTGGCTGTAAATGTTATATGCCAGTCAGTTCAAGCACCATACTGGATAATTCTCTTCTTCCGGATACCGGTAAGCCCACCTTCATCAGATAATCTCCCGTAAACACTTTTCCGTTCTCTTTCCAGTTGCTGGCTTTTCCATCAGCGGTATTAATCTCTTCTACCTTGTACTGTTTTGTGGCATTCAGGCCTTCAAACCGTACGTTCGGGAAGCTCTCTCCATAACGGGTGTGCAGGTTGTAGGAGAATACCACAGCTTTATCCTTTACATCATTTACATACATCAGCACGGCCCTGTTTTCCTCATATGGTGATATGAGGCGGTATAGGTCTCCATGACTGATAACAGGGTATAAACGCCTGTAATTGTTCACCGCCTGCTGACTGAAAGCCAGTTCCTCCGGTGTGAATTTATCGACGTTGATATCATATCCCAGGCGGCCCATCATAGCTACATCGGTACGGTACTTCAGGGACTGTTTCCCCCAGGAAGTCACGTGACAGGCAATCGTAAAAGACGGAAAGAAATAAGAGTAACCCCATTGAATGAATACCCTTTCAAATGCGTCAGTATTATCGCTGGGCCAGAATTCGGTGAAATAGGGCAATGCGCCATAATCCACACGGCCGCCGCCACCGGAGCAAAGCATGATGGGAATATCTTTATATTTAGCTCTCAGGCGGCCCAGTACTTTATACAGACTGCGTACATAGTCAATGTACAGGGCTGACTGATTATCTTTCAGGTAAGGCGACCACGCATTGGTGATCATACGGTTACAATCCCATTTGATATAAGCAATGCCGGGGTTAGCCGTCAGCATATTGTCCAGTACTCCAAATACAAAATCCTGCACTTTAGGGTTCAACAGGTCCAGCACCAGCTGATTACGGAAATAATCTTCCTCACGGTTAGGCAGTTTCAGTATCCAGTCAGGATGTTTTTCATACAGTTCGCTTTTAGGGTTGACCATTTCAGGCTCTACCCAGATACCGAATTTCACACCTTTGGCAGCAGCTGTTTTCACCAGGTAGCCAAGGCCATGAGGCAGTTTTGTCCTGTTTTCCTCCCAGTCACCTAAGGAAGTTTTATCGTCATTACGGGGATATTTATTGGCAAACCATCCATCATCCAGGAGGAAAAGATCTGCCCCTAGTTTCTTTGTATCATCAAGCAGGTTTGTCAGTTTCTCTTCATTAAAATCGAAACCTGTTGCTTCCCAGTTGTTCAATAGTATCGTTCTGGGAACATCCCCGTTTAATACACCCCATTTATTGGCCCAGTGATGGAAATTACGGCTGGCAGTTCCTCTTCCGGTATTAGAATAGGTAAAGAGAAAACCTGGTGTTATAAATGATTGATCAGGCTGTAGTTTATACTGCGATGCGTAGGTGTTCATGCCTGTCACCATGCGTAGGGAGTTATGTTCATCTACTTCAAAGGCGAAGCGGAAATTGCCTGTCCATGCGAGGGTACCCGCAATCAGTTCACCATGTGTTTCTGTGGAAGGCTCATTCAGGGACATGAAAAAGAATGGAGACTGGTACATATCGGCCCTGGTACCCAGTTTGGTATCAAGGATCTTTGTACCGCTGGTCAGTTCATTATCCTTCATTTTAGCTTCTTCCGCCCAGTCGCCGTGGAAGTTGGTCAGCCAGTATCTGCGTGCATCGAAGTGCAGCATGGAAGAGGCAAAATTATTCAGTGTAACGGGACCTTTCTCCTTATGGCGGATCTCGGTCCAGCTCCTGAAAATATCATCTTTCCTGTAACAGTCAACATGCAGCAATACCTCAAAAGGGTACTGCGGATCTTTCAGCGTAATCGTATACGCAGTTACACCTGAAACAGCTGAATCTACTGATAAAGAGGAATATAAGAGTTCCAGTGAGGGATTTCCGTCAGCATGGGTCACGCTGACAGCAGGTTCGAACAGGTTGTTGATACCGGCAGGAATATAGGCTTCATGATTCCCTTGTGGCAGGTCATTATTTCCTGTCAACCTGCTTCCCAGGTAACTCTGGAATAACTTTCCTTTCGGGTCAACAGAGAAGACTAGCTCGGTATGGTCTGTAGTTAAGGAGATTTTCTTCATCTGGGCACTGGCGGGTTGCAGGGCCAGTGTGGCGACAAAAGCGATCGCGATCTGTTTGATCATAACGTTGAATGGTTAATATTGGCTCATAAGCTATAATTTTTTTTTGAAAGATTACAATTTTCAGGAATGAATGTCAGAGACCGTCTGTAATGAACAGAATAGGGACGTCACTCTATTCTGTATCATTGGGTTAATACCACATTGAAGGCCGTATCCTTTTATCAGATGCTAAAGCCACCGTCTATTGTCAGGAAGGCGCCCGTGATAAATCCGCTTTTCGGGCTTGCCAGGAAGCTTACGATGCCGGCGATGTCTGATACATGGCCATAGTGTTGCAATGCCATCATAGAGCGGACCATGTCGGCATGCGCGCTGTTAGCCGGGTTCATATCAGTATCTATCGGACCGGGCTGCACGAGGTTCACCGTAATGCCTTTGGGACCGAGTTCCCTGGCCAGTCCTTTTGTAAAGCCTTTCAGTGCAGCCTTGCTTGTTGCATAAAGCGTGGCGCCGGGACCAGCTACACGGTCGGCCATATTGCTGCCGATACTGATAATCCTCCCTCCTGCTTTCATGTGTTTCATGGCGGTAATCGAAGCCATATATACAGCCTTCACATTGATATCCATCATTTCATCATAATCCGCCGCCGTTTGCTCTTCCAGTGGTTTCTTTTCGTAGATACCGGCATTGTTCACCAGGATGTCTATTCCTCCGAGTTTACTGGCTACTTCTTCCACAGCAGCTGTTACCGCGGTATCGGAGGCATTGTCTGCCGCCAGGGCAAGTACCATTTGACCAGTTGATTTCGAAACCTCAGCAGCCAGCTGCCGGGCCTTTTCAGCAGAACGGACATAGGTAAATGCTACATTTGCGCCTTCTTCAGCCAGTTGTTTTACGATGGCGGCGCCCATGCCACGGCTGCCACCAGTCACTAATGCGACCTTGTTTTCAAGATGTTTCATAATAACTATTTTTCTTAATTGTTTGTAAAAGTAAAGCGGTAGCGTTAATTTTACAGGTACTGACAAGATTATTAAGTACTGACAAAAATGTAAGTAATGAGAAAGGAAAGCTCAACTAATACATTGAACAGGAATAAGATACACGTAAATTGCGGGATGGCTTATACGCTCGATCTGATTGGAGGAAGGTGGAAGCCAACGATACTCTGGGCGCTCCTGGGAGGTAAATTACGGTATAGCGAACTAAAAAAGAACATTCCTGATGTATCCGAGCGCATTCTTGTATTGCAGTTACGGGAGCTGGAAAAGGACGGGCTGATTAAACGGCTGGTATATGCGGAAGTGCCGCCAAGAGTGGAATATGAGCTTACAAGCGACGGTCAGTCTATGAGACATATGTTGCAGATCATTTCTGATTGGGGTGACCTGCATAGACCTAAACAGGCAAATTAGTACTATCTTAAGAATCCTTAGTATAAATTAAGACACATCATACATGACATTAGACATATTTTTCACCATCTTCCTGGTACTGCTGAACGGATTTTTTGTGGCAGCAGAATTTGCGATTGTGAAAGTCCGGTCCTCGCAGATAGAAGTCAATTCCGGCCGTAGTAAGACGGTTTCGCAGATGGCCAAAAGTATTGTTAATAACCTGGACGGTTATCTTGCAGCCACCCAGCTGGGAATCACCCTTGCCTCACTTGGATTGGGCTGGGTAGGCGAAAAAGTGACTACAACACTGATCATCCAACTTTTTCAGGCATTACATCTCAACCTGGAAGAAGCAACCGCGCATAAAATAGCCATTCCCTTTGCCTTCCTGAGCATTACCATACTGCATATCGTATTCGGGGAACTGGCGCCTAAATCACTGGCCATACGCAAACCGGTGCCTACGACCTTTACCGTTGCGCTGCCGCTGAAATTGTTCTACGTGGTGTTCAGACCTTTCATCTGGATACTCAACGGTCTTGCCAACGTGATACTGCGCATGGTGGGTATCCGCCCGGTGCATGAGCATGAAGACATCCACACGGAAGAAGAGCTCCGCGTGATTATCGCTGAAAGTCACCAGGGAGGCGTGATTGAAGAAACCGAGAAAGCACTGATACAGAACGTGTTCAACCTGGGCGACCGCCAGGTATCTGCCCTGATGACACCCCGTAATGAGGTGGTATGGCTGGACATTACGGACGATCCTGAAGTAAATAAAGCCAAGATCCTTTCACAGAAACATACGGTTTATCCTCTTGCAAAAGAGGACTTGGATCATACGACAGGTTTTGTGTATTCCAAGGACCTTCTCAGTGAGAATTTCAATGAGGTGATCAATAACCTGGACAGTATCAGCCGGAAACTGCTGGTAGTGACTGTTCATAACAGGGCTTATCAGCTGCTGGAGCTGTTCAAAAGAGAACGTATCTACCAGGCAATGGTAGTGGATGAATTCGGGTCTATCAAAGGTCTGGTTACCATCAACGATATCGTGGATGCGCTTGTAGGAGATATCTCTGAAACAAATGAATTTGAGTATGAGGTGATCCGCAATGAAGATGGCAGTCTGCTGGTAGATGGTCAGTTGCCATTCGTAGAGTTCCTGGAGTTGATGGGTATAGACGCTGATCCGCAGAAAGTAAATATTGCCAATTTCGTAACGCTGGGCGGATTTATATTAGACAGGATGGGTAAAATTCCAACTACCGGTGATAGTATCAGCTGGAGGAACCTGAAGCTGGAAGTGATTAAAATGGACCAGCACCGTATTGCAAAGGTGCACATCTGTAATGTGCAGAAAGAAAAAGATAAGGAAAAGGAAGAAGAGAAATAACTCTTTCCTGTAGCAGATAGTAAAAAGGAGCGCTGTAATAAACAGGGCTCCTTTTTTATTTAAACTATTTCTATATTCACTATTCATTTACATCACATCGTTATGATCACCCGTTTGAATACTTTGTTGCCACATGCACTTGCTATACTAGGGCTGTTGGTGCTTTCTGTTATCTATTGTAAGCCGGCCCTGAATGGCAAAATACTCAGCCAGAGTGACAATGCGCAATGGCAGGCAATGTCCAGGGAAGCCATGCAATTTAAGCAGACGCATGGTGTAACCCCATTGTGGACGACCAGTGCATTCGGCGGGATGCCTACCTACCAGATAGCGATGGAAACGCCGTATACTTTTACCGGTTACATTCCGGCAATCCTGACCTTCGGATTACCCAAACCGATAGATGTCTTGTTCCTCTCTGCGCTATGCTTTTACCTGTTATGTATTGTGCTGGGCACTAATTCCTGGGTAGGGTTTGTGGGAGCGGTAGCGTATACCTATGCCAGTTATTCGCCTATTATTATCGTGACGGGGCATGAAACCAAGATGCTGGCACTGGCCTATCTGCCGGGGGTAATAGCAGGCTTTGTGCTGATCGTACGTAAAAAATATCTATTGGGAACGGGTATTATGGCGCTGTTCCTTACTTACCTGGTAGGCGCCAATCACCTGCAGATCACCTATTATTTCTTCCTGGTGCTGGCAGTGGTTGCTATCGTTTATACAGTATACTGCATTGTTCAAAAACAATATAAACATCTTATTATCAGCGGACTGCTGACCATACTAGCACTGGTGCTTGCACTGGGATCCAATGCACTCACCTTATGGACGACCTATGAATATTCCAAAGAGAGTACCCGTGGCGGCACCTCGGAACTGACGCCGCTACCGGGAACATCAGCAGATAAAAGCAAGGGGGGATTAGACAGGGAGTACGCTTTCCGCTGGAGTTATGGCAAATTTGAAACCTTTACTATGCTGGTGCCAGATATATATGGCGGCAGCTCTTCCGGAGCATTGAGTAACAGCTCAGAGACATATAAGAAACTGGTATCGATGGGCGTACCGGAACCCAGTGCGCAGGAGGCGACCAAACACTGGAATCTTTATTGGGGCGATCAATCTGTTCTGGGTACTTCCGGACCTGTATATATGGGCGCCGTTATTTGCCTGCTGGCATTACTGGGGCTTTTTGTTATCCGGTCATGGCATAAATGGTGGCTGATTGCCATCAGTGTTTTGGGTATTTTACTGGCCTGGGGCAGCAATTTTTCAGTGTTCAACTATTTTATGTTCGATCATTTCCCGATGTATAACAAGTTCCGTGCACCATCACAGGCATTGATCATTACCCAGCTTTCATTTGCCGCATTGGCGGCGCTCACATTGCAGGAGCTGATCAGTGGAAAGTTGTCGCGTGAAGAGCTGCAGCGGAAGTTGAAATGGACAGGAATGATCATTGCAGGCATGCTGTTGGTGATCTATGCAGCATCCTTTGGGGCCAGGTTTACAAATGCCACCAACGATGCTGGGAATCCCGGTGGAGATGATGTATTCCGTTCAAGGTTGACGCAAATGTTTGCGGGTAACACGCAGGCAGCAGATGAGCTGATGACAGCCCTGTATGTGGATAGACAAGACCTGTATCATAATGATGTATTGCGGACTGTAATTTTCACAGGCCTCGCTTTTCTGCTGTTATGGTTATTCCTTAAGAACCGTTTTAATGCCACCTGGTTGCTGGCAGGCATTTCGCTGTTAATTGTGGTTGATCTTCTGCAGGTCGACAACCGCTATCTGAATGCAGAGAGCTTTATAGACGAAAACAGCTACAGTCAACCGTTCCAGGCGTCAGAAGCAGATCAGCAGATATTGCAGGATAAAGACCCTTACTACAGAGTGTTGAATCTCACGGCTTCCCCATTTGAGGATGCAATGACGTCTTATTTTCATAAGAGTATAGGCGGTTATCATGCGGCTAAACTACAATTGTATGCTGATCTGATTGAGCGGCAGATCAGTCGTAATAATATCAGCGTGCTTAACATGCTCAATACAAAATATGTGATCGTACCTGGAAATGACGGGCATCCTGTTGCGCAGAGAAACCCTGATGCATTGGGTAATGCCTGGTTTGTAAAGCACATCCTGTGGGCGAAGGATGCGGACGCAGAGATGAAAGCGCTTGATCATCTGGATACAAAGGATTCCGTGGTGATAGACCAGCGATATAAGGCGTTGATTAAAGACAATCCGTCTTTTGATTCTACTGCGACTATCAGTCTTATTGCAAACAATCTGAATGAGATTAGTTATAACAGTATGGCAAGTACTCCGCAATTTGCAGTGTTTTCTGAGGTGTATTATGAGCAGGGCTGGCATGCGTTCATTGATGAGCAGCCAGCGCCTTATTGCCGCGTAGATTATGCATTGCGTGGGATGCAGGTACCAGCGGGGAAACATACGATCACATTCCGATTTGAGCCGTCATCTTATTATACCGGCATTAAACTATCAGTATCAAGTTATATAGCAATGTTATTGCTGCTGGCCGGAAGTGTGGTGATGAATGTGGGAATGAACAAAATGAACAAGGGAAAACCGAAAAGTGTTTAATACTTTTGAGGGGTAATAAAAAACCATTGTTTGTTTATGATAGAAATTATCAATCCGCCATAGGATAACTGTGTTTATCTTCCGGATAGACACAGTTATCTTCAGGATAAGTACAGTTATCTTAGGATAGACACAGTTCCATACCTTTCTGATCGAAGGGTTATAAAATTTGAAAGGTTATTACTTTTCTGATTGAAGCCAACCATTATTCATGTGAAAACTGTTTTTATGATAATGCAGAAAATACCTGCTCAACTACCGATATTATTTCCGGGTACCGAGCAGCAGCATCCTAAAAAGAGAAAGAGCAGAAAGCGATACCCACGCAATGAGGTTGTATCAAAGCCTGCTTAATATCGTTGACCTATTGATTTGTTTGTAGACGTCCCGACTACGCATTGCCGCAATCAATCTTTTGCTGGCATCATCACACCCTAATAATTGAAATTGTCACAGTGCCTGTTTTACCGCGAGGTAAGACGGATGAGGATTTATTGCCCTCGTTGTCTGGCACTGGAGGACGGCATTTTAAAGACTTGTTAGCATGGAGGTTCTGTTTACCGCGGGTAAGCGGGAAGGGAGGTCTATTGTCCGATATATTATTTTCTAACCAATCATTTATTTAAAAAAAACAACTTTTATGATCATGGAATTCACAGTTAAAGCTGATCCAGCACAACCAGTTCAGGTAGTAGTAAATAATGTAAATATTAACATTATAACTCCTACGGAGGAAGAGATATTCATTATAAGAGCAGATGCATTCAAAGGAGAAACAAAGAAGGAGGAGGAGAAGACTGATGCGCAACCGACTAAGGAAACTGGAACGGAAGACTAATCCGTAACAGGATAGAGATCACTTTTAATCAATCATTTTGCAAAAACATGTTTAGTTATGGAATTAACACCGGGGACTGACATAGGTCAGCATGTAATAGCACTATTGACCAATATGGAGGCCGTAATGATCAATATACAAGCAATCCTAACCAGGATGACAGAAGGGTCTGGAAATGCGGGACAGAAAACCAGTATTGAACCACACACGGGAACGGAAGACTAATCCTGTATCGGGTTTAGTGAGACTCCACTTTTTAACCAATCATTTATACAAAAACATTTTTTACTATGGAATTTAGAATTGGAGCTGATACAATGCAGCGAATACTGGCACTGCTGATAAAGTTAGAAATGACGATGGCTGCTGTTCTTGACGCAATGGAAATGATGGGCGCAAAAGCTAGTGCTGAACCACACGTGGAAACTCGTAAGGGGGGCTAGATCTGTATCGGGCTTAGTGGGTTACCATTTTTTAACCTATCATTTATACAAACATCTTTTTTGTTATGGAACTTACATTTGGAGCTGACGCAGTCCGGCATATAGTAACACTATTGACTAATATGCAGACAACATTGGACAATTTGGGAGAACGAACGATTAATATGGAGGCCAGATTGACCAATATAGAGGCAAAGGTAGATGCTCTCACACTAAAAGTGGAGGTACTGGCGGTAAAAGTTGATAAACTTACCGATAGAGTGATAGCACTGGAGAAGAAGGTGGATATGCTTACAGAAAGAGTAGATGCACTGGAAACTAACCTGAATGATTTCCGAAATGAAGTCAGGGAGGAATTCAAGGTAATGGGAGAAAGGGTAACCGTCGTGGAGAAAAAAGTAGCGATGATAGAATCAAGGCAGATAGACATTGAACAAAGGTTTACTGCAATGGAGATCCAGATGGACAGCCGGTTCTATTCATTGGAATCACTCATTGACAAAAATGTCGAACCACCTGGGGCCAGGAAGAACATTCCAAGACAGGCACCGAAAGGTCGCGACTGACATAATAACAATGTGGTCAAAGCACGACATAAACGTGAACAAATAGGAAACGCCGTCCTGGCTCTCCAGGACGGCATTTTTATACCGGTATGAGTTTACTTACTCCATACGGCGCTGAAACGTTCATTGTCGTCGTAATTCTGCACCTTCACCAAACGTAATCCCTGAGACGTAAACTGGTTAAATTTGGATTGATAGTCTGCGGATGTCATGCCGTAATAAGCAGCGTAATTATTCTTTTTAGGACGCCATACGCCTCCTACCTGGCTGCCATTCACACAGATGCTCTTTAGCTCCCAGTTAGGATATAATTCGTTGAACTTATTATTGAAGTCCGTTGAGTTCATACCGTAGTACAGATAGAAGCCATTGTCGTTAGGTTTATTTACAAAAACCGCAGCATGCAATCTTTTGCCACCAACTGTATAGTCCACATGTTCCTGTACATGCCATTTCTTGCTGGTAACATATGTATTCCATGCATTATTAAAGCTGGCGTCATCTGCATTGTGGATAGAATAAGCTGACTGGCCGGCAGGGTTCTTTTCCCAGATCACAGAAAAACGTGGGTTGCCGCTACCATCTTTCGTTACTGATATCTGACGGGGACGCATACCTTTTGCGTTGTAGGTGTTAAAATAAGTTTGGTAAACCGCGCCTGTCATATAAAAATGTGTGTACCACTCTCCTGATAATCCCCACTGAAAGGAACCGGCAGCATACAGATCGCTACCATTGCGGTCAACGCTTACTGTCTGTAATGCCATGCCCATACCGGTGTAGTAAGACCAGAATTTGTTTACAATATTCAGTGGTACATTATGGAAGCTGGGGTAAAACGGCGCAAATAAGCGGGCATAAGGTGTTACTGATTCGAGATCATAACAGCTAACGCCACTGTGATTATAGGTACCATATGGATCTACATTCACCCATTCGCCACTGTGACCGTTGCGGGTGTCCAGTACAGCTGTTTCAAAGTGCAGGTGCACGTTGAATGATTTTGTATTTGGATTTGTCAGCGTACCGTCGTCATTAAGGATTACACCAATACCACCGGAACCGGTATTACCTGAATAAGCGAGGAACTGTCCGGCCTGTACATAGTCATCCTTTTTGACCTTAATAGTCTGGCTGTTGGTACCCCAGCATAAATTACTGGTAGTGCCATTCTTTGCAAATGCTTTATACTTGGCGGTTGGAGAGTTTTTAGCCAGCGCTCTGTCATTATCGTATCCGTTACGAAGATGCAGATAGCGGCTACGATATTTAAATCCGTCAAGTGCGGTGTGTTCGATAACGATAATGTTACCACCACCATTTGACCAATATACATCAATGACCTTACCTGGAGCGATGGCATACACACCAAAAGTGGGGTCTTCGTTAGCGTCGACCGAAGTTTTGCCATAGTCAGTGGCACGGTGAATATCTTTATTACCGTCGTTGTTTTTATCCCAATTGTAGTAAAAGCCCTGCCAGATACCTACGCTGCTGCTTTTGTAAGGCAGGTACAATGGCATATGCGCTTTTACGCCATCATATACCGGATCCATGCCTTCTTCCACGATGGGAGCAGCACAGCTACTACTTCCGGCACGCATCATTACGATGCCGGGAGCATCTGCTTCTGTAAATATCACTTGTTTGGCAGCACTGATTTTTCTTGAAGGGGTCACTGTCCTTAATCTGCTGCTTACAGGCTTGTTACTGATCTCGTCGCCATCCGGTCCATCCGGAGCTGTCATGGTTGCTTTTTTAACACTTTTGTAGAGTAGTTCTGGTGCTTCTCTTTCTTCTTTTTGAGGGTCCTGCGCAAATGCCTGTATACATAAAAGTACGGCTGCTGCTGTCATTGCGATTTTCATAATTAGTAATTTTTTCGGGGTGAAAATTTTTATGGAGGCAAAGTAAGAGCATCGCACAAGAAAAGAAAAATGGCAATTCCTATCTGGCAAGAATTGGCAGGTAAATGGTACTCCTGATAAAATAAAAGGCGTTATAAACTCTCAAATCGGCCACCATTGCGGGAAATACGTATTCGGGGGCCTTTCAGGAACTACGTAAATCCTGCGGGTTATAGGGGTGCTGAAGGAATGGAATGTCCGCAGTGGCAGCAATCTGCCTGAGAAGACTGCCATATCCTGAAACAAACAGGGGCAGATAATCATATCTACCCCTGTTTATCCTTAATGCTATATGTTCTTAAGCTTTCAGCAAATTACTTTTCACATATCCGTAACTCTTCTTAATACTTTCAAACGGATCAATAGTGATCTTGTCCTGTTCTACGAAAGCATATTTCACGCCTGCTAAGCTGGCATTGGCAAAGATGTCTTTGAAATCAACAGCGCCGGTGCCTACCTCTGCGAATTTCACATGAGGCAGGATCTCCATGGCGGTTTTATGATCTGCATCACCGCCGGCAATTTTCTCTGTAGCTGATTTATCAATGTCTTTCACATGCCACATGGAGAAACGGCCGGGATATTTTTTGAATAACGCTACAGGATCCACATCGGCTTTAATGGCCCAGAAGAGATCCAGCTCAAAAGTTACCAGAGAAGGATCGGTTCCTTTCAGCATGAGCTCATATCCGGAGGCTTTTACATCGGGCAGCTGTCTGAATTCCCAGTAGTGATTATGATACCCGATTTTCAGGCCAGATTTCTTAGCCAGCTCCCCTGCTTTGTTCAGTTGTTCTGCAATGAACTTATAGTCATCAGCAGTCATCTTATCCCACAAACCCACCGGAGGTACCGGTACAACAAGATATTGCTGTCCCAGTTCATTTGCAATGCCGAGTTGTACTTTCAGTGCTTCATCACTCCCCTTTCCGCGGGTCAGGTAATCGTTCAGCTGATAGTGTCCACTGTGGGTGGCGAGATTGTTGTCTTTCAACAGGGCCTTCAAACCTTTAGGATCCAATCCCCAGAACTGTTCCTTCTGATCAGGCGCTTTATAACCGTAGAATGTCTCAACATGGCTATAGCCGGTTTGGGCTACCTTCTCAATGGTGGTTTTCACGTCTTTTGCCAGCTGGTCACGCAGGGTATATAACTGGATGCCTATTTTGTTAACTGTATTTTCGCGGGCTCTGCTGAAAATACCAGATGGGTTGATCATAACACCGGCGGCTATCAGGCCAGCCTGTTGCATAAATTGTCTTCTTGAACTCATGTTTTTTGTGTTTAACGTGGCACGGTATGACAATGAAAATACAAAAAAACAATCACCACAAGAAAAGTATAGGAGGAACGGTTAATTTTTGCGCAATTCCCTTTCCCGGAAAACGAAAAAGGGCGTATCTCCCGATACCCCCTTTTGTATTTCATATGCTGTAATAATTCTTAAACGAAAATCCGGAAATAAATGAATACCAGCGCAGCAATAATAGGACCGGCAAAAGCAAGCCATCCCCTTTTAGGCCTTGGCAAAGCATTCAATGTTGGCAACAATTCATGGTTTACCTCATAGAGCTTGTTGTCTGTCTTACGCACACACCACTGTGACCCAATGGGAAACATTGGGATATAGTACAGATGTGCATATTGTTGCCTGTATTCGAATTGTACCACCCCTGGAACTTCAGTGTGTATACCGATTTCCGACAGCTGAACAGCCTTTACTTTGAAACTGTTGCGTCCATAAATGAAAATCATAGGTTTTGGGTTTAGGTTTAGGGAAAATGCCGATTAGGTATAACAAATATAAATAATTTAAATAAGAAACAAATGGCCCGCCGGGAAGACGAGCCATCATAGGTAGTGGATATATAGGACAGGGATAAAGACAATCTATTTCCAGGGAAGGTCCACGGTAGCGCCAAAACGCAATGTATTGGACAGTGGGCTCCTGGTGGCGCCACTACCGGATGGTACTATGTAGGCGATATTGATCATAGCCGAACCATATTTATACCCAACGCCAGCGGTCAGATAATTACGGTCGCCATGGTATTTATCTTCATAGAAATAGCCAGTGCGCATGAAAAATTGATCCTTATAACTGTATTCGCAGCCCAGGGATATCTGGAAGGATTTCAAGCCGCCGTTGGCACTGCTAAAGGATTTAAACCAGCTTTTCACGACACTGTAGTCGTAATAAGAGGCAATGCCTGCCGAATCATTTGGAATGACAGGTGTCAGCATCTTATTGAGATCGAGGCCGAAAGTGAATTTATGGCCTTCCTGCATCGGCAGATTATAAGCTACCCCTGCTCCAAAATTGGAGGGCAGGTATTCTTTGGCAGCGCTGTTGTTACTGTAATTCACTCGTGAGCCCAGGTTGGTAAGCGTAGCGCCGGTTACCAGGCCCTTTCCTTCTTCGTTCACCGCGTTGTAAGTCATGGAGATATCCACTCCGAATGCATTACCGGCTTTGTAATTGACTCCAGAATTGTTGGCGTTGCCGCTGGCCAGTTTTGAGTAGATGTAACGTGCCGCCAATGCAAGACTCAAGCGGCTTCCCAGCTTACGGGCATAGCCTCCTTCTAGTGAGAACTCCCGGGGACTGGAACTACCCAGCGGATTACCGGAAGCATCTGCAAACTGGATATTGCCCAGGTTAAAATACCGGAGTGCCCCGGTTATTGCCTGGTTATCATCCAGTTTGTGATAACCACTGACAGTAGCCAGGTAAATCTTGTTACTGATTGCTCTCAACCAGGGTACATAGGAAACAGCTACACCATTTGGCGCTTCTGCAAAGACAATCTTAGACAAATTATAGAAGGGCGCGTTAGCATCCGCCTTTGTGGCAATGCCTATTTCTCCCATTCCACCGGCACGGGCATCCGGAGATATCCTCAGGAAAGGTGCGGCAGATGTAGCCACATTAATAGTTTTCTCCTGTGCATGTGATATAACGGGCAGAACTGTTCCTATCAGAAATACCAGTGCTGCAGAACGGAAACAGAAACGTATCATCTCAATTGATTTATGTAGTCCCGGCAACACAGGCTGGTTGCCGGGATTATCAGTTGTTATCTTGCTATTACGACCGTAGTGTTAAAGCTGTGGTCTTTCATCCTGATGTACAGTACGTAAGTACCGGAAGGAACACGCTGTGTATTGAAGGTCAGTATGCCATTCTTCACAATACCATCCTGCTGCAGCAATACCTGACCTGCCATACTTGTCATCGTATAAGTAACCTCTCCGAAATCAAAGCCGTTGAAGCGTACGTTCACTACATCAGATGCCGGCATTGGATAGACGATCTCTATACTCATTCCGAATTTTATACGGAGAGCCAGGGTACTGGAAACCGCATTACCATTACCAGCCATGTCAGTTGCCTTGTCCGCCGGAACGTTCACTGTCATTATCCCGTTTTCGAGTGGTACAATAACCACATCATAAATGCTAGGCGACAGTTGTTTGATTTCCTTCACGGTACCATTGTTAACATTGATATCTGTTGCTTCGAAGCCTATCACATCTTCAGAGAAGGTAAACGTAAAGACTGCAGGAGCATTCAATGGTTCTTTGGCCCGTGTCAACAGGGATACATCCGGTCTGGTGAGATCCACGGTCATTACGACCTGGTTACTATGCCCACTTTCATTTCCTTCTTTATCGGAGGCGGTGACAGTGATGTTGTGCGCACCTTCCGTCAGCGCAGGATCATAAGTGTAAGACCAGTCGCCATTAGCGTTTACCTCAGCCGTACCGACCGGCTTGTCATCGGTATACACAGTGATTATCGTACCTGGCTCTCCTCTACCGGTGATCCTTGGAGTGCCGGTATTTACGAGACCCGGGATATTTATACCAGGTAATACCGGTGCTGAAGGAATACCCGGCGCCATTGCATCGATCGAGAAGGAAAGCGGGCCGCCTGGCAAGCTGGTATTGCCCGCTGCATCGGTAGCTGTCGCCGTGATTGCATGAGCGCCCTGAGATAAACCAGGATTGAAAGTATAGGTATAATGCCCGCTGGCATCTGCTGTTGTAGTACCAGCTACGACCCCATCTACATAGATTGTTACTGTGCTGTTAGGTTCTGCCGCACCTGAGATCGTTGGTTTAGTGGTAGTGATCACACCATTGTTGCTGGTTGTTTCCAGTACGATGGTCGGAGCAGCAGGTGCTTTGGTATCCACACTGAGGCTCAGCGGTGGTGTCTGTGCACTGGTATTACCTGCAGCATCTGTAGCGGTTGTGGTAACGTCGTGGTTACCGTCGGCCAATGCCGGATTAAAGGTATAGCTATAGTTACCGTTATTGTCTGCGGTTGTTGTACCGGCAGGTTTACCATCTACATAGACTGTTACGGTGCTATTCGGTTCTGCTTTACCGTTGATAGTCGGCGTATTGTCGTTGGTAGGTGATTTATCGGTCGTAACTGTTGGCACAGCTGGCGCCTGTGTATCGATCACGATGGGCAGCGCCGGACTTTGTCCGCTGGTATTACCGGTGGCATCTGTCGCTGTCACGGTGATATCGTGTGGTCCGTCTGCCAATGCAGGGTCAAATGTATAAGTGTAATGACCGCTGGCGTCAGTTTTTGTGGTGCCGACAGGTTTGCCATCTACGTACACGGTTACGGTACTGTTGGCTTCTGCGTCACCTTTGATAGATGGCGTGGCATCATTAATGATGCCATTTGTGCCACCGATCAGTTGAGGCGCAGCTGGCGTTGCCGGAGCAGCTGCATCAATGGTGATATTTAAGGCCGGGCTGTGTGCGCTGGTATTACCGGCGGCATCTGTTGCCGTTGCGGTAATAGTATAGTTACCGTCAGCCAGGGACGGATTGAACGTATATGTATAGTTGCCGCTTGCGTCTGCCTTGGTGGTGCCAGCGACGTTACCACCCAGGTAGATCGTCACCGTACTGTTAGCTTCCGCAGTACCGGTTACGGTTGGCGTGTTATCACTGGTAGGTGTTTTGTCTGTAGTGATGGTTGGTGCCTGAGGCGCCTTCGTATCGATAGTGATATTCAGGGTAGCGCTTGGAGCACTCACATTACCTACAGCGTCTTTTGCAGTAGCGGTGAATGCGTGGGTACCATCGGACAGTGAGGCTGGCACTGTGAAGGTGTATTTACCACTGGCATCAGCTGTGGTGGTTCCTGCTGCATTGCCATCTACATAGATTGTGACAGTGCTGTTGGCTTCTGCTGTACCGGTTACAGTTGGCGTGTTATCATTGGTTAATGTCTGTGCAGTAGTGATAGTTGGTGGCGCCGGGGCCTGTGTATCAATAGTGATATTCAGGGTGGCGCTTGGTACGCTAACGTTACCTATTGCATCAGTAGCTGTAGCTGTGAAGGCATAAGTACCATCGGACAGCGGTACTGGTACCGTGAATGTATAGTTGCCACTGGCATTAGCGGTAGTTGTCCCTACTGCGTTACCGGCTACATATATTGTAACAGTACTATTAGCTTCCGCAGTACCGGTTACAGTTGGTGTGTTGTCACTAGTCAATGTTTGAGCGGTAGTGATAGTCGGTACAGTTGGCTTCTGCGTATCGATAGTGATATTCAGGGTAGCACTTGGTGCGCTGACATTACCTACTACGTCTGTAGCAGTAGCGGTGAATGCATGTGTGCCGTCTGAAAGTGGAGTTGGCACGGTGAAGGTATAGTTACCAGTAGCGTTAGCTGTGGTTGTACCTACTGCATTGCCGTCTACATAGATAGTTACGGTGCTGTTAGCTTCTGCTGTGCCGGTTACAGTCGGTGTATTATCACTAGTCAGGGTCTGAGCCGTGGTGATAGTTGGTACTGTTGGCTTCTGAGTATCAATAGTAATATTCAGTGTTGCACTTGGTGCGCTGACATTGCCTACAGCATCTGTAGCTGTAGCAGTGAAGGCATGTGTGCCGTCAGACAGTGGCGTCGGAACGGTGAAGGTGTAGTTACCAGTAGCGTTAGCTGTGGTTGTACCTATTGCATTGCCGTCTACATAGATAGTTACGGTGCTGTTAGCTTCTGCGGTACCTGTTACTGTTGGCGTGTTGTCACTAGTCAGTGTTTGAGCGGTAGTGATGGTTGGCACAGTGGGCTTCTGAGTATCAATAGTGATATTCAGGGTAGCACTTGGAGCGCTAACATTGCCTACAGCATCTGTAGCGGTAGCGGTGAAGGCGTGTGTGCCGTCAGACAGTGGCGTCGGCACGGTGAAGGTATAGTTACCAGTAGCGGTAGCTGTGGTTGTACCTACTGCATTGCCGTGTACATAGATAGTTACAGTGCTGTTAGCTTCCGCTGTACCTGTTACAGTTGGCGTATTATCACTAGTCAGTGTTTGGGCTGTAGTGATAGTCGGTACTGTCGGTTTCTGCGTATCGATGGTGATATTCAGTGTTGCACTCGGTGCGCTGACATTACCTACGGCATCAGTAGCGGTAGCTGTGAAGGCATGTGTACCGTCAGTCAGGGCTGTTGGTACGGTGAAGGTATAATTTCCACTGGCGTTAGCAGTGGTTGTACCTACGGAAGCACCATCTACATATATAGT
>NZ_FNBN01000015.1 GCF_900102545.1 Chitinophaga filiformis | reverse complement strand
AGGGGTCTTGTGTTTGTAGCGCGGGGTGATAACCCGGGGAACCCAAACGGCACCCCAGGCCCGGGAAACGGAACGCATGCAATTCCGGAACAAACGGTATCATTCAACCGTTAAAAATATCGTTTAATGATCCTCAGTTTATGCGTTCTCACCCCCGTATCTGTATTGGTAATTCCCTGGTTGTCAATAGGGTCTACTCTCACTTTACCTGACGAATGAATAATCTCATGATCGTTCAGCAATATCCCTACATGCGTAATACGGCCCTCTGCATTATCAAAGAAAGCCAGGTCTCCCAGGCGTGCTTCCTGCAGAAAATCGACCGTCGTTCCCTGCGTAGCCTGCTGATAGGCATCCCTTAACAGGTCGATCCCTAATGTCCTGTACACTGTTTGTGTAAACCCTGAACAATCCGCTCCAAATACAGATTTACCACCCCATAGATAAGCCGTGTTCAGATACTGGAAAGCAGCTGCAGTCAACGCTCCTTTATCTACTGCATCTGCCCTGCCTGGCGCAGCCAGCTTTTCCTCAAACTGTACCGTCACCCTTCCCCAGTTTGTCACAGGCCCTGTTCCCGGCTTTACAGCGCATCCGAAAGGCACATGCATAGGCTTACCGTTCAGCTGTACTTTATTCACCCAGGCAGTCGTATAATGCGTATAAGGCGCAAGGAATAATGCCTCGTCAATGGTTTCCAGGTGATTAAAAGTAGCCCATCCCTCATAACCGTCAAACTGGCATTTTACTTTTACCCAACCATCCGTTCCGGTAGTAATAATTTCACTGCATTCCCCCCACAAGGCTTGTGAGATAATTTCACTTTTATGAGATGGTTCCGACCGTAATGGCATTACCGGTACAACTGTAATCGCGTATGGCATACTAATTGTCTAAAATAATTATATGTCAAAGACAACAAAATGAACATTTTTGTCTTTAGTATGTAAATATAGGTAACACTATGCTACAGCAGTTAACTAATTTATCAGATAAAGAATTGATTTCCCGGGCAAGAAAACTCAAGGACCAGGAAGCAGAAGGTGTACTAATGGAAAGATACAGCCACCTGATGGTTGCTGTTTGCCTCCCTTACCTTAACAATGGTCCCGGAACCGCACCCGAAGAGGTTTATCCCAGGCTGCTGCAGCGCCTCAGCGCCAGTCTTAAAACCCAGACGATCCCGAAAGCCAATGAATGGATACACTATACTATCAGGGCACAACAGGCCCAGACAGAAAAGAATAGTCCATTTTTTCCCAGTACGGAATCCAGGGAACAGCAACAGATGGAAAACAAGGTAGAGAAAGTAACTACCAACCTTAAAGAACAACAAGTGCTGGCAGCAGCGATGGAACAAGCCCTTGACAAGCTGCCTGCAGAAGACAAATATTTCCTGAAAGAATTTTACGTGAACAATAAAACATTTACAGAACTGGCAGCCACTAAAAAGTATAGTGTTGAAAAAACGAGGCAGATTCTACAGCAGGCAAAGCAAAAAATGGCTTCCTTATTGATGAATGAAACCTATGAGTAACTTGGAAAACAATCAAAGAATACTGAAGATCTTCAGTAACATCCGCTGTTTGAACAGGGATCAGCTTCCCCGTTACCTGGATGGTCGTCTTACAGATGTTGAAAAGCACCTGGTGGAGCAACATCTGGTTGACTGCGACCTCTGTTTTGATGCATTACAGGTACTCCAGCAATCCCAATACCGGGAAAAATACCAGCCGCTTGCTACCAGCATGCAGCAATACATCCGCAGCAGTATCAAGCGGGCATCTCAGGTACATAAGGTAGAACGCTACCAGCGCCAGGAGCAGAAAAAGGAAAGCTTCCTGATCTACTTCTGGATAGTGGCGGCTATCGGCATCGGTGCAGGTAGTATATACCTCGTACAACAACAGGGCAAGTTTAAAACGCCTGTGTCCAAAGCAATTGCCAGTAATACAGACCTCCGCACCACACAGTCTGAAACGCCGCCTGTACAGGCGTCTATCGTTACTCCTGTGCGCGAGGAAAATGAAGTCAGCCGCAAACCTGCGGAGCCAGTTACAACTCCTGTTGCTGCACCTCCTGTGGTAGCAACACCTCCGCCTGCCGCTGTACCTAAACCAATAGTAAAGGACTCTGTAAAAGCAACTGTTAAGCCACCGGCAACAGTCACCGCTGTTAAAGACAGTATCAGGGACAGCGCCCGGAAACAATTAGCTGCTACGCCTAAAGCCCCGGAAGTAAAAGAACCGCCTAAGGATAAACCTCCTACTCCGGATCGTAAGGATACACCCACTGTGGTGAAGAAAGCAGAAGATAAACCGGAGCCTAAAGCTCCGCCAAAGAAAGAGGCTTCAGACGAAAAGAAGGCCGCTGCAACGCCCACAAACACGGATGAATTCCTCTATAAGGCTGCTATGGTATATCACCAGCAGGGAGACCTGAATGAGGCTATTTCCCGCTATAAACACCTTTCTGAAAGCCCCGGCAAATATGGAGAACTATCCCGCTATCAACTGGCTGTCTGCTACCGCAGTAAAGGCCAGACCGGTAAAGCCCGCCGTATGTTCAAGGAAGTGGTGCGTATGAACGGCAGCATGAAAGAAAAGGCACAGGCGGCGCTGGATAATCTCTGATCAATATTCATAACCCGATACCCGGTAAACGGCTTAAGCAGCCCTTAAAGCATTCCCAATACCCCATAAAACGGAGTTCTTTACAGGCGGTAACAGGCCTTACCTTATCGCACAACACAACAACCTCTTCCCTGCCCCATTGACTAATGCTTTTATTTTTATGGAAATTCCCCGGCTAAGGCATCTTTATATTACAAGTATTTTATCTTTATCCAGTGATTTATAAGAATAGCCAGGAATTAACAGACGAAGAGCTGCTGGAACGGTTCAAAGCCGATGATAACAGCGATTGGATAGGCATCCTGTTCGACAGGTATGCGATCCTATTATTGGGTATGTGCATGAAATACCTTAAAAATGAAGAGGATGCGAGGGATAGTGTACAACAGATCTTCCTGAAGGTATTAGCCGAGATCAATAAGCACAAGGTACAATTCTTCAGGGCCTGGATCTACCAGGTAACCAGGAACCATTGTCTGATGCAGTTAAGGCAAAAGAACCAGGTAAGACAGGAAGAAGTCAGTGAGAAACACCTGAACAATCCTACAGAACAGGAAGAGGATAAAGCCAGATTCGTTGAGAAGGATAATATGCTGGAGAATATGCAGCATGCGCTGGAACAGTTAAACCCTGAACAGCGTATCTGTGTCAAACTATTTTACCTGCAGAAATTATCTTACCAGGATATTGCCGGTCAGACCGGTTATACTTTATTGCAGGTAAAGAGTTATATTCAGAATGGAAAGCGTAACCTGAAGCTGTTATTGAGTGCACAGGGATAGCAATGTATTGTATGAACGCATCAGATAGTATGCACGAATTTAATTATTGACGATTTTATGAACGAAGAATACCAGGATATTTTCACCACAACGGCTTGTCCTACACAACAGCAATTGCTGGATTATGTGCAGGATCGGTTAACGGCAGAAGAGCGGCATGAAGTAGAACTTCATCTGGCTGATTGTGAGATGTGCAGTGAAGCTGTGGAGGGATTATCTGCGTTTGAGCAGAAAGAAAAGATCCCTGTATGGCTGCGCCAGATGAAATGGCAGATGCTGCGTAAACTGCGTGCCCGCAAGCGCCGTAAGCACCAGGTGTCCTACTTTATTGAACTGGCTATCATCGTGATCGTGGTCCTGTTCATTATGCTGGGAGCATTCTGGGCGTACCATTTCATGTCGCATAAATAGAAATCTTTCACACATAAAAAAAGTCCCGGCTGTATATACAACCGGGACTTTTTTATGAAAAATGTATCAATACTATTATTTCAGACCTTCCAGCTTTTTCTTAACAACTTCTACTTTCGCATTGTCGTTCTTGATAGCGTAGATCTTCTGCAGTGCATACAGACAGCTTTCGTAAGTCTGTTTGTCGCTTGGCTCCAGGCTTGCAGCTTTAGCAGTGAAGTTTTCGTCTGCTTTCTCGAAGAAAGGCAGCGCCTGATCCATCAGACCAGTAACTTTTGTCTGCAGTTCTTTTGCTTTAGGAGTGCTCAGCGATTTGCTGTCCATTGCATTCAGCTCTTTATTGAAGCCTACTGCACGGTTGAAGTACAGTGCACCTAACTGGAAGTTGGCAGTAGCATCGTCTGCTTTCAGTTCGATCGCTTTTTTGTAAGCGCCTTCTGCTTTGTTCATCAGCTCATCGTAGTTAGCTGGTTTTGCAGCATCCTGACCGTTTTCACCACGAGGGTTAGCCAGGTTGTCTACACGGATACCGTAGTCCAGTACTGTCTGGAAATCATTTGGATTTTCCGCCATTTTCTTTTCCAGCATAGTCAGTAACTCTGCAGTTTTACCGGTTTTGGAGTAGTACATCAGCTCCATATCGTTAAAACGCTTGTCTTTAGGGAAGGTAGCTTTACCTTCTTCGATGGTTTTCAGCCAGTTGGCGTTGTCACCTTTTTCTTCGTAAGTCTGCGCCAGGAGCACATACAGGGCTGGTTCAGCCTTGAAATGCATGTCAGCAGCTTTTCTCAGATAAACCAGGCCATCGTCTTTCTTGCCAGCCTGGTTAGCAGCGTAACCAGCGTAGAAAGTCATAGAAGTATCTGCAGGAATAGAACCACCTAAGTTCTTACCGTTATAGAATTCAGCAATGCTGAAAGCGTCTTTGAAATGTAAATACGCGGAATCCCATTTCTGGTCATTCAGGTTAGCGTAACCTGCGTTACCAACGGTAGCATACAGGTTAAACATGCGCTGGTTCATTTCCAGCAGTGCTTCAGGTAATTTAGCATTGATATCCAGTGCTTTCTTGTAAGCATCGAACGCTTCCAGTGCTTCTTTAGGATCTTTCTTCTCAGTAGCAGTTGCTTCGAAGATCTTACCCTTTACATACCAGGTTTTAGCCTCTCCTTTAGTTTTTTCATTTTCCAGTGCTGCCTGAATATCAGCTTTCGCTTTATCATAGTCTTTTTTAGTCAGTGCTTCTTCTGCGCTGTTTACCTTCGCACGTTGCGCTACAGCAACCAATCCTGCACTGCAAAAGACCAATGATACCAGTAATTTTTTCATGTTGCTCAATATTTTTTTGTTTTCTTAAGTATGGCCTTAGATTTTAATGCCTGTTACAACCATAATAAATACAATCTGCCGCAGGTTAACCATTATTAGTTCGCACAAATATTTTGCGGTTTCTTATAATTATTCTGCAGGCGTTTCATCTTCCGAAGCCTCAGCTGCTGCTGTTCCCGGATCTTCTGAGCTGTCATCCCGGAGCTGTTCGCTTCCTTCTCCTTCCATACCTTCAACATCGAGCTTTTCTTCTTCCTGTTCGTCCAGACGTGCTACAGCTGCGATTTCATCAGTGTCGTCCAGTCTGATCAGGCGAACCCCCTGTGTAGCCCTGCCCGCCTCGCGGATGTCAGCTACCGCCATACGGATGGTGATACCGGACTTACAGGTGATCATCAGGTCATCTTTCTCTGTTACGTCAAGGATCGCGATCAGGCTACCTGTCTTTTCTGTGATATTGATGGTTTTAACCCCCTTACCACCGCGGTTGGTAATTCTATATTCCTCAATATCAGTACGTTTGCCGAATCCTTTCTCAGAAACCACCAGTACAGTACGTGTGGCATCCTCCTTATTTACACAAATCATACCAACCACTTCATCTTTGTCATTATCCACCTCGATACCCCTTACACCGATCGCGCCACGGCCTGTGTCACGTACGGTATTTTCAGGGAAGCGGATAGCACGGCCGCTCTTAATTGCCATCATGATCTCGCTGTTACCATTGGTCAGTTTAGCTTCCAGCAGCTGGTCGCCTTCATTGACAGTGATAGCGTTCACACCATTCTGACGCGGACGGGAGAAGTCTTCCAGCAGGGTCTTCTTGATGATACCATTCGCTGTACAGAGTACAATATAGTGGGAGCTGATAAAATCTTTATCACTCAGGTCCTTAATATCGATAATTGCCCTGATCTTGTCATCTGTAGGCAGGTTGATCAGGTTCTGGATAGCACGTCCCTTACCGCTCTTCTCACCCTCTGGGATCTCGTACACTTTCAGCCAGTAACAACGGCCTTTCTCGGTGAAGAACAGCATGGTATGGTGGGTAGAGGCTACGAACAGATGCTCGATATAGTCCTCTTCACGGGTCTTACCACCCAATGCACCACGACCACCACGTTTCTGCTGACGATAGTCATAGGCGGAAGTACGTTTGATATAACCCAGGTGGGAGATAGTGATCACCACATCTTCTTCTGCGATGATATCTTCCATACGCATTTCGCTCGCCAGGTACTGGATCTCGGTTTTACGCTCGTCACCGAAACGTTTCTTCACATCTTCCAGTTCATCCTTGATGATCTTGAAACGCAGTCCCTCGTCAGACAATACATCCTTCAGGTAAGCTATCAGTTTCATTACTTCCTCGTATTCTTCCTTGATCTTATCGCGCTCCATACCGGTCAGACGTTGTAAACGTAGTTCCAGTATCGCTTTAGATTGGATCTCACTCAGTTCGAAGCGGCTCATCAAACCATCTTTCGCTTCTTCCGGCGTACGGGAAGAACGGATCAGGGCGATCACTTCATCCAGGTGATCCAGCGCTATCAGATAACCCTGTAAGATATGCGCTTTCTCCTCAGCTTTACGCAGTTCAAAACGGGTTCTGCGTACTACTACCTCATGACGGAACTCTACGAACTCCGACAACATTTCTTTCAGGTTCAGCACACGCGGACGGCCTTTTACCAGGGCCACGTTGTTGATACCATAAGAAGTCTGCAGTTCTGAATATTTATACAGCTGGTTGATCACCACGTTAGCGATCGCTTCACGTTTCAGATCAATTACCAGGCGCATACCGTCGCGGTCACTTTCATCACGCGCTTCGGAGATGCCTTCAATTATTTTGTCGTCAGCCAGCTGCGCGATTTTCTGGTGCAGGGCAGCCTTATTGATCTGGTAAGGCAGCTCATAGATCACCAGGCGCTCACGGCCTGCCTTAGAGGTCTCTACGTTGATTTTACCACGCACCACTACCCTTCCGCGACCAGTTTCAAAACCCTGTTTCACCCCTTCATAACCGTAGATGATACCTCCGGTCGGGAAATCAGGCGCTTTCACATGTTTTATCAGCTCTTCAATCGTAATGTCACGGTTGTCGATGTAGGCGATCAGACCATCCACTACCTCTGTCAGGTTGTGCGGCATGATGTTGGTAGCCATACCCACCGCAATACCGGATGCACCATTGATCAGGAGATTTGGAATACGTGTAGGCAATACAGTAGGCTCTTCCAGGGTATCGTCAAAGTTCAGGGAGAAATCCACTGTTTCTTTGTCGATGTCTTCCAGCATGGCCTCTGCCATTTTCTGCAGACGGATCTCCGTATAACGCATTGCTGCCGGCATATCCCCATCCACAGATCCGAAGTTACCCTGACCGTCTACCAGCATGTAACGTAAGCTCCATGGCTGGGCCATACGTACAATGGTATCGTAGATTGAGGAGTCACCATGCGGGTGGAATTTACCCATTACCTCCCCCACGATACGCGCCGACTTCTTGTAAGGCTTGTTACTGTTGTTTCCTAACTCATTCATACCAAACAACACGCGGCGGTGTACGGGCTTCAAACCGTCCCGAACATCCGGAAGAGCACGACCGACAATAACCGACATAGAGTAGTCTATGTAGGCCGTTTTCATCTGCTCCTCAATGTTAATCTGGATGATCTTGCCGTCTTGCGGATTTTCCGTATTTTCTGACATTGTATATTGTTGATTTACAATTTACTTCCTAAAAAAATAAATAGACGCAAATATAGCCATTTTAAGCCGTATTCCGGCCTTTTTGACAGAGAATGTGAATAAAAAAGGAATTGTCATATGGCACAAATACGCTATGCAATGGTAACAAATTCTGCAGATACTCCATTTAATCCTTATTTTGCAGCAACTCCTTCAATTAATATTCCATATAATAGAAAAGAGGAATATTGGGAAAATTAAATATTGGCAAACATTTTGTTTTTAACCCGGTGAAAATCAGAGGGTCGCGGACAGTTAATTAAAATTCAGGTAGGTTAAAAACGAAATTTACTGAAATTTCGAACATTAGTAACACGACTGATGTTAAATCCCTGTTCTGTAACCATATTAAAGATGAACAAATTAATATGAAGAATATACTCTTGTTTGGCGCCGGAAAGTCGGCCACTAGCCTGATCGACTACCTGGTATCAAATGCTCCGCGGCAAAAATGGCATATCACTGTCGCGGACCAGGACCTTGCACTTATTAAGTCAAAAACCGGCAAATCTTATTACGTTACCCCCGCTGTTATTGATATCCGGGATCAGGCATCCAGGCAGAAACTGGTGCAGGAAACAGACCTCGTGATATCCTTGCTTCCACCCCAATTGCATATTTTCGTTGCCAGGGATTGCCTGCAGTTCGGTAAAAACCTGCTCACCGCTTCTTACATCGATCCGGAGATCAGGCAGCTCGAAAAAGAAATAGAACAGGCAGGCCTTCTCTTCATGTATGAAATGGGACTCGACCCCGGTATTGACCATATGAGCGCCATGAAGCTCATTCACTCTATCGAAAAGAAAGGCGGACAGATCTCTGCATTCCGCTCTTACTGCGGCGGCCTGGTCTCCCCTGAAAGCAATGATAACCCCTGGCAATACAAGATTTCCTGGAACGCACGCAATATCGTGCTGGCAGGTAGCTCAGGGGCCGTATTCAGGGAGAAAGGGAAAGTGAAGGAGATTGCCTACCAGCAGCTGTTCGATCAGCCTAAAACCATTCATATTCCCAGCCTGGGCAAACTGGCCTATTACCCTAACCGGGATTCCATGGGTTATATGAATGCCTATAATCTGGAAGAGATCCCCACCTTCATGCGGGCTACCCTGCGATACCCCGACTTCTGCGAAGGATGGAGCACACTTGTGAAACTGGGACTCACAGACGACGCTAAAAAGATACAGACCGATGCCATGACCTATTACGACTGGGCCAGTCAGAAGATAAACCAGGATTCTAAACTGAGCAATGATGAGAATATTGCCAATTACCTCGGTATCAGCGCCAAATCCAAAGTACTGCGACAACTGAAGTTCCTGGGACTGCTGAATGGTGAAAAAATCGGCCTCGGCGAACAGACCAATGCCTCCATCCTCCAGCATGTAGTGGAATCAAAACTGGGTATGGAGCCTGCCGATAAAGACATGATCGTGATGACACACGAAATAGAGTTCGAAAGAAGAGGCATGACCACCCGCCTGCATAGTTACATGATCACACAGGGAGAAGACAGCCTGCGTACCGCCATGGCAAAGACAGTGGGACTGCCACTGGGTATCATGGCTAAACTGATCCTGCAGGAAAAGATCAACCTCAAAGGATTAAAGATCCCGATCATGCCGGATGTATATAATCCTGTTCTGAAAGAACTGGAAGAATACAATATCCGCTTTGAAGAAAGCTTCGAATAATGCTGCTATACATAAACTGCGAGAGGCCATCCACCGTAAGGTAGATGGCCTCTCGCAGTTTAACCGTTCCCGATGGTAATACGGGAAATGTCTCTTATAACTTCGCCAATGCCTCCTCCAGCTCCAGGATCCCCAGCGTAGCTGGCTTTTCTATCTTTATCACTCCCTGACGGGACATTTCAGGCAGCTTTTTATCGATCACATAAGAAGGGACTCCTTCCTTCAGGCAGTCGACCAACCCTGCGGCAGGATATACAACAAGGGAAGTGCCTATCACAACAAAAATATCAGCAGACATCACTATTTCAGCGGCATCTACGATCTTATGCACGGCTTCTCCGAACCACACGATATCCGGACGTAGCTGTCCACCGTCTGCCGCCATATCTCCCAGGTTGATATCTCCTTCTATCGGGTAACTGCGTGTTTCATCCAGCACACTGCGCATTTTAAAGATCTCTCCATGCAGATGTAATACTTTTTTTGAACCCGCTTTCTCATGCAGGTTATCAATATTCTGGGTGATGATCTCTACGTCAAATTTCTCCTGCAGGCGGGCCAGGCCAAAATGTGCAGCATTAGGCTCCGCAGCCTTCACATCCTGGCGGCGCATGTTATAAAAATCGAGCACCAGCTGAGGATTTTTACGCCATCCCTCAGGGCTGGCCACCTCGTACACATTATACCCTTCCCAGAGCCCATCACTGTCGCGGAAGGTACGTAATCCACTTTCTGCACTGATGCCGGCACCTGTTAAAACAACCAATTTAGTCTTCATTAGTACAAGATATTTTCAAATTTTAAATATACGGGTTTTAACATTTACCGTAACTTTATCGCTTAGAATAATATAACAGCAATTGAAGATCTTACAGACGCTTACGCTGTGCAGCGTATTATTAGTGCATGTGAATGCCAACGCACAGTCAGACACCACAACCCAAAGCTATACTGATAGCACAAAAACAAGGGAACAACATACATTAACTGCTGCGGATACTACTATACGTTACCGTATAAACGGCGCATACCTTGGCAGTATGTGGACCGACCTTAAATATACTGTATCCAGGCCTGCGCACTGGAATAAGAAAGACTTTACCAGACTTGGCATCGTACTCGGTACCGCCGGTGGTTTGCTGGCGGTTGACTATGAAGTGAAACAGTTCTTTCTCCGTAATCATACCAACTTCTGGAACAGTGTAACCGGCCAGGTAGAACCTTTTGGAAATGCTTACTCTCCTTACCTGGTAGGCGGTATGTATGTAGCAGGTGTTATATCAAAAAACCGGCAGCTGGAACATACCTCACTGATGACAGCCAAATCATTGCTGATCTCTACCCTGATCTATACTTTTACTAAGTCGGTGGTAAGACGTGGCCGCCCAACATACTATGATGATAACCTGGTATTTAACGCACCCTTCTCTATGGATAAATACCATACCTCCTTCCCTTCCGGACATATGCTGACAGTAACGTCTGTGGCTACCGCCCTGGCAGAGGCGTATGGTGAGGATCATCCATGGGTGCCCTGGGTAGCTTATTCCATTGCGATCATGACAGGTACAACACGCCTTTACCAGGAAAGACACTGGAGCAGTGATGTATGGCTGGGCGCATCTCTCGGCTACTTTGTAACCAAAGGCGTCTTCAAACATCATCGGCAGCTGGAACGTAAAAAAGCAATGGCAGCCTTAGCGGCCACCATGCCATGAAAACCCACCCAAAAAATCACTTAAATCAGGCAGCAGCTTTTGCCATGCGGCGTTTTCTGTATCTGCGGATAATAATAATGGTTGCAGCCACGGCTACCCATACAGGCCATAAGCCGATGAAGGAAATAAGCGCTCCCAGTACATGATTCCAGCCATCCTTGATGGAAAAGAGAATACTGGAAAAGAAGCCTGGTCCCTGTGGCGTTGTATTGGAAAATGTCTGATAAAAAGAGAGGTGGATAGCACTCATGGATACATTGTGATCGATATACTGCAAGCGTCCCTGAGCAGCTTCCACCTCTTCACGAATCGTCTTCAACTGCGCTTCCACTTTCAATACATCTTCTACATTCTTTGCCTGTTTCAGAATATCCAGGTAACGCTGTTCAACTTCTTTCCTGGCCTTCATCCTGGCGGAAACATCCACGTATTCCTCTGTGACGTCTTTTGATGTGATACTCTTTTCAAGCAGGGTCTCATCTGCACCAGCCAGGGTATTGAGACAGCTGTCAAATTTAACCGAAGGTACCCTGATCTCTAACTGTGCCTCCCATGTTGTTTCTGAACGACTCTCCTGTTCACTGATAATCTCTCCGCCAAAGCGGGCAATCATTGCTGTCAGTTCTTTATGTGTACGTTTATAATCACCGACGGAGTAACGGACAGTGCCTTCCTTGATGATCTTTTTGGAAATATCGGCAAGGGAAGCCGGAGGAGCCGGAGGTTCTTCTGCGTCAGAGGTTACTTCCTCGTCCTTCGTTATAACCGGAGGGGTAAAAGCAACCGTCTGCTCCGGCGCTTTCATTTGAGCGACTGCTTTATACCTATATTCTTCTCCGTGGTTACCACAGGCGCTTAGCAGCATTATGGCTACCAGCATACAGGGGATAACAAATACAGTATGCTTTAAAACAGAACATCTTCTTGTCATAGGAATTTATTTTTAGGATAAATACTATAACAAGAAGATGCCGCAGGAACTAAAATTCCATAAACTATTTCATATCTCCCATTTCCAGGATGGTCTCATACTCGTCTGCAGTCACTGCACACACCGAGAGACGTCCCTGGCGGATGAGGGAAAGATTTTCCAGTCTTTTCTCCACTTTCATCTGCGCCAGCGTAACCGGTGTTTTGAAAGGTTTTACAGGTTGCAGGTCTACCACTACCCAGTTAGGATCCTCTGTAGTCGGGTCCTGGTAATGTTCTTTCGCTACTTTGGCAATACCTACTACGGCCAGGCCTTCATTACTGTGGTAGAACAATACATGGTCTCCCTTTTTCATGCCTTTCAGGTTGTTGCGCGCCTGATAATTACGCACACCGTCCCAGAAGGTTTTTCCATCCTTTACAAATTGGTCCCACGAATACTTAAAAGGTTCTGATTTTACAAGCCAGTAGTTCATTATCTGATGATTTAAATTCGTCTTCGCCGCTTACCAGCCACTGGCCAGTACATCAGCTATATGCATCGTTTTAATATTCAGTTCATGTTTTTTGATATAGCCGTCCAGGTGCATCAGGCAGGAAAGGTCAGTAGAGATCAGGTAATCTGCGCCGCTGGCCACTGCATTATTCACTTTCTGTTCTCCCATACCGATAGAGATAGGTTCGAACTTCACAGAGAATGTACCCCCAAAGCCACAGCATACCTCACAATCATTCATTTCTTTCAGCTCCAGTCCTTTCACTTTTGAGAGCAGGCTGCGCGGACCTTCCTTGATGCCGCATTCGCGTAAGGCGCCGCAGGCGTCATGGTAGGTAGCCACGCCATTGAGCGTAGCGCCTAGATCTGTTACATGCAGCACATCTGTCAGGAATTCGGTGAATTCATACAGCTGTCTGCGCAGCATCTTTACATCATTATGTGCAGCTGAATTGTCGAATAGTTTGCCGTAGTAATTACGCACAAACCCTGTGCAGGAGCCGCTGGGCGCCACTATATAGTCGACAGTATGGAAGTCTTTGATGAATTTGTTGGCAACAGAGCGGGCTTCATCCCAATATCCTGCGTTAAAGGCAGGTTGTCCGCAGCAGGTCTGGTTGGGATTATAATTAACGGTACATCCCAGCTTTTCCAGCACCTTCACCATATTGAAGCCTGTTTCCGGGAACAGCTGATCTACGAAGCATGGAATAAAAAGCTGTACGTTCATTGAGTTAGTCTTTAGTTATAAGCCGCAGTTTTGGTAGCTGCTGGCAACACGAATATAGCATACCGGCTGAAACTCTGGCGACAATGAACATCACACGTAACTAATATGGGGCTTAGCGGTTATGCTTACAATTGGCGCATCATAGATATCATTTTCAGTGCGGTGATAGCGGCTTCCTCCCCTTTGTGCCCATGTATGCCTCCCAGTCTTTCTTCTGCCTGCTGCATATTGTCAACAGTCAGTATACCAAAGATAACGGGTACCGGCAATTCAATATTCAATTGCATGATACCTTCCGTTACACCTTTACAAACATAGTCAAAATGCGGGGTTTCTCCTCTTATCACGCATCCGAAAGCAATAATAGCGCCAGGTTGTTTAGCAGTACCCTGGGTACGGTGCCAGTACTGCTTGCAGGCAAATGGCAGTTCAAATGCGCCCGGTACCACTACTTTTGAGACCTTTGATACGTTATATTGTGCCAGCGCCCTGTCGCAACCTGCCACCAGTTCGTTGATCACCGTATCATTCCATTCGGTATATACTATAACAACACTGGCATCCTCTAAATTGAGAATGCCAGCATCGTTCAATAAGCTTTGATTATGTATTGACATGACCAGATTAAAATATCAATTAATTCCTCACTTCACCCAGGCGCGCCAGGTATTTATCCATTTCGCGGCCTTCCTGGGTCTGAGGATATTTATCGCGGATTTCTTTGTAAACAGCAATGGCATCAGCAGGTTTGTTTGCTTTCTCCAGTGCCAGTCCTGCGCGGAACAGGAAAGTAGGTGCAGTCAGCTCGTTGTTGCTGTGATGAGCTGCTTTCTTATAATATTCGATACCGTCTTCAGTTTTACCCAGTTCCATATATGCATCGCCGGTCAAACCGTAGGCCATCGCCTGTACGATCTGATCGCC
Source organism: Chitinophaga filiformis (assembly GCF_900102545.1). Classification (GTDB taxonomy): domain Bacteria; phylum Bacteroidota; class Bacteroidia; order Chitinophagales; family Chitinophagaceae; genus Chitinophaga; species Chitinophaga filiformis. The sequence goes on along the minus strand of NZ_FNBN01000015.1, from coordinate 93,166 downwards.
GCTGCTGAAATCTTTCAGCATGTCTACGCCTTTCTGGAATTCACCCAGTTTCACGTAGCTCACGCCTGCATAATATTTTGCTAACTGACCTGTTTTGGTGCTGCCGTATTTATCAATTACCTGCAGGAATCCGTAATAGTTACCGTCTCCATTTAATGCAACACGGAAAGAATCCTTTTCGAAATACTGCTGTGCATGGAATACCATGTCCTGTGCTTTCTTTTCGTTAGGAGCCTTGATGAATCTGTTGTAGGCAAAAGAACCGCCCACTACCACTACTATTACGAGCAGGGCTATGATAATGCTGTTTTTATTCTTGTTAAAGAACTCTTCCGCCTTGTGGATAGAGTCTTCCAGTTGGAATTCCTTTGACGCGGAAGTATTTTCAGCTGCGGTCTTATTTTTTGTCTCGGTCATTGTAAATGTGATCGTTAAAATTGTTATTTCTTATTACGGTACAGGTTACGGCTGTGTAAAATTCCCGCAAATATAAAAAAGGTTAGCGAATCTACCCCGTTTATATTAAACGGCCAAGATCGCTAACCTTTTACATATTACTTAGTCAACAATGAATGGGTAATCCTGTTGAACATATACGTCTTTCAGCAGCTCATCATCTGAAGGCCATGGAGACTCTTCTGCGAACTGTACGCAATGCTCCACTTCCTGTTTTACCTTTTCGTTGATAGCTTCGATCTCGGCTTCTGTAGCCCATTTGTTTTTCTGGATAGTAGCCAGTACCTGGTTGATCGGATCTTTTTCCTTGTACTCTTCTACTTCCTCTTTGGTACGGTATTTAGCCGGATCACTCATGGAGTGACCACGATAACGGTAAGTCTTGATTTCCAGCAAGGTAGGACCTTCGCCGGCACGAGCACGTTTTACCGCTCTTTCTACACCTTCGTGTACCGCTTCTGCGCTCATACCATCGATAGTAGCACTAGGCATATCGTAGGCATTCGCTAACTTATAGATATCCAGTACGTTGGAAGTACGTTCTACTGAAGTACCCATCGCGTACATGTTGTTTTCGCAAATGAATATTACAGGCAGTTTCCACAGCATGGCCATGTTGAAGGTCTCATGCAGCATACCCTGACGGGCAGCACCATCACCGAAGAAGCAAAGCGCTACGCTGTCAGTACCCTTGTACTGCTCAGCAAAAGCCAGTCCTGCACCGGTACCGATCTGTGCACCCACGATACCATGACCACCATAAAAACCTTTATCAGGAGCAAAGAAGTGCATACTACCACCTTTACCCTTGGAACAACCTGTTGCTTTACCATACAGTTCAGCCATACACTCATCAGGAGTCATTCCTTTTGCTATAGCCAGCGCGTGGTCGCGGTAGGCAGTGATGAACTTGTCGTCCGGTTTAGTCGCAGTCATCGCACCTGCGGCAATTGCTTCCTGTCCTATGTACAGGTGACAAAAACCACGAATCTTCTGCATCCCATACAATTGGCCGGCTTTTTCTTCAAAGCGGCGCAGCAAGAGCATCAATTCATACCAGTACAAATATGTCTCTTTGGTGAATTTCGTCTTTACGTCTGTTTTTGTAGCCACTGTTTCTTAATTTGTCCGCAAATATAACAGGAAAATCCTAAAAACTAAATACTTTGCAACTTTGCAGCAACTTGTCCGCAAATAGTGCCCTTTCGGGAAGGCCTGATTACCAGTCTTTCTGCACACACCGGCAGGTTACGATAAATTTATTTTTAATTCATAACTGATAATCAGAAAGTTAATTGCTGTCGCTCAGAAAGATATCATTAGTTCAGTTTAAAAATTACTCCGGGAAAAGTTTCAACTTCAATAAACGCATCATCGGCATTACCGGACGCAACGGCTCCGGTAAGACCAACCTGCTCGATGCCATATATTATATATGCTTCACCAAAAGCTACTTTACCAGCAGCGAAGCACAGAACACCCAGTACCATACCAATGGCTTCCGCCTGGAAGGATATCTCGACCGGGAAGGCCAGGAAGGAAAGATCGTCTGTACCCTCAAAGAAGGCAAAAAGGAAATTGCCCTCAACGATGAGCCTTACGAACGCTTCTCCCGCCACGTGGGTCAGTACCCTGCGGTCATGATTGCGCCCGACGATGCAGAGATCATCCTCGGTGGCAGCGAAGAACGCCGTAAATGGCTGGATGCCTTGTTATGCCAGTTGCATCCCGGCTACCTCGACCATCTGATTACCTACCAGAAAATATTACAGCAGAAAAACAGCCTGCTGAAAACCATCGCTACCCAGGGCGGTAACCAGGATGCCCTCCTCGATGTATTTGATGAACAACTGGTACATCATGGTACGCCCGTATTCGAATGGAGACGCGCCTTCCTCCCGGGATTTATCAAACAGGTACAGGAACTCTATGATTATCTGGCCGGTAAACATGAAATTGTCAATATACAATATCAATCCGGTCTCCATGAACAAACCTTCACTGAACTACTGGCTGCCAACCGGTATAAAGATATGATGATGCAAAGGACCACCGGTGGTATTCACCGGGATGATCTGCAGTTCCTGCTGGACGATCATGCCATGAAGACAAGCGCCTCACAGGGACAACGTAAGAGTTTTCTCTTTGCATTAAAACTGGCACAGTTTGAAGTGATCAAAGCACATAAAAAATTTCCACCACTCCTCCTGCTGGATGACGTCTTTGAAAAACTGGATCAGGAAAGAGTGAGTAGACTGATAAAACTAGTGAGTAGTCCGGCATACGGCCAGGTCTTCATTACCGATACACATGCTGCAAGAATACGCGATGCGTTCAAAGAAAATGAAGAGAGTTTTCAGTTAATCGAGATGGAGTGATGCACGAAATACGTATCTTTGTCGCATGCGCTACGGAATGACGTCAATGCAAGATGCACTCAGAGATTTTATGTCTAAAAGCCGGCTTAAACCGAGGCTGACAGAGGTGCGTATACAAGAGAACTGGGAACAACTAATGGGAAAGACCATCTCTCGTTATACAGAAAATATACAACTCATTGACAGTAAATTACACATCACAACTACTGTAGCTCCGCTTAAACAGGAGCTGTCTTATTCCAAAGACCGCATTATCAAACTGGTAAATGAAATGCTGGGGGAAACAGTGGTAAGAGAAGTCATCATCAGATAAAATAACATTGTTAATAAAACAGAAAAAACCGTTTCAATGATCATTGAAACGGTTTTTTCTTAGATAGTATAATATGAAAACACAATTTTTAGCTTCCTGTTTTTTCTGTGTGCTGATATTCTTCAGCTCATTTTGCAAGGCCCAGAATAAGGCATCCAATGATAGCGCTGCAACTATGTTAAAGCAGTTTTATACCAGTTACATCACCACAGAAGAGGAATCGGACCTGGCTTTAATCAGAAAGAAATACTGCACAAAAAAAATCCTGAACAGGATAGCAAAAGATGAGGAACTGGATGCCGATCCATTTCTGCAGGCACAAGACACGGACCTCGACTGGGTGAAGACTTTGGTTATAAATAAGGATGCTCAGAAACCAAATGTTTACATTGTTTCTTATGTAGATAACTATAGCAAAAAGAGGATCGTTAACAAGCTGCTCGTAGTAAAACAAGGGCAAACTTATAAGATAGATGATATCCTGACGTATTGATATAGTGCGCCGGAATTGGCAAAAGGAAAGCCGTCCCAATAAACAAGGGGACGGCTTTCCTTTATATATGCTATATCTATGTGGCAAGACCCGAATAGCAACTGTATTCCACCGGCATCTAGTTCTTCGCAAACCCTTTTATCAGCATATTCACATCTTTCATCTGAAGTGTGGTACGCAGATTCACCATTACAAAATCACTCTCATCCTGTACGAGGATCACTACACGGCCCAGTTCATCATCCTTTCCCCTGTTCAGCAAATGCACCACGCTGTTCCCATCCCTTACTTCCATCAGCGGTTCAAACTTGTCTTTCTCTATCAGCATCTGCTTTAATTGCTGCATATCAGCAATGCCAACAGGTGGTCTTTCATCACCGGAGATAGTGTACACCTTTACCTTCTGAACCCGGGACAACAAGTGTTTCAACGGAATGCTGTCTTCTTTCATGGCACTCTTTGGTACTATCCAGCTGGCAAGCTTCAGCGGTACCCTGCCTACGCCGATCCTGAAGGAGAAGGCATCTCCACGGTGTGCACGGTAAAACTTACGGAGAGATTTCTTCTGGGCCATCGCCGGACTTACTGCCAGCAAAAGTGCTACTATAAGGATGGAACAATACTTCATTTCAAAAGCTTATGTGGTGATAAAATGGGTTAGGGTTGTTTCTTCAGGTTCTTGAGTTTGTCAAAACCATCAATGTTCATATTCGATGCCAGCTGACTGATCTCCGCCAGGTCGATATCTCCCACCAGGCTCATTGCCAGGAACTCATCATCGCTGCCGACCAGCATGATCAGTTCTGCAATATTTCCTTTCGCATTTTCCTTCACCATAAAACGAAGGTCGTCTTTTCCATCGCGGACAGTCATCAGCTCTTCAAATTCTTTATTCAGCATGGACGATGCTTCTTTGAATAAGGCATTACCTCCTTTGGTGTTTTCTTTCGCGAGGATACGTAGTCCCCTGATCTTTTTTATGATCTGAAGGAATTGTTTTCCTTCGGAGGAATTGATGTCCAGTTTACTGAACATGCTAAACATCTTGGGTGTGACACTTATCAGGGTGAAACTCTGATCGCTCTCATATTTTTCAAAAAAGCGGTCTATTCCACTTCCCTGCTGGGCAAATAGTTGCATGCTGCTGACTGCAAGCAGCATCAGTAACAAAAAGCGTTTCATGTGTTTTTTTTTATTAAAAATTAGAATGGCCTCAATTAATTTGCTTTGATCTTCTCCGTTGCCTCGTTGAAGTAAGCCAGTTTCTGCATCTGCGCTGTGCCTTTGTTCAGGTTGCGCGACAACAGCTGCAGTGCTTTTTGTGTAACAGCAAATGCTTTTTCCGGATCATCAAAAGTATCCTGCTCGGACACTGCTACTGCTATCTGGTCATGCCTGGACTCCGCCTGCCTGATGGCGTAACCAATGCCTACTGCTATCAGCAAAACAGCAGCATATTTCATCCAGTGCTGCCATATCATCTGTTTCACAGGCCTTGCAGGCGTCTGTGGCTGAGCAACAGCGATCTCTATATCAGGGAATACCGGCATCGGAATATCGCGCTCCGCAGCAAAGTAGCTGAACAAGGGCTGCGCCTCTTTCAGGTCCGCAGGGAGATTGGCGATGTCTCTGCTGAAAAAACTGCGCAATGCTTCCTCTTCCTCCAGTGTAGAGGTACCATCCCAATAGCGGTCCAGTAATTCCCTGACTTTGTTAAACTCCATACACTTGCAGTTTTTGTAATTGTTCACGTACTGTTTTCCTTGCCCGGTGAAGGTTGATCTTCACTTCACTCATCTCCACCGACAGTATCTCTGCTATCTCCTGATAGCTATACCCATCAATATCCCTCAGTTGTATAATAGTACGGTATTTTTCCGGCAATGCCGCGATAATACGGTGTACATTGTTCATTACGTCCTGTTGCTCTGCAGCGGCATGTGGATTAGGCTGATGTTGTGCCGGCATATCTCCTGCCCTGTCCAGCTCTTCCGACCTCCTGTATTTCCTGGCTTTCAGCTTGTCCAGCGCCAGGTTGCGCACAATACGCATACACCAGGCTTCCATATTCTGCAAATCGGTCATCCGCTCCTGCTGCTGCCATACCTTCATCAGGGCGTCCTGTGTTACATCCATCGCATCTTCCTCGTTCTCAAGTAGTCTGTAGGCAAAGCGGTACAGCTTCTGCCTGACGGGAACTACCTGGGAGAGAAATAGTGTTAAAGACATAATAACAGATTCCTTGTTCTAAGTTACTAATTAACCCCTATCTCTTCTTCTCTCCTTGTTCATCCGCTTGCTACAGGGCGTTTATACAAAGAAGACGACCCACAAAATACTTTGTTACAAAAAAAGTGAAGATTTTCAGAAAAGATGACAATCTGTTAGAAACGAATCGATTATAATTTTATCCGGGGATCTATAACGCTATACAATACATCCGCCAGCAGGTTAATGATCACAAAAATACCTGCCGTAAATAAGACAGCCCCCATCAGCACTGGAAAGTCAAACTTCTCCAAAGCATCCACCGTTACTTTTCCAATCCCTTTCCATCCGAAGATATATTCCACGAAAAAGGCCCCTGCCAGCAACTCGGCAAACCAACCGGTGATGGCGGTAATAACGGGGTTCAGTGCATTCCGCAGTGCATGTCTCAGCACCACCAGCCATCGGGGCAGGCCCTTGGCGTATGCAGTACGTATATAATCCTGGTGCAGCACGTCCAGCATGGCGCTGCGCGTTAACTGTACAATAATGGCCAGCGGCCGGATACCCAGCGTAATGGCAGGCAGGACGAGGTTCCGGAGATTGATGGTCCTTCCTGCAAAAGGATCTATTTCATATAAACTGCCCGTCATATGGAGGCCGGTATAATCACTCCATACGAAGCCAAACAGGTAAGCCACCACAATGCCCATAAAGAAGGATGGTGCGGAGATCCCCATCACACTGGCAAATACCGCCCCTGTATCCATCCAGGTATTTTGTTTTACTGCTGATAGTATACCCAGCCCAATACCCACTACCGTCGCAAACAGCATCGCTGCCGTAGCCAAAACCAGCGTTCCCGGCAGGGCTTCTGTCAGTATTTCCCATACGTCTTTCTTCCCCTGATAGGAACGGCGCAGATAAGGCGTTTTCAGCACGAGTATCCTGCTGCCGGATAAGTGGGCCAGTGTGAGATAATGTAGTGTCCCTTTCGCATCTTCCTGTGTATGAATACTCAGCGGAGAAAGGTCATTTAAATATAAAAGGAACTGCACCGGTAATGGTTTATCCAGGTGCAGTTCCTTTCTTACATTTTCAAGCGATGTCACATCTGCGCGCTGTCCCAGTGTCAAACGGGCCGGATCTCCCGGTAATACGTTGAACAGGAAGAATACAAGCAGTACTACGCCCAGCAGTACCAGTATCCCATAACTGAATTTACGCAGCAGAAATCTGAACATGCATTTATGGTATATCGTTATAATGCCATTTGCCTTTTACGGTGCCTTTCTCCAGCAATATCAGGCAGGGATTGCTTCTTCCCGCTGTCTTAATAGCCGTGCCATCCATCTGCAGGAAAGGGAACTGCAACCCGTGTGCAGCGGTAAAAGCCGAAATATCTGCTTTGCTGGAAGCGGTCACACCGTAAATGTAAACCTTACCCGTCTTGGCCTGTTCCTGCAGGGCATGCATTTTAGCATCCCAGCCTTCGCCTGCTTCCTTCACATTCTTTACGAGGAACAGGTATACCGGTGTTGGCTCTGTCAGGATAGCCTGGGTCTGGTCTCCCCCATCCAGGTCTGTGAGGATGAAATCCTTCACAGCCGCCTCTCCCTCTGCTTCACGTATCAGCTTGTCGCGACGGTCTACAAATTTCCAGGTGCTGTCTGACCATGGATAGTTCTCAGGCGTAAACTCCTGTTGCTTGCCATCCTTTTCGTATATCAGCACCGTTTTATATTCCGCAGGACGTGCGCCCGGAGGCAGTTTCATTTTCTCAGGAAGATTGTTGCCGACTTTATATCCCAGACAGTCAACGATAGGCAGATGCGATAAAGTATACCACTGTAAGCCCACCGCAAATAGCACAGACAAAAGCGTCAGCACCAATGTCAGTTTTTTGCCAAACAGCGGCTGTATGCGTTTCCGGTAGATGAAGATGATCAGGATCATCACCAGCAGTATCACATCTTTCCAGAACGTTTCTGTGGCCGTCAGTTTGATACAGTCGCCAAAACATCCGCATTCCTTTATTTCCCCGCTATACAGGGCATAACCTGTCAGGAAGGTAAAGAACGCGATCATGATGAGCAGCAAGGTAGACGTTAAACGCATGCTGAATCCTAAGAGCAAAGCAGCGCCCAGCGCAATCTCCAGGGTATTCATCACCAGGGAGTAGGTAAGCGATAAGGGAGACATAAAGGTCATATGCAGGACCTCGAAAAACTCCTCCATTTTATAACTGAGTCCCAGGGGATCATTTGCTTTGACGAGACCTGAGAAGATGAATAAAACGCCAACGATAATTCTTAATAGGTTCAGGAGCAGTTTCATGGATAACTATTTTAAGTGGTGTTCACATACTTACTTGCAGATCACCACATTATTCTATTTTTGTCTGGCAAAATAATCAATAAAATGCAAATGGATACTATGGAAGGGAAGAACGGCGAATATACCGGCACGATCAACTGTCAGGGCACCTTACTGGATTTGTCCAAACCAGTTGTTATGGGCATCATCAATATCACAGAAGATTCCTTTTTTGCCGGCAGCAGAACGCAGCATATTGATCTCATGCTTGAAAGAGCGGCACAGCTATTGGATGAAGGTGCACAGATCCTGGACATTGGTGCACAGAGCACCCGTCCCGGCGCTATTGACGTTGGTCCTGAAACAGAACTGGAACGCCTGTTGCCGGCGGTCAGGATTCTGAAGGAACATTTCCCAACAGCCATCCTCTCTATCGATACTTACTATGCGAATGTAGCAGAACAGACTATACATGCGGGCGCAGCGATCATCAATGATATCAGTGCCGGCGATCTGGATAAGAACATGATTCCCACCGCAGGTCGCCTGCAGGTACCTTATATCGCCATGCATATGAAAGGCACTCCTGCCGATATGCAGCAGCGGCCAAATTATGAAGATGTAACACAGGAAGTACTTGATTACTTTATCCGTAAACGCGCAGCATGTTTGCAGGCGGGCATTAAAGATCTTATCATCGATCCCGGATTCGGTTTTGGAAAAACCATCGCGCACAACTATACGCTGATGAAGAAACTGCATGTGTTTCATATGCTGGATTGTCCGCTGCTGGTAGGCATCTCCAGGAAATCCATGATCTATAAATTACTGGAAACAACACCTGCAGAAGCATTGAATGGTACAACAGTACTGCATACACTTGCTTTGCAGCAGGGCGCTCACATCCTACGCGTACATGATGTAAAAGCGGCTGTGGAAGCAGTGAAGATCACGCAATATATGAAGACACTTTAGCTGATAAATATTCGCTATTTTTACGATCTATGGAGAACTTATTTAGCTTTTACGGTTATCGTTTCCACTGGTTGAACATACTGGACCTGGCGATCGTGATCTTCCTGGTAGTGCAATTGTACCGCCTGTTGAAAGGTAGCCTGGCCTTCAATATCTTCGTAGGACTCTTAATCATATACCTGGCTTACTTTGTGGTGCAACGCCTGCAGATGCCGATACTTTCCACGCTGTTACAGAGTTTCATCAATGTCGGACTGATCGCTATCATCATCATTTTCCAGCCCGAGATCAGGAAATTCCTGCTGGTACTGGGAAAGAAAGCGCCGTTGAGTAAAGACAGTTTTTTCACCAAACTGTTCCTCCCTGATAAGTTCAAGAGTTATAAGGAAGAAGAAAATATCATCAACGAAGTGATCACTGCGGTTGCCCGCATGGCCGGCACCCGCACAGGAGCACTGATCGTGATTGCCAATACTTATCGTGTGAAGTTTGACACTGCTTCCAGTATCGCGATCGACAGTAACATCAACGCCAAACTGCTGGAAAGCATCTTCTGCAAAGGAAGTCCCCTGCACGATGGCGCCCTGATCATTGTCGGCAACAAAATACTGGCGGCTAAGGTGATCCTGCCTGTATCAGAGAATCCTAATCTGCCTACCCGCATCGGTTTACGTCACCGTTCTGCCGTAGGGATCACAGAGCACAGCGACAACCTGGCTATCGTGGTTTCAGAAGAACGAGGAACTATCTCTTATGCCGAGGATGGCAACCTGGTACAGGATATCTCACTGGAAGAGCTGAAGGTGAAGATGTACGAAGTGATGGTTGATGGATATTGAGGGTATACAGCAAAACATAATAGGACTCCGCTAGGAGTCCCAGTGTTTGTAGCGCGGGGTGATAACCCCGGGATGTTTGTAGCGCGGGGTGATAAACCCCGGGAATGTTTGTACCGCAGGACGATCCCCCCGGAATGTTTGTAGCGCGGGGTGATAAACCCCGGGAATGTTTGTACCGCTGGACGATCCCCCCGGAATGTTTGTAGCGCGGGGTGATAAACCCCGGGAATGTTTGTACCGCGGGACGATCCCCCCGGAATGTTTGTACCGCGGGGTGATAACCCGGGAATGTTTGTACCACGGGACGATTCCCCCGGGGATTGCGGGTTTCAATTCCCTGTATTTGTAATGTTGATTAATAACACATAAAACAAAAACGGCCGCTCATACGAGCGGCCGTTTTTTATATCAACAAATGCTGATTATTTCTTACCAGGCTGCAGTGCAGCAGGAGCAGCAGGTGCTTCAGGAGCGCCAGCTTTAACATCTACCAGCTGAACATCGAATGCCAGTACGGAGTTACCTGGGATTGCAGGAGGACTACCCTGTAAACCGTAAGCTAAAGTAGAAGGAATGATCAGGGTTGCCTTGCTGCCTTTTTTCAGTGCAGCGATACCAGCATCCCAACCTTTGATCACGAAACCGCGACCGATAGGGAATTTGATAGGCTCGATCTTCATACCTGGTCTCAGTGTAGAATCCAGGCTGGAATCAAATACTTTACCATCCAGCAGTTTACCGGTATAGTGTACATACACAGTATCACCTACTTTAGGCTGAGCACCGGTACCTTCTTCCTTAACGGCTACATATACGCCTTCCGGAGTTGGGGTTGCGGTGATCTTGTTTTTATCCATGTATTCTTTGATGGTCTTTTCATCTTTTGCTTTCTGCTCAGCAGCAGCATATTTACCTACTACGATGAAAGTCACGTTCAGCTTGTCACCTTTTTTACCGAATGGTGGATGAGGCTCAGGCAGGCTATCGATAGGAATAGAGAAAGTAGCGCTATCACCTTCTTTCAGCATAGCCAGACCGTCCATCAGATCGTACTTGTTAACGGATTTAGAGATAACGAAAGGTACGGGACCTCCGGCCATCTTGCGGGATTCAACGAGTACGGAATCATTCAGACTTTGGATGATGTTCAGCAGTACAGTGTCACCCAGCTTCAGCTGCGCACCAGTACCTGACTTATGAACAACGAAATCTACGCCACCGGGTGTCTTTTTAGTGCCACCGGCACCGCAGCTGGCCAGGAAGAGGCCTAATGCTGCAACTAACAACTGTTTGTTCTTTCTCATTTGACTGTATTAGTAGGATTGAATAACTTATTGTAACTGTTCTTCGTTCTCTTTAATGGCTTCAATAAAATGTTGCACGGTTTTTTCAAGTGTCTCGGAGCTATGGCCGCCGGCTGCGTGGAAATGACCGCCGCCGTCGAAATATTTCCTGGCGAACGTGTTCACATCAAAATCACCTTTGGAACGGAAAGATAGTTTTATTTCCGCATGACGGTCTATGATCAGCGCTGCCAGCTTGATACCCTGGATAGACAGCAGGAAGTTCACCACTCCCTCTGTATCGCCGGTCTGCAGGTCAAAACGCTTCAGGTCCGTATACGGTATAGCCATCATGGCAGTATTATATTCATAGTATACCTCCATGCGGTTCAGCAGGCTGTGGCCCAGGAAGCGCAGGCGGTTTTCCAGGAAATTGTCATAGATCGCAGAGTGGATGATCTCATGTTTAAGACCGCGGTCAAACAGATCGGCCACCATACGGTGTACTCTTGCGGATGTAGAAGTAAAACGGAAAGAACCTGTGTCAGTCATGGTACCCGCATAAATGCACTGGGCCATGTCTTCATTAATCAGTGCCTCATCTCCCAGTTTGTAGATGATCTCGTATATCAGCTGGGCAGTGGATGCCGCAGTGGTGTCGCTGATACCATAATCAAAAACAGGTTGTGGTTCCAGGTGATGGTCTACCAGGATCTTTGTGCAGGCCAGCTGTGTCAGGTATGGCTCCATACTCTTTGTGCGGTACAGCGCGTTGAAGTCCAGGCAAAACAGCAGGTTGATACCTTCCAGCGCTTTCATCGCCTTCTCCTGCATGGATTCAAAATCAATTACTTCCTTTGCACCAGGCATCCATATCAGGAAATCCGGGAAATTAGTAGGGGAAATAACGGTTACATCATGACCTTTCTGTCTGAGATAATGGTATAAGGCCAGTGATGAGCCCATTGCGTCTGCATCTGGTTTCTGATGCATTGTTATTACCACTCTTTTAGGGGTTTCCAGCAAGGGCTTAATTTCCTCTATCCTCTTCATTCTTAACCTTTAAGTATACAGGCATGCCTGCTTTTATATGAACAATAAAATATAACTGTTTTTTTGCCAAAAAATGAAGTGCGAAGTTCTCTTTTTTTTCATCACTAAACAAATTCTGGTTACATTTGCGCGCAAAATTAGTTAATTAGGAATCTAAATATATGGCTAACAACAGAACTTTTACAATGATTAAGCCGGATGCCGTTGAAAATGGGCATATTGGTGGTATTCTGGCGAAAATTAACGCTGCCGGTTTCCGTATCGTGGCAATGAAAATGACCAGGCTCTCTTCTGAGAAAGCAGGTGAATTTTATGCTGTGCATAAGGAAAGGCCTTTCTACGGCGAACTGGTAGAATTCATGAGCAGCGGTCACATCGTGGCAGCTATCCTGGAGAAAGCTAATGCTGTGGAAGACTTCCGTAAACTGATCGGCGCTACCAACCCTGCCAATGCAGAAGAAGGTACTATCCGCAAACAGTACGCTGAGTCTGTAGGCCGTAACGCTGTTCACGGTTCTGACTCCGACGAGAACGCAGAGATCGAAGGCAACTTCTTCTTCTCCGGTCTGGAAAAATTCTAATTGAACTACCGGCCTACCGATTGCCGGTGAATGATATAAGAGGCCTTCCCATTGCTATGGGAGGGCCTTTTTGTGTAAATTGCCGTCCATGTGGGACATATACCTGAAAGGATTTAAAGCTTATCTCCAGCTGGAGCGATCCCTGTCTGCCAATTCTATTGAGGCCTATATCCGCGATGTAGAGAAGCTGGTGCAATACCTGCAATCGGTCGGCTTACAACTGCCCCCCGACCAGGTAACACTGTCTGAACTACAGGCCTGTGTGCAGTGGATTGCCAGCCTGGGTATGAGTGCTACCTCCCAGGCCAGGATCATTTCCGGTATCAAGGCATTCTACCGCTATCTGCTGCTGGAAGATATCATCCGCCAGGACCCTACCCTGCTCATTGAAGCGCCTAAAACACGCCGGCAACTACCTGATGTGCTCAGCTTTGATGAAATAGAGCAGATCATTGCACAGGTAAAGGCCGGTACCCCGGAAGGACAACGCAACCGGGCTATCCTGGAAACTATGTATAGCTGTGGCCTGCGCGTCAGCGAAGTAATCAGCCTGAAGATCTCCCAGTTACATTTTGACGCAGGTTTCATCCGTGTGGTCGGTAAAGGCGACAAGGAACGCCTGGTGCCTATCGGTCCCGATGCCATCAAGTATATCAATATCTACAAAGACGAGATACGGGTACATGTACCCGTCAAAAAGGGACAGGAAGATATCCTTTTCCTGAACCGCCGGGGCAGCGCATTAACCAGGGTGATGATCTTCCTCGTGATTAAAGACCTTACTGCTGCTGCGGGGATTGAGAAACAGGTGTCACCCCATACCTTCCGCCACTCCTTTGCCACCCACCTCGTAGAAGGCGGCGCCGACCTCCGCGCTGTACAGGAAATGCTGGGACATGAGAGTATTACTACTACGGAGATCTATACACATCTGGATAGGGAATTTTTGAGGGATACCTTGCAACGGTTTCACCCCCGGTTCTAATTTCCATATCCGGCTAATATCGCACATTCCGGTGTGTTGCTGCTCCCCGGTTAACGCCATTCCCCGGTTAACGCCATTCCCCGGTTAACGCCATTCCCCGGGTTATCACCCGGGGCTACAAACACGCACGCTCCTGACGGAGCTGAATGCAGCGAGTTAACAAATCAGCTTTCTCCCCAATTATTTCGGATATACGTTGGTTATCCCAGGCCATTTGACCCCGTCAGGGGTCTTATTGTTTGTAGCCCGGGGTGATAACCCCGGGAACAAAAATTCCACCGCCCCCAACCACAAGCATCCAATCAACGGAACGACCCAAATCCATCCAAAATCCATCCCAACCCCATCTTATAACATCCACCTCTAATACGGACTATCTTTATTACCAACAATTAACAAAATAACTATTTTAAACAGTCCTTGTAAAGCTTTTACCATAGCCTGTTCGGTGAGATAACCCATATATAACCCATATATAAGCCATATATGACCCATATATAACCCATATTTATAGAAATATGGGTTATATATGGCTTATATATGGATCGAGAATGGTTTATTATTGGATAACCATAAGGAAAAGACACTGTTAGAAGCGAAATTCGGATGCCTGAAGCACCCGAAAACAGCCATAAAAAAAGCCCTCAGCATAACCACCTTATGAAGGTTGTTATACTGAGGGCCCTATCCTTTCGGAAGATCTGCCTCCGATTATTACCGTATTGTTAACTCCTTTTTTCCAATAGTTATACCCGTTATCCTGAGTGTCATATAAGTGTGCAGGAAGTATTGACCCGTATGACGAAAACCTGTAAACAGATACCTTATAAACCCTTATAAACCTAAACCTACACCGATGAAGACACAACGTTTCATGCCTCTTGCAGGCATCCTGCTGACTGGCGTATTTTTCTCCGGCTGTTCGAAAGAGGACGCTGTAGCACCGGCCCTGAAAGCAGACAATGCTGTAGCCGTTACAGCTCAGGCAGCAGCCGTGGCGATGAACAGCTGGATGACCAGCCTTCCCGACAACAGCAGCATTGCTTCCCTGTCCATTCCGGGTACACATGACAGTGGTGCCCGCGTTGAACCGGTATCAGGTACCGCCAAATGCCAGGACCTGACTATCGCTGCCCAGCTGGAAGCAGGTGTCCGTTTCCTGGACATCCGTTGCCGCCACATTGGCAACGCCTTTGCCATTCACCATGGTTCTATCTATCAGAACATGAACTTTAACGATGTGTTACTGGCCTGCACCGGCTTCCTGACCAGCCATCCGGGTGAAACCATTGTTATGAGCGTGAAGGAAGAGTATGATGCTACTGACAACACCAGGACCTTTGAGCAGACTTTTGACTCCTATGTACAACAGTATTCCAGCTTCTGGTCTTTAGGTGCTACTATCCCTACACTGGGTCAGGTAAGAGGAAAGATCGTATTACTGAGAAGATTTGGCGCTACCGCTACGCCTAAAGGTATCGATGCTACTGCCTGGGCTGACAACACTGTTTTTACTATCAACAACAGCAATGCCAGTCTGAAGATCCAGGACCAATACGTCGTGCCTGACAACAATGCAAAGTGGAACAACATCAATGCACTGTTCACCGAAGCGAGCACACAGAGCAACAACACACTGTACATCAACTTCACAAGTGGTTACAAATCACTGATCTTCGGTATACCAAGCATTACAACGGTATCCGGCAACATTAACCCAAGGCTCAATACCTACTTTACCACCAATACGCATGGTAGATTTGGTATTATTCCGATGGATTTTGTTAATGCTGACAGGGCATCCCTGATTGCCAATACGAACTTTTAGGGCATAAAAAAACAGCTACCCTGGGAACTGGAAAAGGGGTAGCTGTTTTTTACTGAATGTGTGTGTATGTGGGTCACCAAACTTAATATTGAGGGCATGTAGTACCGGAATATAGGTTAAATAGTACCTTATCTCTTTAATGACTTACCAGTGAGAATTTTCGTCCTAGTACGGCCCAGTTGTTCCACCAACCGGGTACATGGCCTGATGCCTTTTTGAGTGCAGGAACCTGCATAATGATGTTAATCATACTGCAGGGACTCACTCCTTTTCGTTCCGGCATTGTAGCTACCTGGGCTTCTTCCTCCCATAGTAGCTGTTTATTCCGGTACACCTTAAAATAAATATCCGGTCCTTCCGGGTTCCGGCGATTACCGCCCAGCATCAATCTGCTGGTCAGTTGTTTTCTGCTGAACCGGAGCTGATACCGACCTTTTTCATCGGTACGCGCACATCCCAATAAGCGATGGTTTCCGGCATTGTACGCTTCTACTTTTAATTGTGCTTGTCCCTCTCTGGCATGTAACCGCCTTACTGTTCCTGCGATTACCCAGGTACCATAATTGGCCCTTATCTGACGCCAGCTTTCAACTGGCAAGATGTATGCATAAGCCGCAACGTATTGTTGTCCTGAACGTTTCCAGTTTGGCGCCATCATCCCCAGATTATAATGGGATTCCATCCCTCTGAAGTTTGCCTGTTCAGGCATATGACGCAAACAAATATCAAATTCAAGTGGCTCCGTAAATAAATGTAATTGTTCCCAGGTCAGCGTAAAATTCCCCTTCTCATCCAACCTGGTCTCAGCAAGTAAGCGATCCTGCTTTGCTTCGACCTGTCCCGCTGTAAGCTGACCGGGACCACTAAAAATGTCTCTTTTGGGGTAGGCTCCTATGGGGTGACGCCCATCTGGTAAATAAACACGTAAAAATGCATCTACCAAAGGTTCTGTACAATCATCCGAGATCAATGCAGAAATGTTTCCAATTAACAGGTAACACATAGCTTTAAAGTTTTAAAAAAAAGGGGTTAACACACTTAACCACATTCTGGCCGATATGGGTAGCCGCTTTTTTTTCTCTGCATTGTCTAGTAAAGGAAGAACAAACATGGGTAGAAAGGCCCATTTTTCTATGCTTGTGTGAGATAAAGATTTGCCCCCTTAACTCACAATGCAAAGATTGTTAAGTTATTGACGTCAGACAAGCGTTAAAGTACTGTTTGCACAGAATACGTAGTTCTACGCATTTTTCGTGGTTCACTACGTTAGTGTTAGGCGTATAAAATGGACAAAAACGACTTAATCAATTAATAGTCAATGTATTAATATATTATCAGAACACTACGTGGTACAAAGATGTTATATACGTATATGTTTTGCCAAGTGATTATTTATAATAATTTTACCACCAACTTAAAAACCACAGCACAATTATGGAGATACCTAAACATTTCCCCCCAGACGCCGGCGCCTTTGTCTCCAAGAAGGAAGCCGAACGCTTAAGGGACAATCACATGAAGAAGAAAAGAAAAAAGCATGGACATGATGATTTCATCCAGGCTTACTTCTTCGGAAAAGAAAAAATATTGGAGCTTCTTAACTGTCAGGAAGACATTACCGGATTACGTATCTACTACGGTAATGATACAGATGGCGACGGAATAGATGACAGGAAAATGGTCATTTACGCTGTTGATCCAAAGGGGCAGAACATTCTTTACAAGAAGAAAAAAGAAACCACAGATGTAAATTCATTCTCAGCTTCCTCTGCTGCTAAAGGCGCAGACGACGACGAAGGTGGTGCACTGGATAACGGCCTGCCATGCCCAGCAAATTGTCCGTGAGTGGTTCATCTATTAAACCCAAACTAAGTGTACATTCATCTGATTTTGTTTTACATCATGTGGGGGATCGAATGCTTGCTTTTGATCCCCTTTATCATTCACTTCGGGAAGCTTGGAAAAAGTGGCAAGTGGATTTTTTATTTCCTGATCTGCAGTATCATTTTTGCAGCCGGATCGAAGCTAATCGCTCAAATATGGGGAAATAATCTGTGGTTCTATAACACGATGTATTTCGTGGCATTTGTAATCCTATCCTTTTATTTTCGGGAAGTCATTAAATACAAGACGGTGCGCAACATTATCATGGGAATGCTATTCCCTGTATTAGCATTCATCATCCTTGACTATACGAAACTGGAGGGACCCAACGTCTTCAATTCTTATGCGATATCAGCGCAGACTTTTATCCTAATGATCTATTGTACTATCTTTTTCTGGCAATTAATCCGGGACGAAGACCTGGTGAGAAAGTCTGTTTTTATCAACTCACTCCCTGATTTCTGGTATAATTCCGGCATTTTCGTTTTTCATTCTGGTTTCTTTCTTTTCTCGCTTGCCTATAATATATTAAAGTTAAGTTTTACGATAAAAGGTGATTCTGGGTTGTGGACATTTGCAATAACATTCGGCGCCGGCATCATCCAGTTGATCCTATTATTTATTGGTGTTTTAAAAGTAAAAAAGAGCCACACATGAGGTTCTCAGAAATATTAATCATTGGGACATCAGTCATGTTGTTGCTTAGTATCCTGGTAGTAGTACTGGTGATCTTCCAGCAGAAGCAGGTAATACAACACAAACTTGCCATCCGTGATAAAGATCTGCAATTACAGAAAGAACGGCTGATGGCCATCCTCCAGGGACAGGAACAGGAACGCAAACGTATTGCGGAAGACCTCCATGATGAAGTGGGGGCGCAGTTATCCGTACTGAAACTCAATCTAAACCAACTACAACCTTTATTGAAGAACGGTAATGGAGAAACAGAGCAGTTAAAGGAAACCAAAGATTTTACAGATACGATCATACAGCATCTCCGCTTCATCTCTCAAAGCCTGCATCCCCAGGCACTTGAAAACCTCGGACTATCCAAAGCACTCGATTCTTTCTGCAGTCTGATGAATAAAAACAAACAGGTGAAGATCCTGTTTAAAGATGAAGGCGGACAACAAGACGTGGAATTTGAAAAAGCCCTGAACATCTACCGTGTTGTACAGGAACTGATCAACAACATCCTGAAGCACGCCCAGGCCACCCAGATAGCAATTACTTACAGAAGTACCCCTAACTTATTGCAGATCAACGTAACTGACAACGGTAACGGACTACTGCTGCGTTCCCTGGACGATTCACGCCAGAAAACCGGTAGCCTTGGATTGAAGAATATTGAGAGCCGGCTGAACGTTATCGGCGGTAGTATCCGATACCTGCCGGGCGAAAATGGTGGTACAAATGCGGAAATAAGAGTGGAAAATTTTCAAAGACCTGAGGAATAAGCCGAATTTTTCTAGCTTTGTCCTTGCTGAGCAGTCGATATATCCTATGGCCTGGAGGACTAACCTCCCGTCATGGTGAGCATTATTGTGCTGTAAAGCAAAGGGACAATCTAATAAAATATTTAAACAGCCTCCCCCTATGGTGAACAACATTAAGGTAGCCATTGCCGACGATCATAAGATCTTCCGTAGTGGCGTTATTAATACCCTCACCCCATACGAGAATATAAGTGTTGTGTTTGAAGCTGAAGATGGGGCGCACCTGCTGCAGATAATGGAAGAGCAACAGCCTGACGTTATACTGATGGACCTGAAAATGCCCAATATGGATGGTATTGAGGCAACCAAAAAGGTGCGGGAAAAATATGCTGACGTAAAAGTGATCGTACTTACCATGTATGAAGACGACAACTTTATCGTACACCTTATCGAAAACGGCGCCAACGCTTACCTGCTCAAAAACGCCGAACCAGGAGAAATATACGAAGCCATCTGCACCACCTACGAAAAGGGCTTTTACTTCAATGAGAACGTAAACCTCGCCCTCCTCAAAAAGGTGATGCACAAGAACAAGCAACACTTCAAACCTACTTTCCGCAATGAAGTACAGCTTACTGATCGTGAGCTGGAAGTACTCCGTCTTATCTGTAACGAATATACGACCCAGGAGATCTCCAAGGAAATATTCCTGAGTCCTCGTACTGTTGAAGGCCTGCGCCAGAAACTGCTGGAAAAGACCGGCGCCAAGAATATTGTTGGCCTGGTAATGCACGCTTTCAGAAACGGATTGATTGAATGATAAGTGGGTTGCCAGAATGATAAAGAAGACTCATATTTGCAGCAAATTAAACCACCAGTCAATTATGAAACCTTTATTTCGTTACCTGGCTGCCGGCTCTCTGCTGCTCAGCGCACAGTTATCATTTGCGCAGGTAAAAACGCCAGCTCCAAGCCCCGGACAGACCATTCACCAGGAATTTGCATTATCATTTGTTGAGGTAAACTATTCCCGCCCTGCTATGAAAGGCAGGACCATCATGGGCGATCTCGTTCCTTATGGTAAAGTATGGAGAACCGGTGCCAACGGCGCTACTACCATCACTTTCGGCGACGACATCACCTTTGGTGGCACCGCAGTGAAAGCTGGTAAATACGGCCTGCTGACCATCCCCGGCCAGTCTGAATGGACAGTGATCCTCACCAAAAGCCTGGATGTAACCAGCCCTGCTGCTTACAAACCTGAAAATGATGTAGTTCGCGTAAAAGTGCCTTCCAATGAACTGCCTTTTGCCGTTGAAAACTTCATGATCACTTTTGATGATATCAGTTCCAATGAAGCCAACATGCTGCTGATCTGGGATAAAACCATCATCTCTGTTCCGCTGAAAGCTGATGTAGACAGCAAAGTGATGGCACAGCTGGATGCTGCTATGAAAGGTGATAAAAAACCTTATTTCCAGGCGGCTTCTTACTACTATGAAACAAACCGCGACCTGAAACAGGCGCTGACATGGGTAGAGGAAGCTATCAAGGAAAATCCGACCGCTTTCTGGATCGCTACGCTGAAAGCCCGTATCCAGGCTAAAGCAGGCGACAAAAAAGGTGCAAAAGCTTCTGCTGAAAAAGCGATCGAACTGGCAAAAACTGCTAAGAACGATGACTACGTAGCCATCAATCAGAAGATTATTGCTTCTCTGTAAGAGCCTTACTGCTATTACATCTATATGCGTGAACGTTATTTGTTTCCGTAAACTGAAATGAGCTGTACCACTTGCGTCGTACAGCTCATTTTGTTTTTGATAAGCCCTTTTCAGGTCCAGTAAATATTATGCAGTCTTCTCTAATCGTTTATTTTCGTCGCCCATGATCAACTGAAAGATGGCTGCAATACCAATCACCAGGAAACAGCCGATGGCATTCAGCCAGAGGAAGGATACAATGTTCCAGAGGTATATCACTATCACGCCCAGTTCGGAGACAACAGCGGCCCAGAATGTAGCAGTCCCCCCTATTCTTTTGCAATAGAATGCCACGAGGAAGATGCCCAGGATAACACCGTAAAACAGTGATCCCAGGATGTTCACTGCCTCTATCAGGCTACCCAGCTGACTGGCAAATTGCGCTACCACTATACAGAATAAACCCCATGCAACCGTCCACCAGCGGGATACCTGCAGATAGTGCCCGTCGGTTTCCTCCTTTTTATACATACGCTGGTAAATATCAATCACCGTCGTGGATGCCAGTGAGTTCAGTGCTGCGGCAATACTACCCCAGGCTGCCAGGAAGATAATGGCAATGAGCAGTCCTACTAATCCCTTCGGCAAATTATTAACAACAAAATGCAGGAAGATGTAATTCGTATCGTTTGTATCCGCTGCAGGATCTGCTTTTTTAATCAGGCCAATGGCTTTTGTACGAGTCTCCTCAGCTGCACTTTCTGTCTTTTGCAATGCAGCCTTACCGCTGGCAATAGCTGCTTCATCTCCCTTTTTTATAGCAGCTGCCATTTCTGCCACCTGCGCCTGTTTTACAGTCGCCAGCCGGTTATATTCACTCTCTACCGCCTTAAAAGCGGTGCCCTGCTCTGACTTGTAGACCTTTTTTATCTGGGCTTCATTGAAGAATACCGGCGCTCTGAAATAGAGATAAAACACAAATACCAATGCCCCGATCAATAGTATCAGGAACTGCATGGGTACCTTCACCAGTCCGTTCATCAGCAGGCCCAGACGACTTTCGGTCACAGAACGGGCAGTCAGGTAACGGCCTACCTGCGACTGATCCGTACCAAAGTAAGACAGCGCCAGGAAGAACCCTCCTATCAGGCCACTCCAGATGTTATACCGGTCCTTCCAGTCGAAATCTGTAACGATGACATTCAGCTTATTCATTTTGCCCGATACCTGCAAAGCATCTATGAAGCCGACATTCTCCGGCAGCAAATGCACAACCATCCAGCCTGCCAGGAACATGGCGGAAAAGATGATCACCAGCTGGAATGTCTGCGTATAACTCACCGCCCTGGTGCCTCCTGATACGGTATAGATGATCAGCAGGCCCCCCATGATGATGTTCGTCAGATAGATATTCCACCCCATCAGAGAAGACAGGATAATAGAAGGCGCATAGATGCTGATACCTGTTGACAGCGCCCTTTGTAAAAGGAAGAGTCCTGAGGTAAGGGTCCGGGTTTTCAGGTCAAAGCGCTGCTCCAGGTATTCATACGCCGTATATACTTTCAGTTTATGAAAGATGGGCACAAAGGTGATACAGAGCACCACCATCGCCAGGGGTAATCCGAAGTAATATTGTACAAAACGCATCCCGTCGGTATAGGCCTGACCGGGAGCAGACAGGAAGGTCACCGCACTTGCCTGCGTGCCGATAATAGATAACAATACGATGTACCAGGGCATGGACTGGTTGTCCAGGAAATATCCCTGCATGTCGCGCTGACCGCGACTTTTCCAGACACCATACAAGATGATCCCTACCAGTGTAACCACCAGTACAATCCAATCAGCTGCGCTCATGAAAATACTTTAGTGAACAAATAAAAGCCTGCTATCAGTAATGCCAGCCAGACAATTACAAATACGTACCACATCCACCAATGTGGTAGTAATGGTGGTCTTTCTTCTGTCATAACAGATTATTTTTACTTCCTTTATCTTTTTCGCAACATGTTTCCGCTCAGTAATCCCAGTCCAAGACCTATCAGCAGTCCTATATGCACTCTTTTGATCTCAAAACCGATCACCAGTCCTACGATTATACAGAGCACGGCCGTTATAGTGAGCCGCGATCCGTTTTGCCTTTTATTGCTCATTGGATGGGTTTATTTCTTCGTTGAAATAAGATTCACAAACAGGCGGTAAGCACCGGGCACACCTGCGGGCAATTCTCTGAAGAATGCCAGTGAAGTGTAGACATATCTGCCTTTGCCGTATTTCGCCACCAGTGTAGAACCCTGCAAGGCTTCCTCTCCCTTATCGTGCATGGCAAACAGTTTCTCATATGCCGGATCAGCCATCTGGGTGAAGTAAAGTCCTCTCTCCTGTATCCATCCATCAAAATCATGATCAGTGATGTTATTAGGATAATGCATGATCTCACTCTGAGGCGTTAACATCGTCACAGCTGCTGTTTCATCAGTTACACGATCACGGGTCAGCGTGAAGGGATAAGGTCCCATATCAGTTATTACCAGTGGAGAGCTGACGTTGTATTGTACCAGATAAGTACCGCCGTTCTTCACATAGTCCATCAGGCGTGGCTGCCAGTATTTAATACGTGGATTAACGTTATATGCCCTTACGCCGGCAATGATGGCATCATACTGTTGCAGGTTGCCGTTCATGATCTCTTTTTCGTCCAGCAGGGTCACTTCGTAACCTACCTGTCGCAGGGAAGCCGCCACCATATCGCCTGCACCGGGGATGTATCCCAGCTTACGACCATTGTGCTTCAGGTCAACAGTCACCAGTTTCGCAAAAGCTTCGGGGAAGATGTTGATTTCCGGAATATGATCATATGCGATGGTGTGCAGGCTTTGGGTATACAGCTTACCCTCGCTGCGCACTTCCACACGCAGGGTGTCAGTACGGTTAATACCGGCCACTTTCTGCGGAACGATATTGAAGGTTACGACAGTTTCATCTCCTTTGGACGACAGTTCGAAAGGCTGTTCTGCCTCCTGGCTGGTAAAACCTGCCGGCAGCTGCAGACGTACGGTTCCTTTCATCTTCTGGCCCATAGCCCGCAGTTTCACCTGTACGGGTTGCGGCTGCGTTTGTGTAAAGATGAAAACATTGGTATGTAGCATCGCCACTACCGGCGGAGCCACTACCAGCGGTTCATATAATTCTCCCTTTACAGGATCAGTAAATTTATATTGTACGGGTCTGGTAACAGTCAGCGGTTCTCCATTGATACGGAGCTTAATCACTGCCTCCAGTGAAGGTTTATTTTCCGGGTAACCTACCTGCATAGGATCTTTGATGGTGTAGATCCCGATCGGGTGTGGCGACTGTAGCCAGTAAGGCTGGGACACAGGCAGGGAGGCGGGTAAGGTCAGTGATTCTGTGATGGTACGTAAACGGTTATACTCCAGCGGCAACTTGTTCAATGTAGTATCCTTGCCGTCGAAGCTGATCTGGTCTACCGTCACGTTAGTATGGCTGTTGCACAGCAGTTGTACGTTTCCTTCCATCGGCTGGCCGGGCACCACTACCTGTGTATTGCTGTAGGCTTCCATCCAGAGACCAGCACAGGCCATGATCAGGTCTTCTGTTTCCTTCAGTTTCTGTGTACGCCAGTAACCTTCCGGCAGTGCCTGGATAGCTTTGCGGATTTCCAGCAGGGCCGGTACCGAAGCTGCAGGATCTTCCATATTATAGGCTGCCTGGGCTTTATCGATCATCTCACCGATTGGTTTACCGCCTTGTACGCGGGTCCAGGTGGTATTTACACCGTCCAGTAAGCTGCGTACCGGTTTATCTCCCTTTACAGGACTGAAATATTCTAAAGAGCTACCTCTTGACGCAGGTACGCCAAATCCCTGGCTTTTGTGCTGGGAACGGCTTTCTGCGGCAATTTCGCCATATCCGCGACCCAGCAGATAGTTGAAGGTGCCCACGTTCAGTTCAAAGAGATTTCCGGCAGAATTGTCAACCTGACCACCCCAGTTAAAGGTATTCCACATGATGCGGTGGGCTTGCCAGGGAGCCAGTACTTTCAGCTGCTCGGGGAAACGTTTTGGATCGGCTGCAGCTTCGAAGGCTTCTTCTGCCAGCATAGCGGAGGCGGTATGATGCCCGTGACCTGCACGGCTGTCGGGTGGGAAGCGGCATACAATCACGTCGGGCTGGAACTTGCGGATCATCCATACCACATCTCCCAGGATCTTTTCCTTATCCCAGATGGTAAATGTTTCTGCAGGATTTTTCGAGAAGCCGAAGTCCAGTGCGCGGGTGAAGAATTGTTCTGCCCCATCTATACGACGGGCGGCCAGCAGTTCCTGGGTACGGATAAGGCCCAGTAATTCACCCTGCTCATCCCCTACCAGGTTTTGTCCGCCGTCCCCCCTGGTGAGGGACAGGTACCCGGTACGGTATAATTTCTCTTTTGCCAGGTATCCCAGTAAACGGGTGTTCTCATCATCAGGATGAGCGGCGATATATAAAACGCTACCAAGCGTATCCAGTTTCCTGAACTGTAATCTGATGTCTGCCGCATTTACGACCGGTGAGCGCTGAGCCCATGTGGTAGCGGCTAACAATCCTAAACTAAGTGTTAAAAACAATCCTTTGACCATTGCTCTTGTTTATTAAACAGTGGCCAAAAATAGTGATTAAATATAGCCGTAAAAGAAAATGTGATAAAAGGTGAAAGATATCACTTCTTAAACATGAAATAGACGGCGCCGAGAATGAATAAAAAGGAGATGAGATAGTTCCAGCGGAGCGGTTCCTTTAATACAAAGATGGCAAAGACAGCGAAAACAGTCAGCGTGATGACCTCCTGGATGGTTTTGAGCTGGAAGCCAGAGAAGCCCTCCTGGGCGCCGAAACGGTTGGCAGGCACCATGAAGCAGTATTCAAAGAAGGCGATACCCCAGCTGATCAGGATCACTTTCCATAGTGGTACGTTTTCATATTTTAAATGGCCGTACCAGGCAAATGTCATGAAGGTGTTGGAAATCAATAAAAGAATGATGGTGCGCATGTTGTTAAAGTCTCAAAAAGGGCATAAAGATAGACGATAGATCTAAAATAATTCCATTAGCAGGCAAGCATTGCTGGAATTATCGTCACTATCGTCTATCAGCTTAGTAAGATATAGTGAGGGAGAAATAGAAAATCGGCTTCAGGTACGACGGGGGTTGCTCATATTACCGAAAGATCCGTTTCCGAACAGACTGAAAATCTGATGAACGATTATATTTCAGCCAACCCTAACAGCCCATTAGGTGATACCCCGGGCGACATAACGTGATCATTCGCTTCGATCGGCCCCTGAGGAGCCGTTTGTTTGGAACCCCGGGCGCAACTCCTGGAGCAAAATGGATTGTCTCAGGCCCCCTGAGGAGCCGCGTGTCTATAGGTCCGGAGTGTTCCCTGGAACAAAATGGATTGTCTCAGGCCTCTGTTCACACAGCATTGCTGAAAAAAATAAACCGGCCCAAAAGAGCCGGCCGGTTGTTACAGGTCTCAACTTTCCTATCATGCTTAGGAGTTGTAAGTTTAAACGCTAAAGCGGTAATTTCATTAGTCCAGCTTTATTTCCCCCAGGTCTGTTGTTTTGCCGTCTTCGACTTTTACGTCTTTGAGGGTGGCGTCTTTATAAGGATCTTTAGCGTCGATTATCACGGTATAGGAGCCCGCTTTTGCGGACTGTACTGAAAATGCGCCGTCTGTGATGGGAGCTTTCAGGGTATCCATTCCTGAAATAGCCCATACTTCTGATGCCCCGTCTGCCGGTGTGATCTTGCCGCTGATGGTTCCTCCATCAAAGGTGGTAAAAGCAAAAGCTCCAACTACCAGCGCAACAAGAGCCGACAGCCCAAACGTTGTCGTTTTCATACAAATTGGTTTTAGGTTTTTTACAATAATCGAAATGGTTATAAAAAACTTTTATTAAAACCGCACTTGATTAGCAGGCGCCTGCAAAGTGCCGCTTTGTTCACTGTCTACATATACAATACAACCAATTTTAACCTCACCATTAGTCCTTTTGAAAAAAAAGTTGTCTTTTTTTTAGCATTTGGGGAATTTCACTGAAAACCGGCTACTATGGCGGATTTAATTTTTTATAAATACGAAATATCCGGTTCAGGAGCCTATGGGTCAGTCAATTGGCTGTTTAATTGCGAGAATAAACTAATTTTGCTACGTTCTGTTTTTGATAGCCGACTTTAGTCCGTTGCAATAGCAATTACATAAAAGAATAGAAAAGATTAGTTACAGGATGCCGCTCAACAATACAGATATAGTTAATGGGGTCCGGAACAGGGATAAAAATGTATTTGAGATCATTTTCAATCAGTTTTCATCCGCTATGTTCAGCATCGCCCTGCGATACCTGCGTGACCAGGACGAGGCACAGGATATTGTGCAGGACGTATTTCTGAACCTATGGCGCACAGCAGACAACCTGGACGAACGCGCCCCCATCCAGCACTATCTGGCAAGGGCTACGGTGAATACCTGTCTTAACCGGATAAAGAAGGCCCAAAGACAACAGCAATATACTAAGGAACAACAGCTTACCTCTACGGAATCCACAGTCGAACATCTGTTACTGGAACACAAAGAGCTCGAAGCCCAATACTTATCCATCCTTGAGAAATTGCCGGAACAATGCCGCCGGGTATTTGAAATGAGCCGGTTCAAGGGATTGTCACCCACAGAAATTTCCCAACAACTGAATATTTCCATCAACACAGTTTATACGCACCTTACCACTGCATTGAAAAAGATCAGGCTGGGACTGCTGAATCAGCAGTAAGGAGGAACAAAGACCTTATATTATCTGTTTACCTTCTATATATATTATTATATAGCACCGACAATAAAGACAGGTCTCCCCTCACGAGGTTTTTTTTAGAAATGAACTAATGGTAAGGCTATTTTTGATTGTATTAATACTAAGAGATGAAACAGCAACCTGATATCGATGTCGTTATCCGCTACCTGGAGGAACCAGGGAATGAGGAGCACAAACGTTCACTGGATGAATGGTTGCAGCTGGATGCTGCCAATCTGGATATCTTCCTGGAAACGAAAGCGTTGTGGCAGGGAGATGTATTGCCTGCAGCCGCATCTTATAATATCTCTCAGCAATGGCAACTACTGGATGTACAGCTTACTGCTGCCAACGTCGCTCCTGTTACCATTACTGCCCAACCCCAACCGGCCCCCGCAGCTCCTGCTGAAGAAAAAGGCCGTATTAAGCCAATTATCACCCGTTACTGGTGGGCTGCTGCCGCCGCTGCTGCTGTAGTGGTAATAGCGGTAACCCTGTTCCGCCAGCCTTCATATATCGCCCAGCAAACCGCTCAGAATACAGATAGCCTCCTGCTGCCCGACGGCACACGCCTCTATCTGAATGCCCACACCAGTGTAAAATACCCCCGCCGTTTCCAGGGAAGCAACAGGGAAGTGTTTGTACAACAGGGTGAAGTATTCGTAGATGTAAAACACATGCCGGAAAAACCCTTCTCCGTTCATCTGAAGAATGTGGATGTAGAAGTACTGGGAACCTCTTTCGACGTGAAAGAGACCAAACAGGGAGTGAAGGTCTTCGTACAGACAGGAAAAGTGAAGGCGGTCTATAAAAACGGTAAAAAATCAGTGATCCTTACTCCTGGTGAAGAAGCAGAAATGCTGCTGGCCGGTACTACCATCAGTACCCGTCTCCACCAGAACAATAATCCTATCGCCTGGAAAACAGGTCACCTGACCTTTGTGGACGCTCCTCTCTCTGAGGTGGCTGAAGTACTGGGAGATTACTACAAGGTAGATATTGTTCTGAAGGGAGAAGGTCTGGCAGACAAGAAACTGCTCGCTACTTTCCATAAAGAATCTCTCTCTGAGGTACTGGACATTCTGTCCAAAACTTTGCAGGTAAAGGCCATACAAAAAGATAGCCTGGTAGAAATTTATTAGTCGTACGGAGGAAAATGCAGTTTACGATACAGGCACTCCGTAAGGCGGCTTACTATAAGCGCTGGTGCATACTACTATTTTGGGTATGTATAGGCTTGTCGTTTGCACATTCTTCCCGAGCAACCAATAGTCCTATCCCCTATACCGATTTTCAGGACGGAGATACCATCAAGGTAACCTTGAAGGTATACCGTGCTAATCTTCGGCAGGTGATACGCCTGATCGAAAAACAGACAGGTCTCACCTTTGCTATCTCCTCTACCCTGCTGGACAATGCCCGCTCCGTATCCATACAGGCACAACGTCAGCCACTTACCTCCGTTCTCCGCCAGATATTTGCAGGCAGCAGATATGCCTTCGAGATCCGCAATAAACAGATCATCGTGTACCCGGAAGATCAGGCGCCTGCCACACCAGGTATCGTTAAACGGCCGGCCGACAAAGAACTGGAACAGTTTGTTGTTACAGGTCTGGTTACCGACGGAGAAAGACCATTGGCAGGGGTTTCCATACGTGAAAGAGACACACACAATGGCGCCAGCACCACTGAGAGCGGCCGCTTCCGCATACCGGTAGCCAACGGACAGGCAGTATTGCAATTCTCCCTTATCGGTTATGAGACCCGGGAAATTGCCCTGAGAGACAGAAAAAACCTGGAGATCATCCTCCAAAGCGATACCAAAACATTAAACGACCTCGTGATCATCGGTTATGGTATCCATAACAAAGCAAACATCACCGGCTCCATCACAAAAGTGGAAGGCCGCCGCTTAAAAAGCCGACCTGTTACCAATGTGATGGCAGCATTACAGGGTACGGCTCCGGGTTTGCTGGTGACCCGCAACAACGGCCAACCCGGTAAAGAAGGCTTCAATCTCCAGATCAGGGGACTCTCCTCCGGCAACTATAGCGAACCGCTTGTACTGGTTGATGGAGCGCCCGGTTCCATTACCTTACTCAATCCCAATGATATTGAATCCATCTCTGTGCTGAAAGATGCCGCCGCTGCATCTATCTATGGCCCGCTGGCAGCAGGTGGTGTAGTGCTGGTCACCACCAAAAGAGGGAAGCCTGGCAAGATCTCCGTGGAATATAACAGCCTGTTTGGTATAGAAAAGCCGATTGCATTGCCTAAGCGGATGCGCTCCTGGCAAGCAGCTTCCTTACAGAATGAAGCGGCGCAAAATGCAGGTCTGCAGCCTGTATGGACGGCACAGGAGATTTCCCTGATGCGGGACCCGAACATTAATTATCTACCAAAACTGGACGGCAGCGGGAACTATAATTATTACGATGATTTTGATCCGCTGGACAACGTCACCCGTAATAACAGCACTACGTCCACCTTTACCATTACCGCCAAAGGCGGCAGTGCAGAACATCAGTACCTGCTTTCCCTCGGACAATTCTCCCGGCAGGGGTTATTCAATACCGGTCCGGATAAGACGTCCAGAACCAACGTACAATTCAATGCCAACAACCGCTTCAGCGACGTACTGAGCCTGGAAACCAGTCTGCAGTACGCCAACAGCAATACCCTCTCTCCCGGATGGCGGGTGGATGGGAACTATGGCCTGCTGAACTTCTTATACCAGGCGCCAGGCAATGTACCCGTTTACGTACCAGGCACCAATCAGTATACCGCAGGTTATAACAGCATTGCGTTACTGAAAGGCGCCGGCAAACGGGATGAGCGCAGCTCCTACGCGGATGCTGTATTCAGCCTGAAAGCGGAAAACCTGTACAAAGGGCTTACCTTAAAAGCGGTGTATAGTCCTCAGTTGACCACCAGTCACGACGGACTTGGTAAACGTACTGTCAACTTCTATGATGGCAGTGGTTTTATCAATAGTGTCAATGATCCTAATTCCCTGAAAAGAGGCTACCTGATGGAAGTACAGCACAGTTTACAGTTGCTGGCAGACTATGACCTTCCTGCAGGAAAGAAGAATACGGTGCATATACTGGGCGGTTATGCCTATGAAAGTCATTACCAGCATCAACGGATCATGACCGCTACGGGTGTAACAAATAATGAGCTGTCGCAGCTTTCATTCAATGATCCGCTCAAGGCCAATACCCTGCACTTTAAAGGTGCAGGCGGACTATCATCCATCTTTACGCGTATCAACTATAATTTCAAGGACCGCTACCTGCTGGAGGCAAACCTGATAGCGGCAGCGCTGACTTACAATACGACCCAACAACCGGAGATCAACAGGAAACATCTGTTCCCCTCCTTCTCTGCTGGCTGGCGACTGAATAACGAGAAATGGTTTGCGTCTGCATTCCCCTTCTTTGATGAATTCAAGCTACGCGCCTCCTGGGGGATGCTGGGCAACTTCAACTGGCGCAGCGGACTCAATGATTTCAACTACCGCGATCAGATATTACACCCGACGGCATACCCGATCATGACTTACGATGAGAATGACCGCTACATCCCCGGGAATAATAACTGGGAAACCGTTTCTACCGCCAATGCTGGCCTGGACCTGACCTTCTTCAAAGGCCGGCTGAATATCAATGCAGACTATTTTGTGAAGCACAATTCCCATATGCAGATCGCTACACAGACCTATCCGCAGGTGGACTGGCTATCGCCAACCTTCTATACCGCGGAGCTGCGCTCCTGGGGATGGGAACTGAACCTGGGCTGGCGCGATAACCGCGGACCTTTCAGCTATTGGGTGAATGCAAACCTGTTTGACGATCAGAATAAGATATTAGATGCCAGCGGTAATACCGCCTGGCTGAATGGGAACAACCGCGGACTTGTAGGACTGCCTTATAATGCCATCGTGGGTTACAAGGCTACCGGATATTTCCAGAATGAGGCGGAAGTGGCAGGTCATGCTTACCAGGGTGCTACTACTGCTCCCGGTGATATCCGCTACCAGGATGTCAATAGGGACGGCGTTATCAGTGGCGGCAGTCACACTACCAACGATCACGGGGATCTGGTATACCTGGGCAGCTCACAACCGAGATATTCTTATGGCTTCGATGCAGGATTTTCCTGTAAGGGTTTCGACTTCTCTGTTTTCTTCCAGGGAATCGGGGCCAGGAAGGTACTGGTGCCGGCAAAGTACGGCATGCCATTCGTTGATGGCTGGCAGCAGCCCTGGCTGATACACAGTGATCACTGGTCACCGAATAATCCGGATGCAGCTTTCCCGCGACTGTATGCCGGGTATAATCAGAACCTGCTGCCATCGTCTTTCTGGGTGATGAATGCGTCTTATATCCGTTTAAAGAATCTCCAGATCGGTTATACTTTCCACTTTGACAAGAATCGTCCGCTGATCAATAGTCTGCGGGTTTATTTCTCCGGCCAGGATCTCTGGGAGGTGAATAAGATGAAGATCCGGTATTATGATCCGGAACAGGCGAGTAGTATTGGTTATCAGTATCCGTTCTTCCGGTCGTTTACGATGGGGTTGAATGCGAATTTTTAGGAGGGATACCGTGAGTCACCAGTTCATAGGCGTATCACAGGTTACCGATGGATTACGGGGTTATTGGATATCGGGATTATGGGTTATCGGGTTATCGGGGTTATCGGTTATCGTTCCCGGGGTTGAACCCCGCGCTACAAACAATAAGCCCCCTACCGGGGTCTATTGGCGCGAATGATCACATTATGCCGCCCCGGGGTTGTCACCCTGCGCTACAAACACACGGCACCTACGGAGCCGATTAATGCGAATGATACCCATAAGGTATCACCTGCATTTCAGGGCATAAAAAAAGGTGAAAGGTAGCAAAACCCTTCACCCGCTTATTTTTTAGTTGTGTGATTACTCTACTACTTTACCGGCTTTCCTTCCAGACAGCAGGTATAACACCGCCATACGAACCGCCACGCCATTCTCTACCTGGTTCAGGATGATGGAATGTCCGGAATCTGCTACGTCAGAGCTGAGTTCTACACCGCGGTTGATAGGACCAGGGTGCATGATCACGATCTCTTTTTGCAGGCTGTCCAGCAGCTGCCTGTTCACTCCGTATGCCAGGGAATATTCCCGGAGGGATGAGAACAAAGGCGTGTTCTGTCTTTCCAGCTGTATACGCAGCACGTTTGCTACGTCGCACCATTGCAGCGCTTCTCGGATGTTGTAACTTACGTTTACTCCCAACGCAGCTTCCATATGTTTTGGAATCAGTGTGGGAGGACCTACTACGGTCACTTCCGCTCCCAGCTGCCGCAGGCAGTAGATATTGGAAAGAGCCACCCTGGAATGCATTATGTCGCCACAGATAGCGATCTTCTTACCAGTTACACTACCCAGTTTTTCCCTGATGGAAAAAGCATCCAGTAATGCCTGTGTAGGGTGTTCGTTGATACCATCTCCCGCATTCACGATCGGTACATCAATATGTCTGGAGAGGAAGTGAGGCGCTCCGCTGGCGGAGTGTCTCATTACCACCATATCCACTTTCATGGACAGGATATTGTTGACCGTATCAATAAGCGTTTCACCTTTGGAGACAGAGGAACCTGATGCAGAGAAATTCACTACATCTGCTCCCAGCCTCTTTTCAGCCAGCTCAAATGAAATGCGTGTACGCGTTGAATTTTCGAAGAATAAATTAACGATGGTAGTATCCCTGAGAGAAGGAACCTTTTTGATCGGTCTTTGCAGAACCGCTTTGAACTCATCAGCTGTTTGAAAAATAAGCTCTATGTCCTGACGCTGCAGACCGCGTATCCCGAGAAGATGATTTACTGATAATGACATTTAAGATGCAAATATAAATGACCTGACTACAAATCCCAAAATCAAAATCCGGATGCGGACAATCCGCGCATCCAACAGTACTGCTTATTCAAGGATGACCTCGTCTTTACCATCACGCTCTGCCCAGCGTACCTTCACTTTCTCGGAGCTGATAGCATCGACGGTACGGCCCGTATAATCTGCCTGGATGGGCAGGTGACGGGTAAAACGGCGATCTATCAACACCAGTAATTCTACCACAGAAGGACGACCAAAATCCAGCATTGCAGCCAGCGCCGAACGGGTAGTACGGCCTGTATACAATACGTCATCCACCAGGATCACTTTCTTATTTTCCAGGGAGAAATTAATGGTTGTTTCGTTAGGTACATGCAACTCGGTATTGAAGTCATCCCTGTAGAAGGTGATGTCCAGTTTTCCGTAGTTGATATGTACTCCGGGCAGTAATTTTTGCAGGGTGTGATAGATACGGTCGGACAGGTAGATCCCTCTCGGCTGTAAGCCTATCAGCACACTCTTTGAGAAATCCAGGTGATTTTCAATCAACTGGTGACAAAGCCTGTCTACGGTTATGGCCACTTGCGTACCATTCAATATGGTCTTCAAATTATGTGGATTTAAAGCGCCAAAAATAATGATTAATAGCGGGTAAGAAAAGTTTCCCTGCTATTTTCTATTTACGCCGTACATTTATCACAACGTAAACGAATGAAAAAGCTATCCACCATACTCACACTTACTTTTATGTTTCTATTTGGTAATGCCGATGCCCAGCTCAAAGCGGGCGATAAAGTGCCTTCTTTTCAGTTAAAGGACCAGGATGGTCAGACTTTCGATATTAACAGTGTGCTTGGCAAACAGCCGCTTGTGATCTATTTCTATCCGAAAGATGAAACAGGCACCTGTACCAAAGAGGCCTGCGCGTTCCGGGATTCATACGAAGATTTCACCAGCCGTGGTGCAAAGGTGATCGGCATCAGCGGAGATGATGTGGCGTCTCATAAAAGCTTTGCCAACCATCATAAGCTGCCGTTTACATTGCTGGCAGATACGGGGAATAAGGTGCGTAAGTTATTCGGCGTGCCTAAGAAATTTATCATACCTGGCAGGGTGACGTATATCGTAGATAAACAGGGTGTTATCACCTATGTGTTTAATAACCTCCAGGATGGTCCGAGGCATGTGAAAGAGGCGCTGACGGCGTTGGAGAAGATGCATTAAGTGTAACACAATTATAACTCAGTCCGTAGGCGTCACTGTTTTTTTAGTCCGAGGATAAATATGGAATCATTCGTGGCAATCGACTCCGCCAGGAATTATTATGTTTTTAGTCCAAGGATAATATGGAATCATTCGTGGCAATCGACTCCGGCAGGAATTATTATGGTTTTAGTCCAAGGATAATATGGAATCATTTGTGGCAATCGACTCCGGCAGGAGTCGTCTTGTTTGTAGCCAGGGGTGATAACCCCTGGAATTCAAAATCCCAAACCATACAATCATAAACAAAACGGGGAGATCATTTCGATCTCCCCGTTTTTATTTCGCGTATATACGTCCTATTTATCTTCCTTCAGGAATGGATACCTGTAATCAGTTGGTGGTACCAGCGTCTCCTTAATCGTTCTTGCACTCAACCAACGGTACAGATTCAGCGCGGAACCTGCCTTATCATTGGTACCGGAAGCACGGGCGCCACCGAAAGGCTGCTGACCCACTACTGCACCGGTAGGCTTGTCATTGATATAGAAGTTACCTGCACTATTTACGAGTCTCTTCGTTGCCAGATCGATCGCATAACGGTCCTGCGCGATGATAGAGCCTGTCAGTGCATATGGGGAGGTAGTATCAACGATATCCATGATCTCGTTGAATTCATCTGCTTCATATACGTAGATAGTCAGCACAGGGCCAAAGATCTCTTCGCACATGGTTACATATTTCGGATCTTTCACCTCGATAACAGTCGGCTCAACAAAGTAACCTTCTGTTTTATTATAGTTACCACCAGCGATGATCTTAGCGTTAGGATCATTCTTTGCGTTGTCGAGATATTTAGCGATCTTATCGAAAGAGCGTTCATCGATCACGGCGTTGATAAAGTTGGTGAAATCTTCTGTAGTACCCATTTTCATGGTCTTCAGTTCAGCTACCAGTTTCGCTTTCACGGCTTCTGCGATATTGGATGGCAGGTAAGCGCGGGAAGCGGCGGAGCATTTCTGTCCCTGGTATTCGAAAGCACCACGGGCCAGCGCAATGGCCACTGTATCTACGTCAGCAGATTTGTGTGCCAGTACGAAGTCTTTACCACCGGTCTCTCCTACTATACGAGGGTATGTTTTGTATTTGCTGATATTGGTACCGATCGTCTTCCACATCTGCTGGAATACGCTGGTAGAACCTGTGAAGTGGATACCTGCGAAATCAGGATGACTGAAGCAGATATCACCCAGTACCGGACCGTCGGCATATACCAGGTTGATCACACCTGCTGGCAGGCCGGCTTCCTGTAATACTTTCATGATCACGTGTGCAGCCAGTACCTGGGTATAGGCAGGTTTCCATACTACTACGTTACCGCACATAGCGGCAGATGTAGGCAGGTTACCTGCGATAGCGGTAAAGTTGAACGGCGTGATAGCTACCACGAAACCTTCCAGCGGACGGTATTCCAGGCGATTGTGCACACCTGGTGAACTAACTGGTTGCTGGTTATATATATCTGCGAGATAGTGTACGTTAAAGCGGAGGAAGTCGATCAGTTCACAGGCGCTATCTATTTCTGCCTGGAAAGCATTTTTACTCTGCCCCAGCATAGTAGCCGCATTGATCTGATAGCGGTATTTGGTAGCGAGTAAGTCTGCAGCTTTCAGGAATACGGCAGCGCGTTGTTCCCATGGCGTGTCTGCCCATTTAGCGCGGGCAGCCAGTGCTGCAGCAATAGCGTCTTTTACGTGGCTGGCATCACCTTCATGGAAATGGCCCAGCTTATGTTTTATTTCATGAGGAGGACGAAGGTCAATCGTCTTGCCGGTACGCACCTCCTTATCTCCAATGTACATGGGGATATCAAATTCCTGGGCTTTAAAAGCGGCCAGTTGTTTTTTCAACGCTTCCCTTTCGGGGGAACCCGGAGCATAGCTGTACACTGGTTCATTGGCAGGTGCAGCAAAGTGGAAATAAGCATTATGCATTCTCAGAAGTTTTTATGTTCGATCTTGTTGTTTCTTCCAATTGTTTGCAGGTTGAGTTTAGATTTCTCTCATTAAGCAGGGCCGTTGTCGGCCATAAGCAGGCATCATCTTTCTCCCGGTCTGGTCTGAGTCAGCATTCCATCCTGGTCCGGATTAACATGCGAAGCACCATCATTCCCATCCGTGGCAGTCTTGCCTAATATGCAAAAGTGCTGATAAGTTGAGCATTCTCAAATTATCAGCACAGGGCATATTTGCAAAGTTACGTTATTCTTCTCCTTTGGACATCATCAGGTAAGCCTTGATGAAGCCCTCCAGTTCGCCGTCCATAACAGGTTGAACGTTACCTACTTCATAATCCGTACGGTGATCTTTGATCATTTTGTAAGGATGGAATACGTAGGAACGGATCTGCGATCCCCATTCAATTTTGCGCTTGTTGGCGTTGGCGGCGTTTTTCAGTTCTTCCCTCTTACGCAGCTCTTCTTCATATAAGCGGGATTTCAGCATGGTGAGCGCCTTTTCACGGTTCTCGCCCTGCGTACGTGCCTGCTGACATTCGATGATGATGCCTGAAGGAATGTGTTTCAAACGCACTGCGGTTTCTACCTTGTTTACGTTCTGCCCTCCTTTACCTCCGGAACGGTAGAATTCCCATTCCAGGTCGGCAGGGTTCACTGCAATTTCAATGGTATCATCCACCAGCGGATATACAAAGATGGAAGCGAAGGAAGTATGTCTGCGGGCGTTGGCATCAAACGGAGAGATACGCACCAGCCGGTGCACACCGCTTTCCGCTTTCAGCAAGCCATAGGCAAAGCTTCCGTCCATTTCCAGGGAGGCTGATTTAATACCGGCGCCATCCCCGTATTGTACATCAATTTCAGATACTTTCCAACCCTGCTTTTCGCCGTACATACGGTACATGCGTAACAGCATCTCTGCCCAATCCTGGCTTTCGGTACCACCGGCGCCTGAATTGATAGTGAGCACTGCCGGCATCTCGTCTTCGGGCTCGTTCAGTGTTGATTTAAATTCCAATTCGTCAAGAGCTGTCAGTGCTGACTGGTATGCCTGCTCCACTTCTTCCTCAGTGGCTTCGCCTTCTTTCTGGAAGTCGAGCAGTACACTGCTGTCCTCTATGGATGTTTGCACGCTCTCATAGAGATCCACCCAGAATTTGTTCACCTTGATCTCTTTCAGAATTGACGTAGCCCGGGCGTTGTCGTCCCAGAAGCCGGGGGCTAACGTAAGTTGCTTATCATTTTCTATTTTTGCTATGCGGTCCTGGACGTTAAAGAAAACCTCCCAGGACATGGAGACGGTCCCTCATAGCTTTAAGTTGTTCTGCTGTCATAGGGCGCAAATGTACGGAAAAAGGGGAACAATATTTGCGGGACTTTTATCATATTAATTCCCAGTTATTTAAAAACTATTGCTATCTATGACAACCTCCCATAAAACCCTCTATTACAAGAACAGCGCGGTTTTCAATACAATAGGGTACATGGTGGTAGTTATTGTCAACGCACTGGCCAACCTTAATCTGATCAACAACAAGAGCACTGCCGACATCTCCGACAGATATGACAGCCTCTTCGTACCGGCAGGATATACTTTCGCCATCTGGGGACTCATCTATCTTGCACTGCTGGCTTTTATTGTGTTCCAGTTATGGCTGGCGTTCTCAAAAGGACGTGTACCTGCGCTGGAATTGTTTATGGAGCGACTGCGCGGCTGGTGGCTGATCAGTTGTATGGCCAATTCCTGCTGGCTGTTTGCCTGGCATTATGAGCTGCTGCCACTATCCATCCTTCTCATGATTGCCCTGCTGGTATGCCTGCTGGCCATTCACCTGAACTTTAACATTGCACTGCCGCATCTGCCGGTCACCAGGGCTGAAAAACTGTTTGTACACATTCCTTTCAGCCTCTATCTCGGGTGGATATGCATTGCAACAGTGGCTAATATTGCGGCCTTCCTGGTATACCTGGGATGGGATGGCATGAGCGTTCCGGGGACTATTTTTCTCATAGTGTTATGCACTGTGGCTGCAACGTTGCTGATTATACGCAGACACAATATTGTTGTAGGCCTGGTGGCACTTTGGGCGCTTTCGGGCATTATTGTAAAACGTCAGTCTGTCGGCGGCTCTGCAGAAATGCCTATTGTCGGCGCCTGCATCGGTGCAATGGCAATTATTGCTATCAGTAGTACCTGGCGCCTCATCACCAACAGAAGATTGTCATAACGAATGTCTTTATTCCCGATTCCCTTGTATATATTACCGGAAGCATAGTTTACTCTGCCTGAATGAATTATCTTTAAATATTGGTCTTCCTTTCCGGCGGATTGGTTCTGAGACTATCCAACTATTTATTACTTTTGATGCCATAAAATGCGTTTTTATGTTCCCAACGACTAATCCGACTGCTACAAAAGCCTGGCAACAATTGCAGCAGCATGCTTCCAAAATGAAGGAAACGCACCTGCGCACGTTGTTTGCGGCGGATGCTGACAGATTTAAGAAGTTCACGCTCTCTTTTGAAGATATTTTGTTCGACTATTCAAAGAACATCATTACAGAAGAAACGCTCTCCTACCTCCTGCAGCTGGCAAAGGAAACCGGTGTGGAAGAAGGTATCAAAGCCATGTTCAGTGCTGAAAAGATCAATGCTACTGAAAACAGGGCTGTACTGCACACCGCCCTGCGTAACTTTTCCGGTAATCCTGTAGTACTGGACGGAAAAGATGTAATGCCAGATGTAATGGCCGTGCTGAAGAAAATGGAAAACTTTACCCAGCGTATCCATAGCGGCGAATGGAAAGGTTATACCGGCAAGCCTATACGTTACATTGTGAATATCGGTATCGGTGGTTCTGACCTGGGCCCGGTAATGGTGACCGAGGCATTAAAGCCCTACTGGAAAGAGGGAATACAGCCTTATTTCGTTTCCAATGTGGACGGTACTCACATCGCAGAGACACTTAAAAAAGTAACTCCGGAAGAAACACTATTCCTCATAGCTTCCAAAACCTTCACCACCCAGGAAACAATGACCAACGCGCTCACCGCACGTAAATGGTTCCTGGATGCTGCGAAAGACGAAGCATTTGTAGCGAAACACTTTGCTGCCCTTTCTACTAACGAAAAGGCGGTAAAGGCATTCGGTATTGATCCAGCCAATATGTTCGAATTCTGGGACTGGGTTGGCGGCCGTTATTCCTTATGGTCTGCTATTGGTCTGAGCATCGCGCTGACTGTAGGTTACGACAATTTCAAAGCCTTACTGGAAGGTGCACATGCAGTGGACAACCACTTCCGCACTACTCCGCTGGAAAAGAACATTCCTGCTATCATGGCTTTGATAGGCCTGTGGTACGGTAACTTCTTTGATACCTCCACCGAGGCAATCCTGGCATATGACCAGTATATGCACCGCTTCGCCGCCTATTTCCAGCAGGGAAATATGGAGAGCAACGGTAAATATGTAGACCGTACCGGTAAACCGGTAACCTACGAAACCGGTCCTATCGTATGGGGCGAGCCTGGCACCAACGGCCAGCACGCATTCTACCAGCTGATCCACCAGGGTACTCGTATCGTACCGGCCGACTTCATCGCTCCCGCCATCAGCCATAATCCTATCGGCGATCATCATGTGAAACTGCTGTCCAACTTTTTTGCACAGACAGAAGCACTGATGAATGGTAAGACAGAAGCAGAAGTACGTGCAGAACTGGAGAAATCCGGCCTGAAAGAAGAAGAGATCAAAGCGCTGCTGCCTTATAAAGTATTTACCGGTAACAGACCTACGAACTCCTTCCTCGTAAAAGAGATCACTCCCCGCTCACTGGGTTCACTGGTAGCGCTGTACGAACACAAGATCTTTGTACAGGGTGTAATCTGGAATATTTACAGCTTTGACCAGTGGGGTGTTGAACTGGGTAAACAACTCGCTAACAAGATCCTGCCTGAACTGGAAAGCGCGGATGTAGTTACCAGCCATGATGCATCTACCAATGGATTGATCAATGCCTGGAAACAGATGAAGAAATAATTTCAATCGACAGATATTTATGGCAAAGGGCTTCCGCAGGGAAGTCCTTTGTTGTTTTAAATCGTTTCTGCGTTACCGGATTGACGCCTGTATTGTCAACCCGGGATTGAAACCCGTTTCGTTACGGAGGGGTTGACGCCCCGTTTTTGTTGACACGGGGTTGAAAACCCGTTTCGTTATCCAGGGATTGACGCCCCGTTTTTGTTGCCCCGGGGTTGAAAACCCGTTTCGTTACGCAGGGGTTGACACCCCGTTTTTGTTGCCCCGGGGTTGAAAACCCCGTTTTGTTATCCAGGGGTTGACGCCCCGTTTTTGTTACCCGGGGTTGAAAACCCCGTTTTGTTATCCAGGGGGTTGACGCCCCGTTTTTGTTGCCCGGGGTTGAAAACCCCGTTTTGTTATCCAGGGGTTGACGCCCGTATTGTCAACCCGGGATTGAAAACCCGTTTCGTTACGCAGGGGTTGACGCCCCGTTTTTGTTACCCGGGGTTGAAAACCCGTTTCGTTATCCAGGGGGTTGACGCCCGTATTGTCAACCCGGGATTGAAAACCCGTTTCGTTACGCAGGGGTTGACGCCCCGTTTTTGTTACCCGGGGTTATCACCCCGCGCTACAAACACTAAGACCCCTAAAGGGGTCTACTGAAGCGAATGATATCCGTATTATTAATATGCTTTTGCCATGCTTTTACCATGCCTTTACTATTCCTTTACCATGCCTTTACTATGCCTTTAGGTTGGACTTAAAGCCCCCTGACTATTCATGGTGATACATCGCGTCTGCCTTTAGTCGACCTTTAGCGGAAAGTTATGCGCACAAAAAAACCTCCGGAGAAACCGGAGGTCTTATTTATCATCAAATAAAAATGAATGATCTAAGCTTAGATTACCACTTGTCTACATCTTCACTATGAGAAGAAGCGGATGCAGCAACAGTTGGTTCAGCAACAGCAGCTTCAACTTCTACTACTGATTCAGAAGTTTCAGCTCCTTCGCCATCCTCATCGTCGCGCACATAATCGTGGTTGTAGGCATCAAAATCGAAGTCGGGCATCAACTCAGTTTTCACGTAGTTGATGGTCTCTGTCAATGCATTCAGGAACTTGTTGAAGTCCTCCTTGTACAGGAATACTTTGTGCCTGTCATAACCATTGTCGTTGAAGCGTTTCTTGCTTTCGGTAATGGTCAGAAAATAATCATTTCCACGAGTGGTCTTTACATCAAAGAAGTAAGTTCTTCTTTTGCCCGCTTTCAATCGTTTAGAAAAGATACTGTCATTATTTCTTTCCTGCTGATTGGTATTTTCGTACGCCACAGTTGATAGATTTAAGTTGTTAACGAATCAAATCCTTTTTCCAATAAGAAACAAATATACTATTAGTTTACAAATATCAAAATAATTTTAAATGATTTTGAAAAATGATAGAATATCACTTTACCTACTGGTTTACAGGCATGTATAAGGAGATGATTATTATTCTATTACAGATTCCTCTTCGCCGGACTGCTGACGGGCATACAATTCTGCATAGTAACCGTTTAATGCCAATAATTCGTTATGTGTTCCCGTTTCAACAATCCTTCCGTCTTCCAATACGATGATCTTATCGAAGTCGAACAGCGCAAATATGCGGTGGGTAATGATTATAGCCGTTTTATCTTTAAGATAGGCATAGAGGTTACCGATGATCTCTTTTTCCGTACGGGCGTCAACGGCTGACAGGCAGTCGTCGAATACCAGCAGGTTAGGGTCCTTAATGAGTCCACGGGCAATGGAAATACGCTGTTTCTGCCCCCCGCTGAGCGTTACCCCTCTCTCCCCTACTACCGTGTCAAAGCCTTCCCTGAAGCTCAGAATATCCTTTTCTACCGATGCCTGCCGGGCAGCTGTCTTTACCAGTTCCGGACCTGCCTCGGGGGTACCGAAGCGGATATTATTCATGATTGTATCGGAAAACAGGAACACGTCCTGAGGCACATAACTGATCTGGTGGCGCAAGCTTTCCAGTGTTACCTGGCGGATGTCCTGGTTATCGAGCAGGATCTCTCCTTCCTGCGGATCATACATACGTATGAGTAACTGGGCGAGGGTGGATTTTCCGGAACCCGTACGACCGATTACCGCTACCTTTTCTCCTGGCTTTACCGTCAGGTTAAAGTTTTTGATGGCCTGGATGCCGGTATGAGGATAGGTAAAGGAAACATTCTTAAACACTACCTCTCCCTTAATATGAACAGGTTTGGCACCAGGTGTATCGGCGATAGCCGGTTTTATGTCAAGAAATTCGTTGATACGTTGCTGGCTGGCTGCGGCGCGCTGAATCATGGAAGCAACCATCCCGATGGAAAAGAACGGGAACATCAGCATGTTCACATAGATCACAAATTCGGCCAGGTTACCTACCGTAATATTGCCATGGATCACCTGAATACCCCCTATGAAGATGGTCAGTACCACGCTAAGGCCTATCATGAGGGACATACTCGGCTGAAACAGGGCATCTGTTTTAGCCAGACTCACAGAACTTTGCTTGTAAGCCTCGCTGGCTTCCTCGAAGTGTTTGATACTGGCTTCCTCCTGTACGTAAGACTTGATCACCCTGATACCGGAATAGGACTCCTGGGCAATGGAGGTAATATTAGACAACTGTGCCTGTATACGCTCGCTTTTACGGTGAATGATATGGTTCACATAATAGATGATCAGCGCCAGTACAGGCAAGGGGGATAAGGTGTAGAATGTCAGCAATGGATTTACATCTATCATCAGATACACCACTATCACAATCATGAAGATGGTACGGGTAGCATACATAATAGCCGGTCCTACGTACATACGCACGCGGGAC
Organism: Chitinophaga filiformis; assembly: GCF_900102545.1. GTDB lineage: Bacteria > Bacteroidota > Bacteroidia > Chitinophagales > Chitinophagaceae > Chitinophaga > Chitinophaga filiformis. Next base: position 49,601 of record NZ_FNBN01000015.1, on the reverse strand, counting down.
ACATCTTCCGTAATACGGCTCATCAGATCGCCGGTACGGTGCATTTTATAGAAGTTCAGGTCCAGTATCTGGTAATGCTGGTAAATTTCGTTCTTGAGGTCATATTCAATGTGGCGACTCATCACAATGAGGGTTTGCCGCTGGAGATACAGGAAAAATCCGCTGAGGAGGGCAAACAACAGGATACTGATGCCATAGAAAGCCAGGACATTGGTAAAGTTGCCACGGAAAGCAGCTTTCAGGCCGGTATCGCTGAGGAGATTGTAGTTGTTAAGATTGAGGGCAAGAAGGTCGAAGATCTGTCTTACCATAATAGGCTGGAACACGCTGAATACAATGGATACAGCAGTACAGATCAAACCGGTCAGGAACCTCCACTTGTATTTTACGAAGTACTTATTGAGCGTGGCCAGGTGTTTCATGTTGGTTATAGTCGGATATCTTTGTCAACCGACCACAAACAGGAACATAAAGCGTTCCTGTTTGCGGTCGGTTGACACTGTCTTATAATTTCTGCAGCGTCTCGGCAATCTTCTTTTCAGCATCTGCCAGGGAAACATCCTGCTTCACAAATTTCTGACCAGTGATGTTCTCGAACAGCTCGATATAACGTTCGCTTACGCTATTGACAAACTCGTCGGTCATCTCAGGCACCTGCTGACCATCTTTACCCTGGAAGCCGTTTGCCATCAGCCATTCACGAACGAACTCTTTACTGAGCTGTTTCTGTGGCTGACCTGCTTTCTGTTTTTCTTCATAGCCTTCTGCATAGAAGTAACGGGAAGAGTCAGGTGTATGGATCTCATCGATCACATAGATGGTATCGCCGATCTTACCGAATTCGTATTTGGTATCTACCAGGATCAGGCCACGTTTAGCTGCCAGCTCCTTACCGCGTTGGAACAGGGCGAGGGTATATTTTTCCAGCTGCTCATAATCTTCCTTGCTTACAAGTCCGCGGGCAATGATCTCTTCACGGGATATGTCTTCGTCATGGCCTTCGTGGGCCTTGGTGGTAGGCGTAATGATCGGAGAAGGGAAGAAATCATTTTCCTTCAGTCCTTCCGGCATAGTTACACCACACAGTTCGCGTTTACCACTTTTGTACGTTCTCCAGGCATGCCCGGTGAGGTTACCACGCACCACCATTTCTACAGGGAAGGTCTCACATTTCAAGCCGATGGTTACACCTGGCAAAGGAACTGCCTTTACCCAGTTAGGAACGATATCCTTAGTAGCTTCCAGCATAACAGCTGCCACCTGGTTTAGTACCTGTCCTTTGTAAGGAATCGGGCGGGGTAATACCACGTCGAATGCTGAGATACGGTCGCTTACCACCATTACCATCAGTTTGTCGTTAATAGTGTATACATCCCTTACCTTTCCCTTATAAAAAGCCGTTTGTCCAGGAAGCTTAAAATTCGACTCTAACATGAACTTAATAATTACCTATTAAAAATGATTAATGAATAGCCCTCATTCACAGGCTGTTGACAAGAACATCAACAAGCGGTTATGTATTCAGGTTCGCAAAAATACTTTAGGTTGAGGGAATTATTACAGATAAATTCTAAGAAAACTTTACGAGCTCCTGGTGATGATTACCCGCATGCGCGTGGATGAGGTTCAGAATATACTCATTTTCAGGGTACTGTGTCAGCCATTCTTTTACTCCAGTTTCTTCCGTAATGGCCGTATCGCGGGGTATATAGCCCATTCCGTAGAAGCGGCCTTTCTCCATCAGGATACAGCTTTGCTCCTGTGCATCACGGCCTGTGCCCATAATGATAAAGGAGGGTTGTTGCTGCTGCATATGATTAATAGCGGCTTTTACCCGAAGGTTGTATGTTTCAGGTCCTTCTTTCTTCTCGCAGGCGCCCCGGCAGGTATGATCGGGGATGGGAGAACAGGCGCCGTTTCCTTTCTGAAGGAAGCACAGACGCGGACAAAGGTCAAACTCCCTGATCAGGCCCCGCAGCATCTGGTGCCCCTGCACCAGCAGCGGAAATGCATGTAATGGCATGGTATACTTCCTGCGTTTCTCTATTGCCAGGCGGAGATAACCCTGCTGGTCTTCGAAACAGTAGAAGCCATATTTAAATTCGATATGTTTCTGGGAGTAGTTGTAGATAGGCCATAGCCGTTTGATCTCCACGCTTTCCAGTATGTTGGCCATCAGCTCTGTACCGGTTACCTCGTGGGAAATACTGTAAATGTTGCGGAGGAACTCCTGGCGTTTACGACTGGCGCTGTTGCCGGTAAAATGGCTGTTCACCCTTTTCCGGAGATTCTTAGCCTTACCAACATATACTACTTTTCCTTTCTGATCATGGAAATAATAAACACCCGGATTACGTGGCAATGCGGTTACCTGTTCCGGAGGAAGATTTGGCGGCAGGAACTGTTCCTTGGAATGCACGCTTAGCGCATTGGCAATGGCGTTGTTGGTGTCCTGTCGCAATAACAGGCCGAAAAGCGTTACAGTAGCTGCAGCATCGCCGGAGGCCCGGTGGCGCTGTGTCACTGTTATCTGCAATGATTTACATAGATTACCCAGGCTGTATGATGGCAGTCCCGGAACGATCTTACGCCCCAGTCTTACCGTGCAGAGTTTTTTACTGCGCAGCTGGTAACCGGCTTTCGCCAGATGATATTGTAAAAAGGAATAGTCAAAATTGACGTTGTGGGCCACGAAGATCTTATCGTGTATAAGGGCATATATATCGGCCGCCACCTCTTCGAAGGAAGGGGCGCTGGCAACCATATCATCTGTAATACCTGTCAGGGATTGAATATATCTCGGAATCGGCACACCGGGGTTGATCAGCGTTTCGTACTGCTGCACTACTTCCTGGCCGTCATAAATAAAAATGGCTATTTCAGTGATACCATTGGCACTGGCATGGCCTCCTGTTGTTTCTATATCTACTATTGCGTACATAACTCTCCACTCAGCAAACAAATATAAATACAAGTTTGTACGTGGAGAATTATATCTTTTATAAAAGAGTTGTTAGCCACCGGGTGCGACATCCTCGAACTCAACAATCAAAACAAGTCCCGGGGACTAACAACTACATAGTTACCATTAATGCCGTAGCGTTATTTATTTCTTAAGAGATTCCTTGATAGCCTTGGCTGAATCCTGGTGAGCTCTCAGTGTAGGCAGTGTATTACCAGCCCATGTTTTCAGATCAGGATCGCTCAGGTTGCCGGATGCCTTTTCAAATTTATCCACGTCTTTATCATGATCATCCACCATCATATCGATATAATGTTTGTCGAAGTCTTTTCCTGACATCTTACTCATTTTGTCGATATGGTCTTTAGCATCTCCGCTTACGCTGTCAGGCAAGGCGATATTCTTACTCTGTGCCAATCCTTTCAGTTCATCGTTTGCCTTGGAGTGGTCACGTACCATCATAGCGGCAAAATCTTTTACCCGCTGATTCGTTGCTTTTTCCTGAGCCAGTTTACCGGCTTCCACTTCCATCATACCTCCATTTGCAGCTTCTATTGCAAAGTCAGAGGATTCCTTGTCAACGGGGGCAGTTTCTTTATTTACGGCCTGTGCGCTATCCACAGCATCTTCATGTTTCGCATTAGTATTTCCTCCATTACAAGCCTGTAACATCCAGGCAGCCAGCAAAGTAGCGGCAAAAAAAGTGAGCTTTTTCATTTGTACCCTTTTTGGTTTAACAATTTGAGATGTAATCAGTAATAACGTGTCGTACCGTTTACGTCTGTTGTTTTGCAAAAAGGGTACCATGCCAGGTTCCGGACAGGACAGATAGCGGGCCAATCCTTGGAATCCATTAATCCTTCTAAGTTTGACAAATGCGACCTGTACCATAATGATTATCAATACTTATATAAGAAATTTGTAGATCAATCTCCCCGTCCTGTCCTTTCAGGCAATACAATTCCAGAACAGTCGTTCTAAAATAATTTGGAACATTCATTCTGAAATTCTAATTTTGTGTCATGGCACGTAACAAAGCATTCGATCCTGAGGAAAAGCTGGCAAAAGCAAGGGATCTCTTCTGGGAGAAGGGATACAATGCTACGTCTATGCAGGACCTTGTAGACGAGATGCAATTGAACCGGGCCAGTATATATGATACTTACGGCGACAAGTACGCCCTCTTTCAACAGTGTCTGCAGAACTACGCGAAAGAGAAACTATTTGACTATAAACAATGCTGTGATAAGGTCTCTCCTATGACAGCAGTGGAAAGTATCGTACGAAGAGCCGTTACCAATAGAAAAGAGGGAAAATCCTGTATGATGGTCAAAACATCCTTTGAACTCGCTTCGATGGATGATGGCATTAAGATGATCGTCAGGGAACAGGCCAAAGCAAGCATCAGCGTTTTACAGGAACTACTGGAGAAAGCAAAACAGATGAATGAAATACCGGCAGAGAAAGACCCTGCTACATTAGCCCAGTTCCTTTACGCCAGCTTCAGCTCCCTCTGGATGATGGACGTCCTTTTTGGTGATAGAGAGATGTTGGAACGTATGGCAGACCATATATTGGATAGCATCAGGCATTGATATTTTTTTACTCTTTTTTGGAATAATCATTCTGGAATTAATAACGACACGACAGGCTATGTATCCAACACTATTATCATCTACTACAATAGGCAATTACGCCATATCCAACAAGGTAGTCATGGCGCCTACCTTGGGCAAGACGCACGTTCCTGCGGGTATTCCGAACGACGTGATGGTGAACTACTATAGCCAGCGGGCCAAAGCTGGCCTGATCATAGCAGAGGGGACCGGTCCTGCGGAGAATGGTATGGGCAAAGCGCACATGCCTGGCATCTACAGCAAGGACCAGATAAACGGATGGAAGAAAGTTACAAAGGCAGTTCATGAGAACGGAGGCCGGATCTTCCTGCAGATCATGCATACCGGACGTATATCACATCCGGCAAACATGCCCGGAAAGGCAGAAGTGATTGCTCCTTCAGCGGTTGCCGCCAAAGGAGAGATCTGGACAGAACAACACGGATGGCAGCCATATGCCACTCCGAGAGCGATGACCACTTCAGAAGTACAGAAAATGGTGCAGCAGTATGTGAAGGCAGCCACCCAGGCTATTGCAGCCGGGTTTGACGGAGTAGAACTGCACGCAGCACATGGCTACCTGATGGACCAGTTCCTGCATCCTGATACTAATCAGCGTACAGATAAATACGGCGGCAGCATCCCTAACAGGGTCCGCTTTATACTGGAAACGGTAGCTGCTGTGAGTCACGCCATCGGCAAACACCGCACAGGTATCCGCCTGTCGCCTTACAGCCAGGTAAACGATCTTCAGCATCATAATGAGATAGATGCAACTTACGCTTACCTGGTGGATGCACTGGACACTTATGGCTTGTCTTATATCCATCTGCTGACAGAACCTTCCACTCCGGCTACACTGATAGCAGGTGTCCGTTCAAGGTTCAATGGTACACTCATCCTGAATGGTGATTATGATGCCGTATATGCGGAACAGACCGTGCAGAACGGATTGGCAGATCTCATCGCTTTCGAAAATCCATGTGTTTCTTCTCCCCTCTCCGGTAAGTTTGAAATGACTTCCAGTGAGCCACTTAAAAAACCCAATTACGCTTGCGCGAATTGTTAATCATAAATCTGAGAGTTGTTTAGTTGTTTACACTTCCGTAACGGGAGAGCTGTTGCGGAAGTGGTTCTTCGGGTAAGAAAATCAGGATACTTAAGTGCAGGATATAAATACGATTAGCTTTAGACAATCGCTTGAAGAACGTTGAATGGATAAATAAAACTTAGGCTGGGAAGAGCAATTCTCTAATAGTACCGGCAGTATAAAATGGGCTGGATCTGTTTTAGGAATAAATATCAGACGTAAACAGATTGGATTTCAAAAAAAACAGCTTAGCCATAGTTATAATGTAACAGATCGGCCCATTTTATATTGCCCGGATCCCCGGGGTTGTCACCCCGGGCTACAAACACGGCCACCCCTGACGGGGTGGATTGACGCGAATATCGCATCATGTTCCCGGGGTTATCACCCCGCGCTACAAACACAACCACCCCTGACGGGGTGGATTGACGCGAATTATCACATCATGTCACCATAGTTGCACCCCGCGATATAACAACGTCACTCCTGCAGGGCGGAAATTATCGACCCACACCCGCTTCAACGCCGAGTTCTTTCCAGTTGAAATATTGTTGCGCGTTATAGTAGCAGATATCTTTAACGACCTTGCCGATCCATTCTATATCATTTGGTAATTCACCATTCTCCACTTCCTGGCCCAATAATTCACATACGATACGGCGGAAATATTCATGACGCGGATAAGATAAGAAGCTACGGGAATCTGTCAGCATACCTACGAAGCGGCTTAATAATCCCATATTGGATAAGGCATTCAGCTGTTTGATCATACCATCTTTCTGATCCAGGAACCACCATGCAGAACCAAATTGCACCTTGCCAGCAATAGAGCCGTCATTGAAGTTACCAATCATCGTTGCCAGCAGTTCATTGTCGGCCGGATTGAGATTATAAAGGATAGTCCGGGCCAGTTTATCCTGGCTATCCAGGCGATCCAGGAACTTCGCCAGTGCTCTTGCCTGTGAGAAATCACCAATAGAATCCCAACCGGTATCAGGACCTAACAAGCGCATCATACGAGAGTTGTTGTTACGTAATGCGCCCAGGTGATACTGTTGTACCCAACCCTTTTCCCAATCCCATTCCGCCAGCTGTAACAGCAATGCAGACTTAATCTGTCTTGTTTCCTGCAGATTCAGTCTGGTACCGCCTCTTACCTTCAGAAAAACAGCGTGGATATCTTTTTCCTGGAAGTCTTCTGCATAGATCTCTTCGATACCATGGTCAGATACAGAACAACCCTGTGAGGCAAAGAAATCGTGTCTGTTCTTCAATGCATCCAGCAGATCATTGTAAGTGGTGATCGTGATGCCGGAGGCTTCTTCCAAACGTTGCAGATATTGATTATATTTTTCAGGGTCATCAACATTCATGGATTGATCGGGCCGGAACGCAGGCAGGATAGGTATTTCAAAACCATCCTGTCTTAATTGCTGATGATATTCCAGCGTATCTGCCGGATCATCTGTTGTACAAACCAATGCTACATTCATCTTACGCAACAGGTTGCGCGTACTGTAAGCGCTGGTGCCCAGCTGTGCACTGGCGTTCTCATAAATGTCTGCAGCGGAAGCAGCATTCAGCACATCATGAATATCGAAGTAGCGCTGCAACTCCAGGTGTGTCCAATGATACAATGGATTACGCAGCGTATAAGGTACTGTCTCTGCCCATTTCTCAAACTTCTCCCAGTCAGACCTGTTACCGGTGCAATAGCTTTCAGGCACGCCGTTGGTACGCATCGCTCTCCACTTATAATGATCGCCGTACAACCATGCCTGCGTGAGATTGCCAAACTTCGTATCTGCTGCTATCTGCGCTGGTGGCAGGTGACAATGATAATCAATTACAGGCATCTCTTTTGCATAGTCATGGTACAAACGTTTCGCAGTATTATTACTCAGGAGAAAGTGTTCATCCAGGAACTTCTTCATTGTTGACATTAATTAATAGTTAGTAAGATTACAGTGACACACCTCTTTTCCAGGGAATGAAATCATCCTGTCCGTTGATAACGGATCTGGCTTTTGTAGTTCCGCTGGCCACATCGATCACATAGTTAAGAATGCGTTCACCAGCTTCCTGAATAGACTCTTCTCCATCGATGATAGTGCCTGTATTGATATCGATGATATCGGGCATGCGCTCATAGAGCTTTGTATTGCTGGATAGCTTTATAACGGGCGTCACAGGATTACCGGTGGGTGTACCCAGGCCGGTGGTGAATAATACGATCGTAGCGCCTGATCCCACTTCAGCTGTTGTTGACTCTACATCATTGCCGGGTGTACAAAGCAGGTTGAGACCTGGTTTACTCACCTTCTCCGGATAATCAAGCACGGCTGCCACAGGCGAAGTACCGCCTTTCTTGGCCGCTCCGGCGGATTTAATAGCGTCTGTGATCAGGCCATCTTTGATGTTACCTGGTGAGGGGTTCATATCGAAACCGGAACCTGCTTCCTCTGCACGTCGCTGATAGGTACGCATGAGATCTATAAAACGTAATGCATCTTTTTCATCTGCACAACGGTCGCTTAACTCCTGCTCCACACCACATAACTCCGGGAATTCGGATAATATTACTGAGCCACCTAATGCTACCAGCAGGTCAGAAGTATAGCCAATAGCGGGATTGGCGGAGATACCGGAGAAGCCATCGGAACCGCCACATTCCAGTCCTATGCATAATTTAGACAGTGGTGCTGGCTGACGGGTGATCTTGTTAGCTTCAATCAATCCAGCCATGGTCTGCTTTACCGCCGCAGTGATCAAAGCCTGCTCAGTACCTGTTTGTTGCTGATCCAGTATGTATAAGGGTTTGCTGAACTGAGGCGACCGCTTTTTAATCTCTTCCTCAAGCATAGAGATCTGTGCATTCTGGCAACCCAGACTTAATACGGTAGCTCCTGCTACATTTGCATGTGTGATATATCCTGCCAGCAATCCACACAGCGTTTGTGCATCCTGCCTGATACCACCACAGCCACCTTCATGTGTCAGGAATTTGATACCGTCTACATTTTCGAAGAGGCGGGGTTGTTGTGCAGCGCCATCATCTTCTGTATATACTGTTTCCAGTATACTATTGGCATCTGCGCCTTGTTTATACTGCGCTGCCAGTTTACGGGCAAATGCTGCATATTTCTTCGGACGGCCATAGCCCAGTTCCTCTACCAGTGTTTCTCTTAATACTTCCACATTCCTGTTCTCACAAAACACCATTGGGATCACCAACCAGTAATTGCCTGTACCTACACTGCCATCTGCCCGGTGATAGCCCATAAACGTGCGTTGCTGCCATTTCGAAATATCCGGTATATGCCAGGATGTTCTTCTTGCAGGCGCCAGCTGAAAGTCGCTGGCAGCATGTTTTACATTGCTTACCGCTATTTTAGCACCGGCTGGTAATGTTTCTTTTGCGCGACCTACCAGCACACCATACATCGTTATTGCATCTCCTGTATTGAGCGCTGTTTCCGTGAATTTGTGCTTTGCCGGTATATCTTCTACCACTGTATATACCTGGCCATTTTCCTGTACACTGTCGCCTTTTTTCAGGTCAGTAAGCGCTACTACCACATTATCATGCGGATGCACTTTTAGCACTTTCCGTTTCGTCCCCGTCGTCATATCTGTATTCATTTTTAAGCAATCGTTATTTCTTCGGATACTCTTCTGATCAATGAAAGAGCTCCTTCCGTCTGCAATGCGCCCAGCATCACTGTCACTGCATGCGCAAAGCCTGTTAATGTGGTTAGGTCTGTACCCCATAGCGTGGTGTCCTTCAATACTGTCTGTACCAGTACTGCCGGTTCCAGCCTTTGCCATTTCTCTTTGAAATAAGCTGCATGATCGTCTGTTACATTACCATCCCGCATAAACAGCAGGTAGGCCGCAAAGCCAAGCGCCATCAATGCAGGCACTTCTTCGTAGCGCTGGTAATGGTGTTGTAATACCGGTATCACCCGCATCTTCATCTTGGAAGTATACTGCATCGTGATGCTTAACCAGCGGTGTTCGATATAAGGGTTCCTGAAACGGTCCAGCACACTTCCCGCAAAGCGCAATGCCGCGTCTTCACGGATGGTCATATCTGTAATAGCGGGTACTATTTCATGTTTCATCAGGGCAGATATACAGCTTTCCATGGCCGTATCTTCCATTGCCTCCTTCACGGTTTCAAATCCCGCTAAGGCTGCAAGTCCGCAGGTAAGCGTATGCGTACCATTCAGCAGACGTAACTTCAGCTCACGGAACACGTTGATATCCGGCGCTAATATTACACCGCTGTCAGTCTGGTAGAAGGACAGTTTCTTCCTGACTGTTTCATGGTCTGTCTCTATTGCCCACAGCGCATATGGCTCAGACATGATCATCAGCTGATCTTCATAATCCAGTTGCTGTTCCACCGCAGTATGCGCTGCCGGAGCTAATGCACCCGGTACAATACGGTCTACCAGTGAATTGCAGATATGATTGGCAGCATTTAACCATTGAATGAAGGTCTCATCCAGCTGATTACGTCTGGCCAGTTCAAGCAGTATATTTTTCAGTTTGGTGCCATTGTCAGGAATCAGTTCCGTAGGAATGATCACCATTCCTTTATCCGGATCTCCTTTGAAATGCTGATAACGACGCAGAAGGAATGCCAGCAGTTTACCGGGAAAAGAGGCAGGCGGCGCAGCATGTACATTATCATCTGATAGAGTAATACCTACTTCTGTCGTATTGGAAATCACTATTTCCATGTCAGGAGAAGCCGCGCAGGCCAGTATTTCTTCCCATTCTGCTGCGGCAGATAATACCCTGCTGATGGCGGCATTGACAATATACTCCTCCACTCTCCTACCCTGCATGATACCCTGTATGCAATGTGTGTACAGGTTGTCCTGTTGCTGGTAGGCGTCTGTATTGCCTTTGTCTGTCGACTTGATCACTACGATACGGCCATTGAAAATGCCTGCTTTATTGGCCTTGTCAATAAAATAATCCGGCAGCCCACGTAACAGTACCCCGGTACCGAATTGCAGCACTTTCTCGGGCAAGTCCCGACGTTCTTCGCCGCTCAATAACTGTTTGTTCAATTGCATATGCCTCGTTTACATTATTTACGCGCTACCTGTTTGAACAGCCATTCAGTAAGATCAACAGCTGCCTGGTAGTTTTCAAAAGATGCCGGTAAGCGGCGTCCGTCAAGATATTCGTTATAGAACCATGGATCGCCTACGGCGAATACTGTTCCTTTACCCATTTTAGATACGGCCATTATTACGTCTCCCTTATCGGTATACACCGCTCTTGCCGGTTGTGCCGTGGTGATGGTAGAGATCTCTTTGATATAAACCTTTTTGGTATGCGGGAATACTTCATTGCCGGCAGGCAGGAATAAAGCGCCCTGTTCAAACTGTTTACCTTCTACGTGATTACGGCTGTCTTCTTTGAACGTAATGCCGAAACGGCTTGTTAATTTATTGAAGGTTTTTATTTCGGAATTACCGGCGTCATTCTGCAGGATCACCAATACGCCTCCTTTCTTTACCCAGTTATATATCTCTTCTGCATGCGCATCCGTCATATAGTTTGGCTGCGTCGTTTCCCTTTCTGTATCCGGGTCAACGATGAGGAAAATGTTAGTCTTTGCAAGACTTGCAGCAGTAGGCGCTGCAGACAATGTATTTATTGCGGCGCCTCTGTTGCGGAAGATATGTCCCCAGAGAGAATAACCACCATTGTCCATCTCATTCCATACGTAATGCCAGGATTCCGGTTGCCCTACAGGACCTTTTCTGAATTCGTTATTGAAGTAATTGTCGATCGTTACTGTTACACCTTTTCCTGTTTTGGGAATAGCTGCCTGCTCCATTTCATTTGCTGCCATCATATATGCCCCTACTCCTTTGGGGTCATTCGTCACGACTTTCTCACTGAGGTAATAAGCATAACTACCATCACGGTAAGGATCACCACCTAATCCGGCAACACTTACAGTACCTTCCAGGTTCACACCACCTTCGGGGGCAGGTCTTACAAACTGTTTTGTTAATCCTTTATAACCTTTATCAGCCACTGCGCTATAGCTGGCGGGAAGATATCCCAGGCGTACGCCTTTGGCCAGTGTATACACAAACATGCAGGAAGCAGAGGCTTCCAGGTAATTGCCTTTTTCCTTTGCTTTATCCAGTACCTGCCACCAGCAACCGCTGGCAGGGTCCTGGTATTTCTTAATGGCAACAGCCAGCCTGTTCAGGATCTGTATCAGGCTGTCCCTGCCGGGATGTCCCTGTGGGAAATATTCCAGTACATCCACCAATGCCATTCCATACCAACCCATGGCACGGCCCCAGAAATTGGGAGAACGACCGGTGGTCTTATCCGCCCATTTTTGGGCACGTGATTCATCATACCCATGATACAACAATCCCGTTTTAGTATCGCGGGAATGTACTTCCATCAGCACAAACTGACGTGTAATATCTTTGAACGCGGCGTCATCATGAAAGAGCGCTGCATACTCAGCATAGAAAGGCTCTCCCATATACAGGCCGTCCAGCCACATCTGGTAAGGATAACGCTTCTTATGCCAGAAACCGCCTTCATTTGTACGTGGATGTTTATCCAGCTGCGCTTTCAGTTTATCTGCGGCCAGTTTATATTTCTCATCATTGGTCACTTTATACAGCAACAATAAAGAGCGGCCATTTTTAATATTGTCTATGTTGTAATCTTCAGCCTTATAAGTACGGATAGTTCCATCCTTTTCGAGATAATGATCAATGCCGGTCTGTATGAAACGGAAGTATTTTCCGTCACCTGTATTCTTCCACAATCCGGTAAAGCCTTCCAGTACCACACCCTGGTCATATGTCCAATGTGCGGGCCTTCCTGCCAGTTGTAACGAATCTCCCCATAACCTGATCATCGTTTCAGCCATCTTTGCAGATTGCGCAAAAGCGAAGGCAGGCAGCAGGAGAAAAAGGATGTTCAATAGTTTTTTCATGCCGTGTGCGTTTTCTTAGATCCAGATAGTAAACACCAGGAGATAAATGCGGTAATAATCCCGCATTTATTCCTGGTGCTTTGGTGTCTGATTAGTTTATCGTTTTGTAATATCAAGTTTCACCTGTTTGCTGTCCTGCACATTGAGCTTGCCGTCATCTTTCGTAACAAGGGTAACATTGGTCAGACTGATATTACTGCCCGCAATACAGTCGCCCGCTGTCTTCGCCTTGATCGTAATATCCTTCAGGTGGATATCGCTGATCGGCATTTCCGGTAGGCCACGGATAAAGATGGCTTTCTCAGCGCCATGACATACTACATTGCTGATATGGAAATCCCTGAACTGTGGCGTTGCCTCCGTTACAGGAAAGAGCTGCACTTTAGGCGCTTCACGCTTTTCGCCCGACAACGGCACAGGGTCTTTCGCCATGTAATACATGTCGAACAGGATAGCCTCTGCCGGAATATCTTTCATGTTGATATTATTCACGTAGATCTTTTCTACTACACCTCCACGGCCACGGGTGGTTTTAAAACGCAGCCCGATATCTGTGCCCAGGAAAGAGCAATTGGATACATAGAGGTTACGTGCGCCACCCGACATTTCACTGCCTATTACAAAACCACCGTGTGCATGATATACGGTACAATTGCTGACAATCACATCTTCCGTAGCCACGCCCCTTTTACGGCCCTGTTCATCTCTGCCGGATTTGATACAGATACCATCGTCACCTACATCGAAAGTGCAGCCCTCGATGCGGGAATAGCGGCAGGATTCAAGATCCAGTCCATCGCCATTCTGTGCGTACCATGGATTCTTTGCATATACATTGCGTAACGTGATATGCTCTGTCAGCAGCGGATGGATACACCAGGCCGGGGAATTCTGGAAGGTCACTCCTTCCAGCAATACATACTTACAGGAGGTAATACTGATCATATTCGGACGGAGGAAATCCTTGATGTCGTCATAGTCAGCCGCCGTCTTACCCGGCTCTATTACACCCGCCAGCTTAGTATGAGAACCTTTTAATGATTTTGCGGAAGGATACCAGGTCTTTTTGTCCTCTCCTTCTATGCCACCGGAGGCCAGCAGTTTAGACCATTGTGATTCCGTCAGTTTATCCTTCTTCACAATACGCCAGGCATCTCCACCACCGTCCAGTATACCATTGCCGGTAATAGCAATATTCTCCACATTTACAGCAGATACAGGCGCCTGGCAACGGATGGCCTTTAAGCCCTCGTACGTAGTTTCCACTAATGGATACTGGTCAAAGTCTGTTGTGAACTGTAAGATGGCATTAGGCGCCAGGTACAGGTTCACGTTGCTCTTCAGCACAACAGGTCCTGTGAGCCATAGCCCCGGAGGTACCATCACTACACCACCGCCTTTGCTGTTACAGGCCGCGATCGCATCATTGATGCTTTTACCATTCAGGGTAATACCATCAGCCTTTGCGCCAAAAGCAACAATGTTGAATGTGTCCCTTCTGAAATGTGGCTCATAGATCTCCGGCAGGTCAAAACGGTACTTTCCCTCAAAGTCAGTCTGTTCCAGGTATTTTTCCAGTCCGATGTGTTTATCCCTGATCTCCCGGGCTACCAGTCCTGCTACCAGGGTAGCGCCATAGGTATTGAAATGAGTATTGTCGGTAACGCCATTGGGCAATGTTGTATAGTGTCCTGCCGGAGTTGTCTTGAACAGCTTTTCAGAGCCCTGTACGCCATGCTGCAGGAGCAGTGCTTCGCTGCTCTTATGCAGGTCAATCAGGGGCACTTTATTGCTGGCAGCCACTTCTCTCACTACACGGGGATAGTCCCCGTGCTGGTCTACAAAAGCGCCTTTTTCATCAAACTTCCGGCGTTGTACCGGGGTAATGAGGATAGGATTCGCACCTTTGGCTCGAGCTTCCTTAACAAAGCGGATCAGGTTATCCTTGTATTCGCCCTCAGGAGCCGCATAACGGGTCGGATCTTCCTTCTTTGAGTCATTATGCCCAAACTGGATAATAACCCAATCTCCGGGCTTTAATTGTGCCAAAACACTATCCCAGCGATGCTCATTAATGAAGCTTTTGGTACTGCGCCCGTTGACGGCATAATTCTTTACGGTCACACCTTTCTGTAAAAAGAGCGGGAACAGCTGCCCCCATCCTCTTTCGGGATTGTCTTCCAATGGCTTGTTGGCCATGGTAGAATCACCGATCATAAACACGCGCGGCGGATCGTCTGTCGCTATCCAACTGATCAACGGAAAAAGCAGCGCCAATAGATACAACTTCATGAGCTTTCGGTTTATAGTATTACTGATAGTTCGGATTCTGAGTAAACTCACTCTTATTCGTCACCGCATCGATCTGGTCCTGCGGGATAGGACGAACGGTATGATATGACTGGAAATTCTTGGCCGCATCCGGATTGTGCGCAGAGATCTGGGCGCCCAGCTTACCGGTACGTTTAAGATCAAACCAGCGTAGCTGTTCGCCTGCCAGTTCACGGGCCCTCTCAGCCAGGATAAAATCAATGGTCATATCTGCATCTGTCACCTGCATTTCAGCTTCATGACCAGGAATGATAGAACGTTTGCGTAAGTTGGTGATGTATTCTGCCGCTTTGGCTTTGTTACCCAGATTGATCTGCGCTTCAGCAGCGATCAGGTACACCTCGCCCAAACGGATAATATAGGCATCACGCGCACTTTGTTCTTCGTCCTTGCTACCACGGGTAGGATCTTCAAATTTCTTCAGGGAGATATAATGGGTACGGTCGGATCCTCCTTCTCCTGAAAGATAACTAGTATTCCTGTCATATACACGATATGGTTTACCAGCGGTATCCCCGGGGGCTACAACGTATTTGGTACATACCACGGCGGTATCACCCAGTTTCATACCTCTACGTCCTGTTGCCGGATTATTACAGAACCATACAGTTTTGAAAGACGCATCAAAACGCGCATCTGCCTTTTCATTAAAGAGCTGCAGCAGGTACAATGTAGGCATATACCTGTTGAAAGGACGGCCATTCGCTATATCACGCTGCATACCCGGCAGGTCATCATATTTCATCGTAAACATCAGGTGGCCATTGTTAGCGCCACGGGAATGCCCGTTAGGATATAAAGTAGCGTCCAGTCTGTCGTTAAACACCAGGTTCTTCATATAATTAACGGCCCATACAATCTCTTTGTTTTGCAGGTTATCCATACGCCAGAGGTCAGCATATTTAGCCTGCAGTGCAAATCCGAAGTTATTGATGACTGAATCGGCCATTGCCGCAGCTTTATCATTCTGACCACGGGTGAGGTACATACGCGCCAGGAATGCCATTGCCGCCGGTTTTGTAGCACGGCCATAGTCGCTGGTAGTGCGCGGCAGATTAGCAGCCGCTATTTCCAGGTCGCGGAAGATCTGCGCATAAAAAGTATCTACCGGGGTACGGTTGGCCGTTGTCTGTACACCGTTTGTTTCCGTCAGCGTAAAGTGAACACCACCCCATGTCTCCACAATATGCCAGTAATAGAAGGCCCGGAGAAAACGCAGCTCCGCCTCACGGATCACTCTTTTGTCTTCTGTGAACCCGGCATTACCAACCCTGGCTATACCTGTATTACAGAGATTAATGGCGGAATACATCTGTCTCCACAATCCCCCCATCACGCTATTGCTTGCCTGAAGATTGATGTACTGTGTGAGATCAGGGTATTTGTCGCCGGTACCACTGGTCCAGAGGTCTGTACCCATTTCAGCAATACTATAACCCTCTTCTTTTCCATACCACCAGCGGTTGTAGGAATAAGCAGCATTTACCAGTGTTTCAAAGCCGTCAGGTGTACTGAACACCTGGTCGACGGTAAGTCCGGAAGGATTATACTCTTCCAGCTGTTTGTTGCAGGCGGCCAGCAAACCGGCGCCCAGCAGTATAACGATAAACAGGTTTATATAACGTTTCATGGTTTGTCAGGTTAGTTGAATGAAATCAGAATTCTACGTTCAGGCCAGCCACATACATTTTGGTCAACGGATTGCTCAGGTCACCGCCCCTCTCAGGATCATAGTCTTTCACTTTACTGAAGGTGAAGAGGTTTTTACCCGTTACATAAACACGCAGATTGCTCATATGCATTGTTTTCAATGCGCCAGCAGGCAGTGTATACCCCAGCGAGATGTTGCGGATCTTTACGAAAGAACCATCCTTATATCCCAGTGTTTTAATGTAAGGCGTACCATCTTTTGATACACTCGCATTTGGACGTGGATAGGCATTCGTTTCATGCTCCGGTGTCCAGTAGTCAAGTGGCGCACTATTTTCCAGTCCCTGCGGATCGTATTTAGCTGCATATTCTGAATTGATCCACTGACCGATACGTGCAAACACGTACACGTTCAGATCAAAGTTCCTGAAGCGGATATCGTTATTGAAACCACCGCTCCAGGTAGGTACCTGTTTACCTACTATTACACGGTCGGCAGAATTCAGCACCCCGTTATTGTCCTGATCACGTACTTTAATATCTCCCGGCTTGTTCTTGTATTTGGCAGCAGCATCTGCTTCTTTTGTCTGCCAGATACCGATCTTCTCATAGTCGAAGAATACTTTTACAGGCTGACCAATGAACCAGCTGTTGGCTACGTCATTGGTGTTGGCATCAGCCAGCGCCACGATCTCTTCCTTGTTCTTCGAGAAAGTGATATTGGATGTCCAGCTAAGTCCATTCACTCTTACATTAACAGTATTGATACCGAGTTCAATACCTCTGTTCCTCGTTTTACCAATGTTCTGGATCACTGTACTTACGCCTGAAGAACTAGGCAATGTTCTCTGCAACAGCAGGTCTTTTGTATGCGTATCGTAGTAGTCGATAGTAGCATTGATCCTGCCATTGAGGAAACCCATATCCAGTCCGACGTCGGTAGTGGAAGACAGTTCCCATTTCAGGAATTTATTACCAACCTGGCTGCCGATGGCGTATCCCATTGCAGAGTTGGTATCATCATAAGAGAATGGGATCTTGCTCAGATAGCTGGCGGTTGCATAAGGCGGCACCGCATCATTACCGGCGATACCATAGCTGGCACGCAGTTTCAGATCGCTGAAGATATGCTGGTCGCGCATAAAGGCTTCGTCAGAGACACGCCATGCTCCCGCAACAGATGGGAAAAATGCCCATTTATTACCAGGCGCCAGTTTGGAAGAGCCATCGGAACGACCTGTTAATGACAGGAGATATTTTCCTTTATAACTATAGTTGATACGTCCTGTGAAGGAGATCAGTTTGTTGGCCATATAGCTGGAACGGATCGCAATACCGCTCACGCTGTTCTGTAAGGCGTAGTATAGCTGTGAAGGTAGCAATTGTCCTTCACCCTGCAGGAAACTGGAATCACGCTGATCGGAGAGTATACTGGCCACGCCGGTTACTCCGAATGAATGATCGCCGATAGAGCGCTGATAGTTCAACACGTTCTCCCAGCTGAGAAAACGTCTGCTGCCATTATTGAGCTGCGAGCGGGAAGCCGAAGCGGTAGCACGGTCGATCGTATTTTTGGCGGCATAGATACCTGTACGTGAGTTATCCAGCGTAACACCGAAGTTGGAACGTAGCGACAACCCTTTTAAAGGTGTCAGCTCCACATAAGTGTTCACGAAAGTGCGGGTTATTCTACCATTGTTCTGATATGCATTGGGTTGTTCATCCGCCAGTGGACTGATCATCGTACCTCCATTAGGGAACATGATCAGGTTACCATTCTGATCATAAGGAACGCCGAGCGGTATGATCTTGTTACCCTGATTCAGGGGATCGCGGCGGCTATCCTGGTTGTAGTAAGTGATCTGGCTCTGCATACCCACTTTCAGGTATTCATTGACGATCTGATCGAGGTTCAGGCGGGCAGAATACCTTTTCAGGTGATCCAGTTTGAAGAGCCCTTTCTCATCGAAATAATCCAGCGAGAGATATACTTTCGTTTTATCTGAGCCACCGGATACACCTACCTGGTAGTCCTGTTGCAGGCCATCATGGATCAGCAGGTCGGCATAGCTTGTCCAGAGATTATTCTGGATAGCATTCACTTCTGAAGCGTTAAAGATCAGCGGATCATCTGCTTCACTTTTCCAGCGGCCGGTAGTGCGGTTCGCTTCACGTTTCAGTGCAACATACTGCGGACCGGTAGACAAAGCGGGATAACCTGCTACCTGCGATGTGCCGACATAGGTGTTTACAGTGACGCGTGGTTTACCACTGGCGCCTCTTTTAGTTGTAACAATGATAACGCCGTTGGCGCCTCTTGAACCGTAAATAGCGGTGGAGGAAGCATCTTTTAATACTTCCATTGACTGGATATCGTTCGGGTTAATATCCTGGATGTTCTCATACTGTACACCGTCTACAATGTAGAGTGGTCCGTTGTCTGCACGGATAGAGCGGTTACCTCTGACGGTCACATTGACCTTAGCACCGGAGGCGCCACTGCTTTTGGTAATATCTACACCAGGCAGTTTACCCTGTACAGATTCCATTACGTTTGTAGATGGGATCTTCTTCAATTCTTCTCCTTTCACAGAAGCAACAGCACCGGTGAGGTCACGTTTCTTTACTTCACCATAACCCACTACCACGACTTCATCGAGTTGTTTATTGTCTTTTTCCAGTTTCACTATGAGGTTGCTGCTACCATTAATGTTTTGTGTCAGCGCCTGATACCCCAGGTAACTGAATACCAATACACCGTTTCTGGCATCGGGAACTGTAAGGGAAAATGCACCGGTGGCATCTGTCTGCACACCTGTTGTTGTACCTTTAAGATGTATGTTCACCATTACGAGCGGCTCGCCTGTTGCTGCGTCGGAGACACGCCCTTTTATAAGCTGGCTCTGTGCAAATGCCATCCCGGCACTACCCAGCAATAGCCAGTAGATCAATAACAGTTTTTTCATAACGTAGTGTTGTATATGTCTTTCTAAATTTGGGTTTTGTTAATCCGCAACGGAATTAGTATTACTACAGTGGCAATACAAAGCAGTACTGGTTTGTATCAGTTCCTTCTACCGATATCCCCGAAACAATTCTACAGCTATATTCATTAATATGGAAAGGTTTGCAGGTATTTATTTACGCAAACGTTTGCGGACTACATGTGTTTTAGTGCATGACATATACAACTACAATTTTATGCCTGCTAATGTGCAGCGGTGATCCGGAACCAATCAAAATCGGCAAACCCCGAATCGTTGATCTGTGAAGCGCGTGTACAGAAGATCCCTACTTTGGCCCCTATCCATCTGCCGGGTTGTGCAGTAAATGGTTTGCCTGCGGGAATGAATTGCTGACCGTCCAGGCTATAGCTAAACTGGCAAACTGCCCCCTTGCTTACCTGTACGCGGAACCAACAGGTGCTGTCTTTTGCAGTGGTCAGTACTTCCTGTTCTTCCGGCGTTCCTTTATCGGCATGCAGGCAGGAGGCATAGACCACCTGTAAAGTATTTCCCTTCTTTACGAGTGAGATCCCCGCATAGTCTGTACCCATGATGATCAATCCCGTACGTTCACCTTCCAGCGAAGGATTGGGGGTAAAGGTCAATTTGGTAGTAGCAGTAAAACTATCCGCAGGAAATTTCTGTAACAACAGGTTGGGGACCTCCCAATAGTTACGGCAGGAATCCGGCATCCTGGCAGAGAACAAACGCAGCACACCACGTGCAGGGAAAGGCATCATCCAGGTGGAGACAGGGTTTGCCTGCCATTGCCATTGTAATCCCAATGATTGACTGTTAAACTCATCCGATTCCTGTGGGGTTATTACCTTGCCTCCCTGCAGCGGCTTACGGTAAGTCATTACCGGTTCTCCTTTTCCATCTTTGTCTGGATCATTACCGATCACCGGCCAGTTATTTACCCACTGTAAAGGTTGCAGGTGTACCACACGACCATAAGCTCCTTTGTCCTGGAAATGCAGGAACCAGCCGGAGCCGGAAGGCATATCTACCCAGGCGCCCTGGTGCGGACCATTGATGGTCGTATTTCCCTGGTCCATTACGATCTTCTCTTCGTAGGGACCATAAATATTCTTCGACCGCATGATCAGCTGCCAGCCGGTACTTACGCCTCCGGCAGGAGCGAATATGTAATAGAAGCCATTACGCTTGTATAATTTCGGGCCTTCCAGTGTTGGCTGCGCACCATGGCCATCAAATACCAGTACCCCTTCATCTGTGACAGCTGTTCCCGCTGCATTCATCCTGTTGAGTGTCAATATGCTTTTAATACCGGCCCTGCTGCCAGCCCAGGCATGCACGAGGTACACTTTGCCGTCGTCATCCCACAGCGGACAAGGATCTATCAGCCCCTTCCCTGCTTTCACCATAACAGGATCTGACCAGGGCCCCGCTGCATTTTTCGCTTTGATCATATAGATACCAAAGTCAGGATCAGGATAATAGATATAGAATTCTCCGTTGTGATAACGGATAGAAGGTGCCCATACGCCATTGCCATGCCTTACTTTACTGAAATGTTCAAAAGGCGGTTGCCTTTGCAGTGCATATCCTGTCAGTTCCCAGTTCACCAGGTCTTTTGAGTGCAGAATAGGCAGCCCCGGTGCAGCATTGAAACTGGAGGCTACTAGATAAAAGTCATTTCCTGCCCGGCAGACGTCAGGATCAGAATAATCGGCATTAATAACAGGATTTTTATAGGAGCCATTTCCGAGGTCCGGTACCCATGATTGTGAGAGCTGCTGCCCGTAAACAGTGGAAAAACAGGTTAATCCGGCAGCTAAAAATATCAGCGCTTTAGTCATCTGTGAGACGTTTTTCATACGTGTTAGAATGACACTAATATAGTATAAAATAAATTATAAGTATATTTACTCATTGCGTTATGAAATTTGAAGCTGCCACTATAAAAGATATCGCCATTGCGCTGGGGTTGTCCACCTCTACTGTGTCCCGTGCCCTGCGGGACAGTCATGAGATCAGTATTGCTACCAAACAGCTGGTTCTCGAATATGCCACCAGGATCAATTACCATCCTAATCCGATCGCGCTGAGTCTGAAGGAAAAACGAAGCCGCTCCATAGGCGTCATCGTTGCGGAGATTGCCAATAGTTTCTTCTCACAGGCGATTAATGGTATAGAATCCGTTGCGAAAGATAAAGGGTATAATGTAATGATCTCGCAGACGCATGAGTCGTTCGATAAAGAAGTGATGACATTGCAATACCTCGCATCGCGTTCTATCGACGGACTGCTAATCTCCGTATCCAGTGGCACGGAGAACCTGGACCATCTGAAGGCTTTACATGAAAGAGGCTTTCCAATCGTGTTCTTCGACCGTATTGTGGAAGAGATACAGACCCACAAGGTGATGGTAGATAATTTCAGGGGCGCTTACGATGCTACACTCCACCTGATCAATAAAGGGTATAAACATATTGCTGTTATTGCGGGGCCTGAGAACCTGTCTATCAGCCGCGAACGCATTGCAGGATACAGGGAAGCACTGGCACATACCCGGGTAAAACCAGGCAAGGCGCTGATCAAATACAGTCGCTATGCCGGACTACAGCTGCAGGAAGTAGAACAGGCCGTGAGCCAGCTACTAAAACTGCGCCCACGGCCTGATGCTATATTTACGGCGTCAGATAAGCTGACCACCAATTGTATGCGTGTACTAAAAAGTAAGGGGATCCGCATTCCACAGGACATTGCCCTTGTCGGCTTCTCCAATTCAGACCTGATTGAACTGCTACACCCACCGTTGACTGTCGTAAGGCAACCGGCCTTTGAAATGGGCCAGATTGCTACCCAACTGTTATTGCAACTGATTGAGAGTAAAAAGCCCGTCAAGGAATTCGAGAGAAAAATACTGAACACAAATCTTATCATACAGGCCTCTTCCTGATACGGCATATTATGCAGTCACCTGCTGTCCGGCCAGTTCCACTGTCAGTTCAGCGATCCTGTTGGAGATACCTACTTCATTGTCGTACCAGGCCACTATTTTCACCAGATTACCTATTGCACGTGTCAGGGTACCGTCTACGATGGAGGAATGTGTATTGCCCAGGATATCCGCAGAAACCAGTGGTTCTTCTGTATACTCCAGCACTCCTTTCAGCGAAGTATCCGCATAATGTTTGAACAGCTGGTTGATCTCCGCTGCTGAAGCAGGTTTCACCAGATTCAAAGACATATCAGCTATAGAACCATCAATCACAGGCACCCTGTAAGAGAAACCATCCATTTTACCTTTCAGGTCGGGCAGTACATCGCCGATCGCTTTTGCAGCACCGGTGGTAGTAGGGATGATAGACTGTGTGGCAGCTCTGGCCCTTCTGTAATCTTTATGCGGACCATCCTGCAGCATCTGATCCATCGTAAATGCATGCACAGTGCTCATAAAGCCGGATGCAATACCGTATTCTTTATCCAGCAGGTATAATACCGGTGCGATACAGTTTGTAGTACAGGACGCAGTGGAAAGAATTTCATCATCCACGCTGATCTGATCATTGTTAACGCCTGCTACGATCGTCTTCACACCACCGCTGGCAGGCGCTGTGATCAACACTTTTCCTGCACCGGCAGCAATGTGTTGCATCGCCAGTTCCTTCTGTGTAAAGCGGCCCGTGGATTCGATCACCACGTCCACTCCCAGTTGTGCCCAGGGCAATTTCTCGGGCGAGCGTTCATTCAGCAGCAGGATATTCCTGCCATTTACAATAAGATGTTTATCATCGTGTGTCACTGTTCCCGGGAATTTCCCGTGAGAAGTATCATATTTCAACAGGTGCGCGAGCAACCCGATATCTGTCAGGTCATTAACAGCTACTACTTCCACTCCTTTCTTGTCCTGTAATGCTCTTAGCGTCATTCTGCCTATACGTCCGAATCCATTAATTGCTACTTTCATCGTGATATATTTTTGGGTGATCAATTAAGTGTTTGTAATGATGTTCTGAAAGAACGGCGGTAATCTGAAGGCGATACCATCATATGCCGCATAAATGTGCGCCGCATAGACACCAGCCCTCCCAGTCCGCATTTGTCAGCGATCTGCTCCATGCTCAGGTCACTGTCTTCCAGGTATTTCCGTGCAATTTCTACCCGCAGTTTTTCTACAAATTTCGCCGGCGTCATCCCTGTTTCTTTGATAAATACACGGTTGAAATTCCGCAGGCTCATATTGCTAAGTTCAGCGAGGTGCTCTACGCGGAGATCTTCCTGTAAATGGCGGACGATCCAGGGATGCAGTTTCCCTGCGATGGAATTCCCCATCGTATGCACCTCTAGTAAAGAGCTGAACTGTGATTGATAACCTGTGCGTTTCAGGTATAAGACCAGTTTGCGTGCTGACTGCAGGGCCAGATCCCGTCCATAGTCTTCCTCCACCAATGCCAGTGAGAGATCTATGCCCGAAGCGACACCTCCCGAAGTATAGACATTACCGTCGCGTGTATAAAAAGGATTAGTGTCCACTTTAATATCCGGATACCGGCGCTGAAAGTCCTGGCTGAACTGCCAGTGTGTAGTAGCATGTTTACCTTCCAGGATACCGGCTTCTGCCAGTGCATAGGTGCCTACACAAACGGAACAGATACGCCGTACCTTCGGATAAGTGTCATGCAGCCATTGAATAAAAGCGCCGCTGGTTTCCAGCATAGACATCGGAAAGCCCGCAATGATCAGTGTATCAATAGGCTTATCGATCGCGTCTGCTCTCACCTCGCAACTCAATTCCATACGGCTTTTTGTCGTGATCTTTTTTGTGCTGAGTGGAGAAGCCAGCAACAGGTCATATCCCTCACCAGATGATGCCCCCATTTCGTTCAGTATGCCGTCGGCCGCAGTGAAGACGTCCACTGGTCCGGCGATATCTAACAGGAAAGTACCTGGCATAGGTACAACTACAATCAGTTTCTTTGTTTTAACCGGCATAAGCTTGCTTGAACGTTACAAATGTAGTATGTGTCTGAGATGGCACAAATGCCATATTTTATACAATTTATGCCATTTAAGGATTCAAAGGCTTTTAATGCTATTTTCTTATCTTTAGCGCTTCAGCTAGTCTTTACATATTTGGATATTACGGAATTACATAATGAACGTGAACTTTTGGGACAGGTCGCAGCAGGTGATGAATCTGCATTCCGTACTATTCTCCGCTTCTATCATCCCAGGGTCTTCTCCCATGCCCTGACTTTCACTAAATCCTATCCGGAGGCGGAAGAGATTACACAGGACATCTTTTTGCGAATATGGCAGCAAAGGGAAAAACTGCCGGAGATTGAGAACTTCCGGAACTTTCTCTACATCCTGGGCCGTAACCAGATCATTTCCGCTATGCGGAAGCAGGTAATGAAAACGGACGCGGCTGCTGAGTATCCTATGGAAGATATGCTGATCCCCGATCAGCAGTACCAGTATAAAGAAACCTACGCGCTGATCCTGAAAGCGGTTGACAAACTCCCTCCCCGTCAAAGGGAAGTATTTACCATGAGCAGGCTGGAACATCTCAGTCATGAACAGATCGCCGAAAAGCTCAATATTTCAAAAGCAGCGGTCAACTGGCATATTGTACAGGCCCTGAATACCCTGAGAACCTATCTGGCCAACTATCCCGAAGTACTTATTTTCCTGATAGCTATCGCTCCAATGTATTAATAAAATAAAAATCTGAATTTATTTCCCTGTTGACCTATTATTCTCCTTTTACGATTGCGTCTTTATATGTGCAAGGGGCAATTATTTATTCAGAAAGGCGAACAGCTCATGGATCAACACGTTTTTACTTCATTACTGGACAAGTATATTGACGGCAGTATCAGCACAGCCGAAAAAGCGCAATTCGCCCGTTTGATGGAGCTGCCGGAAAACCGGGAGCTGCTGGAGCATGCGTTACAGGATGCTATGCTGACTGACAAATACCTGTTCCCCGTACCTGCATCTCAAACCGACCGTTTTATAGAACAGTTTACAGCGCAGGTCCATGGGCTGCCGCCTGCCCCTGTCAGACCTATATACGCTTATCGGCGCTGGGCTGCTGCTGCCGCAGTTCTTCTGTTACTGGGAACAGGCGCCTGGTTCTGGTACAGGCATACGCCTGCCTCCCGCCCTATTGCCTCCAATACGGCCACAAAACCAATACACGATGCCACACCGGGTGTAACAGGCGCGTTGCTTACACTGGATGATGGATCGCAGGTGGTGCTGGATAGCACCAGCAACGGCGTCATTGCGAACCAGAACGGTACAAAGGTGCTGCTCAGTAAAGGCCAGCTCGATTATGAATCCGGCAAAACTTCAGGCGGCATCTCCTACAATACCATGACCACACCCCGCGGCCGCCAGTTTAAACTGGTATTGCCGGATGGCACCAAAGTATGGCTCAATGCCGCTTCTTCCCTGAAATATCCCACCGCCTTCACAGGCAATGAAAGAAAAGTGGAGATTACCGGAGAGGCATATCTGGAAGTAGCACAAAATGCAGACAAACCCTTTATCCTGTCTGTAGCCAATAATATTACCGTAAAAGTGCTAGGCACCAGCTTTAATGTCAACGCCTATCCTGATGAAAGTACGGTGCATACCACACTGGTAGCCGGTAGCGTGCAGGTAGCCGCCGTAAACAGCGATGCAGCTGTTACCCTGCAACCGGGTAAACAGGCAAACCTGTTGAAAAGAACAGGAAAATTCAGTGTGCAGTCGGCCGACGAAGAGCAGGTCCTGGCCTGGAAAAACGGCTATTTCTATTTTGACAGGGCCGATGTACAAACCATCATGCGACAGATATCCCGCTGGTATGATGTGGAGGTGGAATACAAAGAAATACCGGATAAAAAATTCAGTGGTACTATACCTAGAAATGTCAATGCTTCACAGCTGTTTAAGATACTGGAGCTGACCGGGAATGTACATTTTACTATAGAGGGCAATAAAGTAATCGTAAGATCATAAACCAACCATACAACCAAATCAGCCACCACAACAATTGTATTTGTTCACATTTTAAACAGCATTTTATAGAAAACTACAAAACACAATTCTGAAACTGTCTTCCCATTAAAAACTAAACCGGCGATGCGCTAACATCCCGGTTTATTGGGTGACGAATGTAACGTTGGATCACAATTTCTTCAACCAAAACAAATTTATGTATTTAACTGCTTTGTGCAAAAACAAAGAGCGTGGCTTTGTTTTGCCAACCAAAATCTGGATGATCATGAAATTGTCCTTTGTACTTATGCTGGCTTGTACGCTGCACGTCTGTGCGGCAGTAAATGCGCAGACCGTAACATTACACGGGAAAAATATCAGCCTGGAAAAGGCCTTTTCCGATATCCGTAAACAGACGGGCATTAACTTCTTCTATACAGCGGAAGACCTGGACCGTGCCGGGAAAGTGGATGCTGATATCAACAACCTCCAGCTCAAAGATGCGCTTTCCCTCCTTTTAAGGGATAAGGCGCTTACTTTTTCAATTGTGGATGGAGTTGTCATCATTAAGAAAAAAGAGGCTGTAAAAGCCCCGGAAACGGCTTTACCGCCGGGTGACATTACCGGTAAGGTGACCAATGAAAAAGGAGAACCTATCCCGGGCGCTACCGTGATGGTACTGGGTACCAAAAACGGTACACTCACCAACTCCTCCGGCGTATTCACCCTGCGCACCGGCAGCCAGGATGTGACCCTGATGGTAACTGCCATTGGTTTTAAACGGCAGGCAGTGAAAGTGAAGGGGGATAATGCTCTGCAGGTTGTCCTGGAACAGGAAGCCACCAAACTGGATGACGTGGTGATCTCCACCGGTCTGTTCAACCGCCGTAAAGAAAGCTTTACAGGCGCTGTAGCCACCTTCTCTTCCGAGCAGCTCAAAACCGTCTCCAATCAGAATGTATTGAAATCACTCGCTATACTCGATCCTTCTTTTCAGATCGTGGAAAATCTGAGTGCCGGCTCCAATCCTAACCAGATGCCTGATATCCAGATGAGGGGACAAACCGGTTTCCCTGACCTGAAAGGAGACTATACCACCAATCCAAACCTGCCACTTTTCATCCTGGATGGTTTTCAGACCACCCTGGAGAAAGTGAATGACCTGAACATGAACCTCGTGCAGAGCATTACCCTGCTGAAGGATGCTTCTGCAAAAGCCATTTACGGTTCCAAAGCAGGTAACGGCGTGGTGGTGATTGAAACCAAACCTCCTACCGCCGGTAAACTGCGGGTGTCTTACAATGGTAGTATGGACATCACCGCTCCTGATCTCAGCAGCTATAAACTGACCAACTCCATGCAGAAGATTGATGCAGAAGTGCTGTCAGGTAAATATACCTCTGCAGATCCTGCTATCCAGGCGGGACTACTACGCGACTACAGTACCAACCTTCAGGCGGCCCTCGAAGGCGTAAATACCTACTGGTTGTCGCAACCACTCCGCAATGGTATCGGCCAGCGCCATGCCGTAACCCTGGATGGTGGCGACGATGCGCTCCGTTATTCAGTCAGTCTGAACTACAACAATGTAGCCGGTGTAATGAAAGGCTCCGACAGGAATACCGTATCCGGCATCATCAACCTCATATACCGGAAGAGGAATTTCCAGTTCAGGAATAGTCTTACCATTGACCGCAACCGTTCTGACAATTCTCCTTATGGCAGCTTCTCGCGCGTAGCGATGCTGAACCCTTACTGGAGAATGACGGACGACAACGGTAACTATATTAAAACATTCAACAATGGCGCCGTTGGCAATCCACTGTATGACGCTACCCTGAATTCAAAAGATTTCACTACCTATACCAACATCATTGAGAACTTCTATACCGACTGGGATGTGGCCCGCAACCTGCGCATCACTGCCCGTGTAGGTATACAGACACAGAAGAATGACCTGGAGCAGTTCACTCCAGCCAATCATTCCTCTTATGCCAATGTGCTGCCCGGTACAGATGCCTATCTCGATCGTGGCGAATACAGCATCCGTAATGGAAAAATGAGCAGCCTGAATGCCGACTTATTAGCCAACTACTCCTTCCGCCTTAACAAACATCATTTCTTCCTCAACGGCGCGTATTCAGTTACACAGGATGTTACCGCTGCCAATGGTATGACAATGGTAGGTTTTCCGAACGACAAGATGAATGATATCTCATTCGGCTATCGTTATAAGCCTGGTACCAAAGCCCTGGGAACAGAGAATACCAGCCGCTCCATTGCGCTTACGTCAGCACTTAACTACTCCTATGACGACCGCCTGCTGCTGGACCTCTCCTACCGTGGGAATGCCAGCTCACAGTTCGGCGCTGATAGTCGCTGGGGATTATTCTGGTCCGCCGGTGCCGGCTGGAACCTGCACAGGGAAAAATTCATGCAACAGTTCCGTTTTATCAATGTGCTGAAATTACGCGGTAGCGTTGGTACAACTGGTACACAGAACTTCAACTCCTACCAGTCGCTCGCTACTTACAATTACATTACTGACAGGACCTATAACGGCGACATGGGCCTTGACCTCGCTGCACTCCCTAACCCGCACCTGCAATGGCAACAGGTACAGGATAACAATATCGGTGCAGACATCACCCTGTTCGACAGGCTCAGTCTGCGCTTCGATTACTATATCCGGGATACCAAGAACCTGCTGAGTGATATGATCGTGGCTCCTTCCGCAGGGTTTGACACCTATAAGGAGAACATTGGCGAATCCCGTAACAAAGGCTACCAGCTGGGCGCCAGCTTCCGGGTATATAGTCGCAGTGAAACGCGTACTGCCGTGAATGTCTTTGTTAACGTAGCACAGAATACCAACCGCATACGTAAGGTCTCCAACTCACTGGTGCAGCTGAATAAAGAGGCCGACGAAGACAAGGGAGAAGTATCCACTGGCAATAGCGATAGCCGTAAACCCGCTACCCGCTTCGAACCGGGCCAGTCTATGACTGCCATCTGGGTAGTGCCTTCACTCGGTATTGATCCCGCCAATGGTAAAGAGATCTTTATGAAGAAAGACGGTTCACTGACCTATGTATGGTCGGCAGCTGATTATATCGTGGGCGGCGACAGCAATCCAAAATACCAGGGAACCTTTGGCGTGAATGTGCAGCATAGTGGCTTGTCAGCCAATTTCGCATTCAGCTTCAGGGCCGGCGGACAACAATACAATTCCACACTCGTAAACAGGGTGGAAAATGCCGACTTCAATTACAATGTAGATATACGCGCACTGGAACAACGCTGGAAACAGCCGGGCGACAGAACGCTGTTCAAAGACATTGCTGACAGAACAGACACCAGACCCAGCTCCCGTTTCGTACAGGACCTGCATGAACTGCTGTTCTCTTCTGTCAGCCTGGGTTATGATTTCAGTCGTGCCAACTGGCTCAGAGCTGCCAACATCAACCGTGTATACCTGGCGCTGAATATGAACGACCTGGCCAGGATCAGTTCCGTAAAAACAGAAAGAGGGCTGGATTATCCTTTTGCAAGGACCATCTCTACTTCTTTACAGATCACCTTTTAACAGTGCAATTATGAGATTCAGAAATATATTACTGCTGTTCATTCCGGTATTGCTTTCTACGGCCTGCAATAAGTTTCTTGATGTGAAGCCTAAAACACAGATCGATGCAGACAATGCTTTCAGTGACGAACAAGGTTACATGGATGCACTGACAGGTGTTTACCTGAACATGAATGCCAATGCCGTGTACGGACAGGAACTCAGCTTTGGACTAACGGAAG
This sequence comes from Chitinophaga filiformis, assembly GCF_900102545.1. Classification (GTDB taxonomy): domain Bacteria; phylum Bacteroidota; class Bacteroidia; order Chitinophagales; family Chitinophagaceae; genus Chitinophaga; species Chitinophaga filiformis. The sequence goes on along the minus strand of NZ_FNBN01000015.1, from coordinate 19,183 downwards.
TATTGTCCATGCAGCATAGCCGATTCACCAGCACCTTTCATGAATACTACTACGCCGCACAGTACAACTATACCAATGCAGCTGTCAGAAGTAAGATAGATGGTATCTGGAAAGGGCTTTACAAAGCGATTGCCAACGACAACAATCTGATCAGCCATCTCAACACAGGTGATCAGAAAATATTCAGGGATGTGAATTACAGCATTATCAGAGGAGAAGCTTATGGCCTGCGGGCATTCATGCACTTCGACCTGCTGCGCCTGTTCGCACCTGCCCCTGCTTCCGCTGGCGGACTTACTGCTAAAGCAATTCCCTACATGGATCAGCTGACAGTAAACGCGTTACCCAGGCTCACCGTACAGGAGATCATCAATCGTATACTGGCCGATTGCGCCGTTGCCGAAGCCGCATTGAAAGCAACAGACCCGATCGTACCTGGCAGCACGACGCCTACCACTACTACCGGTTATCTCCGCGACCGCTTCTATAAATTCAACTACTATGCTGTAAAAGCACTGGAAGCAAGAGTATATCTCTACACCGGCGACAAAGCAAAAGCACTCGCTGCGGCCCAGGAAGTGATCAATGCAAGCGTATTCACCTGGATAAATATTCCCGAAGTAGCCTCGGGCAATAAAGTATTTACATCAGAGCTGATCTTTACCTTGTATAAATCAGATATGGATGCATTCACGCAGACCTATTTCACACCTACTTCTACCAATGTGCTGACAAAAACAAGTAGTGATGAATTCCTGACTATCTACGAAACAGATGCCGATATCAGGTATACATCACTTACCCAGCTTGAAAACACCTCAACCAATCTACGGGTGTCTACCAAGCTGGCCCAGCCAACAGGTGTGAGTACAGGTTTTCTCAGGAGAATGCCCATCATGCGCATTTCCGAAATGTATTATATCGCAGCGGAAGCTATGAAGGAAAGCAATCCGGAACAGGCAGTGACTTACCTCAATACCGTGAGAAGAGCCCGGAACGTACTGACGGACCTCCCGGCTACCCTCACTACTGATCAGATACAGGATGAAATATTCAAAGAATATAGAAAGGATCTCTATTGTGAAGGACAGTTATTCTTCTATTACAAACGACTGAACCTGCCGACCATCGTTTATTCCAGCGTGACTGCCGACAATAAGGTATACGTATTGCCTTTGCCTGACAATGAAGTGGAATATGGTAACGGAAATTAATTCAGTAACAAAAAAGATCATCATGAAAACAGTTAATAAAATAACAGGTCTGCTGGTACTGCTGCTGTTTTTCCTGACAGCATGTGAAAAGGATATTTCTTCTTACAATAATGATCCGCGGGTGTATTTCTTTGAAAGGAATACAGACCTTACGCAAACTCGTATTACTTTCAAATCGTTCTCCTTTCTGAAGCTACCGGCGGAAGTCACGAAAGACACTTTCCTGATCAGGGTGAAGATAATGGGGGATGCAGCGCCGTATGACCGTATCGTACGTGGACAGGCCATCCCTGACAGCACCACAGCTCAGGCAGGCAAACACTATGAGTTCATAGACGGCATCATACCGGCTGATTCTATCACCGGTTATCTGCCGGTAGTGTTATACCGTACTGCTGATATTGCCGATTCGTCTGTTACATTGAGTCTCTCTATCGCTCCTACTAAAGATTTCAAACCAGGTGTTACAGAAGACGACGTCTTCACCCTCAGCTGGAGCGATAACGTGGTAAAGCCTTCCAACTGGGATGGATTCATTAGTCTTTCTGCTTATTTCGGTACTTACAGCACCGTTAAATACCGCTTCATCATTGCTACCACTGGCATTGAACAATTCCCTTTACAGCAAAGCGGAAGGGTGCCTCCAAAGGATGGTGAGTTCACTGCAGCGGCTATGAGCGACATTAAAGCTATGTTGAAAGATGCGCTGAAGGCTTATAATGACAGCCATGATCCCGACCTCACAGATGAATTCGGACAACTGGTAACATTCCCATGATGAGGGCTATTATTCACAAACAATGATGCTGACATGAAAATTCTTTCCAGATATATACTTCCGTCACTGCTGTCACTGCTGGTGCTGAGCGCCTGTAAGAAAGACCTGGGCGACTATGACTATACCAAGGTGGGCATGCCTGTAATAGATACGGCCGGCATTGGCAATCCCTATTACATTGAACGCTATGCGTCATTACAGATCGATCCTCCTATCCAATACGAAGGAGGCGACACAAAGGCGTTACGCTACCAGTGGTTGCTGTATCCCAATATTACCAACAGCACCAGTGGCACTATAACAGTAAAGACAATTTCAACGGAAAAAACGCTGAATGTTCCTATCGTCGAGAAAGTAGGCGAATACCGCGTGGAACTGATAGCGACAGACACTACCAACCAGCTGAAGGTAAACATGATCTTCACCGTCGTTGTATCAGTCGGTATTGAATACGGCATCATGGTGCTGCATTCAGCACAGGACTCTTCCGACGTTGATTTCATCACCACTGCCAATGCTGTGCCGGTAGCGGGCATCACACCTAAACACCTCAGGGGCATATTCTCTGCTTCCACCGGCAGTAAAATAGCTGGCGCCCCCCGTTTCATTGCGCAGGAAAGACGCTCCCAAACTACACAGAACTGGATAACGATCGGCAGTGCAGGACATATGGCACGTATGAGTGGCAGTGACTTCTCCTTGCTGAGAGAAGATAAAGCACTCTTTCGCCGTAGTGATGCGGTGATCAATCCACAGGCATTTATGCTGCTCGGGAATGGTTACAGCGCATTGATCAATGATGGCAGACTGCACATGTATACGACCGTTTATGAAACGGATGCCCTGTTCAGTGCTTCTGTGCCGGGCGATTACGAACTGGCGCCTTACCTCGCAATGGGTTCCTATTACAGCGTCGTTGCCGCCGTCTATGATCAGAAACATGCTAAGTTCATTCACCCTGCTTCATTGGTGGGATCCATGATAGACTTCGTTGCTCCGCCAGATACAGTACATCCTCCATTCGATCTGCGCAATATCGGAAAGGACATGTTGTATATGGACCGTGGATTCAACAATTACACACACGCTTTCTTCAAAGACAAGACCGGCAACGGTTACTGGCTGTACGTCATTAACTTCAATACTACTGACAACGGTACTCTCGCCATTAGCGCCAATGACATGAGCATGCTGCCGGAGATAAGCACTGCTAAATTCTTCCAGGCCAGCGAACAGGGATATGTAGATCTCTATGCTACCGACCGGAAGATCTATGCATACAATTACCAGGGCACCAACACGGCCACGCTGGCATTTGACGGATTGCCTGCCGGAGAGACCATCACCTGCATGAAGATCTATAAACCCAATCCCAACTATAACCTGACCACAGTAACAGGCTGGATACTGTACGTAGGTACCTGGGACGGGCAAAAGGGTAAGGTATATGAACTGCAGTTGAATGCACTCAGCGGTCAGATCAACACTACACCATTAAACGTATTCGAAGGATTTGGAAAGGTGGCCGACATCAACGCGAAAGCGAGAGGTGCAGGAACCTATTAACAACGGAAATCAAAAAACATTTATGAGAAAGAATTTAATGCTCACAGCAACAATGATATTGTTGCTGCTGACCACCTACGTGTCTGCACAAAAGGGATTCCGGGTTTCGCCCCAATTCCCTAATGCCGGCGACACCGTCACTATTACCTACAATCCTGACAGTACCATACTGAAAGGACTTGCCCCGGTAACAGGCACGATCTATCTGTTTGTCGATTTTAAATGGGAAGCAGATGACCTGAACATGCAAATGACAGATTCTGGCTGGGCGGCCAGGTATATACTGCCAGCCAAATCCTCTATCATGGTTTGCAACTTCAGTGCGGCAGGCAAAACAGACAAAGGCGGTAAAATGACCTACGCGTGGATGATGAGCGGCGATGAACATAAAATAGTACCCGGCGGTTTTCCGGGATGGGCCTTCATACGCGCCAGATCAATCCACAACAGCGTTCCTGATGCTGTAGACAGTATTGCATTGATCGATGATGAATTAGCATTACAATGGATGATCTGGGAAACAAGAGACCATCATGAAAGTGCCAGAAGGATCTTCTACAATGCGTGCACTTTTATGAAAAATCAATACGGTCGCCGGGCTGATTCCACCATCAGAGAGCAGATCAAATACATTACCGGGCTGCCGGATGTGACAGAAGAAGAGCTGATATCAGTCTCCCGTGCTTACATCGACCTCCTGCATAGTAAAGCCAGTGCAGATTCTATGGACAATATCATCCTGCAGAAATTCCCCACAGGCATCACCGCCAGGGATAAATGGATATACAGGATGTTCCGCGAATCCGATAAACGCGACAGTCTCTGGGAGCACTTCGTGCAAATCTTCCCGCTGAAGAAATTCAGCAACGTAAATACGGAGATCGACCAGATGTACTATCAGAAAGTATACAGGGCCGTGACCTATACCCCGATCATCAAACAGAATAAATACGATATCCTGTATAAGATGATACCGGATGCGCCACTGATCTCCCTGACAGAGTTTCACCGGCAGGTAGTGATGAATCCATTTGAACATAATACAATAAAGGCGGACTTCATCCTTCCTTACTCCCAGGCCATCGTTGATCAGCTGGAAAAATTATCCGGAGAGAAAAGAGGAGCAGAAAGCCAGTTCCTTTCACCCTCCGCCTGGAAGCTGTATGTACTCAAATATAGCAGCCCGGCGTTCTTCGGCCATGCCTCCCTGCTGCATACAACAGGCGATGATAAGCGCGCCCTGGTATATATGGAGAAAGCAAGAGCACATCATGCCCCTGAACGGGTTGGCGCAGAATTCAACGGCCTGTATACTACCCTGCTTGAAAAGAATGGTAAACATGCAGAAGCCATGCAGGTAGTAGAAAACAGTGTACGCGAGAATAAGGTCACTCCTGAAATGATTGCTATGCTGAAAAAGGAATATGTTGTAAAACATAAAAGTGATGCCGGTTTTGACGCCTATTTCAACAACATGAAGAATCCGGAGCAACTGAAAGAACAACAGGAACACCTGAAGTCAGCCCTCATCAGGCAGGCAATCCCTTCCTTCAAACTGGAACAGATGAAAGGAGGATACGCTGAGCTGGCGAAACAAAAAGGTAAGATCGTGGTACTGGACTTCTGGGCTACCTGGTGTGGCCCCTGTAAAGCAGCACTGCCGGGTATGCAGATGGCAGTAGACAAATATAAGAACGATGATAAAGTCGCTTTCTACTTTATTGCCACGCAGGAAACCAAACCAAACTATCGTGAAGAGCTCAAAGCTTATGTAAAGGAGAAGAACTACAATATTAATGTGTTGTACGACGCACCTAATAAGAAGAGCGGCCACCTGGACGACACCTATTCCAAATACGCTGCGCTGATGCACTTCTCCGGTATTCCGCAGAAGATGATCATTGACGGGAACGGCATGGTAAGATGGATATCTACCGGTTACATGGGAAGCCCAAGTGCACTGGCAGATGAAATATCTTATGTTATTGAACTGCTGAAAAAAGAGAATTGATATGTTAAGATTGTTGCTGATTGTCCTATCTATCCCTTTACTGATCCCTGGCCGAATATGCGGCCAGGGATCTCCTTACCGCAGCGATTCTGTCCATTTCAGTAATGCTGATGGCAGTATCCGTTTCGGAGGTACGCTCACTATACCCGCGGGTAAGAAACACTATTCTGCCATTGTGCTGATATCAGGTACTGGTAAACAGGACAGGGATGGCACTATGGCGGGACATCCGATGTTCCGCGTACTGGCCGACTCCCTGACCCGCAGAGGTTTTGCTGTTTTGCGTACAGACGACCGGGGCGTAGGTGAAACAACAGGAAAATATGAAGATGCCACCACGAAAGATTTTGCAACTGATGCACTGGCGGCAGTTCACTTCCTCAAACAACATAAAGCGATCCGTAAAGTCGGCGTCATAGGACATAGCGAAGGTGGCGCTGCTGCGATCATTGCCGCAGGTTCTTCCCGGGATATCGACTTTGTGATCACCCTGGCAGGCCTTGCCATCAACGGACTGGATGCGCTGAAATTACAGAACTATGCCATCACTAAATCGGCGCCGATCAGTGACTATGACCGTAAGCGTTACGATACTATCAATACGCGAATGTTCGATACAGTGTACAGGTATGCCGGTACTCCTGAGCTGGAAAGTAAACTCCGGAGTACCTACGCTGCCTGGAAACACGCGGATGACAGTGCCTTTCTGAAAGATTTCCCGGATAAGTACGATCATATGCGCTTCTTCCTGGAATCTTATATCACACAGGTTAAAGGCCCCTGGTATCAATACCATATCAGGTTTGATCCAGTTCCCTATCTGCAGCAGATCAAGGTGCCTTTCCTGGCCCTGAACGGCGACAAAGACATTATGGTAACCTACCGGGAAAATCTTGACATGATTGCGACTACGCTGAAACAGGCAGGTAACACGCAGGTAACGACTCACGTCTTACCCGGTACCAACCACCTCTTTCAGCACTGCGTAACCTGTACAAGAGAAGAGATCAGCACTTTAAAAGAAGACTTCTCTGCAGAAGCATTTACGACGATCATTCAATGGTTGCAGCCATTTCTGAAATAACAATACTTTTTTGTTGAAGATCAATAGATAAATGACAAACGCGGCTTATTAAGGCCGCGTTTTTGTATTTGGCCCTCCTGATGATTTTGTACATCCTTTTTTAAACACTTTTTAGGCGTTTCTCCGGCACAACACCGCTAACTGCAGCAAAGTATCTGTCTCGTGGCCAGGACGTCCTAATTTGGTCTTATTTTTGCCAATCAGTTACCATTAGGTCAGCCATTCATTCAATATCAACCGGTTGGACATAATAAGACAAGACATGAAAGCAATCACACTCAGGCAGTTTGGCACCACGGACAATTTCTCCTTTACGGAAACTGATACCCCGGCAATTAACGACAATGACGTACTTGTAAAAATATATTCGACCGCCTTCAACCCCATCGACTACCAGATGAGGATAGGCGCCAATGAAAGTAAACGGATGCACTCCCATATCCTGGGAAGGGAATTTTCAGGGGTCATCACTAAAAAAGGGAAGTCCGTTAAGGATTTCGAGATCGGAGACAGTGTATACTGCGCTTCCGGCAGCATGGGGTCTAACGGTACCTATGCAGAATATATCAGCGTGCCACAGCAGATCCTTGCCAGGATGCCTGTCAATATCAGCTTTGACCAGGCAGCAGCCCTGCCTATCAGCGCCCTGACCGCCATGCAATGCTGTAACCGGCTCAAAATATCCCCTGAAGAATCCGTCTTTATCAGCGGAGGTGCCGGTGGTGTAGGTCTTGTACTTGTCAAGATCCTGCTTTCACAGGGCGTCAAAAAGATCGTAACGACTGCCGGTAATCCCGGAAGCAGGCAGGAACTGATCAATGCCGGCCTGAAATACGACCAGATCATCGACTATAAAGCATCCAACGCCGTTCCCCTGATCATCCAGGCGAATGGTAACCAGTTGTTTGATTACTGTATAGACCTCGTAGGCAGACAAATGTCTGAGCTCTGCAGCAATATCTTGCGACTGAATGGCACTTATGTAGACGTTACCAACCTCACAACAGATGAAGCACATGAGAACCTCTTTAATATCGGGGCTGTAGTGGTGCACATCTCCAACTATGCCTATAGCCTGAAAGGCAATTTCTCCTATTATGGCGACCTGTTAAAACGTATCACAGCCCTGGTGGAAAAAGGCGTTATCAGCCCCTCTCCCATCCAGGTTGTCGGCGACTTTGAACTGGAAACCGTCAGAAAGGCACATACCCTCATGGAGACGAACCAGACAAAAGGTCATAAACTAATTATGCACATCAGCGAATAAAAAAGGGTGTATCAACAAGCCGTGGAGCTAGCCTGCTGATACACCCATGAAGAATTAGTATGGCTGGATATGGATAGGCTATTTTTCCGGCGGCCAAACCTGCATCAGTTCTACCGCGCTACTGGCCTCATAAGATTGCACAATGCCGGAAGGACAAGACACCTTGTAATTCCGGTAGGTGATCCCTCTTGTAGCATCCCGGTTGCCCCAGGCCATGTTGATATTCTTCCGGAGCCATGGCAGATATTGCTGTTGCCCTGCATCCTTCACCAGCGTCATGATGTAGTGACCAAAGATCGCCTTCAGCACGCCCTGTTCATTCCAGTCGCCTTCAGCCGGCAAAATACCATCGGCATCACACATCTTCTGCTGTGTATAGTCAGCGCCCTTCTTTGCATTGTCCAGGTAAGACTGCTGACCGGTAGCTTTATACAACATCACCGCAGCACCAATATAAGTGCCCTGATTGTAGGTGTAATCAGAAAATCCTTTATGACCATTGATGTTGTTATCTGCCGCCCTGCCGGTAGTACTGTCGGTCAGGTTCGCCAATGACCAGCTATAGATGTCTTTCGCCTTGTTCAGGTAAGACGTATCCTTTGTGATGTTATACAGTGTCATTGCTGCAATCACTGTCGGGAAGTTGATACAGGAATTCTTGCCTGAATGCCTGAAATCCCACCACATACCACCACCTGCCGGATCGTACGATTCCTTGTACACGTACTGGAACCCTTCAATGGACCTATCCAGGTACTCTTTATTCCCAGTGATCTCATGCGCCCGGGCCAGGGAGATGATCCACCACATCATATCATCGTAAATGAACCATACCACCTTGTTACTCCAGTTGTATCTGTCATAACGGTTGTAACCACCCTGATAAAGGTCATCTATCATCTTACGGTGAGCTGCATCGCCTGTACGTTTATAGGTATCCATGATAAGATCCCAGTACACTGCCTGTGTCCAGATGGCGCCTATATCCTTCCTCTCTGTATTGGAATAATACAGCTTATCTGTAGTGCTGTAGAAATACTGGTTGAAAGTATTAAAAGCAGCCGTAGCATCTTTGGAAGTAAAAGATACCGGCGGCAATACCGGAGGATCTACAGTGCCTCCTCCCGGTGTATTGCTTTTACCACAGGAAATGGTTCCCAGCAGCACAGCAATCGTCAGAAAATAACGTAGTTTATTCATCACAAAAACAAGTTGGTGTCTGTTATTAAAGTTATTACCATCCGGGATTCTGCACAAGCTGCTTGTCATTATTTACATCGTTGGATGGTATCGGGAAAAAGTAATGACGCCTGTTGAACACCCTTGTTTCAAAAGTCACCACCTTTAAGAAGTCCGGCATGTCGGCACTGATATTCAGTCCTGACATAGGTCCATTCTGGGTTTGCTCTCCTATCTTCCAGCGGCGTACATCAAAGAAGCGGTTATTCTCGAAAGCCAGTTCTATTCTTCTTTCCTTGCGGATTGCTTCACGCATGCCATCCTGGCCGGCTGGTACCGCCAGTCCTTCAGTGCCGTATTGCGGAATACCCGCTCTCTCACGGATCAGGTTCAGGTATTTCAGTGCATCAGGATTGGAAGGATCTGATTCATTCACACACTCAGCATAACTCAGGTAGATCTCCGCCAGGCGAATCAGTATCAGGGTACGGTTGGAAATATCCCAGGCGCCCAGTCCCATTGCCTTACGAACAATATAACCGGTAGGAGAATAGTCGCCTCCACCTGTCCGTTTACCGGAATTACCTGTATTATACAAACGGGTAGTGATCTCACCGAAAGACGTGTTTAACCAGGTGCTGCCATCATACGTAATGCCTACATAGAAACGTGGTTCCCTGTTCACCCACTGATTATAGATCTCCTTTTCATGTGTATCATTCGGTGGCTGGAACATAGAAGTACCTTCCTTTACGTATCCGGATAAAGGATCGTCAATGCTTCTGCCGTTCTTCATAAAGAAAGCGTCCACCATATTCTGTGTAGCACCTAAGCCACCACTGCCTTTTACATCGCGGGAGCTGGCACCATTGTGATAAGGGGTCATTTCATATTGTTTCGGACTGACAGAGCTGCCTGTTCTGGCAAAGATCACCTCCTTGTTCCAGTCGGTCAGTAATACATCACGGCAGGACAGGTAGGGATCATAATTACCATTGGCATCGTTCTTTCTGAACAGGTCATAAGTGCCGGGTACAAACGTGGAAAGAAAGGCCTTATAAGCTTCTGCCGCTTTGGTCCATTTAGCAGCATCATAGGTCTGGCTGATCAGGTGTTTACCATCTTTGTTCACCATATCGGCAAAATCGGTGTTACCGTTATATAGCGGGCTGGCGGCATACATCAGTGCATTAGCACGGAAAGCCATCGCAACCCCCTTTGTAATGTGGCCATATTCTTCATCATTCCTTGGTATTACCGGCAGGTCTGCGGCTGCCTTTTCCAATTCTGTGGTCACATACTCCACACACTCATCAAAGGAATTACGTGGCAATTGCAGGTCTGCATCTACGGCAGGTGCTTTTTCACCCAGGATGATCACTGGCCCATAAATACGCATCAGGTAGAAATAATACATCGCTCTCAGCGCACGGGCCTCTGCCTTGTATTGTTTGATCAGGTCGGGCGACAGGTCCCTGATCGCATCTGCATTTTCCATAAATACACTGGCACTGCGGATACCACGATAAAAGTTACGCCAGTAATCGCCCACAAAACCAGAGTTAGCATCCCAGTTACCGATGTTAACATCATTGGATTGCACAAAGCCCCATACGAAATCTGCTTCATCACAACCACCGGTCCACAGACCACGATTGGTTTCTGAACCAGGATTACGTTGCCCGAATTCATCAGGCACACTGCGATACACATCCGCCAGGAAGCGCTGTGCAGTAGACCATGTTCTGAAGGTTTCGTCTAAAGTCAGCCTGTCATCCGGCACCTGGTCCAAATACTTTGAACAGGAAGACGTGAGTACTATAACGAGGAATAGATATAATAGCTTTTTCATCATCATTACTTGTAGGATTAAAATTTCAGGTTCATGCCAAGAGAGAGGGTCCTGATGTTAGGATACCTGGAACCATTGTCTGTATTCAGCTCAGGGTCCCACAGCTTGAACTTACTGAAGGTGAACAGGTTGATACCTTGTATGTATACAGACGCATTGCGGATGCCTGTTCTGTTCAACCAGGTGGTAGGCAGGTTATACGCCAGCTGTGCTGATTTCAGTCGCAGGAAACTCACGTCTTTTATCCACCAGGAGCTGGCCTGCGTATTGTTCTTATTCTCTGCTTCTCCATACGCCAGCCTTGGATAGAATGCATTTGGATCGGGATTATCTACTGTCCATCTGTCTTCTGCAATAGCATATGCATTGGTCAGACCGCCTCCACCGTTAAATGGAATGATCGCTGATCCCTTCAACATTCTGTCTGCATCTGAGATCCCCTGGAACAACAGGCCAAAATTGAATCCTTTATACCCCAGGTCAAATCCAAATCCATACACCGTAGTAGGCAGGTCACCGCGACCTATTTTAGTAACATCATAACTGTTGATAATACCATCGCCGTTCAGGTCTTTATATTTGATATCGCCGGGTTTTACTTTGGACTTATCTCCCGGTACAGCGCTCTCGTTCACTTCGTCATCGCTGACAAACAGTCCTTCAGCGATATATCCGTAGCGGGCCAATACATTATTTCCTCTGTGCTCCATCCATGGGTAAGTCTGCGGCGGACGGTCATCTTCTCTCACCACATCTTTCGTATAGGTGATATTACCTCTCAGTCGCACGTCGACTGCACCAATACGGGTACTGTATTCCAATGAAGCGTCAAAACCTTTATTATCCACGATACCCAGGTTCGCAAACTGTTGGTTCTGCAATCCCATGAAATCTACGTTGGAAGCCCTTTGCAGGAAGATGCCGGTACGATGCTCCTTGAACAGGTCTACGATCACTGACAGGCGGTCTTTCAAAGTACGGAACTCGATACCGAGATCCTGTTTATTCGATACAGACCATTTTACATTCGTTGCATAACGGTTGATATTGATACCACCGAAGTTGTTAAATGCTTTACCATACTTATAAGCATTGTCATAAGTACTCAGGTTCGTGATATATAAGAAACGTTCTTTCGCACTTCCCAGACCGGTATTACCATTGGAATAGCGGAACTTCAGGAAGGTGATAGCGTTCTTCAGCGGTGCAAAGAATTTCTCTTCAGAGATGATCCAACCCACACCCACTGCAGGGAAGAATCCGAAACGGTTACCCGGTGCAAACAGTTCAGAACCGTTATAACCAGCGTTCACTTCCAGGAAATATTTATCTGAATAAGAATAAGCTACCCTACCTGCGAAACCTAAAGATCTCTCCGGGATAGAACTGATAAAATCTCCTGCCAGTGCATTCGTTTTATCGCTGGAATAGAACAAGGCCAGTCCGCCAAAGCGATGCTTACCAAAGCTTCTGTCATAGTTCAGAGAGGCCTCCGTATAAAATTTACGGCTGGTCTGCCTGTCGTTCGAATTATTATCAAATCCGAGATAAGCATTTCCGGTGAATGTTTTCACGAGGTTCAGCGTACCATCTGGTTTATAAGGCATGCTCTGATCAGGATAATAAGTATCTTCTCTCTTGGAGCGGGTAATATAGTTCTGGTTGTATGTATCAAACGCAAACATTACGCTCGCAGTCAGTCCTTTGGTCAATGCATCCAGTTCCTGAGTAGCCCGCAGGTTAGAAAACAACTGATTACGGAACTCATTGCGGTAACCTCTGCGGGTCAGGTCAGCATATGGGTTACGGAAACCACCGTTGGATGACTGTCCGGGCACGAGACCTCCGGGATACATAATAGGATACGCCACAGGCGCAGCGTCCATCGCACTCTGGAAGATATCGCCCGAACTAATGCCGGGATAATTACCGTTGGAGAAATAGCCCTGTAAACCTACATCCAGTTTGGTGCTTTTAGTTACACGAAGATTGAGGTTACTGGTGAAATTATACCGGTTGTATTTCATGGATGAATTATACTTCGCCAGATCATCTGTTTTCAGGAAACCAGACTCGCTGAAGTAACCCAGGGATACATAATACTGTGCATTCTCCACACCACCACTGGCATTCAGGTTGGTGCTGCGGGTATGACCGTATTTATTGAATACAGCATCCATCCAGTCTACGTTAGGATACAGCAAAGGATCGGTACCGTTTTTCGTATTCTCTATATATTCCTGCGAATATTTTGGATTCTGGTTGCGGGTGGTCAATGCCTCATTGGCCAGGTTCATATAAGAGATACCATCCAGCAATTTCGGGCGACGTACAAACGTGTTCACGCCCTCGTTATAGTCCAGGTAGATCTGCGGCTTGCCCACTTTACCTGTCTTCGTTTTCACCAGTACTACACCGTTGGCGCCACGTACACCATATACGGCAGTACCGGCAGCATCTTTCAGCACCGTGAAAGACTCAATATCTTCCGGTGAAATGTTATTAATAGAACGTTCCACGCCATCCACCAGGATCAATGGGCCGGAACTGTTACCATCACCAAAAGTAGAGATACCACGGATCCAGATATCAGCGCTTCCTTTACCTGGTTCACCGGAACGTTGTACGCCTACCACGCCGGCAATACGACCTGCCAGCATCGTCGTAATATCTGCCGCAGGCTGTTTGAATTCTGTTACTTTCACCGTAGACTGTGCGCCTACCAGGCTCACTTTACGCTGTGTACCAAAACCCACTACCGCTACTTCGCCGAGTGATTTGCTGGCAACTTTCATGTGTATATTCAGACTGGTCTGGTTGCCTACTGTTACGACAACTGTTTCATAACCGATGAAGCTGAATGCCAGCATGGCATCCGCCGACTGTACAATCAGTTTGAACTTACCGTCATTACCGGTAGAGGTCATGGTGCTGGCGCCGCGTACAGCTACGCTCACACCGGGCATAGGGGTACCTGTTTCATCGGTCACGATACCAGATACCACTATATCTTCCCTACCTGCTTTTGTAGTGGCAGGAGGCGTATTGCCGGCAGTTGCCTTGCTGATCACAACAATGTTATTGACCTCTGAAAACTCCAGCTGCTTGTTGCGGAGTAACTGTTCCAGCACTACATCCAGTCGCTCGTTGGAGAAAGAGCAGTCCCGGATCGGAAAAGAGCGTAACAGTTGTTTGTCATAGGCAAAAGTAACTTTCGTGGATGAGTGCAGCTCCTGAATGGCTGACTCCAATGACCCGCTTTTCAGGCGGATCGTGACATTGGTTTCTTTCAGGATCTGTCCCTTACCCGCATATACCGGCAGGAAAAGGGAAGCTCCCATCAGGAGAAGGACGGCAGACACTAGCCGTCTTCTGAAGCTTGTGATAATTTTTTTCATACGTAGTTTAGGCGTTAAGATGTTGACGTTAAGCAGAACTCACGTAACATTAATTGCTTACAGTGTTTTCTTGTCTTTGTGTTAGTCCGTTGGTTGTGTTTGTGTTAGTCTGTTGGTTTTATTCATAGAGTGTGACCACGTGGCCGGTCACTTCAATCTTCAGGTTGTGGATAGCTGCCAGTACTTCTGCTGCTTTCACAGGGTCCATGTCGGTAGATAATTCAGTGGTGTACCTCGTCTGCCGTACCCGCAGCTGGGAGGTGGTTAGCATAATGCCGAAGTTCTTCTGCATCAGAACCACCATATCCTCAAAGGAGGCGTCGTTCAGCACCATGCTGCCCTGCCGCCATCCCAGCAGGCTTTTATCAATAGCGTCTATTGTAGTATTGTTTTTCGCGCGATCGTAGGTCAGGGCCTGATCTTTCACCAGTACCGCCGCAGTACTGCCGGTTCGCTGTACACTCACCTTACCATCTGTTACAGCGACGCTCATCCTGTTCACTTCTTTATAGGCGGTTACGTTGAAGGAAGTACCGAGTACGGTGGTAGTCAGCGGGCCACTTTCCACGATAAAAGGAACAGATGGTTCCCCTTTCACATCAAAGAAGACTTCCCCGTCCACGATATTCAGGCGGCGTTCCTTACGCATATCTTTAGGTATACGAACAATAGAACCTGCGTTCAGGGTAAGCTGAGAGCCATCTGCCAGTTGTATAGTTTTTCTTTGTCCCACGGCGGTAGTCACTTCAGTATAGGCAGGGTTGGATTTGTTCACCAGGTAATAGGTCAGCCCTCCTGCCAGTAACAGGAGCACTGCTGCAGCGGCGGCAAGGCTTCTTCTCAGGTAATGGACCTTTTTCTTGCCCAGCTCCGGATAGATACGCTGCCAGATCTCCAGGCGGACAGATTCTTCCTCTTCCGGACTGAGCGGAGTAACAAACTCACTATCAAATGATTGGTACCAGTTATCAATGGCTCCGGCCTCCTTTTCCCCTGTTTGTCCCAAGAGGTATTGCCGGAAGATTCGCTTTAGTTTATCAGTTTCCAAAGTGGACGTTTTACCAGCTTATCTGGAAAATGGAGGTTTGGTACTAGTCCCGAAGAAAAAAAATTCAAGAATCTTATCAAGCTCACTTTATAGGTATCCATTCTCCCCCTTCTACTAAAATTGTTTGGTCAATCTGTAAATCAATATTATCTTAGCAACTAAGATATTTACCCAATAAGATATAAATATGGATACAGACGAAATCACCCGAATAAGGAGACTAAGCCAGGTATATGCATATACTTCTATTCAGATGCATGAAACCATTGGCCGGGAGGCCGGACTTTCCGGTACTGACCATAAATACCTGGGGTTTCTGATACAGAAAGGGCAAATGACAGCAGGTGAGCTTTCCGGTTTAACAGGTCTGACCACAGGTGCAGTCACAGGTCTGATAGACAGATTTGAAAAGAAAAAGCTGGTGAAAAGACGGTTTGCGGAAGACGACAGACGGAAAGTGCTCATTGAACCCAACACTAAAAATATAATGGCGCTCCTGGAACCGCTTTATAAAGAATTCCGGGCACAGTCAGAACAACTGATTGCCTCATTTTCCAGCAAGGAACTCAAAGTTATCGAAGCCTACTTTTCAAAAGCGATTGAGATAATGAATGAGACTACCAATAAGCTCAACAACAAATAACCATAAAAAGAAAGCAAATGACCTATATACTTGATTTTCAGGAAATCGATAGTACAAAGCTTGCGCTGGTCGGGGGCAAAGGCGCCAACCTGGGAGAACTATCCAAAATTGAGGGTATACAGGTACCCGGAGGCTTTTGCATTACCACTGAAGCATATAAAGAAATTGTCGGAAGCAACGACGAATTCAACGCACTGCTGGATCAGTTAGCCAAGCTGAAAGCTGACAATAGAAAAGGCATCAGTGAAACCTGTGCGAAAATCCGGCAGGTGATTGAAGGAATTCAGATGCCGGAAAATATTGCTAATGAGATTATCCGACATGTCGAACAACTGGGTCCCCACAATGCATACGCCGTGCGTTCCAGCGCTACAGCAGAGGATCTTCCAACCGCCTCCTTTGCCGGACAGCAGGACACCTACCTGAATATCATCGGTGCCCGGGCTATTCTGAAACATATCAGCAAATGCTGGGCTTCATTATATACAGACAGAGCTGTCATCTACCGCCTGCAGCATGAATTTGACCATAGAAAGGTCTGGTTATCTGTTGTCATCCAGAAAATGATCTTCCCGGAAGTAGCAGGCATTATGTTTACAGCAGACCCGGTTACATCAAACAGAAAGGTAGTATCCATTGATGCCAGCTTCGGACTTGGTGAAGCGTTAGTTGCAGGACTTGTAAATGCCGATAATTATAAAGTGCGTGAGGACAAGATCATCGATAAGAAAATCTCTGCAAAGAAACTTGCTGTTTTGGCTACAGCCGAAGGCGGTACAAAAGAAGAGGAGATCGAAGCAGATCAGCAAAATGCCCAATCGCTTTCCGATGAAGATATTATAGCGCTGCAAGGCCTTGGGAGAAAGATTGAGGCGCATTTTGGCAAGCCCCAGGACATCGAATGGTGTTTCGCTGATGGTGTATTTTATATTGTCCAGAGCCGGCCCATCACTACCTTATACCCCGTTCCTCAGGCAGATGACCAGGAAAATCACGTCTATGTATCTGTCGGTCATAACCAGATGATGACAGATGCCATGAAGCCATTGGGATTATCTTTCTTCCTGTTAACAACGTCTGCTACCATGCGTCAGGCCGGTGGAAGATTATTTGTTGATATCACATCTATGCTGGCTTCACCTGTCAGCAGAAAAGTGATATTAGAAACGACCCTGGGAAAATCCGATCCGCTTATAAAAGATGCACTCATCAACATAACAGAGCGACAAGATTTTATAAAATTGTTGCCTGAGGATCAAACAGCAGCGGGTCCTGGTAAAGATGATAAAAGCCGGCATTCTATTGACTTCAATGCACAACTCGACAACGATCCGGCCATTGTTGCTGATCTGATTAAAACCAGTCAGCACTCAATAGAAGAGCTGAAACAAAACATCCTGTCGAAATCAGGATCCGATTTGTTTGATTTTATCCTGGAACATCTTCAGCAATCAAAAAAGAACTTGTTTGACCAACGGCATATGGGAGCGATTATGACGGCTTTCAACGCTTCATCATGGATCAATGAAAAAATGAATGAGTGGTTAGGTGAGAAAGGCATAGCTGACACCTTCTCTCAATCTGTGCCAAACAATATCACTTCGGAGATGGGACTCGCCCTCCTGGATGTAGCGGATGCCATTCGTCCTTATCCGGAAGTAATTGAGTATTTACAACAGGTAAAAGACGATAATTTCCTGGACGAACTGCTGCAATTTAAAGGCGGACAGGAAAGCCGGGATGCTATTACTGCTTATCTCGACAAATACGGCATGCGATGTGTCGGCGAAATCGATATTACGAAAACCCGCTGGAGTGAAAGACCGGCTACACTTGTCCCCATGATCCTCAGTAATATCAAAAACTTCGAGCCCGGCGCCAGTACCCGGAAATTTGAACAGGGGCAACAGGAGTCCCTGAAAAAAGAACAGGAGATATTAGATCGCCTCAGGCAACTGCCCGACGGTGAACAAAAGGCCGCAGCAACAAAAGCAAAGATAGACCTGATCCGGACCTTCGCCGGTTATCGGGAATATCCAAAGTACCGCCTGATTAACCGCTACTTCATTTATAAACAGGCTTTACTGAAAGAAGCCGCAAAACTGGTACAAGCCGGCCTCATTCATGAAAAAGAAGATATTTACTACCTCACTTTTGAAGAATTACATGAAGTGGTACGCAGCAATAAAGTGGACTACCAGCTTATCAACAAACGAAAGGAGGAATACGAATCATACAAGAAACTGACGCCACCGCGTGTTATCACATCTGATGGTGAGATCGTTGCCGGTAAGTATAAACTGGAAAACTTGCCGGCCGGCGCTATTGCAGGTCTGGCGGTTTCTGCCGGAGTGATAGAAGGACGGGCTCGTGTTATTCTGAACATGGAAGAGGCAGATCTGGAAGAGGGTGATATATTAGTTACCTCCTTTACTGACCCCAGCTGGACGCCTTTGTTTGTATCCATAAAAGGGCTGGTTACTGAAGTAGGCGGATTGATGACCCACGGAGCAGTTATCGCACGCGAATATGGTTTACCGGCAGTTGTCGGCGTGGATAATGTCACCAGGCTGATTAAAGACGGACAACGGATCCGGGTAAATGGAACAGATGGATATGTAGAGATATTATCCGGCGAACAGTGATTATAAAATGCTAACAGATAGCCTTCCGTCCATTTTGAATCTGGAAAGACCTGTGCACGTAGCACGGGTCTTTTTTTATAGCTGAGCTTTCTGTAAGCTTCAGGACCGGACAATTTGTCCAGATTCTTGAATGCCCCCATATTGTCATACCTATTGGGGTTCCCCTGGGAAGGGTATGCATCCGGTGGGGATTCGGCGCGACCTATAACCTATAGGCTCTTTACTATAGCATTACAGGCACTGTTCTATAGCGATGGCTATAGAATGGTAGGCCTAATGTAGGACTACAGAGCCTATAGATTAAGGATCGTAGGATAGTCGGAGTATAGTCGTACCCTATTGGCACTATGATCGGGAATTGTTACAGGTCCACCCCAAAGGCATGGTAAAGGCATGGATAAAGCATAATAAAGGCATGGCAAAAGCGTACTCCCAATACCTGATCATTCGCTTCAATAGACCCCGTCAGGGGGCTTAGTGTTTGTAGCACGGGGTGAA
>NZ_FNBN01000016.1 GCF_900102545.1 Chitinophaga filiformis | reverse complement strand
ATCAGCTCCGTTAGGAGCGTCAGTGTTTGTAGCGCGGGGTGATAACCCCGGGGGGCATAACGGGGGTGATAACCCGGTGCATAACGGGGTGACAACCCTGGGGATTTGCGAGGTGACAACCCGGGATTTGTTGGTGACAACCCCCGGGACAGATATGCGATTTGTGCGAATAAATGAATGACACGTTGATTGAAATTCCCGTTTAAATGAAACAATTCATCATATACATACTAGCATTTACATGCTTCGCCTGCCGGTCACGAAAAGAGGTTTATATGTTTACCTCATTCCACGAGCCTGGTAAAGATGGGCTGCATTTCCTCTATAGCTACGATGGTTATAAATGGGATAGTCTGCCCGGTAGTTTTCTAACTCCGGTGGTGGGTAAGGATAAGATCATGCGGGACCCCAGTATTGCGAAAGGGCCTGATGGTGTATTTCATCTTGTGTGGACAACCAGCTGGAAAGGTGATAAGGGATTTGGATATACTTACTCAAGTGATCTGCAACACTGGAAACCGCAACAGTTTATTCCTGTGATGGAAAATGAGCCTGCTACTGCAAATGTCTGGGCGCCGGAGTTGTATTATGATGAAGATGAAAAACAGTTTATTATCATCTGGGCATCCTGTATACCTGGCCGTTTTGAGAAAGGGATTGAAGAAGAAACTAATAATCACAGAATGTATTATACGGTTACCAAAGACTTTAAATCATTCTCTCCTGCGAAGCTATTTCTTGATCCTGGCTTTAGTGTGATAGATGCTACAATTGTGAAGACAGGCATGCAGGAGTATACACTCGTATTGAAAGATAATACAAGAAATGAACGTGATCTGAAAGTCGCTTTTGCAAAACATCCTTTAGGGCCTTATAGCAATCCTTCTGCTGCTTTTACCGGTAAGCTGACTGAAGGCCCTACTGTTTTAAATAATGGTAAAGAGTGGCTGATCTATTATGATGATTATGGTAATAAGAAGTATGGTGCTGTAAGTACAACAGACTTTCACCATTTCAAAGACATCACAGGACAGATCAGCGTGCCTGTCGGACATAAACATGGAACTGTGTTTAAAGCCCGCAGGAAAATATTGAATCAGATCAAATGAAGGAGATGAGGAACGTCGCAACGATATGCATGTTGAGTTTACTGTTAGGCACTGCTGCTAAGGCACAGGAGAGTATCCGTTATACAGGTAAGACATTGGTGAATGTAGACTATCATCATGGACAATTGCGTCCCGCGATGGGAGTGCATAGTATCCAGATCATGCGTGCCAACAGGGAACACCCGGAGTTGGGAGATAGTATGGGATGGACTTATAATCATGCGCCGATGCTGGCGTATTGGAATAAGCGCTTTTATGTGGAATACCTGAGTGACGAAAAAAGTGAGAGTGTTCCTCCGGGGCAGACGTTATTACTTTCTTCTGCGGATGGCCATAACTGGGAAATGCCGGTATTGCTGTTTCCACCTTATAAGGTGCCGGACGGTACTGTAAAGGAAGGCCATCCGGGTGTGGCGAAGAACCTGATGGCTGTAATGCATCAGCGCATGGGATTCTATGTATCGAAGAGCAATAAGCTGCTGGCTTTAGGTTATTATGGCATTTGCCTGGATGCAAAAGATGATCCGAATGATGGAAATGGAATAGGTCGTGTGGTGAGAGAAATATTACATGATGGAAAGTTTGGACCTATCTATTTTATCAGGTATAATAAAAAGTGGAACAAGGATAATACGTCGTATCCATTTTATACTACCAGCAAGGACAAGGCTTTTGTAGCAGCCTGTAATGAACTGTTGGCTACTCCGCTGATGATGCAGCAATGGAATGAAGAGGCAGACAGGGATGATCCCCTGATCCCTATACATAAAGAATACAAGGCTTTCTGTTATTATCATTTGCCGGATGGACGGGTAGTAGGTTTGTGGAAGAACGCATTAACAAGCATGAGTAAGGATGAAGGACGTACATGGGGGACAGTAGCGCGTGCTCCGGGATTTGTGAACAGCAATGCCAAGATCTGGGGACAACGCACTACCGATGGACGCTATGCAACGGTGTACAATCCTTCTGAATATCGCTGGCCGCTGGCACTGTCTGTAAGCCAGGATGGAATAGATTATACCAACCTGTTGTTGGTGAACGGGGAGATCACTCCGATGCGTTATGGTGGTAACTATAAGTCATACGGGCCGCAGTATGTACGTGGGATTGAAGAAGGAAATGGTACACCATCTGATAGCAATCTGTGGGTGACTTACAGCATGAATAAAGAAGATATCTGGGTATCTATGATACCGGTGCCTGTTATGGATAAAGCGCCCGCTCATGTGGCTGATGTGTTTCCGGATATGAAACCCGCTGATGCATTGAAGAACTGGAATGTCTATAGTCCGCGTTGGGCGCCGGTAGGAGTATCATCTGCGGCGAATGGAGAACAACAGCTCGTGATGGAAGATAAAGACCCTTTTGATTATGGGAAGGCTGAAAGATTATTTCCTGCATCTTCAAAGCTGATAGTGGCATTTACAGTGAAAGCAGCGCAGAATGATCATGGCTGTTTGCATGTAGAATTACAGGATGGAAAAGGTACGCCTGGATTAAGGTTGGTGTTTGATGCGGATAGTGTGTTTAAAGCAAAGGCAGGCGCCAGGTTTAAGAACTTCATGAAATATGCACCGGATAGTGTGTATAACGTACGCCTTACTATCAATACTGCAAATCGTTTCTACACCATTAATGTAAATGGTAAGGACGTGTTGACCAGTTTGATGTTTGCGCCTGTGGATAAACTGGAAAGAATTGTATTCCGTACAGGAGAACCGCGACATTTCCCGGATGCAGATACACCTGCAGATCAGGATTATGATCTGAAACAGGCGGGAGAACACGAACCGCGTACGGCGAAATTTTATATAAGATCCCTCAAAACAGCTGAATTATAATGCGTGCCCTGGTTTATATATTGTTGACGATTGGTATTACTCAGGCAACATTAGCCAATACTCATAAGAGCAAGACCCTTGTTGCGCCTTTTGCTGCCCGGGTATCTTTGCAGTATCTCCGTTGTGAGATGCTTGTTAATCCGGAGGGCATTGATGCTATCCGTCCCCGTCTTAGCTGGGAGATAACAGGTACTGGTCGTAATATCATGCAGATTGCCTACCAGATCCTGGTGGCATCTGGTCCTGAGAAGCTGGCTGCCAATCAGGCGGATCTTTGGAATTCAGGAAAGATCATCTCCCGGAATAGTATTCATATTCCTTATAGTGGTAAGGCATTGCAAAGTCGTCAGCAATGCTATTGGAAAGTGAAGGTGTGGACAAGTGCCGGTGAGTCTGAGTGGAGCAATGTCAGTTCATGGAGTATGGGCCTGCTGAACAAGTCTGACTGGAAAGCCCGGTGGATAGGTGCAGATACCAGCTTCGCCTGGGATAGTGCACATACTAAGTTTTCTCGGTTATCTGCACGTTATTACCGTAAGCCGTTTACAGTTAAACAACCTGTTAAGCGGGCTACTGTCTATATAGCCGGCCCTGGTTCTTATGAGTTGTATGTAAACGGAAAACGTACAGGCACCGCGGTGTTATCACAATCGCCGACAGATTTCCGCAAGACAGTGAAGTATAACACATACGATGTGACGGATGCTTTGCAGCAGGGTGAAAATGTACTTGGTGCTGTATTAGGTAATGGTCGCTTCTTTACAATGCGACAGGCTTATAAACCACAGAAGATCACCACATTCGGTTATCCCCGTTTACTGTTGCAGCTGGAAGTAGTGTATGCAGATGGAAAGCGTGACATCATCACCAGTGATGCTTCCTGGAAGCTGACTGCCGATGGGCCTATCAGAACCAATAATGAATATGACGGAGAAGAATATGATGCAAACAAAGAAATGCCGGGATGGAATGCTACTGGTTTTAATGATAAGAACTGGCAACAGGTAGCACTAGTGACTGCACCGGCAGGTGTCTTACAGGCACAGATGAATGAGCCGATGCGCATCGTTGATAGGTTGCATCCCTTGTCTGTTAAAGAGAAACAACCAGGCGTATACATTGTGGATATGGGACAGAATATGGTGGGCTGGTTGCAGATAAAGGTAAAGGGGAAGAAAGGGCAACGGGTGGTCATGCGATTTGCAGAGACGCTGAAAGCCGATGGTAGTCTTTATACTGATAATTTGCGTGATGCAAAAGTAACAGATATCTATACGTTGAAGGGAGAGGGTGAGGAGGCCTGGGCGCCTGCTTTTGTATATCATGGATTCCAATATGCAGAGATCAGTGGTTATCCGGGAAAGCTGGAGAAGAGCGACCTCGAAGGGCAGGTGATCAGCGATGATCTGGCGCATACCGGTACATTTGCAACATCAGATCCAACTATCAATAGTATTTATAAAAATGCTTACTGGGGTATCCTGGGTAATTATAAGGGAATGCCTTTGGATTGTCCGCAGCGCAATGAGCGTATGCCCTGGTTAGGCGATCGTGCGACAGGCGCTTATGGAGAAAGCTTCCTGTTTGATAATGCGAAGTTATATGCCAAATGGCTGGATGATATTGAACAGTCGCAAACCAAAGAAGGCGCTATTCCTGATGTAGCGCCTGCTTACTGGAACTATTACTCCGATAATATGACCTGGCCAGGTACCTACCTGATGATCGCCAATACACTTTATGATCAGTATGGTGATCTGCAGCCTGTTGCCAGACATTATTCATCCATGAAACAGTGGCTGCATTACATGAGAACGAAATACCTGAAGCAAGGTATTATGACGAAAGATAAGTATGGCGACTGGTGTGTACCACCTGAGTCAAAGCAGTTAATCCATACCAAAGATTCATCCCGTATTACAGATGGTGCCCTGATTGCAACAGCGTACTACTATCACTATCTGCATATGATGGCAAAGTTTGCCGGATTGTTACATCGGCCATCTGATGTGGCGATGTTTAAAACAACTGCAGATAGTATTAAGACTGCCTTTAATAATCGTTTCCTTCGTACAGATCATTATAGCAATAATACCGTAACAGCGAACCTGCTGCCGCTCTCATTTGATATGGTACCGGCTGGTGTGCGTGAACAGGTCTTCAAACATATCACAGACAGTACACTGTTGAAGTATGGTGGTCATATAAGTACCGGATTGATAGGTACACAATGGCTGATGCGCGGTCTTACACATAATGGCAGACCTGATATAGCCTACCAGATAGCGGCAGACAGAGATTATCCGGGGTGGGGATATATGGTGGAAAATGGCGCGACTACTATCTGGGAATTGTGGAATGGCAATACTGCCGCTCCTGCCATGAATTCACATAATCACGTCATGTTGCTGGGAGACCTGTTGGTATGGTTGTATGAAGATATTGCAGGAATAAAAAGCAGTGCGCCGGCTTATAGTGAATTGGAGATGAAGCCTGTGCTGGCTCCGGGGCTTGATAACGTGAATGCATCTTTCCATACGATGTACGGTGTGGTGCGTAGCAGTTGGAAAAAAGACATCAATAAATTCATTTGGAAAATAACAATCCCTGTAAATACTACTGCCTCCGTGTATATACCCGCCCGTGCTGCGACTGGTATACAGGAGGGTGGGCAGGCGGTTACGAACAGAAAAGATATCACCTTCCTGAGAATGGAAGGCGACCGGGCTGTATATCAGATCGGGTCAGGTGATTATGAGTTTGCAGCTGACCTGCAACAGCCCTGGAAGAAAGGTATCGTGGAAGATGAGTTCATCTTCGAATCAGCGCCTTTTCCCGAAAGTCATGCCGCTACAATTGCGGAAACGCCTAATGGGCTGATAACAGCATGGTTTGGCGGTACAAAGGAAAGAAACCCCGATGTGGGTATCTGGGTGAGTCGCAAGGTGGGCGATAAATGGACAACACCTGTGGAAGTGGCGAATGGGATAATGTCGGATACAGCACGCGTAGCCTGCTGGAACCCTGTATTATACCAGGTGCCGGGTGGTGGATTGCAACTATTCTATAAGACCGGGAAGAATGTAGGTTCATGGAAAGGCTGGATGAAAACATCTACTGATGGCGGACTGACATGGTCTGCTGCAAAGGGATTACCAGAAGGCTTCCTGGGGCCAGTAAAGAACAAACCTGTTTTGCTGGATAATGGTGAGTTGCTTTGTCCGTCGAGCACCGAAGGAAAAGGCTGGAAGGTACATTTTGAATGTACCACAGATACAGGCAAAACATGGACCATGCGCGGTCCAATCAACGATGGTAAAACATTCAATGTTATTCAGCCAAGTGTACTGAAATATGGCAAAGGCAGATTACAGATACTCTGCAGAAGTAAGGAAGGAGTGATTGTGCAGTCATGGTCGGAAGATAATGGTAAGACCTGGTCTCCACTCAGTGCTACTGCATTGCCTAACAATAACTCCGGCACAGATGCGGTAACACTGGCAGATGGCAGGCAGTTGCTGGTGTACAATCATGTGAAGACACCGGCCGGCAAATCAAAAGGTGCGCGTACGCCATTGAATGTGGCCGTATCTGATGATGGTATTCACTGGTTTGCTGCATTGGTGCTGGAAGGATCGCCGGTAAGCCAGTATTCTTATCCTTCCGTGATACAGACTGCAGACGGGTATGTGCATGTAGTATACACCTGGCGCAGGCAAAGGATCAGGCATGTGAAGATTGACCCGCATGCCCTCGAATTGAAACCTATAAATAACGAGCAATGGCCATGATGGAAAAAACAAACAGGCGTCGCTTCCTGGGCAACGTCGCTTTACTGGCAGGAGGATTACTACTCCCGGAAATAGTGTTGGCAGCCTTTAAAAAGGACCCGAGGTACCGGATAGCGGTATGTGACTGGATGATCCTGAAACGCCAGAAATTGGGCGCTTTTCAGCTTACAAAAGACATTGGGGCAGATGGCGTGGAAGTGGATATGGGAGGACTGGGTAACCGTCCGACGTTTGACAGTAAATTGTCTGATCCAGTGGTGCGCCAGCAGTTCCTCGATACTGCTAAATCATTCAATATAGCCATCAGCTCCATTGCTATGTCAGGCTTTTATGCACAGTCCTTTGCGGAAAGACCCGAAGCTGAAGTAGAAAGGATGGTACAGGATTGTATAGATACCATGGTGCAGATGAAGGTGAAGATCGCCTTCCTGCCATTGGGTGTGCAGGGCGACCTGGTAAAACGTCCGGAACTGCGACCCGCGATCGTACAGCGCTTAAAGACAATAGGTGCGAATGCTGAAAAGGCAGGTGTGATCATTGGAGTGGAAACAGCTTTGCCAGCAGCAGAAGAGGTGAAACTACTCGATGAAATAGGCTCTCCTGCTGTGAAGAGTTACTTTAATTTTTCCAATGCCCTGCAGGCTGGACGTGATCTGATTCAGGAACTAAAGACCCTGGGGGCTAAACGTATCTGTCAGATCCATTGTACAGATACAGATGGAGTCTGGTTACAGAATAACCCACGTATCAATATGAAAGAGGTAAAGCATACACTGGACAAGATGCACTGGAGCGGATGGTTAGTAATCGAGCGTTCCCGCGATGCGAATGATCCCAGGAATGTAAAGAAAAACTTCAGTGCGAATGCAGCTTATATGAAGTCGGTATTTCAGTGATGATGCGGCCGGTATTTGCTTTGCTGTCGGTATCCCACGGACCAGGTTTATCAGCCGGAAATGTCAATTGCCTTGTCAGCTGAGAAGATTTTTACAAAACAAATATTAGTCAACCTATAGATCCTTGTGTAGTTGTCCGTATGATTGCTATGAAACGATATTTCTTTCTGCTCATTTTTTGTATTTGTGTAAAAACTGGTATGGCCCAGGATCAATACCTGGACACCATATTCAGGCAACCGCCTGTATCGGCAAAGCCCTGGGTGTTCTGGTACTGGATGCATGCCAGCGTAAGCCGTGCCGGGATTACTGCTGATCTGGAAGCGATGAAGGAGGCAGGCATAGGAGGGGCATACCTGATGCCCATCAAGGGGAAAGCGAATCCGCCTTTTATCAATCCACCGGTAGAACAACTAAGTCCTGCCTGGTGGGATATGGTGCGCTTTGCGCATAGCGAAGCTGCCAGACTAGGTTTGCAGCTGGGAATGCATGTAAGCGATGGTTTCGCGTTGGCGGGAGGTCCCTGGATCACACCGGAACTATCTATGCAGAAAGTAGTGTGGACAACTACTACAGTGAAAGGGAATACTACATTTAATGATACGCTGCCTCAACCTGAGACGAACGAAAAATATTATAGAGACATTGCTGTACTGGCTTTCCCCTCTTTGCCGGCGAGTAATCAAACGCCAACAGTAACTACCAGTCAGCCAGGTGTCAATGCGCAGTTCCTCACTGTAGCGGGTAATAAGGAAAGCTTTCGCAGCCAGGATCCCTGCTGGATCCAGTATGCGTATGAACAGCCTTTCACCTGTTATGCAGTTACGGTGCGTACTAATGGCAATAATTACCAGGCACACCGGTTAAGTATTTCAATAAGCGATAATGGAGTTGATTTCAGACCTGTCGGCAAACTGAATGTGCCACGTCACGGCTGGCAGGATAAAGATGCGCCGGTTACACACGCGGTTACACCAGTGACGGCCCGCTTCTTCCGCTTTTCTTATGATAAGGAAGGATCAGAGCCCGGGGCGGAAGACCTGGACGCTGCTAAGTGGAAACAAAGTCTGAAGATAACAGGACTGCACCTTTCAGATCAGCCACGCATTCACCAGTTTGAAGGCAAGAGTGGCGCAGTGTGGCGCATCAGTCCTTACACAACAGCAAAACAGATCCCCGATAGAGATTGTATCCCCCTGGATAAAATAACAGACCTCACGGCACTGATAGATGCAAAAGGCAAACTGCACTGGAAAGCGCCTGCAGGTAACTGGACAGTCCTGCGCATAGGGCATACTTCTACAGGGTATACCAACGCTACTGGTGGAGCGGGCGCGGGATTGGAATGTGATAAATTCAATAGTGCGGCGGTCCGTAAGCAGTTTGATCATTGGTTTGGAGAAGCTATCCGCCAGATAGGGCCACAGCTGGCAGACAGTGTATTGAAGGTCTTTCATGTGGACAGTTGGGAATGCGGTAGTCAGAACTGGTCATCTCATTTCAGACGAGAGTTCAGCAAGCGCCGTGGCTATGACCTGCTGCGATATCTGCCGGCTATGGCAGGATATCCTGTACAGAATACACAAACAGCGGAGCATTTCCTACATGACGTAAGAACTACGATCACCGAACTGGTACAACAAAACTTTTACGATACACTGGCGGCATTGGCGCATGCACATAAATGTACGTTCACTGCAGAGAGTGTAGCGCCTGTGATGACAAGTGATGGCATGCAGCATTATCAGTCCGCCGACATCCCGATGGGAGAATTCTGGTTGCGCAGTCCTACGCACGATAAGCCCAATGATATGCTGGACGCTATTTCGGGTGCGCATATATATGGCAAACAGATCGTGCAGGCAGAGGCATTTACAGAACTGCGTATGCGCTGGGATGAACATCCCGGTATGCTGAAAGCATTGGCAGACCGCAACTATGCACTGGGGATTAATAAACTGGTGTATCATGTATTTGCGCATAATCTGTGGACTGATCAGCGTCCCGGTATGACGCTGGACGGCATAGGACTCTATTTTCAGCGTGACCAGACCTGGTGGAAACCAGGCAGGGCATGGGTGAGCTATGCACAGCGTTGTCAGGCTTTACTGCAACAGGGACGCCCTGTCGCGGATGTAGCAGTATTCACCGGAGAAGAACTGCCACGCAGGGCGGTATTACCTGAAAGATTGATAAGTGTATTGCCCGGCCTTTTCGGCGATAGCATGATCCAGGCGGAATCGCAGCGTATGGCCAACCGGGGAGGTCCTTTACGTGAAATGCCTGCAGGGGTGACCGCTTCTGCGAATATTACAGATCCTGCCACCTGGGTAGATGCGTTGCAGGGATACAACTATGATTCTTTTAACAAAGATGCCTTATTGAGGCTGGCAACGGTGAAGAACGGGAATATTATATTGCCGGGTGGCGCTGTCTACCGGATGCTGGTATTGCCCGGTGCGATGGCCATGTCACCTGAAGGAAATCTGTTATCCCGTGAGACGGTCTTTCATCTCAGAAGATTACTGCAGGCGGGAGCTACTATATTGGTGAACGGACCTGTCAGATCGCTGGAAGCGCCAGATAGCGTGATCACTTTAGGTAATAAAGGCGTGATACAAGGTCCATGGAAGTCGTCTTCATTTGATGCATTAGGTCTGGCGCCAGACCTTCTGGCGAAAGAGTTGTCAGGTAAGAGAGCCACTGCAATTGCCTGGACGCACCGCAGTTCCCCTAACTATGATATTTATTTTGTGTCTAATCAGGCGGAGATAGACCGTCTGGTAAATGTGTCTTTCCATGTAAGCGGCAGGCTGCCTGAATTGTGGGATCCTGTAACAGGCGAGCAGCGTATGGCCTTAGACTGGACATCGCAGGATGGACGTACTAATCTGCAATTGCAGTTGCCTGCTAATGGCAGCATTTTTATTGTGTTCCGGAGAGCAACGGGGGCTAAAGAGATGCACAAGGCTGTTAACTGGCCGGTGTTGGAAACCAAAGGCACATTAAATGGCCCATGGGAAGTGAAGTTTGATACGGCTGCTGGTGGTCCGGAAGTGCCGGTCATATTCAATGAACTGACTGACTGGGCGAAGCATCCTTCTCCACAGATCCGTTATTATTCAGGTACTGCCACATACAGGCAAAGTTTCGAATGGTCGTTGAATAAGCAGGATACCTTATCTCGTGTTTTCCTGGATCTGGGTCATGTAGCCAATATAGCAGAAGTGACTGTCAATGGTATCAACTGTGGTGTAGCATGGACATATCCTTACCGCGTGGATATCACGCCTGGTTTGCGGGAGGGAAAGAATGAGCTGTCGATCGCGGTGACAAATACATGGGCCAACCGCCTGATCGGGGATACTGCTTTGCCGGTAGCACAGCGTATTACACATACTACTGCTCCCCTGCGTTTGCAGCATGTGCCTTTACTGGAAGCAGGATTATTAGGGCCAGTACAATTGCAGCAGGAAAAGATCAGGACTATTGATCGGGTACCTACAACAGTAATGGGGAAGATCTACCATGAGATAAAAACGCCTTACAAGTACGGAATGGTAATGGTACCACCGAATGACAGTAAGAAATTGGATTGTCCCAGTATATTCCGTAAAGGCAAAAAATGGTACATGGTATATATCATGTATGATGGCCGCGGGTATGAAACATTGCTGGCGGAGAGTAAAGACCTGCTGCACTGGAAGACAAAAGGAAAGATGATGTCATTTGCTGATAGCACTACTTCGTGGGATGCGAATCAACGGGCAGGATATATTTCTCTGCAGGATTATGAGTGGGGTGGTAATTACAAATGGCAGTCGTTCAGGAAGAAACATTGGATGACTTATATCGGCGGCGCTCACACAGGATATGAGCAGGGGCTGTTATCTATCGGTATCGCCAATACCCGTAAAAAGACCACTAAGGCACATGAATGGTACCGCTTTGATAAGCCGGCCTTAATGGCAACGGACAGCAATGCGGGCTGGTGGGAGAATAATACCATTTACAAGAGCTCTGTCATATGGGATAAGACCAAAACTACCGGTTATCCTTTTGTGATGTACTACAATGCTAAAGGCGATAGCCTGCATCCTAAACGGGGAAAGGAACGTATCGGTATGGCGGTATCTGATGATATGGAACACTGGAAAAGGTATCTCGATCAGCCGGTACTGGATCATTATACCGGTATCACGGGAGATGCAGTGATACAACGCATGCATAATGTATGGGTGATGTTTTATTTCGGTGCATTCTGGAAGAACAGACCTACCGCCTTTAACCGCTTCGCCTGTTCTTATGATCTTGTACACTGGTCTGACTGGTATGGAGAAGACCTGATCAATTCAACGGAAGATTATGATGGTCGCTTTGCCCATAAATCTTTTGTTATTTCTCACAAGGGAGTGGTCTATCATTTCTACTGTGCGGTCGATAAGAATGATCAGCGCGGTATTGCAGTAGCCACTTCCAGAGACCTTGGTAAAAGCACACTTACTTTCAAGAAAGATAAATGATGATGAGCCGTTTGCTGATAGTATTATTCGCCTGTTTATTCTTTTGTACATCGCTCACTGCGCAGCGTGTACAGCTGTTTGACGATAACTGGCTTTTCTGGCGGGGCGCCGCACAGGGGGCAGAAGATACTTTATTCAATGATACTGACTGGCGTAAGGTATCACTGCCACATGACTGGAGCATTGAAGACTTGCCCGGAACTGTTTCTCCCTTTAATAAGGGTGCGCTCAGTCAGGTGAGTGGAGGTTTTACCACCGGAGGTAGTGGCTGGTACCGCAAGCATTTTGTTATGCCGGCTGCGCAACACGGAAAACGTATCATCATTCAGTTCGATGGTGTGTATATGAATGCGCAGCTCTGGATCAATGGAAAGAAACTGGGCAAGCATCCATATGGTTATACGTCTTTCTGGTATGATGTTACGCAGCATGTGAGATTTGGTAAGGAGAATGTGCTGGTGGTGAAAGTAAGGAATGAAGGAGAGAACAGTCGCTGGTATGCAGGCTCGGGTATCTATCGGCATGTGTGGTTGAAAGCGCTGGAGCCGGTGCATGTAGCGCAATGGGGTACTTATATCACTACACCGTTGGTGAACAACAATGCAGCAACCGTGAATGTCAATACGACATTACAGAATGAAACAGGCACAGCCCTCACTGCTATCGTAATCACACGCTTGTCAGATGCGAAGGGAAAAGTAATAGCAGAACACAAGGGGCAGCAACTGATATCAGCAGGGAAAGATACTGTACTACAACAGACCATTACAGTAAAATCTCCGGCGCTTTGGTCTGTGGAGACGCCTGTATTGTACAAGGCCATCACTCAGGTATATGTAGACGATCAATTGAAAGATAGCATTACTACTCCTTTTGGTATCCGCACAATTGCCGTGGATGCACAAAGGGGCTTTCAGCTGAATGGTAAGACTATCAAACTGAAAGGAGGCTGTGTGCATCATGATAACGGTCCATTGGGCGCAAAGGCATACGACAGGGCAGAAGAGCGTAAGGTGGCGCTGTTAAAAGCCAGTGGGTATAATGCGATCCGCTGTTCACATAACCCGCCTTCTCCGGCGTTCCTGGATGCCTGCGACCGTCTCGGTATGCTGGTGATAGATGAAGCCTTTGATACCTGGGAGGATGGCAAGAATCCGGAAGACTATCACCTGTACTTTGATGACTGGTGGAAGCGTGATGTAGAAAGCATGGTGTATCGCGACCGTAATCATCCGTCCATCATTATGTGGAGCACAGGGAATGAAATCCCTCATCGTGAGAAGCCGGAAGTAGCAAAAGTGGCACGTATGCTAAGCGATTATATCCGTAGTATAGATACAACACGTTTCATCACCTGCGGCGTGAATGGCATTGCGCCAGATAAGGATGTATTCTTATCAACACTGGATATAGCAGGTTATAACTATGCTCGTAATCAATATGTGAAAGATCATGAACGTGTTCCGCAGCGTGTGATGATGGCTACAGAGTCTTTTGCTATAGAAGCCTATGACTACTGGATGCAGGTAGCAGATCATCCCTGGGTGATCGGTGACTTTGTCTGGACGGCCTTTGATTATATCGGTGAGGCCAGTATCGGATGGCTGGGATATATGCAGCATCAGGGCTTTTATCCCTGGAACCTTGCCTACTGTGGCGATATTGATATCTGTGGATGGAAACGTCCGCAATCATATTATCGTGATGTACTCTGGAAAACTGATCAGCTATCACTCTTTGTTAGACCACCTAAGCCTTCTTTTGATACAAATACACATAAGGTAGATTGGAGTCACTGGGAGTGGTATGACGCCCGCGATAGCTGGAATTGGGAAGGGTATGAAGGTAAGCCACTGGAAGTGTCTGTATACACCTCTTATGAAGAAGCGGAGCTGTTGCTGAACGGTGTTTCTTTAGGCCGCAAAAAAGCAGGTAGGGAGAACCGTTTTATGGCGGTATGGCAGGTGCCTTATTCGCCGGGGAAACTAGCAGCCATTGGATATAATGGCAAACAAAAATCCCCTGCTGCTATACTCGCCACGGCAGGAAAAGCCGCACAGGTCAAACTAACAGCAGACAGGCAACAAATCAATGCTGATGGTCAGGACCTGAGTTATGTAACTGTTGAATTAACCGATGCAGATGGCAACAGGTTGCCTGATGCGGAAGATCTGGTAAAGTTTGAGCTCACTGGTCCTGGCGCTATTGCTGGTGTGGGCAATGCCAATCCAATGAGCGTAGAAAGTTATCAGCTACCACAGCGTAAGGCCTGGAGAGGCAGATGCCTGGCAATTATTAAGGCAGATAAGTCTGCAGGCAATATCATACTACAGGCTACAGTAGCTGGTTTGTCACCGGCTCGACTAACCATTACTTCGACATCCGCGCACAAAGAATGATAAGCATGAGACAAGGCATTACTATGCTATTCCTGTTATTATCCCTGAAGATCTCGGGACAGGAATTGCAGGCCGTTAACCTGAGAACCGATCATAAAATAAATCCTGCAGGTACTTCTCTTGCCCCTGTACTTAGCTGGGAAATCATTGCTTCTCAAAGAGGATGCATGCAGACGATGTTCCAGATACAGGTAACCGAGGATAGTACATCTATCGGAATAAAAGATACAAGCACCCGTGTTAGGACTTCACAGTCTTATAACGTCAGTGCTCATTTGGCAAACCGTTCCATACTACCTGCGCACAAATATTACTGGCGTGTCCGCATATGGGATAATCATGGTAATGTGTCCCCGTGGAGTGCTGCTGCCTCCTTTACAACAGCGCTTGCCGGTAAGCAGGACTGGGCACAGGCGCAATGGATAGGATACGAGGATATTCCTGATTCTATGCGTGTGGTACCCGGTGTACATGGTGGTGCATTTAAGTTTTATGAGAAACATAAGGGGAAGCAGCGCCCTGTGGTGCCATTGTTCCGTAAGGAGTTTCAGGGTGGTGATCATATTAAAAGTGCATTGCTCTTCATCAGCGGACTTGGTCAGTACGAGGTGAACCTGAACGG
This sequence comes from Chitinophaga filiformis, assembly GCF_900102545.1. Classification (GTDB taxonomy): domain Bacteria; phylum Bacteroidota; class Bacteroidia; order Chitinophagales; family Chitinophagaceae; genus Chitinophaga; species Chitinophaga filiformis. The sequence goes on along the minus strand of NZ_FNBN01000016.1, from coordinate 79,672 downwards.
AGAGAAACTGGGAGACAACTTCCTGGCGCCCGGCTGGACAGACTATGATGAAACGGTATTGTACAATACATATGATGTAACAGACAAGTTAAAAGCAGGTGGAAATGCACTGGGAGTGATCGTAGGAAATGGGTTCTTTAACGTGAATAAGGAACGTTATAAGAAGTTGTCTATTACCTATGGCATGCCAAGAATGATCTGCAAATTGATGATCACTTATACTGACGGAACGGTTAAGCAGATTGTTTCGGGGAAGGACTGGAAGACGGCGCCATCTCCTGTTACATTTGCCAGCATCTATGGTGGGGAGGACTATGATGCTCAACTGGAGCAAAAAGGCTGGGACCAGTCTTCTTTTGATGATGCACACTGGAAGCAGGCTAATATCGTGAAAGCAACAGAAAAAAGACTGGAACCAGAGCTGGACAATCCTGTAAAGGTGATGGAAATACTGTCCGCAAGGACTGTTACACGGTCCCGGCCAAATGTGTATACGTATGATTTCGGTCAGAATGCATCAGGCATTGTGGAGCTGAAAGTAAAAGGTAGAAGAGGTCAGACAGTCAAACTGATACCTGCTGAATTGTTGAATGCAGATAAGCTATCCAATCAGAAAGCCACTGGTTCCCCGTATTATTTTTCCTATACTCTAAAGGGAGATGGAGAGGAAACCTGGCGGCCTCGCTTTACTTATTATGGCTTTCGTTATGTACAGGTAGAAGGTGCAGCACCTGATACAGCATCTAATACAGGACTGCCGCAGGTCACTCAACTGAATTTCCTGCATACCCGCAATGCCGCTCCTGCCACAGGTAGTTTCTCCTGTTCGAACGAACTGTTTAACCGCATCCATACCCTGATACAGTGGGCTATTAAAAGCAACCTGCAAAGTGTGGCAACGGATTGTCCGCATAGAGAAAAACTGAGCTGGCTGGAGCAGGATTATCTAATGGGGAATTCTATCCGGCATAATTACGATATCTCCCTGCTCTACCGGAAGTTGCTGGATGATATGCGGGAAGCGCAGACAGACAGTGGATTGGTGCCGGATATAGCGCCAGAGTATGTGTTCTTTGATGACAACGGTTTTGGTTTCAGGGATTCTCCGGAATGGGGAAGCGCCTGTGTGATACTGCCCTGGCAATTGTACAAATGGTATGGGGATACGGCAAGCATCCGAAAGGCTTATCCTACCGCCAGCAAATATGTACAATACCTGCAGTCAAAAGCTGTCAATAACATGCTTTCCTATGGCCTGGGCGATTGGTATGATAACGGTCCTCAGCGTCCCGGAGTGGCACAGCTGACGCCGAAAGCCCTGACGGCTACGGCTATTTACTATTACGATCTTGTATTGCTGTCGGAGATGGGCCATATGGTTGGTGATCCGGAAGGTGCAGAAAAGGCCGCCGTTTTGGCTGAGAAAGTAAAAAAGGCATTCAATGCGCAGTTCTTCAATCGGGCAACCAAAGTGTATGCAACCGGTAGTCAGACGGCGATGGCAATGCCTTTATGTGTCGGATTGGTGGATGCACAGTACAGAAAGGCAGTTTTCAGGAACCTGGTAGACTCTATTGAGCAGAATGGCCGGAAGCTCACGGCAGGGGACATCGGTTTCCATTTCCTTGTACAGGCCTTACTGGAAGGAGGCGCTTCTCAGCTATTGTATGAGATGAACAACCGGGATGACGTTCCTGGATATGGTTTTCAGTTGGCTAAAGGGGCTACGGCACTGACTGAATCCTGGGCTGCCCTGGAGCGGGTGTCTAATAATCACCTGATGTTAGGCCACCTGATGGAATGGTTCTATACCGGGTTGGGAGGTATTACTCAGCAGGATCGATCTGTTGCCTATAAAGAGGCGATTATACGACCTGAAATGCTAGGCGACGTGTCTTGGGTTAAAACTTCTTATAAAACGGTTTTTGGGTCTATAATTAGCGAATGGGAGAAAAAGGCAGGTGAATTGACTTTTCATATCGTCATTCCTCCGAATAGCAGGGCGTTGATCAAGCTACCGGCTATGAAAGGTCAGCAGGTGATGGAAGGAATACAAATTGTTGATAAACAAAAAGATATAAAGGTGAAGGGATATGAGGATGGAAGAATTGTATTAACGGTCGGGTCCGGAGACTATAGGTTTATAGTGAAATAAGGATGTTCATCGCTGACAATGGGATGAGCTACTACGCTTTTACCATGCCTTTATCATGCCGTTGATATGCCTTAACATGCCTTTGGGTTAGACCTAAAACACTTAAGATGCTTGTTTGTCATGAAATTACCATGTTGTTTTTGGTTCTTTCCTTGCCTTCTTTCGGGCTGTTTCCCTTGTGGGTTCGATCTGAATTCTATATCTCCATATCACTATACCGCCATCTGGATATCACTTTACCGGCATATGTATATCGATTCGATATAGAGATGTCGGTGAAATGATATGGAAATGACGGTAAAGCGATATGGAAGTATAAAATACATATGCTGGATATAAGCATCTTAATCAGAAGAAAATGCCAGCTTCTATTATCGCGGAAGGTTTGATGTTTTCGAAGGGAATGAGATGTTTACTGAGATGGGATTTTGTCGGGGTATGCATCTGCGTGATGTAATATACGTGAGCGCGAATATACCGGTAACGATTGCGTAAATAAAAAGGCTCGCTTTCTTCTTCAACCGGTCAGATTTTTATAGTTTGTCACGTCAGCTGTATGACTAAATTCCTTGTTATGAAGAAATATGTTCATCTTATTTCCGTACTGCTTTTGTTGCTTTGTGTCTGTGTGCATGGACAGGATACACGTAAGCGTCTTGTGGTAGCACAGGACGGTTCCGGTGATTATCGCTCTATACAGGAGGCGGTGAATGCGGTACGGGACTTTACATATTTTCGCGTCACTATCTTTATCCGGAAAGGCGTGTATCATGAAAAGTTGTGTATCCCTTCCTGGAAATGCAGCATCACTTTAGAGGGAGAGGACCGTGACAGCACCATCATTACTAACAGTGATTACTGGGGAAAGCCCTATCCGGGTAAGGATGCGTCCGGCAGAGATAAATTCGGCACATTTACCTCGTATACGGTATTGATAGCAGGAGATGATATTGTAGCTGAAAATTTGACATTCGAAAATGCCTCAGGACCTGTAGGACAGGCGGTAGCATTGCATGTGGAAGGCGACCGCTGTATCTTCCGTAATTGCCGCCTGTTGGGTAACCAGGATACCTTATATGCGGGAAGAGCAGACAGCAGGCAATATTACCAGGATTGTTATATCACCGGTACTACTGATTTCATTTTTGGTGCAGCAACAGTATGGTTCGAAGGCTGTACCATCCACAGTAAAAGAGATTCCTATATTACCGCAGCTTCTACGACAGCGCGTCAACCATATGGCTTTGTGTTCAGTCGCTGTACATTAACAGCGGACACCATTGCAAAAAAGGTTTACCTGGGCCGTCCATGGCGGCCTTATGCAGCTACGGTGTTCATGTATTGTACACTGGGTGCGCACATTCTGCCACCCGGATGGCATAACTGGGATAAGCCGGAGAACGAACAGACGGCGAGATATGCGGAATATGAGAATACCGGTGATGGCGCAGTTAGCGGTCAGCGGGTAGCCTGGTCAAAACAACTGACCAATAGAGATGCAAAAAATATTACACTCACTAAAGTATTTGGCAATTGGGATCCTTTAAAGCAATAGCAGCGGCGATATGTATTTTCTTTCCATTACACCTTTGCGCACAGCGGGGAAGTTATGTTGTTATACAACCTTCACTGGAGAATACACTGAAAAAATATACAGACCGGTTTAACAGCCTTGATTCGGAGTATGTTGTCAACTATGTGAGTAATGCACAGGCATTCGACTGGCTGAAAACAAATGTGCCTTTACTGGAATGTCCTGACAGCACTATTGAGCAAACCTATTACTACCGCTGGTGGACGTTCCGTAAGCATCTGAAGGAAACGCCGGACGGGTTTATCTTCACGGAATTCATCACACAGGTAAAACATGCAGGTCGATACAATGCACTGAGCTGTGCTTTCGGACACCATGTGTATGAGGGAAGATGGTTGCGGAATAAGCAATACCTCGATCAGTATATCCAATACTGGTATCTGAAAGATGCACAGCAGAAAGTCCCCCGCTTCCATCAGTTCAGCAGCTGGGCTGCGGATGCGGTATACAACCGTTTTCTTGTAGATAGAGACAGTAGCTTTGTGACGTCCCTGTTGCCATATATGGATCAGGATTACCGTTTATGGGAGCAGGAGAAAAGACTGCCCAATGGACTGTTCTGGCAGTTTGATGTGAAAGATGGTATGGAAGAATCTATCAGCGGTGCACGCAGAGAAAAACATACGCGCCCCACCATCAGCAGTTATATGTATGGTAATGCGAATGCACTGACAAAGATGGCTATCATGGCAGGGAATGATACCCTGCGGCAAAGATATGCTGCTGATGCTGCAAAGATCAGGCAGTTGGTACAGGAGCAGTTGTGGGATGATACTGCTGCTTTTTTCAAAGTAAGACAGGCTATCAAAGGCAGTAATGATACCAGATTATCCAATGCACGGGAAGAGATAGGTTTTATCCCCTGGTATTTCAACTTACCTACAGATAAATCCAAATATGCCAAAGCCTGGAAGCAGCTTACTGACACTACTGGTTTTGATGCGCCCTGGGGATTAACCACTGCTGAAAGACGGCATCCTGCTTTTCGTTCACATGGCTCCGGTGGCTGTGAATGGGATGGCGCTATCTGGCCCTTCGCTACGACGCAAACGTTAAAGGGATTAGCACACCTGCTCACTGATTATAAGCATCATGATGGGGTGTCGCCGGCTGTATATTATCGTGCTTTACAGGTGTATGCCCGGTCTCATCAGAAAAATGGAAAGCCGTACCTGGGAGAATATCAGGATGAACGCACAGGCTACTGGCTGAAAGGAGATGATCCGAGGAGTAGTTATTATAATCACTCAGGATTTTGTGATCTGGTGATTAATGATCTGATAGGAATAAAGCCCCGTGCGGATAATAATCTCGAATTATATCCGCTGATTCCGGAAGGGCAGTGGGATTGGTTTATGCTGGAAGGGGTACCGTATCACGGGAAGCTGGTGACGGTGAAGTGGGATAAAACAGGGAAGAGGTATAAAGAGGGGAAAGGGTTGAAGGTGTTTGTGGATGGGAGAGAGGTGTATAGAGGGGGGAAGTTGAAGCGGATAGTGGTGCGGTTATCGGAACGATAGATAAATTTGCTTATCTATGTGACCGCATTCCATTATGCTGGTTCATGTTACAAACATAGTGAATTCACAATTCATAATTCACAATTCATGATTCATGAATCATGAATTATGACTGCGATCTAAATAAGTTTTTAATAATCAATTTGTTGATATTTTTGGACGGAGGTTTTACCTTTGCAGAAAGCATTCGTCCACATGGCCTATACTGTTAACCAAATCGCAGATTTTTTTTATCTAAACTCAATACTAACGCAGGGGATACCATTTCGCCATTAAAGTTGCAGAAGTTAGTTTATTATGCACAGGCATGGCATCTGGTTGCTTTTTTAACGCCTCTTTTTGAAGAGGACATAGAAGCATGGACGCATGGACCGGTTATTCGTAGCCTTTATCGCCGCTTTAAAGATGGCTTACGGGATTCTATTAAAATTGATGCGATAGATTGGGAAGAAGTAACATTTTCTCCGGAAACCGAACAATATTAAAGGAAGTTTATTCCCTTTATGGAGAACATTCCGCTGCTTATTTGGAAAAGCTTACACATAGTGAATCACCCTGGATAGAGGCTAGAAATGGGGCGCCTCTATATCAACGTTCTGAGGCAATAATTACACATGCATCCATGAGAAAATATTATAGTAGTCTGAACGATGAAAAACAAGACTAAACAACAAGGGGTAAATTCCCAATCTACTGTTGAACTCAAACAAAAATTTAAATATATCACTCCAAAGTTGATAAAAGTGATAGATAGAACGTTGGAAACGGAAAGGATAATGTAATCTTTATCTCAACGTGATCTGTTTTTTTTGAAGTGCAGTTGGAAATCTGGCAGAGCCTAATAATATTCTTAAAGAGGGTGGCAGCGCGGTATAAATGGAATTTCCTGACTTAGGTTTGTTATTTAACAAATGAACTCTTTTTATTTTTGAGTAGATAATTTATAATTTCACAGATTAAACTTACTTTGTAGATACGCTTTCGACTTATTAATAAACGGCTTTTATTGTATGAGAGATTACGAAATCAGGGAAGTGCTGAAACAGACACATTTGTTCAAATATTACCATGACGAAAAGTCCCTGGTAGTAGATGAATTGGATATTACAAGCGCTGGAGCAAGGATCGATATTGCAGTAGTTAATGGTCAGTTACACGGGTTTGAAATTAAAGGTGCCAGCGATACACTGAACCGTTTGCCGTATCAAATAGAAGCGTATAGGAAAATATTTGATTATTTAACCATTGTGACAGAAAAAAAGCATTATGGAAAGGTGTCGGAAATAATACCAGATTGGGTCGGAGTAATGCTACTTGATGAAGAAGAAAGCGGAGAGATAACAATAAAGCAAAAAAAAGAAGCTCAATTTAATTCTCAAAAGGATGCTTTCTTTTTGGCAAAACTTTTATGGAAAGAAGAATTACTTTCACTACTTAAAGACTTAAATATACCACATAAAAAAAGCTCAAGGACCTGGCTATTGTGTGAATTAATAGCCAAGTCCATTGAAGTAGAAAAATTATCATTTCTTGTTAGAAATATAATTAAAAGAAGGTCCAATTGGAAGAATATCAAAGAAGCGTTAGTAGCTTAGATATATGTCTGCTGTGTCCAATTCTAACCCACGTTTCTGCATTACCAGGTTTGTCTGTAACTGCTTTGAGAGCGTAATTGTTTATCTCGTTATCTGCCCAGGAGAATGTAGGTGAATCGTATTCTGGCTTCGTTATAAGGCTTTTACAGTGTAAAATGTATTGTCCGTTTCCATCGCGATGATCACTTGGTAATATTCCCCTAAAAATATAGTAGGTATCTTCAGTGGTATATTTAATACTTGCTGTTGATTGAAATTGCATAACTGTGGGATCATAAATTGGATGCTTAATCCCATAATCTCCGTAAGTGACCGGGTGATCGATTTCCTTTTTGATTTGATTCCATATGATTGCCTCAATGCGATCTAATTTGGTTTCACTCCTTGCTGGAATCCGGCTTAAATCTTTTGGAAAAGAACCTGAAGCTACAACAATCTGATAAAACCTTTCAACTGACTTTAAGGCTTTGATATTAGCGATGGCGGAATTCGATAAATGTTGATAGTTGTCGTCATTTGAATGCGCTAAATCAAATAATATGATACATCTATCATATGGTGCCTCAAGATCTTCCATCATGGATGCTATTAATGCATTGAAAGTTCTTGGCTTTGCAAATTCGTTGGTAACCCGGATGCAGAATAAACTTTGATACTCGCCAAGATAATCTTTAACTAGTAAAATATAATCTTCACTACTATCCAATCTTAATACAGGGACTACATTTATATCCTGCTCTCGAAGCTTAGCATAAAGTTCTTCTAATTCTGTTGCATCAGAATCTGTCTCTAAGACTAATGAAGGATCAATCAGAATCTGATTGTTGCAGAAAGTCCAGCTGGCAGTTAGCCGGGTCAATACGGAATCATAACTGTCAGGTAATAATTCAATTACAGGTGATAGAGAATTTTTTTTCATCTGATTTAAGTGTCTCAATGGCTTTAAGTTCTCCTGCTTTTGCTTTTAAGATTGGAAAATACTTCTTGGACATAATTAATTAGAATTAATGTTAAAAAATATGGCAATAATGACTCTATGGTATTTTAAGTAGTTAACAAGATTTCATCATAATGATTTGATAATTAAATTTTTATTATTAATTGTATTGTCAATGGTTATCTTTTATGGTATAGTCGACTTTGCTATTCAAAAGACGTTTCATTTATGAAAAAGTACTCTTTCGCTTTTATGAATTAAAAAAGTAAACTTTCCCTACCTTAGTCCCCTCTTGTAAACCTTAAAAACACAGTTATGAAGAACCCGAAGCGCTTGCTGGTAGCATCTTTGCTGCTGGCTGCCCTCAGCGTGAAGGCACAAAATACGAAGCAAACCTTCGTCAGCAATCTGATCAAACGCATGACCCTGGAAGAGAAGATAGGGCAGCTGAATCTGCTCACAAGTGATATGGACGTAACAGGGCCCTTTATGAAACCGGGATATAAAAAGGACATTGAAGCCGGCTTATGCGGCTCGATCTTCAACGCATATACGGCCCAGTATACCCGCCAGCTGCAGGAGATGGCCATGAAGACCAGGCTGAAAATACCGCTGTTATTTGGGTATGACGTCATTCACGGACATAAGACGATTTTCCCAATTCCGTTGGGAGAAGCCTGTACCTGGGATATGGCCCTGCTGGAACAAAGTGCCAGGATCGCTGCTCAGGAAGCGAGTGCCGACGGGCTGCACTGGACCTATTCCCCAATGGTAGACATTGCCCGCGATCCCCGCTGGGGCCGTGTAGCAGAAGGTGTGGGAGAGGATACCTGGTATGGCACCCAGGTGGCAAAGGCCAAGGTAAAAGGCTACCAGGGATCTGACCTGTCTGCCAACAATACTGTTCTGGCCTGTGTGAAACACTTTGCTTTATATGGCGCTATTGAAGCCGGCCGTGACTATAATACTGTTGACATGAGTCGCCGGCAGATGTACCAGTTTTATCTGCCGCCTTATAAGGCTGCTATTGATGCAGGTGTAGCTACTGTTATGACCTCCTTTAACGAAATAGACGGTACACCTGCCACTGCTAATAAATGGCTGCTGACGGATCTGCTGCGGAAGGACTGGGGATTTAAAGGCTTCGTGGTAACAGACTATACCGCCATCAATGAAATGATCTCCCATGGCAATGTAAAGGACGAATATGAGGCTGGTGCAGCTGCGCTGAATGCCGGTGTGGATATGGATATGCAGGGAGGTATTTTCGCTGGTCAGCTAAAAAAGCTGCTGAAAGATGGAAAAGTGACCCAGAAAGAAATTGACAGTGCAGTATACCGCATCCTGGCGGCAAAATATGACCTGGGCCTGTTCCAGGACCCATTTAAGTACTGCGATACCACCAGGGCAAAGGAGATCATGTCTGCAGAGAACCTGGCCGCTGCCCAGAAAATAGCGGAACGTTCTATTGTATTATTGAAGAATGAAAACCAGTTGCTGCCCCTGAAAAAGGATGCGAAGATCGCATTGATCGGTCCACTGGCCAATAGCCAGCGGGATATGATCGGTAACTGGTCGGCTGCGGGGGACTATAGCAAGGCGGTGACCTTACTGGAAGCGTTGAAACAGCGTTCAGCCAATGTAACTTATGTGCCGGGAGCCTACTATACTGCGGATACCACTTTATTGAAAAGAGCTACCCAGAAATATAGACTGGAGGCGGCCGATACCGCCAATAGCCAGCAAATGCTGGCTGAAGCTGTGGCGCTGGCCAAACAGTCCGACATTGTTGTGATGGCCCTTGGAGAGTCGCAGGGAATGACGGGAGAGGCAGCCAGCAGATCCAATATCAGCATTCCGGAGAACCAGCAACAGTTGCTGAAGGCTGTATATGCCACCGGTAAACCCGTAGTGCTGGTGCTGATGAACGGCCGTCCGATGACACTGGAATGGGAAGACGCACATATCCCGGCCATTCTGGAAACCTGGTTCCTGGGTACGAGGGCAGGTAACGCCATTAGCGCCGTACTGTTTGGCGACTATAACCCCGCAGGTAAGCTGACAATGAGTTTCCCCCGGAATGTAGGCCAGATACCGATCTATTACAATCATAAGAACACCGGCCGTCCGCTGAACCCTGATAATAAATACTCCACCAAGTACCTGGATACAGACAATGAGCCGCTATATCCCTTCGGTTATGGATTGAGCTATACAAAGTTTACCTATGGCGAATTAAAACTGAGCAAACAGCAGATAACGGCGGCAGACAAGCTGCAGGTGAGCATTCCGGTGACTAACAGCGGTAACTATGACGGGGAAGAAGTGGTACAGCTCTATATCAGGGACCTGGTAGGATCAGTGACCCGTCCTGTAAAGGAGTTGAAAGCGTATAAAAAGATCGCCCTGGCTAAGGGAGAGACTAAGACAGTGACCTTTGATATTTCTGTGGAAGACCTGAAGTTCTACGATAAAGACATGCGCTGGAAGGCGGAACCAGGCGATTTTACCGTATTTGTGGGTACTAATAGCAGGGATACGCAGTCGGCAGGGTTCACATTAAAATAATGGCGGATAAGGCAAAAATTAGTTTGATTATTCAAAATTGTTATTACCTTCGCATCGTTATTTCAAATTATGAGCATTAACGTACATACACATCATCACCATCATTTCTTACCACGCAGGTAGGCTGGGATGATTTTATGTATTACATAATAAGATATTAAAACATCATCAGGGGCTTACCAAACGGTAAGCCCCTTTTTGTTTTCACCGAACATTGTTAAAAAACATGAAACTGAGAATTGCCATTCAGAAATCCGGTCGCTTACACGACGACTCAATCAAACTGTTGAAAGAATGTGGTATCGACATCAACAACGGTGTTAACAAGCTGAAAACGGAAGCCAGCAACTTCCCGCTGGAAGTCTTCTTCCTGCGTGATGACGATATCCCGCAATACGTGGAAGACGGCGTGGCAGATATCGGTATAGTAGGTGAAAATGTGATCCTGGAAAAGAACCGTCCTGTGAAGGTGGCGGAGAAACTGGGATTTGGTAAGTGCCGCCTCTCACTGGCAGTGCCTAAATCCGTTGAATATAACAGTGTGAAGGATATGGACAAACTGCGTATCGCCACCAGCTACCCGGTGATATTGCAGAACTTCCTGAATGAACACAACATTACTGCTGAAATCCATGAGATCAGTGGTTCTGTGGAGATCGCTCCTGGTATCGGGCTGGCAGACGCTATCTGCGACCTGGTAAGCAGTGGTTCAACACTGTTCATGAACGGTCTGAAGGAAGTGGAAGTGATCCTGAAATCTGAAGCGGCACTGATTAGCAACAGCAACCTGACGCCAGAGCAGGAAGCACTGTTGCAGAAACTGTTGTTCCGCATCCAGGCAGTAAAGAAGGCAAAGAATAATAAATATGTGCTGTTGAACGCACCGAATGATAAACTGAAGGAGATCATCGCTCTCCTGCCGGGTATGAAAAGCCCTACAGTACTGCCACTGGCAGAAGAGGGCTGGAGCTCTGTACATTCCGTGCTGAATGAAAATGCTTTCTGGGATATTATTGAAAGCCTGAAAGCAGCCGGCGCACAGGGTATACTGGTAGTGCCAATTGAAAAGATGATCATATAATCGTGGGCATTGAAAGCCTGAAGGTAGCTGGTACACGAAGTATTCTGGTAGTACCAATTGAAAAGATGATCATAACCGGGGATCATTGCATTCGTCAAAGATCATTCGTCATTCGTAATAGTTCAACCGTAATTGATTATAACCATGCTTGTATTCGAATATCCAGAACGTGCACAATGGCCGGCATTACTCCAACGCCCGGTTTTAGATACGACAGCGCTGGAAACCAGCGTAGGCAATATCCTCGCCGCTGTAAAACAGGAGGGAGATGCAGCTGTGCGCAGATATGCGCGGCAGTTTGATAAAGTACAGTTAGATGCACTGGAGGTAACTCCTGCAGAATTTGCACATGCCACCAATATACTGGATGCAGATCTGAAAAAGGCGATCCTACAGGCAAAACATAATATAGAAGTCTTTCACAAAGCCCAGCAGGAACAAAGCAGGATCATAGAAACCATGCCGGGAGTACAATGCTGGCGTAAGCCAGTGGCTATTGAAAAAGTAGGCCTGTACATTCCAGGAGGTTCCGCCCCGCTATTCTCCACTATTCTCATGCTGGGCATACCGGCAATGATCGCAGGTTGTAAGGAGATCATCCTTTGTACGCCATCCAATGCGGCGGGTGCAGTACATCCTGCTGTATTATTTGCTGCACAGGAAGTAGGTGTAGAGCGTGTTTTCAAAATAGGTGGTGTACAAGCAATCGGTGCTATGGCCTATGGTACCGAAAGCGTACCACGTGTGCATAAGATCTTTGGTCCGGGTAACCAGTATGTAACCTGTGCAAAACAACTCGTCAATAAAAGCGGTGTAGCAATCGACATGCCTGCTGGTCCATCCGAAGTAGCTGTACTGGCAGATGAAACCTGTGTGCCTGCCTTCGTAGCGGCAGACCTTCTTTCACAGGCCGAACATGGTCCGGATAGCCAGGTACTATTGGTAACGACAGCGCCGGAGATCATCAAGGCAGTACAACAGGAAGTAGCTGATCAGCTGGCACAATTGCCACGTAAAGATATTGCTGCACTTGCGTTGGAGAACAGCCGTATCATTCTTGTGAAGGATACACCTGAAGCGATGGACCTGTTGAATACATATGCACCGGAACACCTGATCGTAGCCTGCAAAGATGATATCTCTATCGCTGATGCGGTGGTGAACGCAGGTTCTGTATTCCTCGGGAACTATTCTCCGGAAAGTGCGGGCGACTACGCCTCGGGTACCAATCACACCTTGCCAACAAATGGTTATGCCACTGCATACAGTGGGGTGTCACTCGATAGCTTTGTAAAGAAGATCACCTTCCAGCGCCTTACACAGGAAGGTCTGCAAAATATCGGTGCTACTATCGAAACAATGGCTGCTGCAGAAGGTCTGGACGCGCATAAGAATGCAGTGACTGTCCGCCTGAAACAAAAGACTCAACTATAAAATCTTTTATCAATGTTCGATCTTAATAGCTTACTACGCGATAATATAAAACGCCTGGTGCCTTACTCCACCGCCAGAGACGAGTTCAAAGGAGATGCTTCCATTTTCCTGGATGCCAATGAGAACAGTTTTGGTTCTCCGTTGCCAGTGGCTTATAACCGCTACCCTGATCCTATGCAGTGGAAAGTGAAATATAAACTGGCAGATATCAAAGGCGTACCGCCACAGAATATCTTCCTCGGCAATGGTAGTGATGAAGTGATAGATGTTTTGTACCGCTCTTTTTGTCGCCCGGGTGTTGACAACGTCGTATTATTCCCGCCTACCTACGGTATGTATGAAGTAAGCGCCAACATCAATGATGTGATTGTACGTAAAGTGTCGCTGACACCAGACTACCAGATTGATATGGCTGCCTTACAGGAAGCAGTGGATGAGCGTACAAAACTGATCTTCATCTGCTCTCCCAACAATCCCACCGGCAATTCCATCAACCGTTCCGACATAGAAATGATCCTGAATAATTTTGACGGGATCGTTGTGATCGATGAAGCATACATCAACTTCGCCCGTCAGAAAACATTCATTCCCGAACTGACAGAATATCCTAACCTCGTTGTCATGCAGACTCTCTCCAAAGCATGGGGACTGGCAGCATTGCGTGTGGGAATGGCTTTCGCCGGAGAAGAGATTATCAACGTGCTGAATAAAGTAAAGCCTCCTTACAACATCAATCAGGCGGCGCAGGACCTGGTACTGGAAGCGCTGGATAATATCATCCAGGTGAATGAATGGATTAAGGATACCGTTGTGGAAAGAGATAAGCTGGCTGCTTCCCTGATCAATCTGCCACAGGTACTGGAAGTGTATCCAAGTGATGCGAACTTCCTGCTGGCTAAAACAGTGGATGCAAAAGGCATTTACAACTACCTGGTGGAAAGAGGCATCATTGTGCGTGATCGTTCCAAAGTAGAATTATGTAATGGTTGCTTACGTATTACCGTAGGCACGCCGGAAGAGAATAACACATTGATCGAAACAATCGCGCAGGTTACTGTATAATATCAACAAACAGTTCATCACTGTTTACAACATAACAACACACAGCTACAATGAAAAGAGTGCTCTTCATAGACAGGGATGGTACCATGATCAAAGAAGTACCACCTACCTACCAGATCGACAGCCTTGAAAAGGTAGAATTTTATCCGAAGGTGTTTGCCTACCTTTCCCGCATTGCTGCGGAACTGGACTATGAGCTGGTAATGGTGACCAACCAGGATGGCCTGGGTACTGCCAGCTTCCCTGAAGCAGATTTCTGGCCGGCGCAGAACTTTATCCTGCGGGCGTTTGAAAATGAAGGTGTGAAATTCGATGCCGTGCATGTTGACCGTACCTTCCCGCATGAGAATGCACCTACGCGCAAACCTGGTACAGGTATGCTGACGCAATATTTCTCCGCTGACTACGACCTTGCGAATTCATTCGTGATCGGTGACCGTATCACTGACGTGCAGCTGGCGAAGAATCTTGGTGCTAAAGCGATCTGGATGAATGAAGGTACCGGCTTAGGTAGTGCAGAGGTGAATGCTAATGCGCAGGCATTAAAAGAAACGATCGTGCTTGAGTCTACTGACTGGCAGAAGATCTATGAGTTCCTGAAATTAGGTTTGCGCACTGTGTCTCATACACGTACTACTAAAGAGACAGATATCTTCATTTCTTTGAACCTTGATGGTACCGGCAAAGCGGATATCAGCACTGGTTTAGGATTTTTTGATCATATGCTGGATCAGATTGCGCGTCATGGTAGTATTGATCTGACTATTAAAGCCAAAGGTGATCTGCATATTGATGAGCATCATACTATAGAGGATGTTGGTATAGCTTTGGGGGAGGCGATGGCGAAGGGCCTGGCTGACAAGAGAGGTATCGAGCGATATGGTTTCTGTCTGCCGATGGATGATTGTCTGGCGCAGGCGGCGATTGATTTTGGTGGTCGTAACTGGATTGTGTGGGATGCGAAGTTTAATCGTGAGAAGATAGGGGAGATGCCGACGGAGATGTTCTTTCATTTCTTTAAGTCGTTTTCGGATGCGGCGAAGTGTAATTTGAATATTAAGGCTGAGGGGGAGAATGAGCATCATAAGATTGAGGCGATATTTAAGACGTTTGCCAAGGCGATAAAAATGGCGGTGCGGAGGGATCCTGCGAATATGCAGTTGCCGAGTACTAAAGGTGTGCTGTGATTTATTTGGCTGTTTGAATGTTTACTGGATGCTGCTGTTCTTATGAATAGTTGGGTGAACATATATTTTGGTTCTGTTTACCGCAAGTAGCGTGCGGTTAAAGTATGGGCCTGCGGTCGGCGCCTCTCTGGGCATTAGATCGCTGGTAGGGATTGTCAAGCGTATGGGCTTTGGAATTCTATTGGGCATTATCAATCGTATGCCCAAAGAGCCGAAGGCCCGCTGGCCCATCTTTAACCGTCTGCTACTTAGCTGCTCCAATAGATGGGTGGACGTTCAACGCAGCAGGAGTTTTGTCATTATTATTGATGAGTGCCTATTTATTTGATGAGTACCGTTATTATCGCTACTACATTGTATCATTATATCATTATTACATTAATAGAACTTTTGAATACGGCACTCCTGATTTATTGAGGCAACGCTGCATATTGCCCCTGACTGTTACAGGCAGACCTTGACGCAGACGGGGTTCAGTGGAGACTGCGGGACCCCGACACGGGGTATCTGCTACCGAGAATGTGCCGTCATCCTTTAAGAGAGATGGAAGAGGAGCAAATATTGACAGAATTCACAGCAAAAAGCCTGAAGGTCATCACTTCACAAAGAATTTCAAAAAAAACTTGCATGTTTTCAAAAAACACCGGATATTTGTTCCGCAAGAAATTAAAACATGATAACAGTTATTACAAACAAGCATTGGTGGTGGCACAATATCAGATCCTGATACGGTGTTACAGTGCCATGTTTCGTAATGAAATATAATTGGAAGGCTCGCTGTTACACAGCGGGCCTTCTTCGTTTTAGATAGTCACCCTAACTCAATCACAAACCAATGGGTAGTATTCAAGTAAAATCAAAATCAAAGAAAATGCTGGCAGACGTATTCACGCCTGTTGGTATCTATTTGCGGCTCCGCGACAAGTTTCCTGGTACCGTACTGCTGGAAAGTACAGACTATCGCGCCAGTGAAAACAGTTTCTCCTTCATCTGCATCCAGCCAATAGCTGGAATAGAAGTAACCAGCACCACGGATTTTGAATTTAAGTATCCTAATCTCCCGCCGGAAAGGAAACAACTGAAGAACAAACAAAGCGTGCTGACTGAGCTCCAGAAGTTCCTCGGTAACTTCACCTTCGCCGATAAGCCGGTACTGCCTGTGGTGCACAGCTTATTCGGATACAGCACATTTGATTCAGTACAGTTCTTCGAAACAATAGAATTTAATAAGGATAAACAGAACGGTAACACCATCCCATTGATGCGATACCGCTTTTATCAATACATCATCGCCATCAATCACTTTAAAGATGAGCTTTATCTCTGTGAAAATGTGGTGGAAGGCCTTGACAGCGAATTTGATCTCATTGAATCTTTGATAAGGCAAAAAGATGTACCGACATACGGTTTCAAAGCAGATGGAGACGAAAAGAGCAACCTGACGAATGAACAATATATGGAGATCGTCGAAAAAGGTAAACAACACTGCTTCCGCGGAGACGTTTTCCAGGTAGTACTCTCCAGAGCCTTCCAGCAAAAGTTCAAAGGTGACGAATTCAATGTGTACCGCGCGCTCCGCTCTATTAACCCTTCCCCTTATCTCTTCTTCTTCGATTACGGCGATTATAAATTAATGGGCTCCTCACCAGAGGCACAGCTGATCATTAAAGATAATAAAGCAACGATCCATCCTATTGCAGGTACCTTCAAACGTACCGGCGATGATGAACAGGATAGACAACTGGCTGCACGACTACTGGAAGATCCGAAGGAAAATGCAGAACATGTAATGCTGGTAGACCTCGCCAGGAATGACCTCAGCAGACTGGCAACAGATGTGGAAGTGGAATCATATAGGAAGATACAGTACTACTCACATGTCATTCACCTGGTGAGTGAAGTGACAGGTAAGATACAGTCAGGGCTGAATCCCTTCTCTTTGCTGGCTGCTACTTTCCCGGCAGGTACATTGTCTGGCGCGCCGAAATACAGGGCGATGGAGATCATTGATGAAAATGAACCGACAGCACGTGGTTTCTACGGTGGCTGTATCGGATCAGTAGGATTCAACGGTGATTTCAACCATGCGATCATGATTCGTTCTGTATTGAGTAAAGCCAACACATTGTACTACCAGGCAGGAGCCGGTATAGTAGCGAAATCTGTCGCATCGTCCGAACTGGAAGAAGTGAATAATAAACTGAATGCATTAAAACAGGCCATTATAATGGCTCAAAATATCTGACATGAATATTCTGGTGTTCGATAATTACGATTCATTTACCTATAACCTGGTGCACCTGGTGGAGAAGATCATCAATGGTAAAGTGACGGTGGTGCGCAATGATGAAATACCATTAGAGCAAGTAAAGCAGTATGACAAGATCATCCTGTCGCCCGGACCAGGTATTCCTGAAGAAGCAGGATTACTGCTGCCACTGATTAAGGAATATGCAGCGAGCAAATCCATCTTCGGCGTGTGTCTTGGCCAACAGGCTATCGGAGAGGCTTTTGGTGCGAAACTGATCAACCTGAAAGATGTATATCATGGGGTAGCAACGAATGTGAACATCACCTCCAGGAATGGAAGACTGTTCAATGGTTTGCCTGATCAGCTGGAAGTAGGTCGTTATCACTCGTGGGTGGTAGATGAAGCCACTTTATCTCCTGACCTGACAATAACCGCCAGGGATGATAACAATTATATCATGGCGCTGCAGCATAACAAGTATGATGTAAGTGGCGTGCAGTTCCATCCTGAAAGTGTATTGACGCCACAGGGAGAACAGATCCTTCGTAACTGGTTGAACGCTTAAATTCCAAGCAATGAAAAAGATACTCAATTACCTTTTTGAACATAAAACATTTAGCCGGGATGCGGCCAAAGAGATACTCATCAGTATTTCAAAAGGCATGTACAATGAAAGCGAACTGGCCGCCTTTATGACCGTTTTCCTGATGCGCAGCATTACGGTTGATGAACTGCTGGGTTTCCGGGATGCGTTGCTGGAACTTTGTGTACCGGTTAATCTGAATGGATATGAAGTGCTGGACATCGTAGGTACCGGTGGAGATGGTAAGAATACTTTTAATGTGTCTACCTTATCCTGTTTCATAGTAGCGGGCGCAGGTGGAAAAGTAGCCAAACATGGCAACTATGGCGTATCTTCCATCAGCGGAGCTTCTAACCTGATGGAATCTGCCGGATACAAATTCAAGAATGATGATGCAAAGCTGAGGGAAGAGCTGGAAGAGGCAGGTGTCTGTTTCCTGCATGCGCCACTGTTCCATCCCGCTTTGAAGCATGTAGCCGGTGTACGCCGTCAGCTGGGAATCCGTACGTTCTTCAACATGCTGGGACCGCTGGTGAATCCGGCCTTCGCACAGCATCAGCTGATAGGGGTGTACAGCCTGGAGCTGGCGAGAGTATATAATTATCTGTTCCAGCAGACTGACAAGCAATATGCGATCGTTTATAGTCTGGACGGATATGACGAAATCTCCCTGACTGCTGATACCCGTGTCATCACCAATGAGGGAGAGAAAGACTGGACGCCGGAACAGCTGGGTAAACGTAAAGTATATCCGGAAGATATTTACGGTGGTAGCACGGTAGAAGCGGCAGCGAAGATCTTTATGAAGATATTGAAAGGTGAAGGTACCTGGGCGCAAAACTCGGTGGTACTGGCTAACGCTGCCATGGGGCTGTATTGCATGAAGAAATTTGATAATTATAATGACTGTTTCCTGGCAGCTGTAGAGTCGCTGGAATCAGGCGCAGCGCATAATGCGTTTAAGAAGTTGATAAGCTTGCAATCATGAAAAATATCCTGACAGAAATAGTAGCCCACAAGCATACAGAAGTGGCCGCCCGTAAACAACAACGGAGCGTGGAAGAACTGGAACAGGTATCCTGGTTCAAACGTACACCACTGTCACTGGCCCAGTTCCTCCGGGATCCGGGGAAGACAGGGATCATTGCTGAGTTCAAAAGACGTTCTCCTTCAAAGGGCGTTATCAACGGTAATGTAACTGTGCAGGATGTAACCACTGCTTATACCCGTTACGGTGCATCCGGCTTGTCAGTACTGACAGATGAGAAGTACTTCGGTGGTTCTTCGGATGATCTGCAGCAGGCAAGGGCGCTGAATAATATCCCTATCCTCCGGAAGGATTTTATTATCGATGAATACCAGATCCTGGAAGCAAAGGCGATCGGTGCAGACGTAATCCTGCTGATAGCAGAATGTTTGTCAAAGCAGGAAGTAGCGCAACTGGCAGCTTTTGCCAATAACCTGGGACTCGAAGTATTACTGGAAGTGCATAGCGGCGATCAGCTGGATAAGGTGACTGATCACATACAACTGGTGGGTGTCAACAACCGTGACCTTACTACGTTTAAAGTTGATTTCAACCGCTCCTGTGAACTCGCGCCGCAGATCCCTGCCAGCAAATGCAAAGTAGCTGAAAGTGGTATCAGCAATACAGATGCTATTGTAACGCTGAAACAGGCAGGCTTCCAGGGATTCCTGATAGGGGAGCATTTTATGAAACAGGAAAATCCGCCAAGGGCATTTGAGCACTTTGTAACGGAACTGGCTAATAAATCAGCACAATGAAAATAAAGGTCTGCGGTATTACACGGAGAGAAGACCTGCAACAACTGGTGAATTACCAGGTTAACTATGCCGGCTTTATATTCTATGAAAAGTCGCCGCGCTTTGCGGGACAGAAAATAGATGCCCGTACAGTCCGCGAAATGGAAGGCATCAAAAAAGTAGGTGTGTTTGTAAATGCACCACTGCAACAGGTACAACGCGTCATTACTGATTATGGTCTGGATATGGTGCAGTTACACGGTGATGAAACACCGGAGTACTGTGCGGCTATACGGGAGCGTGTACCGGTGATAAAAGCCTTTCGCGTAGGAGATGATGTAGACTGGTCAGCATTGTTGTCAGGTTATCTGAAAGTGACAGATTATTTCCTGTTTGATACCGAAGCAGGTAAGGCATATGGTGGCACTGGTAAACGTTTTAACTGGGAACTGCTGAAAACTTATCCTTACACACATCCTTTCTATCTGAGCGGAGGCATAGGGTTGGAAGAAACACCCGAGTTGCTGCAACTGCAGATGCCGGCTTTATTTGCAGTAGATGTAAACAGCAGGTTTGAGATACAACCGGGTGTAAAAGACATGGAAAAGGTGAGGTTATTTACAGATCAGATTCATTCAACTTATTTAAAATAATCATAGCATGAAGATCGCGGAAAACACGTTCGGCTCTAAGTATCATGTAGATGAAAAAGGCTTTTACGGCAGATTTGGCGGCGCTTACATTCCCGAGATGTTATATCCGAATGTAGAGGAACTGCAGCGCAATTACCTGGCAATACTGCGTGATCCGGGATTCCAGGAAGAATTTGATCAGCTGCTGCGTGACTACGTAGGCCGTCCTTCTCCCTTATACTTTGCAAAACGTTTGTCTGAAAAATATAACGCTAAGATCTACCTCAAACGTGAAGATCTGAACCATACAGGCGCTCATAAGGTAAACAACACCATTGGGCAGATCCTGCTGGCAAAACGCCTGGGCAAGACGCGTATCATCGCTGAAACCGGCGCGGGCCAGCATGGTGTAGCTACTGCTACGGTGTGTGCGTTGATGGGGCTGGAGTGTGTGGTATATATGGGTAGCATTGATATCAAGCGTCAGGCGCCGAATGTGGCGCGTATGAAAATGCTGGGCGCTACTGTGGTACCAGCTACCAGCGGTAGTCAGACCCTGAAGGATGCCTGTAACGAGGCTATCCGCGACTGGATCAATAACCCGGTGAATACACATTATATCCTTGGTACAGCAGCAGGACCGCATCCTTATCCGGATATGGTGACCCGCTTCCAGTCTGTGATCAGTGAGGAGATTAAAAAGCAGTTGCTGGAAAAGACGGGAAAGGCGAATCCTGATTACGTAGTGGCTTGTATCGGTGGGGGAAGTAATGCAGCTGGCGCATACTATCATTTCCTGGATGAACCGGATGTTAAACTGGTAGCGGTAGAAGCAGGTGGTAAGGGTGTACATTCCGGACATTCCGCAGCAACTACGCAACTGGGTAAGCTGGGTATTATCCATGCCAGTAAAACCCTGCTGATGCAGACAGAAGATGGACAGATCACTGAACCATATTCTATCTCCGCAGGACTGGATTATCCTGGTATCGGTCCATTGCATGCGCATCTTTATGAAACAGGCCGTGCTACATTCCTGAATGCGACAGATGATGAAGCGCTGCAGGCAGCATATGAACTGACCCGCCTGGAAGGTATTATCCCGGCACTGGAATCGTCTCACGCACTGGCGAAACTGGGGCAGATAGCGCTCAAACCAGATGATGTTGTAGTAGTATGTTTGAGCGGACGTGGTGATAAAGACATGGAAACTTACATTCGTAATTTGCCTGGTAATACTGGCGGTAACGTATAAACATATTTTATGAGCAATCGTATAGATCAATTATTTGCCGGCAAAAGAAAGGGTGTGCTGAATATTTATTGCACTGCAGGATTTCCTGAGCTGAATGATACACTGCCTGTCATGAAAGCATTACAGCAAAACGGTGTGGATATTATTGAACTCGGTATGCCTTTCTCAGATCCGCTGGCAGATGGTCCTGTGATCCAGGATAGCAGTACCCGTGCTATCAGTAATGGCATGAGTTTAAAAGTACTGTTTGAACAGCTGAAAAATCTCCGGCAGGAGATACATGTGCCGGTGCTGCTGATGGGATATCTGAATCCGGTGTTGCTGTATGGTATTGAGAACTTCTGTAAAAAATGCGCAGAAGTAGGGGTGGATGGAGCGATCCTGCCCGACCTGCCAATGGATGAATATGAATCAGAATACAAGCCTGTTTTCGAAAAGTATGGCCTGCACCTGGTGTTTCTTGTGACACCTGAAACCAGTGAGGAACGCATTCGCAAAATAGATAGTGTGAGCAAAGGATTTATATATGCGGTGTCTTCTTCTTCTACAACAGGTACGGATAAAAATATGGGACATCAGCAGGCTTATTTCGAAAGACTGGAATCCCTGAAGCTGAAGAATCCTGTGTTGATCGGGTTTGGTATTAAAGATAAAGCTACCTTTGATGCGGCTACCGCTCACAGCAATGGAGGCGTGATTGGCACAGCCTTTATCCGCGCCCTCGAGCAGGCAACTAACCTGGATTCAGCAATACAGCAGTTTATTGCTGGCGTAAAATAGACAAGAATAGTATATGAAGACGGTTATCATAAAATATAATGCCGGTAACATCCGTTCTGTGCTGTTTGCACTGGACAGACTGGGTGTGGAAGGTGTAGTTACAGACAATCCGGAAGAGATTAAAGCGGCAGATAAAGTGATCTTTCCCGGTGTGGGAGAAGCCAGTTCTGCCATGCGTTATCTGCAGGAGAGAAAACTGGATCAGCTGATCACAGGTTTAAAACAACCAGTGCTGGGTATTTGCCTTGGTATGCAGCTGATGTGTAAGCACTCTGAAGAGAATGATACCAATTGCCTTGGTATTTTTGATGTGGAAGTAAAACGTTTTCAGTCGCCGGTAGACAACCTGTTGAAAATACCGCAGATAGGCTGGAACAACATAACAGGATTGTATTGTACTATGTTCGAGCATGTACCGGAAAACTCCTACATGTACTTTGTACACAGTTATTATGCGGCTTTGAGCCCATATACAGTGGCTACCACCAACTATGTCATTAACTACAGTGCTGCATTACAGAAAGATAATTTCTATGCAGTGCAGTTCCACCCGGAAAAGTCAGCCGGGGAAGGGCAGAAGATCCTGGAGAATTTCCTGAAGTTATAAAATACTATGCAGCCAGTACAGATAAGAAGGATCAATCCGGAAGATACATTACAGCTTCGCAGGGATGTGTTATACCCGGACGCCACATTAGAGGCAATGCGTGTAGATCATGATGAAGACGGTTTACACTTTGGCCTGTTTGAGGATACAAGGTTAAGAGGGATCGTATCATTGTTCGTGCAGAAGGATCTGGCACAGTTCCGCAAACTGGCTGTCCATCCCGACTGCCAGGGCAAAGGATATGGTAGTTTGCTGATGCAGCATGTTGAAGACTTCTGCAGGAAAGAACATATTCCCACTTTATGGTGCAATGCCCGTAATACTGCTGAGGGATTTTATACGAAGCGCGGTTATGAGTTCTGGGGAGATCATTTCACAAAAGATAATATTGTTTTCTGCAAGATGAAATTGCAACTTGATAAGGCAACAGGAAGTGGGTTTACCATTATTCCTGCGATCGACATTATAGATGGTAAATGTGTGCGTCTCACGCAGGGTGATTACGGGCAGAAGAAAGTATACAATGAGCATCCGCTGGAAGTAGCCAAGGCTTTTGAAAGTATTGGCGTACGCCGTTTACACCTGGTAGACCTGGATGGCGCTAAAAAAGGCGCTGTAGTGAACTGGAAAGTACTGGAAGCTATCGCTGGTAAAACGAACCTTGTAATAGATTTCGGTGGAGGTATTAAAACAGAAGATGATCTGCGCATTGTATATGAAAACGGGGCTGCACTGGCAACGATTGGCAGTATAGCGGTGAAAGATCCTGCATTGTTTGCTGCTTGGGTGAAGAAGTATGGTGCAGAAAAGATCTTCCTGGGAGCAGATGTAAAAGAAGAAAAGATCGCTGTGGGCGGATGGCTGGAAACAACAGAACTGTCTGTGTTTGATTTCCTCGAAGAGAATGTGAAACAGGGCGTGAAACATATTTTCTGTACAGACATTGCGAAGGATGGACTTTTACAGGGCCCTTCCATTGCTTTGTATGAAAAGATCCTGCGACGCTTTTCGCAGATCGATTTTGTGGCCAGTGGTGGCGTGAGCACAATGGCAGATGTACATGCGCTGGCAGAAGCAGGTTGTAGTGGTGTGATTGTAGGAAAAGCAATTTATGAGGAAAGGATCAGCATGCAGGAACTGAGTGAATTCCTGAAATTGAATCCCTGATCCCAATCTTAATTCCAAATTTTTTTATCATGTTAACGAAACGTATCATTCCCTGTCTCGATATCAAAGATGGCCGCACAGTAAAGGGTGTGAACTTTGAAAATATACGCGATGCCGGCGATCCTATTGAACTGGGCGCTTTATATGCAGCGCAGGGAGCGGATGAACTGGTGTTCCTGGATATTACCGCCACCAATGAGCGCAGGAAGACTTTGTCTGAACTGGTAACGCGCATTGCGAAACATGTGAATATCCCGTTCACTGTGGGCGGTGGCATTTCTTCCGTAGAAGATGTGAATGTATTATTGCAATCAGGTGCAGACAAAATATCCGTTAATACTTCCGCCTTTAAACGTCCGGAGCTGGTAGATGAACTGGCCCGTGAGTTTGGCAGTCAATGTGTGGTACTGGCTATTGATACGCGCTTTGAAGATGGCGACTGGTATGTATACCTGAATGGTGGCCGGGTGAAAACGGAGGTGAAGGCATATGACTGGGCAAAGGAAGCTGTAGGCCGTGGCGCCGGAGAGATCCTGCTGACCTCTATGAACAATGACGGCACGAAACAGGGATT
Source organism: Chitinophaga filiformis (assembly GCF_900102545.1). Lineage (GTDB taxonomy): Bacteria > Bacteroidota > Bacteroidia > Chitinophagales > Chitinophagaceae > Chitinophaga > Chitinophaga filiformis. Next base: position 54,926 of record NZ_FNBN01000016.1, on the reverse strand, counting down.
TGCACTGGACATCACCGGGAAATTGTCCCAGAACCTGAATGTACCCGTGATCGCCTCTGGAGGAGCAGGTACGATGGATCATTTTATGGATGTGTTTGAAACCGCCCAGGCAGATGCTGCACTGGCCGCCAGCATTTTCCACTATAAGGAAATTGAGATCCCGGCATTAAAAACATACCTGTACCAGAGAGGCTTAAATATCAGGTTCTGAGAAAACTACTAATTTTGCCAGCTGGACGGTATATCTTACTTTAAAATGTGACTACTGCATGTATAATAACAAACAGATAAATTTTGACAAATGTGCGGATGGTCTGGTGCCTGCCATTGTACAGGATTCAGCAACCCTGAAAGTGCTGATGCTGGGGTATATGAACCAGGACGCACTGGACAAGACCTTGCAGGAAGGTAAAGTGACTTTTTTCAGCCGTTCCAGGCAGCGCTTGTGGACCAAAGGTGAGGAAAGCGGTAATTTCCTGACGCTCCAGGAAATCAGGGTGGATTGTGATAGCGATACTTTATTGATCAAGGCCATCCCTACCGGCGTGGTATGTCATACCGGGGCAGACACCTGCTGGGAGGAAGAAAATGTCAGCAATGACTTCCTGTCAAAACTGGAGAGCATCATTACTGACAGGAAAAACAATCCTTCAGAGAATTCTTATACTTCTAAGCTATTTTCAAAAGGAATTAACAAAATTGCCCAGAAAGTAGGGGAAGAGGCGGTGGAAGTCGTTATAGAAGCTAAAGACGATAATGAGGAGCTGTTCCTGAACGAATCAGCGGACCTGCTTTTCCATTATCTCGTGCTGCTCAGTGCGAAAGGATACCGGTTGTCCGACGTATTGTCCGTTCTGAAGAAAAGGCACGATAAATAGCAGTTATTTTTTATATTAGTGGGAATGAAACAATTTGTTACAGGCACCCTCGCGGTGCTTTTCTCGTGTGCAGCCTTTGCCCAACAGGAGGTCTCCGGTACATTGACCGGAGCAGACGGCAAAAAAGTCTATCTGTATTCAGATGAAGATAATAATCCGAAGGATTCAGTATCCCTGAAGGGAGATAAGTTCTCGTTTAAAGTACCTGAAGCAAAAAGTCTGTCTATATATGCGGTCGTGCTGGAGGGTGTACAGAATCCTTTGCTGTTTGTAACAGGCAAGGAACCAGTACATTATGCCCTGAATGCGCAGACTTTTCCTGTGGCTACAGCTGTGAAGGGAAATGAAGAGAACAAAGCGATGCAGGCGTATCAGAAGACGTTTCTGGCCCTGATAGAACGTGCACAGGTCCTGAATGTAGAGGCATCAAAAATTGCCGGAGATGATGAGGCGGCGAAGAATGCTTTCCGCGCCAAGGCATCTCTCTTCAACCAGGATGTGGTGAATGCAGGAAGGGACTTTATAAAAGGCCATCCAAAGCAACTGGCCAGTTTGTGGATATTAGTCAATGAGTTACGTAACCGTCTGGAGCCAGATGAATTTGAGAGCATCTTCAATTCACTGGGGCAGTCGCTGAAAGAAACGAAATATGGATTGGCGGCCACCAAATACCTGCGTAGCGTGAAGGGAGAGACTGAAGGTGGGGGAGTAGCCAGTGATTTTACCCAGGATGATATCAATGGTAAACCGGTGAAGTTATCTTCTTTCCGCGGCAAATATGTACTGGTTGATTTCTGGGCCAGCTGGTGTGGTCCCTGCCGGGCAGAAAATCCGAACGTTGTAAAGGCTTTTGAGCGCTTTAAAGACAAGAATTTCACTATCCTGGGTGTATCCCTGGATCAGGATAAAGATCGCTGGATCGGGGCTGTAAAGAAAGATAATCTGCAATGGACGCAGGTATCTGATCTGAAGGGATGGGGTAATGAAGTCGCGCAATTATATGGTGTAAATGCCATTCCGGCCAACTTCCTGATAGACCCTAATGGGAATATCATTGCCCGTAACCTGCGTGGCAGGGCATTGGAAGCCAAACTGGAACAAATATTAAAATAATGAACTTACCGGCCTCGTACTTACACGAGGCCGCTTTTTTTATATTCTTTTCCTTCGCCGTTTATCACAAACAGGTTGATTTTCCTGCCGGGATATGTGAATTTCGTTAGTCTTAAATAATCTAAATCAATGAAGTCCGTAATGATGGCCGTGGCGCTTCTTGCGCCTATGGTCCTGTTGGCGCAGGAAAAATGGAAGGGTGAACAATCATTTACGATACAGGGAACTGTCACAGCTTTACAGAAACCAGCAAAGGTGTATCTGAATATCAGGCGTTGTGGTGATAACAAACTGGATAGCACGGAGGTAAAAGATGGTAAATTCTCTTTTTCCGGCATGCTGGCAGAGGCGACGCTTGCCAATCTGCTACTCAAAGTGCAGGAACCGCCTGTCCAGAAAGACAACCAGGAGACACCTGAAGTAAAAATGAACGACGTGCTTACCTTGTTCCTCGACAAGGGAGATATTAAGATCACCACTGAAGACTCTATCAGTAAAGCTACCGTAGAAGGATCTGTCGCAAACGATGATTATCTCCGTCTGAACGGACAATTGAAAGATGTGGATGGGCGTCTGGAGGAACTGGAACGTCAGTACCGCCAGTTGTATATGGCGGAAGATGAGGATGGCATGAAAAAGCTGGAACCCCAGTTTGACGAGCTGGCGGCGCTGCAGAAGCAGATTATGAGGGATTTTCTGAAGAATAACTGCAACTCACCTATAGCGCTGTATGTATTGAATAAATACGCCGATTATGAGATCAACCTGGCTGAAATTGAACCCATGTTCAACAAGCTGGGAAAATATATCCGTAATACGCCTGGTGGAAAAGAGTTTGCGGCAGGCCTGGAAGCTGCCAAGAAAACCGCAGTGGGGCAGCCTGCTTTAGATTTTGCGCAGCCGGATGTTGAAGGGAAAAATGTGAACCTGGCTTCCTATAAAGGAAAATATCTGCTGATAGGTTTCTGGGCCAGCTGGTGTGGTCCCTGCCGGGCAGAAAACCCGAATATGCTGAAAGCCTACAGCCGGTTCAGGGATAAAGGGTTTGACGTACTTTCTGTCTCCCTGGATGACAAACGGGAAAAATGGGTAGCAGCCATACAGGCTGACAATCTGCAGTGGACGCAGGTTTCCGATCTGAAAGGCTGGAAAAATGAAGTGGCAGAAAAATATGGCATCAGGGCTATTCCCCAGAACCTGTTGATAGATCCCAAGGGAAATATCATTGCCAAAAACCTGCGCGGCGATGCACTGGAGAAGAAACTGGAAGAGGTTTTCAGCGTAGAAGTTGCCGGAAAATAAGGAGGAGAGAGGATATTGTCGCTCTGGATAGAGCTTTAAAAGTAAGTACAAATCAAGTATAGAGAAGGAAAACATCTGTGAAAAGCAGGTGTTTTCCTTTTTTTATTTGGTAGTTTACGAAAAGTTCGTAGATTTACGAAACAATCGTAGGCGATTGTATTTAAACCATAATGAACATGGAAAAGCTGACACAGCAGGAGGAAATAGCAATGCTGGCCATTTGGAAAACGGGGCCGGGGTTTGTGAAAGACTTTTTAGAAGCGCATACCGCTCCTCAGCCACCGTATACAACACTGGCGTCTACTATTAAGAACCTGGAGAAAAAAGGGTATCTCAGCAGTGAGAAGATGGGGAATGTATACAGGTATACTCCCCTGATAGCGGAAAATGAATACAAGCAAAGGTTTATGAATGGTTTTGTAAAGGATTATTTCGAAGATTCCTACAAGGCCCTGGTCACTTTTTTCGCCAAGGAAAAAAAGATCACTCCGGAAGAACTAAAGGAAATCGTCAAGATGATTGAGAAAAACTGATCGTTATGCTTATTTACCTGCTCAAAGCCAATGTGGCGCTTGTTTTGTTTTACCTGGCCTACTATTTTGGATTAAGGCGGCTCACCTTTTATACGCTTAACCGCTTTTTCCTGCTGGGAGGTATTGTTTGTGCGGCCATTTGTCCATTGATAGACCCTTCATTATTCATACGACAGCATCAACCGCTGAATGCTGTGGCAGAGACATATATACCGGATCTGGCGGCTTTACAAACACGTCAGTCAGTACCCTTTATTAATGTGTTCCTGGAGTACATTTTCTGGGCAGGAGTAGCAGTGATGAGCATTCGTTTAGTGATACAGCTGCTATCTCTGTGGAAGCTGCACCGGCATACTACAACTACATTGTCGCCGGAAGCGCAGCGACTGAGAATAACAGAAAAGCGTGTGAATCCTTTTTCATTCATGCGTAATATTTATATCAATCCTTCCCTGCATAGTCCGGATGAATTTACTTCCATCATCCGGCATGAACAGGTGCACGTGCGTCAGTGGCATACACTGGATGTATTACTGGGAGAGCTGAACAAGATCTTCTACTGGTTCAATCCGGGCGCCTGGTTGATGAGCATTGCCATCCGTGAGAACCTTGAGTTCATCACAGACAGGAGCATATTGCGCCAGGGAATGGATGCAAAAGCTTATCAATACAGTCTGATAAAAGTAAGTGGGATCCCATATGCGACGGCCATCGCAAACAATTTCAATTTCTCACATTTAAAACAAAGGATCATGATGATGAATAAAAAGAGATCATCCCGCTATCATTTGCTGCGTTATGTCGTGCTGGGCGCCATTATGGGGGTTGCGGTATTGTCACTGAACTTTACAAAAGCAATTGCCAGAACTGAGAAAGTAGCAAAAAACATTGCTGCTATTACTTTCTCTAAAGACACGACAAAACCAACAGTGGCGCCTGTGGCACCTGTGCCTCCACCTCCGCCACCACCTCCGCCGGCACCTGTAAAAGGGAAAAAAATGCCACCACCACCTCCGCCTGTACCGGCAGTTCCTGCAGGTACTGCTGTCCCTGCGGCCCCTCCGGTTCCTGCTGTACCGGCAGTTCCTGGCGTGCCAGCTGCTCCCGATGAGCATATTGTTGAACCTGCGAAACAGGGAATTACCTTGAGAAGCCAGATGACTGCACCCCCGTTATATTTTGTAGACGGCGTAAATATGGGCCATCAGGCACCTGCAGATCTGAGACCTGAAGAGATAGAATCAATTTCCGTTTTTAAAGGGGAACATGCCGTACAATACGGTGAAGATGGTAAAAATGGGGTGATATTTATTTATACGAAAGGGTATAATGGTGACACAAAGGTAAAAACCGTCAATACCAGTTTTGATTATAAAACCACTGGTGCTGCACCAACCGTTGCTACGACAACATCAACTCACAGCGGTCAACAGTCTGTAGTGAAGGTAAACACCAATACCAACACGCACGCCAACACTATTACTAAGGTCAATGCCAACGTAAACACCACAGCAACAAACACCAACGCGCCTACTAAAGCTGTAGTTGATACGAAAGTAAATACGGCTACAAAAGTAAATGCCGACATGAAGGTTGATGTAGACACTGCTGACAGTAAATCTGAAAATAAGTAAGCAACAATTTTATTGCTGCACAGAACCAGAAGGGGGCTGACCACAAAGTTGGCCCCTTTTTATTAACAGCAGTGCGAACGTTTATTTGTTCTTCACACATCTGAAACCAAGATTTTCCAGTCCTGATTCCGGTGATGTTTTCATTCTTGCTGTGACCCTATAGCCGGAACAATATTCATCCGTACACATAAAGGAACCGCCTCTGATCGTATGTTTAGGCATGGTGGGATCGTCAGGATCGTAGCCGCTGGCAGGACCTTTCGGATTGTTATTATTATCTGCCTGCTGGTAATAGCGGCTGTCATACCAGTCGGCACACCATTCCCATACATTGCCTGACATATCGTATAAACCATAACCATTGGGCGCAAAACTTTTTACCGGAGCGAGGCCGGTATAACCGTCCCGTTGTGTATTCTGGTAGGGGAAATGCCCGTTCCAGGTATTGGCTTTGATCTTTCCTTCCGTCAGCGCTTCTGAACCCCAGGGATAAGGCTGATCTTTCAAACCTCCGCGGGCGGCGTATTCCCATTCCGCTTCCGTAGGCAGGCGTTTCCCTGCCCATTTTGCATAGGCCTGTGCATCATCCCATGAGATGTGTACTACCGGCAGGTGTTCTTTGCCATCAATGTTAGTGTTTGGTCCGCCGGGATGCTGCCAGCTGGCGCCCAATACAAAAGACCACCATTGAGATACGTCATCCAGCGGTATGGCGTGGGAGGGAGGGGTGAATACCAGGGATCCTGGTTGTAACATACTGCTATCCGGCTCAGGAGATCCCGGCGGTAGTTGCTGCATCAATTCTTCTTTACTGATAGGTTTCTCAGCTGTAGTAATATATCCTGTCGCCTTTACGAAGGCGGTAAATTCTGCATTGGTCACTTCATGTTCATCCATCCAGAAACTGTCCACCGTTACTGTATGACGGGGCTGTTCATCCTTGCGGGCTTCTGCATCGTCAGCACCCATTGTAAACGTGCCACCAGGAACGAGTACCATATGGTTCAGCGTGTCACTTATCGTGATTTGATCTGTGGTGCTGTCCGCGGAGGCTTGCTGATGGCGGTTGCCCTGGCAGGCGTATAACAACAGGCTAGTAATCAATGCCCATGCGGTAGTGTATTTACTAAACATTTGCCTAAGATCGTCATTTTGTATGTTAAATTTCAGGCCTCTTAACAATTAAATAATCAGCTATACAAATAAACTATTGTAAACTGCATCCTTGTTTTAGCTATGGAACTATTTACCGCGCCTTTCAGCCGTCAGGATTTTGGAGAGCACTTCTTGTGGGGAGTGGCCATTTCGGCTTTTCAGAATGAAGGAGCCTGTGATGTTGATGGTAAGGGCAGGTCTATCTGGGATGAATTTACCGCCAAAAAAGGCAAGATCAAGGATGGCTCCCATGCACAGATAGCCAACGACTTCTATAACCGCTACCGGGAGGATATCCGGTTGGCGAAACAACTGGGATTTGATGTATTCCGCTTTTCCATTTCCTGGCCACGTATACTGCCGCAGGGTACAGGAGCCGTTAATCCCGCAGGTATCGCTTTTTATCATCGTGTAATAGACGCCTGCCTGGAAGAGGGAATAACACCCTACATTACACTTTATCACTGGGACCTGCCACATGCCCTGGAATTGAAAGGAGGCTGGTGTCACCGTGGAGTGATCTTTGCATTCGAGGAATATGTGCGGATATGCATGCAGGCATATGGCGACAAAGTAAAGAACTGGGTGGTGATGAATGAGCCATTTGGTTTTACTTCACTGGGATATATGCTGGGAGTACATGCACCCGGAAAATTCGGCTTGTCCTATTTCCTGCCTGCTGTTCATCATGTATTACTGGCACAGGCTGCCGGAGCAAAGGTGATCAGGGAAGCCGTAAAAGGAGCCAATATAGGGACTACATTGTCCTGCTCTTATATTTACCCGTATTCACAGCAGGAGGCCGATATACAGGCTGCAAAGAAGGCTGACGCATTGTTTAACCGCCTGTTCCTCGAGCCGGTGCTTGGAATGGGATATCCGGTGGATGATTTTCCCCTGTTGCGTCGTATTGAAAGGCGGTATGCCCTCTGGCGTGACTGGGATCAGTTATCATTCGATTTTGATTTTATCGGTGTGCAGAACTACTTTCCGCTGGTGATACGCAGAAATGCTTTTATGCCGGTAGTAGGTATTTCGGAAGTCAAGCCTAAAGCCCGCCGCGTACCGACAACAGGTCTGGGGTGGGAGATCAGTGGTGAAGGATTATATGCCATCCTGAAGCAGTTTGCTGCCTACGAAGGTGTTAAGAAGCTGATAGTAACCGAAAGCGGGGCTTCCTTTACGGATGTTATGAACGAAGGGAAAATAGATGATAAGGAGCGTGTCAGCTATTTTGAAGAATACCTGTTGGGCGTATTAAAAGCGAAGCGGGAGGGCATACCTGTAGAAGGGTATTTTGCATGGACACTTACTGATAATTTTGAATGGGCTGAAGGATACAGGGCCCGCTTCGGGTTGGTACATGTGGATCCTGAAACACAACGCAGAACGATAAAAAGGTCAGGATATTGGTTCCGGGAGTTGTTGCATAAGGAACTGGTATCCGGGAAAAAGACATGAAAAAAGCCCATAGCATATGCTATGGGCTTTAACTATTTCGTTATCCGTCAGCTCAGATCAATCGTATGTTCTGCGCAGGAACCAGATATCTCTCAATGAGAAGTGGAACACGCCGTTCACGTAAGTCTCTTTGATAAGTCCGCCGCTGGTAGTACCGCGCTGACCTACTTCAACACCTATATAATAACGGAGCATATTGGATTTAGCCGGGATGGAGATGCCGGCGGTACCTGCCACATCCTTGATCTGGTTATTATTGACGATCAGGTATGATTTATAATAAGAGAAACCTGCCTGTACTACAATACCTTCTGCCTGTTGAGTGCCATACTTACGTTTGAACGCATATTCGAGACCGGTAGAGTAGCGCTCAGAATTGGTAAGCCTGTATTTGGCGTTTACGATGCGGCTGTCGGTCCACATTTGTTTGCGCATGTCGGCTACCCATGTTACGCTACCGTTGGTGAGTGAAATACCACCACCAAACTGCTCAGGTAATGTATATTTTTCCTTTGCCAGATCGTCTTCGAAGAGCGTGGTTTCTGACGCGTTCTGTACGATCAGCTTTTTCTCGTAGCTTAATTTTGTTTTGAAACGGTATGTAGCACCGAGGCCCAGCATCCAGTTCTTACCTATCATACCGGAATACAGGATACCGGTATTGAAATTGGTATTAAATGCGTAACGCTGGATCTTGGTAGATACAGTATCTCCGCCAATGTTCTCTGTTACGTTGTTGGGACCGAACAGGAAGTTGGTGGATACACCGATGGAGAAGTTTTTTGTCAGTCTTACCCCATTGGAGATATACGCTTTATAAACGCCACCAGTACCTTCTGTCGTGGTAGTCTGGGGAGATGTGTCTATAAATGTGGTAGAGATCAGTTTATAGTCAACGTTGCTGAACTGTCCGAAGCCGGCGCTCATACCCCATCTGTTGTTCACCTTGAAACCCATTGCCAGTCGTTTGATGTTTACATCACCCGCCCGGCTGTTCAGACTACCAGCATCTTTGTAACCAATGGTCTGTGCACGCAGGGATACGTCAAACATGAAATTCTGACGTGGTATGGCGGAATAGGAGGCCGGGTTCAGTTCATTGAGATAGAAATCTGAACGGCGGCCGATACCGGTACTGCCGAGACCAAAGTTGCGGGTGTAATCATGCTCCTCCTGGTCGCCGATGGCGTAGGCAGAATAGAGTGAATTGATACCGTGTTGTGCCATAGCCTTTGCGCCCAGTAAAAGCATCAGGCCGCATAAGCCGGTCGTATATTGTAATCGCTTCATGTAGTCAATTCTTGATTGCATTATTTATACCGCAGGTAATAAATCTGAACTGTAATCCTGCTTTTCGTATTCCTGTTGTCGCCCAGGATGGCACGGTCAAATGTACCAAGACCAGCCGATCTCGGAGGCAGCAATGCCAGTCCTCTTCGCGAATTATCAGTACTGTTTAATTGTGCAATGCAATAATTGGTAATATCGTAAGTATAGGCGGTTGTCTGATTATAGATAGGATCAAGTACGAGGTTACCATATTGTACGCCGCCAGTGGTCGGTGAAACAAGTGTATCCTCTATAACATTGCCATCTTTGATAACGCCAAGTACCATTCTGTTAGGAAGAGTGTATGGATATTTGTAGGTCGCTTTTTCCGGTCTTACGGTGAGCGTAGCCCGCATAATCTTTGAAAACTTGCTCAGCTGGTTGAACGTGTGCAGATAAGGGAAGTCGATACGACCGATGATGTTCGTCAGCGGTTGCACAAACAGCCTGTTGTCTGCTTCAGTAGAAGGCAGCAACTTCTTGCTCGGACTCAATGTGGCCAGCGGAGAGCCTGAAGGGCGTTGCACATCAACATGATTGAACTGTACAGATGTATTATAAACAGGGAAGTCAATGTATGCCTGTACAATCTCACCCGGAGTAGTGTGATAGAAAAGGCGCAGGTTCAGGGAATCGTCTGCCCTGAAAGAGTTGATCACCTGGCTGTTGGCGCCTGGCTTCAGTGCAAGGCCTTTAAAGTATTTGTTGAACTGGAGCTGATTGGTAATGGTTTGCGAGTTTTTATCGCAGAGCGCAAAGAACTCTTTTCCCAATACGTCATCCAGTCTTATTTTAAATACGGAGTCACGGTGAGGACGTATCTTCATTTGCCTGCTACCCAGTGGGGTAGGATCTGTGGCGAATGAGGCACGACTATACATGAAAGTGCTGTTTCCGAGCCTTTTGATCTCCTCCTGCACACGGTATACTTCCAGGTGCTGGGTCAGGGTAGTATCACCATAAAAGTCTGTTTTAGGATGCACCAATAATATAAGGGAGTCAAAAATAGCCCTGTCAGGAACAGCAGTACCGCTAAAGGCTTTTAGTTGCCAGTATGAAGTAGTTGAAATTTTTCCGAAGAACGGATCGTCGGCAGTACCACAGAGGGCTACGCCAAGATTTGATGTAGGAACAGAATCCAGGTACGCCGTGCTCATGCTCATGGTAATGGTATCTGTTACCAGAAATTCCGTACCATTCTCATCTGTGATATTATCATATACAAAACCCTCCTTATCACAGGCGGCGGCGCCAGTGATCAATAATGCACAAACCAGGTATTTACAGGCCACTTTGGCGCGGATACTTTTATTCATGGAGCGCAATTTTAGACAGGAACCCAACTTCACGCTGATTTAATATGCGAACAGGCTCTTTTTATCGACGAATAACCTTCGGCACTCTTTGTGCTACTGCTGGGGTAGCAAGGTGCTGTACATGGTAAAAAACCAGTTGGCAGATAAAAAGACCTGATTTGTCTGTCAAAAGTCCCCAAACATCTATTTCGTGATTGAGCTTAAATAAGTGCGGATAATTTTGGCAGCTATTAAAAAAGTAAAAATAACTTATGCGCTATTTAAAAGTATGTTTTCTGGGACTGGCAGTACTTACATTGGCCTCCTGTTCATCAAGCGACGACACGACTAAGCTGGGTAACTGGGTAAGAAGGGCAGATTACCAGGGAGACGCCAGAAGGGAAGCAGTGAGCTTTGTGATCGGTGATACAGCGTATGTAGGAACTGGCACCAGTGGTGTTGATGGTGGTACCTGGTTAAGTTCTTTTTATAAATATGATCCGGTAAAGGATAACTGGACCATAATAGCGACTATGGCGGATAAAAATGATCCTACCAGAGATCTTTCCCGTACCGGTGCCGCAGCTTTCGCCGCAGCTGGTAAAGGTTATGTAACAACCGGTAGCGATTCCGACCTGAAAACACTGAAAGACACCTGGGCATACGATCCTGCTACCAACAGCTGGGAGAGCAGAGCTGATTTTCCTGGCACTGGCCGCTACTACGCAGTAGGTTTCGGTTTAAAAGGTATGGGTTATGTAGGTACCGGCTATGATGGCGGTAACAACATGAGCGATTTCTATAAATATAACCCTTCCAGCAACACCTGGTCACCAGCTAACTCTCTGAAAGATAAAAGAAGACAGGCTGTTGCTTTCGTGATTGGCGATAGCGCATACGTGGTAACCGGTTCCGGTGCAGGTACAACTCCTACCCGTATGTATTCATATGATGCTGACCACGACCAGTGGAATGAGAAAGCTAAGATCGAAAACGCTACAGATGATTCTTTCGATGATGACTATTCTTCCATCGCCCGTTATGGTGCTGTGGCATTTGTGATCAATAACAAAGGTTATCTGACTACCGGTTCAAGCGCTACTACCTGGGAGTATGATCCAATCAACGACCGTTGGACTGAAAAGACTGCTTTCGATGGTGCAAGCCGTACTTCAGCAGTAGGCTTTACTGTTAAAGGAAAAGGTTTCGTAGGTACTGGTTATTCTTCCAGCACTTACCTGGATGATCTGTTCGAATTCTTCCCAGATCAGGAAAATGATACTAATGACTAATTACAAGTCTATTCTTATTGTGAGTATGCCGGTACTGGCAGCCACGCTGTTCTTTACAGCCTGTCAGCAGCCGTCAAAACAAACAGAAAGAACTGAACATATTGAAGAGGCGCCAGCTACCGCAATGCACGACAGCATTGCGGTAGTTACGTTTCAACCCGAAGGGGGAGGATGGGGCTTCAAGATCAATAAAGGGTCTCACAATTACATTGAACAACCTTTCATACCCGTGATTATGGGCAGAACGCCTTTTAAAACAGAGGCCGATGCCAGGAAAGTGGGTGAACTCCTAGCCGCCAAGCTTAGGAAAAATCCCGGAGGACTACCGGACCTAACCAGGCAGGAACTACTTGACATGAAAATAGCCGGTGTAGAGTAGCACTAAAAGCTCCCCGGTAGATATATTGTAACTTATATTAATATTGGCCATAGTACTGTATTTGGCCATAGAGACTTTTTGTTCCCCGGAAATTTTAACATTCCTTTTACTACGCTTAACAAATTTTAACAGCCTCTTTACGGGAATTGAGTGTAAGTTTATCGCGCTTTTGGGCTACATGATAAATTTAAAACAACTCTATAGGAACCGGTTATTCAATATAGGACTACATATTGTGGTTTGGACCTGTTTCCTGTTTTTTCCTTTTTTTATCTACCGGATCAAGATCCAGCATCCCTGGTTCTTCGCCCGGGAAATAGTTGATAACCTCTTCCTCATAGGATTGTTTTATCTCAATTTTTATGTACTGATCCCCCGGTTTTTCACATTAAAGAAAATAGTCTACTATCTGTCTTTTGTTGTATTGACCCTGGTCTTCATCATTATGCAACAGGCAGTTACAGAGTATGTTTTCTGGAAAACGTTCGCCTCGCAGGAAACGGTGATAGCGCCAGACAGGGATAGGGATGCGGGTTTTGCTCCGCCACCTCCCTTTATGCGGTACCATTTACTGGAGGGCCGGCTGCATGCAAAGGCGAGATACCAGGAACGGATAACTCCGGTATATGCAGGTGCTACGCTGAATGACTCGATCAGGAAAAGAGAATTTATCAATGCCCGAAGTGAACTGTCTTTCCTCGACTATATCCTTTTCCCGGAAATATTGCGGAAGTCGGTTTTTGCAGCATTGCTCATGCTTTTTATGAGCGGCTTTATCAAGATCGCACAGGAATGGTTTAAGAGTGAACAGCAAAGGGAGGCGCTGAAAGTGGAGAATCTGAACGCAGAATTAAAATTTTTAAAGTCTCAGATTAATCCTCACTTCCTTTTCAACTGTCTAAACACTATCTATTCCCTGGCGCATAAACATTCCGCGCAGACAGAACACGCCATCGTCAAGCTGTCTACGATCATGCGGTACATGATTTATGACTCTAACGAAGACAAAGTGCAGCTGCAACAGGAGCTGCAATACCTGGAGGATTATATTGATATTCAACGTTTGAGATTACCGGACGATATAGTAGTGGATTATGCGGTGCAGGGAAATCCGGTAGGATTGAAAATAGAGCCCATGTTGCTGGTGCCATTTGTTGAGAATGCCTTTAAACATGGGATCAGTTATGCCGAACCGTCTTTCATTGCCATTGCCCTGGCTATCGAAAGAAACCAGGTGAGGCTGGTAGTAGAAAACAGTCGCTTCAGAAAGCGTGTGGCCGAGAAAGGGGGAATAGGCCTGCAGAATGTGCGTAAACGGTTGGAACTATTGTATACCGGAGACCATGATCTGGAAATCACAGAATCAGAAAACCAATTTATTGTTGATTTAAAAATCGTGTTGAAAAATGATCAGGTGCATAGCGGTGGATGATGAACCACTGGCATTGGAAATAATTACTGACTTCGCCAGGAAAGTTCCTTTCCTGCAGCTGGTCGGCACATTTGAGAATGCAACGGAGGCGCTACGTTTTTTACAGGAAGAGCGGGTGGATCTGCTGTTCCTCGATATTAAGATGCCGGATATTACCGGTATTCAGTTGATGAAATCCCTGAAGTATCCGCCGATGGTGATCTTTACCACTGCATATGGAGAGTATGCGCTGGAAGGATTCGATCTTGAAGTGGTGGATTACCTGTTGAAACCCGTGCCCTTTGAGCGTTTTCTCAGAGCCGCTACCAAGGCCCTGGAACTGAGAAGTATGTCTCAGCAGAAGAACGGGGACAGCAACAACGGGCATGTTAATGACTACATCTTTATCAAGACAGAATACAAGATCATTAAGATCAACCTGGAAGATATTTTATTCATCGAAGCACTGAAAGATTATACGAAAATTTATACACCATTTCAGCCAGTACTTACACTGCGCAGTCTCAAATCATTTGAAACACGTTTACCTGCAGATAAATTCATCAGGGTGCATCGCTCTTATGTTGTGTCGCTGAATAAGATCAATTCTGTAGAGAAAAATACCGTGATGATCGCCAACCAGTCTATTCCTATCAGTGATGGCTATAGGGAGAAGTTCTATGATGTGATCAACCGGAACAGTTAATCAGTCTGCAATATCAATAGCATAAAAAAGAAACGGTAAAGAGCCATCTGCTTTTTACCGTTTTCTTTTTATTAACTATTGGAGTATGATTGTTTAGACAATCTCTTTCAGTCTTGTGATCACTTCATCTATTTCTTCTTTCGTATTGTCTTTAGCGAAAGAGAAGCGTACGGCGATCCTGTTGGGATCACTGTTGATGGCGCGGATAACGTGAGAGCCTGCATCAGCGCCGGAAGTACAGGCACTGCCGCCGGATGCACAGATACCGTTGATGTCCAGGTTGAAAAGGAGCATTTCACTCTTCTCCGTTTTAGGGAAAGACACATTCAATACTGTGTACAGACTGCGACCATAGAGATCGCCATTATGGCTCACACCGGGTATATGTTGTTTCAGCTGATCCATCATATACATGCGCAGATCATTGATGTACTTACTGTGTTCTTCCATGTGCTCAGTAGCCAGTTCCAGCGCTTTGGCGAAACCAACAATACCATATACATTCTCAGTACCGGCACGCATATTACGTTCCTGTGCACCGCCATGAATGAACGGCGTGATCTTTACATTTTCATTGATGTAAAGAATACCTACACCTTTAGGGCCATGGAACTTGTGACCAGAGCCATTGATGAAATGCACAGGCGTATTACGCAGGTCAAAAGCGTAATGTCCTACTGTCTGTACAGTGTCAGAATGGAAGATAGCGTCAAATTCCTTGCAGAGGTTACCCACTGCGTGAAGATCCAGCAGGTTGCCGATTTCGTTGTTGGCATGCATCAGGCTTACCAGGCAGCGTTCAGGAGAATTGGCCAGCAGCTCACGCAGGTGCGCCATATCCACATGACCATCGGGCTGCAGCCTTACATTACTCAGCCTGATCTTGTCTTTTGAATGGGCATGCTCCACGGAGTGGAGGGTAGCATGGTGCTCAATTTCAGAAGAAATGATATGCCTGCAACCCAGGTTGTGGATAGCTGCGTTTACCGCGGTATTGGTACTTTCAGTACCGCCTGAGGTAAAAAAGATCTCTCCCGGATGTGCGTTCAGGATCTTTGCAACGGATTTACGTGCGTTTTCGATGGCCAGCCTTGTTTCACGGCCATACGAATAGATGGAAGAAGGATTTCCAAACTTTTCTGTCAGGTAAGGCAGCATCACATCCAGCACGTCTTTATCCAGCGCCGTGGTGGCTGCATTATCAAAATAAATTCGTTTCAAGGTGGTGGTGGTTTTTGATAAAAAAATGCCGTTGGCGGACACAAATGTCTGATTTTTTTAGAAAATACAATACAAAAAGCAACCGGCGGATACAAATACATGCATCCGCCGGTTAAAATATTCTAAGTTATTGAAGATTAGTGCATAAACTCACGGATGTCCTGCATGATGCGTTTGGCGATGTTATCTGCCGTCGTCTCATTCTGGCTTTCCGCGTAAATACGGATAATAGGCTCTGTATTGGAAGTGCGTAAGTGTACCCAATCCCTGTCGAACTCTATTTTCAGACCGTCTTCTACGTTAATAGGCTGATTCCTGTACTTACCTTTGATCTTATCAAAGATGGTGGCTACATCCACACCCTTATCCAGTTCTATCTTGTTTTTGGAAATAAAGTAGTCAGGATAGCTGTTGCGCAGGGCTTTGAGGTTCTTTTTGCTCTGTGCCACATGGCTCAGGAAGAGACCAATACCGATCAGCGCATCGCGGCCATAGTGCAGGTCTGGTACAATGATACCGCCATTACCTTCACCACCTATCACGGCATTCACTTCCTTCATTTTGCGCACCACATTCACTTCTCCTACTGCGGAAGGATGGTATTCACCTCCGTTTTTCAGGGTCACATCTTTCAGCGCCTGTGTGGAAGAAAGGTTGGAAACGGTGTTCCCTTTGCGGCTTTTCAATATATAATCAGCTACTGCTACCAGGGTATATTCTTCACCGAACATACTGCCATCTTCACATACGAAGCAGAGGCGGTCTACATCAGGATCTACGGCAATACCAAGGTCAGCGCTGGACTTATTTACTTCATTGCTTAACGCAGTAAGGTTTTCTGGTAAAGGCTCGGGATTGTGGCTGAAACGGCCATTTACTTCATCGAACAGCACAGTTACTTCTTCTACTCCTAGTGCTTTCAGCAGGGCGGGAATGAAGATAGCGCCTGTAGAGTTGACAGCGTCTACCACTACCTTGAAGTTGCGGGCTTTAATAGCGGCAACATCTACCAGCGGATAGTTTACCACCATGTCAATGTGTTTCTGCAGGTAGCTGTCGTCTTTCTGGTAGGTGCCCAGTTTGCTGACATCAGCAAAAGAGAAATCTTCGCGTGCGGCGAGATCGAGTACTATGGCTCCGTCTTCGCCAGATATAAATTCGCCTTCACTGTTCAGCAGTTTCAGAGCGTTCCATTCTCTGGGGTTGTGGCTCGCTGTGAGAATGATACCACCAGCTGCCTGTTCTGCCTTTACAGCCACTTCAACCGTAGGAGTGGTAGAAAGGTCAAGATCCACAACATCCAGGCCCAATCCGTTCAGGGTAGCAACTACGAGCTGTTTCACCATTTCACCTGAAATGCGACCGTCCCGCCCTATTACTACTTTTTTATTATCGGATTGTTTAATGAGCCATGTGCCGAATGCAGCTGTGAACTTTACAACATCGAGAGGAGATAGCCCTTCTCCTGGTTTGCCCCCGATAGTTCCGCGAATGCCAGAAATCGATTTGATCAGTGCCACGAATTTCAATTTTTAAAGGAAGGGCAAATATAAAATTACAATCAGCAATAGACAAATGAATTAAATATGTAGGGCTCCTTTCTATTTAAATATTAATTTATACAGATGCGTTATAGTTTTAATGTGGGCTATTTATATAGGGGTTAGGAAACTTTGCCCCGTTTTTCATTAATGCCACAGTTTAGCATACTTTTGCATGTCAAATTAATCAACAGCTACGTTTACATGAAATATTTATGGAAGAGTATACCCCGGTATATTCGATATGTGATTATCCAGGCCTTATTCCTATATCTCTTCATGGTCGTTTTTCGTCTGGTTTTCTTTCTGTTTTTCTTTAAGACCACCGTTACAGACAGCGGGGCTATCCTGAAGGCATGGACACTGGGCCTGCGTTTCGATATGCGTCTTGCCCTGATCCTGTCCGTTCCCTTATTGCTGCTTGCTTTTATTTTCAGAAATAACTTCTTTACAAAACCGGCCATCAGAAAGCCGGTTTTTGTGTATCTCTTCCTGGTGTACCTGGTACTGACATTTGCGTATGTGTTCGACCTGGGTCATTATGCTTACCTGGGCTTACGCATGGATCCTACCATTACCCGCTTTCTGGCTTCAGGAGAACGGGCAGACAATGCCAGGATGTTATGGCAGAGCTACCCGGTGGTGCGTACATTGGTGGGGATCGGTCTGTTCCTGTTCCTGATCACTTACCAGTTCATCCGTACTTATGGGCGACTGGCAAAGGAACCTGCTGTGAAGCTCAGTAACTGGAAATACAGCGGTTGGTTGTTCTCCATGGTGATCCTCTTTGCCGCCGGTATTTATGCGAGTATCGCCTACTTTCCCTTGCGCTGGAGCCAGGCCATGTTCACCAGGGATAACGGGGTGACTAGTCTTGCCCTGAATCCCGTGCTGTATTATGTTTCCAACATGTCTGGCAAAACGGATACCTACGATATAAAAAAGACGAGGGCGCTTTATCCCGTAATAGCGCAGTACCTGGGTGTACAGCAACCAGATGCGGAGAAACTGAACTTCGTACGGGATATTCCCGGTTCCGACAGGAAGAAAATGAACGTGGTACTGGTGATGCTGGAATCGACCGGAGCGGCTATCACCAGTATGTACAACAACCCGATGCAGCCTACGCCTAATATGAAAAGGCTGGCCGACAGCGGGATCCTTTTCCGCAACTTCTACGTGCCTGCTGTCAGTACCGCCAGAACGGTGTACGGTGTGACCGTGGGATTGCCCGACGTCAGTCTGACCAAAACAGCTTCCCGGCATCCGAAGATGATTGATCAGCGGGTGGTACTCGACCAGTTCAAGGGATACGAGAAATATTACATGCTGGGAGGAAATACTAACTGGGCCAATATCAGGGCGGTATTTACGAATAATGTGGACGGCATTAAGATCTATGAAGAAGGTTATTACAAGGCGCCTAAAGCGGACGTATGGGGCGTATCTGACTACGACCTGATTACCGAGTCTGACGAAATATTCAGGGATGCAGCTAAAAGGCAACAGCCTTTTGTGGCTTTCCTGCAGCTGGCAGACAATCATCCTCCCTATACGACTACAAACGGAGCCGGTGATTTTAAGAAATTGACAGAGAAAGATATTGATAAAGAGCAGTTTAAGAAATCGGGATTTGTGTCTATGGATCAGTTTAATGCTATCCGTTATGAGGATTATAACGTAGCGCACCTGATTGATCTGGCGAAAAAGGGAGGGTACCTGGATAATACCATCTTTATCATGTTTGGGGACCATAACTGTACCCTGAATCCTTATCATTTTATGCCTACCCCGGAGTATGAGCTGGTCAGCGGATCAGTGCATGCCACCTGCTTTATTTATGCCCCGGCCCTGATTAAGCCCCAGGTGATCAATTATGCGGTCAGCCTGGTGGATATTTACCCGACAATGGCCAAACTGGTAGGCATACCGGCTAAAAACTATACGCTGGGACAGGATATGCTGGATTCCACACGGACCAGCAGGTATGCTTTCGCCAGCTATGCCAAGAACCTCCAGGGCTATATCTCCATGATTGGGGAGCGTTATATGTATGAGATCAATACGAAGACCGACGCGGCTTACCTGTACGATATGCAGGGGGATCCGCTGAAAAATGTAAGCGCGCAATATCCGGATACAGCGAAAGCATTAGATAATTTAACGCGGGCATTTTACGAAAGCACCCGATATTTGATGTTTAATAATAAAAAATAGAGCTTTGGGGCGTTCATCTGATCATGGAAGTTTTTAATGAATTAGCAGTGGAAATTCAAAAACAATGGTTTAAAGATTGGTTCAATTCTCCTTATTATCACCTGTTGTACAATAACAGGGATAATGCAGAAGCAGCAACTTTTATAGACAAGCTGTTAAACTATCTGCATCCGACTGCTAATGCCACCATGCTGGACGTAGCCTGTGGTACCGGTCGTCATTCCAGTTACCTGGCATCAAAGGGGTATACTGTCACGGGTATCGACCTTTCTATCCGCAGCATCAACATTGCGAAAAAGCTGGAAAATGACCATCTCAGCTTTTACCAGCATGATATGCGCCTGCCCTTCAGAGTGAACTATTTTGATTTTGTATTTAACTTTTTTACCAGCTTTGGTTATTTTGATACGGAAAGGGAGAACGAGAATGCCCTGCGTACTATGCGGAATGCCCTGAAACCGGGAGGATGCCTGGTGCTGGACTACCTGAACAGTCCTTATGTGAAGTCGAACCTGGTGCCCTTTGAGGTGAAAGAGAAAGGAGAGGTGGTGTTCGATATTGCCCGTGAGGTGAATGATGGAAAATTCCAGAAGCAGATCAACATCCTGGACCGTTCCCGCTTATACCGGACCACATTTACCGAGAATGTAAGCGCCTTTAGCCTCCATGATTTTGAGGAAATGTTCGCCCACCAGGGTTTACAAATAACAGATATATTTGGAGACTATCATTTCAATAGTTACGATGAACAGCATTCGCCAAGACTGATCATCGTTGCGACAAAACATTAGCCATGCTGGAAAGATTGCTTAGACTGGATTACAAACTCTTTTTCTATATCAATAATGTGTGGCGGAATTCCGTGCTGGATGCTATCATACCCTGGTTAAGGGAGCCATATATATGGGCGCCGTTGTACCTTTTCCTGCTGTTGTTTGTGACGATCAACTATGGTTGGAGAGGTTTCTGGTGGATCGTCTTTTTCCTTGTTACTTTTGGACTGGCTGACCAGTCCAGCTTATATATCAAAGAGGCTGTAGGGCGGATAAGGCCATGCCGGGACCCGCTGATGCAGCATTTTGTGAGGGTATTGGTAGTATATTGCCCGGGCAGTGGGAGCTTTACCTCTTCCCATGCAACCAATCATTTTGCACTGGGCACTTTTTGTTTCCTCACTTTCAGGCATATTTCAAAATTATATGCCTCTCTGTTTTTTGTCTGGGCGCTGCTGATCTGTTATGCACAGGTATATGTCGGTGTTCACTACCCGCTGGATGTGATCGGAGGCGGTGTACTGGGTATCATCATAGGCACCCTGAGTGCCGGATTCTTTCAGCGGCGTATCAGACTGGAACCTGAATTAACAACATGAACTGGATCTTTCTTTTAATTATTTTACTGGCCACCTTAGGCGGCGGTTTAATTCCCATGATGGTAAGGAGGGTAACCCCCAACTTCCCGATTTACATGCTGGCATTTACCGGCGCCTGCCTGTTTGGCGTCACTATCATGCACCTCTTGCCTGAAGTGTATCATGAACTGGGGCATCAGGCCGGCATCTATATCGTACTGGGTTTTTTTCTGCAGGTAGCCCTGCAGGCATTGTCGCACGGAACAGAGCATGGTCATACCCATGTTCCGACAGATGGCCACCATCATGTACAGATCTTTCCCCTGTTGCTGGGATTGTCGATCCATGCTTTTATGGAAGGTATTCCACTGGGTTTCCAGTTTAAGGATCCCGCGGCCCTGGCTTCCCTGGTGATAGGTGTAGCTGCCCATAAGCTGCCGGAGGCGTTTACCCTGATCACCGTCATGATGCATGCCCATCAACGTGGAGCAAAGCTATGGCGCATCCTGATCATTTTTTCGCTGGTAACGCCTGTTGCAGCGCTGCTGGCATCTGTACTGGGGCAGCATTCTACCTATATTTCCAATATTACCGCTTACATCGTGGCCCTGGTGATAGGAGCATTTTTGCATATTTCTACCACCATTTTTTACGAAAGCGGTACCAAACACCATGAATTGAGCTATCGTAAAGTGATCGCCATAGCGGCAGGGCTGCTTTTAGCATTTCTTACCTTAATATTTGAATAATTCTTTATTTTTAGCCTTTTAAACATGGAAGTCGTCGTCATTATCCTCATCCTTATTTTACTAAATGGCTTATTCTCAATGTCTGAGGTCGCCATGGAATATGCACGTAAAGCAAGGCTGGAATATCTGGCCAATAAAGGGGATGAAAAGGCAAAAGCTGCGCTGAAACTGGCCAGCAATCCGGACAGGTTTATTTCCACTGTCCAGGTAGGCATCACACTTATCAGTATCTTAATAGGTATATTATCAGGTATCAGCCTCAAACCACGCCTGGTTGAATACATTTCCGGTTATCCACAATTAAGTCCTTATAGCGAGGGTATTGCCATTACCGTTATTGTGGTAGTGGTCACTTATTTTACGCTGGTAATAGGCGAGCTGGTGCCTAAACGCCTGGGTATCCTCCGCCCCGAAGCTATCGCCAGGCAAACGGCAGCTCCGATGACATGGGTGTCGATGATCACCTATCCGTTCATCTGGCTGCTGACTATCTTCACCAATATGGTGATGAATATTTTCAACCTGAAACCATCTGCTGATAACAATGTCACGGAAGAAGAGATTAAGGCGCTGATCAGCGAAGGTACTACCACAGGTGCAATAGAGGAGACCGAGCAGGAGATTATTGAAAGGGTGTTTCACCTGGGAGACCGTAACATTACCTCCCTCATGACACACCGCACAGATATCGTATACCTGGACATTCATGATCCGAAAGCGGTTATCCGCAGTAAGATCCTGGACAGCCCGCACTCGGTATACCCGGTATGTGATGACGTGATTGACAACATCCAGGGTATTATCACCATTAAGGACCTTTATACCGCAGCAGCCGATACAGGTCATGACCTGGCCCGTATCATGAAAAAGCCGCTGTTCGTACCAGAAAATAACTCCGCTTACCAGGTACTGGAAAAATTCAAGGAAACACAAAGCCACGCTGCATTTATAGTAGATGAATATGGTACTTTCCTGGGAATGATCACCCTGAATGATATACTGGAAGCCATTGTAGGAGACATGCCGGAAACCGGTCAGGACGATGACTATGAAATTGTGCGCCGGGATGATGGTTCCTACCTGGTAGATGGGCAGATCCCTTTCTATGATTTCCTCGCCAGATTTGACAAGGAAGACTGGATGGCGGAATTTGAACAGGAATTTGATACAATGGCAGGGTTTATCCTGCACCACCAGGAACATATCCCCAAGATCGGGGAAAAATTTGAGTGGAGGGGCTTCACCTTTGAAATCGTGGATATGGACGCTCACCGTATAGATAAAGTGTTGGTGGAAGCGCCTGCAGATGCCGTAGAAGAAGGCTGATATGACTTAAGGGGACGGACTGGTCTGATTACGAATTGTAAATGGCAGATACGTATGACTATCATACCGATAAATTGCGTAGTTCTCCATTTGTGATTCGTAATTGTTTTTTGCTAATTTTGAGCACTTTTTTACATAATCAAATAATTTAATTTAAATAATGGTTGTTTTAGGGAGTAAGGTGCTTTCACTGGACGAAGTGTACCGCGTGTTATTTAACGGGGAGGAGTTGAGTTTGGATGAAACGGCTTTGCAGCAGGTAACGCACAACTTTGAGTTTTTAAAGCAATTTGCCGCCAAGAAGCTCATCTATGGTATCAACACTGGTTTCGGCCCGATGGCGCAATATCGTATCAGCGAGAGCGATACCCATCAGTTACAGTACAATCTTATCCGCAGCCATAGCTCAGGAGCCGGCAAGTATATGCCGCCCCTGTTAACAAAAGGCCTCATGATAGCACGCCTCAGCAGCTTCATGCAGGCGCATTCCGGTGTACACCCTGAAGTGGTGATCCTGCTCCGGGACCTGATCAATAAGAACGTTTATCCTTGCATATATGAGCACGGTGGCGTAGGCGCCAGCGGCGACCTCGTACAGCTGGCCCATCTGGCGCTGGTACTGATCGGTGAGGGAGAAGTAGTGTACGAAGGTGCATTGCGTCCTACAGCAGAAGTATATGCCCAGCTAGGTATCAAACCTATGGGAGTACATATTCGTGAAGGACTGGCTGTGATCAATGGTACTTCAGCTATGACCGGTATCGGTCTGGTGAATATCATCGAAGCCAAGAAACTGCTGGGTTGGAGCTGCATCCTGTCGGCCATGATCAACGAAGTAGTAGAGGCGTTTGATGACCACCTTTCCAAAGAACTGAATGCTGTGAAGCTTCATGAGGGACAGAATAAGGTAGCGGCTGCCATGCGCGACATCCTGAAAGATAGTAAGATGATCAGGCACCGTCCTGACCATTTCTATAAAGAACTGGAAGAAGAGATCTTTAAGGATAAAGTACAGGAGTATTACTCCCTGCGTTGTGTGCCACAGGTATTAGGACCTATTTACGATACACTGGCAGCAGCTGAGAAGATCGTTGTACAGGAACTGAATTCCGTGAGCGACAACCCGGTAGTGGATCATCACCAGGAGAATGTGTTCCACGGTGGTAACTTCCATGGAGACTATATCTCCCTGGAAATGGATAAGGTGAAGATCGCGATCACCAAGTTGTCTATGTTGTCTGAAAGACAATTGAACTACCTGATGAACGAAAAGCTGAACCATAAGTTCCCGCCGTTCATGAACCTGGGTAAACTGGGGCTGAACTTCGGTATGCAGGGTATCCAGTTTACCGCTACATCTACAGTGGCAGAGAACCAGACTTTGTCCTTCCCGATGTATGTGCATAGCATTCCCAACAATAACGACAACCAGGATATTGTAAGCATGGGATGTAATGCAGCATTGATGACCAACCGTGTTATCGAAAATACATACGAGGTACTGGCGATCCAGGTAATGACGATGTTACAGGCGGTTGATTACCTGAACTGTCACGCGAAACTGTCATCCTTCTCACACCGCATATACAGTGAAGTAAGGGCAATTTTTCCTAAATTTATTGAAGACAGTCCTAAGTATAAAGACGCTAAAAAGATCAAGGAATACCTGTTACAGCATGATCCTGAAATAGCATGGTAACCTCTAAAACAAATAACGGATGAAATGTGCTTTAATAACAGGTGGCTCCAGGGGTATAGGTAGGGCAATATGCGTGAAGATGGCCGAGTTGGGGTACTATGTAATTATCAATTATAAAGGCAACGAAGCCGCAGCCAATGAAACACTGGAAGCGGTAAGAGCTAAGGGAAGTGATGGGGAACTGCTGCAGTTTAATGTAGGCAATAATGAGGAAGTACAGGCTGTATTAGGCAGCTGGGTAGAGAATAATAAGGAGAAACAGATCCAGGTATTGGTGAATAACGCCGGTATCCGTGAAGATAACCTGTTGTTCTGGATGAACAGCGACCAATGGAAGAATGTGCTGAATATCAGCCTGGATGGTTTTTTCAACGTTACCAAACAGGTGTTGAACAATATGCTGATGAAACGTTACGGACGCATCATCAATATTGTATCCCTATCCGGTATTAAAGGCCTTCCGGGCCAGACAAATTACTCTGCTGCCAAGGCAGGGGTAATTGGCGCCACAAAAGCGCTGGCGCAGGAAGTAGCCAAACGTGGGGTAACTGTTAACGCGGTAGCTCCCGGCTTTATTAAAACGGATATGACGGCTGAGCTAAACGAGAAAGAACTGGCTGCGCAGGTACCTATGAACCGTTTTGGTACACCTGAAGAAGTAGCAGAAGCTGTCGCATTTTTTGCATCTTCAGCATCCTCTTACATCACAGGAGAGGTGTTGTCGATTAACGGAGGATTATACACATGATGATAACCAGGAATGAAGGGCCAGCGTCGATAAGCTGATCTTACATTCCGGGGCCAAATTGATTTATATGAACAGAGTGGTGATCACAGGATTGGGAGTTTATTCCTGTATAGGTAAGAACCTGGAGGAGGTACGTGATTCTTTATATAAAGGAAAGTCGGGTATTATTCTGGACCCGGCCAGGAAGGCTTTCGGATACCGTTCCGGTTTGACCGGGTATGTAGATCGTCCCGACCTGAAAGGAGTGCTTGACCGCCGTGCCCGCATGATGATGCCGGAGCAGGCGGAATTTGCTTTTATGAGCACCCGTGAGGCACTGGAGCAGGCAAAAATAGATCCGGATTATATCGAAAAGACGGAAGTAGGATTGTTGTTCGGTAACGACAGCTCTTCCAAGCCTGTGATAGAAGCAACGGACATTATGCGGGAAAAAAAGGATACCATGCTGGTAGGTTCCGGTTCTGTATTCCAGACCATGAACTCTACCGTGAATATGAACCTCGCCACTATCTTCAAGCTGAGGGGAATTAACTTCAGCGTGAGTGCAGCCTGTGCGAGCGGTTCTCATGCCATTGGCCTGGGATATATGTTCATCCGCAATGGTATGCAGGATTGTGTGGTATGTGGCGGTGCCCAGGAGATCAATATCTACTCCATGGGTAACTTCGATGCCATCGCAGCATTCTCTGTAAGAGAAAATGACCCTGAGAAAGCCAGTCGCCCGTTTGACCGTGACCGTGATGGCCTGGTTCCCAGCGGTGGTGCAGCTACCGTGATCCTGGAAAGCCTGGAATCGGCACAGCGCAGGGGAGCAAACATCCTGGGAGAAGTGATCGGTTATGGATTCTCTTCCAATGGCGCACATATTTCTAATCCGACAATAGACGGACCCGTGCGTTCCCTGCAGATCGCTTTGCAGGATGCAGGACTACAGCCGAAAGATATTGAGTATATCAATGCGCACGCCACCAGTACACCGGCAGGAGATGCGAGTGAAGCAGCAGCCATCGACCAGGTATTTGGCGGATCAAGACCATATGTCAGCTCTACCAAGTCAATGACAGGGCATGAATGCTGGATGGCAGGAGCAAGCGAAATTGTTTATTCCATGCTGATGATGCAGAACGGTTTTATTGCGCCGAATATTAACCTGGAGAACCCCGACGGAGCTGCCGCCAGATTAAATATCAATAACACTACCATTAGTAAAGATTTTAATATATTTTTGTCTAATTCCTTTGGCTTTGGGGGAACCAATTCTTCCCTGATAGTCAGAAAATGGACAAAGTAAATAGTTAACTGTCAACACTTTATTGCCGTAAAAGAGGCAATATTTAATATCTGCCCGGATATTTATACCTTTGAGGGACTAAAAACAGATGCAAGGAAGGTTGATTAGCTAAACTATCATTTGAGGTAAATTTATAAGGTACATAGGCCCGGATTAACAGCCAATCTAAGCGAACATTTTAATCTGATAATCACGTATATAGCTCAACCTATATCCTAGAGTTACACTGATATGGACAAACAAGAAATCATACAAATCACGAATGCATTCCTGGTAGAGGAATTTGAAGCGGATGGAAGCAAAATAACGCCTGATGCCAACCTGAAGTCTACCCTCGATCTGGATAGCCTGGACTACATTGACCTGGTAGTAGTAATTGAAAATAATTTCGGATTTAAGGTAAATCCTGAAGATTTTCAGGGAATAGCCACTTTCCAGAATTTTTACGACTACGTGGCTGATCGTATCAAACAAAAAGAACTGGTATAATGCCTTCCTGGGAGGGGAAATCCAAGGGAAATAAGCTGGGGTACAGTATTTTTATCGGGACATTGCGTTATGGGGGCGTACTGCCTGCTTATGTATTACTAAGGTTTGTTGCCGCATATTATTTTCTGTTCTCCTACAGCTCTTCACGCCCCATTTTTCAATATTTTCATACCAGGGTAGGATATGGCTGGTGGCGGTCATTGATCGGCGTATACCGGAATTATTATGTATTCGGTCAGGTGCTGATCGACAAGGTCGTCGTAATGTCCGGCGTCAGGAACAAGTTCACCTTCGAATTTGAGGGGGAGCATTACCTGCGGGAAATTACCGCTGCCGGTAAAGGAGGTATCATGCTCAGTGCTCACCTGGGTAACTGGGAAGTGGCCGGACACCTGTTCCAGCGCCTGGAAACGCGTATCAATATTGTCATGTTTGATGGCGAGCATGAGCGGATCAAGCAATATTTGTCATCTGTGACGGGTGAACGTAATGTGAATATTATTGTTATTAAGGATGATTTGTCGCACATTTACGCTATTAATGAAGCGCTGAGCAATCAGGAGCTGGTGTGTATGCATGCAGACAGGTTCCTGGAAGGCAATAAAACGGTAACCGCATCCTTTATGGGTGCAGATGCACGCTTCCCGGCAGGACCTTTCCTGCTGGCAGCTACATTCAGGGTGCCCGTATCGCTTGTATTTGCTTTTAAGGAAACCAGCAGCCATTATCACTTATATGCAACTCAGCCAAGGGAATACCATGGCCGCCGCAGGCAGGGCGTAGAAACTGCCGTTCAGGATTTTGTTCAGGAACTGGAGGGAATGGTCAAGAAATACCCTGAACAATGGTTTAACTATTACGATTTTTGGGAAATACCGGAAGATAAATAAGCAGATTTTTATGTTCATCCACACCGACAACGTTACAGCATATATACCGCAACGCACACCAATAGTAATGATCAGCGGCATATTGGAAGTAAAGGATAATATTACCCGCACCGGCCTGCAGATCGCAGCCGATAACCTTTTTGTGGAAGATGGCGTGCTGAAATCACCCGGACTACTGGAGAACATGGCGCAAACTGCCGCCGCCCGCGTTGGATATGTAGCCCTGCAGGAAAATACCCCTGTTCCTATCGGCTTCATTGGCGCGGTAAAAGATTTTGAAGTGTTTGAGTTTCCTCCCGCAGGTTCCTTTATTGAAACCACCACGGAGATACAGAGTCAGGTTTTCAACGCTACCATGGTAGCTGCCAGAGTGACTCTGAATGGAAAGGTAATGGCGCAATGTGAATTAAAAATTTTCATAAACCCATAAATCCATTTGTAATGACCACCTTAAAAAAATGCCTGCTGGCAAGTTTTGCTTTAGTATTCGTGTGCCTGTCTGCCGGAAATAGCCAGGCACAGACCCTGAAAGAATTTTTCAGCAATGAATCCACTCCATTGACTTATCTCGGCGTTGATTTTTCTGCCACTAAAATAGAGGGAGAAACAGCAACTGCCGCGGAGATTGTCAGCAAGTTTGAGCCGATCAATAACGTGATCGTTACAGAAGTCAAAAAATACGACGTTGCCGGCGCCTTCAAAAGGACCAATGTAAGCAACTTCCTGGAGGCTGTCCAGAAGCTCAATGCAGAAGTGAATCCCGCTACTATCAAAGCTAATGGTGTGGCTGACCTGGAAAAAGGTCTGACTCCTGCAGATATTGACAAACATGTGAAGAAGTATGATCTCCATGGTCAGAAAGGTATCGGCCTGGTATTTATCATGGATGGCATGAGTAAGACTAACAAGGAAGCTTACGTATACGCTACACTGATAGACCTCTCCAGCAAAAAAGTACTGCTGACAGAACGTTTTACCGGTAAAGCGCAGGGCTTTGGTTTCCGTAACTACTGGGCTTATACCATCTACAAAGTGCTGAATTCCATCGATAATGGAAAATATAAAGAGTGGAAAAGCAAATCTGCAGCCACTGCCGAAACAAGGGTAGCCGGTGTAAAAAGCCAGGCCAGCCTGCTGTAATTAATCCGGAAAAATAAGATGATGAGTCCTGTATTGACCGAGAGTGCGAATATACTTGTGAAGTTCAATGAAGCCGATCCGCTGGGAATAGTATGGCACGGACATTATATTCGCTATTTTGAAGATGGGAGGGAGGCTTTCGGTGAAAAATACGGACTGCGTTATCTCGATATTTATAAAGAAGGTTATACCGTACCTGTTGTGAACGTACAATGCAATTATAAGCGTTCACTGAGATACGGAGACCGTGTAGTTGTGGAAACCACTTATGTGAATACAGCTGCTGCAAAGATCAGGTTCGAATACAAACTCTACAACTTTGCTACCGGCGAGCTGGTAGCTGACGGAAGTTCCCTCCAGGTTTTCCTGGACGTGCCTACATCTGCTTTGCAACTGACCATCCCGCCGTTTTTTGAAAAATGGAAAACGCAGTACGGACAGATCATTGCTCCTAATAATGTGAAAAGATGAAAAGTGTGTATGTAGTGGCCGATAATATCCTGTCGCCACTAGGTAGAACAACAGAAGAAAACTTTGTAAATGTAAGGAATGGCCTGGGCGGCATCCGGCTGCATGACGACCTGTCTCTGTCGACAGCGCCGTTCTATGCGGCTATGATGGCTCCTGATCAGCTGGAGAAAAGCTGGAATGAGGAAAGCCTGGAACAGTATACAAAGTTTGAACAGCTGTTGATATTATCCGTGCAGAATGCACTGGACAGAACGTCCATTGACATTACGGATGGCCGTACCGCTTTCATCGTATCCACCACAAAAGGGAACATTGAACTGCTGGAGCAGCAGGAAGATCCTGCCAATGCTCCTCTGCAGGAAATGGAATTGTCCCACACTGCGAAAAAAGTAGCAAAGTATTTTCAGTATACAGAAGATCCTATAGTAGTCAGCAACGCCTGCATTTCAGGGTTGCTGGCTATTTTAACTGCCAGAAGGCTGATCCTGTCCGGCCGTTATGACCATGCAGTGGTGACTGGGGCAGATGTGGTGACCAGGTTTGTATTATCTGGTTTCCAGTCTTTCCAGGCCGTCAGCAATGAGCCATGCCGGCCTTTCGATGCCGACCGTAAAGGAGTGACATTGGGAGAAGGAGCCGCTACTGTGATACTGACCAGCAATGAAGCATACATTACGCCTTCTTCCATCCGTGTAGGAGCAGGAGCGGTGAGTAATGATGCCAATCACATTTCCGGGCCTTCCCGCACAGGCGCAGAGCTGAGTATAGCGATGCAGAAAGCGATGAAGGGTTCAGGACTGACACCGGCCGATATCGGTTTTGTTTCTGCTCATGGTACCGCAACGCTGTACAATGATGAAATGGAATCCAAAGCGCTGCACCTCGCAGGATTGCTGGAGGTGCCTGTAAACAGCCTGAAAGGGTATTACGGGCATACCCTGGGTGCTGCGGGATTGATAGAAGCGGTGATAGGCATGCATGCGCTGCAGCAGCAACTGGTCATTCCCACACTGGGATTCCAGTCGCTCGGCGTACCTCACCCGGTAAATGTGAGCAACCAGCTAAGCAGCAGACCAATGCAGCATTTCCTGAAAACAGTATCCGGTTTTGGCGGTTGTAATGCAGCCATGATATTTTCGAAATAACTAATCTTAATTCAGAATGGAGTTTTTTACTAAAGAAACGAAAACAGCACTACAGGCGCAGGAAGCAGCATTGAGACTGGCTTTTGCACCGATAGCATTTCAGGCAACCCGTGCCCTGCGTGATATGGGCATCCTGCAGGCTATCAGTGACGCAGGACAAAAGGGACTGACCATTGAAGAAGTATTGGAAAAAGTATCGTTGTCCCGTTATGCTGTGCGCGTATTGCTGGAAGCGGGTCTCGGTATTGAACTGCTTATCGTGAACGATAAGCGATACATTCTGACAAAGACAGGTTATTTTATTCTGCACGATAAACTGACCCGCATTAATATGGACTTCTCCCAGGACATCTGCTACCGCGGTATGGACCACCTGCAGGAGAGTTTAAGGGAAGGCCGTCCTGCCGGATTAAAGGAGCTGGGCCCCTGGGAAACGATCTATCCCGGACTACCATTGCTGCCACCAGAAATAGGCAAGAGCTGGTTTGATTTTGATCATTATTACTCGGATCTGGCATTTCCACAGGCATTGCCGATCGTATTTGAAAATAAACCCCGGACCCTGCTGGACATTGGCGGTAATACCGGGAAATGGACACTGGCCGTAACTGCATATGATGCAGATGTGAAAGTGACCATGTTTGACCTGCCAGGAGAGATCGCTATTGCACAACAGCGCACGAAGGAAGCTGGCGTGGCAGACCGTGTGTCTTTCCATGAAGCTAACATCCTGGATGAAAGCCTGCCTTTCCCTTCCGGATTTGACGCTATCTGGATGAGCCAGTTCCTGGATTGCTTCTCAGAAGAGCAGATCGTTTCCATCCTGAAACGTTGTCGTGAGGCACTGACAGAGAACGGTACCATCTTCATCCTGGAACCATTCTGGAACAGACAGCCGTTTAAATCGGCCGCTTTCTGTCTCCAGCAGACATCATTGTATTTTACCGCTATGGCAAATGGCAACAGCCAGATGTATCATACGGACGATTTCTTTAAATGTATTGAAGACGCGGGACTACAGATAGTTGAAGAAAATAACCAGATGGGACTTAGCTACACACTGTTAAAATGTAAAAGAAAGTAGTCTCCATAACACCACTCCATAAAACATATCCATGACAACAGAAAAGGTAGACGTATTAGTCATCGGTGCGGGCCCTTCGGGTACAGTGGCTGCATCTATCATCCATCAGGCAGGTTATTCTGTGAAAATAGTGGAGAAGCTGAAATTCCCCCGTTTTGTGATCGGGGAAAGCCTCCTGCCACGCAGTATGGAAGCCCTGGAAGAAGCCGGTTTTATTGAAGCTATTAAGGCAAAAGGCTTCCAGCAGAAGTATGGCGCCAAGTTCGTAAAAGGTGACCGCGTGTGCGACTTTACCTTTAAAGAACAATACACGCCGGGGTGGAACTGGACCTGGCAGGTAACCAGGGCCGATTTCGACAAGACGCTGGCAGATACTGTAGAGGCGATGGGGGTACCTGTTTCCTATGAAACAACAGTAACAGACATCCGCTTCAATGGCTCTGATTCTGTGACCACCGTTGAAGATATAAATGGCAATAAAAGTGAGATAGCTGCCCGTTTCATCGTGGATGGCAGTGGATATGGCAGGGTGATCCCCCGCCTGTTTAACCTGGAGAAAAATTCTAACCTGCAACCACGTAAGGCTTTGTTTGCCCACACGGTAGACGCACGCCGTTCTATGGCAGATGAGCCTAACCGTATTACCGCAGTAGTACATAAACCAGGTACCTGGATCTGGATCATTCCTTTCTCCACCGGCGTAACCTCTGTAGGTTTTGTAAGCGATCCTGCGTTTTTTGATGCGTTTCCTGGTACACCAGAGGAGCAATACCGGGCTATGCTGGAAGCAGAACCTTATACAAGGGAGCGTTTCCGCGATGTGGAACTGGTATTCGAGCCGCGGATACTGCAATCATGGTCTGCCACTACAGATAAATTCTATGGAGAAGGATTCGTACTGACAGGCAACGTGACAGAATTTCTGGACCCTATTTTCTCTTCTGGCGTAACTTTGGCCTGCGTTTCTGCGCAGACTGCAGCTAAACTGGTGATCCGCAAGCTGAAAGGTGAAGCGGTTGACTGGGAAAAGGAATACATGGAGCCAACTATGCAGGGTGTGAATACTTTCCGCTCTTATGTGATGGCCTGGTATGAAGGTACCCTGGACAAGATCTTCTTCTCCGAGAATCCGCTTCCGGAGGTAAAGAATCAGATCTGTTCGGTACTCGCGGGATATGTATGGGACCTTAGCAATCCTTTTGTGCAAAATCATGATACAGCACTGAAGCGTTTGGCGCGCACTATTGAATTAACACAAATAATAAAACAGGATCAATAGCTTGTACAACGGCGAGGCATATATAACGGGAACCTGTGTGGTCCGGAACAACCGGATATACAGGGATGGGGTGTTGTTACTGGAAACACCGCAGGAGCAGGAGTTAACAGACTTTCTGCGCGCGGGATATGACCAGGTTTCCGGTCAGTATCCTAAGTTCCATAAAATGGACCCGCTGAGTAAGCTTGGGTGGCTGGCAGCAGAAGTGTTGCTAAAGGATGCTCCGCTGAACAGCTATCCGCCCGAAAGTGTAGGCCTGATACTGGCAAATAAAAGCGCCAGTCTCGACACCGACCTGCGATACTTTGATACGGTGAAAGATATTGCCAGTCCGGCTCTGTTTGTATACACACTATCCAATATCGTAATGGGCGAGATCAGTATCCGTCATGGTTTCAAAGGAGAGAATGCCTTTTTTACCGCTGATGCATTTGACCCGGGATTCATGGCAGGATATATCAGCCAGCTGTTCCTGGAGAATGCTGTTTCCGCCTGTCTTTGCGGATGGGTGGAAGTGATGGGGCCTGTGTATGAGGTGATCATGTACAAGGTAGAGCGCAGCGGCGGGGAATTGGTGTTCAACGCAGACAATCTGCAGAAAGCAGGAAGTATTTAAACTTAATTTACAGTAATAATTATCATGGAAAAATTGATGGCGGCGCTGAAAGCCCAGATAGTAGAGCAGTTGAACCTGCAGGAAGTAAAGCCTGAAGATATCGGGGATGATCAGCCCTTATTCAAGGATGGATTGGGTCTGGACTCTATCGATGCATTGGAAATAATTGTGCTGCTGCAGCAGCATTACGGCATCCGTATTGCAAATCCTGAGCAGGGGCCGGAAATATTCCATTCTGTGCGTACCATCGCTGAATTTATTACCGCGCATCAAACCGCTAAATAATGCATAGTGATGTATGGATTGCCGGAGGTGGCGTCATTTGCGGCATAGGGAACAACCTGTCTGAATGCCTGACAGCATTCGAGCGTATGGAGCCCGGTATGGCCCATATGGAGTATCTGCACTCCGTGCACCGCCATACATTTCCGGTAGTGGAAGTAAAGGCATCCAACGCCACCCTGGCTGGTTGGACAGGCATGTCTGAAAAGATCAGCCGTACCGCCCTGCTGAGCCGTGTGGCTGCACAGGAAGCCTGGAACAGTACCGGACTTGGAGATATCAGCCAGTACCGCGTAGGTTTTGTTTCTGCAAATACAGTGGGCGGTATGGACAAGACGGAAGACTTCTTTGCAGATTATCTGCAGGATCCTTCAAAAGGTCATCTGAGCCAGGTGGTACATCATGAATGTGGCGCTATTACTGAGCTGGTGGCCGATGCAATGGGCATCCGTCATCATATGTCAACGATCAGTACGGCCTGTTCCTCCAGTGCCAATGCATTGATGTATGGAGCAAGGCTGATTAAGAATAACATGGTGGATGTGGTGATAGCCGGCGGTACCGACGCGCTGACCCGCTTTACACTGAATGGTTTTAATACACTGATGATACTCGATCCTGCGGCCTGTCGCCCCTTTGATGATACCCGTACCGGGTTGAATCTGGGAGAAGGAGCAGGATATGTAGTACTGATCAGTGATGCACTGGCAGCAGAACTGCCTGCCAGTCATCAGCCCTGGTGCCGGTTGAGCGGTTATGCCAATGCCAACGATGCTTACCATCAGACCGCTTCTTCTCCGGATGGCACAGGCAATTTCCTGGCTATGCAAAGTGCCCTGGAAATGAGTGGTATCAAGCCGGAAGATATCGATTATATCAACCTGCATGGTACCGGTACCCAGAATAATGACTCGGCAGAAGGTTCGGCCATTGCCCGCCTTTTTGCACCGCATTATCCTCCGGTAAGCAGTACAAAATCCTTTACCGGGCATACATTGGGCGCCAGTGGAGGTATCGAAGCCGTTTTTTCTGCCTGGGCAGTGAAAGAAGGAGTGATCTATCCTAACGCGAATTTCAGTAAGCAGATGAAAGAGCTGCCTTTTTCACCTGTTACAAAATTTTCTGCCGGGCGCCAGCTGCAGCATGTGATGTCAAACTCTTTTGGATTTGGCGGTAACTGTTCCAGCCTGGTATTTTCAAAAAATGCGCAATCATAAAATATGTACATCTATATACAAGGAACAGGTTGTGTGTCGCCGCAGGAAACTGCGGCAGGCAGTGCATTCCCGGCTGCAGTGTTACCCTGGGAAGGGCCACGCCTGAAAGCATGGGAACCTGATTACAAACAATGGATAGATGTGAAGCTGATACGCCGCATGAGTCGTGTGATCAAGATGGGCGTGGCTGCAGCAAAGCTTAGCCTGCAGGAAGCAGGTGTGGAGATCCCAGATGCGATCATTACAGGAACCGCCTATGGCTGCCTGGATGATACAGGAGTATTCCTCTCAAAAATGATCAATCAGCAGGAAGAGATGTTAACGCCTACAGCGTTCATCCAGTCCACTCACAATACCGTAGCAGGACAGATCGCACTGATGCTGGGCTGTCATGCGTACAACAATACTTTTGTGCACAAAGCCTTCTCTTTCGAGAGCGCTTTGCTGGACAGCATCATGATACTGAGAGAAGGACGTTCTTCCAGCATCCTCGCAGGTGCGATGGACGAACTGACTAATCATAGTTTCAATATCCTCTCCCGTTTCGATCTGTATAAGAAAGAGCCGGTGACCCACGAACAGTTGCTGAAAAGCAATACGCATGGAACGGTAGCAGGAGAGGGAGCAGCCTGTTTTGTGCTGGGAACTGAAAAAGGGCCCAATACAAAGGCTAAACTGACAGGACTGACCACTTTATACAAACCAGCAGGAAAGGCCGAAATTTCGGCTGATATCGCTGCTTTCCTGGCCGCACATCATTGCAGTCAGGAGGAAGTGAGCCTGGTGATTACCGGCCGTAACGGAGATGCCAGCGGAGACGAATGGTATGAATATGTAGAGAATACCTTGTTTGCCGGTAAACCGGTGGCAGGGTTTAAGCATCTCTGCGGAGAATACCCTACTGCTGCTTCTTTCGGTATGTGGATCGGCAACAGGATACTGGCGGAACAGCAGGTACCTGCTGCGGCTATGTTCAAAGGAGAAGCACCGGATCAGATCAAAAAGATCCTGATCTATAATCATCATAAACAAACGCATCATTCACTGATCCTGCTGACGGCATGCTGACACACCGCATTGCAAATATCGGCCTGTTTCTGTTGCTGGCAGCCGCGCTGCTGGTACATAACCTATGGCTGACATTGCCCTGGTGGGTTTTTCTGCTACTGTTGCAACCTTATATAGCGGCGCTGGTATGGGGAGCCTGCAATATCGGATCGAACTTTTACATACCCGTGGTATGTGCTGCCGATACAAAGGAGAAAGTGATCGCTATTACGTTTGATGATGGTCCTTTGCTGCAGCATACACCGGAGATCCTGGACATCCTGCAAAAGGAACAGGCGCCTGCGGCGTTCTTTTGCATTGGCAACAGGATAGGGGGGAATGAGTCTCTACTGCGTCGTATAGATGCCGACGGACACGTGATCGGGAACCATAGTTTCTCTCATCATTTCTGGTTCGATATGTTCGGCTCAGATAAAATGCTGGCCGAATTAAAACAGATGGATGATGCGGTAGAAAGTGTGACAGGTAAAAGGCCCAGGCTTTTCCGTCCGCCATATGGG
Organism: Chitinophaga filiformis; assembly: GCF_900102545.1. Classification (GTDB taxonomy): domain Bacteria; phylum Bacteroidota; class Bacteroidia; order Chitinophagales; family Chitinophagaceae; genus Chitinophaga; species Chitinophaga filiformis. The sequence goes on along the minus strand of NZ_FNBN01000016.1, from coordinate 18,114 downwards.
GTTACAAATCCAAACCTCGCTAAGGCGATCAGGAAAGGAGCCTATACACCCATCGGTTGGAATATCCGCTCGCTGGACACCGTCGCGAAAGATAAAGAGGAGCTGCTGGAAAGGATCAGACAGCGTATCAAACCGGGGGCAGTGTTACTGCTGCACGACTCAATGGAAGTAACAGTACAGGCATTGCCATCACTGATACAACATCTGAAGCTGGAAGGATACCGTATTGAAAGAATAGACAAATTATTAAACATACCCGCTTATGCGTAGATGGCTTTTGATATTGGGTTGTATAGTAGGTGCCTTACAGACGATGGCGCAACAGCCGGGCTTTAAGCCGGTAGCAGATGCAGCTGCCTTCAAACAGCAGTTTGCAAAAGCATCCCAGGCTACACAATCCATTCAGTGCGATTTTGTACAGGAGAAGAACCTGAGCATGTTATCAGATAAGATCACTTCTAAGGGGAAGTTCTGGTTCAGGAAGGAGAATAAGGTGCGTATGGAATATATGCAGCCTTCCTATTATCTCCTGGTGATGAATGGCAAAGATATTAAGACGAAGGACGGACAGAAAGAGAACCGCGTATCCACCAAAGGCAATAAACTGTTTGAACAGATCAACAAGATCACGGTAGATTGTGTGCAGGGAAATGTGGTGAACAATACTGACTTCAATACCCGCATCCTGGAGAATGGACAGTTTTATCTGCTGGAAATGACACCGGTGAATAAATCACTGGCACAGTATTTCAAATCCATTCACCTGCTGGTAGACAAGAAAGATTATTCTGTGTCTAAGATCCAGATGTACGAAGCTGGTGGCGATGATACCAGTATCAGCTTTTTGCACAAACAACTGAACGTAAATATTCCAGATGCGGTCTTTGCTGTTAAATAGTTTACTGCTGATGGGACTTTTGTCCGGTTGTAGTTCAGCATATAAAAATCTGCAGCAAGCCAATGGTGATGTGAACTGTATTACTAAGTTCCGTCCACAGTTTGCCAATACATTGTACAGCACACAGGTGGATATACTGAAGCATCATCTGAGTGGCCTGCTTTTCTTCAAGCAGATGCCGGACAGCAGTTTACGGGTAGTCTTTGCTAATGAGATGGGCTTTAAGTTCTTTGATTTTGAATTTACCAGGGATGGTGGTTTTGTAAAGCATTACATGCTGCCAAAGATGGATAAAAAAGCAGTGGTGAAAACACTGCGTAGTGATTTTGAGCTGGTGCTGCTGCGACCTGATCTGAGTAAGGCGCATGTGATGCAGGACAGTGCTTATCATTACACCGTGGTGCCTACGGCAAAAGGCAATAACTATTACATCACTGATACTGCCTGCGAGCAGCTGGAACGGATTGAGAAATCTTCCAAACGCAAGCCGGTAGTAAAGGTATGGATGAAGAATTATGAAGCCGGGGTACCGGATACAATAGCTATCCGCCATCAGGGCTTTACTTTTAATATATCATTACAACGCGTACAGAAATAATGTTAGCAGGAAAACTATACACACTTGAGCAGGAGCAGTCTGCCGGTGAAACCGCAACTTACCAGGTTTTGTGGAATGCAGCACATCCTGTATTTGAAGGGCATTTCCCTGGCCGCCCTGTTGTGCCGGGCGTTTGTATGATGCAGACTATCCAGGAGCTGCTGGAAAGACTGCTGCAAAAGAAGGTGTTGCTGAAAAAATCGTCCCAGATGAAGTTCCTGAACATGATCGATCCTACCGCCAATCCGCAGGTAGAGATAGGTGTTCAGTATAAACTACAGGATGGAGAGATAAAAGTGACAGCCTCCCTGAAACATGAGGCGCTCACTTTTATGAAATTCCAGGGAACATTTGTAGATGCAGAATGACGGATACTACAACATATCATGATCAGTTCACTGCCCGGAAGGCGGCAGTGCTGGTGCCAACCTACAACAATGCCAAAACGCTGGAGGGGGTATTAAGAGATGTGCTCTCTTATACGACTCATGTCATTGTAGTAAATGATGGCAGCACCGATAATACGGCTGCTATACTCGATGCTTTCCCGGAGATACAACGTGTGGAATATATATCCAACAAGGGTAAAGGAATTGCGCTGCGTCGCGGTTTCCGCTTTGCTATTGAACAGGGATACGATTATGTCATCACAATGGATGCCGACGGACAGCATTTTGCATCCGACCTGCCTGTATTGTTAGAGAAACTGGAAACAGAACGGAACGCGATCATCATTGGTGCGCGTAACCTGCAACAGGAAAACATGCCTGGCAAGAACACCTTTGCCAACAAGTTCTCCAATTTCTGGTTTTATGTGGAAACAGGATTGAAAGGACCGGATACGCAATCCGGATACCGTCTGTATCCTGTTCATGCCATGCGCAAAATGCGTTTCTGGTGTACAAAGTATGAATTCGAAATAGAAGTGCTGGTGCGCAGTGCCTGGAAAGGGCTTAAAATTGACTGGGCGCCTATTAAGGTATACTATCCTCCTGCGGAGGAAAGAGTGTCGCATTTCCGTCCTTTCAGGGATTTCTCCCGCATCAGTGTGTTGAATACTGTGTTGGTGCTGATTACCTTCCTGTACATCAAGCCGCGCGATTTTATCCGCTTCCTGTTCAAAGCAGAAAGCTGGCGTATGATGTGGTATGATCATGTGCTGAACAAGGAAGAAACCAATGCACTTAAGGCCGCTTCTGTTGGTCTGGGTGTATTTATGGGCATTGTGCCTATCTGGGGGTTCCAGATGGTGACTGCCCTGGCATTGGCTGTATTACTCAGGCTGAATAAAGCATTGGTGTTTATGTCCTGCCATGTCAGTCTGCCGCCAATGATCCCCTTTGTGATCTTTGCGAGTTTTGCAACGGGAAAGATATGGGTAAAGGATGGTAGTATCCTGCCTCCGCTTACCAGCAATCTTACACTCGACATGATCAAACAGAATTTGTTTCAATATTTGACTGGGGCTGTCACACTGGCGATAATAGCAGGTGTGGTGGCATTTTTGCTCGTTTATATACTGCTGGCGATCTTTCGTAAAGATCCTGTGAAACAGGCTGGTTAGTATACAGTATGAATTGATATGGGTAAGTTATTTGTAAGCATATATAATTTCTTCCACCGGCATAAGGCCTGGCTATGGATCTGTACCATTGTCTGTTTCGCCCTGGCCGCTTATTTCGCATCACGTATTAAGCTGGAGGAAGATATTACCCGTATCCTGCCGCAGGACAAAAAGCTCGACAAGTTACAGCAGGTGTTCAATGATTCCCGGTTTGCCGACAAACTGGTGATCACCATCTCTCAGAAAGATACTACACAGGCGCCTCAGCCGGATAGCCTGACCGCTTTTGCGCAGGCGTTGACTGCCCGTGTGAATGAGCGCTATGCGCCCTATATCAAACAGTTCCAGGCACAGGTGGAAGAGGCTGCCGTGCTGGATCTGATGCAGGTGATACAGCAACACCTGCCCGTATTCCTCGAAGAAAAAGACTATCAGAAGATTGACTCGCTGATCATGCCTGACAGGCTGCAGCAGACCCTGGAAGATAACTATCATACACTGATCTCGCCTGCCGGACTGGTAGTGAAGAAAGTGATTGCAGCAGACCCTGTGGGCATGTCCTGGCTGGGTATAAAAAAGCTGCAACACCTGCAGTACGACGAACAGTTTGAACTGTACGATGGTTTTGTGATGAGTAAGAACCAGCGGCATTTGTTATTGTTCATCACACCTGCAAATCCTGCCAATGCTACCGGGAAGAATGCCGCATTGCTGAAAGGGTTACAGGCAGAGATAGATACGCTGCAGGCAAATACATCTGTTACTGAAGCCTCCTTTTTCGGCGCAGCAGCTGTATCCGCAGGCAATGCCACGCAGCTCAGACAGGATACCTTGCTGACACAGGGGATCGTGGTAGTACTGCTGGTAGTGTTGATCGCGCTATTCTTTAAAAAGAAACGCGCACCTTTACTGGTCATGTTGCCAGTAGTTTTTGGTGCATTGTTCTCACTGGCAGTGATCGCTGTTGTACAGCAAAGCATTTCTGTGATCGCTTTGGGTGCGGGCGCTGTGGTGCTGGGGATTGCAGTGAACTATTCATTGCATGTCTTTAACCACTATCGTCATCTGCCGGATATCCGTGAAGTGATCCGTGATCTGGCTACACCTATGACTGTCGGCAGTTTTACAACCGTAGGCGGTTTCGCTTGTCTGCAGTTCGTAGAATCCCCCATCTTACAGGACGTTGGCCTCTTTGCAGCATTAAGCCTGATAGGAGCTGCATTGTTCTCGCTGATCTTCTTACCTCACTGGATTGTGTTGGGTAAACAACCAGCGCATCCGCCTGTACAGCATTACAACTGGCTGGACAAGCTTGCCGCTTACAAACCTGAAAAGAATAAATACCTGGTAGGTGCTATCATACTGTTGACCGTCATCTTCTTCTTTACCGCAGGTAAGGTGGAATTTGAAAGTGATATGATGCGCATGAACTTCATGCGCCCTGAACTGAAAGCAGCAGAGGCGAAGTTCAACCAGGTGAATGCCTATACCGCACAATCCATCTACCTGGTTACTGATGGCGCCAACCTGGAAACTGCATTGCAGCACAGTGAGCGCTTATTGCCGCTGATACATCAGTTACAGGAAAAAGGAATTATAAAGAAGTATGCAGGCGTGAATGTATTACTGATGTCCAATAAGGAACAACAGCAAAGGATACAACGCTGGAATGCTTACTGGACGCCTGAGAAGAAGCAACAGTTGGTGAGTTATCTGCAGAAACACGGACCGGCAGTTGGTTATAAAGCAGCGGCCTTTGAACCGTTTGCACAGTGGTTACAGCAAGACTTTACACCTGTCCCGGAAAGCGATCTGCAGGCATTACGCTCAGGTAACCTGGGCGACTTCATCACAGAAAAGAAAGACCGTGTATCACTGGTTACCCTGCTGAAAGTAGACCCTGCACAGAAAGCCGCAGTATATAAAGCGCTGGGCGAACAGGAACATACTACAGTACTGGATAAACAATATGTAGCTAACCGCCTGGCAGAAGTGATCCGTAATGAGTTTAACAGCATTGCGTGGATGACATCCTTACTCGTGTTCTTTGCTTTACTGATCTCATACGGTCGTATTGAGTTGGCGCTGATCACCTTTATTCCCATGCTTATCAGCTGGATATGGATACTGGGTATCATGGGGCTGTTTGGGATCAAATTCAATATCGTTAACATCATCCTGAGCTCGTTCATCTTTGGTCTGGGAGATGATTACAGCATCTTCACGATGGATGGCCTGCTACAGCAGTATAAATCCGGCAGGGAAGACAACCTGTCCTCTTTCCGTACCTCTATCTTCCTTTCCGCTATTACCACCGTCTTAGGATTGGGAGTGATGATCTTTGCACAGCATCCTTCACTGCGATCTATTGCATTGATCTCTATCATTGGTATCGGCTGTGTGGTGATAACCTCACAGGTTATGATCCCGTTCCTTTTTAACTGGCTGATCACGAACCGTACCCGTAAAGGCAGAGCGCCATGGACTTTACACGGATGGGCGAAATCAGTTTTTGCCTTTGCTTACTTTACTTCAGGATGTTTAGTGCTGACTGTAATAGGATGGGTACTGGTGAAGTTCAATCCGTTTAAGAAAAAAATAAAAGCCAAATTCTTATATCATCGCATCTTATCTGCATATACGAAGTCTGTGATTTATATCATGGGGAATGTGAAGAAGAAGATCATCAATCCGGAAAGAGAGAAGATGGATAAGCCTGCGGTGATCATCAGTAATCATCAGTCCTTCCTGGATATCCTGGTATCTACCATGCTGAATCCGAAGGTGATTTTGTTGACCAGTGAATGGGTATGGAACTCTCCTGTATTCGGTGCCGTCGTAAGAATGGGGGACTATTATCCTGTGGCAGAAGGAGCAGAAGGAAGTATTGAAAAGTTGAGAAAGAAAGTGGAAGAAGGATACTCTATCGTGGTGTATCCGGAAGGCACCCGTTCTCCGGATGCATCCATAAAACGTTTCCATAAGGGCGCTTTCTATATTGCAGAGCAAATGGGACTGGATATACTGCCGATCGTATTGCATGGTACGGCGTATACCATGAGTAAGAATGATTTCCTGCTGAAAGATGGCTCCATTACCGTAAAATACCTGCCAAGGATCAAAGCTGGCGACACTTCATGGGGAGACAATTATACCGCACGTACAAAACAGATCAGCCGTTATTTCAAGGCAGAATACGAAAAGCTGCGTGAAGAAATAGAGGTACCGGCTTATTTCAGAGAACAACTGATCTACAACTATATTTACAAAGGGCCAGTACTGGAATGGTACATGCGCATTAAAACAAAGCTGGAAGGAAACTATGCATTGTTCGATCAGCTCTTACCTAAAAGGGGACGTATTCTGGATATCGGCTGCGGGTATGGCTTTATGAGCTACATGCTACACTGGCTGTCTAAAGAACGCGAAGTAAAAGGGATAGACTATGACGAAGACAAGATCATTACAGCACAGCATTGTTACCTGCGTAATGAGCAGGTGAGCTTTGAACACGCAGATGTAACCAACTATGCATTCGGACAATACGACGCCTATGTGATCAGTGATGTGTTACACTATCTGCAGCCGGATGAACAGGAGAAAGTACTTTCAGCCTGTATCAGTCAGCTGCCGGCTGATGGTGTGATTATCGTGCGTGATGGAGATAGTGATCTCAAGGAAAGGCACGAAGGGACCAAGCTGACAGAACTGTTTTCTACTAAGTTGCTCGGATTTAATAAGACGAAAGACAAACCGCTGTCGTTCTTTTCATCTTCCCGCATCCGGGAGATTGTTACTGCCAACGGCGCGGTAATGGAGCAGATAGACAATACAAAGTATACCTCCAACGTGATTTTCATTATTAAAAAGTTATCCCCTGTACATGCAGTATGATGTGATCATAATAGGTAGCGGACTAGGAAGCCTCGTCTGTGGCGCCATTCTCAGCAAGAATGGATACAAAGTCTGCATCTATGAAAAAAACCGCCAGATAGGCGGTTGCCTACAAACGTTTTCCCGGGACAAAGCAATTATTGATTCAGGTGTACATTATATCGGCGGACTAGCTGAAGGTCAGAACCTGAACCAGGTATTCCGTTACCTGGGTATCATGGATAAAATGAAGCTGCGGCAATTGGATATGGACGGATTTGATCATATCCATTTTGGCAACGAGCAGAAAGTTTACAAGCTGGCCCAGGGCTATGACAATTTTACAAAGCAACTGCTGAAGGACTTTCCCGATGAGAAAGATGCCCTGCATGCCTACTGTGAGAAAATGCAGGAAGTGTGCGGTAAATTCCCTCTGTTCAACCTGAGGATGGGCGACTATCGTGAGAAGGAAGGCGTAATGGGACTCGATACATATGGGTTCATAAGCAGTATCACGAAGAATGAACGGCTGCAGCATGTCCTGGCAGGCAACAACCTGTTGTATGCAGGCGAGCAGGGTAAAACGCCTTTTTACGTGCATGCACTGGTACAGCATAGTTATATAGAAAGCTCCTGGAAATGTGTGGACGGCGGTTCCCAGATCTCCCGTGCCTTGAACAAAGTGATCAAAGAACATGGAGGCACTATTATCCGGAATACAGAGGTAGTGCGCATCGTTGAATTTGATGGAAAGGTAGATCATATCGTCCTGGCGAATGGAGAGCAGGTGACTGCAAGGCACTTTGTATCTGGTCTCCATCCTGCAAAGACGATGGAGATGACAGAAAGTGTAAGCCTGCGGCAGGCTTACAAAGCAAGGATCTGTACCCTGGAGAATACACCAGGTACATTTATGCTGAACGTGGTATTGAAGCCTGGTACTTTTCCTTATCGGAACTACAACTACTACCATCATGATAGCGACAACGCCTGGGATGGTGTGAATTATACGTCGGATAACTGGCCGAATACCTATGCACTGTTTGTATCCGCAGGCACAGGAAAGGAGCAATTTGCCGACAACCTGTCTATCATGACTTACATGCGTTATGAAGATGTGGCCCGCTGGCACAATACCTTTAACACCGATTCGCATCCGGATGAGCGGTGTGCTGAGTACCAGGAGTTCAAGAAAGAGAAATCAGAGAAGTTGCTGGATGCCGTGGAGAAACAGTATCCCGGTCTCCGCAACTGTATACATGCATATTATTCTTCCACACCGTTGACATACAGGGACTATCTGGCCATGCCGGAAGGTAGTATGTATGGTATTGCGAAAGATGCCTCAGATCCATTAAAGACAATGATCTCGGCAGCCACCAGGTTACCCAATTTGTATCTTACCGGGCAAAACCTGAACTTGCATGGAATTTTGGGGGTAACGATGACGGCAGTGGTTACCAGTTCGGTACTGCTGGGCATGGAAAAGCTCATAAACGATATTAACGCAGCATAAATCTAATTGAGAGATGGCATTGAATAAGGGAAAGAAACGTAACGGATGGCGTAGACTAGGCAGGGCGCTGTTGTATGTAACGGGCACGATTGTATTGCTACTGATCATATTGGTGATTTATGTGGTGAGCGTATCGCATATAGACCCGCCTGCAATAGCCAACAAACAATCCCTTCAATGGCAGCGTAAGGCATTGGATAGTACCAGCTACACACTGGGCAACAGCTGGTTCCGCAAAAGCGAGAGTGGCTTGTATGAAATGTATGTGGAAGGCAAACCCTTTGAAAGGGGTGTAGTAGAAGGTAAACTGTCGGCAGAATTGATACAGCGGCAGGAAGATCATTTTACTGATCAGATCAAAAAGATGATCCCTTCACAATCCTACCTGAAATTCCTCCGCTACTTCGTAGGTTTCTTTAACCGGAATCTTGCAGACAATATTGCAGAAGAGAACAAAGAGGAGATCTATGGGATCTCTTTTTCTGCATCTGATAAATATGATTTCATCGGTACCAATTATGAGCGTATCCTGAACTACCATGCCGCACACGATATCGGGCATGCCCTGCAAAATATGGCGCTTGTAGCCTGTACCTCCTTTGGTACCTGGAATGGCGCCTCTGCCGACAGTAGCTTGATCATAGGCCGCAACTTCGATTTTTATGTAGGAGATAAATTCGCAGAAGATAAAATAGTAGCGTTCTATCATCCTGAAAAGGGTTACCGTTTTATGACGGTCACCTGGGGTGGCTTTACAGGCGTAGCATCCGGCATGAATGAGAAAGGACTGACAGTAACTATCAATGCAGATAAAAGTGATATCCCTACCGGTTCTGCCACACCAGTATCGCTGGTAGCAAGAGAAGTACTGCAGTATGCGAAGAACATTGATGAAGCCTGGGCCATTGCCAGCAAGCATAAAATGTTCGTATCAGAATCTTTCCTGGTAGGTTCTGCAGAAGATAACCGTGCGGCGATCATAGAAAAGACGCCTGAGAAGATGGATATGTACGATCCGAAAGATCAGTTCATCACCTGTACCAATCACTTCCAGGGAGCCACATTAGGCAAGGAAGATAAGAATATCAAACAACGGGATGAAACAGCTTCCGGTTATCGTTTCAACCGCCTGTCGGAGTTATTGCAGCAGCACGGTCCGAATACAGTGCAGAAAACAGTCGATATCCTGCGCGACCGCTATGGCCTGCATGGAGAGAATATCGGGATGGGAAATGAAAGAGCGATCAACCAGTTAATTGCACACCACGCCGTAGTATTTGAACCTAAGAAGAAGATGGTATGGGTATCTACAGCCCCCTGGCAGCTGGGTAAATTCGTAGCCTACAACCTGGACTCCGTGTTTAATATGAAAGGACTGCAATACGATCATGAGATCTACGACAGCTCACAAACCATTGCAGCAGATCCTTTCCTGCAAACGCAGGATTATAAATCTTTCGTAGCTTTCAGGGCTATGAAGGCTGATATTATGGATGGAAAGGAAGTAGACGTAAAACAACTCATCAGCCTTAATCCGGAATACTATCATGCTTATGTGCTGGCAGGAGATTATGAGTTTAAGCGTAAGCAGTATAAGGCTGCGGAAGGTTATTATAAAACGGCATTGACCAAAGTCATAGCAACGAAAGCAGAAGAAGATCATATCCGTAAGCAATTGGAGAAATGCGCTAAAAGTAATTAACATGATATACGGGATCGGTACTGATATCATCGAAGTAGACCGCGTTGCGGTCAAGATGGAAAGAGGAAATGGATTCCGGGATATGATATTTACACCGCATGAAATCGCTTGTTGTGATGCGCAGGTAAATCCTGAACAGCACTATGCCGCCCGCTTTGCAGCAAAAGAGGCCTTCCTGAAAGCAATGGGCACAGGCTGGGGGCATGGAAAGATCAACTTCAACGAAATCGAGATCAGGAACGACGAAACAGGAAAGCCTTCATTACAGCTGACCGGTAATGCCATATCCTGCTATAGTGAATTGCAGATTAAACAGATACTGGTTTCCTTATCACACATAAAAGCAACTGCTATTGCCATGGTGGTAATAGAGATCTGAAAAACTGAGTACCATGTACATACCCAACATAGAACTGCAGCCAAAAGCAGCTATCAGGCAATTTCAGGAAAAAGAGGTACTTCACCTGCTGGGCTACCTGCGTGAGTTTTCACCTTTTTACCGGCAATGGTTTGTGGACCATGGTATACAACCTTCTACCGTTAAATCATTGAACGATCTGTGGCTGATCCCACCTGTTACCAAGGAACATCTGCAGGAGCAGAACTGGGACTTTTTATGTGTGGATAAAAGCAAGATCGCTGAATATACAACTACCTCCGGCACCCTCGGCCGCCCTGTCATCATTGCGTTGACACAGAAAGACCAGGAGCGTCTCAGCTACAATGAATACATTTCCTTCTGCTGTGCAGACGGTACTGAAAATGATATTTACCAGCTGATGCTGACACTGGACCGTCAGTTTATGGCAGGTATGGCCTATTACAATGGCATCCGCAAGCTGGGCGCAGGTGTGCTGCGTGTGGGACCAGGCGTACCGTCCCTGCAATGGGAGAATATTCAGCGCATAAAGCCGACCACTATTGTGGCAGTGCCTTCCTTTATCGTGAAGCTGATCGCCTTTGCTAAAGAACATAATATCGATATCAACGACTCTTCCGTAAAGAGTGCTGTATGTATCGGAGAAAATATCCGGAACGTAGACTTCTCCCTGAATGTATTGGGAAAGAAGATCACGGAGCAATGGAATATCAAGCTGTATTCCACCTATGCTTCTACAGAAATGCAGACGGCATTTACCGAATGTAAGGCAGGGCATGGAGGTCATCATCATCCGGAACTGCTGTACATAGAGCTGCTGGACGATAACAACCAACCTGTTGGTCCCGGTGAAGATGGAGAAGTGACCATTACCACCCTGGGAGTGGAAGGCATGCCGTTGTTGCGTTATAAAACCGGGGATATCTGCCGTTATTATGATGAGCCCTGTTCCTGTGGCAGGCATACCATGCGTTTGTCGCCCGTAATAGGCAGACGGAAGCAGATGATCAAATACAAAGGCACTACTTTATATCCACCTGCACTTTTTGATCTGCTGAATGATATGGAGGAAGTACGGGAATTTGTGGTGGAAGTATTCTCCAATGAAATAGGCACTGACGATATATTGCTGCATCTATGGCCGGTAGCGGAAAGCGAGGACATCGACCGTAAGATCCGTTCCTACCTGCAGGCGAAACTGAGGGTGATTCCCCAGGTGCGCTATGTTTCCCAGGCAGACATCATGAAGATGCAGTTCCCGGAAGGCAGCAGGAAGCCTATCAAATTCATTGACAGGCGATAGCAGAATCAGAAGGAAAAGTCGGCATCCGCCTTTGGATTATCCAGTTTGGTGCTTTGGCGTATTTCGTTCTGGATGACGTGGATCATATTGATCTGGTTGGGATGCTCGTCGTACAGGATATTATTCCTGACATGGGCCTTTTTGAAGGCAGGCACCTTTTCGGCAGCCAGAAAGCACCAGGCGGCCTCTTCTTCGATTTTATAGCCAAGATATTGCAGGCGTACGGCTTTACCGTCGGTAGTCACAAACAGGTGTTTCGCCAGGTAGCCGGCTATCAGGCTGTCGGTAACAGCCCTGTTGGCAGGATGTACGATATCCAGGGGCGCTTTATACTGCTTTTTAATGGCATTTTCCAGGTCATCGGCAAAGATGCGGCAACTTACCTGCAACTCACTTTTGGACTTATTGTGCGCTATTTCTGTGACACTTACGTAGAAAGGATGTAATACCGTCAATGCCGTAGCCAACCATTTAAATAATAATACCCCCACTTGCCTAAAAATTTTTAAATTTTAATGATGACCTTTGTATAATTACTGAAACTGGCAACAAATATAGGGTAATGAACGAGTTTGTGATGTACTTTCAGATGGGATGGCAGCATATTGTAGATTGGGAGGGGATGGATCATATATTATTTATTGCTGCATTATGTGCTGTTTACCTGCTGGAAGACTGGAGAAAAGTACTGGTGCTGGTGACAGCTTTTACAATAGGACACTCCATAACATTAGCATTGAGCGTAACGAACGTAGTGTTTATCAAAAGCAGCGTAATAGAATTCCTTATACCGGTGACGATAGCCATCACAGCTTTTTCAAATGTAATAAGGAAGCAAACTGTTCCGGGTAAATTACAGATCAACTACTTCTTCGCAGGATTCTTTGGATTGATCCATGGAATGGGCTTTTCCGGTTATCTGAAAAGCTTACTGGGAACACAGACAAACATTGTTCGTCCCCTGCTGGCCTTTAATCTCGGATTGGAATTTGGCCAGATCCTGATTGTTACAGGCGTGCTTTTACTGGCGGCTATCGTCGTAAACATCCGTCGCGTGAAACGCAGGGACTGGAATCTGTTCCTTTCATCCGCCATTTTTGGCGTTGCTTTTATGATGGCCGCTGAGCGGTATCAGGAACTAATGGTTAAGTAAGCAGTAACAACCAAGCTGCTGACCTTTGTAATATAGACTTGTTTATGAGAAAGAAATCCTTCAAACTGGCACTGGCCCTATGCTTTATGACGGCATTAGCGCAGGCGCAGAATCCAGGCTCTAATCATGGTAACCGCTTTGAGCAGCTGGGTACTATGCTGACAGATCCTAATGAATACCGCTCTGCTTCCGGGGCGCCCGGACCAAAATACTGGCAGCAACGGGCAGACTACGACATTTCCGCTACGCTGGACGATGAGCAGCAGAAGCTCACAGGTGCGGAAACTGTTACCTACTACAACAACTCACCTGATCCGCTTACCTACATCTGGCTGCAGCTGGATGAAAATGAGCATGACCTGAAAAGCGACAACAATAGCTTTGACGGCAGCACCATGTCTGAGAAGATGAGTATGCGTACGGTGAACGGCATACTGGGTAATCCGGGCAGTAAGAAATTTGGTGTAAACATCGTGAAGCTGACCGACGAAAGCGGCAAGGCTTTACCTTACACCATCAACCAGACCATGCTGCGTATTGATCTGCCACAAACCCTGCAGCCGGGCCAGAAGCTCCGCTTCAAGGTAGAGTGGTGGTACAACATCTCTGACCGTATGGTACAGGGTGGCCGTGGTGGTTACGAATATTTTCCTGACGACAAGAACTACCTCTATACAATCACCCAGTGGTACCCACGCCTGGCAGTATACTCTGACTTCCAGGGATGGCAGAACAAGCAGTTCACCGGTCGTGGTGAATTTGCATTGACCTTCGGTAACTTCAAGGTGAGCATGAACGTACCTGCTGATCACGTAGTAGGTGCTACCGGTGAATGTCAGAACTATAAGGATGTACTGACATCTGCACAGTTCCAACGCTGGCAGCAGGCACAGTCCGCAAAACAACCGGTGGAAGTAGTAACGCTGGACGAAGCTAACAAAGCGCTGGCAGGACATGCTACTGGTCGTAAAACATGGGTGTATGAAGCACAGAACGTACGCGACTTCGCACTGGTATCTTCACGCCGCCTGGTATGGGATGCGATGGCAACCAATGTGGAAGGCAAGAAAGTAATGGCGATGTCTTACTACGGTCCGGAAGCTTATCCGCTGTACAACCGTTATTCTACCAAAGTTGTAGCGCATACTGTAAAAACATATTCTAAACACACTATTCCTTACCCTTATCCGGTAGCTATCTCTGTAGAAGCTGCAAACGGTATGGAGTATCCGATGATCTGCTTTAACTATGGTCGCGCAGAGAAAGACGGTACTTACTCTGAGACTACCAAAAATGGTATGATCGGTGTGATCATTCACGAAGTAGGACACAACTTCTTCCCGATGATCGTGAACTCTGACGAGCGTCAGTGGACATGGATGGATGAAGGTCTGAATACCTTCTGCCAGTTCCTCACAGAACAGGAGTGGGACAACAACTTCCCTTCCGGCCGCGGACCAGCTTACAAGATCACTGATTACATGAAGATGCCGAAAGATCAGCTGGAACCTATCATGGTGAATTCTGAGAACATTGTGCAGTTTGGACCAAATGCTTACGCAAAACCTGCTACAGCGCTGAACATCCTGCGCGAAACGGTAATGGGCAGAGAGCTGTTTGATTTCGCTTTCCGTGAATATGCACGCAGATGGGCATTCAAACATCCAACACCTGCTGATTTCTTCCGCACTATGGAAGATGCTTCTGCGGTAGACCTGGATTGGTTCTGGCGTGGCTGGTTCTATGGTATAGAGCCTGTTGACATCTCCCTGGATAGCGTGAAATGGTTCCGCCTGGATACAAAAGATCCGCAGACCAGCAAAGCGGAAGCAAAAGCGAAATACGACCATGCTGCTGACCATATTTCCCGTGCACGTAACAAGGCTGAGGGTATGAAGTTCGCAGTAGATCAGGATACAAGCCTGCAGGACTTCTATGTGAAATGGAATCGTTTTGAGGTAACACCGGAAGATAAGTCCGCATACGAAACTTTCTCTGCCGGACTCACTCCTGAAGAAAAGCGTCTGTATGAAAGCAAGAAGAACTTCTATGAATTATCTTTCTCTAACGTAGGTGGCCTGGTAATGCCATTGATCATTGAATGGACATATGCAGATGGTACGAAGGAAACTGACCGTATCTCCGCATACATCTGGCGTAAGAATGAAAACCATGTATCCAAGGTTTTCGCGAAGGATAAAGAAGTGGTAGGTATTAAACTGGACCCTCAGCGTGAAACTGCTGATATTGATGAGTCCAACAATAGCTGGCCTCGTGTTGTAGCGCCTTCCCGTTTTGAATTGTTCCGTCAGTCACAGACTGTACGTGGTGCATCTACTGGTGGCAATCCAATGCAGAAAGCGAGGAAATAGTAATTACAGATAACATCCGTATAAAAAGAGGCTGCATCAAGTATTGAGCAGCCTCTTTTCATTCGGGTACCTGATGAGATCTGGTAGTCATTTAAGTGATTCTCAGGATCTTCGTTTATTGTTAGTACATCCTCATTTTCTTTTTATTTCTTTCCGGGTTTTTCCTTGTCCGGAGTTCCCTTTTTTGGCGTTCTTCCAGCCTCTTTCAGGGCGCGGTGTATGATCCACTCCAGCTGACCGTTGATGCTCCTGAACTCATCCGCAGCCCATTTTTCTAATGCATCGTAAGTTTGGCTATCAACCCTTAGTACGAATGATTTCTTATCCGCCATACCCCTTGTTTACTGATTATTGATGTAGTGTGCCGGTGTTGACAACAGGCGATACTTTCGATTCTCCGCATAGTACTACCAGCAGGTTTGATACCATGGCTGCTTTACGTTCTTCGTCGAGCACCACTATATCTTTCTGTGATAACCTGTCCAGCGCCAGTTCCACCATGCCTACAGCACCTTCCACGATCTTGGTACGGGCCGCGACTATAGCAGTTGCCTGCTGGCGTTGTAACATGGCACCTGCAATTTCAGGAGCATAAGCCAGGTGACTGATGCGCGCTTCCAGTACAGTGATACCGGCAGGTCCGAGACGTTCATTCAATTCTTTTTCCAGCATCTCATTTACTTTGTCTCCACCATCGCGCAGGGTGATGTCCTGCTCTGCGCCCTCGTCTTCCATCCTGTCATAAGGGTAACTTACTGCCAGGTGACGTACGGCCGCTTCACTCTGTACGTTTACATACTGCAGATAGTTGTCTACTTCGAAAGATGCTTTGTAAGTATCACTCACTCTCCACACAATCACAGCGGCAATTTCGATAGGGTTACCCAGTTTGTCGTTCACCTTTAACTGCTGTCCGTTGTGGTTATGTGCCCTTAAAGACAGGTGTACTGTTTTGTACAGCGGGTTCACCCACATCAGTCCATTTTCCTTAACGGTGCCGATGTATTTACCAAAGAAGGTAAGTACGCGGGAGTGATTGGGGTTCACGATCAGTATGCCTTTTACGAGGAATATAAAGGCAATGAAAAATAGTACCGCCAGGAAGAAAAAGCCGGCGTTACCGGTCAGTCCCAGCTGAACGAAAAAGAAGATGGATAAGGGGAGGCTGATCAGGGCCATAACAATAGCGAGGTAGCCCGATACGGGCTTGACGATCTTTTCCATAAGTAATGTTGTTTTGATATCATTATGATATCAAAAGTAATCAAAGTAAATCACATTCAGCCAAATAATTTGCAGGCATAACTGAAACAGATTATTTTAAAGTAAAATTCTCTGATTATGAAGTATATAATGCTAACGCTGTTCATATTGAGCAGTTTTTTGATTACGAAGGCCGCCAGCGTGGATACAATTGCCATTTTCAGTAATGCTATGCACAAGAATATCAAGTGTGTAGTAGTGACCCCCGACAGTTATAAGGATAAAGAGCAGCATTATCCTGTGGTATATATACTTCACGGTTATAGCGGGAACTATGCGGATTATGTGAAGAAAATCCCGGCAATTGTTGCCATGGCAGATGTTTACCAGGAGATCCTGGTGTTTCCTGACGGTGGTTTCAGCAGCTGGTATCTCGACAGTCCTGTGGATAGCGCCATGCGTTTTGAAACATATGTAGGTAAAGAGATCCCTTCCTGGATAGATCAGCATTACCGCACAAAAGCAGAGCGTAAATACCGCGCTATTACCGGTTTAAGTATGGGCGGACATGGCGCTCTGTACCTGGCCATCCGTCATCAGGAAACTTTTGGCGCAGCGGGTAGTATGAGTGGGGGAGTGGATTTCCGACCTTTCCCTAATAACTGGGATATCGCTATGAGACTGGGTACTTATAAAGATCATGCTGACAACTGGGATAAAAATGTGGTGGTGAACCAATTGTCTGGTTTGAAGAATGATTCACTGGCATTGATCATCGACTGTGGAGTGAAGGATTTCTTCATAGATGTTAATCGTCAGTTACATCAGCATTTACTGGAACAAGGGATTAATCATGATTATATCGAGCGTCCCGGAGAGCATAACTGGGAATACTGGAGTAATTCGATCATGTATCAGCTGTTTTATTTTAACAGGTATTTTGGGAAGTAGGGGAGTTTTCCCTTTGGGAATGTAATCACCTGTAAAGTCAATTCTGCACTTCCACAATGGAACTGTAAAGTTTTTTTTATGCTTTATGTTCGATTGAGATTCGGTAGAGGTAGCGTGGAGGTAGCCTCATCCTCCCTTAATCTTCCCTTTCTGAAGGGAGGATTAAGGGAGGATGAGGCCATCTCAAAGCCGAACATCTAAGGAATCAACACCCTGATTCCGGTATGCCGAGATTGTATTGATTCAGGATTGGCTTTACATATTTGATTGTACTTTTTTACCGTCTTGATTGTCTTGTCCTGGTATAGGTTTACAGTTTTGATGAGATAATCCGTTTGAATTTTACAATATTAAAAGATAATCCTAAAAAGGTTGTTTTGTTTAGATTTTAGTCCTGGATCAGGTTGACAGTATCAGCTGTTAATCCTGATCCAGGACTATCTTTTCTCTTCGTTCGCCATCTCCTTACTAATTCCCCTTGTTTTGTATGTGCCTGATTTGGAGTTAGGTAGTCGCAGCTTGCATGAGGCCTTTGTTCATTGTAGATGCGGATAGACGCTGTTACTATAGCCGCCGCGGTTTCATAGTTTTTAAATAACCGG
>NZ_FNBN01000018.1 GCF_900102545.1 Chitinophaga filiformis | reverse complement strand
TCAACGCCAGGGCCAAAATGGTTACCACCGGAACAATACAGGATCATCCCCTGCATTAGACCCCGTTAGGGGTCGCCGTGTTTGTAGCCCGGGGTGATAACCCCGGGAACGGCGCGGGGTGATAACCCCGGGGAACAGGTTATAGGTCCACCTCAAAGAACACATCATCATTCGCACAATAGCCCCCGTCAAGTAGGCTGTATTATAGCTCCAAATGACACCTCCTGAGTTATACCCCCTGGTGGCGGACCCTGGAATTATCGCAGGAACGCGCAAGTAGCAAGCGGTTTCAGATGGGAATGTCGGGCCTTCGGCTCTCCGGCAACACGACCGATGCTGTTCAATCTATATCCAGCCCCCTATTCGCTTGACAACGCCAAATAGCCGGGCTACTTAGCGATTCTCACGGTATCTATTCGCTTAAGATCCAGTACAGATTCGGTGGAGGCTGTATCCCCTGCAACCTCCCCACACCCCTTCCTCATTGAAAATCAATAAACTTGTCCTGCCCCGCTCGATATGAGCAATTTTTCACAATTTTCCCCACTAAAATTTAAATAATTTCAAAACTTTGACAATTCATTTGTTAATCCGAAAGTAATTCCAGACTTTTGTTAGCGAAAAGTAAATTCATAATAGTGCTACCAATAGTTACATACCTCACTTCTGCATCTCGCACCATCTCCGGCGCGGGCATCAGCACTATTACAATTACATCTATTACAACCCCGGTGCGGGGTTAATATTCACATATCATCCAACGACCATCTAAGGTGGTACACCCGGTAAAGGGGACAGGACATTTTACGTATCAACATCTTCAGACATGCAAGTATTAAAATTCGGCGGAACTTCCATGGGAAGCGCCCAATCCATAGAACAGGTTTGTAATATCATACAACACAAAAAGCCTAACGGGCGTTTTTCCATTGTTGCCTCTGCCATGAGTGGCATTACCGATAAGCTGATCCAGTGTGGAACACTTGCCGGACAAGGACAGGAACAATATAAGGACGTATTACAGGAGATTGAAAACAAACACCTGGATACCATCCGCACCTTATTTCCCATTACCGTACAGAGTGGCATCATCAGCCAGGTGAAGAAACGTTTAAACACCCTTGAAACCCTCTGCGACGGGATCTTCCAGGTGGGTGAATTAAGCGCCCGGTCGCTGGATAAAATCATGAGCTTCGGAGAACTTGTTTCCTCCTACCTCCTCGCCGAAAAGCTGAAAGCAAACGGCCTGAATGCAGCATGGAAAGATAGCCGTGAACTGATTGTTACTGATAATAATTTTGGCAACGCTGCAGTCAATTTCCTGGCCACTAACCACCAGACTACACAATACTACCAGCAACAGAGCGCTGACTTCGTAGTGTTACCCGGTTTCGTTGCTGCTACTGCCGATGGTGAAACCACTACCCTTGGCCGCGGTGGTTCTGATTATACTGCTGCTATCGTTGCCGCTGCCCTGCATGCAGAAGTGCTGGATATCTGGACTGACGTAAGCGGTATGATGACTGCAGATCCCCGTATGGTATCACAGGCTATTCCTATCCCGCATATCTCTTATGAGGAAGCAATGGAGCTGTCGCACTTCGGCGCCAAAGTGATCTACCCTCCTACCATACAGCCGGTAATGGACAAACGTATTCCTATCTGGATCAAAAATACCTTTGCGCCGGATGATTATGGTACCCTGATCCATTCACAGGATGGCAATGGCCGTACCTATCCCGTAACCGGTATCAGCGGCATCCAGAAGATAGCCCTGCTTACCCTCGAAGGCAGCGGCATGGTGGGTATCCCCGGTTTCTCCAAGAGACTGTTCGAAGCATTACTGAGTGAACGTGTGAATGTGATCCTCATCACCCAGAGCTCTTCAGAACACTCTATCACTGTAGGTATCCATGAAGCAGATATGCTGAAAGCTAAAACAGCGGTAGACAGCGAATTCTCCCAGGAGATACTGGAAAAACGCATAGAACCACTCATCGTGGAAAGAGATATGAGCATCGTAGCTGTTGTAGGCGATAAGATGAAGAACCATCATGGCACCAGTGGTAAACTCTTTGCTGCACTGGGTCGTAATGGTGTGAACGTTCGCGCTATTGCACAGGGTTCTACCGAAAAGAACATCTCTGCCGTGATCAACAAAGCCGATGTAAAAAAAGCACTGAACGTGATACACGAAGCCTTCTTCGAAGAACCACTGAAGCAGGTGAACGTGTTCATCGCAGGCGTAGGTAATGTAGGCGGCAAACTGCTCGAACAACTGGACCAGCAACATAAATTCCTGATGAACGAACTCGGTCTGCATGTACGTGTAGCGGGTATCGCGAACAGTAAAAAAATGGCGTTTGGTCATGAAGCGATCAACCTCCCGGACTGGAAGAATATACTGGAAGCTGGTGAAGCATCCGACATGGTCGCTTTTGCACAAAAGATAAAAGCACTCAACCTTCGCAACAGTGTATTTGTTGATAATACAGCCAGCCCGGAAGTTGCTGCTACCTACGGAGAATTCCTCCAGCACGGTATTTCCGTGGTGACCTGTAACAAGATCGCCTGCTCTTCAGACTATGCTTATTATAAGAGCCTGAAAGACCTGGCGCGCAAATACAATGCTTCCTTCCTGTTTGAAACCAATGTAGGCGCTGGTCTGCCGGTGATCAACACCCTGAATGACCTGATCCGCAGCGGCGATAAAGTGAACAGTATTGAAGCCGTGTTGAGTGGTAGTCTCAACTTTGTGTTCAACAATTTCGTGAATGGCGCAAGCTTCCGTGAGGTAGTGAAAGCGGCACAGGACGAAGGTTATACAGAACCAGATCCACGTATCGACCTCAGTGGTGTGGACGTAATGCGTAAGATCCTGATCCTGGCACGTGAAAGCGGTGCGAAGATGGAACTGAATGATATCACCAACCATTCTTTCCTCCCGGTTGAAGCACTGGAAGCACCTTCTGTGGATGCTTTCTATGAGCAACTGGACGTACACGCAGGTCACTTTCTGGCACTGCGTGAAAAGGCAGATGCAGAAGGCAAACGCCTGAAGTTCGTAGCCCGCTATGAAAATGGAAAGGCTTCTGTAGGCTTACAGTCTATCGCGCCGGATCATCCATTCTTCAAGCTGGAAGGCAAAGACAATATCGTACTCTATACCACCAACCGCTATGCGGAACAACCACTGATCGTAAAAGGCGCCGGTGCGGGGGCAGATGTAACGGCTTCCGGTATATTTGCTGATATCATCAGATCAGCCAGATAAACCGTATATCAGTAATAGATACATAAAATTTTGATTCCTCATGGGAAATGACTGTATAAAAGTATTCGCCCCCGCTACTGTTGCCAATGTAGCCTGCGGCTTTGACGTGATCGGACTGGCCATGGATGCTCCCGGCGATGAAATGATCATGCGGAAGAGTGATAAACCCGGCGTTACCATTACGGCTGTACATGGCGCATCTCTTTCCACCGATCCTGCCCAGAACGTATGCGGCGTTGCTATCCAGGCATTGCTGCAAAAGTATGGACAACCCGATGCCGGAATAGAACTGGAACTCTTCAAGAATATCCCTCCCGGCAGCGGTATCGGATCTTCTGCCGCCAGTTCAGCTGGCGCTGTAGTAGGCGCCAATCATCTGCTGGGCAATCCTTTCACACCCAAACAGCTGGTACGCTTCGCGATGGAAGGCGAAAGACTGGCCAGCGGCGCAGCGCACGCAGACAACGTCGCTCCTGCTATACTGGGAGGCTTCACACTGGTAAGGAGTTACAAACCCCTGGACATTACCGGCCTGCATACGCCGTCAGAACTGTGGGTAACCGTTATACATCCGCAGATAGAAGTGAAAACTTCCGATGCCCGTGAGATCCTGAAACAAAAAGTGCTGATGACCGACGCCATCCGCCAGTGGGGTAACGTAGGCGCACTCGTTGCAGGGCTTTACCAGGAAAATTATGACCTGATCAGCCGCTCTCTCGAAGACGCTATCGTAGAGCCGGTACGTGCTATACTCATTCCTGCTTTCTTCGAACTGAAAGTAAAATGTAAGGAAGCCGGTGCATTGGGTGGAGGTATCTCCGGTTCCGGTCCGTCTGTCTTCATGCTGAGCAGAGGCGAGGAAAATGCGCGCAAGGTAGCTGCGATGATGGATACGGTCTACGCTCCCCTGGGCGTGGATTACAAGATCCATGTATCGAAAATAAATACGGAAGGTGTGAAAATTACAAAAGTGTAAAATCTAATGAAATATTTCAGTCTACAGAATAAACAACACATTGTCTCTTTCGAGGATGCAGTAGTACAGGGCCTTGCGCCGGATAAGGGTTTATATTTCCCCGAGCGCATTCCTGCTTTTGAAAAGGATTTTATCGATAACATCGAAAAACAAAATGACCTTGATATAGCCTACACTGCCATCCGGCCTTTCGTAGGCGATGAGATACCGGAAGCTACCCTGCGGCAGATCATTGCAGATACCCTGAGCTTTCCTTTTCCCGTACAAAAGGTGGCAGGTAACATCTACGCACTGGAACTGTTTCATGGTCCTACCCTCGCCTTCAAAGACGTAGGCGCCCGCTTCATGGCCGGCTGCCTCGGTTACTTCAGAAGGAATGATACCCGCCCGGTAACTGTGCTCGTTGCTACCTCCGGCGATACCGGCGGTGCAGTAGCCCACGGTTTCTACAATGTACCCGGCGTACGTGTGGTGATCCTCTACCCTTCCGGTAAGGTAAGCACCCTGCAGGAGAAACAGCTCACCACCCTGAATGGTAATATTACTGCGCTTGAAATAGCCGGCACCTTTGATGATTGCCAGCGTATGGTGAAAACTGCCTTCCTGGATGCTGAACTACAGGCCCATTGCCTGCTCACCAGCGCCAACTCCATCAACGTAGCCCGCTGGCTGCCACAGATGTTCTATTACCTGCTGGCATGGAAACAGCTGAAAACAAGCTATCCGAATGTTGTTTTCTCTGTACCCAGCGGTAACTTTGGTAACATCTGCGCCGGTATGATGGCCGCAGCCATGGGATTACCCGTTAAACATTTTGTGGCCAGCACCAACGTCAATGATACGGTTCCAAGGTTCATGCAAACAGGCCAGTATACTCCCGGACAAGCAACGCCAACGCTATCCAACGCAATGGATGTAGCCGATCCGAGCAACTTCGTTCGTATACTGGAACTCTTCGCCAATAGCCTGCCAGCACTGAAAGAAAAGCTGACCTCCATCTCTTTTGATGATAACGCCACCGTTGCCACAATGGAACAGGTATGGAAGGAATACCAGTACATGCTGGACCCTCATGGTGCAGTAGGTTATCTCGGCCTGCAGCAATACCTGCAGCAAACAGGTGCAAACACAGACAACAATACAGCTGGTGTCTTCCTCGAAACAGCACACCCGGTGAAATTTGCCGATACCGCTCCCGCATCCCTGCAGGACAAGATCGTCACTCCGGAAAAAGTACAATCCCTGTATGCACTCGAGAAAAAAGCCGTACAGCTGCCAAACGATTATAAAGCCCTGAAAGATTGGCTCACCGCCAATTGATCCGGCATGCAACCACAAAAAGGCTGATCCTCGCGATCAGCTTTTTTTGTGGTTGCACCTTTTACTGTCTTCCAGCCATTTACTCAACCCCCTGTGCCGATCTGCAATATTCCGCAATAGACTATTCCAGTCCCTTCCATTCCCGCTTAATCCACTATCCTGCAACTAGTTTCTCTAGTCCACCGAAGTCTTGCAATCTACCATTCAGCAATTATCTCCTCCGTCCACCAATATCTCCCAATCAATGATCGCTAACGTCAAAAGGTCGGGCATTTTTTATATTATTGTCTTATGAAATACCTGTTCCTTTTATCATTATCCATTCCCTTTTTCTTTTCCTGCCAGTCTGGCAAGTCGGAAGAGCAAACCTCCCATAACGATGCCGATTCATCCCTGTACGCGCCTTTGGTGCTCCCCTTAACAGACTCCATCGCGCAGTTTCCAAACAATGAGGGTCTCTATTTCCGACGGGCGCTGCTCCTCTTTAATACCGACCCCTTACTGGCACAAAAGGATTTTGAAAAGGCGGCCCAGCTCAAGCCAGACGTTACCGATTTCTGGGCTGGTGCAGGTGAAGCGGCATTGGTACTGAAGGACTATCCCCGTTCTATTGCCCACTTTAAAAAGGCCTTACAGACCGCCCCCGGATATCCTTACCTGCAATACCAGCTGGCCACGGCTATGATAGAGAACAAGCAGTATAAGTCGGCAGATAGCGTGGCATCTATCCTCGGACAATCAGAAGGCACACACGATAAGGCCTTTTACCTGAAAGCCCGTATTGCTGAAGACAACAAGGACACTACACTGGCCATCAGCCACCTGACCACCGCCATCGATAAAGCAGGTTTACAGAGCGATTACGGCGCGGTAATGGAACTGGGCGACTTACTACACATCAGACATTCTCCAGCCGCTATAAAGTACTATAAACTGGCAGCCCGTTTGGATTCTGTAAATTCAGAACCGCTGGTCTCACTGGCACAGTACTATGAAGAGACCGGCAACTATACAGAAGCGATCGCTACGTACAACAACAGCATCACCACCGACCCTGACGATGACAGGGCCTACCTCGCTTTAGGCAGGATCAACATCAAAAAGAAGAACTGGAAAGAGGCATATCGTTATTTCGACCTGGCTGCCAAAGCTTCTCCGGACAATGCAGAAGCCTACTATTACCGTGCACAGTGTCTTGAAAATATGGGGCGTAAGGAAGACGCTATTGATGACTATGTGAAGGCGCTCACTTTTAAGAAAGATTATCCGGAAGCAAAAGCTGCTTTGGACAAACTCAAGAAATAACAGTTATATTCGTACACAACTTTAAACGCGTGGCTTTGGAAAATAGAAACACATTTGTCGCACCGTCTCTCCTGGCGTCCAATTTCCTGGAATTGGGCAAAGAAGTAGAAATGTTAAACCGCAGTGAAGCAGACTGGTTGCACCTCGACGTAATGGATGGCAGATTCGTACCGAATATCAGCTTTGGATTACCCGTTATATCACACATCAGAAAGGCTACTAAAAAGACCTGTGATGTGCATCTCATGATAGAAGAACCGGAAAAATATGCTGAGGATTTTAAAAAGGCCGGCGCAGATATCCTGACGGTTCACTATGAAGCCTGTACGCACCTGCACAGGAACATTCAGCAGATCAAAGGACTGGGCATGAAAGCCGGCGTGGCATTGAATCCGCATACACCGGTACATCTCCTTGAAAACATCATCAACGATATCGACCTTATACTGATCATGAGTGTGAACCCCGGCTTCGGCGGTCAGCACTTCATTCCTAAAAGTCTTGAAAAGATCCGTCAGACAAGGGAGATGATCACCCACTATAAAGCCCATGCCCTCATTGAAGTAGATGGTGGCATCAGCGTCGAAAACGCAGGCGCTATCCTCGATGCAGGCGCTAACGTGCTTGTTGCCGGTAGTTCCGTCTTCGCTTCAAAAGATCCTGAAGCGACTATCAGTGCTTTAAGGAAGGCTTAAAAAAATCCGTGTTCCAACACATACTGCAATAAAACACGGGAGGGTTATACCATTGGTACAACCCTCCCGCTAAAAATATAAGGCTGGCACTCAGCTCGCCTGCAACTTTGTAATGATCTCGCTTGACAAAGGCTTAGTCAGATACCCTTTCACAAAAGAGTAATTATCCACCTTCTTCCGGTCCTTGTCATCAATAGATGACGTCAGCACAAAAATACCAATCTGCTTTGCAAGATCTTTGTAAAAGCCGGCATAATCATTCAGGAAATCCCATCCATCCATGACTGGCATATTTAGATCCAGCAAGATCAGATCTGGCAATTGCTCCGGTTCGAAAGAGTATTGGCGTAAATAATCCAACACATCCTGCGCATCCGAAAAGGCCCGCACATTCTCGCCTATCCCCTGTCGTTTGATCATTATGTTCGCGATCTGCTG
Source organism: Chitinophaga filiformis (assembly GCF_900102545.1). GTDB lineage: Bacteria > Bacteroidota > Bacteroidia > Chitinophagales > Chitinophagaceae > Chitinophaga > Chitinophaga filiformis. Next base: position 5,445 of record NZ_FNBN01000018.1, on the reverse strand, counting down.
ATGTATCGGATCATCATCTACGATAAAAATCATGTTGTGCGATTGCATACAGGGATTTATTCTGTTTTAAAGGTAATAATAAATTTCGTACCCTGACCCGGTGTACTCTCCGCCCGGATACTTCCTCCCATTGCCTCTACCTGTGTTTTGGTAATGAACAGGCCGATCCCTTTCGCATCTTTATTTTTGTGAAACGTTTTCCGGAAGCCAAACAGCTTGTGCCCAAAGCGCTCCATATCGATCCCCAGCCCATTGTCTTCCGCGGTAAGAATGGTATAACCATTTTCCTGCCAACTCGTTAAATGCAGACGGGGCCGGCGTTCCTGTGTACGGTAACGGATGGCGTTGGTAATAAGGTTCTGCAGGATGCTGTCCAGGTACAGGCGGGGAAACTCCAGCACAGGCGCATGTTCAAAGTTAGTGGTCAGCAGGATACCACTCTTTTCTATATCCGCAAATAACACATCCTTCACATACTGCAGCCGTTCCGAAAAGGCTAGCTGCTCGCAATCCATATCCACGTTCTTACGGATCTGTACAACATCTACCAGGTCGTTCAGCGTCTCATCTATTTTGAATATTACTTCCTGCAGTAAGGAAAGATACTGTTCTTTTTCCTGCGGTAACCGCGAATCATTATGCATCTGCATGAGCGCTTTCAGGTTAGCGATGGGCGCACGCAGATTATGTGAAGTGATATGTGCAAAGTCTTCCAGCTGCTGATTCTGGTTCACGAGGCTCTTATTCAGCCTATTCAGTTGCTTATTGGCCCGGAAAAGGTCTTTCTGCATGTTACGGCTATCCGTAATATCGCGGATAAAGACGGAAACAGTGCCATCCCTCATTGGAGTAATCAGGAACTCATACCATTTATAGCGGCGGGGAAAATAGCTGCTGAAAGAAGCAGAAGTGGTACCTGCCAAGGCTGCAGAGAAACGGGTCCTAAAAGGTGTGGCATATCCAAGTTCAGGCATGATCTCGAAGATCTTCTCTCCCGGGATGATCTTTCTGCCAGCCATCTCTTCCGCTTTACGGTTGGCGAACGACAGGGTACCGTCTTTCTCCATAGTGGCATATCCCATGTCCACCGCATCAAAGAAGAGATGCAGCTGCTCAGTATTACGCTGCAACTGGTTGCGCATCTGTTGTTCCAGTTTCCGATCGGTAATATCATTCACCAGCACAGCAACGATCTGTTGCTTATCCACGGGATCCTTCAGGGGGAACAGTGTAAGGTCCAGCCATACTTCGCGGCTCTGCGCCGTCCAGCGACTGTCCTTTGAGAAGTCCAGTTGTTTTTCCACGCGGATCACTTTATTCCCCACCATCACGTCCTTGAAGAGTTTATCAAGACCGTACAGGCGGGCAAAAGGATCACTCATAATGTTAAAAGGCGCCTCAGTCTCTTCATATTCGTACTGGAAGAACTCACGCTGGGCATGGTTAATACGGCGGATAAAGCCGAAGTGGTCGAACTGAATATAGCCGATAGGCAGATGCTCTATGATCAGGTCCAGCAGGCGGGCGCTTTTCTCCAGTCGTCTGAAGGATAGTTGCTTTTCCGTGATGTCTTTCATCACCAGCTGTAAACTCGTAATAAGGCCCTGTTCATCAGTCACCGCAAACACGGTGGCTTCGTAGTACGAAGGCAGTATACGGACCACGCCGTTAGTCTCCAGTTCACGGTACCCGAGCAGAATTTCTTTCCTGGCGGATAATCTGGTAGACAGTACCTCCTCAAACAATTCGCAGAGACCAGTTTCCTGGAAGGCAGGCTCCTCAAACAGATTATACCCGGGCCGTGACATGGCAGGGTCTATGGCTTCCCATATTTCCTGTTGCAGCTCATTGGCGCAACAGTGGATACCTTCAGGAGTGAACTGCTGTAACCCGCAGGGTAAGGAGCGTAGAAGAGATTGACTATCCGCCAGGGGGCGCCGGCTACCCATATCGGTGCCTGTCAACAGGAAGTGTTCCCCTGTATAAGTTAGCCGCCATTGTACCCACTGATGGGTATGGCAATACATATCTACACAGGCATTCCTGCCCATTGTATGCAGATGACAAAGCATAGGCCAGTATACACCAGTGTGCTTTCCTATCACATCATTAAAATGCAGACTACTTACATTTCCTGCCGGATGAAATTCCCCCTCCGGTACCTGCAGCCATCCCGCTGCTCCCTGGTTGACATATAACAGGTTACCGTGCAGATCCAGTAACAGCGCCGGTATAGCTCTCGTTAGCGCGTTACCCATTGTGGCATTCATCATAAATCCCGAACGATAATCCCTTTAAAAATACTCAATATATGATTAAAAACATTTATTCTTCATAACTATCTGACAGGACGACAGTCATTTATATTATTTAAGCACTTAATTTTGCGTTTTTCCACAATGTGGATTTCGCTTTTTCAGCAAGTGTCAAAGGATAAATATCTTTGGGTAGCAGTAACACGGCACAAATACACAGCGATGAAAGTACCCATTGTCATGGGATCAGAAAGTGACAAACCTGAATGCAGGCATCACTCATTTTTACAGTTCCGTTGGTATTGAAGGTGAAATGGTGACAGCATCTGCGCACCGTAACTCCTGACAAAGTAAGAGAGCTGTGTATCACAGCACAACAAAAGGCTTTGGCGTGGTTATTGCCGCTGCTGATACAGCTGCTCTTCCCTGTGGTTGCTGCTTATACCTCTCTGCCAGTTTTAGTAGTATAAAGGTTGTCTGGCGATGTTGATGCACGTATCCTGGCGCTGAGCAATCCTGCAGTAGCAGAAAAGTGAAAGCATTCAAAAAACAAGGTTATAAACTATAGGTTTCCTAATATAAAGTGTTTAAGGTATATTGCTTTAGACACCTTATACACAGACACCTCAAACGCTCTAAATAAAATATCACTTGACAGAATCAATTATTAGCTTAGATAGTATTAACCCTATCGAGTTCTTCGGAGTTAACAATGGAAAACTTGATCTGCTGAAGAAAAAATTTCCACTGTTAAAGATCCTCTCCCGCGGTACCCAGCTCAAACTATCCGGCGCTCCGGAAGAAGTAGCTACCGCACAGGAAAAAATAGGACAGATCATTTCCTACCTCGAACGTAACGGCAACCTCAGTGAGAATTATTTCGAACAGATCCTGGGCGACGAGGAAAGAGTCGACAATTTCAAAGACCGTAATTCCAATGAAATACTGGTATTCGGTCCTAATGGACGCAATGTAAAGGCCAGAACAGCCAACCAGAAAAGAATGGTGGAAATGGCCGACAAAAACGACATCATCTTCGCCATAGGCCCTGCCGGTACCGGTAAGACCTACACAGCTGTAGCACTCGCCGTAAGAGCGCTTAAAAACAAGGCAGTCAGGAAGATCATTCTGACACGTCCGGCTGTGGAAGCAGGTGAAAACCTGGGTTTCCTGCCCGGCGACCTAAAGGAAAAGATCGACCCTTACCTGCGTCCGCTGTACGACGCCCTGGATGATATGATTCCCGCTGATAAGCTCAGCTACTTCATGACCAACCGCGTTATTGAGATCGCTCCGCTGGCGTATATGCGCGGACGTACACTCGACAATGCATTTATCATCCTGGATGAGGCACAGAACGCAACAGATCTTCAGCTGAAGATGTTCCTGACACGTATCGGCTCTTCAGCGAAAGCTATTATTACCGGGGACCTTACACAGATCGACCTGCCTAAAAATCAGAAATCAGGATTGGAAAAAGCGACCCGTATTCTCCGGAATATAGACGGCATCGGCTACCTGCAGCTGGATGAAGAGGATGTGGTAAGACACAGACTGGTAAAAGCCATCATACGCGCCTATGATTCAGCAAAGGAAAAGGAAGAACGTCAATAATTAACAATTCTTTAACAGTGTTTTGAGTATGTTCACGCCTTAAAACGTAAACTGTTAAAAGTATTCCTTGCCTATACCGGTTTACAAACAGGGAAACCAACAATTTTCAAAAACAGGTCTGAATCTTTAAAATTACAAGCCGCAGCCCTAGCTGCTTTTTGTAATTTTCGACTTTCCACCTATTTTTGTTAACTGTATTATAATAGAACATTTGCATGACCAGTTATCTGCGTATCCTCACCTTGGCATTATTATTCGGTACTGTACTTAGCAGTTGCAAAAAGCGCGCTTCCCCACAGGAAGTAGCACTGAATTTCATGCATGCGATACAGGAATCGAACTTCGACCTGGCAAGGGATTACGCTACCAAGGAGTCACAGCAGGTAATACAGCTTTACTCCTTTTTCGATGCCCGTCGTAACGACTCAGAAAGGGATAAGATCAAAAAAGCCGGTATTAAGGTAATTGAGACAGAAGAAAACGGGGACAAAGCAACGGTAACAGTACTGAACTCTTCCTCTCAGCAAAAGGAAAGACTGCAACTGGTAAAAGAAAATGGCCGATGGAAAATATCTCTCACATTCGAAAGTATTATTCCAAACTATCTGCCGCCACCAAGCGCACCATTGGATTCTACCAATATGCAGCCTCAGGATACTACGTCTCCACTTCCTATTAAATAAGATATTACGATTACTCTTATCTGTATAATTTTGTATCTATTACGAAATTACAGTTGAGTTCCTTATTTTTGCGGCGCGCCAGCAGCATTTTATTCTAAATTCCACATTGCATACGGTAAATTAATTGCCAGGGTCCCGAAAAACGACTTTGCGCCGTTATGCCTTTGCGATGCAGAATAGATGCAGGGCACCAAAATTCTAATAAACGAAAAAACAAGTTGATGATGACGACGAACAATCCCTGGCATAGTGTCAGCACAGGATCAGAAGCGCCTAAAATAGTGAATGCTATTATTGAAATTCCTAAAGGCTGTCGCGCCAAATACGAGCTGGATAAAGAAAGTGGCCTGCTCAAGCTCGACAGGGTACTGTATTCTTCTGTATACTACCCGGCTAACTACGGTTTTATTCCAAAAACCTACTGTGATGATCATGACCCGCTGGATATCCTCATCCTCTCCCAGGTAGACGTTGTTCCTATGTGTATTATGGAAGCTAAAGTGATCGGTGTAATGCAGATGATCGACAACGGCGAGGCAGATGATAAAATCATCGCTGTAGCTGCCAACGATATGAGCGTTGCCCACATCAACGATATCACAGAACTGCCTCCTCACTTCACTGCAGAGATCCGTCACTTCTTCGAAGAGTATAAGAGACTGGAGCACAAGACTGTAAAGGTTTCTGAGTTCCAGAACAAAGCAGTGGCTGAACGTATCATCCTGGAAAGCATCGAGTTCTACAACAAAACGTTCGGCGACAAATAATTAAAAAGACCGGTAGCATTACCCGCTAACTGTCTTTAAAAAGAAACATCCCATAGCTACAGTACCTTCGGTGACTATTGCTATGGGATTTGTTTTTTACAGAAAAACCTAAACGCAAAACGATAT